>NZ_CP199747.1:0-4800000 GCF_055763695.1 Nocardiopsis moroccensis | reverse complement strand
CACTCATGGATTTGTCGACAAACCGACAGGGCCAGGACCCCCGACGGCGGGTTCCCTCCCCCGCCCCCGTCCGGGTAACCCGTACCCGCGCGGTCCCTAACGTGTCAGGGACAGTACCTCGGCGCCCGGCAGTTCGGCCAGTAGCGGCCCGGGGACCCGCAGCTTGGACCTGCGCAGACCACTGCCCACCACCACCCACGGGGTGTCGTACACCCTCTTGTCCACCAGGACCGGCCAGCCGAGCGGCACCCCGAACGGGGTGATGCCGCCGTACTCCATGCCGGTCAGCCCGGTGGCCTCGTCCATCGGGGCGAACGAGGCCTTCCGCGCGCCCAGGTGGCGGCGGAGGACACCGTTGACGTCGGCCCGATCCGTGGCCAGCACCATGCACGCCGCGTACGTCACCTCACTGCCGCGCTTGGCGGACAGCACCACGCAGTTCGCGCTGGTGTCCAGGGTCAACCCGTAGGCCTCGCAGAACTCCGCCGTGTCCGCGAGGTCCGGGTCGATCGAGGCTGCCCGGACCGAACCGTCGAAGGGGGCGATGGCCTCGCGCACCGGGTCGGCCGTCAGTTCCGGGTGGTCGTGTGCCGCTACCCATTCGATCCGCTCCGCCATGGCCGCTCCCCGTTCCCGTACCGATCCGCGTTCCCGCTTACGTGCGCCACCATGATGCCGCACGCGGCGGGACGCAACGCGGCACCGAACAGGCCCGGGGTCGGGAGGTCGCGGATTGACTCCACCGAGACACTCACTGTCCGTATCCGGCCTGATAGAGGGCTCTGTGTGGGGATTTGTCACCGTACAATCCGACACATGGAGTCCCCCACCCCCTCCCCCCTCTCCGGCGTCACGCTGCACGGACGCGTGCTCATCGGCGCGCGTGTCGGCGGCGACGGCTCGGTTTCCGTCCACGAAGGGCACGACACGGTGGCGGACCAGCCCGTCACGGTCACCCTCCTCGATCCGGAACCGGCCGCCGATCCAGCCATCGCGCACGCCTTCCTCGGCCGTGCCCAGACCTTCGCGGGCCTCACCGCACCCAACTTCGTGCGTGTCCTGGGAGACGGACAGGACGGGGAGCACGTGTACGCGGTTACCGAGCACACGCCGGGGGAGACCCTCGCCGAGGTGCTCGGCGGCGGTGAGCAGGGACTGCGCTACAGCCCGCACACGGCGCTCTCGATCGTCGCCGACGTTCTCGCGGCCCTCCATCCGGCGCACGACGAGGGGTTGGTGCACGGCGCCCTGAGCCCGGACAACGTCGTCCTGGACGACGACGGCGGGGTGACGGTCACCGGTTTCCGGCTCGTGGGGGTCGAGGAAGCGACTCCGCGCACGGACGTACACGCCGTCGGGATGCTCCTGCACACCCTGCTGACGGGAGCGCTCCGATCAGCGGACGGCGCTCCGCTGCGCCCCTCGGCCACGGTCCCCGGCCTGCCGCCGGACCTGGACATGCTGGTCGCCAACGCCACCGAACCGAACCCGCGCTACCGTCCGCGTGACGCCGGACAGTACCTCACCCTGGTCGAGCAGGTCCTGAGGTCACTCCCACGGCCCCAGGACCCGGCCGCTGCCACCCAGCCGATCCCGGTGGTGGCTTCCGATGCGGAGGCCGGGCCGTACGCGCACCGGGCCGGGGACGGTACCGACGACGACCGTCCCGCCCCCTGGCGCCGTTTCCCGGTGCTGGCGGCCGCGGGGGTCCTCGTGCTGGCACTCTTCGCAGCGGGGTGGGCCCTGGTCCCCGACGATGCGGTCGAACTCCCCGACCTCGCCGGGTTCTCCCCGGAGATGGCGGAGGCGGAACTGGCCGCCCTCGAACTCGACCTCTCCTTCACCTACGAGGACGCCTACAGCGACGGCATCGAACCCGGCGAGGTGGCCGCCACCGACCCCGTCGCGGGCACGGAGCTGGAGGCCGGCGGGTCGGTCGTCCTGGCGCTTTCCGTCGGCCCCCGGCACGTCGGGGTCCCGGACGTCGTGGGCGGTACCGAGAACGAGGCCCGCAACCTCCTGCGGGAGGCCGGTTTCACCCTGGTGGAAGTGGTGCAGGAGCACTCGGCGGAGGAGGCCCCGGGGACCGTGCTGTCCTCGGAGCCGGAGGCGGACGAGACCGGCGACCGCGAGGAGACGGTGACCCTGCACGTCAGCGAGGGTGTCATCGTCCCCGCCCTCATGGGCATGGGGCGGACGGAGGCATCCGACGCCCTGGGCGGGATCGGTCTGTCCGTCACCGTCGTGGAGGCCCCCAGCGACTCCGTCCCCGAGGGCGGAGTCAGCGGTCAGGCCCCCGAACCAGGAGCGATCCTGCCCGAGGACGGCACGGTCACCATCACCGTCTCCACCGGGCCCGAGGAGGTCGTGGCGGAACCCGAGGAGCCCGAGGAACCGGAGGAGGAGTCGGCCGGGCCCGAGGAGGCGCCGGACGACGATGCCGAGCAGGAGTCTCCGGGGGCTTCCTGCTCCGGTGAGTCCTGGGACCCCCGGACGGTCTACGACGAGGGCGACCGGGTGCACTTCAGGGGGCGGGTGTACGAGGCCCGCTGGTGGATCCAGGGGATTCCGCCGACGGTCGGCGGGGAGTGGGGTGCCTGGTCCGACCAGGGGCCCTGTTGAAGCCACCGCGCTACCCACCGCGGCCCGTGGTGCGGCCCCGACCGGGACCGCACCACGGGAGGGGCCGCTCCGGAGCGGGCGGCCGGGTGGTGCGGTCCAGGAACCGGCGTCAGTCCCCGGGGGCGAAGTCGGCGGCGTGGTCGCGGGCCCAGTCCCGGAAGGTGAGGGCGGGGCGGCCGAGAACCCGGGAGACGTCCTCGGAGACGGGCTCCGGGACGTCGCCGTTCTCGGACCAGTGTCTGATGATCTGGTCGGCGAAGTCCTCGCCCACCGCCTCGGCCAGTTCGGTCCGGGCCTCGTCCAGCGGCTGCTCCTCCCAGCGCGCGTGGACGCCGATCGCCTCGCCGAGTACTCGCACCTGCTCGGCCTGGCTGATCACCTCGGGTCCGGTGGCCACGTAGGCCCGGCCCACGTGCGCGTCGTCGAGCAGCGCCCGTACCGCCACCGCGGCCAGATCCCGCTCGTGCACCACGGAGCGCCGGATGCCCCCGAACGGCGCGCGGACCACCCCGCGGTGGACCTGGTCGGACCAGGCCAGCGCGTTCGCGGCGAACCCGCCGCCGCGGATGAAGGTCCACTCGCGGACCGACTTGCGGACCTCCCGCTCCACGCTCCCCCAGACCCCGCCGTTCCCCTCGGTCGCGCCGGTCGAGGACAGGTGGACCACCCGGTCGACGTGCTCGCCCAGAGCGGCGACTACCTCCGCCGCGCCCTCGGCGGCGTCGTCGGTTCCGGGCCACACCAGATACGCGGCCCAAGCGCCCTCGGCGGCGGCGGACACGTCCTCGGGGATGGTGGTGTCACCCGCGACCACCTCCGCTCCCTCCGGTAGCCCCGCACCCGCCGGGTCCCGGGTCAGGGCGCGTACCGGGACGCCCTCCGCGAGCAGTCCCGCCACCACGTGGCGTCCGGTGTTACCTGTGGCTCCGGTGACCAGAATCGGCTGTGTCATGGTCCGTCTCCTCTCGGTGGACCGGGAGGGGTTCCCGGCCGGGCGCCCTTGAGGCGCCCACGGACCACACAAGTCCCTCAACCAATGTTGAGGTCAAGGCCGCGCGAAGGTGATGCACCCGACGGCGACACGCTCTAGATCCCCTCCGCGTCCCGGGCCAGCTCGCCGAAGTGGGCGACCGCGGCCCCCAGGGCGAAGTGCGCGGCCTGGTGTTCGGTCATCGGGACGATCCCCGCGGGGATCTGGACCCTGAACGGGAAGTCGTCCTCGGGCCGGATCCGGAAGTCGTCGATCACCCCCTGGGACAGCAGGAGGGTCAGGGCCTCGCGGACGTGGCCGGTGCGGTTGTCTGACGCCCAGATCGACATGTGACCACGTTAACCCGGAACGGTCCGGAAGAACCGGTGTGGGCGGGCTCCGAAGCCCGCCCACACCGGTTTTCCGCAGGCAGGGAGAGCACGGGCACGACCCCCGTGGTGCCCGTCTCCTGCCGTGACCGCGGCCGTCAGCGTCCCCCGACGGCGGCCGCGGAGCGGGAACGCCCCGTCCTCAGGGCTCCTCGACGACGCGGGCCTCCCCCTCGAGGACGTGGGCGGTCAGTCGGCGCAGGGAGAGTCTGGTGGCCTCGAACTCCTCCTCGGGCAGGTCGATGACCCGCCCGACGGCCTCCGGGATGCCGCGGGCGCGCACCCGCAGCGCGGCCCCCTCCTCGGTGGGCAGGACCCGTACCGAGCGCTCGTCGGCGGGATCCCGGTCCCGGCGCAGGAGCCCGTTGGTCTCCAGGCGCTTGAGCAGGGGGGTGAGCGTTCCGTAGTCGAGTTGGAGCACCGCCCCGATCTCCTTGACCGAACATTCCCCGCGTTCCCACAGCAGCATCATCACGAGGTACTGCGGATAGGTGAGGCCGAGCGGAGCCAGGAGAGGACGGTAGAGGTTCGTGACGGCACGCGAGGCGGCGTACAGCGCGAAGCACATCTGTTCGTCGACTGCCGGGAGTTCGAAGTCGCCCGCGGGGGCTGGGGATCGGTCGGGCATCACACGACATCGTAGTAACCGCGCACCCGATGTCAAAGCCCACAATTGCCTTGTGCACAAGCAAAAAAGGGACGTAAGGAACAGGGGTGTTCATAAGCATCCAAAAGCTCACAGGAAAGCGCCGGTGCGGACGGACCGCACCGGCGCCACACCCCGAACGGGGCCTGTCCGACCCTGCCTGCCTACTCCCGCGCCCGCACGCTGCTCGGCAACCGGCGCTTGACCACCTTGCCGGTGGCGTTGCGCGGCAGGTCCGACAGGACCACCACGTCGCGCGGAACGGAGAACCGGCCCAGCACCTCACGCACGTGCATGCGGAGCTCGTTCGGATCGACGGAGGAACCCTCGTAGGGGACCACGTACGCCGCGAACCGCTGCCCGAACTCCTCGTCCGGTACCCCCGTCACCACCACCTCGCGCACCGCGGGCATCGTCACGATCGCCTCCTCCACCGGGCGCGGGAAGACGTTCTCACCGCCCGACACGATCATGTCGTCGTCCCGGCCGGCCACGTGGAGCAGCCCGTTGACGTCCACGTAACCGCGGTCCCCGGTCTCCATCAGCCCGTCGGCCATCCGCTTGCTCCGGCCGCTCGTGTAGCCGTCGAAGAGCATCTCGTTGCCGACGTGGATGGCGCCCCTGCTCCCCTGCGGGACCTCCCGGCCCTGCTCGTCCAGCACCGCGATCCGGGTGCCCAGCGGCGGCCGCCCCGCGGTGGTCGGGGCCAACCTCAGGTCCTCCGGGGTCGCGATCGTCGCCCACGACACCTCGGTCGAGCCGTACAGGTTGTAGACGACGTCCCCGAACACGTCCATGAAGTCACTGATCAACTGCGGGCTCATCGCCGAACCGCTGCACGCCACGATCCTCAGCGAGGAGGTGTCGTACCTGTCCCGGGTCGACCTCGGCAGGTCCATGATCCGCCGCAGCATCACCGGCACCGCGAACAGCGCCGTACACCGGTGCTCCTGGATCGTCCGCAGCACGTCCTCCGGCTCGAACAAGCGGCGCATCACCAGGCTCGCCCGCATCGACATGCCGAGCTGGACCCCGGCCAGACCCCAGGTGTGGAAGACCGGCGCGGACACCAGGATCCGGTCCTTGGAGTTCAGCGGAATCCGGGACAGCACCGAGGCCGCATCCTGCGGGCCCTTCGGGGTGGGGCGGCGCGCGCCCTTCGGCGTCCCCGTCGTCCCCGAGGTCAGCACGATCAGTCTGCCCGGCCGCTCCGGGGGCTCGGGGTCCACCGCACCGGGCCCCTGTCTTTCCTCCGGGATCCGGGGCCCGGGGGTACCCGACTCCCCCCAGGCCGTCACCCGCGGGAGTTCCGGCGGCAGAGCGCCGCACAGCTCCTCGAACTCGGCGTCCGCGACGAGCAGCGAGACCTCGTTCTGCTCCACCACGTCGACCAGAGGCCCGGCGGCCAGACCGGTGTTCAGCAGGACGGCGTCGGCGCCCAGGCGCCCGCAGGCCACCATGGTCTGCACCATCCCGGCGTGGTTGCGGCACAGGATCCCCACCCGGGTGCCCTGCCCCACCCCCATGCCGTGCAGCTCCCGCGCCAGGGCACGCCCGAGCAGGTTCATCTGCCCGAACGTGGTGCTCCCCGCGTCGTCGATCACGGACACCCGGTGGGGGACCCGCTCACCGGCGGCGGCGTAACCGCCCGCGATGGTGGCCCCCCACGTCCGCAGCGCACGGAGCTGGCGGACCACCTTGTCCGGGCGGCCCGGGGACAGGACCCCGGCCTTGACGAGCACCCTCACGACCCGGAGGGTGTGGCGCAGTTTCGACGGTGCGGGCGGACTGCCGGTCTGGGTGGCCATGGGGACTCCGAAAGGGCGTACGGGACGGGCGAAGCGGTCCGCGCCCTCCGGGAAGCCTTCGCCTCGTGACTCCACGGAGTACTGCGACCGTAGGCGAGGGACCCGTACCGTTTCTTCTCCTCGGAGTGAGTGACTACCCGCGCGTACTTGTCACTACAGGTCGAGTTTCATCGGCGGCTTACTGGGTTCGGGCATGCCGCCCTCGGGCTCCAAGGTGACACCCACCTGGACGGGTTCGCCCATGTCGTGGGACATCGCCGAGTACCGGCCGTCCGGAGAGGGCTCCAGCATCCCCGCGGAACGCATGCCGTCCTCATCCACGTACCAGACCTGGTAGGCCATCCCGGGCGGGGTGTCGGGCAGCCCCTCCACCACCAGCATCAGAGCATCCATCTCGTAGGACGTGAAGGCCGTCGCCCTCGCCCCGTCCCCCAGGGAGCCCTCGTGCATGTGCGTGTCCGGTGCGGCGAGGAGGGCCTCGACCTCGGCGGTGTGCCGGCTCACGTCGTCCCGGTGGCGGTCGACCGCCACCAGTGCGGCGCCGAGCACCACCGCCACCAAAGCGCACGCGGCGGCCACCAACCAGGGGAACCGCCCGTACCACCAGCGGCCCGGCCCCGGAACGGCCCCTTCGGGAGCGGTGGGCGGGGGCTTCTGCCTGGTCCGCCGGGCGGACGCGCTGATCCGCGCCCATAGTTCGGCCGAGGGCTCCTCCGACTCCGCGTAGGCCATGCGGACCAGGGTCTCGCGGAACTCCTCCAGGTCGCGGCGGCACTCGTCACAGGCGGCGAGGTGGCGTTCGGCCTCGGCCCGCTCCTCGGGCTCCAGCGCGTCGACCGCGTAACCCGCGATCAGACCGTGCGCTCGCATGTCGCTCACGTGATCACCCCCAAGCAGTCCCGAAGCCGGATCAGGCCGTCCCGCAGACGGCCCTTCACGGTGGTCAGGGGCACTTTGAGGAGCTCGGCCGCCTCCCGCTGCGTGTGCCCCGTGTAGTAGGTGAGGCGGACCACGTCCTTCTGCAACTGCGTGAGCCGGCGCAGACAGCGCCGGACCTTCTCCCGTTCGAGGGTGTTCTCCACGTGCCTCTCGACACCGTCGGCGGGTGTCGTCTCCGGTTCCAGCCGACCCGCCGCGGCCACCCGCGCGGTCGCCGACTCCTCCGACCGCACGCGGTCGACCGCCTTGCGGTGGGCGATGACCAGCACCCAGGAACGCGCGGTGCCCCGTTCCGGAGCGAAACGCCCGCAGTTCCGCCACACGTCGAGGAAGACCTCCTGGGCCACCTCCTCGGACTGTGCCTCGTCCAGGAGCACCCTGCGGACCACCCCGAACACCGGGCCGCTCAGCTCCCGGTACACACGCTCGAACGCGGCGAAGTCGCCGAGGGCCGTCTGCCGCATCAAGGACGCCAGGTCCTCGTCCGACAGGGCGGATCCGCGGCCGGGCCCTCTGGCACCCGTCCTGATACCACTCACCTGTTCCACTGCCATCTTCCTCCCAGAGCCGTCACCCGGCATTCGGTGCCAGGCGCCCGGAGGAGACGCCTCCGGAGAGGGATGGTTACCTTTTCGTGATCATATGGTACGTCTCCTCCGCACCGACGGCTCCGAACCAGGGGCATGTTCGACACCAACCGCACCGCGGGCCCGGTCCCGGGAGCGATCGCCGGTCTCGTCGCTACCGGGGCCGCACTCGCCGTCGCCGAGGTCGTGGGCGCCCTCATCTCCCGTCCGGGGGCGACCCCGGTCCTGGCCGTCGGTGACGCGGCCGTCGACCTGACGCCGCAACCGCTGAAGCAGTTCGCCGTCGACACCTTCGGCACCGCGGACAAGATCGCCCTGTTCGTCGGTATGGGCGTCATCCTCGTCGCTTTCGCGGCCGTTCTGGGCGCCTGGTCCGGGAGGCGGCGCCGGATCGGATATGCGGGCATCGCGGTGTTCGCGGTCCTGGGCCTGGCCGCCGCGCTCACCCGGCCCGACAGCGGGGTGTTCGACGCGCTCCCGACCCTCGCGGGCGCCCTCACCTGCGCCGCCGTCCTGCTCTGGCTCCTCCGGATCGCCGGAACCGGCCCGGCGGAGCCGACCGGGGACGGACCACCCCCTCAGGGTTTCGACCGCCGACGGTTCGCCCTCGTCGCGGGTGCCGTCGCTGCCGCCTCGACGGGTGCGGGAACCGCGGCCCGGGCATTCGCCGGCTCCGGTGCGGAGCTGTCCAGACCAGACGTCCTACTGCCACGACCGGCGTTCCCGGCGGCACCCGTCCCGGACGGCGCGGACCTGGAGATCGACGGACTCGCCCCCTTCCTGACCCCCAACTCGGACTTCTACCGGATCGACACCGCCCTGTCGGTCCCCCGGGTGGACGCCGCCGCCTGGGAACTGCGGATCCACGGTCTGGGCGCCAGAGAGCGCGTGTACACCTTCGCCGACCTGCTCGCCCGGAACGACCTCACCGAACGCGACATCACCCTGGCCTGCGTCTCGAACCCGGTCGGCGGGGACTACGTGGGCAACGCCCGGTGGATCGGGGTCCCCCTGGCAGCCCTGCTGGCGGAGGCCGGTGTGCGTTCCCCCCGGGACGGCGGGCGCGCGGACCAACTGGTGTCGCGCTCACAGGACGGGATGACCATCGGAACGCCCGTCGCCGACGTGATGGACGGCCGGGACGCGCTCATCGCCGTCGGCATGAACGGACGCCCACTCCCCTACGAGCACGGGTTCCCCGCCCGCATGGTGGTCCCGGGCCTCTACGGCTACGTGTCGGCGTGCAAGTGGATCGTCGAGATCGAACTGACCACGTTCGACGCTTTCGACGCCTACTGGGTACCGCGCGGTTGGTCCGCGCTGGGTCCGGTGAAGACGCAGTCGCGCATCGACACGCCTCGTGCGGCCTCCACCGTCGGGGCCGGGACGGTGACCGTCGCGGGGGTGGCCTGGGCGCAGCACACCGGAATCGACGAGGTCGAGGTCCGGGTGGACGGCGGAGAGTGGCAGCGGGCGAGCCTGGCGGAGGAGGACACCGCCGACACCTGGCGCCAGTGGGTCTTCGACTGGGCCGCCGCACCGGGGGAGCATGAGCTCACTGTGCGTGCGACCGACCGGCGGGACAGGACCCAGACCGCCGACCCCGCTCCCCCGGCCCCCGACGGGGCGACCGGCCACCACACCGTCCGGGTCACCGTCGAATGAGGGCGTCCCCACAGAGCTCCCGCGCACCAGGCGCGGGGAGTGCCGGCCCGGGGCCGGCACGAAGGTACGAGAACCGAACAGCAGGAGAGATGATGACCGCTTCCGCCACCAGCACTGTGCGCCGCCTCCTCATCGCCGGGGCCATCAGTTTCACCGCTGCCCTGACCATGGCGGCCTGTGAGAACACCTCCTCCGACGCCCCCGCCGTGGAGAGCGAGGAGATGGAGGACGAGGAGATGGAGGACGAGGAGATGGAGAACGAGGACTCCATGGAGGACGGGGAGGGCGAGGACTCCATGGACGAGGAGATGGAGGACGAGCCCATGGACGACGGCATGGGTGACGAGGAGTCCATGGACGAGGACATGGACGACGACAGCTGACGCTGCGCCGGTCCCCCGGCCCCTCGGCACGAGGCCGAGGAGCCGGGGTTCCAGGTGACCGGTTCCGGGGGTCACGGACTCACGTCAGTGGCCCCGGAATCCGGTTCCTCAGGAAACGGTGATCGGTGCGGACGGGTCGTCGGCGTTGGTCACCTCGTAGGTGGCGGTGAAGTCCGACTCCGTAGCGTTGGTCGGGCACCCGAAACCGCCCTCGACCACGACCGGGGCCGAGGTGTCGAAGGCCAGCGTGGAGGCCGGGTCGCCGTTGGTCCAGGTACCGCTGATGGCGGCTTCGGCCTCGGGGCTGACCGTGGCGGTGCACGAAGCCAGGCCGCTGGTGGTGACCACGATGCCTCCGGCCGGAACCAGCATCGTTCCGGTGGAGGGCGATCCGGCCTGCATCGACATCTCCCACACCGCGTCGTTCACGGTCACGTCCGCGCCCACGAAGGCCATGTTCGTGTCGCAGTTGTCGAAGTTCGGGGCCTGGATGGTCCCCGAGACCGGGCCGTCGGGGTTGTGGTTGTCCGGGGCGTCCGGGACGAGGTTGTTCCCGCCGCCGGGCTCGGTGGTGGAGACCTCGCAGGTGACGATGGTGGAACCGGCGGAGAAGGTCGCCGTTCCGGTCATGGACGCGGAGAAGGCGGCGCCGGCGGGCTCGACGGTGGTCGGGTTCGCCTGGGCGGCGATGGCGGGACCGCCCCAGGCCAGGACGAGTGCCCCGGCACCGGCGATGGCGAGGCAGGAGCGGTTGCGGGATCTCGGTTGCGGAACCGACATGAGTACTCCTTGTGTGTGACGGCCGGACGGCACACTGCGGGCGTCCGGCGGCAACTGGGGGTGTTGTTCGCGCCGACGTAGGTAGATGTCACTTGCCGGAGGACAACCGGAGACGCACGAGGCGGGGTGCTGTGCCCCGCGCGCCTCCGGAGGATCAATAGCCCCGAAGCACCCGGAAACAGGGAGCGGTCAGTCTTCGGCCGTGGTGGAGGCCGGGAGTGGCGCCGTTTCGGCTGCGCCCTCCGACGGCGCTCCCCCGCGCTCCCTTCTCCGGGTTCCCTTCCGCCCGAACCGCCGTTTCCGGGGCGGGCGTGCGACGGGCCGCCAGGAAAAGGCCAGGCCGCCGCCGACCAACGCCAGGAGGGTGCCGATCACCAGGCCGCCGAGGTTGGACAGGATGAGTGCGCCCAACCCGAGGAATCCGGCCAGTGAACCGGTGATGACGTGCTGGTTCGGGGTGAACCAGGTGACCGATCCGAGGACGATCAGCATGCCGCTGAACACCAGGGAGGACACCCCGGCGACACCGGTGTGGATCATCAGTTCCACCGGCATCGCCACGAGCGCGCCCATCTCGATCCCGGCGAGGATCATCAGGAGCCCTCCCGCGAAGGGTCGCCGCCTGGACCAGTTGCGCCAGGCGGTCCACAGGCTCCGGAAGGACCTCAGAAGCACTCGTTGCTCCCGCTGCTGATGCCGAGGCTCAGGTCAGCCAGCCGGAAGGTCCCGGCGGTGGCGGAGATGGCGGTCTGTTCGAGGTCCTCGACGTAGATCGTGTCGGACTGCATGCCGAAGAGGTCGTTGAAGCCCTTCGCGGCCTCCGGGCCCTTGTCCAGGGTGGAGGCGTCCCGGCCGATCTCCATGTTGTTGAACTCGGCGTTGCCGTCCATCTGCTCCATGTCGATGATCAGGTTGCTCGCCTGGACGGGGGTGTCCCCGGTTCCGGCGGTCAGCTGGAGCGAGACCTGCCCGATGATCGGCATCTCGGTGAGTACCGACTGGCACAGGTTGTTGAGCTCGGCCTCGCGGATACCGGCGACAGCGGTCGGTACGGCCTCGCCGCGGATGGTCTCGTTGACCCAGCCGTACTGCACGAACCCCTCACCCTGGAGTTCGTCGGCGGAGATCTTGAACTCCTGGCCGGAGACGGTGAAGGAGGCAGCGAGCGCTCCCGAGGCCATGGCGAACAGGATGCCGCCGACCGCTGCTGTCGCCGGGACGGAGAACAGGGCGAAGCGCTTCCAGCTGGTGTGGCTCTCGGGTGTCTCCGCGGCGTCGACGGAACCCTCGGCCGTGTCGGGGGATGTGGTGTCCATGCGAGTCCTTCCCTGGGTGCATGGCCGCGCTGCGCCCGCCGTCCCCCCGAACATCCGGCACGCGGCCTGGTCTGATTTCCCCGTGTAGCGGGGTGGCACCGGACCAGAATCGGTTCCAGTAACGCTGCACATCATGTATCGGAGCCGGTCGGATTTCAAGGGTGTTAAGGAAACTTTTGTATCTTCCCCGTTCTTTCCGAGAATGATCTTGCATGCGAGTTCCAGGTCTCTGACGTGCGATGATGTCAACAAGGTGGCGCAGTGCCAGCGGAGACGAACCATTCGTTGCCGACGATGCTGTTCCGGGTCGGTTGCGTATTGGGGGAGAACGTGATCCCGGAAGGTGTTCTCCTTTGTCATCGGGGTGAGCGGTTTCCTTCCCCGATTTCCTCATTGCGGTGAGTGGTCGTGGCCGGCGGGGCCCGGGGCTCGGTCCGGGAAAGGGGGAACGCGCGCGCACGCGTGTGCGTGGAGGCGTGGAGGCGTGGAGGCGCTGCGTCCTGACAGAGGCCGGCGCACGGGTGCGGCCCGGCACCTCGGCCCGGGGCCCGCCGATCCTGCAGTGACCGGGGACACAGGCGTTTCGGTTTGCTTGGAGTGGGGGCCACGGGTAATGTTCTCCAGGTCGCCGCGGGACGGCGGGCGGAGCCACTTCGGCTACCAGCTCGGAACCGGACCGCGATCACAGACACCTCTTTTCGAAACACGGTGGTTCGAGCGCTGCTCGGGGCATGTAAACTTCGGAGAGTCGCTTCAAAAGCCCGGTGGAAGCCAACACGGCGGAAACGCAAAGGCAAACGGAGCACACGGGCTTTACCCCGATCAGGAAAGACACAAACCGCCGATTTGGCGGGGCGCGGAACACCTGATAAAGTAAAGACACAACACAGCGAGAAAGCCGCAACGGCGGCCGGACCGCGAAAAAGCCTTCCACGGAAGAGCAACCGGAACACACGTTCCGGAGCTTGTACGGGAAAAGCGATTGTTTCTTGAGAACTCAACAGCGCGTGTTTGATTTTCTTTAAGCCATGTTTGTTTTGGCCCCGACGCACCACGGTGCGTAGGGTTCCTTTGATTAACCAACGCGAGTTGGTTGGTCAGGATTTCTTCTAGGTTTACCCGTCCCAGGCAGACCCTCGGGTCGCCGGGTAGGGTTGTAGGACCTTTATGGAGAGTTTGATCCTGGCTCAGGACGAACGCTGGCGGCGTGCTTAACACATGCAAGTCGAGCGGTAAGGCCCTTCAGGGTACACGAGCGGCGAACGGGTGAGTAACACGTGAGCAACCTGCCCCTGACTCCGGGATAAGCGGTGGAAACGCCGTCTAATACCGGATATGACACACCATCTCCTGGTGGTGTGTGGAAAGTTTTATCGGTCAGGGATGGGCTCGCGGCCTATCAGCTTGTTGGTGGGGTAAAGGCCTACCAAGGCGATTACGGGTAGCCGGCCTGAGAGGGCGACCGGCCACACTGGGACTGAGACACGGCCCAGACTCCTGCGGGAGGCAGCAGTGGGGAATATTGCACAATGGGCGAAAGCCTGATGCAGCGACGCCGCGTGGGGGATGACGGCCTTCGGGTTGTAAACCTCTTTTACCACCAACGCAGGCCCCGGGTTCTCTCGGGGTTGACGGTAGGTGGGGAATAAGGACCGGCTAACTACGTGCCAGCAGCCGCGGTAATACGTAGGGTCCGAGCGTTGTCCGGAATTATTGGGCGTAAAGAGCTCGTAGGCGGCGTGTCGCGTCTGCTGTGAAAGACCGGGGCTTAACCCCGGTTCTGCAGTGGATACGGGCATGCTAGAGGTAGGTAGGGGAGACTGGAATTCCTGGTGTAGCGGTGAAATGCGCAGATATCAGGAGGAACACCGGTGGCGAAGGCGGGTCTCTGGGCCTTACCTGACGCTGAGGAGCGAAAGCATGGGGAGCGAACAGGATTAGATACCCTGGTAGTCCATGCCGTAAACGTTGGGCGCTAGGTGTGGGGACTTTCCACGGTTTCCGCGCCGTAGCTAACGCATTAAGCGCCCCGCCTGGGGAGTACGGCCGCAAGGCTAAAACTCAAAGGAATTGACGGGGGCCCGCACAAGCGGCGGAGCATGTTGCTTAATTCGACGCAACGCGAAGAACCTTACCAAGGTTTGACATCACCCGTGGACCTGTAGAGATACAGGGTCATTTAGTTGGTGGGTGACAGGTGGTGCATGGCTGTCGTCAGCTCGTGTCGTGAGATGTTGGGTTAAGTCCCGCAACGAGCGCAACCCTTGTTCCATGTTGCCAGCACGTAATGGTGGGGACTCATGGGAGACTGCCGGGGTCAACTCGGAGGAAGGTGGGGACGACGTCAAGTCATCATGCCCCTTATGTCTTGGGCTGCAAACATGCTACAATGGCCGGTACAATGGGCGTGCGATACCGTAAGGTGGAGCGAATCCCTTAAAGCCGGTCTCAGTTCGGATTGGGGTCTGCAACTCGACCCCATGAAGGTGGAGTCGCTAGTAATCGCGGATCAGCAACGCCGCGGTGAATACGTTCCCGGGCCTTGTACACACCGCCCGTCACGTCATGAAAGTCGGCAACACCCGAAACTTGTGGCCTAACCCTTCGGGGAGGGAATGAGTGAAGGTGGGGCTGGCGATTGGGACGAAGTCGTAACAAGGTAGCCGTACCGGAAGGTGCGGCTGGATCACCTCCTTTCTAAGGAGTCTTTTGAAGGCCAACTTTTTCCTATCGTTGGTCGGACTCGAAAGTGGACCCGAGCGTGCTGGTCTTGATGGCCGGCAGGTGTTCGGGAGTGGCTGAAGAGAATCGGACTCATACCTCTGGTGACTAGAAGCACCGGGGGGCGCGCTGTTGGGTATCTGAGGAAGCAATCGTGGCCATCGGCCTTCACCATGGGTGGGGGCGGGTGGTCTGGTTGGTTCCCCTGGACCACCCCTGAGAACTCCCAGCTGGTGCTGGTGTTGAGGTATCGGGGTTTGTGGTGGGTGTTTTGACTTGTGAATAGTGTGCGCGAGCATCTTATTATCTGTAGTGGCCAAGTGATAGTGGCACACGGTGGATGCCTTGGCATCAGGCGCCGATGAAGGACGTGGGAGGCCACGATAGGCCGCGGGGAGCTGTCAACCGAGCTTTGATCCGCGGGTGTCCGAATGGGGAAACCTAGCCCGAGTTGTGTCGGGTTGCCGCTACCTGAATGTATAGGGTAGTTGGTGGTGACGCGGGGAAGTGAAACATCTCAGTACCCGTAGGAAGAGTAAACAACAGTGATTCTCCTAGTAGTGGTGAGCGAACGGGGAAGAGGCTAAACCGTATGCGTGTGATAGACGGCAGTCGTTGCGTGTGCGGGGTTGTGGGGTGCATCTTTCCAGGTCTGTCGGCCTGGAGCGCTGATGGTTCTTCTAGCTGAATCCGTTGGGAAGCGGTACCGGAGTGGGTGAGAGTCCCGTAGGTGAAGGAAGAGTCTAGGTGTTGGTGTGTTCCCGAGTAGCGCGGAGCCCGAGAAATTCCGTGTGAATCTGGCAGGACCACCTGCTAAGCCAAAATACGTCCTGATGACCGATAGTGCACTAGTACCGTGAGGGAAAGGTGAAAAGTGCCCCGGTGAGGGGTCGTGAAATAGTACCTGAAACCGTGTGCTGTCAAGCCGTCAGAGCTGGGACTTGTTCCTGGTGATGGCGTGCCTTTTGAAGAATGAGCCTGCGAGTCATGGTGTGTGGCAAGGTTAACCCGGGTGGGGTAGCCGTAGGGAAACCGAGTCTGAATAGGGCGGTTGAGTCGCATGCTGTGGACCCGAAGCGGAGTGATCTACCCATGTCCAGGGTGAAGCGGGGGTAAGACCTCGTGGAGGCCCGAACCCACCAGAGTTGAAAATCTGGGGGATGAGGTGTGGGTAGGGGTGAAAGGCCAATCAAACTCCGTGATAGCTGGTTCTCCCCGAAATGCATTTAGGTGCAGCGTCACGTGTTTCTTGCTGGAGGTAGAGCTACTGTTTGGCTGATGGGCCCGACAAGGTTACTGACGTCAGACAAACTCCGAATGCCGGTGAAGTGAAGCGTGGCAGTGAGACTGCGGGGGATAAGCTTCGTAGTCGAGAGGGAAACAGCCCAGATCATCAGCTAAGGCCCCTAAGCGTGTGCTAAGTGGGAAAGGTTGTGGAGTTGCCCAGACAACCAGGAGGTTGGCTTAGAAGCAGCCATCCTTTAAAGAGTGCGTAATAGCTCACTGGTCAAGTGGTTCTGCGCCGATAATGTAGCGGGGCTTAAGTACACCGCCGAAGCTGTGAAGTTCAGCCCGTTGAGGGCTGGGTTGGTAGGGGAGCGTCGTGCATCCAGTGAAGCTGCCGAGTGATCGTGTGGTGGAGGGTGTGCGAGTGAGAATGCAGGCATGAGTAGCGAAAGCAACGTGAGAAACGTTGCCGCCGATTGACTAAGGGTTCCTGGGGCAGGTTAATCCGCCCAGGGTGAGTCTGGACCTAAGGCGAGGCCGACAGGCGTAGTCGATGGATAACGGGTTGATATTCCCGTACCCGTGCATGAGCGTCCAATACTGAATCAGGTGATGCTAACCACGCCGGATCTTTCAAAATCCTTCGGGAGATTGTTTGTATCTGGTCTGGGACCCGAGCTTGTAGTAGGTAAGTGATGGGGTGACGCAGGAGGGTAGCTCTACCCGGCGGTGGTTGTCCGGGGGTAAGCGTGTAGGCCGAGGGGTAGGTAAATCCGCCTCTCGTTGAGGCTGAGACGTGATGCCGAGCCGTTTTTGGTGAAGTGAGTGATCCCATGCTGTCGAGAAAAGCCTCTAGCGAGTTCGTGTGTGGCCAGTACCCTAAACCGACGCAGGTGGTCAGGTAGAGAATACCGAGGCGTTCGGGTGAACCATGGTTAAGGAACTCGGCAAATTGTCCCCGTAACTTTGGGAGAAGGGGAGCCCTGTCTGGTGACGGTCTTTACGGCCTGAGCTGGGTGGGGTCGCAGATAGCGGGGGGAAGCGACTGTTTATTAAAAACACAGGTCCGTGCGAAGTCGTAAGACGCTGTATACGGACTGACGCCTGCCCGGTGCTGGAACGTTAAGAGGACTGGTTAGTTGGGGTTCGCCCCGGCGAAGCTAGGAATCTAAGCGCCAGTAAACGGCGGTGGTAACTATAACCATCCTAAGGTAGCGAAATTCCTTGTCGGGTAAGTTCCGACCTGCACGAATGGCGTAACGACTTCCCCACTGTCTCAACCATGGGCCCGGTGAAATTGCACTACGAGTAAAGATGCTCGTTTCGCGCAGCAGGACGGAAAGACCCCGGGACCTTCACTATAGCTTGACATTGGTGTTTGGGATGGTTTGTGTAGGATAGGTGGGAGCCGGTGAAGTCGTCACGCTAGTGGCGGTGGAGGCGTTGGTGAAATACCACTCTGACTGTTTCGGGCATCTAACTTTGGACCGTGATCCGGTTCGGGGACAGTGTCTGGTGGGTAGTTTAACTGGGGCGGTTGCCTCCCAAAGAGTAACGGAGGCGCCCAAAGGTTCCCTCAGCCTGGTTGGTAATCAGGTGTTGAGTGTAAGTGCACAAGGGAGCTTGACTGTGAGACGGACGTGTCGAGCAGGAGCGAAAGCTGGGACTAGTGATCCGGCACCGGCGTGTGGAAGCGGTGTCGCTCAACGGCTAAAAGGTACCCCGGGGATAACAGGCTGATCTTCCCCAAGAGTCCATATCGACGGGATGGTTTGGCACCTCGATGTCGGCTCGTCGCATCCTGGGGCTGGAGTTGGTCCCAAGGGTTGGGCTGTTCGCCCATTAAAGCGGCACGCGAGCTGGGTTTAGAACGTCGTGAGACAGTTCGGTCCCTATCCGCTGTGCGCGTTGGAGACTTGAGAAGGGCTGTCCCTAGTACGAGAGGACCGGGACGGACGAACCTCTGGTGTGCCAGTTGTCCTGCCAAGGGCATGGCTGGTTGGCTACGTTCGGGAGAGATAACCGCTGAAAGCATCTAAGCGGGAAGCTTGCTTCGAGATGAGGTCTCCTGCCTCCTGGAGAGGGTAAGGCTCCCTGTAGACGACAGGGTTGATAGGCCGGGTGTGGAAGCCTTGTGAGGGGTGGAGCTGACCGGTACTAATAGGCCGAGGGCTTGTCCGCTGCAGATAATTGGATGTTCGCGCACACTATGTTCACGGTTTTCCGCCGTGTGGGTTCCCCTGTTTTGGGTGGGGTTGAGCTTGCGGGGTGGTTGTTGGTTTCCGTGGTGGTTGTAGCAGGAGGGTCACACTCGGTCTCATTCCGAACCCGGTCGTTAAGTCTCCTTGCGCTGATGGTACTGCCCTGTGGTGGGGTGGGAGAGTAGGTCGCTGCCACGGTTTTTCTTGAGAAGAAGGGGGAGGGGTTCGCTGGTGCGGGCTTCTCTCTCTTCTTTTTTTGTGGTGGTTTGTGAACATGTGAAAAGCGGGGTTGTTGGCTGGGGTGCCGGCCCCCCGGGGGGTGCCCGCCCTCCCGGGGCCCGCCCCCTGGGGGCTGGGGTGCAGGCCCCCAGGGTCGGGGTGCCGGCCCTCCCGGGGGTGGCTTGGAGGGGTTTTTCCGGGTGGGTGGGTTCGGCTCCTCTTTTTTGCGGTGATCTTGCTACCAGGAGCAATGTCGGCGCCGAGGTTGCTTCTGGTAGCAAGATCACCGTGGTGGGGGTGCGGGGGTCTGCGCGGGTGGTGCCTTCCATCGGTCTGTGGTCGGGGTTCAAGGCACCCCCCTGGGGTGGTCTGGGCCCGGTGTTCGTCCGGCTGAGCCCTGTGGGGGCTGGTGTAGGGCGTACTCGGAGGCCGCTACGCACCTCGCGGGACGTGCTTGATCTTTCTACGACTGGATCTGGAAAAGGGCGAGGCCCGTAGCTCGCCAACCCCCCTGGACCACTGATGTGTTCCAGAGATGCGTGTCCCCACGTCTGGCGAAACCCCCTGTGTCCGGGCGCCGCCCACCGCGCTCCGGCCAACCCCCACCACCGGGGGAGGGTAAACCAGGTGCACGTTCTGTGACCCCCTGGGGCTGAGGGGGTCTGCGCGGGTGCGGCTTCAAACAGCGGATGGTTCGGGTTCACAACCCCTTGGGGGCCGGGAGCCTGACAAGCGCGGCAACCCCCAGGGCGTGAGGGGGTTGGTGGGGGGTCAGGCGTGGAGGTCGGCGGCTTCGATTTCCTCGCGGGTGATGCCGAGGATGAAAGCGATCGTGTCCAGGTACGGCACGTTGACCGAGGTATCGGCCTGTTGGCGCACCCCTGGTGGTGTGAGCACACCTGGCGGAGGCCGAGCGCCGGCCACCGATGGTGTACCTCCAGTACCCCCTCATGCGGTCTTGGAGCGGCGCCCTACCGTGTGGTTGGCGCTGGCGCGGTAGTGCCTCCGGAACGGCCTCTCGCAGCTGCCCTCCTCAGGCATGCCCCCTGGATCTCGCCTCCCTGTAGCCGTCCGAGCTCGTTCGCCAGGACCGTCTCCAGGAGTAGGGGTAAGGACAGCGGTGGTCGGAGGGATCGGGGGCATCTCCGTAGTGCGGTTCCACTCCGGAGGGCGGAAGCCGCCGGAGCGGGTTCTCGCTAGTCCTCGTCAGCTTCCGGGATTTCGATGAGCTGCCTCAACAGCGCAACGAAGTCGTCCTCGCTCATCGCCGACCAGTCCACGTGCTCGTTCATGTTCAGCGGTTTCCCCAAACTCTCGGCCCGATAAGCCTCCGAGGGCCTTATTCATTCGAGAAGTCTGGGTTAACAGCGTGTAGACGCAGGTGGAGAGGGTGTCCGGAACAGGACAGGGGGCAGAACAAGGAGCTCAGAACACCGGCATCGGGAGGTCTGGCCAGAGGTGTTCTGGGCTCCCCAGAGGTGTTCTGGGCTCCTCAGACACGCTGTTGGAGGGCACTCCTGCACTCCGGGCACCGGCAGCGTTTGTTGTACCCGGTGACGCTGCCGTGGGGCAGGGACGGGTCTCGCTGCTCGGTGAGGGTCGCGTCGAGCTGCTCACCGAAGGGCTTGAGGACGCGTGCGGTCGAGAAGACCTGCTTGGGGCTGATGTCCAGCTCTCCCGCTGCGTCGTCGATGTGCTTACCCATACGGAGTTTCGCGATGAGGCGTGATCGGGTGCTCGGGGGCATCTGGGCCTCCGCGTTCGCGATCAGCTGCTCGGCGTCGTCAAGCGGGTAGCTCATGGAGTTCCTCTATGTGTGCGGGCACGCCCGCCGGAACGGGCACCTCAAGCATCGTACGCGCTTTCTCCCCCCGGACGCCGGGCTGAGACATAGGCGACACGGAGTACCGGAATCCCGAAGCCCTGGATCCCTCGTAGCGATCTCGGCAGCAGACCCGCCGGCCAGTCAGCCCGGCGACTCACGAGTCCACCAATCCACCCCGCCCACTCGTCCATGAGCCCACTCCTCCACGAATCCACCAAGGCCCGACATGACACGAGGGGCCCCAGTCCTGATGTGAGCGGTGGAGCCGGAGAGAAAGATGTCGCCCTCTCCCTTTCCTGTGGCTTCCTGGTGCACAACTCTTGTCCTGGTACACAACTTCAGTTACCTAACGTAACAAAAGTGATGCTTTTGCTGTGGGGGGCGTGCCTGCGGTCCGGCCTCTAATGCATCGAAACGGCCGCTCTTTTCTAGAAACTCATTGCTAGATGCTAGATGTCGTGTTTCGCTGGTGGCACACCCTCGACACTCTGCGTCATTGGATCAGTGTTATGACCAGCCCCACGGTCCGTCGGCGGCGACTGTCCGCCGAACTTCGCCGCCGCCGTGTGCAGGCGGGTATGACCCTCAACGACGTGGCGGAGGAACTGGAGTGGTCTCCGGCCAAACTCGGCCACATCGAGACCGGTATCCGCAAGTGGCCCTCGGTGATGGAGATCTCCGCGCTGCTGCGGCTGTACGGGGTCACGGGAGGACAGCGCGAGGCCATTTTGACGCTTGTCCGCGAATCAAGGCTGAGGCCTTGGTGGACCGAGTACGAGGACGTCCTCTCCTCCGCCTACGTGGGAAACGAGGCCGGAGCGGTGTCCCTGCGGACCTACGCAGGCATTCTCGTGCCCGACCTCCTCCAGACACCCGACTACACCGCAACCCTGGCGCGTTCTCTCGGCTACGGGGAGGACGCCGTCGAGCGTATGGTCGCCGCCTACCTGAAACGCCAGGAGCTCCTCGATCCCGGCTCCTCGGTCCGCTACCACGCGGTCGTGGAGGAGGACGCCCTCCAACGCGTCTCAGCCGATCTGGGGCTGCTGCGGGGGCAGGCCACCAGGCTCGTGGAGCTGGCCACCGGCACCGAGCGTGTGACGGTCCAGCTTCTGCCGACCTCAGCCGGTCCGCACGCGGGCCTGGCGGGTCCCTTCTCGATCCTGGAGTTCGAGGAGGACGAGGCCGACCTCGCCTACGTCGAGGCTACTTCCGGGGGCAGAATCGCCGAGGCCGAGGAATCCGTTCGCTCCTGTCGTCGGGTGTGGGAGAACCTCACCCGGATCGCAGCGTCTGAGCAGGCCACAGTGGAGATTCTGCGCCGGATGGCGCTGTTGACCTGACCGTCTGGGGCCGTCTCGGGGCGGAACGGAGGAAGAAGCCGGTGCGAATCGGTCCTCTGTGGCAGGGACCGCCCGCGGTGGCTTGCTAGTCTGCTAGGTGACAACCTCATAAAGTTGCCCGCGGAGCCCTCGCCCCAGGGCGGGTGCCCGTGTGTACGACCGGTTTTCCAACAGAGAAAGGGTCCGGACAGTGAAGAAGATCATCGTTCTGGCGCTGGTGGCCCTCGGGGCTTTCGCCGTCTACCGCAAGATCCAGGCGGACCGTGCCGAGCTCGACCTGTGGACGGAAGCCACCGCGGCCAGCGAGAGCTGATCAGCGGGTCCATTCGGCCGCCGTCAGGGGGCCGGGAGGTTTCCATGAACGGGTCGACGGTGTACACCTGCGTGTGTCACCGAGTGTCCGTTTCAGAGTGACACGAAGACGTGGGTGGGCCGACAATCCCGTGGTGCGACCCACGGCTTTGTGCTGTGTCCGGTCCCTGGTCAACCCCCGGACCCCGGGTTCTTCTGGCTCCGTGACCGGGACCGCTTCCGATGCGGGTATGCTCTGCAAGTGAACCGGGCTCAGACCCGGGTCCACGGGGCCATAGCTCAGCTGGCAGAGCGCCGGTTTTGCATACCGGAGGTCAGGGGTTCGACTCCCCTTGGCTCCACACAGGAAAACAGCAGATCAGACGTAGCGTTCGGGGACTCCTTCGGGGGTCCCCGTTCCGTGTTTCCAGCTTCCGGTACGTACTCGGGGCGCTCGGCCCTGGGCCACCTCCTCTCCGGTCTCCCCCAACCTCCACGACCTTTCAGCGGAGCAGCGGAGCAGCGGAGCAGCATCCGGGTCTCTGCCCGGCCGTGAGGTGCCCGGACAGCGCCCGGAAGCCGCCAGAGGGCCCAGGGCCCCGGAGGGGGTGACACCGGCCTTCCTGGCGCGACCAGCCCTCTGCGTGGTTGGCCCTCGCGGCGTCGCCGGCCTTCCTGGTGCGGCCTGTGCTCCGGCGGAAGCGCCACCCTCCGTCCGGGCCCCTCGCGGCGCGGCCCGCCCCCCGTTCCCCACCCGAGCAGCCCTGGGACACCCCAGTGCTCCCCGCCCCCGCCCACCCCGTCGGATCCTCGGGGCACATGCGTCTGGAATCACGACCTATGAAGTATTCGTGTGGAAATCCATAAGTTGGGCTATTTGACCAGGTTCATAAGGATCATCCTGGTCGAATCGGGAAAATTTTCTTAGGTTACTAAACGGTAGTTCTGTTTCTGACCGTGTGGGTGGGAAATGGGTGATCTGTGGTGTTGCCCAGTGTGTCCGACCGGGGGGTCCGCATAGCCCGATCGGGTGGGTTCGGTCGCAGGCCCCCCAGCCCGATCGAGCCTGTCGCCGTGGGGTCAGTCGCTCATGGGATGACGTGAAGTCGCAGGTCATCACGGTTTCCAGGGAATGGTCTGAGACTGACCTTTCATTGTGATTGCCAGGAGGTGCCTGTATCACATGCAGTGACTCTCCGTGTGTGTATGATGACACTTCCCCAGGAAGCAATGGTCCTACTGGGCCATATGAGAAATAGGCCTCTTGGGGCCTGTTGGTGAACTCGGACGATCCGTAGTTTCGACACCAACGACAACGAGGAACACAGCGCGCCGAAACGATCGACCCCCGAAGGCGAGCCGCGCGGCCCCCCGCCCGGCTTCGTGCACCGTCCTCGCATCGGCCAGCTGTCCCTCGTCCACCGACGGCCGCGCCGACCGGTGGGTTCCGATCACCACACATGCTGATCTTGGGAGTGGGGCAACATGTGGAACGAGAAGATGGCGGCTCGTGCCAAGTGCCGCGAAATCGACCCCGACGCCCTGTTCGTACAGGGCGCCGCGCAGAACCGAGCCAAGCTGATCTGCAGGGGCTGCCCGGTCCGTACCCAGTGCCTCGCGGAGGCGCTGGACAGCCGGATCGAGTTCGGTGTCTGGGGAGGCATGACCGAACGGGAGCGTCGCGCCCTGCTGCGCCGGCGCAAGGACGTCACCAGCTGGTACGAACTGCTCACCAGCGCCGAACGACACTATGAGGAGGAGCACGCCCAGGAGGAGCCGGTACGGTCCGGGGTGCCTGTCGTCGCCCGTCAGTGACAGGGCGGCCGCCAGGGAGGGGAGCCCGGGCGGCTGGGGGCCGGATACGAGGATGTTCACGTCAGGCCGTTAAGGCCGTGACGGCGCGGGAGGGCACAGCGCGTCCCGACCAAAGTCGATGCCGCCCTCCTCCTTCGGGGGGAGGGTCGGGTCAGGGGAGGATCAGGGACGCCCCCCATATCCGCACACGCCGTTGTGCCTCATCATGAGAGGAGGGCGTGGTCATCCTCGTACGGCCGCGCCCGGCAAAGCGCGTTGGGAGTGGGGATGGCCGTGCAGAACCCTCAGAATCCGCAGAAGCGGTACCCGTGGGATCAGAGCCCCGTCCCCCGAACACAGCTCCGGCTCACCCACGCGGACAGGGACGCGGTGGGCGACGTGCTCCGTGAGGCCTACTCGCAGGGACAGTTGGACGAGGACGAGTTCGAGGAACGTCTCGACCAGGCCATGAGGGCCAAGGTCAGTTCCGAGCTCGTCCCCCTCACCGAGGACCTCGGAGTCCAGGTCTCCCCCGGGGGGACCGGGCACACCCCGAGCGTGTCCCACCAGAACGGGGGCCGGACCAAGGGCGACGGAAAGGGCTCAGCGGGGCCGACCACGGACAACCCCGTGGAGAAGGTGGCCGCCGCGGCGGGGCATCTCTCCGTGTACTACATGCCCTTCCTCACCCCGCTGCTCCTACTGATCGTCAGCGGGGACCTGTCGCCCTACCTGCGGCGGCAGGCCATGGAGGCGCTCAACTTCCAGCTCTTCTGCTTCATCGGCGCGATCGTGAGCGGACTGCTCTTCTGGTTGCTCGTTCCGATCCTCGCCCTGCTCGGCATCGTCGTCGGATGGTTCGTCATGCCGATCATCGCGACCATCGTCAGCATGACGGGCCGGAACTGGAAGTACCCGCTGGTCTACCGCATCATCAAGGACAACGGGCAGGGATAACCAGCAGGGCAGCTGTTCCTGCCCGCCGGCGGGATCGGGAGACGGGTGGCGGGGCCGGGCGGTCGGTCCACCCGGCCCGGCGGGGCCCTCCCGGAGAGGGTGTGCCCGCACCGGGAGGGTGACCTCAGCGTCCGGAGCGCCCGTCTTCCTGCGCGCTGCCCTTACCCGTGGCGGCACGCGCCGTCTCCTTCGCCTTGGACTTGGTGGCCTTGGCGGTCTCGGCCGCGCTGTCAGCGACGTCCGAGGCCTTCTCCTCCAGGTTCTCGCGGGTCTCGCGAACCTGCTCGCGGGCCTGGTCCAGGTGTTCCTGCCACTCGGCGTCCTGGGAGGCCTGGCGCATGCGGATGAGTGAGTACACGACCACACCGCCGATCACGGCGGCACCGCCGATCAGGGCCCCGCGGGGGATACGGCGGTTCCCGCCGCGGAACAGCCGCAGGCCCCGGCGGCCCGGGTTCGGGTCGATCCTCTGCGCGGCGGTGGTCAGCATCTCCGCCACCCGGGGCGCCACGGTGTCCTCGAACCGCAGTGCCGCGGTCTCCAGACGGGGGGCGGTCCAACCACGAGCCTGGAGGAGCTTGATGGCTGCCTGGTCCCGTGCCTGGTCGGCGTACGGGCCGATCCGGTCGGCCTGTTCCTTGGCAAGGTCCTGCAGGCGGGCGAGGGTCGCCTCCGCCTCCTTCTGTGCCTTGCGACGCTTGGCAGTGATAGGCACGTCGTCAGCTCCTTCGATCGTTCACCGGTTCGTACGGTCCCACCACCCGGTGGCCAAGACGTAACGGCCACGATGGGCGGCTTCTCGTCGTCCTTCCCCGTGATCCGGGTGTTATCTCAACTTACGTCCTCTGCGTCTGTGATCTACGTTTCGACACTGGCAGTCCTCAGGTGACTTCGGGGAGGCCCCGAAGCCGACCCGGCGGCGGATACCCTCTGCCGGAGGTCGGGTTCAGGCAAAACGCGGTGGACGGAGGGGTAACGTGAGCACGTAATCTCACTCGACCGAAAGGCACTGAGGTGTCGGACTCCAAGGGGCAGCCCACCGCGCGGCTGAACACCTCCAAGGGAATCATCGTTGTCAAGCTCTTCGAGGAGCAGGCGCCCGAGACGGTCGCCAACTTCATCGGGCTGGCCGACGGCTCCAAGCAGTGGATGGACCCCACCACGGGCAAGCCGTCCAACAGCAGCCTTTACGAGGGCACGATCTTCCACCGTGTCATCGACGGCTTCATGGTCCAGGGCGGGGACCCGCTGGGCACCGGTCGCGGCGGCCCCGGCTACACCTTCGACGACGAGATCCACCCGAGCCTGCGCTTCGACCGCCCGTTCCTGCTGGCCATGGCGAACGCCGGTCCGGGCACGAACGGCTCGCAGTTCTTCATCACCGTCGGTGAGCCGTACTGGCTCGACGGCCGCCACACCATCTTCGGCGAGGTCGTCGAGGGCAGTGACGTCGTCACCGCGATCACCAAGGTCGCGACCGACGCGCAGGACCGTCCCCACGAGGACGTGGTGATCAACAGCATCGAGATCGACCGCTAGGGCGGACATGCCAGTGGTGAGACCCAAGGAGTGACGACCCGCCGATGACCGCATCTCCCCCTCCGCCCGGATCACCGTCCGGCCCCGGATCCGAGCCGGGAGCGCCGCGTACCTGTTACCGGCACACCGGACGCGAGACCGGGGTCAGCTGCACCCGGTGCGCACGCCCGATCTGCCCCGACTGCATGGTCGAGGCTTCGGTCGGGTTCCAGTGCCCCGAGTGCGTGGCGGAGGGGAACCGCAAGGTGCGGTCCGCACGGACCACCTTCGGGGGCAGGGTCGTCCGGAAGCCGTACGTGACCTGGACCATCCTGGGCATGATGGCGGTGGGTTTCCTACTCCAGCTGGGCACATCGGACCCCGTCGGCCAGGCCGGCCGCTCGTCCCTGGTGGCCGTGTTCGGCATGCACGGGTTCGCCGCCCTCGTGCAGAACGAGTGGTACCGGCTGATCACCGCGGCCTTCCTGCACGGCGGGGTCCTCCACCTGCTGTTCAACGGGTACGCGATGTACCTCCTGGGACAGCAGTTGGAACGCTGGCTCGGACACGGCCGTTTCCTGGCGCTGTGGGTCGTGGGGGCCCTGTCCGGCTCGGTCATGAGCCTGCTCTTCGCCCCGGCCCAGCTCTCGGTGGGGGCCTCCGGGGCGATCTTCGCCCTCTTCGGGGCGGTGTTCGTGATCGGTCAGCGCCTCCGGCTGGACATGCGGATGATCCTGGTCCTGTTGGTGCTCAACCTGGGCATCACCTTCCTGGTCCCCGGGATCTCCTGGACCGCCCACATCGGCGGTCTGGTCGCGGGGCTGGCCGTCGGCGCGGTGTTCGCCTACCTGCCGACCGGCTCGGAGCAGGCGGCCAGGCGCACTCTCGTGCACACGCTCATGGTGGCCCTGTTCGTCGGACTGCTGGTGGTCCTGGTGTTCCTGGCCCCGACGCTGTGGTCTCTGGCCACGCCCGCCTGAGGGAGCCAGCCCGCCGGCGCCCGGCCCCTGAACGGCTCGCAGAAGCATGCGGAAGGCCCCCGGAGAGTCTCCGGGGGCCTTCCGCATGTCCGGACCGCAGACCCGGGAACCGTTTCGGATACGCGAACAGAGCTACCCACAGCCTGTGGATAACCCTGTGGAAAACCTGATCAAGGCTGGTCGAACGCTCATGAGGGGACGTTGACGCCGTTGTCGGACCCCGCGTGCGACAGGGGGCGTCGCGCCCGGGGGAGGGAGAAACCGGTCAGTGCCAGCGCGTGGACAGGACGACGGCCACGATGATCCCACTGAAGCCGATCAGCAGGTTCCAGTTGTGCCAGTCCTGCATGTAGGGCACGTAGGAACCCGCGATGTAGTAGACCGCGATCCAGAGAATGCCCACGATGAAGAAGCCCAGCATCGTCGGCACCAGCCAACGCGGACTGACCTTCGGCTTCTCTTTGGAAGGAGGCGGGGTGTAGACAGCCTTCTTCTTGCGATCGCTGCGGGACTTGGGCACGGTCGCTGCTCCATGAGGTGGGGCGGTTCGGAATGAAACCACAGTCTACGCCCAGGGTGGGGTCTTCGTCACCGGAGGGAGGTTCCAAAAGCCCAACGGCTTCGGGGACGCCTGCCCTCCAACGAAAAGCCCGGAGGCGGGGGCGCTCCGCCGAGCACCCCCGCCTCCGTCGCTTTCCGCTGGTCGGATCAGGGCCTGGAGAAGATGAAGTCGTCGCCTCCCGGCGGCAGCGGGATCTCCGGCTGCTCCGGGTCGGTCGGCTCCTCCGGCTCCTCCGGGTCGGTCGGCTCCTCGGGCTCCTCGGGCTCCTCGACCGGAGCCACCGCGATCGTCACGGTCACCGTGGTGTCGGGGTTGACGTTCTGCCCGGCGGCCGGGGACTGGCCGATCACGGTGCCCTCGGCGGCGTCAGCGGTCTCCTGCTCCTGGAACTGGGCGGTCAGCCCCGCCTGGTCCAGCGCGGACTGGGCCTGTTCACGCGTCATTCCCTGCAGGTCCGGGACCCCCACCTGGTCGGGGCCGGAGGAGATGATCAGCGTGATCTCCTCGGAGGGGTCGACCTCGTTGCCCGCGGAGGGGTCCGTGCCGACGGCGCTGTTCTCCGCGATGCTGTCGTTCGCCCTGCGTTCGGTGGTGACGTTCTCGAACCCGGCGTTGGTCAGCGTGGACATCGCCTCGGACTCGTTCTGCCCCTCCACCGCGGGGATCTCCATCGCCCCGGGGCCGGAGGAGACGTAGATGACGATCTGGTCGGTGGCCTCGATCTCGGAGCCGGCCTCGGGGTCGGTCTCGATGACCGTCCCCTCCTCCACGTCCTCGCTGGCCCGTTCCTCGTTGCGGTAGTTCTCGAAGCCGTCCTCGATGAGCACGGCCTCCGCCTCCGCGAGCGAACTGCCCGCGAGGTCGGGGATCGCCATCGTCTCCGGTTCGGCTTCGCCGAACCCGCCGTTGATGATGAAGAAGACCAGGGCGATGGAGCCGATCACGCCGAGCGCCAGGAGCACCCACAGGGCGGTCTTGCCCCCGCCGCCCCTCCGGTCGTCCCGGTAGTCGTCGTCGTAATCGTCGTAGTCGTCGTACCGGCCCTCGTCCGCGGGCGGCAGCGTGGTGGTCGCGCCCGCAGCGGCCATCGCCATGGTGCCCGCCTGGGTGGGCATCCCGGCCAGGCCACGCTGGATGTCGGCGCGCATCTCCGCGGCGTTCTGGTACCGCTCCTCGCGGTCCTTGGTCATCGCCCGGAGGGTGACGTCCTCCAGCCAGTCCGGGACCTGCGGGTCCACCTCGGACGGCGGGACCGGGTCCTCCCGGACGTGCTGGTAGGCGATCGACACGGGGGAGTCGCCGGTGAACGGCGGGCGCCCGGTGAGCAGCTCGTAGAGCACACAGCCGGTGGAGTAGATGTCGCTGCGCGGATCCACGCGCTCACCGCGCGCCTGTTCCGGGGAGAGGTACTGCGCGGTACCGATGACCTGGGAGGTCTGGGTCATCGTCGCCTGGTTGTCGTCCATCGACCGGGCGATACCGAAGTCCATCACCTTGACGTCGGCGCCCCGGGTCAGCATGACGTTCGCGGGCTTGATGTCCCGGTGCACGATCCCGTTGTCATGGCTGTACTCGAGAGCCTTCAGGATGCCGTCCACCAGCTCCGCCGAACGCTCCGGCAGCAGCTTGCGGTCGTCGTCGAGGAGCTCCTTGAGCGTGCGACCGTCCACGTACTCCATGACGATGTACGGCAGGGACACCCCCTCGACCATGTCCTCGCCGGTGTCGTAGACCGCGATGATCGCCGGGTGGTTGAGGGAGGCCGCCGACTGCGCCTCCCTGCGGAAACGCGCCTGGAAGATATGGTCGCGTGCCAGGTCGTGTCGGAGCGTCTTGATCGCGACGAGACGGTCGAGCCGCAGGTCGCGTGCGCGGTGTACCTCGGCCATGCCGCCGCGCCCGACCACTGTGTCGAGTTCGTAGCGTCCGCCGAGGAGCCGGGGCTGGGACATGTCGTGCACTAATCCTCGTGTCTTCCGGAAGCCGCCCTCGGGCCGCTGCCTACCCTGATCGTCTCTCGCTCATTGCCTGTTCAGGTGCTGCCCTGCTGAGAGCCGCCTCCTGCGCCTGTGCCTTCGCCCCCGCCCCCGTCTTCGTCGCCGCCTCCGCCTTCGTCCTCCGGAGGGACGGTACCGGGGTCCTCCGTGCCGGAGTCACCGTCATCGGGGACCTCGGTGCCCTCGTCCTCCGGGGAGGTGGGTTCTTCCTCCTCGCCCTCGCTGGGAGCGGGGCTCTCGGTCTCCTCCCACTCCTCGGGCTGGGGGACCCACTCAGGGGTCTCCTCGACCTGAACCGGAGCTTCGGGAGCCTCTTCCTCCTCCGGTTCCCCACTGGGTGTGGGGGAGGGGGTGACGTCCGAGGCCGGGGGCTTGGTGGAGTTGTTGACGTTCTCGGCGTCGTTGTCACCGGCGGAGAGGAAACCGGCCACGGCCGCGGCCGCGATCAGGACGGTCGCCGCCACGGCCGCCAGCACCATGGGCATCCGCGTCCGGCGACCGGGCCCAGGATCCTCAGCCAGCGTAGCCGAGCCCTCCTCCTGGACCGGAGGGACGGGGTTCTGGCCGGAGGTGCGCCGGACCGGACCGGACGGCCCGGTCCGCGGACCGTCGTCCGGGACGGCGCCGACCACCATCGTCTGAGCCATGCCGTTGAACCCGGTGGACGGGGTCGGCGGCCCGGTGCCCGCGTTGGAGCGGATGACCGCCGCCAGGTGGGCCACCTCGCCGGCCGAGGAGGGACGGTCCCCCGGGTTCTTCTGCAGCAGGGAGAAGACCAGGTTGTCGATCTCCGCGGGCACGTGCGGGGGGAGCTCCGGCGGGTCGTCGCGGGTGTGCGCCAGGGCCAGGGCCACGGGACTGTCCCCGGTGAAGGGGGGTTGTCCCGACAGACACTCGTAGGCCACCACACCGAGCGCGTACAGGTCGGAGGCCGCGCTCGCGGGCCGCCCCGACGCCTGCTCCGGCGAGATGTACTGGGCGGTCCCCATGACCATGCCGGTCTGTGTGAGGGTCACCGAGGTGTCCCCGCGCGCGATACCGAAGTCGGTCAGTTTGAGCTGGCCGTCCTCCGCCACCAGCAGGTTGCCGGGCTTGATGTCGCGGTGGACCACACCGCGGGCGTGCGCCGCGGCGAGGGCCTTGGCGGCCTGGCACACGAAGTCGAGGGTCTGGTCGGCGCTGAGGCGGCCCTGCTCGCGCAACACCTGGGAGAGGGGTTCGCTGACCACCAGTTCCATGATCAGGAACGCGCGGCCCTCCTCCTCCCCGTAGTCGTAGACCTGGGCGATACCGGGGTGGGACAGCCCCGCGGTGATCCTGCCCTCCGTCCGGAAGCGCTCTCGGGCCGTCGGTTCGGCCATCTGGGCCGGGTGGAGCAGCTTCACGGCCACGGATCTGTTGAGCAGTGTGTCGGTCGCCCGCCACACGGTGCCCATCCCTCCGGAGCCGATCTGCTCCTCCAGTCGGTAACGGTCACTCAGAACGGCCCCGGCCAGTTCACCGGGGCCGTTCCGTGAAGACGGCTCGTAGGCGCTCACTACAGAACCACTGCCTCCATCATCTGGCGAGCGATCGGCGCGGCCAGCGAACCTCCGCTGCCGCCACCGTGCTCGATGACCACCGCGACCGCGATCTGCGGATCGTCGGCGGGTGCGAAACCGATGAACCAGTTGTGGGTTCCGAGGTCGTTGCCGGTCTCGGCGGTACCCGTCTTGCCCGCCACGTCCATGCCCGGGATGGCGGCGTTGGGGCCGGACCCGTCCGGGCCCGTCACCCGGACCATCATGTCCTTGAGCGTGGACGCGGTGCTGGGGCTCACGGCCTGGCTGTACACGTCGGGGGTGGTCTGGGTGACGACGGAGCGGTCGGCGTCGCGGACCGAGTCGACCAGGTACGGGTGCATGACGTCGCCGGAGTTGGCGACACCGGCCGCCACCATGGCCATCTGCAGCGGTGTGGCCTCCACGTTGGACTGGCCGATGCCCGCACGGCCCAGGATGTTGCGGTCCTCCTCGGCCGGGGCCCGGCTCGGGATCACGTTCAGGGGGACGTTGAGTTCGTCCTCCTCCCGGTTGAACCCGAAGGCCGTGGCCTGCTCGGACAGGTTCTCGCCGCCCACCTCGATCGCCCAGTTGGCGAAGGAGGTGTTGCAGGAGATCTGGATCGAGTGGGCCAGGGTGTCCGGCTGCCCGTTGTTGCAGGTGCCGCCCGGGGTGGCGTTGGGCAGGGTGCGGCCCAGCTCCAGCACGTCCGGGGCCTCCATCGTGCTGTCCGGACCCGCGTCCAGGTACTCGATGGCGGCGGCCGCGGTCACGACCTTGAACGTCGAACCCGGGGGGTAGCGCTCTCGGAGGGCCCGGTTGAGCAGGGGCTGGTCCTCGTCGTTCTCCAGGGCCACGTAGTTCTCGGTGGCCTCGGTGGTGTCGGTGACACTCGAGACGTCGTTGGCGTCGTAGGAGGGGTAGGAGACCGAACCGAGGATGGCACCGGTGTCGGGCTCGATGGCGACGGCGGCACCGTTCATGCCCAGGTCCCGGAAGCCGTTGAACCCGGCCTCCTGCACCGCGGGGTCGATGGTCAGCTCGACCCGCGCCCCCTCGGGCTCCCGGCCGGTGATGATGTCGCGGAAGTTGCGCACCGCGAGCCTGTCGTCGCTGCCGTCCAACAGGGCGTTCTCGGTCGACTCGATGCCCGAGGCGCCGAACTGGCGGAAGGAGCCCACCACCGGGGTGTACAGGGCCCCTCCGGTGTACTCCCGCTGGTAGCGCGCCGGGTCGTCCTCCTCGGAGATGTCCGTGGAGAAGGCGACGTTCTCGTCGCCGACGACGATCGGGCCGCGCTGCTCGGTGAGCCGCTCGGTGTACTGGCGCCCGTTCAGCGGGTCCTCGCGGATCGCCTCCGCCTGGAAGCCCTGGATCCAGGTGAGCTGGAGCATCAGGGCGCCGAACAGGATCATGGCGAAGACGCTGAGGCGTCGGATGGGTGTGTTCATCGTTGGATCACCTGGGTGGCCCCCTCGTCCTGGATCGCCTGCGGGGCCGGGCTTCGCGCGTTGTCGCTCATCCGGAGGAGCAGGCCGATCATGAGCCAGCTGGCCATCAGGGCCGATCCGCCCGCGGCGAGGAAGGGTGTGGTCATACCGGTCAGCGGGATGGTCCGGGTCAGCCCGCCGAGCACCACGAACACCTGGAAGCACATGACGAAGGCCAGCCCGCTGGCCAGCATCTTGACGAACAGCTCACGTGAGGCCAGTGCGATACGCATGCCCCGCTCCACCAGGAGGAAGATGACGACCAGGATGGCCATGAGACCGGTCAGGCCCAGGTCCTCACCCAGTGAGGCGAGGATGAAGTCGCTGTCCGCGGCGAAGATGTGGTGCGCCTGTCCGCCGCCCATCCCGGTGCCGGTGGTACCGCCGTAGGCCATACCGATCTGGCCCTTGACCAGCTGTTCACTGCCGCCCAGCCGGTAGTAGACCTCCTGGTCGTAGGCGTTGAACCAGATGTCGACGCGCTGACGGAAGTGCCAGAAGAGCCGGAAGGCGAGCGTCGCCGCCGCCAGGAACAGGCTCACCCCGATGATCACCCAGGAGGAGCGCTGCGTGGCGACGTACAGCATCGCGAGGAAGGTGCCGAAGAGCAGCAGCGAGGTCCCGAGGTCCTTGGTGATGACCAGCAGGCCGATCGCGGCGACCCAGCCCACGACCATCGGCATGAAGTCGCGGGCGCGCGGCAGGTCCATGATCTTGAACCGGCCGATCTTCACCTGCTTGGCCGCCAGTGACAGCACCTGCCGCTTGGTGACCAGATACGAGGAGAGGAAGACCACCAGGGCGATCTTCGCGAACTCCGAAGGCTGCACCGTGAAGCCGCCGAACCCGATCCACCGTCGGGCGCCGAATTCGGAGATGCCCAGGCCCGGGACCATCGGCAGCGCGATGAGGACCAGCGCCACCAGGGCGCTGATGTAGGTGTAGCGCTGCAGGACCCGCGGTTCCTTGAGGAAGAACAGCAGGGCGATGCACAGGACCATGCCGACCGCGGTCCAGATCAGCTGCATGCCGACACCGGCGTGCTCGATGTCGCCGGATTCGGCGGCGTCCAGGCGCCAGATCATCGCGACGCCGATGCCGTTCAGGAACAGCGCGCAGGGCAGGATCAGGGGGTCGGCATAGGGGGCGATGAAGCGCAGCGCGATGTGCGTGGCGAGCGCCATCGCACCGAAGATCAGGCCGTACCCCCACATGGCGCCGGGGACGGCACCGTTGAGGTTGAGCCCGGAGACCGCGATCGCGCTCATGGTGATGACGATGGTGAGCCCGATCAGGACGAGCTCGGCGTTGCGGCGTTGAACCGGGGGCAGCGCCGTGGGCGCCTCAGGGGTTGCGGTGCTCACGGGGTCACCCCGATTCCTCGGTCTCGGTCCCGTTGCCGGCGTCCTCGTCCGCGCTGGTACCGCTCGCGGCTTCCTCGAGGTCGGCGACGACCCGGACGGCGCCTTCCCGGTCGTCCGCCGTGATGGTGTTAGCGACCAGCTCCTGGTCGGCCTGCGGGAGGGACTCGATCCTCAGGTCGGTGCTCTCGATCTCATCGGAGAGGCTGAAGCCCGCGATGTCGGTGTCGATGCCCTGGTAGACGCTGACCGTCTCGCCGTCCGGGGAGGCCCCCACGTAGTACTGGCTCTCGATGTACTGGCGGCCGAAGTAGTAGCCGCTGCCCGCGACCAGGGCGACCACGACGAGGAAGACGAGGATGATCGGCCACCAGCTGCGCGTGCGGTACTCCGCCTCGGGTTCCCGGCCGCGCGGGGTCGGGGCGTCATGGGTGTCGTACGGCTGCTCCTCGTAGGGGCTCTCGTCCGTTTCCTGGCCCGGGACGTCCGCCCGGACGGGGTCCATCTCGGCGGTGTCACCGCCGCCGCGCAGTTCCTGGGCCCGCCTGGCCGGGCTGGTCTCGTTGGGGCCGGTGGACTCGTCGCGCTGGTCCGCGGCACCGACCGTCTGGGCGGCGAGCGTGGGGCCCTCGCGGTCGGTTTCCGTCTCGATGACGTCGGCGACGACCGCGGTGATGTTGTCCGGCCCGCCGCCGCGGATGGCCAGTTCGATCAGCTTTTTGGCGGCCGCGCGCGGGTCGTTCTGGGTGGCGAGCGTCTCGTGGATGGTCTTCTTGCTGACCACGCCGGACAGCCCGTCGGAGCAGAGCATGTAGCGGTCGCCCGGCTTCGCCCTGCTGATGGAGATGTCCGGGTCGACCGGGGTCTTGCCGTCCAGCGCACGCAGGATCAGGGACCGCTGCGGGTGGGTGGCGACCTCCTCCTCGGTGATCTTTCCCTCGTCGACGAGGGTCTGCACCAGGGTGTGGTCGTGGGTGATCTGCTCGAAACGCGGTCCACGCAGCAGGTAGGCGCGTGAGTCGCCGATGTGGATCAGCGCGACCTGGGAACCCGACCACAGCATGGCGGTCAGGGTGGTGCCCATGTTCTCCAGCTGGGGTTCCTGCCGGATGCGGATGGCAAGCGACTCGTTGGCACGCTCGACGGCGCGCTGGAGGACCTCGGCCATCTCCTCGGCCCTGGGGTCGTCCGGGGTGTCGAGCTGGCGGAGGGATCCGATGGCGATGGAGCTGGCCACCTCACCGCCCGCGTAACCGCCCATGCCGTCGGCTACCGCGAGGAGGTGTTGGCCGGCGTAGCCGGAGTCTTCGTTGCCTTCGCGGAGGCATCCTACGTCGGAGTACGCCGCGTATCGGAGAGCGATTGTCATTTGCGCAGTTCCAGGACGGTTTTGCCGATACGGATGGGCTGACCCACCGTGATGGGCTGGGGGCGGTTCAGCTTCTGCTGGCCGAGGTAGGTGCCGTTCGTGGAATTGAGGTCCTCGACGAACCAGCGGCCGTTTTCGGAGTAGACACGGGCGTGGCGGCCCGACGCGTAGTCATCGGTGATGACCAGGGTCGAGTCGGGGGCGCGTCCGATGAGGATGGGCTGTGCGGTCAGGTTGACCGTGGTGCCCGAGAGGGGGCCCTGGGTGACGGCCAGGACCGTGGGCTCGTTGCGGCGCGGGCGCTGCGGCCGGGCCTGCGCCGACGACGGCGCGCGGCGCTGGGCCGGGCGGGCCGAGGACGACCGGGGCTTCTTCTTGGCCTTCTTCTTCGACTGTCCGAAGAGGTCTGTGCGGATGACGCCGACCGCCATGAGGACGAACAGCCAAAGCACCGCGAGGTACGCGATCTTGATCAATATGAGGGTCAAGTTGGACATCGAACTGCTCTTCAGCCCCTGTCGTGCTTCGGCCGGGGTGGCGGTCATCGGCGCCGCCACCGTGTCTGCCCCACCTTCGGGTCGGTGAGTCTGGGTCGCTGGTCCTCGGCCCATCCGGCCGCGGACATTCTGCCCGATCGGTCAGGTCTTCGCGGAGACTACCCTCCCGGCCGGATATCCGACAGCAGGTCCGTATCCGGCCTGACCCGGACTTCCACCTTTCAGACGCCGTCCCGGGGCGGTTGGTTGCGGTCCGGTCCGGCCGGATCCTCCGGCTGCGCGGGGTGGGCCGGTCAGTCCCTGCGGAAGGTCATGGTGGTGCGGCCCAGGCTGACCCTGGTCCCGTCCACCAGCCGTGCCTGCCTGACCTGTTGTCCGTTGACGAAGGTCCCGTTCGTGGACCCCTTGTCCTCCAGGATGACCTCGTCGCCGTCGACCCGGATCTCGACGTGGTGACGCGAGACCCCGTTGTCGACCAGACGCAGGTCGCAGTCGGTGCCGCGGCCCAACAGGGTGACCGGGGTGGTCAGCTCGAAGGACTGCTGCATGCCCTGGCTGGCGATGTTGCCCTCGGCGGTCGCGCCGCCGGGCGAGATGAGCAGCCGGGGGCGGCCGGACTGGCGCGGACCAGCGCCCTGGCCCGGGTCACCGACCGGCTGGCGGACCTCGCCGTCCTTCACCATGGTTCCGCGGACGACACCGGAACGGATGCGGAAGCGACCGGTCTTGAGACCGTCGTCCGACCTGAACTGGACCCGCACCGGACCGACGAAGGAATAACCCTGTTCGGTCGCGTAGTCGCGAGCCAGCTTGGAGAGTTCCTGGCCGAGGCTGTCGGCGTAGACCTCCAGGCGCTCCTTGTCACTGGCCGAAAGCTCGACGATGAAGTCGTTCGGGACCAGTGTGCGTCCCTGGGCGACGATCGCTGCTCGCTCGTCCATTTCCCGCTGGACCGCGCTCGCGACCTCGACCGGCTGGAGCTCAGACTTGAAGGCCATCGCGAAGGTGCCTTCGATCATGCCCTCAAGCCTGCGCTCGAAGCGTTGGAGCACTCCCACGAGGTACCTCCCTTTGTACTCCACTCCGTATGTGTAGACGATCGTAACCGGGCCGGGGTGCCCCTGCTTTCAGGCGCACCCCCGGGAAGGCCCTCCCAGCGGCCGGATCCGGGTCCTCCGTAAACGGTGTGCAACCCACCTCCAGGCCGTGCTAGCCTTATTCATGTCGCCAGGGGGAACGGGCAAAAAGCCCGAAGCACCTGGCAACACAACTTAATGCATGTCACTCGGGCGGGTGGCGGAACGGTAGACGCGCACGGTTCAGGTCCGTGTGTCCGAAAGGATGTGAGGGTTCAAATCCCTCCTCGCCCACTCGACTCTGGACGGCCCCGGAAGCAAGTACTACTTGCGACCGGGGCCGTCTTCGTCGTGCCCCCTGGGCCCTCGAATCGGAAGGCTTTCGGGTGCCTTCCGCATGGTGTTCCGGTCCTCCGCAACGGCTTTCGGCCGTCGGCAACGATCTTCGATCGTTAGCTGGGACAGGGGAGGACCCGCCCGTCCGGGGCCGGAAACGGTCACCGGCGGTGCGGTACTCCCGGGCTCGGGCCGACAACGCCCGGATGGGACACTCCGGGCGTGGGAATCACCGAACACCTTCACCAGCTCGGGCGGCCACTGGTCGCCGAACAACTCGCACACCCGACCGTCGCCGGGATCGCCAGGGGCGACCTCGACGAACGCGCCTTCCGCTACTGGTTGGAACAGGACCACCTCTACCTGCTCGACTACGCCCGGGCCTTCTCCCGGTTGGCCTGGCAGGCACCGGACGGACACCTGGCGGACCTGGTCGGGATCGCGCACAGCACCCTCAACGAGGAACTGGAACTGCACCGCTCCCTGTCCGGGGAGTTCGGTGCCGACCTGACCACCAAGGACAAGGGGCCCGCCTGCGCGGCCTACACGTCCTGGATCCTGGACGCGGCGGCCGACTACCGGGACGGGCTCGCCGCGGTCTACCCCTGTATGTGGGGCTACAACACCCTGGGCCTCGAACTGGCCGAGGCCCGCCCCGACGACCCCCGCTACCAGCGGTGGATCGACACCTACGCCGACCCGGACTTCACCGAACTGACGGAGCGGTACGGCCGCATGCTCCAGGAGGCCGAACCCGACCCGGATCGGGCGGAGCGCTTCTTCCTGGAGGGGATGCGCCACGAGGTCGCCTTCTGGGACACCCCCTACACGTAGGGGCCGCCGCACACGACGGGGAGGGGCGGACCGGGCGGTCCGCCCCCCACGGGTGTCGGTATCAGGGGTTGATCACCGAGCCGACCTGGTCGAAGCGCTCGATCTCACATCCGTTGCGCTTGTTGAACTCGGTGTCGACCTCGGTACCGTTCACCTGGCCGGTGACGTGGACGACCTCGGGGCCGCCCATCTGCATCGTGCACATCATGTCGGAGGTGTCCATGGTGAACGGCTCGGTCCCGACCTCCTCGATCTCGGCGCAGGCCGTCTCGGGGTCGGGGTGGCTACCGCCGGCGGGGGAGCAGGTGAGGGTCCACTCGCCCTCCTCGAAGCCCTCCTCGGCGGTCAGGCCGTCCTCCTCGGACAGAGAGCGTTCGATCACGAGTTCCACCTCGGCGGACTCGTTCTCCTCGGAGGCGTCGGTTTCGGTGGCGTCGGTCTGGGGGGTCTCGGTGGCATCGGCCTCGGGTGCCGGTGCGTTCACCTCGACGGGCTCGTTGCCGCAGGCCGTGATAAGCAGGCCAAGAGCTGCGAGTGCGGCGAGGCGGGTCGGCAGGGCCGTGGCGAAGGTGTGCTCACGCATACCCCTTGGACGCGGGTCCCGAGCACGCCGTTCCGTCGGTTCCTAATTTTCTGGCACACACCTGACACAGGGGGTCACCATCATGTTCGGTGGACAGGTCGCTGAGGTCCTCGTGAACGAGGTTCCCGAGGACGTATACCTGCTCGACGTCCGGGAGGACGACGAGTGGCGGGCCGGCCACGCGCCCGGCGCCGTGCACATCCCGCTGGGGAAGCTCGGCGAACGCGCCGACGAGGTCCCCAGGGACCGGAGGGTCTACGTCATCTGCCGTTCGGGCGGCCGCTCCGGCCAGGCCACCATGGCGCTCAACCAGGCCGGCTGGGACGCGGTGAACGTCGCGGGCGGCATGCAGGCATGGGAGCACGCGGCGCGCGACATGACGGCGGACGGCGAGGGGGAGCCCCGGGTCCTGTGACCGTCGAATTTGGTCGGATTGCGCGAAGCTCTGCCATCGGGGGGCTTCCAGGTGGCACTATGACGACGTGAGTTCCGAGCGCGCGCCCCTCAGCGCCGAAGCCGTGCTGGCCTCTTCAGCGGACGCGGTGATCGGTATCGACGGCGAGCTCCGAGTCACCGTGTGGAACCCCGCGGCCGAACGGATGTTCGGCTGGGGTGCGGACGAGGTACTCGGCGGCGAGCTGCCGATCATCCCCCAGGAACTGAGGCCCGAGTACGGTGCGGTGCTCGAACAGGTGCGCGCCGGAACCCCGTTGACGATCTTCACCCGCCGTCTGCGCAAGGACGGGACCGCCGTCGACGTGCGGGTCAGTACCGGCTGTGTGCACGACGACCAGGGGCAGCACGCCGGGTGGGTGCTCGTGCTCTACCCGAGTGAGAAGGAGGTCCAGGCCCAGACCTCCGCGATGGAGCGTGCCCGCCTGGTCCGCCGGCTCACCGACGTGGTCGCCGACATCAACGCCGACCTCAGCCTGAAGTCGGTCCTGGATCGCATCATCAGCAGCCTGACCGAGCTCACCGGCGCCGACGCGGGCGGCTTCGTCCTGCTCGACGAGAACCGGGTGGAACTCGTCAGCCTCACCCATCTGTCCGAGGAGCTGTACGGGGTCAGCGCGCCCCTGGAGTCGAGCCTGTTCGGTGAACTCCTGCGCAGCGGGAAGTCCGTGCTGTTGGCCAACAGCGCCACCCGCAGCCTGGAGGACCTGGTCTGGGCCGACCTGCCCGGCCTGCACACCATCGCCCTGTGCGTGTCCAACGTGCAGGGCCGCCCCTACGGTGCCCTGTACGCGCTGTACAGCCAGCGCAAGGTCGGCCACGTGGAGCTGGAGCTCCTGGAGCTGCTCGCCGAGCACGCCGGGGTGGCGATCGGCAACGCCATGGCCTACGAGGAGCTCAAGCTCCAGCGCGCCAGGGAACAGGCGGTCTCCGACTCCAGCGCGGACGGGATCGCGGTACTCGACTACGACGGCAGGGTCCGCAAGTGGAACCGCTCCGCCGCGGAACTGACCGGATACACCTCCGAGCAGATGGTGGGACAGCCGCCGCCCTTCCCGATCCCCGCCGCGCACGGCGAACCGGTCAAGCACAAGAACGAGGGCGGGCGCTGGCTGGAGATCCTCATGGCGCGGATACCGAACACCGACGAGTGGGTGGTGGACTTCCGGGACATCACCGCGCAGAAGGCGCTGGAGGAGGAGCGGGAGTTCTTCCTGGCCAGCACCGGGCACGAGCTGCGGACCCCGGTCACGGTGATCCAGGGGTACGCCGCCCTGCTGTCCCGCAAGGGCGAACGCCTGGGGCCGGAGGGCCGCCAGGAGGCGAGCGAGATCATCCTGGACCGCGCGCGTTCGCTCGCGAAACTGGTGGAACGGCTCCGGCTCGGATCGGATGTGGCGAGCGGCGAGATGACCGTCGACAAGGTGCCCTTCGACCTGGTGGAGCTGCTCGGCCAGGCGGTCGCGGCCTTCCGTCCGCTGGCCGAGCGGCAGGAGCTGACGCTGGACTCCGGCGGGACGCTCTGGACCGTCGGTGACCCCCTGGTCACCGGCATGGTCATCGACCAGTTACTGGAGAACGCCCTGAAGTTCTCCCCGAGTGGCGGGGCGGTGCGGGTCGGGGCGCGGGAGGACGAGGACACCGTCACCATCCACGTCGACGACGAGGGCATCGGTATCGATCCCGGGGACGAGGAACGGATCTTCGAACGGTTCTTCCAGAGCGGTGAACGGGGCGACCGGAGGGGCTACAGCGGGCTCGGGATCGGCCTCTACATCGTGCGCCAACTGGTGCGGGAACAGGGCGGTGAGGTGACCGCGCACCGGCTGGCGAACGGTACCCGGATGCGGGTGACCCTGCCCCGGCACCGGGGTGAGGATGCCGAACTCGGCTCGGTCGTACCCGAAACGCCGAAGAGCCGGGGCGGAACGGGGCTTCCTTCGGCAAAGGCGTAGCCAGGGCACTGTCTCCCGCAGGAAAAGACAAAAACCTCAGGAGCCCCGAAGCCTTGGGGCGTAGGCGATGTGCGCGTACGCGACCGGTGCCGCCGCCGGGGATCCGACCCCGATCGGGTTTCCCCCGCGCGGGATCGGGGCATTTCCACCCCTGGTGGAATTCGCTGGCACACTTCGGGCGGGTTCCGGGCTGGCCGAGAAACACGAACTCGCAGGGACGAAAGCCGTGTCAGGAGACAACACCGCGTACGACGACGGGGAACCCCAAGGCCCTCGGAAGATCGAGCGGAGCGTCGTCCTCCCCTACGTACCCGAGAGCGTCACCAGGGCCCGGCAGGGCATGTGCGCGGATCTGCGCGCCATGGCGGTCTGCGCCGACCGGATCGACGACGCCGCCCTCATCCTCAGCGAACTGGTCAGCAACGCCCTCAGGCACGCGAGCCCACTCCCCGAAGACACCGTGGGCGTGTCCTGGCGGGGCGAGGTGGATCCGGGCGATCCGACCGGGGGCTGGTTGGAGGTCTCGGTGCGCGACGGCGGGTCCACCACCATGCCGCGGGTGGCGCGGCCCTCCGTGTCCGGCCTGGGTGGCCGGGGCCTGGGCATCGTGCAGACCCTGGCGGGCCGCTGGGGGACCGAGATGGACGCGACCACCACCACGGTGTGGGCGGTTCTGGAGATATCCGCGCAGGATCCGGCCGACCGTCGGTACGGCACCGTCACCGCGTTGCCCGTCGTCGGCCGCGACCGCGCGGCCGAGGACTCCGCCGACGTGTTCGACCTCGATCTCGACCTGCGGGTTCAGACGCACGAACCTGCCTGGGGCGCCCTTCTCTGAGGCCGGCCGGCCCTGTCCAGAGGGGTCGATCCGGGGTTCGGACCCAAGGGACGCGACCGATACGGCGAAACACCGCCAACGAGGTGGCCCGCCCCTGTCCTGAACGCTACAGTCACGACTGTGGAGTTGAAGATATCAAGCCGATCTCAGGACGACGTCGCAGTGGTAACCGTTGGTGGTGAGATCGATCTGTACACGGCACCCCAGTTGCGCACCGAGCTCATCGAGGCACTGGGGGCGGGAGCGCGGCGTCTGGTCGTCGACATGTCGCGGGCGGAGTTCTGCGACTCGACCGGGATCAGCGTCCTGCTCTCCGCGATGAAGCGGTCCCGTGGCGCCGGGGGCGACCTGGAGCTTGTCGCGCCCACACCGGCGGTCATGAAGGTCCTACAGGTCACCGGCCTGGACGAGGTCTTCGTCATCCACTCCGACCTCGACGCGTTGCCGGTGGCCGCGGGGACCGGCAACGCCCGTTAACCGGGTACCGGTGGCGCGCACAGGGCCCGCGGGGCCGACCGGCACGGGGGTCGCCGTGGTGATCGCCGCCAAGAACGAGGCCGAACGCATCGGCACCACCGTCACCGCGGTGCGCACACTCCCCGGTGTCGACCTGATCGTGGTGGTCGACGACGGTTCCACCGACCGCACCGCCGAGTTGGCGCTGGAGGCCGGGGCCAGAGTGCTCAGGCACAGCCGCAACCGGGGCAAGGGCGCGGCCATGGAGTCGGGCGCCGAGGGGGTACGGGCCCTTGAGGAGGACGAAGGAGCTGAGGGCGCCGTACGGGCCCCGCGCCACCTGCTCTTCCTCGACGCCGACCTCGGCGCGACCGCCAAGGGGGCGGCGGCACTGGTGGAGCCGGTCCTCGAGGGTTCGGCGGACATGACCATCGCCCTGTTCCCCGCGACCCGGATGCGTCTGGGCGGCCACGGTTTCGTGGTCCGCCTGGCCAGGGGCGGTGTGCGCCGGGTGACCGGCTGGGAACCCGAGCAGCCGTTGAACGGACAGCGCTGCCTGACCCGCGAGGCCTTCGCCGCGGCCCGCCCACTCGCCCCCGGTTTCGGTGTGGAGACGGGGCTGACCATCGACGTCCTGCGCGGCGGGTTCCGGGTGGTGGAGGTCGAGGTACCCCTGGAGCACCGGGCGACCGGCGCGGACCTGCGGGCCCAGCTGCACCGTGCGCGTCAGTTCGCGGACGTGGCGCGGGCCCTGGCCGCGAGGGAGCTGCGACCGGCGCTGCGCCGGACATGGCAGGGCGTTTTCGGGCGACCCCGAAGCACCGTTCGCGGGCGCTCTCGGGGAACAGGGCGCATTGCTCGCAAAAATCGCCAAGAGTGACCCCATGGGTGCGATGGGTAGCGCTACGCTCGCGCTGTGCTCACTATGCTCATGGCTTCCATCGCTCTGCTCGCCGGGTCGGGCGGGCTCGCCCTCGGCGTGTACGCGCTGTCCAGGACCCGCGAGATCCGGACTGAGTACCGCGCACTGGCCCAGCGCGCCCTCGCCGTCAACAGCTCGGGGGCCGACCCCCGCGCCGTTCGCGACGTCGCCGTGCTGCACTACGACGCCCTGGAGGAGATGTCGGGCGCCCGCTCCTTCTCCCTGGCCATGCTCAACAGCCACGGCGACGGGGTTGTCGTCACCTCCATCAACGGGCGCACGGAAACACGCACCTACGCCAAGGCCGTCACCCGGGGCGAGGCCGACCACCTGCTCAGCCCCGAGGAGTACCGGGTGATCCGCTCAGCGCGCCTGGGCAACGGGATCGGTTCCCCGGCCACCGAACCCGACACCTCCGGACCGGGCCGGGACCACGTGGACCGACCGGCCCACGAGGCACCGGACGCGATGGTCACGGTGGTCCAGGGAGCGGAGAGCCCCGGACCGGACGGGCCGGACACCGGACCCGTCGAGGGGTCCGCCACCGCAGGAGGGGACCCAGGGCCCGCCGGCTCCGGAGGAAGCGACGGCCCGCGGGCAGCCGAGCCCCGGACCGGGGAGCGGCCCTCCCCGGGCACCGGGTCCGTATAGCCTGAACAGCATGCCCAACCGTTACGCCTACCTCGGCCCCGAGGGCACCTTCACCGAAGCCGCCCTGCGCGATCTGCGCCCCGACGCCGACGACGAGTCCCGTGTCCCGTGTGACGGGGTGGCGGCGGTCTTCGACGCGGTCCGCTCCGGCACCGCGGACGGCGGGGTCGTTCCACTGGAGAACTCTGTGGAGGGCGGGGTCACCACCACGATCGCCGAACTGATCAAGGGCGAACCCCTGCTCGTCACCGGGGAGACCGCGGTCCCGGTCGAGTTCGCCCTGTTCGCCCGTCCCGGCACCGTGCTGGAGGACGTCAAACGGGTGGCCACCCACCCCCACGCCCTCGCCCAGTGTCGCGGCTGGCTCTCCCGCCACATCCCGGACGCCGACACCCACACCGTCTCCTCCACGGCCGCCGCGGCGCGCGCCGTGTCCGAGCCGGGCGCGCCCTATGACGCCGCGATCTGCGCCGTCATCGCGGGCGAGCGCTACGGACTGCACGCCCTCGCCACCGGGGTGGGCGACCGCTCCGACGCGGCCACCCGCTTCATCTACCTGTCCAGGTCCGGGGCGCTCCCCGAACCCACCGGTGCCGACCGGACCTCCCTGGTCGCCTTCATCGCCGACGACCACCCCGGTGCGCTCATCGAGGTGCTCAACCAGTTCGCGGTTCGCGGGGTCAACCTCACCCGCCTGGAGTCGCGCCCCACCGGCGACGGTCTGGGCAGCTACTGCTTCTGCATCGACGCCGAAGGACACGTGGCCGAGGCCCGCGTGGGCGAGGCCCTCATGGGCATCCGCCGCGTCTGCCGGGACGTGCGCTTCCTGGGCAGCTACCCGCGCGGCGGCCGCGACACCGGGACCGCCCCCGCGATGCGGCCGCGCTCCGCCACCGACGCGGACTTCGCCGAGGCCGAGCTCTGGCTCGCCCGCATCCGCGCCGGCGACATCGACTGAGGGCGCACGCCTCAGACCTGCACGGGCACCGGCGGCCCGTCCTCGAACAACCACTCCTCCGCGGCCGCGCGGCGCAGCTCCAGGTACAGCGCCAGCCGCAGCGCTGTGTCCTCCGGACGCGCGTCGTCGAGCGCCTCCAGCGCTCCGGCGAGTTCCTCGGTGGTCATCTCACCCAGCGGTTTCACGACTACTCCCCACGATCCGTGTGCCGCCGGGAACCCTCGCTCCCGGCTGACCCTGTCGATGGGGATACGGGGACGGAGGGTTTCCATGACGTGACTGTCGGCAAAAGATGTGGGTCGGGGTTGGGGCGGGCGGTAACCTGCAAGACGTGATCGACCTTCGCGCTCTTCGAGAAGACCCCGAACGACTCCGTGCATCGCAGCGGGCCCGCGGCGAGGACCCCTCCGTCGCCGACCGGCTGCTCGAACTGGACTCCGACCGGCGCTCCGCGCTGGGCCGGTTCGAGACTTTGCGCGCCGAGCAGAAGAGCGTGGGCAAATCCGTCTCCAAGGCCTCGCCGGAGGAACGGGAGGAGCTCCTCACCCGGGCCAAGGCGCTCTCCGCCGAGGTCAAGGAGGCCGAGGCCGAGGCCGGCCGTCTCGGTGACGAGCTCGACGCCGTCCTGGTGCGCGTGCCCAACCTCGTCGAGGAGGGGGCGCCCGAGGGCGGTGTGGACGACTTCGTGGTCCTGGAGACCGTCGGTGAGCCCCGCGAGTTCGACTTCACCCCGCGCGACCACCTGGAACTGGGCGAGATGCTCGGCGCCATCGACATGGAGCGCGGTGCCAAGGTCTCCGGCGCCCGGTTCTACTTCCTCACCGGAGTGGGCGCCCAGCTGGAGCTGGCCCTGCTCAACATGGCGATGAACCAGGCGGTCGAGGCCGGTTTCACCCCGATGATCCCGCCGGTCCTGGTCAAGCCCGAGACCATGGAGGGCACCGGTTTCCTCGGTGAGCACTCCGACGAGGTCTACCGCCTGCCCGACGACGACCTCTACCTCGTGGGCACCTCCGAGGTGGCCCTGGCCGGGTACCACGGCGGCGAGATCCTGCCCGCCGACGCGCTGCCCAACCGCTACATCGGCTGGTCGTCCTGCTTCCGCCGCGAGGCCGGGTCCTACGGCAAGGACACCCGGGGCATCATCCGGGTCCACCAGTTCAACAAGGTGGAGATGTTCGTCTACACCCACCCCGACCAGGCGCACGAGGAGCACAAACGGCTCCTGGCCTGGGAGCGGCAGATGCTCGACAAGCTCGGTCTGCCCTACCGCGTGGTGGACATCGCCGGCGGGGACCTCGGCACCAGCGCGGCCCGCAAGTACGACTGCGAGGCGTGGGTCCCCACCCAGGAGACCTACCGCGAGCTCACCTCCACCTCGAACTGCACCGAGTTCCAGGCCCGGCGGCTCAACGTGCGCTACCGGGACGCCGACGGCAAGCCCCGCTTCGCCGCCACCCTCAACGGCACGCTCGCCACCACCCGGTGGATCGTCGCGATCCTGGAGAACCACCAGCGCGAGGACGGTTCCGTGGTCGTCCCCGAAGCTCTGCGCCCCTACCTGGGCAGGGACGTCATCGAACCTGTCCAGGCGCCCAAGGGCGGCACGGCCAGGAAGAAGTAGCCCCCGGCGGCCCGCGACGGGCCGACCGGCGGCACGACGGAGCCCGCCCCGCACCGGGGACGGGCTCCGTTCGTGTACGCGGTGTTCTCAGGTGCGCGGTGGCCGCCACACGGTGTCCGTGCGGGCGGCGCCCCGGTTCCGTTACAGGTAGGGGCCCGATCCCGTGTGCGGCTGCTCGCCCTGGCCCTCGGCGCCCGGCCCCTGGGCCTGGAGCCCGGAGATCCCCGGGGGGAGTGCCTTGCGCATGTTCTCCAACTGGGCGCGGGCCGCCATCTGCTGGGCGAACAGAGTGGTCTGGATGCCGTGGAAGAGGCCCTCCAACCAGCCCACCAACTGGGCCTGCGCGATCCGCAGCTCGGCGTCGCTGGGCGCCGAACCCGCGGCGAACGGCAGGGTCAGCCGGTCCAGCTCCTCGATGAGCTCGGGCGCGAGGCCGTCCTCGAGCTCCTTGATCGAGGAGGTGTGGATCTCCTTCAACCGGGCGCGGCTGGCCTCGTCCAGCGGGGCCGCCTTCACCTCGTCCAGCAGTTGGCGGATCATGCTGCCGATCCGCATCACCTTGGCGGGCTGCTCCACCATGTCGGTGAGCGAGCGCGGCTCCCCCGAACCGTCCTCGCTCCCGGACTCGTGGTCCTCGTCGGTCCCGACGACCAGGACCTCCGGGTCCTTCTGGTTGTCTGCGTTGCTCATCGATTCCCTAGCTCGGCTCTGTTCGGCACGCTGTCAACGGGTGAGAAGGATCTTGCCGGTGTGCGCGCTCGACTCCATGACACGATGCGCCTCCGCCGCGTCTGTCAGGGGCAGGGTGCGGTCCACGACGGGACGGATGGCTCCTTCTTCTACCAACGGCCAGACCTCCTCCAGTACTCCCGAGACGATGGCCGCTTTCTCCGGGGCCGGACGGGAGCGCAGCGTGGTCGCCTGGACGGAGAGCCGTTTGGCCAGCATGCGGCCCAGGTCGATCTCCGTCCTGCGTCCGCCCATCAGGCCGATGATCACCAGGCGCCCGTTCGCTGTCAGCGAACGCAGATTCGCGTCCAGGTAGGAGCCGCCCATGATGTCGAGGATCAGGTCGGCTCCGCCCTCGGCCCGCAGGCGTTCGGTGAAGTCCTCGGTCCGGTAGTTCACGGTGATCTCGGCGCCCAGCTCACGGCATCGCTCCAGCTTCTCCGCGCTGCCCGCGGTGACGGCCACCCGGGCGCCCAGGGCCCGGGCGAACTGGACGGCGAACGTGCCGATGCCGCTGCCGCCGCCGTGGACCAGGACGGTCTGCCCGGAGCGCAGGCCGCCGACCATCACCAGGTTGGACCACACGGTGCAGGCCACCTCGGGCAGGGCCGCCGCCTCCGCCAGGCCGACCCCGCGCGGGACCGGCAGGAGCTGGCCGACCGGCACGGCCACCCGCTCCGCGTAACCGCCCCCGGTCAGCAGGGCGCAGACCTCGTCCCCCACGGACCATCCGGAACCCTCCGTTCCCGGTCCCAGTTCCAGGACGGTGCCCGAGCACTCCAGGCCCGGGTACTCGGAGGCACCGGGTGGCGGCGGGTAGTTGCCCTGCCGCTGGGCCACGTCGGCCCGGTTGACGGCGGTGGCTGCCACCTCCACCAGGACCTCGCCCTGTTGCAGGGACGGTTCGGGGACCTCGGACCAGGACAGGACCTCGGGCCCGCCCGGTTCGGTGATTCGGATCGCGTGCATGTGGCCGACAGTACCCAGCCGCGCGGCCGGGCGGCACCCGACCTCTGGGCGGGGCGCCGGATCTCTGGTCGGCGGGCCCGGAAGGATGCTTTGCTGTGTCTGTGCGGGTAAGAGAACACCCGAGGGCCATACCCGACACTCCCCTACGGGAGGGCCCTTCCTCCACAGCAGACCCCCTTGACGCAGGAGAGCCCCGGTGGCACAGCACGAGCAGAACGGGTCAGGCGCCGAGCCGGAGCCGCACGAGCGCACGGAGCCGATCTGGCGGCGGACGGACGACACGGACGCCCCGGAGGGGACCGGTGAGCCGTCGGCCGGGGCCGACCCGGACCCGGCCGTGTCCTCGCCCAGCCCCAGGGAACAGTGGTTCGGCGGATTCGAGGGCGCGGCTCCGCCCCCGCCCCCCTACGCCCGGCTGCCGGAGGACGCTCCTCCCCCGTTGCCGGGGGCCGCTCACCCGGCGCCCGCACCCGAGGAGGACCCCGAAGCCCTGGAGGAGCCCGAAGCCTTGGAGGAGCCCGAGGTCCCCGGGGCCACGGAGACCCCCGAGGGCGGTGCGGAGGCAGCCGGGGACGAGCAGGTCGGGGAGGAGGCCCCGGACGACCCAGAGGAGACGCGGAGCAGCACGGTCCGGCTGATGCCGGGCGTCCGGAACCGTCCGAACCGGCCCGCTGTCCCGTGGCGGGACGGTAGGCCGCAACGGCCCGCCCGCCCCGGAGGAGCGGACCGCGGTGAACAGGACCCCCTGGGGCCCCGGAAGCTGCGCAGTGACCCGGACGTCCCCGAACCCGAACAACTGCCCCCGCTGGAGTCCGAACACCCGGGACCCGAGAGGCCGGCCCGCGGAGAACCGGGCCCCGAACGCCCGGGACCGGCGGCCGCCCCCTGGCGCGGTCCCGCTCCGGAGGGCACGGGCGCCGAGGCCCCCGACACATCCGGCTTCCGGAACACCCCCGTGAACGCTCCGGCCCCGGAACCGGCCACGGCCGAACGGACCGAACCGCCGTCCTCCCGGCCGAGCCCGCCGCCGTCCCTGACCGGGCCGCGCGACCCCGGGCCGGACCCCGCACCGTGGGTCGGACCGGGGCAGGCCCCCGCCCGCCGCCAGGACCCGAACCACGGGGAGACCTCAGACTCGCTCAACGCCGCCACCCTGGTCCGCAACCGCCGCCAGGGCCCCGACGGTGGGTGGCGCAGGGCCGTGCACACCGCCAGCCTCGGCCTGATCAACCCGGGCGAGTCGCCGCGGGTGCTGCGCCGGCGGGAGCTCGTCGCCCGTGCCTGCACCCCGGTCGCGACGGGGCACCACCGGGTGGCCGTGCTCAGCCTCAAGGGCGGGGTCGGCAAGACCACCACCACGGTCGCCCTGGGTTCCACCCTGGCCTCCCTGCGCGGTGACCGGGTCCTCGCGGTCGACGCCAACCCCGACCGTGGCACGCTCTCGGACAAGGTGCGCCTGGAGACCGCGGCCACCATCCGGGACCTGCTCAACGAACGCCACCTGGTCTCCCGCTACGCCGACATCCGCGGGTTCACCTCCCAGGCGCCCAGCCGCCTGGAGATCCTCGCCTCCGACCGCGACCCGGCGGTCTCGGAGGCCTTCAGCGACGCCGACTACCGCGAGGTGGCCCGGATCGTCGAGCACTTCTACTCCATCTGCATCACCGACTGCGGGACGGGGCTCCTGCACGCGGCCATGCGCGGGGTGCTCGGCCTCGCCGACCAGGTGGTGCTGGTGAGCTCGGCCTCCGTGGACGGCGCCCGCAGCGCCAGCGCGACCCTCGACTGGCTGGAGGCCCACGGGCACGGGGACCTGGTCCGGAGCGCGGCCGTGGTGCTGTCCATGGTGCGCTCCAACAGCAAGAGCAGCGTCGACCTGAACCGGCTCGAGGAGCACTTCGCCGGGCGGTGCCGGTCCGTGGTGCGGGTCCCCTGGGACGGGCACCTGGAGGAGGGGGCCGAGGTGGACCTGGAGCAGCTCGCACCCGCCACCAAGGACGCCTACCTCCAGCTGGCCGCGAGCGTGGGGGAGGCCTTCGCCCGCCGGCCGTGACCGGCGGGGCCCCGACAACGCGCGGATCGCCCCTCGGTGGTTTCCCACCGCGCGGTCCCGAGAATGGAGGGGAGTGGAAGAGGTGGACATGAACGCACAGGAACGCCCGCCGGCGGTCATCGTGGGGGTGGACGGTTCACCCGCCGCCCGCGAGGCCCTGGCCTGGGCGACGGAGGCCGCCGCCAGGCGCCGGGAACAGCTCAGGATCGTGCACGGTCTCGGGGTGCCGATGGTGGCGGGGACGCTGCCCGGTGCCGGCGGGGTGGAGCGGCACAGTGCCGTCGAGGCGGTCCGGGAGGCCGGACAGGAGCTGCTCGCCGAGAGCGCCGAGTACGCCCGCGGGGCCCGTCCGGACCTGGACGTGGCGACCGTGCTGAGAGTGGAGGACGCACCGGAGGTCCTGCTCGACGAGGCCGGGCACGGAGACGTCATCGTCGTCGGCTCGCGCGGGCTGGGAGCGGTCCGGGCGATCGTGCTCGGCTCGGTGAGCGTACGGACCTCCTCACACGCGCCCTGCCCGGTGGTCGTGGTGCCCGAACCGGACGGGCGGGACCGGCACCGGGGGAAGGTGGTCGTCGGTGTGGACGGCTCCGACTCCTCCCGGCGGGCCCTGCGTTTCGCCCTGGACCACGCGTTGGTCACGGATTCGTCGGTGATGGTGGTCAACAGCTGGGAGGTGCCGCTGCCGGAGGATTCGGCGTCGCTGGCCGCCGACGCCCAGTCACTGCACGAGGAGGTGTTCGACCGCCAGTCGGAGGAGATCGTCGCCGGGGTGTTGGCCGAGGTGGTCGACGACCGGACCGAGGCCCTGGACATCACCGCCGTCCGGATGCAGTCCGACCCGGCGCAGGCCCTGCTCAGGGCGGGGGAGGACGCCGACCTGATCGTGGTGGGCTCCCGGGGCCGCGGCGGCGTCCGCGGGCTGGTGCTGGGTTCGACCAGCCAGGGGGTGCTGCACGACGCACGGGGTCCGGTCGCGGTGCTGCCTCCGCACTCCGACGAGACGGACCGGTGACCAAGGGCGCACACCCAAAGGGCCTTCTGTCCTGTGCCGGTCCCGCATGATCCTGCTGTACTCGGTGAGGATGGTGGGCAGCGCCTAAAGGGGGAACCATGGCAAACAGCAAAGTGGTAGTGGGGACGGACGGATCGGACCACTCCAGGGCGGCCCTGGAGTGGGCGGCGGCGGAGGCCGCGCGCCGCGGCGTCCCGCTGCACATCGTGCACGCTCTGGGTATGCCGTTGATCGTGTCCGCCTACGGGGGACCGTCCCGGTTCGAGCCGTCAGAGGAGATGTCGGGCCAGGCCACCGTCGTTCTCACCAACGCCGCCGAACACGCCCGCGGCGTCCAGCCGGAGGTGGAGATCGAGTCGGTGACCGCGCTGGAGGAGGCTCCGCTGGCGCTGATCCGGCAGAGCCACCCCGGTGACCTGATCGTGCTGGGCACCCGGGGCATGGGCGCCGTCGCGTCGATGTTCGTGGGCTCCGTCAGCGTTCGGGTGGGGGCCCAGGCGCCGTGCCCGGTCGTGGTGGTCCCGTCCGACGACAGCGGCAAACCGGCCACCACCAAGCTGGACCGGATCGTCGTCGGCGTGGACGCCTCCAAGAGCTCCCGACGCGCCCTGGGGCTGGCCGTGGACATGGCCGCGGAGACCGAGGGCGAGGTCGTGGTGGTCCACAGCTGGGAGGTGCCGTACCCGTACGACCCGCTCGCGATGGCCGCCGCGGGCTACCAGCCGCAGGAGACCGTGTTCGATCAGCAGTCCGAGCAGTTGGTCGCGGAGCTGCTGGCGGAGGTCATGGACGACCAGCGCGAGGACGCCAACGTCGATGTCTCCGTCGTACGGACCCGGTCCAACCCGGTGGACGCCCTCCTGGAGGCCTCGACCGAGGCGGACGCCGTCGTCGTGGGTTCCCGGGGCAGGGGCACCGTGCGGGGCCTGCTGCTGGGTTCGGTGAGCCAGGGGGTGCTGCACCGGTCGAAGATCCCGGTGGTGGTGCTCCCCAGGAACGCCGACGAGGACCACTAGCGCGGATCAGGGGGCGGGCTCGGCCGAACACGGGCGCGAGGCGCACCCCGGACACACCGAAGGCCGCCCACCGTGCTGGTGGGCGGCCTTCCCTGTACCTCTGCTGCGGAGGGTGTGGGATTTGAACCCACGAAGCCCCGTTAGTCCGGCGCCCCGGACCGACCAGAGCTCGGACCCTGGAAACGGCCGCTGACCTGGTCGGGAGTGCTCACGGCTTCCCACGGTTCCCGGCGGCTTCCTGATGTCGTGTGCACCATATGTGCATCGCCCGAACACCAGCCATGAGGCGTGTTCCTAGTTAGCCGGCACGTTCCCAACGCGATCACCATAGCTCCCCGCGCTCCAGTACCCGGCAACCACGGTTTCGATCCCGCATGGGTTCTGGCGCGAACGGTCTGCGCCCCCGCACGTCCTGCACCGCGCCAGGTTCCATGCGGGCCCGGGGGGTCCAGGGGGCACGGCCCCTTGGTACCACCAGCCCTTAGAGCACCTCTCATTTGATGATTCGGCGGAAGCAGGTCAGCGCGAAGGCGATAAAACCTAGGATGGAAGGAAGCTATTGAAAAGCTAACCGAATAGGTAAGATTGCCGAAGGCACTTCAATTGTTAGATTTTTTGAGCAGTGGGGTGATTTTTTTACCCCTGTGCAATATAATGAATCATTGATAGAAAAACGCAAAGTAAAAGGAGTGTAAATATGCCAAGGATCCCGTGGTCTACTCTTGGTGGAGACGAAGTTGAAACAGTGGTATCGAACCTTATATATAGCGAACATCAGCGTGCTGTTCGGGTTAGGCCTTCGCAAGGAGACTGCGGAATCGACGTACTTGTCCCGCGCGGAGACAAATGGGATGTTTACCAAGTTAAAAAATTTTCTGAAAACCTTGATGCCAATCAAAAAAAGCAGATTGAAAAATCTTTTCGTCGGGTTATAGTTGGGATGATTCGGCGTGGTGTGCCTCTGGGCAACTGGTATCTGGTAATGCCGCTAGATCCCACGCTACCTAATCTGATGGACTGGTTCTCTTCGATGCCGGACGAAGAGATAAAAGAAATTATCAATGACCCAGAACTGAAAATAACTGAGGCAGAAAAAGAGAAAATCCATGGGTGGAAAAATGAAACTGGACGTGTCATTGATTGGAAGGGCCTAGATTTTTGCCAGACCCTCGCAGCTAAGTACTGGTATGTTCCGGATTACTATCTGGAGGGTGGAAACCAGCGCATAAGGTCGGCGGTTACAGAGATGGCTAAGATCCTTCAGCGCGATGCGAATCTCCCTGATGCGGTGGAAGATTCTGCAGTCTCAATTCTCCAGCCAGCTGAAATATATAGCCACTTGCAGCGCCTAAGGCATGCCCTTGACGGTGATCCGCACTTCCGCTATAGCTTTGAGTTTTCTCCCGTTACGGTTCCCGTGGTCGACAAGCCTTGGTTGGTCGCGGCGGAGCAGAGAATAAATCCAGAGAACGGATCTTGCTTCACATTTGGGATATATGCAAGAAACTCTGAAGCTCTTAATGAACGCCCAGTCCCGATCAAGGTCAATTTTATTGTTGGTGAGACACCAGAGGATCGTGAAAATCTTGATATGTGGCGGAAGTATGGAAGACCCCTTAGTGCCAAAGCTGAGGTTGAGGCCGACCTCCCGGGTGGCCTGGGGTTTTCGTCGCAGAAAAGTCATGTGATAGTAGGCCCAGGTGGAGGCGGAGAAAGCCACGAAATAAGATTCCGAGTGAAGGCATCAGACGGATCGGTGAGTCCGGAGATTCTTTTTTCGATGTCTTCTTCTGTTGGTCTTGATGGGACTGGTTCTTGGCTAGAAGGATATGATCCATCTGGGATCCTGTGCAATGAAGGTCTTCTTGATCGAAATGACTCGTCCGGGCATATCAAATTTTCTTTGAAGAACTGTTCTGGTTTTGAAGCTGTGAAAGTTCTTCCGGCATTAGAATTCTGCTCTGAACTTAAAGCTCCTAGTACGGTTCAGATCGCAAAAAAATACGGACCCTTCCATGATTTGTATCAGGCATCTGATTCGGAGGCCATAGTTTCTACCAGGCTTGTACGTTACGTTCAGGCACTCGTAAAGTTGCAGGATCTGACCGCGTCACCTTTGCTAATTCCACAGATTGATGATCTTGAGGCATGGGATATAAGGGTGGTGCAAATTGCTGCAGGATTGATAGACGCAAAAACGGATGTATCCAACTGGAGGGAGTGGAAATTCACCCCTGATGCTCAGGTTGATTTTGGCGAAGATGAAGACTATGAAATCAGAGTTTTCAAAAAATTCTCAATCCAAGTCGGGGATGTTTTGATCCCTGTCGGCGTTGTCTTGGAGCATTTCCTCTCGGTGAAACTGTCGATGGATGGAGGAGAAGTTCTAGTCCGACCAAGTATGAATAGTACGTTCCATCGTCATTTGATTGACGATGGATCCGTTGCCGACGATGGATTGAACAGGGTCAATGTGCGTCGAGTCGTTTCGACCTCAGAAGGAGCCTGAAATTATCTCGGAGGTTGGCGTCACGCCAAGTAGTCCGGCCCTTGCCCGGCTCGGGACCGGGCGGCAGCCCGCAGCCGGAGCCGGGCAAGGGTATGCGGCGGTGCTTGCGCCGCCGCTTTGATCTCATACAGCCCAACTCGGCAGTATCTGCACTGCACGATTAATTTACCGAGGGAGGTTTGTTTTGGATTCGGAAGAGGAGCGAATTGAGCGCAGAATAGAAGAGCTTAACGCAAAACCCTCGATGACTCTAGATGAATTTCAAGAACTTCGAAGGATCTCTCCGCCTGGTTCTCTTCGTCGTGTGGGCCACTTGAGTGAAATGGGTGCAAAGAACATGGAGGGAGCTTTTAGAAATTTTGCGGTCTTGAAATGGAAGTACGATGAGGCGGTCGAGGCTGAATTTTGGCTCGAGGCTGTGGCTGCGAAGTCCTATTTGATCGAATTTGAACTACGTTCATGGTTGAGTACTGTAAAAAAGAGGGAGTTTCCGGATGGCGAAAGGATTACCCTCGGTAGATTTATTGGAATTGTGGAGGGAATGAATTTTGATGCAGCCCTGCTGGTTCGCTTGAAGAATTTTAATCAAATTAGGAACTCGGCGATCCATCACCTGTTGTTGGGTGAAATTTCGTACGGCGACCTCTCTTCCGTTCTTCGGGATGAAGCGCTGGTGAAAGATGTAAATGAGTGGATATTCCAACAGCTTCCATATTGATGGTGTTGAAATTGGCTGGGGTGATAATTATGGCGTCTGATTTGGGAAATCAAATGCCTCTCGGAGTGTGATGTTGGCTGCGGACGGATAATTAATTCTTCCTCTCCAATGCTTCGACGTCGAATTGCTGAGGCTCATGGTGGCAGAGGTTTCCATGGCTTGAACTGTCCAGCCTGGGCCCTGTGTCAAGCCGTCCAAAGTGCCGACTTCCTGAGTCAGTCCAGGCTCGCGCGCCACCACGGAGAGCTATTTTGAGGACAGTTGTTTCCCGTCGTGGATGCGGACATGAGGGTTGTTCGGATCTAGAGCGTCTAGAAGGCGGATGGCGTAGACCTCGCCCATGTGCTTTTTGACCTCGTTGGGTGTGAGCCACTCGACGGCGGTGGCCTCGCTCGTAGATCGTTCCTCGCCGCCTGACGGCTTGCATCGAAAGACGAGGGCCACGATTCCGCGGGCCATGTTCTTGTAGACGCCCGTGAGCCGCTCCACTTCGACGCGGATACCGGTCTCCTCCAGGACCTCCCGGACAACGCCCTCTTGCGGGGTCTCGTCCAACTCCAGCACTCCGCCGGGCGGTTCCCAGTTGCCGTTGTCCCTGCGCTTGATCACCAGCATCCGCCCGTCTTCACGGATGACCGCTCCTGCGACGGACACGGAGTGCAGCGGCGTTGACGGCTTGTCTCCCGTGCTGTTACTCATGTACATGAGCATAGGAGGCATAGAAGGACTATGGCGAGCACTGTAGGGGCGCGGTCTGCGAAGCCCCGGTATCTCCAGATCGCGGACGACATTGAAGAGCAGATCAAGGGCGGGACTCTGGCTCCTGCTGAGGAGATTCCGAGTGAGACCGCACTGATAGAGCGCTACGGCGTCTCGTCGGGCACTGTCCGCAAGGCGGTTGCTCAACTCCGGGCTATCGGGCTCGTGGAGACCCATCAGGGCAAGGGCTCCTTCGTGAAGTCGCGCCCTCCGGTGACTCGCAAGTCCTCGGACCGCTTCCGGCGTTCGCATCGTCGCGCGGGCAAAGCTGCCTACATCGCGGAGACCGAACAGGCCGGGGTCAAGCCCACCGTCCAGGTGATCTCCATCGGTCCCGTTCTCGCTCCTGCTGGTATCGCTGAGCGCTTGGGCGTGAATGAGGGAGACAAGGTGCTCGCTCGTCGACGGCTCTACTTCTCTGATGGCACGCCCACTGAGGAAGCCACGTCCTACCTGCCGTGGGATGTAGCGCGGGACATCCCCGAACTCTTCGAGGAGAACCCCGGCGGTGGTGGAATCTACGCCCGTCTGGAGGAACACGGGCATGAGTTCGCTGAGTACACCGAGACTGTCCGTGCGCGGCTGGCCACCAAACAGGAGTCGAGTGCCCTCGCGCTGAGCCCCGGCGCTCCGGTGATCCACCTGACCCGAAACGCTGTGACTGAGGCCGGGCGCGTGGTGGAGGTGTGCGACACGATCATGGCTGCTGATCAGTTCGTGCTCGACTACAGGATTCCGGCCACCGACTGACGTAGGCGGCCGGTGAAGCCGATCAGAGACTTCACCGAACAGGGTTGACTCATGTACATGAGTGAGGCAACCTTATGGCACTACTCATATACATAAGTGCATGGGTTTCTCTCATGCATATGAGTTGGATCTTGGATGAGCGGTGCCTCTCTGCTCAAGCGGTGCGGGTGCCTCCGGTTCACAGGAGCGTGCTTGGTGGATGCAGTCACAGCCTCGAAGAGGTGCAAGTCCTGTCGAGGACGGGGGCACAAGACCGTCCGTTCACGGCGACTCGTGGTCGTGCGCTACGCCGGAACCCAGCAGTCGGCGATGCGTATCGAACCCTGCACCGCATGTCGGGGGACCGGAACGGACTCCTGAGAAACACTCAAACCGCCCGTGGCTGATCCTTCGCCACGTTGCAAGGCGGTTTGTCGACAAGTGACCCCCGCGACGCGGGCAAGGCGTCCGGGGGCGCGGCCAACCTGAGAAAGCAGGCTGACGTGAGCGACTTTATCGCCCTGATTCGGGCTCTGGTGACTCTGATACGACCGACACCACGGGGAAGGCATCACCGAAACGGGCCCCGCACGGTGCACCTGCCCCCGCCCGTGCGGGTGGAGCTGTGGCCCGCACCGGAACCCATCGTGATGGACAGTGACGACCCCCGCGCCTACAACCTCCTGCGCGGTCCCTATGCGCATTTCGAGCGCAAGCGCACCGCGCCTCGGGTCAGCCGAGACAGGTGGGGCCTGCGTCTGCTGGAACAAGCCGCGGCTTCACCCCCGGCAGTCGATGACATGGCCGAGTTGCGTGACCTGGTGCGCACGGCCATCGCTGTTGGGGCGGTGCGGCGATGAACAGCGACGTACGCGACACGGTGGTCGACCGCGCGACCCTGATGGCTTGGGCCCGTGCTCAGGGGGTGCGGGTGCGTGTGGCCTGTGAGGACTGGGAGTCCATCACCTACGAGACCCTGTCCCGGCAAGAGGACGGGACGTCTCTGATCCAGCGGCATCGATGTGTGCTGCCCGAACCCGTGGTGCGGCGACGGCTGCTGATGTCCTACGTGGTCGGGATGTGCCACGAGGTCGACGGGGCCGAGTGCAGCCATGTCCGGCGCATCGTGCCCCCGGTACTGTCCTCGACGGACGAGGCGGCTCGCCATGACGTGGCCTTGGTCGCCGTCGCTCTGGTGGAAGTCGAACGCCGGGCGGTGTGCGGGGCGACGGTGGACAATCTGCGGGTCTGTACCGTCGAACGCGCCGTGCACTGGCGGCCTTCCTAGGAACTCCCGCGTGCCCTGGCCTCTCTCCGAGACCACGGAGGCCGGGGCACGCGGGTTTCGTTCTGCTTCACACGGTGATGTGCGCGTCTGAGTGGCGTGCTTCCCGCTGTGCTGCCTGATCACGGGTGGGTTCAAATGTGTCCCCACCTGCTGACAGGGCCAGACCACGCAAGTAAGCTACTCGACCATACGAGTACTAGAGTCACCAGGTGGACATCATGTCGAGTTTGGAGTTCGCTCCGCCCAAGTACGTACAGATCGTGCGGGCGATCCAAGAGCGCATCGAAGACGGGACCTATCCCGTGGGGGAGATGCTTCCCTCTGAGTCCCGGATGGTCCGCGAGTTCGGGGCCGGGCGCTCCACGGTCGTACGGGCGCTGCAAATCCTGAGTATGCAGGGATGGATCGAACGCGAACACGGGCGCGGCTCGTTCGTGCGCGGCGTCCCCCAACAGACCTCCGAGCGCTCCCATGCCGGAGCCAGTGCCTTCGACGCCTCCGAAGAGGCCAGAAAAAACCGGATCCTCACCGCTGGCCGTGCTCCTGTCCCCGCCTCTCTGGCTGGGACCCTGGACGTTCCGGCTGAGTCCCCGGCGGTCATGCGCCGCCGCCTGGTCCTGGACGCCGAGGGCGGACCGAGTGAGCTGGTCACTCTCTGGTTCCCCCTGGACGTGGCAGAGGGAACCGACCTCGGCTCTGAGGCGCCGATCAGTATCGGGGCGCGCGACCACGTGCAGATGGTCAAGCAGCTTCGTCCCGCTCGCGTCGTGGAACGCCTGTGCGCCCGAGTGGCCACCGGTCAAGAGCGCGAGATTCTGGAGCTGGACGAGGCGACGCCCGTGCTGGGCATCACCGCGCGGATACTGGATGCCTCCGATCGCATCATCTCCGTCGCTGAGATCGTCCTGCCCGGTGACCTGCACGAACTGGAAGACTCCTACCCAGCTGTGTGACTTCCTCAGATAGCCCACCTTCTTATCCACTTGTCCGGACGAGTTGGGCGGGCTATCCTGACATTCACTTGACCGAACAAGTGGTTGAGTGGACATCAACTGAGAGGCTGACTGATGGCTATTCAGGGAGCGTTGCCGGTCGCGTTCGGCGCGGTCTTCCCGCACGGTGCGTTCGCGCTCGGGGTGGAAGCGATCACCGACTTCGAGACCAAGCGTCCGCAGATGGACAAAGACACCGGGCTCCCGTTGTGGGCGGTGGACGTGATCGACGCTGACCCCGAAGCACGCGGCAAGGCCAAGAGCGTGAAGGTCAAGGTCGCCGCCCAGGTGTGCCCCACGTTGCCGGACGAGGTTCCGGGCCTGCCGTTCCGGCCGATCGAGTTCGAGGCGATGGCGGTCATGCCCTACGTGGACGACTCGGGCCGTCGCCCCCGGGTGGCGTACTCGCTCCGGGCGCGTGGTGTGAAGGCTCCCGGTGGCGCCGCTGGTGGTCGACGTGCCCCGGCCAAGGAAACGGCCTGACCGCCTCCTGACACATGAAGCGGGGCGGCCTGGTGCTGGAACACCTAGCCGCCCCTGATCCCCTCCCGCGACTGCGAAATCTCAGAAGAGGTGCCCCCAGTATGTCCCAGATTCCCGAAGACCTGTCCACCCTGACCGGCCCTGAACTGGTCCGGGCCTTCCTGGACGCCTACGACCAGCCCCGCACCACCAAGGCAGAGCGGGCGGAGTTCCTCGACTTCAAGTCCCGGATCTTCGCCGCCATCGCTGAGCTGGACGGCAACCCCGATGCCGCTCGCTTCGCTGCCTGCGCTCGCGCTGACTCCGACCTGCTCTGGGCTGAGATCGCCGCCGCTGAAGTCCTGAACGGCGGTGGCGAGTGATGATGCGTCAACCCAAGGTGGGGGCCACTCAGTCCTCCCCGACCCTGCCGACCCCGGCGCAGGGTGTGCGGTGGACGACTCCGATCGTGGAGACCCCCGGCATCGTCGTCCTGGGCTCGTGGATCTACCGGCTCGTGCGGCTGCTGGTGCTGCTGCCGTTCCGCTTCCCCGTCATGGTCGCCTCGACCACGACCGTGGTGGCCTGCTGGTGGTACCTGTCCTGGGCCGGACTGGCCGCCCTGGCTGGTGGACTCTCGGCGGTCTCCCTCATCTGGTGGCGCACCTGGCCGCACTCCTACCGGTACTGCGTGAGTTGGCGTCTGCTGGCGTGGTGGCGTCACCTGACTGTGTACCGCCGTCACTGGCAACCGGTCCTGGTCATCTCCGGGTTGGCCGAGTCCTACCAGGAACGCCGCTACCTGCCTCGCATCCGCTCCGTCCAGTGCAACGACCGGGCCGACTACGTCCGCGTCTCCCTGGTCGCCGGAACCTCCCCGGCTGACTTTGAGCACCGGGTGGTGGAGCTGGCGCACGGGTTCGCCGCACCCTCCTGCCGCGTCACCGTCAACGGACCAAGGGACATCACTCTGGAGTTTCCCCGACACGACACCCTCGCCGAACCCCTCGACGCCCTCCCGGTCCCTGAATCCCCGGACCTGAGCGGGCTGCCGGTCGGCAAACGCGAAGACGGCACCCCGTGGAAGCTCCGGCTGCACGGAACCCACGTGCTCGTGGTCGGAGTGACCGGGGCGGGGAAGGGGTCGGTGCTGTGGTCGGCGGTCCGCGCCATGCTCCCCGCCCTGGAGGAGGGTTCGGCGCAGGTGTGGGGGATCGACCCCAAACGCATGGAACTCGCCTACGGACGCGACCTGTTCGCCCGCTACGCGGACACCGGGGAATCCGCGGTGGCACTCCTCGAACACGCCGTCACTCAGATGCAGGAGAGGGCCGAACGCTACGCGGGAAAGCAGCGCTCGCACACCCCGACCACGGCTGATCCGTTCGTGGTCGTGGTCCTGGACGAGGTCGCCTTCCTGACCGCCTACCACCCCGACCGTGACGTACGAAAGCGCTCGGAGAACGCCATCGCCACCCTGACCTCACAAGGACGCTCGGTCGGCTTCTGCGTCCTGGCCGCACTCCAGGACCCCCGCAAGGAGGTGATGAACCTGCGCAACCTCTTCCCGGACAAGATCGCCCTCCGCCTGGACGATGCCTCCCAGGTGGACATGGTCCTCGGAGAAGGAGCCAGGGAACGCGGCGCAGAGGCGCACCTGACCGACCCCACCCTTCCCGGAGTGGCCTACGTCCGCCTAGAAACCTCACCCTCCCCGGTACGGGTGCGGGCCGCCTTCGTCTCCGACGACGACATCACCGCCATGGCTAATGGCTACGCGGTGGGCTCTTCGGGCGGTGAGGTGGCCTGATGCGCGCGGTATCGCTTCAACTCAAACCGGTAGAAGAAAAGAGCCGCTACAAGGATCACGGTCCCGTAGAACAGCGCTTGGAATACGGCGAAAGGCGGCATGAAGTCGAACACGAATCCGATGACGCCGAACGCAGCCAGGCAAGCGCCAAAGATTGCGAAACGAAGACGCGGCCTCTCGAACTTCATCGGGTGGGGGCTCCCGTTCAGTGGTTGTGGGGGTGGCGCTGATGCCGACTCCTACCGGTAAGACAACCCGGGCCGAACGACTCGCGCAACCCCTCGCCCGAGAGGTGGCCGAACAGGTCGCCGCTGACCACGGCGTGTGCATCCGACCCGTTTCCCTCAGGCGTACCGACATCACTACCGGCAAGACCGAGGTGATCGACGTCCCCTGCGGATCCACACTCGAATCTCGCTGCCCGGCCTGCGCCAAACGCAAGCGCTCCCTACGCCGCTCCCAGTGCGAAGAGGGCTGGCACCTGGCCACCGAACCCGTCGTGGAACCCGACCCACCCACCGAACAGCAACAGGGGTGGGTGGAACAGCGGGCCGTGGTCACCGCTGAACGCGACCGCCTCGCCGCTACCGGGGCTGCTGAGCCCGAACAGCTCGCCGCCCTGGACGCTGCCATCGCGGACCTGGACGAGGAGATCACCGCCTCCGGCCTGCGGGGCTCGGTCACCCGCTCGGCCTCCTCGGAGTCAGGTCCGCGTCGGGTGCGCTCCACCAAGAGGCGTCAGGACGTCCCGGATCTGCCCAAGCGACCCATGACGAGGAAGACGGTCGGGCGGGCGTTCACTGATCCGGCGTCCGGGAAGGTGTTCCGTCCCTCCCTGTTCCTGACCCTCACCCTGGACTCCTACGGGCGGGTGCGCTCCGATGGCACACCTGTCGACTTCTCGACCTATGACTACCGGCGGGCCGCCCGGGACACCCTGCACTTCTCCAAACTCGTGGACCGGTTCGTTCAGAACCTACGCCGGGTCGCCGGATTCGATGTCCAGTACTTCGCCTCCGTCGAACCCCAACGCCGACTGGCCCCGCACCTGCACATGGCCACACGCGGCACCCTGCCCCGCGCTGAGCTGCGCCAGATCGCGGCTGCGACCTACCACCAGGTGTGGTGGCCTGCCGCTGACACGGTGGTCTACGAGGGCGAGAACGTGCCCGCATGGGAGGAATCCATAGGTGGCTATGTCGACACGACGACCGGCGAAGTCCTGCCCACCTGGGATGAGGCGCTGGACGAACTCGACGCCGAACCTGATCCGGAGCCATTCCACGTGGTGCGGTTCGGAAAGCAGGTCGACGCCAAAGGGGTCGTGGCCGGCACCGAGGACGCCGCCCGGTGCGTGCGCTACCTGGCCAAGTACCTGACCAAGGACATCGCCGACTGCCACGCCGCCGAAACCGTTCGGCAGGAACAGCACGTGGACCGGCTCATGGAAACCCTCCGGTACGAGCCCTGCTCGCCCCGGTGCTCGAACTGGCTCCGGTACGGCATCCAACCCCAGGACCCCAAAGCCGGACAGCGGCCCGGGTTCTGCCGCTCCAAAGCCCACCGACGTGAACACCTGGGCTACGCGGGCCGCCGCGTTCTGGTCTCGCGCAAGTGGTCCGGCAAGACCTTGGCCGATCACAAGGCGGACCGGCTGTCCTGGGTCCTGGACGCCCTGGGCGTGAACTCCGCCAACGAGGACCAGGGCGACGACACCAACCCCCGGCCTCCGGTGCTGACCTCGGTCAACTCCGGTGACTTCGCCTGGGAAGTGGCCCGTCCCACCGACCCGGACGTGGCTCCCCGAGAACAACGCCTCCTCCGCGCGGTGGGTGAAGCCCTCAAACGCCGCACCCAGCTTCACGCCGCACGCCAACACGACTCTTCGGCAACTGACGAGACGAGGGCCGCATGACCACCCCCACCATTCCCCTGCCCCGCTCCGAGACAGCCCTGTGGTCGGTCCCCGACGCAGCCGCCTACCTCCGCGTGCCTCCCAAGACCCTCTATGAGTGGCGCTACAAGGGCGACGGCCCTCCCTCCCACCGCATAGGCCGGTACGTGCGCTACGTGCCCGCTGAGGTCCATGCCTGGGTCCGAACCCGGTAACCCCCCCAAGGAGACTGACTATGGCCCGTGCCTGGGTCTACGACCGCACCAAGGACAAGGCGTACACCGAAGCCGTACGCAAGGCCAAAGCCGCCAAGCGCACCCCTCCCGGCCGGTGGATGGTCCGCTACTACGACCCCTCCGGGAGGATCAAGAGCGCCGGCACCTACAAGAAGAAGCCGGACGCGGAGAAGCGGCAGACCGAGATCGAGAACAGCCTGCACGAGGGCTCCTACCGCGACCCCTCGGCCGCGAAGGTCACCCTCGGGCAGATGGCCGAGAAGTGGTTGACCACCCGGACCGACATCAAGCGGTCCACCTGGTGGCAGTACCGGGCAGTGCTCGACAACCACGTGCTTCCGCGCTGGGGAGAGCAACCGCTCTCGGCAATCCACGGGGAGGACGTCGCCGTGTGGGTGGCCCAGCTCCAGAAGCCGCGGGATGAGGGCGGATCGAACCTCGGGGCCTCACAGACCAGGCACTCACACGTCGTGCTCTCGATGGTGCTCGGCTGGTGCGTGCCCCGGCGCATCCCCTACAACCCGGCCAAGGGTGTCCCGTTGCCCAAGCCCTCCGAGTCCGAACACGTCTACCTCGACCACGTCCAGGTGGAGGCTCTGGCCAACGCTGCTGGCGGGCTGCGCACCAAGTACGGGCAGATCGCCGCGACCGCTCCGGTCAACCGTGCGCTGATCCTCCTGCTGGCCTACACGGGCCTGCGGTTCAACGAGGCTGCTGCCTTGCGGGTGGGGCGTGTGGATCTGGAGCGGCGTCGGGTGCGCGTGGTCGTGGCCTTCGCCGAGGTGGAGAGCGAACTCATCGAGCAGACCCCGAAGTCGGGCAAGCCCCGCACGGTGCCCGTGCCTCCCTCGCTGGTGCCCGAACTGCGTCCGCTCCTGGAAGGGCGCGACCCTGATGAACTGGTGTTCACGACTCGTCGGGGCGCTCCGCTGCGCATCCGCAACTGGCGATACCGGGAGTTCGGCAACGCGGTGAAGGCGGCCGACCTGGCGGGCAAAGGGCTCACCCCGCACAAGCTCCGCCACACGGCCGCGTCACTCGCCATCGCCTCCGGGGCGGACGTGAAGGTGGTGCAGTCGATGCTCGGGCACGCCACGGCCACGATGACCCTGGACCGGTACGGGCACCTGTTCCCGGACCGCCTGGACGAGGTGGCTGAAGCGATGGACGTCGCCCGCCTGGCCGCGCTGGCCGCGTGACCCTCTCCTCGGCGTCCTCGGCCGCCTCAACGGGGACGACCCCGGATACACCGAAGGCCGGTGGCCTGTGGACCATGTGCACTGAATGTGCACCGGCCCGGGACCACCGGCCTTCGCCGTGTTCCGTGGAAGTCTCCCATCTGGGCAAACTTCCGGATTCTGCGGAGGGTGTGGGATTTGAACCCACGAAGCCCCGTCAAGGACTTGGTGCTTTTCAAGAGCACTGCACTCGGCCGCTATGCGAACCCTCCTGGGGGAGACTGCCTCTCCGCCAGACATGGTAACCCACGGCGGGGACGGGTTCGTGGGGATGTTCCGGGTTCGCCGCGAGGAGGGCCCGGGGGTGGCGCCAGGTGGTTACCCGTGAGTAACCTGTGCGTATGGAGAAAATGGACGCCGAGACGGCAGAGACGATCAAGTCCGGGTTCCTGGCCTCGGTTCCCTTCGCACGGACGCTGGGCGTGACCTTCAGCGACCTGGACCACGGGCGTGCCGTCATGCGGCTGCCCGACAACGCCGACCACCACAACCACGTGGGCGGCCCGCATGCGGGAGCCATGTTCACGCTCGCCGAGTCCGCCTCGGGCGCCATCGTGGTCGGCACCTTCGGCGACCAGCTGGAGCGGGCCGTCCCGCTCGCGGTCAGCGCCGAGATCCGCTACCTCAAGCTCGCCATGGGCGACGTCACCGCCGAAGCCACCCTGGGCCGCACCCGGGACGAGGTCGTCGCCGAACTCGACGCGGGCAAGCGCCCCGAGTTCCCCGTCGACATCGAGCTGCGCACCGACGACGGCACGGTCACCGGCCGGATGACCGTCCTGTGGACGCTGCGCCCCAACAGGAAGTAGCCCTCTCCCGGTTCCGGCCCTGGTCAGACACCTCTTCCGCCCCGTCTGACCGGGGCCTCGCGCGTCCTTGGCCGGGTCCGGCACGGGCCTGTCGAATGTCGTCGCCGCTGGGTACGTTGACCGGTACAGGCACGGGTCGACGCAGGAGGCAGCGCAGTGAGACTTCGAGTGGATCGCGACGCGTTCGCGGAGGCGGTCGCATGGACCGCTCGGGCCCTGCCCGCCAGGCACGCGGTACCCGTGCTCGCGGGGATGCGGATGGAGGTCTCCGCGGACGGAAGCGCACTGCACCTGTCCGGCTTCGACTACGAGGTCTCCACGCGCGCCTCCGTCGAGGTCCTCTCCGAGGAGCCCGGGGCCACTCTGGTCCCCGGCCGGCTGCTCGCCGAGATCGTGAACAACCTGCCCTCCGGCACGGTGCGCATCGAGACCGACGGGCCCAAGGTATTGGTCAGCGGCGGCGCGGCCAGGTTCACGCTGATCACCATGCCGCTGGAGGACTACCCGAGTCTGCCCGGCATGCCCGGACGGATCGGCTCCGTCCCCGCGGACGCCCTCACCGCCGCCGTGCGCCAGGTGAGTCCCGCGGCCAGCCGGGACGACACCCTGCCCATGCTCACCGGCGCCTACCTGGACTTCACCGGCGACACCCTGCGGGTGGTGGCCACCGACCGCTACCGCATCGCGGTGCGCGAGCTGTGGTGGCGCCCCGAGGACCCCGGGGTCGACGTGTCCGCGCTGGTGCCCGCCCGCACCCTGGCCAACACGGTCCGGGGCCTGATCAACCGGAGCAACGTGGACATCGCCCTGTCCACCGTCCAGGTCGGTCAGGGGGCCAGCCTCTCGCCGGGCGAGGGCATGATCGGTTTCGAGAACGGGGAACGCCGGACCACCACCCGGCTGATCGACAGCGACTTCGTCAAGTACGGCGCCTGGTTCCCCACGGAGTTCTCCGCCCGGGCCGAGGTCGGGGTCGCACCCCTGCTGGAGGCGGTCAAGCGGGTCGCTTTGGTGGCTGACCGGAACACGCCGCTACGGCTCGCCTTCACGGAGGGTGAGGTCGTGCTGGAGGCGGGTTCGGGGGACGACGCCCAGGCCGTGGAAGCCATCGGGGTCGGGTACGAGGGGGAGCCGATCCGGCTGGCCTTCCGGCCCGACTACCTGGTGGACGGGCTCAACGGGGTGGAGACCGACACCGCCCGTCTGAACTTCACCGAACCGACCAAACCCGCCGTGTTCACCGACGTTCCGGCGAAGGAGGGCGAGGAGCCGTCCTTCCGCTACCTCGTCCAGCCCCTTCGTGTTACTTGACCAGTGGTTTTCCCGTTCTTGGGAAAGTTCTCCACAGGACTGCGCACGGGTTATCCACAGGCTGCATCCTCAGCCTGTGGATAACCCGGGGTGATCGACCCCTTCGGAGGCCTGAACGGCCTCTCGAATCGGCTCGTATTTCCCCTTTGACAAGGGAAAACAGTGCCAGCTTGGAATCTGTGCACAGCCTGTGGACAACTCCGGGTGGCAGGCTATTCGCCCTCGGCCAAGGTGGACGCCCGCCCACTGGTCACCGGGGTGTCCAAACCCAGCTCAGCCTGGCGTCCGCGGCGGTACCCGGCCCGGTAGCCGGCGGCGCTGTGGGTGCGCTCGGGGCGGTGTTTACGCAACTGTGGGAACTGCTTGTGGAACTCTTCGTTCACCCGGTTCAGATCGTCCCGGAGAACCAACTCCGCACCACGTGTCGAACCGTTCTCTCCGCTACCCTCAGTGACGCCTGAGTCATCGTCGTTCGAGGCCATTTCCTGGAGTCGCGCCCGAAACTCACGAATGCGTTCGGCCACCGCCTGCCCGTAGGCGCGCACGAAGGACCGGTAGTAGCGCTTGCGCTCGGTCTCCAGCTCGGAACGCGTGTAGTTGCGCAGTTCCCGGATATCGGTCACGTGCGCGGAACTCATGAACTTGGCCGAGGCCTCCATCTGCATGGAGATCGACGGCATCAGCATCCGCAGGGCGTCCAGGGCGCTGACCGTCCCCACCAGGATGATGGTCCGGTCGGTGTTCTCGGAGTTGTTCCCGCGCACCGCCGACTGGCACCCGTAGGCGGCGGCGATGTCGGCCAGGGCCCGGACCCGGGCCTTGCCGTGGCCGCCCACCCCCGGGACGGTGTAGTCCAGGCGGCTGATCGCGTCCGGTTCCTCGCCCCTCTCGGCGCGGGCCTCGGCCTCGGCGATCGCGTGGCGGGTCATCAGCTCGGCGGCCTTGGCGGTGAACGCCTGGCTTTCGGCATCAGTGACCGCGGGGTCCTCCGCCATGCGAAGGAGCCCGCGGACCCGCTCGACCATCTTCTGACGAGCAGCTTCAGTCATCGGCGCCGGTTGTCTCCCGTAGGTGAGGTGTGGTCCATCCGCTCCTTGGCGGAAAACATCGAGCCTAAGCCCTTCTGTTCCCCGCCACCATCACGGTGGCGCAGAACCACCCTCCGAAAGCGCCTACTTCTTGTCCCCGGCGACCATGGCCACGACACCGATGATGAGCCACAGGGCAAGGCCCACACCAAGACCCGTCCAGAGGCCGCCGAACAGCCCGCCGATGATCGCGAAGTCAGTGATCACGGACACGATGTAGCTCACCACGGCGGCGGCGCCGCCGCCGAGCAGGGCCGGGGCACTCGCGTAGCGGAAGGGGTACGAGGCGGCCCAGCGGCGTCCGCGGCGGTCGCTCTTCTTGCTCAGCACGCCGCCGACCCCGCCGATCAGGGCGAAGAAGAAGATGCCGGTCGTCACCCCGGCGGGGATACCCGCCAGGCCGAAGTTGGCCAGGAAGGACAGGGCACCGGCCACGGTGCCGCCGATCACGGACGCCCCCCACGGCCAGATCATCGCCGCCGAGGCGACGGGAGTGAATGCGTTACCGCGCTCCAGCGTCATGTTCACAGCTCCAGTCGAATCGCGTGGCACCCACTCGTCGCAGGGCCGTCCCGTCCAGCATGCCGGGCCGGGTCGACCAGCACATCAGGGCCCGTCCCTGACTTACCCCCGAGGCGGCGCCTCGGCACCTGTCCCGGTGACGGAACCCGACACGAGCCGTCCCGGAGGGACGCACGGGGTGCCTCTTCCGGTAACAACGTTCAGTCGGCCCCGGAAGTGCCCGCAGCGTCGGGGCTGTGGTGACCCCCGGCTCCGACCGCCGCCGAGCGCAGACCGGCCCGCAGGTGCGGCCAGGCGGCACGGAAGGCGGGCAGCAGGGGCAGCCCCTCGGCCTCCTCGACCGGTACCCAGCGGATCTCGTTGCTCTCCGCGTTCCCCGGTCGGAACGGGGTCAGGACCGGGATCCGCAGCAGGAACGTGTCGTAGCGCCACACGGTCAGGTCCTGCTCGTGGCTGCCCAGGACCGTGTAGTCCTCGAGGTCGCCCGCGACCTCCTCGCGGAACTCGCGCACGGCGGCCTCCAACGGGGTCTCGTCCCGGTTGCGGGCCCCGCCCGGGATCCCCCAGGTGTCGCCCATGTGGGTCCAGCCAGCGCGGTGCTGGAGAAGGACGTGACCGGAACCGGCCATGTCGGTGGCGTACAACAGCAGCCCGGCGGCACCGTACAGGCCCCACCTCCGGGACCCGTCGGCCAACTTCACCCAGCCGTTTCCGTCACCCTCCTGCATCAAGCCCTCCAACCAGAGCGGTCGCTCGTGTCCGACGATCGTGCTCCGCCGTCCACCGCCTGTGGACAACCGGAAACCGCGGGGATCATTCCCGCTGCTCCCTTGAACCTACGGCCCGCCCGACCTCTTCCGCAGCCTTTCTTTCCCTGTACCCACCGGCCTCCTCCCACGGCGCGGGCCCTGCGGCACGGGCCCCGCCGCCGCGCTCCCCCGCCGCGAGCCCGGGAACCTCCCGCCCAGGTGCGCGCCGATGGTGCCGCAGGGCTCCCCGATCCCCGAGGACCCGAGGAAAACCCACATTGGTTCCGGGAGGGACGCAGGTTTTCGCACCCGGTGCCGGAAACCCCGGAGGCGATGTGGTTCACCCCGGAAGCGGGGGGGTAAGTGGAATAACCGTGCGATTGGTTTCACCGGTTCCGAGATCGGGGTCGCCCCTGACTCGTGTCCTTCCCAGGATTGCGAGAATGACGGAATCGTGTTCGCCCGGTTACCTGAAGTGCCCGGCGGGTTTTGGGAAAGCTCCCAGCGCGCAAGTTGCGAACAACGGGTAGCTGCCGTGTGACCTTGGGTTTTCCGCTCCCGTTGAAAGCCGGTTGAAAGCGGAACGCAAGAAGATCTCTCTAGTGTGAAGCACGTTCGTCGGACCGGAAGCCGCGTGAGGACGGCTCGCGGCTCCCAGAAGGCCCGACGTCCGTCGGACACAGGCCATCCGTGGCGCAGCTGAGGCGGAAGCGCCACGGATGGCGGCTCCGTCGGAGGGCGGTGAGTCCCATGATGCTTCGTAGACGACGTAGGGCTACGTTGAGGCTCTACACGAGTGCTGTACGCAAAGGAGTTCGAGTGCCCAAGATGCTGACCGTGGACGAACAGTTCGAGGCGATCGTCGACGGGGTCATGACCACGGCGAGGCTGGACCCCTTCCAGGAGCCTGCTCCGAAGGAAAGCGTCCCCGCCGAACAGGATGACGAGCCCGAGGAGAAGGAAGAGAAGTAGAGAGTTCTCTTCACGGGGCCGATGCTCCGAGTACCGATATAGAGGGGGGTACTCGGCGTGATCGGCTCCTTCGGCATTCTCATTTCCAGGGGCGGTCCTTGCTAGGGTGACTCCTTGTGGATTTCGGCGTGCTTGGCCCCATTGCCGCGTGGTCTGAAGGACGATCCCTACCGGTCGGTGGACCACGCCAGCGGTGTGTTCTGGGTGTGCTGCTGGTACAGCCAGGCCGTGAGGTCACCTTCGACCAATTGATCAGCTACCTGTGGAGCGACGACCCCCCGAGAACGGCGCGCTCGGTCATCCAGGTTCAGATCTCCCATCTGCGCCGGGCCTTCCCCGGTATGATCAGCACCACCTCCGGCGGATACCTGGCCGAAGTCACTCCCGATCGCGTTGACCTGCATCGTTTCCGTAGGTTGCGGGAAGAGGCCGGTTCTGCTGAACCCGAGGTCGCCCTGGCCCGGCTCTCCGAAGCGCTTGAGTGCTGGAGGGGAGTCCCCTTTTCCGGAGTCGGTTCGGAGCACCTGTACTACTCGGTGGTGTCCCCTCTCCTGGAGGAGCGCTGGGCGGCAGTGGCCGAGTGGGCCTCCTGCGCACTGGCCCTTGGGCGTGCGAGCGAAGCGGTCTCCTATCTCACGCCGATCGCTCGTGAGGAGCCGCTTCGGGAACGGATCCACCATCTGTTCATCACCGCACTGTGGCATAGCGGTGAGCGGGCGGCTGCGCTCTCGGCCTATGAGGAGATTCGCTCTCGGCTGGCCGAGGAGTTGGGTGTGGATCCCGACCCGGACCTCAACGCCCTACACACCCAGATCCTCCGTGCGGACACGCCTGAGAAGACGCCCGCCAAGGGCACCTCCCCCCTCTTTCCGATGAGGAAGGACTACTTCGTAGTCCGGAACGATCTCCCCCGCGACATCCCGGACTTCGCGGGGCGCGTGGAGACCTTGAACCATCTGGTGGGCGTCGGCACATCAGGCGATGCCAGGGCCAGGGTCTGCGTGGTCTCCGGAAGCGGTGGCTCCGGAAAGACCACCATCGCTGTTCGTGCGGGGCATGAGATGGTGTCGCACTTCCCGGACGGACAGCTCTTCATCGACCTCTACGGATACACGGCGGAGAAGAAACCGTTGGACGAGGGTGCGGTCCTCGGCGCACTGCTACGCGCGGTCGGGGTGCCCTCGGACGAGCTTCCGGATTCGGTGGATGAGCGTTCTGCGCTCTGGCGGGCGACTCTGCGGGGCAAGCGGCTGCTCGTGATTCTCGACAACGCGGCCAGCTACGCCCAGGTGAACCCCGTCCTGCCCTCGGCGGAGGGCACGCTCACCCTCATCACCACCCGCAATGACCTCGCCGGTCTCAGCGCCACCGATTACATATCCCTGAGCATGCTCAGTGAGGAGTCAGCCCTGGAACTCCTGGCCAATGTGCTGGGGGAAGACCGGGTCGTGCGGGAGCGGGAACAGGCCCTCCGCGTTATCCGGATCTGCGGGGGACTTCCGTTGGCACTCCGGGTGGTGGCCGGAAGGATGCTCAGTCGGCCGAAATGGTCGTTCGGACATGTCGAACGTCGGCTGAGTGAGCAGAGCCGGCGTTTCCGTGAGCTGCAAGTGGACGGGCAGAACGTTGAGGCGGCCATCGACCTCTCGTACCAGAGCCTCAACCCTGGCCAGCGCAGGGCTTTCCTTCTGCTCGGAGCGTTGATCGGTACCACCGTGGACCTTCACGGTGCCTCAGCACTCTTGGACATGGAGCCGGAGGAGGCGGACGACCTGCTCCAAGGCCTCGTCGGGGTCTGCCTGTTGGAGGAACCGGACGGCGACGTGTACCGGCTGCACGACCTCATCGGAGACTTCTCGCGTCACCGGGGGCGAACCGATCTGAGGCCGGGCGAGGCAGACGCTGCCAGGATGAGACTGGCCAACCAGTACATGGCCGTTGCGCAGCGCGCCGCCGACCTGTTGGGGCCGCGCGGCCACGGGAGTCCTGGTGATGCTGGGGGGTCACGTTATCGGGCCGAACTACTCGATCGTGCTGAGGCTGAAGCCTGGTTCGACCTTCACCAGGACAATGTCGCCGACGTCATCGACTTCTTCAGTGCCGAGGAAAGTGTCGAGGAGGCCTGGCGTATGGCTGACGCAGTGTGGCGGTTCTACGCGCAGCGCGGCAAGATGGGTCTCCTGCTTACTTCTCAAGAGAAGGCTCTGCGTGCCAGTGAGAAGCGAGGCAGCCAACGCGGACGCGCGGTCACGCTCATCGGCATGGGTATCGCACAGTGCCTCTCCGGACGTTTTGAAAGCGCACTTTCTTTGCTGCTGGAGGCTCGGTATCTCCTTGCGGAACTCGGGGACGAGCGCGGAATGATCCGTGCCCTGGCCAACCTGGGTATGGTCTACGAACGCATGGGACGTTTCCGAGAATGCGTCGAATGTATCGAGGGCGTACTCAGCTACGCGGTCTCCTGCGGGGACAAGCAGCTTGAGGCGATGCAGCGAGGCAACCTTGCCGTGCTGTATCTGACCCTGGGCCGATCCCGGGAAGCCCTGGAGATGAGCGAGCGGGTCCTGGCACTGGGACCGGATGAGCGCCTGGAGAACAGCCGGATGCAGGCCGGACTCGTCGTCGGTGAGGCCAAGACTGCGTTGGGGGATCTGGAGGGCGCGTACACGGCGCTGCGTTTCGCGGTCGAGATGGCCGAGGGGAAGAGCCTCAAGGAGATGTACGCGCACAACTCCCTCGGGGTCGCCTACCGGCTGGGGGGACGGATCAACGAGGCCGTTTCAGAACACAGAACCGCGCTGGAGTTGGCGGAGAGGAGCGGCAACCGTAGCGCTGACGCGGAGATCCTCACGGACCTGGGGACGACCTACGCCGCGGCCTCCCGGTACGAGGAGGCCGCGGAAACCCTGGAGAGGGCACGCGCCACCGCGACCGAGCGCGACGAGCGCTACATCGCCGCGCGGGCCTCGCTCGCCCTCGGACGTCTGCCCGCCTCCGTGACGGACCCCAAACGGGCGCGCGGACTCCTGGAGGAGGCGCTGGAGACCTTCGAGGAACTGGGTCTGCCCGAGGCGGACCAGGCCCGTGAGGCGCTGAAGAACGTCTGAACCGGCTCCTCGGTGCCTTTCCGGCGGCTTCCCACCGGGCCCCTTGCCGGACCCAGCAGGTACTCAGGCCACCCGGTTGCCCCTGCTGCCCTTACCCGGCGCCCGGGGACGGCCGATCGCCCCGGCCGGCCTCTTCGGTTTCGGTGCCTTCCACCCCTTGTTCCGCCGCAGCGACCGCATGTACAGCGCGGCGGGCAGGGTGCGCACGGCTCTGGGCAGACGCGGGTACACGGCCCGGACGAACCCCATCAGGCGGTCGAACCCGCGTTGGTGCGCCTGGGACCACGGGATTCCGAACTCGCTTCGCAGTTTCGGATCCAGCAGACCCCCGGTGAGGAACCGCTGGGCCAGGGTGAGCGGCCACAGCAGCCTGTTGTTCGGCCAGAAGAGCTCTCCGGCCAGTTCCCGGGCCTGAGGGCCGACCTCCAGGCGGGCGTAGGCGCGTTCCCAGTAGGCGTCGAACTCCGCGGGGCTGTGCGGCCACTCCCGCTCGGGCAGACCGAGGGCGGTGGCGTACACCGCGGAGTCGCGCAGGAACTCGGTGCGCTCCTCCTCGGACAGCGCGGCGACGGTCAACTCGTGGACGTGCAACGCGGACCGGTGGAGCGTCGCGGCGACCCACAGCAGCAGTTCGGGGTCGAGGGCGTTGTAGCCGGGCCCCCGCACCCTGCGGTGGATGGCGCGCACGATGGCGTGCACGCGCTCACGCTCCTCGGGGGTTCCGTGGGCGGACCCGTAGACGTAGTACAGGGTGCCGCGCAGCCGGTCGAGGGGGCGGGAGGCGAAATCGCTGTGCTCGGCGACGCCCCGGGCGACGCTGGGGTGGGCGATCTGGAGCAGGACCGCGTAACCGGCGCCGGCGAGCAGGACGCCCTCGCCGTTGATCCGTTTGAACGTTGATTCGTCGGACGATCGGTCCATATCTGGATCGTATGGCAATACCCCTTCCCGTCACAGGTGGCACGCCCGGCCCGGTTCGCGCTGCCCGGCCCTCCCCGGGCTGTCGCTCTCCAGGGCCGGTCCGGCGCGTCCCCCGCCGGGCGGGTGACGCGCCCCCACCTGGTGGGGAGGGAAGGTAATTGTCACCTTCAGGTGAGGTCTGGTCTGACCTGCCCATGGTCGACCTATTGGTCCAGTCCTGCCTCCGGCAGACCGGTTCCGCGCCGGGGAGGCCATCGGACCAGTTCGGGGCCCCGGGGCCTGCGACCGTTCGCCAGTACCAGCGCCGAAGGCCCCGCCACTGGGCTCTCGACCTGGTACATACGTCACACCCGTCCCAGTGGTGACAGCGGTCTTGACCGGGAGTGACAACCTCCTTACGGTCTTCGACACCGGGTGGACGGAGGATCCCGGAACCCACGGGAGAGATCCCAGGCACCCCTGACCTGGGACTCGCGGAAATAACCGGCCGCGAGCACGTCGTCCCACCCGCCCTGGGCCGTCAACGGCCCGGGTCACCCCGCTACGGCCGCCCGAGGCCGTGACCCAGGAGAAGGGCTCTCTTCATGACCATGAGCAGCAAGATCCGCTCCACCGCGGCCGTCGGCGCCGCGACGGCCCTGGCCTTCACGCTGATGCCTGCGGGCACCGCCAGCGCCCACGGCTACATCTCCAACCCGCCCAGCCGCCAGGCCCAGTGCGCCGCGGGCACCGTCTCCTGCGGCCCCATCCAGTGGGAGCCGCAGAGCGTCGAGGGCCCCAAGGGTCTGATGAGCTGCTCCGGCGGCAACCAGATCTTCTCCGAGCTGGACGACGACAACTACGGATGGGACGTCACCCCCGTCGGCACTACCGCCACCTTCGACTGGAATCTCACCGCCGCGCACGCGACCGCCGAGTGGGAGTACTTCATCGACGGCCAGCTCGTGGACAGCGTCGACGGGGGCGGCGTGCAGCCGCCGTTCAACTTCTCGCACGACGTCGACCTGTCCGGTTACAGCGGTGAGCAGACCATCCTGGCCCGCTGGAACGTCGCGGACACCCCGAACGCCTTCTACGTCTGCGTCGACGTGAACATCGGCGCCCTGTAACAGGAGTGGCCCCGGCCCGGCCCGCGAGCCGGGCCGGGCCGCGCCTCCCCCGGGGCGTCCCGCGGCGGAGGCCGGTACCGCAGTGAGACCCCCGTCCCCACCCGCACCAGTTGGCCGGAGTCGGTCGGATCGGCGCCCCAACGGGCGTACGGACCGTTTTCGCCGGACAAGCCATGGGAACATGCGTTGAGTCAGGTTTCGACTATCCCCGGACGGACCTCTTCGCATGGGCCAGCCCTTCCCGCCTCCCCAGCCCGGACACCCCCACTCCGGTCCACCGGGGCAACCCCCGCCCCCTGTGGGGCCTCCGGGGCACCCCGGGTTCCCCGGCCAGCCAGGCTTCCCGGGCCAACCCGGCCAACCGGGACAGCCCGGCCCGCCCCCGCCTCCTCCCGGCCCTCCGGGTTTCCCGGGCCGGCCCCAGCCCGCCGCGCGGAGTCCCCGGAAGGCCGTGACCGTCGCGGTCACCGCCGCCGTGACCCTGGCCGTCGCCGGGGTCCTCACCTGGACCGTCGTCTCCACCTACGGCTCCTCCGCCGGGCTGGGCTCAGCCCGGGGTCTGCCGACCGACGACCCGTGCGCGGTCGTCGATGAGCAGGCCCTCAGCCGGATGGACGGCGAGGTCGGCTCCTGGCACACGACCGTCTACTCCAACGGGTGCAACTGGACGGCCACCATCGCCGACGAGGCCGACGTCGACCTGTACTTCAGGCGTTCCGTGCCGATGTCGGAGAGCGACGCGGAGACGGCCGAGGAGCGCGGGAGCGAGGACGTCCCCCGGGACGCCGACGAGTTCTACGAGATGATCGTCGACGAGGCCGCCGAGCCCAGTTACCTCTCGGACGTGTCGAGCGTCCTCGACACGGAGGAGAGGGCCCTCCAGTACGGGGACGAGAGCGTGCTCGTACTGACCGAGGTCAGCTACGGGCTCTCCTCCGGTGCCGGCAACCAGCGGGTGACCCTCGTCGTACGCGAGGGGGACGTCGTGAGCCAGCTGTCCTTCACCCTGTACTCGGAAACCACCGTGGGCACGGACGAGGCGGAGGACCTGATCACCGAGTTGGTTGCCGACTCCTTCTTCGAGTGACCCCGCCCCGAGCAGCGCGTCGACGACGTCCAGAACAGGAGACCGCCGTGTACAACGGTCCAGCACAGCAGTTCCCCCAGCCCCCCGCCGCTCCTCCCGCGCCGGCCCCGCGCCGCGGTGGTACCGGGCGGACCGTCGCGATCACCGTGGTGGCCACGCTCGGGGTCTACACGGTGGTTGCCGGGGCCGTCGTGGCGGTGGTCGCCGCGACGGGGTCGGGGGCGGCCGCGCAGGGGCCGGAGTTCGAGGGGCTGCCCACCGACCCGTGCGGGGCCAGCATCGGGCCCCAGCTCGGTGCCGTCTCCGCCTTCCTGCCGTCGGCGTCGTTCTCGGAGAGCAGGTCCTCCTGCTCGTGGAACGTGGAGTACTCGGACGGGACTCCCGGGGACCTCTTCCTCGGCTACCGGCACCCCACGGACGACGGGGGCGAGATCCTCCGGGGCGAGTCGGAGGCCGAGGACTACTACGAGGCGCGGGCGCGGGAACTGCTCGACGGTGACGCCGACGAGTACTGGTCCGTGGAGGTCCAGGACGCGGGCGAGCTCGACCTCGGCGACGAGGCGGTGGTGTCGCACTACCGCCAGGAGTCCGGGGACAACATGTACAGCAGGGCCGAGGTGCTGGTGCGGGTCGGGGACCGGCTGGTCGAGGTCATGGCGGACGAGGGCTGGGAGAACCGTTCCGGGAGGGCCGACTTCACCGGTGACGAGGAGGTCCTCATCGCCATCGCCGAACGCGCTGTGGCCGAACTGGAGTGACGTGCGGAGCGGTCCGCCCGGGCGGGTCCGTGCTTGCCCCCGGCTCGGACGCCTACCCGTAGATGGTCAGCATGCCGACCTCCAGCAACAGACGCGGGGGGCATGATCGCCGCTCCCAGCAGTGCGTCCCGGACCAGTAGACCGAGGGTCAGCGGCGAAACGACGAAGCAGACGAAGGCTCCGGTGAGGAAGATCGCCGACGAGTGGACGGGGCGGGGCAGCAGTGGGGACGGGGGCGGTTTCGGTCACAGCAGTCTCCGTAGCTCGCGTACGGGGACGGCACTGGGGGTGTTCCTGGCCCTGTCCTGCGCTGTGGGAACACTGGTCGCGGACCGCCTGGTCGTGCCCGTCGAGTACCTGCCGCCGCGCTGTCCGTGTCCTCCGGGGAAGGGTTCGCGATCACCAGCACCGCCACGGCCGATCTGACGGTGGCCGACCCGACCACGGCCGGACAGGTGTGGACGATGGGCCCCTCGTTCCTCGTGGCCGTGCTGATCGTTCCTCGTGGGAACGCTGCTGCTGCGCGTCGTGCGCTCACTGTGCACGGGTGACCCCTTCGCCGCCGTGAACGCGCGCAGGATCGGTGCGTGTGCCGCCGTCGTCCTGGTCGGCGGCGTGGTCGTGGGAGGACCGCGGGCCGCCGGTACCTACGCGGTCGTGGGCGGGGCCGAGCCGATCCGGCCGACCGTGTGAGGGGCCCGGCGTGCGAGCCCACGCTCAGGCCCTTCGAGGTGTTCGGTGCCATGCCGACATGGCCGGGGCCGGTCGTAAAGTACGGCCTGCCCCGCCTTGGACTCTCCGGCGGACGAGTCCACAACTCATCAGGCCCTCTGCCGTGGACCAGGAGGCGGCTGGGTGATCTGTCAGTACGCTGCTCGGCATGGGGGCAAGCCGGTATTCGGTGCACCCCTCACCTGCGAAGACAAAAATTATCTTCGACTTCTACCCTGATCTTTAGTTGCTGAAACGAGTCGAATGGCTATGACTCTTTCTGTTCGAAAGCACCAAGAGCTCTCTCGGTGATCACAGAAGAACAGTACGTGCCAGGGGCCACCGGATCATGATTCCGTGATCCGTCAATGCCTCGGATTCCCACTGATCGTCTGCCGGTAACGCCCCATGGCCTGCTGACACCTGACAGGATATGGGCATCGTTGTAACTTCCCGAGCGGTGCCTCGAAGAACCGTTTCGGTGGCGGCCGGTCCCTTCGCTTGCTGGGCCCAGGGCCGGCGGCTCACTGGCGGCGTCACATGAAACACTGCCGAGGGACACGGGCAATCGACGTTCAGGAGCCATGTAGGTGCAGGTCTGGCAGGGGTGCATTGTGATATCGGTGGCCGAGGCGGTGCGGTCGTCATGAGGGAACGTGCCGCATGGGTTCCGGATGAAGAGTTGGTCGAAGAGGTCGACGGCCTCTTCCACCGGGCGATCGAATCGTACCGTGTGAACCCGAATTTGATCACGGAGCATGCCAACCACGAGGAGTCCATCCGCGTCGGTGGTTACTCGAACCGTACGCTGTTGGAACTCGTGCAGAACGCGGCCGACGCGATGTCGGGAGTCGAGGGCTTCGGAGAAGGATCCGGACGTGTCGAGATCATCCTCGACCTCGAGAATCATACATTGTACTGCGCGAACGCCGGCCGCCCCTTTTCGAACAGTGGTCTCACCGCGATCGCTCACGCCCACCTCAGTGGTAAGCGAGGCGACGAGATTGGGCGATTCGGGCTCGGATTCAAGTCGGTCCTCGCCGTGACCGATACTCCGCAGGTGCTCAGCCGCTCCATCTCGTTCGAGTTCAACTCGCATGAGTCGAAGGCGGCGATAGCCTCGCTCGGGTCGTCGGCCAAGCGCTTCCCGATCCTGAGGGCCGCGACACGGATCGACGCCAACGCCGAGTTCGCAGAGGATCCGATCCTCGCCGAGCTCGCGGAGTGGGCGATGACGATCGTCAAACTCCCCAACGCCTCGAAGCTGGAGAACCTCAGGCAGGAGATCGAGGGGTTCCGCTCCGAGTTCCTCCTCTTCGTCAACGCCGTGCGTGAGGTGCGACTCCGAGTGATCGGCGGGGATGCGGACTTCACGACGAGTCACGTTTCACGTGACCTCGGCGACGGCAGATTCCGGATCGAGCGTCCGGACGGAAACAACGACGAGTGGCATGTCGAGAACCGGATGCACTCTCCCGGCCCCCATGCTCGTTCCGAGGTCGGCGAAGCGGTGTCACGTGACCAGGTGAAGGTCACGGTGGCCATGCCGACTCGCTTCTCCCAACGGCGATTGGGGGAATTCTGGTCGTACTTCCCCCTCCAGGACAAAACGTCCGCCTCCGCCTTGTTCAATGCTCCATGGAGTGTCAACGACGATCGCACCACGCTGCTGCCCAACACCTACAACCGGGAGATCCTCGCGACCCTCTCGGCGATTTTTGTTGAGATGTTGCCGAAGGTTGCTTCCGTCGATGATGCGGCCGCGCATCTGGAGTACATGCCTGCGCGTGGTCGGGAGACCCACTCGTTCGGCGACGAGATCCTCTGTACTCACATCCCGCATATCGGAGCCGATCGGGCACTCATTCCGAACGCCACGGGTGCCATGTGCACCCCGTCGGAACTCCGCCCGTTGGATTTCACTGTAGACGGCGTGGCCGACAGTGACCACGAATCGTGGATCAAGTCGCCCAACACCGACGTCGACGTCCCGCATTGGCGCTGCTACGCCAACAACCAACGAGTGACTCGACTGCGTCAACTCTACGTTCACGCGTTCTCTCCCTCCTTCCTGGACCGGCGGACCAGAGACGAGAAGAAGGCACTGCAGAAGATGCCCAAGCGGGGTATTCTGACATGGCTGCACGAGTGGGCTGACGGATCCGACATGGTCTCCGCCGCCAAGGCGCTCGACTTCGTTCTGATGCATTCCAGGATCGACGGCATTGATTCTGCCAAGGTCTTACCCACGACCAGTGGCATGCGGTCACGCCAGGACCGGGACGAGGTATTCCTCGCACGTGTGGACGACGTCGACATCGAAGGGGCAAGCTTCGTCCACCCAGAGTTCCTTGCTCTCCCCGGCATGGAGAACAAGCTCCGAGACAAGGCCGGCTTCAGGGACCTGAACGCTTCCACGATCCTTCAGGCCAGGTTGGCCAAGCTGTCGCCGACGTCGAGCGAGGACGAACTCTCGAAGTTCTGGCGTGCGGTCGAGGACGTGCCCATGGCCGAAGCTCAGCGGATCGTGTCCCGTGGCGCGATGGGACGCATCAGGGTGCCGACACGCGACGGTGGTTGGTCCCGACCGGAGCGCGTGCTGGATATTGACGGGATCGGCGACGACTTCGCTGATCGCATTCTGGATACGACCAGGTGCGATCCGCGCGTCGCCCATGCGTCGGGAGTCGTGCATGAACCGGTCACCGAGTACTCCGTCGAGGACGAAATCCACTTCGAGGACTACCGCCGCTCTGTGAAGGCGGAGCTCAACGCGAGTCTGGGGGCCGGAGAGCGCCCTATCGAAAGGATCGAGTTCGACATGAACGTGGGCGCCGGTCCCTTCTCGGTGCTCTTGGCGTTGAAGGAGGCGCGCGCGGGTGACCACGTCCGTGAACGGTGGACAGTTCAGTTGCTCGCCTTCGACAAGGGGGATCCCTGGATCTGTGAGGACCTCGACTCCGGTCGGACCCATCGGGTCGACTCTCCCGTTCGATGGGCTGCGAAGCGGGCAGGGCTGCTGCGATCGACGCGTGGCCTGCGAACCCCGCAGCGGGTCGTGTCCGCCTCACTCCTGGAGTTCGAAGCGTTCCTCCCTCTGTTCAACGGGCCGCGTGCCGCCGAGGACGCTCTCGCCCTACCAAGGGATCTGGGCGCGGTTCCCCCCGAACTATTGAAAGAAGCGCTGGGAGAGCGGTTCGCCCCGTCTGCGGTCAGGGATGGCGTGCTGACGAAGTTCGTCCTTGATGCGAGCAGGATCGCGTTCCCTGGAGGTCGACCCGAAGCCGTGCCCGCTCGTGTGGGACGCGGTGTCGAGGCGAAACGACCCGACATGGTGTATGTGGCGACCACCGATGAGGAGAGAGAGTTTCTCGCCTCGCGGCACAAGCCCTACCTCCGTGCGGACGACGAGCAGGCAAAGCTGCTTATCGAAGCGGTCGGATGCCGTCGATTCGAGGACAGCTTCTCCTTTTCCATGCTGGTCGAGGGCCGGCAGGAGGGTGAGCGCGTCATCGACCTGTATACCGGGCTCCGTTCGACGTTCGTCGTGGACAAGGTCGTGAACGCGACCGTCGCGAGGGCCGCTCACATCGCCAAACGAGTGACAACCGAGGACGGCGTCGAGGACGAGTCACTCGAATGGCACCTGGACGGAGTGACCCTGGTGGTCCGTGCGGACCTCGGCGAGCGGCGTGTCCTCGACATACTCAACGAAGCGTTCGACCTGAGGTTGTCGAACGCCGACCAAAGCCAGGTTCTCCAGTCGGGTGTCGACCACCGGCTGGACGAACAGCGACAGGAAGCTCGCGCCGCCGACAATGACGCGGAGCGACTCGAGGTCTACTTCGGTGAGGACACACTGAAGGAGGTCCTGCCGAAGGGGCTTTGGCAGGCACTCGAAGCCCAAGATCTGGTGGACGAGCGAACGTCGGTTGCGAAGCTCTTTCTGACCGTCTACGGCAGTGACTCGATCCGGTTCCTCCAGGACCAGTTCCGGGACGAGGGGTACACGGATGTTCCTACGACCTGGGCGGGTGGAGCACCGACCATCTCCTGGCTCCGCAGGATGGGGTTCGGGGCCGAGTTCGCGGGGCGTCGGAACCAGCCGCGCGACGACGAGTTCGTCGTGCCCGGTGCCGTGCGTCTGAACCCACTGCACGGCTTCCAGAAAGACATCTCACGGCAGTTGCGGGATGTGCTGACGCTTCAGGAACCGAACAGCCGCTCACTCAAAGGCATGGTGGAGCTACCGACAGGCGCTGGGAAGACACGTGTCGCCACCGAGACTGTGCTACGACTTTTCGTGGACGAGAGCATACGTGGAACTGTGCTCTGGATCGCGCAGTCGATCGAGCTGTGTGAGCAGGCCGTGCAGACCTTCAGCACGGTGTGGCGCGCACTCGGTGACGAGCGGCCGCTGACGATTGGTCGTCTCTGGGAGAGCAACACCGTCCATCAGCCTGACACCGAGTTCAGCGTGATCGTGGCCACCGACGCCAAACTCGAGAACGTGGCCGGGGCTCCCGAGTACGAGTGGTTGAGCAAGGCTTCCGCCGTCTTCGTGGACGAGGCGCACCGTGCCGGTGGTTCGAAGCGCTACACAAAGATCCTGAGGTGGCTCGGGGTCGACGGTCGCAGCTGGGAACGGCCGCTGGTGGGTCTCTCCGCGACGCCCTTCAAGGGAAAGATCGACGACGGGGAACCGACGAAGGAGCTCGCGGCACGTTTCGGTGATCGCAAGATCAAGGCGTTCACGGGAAACGCTTACGAGGAACTGTCGCGTCTCGGTGTCCTGGCCCGGGTCAGGCACGAGGTGTTGCCCGGTGTCGACGTCGACCTGGACGCGGGTGAACTCGCGCATGTCCGGTCCAAACTCAAGCTCGAACCCCAGGTGCTCGCGAGGATCGGGCGGGACCAGGTCCGGATGAAGGACCTCGTGAATCACATCCTGGGACAGGACCCCACATGGCCCATTCTCGTGTTCACCCCGAGCGTCCTCTCCGCCCAGGTTCTCGCCGCGACGCTGCGATACCGCGGGGTCGAGGCCGCGGCTGTCAGCGGCCAGACCGGACGGCAGGCAAGGCGCGAGGTCATCAAGCAGTTCACCGACGGGAAGATCCGGGTCCTGGCCAACTGCGATCTGCTGATCCAGGGCTTCGACGCTCCGGGTGTGCGGGCGTTGTACATCGCCAGGCCGACGTTCAGCCCGAGCGCCTACATCCAGATGGCCGGCCGTGGCCTGCGTGGTCCACGAAACGGTGGCAAGGAAGAGTGCCTCATCGTTGATGTCGCCGACAACTTCGGGGCGGTCAACGACTTCCTCGGGTACCGAGCTTACGAAGACCTCTGGTTGGAGCGGGGAGCATGATCCTCATCCCGGACATCACCGACATCGAAGCGAACACCACCAGCAACGCCGAACGTCGGGTCGCACGCCTGCTGCGGTCGGTCGACGGTCCCCGGGACGCGGTGGCCTTCCACTCCGTCAAATTGAGAAGCCATGCGGTGAAGCAGCAGGGCGAGGCCGACTTTGTCGTGCTCTGGAACGGCGTCGTGATCCTTCTCGAGGTCAAGGGCGGAGGAGTCAGGAAGTATGACGGAGTCTGGTACAGCATCGACCGCCACGGTGACTGGAAGAAGTTGCGCGAGTCACCGATGGATCAGGCGCAGTCGGCCATGTTCGCGTTGCGGGACATTCTGCGCGAGGAAGGTCTCGGATGGTTCGCGACCGAAGCCGTCGCCATTACCCCGGACATCGATGCACCTCCTCCTACCGTCGAGTGGAAGGGGAACCACTGGTGGGCCAGGGAACGAATGAGCGTCGACGAGATGACGGTAGCCCTGGAGGAGGTGGCGAGCGAGGCCAGAAGCGCCCCCCACCGGGTCAAGGTCGCGCGTTCCGAGGACGTGCGGGACCGCCTGTTCGGTGAGTTCACGCGGCTGCCTGTCATCGACGCGCAGCGTGGCGCCGTCATCGAGGAGCAGAACAGGGCGACCAACGGCCAGGCGCGGGTTCTGGCCGCGCTGTCACGCAACCCACGAATGCTCGTCTTCGGTGGCGCCGGTACCGGGAAGTCCTTGGTTCTCGCGGAGGCAGCGAAGCAGGAAGCGGGTGAGGGGAAGTCGGTGCTCATTACGTTCCATTCGCCTTCCCTCTCCGCCTTCTTCGGTCCGCTGATCGTGGGACGGGACATCGACCTCATCCCGTTCGCCGGCTTGACCGGTGACAAGCAGTACGATGCCGTCTTCGTCGACGAGGCACAGGACCTCATGAACGCCGCGGGCATGGACACGTTGGACGCCGTGATCAAGGGAGGTCGCGCGGGCGGCCGGTGGCGAATGTTCCTCGACCCCAACAACCAGGCGCGCGTGGACGGTGATTTCGACCCCGATGTGTGCGAGCTGGTGCGGGAGGAAGCGCTCCAGCTCGACCTCGACCGGAACGTGCGCAACACTCGGGCGATCGTCCACGTCGTCCAGGAGTACCTCGGAGCCGATGTCGGGGATCCCGGCATCGTCCATGGTGATCGCGTTCGCTGGCCCAAGCACGAAGGGGCGGCCGACGTCGTGGCGGCCGAGGTCGTGGCCCGAGAACTCGTCGGGGACGGGGCACGTCGCGAGGACATCTGGATCATCAGCGCCTCCGTGGACGCTGCGCCGAGCCGGGGGAAATCCGGTTTCCTCGTGACGAGCCCGCGGTTCGCCAAGGGGCTGGAGGCGGAGCATGTCATTGTCTGTGACCTGCCCCGTAGGTACGACGACAGGGGATTGGCCGCGTTCTACGTCGCCGTCACCCGGGCCCGGGTCACGCTCCACGTGGTTGCCGCCAAGGAGGACAAACAACGGCTCCAGGACCTCATCCGAGAGCGGGTCGGCACGTGAACCTCACGACAGCACAGCACGAGGCATTGGAACACCTCCGCGCGTCCTACGTCGGGCCGGAGGCCGGGGAAGAAGAGGTCACCACGAACCTCCCACATCGGCAGTACGCCGTCGGCATGTTGTTCCCGGCCGAGGCCACGAGGGCCGAGCCACGCGATGGCGTGGGCGCACAGGAGGACGTCTCGGCCGACGTCCCGGACGGCGATGTCGAGGAGCATGGTGCCGGGGTCCCCTTGGCCGAGGACTGGCGGCCCTCGTCGGTCGCGATCTCCTTCGTCACCGACGGCGAAGCCGTCGACGTCGACTTCTCGTGCGGAACGTACGCCCCCGTCGAGGATGACGGACCGCCGAGGTGGCGTCGGAGCCCGTTTGTCGTGGACGCCCTCGTCCTTCACCGAGGATCAGGGCCGGTCGCCCTGAACGTAGGGGAGGTCCCCGTCGAAGTCGGGGCACGTTGGCGGGATGTCCGCGGTGGCTCCTTGGTCACGGTGCACGTCCGGGTTCTCACCGCGTCCACGGGGGACGCGCGCCTCGATGTCGCCCGCATGCTCTTCCAGGTCCATCTGGCCGTCACCCCTGCCGAGGGCGCCCGGATCCTGGAGTACGACACGACGCGCTCATTCGACGCCGACCCTGAAACAGCAGAGCTGCGGCTGCGCTACCGGACGAGGAAGGTCTACGCGGTCGGCCATGGCATGGCTGCGAACTGGGAGTTCGCAGCAGGTCGCTGCACGACGGCCTTTCTCGAACCGGTCCCGGCCTTCGTCGTGCCCGCTGTCGAGACCACGGGGTTCGACGAGGGCACTGCCGAGGCCAGGTCCCTCGAGCTGGAACACCTCCAACGGCTCGACACCGATCCCGAAGCGGTACTTCGGTCACTGGACGCCTTCGTGGACGCTTTCGCCGGCTGGGCCGGGGAGCAGAGGGATCGAGCCGCCAATTTTGGCGAGGCAAAGGCCGTGGCGGCGCGGATCGCCGAACGCTCTCAGGTCGCGGTCGACAGAATGAGAGAAGGAGTGGAACTGCTGCGGGCACCGGCACAGGAGGACCTGCGCAAGGCCTTCGCCCTCGGCATGGCTGCCATGCAGTTGCAGATGAGGCAGGCTTCACTCAACCGCGATGGCGCAGGTAACCGGCCGGAGGAACCGCGGTGGCGCCCGTTCCAGCTCGGTTTTCTGCTCGTCTCCTTGGCGTCCACCGTCGACCCGACACACCAGGATCGTGACCGTGTCGACCTCATCTGGTTTCCGACCGGTGGTGGCAAGACCGAGGCCTACCTCGGCCTGGCCGCTATCGAGATATTCCGCAGGCGTCTCGCTCGGGGCATAGCGGGTGGTGGAACCGCTGTGATCACCCGGTACACCCTGCGGCTCCTCACCTCTCAACAGTTTCAGCGGGCCGCTGCGCTCGTCTGCGCGATGGAGCTTCTACGAGCCACGGACGAGCGAGTGAAGAGGATGGTGCCGTTCTCGATCGGCCTCTGGGTGGGAAATCAGGTCACCCCGGCAACACGGCGAGAGGCACGCCACGCGCTCGAACGTCTGCTCAAAGCCAAGCGTCCGGAGGAAGCCAACCAGTTCCAGGTCGAGAGCTGCCCGTGGTGCCTGACACCGTTGGTGCCGAAGGACAAGAGCGTCGATCCGCGTGACTACGGGATGCGGCGGGTGGGCCACGACGTCGTCCTCCACTGTGTCGACGTCTCGTGCGAGTTCGGCGACGAACTGCCGCTCTCGGTCGTCGACGATGTCCTCTACGACGATCCACCCACGATCCTGCTGGCCACCGTCGACAAGTTCGCGCGCCTGCAATTCAAGCCGGAAGCCGGCGCTCTCCTGGGGATCGGGACCGCGTTCGAGCCACCGTCCATGGTCATCCAGGACGAGCTTCACCTGCTCTCGGGGCCGCTCGGCACGACGGTCGCCGTCTTCGATGCGGTCATTCAGCTCCTCCTGAGCAAGTCCGGCACCAGTCCCAAGATCGTCGCTTCGACGGCCACCATCCGTGCTTCCGATGACCAGGTCCAGGGACTCTACGGGCGCGATGTCGCCCTGTACCCGCCATCGGGGCTGGATGACGACCGTACGTTCTTCTCACGTCCCGTGGAGAGTGGACGGGGACGTCTCTACGTCGGCCTGATGCCACAAGCAGTGTCCCAGCCTTCCGCAGTCATCTCTGCGGTCACCCCGCTGGTGGAGATGCCGGAGGTGCTCGAAGCCCGTGCCCGTTCCACCGTTCCCAAGGACGCGTACTGGACGTTGGTCATGTACCACAACAGTCTTCGTGAGCTCGGTCGGACCGGGCCCCTGATCGTCGACGACGTCAACGGACGTTTGGAGCCTCGTGCTGATCGTCTCGGCCTTCCGTTGCGTTCGGTCAGGGCTGGGAACATTCTGGAACTGACGAGTCGCCGTGGAGCCGAGGAACTGCCGAAGGACCTCCGGGCGCTTCGGGTCGGGGCCGACGAGTCGACGGACGCCGTAGACGTGCTCCTGTCGTCGAACATGCTCTCCGTCGGCATCGACATTCCGCGACTCGCCCTGATGCTCATGGTGGGACAGCCGAAAACCACGGCCGAGTACATCCAGGCCACCAGCCGCGTCGGGCGTGGCGACACGGCCGGAGTCGTCGTCACGCTCTTCAGGTCGGGCAGGGCCCGTGACCGATCGCACTTCGAGACCTTCCGCGGCTACCACGAGGCGCTCTACCGCAGTGTGGAACCCACGAGCGTGACCCCGTGGTCGCTGGCCTCACGCGATCGCTCACTCGCCGGCTCACTCGTCGCACTGTTGAGGCAGTCCTTCTCACCGCTCGCCGCCAACGACGCGGCGGGTCGATTCGACCTCCAGGACGAGACATTGGTCGGCGCTGTCGAAACGCTCGTCGAGCGGTTCCTCGAGTATGTGACGCGTGCCGACAGCCGTGAGGCCCAGGAGACGCGCGATGCCGTGTGGGGTCTGTTGAAGGACTGGGACCGTCGGTCGAAGCAGGCACGGGAGTCGGGTGAGTCCTTGTACTACGAGCACACGAAGAAGGGGCAGGCGGCGCTGTTGAAGAGGTTCGGTGAGCCGGGCGAGGGATGGCTCGTCGGAGACTCGATGCGATCCGTCGAGCCCAATGTGGCGGTCGAGGTCCAGGAACCACAGGAGGAGGTGCGGCGTGGAGAGGATCAGGCATGATCTGCGTCTGTCCGAGACGCTCTCGCCCTACGGGGTCGGAGCGATCGTCGATGTCCGGGGCGAATCCCTCATTGCGCCGGACACGTCCTGGTGGGACAGGAAGTTCGCCCAGGAGATCAGCTGCGGGCGTCTGATAGCCCGCCTCGGGGCCGGCGTCCTCAGACAACCTCCGACGCACGCGGATCGCGTCGGCAAGAACACGCCCGCGTTGCCCTACTGGCGCTTTCCCACCTGGCGGTTCTGCGAGCGCTGCGACAAGCTGTCGAAGTTGACCGGTAAGAAGCAGGGCAAGTGGACCAACACCTGCGGGTGTGGTGGTCTGCTGGTTCCGATGCGCTACGTTGCCATTTGTGAGAAGGGCAGCCATATCCAGGACATCCCTTGGTTCCGGTGGGCGCATCGTGGGCCTGAGGCGAGTAAGGACGATTCGGTTCGTTTCTGCCGCGACTACAAGGCCCTCAGGTTCAGGAAGTTGGCTCGTCAGGGTGAGGGTCTGGCATCCCTGATCGTCAAGTGCTATGGCTGCGGGAACTCACGAAGTCTCGCCGGGCTCGTGACGGAGGGCGCTCTGCAGCGTGACGGTATCCGCTGCGAGGGTAGCCAGCCGTGGGAACCGACAGGTTCGGTCGAGAAGGCGTGCTCGCACCGGCTCACCGCTGTGCAACGCGGTGCCACGGGCAACTACATCGCAGAGCGGATCTCGGCTCTCGACATTCCGGAGGAACGGCCGCAGTCCGGGGAAGCGACGGACAGGATCCGTGGTCACGTGTACTTCGACAAGGTCGTGGCGGACAACGGCGGACCCCAGGCGGAGATGGTGGCCGGATGGATCGCAGCTGAGCTCGGAGTGACGGCGGAGACCGTCCTCGCCGTGGCCGGAGGTGAGGAGACGAGCGCGGACGAGATGTTGCTCGACCTCAAGGACGGCGAATGGGCGGCATTCCTGAAGAAGCTCGAAGGTGGGCGTGACCGCACGGGCGGTGACTTCGTCGTCGACGGGGTCGGACTCGAAGGGTTCGCGGGGCCGCAGAGCCTTCTCGGGGCGATCAGTGGTGTCGGGCAAGTGCGTCGGGTCCGTGAGGTCAGGGTGCTCCGTGGCTTCAGGCGGCACAACGCCGAAGCGGCCATGATCAACGCGGATCTGGGACCGGACCAGTGGCGCCGGCCCACGTATCCCGCGATCGAGCTGTTCGGGGAAGGGATCTTTCTACGGTTCGACGAGGACAGACTCTCCCGGTGGGAAGCGCAGCCGGAGGTACGAGCACGCGCCGGCATCCTCCGGAAGCGCAGGGACGATTCCCCTTGGGCCGGTCGCCTGGACGTGCCCGAACCGAGGTACGTCGTGTTGCACACGCTGGCGCATCTACTCATCCGTCGCTTGGCGTTCGCGAGCGGATACGCGTCCGCGTCCTTGCAGGAGCGCATCTACGCGAACTCGGACCGTGTCGACAAGACCGCGGGAATCCTGATCTACACCGCGGCGGGTGACGCGCAGGGGACCCTCGGTGGACTCGTCAGGCTCGGAGATCCGGACACGTTGATTCCGCTCCTGATATCTGCTTTGGAGGACGCGGACTTCTGTTCCAACGATCCGGTCTGTATCGAGAGCGATCGGCAGGGCGCATCGCAGCTGAACCTCTCGGCCTGCCATGGTTGTGCCCTCGTGAGCGAGACCTCCTGCGAGACCGGAAATCGACTGTTGGATCGACAGTTGGTCCTGGGCGGAAGCGACGTGAGGGGCCTGTTGGTCGATGTCCTCGGGGAGCTCCGTCGACCTCGGTGAGGTGCCGGGCCCACCCCGCCCGGTCTCTGTCGCGGGCGGGTGTCAAAAGAGCCTGTGGCCCATGGCCCGGGTGCCGAAGGGACGACACAGGCCATCACGCCGTATGCGGGGCCTAACGGTAATTTCCAGGTCGGGCCGAAGCGGCCCTTCTGTCTTCGTGGGAGAGTCCGCCCGTAGGCCCCGAAGAGGAGTGTCATTGAGGAGACGCGTCGCTCGCGTCTGTTCCCGGACACTCCGCCCGGGGAGAAGGTTCCCCACGAGTGCGCACCGCCTTGTGTGAGTCCGGCGGGCATTGGCTCTGGTCGCCGCACCCGAGGAGGCGCAAGTCGCTCTCGGTCGTTCGGGATACTGAGGGCCAAGTGGTCGCGGACGCCAATTCTGCGGCCGTGGGGGCGTTCCGACGAATCGCCCCGCTGAGTACATGCATGCCCAGGAGAGGCGGTACCGCGTTGCCGACCTGCTGTGCCTGATCCTTGCCCGACCAGGGGAAGTTGTGCGGGAAGGTCTGGAGGACGCCCGACTCGGGGATGGTGAAGCGGTCGGCTCGCCCGGCCTCGTACTCGCTGATACTCCGGTAGACCTTGTTCCGTGAGATCTTCCCGGTGACCGTGAAGGAGGGCTCGGAGGACAATCGCCGGCCACGGTTCTTCGGGTCGCCCCCGGAACCGTAGTTCGATACGACGAAGAACTGCATCCTGCCCCCCGTGCGGAGCCGGGAGACGTCGACGGAAGAGCCCTTCGGCCTGCTCGCTTCCTCAAGGGACTCCGCCATGGAGACCCACCGTCGCCGGGCGTCGGGAAGCGCGGACTCGCTCGGATGCACATCAGGGTGAACGACGTTGCGCTTCTCACGGTAAAGGTCGAAGGGTAGGTGCGTCGGGTCGAGTCGTTTGGGTGGCCCCAAGCCCGCCAGCCGAGCGATGAGTACGGCCCGCTTGCGTGTCTGCGGTACCCCGAACTGCTCGGTCTTCAGCACGCAGCATTCCGCTTCGTACTTGACTCCGTTGAATCTTCCTTCGCCCCTGCGCAGAAGCTTCGCGTAGACCTCCCAGAGGGGCAGGACCGCAGGTACCTGTTCCAGCACGATCACGTTGTACGGGTCGCGGCCCTCAGTCTCGATCGCCTTGAGCAGCCATCGAAGCGGCTCGAGGACCAGGGCGGTGCGTGTGTCGTCGCCGAGGGCGTGCAGGTCCTCGTCGATCTTGGCATCGTTGTCTCCATCCACGAGGCGGTGGATGAACTTCTTCACGACGTCGAGGGCTCGCCGCCCCGCGCCGCTTCCGGCGACCGAGAAGGACTGGCAGGGTGGGCCTCCGGCGAGTACATCGACGGATTCCGGGATCTCGTCGAAGCGGCTCTCGCGCATGACTCGGACATCGGCGTGAATCGTCGGTAGACCGGCCGCGTAGCGTGTCTCGCATGCGTTCCGGTCCCACTCGATCCCGATGCTCTTGAACCCCAGGAAGTGGGCCGCCACGTCGAGTCCGCCAGGTCCTGCGAAGAGATCAAGGATCCGGGCCCCATCGAGATGATGGACTGGTTTTCCTGGGCTGTTCATGGGGTTGAAGTGTAACCGTCGATGGGGGCCCGCGGGTGTCCAACAGCTCGGACCGACCGGTTCGGCACTTTGACCTCCGCTCGTGAGGTACGTCCACCCTGGTGCGACGGGACGCCAAGTCACTGGTGTAGCTCTGCTCGGACAGGAAACGCCGCAGGTGCCAGGATCGATGTTTTGACGCGCCTTGATGGTGGCCCGGTGCTCTGGGCCGGCCCAAGGAGCGAAGGATGGACGGTCGGGCGGTCCTGGCTCTTGAACGAGGTTTCTGTCGTGCCTCCTCCGGGCTGCCGACCGCGTCAGGGCCCCCGATGGCGGCGAATCATGATGCCCTCAGCGGCGCGCATCCTCCGATGGTTGTACCCGTCTGCGAGCCTGGGTCCGGTCGACAGCCGCGGTCACCCGGCTCATGACCTCATCCGGTGGTTCGTGTTCCCAGAAGCGCAGGACCGTCCATCCCTCGGACAGCAGCTGTGCGTTCGTCTCCTTGTCCCGCTCGATGTTGCGGTCGAGCTTCTGGCGCCACCATTCCGCGTTCGACTTCGGGCTGGTGGCGTGCTCCGGGCACCCGTGCCAGAAGCAGCCGTCGATGAGGACTGCCAGCTTCGCGCGCGTGAACGCGATGTCGATCTTGCGTCTGGGCATGCCCGGCACCGGATAGTGGGTCCGATAGCGGTATCCGGAAGCATGTAGGCGTTGTCGTACCGCCCGTTCGGCACCTGTGTCCCGGTTGGTCTGCCGACTCATGCGGGCAGAGACGTCGGCTCCGGAGGAAGGTACCGTACGCATTGCTCCAGCGTCCTAACGTCCCGACGGAGTGGCCGTCACCGGTCGTGCGGTCAAGTCGACTGGTCGCCGCACATGAAGTTCAGGGGCAGCCTGGGCTTCAGCGCTCGAAGAGGCCTGTATGAGAGTGAACGCCACGATCATATGACGGGAACCGATGGTCCTGCCGGCCAGTAGAGCGAACCCGGCATCGTTCTCTCCAGGGCTCAGGGACCAGGGACCAGCGCTACCCGCTCGTCTGCCCGTCATGACACAGGAAGCGGCCGGTCGGCCCTGACACGGCATATCCCGAGCCTCGCGCCGCGTTTCTCGGCGTCCATGCCGGGCCCTCCCGCGTCGATGACCCAGGCAGCTGGACGACCCAGAACACGACGAAGGTCGGTCCCGTAGGTCCGTCCTTCGTGCTGGTCGGGGCGGCGGGATTTGAACCCATGACCTCTTCCCGTACCGGGGCCCTCCAGTGGCCTGTGGGTCGACCCCGGAAACCGTCGCTGACCTCGGCCTTCGTTCCGGATGCTTCTCACCGCTTCCGGTACCTTCTCGGAGCCATGTGCACTGAATGTGCACTGGATACGGGGCTCCGCGGCTCCGGTCAGACCTGGGCTTGGCGCTGTTCCTTCACAAGGGCGCGGAGCTGGTCGACGGTCAGCCAGGGCTTGGACACGTGGATCATGCGGTGGCAGTTGGCGCACAGGAGCGCGAGGTCTTCGAGTCGTGTCTCGCTCTCCCCGATGTGGTGGAGGGGGGCGATGTGGTGCACCTCGATGTAGTTGCTGCCGCGGTCGCCGTAGGCCGTCGCGAAGTCGAAGCTGCACGCCTCGCAGGCGATGGGCTTGCCCTCGGCCCGGGTCCTGGCGATCTTCTGGGTGCGGAGCTTGCGGCTGCGCTCGCGTGCGTAGTGCTTGCGGACGAGTAGTCGGCCCTCGGGCGCGCTGATCTCCTCGTCCGCTTCCTCCTCGAACGCGGGCAGATCAGCGAGGTCGCCCGAGAGGACACCTGCACGGATGCTTTTGGCCGCGGTGTGCATGCGCTCGGGATCTTCGAGGAATGCTTCGACGATCCTGCGGTCCAGCACGCCGCCGTTGGTCTTCTTCGTCGTGTGCGAGGGGTGCCAGTCGCGGATATTCGCCATCTTCAGCCTGACACTCGAAGGGCTGCGGAAGTTAGCGGGACGCTGCTCCACGGGGTGGAGGGGCAGGAGCCGAAGGATCTCGGACAGCTCGACCACCTCCGGCCTGGATGTGTCCAGCGTCTTCCAGCCGTGTCGTGCCAACAGGTCGCAGGCCAGTATCAGCTCGTCCCATACCCAAGGGAGGTTGGTGCGGGCGTGAACCTTGAAACCGAGCGAGTTCAGAGTCTTGGCCACGGTGGCTGCTCCTCCTGAGAACTCCGAGGCCAGAAGAGGACGGCCGTTGGCGTACTTGTGGGCTACTCCGCAGATGGCCTTGGAGTCGTACTGATGGCCCTCGTGTACCAGGAGGTAGGTTCGCGAGGACTCGAACCCGTAGGTGGTGAGAAAGTCCTTCTGGCCGAGTTCGTCATACTCGGCGATTGCCTTGAGAACCGCGTCCCGGGTGATGTCCGTCAGGGGCATGGCGTCAGCCTAGGCGCGACATCGGACACGTCGGGGTGTGGAATCCCCACGGGTGTACTGCTTCGGCTGGAGGGCTGGCGGAGTTTGCGCTCGGGCCACCATGGCTTCGGGCCGAGGTGCCCGGCAGCGCCGGAGTCCGTCACCCCAGACAGTCGTAGTCCGCTGCTGGGTGCCTCGGGACACCTGAGCACATCCGTCCGTTTCGGGACCAAAAGCTCTGACATACGTGCAGGTCATCAGGCATGATGACCTAACTCGGCCAGTTCTGGCCCCCGCTCTGTCGGGCCTGTCCGAGAACGGCATACGGTGCGCGGCCTTCGGGCGCGCTCGGGACCGGGCGTCAGCCCGCAGCCCGAGCGGCGGCCGTAAGCCGCTGCGCCGGCGCGTGCGCCGGCGCCTTGATCTCATACAGTCTAAATCAGCAAAGAAATTAATGGACTACAGCTTTTCGCCAGCCAATCTGCGTAGGGTCTGGGATATTCAAACCAGAAAGGGCCAAGACCTGCTCGTTCTATTTCCAGAATTAGAGGAGAAATACGAGAACTATCGAAGCGAAAGGGAGGACCTTCGAAGTTTTATAAAAAGAAATGAAGCCGAACAAGATCTTGTCCGTTCGGCTCGCAGAAGGTTGCGCGAAATAAAGAATGGGATGGACCATGATCTCCTCGAATCTTTGACATTAATAAGCCATGATCTCATTTCTGACGTTGAAGATGAGATCTTTACTTGGGGCTTGGTAAGAGGTCCAGAAGACAAAAATAGGCAGACGTACCGGATACGTGATGCGGCAGGTACGTATTTTGCGGACAAGCAGATTCAGAGAAACGTGGAGCACGTCCTTCCGCGGCGCCCAGCGTCAAGGAATGAGATAGTTTCTGCGCTTGCCGAGTCTCTGGATAACGATGTACCAAAGGTCGTCGTTCGAGTGGATGTCCGGGCTTTTTATGAGAGCATTGATCATGACATGATTTGTTCCGTAATCGATGATTCCGGATTGAACCCTACTTCGCAAGATCTAGCTAAGGGGCTGCTCCGGGAATATGCAAAAATTACAGGAGAGGAAAAGGGTTTACCCACAGGAGTCGGCCTGAGTTCCAAGCTGGGTGAGCTGTATATTAGTCAGATTGACAGATCAATAAGGGATCGTAGGAATGTCCTTTACTATGCTCGTTATGTGGATGACATCGTGGTGGTCTACGGGGCCAGCAGGGAGTGCGGTGAGAATGATCAAAAATTTATAGAATTGGTAGAGCGTGAGTTGGGTAACGTAGGTTTGGAGGTAAATAAGGATAAGAAGCATGTGCAGAGATTGAGTGATTCAAATAGAATCTCCCCGTTTGAATTCTTGGGATATTCGATTGAGTACAGAAAGGGGGTCCATGTGAGAATAAGCAACCAAAGAACGGCACGTATTAAAAAAAGAGTGGAGCTTTCCTTAAAAGCTTGGTCTGGCTCAGAATCTTTGAAACCGAACCATGGGAAGAGAAAACTTCTATTAGACCGCCTACGATTCATTACAGGCAACACTAGGCTCTCTCATAATAAGAGGAATGCCTTGGTAGGAATATACTTCACCAACCCGCACGTAACGGATCCGACAACGTTGAGAGGGTTAGATAAATTCTTGCAGAGCCAGTTGTCCCGGTTCGGTGTCCCAAAAGATCTTGGAGATAAAATTTCGACTCTTTCATTTGAAGAGGGATTCCGAGACCGTCGGATGCATAGGTTCACGACAAAGCAGATGCGCGACATAGTTGGGGCGTGGCGTGAGGAAAAAGAAAAGAACAATTCGTAAGCGGGATGCCCGAGTTCTATTGAGCGAGGTTCTTCCCTACGAAGTACCACCCAGTTATAACAACCGAGGACTATACAATTTCATCAACGACAAAAAAATAGTTTGCACCAAAGAAGAAATCTTGGCGAGGGGGTTAAATCCTGTCGAAGTTGCGCATCTTTCTATGATTCTCGGGCGCATGATTAGGTTCGAAGAAAATGGTACACGTAAGAACCGAATGGATGTGGCAATCCGAAGGGATTCGATTGGATTCACCATTCCCTTTAATTTCACTATTCGCCGTCAGTCAAACAAGCTTAGAACTCTGTCAGTCCCCCATCCCAGGGCCCAGGTTGAAGTAATCGAATTTTATTCAAGATACTCTGATCTATTGCTGTATTATGCGTCGAAGAGCCAATTCTCCCTAAGGTACCCTGTGCGAGTTGCACGGTACAGCGTAGTTCGAGATTGGTTGTTCGATGAAAATCGACGTGAGCATGATGGAATTGAGGACGATCGGTATGAGTACGAGTGGCTGAGATCCTATTTTTCGTACAAAAAATACAGCCAATTGTATAAATTCTATGATTCCAAGGAGTACCGCACCTGTGAACGCCGATTCGGCTACCTTCTGAAGGCGGACATAACTAAATGTTTCGATAGCATTTACACGCATTCTGTGGCTTGGGCTGTGCATGGGCATGACCTGGTGAAATCAAATATCAAAGCTTCGAAAGGTTCTTTCGGCGGCGAGTTTGACAGCTTGATGCAACGCCTTAATCACAGTGAGACTAGTGGGATCGTCATTGGTTCTGAAGTATCGCGAATATTTGCAGAGTTGATCTTGCAGTCCGTGGATGTCGAAGTTGAATCGAACCTGAGGGAATCTGATTTAATCCATGAAAAAGATTATAAGATTCTCAGGTATGTTGATGACTATTTCATATTTCTTGCGGATGATTCTAATAAGCAAGCCGTTCTAGATGTTCTAGAGCGGAGCTTAAGACAGTACAAGCTTCACTTGAATCCGGATAAGGAGGAGGGTGAGTTCACTCCATGGCTTTCTCCACTCACCTCTGCGAAACAGCGGACTTTCAACTTGATTCAAGAAAGTGTTAAGGGAATTGGAGACGAAGTATCCCAAGGCAAGCTTCCCCGGCCCTATGTTATGAGCGACAGCCTCATTGTTGGCTACAAGGGAATTCTGATCGATACGGGGGTCAGTCATTTTGAGCTGGCAAATTATACGCTCTCGCGGACTGAGATTATGGTGGAAAAGGTAATTAAACGAGCGAAAGATTCATGGGAGAACTTAGAAGCTGTCCCCATCGGGGAGAGAGTAAAGGGCGCCAGGGCTATGGCGAACTCGCTAATGGCTCTTCTTGATTTTTCATTTTTTGTTTATTCTGGTGCTCCACGAATGACTCCGTCTGTCAAGCTTGCCAGGATTGTTAGTTCGATCATCAGATACTCAAGGCTGGAAAATGTCCCTTTGCATGAGCGTGAGCGTTTGGAGGTGAGTACAAGGGAAGAACTTGTTTTTCAGCTAAACCGGTCAAAGAGGATTCACCAGACTAGTGTGGTCACGGCAACCCTGCTCGACTGCCTCAGTGACTTGGGGGAAAGATATTCTTTAAGTGAAGAGGATCTTGCAGCCTTCTGTGGTTTTAGAAGGAGTACGAATCGTTTCTCTCCTCCAGTTGATATGAATGCTTTTATGCTTTTTAGCATGCTGTTGCATATGCGAGAATCTAGCGAGTACTCAGGCCTTCGTGAATCTTGCATCAAGTGGGTTCTTGATTTGCAGGATCGACCGATTAATGATGCCGAACGTTCTATAGTGAGTATGAATATCATTTCATGTCCTTTTGTTGAATGGGGGGTCAAGAGAGAAATTCTAGTTTCCTATGGCTACCGTGGGGCGATGCGGTTGGGAGGGCCTGTTAGTCAAGGATCCTATGGGAATGTGGATTGGAAGCGCTTTAATCTGTACTCAGCCCTGCAGGAGAAGCGGCAATATGAGGTATACTGAGCGTGCGCGTAGGCACCCCCTCATAGGGACACACACCAGCGCTGAGCATGATGCCTATAGAATTGCTCACCTTGGACGGGCCCTGTTAGGGGCCCGTCCAACTTGCAGCTCTCTACTTGTCTGAAGTTAATCGGATACCGTTGTGATTGCGGACGTGCGGGGGGGGGTGGCCGTAAGAGCGTCCAAGAGGCGGATCGCGTAGACCTCGGACATCCGCTCTGATGCCTGATCGGAAGTGATCCATTCAACGGCCGAGGACTCAGAGGAAGGAAGTTTGCTGCCACCAATCGGCTTGCAGCGGAAGACGAGGGCGACGACTCCGCGGACCATGTTCTTGTAGACGCCTGTGAGTTGTTCCACCTCAACATGGACGCCAGTCTCCTCCAGAACCTCGCGAACCACGCCCTCTTCGAGGGTCTCGTCCAGTTCCAGGACTCCGCCCGGTGGCTCCCAGCTGCCGTTGTCCCTGCGCTGGATCGCCAACATACGGCCGTCCTCCCGTATGACGGCTCCTGCCACGGAGACCGAGTGCAGCGGTGTCAATTGGGGCCGGGCGTTATCGCGGTGCACGTGTCGCATACCTGCATTCTGGTTCTACTGCTCTAGAGAATCTTCTCTGCTTGGTCTAGAGCAAGCTGCCAAGGGAAGGTGCCGAAGGCGCTCGACCCGCTTCCGGTTTCATGCGGTATGAACGCATCTTGCCCGATCAATACGGACACCTCTTCCCCCCTGAGCTTCCTGACGCTCTCTCGGAACGGGGCTCTACCGGCGTAAGCGGAGTTCACGAAGGGGAGGATGACGGTCGGTACTCCAAGGCCGATCGCCTCGTTCGCAACGTCAAGGATGTAGTTGTCGGCGATACCGCTTGCCAGTTTGTTGATGGTGTTGAACGTGGCTGGGGCGATGATGATGGCGTCCGCTTTCGGGGAGCGGGGGTCCCCTGGCGCGCGGTGCTGGCTCCGTACCGGTCGTCCGGTCTGTTTCTCCAATGCCTCGGCGTCGATGAAGCTGACTGCGGCCGGAGTCGCCATGACCTGAACGGTCCAGTCTCGGTCTTGGGCCAAGCCGACCAGGGTGCCGACTTCTGAAGCTGGTCCGGCCGCGCACACCACCACGTAGAGCGTCTTTTGGTCGCTCACTGACTCAGGCACCGACCCTTTCCGCGAGTTCGCTGACGTTCCCGTACAGGTGCCCGTTGGCGCGGGTACGGATGTCGTTGATCAACTGGTGCACCACCGGACGCGCGGTCAGTTCCTCGCTCGCCATCTCCTCGGCGTTGCGCAACGCGTGGTAAGCATGCTCGGTTTTCCCCCACTGCGTGTAGGCGCGGGCCGCGTCGATGAACAGGGTTACCTTGCGCTCCATGACCTCGATGTTGTCCAACTGCACCTGACGCGCATAGTCGATGGCGCTTCCCGCGTCGCCCAGCTCGGCGGCTGCGCTGACCCGGTGAAGGAGAACGTTGGTCGGGCCGAACGCTGTCCACTGGTAATTGAAGTCGCCGCCGAGTCGTTCACCCGCGTTGCCAGCCTCGTCAAGCAGGCTGAGCGCCTGGCCCCGGTCCTCGCGCTTGGCCGCTGATACCGCGCCGCTCAGGAGAAGTGACCCGTACACCGACAGGGATTCCGGCGTGGGCTCGTCCATGGCGCTGTCGACACGTTCGGCCGTGCTTGTCGCCAGTTCCGTCGCCGCCTTGTAGTGCCGTTCGCGCATCAGTGCTCGGGTGAACGCTCGGGCGGTGGCTCCCACGACCGCGGGGTTCTCGCTGTCCTCAGCGGCTCGCATGCTCCGATCAGCCGCGAGGTAGGACAGTCCCCGCTCCTCGCACTTGAGCAGCAGGCTCGCCGCGACGTGATACGCCTCCGCACGGAGCGCGTGGACCTGGGCGACGTCGTCCCCGTCTACTCCGCTGGCGGCATCATCCAGGTTCCGCAGCAACTCGGGAAGCTGCTTGGCCACGGCCGTGTAGTGGCACGCCTGATATCCGACCTTGGCGGAGTGCGTCCGCTGGGCGAGTTCTCTCAGAGTGGTCGCCGCTCGGGCGGTGCTTCGGCTGGCTCCCGCGTACCTGGTGAGTGCCGCTGCGATCTCGTCCATGTCCAGCATCGAACCACCTGTGGCTTGGAAGAGGGCCGTTCCGGCCAGTCCGACGAATTCGCGGCGGTGCACCTTTGAGACCTCCCCTGGGCCTGGGACCCTCTGCGCGGGCAAGCTCGGGACTGCCGAGGCCACCGCGCTCTCATGTCCAGTGAACGCGCCCGGGTTCTTCGGGGCAAGGCCGAACATCATCCGGGACTTGTCGGGCATGCTGATGCCCTCGGCGATCCGCTCGTACACCTCGAAGGCCGTGACGGTCTTGCGGCCGTTCAGGATCTCGCTGACCCGCCCCTGAGACAGACCGGTCGCCGCCGAGATCGCCATCTGACTCGCGCCGCCGTACTGGCGCACGAACTGGAAAAGCGCCTGGACATCGCGCCTGCGCAGGAACTCGGCCGTGTGTTCTCGCTCCCATGCCCACGACGGGATGGTGATCCGGCTCGTCGGGTGTCCCTGCATCCTGACTCCTCGGCGCTGCGAGTACGGGGACCGCCAGTATCCCTCTTTGTCATCCCGAGGAGGAATGGGTTTCGGAATCCCAACCCGGGATTGTTGGCCATATGGATGCCAGGAACGGAATGAAGTGCAGGTCATGCCGTGGGCGGGGCTGGAAGTCCGTCCGACCGCGACGACTGGTCGTCGTTCGATCTGTGCCTGGTGAGAAGCAGGCAACGCGTGCAGCGGCCTGTCCCTTCTGCAAGGGGACGGGAGAGCGCTCCGTCACGTCGGAGCCCTCCACTGACAGCGGTCTCGCCTGTTGATCCATGACATGACAGACCCCCGCGACGCGTGCGAGGCGTCCGGGGGCGCGGCCAACCTGATGAAAGCAGGCTGACGTGAGAGACCTTATCGCCCTGATTCGGGCGCTGGTGACTCTGATTCGACCGACCCGACAGGGCAGGCACCACCGCAGCGGACCCCCTCCGTTCCGGGTACCTGCTCCCGCGCGAGTGGAGCTGTGGCCCGCTCCGGAACCCATCGTGATGGACGGCGACGATCCCCGTTCCTATTCCCTGGTGCGTGGCCCCTACGCGCACGTGGAGCGCCGTCGCTCGACTCAGCGGGCCGAGCGGGACCGGCGGGGGATCGACCTGCTGGTGCAGATCGCGCGTTCGTCCCCCGCCTTGGACGACATGGCCGAGTTGCGTGACCTGGTGCGTACGGCCATAGCCGTGGGGGCGGTGCGGCGATGAACGGCGACGGATGCGGCACGGTAATCGACCGCGCAACCCTGATGGAGTGGGCTCGTGCCCAGGGTGTGCGGGTGCGTGTGGCCTGTGAGGACTGGGAGTCCATCACCTACGAGACCCTGTCCCGGCAACAGGACGGGACGTCCCTGGTCCAGCGGCATCGGTGTGTGCTGCCCGAACCCGTGACGCGTCGACGGCTGCTGATGTCCTACGTGGTCGGGCTGTGTCACGGGGTTGACGGGGCCGAGTGCAACCATGTCCGGCGCATCGTGCCCCCGGTACTGTCCTCGTCGGATGAGGCGGCTCGGCGGGACGTGGCCCTGGTCGCCGCCGCTCTGGTGGAAGTCGAACGCCGGGCGGTGTGCGGGGCGACGGTGGACAATCTGCGGGTCTACACCGTCGAACGCGCCGTGCACTGGCGGCCCTTCTGAGAACTCCCGCGTGCCCTGCCGTCTCTCCGAGTTCACGGGGTGGGGCACGCGGGCCTCGTTCTGTTTCACACGGTGATGTGCGCGCCTGTGTGGCGTGCTTCCCGCCGTGCTTCCTGATCACGGGTTGGGGCTCAAATGTGCCCCTGCCTGCTGACAGGGCCAGACCACGCAAGTAAGCTACTCGACCATACGAGTACTAGAGTAACCAGGTGGACATCATGTCGAGTCTGGAGTTCGCTCCGCCCAAGTACGTACAGATCGTGCGGGCGATCCAAGAGCGCATCGAAGACGGTACGTATCCCGTGGGGGAGATGCTTCCCTCGGAATCCCGGATGGTGCGCGAGTTCGGGGCCGGCCGCTCCACGGTGGTGCGGGCCTTGCAGATCCTGAGCATGCAGGGGTGGATCGAGCGCGAACACGGGCGCGGCTCGTTCGTGAGGGGCGTTCCGCAGCAGACCTCCGAGCGATCCCACGCCGGTGCCAGTGCCTTCGACGCCTCCGAGGAGGCCAGGAGCAACCGCATCGTCAAGGCGGGCCGCACTCCCGTGCCCGCTGCCGTGGCTGAGGCGGTGGGTGTGCCCGAGGGTTCTCCGGCGATCATGCGTCAACGCCTGGTCCTGGATGACGGCCAACCCAGTGAGCTGGTCACCCTGTGGTTCCCCCTCGACGTCGCTGACGGCACCGACCTGGGCGACGAACAGCCGATCAGCATCGGCGCGCGTGAACACGTGCAGATGGTCAAGCAGGTGCGGCCCTCCCGGGTCTCCGAACGGCTGTGCGCCCGGTTGGCCACGGACGAGGAGACCGAGCGCCTGGGCCTGGACGAGGGGACTCCCGTGCTCGGCATCACCGCGCGGATACTGGACGCCGCAGAGAAAGTCATCGCGGTGGCTGAGGTGGTCCTTCCCGGTGACCTGCACGAACTGGAGGACTCCTACCCGGCGGGGTAGCTGCGGGCGCACACCGGCCACTTATCTACTTGTCCGATCAAGTGTGGCCGGTTACCCTGAACTCAACTTGACCGGACGAGTGGTTGAGTGATTATCAAGGAAGGCTGATCGATGGCTATTCAGGGTGCGTTGCCGGTGAGCTTCGGGACGGTGTTCCCGCACGGTGCCTTCGCGTTGGGCGTGGAGGCGATCACGGACTTCGAGACCAAGCGTCCGCAGATGGACAAGGACACCGGGCTGCCGCTGTGGGCGGTGGATGTGATCGACGCCGACCCCGAGGCGCGCGGCAAGGCCAAGTCGGTGAAGGTCAAGGTCGCCGCCGAGGTGTGCCCGACCCTGCCCGATGAGGTCCCGGGGTTGCCGTTCCGGCCGATCGAGTTCGAGGCGATGGCGGTCATGCCCTACGTGGACGACAACGGCCGTCGTCCCCGGGTGGCGTACTCGCTGCGGGCCCGGGGTGTGAAGGCTCCCGGCGGTGCCGCTGGTGGTCGCCGTGCTCCGGCCAAGGAAGCGGCCTGACCGCCTTCTGACACGTAAGCGGGGCGGCCTGGTGCTCCAACACCTAGCCGCCCCTAAAACCCCTCCCGTTACCTGCGAAAGCTTCGTGAAGAGGTGTCTTCAGTATGTCCGATTACCCCACCGACCTGTCCACTCTGACCGGTCCGCAGTTGGTCCGGCTGTTCCTGGACGCGGTCGACTCCCGGCCCGCCACGGATGCCGAGCGCGCCGAGTTCTTCGATTTCAAGGCCCGTGTGTTCGCCACGCTCGTGGACCGGGACGACAACCCGGACGCGGTCAAGGCCGCTGCCCGTGCCCGCGCTGACCGTGACCGGATCCTGGCGCGGATCGAAGACGTGATGGGTGGTGAGCTGTGATGGCGAAGGTCGGTTCTGCTCAGACCCCTCCGACGCTGCCGACTCCGGCTCAGGGGGTGCGGTGGTCGACCCCGATCGTGGAGACGCCGGGAATCGTGGTCCTGGGTTCCTGGATCTGGCGGCTGGTCCGGTTCCTGGTGTGCCTGCCGTTCCGCTTCCCCGTCATGGTTGCCTGCTTCGCGGCGTCCTTCGCCGCCTGGTGGTGGCTGGACTGGCCCGGTCTGGCCGGACTGTGGGGAGCGGCTGCGGTCGCCTCCCTGGCGTGGTGGCGCACCTGGCCCGACTCCTACCGGACCTGGGTCACCCTGCGCATGCTGGCCTGGTGGCGGCACGTGTTCGTGTACCGCCGTCACTGGCAACCGGTGCTGGTGATCTCCGGGCTGGCCGAGTCCTACCAGGAACGCCGCTATCTCCCCCGGATTCGCCGCGTCACCTGCGACACCTGGGCTGACCGGGTCCGGGTCTCCCTCGTCGCCGGGACGTCTCCGGCTGACTTCGAGACGCGGGTGGCTGAGCTGGCGCACGGGTTCGCCGCTCCCTCGTGCCGGGTGATCGTGAACGGGCCGAGGGACATCACCTTGGAGTTCCCCCGGCGCGACACCCTGGCCGAACCCCTCGACGCCCTTCCGGTCCCCGGCGTCCCGGAACTGGACGCTCTCCACGTGGGCCAGAGGGAAGACGGCTCTCCGTGGCGGCTGCGACTGCACGGCACGCACGTTCTGGTGGCCGGGGTGACCGGGTCGGGGAAGGGATCGGTGATTTGGTCGGCCATTCGGGCGATGCTCCCCGCCGTCGCGGACAACATCGCGCAGGTGTGGGCGATCGACCCCAAGCGCATGGAACTCGCCTACGGGCGGGACCTGTTCGCGCACTATGCCGATGACGGTGAATCCGCGGTGGCGGTGCTGGAACTGGCCGTGGCCCAGATGCAGGACCGGGCTCGGCGCTACGCGGGCAAGCGGCGCTCGCCCACCCCCACTACGGAAGACCCGTTCGTCCTGGTGGTGCTCGATGAGGTGGCGTTTCTGACCGCCTACCACCCTGACCGGGACATCCGGAAGCGCTCGGAGAACGCCATTGCCACCCTGACCTCACAGGGGCGTTCGGTCGGCTTCGCCGTGCTGGCCGCGTTGCAGGACCCGCGCAAGGAGGTCATGAACCTTCGGAACCTGTTTCCGGACAAGGTCGCGCTTCGACTGGACGAGGCGTCCCAGGTCGACATGATTCTTGGGGAAGGCGCTCGGGACCGGGGTGTGAACGCCCACCTGATCGACCCGACCTTGCCCGGGGTGGGCTACGTCCGTGTGGAGGGTTCACCGGCCCCGGTGCGGGTGCGCGCCGCGTTCGTCTCGGACGAGGACATCACCGCCATGACGAGTGGTTACGGACGGGGCGTCTCATCGGACGAGGAAGTGGCGTGATGTCGGCGGTACTTGACCCACTCATGTATGTAGAGGCTCGCGCACGCCACCACGGCGATCAGGGAACAGACGAACGCGGCCCAGATGCTGTCTGTTCGCAGCACATCCTCGGCCCAAAGCAGGAGGCTCGTCGTCAGCGCGACGGTAGCCACAGCAAAGAGCAGAAGCCATGGCTGGGGACGCCTACTGCGCATGTATCGGTCTCTCTCTTGGATCAACTGCGGGGGTGGGCTGATGCCGACTCCTACCGGTAAGTCGACACGGGCTGAGCGGCTGGCGCAACCTCTGGCCCGTGAGGTGGCCGAACAGGTCGCTGCTGACCACGGGGTGTGTATCCGTCCGGTGTCCCTTCGACGTACGAACATCACCACTGGTGCCACCGAGGTGATCGACGTCCCGTGCGGGTCCACGCTGGAATCCCGCTGTTCGGCCTGTGCCAAGCGGAAGAGGTCACTGCGGCGGACTCAGTGTGAAGAGGGCTGGCACCTGACGGAAGAACCCGTGGTGCAGCCTGACCCGCCCTCCGAGGAACAACGGGGCTGGGTGGAACAGCGGGCGGTGGTGACGGCCGAACGTGACCGGCTCGCCTCCACGGGCGCGGCATCGGCTGAGGACCTGGCGCGGCTGGACGCGGCGATCGTGGACCTGGACGAGGAGATCACCGCCTCTGGCCTACGCGGATCGGTCACCCGCTCCGCCTCATCCGAGTCGGGGCCGCGTCGGGTGCGCTCGACCAAGCGTCGGCAGGACGTCCCGGACCTTCCCAAGCGGCCTATGACCCGCAAGACGGTCGGACGCGCGTACACCGACCCTGCCTCGGGCAAAGTCTTCCGGCCCTCCCTGTTCATCACGCTCACGCTCGACTCGTACGGGCGGGTGCGCTCGGACGGAACCCCGGTCGACTTCTCGACCTACGACTACCGTCGTGCGGCTCGGGACGCACTGCACTTCTCCAAGCTCGTCGACCGGTTCGTGCAGAGCCTTCGACGGGTCGCGGGCTTCGACGTGCAGTACTTCGCGGCCGTGGAACCGCAACGGCGTCTGGCTCCGCATCTGCACATGGCCACGCGGGGCACGATTCCGCGTGTTGAGCTACGGCAGATCGCTGCGGCGACGTATCACCAGGTGTGGTGGCCTTCGGCTGATCAGGTCGTGTTCGAGGGCGACCACCTCCCCGTCTGGGACGAGGAAACAGGTGCCTTTGTCGACCCGTTGACAGGCGAAGTCCTGCCGACCTGGGATGAGGCGCTGGATGCGCTCGATGACGATCCTGACGCGGAACCTCATCACGTGGTCCGGTTCGGCTGGCAGGTGGACGCCAAAGGCGTGGTCGCGGGTTCGGTGGATGCTGGCCGGTGTGTGCGCTACCTGGCGAAGTACCTGACCAAGGACATCGCCGAGTGCCATGCCGCCGAGACGGCACGTCAGGAACAGCACGTGGACCGACTCCTGGAAGCGCTCCGCTTCGAACCGTGTTCGCCTCGGTGCTCGAACTGGCTTCGCTACGGAATCCAGCCCGAGAACGCCAAAGCGGGGATGCGTTCCGGGTTCTGCCGGTCCAAGGCACACCGCCGCGAACACCTGGGCTACGCGGGTCGCCGTGTCCTGGTCTCCCGGAAGTGGTCCGGCAAGACCCTCGCTGATCACAAGGCCGACCGCCTGACCTGGGTCCTGGACGCTCTGGGCATCGACCCCATAGGCGAGGACCAGGGCGACGACACCGACCTCCGGCCTCCGGTGCTGACCTCGGCCAGCTCCGGTGACTACGCCTGGGAACTGGCGCAGCCCACTGACCCTGACGTTGCTCCCCGCGAACAACGCCTCCTCCGGGCTGTCGGCGAAGCGCTCAAACGCCGCGCTCAACTCGACGCGGCTCGACAGACCGATCTTTCGGCAACTCCAGAGACGAGGGTGGCATGAGTGCAGCGACGGCCCGTGTGGACGTTCCCGAACAGCGTCGGGCCGACGTCCTGTGGTCGGTCAAGGATGCCGCCGCCTACCTGCGCGTTCCCGCGAAGACGCTCTACGAATGGCGCTACAAGGGCGACGGTCCTCCCTCCCACCGGATCGGCCGGTACGTCCGCTACGTGCCCGCAGAGGTCCATGCCTGGGTCCGATCCCAGTAATCCCAACCCCCGAGAGGAACACTCCCCATGGCTCGCGCGTGGGTCTACGATCGCACCAAGGACAAGGCATACGTGGAGGCGGTGAAGAAGGCCAAGGCGACCAAGCGAACCCCGCCCGCGCGCTGGATGGTCCGCTACTACGACCCTTCCGGCCGGATCAAGAGCGGGGGCACCTTCAAGAAGAAGCCGGACGCGGAGAAGAAGCAGACCGAGATCGAGAACAGCCTGCACGAAGGCTCGTATCGCAACCCCCACGACGCCAAGGTCACCGTGACCGAGATGGCTGAGAAATGGCTGAGCACGCGCACCGACATCAAGCGATCGACCTGGTGGAAGTACCGGGGCCTTCTGGACGCGCACGTGCTGCCTCGCTGGGGAGAGCTTCCGATCTCGGCGGTGTACTCCGAGGACGTCGCCGTGTGGGTGGCCGACCTCCAGAAACCGCGGGACGAGGGCGGGGCCAACCTGGGTGCCTCACAGACCAGGCACGCCTACGGCGTCCTCTCCATGGTCCTGGAATGGTGTGTGCCGCGTCGCCTGCCCGCCAATCCCGCACGCGGGGTGCCGCTTCCGAAGCCGAGTGAGGCCGAACACGTCTACCTCGATCACCTCCAGGTGGAGGCGTTGGCGGACGCGGCCGGGTCTCTGCGCACCAAGTACGGGCAGATCGCCGCCGCCGCGAACATCAACCGGCCCCTCATCCTGCTTCTCGCCTACACGGGCCTGCGCTTCAACGAAGCCGCCGCGCTGCGAGTCGGCAGGGTGGATCTGGAGACACGGCGCATCCGGATCGTGACGGCCTTCGCCGAGGTGGAGGGCAAGCTGGTCGAACAGTCGCCCAAGACGGGCAAGAGCCGGACCGTGCCGATCCCGAAGTCCCTCGTCGCCGAGCTGCTTCCGCTCGTGCGGGGGCGGCCGGACACGGCGCTGGTGTTCACCACCAAGCGGGGGAGCGAGGTGCGGCTCCGCAACTGGCGCAACCGGGAGTTCGGCAAAGCACTCAAGGCCGCTGGGCTCGACGGGATGGGCCTGACTCCGCACAAGCTCCGGCACACCGCCGCGTCACTCGCCATCGCGGCCGGCGCTGATGTGAAGGTGGTGCAAGCGATGCTCGGGCACGCCACCGCGACGATGACCCTGGACCAGTACGGGCACCTGTTCCCCGACCGCCTGGACGAGGTGGCCGAAGCCATGGGCGCCGCCCGGCTGCGGGTGCTCGCCGCCTGACCGGTGGATCGACCGACCGGCCCCGACCCCCGCCGTGTGCAATGAATGTGCACTGCGGCTCTGACGGCTCCATGCCCACAAAAAGAAGAACGGATGCCCACCTGCGTGGACACCCGTTCCTTTGTCGGGGTGGCGGGATTTGAACCCACGACCTCTTCGTCCCGAACGAAGCGCGCTGCCAAGCTGCGCTACACCCCGAAGCAACGTCCCCAAGTCTAGCGGACTCGGGGAGTGCTTGTGCACGTCAGTTCCACCCGAATCGAACCGGTCCGGTCAGGGACGGGCGACCAGGTCCAGGAGGGAGGCCTCGGGGCGGCAGCAGAACCGCACCGGGGCGTACGGGGACGTGCCCAGGCCGCCGGACACGTGCAACCACGCGTCCCCGTATCCGTTGAGCCCCCAGGCCCGCCTGCGGTCGATCCCGCAGTTGGTGACCAGCGTCCCGTAGAACGGCAGGCACAGTTGGCCGCCGTGCGTGTGTCCGGCGAGGAGGAGCTGGTAGCCGTCGGCCTCGAAGCGGTCCAGGTTGGCGGGCTCCGGGGAGTGCAGCACACCCAGCCGGATGTCGGCCGCGGGATCGGCCGGGCCCGCCACGTCCTCGTAGCGGTCCAGCTTGATGTGCGAGTCGTGCACACCGGCCAGGGCCACGTCCAGACCGTTGGCCTTCAGTGAACCCTTGTGGTTGTTCAGGTCCAGCCAGCCCGAGGCCGTCATGGCCGCGCCCAACTCACGCCAGGGCAGGTCCGGCACCCGGCGCTTGTTGTAGTCGGTCTTGCTGGTCCGCCACAGGTAGCGCGCCGGGTTCTTCGGCTGCGGTGAGAACAGGTCGTTGGACCCGTACACGAAGGCGCCGGGGCGGTCCAGGAGCGGCCCCAGGGCGTCGATGAAGGGGCCCACCGCCTCCGGGTGGGCCAGCGAGTCGCCGGTGTTGACCACCAGGTCCGGCTCGTACGCCTCCAGGCCCCGGATCCAGTCGATGAGCATCTTCCGCCCGGGTGTCAGGTGCGCGTCGGCCAGGTGCAGGATCCGCAGGCGAGGGCTGCCGGGAGGCAGCAGCGGGAGTTCGTACCGGCGCAGCCGGAACCAGTTGCGTTCGATCACCGAGGCGTACCCCAGTCCGGCCACACCGACCGCACCGGTGATCGCGGCGGCGCGCCCGATCCGGTGCAGGAGCGGTCTGTTGTCGGCGCCCATCCGGCCCTCCTTCGTCGTCGACCGATCGTCTCAGATCCTCCGGCCTCCCGCGCGCAAACCGTTGGTGGGCTCCTCCGGGGCGGCCATAGGATCAGGCCATGTCCGAACTCAAAGACCGCCTCAAGTCCGACCTGACCACCGCCATGAAGGCGAAGGACAGGGTCCGCACCGCCACCCTGCGCATGGTGCTCACCACCATCGCCACCGAGGAGTCCGCGGGCTCCTCCCAGCGGTCCCTCGACGACGACGAGGTCACCAAGCTCCTGATCCGCGAGGCCAAGAAGCGCCGTGAGGCCGCGGAGGCCTTCGACAAGGGCGGTCGTCCCGAGGCCGCCGCCAACGAGCGGGCCGAGAGCGAGGTCCTTTCGGACTACCTGCCCAAGCCTCTCACCGACGAGGAGCTCTCCGAGCTGGTCGCCGCCGCGATCGCCGAGACCGGCGCCTCCGGGATGAAGGAGATGGGCAAGGTCATGAAGGTCGTCAACGCCCGGATCGCGGGCCGGGCCGACGGCGCCCGCGTGGCCGCCGAGGTCAAGGGCCAGCTGGCGTAACGCTCTGTCCGGGCTCCACCCCGGGTGGCACTGTCCTCGCGCGCTCGGGACCGCCCGGGGCGCCGGTCACGGCGGCAGACGACGCGGAAGGGGGCGGTGGTGACCAGTCACCACCGCCCCCTTCGCCTGCTCCGTCAGTTCCGCAACCCTGCGGGTGTCAGTCCCTGCCGTCCCGGCCGGGCGCTCCCGCGGCGGGCGTCACCGGGTACCAGCCGTCGTTGCCCGGAGTGTCCTCGGTGCTGGCCTGACCGCCGCCGCTGCTCAGGAACACGTTGACCGTGGCGCCCTCGGGGAGCTGGCTGCCCGGGTCGGGGTTGACCGCGGCCACCGAGCCCTCGGGCTCGGAGGACCGGACGGTCGTGCCCGAGACGTTCGCTGAGTAACCGGCGTCCTCCAGGGCCGACACGGCGGCTGCCTCGGTCATGCCGACCACGTTCGGAACACCGCCGTCGTGGCTGGCCGGGCTGGCCTCCTCGTCCGCGTCGTCACCGGACCTGGGGGCGGACTCGGAGGTGGAGCCGAACTTGCCGGGCGGGGACGCCAGCTGTTCGACCTCCAGGCCCTCGTGGGCGCCGCGCATGGTCTCCTGCCAGATCGGTCCCGGGATCGTCGCCCCGTACACGACCGAGTAGGGGCGGTCGCCGATGGTGACGTTGCGCAGCGGGTACTGCTGCGGGCCGCGCGGGTCGCCCACGAACACGCTGCTGGCCATCTGCGGGGTGAACCCGGCGAACCAGGCCGCCGCGGAACCGTCGGTGGTACCGGTCTTGCCGGCCGCCGGACGGCCGATGCCCAGGTTGGAGGCGGTACCGCCGTGGAAGGTCTGCGACAGCAGGTAGCTGGTGCCGTCGGCGACGTCCTCGTCGATCACGCGCTCGCACTGCGGTTCCAGTTCGATCGTGGTGCCCGCCTGGCGGTCCTCGATCCTGGTGATGGCCTGCGGCTCGCAGTACGTTCCGCCGGCGGAGAAGGTCGCGTAGGCGTTGGCCACCCGGATCGGGGAGACCTCCTCGCTGCCGAGGGTGAAGCTGCTGTTGGCGAGGGAGTTCGGGTTCTCCGTGAACAGGGTGCCGTCGGCCCGCTTCAGCCCGAGCTTCTCCGCCATCTCCATCGTGTTGCACAGTCCGGCGCGTGCCTGGAGCTGGGCGAAGTAGGTGTTGGAGGAGGCCTTGGTTCCGGACACCATGTTGAGGTTGCCCGCGTTGCTGTCACCGGCGTTGCTCGGCGACCACGACTCCAGCCGTCCGCCGTTGCAGGACACCTGTCCGCTCACCGTGGTGGAGCTCGGCGAGTTGAACGAGGTGCTGAAGGGGAGTCCCTGGTCCAGCGCGGCGGCGAGGGTGAACGCCTTGAAGGTCGAACCGGCCTGGAAACCGGTGCTGCCGCCGCGGTCCGCGTCGGTGGTGAAGTTGATCGAGGTCTCGCCGAGCTTGCTCTCGTCGGGCCCGTAGTTGCGGCTCTGCATCATGCCGAGGATGTGACCGGTGCCGGGCTCGATGACCACCTGCGCGGCGACCTTGCGCGACTCGTTGTCGCGGGGGACCCATTTGTCCACGGCGTCCTGTCCGGCGTCCTGCGTCTGCGGGTCCAGGGTGGTGTGGATCTCCAGGCCCGCGGTGCGCAGCCAGCGCGCCCGCTCGGTCTCGTTGGGGCCGAAGCGTTCGTCCTGCTCGATCTCCTGCACCACGTAGTCGCAGAAGAAGGGCTGGTCGCTGGGGACGCACCCGTTGGGCGGGGTGTCCAGGTCCAGGTCCATGTCCTCGGACTTGGCCTCCTCGGCCTCCTCCTCGGTGATGGCGCCGGTGCTGACCATGCGGTCCAGGACGACGTTGCGCCGCTCGATGGTCTGCTCGGGGAAGAACCGGGGGTTGTACAGGTACGGGTAGCGCACGAGTCCGGCGATCGTCGCGGCCTGGTGCAGCTCCAGATCGCTCGCGGGCACCTGGAAGAAGTGCTGCGCGGCGGACTCGACGCCGTAGGCGCCGTCACTGAAGTAGGCGATGTTGAGGTATCCCTCGAGGATCTCGTCCTTGGTCATCCGCTGTTCCAGGGCGACCGCGTAGCGCAGTTCCCGGATCTTGCGGGCGATCGTCTCCTCGCGGGCCTCGTCCAGTTCCTCCTGGGAGGTGGCGGCCTCGATCTGCACGTTCTTGACGTACTGCTGGGTGATCGAGGAGGCACCCTCGGTGTTTCCGCCCAGGGTGCGGAGGGCGGCGCGCAGCGTGCCGGACACGTCCAGGCCGCCGTGTTCGTAGAAGCTGGCGTCCTCGATCGCCATGATCGCCTCGATCATCACCGGGGAGACGTCTTCGATGTCGACGAGCTCACGGTTCTGGTCGAAGATCTCGGCGATCACGCCGCCTTCGCTGTCGTAGATGGTGGACCGCTGCGGGGGCGGCGGTGTCTCGAGTTGGCTGGGCATGTCCAGGAAGCCGCTGGCGACGTTGCGCGCTGTGATCCCCATACCGCCCACGGCCGGGAGGGCCAGCGCGGCGACGAGGAGGCCGGCGACCACGCCGACGACCACCAGTTGGCTGATTCTTTGAAGCAATGTCCCCTGACCCACCCCATCAGACTAAGTGACCACAAACGCTCATAAGCGGTGCGATCGGTAACAGACGGTGCGTATTCACGCCGAATCGCCCATGGCGACGCACGGGCCGTGCCCCCGGACCATCTTTTCACGGTTATCGCAGACCGGCCCCGGTGCGGTTCGGCCGACCTGTGCCCCCGCCCCGGTCGGGGCGGGGAGCGGTCGGTCACGCGGCAGCCCTTCCGGGCCGTGTCCGATGAGACGGAGAGCAGGCCCGTCGGGTTCTGTCGACGCGGTGATCCGAACCGTTTTCTCGAGACGAGGGGGTGCCGTGACGCCACGTGTGCGCCGCACCCCGCGTGGTAGCGGGGGCCACCGTTTCCACCTCCACTCAACCAGAGCAGGACAACCACCTGGAACCGTGGGAGCGAGCACACGAGGGGGAGCGCGGCCGCACACGGAGCGGACGACGGGTGCCGGAGGCGCTGTTCCGCCGGATCGGCCCCGCTGCCCGGTTCGTCCGAATCCACGGTTTCCGATCGCGGATTCCCGGTACCGGTGCCCCTCAGTCCTCCGCGCCGGCCCTCCACAGCTCAGGAATGCCCGGGTGCGTCCTGCCCGGCGAGGGCGGAACCGATCCCACGCAGTCCCGCCAGGTCGTGCACGTCCTCCGGGCGGGCCGCGACCTCGACGACGCGCAGGCTCCGATGCGCGGACAGCAGCCGGGCCCGTAGCCCGGCCTCGCGTTCGTGGGCGCGGACCCGCTCCGCGTGCAACCGCAGCGCCGCCCTCGCCAACGGGTGGTCACCCGCGGACAGGGAGTCCGCGGCGGCCAGCGCCTCCGCGGCGCCCAGGCGTGCCCCCGGACCGGCCGGCAGGGGATGGGTCCGGTTGATCACCAGCCCGGCCAACGGCATGGAGTCCCTCGCGAGCCGGTCCACGAAGTAGGAGGCCTCGCGCATCGAGTCCGCGTCCGGGACCGCCACCACCACGAACGCCGTCCCCGGGGCCTGGAGCAGCCGGTACGTGCGTTCCGCGCGCTCCTGGAACCCGCCGAACACCGTGTCGAAGGCGGAGACGAAGGCACGCAGGTCGTTCAGGAACTGGGCACCGACGATCTTGCCCACCACCGAGCCCACCACGTTGAAACCCGCCCCCAGCAGCCGGAAGGCCCCGGTGCTCGCGGGCGCGCTCAGGAACCGGATGAGCTTGCCGTCCAGGAAGCGGCCGAGCCGCTTGGGGGCGTCGAGGAAGTCCAATGCGGACCGGCTGGGCGGGGTGTCCACCACGATCAGGTCCCACTCGCCGGACTGGCGCAGCTGCCCCAGCCTCTCCATCGCCATGTACTCCTGTGTGCCGGACAAGCTCGTGGAGAGGGTCTGGTAGAAGGGGTTGGCCAGGATCTGGCGGGCCCGCTCGGGGTCGGCGTGTTCCCTGACGACCTCGTCGAAGGTCCGCTTCATGTCGAGCATCATGGCGTGCAGGCTGCCTCCGGCCCCACCGGACCCTCCCGCCCCTACGCTCGCCTCGGAGAGCGGTACCGGGCGCGGGGTGTTGTCCAGCTCTTCCAGCCCCATCGACTGGGCCAGCCGCCGGGCCGGGTCCACGGTGATCACGACGGCCCGCCGTCCGCGTTCGGCCGCGCGCACGCCCAGCGCCGCGGCGGTGGTGGTCTTGCCGACCCCGCCGGCGCCGCAGCAGACGATGATCCGTGTCCCGGGATCGTCGACGAGGGCGTCCGCGTCCAACCGTCCCGCCTCGGACACGTCGGATCGGGGGATCGCCCCCGGATCGGTACCGGTCACCGTCCCACCCCCTGTTCGCTCAGCCGCCGGGCCAGGCCCGCCAGCGCGGCACGGTCCGCCCCGCCCTCCAGCAGGGGCAGTTCCAGGAGAGGGGGTCCCAGCTCCTCGAGTTCACCGCGGACCCTCTCCTGGAGCAGGTGGCGCAGCGCGTGCGAACGCACCTGACCCGCGAGGTCCGCGGCCAGCGCCTCGGGTGCCTCCGCCGACGCGGTCTCCGGCCGGGCGGCCTTCAGCCCGCGGACGAGTTCGGCGGTGTCCAGCTCCCCGGCCGCGGCAGCGGCCAGGTCCGTGCCGTCGAGGAGGGGCGGGGCGACCATGTTCACCAGGATCGCACCCAGGTTGAGGCCCAGACCGCTGATCTCGTTGATCCCGTCCCGGGTCTCCTGCGCGGGCATCTCCTCCAGCAGCGTCACGAAGTGCACCCGGGTCCGCTCGGAGCGGATGACCTCCATCACGCGGTCCGCGTGGTTGCGTACCGGCCCCACCCGGGCCAGCCCGGCCACCTCGGAGTTGACGTTCAGGAACTGCCCGATCCGACCGGTGGGCGGGGCGTCCATGACCACGCTGTCGTAGTGGAAGGGGGCGTCCCCGGAGCCGCCCGAGGAGTGCCGCCGGCCACCCGCGCGCCGCCGGACCGCCTCGGTGGCCTTACCGGTCAGCAGTACGTCCCGGAGCCCGGGCGCGACGGTGGTGGCGAAGTCCACGGCTCCCAGTCTGGTCAGCGCCTGACCGGCCCGCCGTATCCCGTAGAACATCTCCAGGTACTCCAGCAGGGCCGCCTCCGCGTCCGCCGCCAGCACGTGGACGGAGCCACCGTTCGCGGCGCGGAGCATCTCGCGCTCCTCGTAGGGCAGTGCGGCGCTCCCGAGCAGGGCGGCCACCCCCTGACGGCCCTCCACCTCGACCAGGAGCACGCGCCCGCCCCGGGAGGCCAGGGAGAGTGCCAGGGCCGCGGCCGCAGTGGTCTTCCCCGTACCGCCCTTGCCCGTCACGATGTGCAGCCGGGCACCGGCGAACGCCGCCTCCGGGCCGCTGCCGCGCGGCCCCCGTTCAGGATCGCTCACCCCACGGAGTCTATGCGCGCGCCCTGCGGAGAGTACGGGCGAGGCGCTGCCGGCCCGCGTTGACCGGCAGGGTGGGTGCGGGTGAGTAAGGTGAGCGGCGTTGAGGTGCGGTCCCCCCGGGACCGCCGGTGACTGAGAGGGGTGGACGATGTCCAAGTGGGAATACCAGAGCGTTGCTCTGCTGTCGCACGCGACCAAGCAGATCCTGGACAACTGGGGTGAGGACGGCTGGGAGCTGGTGTCCGTCGTGCCGGCGCCGCTGCCCGAGGGCACCGACCCGCGCAACCAGCAGTACGTCGCCTACATGAAGCGGGCCAAGTAGATGCCGACCCCCGAGGAGCGGATCGCGGAGCTGGGCCTGACCCTGCCCGAGGTGGTTCCGCCGGTCGCGGCGTACCAGCCCGCTGTTCGCAGCGGTGACCACGTGTACGTCTCCGGACAGCTCCCGTTCGTCGAGGGCGGTCTCCCGGCGACCGGCAAGGTCGGTGCCGAGGTCGACGCCGAAACCGCGAAGGAGCTGGCTGCCGTGTGCGCGCTGAACGCCGTCGCGGCGGTGCGTGCCGAGATCGGTGAGCTGTCGGACGTGGTGCGGATCGTCAAGGTCGGCGGTTTCGTCGCCAGCGCCCCCGACTTCACCGGGCACCCCGGGGTGGTCAACGGGGCCAGCGAGCTGCTCGGCGAGATCTTCGGCGAGGCCGGGGTGCACGCCCGCGCCGCCGTCGGCGTCGCGGCCCTGCCGTTGGACGCTCCGGTCGAGGTTGACATGATCGTCGAGGTCCGCTGACCGGGTCCGGGGAACCCGGGCCACAGCGCGGCTTTCGCGAACGACAGGAGTACGTCGATGACCGAGAACGACGATGTGGCCCGGCCCCGTCCCGCCGCCACCGTGATGCTGCTGCGTCCGGTACCGGGAGCGGAGGGCGCCCGGGCGGAGTGCGCCATGGAGGTCCTGCTGATGCGCAGGGTCGCCTCCATGGGCTTCGCCCCGGGCGCCTATGTCTTTCCCGGCGGCGGGGTGGACCGGCGCGACGCCGACGGCGACCTCCCGTGGACCGGTCCGGGACCGCAGGAGTGGGCCGCGATCCTGGGTACCGACGTGCCGATGGCCCGGGCCCTGGTGTGCGCCGCCGTACGGGAGACCTTCGAGGAGACCGGTGTCCTGCTGGCGAGCGAACCGGAGCGGGCGGGTGGGGAGGCCATCACCCTGGACACCGCCACGGACGACTGGGAGCGGGACCGCCTCGGTCTCATCGACCGTTCCCGTTCCTTCACCGAGGTGCTGTCCCGGCGCGGGCTCGTGTTGCGCTCGGAGTGGCTGCGCGCGTGGTCGAGATGGATCACCCCGAGGAATCAGCCGCGCCGATTCGACACCTGGTTCTTCACCGCCGAGCTCCCCCCGGGCCAGCAGGCGCGCGACGTCGGCGGGGAGTCGGACCACACCCGGTGGACGGACCCGTCGGTGGTCGCCTCCGAATGGGAGGCGGGCCGGATGCCGATGCTGCCGCCGACCGTGATCGCCTGTGCCGAGCTGGCGGACCGGCGGACCCTCGCGGGTGTGCGGGAGGCCCGGCGGGATATCGTTCCCATCGAACCGGACGTTCGGGAAATCGACGGCCAGATCCGTGTCGTTGCCCCGGACGGGGGCGAATTCCCCCTACCCGGGCCCGACTCGACTCCGTGAGCGCCCGCTCCCGGCGGTGTGGAGCGCTCTGTCGCGGATAGGTTTCCCTGCATGTCCTCTTGGCCGTCCTTCAGACCAGTCCGGTTCCGGCGAGCGAAGCGAGGTGCGATGAGGATCGACGGTTCCGGGACACTGCGCGCCAGCTGCGTACTGTGCCCCAACCCAGGCCCGATGACGTTGGAGGGAACCAACACCTGGATCCTGCGGGAACCGGGTGCGCGCGGGGTCGTGGTGGTCGACCCCGGGCCGCACGACGAGCGGCACCTGGAACGGGTGGCGCGGACCGTGCAGGAGCAGGGCGCCCAGGTCCTGATGACGGTGGTGACGCACCGGCACTTCGACCACACCGAGGGTTCGCGGTACTTCGCCGAACTGACCGGGGCCCCCGTGCACGCGGTCGACCCGGGGATGCGGGTGGGCGGCTCCGGCCTGTCGGACGGCCAGCTGCTCACCGCGGACGGGTTGGAGTTGCGGGTCGTCGCGACCCCCGGGCACACGGACGACTCCGTCTGCCTGTTCCTGGAGTCCGACAGCGCGATCCTGACCGGGGACACCGTTCTCGGTCACGGAACCCCGGTGATCGACGGGGACGACGGTCTCGCCCCCTACATGGACTCGCTGTACCGGCTTCGGGACCTGGTCGTGGAGCACCGGGTGCGCACTCTGCTGCCCGGGCACGGCCCGGTCCTGACGTCGCCGCTGGCGACGCTGAACTCCTACATCGACCACCGCGAGGCGCGCCTGGCACAGGTGCGCGAGGCGGTGCGGGCCGGTGCGACCAGGGTCGAGGAGGTCGTCGACCGGGTCTACCCGGACGTGGTGGAGAGCATCCGCCCCGCGGCGGCCTCCTCGGTCCGGGCGCAGTTGCGTTACCTGGCGGTCAAGGAGGAGCTCCCCGAGGGGGTCGAGAGCTGACTCCGGGGCGCCGTGGTCGCGGGCCGTGCCCCCCGCGGGGGCACCGGGGGTCCTGCGGGCCCTGAGAGGGTCCTGGAAGCGCTGCGGCCGCCACCCCGGAGGGTGACGGCCGCGCAGCGTCCGGAGTGGCCCTAGCGGGCGCGGCGGCGCATGCGCTCGACGTCCAGCAGCACCACGGCCTTGGCCTCGATCCGCAGCCAGCCGCGCAGGGCGAACTCGGCGAGGGCCTTGTTGACCGTCTCCCGGGATGCGCCCACCAGCTGGGCGAGCTCCTCCTGGGTGAGGTCGTGGTGGACGTGCAGGCCGTCGTCGCCCTCCTTGCCGAACTTGTCGGCGAGTTCGAGCAGGGCCTTGGCCACGCGGCCGGGCACGTCGGTGAAGACCAGGTCGGCCATCACGTCGTTGGTCCGGCGCAGGCGGGCAGCCAGCGACTTCAGCAGCTGCAGGCCCACCTGCGGGCGGCTGGACAGGAACGGCCGAAGGTCGTCGTGGCCCAGCCCGGCGAGAACGGAGTCGGTGACGGCCACGGCGCTCGCGGTGCGCGGGCGCGGGTCGAACAGCGACAGTTCACCGAACATCTCGCTGGGGCCGAGTACCCCCAGCAGGTTCTCCCGCCCGTCGACGGCCGTGCGGGTCAGTTTCACCTTCCCGCTGAGGATGACGTACAGGCGGTCGCCCTCGTCGCCCTCGTTGAACAGGGTCTGGCCGCGGCCGAGACGCACCTCGTTCACCGAGGAGCGGAGCGCGGCCGTGTCCTCCTCGTCCAGCGCCTCGAACAGAGGGGCTTTCCGGAGCACCTCGTTGATCTCGTCCACACGTCCTCCTAAAACCTGACCGTCAACAGTGTGACGTATATCGCAACCAGGTGTGAAACCAGGTCGTTACCTCGGCTTGTCCGCCGGGAGACAACGTGCCCACAACAGCCGACGTCAGCCCATGCGATCCTAGTCGTAATCGGCTTGTGTCAGGGCTTGTCCGCGCCGGGTGACCGGACATTGGTTACATAATCTCGGTCACCAGTCGAAACTTCGGTACGCCGCCGAATTCCGGCGACCCTGCCGTGCCCCCGCAACCGTGCGCCTACCCTGTGACGATGCCTCGCGACACCCCAGACGTGCCCACGGAGTACACCACGCCCACCGGTGAGAGCCGGCTCGCGCTGGTCCGCCGCGCCCGAAAGATGTACCGGGAGCTCTCCGAGCTGTACCCGGACGCCCACGCCGAACTGAACTTCACCACCCCGCTGGAGCTCCTGGTCGCGACGATCCTGTCCGCGCAGTGCACGGACAAGCGGGTCAACCAGGTCACCCCGGCGCTCTTCGCGCGCTATCCCGACGCCGAGGCCTACGCCTCGGCCAGGCGTGAGGAGCTGGAGGAGATGATTCGTTCGACGGGGTTCTTCCGAGCCAAGGCCAACAGCCTGATCGGTCTTGGTCAGGCCCTGTGCGAACGGCACGGCGGTGAGGTCCCCGGGAACCTCAACGACCTGGTCAAACTACCCGGTGTGGGACGAAAAACCGCAAACGTACTGCTCGGTAACGCCTTCGATGTGCCGGGGATCACGGTCGACACCCACTTCGGGCGGCTCGTCCGGCGGTTCGGCTGGACCGACGAACAGGATCCGGTCAAGGTCGAACACGCGGTCGGCGAACTCTTCCCGCGCAAGGACTGGACGATGCTCTCCCACCGCGTGGTGTGGCACGGGCGCCGCGTGTGCCACGCCCGCAGGCCCGCCTGTGGGGCCTGTGTGCTGGCCCGCTGGTGCCCGTCCTTCGGAGAGGGCCCGACGGAGCCCCGGGCCGCGGAGAAGCTGCTGCGCATGCGCTCGTTCGCGTGACCTCGGGGTCGGCGGCGGTTTGTACCCTGAATCACGTGAGAGCGCACACGTCGGCCCCGGCACGGGCCACCGGAGCAGCCCGGCTCGGTGTCCCGGTCCTCCCGACCCCGGCGGACCCGCGGGACGCGAGGTCCGACCATCAGACGATCCGTCGGGGAAGCACCAGGTGACCGGACCCCCGTCCCAGGCGCCCGACCCCCCGCACATGTCCACACATCGGCGCGACAACCCCCGGAACAGGTTCTGCGTATGAACTCGACCCCGCTCTGGCTGTCCGCGCTCGCGGACGACGCCAAGACGATGCCGGTGCCCGAACCCATGCGCCCGCCCGAGCAGGGCGGGCGCGAGTCGGCCGTCCTCATCCTCTTCGGCGAGACGGACCGGGGCCCCGACCTGCTGCTCATCCAACGCAACGCCGGTCTGCGCCGGCACGCCGGACAGCCCGCCTTCCCGGGCGGCCGGATCGAGCCCACCGACCCCTCGCCAGAGGCCGCCGCGCTGCGTGAGGCGGAGGAGGAGACCGGGGTCGTGCCCGCGGGGATCGACGTGGTCGGTCGGCTGCCCGAGCTCTACCTGAGCTTCAGCGACTTCCGGGTCGTCCCCGTCCTCGGCTGGTGGCGCGAGCCCTCCGAGGTCCGGGCCGCCGACATCGGCGAGGTCGCCGCCGTCGCCAGGGTGCCCGTCGCCGACCTCGCCGAGCCCGCCAACCGGGTCAAGGTGCGCTACGGGGCGGGGCCGGTGTGGGGCCCGGGCTTCAGGGTGGAGAACATGCTCGTGTGGGGCTTCACGGGCGCGATCATCGACAGCCTGCTCACTCTCGGCGGGTGGGAACTCCCGTGGCATGACAGCGGTCTCACCGACGTGTTCGAAGCCACCCCGCAGGGCCTCCGGCCGGTCGGGTAAAGCTCACTTCTTGGAGGGCATCCGTGCTCGACGCGGTTCTGGTCGTCCTGTTGCTGCTGTTCGCGGTGACCGGTTACCGGCAGGGTTTCATCGTCGGAGTGTTCAGCTTCGCCGGCTTCATCGGAGGAGGGGTCCTGGCGGCGCTCACCGCACCGGACCTGATCCAGGAGTGGGTGGAGGACCCCGGGCGGCAGGCGCTGCTGGCCATCGCCGTGGTGTTCCTTTCCGCCGCCCTGTGCCAGTTCATCGCCTCCTACCTGGGCACCCTGGTGCGCAACAAGGTCACCTGGGACTCGGCCCGGGTCCTGGACGCCCTGGGCGGAGCCGTGGTCAGCGGGCTCTCGGTGCTCCTGGTCGCCTGGTTCATCGGTAGTACGGTCGCCAACTCGGCCCTGCCGTACGTGTCCGAGCAGGTCAAGGAGTCGCGCATCCTCCACTCGGTGGACTCGCTGATGCCGGGTGCCGCGCACCAGGGGTTCTCGACCTTCCGTCAGATCGTGGACCAGAGCGCGTTCCCGCAGGTGTTCAGCGGTCTGGGCACCGGTGAGCTCGCAGAGGTCGAACCGCCGGACCCCGACGTCCTCACCACGCCGGAGCTCATCGACTCCAGCCGCAGCGTGGTCAAGGTCCTGGGCACCGCGCCCTCCTGCCAGCGACGGGTGGAGGGAACCGGTTTCGCGTACGGGGACGAGCGCATCATGACCAACGCGCACGTGGTCGCCGGGGTCACCGAGGACCTTCGCGTGGTCACCCGGGACGGGCACCAGCGGGAGGCCACCCTGGTGCTGTTCGACGCCCAACAGGACCTGGCCGTGCTGCACGTGCCGGGGCTGGAACTGGACCCGCTGGAGTTCAACGGCGAGGCCGCGCAGGGCGACGACGCCGTGGTGGCGGGGTTCCCGCGCAACAGCGGTTTCACGGCCGTCCCCGCCCGGGTCCGGGCCAAGCAGACCGCCCAGGGGTCGGACTTCTACCACTCCCAGCAGGTGAGCCGGGAGATCTACCAGGTCCGCGCCGTGGTGCGCCCCGGCAACTCCGGCGGGCCGCTGCTCGCCCCCGACGGCACCGTGTACGGCGTCGTGTTCGCGGCGGCCACCAACGAGGAGGAGACCGGTTACGTGCTCACCGCGGACGAGATCTCCGAGAACGCGGAGACGGGGATGACGGCCACCGGCGAGGTCTCCTCCCAGACCTGCGACTGAGCCTCCGGCTCCGGTCCGCGGGAGAATTCCTCCCGCGGACCGGAGGATCCGGATCCACGACCACGAGGGGCGCCCCCCTGCCGGGAGGCGCCCCTCGTGGCGTGCTGTCCGGTTCGAACTAGTTCGAGCTCGGGTTCTGGGTCTGGTCCGCCTGAAGCGGCCAGCTCATCCTGACGACCGTGCCCGTGTCGTTGGGCTCGATACTCACCTCGTCCGCGAGGCCGGTGATCACCGCCAGGCCGAGGCCGGGGGAGAACCCGGAGATACCGCCGGGAGGAGTGTCCTCACCGTCCAGGAAGAGTCCGTCGAGCAGTGGCTCCACGGGGTTGGCCGTCTCCTCGGCGTCCTTGGCCGGGGCGCGGTCGGAGACGACGACCTCGAAACGTCGTGTGGCGCTCCCGTTGGCGCTCAGCGTTCGGCTCGTGGTGTCGGTGCGGGGGTCCGACACCGGATCAGGTCCGCTGCCGTCGATCAGCTGGAGCAGGATCGGCTGTGTGGGGCAGTGCAGCTTGTGTGCCGCCACCGCCCGGGAACAGGCCTCTCCGACCGCCAGCCTGATCTCGTCGATCGCGGAGGCGGCGATGCCCGCCCGACGTGCGACGGTCGCGGCCATGAGCCGGGCCGTGCGCACGTGGGCGGGGAGCGCGCTGATCGTGAGCGTGATGGTTGCCATCGCTCGCTCTGGGTTACTTCGAGGAACGCTTGTCGATGGCTTCCTGCACCGAGCTGTGGATACCGAACACCTTGGTCAGCCCGGTGATCCGGAAGATCTTCAGAATCCGCTCCTGGGTGCAGACCAGGTCCAGGGTCCCGTCGTGAGCACGGACCCGCTTCAACCCGCCCACAAGCACACCGAGGCCCGTCGAGTCCAGGAACTCCACCTTCTCCATGTTGACCACGAGGTGGAAGTTGCCCTTGTTGACCAGGTCGATCAGCAGCTCGCGGAGCCGGGGCGCGGTATAGACATCGATCTCACCCTCAACGACGACGATCTCGGTGTCGCCCTCGGTGTAATGATCAAGCTTCAAATCCACTAGTCCTCCAGCGCCGAACCGCGAAAAATCGCGAAGTATCTCTGCCGGGCGTTACCCCACCAGCACGCATTCAACCACGGGTGTCGTGGGTGTCTTCCCGCCGTTCACGGGAAAACGGGGGCCCCGCGCCACTCTTCCCCCGGATGTCAGACTGAAACCGATGTCCACCGGCGCCCCGACCTCGGACGGAGGGCCAGCGGCTCGTGAACGTTTCCAGTGAGGAGGGGTCTCGATGAGGCGGTCGGAGCCCGCGCTCCCCGGTGTGTGGCGTGACGACACCCGGTACCCGCAGGTCACCCATATCGAGCATGTGGCCCGGAACGCGGGAGTGAGTGGGGACTGGCCGGGGTGGACAGCCCCCCATCTGGTCGAACGACTGGCCGAACGGGGGATCACGGGTCCGTGGTCCCACCAGGCAGCCGCCGCCGACCTCGCACGCTCGGGCCGTGATGTGATCATAGCCACGGGCACCGCCTCGGGGAAGTCGCTTGCCTTCCTTATGCCCGCGGTGGACGCGGTTGACTCCGGCGGAACGGTGCTCTACCTCTCACCGACCAAAGCACTCGCCCAGGACCAACTCCGGTGGATTACGGACCTGGGACTTTCGGGCATGCGAGCGGCCGTCTACGACGGCGACACCTCCCCGGAGGAGCGTTCCTGGGTGCGCGGACACGGGAACTACGTCCTGACCAACCCGGACATGCTGCACCACGGGATCCTCCCCGGGCACGCGGGTTGGTCGGGGTTCCTGCGCCGGCTCCGCTACGTGGTGATCGACGAGTCGCACCGGTACCGGGGGGTCTTCGGTTCGCACGTGGCCCAGATCCTGCGGCGTCTGCGCAGGGTGTGCGCCCGCTACCGGTCGGAGCCGGTGTTCGTGCTGGCCTCGGCGACCTCCGGGTCCCCCGAGCGGAGCGCCACCCGGCTGACCGGGGTCCCGGTCACCGCCGTGAGCGAGGACGGCTCGCCGCGGCCGGGGATGTCCGTCGCCCTGGTCGAGCCGGAGCTGACCGAGATGACCGGCGAACACGGCGCCCCGGTGCGCAGGACCGCGCCCTCACAGGCCGCCGAAATGCTGGCCGACCTGGTCCGGGACGGGGTGCGCACCCTGGTGTTCGTGCGCTCCAGGCAGGGCGCCGAGGTGGTCGCGATGAACGCCCGGCGGATGCTGGAGGAGAGCGGGGAGCACGACCTGGCCGGGCGGGTGGCCGCCTACCGGGGCGGGTACCTGGCGGCCGAGCGCCGGGAGCTGGAGGAGGCGCTCCGCTCGGGTGAGCTCCTGGGCCTGGCCAGCACCAACGCCCTGGAGCTCGGGGTGGACATCAGCGGTCTGGACGCCGTGCTCATCGCGGGGTGGCCGGGAACGCTGGCCTCCCTGTGGCAGCAGGCGGGCCGGGCGGGGCGGCGGGGCGAGGACGCCCTGGCGGTGTTCATCGCCCGGGACGACCCCCTCGACACCTACCTGGCCCACCACCCGGAGGCTATTTTCGGACGTTCGGTGGAGGCCACCGTCCTTGACCCGGAAAACCCGCACATCCTCGGTCCGCACCTGTGTGCTGCCGCCCAGGAGCTACCGATCACGCGTGCGGACTTCGCTCTCTTCGGTGAGACGACCGAGGAGCAACTCACCGGACTCGTAGCTCGGGGGATGCTCCGGAAGCGCCCGAGGGGCTGGTTCTGGACGAGCAATGAAAGGGCAAGTGACCTGGCCGATATTCGGGGAGCGGGTGGTCCGCCGGTCCAGATCGTGGATGTCGCCAGCGGCCAGCTCCTCGGTGAGATCGACGAGGCGGCGGCGCACGGCACCGTCCACACGGGTGCGGTCTATCTCCATCGGGGAGCGACCTATCTGGTCGAAGGACTGGACCTGGAGGAGGGGGTGGCCCTGGTGCGTGCGGCCGAACCGCCCTACAGCACCTGGGCCAGGGACACCACGGACATCTCCGTCCGGTCGGTATTGCGGGAGGAGACCTGGCCGAGCGGGGCCGCCGTCTGCTTCGGGGAGGTCGAGGTGGCCCGACAGGTGGTGGGGTTCCTCAGACGGGACGTGCGCACCGGCTCCGTCCTGGGGGAACAGCCTTTGGAGATGCCTGAGCGCACCCTCCGGACCCGGGCGGTCTGGTGGACCCTGCCGCAGGAGGGCGAGGACCGGCTGCGCAAGGAGGACGTGGCGCTGCTCGGTGCGGCCCACGCCGCCGAGCACGCGGCGATCGGCCTGCTCCCGCTGCTGGCCACCTGTGACCGCTGGGACATCGGAGGGGTATCCACCGCCGTGCACGGGGACACCGGGAAGCTGACGGTGTTCGTCTACGACGGTTACGAGGGCGGTGCAGGGTTCGCCGAGCGCGGCTACACGGCCGCCCGTGAGTGGCTCGCCGCGACCCGGGCCGCGATCGCCGACTGCGAGTGCGAGCAGGGATGCCCCTCCTGTATCCAGTCACCCAAGTGCGGAACCGGCAACGAACCGCTGAGCAAGTCCGGCGCCCTGCGCCTGCTCGACGAGGTACTGGGCGGGATCGGTGACGGGGGCGCCGTGGGCGCCGTCGGCCCGCCCCCCTTGGGGAGAGGGGACGCGGGGGAGCTCGAAGCGTAGGGGCGCAGGCGAGTGCCGGGGACGTCGGGCGGGACCCGGTGCTCGCCGGGCGCGGCGCCTCGGTGCCGAGTTGTCCACAGGTTGGGGGCGCCCACTTCCCTCCCGGCGCGCGACGGCCCAACCTGGAGGGACCGGGGCGGAACCACCTCCGCCCGGACGTCCGGGAGGTCCCATGTTCTCTTTCCCCTGCCCGAACCCACCCGACCACGCCGACGACCGCGGCATGAGCACCGCCGAGTACGCCGTGGGCACCGTCGCCGCGGTCGCCCTCGCGGGGGTTCTCTACCTCGTCGTCACGGGGGACACCGTCACCGACGCCCTCACCTCGATCATCGTCGATGCGCTCCGCTCCGGCAGCTGACCGCGGCTCGGTGACGATGGAGGCCGCGATGGTACTCCCCTCGCTGCTGCTCGTGCTGGCCGTCGCCCTCGGCGCGGTGGGCGCGGCGGCAGCACAGCTCTCCTGCGCCGACGCCGCCCGGGTCGGGGCCCGAGCCCTGGCCCGGGGGGAGCCGCCCGAGCACGCCCGTTCCCTCGCCCTCACCGCCGCACCGGGCGGTGCCCGGGTCCGACTGTCCGAGTCCGACGGCATGGCACGGGTCACTGTCCGGGTCGAACTGCGGATCGGCCCGCTCCGCGCCCCGCCGCTGACCGCTGACGGCAGCGCGGCGGTCCCACTGGAACCGGGTCGGTGAGGCGTGGGGACACGGGGTCGGCCACCGTCTGGTGGGTCTCCCTGTGCCTGCTGCTGTGGTTCGTCACCTACGCGGTGCTCCTCACATCCGCGGCCCGCCTCGAGCGGGACCGCGCCGGGACCGCCGCCGACCTCGCCGCCCTCGCGGCCGCGGCCCGGGCCCACCAGGGGGCCCGGGCCGCCTGCGCGGCGGCCCGCAGTACCGCCGAAGCCAACGGGGCCGCGCTGGGAAGCTGTGGCCTGAGCGGCCACACCGTTTCGGTGACGGTCTCGCTCTCCTCGGCGGTGCTGCCGAGTACCGTCCGGGCCCGGTCCCGGGCCGGGCCCGCCCACGGCATCCCCGGGGACACCACCGGGCAGGGGCCATGAACCCCCGTCCGGTGGGTGCTCGGTCGTGTTCTTGGGTTCTGGTGGTCGGGGTCCTTTTTCGCCGTGCTTTTGCCACCGGGGGTGACTTCGGCGCCGAACTCGCTCCTGGTAGCAGGATCACGGGGATATGCGGGTGGGCGGAAGGCGGCGTCCACCGGCCGTGTCCGTGAGGCAGGCCGATGGCAGAGTGCCGGGAGCGCCAGGGCCCTCGAACTCAGAACAAGCCCTAACGGCCCAGCGCCGAGGTGAGGAGTTCGGCGGCCATCGGCACCACCCCGATCAGGACGAAGGCGGGCAGGAAGCACAGGCCCAGGGGCGCGACGACCAGCACCCCCAGGCGCTCGATCCGCGCGGTGGCCCTCGCGCGGAGCCGCCGCCGCAGGTCGGCCGCGTGCCGGTCGAGCAGGTCCGCCACCGGCGCTCCGGTGTCGGCGGCACGGGCCAGGTCACGGCCGACCGCCACCAGGGGTTCGGGCAGGGCCGACCGCTCCCAGGACGGGAGCGGATCGGCGCCGAGCCGCAACCGTTCGGAGACCGCGGCCAGTTCGCTCCCCAGTCCGCCGCGTGCGGCTCCGGAGACCGCGGACAGGCAGGCCGGTACGGTCGCCCCGGCCCGGATCCCCGAGGCGATCAGCCCGATGAGCACCGGAAGGTCGTCGGTGATCGGCAGCCGTCCGGTCCCCCGGCGGGCACGGCGGGACCGCCACCACAGGAGAGCGCCGCCGCCGAGCACGGCGCACCCGATCGCAGGCCCGAACAGGGCCACCGCCAGGACCGTCGCAACGACCCCGGCCAGGACCCGGAGCCCGGGCGCAGCCGGCCGCCGCCGGGACGCCGTCTCCCCGGTGGGGGACCGTCCCGCCACGGACCGGGGTGGATCGGGCCGTCCCGGCCTCCGGGCCGGCCCGAGCCACACGGCGGCCACCGCACACAGCACCGCCATCACCTCGAAGAACATTCCCAACCCCCTCCTCATGCCACCGCGCCCCGGACCATACGCAGGGTCCACCAGGCGCCCACCAGATCGAGCAGCACACCGAGTCCCAGGCACAGCAGACCCAGCGGAGTGGTGAACAGGAAGGTCAGCGGTGCCCCGCCCAACCCCGCGGACATCGCCGTCCCGAGCACGGGGAGCCCGACCAGCACCAGCGCGGTGGTCCGCGGTCCCGTGGCCCTGGCGGACGCCTCGGCCCGCTGTTCCTCCCGCTCGGTCAGGCCGACCGCCAACGCGTCCACCACCCCGGCCATCCCCGCACCGGTCTCCGCCGCCACCTCCCAGCACACCGCCAGACAGGACAGGGACCACAGGCCCTCGTCCCGGTCGGCCTCCCTGCGCAGTGACCCCGCGTCCGACACCTCACCGACCAGAGGGCCGGCCTCCAGGGCCGCGACCCGCAGAGCCAGTTCGGGAGGCTGCCCGGACCGGAGCTCGGCCGCCATGACCCGGCACAGCACGATCACGGCCCGCCGCCGCTCGCCCCCCTCGTTCCTGCGCGGGAGAAGGGCACCGAGCGAGGGCCGGATGTCCGGGAGGCGCGGTTCGCGGGGGAACATCGCGGACAGCCGACTACGGTCACTGCGGGGAACCGACCAGAGCAGGGCCGCGGCCACCGCGAGCACCGCGAGGAGTATCACCGGCGCCACCCCCGGCCCAGGCGGTCGGCCACCTCCTCCGCCCCCGGGTACTCGTGCCGACGGCCGTCCGGGGCGAAGGCCACCGCGGGTACCGCCCGCACCAACCCGGAGGGCTCCCGGCGCAGGACCCGGACCTCGGACAGGCGGCGCCCCTGTCCGTCCCGGACCAGGTGCACCACCAGGACCCGGGTGGCCGCGAGCTGACTGTGCACCGCGCCCCGGGTGAGTCCGGCGGCGCAGCCCATCGCCTCCACCCGGGCGGGCACGTCCTCCGCCCCGTTGGCGTGCAGTGTCCCAGCGCCGCCCTCGTGACCCGTGTTGAGAGCCGCCAGCAACGACACGATCTCCGGTCCCCGCGCCTCGCCGACCACCAGCCGGTCCGGACGCATCCGTAGCCCCTGGCGGACCAGCGTCTCCAGCGAGACCTCCCCGCTGCCCTCGATGTTGGCCGGGCGGGTCTGGAGCCGCACCACGTGCGGGTGCTCGGGGCGCAGCTCGGGCGAGTCCTCCGCGAGCACGATCCGCTCCCGCGGGTGCACCAGCGACAGCAGCGAGGAGAGCAGGGTGGTCTTCCCGGTCCCGGTTCCGCCGCTGACCAGGAACGGCACCCGGTGGGCGACCAGGGAGCGCAACAGATCGGCCCCGGAACGCGTCAGGGTCCCACGGGCGGTCAGCCGGTCCAGCCCGAACACCCTCCTCGGCGGCATCCGCAGCGAGAGGCAGGCGCCCTCGGGCGCGATCGGCGGCAGCACGGCGTGCAACCGGGCCCCGCTCGGCAGCCGGGCGTCCACGTACGGCGCGGCCGCGTCCAGACGGCGCCCCGCCTGGAAGGCCAGGCGCTGGGCCAGCCGCCTTACCTCCTCGGCCGAGCCGAAGCGCACGTCCCGGACCCGGTGCAGCCCCTCCCCGGAGTCCACCCAGACCTGGTCCGGGCCGTTGACCAGGACGTCGGTGACATCTGCGGTCAGCAGTTCCTCCAGCGGCCCGGCGCCGGACAGGTCGGCGGCCAGTCTGCGGGTCATGGCGAGCAGCTCACTGTCCCCCAGGGCCCCGCCCTCGGAGCGGATCGCGGTCGCGACGTTGGCCGGGGTCACCCGGGTACCGGTGGCCACGAACCGGTCGCGGACCCTTTCCAGCACGGCGTTCTCCCCACGGCGGGCGATCGGAACGGCGGCCCGCGCAGCACCCGTTCCGGGGAGGCGGACGGGGGAGTCCGCCCCCGTCCCCCGGAGGTCCCGGTCCCGGCTGGAGGCCCGGCCGTGGTCCGGCCTGCCGGAGGGCTCCCCCGGACCCTTCGGGCGGCCCCGGTTGGCCAGACGGTCCCAGAGCGGCACACCCGCCTCGCTCATCGGGACCTCCGCACGCCGACGAGGGCTTCCACGACACGGTCGGCGTACCGGGCCAGCGGGGTCCGGGGGTTCCGGGCCGGGACGTCACCGGCACTCAGCACCCGGGCCAGGCCCGGTTCCGCGGGCAGGTCGGCGCCGAGTTCCAGCCCCAGGCTCCTCGCGACGACCTCGGTGGACAGACCGCCCCGGGCTCCGCGCACCACGACGCGGACCCGGTCGGCCTCCTGCCCGAGCCGAGGGGTCATGCGTGCGGCGGACACCACGGAGTACACGTCCGCGGGGACCACCACGAGCACGAGGTCGGAATGGTTGAGCAGGGCCGTGGTGGCGGGGTCGAAGGATCTGGGGAGGTCGGCCACCACCAGCTCGGCGCCCCGGCGGGCGGAGGCGAGGACGGAGCGGACCGCGCCGACGGGGAGCGGTCGGCCCTGGTCGGTTCCGTCTCCCCGGGCCCAGGTCAGCACGTCCACCCTGCCGACCCTGGGCAGTCCTTCGCGCAGGGTCCGCCAGGGCATCCGGCCTCGTTGGCGGAGCAGGTCGTCCCAGCCGGTCCTGGGGTCCGCCGCGGTGTGGTCGCAGCCCAGGTAGATGTCGGGCCCGCACCCCAGGGGGTCGGCGTCGAGCAGGGCGGTGGCCCGTCCGGCCCGGTCGCCGGCGAGGGAGAGGGCGACCGCGAGGAGGCTGGCTCCCGCTCCGCCCCGGCCGCCGACGACGGACACGAACGGCGCGGGCGGGTGCTCGGAAAGGGAGGCGAACAGGTCGACGAGGGCGGCCTCGTCCCGGGGGAGGAGGTAGGCGGAGGTGGTCTCGTTCCGGTCCGGGCGGGACCCGTCGGCCCGGGGCGGGGGTGTCCCGGCCCGGGCGACGACGGCCACGCGGGGGTGCGGCGGGGGGTGCGCGGAGCGGAGGGCGCGCTCCAGGTCTCGGCCGACCACGACGAGCGGGGCGCGGCCCCAGGCACGCAGGGCCTGTTCCGGGTCGGAGGCGATCGTGACCTCGGTGGCGGCCGCCGCGGCGAGCCGGACGAGGTCGTCGAGGAGGGCGGGGTCGGCGGTGGCGATCAGGGGGTGCTGCGGGATGTCCATCGGGCCTCCGGGGAGGGCGGGAACCTGCCCTTTCGACCTTCGCCGAACCGGGGCCGAGGCGGAAGCCTCGGTCCTGACCTGTGGATAACTCCGTGCCCGTGCCCGTGCACGGCTCCGGCGGCGGACACCGCGAGGGGGATGGGGGCGTCCGCACCCGGCGGGCGGGACACACGTACGGGGGCTGTCGTGTGTCCCGGCCCGTCAGGCGGGGCGGAGCGGATGACCTCGGACGGGCCCCGCAGGGGGAACTGGGGGCCGTCCGGTTCCGGCCTCGGGGGGACAGGCCGGATCCGCTCTCCTGGGAGGGACCTTCGGGAGCGATCGTCCGAACCTGCGTGCTCTCCTACGGGGCGCAGGGTTCGTACTTCCCGCGAAGTGACGACGGCAGTTCCGTCCTTCGGGCGCAATGTCCGCATCCGCCTGCAAAGGTGGAACCCGGTGCTGTCGGCCCTTCGCTCGACTCCTGGCCAGACGTTACCACGCAACACCGTGTATGGGTTCGGGAATCCAACAGAAAAACTTCGGCCAACCACCTTTTCGCAGAAGGGTCGTCAGCGTAGAAAGAAAGCAACAGGTGGCTGAGACCCACCCCGGCACGGAGGACGGGAACCCACGCTCCACTGGGCCCCGTAGGGCCTGTCCAGGTTTGGTGAAACCGGCTTTCACCAGGCCGGACTAGAGATAGTGGCGCTTGCTAACCCGCTCCTGCGGGCCGGAAACGGCGCCCCGGACCAGGGTTCGGGGCGCCGTTCGCCATGCGCGTGCATCTGCACGGAGCAATCGGGAAACATTCAGCACGGGCAAGCGTGACCGAACTGATATGCATTCGAGTTACTACTCGTCAGTAAATGAACTACTTTCGCGAACTCGGGGGTCTTTACCCCGACCGCCACGCCTCGATCAGCCGCGTTTGAGCGCCTCGCAGGTGGCCAGTGAGTCCTGGGCGCCCGCCCGCACCGCGCGGCAGCAGTACACGACCCACTCGGCGACGCCCTCGGGGGTACCGCCCATGTACCCGCGCAGCGCCGGACCGTACTCCTCCCGCAGGGTCTGGTGGCCGAGTTCAGAGGTGACCAGGGACTTGGGGTCCAGCCCGCGCTCGACCAGGGTCAGCCGCTCGGCGGCACGGGCCACCAGCCCGTCCCCCCAGCCGAACGGCCGGATCGCCATCAGCTCACCGTGCACCAGCGCAGAGGTCACCAGGGCCGGGACCTTCGTGCGGGAGCCCAACAGGGCGTACAGGCCCTCGAGGCGGGCGTTGGCCGCGGCGGCGCTCGGCGCGGGGCCCAGGTCCAGGGGATCCTCGACCCGTTCGCCCTCCAGACGGGGCCGGCCCAACGCGTCCTCGGACACGGCGTCGGCCGCGGCCAGGGTGTGCAGTCGTGCCAGCGCCTGCCGGGGGGCCTGGGGCCACGTGTCCACCAGAGGGCCCAGCTCACCGCCGATGCGCAGGGCGCCCTTGATCCTGGTGTCGTACACGTGCCCATCACGGATCTCGTCCATCGAGACCTCGGCGCCCTCCAGCGCCGCGGAGGCGCACGCGCCGCGCAGCGAGGACTCCATGGACACGTCACTGCTGCGACGGCGCAGGATGCGGTGCCCCAGCAGCCGGTCGACCAGGGTCCGAGTCTCGGCGACCGCGTCGCTGACCCCCGGCAGCTCGGCGATCCGGGACAGTGGGTCGGACATGGAGGCAGAAGTCGATTCGCTCACGGAAAACAACACTACGCGGCGGTAACCCCGTGCGCTCACACCACCCGGACCGGGCACGGGGGACCGCTCGTCGCGGACCGGCGACCGCTCACCGGCCGTTCGCCGCGTGCCCGGCCCCCACCGCCGCTGGACGCCGCCCCGGATGTTCACGCGGTCTGGACCACATGATTAATTGGACCCACAGCCAACGTAAGGAGAATCACAGTGGCCGACAGCACTCCCCCGAGCCAGGAGACACTGTCCAACCTTCTCCACGAGACCCGGAGCTTCCCGCCGCCCGCGGACCTCGCCGAGAACGCCAACGTCAAGGCGGGCGCCTATGACGCCGCGGCGCAGGACCGACTCGGCTTCTGGGAGGAGCAGGCCCGCAGGCTCCAGTGGGAGCAGCCCTGGGACACCGTCCTGGACTGGGATCCGCCCTACGCCAAGTGGTTCGTCGGCGGCAGGCTGAACGCCTCCGTCAACTGCGTGGACCGCCACGTCGATGCGGGTCTGGGCGACCGCGCCGCCATCCAGTGGGAGGGGGAGCCCGGCGACAGCCGCACCATCACCTACGCCGACCTCAAGGACCAGGTCTGCCAGGCCGCCAACGCCCTCACCTCGCTGGGTGTGGGCAAGGGCGACCGCGTCGCCATCTACATGCCGATGATCCCCGAGACCGTCGTGGCCATGCTCGCCTGCGCCCGGATCGGCGCGGTGCACATGGTCGTCTTCGGCGGCTTCTCGGTGGACGCCCTCGGCCAGCGCCTGGACGACAGCCAGGCCAAGCTCGTCATCACCGCGGACGGCGGCTACCGGCGCGGTAAGCCCAGCGCACTCAAGCCCGCCGTCGACGGCGCCGTCGCCGACCGGCCCGCGGTCGAGAACGTCCTCGTCGTCCGCCGCACCGGCCAGGACGTCGAGTGGAACGAGCGCGACGTGTGGTGGCACGACGCCGTCGGCTCCGCCGGCGCCGAGCACACCCCCGAGGCCCACGACGCCGAGGACCCGCTGTACATCATGTACACGAGCGGGACCACGGCCAAGCCCAAGGGCATCCTGCACACCACCGGCGGCTACCTCACGCAGGCCTCCTACACCCACTGGGCGGTCTTCGACCTCAAGCCGGAGACCGACGTCTACTGGTGCGCCGCCGACATCGGTTGGGTGACCGGCCACTCCTACATCGTCTACGGACCGCTCTCCAACGCGGCGACCGTCGTCATGTACGAGGGCACCCCGGACACCCCGCACAAGGGCCGTTTCTGGGAGATCATCGAGAAGTACAAGGTCACCATCGCCTACATGGCGCCCACGGCGATCCGCACCTTCATGAAGTGGGGCGACGAGATCCCCGCGAAGTACGACCTGTCGAGCCTGCGGGTCATCGGCTCGGTCGGCGAGCCGATCAACCCCGAGGCCTACATGTGGTACCGGGAGAAGATCGGCGGCGGGAAGACCCCGGTCGTCGACACCTGGTGGCAGACCGAGACCGGCGCGATCATGGTCAGCCCGCTGCCCGGCGTCACCTCGGGCAAGCCGGGCGCGGCGATGCGCGCCCTCCCGGGCATCGTCGCCGACGTGGTGGACGAGGCGGGCGAGTCCGTCCCCGACGGCGAGGGCGGTTTCATCGTGATCCGCGAGCCGTGGCCGGCCATGCTCCGCGGTATCTGGGGCGACGACCAGCGCTACCGGGACACCTACTGGTCGCGTTTCGAGGGCCTCTACTTCCCGGGTGACGGTGCCAAGAAGGACGAGGACGGGGACCTGTGGCTGCTCGGCCGCGTGGACGACGTCATGCTCGTCTCCGGCCACAACCTCTCCACCACCGAGGTGGAGTCCGCCCTGGTCTCCCACCCGAAGGTGGCCGAGGCCGCCGTCGTCGGCGCCACCGACAAGGTGACCGGGCAGGCCATCGTCGGTTTCGTCATCCTGCGCGGCGGCGCCGATTCGGTGCCCGAGGACCTGGTCCGGGAGCTGCGCGACCACGTCGGGGCCTCGCTCGGCCCCATCGCCAAGCCCGCCCGGCTCCTCGCCGTACCCGAACTGCCCAAGACCCGATCCGGCAAGATCATGCGTCGCCTGCTGCGCGACATCGCGGAGGGCCGGGCCATCGGTGACACCTCCACCCTCACCGACTCCTCGATCATGGATGTGATCGCCAAGCAGCTGCCCTCCGTAAAGAAGGGCGACTGACCCCTTCGGCTCACCGTCCGGTGCGAATACCACGGCGCCCCGCCCCTTCCACGGGGGCGGGGCGCCGTTCCCGCTCACCCGCGTGAGGAAACCGAACACCGCTGTTTTGCGTGCCGTGAGAGACATCAGTGGTAAGGCATGTGCGAGGATGCGGAGGATCATCCGCGTGTACGGACCGAGAGAAGGGAATCCCCACGATGGTGGACAAGCCGGGTGCCGGCCAACCTGGCGCTGCCAGCGACACCGACCGTTCCATCGGTGCGCTGGTCTCCGACGCCACCGACAACCTCTCCCGCATCGTGCGGCTCGAAATCAAGCTCGCCAAGCTTGAGGCCAAGGCTGACGCGACCCGGATCGGTAAGAGCGTCGGGGAGTTCGGGGCCGCCGGTGTGCTGCTCCACCTCGTCGCGATCCTGTTCTCGATCACCGTGGGCCTCTTCCTCGCCGAAGTGGTCGGGTGGGCCTTCTGGCTCTCCTTCCTGGCCGTCACCGGCTTCTACCTGCTGATCGCCGCACTCTTCGTCCTGTTCGCCGTGATCAACCTGCGCCGCCGTCAGGGCCTGGCCCGCACCGCGGTCACCACCTCCCGTCTCATGGGGATTCTGCGCGGCGAGATCCGTCCTCCCCAGGGCCAGGAGGTCACTCGGGACAACGGGGCCTCCGCACCCACCAACCGTTAGCCCCGGGTGTTGGACGATTCGGCGGCCTACCTCGACGGCCCCTGGGCCCACCGGACGGTCAGCGCCGCCGGTGCCCGGTTCCACGTGGCCGAACTCGGTGACGGCCCACTCGTCCTCCTCCTGCACGGCTTCCCCCAGTTCTGGTGGGCCTGGCGGGCACAGCTGGCCGGGCTGGCCGAGGCCGGGTACAGGGCCGTCGCGGTCGACCTGCGCGGCTACGGGGCCAGTGACAAGACTCCGCGCGGCTACGACCTGGTCGGCCTCTCCCAGGACATGGCGAGCCTGGTCCGCGCGCTCGGTGCCGCGGACGCCGTCGTGGTCGGACACGGTGTCGGCGGGCTCGTCGGATGGACCATGACCGCCTACCACCCGGACGAGGTGCGCGCCCTGGCCGCGGTGTCCGCGCCCCACCCCCGGCGCGCGGCGAGACTCCTCCTCCGTCCGGGGCCGGGGGTGCGGCACATGCTCCGGGCCCAGGTGCCCGTCCTTCCCGAGCACCGGCTCCTCGCGGACGGCTGCGTCCGGGTGGGCGAACTCCTGGACGCATGGTCCGGTCCGGGGTGGCCCGACCGGGAAGCCGAGGAACGTTACCGGCGTGCGTTCGCGATCCCGAAGGTCTCGCACTGCTCGCTGGAGTACCACCGCTGGATCTTCCGGTCGCGGTGGCGTACGGACGGGCTCAGGTACGGCACACGGATGCGGGCACCGGTCGGGGTCCCGGTCCTCCAACTGCACGGCGACCTGGACCCGGTGTGCCCGCCCGAGACAGCCGGCTCCTCCCGGCGGCTGGTCTCCGGGCCGTACCGGTGGACGCTGGTGGCGGGTGCCGGGCACTTTCCCCACGAGGAGCGCCCACGTGAGGTGGAGAGGGCTCTCGTAGGGTGGTTGCGGGAGATCGACGGCGCGAACGGCGGTGGAGCACTGATGGAGACACGCACGGACGGGGCGGATGGTGCCCGCGACCGCAACGAGACCGGGCAGGCACAGAACCAGCGTCCGAGGGACCGCTACGGCCGTCCGATGCCGCACGGCAGTGTCGGTGAGGTCGAACGTGTGCCCGACGACGCCGAGTTCACCGCGCAGGAGGGGATCGAGCAGGCCCAGCGTCTGCTCGACGAGGGTTTCGCCTTCACCGCCCACGAGGTGCTCGAAGCTGTCTGGAAGTCCGCTCCGGAGTCGGAACGGGAGCTGTGGCGGGGGCTGGCGCAGACCGCTGTCGGTGTCACACACGCCCAGCGGGGCAACCGGGTCGGTGCGGCCCGCCTGTTGAGGCGCGGAGCGGACCGGGTGGAGGTCTTCGGTCCGCACGCTCCGCACGGTGTGGACACGGCCGGTGTGGCGGCGTTCGCCCGGGCTCTGGCCGAGGATCTGGACGCCGGACGCGCGACCTCCGGGGACGGGATCGACACCGCGGGGATGCGGTTGCGCGGAGCGTAGTTCTGTTCGGACCGGAACGCTCTTTCTGGGGGAGGTTCCGGTGCGGCCCCGGGGCGGGCCCTGCGCAGGTTCGGACGGGTTCCCGCGCAGCCCTGGTTCTTCAGGGGCTGCTGAGGTCCGTGTGCACGTTGAGGCCCAAGAGCCAACTTTCCCTTTTATGGTTGTATGCGTGATTTAGCGTTAACATAGTGTTAATGCATTATGCGACATCATGCGTGGCCATAAGAGCGAATAAAGAAATTTATCCGCTTCTTGAGATCACCATGCGGTCACATCTTTAATTCCTCCTGGGGAAATGCCGAACGGGCCCTGATATTCAATCCCTCCCGTGCGTAGAATCCCCGGATCACCGTCCGCGCGTGAGCAACTGCGGGCGGCGTGCACCACACAGAAAGGTGGCACTGCTTCGACCCCGACAAGCGTGCCGTCGAGCCAGTTCAGGAGCCTTTCGGGGCGGCGGTACGCCCACGGCGGTGCGCGGCACCGGAGCCCACGAGGCAAACGTCCCGCACACCTTCGGCAACGGGGCCGAAAAGGACGTGCCCGTCTCAAGGAGGACGGATTGTCTGGGCTCAATCTCGCTACTGAAAGCGGCATCGCCCTGGCGTTGGAGGGCCGGGACCTCACCCTCGTCATCGTCGTCATGGTCGTCGCGCTACTCGCGCTCGCCGTCGCGGGGATGCTGGTCCGCGAGGTCCTCGCTGCCGGCCAGGGCACCGAACGCATGCGCAACATCGCGTTCGCGGTCCAGGAAGGCGCCGCGGCCTACCTGAAACGCCAGTTCCAAACCCTCGCGGTGTTCATCGTCGCCATTCCGCTGCTCCTGCTCCTGCTACCGGCGGACACCTGGGGCATCGCTATCGGCAGGTCGGTCTTCTTCGCTCTGGGCGCCCTGCTGTCCGCGGCCACCGGCTTCATCGGGATGTGGCTCGCGGTACGCGGCAACGTCCGGGTCGCCGCGGCCGCACGCGGCGGCGGCGAGAACGACAACCACAAGGCCATGCGGATCGCCTTCCGCACCGGTGGCGTCGCCGGCATGATCACCGTCGGCCTCGGACTGTTCGGCGCCGCACTCGTCGTCATCCTCTACCGGGGCGACGCCCCCATCGTCCTGGAGGGCTTCGGCTTCGGTGCCGCCCTCCTCGCGATGTTCATGCGTGTCGGCGGTGGCATCTTCACCAAGGCGGCCGACGTCGGCGCCGACCTCGTCGGCAAGGTCGAACAGGGCATCCCGGAGGATGACCCGCGCAACGCCGCCACCATCGCGGACAACGTCGGTGACAACGTCGGGGACTGCGCGGGTATGGCCGCCGACCTCTTCGAGTCCTACGCCGTGGTGCTCGTCGCCTCGCTCATCCTCGGCCGCGTCGCCTTCGGCACCGAAGGCCTGGTCTTCCCGCTGCTGGTCCCGATGATCGGTGTCATCACCGCCATCATCGGCATCTTCATCGTGGCGCCCAGGGCCAAGGACCGGACCGCGATGACCGCGATCAACCGGGGCTTCTTCATCTCCGCCGCGATCTCCGCGCTCCTGGTCACCGCGACCGCCTTCTGGTACCTGCCCGGCAGCTTCGAGGAGATGTCCGGAGTCAGCGACACCGTCATGGAGGAGATCAGCGCCGCGGGCACCGACCCCGACCCGAGGTTCATCGCGGTCGCGGCGGTCCTCATCGGCCTGGTGCTCGCAGCCGCCATCCAACTGCTCACCGGCTACTTCACCGAAACCGACAAGCGCCCGGTCAAGGACATCGGCGAGAGCTCGAAGACCGGTGCGGCCACCGTCATCCTCTCCGGAATCTCGGTGGGGTTGGAGTCCGCGGTCTACTCGGCCCTGCTCATCGCGGGCGCCGTGTACGCCGCATTCCTGCTCGGCGGCGGCTCCATCACCCTCAGCCTGTTCGCCGTGGCCCTCGCCGGAACCGGCCTCCTCACCACCGTCGGCATCATCGTGGCGATGGACACCTTCGGGCCGGTCTCCGACAACGCCCAGGGCATCGCGGAGATGTCCGGGGACGTCGAGGGCAAGGGCGCCGACATCCTCACCGGGCTCGACGCCGTCGGCAACACCACCAAGGCGATCACCAAGGGCATCGCGATCGCCACGGCGGTCCTGGCCGCCACCGCGCTCTTCGGGGCCTTCCGCACCTCCGTCCAGGAACGCCTCGGTGACACGGAGGTCTTCTCCCTCTCCCTGGACCAGCCCGACGTACTCGTCGGTGTGATCATCGGCGCCAGCGTCGTGTTCTTCTTCTCCGGTCTGGCGATCATGGCGGTGGGCCGCGCCGCCCAGCGCGTGGTCCTGGAAGTGCGCAACCAGTTCCGCACCCGCCCGGGGATCATGGACGGCACGGAGAAGCCCGAGTACGCGCGGGTCGTCGACATCTGCACCAAGGACTCGCTGCGGGAACTGGTCACCCCCGGTCTCCTGGCGGTCCTCGCTCCGATCGCGGTCGGATTCGCCTTCGGGTACGCACCGCTCGGCGCCTTCCTCGGCGGTGCCATCGCCGCCGGGGTGCTCATGGCGGTGTTCCTGTCCAACTCCGGCGGCGCCTGGGACAACGCGAAGAAGCTCGTGGAGGACGGCCACCACGGTGGCAAGGGTTCCGCCGCCCACGAGGCCACGGTCATCGGCGACACCGTCGGTGACCCCTTCAAGGACACCGCGGGCCCGGCCATCAACCCGCTGCTCAAGGTGATGAACCTCGTCGCCCTGATCGTCGCGCCCAGTGTGGTGATCTACGCGGACAACACCGCCCTGAGGGTCGGGGTGACCGTGGTCGCGGTCGGCGTGCTCGTCGGCGCCGTCCTGTGGTCGAAGAACCGGGGTTCCGGTACCGAGACCGACCTTGCGGAGATCGGTGGTGAGTCCGCGCCCAAGGACGCCCCCGAGTCGGGTGGTGGCGACGCCGTCACCGGTGACGGGGAGGACTCCACGGCTGCCGGGGACGGTACTGACCCGGGCCCGGAGGGCCAGGAGGGGGATCGGAAGGAGGAGGCCCGGGCCGGGGACGCGGGCCAGGGCTGACGACCGTCCCGGTGCGGCCCCCCGACTGCCGTCCTGGTCGCAGGTCCTCTCTGCCGCGGCCGAGGCGACGTCTGCGCGGTCCCGCCGCTGTCCTTCCGTAGCTCCGACATCCACGCGCGGCCGTCCGGAATCCCGGGCGGCCGCGCCGCTTGCGCTCGGGGTGACCGCGGTCGGGTCGATCGGGGCCGAATCAGTGCGGGGTCGGATCAGGGCGGGGCTACCCGGCCGGACCGGGGGCCCGGTTCCGGCATGGAAGGGCGCACCTAACCTGGATGTACGGACCCGCACTGGAACGGTCCGGAACGGTCAAGAGGAGTGGTTCGACGGTGTCGGGAATGAAAGGGCTGTTGGTCGTCGTGGGGGTGATGGTGGGCTTCATCGGTCTGCTGTCCGTGGTCGCGACGGTGTTGGCGTCATGACCCGGACCCTCCTGCTGATGCGTCACGCCAAGGCCGAAGACGGGTACGGCGTCATGGACCACGACCGAGAGCTCACCGACAAGGGGCGCCGACAGGCCGAGCGGGTCGGACAGCTGCTCACCGAGCGGAGCTATGAACCGGACCACGTGATCTGCTCCGCGGCCAGGCGCACCCGCCAGACCCTGGACGGGGTGCTGGGAGCCATGGACCTTTCACCGGAGGTCGACTACACGGAGGCCGCCTACCTCGCGTCGGCGGACGAACTCCTGGAACTGGTCAGCTACGTGGACCCCGAGGTACGCACGGTCCTGCTGGTCGGCCACAACCCGGCAGTCGCCCAGGTGGCCGCGTCCTTCGTCGGGAGTGAGGCCCTCGTCGCCTACTCCCCGGCGACCGTCGCCGCGGTGGAGCTCGAAGTGGAGTGGCTCTACACCGCACCGGGGACGGGCACCGGAAGCATCCTCAACTGAGAGCGCCGGCGAGGGTGCCCAAGGGCACCGAGGTGTGGTGGGGGTGAGGTGTGGTGGGGATGTTGCAGGGGACGCACCGGCAGCGCGACGAGGTGTGACCCAGGTCACTGGCCCCAGGGTTTGCATCGCCCCGGGTCGGGGAGTAATGTTCCCCGAGTCGCCTCCGACCGGCCCAAGGCCGCAAGGGGGCCACGATCTCTCGGTCGAAGCGAACGCGGGCTCTCTGCGGGCGTGATCGGATATTCGAGTCAGACATCTTCTCTTTTCGAAACACGGTGGTTCGAGCGGTGCTCGGGGCATGTAAACTTCGGAGAGTCGCTTCAAAAGCCCAGCGGAAACGCAAAGGCAAACGGAGCACACGGGCTTTACCCCGATCAGGAAAGACACAAACCGCCGATTTGGCGGGGCGCGGAACACCTGATAAAGTAAAGACACAACACAGCGAGAAAGTCGCAACAGCGGCCGGACCGCGACAAAGCCTTCCACGGAAGAGCAACCGGAACACACGTTCCGGAGCTTGTACGGGAAAAGCGATTGTTTCTTGAGAACTCAACAGCGCGTGTTTGATTTTCTTTAAGCCATGTTTGTTTTGGCCCCGACGCACCACGGTGCGTAGGGTTCCTTTGATTAACCAACGCGAGTTGGTTGGTCAGGATTTCTTCTAGGTTTACCCGTCCCAGGCAGACCCTCGGGTCGCCGGGTAGGGTTGTAGGACCTTTATGGAGAGTTTGATCCTGGCTCAGGACGAACGCTGGCGGCGTGCTTAACACATGCAAGTCGAGCGGTAAGGCCCTTCGGGGTACACGAGCGGCGAACGGGTGAGTAACACGTGAGCAACCTGCCCCTGACTCCGGGATAAGCGGTGGAAACGCCGTCTAATACCGGATATGACACACCATCTCCTGGTGGTGTGTGGAAAGTTTTATCGGTCAGGGATGGGCTCGCGGCCTATCAGCTTGTTGGTGGGGTAAAGGCCTACCAAGGCGATTACGGGTAGCCGGCCTGAGAGGGCGACCGGCCACACTGGGACTGAGACACGGCCCAGACTCCTGCGGGAGGCAGCAGTGGGGAATATTGCACAATGGGCGAAAGCCTGATGCAGCGACGCCGCGTGGGGGATGACGGCCTTCGGGTTGTAAACCTCTTTTACCACCAACGCAGGCCCCGGGTTCTCTCGGGGTTGACGGTAGGTGGGGAATAAGGACCGGCTAACTACGTGCCAGCAGCCGCGGTAATACGTAGGGTCCGAGCGTTGTCCGGAATTATTGGGCGTAAAGAGCTCGTAGGCGGCGTGTCGCGTCTGCTGTGAAAGACCGGGGCTTAACCCCGGTTCTGCAGTGGATACGGGCATGCTAGAGGTAGGTAGGGGAGACTGGAATTCCTGGTGTAGCGGTGAAATGCGCAGATATCAGGAGGAACACCGGTGGCGAAGGCGGGTCTCTGGGCCTTACCTGACGCTGAGGAGCGAAAGCATGGGGAGCGAACAGGATTAGATACCCTGGTAGTCCATGCCGTAAACGTTGGGCGCTAGGTGTGGGGACTTTCCACGGTTTCCGCGCCGTAGCTAACGCATTAAGCGCCCCGCCTGGGGAGTACGGCCGCAAGGCTAAAACTCAAAGGAATTGACGGGGGCCCGCACAAGCGGCGGAGCATGTTGCTTAATTCGACGCAACGCGAAGAACCTTACCAAGGTTTGACATCACCCGTGGACCTGTAGAGATACAGGGTCATTTAGTTGGTGGGTGACAGGTGGTGCATGGCTGTCGTCAGCTCGTGTCGTGAGATGTTGGGTTAAGTCCCGCAACGAGCGCAACCCTTGTTCCATGTTGCCAGCACGTAATGGTGGGGACTCATGGGAGACTGCCGGGGTCAACTCGGAGGAAGGTGGGGACGACGTCAAGTCATCATGCCCCTTATGTCTTGGGCTGCAAACATGCTACAATGGCCGGTACAATGGGCGTGCGATACCGTAAGGTGGAGCGAATCCCTTAAAGCCGGTCTCAGTTCGGATTGGGGTCTGCAACTCGACCCCATGAAGGTGGAGTCGCTAGTAATCGCGGATCAGCAACGCCGCGGTGAATACGTTCCCGGGCCTTGTACACACCGCCCGTCACGTCATGAAAGTCGGCAACACCCGAAACTTGTGGCCTAACCCTTCGGGGAGGGAATGAGTGAAGGTGGGGCTGGCGATTGGGACGAAGTCGTAACAAGGTAGCCGTACCGGAAGGTGCGGCTGGATCACCTCCTTTCTAAGGAGTCTTTTGAAGGCCAACTTTTTCCTATCGTTGGTCGGACTCGAAAGTGGACCCGAGCGTGCTGGTCTTGATGGCCGGCAGGTGTTCGGGAGTGGCTGAAGAGAATCGGACTCATACCTCTGGTGACTAGAAGCACCGGGGGGCGCGCTGTTGGGTATCTGAGGAAGCAATCGTGGCCATCGGCCTTCACCATGGGTGGGGGCGGGTGGTCTGGTTGGTTCCCCTGGACCACCCCTGAGAACTCCCAGCTGGTGCTGGTGTTGAGGTATCGGGGTTTGTGGTGGGTGTTTTGACTTGTGAATAGTGTGCGCGAGCATCTTATTATCTGTAGTGGCCAAGTGATAGTGGCACACGGTGGATGCCTTGGCATCAGGCGCCGATGAAGGACGTGGGAGGCCACGATAGGCCGCGGGGAGCTGTCAACCGAGCTTTGATCCGCGGGTGTCCGAATGGGGAAACCTAGCCCGAGTTGTGTCGGGTTGCCGCTACCTGAATGTATAGGGTAGTTGGTGGTGACGCGGGGAAGTGAAACATCTCAGTACCCGTAGGAAGAGTAAACAACAGTGATTCTCCTAGTAGTGGTGAGCGAACGGGGAAGAGGCTAAACCGTATGCGTGTGATAGACGGCAGTCGTTGCGTGTGCGGGGTTGTGGGGTGCATCTTTCCAGGTCTGTCGGCCTGGAGCGCTGATGGTTCTTCTAGCTGAATCCGTTGGGAAGCGGTACCGGAGTGGGTGAGAGTCCCGTAGGTGAAGGAAGAGTCTAGGTGTTGGTGTGTTCCCGAGTAGCGCGGAGCCCGAGAAATTCCGTGTGAATCTGGCAGGACCACCTGCTAAGCCAAAATACGTCCTGATGACCGATAGTGCACTAGTACCGTGAGGGAAAGGTGAAAAGTGCCCCGGTGAGGGGTCGTGAAATAGTACCTGAAACCGTGTGCTGTCAAGCCGTCAGAGCTGGGACTTGTTCCTGGTGATGGCGTGCCTTTTGAAGAATGAGCCTGCGAGTCATGGTGTGTGGCAAGGTTAACCCGGGTGGGGTAGCCGTAGGGAAACCGAGTCTGAATAGGGCGGTTGAGTCGCATGCTGTGGACCCGAAGCGGAGTGATCTACCCATGTCCAGGGTGAAGCGGGGGTAAGACCTCGTGGAGGCCCGAACCCACCAGAGTTGAAAATCTGGGGGATGAGGTGTGGGTAGGGGTGAAAGGCCAATCAAACTCCGTGATAGCTGGTTCTCCCCGAAATGCATTTAGGTGCAGCGTCACGTGTTTCTTGCTGGAGGTAGAGCTACTGTTTGGCTGATGGGCCCGACAAGGTTACTGACGTCAGACAAACTCCGAATGCCGGTGAAGTGAAGCGTGGCAGTGAGACTGCGGGGGATAAGCTTCGTAGTCGAGAGGGAAACAGCCCAGATCATCAGCTAAGGCCCCTAAGCGTGTGCTAAGTGGGAAAGGTTGTGGAGTTGCCCAGACAACCAGGAGGTTGGCTTAGAAGCAGCCATCCTTTAAAGAGTGCGTAATAGCTCACTGGTCAAGTGGTTCTGCGCCGATAATGTAGCGGGGCTTAAGTACACCGCCGAAGCTGTGAAGTTCAGCCCGTTGAGGGCTGGGTTGGTAGGGGAGCGTCGTGCATCCAGTGAAGCTGCCGAGTGATCGTGTGGTGGAGGGTGTGCGAGTGAGAATGCAGGCATGAGTAGCGAAAGCAACGTGAGAAACGTTGCCGCCGATTGACTAAGGGTTCCTGGGGCAGGTTAATCCGCCCAGGGTGAGTCTGGACCTAAGGCGAGGCCGACAGGCGTAGTCGATGGATAACGGGTTGATATTCCCGTACCCGTGCATGAGCGTCCAATACTGAATCAGGTGATGCTAACCACGCCGGATCTTTCAAAATCCTTCGGGAGATTGTTTGTATCTGGTCTGGGACCCGAGCTTGTAGTAGGTAAGTGATGGGGTGACGCAGGAGGGTAGCTCTACCCGGCGGTGGTTGTCCGGGGGTAAGCGTGTAGGCCGAGGGGTAGGTAAATCCGCCTCTCGTTGAGGCTGAGACGTGATGCCGAGCCGTTTTTGGTGAAGTGAGTGATCCCATGCTGTCGAGAAAAGCCTCTAGCGAGTTCGTGTGTGGCCAGTACCCTAAACCGACGCAGGTGGTCAGGTAGAGAATACCGAGGCGTTCGGGTGAACCATGGTTAAGGAACTCGGCAAATTGTCCCCGTAACTTTGGGAGAAGGGGAGCCCTGTCTGGTGACGGTCTTTACGGCCTGAGCTGGGTGGGGTCGCAGATAGCGGGGGGAAGCGACTGTTTATTAAAAACACAGGTCCGTGCGAAGTCGTAAGACGCTGTATACGGACTGACGCCTGCCCGGTGCTGGAACGTTAAGAGGACTGGTTAGTTGGGGTTCGCCCCGGCGAAGCTAGGAATCTAAGCGCCAGTAAACGGCGGTGGTAACTATAACCATCCTAAGGTAGCGAAATTCCTTGTCGGGTAAGTTCCGACCTGCACGAATGGCGTAACGACTTCCCCACTGTCTCAACCATGGGCCCGGTGAAATTGCACTACGAGTAAAGATGCTCGTTTCGCGCAGCAGGACGGAAAGACCCCGGGACCTTCACTATAGCTTGACATTGGTGTTTGGGATGGTTTGTGTAGGATAGGTGGGAGCCGGTGAAGTCGTCACGCTAGTGGCGGTGGAGGCGTTGGTGAAATACCACTCTGACTGTTTCGGGCATCTAACTTTGGACCGTGATCCGGTTCGGGGACAGTGTCTGGTGGGTAGTTTAACTGGGGCGGTTGCCTCCCAAAGAGTAACGGAGGCGCCCAAAGGTTCCCTCAGCCTGGTTGGTAATCAGGTGTTGAGTGTAAGTGCACAAGGGAGCTTGACTGTGAGACGGACGTGTCGAGCAGGAGCGAAAGCTGGGACTAGTGATCCGGCACCGGCGTGTGGAAGCGGTGTCGCTCAACGGCTAAAAGGTACCCCGGGGATAACAGGCTGATCTTCCCCAAGAGTCCATATCGACGGGATGGTTTGGCACCTCGATGTCGGCTCGTCGCATCCTGGGGCTGGAGTTGGTCCCAAGGGTTGGGCTGTTCGCCCATTAAAGCGGCACGCGAGCTGGGTTTAGAACGTCGTGAGACAGTTCGGTCCCTATCCGCTGTGCGCGTTGGAGACTTGAGAAGGGCTGTCCCTAGTACGAGAGGACCGGGACGGACGAACCTCTGGTGTGCCAGTTGTCCTGCCAAGGGCATGGCTGGTTGGCTACGTTCGGGAGAGATAACCGCTGAAAGCATCTAAGCGGGAAGCTTGCTTCGAGATGAGGTCTCCTGCCTCCTGGAGAGGGTAAGGCTCCCTGTAGACGACAGGGTTGATAGGCCGGGTGTGGAAGCCTTGTGAGGGGTGGAGCTGACCGGTACTAATAGGCCGAGGGCTTGTCCGCTGCAGATAATTGGATGTTCGCGCACACTATGTTCACGGTTTTCCGCCGTGTGGGTTCCCCTGTTTTGGGTGGGGTTGAGCTTGCGGGGTGGTTGTTGGTTTCCGTGGTGGTTGTAGCAGGAGGGTCACACTCGGTCTCATTCCGAACCCGGTCGTTAAGTCTCCTTGCGCTGATGGTACTGCCCTGTGGTGGGGTGGGAGAGTAGGTCGCTGCCACGGTTTTTCTTGAGAAGAAGGGGGAGGGGTTCGCTGGTGCGGGCTTCTCTCTCTTCTTTTTTTGTGGTGGTTTGTGAACATGTGAAAAGCGGGGTTGTTGGCTGGGGTGCCGGCCCCCCGGGGGGTGCCCGCCCTCCCGGGGCCCGCCCCCTGGGGGCTGGGGTGCAGGCCCCCAGGGTCGGGGTGCCGGCCCTCCCGGGGGTGGCTTGGAGGGGTTTTTCCGGGTGGGTGGGTTCGGCTCCTCTTTTTTGCGGTGATCTTGCTACCAGGAGCAATGTCGGCGCCGAGGTTGCTTCTGGTAGCAAGATCACCGTGGTGGGGGTGCGGGGGTCTGCGCGGGTGGTGCCTTCCAACGGTCTGTGGTCGGGGTTCAAGGCACCCCCCTGGGGTGGTCTGGGCCCGGTGTTCGTCCGGCTGAGCCCTGTGGGGGCTGGTGTAGGGCGTACTCGGAGGCCGCTACGCACCTCGCGGGACGTGCTTGATCTTTCTACGTCTGGTTCTGGAAAAGGGCGAGGCCCGTAGCTCGCCAACCCCCTGGACCACTGATGTGTTCCAGAGATGCGTGTCCCCAGCCCTGGCGAAAACCCCCTGTGTCCGGGCGCCGCCCACCGCGCTCCGGCCTACCCCCACCACTGGGGGAGGGTAAACCAGGTGCACGTTCTGTGACCCCCTGGGGCTGAGGGGGTCTGCGCGGGTGCGGCTTCAAACAGCGGATGGTCCGGGTTCACAACCCCTTGGGGGCCGGGAGCCTGACAAGCGCGGCAACCCCCAGGGCGTGAGGGGGTTGGTGGGGGTCAGGCGTGGAGGTCGGCGGCTTCGATTTCCTCGCGGGTGATGCCGAGGATGAAAGCGATCGTGTCCAGGTACGGCACGTTGACCGAGGTATCGGCCTGTTGGCGCACCACGGGTTTGGCGTTGAAGGCCACGCCCAGGCCGGCGGTCTGGAGCATGTCGAGGTCGTTGGCGCCGTCGCCGATAGCGACGGTCTGGGCCAGGGGGACGCCGGCCTCCTCCGCGAAGCGCTGGAGGGTGGTGGCTTTGCCCTTGCGGTCGATGATGGGGCCCACCAGTTCGCCGGTGAGTTTGCCGTCGATGATTTCGAGGGTGTTGGCCGCCGAGTAGTCCAGGTCCAGGCGCTCCACGAGGACGTCGGTGATCTGGGTGAAGCCGCCGCTGACGATTCCGCACTCGTAGCCCAGGCGCTTCAGGGTGCGGACCAGCGTACGGGCGCCCGGGGTCAGCTCGATCTCGTCCCGGACCAGGTCGATGGCGGACACGTCCAGGCCCTTGAGGAGGGAGACACGGCGGCGGAGCGACTCCTCGAAGTCCAGCTCGCCCCGCATGGCCTCCTCGGTGACCTTGGCGACCTCCTGCTCGCAGCCCGCGTGTGCGGCGAGGAGCTCGATGACCTCGCCCTGAATCAGGGTCGAGTCGACGTCCATGACGATGAGGTGCTTGCCGCGGCGGTGCAGGCCGCTGGACTGGACGGCCACGTCCACGCCCTGGGTGGCGGACTCCATGGCCAGTTCGGCACGGAGCTGGTCCGGATTGCCGCCGGAGATCTCCATCTCCACGGACGTCACCGGGTAACCGGAAAGCCGTTCGATCCGGTCGATGTTGGCACCCGAGCGGGCCACACAGGAGGTGATGGCGCCCAGGGCGCCGGGGCGGAGCGGGGCGGCCAGGACGGTCACGTGGAGCCTCTCCGCGGAGGTCTCGTTCACCCGTCCGTTGCCGGCGCCGTACTCGACCTCCATGTCGAGGTCGATCGCGGTCTTGTCCAGGGCGGCGCGGACCTCCTCGAAGACCCGCCGGCGACTCACCCCCGGAGCGACCCGCTCGTCGACCTCCAGGACCGAGCCCAGGACCAGCCGTCCGCCCAACACGACCTGCTCAAGGTCGACGATGGTGACGGGGAAGACGGAGAGGGTGCTCAGAAGGCGTGCGCTGATGCCCGGGCGGTCGCGCCCGGTCACCGTTACCAACAACGTGGATTCATCACTCATGGCGTTGTCCACGGTACTCGGCCATGGGGCGGGAGTGACTGGCAGGGGCGGAGGTTTTCGCAGCTAGTTCACTATGTGGACAGAAAGACGTTCACTTCTTGCGCTTCTTCTTCGCCTTTTTGGCCTTCACGTCCACCCCGCCCAGCATGCACGTCCCGGTCAGATGCAGGACGGGGGCGTTCGGGTCTGTGACCTGGTCCGTTCCGTGCAGGTCCGTACCACCGAGAATCGCCGACGTGTTGTTGATCACCCGTACCCCGTGGGGCACCGTGATCTCCACCCCGCCCAGGATCACGGCGAGCTGGATGGTCACCTCGTGCTGGCTCAGCACCGCCTCGCGCAGGTCCAGCTCGACCCCTCCGCACAGGACCGACACGTTGGTACGGGGTTCGACCAGCCATCGGCCGCGGCGTTCACATCCGCCGAAGACCGCCACGAGGTTCTCCGAACCCTTGCTCTGACCGGCCAGGTCACGGGCCTCGCTGCCGAGGACCTCCATGCCGTTGTCGGGGCCGCCGCGGTGCGGAGCGGCGTTTCCGGGCAGATCGGAGATGATCGGGCCGAGCTCACCGATGGTCTTGGCCCTGTACAGGGTGTCCAGCCGCTCCTCGTGTTCGACCGGGCTGAGGCGGCCTTCCGCCAGGGCGTCGCGGAGCCGTTCGGCAACCTGGTCCCGGTCCGCGTCCGAAGCTCGGATGTGCTCGGGTTGCATGATGACGGCTCTCCTCCTCTGTGGGTCGGCCACGAACGGCCTCTCACCCCAGTATCGGTGCGACCGGTGCTGTCGCGGATCAGGTGAATCCCCTGGCTTCACCCCGAGAATTCCCGGCACCACTACCAGGGTCCCACTTTCAGCGGGGAAGCTCTATGGCCGCGTGCGCGGCCACCCGGGCCCGGCGCACGGCCGCGTCCAGCGTGCGCAGGGCCTCCTGCCGCAGCCGTGCCTGGTGGGCGGTGAGCCCCCGGCCGGATCCGGGCTCGGCGAGCTCCACCATCCGCGCCAGCCTCTCGGCCTGTGCCGCCACCCTGTGGGCGCGCGGGGGGTAGCCGTGGGCCAGAGCCGGGACCCCCGGGTCGCCGAGGGCCCTGTGCACGGTCGGGGCGAACCCGGCCACGTCGTTCACGCCCTGGAGCTGTTCGGCGACCTCGACCAGGGTGAGCTTCAGCCGCTGTTCCGCCTCGGCGAGGTCGGGGATCTGGGGGACGGTGTCGTTCGCCGGATACGGGGCCCACGAAACGCCCACGTAGGATGAACCACGCCGGTCGGCGGAGGGCACCAGGCCCACCTGCCGTTCGGTGAGCTGCACCAGCACCCCCTCCTGAGCCTCGATGGCGGCCTGGTTGAGTTCGGCCGGGCCCACCAGCCCGAACGGGTCACCCCAGGCGGGCAGCGCCAACCGGAACACGGACAACCCCAGGCCGCGAAGGTGCACCAACGCGGTGCGCAGCGGTACGCCGCCGTCGAAAGGCAGGTCTCCTGGCGGTACTGTCCCGATCAGGTTGGGGCCGCTCCGGCGTTCGACGGCGTCGACAGCGTCGTCCAACCCGACGTGGCCGGACAGCCAGGCGTTGCCCCAGGCGACGAGCGGTGCGGACGTCAAATGCATTACTTCAGGGTAGGGCGGCCCGTGCACCGGCGTGGGACGTGACGAGAAGGAGGATGATGGACGGGCGTGTTCTGGGCCTGAACGGGGTCACGGTACGACGCGGCGGGGAGAACCTGCTCGACGGGGTGGACTGGTCCGTGCTGGAGGGCGAGCGCTGGGTCATCCTCGGCCCCAACGGCGCGGGCAAGACGACCCTGCTGAACGTGGCCTCCAGTCAGCTCCACCCCACCGCGGGCAGGGTGGAGATCCTGGGGGAGTACCTCGGGGGCGTGGACGTGTTCGAGCTGCGGCCGCTGATCGGCTACGCGGGGGCCTCCGTGTCCGGCCGGATCGAGGAGGACACCCCGGTCCTGGATCTGGTCATCAGCGCCGCCTACGGTTACCTGGGGCGTTTCCGGGAGGAGTACGGGGTCCCCGACTACGGGCGGGGCAGGGCGCTGCTGGGGCACTGGGGCGTCGGCGACCTCGCCGAACGGTACTTCCACACCCTCTCCGAGGGCGAGCGCAAGAGGGTGCTGATCGCCCGCGCGCTGATGTCCGACCCGGAACTGCTGCTCCTGGACGAGCCCGCGGCCGGGCTCGACCTGGGCGGCCGCGAGGACCTGCTGCGCCGGCTGGGCAAACTGGCGGGCAGTGAGTCCGCGCCCGCGCTGGTCGTGGTCTCCCACCACGTCGAGGAGATCCCGCCCGGCTTCACGCACGGCCTGCTGGTGCGGGACGGCGGGATCGTACAGGCCGGCCCGCTGGACGAGGTGATGACCGCCGAGCACCTCAGTGAGACCTTCGGTCTGCCGCTGAAGGTGGAGCGTGACGGGGAGCGGTGGACCGCCAGGGCCGTATAGGGATTGTTTTTATAGCGGCAATATATTGTCCGTTAATCCTATTTCCGTCCGGATGTGGTCGACCCGGATAGGTATGGGGTAGCGTCAACGTTCAGTGAGCGGATCGCTCTGTTTCGGCGCGCTTTGTGATCATCGCCTGGAGCGAGGCCGTGGGGGCGCGGTCCGCCCCCCACGCTGCCTGTCACCCCCGTCAGGAGATCCGGAGCCGTCTCAGATGCCGCTGCTGAAAACCGTTACCCGGTCCGATACCGGGGGGGTCCGGTAACCCATGGCCCCGATCATCATCGTCGTACTGTTCGTCGCCGTCCTGTTGATCATCTTCTGGCGCAGTGTGCGTATCGTGCCGCACTCGATGGAGGACGTGGTCGAGCGTTTCGGTAAGTTCCACCGGACGCTCAGCTCCGGTTTCAACATCGTGGTCCCCGGTGTCGACCAGGTCCGGGAACGAATCGACCGCCGCGTCCAGGTGGTCAGCTTCCCGCCCCAGTCGGCCATCACCGAGGACAACCTGGCGGTCGAGGTCGACTCGGCGGTGTACATCCGTGTGGTCGACGCCTACCGGGCCACCTACGAGGTCGCCAACTTCATCCAGGCGGTCGAGCAGCTCACCCTCGCCACCCTGCGCAACGTCATCGGTGGTATGAACCTGGAGGGGACGCTCACTTCCCGCGACCAGATCAACCGCGAACTCAAGTCCGTCCTGGACGAGGCCACCCGCGACTGGGGCATCGAGATCAGCCGGATCGAGCTCAAGGGCATCGAGCCGCCGTCCTCCGTGCAGGAGGCGATGGAGATGCAGATGCGGGCGGACCGGGAGAAGCGCGCCCAACTGCTCAGCGCCGAGGGTGAGAAGCAGGCCGCCGTCCTGCGGGCCGAGGGTGAGCGCTCCTCGTCCGTACTGAGGGCGAAGGGTAGTGCCGAGGCGCAGATGCTCACCGCCAAGGCCGACGCGGACGCACAGACCCTGAGGGCCCGGGGTGAGGCCGACGCCATCCACATGGTGTTCAAGGCCCTGCACACGAGCCGGGTCGACCCGGACGTGCTGGCCTACCAGTACCTGCAGAAGCTGCCCGAGATCGCCAAGGGCGACGCCAACAAGGTGTGGATCGTGCCCGCCGAGATGGGGCAGGCGCTCCAGGGCGTCAGCAGCGCCTTCGAACGCATCCAGAACGAGGTCGTGAAGATCCCGACCTGACCGGAGGACCACCATCGTCGGGCCCCGGGCGTTCGTCGCCCGGGGCCCGTGCCGGTACGAGCCCCGGCCTGATGATCCGATGACCCGGTCTCGTAGGCTGTGCTGGCCCTCGACGGTCGGGGAGCGACAGATATCGGGAAGCGGCGCGATGGAACTCTGGGAGGCTCTGGTCATTCTGCTCGCCGGTGTGGCCGCCGGCGGGATCAACGCCATCGCCGGGTCCGGGACGCTCTTCACCTTCCCGGTGCTGCTCGCGCTCGGCTACCCGCCGATCACTGCGACGGTCTCCAACACCATCGGCCTGGCCCCCGGTACGCTCAGCGGCACCATCGCCTACCGGCGTGAGCTGGCCGGGCAGAAGTCCCGGGTCCTCCGGCTCGGCTCGATGTCCTTCCTCGGAGCGGTGACCGGAGCGCTGCTGCTGGTCCACCTGCCCTCCGGCGTGTTCGAGGCCGTGGTGCCGTTCATGATCGGTGCCGCCTGCGTGCTGATCATCCTCCAGCCCCGTATCACCACGTGGGTCCGCTCCCGCAAGCCCGCCCGCCCCGACGGCGGCCCCTGGCTGCCGGTGGGCGCCTACGCGACCGGTACCTACGGCGGCTACTTCGCCGCCGCGCAGGGCATCATCCTGCTGAGTTTCCTGGGTACCGCGCTGGACGACGACCTCCAGCGGATCAACGCGCTGAAGAACGTGATGACCACCATCGCCAACACCACCGCGGCGGCCTTCTACATCGCGCTCGCCTCGCCCGCCTGGCCGGTGGTGGGGCTGATCGCGGTCGGCACCGTCATCGGCGGTTACCTGGGCGCCCGGTTCGGCCGTAAGCTCAGCCCGGCCGCGCTGCGCGTGTGCGTGGTGCTCGTGGGGCTGTCCGCCGCCGTCCAGCTGGTCGCGGGCCGGATCTGACCCGGGTTCCGCTCAGGCGCCGCGGAAGTAGCCGCGCCGGTCGGCGTCGTCGATCAGGGCGCCGGCGTAGGCCCCCAGGGCCTCGGAGCCCTCGGCGATCAGCTTCACCTTCTCGGTGACCTGGGCCCGGGTCACCCCGAAACGTACCCAGGCACCGCCCTCGTTGTGCCAGTTGGCGAGGATCGGGGCCAACCGGTCGACCGCGCGGGCGAACCGGGCCTCCGGGGTACGGCGGGCCTCGAACTCGTCCCACAGCTCACGGGCGTGCGCTGCCTGGTCCTCGGGGAGCAGGGGGAAGAGGCGGTCGGCGGCGGCGCGTTCGCGCTCGTCCTGCGTCTCGGCGTCCACCTGGTCGAAGAGGAAGGTGTCACCCGCGTCGATCTCCACGATGTCGTGGATCACCAGCATCTCGGTGACGCGGTCGATGTCGGTGCCCTCGGGTGCGTACTCGGCGAAGGTGCGGGCGGACAGGGCCAGGTGCCAGGAGTGCTCCGCGGAGTTCTCCCGCCGGGAGCCGTCCACCAGCAGGTTCTGCCGCAGGACGCGCTTGAGTTTGTCCGCTTCGAGGAGGAAGCGCAGCTGCGCGTTCAACCGCTCGTTGTCGACCCCGCTGGCAAGGACCGGTGCCGGTTCCGTCACGTGGTTCGCCCTCCTGGTGGATGAGTCGAAACGGGTCAGATGGGACCGCGGCGCGGTCGCCCCTGGATGATCCCATGGAACGTGTACCGGCTGTCGCGGCGGAGTCCGGGAAGCGGCCGCGGGGGAAGCCGGAGGGGTGGACCGGGTGAACCCCGGTGTTCTGCGTGCCCCATCCGGTCTCACCGGGTCGGGGCACGGGCCCGGCTAGCTGCCGGTGACCGCTCGTACCTGCGCGGAAGGGGCCAGGTGCTGGTGGAACCACTCGGTCAGGGCCCGGTCGGTGAGGACCCCGGCCGGGGTGAGCGGACCCGGTTCGAGGCCGGGCTCGGGGCCGATCGCGTGCGCCAGGTCGGGGACCACGATGTGACGGAGCGCATTCCCCGCGCCCTGCGCGGCCAGGGTGTCGTGGAAGGCCGAGCCGTGTGCGGACGGGACCACCTCGTCCCGGCCGCCGTTGACGACGAGCAGCGGGGTCGCGTTGCGGGAGATCTCTGCGGCCCTTCCGGAGAGGTCCAGCCAGCCCCGGGCCTGTTGGGCCTGGGCGCTCCAGCGGTACGGAGTGCCCGTGCGGCGTTCGCGTGCGGCCACCAGCAGTGCGGGGTCGACGATGGGGTTGATGGCCGCGGCGGCACCCACGGGGATCCGGTCCTCGGCCAGGGCCAGCAGTGCGGCGGTGGCCCCGGCTCCCACCCCGACCAGACCGACCGGGGCGTCGGAGACGGGGAAGGCCGAACGCAGTTCCTCGGTGACCCGGCGCAACTCGGCCGCGGCCTCCTCCACCACGGGTCCGAAGAGTTCGACGAGGTAGTCGCGGGCCCCGCGCTGGTTGATCTCGGCGACGCCGCCCTCGGGCAGGCGTGCTCCGAACAGGGGGAGGCCGAGGTAGACCCGCCAGGCCGGGAGGGAGGTCATGGGCACGGCTCCGGCCAGGGCCGACTCGCTGCGCGGTGGCTCGAAGGCGTGCAGGCCCACGACGAGCGGTGCCGGGGACTCGGTGGGCATCGCCGGGGGCAGGGCGAGGAAGGGCACGCCTGCGGCGGTCCCGGTGACGGGACCGGACAGGGGTGGGGCGTCGGCTACCACGGGAGGTCACCTCCAGTGCGTTCGGAGAAGTGGGACAGGTAGCTGCTGACGAGGCGCTTGGCCTCGTACACCAGGGCGGGGTCGCCGTCGGGGCTGTCGCGGAACGCGAGCTTGAGTACGGCGTCCGCCGCCTCGACGGCCACGTGGATGGCACGGTCGAGTTCGTCGTCGTCGGTGATGCCGGTGACGGAGACGATGATCTTGCGCAACCGTACGGATATGACCCGGTTGTTGTCACTGCCGCCGCTGAGCAGCCGGGGGTCGACTATGTCACCGAAGTGCAGGCTGCGAAAACCCGGCACGTTGCGGTGCATGTCGATGTACTCGTCGATGATGGTGTCGACGGCGACGGTCCAGTGGGTGAAGGAGGTGTCGGCCAGGCGGTCGGTGACGCGGGCGCTGAACTGGTCCAGGAAACGCAGCCCGAGGGCCTGGGTGATCGCCTTCTTGTCCGGGAAGAACTGGTAGACGGAGCCGATGGCCACCCCGGCGCGTTCGGCGATCCGGGTGGTGGAGAGATTGTCGTAGCCGACCTCGTCGAGCAGGTCGGCGCAGCAGTCGAGCATGCGCTGGACCCGGACCATGCTGCGTTGCTGGGCCGGGAGCCTGCGCAGAGGGGCCTGCGCGAACGCGAGTTCCTCGTTGGCGACGCTTGCGGGTCCACGGTTCTCACGCGACGCGGTGGTCCCGTTGGCCGCACCGGGAGACCGCCGTGCGCGCGGGGGCGTTGAGCTTCGGGAATTAGTCGTCACACAACCTATGATGCCTTTCCGGAATCACCTGGTTCCGGGGAAATTCCAGTTTCGTGCCAAAGAACCCCGGGAGAGGTCGTCCTTGACGGGGCCGGCCGACGTTCTCCGAGGTGGAAGCGGGAGTGAGGGGAACGGAACGGAGCAGCCCCTTTTGTCCTCCACGCCCTCTGTTGTCGCTGTAGGTAGTCGGAATGTCGCATTCCGGTCCGTGTTACCCGCCGGAGGGCGTGGCATTGTGGGGCCTTGCCCGACGCAGCGCACGTACCCCTCCAGGAGGTTGGCGTGAACACCGAAGCCCCCGAGACCACACCCGAAGAGCTCGACGCCGTACTGCGGCGCGCGGCCGACGCCGCACCGCTCCACGCGGCCCTGCCCGCCGCCGAACGAGCCCGCGCGCTGCGGGCCGTCGCCGACGCCCTGGACGGGGCGGCCGACGAACTCGTCCCCGTCGCCATGGCCGAGGCCCACTACCCGGAGGCACGCTGCCGGGGCGAGCTCGGCCGGACCACCTTCCAGCTCCGCCTGTTCGCGGACGTACTGGAGGAGGGCGAGTACCTGGAGGCGATGATCGACCCGGCCGACCCGGACTGGGGCACCCCCCGGCCGGACGTGCGGCGCCTGCTCGTACCGCTCGGCCCGGTGGTGGTCTTCGGGGCCGGTAACTTCCCCTTCGCCTTCTCCACCGCCGGAGGCGACAGTGCCTCCGCCCTGGCCGCGGGCTGCCCCGTCGTGGTCAAGGCCCACCCGGGCCATCCCGAACTGGCCCGGCGCACCGCTGACCTGGTCATCGCGGCGCTGGCGGAGTCGGAGGCACCCGAGGGGGTGTTCGCTCTGGTCAGTGGATTCGAGGCGGGGCGGCGCGCGGTGACGCACCCGCTCACGCGTGCGGTCGGCTTCACCGGCTCCATCCCCGGCGGACGGGTCCTGTACGACCTCGCCGTCTCGCGTCCGGACCCCATCCCGTTCTACGGAGAGCTCGGCAGCGTCAACCCGGTCTTCGTGACCCGGGCGGCGATGGCGGCCCGGGGCGAGGGAATCCTCGAGGGGTACGCGGGTTCGGCCACGATGGGGTCGGGCCAGTTCTGTACCAAGCCCGGGGTGGTGTTCGTCCCCGAGGGCGCCAAGCTGGACGCACTGGTCGACGACCTGGCGGCCCGGGCCGCCGCTCCGCTGCTCAACGACCGGGTGGCCGAGGGGTTCGCACGTGGTCTGGACGCGTTGGCCGCACACCCCTCCACGGAGGTGCTGGTCAGCGGGGAGGGGACCGGGCAGGGCCGGTCGCCGAGCCTGCTCCGTACCGACCTGGACTCCCTGCTGGAACACTCCGAGGACCTGCTCGCGGAGTGCTTCGGCCCCGCCACGCTCGTGGTGACCTACCCCGACGAACGGCGCCTGCTGGAGGTGGGCGGGGTTCTGCACGGTCAGCTCACCGTCACCGTGCACGGTGAGGAGGACGATCCGATGGCCCCGGCGCTCCTGGCCCTGGGCGCCTCGGTGGCGGGGAGGGTGGTCTGGAACGGTTGGCCGACCGGGGTGGCGGTCACCCACGCGATGACCCACGGCGGCCCCTACCCGGCGACGACCGCGCCTTTGCACACCTCGGTGGGCAGTACCGCGATCCGCCGCTTCCTGCGGCCGGTCACCTACCAGTCGGTGCCGCAGCCCCTGCTACCCCCGGAACTGCGGGACGGCAACCCGCTTGCCGTGCCCCGGAGGGTCAACGGCGGGCTGCCGTCGGAGTGAGGTTCCGGTCTCCGGCCGTCCGGGGAGCCGGTGCTCTGCGAACGCTCAGGTGGCGGAGGCGTCGTAGGCCTCGCGGAAGGCCTTGAAGCGTTTGTGCTGCCCCCTGGCGTAGGAGTAGACGAGGACGAAGAGCGTGAGGAACACGGTGGCGGGCCCGAGCTGGAACAGGTGCTGGGCATCGAACCCGGGGCCGATGACGTCGGCCAGGGGGAGCAGGGCGGAGAACACTATGACGACGAACAGCCCGCCCATGTAGTAGTTGGGGTTGCTGTTGGACACGAGCCGGTCGGACAGCCGACGGGCCAGGTGGTTGATGGCCGGGTCCGGCCCGAGCCGTCCGCTGGCCGCCTGGAGCCTGGCCGAGGCGTACCGGACGGGGTCGGACTCCTCCACCTCGGGCAGGTTCCTCCCGTGGAAGTACATGGGTACGGCGACGAGGAGGGCGCCGACGAACGCCGCGAGGAGGACCCCGACCAGGGTCCAACCCGGAATGCTGGTCGGATCGGCCAGGGACGGGGCTGCGGCGACGGTGGCGAGGAGGGTGGTGGCCGCGGCGGCCAGGGCGGCACCGCGGAGCGCGAAGCCTGCGGGATGGTTCTGGGCGTAGAGCTGGATCCGGGCCCCGGTGATCTGGGAACCGCTGGGGCGGGGGGCGTGGGGGCCGGCGGGCTGCGGGTTGTTCCTCTCGAAGCTCATGTCCACGAAGGTACGGCGGTGGTCCCCGGCCCCACCACGCTCTTATGTTGGCTCTATGGATCAGATTTCCCCCACTTTCGTCAGGTCGCTCGTCCAGGACCTGCCCAAGGTGGAACTACATGTTCACCTTGAGGGCTCCATGCCGGCCGAGACCCTCTTCGAGCTGGCCGGACGGCATCGGGTGAGGGGCGTCCCCGACACCCTGGAGGAGCTCAGGGACTGGTACGCCTTCACCGACTTCCCGCACTTCGTCGAGGTCTACCTGGCGTCGGTGCACACGCTGCGGGAGGAGGCCGACTTCGCGCTGCTGACCTCGGTCGTCGCCGAGCGGCTGGCCGCGCAGAACGTGCGCTACGCGGAGGTCCACGTGAGCCTCTACGCCCACCTGATGCGCGGCGTACCGTCGAAAGTGGTGTTCGACGGGATCGAGCGCGCCCGGTTGGACGCCGAACGCGAGCACGGTATCCGGCTGAGGTGGATCCCCGACTTCCCCGCCGACTTCGGGGTGGAGGCGGCCGAGAGGACGGTCGAGGCCGTGCTCCGGGACGGCCCGCCGAGTGTGGTCGGGTTCGGGGTCGGCGGTGTGGAGACCCCGCTGGGCCAGTACACCGACGTGTTCGGCCGGGCCCGGGCGGCCGGGCTGGCCAGCCTTCCGCACGCGGGTGAGCACGGCGGACCGGAGCGGATCCGTGAGGCCCTGGACCTGCTGGGGGCCGAGCGGATCGGGCACGGCATCGACGTGATGAAGGACCCTGAACTGGTCGAACGGCTGGTGGCGGCACAGCTGCCGGTGGATGTCAGCCCCACCTCCAACATCTGCACGCGTGCGGTGCGGCGGATCGGGGAGCACCCGCTTCCCGCCATGCTCGACGCCGGCCTGCTGGTCACCCTCAACAGCGACGACCCCACCATGTTCGGCAGTGACCTGAGCGGTGAGTACGGGGTCGCCCACGGGTTGGTGGGGGCCGAGGGGCTGGTGCGGTTGGCCCGCAACGGGGTGCACGCCTCCTACCTCGGCGCGGCCCGGCGTCGGGAGCTGTTGGCGGAGATCGACGAGGTGGCAGCTCGGCACGGGGTGCCGACGCCCTGAGGTCCGGGGGCTCCGGGGACGGTACGCGCACCGTCCCCGGAGCCCCCGGAGCACCGGCCCGCCAGGACGGCGGGGCCGCGGAGGGGCGGCCCCGCTCACGGTCTAGGCAGGCGAGTCGCTGAGCGGCAGCCCGCACTCCTGGCGCATGTCCACCCAGTTCTGCTGGGCCCGGTCGGCCGCGTCCCCCTCGTAGGGGATCGGGACGCCGCCCTGGATCTGGGCGGGGGCCCAGTCGGACTCCAGGACGTTCCCCTGGTCGAAGGTCAGGGTGAGGACACCGGTCTCCGCGGTCGGGCCGCTGAAGTTGTAGAAGACGAAGTTGCTGAGCCCGTAGTGCACGTAGGCGTCACCCTGGAACCCTCCGGGGGAGAGCACGTGGGCGTGACCGCCGACCACGGCGCCGGCGCCCGCCTCGATGAGGTCGTCCGCCAGTTGGGGGGCGTGCGGGAGCGGGCAGTGCGCGCCCTCCAGCCCCCAGTGCAGGAAGACCACGACGTTGTCGTGCTCGGCCGCGGCCTCGGAGACCGCCTGGAGCATCCGGTCCTTGGACTCGGACTTGGTGGAGGCGAGCCCGGGCTTGCCGTCGCCGGCGGTCCAGGCGGAGATGAGGTGGTCGTCGAGCACGTCGGTGGCACCGAACATGGCGATGCTCTGTCCGTTGACCTCGGCCACGTGCGGCGTGTAGGCCTCGTCCGCGTCCCGGCCCGCGCCCACGAGCGCGACGGGGGAGTTCTCGCCGTTGTCGAGGGTGTCGATCAGCCCCGATTCGCCGTAGTCCATGCCGTGGTTGTTGGCGATGGTGGCCACGTCGACGCCCGCGGCGTCCAGGGCCTCCAGCGCACTGCTGGGTGCGCGGAAGACGAAGTCCTTGCCGGGGATGGGCGTACCGCCCTCGGTGACCGCGGTCTCCAGGTTGACCATGGCGAGGTCGGCGGCGGAGAGCTGCTCGGAGACGGGGCCGAGCGCGGTCCCCGGGTCGTTCAGGCGGGACCGGAGTAGCCCCTCGAACATCACGTCCCCGCCGAAGGCGACGCTGAAGGGTTCGGAAGCGGGCTCGGAGGAGGCCTGGGGCTCGGCGGTCCCCTCCTCCGGTGTTACGGCCCCCTCGTCCAGCTGGTCCTGGTCGTCCGTCGAGGAGCAGGCGGCGACGAGCGCCAGTGCGAGGGTCGCGGCACCGGCCGCGAGGATCCTGTGGGTACGCGGGCGTGGGTCTTCCGGGTTCATACACGCTCCATTGAGGGGGAATCAGGGGCCTGTCCGTCCGATAGGACGCGTCCCCGCTGATCCCGGTTGGCCGTCGTGATCGGACGGAGGCCTTCGGCAGGCCCGGCCCGTCATCGTTCTTTCGCCCTCCGTTGCGCGTGGTCCACGGAGGGTGTCTGTGGGTCACTTGTCCGGTGTTGGTGGGCCCTTGGTCGGGAGATGGCCCGCCGGAGCCAGGGTAAACGGTTCTGACCAGCTGTTTTGTTCTTCCTCCTGATTTCGGCGCGTCGTTCTCGGTCGGCTGCTGGAGGGGACCGCGGATGGCGGGGGTGCGCTGGAGCGGTGGTGCGCCCGCCCCGGCGGGCGGGTGCGCGTCCTCGGTGGGGCAGACAACTTCTTTTCCGTCAAAAGGGGTGTTCGCGGCATTTGTTGCATAAGGTATTAGGCGCTCCGAGGGGGCAGGAAAACGAATCTACGAAGTCTTTTAGTTTTCCTCTGTGGGTCTCCGCGGGGATTTTTTTCGACTCGCATAGCTACTCTGTGTTGTCAATTGAATGCATAAAGTTGTCAAGTAAAGCTCTTTGATCAGGGGTAATGTCTCTGAGTAATTATTTAAAAGCACAGAGTGTCCAAGGCTTGGGGAAACATTTCCAGAAAAGGCCTGCGCGACCTACATGGCTGCTAGCGTTTCGGTCTGTTGGCAGTTCCAGTCGGAAAGAACTCCGAAAGAACAGAACCGCCATCTCTGCCTGTGCACGCGGGCTACACCGCCGTCCCGACGACTTCGAGGACGGGCCCGCCCCTCGTGCGACCCGGGTCGCCGCATCCGCGGCGCCGGGCTCGGGCACACGGCAGGCGCGCCCCGCTCAGCGCATCCCCTGGCAGTCTTCGTGAAAGGTCCAAGCCGCACCATGCGAAACACGTTCCGTTACTCCTTCGCCACCGCACTGACCGCGGGGCTGGTGCTCGCGCCGTTCAGCGCCGCGTTCGCCGACGCCGAGACCGACGGCTCCGGCGGTGTGGCCAGCGGAAACCAGCTCCTCGTCCCCGTCGACGTCGAGGCCGACCTGTGCGGTAACTCACTGGCTGTCCTCGGGATCTCCCAGGCCGAGTGCACCCAGGTGTCCGAGGTCCTCTACGAGAGCAGCGGCCAGGGCGCCTCCACCGACGGTTCCGGCGGTGTGGCCAGCGGAAACCAGATCGTCGTCCCGGTCGACGCCGCCATCGACATCTGTGGCAACTCCGTGGCCGTGGCCGGGATCTCCAAGGCCGACTGCGTCGAGGTCGTCGAGGACCTGAAGGAGGGGGCCGACGACGCCCCCAGCACCTACACCGACGGTTCCGGCGGTGTGGCCAGCGGAAACCAGATCGTCCTTCCGGTCGACGCCGCCATCGACATCTGTGGCAACTCCGTGGCCGTCCTGGGCGCCTCCAGCGCTCAGTGCAACACGATCATCAACATCATCCACGCCTCCCCGGACAACGAGGCCGCCCCCGCCACCGACGGTTCGGGCGGTGTGGCCAGTGGCAACCAGGTCGTGGTCCCGGTCGACGCGGCCGTCGAGATCTGCGGCAACGCCGTGGCGGTGCTCGGCATCGCCGAGGCCGCCTGCGTCGAGCAGATCTCCGACGAGGAGGAGCCCGAGGGGCCGGGCGAGACCGAGGAGCCGAAGGAGCCCGAGGAGCCGGGCCAGACCGAGGAGCCGAAGGAGCCCGAGGGGCCGGGCCAGACCGAGGAGCCGAAGGAGCCCGGTAAGGAGAAGGACGAGGACGACTCCGACAAGGGCGACGAGAAGCCCGCACCCGAGGAGCAGGCCGGCGAGGAGCTCGCCGTGACCGGTGGCGCGCTGGGCGGCCTGGTCGCCGCGGCCGTGGCCGCGGTGGGCGCCGGCGGTGCCGGTCTGTACTTCGCCCGTAAGCGCAAGGCCGCCGTGGCCGTCGCTGACGAGGAGTAGACCCGCAGAGCAGGACGTATGCCACACGGGGTCGCCGGCAGGACCGGCGGCCCCGCCCGTGTGCCCGGGGAGGGCCGTCGGCCGGGCGGGGGAGGGTCGCCGGCGGGAGCTGCGGGCGGGGGACCCGGAAGCGGGGGCGGTGCGGGCGGGCCGGGAGCGTCTCATAACCTCGAAGACGTGCTCAAAGTCCTGTTCTCCTCACGCATGACGGCCTTCCACGCGATGGTCGTGGTTCTCGTGCCGGCCTTCGTCTGGCTGGGGTTCTGGCAGCTGGACCGTGCCGAGATGCGCAGCGCGGCGGTCGACCTCCAGCGGGAGAACGTCGCGGCCGACCCCGTCCCCGTCGGCGAACTCGCCTCCGTGGGCGGCGACGTCGACCCCGCCGACCGCTGGCGCACGGTCGAGGCCACCGGGACCTGGGACCCCGAGCACGAGGTGCTGCTGCGCAACCGGGACGGCTCCCGGGGTGTGGGCTTCCACGTCCTGACCCCGCTGGTCACCGAGGACGGTACCGGTCTGCTGGTCAACCGGGGGTGGATCGAGCGCGGGGAGAACGCGAAGGACACCCCGGACGCCCCGCCGCTGCCCGAGGGCACCGTCGAGGTGACCGGGCGCCTCCAGTTCGGCGAGACCGAGGAGAACACCGGGCTGCACAACCGCGAGGGCATGCCCGAGGGCCAGATCATGTTCGTCGACGTGGACATGCTGGCGGAGGAGCTGCCCTATCCGATCTACGGCGGCTACGTGGAGCTCACCGGGCAGGACCCCGTGCCCGACCCGGCGCCGGAGCGGGTCGCCCTCCAGGAGGAGAACACCGGCATGAGCGCCTCCTACGCCGTGCAGTGGTGGGTGTTCGCCGTCGTCGCCGTCGTGGGATGGGTCGTCCTCATCCGCCGTGAACTGCGCGACGCGCGCAGTGGCGCGACGGGCGGCGAGCCGGGGGCCGGAGCGGCCCAAGGGAACGGGGACACTGGGGAGGGGTCCGCGGAGGGCCCCGCACCGGCGGAGGAGGGGCCCGGGCGGACCCGGGCCTGAACCCGCCCCGGACCTAGGAGCATCGTGTACGACGAGGTGGACTACCCGGCGCCCGGACAGGTGGAACGGCGCGCGGTGGGGGGTGCGGAGAGTGCCCGGGCCGGGCGGCTCTGGTGGGACGGTGCCGCCGACGCCTACCAGGCCGAACACGGGGACTTCCTCCGCGACGCGGGTTTCGTCTGGTCACCCGAGGGGTTGGACGAGGCCGAGGCGGGGCTGCTCGGCGACGTGAGCGGGAAGAGGGTCCTGGAGGTCGGCTGCGGCGCGGGCCAGTGCGGCCGGTGGCTGCGCTCCCGGGGGGTGCGCGAGGTGGTCGGGTTCGACCTGGCCCGGCGGCAGCTCCAGCACTCCGGACGGATCGACGAGCAGACCGGGTACCGGTTGCCCGTGGTCCAGGCCGACGCCCAGCGGATGCCGTTCGCCGACGACTCCTTCGACGTGGTCTTCTCCGCCTTCGGGGCGTTCCCGTTCGTGCCCGCGGCCGAGTCCGCCCTCGCCGAGGCGGGGCGCGTGCTCAGGCCCGGAGGGCGGTTCGTATTCTCGGTGACCCACCCGATCCGGTGGTGCTTCCCGGACGACCCCACCGAGCAGGGGATGACGGTCGACCAGTCCTACTTCGACCGCCGGGCCTACGTGGAGGAGGACGACGCGGGCCGGGCGGTCTACGTCGAGCACCACCACACCGTGGGTGACTGGCTGCGCGGGATCGTCGCGGCCGGCCTGGTGCCGCAGGACATGGTCGAGCCGGAGTGGCCGCAGGACAACGACCAGGTGTGGGGCGGCTGGGGGCCGGTACGCGGCCGGATGGTTCCCGGCACGGCCATCTTCCGGGCGGTCAAACCCGCCTGAGGGCGGGCGCTCAGCCGAGCAGGTACTCGGGCGGGACGGCGGCGGCCGGCCAGACCCCGTTTCCGGTCAGGCAGAACTCGTGGCCCTCGGCGTGCATGCGCGCGGAGTCGACGGTGACCACGACCGGGGTGCCCCTGCGTGCGCCGACCCTGCGCGCGGTCTCCGGGGCCGGGGACAGGTGCACGTGGTGCCGGTTCATCGGGCGCAGTCCCTCCCGGTGGATCGCGGGCAGGAAGCGGCCCACGGTCCCGTGGAAGAGGCGGGTGGGCGGTGCTGCCGGTTCCGGCTGGAGATCGACGCGGACCGAGTGCCCCTGCTGGGCGCGGATCCGCAGGCCGTCCGGGCTGAGCGCGAAGCGTTTCTTGTCGTTGGTCTCCACGATCTCCCGCAGCCCTTCGGGGGTGAGGCGCAGACCGGCACGGCGGCACCCGGAGACGAGGGCGTCGGTCCCGGTCCAGCCCTGGGGATCGAGCGTCAGCCCGGCCCGGGCCGGGTCGTGTCGCAGGACCAGGGAGAGGAACCTGGACGCGCGGTGGAGTTCCTTGTCGTTCATGGTTCCCATGGTGCGGACCGGGCTCTGCTGGTTCCAGGGGTTTTCGACTGCCCCGGGCCTTCCGCGTCGGTAAACCCCTTGGGGGTGGCGGCGCTGAACTTCGCCTCGGCCCGAAGGCCCGGCGGTGGCGTACTCAACGGGGCGCAGGCCCAGGAGGAGAGCCTGGCCCGGTCCAGCGCGCTGTACGACTCCCTGACCCGGTGCCCGGAGTACTACGAGTACCACCGGGCGGAGCGCGGGCTGCTCTACACGGACCGGGTGATCTGGTAGCCGAGTGTCCCGGTGTACCGGGACGACCGCGCGGGGTGGCTTGCCGAGGCGGTGGCCGTCGACTTCCTCACCGCGGCCGCACCCAACCGGCGGATGATCGAACGAGACCAGCCCGAACTGTCCTCCCGGGTGCCGGGGGCGTTCGACCGGCGCGCCCGCGCGGTGCTGGTCGTCGCCGCCCACCACGGCGCCGAGCGGTTGGTCCTGGGGGCGTGGGGCTGCGGTGTCTTCGGCAACCGTCCGTCGGAGGTGGTCGAGGTGTTTGCCGGACATCTCCGAGGGGAGTTCGAGGGGGTGTTCGCCAGGGTCGTGTTCGCGGTGCTCGACCGCGACGGGGAGGTACGGCGGCCCTTCGAGGAGCGCTTCGGGAGAACCCCGAGGGACGCGTGAGTTGAGGGTGGCGTTATGGAGGGGGAACCGGACGTGGACGGCGTGCGGATCAGGGCGGCGGTGCCGGAGGATCACGGGCGGATCCTCGCGGTCTGTGACGACTGGTGGGGCAAACCGGTCGCGCACATCCTCCCGAGGCTGTTCCTCGACCACTTCCACACCACCAGTCTCACCGCGGAGGCCGAGGGCGTGCTGGCCGGTTTTCTGGTGGGTTTCCCCTCTCCCGCCCGGCCCGATGAGGCCTACGTGCACTTCACCGCGGTGTCCCCGGACCACCGGGGTAACGGGCTGGGCCGACGGATGTACCGGAGGTTCGCCGGCGCGGCCCGGGCGGAGGGCCGTTCGGTGGTGCGGGCGGTCACCGCGCCGACCAACGACCGTTCGATCGCCTTCCACCGGTCGCTCGGCTTCACCGTGACCGGACCGCACACCGACCACGACGGCCCCGGCGTGGACCGGATGTGCTTCGAACTGCGCCTCTGAGGACGACCGGCCCCGGGGCCGGTGCGATGGCCGGGACGGGCCCGGAGGACGTGGGGCGGTGCGGGTTCCGGCTCAGCTCCCGTGGCGGCGACGGGCCTCGCTCGCCTGGGCGAGTCGGCGCAGGGAGGCCAGGAGCCGTTCCCCCAGCACGGTGCCGACCACCACGGTCCTCAGGACACCGTCCAGGTTGGTGACGCCCTCCACGTAGTCGTGGTCCAGCCGGGCGGTCTGTCCGGCGGCTTCGGCGTAGCCGTCGAGCCACTCCGGGGTGAGCTCGAAGCCGGAGCCCTCCAGGGCTGCCATCACCCGGGCCAGCTCCTCGCGCAGGGCGGAGCCCGGGTGGACGTGCCAGCCGTGCCGTTCGGCCAGGGCGTCCGCGGCGGCCAGGTCCTCCTCGCTCACGTCGCCGCCGTCCCCGGGCCCGCCGTCGACCCTCTTCAGGGTGAGGCCCATGAGGTCGCCGAGTTCGGGGCGCTGGTCCCCGTCGATCACCTGGAGGAGGTCCCGGGTGGCGGCGACGGAGAGCCCGCCGACCTCCGTGAGCGCGCCGATCAGGCGGAGCCGGTCCAGGTGGCTCTCGTCGTAACGGGCCTGGTTGGGGCTGGTGAGCTCGCCGCGGTGCAGGAGCCCCTCCCGCACGTAGTACTTGATGGTCGGTACGGAGACCCCAGAGCGTTCGCTCAGTTCCGAGATGCGCATGCCGTTCCTTCGGGAGCGGAGGCCTCTTGCGCCCGCGCCCCAAATTATGGATAGTTAGCTTATCCGTAGTGGATAGTGTGAGTATCTACCTGAGGGGCCCTCATGTTACCGTCGTCCGTCGCCCGGGGACTCCGGGCAGCTCACCACTGGCACCGGCCGCTCATGGCGGCCGCCTACGCCTGTGTCCTCCTCCTCGCCGTGAGCACGGTCGGCCTGGCCGTCGACGACCGTGTCGTCAACGGTGAGGCGGCCTGGCTGAAACCGTTCAAGTTCTCGCTGTCGATCATCGTCTACAACGCCACCCTCGCCTGGCTGCTCTCCCTGGTCGTCCGCTGGCGGCGGGCGGGCTGGTGGCTCGGAGCGGTGGTCGCGGCCATGTCCCTGGGGGAGATGGCGCTGATCATCACCCAGGTGGCCCGGGGCGAGATGAGCCACTTCAACAACTCGACCGCGTTCGATTCCGCCGTCTACACGGTCATGGGCACCATGATCACCGTGCTGTGGGTGGCGACCTTCGCCATCGGGGCGATCCTCCTGTTCCAGCGGATCCGTGAGCGCTCCACCGGCTGGGCGATCCGGATCGGTGTGGGGATCGCGCTCCTGGGGATGGGCGTGGGGCCCCTCATGACCAGCCCGACCCCGGCCCAACTGGAGGAGTCCTCCGGGGGAGCCCCGGACGTCGTCGGCGCGCACACGGTCGGCCCGGCCGACGGCGGCCCCGGCCTGCCCCTCGTCGGATGGAGCACGGTCGGCGGAGACCTGCGGGTCGGCCACTTCCTGGGTATCCACGGGCTCCAGGTCATGGTCCTGCTCGTGCTGGTCCTGGGCGTCCTCTCGGCCCGGTTCCCCCGCCTGCGAGACGATGGCACGCGCCGCCGCCTGGTGGCCGTGGTCGGCGCCGCCTACACGGGCCTGACCGCGCTGACCGTCTGGCAGGCCCTGCGCGGCCAGTCCGTGGTCTCCCCCGACGCGCTCACCCTCGCCGCCGGCGGGGCGGTCACCGTGCTCACCGTTCTGGGGCTGGTGTGGGCCCTGCGCGTATCATCCGGGCAGGCGGACCGGGAGGACGAAGAGTGCGACTCAAACTCGACCTGCACGACATCTTCAACAAGGGGCGGAGCATCGACCAGGCCCTGAACGACATCATGGACGAGGCCGAACGCAAGAAGGCCAAGACCGTGGAGATCATCCCGGGCAAGGGTTCGGGCCAGTTGAAGAAGCGGGTGCTGCGTTTCCTCGACCGCAAGGACGTCAAGGCGCGCTACCACCGGGTCGAGAAGGACTCGAAGAACTTCGGTCGGCTGTTCATCCACTTCAGGCACTGATGCGGGGGCGGAGAATCCTGACGCTCAGTGCTTGGTGGACATTGCGTAATACTCGTATTACGATCGTGGCATGGCGAAGGTGAGAATCAGTATCAGCCTTGACCCGGACGAAGCCGAGCGCGTCAGGTCACACGCGGACCGTGCGGGGATGGACGTGTCGTCCTACTTCGTCAACGCCGCGATCCGCCAGATGGGCGATGCCGAGTTGGCCGAGGCGGAGTTCGCGGGTGTCGACGCGCTGATCGCCGATGCCGAAGGGCGAGCCGAGCACTACGGGCATGTTGACGAGACCGGTGATGACTCTCTGAGCGCGGATGAGCGCCGTGAGGTCGACGAGGCGATGAGCCTGGTCTACGGGGCTGGGGAAACCCGGACCCGAAGCCGGGGCGAGGTGGCGTGAGCGCTCGCGTACCCGTTTACGACACGGGGATGCTCATCGCTTTGGCGGCGCGTAAGTCCAAGGCGGTACAGATGCACCGCGGGCTCGCACGGTCCCCGCACCGTCCCGTGATCACCGGCCCTGTCCTGGCTCAGGTATGGCGCCCGGATCCTGCGACCGTGCACGCCATGAGCGCGGTCCTGAAGGAGTGCACGGTTCCCCAAGCCCGGTCGTCTCCAGCTGCCTTGCGGCCCACGAGCGCGGGACAGCCGGAGTGCATCGCGTGTGCGACCGCTCCGGACATCACCGATTGGCGGCGTATCGGTGCGGTCCTGGGGGTGGCGGACCTCCCCGCGAAGAAGCGTCCGGACGCGGTGGACGCCCTTGTCGCCTGGACGGCCGTGAAGCACCGAAGCGCCGTGGTGTTCACCAGTGACCCTGGTGACATCGCCGCGTACGTGGACGCGATCGGTGCCGATGACGTCCACCTGGTCACGGTATGAGCCCCATGGCTCCCGTACGGGTCGTCGGTAGGTGTGCGCACTCACGTATTTCGGCCGGCTGTTCATCCACTTCAGGCACTGACCTCCGGCGGCTCGACGGGTGAGGAGTGCGGACGCCTGCTCCGCCCCGAGCTCGACGTTCCGGCCCGCGCCCGGCCCGGGCCCCGGTCCACGCCGCCCTTTCTGGTACTGGTGTGGGTGCGACGGGGCGGCTCCGCAGAAGCAGGGCCTTCCGCCGTCTGCTTCCCCCTGCCATCCCCCATCGAATGTTGGAGCGATCGTATGCGCGGCACAGGCCGATCGGCGTCCCTCGCGGCCTGCCTGGCCGCAGCAGCCCTGGCGGCCACGGGTTGCACGGCGCTCAAGTCCGAGGAGTGGGACGTGGCCGTATCCGTCGGTGAGTTGCCCCCGGCCCCCTTCGGCACACGTGTCGACCACAGCTTCGTGTGGACCGGTGCGGAACTGTTCGTCTGGGGCGGGAGCAGCGATGGGCCCCACGCCGACGGCGCCGCCTACTCCCCGGACACCGACTCCTGGCGCGTGATCGCGGACGCGGACCTGGAAGCGCGCACCCGGCACACCACCGCGGTCCTCGGGGACCAGCGGGTACTCGTCTGGGGAGGCGTCACCGACACGCTCTCCGGGGACGAGGACGGCCGCATGGCCAGGGACGGTGCGATCTACGACCCCGGACCCGACTCCTGGGAACCGATCGCCGACGCTCCGGAGGCGAGGGACCTGGCGCCGGTGACCGTGGTGGGCGACCACGTCGTCTTCGGGGGAGGCGGCTACGAGGGCGACCTCCTGGTGTACTCGCTGCGGGACGACACCTGGGACTCCGTTCCGGTGGCCGGTGCCGGGCAGCGGTTCCGCGTGTTCGACCTGGTGGCCGTCGACGACGAGGTCGTTCTGGCCGGGGCCTCGTCCGACCGCGTGTTCACCGGGCGGTTCCGGGTGGGGGACACGGGTGTGTCCATGGTCGAGTTCGTGGACGTCGAGGAGCCGTACGGGGCGTACTTCGGGCTGGCGGTCCTTCCGGGGCACGGGGCGCTCCTGGCGGTCGAGGAGAGCCGCGAGGGGCATCTGTACGAGCTCGACGGTCTGGGGCAGGCCGCGACGGTGCACGACGCCGGTGCTTTCCAGCCGCCGGTGTACTCGGTCTCCTACCCCCTGCTGTCGGGGGAGATGGCCTTCGTGGAGGGGCTGGGCGTGCTCTCGACCAATGCCGGTGAGTTCAGCGTGTGGGACGCGGACACCGGGCTGACCCACCGGTCCGGGCACGAGACGCTCGACGGCTACTGCGGCCCCGTCGAACCCGTCGGTGCGGAGGTCCTGCTCGGTTGGGGCGGCCGGTGTGAGACCGGCGGGGTCAGGATCGACCTGCGAGCCTAGGCTCCCGGGCGGTCAGCTCCGCCACGCGGCCAGGGTCGCCTCCGACCAGGCGCGGACACGTTCGGGGTGGCCCTCGGCGGGGAAGGCGGCGCCGTCCGCCGCGACCTCCGCGACGGTGTACGCGAACCCCGTGGGAGCCCTCGGGGCGGGAGTTTCGTCCGTCCGGTCCCGCCGCAGTACCCGGTGGGAGTTGGCGCGCCGGGCGTGCTCGGTCAGCCGGGTCGCCGCCTCGGCCCCGCCCCCGACGTAGGCCCGTAGTAGGTCCAGCGCGAAGGCGTGGGAACCCGCGGTGAGGGAGGCCGGGTGTTGGAGGCGGTAACAGGCGACGGCGACGCCGTGCAGCGGCCCCCACGGCTCTTGGCGGGAGTGGTCCAGGGCCAGCAGTCGTCCGAACAGTTCCTCGCACGGGACCTCACCGGAGGCCCCGCATTCCGGGCAGGTGTCCATCCCTGAATGCTTTCGCACGTGCCCCGGGAACGCGAGCACTTTTCGTGCGACACCGGATCAGGAAGGGCCTCCGGGGTTGACGCGGGTGTGACCGCCGGAAGAGGCTTGCCGTCTCTTCGTCTGATTCCGACACCGACCGGGGGCGACGCCGTGGGCGAGAAGCAGGCCGTGGTCGAGACCGGGCGGCTACGGCTGGAGCCCCTGGCGGCCGGGCCCATGGTCGACAACCGGCTGGCCTACGACGGGCCCCCGGAGCTCGGCCACTGGGCGATCCTCGGCCGGGGGCGGGTGGTCGGCCTGGCGCACCTGCGGCCCTCCCGGGAACTCCCGGGGAACCTGCCGGAGATCGGTTGGTACCTGGGCCGCCGGTACGGGGGGAGGGGGTTGGCGACCGAAGCCGCGCGGTCCCTGCTGCACCACGGACTGGACGGGCTCGGGCTCGCCTCGGTCTGGGCGCTGGTCCACGTCGACAACGTTCCCAGCCTCCGGTTGGCCGAACGGCTGGGCTTCCTCCCCGTGGGCGAGGGTTTCCACTACGACGGCCCGCACCGGGTCCACGTGGCCCTGCCCGACCGCGTCTGAGCTCGGGGCGGCCGCATGGCGACCGCGAACCACGGCGCTCACGAGTTCCACGGCACGGGCACGGGACCCGGCGCCGGGGGCGCCTCCCCCGACCCCGGACTCCCGACGGACATCATGGCGGCGGAGGTCTCCCGCTTGCTCGCGATGCCCGGGCCTTACGGGAACAACGTGGCCGACCTTCGCCGTGTCGACAGCGCGTTCGACGTCCTCGACCGACTGATGCTCGACGGCGCCGCACTCCCGTCCCGCTGGCTCCGGCCGACGGGACCCCTCCCCCCGTTCGGGCTACCACCAGGGGTAGCCGGCCTCCAGCGCACTCCTACGGGACTCGTGCGCGTCCTCGTGCCGGATGTAGCCCTCGCGCCGGGCCTCGTTCACGGTCTGGAGTACCTGGGCGGCGTACCCTCCCCGGCGCGGGTACAGCTCGCGCAGGGTCTCCTCGTCGAAGGGGACGTGGGTGCCCGAGAGGAAACAGAACGGGTCGCCGGTGTTGTCGCCGTGGTTGAGCGCGGTGGCGACCTCGTGCTCCACCAGCCGGATCCCGCCGAGTTGGTTGCCGTGCTCGTCACGGCTCGCCGTGGTGGCGTCGTCCCACTCCAGGCGCGGCGCCACCGGGGGCGCCGTGCCGTCCTCGACCCAGTCGACCACGTGGTCGTAGGCGGCGTTCAGCACGTAGTGGAACGGGACCCGGCTGTACGGGGGGCGGTCGCACCGCTGCGGTTCGGTCCCCGGGTTCTCCCGGGCGATGAGCGGGGCGAAGGTGCGGTACTCGGTGTGGCCCACGTGCGCGGTCCCGGCGACCTCCCATCGGCGGAAGTGCTCCGAGTCCGGCTCCTGGCTCTGGGCCCTGAACCGGACGTCGGTCTCCGCCATGAGCCGCATGACCGGTGTGGTGCTCTCGTCCAGCGCGCTCGAGGCGCCGTGGATCATGAAGGCGTCCACGGCCTCGTGGTCGGGGTGGAACCGGTTGTGGTACTCGGCCAGGTACCCGGCCGACTGGGAGTGCCCGGTGGCGATGACCGTGTCGACGTCGAACCCGGGCAGCGGGTCGACGCCCAGCGGCTCACGCAGGGCTCTCGCGGTCTGGGAGTAGATGTCGAACGCCGGGGCGTCGGACAGTTCCGGACCCCCGACGGTCAGGTCCCCGTAACGGCCGGGGTCCCAGGCGCGGAGGGCGTCGACCCCGACCCGCTGGGCGGAGAGCCCCACCCAGACGTGCCCCTCGTCCATGAAGTAGTCGTGGGACAGGAACCAGTCGATCTCGATGTCCTGGCCGAAACTGACGTTGTTCCACTCCAGGAAGGCGGCTCCGCTGAAGTCGTCGGCTCGGGCGGGCCGCCGGACGACCATCCGGGTGAGGTAGGGGGTGGCCCCTGCGTCGGGGTGTTCGGCGGTGCCCTCGAGGAGGAACTCCTCCTCGACGTAGTCGTGCGCGGCGAGGTCCGCCTCGATCGCCTCGCCCCCCTCGATCGGGGGGATCTCGGGGCCGTCGGCGGACATGAAGGGGTAGGAGTCGGCGGTGACGGGGACCGGGCCGGACACGGTGGCGGTGGCGCCGTCCACGGGTTCGGCCCGGGCCGGCACCGCTCCGAGCAGGCCGAGGGAGACGGTCGGTGCGAGCAGGAGGGCGCCGAAACGACGGGGGGATCGGGGGGACATCCGCAAGTTCACCTCTGTAGTGGCTCGGTGTTGTGGCCAAGCTAGGCCGGGGCACCCGGCGCGACAAGGAGTTCCGGCGCCCGCCTTCGCCCGGGGAGGAGGACCGGTGGAACCACGGATGGGTGCGCCCGTTCCCGGAGCCGCTCACCCCCGCTCGTCCAGGAACTCCTCCAGTTCCTCCGTGGTGGGCGAGGTGGCCGGACCGCGCCGGGTGACGGCGAGGGCGGCGGCCGCGTTGGCGCGGCGGGCGGCCTCCAGCGGCGTCAGGCCCGAGGCCAGGGCAGCGGTGAACACGCCCACGTGGGCGTCGCCCGCACCGTTGGTGTCGACCGCGGTCACGGCGAAACCCGGGACCCGTCGGGGCGCCGTACCCGCGGTGGCGACCAGGCAGCCCTCGGCGGAGTCGCGAAGGACCACCACCCCGGTCGGGCGGATCCGTTCGGACAGGAGTGCGGCGGCGTGTTCGAGGGCGGCGGCGTCGCGAGGGGCGATGCCGGTGATCGCGGCGGACTCGGCGGCGCTGAGGCTGAGGACGTCGGTGCGGGCCAGCACCGGGCCGAGGGTTTCGGCGGGGATGTCGCCCGCCACGGGTGCGGGGTCCAGGACCAGCCGGACCCCCTCCGGGAGCGACCCGATCCAGGTGGTCAGCTCGTCAGCGCGCGGTCCGGGCAGTAGCGAGTACCCCACCGTGTAGACGAAGTCCCCCTCCGCCGGGCGCAGGGTGCGCAGGTCGGACAGGGGCAGGTCCGTCTCGGCGCCCAGGTGGGTGACGAAGGTGCGTTCCGCGGAGGAGTCGACCAGGGCCACACAGAAACCGGTGTCCTCGGGCCTGGGCGGGTGCGCCACCCCCACCCCCTCCCCGCGCAGGGCGGAGCGGACCATCTCCCCTCGGGGTCCGGTGCCGTGCGCCCCTCCGTAGACCACCTGCATGCCCGACCGGGCCGCGGCGGCGATCACGTTGAACCCGCCGCCCGGCAGGGTTCGGGCGGTGTCGGCGAACACGCCGCCGCCCCGTTCGGGCAGGGCGTCGACGGACATGACGACGTCGATGGTCACCGGTCCCACGTGGTGGAGGAGTCCTGGCACGACGGGGCCCTTTCGTCGGGTGCGGTCGGTGGCCGGGATCGGTCGTCGGATGGCGCGGCCGAGTCCGACACCGGATCATCCCGCATCCTCGGTGGCCGGTGCCCGGCGGCCGGGCACCGGGCCGGTTGTCGAGTTTTTGCCGCGACGTTCCCGCACGGGAGCGGTGTCCGGCCCCAGACTCGGAGGAGAGCAGCGACGGGAGGCAGCATGATCACGACCGATTTCGTCACGGGCTCGCCCTGCTGGCTTGATCTGGGAGCCACGGACATCGAGGCCTCGGCCGACTTCTACGGGAGGGTGTTCGGCTGGCAGGCCGTGTCCGCGGGTGCCCGCATGGCCGGCTACAGGGTCATGAACTCCGACGGCGCCGCCGTGGCGGGGATCGGTCCGCGTATCGACGAGGACGAACCCCCCGAGTGGGGCGTGCAGTTCTGGGTCCCCGACATCGATGCCGCGGCCCTGCGGGCCCAGGAGCTCGGCGGGACGGTCCTGGTGGAGCCGACGGTGCTGTTCGAGTTCGGCCAGTTGGCGCACATCACCGACCCCCAGGGCGGCTGGTTCACGCTCTGGCAGCCCGGAACCTTCACCAGTGCGCAGGCCGTGGACCGGCCGAACACGCTCTGCTGGGTGGAGCTGTGGACGCCCTCGGCGCAGGGTGCCAAGGAGTTCTACGGCGGTCTGTTCGGCTGGGAGTTCAAGGACGTCGAACTGCCCGGGGACCAGGGCGTCTACTCGACGGCCCGCCCGGCGGGGCTGGGCGACGACCGGTACTTCGGCGGACTGATGGACATGGCGGCCGACCAGCTGCCGCAGGCCGAGGGGCGGGCCGACTGGCACCCGGTGTTCCAGGTCGCCGACTGCGACGAGGCCGCCGCCGCGGTCAGGACGGCCGGGGGCCGGGTGCACATGGGCCCCGAGGACGCGCCGGGGGTGGGGCGGCTGGCGGTCTGCTCCGACCCCTTCTCCGCCGGGTTCGTCGTGCTCGACCCGGGCGCGGGGCGGCTCCATCCGGAGGAGGGCCTGGTGGGGCCGGGCCGGTCCTGAGGGAGCGGCCCCGGACTGTCGGTACCCCGGAGCACACTCGTGGGGAGCCACTACGGGAGGCAGGCATGATCACCACCGACTACGTGATCGGTTCGCCCTGTTGGGTCGAGCTGACCACCTCGGACGTGGACCGCGCGGTCGAGTTCTACGGGAGGGTGTTCGGCTGGACCGCCGAGCCGGCCGGACCGGACGCCGGCGGGTATCGGAAACTCCTGTACGAGGGGGCGCTGATCGGCGGGCTCGGGCCGCGGACGGACGCGGCCCACCCCGTAACCTGGTCGATCTACCACAACACCCCGGACCTGGAGATGTCCTTCCAGCGGGCTCGGGAGCTCGGCGCGACCGCCCTCGTCGAACCCGTGGACGTGCCGGGGCTGGGCCGGATGGCCCACCTGGCCGACCCGCAGGGCGGGACGGTCGCGCTCTGGGAGGCCGGAACACTGCCGGGCATGGAGCGGACCGACGACCCGAACACCGTCATGTGGACCGAGCTGTGGACGCCCTCGGCGCAGGGCGCCAAGGAGTTCTACGGCGGCCTGTTCGGCTGGGAGTTCAACGACGTCGAACTGCCCGGCGGCCAGGGGACCTACTCGACGGTCCGCCCCGCGGGGCTGGGCGAGGACCGGTACTTCGGCGGGATCATGGGCGTGGCCCCGGCAGACCTGCCGCAGACGCAGGGGCGGGCCGACTGGCACCCGGTCTTGCACGCCGCCGACTGCGACAGGTCCGCCGCCGAGGTGGAGGCAGCCGGGGGCCGGGTGTACATGGGCCCGGACGACGTACCCGGGGTGGGACGGCCGGCGATGTGCGCCGACCCGCTCGGCGCGGGGTTCGTCCTGCTCACCCCGGATCCCGGTTAGCCACGGGCAGCGGCCCCGCCACCATGGGTCGGGGCCGCACCCGGGACGAGCCGTTGCCGTCCCCTACTGCCGGGTCACGGCGGAGGCGCCGCCGCGCAGCACGAACTTCTGGATCTTGCCGGTGGCGGTCTTGGGCAGCTGCCGCACGAACTCCACCTGGGTGGGCGCCTTGAAGTGCGCGAGGTTGTCCCGGGCGAAGGCGATGACCTCCTCCTCCGTCGCCGAGGCCCCCTCGCGCAGCACCACGCAGGCGCGCGGGGTCTCGCCCCAGCGCTCGTGCGGGACGCCCACGACCGCCGCCTCCAGCACCGCCGGGTGGCGTAGCAGAACCCCCTCCACCTCGACCGAGGAGATGTTCTCCCCGCCGGAGATGATCACGTCCTTGATGCGGTCCTGGATCTCCACGTAGCCGTCCGGGTGGGTGACGGCGGCGTCGCCGGTGCGGAACCAGCCGTCCCCCATCGCCTTCTCGGTGGCCTCGGGATCGTTGTAGTAGCCCTTCATCACGACGTTTCCGCGCACGGTGATCTGGCCGACCGTGGTGCCGTCCCAGGGCACCTCGGCACCGGACTCGTCGACCACGCGGAGCTCACCGGAGGTGATCAGCTCGACGCCCTGGCGGGCCTTGACCGCGCCGCGTTCGCGCACGGGCAGGTCCCGGTGCTCGGGGCGGGGTTCGCAGACGGTGATGAAGGGCGTGGTCTCGGTGAGCCCGTACACGTGGGTGAGGGTCCAGCCGAAGTCCTCCTCCAGCCGCTCGATGGTCTCGGCCGCGGGCGAGGCTCCGGCGGTGACCACGTGCACCCCGGCGGGGACGGGGCCGCGGGTGGCGGCAGGGGTGTTGGAGAGCATGATCAGCACCGTGGGGGCCGCGCACAGCCAGGTGACCTCCTCGGTGCGGATCAGCTCGAACACCTTCGCCGGGTCCATGGCGGGCAGGCACACGTGGGTGCCTCCGGCCGCCGTGACCGTCCAGGTGTAGGTCCAGCCGTTGGCGTGGAACATCGGCAGGGTCCACAGGTACTTCTCGCCGAGCCCGATGCGCAGGTGCAGCAGGGTGCCCACCGAGTTCATGTACGCGTTGCGGTGGGTGATCATCACCCCCTTGGGGCGGGCGGTGGTTCCCGAGGTGTAGTTGATGGTCAGCAGGTCCGTCTCCGCGATCTCCGGGCGGGTGAAGCCGGGGTCGGACGAGGCGACCAGGGACTCGTAGTCCTCCCAACCGGGGCGGGCACCCTCCAGGGCCACGAACCGCTCCACGTCCGGCATCCGGTCGCGTACGCCGTCGACCGCGTCGAGCTGGTCGGAGTGCACGCACAGCACCTTGGCGCCGGAGTGGTTGACGATGTAGACGAAGTCGTCGGCGGTCAGGCGGAAGTTGACCGGGACGAGGACGGCGCCCAGTTGCGGCACCGCGTAGAAGGACTCCAGCTGCGCGTGGGTGTTGGGTGCGATGTAGGCGACCCGGTCGCCGTGCTCCACGCCCATGCCTTGGAGGGCGGACGACCAGCGGTCGCAGCGGTCGAAGAACTGTTCGTAGGTCAGCCGGAACTCCCTGTCGACCACCGCCTCACGCCGCGGGTACAGCCTGCGGGTGCGGCGGGCGAACTCCAGGGGGGTCAGGGTGAGTTCCATCGTGCCCTCTCTGTGTGGTGCTGCCTGTGGTGCTGTGTCGGAGCGGTTCGTGGTGCGGCCCGGTGGCGTCGGCCCGCCGGCGCCGTGCCGGAGGGGTCGTCCGGGTTCACAGCCCGAAGAGCCCGGCGGCGTTGTCGTGCAGGACCCCTCGGAGCCAGTCGGGGCCCAGGTCCAGTTCGACCAGGACCCGCAGCTGCTCGCCGTAGGAGTAGGGGATGTTCGGGAAGTCGGTGCCCAGCAGGACGCGGTGCCCCAGGTCCCGGAGCCGCGGGAGTTCGGCCCGGGGGTAGGGGGCCAGGCGTTCGATGAACGGGGTGAACGCCATGGTGGTGTCCAGGTGGATGCGGTCGTACTGTTCGGCCAGGTCCAGGAAGGCCGAGTACTCGGGGGCGCCCGCGTGGGCGACCACGGCGGTCAGGTCCGGGTGGGCCCGGAGGACCTCGGAGAAGGGTCCGGGGCCGGTGAACTCACCGGGCAGGGGGCCGGACCCGCAGTGCACCACGACCGGGGTCCCGGAGTCGGCGAGGACTCCCCAGACGCCGCTGAGCAGGGGGTCCCTCGGGTCGTAGCCGCCGACTTGGAGGTGGGCCTTGAAGATCCGCGCCCCCGAGCCGATCGCCTCGGCCACGTAGTCCCCGGCCTCGGGTTCGGGGAAGAAGGTGGCGCTGCGCAGCGAGTCGGGGTGTCCGGCGGCGAAGTCGGCGGCCCAGTCGTTGAGCCAGCGGGCCATGCCGGGCCGGTGCGGGTAGGAGAGCGCGGTGAAGTACCGGACCCCGAAGGCTCTCAGCAGGGCGACGCGGTCCTCCTGCGTCTCCCGGTAGGTGATGGGCCAGACGCCCTGCCCCAGGGCGTCGAAGTGGTCCCACACCTTGCGCAGGACGTTGGCGGGCATGAAGTGCGTGTGCACGTCCACGAGGCCGGGGAGTCCGAGGTCCTGCCAGAGCCGGCGGATCTCGGCGCTCTCGTCGGCCCCGGGAGGCGATGAGACTCCAGTCACATCGGTCAGCCTACGACGGACCCGAACCGTGCTCGGAGCTGGGGCCGGTGGCAGCGCCGCGGCCGGGCTCAGAGGGACAGCAGGAGAACCCCGGTCACGACCACGGCGGCGGCGGTGATCCGGGCCGGACCGAAGCGCTCCCGGAAGAACACCAGACCGATCAGTGCCGCGAACACGATGCTGGTCTCCCGGAGCGCCGCGATCCCCGCGACCGCGCCCGACAGTTGGGCCCACAGGACCAGGCCGTAGGCGCCGGCGCTGACCGCGCCGCCCACCAGGCCGACCTTCCAGATCGGACGGAGCTGCTCGACCAGTCTCCGGCGTCGGGTGGCCAGTGCGACCAGGAGGAACACGGGCCCCTGGAGCATCATGATCCAGGTGATGTAGCCGACCGGGTTCCGGGTCAGGCGTACACCGTAGGCGTCCACCACGGTGTACGCGGCGATGGCCAGGCCGGTCGCGAAGGCGGCCAGGAGTGCGGGCAGGTGGTGTCTTCGGGGCAGGCCGCCCGCGAACACCAGGACCATCAGTCCGGCGGAGACGATCAGGACCCCGGCGAGTTCCGTCGGCGGCAGCGTCTCACCGAACAGGACCGCGCCGACGAGGGCGACCACCCAGGGTGCCGTTCCCCGCGCCAGCGGGTAGACCTGGCCGAAGTCACCGGTCCGGTAGGACAGCATCAGCAGGGTCAGGTACAGCAGGTGGGCGGCCAGGGAGCCGATCAGGAGCGGCCAGGCCTCGGGCGGCGGCGTTCCGACCACGAACAGCAGTGGCGCGGTCGCGAGCATCCCGCCGAGGCCGATCAGTGCGAAACCGAGCAGGCGGTCGGTGATCGCGTGCGCGATCGCGTTCCACGTCGCGTGGAGCAGTGCCGCGACCAGGACCGCGGTGACGATGGATGGGGTCATCGGGTGTCTCGGGGAGGGGGCGGGTGGCGCCGCAAGGCTAGCCCCCGAGCCGGGCCCGGACCGCCCCGGGGGCACCGGGTCAGTGGTGGCGGCGGTGGGCCCGGGCGTTGGCCGGGGCGATCCGGTTGTTGCGCAGGTGTTCGTAGACGATCGAGGCGCGCACGTCGGCGACCTCGGGGCGTTCGGTCAGCTTGTCCACGACGAAGGCGTACAGGCTGTTGTTGTCCGGCAGGGCCACGTGCACCAGGAAGTCCTCGTTCCCGGAGGTGACGAAGACCGACAGGGTGTCCGGCAGGGACCGGACCCAGTCGCGGAAGGCCTCGATGTTGTGCCGGGAGGGCTTCACCACACTCACGGTGATGAGCGCCTGGACCGGACGGCCGATGAGTTCGAGGTCCACGTCCAGCAGTGAGCCCCGAATCACACCCTTCTCCCGCAGTGCACGGGTCCTGTCCAGCGTGGTCGTGGGCGATGCGCCCACCGCCGCGGCCACGTCGCGGTTGGTTTTTCGTGCGTCTGACTGGAGTTCGGCCAGGATCGCCGTATCTAGTTCGTCAAGATCAGCCATGATCGCAGTTTACCCGTACTTAATACGGGTTGTTGTGTTTGACTCCGGAGCATGCGTAACATTTAAGCGAAAAGGTCGTATTTGGCTCGCCAGGAAGAGACCCTTCCCTGGACGGCAGTGTCGCCCGCCGGTCGGCCCCGCTCTGGTGCAACGCCGCACCACCGCAACACAAAGGGACGTCCTTCACCATGAGACCTTCCTCTGTCGTGGCCGTCACCGACCGATCGTCGGTACGCCCGGAACTACGGGGCCGCATCCTGGCCCTGGTCGCCATCGTCTGCGCGGCGCTCAACCTGCGCCTCGTGGTCACCTCGCTGTCCCCGCTGTTGACCACGGTGGGGGCGGAGTTCGGCTTCGCCGCCACCGTCGTCGGCGTCTTCGGCACCCTGCCGCTGATCGCCTTCGCGGTCTTCGGCCTGGTCACCCCCGCGATCATGCGCCGCCTGGGGCCCGAGGCCACGGCCGCGCTCAGCATGCTGCTGGCAGGCGCGGGCCAGGTCCTGCGCGCCTTCGCGCCCGACACCGGAACCCTGCTGCTGCTCACCGGGGTCGCGCTCACCGGCGCCGCCCTGGGCAACGTCGTGCTGCCTCCGCTCATCAAGCAGTACTTCCCGGACCGGCTGGCCGCCCTGAGCACCGTTCAGATGGTCGCCATCCACATCGGCGCCCTCTTCCCGCCCCTGGTCGCCGTCCCCCTGGCCGAGGTCGCCGGCTGGCGGGTGGCCCTGGGGGCCTGGTCCCTCCTGGCCCTGGCCGCGGCCGTGCTGTGGACCTTCCAGTGGGCCGGGTCCGGGTCCAGCGCACCCCGCGCCTCCGCCCCCTCCGGTGGGGCGGCCCTGGCCCGTCCGATCTGGCGGGTGGGCATGGCCTGGCGGATGGCGCTGCTGTTCGGCATGGTCACCTGGAACGTCTTCACGATGTTCACGTGGCTCCCCGCCCTGCTCACCGACGCCGGGCACAGCGCGGCCATGGCCGGGAGCATGGTCTCGCTGATGGTCGGCACCAGCCTGTTGTTCGGCCTCGTCGCGCCCACCGTCACCCTCCGGGCGGCCAACACCTTCCCGATCGTCGCCCTGGGGCTGGGCGGCTACGCGGTCGGCTACCTCGGGGTGGCCCTGGCGCCGCAGTTCGTTCCGGTGTGGGCCCTCTTCCTCGGCCTGGGCACCAGCCTGTTCGTGGTCACCATGACCATGATCAACGCGCGGAGCGCCACCCCGCAGGGCGCCGCCGCCCTCTCCGGGTTCGTCCAGGGCGCGGGCAGCGGTATCGCACTGGGCGGTCCGCTGCTGTTCGGCCTCCTCGGTGAACTCACCGGCGGGTGGACCGCCTCCTACGCGCTGATCGCCGGAGGGTCGCTGCTCGTGGCCTTCGTGGTCGCCTACGTCGAACGCACGCCGTGGACGATCGAGGCCGCGGCCCAGGGGCACCTCCCCGGCCGCCGGGCCGAGGAGCTCCTGCACGACTAGGCCGCGGACCGCACGGTCCGGTCGCGGGCAGAACCCGGTACGGCGCCCTCCGGAGCGGTGGCACCTTCCGGAGGGCGCCGCCGGTCGCGGGACGCACGAAGCCCCGGACGGTGCACATGAGGCCGATAGTGGCCATTTCCCTGAATAGGTGCCACATACTTACTCAAAAGCTCGCTGATGCCCACAACAGGCGCATAATGGCGACATGAGCAACCCACCCCCCGAAACACCCTCCTTCGTGCTTTCCGCATTCCGCACCTGACGCCCGCGAACCGCATGCACACCGTGCCGGGGGCGACAGGACCGACGCCCGGAGCGGGATCCCGGGCCGTCCCGACCCCCTCGGGGAACACGACGGGGGCCCACACGCCATGACGATGGAACGGCGAAAGCCGCACCCGCTCCCGGCCCCGCCGGTGGACGCTGCGGCCGCGGCCGCACCCCTCCTGCGCAACCAGGACTTCCAGGCCCTGTGGACGAGCCGCTTCCTCGCCGGCCTGGGCAAGGAGAGCGGCGAGGTCGCCTACCCGCTCCTCATGCTGCTGCTGGCCGGGTCGGCGGCCCAGGCCGGAGCCGTCGGCGCCGCCCAGGTGGCCACCGCCATGGTCACGGCGGTGCTCGGCGGGGCACTCGCCGACCGGGTCGACCGGCGCACCGTACTGCTGGTCTGCGATCTCGGCCGTCTGGTCCTCCTCGTCTCCTTCGCCGCCGCGCTGTTCGGCGGCTACGCGACGGTCCCCCTGGTGGTCTGTGTGGCGGTGGTGTCCTCGGCGCTGATGGGGGTCTCCAACCCGGTCGCCATGGCCGCGGTCAAACAGCTCGTGCCGCCGTCGCAGATGGCCGACGCGGCCGCGCAGAACCAGATCCGCTTCTTCACCACGACCGCCCTCGGCGCACCCGTCGCCGGGTTCCTCTTCAGTCTGGGCCGTGCCTTCCCCTTCCTGGGCGAAGCCTTCTTCTACCTGCTGTCCGCGGTCCTGATCCTGCGTATCCGCAGACCCATGCAGGCCGACCGCCCGGCCGAGCCGGAGCGGTGGAGCCTGCGCGGCTCGGTGAGCGGCTTCGCCCTGCTGGCCAGGCACCCGATCCTGCGGCCGATGATGCTGTGGATCGTCGGTTTCAACGTCGCCTTCACCCAGACCGGGGTGTTCCTGGCGCTCATCGCCACGGCCGACGACCGGGGGGCCGACAACCTCGTGGTCGGCCTGACCGTCTCCCTGGCGGGGACCGGCGGTCTGGTCGGTGCCCTGGTCGCGGGGATCGTCGTGCGCTGGGTGCGGCCCACGGTGATCCTGCTCTTCACCGCCTGGCTCGCCCCCGTGTGCGCGCTGGCGCTCCTGGCCGCCCCGGGCGTGCTCTCGCTCGGGCTGATCGCGGGCTGTGTGTTCGCCGCGGTTCCGTGTGTGAACGCGGTGTTCTACGGCTACGTCGCGACCTCCGTGCCCGACCACCACCAGGGGCGGGCGCTCGGCGCGGTGACGTTCATGTCCCTGCTGTCCCAGCCGGTCGGGATCCTCACCGTGGGGATCGTCTTCGACCTGGCCGGGCCGTCCCCGGTCTTTTTGATGATGGCGGTCGTGTCGGCGCTGGCCGCCCTGTTCACGCTCGGCCCCACCACGCGGGACCTGCCCCGGCCGGAGGAGATCGCGGTGCCCTGACCGCGGCCCGGCCCCGGAAACGGAGCGGCCCCGCCGAGGGGCGGGGCCGCAGGAGGGAACTCTCGGGTCGGCGGGTCAGCCCGTGACCGGCATCGCCATCACCGGCTCGGTGGTGGGCTGCTGCGAACCGCCCTCGGGCTCGATGGTCACCGCGACGCCCTCGGTCAGCTCGTCCGGCTCCGCGAGCACCGGCAGCACGAACCCCGAGTCGTCAACGGAGATCAGGCCGGCCGAGTACACGGTGCCGTCGTCCCGGGTCAGCCAGAGCTGGTAGTCCTCGTCGTGCAGCTGTTCCAGGCCGTGCGCGCTGAACACCAGGTTGCCCAGACTCTCCGAGTGCACGACTGTGACGTTCACGCCCTCCATGGGCTGGGCGCTGGTGGAGACCGCGTCCGGCGCCGAGATCACCGCGGCGATCTGCTGTTCGTTGGCCCGGAGCTCGTCCACCTGACGGCGCTGTTCGACCACCAGCGCACCCAGGGCCAGGACCGCGGCCAGGCAGGCGGCCAGGGCCAGTCCGAGAGCCCAGGGCCAGCCGCGCCGCCGGGGCTCGGGCAGGCGTTCGGGCGCCGGGGCGAGTTGACGGGTCCGCGATACCTCCTCCAGCACCCGCTCCCGCAGCTCGGCGGGGGGCGTCTGGGCGGTTGCCGACGCCAGCAGGGCGGAGGTCTCGGTGAAACCCCGGACCTCCTGTACGCAGGAGTCGCAGTCGGCGAGATGGTCCTCGAAACGGACGCTCTCGGTCGGGGTGAGGGCGTTCAGCGCGTAGGCGCCCGACAGCGTGTGCAGGTCCTGGTTGAGCGTCCTTCTCACCATTCCACCCCCAAACAGTCCCGTAGCCTGATCAGTCCGTCACGCATGCGCGTCTTGATGGTTCCCAGGGGCGCGGACAGCAGCTTGGCCACCTCACGGTAGGAGTACCCGCCGTAGAAGGCCAGCCGCACCGACTGCTCCTGGAGTTCGGTCAGGGTGTCCAGACATCGGCGCACCCGTTCTCGTTCGAGCCTGTTGGTGGCCTCCTCGGCCACCTCGTCGTAGGGGCGCTCGGTGCCCGCGGCGGCCGCCCTGGCCTCGCGGTCGCTGTTGGCCTGCTCCGAGCGCACCCGGTCCACCGCCCTGCGGTGGGCGAGGGTCATCACCCAGGCCTGCGGGCTCCCCCTGCGGGCGTCGTAGCGGCAGGCACTGCGCCACACCTCGACCATGACCTCCTGGGCGACCTCCTCCGACTGGGCCGGATCGCGCAGGATACGGCGCACCAGACCGTAGACGGACGGGCTGATCAGGTCGTAGACCCGGCCGAAGGCCCGTTCGTCGCCGCGTGCGACCAGGAGCAGCAGCTCCTCCAGCCCAGGTGGAACGGCATCGGCCGCCTCCCGCGGTACCGCTGCTGCCCTGTCCATCTGAACCCTTCTCGTATCGGGGGTACGGCTCTTCGTTCGGAAGGGGCGGCGCGGACGCCGCCCCCGGGTCCCGGACCGGGACCCGGACGGCCCGGCGTCAACGCTCGGACCGCCCGGGGGCCTCAGGCCGGAACAGCCTCCCACTAGGAGGGCATCAGGACCGTGTCGACGATGTAGACGGTCGCGTTGGAGGTCTGGACGTTGCCGCAGACCACCTTCGAGTTGCCGTTCACCGTGAACTCCTCGCCGGAGCCCTCCGTGGTGACGTCGTCGCCCTGGAGCGAGGTGAACGTGCCGTCCTCCAGCGCGTCGGGAGCCTGCTCGCCCTCGACCACGTGGTAGGTCAGCACCTCGGTGAGCTGCTCCTGGTCCTCGAGGAGGGCGTTCAGGTCCTCCTCGGGGATCTTGTCGAACGCGTCATTGGTGGGCGCGAAGACGGTGATGTCCTCGGCCGAGTTCAGCGTGTCGACCAGGTCCGCCTCGCCCACGGCCGTGACCAGCGTGGACAGCAGCGGGTTGTTGGACGCCGCGGTGGCGACCGGGTCCTGGGCCATGCCCTCGAAGCTGCCGTCACCGTCCTCGGGCACCTCGGCGCAGCCCGGGCCGAAGTTCTCGCCCGCGGTCTGGGTGCTCTCGTCCATACCCTCGTCCATGCCGGTGCCCTCGGTCTCCTCGGCGCTACCGGTCTCGGTGTTCTCCTCGGCACCGCTGTCGTCCATGCCGCCACAGGCGGTCAGGCCGAAGGCGAGGGCGGCGGCCGCGGCGGTGGTGGTGAGCGCGCTCTTGCGGATCATTGTTATCTCCCTTGTCATTACTATTTCGTGTCCGGTTTGTTGCTGTCCGTGATGGTCTGTTGGGCTGGTGTTCTCTCCGGCGGCCCGGGGGCCGGGCCTCAGGTCGCCGTGAACTGGATGCGGTGCCGGCCGGTGGCGCCGTCGGGGGTCGGGTCCACCCGTTCGGCGGGCTGGGTGAACCCGGTGGAGTCGGTGGCCCGGACCTGGACGGAGTGGTTGCCGGGGTCGAGGGTGGTCTCGGCGACCCACTGGATCCAGGTGTCGATCCCGGGGACGGCGGCGAGCTCGGCCTCCCACCAGTCGCCGTCGTCCACCCGCACCTCCACCGCGTCGATCCCGCGGTGCTGGGCCCAGGCGACCCCGGCCAGCACGACCTCGCCGGAGTCGACCCGGCCGAGCGGGGCGGGCACGTCGACCCTGGACATGGTCTTGACCGGTGCCCGCACCCCCCAGCCGCGCTGGGCCCAGTAGGCCTGTTCGTCGGCGAAGCGGGTGAGTTTGATGTCGGTGACCCACTTGGTGGCGCTGACGAATCCGTACAGACCGGGCACCACCATCCGCGCGGGGTAGCCGTTGACGTGGGGGAGGGGTTCGCCGCCCATGCCGATCGCAAGGAGCGCGTCGCGGCCGTCCATGACGACCTCGGTGGGGGTTCCGCAGGTCCAGCCGTCGCTGGAGGTGCTGAGGATCTGGTCGGCGCCGGACCGGACCCCGGCCTCGCGCAGGAGGTCGGCGAGGGGGAAACCGAGCCACCGGGTGTTGCTCACCAGGTCCCCGCCGACCTGGTTGGACACGCAGGCCAGGGTGATGTCCGCCTCGACGAGCGGACGGGACAGCAGTTCGTCCATGTCGATCTCGAAGGGCCGGTCCACCATGCCGTGCACGCGCAGCGTCCACCGGGTGGAGTCCAGCCGCGGGATGGTCAGCGCGGTGTCGATCCGGTAGAAGTCCTTGTTCGGGGTGGTGAAACGGGCCAGCCCGGGGATGCCGAGGTCGGTGCCGGCCGGCAGCGGGGGCAGGGCCGAGGCGGGTGCGGGCAGGGCCAGTTCGGCCCGGGAACCCGCACCGGACGTCAGGGAGGGCAGCCAGCGTCCGAGGGCGCCGGCGGATCCGGCGGCGGCGAGGACCCCCGCCGCGGTGAGGACGAAACCGCGCCTGCCCGGTCCGCGGTCCGGTCCTGGAGCGGGCGCGGCGGCCGTGGCGCCCTCCGCGTCCGCCGACGGCTCGGCCTCCCCTTGCCTACCCACGGGGCCGGTCCCCTGCGTGGTCCCGTGGACGTCATCCTCCCCGGTCCCTGCTTCGGTGTCGCTCCCCGGCCCGGTGAGGGCTCGCCCCTTCCTCAGCAGGAGGGCGAGGGCCACGGCTGCCGCCGCCGTACCGACGACCACGGCCGAAGCCGCCCCCAGGTCGTCGGCACGGCGGAGGACGACGGCGGCGAGCCCCGCCGCCGCGAACACCAGCAGTCCCGCGTACCCCACCAGGGGGCGGCGCAGAGCCACGACACCGAGCACCGCCCCGACCAACACGAGGATGACCAGCACTCCGGTGATCAGGACGGCCTTGTCGGCCGTACCGAAGAGCGAGATCGCCCACTCCATGAGGAACGGGGGACTGTTGTCGACGAGCGCGTCGCCGACCGTGACCACGGGAGAGGTCGCGCGCAGGAGCCCGGCGGCGAGTTCGCCGAAACCGAGCGCCGTTGCGACGACCAGCAGGCCGATGACCACACCGACAGCCGTTCGTCGTCCGCCGTGTGACCGGTTCTGTTCCCCACGTGTCCTGGTGTTCACGTGGGGCATTCGGGGCCGGTGCGGGAACGGATTGGTGGACCGGGCATTTTTTTCGGTTCCTCTTCCAGCGGGCTTCGGACGGGTGCCGGACGGTCTCTGCGGGGCACCGCTCAGGAGGGGAGGAGGAGCATGCCCACCACGTGGACCGTGGCGTTGGCGGTCCGGACGTCACCGCAGACCACGGGCGCGTAGCCGTTGACGGTGTACTCGCCGTCCGAGGCGGTGGCGCGCAGCAGTCCGCCGTTGCGGGAGTCGAACACGCCCTCGTCCAGTTCCTCGGTCGGGACCCGTCCCTCGATCACGTGCTGGTTGAGCACGTACGCCAGGCCCTCCGGGTTCCCGAGGATTTCGTCCATCTCCCCGTCCGGATACATGTCGAAGGCGTCGTCGGTGGGTGCGAACACGGTGAGCCCCTCGGCCGCGTCCAGGTCCTCGCTGAGTCCGGCCCGCTCCAGGGCCTCGGACAGATTGCCCAGGACCGGGCTGTCGGCGATGGCCGTGGCGAACGGGTGCCCGGCCATCTCGTCGAAGCTTCCCGATCCCTCGCCGGGGAAGTCCGAGCATCCGGGGCCGAAGGGCTCCGCCGTGCCCCCGACGTCGGCCGAAGCCTCCTGCGGGGTTTCCCGGGCGGCCCCCTGCCCGGTCTGGTCCCGGTCACCGCCGCCGCAGGCAGCCAGAACCAGCACGAGGGCCGCCGCGGCCGAGGCGAGGGTGGTCTTGCGCATCGTCACGCCTCCGAGGGATCTCCCTGGGTAACAGAACTGTAACTCTACGTGCCTGATGCCCGTTGTGCGGTGCTCGACTCACCCGTTTCGGCAGGTGCCGGTAACCGAAGAATCCCCCATAGGGATCACCCCTGGCCAGGGCGGTCGACGGCGGTCCTACCGGGACGCTGTGGTCGGTTCGGCCCCACGAGTGCTGCAGGATGTTGCCCGTACGTCTCCTCAACGATCGGAGTTCCCCCACATGGCGCGGAAGACGCCCCTCACCGTGGTCGCGCTCATGGTCTCGGGCAGCCTCCTGCTCAGCGGCTGTACCCCCGTGTCCGACTGGTGGTCCGAGACCTTCGGCGACGCGTCGGGTCCGCCGGAGGTCAGGGAGGAGTTCCCCTACGTCCGTGAGGGTCGCATCTTCCAGGACACCGGTCAGGACGCCGAGATGCGTTTCTCGATCACCGGCCTGGAACGGACCGACGAGTACACGGTCATGCACTACGAGGTCACCTACCTGGACGACTTCACCGGGCCCAACCGGAACCTGAGCATGGCGCACACCCTCGTCGACCCGCTCACCGGCCGGGTGTACCGGCAGTTCCTCGACGGGGAAGGCCTCAAGTACGGCTCGGAGAGCCCGAACGGGGACGGCCTCTACCCCGTGCACGACGGGGTCACCAACGAGTACACCCGCTACTTCCCGCGCATCCCCGACGAGGTCGCGCAGGTGACCTTCGTCGGCAGCGGCCTGGGCGCCATGACCGGCATCCCGGTCCAGGACGTGGAGGCCGAGCGGGAGGCCCCGGAGAACCCCAACGGACCGGACCACCTCACCCTCGACAACCCGCCCGGACGAGGCGAGAACCTCACCTTCGCCAACCGGGCCCCCGACGAGGACGCACAGGCCGACGAGGGGTGGGTGCAGAGCTTCGTCGACTCCGAGGTCGCCTCCACCACCCGTGACGGCGACCGCGAGATCATCTCGCTGCACTCGGACGTGATGTTCGAGTTCGACCGCTCGGACCTGACCGAGAGCGCGGCCGACGTGGTGCGGCGCGCTGCCACCACGCTGGCGGACAACGTCGACCCCGACGACCCCACCATCACCGTCATCGGCCACACGGACGGCATCGGGGACGACGCCTACAACGACAACCTGTCGGTGGAGCGCGCCGAGTCCGTGCGCGACCTGCTCGCGGAGGAACTCGGCACCGACTACAGCCTGGAGGTCGAGGGGCGGGGCAAGCGCGAGCCCATCGCGCGCGAGGGCGGTCCCGACGACGAGCAGGCGCGCGCCCGCAACCGCCGGGTCGAGTTCTCCTACGTCTTCAACCCCACGGTCGAGGCGACCGAGGAGGAGGAGTACGACGACGACGGCCTGGGCGTGGCCCAGCGCAACGTCACCTGGCCCGCGCCCTACAGCGACGACCCGGGCTCCGTGGTCGCCGAGGGCGAGGAGGGCGGGGTGCGCCTGGAGGTCTACCCGCTCCGCCGGGACGGTGCCTACGTCATCGGCACCGTGGCGATGACCAACACCACCGACGAACCCCTCACCCCCGAGCTGGGCGGTTCGGAGACGGTGGCGGGCGGCCCCGAGCAGTTCAACAAGGGCACGCTCGGTGGCTTCCAGTTGTTCGAGCCGGAGAGCGGACTGGTGCGCTACGTGGCGCAGATGGACTTCGGTGAGAACCGCTACAGCAGCTTCGCCGAGGAGGTGCACATGATCCAGCCCGGTAACACCCACGAGCTGGTCGCGGTCTTCCCCGCGCCCCCGGTGGACGTGGAGGAGCTGACCCTGCGCGCCGGCCCGTTCGGTGAGTTCGAGGAGATCCCGGTCGACTACTAGCAGCGTCCTCCCCGGGCCGTCGCCTCGCGTCGGTCCGGGGCCGAGGACCGGCCCGGCCACCGGGTGAGGGGCCGCCGACGCGCTGTCGGCGGCCCCTCGTGTTCGCGGGGTTCCCGGGGCGGCTTCCCCGGGCCCGGGCCCGTGTTCCGGGGAGTCCTAGTTCCGGATCTGGCCGGCGGCCTGGAGGACGATGCGTTCGAGGTCGCCGCGCTCGACCTCGTCGAAGTAGGCGATCGCGGTGACGTGGAAGTCACCGGGCAGCTGCAGGTACAGGTGGCGGCTGGAGCCGTCCACGGTGCCGACGTACTCCAGGTCGCCGCCGAGGTCGTCGGAGTCCTCCGTGTGGTAGGTGTCCACGTCCACGTCGACGTCCACCTCCCAGTTCATCTCCGCTTCGGATCCGGGCACCCGCACGACGTCCGGGTTGGCGCTGGGGTCGGCGCCCGAGGTGAACACGAGGGTGAACGAGGGGGTGCCCGGATCGGTACCCCCCTCGCTGAACGTGCAGGAGAGCTGCTCGGCGTCCTCGATCCCCTCGACGGGCCCGCTCTCCTCGGTCAGGACCGTCCCCGGGGCCACGCCCTCGACGATCTGGGCTGCGCCCGCGGCCTCACACGACTCGGGGAGGCCGTAGGACGAGGCGGTCTCCTCCTGGCCCTCCTCCGCGTCCTCGGGGCTCGGGTCGGCGCTCGCCTCCTCCGCGGGGGAGTCCGAGTCGCCCGACGACAGGTTCAGGTCCAGGTCGAGGTCGACCACATCGCAGCCGACGAGGACGACACCGCCGATGACGACCGCGGCGACGGCTGTGCCCAGGCATGAAAGGGGTGTGGACGGGATCAGGCGCATGGGTGGCTTTCGGTTCGGGGTGCGCCGGGCTGTGGGAGGGGGCTCCGGCGGGGGACACAGGGAAACCTAGCAAGTCCGGCGGGTCCGGGGCGCCCTCCCCGTCCCCTGGCTGCGGGACCGGTTCCGGGGTGCTCCCGGGACCGGCCCCGCGGACCGTGAGCGGATCAGAAGTTGATCATGTGGCCGGCCAGGCCGTGCACGGCTTCCTTGACCGCTTCGCTGAGGGTGGGGTGGGCGTGGATGTTGCGTGCCACCTCGTGCACCGTCAGGTCCCACTGCTGGGCCAGGGTCAGCTCCGGAAGCAGCTCGGTGACGTCCGGACCGACCAGGTGGGCGCCCAGGAACTCCCCGTACCTGCCGTCGGAGATGATCTTCACGAAGCCCCGGGTGTCGCCCAGGCCGTGCGCCTTGCCGTTGGCCATGAACGGGAACTTGGCGACCTGCACGTCGAAGCCCGCATCCCTGGCCTCCTTCTCGGAGTACCCGAAGCTGGCGATCTGCGGCTGGCAGTAGGTGGCCCGCGGGATGAACCGGTAGTCGATCTCCTGGGTCTCGGCGCCCGCGATGGTCTCCACCGCGACGATCCCCATGGCCTCGGCGGTGTGCGCCAGCATGAGCTTGGCGGTGACGTCGCCGATCGCGTAGATGTGCGGGACGCTGGTGCGGCCGCGGGAGTCGATGTCGATGGCGCGCCGTTCGGTCAGCGCCACACCCGCCTGCTCCAGGCCATAGCCCTCGACGTTGGGCTCGAACCCGATCGCCTGCAGCAGCTTCCCGGCCTCCAGGACCTGCTCCTTGCCGTCGCTGTCGGAGACGGTGACCCTGACCCCGGAACCGGTGTCCTCGACCTTCTCCACCCTGGTGGAGGTCATGACCTTCACACCGAGCTTCTTGTAGGCGCGGGCGATCTCCTTGGAGACCTCCTCGTCCTCCATCGGCACCATCCGGTCGAGGAACTCCACGATGGTGACATCGACCCCGTAGTTGCTCATCACGTAGGCGAACTCGACGCCGATGGCGCCCGCGCCCGCGATGATGATGCTTCCGGGGAGCTCCTCGCTGAGGATCTGCTCCTCGTAGGTGACGACCCGCTCGGACAGGGAGGTCCCCGGGATCAGCTTCGTGGACGACCCGGCGGCGATCACCGCGTTGTCGAACGTGACGGTGTTGGTCGACCCGTCCTCGCCCCTGACCTCGACCGTGTGGTCGTCGACGAAGGTGCCGCGCCCGTTGAGCTCGGTGATCCCGTTCTTCTTCATCAGGAAGTGGACGCCCTTGACCCGGCCGTCCGCGACCTCGCGGCTGCGGCTGAACGCCTTGCCGTAGTCGAACTCGACCGTCCCGTCCACCCTGATACCGAACAGGTCGGCGTCGTTGTGGAACAGGTGGGCGAGTTCGGCGTTGCGCAGGAGCGCCTTGGAGGGGATGCAGCCCACGTTGAGGCAGACCCCGCCCCAGTACTTCTCCTCGATGACGGCGGTCTTGAGGCCGAGCTGGGTCGCGCGGATCGCGGCGACGTAACCGCCCGGCCCGGCGCCGAGGACGACCAGGTCGAAGTGTTGCTGTCCCATGACGGGATCTCCTTGAGTGTGTTTGTGACGCACCCAGTGCAGCCGGCTTGCCCGGGGTGTCGGATTGCCGAACGCCAGCCTAGTCGCGGACCCCGCTTCCGCGCGTGACCATGCGCGCCCGCGACCCTACTTTCGGGAGTCCTCGCTGGTCACGGGGTCGTGATCCGTCCCGGTGAGGTCAGCGGGGGCTCCCGGGGCGCTCTCGGCCCCGGCGGAGTCCCCGGTTCCGGCGGAGCCCTCGCTCCTGGCGGCGAGCCGGGCGGTCTCGGCATCGTAGGCCTCGGCCGCCTCCCGGAGGGCCCGCGCCCTGCGCTCCCGCTGGTCCTTGATGCTGGTGCGGAGGGGGATCGCCGCCATACCGAAGATGAGCGCGAACGTGAGCCAGATGGCGTACCTGTCCACGAGCAGGACCACGTCCACCCCGGCCTGCCCCGAGTGGTACCCGACGAAGGCGACGACGGAGGTGATCATCAGGGCGCCGATCACGTCCAACAGCAGGTAGGTGCGCAGGCGCATCCCGCTCACCCCGGCGATGACGTGCGGGATGCCGCCGGGTACGCCCGGCAGGTAGCTCAGCGGGATGAACAGCCGCATGATCCACGGGTTCATCGTCTCCAGGCGTTCGGCGAACCGCCGGCCCCGCTCACTCGGGACGAGGAAGTGCACGATGCCGCGTCCCCAGCGGCGGCCCACCCACCAGAAGAGCCAGTCGATCTTCACCTTGCCGACCACGCCGGCGACGAGCACGAGCCACACCGATCCCTGCCCGACGCCGGCGAAGGCGGAGGCGGCCCCGACCGCGGCGTGGCTGCCCGTGACGAACGCCAGGGGGATCGGGTGGTCCGCGACGAAGAGCGGACGCAGCGGCATGGTCAGGAGGAAGAAGGCCGGGATACCGATGAGGAGCCAGAGCAGAACCTTGTCCTGCCGCTTCATGCTGCCCTGCCAGGGCTTCATGCCCTTCCACTGGTCCTTGCCGCGCTCGGCCTCCTCGCGGTCCCACTTCTGCCTGGCGGCCTTGAGGGCCTCCTCCCGAGTGGGGCGGGGGGCGTCCGGTTCGCTGTGCCGGGGAGCGGTGTTCGAGGTCATGCCAGTACTCTCCCGCGACCGGGGGTTCCCCGGTAGATGTCGTAGTCATCGCACCGCAGTGAGGTACGCGTGGCTCGGTCCATGACAAGTGTCAGGTGTCGGCCGCCCGGGCCCGGGGCCGCCTGGTTCCTCAGCGCTCGGGCGGTCGCATCGGCCACTTCCAGTGCGGGGCCCAGGTGCTGCTGTCGGAGACCCCTGGCGGCATCGGGGGCAGCAGGCGCGCACCGGGCGGGAGGCCGTCGTCGACGGGGTCGGGCGCGTGTGCCGGGGCCGGCTCCCGCACGGGGTCCGGCTCCCGCACGGGGTCCGGCTCCTGGAAGGGGACCGGTTCCTGGAACGGGTTCGGAGCGGAGAGCGGATCGGGGTCCTGGAGCGGTCGAGGGGAACGCCACGCGGGTTCGTCCGGGTCCGGCCCGGCCGACACGGGATCGATCGGCCCCAGCTCGTCGGAGTCCGGTTCGGCAGCGGTCGGGAAGGCGGACCAGGGGGCGGGGACGGAGAAGTCGTCGGGCTCGTCGGACTCATCCGACCCCTCGAGCGGTTCTGTCGGGGACGCCGAGGCGGGCCCCGGGCTGATCGTTACGTCCTCGAACGCTTGGGACAGTCCCGGCTCGGGTGCGTCCAGGGTCGGGTCGAGGGCGCCGAACGACGCCGACATCGGACCGGAGTCCACCTCGGCGAAGTGCGCGGCCACCCCGAAGTGCCGGGGCGGCCGACGGTGCGCGCCGGTGTCCTCGTTCTCGATCGGCGGGGCCTGCGGGTGGCGGACCGAGCCCGCCGGGTGCATCCGCGACCACCACGCGGCGGCCTCGTCCGGGTGCAGCTCCTCCAGGACGGTGAGGGCGCCCGTGATGTGCGGGTGCCGGCGTCCCGCCCGCCAGGAGTGCATCAGTGACTGCGGTTCCAGGACCAGGACCCGTTCGCCGTCCACCAGGGGGATGTCGCCGGGGTAGGCCTCGTTCCCGACCCAGGTGCCGTCGCCGCCGACCAGGTCCCACTCGCCGCGCACCACGTCGGCCAGCGGGTCCACCGGGCCGTCCAGGGAGGCGGCGACCCAGCGGGGGTCCGGGCGGGTGCCGGGCAGCCGGCGCCCCTCCTTGCCGATGAGGGCGTCGGCGAGCAGGGTGTGCAGTTGGAAGTTGTCGCTCACGCCGTCGAAGCGCACGCGAAAGCCCCGCCAGGAGGCCCGGTCCAGGACCAGTATCCGGCTCACCTCGGACATCCGCAGCAGTTCCGCCACCTCGCCGAACTCGCTCAGCCGGGTGGAGAGGGCGTGCACGATCTGTCCGAGCTCGTTCAGCGCGCCGGGGTCCGCGCGCACCGCCGAGCGCACCCCGGGGTCGCCCAGCATGGCCTTGGCGGCCAGGCCGTACCGCAGGGAGGTCCACCAGCCGGCCGTGGCCAGCGGGGCGTTGTCGCCGAGGACCTCCTCGACCCGCTTCTCCTCCGCCTCGCCCGCGTCGTTCGGGGAGGGCAGCGACCCGCCGCCGGTCTTCTCCCAGGCGTGCATGAAGGCCGCGGCGGCCTGGCCGTAGCTGCCGAGCTGCCGCAGCACCTCCAGTCCCACCTGGCCCGCGGGGGCGCCGGACTCCACGAGGGCTCCGGCCAGGACCGACAGGTCGGCCGCGACGCCCGCGTGGGGTTCGCAGTCGCTGAGGACCGGAGTCAGCGCCTCCAACGCGATGGTGAGTTCCTCCCGGGGCACTTCGGAGGAGAGCCGGAACACGTCGTGTACGGCCTCCGGGAAGTCGGGTGCCTGGCTGGCGGCGGTGTCGAGCACACGTTGGAACGCGGCGCGGAACTCTTCAGTCACCCCAGAATCCTGTCATACCCGCCCGTGCTCTCCGTGGTCAGGACGCACGTGCACAAAACGGGCGGACGAAAACTCAGGCGGGGTCGGTGAAACGGACCTCTCCGCCTTTCTGACCTGGGGAGAGAAAGGCGAGAAGACGAACTCCCTCCGCGGTGATCTCCTCGGTTTCCAAGCTTTTCAGCGGGCGGAAGGGTGTGACGTCGAGGGAGAGCGTGCGGCGGCTCCGGTCCACCCGCCAGGCCGCGCCGACCTCGCCGTCGACGAGCACCGTGGCGGGCGGCATCCCGTTGCGCGCCGAGATGCGCCGGAGGTTCTCCGTGGAGATCACCCGGCTCCGGTCGGCGTGGCCGCGCAGCAGGTTGTCGAAGTCGTAGAGGAAACGCACCGGCGCCGGGGTGTCCGGCGCGGGACGCGGGGCGTCGGGCAGGTCGAACAGTTCCGTGCCCTCCTCGTCGCGGAAGGAGACCAGCCGTTCGCGCAGGCCCTCCAGTACGCCCTTCAGCCGGGTCAGCCCCGACCAGGCCTGCGCGTCCCGCACGCTCGCCGGGCCGAAGGCCGCCAGGTAGCGCAGGACCAGCGCCTCCCGGTCCGGTCCGGGCGCCATGGGCCGCCCGGTCCAGGTGTCGGCCGGGGCCAGCGCCGCCGGGCCCGAGGCACCCCACACCCCGCGCGGCGGTACCTGCACGACCGGCAGCAGGCAGCGGACCATGTAGGACAGGTGGTTCCCGGGTACGCCCTCCCACCGTTCGCCGAGCCGCTCTCCCAGCTCCCTGGTGGTGAGCGGGCGCTCCTCCAACAGCTCCCGGCCCAGGGCGACCAGCGCCTGTCGGTCCACCTCGGCGGTGGCCCTGCCGTGCGTGCTGTGCGCGAGGTCCCGCTCGACGGCCTCCTGGGTGGTCGGCCGCAGCCAGCCGGCGTCCTCGGCGGAGACCAGGTGCAGGGTGGAGCGCATCAGCGGCATCCGGACCAGGGTCCCGTCGGTGAGCAGCCGCCCCACCCCGTGCGGGTCCGGGTCCTCCATCCGGCTCTGCAGTCCGACGTACCAGCTGTGCGTGGTCTGCGCCTGGAGTCCCGCCAGGCGGCCGACCACGTCCGTCGCCGACCCCTCCACGCGGCTCAGCAGGAGTTGGCGGCCCAGGGTGGCGCGGTTGAGCGCGCGTCGGCTGAGGGTCGCGGACATGAGGGGTCCCTCCCGTGGTTCCGGAGCGTGCCGGAACCCTACCGGCAGGGTCGGACGGGACCGGGGTCTTGCGGACCGGGCGCGGGACGCGCGCCCGGTCCGGGAGCGGTCGGGTCCTAGAAGCGGTCGAGGAGCTGGGCGCAGCGGATCAGGCCCAGGTGCGAGTAGGCCTGCGGGTGGTTGCCCAGCGCCCGCTCGGTGACCGGGTCGAACTCCTCCGGGATCAGCCCCGTCGGCCCGGCGCAGTCCACCAGGTGCTTGAACAGCTCCTCGGCCTCCGCACGGCGCCCGGTCAGCAGGTACGCCTCGATCAGCCACGTGGTGCACAGGTGGAAGCCGCCCTCGCCACCGGGCAGGCCGTCGTCGCGGTGGTAGCGGTAGACGGTCGGGCCGCTGCGCAGTTCGGCCTCCACCGCGGTGACGGTCGCCTGGAAGCGCTCGTCGGAGGGGTCGATCATCCCGGACAGGCCGATGTGCAGCGATGCGGCGTCCAGGTCCACGCCGTCGTAGGCGGTCGTGTAGGCCTGGGCCTGCTCGTTCCAGCCCTTCTCCAGGACCTCCTCCGCGATCCGCGCGCGCAGTTCCGGCCAGGTCGGGTCCACGGTGCGGCCGTACCGTTCGGCGAGGGCGAGGGCGCGGTCCAGCGTCACCCAGCACATCACCTTGGAGTAGACGCGCTGGCGGGGCTCGTCGCGTTCCTCCCAGATGCCGTGGTCGGGCTCGTGCCAGTGGCGGGCCACCGCCTCGGCCATGGCGCTCACCAGGTCCCAGTCACGGTCGGAGAGCTCACCGCGCACGCCGGCGAGCTGCGCGACGAGTTCGACGACGGGGCCGAACACGTCCAGCTGCACCTGGTGGTCGGCGAGGTTGCCGATGCGGACCGGGCGTGAACCCGCGTAGCCGGACAGCGACTCGATGACCTCCTCCGGGCCCAGACCGGTACCGCGCAGGCTGTACAGCGGGCGCAGCAGTTCGGGGCCGGGCAGCGACTCCACGACCCGGTGCACCCAGTCCAGGAAGGCCTCCGCCTCGGCGGTCGAACCGAGTGAGACCAGGGCCTGGACGGTCAGGGCGCCGTCGCGCAGCCAGCAGTAGCGGTAGTCCCAGTTACGGACGCCGCCGACCTCCTCGGGCAGGGAGGTGGTGGCCGCGGCCATCACACCGCCGGTCGGTGTGCACAGGCCGCGCAGGGTCAGCGCGGAACGGGCGGCGAGGGACTTCTCGGTGAGGGGGAGCTCCAGGGTCTCCAGCCAGGACGACCAGTGCCGTGCGGCCTGCTCCTGGCGCTCGGCCTCGGTGTGCTCCCCGACCGCCAGGGAGTCGGTGCCGCAGCGCATCTCCAGCACGACCGGGCGCTCGGAGCGCGGGTGGACGGTGGCGCGGGCGACGTCGTCGGTGCCGTCGTGGTCCACGTGCCACTCCACGCCGGGGGAGCGCAGGACCATGGGGAAGTCGGCGCCCTGGATCCGCAGGCCCTCGGGTTCCACGGTGATGCGGATCGGTGCGCGGCCGAAGTCGGGGCGCGGGGCGAACTCGACGGTCGCGGGGGTGACGCCGCCGATCACCCGCACCAGGTCGGTGCGGCCGGGGCCGGTGCCGTGCGCCAGGTAGTCGGTGACCTCCAGGCGTGACCAGCGGGTGCGCACGGCCATGGTGCCGGGCAGGTAGCGCTGGCCGAGGGGCAGGCCGCCGTGCGCGGGGGCGATCGCGAAGACGCCCGCCTGGCGGCCGCCGAGGACCTCGGCGAAGAGTGCGTTGGAGTCCGGTTCGGGGTGGCAGAACCAGGACAGGCGCGCGTCCGGGCCCAACAGGGCCACGGAGGCCTGGTTGGACAGCATGGACATGCGCTCGATGGGGGTGGGGCGCTCCCCGAACACCCAGGAGCGCCGTTCGGTGGCGAGCAGGGACAGCAGGGTCGCCGCGGTCGGGGTGTCCGGGACGCGGTGCGCGGCGGCGGTGGGCTCCTCGCCGACCCGCACGCCCGCGTCGGCGCCGGCGTTGAGGTTGGCGAAGACCGGTTCCTCGCCGTCGCCGCCGCCGATGTAGAGGATCGCGGTGGCCTCGACCTGTCCGCGCAGCAGCTCCAGGGCGGCGGCCTTGTCCGCGGGCGGGGCGTCGGGGCCGGTACCGGAGTGGTGCGGGTCGATGGTGAGGTCGGTGTCGAACTCGGTGCCGTAGGCGCCCACGAGGCGGATCTCGGCCGGCAGCCGGGACAGCGCGGCCAGGTCGCGCAGGGGGCGGGCGGAGATGACCGCGCACACGGTGCCCGGTAGGTCCGCGAGGTCGCGCAGGGCGCGGACGGCCTCGGGCAGCGGGCCCCTGCGGTCGGAGTCGACCGGGGCGAGGGCGCCGTCGTAGTCGCAGGCCACCAGCAGGCGCGAGGTGCGGGCGAGGGCGGAGACACGTTGCCGGACGTCGAGGGGCATGGCCTCAAGGGTCGTGTCGGACCCCTGCGGGTCCGCCGGAGCCGTCTCGACCATCTGGGTGAGCGTCACGTTGCCTCCTCCACTGGTCCACTGCCGACCTGGGAAATAGGTGAGATTCAGGACTCCGCGCACATAGGTCCGGTTCAGACAGGTTTGGTGTGTCGAACGTAGATCCAGGGATGGTGGCGCGGGATGAGCCTCGGGGGACTTTGAACAGACTTAAGAAACATTTAACGTACAAGAGGACGAACCGGTTGTTCCGGCTGTTCTGGAAAAAGTCAGGTACCCCAGAAGTCAACGCGAGACTACCCGCGCCCCACGGCAGGTGGGGCACGAGTTTTGTGTGATGCAGGTCACCAATAACGGAATGTCCGGAACTGGGAGAGGTCTGCGCCGGTCACGGGACGGTCAGGCCACCGCCTCCACGGTGGTTCCCGGCGCCCACGGGGCCCGGGCGTACGCTCCGCGTCGGGCGACGTGTGTTGGGACACCCCGCGCACACCGGACCCCGCCCCGGCGCGAACATCCGTTCGCGGCGGGGCGGCGGGGCGGCGGGGCGGTCCCGCCGCGCGGGCGAAGCTCCGCGGCTCAGGAGCTGGAGGACTCCCACTCCGGTTTGCGCAGGTGGTGCACCCACGCGGGCGGGATGTTGGCGAACACCTTCTCCGAACCGACCCCGTAGCGGTCGATCCAGTCCTGCACCAGCCAACTGGTCCTCGCCTGGCGCAGGTAGTCCTCCCGCCGGGCGATCACCGCCTTGACCTCCTTGGTGTACAGGTATCCGTAGAAGGACAGGGTGCCGCCGGGGCGGAGCACCGTGAAGTAGTAGTCGAGGATCCCCTTCACCTGGTCAGCGGTGAAGTTGGCGAACGGCAGGCCCGACACGATCACGTCGTAGGTGCGGTCGGTGCCCATCTCGTCCACGAGGCAGGCGTGTACCTCGGCACTGTCGGCGACCGCCGACAGCACCGGATCGCTCTCCAGGAGGCTCTCGACGTAGGACGCGAACTCGGGGTTGGCCTCCACGAGGTCCGCGGTGTCCCCCGGGCGCATCGCGGCGGCGATCCCGCGGCTGATGGCGCCGGTCCCGGCACCCGCCTCCAGGATGCGCAGGGGCTGGTCGGGATCGGTGCGGAAACGGACGTGGTGTGCCATGGCGTGCGCCAGCGCGCCACTGCTGGGCACGATGGAACCCGTCGCATGGAAGGTACGCAGCGCCTGGCTGAAGAAGAGTCTGGTGTCACGCAGACGCTCGTCCAGCCTGAGGGCGGCAAAGGGTCCGGCGGGGCTCTGGATCTCGGACATGAGTGAACGCTAACGCCTCAGTGTTGCCCGGGGGAGTCCGTGCGGTCCTTTGTCCGGGAAACACCGCGTGGCCATCACCACCGCCCGGACGGGAACCCAGCACCCCCGAAGCCCCCCGCCAGGGCACTCGGGCCTTCGGCGGCCGGAACCGGACAGCCTACGCTGAGGGGTATGAGCGACACCGAGAAGGTCCCCGCCGCCTCCGAACGCCCCAGGACCGCACTGGTCACCGGGGCCTCCAGCGGTATCGGTGAGGAGTACGCCCGCAGGCTCGGCCAGCGCGGTTACGACCTCGTCGTAGTCGCCCGCAGGGAGGAGCTCCTGACCGACCTCGCGCAGGACCTCCGGGAACGCTTCGGGAACGGGGTCGAGGTCCTCGCCGCGGACCTGGGCACCCCCGAGGGCCTCACCTCCGTCGCCGAGCGCCTGGCCGCCGACGGCACCGGGGACGCGGCCCCGATCGACCTGTTGGTCAACAACGCGGGGCGGGGCGACGGCGGCACCTTCGCCGAACAGGACCCCGGCGAGATCGACGCCATGATCGACCTCAACGTCCGCGCCGTCCTCCACCTGGCCCGTGCCGTGCTGCCCGTCCAGATCGCCCGCCGCGCCGCCGGATACGAGGGCAGGCTCGGCGTCCTGAACGTGTCCTCGATGGCCGGGGAGGTCCCCGCCAACCCCGGCGGCTCGGTCTACGGCGCGGGCAAGAAGTTCGTCACCCTGTGGAGCGAGAGCGTCGCCGCGGAGGTGCGCAGGCAGGGCGTCCACGTCACGGTGGTCCTGCCCGGCTTCGTGCGCACCGACATGACCCGGGGCGTCCAGGACCAGGGGCTGCCGGAGTTCGCCTTCGTGCCCAAGGAGCGCATCGTCCGCGACTCGCTGACCGCCTGGGCCGCGGGGCGTTCCGTGGTCGTCCCCGGCGGCCAGTACAAGGTGGCCGACGGCCTCCTGCGGGTCCTGCCCCGCTCGCTGGTGCGCGCGCTCGCCCGCCGAATGGCCTGAGAGGCGCCCCGGGCCCTCTCGAATGCTGAGACTTCCGGTCCCCGGTTGGTCACGGGGAGTCGGATGCGCCTACTCTGGTACCGCACTGTCGGTCGAGGAAAGACACCATGAAGACCTTCGAAGAGCTGTTCGCCGAGCTGTCCGAGAAGGCGCGCTCCCGCCCCGAGGGGTCCGGGACCGTCGCCCAACTCGACGCCGGCGTCCATGCCATCGGCAAGAAGGTCGTCGAGGAGGCCGCCGAGGTCTGGATGGCCGCCGAGTACGAGTCGGACGAGCAGGCCGCCGAAGAGATCTCGCAGCTCCTCTACCACCTCCAGGTTCTGATGCTGGCCCGTGGCCTGCGCCTCGAGGACGTCTACAAGCATCTCTAGGGCCTGCCCCCCGCGCCCCTCCCGGGCGCGGACGCGGACCGGCCCACCGGACGTCCCCGAAGCCGCAGAACCAACCAAGGAAACCACCATGCCCGACATGCTCAGAATCGCCGTGCCCAACAAGGGCCAGCTCTCCGAACCCGCCGTCCAGATGCTGGGCGAGGCCGGTTACCGGCAGCGCAAGAGCAGCCGCGACCTCGTCCTGGTCGATCCCGACAACAACACCGAGTTCTTCTTCCTGCGCCCGAAGGACATCGCCGTCTACGTGGGCGAGGGCATCCTCCAGGCCGGGATCACCGGCCGTGACATGCTGCTGGACTCCGGCGCTCCGGTGGACGAGGTCCTCCCGCTCGGCTTCGGCGGATCCACCTTCCGTTTCGCGGCCCCCGGCGGCGGCCGGATGAAGGTCTCCGACCTGGAGGGCAAGCGCATCGCCACCTCCTTCGACGGTCTGCTCACCGCCTACCTGGACCAGCAGGGCGTCGACGCGCGCGTCATCCACCTGGACGGCGCGGTCGAGAGCTCGGTGCAGCTCGGTGTGGCCGACGCGGTGGCCGACGTCGTCTCCACCGGGACCACTCTGCGCAACGCGGGGATGGAGACCTTCGGCGACCCCATCCTGGTCTCCGAGGCGGTGGTCATCCGGCCCACGGACGCCCCCGAGGACCAGCAGATCGAACAGCTGCTCCGCCGTCTGCGCGGCGTCCTCGTGGCCCGCGACTACGTGATGATGGACTACGACGTGCACGCCGAGAAGCTGGAGCCGGCGGTCGCCCTCACCCCGGGTATGGAGGGGCCGACGGTCTCCCCGTTGCACCGCGAGGGCTGGGTGGCGGTCCGGTCGATGGTGCCGCGCAAGGACGCCCAGCGCATCATGGACGACCTGTGGCAGCTCGGCGCCCGCGCCATTCTGGTCACCGACATCTACGCCTGCCGCCTGTAGGAATCCTCCCCCGGTCCGGACCGCCCCGTCCGTGCGCGTCGTGCGGCGCATACGCGTCGGCGGGAGCACGGTCCGGCCCGGGGTTTTCCCGCCGGTGCGGGCCCCGGAACGGCCCCGACCGGTCGCAGGGGCGCGGACCCGCCCGCGGGAAGGCGTTCAGGGCCGTTATTGGGAAGAATTGACGGCTACTTTGCCCTGGTCAGGATGTTGTTCGCGGCTTTTTCTCCCCTTTCGGAGGGAGAGTGTGAGCGAACCGCACCCGACCGAGGAGAGAGCCCATGCCCTACGGATCAGCGGCCGGACCCGGCGCCACCCTGGCGGCCACCGGATTCGCCACCGGTTACTTCTGGCTCGTCGCCACCGGCCTGGTACTGGTGGTGGCCGGCGCACTGCTCATCCGGATGACCTTCCGCCGCGGCGTCGGACCCGTGGAATGACGGCTTCGGAGAAGGACCGTCCCGCCACGGTCCGCCGTCCCACCCCCGAGGGCCTGCCGACCGACCCCGAGCTGCCCGCAGCCCGCTGCGCGCCACCCGGGGTCGCCGTCCTGTGCGGATCGCTGGCCCTGGCCGGCTTCGCGCTCTGGGGACTGCTGCACGTCTTCGGGGCGGTCTCCCACGCCGGGTCCGGCGGGTCGAGCCTGGCCCTGGTCTGGCTGACCTGCTTCCTGCTGCTCTGGTGGGTGCCGCTCGCCTGGTTCGAGCGCCCCGTCCGGGCGTCACAGGAGCAGCACCGTGCTCTGGACGAGCTGACCGTGACGGTGCAGATTCCCGTCTACAACGAGGACCCGGAGATCCTCTGGGCGTGCCTGTGCTCGGTCCTGGCCCAGTCCCGGCCGGTCCAGCGGGTGCGGGTGGTCGACGACGGCTCCAGGGACGCGGAGACCGGCGAACCCGTGGACTACGCGCAGATCCGTGACGCCTTCCTGGCCCGGGCCGAGGCGGCCGGGGTGGAGGCCACCTGGGACCGGGTGCCGAACCGGGGCAAGCGCTTCGCGCAGATGCACGTGCTCACCGAGGACGACGCCGACGTGTTCGTCACCCTCGACAGCGACTCGGTCATGGACCGCCACGCCCTCCGCGAGGGGATGGCGCCCTTCGCCGATCCCGCGGTGCAGTCCGTGGCCGGGCACGTCCTGGTTCTCAACGATCGGGCCAACCTGCTCACCCGGATGACGTGCCTGCTGTACCTGCCCTTCACCAGGGGCCTGCGCAGCGCCCAGTCGGTCATGCGCAGGGTCACCATCAACTCGGGGACGCTCGCCCTCTACCGCGCCGACGTCGTACGACAGAACGCGGGGGCCTACGAGAACGAGCACTTCTGGGGCCGTCCCATGCAGATGAACGACGACTCCATGCTCACCTTCTACGCGCTGCTGCGCGGGGACACCGTGCACCAGCCCTCGGCGCTGGTGTTCACCCTGGTGCCGGAGAGGTTCGGGCACTACTTCGGCCAACAGTTGCGGTGGATGCGGGGGACGACCGTCCGCCACCTGTGGTGGTTGAGATACATGCCCTTGGGCGGGGTGGTGTTCTGGGTGACGGTCACCGAGTACCTGCACATGCTGTTGGGCGTCGCGGTGCCCGTGGCGATCCTGGCCGACCCCGGCCTGCGCGAGCAGTGGGGGGACATCGCCCTGGCCGCACTGGTGGTCGGCACGGCCATCAGCTACGTGATGGCGCTCCGGATCTTCGCGGTGCGCCGGGAGGGCGAGTCGGTCGGCTACCGGTGGCTGCTCTTCCTGTGCGCGCCGGCGGCCACGGTGTGGCGCATGGTCGTGCTGCGCCCGCTGTACCTCTTCGCGGTGCTCACCTGCCGCCGGATCGCGAACTGGGGCACCCGGGAGCGGGTGGAGGTCGCCGCGGCACGGGTCTGAGGAGGGGCGTCGTCCCCGGGCCCGGGGGGGGTGCCCGGGGCGCGGGTCCCTCACCCCGGCACGACGGTCAGGGCGGTCTCCTCGCCCTCGGTGGAGCCCGGGACGGCCACGTGCAGCACCCGCATGTCCGCGTCCCAACGCGACGTCCACCCGCTGTCCCCGGCCGGGGTGTCCACGGTCAGCTCGAACCCGTCGCCGGGCCCGGTGCCGAAGGTGTCCTCCGGCAGGTACAGCTCGGTGGATCCGGACACCTCCGCGCGTTCGGTGTACCGGACCGACAGTTCGCCGGAGCCCGTGTCGTAGCCCCAGTCCAGGGGTTCACCGGCGATCGCGCGGGGATAGGGCCGGTTCATCACGTCGGCGAGCGGTCCGGGGACGAGCCGGTCATCCTCGTCCCGCCCCTCCCACGGGCCCCAGCCGTCGAGGTCGTTGGACCAGTAGGTACGCCCGGACGCCATCGTCTCGGTCTCCGCGAGCACTCGCCCGACGAACTCCGGAGCGCCCGCCCCGGACATGTCCAGGCCGAACTCGCCCAGCACGATCGGGGCTTCCAGGCGTTCCCCCACCAGTTGGACGCTGCGCGACCACGTGTCCACACTCCTGTCGATCCGGCCCCTGGAATCGCCCTCGTAGGACTGCCCCAGGTCCATGGGCAGCGCGTACAGGTGCGGGGCGTAGACGATGCGCGGATCGCCCTCGCGCGGGTCGTCGAGGCGGGGCAGGAAGGAGGGCAGCCCCCAGTTCACGCCCACGGCCTGGCCCTCCACGAAGATCCACGTGTCCTGGTCGACCGAGCGGATCCGTGACATGGAGCGGCGGTAGAGCTCGGCGAGCGGCCCGGTCTCGAAGTCGGCGCCCTGGAGACTGCCGCCGAAGGGTTCGTTCATCAGGTCGTAGCCGATCACCGCCGTGTTCCCGGAGAACCGTGCGGCCACGTGGCCCCAGGCGTCGGCGTAGGCGTCCATCAGTTCCGGGTGTTCGCCGGTGGTGCCCCAGAAGTGGTCGAAGGACCGGATCACCCCGGGCTCCAGGTAGACGAGCTCCCACATCTCCTGGCTCTCCACCGGTAGCCCGTCGTTGTGCGTGGCCCACGCGGGGGCTCCGTTGCCGGAGTGCTCCTCGGGGCTGGTGTGGCGGCCGTAGAGGTCCTGGTGCATGTCGAGCAGCACGTGGTAGCCCCGGTCGGCGTACCACTCGACGCGTTCGTCGACGGCGTTCAGGTAGTCCTCGTCGTAGACGCCCTGCTCGGGTTCCAGGGCCTGCCACTGGACGAGGAGGCGGACGAAGTTGGTGCCCGTGGCGTCGTACTCGGCCTGGACGTCGTCCTCGGTGATCCACGGCAGCCGGTCGGGGTCGTCCTTGGCCGAACCGGAGGTGTTGAAACCGTGCAGGAAGAGCGCCCGCCCCCGTTCGTCGGTGACGTACCGGGTGGGCCCCGGGTCCTGGCGGGTGAGTGCGGCGGCACAGGTTCCGAGGAGGAGGATGACGGCCAGGGCGATCGGGACGGTCCTGCGCTTGCTGATGCGCTGCATCTCGCTCCTGGGGGGTGGGGAGCAGGGGGGATGTGATGATGAGACCTAAATCACTATCATGCAAAGGGTGAACATTCTCCGCAACAGCCTCCGAAACCCCCGAAATCTTCGGATCCCCTTCGTCGCCGCGGTCGCGTCCCTGGTCCCCTGCCTGTTCTTCGGCAGCACCGCCTTCCTCGCATGGCTGGGCGCCCGTGCGGCCTGGCTGATGCTGCCCACCTCGCTGGGCGTGCCCTTCGCCTTCCCGAGGCTGAGCTTGGCCGCCGTCGTCGGCCGGCCCGGTTGGAGTCTGGCGACCGAACTCGCCGCGGTGCTGATCCTTGCCGCCGTCGCCGCCTGGTGGACGTACCGGGCGCTGGAGCTGCGCCCCGGGGCGAACCCGTGGCGGGTGTTGCTCTCCGCCTGGGCCGGTGTGCTGCTCGGCCTGGCCCTCGCCAACGCCCTGCGCGCGGCCGTCACCGCCCTGGCCGCGGGCGCGGGGGCGCTGCCGTTCCTGGCCTACGCCTTCGCCGGAGCGCTCTCCGGGCTGCTGTGGGCCCTCTGCCTGGGCTGGGTGTGCGCTGCCCCGGTGGCCCTGGTCCACTGGTTCACCGGCCGGGCCCGGGCCGTGGGGGAGCCCGCCCCGGCCTGACCCGGTCCCCTCCCGTGAGGACCCTGGAGCCCTTGGCCCGCACGGGCCGCGCTTCCGGTCGGCCCGGCGGATGCAGAACCAGAGCTGGTGCCGGTCGGTGAGGTCGATGAGCCCGAAGCCCTGTTTCTTTTCCCCGTGATCTTGCTACCAGGGGCGATTTCGGCGCCGAAGTTGCCCCTGGTAGCAAGATCACGGGGATATGCGGGTGCAGGGCACGATACGCCGGTGCTCAGTTTCAGATCTGGGTTCCGCCTTGTCCGTCCACAGGCTGTGCATAACTCGGGTCACGGGTGACTCTCCGAAATCCCCTGCTTCTCCGGCCCCTGCCTTCCCTTTTCCAGATCTCCCGTACTTATCCACAGGCTGTGGAAACAGAACCCTCCCGCCACTGGCGGAGATCTCGACTCACCCGGTGAATCCGGGCGGGAGAATCGACCGGAGGAGCTTTCCGTCCCTCGGACACACCCACGAAGGAACACCGCCCGCCATGTCGGGTTTGGCTGGGTGCACATGTCCGGGGCAGGGCGGCGCGGGTTCTCCACGGGTGCTCTCCAGAACCTCCTCCTGGAGCTGGTCCGCGAGCATGAGCACCGCTTCGGTGTCCGGCAGGGAGTCCGGGAGTCTCACCATGAAGCCGACACCTCCGGGATCGAGGGACAACCCGACCAGCACCCCCGGTTCACCGCAGCCCGGATAGGTGCTGTCGAATTCCAGTTCCAGGGCGGACCCGGGTCTGGGGCCCATGTCGAAGACAAAAGAATTGACGTTCTCCGTGGCCGTGGCGGTCAGTTCCGCCACATGAGGGTTCCCGGCCTGACGCAGCACCTCCTCGGACCACTTCCGCACCAGGTCCGCACTTCTTCTCCGACTCACTTCGCCTCGCTGTATCCGTTTCCGCGGGTGTCACGGGGGGAGCCCTGGCGACCCTATCGACCACGGCCGCCCTCCGCCCTGCTCCACAGGTGCGCGGCGCGGACTCCGAAAAACGGCGAACGCCCCCGGCCGGGGCCGGGGGCGTGCTCGTGTCGGAAGGCGGGCGCGCTCAGCTCCTCGTTCGACTGACGCCCGTCCCGCCTCCCGAAGGATCAGGCGGAGGACCCGGACTTGGGCCGCGACTGGAGCGCCGCCCAGATCAGGGGAATCTGCAGCGGCACCCGCCCCCAGGCCACGACCTTGTTGTCGGCCACCGAGGGCAGACGTCCCGAACCGGAGTCGAGCGCCATCTGGACGTTGGCGGGCCACACGGCCAGGAGCAGCGCGGCGCTGGCCGGACCGGCCCACCTGCGCCGGGTCAGCAGCCCGACCCCGCAGGCCAGTTCGACGGCGCCGCTGCCGTACACGAACGCCCGGTGGGCGGGCAGGCGCCGGGGCATGATCGACTCGAACGTCCTGGGCGCGGCGAAGTGCAGTACCCCAGACCCGAGGAACAGTCCCCCCAGCGCGAGCGGGGCCGCTCCGCGCAGCCTCTCCAGACGTTTACCCATGGTCATGCACACTCCTCTCGTGACGCGCCGCCACCAAAGCTACTCGCTGGTAAGTAAGAGGGTCCGCATCGGCCCTCCCGAAGCGGTGGAAGGTCCCGAACCCAGCGGGCGGAGCGCCCCGGCGGGCACAATGTGGAACATGAACCAGCGAACGCGAGACCTCGCCCCCGAGGGCGAGACGGTCACCCTGGCCCGGGTGACCGGTGAGACCGGCGGTGACCTGGTGCTGCGCAGGGTGGGCGCACACTACGAGATCTACTCCAACGGGATCTTCCTGATGGACACCCGCGATGGAACCTCCGAGCGGGAGATGGTGCGTGCGAGCCTGGCCGGACTCCCCGCGGGCCGCTCGCACGCCCGAGTGCTGATCGGCGGCCTCGGCGTGGGCTTCTCGGCCCGCGAGGCGCTCGACAACCCCCGCGTGTCCCGCGTGGACGTGGTGGAACTCGAACCGCAGGTGATCGCCTGGCACGACGACGAACTCGGCGAGGCCGCCGAGTTCGTCCACCGCGACCCCCGCTGCCGGATCCACAACGCCGACATCGTCGCCTGGCTGGCCGAGGCCTCCGCCGCCACCAAGCCCAGCCGTTACGACGTCATCTGCCTGGACACCGACAACGGCCCCGACTGGACCGTGGTGGAGAACAACAACCGCCTGTACGAGGCGGCGGGCCTGGAACAGCTCATCCGGTTGCTGGCCCCCGGCGGTGTGCTCTCCTTCTGGAGCGCCAACGCCGTGGACAGCTTCGAGGAGCTGCTGCGGACCCGCTTCGGCTCGGTGGAGGTCGCGGAGGTGGTGGTCGCTCGGGGCGTTCCGGACACCGTCTACCTCGCCTCGAACCCCCTCTGACCCCACCCGCTCCGGCGTCCTCCTGGCCTCAGCCCCGGTCGCGGGACATGTAGGCGGCGAACTCCTCCAGGGAGATCCGCTGGTCGCCGTCGGAGTCCATCGCCCGCACCGCCTCGGCGGCCTGCTCCTCGGTGGTCTCCTCACCCAGGTTGCGCATCAGCGAGGTCAGCTCCTGCGCGGAGATGAGGCCGTCGCCGTCGGTGTCGACGAGGGTGAAGGTGGCGGCGTACTCGGTGGTCTCGGGCATCGGGGCTCTCCGGATCTGCTGGGGAAGGGGCCCGGCCAGGCTACCGGTGGCCGCCCGCCCGGACCAGTGGACGGCACGGTTGCCGGGCGGCCCCGCTCCGGGCCCCGGCCGGGGAGGGAACACGGAAGGGGCCGTGCTCCCCGCTGCGGACAGCGGGCGGGCACGGCCCCTCGGTGGCGACAGTTGGTCGACGGGGCTCAGCGGGAGCCGGTGGAGGCCTTCGAACCGATCCAGCGGGCGACGACGGTGAACGCCAGCACCAGCACGAACAGGCTCAGCGCGGCGCCCCAGGCGCGGTCGATACCGGCCTCGAAGGGCTGGGCGGCGCCCCGGTACAGCTGGATGGGGACCGCGCCCTGCGGTTCGCCCTGGAAGGACGTCACGACCAGGCCGGATCCGAAGGCGGTCAGCAGCAGCGGCGCGGTCTCACCGATGCCGCGGGCGATCGCCAGCATCGAACCGGTGGTCAGGCCGGGGGCCGCGGCGGGCAGGACCGTGTGCACGATCGTCTGCCACCTGCGGGCGCCCAGACCGTAACTGGCGTTGCGGATCTCGTTCGGGACCAGCCGGAGCATCTCCTCGGCGGACCGGGTGACGATCGGCAGCATCATCACGGCGATGGCCACCGCACCGGCGAAGGTGCCGAAGCCCAGGCTGCCCCAGCCGATCACCACGAGGCCGTAGACGAACAGACCCACGAAGATCGACGGGATACCGGTCATCACGTCGGTGAAGAAGCGGATCGCGGAGGTCATCCGGTTCGGGCCGTACTCGACGATGTAGACCGCCGTGGCGATACCGAACGGGATCGACATCAGCACGGCCAGCGCCATGATGTACAGCGTTCCGAAGAAGCCGGCCGCGTAGCCGCCGCCCTCGCGCCGGGGCGGGGGCTCGGTCTGGGTGATGAAGTCCAGGTTGATCACGCCGATGCCGCGCCTGGTCACCTCGAAGACGATGAGGACCAGGGGGATCATGGCGATGACCATCGCCGCGGTCAGGACCACGGTCGCGGAGCGGTCCTTGAAGCGCCGGTAGGAGGAGCCCTTGGGGCGTTCGCTCAGCGGAACGTGCCGACTCGGCGGGGTGGAGGTCATGGTGCTCATACGGCGGCGTCTCCCGTCATGCGCCCCAGTCGCCAGACGATGACGCGGGCGAGGATGTTGACGATCATCGTGACCAGGAACAGGGCGACACCGATCGCCATCAGGGCGGTCCTGGCCTCCGGAGCGGCCTCACCGAAGGTCGCGGCGATGTGCGAGGCCATGCTGCTGCCGGTGCCGAACAGGCTTGCCCCCCATGACTGGGAGCCGCCGATCAGCATCAGGACCGCGATGGTCTCGCCCAGGGCGCGCCCCAGGCCCAGCATCGCCGCCGCGACGATCCCGGAGAAGCTGGCCGGGAGGACCACCTTGCGCAGGACCTCCCAGCGGGTCGAACCGAGGGCGTAGGCGGCCATCCTCTGGTCGATCGGGTGCACCACGATGACCTCGCGGATGATGGCGGTCATGATCGGCAGGATCATGATGGCCAGCACGATCCCGGCGGCCAGGTAGCCGACACCGCGGATCGGGCCCTCGAAGAGGAAGAACCAGCCGAGGACGCTCTCCAGGACCTCGAAGAAGGGACGGAGCACGTTCGGGAGGAACCAGTGCAGGCCCCAGAGGCCGAAGATGACGCTGGGCACCGCGGCGAGCAGCTCCACCATGTAGGAGAGCGGCTTGGCCAGGCGGTTCGGCGCCAGGTGGGTGATGTAGAAGGCGACCATGATCGCCAGCGGAAGTGCGATCAGGATGGCGATGGCCGAGGTCACCAGGGTGCCGTAGATGAACGGCCAGGCGCCGTAGGTGCCGCTGATCTCGCTGCGGGAGCTGCCGGCGCTCCAGTCCTCGCCGAACAGGAAGCCGAAGAAGCCCTCCTTGACGAAGACGGGCCAGGCCTCGGACGTGGTGCGGATGACCATCAGGGCCAGGATGACCAGCACGATGGCGCCGCAGACCGTGACGGCCCACTTGAAGATCGGGTCGGCCATCCTCCCCTTGCCGGACCTCAGCGCGCCCCGCCGGGGTTCCTCCGGGGCCGGGGCCTCGGGGGCCTCAGTGGACATGTTGCTTCTCCTCTTGATGGCTTTCGTGGGAGTGGGAGAGCGGTACGCCCCTGCGGGGACGGGGAGGCGGGCCGGGGGCGCGTTCGCGCCCCCGGCCCGGTGGGGTTACTCCTGGTCGGAGTCGCCCTCGGTGTCGCCGTCGGCGGCACCTTCGTCGGAGCCGTTCTCGGAGTTGGTCTTCTCCAGCTCGGCGATGACGCGGTCGGTCAGGTTCGGGCCGAGGGGCGCGTAGCCCAGCTCACCGGCGAGGTCCTGCGCGCCCTCGTCGGTCAGGGCCCAGGTCCAGAAGTCGATGATGGCGTCGGCGGAGGCCTGCTCGTAGCCGCAGGTGTAGGTGAAGATCCAGTTGGTACCGGCGATCGGGTAGCCCTCGCCACCGATGTTGTCGATGGAGAACTGGAAGTTCTCCGGAACGTCGGCCTCCTCGGAGGCGGCGATGGTGGACTCCAGGGTCGGCTCGATCGGGGTGCCGTCGGCGTTCACGACCGAGGCGACGGCCAGGTCGGCCTCCTGGGCGAAGGACTGGTTGATGTAGCCGATGCCGCCGGGGTTCTGGGAGATGCCCTGCGCGACACCGTCGTTCTGCTGGCCGCCGACCAGACCGGAGGCCCAGTCGAGCTCCTTGCCCTCGCCGTACTCGTCCGCCCACGACTCGACCTCGGTGCTGAGGTAGTGGGAGAAGACCGCGGTGGTGCCGGAGCTGTCGGAGCGGTGGACCGGGACGATCTCGTCGCTCGGCAGGTCCATGTCCGGGTTGAGCTCGGCGATCGCCGGGTCGTCGAAGGTGGTGATCTCGGTGGAGTAGATGTCCGCGATGGTCTGCGCGTCCAGCACCAGACCGTCGAGGTCGGGGTTGCTGAAGGCGATGACCACGGAGCCGAAGACGACCGGGAACTGGACGGCCTCGCAGCCGCGGTTCTCGGCCGCGACGGCCAGGTCCTCCTCGGTGAGGTAGGCCTCGGAGGAGCCGAAGTCGACGGTCTCCTCCAGGAACTGCTCCACACCGGCGCCGGAGCCGACGCTCTGGTAGTTGATGTCGACGCCCGGCTGGACGTCGCTGTTGTAGGTGTAGATCCAGTCCTGGAACAGGGGGTCGGGGAAGCTGGCACCCGCGCCGGTCAGTGACGCGCTGAGGTCACCGCCGCCGTTGCCGTCGGCACTGTCGCCGTTGTCCCCGCCACCGTTGCTGCACGCCGCCGCGAGCAGGGGGATGGTCGCCAGAACGGCGAGCTTGTAACGCCCGTTGCGCATGTCGTAGTTCTCCTCGTTGAATCACCGCTGTCGGGGCTGACGTGAAACGACAGTAAGCGTGCAGAAAGGCGTCGTGTCATCGAAATGAAGGACATCCGGTAGAAGGAGGGTGAATGGCGGGTGAATGAGGGTTACTATTTGATAACGGCACCTGTGTGTAGTGGTGCCGATGGCTGTGGGTGACCCTGAGTGTCCCGCTCTGACCTGTAGTTATGACGAGGTTCTCGGGTGTGTCGCCGTGGGTTCGTGGTCGTTTGTATGACAACTTCCACTTTCCACTGATTCATCTGTCCGTTGGTCTGGTGAAAATGACCCGGACATGAATATCGGGCCTCTCCGTGGTTTCCGGAGGGCCCTGGAAAAGGTCCCGACTTCCTTCGTGCGGTTACCCGCCGTTCGCCGTGTCCAGCCGGTACCCGATGCCGCGGACCGTGTGGATGAACCGGGGCTGGGACTCGGAGTCACCGAGTTTGTGCCGCAGGCGGCGGATGTGCACGGCGATCGTGTTGTTCACCGGCGGGAGCGGCTTGCGCCAGACCTCCGTCCACAGCTCCTCCCGGCTCACCACTCTGCCGCTGTGTCTGAGCAGGAAGTCCATGATCCCGAACTCCCGCAGCGCCAGGTTGACCGGATGCCCGTCCACGAACAGCCGGTGGCCGAGGGCGTCCAGTTCCAGGTCGCCCGAGCGCAGCGCGGTGGAGACGCCGGCCTCCGCGGCCGGCAGCCCCTCCACCCCCGGCAGCGAGCCGCGCAGCAGGGCCGACAGCTCGGGGATCCGGTAGGGGCGGTTCACGCACGCCGTGGCGCCCGCGGCGAGCGCCCGCATCGCCCGCTGCGAGTCGCCCGGGCCCACCCCGATCAGGATGGGGATGTCCGTCGCCCGCCGGGTCACCCGCACCAGGGTCTCCAGCTCCACCTCGGGCGGGGCCGAGTTGGTCAGCAGTGCGTCCGGACGCGCCATCCCCACCCGCAGCAGGGCCTCGGCCCCGTCCACGCAGACCGTGATGTCCACGTCGTGACCGCTCAGCGAGAGCACCAACTGGTGCGACTGCTCGGACTCGGGTTCCACCAGTAGGACCCTCAGCGGACCCTCCGACCGCTTCACCCGAACCTCGGCGTCCGGTACGCCGGAAGGCGGCGGCACCGGTGCGGAGGAGGTGAGCGCGGGCATGGGCGGGTCCACTTCGTCGAGAGGGGTGGTACTGGGCGCGGGCGCTCGGTTACCCGAAGCGCCCCGAGATGTAGTCCTCGGTGCGCTGGTCGGCGGGCTTGCTGAAGATCTTCGCCGTTTCGTCGAACTCCACGAGGCTGCCGTAGCGGTCCCCCGCGTCGTCCACACCGGCGGTGAAGAACGCCGTGCGGTCCGAGACCCGGGCCGCCTGCTGCATGTTGTGGGTGACGATGACGATCGTGTACTCGGCCGCCAGCTCGTACATGAGGTCCTCGATCTTGAGCGTGGCGATCGGGTCGAGCGCCGAACAGGGCTCGTCCATGAGGATGACCTCGGGGTTCACCGCGATGGTGCGCGCGATGCACAGGCGCTGCTGCTGGCCGCCGGAGAGGGCGAAGGCGCTCTCCTTCAGCTTGTCCTTGACCTCGTCCCACAGGGCGGCCTTGGTCAGCGTCTCCTCGACCAGGTCGTCCATGTTGCCGCGCACCCCGTTGATCCGGGGGCCGTAGGCGACGTTGTCGTAGATGGACTTGGGGAACGGGTTGGGCTTCTGGAAGACCATCCCGATCCGGCGGCGGACCTCGATCGGGTCCACGTCGGAGGCGTACAGGTTCTCTCCGTGGTAGGTCACCCTGCCCTCGACCCGCGCTCCCGGGATGAGGTCGTTCATCCGGTTGAGCGTGCGCAGGACCGTGCTCTTACCGCAGCCGGAGGGGCCGATCATCGCGGTGATCTGGCGCGGGCCCACCTTCATGTTCACGTCACGGACGGCCTTGTTGGACCCGTAGTGGATCGACAGGTCGGAGATGTCGAAGACGGGGTTGCCCAGGTCGGGAACCTCGCGGTTGTACCGGACGGTGTCGGGGGCGATGCCGCGGCCGGACTCGGTTCCGCGCGGGGTCGCGGTGTTGCTGACAGACATGGGGCCACTTCCGGGTCGGACGGAGCTCGTGTGCACGTGGGGGGTGAAACCCGCGGAGCGCGGTCGATACCCATGAAAATATGCCTGCGTGAAGCTGGGGTGAACGAACCCCGTGGCCAAGGTGAACGTGGGCGGTGGAGTGCGAAGCCCCCGGTGACGAACCGGTGTCGTCCCTCGGCCGCCCTGCTGCAGCCGCGCCCGTCCCCGGCCTGGAGCGGGGCGCGTTCGGGGTCCCGGGCCCCCGAACGCGACCGCCCCGACGTCCGAGCACCCGCAGGGGCGGGCGGTGGGACGTCGGGGCGGTCGGGGTCCGCGTTACTGCGGGGTGTCGCCGGCCTGCTCGGCGACCTTCTGCTTGACCTCTTCCATGTCCAGCTCCCGGGCCTGGGTGATCAGGCTCTCCAGGGCCTCGGCGGGAAGGGCACCCGGCTCGTTGTAGATGACCGTCTGGTCACGCACGATCATCAGCGTCGGGATGGACTGGATCTTGAACTCGAAGGCGAGCTCGCGCTGCGCCTCGGTGTCCACCTTGGCGTGCACGATGTCGGTGTGCTGGTCCGAGGAGCTCTCGAACACCGGGGCGAACTGCCGGCAGGGTCCGCACCAGTCCGCCCAGAAGTCGATCAGGACGAAGCTGTTGTCCTTCAGCGTCTCGGCGAAGTTGTCTTTGGTGAGTTCGACGGTGGACACGTGGTCTCCTGCTCTTCGTACGTCTTGTTGGTGTCGACCGGTGGCCAACTGCCATCCTCTTGGGTCCTACAGCGGTGGTGCCCACTCGTTTGTTCCACATGCCCCGACGGCGGTCCGAGCATCCCTCCTGGCTTGGAGGTTTCCGACCCAACACGTGTTGCATACCTGTTTGGGAGGAAAGACCGATCGAGGTTAGTGTCGGTTCTGGGTCACGGGTTCATTGTCGTGACCGAAGCCCTTGTCGGGGGGCCGAACGCCGAAAACCGGGGGGACCGATGAGTGCTGAGGTGCCTGAGGGCGACCGGCCCGTCGACTACCGGTTCACCCTCGCCAACGAACGTACCTTCCTGGCCTGGATCCGCACCGCGCTTGCTCTGCTCGCGGGGGCGGTCGCCGTACTCCACCTGCTGCCGCTGAACTGGGACGCGGCGCCCCGCACCCTGGTCGGTCTGATCCTGGCCGGGCTGGCCGGTGTCGTGACCGTGTACGCGCCGCTGCGCTGGTACCGCGTGCAACGCGTCATGCGCCGCGGCGGGACCCTGCCGATGAGCCCCCTCCCGCTGATCACCACGTTCGCGGTGGGACTCGTGTGCCTTCTGGTCCTGCTGGGGAACCTGCTGTGAAAGCGGGGGTGGAGAGGGATCCCGGCCTCCAGCCCGAGCGCACCCTGCTGTCCTGGCAGCGCATGCTCATCCTGCTGGCCGTGGTGGGCCTGCTGTACCTGCGGGGACCGCTCGAACCCGGCTCCTCCGCGGTGCCCGAGGTGGCACCGGCGCTCCGTGTGGGCGTCATGGCCTTCACACTCATGCTGGGCGCGTCCCTGGGCCTGCACCTGTGGTGGAGGTGGCGGAGCACCGGCCACGGACTCCGTGACCCCCGGACGGGGAAGCCACCGCAGAACGTGGCCGGCCCTTGGGCGATGGGCCTGCTGAGCGCGGGTGTGCTCGCCCTGACGGTGGTCGTGGTGACGACGGTGGTCGTGCCGTGAACCGGAGCCACGGGTATGCCCTGTCCACGGGCGGGGCTCGGGGTTCGATACCCGGGGTGCCGGAGACGGCCGGTGCCGGGGCCCTGTCCTCGGGCCGGCGTCGGGGGGCGTCGGGCCGGCGGCGAGGCGGGGACCGGGCCTCGCGTGCGCCTCCTCTTTCGTCTGGCGGTCAGCGGCCGTGGAACGGCCGCGGGGCAGGCGGACCGGGCGGCGGGAACCCGGGTGCTGCCTTCCTCGTCCGGCTCGTGGTCAGACCGGCTCCGGCACCGAGTGGGCCGAACGGCGGTGCCGCACCAGGGAACCGATGATGTCGTTCAGGTCCCTCGTCGGCTCGTAACCGATCAGGCGCGCGGCCAGGGAGGTGTCGGGGTAGCGGCGCTGCATGTCCTCGTACCCCTCTCCGTAGGCCTGTTCGTAGTCGACGTAGGTGATCGCGCTGGAGGACCCGGTCAGCTCCACGACCCGGTCGGCGAGCCCCTTGATCGAGACCTCTTCCCGGCCGCCCAGGTTGACCGCCTGGTTGTAGGCCTCGGGGGTGTCCATCAACCGCGTCAGGGCGGGGACCACGTCGTACACCGATCCGAAGCAGCGGCGCTGGGCGCCCGTTCCGTACACGGTGATGGGCTCCGCCGACAGCGCCTGGTCCACGAACCGGGGGACGACCATGCCGTACCGCCCCGTCTGCCTGGGCCCCACCACGTTGAAGAAACGGGTGATGACGCAGGGCACGCCGGACTCCGTGCCGTGGATGTAGGCGACCAGTTCGTCCAGGCCCTTGGCGGCCGCGTAGGACCAGCGGCTCTTGATGGGCGAGCCGTAGATCCGGTCGTCGTTCTCCTTGAGGCCGTCGGCGTCGTTCTTGCCGTAGACCTCGCTGGTCGAGGCGACCATGTACGGCACCCGGTGCCTGACCGCGGCCTCCACGACGTTCTCGGTGCCGTGCAGGTTGATCCGCAGGGAACGGAGCGGGTTGTCGACGATGTTGTAGACACCCACCGCGGCGGCGAGGTGGAACACGGTGTCCGCCTCCGCGACGAGCTCGCTGACCAGTTCCTGGTCCAGGATGTCCCCCTGGACGAAACGGAACCCGGGTCGGTCCTTCAACTGGGACAGGTTCGACAGTGAACCGGTCGAGAGGTCGTCGAGCACGGTGACCTCGTGTCCCTGCGCGATGAGGTGATCGCTCAGGTGTGAGCCGATGAACCCGGCTCCACCGGTGATGACAGCCTTCATGGTTTCCCCTCCACTACGGACTGGGCGGATGTTCTGCTCTTCACGGGGGTGGGTTGTGACAGGTGGGGGAGTTCGCGCGTCGTCGGTCAGGCCAGGTGGCGCAGGACGTGGTAGCCCTCGCCGAGGGCCACCCCGGCCTGCATGCCCCGGAGGACGGCGAGGCTGCGCAGGGTGAGTTCGGAGCGGGTGTGCGGGTGCTCGTGGCTCTGGGAGCCGTACAGCTCCATGCCGTGGAGCTTGGCCGCCAAGTCCTGTTCGGCGAGTTCGACGATGAGGTTGGGGGAGCACACGGGTTCGGTCCGCCACTGGTCGGCGGCCTCCTCGTAGGCCAGCACCATCCGGGGGTGGTGGCGCAGGAGGGTGTTCGAGGGGCGCAGGGCCGTGTGGGCGGCCTCGGCGGTGGCCTGGTGGTCCTGGTTGTAACTGGTGCGGTGCGGCAGGAGCACCACGGTCGGTCGCAGGCGCGCGATCGAGAGCGGGCTCTCCCGCTCGATCAGCTGTGTCAGGTCCACCCGGGGGGAGGAATCCAGCCTCAGGTGGTGCGTGTCGCCCGGCAGGGCCATGTGCCAGTCGTCCCAGCGGAAGTGTTCGGAGACCTTCTTGATCTCGGTGTAGCGCTCCTCCGCGGTGGAGAAGCCCCTCGGAGACTGGTCCGCGGTGTCGCCGACCGTCAGGAACTGCACGAAGACCTCCGCGCCCGCCTGTTTGGCCTTGCTCATCAGGCCGCCGCAGCCGAGGGTCTCGTCGTCGGGGTGAGGGGCGTAGACCAGGAGGCGCTCCTGTGACCAGTCCGTCGTCATGCCAGTTTCCCGTCCTTTGCCGAAGTGGGCGATCGGTTGTTACCCGAGCCGTCGGAACCGCTGCGCCCGAGGGTTCGGGTCGGCGGTGCCCCGCTCGCTGACCCTGGTCAGCCGCGGGACCTTGCCTGTCGGAGCACACTCAGCGCATCCGGTCCGGCGTTGAGCAGGAGGTCGATCGCCGACAGGCGGGGCACGAATTCGTCGGCGGGTCCGCGTGTGTGCTGCCGGTACACCGGGTGGTCGAAGTCCTGCCACTCGATGTCCACCCCGTAGCGGTTCATGATCCCGGGGTCCAGGTAGCCCCTCGCGCCCGCACCGGAGAGCAGGGTGTGCGCTCCGGCCTTGGCGCAGATCTGGGCGAGCAGCTCACTCTTCTGTCCGGGGAAGTCCCCGAGTTCGCTGGCGCGCAGAATCGGTGTGTCGATTCCGAAACCGCGTGTCAGCAGGCGGGTGGTCGCTATGGCCAGCTCCGCGAGGTCCTCCCACTCGGTCTCGTACAGGCGAGCGATTTCTTCTGCGTAATCGCCCCAGTACGGGGCTTTTCGGTAACAGTGCTCAGCCAGCGCCCTGTGGTGCTTGGTGCGCCATTTGTGGGTGTTGTCAATCTTCTTGTCCAGAATGGTCTCGTCACGGCTGGCCTGTGTGACGGGCACGGTGAGCAGCACGGGCTTACCCGGTCCGGCGACGTAGTTTCGGTTCTGCCAGCCTCGGCGCTCGAACTGAACCGTGTCGAGCATCACGAAACAGTCGGAGCGGTCGATCTTGTCGATCAGTCCCAGCCAGGGCCAGTAGTGCGGCTGGTGCACCGCGGCGAGGACGCGGTCGGTGTCGCGGCTGTTCGAGGCAGTTCTCCCACTCACGGGCTCCGGGGCTGCGCGGGCAGGATCTGGCGAGGGGGATCTCGGGTCGCCGATCACGCCGGGCGTTCTCCTTGTCTTGTTCTGTTGCGTTTCGCGAGGATTTCCCGGGCCCTGGGTGACCTCGGGCAAACCGGGGCGGCACCATCACCGACGCCTCGCCTCAAATATCTTCTAATGGGTACCACCTCACGCAAGCCCGTGTATACGATTTGCGTGGCCTACATAGGACGCGAACCCGGGTGAACCCACCGGTCGCGTAGGGCGTCAACCTAACACCGACTTTGCGGGTTAATGTCGGTCCGAAACCGATAACTTTCGGAGGGTCCCAGGCCTGTGCGTATTGCGCGTTTCATCGGCGGTTTACTGACCGGGTTGATCGCCCTGGTCCTGGCTGCCGCACTCTTCGTCTACTGGTTCGACTTCGCGACCTCGATGGCGGCAGCCGCCGGCATCGGCGCCCTCGGCTACGTGTTCCTGTGGATGGCCTTCGGGCTGAACCTTCTGCTGTGGACCGTGGTGGGCCTGCTCAGGCTGGCCGAGGGCGGGGCCCGGGGCGCCCTCCGGCGCAGCTCCCGGGGACGTCGGCCGCGGGTGGCCCCCGGCGGCCGTGAGCGCGAGCGGGTGCTCGTCGGCGCGGCGGGCGCGGGCGGCGGCACCGCGCTGTCCGAGAGCGGGGCCGGAACCGGCCCCGCCGGCGCGGACACCGTCGAAACGGCGTCCTCCGACGGCGCCGCGGCGGTTCGGGACCCCGAGACCACCACCCTCGCCGTCATCATCCCGGCGCACAACGAGGAGCCGGTGATCGGCACCGCGATCTCCTCCGCGCTGGGCCTGTTCGACCGCTGGGACATCTACGTCGTCTCGGACTCCTCCGGGGACGCGACGGCCGAGATCGCGGCCAGGACCGGGGTGAACGTCCTCGAACTCCTCACCAACCGGGGCAAGGCCGGAGCGATCGAAGCGGTCATCGAGGAGTTCTCGCTGACCGAAAACTACGACGGCGTAGTGATCCTGGATGCTGACACCGAGCTCGACTCGGGGTACGTGGAAGGCGCCAAACGCCAGCTGGCCGACCCGGGTGTGGCCGCCGTCGCGGGCTTCGTGGTCTCGGAGTGGAAACCGCGGGAGCGCAACGTCATCGGGCGGATCATCTCCGCCTACCGGGACCGGCTGTACTTCATGCTCCAGTACCTCATGCGCTTCGGGCAGACCTGGAAGCGGACCAACGTCGCCTTCATCGTCCCGGGCTTCGCGAGCGTGTACCGCAGCCGTGCGCTCCGGGAGATCACCGTCAACCCTCCGGGGCTGGTGATCGAGGACTTCAACATGACCTTCGAGGTGCACCGCAAACGCCTGGGCAGGGTGTCGATGCGGCCGGACACCAAGGCCTACAGCCAGGACCCGTTCACCTTCCGGGACTACCGCAAGCAGGTGGGCCGCTGGACGCTGGGCTTCTGGCAGACGGTCCGGCGGCACGGGGTGTGGCCGAGCTTCTTCTGGCTGGCCCTGGCCCTGTACATCCTGGAGGTCGTGCTGGTCTCGTTCCTCTTCCTGGTCACCGTGGCGATCGCGGTGTTCGTGCTCATCGGTACGTTCGGCGGGGACGTGGCGGCGGGCCTGCCGTTCTTCACGGAGGGGTTCACCGCGGTCACGGCCTTCCTCCCGCTGACCGTGCTCGCCATCGGCCTGCTCGTCCCCGACTACATGCTCACCTGCGTCATGACGGTGGTGCGCCGTCGGCCGTCCTACCTCCTCTACGGCCTGTTCTTCTTCCCGATCAGGATCGTGGACGCCTACCTGTCCCTGCGGATGATCCCGAAGGCGTGGACGGCCAAGTCCGACGGACGGTGGAGCAGCCCTACCCGGGTCGCCAACAAGGACAGGAAGTAAACCGGCACCGAACTGCGAAAATGTGAGATTTTCCGGGCGCGGCCACCCCGGGGACCCGCCGCGGTGGACAGCACTTAGCCTCGATGGAGGGGACCCGACCCTCCTCGGGGCGAAGTTGTTGAATGGGTGAGGTCGCAGTGGACAAGAGGCGTGTTTCGTTCGCGTTGTACCGGGTGCTCGCTTACATCACAGGTGTCTTCCTGTTGGGCCTGACCTTCGTGGCCATGCCCGCCAAGTACCTGGTCGGCGAGAGCTCGATGTTCGCCCTGGCACCCGCCCCCGAGGGCCTGGAGCACTGGTTCGGTCCCGAGTCACCGCTGATGCTCTTCATCGCGATGCCGCACGGCTACGTCTACATGGCCTACGTGCTCGTCGTCCTGTGGGTTTCCCTGGACCGCCGCTGGGGCGCGGGCCGGACCCTGGGCGTCGTGCTCGCGGGCACCATCCCGGTACTCGGTTTCGTGGTCGAGCACCGTGTGGTCAGGTCCGAGAGGGACAGGGAGTCGGCGGCCGCGCGTGCGGCTCAGGAGCCCGCGCCCGCCGGTTGATCCGGGTTCCGTCCGCTTTCCTCCGAGGCCCCGCCCGTGTTCCGGGTGCGGGCCTCGGCCAGTTCACGGCGCATGAGGATGATCCAGAACGCCACCCCGGAGGCACCGAACATGGCCCACTGGACGGAGTAGCTGAGGCTGCGCCAGTTGATCGAGAACTCGGTGGGCGGCTCGGGCGGCGGCATCGGGGTGAGCCCGCCCGCTGCGGGGTCGCTCCCGGGCAGGGTGAGGTAGGCCGCGTAGAGCCGGTAGTCCCACTCGCCGACCAGTACCGACGGGGCGATCCGCTCTGCTGTTCCCGCCTCGGACTCGCCCATGGGGACAAAGCCCTCGGAGGAGTCCTGGGGCGGTTGGAGCCAGCCGGTGACGGTGACCTCGCCCTCGGGGGAGGGGGGCAGGTCGGTGCCGTCCGCGGACCAGCCCCGGTTCACGGGCAGGGCCACGCCCTCCTCGGTGACGAGGGGGGCGACCACCGCGTAGCCCTCGGCACCGTCCATCCGCTGCGGCACCAGGAGTTGGGCGTCGGCGTCGAACCGCCCCCGGGCCCGGACCGCGGTGTTCGCGGTGAGGTTGGGGTGCAGGTAGGTGCCGGGTTCGCCCAGCTCGGTGACGGGCACGGCGTCGGCCAGGTCCTCCACCGGGTTGGTGATGACGTCGCGGTCGGGTTCGAACGCGCGGTTGCCCTGCCAGTAGGCACCGGCCGTGCACACCAGGGCCACGAGCAGAGCGGCGAGGTGGAGGCCGAGCCAACGCGGGCTGAGGAGCGGTGATCTCACCGGTCCAGGCTATGTGCGGCCTCCGAGCGGCTGGTCATGACCCCGTGTTGACGATGGCCACAGCCACTTGGCGGTTCCCCGGCCGAGGAATGAAGATCACTTTAAGTAGTTTCTCGTAACGGAGGGTTGTTCTTCGTGGGTGTGGTGGGTAGTGTCTCTATCAACGCGGAACGACAAGATCGCTTCCACGTGAGAGACCTTCAAGGCCGCGACTCCAGGGGGGAGGAGTCGCAGGCCGCTTCCCAGAGCGAGGGTTGCCTCCGTACTTTGAGGGGGGATGCGGAGGCGACCCTCGCCACCTCGTAGACGGGGCGGGTTCACCGGTCGGTGGCCCCGCCCCGTTTTCTTTTCGCCCTGTTGTGGCCTTGACTGATACTCGTGGCTGCCGGGGTCAGTGCGGATCGGTGCGGAAGTCGGCCCAGAGGTCGACGGCTCGTTCCAGGTCGAGGGCGGCCACCTTCTCGGGGGAACCCCGACGGTGTCGGTCTGGAGTTTGGACGACGGCTGTCGACGGTGGGCTCTGGCTACCAGAGAGAGGCTTCGTTCGACGGGTGGGACAACACGGTCATCACCCGGTCGAGATGGTCTCGTGGGAAGAAGAGGTGAACTTCCTCAGAACCGGGCCTCGGACGACCACCCGCCGGGCTCGGCAGGACCGGCTTCACGCACAACCACGATTCGGGCGTGGCCCACTGAGATATCGCCAACCTCAGGTTCGGGTCGTGGACGAGGAGCGTCACCAGGCGCTCCCCATCGTCTGGGCGAAGCTTCAACCAGACCCGATCGAGATAGAAGTTCGACCACCTCTGAGCCCCTGCGGGCATCCCCGGCCCCGAGGCCGTGAGCGATTCACCGTAGTTCTGACAGCTCGACTTCGTGCGCAGCCCCAGTTCCCACAGACGCAGGATCAACGGCACGATGTCACGGTCGATGGGCACCACCATCCCGTTGGGGGTCGCCAGCGAATCCGTGGGGTGAAGCTGCGCTTCGCTCATCTGCTCTCTCGTTCGTGTGCGAGTCCTGCATGACCGCGACCGCCCATGTGCGTACGGCGTCGATGTGGGACCGCTGGAGTCCCTTGTACGGGTCGGGCTGGATGAGCAGCGTTGGCACCCCGCTGAACGCACGCTCCCTGGCCCACTCGTGGTCGGGCGGAGCGAAGTCGTCATCCACCCAGACCAACGGTGCGCCCCCAGACCAGGCGCTGACGGGGTCGCGCTTCCACAGGTAGCCGGACGGGTGGGGTGTGCTGATGTCGGGGTTGCCGAGATCGACGTGGGGCATGGAGCCCAGGCCCAGGAGCGGGGCGATGAGGCGGTTGGCCTCGGTGTTCCAGCTCGTTGCCCATCTCGGGCGCACGATGCCCAGTGAGCGCGTCGCGATGATCCATGAGCCGTGTTCGGGGTTCAGCCAGACCGGAACGTCGGGGTTGCCGTTCGGGTCGAGTCGGTGGGGGCGAAACCCTGGAGGGATGGACCCTCCGGGGCCGGGGAACGGGTTGAGAACGCCGTCGATGTCGATGAGCAGGAACGGGGGGTGGACTGCCATCGGTGCCCTTCGGTTCAGACGCGCAGCAGGGCCGCCGCGTCGTTGACGTGCCGTCGGATGACTCGCTGGTACGCGGTGTCGCTGTCGGGGTTGGCGATCCACATCAGCGCCTGGTCGAGGAACCACTCCGCGACCCAGACGCGGTGCCACCCCAGAGCCCAGTTCTGGACGGGGAGCCCGCCCCGCTCCTGGATCGTCTGCGCGGGACCGCCCTCCTCGACGTAGGTCTCCAGCAGAGCCCGCATCCCGTCCGGGTCAGGGGTGTCCACGGTTCCCTTCCACGAGGCCAGGTCGATCAGGCCGGAGCCTCGGAAGGCCCTGGCGAAGTCGAACATGTACGTGTGGTCCTCGGTGACCAGCAGGCTCTCAGGGTGGAACTCCGAGTGGACCCACCCGAAGGGGCGCAGCGTGGCGCCTTCCGCTCGCGCGGACGCGGCCTTCTCGATCTGCTGGAGGGTGACCGTGATGTCGTCGGTGCCCTCCCACCGCTCGCGCTGGAGAAGGTGAAGGGTGCGCAGGGCGCGGCTGGGCAGCGACCGAAGCCACTCGGTGTCACCGGGCGGGAGGAAGCCAGGGGCCGAGGCGCTGTGCAGCTGGATCGCCGCCGCGACGCCGTCGGCGTCGGAGGCTTCACGCACGGGTGTGCCCAAGTCCTCCATGAGCATCCCCAACGTGGTCGGCGTGCGCAGGGTGGTGCGCAACCTCGGCACGGTCACGCCCGCCTGCCAGGCTGCGGTCAGGTTGTCGTGCTCGTGGGTGAACGGATCGGTGGCGCACTTGAAGACGAGTGAGCCCTCCGAGGTGGTCAGGCGCTCGACGTGTGAGAGCTCCCAACTGTGGAGGACGGTGGATTCCACCTCGGGGCTGAGACCTGCCTTCTCCAGGACCTCGCCGCGAAGTCTGCGGATTGCTGTCAGGTTCAACTGCTCTTCCTTTCTCCAGGGCCGGGGGCCCGGTCGCCGGTGCCGGACCCCCGACGACCGCCTCGTCTAGGCGGCGTCACCCAGGTTGCGCACGGAGGCGATCCACTCGTCGCGGAACTCGTTCAACTGGTCTCGGAACGTGTCCATCGAGGTGGCGTAGGGAGCTACCACCCCGCCCCTGCGGTCCGGGGCGGACTGGCACCCGTGGACCAGCCGTCCACCGAGGGCCGTGTGCGCCTTGATGGACTCGATCCGGCGGTTCTCGTTGAACAGTCCTCCGTGGAAGACCTCGTCCAGCTTCTCCACGGTCGGCTCGTCCAGGTCGTAGACCACCTGCGCGGTGTCCGCGAAGAACCAGGACGGGCCGACGATGCTGATCGTGCCGTCCTGCTCCACCTTGTTCAGCGCGGTCAGAGTCGAGACCTCCGCGAGGATCTTCAGGTGCTCGGCGGTGATGCCCTCCACACCCAGGATCGGCAGGTGCTCCTGGCGGAACAGGTGGCTGTACACCTGCCAGGCGATGCCGAGGACTTCGGTCGGGTCGTGGGTGGTGCGCACGTTGGTCTTGATGAAGTCGAGCGCCTTCTGCTCCAGGGCGACGTCCTCGGTCTCGGTGACCGGGAACATCTCGGTGACGACGGTCTCCCAGTCGATCACCCGCCATCCGGGAACGGTCGCCTTGAAGAAGTGCTCCTTGGGGTCGATGTGCAGCACGCCGTTCGAGACGGTCACACCGTTGACGCGGTTCCACCGAGGGTCGAAGGCGTGGTTTTCCAGCTCCACAGTGAACGGAGCGATGGTGACTGCCATGCGGTTGTTCCTTTCCGTGGTTGGAGACGTGCGGCGGCGAGGGGCGACCCCACCACGACGAGCTCAGGATCGCCTCTTACCGCTGCGAACCCGACCGGTCAGACGTGGCCTCTGACCAAACGGGCGTTCAGACGCCCGCTTCGGCTTGCGCCAGCTGGGAGAGGTCTTCGGCATCGACGTTGAGCGTGCCCGGCCGATGGGGTCCAGCGTTCCGCGTCCGCATGTACGGCGGAGTAGCCCAACTGTGGGCCCCGCTGTGGGCCCCTGGGTCACAATGACGACATGACCCCCGAACCGCTCCCTGCAATGCTCCGCCGTCTGCGCACGGGTCGCGGCTGGTCGCAAGCCCGACTAGCGGACGCGCTGTGTGCGGTCTCCGGACGTTCGACCGTGACGCGCCACGATGTGAGCAGGTGGGAACGAGGCAAGCGTGTCCCGCGCGTGTGGCTTCCGCACCTCGCGGAGGTCCTGGACGCCCCCCGGGAGACGTTGGAGCTAGCCACGGTCCCGGAGGAGGGAACCGTCCCGGTTGCGGAAACGCTGGAATCCCTGCTGCCTCCCGGGGACACTGTCGCGCCACTCACGGCCCGTACCGGCCGGAGGGTAGGCCGGACAACGGCCGTTGATCTCGCGGCCCGTGCGCACGGCCTACGGCTCGCCGACGACGTTCTAGCCGGAGGGGACCTACTCGGCCCCGTGTTCCGCGAGTTGGACGCGGCCGTTCGTGTGCTCCGGGAGTCCACGCACAGCGACGCGGTACGGCGGGAACTACTCCGGGCCGTTGGTGAACTCGCACAGATTGCCGGTTGGGTCGCGAGTGACGCGGCTGATCCTCGTACAGAACAGACCTACCGTCTTGGGTTGGACGCGGCTCGGGAAGCCGGAGACAAGCCGTTGGCGGCGCAACTCGCGGGATCGCTCGGCTACCACCTCGTGAACAACGGCCGCGTTGCCGACGGCGTCGCTCTGTCGGTCGCGGCCGTAGCGGAAGCGGGGCCGGACGCCCCGGGGAAGACGCGGGCACTGTTCCATGACCGGGCCGCATGGGCACAGACGCAAGCCGGGGACGTACAAGCCGCCATGCGGTCGTTGGGCGCCGCGCACGAGGCCATGGCGGACGACAGCGGGGACGCTCCGCAATGGGCTTACTGGGTGAACGAGGCGGAGCTAGAGGTGATGGACGCGAGGGTGTACACGGAACTCCGGCGGCCCCTCCGCGCCGTTCCACTGCTCTCCCGCGTCCTTCGGGGATATCCGGTCACGTCCACGCGGGAACGGGCGTTGTATGAATCCTGGCTTGCCGTGGCCTACGCGGACGCGAACGAACCGGAGGAAGCCGCGCGCGTCGCGGCCCGTGTGATCGAACTGTCCGGGGACGTGGCCTCCGCGCGTGCGTCCGAGCGGGTCCGCGTGGTGCTGTCGCGGCTCGCGGAGTTCCGGGACGTCCCGGAGGTTCGGGAAGTGTTGGACGCCACCCGGTAGGGGCGCAGACAGCCTGGTTGTGAGGGGGGAATTGGTACGGAGCCTCCGTCGGCCCGGTTGTATTCGTCTGAGAGGCTGCGCGCGTCGCGCGTCGGTTGGGATTTGGTCGACGCCCGTGGCTCAACCCGCAGAGGTTTCTCTGGAAAAGCTCAACAAACATGTTCCTCTCGATCTAATGTATCTAATGTGAGGATTAATGCATGGATCGAAGAGTCTTTCGCAAGTTTCAAGAGGTTCTTTGGGGTTCGCTCTCGGGATCATGGATCGTGGGGTCCAGAATTACTGGAAGATGCGCTTCTCGTGCTGAGTGGAATGTCCTTCGATGGGCGAAGCGGAAGTACTGATCGTGATGTCTTGCGTGCGCTCATGCTGATGGGTATTGATTTTTCGACCGTTGCACCGATGGCAAGCCTCCGTGAGCTTCATTTGAGGTCTGGTCACTCAAGGGGTGCTGTTCATGCGTCCTTGAAGCGATTGGATTCGTCAGGTTGGATTGCTCGGCGCACTTCTGGTCAAAACGGGCGTTCGATGGTTTACATAATTAATCTGGACAGGTTTTCCTCAGTTGACCCAGACGTACACGTGTCGTCTGGGTCAACTGAGGAACTGCTGGTGTGTCATCCGCTATTTACTTCTTCGAAGGGTCTGCTGGGCAGGCCCTTCGAAGTGTGGTCGAAGCTTCCACGGCGATGGTTGACGGTAGTTGAAGCTGCTGAATTTTCTGGATGCGAGTGCGCTGTTGCAAGGAGGTCTCTGAGGAAGCTTGTCAAATTTGATCTTGCTTATGTGAGGGAAAGGGCTGGTGTGAACGGGAGTCATCTCTACATGTGTGTTGACCCAATGCGGAGGGAGCTAGATGAGATAGCCCGCCGATTCGGAGTCTTTGAGGATTTGGGGATAAAGAGGTATAGGGTCGAGGTGGAGAGGAAAGAATGGAATTCGAAGCGCTCATCTCGCTTGCGCGGTCTCTCCTTCGTGCCTGATCCGTGGAGTGAGGGAGAGGACGGGGCGCCCGAGCCCTTCTCAGCTCAGACGCCCCGCCGCTAATACCCCACCTGATACTTGGCTTGATACTGCCCCCCGGGTATCAGGGTGTCCCGGGATGCTCGCGGATGTGTCGGGGACCGTCCCCTGCCCGTCCCCACCTGCGCCTGGTGGTACCAGGATGTTCCTGGTTCCGCTGTCGACACGGGATGCGGAGGCGACCCTCGCCACCTCGTAGACGGGGCGGGCCCACCGGTCGGTGGGCCCATCCCGTTCTCGTGTTCGGAAGTTTCGACACTTGTCTGAGTGCTCGCGCCACCGAGAATTTCTCCGAGTGCCGGAGTCGAGGTCGAGTAGTCCCTCGCGGGCCGTTTGCTCCCATGCCCTGTGAATAATGGGGTGCGGAACTGACCGCGCAGGTGTTGCCGGGTTCTGCTGGAGGCTGGAGGTCGTCCTGGCCTCCTGCCGGCGGGAGGCGTGCGGTGCCTCGTGGGTGCGAGCAGATGACGACTCCTGCTCCTCTTAAACGCGGCTAATGTGTGCGAAAAGGTGCATCATGGGTGCATGATCAGTACGCCGTCCACATTCACCGCTGGTGGAGCTGTTCTCAGTAGTCTCGCCATCACCGGCGTCATTATCGCGGTCGCTGCGTGCGGTGGTGCGGGAGAGGCATCCGATCCCGTCACGGAAACGGAGACCGTGCAGGTCACCACCTCCGAGACGGTCGAGGTCACCGCGACCGCAACGGACACTGTCGAGGTGGAGGTCACCGCAACGGAAAGGGAGACTGTGCGGGAGACCGCCACCGAACAGGCTCCCGGGGGTGGAGGCGGAGGTCTCGACACCTTCTATGAGAACTGTGACGCAGCACGCGCCGCCGGGGCTGCTCCGGTTTACGAAGGTGACCCGGGGTACGGCCCCCATCTGGATCGTGACCGTGACGGTGTCGGCTGCGAATCCTAGCGGTCGTTCGGCCGTTGGTTCCAACCGGGCTGGAACCAGCCGGAAGGGCTTTGCCGAGCGGAGGTTGCCGACATCCCGCAGCCATCGGGGGTCGGGTCACCGGGGGGCGTACCCGGAAGTCCGCCCAGAGGTCCACGGCCTGTTCCAGGTCGAGGGCGGCCACCTTCTCAGGATTCATGCCAACGGTACGGACCAGGCGTTCGGCCAACCAGCCCGGGGCGGGGCCTCTCCTGGGTGCCGACTCGTGCGGCACCTCTCCCGCGGGTTTGCCGAGATGCTCGATGACGACCGCGGGCTGCTGGACCGCCGCTGCTGTCCGTTCCGGTGCCCGTACCGGACGCCGAAGCCCGCACGGTGGGCCGCCCGGGCGGGCTCCGGTCAGTTCCGCGGGCGCCGCCGCTTCGGGGGCTCCGTCCTGTCGCGCTCCCTGAGGGTCTCGGCCCTGCTCCGGTGGCGCGCCGCGTAGACCCGCAGGGCCAGGTTGACCGCGTCATCCTCGCTCCGGGCACCGGAGAACCTCATGGCCTCCCGGAGGGCCTCGTCGTCGATGTCGATCCAGGTCGGGCTCACGCCGCACTCCTTGGCGCTCAGGAACGTGTGGGACGCCCCCATCGTCTCGCACACGGAGGGTGACGCGCGCACTACCGAAGGATGCGGTCCGTGTCGGGGTCAGCCCATGGTCTTCTGCCCGTCCAGCGACTCGCGGATGATGTCGGCGTGGCCGCAGTGCTGCGCGGTCTCCCGGATCAGGTGCAGCAGGACGTCGCGCGCACTCCACGAGGTGTCCTCGGGGAACCACGGCGCGTCCGGGAGCTTCCGGCTGACCTCCAGATCCGGCAGGGTGCGGACGTAGGCCTCGGTCTCCTCCGACGCCCGCGCGTACTCGGCGAGGACGCCCTCCAGCGTCTCGCCGTCGACCAGACGGAAGGTCTCCTCGTGGCGCTCGAAGGTCCTCGGGTCCTCGTAGTCGACCTCCTTCGGCCCCTCCTCGATGAACCCGACCCACCCGCGCTCCACCTCGGTCAGGTGCTTGGCCAGGCCGGCGAGGGTGAGCTCGCTGGCGGTGGTGCGCCGGGTGGTTTGCTCCCGGTCGAGCCCTCTGAGGGTGGTGAGCAGGAACTCGCGCTGCTGCGCGAGGAAGAACAGGAGCGTCTCCCTCTCGTCCGAGCGGGCGCGGTCCTGGTTCTGCTCCGCCGTCTGCACCGTCATGGCTCTCCTTCGTCCGGTTCGTCCTGGTGCTCCGAACTCTAGAAAGCATGGCGGTCAGTTACTGTCCTCCACCTGACCGGCCTGGCCGGACTTTCTGGCTTCGGCGAAAGCCCTGCGGTTAACCTGGCGGTCTGGCGACCCGGAGGTTCCATGGCCCTGATACCGCTCCAGTACCGACTCGACGGCCCTGTGCACGCGCCCGTCGTGCTGCTCGTGCCGCCGTTCGGCACGAAGATGTCGGTCTGGGAACCCCAGATGCCCGAACTCACCCGCAACCGCCAGGTGTTGCGGATCAACCACCGGGGGCACGGGACCTCGCCGGCGCCCGAGGGCCCCTACTCCGTCGAGGACCTGGCCCTGGACGTCCTCGGTGTCCTGGAGGACCACGGCTTCTCCAGGGTCTCGGCTGTCGGTGCCGGGTTCGGCGGATCCCTGCTGCTGTGGATCGCCGCCAACTCCCCGCGCACCCTGGAGCGGCTCGCGCTGCTGGCCGGGACACCGCGCACGCCGCCCATGCACCGCTGGGACCGGGTCGCCTCGCGGGTACGGGGGGCGGGGCTGGAATCGGTCACCTCGGACGTGGTCCTGCCCTGGTTCACCCCGGACCTGACCGAGGACCGCCCGGAGGTCGCGGCCCGGTTCACCGAGGACTTCGGCAGTACCGACCCGGGCGCCTTCGCGTCGATCTGCGACACCGTGGCCGGAATGGACCAGCGCAACCTGGTCTCCGGCGTGCGCGCGCCGACCATGGTGGTCTCCGCCGCGCACGACCCCCTGCTGCCGCCCGGGCACGGGCGCAGGCTGGCCGACGGGCTCTCCGACTCGCGGTTCGAGGTGGTTTCCGGGGCCGCGCACCTTCTCGGGGTGGAACGTGCCGACCGGGTCAACGAACTACTCGTGGAGCACGTGGCCGCGTGAGGGGTCGCGGTCGAACACGGACCCCGTGCGTGGCCCCGGGTGCCCGGGGGCTCGGTTCCGCGTCCGCCGGGTCCGGGCTCAGGTCTGGTCGGGTACCGGGATCAGTGGGCTGTTGATCTCCAGCAGGTAGCCGTCCGGGTCGCGGAAGTGGGAGGCGCGGATGCCCCACGCGGTCCAGTCGCGGGGTTCCATCACCTGACGCGCGCCGTCCGCGACCAGGCGGGCGGCGGCCTCGTCCACGTCGTCGACCTCGAAGATGATCGCGAGCCGGTCCTGGTTGGGCAGCTCCGGGTCGGCGGTGTCGGTCTCCAGGGCCTCGGCCATCACCTCGCGCTGGTTGATCGCCAGCCTGGTCTGCGAGTGCACGTCGAACTCGGCGTAGCGGCTGTTCTCGTCGCCCCAGAGGACGGGGAGCTTGAGGATGTCGGCGTAGAAGCGGAAACAGGCCTCGTAGTCGTTGACGAGGAGCCTGGTGTAGCTGAAGCGCATGGAAGTCTCCTGCCCTATGGGTCGTCGGCACCATTCTCACGTCCGAGAGTGACGGATCACTGAGTATCCGTACCCGGATGTGCTGTGGCCGGATGTGGCCACATCCTTTCCGTTTGCTTGGTTGACCTGCGGTTTCGGTTTTGGAACCCCGTCTCCGGGCGGACGCGGTCGCCCTTCGGCTCTCGACTCCCCCTGTGCCCAAAAATGTAGTAGGAGTACTATCAATCAAAGTAGACTAAGTACGAAAGGAGGGAGAGCTGTGACGAACCAGGTACCCACGGACCGGTCCAGGGTCAGCCCTGCGGCCTCCGGCCACCCCACCGAGACCGTGCTGCGGGCCAGCGGCCTGCGGATGAACTACGGCAGCACCGAGGTCCTGAAGGGGGTCGACCTCACCGCGCGGCGGGGCGAGGTGATCGCGCTTCTGGGCCCCAACGGGGCGGGCAAGACCACCACCATCGAGATCCTGGAGGGCTTCCGGCGCCGATCGGCCGGAGAGGTCGAGGTCCTCGGCTCCGACCCCGAGCACGGCGACGAGGAGTGGCGCTCCCGACTTGGGGTGGTCCTGCAGTCCTGGCGTGACCACGCCGCCTGGCGGGCGCGGGACCTGCTCCACCACTTCGGCCGGTTCTACGCCCCCCACTCCCGGCCCGGCCGCGTCCGTCCGCACGACACCGACGAACTCCTCGCCCTGGTCGGCCTCACCGAACAGGCGTACCAGCGGGTCAAGACCCTCTCCGGGGGTCAGCGCCGCCGACTCGACGTGGCGATCGGCGTGGTCGGCCGCCCCGAGGTCCTCTTCCTGGACGAACCCACCGCCGGGTTCGACCCGAAGGCCCGCCGGGACTTCCACGACCTGGTGTTCCGTCTCGCCGACGAGGAGGACACCACGATCCTGCTCACCACCCACGACCTGGACGAAGCCGAGAAACTCGCCGACCGCATCCTCCTCCTCGCCGGGGGCACGATCGTCGCCGACGGCAGCGCCGACCAGCTGGCCCGCCTGGTCGCCCGGGACAGCGAGGTCGTCTGGACCGCCGACGGCGCGCGCCACGTCCACAGCACCGACAACCCGGCCAGGCACGTCGCGGAACTGTACGCCGTGCACGGGGACGGGATCACCGACCTGAAGGTCACCCGGCCGTCCCTGGAGGACGTGTACATGGCCATGGTCCAGCGGCACGAGAGCGGAGACGCCGAGAGCGCCGCCGCCGACTTCGGGGAGATCCGATGAACAGCACCCTCAACGCGCTCCGGGCCGGCCTCTCCCGGGGCTGGATCGAGTTCACACTGTCCTTCCGCAGCGCCCAGGAGCTGTTCGGCTACCTGTACATGCCGCTCCTGTTCCTGGGGATGGCCATCGCCTTCAACAGCACCGGGATGGCGGACGACGAGGGCCACCCGATCGGTGCGGTCGTCCTCAGCGGCGGCGCGGCCTTCTTCCTGGTGATGCTGGGAGTGACCACCGTCCTCCAGGTCCTGGCCAACGAACGGGAGGACGGCACGCTGCTGCGGGCCAAGGCCGTTCCGCGCGGGCTGCTGGGGTACACCGTCGGCAAGGCCGTGCACGTCGCGGCCATGTCGGTCACGGCCATGGCCCTCATGGTGGTTCCGGGACTGCTGTTCGTCGACGGTTTCGGCTTCGAGCGGTGGACCGACGCCCTGATCCTGCTCTGGGTGTGCGTGCTCGGCATGCTCGCGCTCGCACCCATCGGGGCGATCATCGGCTCGTTCATCAGCAACCCGCGTATGGGGGTCACGCTGGCGGTGTTTCCCACCATCCTCATCGTCATGGCCTCCGGCCTCATGTTCCCCTTCGAGTTCATGCCCGACTGGGTGCAGGTCGTCGGCCAGATCCTGCCGGTGTACTGGCTCGGCCTGGGGGTCCGTGCCGCGATGCTGCCGGATTCCTACGCCGCCCTCGAACTCGCGGGATCCTGGCAACTGCCGCAGGTGGCGGGGGTTCTGGCAGTCTGGGCGCTGGTCGGGCTCGTGGCTGCCCAGTGGGTCCTGCGTCGGATGGCACGGCGCGAGTCCGGGTCACGGGTCCAGGCAGCCCGAGAGGAAGCGATGAAGCGTGCCTAGCGAGAAGTCGAACGGTCGCCGTGCCAGGTCGGCGGCCACCACGGAGACGATCCACAACCGGATCGCGGTACTGCGGGCCGAACGCGGCGTCTCCCGCCGGGAGCTGGCCGAGGCCCTCGGGGTCCACTACCAGACCGTCGGCTACCTGGAGCGGGGCGAGTACAGCCCCAGCCTGCACCTGGCGCTGCGCATCGCGAAGTACTTCGAGGTGCCGGTCGAGGTCGTCTTCTCCACCGAACCCTTCCCCCGCATCGGCCAGTGACGGCCCTGCCCGAGACCCCCGACTTCGCGAAGGAGAACCGCCATGAGGAGAAGCCCCGAGGAGCGCACGGAGGCCCATCTCCAGAAGCTGACCGCCCGGTTCGAGGACCCGAAGATCCGCGGGCTGTGGGCCGATCGGCCGGCCCGGCGTCGGAGGTTGTTCCTGGCCCTGTTCCTGGCCCTGCTGGGCACTGCGGCCCTGACCTCGCTGGCGCTCTCCCAGAGCACCCTGATGGTGCTCGGCTCCAGCCTCGCCCTGCTTGTCGTTCTGGTTCCCCTGAACATCACCTTCCAGGTGCTCGAAGCCGGATCACGGACCACGCACGGCTACGAGCTGGTGGTGGACGAGCGGCAGCGCGCCGAGATCGAGAGCGCCCGCTCCCTGGGCCACTCGATCACGTCGGCCCTGCTGATCCTGGCGGTGGCGGTCGCCGGTGCCGCCCACGTGCTGAGCATCAGCCCCGCAGCCGACCTGACCGTGCCGATCGGGCTCTTCCTCCCGGTTGCCTGGGTGGTGCTGCTGGTGCACCGCTCCTTCCCCGCCTGCTACCTCGCCTGGACCCAGCCCGACGAGCTCCCCGACGACGAGGGTGAACCTGTCGACCAGTAGGGCCGATTTTTGGTTCGGCATACCTACGAGGTGCGAATCTGATAATCAGATACCATGTTGTGTATGCGTGCGATCACCGCGACCGAGGCCGCGAGAAAGTTCTCGGAGCTACTCGACGCCATTGAGAACGGTGAGCGGGTGACCATCACCAGGGGGCAGGTCCCCGTCGCCGAGATCGGTCCGGCCCGCCGCCGTACCGGAGCAGAGCTCCGATCGGCGCTGGAGAGCATCGACCCCCCGGACAGCAGGTTCGAGGAGGACATCAACGAGGCCCGCGGGTTCGTTCTCCCCCAGGAGCGTGATCCATGGGACGGCGCCTGATCCTGGACACCAATGTGCTGATCTCCTACGAGAGGGGCACAGTCGACCGGTCGCTCCTGGACGATGACGACCTGGCGATCGCGGCTGTCACTGTTGCCGAGTACCGGGTGGGGATCGAGCTTGCGGACAGCGCGGCCCGCGCAGCCATGCGGTCGAGGGCGCTCGCGGCCATCACGGAGACCGTGGAGGTACTGGTGTACACGGAGGCGACCGCCGCACATCATGCGGCGTTGATCGCCCACGCGAAACGCAGCGGTGTTCCGCGTGGGGCGTACGACCTCGTCATCGCGGCGCACGCGGTCCAGACGGGCCGTACCGTCGTCAGCCGGGACGCCAAGGCCCGCTTCGGTGAGCTTCCCGGGGTCCTGGCCGTGGATATCGGCTAGCGGGCTCAGTGGGAGAACTAGTAGGAGAAGGGGTCCGGCCCGGCCCATCCGTAGGTGTCGCGCCGGCGGACCTGGTCCAGTTCGTCCTCGGAGATCACCCGGGGCTCGCCGAGCTGACGGGCGCGCAGGTAGGCCGTGCTGAGCCAGTCGAGCAGCCGGAGGTTCTCCAGGGCGTGCTCCAGGCCCCGGCCCAGGACGATCCCGCCGTGGTCGGCGAGCAGCGCGGCGTCCCGGCCCTTGAGGGCCTTGACCGCCTGGTCGGCGATGTCCCCGGTGCCGTAGAGGGTGTACGGGGTGACCGTGATCGCCCCGCCCAGGGCCGCCGCGCGGTGGTGGATCGGGGGGAGTTCGGCCAGCACGCTCGACACCGCCACCGTGTCGGCGGTGAAGGCGTTCACCACGGCGGTGGTCTCGCGCCCGTACTCGGCGGCCCGGCGGTGCACGGCCATGTGCAGGGTGGTCTCGGCGGCGGGATCGCGCCTGCCCTCCAGCATCCGGTCGTCCAGGGACATGACCGGGCAGTCGTGCGGCTGGATCTGGTCCATGGGGACACCGTGGGGGGTGACGACCACCAGGTCGCCGTTGCGGACGCTGACGGTTCCGGCCTCGCCGGGGGCGGAACCCGGGTGCTGTGCGATGGCGCGGGCCGTCAGGCAGACATCCCGGCGTTCCTGTTCAAGCAGCATGCGTTCCTCGGTGGGGTTCGCGGGCGGCGGTCCATGGGTGCGTCTCGGAGGGCGCCGGACGAACCGGCTTAGGTACACCTAAATGTACGTCAAAGACTCGTCCCCGTATTCCCCAGGTGGGTGTGTCCTGCCGTCCACGGGTCCGACCGGAACGTAGGAGTGACGCAGCGGCCCTGGTGATGTGGGCCACGGGGAAGGCGTCCCAAGGTGCGTCATTTTCCCTGATCAGTCAGGGTTGTGGGAGCGTTGTGGCGTATGTGTCCTATGAGACGAGGCAGTTTGTGACTAGCGATCTTGGGCAAAAGGGATCCGTGAATCAGCCCTACGTAACCCTGCCGTCCGTGCCGTACCTGTCCGAGCCGGGATCGGCCGAGGCCACCAGCCTGTACATCGACGGCGAATGGCGAGCGGCGAGCAACGGTCGGGTCCGGGAGATCCTGGACCCCGCCGACGCCTCCGTTCTGACCATCGTGAGCGAGGGCGGTAAGGCCGACGCCGAAGCCGCCATCGCCGCCGCACGACGTGCCTTCGACACCGGTGAGTGGCGCCGTACCGAGGCCGGTGAGCGCGGTCAGATCCTCGGACGGATCGCCGACCTGCTCCAGCGCGACCGCGAGGAGATCGCGGTCATGGAGTCGCTGGACACCGGTAAGACCATCGAGGAGGGCGGGATCGACGTCGACGACGTCACCAACGTCTTCCGCTACTACGCCGGTCTGGCCGACAAGGAGGCGGGCCGACTCGTGTCCGCGCCCGAGGGCGTGCACAGCAAGGTGGTCTACGAACCCGTCGGGGTCTGCGGCATGATCACGCCGTGGAACTACCCGCTGCTCCAGCTCGCCTGGAAGATGGCCCCGGCCATCGCCGCGGGCAACACCATGGTGATCAAACCGAGCGAGGTCACCCCGGTGACCACCGCCAAACTGGTGGAGCTCTCCACCGAGGCGGGCATCCCCGCGGGCGTGGTCAACCTGGTCACGGGCAGCGGGCCCGACGCCGGCGCGCCGCTGTCCGAACACCCCGACGTCGACCTGGTCTCCTTCACCGGCGGACTGGTCACCGGTCGGCGGATCATGGCGGCCGCCTCCGAGACGGTCAAGAAGACCGCCCTGGAACTGGGCGGTAAGAACCCGAACATCATCTTCCCCGACGTGGATCTGGACACGGCCGTGGACTACGCGCTCAACGCCGCGTTCTTCCACTCCGGCCAGGTGTGCTCGGCCGGTGCGCGGCTGATCGTGCACAACGACATCCACGACGCCTTCACCACCGAACTCGCCCGCCGGGCCGAGGCCATCCGTATCGGCCGCGGCCAGGACGAGGGTGTGCGCTGCGGCCCCCTGGTCTCGGCCGAGCACCGGGCCAAGGTCGAGAAGGCGGTGGCGCGCGGTGTCGAGGAGGGCGCCAGGATCATCGCGGGCGGCAAGCGCCCCGATGACGAGGCCCTGAAGGACGGCTACTTCTACCGCCCCACCGTGTTCGTGGACTGCGACCGGTCCATGGACATCGTGCAGGCCGAGGTGTTCGGCCCGGTCGTGACCGTCGAGCGCTTCGAGACCGAGGAACAGGCGATCGAGCTCGGCAACGACACCGACTACGGGCTCTCCGGCGGTGTCTGGACCAACGACACCGCACGCGGCGAGCGCGTGGCCGCGGCCCTGCGCCACGGCACCGTGTGGATCAACGACTACGGGCCCTACATCCCGGGCGCCGAGTGGGGCGGCTTCGGCCACAGCGGGGTCGGTCGCGAACTCGGTCTGGCCGGTCTGGACGAGTACCGCGAGGCCAAGCACATCTACCGGAACCTGGCACCGGAGCCGCAGCGCTGGTTCGGGTGACAGACCAGGCGGTCGCGTGCGGCGGGGCCGTCCGCGATCGCGGAGCCGTCCGGCGGCGCGGGTCCGTCCTCCGCGCCGCCGGGCGCTTTCCCCCGAAGGAACATCCACAACCGAAGACATGACAAACGGATACACACAGAACACACAGGTCGGTTTCCCCCCGACATCCCCCCGAGCAAAACAAAACGAGAGGATTCGGGCTGTGTCCATGAACGAAACCACCTACGACTACGTCATCGTTGGCGGAGGTACGGCGGGTTCGGTGATCGCCAATCGGCTCACCGAGGACCCCGACACCACGGTCTGCGTCATCGAGGGCGGTCCCGACGACCGGGACCTGGAGCACGTGCTCCGGCTCCGCGACTGGCTGAGCGTCCTCGACAGCGACCTGGACTACGGGTACACCACGACCGAGCAGCCCAACGGCAACTCGCACATCCTGCACTCGCGCGCCCGGGTGCTGGGCGGCTGCTCCTCGCACAACACGCTCATCAGCTTCCGGCCGTTCGCCGAGGACCTGGACGAATGGGTCGCGGCGGGCGCCGAGGGCTGGGACAACGCCACCGTGCAGTCCTACGCCGACCGGATCAAGTGCAACATCGTCCCGATCGCCGAGAAGGACCGCAACGAGATGGTCAAGGACTGGGTGTCCGCGGCCTCCGAAGCGGCGGGTGTCCCGGTCATCGAGGACTTCAACGCGCTGACCTCGCACGGCGGCGGCTTCGCCGACGGCGCCGGCTTCCTGTCCATCGCCTACGACCCCTACACCGGATACCGCTCCTCCGCCTCGGTCGCCTACCTGCACCCCGTCATGGACGTGCGGAAGAACCTCACCGTGATGCTGGAGACCTGGGTCGGCCGGATCCTCTTCGAGGGTGAGCGCGCCACCGGCGTCAGCGCCACGACCTCCGACGGCGAGCGGGTCACGGTCAACGCCCGCCAGGAGGTCATCCTCGCCGCGGGCGCCGTCGACAGCCCCCGTCTGCTGATGCTGTCCGGTGTCGGCAACGCGGAGGAACTGGGTTCGGTCGGTATCGAGAGCCGCCACGACCTTCCGGGCGTCGGCGAGAACCTCCAGGACCACCCCGAGTCGATCATCATGTGGGAGACCAACGAACGGGTCCCCGAGAACACCGTGATGAACTCCGACGCGGCCCTGTTCGTGCGGCGCGACGAGAGCGACCCGCGCCCGGACCTGATGTTCCACATCTACCAGATCCCCTTCGACGACAACACGAAGCGGCTGGGCTACGACTCCCCCGAGGACGGTTACGCGGTCTGCATGACCCCGAACATCCCCCGGTCCCGTGCGCGCGGCAAGCTCTACCTCACCAGCAGCGACCCCGCGGTCCAGCCGGCACTGGACTTCCGGTACTTCACCGATCCGGACGGCTACGACGAGAGGACCATCGTGGACGGGCTGAAGATCGCCCGCGAGGTCGCCGAGACCGAACCGTTCAAGTCCTGGCTCAAGCGCGAGGTCGCCCCCGGCCCGAAGGTCCGAACGGACGAGGAACTGTCCGAGTACGGCCGCCGCGCCGCGCACACCGTCTACCACCCGGCGGGCACCTGCAGGATGGGCGCCGCCGACGACGACACCGCCGTGGTCGACCCCCGCCTGCGGGTGCGGGGCCTGAAGGGCCTGCGGGTGGCCGACGCCTCGGTCTTCCCGACCCTGCCCACGCCCAACCCCATGGTGATGGTCCTCGCCCTGGGCGAGCGTGCCGCGGACCTGATCCGTCAGGACCGCGCCGCCGACGATGAGGAGACCCGATGAGTACTCAGGCCACCGAGGCGGCCCCCTCCGAGGCCCCCTCCGACGTGACCTTCTCCGTCCGCAACCTGTGGAAGATCTTCGGCAGGAACGCCGACAAGGTCATCGGCACCGAACTGGAACGGGCCGACCGGGACCGCATCAAGGAGGAGACCGGCTGCACCGTGGCGGTGCGCGACGTCTCCTTCGACGTGCGTCCCGGGGAGATCTTCGTGGTCATGGGCCTTTCCGGCTCCGGAAAGTCCACGCTGATCCGCTGCCTGACCCGCCTGATCGAGCCGACCGCGGGGTCGGTCCTGCTCGACGGGGAGGACATCGAGGCAGCCAGTGACCAGCGGCTGCGCGAGCTCCGCAGGCACAAGATGGCCATGGTCTTCCAGCACTTCGGCCTGCTGCCCAACCGGAAGATCATCGACAACGTCGCCTACGGGCTGGAGGTCCGCGGGATGCCGCGGGCCGAACGCTACGCCCGGGCACGGGAGATGATCGACATGGTCGGCCTCTCCGGCAACGAGAACGCCCGTCCCGGTGAGCTGTCCGGCGGTATGCAGCAGCGCGTGGGCCTGGCCCGCGCGCTGGCCGTCGACCCACAGGTGCTGCTGTTCGACGAACCGTTCAGCGCACTGGACCCGCTGATCCGCAGGGACATGCAGAACGAGGTCGCCCGGCTCCAGCGGGAACTGAACAAGACGGCGGTGTTCATTACCCACGACCTCCAGGAGGCGCTCAAGCTGGGCGACCGCATCGCCATCATGCGCGACGGCGAACTCGTCCAGGTCGGCACCCCGGAGGAGGTCGTGGGACGGCCCGCCAACGCCTACGTCGCCGACTTCACCTCCGACGTCGCCCGCACCACCGTGCTCACCGCGCGCTGGCTGGTCCGCGACGCCTACCCCGACGAGCGCACCGACGGCCCGGTCACCGAGCCGGGCACCGTCCTCGCCGAGGTCCTGCCGATGCTCGCCGCGAGCACCGCCCCGGTCCGGGTCGTGGAGGGCGACACCCTCCTCGGCTACGTCGGCCGTGACGACGTGCTGCGCGCCATCGCCGAGGACCAGCTGGAGGGGGCCGACCAGGTCGCCGCCATCGAGGAGGAGACGGTGGACGAGATCTCCGACGAGGCCACCGACCACGGCGGCCCGGCACCGACGGGGGGCAGAGGGTGACATGGCCACAGTGACCGAATCCGCTGGTGCCACGGGCACCGGCACAGGGTCCTCCAAGGGTTCCGGGGGGTTGCTGCGCAGCACGTGGGTCCAGGCCCTGGCCGTGGTCGCCGTGCTGGTCGCGGGCTACTGGCTGACCCGCTGGGCCGGCGGCCCGTCCTGGGCGGGAAGCTTCCCGACCGGGATAGGCGAGTCCTTCATGGCGTGGCTCGACGGCATCTACGCCTGGATCGTCGCGAACCGCAACGACAGCCCGCTGTTCCTTTACTTCTTCAACTACATCTCGGTGGGGCTGGGATCGGCCGTCGTGCTGATCAACCAGTTCCTGACCTTCCTCACCTGGGCCGGGGTGACCGTCCTGGGCGTGCTCGCCGCGTGGCGGATCGCCGGATGGCGGGTCGCCCTGGTGGTACTCGCCACCTTCGCGGTGTTCGCGCTCACCGGGCTGTGGAACGAGTCGATGACGACGCTGTCGCTCATCATCACCGCGGTCTTCATCTCCCTGCTGTTCGGCATCCCGCTCGGTATCCTCGCCGGCCGCAGCGAAGGGTTCTACCGGGGCGTCCGCCCGGTGCTGGACTTCATGCAGATCATGCCGGCCTTCGCCTACCTGCTGCCGTTCGTGCTGCTGTTCGGCATCGGCAACCCGGCGGCGGCCGTGGTCACGGCGGTCTACGCGCTTCCGCCGGTCGTGCGGATCACCGCGCTGGGCATCCGCGAGGTCAACAAGGGCGCCGTCGAGGCGACGACCTCGCTCGGTTCGACGCCGTGGCAGATCCTCACCAAGGTCCAGCTGCCGATGGCCAAGCGCACCATCCTGCTGGGCGTCAACCAGACCATCATGCTCGCGGTCTCCATGGTCGTGATCGCTTCGGTGATCGGTGCGGGCGGTCTGGGTGACGCGATCTTCCAGGCGCTGACCAAGATCAACGTCGGACAGGCCTTCCAGGCCGGCCTGGCGATCGTCATGCTGGCGATCGCGATGGACCGGGTCACCGGTGCGGTCGGTCACGGTGCGCACACCCCCGACATCCCCGAGAAGTACCGGATGCCGCTGCTGGGCGGCGGGCTGGCCCTGGTGATCCTGGTGGTGGCGCTCGCCCGGCTCGCGGACCTGAGCGGCTGGCCGCGTGATTGGTCGATCGAGCTCGACAAGCCGGTCAACGCCCTCAACGACAGCGTCGAGGCGGCGATCGGCCCGGCCTCCGCGGCACTCGGAACGTGGACGCAGACCTGGGTGCTGGGGCCGCTGAACGGCCTGCTCACCGGTTCGCCCTGGTGGCTGGTGGTGCTGGTGGCCGCCGCGCTCGGCATGGTCTTCGCCGGATGGCGGGCCGCACTGGTCTCCGGGATCTCCTTCCTCGCGATCGGTCTGCTGGGCGTGTGGGACAACGCCATGGACACCCTGTCCCAGGTGTTGGTGGCCACCGTGGTCACCATCGCGCTGGGCGTGCTCATCGGCGTGCTGATGTCGCGCAGCGACGTGTTCGCCACGATCCTGCGGCCGGTCCTGGACTTCATGCAGACGCTGCCGCCGTTCGTCTATCTCATCCCGGCGGTGGCGCTGCTCGGCCTCGGCCCCGTCCCCGCACTGGCGGCCGCGGTCATCTTCGCCCTGCCGGCGGTGATCAGGCTGGTCAACGACGGCATCCGCGGTGTCCCGAAGGGCACCCTGGAGGCGGCCCTGTCCCAGGGGTCCACCAGGTGGCAGCTGCTCACCAAGGTGGAACTCCCGATGGCGCGCGGTTCCCTGCTGCTGGCGGTCAACCAGGGCATCATCCTGGTGCTGTCCATGGTCGTCATGGGCGCGCTGGTCGGCGCCGGTGCGCTGGGCAACGACGTCGTGCTCGGCCTGGCGCAGAACGAGCTGGGCCTGGGCCTGGCATCGGGTCTGGCCATCGTGTTCCTGGGGCTGTTCCTGGACCGTGTGACGCAGGGAAGGAGGGCACCCCGTGCCTAGGCTGCTGAGAAGGCGAAACCTGACCCGGTTGTTCGCCGTGGGACTGGCCCTGGTGATGGTGAGCTCCTGCGCGGTGCGCACCGACCAGATCGCCCGGGACCCCAACACCGTCCGGATGGCCGTCAACAACTGGGTGGGGTTCGAGGCCAGCGCCGAGGTGCTGGCGTACATCCTGCGCGAGGAGATGGACTACGAGGTCCAGTTGGTCCGGGTGGACGAACAGCCCTCCTGGCAGGCCCTGGACCAGGGCGTGCTGGACGTGATCCCGGAGAACTGGGGCCACGAGGACCTGTTCGAGCTGTACGGGCCAGAGGGCAACGGCACCGTCGTGGACGGCGGTCCCAACGGCAACGAGGGTGTGATCGGCTGGTACGTCCCCGCCTACCTGGCGGAGGAGTATCCGGAGATCACCACCCTGGAGGGGCTGAAGGAGAACACCGACCTGTTCCGGACGGCCCAGACCGGGGACAGCGGTGAGTTCCTCGCCGGTGCGCCCGGGTTCGTCAGCCAGGACCAGGGGATGATCAACGCCTTCGACCTGGACCTGGAGATCGTCTACGCGGGCTCGGAGGCCTCGCAGATCACCGAGGTGCGGCGGCGCTACGCCGAGGAGGAGCCGGTGCTCTTCTACTTCTACGACCCGCAGTGGTTCCAGGAGGAGGTCGACCTGGTCAAGGTCGACTTCCCCGACTACTACGAGGGCTGCGACGCCGACCCGGAGTACGTGGACTGCGACTACCCGGTCTATGAGCTGAACAAGATCTTCCGGGCCGGGTTCGTGGAGAACAACGACCACGCCTACCGTTTCCTCGACAACTGGCAGTGGACCAACTCCGACCAGAACGCCGTCGCGCAGATGATCGCCGACGAGCAGCTGCCTCCCTCGGAGGCGGCCGAGATCTGGGTGAACGAGAACCGCGACGTCTGGGAGGAGTGGCTCCCGGAGGGCTACGAGGAGCGCCAGAAGGGGTGATGCTCCTCCGGGACTGATCCCGTAGGAGACAGGACCGACTCCCGGGGGGGTCGGCCGGGGGCGGGGGCCGCAGGGCTCCCGCCCCTGCTTTCGTGGGGCGGCCGGGGCGAGGACCCCTCGTGTGCCCACCCGCGCCCGCAGGGCGGAGCTCCGCGCACCCGACGGGGCACGGTGGACCCCGGGCCGGGGGCAGGAACCGGCCCGGGGCTGATCGACCATCCAGATCCAGACGGATGATCACCGTGCGTTACTCTAGCCCTGTTCGGTGCCGCGCACCCGGGCTTTGTGGTGATCGGGGAGCGGAGCACGGTCCGGGCCGTGGCCCGTGCGCTCTCAGCGGCCTGGACGCTCCGCGTGGAGCCGGCGGTTCACCCAGTACACGTTCACGCAGGACGCCACGAATCCGAGCCCCAGGACGACGACCAGCCAGGTCTCGTCGGTCCAGAGCACGGCGGCCACGGTGCCCAACAGGAGCACCAGTGCCCCGAACAGGGCCAGGACCCGTCGGAACCCGAGCGCGCTCGCAGGCCGGTCGTGGCTCCCGAGCGTCCCCTTCAACCTGCCTCGTCTGGCACGTTCCATGTCCTCACACCTCCCTGCCCCCACTCCTACCCCGGCCCGCCGCGTCCAACAGAACGGGGACGTGAGAAGGGGCGCCCCCTTCGTTCCACGTCCACGGGGTGGTCAGCGGGACGGTGGACGGCCGCCTCCGGAGGCGGCCGAGCGGTTTCAGCGACCGATACCGCTGTCCGTCTCCGGAGCTGCCTGACGTGTCCCGGTCCCGGCGGCCGTGCGCTTCCTGACGGCGCCCCGCGGAGACGGCATGCCCCGCCGGGCCTGTGCCGCGGCCTCCTCGACCCCCTGTTCGGTCCAGTTCTTCGGCGTGAGCACCCTGGGCACGGTACCGGATCCGGGCCCCCGCCTCCCGGCGGTGTCGGGGCTGTGGATGATCAGATCACTGGGGTGGAAGTGAACGGAGATGGCACGGCCGAGTCTGGCGGTGTTGGCGGGGCCGCTGGACTCGAAGACGCCCAGGGACAACGGTCTCCCCAGGGTGCGCTCCCATTTTTCGGCCCAGGAGTTGAGGGCGGGGAAGGCACCTTTCACCGTCCCCTTGTCGAGATATCCGTGCCCTCCCATGAAATCACCGGAGTAGCGTTCGGGATGCTCCTGTTTCCAGAACTCGCTGGCCCTTCTGACCAATGCGGTACTGCTGATGTTGAGGTCGGCGTCGCTGGGTTCGGGGTCCAGGCCCAGTTTCCACATGGCGTCGTAGGGGCGGCGCAGAGGTCTGTCCTCGGCATCGCCGAGCCACTCGCGCAGGCGCTGGCGGGCTTCCGGGAGGTGTTCCAGCTCGGACTCGGTCGGCAGCGTCTTGTGGAGCCCGGAGAAGAAATCGGCCCCGCTCCCCTTGAGCCGGACGTCGACCTGGGACGGTTGCGCCCCGTCGTGTCCGAGGGCCTCCAACATCTCGCCGCGGAAGCGCTGATAGAGCTCGGGCGTCATCCCCATGGGTGCCTCCCCGGTGGCCAGCCACCTGACCTGGACCGGTTGGATACCGAGGAAGTCGAGGTCCCGTTTGGTGACGGTGTATCCGGAGTCGTCGCGCGGCCACCAGTCCGGGAACCTCTCCTTTCCGGCGAGGGCGCGCATCAGGTGCGCGTCGAGCGGGTTACCGGGATCGAGCCGACCGGTGATCTCCATCGGCCGCCACTGCGAATCGGCGGTCCGCAGCATGGCGAGGGGCTGCTGCTCCGCCTCGCCTGCGGCTCCGGGCCCCGGCCCGTTCTCCCGGTCGGCGCTCCGGACAAAACCGATGGTCGCGCTGCGCTTCCACGCCCTTGAGTCGTAGACCCCGTCCAGGGCGACGGGCGAGTCACCGTGGCGCGCGACCCACTCCTGCCGGTCGAAGGAGCCCATACCCGTGGTGGGCAGGGAGAGGATGTCCTTCGCGGACAGGCGGCCGACCAGGACCACGCCCTGGCCACCGTTGCGCTCCACCGACTCCACGGCCGTCCGGCGGTCCGCGAACCAGCTCTCCAGCGGGCGGTGACGGGCCTCGACGGTCGAATCAGCCCCCAGGTCCACCCGGGCGGACCGTGCCGCGCCCTCCGGCCATGACTGTGCCCAGTAGCCGACGAGCTCGGAGATCCCGCGCGCGTCGAGTTTTTCCTGGGTCAGCTCGTACTGGACGCGTACGAGTTCCTGCAGGGCGTCCCTGTTGTAGCCGAGCTCCATGTCCACGTTCGCCCGGGTGGCCGGACTCATCTCCTGCTGCTGTGCGCCCGTGAGGCCGAACACCTCCTTCGTCGCCTCCTGAAGCGCGAGTGCACGGATGTTGTCGCCGCCGTGGGACCAGGCGCCCAGCACCTCGCGCACGGAGATCCGCCTCACCAGGTCCTTCGCCTGGTCGCCGTCCATCGGGTGGACGTTCTCCGGGGAGTGCCGGGGGTCGTCCGGGTCCAGCTCGCCGACATGCAGGACCCTGGCGCCCCTCGACGGGTACCGGCTGCTGTGGGGCACCAGGACGTACTCCCCGTCGCCCAGGCGGTTGTCCATGTCCGACCCCACCACCAGGCCGAACGCCGCGAGGGTGAGTGCGGTCGTGGACAGGCTCGTTCGTTCGGCCACCGCCCGGGCGGCTTCCTACCTGGCCTCCTCCTCTCCGGTGACGCTGCCGTCGTCATTGATCAGTGCCTCGGCTGCTCGCTGGTGCTCGGTTCGTTCTCCCGATTCCTGTGCGGGGGGGCGGGGTGCGGTTCTGCCGGGGCATGGGCGTCGACGTCACGCTGTGGGCATCGGGTTCCGTGGACAACGGTGACTCCGTACCGGTTGTGTGCGCGGCCGGACGGCCGCGCCTGGCCATGACTGCTTCGTACTGTTCGAGGGATTCGGGTCAGGGAAGGGCTGAGGGCCACCGGGTCGCTGGCTCCTGGTGACGGAAGGGGAGGGTTGGCGGGGCTGAGGGGAGGCGGGCGTGGTCGTGGAGCGGGGGATCCCGGGAGCATGCCTCAGCGTTCTCCCGGGCCCGTCGCCCGCCCCGTCGTTCAGCGGTCCCGGAGGAAGTTCTCGGCCTGGAAGCGCAGTGCCTCGGGGGCGACGGCCCAGGCGGGGGTGCGCATGATCTCGCGCAGTTTGACCTTCTTGACCTCCCTGGGAGCGTCCTCGCGCAGTCCCAGGTGCGGCCACAACTGTTCGAGGGTCTCGTGAGGCGGGTCCCAGGAGACGCCGACCGCGCTCTCGGGGGTGCCGTACGGGGCCGGTGGCACGACGAAGACCTCGTCAGCGGTGGCGGCGGGGACGACATCCAGGATGTGGAGTCCGAACTGTTCGGCGAGGCCTCGGAAGAGGACCCGGTGGTTCTCGACCGTTTCTTCCGAAGGAGGTCCCCCCTGCTTGTCGTAGAACAGGGCGAGTATCCAGCCGGACGCCCCGGTGGTGGCCAGGTCCAGGACCAGTTGGTTTCCGCTGGCGGTGGTGAAGGAACGGTGCGCGACGCTCATCGCGGCCCCGGGCCCCTCGGTGCGGGGGGACTCGTCCAGCTGGAGGGAACTGAGCAACTGCTGGTACTGGTCGTCTGTCAGGCTCCCCTGGGAGAGCATCCGGAGCGCGGGCAAGAGCCTCATGGCCGGGGTCTTCCTTCCTCGGTGTTCAGCCGAACGGGACGGTGTTCGGTCTGTGGAGCGGGATGGCGGAGTGTGCGTCTCGGGTCGGGGTCAAGCAGAAGTATGGAACACACACCCGTGCCGGGCCGGCGTCAGTACGGCCCTACAGGTGGTGTTCGTGCGGTTTCCTCCCCTTGGCGCGGCGAGCACGGGCCGACAGGCCCTCCCTGATCTTTTCCCTGCTCGGTTCCGGCCCCGGGCCCGGGTCGCTCACGGCATCGCGCGCATGCTTCCCGTCCATCGTGGAGGCCCGTTCCTTCGCCTCCACGACCTCCGGGGGACCCCCTTTTCACGGAGCTCCGCGCTTTCGCTCTCCCGGCGTTCACGGGAGTCGTACCCGGGCTCGGCGGGGTGTTCGGGCTCATCCTTCCCGCTGTCCCTGCCCTCTTCCTCGCGTTCGGGCTCGTCCTCCCCTTCCTCCTTCTCCCTCTCCTTTCCCTCGTTCGACTTCTCGGCCCGTGACGCCTCGATCTCCTCCAGTTCCTGTTGGACCTGCTCCCGTTCGCGGATCCGCAGATCGTGCTCGTACCTGTCCAATACCTCCTGGTGGATGACGTCGTCGAACCTCTCAGCTTCAGGTTCGTGCTCACGCCAGCTCACGGCGATCTCATAGACCTCGGAGATCTCCTTCGGGGTGGCTTCGTCCCACCACTCGGGATCGTCGACCAGCGAGAGCTTCTCCTGTGCCCGTTCCCAGCTCCGGTCGTAGAGCTCCCGGGCACGTTCGAACTGCTCCTGTCGCTGTCGGGCAGCCTCCCTGGGTGCTCTGGACTTCTCCTTCAGATCGCGGAGCATGGCGCTGACCCTCGCCCCGGTTCGGTACGCGGCGGCGATCTCGCGTCTGATCTGGGAGCCGATCTCCGCTTCGTCCTGGCCCGGTTCACTCATGCGATCGCCTCTTCGTCTCGCAGGTCGGGGAACAGCCCTTCGGGCGGCGCCGTGTAGGGGAGGGGCTGTCCCGCCCGGTTCTCGTCCTGGCTGCCGCCGAAGGGGCCTTCGGGGTCGAACAGGATCTGCATGTGGTAGTCCGCGTGGTCCCGCCACCAGACGCTCATCCCCGTGGCGGGGTCCAGCCTCAGGTTCTCCCAGGAACGCCACAGGCTCTCCAGCCGGGAAATGGCCTCGGCCGAACGCCACCACTCGGCGGCCCATCTGCGGCTGCCGCGCGGACCGACCTTGCGCCGGTAGATCGGCACGATCACCTCGCGCACGAACTCGTCCACCGAACCGAAGTACAGTTCGGGCTCGTCGGCTTCCAGGTCGGCCTCCTCGTAGGGTTCGGACGCGCGGGCCTCGGCGGCGGGAGCCACCGGGCCGGTGCCCCCGGGGACGTCCGGATCCGGCAGTTCGGCGACCAGGTCCGTCATCTCGGCCAGGGCCTGCTCATAGGTCTGTGCGCTCACGAAGCGCCTCCCGGTTCGTGTGCCGCGATGGACTGTTTGATGGCTTCGGCGTGGGTGCCCTGCATCCAGGGCACCGTCTCGATCAGAGTCGGGGGAGCTCCGGAGGCGATGGCCACCGCACGGCCACGGGGCATCGCACCCAGGTCGGCCACGTCCATGGTGGTCTGGTTGGTCAGCTGGTGGGTGGTGGAGCGGCCGCCCGAACCGAGGCTGGCCGAGACCGACTCACGGTCGTAGTCACCGATGAGCTGGGACAGCTCCTGGAGGAATCCGGTCTCGGAGACACCGCCCCCGTAGACCTTGATGTTGGAGGCGGACCAGAGTTTGCGCATGCCCTCCTGCCCCCACACCTGTACGCCCTGGGACCAGGACTGGAGGATCGCCATGAGCACGATGCCGCGGGAGCCGTAGTGGGAGTACTGGTTGGGCAGCTCGGACCACTTGCACACGTTGGCGACCTCGTCGAGCACACCGAGCAGGGGCGTGCGCAGTCGTCCGCCGGGCTGGGTCGTGGCGATCTCCTCGGCTGCCTCGACCACCGCCACCGTCAGGGCGGTCACGAGCGGACCGGCGGTGCCGGCGCCCTCCTTGGAGAGGCTGTAGAGGGTGCCCCCCGAGCGTACGAACTCGAAGGGGTCGAAGTGCGGGCGGTCGTCGTAGTCGCCCTGGGGGTGATCCAGGCGGCGATGCGCCGGTTGGTCAGGCAACTGGCCATCTGCATGGCGGTACCGAACACACCCGCCCGCTGTTTGTCGGGGGCGTTGACGATGCCCGAGAGACCGTCGGCCTGGAGGGGGAAGCCGTGTTCGGCCAGGATGCCGACCCCCGTGTCATCGTCGGGCCGGGTCAGCCACGTGTAGACGTCGGTGACGGGACGCTGGTCCAGCGAGGCCGCCAGCAGGAGGTAGCCGAGCAGGTTGCGGCCCTCGCCGTCGAAGTAGGCGTCGGTCTTGGCGTCCCCGTCGCGTGACCCCGCGGCGAAGTGCTCGGCCATCTGGGAGGCCTTGACCTCGTCCGTGACGTACGACAGGGGGTTCCACCACCAGGTGGGCTCCTCCATGGCGATCCGCTGCGGGTCGAACACCCGCACCGCCTGGCGGGTCGTGCCGGCGCGCACCTCACGGGTCGCGTCGACCACGTCGCGCTTGTTGGACGTGACGAGTACCGCGCCGGGGGCGGCGCAGATGGCGGGGATCGCCCGGGACGTGGTCTTACCCGTACGGGGCCCCCAGATGTCGACGTGCATGTCCTCCCAGGACCCGTAGAGCATCTGGCGTCCGGCCACGGCGCGCCCGATCGGCACCCCGGGGGAGTCCTCGACACCCAGTCGGCGCGCGGTGGCGGAGGCGCCCTCCCTGGTCAGGGCTGCCAGGTCACTGCCGTGTCCCATATAGGTCGCGGCCCTGTCCACGCGGGTGCTCCGCCCCCTGAGCCGTGTGTGCCCCGCCCTGACCGCCCAGGTCAGGAGCAGAGCCAGGATCAGCATCACGACCAGGGCGACGCTCGTGGACGTGGTCCAGCGGGCCCCGCCGCTGAACAGGGCCACCATCAGGCTCACGGGGTTGGCGGACAGTGCCTGGGGCGCGGGGTCGAACACGTTGCCCAGGTGGAGGGCTGCCCAGACGATCGCCGAGACCAGGGCCAGCAGCCCCAGGACGATCGCGGCGGTGAGGATCTCGGGACTCAGTGAACCCGGGCCGCTCTTGCGGCGTTGTGCGCTCCCTGTCACGTGGACTCCTTCTCGGGGGTCTCGGGAGTGTCGTTGATGCGCGAGGTGGTGTGCCACCGCTTGTTGGTGTCGTGGACCGCGGCCTCCGCCCGGGTCAGGGCGATGCGGGTGGGAATTCCGGGGCGGCCGCCGACCTTGATCAGGAACCGGCCCCGCCCCGGGGGCGCGGCTTCACGGCCGGCCACCGCATCCCAGGAAGGAGGGACCTGCCAGCTCTGCAACAGGTTCCGTTCGGCGTTGGACAGGCGTACGGCGCTGGAGAGCTGGGTCATCTCGGCCTCGGGCAACCCGCCGCAGATCACCATCCCGGACCGCTCGACGAAGCCCTTGGCCTTGGCCCGGTCCTCCTCGTTCGGCAGGGCCGTCAGGTCGCTCATGGTGTGCGAGACCATCGCCATGCCGACACCCCGTTGACGGTTGAGCCTGGTCAGCGCGTCCACCCGGTCGACCAGCCCCTTGCCCGCCCGGAGCGCCCGCCACAGCTCGTCCAGGACCACGAAGTAGTGGCGCCGCGGTTCCAGGCCCGCGTCGGCCAGGGCGTGCGAGACGGTCACCGACCCGAAACCGTTCGACCAGCAGGCCAGCAGGACCGCGGCCTGGAGGTCGTTCTCCGAGTCGTCGATGGAGGAGACGTCGAAGACGACGGGCCGGTCGAGTTTCATCGGGTTGGAGGTGGGAGCCGAGAAGATCTCCCCCAGGCGCCCGCCGCCGACGAGCCCGATGAGGGAGGCCTCCAGCCCTTCGGTGATCTCGCGGTAGCGCTCGATCCTGCCGCGGTCCAGCGCCACGGCCCGTACCTCGTCCGGGGCCTCCTGGATCACCGTGAGCAGGTCCTTGAGGACCGGGACACCGGCATGCCGGTCGTCCAGGACCTTCAGGGCCCGGTCCAGGATGGTCTCCTCCCGATCCGTGGGAGGGGCGGACCGCATGATCGTCAGCAGCGCCGAGACCATGGTCAGGCGTCGGCCGTGCGCCTCCGACAGCAGTTGGACGCGAGCCTGGCCGGTCAGGCGGTCCGCTGCCGTACGGGCCTCGCCGGGGTCCAGGATGTTCAACGTGCCCCGACCACGCCCCAGGCTGATGACCTGACCACCCAGCGCGTCGATGAGGTCGACGTAGTCGGGTTTGAGATCGCCCAGGACCAGGGGCTGGACCCCGTATCCGGAGAGTCCCATGGCCATGCGCCGTACGACTGTGGACTTGCCCAGTCCGGGCAGGCCCAGCACGAACGCACTGGGGTTGGAGATCAGGTTGGCCCGCTGGAACCAGCTGATCGGGTCGCAGCACAGGGTGCCGCCACCCTGGAGGTTCTGTCCCAGCGGTACCCCGACCATGGGTGTGCCCGCCCCCACGGCGAACGGCCACAGGCCGCACACCTGCACACTGGTGCCGCGCCACTCGTCGGCGGCGGTGAGCTGGAGGGAGGCACCGCCGCCCCGGCCCGGCCAGCCGCGGGCGCCGGGGCGGCGGGCCCGCGTTCTCTCCTCGGACCCGGACCGTCCCTTCCCGGCCCTCTCCGGTTGTTCCGCTGACGGGGTCCCTGCCCCGTTCCGTTTCCTCTTGGAGGTGAACATGTACTCGTCTCCTAGAACTGGTCGCGCAGCTCCGAGGGCATACGCAGGTGTTTGGGCATGACCAGCCCCAACGGCAGGGAGGCGGCGAACGCCGAGTCCTGGGATCCGTAGGCGGGCCGCAGTCTCAGCCGCGCGGTCGCCGAGAGGTTGTCGATGGCGGCCTTGGCGTCCTCCGAGCGGTCGGCGCCGATGACTGTGGAGGTGACCACCATGCCGAAGTTGACCAGGGCGGCCCCCGGGCCTCCTCGTTGGCCGCCGACTGGGCCTGGCGGGTCGCGAGTACGTCCCGGGCCACGGGCTTGCGGTTGGAGGTGGCACGGAACTGTGCGGCGCGCAGGTCGGCCTCGACGATCGCCGCCGCCCTGGCCGGGTCCAGCGGGCGGTACAGCAGTGCGACCCGTTTGCGTGCGATGTCGGGATGGGGTGCCAACAGCCTCGTCAGCACCGAGGACTGAACATTGCCGCGCGGCGCCGAGGTCATCGTCCAGCTCATGGAGAGCCCGCTGTCGTGCCGGTAGGAGTCCCAGGTAGCCTCGGCCGTCGAGGGGCCGACGTCGTCCCAGGTCATGCTGGTGTCCTTGCCCTCGCTGCGGGCCTCGTCCACCAGGCCCGCGGCCGTGGGGTCGTATGCGGTGCGCACGACCTCGCACAGTTGGGCGGCGGTCAGCGGTCGGGCGGCGCCCGCCCCGGTGGCGGCCAGCGCTCCCGTCAGCGACGGCAGCCGCGCGGCCAGGTCCCGGCCGACCTCGTCGGCCTTGCGCCGCCTGCCGGAGGTGCCCACCGCCCGGAAGGTGACCGCGATGTAGGCGCGTACGCTGCTGGACCCGCGCGGGTAGCTCTCGGAAACCTCCTTCAGCATCTGCTTGGCCAGATCCGGGGCGTCCGGGTCCATGTTGCTCGTGATCTCCCGGCGCAGGCGGCTGCCGGTGTCGGGAGCGGTCTCGATCGTGACCTGTGCCGCCTCCACCCCGGGTTCTTCACCGAGGTTGGCCAGCCACTGGCCCCAACCGGCGACCCAGAGGTCGATCTGTTCGGCGTCGACCAGGGCGGCCCCGTCCGGTTGGGATGCCAGCACCACGGTGTAGTGACTGGTGAAGGGCACGTGCAACAGGGCGAAGTCACGGCCGTAGGAGTCCCGGTACTCACTCAGCCGTGAGGGTGCGGCCAACCCGGGCAGTTGGTGGGTACCCCACACGGTCCGGCCCAGCGGCCCGGAGCGGTACAGGTGGGCTCCGGCGGAGCGGGTGTTGGCCCACCCCAACCGGGCGCCCGCCCGGGCGACCGGGGTCGTGGTCGTCGTCGAGCCGGCTCAGGATGCCGTCCAGGCCGGGCAGCAGACCCTGGACCGGTTGGCCGAGTCCCACCCCGGCCTCGCCGGGACCGCGGTGGTCGCCCTGTGCCAGCGGACCCGCCCCGCGCGGAGCTGGTTCGCCAACCGCAGGCCCCTCCCGGCACTCACCGGTCACAACCGCCTGGTGCAGGTCCCCTTCGACTCCCATCTGCACAAGGGGGGTGTGATCCACCACTCGCGTCTGCGACGCGCCACGCAAGCGGCCTACGCCGCCATAGCCGAAGCGGTCACACACTCAACGGTGCCCGTCCCCTGAGAGCGGCCCCGCGACCCTGCTGCCAGGACGCGGGGTCGGCTCCGGACACCGGACGGATCGCCGCCGGGACACACGAAAGGGGACGCCCCCGGTGGGAGCGTCCCCTCGTCACACTGGTGTCAGGCCTACACGCCGTCCATCAGGGCGGGTAGGGCCGCCTCGTAGGCGGTGCGCAGCTCGTCCAGACCGATCTCCACCGAACCGCCCGGGTGGGTCACCGACAGGCTCTCGCCGCCGACGGAGCCGATCCGGGTGACGGGCACACCGTGCTGGGCGGCCAGCGCCGTGAACGCCTCCTCCTCGCCGGGACCGACCGCGACCAGCGCGCGGGCACCGGACTCGCTGAACAGCGCCGTGAACGCGTCGCCGTCCACCTCCACCCGCAGCCCCCTGCGGCCGCGCAGCGCGGACTCGGCCAGGGCGACGGCCAGGCCGCCGTCGGACAGGTCGTGGGCGGCGACGGCCAGACCCTGTTCGGCGGAGGCGGCCAGCACCTCGCCGAGCGCGGCCTCGGCGGCCAGATCCACCTGCGGCGGGAGTCCGCCCAGGTGGCCGTGGACCACGTCGGCCCAGGCGGAGCCGCCGAACTCGGCGCGGGTCTCGCCCAGCAGGAACACGCGGGCGCCCTCGGTGTCGAAGCCGGAGCGCAGGCGCTTGTTCACGTCGTCGATCACGCCGAGCACACCGATGACCGGGGTCGGGTGGATCGCCACGTCGCCGGTCTGGTTGTAGAAGCTGACGTTGCCGCCGGTCACCGGGGTGCCGAGCTGCTGGCAGGCGTCGGCCAGACCGCGGGTGGTCTCCGCGAACTGCCACATCACCCCGGGGTCCTCCGGCGAGCCGAAGTTGAGACAGTTGGTGACCGCCAGCGGACGGGCACCGGTCGCGGAGACGTTCCGGAAGGCCTCCGCGTAGGCCAACTGGGTGCCCGTGTACGGGTCCAGCCGGGTGAAACGACCGTTGCCGTCGGTGGCCAGGGCCACGCCGCGGTCGGAGTCGTCGGAGATCCGGATCATCCCGGAGTCGTGCGGGGCGGACACGACGGTGTCACCGCGCACGTAGCTGTCGTACTGCTGGGTGACCCAGCTCGGGTCGCCCACGCCGGGGGCGCCCAGCACCTTCAGGAGCTGTTCGCGCAGCTCGGCGTCGCCCTCGGGCCGGGCCAGCTTCGCGGCGTCGTCGGCCTGGAGGGTGTCCTGGGAGGCCGGTCGGGCGTAGGGGCGCTCGTAGACCGGCCCCTCGTCGGAAGCGGTCCGCGGCGGCATGTCCACCACGGTCTCGCCGTGCCAGGTCATCACCAGGCGGCCGCCGCGCTCGGCCTCCTCGGGGGTCACCTCGGTGACCTCGCCGATCTCGGCGGCGAGGATGCCCCACTTGTCGCAGACCGCGAGGAAGGCGTCCATCTTGGCGGGCTCGACGATCGCCATCATGCGCTCCTGCGACTCACTCATGAGGATCTCCTCAGGGGTGAGCCGGTGGTCGCGCAGCGGGACCCGGTCCAGCTGGATGTTCATGCCGCCGGTGCCGCCCGCGGCCAGTTCGGTGGTCGCGCAGGAGACACCGGCCGCACCGAGGTCCTGGATGCCGACCACCATGTCCTCGGCGTACAGCTCCAGACTGCACTCGATGAGCAGCTTCTCCATGAACGGGTCGCCGACCTGGACGCTGGGCCTCTTGGACTCCGATTCCTCGTCGAAGGAGGCGCTGGCCAGGACGGAGGCGCCGCCGATGCCGTCGGGGCCGGTGGTGGAACCGAACAGGACCACCTTGTTGCCCGGGCCGGGCGCCTGGGCGAGCTTGATGTCCTCGTGCTTCAGCACGCCCACGCACAGGGCGTTGACCAGCGGGTTTCCGAGGTAGCTCTGGTCGAAACCGATCTCGCCGCCGATGTTGGGCAGTCCGAGGCAGTTGCCGTAGAAGGAGATGCCGGAGGTCACACCGGGCAGCACGCGCTTGGTGTCGTCGGCGTCGGCGGGGCCGAAGCGCAGAGCGTCCATCACGGCCACGGGGCGGGCGCCCATGGTGAGGATGTCGCGGACGATGCCGCCCACACCGGTGGCCGCACCCTGATGCGGCTCGACGAAGGACGGGCTGTTGTGCGACTCGATCTTGAACGTGACCGCGCGCCCGTCGCCGACGTCCACGACGCCGGCGTTCTCACCCATGCCCACGAGCAGGGCGTCGCTGGCGGGGGCCTTCTCGCCGAACTGGCGCAGGTGCACCTTGGAGGACTTGTAGGAGCAGTGCTCGCTCCACATGACCGAGTAGATGGCCAGCTCGGCCGCGGTCGGACGGCGGCCCAGGATCTCGCGGACCCGCTCGTACTCGTCCTTGGCCATACCCAGTTCGGCGTACGGCTGCGGTGTGTCCGGGCTGTCGGTCGCCTGGGCGACGGTGTCGAGACCGGGTACTTCAGACATGCGGTGGTTCCGTTCGGGTGTCGCGGAGTTGCGCGGAGGTGGAGGCCGAGCCCTGGCTGTGTCCGTCGCCCGGCACCGGTTCAGTAGGCGGGCATGCCCGCGTTGCCGAGCATCAGCACCGGCAGGGCGTCGGCGGCCGGGGCCGAGGAGTCGGCCACCAGGGTCGTGCCGTCGGTGAGGACGGAGTCCGTGAGCGCGATGTCGTCCGCGGATTCCGCGTCCGGTGGGAGCTCCTGCTCCCAGCCGTCGGCCAACAGGTGCTCGTACACCGACCGGATGACCTCTTCGGTCTCGGTGTCGAGCTCCTCGCCGTCCTCACCGGCGACCAGGATCAGGCGGAAGCAGTGCCCCTGGGCGCAGTGCGCCTCACCCTGGTCGACGTAGGACAGACCCGGAGGGGGGCTGCCCAGCGCGCCGACGTCCGGCGGGGGGTCGGGCTGTTCGCCCTGTTGACCCTGTCCGGGCTGTTCCTGCTGGCCCTGGCCGCCGGGGTTGGCGACGGGGGGAGCGTTGAAGGACTGGAAGAGGCCGATGGCCCCGGAGACCACAAGGCCGACCACGACCAGCCCCACGAGTACGTACAGCGTTCTCCGGGAGCGCAGCAGCGCCATCATCGCGAGGATCGTCCCCCTGTCGGGTGAGTCGGGCCGGGGTGTCAGGCGTGCGCCGGGGCGCCGGCCTTCAGATGGCCGAGGACCGAGGTGAAGAAGCCCAGGCCCTCCGTGGAGGGGCCGGTCAGGGCTTCGACCGCGTGCTCCGGGTGCGGCATCAGGCCGACGACGTTGCCGTGCTCGTTGGTGATCCCGGCGATGTCGCGGCGCGATCCGTTGGGGTTGCCGCCGACGTATCGGGCGATGACCCTGTCCTCGGCCTCCAGCCGGTCCAGGGTCTCCTCGTCGGCGACGTAGCTGCCCTCGCCGCTCTTGAGGACGACCAGGACTTCCTGGCCCCCGGTGTAGTCGTTGGTCCACGCGGTCCGGGTGTTCTCCATCCGCAGGACCTGGTCGCGGTTGACGAACCGCAGCGAGGAGTTACGGGTGAGGGCACCGGGAAGCAGGTGGCTCTCGCACAGGATCTGGAAGCCGTTGCAGATGCCCAGGACCGGTAGGTCGCCCGAACGCGCGGCCGGGACCAGCTCGGACATCAGCGGGGCGAACCGGGCGATGGCGCCGCAGCGGAGGTAGTCCCCGTAGGAGAAGCCGCCGGGCAGGACCACGGCGTCGACCCCCTTGAGGTCCGCGTCCGCGTGCCAGAGCGCGACGGGTTCGGCGCCCGCCAGGGAGACCGCGCGAGCGGCGTCCTTGTCGTCAAGGGAGCCTGGGAAGGTGACGACGCCCACACGGGCTGTCATGAGCACACTCCGAGTTTGTTGTTCGACGGGGAGAAGTCGGTGCCTGACCCCGTCACGGGGACGGCGCATCCGCTACTTCCGCAGCGTACCCGCTCACCTGTGCTCGGATACGACGGTCACCCCCTCGGGAGGGGGTCGGCCTGTGTGATCCTCCCAGAAGGGGCCCTGTGGAAGGGGGGCCGGGTGTGCGACCCGACAGGTCGCGTGGTGTGCGTCACGGAGCGAGTGGAAACCGAAGGGCTGGCGGGGACCGAAGGGCTACAGGAGCGCGAACCGTGCCGACGGGTGCTCGCGGTCGAGGTCGTCCTCACTGGCGGGATCGCAGGAGGTGACGCGTTTGCGCAGGATGACGGTGGTGTGGGGTTCGCCTCTGAAGTCGACCTCGTCCATGAGGTACCGCATGAGCAGGATGCCCCTGCCCGATTCCGAATCCAGACCCGGCAGGGGCGCGTGTTCCGAGGTGAAGCGACGGACGAGTGCCGCGGTGTCCGGCGCTCTGCCGGTGTGGGATATCCGCAGTTCGCACCAGCCGGTGGCGAGCTGGGCCTCGACCGAGTAGTCGGTGGCGGGCCCCCCGTGTTCGACCGCGTTGGCGCAGGCCTCGGAGACGGCCAGGAGGATGTCGTCGACACAGCCCTGGCAGATCCCCGACCTGCCGAGGAGGGCGCCGAGTACGTCGCGTGCGACGGAGACCGTGTACGCCTGTCTAGGGAGGGAGATCGAGAAAACGGTGCCCATCCGTGTACCTCTCGTGCTCCTGTCGGTTACCAGCTCGGCACGTTAGGAAGCCTTCCCGAGGCCGCTCCGGGTAAAACGAACAGCCGCGCCCCCTGGGGGACGCGGCTGAACATCTTGGACACTTCCGACATTTGGTGTGTCGGGGCGGAGGGGTCCGGGTACCGCCGGAACCAGGGATGGTCCGGTCCTAGGCCGGGCGGACCTCGAAGTCCTCGATGACGGTGTTGGCCAGCAGGGTCTCGGCCAGGCGGCGGACGTCGGCGAGCTTGGCCTCGTCCACCTCGCCCTCGACCTCGACCTCGAAGCGCTTGCCCTGGCGGACCTGTTCGACCCCTTCGAAGCCGAGGCGGGAGCAGGCGCCGGCGATGGCCTGGCCCTGGGGGTCCAGGATCTCGGGTTTGAGCATGACGTCAACCACGACGCGGGCCACGGGTCCTCCACAGGAAAAACGGGTATGCCACTGCTCCGCCGGTCGAAGGGCACCTCGTCGGGACGCGCCTGGCGGGCGACGCCAGCGTATGACACCCGGGGACGCGTCCGTGTCCCGGCCAGGGGACACGCAGGGGTTTTACTGCATCCTTACCGGGACTGGAGACGGAATCGGTGCGTTCGTGACCCGGATCACGGCAATTGATGTCATCATTGGGAGCGTGATGCTGCGTCTAACAGTGTGGAAGTGATCGTTCGGTCGTCCCGAGGGGGAATCTTGACGACTCTCGAAAAGGATCAAACCTCCACGACCGGTGCCACCCGCGACGAGGAACAGACACTGGACTTCGCCACCGCGGTGACACCGTTCGCAGACCAGCTCTATCCGACGGCCCTGCGGATGACCCGCAACCCGGCCGACGCCGAAGACCTCGTTCAGGAGACGTTCGCGAAGGCCTTCGCCAATTTCCACCAGTTCAGGGCCGGCACCAACCTACGGGCCTGGCTTTACCGGATCCTGACCAACACTTTTATCAACAGTTACCGGAAGAAGCAGCGGGAACCGCGTCAGGAGACCACTGACGAGATCAAGGACTGGCAGCTGGCCGCCGCGGAGGCGCACACCTCGTCCGGGATGCGCTCCGCCGAGACCGAGGTCCTGGACCACCTGCCCGACTCCGACATCAAGCAGGCCCTGGCCCGACTGCCCGAGGAGTTCCAGGAGGTCATCTACCTCGTGGACATCGAGGGCTACGCCTACAAGGAGGTCGCCTCCCGGATGGGGACGCCTCTGGGGACGGTCATGTCCCGACTGCACAGGGCGCGCCGCCAGCTCCGCGAGATGCTCGCCGACTACGGGCGCGAGCGCGGTATGCGCGTTCCCGAGCAGCAGGCCCGGGCCGCGTCCGAATAACCGGACACGACCAGCGGTGGGCGAACGGACCAGAGTCCCCGGACCAGGGGCTCGGAAGGTGTCCGAGAAGGCTCCGGCGAACGGTTTCACACCGCCCGGAGCGAGCGGAGCGAAATTCGCCCGAAGAAGCGGTGGGAAGTGCGTCACCGGCCTCCCGCGGCCCTGACGGGCCGGTGTGGATATACGCGGCGGCGCTGCTACGGGCGACTCATGGATTTCTCACGGAAAACGCACCGACAGTGACTCCTGGTGGATGTCGGTGCCTTTGCCGTGCCCGAAAACGGAATCGGTTCAGACCGTTCCCGGACCCGTTCGCGCAACCGGTTCCGCCGCCGGGCCCGGCTCCGGCATCGGAGTACGGGGCGGCCCCGTACGCCGGGTCCGGAACCACACCACGGCCGTGATCACGATGAGCAGCGCACAGGGCGCCAGCATGACCGGCGAACCCACCCCCGCCGAACGGTCCATCCCCTCGGCGAGGTCGGTGTGCGTGACGACCACGAGCAGGAAGGCGACCGTGTTGTTCACCGCGTGGACGACCACCGCCAGCTCCAGGCCGCCGGTGCGCCACGAGACGAGCGCCAGGGTGGCGCCGAAGACGAAGTAGTAGACGTTCAGCCAGGGGTCGAACGCCGCGTGCGCCACCATGAACAGCAGGCTCGACACCACGACGCCCAGGATGAGGGCTGCCCGCGGTCCCCGCCCCCAGCTCGCGGCGACCCGGAAGGCCAGCCCGCGGAAGCCGTACTCCTCACCGGCCGACTGCAGCGGCGTCAGCAGTATGAGGACGGCGAACATCAGCACGAGGTCGGTGTACGGCCAGTCCGTCTGCTCGTAGGGCGCCAGGAAGGTGAAGGCGGTCATGTAGACCGTCCAGACCGGCAGGATGACCAGGAGCGCCCGGCCGAACACCTCCATGCGGAAGAGCGACAGGACCGAGTGCAGGGAGGCGCCCTTCACGCCGTAGAGCCATCTCTGGACGAGCATGCTCCACGGCAGGAGCAGGGCGATCCCGAGCAGGCCCGCCGCCTGGTTGACCGGGGTGACCTCGAACTCCCCCTCGAACATGTTGCCCCTGCCGAGCGCGGCGTCGATCAGGAAGCCGAGGATCGTGAACCCGAAGGTGAAGACGAGCATCCCGCCCATGAGCAGCGCCAGCGCGGCGATGCCCCGCCAGATCCGGCGCTTGTCCGTGGTGAGGACCTCGTGGTATTCCCGGCCGGAGGGCACCGGACGCGGGCCGCGGCGCCCGCGCTGCGCGACACCCGCCTCGGGCGGGAGGGGAGGGCCAGGAGGAGCTGTCGGTGGGGTCTGCGCGGACGCCGGAGGTCGCTGCTCTTCGTGGTTCATGCCCCGAACCTAGCTTCGGCGCGGGCGGGCCCGGCAGTCCTTGGAATCACCGCTTTTTCCTGCGTTCCGCACGGGCCGACCGATGACAGATGTCATTCTCGGAGATCAGTCCGGGACCGGGAAACGGTAGTCGAAAACGGCCATGTCGGCGCGAATCAGGAACTGCGCCACATCGAGCGGTCCGTCCTCGGTGTGGTAGGTCCGGATCACCTCGAACACCGGAGTGCCCGGCGGAATACGCAGCCGACTCGCCTCTGGTCCAGTGGGCATGCGCGCTCCGATCTCCTCCTGGACCTCCCGCACGGGACTCACACGATCGATGTCGGCGATGTGGCCGCCGGGCCCCTCGCCGTCCACGATTTCTGGGTTGCGATCGGCGGTGGCGAAGCTGAAGTAGCTGTCCGCGGACTGGTTGATGGTCCCGTCGAGCTTCGTGACCCGCTTGCGTACGAAGACCAGATCGCCCTCCACGACGTCAGGCAGCCGCTCCACCACGAAGGGTGGAGCGGGGACCTGCTCCGTCTCGGTCTCCTGCTCGACTTTCTGGCCCTGTTCCGCACCCTCCGCTCGAAGCACGCTCTGCGGTTCGGGACCGCTCCACACGGACCGGCTGTAGCGCTGGAGCCCGTAGCGGCGCACTCTCTGGGGCTCGCGGACGTAGGTGCCGCTGCCTTTCCTGCTGGTCAGAATCCCCTCCTGGCGCAGGAGATCGATTGAGCGGCGGGCCACCATCACGCTGACGTCGTAACGATCGGCGAGTACGTGGAGCGTGGGGAGTTTGTCCCCAGGGGCGAGGTTGCCCCGGCGAATCTGGTTGCGCAGGTCATCGGCGATACGCACCTGCAGGGGACGCGCGTCGGTCGTCTCGTCGCTCATGGCGCTCACTCTAGTGTCACGCATGTTTGTATACAAACTTCTTGCGGGATGGCGGCCAACTGTGCTCTGATGTTTGAAGGCAAGTATGCAAACTTTTCTGTGCGCATGAGAAACCCCGGCGGGTGATGCAACACCCCCGGGGCCAGGCCGACAACCACGCCTCAAACAAGGAGTTGCCGACGTGTCCATTCTCCCTCAGGTGCCCACGCCCGCCTACCCGGGGCGGCGCTGGCAAGCCCGCCAGTATCCCGGAGCACCCTCCACCTGCCCTCGCTTCCGGACGGAACTCCGCTCTGACCTGGCATCCCTCGCCGGGGTCCCCCGCCACCTCCGCGAGGACGTCGAACTCTGCGCGAGCGAGGCGTTCGTCAACGCCGTGACCCATTCCCGATCCCAGCGCCACGGCGGCACGGTGATCCGGATGCTCTCCACTCCGATTGTGATGGGCCGCGAGACCACCCTGCGGCTCTCGGTCATCGACGACGGCCCCCTGGACACCCGCCCGATGTTCCCGCCCGCCCGGCGCTCGGTAGAGGACTGGGAACAGGCCGAGTCCGGGCGCGGCCTCCTGCTTATCCACCGGTTGGCGGAGGAGTGGGGAACCCAGCGCTGGGCCGATCCGGCTTCGCCGACCGTGTTGGGCACGGTGCTGTGGGCCGAGTTCACCTATCCCACCGCCCCCTCCACCACCTGTGTCTGCGGGGGTGCCCGATGACCGCCGAGACCGTGCCCCTCGACCTGCGACGGGTCCTGGACGCGCCCCGAGGCCGACGTTTCAACCGTCCCATGATCCGCCCCGGAATCCGCTCGCAGGCGAACCCCGCCGCCCGCACCGCGCCCGAAGCACTCCCGCCCCTGGTCTCCCTGGGCCGCACCCCGAGGGAGCGCGAACTCCTCGCGCGAATGCCCGACACCCCCGGGCTGCGCCGCCGGTTCGCCCACGGGGACCTGCCCGAGTGGATGCGAAGGGCCGAGTCCTCAGAATCCTGCCGACGTCAGGACGACGCCCCCGACCGCACCCCCGAACCGAAACCCGCCCCCGCTCCGGAGCCGGACCGCGAGCCCGACCAGGACCCCGAGCCCGAACGCCCGGTGTCGATCCCCCGCCCCCGCAGGGAGCGGGTGCCGCCTCCACCGCTCCCGCGTAGGTCGGACCGTCCCCGCCGCCCGGCCGGCCATCGCAAGCCCCGCCGTCGGACCGGCCTCTCCGTAGCCGGCTACGCCCTGGCTGTCACAGCCGGGGCTATGGGTCAGTACCTGGTCGCCTTCCTGAGCTGAGCCGCCACGGCCCACCTACTCAAGTCACTCGGACTGCAACTCCGCGACTGACTGATGCAGGCCGCTGCGCTGTAGACGGGTGAACACGTCCGTGACCGTGCCGGGGGGTCTGCGCCATGAGTCGGCGATCTGCTGCGCGCAGGACCAGACGACCTTTCTGTTCAGGTGGATCTGGTCGAGGACGAAGTCGTCCGGCCTCTTCGCTTCGATGTCCCACTTCGACAGGATCGAGTCAGGAAAGTCGGGGAGATTCTCTGTAACGATCACCTGAGCGCGTGCGCGGATGGCGGCAGCGAGTACGTGTCTGTCATCGGGGTCGGGCAGATCGAGAGTCTCGATCAGCGGCTCGTATCCCGTGACGAGGCAGTCCCGCACCGCGCAGATCATGAGCTCTCTGGTGCGCTGAAGCGCGTCGGTCGACAGACCCGGGCGGTTCTTCTCGAGGTTGCGGAAGGTCTCGTCCAAGATCTGATGTGTCCACCTCGCCTGGACGAGACCTGCCTGCGCCACCCTGATGAGGAGATCCCGGAGGGTGTTGGGGTACAGGACGTTCGCATCGTAGATGACGACGAAGGGCATCTCAGTCCAGGCCCAGTTCCCGGTTCATCGCGGACAGTTCATCGGCTGCCTCGCGGCGGCGCTGGTCGTCTCTGCGCATGTACTCCATGAGAGACGCGGCCCTTACCCGTCGATGGGTGCCGACCTTGCGATATTCGATCTCCTCCGCCTGCAGCAGGCCGATCAGATGAGGTCGTGAGACGTTGAGCATGTCCGCTGCCTGCTGAGTCGTCAGTTCGGCGTGCTCCGGAACGATCGAGACCCCCCGTCCGGCCGCCATGTGGGTGAGGACGCTGATCAGGAGCTCGACCGCGGCCCGCGGGAGCAACAGCTCCCCCCGGCTCTCCTCGACGGTCACAGGGACCGGGGCCAACGCCTCCTGGTGCTCATCCAGGTACCGGCGGATACGGGGTAGTGCGCTTTCGGCTGCTTCGATCTGCTTGGCATCCGGGTGCGAAGTCAACACGGTCATGTTCCCTCCTCGCTCGTTCAAGAGACAGATACCCCATTTATAGTCGCAGTATTCGCAATAAACGAAGCAAACGCAACAGCTTTTGATGTGATTGCCGGTAGCTCTGGGGTGGAGCTGGCAAGTCCTCGTGAGGCAAGGGCCTGACACCTCCCGGGTTCCGGACAGGGCTCTATCCGCCCGTTGCGGACACGTTGCCGCAAAGTAGTTGGAAGGCCTTGTACATGCTAGGAAGCCCTGGTATCCAGCCTGGTCACGCGTCCGGGAGTATGGGTCGCGCAGCGTAAAAGGTGTCGTCGGGGGCTTGCGCTCTCCATGGTGAGTTCTGTCACGATGTGGGGAGGGCTGTCCGCGCCCGCCCGACACCCTGGGTGCGCGTGGACCGTTAAACGGTCGATCAGCGTTCACCCACGCGAAGTCGGCCCCGAGAACCCGAGGAGCGACGTGTCGGAAACCGCCGCGCACGAGGAACCGGAGCTCATCCAGCTCCTGACACCCGAAGGGGAGCTCACACAGCACCCCGACTACCCCCTGGACATCAACGCGGAGGAAATCCGCGCTCTCTACCGGGACCTGGTCCTGGTCCGCCGGGTCGACAGTGAGGCCGTCTCGCTGCAGCGCCAGGGCGAGCTGGGCCTGTGGGCCTCGCTCCTGGGCCAGGAAGCGGCGCAGATCGGCTCCGCCCGCGCGCTCCGCGAAGACGACATGGCCTTTCCCTCCTACCGCGAGCACGGCGTCGCCTGGTGCCGCGGTATCGAACCCAAGGAACTGCTCGGCATGTTCCGCGGGGTCACCAACGGGGGCTGGGACCCGCACGAACACGGCTTCCACCTCTACACGATCGTCATCGGCAGCCAGGCGCTGCACGCCACCGGCTACGCCATGGGCATCCAGCGCGACGGCGCCGTCGGCGAGGACGGCACCGCCGTCATCTCCTACTTCGGCGACGGGGCCACCAGCCAGGGCGACACCAACGAGGCGTTCAACTTCGCCTCGGTGAACAACGCTCCCGTGGTCTTCTTCTGCCAGAACAACCAGTGGGCGATCTCCGAGTCGCTGGACCGCCAGACCCGTGTACCGATCTACCGGCGCGCCGCCGGGTTCGGCTTCCCCGGCGTGCGCGTGGACGGCAACGACGTCCTCGCCTGCCTCGCGGTCTCCCGCGCCGCCCTCGACAACGCGCGGACCGGCAACGGCCCCACACTGGTGGAGGCGTTCACCTACCGGATGGGCGCCCACACCACCAACGACGACCCCACGCGCTACCGTGACGCGGGCGAGCTCGACGAGTGGAAGGCCAAGGACCCGATCCTGCGGGTCCGCCGCTACCTGGAGCAGAACGGCCTCGCCGACGAGGCCTTCTTCGCGCAGATCGACGAGGAGGCCGACAGGGTCGGCGAGCAGGTCCGCACCCAGTGCCGGTCCATGCCCGACCCCGAGCCGCTGGAGATCTTCCACGAGGTCTACGCCGACCCCAACGTCCACATCGACCAGCAGCGGTCCGAGTTCGCCGACTACCTGGCCTCCTTCGAGAGCGCCGGCGCGGAAGGGGGCCGCTAGGCCATGGGAACCAACCTCACTATCGGCAAGGCCATCAACGCGGGCCTGCGCGCCGCCATGGAACACGACCCCAAGGTCCTGATGATGGGCGAGGACGTCGGCAAGCTCGGCGGCGTCTTCCGGGTCACCGACGGCCTGTACAAGGACTTCGGCGCGGACCGGGTCATCGATACCCCCCTCGCGGAGTCCGGCATCGTCGGCACCGCCATCGGCATGGCCATGCGCGGCTACCGGCCCGTGGTGGAGATCCAGTTCGACGGGTTCTTCTTCCCCGCCGCCAACCAGACCTTCACCCAGCTCGCCAAGATGCGCCGCCGTTCGGCGGGCAAGCTCAGCATGCCCATCGTCATGCGCATCCCCTACGGCGGCGGCATCGGCGCGGTGGAGCACCACAGCGAGTCCCCCGAGGCCTACTTCCAGCACACCGCCGGGCTGCGCGTGGTCACCGTGGCCAACCCGGAGGACGCCTACTGGATGATCCAGCAGGCCGTCCGCTCCGACGACCCGGTCATCTTCCTGGAGCCCAAGCGGCGCTACTACGAGAAGGCCGAGGTCGACACCGGGACCTCCCTCGCCGAGGTCACCCCGATGGGCGCGGCCCGGATCGCGCGGCCCGGCACCGACTGCACGCTGCTGGCCTACGGTCCGATGATCAAGACCGCCCTCCAGGCGGCCGAGGCCGACACCGACCACTCCATCGAGGTCATCGACGTGCGCTCGCTCTCGCCGGTCGACTACCCCACCATCACCGAGTCGGTGAAGCGCACCGGCCGTCTCGTCGTGGCGCACGAGGCCACCCTCACCGGCGGCCCCGGCGCGGAGATCGCGGCCCGGGTCACCGAGGAGTGCTTCTACCACCTGGAGTCGCCGGTCATCCGCGTGGCCGCGTTCGACACCCCGTACCCGCAGTCCAGGCTGGAGGAGCACTACCTGCCGGACCTGGACCGCGTCCTGGACGGGGTCGACCGGGCGTTCGCGTACTAGATCGGGGAACCGCAAGACATGGCGATTCACAAGAGCACGCCCGCGGTCGACGGCGTGCAGACGTTCAAGCTGCCCGACGTCGGTGAGGGGCTGGTCGAGGCCGAGCTCCTCACCTGGTACGTCAAACCGGGCGACACCGTCGCGGACGGTCAGATGATCTGTGAGATCGAGACCGCCAAGGCCGTGGTCGAACTGCCCTGCCCGTTCGCGGGCACGGTCAGGGAGCTGCTGGCCGCCGAGGGTGAGACGGTGGAGGTCGGTTCGGCCATCATCACCGTGGACGACGGCACCGGCGGCTCCGGTGGCGGGGACGCCACGGACGGGGCCGCCGCAGGCGGTGCCGAGGAGACCGAGGAGCGGGAGAAGCCCCTCGTGGGCTACGGCGAGAAGGCGACCTCCACCCAGCGCCGCGCCCGCCGCCGACCGGCCCCCTCGGGCCCGGTGTCCGCACCACCGCCCAAGCTCACCGAGCCCGCGCCCGCGAACACCCCCGGCGTCATGGCGGCCCCCGCGGGCCCCGAAGCCGCCTCGGGCCGTCCGCTGGCCAAGCCGCCGGTGCGCAAGCTCGCCAAGGACCTCGGGGTGGACCTGGCGACGGTCACACCCACCGGCAAGGGTGGGATCGTGACCCGCGAGGACGTGCACGCCGCTGCCGGGGTCGAGCAGGCGCCGAGCCCGGCCGCCGCGGCGCCGGAGGCCGCGCCCGCACCGGACCGCACCGCCCGTGAGGTGCGCGTACCGGTCAAGGGCGTGCGCAAGCACACCGCCGCGGCCATGGTGAACAGCGCGTTCACCGCCCCGCACGTCACCGAGTTCCTCCAGGTGGACGTCACCAGGACGATGAAGGCCGTGGCCCGCCTGCGCGAGCGCCCCGACTTCGCCGACGTCAAGGTGTCGCCGCTCCTGCTGGTGGCCAAGGCCCTGCTCATGGCGGTCCGCCGCCACCCGGAGGTCAACGCCTCCTGGGACGAGGAGAACCAGGAGATCGTGGTCAAGAACTACGTGAACCTGGGGATCGCGGCCGCCACCGAACGCGGCCTGGTGGTGCCCAACATCAAGGACGCCGACTCCCAGACCCTTCCGGAGCTGGCGGCGTCCCTGAAGGCCCTGACCGAGACGGCGCGGTCGGGCAGGACCAGCCCGGCCGACATGTCCGGCGGAACCATCACCGTCACCAACGTCGGCGTTTTCGGCGTGGACGCGGGTACGCCGATCATCAACCCGGGTGAGGCCGCCATCCTCGCCTTCGGGCAGATCCGCGACATGCCGTGGGTCCACAAGGGCGAGCTGAAGATCCGGAAGGTGACGACCCTGTCGTTGTCCTTCGACCACCGGCTGGTCGACGGTGAGCTGGGATCGAAGGTGCTGCGCGACATCGGCACCGCCCTGGAGGACCCGGAGCTGACCGCTCTGGCCTGGGGCTAGCCTCCGAAAGTCCCCGGCCCGGCCCTGCACGGGGCCGGGCCCGGGAGGAACACGGGGCCGGTGCGACCCGGATTCGGTCGCACCGGCCCCTTCTGCGCGGGTACCCGCACCGGCTCCTGCTCGTGAGCGGTGCCGGCCGCCGGTCCCCGGGGGGTTCTCCGCCGGCTCCCGGGCGGCGCCCCTCACGTGGACGGGCCCGTCCCCCAAGGGGGTGGGGGGCGGGCCCTGGGGATGAGTGTTCCCGCTACCCGGCCATGACCAACCTTTTACGCCAGGCTTTCCCGGGGCCCGCCCGGGCTCCGTGCCCCCTGCCGGAGGCTCCGTACGCGTCGGCTCCGGTGCTCCTGGCGTCCCGGCGTCGGGACGCCGGCGGCCCTGCGCTCCCGGTACGGGTGCGAACCCCTGAGGGGCCGATCCGCCGAAGTATCTCGGAAAACTCCACATCCAAAAGAACCAACACATTGTTGCTGGAGTCTTAGCTGGTGTTGGAGAAACGAGACAGGGAGTACCCCCCCATGCCAGTACGACAGCCCACCGCAGCGGGACGCCCGCTGGCCCTGGCCGCAGCCGCCACCGCCGCCGCACTGGCCCTGTCGGGCTGCGGCGTCATCCGGGACCTCCGAGCCGACCCGGAGCCGCAGACCCCCGGGACCGAAGAGGTCGAGGCGGAGGAGGTGACCGAGGAGGACCCCCGACCGGAGGTCGAACCCGAGTTCCCCTACACCCGAGAGGGGCCGATCTTCCAGGACACCGGCCAGGACTCCACCCTGCGCTTCGCCATCACCGGGCTGGAGCGCACCGACGAGTACACCGTCCTCCACTACGAGAACACCTACGTGGACGTGTTCGAGGGCACCAACCGGAACCTGTCCATGCCGCGCACCCTCATCGACCCGGTCAGCGGGCGGGCCTTCACCGAACTCCGCGACGAGGACGGCGACCTCTACGGCTCCGTCTCGCCCCGGCCCGGCGGCGAGCTCTACCCCGTCACGGTGGGGGCCACCAACCAGTACCGGCGCTACTACCCGCGCCTGCCCGACGAGGTCAACCAGGTCACCTTCGTCGGCAGCGGGCTGGGCGCCATGACCGGCATCCCCGTCGTGGACGCGGAGGAGGAACGGCCCGATCCCGAGGACCCCAACGGCGCGGAACTGCGCTACGGCAACCCCGAGGAGGGGGAGACCGTCGAGTTCGAGAACCGCCGCCCCGAACCCGGTTGGCAGGAGCGGATCGGTGAGATGGAGAGCTTCGTCGACTCCGACGTCGCCTCCACCACCCGCGACGGGGACACCGAGACGGTCGCCCTGAAGTCCGACGTGATGTTCGACTTCGACTCCGCCGAACTCACCTCCGAGGCCGAGGAGATCGTCCGGGAGGCCGCGGCCTCCCTGGACCGCAACATCGACCCGGACAAGCCCGAGGTCACCGTCATCGGGCACACCGACGGCAGGGGGACCGACGACTACAACCAGACCCTGTCCGAGGAGCGAGCCGAAACCGTTCGCGACATCCTGGCGGAGGAACTCGGCGGCGACCTCACCCTCTCCGTCGAGGGCCGGGGTGCCGGCGAACCCGTAGCCCAGGAGGACGGCCCGAACCCGGAGGAGGCGCGGGCGCGCAACCGGCGCGTGGAGTTCTCCTACCTGGTGGACCGCACGGACCGGGGCGGATCCACCAACGGTCGCGAGGACGGCCTGCTCGGCTCCAGCGAACGGCACGTGTTCCCGCCCGCGCCGTACGTCGAGGACGACACCGCCGAGGTCGTCGCCACCGAGACCGACGGCGACGTCCGACTCGACGTGCACCCGCTGCGCCGCGACGGCGCCTACGCCATCAGCACCGTGACCCTCACCAACACCGGGGACGAGCCGGTCCTGCCCGACATGGGCGGCGGGGAGGCCCTCTCCCCGGGCGGGCCCACCGAGTTCAGTCAGGGCGCCCTGGGCGGCTTCCAGCTGCTGGAGCCCGATACCGACCTGGTCCGTTACGTGACCCTGGTGAACTTCGGCGGGCAGAGCTACGCCGGGTTCGCCGCGGAGGTCCACGAGATGCAGCCGGGCAACGAGTACCAGCTCATCGCGGTGTTCGCCGCCCCGCCCGCCGAGGTGGAGGAGATGACGCTGCGAGCCGGACCCTTCGGTGAGATCGAGGGCGTGGTCTTCGCCGACTGACGGACCGACCGGACCGGTCCTCCCCGGGCTTTCCGGCTCTCCCCGGGCCCCGCCGCACCCCGCGGCGGGGCCCGGCACACGCGGGCCCGCGGACTCAACCCAGCAGGAAGGTGATGGCGAACAGCGCCGGGACGGTGAGGAGAGTCGTCAGCAGGACCACCTCGCGGACCAGGGTCTCGCCGGTTCGGTACTGGGTGGCGTAGTTGAACACGTTCTGCGCGGTGGGCAGGGCGGCCAGGACCACCACCGAGAACAGGTCCGCGCCCGCCAGCCCGAACACCAGTGAGCCCAGGGCCCAGGCCGCCAACGGCTGGCCCGCGGACTTCAGGGCCACGGCGAGCAGCACCGGAACCTGGTCGGGACCGCCGCGCCCCGGAACGGAACTGCCGTGCAGGGAGATCCCGAAGGCCAGCAGCATCGCCGGAACCGCCATACCGCCGACCAGTTCGAACGGTTCCATGAGCGGTGCGGGCGGCACCCAGCCGGAGGCGGAGACCGCGACCCCGGCGACGGACGCGATCACCACGGGGTTGCGCACGGGGGTGCCCAGCGACCGGCGCAGCACCGGCCCGAAGCCGCGTACCCCGCCATTGTTCAGGTCCAGCACGGTCAGCGAGACTGGGGCGAGCACGAGCAGCTGGAAGAGCAGGACCGGAGCGACCAGGGTGGCGTCACCGAGTACGTAAACCGAGATGGGGATGCCGAGGTTGCCCGCGTTGACGTACGAGGACCCCAGCATGCCCACGGTCGTGCGTCCCACGCCCCACCGCCGGAGGATCCCGGCGGTGAGGAAGACCAGAGCGACGGCCACCACGCTCAGGACGCTCACCAGGACCCGGCCGGAGACCAGGATGGACAGATCGGTGCGCGCGAGGATCGTGAACAGCAGGGCGGGACTGGCCACGTAGAACGCCAGCCTGCTCAGGACCTCCCTGGCCTCCGGGCCGAGCAGCGGAATCCGTCCGAGCATGTAGCCGATGACGACGACGCTGGCGATGACTCCGAACCCGACGATGACCCCGGACAACGCGCGCCCTCCGAACAACAGTGCGGCCGAAACCAGCCGAGGCTATCCGAGCGCTGTGGAAAGCGGTACGTCCTTCGTCACACCACGGGCTGTCACCGGGGAGGCGGAGCGGTTCAGGAGCCGGAACCGGGGCCGGAGCTCTGGGACGGCTCCCCGTCCGGTTCCGCACTCGGGTCGGTGGGCGGCTCCTGGGCCCACCGGACAACCAGGGGCCAGCCGTCCATGGAGGCGTCGTGGAAACGCGGGAACGCCTCCTCGGTCTCCGTCACCTCACCGTCCGCCAACCCGACCCGGAACCACTCCTCCTCGGTCTGGAGCAGGAGCGCGTCCCGCTCCGGCGCGGGCGCGTACTGCACGACCGGGCTGGCCTCGTCCTCCAGGATCCGGGTCGCCGTGTGGCCCTGTTCGCCCACCTCCAGCAGGTAGGCGCCCTTCGGACCGTCCTCCCCGACACCGTCGGGGCGCAGGAGCGTGGTGCCGCCGCCCCACACGGGGGCGTCGTCGAAGGTCTGCCACTGCTCCCCGCCGGTGTTGAGGGTGGCGTTGACGACACTGCCGCTGGTCGACCGGACCACCAGGTTGCCCTCGCCGCCGACCACCTGCTCGGTGGGCACACTGTTGCGGATGTGCAGGGCGCCGTCCGGGGTGAGCGTCCAGTCGCTGGGCCGCTGCCCCTCACCCAGGGACAGAGTGCCCTCCTGGTTGGGGGTGCCCGCGGGAGCCTCCAACGGGACGGACATGACCTGGGGCGGCTGCCCCGCTGCCGGTACGGAGGCATACCAGAGGCGGTCGCCGTGGATCACCGGTTCGGACAGGGTCCGGTCCTGTGTGGCGGCGACCGTTTCGACCGGCTGGTAGAAGAACCCCTCGGTCTCCTCGCCCGCGGACTCCCCGGACCCGCCGCTCTGCTCGGCCCCCTGAGGGATCGGTGAGGACCGCCAGGTGCACGGCGTTGGGTTCGGCGGTCACGAAGGCGAAGTACTGCCAGTCCTCGGAGAACTGCCGGTGCACCGGAACCGCGGACGCCATCGGGTCCAGGGACCCGTCCGGAAGGTCGATCCGCTGCACGGGCGCCCCGGTCCCGGGGTCGTGGAAGACCAGTGCCTGCTCGGTCTCCGGGTCGCCCCCCTCGAACCCGCGGTGGACCAGGGCCAGTCCGACCAGGCCTTCCTCGCTGAGCTCGTCGACGGTCTCCGGTGCCCCGTCGGAGGAGCCCGAGGGGGAGTCACACGCCGTGACGGCCAACAGGCACAGGGCCGAGGCCAAGGCGAGGGAGCGCCGCATGGTTCGCCTTTCGGGGGATCGGGGAGAGGACGGACGAGTGGTGCCAGAGGGTTTCCAGAGTGTGGGATCACCGCCGGGGCGTCACGGTTCTCCCGCTTCCTCACGGTATCCGGCAGTAGCTTCCGGACCGGCGGCGGAGCTCAGTCATCGGTGGCGGGCGAGGGGGACGGCGAGGGATCAGGGTCCGCCTCCTCTTCCTCTGCAGCCTCTTCGGCGGCCTCCTCCTCGGCCAGGCGCTCGGCCTCTGCTCGATCCGCCGCACGCGTCGTGCACACCTCGGCGGCGGGCGCGGAACCGCCGTCGACCGCGATTACCGTGAAGCAGTACTCGGCGACGGTGTTCTCGGTGGGAACCTGCGCGGTCACCGCCCCTGGCCCGGTCCGCGCCAGGGTCGCCGGATCATGGCCCTGTCGCCCGCCCAGCACGAAGTACGACCCGGTACCGCCGGTGTGGTCGGTCCAGGTGAGTGTGACCGCGCTGAGAGTGTCCTCCAGAGCGACCTGCGAGGGCGGGTCGACCTCCGGGAGGGGGGAGGGCTCGGCCACGGGCTCGGGTCCGGTCTCCTCCGGGGCCTTCTCGGTCTCGGCCTCGGCCTCCTCGTCCTCGGCGGCGGCGACCACCGGCTCCGAGGCGCTCGTCGCCGCGAACACGCTGGAGGTAGCGGTGACCAGGAGAATCCCGCAGACCGTCACCCCGATGTGCAGGTGTCGGCGCCACCGGGGCTCTCCGGGTTCCGACCGGTGGAGCGGCCCCCACTCCGGCGTGTCACCGTGACTCTCCACCGGTTCGTCAGCGGGGAGGTAGGAGTCCTCGGCACCACCGGTCCAGCCCTTCAACCGGGACCAGGCGCGGAGCGGGGAGATCTCCTCGCCTCGGAGCCGGGCCATCATGATGTCCGCTGTGCTGTTGGGGGTCTCGTCGGGCACGGCACCGTGCCGTTCGCGTTCCTCCGGGGTGGGCAGAGCAAGGTTCGGCGGCCGGAGGCGCCCCGCGTTCTCCAATCGGAGCTGGGGAGTCTCGGACGGAGTGGGCGGGAACCACGAATCGGCGCCCTGGTCGGCGGGCACGGGTGAGCCGGAGGACGGGCTCTGCGGCCCTGTCGGTGGTCGCTGCGGACCACTCACCGGTCGCTGGGGGCCCGAAGGCGGCCTCTGGGAGCCGGTGGGAGGCTGCTGGGGACCGGTCCGAGCCCGTGGCGGTTCCGCAGAAGGCCTCCGGGGCTCGGTTGGTGGCTGCGGAGGCTCCGTGAGAGGGCCCTGCGGACCGGTCGGCGGCCGTTGGGCGCCAGTCAGCGCGGGGTTGCCCCCGGTCGCCCCGGAGATCGTCGTCGCCGGGCGCGAGGTCCTCGCCTGTTCGAAGGCGGCGCTGAACGTCGCAGCGTTCGGGTACCGCTCCTCAGGCTGCTTGGCCAGGGCCCGGTTGAGGACGCCCCGCAGCTTCCGCGACACGTCCTGCCGGGGGACCGGACGCGGAGCTTCGTCGAGCACCCGCTCCGCGTAGGCGTTCGGGTCGAAGGGCGTCCCGTCGGTGGAGGCGAAGGGGGCGTGGCCCACCAGCATCGTCCAGATGGTGGAGGCGAGTTGGTAGACGTCCGAGGCGGGTCCGCGCGGTTCCCCGCGCAGGGCCTCCGGGGGCGCGTGCAGGAAGACCTCGGCCGCCGCGGCCGGAGGAGGCAGCGCCTCACCTGTCGGACGCACCGCACCGAACCCCGTCAGTACCGGGGTGCGGCCCGCGCGCAGTACGTTGCCCGGGGTGACGTCGTTGTGTGTCAACCCGCGGGCGTGCAGGGTCCCCAGCGCGCCCGCGACACTGCGGGCGACCGCCGCGGCCTCCTGGAGCGGTGCTGGGCCCATCCGGGCGAGCATGTCGGCGAAGGAGCCGTCGGCGTAGAACGGAAGCACCACGAACATGTCGCCCTGGGCGGTGGTCCCGGCGTCCAGAAGGGGGACGACCCCGGGCGCACCGCTGAGTCCGCGCAGCTGGTCGAGCTCGGCGCGTCCCGCTTCGGCGGACAGGACCTTGAGCACGACGTCGGCCCCGCTGGTGGTGCGGGTGGCGCGCACGATCCGGGCGCGGCGCCCCTGCCGCAGCAGTTCGGAGGTGTCGTACCCGGGTGCCCAAGGGGCAGGTGCGGAGTCGGACATGGGAGATCGACCCCCTGTTCGTGGTGGAGGTGGGGAGGGCGGGGGCAGGGCCTCAGGGGAGGTACGGCAGCAGGGGTGACCCGAGGTCGGAACTCTGGGGCGGCGGTTGCCGGAACTGCCCGATCCCACGCTCCTCGTTGACCTCCTGCTGCCGGTCGAAGGCTCCGACCAGGGCGATGACCCCGCAGACCAGTGCGGTGAGGATGAGACCGCCGATCACCGCCGGCCACACCCGTTGCCGACGGCGCCAGTAGCGGCTGGAACCGTACAGAAGCGCAGACCTCAGCTGCCGGTGCCGCAGGGCGTCCGCCTGGAGGACGTACTTCTCCTCGTTGGGCGTGTAGTGGAACGCCTCTGGCAGCTGGGGGTCGGGATCGGCCGGGGGTGTCGGCAGGGCCCCGGAGTTCTCGCGGTTTAGATCCATACGGGCTGGTTCCGCCTGATGCCGTGCAGGTCGAGAACTCTGTCCTTGTCTGTGTGGGCTCTGCGCCCGGACTGGGTGTTCTTCCAACCCGCGGCGTTCAACCTCTGGCGGACGATGTCGGTCAAACAGCCCAACACCACCGGGGCGGTCCCGGTGCGGGTGCGCCGGGCGTCCTCTCTGAAGGTCACGTCCCGCACGTAGTGCACCCGGTTCTCCACCGTCCAATGACCGCGAGCGTGGGCCGCCAGCTCCGCAGGTGAGACCTGGTGGGCGTCCAGGTCGGTGACGGCGAAGACGACCTCGCGGCTGCCCTTGGCCTTGCCGTGCTCGCGGCGGTGGCGCTCTATGCGCACTACTTGTCACGCCCCGGGAAAGGCCAGGCCCGGCACGGCGGTGACCTTCACCGACCGGTGTTCTTCGCGTCCGTGGGCGTGGGTGGGGCCCTGGGTGTGGGCCACCGGTATCTGCGGCCAGGGCAGAGCGGACAGCTGGGTGTGCAGCCTGGGCCGGTTGCCCTTGACATAGATCAGGTAGTGGGCGCCACGTTTCAAGAGGTAGGTGGCGTGGTCGGCCACGGTGCGCAGGGCATCGGCGGTGATGATCGCACCCTGGAGCTCGGTGTCGTGGAGTTGGTCGAGCAGGGCGGTGAAGGCGCTGGTTTCGCCCTTTTTATTGCCCAGCTGGGTGCAGGCGGCCACGGCGGCGTCGTGGTGGCGGGCGGCGTGGAAGGAGATCGAGGTCGAAGAGCGGCCTTTGCGCAGGCGGGCGCCGCGCTGGGTCTTGCCGTCCACGGCGTAGGCGGTGTGGCGTAGCCGTGGGGGTGGCATCTGGCATTGGCGGGTGCGGTGGGCGCGGCGGTGTTCGCGTTCGGGTGCCCCGGCGGGGGTGCGGGCCGCACTGTGGGGTGTGGGTGGTGGGCCGGTTCGGGTGTCCAGGGCGGCCAGGCCGGCCCGGGCGAGTTGGGTGGGGTCCAGGCGGGCGAGTACCTCGCGCAGGGTGCGCTCGTCTCCGGATATGGATCTGTCCGGTGAAGGGGCAGGTGGGAAGCCCCAGGCGCAGGAGGATGGGTGGGGGTGCGTTGTGAGCCCATTCGGTGATGGCTGTGGTGGTGTTGTGGCCGGTGGTGGTCAGAGCGCACACGCACAGGGCGAGCAGGGTGGTCAGGGGGTATCGGAGGCCGCGTGGGTGGCGGGGGTCGTCGATGGTGGCCAGGTGGTCCATCAGGTCGGGGGTGAGCGGTTCGGTGGGATCGGTTGTGAGAACGTCTTGGACGCGAGATGATGACACAGCGGGTACGGAGTCTTGCGGATAGTGGTGTCTCGACAACTCCATGATCCTTCAGGCCCGTGCCCGTTTTTGCATGTCAGAACCCGGCTATACCCTCGCGGACGGTTCAGATCCGGCGTTCGTTACTTCCCCGACAAAACGCGAGAACTCCGGGGCCCTGGGTCACGGGGGGAGCCTCGAAGCCCTGGAAGACAACCCTGAGCTTCTCGCACTTATTACCAACGTCGCTCTCAGGGCTAACACTGCTGAGAGAAATGGCGAAAAACTCAGCGACGGCGAGATCGCATTCCTCGAGACCATCCATGAAGAGATCGAAGAGATCGGGGATGGCGGATTCCTAGAATTCGTGGAAAATATCGAAGTTAGTGAACATATCAGTGACTCGCTTCGTGAGGAGATCAAACGAAGCCTGTCCAACGGGACCTTGGCTCTTTCCAATGAGGCCGTCGGTGGCGGCATGGACCTGCTTCCCGAAGATGTTCAGGAAGCCGCGCTAGGGCCGCCGGAGTTGAACCCAGAGGGGAACAAGAATGGCGGAGATTTTCGTCAATTCTTGAGCGACTATGGCGTCTGGGCTTACGACTTTACTACGCTTGCTGATTTTCTCGGCTCCTCCGGTCCAGGCATAAAAGGCGGAACGGAGTTCTCGACCAGTCTTCTGGCAACAACATCGAGCAACGTCGACTATGTGGACGTCCTTGAACGTGAGCCTGACGAAAGTACTTATCAGGACATCCTCGCAGTGGCTGCTCGTAACCCCGAGGCCAACCACATCATGTTGACTGGAGAGGATTTCGGGGGAAACGATTACGAGCACCATGAGAAACATGAGGACATCACTCCGGAGACTTTTCTGGAAAATATCTACACCCATAACTGGCCGGACGACGGCGAGGCTGCCAGCAGGGTGACCGATTGGATCTCTGGTTCTTCCGAAAGTGAACATGGCGTTCAAGAAAAAAACCGCGGCAAGGCTCTTGCAGCTCTGACGGACATACTTGCTGATGAAGATTTCCAGGAAAAAGTTTTTGCTACCGGAGAAAGCGTGGAAGGGGAGGACGGAAATGGGAATGAATTTACCTGGGAAAATGTTTCGGCGGGACATCTAAATCCACATATTGCTGAAAGTTTTTCAGAAATATTTTACATGTATGAAAATGCCTTTGCTCATACTGATGAGATTGAGTCAGAGAATTATGAGTCAGGTTGGAACGCTGACCATGACCGCCCGGACCTCTCTCCTGCCGGACGGATGGCCTTCACTCAGCTGATGCTTGGTGATGAGACCGTGGCTGCGGAGGTGTATGAGCATGTTCTGCGGAATACGGCAAGTGAAATGGAGTTCTATGCAACTAATGAGGGCGAACGGGAGGACAGAAGAATCGTCATGTCAGGCAGTCTGCAAGGGCTTGTGGATGAGGCCCTGAGGAGAGAGTCTGACGGTCGTGTAGAAGCGCATAATGACTACGCAAATTACGTGGACAAGGTAAGCGGGAGCGCTGTTGACGTGATTAGTGGAGCGGCCTCTGATCTTGGTGTACAATCGACGATTGTTGAAATGGCAAAAATTGTTGCCAAGGAAGGGCTTGCAACGCCGGGTGCTGATGACCTGAAGGACCCAACGGCCAGTGGTTCGACTCATGTTACAAAATTGATAGAATTTGCGATTGCCAACCATTCAGAGCGGAATTCGGAATGGATCGAATATGTTTCCGAAAATGATGACTGGGGTGGAATTGTGCAAAGCGAGGGGGGTGATCTCTTTATTCCTATGAATCATGATGATTGGAGTAATGAACATAACGATGGGGTCCTGATTGAATTGTATGGAGATATCAAAAATGAGCCGTGGCCCAATGGTGACCAGACGACCTGGGAGGCGATTACTTTCTATATGGATACCTTCAATGGTCATTCGTCTTCTTGGTTGAATGTGTAGATCTGATCGCTGTCGGGATAATGTTTTTGAGATTCTGGTGTTTTGCGTGAAAGAGTCAATATTATGGTTTGGGATGAGGGTCGGGTCATCCTTGGCTGCCCTGAGTTTTCTACTGGCGGGGTGCTCAATTGGAGGCTCTGAAAGCATGACCTCAGAGCCTGCGCCGGATCTGGAATACCCCGTTTCTGTGAGCGAGGTGGCTTGGGAATGGGGGGCCGGGTCCGATCTGGATTCGTTGGATGTGTTGCCGGTGGTTAGCGGCCTCGTAGTCCTTGATGGAGAAGGTGTGACGGCCCTGGATGGTGACACTGGTGAGGTGCGGTGGGAGTACCGCCCCGGGAACGGAAGAGTGCTCGGGTCGGTCACTTCCGACGGTGGTTACGTGGTGGTCCAGGAACCGGATCCTGAACACGCTGGAGGTTCCCGAATACACGTATTGGATGCGGCTACAGGAGAGAGCGCGCGGGAGGATGCCTTCGATCTGACTGGCCGGGAGTCGAATAGCGGTGGCGGTAGTGCCGAGCGGTGGACCTGGTCATCTCTGGGGAACATCAGTCCGGAACACGAACTCTGGTTCCCTCGCGAGGAGTCAGAAGTGGTTGCTCGACGTTGGGGTGACGGGCAACAGGTGTGGTCGAGTTCAGAGGTTCGGGACTGCGAAGGTGTCGGAGCGGTGGGCTCGATCGCTTTGGTGGATGAGGTGCTACTGGGCGCAGTTACCTGCTACGAGCTGGGCGAGGAAGACTCGGAGGACGATCCTCTTTACAGCACGGACACAGAATTCACTTCGGAGGTGGTGGCTTGGGACGCGTCCGGTGGAGAGGAGCTGTGGCGGTTGGAGGTTCCGGGGGCTTCGCATCCTGTGGATTCACGGAATCGGAGCTTGACCGCGCACATGGGTGGGGTTGTTTCTGTGGACTTCGCTCACAAGGCCACGGGCTTCTGGGTCGATCCGGGCGCGGAAGAACACGGTTGGATCGAAGACGCAGGTGTGGTGGGCGCTTTCGAAGGCGGAGAGCGGTTCGGGGTATGGCGGATTGGCGAGTATCGGGTTGAGGACCGTTCTGGTGAGGTGCTGTACAGCGTGAACGAACCTTCGGAGCAGGGACAGAAGGATCCACTGGCCTTGGCTGAAGGGATGGTTCGTGTGGTCGAGAACGTGGAGGGAGTCTCGGAGGATGTCGTTTTCGCTCGTTTTCGCGGTTCGGATCAGGAAGTTGAAATTTCCACGGATTTCGATGATCGGGTGAGTGTGGAGTTCGGGCGCGGTACCGTGGCGCCGGGAGCGGTAGCGATTCCCTACACCGACAGCGAAGGCGACAGTGGTGTCCTCGGATTGCGCTGAACCGGAGAACGGGGAGTTCTTTCGCTTCCTGGGAGAACGATGAATGGCGACACGGTCCGTGGGTTCGGCACCTCTTCGGATTCTCTGCGGTTCCCGGTCGTGTGTGCGGGGGCGGTCCTGGTGCTTTCGGCCTGCGGGCCCCCGGTCGAGACAGTGCGCGACCAGGCGGTGGTCGAGGGTTCCCGTGCACCTCGGACCGTGACCGAGCTGGCGGCCGTCGGGGGCTTCCTCGCGGGGAGCGGGTGTGAGCCGGAGCAGGAACCTCTTGTCTCGGACTCGGGCGCGGTGGCGGTTCTACCGGACGAGGTGGTGTCCGTGACGGTGGATCCGGTGGCGGAGGCCTGGAGCTATCCGGCGGAGAACATCAAGGATGTGGGCGTGACCGCGGACGGTTCCTCGGTCGTTGTCCGATACGACGAGTCCGTCGGCCCGGTCGACTTCGGCTGGTTGGTGGTGCTCGACGTGGCCAACGGGGACGTTCGGGATTCCTACCGGGAAACGGGCTCGGGGCTGGGGAACATCGGTGTGCTGACCGACGGGTCCAGGGTGCGGGTCGAGGAGGGCGATGCTCTGGTGTCCTATCCGCTGGCCGGGACTGACGTGCAGTGGGAAAGGGATCTCGGTGACGCGTGCGGATCCGATATCCCCGAAGAAGTCGGAGTCACTGCTCTGGGATGGCGGGTGGTTGCTTCGTATGCGTGCCCGGGAGACGGGACGGCCCGCATCGACGTGTTCGGCGGTGAGACCGGGGAGCTCGTTTGGGAGGCCTCCTGGGACAGTGACGCCGTGCCCCAGATCGGCGTCTCGCGCCCCAGGGACGTTCCCGGCGGTTCGTATGAACCTGTGGCGGGGATGTTCGAGGACGGAGCGGCCGGTCGGACACTGGTCCTGAGACTGCACACTGATGGTTACGCTCCCGAGGAGCCTGAACCGTGGAAGTCGGTTCCAGGCGTGGCCGAGTACGTCGAGCAGCCTCTTTCTGACATGGACCGGGTTCCTGAGCGGGTCGTTTTCAGTGACGATCCGAACCTGACGAATGACCTGATGATCGTGCGCTCGGTCCACGCGCTGGTCGCGGACGAGGAGATCCCGTGCTCGGAATCCGATGTGGAGGAGAGCCTCAAGATCGAGGGCGAACTCGTGGAGAGCCCCGCCCAGTGGACGACCGAGATGCCGAGCTGTGTCTCCTTCCTGCTCGATGAGGTCGAGGCCGCTTTCTCCTGACGGGTTCGCTCCCCTGAGGGCTGCCCCCTAACGACCCGACTCCTGCTGTTTCTCCTGTGCTGCGGCGATCCGCTTGCGGCGGCGGGCCTCGCGCACGGAGACGGTGACGATGCGGGTGGCGGCCACCGCGGTGATGACGGCCAGCGGGATGGCCAGGGTCGCGGCGGGCTGGCGGATGGGGCGGAAGGCCGCCCCCTCGGGGGTGACGACCAGGAAGCCCGACGGGCGTACACGAGTGCAGCCCGTGCCTCCCGCGCCGTCACCGCCGAAGAACGGGACGTTCCCGGTGCCGCCGCCCATGATGCTCAGGGAGCTGACCCGGGCCACCGGAACCACCGTGGTGCCCCCGGAGGTCACCGGGGCTCCAAAAGCAGTGGTGGAGCTGGCGGCGGAGCGGGTGTTGTCGAGCAGCGAGTTCAGCGCGGCCATCGCGCCGTGTCGGGCCTTGTTCCTGGGCATGCTGCGGTTCCTCTCCGGCGGCGGATGCGTGATGTCACGCTATAGCGGACCACGCCCGGGGACGGGGAGCGTGTGGCGTCTGGAGTGTTCGCCTCACTCGATGACGTCAAGGATTTCCAGGGTGTCGGGGGCGATGATGTTGACGTTCCCGTCGGCACCGACCCCGGCGATCACCTCGGGGTGGAAGGCGGCGCCCAGGAGCATGGGGTCCTCGTTTCCGGACAGGAGGTCCTCGCCGGTCTCCACGTCCCACAGGTGGGCACGGCGGACGGTGCGGCGGTCGGCCGGGTCCTCCTCCTCGGTGGAGTGGTACCAGGCGATGTGCACCAGTCCGCGTTCGACGTCGGGGGTCAGCGACCTGACGTAGGCGCCGAAGGGGATCGCGGCGTAGTCGTCCAGGGGGAAGGTGCCCAGCTCGGAGTCGTCCTCCAGGTCGTGCCAGACCACTTCGCCGTTCCTGACGTAGAGCACCTGGTTCCGTCCGGGGACGGTCGCCATCGTGCGCGAGGCGACGTTGCGGACGGTCTGGAGAGGATCGCCGGTCTCCACGTCCCAGACGGTGATGGTGTCGCTCCCGGAAGTGGCGAGCCTGGTGTCGTCGAGGAAGGCCAGGGAACTGGTGCTCTCCCCGTCGTTGAAGGTTCGCACCAACTCGCCGGTCTCCACGTCCACCACCCCGATCGAGTCGTCCCGGTCGACCTCGTACCTGGTGGAAGTGCCCAGAGCCAGCCACCGGCCGTCAGGGCTGAAGGCACTGGCCGACACGGACGTGCGTTCCCGGCTTCCGTCCGGGCGAGGCGCAGGCTGGGCGCCCAGGTGGTCCTGGGCGTGTCCGGTGGGGACGTCGTAGGTGGTCGCCAGTCGGTAGGGGGGCCTTTCCTCCCGCTCAGCCTCTTCGACGTCCTCGGCCCGGACGGCCGAGACCCGGCAGCCGACCGGGGAGAACACCGCGTCACGGACCAGGTCCGCCCCCTCCGCGGGGACGGCGAGCAGTTCACCCTCGCGCCAGTCCCACAGACTGAGCCCGTGGTCGTCCCCGGCCAGGGCCAGCACGTCGCCGTCGGGGGAGAACACCGCCTCCCCGGCGTTGAGTTCGCCCTCCCACCCGCCGGGTTCGGAGAAGCCGATCCCGTCCAGGCAGGCCACGTCGCCCGGGCCGGCGTCCGTCGGGTCCGAACCCCCGTCATCGGCGCTCTCCTCGGGCAGCGCGAACAGGCGGTCGTAACCCCAGACGGCGCCGGTGGCCACGACAAGGGTCAGTGCCAGCACCCCGGCGGCCAGACCGATGAACCGACCCCGGCCGCCGGGCGCGGGAGCGGCGGGTTCTGCGGGCAGTGCCCGGCGCATGGCGACGGCCGAGACATCGATCACCGAAGCCAGTTCCGGGGGCCAGGGCGCGGCGGAGGCCGTCCCGCCGAGCATACTGACCAGGTCGACCGCGCTGGGGCGAAGGTTCGCGTTCTCCCGAAGACAGGCGTCGACCGCGCCCCGGAGCTGCAGGGGCACCCGGTCCAGGCCGCGGGGCCCTTCGATCCCGCTGGCCGCGAAGCACAGGACCGCTGCCCAGGAGAACACGTCACCCGCCGGGGAACCGCCGCCCTCGGGCGGATCGAACACACCGCCTGCTCTGTCGTGGGCCTCGTACGAGGGGAGCAGGCCGGGGTCGGCCAGCAGCGCACGGTCGCCGGTCAGTAGAACGCTTTCGGGGGTCAGGGCCCCGTGGGCGCGCTGCGCGGTGTGCAGCGCGGCCAGCCCCTGGGCGGTGGCCAGGGCGAAGGAGTGCAGGGCGGCGGTCGGGAGCGGTCCGTGGTTCCGGACCAGTCCGTCCAGGCCCGGCCCCAGCGGGCGTTCGGTGGCAGCCCATGGGACCGGGGAGTCCAGGTCGGCGTCGAGTACGGCGGCCACGTGCGGGCCGCCCAGTCCGGACGCGCTCCGCACCCGGTGGGCGAAGGTGGACCGCGAGGTCGGGTCCGTGGCCTGGGCGGAACGCAGGATGCGCACCCGGACCGGTGGTCTGCCTGGCACTGCCCCGAGGTAGGAGCGGGTGTGGTGGTCCTCGCCCAGCCGGGCCAGGAGCCGGTAGGAGCCCGCGGAGGGCGGGTCGTGCGGGTGCAGGGGGAGCATGGGTCTCGTCAGTCCGTCCGGCTCACTCGAAGATGTCGATGGGTTCCAGGGATACTGCGTCCCGTATCTGGACCTCGTCCACGTCGGGAGGGAGAGTGGCGATGACGTCGCCGTCCGGGTGCACGTCCAGGAGGGCGAAGGGGAGGCCGTCGTCCTCCGTCTCGGGGGTGACGTCCTCGGCGGTGCGGACGTTCAGTACTCGGTAGCTCAGGGTGGCGCCGCCGTTCTCGTCCGCCTCGGTCATGTAGAAGGCGTAGAGCAGATCGTGTTCGCGGTTCAGCACGACCTTGGCGGTGTCGCCCTCGGGTTGCTCGTCGGCCTCGTAGTAGGTTCCGCCCTCGTCCTGGTTGACGTCGACGACGAGCGGACCCCTGGGGTGCATCGCGACGACGAGGTCCTCGGTGTAGAAGTCCAGCGCGCGGAAACTGGGGAACGGCAGGTTCCGGGCTATGTGCAGTTCCTCCCCGCCGGCGGTGTCCCACACCCGGAGGTCGCCCTGGCCGTCCTGTGCGGCCAGTCGGTCGCCGGAGGGGGAGTAGACGACGCTGTGGCCGCGGGGACTGTCGGTCTCGTAGCGGGTGACGTCCTCGCCGGTGGCCAGGTCCACCGTGTAGACCCCGCCGTTGCTGTCCTGGAAGGTCCGGTCGGCCATGGCCAGGGCTGTCCCGTCGGGGGAGAAGGCCACGGAGCGGACGTCACGCCCCTCCAGGTGGACGGTGTGCTCCCCGGTCTCCAAGGAGTACACGTGGGCGCCGTCCTCCGAGCCGTGGGCGAGGAAGCAGTCGTCGGGGCTGAACTCGATCTCCCGGAAGGGGGTGTCGCCGGACAGTTCGATCGCGGCGAGTTCGGTCCGCTCCCGCCAGTCCCACAGGTGGACGACGTTGTTCTGGAGGTGTACCGCGAGGACCGAGCCGTCGTTGGAGAAGCGGACCGACCCGGCGTCGGAGGGAACCGCTGGTTCGGGGGCTGCGGCCTCGACGTACTCGGGAGCCAGGTGGACGGTGGGGTCGCACTGCTCACGGAGGGAGGTCTCCGGGACTGCGCCCTCTCTCGGTTCCGGTGAACCACTCTCCTGGGCCGACCCGGCGTTCTCCTCGCCGGAGCCGAACGGCCCTGTCACAGCCCATACTCCGGCCCCGGCGATCAGGACCATCGTGGTCGCGGCGGCGCCGACCAGGGCGAGGGTGCGGCCACGGTTGTTTCCTCCGGGGGCCGGCTGGGTCTCCAGGAAGGCCCGGAGGACGGTGCGGTGGTCGTGGGCGAAGCCGTCCAGGACGGCGACGGCGGTCTGCGGCAGCCACGCGCCCGCGGACACTGCGGGCGCCACCGGACCGCCGAGGGCCTGGAGGGCCTGTTCAGCGGTGGGTCTGCGGGCCGGGTCCTTGTCCAGACAGGCCCTGAGGAGGCCGAGCAGGGACGGCGGTACCCCGCCCAGATCCGGTTCCTGGTGGTCGATGCGGTAGATCACGGCCGAAGGGTGGCCGTCACCGAACGGACCCCGCCCGGTGAGGGCGAAAGCCAGGACGGCACCGAGGGCGAACACGTCGGCGGCTGGGCCGGTCTCCTTCCCGCGGGCGGTCTCCGGGGCGGTGTAGCCGGGGGTCCCGGCGAAGGCGGAGGAGTCGCTTGCCGGGGTCTCGTCCATGGCCCGGGATATCCCGAGGTCGATCACCCGGGGGCCGGTCGCGGCGACCAGGACGTTGCCGGGTTTGAGGTCTCGGTGCACCACCCCGGAGGCGTGCAGGTGGGCGAGGGTCCGGGCGATCGCGCGGCCCAGGTACCGGACGGTGGGTTCGGGTAGGGCACCGATCCGTCGGACCATCTCCTGGAGGGAGGGGCCCAGGACGAACTGGGTGGCGAGCCATGGTGAGGGGCCGGTGGTGTCGGCGTCCAGGACCCGGGGGAGGTCGCCGCCGGTCACCTGACCGGCCCGGTGGACCTCGTGTGCGAAGCGCTCGCGGAACTCGGGTTCGTAGGCGAGCTCGGGTCGTACCACTTTGACCGCCACCGGCTGGTCGCCGGGGCCCAGGCCCAGGTGGACGTGGCCCATACCGCCGGAGCCCAGCGGGGCGATGATCCGGTAGGGGCCGATTCGGGCGGGGGTTTCGTTGGTCATGGGGTGCACGGCCGTCTCAGTTGATCTCGTTGACCACGTCGAGGGTTTCGGGCTCGAGGAGGAGCAGGGTGTCGTCGGCGAAGGTGGCGATCACCTCGTCCTCGGGGTGGACGGCGAGGATGTCGACCAGGAGGGTGTCCCCGGAGATCAGCTCCTCCCCGGTGGCCACGTCCCAGGCCCGGCCACCGGACGGGCCTGTGGCGGTGAGGTTCAGCCCGGCGGAGTAGAGGGTCCGGCCGTCCGATGAGAACTCCATCCACAGGTAGTCGCGTTCGGTCTCGATCTCCTGGACGACCTCGTCCGCCTCGTAGTCGTACACGGCGATGTTCTCGTCGGGCAGTTCCACCGCCACGACGGGTCCGGCGGGGGAGAAGGCGTACCGGTTCCAGTGTGCCGCGGGCCAGCCGGGCCCCTCCGGCGACGGGGACTCGTCGCCGAGATTCTCCACGTCGTACATCGTCACCAAGGGTTCGTTGTACTGCTGTCTGACCATCAGGTACTCGCCGTCGGGGGTGAAGTCGGTACCGACGACCGGGCCCGTGTGGTCGGTGGAGAACACGACGGTGTCCTCCTCCCAGTCCCACACGTACAGTCGCGGGTCGCCCGAGTGGAAGACGGCCATGGCGACCAGGGAGCCGTCCGGGCTGATCGAGACGGCTCCGAACTCCTCGATGTCCCCGGGATCCTCCTCGGCCAGGTCGAAGAGGGCGAGGACCTCCTGGTCGGGGCCGAACACGGTTGTGGTGTCGGCGTAGGTACCGGCCATGGTCCCGTCGTCGGCCAGGTCGAAGGTGGAGGGTTTGGGGTCGAACCGATGCCGGAAATCGCCACTCTCCCAGTCCCAGAGGGTCATCGCGTCCGTGGTGTGGACGTACACCCCGGAACCGTCCGGGGTGAAGGCCATGTCGTTGACGAAGGAGTCGAATCCCGTCTCCCCGTCCCACTCCTCGACCGGGTCGTCCTGGCTGCCGGGGGCCTCACTGGCGTCGGCCCCCTGCTCCTCGGCCTCTCCGCCCTTCTCCTGCCCGGCGGCACTGTCGGGGTTCGCGTCGGACCAGGGTCTGAGTACGGCCAGGCCGATGCCCGCCGCGAGGACGAGTGCTGCCGTTCCGGCTCCGGCGGCGATGAGGCCGGTGCGCCGCTTCTTCGGGGGCCGGTGCGCGGCGGCGGCCCAGGAGGAACCCGCGGGGGCGGCGTGGACGACCTGGTGTGCCTGGTGCTGGTGGGCACTGATGGACTGGTTGATCGGGGTGGGGAGCCAGCCGTGTTCTGCGGGTGGCAGGGGTTGGTCGGAGAGGGCGTGGACGATCTGGTCGGCGGTGGGTCGTTCGGCGGGGTCCTTGGCCAGGCAGAGGGTCAGCAGCGGGTGCAGGGCCTCGGGGACCCCGTCCAGGTGCGGGTCCGCGCCGACCACCCGGGGGAGGACCTCAGCGGCCCGGCCGCTGCCGAAGGGGGACCGGCCGGTGGCGGCGAAGACCACCGTCCCGGCGAGGGAGAACACGTCACTGGCCGGACCGACACCCCGGCCCATGACCTGTTCGGGTGAGGCGTAGGCGGGGGTGCCGAAGGCCTGCCCGGTTTTGGTCAGGACGGTTCCTTCGACGGCGCGGGCGATGCCGAAGTCGATCACCTGGGGCCCGCGCGGCGAGAGCAGGACGTTGGAGGGTTTGAGGTCGCGGTGCATGAGGCCGGCGGTGTGGATGGCCTGGAGGGCGTTGGCCAGTCCCATTGCGAGGACCCGCAGTGAGGGTTCGGGGAAGGGGCCGTGTTCCCGGACGGCTTCCTTGAGGGTGGGGCCGGGCACGTACTCGGTCGCCATCCAGGGGGCCGGCGCGTGGGAGTCGGCGTCCACCACGTCCGGGGTGAACGGCCCCGTGACCATCTGCGCGGTACGCACCTCGCGGGCGAAGCGGGCCCGGAACTCCTGGTCCCGGGCAAGGTCCTCCTTGACCACCTTGAGCGCGGCCAGACGGCCCTGCGGGGTGCGGACCAGGTACACCTCACCCATGCCGCCCGCGCCGAGACGGGCGAGGAGCCGGTGGGGGCCGATACCGGTGGGGTCGTCGGACGCGAGGGGAAGCACGGGACCGGGCTCCTAACGGTCGTGAGGCGGATGGGGGCGGGAGGTGTGTGGCGCACGGTGTGACGGTCCGGAGGGGGGATTCGTTCTGGACGGGGGGTCGGCGGGCGGTTCCCGGGGGCGCCCCGTTCCGGTGGACCGTTCGGCCGGTCCGGCGGGGTGTCCCGTACGGGGCGGGTTATCCGGGGAACTCGTGCAGGACCTCGAAGGTCTCGCCGTCCAGGACGAGGAGGCGGTCGTCGCCGGGAGTGGACGGAATGGTCGCGACCACCGTGCCCTCCGGGTGGAAGGCTGCCTGTGAGTAGAGCTGGACCCCCTCTCCGGTCAGCAGGTCCCCGGTGGCGGTGTCCCACACCCGGCCGCCCCGGGAGGCGGCGCCCTCCGCCCCGCCGGCGGCCAACCGGGACCCGTCGGCGGAGAAGTGGATCTCGTACAGGTCGTTGCCGCCGGTGTCGGGGGCCTCGAAGGGGGAGGTCTCCCCGCTTTCCAGGTCGTACAGGGCGATGTCCCGGTTACTGGTCTTGACGGCGAGCAGCGAGGGATCCGTGGGATGGAAGGCCAGGTACTTCAGGTAGTGCGTCCCGGCCTCCTCGCCCGGCACGGCGGGGAAGTCGTCGTTGGGGAACTCCACCACGGCCTCCTCGGTGGACAGGTCCCACACGGTCGACCTCCCGGTGCCCGCGGAGTCGCTGACGGCCAGGAGGGTGGCGTCGGCGTTCAGGTCGGGGTGCCGCGTGTAGCTCTCGGTCGCGAGTTCGAACTCCACCTCCTCCGCATCCAGGTCCCACACCTGTACCAGGGGCTCGTTCTCGGCATCGTTGACCGAGACCGCCACCCGGGTGCCGTCGTCGCTCAGGTCGGGGAGGTTCCAGTCCTGGAGCTCCGGTTCCTCCAGGTAGTGGGTGATCTCGTGGTCGGGATCCCAGACCACCAGGGCGTCGAGGAAGCCGCCCGCGATGGTGCCGTCCGCGGCCACGGTCAGGCTGTTGGGCCGTGCGTCGAAGCGGTGGAGTTCCTCGCCGGTCCGCCAGTCCACCTCGACCAGGTGGTCGGTACCCGTGACGTACAGGCTCTCCCCATCGGGGGCGAACGAGGCCCCCGTGAGGGTGTCGCCGAAGACCTCGGACGGCTCCGCCGGGGCGTCGCCCGCGGCCTCCTCCGCGGCCTCGTCCCGCCCGTCACCGTCGATCTCGGTGGAGGTACCGGCCTCGTCGGTGCCCTCACCGGGCAGGGGGACGGCCGTCAGGAGGCCGAGTGTCCCGGCCATCAGCACGGTGGCGAGAGCGGCGGCGCCGACGATGAGCGCGGTGCGGCCCCGGCCGCCCGGGGGAGGGGTGACCGGGGCGGGGGTACCGGAAACCCCGGGGCCGTCCCCGGCCGGTGTCCCGTCCGACGCCTGGTCCGTGCCCGGGACGTCGGCCGGTGCGGCGGCCGGTGCACCGTCGGCCGCCTCGCGGGATGCCGACCGGTGTGTCTCGATGGACTGGTTGATCGGGGTGGGGAGCCAGCCGTGTTCTGCGGGTGGCAGGGGTTGGGTGGAGAGGGTGCGGACGATCTGGTCGGCGGTGGGTCGTTCGGTGGGGTTCTTGGCCAGGCAGCGGGTCAGCAGCGGGCGCAGGGCTTCGGGGACCCCGTCCAGGTCGGGCTCCCCTTTCACGACCCGGGCCAGGAGTGCGGCGGACTTCCCGGTGCCGAAGGCCGGTCTGCCGGTGGCGGCGAAGACCACCACCCCGGCGAGGGAGAACACGTCGCTGGCCGGGCTGGTCTCGTGGCCCATGACCTGTTCGGGTGAGGCGTAGGCGGGGGTGCCGAAGGCCTGCCCGGTTCTGGTCAGGACGGTGCCCTCGACGGCGCGGGCGATGCCGAAGTCGATTACCTGGGGCCCGCGCGGCGAGAGCAGGACGTTGGAGGGTTTGAGGTCGCGGTGCATGAGGCCGGCGGTGTGGATGGCCTGGAGGGCGTTGGCCAGTCCCATTGCGAGGACCCGCAGTGAGGGTTCGGGGAAGGGGCCGTGTTCCCGGACGGCTTCCTTGAGGGTGGGGCCGGGCACGTACTCGGTCGCCATCCACGGCACGGCGCCCTCGGTGTCGGCGCTGAGCACAGCCGGGGTGAAGGGGCCGCGCACGCGCTGGGCGGTGCGTGCCTCGCGGGCGAAGCGGGCCCGGAACTCGGGGTCGTGTGCGAGCTCTTCCCGGATGACCTTGAGCGCGGCCAGGCCGTCGTCAGGGGTGCGGACGAGGAGCACCTCGCCCATGCCTCCTTCACCGAGCCGGGACAGCACCTGGTGGGGGCCGACGTGTTCCGGGTCGGCGGACGACAGGGGAGGCACGTGTGTTCAGCTCCTCGAGGTGGGGACCGGACACCAGTCTGCCCGGTTTCGCGGGGATTCCGGCCCCGGGCCCGGTTCCGTTCGGCGGGCACCCCGCTCCGCTGTCAGCCCAGCCGCTCGATCACTTCGAAGGTGTCGGGGTCGACCAGGACCAGTTCGTTGTCAGCGACGGTGCTTGCGGCGAGGACCTCGCCGTCCGGGTGCGGGGCGATGGTCCTGTAGGCGCCGATCTCCTCGTTGCCCTCGGCGAGGTTCTCGCCGGACTCCAGGTCCCAGACGTAGTTCTGGTACCGCCACGACCCGGGCCCGGTGCCAACCTGCCAGGTCGCGTACACCCGGTCGTGCGCGGAGTCCACCACGAGTTCGACGAGGAGAGGTTCGTCGTCGGTCTCGAATTCTCCCCGGGTGAAGGAGGCGACCTCGGTGCCGGTGGTGTAGTCGGTGATGACGATCCGGTCCCCGTCGAGGTAGGCGACCTCGGTTCGGCCCGGGACCGCGGCCAGTGTGCTGCTCGAGGACCCCCTGATGACGTGGACCTCCTCCCCGGTGTCCGCCTCCCAGACGTGGATCTCGCTGCTGTCGTTGGTGGCGAGGTGGTCCTCGTCCACGAACACGGTGCCGTACTGCAGGCCCGGGGCCATCGGCTCGCCCGCCTCCCCGGTGGCGGTGTCGATCACCACGGTGCTCTCCACCTGGTGGGTGGTGTTCATGGTCACCGCCAGTCGACTGCCGTCGGGGGAGAAAGCCATGTCTTGGATGGCTCTCGGTTTCAGCATCCAGTGGCCGTCCTCGTCCGGGCCCTCCTGGGGGCCCAGGTGCTCGGTGGTGGTACCACCGGGCAGGTCGTGGGTGTACCCGACGACCACCGGGTGCTCGTGGCCCTCGTACTCGACGGACTCGGTGGCGGCCACCGTGCAGCCGACCGGGGAGAACACCGGGCGGACACCGTAGGCGGAGTTCTCCGTCGGCCGGGCGACCTCCTCGCCCTCGCGCCAGTCCCAGATGGTGAGTCCTGCGGTCGAGGTGACGGCGAGCACGTCCCCGTCGGGGGAGAACCCGGGCTTCCAGAAGTCGGTGTCGTCCGGGACCGGCTGCTCCGGTGCCGGGAACCCCGGCTCGTCCAGGCAACCCGCGTCGGTGATCAGCCCGCCGTCGCTTTCGCCGTCTCCCTCGGCCTGCGGGCCCGGGGGCGCAGCCTCTTCCCCCAGAACGCGGTCGAGTACCACCCCGGCGGTCGCGAGTACCACCAGGGCCAGCGCACCGGTCCCCACCACCAGGAGGCGGCCCCGGCCCCGTCCGGACGCGGCACCCTCCCCGTGCGGCCCGCGGGGGGTGACCGCGGCGGTGCTCAGCATCGAACGCTGTTCGTCGGCGACCGCTTCGATCGCGGCCCGGGTCGGAGGCGGCCAGCCCGGGGGCTCGGCGGGCCCGCCCAGCATCCGCACCAGGTCGTGTGCGCTGGGGCGCAGCCGCGGATCGAGTTTGAGGCAGGTGTCGACCAGCCCGCGCAGCTGCAGGGGGACTCGGGCGAGGCCGTCGGGGCCCTCCACGCCGCTCGCGGCGAAGCACAGGGTGGAGGCCCAGGAGAACACGTCCGCGGCCGGGGCGGCCCCGCCCTCCGGCGCCGTGAAAGCGGGGTGCGGGGCGCACTGTCCGGTGTCGTTGACGGCCCACTCCAGGCCGGGGTCGGCCAGTAGCGCGGTCCGGTCGGACAGCAGCACACCGTCCGGCCACAGCGAACCGTGGGCGCGGCCTGCGGAGTGCAGGTCGACCAGCCCCTGGGCGAGGGCCTGGGCGAGCGGATGCAGGGCGTCCACGGGCAGGGGGCCGTTCCCGCGGACCAGATCGGCCAGGCTGGGACCGAGCGGCCGGGAGAGGGCGGCCCAGGGCACCGCGCCGCGCAGGTCGGCGTCGCGCACCGGGCACACGTGGGCGCTGTCCAGCCCGCGGGCGGACTCCACCCGGTGGGTGAAGGCCGAACGGAAGGCGGGGCTGGTGGCGTACTCCGGCCGGACGACCTTCACCGCCACCGGGTCCTCCACCCCGGCCGCGCCCAGGTAGACGCGCGCGTAGGCGTCCTCGCCGAGGCGGGCGTACAGGCGGTGGGGGCCGACGGAGGGCGGGTCGTGCGGGTGGAGAGGGAGCATGGGCCTTCCCGGTTCGGGAGCGGTCGTGTCGGTGGAGAGCGGCGCCGGGGGCGAGGAGGCGGCGACCGGCGCCGCCCCGGGGTGCCGATCAGTGGAACTGGTCGACGATGCGCAGCTCGACGGCGTCCACGACCCACACACCGCTACCGGAGGCGGGGACGCCGATGATGACCTCGCCCTGTGGGTGGACGCTGATCTCCCACAGGAAGCCCTCGTCGGCCTCGGCTGTCAGCTCCTCGCCGGTGGAGTACTCCCAGACCTTCATGAACCCCCTCTCCGCGTCGTAGTCGGACGGGAGGTAGGTGGCGTACAGCCGGTCTGCCTCCAGGCTGTACCGGTAGTCGAACAGCACGACGTCCTCGTCCAGGTCCTCGGCGAGGAAGGAGGTGCCCTCCTCCTTGTCGGAGACGACGTTCTGTTTGTGCACCCCGTGCACGTCCGGGTAGAGGAGGGTCTCCTCGTCGGTGAAGTTCAGGGCCCGGCTGTTGAGCCGGGGCACGTCCTCGGCGGAGGCGACGACCTCCCCGGACTCGGCGTTCCAGACCGTCGCCGTGTCGAGGGTGCCCTGAGCGGCGACGTGCTCGCCGTTCGGGGAGACGGCGATCGCTTGGACGGTGCTGCCGTCCGCGGTGTAGGTGGTGACGGTCTCCCCCGTCTCCAGGTCGTACACGAGGACGGCGGAGTTGACGGTGATGTCGTAGTTCCCGACGATCAACCGGTTGCCGTCGGGGGAGAAGGCGAGCGACTTGACCTCGTAGCCCTCGGACAGCACGGTGTGCTCCCCGCTCTCCAACGAGTACACGTGCGCACCGTCGTCGGAGGGGTAGGCGAGCAGGCAGTCGTCGGGGCTGAAGTAGGGCTGCCCGTACAGGTCCGGGATCTCCGTCTCGATGAGCGCGAGCTCCTCCTGTTTCCGCCAGTCCCACAGGGCGACACCGCCGCTCCCGGAGACCGCGAGGACCTCGCCGTCGCTGGAGAAACCGGTGTAGAACATGCCCCCGTCGTCGTTGGGCGCGGTCATCTCCTCGTTGGCCGCCTCCTGGAACTCCGGTGCCAGGTGCTCGGAGGGGTCGCAGGTCTCGCGCTGCGGAGGGGACTCCTCCGCTGCCGGGTCGGCCCCGGACGGGTCTCCCGCGCCCAGGCCCGCGTCCCGGGCGGCCCACACACCGATCCCGGCGACCATCGCCAGGGCGACCGCCGCGGCTCCGGCGATCAGCAGGCGTCCGCCGAGGCCGCCCCTCCCGCCGGGGACGGGGGCCGACCGGACCGCGTCCCGGTACTCCTGCGCGATCTGGTCGATCCGCGCGGCGGCGGCCGGGGGGAGCCAGGCGGCGGCGGAGGCCGCGGGCGCGGTGGGGCCGCCGAGAGCCTGGAGGACCTGTGCCGCGTTCGGTCGCCGGTCGGGGTCCTTCTCCAGGCAGGCGGTGATGATCCCGCGCAGCGGTGCCGGAACGCCGTCGAGGTCGGGTTCCAGGTTGCCGATGCGGTAGAGGACGGCGGAGGGGTGCCCGTCGCCGAAGGGCCCCCTGCCGGTGAGCGCGTGGACCAGGACCCCGCCGAGCGCGAAGATGTCGGCGGCCGAACCGGTCCCGTCCCCGTGTACGGCCTCCGGGGCCATGTACCCCGGCGTGCCGGTGATCTTCTCCTCCTCGTCGCCCCGGGGATCCTCCATGGCGCCGGCGATACCGAAGTCGATCACCTGCGGTCCGGCCGCGGAGACCATCACGTTGCCGGGTTTGAGGTCGCGGTGGACCAGTCCGGTGGCGTGCACGCGTTCCAGGGCCTGGGCGATGCCCCGCCCCATGAAGCGCACGGACTGCTCGGGGAGGGGGCCGGTGTCCTGGACGAGGTCCTGGAGGGAGGGGCCCATGACGTACTCGGTGGCCAGCCACGGGGTCTGGCCCGTGGTGTCGGCGGCGAGCACCCGGGGCGTGTAGTTGCCGTGGACGCGCTGCGCGAGCTCGAGCTCACGGGCGAAGCGCTCCCGGAAGCCGGGGTCGTAGGCGTACTCGGCGCGGACGACCTTGACGGCGGCGGGGGAGCCCGACGGGTCCAACCCGAGGTAGACGCGACCCATACCGCCGGAGCCCAACAGGGCGACGACGCGGTAGTGGCCGACCTGGCTCGGATCGTTGGGGGCGGGTTGCTGCATGGTGCCTTCCGGGAGGGTCAGTTCACTTCGGCGACGACGTTGAAGTCGGCGTCCATGACGACGATGGTGTAGACGCCCGCCTCGACGACGGCGGTGAAGAGGTGTTCGCCGTCGGGGTGCACGCCGAGGGGGGCGTTGAGGACGAGGTTGCCGCCCGTTTCGACGAGGTCGCCGCTCTCCACGTCCCACACGAACCCGGACGCGTCGCTGAGGTCGGAGGTGGCGCCGTAGACCAACGAGCCGTCGATGGAGAACTCGACCTCGTAGAGCTCCTCGTATTCGAGCCCGGGGGACTCCAGGTCGCGGACCTCGCCGGTTCCGATGTCGGCGATGTGGGCCTCCCGCCGGTCCGTGACCATCGCCAGGCTCGTGCCGTCACCGGCCAGGGAGACGTCGTAGTACTCGGCGCCCTCGAAGGCCTGGAGCTCCTCACCGGTCTCGGGGTCCCAGACGTACACGCCGACGTGTGCGGCGTAGTCGGGTTCGGCGACCACGGCGACGAGGGCCGAGTCGTCGGGGGTGTAGAACATGTCCGCCAGGTAGCCGTTGATGGCGAACTCGTTGCGCACCTCGCGGGACTCCACGTCCCACACCTGGATGAGCGGGTCGCCGTCCACGGTCCCGTCGTCGGAGGCGAGGTTGGCCACGGTGGTGCCGTCACTGGTGAGCGCGGGCATGTCGTACTGGCCGCGGTCCTCGCTGTTGCCGCCGAGTACGGCGACCCGGTTCTCGCTGCCGCCCTCCCACACCTCGATGTAGGTGGTGGTGGTGCCCGCGGCGAAACCGCCGGGGGTGACCACGGCGCCGGTCGGGACGGGGGAGTACTGGTCGGTCACCGTTCCCTCCTGCCAGTTCCAGGAGGAGAGTGTTCCGGAGCCGAAGACGTGCAGGGTCTCCCCGTCCTCGGAGAAGCTGAAGTCGTAGAGAAAACCCTCCAGGGTGACGGCGGCTTCCTCGTCTCCGTCACCGCCCTCTTCGCCGCTTGCGCCCTCCCCGTCCGCGGGCTCACCGTCGGCGGTGTCCCCGGGGCCGTCCTCCTGGGAACCGAGGGGGAGCGCGGTCAGCGCGAAGGCGCCGCCGCCCAGCAGGACGAGGGCGGCGGCCGCCGCGGTCACAAGCGTTGCGGTCCGTCCGCGCCACCAGGGGCGACCGTCACCCCCGTGGCCGGTCCCCCCGCGCCCGGCCACGGGCACGGTGGTCCGCTCGGCGGCCTCGGCCTGTTGCAGCTCACCGGCCTTGGCGCTGATCTGTTGGTTGACCTGCGGGGGGAGCCAGCCGTGTTCGGCGGAGGGCAGCGGGAGCCCGGAGAGTTCCCGCTGGACGGTTTCGGCGTCCGGACGCTGGTCGGGATCCTTGGCGAAGCACCGGGCGAGCAGGTCGCGTAGCGGGCCCTCGGGGACGGCCTCCAGGTGCGGATCGCCGTTCATGACCTTGTTGAGGGTGCCGATCGCGCTGCCCTCGCCGAACGGCGGTCTGCCGCCGGCCGCGAACAGCACGACGCCCGCCATGGAGAACACGTCGGCGCGCGGGGACACGTTCTGTCCGGTGATCTGCTCGGGCGAGGTGTAGGCGGGGGTGCCGAAGGTCTGGCCGGTCCTGGTGAGGACGGTGCCCTCGACGGCGCGGGCGATGCCGAAGTCGATCACCTGGGGGCCGCGCGGCGAGAGCAGGATGTTCGAGGGTTTGAGGTCGCGGTGCATGAGTCCGGCCGCGTGGACGGTGGCCAGGGCGCGGGCCAGGCCCAGGACGAGGACCCGAAGCGACTCCTCGGGGAAGGGGCCGTTCTCCCGGACCGCTTCCTTGAGGGTGGGGCCGGGCACGTACTCGGTGGCCATCCACGGCGCGGCGGCGTCCGGGTCGGCGTCCACGACCGAGGGGGTGAAGGGTCCGCGCACGCGCTGGGCGGTGCGTACCTCGCGGGCGAAGCGGGCCCGGAACTGGCTGTCGTGGGCCAGGTCCTCCTTGACCACCTTCAGGGCGCACAGGTGCCCGTCGGGGGTGCGGGCCAGGTACACCTTGCCCATGCCGCCCGCGCCGAGGCGGGCGAGGAGCCGGTGCGGACCGATGGCGTGGGGGTCGTCGGAGGCGAGGGGTTGCACGGCGGTGTGGTCCTTACTGCGTACGGAAGCGCGGTGGGGCCCGTGTTCCGGCAGGTCCTGGGGGTGTCCGGGGGGCGGGGTACCCCGCCAATGTAGCTGCTTGGCGACAAAGCACCCAGGTGTGTGTCCTGTTCCGGCCGACTCCGAACCGTCGCGGCGGAGGACGGCGATAGGGGTGGTGTGAGCGGCGGACCTCAGAGGTGCGCGGGAGGGGAGTCCCAGCGGTGCGGGTCGAACATACCGACGGGCAGGTCCGTGCGGCCGTCCCGGGCCAGGTCGGCCAGGGCCCGGCCGACCGCCGACGCGAACTTGAAGCCGTGCCCGGAGAAGCCCCCGGCCAGGATCAGACCGGGCAGTTCGTTCCGGTGCCCGATGAGGAAGTGCTCGTCCGGGGTCATGGTGTACATGCAGGACGCCATGCGGTCGGGCAGCGGAGCGACACCGCGCAGACCCGCCGCCAGTGCGCCCAGGCGGCGCGCGTCGGCCTCGTCCGGTGGACGCGGTCCGGGGCCGGGGTCGACGGGTTCGCCCCACTGGGAGCCGGCGGGCCGGGTGGTGCCAGCTCTGACCTCGGGCGGTTCGGCGTGCACGCCGATCTTCACGGTACGGCCGCCGTCCATGCTGGGGAAGCCGTACCAGAGGGCGCCGTCGGGTTCCTCGCGGGCGAAGACGGGTTCGGGGGCCGAGGGTTCACGGGCGGGTTCGGTGAGGCGGAACCAGCCGAGCACACGGCGCTCCACCCGGATGCCGCCACCCAGGCGGGCGGTTCCCGGCAGGAGCCCGGGGAGCCAGGCCCCGGCGGTGACGATGACGCGCCGGGCACGGATCTCGGTGTCGCCGACCCGTACGCGGGGGTGGCCCGGGTCGGGTTCGATCCGGGTGACGGCACGACCGGTCCACACCCGGGCGCCGGCCAGGCGGGCCAGGCGGACGGCGGCGAGGATCGAGGCTTCGGGCAGGACCGCGCCGGCGTCCGCCTCGAAGACGCCCACCTCGCCGGTGCGTACGGCGTGTCGGGGGTGGTGTTCGGCGAGTTCCTCGGCGGAGAGGCGTTCGTGGGCCAGGCCGTGGTGTTCGGCGGCGGCGACGGAGCCACGGATTACGCCGGAGTCGGGTCCGCCGAGCATCAGGGCGCCGGAGCGCACCACGAGCCGGGACCCGGAGGCCTGCTCGAGTTCGTCCCAGGCGCGCCAGGCGGCCTGCACGAACGGGACGTACTCGGCGCCTTCCAGGTAGGCGGTCCGGATGATCCGGGACTCGCCGTGGCTGGAGCCCCGGTCGTGTCCGGGGGAGAACTGTTCGACCCCGATCGCGTCGACACCCTCACGCGCGAGGTGCCACAGGGCCTGGGAGCCCATCGCACCCAGGCCGACCACGACGGTGTCGGTCTCGACGCGCGCGGTCAACGGGTCAGGCGGCGACCGGCTGGCGGTGCGTGTAGTAGTGCGCGGGCTCCGGAACCTGGGCGAACGGGTTCAGAAGGGCGGCGGCACCGACCGGGTCGCTGGCGGGGTGCGACATCGTGCCGCCCTGGAAGAGGTCGTTCCAGAAGAAGCGGCCGTCCCGGCACCAGACGTTGACGTCGCGCATCACGGAGGCGACGGCCATCTCGGAGGAGCCGGACCAGTACAAGGGGCGGGAGGCCACTGAGGCGAGCTCGCCCAGCAGCGCCGTGATCGCGCGCTCGGCGCAGAAGGCGTGCCGGGGCTTGTGCTTGATTCGCCTGGCGAGGGCCGACTTCGCCCGGGAGGCCCGGGGGTTGTTCAGGCGCCAGTGACTCAAGGTCGTCTCCAGTGTGTGTCGGGGTACCGCGGGTGTGCTGACCGTGTGTGCTTGTTGCGGCCACGTCGCCGCGGTTCGAGTTCGGTCCGCCACGTCCAACCGGAGTTGGCGACCTCTCTCCGCGAAGTTGGTGAGGCGTGAACGATGTCGTTACCTCGTAGTTATCCTTCGCGCTCCGGATGCTAGCAGCAACTGACCCCCCGTAGTCGAGGCTTCTAAGAGTGACGCATCTCACATCTAACGAATGGGCATCGACCTGTTTGGGGATGGAACCTGCAGTTCAAGAGGCCGTTTTCGAACATCAGTATGCGTTTCTTTTTCGTGATAAAGGGACTCTAGTCCCGTGCTGGCTGTCGTGAGACTCACCCGTTTTCGGCACCCATCGCGCATCGTGAGTGACTCGTAGTGACTTTCCGCAGGTTGTCGGGTCTTTGCCCGTCTGGGAGGAGTTCTTGTCGGAGCCGCACCCGCTGCCGCCGCGGGGATTCCCGGCCGCTTTGCGTTCCTGGTCACCCCGGTGTACTGGGCATTCAACGTTCTGGAGGACACTGGAAGACGGGTCGAACCAGGGGAGAAGCTGCGAAGTGACACAGACCGAGACATCCGGTGACAGGACGCCCGTGAGCGGCGGGTCCTCCGCGGAGCCGGCGGGCGGCGCCCGCGCCTGGCTGGTGTGGGGCGTGGCGGTGGGCGGCTACTTCCTCGCCATGCTGCACCGCAACGGGCTGGGCGTCGCGGCGTTGGAGGCCCAGAGCAGGTTCGACGTGGGACCCGCGCTGCTGTCGCTGCTGCCCATGCTCCAGCTCCTCGTGTACGTCCTCCTCCAGGTGCCCGCCGGACTGCTCGCCGACCGGCTCGGTCCCCGGTACACCCTGGTCATGGGCATGGTCGCGATGGCCCTCGGTTCGTGCCTGTTCGCGCTCGCCCCGGGGATCGAGGTGGCCGTCGCGGGGCGGTTCCTGATCGGTCTCGGCGACGCGCTCGTGTTCCTCAACGTCATCCGGCTCGCCGCCCTGTGGTTTCCGCGTGCGCGGTACGCGCTGGTCAGTGGGTTGACCGGTGTGGTCGGCGGTACCGGCCAGGTGGCCAGCGCGGCCCCGCTGGCCTGGGCGCTCGGCGGGGTCGGCTGGGTGGCGGCCTTCCTCGCCACCACCGGCCTGACCGTCCTGATGGCCCTCCTCGTGCTCCTGGTGGTGCGTGACCGCCCCGCAGGCGCCGCGGGGCGCTCCACCGTCGCCGACCCCATATCCGTCTGGGCGGCGCTCAGGGAGGCGCTGAGGGCGGACGGGCCCCGGATCGGCATGGCGCACCATGCGGCCGTCATGGCGCCGTTCACGATGATGATGGTGCTCTGGGGCTACCCCTTCCTCGTGGGCGGCCTGGGGCTGTCCGAGGGCACCGCCGCGCTCACCCTCACCGGGTTGGCGGCCGGGGCCCTGTGGATGGCCCCCGTCGCGGGGCTGCTGATCGGCCGCCGGCCGGGGGTGCGGGTGTACTTCGCCCTGGTGCTCGGTGGATCCCTGAGTCTGGGGTGGCTCCTGCTGGTCCTGTGGCCGGACGGGGCTCCGGTGCCCCTGGGGGTCACCGTGCTGGCGGTGAGCGCGCTCGGTCAGACCATGGCGCCCACGATCTCCTTCGACTTCGCCCGCGACGGCATCCCCGCGAGCCGTACCGGCGTCGCCTCCGGCCTGGTCAACATGAGCGGCTTCACCACCGCCGTGGTGTGCACGGTGGCGGCCGGGGCCGTCCTCCAGGCACTGCCGGACGAACCCGCCTCCTACCAGTGGGCGTTCCTCCCGATGGCCCTCACGACCACCCTGTCCACCTGCGTGCTCGCCGTGTTCATCAGGCGCCGCACCCGGAACTGAGACAGGGTCGACGGGCGGGGCCGTCCCCGAAGCCACCCGCTCAGGGACCCCGGGGCGCAGTGCGTGCGGGGAAGTCATCAGGACGGAACGGCCCCGGCTGCCCGCCGGGGCCGTTTTCCCGGGCGGTCAGAACTGGTCGCTGTCGACAGCCTGGCCGATGGGGAAGGTGTGTCGGGACGCGGCGCAGATCGTTTCGAGGGCGTGGATCGGAATGTCCTCGGTGGAGTAGCTGACCCTGAGTACCTGCACGACCCACTCTCCCGGCACCTCAAGCAGGTCGGCCTCGTAAGGGGTGGCGGGGCGTGCGGTCGGGGCGGTCGGGGGCCTGCCCCTTTCGAGGGCCTGACGGCCCCGGGGGACCAGCAGCGGGGGCGGGTCGCGGGCGGTCGCTGAGGGGGCAGCCCCGAGCCCGCGGCGCCCGAAACCTGTTCAGCAGGGTGTCCGCTGCTTCCGAAACCCACTAATCCACGGTGATCTTGCTACCAGGGGCAACTTCGGCGCCGAAGTTGCCCCTGGTAGCAAGATCACCGTGAAAAAAGGGGCCTGAACCCGACCGGGCGGACAGAAGGGCAGCAGAGGAACTGGGCCACAGGTGTCAACCGCACCCGCGCAGCCCACTCCACCCCAGGGGTCTTGACCCTGTGCCTCCACCCTGCCCCACCCCCACAGAACGCCCGAGGGGCGGGACGAACGAATCGTCCCGCCCCTCGGCGGTGGTTCAGTACCTCGCACTGTCCTGCACTGCACTCGCGCTACCTCGCGCGACCCCGCGCTGGTGCCTCGGGGTACTCGGGAAGACCTAGAAGGCCTCCTCGGGAACCTCCATGAGGCCCAGGTTCACGTTCTGGGCCACCTTCAGCTCGGACTCCACGCGCGGCAGGAACTGCTCGGCGAAGAAGCGCGCGGCGGCGATCTTGCCGGTGTAGAAGTTCTTGTCGTCGTCGCCGGCGCCGTCGAGGCTGTTCAGCGCGATCTCGGCCTGGCGGAGCAGCAGCCAGGCAAGAACGACGTCACCGAAGGCGAAGAGCAGACGGACCGAGTTCAGGCCCACCTTGTACAGCTCGCGGGAGTCCTCGGCGGAGCCCATCGCGTGGCCGACCATGAGCTCGACGATCTTCTCGGTCTGGCCCAGGGCGGACAGCAGGAGCGCACGCTCCTCCTTGAGCTGGCCGTTGCCGGCGTCGCTCTCAGCGAAGGTCCGGATCTCGGCGGACAGCTTGCCGATGGCCTGGCCACCGTTCTTCACGATCTTGCGGAAGAAGAAGTCCTGGGCCTGGATCGCCGTGGTGCCCTCGTAGAGGGTGTCGATCTTGGCGTCCCGGATGTACTGCTCGATCGGGTACTCCTGCAGGAACCCGGAGCCGCCCAGGGTCTGCAGGGACTCGGCGAGCAGGTTGTAGGAACGCTCCGAACCCACACCCTTGACGATCGGCAGCAGGAGGTCGTTCATGGCCTCCAGCTCGGTGACGTCCTCACCCTTGGAGTGTGCGATCTGGATCGCGTCCTGGGTGGTGGCGGTGTAGAGGACCAGCGAACGCATGGCCTCCACGTACGCCTTCTGCGTCATGAGGCTGCGACGCACGTCCGGGTGGTGGGTGATGGTGACCTTCGGGGAGTTCTTCGCCCCGGCGAGGTCGTTGCCCTGCACGCGGTTCTTGGCGTACTCCAGGGCGTTCAGGTAACCCGTGGACAGGGTCGCGATCGCCTTCGTGCCGACCATCATCCGCGCGTACTCGATGATGAGGAACATCTGGCGGATGCCGTCGTGCTTGTCGCCGACGAGGTAACCGATGGCGGGGTGCTTGTCGCCGAAGGTCAGCTCACAGGTGGTGGAGGCCTTGAGGCCCATCTTGTGCTCGACGTTGGTGACGTAGGCGCCGTTGCGCTCACCGAGCGAGCCGTCCTCGTTGACCAGGTACTTCGGCACCAGGTAGAGCGAGAGGCCCTTGGTGCCGGGGCCGGCGCCCTCGGGGCGGGCCAGCACCAGGTGGAAGATGTTCTCGGTCATGTCCTGCTCGGCCGAGGTGATGAAGCGCTTCACACCCTCGATGTGCCAGGTGCCGTCGCCCTGGTCGGTGGCCTTGGTGCGGCCGGCGCCGACGTCCGAACCGGCGTCCGGCTCGGTCAGCACCATGGTGGCGCCCCAGCCGCGCTCGATGGCCATCTCGGCGAACTTCTTCTGCTGCTCGTTGCCCTCGGAGTGCAGGATGCTCGCGAAGCCGGGACCGGCCGAGTACATGTGGATGGAGGGGTTCGAGCCCAGGATCAGCTCGGCCGCGGACCACACCAGGGAGCGGGGGGCGCCGAGGCCGCCGAGCTCCTGGGGGAGGTCGAGGTTGTACCAGCCGGCGTCCATGTAGGCCTTGTAGGACTTCTTCAGGCTCTCGGGGATGGCGACGGTGTTGGTCTTGGGGTCGAAGACCGGGGGGTTGCGGTCCGCGTCCTCGAACGACTCCGCGACGACGCCCGTGGCGAGACGGTTGATCTCGTCCAGGATGGTGCGCGCGGTCTCCTCGTCCAGCTCCTCGAACGGGCCCTCGCCCAGTACGTCTTGGCGCTTGAACAGCTCAAAGAGGTTGAACTCGATGTCGCGCAGGTTGCTCTTGTAATGCGTCATGGACAGCTCCGCTGTGTCCCTGGCCGCGGTGTCTGTACACGCGGATCTACCGGCTAGTAACAAGTCAATGTTACTACTGAGTAGCCGCAGACGCCAGTGACGATAGACACTTGTGTCCTCCAGGCCATGCCGAAAGCGCGAAAGAGCTGTTCAGGGCGGTCTCCCCGGTGTCCCGGGCGGAAGTATGGCCGCGCTCCCATTCCCCTGGTGTCCCCGCTCTCCGGGGCCTGGTTCCGGGAGCGGTCCACGGCGCGGTGGTCCTGTCCCCGGTGCGGCCCCCGGCCGTCGAGGACCGCACTGCGAGCAGGATCACCGGTGATCGGCGGGTCCGGCCCCGATCGGAAACAGGGTGAGCACCGTCCGGTCCACCCCGTCCAGGTGCAGCAGCGCGTTGGCCGCGTCGTCGGCGAACCCCGACACCACCAGGGACCGCAGCCCCAGCGCCGCCGCGCACAGTGACAGGTTCTGCGCCACGTGCCCGCACTCCTGGAACAGCAGCCGCAGCGCCCGCTGGCCGTACCCCTCGCGGAGCCGACCCAGGTCGCCCACCAGGAGCACCAGCGCCCCCACCGTCCCGGCCACTGCCCCGGGGTGCCCGTCGGCCTCCGCACGCAGGAACGGCGAGAGCTCGACCAGCCGGTCCACCCCCGTGGGGCCGTCCGCGCGCAGCAGCCGGTGCTCCTCGGCCCGGTAGCGGTAGGTGCCCGGTTCCAGTCCCCGCACGTGCCGGGCCACCACCCACACCTGGGTGGCGTAGGCCGCCCCTGGCGAGGGGTGGGTGCGTGGCGGCACCCGGTGCCCGGGCCGCCCTTCCCCGCCGGACCCGACAAGCCGGCCGTTTCCTCCGGCACCACCGTGCTCTTCCGCGCCACCGTGCTCTTCGGCACCACCGGGCCCTCCGCCACCACCGTGCCCTCCGGCACGGCTGCGGCTGACCCCGGCCCCGTGCCCGAGCAGCGCCGACAGCTCGTCCAGACCCAGCCGGGAACCGTAGTCGCCGTGCCAGCTCGCCCGCTCTGCGAGCGCCCCGCCCAGCGGCGCGGTGAGCGGAGCGGGCTCGGGGAGGGCTACCAGCGGAGCCCCGGCGGCCTCCGGCCGGACCCTCTCCGCGGGTACCGGCCGCGGCAGGTGGGCGCCGCCGATGGTGTCCGGAAGGTACTTGCTGGCCTCGGCGTACACCCGGTCCGGGGCGCCCACCCCGGGCTCGAAGTAGTCGCCCGGCGGCTCCCAGCGGGGGTAGCACAGCGACAGCAGCCAGGCCACCCGGCGTTCGTCGTCGATGTCCAGCCCGAGCCGGTTGTGCGTCATGTGCAGCAGCGACCACACGATCCGGTCCAGGCCGTTGGTCAACCCCTCCTCGGCGCCGATCTCCCGCAGCCGCCCCACCGCCCCCCGCAGCCCGCGGTCCCACAGGTGGTGGGTGGACGATCCCTCGCCCGCCACCAGCCGTTCCACCCGGGGCCGCCGCTGCAACCACCGCGAGGGCGCCGAGTGGAAGAGCCGTTCCGCCTCGGCCCTCGCCCGGCTCCCGCCACGGGCGACCTCGGCCGAGTAGTCCCAGGTGGCGTAGTACCCGCGGGCCTGCCGGACGGCCTCCACGTCGTCGAACCCGAGCACCCCGAACGCCAGCGCGGTCAGGTCGGCGGCCACCACCTGCCGCTGGTGCGGCTCGGGCGCCGAACGCAGTACGGCGAGCGCGATCCGGGTGCTCACGGCGAAGAAGTCCTCGCAGACCTCCAGGGCGCGCGGGCCGCCGTACCGCTCGGTCTCGGGTTCGTACACCGCCTTCAGTACGGCGCCGTCGGCGTACCAGTGCTCCGGGTCCGCCTCGGGCAGGTCCGCGTAGTAGGCGTCGCTGTCCAGGGCCAGCGCGGAGGCCGAGGTTTTTTCGGCCAGGGCGCGCATCCGCTCGGCGAAATCCGCGACGGCCGCCGCGTCGGCGTTGAGGAACCGGGCCCGCAGGTGCGGGCCGCCGTCCCAGTAGCGCAGGTAGAACCAGTCCTCGGCGTGCCCGGCAGCGACCAGCTCCTCCGCGTGCGGGGCCAGGTGCTCCAGGAGGAAGGAGTCGATGTCCGTGCGGCTGCGGTGCAGGTACACGTACACGGCGGACCAGGTGCGGGTCATGGGATCTCCGGGGGGTCGGTGTCCGGGGCCGCGTCGACCGGGACGTCCAGGTAGGTGCCGCGTTCGGAGCGCACCCATAGTTGGTAGGCGGGGGTCTGCCCGGGTGCCAGGCCCAGAGCAGACCCCCAGTCCTCCTCCGAGTAGTTGCGCATCGGCCGTGCGCACAGCCCGGTGGCGGCGGCGCCGAGGCAGCCCCACTGGGCGATCCAGCCGAGCAGGGTGTGCAGGACGGTTTCGGCGTGCCGGGCGCCGTGGGCGCGGGCCCAGGCGGGGAAGTCCACGGCCAGGGTGTACCCGAGGGTGGCGGAGAAGTTGCTCTCCCCGGTGCGCGGGGCCGCGCGTGCGGGCCCCTCTGAGCCGTCCGCGCGGAGCTCGCGCACGGACCGCTCGTCCACCCGGTCACCCTCCAGCACGTGCCGGTACAGCCGCAGGGCGTCCGGTTCGGGGAGGGACCCGTGAACCGCGGCGAACGCCTCGGCCAGCCCCGCGGTCACCGCCGAACCCCTCTCCGGGCTCACGTACGCGCTCGTCACCAGGTTTGCCGTGGAGACCCCGCTGGTCCGCTCGTCCAGCCACCCGCGGAGGGAGCGGCCCGCGGGGGAGACGGCGGCCGCCACCCGCGCAGTGGCTTCGGGCGCGATGCCCGCCGCCCCGGCCGGGCCGGTGGTGATCGCGGCGACGGGGGTCATGCCCTCGGGGAGCAGCGGGGCGGCCTCCGCGCAGGCCCGGTGAGTCGGGTCCGGGTGGGTCCGGGGGTTGAGCCCGGCCCGGGTCAGGGTCAGACCGAGGGTCGCCAGCAGGTGGCCCCCTTCCAACCGGGCCAGGGAGGAACGCAGCCTGCCGTACTCGGGCGGGTACCGGTGGCGGTCCACCGCCACCACCAGGCGGGCCTCGGACAGAACCCCTTCCCGTTCCAGGTCCAGTTCCAGGTCCGGCAGCGCCTCGGCGCCCCCGACCGGTTGGAGCGCGTGCGACTGCGGGTCCACCCGCAGGCACCACCGGCCCCCCTCGCGGGGTAGTAGGAACAGGTCCGCCCCGAACAGGCCCCTCGGCGAGGGGTAGGCGCGGTGCACCGGGTACCGGTCGGCCGCCGAGATCCGGCGCACCCGTACCGCCTCCACACACGCGGCGAGCAGGCGCTGCGCTGGTGACCACGGTCCGCCCAGAGCGGGGACGGCGGCGTCGAGGGCGCGCAGCGGGGCCAGGACCGGCAGGGGCGGTCGGACCTGCCCCGGGGTGGGCCCGGCCAGGCCGTTGGACAGGCCCTCACCGAAGAACAGCGTCTCGACCCCGGCCACGTCCTTGCCGTACGACTGGGCGTGGAAGTGCGCGAGCGCGTCCTTCAGCCCGCCCATCGGAGCCCCGTCCTCCCGGCCCTCGTCGCCCGAAGCCCCGTCGCCCGAAGCCCTGTCCACCGAAGGCTCGTTGTCCGGAGCCCTGCTCCCCGGGGCTCCGTTTCCTGGAACTCCGTTTCCTGGGGCACCGGCCCCCCGAGGTCGGCCGCCCGGGGTTCGTCCGGTCACGGGAACGGGTGCGGTACCGGGTACGTCGTGCCGGGCGTCCCCCATGGAACTCCTCCCTCGAACAGCTCGGATGCGCGGGTCAGCCGCTCCAGCGAGCGGGTCCGGCGGTGGGTGTGGCCGAAGGTCATCGGCAGGGCCCCGGGGACGATCACCTTGACCGAGCGGGTACCGGACGCCTCCGTGTACGGCGCGCTGCTCTGGTCCACGACCACCACGTCGAGCCCGAGCCCGTGCACGGCCGCCAACCGTTCGCGCAGCACCGAGGCGAGGTCGGTCCCGGCGAAGGAGGACGGCCGGCCGGCGGTGAACTCCCCCATGCCCACGCTGCCGCCGGGGTGTTCCAGGAACTCCCACAGGGGCCGGGCCTCCCACAGACCGTGCATGCCGGTGTGGTCCTCCAGGGTGCGGACGAGGGTGAAGTCGTCGAGCATGGGGCGGCACCGCTCCACCGACACCGAAGGCCGCATCCGCACCCACTTGGGGTACATCAGCGCGTTGGTCGCGGTCTCCTCGACCGCGGCCATCAGTGCGCGGCGCGGGTCCAGGTGAGTCCCGGTGGCCAGACTGAGCGCGGGCGCCCGGTCCTCGCGGACGGCCTCTTCGGGCGCGGTCACCACGGCCATGACGGTCGGCACCCCCAGGTCGCTGGTGAGGTCGTACAGCCGCAGGCGGAGCCCCCGCTCGGTCAGCAGGTCCGCAAGGTGCAGCAGATCCGGGTCGTCGGCCCCCTCGATCAGGCGCAACCGGGTGCGCGAGTACCAGGCGAGCAGGAAGGCGTCCCGCTCCACCACCTCGAACAGGCCGTACAGGACGGCCTCCGCCGGCGTTCCTCCCACGGCGCAGCCGTTGGAGGACTCGTACAGGAACCGTTCCCGGGCGCGGCCCGCGTGCCAGTACGCGACGTGCTCGGGGACCAGGACGCGGCGCCGTTCCCGCGTCGACCACCCCCACACCCAGGTGGTGGGCGTGTGCGGGGTGTAGGGGACGGGCTCGAACGCGGGGTGCCCGTACCACTCGGGTTCGTGCAGGCCCAGGTCGGCGGGGTCGACGGCGTCCTCGGCCACCTCCGCGTACGAGCCGTGCACCGTGGCCGCGCCGGACAGGCGCCTGCCTCCGGTCACCCGTTCCACGCCCTCGAGGAAGGCGGGCACCTCGCTGGCGGTGAAGCGGGTGGAGCGCCCGTAGCCGCCCTCCCGCACCGCGCGCCCGGGGGCGACGGTCTCGCAGGTCGTCAGGGCCAGGGGCGACTCCTCGTCCCGGTAGACGTGGGCGACGGGCCCGAACCTGAAGTCGAGCAGCCGCTCCCGCAGGCCGAGCCGGTCCACGGCACGGGTGCGCAGGGCGTCGCCGACGACCGGCTGGGCGGTGTCCAGGTCCGGGCCGCGGCTCCCAGTGGCATCTCCGGCCGGACCATCGAGGGTGTCCGCTGCCGCGAGCCCCCGGCCGCCGGGGAAGCAGTGGCCGCAGTCCGGGTGGGGGACGAAGCGGTGCCGGGTCACCTCGCCGGTGCGGCAGTCCAGGGCGAGCAGGCACAGGCGCAGGACGGCGGGGTCGGTGGCGCCGACCAGCTCGGCGAACACGTCCGCCCAGAGGTCGAAGAGACCGGCCGGTGCGGACCGGTCGGGGGACGTCTCCCCCTCCACGTCGGTGCGCCAGAGCCCGGCACATCGCGAGCAGCCCGGCGACCCGTCCGGAGTCCACGGGCCCAGGACGGCCAGGGCACCGCTCATCGCGGTGTGCAGGACCCCGTCCGACACGGCCACCGCACGCGGGTCCTCCAGGGTCGCGCCCACGGGGGACGGGTTCAGATCCATACGGCCACCGCCGAGTGCACCCCGCGGGAGCGCCAGTACCCGGCCCCGCCCGGCGCGGACACCCGCACCGCTCCGGTGCCGAGGGCCCACCGGGTGAGCGACGAGGTCACCGCCTCCGTACCGGTTCCCGACCGCGCCAGGGCGGCGCGGGGCGCCTCCTCGGCGAGCCGGACCGCCGCGACCGCCCGGAGCAGTGCCTCCCGGACGCAGGCGTCGGGGTCGGGGGAGACACTGGCCCCGAGGACGGTGCCGGCCCCGAGGTCCGTGCCGACGGGGTTCGCGCCGTCGAGGTCCGCGCCGTCGGCCGGGACCACCCGGGCCCGCAGCAGCCCGGTTCCGTCCAGCTCCTGGAGGGTCAGTTCGGCAGGCACACCGCACCGCAGGGTGAGGGCGGTCCACATCCGGCGGGCGGTGGGCGACAGGACCGGGGGTTCGACGTCCTTCCAACCGTCCTCCCCGTGGTTCAGGAGGAGGTCGCCCACGGCCGCGCCGATCGCGGCCGACGGCGTCAGACCCAGTCCGAGTCCGGCGGCTCCGACCCCGGCGGGGTCGTCGCCCACGGCCGCCGGGCTGCGCCAGACCACCTCGTGCAGGGCGTTGACCAGGGCGTCCTCTCTGGCCTGGGCGGTGGTGAACCCGCATCCGGCGCGGTCGCCGGACAGGGCCAACCCCACCGGGAGCTGGGGCAGGTCCCCGGGGGCCGGTTCGGTGAGGGGGCCGAACACGCGGTCCCACAGGTGGGTGAGCGCGTCCAGGCGGTCGGGGACCACCAGGGGGTCCGGTTCCGCCCCGGGGCCCGACCCGGGGTTCGCCTCGGGGACGGCCGTGCCGGTGAACGGCGGTTCCGGGGCGGGCAGCGCGCTGGGCGCCGTCGGATCCAGCGGCTCCGGGACGAGGAGGGTGTGCGGTTCGCTGACCAGCTCGTCCGTGGTCACCATGAACTCGGGGTCCGGCTCGGCGGCGTCCGCGCCGTCATCCTCGACGCTCCGCGCCACGTGCGCGACCAGGGCCAGCGCCAACTGGGCGGCGACCAGGGCCCGGGTGATCCGCAGGGCGGCCTCGTCCGGCTCGTGGTACGTCGGGTCGGGTTCGCGCCGGTCGAGCCAGGCGCGCAACCTCCCCGACAGGTCCGGGGTGCCCGGAAGGTTGCGCGGCCCGGTCAGCCAGAGCCCGCCGTCCGCGGCGACCACGTGCTCGGACTCTTCACCGGGCGCTCCGTCGGGAGCCCCGTCGGCTTCCCCACCGGTTACTCCGTCCGGTACGCGGATCCGGGCGGTCAGCAGCACCGGCCCCCCCGGGCCGGGCCGGGTGTCGGCGTGCACCTCGCCGAACCCGGCCCGGGCCAGGGCGCGCCGGACCTGGGCCTCCAGCAGCGGGCACGCCGAACGCACCCGGACCGTGCTCGTGCGCAGCGCGGCCAGCGCGGCGTAGGGGCGGCGGGTCGCCGCCTCCAGGTGCGGGTAGGCGGCCCGTTCCGCTTCGGTGAGGGACGCGGGTTCGGGTTCGAGTTCGCGGAGGAAACCGTGTTCCTCCAGTTGGTCGAGGATGCCCGCCAGGAAGGGGCGCCCCTTCTCCGGGAAGCTCCCCAGTAGGGAGGGGCGGTCGAAACCGGCGCGCAGGGACGGCTCCAGGGCCCGCCACACGGCGTCGGCCCGGGACCCCCGGACGACGACGGCGGTGGCGCCCATGCTCAGCGCCACCCCCTCGGACGCCAGGGAACGGGCGCGGACGGCGCTCTTGAGACGCACCGGGGAAGGGGTTCCGGGCGGGGTGCCGGGGCCGGTGCCGGTCGGGGTCGCGGTGGTCTCAGGCATCGCCCACCCACGGAAGGGTCGGCCGGAGCTCCGGGTCGCTGCGCTGGTGGTCGACGACCCTGCGGACCGTCTCCTCCCAGCGCTCGCCCACCACCTCCTGGGCGGCCTCGGTGAACAGGTACGCCACCGAGTACCGCTGGATCGGGGTGACCCCCATCAGCGGCAGCAGGTCGAAGAAGCAGTTGATCAGGAACCGGAACGCCGCGAACCCGTACCCGTCGCCGAGCCGGGTGAAGTCGAGCTTGCGGAACTCCCGGTGGAAGTCGCTGTAGGAACGGTCGTCCGAGCCACTCCAGCGCACCCGCACGTCGTCCCCGAACCTCGCCGCCTGCTCCTGCCGTTCCGGGTGCGGGAACGGCAGGATGTGGTCCTGCCCGGCCAGGGCGACCGCCTCGGGCAGCCACCGGTCGACCCACTCGGCCCAGTCCAGGGCGAGGGGGTCCTCGCCCGTGCCCTCGTGCACCCCGCGCAGGGAGGCCACCAGCCCCTCCCGCTGCGCCAGGTAGGAGGCGGCCAGCTGTTCCTGTGCCCGCCCCTGCGGGTCCGACCAGTGGAAGTACTCCTTCCAGTGCGAGAGGAAGGCCTGGTAGCCCGATCTGAGCCCCCACTGGGGGTAGCGCGTCGCGATCGCGCCCATCCCGGCGAACACGTTCGCGAACACCGCCCGCTCGCCGCCGCGGCCGCCCGCCTGCCCGGCCACCCGGGAGAGCCCGTCGGTGAGCACCCGGCCCTTGAGCGCGACCGCCTCGGGACCGCGCAGGAACGTGTCGACCGGGTCGCCGACCAGCTTCCGGGTGGAGTTGTCCGGTTCGATCGGGGCGTAGGGGCTCTCCACCAGTTCCAGGCGCCCCATCCGCTGGGAGAACTCCTCGTACCGGGCGGGATCCAGCTGCCGTCGGGAGGGGTGCCGCCGCAGGAAGTCCCGGACCTCCTCCCGCGCCCCGGCCACCGCGGCCTCCACCGCGTCCGGGTCACCGTCCGCGTAGAGCACGCAGTGCGGTCCGCGCAGCCAGTGCAGATGCAGCCAGGCCGCGGTGACCCCCTCGCGGGCGAGGGCGGTGCGCGCCGCGGGCAGGAGGCAGTCGCCGAGCAGGGCGCTCTTGTCGCTGTCGTGGTAGTTGACTCTGAGTCCGACGGTCAAGGGGTCAGCCTCGCTTCGCCTGGGGGATCGGGGGGTTCGACGGACCGGGGTCGTCGGCATCGCCGTTGTCGGCGGGCCGGACGCGGGGGACCGTGGAGAGTTCGAGGAAGACCTCGCCGGCGTGCGAGCCCGCGGGCCCGTTCGTCACCGGGTGCTCCCGCGGGTGCGGGCGCAGCTCCTCCGCCATCAGCGTCGGGCCCAGGTGGGCCAGGCGTTTGGCGGCGGTCCCGGTGTGCAGCCTGCTCAGGAAGTCCACGTGCTGGGGCTTGGGCGCCATGGCGCGTTCCAGCGGACCGAGCCTGGCCCCCTGGAGCGGCCGGACGAACACCTCGTCCGGCAGGTCCCGGCGGGCGCGCTGGACGTTCACCCGCCGGTGCAGCTCGGCGGGGGACTCCCCGGGCCGGGCTGTGAACATGGACGCGTCCAGGCCCCACCTGCGCCGGAACAGGGTGAGGGAGCCGAAGCCGATCCTGGGCGTGCCGCCCTCGAAGCCCTGGCCGGTCCAGCGTTCGTGCAGGTCGATGGTGAGGTCGCCGAAGGAGAAGAACGGCGAGTCCGCGACCATCGCCACGAGCATCTCGTCGTAGGGCAGCGCGTGCGGCACCAGGAAACCGGTGTACACCGGGTCGATCTCCCGGCCGTCCCCGCGGACCAGGCGCAACCCGAGCGGGGTGTGCACCAGGGTGAGGTCACGGGTGGCGGGGCCGGGGAGCAGGGTGGGTTCGTCCCGCAGGGCCAGCTCCTTCTCGGCCAGCGCGGGCGACAGGTTGGCGTTGAACCCCAGCGCCGACCGCATGTGCACGGTGTCGGCGTCCTCCGGTCCGAGCCGCCGCACGTGTTCGGCCACCCGCTCCCGGACACCCGGCGGCAGTTGGCCGAGGAACCGGCTGAAGTACCGGGCCCGGCCGCCGTAGAGGTGGTTGACCACCAGCTCGTCGTCGGCCACCTGACCGAACACCGCGAAGGAGCGGCGGGCGGCGAACTCCCGGTCCGGCAGCATCGCCGCGACCTCGTCCACCGCCTCCGGGGCGACCTCCGCGTGCTCCCCGCCGGAGCGGCCCAGCTCCACCAGGTGGTCCACGGCTCGTCGCCGCGCGGCCAGGACCCGCAGGAGGTCCTCGTCCGCCCCGGCCAGCGCGGCGGGCTCACCGTCCATGAGCGCCTGTGTCAGGGGGAAGGCCGCCCTCGCGTGCTGGGCGAAACCCTCCAGGTCCGGGCAGCGCCCGCCCCGGCCGTACCGGGACACGAACACCTGCTCCAGCGCGCCCGAGAGCACCCGCTGGTCGTCCAGCGCGAACAGCAGGGGCATCAACCGGCCCAGGTCCGCCGACCACCGCCGGGTCCGGCCGCGCCCCACCGGGACGCCCCGCGACACCAGGCAGTCCTCCACCACCGGGGAGGTGGCCGACCCCGGAACTCCCACCGCCGCCGACCACAGCCGTTGCAGCCGGAGCACGTCCTCGGCGCGCCCGGCCCCGTCGGACTCGGCGAAACCGGACAGCACCTTCTCGGTGGCCTCGAAGGCCGTCGCCACCCGGGCCGCGGCCTCGCCCGGAAGCGAGCGGGCCAGCCGGTGCCAGTGGCGGGTGAAGTCGGGGGACTGTTCGGCCGCGGGCGACCAGGGGACCAGGACACCCGCGCCGATGAGCTGGTCCAGCACACCCATGGCCCGCTCGGCGCCGCAGCCCAGGTCGGCGGCGACCGCGTCGCGCAGCCCGTCCAACCGCACCGGCGCGGCCGCCTGTCTCTCCAGGACCGCCACCAGTCGGCCCCAGCTGCCGGTCAGGGGAAGCCGGACCTCCTCCTCGCCGAATGCCTCCGCGCGCAGCCCCGGGGAGGGCGGGGCCCAGCGGCGGCGGCGCACCACCAGCCGTTCGCCCCGGTCGTCGGTTTCGCGCCGGGCGCCCCCGGTGAGCACCCACTCCAGGCCCAGCCGGGCCTCGGGGTCGGCGGCCAGGGCCCGGGCGGCCTGCCGGGGCAGCAGGCGCCGCAGTTCGGCGTGCGAGGTGAGGCGGAACGGTTCGCCCCCGGCGTCCTCCCACGGGTCCGGCCCGTCTGTGTCCTCCAAAGGGGCGAAGTGCACGCCGGTGTGGAGCGAGTACGGGCTGACCTTCAGGGTCGACCGGGAGAAGTACCGCACCAGCGAGGCCTCGGCCTTGCGCATGCGCTTGTCCGGCTCTCCGGTGGCCACCGCCCGCGCGGCCACCGCCCGGTGCAGGTCGGGGCTGGACAGGGCGGTGGCCCGGTCGACCCCCGGGTCGCGCGCCCAGGCGGCCAGGACCGCGCGCTCCTCGCGCAGCGAGTCCCCGTGGGCGGCGTCCATGCGGGCAGCCGCGGCCCCGGTGGCCCGCCAACTGGCCACCCACCGCCGCAGCAGTGCGAGTTCGCGGGTGATCGGGTGCGAGTACAGGGACTCCCGGGGAGGGCGCCGGTTGAACACGGCGCGTTTGGCTGCCAGGGCCTCACGCCGGTAGGCGTCCTGGTGCGGGGTGCCCGACCCCAGTTCGGGGGCGGCCCGGTGCAGCTCGTCGAGGAGCTGCTCGCGCAACCGCTCCCGTTCGTGCTCCTCCCTGGCCAGGACGGTGACCAGTTCGCTGTCCACGGCGATGACCGCGTCCTCGGGGCGCAGCCACCGGTGCGGGTGGGGGTTCACCCGGGAGACCAGGTAGGGGCCCTCCACGACCTCGAAGGACCGAGCGGTCGGGGCCTGTGCGAGTTCTGACGACGGTGTGCTCAACCCTGCGCCCCCTCGGAGTCCCGGCGCCGGTTCCTGGCGGAGCCGAACCCGCGCGGCTCCCGCTCCGAGGCCCACCGGAACCAGCGCAGGGCCACCACGGTTCCCAGTAGCGACCAGGCCAGGAGCAACCACATCGACGGCCAGTCCCACACGGGACCGGACTCGGAGAGGGCGCCCTGGATGAGGACGGTCAGCGGTCGGCCCGGAAGCAGGTCCGTCACCGCGCTCACCGCGTCCCCCAACGGCAGGACGATGAACCCGCCCGCCAGGAACGCGGCCGGGAAGAAGATGCCGTTGACCATGGGTACGGCGGCGTCGGCGTTCGGCGGCAGCAGGGAGGCGGCCGCGCCCAGCGGCGCCATGCACACGAAGCCGAGCAGCAGCGCCGCCAGCAGTTGGGGCAGGCGCGTCGGGTCGACGGTCACCCCCATGCCCAGCAGTCCGATCGCGGTCACCACGCCCAGCACGATCACTGCGGTGAGCAGGGTGTTCACCAGGTACGCGCCCATTACCGTCGCGGGGCTGACCGGGGTGGTCCGGAAGCGCTTGAACAGCCCGTGGTGGCGGCGGATCGCCAGGCCGATCGCGACGTTGGCGAAGGCGACGGACATCAGCGCGAAGCCCAGGATGCCGCCGAAGCTCAGGTTGGCCTGCGTGATCCCGTGTTCGCCCACGAGCCGGATCTCGTCCGCCTGGGAGCGGAACGCCAACCCGAACCCCACGTAGAACATCACCGGCATGAGCACGATGAACGCCAGGGTGATGGGGGAGCGCCAGAACTCCTTGAGCTCACCGTCCACGTGCAGCCAGAAACTGCTCGGACGGCGGGTGCGCGGCGCGCGGCGGGCTGTTCCGGGGCCGGTTCCGGTGGTGCTCATTCGCTCTTCCCCGCTCCCAGCGCGCCGTTCTCCGCGGCACCGCTCTCGCCTGTTCCGTGTGCTCCCGGGGCGCGGCCCCCGGAACCGTTCTCGATCATGGCCACGTAGGCGTCGTCCAGGGTGGGCGGCACGATCGTCAGGCCGGTGATCCGCGTCCCCTCGTCCTCGGCCCACGCCCGCACGCGTTCGACCACGGAGTCCTGGTCGTCGGTGAGGATGCGCACGCGCCCGTTGACCAGCTCCGCCCCCTCGGGCAGGCGTCCGCCGACCCCCTCGGGTTCGGCGAACTCCACCACGGTGAACGCCGCCGAACCGCGCACGAGCTCGTCCGGGGTGCCGGAGGCGATGAATTCCCCGTCGCGGATGACGTCCACGCGGTCGGCGAGTTCCTGGACCTCGGTGAGGTCGTGCGAGGTCAGGACCACGGTTGTGCCGCTGTCGCGCAGCCCCGCCACCAGGGCGCGGATTCGGCGGCGCGAGACGGGGTCCAGCCCCGTGGTGGGCTCGTCCAGGAAGAGCAGCTCCGGTCGCCCGGTGAGTGCCAGGGCCAGGTCCAGGCGGCGGCGCTGGCCGTCGGAGAGCGACTTGACCAGGGCGGACCGCTTCTCGGTGAGCTCCACCTGTTCGAGGGCCTCGTCGACACCGAGCGGGTCCGGGTAGTAGGAGGCGTGGCGGCGCAGGATGTCGCGCACCGACAGGCCCGGCTCCAGCATGGTCTGTTGCAGGACCACGCTCATGCGGGTGCGGAGTTCGGCGAAGTCGCGGCGGTTGCCGGGGTCGAGCCCGAGCACCTCGACCCGTCCCGAGGTGCGACCCCGGTGGCCCTCCAGGATCTCGATCAGCGTCGTCTTGCCCGCCCCGTTGGGGCCGAGCAGTGCGGCGATCCGTCCGGTGGGCACTTGGTAGGAGATGCCGTGCAGCACCTCTCCCTTCCCGTAGTCCTTGGTGATGTCCGTGGCGTTGATCGCGTACACGTGCGGCCCTCGTGGTGCGTGTGCTGGGGGGATCGAGGCGTGGGGGCGGCCCCGGCGAGAGGGCCGCCCCCGGTCAGCGGGTCAGCCGCACGAACCCGACGAGCAGCAGCTGCTGGAGCCGCAGCACGAGGTGGAGGTGCAGGAGCTGGAACCGCTGGTGGCTCCGGTTTCGGGGACGGCGACCGCCTCGCGGACGCTCATCACCTCCATGTCGTCGAAGTCGAGGTCGGGGAGTTCGATCGTGGGGGATTCCTGGATCGCCATCGGGCACCTTCTTCTGGGTTTTTCAGGGGATTCGGGTGCTGAATGTTCGAGTGCACCCGGGAGGAATTCACGTATCGATCCGAAGACGCTGCGTGAATTCCGTTCGGGGGTTTGGGGATGGTGACTGGGGGGAAGCGTCCTTTTTCGGCGCTGGGGGTGGCGGGGTCCGCGGGGTCGGCGGTCAGCCGCAGGATCCGCCGGAGCAGCAGCTGCTGGAGCCGCAGCACGAGGTGGAGGTGCAGGAGCTGGAACCGCTGGTGGCTCCGGTCTCGGGGACGGCGACCGCCTCGCGGACGCTCATCACCTCCATGTCGTCGAAGTCGAGATCGGGCAGGTCGATCGCTGGCGCCGTCGAATGGGGCATTGTGGCCTCTTCGTTCGTATCTTCCATGCTGATCCCCCGGGCGGGAAAGAAAGTAACACGGAGTCGACCCAGGTCGATAGAGGTTGTATTGATCCTTTTCCTGGGTGTGGCCCCAGGTTCTCCCACGCGTCACGGGGGGAGAGCGTGAACCGGAGTGGGTCCCGGTTCCAGAAGGGGCCCGATGCCGAATGTGAAAGGCGCCTGATCCTGAATTGGTCCGACGTCTTCGGCCTTTCTCGCACCCGGGTCAGAGCAGTTCGAGCGGGGTGCGCCCCTCCGGCGGGGGGAACCGCTCGTTCAACACCCGCAGGTCCTCCTCGGTCAGACGCAGGTCCAGGGCGGCACGGTACTCCTCGACGTGCGCGAGCTTCGTGGCCTTGGGGATCGCGCACAGGCCCCCGCCCGCGAGGACCCAGGCGACGGCGACCCGCGCGGGGGAGGCGCCGTGGTCCTCGGCGACGCGCCGCAGCACCGGGTCGTCCAGCAGCCGCCCCTGCTCGATCGGGGAGTAGGCCATCACCGGTATCCCGTGGTCGCGGCACCACGGCAGGAGCTCGTACTCGGGGCCGCGCCGGGAGAGGTTGTAGAGGACCTGGTCGGTCGCACAGGCCTCACCGCCCGCCAGCGAACGGAGTTCGCGCATGTCGTCGGTGTCGAGGTTGCTCACCCCGAACTCCCCGATCTTCCCCGACTCCCACAGCTCGGTGAAGGCCTCCAGTGTCTGCTCCAGCGGCACCCCGCCCCGCCAGTGCAGCAAGTAGAGGTCGATGCGGTCGGTGCCCAGCCGACGCAGGCTCTGTTCACAGGCCCTGACGGCCCCCGCCCGGTCGGCGTGGTGCGGCAGGACCTTGCTGACCAGGAACACCTCGTCGCGGCGCCCCTCGATCGCCGCCCCCACCACCCGCTCCGCACCGCCGGAACCGTACATCTCGGCGGTGTCGATCAGCCCCGTCCCGAGGTCGAGCCCGTGCCGCAGCGCCGTCACCTCCTCCGCGTGGGCGGAGGGGTCCTCGCCCATGCCCCAGGTGCCCTGACCCAGTACCGGCAGCTCCCCGCCGGACGGTAGTCGCAGGTGTCTCATGGCCGTTCCCCTGTTCCTGTGATCCCGGGCGTCCCTGTGCTCCTCGACATCCCGGACCCCTATCCCTCACCACTTCACCCACACCCGAAACAGGGGACGCGGTGCCCCGGGGCCGGGAGAAGGGACCGGCGGCCCGGTGCCCGACGGCCGCATATCCTCTGAGGTGCACCGACCACGAACCTGGAGCGCGCACGATGCTGGAACTGCTGCCCGGACTCACCCAGATCTACGAGGGGTGGGCGCAGCACTACCCGGACGTGCAGCCGCTGACCGTCCAGTTCCCCGCCGGCGAGTCCGAGCAGGGGATCGACGGCGTGCTCGCCTACCCGATGGAGGGGCACTGGCTGCTCGTCACCTTCGGCCTCACCGAACTGGGGGAGAAGACCAGTGAGGAGAAGCGCGTCTCCGGCGCCGGGTTCGAGTTCACCTGCCGTGTCCCGCGCGAGGACGGCGACGAGACCGTGCCCGCGTGGATCCTCCGCGTCCTGCACGCCCTGTCCCGGCAGTACGTCGCCGGTGTGCAGCTGGACGTCGGCCACTGGATCATCACCCCCTCCCCCCTGGGCGGCGAGGAGTCCAACGGGGACATGACCTCACTCGCGATCGTCCCCGACGCGGACATGCGCATCCTGGACACCGACAACGGTCTGGTGCTGTTCTTCCAGGTCGTGGGACTCATGGCCGAGGAGGGCGAGTACGCCCAGGACGCCGACACGGTCGCCCCGATCGTGGCACTGCTGCGCGACCGCGACCCGAAGATGATCACCGACCCCAGGCGCGAGACCATCCGGCTCTAGTGTTCCCCGGCGGCTTCCCGCCCCTCTTTCCCCCGTGATCTTGCTACCAGAAGCAAGTTCGGCGCCGAAGTTGCCCCTGGTAGCAAGATCACGGGGGATGTAAGGGTTCACGGGGGTAGGGGTTCGGTGCCTTGGACCTGGCCGATGCTGGGTATCCGGAGCAGGCGTGCGCGACAGCTTTGGCGGCTCTTCCCGTCGTTCAGTGAGGCTCTTTCACAGATTCGGGATCGGGTCGCCAGATGAAGCAGGCGCCCCCGACCGGTGTCAGCGGTCGGGGGGCGCTGGCGGTTCGGTGGGCTCAGAACTGGTCGCTGCCGACTGCCTGGCCGATGGAGAAGGTGTGTCGAGATGCGGCGCAGATCGTCTCCAGGGCGTGGATCGGGGTGTCCTCGGTGGAGTAGCTGACCCGGAGCACCTGGACGACCCACTCGCCGGGGATCTCCAGGAGATCGGCTTCGTAGGGGGTGGCGGGGCGCGCGGTCAGGGTTTCCACGGCATGGCCGAAGCGGTACCCGAGGTCCTCGATGGCTGCCTGGAGTGTGGGGAGAACGAAGCCCTCGCCATCGAGCCGGGTGTTCTCGCCGACATCCAGGCGGAAGTACGAGGTCGAGATCCTGACCGGCACGCTGTTCGCCCAGAACATCTTGCGTCGGGCGATGATCGGAGCTCCCGGCGCGACCTGTAGGCCCTGGGCGACGTGCTCGTTCGCGGGCTCCTGGCCGACGAACAGCATTTTCCGCTCAGGGGTGAGCCCCTGCTGCCCGGCCTCGGTCAGGTAGAGCGACTTGGAACCGCGGGTGCTCGGCGGGGTCGGTAGCGCTCGCTGGACGAGCACCCGTGGTTGCTGGTCCGAGAGGGCCGGTCGGGGCTTTGTGGGCAGGTTCTTCGCCGCCCGCCTTCTTCATCTGGGACACGCGACCGGGGGATACGCCCAGGTGACGGGCGATGTCCTCCTGGCGCGTTCCACTCTGTTGCGCCTCGATGATGGCTCCCCTGCGGATGCGGGAAAGTTCGACGCTCTGGCCTTGCAAGCTGGTCATAGCGGCGGAAGCCGCGCGGGCTCTGTCTAGGGGGTCCGGTACGGCTGCGATGTCATGCAATGTCCTTGCGTCCAAGGCGAATCCTCACTTCGGGTACTCCACCAGAACTTTAGCCCCCCTATTGCGCTTGCCGAAAGCACGGGGTCTCCGTGACAAACACCAGTACCTCCGCGCGTTCCGGTTCCCGTAGCGGTCACCGGCAGGAGATCGACGGCCCGCGCGCGGTCGCCGTCCTTATGGTGGCCGTTTACCACGTGTGGTTCGGCCAGGTCTCGGGGGCGTCACCCTCTTCCTGCTGCTCGCCCCCGGCGGATGTCTGGCTCTCAGTGTTAGCGCCCTCTAGGTGTCGAGGACGCCCTTGTGCCGGATGCCACCGCACTCGATCAGCTTCGGTGCCGGGCTGCCCCACGAACATCGACGCCCCCGGTCAGCCACAGTGGCCGGGGGCGTGTTCGGTCTGGAGAACTCAGACCTGGTCGGTACGGATGGTGCTGAGAGCGGCGGTCCACGCTGCTCCAGCGAAGCTGAGGTGCCCGAGGTCCCTGTTCTGGGTGTCGCGCACGGCCGCACCGGCAGGAAGGTTAGCGACTTCGACGCAGTTGTCGCCCCGGCCGCTGTAAGACGACTTCCGGAAGTGCAGGTCGTTGGATGAACGCATGGGAGTCCTTGCTAGATGAGTGATTCCAAGTACCGGAGCGAGGCTTCGGGCGACTCTGCCGAGCCGCAGATGTGGCCGAAGATGCCGACGTAGTTCTGGATGGCCTCGGGCTGTTCCAGGTACAGGTCCTCGGTCGCGGCCTCTATGTACACCAAGGGCAGGTCTGCCGGGTCAGGGAAGTCCAAGATCATGAAGGCCCCCTCCATCGCGGCGTGGGAACCAGCTTCGTCTCGGAGCACCTGAATATCGATGTTCGGCCGCTCGGCGATGGCGATGAGATGCCGGATCTGGTCCGCCATCACCTTGGGCCCGCCGACTCGCTTGCGCAGCGCCGCCTCATCGATCACCGCCCACACGCTCGGAGCGGCCTCTGCAGCGAGGATCTCCTGCCTCTTGAGTCGACCCGCCACCTTGCGCTCGATGTCGTCATCGCTCAGCACTCGACTACCCCGTAGTACCGCAGCAGCGTATTCGGGGGTTTGGAATAGCCCAGGGATCAGCAAGGCTTCGTAGGTGCGGATCATCGAGGCGCCGGTTTCGAAGTCAGCCAGGCCGCCTCTGAGAACGTCCTTGAAGTCGATCCACCAGCCTCGCAGGCGTGACTCACTTGCCAGAGACACGATGGCGTCGCGCATCTCGTCGGGCAGATCGTAGACCTCGGCGAGGTCCTTCATGTCGCGGACGCTCGGTAGCTTCCACTCGTTGCGCTCCATGCGCGAGAGCTTGCCGCTGGACCAGCCCAGCTGCTTGTTCACGCTCTCGATCTTGAGGTTGCGATCCTCGCGCATGCGTCGGAGCAGAGCGGACAGTCGGCGCCTTCTGGCGCTGGGGCTGTACCGGCTGTCGGCCGCCATGTGTCACCTCCTGGCCCGCCTGATCATAGGCCAGGCAAAGGGAATCAGACATATCACCCAGATGCGAATCACATCTTGTGAAAAGCATTGCACGTATCGCATGATGGTTATCCGCGTTCGTCTATGCCGCCCTCACTCAGCGGCATCCGAATACCAGGAGCCGCGCTATGCCGCGTTGCTTGAACTTGTCTGAGCTGGCCTCTGTGCGCTACCGCGCTACCGAGATCCTGCGTCGCCGCCGTCCCCGCAGGGCCGGGCGTGTGCGTGCCTTCGCTGCCAACCCCCGTATCCACTCCGAGGCGCGGCCCTCCCACCCGGCTCGCCCTCCGCTGATCCCGGCGCCTCGGCGGCCGTTGGACACCGCGCCCTTGGAGGTTCTCCAGGCTGTGCTCGCCGGACTTCAGCGGCTGGGGGCGGCGGTCTGATGCATGACGTCTACACCAGGGACCTGTTCACCGTCATCGACAACGCACTCCGGCCGCCCGCTCACCTCACGCCCGTGCAGCTGGCCGAGTGGCACGTCCACACTCTCCGGAATCGGCTCCCCCAGCTCCGGGAAGCTCTGCGCCTCGCCCGCGAAGAGAACGACGCCGAGCTGGCCGCCCTTCTGATCGACCAGGCCATAGCCGATCACCCCGACCCGCCCCGCGCGGTCCGGACGGTCGGCGGGGGCGGGGACCGCGTGCCGCGTCCCTTGCAGAACCCGCGTTCCGAGGGTGAGCTGCCGATCCCCGAGCACCTCCTGGGCCCGCTGCTCCACAAGCAGTGGAACCTGACCATCGAGGGTCAGCCGCCCCACGGACAGTACGTGGCCCGGCGTCCGATCGGCTGGACGGGTGAGGGCGACCCCTTCGAGCGGATCACCGCGCCCACCCGTCGCGAACTGCTCCGGTTGCTCGGTCACCGCCTCCGGGGGGACCGACCCGCCTGCCGCATAGAACCCGGCACGTCCTTCAAGCCCCGCATGCCCGCTGCGGTACCGACCCCCAAGGTTCGGCGGACGCGCGGCCCATCAGCAGTACGCAGGAAAAAGCTCTGGCGGGTGCGGCAAACACCCCCAGAGCAGGCCGACAAGCCAGATCCACTAAGAAAGCGAGTTGCCGACATGGCCATTGTGTCAAACATCCTCACTCCCACGCCCCCGTTCGCGGGACGCCGCTGGACCTCCCGGATCTACCCGGGCGAGCTGGCCCACACCAGTGGGGTGCGCGCGGACCTGGCCGCTGACCTGTTCCGGGTGGCCGGGATCGGTGAGGAGACCAGCGAGAACATGGTGCTGTGCCTGAGCGAGATGTTCGCGAACGCCTGCGCACACTCGCGTTCGGGGCAGGGCGCCGAGGGACGGGTGGTCCGCACGTTGTACATGCCCACCGCCAGCAGCATCCAGGTCGCGGTCGTGGACGACGGGACGCGCACGGACGCCGTCGAGTCCCACGGGCCGCAGATCCCGCAGGAGCGGACGTCAAAGGAGTGGGCCGAGGCCGAGCGCGGCCGGGGCCTGCTGCTCATCCACCACCTGGCCGACCGTTGGGGCACGCGGTCGGTGGTGGACTTCCCGTTCTGCGCCGGACTGGGCACGGTCACCTGGGCCGAGTTCACCCTGAACGGTGGTGGTCAGGGATGACGGCCACCGGAACCAGGGTGCGGTCCGTGCTCGCTGAACCCCGGGGACGCCGCTTCTCGCGTCCGGGCGCGGCCCCGGCCCGACGCGCGACCCAGCGCCCGCGGCGCGACCAGCACACCCGGACCACCGCTCCGGAGTCGTACGAGGCCCGTCGGGCACGGCTGCTGCGCCAGATGGAGGGCAACCCCCGGGTCGTCCGCATGCTCGAGAACGGCGAGCTCCCGCACTGGATGCACGTGGCCCGCCAGCGCCGTGAACAGGCCGGGCGAGAGGCCCGGGAAACCGAACCGGCCTGGGAGGAGGTACACGCCCCCGTGGAACCGGTGCCCCGTACCCGGCGGGGCCGTCACCGTGCCCCGCGCCGCCGGAAGGACCGGCCCGCAGTCGCCGTGAGCGCCGCATTCCTGCTCGGACTGGCGGCCGCGGAGACGATCGGTCAGGGGGTCTTCCGGGCAGCCGGACTCCTCTGATCCCCACCCGCCCCGTGCGGGACTCCGTTTCCCCGCGGGTTTGCGTGGACGTCAGCTTTCGTATCCCGGGCAGTCACACGGGGCCGCGAGTCTGGTCTCCTCGTGAAAGCGATCAGACCCGACTCGCGCCCCGTCGTCCCCCGCGCCGGCAGCGCCCTTCCTTCGAAGACCGGTCACCGCCAGGAGATCGACGGCCTCAGAGCGGTCGCCGTCCTCCTCGTGGCCGTCTACCACGTCTGGTTCGGCCGGGTCTCCGGCGGCGTCGACGTCTTCCTGCTGATCACCGGCTTCCTCATCACCGGTTCCCTGGTGCGCGCGGCCGAACGCGGCGGCCTGCGCTACGGCGCCTTCCTGAGCCGCCTGGCCGCGCGCCTGATCCCCACCGCGGCCCTGGTGATCGCGGTGTCCCTGGTGGGTGCCCGCCTCCTGCTCCCCGAGGCCCGCTGGCGCGACGCGATCGGCGAGGCCATCGCCGCCGCCCTCTACCACCAGAACTGGCACCTGGCCCTCGGGTCGGTCGACTACCTGGCCCGCGACGAGGGGACCGGGCCCTTCCAGCACTTCTGGTCACTGTCCGTCCAGGGGCAGTTCTACCTGCTGTGGCCGGTGGTGATCGGCCTGGCCGTGTGGTGGGCCGCCCGGCGCGGCCACAGCCCGCACCGGGTGCTCCTCGTCGTCCTGGGCGTGGTCCTCGCCCTCTCGCTCGCCTACTCGGTGTTCATGACCCGTGCGGACCAGCCGTGGGCGTACTTCGACACGGGGGCGCGCCTGTGGGAGTTCGCCCTCGGCGGCCTGCTCGCGCTCCTCCTGCCGTACCTGAACCCGCCCCGGGCTGCCCGGGTCCTGCTGGGCTGGTTCGGTCTGGCCGCCCTGGTCCTGTGCGGTGTGCTCCTCCAGGTGTCCACGGTCTTTCCCGGCTACGCGGCCCTGTGGCCGACCCTGGCGGCGGTCGCGGTCGTGGTCGCCGGAACCACCGGCTCCCCCTGGGGCGCCGACCGCTGGCTCGCCCTCCGCCCGCTGCGCTACCTGGGTTCGATCTCCTACGCCCTGTACCTGTGGCACTGGCCGGTGCTGGTGTTCTACCTGGCGGCCGCCGACCGAACCCTCGCCGGCCCGCTCGGCGGCGCCGCCGTCCTCGCTCTCTCGGCCGCTCTCGCCGCGGCGACCACCCCGCTCTCGGACCGGATCGTCGCCGTCGGACGGGGGCCGGTGCGCGCCCCGCTGGTCGCCGCCGCCTGCCTGGTCCCCCTGTTGCTGTCCACAGGCCTGTGGACAGCCCGGATGGACGCCCAGCAACGGCAACTGGAGGCGCTGCTCACCGACCCGGCCCGCTATCCCGGTGCGGCCGCGCTGCTCACCGGAGACCACGGCGAGTACCCCGACCCGGTCCACCCGCCCCCGGCCTCCGCCGCACAGGACGTCCCCGTCACCTACGACGACGGCTGCAACCAGTCCACCTCCGGCACCGAGGCGCTCACCTGCGTCTACGGGACCGAGGACGCGGAGGAGGCCGACCGCACCGTCGCCCTGGTCGGCGGCTCCCACGCCGCCCACTGGTTCCCCGCCCTGGAGGAGATCGCACAGCGCCGGAACTGGCGGCTGGTCAACATCACCAAGGGCGCCTGCCTGTTCACCGACACGCCGCAGCTCTACAAGGGCGAGCCCTACACCGAGTGCGCCGAGTGGAACCGCAACGTCATGACCGAGCTCGAAACCCTCCGCCCCGACGCGGTGTTCACCACCGGCACCACCACGAGCCTGGACACCTCTGCGGGCTTCGGTACGGAGACCGTGGTGGACGGCTACGTCGACCGCTGGCGGGAACTGGACTCCCTCGGCATCGAGGTCGTCGCCGTCCGCGACACCCCGCGCCTGCCCTTCGACGCCCCCGACTGCCTCTCCACCGCCACCCCGCGGGAGTGCACGGCCTCCCCCGCGGAGTCGATGGCCGAGGAGTCACCGCTGGACGGCGTCGAACTCCCCTCGAACGTCACCGTCCTCGACCTGACCGATCACTTCTGCGAACCCGGGTCCTGCAGCCCCGTCGTCGGCAACGTCCTCGTCTACTGGGACAGCAGCCACGTCACCACCACCTACATGCGCACCCTCGCCCCGGAACTGGAGAAACACCTCCTCACCGCGACCGCCTGGTGACGTCTCCGTGTGGCGCGCGGGGGCGGCGGGTATTCTCCCCGACCACTCCACCACGCGAGACGGGGGCACCGATGCGGTCCGAAGAGCGACTGATCCAGGTCGGCGACGTGGAGCTCTGCACGCAGTCCTTCGGGGACGCCGAGCACCCGCCGATCCTCCTGATCGCCGGGAACCAGTCGTCGATGGACTGGTGGGAGGACGGGTTCTGCGAGCGCCTCGCCGCCGCGGGGCGCTTCGTCGTGCGCTACGACAGTCGGGACACCGGGCGGTCGACCCGGTTCCCGGTCGGTGAGCCCGGCTACTCCGGGGACGCGCTCATCCACGACGCCGTCGCAGTGCTGGACGGTTGGGGACTGCCCCGAGCGCACATCGTGGGGATCTCCTCGGGCGGCGGGATCGCCCAGTACCTCGGTGTGTGGAACGCCGACCGGGTCGTGTCACTGATCCTGATGTCCACCACGTCGGTGGGTTCCGGGGAACGGCACCCGGACCTGCCGCCGCCCAGCGCCGCCGTCTCGAAGTCGTTCGCCGACCCGCCGCCCGACCCCGACTGGGGCGACCGGGAGTCGGTGGCCGAGTACATGGTCGCCGCGGAGCACGTCTTCGCCGGAGACGCCCCGGTCGACCCGGACCGGATCCGGCGGATCGTGGAGCGGTCGATGGAACGCGGCGGCGACATGGCCTCCGCGGCCAACCACTGGTTGGTCGGAGGGTCCTCCCTGGGTGACCGGCTCGGTGAGATCACCGCGCCCACCCTCGTGCTGCACGGGCGGGAGGACCCGCTCTTCCCCTGGCGGCACGGCGAGGCCCTCGCGGCCGAGATCCCCGGCGCCCGCCTGAGTCTGGTCTCCGGCGTGGGCCACCAGCACCCGCCGCCGGAGCGCTGGGACGAGGTGGTCGGGGCGATCGCCGAACACACCGCGCCCGACCAGGCACGGTGATCCGGGGGTGTAACCGGTGCGCGGGGCGCCCCTCCCGGACGTGCCCGGGGCCGCCGCGCCTTCACGGGTACAGCGCCCCGACCTCAACGAAGCCCTTCGGCGTACTGCCTCTCGATCGTGTCGACCACCGCGTGGACATCGGTCCAGGGGTAGTCGTCGTAACAGTCCGCACGGGTCCGTGCGGCCTGCTCGCGGGCCCGACTCAGGCCGTCCTGGAAGTCTGCAAAGTCGGTGCCTGCCCTGCCCCTTCTGGTCTGGCCCTTCGCCCATCCTGGAACGGTTTCCCTGAGGAGCCGTTCCGTGTCCTTGGGCAGATGGCAGCCGTTCAACGATCCCCGTTTCAGGTGGTGGAGCAGGAGCCAGACCTCGAAGGTGGGATGGGAGACAGCAGTGCGGACTGTGGCCTCGGCAGCCGAACACCTGGTCTCCCGGACCCGCGAGCGCAGATGGGTCACGTCCTCGCCTTCGGTGTCGAAGACCGCCCAGATCTCCGAGTACCCCTCGCTACGGCGGTCCAGTGCCTCCTGCACGATCAGCTTGGCCGCGGTTCGTTCGGCGAGTTCGACGGAGACCGGCTCGGCAACTCGGATGGGATCGGAACCGCTCCGCATGTGGAGAGCCCTGAAATGCTGCCTGAGTCCGGTGAAGTACTCGCGCTCCGTCTCGCCCTCACCGAGGATCAGTACCTTGGGGTGCTCACGCCTCGGACCAGGTCGTTTGCCGTGACTACGGCCCTTCCTCATGGGGGGTTCCCTCTCCGACGGGCTTGTTCTCCGAGGTGACGGAGCGTGGACGCAGGGCTTTGATCAGGAGTTCCTCGTCGACGAAGGGGACCGCACCGTAGCGTCCGACCAGGTAGCGCCGGTCGCGGTTCTCTTCCCCGGAGCTCTCGTAGCTCGACATCGGGAACAGGGATGTGGCGCCGTCAGGCCCCTTCTCGGTCAGCCAGATCTCGTCCTCGGTGAGCACCTCACGGCCGTGCACGCGGCCGAGCAGGCTGGTGTCGTGGCTGGTGAAGATCAGCTGCGCGCCGTTGGGGTTGTTCTCCGGGTCCTTGAAGAGTGAGATGAGGCTTCCCGAGAGCAGGGTGTGCAGGCTGGTGTCGATCTCGTCGACGACCAGTGTTCCACCGCGCTCGAGGACCCGCATGATGATCGGGCCGAGACCGAGAAGTGCCTTGGTACCAGCCGACTCGTCCATCTGGTTCAAAGGATGGTCTTGACCCGCACCCCGGTGTTGGAAGAAGAACTGTCTGCGTTCCCCGTCAGAGAGGTGGCTTACTTCGATGCTGTAGCCGTTGATCCCTGTGTCAACCGCTTCGGCGAGGTCCGCCAACCGGTCCAGAAGCGAAGGGTCCGTGGGGATGGAGTGCTGACGCAAGGCCTCCAGATTGCCTTGCCGGATCACCAGGGAACCACGGAACCACTGGCGGACCCTGGCCAGCGCGGTCACGGAGGCCGAGTGGAAGGTGATTGGGCTGGCGTTCGCGAGCACCGTAATGAGGAGAACGTTCCGCTCGATGCTGAGAACGTCGGTGAGTTCCGGTGTGTTCGGGACGGAGTCCCCGTAGGTGAAGTCGAGACCTTCCCGCTCGAAGACGACCTGTTTGGTGCCGTTCTCCAGTTGGAGGTACAGCCATTCCTCCAGTACGGAGGTGTCGTTCACAGTGAAGCCGTAGGAATGCCTTTGCCCGCCCAGCAGGAGCTCCACCGCGAACCCCGAGGGGCGGTCGACCGAACTTTCATCTAGCAGGAACGGATCCCGGCGAATGCGCTCGTCGTCATCCTCGGGGCCGAGCGGCCAACGTTGACTGAACCCGAGTCCCGAAGGCCCTGAGATCACCATGAGGCTCATGAACTGGAGCGCCCTCACCAACGCGGACTTGCCGGAGGCGTTGGCTCCGAAGATGCCGGTGGCCCTGAGCGGTTCGGTCTCGGAGGGCGACGGGAACCCGTCGGCGCTCTGCTCGGCGGGTACGAGGATGAGTTCCTGCTCGTCGCGTAGCGAGCGGTGGTTCTCCACCCGAAAACTCAGCAGCATGTCCTCAGTCTCCCCGGTCGAGGCGGCGCGACCTCCATGGTGTGAATACGCCCCACTCACCCTAGAGGAGGGGCAGTCCCGGGACTGGGCAAGGCGAACACGAAAGGGCCGCCACCCGCGTGGATGGCGGCCCCCGGCCTTCGGACGCCGCGGCTACCGCTCGGAGCCCCGTTCGAGTGCCGTGCTGATCTCGCCGACCCGGTCGGCCAGCAGCCCCATCGCGCCGATGGCCCTGGTCATCGGGTCGTCATCGGACCCGCCCAGGGCGCGGCCCCTGCGGAAGCCCTCCTTGACCTCCCCCCAGCGCGCCTCCTGTTCCTCGGTCATGACCCCCCGCAGCTCGGCGAGCTTGAGCAGGTTGGCTTCGGCCCCGGACGTCAGGGTCTGGGCCTCACCGAGGTAGTGGTCGTCGATGACGGCCTCCACCTCGGCGTCGTTCATGACCGGGACGATCTTCTCCGCGAGCCGGTTCATGTTCCGGTAGGAGCCCTGGAGCTGGAACGGGGGCTCGGTGCGGGCGTCCTCGGACTGGGCCGCCGACGCGATGTAGGCCTGGTTGTTGGCCAGCACCACCTCCTGCACCCGCAGCAGCTTCTGCAGGACCGACACGATCCGGTCCACCTCCGCCGCCGAGTACGGGTGCTTCAGCTGGTCCGTCCCGACCGGTTCGTCCCCCCGCGCCCTGCCCTGGGCCATCCGCACGAACGTGTACACGTCCTCCCGGTCCCGGGTGGACAGCGGGGACAGCGTCTGGTTGGAGGTGAGCGCGTTCTCGATGTAGCTGAGCGCGAACAGCTCCTCCTTGCCGGACAGCACATCGCCCAGGTTGTACACGTCGGCGCGGTTGGCGAGCATGTCCGGGATCCGGAACCGTTTGCCCTGCTCGGTGTAGGGGTTGCCGGCCATGCACACCGCGAACCTCTTGCCGCGCAGGTCGTAGGTCCGGGTCCGGCCCTCCCAGACACCTTCCATCCGGCGCTGCCCGTCGCACAGGGAGATGAACTTCTGCAGCAGCTCCGGGTTGGTGTGCTGGATGTCGTCCAGGTACAGCATGGTGTTGCTGCCCATCTCCAGCGCGAAGGAGATCTTCTCGATCTCCTGCCGGGAGGTGGCGTCCGGGGCCTCGGCCGGGTCCAACGAGGTCACCGAGTGCCCCAGCGCAGGCCCGTTGACCTTGACGAACACCAGGCCGAGCCGGCTGGCCACGTACTCCATCAGGGTGGTCTTGCCGTAGCCGGGCGGTGAGATGAGCAGCAGCAGGCCGCTCTGGTCGGTGCGTTTGTCGTCGCCGGCCGCGCCCAGCTGTTTGGCGAGGTTGTCGCCGATGAGCGGCAGGTAGGACTCGTCGAGCAGCCGGTTGCGCACGAACCCGCTCATCACCTTCGGCCGGTACTCCGCCAACCGCAGGCGTTCGCGCTCCTGGGCCACCAGCAGGTTCCGTCTGCGCTGGAAGTCCCGGTAGGCGGGTACGTCCAGGGTCCGGAACCGCCGGGTGCGCGGCAGGATCTCGTCGAGCCGGACCTGGAGCGAGCGCTCGCTGATCCGCGGGTGCGCACCCAGCAGGCCCGTGACGTGCTCGCTCACCGCAGCCGAGGACTCGTACCGTTCGACGCCCTCGCCCCGGCCGGGGGGCGTGCCCCTGGTCAGGGCGATCGCCGCGGCCTCGGGCAGGTCGCCCGGGGCCGGGGGCTCCTCCAGGGTGGTCGCGTACGCCTCCAGCCACGCCGTCACCAGCTGGTGCCGTGCGGCCAGGTCGTCGTCGAGCCTGCGCAGGTCCTCCTCGAAGGACGTGCGGGTGGTCTCCCTGGTGCTGCCCAGCGCCCGGTGGAACCGGTCCAGGAGCCGGCGGGCGCCCGCACCCGAGACGAACCCGCGCTCGGCGGGCCCGTCCGCGGCCAACTCCTCGAACAGGTAGTCGCCCACCAGCTCCAGGTCGACGTCCTGGTGCAGGCCGGTGTCGGTGAGGAAGGCGTCCACACCCTCGGAGAGTTCGCCGCGCAGCCCGTCGATCGCCGCGGACCTGCGCGCGCCGAACACGCTCCGGGCCCGTGCCAGCGAGGATGCCCGCGTCTTCCAGGCCGACCGCTGATCCTTGTCGGTGCCGTGTGCCCAGAACAACTGGGCCACGGCCCGCACCCGTCCGGGGTAGCGCAGCAGACCCGCGCCGGCGCGCAGCCGCAGCAGCGCGGAGAGGATCCGGGCGGCGTCGTGGTCGTGCACGCCCCGCTCGTACCCCTCGTCGTACCGGGTCTCCGCGACCCCGCGCACCAGGGACTGCAGCGAGTCCCCGTTCTCGGCGTGCAGCTCCGCGTCGTGCAGGGCGTCGAGAGTCAGACCCTCGGCCCCCTCCTCGGCCGCCGCCAGGATCGAGGTGGCCAGGTACTCGGCCCGGTACACCTCGGGGCTCTCCGAGACCAGCAGCCGGTCCCACAGGTGCCTGGTTTGCTGGAAGGCCTCGTCGGTGACGGGCGCCCGGAAGTCGGTGCCGGTGACGGCCACCGACATGTGTCCGTCGTGCGGGGTGAGGGTGAGGTCGATCGGCTGGGTGTTGACCGCGAACCGGTGCCTGCCCAGCCGGATGGTCTCCCCTCCGGCACCGCCCTCGAACAGGTCGGTGCGGTCCCGCAGGGCCCGCCCCGCCTCCTGCCGGGCGGCCAGGACCTGGCCCTGGAGCTCCTCGGCGCGCACGGTGTCGCCGAGTTCGCGCATCTCCTCGACGGTGCGGCGCAGCCGCGCCACCATCGCGTCCGAGGCGAAGTAGGTGTTGACCTCCTCCAGCGTGGTCAGCGCGGCGACCCGCCGGTGCACGCCCTCCAGCACCCGGGCGGCCGAGGAGGCCAGACGGTCGGCCCGCCGGGAGCGCTCGTCGACCAGCGCCTGCTTGCGGGTGGAGAAGGCCTCGTAGACGTCCTCGCGTTTGTCCGACAGTTCCTGGAGGAAGTCGTCGAACTCGGCGAAGCGCGATTCCAGGTTCTCCAGTTGGAGCATGATCCGGCCGAGCTGCTCGTCGCAGTGCTCCGGGGTGTCCGCGGCGGCGATCGCCCCGGTGATGGCCTGTCCCAGCAGGGCGAACTCGGCGGCGAACTCGGCCCGGCCCTCCAGGGCGAGCAGCTCCCCGCGCCGTGACTCCAGTGTGGCGCGAGCCCGGTTGACCCCGGCCATCACCTCGCTGATCCGTTCCAGGATGCGGGTACGGACCTGGGCGTCACCGATGTCGAGGGAGCCGATCACCTCGGTGACGACCTGGAGGCCCTCGGTCTGTTCGGCGATCCGTTCACCGACCGCGGTGGCGGCGCTGACCGCGTCCAGGGCCTCGGCCTCCTCGACGAGCCGGTCCACCTCGGTGTGGTAGCCGTCGAAGGCGTCGTCCTGTTCGAGGAAGGCCACGGTGCGGCGCCCGACGGAGGCGATCTCCTCGCCGAGGCCCTCCTCGACCGCGTCGATCCGGTCGGTGTCCGCGTAGCGCATCTCGCGCAGCGTGGCGGCCTGCCCCTGGGCGCGGCGCAGGTCGGTCAGCCGGCTCACCCACCCCTCCGCCGAGCGCGGGGTCTCGCCCCGGGACCGGCGGATGAGCGCGGTGACCTTCTCCTCGGTCTCACGGAGGCTCTCGTCGGCCTGCCGGGTGAGCTCCTGAACGGTCTCGAACTCGTCCAGGACCCGCTCCGCGGTGGAGCGCACCTCGCCCAGCGGGGCGGCCAGGTCGCCCAGTTCCGCCTCTCCCAGCCAGTGGAACCGGTCCAGGACCCGGCGGCAGGACGCGATGAGCGCCTCGAACACCTCGGTGGAGGGCCGCATGTCCTCGGCGATGCGCGCCACCGACAGGCACTCGGAGACGCCCTGGACCAGTTCGGCGTTGCCGATCCGCTCCAGCGGGCCGGTGCCGACCGGTTGCGCGGCCGCGTACACGTCGGACACGTACGGGGTCTGCCACACCTGCATGGGGTGCACCCGGGTGGGCTCCCCCGAGTTGTCGCGGAAGACCGTCATCGTCCCGTCGTCGAACAGCGAGTAGCCGTGGCAGACGATGGGGTTGGCGACCTCCTTGCGGATGGTGTTGTACGACAGCAGCAGGCTGCGGCCGTCCGCCCTCGAGTGGAAGACGTACAGGACGTCCTCGCCGTTGGGCGAGCGCACCACCCGCTCGAACTCCAGGTCGGTGACGTCGGTGTCGAAGGTCCGCGCGACCCCCGTGGCCAGGTAGTAGCCGCCGGGGAAGATGAGCCCCTGGTCGTCGGGCAGTCGCTGGCAGGACTGGCCGATGCCGTCGAGGCGCTCGACCTCCTTGGTGCGCGTGTTGAAGACCAGGTGGCGCCAGGTCGTCTCGTTGTAGGGCAGGACGCGCAGGAGGATGAGCGCGCCGACCCGGGCGTGGTGCACCGAGGCGTCGGCCAGGCTCTGCAGCGGTTCGTCGACGGGTTCGCTGTAGACGCCCTCGCCGACCTCGGTGTTGTTCTCGATCTTGACGGTCAGGTCGCCGCCGACCGTCTCCACGAACAGCGTGTCGTGGACGGAGATGTGCGGGTGCCGCCCCTGGACGTGGTCCTCGCGGGTGGTCTCCGTCCACTCGAAGTCGTGTGCGGGCGGGAACACGTGGTCGCGTTCGCCGCGGTCGTCCAGGTAGGTGATCCCGCCGTCGGGAGCCACCGACCACCGCAGGACCCGCACGTCCTCGGTGCGCGGGCCGGTCTGGAACACGGCGAGGAGCCGGTCCTCGACCCGGCGCAGCTGGAGCAGGCGGGCGTCCCGGTAGTAGCGGTAGAGCTGGGTGAACTCCTGGCGGAACCGCTCGTGCGCGAGCAGCCCGGGGATGGCGTCCTCGGGCGCGTCGGTGAACTCGAAGGAGGCACCGCCGTGCTCGTACCGGTGCAGGGAGAACACGTCGCTGACGTGTGTCTGGCTCTGCATGCCGATGTAGACGTTGTAGCCGAAGAGGATCATGTCCCCGTCGGCGGCGTCCCCGACGGAGCGTCCGACGCTCACGATGTCCCGGGGCACGCAGTTGTGTTCGGTCCGGATGCGCTCGGTGCCGCGCAGGGAGAGTTCGGCGGAGCCGAAGACCTCCAGTCGGCGGTTGTTGAGTTCCTCGGTCCGCCGGGCCAGCTCACCGGTCTGTTCGCGGAGCCGGGCGCGGAGCACCTCGTAGGTGCCCGCGTCCAGCGACCGCGCGTCCTCGGTGTCGGGTCCGGGGCCTTCAGTCTCCTGGGACTGTGTTTCCTGGGAGTGGGCCTCGGTCACGGAGGACTACCTCACTGCTTCACGGGGGCGAGAGCGTTCACGGGGAGCTGGTCCAGGCCCATGGAACGGGCCGTGGTGAGCAGTCTGTCGAGCTTGCCCGCCTCGGGGCCACCCGCGGCGATGAGCTTGAGCAGCAGTGCGGAGACGGTGAGGTTCTTGACGTCCTCGGTGCCGACCTCGGACATGACCTTCTTCATGTCCTCGGCGAAGTTGCCCTCGCTGTTCAGCCAGCCGTTGCCCAGGGCCTGGACGGTGTCGGAGTTGCCGACGAAGCCGTCGACGGCCTTGCCCATGCCGATGGAGTTGACCATGCGGTCGAAGAAGGCGCCGTCGCCGCCGACGATGCTGATGTCGGCGCTCTCCAGACCCGCGGCCATTGCGGTGGCCTGGGCCTCGGCGACCTGACGGTGCACGTCGATCCCGGCCAGCCGGACCTCCTTCTCGGCGTCCAGGCGCAGACGGTACTCCTCGTGCTCGCGGCTGACCTGGTCCAGGGCGGCCATGGCCTCGGCCTTGTCGGTCAGGCCGGCGGCCTCGGCACGCAGCTTCTTCTCCACCGCGTCGGCCTCGACCTCGGCCTTCTCGCGGGCCACGACGGCCTCGGCGCGGCCGAGCTTCTCGACGGCCTCGGCGTCCTGCTGGCGGACCTGGACCTCGGCCAGGCCGGCGGCCGCGGCCTCGGCCTGCAGGCCCTCGGCGAGACGGATCTTGGCGCGGGTGTCCAGCTCGGCGGCCTGCTGGCGGGCCTCGGCGAGCGTGAGCTCCTCCTGGGCCCGGTGCTTGGCGGCCGCCTCGGCCGCCTCAGCGGCCTTGATGTCCTTGACCAGGTTCTCCTGGGCCTCGGCCTCGGCGTGGATGATGATGGCCTGGCGCTGGCGCTCGGCCTCCTCCACGGCGCGAAGCTTCTTGATCGCCTCCTCCTGCTCGGCGACGGTGCGGTCGACGGCCACGCGCTCGCGGACGACGTCGGCGACCTCGCGCTTCTCGGCCTCGACCTCCTTGTCCTTGGCGATGCGGCTCAGCTCGGTCTCGCGCTCGCGGCCGATGACCTCCAGGAGGCGGTCCTTCTCGATCCGCTCGGACTCGATGGCGATGACGCGCTCGCGGTTCTTCTCGGCGACCGCGATCTCACGCTGCTGGTTCTGCTGCTGGACGCCCAGTGACTCGGAGGTGCGCAGGTTGGCGGCCTCGGCCTTGAGCCGCTCCTCGGCCTGGACGCGTGCGGTCTCGGCCTCCTCCTGGGCGCGGATGATCTCGATCTCGCGCTTGGCCTTGGCCGCGGCCTCCTCGCGGCGCTTCTCCAGCTCGGCGAGGGTCTCGGCGGTCTCCGTGTTCTGCCGGTCGATCTCCTTGCGGCGGTCGTTCTCGAACTCGTTGGTGCGCTTGTGCTCGGAGGCGGTGCGCTCCGTGATCTTCGAGATACCCTGCGCGTCGAGGATGTTGTTGGCGTCGTGCTGGTGCAGCGGGGTCTGCTCCAGCTCGTCGATGGCGACGTCCTCGAGGATGTAGCCGTTGAGGTCGGTGCCGATCAGCGAGACGATCGCCTGGCGGAACTCCTCACGCTGGGTGAACAGCTCCTCGAAGTCGAACTGCTTGCCGACCGTCTTGAGGGCCTCGGAGAACTTGGAGTTGAAGAGTTCCTGGAGGGTGTCCTGGTCGCTGGCGCGCTCGGTGCCGATCGCCTTGGCGACCTTCTTGACGTCCTCGGCGGTCTCGTTGACCCGGACGTAGAAGAACACCTTGATGTCCGCGCGGATGTTGTCCTTGCAGGTCAGGCCGTCACGGCCGCCTCGCTCCAGGGTCAGGCTCTTGAGTGAGATGTCCATGATCTCGGCCTTGTGCAGGACCGGGAGGACGATCGCACCGGTGAAGGTGACGTGGACGTCCCGCACCTTGGAGATGATCAGGGCCTTGCCCTGTTCGACCTTGCGGAACAGCCTCGTCACCATCAGGAGCAGGGCGATGAGGACGATGACGCCGACGGCCAGGGCGACACCGGCGGTCAGGAAGGCCGCGTCGGCTGCCTCCTGTCCGGTGGAGGACGCACTCAGCAACACGTGGGGGCCTCTTTCTGAGAGGTGAACGGGGATCGGCTCGGCACCGGGAGGGGCACACGACGGTGGGGCGCCGCTTCCGGATGAGGAGCGTTCGTCGTGGTCTGTGACGCGCCCTGGCAGCGAACGGTTCCGCGTGGACCGGGAGGGCCCCGTCGACCCCGGTCGGACACGGGCCCGGTGAGGGGCCCGGCCCGGGGCGCGTGATCCGGTCTACCCCCCGCCGCGCGGCCGATCCGCGTAGTGCGGGGACAGGAACCGTCGCTGCCCGAGGATCAGGCCGTCATCCGTCAGGGTGAAGATGTCCACGAAGTCCACCTCCTCGGGGGCCTGGCCGGGCCCGTGCGGCGGCACCACGAACCGGCCGACCGCGGCGATGTCTCCGGACTGCCCGAACACGCGGTAGAGATCATGGAAACCCCGGGGACGGAACGGGCCCCCGCAAAGCCTTTCGGCTTCGTCGCGTCCGTGCGCCAGCGGAAGGTCCGGCCGCTTTATCTGCACTTTTTCTGCGAGGAGCGACGCGTATCCGTCAATGTCTCCGTGATCCAGATAGTGGTACGAAAGCCGAACGTGGTCCACTCCGAGTGAGGTTATCGTGGCTCCTGGTGATGGGCGGTTGTGATCGTTTCCGGTTGGCGGCACGCCCACTCCTCTCTGCTCCGGCCTCCTGTGTGGTCACGGATCGTCATGGTTCCGCCCGGGGGGTCACGGAGTGTGTTTCGGTTCTGGTTCCAGAATGGCCACCGCCCCTATTGGCCCGCTATCGCATGGCTACCATCCGTTTCCCTGTTGTTGGCGGCCTGATATTGACGATCTGCTTTTCGAGTGGCTAAGTTGTCCGGAAAGGATCCGAGCATAATCCTGGTCGGCCTACCCCGACCCTGTTTTCTAAGGGGCCCGATATCGGCTTTGAAACACTTGTCGAGGGCGCGGAAGATCCTCCCTTTAGAATTCTCGGGCCTCTTCAGGTCGAGGATCCGGCAGGTCAGGTGCGCATCCCTCCGGGGCGGCAGCAGGTCGTTCTCGCCGCTCTGCTGCTGGAGGCCGGGTACGTGGTGTCCACCGACTACCTCGTGGACGCGATATGGGACGAGGACCCACCGGGGACCGCGCGTACACAGGTACAGATCTGCGTCTCCCGACTGAGGAAGAGCCTTGCCCCGACCGGAGCGGCCCTGGTGACCAGGCCTCCGGGATACCAGTTCCAGACCGACCCCGACTCGATCGACGTGCGTCGCTTCGACCGGCTCACCGCCGAGGCGGAGGTCCTCGGCCGGGAAGGCCGGGACGCGGAGGCGGCGGCTCTGCTGCGCAGGGCGGCCGGGCTCTGGAGCGGTCCCACACTCAGCGGTATCTCCAGCCGCAGTCTCGCCACCAAGGCCGCGCGCCTGGACGAGGCCCGTACCAACGTCATCGAGACCTACATCGACCTCGAACTGGGGCTCGGCCGTCACAGCGGGCTCATCGGCGAGATCAACGCGCTGGTACAGGAGTTCCCCCTCCGTGAGCGCCTGAGGGGACAGCTGATGCTCGCCCTCTACCGCTCGGGGAGGCAGGCCGAGGCGCTGGACGTGTACCGCAGGGGCCGGGACCTGTTCGTCGAGGAGCTGGGCCTGGAGATGGGCGAGGAGCTGCGCGCCCTGGAGTCGGACATCCTCTCGGGAGCCCCGGGCCTGCGGCTGAGGACGGAGGCGGTCGGCGCCCCGGCGCCCCCGGCCCCTGTCCGCGCGGCCCCGGACTCCCGAACCGAGTCGGCGCCCGAACCGGCGGTGGCTCTCCCCGACGAGCCCGACCCCCACCACGGTTCCGGTGAGGCCCGGCCCCGCCAACTGCCCGCCGACACCGCTGATTTCGTCGGTCGCACCGAGTCGGTCAGGACCGTGGAGGTCACCCTCACACTCCCCGAACGCGGTCACGCGGTCGGCGTCGCCGTTGTCATCGGCCGTCCGGGGGTCGGCAAGAGCGCCATGGCCGTCCATGTCGCGCACCGTCTTCAGGACGAGTACTTCCCGGACGGACAGCTCTACTGCGACCTGCGCGGCAGCCGCGACACCCCCACCGAGACCGCGGATGTGCTCGCCCGCTTCCTCCGGGCCCTGGGGATCCCCGGCCAGTCCATCCCCGAAGGCCGGGACGAGCGCGCGGAGATGTACCGGAGCCTGCTGTCCGACCGCCGGGTCCTGCTCGTGCTGGACGACGCCGGATCGGAGCGCCAGGTCGGAGACCTCCTTCCCGGGAGCCCGGGCTGCGGTGTGATCGTCACCAGCAGGGCCAGGCTCACCGGTGTGCCCGGGGCCGTTCTCGTCGAACTCGACGTGTTCGACAGGGACCAGTCGTTCGACCTGCTCCGCCGCATCGTCGGCTCCGGGCGAGTGGATGCCGAGCCCGTCGCGGCCGACGCCCTGGTGCGTTCGGTCGGACGGCTGCCGTTGGCCCTGCGCATCGTCGCCGCCCGTCTGGCGGCACGCCCCCACTGGTCCCTGGCCTCCATGGTCAACCGGCTCTCCGACGAACGCCACCGTCTGGACGAGCTCACCCACGGAGAACTCGGTGTCCGAGCCAGCCTCAGCCTGACCTATGACGGTATGGACGCCCTCACCCGCCGGAGCCTGCGCCTGTTCGCCCTGGCCGACGGGCCGAGCCAACCGGGCTGGATCGCCGGGGCCCTGCTCGACGACCACCGGCGTTACCCGTCCGACCTGCTCGAACCCCTGGTGGACGCCCAGATGCTGGACGTCACCGGGATCGACCCCGGCGGTGACCCCCGGTACCGGTTCCACGACATCATCCGGCTGTTCGCCCGAGAGCGCCTTCTCGACCAGGAACCCGAGCCCGACCGGAGCGCGGCCGTCAGCCGCCTGGTCGGTGGGTGGCTCAGCCTGGTGGACGAGGCGAACCGCCGCATCCACGGCGGGGACTACCTGCTCCTGCACGGGGAGGGGGCGCGGTGGCGTCCGCCGCGTGTGCTGACCGAGGCCGTCCTCGACGACCCGATGGAGTGGTTGGAGAGGGAGCAGGGCAACCTTTACGCGGCCGTGGAGACCGCGGCGGACGCGGGGCTCGACGAACTCTGCTGGGATCTCGCGGTGTCCCTGCTCACACTGTTCAGCCGGCGCTGCCACCCGGACGAGTGGACCCTCACCAACCAGCGGGCCATGGAGGCGGTGCGCACCGCCGGCAACCGGCGCGGGATGGCTGCGATCACCTTCTCCAACGGCTGCCTCTACCTGGACCAGCGCAGGAACGGGGAGGCACGCGCGGCGATGGCCTCCGCCCTGGACATCTTCACCGGGATCGATGATCCGCTCGGCCGGGCCAAGTGCCTGCGCGAACTCGCCCATCTGGCGAACGCCGACGGCGACCGCGAGCGCGCCCTGGACTACGGTTCCCAGGCCTATGCGGTCTTCGAGTCGATCGGCGACGTGGCCGGGATGGGCCGCACCCTCCTGCTCACCGGCCACGTACGCATGAGCCTGGGCGAGGAGGAGCGGGGTATGGACGAACTCGTGCGGGCCCGCCGGTGCGCCGAGACCACCGGCGACCCCCGCAGCCGCGCGCAGGTGCTGCGCAGGATCGGGCAGTACGCGCTGCTGAAGGGGGACCACCGGGAGGCGCTGGGCATCTTCACGGACTCCTTCGAACTGGTACGCGAGTTGCGCGACCCGATCGGTGAGGGCTACCTCCTGCACGATCTGGGACGGGCCTGCGGAAGGCTGGGACGTACGGGCGAGGCCCGGCGTTTCTTCGGCCGGGCTCTGGCCGTACGCGAACACATCCGCGACGGAGAGGGCGCCGCCGAGGTCGCACTGGACCTGGCACGTCTGCTCCAGGACCTGGGGGAGCACGGACAGGCCGTCGAACTCGCCGAGAGGGCGGCCGGGGTCTTCACGGACAAGGGGAGGGAACTCCAGCGCGCCGAGGCCGTGAGGATCGTCGGCACACCGCCCTCCGAACGCTGGTAGACCCGCGCCGGCGGTGGTCGGTCTACGGCTCCCAGGGGTCGTTGTTCGCGGTTTCCCCGGGGGCGGGTGCGCCGGGCGTCAGGGTGGTCCCGGCGTGGGCGGCGGCCTGGGTGAGGACGATCGGGGCGAGCGTGGCGGTGGCGGCGATGACCGCGGCGGCGAGGGTCTTGAGGAGCTTCATCCGTTTGCCTTTCGTGTTCGTTCCTTCGATGAACACGAATCTAGAAATCAGCGGCATCCCCGAGTCGATGGTTTGGCTATCACGCCGCTATCCTCAGCCCCGGTCGCCCGGGGGGACCCGAAGCGTTCCCGTTTTCTTCCGTGTCCTCGCAGCTGGAAGCGGTATCGGCGATTTCGTTGCGCCGGTGCTCGGACGGGGCCCGCCGACCCCGGACCGTGGGTTTCCCGGACGATGCGCCGGAGATAGTGCTCCTTTCCAGAATGGGCCCCGTTCCTAACTGACCCACAGGAAAGAGGACGCAGAGGATGGCATCCCCCATCGAGAACCATCGCTTCGGCGGTCTGCTCCGCCGGTACCGTGCACGGTCCGGACTCACCCAGCAGGAGCTGGCCGACTTCTCCACCATCAGCGTCCGCGCCATCCGGGACCTGGAGCACGGCAGGGCCCTGCACCCGCGCCGGGACACCCTCCGGTTGCTGGGAGAGGCGCTGCGGCTCAGCGACCGTGACCGCGAGGACCTTCGGGCCGCCGCGGGAAGGCGTACCGGGCACGTGGTCAGCCTGTGCGGCCCCGACGCCGTCACCGTGCCGCCGCCGACCACCGGAACCCCCATCCTGGGCCGGGAGGAGGAGGCGGCGGCCCTGGCGATGGCCCTGGCCGCGCCGGGCCGCCGGTTGGTGACGGTGACCGGGGCCCCGGGGGCGGGCAAGAGCCGCCTCGTGGTCGAGGTCGCCCAGCGCTACCACCGGTCCTGCGGGCTCCCCGTCCTACTGGCCACGGGTGCCGGCCACGGCTCACCGGCACCCGCCGATGAGCTGGGCCGCCTCGTCGAGCGGGCCGTGGAGGGCCTGTTCGGCGAGGGTTCCTCGGACGCGGAGAACGACGGGACGGCCGACCTGGCACGGGCGGTGGGCGGCCGGCCCGCGCTGCTGGTCCTGGACGCTCCCCGTCCCGGGACGCCCGACGAGGCGGTGCTCGCCCGTCTCCTCCGCGACTGTGCCGCGTTGCGGGTACTCGCGGTGGCCGACCATCCCTACGGCCAACCCGGTGAACTGGTCTTCCCCCTGGCCGCGCTCACCCCGGCCGCTGCCGTCGACGTGCTCGACTGGCACCTGGGGGAGGCCCGGCTCTCGCCCGGCCCCGGCCTGCGGGAGACCCCTCACCTGGCCGAGATCTGCACGCTGGTCGACCGCCTCCCCGGCGCACTGGTCTGCGCGGCCACGTGGTTGACCCTCTACGATCCGGCCACCCTGCTGTCCTGCCTGCGTGAGGACCCCCTGCCGTTCCTCAGCCCGTTGACCGGGCCCGCCGCACCCGGCCTCGTCGAAGGCCTGCGCCGGGCTTCGGCCGCCCTGGCACCGGACGAGGAGGCCGTGCTGGACCTGCTCTGCGCCACAGCCGACGGCGAACGCGCGGACGGCCTGGCCCGGATCGGTGGTATCCCCCTCGCCGACTGTGGGAGGGCGTTGAACAGCCTGATCAACCGGGGGCTCGTGCGCTGCGAGCGCGGTACCGGCCAGGCCCGGGTGCACACGCTCAACCTGATCCGCGTCCTGCGTGCCGCGCATACCCCACGGCCCCGGTCCCGGATCGCTGCCTGATCCGCGGTCGGCGCACATGCCGCCGAATCTGCCGACAGCACTTCCCGTTCTCCGTCCGCGCCGGACGTACCTTTTCGGTGAGGAAAGAAATCAACGGCCAAGCGCCATTGTCGAGGTGGGATAGATGTTCCGTGGTGGCGTTACGGGTTTCCGGCCCAAGTCCATCGTTTCCAGTACCGTTTCCGACTCCCATACCTGGAACCTCATCTTCATGCAGCTCCTGCTGGAGGAAATGGGTCACGAGGTCGTGAATATCGGGGCCTGTGTTCCCGAGGACCTGTTGGCGCTCGCATGCCTGGAACACCGTCCGGACCTGGTGGTGGTGAGCAGCGTCAACGGCCACGGGTTCAACGACGCGCTCGGACTGGTCCGGCACCTGCGCGCTGTGCCCGGACTCGAACGGATTCCTCTGGTGGTGGGCGGGAAACTGGGCGTGGACGGAGTCCGTGATGTCGGTTTCACCCGTCGGCTCCTCAACGAGGGCTTCGACGCGGTCTTCGACGAACACGAGCTGGACGGCTTCCGCGAGTTCGTCTCCGTACGCGGGCTGAGGGCGGTCTCATGACCGCGGTACCCGCCCCCGCGGCCGACCGCGTCGCGTTCGGTGACTTCGTCGCCGCCGCGGAGCGCAGCGGACACCTGGTCGTCCAGCCCCGCATGGGATTCGGCGACCTCGAGCGGATGCGTTCGGGGCTGGCCGCGACCAGGGCCGCCGACGCGGTCACCGTGGGAACCCTGACCCTGGACAGCTACACCCGAACCGGCAACCACGAGGCGGTCCGCCAAGCCCTGGCGCGCGGCGTCAAGCTCAACGGCTACCCGATCGTCGCACGTCCGGACCACGAGACCCTGGCGCTGCTCGACGGGGTACGGGACGCGGGCTTCCCCGTGCAGGTCCGCCACGGCTCCTCCCGGCCGCAGGACATCTTCCGCACCCTGACCCGCCTCGGGCTGGAGGCCACCGAGGGCGGACCCGTCTCCTACTGCCTGCCCTACAGCCGGACCCCCCTGCGTGAAGCGGTGGACTGCTGGGCCGAGAGCACCGAACTCCTCGCCGAGTCCGGTGACGACGGGCGCCGACCCCACCTGGAGAGCTTCGGGGGGTGCATGCTCGGCCAACTCTGCCCGCCCAGCCTGCTCGTCGCGATCAGCCTGTTGGAGGGCATCTTCTTCCGGCAGCACGGTATCCGCAGCATCTCGCTCAGCTACGCCCAGCAGACCCACCCCGCACAGGACGAGGAGGCCGTGCTCGCGCTGCGCAAGCTGGCGGGCGAGTACCTGCCCGACAGCCAGTGGCACGTCGTGTTCTACGCCTACATGGGTGTCTACCCCCGCACCCCCGGGGGCGCGGCCCTCCTGATGGAACAGGCGGCGCGCACGGCGGTGCGGGCGGGCGCGGCGCGCGTCATCGTCAAGACCGAGGCGGAGGCCCACCGCATCCCCACCATCGGAGAGAACGTCCGCGCGCTGGAGAACAGCGCGCGGGCTGCCGAGGCGGCCGGCCCACGCGTGCGCACGGCCGGGGACAGCGGCGTCCTCAACGAGGCCCGTGCACTGATCGAGGCGGTCCTGGACACCGACCCGGACGTCGGACGCGCCCTGCCGCGGGCCTTCGAACGGGGCTGGCTCGACCTCCCGTTCTGCCTGCACCCCGACAACCGGGGCCGGGCACGCAGCTACATCGACGACCACGGCTACCTGCGCTGGCTGACCACGGGGGACATGCCGATCCCCGTGTCAGTGGACTCGGCGGGGCACCCCCCGCTGACCGCCGACACCCTGCTCATGATGCTCCACCACGTCGAACAGCGCTACGACCGGGTCATCTGAGCGGTTCCACCAGCAAACCCCCACGACCGCCGACACCGGCGTTCCGAAACGGAGGACCCATGAACGAGCACGGCAACCCCGACGGAGTCCGGCCCATCCCGCCCCTGGGGGAGCACCTCGGTTCGCAGACCACGCGCGACATCATGCTCATCCAACAGGAAGTCCTCGCGGCGGCCCGTGACCACCTGCGCGGACAGGGTTTCGTCGAGCTCCTGCCTCCCCTGACCGGGCCGGTGACCGACCCCGGGGGACGCGGCTCCAAACAGCTCGACGTGGACTTCTACGGGCACCGCTACAAGCTCATGACCAGCGCGATCCTCTACAAACAGGCGTCGTTGCGCGGTTTCCCCAAGCTCTTCTACATCGCGCCGAACGTGCGCGCCGAACCCCCGGAGACCGCTTCCACCGGGCGTCACCTCTTCGAGTTCCACCAGATCGACGTGGAGATCGCGGGGGCCTCCCGTGACGATGCCATGCGGGTGGCGGAGGGGATGCTCACCCACATCGTCGGGCACGTGGTCGAGAGGGCCCCCGAACTGCTCCGCGGCCTCGGTCGGGACACGGTCTTCTTCAAGGAGCTGCTCCGGGGCGGCTTCGAGCACCGGACCCACGCGGACGCCGTCCAGACCCTGCGCGGCACGGGCCACGACCAGGACGCCGGGGCCGAGATCGACTGGGAGGGCGAGGCGGTCCTGTCCCACAAGGCGGACCGGCCGTTCTTCGTCACCGACTACCCCAAGGGCTCCCGCGGCTTCTACGACCGGGAGGATCCCGAGCGTCCCGGTGTGCTGCGCAACTTCGACCTGCTGGCGCACGGCGGCTACGGCGAGCTGGTCAGCGGCAGCGAACGCCAGTCCGACTACGCGGCGATCGTCACCGGTATCCGTGAGAGCGGGGAGAACCCCGCCAAGTACGGCTGGTACCTGCAGGAGGCCCGCCAGGGCATCCCCGCCAGCGCCGGTTTCGGGATGGGACTGCAACGGGTCCTGCGCTACCTGACCGGCATGGACTCCCTGTGGCAGGTCACCGCCTACCCCAAGCTCCCCGGGGTGGTGTCGGCATGAACCGCCTGCACGCGCAGGGCCTGCCGGAACAGGCGATCCGCGATCGTGCCCGCCGGGGCGCGGCCGCCGTGTTCCCTCCGGACAGCGCCTACGGGGCGACCGTCCTCGGAGCCGACGTCACCTCCCGCGGCACCGAGGATCCGCTCGACGCGGCCCGCCTGGTGCCACCGGTGTTCATGCCCCGGCGCCTGGAGAAGCTGATCGACCTGGCCCGCGAACCGCTCTTCGGCGACGTCGACCTGCGTACCCGGATCGGCGGCTTCGTGTCCGAACTCCCGGTGTACGTCTCGGCCTTCGGCTCCACGCAGGTGGGTGCGGAGCTCGCCCTGGCCGCGGGACGGCAGGCCGGCCGCCTGGGGATCCCCATGGTGGTGGGCGAGAACGTGGTGCCCACGCACGGCTACCGCACGGACTCCTCCCTGCTGCGCAGGCTGCAGGCCTACGGCGAGGAGCTTCCCGAGGCAAGCGGGGGCGTCGTCGTCCAGCAGAGCACGGAGGACGCCGACGCCGAAGTGTGGAACCAGGTCTACTCCGACCCCGCGGCGGCACCGCTGCTGGAGTCGGGCCGACTGGGGTTCGAACTGAAGGTCGGCCAAGGCGCCAAACCCGGCCTGGGCGGCATGACCATGGTCGGTGACCAGGACGCCGACCGGCTCTCGGACCGCTACGACGTCAGCGGTCGTCTGGACCCCCGGGGCGGGCTGTGCCTGCGCAGTTCCAGCCCGGGCACGTTCACCGCGGAGATCCTCGACCAACAGATCAAGTTCATGCGCAACAACTTCCCCCGGGCCTCGGTCTGGGTGAAACTCCCGCCCGGCCGCGACATCGGGAACGCCGCCCGGGTGGCCTGGGCGGCGGGGGCGCACGCCGTCACGGTCGACGGGGCCGAGGGGGGTTCGGGCTGGGCCCCGTCGGTCTTCCTGGACCGGGTGGGCCTGCCGCTGGGCGAGTGCCTGCGCAGGGTCGGTACGCCGGACGGGTGCCTGCTCGCCTCGGGGCGGATGTGGGAGGCCGGACGGTCCGTCGTCGCCCTGGCCCTGGGGGCGCGGGCCGTGGGCCTGGGCCGCGCCGCGCTCCTCGCGGTGGACGAGGACCCCGAGAACGGCCTGGTCAACCTGGTCAGCGCACTGGCCCTGGAGGCCAGGCTGCTCATCAGCGCACTCGGCAAGTACTCCCCGGCCGCACTGGACGCCGAGGACGTCCTCCTGCCCGGGCCCCCCGCCGCCGCGGTCGCGGCGGAACCGCTCTCCGTCCACTGAGGGGCCGGTCCTCCCCGCAGCCCGGGGAGGACGGAGCCCTCCCCGACCCGTCACGGCCCTCCGCCGACCGGAGGCGCCGGTCCACGATCTTCAGAAAGGTAGGAGACATCGATGCTCTGCGAATTCGATGACGTCCGGCCGCTCAACGAGGCGCAGAGCGGAATCTGGTTCACCCAGGAAACCGATCCCGAGAGCCCGATGCTCAACAACGGGGAGTACTACGAGATCACCGGCCCGCTCCAGGCCGCCGTCCTGGAGGACGCCGTGGGGCGCGTCGTGGCGGAGAGCGAGATCCTGCGCACACGCTTCCTGGCCACGGAGGCCGGGCCCCGGCAGCGGGTGGACCCGGAGCTGACCTACCCCATGCGTGTGGTGGACCTGAGCACCGCCGAGGACCCCGGGGGCCGGGCGCTGGCGATGATGCGCCAGGAGCTGGCCGTCCCCGCGGACGTGACCCGGGACCCCCTCTACGGGCACGTGCTCTTCCACCTCGGCGGGCAGCGCCACATCTGGTTCCACCGGGCGCACCACCTCATGGTCGACGGATACACCTTCATGCTGCTGGCCCGCCGGGTGGCGCAGGTGTACACCGCGCTGCTCTCCGGCGCCGACACCGGGCGGCCCCTCGGCTCGTTCCGCGAACTGGCGGCCGAGGCGGCGGCCTACGAGGCCGGACCGGAACGCGAGGAGGACCGCCGCTACTGGTCCGGGTACCTGGACGGGGCCCCGCACCACACCGCGCTCACCCGGAGCCGGGAGGAGCCCGGCCCCCGTTACCTGCGCTCCACCCGGATCATCGACGAGGAGGGCGTGGCCCGCATCAGGCGGGCGGCGGAGCGGTCCGGGACCCGGTGGAAGCAGTTGCTCATGGCCGTGGTGGCCGCCTACACGCAGCGGTGGACGGGGGAGCGCGACATCCTGCTCAGCCTTCCGGTGACCGCGCGCACCACCGAGCTCAGCCGCCGGACCCCGGGCATGTACTCCAACGTCATCCCGCTGCGCCTGGCCGTGGACCCGGCCCTGCCCGCGTCGGAGCTGGCCCGGGACGCGGCCGCCGCACTGCGGTCCTGCCTGCCGCACCAGCGGCACCCGGTCGCGGCCACCCGGCAGCTGCTCGGCCAGACCCCGCAGACCCGGCGCGAGTTCGGCCCGCTCGTCAACATCATGTCCTTCGACTACGACGTCGACTTCGGCGGACTGCCCTGCGTGCCGCACAACATCTTCCAGGGCCCCATCGAGGAGCTGCGGATCGACATCCTGCAGCGCGGCCGGGACGGCGCCCTGCACGTCGACTTCGACGCCAACCCGGCGGTCTTCTCCCCCGAGGACCTGGAACGCCGCACCGACTCGTTCGTCCGGCTGCTCGACTCGCTGTGCCGGGACCCCGAGACTCCCGTGGGCGACCTGGAGCTGGTCTCCGGGGCCGAGTACCGGCGGGTGGTCGAGGAGTTCGGCCGCCGGGCGCCGGAGGCCGCGCCGGACCTGACCGTGCACGAGGTGTTCGAGGAGCGCGCGGCGGCCGCGCCGGACGCCGTCGCGGTGGTCTTCGAGGGCGCGGAGGTCTCCTACGGCCTGCTGAACGGCCGCGCCAACCGTCTGGCACGCCATCTGCGCGAACTCGGGATCGGGGCCGGGGCCACGGTGGGCGTGCTGCTGGAGCGGGGCGAGGAGTTCGCCGAGGTGCTGCCCGCGGTGCTCAAGACCGGCGCCGCCTACCTGCCCCTGGACCCCGCCTTCCCCGACGAGCGTCTGGCCACCATGGTGTCGGCGGCCGGCGCGGACCTGGTCGTGACCAGGTCGGGGCTGGCCTGGCGGCGGGTGGGCGCTGAGCGCCTCGTCCGGATCGACGCCGTGACCGAGGCCGCGGCCGTGGCCCGCCACGCCGCCGACGACCTCGGCCTGCCGGTACCCTCCGGCGCCGCGGCGTGCGTGATGTTCACGTCGGGTTCGACCGGGGTGCCCAAGGGAGTGGTGGCTCCGCACCGTTCCGTGGTCTCCACCCTCCTGGGGCAGGACTACCTGGACTTCGGTCCGGAGCAGGTGTGGCTGCAGACCGCTCCGGTCTCCTGGGACGCGTTCGTGCTGGAGTTCTGGGGTGCTCTGCTGCACGGATCGGCGTGTGTCCTCCAACCCGGGCAGGCGCCCGAACCGACCCGGATGGCGGCTCTGGCCGCCGAACACGGCGTCAGCTCCATGTGGCTCTCCGCGGGCCTGTTCAACCTGGTCCTGGACGAGCACCCGGAGGTGTTCGCCGGCGCGCGGCAGGTCGTCACCGGGGGCGAGGCCCCCTCGCCGGAGCACATGCGCCGGTTCCTCGAAGCCTTCCCCGAGGTACGGCTGCAGCACGGGTACGGCCCGGTCGAGAGCATGGTCTTCACCAACGCGCACCGGGTCACCGGGATCGACGGACCCGTGGTCCCCGTCGGCGCGCCCATCGCCCACCGCAGCTGCTACGTGCTGGACGGCCGGTCGCGACCCGTTCCGGTGGGCGTTCCGGGTGAACTCCACGTCGGCGGCGCGGGGCTCGCGCGGGGTTACGCGGGGCGTCCGGATCTGACGGCGGAGCGGTTCGTGCCCGATCCCTTCGGGGAGGCGGGGGAGCGGATGTACCGTACCGGTGACCTGGTCCGGTGGACCGGTGACGGGGAGTTGGAGTTCCTGGGCCGGGTGGACGACCAGGTGAAGGTGCGGGGTTTCCGGGTGGAGCCGGGTGAGGTCGAGGCGGTGCTGTCCGCTCTGCCCGGCGTCGCCCAGAGCGCGGTGGTGGTGCGGGAGGACCGTCCGGGCGATCGGCGGCTGGTGGCCTACGCGGTACCCGAGACCGGAACGGAAGCCGACCCCGCCGCCCTGCGCGCCGACCTCGCCCGGACGCTGCCGGACCACATGGTGCCCTCCGCCGTCGTGGTCCTGGACGCGCTGCCGCTCAACTCCAACGGCAAGCTGGACCGGCGGGCCCTGCCCGCACCCGACTACGCCCGCGCCTCCACCGGCCGGGCCCCGCGCACTCCCCAGGAGGAGATCCTCTGCGGCGTGTTCCGCGAGCTCCTGGGAGTGGAGGCGGTCGGCATCGACGACTCCTTCTTCGACCTGGGCGGGAACTCCCTGCTCGCGACGAGGCTGGTCAGCAGGGTGCGTTCGGTGCTGGGGGCGGAACTGGGCCTGCGGGAGGTGTTCCGCGCACCCACGGTCGCCGGGATCGACGCGTTGGTCCGCTCCGCCTCCGGCGGCACGGTGCGCAGACCGCTCACGGCGGCCGAGCGCCCCGAACGGGTGCCGCTGTCCTTCGCCCAGCACCGCCTCTGGTTCCTGCACCGCATGGAGGGGCCGAGCGCGACCTACAACGTTCCGGTGGTGCTGCGGTTGCGCGGCCAGGTGGACGAGGAGGCGCTCCGGGCGGCGCTGGCGGACGTGGCCGACCGCCACGAGGCCCTGCGCACGGTCTTCCCGTCCGCCGCCGGTGAGCCGTTCCAGCGGATCCTGTCGGACCGTCCGGTACTGGAGACCGAGGACACCGCGGACGGGGAACTCCGGGCCGGGATCGACCGCGCGGTGCGTTACGCCTTCGACCTGGAGACGGAGATCCCGATCCGGGGACGGCTGCTGCGGACGGGGGAGGGGGAGTCGGTCCTGGTCGTCCTCGTGCACCACATCGCCAGCGACGGCTGGTCCATGGGCCCGCTCATGGACGATCTGGGCTCCGCGTACACCGCCCGGTCGCGCGGTGGGGCCCCGGACTGGACAGACCGCCCCGAGCTGGCGGTCCAGTACGCGGACTACGCGCTCTGGCAGCGGGACGTCCTCGGCGCGGAGTCGGACCCGGACAGCCTGATCGCCGTCCAGACGGCCTTCTGGGAGCGAACCCTGTCCGGTGCTCCACAGGTCCTGGAGCTGCCCGCCGACCGGCCCCGGCCGCAGGTCGCCTCCCACCGGGGCGAGACGGTCGGCGTCGGCATCCCCGCAGACCTGCACCGCGCGCTGACGGATCTGGCCGCCGAGCACGACGTGACCCTCTTCATGGTGCTGCAGGCCGCGCTGGCCGTCGTGCTCGCCCGCTCGGGCGCCGGCGCGGACGTCCCGATCGGCACCCCGGTGGCCGGGCGTTCCGACGAGGCCCTGGACGAGCTGGTCGGGTTCTTCGTGAACACGCTGGTGCTGCGTACGGACGTGTCGGGCGACCCCTCGTTCGGGGAACTGCTCAGCCGGGTGCGCGAAGCCGACCTGGCCGCCTTCGACCACCGGGACGTGCCCTTCGACCGGGTCGTGGAGGCCCTGGCGCCCACGCGCTCGACCGGACACCACCCCCTGTTCCAGGTCATGCTGGTGCTGCAGAACAACGCCGACGCGGGTCCGGAGCTGCCGGGCCTGGAAGCCGCGATGGAACTCCACTCCATGGGTGCGGCCAAGTTCGACCTGACCCTCGACCTGCACGAGGAATCCGACGCCGGAGCCCCCTCGGGGATCGTCGGCACCCTGGAGTACGCGGTCGACCTGTTCGACCGGGACACGGCCGCGGCCCTGGTGTCCCGCCTGGAGCGGGTGCTGGCGGCGGTGGCGGACGACCCCGGCGCCCGGGTGGCGCGGATCGACGTGTTCTCCGCCGACGAGCTGCGCCGGGTGCTCACGGAGTTCGGCGGCAGCGGGGCCGAGGCCGCGGACGGTGGGGTGTTGCACCGGGTGTTCGAGGAGCGGGTGGCGTGTTCGCCGGGTGCGGTGGCGCTGGTGTTCGAGGGTGTGGAGGTCTCGTATGGGGAGTTGAACGCTCGGGCGAACCGGTTGGCCCGGTATCTGCGGGATCGGGGGGTGGGTTCCGGGCAGTTGGTGGGTGTGTACCTGCCTCGGGGGCCGGAGATGGTGGTGGCGCTGTTGGCGGTGCTCAAGGCGGGTGCGGGTTACACACTTTTGGATCCGGCCTTCCCGGCGGCCCGGCTGGAATCGGTGGTCGGGAACGCCGGTATCCGGACGGTCGTCTGCGACTCCGCGTCGCGCACGGCCCTGGACGTGCCCGGTTCGTGCAAGGTGCTGATCGACGCCGAGGAGGAGGCGATCGGTGCCCTCGGAGCCGAGGACCTCGGTGTGGAGGTGTCCCCGGAGGACGTTGCGTGTGTGATGTTCACGTCGGGTTCGTCTGGTGTGCCCAAGGGTGTGGTGACGGCTCATCGGGGTGTGGTGGGCACGTTCTGGGGTCAGGACTATCTGGATTTCGATGCGGACCAGGTGTGGTTGCAGTGTTCGCCGGTGTCGTGGGACGCGTTCGCGTTGGAGCTTTACGGTGCTCTGCTTTTCGGTGGGCGTTGTGTGTTGCAGCCGGGGCAGCGGCCGCGTTTCGACGCGATCGCTGATCTGGTGGTGGAGCACGGGGTGACGAATCTGCAGATGTCGGCGGGTTTGTTCAATGTGATGTTGGATGAGCGCCCTGAGGTGTTCGATGTGGTGCGTGTGGCGATGACGGCGGGTGAGGCGGCGTCGGTTGCGCATGTGGCCAGGGCTTTGGGTGAGCATTCCGGGGTTCGGGTGGTGAATGGTTATGGTCCGGCGGAGAACATGGGGTTCTCGACCAGTTTCGAGGTGGTCTCGGTCCGGGCCGGCCAACGCTCCATCCCCATCGGGAGGCCACTGCGCGGTACCCGGGTCTATGTGCTCGACCAGTGGTCGAACCCGGTGCCGGTGGGCGTACCGGGTGAGTTGTACATCGCTGGTCGTACGTTGGCGCAGGGGTATCTGCGGCGTCCGGATCTGACGGCGGAGCGGTTCGTGCCCGATCCCTTCGGGGAGGCGGGGGAGCGGATGTACCGTACCGGTGACCTGGTCCGGTGGACCGGTGACGGGGAGTTGGAGTTCCTGGGCCGGGTGGACGACCAGGTGAAGGTGCGGGGTTTCCGGGTGGAGCCGGGTGAGATCGAGGCGGTGCTGTCCGCTCTGCCCGGCGTCGCCCAGAGTGTGGTGGTGGTTCGGGAGGACCGTCCGGGCGATCGGCGGTTGGTGGCCTACGCGGTGCCCGAGACCGGAACGGACCTCGACACCGACGCTGCGCGCACCGGCCTGGCCCGGACGCTGCCGGAGTACATGGTGCCGTCGGCGGTGGTGGTGCTGGACGGGCTGCCGTTGACCGCCAACGGCAAGTTGGACCGGCGGGCCCTGCCCGCTCCGGACTACGCTCACGCCTCCACCGGCCGGGCCCCGCGCACGCCCCGGGAGGAGATCCTGTGTGGGTTGTTCGCCGAGGTGCTGGGCCTGGAGCGGGTCGGGATCGACGACTCCTTCTTCGATCTGGGCGGGCACTCCCTGCTCGCCACCCGGCTCATCGCCCGCATCCGATCCACCCTCGGGGCCGAAGTGGAGCTGCGGGAACTGTTCGCCGCCCCCACGGTCGAGGGCGTGGCGGACTCCATCGAGGCGGCGGGCGAGAGGTGCTCCCGTCCGGGCGTCGTGCCCGCGGTTCGCCCCGACGTACTGCCGCTCTCCTTCGCGCAGCGGAGGCTGTGGTTCCTCAACCGCCTGGAGGCGGGGAGCACCTCCTACAACGTTCCGCTCGTCCTACGGCTGCGCGGTGAGATCGACGCGCAGGCGCTCCGTGCCGCGTTCGGCGATGTCGTCGGCCGCCACGAGGCCCTGCGTACGGTCTTCCCCGCGCCCGGAGGCGAGCCCCACCAGCGCGTCCTCGGGGAGGACGAGGCCCGGTCGCGCTTGAGCCTCGCGGTTGCGGACTGCCCGTCCGACGGGGTGGGGCAGGCCGTGGACACCCTGGTGGGCAGGGTCTTCGACCTGGCCGAAGACCTTCCGGTACGTGCCGACCTGCTGAGGATCTCCGATCGGGAGACGGTACTGGTGGTGCTGTTGCACCACATCGCCACCGACGGCTGGTCCGAAACGGTCCTCCTGCGCGACCTCGCCGAGGCGTACCGCGCCCGCAGCGTCGGTGATCCCCCCGGTTGGAGTCCCCTGCCCGTGCAGTACGCCGACTACACGCTGTGGCAGAACGCACTGCTGGACGAGGAGGAGCCGGAAAGCCCGGCCGCCGGTCAGCTCGACTTCTGGCGCCGGGCCCTGGACGGGTCCCCCGAGGTGTTGGAACTGCCGACGGACCGGCCCCGGCCCGCGGTGGCCTCCAACCGCGGCGAGAGCCTCGCCTTCTCCCTCGACGCGCAACTGCACGCACGGCTGCAGGAGATCGCCCGATCCCGGGGATGCACGCTGTTCATGGTGTTGCAGGCCGCGCTGGCCGTCGTGCTCGCCCGCTCGGGCGCCGGTGACGACGTCCCGATCGGTACACCCGTGGCGGGACGCGACGACGAGTCCCTGCACGACCTGGTCGGGTTCTTCGTGAACACGCTGGCGCTGCGCACCCGTGTCGACCGGGACCGCGCGTTCGCACGGATCCTGGACGGGGTCCGGGACGCGGACCTGGCGGCGTTCGAGCACCGGGACGTGCCCTTCGACCGTGTCGTGGAGGCGGTCTCGCCGACCCGGTCCATGGCGCACCACCCGCTCTTCCAGGTCATGCTGGTGCTTCAGGACGGCGTCGGCCAGACGATGCCCGGACTGGACGCGGAACGGGAACCGTTCGGATGGCGGATCGCCAAGTTCGACCTCACGTTCTCCTTCTCCACAGGGCCCGAGGGCATGTCCGGTGCGCTGGAGTACGCGGTCGACCTGTTCGACCGGGACACGGCGGCGGCTCTGGTGGCCCGTCTGGAGCGGGTGCTGGCCGCGGTGGCGGAGGACCCCGAGGTCGTGCCGGCCGAGATCGAACTGCTCTCCGCCGGGGAGCGGCGGCGTGTGCTGACGGACTTCAACCGGTCCGGCTCGTCCCCCCTGGACGGTGGGGTGTTGCACCGGGTGTTCGAGGAGCAGGCTGCTCGGGTGCCGGGTGCGGTGGCGTTGGTGTCGGGGCGGGAGCGGGTCTCCTACGGGGAGTTGAACGCGCGGGCGAACCGGTTGGCCCGGTACCTGCGGGACCGGGGGGTGGGTTCCGGCCAGTTGGTGGGCGTGTACCTGCCGCGGGGCCCGGAGATGGTGGTGGCGCTGTTGGCGGTGCTGAAGGCGGGCGCGGGTTACACGTTGCTGGATCCGGCCTTCCCGGCGGCCCGACTGGAATCGGTGGTGGCCTCGGCGGGGGTCGGCACGGTGCTCGCGGATGCGGACGGCCGGGATGTGCCGTCGGCTCCGGGTGTGCGGGTGCTGTCGGTGGACGGGGCCGGTGTGGCCGCGTACGGGGACTCCGACCTGGAGGTCGAGGTCTCGTACGAGGACGTTGCGTGTGTGATGTTCACGTCGGGTTCGTCTGGTGTGCCCAAGGGTGTGGTGACGGCTCATCGGGGTGTGGTGGGCACGTTCTGGGGTCAGGACTATCTGGATTTCGATGCGGACCAGGTGTGGTTGCAGTGTTCGCCGGTGTCGTGGGACGCGTTCGCGTTGGAGCTTTACGGTGCTCTGCTTTTCGGTGGGCGTTGTGTGTTGCAGCCGGGGCAGCGGCCGCGTTTCGACGCGATCGCTGATCTGGTGGTGGAGCACGGGGTGACGAATCTGCAGATGTCGGCGGGTTTGTTCAATGTGATGTTGGATGAGCGCCCTGAGGTGTTCGATGTGGTGCGTGTGGCGATGACGGCGGGTGAGGCGGCGTCGGTTGCGCATGTGGGCAGGGCTTTGGGGGAGCATTCCGGGGTTCGGGTGGTGAATGGTTATGGTCCGGCGGAGAACATGGGGTTCTCGACCAGTTTCGAGGTGGTCTCGGTCCGGGCCGGCCAACGCTCCATCCCCATCGGCGGTCCGATCGGCGCCTCCAGGACCTACGTCCTCGACGACCGCCTGCGCCCGACCCCCGTCGGAGTCCCGGGTGAGTTGTACATCGCTGGTCGTACGTTGGCGCAGGGGTATCTGCGGCGTCCGGATCTGACGGCGGAGCGGTTCGTGCCCGATCCCTTCGGGGAGGCGGGGGAGCGGATGTACCGCACCGGTGACCTGGTCCGGTGGTCGTCCTCCGGCGATCTCGACTACCTGGGCCGGGTGGACGACCAGGTGAAGGTGCGGGGTTTCCGGGTGGAGCCGGGTGAGGTCGAGGCGGTGCTGTCCGCTCTGCCCGGCGTCGCCCAGGCCGTGGTCGTTGCTCGGAACGACCACGGCGGCGCCGCATCGCTCGTCGCGTACACCGTCCCGGTCGCCGGCGCGGAACTGGACGGAGCCGCCGTCCGCGCCGCGGTGTCCGACGCCCTGCCGGAGTACATGGTGCCGTCGGCGGTGGTGGTGCTGGACGGGCTGCCGTTGACCGCCAACGGCAAGTTGGACCGGCGGGCCCTGCCCGCTCCGGACTTCGCGGCGGCGGTCTCGGGGCGGGGGCCCCGCGACCCGCGCGAGGAGATCCTGTGTGGGTTGTTCGCCGAGGTGCTGGGCCTGGAGCGGGTCGGGATCGACGACTCCTTCTTCGATCTGGGCGGGCACTCCCTGCTCGCCACCCGGCTCATCGCCCGCATCCGCTCCGCCACGGACACGAAAACCACTCTGGAGGACATCTTCCGCGCCCCCACCGTGGCCCAGCTCGCCGAACGCCTCGACCGAGCGCCCGTGACCCGGGCCCGGCCGGCTCTGCGCCGCCGTACCGAGGCCGGGGTGGAACTCGGCGGCTGACCCCGCCGACCCCGCCCCCCGCAGCGGCCGGGCCCCTGACCGGGGCACCGGCCGCTGCGCCGTTCGCTCCCGCGGCCCGACTCCGACGTGAGGCAGAACGCCGACTTGGAACTGCCGCCACCTTGCCGTCACTTCCTGCCTCGTGCGCCACGGACACGGGCATATCTTTCCATTATTCGATCAGTTCCGCAGAAGGAATTCCCGATGGCGGTCCGGGTGGACCCGGGGATTGACGTCGGCCCGTAAGTGCGAACTGGAAAGGAATGGAATAATGGAATTCGAAAACGAATCGGCCGCGAGTGAGATCCTCTGGGAACTGCGGCGCGGTTCTCCCGGCGCCCCGTCCCTGTTGATCCTGCCCCACGCCGGAGGCAACGCCCACTACTACGCCCAGTGGGAGGAGCGCCTTCCCCAGGGGGCGGGCCTGCTGGTGGCCCAGTACCCGGGCCGGGGCTCGCGGTTCACCGACGACCTGCCCGAGAGCATCGACGACCTGGTCTCCCCGATCGTGTCCCTGCTCGCCGATGACCACCGTGACCTGGTGGTACTCGGCCACAGCATGGGGACCCTGGTGGCCTACGAGGTCGCCCGGGGGCTCACCGAGGCCGGGCGCCCGCCCCGGGCGCTCATCGGATCGGCCTGCCGTGCCCCCTTCCTGCCCAACCCCAGCCCGGTCCTGCCCGAGACCCTCTCGGACGAGGACCTGGTGGAGGCGATCAAGGCCCGGGGTGGCACCGACCACGAGATCCTCGACGAGCCCGAGCTGCGGGAGATCATCCTGCCCTCGATCCGAGCCGACTTCTCCCTCGACGACGCCTACCGGCGCGATGACGCCGTGCGCACCCTGAACGTCCCCGTGACGATCGTGGGCGGCGACGCGGACTCCGTCGTGCCGGTGGGCGACCTCGTGGAATGGCGCGAGGTGAACCGGGGTGAGACCTCCGTCGAAATCCTCTCCGGGGGCCACTTCTACTTCGACGAGAGCGAGGAGAACATGGCCCGCTTCATGGCGGTCATCGGTTCGGTGACCGCGTCGGTGTCCGTCGCACACGCGTCCTGAACAGCTCGGCGGAACGAAGAAGAGACCGTACGCAGCGCGGGTGGTCGGACCCGTGAGGAAGAAGGAGGAAGAATGTCGTTGGTAACCGAGAGGACCACGCCGCGCCGCGAGGCGGGCAAACCCTCGATCATCGAGATCCACGGTGCGCGGGACATGGACGAGGCGGTCCGGATCCTGGAGCGCGAGCGCGCCGCCATCACCGGGGAACTGGCCTCGGCGGGCAGCGTTCTGGTCAGGGGTCTCCCCGTCCGGGACGCCGCCGCCTTCGGCCGGGTCCGCGACGTGCTGATGCCCCAGCCCGCCGCCTACAAGGAGAAGGCGACCCCGCGCACCGATTTCGGCGGCGGCGTGTTCTCGTCGACCGACCTCCCCGCCATCCAGCCGATCCGCCTGCACAACGAGAACAGCTACACCCTCGACTTCCCGGGCACCCTGATGTTCTGCTGCGTCGTCGCCCCCGAGAAGGGCGGCGCGACGACGGTGGGCGACATGCGCGAGGTGCTGGAACTGATCCCCGAGGACCTGCGCCGCAGGTTCGAGGAACACGGCTGGCTGCTGGTCCGCAACTACTCGGCCCTGGCCGGCCTTCCCTGGCAGACCAGCTTCGCCACCGAGTCCCCCGCCGAGGTCGAGGCTTACTGTGCCGAGAACGTCATCGGCTGCGAGTGGCTCGACGCCGAGACGCTGCGCACCCGCCAGCGCCGGTCGGCGATCATCACCCACCCGGGTACGGGGGAGCGGGTCTGGTTCAACCACGCCGCCTTCTGGAGCCGGTGGTCCCTGGACGAGGACGTCCGCGACGTGCTGTTGGAGACCTACGGCGAGGACGGGCTGCCCTTCGAGACCTTCGTCGGTGACGGCACCCCGCTCACCCGGGAGGAGGCCGAAGCGCTCAACGCCGCCTACACCAGGGCCACCCGTAGGGAGACCTACCAGGTGGGCGACCTGCTGCTGGTCGACAACATCCTCAACGCGCACGGCCGGGAGGCCTTCGAGGGCGACCGGAAGATCCTCGTCGCCATGGGTGATCCGGTGCCCCTGGCCGACTGCGCCCCGACCGCTCCCCCCGCCACCGGTACGAGCCAGAGCGGGAGCGCCCAGTGACCACGTGGACCGAACCCCTCGCAACCCCGACCGGGCGGGGCGGCGCCGTCCGGGACCTTCTCGACCGCCTCGCCGAAGTGCCCGGTTCCCGCGACGCCGTCGTCGACGGGGACCGCGTCCTCACCTTCGACCAGCTCAGGGCGGGGGCCGTGCAGGTGGCCCGCGCACTGGTCGGCCGAGGCATCGGTCGTGAGCGCGTCGTCGCCCTGTGCATGCCCCGTGGGGCCGATCTGGTCCTGGGCCTGATCGGCACCCTGACGGCCGGATCGGCCTACCTGCCCGTCGACCCGGCCCTGCCCGCCGAGCGCCGCCGCCACCTGCTGGAGAACGCCGCCGCGGACCTGGCCGTCGTGCCCTGTACTGCTGGTGGGGACGGTCACGGGGACTGCGGCCGTGCGGAGGGAGCCGCCGCCGAGACCCTCGCGATCTGCCAGATCGTCCCCGGGCGGACCATGGCCGAGGCGGGCCAGGAACCCTTCCTGCCCGCGGCCGTCAGCCCCGGCAACCTCGCCTACGTCATCTACACCTCCGGGTCCACCGGTCGGCCCAAGGGCGTGGAGGTCGCCCGCGCCTCGGTCTCGGCCCTCCTGACGGACTTGGAGGACGAGCACCTGGTCGGTCCCCCCGGCGGCCGCGTGGGCTGGAACGCCTCCGCGTCCTTCGACGCCTCGGTCCAGCAGTGGGTCCGCCTCTGCAGGGGTGACACCGTCGTCACCCTCGACGACCGGACCCGGTCCGACCCGGCTGCCATGGCCCGGCTCATCGACGAGCAGGCCCTGACCGACCTGGACATCACCCCGTCCCACGCCGACCTGCTGCTCGACCACCTGGAGGGGCACCTGGGCCCGGACCGCGCGGCGGGGCCGCTGACGATGCTCATCGGAGGCGAGCCCATCAGCCCACCCCTGTGGCAGCGCCTGAGCGCGATGGCGGAGCAGGGATCGATCCGCGCGGTCAATGTCTACGGGCCCACGGAGTGCACCGTCGACGCGACCGCGGGCTGGATAGACCCCTCCCGCGAACCGCACATCGGCGCCGTCCTCCCCGGTCTGGAGCTGCGCCTGCTGGACGAGCGCCTGCGTCCGGTGGCGGAGGGCGCCGCCGGTGAGATCTACCTCGCCGGGCACCGGGTGGCCCGCGGCTACCGCGGAGCCCCCGGCCTGACCGCCGAGCGTTTCGTCCCGGACCTCGAAGCCGCCGACGGTTCGCGTATGTACCGCACCGGTGACCTGGCCCGCCGCTGCGAGGACGGCCGTCTGGAGTACCTGGGCCGGGGAGACCGCCAGGTCAAACTGCGGGGCTTTCGCATCGAGCCCGGTGAGATCGAGGGCGTGCTGGGCTCCCATCCCGGTGTCGCCGAGGTGGTCGTCGACCTGCGCGATCTGGCCGGGGGCCCGGCGCTGGTGGCCTACTACCGGGCACGCGGCGCCGGACCGGAGCGGGGGCTGCGCGATCTCGCCGCCACCGAGCTGCCCGGCTACATGGAGCCCGCCGCCTACGTGGAGCTCACCGAGTTCCCCAGAACGCCCAGCGGCAAGCTCGACCGCGCCGCCCTGCCCGACCCCGAGCCGACGGACCGGAACGGCGCGGACGGCGAGGACCTGAGCCCCGTGGAACAGCTCATCGCCCAGGTGTGGGCCAAGGTCCTCGGCGTCTCGGTGATCGGTGCCCAGGACGACTTCTTCCGCCTCGGCGGCCACTCGCTCCTGGCCATCAAGCTGGTCTCCCAGGTCAAGGCGCGGATGGGGGTGAAGATCCCGCTCAAGGCCGTGTACGAGAACCCGAAGTTGCGCGACCTCGCGTCCGTCATCGAGTCCGAGGTCTGAGTGGGCGCTCCCGCTCGGAGAACCCGCCCGGCCGAATCCGCCCGCGGGGGGTCGATCCCCTGTCCTCGACCCCCCGCCGGCCCCCGAACGACCCCGCAGGCCCGCACGCCAGACCGGCGGCGAACCCCATCCGAGAAGGAGTAACCGTGATCCCCCTTTCCTACGCGCAGCGGCGGCTGTGGTTCGTGAACCGTCTCGAAGGGGCGGGTTCGACGTACAACGTGCCGGTGGTGGTGCGTTTCGGTGTCGGTCTGGACGTCGGTGCGCTGGAGGCGGCGCTGGGTGACGTGGTGGAGCGGCACGAGGTTTTGCGGACGGTCTACGGGGAGCAGGGGGGTGAGCCCTATCAGCGGGTGCTGGATCCGGTTGAGGGGTGTCCGGTCTTCGAGGTGGTGGAGTGCGCGGCCGGGGGGGTGGACGCGCTGGTGGGGGAGTTCGCGCGTACGCCCTTCGATCTGGCGGTCGATTATCCGGTGCGGGTGCGTTTCTTCTCGTGTGGTTCGGGCTTGTCGGTGTTGGTGGTGCTGGTGCATCACATCGCGACGGACGGTTGGTCCGAGGGCGTGTTGGTGCGGGACCTGTCCGAGGCCTACGCCGCACGGCGTGGGGGTCGTGCGCCGGGGTGGGAGCCGCTGCCGGTCCAGTACGCCGACTACGCGCTCTGGCAGCACGACGTCCTCGGCAGCGCGGACGACCCCGAAAGCCTCCTCGCCCAACAGTTGGACTTCTGGAACCGGACGCTGGAGGGCGCCCCCAGCCCGCTGACGCTGCCCTTCGACCGGCCGCGTCCGGCCGTCCCGACCGCACGCGGTGCGCAGGTACCCCTGGACGTCGACGCGGACCTGCACGCGGAACTCTCACGGGTGGCCAGGGAACACGGCTGCACTCTGCTGATGGTGGTGCAGGCGGCCCTGGCGGTCACGTTGTCCGAGGCCGGCGCCGGGAACGACATCCCCCTCGGGACTCCGGTGGCCGGTCGTGATGAGGAGGCCCTGGACGACCTGGTCGGGTTCTTCGTCAACTCCCTGGTCCTGCGTACCGGGGTCGATCCGGACCGGACGTTCGCGGAGATGCTGGCCGGGGTGCGTGAGACCGACCTGAAGGTCTACGCGCACCAGGACGTGCCCTTCGACCTCGTCGTCGAGAGCCTCAACCCGAACCGCGCGGTCGCGCATCACCCGCTCTTCCAGGTGACGGTCGCGGTCAGCGGCGAATCGGGCGGGCAGGCGGCGTTCGACGGCGTGGAGTCGGTGTCGCTCTCCTCCGTCTCCACCGGTGTGGCCAAGTTCGACCTGGCCGTGGGGTTCACCGAGCGCAGGGACGGGGGTGGTTCCCCGGCCGGTCTGGCCGGTGTCCTGGAGTACGCGGTCGACCTTTTCGACGCGGACACGGTCCGGGCCGTGGCTACGGTGCTGGAGCGGGTGCTGCGGGCGATGGCCGAGGACACCTCGGCGAGGGTGGGTGCCGCCGTGCACCTGTCAGGCCCGGAGCGCACGGCACTGACAGCCCGATGCGCCCAGGAACCCGCTGCGGAGGCCGAACAGGACGGTCCGGCGCCGGGGAGCGCGCAGACCCCGCGGCAGGAGATCCTGTGCGGTTTGTTCACTGATTTGCTGGGCCGTGAGTCGGTGGGTCTGGGGGAGAACTTCTTCCGTGCGGGCGGTAACTCGTTGCTGGCTCTGCGTCTGGTGTCGCGGGTGCGTTCGGTCCTGGACACGGAGGTGGGGCTCCGGGACTTCTTCCGTGACCCGACGGTACGGGGCGTGGACCGGTTGGTCACCGAGGGGCGGGGCGCGGCCGATCGCCCGGCTCTGACGGCGGTGGAGCGTGGTGCGGAGTCGCCGTTGTCGTACGCGCAGCGGCGGCTGTGGTTCGTGAACCGTCTCGAGGGGGCGGGTTCGACGTACAACGTGCCGGTGGTGGTGCGTTTCGGTGTCGGTCTGGACGTCGGTGTGCTGGAGGCGGCGCTGGGTGACGTGGTGGAGCGGCACGAGGTTTTGCGGACGGTCTACGGGGAGCAGGGGGGTGAGCCCTATCAGCGGGTGCTGGATCCGGTTGAGGGGTGTCCGGTCTTCGAGGTGGTGGAGTGCGCGGCCGGGGAGGTGGACGCGCTGGTGGGGGAGTTCGCGCGTACGCCCTTCGACCTGTCCGTGGACCACCCGGTCCGGATCCGCTGTTTCGCACCTGGCTCCGAGGCGCCCGTACTGGTCGTTCTGACGCACCACATCGCGACGGACGGTTGGTCCGAGGGCGTGCTCGTCCGGGACCTGTCCGAGGCCTACGCCGCACGGCGTGGGGGTCGTGCGCCGGGGTGGGAGCCGCTGCCGGTCCAGTACGCCGACTACGCGCTCTGGCAGTACGACGTACTGGGTTCCGCCGAGGACGAGGGCGGTCTGCTGTCCCAGCAGTTGGACTTCTGGCGGGGGGCTCTGGAGGGCGTGCCCGAGGTCCTGGAACTGCCGTTGGACCGCGCTCGGCCGGCCGTGCCCTCGCACCGGGGCGAAAACGTCGCCTTCGGTCTGGACGCCGACCTGCACGGGCGGTTGACCGAACTGGCCCGGGCACGCGGCTGCACTCTGCTGATGGTGGTGCAGGCCGCTGTGGCGGCGGCCCTGTCCAAGGCCGGCGCGGGTGAGGACGTTCCGCTGGGCACCCCGGTGGCGGGCAGGACGGAACCGCAGCTGGACGACCTGGTGGGCTTCTTCGTGAACACGCTGGTGCTGCGCACGGATGTGGCCGGGGAGAAGACCTTCGCCGAGGTCCTGGAAGGGGTCCGCGACGCTGACCTGGCGGCGTTCGACCACCAGGACGTGCCCTTCGACCTGCTGGTGGAGGAGCTCAACCCCGAGCGTTCCACCGCACACCACCCGCTGTTCCAGGTCACGGTCGCACTCAACCAGGCCGACACGGAGGAGTCCACCCTCGGCGGTACGGCCGTGGAGGTCACCTCGGTCACCACCGGCGTGGCCAAGTTCGACCTCGCCGTCGGATTCGTGGAGAACCGGGACGGGTCGGGGGCTCCGGCGGGACTTTCCGGGGTCGTGGAGTACGCGTGCGATGTCTTCGACGCTGACACGGTCCGGGCGCTCGTCGCGGTGCTGGAGCGGGTGCTGCGAGTGATGGCCGAGGACGTCTCGGTACGTGTGGGTTCCTGTGTGGAACTGACGGAGCAGGAGCGCGCGGCGCTGACGACTCGTGTGGTCGAGCGGGTGCCCCCCGTGGGCAGCGGTGAGGGCGATGCCGGACCTGACGCGCCCCGTACGAGCCGTCAGGAGATTCTGTGCGGGTTGTTCGCCGGGTTGGTGGGCCGTGAGTCGGTGGGGCTGGGGGAGAACTTCTTCCGTGCGGGCGGTAACTCGTTGCTGGCTCTGCGTCTGGTGTCGCGGGTGCGTTCGGTCCTGGACACGGAGGTGGGGCTCCGGGACTTCTTCCGTGATCCGACGGTGCGGGGCGTGGACCGGTTGGTCACCGAGGGGCGGGGCGCGGCCGATCGCCCGGCTCTGACGGCGGTGGAGCGTGGTGCGGAGTCGCCGTTGTCGTACGCGCAGCGGCGGCTGTGGTTCGTGAACCGTCTCGAGGGGGCGAGTTCGACGTACAACGTCTCCGTGGCCCTGCGCCTGCGCGGTGCACTCGACGTAGGGGCCCTCGAAGCCGCAGTCGGTGACGTGGTGGAGCGGCACGAGATCCTGCGCACCGTCTTCACCGAACACGAGGGGCAACCCCGCCAGCACGTGCTCGGCGCGCGGCAGGCCCGCGAACGCCGCCTCCTGAGGGTGAGCGCGGTCCCCGAAGCCGCCGTCGCGGCCCGGATCGAGGAGATCAACGACCACGCCTTCGACCTGGCCGAGGATCTGCTCGTGCGCGCCGAACTGCTGAGGACCGGCGACGGGGAATCGGTGCTGGTGGTGCTGGTGCACCACATCGCGACGGACGGTTGGTCCGAGGGCGTGTTGGTGCGGGACCTGGCCGAGGCCTACGCCGCGCGCTGCCGGGGCCGGGCCCCGGAGTGGGAGCCGCTGCCGTTGCAGTACGCGGACTTCGCGCTCTGGCAGGAGGCCCTGCTGGACCGGACCGGCCCGGAGGGCCTGGCCGCGGCTCAGCTGGACTTCTGGCGGAAGGCTCTGGAGGGCGCGCCCGAGGTCCTGGAACTGCCGTTGGACCGCGCTCGGCCGGCCGTGCCCTCGCACCGGGGCGGGAACGTCGCCTTCGGTCTGGACGCGGACCTGCACGGGCGCTTGCTGGAGGTGGCGCGCGCCCACGGCTGCACCCTGTTCATGGTCCTCCAAGCCGCCCTCGCGGTCACGCTGAACCGTTCGGGCGCGGGTGAGGACGTTCCGCTGGGCACCCCGGTGGCGGGCAGGACGGAACCGCAGCTGGACGACCTGGTGGGCTTCTTCGTGAACACGCTGGTGCTGCGTACGGACACCTCGGGCAACCCGGCCTTCTCCGAGTTGTTGGAGCGGGTGCGCGAGACCGACCTGGCGGCGTTCGACCACCAGGACGTGCCCTTCGACCTGTTGGTGGAGGAGCTCAACCCCGAGCGCTCCACCGCACACCACCCGCTGTTCCAGGTGATGATGGTGCTCCAGAACAACACCGTCGTCGAACCGCACCTGCCGGGCCTGAGCGTCAGCCCCGAACCCTTCGGTTCCCACACCGCCAAGTTCGACCTCACCTTCGCCTTCCACGAGGGGCCCGAGGGGATCACCGGTGTCGTCGACTACGCCCGCGACCTGTTCGACCGGCGGACCGCGGAAGGGCTCGGTGAGCGCCTGGTCCGGGTGCTCACCGCCGTCGCGGACGATCCCGGAACCGGTGTCGCCGACATCGACCTGCTCACCGACGACGAGTTCCGCTCCCTGGTGACCGACGTCAACGACACCGCCGCGGGCGAACCGTCGGCCCTCGTGCACACGCTGTTCGAGGAACGGTCCGCCGCGGCGCCCGACTCCGTGGCGCTGGTGTTCGAGGGCGCCGAGTTCACCTACACCGAACTGAACACCCGGGCCAACAGGCTCGCCCGCCATCTGCGGGCGAACGGTGTCCTGCCGGGCACGATGGTCGGCGTCCTGCTGGAACGCGGCGTCGACTACGCCGTCGCGCTGTTGGCCGTGCTCAAGGCCGGTGCCGGATACGCACCCCTGGACCCGGCCTTCCCCGACACGCGATTGGCGGCGATGGCGTCGGCATCCGGTGCCGACCTGGTCATCACCCGCGCCGCTCTGCTGGAACGGGAGACGGGAGCGGTCCGCCTCCTCCCCGTAGACACCCTCGCGGCCCCGATCGACGCACACGAGGGCACCGACCTCGCCCTGGAGCTGTCACCGCTGAGCACCGCCTGTGTGATGTTCACGTCCGGATCATCCGGCGTACCCAAGGGGGTGCTCGCCCCGCACCGGGCCATCGTGTCCACCTTCACCGGCCAGCACTACGCCGAACTGGGACCCGACCGGGTCTGGCTGCAGTCGGCACCCGTCTCCTGGGACGCCTTCGTCCTGGAGTTCTGGGGAGCACTGTTGCACGGCTCCGTCTGCGTCCTCCAGAGCGGCCAGGTCCCCGAACCGCCGCGCATGGCCGAACTGGTCGCCGAGCACGGAATCGACTCGCTCTTCCTGTCCACCGGCCTGTTCAACCTGGTCGTGGACGAGTATCCCCAGGTCTTCGACGGAGCACGACAGGTCCACGTCGGTGGCGAGAAGCCCTCCGCCGAGCACATGCGCCGATTTCGCGCCGCATTCCCCGACACCAGCCTGCACAACGGGTACGGGCCGGTGGAGAGCATGGTGTTCACCCATTCCCACCAGGTGCGCGACCAGGAGGACGGGCCCGTGCCCATCGGGGGCCCGCTCGGCAACCGCCGGGGCTATGTCCTCGACGAGCACCTGCGGCCGGTGCCCGCGGGCGTCCCCGGGGAGCTGTACGTGGCGGGCGCCGGACTGGCGCACGGATACGTGGGGCGCCCCGACCTGACGGCCGAACGCTTCCTGCCCGACCCCTTCGGGGAGGCGGGGGAGCGGATGTACCGTACCGGTGACGTCGTCCGCTGGGCCGCGCCCGGCCGCCTGGAGTACCTGGGCCGCGCCGACGACCAGGTGAAGGTGCGCGGTTTCCGGGTCGAACCGGGCGAGATCCAGGCCGTGGTCGCCGCGATGCCCGGGGTCGCCCAGACCGTCGTCACCGCCCGCAGGGACCACAGCGGGGCCATGGCCCTGGTCGCCTACGTCGTTCCCGCGGCCGGAGCGGTCCTGGACGGCGCCCGGGTCCGTGCCGCGGTCGCGGAGGCGATGCCGGACTACATGGTTCCCTCCGCCGTGATGGTCCTGGACGCACTGCCGTTGAACACCAACGGCAAACTCGACAGGCGCGCCCTGCCCCGACCGGACTTCGCGTCCGCCACGGGTTCGGGGCGCGGTCCGCGCGGACCGCGCGAGGAGATCCTGTGCGGGCTGTTCGCCGAGGTGCTGGGGCTGGAACGGGTCGGTGTCGACGACTCCTTCTTCGACCTGGGCGGCCACTCCCTGCTGGCCACCCGCCTCATCGCCCGGATCCGCTCCGTGCTCGGCGCCGACCTCGGTCTCCGGGAACTGTTCACCTCGCCCACCGTGGCCGGGGTCGCCCGGACGGTCGAGGCCTCCGGGGACCGCTCCGCGCGCCCCGGTGCGGTGCCCCAGGTGCGGCCCGAACGCCTTCCGCTCTCCTTCGCCCAGCGCAGGCTGTGGTTCCTGCACCAGATCGACGGCCAGGAACGCGCCTACAACATCCAGACGGTGCTGCGCCTGGACGGCCGCCCCGACCCCGAGGCGTGGTCGGCCGCGCTGGCCGACGTCGTCCAGCGTCACGAGGTGCTGCGCACGGTCCTGCCCAGCGACCGGGGTGAGCCCTACCAGCAGGTCACGGACGGTTCCGACATCCGCCTGAGGGTGAGCGAGCACGAGGCCGAGCAGATTCCGGACGTGCTCCGGGAGATCGACTCCCACGTCTTCGACCTGGAGTCCGGGCCCCTGGTGCGCGCCGACCTGCTGCTCGCCGGTGAGGGTGAATCGGCCCTGGTGGTGCAGATGCACCACGCCATCGGTGACGGCTGGTCGCTCGCCCCCCTGGTCGGGGACCTCCGGGAGGCCTACGCCGCGCGGAGCCGGGGGCACGCCCCCTCGTGGGACGCGCTGCCCGTCCAGTACGCCGACTACACGCTCTGGCAGAACGCACTGCTGGGTGACCCCGAGGACCCGGAGTCGGCCCACAGCCGACAGGCCCGCTACTGGGAGCGGACCCTGAGCGGGCTCCCCGAGGTCGCGGAGTGGCCGCTCGACTTCCCCCGCCCCGCCGAGGCCCGCTACACGGGCGGCACCGTCACGACCGTGCTCGACGAGGACCTCCACGCCGGGCTCCGGCGCATCGCCCGCGAACACGACTGCACCCTCTTCATGGTGGTGCACGCCGCGCTGGCCGCCCTGTTCACCAGGATGGGCGTCGGCGACGACATCGCCGTCGGCACTCCGGTGGCCGGCCGCACCGACCCCGCTTTCGACGACCTCGTCGGGTTCTTCGTGAACACGCTGGTCCTGCGCACCGACACCTCCGGCTCCCCGACCCTCGCCGGACTGCTGGCCCGGGTACGGGAGGCCGACCTGGCCGCGTTCGACCACCAGGACCTGCCCTTCGACCACGTGGTGGAGCTCGTCAACCCGACGCGCAGCACCGCACACCACCCCCTCTTCCAAGCCATGCTCTCCCTGGCGACGGGTGAGGTCTCAGCCGTTCCCGAGGGGACGGATCCGGGCCGCTACGGCCGCGCCGAGACCGGTACCGCCAAGTTCGACCTCGGCTTCACCGTCGCCGACCGCACGCCGGACGGGACCCGGCCCGCGACCATCGCCCTGGAGTACGCCACCGACCTGTTCACCGAACGGACCGCGCGGGACCTCCTCCGGCGCCTGGTCGCGGTGATGCGCGCCTTCACCGCAGACACCGGACGCAACCTCGACGAGCTCGACGTCCTCCTGCCGGACGAGCGGATCCGGCAGCTCGCGCCGACGGACGCCCAGGAGCCGCCCGAGCACCGGTCGACCTTCCTCGGACGGCTCGCGGAGCAGGTGCGCCGCACCCCGGACCGGACCGCGGTCATCTTCGACGGCAACGAACTCACCTACCATGAGCTCGACGTCCGGGCCAACCGCCTCGCCCGCACGCTGATCGGCCTGGGTGCGGGTCGTGACCGGCCGGTGGCCCTGCTGATGGAGCGTTCGGCGGACCTGCTCGTCGCCATGGTCGCCGTACTCCGGAGCGGTTCGCCCTTCCTGCCGCTGGATCCGCGCAACCCCGCGGAACGGCTCACCGGCATCATCGAGGACTCCGGGGGCGGGCTGCTGCTGACGGACGCGCACACCGGCTCGCACGAGGCCGTGCGCGGGCTCTCCGCATCCGTCACCGTGCTGCCCGCCGACGAACGGTTTCCCGCTCCGGACGCCTCCTGGGACGAACCCCACCCGCTCCCGCACCCCGACTCCCTCGCCTACGTCATCCACACGTCCGGGTCCACCGGGCGCCCCAAGGGCGTGGCCGTCACCCACGCCAACCTCGCCCACCTGCTCCGCTCCCTGGAGGACGGCGGTTTCTACCTGAGCGAACCCGGGGTCTGCGCCTGGACCGCCAGCGCGGCGTTCGACGCCTCCGTGCAGCAGTGGGCGCCGGTCTGCCGAGGGGACGCGGTGCTGATCGTGGACGACCGGACCCGCGAGGAACCGGACGCCTTCGCCCGGGAGCTGCTGCGCCACGGCACCACCTACCTGTGCCTGACCCCCACCCACTGGGAGCTGGTGCGCGACGGGCTCCTCCAACGGCCGAAGGACCTCCCCCCGCTGCGCCTCGCACTCGGCGGTGAGGCCGTACCCGCCCAGGTGTGGACCGAACTGGCGGCCGTGACCGACCGCGTCGCCGCGTTCAACCTTTACGGCCCCACGGAGGCAACGGTCGACGCCACGATGGCGACCGTGGCGGGGGAGCACCCGCACATCGGCCGGGGTCTGCCGGGCACCCGGACCCTCATCCTCGACGAACGGCTGCGGCCGGTGCCCGCCGGCGTCGTCGGCGAGCTGTACCTGGCGGGCGGGGGAGTGGCCCGCGGGTACCTGCACAGGCCCGGTCTGACCGCCGGGCGGTTCGTCACCGACCCCTACGGGGAACCCGGTTCCCGGATGTACCGGACCGGGGACCGCGCCTCCCGGACCCCCGGGGGCGACATCCGGTTCCACGGGCGGTCGGACGACCAGGTCAAGATCCGCGGCTTCCGGATCGAACCCGGCGAGGTCGAGGCCGTCCTCTGCGCCCACCCCGACGTCGCACGGGCGGCGGTCGTGGTTCGCGAGGACCACCCCAAAGACACGAGGCTGGTCGCCTACCTCGTGGCCGGGGCCGGACGCGGGATCGACCCCGACGAGCTGTCCGCGCACGCGGCGCGCTCTCTGCCGGGGTACATGGTCCCGGCGGCGACCGTCGTCCTGGACGGCCTTCCGCTGAACTCCAGCGGCAAACTGGACAGGCGCTCCCTGCCCGCGCCCCGCTACGCCCCCACCGAGGTCGGGCGCGATCCGCGCACCCCGCACGAGGAGGCGCTCTGCGCGCTGTTCGCCGAGGTCCTGGGGCTGGAACGGGTCGGAATCGACGACTCTTTCTTCGATCTCGGCGGTCACTCCCTGCTGGCCGCGCGGTTGGTCGGCCGGGCCGGAACGGAACTGGGCGCCGAGCTCAGGGTCCGGGACGTGTTCCGTTCGCCCACCGTCGCCGGGTTGGCGGCCGAGACGGACCGGGGACGGCCGGGACGGTCTCCGGCCGACGCGGGGTCGGGCGGCGAGGCGGTGCCCGAGAACCCCGCCGGCGCTCTGGACGTCCTGCTTCCCCTGCGGACACGGGGGGAGCGGCCACCGCTCTTCGCCGTTCACCCCGGGATGGGCATGAGCTGGTGTTATGCCGGCCTGGCCCGGCACCTGCCCGAGGACCAGCCGCTCTACGGCCTGCAGACGCGGGCGCTCACCGTTCCCGGGGAGCTGCCGCACAGCGTCGCCGAGATCGCCGAGGAGTACCTGGAGCGTGTCCGCTCCGTCCGGCCGCACGGCCCGTACCGGCTCCTGGGCTGGTCGTTCGGCGGCATCGTCGCCCACGAGATGGCGGTCCGCCTCCAGGCCGCGGGGGAGGAGGTCGCCTTCCTCGGACTCATGGACTCCTACCCCGTGCCGTCCGGCGCCGAGCGCACCGACTTCACCCAGGAGGAGGTCCTGGCCATGATGCTCGACCTCCCGGCCCACGCCGGCCCCGCCGGAACGCCGGTCGACCGCGCCGCGGTGGTCCGGGCCGTCCAGCAGGGCGATCCGGTCCTGGCCGAGTTCGAGGAGGCCGATCTGGCGCTCCTCGTGGACGCGGCGGTCAACCACGCGGTGGTCATGAACCGCCACACCCCCGGAACCTTCACCGGGGACGCGATCTTCTTCCGCGCCACGCGCGGGAGAACCGAGTACTCGCCCCTGGTCGAGTACTGGAGGGAACACGTCGACGGTTGCATCGACATCCACGACATCGACTCCACGCACATGGGGATGACCCGCCCGGAGCCGGTGCGGCAGATCGGCCGACTCGTGTCCGCCCAGATGGAATCCACCCCCTTCGAACAGCTGAGGAGCTGACGATGAACAACCCGTTCGACAACGCCGAGGGCACCTTCTACGTCGTGGTCAACGCCGAGGGCCAGCACTCCCTGTGGCCGTCCTTCGCCGACGTCCCCGCCGGCTGGGACGTCGTCGCGGGTGAGGACACCCGTGAGGCCTGCATGCGCTACGTCGAGGAGAACTGGACCGACATCCGGCCCCGGAGCCTCGCCGCCGTCTGACCGGCACCCGTTTCGCACCACCGGTGCGGGCCCGTGCGACGGGCCCGCACCCGCACCACCGCAGTCCGCCCCACCCGGTTCAGGGCTGTACGGCCCGTCGCCTCCCCGCGCCAACCGCCACCAGGAATTGAGAGCTGAGAACATGGCAGTGCAGACCAGACCGAGCAGATCGGTCCGCGGCCTGGGCCGCGACTTCCACCGCTTCTGGATCGGAAGCATGAGCAGCAGCGCGGCTGACGGCATCATGGCGACCGTCCTCCCCCTGATGGCCGCCATGTTCACCAACGACCCCGTACTGGTGGCCGGGCTGGCCTTCGTGCGCTTCCTGCCGTGGCTGATCTTCGGCCTGTTCGTCGGCGCGCTCGTCGACCGCCTGGACCGGGGCAGGGTGCTCATCGCCGCCAACCTGGTGCGCGCCGCCACGCTGGTGGTACTCGCGGTGATCGTGGCCTCGGGCAGCGCCACCATCTTCACCCTCTACGCGGTCATGTTCGTGGTGATGTCCTGCGAGGCCTTCTACGACATCGGCGGCCGCGCCCTGATGCCCGAACTGGTCGCCAAGACCTCCCTGGACCGGGCCAACAGCCGTATCGTCGGAGGCCGGGTGGTCGTCCAGGACTTCGGCGGCGCCCCCATCGGCGGCCTGCTGATCGTGGTCGCCGCGGCACTTCCGATCGCGGTCAACGCCGGGGCCTATCTGCTCGGCGCGCTCATTCTGATCGGCCTGCCCCTGAGCGCCCGGCGCCCCAGGGGCGAACAGGCGGATCCGGGTGCGCGTGCCGTCTCCGTCCTCGCCTCGGTCCGCGAGGGGACCTCGTTCCTCTGGAACGACCGGCCGCTCCGGTACCTGGCACTGCACGGGTCACTGGTGGCCATGGGCTTCATGCTCCAGTCCTCCGTGCTGGTCCTCATCCTGCGGTCGCACTTCGGGGTGCCCGAGGCGCTGTACGGCGTGTTCATCTCGTCGGCCGCGCTCGGGGCGCTGATCGGCGCCCTGTCGGTCTCCCGCGTGGTCGCCCTCCTGGGGCGCTTCCGCACCGAGGCCATCGCCTACACGGTGATGGGCGCCGGGTGCGTGGGGTTCATCCTGTCGCCCAACGCCTACGCCGCCGGTTTCTTCTGGGCCCTGATCGCGGTCGCCATGGCCGTGTCCAACACCGTCATCATCGGTGTCGCCCAGCTCGCCATCCCCTCGGAACTGCGCGGCCGGGTGCTGGGATCGGTACAGATCTTCGCGATGACCTTCAACGCCTGCGGCGCCCTCATCGGCGGCTTCCTCGGCCGCGTCGACCTGCGGCTGCCCTCACTGGTCGGCGGGGCGATCGTCATCATCGCCACACTGCTCTTCCTGCCCGCGCTGCGGACCATGACCCGGCGCGCCAACGAGGCCGAGGAACGCGATCGGCTGGAGGCGGAACGCGACGAGCGGGCCGGATCGGCCTAGCCACGCGAGTGGAGGAGTCCGGGGCGGCTGCCCCGGCACGACCCCGGTCAGGACTGGCCGGGGTCGAGTGCTGCGTCGAAGGCGGTCACCAGGAAGACGTCCTCGCCGGGGTCGTGGTCGAAGATCAGTGCGGTGCTGCCCAGGGGGAGGAGTTCGCCGCCGGTGGTGCGCACCGGGATGGAGATCGAGGCGCCGCCCGCGGTGGTGATCTCGGCCTGGCCGAAGTCCTCCCGGGCCTCGCCGATCCGGATCACGCAGGTGCGGCCGACCAGTTCGTGCTTGGAGTCGCTCCTGCGCCCGGGCAGGAGGCGCTGGAGGCCCATCACGACACCGCTGGTGACCGCCCAGGCGGCGACCAGCGCGATGACCAGCACCACGGCGCCGAGCGCGTACAGCAGCGGGGTGGAGGCGGTGTCGACGAGGGTGGTCAAGATGCTTCCCATCATGCTCACGAACCAGGCGACGCAGATCAGCATGGTCAGGGTCACGGTCACGGGGACCTGCCCGACCCGTCGCCCACCACCACTCTCAACGGAAGCCTTCGGCGCTGTTCCCGTCAGACCCGCCTTGCCCAGGAGGGCGCTCAGACCGGCCGCGTCGCCGTCGGCGTCCACGCTGTCGAGCATCTCGGTGTCGGCGGCGCCGACGATCACGAAGATCCAGTAGCCCAGGACGACGACGAGCATCGGGGTGAACAGGACGGAGGGGAAACCGAAGGCGGTACTCAGGAAAAGACCCACCCCGCGCACCCACCCCTTCACACCCGGGTTCGGAGCCGGTGCCGTGCCGACACGCCGTACTCCCTCGCAACTGTGCCGGAACTCTACCGAAGGCCCCAGTTCAGCGGGTTCGGAGGGGTGTCGTTGTCCGGTTGTGGCCACGCGGGGAGGCGCACGCTCAGCGGAGAAGGGAGAAGACGACCGCCGCAATGGCCGAGCCGAGTACCGCTCCCACTACTGTCTGCGCCCACGTGTGGTCACGAAGGCGTACGCGCGACCAGCCGACGAGTACGACGCCCGGGACCGTGACCGCCATAGCCGTGCCATAGGTGAGTACGAGGATGACCGAGACGCCTCCAGCCACGGCGGTGTGGACGGAGACCTTCCACCACACGGTGATCACCAGAGTGAAGATCAGAGCAGTCAGCATGGCTATGACCAGTGCGAGCAGTACCTGCGGCGCGTCCAGGAACACCAGCGTCGTGATTCCGAGGGTCACACATCCGATGACGATCAGCAGGGGAACGAAGCGCTGGCGGCGCTCCCGGACATGGTGGTCGGTCCACCAGCTGAGCCGAGCTCCGACGATGAGGATCGCGTAGGGGACGATGCCGCAGAACAGCGCGGAGAGGAACCCCCAAGCGATCCCGGAAAGGTTTTGGGTGCTGTACCACCCGACCGCGAGAAGGATGACGATGACAAGGACACCGGGCGCGAGGACCTCGGTGACGGCCCGGGCCGCCCGGTCCGCAGTGGTCGGTGTACGAGCGTCGTCGAGAGCGGTCACAGTAGTTCCTCGGCCTTGTCGGTGTCATCAGTGGTGTGGGAAGAAGGATGCGGAGAGTTCGCGGACAGCCGGGGAGCGGTAGGCACGGGCGACGCGACGCAGCCAGCAAACCTCATGGTCCAGGTCCCCTCCGCCATGGTGTCTGTCGCCGGACCCTGGAACCCCAGGGATACCGCGGGCCTTGGCGTGGAGGGCGACACTCCACTGGCACGCTTGAACGAACGCTTCGATATCCGCCCTGTGCGTGCTGGACGCCGCGGCGGCCCGGCGGGCGACATCGTCGACTCGGTCCTGCGTATGCTCGCGCAGAGCGAGAACACCATCACGTATCTCGATGGTGTACCGGTACAAGCGCAGACGTGTGTCCCAGAAACGCCTCTCGTACCAACGCGGATTCGTGTCGATCTCCAGAACCACATCCGGATTCTGCAGGTGGATCGCTTTCCACAGGGGACGAAGTTGGTGCAGAGCCCGGAGGTCGTTCACCCTTTCCAGGGCCGACGCCACGAAATCTGCGGGAAGTGTCGTTCCGATGATGACCAGGAAGAGCGAGAGGTTGAGCAGCAGGCTGTTCAGCAACGTCGTGAAGTCGGGGGTGAAGGGCGGTTCGATGCCGGGGGTGAACCCCAAGATCATGAACAACGCCTTGTTCGCGACGTAAAAAAGTCCCATGATCGTTCCAGCGCCACCGATGGCCAGCCCGTAGCGCAGACGTCCGGCGGGTGCCTGACGTGCCTGCCGGAGGAAGAGCCCACTCGCCATGGCGAGGACGATTCCGAGGTGTGCCAGCCAGGCGCCCCAGTAGATCAGGATCGGGATACTGCCTCCGCCTCCCAGGGCGAAGTCACCGTCGGAGGACCGGGGGACGAAAGGCAACGCCCAAAGCATGACGGTGGCGGTGACGGCTGCCAAGGTGATTCGTGTTCTGCGTCCCCGCAGGTCATGGCCGCGCCCGACCAACCACGCGATGAAGTCGAGAACGGCGGCTGCCGCGACTACGCCTGCCAGATGCTTGGGAACGGTGAGCAGGTAGGCAAGGTCGATCTCGCGGAAAATGGCCTCAACGTAGGGTACACGCAGGGTGGCCGCGACCGTGAGTCCGAGGAAGGCCACCGTGAGCGGACGGTGTTTGGGGTCTCGAAGGGCCTTTGGAGCGCGCCATGCCACCACACTCCCCGCCAACAGCGGTGGCAGAAGCTCTAGGAGAGGCATCAGGTCGTGCCCACACTGCCGCCGAGGGTCTCCTGAAGACGGCCCAGAGCGCCTCGTCTCGGCGTGGTCACGGACATTCGGTCGACCATCTCGCCGAGCAGGCTGGCGGTCATCTCCGCCTGACGTTCTTCCAGGGAGTTGTACCGGGCACGCTTGCGCAGTAGAACCCGGCGAACGACGAGTGGATCAAGATCGGGGAACAGTACCGCGAGACCTCGATCGTCCTGTAGGAGCTCGTGCCCCCACAACATGTGTGCGATCTCGTGCAGCACGATGTGACGCTGGTGTGTTTCCGATGTGTTCGCTGCGTAATAGACGTGGTCAACGTCGCTGGTACTGATCCAAGCCCCACACATCTGGTTACTGGGCGTGGCGTTTTCCCACGGGTGCAGACGGATGGACCGACCTCTCCGGGATTCCAGGCTGCGGAGGAAGGTGTCGAACGAGAAGGGAACTGAGGCAGGTGGGACAAGATCGTGAATCTTCGCTGAGCACAGCTCACGTAGTTCGGCATCAGGATCCTTGGGGAAAAGACGTGAGTACCATCTTCCTGAGCTGGTCACCCCGAGGTTCCTCCCACTGGTTCAACTACTGTGGCATGCAGGATGCTAACAGTCTGATTCGTCTGTTTCTCCTGGACTCAGTCCTTCCAAGGACCGTATGTGATCGATGATCGCACCGAGCTGTTCGCGGCTGGAGTCGGACAGGTCCTTGGCTCGGAGCGCCACGTTCAGCGCGCCACTCTCCTTGAGCTGGGACAGCAGTGCGAGCTGGGGTTCGACGCGCGCGGCGTAGTCGCTATCGAAGAAGTACCTGAGGTCGGTCCCCGCCCACGCGGCCAGCGCTTCCAAATGGTGGATCCGCGGGTTGGTGGTCTTCCCGGTGGCCAGCTCCCATACATAGGGGCCGGATATGACGTTCCGGCCCTCCTCCTCGTTGATGCTGCGAGCGACCTGCCCGTAGGAGGGGCGCTTGCCCCCGGGCGGAGTACGTAACTCGATGAGTCGCTGCACCTTCTCCGCCAGGCTCTGTGGCCGCATGTGGCCAGTGCGGCGACCGTTGCCCTCCTCCAACGCTGACTCCTTCACCTGGTACGGGCCCCGGCCACGCCGCGATTCGGCGTGGCGCTGCGAACTGGCCAACCACTCTAAGCATTGCGCGGGAAGGACTTCGTGTCATAAACAGGTGTTTACGACTCAATGGTTCACGCGCTCCATCTGATGGCATGCTAGCTGGGAGAATATCCCTTCGTTCACGCATGAAGATGAGACGTCTGGGGCGGGTGGTCTGAAGGCTGTGACGGTATGAGGTGCAGATGGGCAGGGTCATGCGTGTGCAGACGCTCGGGGGCATCCGTGTCGACGGTGCGCCGGCTCGGAGCGGGCGAGCCCTGGAGTTGGTAGCCATACTCGCGCTCTCGGGAGGGGTGGCGCCCCGGGACTGGTTGTTGGAGAACCTGTTCGAGACACCGCCCTCCCCATCGAGCCTGCCGACGCTCGCGATGCGGGCGCGAAGGCTTGGTCTCGACGTCGCATACGACATGGACCGGTGTCGGTATCGCTTGGACGGCCGTGTTTCCTGTGATGTGGTGGAGGTTCTGGACCTTCTTCGGGAGGGGTGTATATCAGATGTTCTCAAGGTTTACCATGGTCCTTTTATTCCCAGGAGCCACAGCCCCTTTGCCATGGGTATAAGAGGAGAGCTGGAAAAAAGAATGTCAGATGCCGCAATCCGCTCTTCGGATTCCCGTGTCATGATAGCTGTGGATCGCGTTGTTAAGCACCCGGAACTGAGTATGGCCCTCCTGCGGTCCGATTCCGACCCGTCGACAGTCTCGTTGAGCCGTTCATGGCTGGGAACCCTGGGATGTGACCAGTGAACGGTTGACCCAGTTCGTGAGTAGGTCTGTATCCCCGCGTAGGCTCAGGTTCTTCGCTGATATCGAGGGCGCGTATGCCTTCCTGATGCCCAAGGCAGTGGTGTGGCTCTTCGAGATGCCCACCACCGCAAACGTGGCCGCACCGGCCCTGGTGTCGTTTCTCGTCCTGCAGGGGGCGGCCCAGAGGGTGAATTACCCATAGTTCTCGTCGCGCAGGCAGGCCGAACCCCTGTGCCGACGGCGTTGGCGGCCGTTCGTCGGGCTCAGTCATGATCCGGACCTTCAGGAATGACTTCACCAGCGCCAACACCCGCTCGTCCTTCACCCGTACTCGCACACGGTCTGCCTGAGTTGGCTCATGGTGTTGTCCTCGCAAGCGGACCATCGCACCGACCTGTTCGAAGACGACCACCAAGAAGCCCTGGACCCCGACCTGGGACCGGCCGCGCCCAGAGTGAACCTGGTGGCTCCGCCCCAGGAGCCGACGTTGCCGATCCCCGGGACCAATCTGGCCGCCCGGCCGACGTTCCATCGCACACGGCAGACGATCGAGGCGCATCTGACCTTCGCGTTCACCGCTTTGGCCTGCACCTGCCGAGTACAGGCCCGTAGCGGAGTGAGTATCCGGGCCCTCGTGCGGCAGCTGCGTCCGCTGCGCTCGGCGACCATCGTGGGCGACGGAATGGCCCAGCCCTTTCCGCCGGAGATTCCGACTGCCCAGCAGGAGGCGCTTGACGCACTTATGCAGTGATGAGGACGCGTACTGACCGTTTGAGCCAACTCAGGTTGGAGTTCTACACACCGCAAGAAGTATTTTACAAGCTCCCGCTTGAGGGCGAGGGTGTTGTTTCAACGAGTTGACACCACCCACCGCTCCCGTGCCTGCAAGGAGAACCGGGCGAACCCACGGCTTGGTCAGGTAGAAGCCGACCCGAAGAATTTAGGCCGGGGACCCACATCTGCGATAGAAAGCTGTCCTGCCTCCTGAACGTGCAACCCCTCTTTTTCAGGTTGTCCATATCATGGATTCCGCCTTACTGTTCCATGCTGTCGAACGGGTTGGGGGTATATGCCTTCTTGCCATTCATGGAACAAGCTGAGGTTCGTTCCGTCGAGGCGCTCGCCAACAATATCCAACATGTCATGGAGATCATCGTGCCAGCCTACGTAAGAAGCGTAGTCATGGGCATGGACCATAGTCCGCAACGCCGATATATTGACTAGTGTATCAATTTTCGGAATGCTACCGTAGCCCTGGAGGAAGGACTGGCCCAGAAGTGCATAGTCTGCTCCGGGAATTTGGCGCATATCACGCTTGTGGGAATCGTGCAGTTCAGTGATTTCCCCGATTAGCCAGGCGATATCGAATGTAGGATCACCGTTGCACATGTCCTCGCCTATTATCAGTGCCCCAGTGCCGCTGCTTTCTGCGGGAACAATCTGGGCGAGTGCAGGGTTTCCATGCAATACTGAATGGTTCGATGAAGACGAGCTAAAATGTTCCGTGAACTCGCGCAGGCGTTCCATGCGGTGGAACCCGAGGCGGCTGTGGGCCAGGCGCCATAGGCGGCGCGCTGACATGCTTTCCCCTCCATCGGCGAACCAGCGGCGTGCCCTGATGAAACCGGGAGGATCAGGTGGCAGTTCGGCAACTGCGGGTAGCCGGTGCAGGGCTCTGAGCGCTGCACCCACGGCCCTTAGCAGGTCTGCGACACCACGATCGATGTCCACGCGCCCGGTGCGCAGGACCGCCGCAGCTGGAACAGATCCGCTCATCTCATAACGCAGCGGCTCCGTCGAATTCTCAGCGAACTGCACGGAAACGCCGACGGATGGTACGGCCTCCCGGACCTTCGCCTTCAAACGACCCTCGGCACAAGCCAGCGGGCCAGGGGCGGCAGTCCCCGTGCGCCTCATCCAGATGTAGCGACCGTGCCCCGTGCTGCGGACCACCGTTCGGACGTTACGAGTACCGAACGTGGCCACAACAGGGCCATGCGACATGTGGGTCATGGGTTCGGGTCCTCTTCGGAAACCATCGCCTCGATGCGTTCCAGTAGTTCGGGAAAAGGGGCAGCCGCGAAACCAGGAGCGTGTTCGCTCGCACTGCTCGGAGCGGGACGAGGTGAGGCGACGGTCAACCTGGGCTGCTTCCGCACAGCGCTCGCGTGCTGTTGAAAGGCGACACTCTCGATTCCACCGGGCGGTACCGCCGGGGCCACCCCGATGAAAGCCTTCGTGCACTGGAGCGCCAGCAAGGACGGGCTCTCGGTCAGGCCGAGTGCGAGTCTGCCCAAGTAGTGCATACTGCACGGGTAGACAGCGATGGCCTCGGGCCATTGCGCCAGTTCTACGTGTAGAGCGTCTTGAGGTGCGTCACCAGGCCTATCCCAGGTGTCGGTCAGGGTCTCATGCCCGGCCACCGCGCTGAGCGCGGTGCGGGTGACGAACCTCTGGGCTCCCTTCGTGACCACCGTGCGGGTCTCGACATGGGGATGGGTCAGGCGCAGCCAGTTGAGCCAGTACGGCAGGAAGGTCACTCCCAAGGCCCCGGTTCCCACGATGAGCAGGCGGTGCACGGAAAACGATCCGTTGCGATAGGGATCAAGCATGGTGCTTTTCCATGGCTGCGGTAATTTCCTCCAGATCGGTGAGGGCGGCGTCCATTCCCTCCGCGGCAAGCACCCCGGTTGTGTTCAGGATGATCTCGTCAACACCGCACTGTGTGTATTGGCTGAGTTGGTCCACCACCTCGTCCGTGCTGCCTGTCACGAACACACCCGACTCCACCAGCATCCGTGCCGATCCGACCGGATCAGAGGGATCGGCGTCGATTCCCGCCTTGTTCAACATGTCCACGTAGTGCGGTAGCCGCAGATGAGTGCCGGCTCCCAGCTGGGCAAGCCGACGCGGGTCACGACGCGGGCGCTTGAGAGCGACATGGACGGTCGAAGCCACACGCGGTATGGGACGGCTGGCCTCCTCGGCCCCTTCTCGCAGTGCGGGCAAGATCCGTTCGGTCAGGAACGCCAAGGGGGTGAGCAAAGTAATGGCGACATCGGCGACTCCTCCCATCGATCGGGCCATTCCAGGCCGCAGCACACCGGCCCCAACCTCGACAGGAGGACTTGGCATCTCTGGAAGTTTGTCGTGGAGCTGGAAGTACTCTCCGTCGTGCCGGACGACTTCGCCCGAGAGAAGGGCACGAAGCAAGGAGACGTACTCAACTGTTGCCGCTCTGCCGCTGTGGTAGGGGCGTCCGTTGAGCAGCCGAACCCAGCCCGGATAGCCGGGGCCGACACCGATGACGGCTGGTCGTCCCGTCAACGCAGCGATCGAACGGGCTTCCACGGCTGCCGTGTAGGGGTGGCGCAGCGGAGTGAGGGCCACGCTCGTGCCCATGGGGACGTCGACACCGTATCCGGCGAGGTAGGACAACGCAGGGAAGGTCTCGATCTGCATCGACTGCCCCATCCAGAACCGACGGGTACCGATACGGGACGCGCAACGTCCGTAAGCGAGTAGTTCATCCACCGACGTGGGTTGGAGCGGGAAAAGTACGGAGGGCCGTCCGTCCCTGTCATTCACCATGGGACACCTCCGGCAGGAAAGGGGAGGTCAGGTTGCGATGCGGTTTTTGCGGATCGATGCCTGCATGGAACATCGCCTTCTCGACTCGTTGCTCCAAGGCTTGGTGAGAGGACTCACCGACCTCGAAAGCAGAGTCGATCAGTGCCTCAGCGACCACACTTGCTCGGTGCTGCCCGAAACTGAGCGTCGGCCGGCCCTGACGTCCGTCCTCCGGTTCCCAGGCGTAGGCGACTCCCGGGGCGAGCTGCTGGGTGAACACCGAGGTCTGGCCCGAAGCGAGCGGAAGGTCACCAGCCGTCGCCACGAGTTTCTCCACGGCATGCCAGTCCTCACTGGACAGGTAAACCACCATGGCGTCCCGGCGGGGGTAGTAGCGTCGTGCTGCCAGGATCTTCGCCCGGTACCGCACGTCCATTCCTTCCAGCGTTCTGAGAACTTCCCCCCACACGCGCGGTGCTATCTCAGAGGCCGCCAAGTGGAAGTAGATACGCAGGACCGCACCACTGGGAAACAGTCCCTGGCTTCCATCGGCCAGGAAGAATCCAGGGGACAGTGACGGTCGGACCGCATCCGTCCGGAGCTGGAGACGATCGCCGGCACCGATGCCGTCATCCACCAGGTTCGACGGGATACGGACTTTCACTCCCTCCATCCGAACGACGACATCACCGTTGTGGACCCCCGGGTCGGGGTCGAGCATGATCGCTCGACGACTGGTGGTGCGGTGTGGGACGGCGGCATACAGGGCCTCGCGCAGGTCCGGGTCCCACCACAAACGTCGCTCCTCGACATCCAGAGCGGAGTGCCCTATGTGCCACTCTTCGTACAGAGTGGCAGGCAGGCGAAAGCGCAGTTCGCTGGGTTGGTCGATTTCGACGACACGGTCACCGACAACGAGACTGCTGAGATCAGGAGCGATACGCACATCGCGCAGTGCACGGCTGACATCAGGTGAGAGAGTCATTTCTGGATCCCTTTTTCATCAATACCGATACTCGTCGATGCGGATTTCGGTTCAAGGAGCATCATGCGTCCGACTCCCACAGTGGCGCGGTCGACAGCACTCAAGGAGATACGGTTCTGGGCTCTGGCCAACATGCGTTCGAATAGATGCCATCCGGCATAGGCTGTCACGCGTTCAGCGAAGCCTCGGTCGGGCTCCGCCACCGTCCTGTAGGCATTCCAGAAGGACATGATGAACTCCTTGTAGAAATCGATCATGCGTGCACCGCGTTCCAGAACGGCTTCGTGCGAGAATGCTGATTCAGTGAATTCGAGATCGCCAGAGGGAATATCGATAATCTTTGACAGTGCGTGTAGCACCCATTCCCCAGCAAAGGATCCAACATCTCGTGCGGGGTCGCCCAAACGGCACTCCTCCCAGTCGGTGAAATATATTGATTCCTTGGTCACGAGGATCTGATCCAGGCGAAGATCCCCATGCAGGATGGAATGGTTGGCGGTCGCCTCCGTGTGTTGGAGGGAACTCAGAGCCTCGATGAGCTGCGCGTCACGCTGCATCAGCGCCCAGGAGTCCAATTCTCCTCGAGAACAGGAGTTGAAGAGGTGTAGGGGGATCGCCTTCAACAGTCCGAGGGGAGGGAAAGCGAAGGGGGCTGTGCTGACGGACTGATCCGAGACAGGGGCGCTGTGCAACTCGCCCATGGCTCTTCCCACACGCTCGGCCATGGTTTCAGTGAAGCGCTCGTCGGACACTAGTTCCGCGCCTGTTTCTGCGTCATCGACCAAGGCATGGACCAGTAATGCTGATTCGGGATCGTGGCTGATGAACTCGGGGCGTTCGAGCGCGCCGAGTTCCAGACTATCGAGCACCTTTTCGCTGTTGACGATCCGAGCAATCCGATTTTCAATATCCCAAGCTGTGCCAGCGAGCTTTTTCACTAGCACCCGGCGACCTTTTGTTGTTGTGCCGGCCCAAATATCGTTACGTCCAAGGAAAGACACAACGGTATCCGGAATAAATTTTCCGAGTCGGTTGCTTTCGAGTAGAAGGTCGACTTCAGGGACAAGGGACAGGTTGATCGCCGTCCAAGTCCTCCTTTCTGCCATCGGTTCTTTCTCGAAATTTACTGATGTCATGTGTACTCACATAGGTAGAAGCCCTGTGGGATCTTGCTGACTCGAAATGCTAGCGCCCTGGTCGAGAGGTTCAAAATTTTTTTCCTATTTAGGAACCTACTGGTTTATTTGGCTGTCCTAAATAGGACATGTGCTTTGCTGCGGGAGGTTTCTGTTGTCCTCGCCGCTGGATCTCAGGCAGGCTGAAGGAAGGGGACTGCGCCTCCTGGGCAACCGCAGTTGCGAGACGTACGTCGCGCTCGTCGGCAGACTTCACGCGCCAAACCCGAAGAGATATTTGAGAAAAGGAAATCCATGACGATGCCAGAGAATGTTCCGTCGCGAAGGCGGAAAATGAGCATTGCGAGAGAACTGCTGGAAAAATCTCCGCTGAGGGTCATGGCGGCTTTTGTTTCAGGTGTCGCTGGGGCAGCATTAACCATCATGATTCCGCTTGCCGTTGGAGATCTGATTTCGGCGATGATGGCCAAGGGTTCCCCTGAGCTCATGGACATCGTCCCCGTCGCCCTGATGGCCCTGGGTGGTTCACTCGCCGGGGCGTTTTCGGCCTATCTGCTGGGGAGCGCCGGTGAGGTCCTCGTGCTCAGCATCCGGCAGAGGATTATTAAGCACGTCTTGCACCTGCCGTTGAAGAGGGCAAAGGAGTTCGGCGAGGGGAACCTGGTGGCCCGGGTGACGTCGGACACCACCCAGTTGCGGTCAGTCGTCGACATAGGCGTTGCCCAGATTCCTGTATCGGCTATCACCGTTGGTGCATCGTTGATCATCATGGGACTTATTGACTGGGTCCTGCTGCTGATCGTCGCGGTGACCTTCTGCATCGCCGCTCTGGGAACGGGAGGGTTTGTCGTCGGTGTTCGGCGCAGTACTGCCCAGCTCCAAGAGGCAATCGGCAGCCTCGCGCAACGCTTCACCGCATCGCTCGGCGCGCTGCTCACGATCAAGGCCTACTGCGCAGAGTCCAAGGCTCAGGAGAGGGCCGGTCACCAGGCTGAGCAGGCTAGGAAATCAGCAACAAGGGCGATCATCATGCAGTCCGCCCTATCGCCACTCATCGGGACGGGACAGCAGGTTGCCCTGATCGGTGTGGTGATCGGCAGCGGAGCGCGACTCGTCTCCGGTGACCTTTCGATCGCTGAATTCTCCTCATTTTTACTCTATCTGATCCAAATGATCGCGCCGCTCACTACCATCGCCACGGGTGTCGGTCGCCTGCAGGCGGGTCTGGCTGCGAAACATCGCATTGATAGTGTCCTGTCCACGGCCTCCGAACCCTATGACGAGGATCTTCTGGATTTCGACCTCCTCGGCGATCCACCGGACGATGCCCATTCCGTGCGTTTTGACAACGTCACGTTCTCCTATCATGAGGACGTCAACCTGAAAGGCATTTCGTTCGTCATTCCAGGTCGGGGGCTTTTTGCTCTCGTGGGGCCGTCCGGTGCAGGAAAGACTTCGATTATCAACCTTATAGAGAACTTCTATTCCCCTGAGAAAGGTTCAGTGAGCGTATTCGGGAGAAAAACATCGGATTGGGATCTGCACGAACTTCGTGGAAATATCGCCTATGTCGATCAGGAATTTACTCAAATCGAGGGTACAGTTCGCGAAAACCTCACCCTCGGCCAGAGCGAGCAGATCGATGACACGGTACTCATGGAGTACATCGCGGAAGTCGGATTGCTGAACACGGTGGAGCGCCTGCCGGAAGGGCTGGACACCTGTCTCGGTGCGGAAATCGCTCTTTCTGGTGGTGAACGCCAGCGGCTCGCGCTGGTGCGGGCCCTGTTGTCCGACGCGCCGATCTTCCTCCTCGACGAACCCACCTCCCAGCTCGACAGCATCAACGAGGAGCTGTTCCGTCAGGTCATCAACCGCCTGGCGCAGACCCGGACGGTGGTGGTGGTCGCCCACCGCTTGTCCACAGTCAGACACGCGGCCCAGATCATCGTTCTGGATGCGGGCCAGGTGATCGGAACGGGACAGCACAAAGAGCTCCTGCGCACATGCCCCATGTACGCGGACCTGGTGCGCGGTCAGATGCTTCCCGGGTCCGACAGTGATGGGACGGAAGCCTCTGCTTGGGCCGACCTGTCCACGCACACGAAATCCGGTTGATGGACTGCGACGCCGTACCGCGCCTCCCCTCTCGAAGGATCGTCCTCGCAGGGGACGAGGCGGCACACGGCCTGCGTGAGAACCGATCCCGCACGATACTTTCCTCACAGGAAAGAGGCTGTTAGACTTTCCGGTGAGGAAAGCATGAGGGGAAGGGGACACCAGCCATGGACAGACAGGAAGCGCGGGAAGCTCTGCACCTCGCACAGGTGCAACGTGGGAACACCATCGCCGAGGGAAACCGCTTCCCTTGGTTGACGTGGACCCTGGGAAGCATGAGCCTCGCAGGCATCCTGGCCACGGTCGACCTCGTGGACAGTTTCGCGGACATGGACGACTCCCCGGGGCGCTGGGCACTGTCGTTCGCGGCACTGGCCTTGCCACTGGTTGCGGCCGTCGCCTTCTCTGCGTGGTGGGAACTCTCCCGCGCGCGTGTCCGTCCGCACCGATCTCTGTACACGTGGCGGAGTGTTCGGACCGTGGCCATCGCCTTCGCTTTGCCCGTGGCGGTTACCGCAGTCGCGACGGTCGGATTCAACGGGGGCGGTGTCCCGCTGCCCAATGTGTGGACGGGGATCTGCCTCGGCGCGGCTCTGCTGGTGACCGGACTCCTGGTCTCCCGCCGATCCCCCGCACCGCAGCAGAGGGGGGAGTGATGGATCCCCGGGCACAGACGTTCAACGAATTTGTCCATGCTCGCCCCCGCCTGTCCATCTTCTCCCTGTTGGCGCCTGCAGAGTGGGCGGAGTTCTCCTTCGTGCGTGACCACGTGGGCTTGAGCGACTCCGCTTTGTCCAAGCACATCAGCGCGATGGAGGCGGCGGGCTACGCCGAAGTTCGCAAGGGCGTGGAAGCCAAGCGCCGGCGCACGTGGGTACGTCTCACCGACCAGGGCCGGGCGGTTCTGAACTCGCACCTCGACGCTCTGGAACAGATCATCGCGGCGTCCAGGGAAACGTCCAAGCCAGATGCGGCCTACGGCACCCAGGAGGAAGGAGACGACGGCTAGCTTGGCGTTTGGCCGCGAGGCCGGGACCGTATACCGTCCTGGTCACGGGCTTCGTCGTTTCTCGGACACAACAACGGTCTTCGGGCCATGTGCTTCGACCAAGAACACATCGGAATCGTCCCGATTCCGCTCCGATTTCCATGCCTGCCTGCCCAAACGCGCTGATGCCCTCTTCGAGGTCTGCGAAGCCCTGGTCAGTGCCCCGACCCCCCGTGCACCACCTGGCCCAACTCTCGTTGGAGCCCGAACCCCGCCGCGGTCACGGCTCGGTCGATGCCGCCCTGAACCAAGGCCCTATCACTACCTCCCACCTACGCTGGAGCCTGGCCGCGCTGCCCCAGCCCCGTTTCGGCGTTGGAGGACCCGGTCCAGATCGGGGACCTGGTCGGCGAGAGCCTTGCTGGGTTCCGATCACGCGGCGGTGGGCGGCCAGATGCCGGGCGAGGAGCTCGACCACGTGGCGGGGAACGTCGAGCGTGGCGGAACAGAGGGCCAACGTGGAACCTCTGCTTCAGTGGACGATCTTGTGGTGAGGCCTGTCCTGCCAGGGGTTTCACGTCTGTCCGGGCGCAGGGTCGGCTCGTAGCGTCTCATGCTTGCGCACACCAACCTGTTATTTCACTCAGCACCCTCCCAGTGTCCTAAAAATGTCATTTCCCTGATCTTCGAGAAGCCTGGATGGACGCTTTAGGACATCCCATTGTTTGTACTATAAGGAACGAATAGAGTACTTCTTGGCAGGCCGCTCATGAGGCGGCTGAAGCCACACTATTTCGGATGATCGAAAACAGTAACAGGAGGAAACTCATGGACGCGATGGACCTCATGGGCGGTTACACTGCCTACACCACGCCGGACGAGCTCGCCTATGACGCCGACGGCGCAGAGACTGCGAGCGTCTGCGGCGGCATCTGTGTGTCGGCCATCGTCAGCGCTGGGGCCAGCGCCGTCGTTTCTGGTGTCGGCACCGCGACGGCCGCGAACAGCTGCTGAAAAATCTTCTAGCTCCGGCCCTGTCCCGCATCCAGCGGAACAGGGCCGGAGCCTTTTATGTTGTTTTATATGATCCGCGTTCCACGGAAATATATTATTTTGAAGAATCCCAACGAAACAGTGACACCGCGATCACCGCACACAGCATCGTCACTCCTGCGACAGCGAAGTAGTCCAGCAACAGGGGATACCGTGGTTCAGATCCGGCAATGATATACAGGAGTGCATCGATCAGGTAGGTCGTAGGGATGAACCTCAGCAAAGATTCCGCCCCGCTGGGCAGGGTGCCAGGTGGAAGACCTAGGAGCGAACCGCTGAGCATGGGCACCATAAGCACGAGGGAGAGTATCTGTGTGGTCATCTCAGCACTGCTGATCCGGCTTCCGATCAGGGTGCCCACCGCAGCGAACATCAACAGTCCCAAGAGCGCAGTGGTGTATACCTGAACGAGCTCGACAACCCCCAGGCCCGCGATGAGAACGACTAATCCAGAGAGCAGTAAAATCTGTGTGCCGGCCAGTGCCAGACGCGACGGCAGCAGTGCAAGGAGTACTACTCTGCGCGGCAGAGGTGTCATCCCCATCAGCCTGAGTGTCCCCCGCTCACGCATGGCCACGAGTGGCGAGACCGATCCGAAAAAAGCAGTGGTAGCTGCCGCGCTCACCACGACCAGCGGCATCATCGACGCGGTGAAATCGAAACCAGGGCTGTCGGGTATAATAAATCCGAGTCCGAAGAACGTCGCCAGCAAAAGAAAGGGCATGGCGGTCGATATCGCCAACACCTTTCGATCCCGGAGAAGTTCACGCCCGTAGGCGGCGGACAACTGAAACACCGCGGATTCGGCCGACTTTATTTTCATTTTCATTTGCCCTTCGTGATGAGTGGATCCGCTATCCTTTTTCGCCTGACTGGTACCCGTGTCCTGTGAGATTGACGAATACTGAATCGAGTTGTCCACCATGCACCTTGATCTCCCGAGCCTTGATCGGTGAAGCTAGCATGGTGGCGATCAAATCGTCAGGGAAATCGGTGCGGACATATACCAAAAACCCATCCTTCACCGGGCGAGATTCCACCTCAATGGCTTCTGGCAAGAGGGACAGGCGTTCGACGGCCTCCGTACTGCTTACTCTCCCGCCGACACCTTCTTCCGAGGCGTGTGTCCTTACGAGTTCGTCAACAGTTCCGCAGGCGATGACGGTTCCCCTGTCGACGAGTGCCACGCGGTCACACAGCTCTTGGGCCTCCTCCATCGAATGGGTTGACAGCAGCACGGTGGTCCCGGCCGAACAGCGGTCCCGGATGACCTCCCACAGGGAATGACGGGTCCTGGGATCGAGTCCGGATGACGGCTCGTCCAGGACGAGCAGGCGTGGCTGGGGAACGAGCGCGGTCGCGATGAACACACGCCGTCTCTGACCTCCTGAGAGTTTGTCGATACGCACGTCGCGGCAGGAGGAGAGACCGAGTGATGTGATGATCTTTTCCGTTTCGGCCGGCTCCTGGTAGAAGGATGACCACAGTCGGAGCGTCTCGCTGACCGTCTGATGCGGAAGGAGCGCGGCTTCTTGCGGTTGGATCCCGACGATGTGCCGGAGGCCGCGGTCGGAGTAGGGGTCACGACCAAAGACCCGTACGCGGCCCCGGGTCGGCGCGAGCATCCCAACGATGGTTTCGATGGTCGTCGTCTTGCCCGCACCGTTCGGGCCGAGCAGGCCGAACACTTCGCCTTCGCCGATATCGAAGGTGACATCGCTGAGAACGGTGGTGGAACCAAAGCTCTTGACCAGGCCGGTAACGCTCACCGGTGCCTCACCGTGAGGGGGTGTACTCATAGGTCCTCGTCTGATTTGTCGGAGAGCATCGGGGCGTGGGGAGTCCGACGACGAAGTCAGCCTCAGCCCAGGGGCCACCATGCCGTGCCCGGGACCCTCCGTGATCCTTTACTTTCCTATGCGGAAAGTCTACAGCTTAGTTTCCTCATTGGAAAGTAGGCGGCTGCGTCGGTCTACAGCAGCCCTTGCTTGGCTGCTATCACCCCGGCCTCGAACCGGCTGTGCGCCCGCAGGCGTCGCATGATGTCCGACATCTTGCGGCGGATCGTCCGTTGGGAGACCCCGATGCGCCGCGCCACGCTCTCGTCGGTGGCGCCCTCGTTGAGCATCCGAAGAATCTTCAACTCCTGGCTGGTGAGTGCTGTCCCCGTGTCGAACCATGGTGCATCGTTGGTCTGCGCCCAGAGCTGGCCAAACAGGAGATCTATCATTTTAAGGAGGGAGGGAGCCCGAACCAATAATCCGGCATCACTGGGGGAAGCTCCGCCTTCACACGCCAGGGCAACGCTGTGGTCCACCATGATGAAATATGGGGCACTTTCTGACAGAGAGCGTATTTCAATTCTTTCGCCACTGTCATGAACGGCCGTGGGAATTGCATGAACACGTGGCTGTTTGCCAGTGAAGAGAATCCTCCCCTTCGTTCTACTGAAGGTGTTCTCCCATAGGGGGCGAATGTCAAAGATGGAGGAAGTGTCGCAGGGGACGACCGCCACGATCTCCTCTCTGGCGTTTTCCCATATTTGACTTTGCCAGTGGCGGATATGTTGTTCGGAGCCAAGGCGCTCCAGTAGAGGAGCATCTTGTGATCTTGGCTTGAGCGGTTGTTTCCAATGGTGATTTGGGAGCCTTACGCCCCCGTGTTCTTCCAGTGCGTCTCCGAACTCCTGAAGAGCGCCCGTAAGTCCTTTTGTCAGTGACTCCAGGAAGTTCAGGCGCTGGTCAATGTTGGGGTCGCTGGATAACCGTTGTTCGGAAATTATCGACGACCGATGTACTTCTCCTCTTCCGGTGGATCCTCCGGTGGCTGCCTGTGCCCCGTTTCGTGTTTTCGAAGAGAAAGTCATCTCTTTCCTTCTCACCTCGCAGAGCCCTCGAACATGCTCACGTCTCCGGCCGCAGCGCCGAGCAAGGAGGATGAGCGCAACACCTCTGAGGCGACTTCAGCGACTTCCTCAGTCCCGACGGCTGCCAGAGCATCAGGACGTGAGATCAGCCAACTCGGACTCAGTCCTCGTCGAACCGTGTCCATGAGAGCACTGAGGGCTCCGCTCTGGGAATCCATTGCAATGCGGAGTGAACCGACCATGTACGCGCGAGCCCGTTCGATCTCCTGCACCGAGGGAGGATTACTGGACATCTGTTCCACCTCCCTCTTTATTTCATCTAGGGCAGCCGATGCGGAGGAGGGGTGGGTATCGGTGCCGATGAGCAGAGTATGGGCGTCCTGAGCAGTGTCCACCATCGTCCAGACCGAATAACAGTAACCCTTGTCCTCGCGAAGGTTGGCGACGAGGCGGGAGGAGAAGAATCCTCCGAGGACGGTGGCTGCGATCTGCTGAGCGCTCTGCCCCTTCTCTTGAGGTCCCAAAGCAGGGAGTGCTAGACGGAGTGAGCAGTGATCCGCTCCGACCAGAGGAGCTAACCGTATTTCTCCGGAAACGTAAGGATCCGTGGACGGTCTGGTTTTCCCCGACGATCCTCGATGCTTTCTCCCATTGCTTCGCCATATGGCGAACTCCTCCATGGCCTGGTGGGCCATGCTCGACGCGTTCGAACCGCCCACCAGAAGCAGCGTGGAGCCGTGAGGCGACAACAGATCAGGATGAGAGCGGCGCACCTCATCGGCTGAGACATCGGAGAGCCGGTCGATCAATACCTCGTCCACTACACCGGGATGATGGATAAAGCTGCTGCGCCAGAGCTCACGCATCGCCATACGGCCGGGGTTTGCGACAGCCCGCGCATCGTTCCTCACCAGTTCGCGGCGTGCGGCGTGCACCGCTGGGGAAGGGTAGCCGTTGCGTGTGACCGCCTCGGCCATCGAACGGAGCAGCAGCTGCATCTCAGCGGCGGGGGCGTTGGCGCGAACAGTCATCGCGTTCGTGTCCACCGCTGCGGCCAATTCGCCTCCCGTGTCCTCGAGGCAGATCCCGTTCCGGCCGAGGGGGAGGGAATCCGTATCCCACAGCAGGACCATGGCACCGAGCGCGGCTACAGCCGCGTTCTCCATGGATAGCCCGGCGGATGGGACGACCAGCGCGGCGTGTACCAGCGGGACGTCGGGAACCTGAAGGGCGATGACCCGGAGACCGTCGGCGGTTCGTTCTTCGTGTAGCGGAAAGGAGGGAAAGTGCTTCGGGGAAGGGCATGCCGGCGGGGTTTTCATCGCAATTACTTCCTGCTGTCGCGCTGCGAGTGAGGGTTCGCTGTGCTGTTCTCCTTGGTGAGAGTTAGTTCGGCGCGTTCATGGCGTTCCGAGGATAATCTTTGGATGGCTCGTGTGGCGTCGTCACGGCTGACATCGAACATTCGCCGTGGCAACTCCCAAAGAAATTCTCCACGACCCATGAGAATTTCGAACCTGGCTGTGGCCTGCGCTTGGGACAGGAGTGTGTCACACTGTCGGTAGAAGCGGGTCGAAGCGCGTTTAACAGCTCTTATATATCCTTTTTCGGAGATTCCTGAATCGGCGTGGTAATCCAGAAGGGAGTCGATCTCCGAGCGGATGGTTCTGGCATCTGTATGTGCATAATGCAGTGCCACGATAGTGAATGTGTCGGGGGTGCGCATGGTGAATGGCCCCTCTCCGAAGCCACATCCGACGGTGACTGCGGAAGCCATCTGTGTTTTTCCGACCAGGTGTTTGCGTAGAGCTCCTCGGGCACCGTCTCCGAGGAACGCTCCAGCGACCACCAGAGGTAGGTATTCTTCTATGTCTGAAGGTTCGGGTGTTCGGTATCCCAGCGCAACAGAAGGGTGAGGAATGCGAACCGATTTTAGATGAATTTCACGCCTTGACCGCAGGTCGCTCTCGACTGTTTCAGAAGGTTGGATGGTGCTTCTTCGAGGAATGTACGAAAAATATTCCTCGGCCATTTTCGCCACTTCGTCTCCGGATATATTTCCGACGACGGCGAGCACTGCGTTGTTCGGGGCATAGTAACGTTGGAAGAATTTCCAGCACTGCTCAATATGCATGGTGCGAAGGGAGCTGACGTCACTGTATCCGTCGTGAAAGTTCCCGAAGTTCCGGTAGAGAATACGTGACAGATGGTTTCGGGGAAATCCATAGTAAGGGTTTTTACGGTGACTTCTGATTTCCTGTGTGATGACGTCCTTTTGGATCTCCAGCTCGCGTTCCCCGAATGTGGGAGCGCGCATCCGATCGGCTTCGAGAGCCAGTGCGGTACGTACATACTCAGTGGGTACAACCTGGTAGTAGTCGGTGACATCGGGCTTCGTCACGCCACCGGTTTCCCCACCGCATCCCTGCACGATCCGGAAGTGACTGTTCCGGGCGAAATTCGCGCTACCCTGGAACATCAGGTGCTCGAAGAGGTGAGCTAAACCCGACTCTCCTTCTGCCTCTGAACGGTATCCGACTCCATATTGGAGGCTGAGGGCGACTGATGAGCAAAGGTCCTTCTCTGATACCAGAACCCGAAGCCCATTTTCCAAAGTGTACCTAGAGAATTTTTCTTGGCGCATGGGCGGAGCTAACTTTGGTGGGTCATATTTTCACTGGCTGCACAGGAAAATAATGCGATATTATACTACCTTCGGGTGGAATTTCTTGCGCCAGGGGCAGGTCTCACTCCGTTTGATCTCTTTTGCGGTCCTGTTGAAATCGAAATTCTTTCAGTGTGTTTTGGCGAATGTGGTTTATTTCGCGTGATCTTCCGGGTGGAAGTCATTGTTCCATTTGTAAGATCCCTGGGTTGATGTTGCGCGGGGATCGTGCTCATCCGCGTAGCACTGTCTGTTTCGTGTCAGGTGCTGACGGGACTCCGCAGCTATACGGATGGCGTGTTTGTGCAGATCATCGAGATATTTTCTCGGCTCTGGCGTGCTCTTCGGCCTTCCCGGGACTGAGAGTCTTTGTCACACTCCGCAACACCATCCGCGGTGCCGATGCTTCAGCCGAGTCCGATACAGGGCAGTGGGTTCACGACGCATTCCCACGGCGAGGGTGGCGGGACAATTACGCCCGTAGAGGTCGAGCTGGTCGATGCGGCCGCCGGGGCGGCGGTGGTCTCCACGGCCGAAGCGGGCGCCGGGGCCAGTAGGAGGGTTCCGAAAAGCAGGCCGGCAGCGGTCGCGGTCACTCGTGTTCGGGATGTCATCAGGATCCTCTCGTTGTCGGGAGGTTCCAGCCTGGGTCATGCGCTTCACGGGGGGTTCACACGATGCGGGACACCGGTGAAGAAGATTTCCGAGAAAAAGTTCCAGGGGCGTGTCGATCCGGTGTGGATCCGTTGACGAGTGTGTGAGGGCAGTGGGGGACGAGTCCCTCGATGCCGGGGAAGGCGAACACCATGCGCTACCTCATGTCGAGGATGCCCGACCAGGAGTCCGGGGCAGGGGCAGCGCCGGCCCCGAAGGCTCTTGAGGCGATGGGGGTACAACGACGAGATGGTCAAGGCCGGTCCCGCCGGCCTGTGAGGGACTGGCGTCCACCTCCGACGGGCTGATCGTCTCCTTTCGCCTTCACACCGGCGGCCCCTTCCGCGGCTCCGGGCCGGGGCGTGGGAGAGGCGGCGCGAGCAGGTCTGATGTCAGGACCCTGGGTCCGGTTGCGGCCAACCGGACACCTCCGGCCACTCCGAGTGGTTGCCCGTGATCAGGGAAGGCGTTCCCGGCCCGGGGCACGGTCGCCCGGCCCGGCGGCTTCCGTGACCCGTAGTTGACCAATCACGGGCAGTCTGGGGTCGGTCGGAATGCCCCATGCCACGTGAAAGGGACACAACCCCTGTGAACAGTGCATCCCCCGCCCGGGAGACCCCCGGGAAGAAGACGGCGAAACCACCGATGGGACGGGACTTCAACCGGTTCTGGGCCGGGAGTCTGGCCAGCAACCTGGGCGACGGGATGATGCTGGTCGCGTTGCCGCTGGTGGCGGCGATGCTCACCAACGACCCCCTGCTGGTGGCCGGGCTGACCGCCGTCCGGTTCCTGCCCTGGCTGCTGGTCGGGCTGTTCGCCGGTGTGGTGGTGGACCGGGTGGACCGGGGCCGCCTCATGGTCCTGACCAACCTCGGCCGCGGCGGAGCCCTGGTCGCCCTGGCGCTGCTGATCGTCACCGGGCACGCCTCGATCTGGGTCCTGTACGTGGTCATGTTCACCGTGATGGTCTGCGAGGTCTTCTACGACCTGGCCGGGCGCGCGATGCTGCCGGACATCGCTCCCGCCGGGGCGATCGACCGGGCCAACAGCAGACTGGTCGGCGGGCAGACGGTCACCCAGCAGTTCGCGGGCGGCCCCGTCGCCGGTTTCCTGTTCGCGGTGGCGGCGTTCCTGCCCCTGGCGGTCAACGCCGGCACCTACGTCCTGGGCGCCCTGGTGCTGCTCGGCCTGCCCCTGGCGGTGCGCCACCCCGCGAAACCGGCGGAGGGGGACCTCCGGGCCTCCAGGGCGGCCGGGGGCGGATCGGTGCGCTCCGTCCTCGCCGACGTACGACAGGGTGTGGTCTTCGTCTTCCGGGGGAGCTCTCTCGGGCCGGTCATGGCCTTCAACGTGGCCGTGAACATGGCGTTCATGGCCCAGTCCGGTGTCCTGGTGCTCCTGGTCCAGGAGCACTTCGGGGTGCCCGCCGCCCTCTACGGCGTCTTCCTCGGCTCCTCCGCGGTCGGTGCTCTGCTGGGTGCGTCCACGGTGAGCGCCATCGTGGCGAGACTGGGCCGGTTCCGCACCGAGACGGCCCTGTTCACCCTGGCCGGGCTGTCCTGTCTCGCCTTCGGCCTGTCCCCCAACGCCTATGCGGCCGCGGCGGCCTGGGCGTTGATCGCCTTCGCCATGACCTCGTCGAACGTCGTGATGATCAGCGCCATCCAGCTCATTGTCCCCGGCGCGCAGATGGGCCGGGTGATGTCCTGTGTGCAGGTGTTCGGCGCGGGCTTCGCACCGTTCGGCGCGGTGCTGGGCGGGCTGCTCGGCCGGGTGGAGCTGTACTACGTGCCGGTGGCCACGGGGCTGGTCATGTTCGTCGCCCTGGCCCTGTCCGTCCGCGCGTTGCGGCGCCTCACCGTCCAGGCGGACGGGGCCGAGGCGGTGCAGGTGGCCGAAGCTGAACAGGCGGCCGAACCCGCGGAGCACGGGGAAGGGGGGCAGGACCGGGACGGGCGTGCCGACCAGGGTGAACGGGGGCAGGACGCCGGGTAGGAAAAAACTTCGGGAAGGGTGTCGATCCGGGCCCGACCCGTTCGACGTACGGGTGAGAGCGGGGGAGAACACCCCCCATGACGAGAGGCGAACACCATGCGTTACCTGATGTCGATCATGTCCACTCCCGAGGACGAGGCCGCCGCCTACGACATCGGCCCGGAGGTCTACGAGGAGATGGCCAGGTACAACGAGGAGCTGGCCAAGGCCGGTGTCCTGCTGACCGGGGAGGGGCTCGCCCCCACTTCCGAGGGTGCCGAGATCCTCTTCCGCGACGGCGAGGTGTCCGTCACCGACGGCCCCTTCACCGAGGCCAAGGAGTTCATCGCCGGGTACTGGGTCCTCCAGGTGTCCTCGCACGAGGAGGCCGTGGAGTGGGCCAAGCGCTGCCCGCACCCCCCGAAGGGCAGCGGCGCCGAGATCAAGCTTCAGCTGCGCCGGATCGGTGAGCTGGAGGACCTGGACCGGATGCCCGAGGAGCTCAAGGAGCGCGAGCGCGAACTGCGCGCCGAGCAGGAGCGGCGGAACGGCTGAATCCTGTTGCGTCGTTGCGGCCCGCGGTGCTGAGATGGTGCCGTGGGCCACACCGGTGTCGAACGCGAGGTGGAGGCGGTCTGGCGGATCGAGTCGGCCCGCCTCGTCGCCGCGCTCACCAGGATGGTCGGTGACGTCGGCCTGGCCGAGGAGTTCGCGCAGGACGCTCTGGTCTCCGCCCTGGAGAAGTGGCCGGAGGAGGGCGTGCCCCGCAAACCCGGGGCCTGGCTGACCACGGTCGCCCGGCGCCGCGTCCTCGACCGCTGGCGGCGGGACGAGCGCTTCCGGCTGCGCATGGTGGAGCTGGGGCGCGAGATCACCGAGAACGACGGGCAGGCGGAGTTCGACGCCGTCCTGGAGGAGGACTACGGTGACGACCTCCTCAAGCTGATGTTCGTGTGCTGCCACCCGGTCCTGCCCACACGGGCCCGCCTCGCCCTCACCCTGCGGTTGCTCGGCGGCCTCACCACCGACGAGATCGCCCGCGCCTTCCTCGTGCCCGAGTCCACCGTCGCCCAGCGGATCGTGCGCGCCAAGCGCACCCTCGCCAGGAAGGGGGTCCCCTTCGAGGTCCCCGCCGGCGAGGACCGCGACGCCCGTGTCGGCTCCGTGCTGGAAGTGGTCTACCTCGTCTTCAACGAGGGGTACACGGCCACGTCGGGTGAGCGCTGGTTGCGACCGGAACTGTGCGAGGAGGCCATGCGCCTGGGCCGGGTCCTCGCGGAGCTGCTGCCCAAGGAACCCGAGGTGCACGGGCTCCTCGCGCTGATGGAGCTGCAGGCCTCCCGGTTCCGCGCCCGGGTCGGCCCCGACGGCGGCCCCGTCCCCCTCGCCGAGCAGGACCGGTCGCGCTGGGACCGGCTGCTCATCGGCCGGGGGCTGGCCGCGTTGGAGCGCTCGGTTCCAGCTGACCCCGCCCGCTCGAGGGGCGTCTACTCCCTCCAGGCCGGGATCGCCGCGAAACACGCGGTGGCCCTGCGGCCCGAGGACACCGACTGGCACGGGATCGCCGCCCTGTACGAGGCACTGGTCCGCCGCACCGGATCCCCCGTGGTCGAACTCAACCGGGCGGTGGCCGTGTCGATGGCGCTCGGCCCCGGCGCCGCCCTGGGCATCGTCGACGCCCTGCGCGACTCCGGGGCCCTGGGCGGATACCACCTGCTCCCGGCGGTCCGCGCCGACCTGCTCCAACGCCTGGGCCGCACCGAGGAGGCCCGCGCCGAGTTCGGACGGGCAGCCGAGCTCACCCGCAACGAACGCGAACGCGCGCTCCTGTTGGAGCGGGCCCGACCCTGAGGCCCGCGCCCGCCGGAGCCGATTGCCGCGTCCGTCTCCTCAGGCCACCTCTCCTGCTTTTCGTGTCCGGATCCGGCCATTTTCCGGTGGCCTTTTCCGGTGCGGGTCCAGATGTTGTGAGTCCCGCCCCTGGCTTTCGTCGTGTCCACGGTTCGAGGGGCACACCGAAAGCTTGTCTGAATTACATCGAAAGTTGTGGCGCGCCTCGGCCGTCAGCGGGCCCGGGCCCGGGGCGACGCCCATGGCGGCCTTGCCTACCAGGGGTTCCAGTCTCAGGGGAACCCACGAAAGTCAGGTCCTGGCGCGCTGTCCAGAATTCCACAACAGGCACGAGAACAGGTAGAAGCCACTGTTAGCGTTCTTTCGTGAACGGGTCGAACGAGTATGCCCCCGGTAAAGGTGAGTTACATGGCAGCGATTGAGATAAGAGAAATAAGAAAGTCGTTCCGGAAGAAGAAGGCGGTGGACGGGGTCTCCTTCACCGTCGACCCCGGAACGATCACCGGCTTTCTCGGCCCCAACGGGGCGGGGAAGACCACCACGCTGCGCTGCCTGCTCGGGCTGGTCCGGCCGGACAGCGGCGAGGGGCTGGTCAACGGGCGTGCCTACACCGACATCCCCGACCCGCTGACCGAGGTCGGCGCGGTCCTGGAGGCCACCAACCTCCACCCCGGGCGCAGGGGCCGCGACCACCTGCGGGTCGTGTGCGACGCCGCCGGTCTCCCCGCCTCCCGCGCCGACGAGGTGTTGGAGGAGGTCGGACTGACCGAGGCGGGCCGCAAACGGGTCGGCGGTTACTCGATGGGCATGCGCCAGCGCCTGTCCCTGGGGGCGGCCCTGCTGGGCGAGCCGAAGGTGCTGATCCTGGACGAGCCCGCCAACGGGCTGGATCCCGAGGGCATCGACTGGTTGCGCCGCTTCCTGCGCTACCAGGCCCACGAACGCGGGGTTGCCGTGCTGGTCTCCAGCCACGTCCTCGCCGAGGTCGAGCAGACCGTCGACAACGTCGTCATCATCGCGGGCGGCCGCAGCGTCCAGCAGAGCGCGCTGTCCGAGCTCACCAGGGAGGGCGAGAGCCTGCACGAGGCCTTCCTCCGTCTCACCTCGACCGGATCGATGCCCATGACCTTCGGAAAGGCCGGTGCGGACCAGTGATCCCCCTCCTCAAGGCGGAACTGCGCAAGACCTTCACCACCCGCGTCTGGTGGATTCTGCTCCTCGCGGCCCTGGCCTGGACCGGGTTGATGCTGGCCGGGACCTTCCTCATCGCGGGGATGGAGCACGGACCCGGACGGGACAGCGCCGAGTACGGCGCGATGGCCTGGCCCCAGCTGGCCAACGGCACCACCTTCGCGTTGGTCATCGGTGTCCTGATGGTCACCACCGAGTACCAGCACCGCACCGTCAACGTCACCTTCCTGGTCACCCCGCAACGGGGCCGGGTGATCGGGGCGAAGCTGATCACCGCCGCCCTGGTCGGGGTCGGCTTCGGCCTGACCGTTGCGGTCCTGGGCGGCGGCGCCGTCGCCGCGTCCATCCTGTCCGCGGGCGGCTCCCTGGACCTGGCCGCCAACGAGGTGCCGCGCGTGGTCGGTGGCACGATCGCCGCCTACGGCGTCTACACGATGATCGGGGTCGGGGTCGGCGCCCTCGTCCGCAACCAGGTCGCCGCCGTCGTCGCCTGTCTGCTGTGGGTGTTCATGGTCGAGCCGGCGTTCATGGTGGTCCCCAACGAGGTCGTCCAGACCATCGGTTCCTGGATGCCGGGTATCGCGCTCGCCTCTCTCTACAGCGCCAGCAGCGCCGACTTCGGGTTCGACCCGGGCCAGTTCCTCCCGGTGTGGGCGGCCGCCCTCGCCCTGGTGGGGTACGCCGTCCTGGCGTCCCTGGCCGCCTCGTTCACCACGGCTCGGCGCGACCTCGCCTGATCCGGCCCCCGACCGACCCGGTCCCGACCGCCCCGCCCCCGACCGGCCCGGGTCACGGTCGGCCCGGCGACCGGCGGGCGCGGTGGTTCGCGACGTTGAGCCGGTTACCGCACAGGCTCGGCGTGCAGTAGCGCCGCCGCCCCGCCCTGCTGGTGTCGACGAACACGCCCTCGCACGCGGACGAGGCGCAGTGCCGGAACCGGCTGTGGCCCAGGACGTCGAGGACGCCGAGGAGGCCGGTTCCGGCGAGCACCGCCAGCCGGTCCGCGAGGGGGGCCTCCGGCGCGGTCCCGACGTACCACCGCCACCGGCCGTCACCGTCGCGGTGCAGGACGGGGCCGATCCCCGCCCGTGCGACCAGGGCGTTGGCGGCCCCGGCGGTCTCGTCCTCGTCCTCCGTCTCCAGGATGTCGCGTAGCCGGTTCCGCAGGGAGAGCACCTCTTCGAGGTCGTCGGCTCCCGGCTCGCCTCCGTCGACGCCGTGTTCGGCCAGGAAGTTCCGCAGGGCCCCGGGATCGGCGAGTACCTCTCCGGCCTCGCGGACCAGGGGTGAGGTGTTGACCAGTTCGGTGGCCAGTGCGGCACCCCGGGCGTAATCGTTAAAAGGTATTTTCAAGCCTTACTCCATGTTAGCGTAAGCGTTGCAAGGCAATTATACGTATTACATGGAGGTCCGCTGTGCCCACCCGAACCGAAAGCTGTCAGCTCACCGACCGTGTCCGCGTCTCCGGCGGCGAGGTCGCCACCGGGGTCTTCGGAGACGGTCCGCCCGTGGTCCTGGTCCACGGGACCCCGGCCTCCTCCTACCTCTGGCGCGGAGTCGTCCCCTCCCTTGCTCGACAGCACACCGTCCACGTCTGGGACATGCTCGGCTTCGGCGGCTCCCACCCCGCTCCGGGGGCGACCCCGTCGATCGCCCAGCAGGCCCGCGCCCTGGCCGAACTCGTCGAACACTGGAACCTGGAGGCACCGAGCCTGGTCGGCCACGACATCGGCGGCGGCGTGGTGATGCGGGCCCACCTCGTCGAAGGCGTCCCCGCGAACCGGCTCGCCCTGCTGGACGCTGCCGTCATCGGCCCGTGGAACACCCGTTTCACCGAGCACATGCAGCGGCACGCGGAGGTCTACGCGACCATGGAACCGAGCGTCTTCGCCGACATCGTCAACCCGCGCGTGCGCACCGCGACCAGCCGTCCGATGTCCGACGAGGTCGCCGCCGCCTACCTCGCGCCGTGGGCCGGGGCCCGGGGCCAGCAGCGCTGGATCGACCAGGTCGCGGCGGTCAGTTTCCACGACACCGAGGAGGCCGTGCGAAGGCTGGACCGGGTCACCGCGCCCACCCTGGTCCTGTGGGGCGAGGACGACGGCTGGATGCCCACCTCGATGGGGGACGAACTGACCGAGGCCATCCCCGGGGCCCGTCAGGAGAGGATCGCCGGTGCGGGCCACTTCCTCCCCGAGGACGCGCCGGAGGAGACGGCGGAGGCGCTCCTGCGCTTTCTCGGTCCGCGGTGACGCGGAACGGCCCGACGGTGGCTCCGCGCACGCCGGTTCTGCTGTGAGCAGGCAACCCTGGTGTTCGGGGACCCCGGCCGCGAGACTGGCCGCATGAGGAGACTTCTGGTTCTGGGCGGTACCGAGTTCGTGGGGCGGGCGGTCGTGGCGGACGCGCTCGCCCGGGGTTGGGAGACCACCGTCTTCCACCGGGGACGCCACCCCGCCCCCGAAGGGGTGGAGGTCCGCCACGGCGACCGCACCGCCCGGGGCGGTCTCGACGAGTTGGCGACGGGGGAGTGGGACGCGGTCGTCGACACCTGGTCGGGCGCCCCCTCGGCGGTCACCGCGACCGCCCGCGCGCTCTCCGACCGGGTCGGTCACTACGCCTACGTCTCCAGCCGCTCCGTGCACGGGGTGCCCACGGCTCCCGGCGCGGACGAGGACGCGCCGACCGTGGAGTCGTCCCCCGACGACGACGGCGGTGACTACGCGCGCGCCAAGCGCGGCGGCGAACTGGCCGCGGAGGCGGTGTTCGGTGAGCGCGCCCTGTTCGTGCGGGCCGGGCTCATCCTCGGCCCGCACGAGAACATCGGTCGTCTGCCCTGGTGGCTGAACCGGATCGCCCGGGGTGGGCCGGTCCTGGCGCCCGGCCCGCGTGATCTGCCGCTCCAGTACGTGGACGCCCGAGATCTCGCCGCCTGGACCCTGGACGCGGTGCACAAGGGGCTGGGCGGCCCGTTCAACCTGGTCAGCCCGGTCGGCCACACCACCATGGCCGGCCTGCTGGAGGCCTGCCGGGAGGTCACCGGCTCCGACGCCGAGTTCCGGTGGACCTCTCCCGAGGTGATCGAGGAGGCCGGGGTCAAGCCCTGGACGGATCTGCCGATCTGGTTGCCGCCGGGTGAGCTGCACGGGACCCTGCACCAGGGGAACGTCGACCGGGCGCTCGCCACCGGTCTGAGGTGCCGCCCGGTGGCGGAGACCGTCGCAGACACCTGGGACTGGCTGCGCGCCGTCGGCGGCGAGGCACCCCAGCGCCCCGACCGGCCACGCGTCGGCCTGGACCCCGAGACCGAGGCCCGCGTCCTGGGACCGTGAGACCGACCCCGCGTTTTTCCGGAGCGGGCTGCTTCGGACACGAGGCCCGCTCGCCCGTCCCCGGAGGGCAGACACTGTGGCCCGCACGTCCCAGGCGTCGGGCAGGAGTCCCGGGGTTGTTCGCACCGTCGGAATCCTCGTACCCACGCGCAGTTCCGTAGACAATGTCAGCCCTCTGTTAGAACATGTGTACTAGCCAGTCGTTCGAGTGCCGAGGGGAAGGGGTGAGTTCTGTGTCGTGGGCCAGAGACAGTGGCGGAAGTCTTAGCCTGGGGAACATGAAACAGAGCGAGGAACATGCGGCTCTTCTCGCCCTTCTCCTGGGTGGGCGGGTCCGATGGCGCGACGTGGCCGAGCGGGTCCTGGACTCGACCAGCGCCACTCATGTTCTGCGTGATGTCTTCGGGGACCGGGACACGCTTTTCAGCCTTGACCAGGGGCCGATGGAAGCGGCCCTGGCAGAGGCGCGACAGCTGCTCTCCCGCTGTGCCGCTGACGGAGTCGGAGTGCACGCTTTCTGGGACGACTCATACCCTGCCCAGCTTCGCGATGTGCACGAGATGCCGCCTCTGGTCTTCGCCCGTGGAGCGGTTCTGAGCGAGGAGCAGCGGTCGATCGCCGTGGTCGGGTCCCGGAAGGCTTCCGAGCACGGTTTGGCGGTCGCGGGCAGCATCGCACGCAGGCTGACCGGTGAGGGCATCACGGTGGTGAGCGGGCTGGCCGCCGGTATCGACACCGTGGCGCACAGGACGGCTCTGGACCACGGCGGCCGAACCGTCGCCGTGCTCGGTACGGGGATCAACCGGTACTACCCCTCGGAGAACCGCCGACTCCAGGACGAGATTGCTGAGGGGGGGGCTGTTGATCAGTCAGTTCCTTCCTGACGCCGCGCCCACGAAGAAGAGTTTCCCCATGCGCAACGCGGTCATGAGCGGCTACGCCGCCGCGACCATTGTCGTGGAGGCGGGAGAACACAGCGGAGCCCGTATTCAGGCACGGATGGCGCTCAAACACGGCCGACCTGTCATTCTGCCTCGGGAGTTGCTGCGGAACCAGTGGGTGCGTGACTATGAGAGGCGCCCAGGTGTTTACCTGGTCGGCGACATCGAGGAGTTGATGTCCGCTGTGCGATCGGTCCTGGCCGATGCCGAGGTGAAACCAGAGGAACTGGTGGGGGAAGCCGAGCTTGTCTGGTGAGTCGCGCCGGTACTCCGTCCGTGCCCACGTCGAGGTCCAGCTCGCCTACCTGCATGGATCCCCAGCTCAGGGGGCGGGGGTCTGCCAGATGTGTTTCGGGGCGTGCCGACCTTCCTCCGCCCGCTGCTCCCCCTGTGAGGAAATCGACTACCAGGCCGGATCCATGGCGGCCGACCTCGTCGTTCCCATCACCTACCGAAAGGGCTCTGGCGGACAGCACAGTCAGAACCTTCGTATGTACAAGCAGGAACCACACAACAGAACAGCGCGAAGAAGCCTGACCGCGCTTTTTGCTTATTTCTGCCTTCATCACATCAGTTGTGTGAAGGAAGTGGCGAACGTTGACCGATTCACGCATGTCTGTTTCGTTCCGAGTACGGAGAACCCCTCCCAGGAAGTACATCCCCTGGAGGAGACGCTCGGCGACAAGGTGCGGAGCCTGTGCAGCATCCGGCTCTCGGTCAATCAGCAGGTCCCTGCTGGCTCCCGGTCCTTCCACAAGGACTGGTTCGAGACCGGCGCCATCCCGGACCAGCGTTCGGAGACCGACGTCCTTCTGCTGGACGACACGTGGGTGACCGGTGCCCGCGCGCAGACGGCGGCCTATTGCCTTACTGAGTTTTTCGTTAGTTGTGTGGGTATAGAAAGCTCGGTCGTGTGAGCATGGCGGTATGCCCCGCCAAGCTGAAACCGCTGCCCCCGCACAAGCCGTCCCGCCGCTGACCCGCCCGCAACTGGCCGAGGCCCGACGGATGCGTGCGGTCGAACTCCTGGACCAAGGCCACTCCCAGTCCCAGATCGCGCGCATGCTCGGGGTCACGCCCGAGAGCGTGCGGCGCTGGCAACGGCGGATGGAACAGGGCGGGACCGCGGCGCTGCGCCGCCGCCCGCCCACGGGGCGTCCCCGCAAGCTCACCGATGCGCAGGTGGAACAGATCCGTGTGGCCTTGGAGGAGGGTGCGGTGGCGCACGGGTTCGCCTCTGATCTGTGGACGTTGGAGCGCGTGGGTTCGGTGGTCGAGCGCACGAGTGGTGTGGGTTTGTCGCGGGCCTCGGTGTGGCGGCTGCTGACTGGGCGGTTGGGGTGGAGCTTGCAGCGGCCCCAGCGCAAGGCTGTGGAGCGCGATGAGGACGAGATCGCCCGGTGGGTGTCGCACGAGTGGCCGCGCATCAAAAGGGGGCCTTGAGAAACCGGGCATGGATCGTCTTTCTCGACGAATCGGGTGTCTCGCTGCTGCCTCAGGTGCGCCGCACCTACGCACCCCGTGGCCGCACCCCCACCCTGGCCCACCGGTTGAACTGGAAGCGAGCGGGAATGGCCGCCGCGCTGGGCTACCGAGCCGCCGAGGCCGGACGTGGGGCGCGGTTGTGCTTCGACCTGCGTCCGGGCAGCTATGACACCGAGGCGCTGATCGCAGTACTCGAACAGCTCAAGGCCTTCTACGAGGGCGAAAACGTGGTGTTGGTCTGGGACGGGCTTTCCGCGCACTGGAGCCGGGCCATGCGCGCTTGGGTGGAGGGTCAGGACTGGCTCGCGCTGGAGCGGCTGCCTGCCTATGCCCCCGAGCTCAACCCCGTGGAGATGCTGTGGTCGTCCATCAAGGCCCGGGAGTTGGCCAATGTGGCCGGTGGCCACCTGGCCGACGTCGCCGACGCAGCCGAACGAGGTATCAACCGCGTCTGTGAAGACGACCGACTCCCATGGTCCTTCCTTGCTCATACCGGGCTGGAGATCCACTCTCCAACCCCACACAACTAAAGAAAAACTCAGTAGGTCCTGATGCTCGAATCCGCGGCTTCCGACACCGGTGTGCGACCGGGAGCCGCGGGTCCGAGCTCCCCGACGAAGAGTGGGTCCGCCCGAGCCCAACGCCCACCACCCAACACGGGGCCGTCGGTGCGACCACCGCCGGGTCGACGGATCGGGGCCGCGCCCCGATGGGCACGGCCCCATGACCCGATCAGGCCGGGAGCCGCGGCTCGTCCGCCTTCCTGGTGGTGACCGCCAACCGGTCGCGGTCGTCGTTCACGTCCACCATGACGGTGTCGCCGTCGGTCAGCTCCCCCGACAGCAGCTCCCGGGCGAGCGGGTCGCCGATCGAGGACTGCACCAGACGCCGCAGCGGCCGGGCGCCGTAGTTCGGGTCGTAGCCGGTCAGCGCCAGCCACTCACGCGCCCCCTCGGTCACCTCCAGGTCGAGCTGGCGGTCGGCCAGGCGCCGGGCCAGCTTGTCCACCTGCAGGTCCACGATCCGGGTCAGGTCCTCGGTGGACAGCGCGTCGAACATGATCACGTCGTCCAGGCGGTTGAGGAATTCCGGCTTGAACGTCGCCCGCACCACGTCCATCACGCGGTCCCTGCGCACGGACTCCTCCAGGGACGGGTCCACCAGGAACTGCGAACCGAGGTTGGAGGTCAGGATGAGGATGGTGTTGCGGAAGTCCACCTGGCGCCCCTGGCCGTCGGTCAGCCGGCCGTCGTCCAGCACCTGCAGGAGGGTGTCGAACACCTCCAGGTGGGCTTTCTCCACCTCGTCCAGCAGCACCACGGTGTAGGGGCGGCGGCGCACCGCCTCGGTGAGCTGACCGCCCTCCTCGTAGCCCACGTACCCGGGGGGCGCACCCACCAGGCGGGACACCGAGTGCTTCTCCGAGTACTCGCTCATGTCCACGCGCACGATCGCGCGCTCGTCGTCGAACAGGAACTCGGCGAGGGCCTTGGCCAGCTCGGTCTTGCCCACACCGGTCGGGCCGAGGAACAGGAACGAACCCGTGGGCCGGTCCGGATCGGAGATGCCCGCCCGGGCGCGGCGCACCGCGTCCGACACCGCGGCGACGGCGTCCTTCTGCCCGATGAGCCGCTGGCCCAGCTCCTCCTCCATCCGCAGCAGTTTGGAGGTCTCCCCCTCCATGAGCCGTCCCACCGGGATACCGGTCCAGGAGGACACGACGTCGGCGACCTCGTCGCCGCCCACCTCGTCCTTGACCATGGGGTCGTCCTCGGTGCCCGCGGCCCCGGCCGCGTTCTCCTCCGCCTTGGACGCCTCCTCGACCTGCTTCTCCAGCTGGGGGATCTCCCCGTACATCAACCGGGAGGCCTCCTCGAAGCGGCCCTCGCGCTCGGCCAGCTCCGCCTGGGTGCGCAGCTCGTCCAGTTGCCCCTTGAGCTCACCGACCCGGTTCAGCCCGGCCTTCTCCTGCTCCCACCGGGCCACCAGCCCGTTGAGCCGCTCCTGGTGGTCGGCCAGGTCGGCGCGCAGCTTCTCCAGGCGCTGCTGGCTCGCCGGGTCGGACTCCTTGTCGAGCGCCATCTCCTCCATCTTGAGCCGGTCGACCGTGCGGCGCAGCTCGTCGATCTCCACCGGGCTGGAGTCGATCTCCATGCGCAGGCGGGACGCGGCCTCGTCGATGAGGTCGATCGCCTTGTCCGGCAGGAACCGCGCGGTGATGTAGCGGTCCGACAGCGTCGCCGCCGCCACCAGGGCCGAGTCGGAGATCTGCACCTTGTGGTGCGCCTCGTAGCGGCCCTTCAGACCGCGCAGGATCGCGATGGTGTCGGTGGCCGACGGCTCACCGACGAACACCTGCTGGAAGCGGCGCTCCAGCGCGGGGTCCTTCTCGATCTTCTCCCGGTACTCGTCCAGGGTGGTCGCGCCCACCATGCGCAGCTCACCGCGGGCCAGCATCGGCTTGAGCATGTTGCCCGCGTCCATGGCGCCCTCGGCGGCACCCGCGCCCACCATGGTGTGGAGTTCGTCGATGAAGGTGATGATCTGGCCCTCGGACTGCTTGATCTCCGAGAGCACCGCCTTCAGCCGCTCCTCGAACTCGCCCCGGTACTTGGCGCCCGCGACCATCGCGGACAGGTCGAGGCTGATCAGGCGTTTGCCGAGCAGCGACTGCGGCACGTCGCCGGCCACGATGCGCTGGGCCAGCCCCTCCACCACGGCGGTCTTGCCGACCCCCGGCTCACCGATGAGTACGGGGTTGTTCTTGGTACGGCGGCTGAGGACCTGGACGACCCGGCGGATCTCGCCGTCGCGTCCGATGACCGGGTCGACCTTGCCCTCGCGGGCGCGTTCGGTGAGGTCCACACCGAACTTCTCCAGCGACTGGTAGGTGTCCTCGGGGTTCTCCGAGGTGACCCGGCCGGTGCCGCGTACCCGCTCGAAGGCCTCCAGCAGCGCCTCCGGGGCGGCCCCGGCCTCGTTGAGCAGCCGGGCGGCCTCGCCGCCGTCGGTGGCCAACCCGACCAGCAGGTGCTCGGTGGAGACGTACTCGTCCTCCATCTGCTGGGCGCGCTGGGCCGCGGTGTTGATGGAGACGATGAGCTGGCGGGAGGAGCTCGGCGAGCTGACCGTGGAACCGGCCGCCTTGGGCAGGTTCGCGATCGCGGCCTCGACCCTGTCCCTGATCCGGTCGGGGTCGGCGCCGACCTCCTTGAGCAGCGGCCGGGTGATGCCTCCGGCCTGGTCCAGGAGGGCGTTCAGCAGGTGCAGGGGCTCGGTCTGCGGGCTGCCGTCGGCGGTGGCCTGGCGGATGGCGGCGGCCAGGGCCTCCTGGCTCTTCTGGGTGAGCTTGTAGTTCATCTCCGGTGACTCCGTTCGCAATTACTGTCACTCAGGGTGACGCTCGTTGGCCGAACGCGCCCCGTGTCGAAAGGTCGGAACCCTGTCAGCCCCGGGTGGGCCCGCCCGTCCCCGGTTCGTCCTGGTCGCTCTGCCCGCTCGGGCCGTGCTGCCCGCCCGGGCCGCCCTGTCCGCCCGGACCCTCGCCCCGGTCGGGGCGTCCGTCCTCGGGCTCCGCGGTGTTGAAGATCGTGACGCGGGTGCGGCGCACCAGCTCTCCGCGCACCGGTCCGCCCTCGGGGCGGGCCGGGCGGCCGCGCCGGGACACCGCCCGGCGAGCCGCCTCGAGTTCGTTGGCCAGGTGGAACACCTGCTCGCGCAGTTGCTCCACCTCGTCCTGCAGCTCCAGGATCCGCTTGATGCCTGCGAGGTTGATGCCCTCCTCCTGCGACAGGCGCTGCACCTCGCGCAGCGTCCGTACATCGCGCATGGAGTAGCGGCGGCCCCGCCCGGACGAACGGCCGGGGGAGACCAGGCCCAACCGGTCGTACTGTCGCAGCGTCTGCGGATGCATCCCGGCCAACTCAGCGGCCACCGAGATCACGTAGACCGGTGCATCGGCGCCGAAGGCAGGATCGTTCACGTTGTTCACGCGCCCTTCGCCCGCGCTTCGAGCCCGTCGCGCGGGTCGTAGTCCGACGTCGCCGCTCGGAACTTCTCCAGCGCCTCGCGCGCGTCGTCGTTGAGTTTCTGCGGCACCGCCACCTCGAAGGTGACGAGCATGTCGCCGGTGGTGCCGTCCTTGCGGGTGGCGCCCTTGCCGCGGACTCGCAGTGTGCGCCCGTTCTGGGTGCCCGGCGGTACCTTCACGGTCACCGGGAACCCGCTGAGGGTGGGGACCCGGACCTCGGCGCCCAGGACGGCCTCGGGGAACGTCACCGGCACGGTGATGGTGATGTTGTCGCCGCTCCTGCCGAACACCGGGTGTCCCTTCACATGGACGACGACGTACAGGTCACCGTTGGGGCCGCCGTGCTCGCCGGGGGCGCCCTTTCCCTTGAGCCGGATCCGCTGCCCGTCGGACACTCCGGCGGGGATACGGGTCTGGATGGTGCGGGTGCTCTTGCCGCGCCCGCTGCCGGTGCAGGTGGGGCAGGGGTCGTCGACCACGAGGCCGCGCCCCTTGCACTCGCTGCACGGCTCGGACAGCGAGAAGCCGCCCAGGTTGGTGCTGTCGTGCCCGGTGCCGCTGCACTTTGGGCACATGCGCGGGGCGGAGCCGGCGCGTGCTCCCGTGCCCTTGCAGGTGGGGCACGGGGCCTCGCTGCTCAGCTGGAACGAACGGGTCACCCCGTCCGCGGCCTCGCGGAAGTTCAGTGTGGCCTCGGTCTCGACGTCGGCTCCGCGCCGGCGGCGGGTGGACTCACCCGCTCGGCCGCGGTTGCCGAACAGACCGCCGAAGAGGTCGCTCAGGCGCTCGCCGCCCGGGGCCCCGCCGCCCCCGGTGCCCTGACCGAAGATGTCGCTCATGTCGAACCCGCCGGGTCCGGCGCCGCCGGGACGGTAGGAGCCGCCGAACGTCGAGCGCGCCTCGTCGTACTCCTTGCGGCGCTTGTCGTCCGACAGGACGTTGTACGCCTCGGAGATCTCCTTGAAGCGGTCCTCGGCCTTGGGGTCACCGGTGTTGGCGTCCGGGTGGTTCTCCCGGGCCAGCTTGCGGTAGGACGACTTGATCTCGTCCTTGGAGGCGGTCTTTGAGACTCCCAGGACCTTGTAGTAGTCCTTCTCCAGGTAGTCCTTGGTGCTCATCGACTGGTGCCTTCTCCCGCTGGTGCCGGTTGCGTCCGATGTTTTCACGTGTCCCCGCGCCGGGTGGGGCCGGGGTGCGACCCGGGGGCCGTGACCGACGCTCTCACGCCGGCCACGGCCGCACCAGGCTCACGGGCGTTACCCGCTCCTACTTGTCGTCCTCGCCGCTCTCGCCGTTCGCCTCGGTGGAGGCGTCGGCGGAGTCCGGGGACCCGTCGGCGGAGCTGTCCGCCTCCGTGCCCTCCATCGGCTCCCCGACCACCACGCGGGCGGGGCGGAGAACCCGCTCACCCATGCGGTACCCGGGTTGGAACACCTCGATCACCGTCTGGACGGAGATGTTGGGAACCGGGACCAGGGTGAGGGCCTCGTGGATGTTCGGGTCGAACTCCTCGCCCTGCTCCGCGTACTTCTCCAGGCCCAGCTTGGTGGCCGTGGCCTCCAGGGCCTCGCCCACCGCCTTGAACCCGCCGTTGAGCTCGTCGTGCTCACGGGCCCGGCCGATGTCGTCCAGGATCGGCAGCAGTTCACCGACGACCTGGGCGGTGGCCGCCTCGCGGACGGCGACCCGGTCGCGCTCGACACGCTTGCGGTAGTTGGCGTACTCGGCCTGGACCCGCTTGATGTCGTTGGTGAGCTCGACGACCCGCTCGTCCGCGTTGATCGCCTCGGTCACCACCGACTCCGGGGTGTCCGGAACCTCGGGGACGTCATCGACCTCGGCCTCGACGACCTCGGGCTCCTCCTCGGTCGGGGCCTCCCCCTCGGCGGTCTCGGCCCCGGAGTCCCGGACCTCGCCGGTCTCGGGGTCGATCCTGCGGTTGTCGCGGATCACCGGACCCTGGTTCTCGTCACCGTCACCGGTGCCGGAGCTGTTCTTGTCCGACAGCGCCATGTCCGACGTTCCCTCCTTCCTCGGCTCTTACCGGACTCCCGGGTCAGGAACCCTGGTTGCCCTTGCCGTTGTCCTCGTCGACGATCTCGGCGTCGACCACGTCGGAGTCGTCGGCGGAGGCGTCGGCGTTCTCGGCGCCGGGCTGGGCGGCGTCCTCACCCTGCTGCCCCTGGCTGTAGATCGCCGAACCGATCTTCTGGCTGGCCAGCGCGACCTTCTCGCTCGCGGAGCGGATGGCCTCGGTGTCGGTGCCCTCCAGGGCGGTCTTCAGCTCGGCGACGGCGGCCTCGGTCTCGGAGCGCACGTCCGCCGGGACCTTGTCCTCGTTGTCCTTGATGACCTTCTCGGTCTGGTAGACGAGGGACTCGGCGTTGTTGCGGACCTCGGCCTCCTCGCGGCGCTTGCGGTCCTCCTCGGCGTACTGCTCGGCGTCGCGGACCATCTGGTCGATGTCCTCCTTGGACATCGCCGAACCGCCGGAGATGGTGACGGACTGCTCCTTGCCGGTGCCCAGGTCCTTCGCGGTGACGCTGACGATGCCGTTGGCGTCGATGTCGAAGGTGACCTCGATCTGCGGGACGCCGCGCGGCGCCGGGGGCAGACCGGTCAGGTCGAAGACGCCCAGCTTCTTGTTGTACTGGGCGATGTCACGCTCGCCCTGGTACACCTGGATCTGCACGGACGGCTGGTTGTCGTCGGCCGTCGTGAAGATCTCGGAGCGCTTGGTCGGGATGGTGGTGTTGCGCTCGATGAGCTTGGTGAACACCCCGCCCTTGGTCTCGATGCCCAGCGACAGCGGGGTGACGTCCAGCAGCAGGACGTCCTTGACCTCGCCCTTGAGCACACCGGCCTGGAGCGCGGCACCGATGGCCACGACCTCGTCCGGGTTGACGCCCTTGTTGGGCTCCTTGCCGCCGGTCATCTCCTTGACGAGCTCGGCGATGGCGGGCATCCGGGTCGAGCCGCCGACCAGGACGACGTGGTCGATCTCGCTGAGCTGGATCCCGGCGTCCTTGATGACCTGCTGGAACGGGGTCTTGGTCCGCTCGACCAGGTCGGAGGTCAGGCGCTGGAACTCGGCGCGGCTGAGCTTCTCGTCCAGGTGCAGGGGGCCCTCGGCCGAGGCCGTGATGTAGGGCAGGTTGATCTGCGTCTCGCTGGAGCTGGACAGCTCGATCTTGGCCTTCTCCGCGGACTCGCGCAGGCGCTGCAGCGCCATCTTGTCCTTGGCCAGGTCGACGCCGTTGGAGTTCTTGAACTTCTCCACCAGCCAGTCGACGATGGCCTGGTCCCAGTCGTCGCCGCCGAGGTGGTTGTCGCCGTTGGTCGCCTTGACCTCCACGACGCCGTCACCGACCTCCAGCAGGGAGACGTCGAAGGTGCCGCCACCGAGGTCGTAGACGAGGATCGTCGCCTCGTCCTCCTTCTCCAGGTGGTAGGCGAGCGCGGCCGAGGTGGGCTCGTTGATGATGCGCAGGACGTTGAGGCCCGCGATCGTGCCGGCCTCCTTGGTGGCCTGGCGCTGCGAGTCGCTGAAGTAGGCCGGGACGGTGATGACCGCGTCGGTCACGTCCTCGCCCAGGTACGCCTCGGCGTCGCGCTTGAGCTTCTGCAGGATGAAGGCGCTGATCTGCTGCGGGTTGAAGTCCTTGTCGTCGATCTTGACCGACCAGTCGGTGCCGATGTGGCGCTTGACCGAGCGGATGGTCCGGTCGACGTTGGTGACGGCCTGACGCTTGGCCACCTCGCCGACCAGGACCTCACCGTTCTTGGCGAAGGCCACGACCGAAGGGGTGGTGCGGGAGCCCTCGGCGTTCGTGATGACCGTCGGCTCGCCACCCTCAAGGACCGCGACACACGAGTTCGTCGTACCGAGGTCGATTCCGACCGCACGTGCCATGGTTGTTTCCTCCGTCAAAGTTGAGTCGTTCAGACGTAAGTTTGCTTCGTCGGGTGGCGGCTGTCAAGTCAGTTGAGTCAACCCGACTCAAGTTACTTCCTACGCCCTGACAACGGGTGGCCGGGTCGGGATGTTCCCGACCTGGACCGATTCCACCTGGGAAATGGGTGAACCCCGGGACAACTCCGGGACATCCTTGACCTGGAATCCAGGGATGTGCGGGGGTTCTCGGGGTTGCCCCGGGGGGAGGGGCGGCGGGGGAGGGTGGCCCCGTGTCGGGCGGGTGGGACATGACCGGTGGTCCTACCGATGCCTCGGTGTCCCCCGTTCGTTCCGTTGTCGGCTTACATAGAGACGTGTGGTGTGTTCGGGGGAGACTCCGGTGCACCCGAGTGATTCTGTTGTGCTGTGGCCGGCTACGGTTGGCACTCGCGCCGACGGGGCCCGCAGCCCGATCGCGCGCGGGCGATGGATGACAGGAGGGGCGGGGCTGCCGCGGATGCCGGGTCGTCGAGGCCCAGGGTCGATGGTCGCCGTGCTATTACTCGCTAGTAACATCAAAGATGACCTCCGGTGTGTGGCGCACCGGACGACGAAAGCAGGATGGGAGGCCACGGACGATGCATCCTCTGTACTTGACGCTGGGCATCATCACCTCGGTCTTCGCCGTGGTCGCGCTTGCCTTGTTCGCTCTGGGCGGTTACCAGATCTGGCGAACTGTGAGTGTGGGCCGACCGGCGGAGCCGGAGCGCACGGAGTCGCTGGGCAAGCGGCTCACGATGACGCTCATCGAGATCCTCGGGCACACGAGGATGCTCAAGCGGCCGTGGGTCGGCGTGGCCCACTGGTTCGTGATGGTCTCGTTCCCGCTGCTGTTCTTCACGGTTGTCGAGGCCCAGGGCGAGGTCTTCGACCCGCACTTCAAGCTTCCGGTGATCTACGACTGGGCCGTCTACGGCCTGGCCATCGAGATCATCGCCGCGGCCAGCCTCGCGGGCATCGTCGGCCTGACGATCTACCGCCTGCTGAACGGCCCCCACCGCAAGGGCAAGCAGTCCCGGTTCTTCAACTCCAGGACCTGGACCGCGTACTACGTCGAGGCCTACCTGTGGGCCCTGCTGATCTCGATCTTCGTGATCCGCGGCCTCAAGGTCGCCCTCGAGGACTTCCCGTTCCCGACCTGGGCCACCCCGGTCTCCCACGCCGTGGGCGCGGTCATGCCGACCGACGCCGCCGTGGCCGAGCCCGCCATCGCGCTGGTCGCCGCGTTCAAGCTGATCATCAGCTACCTGTTCTTCGTGGTGCTGTACTTCAACCTCACCATGGGTATCGGCTGGCACCGGTTCGTGGCGCCGTTCAACATCTTCTTCAAGCGCAACGCCGACGGGTCCCCGACCCTCGCCGGTGCCAAGCAGATGATGGACTCCTCCGGCAAGAAGCCCCTCGACTTCGAGGAGGCCGATCCGGACGAGGACCCGTTCGGCGCCGGAAAGCTGGAGGACTTCACCTGGAAGGGCCTCCTCGACTTCACCAGCTGCACCGAGTGCGGCCGCTGCCAGTCGCAGTGCCCCGCCTGGAACACCGGCAAGCCGCTCTCGCCGAAGAAGGTCATCCTCGACCTCCAGGCGCACGCCTACGAGAAGGCCCCGTACCTCCTCAAGGGCATCACCGAGGAGACCCTCGCCGAGGCTCCCGACAACAGCCACGCGGGCGTCGACGTCCTCGCACTCCTCAACAAGCCGCTGGTCGGCACCGAGGAGGAGGGTGGCGTCATCCACCCCGACGAACTGTGGGCCTGCACCAACTGCGGTGCCTGCGTCGAGCAGTGCCCCGTGGACATCGAGCACATCGACCACATCCTGGACATGCGCCGCTACCAGGTCATGGTCGAGTCCAACTTCCCGTCCGAGGCCAACACCCTGCTCAAGAACCTTGAGAACAAGGGCAACCCGTGGGGTATGGCCGAGGACCGGCGGATGGACTGGATCGAGGAGCTGGCCTCCCAGGAGAACCCGGTCGAGGTCCCGGTCGTCGAGGACAAGCTGCCCGAGGGCACCGAGTACCTCTTCTGGGTCGGCTGCGCCGGCGCCCTGGAGGACCGCGCCAAGAAGACCACGAAGGCCATCGCCGAACTGCTGGACATCGCGGGCGTCAAGTTCGCGGTCCTGGGCGGCATGGAGGCCTGCACCGGCGACCCGGCGCGCCGCCTGGGCATGGAGTACGTCTTCCAGATGCTGGCCCAGCAGAACGTGGAGACGCTCAACGACGCGGGCGTCACCAAGATCGTGGCCAGCTGCCCGCACTGCTTCAACACCCTGGCCAAGGAGTACCCGCAGCTGGGCGGCACCTACGAGGTCGTCCACCACAGCCAGCTGCTGGCCAAGCTGGTCGACGAGGGTCAGCTGACCCCGGTGAACTCGATCGACGAGAACATCACCTACCACGACCCGTGCTTCCTGGGCCGCCACAACAAGGTGTACACGCCCCCGCGCGACATCATGGCGCAGGTGCCCGGCGTCAAGACCCAGGAGATGCACCGCCACAAGGAGCGGGGTTTCTGCTGCGGCGCCGGCGGTGCCCGCATGTGGATGGAGGAGCGGATCGGCAAGCGCATCAACACCGAGCGGGTCGACGAAGCGCTGACCACCAACCCGGACACCGTCTCCACCGCGTGCCCGTTCTGCCAGGTCATGCTGGGCGACGCGATCAACGAGAAGAAGTCCGCGGGCGAGGCCAAGGAGTCGCTGGAGGTCGTCGACGTCTCCCAGCTGCTGCTCCGTTCGATCAGGAACGAGGGCCCGGCCGAGTCCGGTGAGGACAAGGAGACCGCTGACGCCTAGGAGCTGACGCGGTCCTCCGAAGGACCACCGCACACGATGAGGGGCGGGGTGCCCGGCGCACCCCGCCCCTTCGTGCTGCCCGGGGCGGTCGCACGGGTGCCGCCGAGGGCGGTGGGCCAGGGTTCAGAGGTGCTCGCGAAGGAAGCCGTCGATCGTGTGCCGGGTGATCTGGCTGGCGAAACCGCCCCAGTTGAGGTCGTACATGTGCTCGGTCCAGGGCAGTTCCACGTGGTGGTGCGGCACCCCCGCCCCGTCCAGGGCGGCGGCCGTCCGCCGGTTGTCCTCCGGGCTGACGAACAGGTCGTGCCCGGCGGTGAGCAGCAGGGTCGGCGGGGTGTCCGGGCCGATCAGGCGCCGGGGCGACATCGCCGCGTACTCCTCGGGGGCCTCGTCGACGGAGCCGCCCATCATGCGCTCCTCGCTCTCGACGAGTTCGGCGCCGACGGGGGAGTGGCGCATGCGCCAGGGGTAGTCCGGGGCGTCGGCGGTCGTGTCGGTCGCCGAGTACCAGGCGATCACCGCCGCGACCTCGGGAACCTCGGTGTCGCAGCTGGGCGGGAGGTCCGAGCCGTAGGTGGCGAGCAGCGCCAGCAGGGCCCCGGCGGACTGTCCCGTGACGGCGATGCGTTCGGGGTCGCCACCGTACTCGGCCGCGTTCCCGTGGACCCAACCGAGCGCGCACCGGACGTCGCGCACCGGGAGTTCCCCGGCGCCGTCGGGGAAGAAGCGGTAGTCCACGTCGAACACCACGCGCTGCTGCGGGACACCGTCCCCGGGGGAACCGGAGCCACCGGCGGGGTCCGTGCCGTCGGCCAGCCAGGTGTCCCAGCGGGGGAGCATGCTCTGCGGCATGTCGAACGCACCGCCGTGCACGTTCACCACGACGGGCAGGGGTTCGTCGGCGGGTCGGGCGGGCCGCCAGACGTCGAGTTCCAGGGACTCGCCGTCGACGGTGGCGTACTCCAGGGTGAGCGGTTCGCGGTCGGCGGAGGTGGCGAGCCCGGCCGTGTACTCCGGCAGGCTGAGCGGCGCCCCCTCCTCACGTGCGGTCGACCACAGGGACGCGGCGGGGACCAGGGCCACGACCAGCAGGACGGCGTTCAGCCCGGTCAGGACGAGGGCCGCCCCGCGCCGCGGGGCGGCGGTCCCGGTACCTGGGGGAGCGAGGAGCGCCAGCGCCAGCCCGAGGGCTGCCGGAACTGTGAGGAACAGGGAGAACTCCAGGGCCAGTAGCGCGTACTGCCAGCCGGCCCAGGACATGGGCGGGAGCAGGACGAGCGCGGTCGCGGCGGCTCCGGGGAGGGCGAGCAGGGCGGACAGGGCGAGGAGTGCCGCACGGGCCCGGGGGCGGGGCCGGTGCGTGCGCGCGGGGTCGGGCATGGGCCACCTCTTTCCGATACGTTTGTATCGATACGAACGTATCAAAAAGCTGGGGGTGTGTCAGAATGGGCGGGTGCCGAAGGTCGTAGACAGGGAAGCCCGCCGAGGTCAGATCGCCGAGGCGATCCATCGCATCGCCGCCCGCGAGGGGCTGGAGGGGGTCAGCGTCCGGGTGGTCGCCGCGGAGGCGGGGCTGTCCGTGGGTGCGGTCCAACGGGAGTTCGCCGCCAAGGACGCACTGCTGCACTTCGCACTGCGCGCCTCCATCGACGAGGTGTTCGCGCGGTTCGACCGGTTCCGGGTGGGGCCCGGCGGCCTCACCTTCGCCGAGGGGCTGCGACAGGTGTTCCTGGACCTACTGCCCACCGACGGACGACGCCGGGCACAGGCGCGGATCTGGTCCGCCTTCTACGCGCGCGCGGCCGTCGACCCGGCCTTCGCCGAGGTCCTGTCCGAACTGGACGCCCAGGCCAGGAAGCACCTCCGCCGGGTGCTGGAGTACGCCCGCGACCGGGGAGAACTGGCGCCCGGGCAGGACCCGGCGGCTCTGACGGAGCTGCTGATCGTGTTCGTGGACGGCCTGTGGCTCACCTGCGCCCGCCTCCCGGAGGACGCGGACCTGTCCCCCCAGCGCGCGGCGGTGGAGTCGGCGGTCGCCCTGGTGACCGGCTGACCGCGACCTGGGACACGGCCACCGGGGCAGGGTGCTCGGCACCCTGCCCCCTTCCGTGCGGCCGGGCACCGTACGGCCCGGGTCCGCCCCGGGCCGGGGGCGGGCGGGTCAGTCCAGGACGGTCAGGTGGTGGGACATGAGCGTCGAACGCGGGACGGAGGGCGGGCAGCGCAGTTCCGCGCTGCCGCTGCCCCGGACGACCTCGGAGGCGGTGAAGGTGAAGCCGAGCGGCAGGGTGCACCGCCCGGAGATCCGCCAGCGGAGGTCCTCCGTCTCCGTCTCACAGGTGTAGGAGACGTAGCCGAGGCCGAGGACAGGGGAGGTGGCGCAGTCGATGCGCTCGTCCTCGCCGACAGCGGCGGCGGCCGTACCGGGCACGAGCGAGGCGGCCAGGGCGACGGCCGCGGCGAGGGTTCGGGCGGTGCGGGGGAAACGCATGAGATCTCCTTCAAAGGGGGTTCTCCGGACGAGGACCATGATGCGGATCCCGGCTATCACGCACCTATCGCGGCTCCTGCACGCCCCCGCCGGAACCGCTCACCGCGTTCCCGTCCGCGCGCCTGGCCGTTTCGGTTTCCCGGCGAATTGTTTTCCGTCCCTGGTGTTCGGAAAAGCCCTTTTCCCTCTCCTGGGGGCGCGGCGGTGAAGGGGCTGTCATTCGGGTCGTCATGACTGTTCAGGATGGGTTCACCCCGGTGGACGGGCGCTGCCCGAAGTGCCTGTCCGGCCTCCCCGAAGGCGGAACCACCCCCGTCGGATGATGCTTTCCGGGAAGAAGGCGACCAATGCGCGGACCCGCGGTTCCGGTGCACCGGGAAATGACGCATTCCGCCCACACGTCCGGGAGGATTCGTGTAGAAAGTTGACAACCGCCGAGGGGCCGCGCCCGACGTGAGTAGTGAGGGGACGGGCGCGTACCCGCAGGCGGTCGCGATCGCGCCCGCACGTGAGGTGAAGAAGGGGCACGTGCGGGCGCGACCGCACCACCACGCGCAGAGCGAAGGAACCCCGCCGCCCTGGAGGGCCGGGTTTCCTCCCCCGACGTACCGATGACATTTGTCAGTGCCGGAGCCGGGTGAAGTGCCATCGCGGGCCGGTGACAGGAACGTCTGTCGGCGGAGGACCGGTTCGCGGGAGCCTGGGGGCATGACGACGACAGCGAACACCGAACCGGCCGCCGCGAACCAGGACCCCACCCGGACCGGAGGGCCGTCGGTGGTCGTCCGCGACCTCCACCAGCACTACGGCGACTTCGAAGCGGTCAAGGGCGTCTCCTTCGAGATTCGGCCCGGCGAGCTCTTCGCGCTCCTGGGCACCAACGGCGCGGGGAAGACCACCACCATCGAGACGCTGGAGGGTTTCCGCCGGCCCAGCTCCGGCAGCGCCCGGGTCTTCGGCCGGGACCCCTTCAACCAGCCCGCCGGGGTCCGGGAACGCGTCAATGCCGTCCTCCAGGGCAGCGGACTCCTGGACGACCTCAGCGTGGACGAGAACCTCGGCCTCGCCAGCGATCTCGCCGCCGCCCCCCGCGCCGCCGACGAGGTCCTCGGGCTGGTCAACCTCACCGACAAGCGCAAACTCCGCGTCCGCCAGCTCTCCGGCGGCCAGAAGCGCCGACTCGACCTGGCGCTGGCCCTGATCAGCGACCCCGAGGTCCTCTACCTCGACGAGCCCACCACCGGCATGGACCCCGAGGCCAGGAACGAGACCTGGAAGCTCATCAGCGATCTCAAGGAGAGCGGAGTCGCGATCCTGCTCACCACGCACTACCTGGAGGAGGCCGAGCGCCTCGCCGACCGCCTCGCCATCATGCACCGCGGTCGGGTCCACGTGGAGGGCACCCTGGCCGGGGTCCTCGCGGGTTGGGGCGACCGGGTGAGCTTCCTGGTCCCCAGCGACGTGCGCACCGCCGACCTGCCCGAGGTCGACGGGACCGAGGTCGAGGTGCAGACCCGGGACCAGGCCCTGTGGGCCACCTACACGGTCACCGGCGGCGAGGTCGCCGACCGCGCCCACCACGCCGTGTCCGCCCTGTTCGAGTGGGCCCGTGAACAGCGGACGACCCTCCAGCACCTCCAGGTCCGCGGCGCCTCCCTGGAGGACGTGTTCCTCCGGGTGGCGGACGACACCGTCGGCACGCTTCCGGAGTGAGACACCGGGTCCGACCCGCCCCGCCCACCGCACAGCCCCGCACAGACCCCAGGAGAAACTCGATGACCACGACCACCGCCCCGGCCCGGGGGGCCGCTCGCACACGGACCGCCCCGGGATGGTTCCGGCAGACCCTGCGCCTGACCCGGACCGAGTTCACCCTCTTCGTCCGGTACAAGACCGCGTGGCTGTACCTGGTGATGCCGCTGATCCTGTTCATGCCACTGACGTCGATGCCCAGTACCCCGGCCTTCGGTGACTTCACCACCCTCGACCTCTCCTTCGCCGCGGCCGTCCTCGGAATCGGCCTGATGCTGGGCATCGGCCACCCCTCCAACGTGTTCGCCGCACGGCGGGAGTCGCTGGTCCTCAAACGGCTCCGGGTGAGCGGGGTCCCGCAGGCGGCGATCTTCGGCGGGGTGGTGGCTCTTGTCGTCCTGTTCACCCTGCTGCTCGCCGCGCTGGTCATCGCCGTCGGCGGCAGGGTGCCCGCCGACCCGGTGCTGATGCTGGTCGCGGTGCTGCTGGGCGCCGTCGCCATGAGCCTGGTCGGCCTGCTGATCACACCGCTGGTGCGCAACGCCGAGTCCGCGCAGATGTTCTCGATGGTCCCGATGCTGGCGCTGCTGCTCACCGGCGGGGTCTTCTTCCCGCTCGACCTGCTGCCCGAGCCGGTGCGCATGGTCGCCCAGTTCCTTCCGGTCGCCCCGACCGCCGAGATGGCCCAGGCCGCCTACACCGGTTACGACGTCTTCGGCGGCGTCGAGGGCGCCGAGGCGGTCGGCACCGCGGCCCTGTGGACCAGCGCCCTGCCCGCCGTCGGCGTGATGCTCGCGTGGATCGCGGTCCTGACGCTGCTGGTCCACCGCTACTTCAAGTGGGACCCACGCCAGCCGTAGGGCGGGTCCGGGACACTCGCGCCGGGGCGCCCGGGACGGGGGCGCCCCGGCCCAGCCGCGCCGAGGGGAGGGTCCGGAACAGGACCGGGCTGTGGACAACGCCCGGAAGGGCCCGCCGCGCTCTAACGTGAAGGGGAGCGCTGCCGGGACCGCCCGGCACCGACGTACTGACGGCGCAGGGAGGCGGACGTGGTGAACCACGGTGCTGGTGCGGTGGAGACGGCGCCACCCGGCCCCGGGAACCGGACCGGTCCGGGGGACGCGGAGGGGCTCTCCCCGTCGGAGGCGAGCAGGCGCTTCACCCGCAGGGTCCGTCGGGCCCGAACGCTGTGCCTGTGGAGTACGGCGCTCTTCCCTCTGGTGATCCCCTTCTGGGCCGCGTCCGGGCTGCTGGCGGAGCTGGACCTGGACACCCCGGCCGACCAGCCGGAGCTGCTCACCGCGGTCCGCTCCCTCGTGGTGCTCCTCGCCGCCGTCCTGTGCTCGGCGGCGATGTTCCGGATGATCCGGGACCGGCTGGACGGGGTGCGGACCCCGGACCGGCGCCTCTACCGGAGCATGTTCGTCCTGCTCGCCGTGGTCGCCCTCTTCCTGTGGTACATCCCCAACGTCTTCTTCATCTGCGCCAGCGCGTGGGCCATCGTCGCCTGCCTGGCGCCCAGGGGACGGCTTCTGCCCCCCACGCTTCTCCTGGCGGCACTGCCGTGGGTGAGCGCTCTCGTCTCGCCCCGGGACACCTCCCTCCTCAGCCTGCTGGGGCACGGCCTCGTCACGGTCCTCTGGGGCGTCCTCGTATGGCTGAGCCTGCTGTACACCGTCTGGCTGTGGGACCGGGTCCGGGAGGCGGTCGAGGGGGAGCAGGCCCGGGCCCGGTTGGCGGTGGACGGGGAACGGCTCCGTTTCACCAACGACATCCGGGAACTGCTGGGGCACGAACTCGGCGCGCTGGAACTCGGTGCACGGCGGGCCGGCGGGCTCCTGCGGACCGATCCCGAAGAGGCGAAGGCGGAGGTCGGCCGGGTCCACGACCTGGCCAGGACGACGCTGCGGCAGGTGCGCTCGGTGGTCCGGGGGTACCGCGACATCGACCTCGGCACCGAGGTGCGCTCGGTCCGCGCGGTCCTGGAAGCCAACGGGACCGTCACCGCCATCACCGGGCTCGACGGCCTCCGTCTGCCGTTGGACACCTCCGCCCTGGCCGCCTGGGTGGTGCGCGAGGGCGGCACGAACGTCCTACGGCACAGCCGTGCCCACCGTTGCCGGATCGCCTTCTCCGTGCTGGAGCCCTCCGGGGACGGGCGCCGGGAACTCGTCGTCGAGGTGGTCAACGACAGGGCCCGCAAGGGCGGGCGGGGCGGAGCGGACTCCGACGGCGGGCTGGCCGGGCTCACCGAGCGGATCGATGGGGCGGGCGGCACCCTGACGGCGGCCCGGACCGACGACGGCGGCTTCCGGCTTCGGGCCGCCCTCCCGCTGCCCGACGGGCCGGTTCTCCCGGAGGACGGTGTGCGCGGCCCGGCCTCGATCGCCGTACCGGACCGCCGGACCGGGCACGCGCCCCCGCCGTGGTCCACCGCCGCGACAGCTGCCGTGGACCTCGGTGGGGATGTCCCCGGGCCAGCTGCCCCGCCACTGACGGGCCCGGAAACGGATGCCCTCCAGGGGGAGGGCGCCGACCCCGGCGGCATGGCCGACGACCGACGGGTCCGGATCGCCCGGCGCATCATCATGGGGACGATCGGCCTGAACGGCCTGATCCTGGTCGCCCTGGCCTTCGGAGACGTCCTCGTCAGTCTCCAGATCGGCGTGCCGTTGTGGCGTTCGGTGGTGGGCACGGCTCTGGCGGTGGCGGTCGCCGTCCTCCTGGTCCGGCTGCTCCGGGAGCGGGTGGGCGGCAACCGGCAGCCGAGCCCGAAGCTCTTCTGGGCCTCGGTGGTACTGCTGCTGACGGCAGCCGTGTTCCTACGCTCCCCGCCCCTGACCCTGGTCATGATCGGGGTCTGGTGGGGGACCGGGATCTTCTTCACCTCGCGCCGGTCCGGGCTCCTGGTCACCCTCCTGCTCCTGCTGTCCCCCCTGCCGCTGATCCCGACCTTCTTCGACCCGAGCGAGGTCGACCCCCTCGCCTACGGCCTGGTCTGGCTGGCCGCGGCCGCTGCCGCGCTGCTCCAGGTGACGGCCACGCTCGGCACGGTCTGGCTGTGGGACATCAGCCGTGAGGCGGTCGCCGGGCAGCGGGCCCGCGCCCGGTTGGCGGTGACCCAGGAGAGGCTCCGGTTCGCCCGGGACATGCACGACCTGCTCGGGCACAGCCTCTCGGCCCTGTCGGTCAAGGCACAGTTGGCCGGGCGGCTCGTGGACCGGGCCCCCGAACGGGCGGGCACCGAGATCGCGGAGGTCCAGGCCCTGGCCCGTCAGGCGCTCCAACAGGTGAGGTCCGCGGTCAGCGGGTACCGGGAGGTCGATCTGAGGGGTGAGGTGGACGCGGTCGCGGCCGTCCTCGGCTCGGGCGGTACCAGGGCGGAGGTCACCGGTCTGGACGGGCTGGAGTTGCCGCCGGAGGTCGCCGAACTGGCCGCCTGGGTGGTGCGTGAGGGCGGCACGAACGTCCTGCGGCACAGTGAGGCCGAGGCGTGCCAGATCAGTTTCACGCTCGCCCGGGAGGGCGACGACGGGCTGAGACAGCTGGTCGTGGAGGTCCACAACGACCGTGCGAAGGGGGAGGACGCGGAGCGCTCCGGCGGCAACGGGCTGGCCGGCCTGGCCGAGCGCGTCGCCCTGGGTGGCGGAGCGTTGTCCGGGTCCCGGACCAGGGACGGCGGCTTCCTGCTCCGCGCGATCATCCCGCTGTGATCCGTCGGCCCTTCGGTCCCACAGGCGTGCTCAGAGGACTCTGACCGAGGAGAGGGCGGCGTCGATGCCCTCGGTGGCCTCGTCCGTGCCGCCGGTGTTGAGGCCGAGCACGAAGGCGCCCTTGCCCCCGGCGAGTTCGACCACCAGGAACCGGCCGTAGGCGTCCGCACCGTTCCCGGAGCCGCTGCCCACGGTGGCTCCGAAGGCGGGCAGGCCGTCCACCTCGGTCTCCCCGGACGGTTCGGCCCACACGTCGCCGCCGTCGGTGACCAGGTCGTCCACCATGTCCACGGCCATACGCGCCCCGGAGACCGCGACGGGTTCCAGGGAACCGAGGTCCTCGGTTCCGGTGACGATGATCGCGTCCGGGTCGTCCGCGGATCCGTAGACCGCGTACGAGGAGTACTCCGCCGGGACCTGGTCGTCGCCGAGCCGTTCCCAGCCCTCGCCGGGCAGATCGTAGGCCAAACCCGCCCTGGGGTCGGTGACGGTGCCCTCCCCGTCGGGTCCCGCGCCCGGACCGGCGGCGCCGTCCTCCCCGGCCTCCTCGGTGCTTTCGTTCCCGTCGGTGCCCGGGGCGGCTCCCGCGCCGGACCTCGGGCTCTGTTCGGAGAGGAACCAGATGAGACCGACCGCCGTGACCAGGAGGAAGAGGAAGGTCACCGCAAGAGCGATCGTGAGGGCGGTACGGCGGGTGCTGTCGGTGCCGTTCTCGTCAGACCGTCGGCGGCGGACGCCGGAGGCGCTGTCCTCCTCGTGCGCGGTCCGTTCGGGTGCTGTGTTCACGTCTGGCTCCTGAAAGGGTGCTGGCCGTTCCCCGGGCCCCGGGGCCCAGAGAGGCAGTACCCGCTGCGCCCGCCCGCGGAGCGGGATCGACGTGGCCGGATCGGGCCGTTTTCGGTCGGAGCGGAGCCTGCCGTGGTGGGTCGGGCCCGGACCGGGCGGCCCGGTCCCCTCAGGTGTGCCGGACGTACCAGGGGAGGAACGGTTCGCACCTGGGGTGCGGTGGCCTGTTGTCGGAGCCGGTTCCGGGGGCGGGCAGGATGACGGTCGCGGAGCGGTGGCCGGTGCGCAGGGGCACCGCGGGGTCGGGGTGCCGGCTCTGGCCGGCCTCCTCCAGCGGTCCGGGGTCGCGCGGCGCCGTCTCCTCCGGCGCTTCGCCCCGCGCCTCTTCCTCGGGGCGGGCGGGGTCGCGGGGCCTGGGAGGGGCCTGGACACCGTCGTCCGGAGGGTCATCTGCCGGAGGGCCGTGCGGGTGGTCGTCCCCCGCCGATACCGCGGGGGGAGCGCAGGCCCCGGCTCCCGTGGTGAGCCCGAGGACCCGGTCGAGCTCGGCGGGGCTGAGGGCGTGGTCGGTGTCGGCCACGGCGATGAGGACCTCGGCGTAGAGTTCGATCTCGTCCAGGGCGACGTGGTCGTGGAGACGGTCGCGCAGACCCGGGGTGCTCGCCACCACTCACCTCCCGGGACAACGGCGTCGCAGGACAGGACGGCAGCCCCTGCGCGGGGCGTTGTGGGCGCGGGCGCGACGGAACCGTTCCCACAGGGCGAGAGGATCCCCAGGTTACGTCCGCCAGTGCCCGGGGCGCATGACTCTTGTGGACCAGTGGTCCGCCCACCCGGGTTAGCCAGAGGCCGGTGGCCCCCTCGGGGGAGGGGCGCGGGGCCTCCCCCGAGAGGACCATCCGGTCGCGGGGCCGGTGCACGGGACCGCTGTGCGGACGCGGTCCCGGGACGCGTGCGAACCGTCGCGCGGGTCAGCGCCAGGTGACGTCCTGGTGCTGGACTGCGTAGCCCGCGTAGGCGGTGGGGGTGTGCTCCAGCACGAGGCGGTCGTCGTCGTTCAGCTCCCGGACGACCTTGCCGGGCAGGCCCGCCCAGAGGGTGTCCGGGGGGACGGTCTTGCCGGGCGGCACCAGCGAGCCCGCGGCGACCAGCGCGCCCCTGCCCACCCGGGCGCCGCCCAGCACGATCGCTCCGATGCCGATGAGCGCGCCCTCCTCCACGATCGCGCCGTGCACCATCGCCTTGTGGCCCAGGCTCACGTCGTCGTGCAGGATCGCCGGCTGTCCGGGGTCGGAGTGCAGACCGCACTGGTCCTGGATGTTGACCCGTTCACCCACCACGATGTCCTCGGTGTCGGCGCGAAGGACCGATCCGTACCAGACACTGCTCCGGGGGCCCAGCCGGACGCGTCCCACCACGACGGCCCCGGGAGCGATCCAGGCGGTGGGATGGATCTCCGGTTCACCGAAGGGAGCCCCGCCGATCCACGGCCCGGGGGCCTGTGGGGCCTGCTCCGCCGCCGGTCCGTCCGTCGCGCTGCCCATGTCACGGTCCTCTCGAACGTAGGTCCCCGGGGGCCGGTGTGCGGGAAGTTGACCGCTCTGCCCCCGTACGGGGATGATCGCGCATACCTTAGTAAGAACGTGACCAGGGTCCGCACGGCGATGTACCTGTCAGGGATCTTGACGCTGAGGCGCAGCGCGTGTCTACCTTGGTCGTTTGGACGGTGTCCACGGCGTTACGCTCCGCTCTCGGCCGGTGCCCCTCATCGCGCCGAGCCGGAGCACGAAAAACCATCTTCGGGCCAACCTCACCGCAGGGGCCCGACGGGTGTTTCTGTGACAAATGGGTACGGGGCTACTCTCACCATCTGCGACGCGCAGTCAACGGTGTTAAGGACATGAAGGGCACATGAGCGATATGTTGCCGGGCGGCGGACTGCAGCAAGACAGGTTCCCGACAGTGCGCAAGGGCGGCTACGACAAGGCGCACGTCGACGACTACTACGTCCGAATGGACAACCAGTTCAAGGACCTCCGCGAGCGTCTCCAGCGGATGGACGACGAGCTGGAACAGTACAAGCGCGACCTCGCGATCGCTCGGGAGAAGGCCCAGGTCAAACCTGAGCACGAGCAGATCAGCGAGCGCATGGCGGAGATCCTCCGGATAGCCGAGGAAGAGGCCAAGGAGCGTCGCTCCCGGGTCGAGACCGAGGTGAAGGAGGCCCAGAAGAAGGCCCAGGAAGAGGTCGCCAAGCACCGCAAGGACTCCGAGGAGCACGCCGAGCGGATCGTCTCCTCCGCGCGCACCGAGGCCAACGAGATGGTCGCCGGTGCCAAGAAGGAGGCGGACCAGCTCCGGGAGCAGGCCAAGCAGGAGGGCGACCGCCGTCTGAGCGAGGCGGAGGCCAGGGCCAAGAAGATCCACGACACGGCGGACCGCCGTCTGGCCACGCTGACGGCCACGCACGCCGAGGCGCTGCGCCGCCTGAAGGACATGCACTCCACGCTGGCCGACCTGGTCGCGGCCGAGGACCGGGCCGGCGCCCTGGAGACGGGCCTGTCCCGCGAGGACGCGGCGTCCGCCCCGGCGGAGGCCCCCAGGGATCAGCGCGACTCCGGCCAGCAGAAGCCGGGCCGGCAGAACGCCGGCCATGCCAAGCAGGCAGCCAAGCCCGAGGGCAGGGCTTCGGAGGACAAGACGGCCCAGGGTCGGGCTCCCGAGAACAAGGGCTCGGAGAACAAGGGCTCGGAGGGCGGGGCTCCTGAGGCAGCCAAGCCCGCAGCCCAGCCGGAGAAGGACGAGGCCACCACCAAGCTTCCCCCGCTCCAGCAGGAGTCGGACGAGGCGACGGTGCGCATCAAGCCGGTGCCCAAGCCCGACCAGGCCAAGCAGGAGGGCCCGAAGCCGGAGGCGCAGCAGGACGAGGGCAAGGGCGGCGACCCCAGGGCCGCGGCCTCGCAGCCCCCGCAGGGCGCCCGCTTCACCGGCCCGGCCCCGGGCGGACAGCCGCAGGCCCACCAGCAGCAGAGCGGGCCGCAGCAGCCCCCGGCGGGCCCGCCCGCCGACGAGGCCGGCGGTGACCCGGGCATCACCGGTGTCTACCGGCGACCGGAGGGCCCTCAGCAGCCGCCCACGGGCGACGAGGGCGTTCGGATCATCCGTAAGCCCTGACGGGCGGAGCTCCGCCCGTCAGGTGACGGGGGCGGGACCAGGCCGGTCCCGCCCCGGTGTTTTGTGGTCAGTTGTAGGGGGACGTCCGCCTTGTCGCAGGCTGTCGGCTACGATGCCGACAGCCATGATGATACGCGCGGCCATACGGTCTGACCTCGGTGCGATCCTGCGCCTCCTACGCGACCTCGGTGACACCACTCATACGCAGAGCGCGCACGTTCGCATGTCCTCAGCGGCCGTACGCGCCTGGACCCGGATGGAGAACGACCCCGACCGCACCGTTCTGGTGGCGGAGCGCAGGGGGCAGATCATCGGGACCCTGGACCTGCTGGTGGTGGCCAACCTGACCCACGACGCCCAGCCCTGGGCGGTGGTCGACAACCTCGTCGTCGATCCCGAGACCAGGCGCCAGGGCATCGGCAGGGCGCTCATGGAGGACGCCTTGGACCGCGCCACGCGCGCGGGTTGCTACAAGGTCGAGTTGCTCTCCTACGAGGGCCATCAGGGGGCGCACCACTTCTACGCCTCCCTGGGCTTCGACGAGTCGTCCGCGGGCCTGCGCCGCTACCTCTGAGTCCTCGGCACGGCTTCGCCGGCCGAGGTCGTCCTCCTGGGGCCGCCGCGTAGCGGTACACCCCTCATGAACGACACCGCCACCAGGCCCAGCGCCGCGACGGGGATCCCGGCCACGAACACGCCCTGCATCGCGTGGTCGAAGGCGCCCACGATCACCTCGCGTACGGGTTCGGGCAGTGAGTGCACCAGCTCCGGAGATCCCTGCGCCGAATCGGCCGCCTCCTCCAGGCCGATCGCCAGTGCCTCGGCGCCGGAGTCGGTGCCGTTCGCGGTGTCGACGGCCAGGCGCTCCCGTGCGGCGGTGGCGGCGGCGGCGAGTTCGTCGTTGAGCCGGCTCACCATCACCGCACCGAAGGCCGCCACGCCCATGGCACCGCCCAGGTTGCGGAAGAAGGTGACCGAGGCGGTCCCGGACGCGAGGTCTCGCACCGGCAGTGAACTCTGGGTGGCCAGCAGCAGGAGCTGCATGTTGAGCCCGAAGCCGAGTCCCACGAGCATCTGCCCCGCGACGACCGTGGTCAGCCCGGGGTCGACCTGGGCCAGGCTCAGCACGGTGAACCCGAGCACGCACAGCACCATGCCGACGACCGGGTAGGCCTTCCACCGGCCGGTCCCGCTCACCGCGAAGCCGGAGCCGATCGAGGTGACCAGGAACGAGCCCACCAGGGGCAGGGTCATCAGGCCGGACACGGTCGGGCTCATGCCGTGGACCATCTGGAGGTACTGCGGCATGTAGATGATCAGGCCGAACATCATCATGCCCACGGCCACCGAGCCGACGGAGGCCAGCACGAAGGTGCGGTCGCGGAACAGGCGGGCGGGGATGATCGGTTCCTTCGCGCGGCGCTCCACCAGGATCGCGGTGGCGGTCAGCAGCACCGAGGCGGCGCCCATGGCGTACGCGGCCGGGGAGTTCCACGGGATCTGGGTGCCGCCCAGACTGATCAGGACGATCACCGTGCTGGCGGCGCCGAAGATCAGACCGGCGCCCAGCCAGTCCACGGACGGTTTGCGGCGCGGGGTGAACGGCATCCGGAACATGAACTGGATGACGCAGAACGCCACCACGGCGAGCGGAACGGTGATGAGGAAGCACCAGCGCCAGCCCAGCGGGCTGTCGACGAGGAAACCGCCGACCAGGGGGCCGAGCACGGTGGAGACGCCGAAGACCATGCCGATCAGCCCGCTGTAGCGGCCGCGCTCCCGGGGGGAGACGACGTCGCCGAGGATGATGTTGGGCAGGGTGGCCAGTCCGCCGACGCCCAGTCCCTGCAGGGCGCGGGCGGCGATCAGCCAGTTGATGTCCTGGGCGAATCCGGCGGCGAGCGAGGCGACGATGAAGACGCCGAGGGCGATCTGGAAGAGGAGTTTGCGTCCCCAGATGTCGGAGAGCTTGCCCCACACCGGTGTGGACGCGGTCATGGTCAGCAGGGCGGCCGTGGCGACCCAGGCCAGCCGGTCCTGGCCGCCGAGCTCGCCCATGATCGTCGGCAGGGCGGTGCCGATGATCGAGTTGGTGAGCATCGAGGTCAGCATCGCCAGCACGAGACCGACCATGATCCGGCGCACGACCCGGCGCGGGGGGTACTCGGGTGCGGGCCCGGTCGGTTCGGTGGGGGGCGGGGACGCCTGTGGGGGAGGGGGCCCGGGGGTCCGGGACGGTTTCTGTGGCTTGGTTCTCCCGCGTACCGACTGTTCCATGAGGCCCCCGATTCCGGACGCACGAAAGCCCCACGGCACACACACCGGGGGCAAGCATCCACCTCAGGTATATGTAAACGCTGTTGACCTGTCAAATCGGTATCTCTACGCCCGTTCCGGTATGCGCCGGGTGCACCGAGGTGCCAACCTGGAAACCTGAAAGCCAGACCGCGGCCACCAAGGGGTGTGCAGATGGACCATCCGGACAGGACCGGAGGCGGTGCCGAGGCACCGGTGCGTGGCCGTGAGGCGACCAGGGAACGAATTCTCGCCAGCGCGAAGGTGTTGTTCACCAGCGAGGGGTACGGGGCGGTCTCCTCCCGCAAGATCGCTTCGCACGCGGGGGTGAACGTCGCCCTGATCAACCGCTACTTCGGGTCCAAGGCCGGACTGCTCACCGAGATCCTGCGCGAGGACGGCGTCTTCCCCAGACTGATCGAGGAGGGCTCGCCGGAGGGGCTGACGGAGCGCCTGGCCGAACACTCGGTCAGCCGACTGCATGGCGAGGGGAGCCCGCTCCAGCTGTCGCTGGACGACTCGGCCGGCGACCCCGACCTCCAGGCGGTCTACCAGGGGCGGCTCAAGAGCGCGCTGATCGAGCCCCTCGCCGCCTACCTGGGTGGCAGGGACGCGCGTGTGCACGCCTCCCTGGTCGCCGCCGTGCTGATGGGGGTGGGCCGGGTCCGGCGGGTGGAGGGCGCGACCGCCCTGCGTGCGCACGACCGCGAACAGCTCAAGGAGCGGGTGCTGGCCCTGCTGGAACTGTGCCTGAAGGACTTCGACACCCCTGATTAGGGCGACTGGGCCTTGGGTTGCTCCCGGGCCCGGCGGTGGTTCCTCCCGGGGCGGGCGGTCGCCGAACGTGAGGGTCCCCGGCCCTCCCCGGTGGGAGAGGGGCGGGGGCCCTGCGGGACGAGGTGTCCCGGACGCTCCGGGGTTCTAGAGCGGCAGTGCGCTGATCGCCGCGGCGACGCCGCCGATCGGCAGGATGAACGCCCAGTACTGCATCGGCACGAAGAAGAACGTGTGCGCGTTGCGGTACACCACCGGCTGGCCGGTGGCGGGGTGGAAGCCCTGCCTGGGAGCGTTCAGCTTCCTGCCGGCGAAGTAGACGCCCACGGCGCCGAGGACCAGGCCCGCGCCCGCGCCGAGGCCCGCGGAGTCGCTGCCCAGGACTTCGGCTGCCAGGAAGCCGAGGGGGACGGTGAAGACCGCCGCGATGAGGACGACGAGAATGCCCCAGCCGTTCCAGATGATCATGTGGACCTCTATGAGCTGTTTTCGTGGGGGTGTGGACGGTCAGTGGGATACGTGTGGCGAATGGGTGGTTCTGGGTTCTTCTTGAGTCACAGGGCGGATTCCTCGCTTTTTGCCGTTCCGGCAAGGGAACTCGCTCGGCCCGCCGCCACTGAGCAGAGTGGTAGGCGGAGGTGGACGGCACATGGCCCACGAACACGAGTCCCTGCCCGAGGAGATGGGCGAGGACTTCTGGAACGAGCGGTACCGCTCCGGTGAGCGGATCTGGAGCGGGCGGCCCAACCGGCACCTGGTCGCGGAGGCCGGGGGGCTGCCCCCGGGGAGGGCGCTGGACGTCGGCAGTGGCGAGGGCGCGGACGCGCTGTGGCTGGCCGAACGTGGATGGCGGGTGACCGCGGTCGACATCTCGTTCGTGGCGCTGGACCGGGCCGCGGCGCACGCCGCCGAACGGGCACCGCACATCGCGGAACGGATCACCTGGCTGGAGGCGGACGTGACCCGGTGGTCTCCGCCGACGCCCGGGTTCGACCTGGTCACGGCCCAGTTCATGCACCTCTACCCGGACCCCCGGGCGCGGTTGTTCGCGGGCCTGGCCGCCGCGGTGGCGCCCGGCGGTGAGCTCCTGGTGGTCGCGCACCACCCCAGCGACCTGGAGCAGGAGGTGCCGCGTCCGCCGGACCCCGAGCTGTTCTACGGGGGTGAGGAGGTGGTCGCCGCGCTCGCCGAGGGGGAGTGGGAGGTGCTCGTCGACGAGGCCCGGCCGGGGGAGCAGACCCTGGACGGCACCACCTACACCGTGCACGACCTGGTGGTCAGGGCGCGCCGTCTCGGGTAGGTGGTGGTCAGGGGGCCGGCCGCGCCGGTGGAACCGCCTGTCGGAGCGGCCGGTCCGTCGAAGGTGCGGAGTGTCGTCAGTCGCGGAGCTTGGCGACGACGTCGATTTCGACGAGGATGTTCGCCAGGTCCGAGCCCACGGTGGTCCGCACCGGGTAGGGGGCGGTGAAGTGCTGTTCGTAGACGGCGTTGAACTCCGGGAAGTCCGCCTTGAGGTTCTCCAGGTGGACGGTGGCCTTGACGACGTCGTCGAGGGTGAGGCCGTGTTCGGCGAGTACGGCGGAGACGTTGGCCAGTACCTGGGCGGTCTGTTCACCCACGGTCGGCGCGACCCGCCCGGTTTCGGGGTCCTGGGGGCCGAACCCGGCCGTGTACAGGAACCCGCCCGCCACGACGCCCTGGCTGTAGGCTCCGGCCGGAGCGGGGGCCTTGTCGGTCCGGACCGCCTTCTTGGACATGTGACTCCTTCGGTCGGGTCTGGTGTGCACCTGCGCGTGCCGATGCCCGTGCTGGTCCACCGTCGTCAGGGCACATTTACTGGCAACAAAGTTACCAATTTTCTTTCGCGCAGCGTATCTTGGGCCACACCGGCACGTCGGCGGCAGCCTCGCCGCACCGGGCGTCGGGGACCCCGAACGGAGGAACAGTGCAGCCCGAGACCGTACTCGCCGGAGGACGGGTGATCGATGGCAGCGGCGGCCCCTCCCGCCTCGCCGACCTCGTCCTGCGCAACGGCCGCATCAGCCATATCGTCCCGCCGGGGAGCGCCAGAACCACCGGAAGCGTGATCGACGTGACCGGGCTCGCGGTCGCCCCCGGGTTCATCGACATGCACGCCCACTCCGACCTCGCCCTGCTCGCCGACCCCGCCCACGAGGCCAAGGTCTGCCAGGGCGTCACCCTGGAGGTGCTGGGCCAGGACGGGCTCGGCTACGCTCCCGTCACCGACGACACCGTCGAACCGATCCGCGAACAGATCGCTGCCTGGAACGGGACACCGGAACTCGACCACTCCTGGCGCACGGTCGGTGAGTACCTCGACCGGATCGACCGCGGCTCCGCGACCAACGCCGCCTACCTCGTCCCCCAGGGCAACGTCCGGATGGCGGTGGTGGGCAACGACGACCGGCCGGCCACGGCATCCGAGGTCGACCGTATGCGCGCCATCGTCGCCCGGGGCATGGCCGACGGCGCGCACGGGCTCTCCTCCGGTCTGACCTACACCCCCGGCATGTACGCCGACGACGACGAGATCGTCGCCCTCCTCGAACCCGTCCGCGCCTCGGGCGGCTACTACTGCCCCCACCACCGCAACTACGGCTCCAGGGTCGTGGAGTCCTACCAGGAGTGCCTGGACGTGGCCCGCCGCGCACACGTGCCCCTCCACCTCGCGCACTGCCACGTCAACTTCCCGCAGAACCGGGGCCGGGCCCCCGAGGTCCTCGACGCCATCGACGAGGCCACCGTCCGGTACGGCCTCGACGTCACCCTTGACAGCTACCCCTACCGGGCCAGCGCCACCTACCTCGGCGCGCCGCTGCCGAGCTGGTCCCAGGAGGGCGGGACCGCCGCTGCGCTCGACCGTCTGCGCGACCCCGACACCCGGGCCCGCATCCTGCACGAGATCGAGGTGGAGGGCACCGACGGCAACCACGGCATCCCGATGGACTGGAGCACCCTCGTCGTCACCGGGACCGCGGACCCCGCGCTCTCCTGGGCCGTGGGCTCCTCCGTCGCCGACCTCGCCGAACAGCGCGGCGAGGCCCCGGGCCGGGTGTACGCCGACCTGCTGGTCGCCGACGAACTCCGCAGCGGCTGCCTCCTCCAGGTCGGCAACGAGGAGAACATCCGCGCGATCATGCGGCACAGCGCCCATACCGCCGGCAGCGACGGCATCCTCGTCGGCGACCGGCCGCACCCCCGGGGCTGGGGCACCTTCCCCCGCTACCTGGGCCACTACGTGCGCGAACTCGGCATCCTCAGCCTGGAGGAGTGCGTCCGTCACCTGACCTCGCGCCCCGCCCAACGGCTCGGCCTCACCGACCGGGGGACCATTCAGCTCGGCGCCGTCGCCGACCTCGTCGTGTTCGACCCCGACACCGTGGACGCCCGGGCCACCTACGAGGATCCGCGCCGCACCCCGGTGGGCGTCGAACACGTCATGCTCGCCGGCGAGTTCACCCTCCGGGACGGCAGGCGCACCGACCGCCTGCCCGGCCGGTCGGTTCGCAGGGGCCGCCGATGAGCGGGATCGACGCGGTCTGCGTCGGCGAGACCATGGCCGTGCTCACCTCGCCCGAGGCCCTGGCGGAGGGGACCCGGCTGAGCGTGGGCACCGGCGGGGCGGAGTCGAACACCGCCGTGGCGCTGTCCCGGCTCGGACACCGGGCCGCCTGGGTGAGCCGGGTCGGCGACGACCCCTTCGGTCGGATCGTCACCGGCGCCGTCGCCCGCCGCGGGGTCGACGTGCGCGGCGTGGAGGTGGACCCCGGACACCCCACCGGCCTGTACGTGAAGGACACCGCGCCCGGCGGGGCGGGGGTCCTGTACTACCGGCGGGGGTCGGCGGCCTCGACGATGTCCGCCGCGGACGCGGAGAAGGTGTGGTCCCGAGGGCCCCGGCTGGTGCACCTGTCCGGGATCACCCCGGCGCTGTCCGCCAGCTGCGCCACCCTGGTCGAGTACCTGCTCGACCGGCGCTCCGGCAACGGCGCGCTGCGTTCCTTCGACGTCAACCACAGGCCGGCCCTGTGGTCCGCACGCGAGGCCGGGCCGGTGCTGCTGGACCTGGCCCGCCGGGCCGACGTGGTGTTCGTCGGCCGTGACGAGGCCGAACGCCTGTGGGGCACCCCCGCCGCGGAGGACGTCCGCGCGGTCCTCCCGCAGGTGCCGACCCTGGTGGTCAAGGACGCCGCGCACGGGGCGACGTGCTTCGACGGGGCGGACACGGTCTTCGTGCCCGCTCCGCCGGTCGAGGTCGTGGAGGAGGTCGGCGCGGGCGACGCCTTCGCCGCCGGGTACCTGTCCGGCCTGCTGCAGGGCCTGCCCGCCGACCGCCGCCTCGCTCTGGGCCACGCGGCCGCGGGCGAGGTCCTGCGCTCCCGGGGGGACACCCTCGAGAGCGTCCCCCGGGAACTGGGGCTCTGAGGGAGCAGCGGTACCGCGTCCGTTCCGGCGTCCGCGGGCGGGCGGCCTCAGCCGATGACGATGGCCCCGGCCAGGACCGGGGTGCCGAAGCGCACGGAGCCGTTCCCGGAGGCCAGGGTGCGGCTGCCCTGGCAGCTGGTGCCCGCGAAGAGGGCGAACCGGGACTCGCCGTCGATCTCGACGACCCCGCCCTGGCCGGTCTCCAGGACGCGGCAGCCGCCGTTCTCCACGGTCTGCTCGTGTCCGGACTCGAAGGTGACGCGGACCGGCGCGGTCTCCTCCTCCTTGCTCGACATCCCCGAGATGGCTCCGGCGATGGTGGCGGACATGGTGGCAAGGTTCGCAGGGCGGATCGGCACGGGATTCCCCTCTTCACCGGGCTCACACGAGCCCTCGAGACACAGGTACTCAAGACGCGGCCGGGCACAGAAGGCGCCGCCGAGTACGGAGTTGACTACTCTGTGTCATTTAGCTACAGGATCACGTGAATGGAGGGGACCGGCGGCGGAGTGTCGGCGGATTTCTCCCTGGGGTGAACGGGTGCTTTGTCGGCTTGGTGCCGTCTGGGTACGATCGGTTCCACCGGACGGGGAGGGAGGAAGCGCGTGCAGTACCTGCTGCCGTTCCTGGAGTTCCTCACCTTCGGTTTCCTGCCCGCCGACCTTCCGCTGCCCGGTGTGCCGGGCGGGGCCCTGACCCTCCTGGTCGTGGCGGTCGGCGCGGCCCTGGCCTGGATGGCCCTGCGTGGCACGGCCCCGTGGCCGGTCGGCGACACCGCCACCGGCACGGCGCACGCGATGCGCCGCAGATCGAGGAAGCTTCCGGTCCTCACACTGTGTGACCCCGACGCGGCGGGCAGGCCGCGTCCCAGGGCACCGGGCGCGGCCCTTCCGGCCGCTCGCTGACCCACGCTCCGGGGCGGTGTCCACGACACGCCCCCGCCGCGCCGCGGCTCCGAGCGGCCCGACGTCTGAACACCCCATCCGGACGAAGGGCCTCACCTTGTACACCCTCGGGCCGATCGCGGCCGCCATCAACCTGCTCTCCGCGGTTCTCGCCGCACTGACCGGCATACTCACCCCGCTCACCGGAGCCCTGGCCGCTGGGCTGGCGGTCCTCGCCCTGACCGTCGCCGTCCGACTCCTCCTGCTGCCGTTGGGGGTGGCCCAGGTGCGAGCGGAGAAGCAGCGCGCCCGGCTCGCGCCCCGGCTGGCCGAGATCTCCGAACGCCACGGGAGGAACCCGGAACGGATGGTCGCCGAACAGCGCAAGGTCTACGCCGAGGCGGGCACCTCTCCGCTGGCCGGGTGCCTGCCGGGGCTGGCTCAGATCCCGCTGGTCATCGCCCTGTACGGGCTGTTCGTCGGGGCCGGCGCCGGTGAGGAGCCGCTGCTCGCGCACACCTTCGGCGGCGTCGAACTGGGTTCCACCCTGGTCTCCAGCGCCGAAGGACTCCTCGTCGCACCCGTCTTCGCCGTACTCCTCGCGCTGCTGGCCCTGGTGGCCTGGGCCAACCGCCGTTACGTGGTCCTGCCGATGACGAAGAACGGCCCGGTGCGGTCCCCGATGCTCGGGGCGCTGTCCTACATGCCGTTCACGACGGTGGCCGTCGCCGCGTTCGTGCCGTTGGCGGCCGGGCTCTACCTGTTCGCCTCGACAGCCTGGGCGCTCGCGGAGAAGGTCGTCCTGCGCCGGGTCCTGCCGGACTGAGCTCCGGTGCCTCCCCGACCCGGCGTGCGCCCCGCGCGCCGGGTCGGGGCCGACCGGGGCCGGGCCCCTAGAACTCGACGGTCACGCAGGCCAGGCGGTCGCCCGCGCTGCCCGCGTGGCCCTCGTGAGTGGCGGTGTGCTCGTCGTGCAGGACCAGGGACTGCGCCTCACCCTCGCGGAATTCCCAGTCGACGGTGGCGGTGACGAAGGCGTTTCCGCCGTCGTCGGTGGTCATGTCCAGCCAGACCTCGTTCTCGGGGTTGGCGTACTCGGGGTCGCTGGAGGGCTCGCCCTCCGCGGCCTCGGGATCGACCTCGTTCTGGTAGTGCGGTCCGGCGTCGCCGGGGTCGTCGCCGCACTTGTCGGTGTGCACGTGGGCGCCGAAGTCCCGGTCCGCCTCCAGGCCGGTCCCGGTGAACTGCACGAAGGTGGAGCCCTCCTGGACACGGACCTGGACGTCCGCGGTGGCGCCCTCGGGGACGGCGGTCTCGTCGTAGGTGACCGCCCCGGCGCCCTGCCCCGGCGGGAGGAAGGTCGAGGCGGTCACGCTCGGGGCGGTGGTGGGCTGGGCCGCCGGGCTGTCGGTGGCGGCCGATCCGTCGTTGGTGGAGGGCGTTCCCTGGGCGCAGCCGGTGGCGAGGAGGGCGGTCAGGGCCAGACCGGTGGCCGTTGGCGTAATGCGCATCTCGGGACTCCCGGGTGTTTGTTGCTGTGGATGCCCGCAACGTTACCCAAAGTGTGCGTCAGATAACTACGGGTGCGAGAACTGTGGTGTGGTCGGAGGGTCGAAGGGGTCCCTGAGCGTGAACGCGTCGGGGCCGGGGCCCTTGGCGCGCAGGGTTTCCAGGCGCCGCCCGCCCTCCTCCAGTGTGGGGACGGTACCAGCAGGAATCCACCACAGCGCCAGATGGGCGCCGGAGGTCCGGTGGAACCAGTCCCTGCGCTGGCGCAACAGCTCCAGGTGTTCGGTCCGGTAGGTGAAATCCCACAGCGACTGCACCGTCTCCCACACCGAGAGGTTCACCAGAAGTTCCGGGCCGAACGGCCGCATCTTCGTCGCGTCCGGCTCCCCCTCCTCGACCAGCCGCCACACGAAGCCCGGGGAGCGGTCGGCCAGGGCGTTGATCGGGTCGAGGAGGTCGGTGAACCCCGACATCGAGGGTTGGTCCAGGGGCTCCTTGAGCGTGCCGACGTTGATCTGGGCGAGATGGAACGAGGTGTGGGGTGAGGGGGTGCTCATGGGGTCAGGACACCACGGCCCGGGTTTCTATGTCAAGAATTATTGTTTTTGGAAATGACCACGCAGCAACGCCCGGCTTCCGGGGCCAGCCGGGCCTCGGCGGCCTCCTCCCCCCGCGCCTCGGCCCGGGCGGCGAGCATGCCCCGCACCAGTTCCAGGTTGAGGCCGCAGGCCAGCGGCGGGAAGTCCCGGGCCAGCCGGTGGAACGGGCAGTTGCGCAGCCGGAACCCGGACCCGTCCGCCTCCCCCTCGGGGTCGGCCTCGGGCTCGTAACCCCGCGCACGCAGCAGTTCCAGCACCGACCCCGCTTCGGTGTCCGCGCCGATCCGGCGTCCCTCCTCCCGGGCCGCCGCGTGCAGGGACTCCTCCGCACCGTGCCGTTCCACCGCCTCGGCCAGCACCCGGGCGGCCAGTTCGTAGTCGCGCGGCGGCAACTGGATCGAGACCTCGTGTGCCGAACGCCGGTACAGCTTGGCCGGCCGGCCCGACCCCGGCCCCTCGCGGCCGCTCACCTTGCGCCGGACCACCTCCAGCAGGCCCGCCTCCGCCAGCCGGTCCAGGTGGTGCGCGGCCAGTGTGCGCTGGATTCCGAGTGCCTCTGCGGCCTCGCCCCGCCCGACCTCGTCCCCCGAGTCCGCGACGTAGTCGTACAGCCTGCGCCGCAGGGGGTCGCCGAGGGCCCGGGCGGCATCGATCGTGGAGTCGTCCATGCCCCCATTGTGCTCCGGCAAAGCCCGGCCTCCGCCGGGATGGCAGACTGGTGCGGCCCACCACGACCCCTGCTGAACAGGCGACATGCGAACGATCAGACGCGGCGGCGAACACGAGATCGAGATCAGGAAGTCCCGGTTCATCTGTGCCATGGCCAGAGTGGACAGTGAGGACGCCGCCCGAGCGTTCATCGCCGCGCGCCGCAAGGAGCACTGGGGCGCCAACCACAACTGCACCGCCTACGTGCTGGGCGAGGACGGCGCGGTACAGCGCTCCAGCGACGACGGAGAACCCGCCGGGACCGCGGGGGTCCCCATGCTGGAGGTACTGCGCCACCGCAGGATCACCGACACCGTCGCCGTGGTCACCCGCTACTTCGGCGGGACCAAACTCGGTGCGGGCGGCCTCATCCGCGCCTACGGGAACTCGGTGTCCGCCGCGGTCGAGGAGTTCGGGCTGCTGGAGCGCCGTCAGCTGCTGGTGGTGGACGTGTTCGCCGACTACGTCCTGGGCGGGCGGCTGGAGAGCGACCTGCGCGACTCCTCCCTCACCGTCCGGGAGGTCGCCTACGAGGACCGGGTCCGCATCGAGGTGGCGCTCCCCGAGGCCGAGCTGCCCGGCTTCGAGATCCGGTTGGCCGAGCTGACCGGCGGCAGGGCCGCCTTCGAGGTGAGGGGCACCACGGTCGTCGAGGTGGAACCCGAAACCGGCCCCTGAAAGCGCGGGTGGCGCGTACACAGAGCGGTAACGAGTGGTCGGCCCTGTGTACCCACCCGACCGTTTCCCGGCTTAGGATTTGCCGTGAACGTCATCGTTTCGTGGGGAGAGACCGTCAATGCGCAGCTCACGCGTGCCCCAGGCCCTGACCTGTGGCCTTGTGGTGCTGCTGGTCGCGGGGTGCACCGAGGACCCCGAACCGCCCGCACCCGCTCCCGAGGAGGAGCCCTCCCCGGTCCCCACCGCCTTCGCGGGCGAGGCGCCGCCCGGCATCGAGGGTGACGTCCTGCGCTACCTGCACGGTGACGGAGCCGAGGTCCACGACATCCTCGACGACCCCCTGGGTGTGCGCATCAGTCCCGTCGGTGGGGCCTTCCTGATCAGCTCCGGAGGTGAGGACCGCCACCTGCTGCACGACGCGGCCACCGGCGAGACCCTCTGGGAGGGTCAGGCGCGCTTCCGCGGGTTCGACGTCGACTCCGGGGGTGAGACCGTCCTGCTCATGGCGGACGGTGACGAGGCTCCCTTCGTCCTGGGTGCGGACGGCGAGACCCGCTGGGAGCCGGACGCACCCGGCGACGCCTACCTCGACGGGGTGGCGGTGCGCCGCCCGGCCGAGTGGAGCACACAGGAGCCCTACGGCGACTACTCCGTACTGGACACCGACGGCGGTGAGTTGTGGTCCTACACCTTCGAGCCGGAGCCGGAGGAGGACGAAGAGGACCCGGAGTCCGAGGGGGACCCTGAGGACGCCGGGACCGAGGAGCCCGAGGAGGACGCGGACGAGGCCGGCCAGGAGCCCGAGCGCCTCGGTGTTCCGGTGGCCGTCTGGGACGACACCGTGCTGCTGGACTCAGGCGATTCGGCCCTGCACGCCCACTCCCTGGACCCCGAGGAGGCCGGAGAGCACCTGTGGTCCGCGAGCGCGGACGACGAGGAGCTGGATCTGCCCGCCACCGCGCCGGTCTCCGTGCCGCAGGTCCTCGGTGTCTTCCGGACGCCCGCGCCCGAGGGGGAAGAGGCCGAGGAAGAGGACGACGAGGGCGACGAGGCCGGACCGGACGTGGTGCTGCTGCGCTGGGCCCAGCCCGAGGCGCCCTCGATCCTGTCCGCGCACGACGCCGCCGACGGCACCCCGCTGTGGACCCTGGAGGAGGCGGGGACCAACCCGGTCTCCCGGAAGTTCGACGAGGCCGGGGCTCCGGGCAGCCTCTACGACACCGACACCGCGACCCTGCTGCTGCCACAGGCCAGCGGCGAGGCCACGTTCGTCGCCGTGGACCTGGTCGCGGGCGAGGTCCGCTGGGGCCTGGAGGAGGAGGCCGGTTCGATCTCACCGGCCTTCGCGCACGGCGGCCTGGTCTACGGAGACCTGCGCTCCAACGAGCAGGGCGACCCGCAGTTGGTGCTGGACGCCGAGACCATGGACGTGGTCGGTGAGGACCTCTCCGCGTACGTGGAGGCGGTCACCGACACCGGGCACGCCATCCTCGTCCAGGACCGCCAGCGGTTCGTCTTCGGCCCCGAGCCGGAGGAAGAGGACAGCGGGGACGCGGAGGAGGGCACTGACGGCTCCGAAACCCCCGAGGACGGCGCCTCCTCCGACGACGCCGGCTGACGGCCCCGCCGGAACACGTCGATCAGCCCTCCCCCGGATCACGCGAGGGTCGCATTCCGGTGAACACCCGCCGTCCGTCCGGCGGCCCCCACGAGCGTGCCATGGGTGATCAGGGGCACATTTTTGCTCTCCGGCTCCCCAGGAAACCCGGATGGCCTGTGGAAACCCGTCCCCGCAGCAGAAGTCGTGTCCTTTGGCGTCGGAGGCGTGAGAACCAAGGGACGTCCGGCGAGGTCCTATGGAGGTGTGTACCGGAAGACAGGTTCCCTTCGCGGAATCTTCCCCCCGCCTCCCGGAGGTTTTCGATGGCTGCTGAGGGTAGTTCCGAAAGGCCGGACAGCCCTGAGTTCCACGACTTGTTTCTGGCGCACTTCGACACACTCGTCACCTTCCTCGTGGCCCGGACGGACGTCGGACGACACGGCGCCGAGGACCTGGCCCAGGAGGTGATGGTCCGTGCCTGGAGGTCGTGGCCCAAGCTGGTCGGAGACGTCCAGGACCTCGGCCCCTGGTTGCGAACAGTCGCCAGGCGCCTGGCGATCGACACCAACAGGGCCCGCCGCGCCCGGCCCGAGGAGATCCTGTGTGACACGTCTTCGAACCTCGCGGAGCGGGCCGTGGCCGAGGAACACGACAGGTACGTGCTGGACCGCGTCACCGCCCGCGCGGTGATGGGTCTCCTCGGTCCCCGGCACCGACAGGTGATCGAGCTCTACTACCTGCGCGACCTCGACATCCGGACGATCTCCCGGTACCTCTCGGTACCGGAGGGCACCGTCAAATCCCGGCTGCACCACGCTCTGAGACTGATGCGCAGGGGACACCAGCAGGTTCGCGAGGACATCGCGTGCTGATCCCCGGTAGTCTCGGTGTCACACGCTCCGGGGCCGGGTGCCCCGAGGTGTGTGGCCGCACCTACCCATTCCTCTTCTGACGCTTGCGTTTGAGCTTCAGCCTCCGCTTGTGCTCCCTTGTCCTCGAATCGCGCAGGGTCAGCCTGATACCCATCGGCCCGGTGTCCACGGTGCCGTCCTCGGCCGCGGTCCAGTGCCAACGGGCGTGATCGGACTCGCCCTGCGCGACCACCAGGGTGTCGGCCGGAACCAGAGGGAGGTCGTCTTCCTCGCTCCGGCTCAGGCGGCGCGGTACCAGCAGGGCCCGGCGTAGCCGCTGCCGGGGCGCGGGGCCGCTCAACGGCTCCGTTTCCGTCTCGGGAGGACTCTCCCCCTCCTCCGGGGGCAGGGCCCTCCCCAACGTGGTCTGGCCGTCGACCTCGTGCAGGGTCAGACCGCATTCACGCAGCCCGTCCCCGATGACCTGGATCGCCTCACGGGCTGTCGTGGAGTGGCCCCCGACCGTGAAGAGTCCGCTGATCTGCCCGAAGTCGACGAACACCTGCTCGCCTCCGCGTGCCCGTTCGATCACTCCGACGCTGACCAGGGTGCTGTCGGCGGTGATGCCGATGTTCGTGTGGGTGGTGGTGTTGAACCGCACCGCCGAAGTCGCCGACCGGCTTCGAGAGTGTCGCCAGATGGTCGGTTTGAGTACACGCCAGGAAGCGGCGGGCGGCGTGGAGTTCGCCGGGACCAGCATGGTGAGCAGCTTCGGCGCGGTGAACACCGCGATCGGACGCGCTGGGACCTCCGCCGGCGCGTTCACCAGTTCGAGGAAGCCGATGTTGGCCCGCTTGGCCGCGCTCCGGTCTGCCGCGATGATGTCGGAAGCCAGCTGCCGCCGCTTGTTGCGCCGCATGGTCCGCACGAAGCGGGGCGGCTTCGGTCGGCGCCACGGCAGCGCGGCGATCTTCCGGAACGGCCACGCCACACCCCGGAAGATGGGTTGCCAGAACAACGCCAGAACCGTGAGCACGGCCAGAGCGGCCATACCCGAGATCAGGATCTTGGGGTCGATGTTCGGCCGCCGCATACCGGGTGAGGTCTGGGCGTCCGGTCCGTCACTGGCGCTCGCCGAGGGGGACGGTGAGGGTTCCGGGGAAGGCGGTGGAGCGGGCGGTTCCGGAGGCTCCACTCCCTGGGCGATCGCTTGGTCCACCGCGGCCACGCACAGCGGGTCCTGGCCCTGGAGTACCCCGTCGCCTGCGGCGTCGTAGGGCATGATCAGGTACCAGCCGGGACGGAGCTCCTGGTCGACGCCGAGCTGACCCCCGTCGGGCTGCGTGCGCCCCGAGGTGTACTGGTAGATCTCGGCCGCTCGCGTCGGATCGCCCAGGGTGGAGTCGGCGATCTCGAAGAGCCCCGGCGGTTCCTCCGGGACCGTGTAGTAGATCACGGTCGGGCAGTTCTCGTACGGATCCACGGGGACGGGTTGGGCGGACACCGCCGGGGAGGACAGCGTGAGAGTGGCTCCCACCATCCCCAGCAGAGCCAACACGGCCTTGGTGCCCGGCCTCACGGGTCTCGCCGTCCCTGCTCGTGTCACTCGATCTCCCGGACTTCGGTTCTTCTCGACGCGGCCGACCCCTAGGACAGTACGGATCCGGGGTGTATTCGGTTCACTCCGGCATCTGCCGCTCACTTGGGGGTTGGTAACGTCACCACGACCGCCCGCACCCCCTGTGTCCGGATTCTGGCACCACGAATTGAACCCGGTTCCACACGGGTCCGTACTGAAGGGTGACGGCGGTGGAGTGGCCGTCGATCACACGGACGACACAGGCACACGCGGAGGACCAGTATGCCCAAGTACGAGGTGGACACCGACAAGACGGAGGAGGCCTCCAGCTCCCTGGCCTCGGACTTCGCCGAGTTCCAGGAGAGGATGGAGACGATCAAGAGCAAGGTCGACAATCTGATCGCCGACGGTTACTCCACCCCTGCCGCCGAGCGCGACTTCCGCCCCTTCTTCGAGGATTTCGCGGAGGGCTTCGAGCAGGTCAACAGCGGACTCGAGGGAATCAGCAAGTACGTCAAGGGTGTCGGTGACACCTTCTCCGAGACCGACCAGTCGCTGGGCGAGGGCCTGCGCTGATCCCGTCCGGGACGGGGACCGGCCTCTGTCCCGCTCGGCCCCCGTCCCTTCCCCCACCAGGGTCCGCCCACCCAACGGAAAAGCAGCCACACCGTGCGCCTTTACCTCACAGTGAGCCCCGGCTTCTCCCCGGGTGATCGACCCCCGTTCGCTCTGACAACGGTCCCCCGGGTGGACGTCGTGGTGGACGCCGACCCGGGGGCGACCGTCCGACAGTTGACCGAGGCGCTGGACCCGTTGGTCCGGATGTCCCCCCGTACCCCCGGCGAACTGGTCCCGCTGTACCTGGGTCTCCGGCGGGTGGAGGAGTACACCCCCCTGGCCGAGGCCGGACTGCACGACGGTGCGGTCGTCGGTGTGGGCGGCCCCATCGACGTCCAGGAGGAGCCCCCCGGCGTCGCCGAGTTCCGTGTCGTCTCGGGGCCTGGTGCCGGACATGTCCACCGCGTCGACGTCGGCGACTACGTGATCGGTGAGAGCGACGCCGCGGACCTCCCCCTGAACTGCGGCGGGAACTGGGTGCGGGCCCGGGTCAGCCCGTCCGGGGCCGTTTCGGTCCTGGGCCAAGGCGGTCCCGACGGAGCCACGCTGGAGGGCGACCCCCTCGTTCCCGGTGAGCCCTGGAAGAAGGGCCAGCAGATCGACCTGGGCGAGGTGGTTCTGGAGACGTGGCCCAACAAGGCCCCGGACGCATCGGTGCTGAGCTCCGAGGACGGTACCGGGCTCGACTACAACCGCCCGCCTCGACTGCACCCGGCCTCGGCCAAGACCAAGTTCCGCCTTCCCACACCGCCCGAACAGCCCGACAAGCCGCTCGCTCAGCTCGCGGTCATGATCATGATGCCACTGATGCTCGCCATCGGCGGTTCCCTCCTGCTGGGGCGCCCCCAGTACATGCTCATCGGCTTGCTCGCACCGATCTCGGTGCTGTTCATGCAGACCCTGCAGCGGCGCACCGCCAAGGGCCGCTACCTCAAGGAGCTCAAGGAGTTCGAGGACAAGACCGAGCGGATCACCAAGGACGCCGAGGACGCGCTCTTCGAGGAACAGCGCCGCCTGCGCGAGAACTGCCCCGATCCGGCCGCGGTACTGCTGCTGGCCACCGGCCCCCGGGCCCGTCTCTGGGAACGCCGGCCCGAGGACGAGGACTTCACCCTGTTGCGCGTGGGCACCGGCACGATCCCCTCGACGGTGGTCCTCACCGACCCCACCAAGGACGATCACCGCAAGGACATCACCTGGAACCTCTACGACGTTCCGGTCACCGTCTCCGTACGCGAGAACGGTGTGGTGGGAGTCGCGGGCCGGGGCCCGCGCGCCCAGGCGCTGGAACGGTGGATGGTCGCCCAGCTCGCCGCACTGCACAGCCCGGCCGAGCTGGAGCTCTACCTTCTCTCCCTGCGTCGTGACCACGGGCGTTGGAGCTGGACCCGCTATCTCCCGCATCTGCGCAGTTCCACCCCAGCGGTCTCCCTCAACCGGGTCGGCACCGACTCCCAGACCTGTGCCCGCCGGGTCTCCGAACTGATCACCGTCCTGGAGGCCCGCTCCAAGGTCCAGCGCCGGGCCCTGGAGGAAGAGACGCAGATCGTCGTGGTCCTCGACGGGGCTCGGAAACTGCGTTCCCTGCCCGGTGTGGTCCAGCTCCTGCGCGAGGGCCCCGACGTGGGCATCCACATCCTGTGCCTGGACAGTGAGGAGCGACTGCTCCCCGAGGAGTGCCAGGCCGTCGTCAACCTCACCGAGTACGAACTGCGCCTGCGCCGCACCAAGTTCGACAACGTCGAGGAGGTCCGCCCCGATCTGCCCTCCGACGACTGGGCCCAGCGCCTGGGCCGCTCCCTTGCCCCGGTCCGGGACTCCAGCGTCTCCGATGACGGCGCGAGCCTGCCCCGCAACGCCCGTCTCCTCGACGTCATCGGTCTCGAACCACCCACCGGTGACGCCATCGCCGCGCACTGGGCCAGCAACGGGCGCAGCACCATCGCCACGCTCGGTGCGGGACTGGACGGGCCGTTCTCCGTGGACGTGCGCTCGGACGGTCCACACGCCCTCATCGCGGGCACCACCGGCTCCGGGAAGTCCGAACTCCTGCAGACCCTTGTGGCCGCCCTGGCCGTCGTCAACCGGCCCGAGTCGATGTCGTTCGTGCTCGTCGACTACAAGGGCGGAAGCGCCTTCAAGGACTGCGTCGATCTGCCGCACACCGTGGGCATGGTCACCGACCTGGACACCCACCTGGTCAGCCGTGCGCTCGTGTCGCTCGGGGCCGAGCTGCACCGCCGTGAGCACGTCCTCGCCCAGGCCGGGGCCAAGGACATCGAGGACTACGTCGAACTACTCGACCGTGACCCCGGACTGCCCCAGATGCCACGCCTGATGCTGGTCATCGACGAGTTCGCCTCCCTGGCCCGGGAACTCCCCGAGTTCGTCAAGGGTCTGGTCAACATCGCCCAGCGCGGGCGTTCCCTCGGCATCCACCTCGTGCTCGCCACCCAGCGACCCGGTGGCGTGGTCACCAACGACATCCGCGCCAACACCAACCTTCGCATCGCGCTGCGGATGACCGACCCCGGTGAGAGCCGGGACGTGATCAACGCCCCCGATTCCGCGCACATCGGCATCGACACCCCCGGGCGCGCCTACGCCAGCCTGGGCCACGCCTCGTTGCTGCCGTTCCAGTCCGGTCGGGTCGGCGGACGCCGTGTGGTCGTCTCCAACGACGCACCGGTCCCCACCGCGCACCTGGTGCGCTGGGAGAACCTGGCCGAGCCCGCACCCACCGGTACTGCTGGAGGGGGAGGCGAGGTCGGGGACGTGGAGGTCACCGACCTCACCGTCCTGGTGAGCGCCGTCAAGGACGCCGCCGCCCGGATGGAGGCCCGGCGCCAGCCCAGCCCGTGGCTGCCGGCCCTGCCCGACCGGCTCACCTTGGCCGAGCTCAACCGGAAGTTCCCGATGGCACCCCCTGAACAGGGGCGCGTCCGCACCGTCCCGGTCGGCCTCATGGACCTGCCCGCGAAGCAGGAACAGCGGCCCTTCAGCGTCGACCTGGCCACCCTCACACACCTGCACATCATCGGGTCGGGGCGCAGCGGCCGGTCCCAGGCGTTGAGGACCATCGCGGGCGCCCTGGCAATCGCCCACCACCCGAGCGACGTCCACATGTACGGGCTCGACTGCGGCAACGGCGCCCTTCTCCCGATCGAGCGCTTCCCCCACTGCGGTGCGGTGGCCGGGCGCACCCAGCAGGAACGGGTGGTGCGGCTGCTCTCCCTGCTCACCAGGGAGATGGAGGGGCGGCAGAAGCGGCTGGCGGTCGAGGGGTGCGCCGATCTGGAGGAGCTGCGGGCGAAATCGGCCCCGCAGGACCGCCCCGCCCACATCGCCGTGTTCGTGGACCGCTGGGAGGCCTTTGAACAGGCTTTCGGCGAGTACAACTACGGTGGTCTCATCGAGGAGGCCGTCACCCTGATGCGCGACGGCGCCGCCGTGGGCATCCACTTCTTCGTCACCGGGGACCGGACGCTCACGCGCACCAAGTACTCGGCGACCACCGAGCACCGGCTCGTCCTGCGCTGTAACGACAGCGGTGACTACAGCGCCGCCGGGCTCACCCCCCGCAACCTGCCGGAGACGATCCCGGACGGCCGGGCCTTCCAGGGCGGTGACGGGACGGAGGCGCAGTTCGCGCTCCTGACCGAGGATCCCTCCGGTTCCGCTCAGGCGGCCGAGTTGGAGAAGATGGCGCGGTTCACGGCCGAACGGACACCCGAAGGGATCACCCCGATGCCCTTCCGGGTCGACGTACTCCCCGACCAGCTGACCCTTGCTGAGACCGAGCGGTACCTCACCGGCCCGCTCCGGCCCATGTGGGCGCTGTTGGGGGTGGGAGGAAACGAGCTGACCGCGGTCGGCGCCGACCTGTCCGAGACCCCGACCTTCCTGATCAGCGGCCCGCCGAAGTCGGGCCGCTCCAGCATGCTGCTCATGATGGCGCAGTCCCTCATCATGGGTGGCAGCGAGATCCTGCTGGTCACACCGCGGAACTCGCCGCTCAGCTCGTTGCGGGGGCACCGGTCCGTGCCCGCCGTCGTGGACGCCGCCGAACCCACCCTGTCCCAGATCCACAAGGCACTGGGGAAGATGGAGGGTGACACTGCGGTGGTGGTGGTCGACGACGCCGACCTGCTCCTGAACAGCGACATCGGCCGGGAGTTCATCCGGATCGCCCGGGGCATGGTCGGCTCGGGCTGGGGGATCATCGCCGCGGGCACCAACGAGGCGCTCCAGGGCGGTTTCAACGGCTGGCACGTCACCCTCAAGCGCAACCGCATGGGCGCGCTGCTGTCCCCGCAGTCCCAGGCCGACGGAGAGGTACTGGGCATCCGGCTGCCCAAGGGGGTGCCCTCGCCCCGGCTGACCCCGGGCACCGCCTATCTGCACATGGCGGACGGGCGCATCCAGCAGATCCGCGTCCCCCTGCCCGGCTGAACCGTATCCGAGAGAGAAGAGTGTTCCCGTGAGAGACCGTGCTCTGTCCCTGCTCGTCACCGTGAGTGTGTTCTCCGCCTCGCTGCTGTGGGGGGCGAGCGCCTCGGCCCAGACCACCGAGCGCGAGGCGACCGAGATTTCGGAGATCGCCGAGGCCCTGCACGAGGACCCCGTGTACGTGGACGACCACATGGCGCAGGCCCTGGGCGAGGACGTGGTGGAGGAGATCCGGTCCCACGTCGAGGGCGGGCCCAACGCCGTCTACGTGGTGCTCGCCGAGGTGGAGTCGGGAACGTCCAGCGCCCCCGGCCTGATCGCGGACGAGACCGGAGTCGACGGAGCCTACTACTACATGGGCCACGGTTTCGGTGTGGCCGGGGTCGAGGGGAACTCTCAGGAGAGCATCCGGCTGGCCTCGTGGCAGGCGGAACAGGAGGGGGTCGAGCTGTCCCGCCCCGAACTGCTGACGGAGTCGGTCCGCCTCATCCAGCAGGACACCTTCGTCGAGGAATACGACGCGATGATCGCCGCGATGGTCCGCGGCGACGAGGAGGAGGACGGCGGGTTCCCGATGACCGGGGGCATGGGCCTGGTCCTGGGCGGCCTCATCGGGACCGTGCTCCTCGGCCTGGTCGGTGCGGTGCGGGCGAAGGCCCGCAAGCGTCAGGGCAAGCAGCAGGTCGTGAGCCCTGAGGGGCCGATGTGAGCGGGGGTGCCCTGGTCTTCACCCAGGAGGAGATCACGATCCCGGAGTACAGCGGCCCGGTGATGCTGACCCTGCTCGTGGTCGTCCTGATCGCCTTCGCGATCGGGGGGTCCTACGAGCTCTACCGCAAGATCAAGCACGAGCGGGAGAAGCTCAAGTAGGGGACCCTACGGGCCCGGCCGAGCAGGCTACCTCGACCAGATGCGCAGGGTGCCGGTGATGGCGTCGAATAGGTCCAGCACCGCGTCCGCCTCGGCCGAGACGGGGCTGTTGCAGCTGATCATCAGCCAGTAGCGGGTGCCGGTCACCCTGACGAAGGTGTGGGCGACCACTGCGCGCACGGTGATCTCGTCGTGCTTGTGGGTGACGACCCCCTGGGCCCTCGTGCACAGGCCGAGGCCCTCGATACTGATGACGCCGGTCTCCAGCTCGTCGCCGGCCTCCGCCAGCCCCTCCGGCGGGTGCATGAGCCGGATCATCTCCATCGGGTCGAACCTGGTTCCGGGCTCCTGCTCGAACCGGAAGACCGACACGGTCGCCATGAAGATGCCGTCGTCGTAACGCTGGAAGACCCCGGCCGCGTTGATGAGCCCCACCTTCTCGGCGGTGTACCGGCTGGCGTGCCAGTCGTCGAAGGTGTTGTTGAGGATTCTGATCCGATCGGGGTCGGCGTCGCCCATCTGGCGCAGGATCTCGGCCTGGCGCTGCCGGAGGGCCTCGGGAGACAGGTCGAGGTGTTCCCATCCCTCAGGTAGGCCCAGGTCGTAGCCGATCTCACCGGGGGTGGACTCGTCCTCTTCGAAGATGTAGGGCACGAGGGCCTTTCTGTCGGGTGCGCGGTCAGACCGGTCCTCCGGCACCGGGGGCGGCGCCGGTCTGCGCGTTCTGCTCGGCCAGGTCGGAGGCGGACTCGGTGTCGGTGTTCTCGAAGTTGGCCGCGATGTCCTCGATGGCCTCACCGATGAGGCCGATATCGCGCTTGGCGCTGCGGAAGGCGCTCTCACTGTCCGAGTGGAAGGACCTTGCCGCGCTGTCCAATGTGAACGGCCCGATGCTGGTGATCTCCAGGTGGTCGTCCCCGTCCGAGTCGATGGAACTGAGGGCGTTGTCCAGCCGGATCTTCAACAAGCGGAGCTGGCCGGTGTCAACTTCGATCTGTGTCATGGTGACCCTTCCCTGCTGTAGTCGATGCCTCGTGAGTCGAGGAAGTCGGTGACTTCACGGAGGATGGCCCTGGCCTCGTCACGGCAGCAGATAAGTCCCATTCTTGTTGTTTGGGCTATAGGTTTTGCAGTCGAATAATTAAGGTTTCTGCGTCGCTGCTCTCTGGACATTCCTTCCTCGTATTCATGGCTCATTTTCCTGATGAGTTCTTGAATTCTTTCTCTTTGGTCATGATCAGCATCATCGAGGGCGATGGTGATGATGCGGTGGAATTCTTTGTGGGTTCTCTCGAGTCCTCTGAATGCCCCCTCGGCCTCAGATAGTAGGGCGCCGGTATTCATGCCTGGTTGGGGAAATAGGCAGGAGTTGAAAAATCCTATGAGGGGGGCAGCGGCCGCGATGGTGACGAAGTAAGCGACGGGTACGCCGAAGGGTAGGATTGAGGCAACTGGGAAGATCCATGCAAAAATGGAGAACGTTAGTCCTAGATTCAGGATGGCGCAAGGCCAGAAGAAGCCGGGGTGTCTTTTTAGCCAAGATCCGCAGCGCAGGGTGAAGTCGCTAAGCCTATCCATTTGCTGGTTCTTCCTTCTGCTGTTCCTCTTCGGATTCTGCTGGCATCTGTGTGAACTCCGGCTCTGACTCCTCCTCATCTGTGCCAAGGGGGTCCTGCATTCCCCCCATGCGTGCTGCTTCCAGTTGCTGGCGCGTGGACTTGGTGGTGTCGGCGAACGTTTGCCAGCCGACTCGTTCCAAGCCGTTCTGGGCGCCCAGGGTGGTGTCCTTATGCTTGAGGTCGGAGATCTCCCTTGAGACGCCGGTAGAGAAACTGTTCATAGCTGCTGCTTGAAGCGACTCCTCCCAAGTCTTGTCCGAGTCAAACACCATTTGTGAGACGATCGCTCCGGAAAGTTGGTTGAGTCCTTCCTTGAAGAATCCGGTCTGTGCGGCTTTAACAACTCCCCAGATCTGCTCGCTTCTGGACTTATGGCCCCAGAGAGAGTCCTGTTCACGTAGGCCTTGACCGGCCACCCTGATCTCGCGGGCGGAGTCGACGTTGTGGACCTCACCGTCCGGGCGGAGGCGGATCGGCCCCTCTCCCCAACTGCGCAGGTTGTCGACCGTGGCCTGCCCGTTCCGGTCGATACCGGTGCCCCAGCTCTCGGCGGGGCGGTCGCCGTCCCGGGGTGTGCTCAGACGTGCCTCGACCTGACCGAACTCGTCGATGTGGCTGAGAACCCTCGGCGAGTCGGAGCCCTCGGTGGGCTTGAACCGCATCTCCACTTCCCCCCTGGGAGTCTGCCGGATCGTCCCGGTGCCGGAGTCGGACCTGGGGGTGGTCGTCGTGGCGCCGTTCGGTGCGACGTTGACTTGGTCGGTGCCGTTGTCGTGCCGGACGTTGCCGTTCCACTCGATCGTGGTGACCTCGCCGGTGGAGTCGTTGCGCAGGTGGGTGTTGGTGAGGCCCGCCTCGGTGGTCGTCCGGGTGATGGTGTGACCGCTGGTGTCGCCCTTGATACTCGGGCCCCCCGGGTCGCTCCGGTGCCAGGTGATCTCCACCGGTGAACCCTTGGGGTCGAGGGTGATCGTGTTGTCCGAGCCCGGGGGGGTCCTGTGCCACGACAGGGTCGGGCTGTCCGGCGATCCCGGCGGGGTGATGGTGACCTCTCGAGGATGGCTCGTGTCGTAGACCCGAGAGACGCTGACCTCCACCGTTTCCGTCTTGGTGGTGGTGTTCCCGTCGCTGTCCCTGACCACGCTGGGTCCGTCCTCGCCCAACGGCTTCACGGTGAGCTCCGCGTCGTCCGTTCCGGTGCGCTCGGCCCGGAAACCCCGGTGCTCGACGACGGTCTGTCCGTTCTCCGGGTTGCGGCCCATGGACGGACCGCCCACCTGGTCACCCTGCGGGGTGTGGTCGGTGGTGCTGGTCCGGACGGTTCCGGAGTCGTCCTTGGCGGCGGTCGTCTGGGTGCGGCGATCGGGGCTGTCGGGGGCGGTGTGATCCTGGCGTTGGGTCGCCTCGGCGGTCACGGTGACTTCCTGGCCCCGCGAGTTCGAGAGGCTGACCGTGCGGTCCGCCGAGATCACCGGCTGGTTCGGGTGGCCTTCGTTGACCCTCACCTCGGGGCCGGCCCCGTTCGGGAAGTCCACCTCGTGGTGGTTGCCGTCGGCGGAGGCCACGGTGGAACCCGTGCTGTCCACGGTGATGCCGGTTCCGTCGGCGGACTCGACGGTGACGCCGCGCTCGCCGTTTCGGGGGTCACTCGGACCGCTGTCCTGCTGGGTGACGGTGAGGTCGGTGCTGCCGTCGGGGTTGCGCACCCCGGAGACCTGGTCGCCGTCCGAGAAGTGGGTGTGCCCGTCGGGTTCGGCGATGAGTCTCATGCCGTCGCCGTCCTGAGCTCTGACCTGCCCTCCGACGGTGCCGTCATGGGCGGAGCCGACCTGCCACGAGTCGTCCGGACCGGTCACCGTGGTCTCGCGGGGGTCGCTCCTGACGTCGATCTCCTGGCCCTGACCCGAGCCCATCGTGAAGTCGGTGAGGCCGGTGTCGAGCCGGGTTCCGTCGGGGCCGAGGGTCAGGTCCGTTCGGTTGTCCCCGAACGCGGTGGTGGTGCCCCCGTCGTGTTGGACCAGTGTGTCCTCCGGACTCCAGCGCGGACTGGTCCTGGTGGAGCCGGAGGCGTCCTGGACGGTCACCAGGTCCCCGTTGGACGTGGTGCTGCTGTTTCCGTCGGTGGTGGTGGAGAGGTCCCCGTGGGGGATCCGCGCGGTGGCGTGTTGTCCGGGCTCCCCCGAGACGCCGTAACCGGACGAGGTGGAGACGGTCGTGCCACCGTGCTCCTGATGATCGAAGATCAGCCGGTCGGAGCCGTTCTCTCCGTGGCTCACCCTGATGTCGTTCCCGCCTGAACCGTTCGGGCTGAATTCGATCGAATGGTCGGGAGCGATGAATCGTTGCGGGGAGTGGAACACCTCACCGTTGGTGGTGACGACGTCTCGCGGGGGAGAGACCTGGAAGTGCCGGCCCTCGTGTTCGAACTTGTAGCTGAAGGAACCGTTGGTCTGGGTGAGAGCGCCGGGGGGCGGCTCCGGCGGGTTCGAGGGGTCGGGATTCCCCTGGCCGTCGAAACGCCAGGTCTGTTCGCCCTCCCGGATGGTGATGCCCTGCCCGTCCGGTCGCAGGTCGAACTTGGGGTGGGTGATCGAACCGTCGGGGCGGGCGGTGACCGTACCGTTGCTGACCGAACCGGAGGGGGTGCGCTGAGGGGTGGGGCCGAGCCACGGCACCGGAGCCACCGGCACACCGGTGCCGTCCAGCTGGACGGGAGGCAGCCCCTGTGGGGACACCACCGTGTTTCCGTCCACGTCCCGGGCGAGCGAGATACTCCCGTCAGGGCTGGTGATGCCCACCTGGGAGTCGCTTCCTCCGGTCGTGTGGTTGTTGACCGAGCCGTGGACACTCGCGGCGTTGATCACCGTTCCGTCGGTGTGGCTCACCCGGTGCCATCCGAACCCGCCGGAGACGTCGTAACCGTCCGCGCGGACGTCTGCCTGGCGGCTGTTGCTGGTGACGACGCTTCCGCCGCCCTCCGCGTGGATCGTGGCGGTGGTGATGGGTGCGGGGGGAGCACTGTCGCTCGCCCCGGAGGTCTCGGAGCTCTCCTGCTGGGGGGTGAAGGTGAGCGTCAGGTCTTCGTCTCCGGCCCTGACCGTGTTGGTGCCGTCCGGGTCGTTGGTCCGGCTCACCGTCACACCCTCGGGTGTGGTGACCACGGTGCCTTCGTCGTCCTTGCGGACCCGCGCGTTCCCGTTCTCCGTGGTGACGGTGACCTCGTTGTCGTCCCGTGAGTGGGAGACGCTTTCGCCGCGGTCGTCCGGTCGCCCGCCGGGGGCGTCGGCGGAGTTCGGGTCGTCCTGCCGGTGCGGACGCGAGAGGGTCACGTCCGTTCCGGTCCCCCCGTGGGAGGGCCCGCCCTCCACCTGGAAGTCCCGGTTCCCATGGCCGGACACGTTGACGGTCTCGTTCGGAGCCACCGTGATGTCGGCGCGGCCCGGCTCGGAGAACTCGGCGGTCGTCCGGGAGTTGTCCGGGGACTCGTAGCGCACGCTGGTGCCGCTCTTGTCACCGCTGGTTCCGGAGTCGCCCCGGTCGCTGTTGGCTCCGGACCCCTCCCCGGGGCCGCCGCTGTGGTCCTGGACGGTGAACGTGCCGAAGTCACCGGTACTGGTGACCTCGGGGTTGCCGGACTCGGCCGGGGTGATGGTGGTCTCGGCCGGTCTGCCGCCGTCCGCCGGCCCGGTGTCACCGGTAGAGGCGTTCGAGTCGCCACCGGGGCCGCTGTCCGTCGGGGCCGGAGCGTTGTCGTTGGTGCCCGGTGCCGGGGTGTTGTCGTTCGGGGCCGGTGCCGGACCGTTCTCGTTGGCGGCGGGTGAGCTGTCGGCCGGTGCGGGGTTGTCGGCGTCGGTGTTCGACGCGGGGGCGCCGTCCGCCGGGGCCGGTGCCGGGGATCCGTCGTTGGTACTCGGTGCCGGGACGCTGTTGTCGGCTCCCGGGGCCGGGCTGCTGTTGCCCGTGCCCGACCCATCGCCCCCGCCGGTCGTCGTGGAGGAAGGGGAGTCGAAGGAGACCGGCGGCGTCTCGATGGTCGTCGAGGTGGCCGCACCCGAGGAGGAGAACTCCTGGTGGACCGTGGCGTTGCTGGAGCCGTCACCGATGGTGGTCGTGCTCGAGACCGAACCGTCCGGTGCGGTCTCGGTGGTCGTGGTCGGGGACCCGTCGTTGACCGCGGGTGATGTGTCACCGGCGCCGGACGGTGTGTCACCGCTGGGTATGGTCTGGTCGTTGATCCCCAACGGGCTGCTCGCGTTCTCACCGCCGACCAGGGGGCCGTTGCCGGTCATGGCACCGAACATGTTGTGGTCGCTGCCGGTTCCGACGAAGGCGGCGGGGGCGCCGGTCGCGGCGCCCATCGCCGCGGCCTGCAAGAAGTTGGTGTCGCCGCCGTCCATACCCTTGGCTTGCTCGACCACCATGTTGCCCGCGGCGCCGGTGGCGCTGTCCCTGGTGACGTTGATGGCCATGTCCACGGCCAGGCTCTGGCCCGCGGAGCCGTTGAGGGTTCCCCTGCTGGCAGCCTGGGTGAAGTTCGAGGTACGGGTCAGCACGTTGGACACCGTGTTGGCCCCCGGTGCGCTCCGCAGGGAGGAGGCGGCGCTCCGGATCCCGTTGCGGACCGAGCCGGGAACGGCGTTCCCCGCCCTGCTCATCAGGTTCCCGACGCGGCCGGTCGTGCCCAGGGCCCGCAGCGCCGAGGCGCCGGGGATCATACCGACGATGCCCATTCCGACGGTGGCCCAGGTCTCCCAGTTGTTCCCGAGCTTGCCTTCCTTGTGGAGCATCGTCAGGTCGATCGCGAGGAAGATCGCGCCGACGATCATCCCGGCGAGGATCGCCCAGCCGACACCGGGAACGAACAGCAGCGCGATACCCACCACGACCGCGGCCACGAAGTAGATGATCGGGTTGTCGCGCAGGTAGTCGACGAACCCGTCCCATGCGTCCAGGAGCTGTTCGCCCAGGTCCCGTGAGGCGTCGTTCAGAGCTTGCGCGGCGGTGTCGGCCGCGGTGACCAGATCGCTGTAGGCGGTCTCCACATCCTCCTTGTAGCCGTCCAGTGCGTCCTCGGAGTCCTCGCGCTCACTCTTGCTCAGATCGTCGTTGTCGGCGGCACCGATGTGGGACCTCGCGTTCTCGGCCGCCGTCCTGGTCGCTTGCCGTGCGGCTTCCAAGGCCGTGATGTAAGGCTCGTACGCCTTGACGGCCGCCTCGTAGGTCTCCTTGGCCTCCTCGATCTTCTTCGGCAGGTCCTCCATCTTGATCGAGAGCGCGTCCATCGCCTCACCCGCGCCGAAGTCCTCTGCCACGCTGAGCGATTCCAGGGCGGACTCGAGGCGGCCCACGATCTTGTCGTAGTGATCCTTGATCTCCGTCACCTCGTCGGGGTCCCAAGGGATGGGATCGACACCGGAGGCGTTGTAGAAGCTCCAGTCATACTGTTCACGGGGCGAAGGCATGCTGGGATCAGGGACCTTTCCGGGCTGGCGGGACCGAGGGTGGACGGCTGCACTACTCAGTACGGCTCTGGGGCGGGCCGGGTTCATGTCGGGGTGAAGCGGGCCGTTTGTTTGCTCTCCGTGTCGGGATCGTAGTCTTGTGTCGCTATTCGTCGTAGCCCGACCTCCGGAGGCCCCTTTGAACGCCCCTGCCCCTGACGCGTCCGGTCAGCCGGAACAGCCCGCCCCGGAGGAGGTCTCCTACTCCTCGCTGACCCGCGTCTACCCGATCCTGAGGTACGTCGGCTGGATCCTCGGTGCCGGTATGTTCCTCTTCGCCGTCATCATCGTGCTCAACGGCGGCGGCCCCTGGTGGATGCTCCTCATCGCCGCTCCGTTCTCCTTGTTCATCGCCGCCATGTTCTCCGCGACCGGGACCATCACGGCCGACCTCAACAAGGGGGTCCTGAAGATCCACGGCCTCAAGCACCAGGCCGAGGTCCCCGTGGGCGCGGTCGCCTACATCGGCCGAGCCGAGTTCGACAAGCGGGCGGCCCGGCGGATGAGCCGACTCAACATGGTGGGCCGGGCCGGTCCCGGGCTGGAGATCGTGGCCCGCGACGCCTCCTACGTCACCCTGCGCGCCGACGACGCCGACGAGCTCATGCGGGCGATGGCCCGGGCAGGTGTGCACCCGGGTGCCTTCCAGCGCGCCTTCCCCGTCGACCAGGTCGACTACAAGCACATCCGTGAGGTCCAGCGGGAGCAGCGCGGGGGCACCCCCGGCTGACGGGTCGGGTGGGACGTGACCGGTTCCGGCCACGCCCGGATCACCGCTTCTGACGCGACGGACGCTGTGCGGTGCCGGGGACGGTGTCGTGTACGCGGCTCAGGAACCGGACGGTTCGCCGTTCGCGCTCAGGTTCGTCCCCCCGAGGTCGTTCACCCCGAGTCCGCGGCTGATCCGTTTCCGGGGCCGCGATGAACACGGACGCGATCCTCGAACGCAGCAACGGCACCCTCTGGCAGCGGAGCAGTGCGAACCGCCAGGGGCAGCGGGTCCCTTTCCCACCGCCCCCCGTTCCCACCGGCCCCGGGCCCCGCACCGAGACCGGTGCGGGCCTACCCGCGAACGGACCAGAGAGCGTGCTGGGGGCCGTGTACCCACACCGTCTGCGTCTGCCGGTCCGGATCGACTGTCAGCCCGAAGTCGGTCACGGCAGGGCGGTCCCAGCCCTCCCAGGTCCGCCAGGCCTGCTCGGCTTCCTCGAACAGGGCGCGCGTCCCGCCCTGTTCGACCCTGCCGTCCGCGTGCAACCGCGCCCAGGAGGAGCAGGTGGTCGAGGCCAGCCACACACACGGGTCGGTGGCGTCCTCCCCCATGCGCAGCCCGTAGGACCAGCCCGGCATCAGCAGGGACAGCAGGAGCGCCCGTTCCCCGTCGAGCCACGGCTCGCGCGGGTCACCGGGCACCTGCTCGGTGGAATCGGCCACGGCCTCCGGCCCCGGAGCGGGCCGGCCCGGACGGCGCTGCCCGCGCGCCCACATGAAGCTCAGTCCGCCTTCGAAGCGGCCCTGGGCATGGTTGTGGGTCGCGTCCAGGACGGCGAGTACCCCGCCCGGCAACCCCGGTGTCGGGGCCCACGGAGTCACGATCCTTCCCTGCCCTCGCATATGCCGCAGCCACGCCGCCGGAACCTCGGAGACCGTGCAGGTGGCGATCAGACGATCGTAGGAGGGCAGCCCGCCGGTCCGCTCGCCGTCCCCGGTGAGGACGTCGGGGTGGAACCCGGCGGCGGACAGGGCGGCGCGGGCAGCGCCTGCCAGTTCCGGGTCGACCTCGACCGTGGCCACCGAGCCGGACCCGAGCAGCTGTGACAGCAGAGCCGCGTTGTAGCCGGTACCGGTGCCGATCTCCAGGACCCGGTGTGCGGGTTCGATTCCGGCGGCGGCCAGCATCCTCGCCATCACCGAGGGGGCGCTGGAGGAGGAGGTGGGCACCCCCATGCCGCCGGGGACGCCGTCGTCGCGCTGGGTGGTGAGCGCCTGGTCGGTGTAGGCGACACGCATCCACCCGGCGGGGTCGGCGGCGCGGTCGTAGCGGGTGCGGTCCTCGCCCCACACGGTGTCGGGCAGGAACCGGTGCCTCGGCACCTGCGCGAACAGGCGGGCGATGTGTTCGGCGGTGCCCTGGGCCCGGAGCCGGGCGGCGAGGGCCTGGGCGAGGGGAGCGTGGTCCATGCCCACGGTGTGCCCGCTCATGTGGTCCCCGTCCCGTTGCACGCGGTGCAGGCCACCCAGCGGGAGATGTTCTTGCCGGGGGAGGACCCGTCGGAGGTGACCCACGTTCCGCCCTGCCCGTTACAGGCTCCGCACGCGGCGGCGGTGGGCGGCTGAGGGGCGGCGGGCGTGTGAGGCTTCGGGGCCGGGCGAGTGGTGTCGGGGCGGGCGAGGGCCGCTGCCATCGTGCTCTCCTGCGTCTTCGAGGGTTTCGGCCGGTCACGGCCCTGATGTCCTTGCGGTGGCGGCACTTCACGCCGCGCACGCGCGGTTGCCGGTTCTAGGCGGTGGGCGGGGTGTCGCCGTTCAGTAGGGCGTACACGTGGGAGGAGCGGTATCTGCGGTGTCCGCCCGGGGTGCGTATGTAGGGGAGCAGTCCCTGTCTTGCCCGGGCGGTGACGGTTCTGGGGTGGACTCCGAACAGTGAGGCGACCTGTTTGGTGGCCAGGTGGCGTTCCGGGCGCCCGGAACGGGGGCTACCCACCGGGCGTCGGCCGGGGTGCCCCGCCCAGCAGGGCGCGGACCTGGGCTTCGCGGTAGCGGCGGTGCCCGCCGATGGTGCGCACCGCGGTGAGTTTGCCTGCTTGGGCCCACCGGGTGACGGTCTTGGGGTCCACGCGGAAGGCCGCGGCGACCTCGGCGGGGGTCAGCAGGGGCTCGAAGGAGGGCTCAGGCATCGCCGGTGCTCTTCGGCTGGTCGGGGGCTGTCTCGTCCTGGTAGCGGCCGTACCGGGCCATGGCCTCGTCGTGTCGGCGCTCGCTGGGGGTGAGCGGTCGGTCCGGGCCGGTCCTGGGCGCGGTGGACTCGGGTGCGGTGGGCTGGGGTGCGGGCTTGTGGGCCACGGGGGTTTCTCCGTTCCTGTGTCGGTCGATCAGCGCGGCCAGGAGGCGGGGCCGGGTGGGCGCGGCGATGCGTTCGTGGGGGTTGCCGGGGCCGGTCCAGCCGATGGGCCGGTAGGCCACGTATTCGGTGTCGGTTGGGGTGCCCTCGATGGTCAGGATCCAGCGGCCCGCGATGAGTTCGTCCAGGACCCGGTCGGTGCCGGGGCGGGCGGTCACCGGGTCCGCTCCAGGGGGGAGTGCCACACGAGCGGGTGGGTGTGGGGGGCGCGAGTGGTGCCCCTGGCCAGGCGGGTGATGTGGCCCCGGTGGGCTTCGTAGACGGGGTAGCCCTCGGCGTCGGGGCCCACGTAGCCGATCGCGGTGTGGTGGGTGCGGGCCCAGGAGCGCAGCGCGTCGATGTCGGGCAGTTCGCGGATGTCGCAGACGTGGTTCATCGGGCCACCCCCAGGCGGTGCAGTCCGGCCAGGACCGCGTGGAGTACGTCCAGGGGAGCGGCGTCCAGCGGGCGGCGCGGGGCGGGGATGCGGGGGAGCGGGGCGAAGGCGCGGACCCGGGAGGCCCGGCGGGGGCGGCGGGGACGTCGGCGGCGCATGGTTTCGGTGGCCAGCCAGCGCACGTGCACCAGCTCGGACAGGTTCAGGTATCGCTGCATGGCGAACTCCTGGGTTCAGAGGCCACTGGATAGGCGGCGAGGGAACAACGGATTACCGGGAGAAGACGGCCCAGGCCGTGCAGTCTCCTGAGCGGTGACGGCGGGCTCCGAAGCGGTCGGCCACCGCCGAAACGATGGCTAGGCCGTCCGGAGCCGCAGGGTCGATGTGGGTCTCTTCGACACGCGGGTACTGACCTCGCTGGTCGTGCACCTCGATGCGGACCTCCGAGCTGTGCTCCACCGTGATCATGAGTTCGGCATCGCTGGACCGGATTGCGGACGTCACGAACTCGGTGAGGACCAGTTCGACGTCAGCCAGACGGCCAAAGCCGGGTAGGAGAGCAGCCACGCCATGCCGGGCGATCGGCACCATCGCGTTACTCGCTGGGAGAGTGATTCGCTTACCCATGGCCATCCAAGCTGTACGTGCTAATTTAAAATCTGTACGTGCAGCTTGCTTTGGTACGTGCAGCCTTGTCAAGCTGTTCGTGCAGATTGGCCCCAATCAAGGAGTGCGCCCGTGGCCCGCCCGACCTACCAGCGCGTCGCCGATACGCTGCGGCAGCGCATCATCGCGGGCGACTACGCACCCGGTGATCGGCTCCCGTCCAGACAAGACCTGGCCGCCGAGTTCGAAGTGGGTATGCGGGTGGCTGCCGACGCCGTGCAGCAGCTTGTCGCCGGGGGATACGTTGTCTCGCGGACTGGCTCGGGGAGCTACGTACGGTCGCGCCCACCCGTGCGTCGCCTCACTCGGTCCTGGTATCGGGAGGCCCGTAGCGGTAGCCCGTTCCGCGCGGACATGGCTGCCCAGGCAGTGCGTGGAGGCTGGGAGTCCTTCTCAAAATCCACTACCGCGCCGGAGGCGATCGCGCATCGACTCGCCATTGACCCCGACGACCCGGTGATGCGGACCCAGTACACCTTCACCGGCGATGACGAACCGGTAATGCTCTCCACCTCGTGGGAACCCCTGGAGATCACGCGCGGCACTGAGGTCGTGTTGCCGGAGAACGGTGCCTATTCCGGCCAGGGCGTTGTCGAGCGCATGCGGGCTATCGGGCAGCGCATTGTGCAAGCTGGCGAGATTGTCACCGCACGTCCGGCCAGCGCCGACGAAGCAGATAATTTGCAGGTCACACGTGGCAGTGTGGTGTTGGTGATCCAGCGGACCTACTACACCGAGGACCGCCCCGTGGAGACAGCAGACATCGTGGTGCCGCCGGACCGGTACGAACTGGCGTACATGATCCCGGTCGGTCAGGACGGGACATGAGAAAGGGGTCCGGCTCGGACCGGACCCCTTCGAGCACATTCCCACCCATGTGCCATTGTTCCCGCGTGCCACCGTAGAGCCTGGTTTTCTCCGGGTTGGTGGGTACACGAGAATGTAGAGGACGTCGATGCGCCTGGGGTGCCGAGCCCGGACGGCGCCTTCCTGTGTGCTGCCGTCGGGCCGGACCTCTTTCGGGACGCCCGCTCCATCGCGCCCGCCGAACCAGCCGGGCGGTTCCGGGCTCACCCCAGGTCTGGCGCTATCAGGCGCTGTAGAACGAGAAGGAACCGTACTGGGAGATGCTCAGTTCCCAGTCGCTGACGTCCCCGCTCTCCTCGTCCAGGCTCTGGCAGAGGAAGGGCGCCTCCCCGCCGGTCTCACCGCGCTCGACGTCGGACTCCATGTCGCAGAGCACGTACTCGCTCTCGGTGTGCGCCCGGAGGGTGTCCTCCACCACCTCGCGCACCAGTGGGCCCTCGGGCATCTCCCAGTCGTAGCTGATGAGGATGCCGGAGGACTCGATGTTGATCGTGTACTCGAACTCCTCGTCCAGGAAGTTCACCGTGCAGGTGACGGACTCTCCCTCCTCCCCGGCGATCTCGGGGCACTCGGCGGTGGCGTCGGGGTCGGGTACCGAGGCGAAGGTGGAGACCCGCTCCAGGGCCTCCCACGCGATGCGGTCGCCCAGGGGAGCGGAGGAGTCGGGCTCGGCGGGCAGGTCGGCCTCGTCGAGCTCGGGCGCCTCGGCGGGGACGGGGCCCTGGTTGAAGGAGGAGGCGTCGACCTCGGTGGTCTCCTCTTCCTCCACGGTTTCCTCGACCTCCTCGACGGCGGCCGTGTCGGTCTCGGCGGGCTCCGGGTCGCCCCCGCCGCAGGCGGCGAGGGCCAGGGCCGAACCGGCGGCGGTCAGACCGAGGGCGATGCGGTGTCTGCGGGCGGAGTTCAACATGGGGGTTTCCTGTTCGGAGGAAGCGTCTCGGTCACCCCCTTAGGTCCCTGGCCAGGGCGTTTGGTTCCACCGTCGTGGATATTGTGACCCAGGTCATACTCTGGGGGTGGTGATGTCCGGTGTGAACGACGGCCTAGACCTCCTCGATGGAGTAGCCCAGACGGACGTCGTAGGTAACCAGGTACTCCTCGGTCTCCCCGGTCTCGTCGTCCAGGGCCGTGCACGTCACCTCCTCCCCGTCGGTGACGGCCACCACCTCGCCCTCCAGGCCGCAGTCCACGTAGGGCATGAGGCTCCAGACCCGGATGTCGTGCTCCAGGTTCTCCACGATGATCGGCCCGGTGACCAGCCGGGCCTCCTCGGCGGCGTAGTCCGCCGTGCTGCGCTCCTCGTCCAGTTCGACCAGGTACTCGAACTCCTCGCCGAAGTAGGTGACGACGCAGGTGTAGCTCCCCTCGGCGTGCAGGTCGACCTCCGGGCACTCGGCGGTGGCGTCCGGGTCGGCGGTCCAGGTCAGCTCGGAGACCTGGACCAGGGCCGTGTGCGCGTTCCGCTCGTGCCTGGGGGTACCGGGGGCGGGCTCGGGCGGCATCAGCGACTCGTCGATGCTCGGCCCCTTCGTGTTCTCGGTGGGCACCTCGCCGTAGGTGAAGCCGGCGGTGTCGACCTCCGGGGCGGATTCCGCCTCCGAGGCACCGTCCCCTCCGCAGGCGGTCAGCGCCAGGGCGAGACCGGACGCGGCGAGGGGGAGGAGGGCGCGGGTGCAGGACTGCATGGGGAACGCTCCTGGGGTCGGTCGGGGGTGGGTCTGCGCGTGCGTGCCCGTCGGCACTCCGTATGGGTGTCCGTGCGGACACGTTCGGTTCGACCCCTGGGGTTGATGTGTCGCATGTCATACTCTGGGGCCACGGCGGCGTGTGGGGCGGCTCGGAGAGCCCGCAGGTCAGGGTGGCTGGAGGTGGCCATGTGCTCGCCACCACACCCCGGCGCACCGAAACCGAACCCTGTTCTCTACCATCTCGGAGTATGGACGTCCCTGAGAGCGGGGCCGCCGGCGCAGCGGTCCCCAACCTGGCCGAAGGCTTCCCGGCGGCCACACGTGAGCGGTGGCGCGAACTCGTCGCCGGGGTTCTGCGCAAGAGCGGTGTCGCCGAGGAGGATCTCGGCGACGCCCCCGAGTCCGTGCTGGCCACGCCCACCTACGACGGGTTCGGCATCGAACCCCTCTACACCGGCGCCCCGCCCGCGGCCGACCCCGGATACCCGGGCCTGGCCCCCTTCACCCGCGGCTACCGTCCGGACGGGGGAGTGGCCGGGGGGTGGGACATCCGCGCCCGGCACACCGACGCCGACCCCGCCGTGCTCCGCAACCGAATCAACAGCGACCTGATGAACGGTGTGAGCTCGCTGTGGATCTCGGTGGGCGGCGGCGCGCTCCCCGTGTCCGAACTCGGTGCGGCGCTCACCGACGTCTACCTCGACCTGGCCCCCGTGGTGCTGGCCGCGCCCGGCCCCGACGCCATCGACGCCGCGACGGCCCTGCTGACCGCGCACGCGGACGCCGAGGTCCCCGCCGACCGGGTCGTCTCCCACCTGGGCCTGGACCCGCTCACCACGGCCGCACTGGCCGACGAGCGCCCCGACGTGCGCGGCCCGGCGCGTTTCGCCGCCGAACACGCCGCCGCCTACCCCGGGCTGGGCCTGTTCGTCGCCGACGGCACCCTGGTGCACAACGCGGGCGGTTCCGAGGCCCAGGAGATCGGTGCGGCGATCGCCGCCGCGACCGCCTACCTGCGCTCCCTGACCGAGGCCGGGCTGGACCTGGCCGACGCCGCGGGGCGGATCGAGTTCCGGCTGGCGGCCAACGCCGACCAGTTCGCCGTCATCGCCAAACTCCGTGCGGTCCGCGCCATGTGGAACCAGGTGCTCCAGGACTGCGGCGTGCCCGCCGACCAGCGCGGTATGCGCCTGCACGCCACCACCTCCGAGGCGATGATGACCCGCCGCGACCCGCACGTGAACATGCTCCGCACCACCGTGGCCTGCTTCGCCGCCGGCGTGGGCGGCGCCGACGCGGTCACCGTGGAGCCCTTCGACGCCGCGGTGGGCCTGCCCGACGACTTCGCCCGCCGGATCGCCCGCAACACCCAGTCGCTGCTCGTCGAGGAGGCGCACCTGGCCCGGGTCATCGACCCGGCCGGGGGTTCCTTCTACGTCGAGGCGCTGACCCGCGACCTCTACGTGGCCGGATGGTCCTTCTTCCAGGAGCTGGAACGGGCCGGGGGGATCGCCGGGGCGATCGAACACGGCCAGCTGCGCACGGCCGTGGACCGGGTGTGGCAGCGGCGCCGCCACGACCTGGCCACCCGCGCCGCCCCACTCACCGGGGTCAGCGAGTTCCCGAACCCGCACGAGAGCCTGCTGGTGCGCGAGGCGGACCCCGCCCGGGCGGGCGGAACCGCTCCGGGCGGTTTCCCGGTGCGCCGCTACGCCCAGGAGTACGAGGCCCTGCGCGACCGCTGTGACGCCCGCACCGGCGACACCGGCCACCGGCCCACGGCCTTCCTGGCCACGCTGGGCCCGGTCGCGGTGCACACCGCCCGCGCCTCCTTCGCCACCAACCTCCTCGCCGCCGGAGGCATCGGGGCCGTCGACCCGGGACCGCTGGAGGACGCCCGGGCAGCCGCGTCCGCCTTCGCCGACTCGGGCAGCCGGGTGGCGGTGATCTGTTCCTCGGACGGGGTCTACGACGAGCACGCCGAGTCGGTGGCCCGCGCACTCAGGGGGGCGGGCGCCCGCCGGGTGCTGCTGGCCGGACCGCCGAGCGACGCCTACCGCCGAGCCGGGGTGGACGCCTTCGCGCACCGGGGCTGCGACGCCGTCGCCCTGCTCACCGACCTGGTCGACGTGCTCCTCGCCGACCCCCCGACCACCACGACCGACGCCGCACAGGGGGCGAGCGCATGATCCCCGACTTCTCCAACGTCGATCCCCGCCCACCCGCCTTCACCAGCACCGGCGGCCGGGGCGCGGCCGACTGGCAGCGCGCCCTGGAAGGGGCCACCGGCAAGGCCGCCGACGCCCTGGAGTGGGAGACCCCCGAGGGCATCGGCGTCAAACCGCTCTACACCCCCGCCGACCGCGAGGGCCTGGGTTTCGTGGACGGGCTGCCCGGCATCCCGCCCTACCTGCGCGGGCCCTACCCGACCATGTACGTCAACCAGCCCTGGACCATCCGGCAGTACGCCGGCTTCTCCACGGCGCAGGAGTCCAACGCCTTCTACCGCCGCAACCTGGCCGCCGGACAGAAGGGTCTGTCGGTCGCCTTCGACCTGGCCACCCACCGCGGCTACGACTCCGACCACCCCCGGGTGGCGGGCGATGTGGGCATGGCCGGAGTGGCGATCGACTCCATCTACGACATGCGCCAGCTGTTCGACGGGATCCCGCTGGACCGGATGAGCGTGTCCATGACCATGAACGGCGCGGTGCTGCCCGTCCTGGCGCTGTACATCGTGGCCGCCGAGGAGCAGGGGGTGCCGCCCGAGAAGCTGTCGGGGACCATCCAGAACGACATCCTCAAGGAGTTCATGGTCCGCAACACCTACATCTACCCGCCGCAGCCCTCGATGCGGATCATCTCCGACATCTTCGCCTACACCTCGCAGCGGATGCCGCGGTTCAACTCCATCTCGATCTCCGGCTACCACATGCAGGAGGCCGGGGCCACCGCAGACCTGGAACTGGCCTACACCCTGGCCGACGGGGTGGAGTACATCCGCGCGGGCCAGCGGTCCGGCCTGGACGTGGACGCGTTCGCGCCGCGGCTGTCGTTCTTCTGGGCGATCGGGATGAACTTCTTCATGGAGGTCGCCAAGCTCCGCGCCGCCCGCCTGCTGTGGGCGCGCCTGGTCAAGGACCTGGGCGCCGCCAAGGACAAGTCGCTGAGCCTGCGCACCCACTCCCAGACCTCGGGGTGGTCGCTGACCGCCCAGGACGTGTTCAACAACGTGGCCCGCACCTGTGTGGAGGCCATGGCCGCCACCCAGGGCCACACCCAGTCCCTGCACACCAACGCCCTGGACGAGGCGCTGGCCCTGCCCACGGACTTCTCCGCGCGCATCGCCCGCAACACCCAGCTGCTGTTGCAACAGGAGTCGGGGACCACCCGGGCGGTCGACCCCTGGGGCGGCAGCTACTACGTGGAGAGCCTCACCCAGCAGCTCGCCGAGAAGGCGTGGGCGCACATCCAGGAAGTGGAGAAGGCCGGGGGGATGGCCGCGGCGATCGACGCGGGGCTGCCCAAGATGCGCATCGAGGAGGCGGCCGCCCGCACCCAGGCGCGCATCGACTCGGGCCGCCAACCGGTGATCGGTGTCAACAAGTACCGGCCCGAGACGGCCGACGACATCGAGGTGCTCAAGGTCGACAACACCCGGGTGCGCGCCGAGCAGCTGGACAAGCTCCGCCGCCTGCGCGCCGAACGCGACGACCACCGGGTGCGGGCCGCCCTGGACGCCCTGACCGAGGCGGCCGGGCGGGAGTCCAGGGCCGACGCGGAGCTCACCGGCAACCTGCTGGCCGCGGCGGTGGACGCGGCCCGAGCCAAGGCCACGGTCGGGGAGATCTCCGACGCGATGGAGAAGGTGTTCAACCGCCACTCGGGTCAGATCCGTACCATTCAGGGTGTGTACAAGGACGAGGCGGCCGGGAACGCCGACGCCGCCGGGCTGATGGACCGGGTGGGCGCCCGGGTGGAGGAGTTCGCCGAGGCCGAGGGGCGCCGCCCCCGCATCCTGGTGGCGAAGATGGGCCAGGACGGCCACGACCGGGGGCAGAAGGTCATCGCGACCGCCTTCGCCGACCTGGGGTTCGACGTCGACGTGGGCCCGCTGTTCCAGACCCCGGCCGAGGTCGCCGCCCAGGCGGCGGAGGCCGACGTGCACGTGGTCGGGGTGTCCTCGCTGGCGGCCGGGCACCTGACCCTGGTGCCCGCGCTCCGGGAGGAGCTGGCCGCGCTGGACCGCGAGGACATCATGATCGTGGTGGGCGGGGTGATCCCGCCGGGGGACTTCGCCGAGCTCCGGGAGGCCGGTGCGGCCGCGATCTTCCCGCCGGGCACGGTGATCGCCGAGGCCGCGATCGACCTGCTCGACCAGTTGGAGGAACGTCTGGACCCGGAGCACCCGGGTTCCGCCCGGGAAGGGGAGTGAGCGTGGCGGTGCGCGGGAGGCGCCCGGTGGACGTGGACGCCCTGGCCGAGGGCGTCCTCTCCGGGCACCGGCCGACCCTGGCCAGGGCGATCACCCTGGTGGAGTCGCGCAGACCGGACCATGCGCGCGCCGCCCAGGAGCTCCTGGTGCGGCTGCTCCCGCACACCGGCAGGGCGCGGCGGGTCGGGATCACCGGGGTGCCGGGGGTGGGCAAGTCGACCTTCATCGACGCGCTCGGCACCCGGCTGACCTCCGCCGGGCACCGGGTCGCGGTGCTGGCGGTCGACCCCTCCTCGACCCGCACCGGCGGCAGCATCCTCGGGGACAAGACGCGCATGGCCGACCTCGCCGTGGACCCGAACGCGTTCATCCGGCCCTCGCCGACGGCGGGCACCCTCGGTGGGGTGGCGCGGGCGACCCGGGAGACCATGCTGCTCATGGAGGCGGCCGGGTTCGACGTGGTCCTGGTGGAGACCGTGGGCGTGGGCCAGTCCGAGGTCACGGTCGCGGCGATGGTCGACTGCTTCCTCTTCCTCACCCTGGCGCGTACCGGCGACCAGCTCCAGGGCATCAAGAAGGGGGTGCTGGAGCTGGTGGACGTGGTCGCGGTGAACAAGGCCGACGGGCCGCACGCCGACGACGCCCGCAAGGCCGCCCGGGAGCTGTCCCGGGCGCTGCGCCTGCTCCACCAGGTCCACCCCCGGTGGCGACCGCCGGTGCTCACCTGCAGCGGCCTGACCGGGGACGGGCTGGACGAGGTGTGGGAGACGGTGCTGGAGCACCGGCGGGTGCTGGAGGGGGACGGCTCCCTGGCCGAACGGCGCAGCGCCCAGGGGGTGAGCTGGATGTGGGACCAGGTCCGCGACCAGCTCATGGACACGTTCCTGCGGGACCCGGAAGTGGCCGGGCTCATCCCGCGGATGGAGGAGCAGGTGCGTTCGGGCGGGACCACGGCCACCCTGGCCGCGCGCACACTGTTGGATTCGTTCACCCGGGGTGACCGCCCCCGGGAGGGATGAACGGAACGTGACCGGTCCGGGGGTGACGGAACGGACGTGCGCGGGGCGATCGGTAGTACCGGGCGTCATGTCGTGAAATAACCCACGGTAAAAGGGTGATACCGGGGCATTGGACGGGGGTTCTTGCCCATGAGGCGAAAATTTCTTGCCCGATGGCATTCCCGTGGGGGCGGTTCGCTTATACCGTGTGTGTCCAACGACTTACCAGGCCGCTCGGGCGCGCAGGCGTTCCCCTCACCGGACCGGCTCTGTGGGAGTGGAGCCGGGTCCGGTAGTCGTTCCCGGCCGGGCTGCGTATGGTTAAGCGAAGGGGCCCCGCACCATCTGAACGTGGGGCCGGGAGGAGTGAACGTGCACAGGCTCGGGCTGAGCACGCGGTTCGAAAGCCGCAGCGTCATCGTCGCGATCGAGGGAGAACTCGACATCGCGACCGCCGCCGACCTCCAGGAACACATCAGGACCGCGATCGAGGACCACGGTCCGTGGCTGATCCTGGACCTGTCCGCCCTGGACTTCATGGACTCCAGTGGGCTGAACGTCATCATCAACGCCTACCGGAACGTCCGTGAGCTGGACGGGTCCCTGTCGTTGGCGGCTCTCAACGAACGCGTCACCAAGGTCGTCCGCCTGGTCGGCCTGCACCGTCAGGTTCCGGTCCACCAGACCGTCGCCACCGCCGTCGCGGCGATGGAGGCCCTGGAGGCCAAGCGCCAGGCCGGTTAGCCGCCGACCGTCTCCGCCAGCCGTTCCGAGCGCCCTGCCCCGGGGCGTCACAGCCACAGTCGAGCCCGCCTCCTCACCCGTGCGGACACGGGTCCCTCTCGCCTGCCCCGGTGCGCCCGGGTTCGTGACCCAGAACGGACACCGCGCCCGAGCCGACTCCCCGCCCCCTGCCCGACGCCCTGAGCCGCGTCCGGTCCGGCGCTGCGCTTGGCCGGGGCCTACGACGCCGGCACGGGCGGAGCCCGGAAGGGCCCGCAGATCCCGGGTAGGCTCGTTCCGGCCGGGGCCGCCCAGGGCATTGCGCCAGGGTGGCCGGGTGCGTAACATTCCATCGAATCGATTCGACAACTGACGGGACGGCACGGTGCGGATCTCCGATGTGGCCCGGCACGCCGGGGTTTCGCCGAGCACGGTCTCCTACGTCCTCAGCGGAAAGCGGTCGATCTCGGAGTCCACCACCCGCCGGGTCCGGGAGAGCATCGAGGCCCTGGGCTACCAGCCCCACGCGGGGGCGCGCTCCCTGGCCAGTCGCCGCACCAGCGTCATCGCCCTGGTCGTCCCGCTGCGGGACGACGTCCACGTCCCCGTGGCCATGCGGTTCGCGGTCTCCGTCGTCACCGCCGCCCGCACCCACGACCACGACGTCCTCCTGCTCACCCAGGGGGAGGGCCCGGACGGTCTGCGCAGGGTCGCGGGCAGCGCCATGGTGGACGGCGTCATCGTGATGGACGTGGAGGCCGACGACGCGCGCGTGCCGGTCCTGCGCTCCCTCGGCCTGCCCTCCGTGCTCATCGGGGTCCCCGAGGACACCGAGGCCCTGACCTGTATAGACCTCGACTTCTCCGCCGCGGGTGCGCTCTGCGTGGACCATCTGGCGGACCTCGGCCACACGGACGTCGCCTTCGTCGGCCAGCCCCCCTCGGTCTACGAGCGGCGCACCGGTTTCGCGGAGCGGACGCTCGCCGGCTTCGAGGCCGCCGTGGCGCGCCGGGGCCTGCGAGCCACCAGCCATCCCTGTACGCCCGAGTCCGCCCGCCACGTCGCGGACACCCTCCAGCGCGAGCGCCCGGACCTCACCGGCGTCATCGTGCACAACGAGCCCTCCGTCGGGCCGCTCCTGGACGCCTTCGCCGAGCACGGTCGGAGCGCTCCGGAGCTGTCCGCCCTGGTGATCGGCCCTTCGCCCCTCGTTCCCCAACCGCTGACCTCGGTGGACCTGCCCGCCGAGGAGCTCGGCGGACGCGCGGTCCGTCTGCTCGTGGACAAGATCGACGGCCTCGGAGAGCCCGGGGTCACCCTGCTCGAACCCGGTCTGACCGACCGGGGCAGCACCGCGCACCGGACCTGAGCCCCGACCGGGCCTTCCACCACCCGACCCGCCCACCGCCCCTCCCACCCCCGAGCCAGGCCCGTTGTCGAAGCGCTTCGACACTCCTGCCACCCCTACAGGAAGGACCGACGTGTTCAACGAGATCGAGGACGGCTTCGAGTGGCGCGGCAGCCACCAGGTCCTACGCGCCCAGGCGTGGGGGACCGACGGCATCCGTGTCCGCTCCGCCCTGTCCAACATCCGCGAGGACCTGCCCGGCGCACTGACGGAACGCCCCCCGGGGGCGGCCGAGGTGCGTATCGGTGACACCGCCGTCCTGGTCAGCGGATCCCTCACCCTGGAGGTGAGCGCCGACGGCATGCTCCGCTTCACCCGCGGTGACACGGAGCTGCTCGCCGAGGAGCGCGCCCACTTCTGGTGGCCCGGCCCCCGCGTCTACACCTCCACCGGCAACGGCTACTACCGGATCGAACAGCGCTTCCGCGCCTACGAGGACGAGCGCATCCACGGCCTCGGCCAGCACACCCACGGGTTGTTCGACCAGAAGGGCGCGGTCATCGACCTCGTCCAGCGCAACGCCGAGGTCACCATCCCCTTCCTGGTCTCCTCCCGCGGCTACGGGATGCTCTGGAACAGCCCGGCCACCGGAAGGGTCGAGCTCGCCGACAACGGGACCCGCTGGGTGAGCGACAGCGCCCGCCAGATCGACTACTGGGTCACCACGGGCGACGGCCCCGCCGACATCCTGTCCCGCTACGCCGACGCGACCGGTCACCCCCCGATGCTGCCGGAGTTCGCCTCCGGCTTCTGGCAGTCCAAGCTCCGCTACCGCACCCAGGACGAGCTCATGGCGGTGGCCCGCGAGTACCGGCGCCGCGGCCTGCCGCTGTCGGTGATCGTCAGCGACTTCTTCCACTGGACCCACCTGGGCGACTGGAGGTTCGACACCCGGGAGTGGCCCGACCCCGCGGCCATGGTGGCCGAACTCCGCGAGATGGGCGTGGAACTCATGGTGTCCGTGTGGCCCTCGGTGAGCCCGCTCAGCGAGAACCACGCCGAGATGCTCTCCAACGGCTACCTCGTCGCCACCGAACAAGGACCCCCCGTGCACGCGGACTGGGCCGACAAGGGGGTGGACTCCCAGGTGCAGGTGTCCTTCTACGACCCCACCAACCCCGAGGCGCGCAGGTACCTGTGGGAGCGGATCCGCCGCAACTACCACTCCCTGGGCATTCGGGTCTGGTGGCTCGACGCCTGCGAACCCGAGCTGAAACCGGGCCACCCGGAGAACCTGCGCTACCACGCCGGCCCCGGCACCGAGGTGGGCAACATCTACCCGCTCGAACACGCGCGCGCCTTCCACGAGGGGATGCTGGCCGCCGGCGAGGAGGAGGTGATCACCCTGTGCCGCTCGGCCTGGGCGGGCAGCCAGCGCCACGGCGCCGCCCTGTGGTCGGGCGACATCGCCCCCACGTTCGCCTCCCTGCGCACCCAGGTCCGGGCCGGGCTCAACGTCGCCATGTCCGGCCTCCCCTGGTGGACGACGGACATCGGCGGTTTCCACGGCGGTGACCAGGACTCGCCCGAGTACCGCGAGCTGATGGTCCGCTGGTTCCAGTACGGGGTCTTCTGCCCGCTGGCCCGGTTGCACGGATACCGGGAACCGTTCTCGCACGACCTCTACCCGCAGATGTCCGGCGGCCCCAACGAGGTGTGGTCCTACGGCGAGGAGGTCTACGGGATCCTGCGCGAACTGCTGTTCCTGCGCGAGCGGCTGCGCCCCTACGTGATGGAGCAGATGCGCGCCGCCCACGAGCGGGGGTTGCCGCCCATGCGCCCGGTGTTCGTCGACTTCCCCGAGGACCCGAACACCTGGGGCGAGGGCGACCAGTTCCTCCTGGGCCCGGACGTGCTGGTCGCCCCGGTCACCGAGTACGGGGCCCGGACCAGGGACGTCTACCTGCCGGCGGGGGCGTCCTGGACCGACCCGTGGACGGGGCACGTCCACCAGGGCGGCAGGGTGGTCACGATCGACGCGCCGCTGGACCGGGTTCCCGTACTGCTGAGGGAGGGGGCCGACCTCCCGATCACGGGCTGAGCCGACCGTGCAGCACCGCCACGCCGCCGCCCCGCACCGTCAGGCCCTCGGCCGCCGTGTCGGTCAACAGGTCCACGGCCCCGGGGGCGAGTCCCAGCCCGGCCGGGTCGACCCGGTACGGGGCGTCGGCGTGGTTGAGCACGAAGACCCAGGTGAGGGACCCTTCGACGCGCCGCACCAGCTCCACGCCCGGGTCCGAACCGAACGGGGACCCGGGCTCGGGCCGCAGGTCGGCGGCGGTGGCGTCCTGCCCGGCGCCCGCCGCCCCGACCCCGGCCAGCAGAGCGCCCAGGGCCGTGTCGTCCAACCGGACGGACAGGTACCAGGCGCTCCCCGCGCCCCGGCGGTTCCGGGTCAGGACGGGCTCCCCGGCGCAGGGGCCCGACCGGTGGACGGCCACCGCCTCGGCGCCGGTCGTGCGGACCGCCTCCGTCCAGCCGCGGACCGGGCCGAGGTCGGTGTCGAACAGCTCGGTGTCCGGGGCGGGGCGCAGCTCCTCCACCCGGACACCGAGCAGGTCGCGCAGCGCGCCCGGGTAGCCTCCGGTGCGCACGGTTCCCTGCGGGTCGGCGATACCGCTGAACGGGGTCACCACCAGGGTCCCGCCCCGCTCCACGTAGTCGGTCAGGTGTGCGGCGGCCTCGTCGGAGAGCAGGTAGAGCGAGGACACGACCAGCAGCGGCACCGACGGCAGCGGCCGGTCGGGGCGGACGAGGTCCACCGTGCGGCCCGACCGCCACAGCACGCGGTGGACCTGCCGTACCGCGCTCAGGTGGTCGAGTTCGGAGTCGGGCAGGGAGGCCGCGCCCATCGCCCACCAGGACTCCGGGTCCCAGGTCAGGGCGGCGTCGGCAGGGACGGGGGCCTCGGCCGCCCCGGAGACCCTGGGCAGCAGGGAACCGAGCTCGCACACCTCACGGAAGATCCGCGAATCGGGACCGGCGTGCGGGACCATCCCCGCATGCCACTGCTCGGAGCCTCCCCGGGAGGCCCGCCACTGGAAGAACATGGCGCCCCGGGAGCCCCTCGCCACGTGGGACAGGCTGTGCCGGACGATCTCCCCGGGGGCCTTGGCGACGGTCCGTCCGGGGGTGTACACGACCCCCGCGGCCTGCTCCATCAGCAGCCAGGGGCGGCGCCCTCCGGGGACGCGGGCGGCGTAGGAACGGGCGAGGTCGGCGGCGAAGGCGGTCTGGGCCGCGGCCTCGGTACCGGTCCCGGACGGGTAGTCGTCCACGGCCACCAGGTCCACGTGTTCGGCCCACTTCCACGGGTCCACCGGGACCCAGTCGCCGAAGGCCAGGTTGGTGGTGACCGGGACGGCCGGGTTCGCCGCCCTGAGCACCCCGCGCTGGGCCAGGTAGTGGTCGAGCATCGCGTCCGACAGGAAGCGCCGGAAGTCCAGTACGTGGGCCGGGTTGGCCAGGTACTGGGTCGCTCGCGGGGTCCGGACCTGTTCCCAGTCGGAGTAGTGCTGACCCCAGAACGCCGTCGTCCAGGCCTCGTTCAGTGCCGCCAGGTCGCCGTGCCGCCCGCGGAGCCACTCCCGGAACGCCCGGTCGGCGTGGACGGAGTGCGACCACGTGCCGTACTCGTTGTGTACGTGCCACAGCCGCAGGGCCGGGTGCGCGGAGTACCGCTCGGCGAGCGCCCCGACGATCCGCTCGCAGGCCGCCCGGTAGGCGGGCGCGGTCACGTCGTAGGTGTCCCGGCTGCCGTGGGTCAGGCGCACCCCCTCGGCGGTCACCGGCATGGCCTCGGGGTGGGCGGCGCTGAACCAGGGCGGCGGGGAGGCCGTGGGCGTGGCCAGGGCGACCCCCACTCCGGCCCCGGCCAGCCGGTCCATCTCGCGGTCCAGCCAACCGAAGTCGAACTCCCCCTCGCGGGGCTCCAGCAACGACCACGAGAAGACCCCGACCGTCACCAGGTTCACCCCGGCCCTGTGCATCAGTCCGATGTCCTGGGCACGTACCTCCTCCGGCCACTGCTCGGGGTTGTGGTCTCCGCCGAACCACAGCACGGACATGGCGCACGCTCCCTCGTACCCGCTGACACGACCCGGTAAGGATGCCCCGTGACACCGACCAGCGACAGCCCCCCAAGCCGAACGATTCGCACCCGCTCGCCCGTCCGCGACTGGGAGGACGCTCTGATCAGCGGGAACGGCAGCCAGGGTGCGCTCGTGCACTCCGGGCCGGACCGGACCCGGCTCACCCTCTGCCACGAACGCCTCTTCCTGCCGGTCCGGGAGCCGCTGCCCGCGCCGCACACGGCCCCGATCCTGCCCGAGCTCCGCGCGCTCCTGGGCCGGGGCGAGTCCCGGGCGGCGGCCGAGCGGATCACCGCGCTGGCGGCGGGGGAGGGGTACCGGGGCACCCACTGGATCGACCCCCTGGTCGGGGCGGCGGAGCTCGCCCTCGTTCCGGCCCGCCCGGTCCCCGGCCCCCTCACCAGGTCCTGCGACCTGGACACCGGGGTGGTCACCGAGGAACTGCCGGACGGGACCCTCCACCGGGTGTTCGCCTCCCGGGCCGACGACGTCGTGGTCTGTGAGTTCCTCCGGGCCCGGGGGCTGGAGGGCAGACTCACGCTGGGGACGCTCCCCGAGGAGCCGCCGGTGCCGCTGTCGGCCCGGGCGGACGCCGGGACCGATCGGCTCTCGCTCACCGTGACCCACCCGGACCGCCCGGCGGGCACCGCGCCCGGGTACACGGTGACCTGCGCGGTCACCTCCGAGGGTGGGACGGTCCGACCCGACGGGGGCGGGCTCGCCGTGCGCGGCGTCCGTCGGCTCACCCTGGTGCTCCGGACGGAGGTGGCCGCCCCGGGCGCCGAACGGCCCCCGGCACCTGCCGTCCTTCCGGGGAAGCGGACCGGTCCGCTGCTGGAGCGGCACCGGACCCTGCACGGGGAGCTCATGGGCCGGTTCCGCCTGCGCCTGGACGGCGCCGGCCCGGGCCACGGCCGCGGGGCCGACCCGGAGCGGATCGCCCGGCTGGTGGACGCGGGACGGTACGCGGTCGTCTCCGCCTGCGGGGACCTCCCGCCCACCCTCCAGGGGGTATGGAGCGGAACCTACGATCCGCCCTGGCGCTCGGGGTACACCTTCGACGGCAACCTGCCCTCGGCCCTGGCCGGCCTGCACCCCACCGGCACCCCCGAGCTCATGACCCCGCTCTTCGACCTGATGGACGCCTTCGCCGAGGACCTGCGGGAGAACGCCCGGCGCCTCTACGGGTGCGGGGGGATCCTGCTGCCCGCGCACGCCTCCACCAGCGGACGCCACAACCACTTCGGCCCCGAGTGGTGCCTGACCTGCTGGACCGCGGGAGCGGCCTGGGTCGCGCGCCTGTACTGGGACCACTACGCCTACACCCGGGACCGCGCCTTCCTGCGGGAGAGGGCCCTGCCCTTCCTCACCGAGGCAGCCGAGTTCTACGAGGACTTCCTCTGCGCGGACGGCTTCTCCCCCTCCTACTCGCCGGAGAACACTCCGGCCGACGGGGACGGGCAGGCCTGCGTCAACGCGACCATGGACATCGCCGCCGTCCGCGACCTGGCGCGCAATCTGGTGCGGGCGCACCGGGCCCTGGGGCTGCCCGGGGCCCGCAGGTGGGTCCGGCTGGCCGCCCGACTGCCCGGTTACCGGATCGGTCCCGACGGCTGCCTGTCCGAGTGGGCGGGGACGGCCGGGCCGGTGGCGCAGACCGACCGGCACGCGCACCGGCACGCCTCCCACCTGTATCCGCTCTGGTACGAGCGGGATCCGGCCTTCGCGGACCCGCGGCTGGCCGGGGCCGCGGCCCGGGCGGTACGCGCCCGCCTGGCCTGGTGGCGGGGGCAGGAGGCGGACGAGATGGCCTTCGGGCTGGTGCAACTGGGGCTGGCCGCGGCGGCGCTGGGGATGGCCGAGGAGGCCTGCGAGGCGGTGTCCCTGCTGGCCGAACGGTACTGGCGGCCGACGATGGTGCCCACGCACAACCGGGGGCGGATCCTCAACGTGGACATCGGCGGGGGTTTCCCGGCGCTGGTGGCGGCGATGCTGCTGGGTTCGGCCGAGGGCAGGATCGACGTCCTGCCGGCACTGCCCCGGGAGTGGGCCTCGGGGTGCGTGGAGGGGCTGCGGGCCCGCGGGGGCGTGGCGGTGGACCGGCTGGAGTGGGGGCCGGACGGGGTCCTGGTGGACCTGCGGGCCACGGCGGACGGCCCGCTGCTGGTCCGTATGCCGGACGGTGATCGGAGGGTTCGGCTGACGGAGGGGGGAGCGGTGCGTCTGCACGGGAAATTGCGGAACGGCTGAGCTCCGGTATCGAAGCGATTCGAAATAATCTCGGAAACCCCCGTTGACGTTCTGTCATCGCGAATACACACTGACAACCACAATTCCCGCCGGAGGCAGTCCCCCGTACGGGTCGGCGGGAGTACCCCCACACCGAGGAGTCCCGCTCATGCCCGGATCCAGGACATCCCCCGAACGACTATGGAAGCGCTCCCAGGATGCGAGGGGGCGAAGGGCGGCCACCGGTGCGGTCGCCGCCCTCTCCGCGGCCGCCGTCGCCGCGGCCCTCCTCGGTCCCGGAGGCGTCACGACCGCGGCCCCCGCCTCCGCTGCAGCCGCCGAAACCGACTACACCTGGGACAACGCCCAGATCGCCGGCGGCGGGTTCGTCCCCGGGATCGTCTTCAGCGAGACCGAACCCGACCTCGCCTACGCCCGCACCGACATCGGCGGCGCCTACCGCTGGGACCCCGGCACCGAGCGCTGGCAGCCCATGCTCGACTGGATCGGCTGGGACGAGTGGGGGTGGACCGGCATCGTCAGCCTGGCCACCGACCCGGTCGACCCCGACCGCGTCTACGCCGCCGCGGGGACCTACACCAACGACTGGGACCCCAACAACGGGGCCATCCTGCGCTCCGACGACCGGGGTGAGACCTGGGAGGTCACCGAGCTGCCCTTCAAACTCGGCGGCAACATGCCCGGCCGGGGCCTGGGCGAGCGCCTCATGGTCGACCCCAACGACAACAGCGTCGTGTACTTCGGCGCCCGCGGCGGCCACGGCCTGTGGCGCAGCACGGACCACGGTGCCACCTGGGCCGAGGTCGAGGAGTTCCCCAACCCCGGCGACTACGTCGAGGACCCCGACGACGAGTGGGGCGTGCACGACGACATCACCGGGGTGACCTGGGTGGAGTTCGATCCGCGGACGGGCTCGGCGGGTTCGGTCACGCAGGACGTCTACGTGGGCGTCGCCGACCTGGAGAACACCGTCTACCGGAGCCGGGACGGCGGACAGAGCTGGGAACCGGTCCCGGGGGCGCCCACGGGACACCTGCCCGCCCACGGTGTGCTCGACCACGAGGGCGGCCAGCTCTACGTGGCCACCACGTCCACCCCCGGACCCTACGACGGGGACTCCGGCGACCTGTGGCGCTACGACACCGCCGAGGAGGAGTGGGCCAGGATCAGCCCGGTCCCCTCCGACTCCGAGGACAACTACTTCGGCTACGGCGGCCTGACCATCGACCGGCAGAACCCGGACACCCTCATGGTCGCCACCCAGATCTCCTGGTGGCCGGACATCCAGATCTTCCGCAGCACCGACCGCGGCCAGACCTGGTCCCAGGCCTGGGATTACGGCGCCTATCCGGAGCGGGTGAACCGCTACGAGATGGACATCTCCACCGCGCCCTGGCTGGACTTCGGCGGCGGCGGAGAACCGCCCGAGACCCAGCCCAAACTCGGCTGGATGACCCAGGCCATGGCGATCGACCCGTTCGACTCCGACCGGTTCATGTACGGCACCGGGGCCACCGTCTACGGCAGCGACAACCTCACCAACTGGGACTCCGACACCACGTTCGACATCGAGGTGAAGGTCCACGGCCTGGAGGAGACCGCCATCCACGACCTGGCGAGCCTGCCCGGCGGCCCGCTGGTGTCGGTGATGGCCGACATCGGCGGCTTCACCCACCACGACCTCGACGAGGTCCCCGGCCGGATGCACCAGCAGCCCTACTGGGGCAACGGCACCAGCGTGGACTTCGCCGAACTCGAACCCTCGCTCGTGGTGCGCACCGGTGACGCCGAGGACGACGCCACCTCCCACATCGGGATCTCCGACGACGGCGGCGACAGCTGGTGGCAGGGCTCCGAGCCCGGCGGGGTGACCGGCGGCGGGACCGTCGCCGTCGCCGCCGACGGTTCCTCGGTGGTCTGGAGCCCGCAGGGCACCGGGGTGCACGTCTCCACCAGCCGGGGTTCGTCCTGGACCGCATCGACCGGCGTCCCCGAGGGGGCGCGGGTGGAGGCCGACCGGGTCGACCCGGACGTGTTCTACGCCGTCGCCGACGGGGTCTTCCACACCAGCACCGACGGCGGGGCCACCTTCACCGCCTCCGGCTTCGACGGCCTGCCCGCGGAGGGCAACGTCCGCTTCGGCGCGGTTCCGGGCCACACCGGCGACGTGTGGGTCGCGGGCGGGGCCGAGGACGGCACCTACGGGATGTGGCGCACCACGGACGCCGGCGCCACCTTCGAGCGGATCGAGGCCGTGGACGAGGGCGACGCGGTCGGCTTCGGCGCGCCGCCGCCCGGCGCGGACTACCCGGCCGTCTACACCAGCTCCCGGATCGACGGGGTCCGCGGGATCTTCCGTTCGGACGACGCGGGCGCCACCTGGGTCCGGGTCAACGACGACCGCAACCAGTGGGGCTGGACCGGGTCCGTGGTCACCGGTGACCCGGACGTCTACGGGCGGGTCTACGTCGGTACCAACGGCCGCGGCATCGTCTACGGCGACCCCGTGGAGGGGGACGGCGGGCCCGGCCCCGACCCGACCCCGTCGCCCTCGCCCACCGCGGACCCCGACCCCTCGCCCAGCCCTTCGCCGGAGCCCACTGCGGGTCCGGGCACGTGCGAGGTCGGTTACGACGTCGGCGCCACCTGGCCCGGCGGTTTCCGGGCCGACGTGGCGGTGACCAACACCGGCTCGGAGGCCGTCGAGGGCTGGGAGCTGGCCTGGGACTTCACCGCGGGCGAGGAGGTGACCAGCCTCTGGAACGGTTCCCACACCCAGACGGGCAGCACCGTCACGGTGACCGGCTCCGAGTGGAACGGCCGGATCGCCCCGGGTGAGGCGGTGTCGGTGGGCTTCAACGGGTTCGTGGACGGCGAACCCGCCGTGCCCGAGGGGTTCACGCTGAACGGTCAGGCGTGCGACTGACCCGCTGACCTGGAGCATCCGGCACACGGGGCCGGGAACCGGACGCACGGTTCCCGGCCCTTGACGCGACCCCGCCCCCGCCCGTGGGCCGTGGACCGTGGTCACCGGTGGCCCGGACGTCCGCGGCAGTACCCGACGGCCGCGGGACCGTCCACGGCGGCCCGGCCCGAAACTCCCACGGCAACGGATGTACATCCGGCACCCTGGAGACATGAACGAGCCCCTGACGGCGACCGTGTCCGAGGTGCGACTCCGCCTCGCCGACACCATCGAACGCGCACGTCGTGATCACACCCCGACCTTCATCACCCAGAGGGGGAGGACCACGGCCGTCCTCATCGATGCCGACGAGTACCGGCGTCTCCTGCGGATCGAGCGGGCCGCCGAGAACGCATGGCTCAACCGCCTCGCCGACGAGTCGGAGCAGGAAGGGCGTGCGGATTCCGTCTCCCTGGAGGAGATGGTCCGTGAACTCGCCCGGGGGCAGGGGGCCTGACGGCCTCAGCCCTTGACGGCGCCGATGATGACCCCCTTGGTGAAGTGCTTCTGGACCAGCGGGTAGACGAACGTGACCGGCACCAGGGCCACCACCACGATCGCCATCTGGATGGCCAGGTTCGGCGCGGAGGCGGTGCCCTGGACCGCCTCGCCCACCACCGAGCTGGAGCTGATCTGCTGCCCCTGCTGCACGTACTGGCGCAGCACCAGCTGCAGGGGCCACTTGGAGTTGTCGTTGATGTACAGAACCGCGTTGAAGAAGGCGTTCCAGTAGCCGACCGCGTAGAACAGGCCGATCACCGCGGTCACGCCCTTGGACATGGGCAGGACGAGCCTGGTCAGGATCGTCCACTCACCGGCCCCGTCCACCCGGGCGCTGTCGGAGATCTCCCCCGGCAGGTTCATGAAGAACGCGCGCATCACCACCAGGTTGAACGCGTTCACCGCCGTCGGCAGGATCAGCGACCAGTAGCTGTCGATCAGACCCAGGTCGCTGACCAGCAGGTACAGCGGGATCATGCCGGGGGCGAACAGGAAGGTCAGCAGCACGGCGAACAGGAGCGGCCGGTGCCACAGCGAGCCCGGCCGGGAGAGCCCGTAGGCGGCCAGGATGGTCGCGGCCAGGCTCACGGCCGTGCCGACCAGGGTCACCCCCAGGCTCACCAGTACGGCACGGGTGACCACGCCCCCGCTGAAGAGGTCGGCGTAGGCCTGGAACGAGATCCCGGCCGGGACCACCACCAGGCCGCCCGCCGCGTTCACCGCGGACGCGGGCGACAGGCTGGTCAGGACCACGACGTACAGGGGCAGGATCACGACCGTCGCGATCGCGGCCAGGGCGGCGTTCTTCGTGAGCCGCGTCGGTAGGCCCGGGCGCTCCGCCCACACGGGGCGGTCCTTGAAGAGAGTGCTCATACTCGCCTGTAGATTCCGTTCTCACCCATCCGGTGGGCCGTCTTGTTGGCGATCAGGATGAGCACGAGGCCGATCAGGCCCTTGGTCAGGCCCGCCACCGCCCCCGCGCTGAAGTTCCCGGTGACCAGGGTCTGGTGGTAGATGAAGGTGTCGAGCACCTCGGACACACCGGAGCCGAAGGCGTCCCGCTGGAGGAAGAACTGCTCGAAGCCGACGTTGAGGATGTCGCCGAGCTTGAGGATGAGCAGCAGGACGATCACCGGGCGCAGCCCGGGCAGGGTGATGTGCCACATCCGCCGCCACCGCCCCGCGCCGTCCACCGCGGCCGACTCGTAGAGGTTCGGGTTGATCGCGGCCAGGGCGGCCAGGAAGATGATCGTCCCCCAGCCGGCGTCCTTCCAGATCATCTGGGAGGTGACCACGAACAGGAACGCGTCCGGGTCGGACATGATCTCCAGGGGCGCGTGCCCGTTCTGCCGCAGCATCTGTGAGAACAGCCCGGCCCCGCCCAGGATCTGCTGGAACAGCGTCACCACCAGCACCCAGGAGAAGAAGTGCGGCATGTACACGATGCTCTGCAGCAGCAGCCGCAGCCGGGGGCTGAGCACGCTGTCGAGCAGGATGGCCAGCGCGATCGGGATGGGGAAGAAGAACACCAGCTGCACGGTGGCGATGATCAGCGTGTTGCCGACCGCGTTCCAGAACCGGGGGTCGCCGAAGAGCCGCTCGAACTGGGCCAGCCCCACCCACGGGCTGCCGAGGACGCCGTCCCAGGGGTTGTAGTTCTGGAACGCGATGACGTTGCCCAGGGTCGGCGCGTAGTGGAAGACGGCCAGCAGCCCGATGGCCGGGAGGGTCATCAGCAGCAGCTGCCAGTCCCGGCGCAGTCTGGCCCCGAGGGAGGGGCGGTTCCTGGGCCGGGGCCGCAGCCGGGGGCGGTGTGCGGGTCGGCGGTCGTCCCGCCCGCCCTCGGGGGCCGGTGCCCCGAGGGTGGTCGCGGGCCCGCCGGAGCGGTCAGTCACGGCCGTGTTCCTGGAGGACCTCCAGGTAGAACTCCCGGCCCTCTTCGCCGCCGTCCCGCCGCCAGTCGTCGATGGCGGTGTCCAGCGAGGACAGGTCCTCGCGTCCCCGGATGATGTCCTCCACCCGGTCGGTCAGCGGCAGTTCGGCGGCGGAGAAGCGGTCGGGCCGCTGGATGCGGATCCCCGCGAAGGGGTCGTCCTCGGCGTAGGCGATCGCGTCGTTGTACCAGGTGGTCTTCCAGTCCACGAAGTCCGGGTACTGGCTCTCGGTGATGGCCGGCGGACGGCCGCTGATGAAGTAGTAGCCGTCGTTGACCTCGGAGTTTCCGAGGTCGGTGAGCTCGGGGGCGCCGTGCTCGTTACGCTCGTGGTGCACGCCCTCCTCCCCGTACCGGTAGTCCATGTACTCCTGGGTGCCGAAGGGCGCCGCGCAGAAGTTCACGATGGCGAGGATTTCCTCGATCTGCTCCGGTTCCATGCCCTTGCGGACGAACACCGACTGGCTGGACGGGTCGTTGCGGTGCAGTACCGGGTCGCCGCCGTCGTGGCCGAGGGCCGGCAGCAGGTCCAGACGGAAGTCGGGGTTGTCTCCGAGGATCTGGCCGTAGGCCTCGTGCCAGGCGCCGAGGCCGTCCTGGTTGAAGAGGATCTGGCCGGAGTTGAGCAGCTCCTTGGCGTTGTCGCCCTGGGCCACCAGGTCGGGGTGCACGAGTCCGGCGTCGAAGACGCGCCGCATGAACTCCACGCTGGCGCGCCACTCCTCGGTCTCGAACATGTGGACCAGCTCGCCGTTCTCGTACCGCCACTGTTTGGGGGCGCCGAAGATCTGCCGGGCGGTCAGGCTGATGTCGCCGAAGGCCCAGCGGTTGTTGTCGGGGTCGTTGACCTCCTTCCCGAGTTCGAAGAGCTCCTCGGAGTCGGCGGGGACCGCGAGCCCGTACTCCTCCAGGAGGTCGCGCCGGTACAGGATCCAGTTGCTGAAGGGTTCGGAGGGCCAGGGGACCCCCTGGAGCTGCCCGTTGAAGACGTTGGCACGCCAGGCGTCGCTGTCCAGGTTGGCCAGCAGCGGGTAGGCCAGCGCCGCGTCCCCGGCCAGGTAGGGGGTCAGGTCCTCGAAGAGTTCTCCGACGGCCCGGTTGAACTGGGGGATCAGGTTGATCACCCAGTCCGGGAACATCGTGATGTCGGCGACGTCGCGTCCGGCGACGACGGCGTTCATCTTGTCGATGATCGTGTTCCCGTCCTGGAAGTTGAACTCGACCGTGGCGCCGATCCGATCGTTGACGTGGTCGTAGAAGGAGTTGTTGCCGAGCCCGGGCGGCACCGGGCCCCACATGGGGGTCATCGCCGTGTAGTGGCCGCCCGAGCCCCGCACGTCCGCGGCGGCCCGGACGAAGCTGTCGGGGTAGGCGGTGAAACCGTCGGGGGCGCCCGCGACCCCGGGGATGTCGGGGACGACCGCCTCGAAGGGCTGGAAGGTGGGGATCAGGTCGTTCAGGTCGGTGGCGGCGGAGGCCGAACCCCCGCCGCCGGTCTCGCCGGCCCCGCCGGAGCAGCCGGAGAGCATGCCGGCGGAGAGTGCGGTGGCGCCGGTGGCGCCCATCAGACTGAGGAAGCGACGGCGGCTCGGAGCCGGAGTCGGGGGGAGTGACATCACGGTCGTTCCTTTGGTCGGCCGGGTCGCCAACGCCCGGGGGTAGGAAACGCTAGGCCATTTTGCTATGAATTGTCTTGGCCGATTAGAGAGTCAAATTACTGCAATGTGATCTAGCACACAAGGCCTCTGTGGTCCAAAGTCGAAGCGGTTCGATTTTGGTACGACGCGGCTCGGTCCCGACTGGGAGAAACGCCCCTGATGAGCACCACGAACCCCACCCGACAGACCACCGAGGACCGAGTCGAGGACCTGATCCGGAGCCTGACCCCCGAGGAACGGCTGGGTCTGCTGCACCAGTACCAGGCCCCCGTCGAACGGCTGGGCCTCGCCGCGTTCCGGACCGGCACCGAGGCGCTCCATGGCCTGGCCTGGCTCGGTGAGGCCACGGTCTTCCCCCAGGCCGTCGGCCTGGCCGCCAGCTGGGATCCGGCACTGCTCCGCCGGGTCGGCGAGGCCACCGCCACCGAACTCCTGGCCGTCCGCCGCCGGGACCCCCGGGCCGGGCGCAACGTGTGGGCCCCGGTGACCAACCCGCTCCGGGACCCCCGGTGGGGACGGAACGAGGAGGGCTACTCCGAGGACCCGTGGCTCACCGGGCTCCTCGCCGCCGCCTACGCCAGGGGCCTGGCCGGGGACGGGCCGCGCCCGCGCACGGCACCCACGGTCAAGCACTTCCTCGGCTACAACAACGAGACCGACCGCTGCACCACCTCCAGCGACCTGCCGCCCCGGGTCCTGCGCGAGTACGAGCTCCCCGCCCACCTGCCCGCCCTCAGCCAGGGCGCCGCACTCGCGGTCATGCCCTCCTACAACCTGGTCAACGGCAGGCCGGCGCACCTGAGCCCGCTCATCAACCGGGTGCTGCGCCGTGCCGCGCCCGGACGGATCCTCGTGGTCAGCGACGCCCACGCACCCGCCAACCTCTTCGGGCTCCAGGGGTTCCACCCCGACGGGCCCACCGCCTACGCGCACGCCCTGCGCGCCGGACTGGACAGCTTCACCCAGGACGACGACCGCCCCGAGGCCACCCTCGCCCACCTGCGGGAGGCCCTCGACCGCGGGCTGATCAGCCAGGAGGACGTCGACGAGGCGGCCCGCAACGTGCTCTCCGTCCGGGTCCGCCTCGGCGAGTTCGACCCCGAACCCCGCCACGAGCAGGTCCCGGAGGAGGTCGTGAACTGCCCCGGGCACCGGTCCCTGGCCAGGGAGGCCGCCACCCGCTCACTCACCCTGCTCCGCAACGACGGCCTCCTGCCGCTGCGGGCACCGCTGCGGATCGCCGTGATCGGACAGCTCGGCGACACCGTCCTGGAGGACTGGTACAGCGGGACCCTCCCCTACGCCGTCACCGCGCGCCAGGGCCTGGCCGAGCACTGCGAGGTGGAGTTCGTCGAGGGCACCGACCGGATCACCCTGGAGACCGGCCAGGGCCAGGTGGTCCTCGGCGCCGACGGGCGGCTCCGCCTGTCCGGGGCCCCGCACGGACAGGGGGAGGAGCGGTCGGATGAGGACGCCGACCTGTCCGGCCTCTTCGACCTCCTCGACTGGGGTGGCGGGGCGCACGCCCTGCGCTCGGCGGCCAACGGGCTCCACGTGGACGAGGCCCCCGGCGACGCCCTGGCCTGCACCGCTCCGGGGCCGGGCACCTGGGAGGTCCGGCAGACCTTCCTGCTGACCCGGTCGGCGGACGGGGTCCGGCTCACCCAGGTGCACACCGGCCGTCACGTCACCGTCGCGGAGGACGGCGCCCTCCGGCTCGGCCCCGAGGGCGCCGAGGGCACCTTCTTCCGGGTCGGGGGACTGGGGTCGGGAGCCCGGGCGGCCGCGGAGGCGGCGGCCCGGGCCGATGCCGCGGTGGTGGTCGCGGGCGACCACCCCATGGTCAACGGTCGGGAGACGCAGGACCGTACCGACCTGGACCTGCCCGCCGCGCAGGAGCGGGTGCTGCGGGCCGTGCACGAGGCGAACCCGGACACCGCCCTGGTCCTGTGCAGCGGGTATCCGTACGCCGTGAACTGGGCGGACGCCCACATCCCGGCGATCGTGTGGTCGGCGCACGGCGGCCAGGAGTACGGGCGGGCGCTGGCCGACGTCCTGCTGGGCCGGGCCGAGCCCGCGGGGCGCCTCACCCAGACCTGGTACCGGGACACCGCCGACCTCCCGGACCTGTTGGAGTACGACGTCATCGGCGCGGGCGGAACCTACCTGTACTTCGGAGGGACCCCGCTCTACCCCTTCGGGCACGGCCTCGGCTACGCCACGGTCGAGTACGGCCGGGCCCGGGTGCGGGTCTGTGACGATCGGGTCACCGTCGAGGTGCCCGTCACCAACACCGGCGACCGCACCGCCGAGGAGGTCGTGCAGGTCTACACCCGGCAGACGGACTCCCGGGTGCGGCAGCCCTTCCGGACCCTGCGGGGCTTCGCCCGGCTGCGGGTCGCCGCGGGGCGGACCGAGGTCGCCTCGGTCTCCTTCGAGGTGGACCGACTGGCGGTCTGGGACACCATCGGGGACCGCTTCGTGGTGGAGGAGGCGCCCCGGGAGGTCCAGGTGGGGCGCTCGGCGTCGGACGTGGTCGCCACCGTGCCCCTGGACGTCCCGGGGGAGCCGATCCCGCCCCGGGACGCCTTCACCGCCTGGTCGGCGGACCGGTACGACGAGGCTCGCGGGGTCCGGCTGTGCCCCGTCGCCCCGGAGCCCGGACCGGTGGAGCCGGACGCGTCCGAAACCGCGGTCCCGGGGGACGCGGTGCGCGCCCAGGCCGCCGGCGCGTGGGTGGCCTACCGGGACGTGGACCTGGGGGCCGGCGCCGCCGAACTCCGGGTGGGCGCCAACGCGCCCCGGGCGGCCACCGTCCGGTTGCGACTGGGCGATCCGATCACCGGGGAGGTCCTCGCGCAGGTGCCGGTCCCCGCTGGCGACGGCGCCCACGACTTCACCGAGGTCCGCACCCCGGTCCGCGGCGCCTCCGGGGTGTGCGACCTGTACCTGGTCCTGGAGGACGCCGACACCGCGGTATCCGAGCTGGTCCTGGTCGCTTCCTGAACCGTCCGGCGCCTCCGGCCCCGCCCCGGGCGGGTCCCGCTCTCCCCTTCCGCCGCTCCGTGCCGCACGGCCCCTGTCCGTACCCGCCTTCCGGGATGCAGGATGGTCCGTGTGCCACGGAGTGACGAGCGAGGGCGGGAACCTGTGCGGGTACTGACACTGGACCGGATCGACCCGGACCTGACCGGCCTGGTCGGGGGCAAGGCCGCCGGTCTCGCGGCGGCGCTCCGGGCGGGCGAGCGGGTGCCGCCGGGGTTCTGCGTCACCACCGAGGCCCACGGTTCGGGCGAGGTGCCCAGGGACGAGGTGGCGGCGGCCTACGAGGCGCTCGGCGGCGGCCCGGTCGCGGTGCGCTCCAGCGCCACCGCCGAGGACCTGCCCGACGCCTCCTTCGCCGGGCAGCAGGACACCCACCTGAACGTGGAGGGGGTGGACGACCTGGTCGGAGCGGTGCGCCGCTGCTGGGACTCCCTCTGGACCGACCGCGCCGCCGCCTACCGCCGGGACCGCGGGATCGACGACCGGTCCGTCCGGATGGCGGTGGTCGTGCAGCGCATGGTCGACCCCCGGGCGGCCGGAGTGCTCTTCACCGCCAACCCGGTCACCGGCACCCGCGGGGAGACGGTTCTGGACGCGGTCCCCGGCCTCGGTACCGCCGTCGTCGACGGCACGGCCGAACCCGACCGCTACCTGGTGCGGCCGGACGGGGGCACCGAAGGCCCCGCCGACGGCTGCCTGCGCCCGGAGGAGGTGGCGACCCTCCACGCCCTGGGGCGGCGGCTGCAGAGCCACTTCGGTGCGCCCCAGGACGTCGAGTGGGCCATCGACCGGGACGGGGTTCCCTGGGTCCTGCAGTCCAGGGCGGTCACCACGCTCTTCCCGTTGCCGCCGGCCCGCGCGGACGGGCCCGGGGTCTATCTGGAGGGCGGTCACATGCAGGGCATGCTCAGGCCCTTCACCCCGTTGGGCTTCGCCGCACTCATGGAGGTCTCCCGGGACTGGTTCGCCGCCTTCACGGCAGGTGAGGGGGCGGGGCTGGAGTCGTGGATGGTGAACGTGGGCGGGCGGCTCTACCTGGACCTGACCGGCCTGGTCCGGGACCGCAGGACACGCGACAGCCTGCCCGGGGCCCTGGCCCTCTACGGTCCCGGGGCCGGCCGGGCGGTCCGGGGCCTTCTGCGGGATCCGCGGTTCGCCCCGCGGCCGGGCCGTCCCCTCCGGGCCGGGGCGGTCCTGCGCGGTGTGCGGGCGGCGGCGCCGCTGCTGGCGGGCTTCGCCGCGGACGCCGCCCTCGCCCTCTGGAATCCGGCCCGGACCAGGGAAAGGGTGTTCGGCCTCGGGGAACAGGCACGGCTCGGCGCGAGGCGCACACCGGAGTGGGTGGTGACGGTCCGGGACCGGCTGGAGTACGCCCGGCACCTCCAGGCCCCGGTGATGTCCGGGCAGATGATCGCCATGCTGGGCCCCCTGTACGCGGGTCTTGTGGCGGCGAAGCTGCCCGAGTACCTGCTCAGCGGGGTCGCGGAGCCGTCGGAGGTCGCGGTGGTCCTCGGTGGGATGCCGCACAACGTCACCACCGGGATGGACCTGGAGCTGTGGCGGCTGGCCGAACGCGCCCGGGAGCACCGGGAGCTGCTGACGCGGACGCCGCCGGAGGAACTGGCCGAACGCCACCTGGCCGGGGACCTGCCGGACATCGGACTCACCGGCTTCCTGGACCGGTACGGGCACCGGAGCGCCGCCGAGATCGACATGGGGGTGCCCCGGTGGGCCGAGAACCCGGCGCCGGTGTTCTCCGCGGTCGCCAACTACCTCCGGGTGAGCGACCCGGAACAGTCGCCCGAACGCCGGTTCGGGGCGGCGGCCGAACGGGCCGTCCGGACGCGGGACGAACTCGTGCGCAGGCTCGCCCGGACCAGCCCGCTGCGCGCCCGGCTGACCGCTTTTCTGCTCGACCGGGCGCGCGAGCTGTCGGGGCTGCGGGAGTACCCCAAGTTCGTGTGGCTGTACGCGCTGGCCGAGGTGCGCCGTCAGATGCTGTCGGTGGGCGGGGAACTGGTCGCGTTGGGCAGGCTCGACCGGGCCGAGGACGTGGTCTTCCTGGACTTCGACGAGGTCGGTGAGTTGCTGGACGGGGCCGAACTCCGGGCTCTGGTGGCGGAGCGCAGGGCCGAGTACCGGCGTGAGCTCGGCCGCCGCAGGGTGCCGCCGCTCCTGCTCTCGGACGGCACCGACCTGGAGGCGGCCCTGCCCGCGCTCCCCCCTGCCGAGGGTTCCGAGGGGGAGCTGACGGGTGTCGCGGCCTCCCCGGGAACCGCCACCGGGGTGGCGCGGGTGGTGCGTGATCCGGCGGGCGCCTCGCTGGCGCCCGGGGAGATCCTCGTCGCGCCGACCACCGACCCCGGATGGACCCCGTTGTTCATGACCGCGGGAGGGCTGGTGGTGGAGACCGGGTCGACGGTGGCGCACGGCCCCACGGTCGCCCGTGAGTACGGCATCCCCTGTGTGATCTGTGTTCCCGGGGTGACCGAACTGGTCCGCGACGGCCAGACGGTCACCGTCGACGGGTCCGCGGGCACGGTCCGGGTGGAGGAGCCGGGGGAGCAGGAGGGAACTGGGAACCCCTGAACCGAGTCATAGGGGGACCATGCTGCGGTTTCGTATGGGTAACGGGCATCTCGGGTAGAGGGCGGACATGAACGAGCAAATGACACACCCCCGGTCCGCTCAGCGACATCCCGGGGCCCTGTTCGGCCGGATGCAGGTCTACGCGCAGAACAACCCGCGTTCCTACGCCGTCAGGGCCCTTCTCGTCCTCCTCTCCCTGGCCGTGCTCCCGCCGCCGGCGTTCTCCGTGATCCTGTTCGACGACTGGTCGGTCCTCATGCCGGTCCTCGTCGGGGCCGCGGTCCCCGTGGTGGTCATGGGTACCTTCATGGTCCTGCTCATGCCGTGGTTCACCCGCCGGACGCTGGGCGCGTGGACCCTGCCCCCGGACACCGACCCGGTGCACCTGCTGGAGGCCAAGCGCCAGCTGCGCCGGGGCGGACTCCACGGGAACGAGGACGTCAACCGGATCGCGCGCGTGGTCGCGGCCCAAGCCGCGATCAAGATCAACTCACCGCGGACCATCAACGTCCTGGGCCTGGTCGCGGCACTGTTCTTCGGCTCCCTCACGGCCCTGACCTACCTGCTCTCGGGGCCGGGCCCCGACTTCTGGTCCCAGGCGGTCATCACGCTGGTCTTCCTGTCGTACCCGCTCCTCCTCGGGCCGTGGGCCAAGCGCTACCGCCGGCGCGCCCGTGACTTCGCCAGGCTCTACGACGCCCGGCGGCGCCAGGACTGATCGCCGCTCCGGCACTCCGGGAGGCCGGTGCGCCTCCCGGACACGAAGGCCCCGCCCCGGGCACACCGGCATGCGGCCCGGGACGGGGGGTTCCGAAGGGGTTCCGGGGTCAGCGGGTGCCGAGCAGGTGCTCCAGGGCGAGCTGGTCCAACCGCTCGAAGTGGTAGCCCCTCTGGCCCACGGTCTCCAGGTCGATCTCCTCCTTGAGCAGGTCCGCGACGCCCTCGCCCGGGGAGAGGGTGGGCTCGGCCAGCTCGGGGACCCGGGCCTCGGCCAGGGCGGTGGCCACCTCCGGGTCGGCACGGAAGGCGGCGGCCCTGTCCCGCAGGATCAGGTAGTTGCGCATGCAGCCCGCCGCGGACTCCCAGACCCCGGACATGTCCTCGGTCCGGGGCGGTTTGAAGTCGAAGTGCCGGGGGCCCTCGTAGCCGGACCGCTCCAACAGGTCGACCAGGAAGAACGCCTCCTTGACGTCCCCGGCGCCGAAGCGCAGGTCCTGGTCGTACTTGACGCCGCGCTGGCCGTTGAGGTCGATGTGGAAGAGCTTGCCCGCCCACAGGGCCTGGGCGACGCCGTGCGCGAAGTTGAGCCCGGCCATCTGCTCGTGCCCGACCTCCGGGTTGACCCCCACCATCTCGGGGTGTTCGAGCTCGTTGATGAAGGCCAGGGCGTGGCCGACGGTGGGCAGCAGTACGTCGCCGCGCGGCTCGTTGGGTTTGGGCTCGATCGCGAAGCGCAGATCGTAGCCCTGCTCCAGGACGTAGGAGCACAGCAGGTCGAAGGCCTCGCGCAGCCGGTCCAGGGCGGCGTGGTCGTCCTTGCCCGCCTCGGTCTCGGCGCCGTCCTGGCCGCCCCAGCACACGTAGGTCCTTGCCCCGAGGGAGACCGCGAGGTCGATGTTGCGGATGACCTTGCGCAGTGCGTACCGGCGCACGTCGCGGCTGTTGGACGTGAAGCCGCCGTCGCGGAAGACGGGGTGGGTGAACAGGTTGGTGGTGACCATCGGCACCGCCATGCCCGTTTCGTCCAGCACCCCACGGAAGCGCTGGAGGATCCGGTCGCGTTCGGAGGGTGAACTGCCGGGTGGGACGAGGTCGTCGTCGTGGAAGGTGACGCCGTAGGCGCCGAGGTCGGCGAGGCGGCTGACCGCGTCCACCGGGTCGAGCGGGGGGCGGACCGGGTCGCCGAAGGTGTTGACGCCTCGCCAGCCCACGGTCCACAGGCCGAAGGTGAAGCGGTCCTCGGGGGTGGGCCGGTAGTCGGTCATGCGCGCTCCTGGAGGGGTCGGTCCGTGGACGGTGCCGGACCCGATTAGTTTGTCTAGAGACACAACTAATTGTCAACGGGGTGGGCCGCGCCACACCGCGCCCGGGCTCCTACGGCGGGGGCAGCGGTAGGGCACCCGATTCCAGACCGTGGATCATCACGGCCGCACCGCCCCGGGAGGCGGCGCTCATCCCCAGGTCCGAGGGCTCCACCCGACAGCCGCCCGCCTCCGGGGCGAAGGAACCGGCCCGTGCGGCCTCGCGACAGCGGGGGACCAGCCACCGCGCCATCGGCACGAAGTAGCCGCCCAGCACCACGGCACCCGGGTTGACCACGTTCACCAGGGTCGCCACCCCGCGGCCCAGCCACGTCCCGGCCCGCTCCAGCGCGGCGACGGCCGTGGGCTCACCCGCCGAGGCGCGGTCCACCGCGACCGCGACCAGTTCGGCGACCTCCGCGCCGGACAGCGGGCGTCCCGGCACCAGGTCGGGCAGGGCGGTGCGCAGGATCGCCCCGATTCCGGCCAGCGCCTCCAGGCAGCCCCTGCGGCCGCACGAGCACTCGGGGCCTTCGGTGTCCAGTTCCAGATGCCCGATCTCCCCCGCGAACCCGCCCGCCCCGCGCAACAGCTCGCCGCCGACCAGCACACCCGCGCCGATCCCCACCTCACCGGTCACGTACACCAGGTCCGGTAGCCCGGCCAGCGGTCCGAACCGGTACTCGGCCATGGCGCCGAGGTTGGCGTCGTTGTCGACCAGCACCGTCGCCCCGGACAGCGCAGAGTCGGCCAGGCGGGAACACAGCAGTTCCCGGAGCGGGACGTCCCGCCAGCCCAGGTTGGGAGCGCGCGTCACCGTGCCGGAGGGGGCGTCGATCAGCCCCGGGACCGCCACGCTCACCCCCACCACCGAGCGCCCCCGCAGCTCGGGGCCCTCGGTGATCTCCCGCAGGATGTCCGCGATCCGGTGCGCGCAGTCCAGGGACCCGGCCGACCGGGCGTCCAGCGGCACGTGCCGCTGCACCAGTTCCCGGTGCAGCAGGTCCACGGCCACCACCGACAGGTAGTCGACGTTGACCTCCAGACCGATCGCGGCCACCGACCGGTCGTCCAGGGCCAGCAGGACCCCCGGTCGGCCCACCCGGCGCTGCGAGGTCTCGCCGGTCTCCCGGATCAGACCGCGCGCCATGAGATCGGAGACCAGGCTGGAAACGGTGGTCTTGTTCAGTCCGGTGGCGGCGGCGACGGCGGCGCGGGAGCACGGGGCGTGTTCGCGGACGGTGCGCAGCACGGTGCGCAGGTTGCTCTCCCGGACGGTCTGGAAGTTCACCGTTCCCGTACCGGTCGCCACCCCGTACCCCCCCTGCCGCCGACTGCCGCGGAAAACCTGTTGCCCGTGTGTGGGGGCGCTGATTGGATTCCCATCATGGTGCCTTCAGACGTGTTCCGCGACCAGCCCGTCCTCGTCGGGGACCGGGTGCGGTTGGAGCCGCTGGGCGTCGCCAACGCGGGCGAGGTGATCCCGGGGATCGTGGACATGGACCCGCAGGTGCGCAGGCTCACCGGAACCCACCAGGAGTTCACCGCCGAACAGCTGCTCAGGGTTTTCGCGGCCTGGGAGCAGCGGCACGACCGGGCCGACTGGGTCGTCCGGGAACAGCGGGGCGGTGCGGCCGTCGGTGACTGCGCGCTCATCGACCTGGACCCGGACAACGCCGAGGCGCACTACCGGATCGCGCTCAGCTCCATGGAGCACACCGGCAGGGGCTACGGCACCGAGGCCACCGACCTGGTCCTGGAGTACGCCTTCGAGACCGCGGGGCTGCACCGGGTGGCACTGGAGGTGTTCGCCTTCAACACCAACGCGGAGAGGTCCTACGCCAGGTCCGGCTTCGTCCGTGAGGGCGTGTGGCGCCAACACCTGCGCTGGGACGGGGAGTGGCACGACGCGGTCCTGATGTCGATCCTCGCCGACGAGTACGCCGAACTCCGCCGCCGGCGAGGCTGACCGGACCGGCGTTAGTGTCGGTGGTATGCCCGTTCCCGAGTTCCTCCGGAAGCTGCGCCGGCACGTCGGCCACGACCTCCTCCCCCTGGTGGGTGTGACCGCCGTGGTTCTCGATGACGGCGGCCGGGTGCTGCTGCACCGGCGCTCCGACGACGGTCGCTGGGCCACCCCGGGCGGCATCCTCGAACCCGGGGAGCAGCCCGCCCGGGCGGTGGTCCGCGAGGTGCGCGAGGAGACCGGGGTGCTGGTGGAGGTGGAGCGCCTCGCCACCGTGATCGGCCAGGAACCGCACACCTACCCCAACGGTGATCAGGTGCAGTTCCTCGACCTCGCCTTCCGCTGCCGTCCCGTGGGCGGTGAGCTCGGGGTCGACGGCGACGAGAGCCTCGACGTGGGCTGGTTCGCCCCGGACGGACTGCCGCGGATGGCTGATCGGATCCTCGAACGCATCCGCTGCGCCCGCGAGCCCGAGGGCGAGCCCCACTACGAGCGCTGACCTCCGCTTCCGGCCCCCGCTCCCCGCTCTCCTGTGCCCACTTCGCCCTGGCCGCTTCGGCCCCCTCCTCCACCGTGATCTTGCTACCAGAAGCGAAATGGGCGCCGAAGTTGCCCCTGGTAGCAAGATCTACTGGTTCATCCTGGTGTGTGTCGGGAGGGTTTCGACGGGAGCCGCCCGACAGCGGGGCTGGGGTGACTCCAGCAAGATCTGTCCCACGTGGACCTTGTCGTGACCTGTCCACCAGCACCCGCAGGCCAAGACCCTGGCCGCGGGAGTGACCTCATAGAAGCCTGTGCAGCCGATAACTCACAGTAGATCTGTCCCCCGGGCCAGGGCCCTGGTAGTCGTCCCGTTCCTGAACAAAGGAAAGACAGGACACCACCATGGTGACAGTGGGCATCGATCCGCACAAGAACATGCACCAGGCCCTCGCGCTGGCCGATGACGGCACCCGGCTGGGCACTGCCAAGAAGGTCACCGCGGGCCCGCAGGCCCTGGGCGAGCTCCTGGCCTGGATCCGCCCTCTGGCGGGCGATGCCCCGGTGTTGTGGGCGATCGAGGGCGGCCCCGGGCTGGGCCGGGCCATCGCTGACGCCTTGTTGGGGGCGGGCCAGGAAGTGGTGTGGGTGCCGGCGCGCGCGATGGCCGCCCACCGCCGCCTGAGCGGGGCGGTGGGCGCCAAGTCCGACGTGATCGACGCGGTGGCGGTGGCCCGCGCGGCGATGGCCGACCCTGATCTGGCCCGCCACCGTCTCGATCCGCTGGTGCGGCAGGTGCGTGTGCTGGTGGATCTGCGCCAGGACCTGGTGCGGCGGCGGGTGGCCCTGACCAACCGGGTGCTGGCGATGCTGCACCGGGAACTGGACCACAACCTGGGCAAGGGTGCGTTGGCCACCCGGGCCAAGGTGGGACGGGTGCGTGCGCTGGTGGAGGGGGCCGAGCTGGGTGAGGTGGTGCGATGGGCGCTGGCCGAGCAGCTGGGTGAGGTGCACACGCTGTTGGTGCGTATCGCTGGGGTGGAGCGGCGGCTCAAGGAGTTGGTGGAGCCGTTGGCGCCGAACCTGTTGGGGATTCGTGGTGTGGGTGTGGTCTGGGCTGCGGTGTTGCTTTCGCAGGTAGGGGACGTGTCGCGGTTCAAGACCTCGGCGAGGATGGCCCGGTGGGCGGGGTGCGCGCCGATCCCGGTGTTCTCCTCGGGGCGCCAGCGGCACCGGTTGCATCGGGGTGGGAACCGGCAGGTGAACCGGGCGCTGCACTCGATCGCTGTGGTGCAGGCCCGGTTCCATGGGCCGGCCCGGGAGTTCGTGCGTTCCCGGCAGGAGGCCAAGGGCACCAAGGGTGCGTATCGGGCGTTGAAGCGGCATTTGATGGATGTGGTGTATCGGGCGATGGTCGCTGATCAAGTGGTGAGAGAGCGGGCTGTTGTCTCTCTTCAGCCCGCCACTTGACATAGAAGCGTCACGGCGGGTGGGCCGTGCTAGCCGGGCTGCGGAGTCGGCTCCGTGCCTAGTTCCACTGGCGCCGCATGGTCCAGCGGTCCGAGGCGACGTCCCGGGTGATGTCGATGATGCTGGGCACGCCCGACTCCGACTCGGCCGAGACGCGGAGCAGGTGAATCTGTGTTGCCGGGACACCCGGGGCCTCGGGGCGGGCGGGCCAGTCGCCGATGATCCTGCGCACCCGGAAGGTGTGGCCGCGCCAGGTGAACTGGGCGGGGTTGCCACGGTCGGTGGAACGGACGTCGATCTGTTCGTTCAGGAGACTCACTCGAACACCATATCGAACACACGTTCGACAGAGTCAAGTCCTTCGGGGATCGGCGCGGTCCGTGTCCCCACGGGGGCGCGGGCTGGTGTGCCGGTCCGCCCGTGTGCCGGGGCGGAACTACAGGAACACCCGGCCGCGGCGGGTGCGGTCGCGCAGCGCGGCCATTCGCCTGGTGTTGCTCGGACGCCGCGAGAGCAGGTGGTAGAGCAGCAGCGAGCATCCCCGGTCGGTACGCGCCCGGGCGGCCATCTCGCCCATGTTCACCCGTGTGTACAGGTTCGGGCCCCCGGCGAACAGGTGTACCGCGTGCACCCCCTCGGGCAGGTGCGCGTGGGCGTGGTTGTCGGCCGTGTACTCGGCGGCACGGGACAGCGCGGAGCCCAGACCCGGAACCAGGTCGGCGCCGACGGTGGCCAACCGGCGCCAGTACCCGGTGTGCCCGGCGACCACATGGCCCACCTGGTGGGCGATGAGGAAGGCCAGGGCGTCCGGGTCGCGCAGGCGGCCGTCCCCGTCGAACAGGGCGTCGGGCAGCACCAGGTAGCGACGGAGCCCGTGCGCGGCGGCGTCGGTGCTGGTGGAGACCGGACCGACCCGCACGTACGCCTCCGGGGTCCGGGACAGCCCCATGTCCGTGGCCAGGGACACCAACATCCGGTGGGCCTCGGGGAACTGCGTCGGCGAGATCCGGACCGACTCCGCGCACTCGCGGGCGTAGCGCATACCGCGCACCGACCAGCACGCCAGGGGTGCCGCGGTCAGTGCCAGTGCGGTCCACAGCACCGACCCGGAAAAGGACCACACCAGCCTCAGCAGAACCGCGGTGAGCGCCAGGGACACCGTCGCGCACAGTACGAACAGCGGTTTTTCCCAGGGGTGCGCGGACGCCGGAACGATCTCCTCGTCGGGGTCCAGCCCGCACGGCTCCCGCCTGGGCCCGTGCGGGGAGGGCCGGTGCGCGGTCAGCCGCCCGGGGGTGGCGGTACAGCCGGGAACCCCGTGGACCGCACAGGCCGGAGAGTGCCCTGGCGTCGCGTGTGGCATGCTGCTCCCCCCTCAGAACGCCCGTGACTCAGGGTGATTACTCCCTGTGTCCAAATATTACTTTCCGCTTTCCTTTGTGCGGGGTGGCGGAGGCGGCGTGTCCGGTGTCAGGAGCGCTCGTAGTGGCGCAACTCCTCGGCGAGCACGTCCAGGAACCGGTCGACCTGGGCCGGGTCGTACCCGGGGCGTGCCCGGGTGGTGGCGAACTGGACCCGCTCCACCTCCTCGGAGGTGAGGGTGGCCCGCTCCGGCCGGCCCTGTTGGAGGACGTCCAGTGTGTACTCGGCGCGGTCCAGGAACTCGTCGACCTCCTGCTCGTTGTAGCCGGTGGTCAACCGGGTGGTGGCGAAGCGCTGCTCGCGGATGTCCTGGGGGGTCATCCGCGGTCCGGGCGGCGGTGGACCGGTCGGCGGTAGGTCCTGGGGGCGCGGTCCCTGTGGCCCCCGGCCGGTTTGCGCGGGGCCGGTCTGGCCGGGGTGCGGCGGCAGGGGCGGGGGCGGGGCGGGCTGGCCCAGGCCGCGCCCGGCGAGATCGGCCACGACGAGGTCGAGGAAGTCGTCCACCTCGTCCTCGCGGTATCCGGGGCTCATCCGGGTGGTGCGGAAGCGGGAGTTGCGGATCTCGTCCGCGGTGAGCAGCGGGCCCTTGCGCGGTCCGCCCTCCAGCGCCACCAGGGTCGCCTCGATCCGGTCGAGGAGTGCGTCCACGTCCTCCTCGTTGTAGCCCGGGCGCAGGCGCACCGTGTGGAACTTCTTGTTGCGGATGTCCGCCGGTGTCAGAGGCATGGTCCCCATTGTGCAGTTCACGGGGTTCTCGGGGGGCGCTGTCACAGGTCCGCGTGTGGCTCGGCGGCGGAGCCGTCACCGGTGGTGTCCCGGGCGGTGCGGGCCCGGGAGCGGCCGTCCCCGTGCGGTGCCGCGACGGGGACGGGGGAAGGGGCGGGGGAACTCATGGACGGCATTATGCCGATGGTGAGTGGCGTACGCCACAAATGCCAGTGGTTCTGGCCGGGTGCGGACACGTGTGCTGCCTGCCCGGAGGGTCTGCTCGCCTGGGACGTATTCCCTATAAGACGCCTGAGGCCTATTGGGGTTTACCGGAATCCAAAAGATTCACCCATTTTATTGGACGCCGTTACCCAGGGCATTCGCATGGCTATCGTGATCTTTTTGATATAGAAAGTCCGATGGTTTGACATTTGTTGGCGTGTGCTCTCGTTCTGGCGAATGGAAAGCAGTCAGGCCGGTTCTTCCGGCCCTTGCCCTCTGCGGGCCGAAATCGCGCGAGCTTTCTGTTTTTGCAGTTCATGGGCTTCTGTGTGCCCCGACCGTCCCCCATGCGACCCTGGTCCGTGCTCCACACTCCGAGAATCCCCACCTCTGTTGTTCCGGTGGTGGAAAGCGCGGCCAGGCCCGGCCCAGACACATATGGGCTCGGACGACCCAAACGAGGATGACTTGAAGAACGCTCCCCGAATCACGGCGCGCCGCGTCCTCCAGGGCGGTGCTGCCTTCGCCGCGCTGGGTGCTCTCAGCCTGGCCACCGCGATGCCCGCCCACGCCGACACCTATGGCTGGGCCTACGCCTCCGCTGTTGGCGGTCAGGGCTCCTCGGAGACCTACATCACCCAGGAGCAGACGGTTTCCAACCCGTTCTCCACCACCATCGGTGACTGGCTGGTCGTCAATGGCACCACCACCGCCACGGTGAACGCCGACGGCGCCACCGCCACCACCGTCATCGACTCGGCCAAGATCTCCGTCACCGCCGAGAATGTCGAGGACATCCTCGACCCCGAGGACGACGAGGACGAGGACGACGACGAGGACGAGACCCCCGAGGACAACGAGGGTGGCGACCCCGAGGGCGGCGACGGCGAGGGTGGCGACCCCGAGAGCGGCGACCCCGAGGACGGTAACGGCGAGGGTGGCGACCCCGAGGGCTCCGTCGACCCGTCGGAGGAGCCCACCGTCGACCCGACCGAGGCCCCCGTCGAGGACCCCTCCCAGGCCCCCACCGAGGAGCCCACCGGGACTCCTTCGGACTCCGCCGAGGAAAGTGGCGCGAACAGCGCCGAGGAGTCCCCGGCGCCCGCCTCCGCCGAGGTCATCGAGCTCGACGAGGAGAACTCCGAGCTGGTCGACGGCAGCGAGACCGTCATCATCGAGGGGACCATCTCCGGGATCACCGTCACCACCACCCAGAGCTGGGACGGCGAGGTCAGCCACCACGCTGACGCCGGTACCTTCAAGTCGGAGCCCGTCATGCTGTCGGGTGAGGACGGCGGTGAGGAGCTGGTGCTCAACATCCAGCCCTCCGTGGACGAGGGCGTCGTGCAGACCGAGGACGCCGGCTTCCACTGGAACGACGCGTACACCAACCTGTACATGAACTTCCTGGTCGACGACGAGTTCGTTGCCGGATACTCCATCGCCGAGAGCGCCGCGGGCATCACCACCGGCGCGGTCGACGACGGTGATGACGGCACCGGCGACGACGGCGACAAGGGCGACGGCGACAAGGGCGACGACAAGAACCCGCCGCAGAAGGAGCGCGACGAGGACACGCTCCCGAAGACGGACCCCAAGGACGCCCAGCCCCTCGCCCAGACCGGTTCGCCGGTCGCCGGCCTGATCGCGGCCGGTGCGGCGATTGCCGCCGGCGGTGGCGCTGCCGCCTACCTGGCGCGTCGCAAGAAGAAGAACGACGAGGTCGCCGAGACCAACGAGGACCAGTAGCGCCTCCGAGCCGCCCGCACGGGCGGCCGTCGTGACAGAGGGCCCCGGGTCCGCCGCTCAGGCGTGCGGACCCGGGGCCCTCTGCGTGCGTTCGAAGGCCCGCGCCTACTCGCGCATGAGGTAGGTGGCCAGACCGCGGGCGATGGCGTCCGCGGCGTGCTCACGCCACTCGGGGTCCTCCAGGAGTTCGGCGTCCTCGGCGTTGCGCATGTTCCCGGCCTCCAGGAACACCTTCGGCACGGTGGAGAGGTTCAGCCCGCCCAGGTCGGTGCGCTCGTCCAGTCCTTCCTCGGCGAGGTAGTCGGCGTAGGGGACGTCGCTGCCCTCGAGGTACTCGCGGCGGATGTCCTCGGCCAGGAGGGCGGAGGGCTCCACGATCTCCTCGGTGAGACCGGGCACCTCCCCGGGGGTGATGACGTGGAAGCCCCGACCCGACTCCGGTCCGCCGTCGGCGTGGATGGACAGGGCGGCGTCCGCCTCGTTCTCGTTACCGATCTCCGCGCGCTCGTCGATGCAGGGACCCACGCCTTCGTTGTCCTCCCGGGTGAGGATCACCGTGGCGCCGTCGGCCTCCAGGCGTTCCTGGACGAGCAGGGACAGCTCCCAGTTGAACTCGTGCTCGGAGTAGCCGTTCACGCTCTGGGCCCCGACGGTGTCACAGGCCTTCTCTCCGTTGCCCACGGACACCTGGGTGTTGATCTCGCTCGGGGCGGACGCGTTGCCACCGTTGTGGCCGGGGTCGATGACCACGACACGGTCGCCGAGCGGGCCGTCACCGGGAGGGATGGCCCCGTCCTCGGCCGGAGCGCCGCCCTCTTCGGCCGGGACGCTGCTCTCGGCGCCGGTGCCGTTCGCTCCGTCCTCGGGGCCGGGTAGCGGCGGTGCCGCGGTGGGGTCGGCTCCGGGTGCGCCTCCGGCCGGGACCGAGCAGGCCGTGGTCCAGAGCGCGGCGAACGAGAGCAGGGCCAGGGCGCGTGCGGCGCGGCTCCGGCGCCCCGGTGGTGCGGAGACGGGCATGTCCACAACCTAGCCGGTGCCCGTGACTCCGACGTACCCGCACAGAGCGGGGCGGAGGCCGCATAGCGGAAGTCCAGGAGCGGACAAAGGGCGTTTCGGGGCTGTCGGCACGGTGTGCGCCCGGGCATGTCCTGCACTGGTGGCCATCCCGGACCGTGATGCGGGTTCCGGGATCCCCCCGTCCGGTTCTCCGGCGGTGCAACGCGTGACCGGGTCCGTCCGATCCCCGGGCGGGCAGGAAGAAGGACAACGTCACCGACGGGTTCGACGAGGCCGACGGAATCTGGTCGGTCCGTTCGGTCACACTCGGGCACCGTGCCCGGTTGACGGCGGTGTGCGTGCGTTGAGGGCTTCGGGGCCACATCTCCCGGGCCCTTGGTGTTCTCCCAGCTCCAGGCGGTTCACCGACAGGTGACCAGCACCTCAGGGCCACCGTTTGGTCGTCACCGGGGCGGTTTCCGTTTTGTGATCAACGCGTTAGGCTCACCGTGTGGAACGCCTTGTACACGCAACTCCACAGCGATCAGCATCTCGACCGGCCGGAGGGGCACCGAGCCCACCCGCCCGGAACACCGCGCCCGGCCAGCCAGGTCGGCCAGAAGCTCCCGGACCGCCGTTGCAGCGGGACGGGAGCGGCCCCAGAGCCGGGCATCCCCCAGATACAACAGGAGTGTTGTGGTGACTCCCGCCGAATCGTCCGCCCGTCGCATCGTCGCGGGCGGCACCCTCTTCCTCGCGCTCGGCGCGCTGGGTGTCGCCTCCGCGGTCCCGGCCGGGGCGAATCAGTTGCTCTGGGCCAACGCCCAGGCCTGGGCCGCCGACGGCGACCTCGTCGCGGGTTACTCCACCGCCGTCAGCGTCGGCGGGGAGACGGAGGACGACGCGGGAACAGAGCAGCTCCTGGGCCCTCTGGCCGAGTACGCACAGGTCGAGGGGGAGAGCCGCACCCTGGTCAACGCCAGCGGGGCGCTGTCCGAGGCGGTGGTCGAACAGGCGACGGTCCGGCTCGGCGTCAACGACCTGATCGATCTGGGCATGATCGATCTGGCCGACGAGACCGGCGAGGCCGGGGACCCGCCCGCCCGTGCGCCCGAGGATGAGCCGCAGGGGAGCGATCCGGAGAACGGCCCGGCTGAACGCACCCCCGGGGAGCGGGAACCGGAACGGGAGTCCCAGCAGGCGGAGGAGCCGCTCCCGCGGACACCACCGCAGTTCCCCACCCAGGGGCCCAGCACCGCACCCGAGGAGGACGTCGTCATCCTCGGGGAGGAGGAATCCGAAACAGTCTCCGCTGACGGCAACGCGGTCGAGTTCACCCTCGCCGATGTGCGGGCCAGCTCCGCCGCGGCCTACACCGGGGAGACCGAGGCGAGCCTCGCACACGGAGAGTTGACCGCCTTCGGTGAGCCCGTGGCGGACTTCGACGGTGACCACCTGGTCGAGGAGACCCTGGAGGTCCTCGACGAGGAGGGCGGGACCCTGACCGAGGTGCCCGTCAGCGTTCGCTTCCTGGCCAACGAGGAAGTCTTCGATGACGAGGAGTACGCCTGGGACGGCAAGGGGGTCCAGGCCTCGCTCACCGTCTGGGTCCAGGTGGGCGACCCCGAGCTGGAGAACGGTTTCGTCGTGGACTTCGCCGACACCTGGGCGGTCGGCTCCACCCACGGTTCGGCCACGCCTCCGGGGGCGGACGAGCCGGACGAGGGCCGGCAGGAGGTCACGGCACCGAGCAAACGGCTGGCCACGACCGGGGGGTCGCTCGCCGCACTGGTCGCCGCCGCGGTGGTCGCGGTCGGCGGCGGTACCGCCGCCACGTTCCTGGCCCGCAAGCGCACCACCGCCATGGACGACCGGATCGAGGACTGATCCGCGACCGGATCGCTCCAGGGCCCGTGGCACCGCCTGCCCCCCGATGGGGGTTCCGGTCCCCTTCCGGGGTGGGGCCGATCGGGCGGCGGGTGCGGGAGGCGGTGAGGGAGGGCGGACCACCCTGTCTGGGTGGCCCGCCCTGGAATTTTCGTCAGCAGCCGGAGTTCGTCCAGCCGTTCCCCCCGGAATCGGCACAGACCGGGGAGATCACTCCGTACGCTGGCTGGGGATTCCGGCCAGCAGGGCGCGGACCTCAGTCTCGCGGTAGCGGCGGTGGCCGCCCAAGGTGCGGATCGAGGTCAGCTTTCCCGCCTTCGCCCAGCGTGTCACGGTCTTGGGGTCAACGCGGAACATGGTGGCAACCTCAGCGGGGGTCAACAGGGGCTCCGCCTCGGGCGTGCGAGTTGACATGTGTACGGCCTCTCCTCCTGGATCTGTGTGCCGATCCTTGAGCCTTATTCCTGGCACTTGGCCCGGATGTCCAATATTTCCACTAGGTCCATATTGGCACCACCCGAGGTGATTGCGCGACCACTCCAAGCAACTTTGCACGTGGGAGGCCATTGAAAGCCGCCCGTGGCCGCGTCACGCTAAGTGATTCTAGCGACACGTTTAGTGGCATGTGGCGTATTCGGTCAAAACTTCGTTCTCGGGCCTCGTTTTTCTCGATCCGGAGAGCCTGAAGTGCTACGGCAGGCTGACCGAAAATCGGGGGTCAAGGCCGGGGGAAGGTTGCGCAAGCCCTGGTCGGCTGCTGTCCGGAGGGGGCGGGGCGGGGGTGGCGCGCCGGGCGCCGGTTTGCTTCGGTTGGCGGGTCGGGCCACGCGGATCCTCGGCGTGGCGGGGGTTTCACGATTACGTAGAGTGCACTCAGTGACCGGCTGGCTACAGTCTATGTCGATCCCTATCGGGCGTTATGCCCAGTTTCACGATGCTTGATGTCGCGCCTCGGCCGGCCAGCCGTCCGCACCGCTGCCACGTGCACAAAGAGGGGCGCTTCTGGTCGAGAAACCTGGTGTACCAGGTTGTCCCACGGCGTGGCGCGAACCCGTGCCGGTGCTCGGATGACGACATTCGGGGTCCGGATGCCCGCGAAACCTGGGGGAGGAAGTGACCGTCAGTTGGCGTGCCCGAGGGCGCGCACCGACCTCCAGCGCAGGGTGATCCGCTTGCGGAGCTCCGTCACGCGGGCCCCGTCACCCTTCGCGAGCGCCTCGACGGCCTCGGCCACCTCGGCCACCGAGTGGTCCTCGCTCAGGTGGTCGTCGCTCAGCAGGTGGGGAAGCCCTCCGTAGTCCAGCTCGAGGAGGGAGTCGGGGTGGGCGGTCGTGGACAGCCAGTCCAGAAGTTCCTCGGTGGAGGAGGACACCGCGTGCTCACCGATGTGCTCGCGCAGTACCGCCGCCGTGTGCTCCAGGCGCCGCGTCGCCAGCGCGGTCCTGGTCAGGTACAGCAGGGTCCTGGTGTTCCCGGCCGACAGGACGAGACAGCGCTCCTGGGGCTCGAAGGGGACGAACCAGGGGACCGGGACCGTCCAGGTGCTGGACAGGATCCCCGGCTGGACCCGGGCGCCGGATTCGCGCCACTGCCGGTAGCCGGCCTCGGCCCGCTCGATCTCCCGGGCCGGTACGCACGCTTCGACCAGTGGCCGCGGCACGGAGCCGGTGAACTCGTCGAAGGCGCGCCAGGAGCGCAGCCGGGTCTGCCACGGGCACACGTACAATCGCTCGTTCACCCTGCGCAGGTAGGCGTGCCCGCTCTCCTCGACGGGGGCGACCACCGGCGGTGTGGTGATGAGTCTGCCCAGGCTCTCGGTGTGCTCGGCGGCCAGGGCGTTGACACGCCTGGGACGGTCGGCGGACTCCGCGTACCCTTCCCAGTACCGGCGGTCACGGGGAGAGAAGGCCGTGACCGGCTGGTAGACGCGGAGATAGGCGGTGTAGGGCAGCACGATCGCATCGTGGCACAGATCGTTCCGTCTGGCACTCACCGTGAGAAGCCCCAGGCCGGGAAGGGTTTCGTGCGTACGCCGCATCCGTCACACCCGGGTGGCGTAGGCACGGCGGGGTCCGACCAGGTACGGTTGTATGTGTACGTAAGCTGACGCCTGTCGTCAGTCGCGTTTGACGGCCGTCAGCCTGGTAGTGCGGGTTAGTAAGTGATCTGGGGTTCGTCGGAACCCAATCGTTGAGGGGGTCGAGCCAATGGGGCGCGGCCGAGCCAAGGCCAAGCAGCAGAAGGTCGCACGGAAGCTCAAGTACAGCTCCGGTGGGACCGACCTTGATCGGCTGCGGTCGGAGCTGGGTGTCGCTGAGGACGAGGGGTCTCCCTCCGGGCCGTTGGGTCCGGACGATCCCTACACGGAACCTCAGGACGACCTGGTCGACCGTTACGCGGATCTTGCCGACAAGTACTCGGAGTCCGACAAGTAGGCGTCGGATTCGGCCGAGTCTTTCAGGTCGCTCGGATAACAACCGCTGACCTGTAGCGGCCACGGTCTCCCAGCCGGAGACCGTCGCGGACAGGTGGATATAGCCGGTGCGAACCACTGTGGTGGTTCGCACCGGCTATGTTCGCGTCCCTGCCTCACGCGTTCCGGTACTCGCCGTTCAGCACGGCCCGGCCGGAGCCGTTCTTCACCACGCCGAGGCACCAGGCCTGCACACCGCGGTCGGCGAGCACACCCAGGGCGCGCTCCGCGTCGTCCGCGGCGACGACCGCCACCATGCCCACGCCCATGTTGAACGTGGCCTCCATGTCCTCCCGACCGATCCCGCCCTTCTCGGCCAGATAGCCGAAGACCGGCAGCGGGGCCCAGGTGGAGCGGTCCAGCTCGGCGTCCAGGCCCTCCGGCAGTGACCGGGACAGGTTCGCGGCGAGGCCGCCCCCGGTGACGTGCGAGTAGGCGTGCACCTCGACGGCCGCGGTCAGGGCCACGCAGTCCTTGGCGTAGACGCGGGTCGGGGTCAGCAGCACCTCGCCGAGGACCCCGCCCAGCTCCGGGACCTGCGAGTACAGGTCCAGGTCTGCCTCGTCCACGATGTGCCGGACCAGCGAGTAACCGTTGGAGTGCGGGCCGGAGGAGGCCATCGCGATCACGGCGTCGCCCTCGCGCACCCGGTCCGGGCCCAGGATGGCGTCACCCTCGACCACACCGGTTCCGGCCCCCGCCAGGTCGTACTCCTCGGGGTCCATCGCTCCGGGGTGCTCGGCGGTCTCGCCCCCGATCAGCGCGCACCCCGCCTGGTGGCAGCCCTCCGCGATACCGCCGACGATCTCCGCCACACGTTCGGGCACCACGGCGCCGGTCGCGATGTAGTCGGTCATGAAGAGGGGCTCGGCACCGCTGACCACCAGGTCGTCGACGACCATCCCGACCAGGTCGATACCGATGGTGTCGTGCTTGTCCATCTGCTGGGCGAGCATGACCTTGGTGCCCACCCCGTCGGTGGAGGTGGCCAGGACCGGGTCCCTGTACTTGGCCGTGTCCAGGCGGAACAGGCCGGCGAAGCCGCTGGCGTCGGTGACCTGCTCGGGTCGGCGGGTGCGCGCGACGTGACGCTTCATCAGGTCGACGGCGCGCTCACCGGCGGCGATGTCGACGCCCGCGGCCGCGTACGCGCCCGTCGTCCCTGTGCTGTCGGCTGCCACGCGAGTTCTCCTCGTGTTCGGTGGTGTACGGGTGTCCGCGGCCCTGTTCCAGGGCACGCCGGAGGATCCGGAAGGCGCTTCCGGGCGCGGTGGACCGGGACGGTCCGCCGCGTGGTCTCACTTGGGGCTGGTCGCCAGAGTGGAGCCCTCAGGGGTGCCGCAGGCCTTCTCCAGCAGGTACTTGCCCTGGGAGTCGGCGTCCACCTCCAACGGGTACACCCCGTCGAAGCAGGCGCGGCACAGCTGGTCCTTGGGCTGCTCGGAGGCGGCCACGAGCTCGTCCAGGTCCACGTAGGCCAGCGAGTCCGCGTTCACCGACTCGGCGATCTCGTCCACCGACAGGTTCGCGGCGATGAGCTCGGCACGGGTGGCGAAGTCGATGCCGTAGTAGCAGGGCCACAGCACCGGCGGGCTGGAGATCCGCACGTGCACCTCGGCGGCGCCCGCGTCGCGGAGCATCCGGACCAGGGCGCGCTGGGTGTTGCCGCGCACGATCGAGTCGTCCACGACCACCAGGCGGCGGCCCTCGATGACCTCGCGCAGCGGGTTCAGCTTGAGCCGGATACCCAGCTGGCGCAGGGTCTGGCTGGGCTGGATGAACGTGCGGCCCACGTAGGAGTTCTTCACCAGGCCCTGGGCGAAGGGGATCCCGCTCGCCTCGGCGTACCCCACCGCGGCGGGGGTGCCGGACTCGGGAACCGGGATGACCAGATCGGCCTCGACCGGGTGCTCCCTGGCCAGGCGGCGGCCGACCTCCACCCGGGTGGAGTTCACGTTGCGCCCGTTCATGGTGGTGTCCGGGCGCGCCAGGTAGACGTACTCGAACAGGCAGCCCTTGCGGCGGGCCGGGGCGAAACTGCGGGAACGGACACCGTCGCCGTCGATCACCAGGAGCTCGCCCGGCTCGATCTCGCGGACGACCGTGGCGCCCACGATGTCCAGGGCCGCGGTCTCACTGGCGACCACCCAGCCGCCGGCGCCGGAGGTCTCCCCGAGACGGCCGAGCACGAACGGGCGGATGCCCTGCGGGTCGCGCGCGGCGTAGAGGGTGTTCTCGTCCATGAAGACGAGGGAGAACGCACCCTGCACCTTGGGGAGGAGCTCCATGGCCGCGTCCTCGAGGGCCTGGCCGTCCTTGGCCCTGGCCGCGAGGAGATTGGTGAGGACCTCGGTGTCGGTCGTGGCGCCGCGCCGTTGGTCGGGCAGCAGCGCGGCCAGTTCCGGCGTGTTGATCAGGTTGCCGTTGTGGCCGAGCGCCAACCCCCCCTCACGCGCGGTGTAGAAGGTCGGCTGGGCGTTCTCCCACACCGGTGAACCGGTGGTGGAGTAACGGCAGTGGCCGATCGCGAGGTGGCCTCCCAGGGAGTCGAGCGTCGCCTCGTTGAAGACCTGGGAGACCAGTCCCATGTCCTTGTAGACGACGATCCGCTCCCCATCGCTTGTGGCGATGCCCGCGGATTCCTGGCCGCGGTGCTGGAGCGCGTAGAGGCCGAAGTAGGTGAGCTTGCTGACTTCTTCGCCGGGTGCCCAGACCCCGAAAACGCCGCAGGCGTCCTGCGGGCCGCGTTCGAGCGGATCGAGGTCCATGGAGAGCCGGCCGTCGGAGTACGACACAGGCACAGCTTAGCCGCTGGCCGAAGGCGGGGTGCCAACCGGGGTCGGAGGTCACCGCGGCGGGCTCACGCCGACGGCTCATCCGGCCACAGCGGAAGGTGCTCGGACAGGTCGGAGCGCACCCCGCTCGCCCGCACGTCGTGCCCCCCGACCGCGCTCTCCCAGTCGGTCCGGCCCCCGGCCAACCGCAGCCAGGTGAGGGGGTCGGCCTCGACGACCCCGGGCGGGGTGCCGCGCGTGTGCCTGGGCCCCTCGATCACCTGGACCGCCCCGTACGGGGGCACGCGCACCTCCAGGCTGTGCCCCGGGACCCGGTCGGCCAGGACCGCGAGGCTGCACCGGACCGCGGCCTTCATCAGCGGCCGCAGCGGTTCCTCGGCGCGCAGGGCCGCCCGCACGGACGCGGCCACCGCCTCCTCGTCGGTGCCCTCGAAGGCGGGTTCGCCCAGGGCGGAGAGCTGTTCGTCCAACGCGGCGCGCAGGCGCCGCACGGCGCCCGGGGTCAGAGCGGAAGGCATGCGCAGATCCTAGACCGGGCGAAGGGCCCGGTGCAGGTCCGCCGGGGCCGGAGACCACTGGCCCGGGTGATCGGAAGGATGAACACCGGGGATACTTGTCTTTGCGAAGGAATGGCCCGAAGGTGGACATCGGGGTATTCCGGTGCGGCTGTCCACCGGTCTCCGCTCGATTGGGTGATTCCTGTCTCAGCGCCCCGCTGGCCAGCGGGAGCAGGACACGGTAGCGTCCCGAACCGTCCCGGTGTCGTCCGAGATTGGGAGGATTGCGAGGGAACCCGCGCCCCGCGGCGTTCCACGCGTCGACACAGACAGATGAACGAGGGGTGACCGCACCCGGACCCGCCTCCCCCAGTACGGGGCCGGCGCGTGGGAAGCCCACGCTGTCGCGCTGAAGCAGCTGGTCAGCGCCCTTAACATCCACCAAGGAAGACCACCGCACCATCGGGAGAACGACGTGCGCCTGCGCTTGCGCCCGCGTGATGACAGCTACTACGAGATGTTCACCGACTCGGCGAACAACCTGGTCATCGGGGCCCGCCTGCTGGTGGAACTGATGAGTGACGGGGCCGATCGAGAGGCCATCACCGAGAAGATGCGTGCCTGCGAGCACGCCGGTGACGACGCCACCCACGCGATCATGCGTCGGCTCAACAAGAGCTCCGCACCCCCGCTGCACCGCGAGGACATCTACCGACTCGCCTCCAACCTGGACGACGTCATGGACTCCATGGAGGCCGCCGTCGACCTCATCGGCCTGTACGGGCTGGAACGGCTCCCCAAGGGCATCATCGACCAGATCGAGGTGCTCGAACGGGCCGCCGAACTCACCGCGGAGGCCATGCCCAGACTCCGGTCCATGAGGGACCTCACCCGTTACTGGATCGAGATCAACCAGCTGGAGAACCAGGCGGACCGCATCTACCGCAAACTCCTCGCCAAGCTGTTCAGCGGAGAGTACGAGGCGCTGACCGTACTCAAACTCAAGGACGTCATCGAGGAGCTGGAGACCGCCGCCGACGCCTTCGAGCACGTCGCCAACACGGTGGAGACCATCGTCGTCAAGCACGGGTAGGGGGAGGACGCACCTTCCGGCCGAGGTGCCCCCCGGGCGCTCTCAGGGAGCTTGCCCGCCGGGTGCGTGGACCTCCAGCGCGATGGCCAGGGCCAGCCGCATCCTGGGCTGGTCCAGGCCGAGCGGGGTGACCTCGGCCATCCTCCGCATCCGGTGCCGGACCGTGTTGGGGTGCACGCCCAGCTCCTCAGCGGCCCTGTTCGGATCGCCCTGCGCCCGGAGCCAGGCGCGCAGCGTCCGCGTGTGGTGCGTGCCGTGCGCGGCGTCGTGGCGCGTGAGTTCGGCCACGGGGCCGTCGGCCGGGCGCCGACCGGACGCTGAGGCCATCCGCAGGCGGTGGACCAGCACCTCGTCCCAGGACTCGTCGTAGGCCACCGCTGCCCTCCCCGGCCGGGAGGCGTGCAGGGTGAGGCTCTCGTCGGCCTCCCTGCGGCTCGCCGAGAGCCCGGCCAGGTCCGCGGGGGCGCCGATCCCCGCGTTGACCACCACGTGCCCGGGCAGGGAGCGGGTGGTCTGCGCCACCCACTCCCGGGCCGGGGCGGGATCGGCCCCGCAGGGCAACACCGTGTAGACGGTGCTGCCGAACACGGTGCTCCGCCCCGGGCGCGACCAGCCGAACCCGGTGGTGGCCCGCTCGAAGGTCATCAGGGTGGCGGAGTGCCGTTCGTCGGGGGTGTGGGCCTGGAGGGCGACCACCCGGTGCGGTGTCGCTGCCAACCCCAGGCGCCCGGCGGCCTCGGTCGGGTCCATCGCCCCCTCCAACAGGCGGCTCACCAGGTCTGACTCCACCTGCCGCTCCAGGTCCGCGCTGACCCTGGTGCGCAACAGGTGCAGGGCGACGGTGCGGGCGCCCTCGGCCAGCAACACCGAGCGTTCCTCGTCCAGCGGGCCCTCGCAGGCGGCCCAGACCGACCCCAGGAACTCCCTCCCGACCCGCACCGCCGCCGCGGTGCGCCCGCCCAGGCCCAGGGCCGGTTCGGGCGGCAGGAACACCGGCTCCGCGGACGAGGCCAGGTGCGCGACGACCCCTGTGCGTTCGAGGTGGTGCTGGACCGCCTCGGGGACCCTGCGGCCCAGGATGGTGTCCCACCGGGCCCGGTCGGCCTCGGTCTGGCGGTCCGAGTAGGCCAGCACGCGCAGGCTCGGGTCCTCGATGGTGACCGGCCCGCCGACCCGGGCGGCGATCGTGTCCGCCAGCGCGGGCAGGTCCGCCGGGCCCCTCCCGGCCTCGGTCTCACCGCCCTCCAGCACCAGCCCGTACACCACGCCGGCGGCCTGCCCCCAGGACACCGCCGGGTCCACGACCAGGAGTGCGATCCCGCCCGCCCGGGCCCGGGCGGCGGCTTCCCCGTGCGGGTCGGCCGCGTCCTCCCGCGCGGTCCGCACCACGACGGCCAGGGCCCGGGACCGCTCGGCGAGCTCGACCGCCAGGAGCGGGTCCTGGACGCCCACGGCGAGGAGGACGTCGGCCTCCTCCGGCCCCTGCGCGGCGGGATCGTGCACGGCCACACCGCGCAGCACCGTCTCCGCGGCGGGGCGCGGGCCCACCAGCCGAGTGCCGTACGTGCCGAGGATCGTCACCAACCGGTCCAGCAGCACCATCGAAACCGTTCCTTCGATCTCTGGTCCCGGCTCTGTCCGTTGTCGGGATCCCACATGAGCGTACGTCGAGATTGTTCCGCTGGGACAAAGGGCACGTCCTGCTTCCGGGGGAGACTCTGGTCGGGTGCGGTTCCGTACCCGTCAGTCAGCATGCACAGGAGAACTCGCCATGTCCGGGAAGGGCGCGGACGCACCGCGTACCGTCATCGTCGTCGGGGCCGGGATCGTCGGTCTGTCGACCGCCTGGTTCCTCCAGAAGTACGGGGTCGGGGTAACCGTGGTCGAACGCGACACGGTGGCCTCGGGCTCGTCCTGGGGCAACGCGGGCTGGATCGCACCCGGCCTGGCCATTCCGCTGAACGAGCCGGGTGTGCTGGGCAACGGGCTGAAGGCGCTGTTCGACCCGAAGGCTCCGCTGTCCGTGCCTCCCACCACGGACACCGGTCTCCTGCGCTTCCTGGCGTCGTTCGCCCTGCACAGCGGGCAGGCGGCCTGGGAACGGGCGCTGCGCGGCAACGTCCCGCTCAGCTCGGCCTGTCTGGACGCCTTCGAGGAGCTGTCCGAGGGCGGGGTGGCCGCCAGAGTCGAATCCTCCCCGGTCACCGCGCTGTTCACCGCGCACAAGCACGCGGCCCGGCTGCTCATGGAGCTGGACGCGGCCCGTGAGGCAGGGCTGCCGCTGACCTACACCGCCCTGGAGGGGGAGGCGGCTCGCGCGCAGGTGCCGCTCGCCTCGGAGGCGGTGCGGGCCGGTGTGCGGATCGACGGGCAGCGTTACGTCAACCCCGGCGTGTACACGCACGCGCTCGCGGACTCCGTGCGCGAGCGCGGCGGGAGCGTGGTCGAGGGGTTCCGGGTGACCGGGGTGGAGGCTCGTGACGGCGGCTTCCGGTTGCGCTCGGCGCACGGGGAGACGGAGTCGGCGGACGCGGTCGTGGTGGCCACGGGGGCCTGGCTCGGCCGGCAGGCACGCCCCTGGGGCGTCAACGTGCCGCTGCGGCCGGGGAGGGGCTACAGCTTCATGGTCCCGACCGCGAGACCCGTGCCCGGGCCCGTGTACCTGCCCGAGGTGCGGGTGGCCTGCACACCGCACGGCGAGGGGCTGCGGGTCGCCGGGACGATGGAGTTCCGCGACGTCGACGCGCCCCTGCGCACCGAGCGGGTCCGGGCCATCACGGAGTCGGCCGAACCCTATCTGGCCGGTGCCGACCTGCGTAGACGTACCGACGAGTGGGTGGGCTCCAGGCCCGTCACCTCGGACGGCCTCCCCCTGGTCGGCCCCACCCGGATCCCGGGGCTGTACGTGGCGGGCGGGCACGGCATGTGGGGACTCACCCACGGTCCGATCACCGGCCGCCTGCTCGCCCGGACGGTCGCCACCGGGGTCCCGTCACCGGTGCTGCGGCCCTTCGACCCCCTCCGCTGACCCAGCCCCGCACCCGTTCCAGCAGCGCCCCGCCGAACCCCGGCGGGGCGCCATGCGTACAAGGAGGATTCCATGGCCGAGAACAACCGCACCTGGCTCACCCCGGGGACGTACGAACGGCTCACCGCAGAACTGGCCGTCCTCACCGGCATGGCTGACCCCGAGGAGTACGGCTTCACCGGCATCGAGGACAGGGACGCCCGTGAGGCGCGCGTCAACCGGATCCAGGACCTGTTGAAGGACGCGGTCGTCGGGGAGGCGCCGCCGGACGACGGCATCGCCGAGCCCGGCATGGTGGTCACCGTCCGCTACGGGGACGACCCCGAGCCCGAGACCTTCCTGTTGGGTGTGCGCGACCGCGCCGACTCCGACGGGATCCCGGTCTGCTCGCCCGACTCGCCGCTGGGCCGGGCCCTGATCGGGGCCGCCCAGGGGGAGGAGCGCACCTACACGGCGCCCCACGGGCGGACCTTGGGGGTCAGCCTGGTGCGCGCCGTGCCGTACGGATCGGAGGCCGCGCAGGTGCCCTGAACCGTGGCGGGGCCGCCGGTGCCGGTGGCGGCCCCGCCACGGGGCGTCCCGTGGCCGGGTGTGTTCAGGCTGCGTTCGGAGACTCCAGGCGCACGTTCAGTACCAGCCCCAGAGCTTCGGCGAGTCGTTCCAGGGTGGTCAGGGTTGGTTGTGTGCCACCGTGCTCGAACCTGGCGATGCTGGACTGCGGCATCCCGCATCGGCGCCCCAGCTCGGCCTGGGACCAGCCGAGTTCCTCCCTGCGCAGCCTGACCGCCTCACCGAGCTCGAACCGCAGCCGGGTCGTCTCGTAGGCTTCCTGAACCTCGGGGCGTTCGAAGCGCTCGGAGGCTCTGAGGTCGTCAAGGGTCACTCGGTCGGGGATGCTCACGCTTCCTCCTCGTCGGTGGTGTGGCCAGCTTCCACACACGTGTCCATCGCGCGTTTCGCCCGCCGTACCTCGGCGGATTCACGGCGGCGGGTCTTGTGGAACACGGTCAGCATGATGATGCGACGCATTCCGGTGATGAAGTAGGTGATGCGGACCTGGCGTCCGCCGCAGTAGAACCGGAGTTCCCGAAGCTTGCCGTCGAGTTGGCTCGTGTACGGGAAACCGAGGTTCACCCCCCGGGACTCCAGAAGGTCCAGATGGAAAAGTGCCTGTGCCCATTCCTCTTCGGTGAGTCCTGCCAACCATGCGCTGACTTCCGTCTCCAGTTCGATCTTACCCCAGGGCATAGCATTTATGCTATAAGCGGGAAGTGTGCTCACGGAGGTGTTCCAGGAATCGGTCAGGATACGTCGGGGAGCGGGCCCCGGTCCGGTCGACTGCTTCACGTCGAGCGGTGTTCCGGGAGGGCGGGGCCGCCGGTACCGGCGGCCCCGCCACGGGGCGTCCCGTGGCCGGGTGTGTTCAGGCCACGTCGCCGGAGAAGTGCAGCGGGGCGTAGAGCCTGTTCCCGTCCTCGTCGAAGAACTCCAGGGTCCAGGACAGGTAGGTGTCCTCCTCGTTGACCCAGCAGTCCGCCTCCCAGCTGCCGCTCTGGCCCGGTTCCAGGTTCTGCGGCGGGTTGACGGTCTCTCCCAGGACCGGAGCGGAGGACTCCTCCAGCGGGTCGCCCACCGCGCACGTGCTGGTGATCGAACCGGTGTGGACCGTCTGGTCCGTGCCGTTGGTGATCTCCACCGTCCAGGCGAAGTAGTCGTCGCCCTCCTCCGCCGCACCCTCCGTGGCCTCCCCGGAGGGCTCCTGCGTCGGCTCCTCCGTGGCCTCGTCCGAAGGCTCCTCGGTGGCCTCCTCTGTGGGGTCCTCCGTGGCCTCCCCGGTGGCCTCGTCCTCCGCCGGAGACCCGGGCGCCCCGGTGGTCTCGTCGGTGGGCTCCCCCGTGGTGTCCTCGGTGGCCTCCGCCCCCTCGTCACCCTCCTCGGACTCCTCCCCGGTGGGAGCGGCGGGTTCCTCGGGAGTCTCCTCGGAGGTTCCCTCCTCCTCCGGCCCGGTGTCCTCCCCGGTGGTGCCGTACTCCTCCACGGACTCGGTCCGGCGCTCCACGGGGCCCATCGAGACGGTGAAGCCGTCCTCGAACTCGTGGCTCTCCCCGAGGCCGAGCGAGACCGGTTCGTCGGGGAGGTATGGGGGCTCCTCCTCCCCGCCACGGGGCGGCGGGGTCCGGGTGGGCTCCTGGCCGCCGGGGTCCCGTTCCTCGGGGCTCTGCGTGGTCTCTTCGGGGGCCTGTGTGGTCTCGGTGTTGTTCTCCGTGTTCTGTTCCTGGTCGCTCGTGGTGGTCGCGGTCTCGGGCCCGCAACCGACGAGGGCGACCAGGAGAACGGCGGCTGGTACCGACGTGAAGCTACGCACCACCATCATCCTCCCTTGCTCAAGGGGGACCCTAGGTGACATAGGCCCAAAAAAAGGGGCAATTTGCCAGAGTCGAACGAAACACATCCCGGACAGTGACCTCGTAGAGCGGCGGTCCGGGCGCGCACGGTATCCGGACGGGCGCGCACCGGGAGGCCGGCCGGGCCGGGTCCTAGGGGGCGGTACCGCGCACAGGAAGGACACCCCGTGGCCGAGGAGATCACCCCGGAGCTCGCCGCCCTCGTCCCGGAGGCCCAGCCCTTCAGCAGGCTGGTCCAGGCCGGAATCACCGTGTTCGAGCCCGGCCGTCCGGCTCACAGGCCGGTGACCGCCCGGGGCGGCTCGGTGTCGCGGGACAGCAGCTCCAGCACGTACCCGAAGAAGCCCTCCGCGTCGATCTCCTCGACCACCCGGGCGTTGGGCTCCAGCCCGTGGACGCCCCAGGACATCGCCGCGTAGCCGCGGGTCAGCTCCCCGGCGGTCTCCACGTCCACGTGGTAGCGCGAAGACGCACGAACGAGCTCGGGACGGAGCAGCACCGCGGCGGTCAGGGAGTCGGGGTGGGTGGTGCCGTCGATGCCGACGCTGCGGTCGAACTCCAGGGTCGGGCCGCAGATCCTCGTGAAGAACCGGGCCAGCGGGGTGCCCAGGGCGGCGATCTCGTCCAGCCGCTCCTGCCCGAACACGGCCTGCCGCAGCGTGAGCGGGTCCCAGGGCACCACGGTGATGTCGAACCCGGCGGCGAACACCGCCTTGGCGGCCTCGGGATCCACGTAGAAGTTGAACTCGGCGGCGGCCGTGATGTTGCCCCGCCCGTTGTTCGACCCGCCCATCACGTACAGCGACTTCACGTTGCCCGCGAAAGCCGGGTCCTTGACCACTGCGGCGGCGATGTTGGTGAGCGGCCCGATCGCCACGACCGACAGCTCCCCGGGGTTCTCCGCGGCCATCCGCACCAGGGCGTCCACGGCGTGCTCGCCGCTCGGCTCCAGCCCGTCCTGGTCCATCCGGAGCCCGCCGGACCCGTCCCCGTGCACGTTCTCCGCGCTCACCCACTCGCGGACGAGGGGGCGGCGGCAGCCCAGGTGGACGGGCACCCCGGTGCGCCCGCCGGCGACGTTGAGCGTCATGAAGGCGTTGCGCACCTGCTGGTCGAAGCCCACGTTCCCGGCGACCATGGTGATCGCCCGCAGGTCCGCGGCGGGGTCCAGCAGCCCCACCAGCAGGGCGACGCAGTCGTCCTGGGCGGTGTCGGTGTCGATCACCAGGGGAGTGCTCATCACCCGAACCGGCCGGTGATGTAGTTCTCGGTGTCCTTCTGCTCCGGGCGGGTGAAGATCTGGTTGGTCTCGCCCATCTCGATCAGCCTGCCGGGCTTGCCGGGGGCCGACAGGTTGAAGAAGGCGGTCCGGTCGGAGACCCGGGCTGCCTGCTGCATGTTGTGCGTGACGATCACGATCGTGTAGTCCTCCTTCAGGTTGTGAATGAGGTCCTCGATCGCCAGCGTCGAGATGGGGTCCAGGGCGGAGCAGGGCTCGTCCATCAGCAGCACGGACGGCCTGACCGCCGTGGCGCGGGCGATGCACAGGCGCTGCTGCTGGCCGCCGGACAGGCCCGCACCCGGTTTGTTCAGGCGGTCCTTGACCTCGCCCCAGAGGTTGGCGCCGCGCAGCGACTCCTCCACCAGGTCGTCGGCCTCGGACTTGCTCATCCGCTTGTTGTTGAGCCTGGCCCCGGCGATCACGTTGTCGTAGATCGACATCGTGGGGAACGGGTTGGCCTTCTGGAAGACCATGCCGATCTCGCTCCGGACCATCACCGGGTCGACCTCGCGGCCGTAGATGTCGAGGTCGTCGAGGAGGACCTTGCCCTCGGCCCGGGCACCGGGGGTGACCTCGTGCATCCGGTTGAGGGTGCGCAGGAAGGTGGACTTGCCGCAGCCGGAGGACCCGATGAACGCCGTCACCGACCGGGGCTCGATGGTCATGGACACGTCCTCCACGGCGAGGAAGTCGCCGTAGTAGACATGGAGTCCGGAGACGTCGATTCGTTTCGCCACAGGATGTACCTCGAGTGCTCTAGCGGGACTTGGGTGCGAACAGGCGGCCGATCAGGCGTGCCAGGAAGAACAGCAGCATGACCGTCAGGACCAGCGTCAGCGCCGCTGCCCAGGCCCTCTCGTAGTTGACGGCCCCACCCATGCGGAACTGCGAGTAGATGAACACCGGGAGGTTCATCATCTGGCCGTCGAACAGGTTCCAGTTGATGGCGACCGCCGAGGATCCCGCGGTGAGGACCAGAGGTGCCGTCTCTCCGATAACACGCGCGATGGCGAGCATGATTCCGGTGGTCAGGCCAGCGGCCGAGGTGGGCAGCACCACCTTGGTGATCGTGCGCCACTTGGGCACGCCCAGGGCGTAGGAGGCCTCGCGCAGGTCGCGGGGGACCAGGCGCAGCATCTCCTCGCTGGAGCGGACCACCACGGGGATCATCAGCACGGCCAGGGAGACGGCGCCCGCGGCACCGTTGGTCCTGCCCGGACCGAAGAGCATCATCCACAGCGCCACCACGAACAGACCCGCGACGATGGAGGGGATGCCCGTCATGACGTCCACGAAGAACGTGATGACCTTCTTCAGGCGGCCCTGGGCGTACTCGACCAGGTAGACGGCGGTCAGCACACCGATCGGCACCGAGATGAGCGTCGCCATGCCGGTGATCGCCAGGGTGCCGACGATCGCGTGGTAGACGCCGCCCGCGTCCATGCTCGGCAGGACGCCGTTCATCGACACGGTGAGGAAGTACCAGTCGAAGCGGTCCAGGCCGTAGCTGACGACCGTGTACAGCAGGGACACCAGCGGGACCATCGCGAGCAGGAACGCCGAGTAGACCAGCGAGGTGACCAGGCGGTCCTTGGCCTTGCGGCCGCCCTCCACCCTGGCCGAGGCGGTCACGGCGATGACCACGTAGGAGACGCCGGTCAGCAGGGCCCACAGGATCAGGCCGAAGGAGGCGAACGCGGCCAGTACGCCCGCGACCACCGCGGCGCAGACGAGAAGCAGGACGGCGGGGAAACGGTTCGGCAGGGCGCCGGCGCGCAGTTCGCTCTTACCCGGTCCCGCTTCGGGCCCGGGGGGTTGCGTGGTCGTCATGCTCATGCGGACTCCTTGTTGCCCCGGGCCACGACGTAGCGGGCGCCCATGTTGACGGCCAGGGTGATCGCGAACAGGACCAGACCGGCGGCGATCAGCGCGGACACGCCGTAGCCGGTGGCCTCCGGGTACTGGAGCGCGATGTGCGCGGCGATGGTCTGGTTGCCGCTCTGGAGCAGGTTGAAGGAGATCGCCAGGGACGGGGAGAGGATCATGGCGACCGCCATGGTCTCGCCCAGGGCGCGGCCCATGCCGAGCATGGCGCCGCCGACGATGCCGGACTTGCCGAAGGGCAGGACGGCGAGGCGGATCATCTCCCAGCGGGTGGCGCCCATGGCGAGCGCGGCCTCGCGGTGGCCCTGCGGGACCTGGTGGAACACGTCCCGCGACATCGCGGTGATGATCGGCAGGATCATGACGGCCAGGACGATGCCCGCGGTGAGCAGGGTCCTGGCGGAGGTGGAGGCGGGCCCGGCGAAGAGCGGGATCCAGCCCAGGTACTCGGTCATGCCGTCGTAGACCGGTACCAGTTCCGGGGCGAGCACCATCATGCCCCAGAGGCCGTAGACGACGCTGGGGATCGCGGCGAGCAGGTCCACCAGGTAGCCGAGCGTCGTGGCCAGCTTGCGGGGCGCGTAGTAGACGATGAACAGCGCGATGCCGATCGCCACCGGGGTGGCGAGCAGGAGCGCGATCGCGGCGGCCATGACCGTACCGAACGCCAGCGCGGCCACACCGAACGACGGGTTCTCCCGGACGTTGGCTTCCCATGACTGGCTGGTCAGGAAGTTCGAGGTGTTGGCCGCCAGCGAGGGCCAGGCCTGGATCAGCAGGAAGGCGGCCACACCCGCGAGGATCAGCAGGATCAGGAGGCCCGAGCCTCGGGCGAGCCCGGCGAAAACGACATCGCCGATCCGGCGCTTGCCCGTGGGCGGCGGTGCCGCCTGGGGCGCGTCCGTGGTCGTCATGGGTTCTCCGGTTCGGAAGGGTTGCGGGTCCGGTCGCTCGGTCCGTGTCCCACCGGGACGGCCGCGCGTCGCACGGGGGACGACCGCCGTGTCGCGGTCGACGCGAGGACGACAGCCGAACCGCGCCGAATGCGAAGGTAGGCGTAGGAGGTGACCAGTTGTCCCAGGAAAGGTGAACGGGAGGTGAACGCGGTGTCGCACTCCCGTGGCGCAAAGGAGTTCGGTCGGTGAATGTGACAAGACGCACCCGGAAAACGGTCCGCCTCGCACGTCGAATCCGCTTCGGACGGGTGGCTGCCGGCCGCTCAGTCCCGGTCGCCGGACGGGGCGAACATCACGTCCGTGTCCCACATGGAGAAACCGAGGGACTCGTACAGGCGCACCGCCGCCTCGTTGTCCCCGTCCACGTACAGGTGCACCCAGGGCAGCCCGGCGTCGCGCAGGTGGGCCAGCCCGGCCAGGGTCAGGGCGCGGCCCAGGCCGGTGCCCTGCCAGTCGGGGTCCACACCGACCACGTAGACCTCACCCACGGTCTCGCTGTCGCTGAGCCCCGCTCCGTCCGCGTGCGTCTTGGTCCAGTGGTAGGCGGCGATCGAACCGCTGTTGGTGACCGCGACGAAGAAGCCCCGCGGGTCGAACCAGTCCTCGACCTCCCGCTGGAGCAGGTCGTCCAGGGTCAGGGAACCCTGCTCGGGATGGTCGGCGAAGGCGCGCGCGTTCGCCTCCAGCCACGCCTGCTCGTCCTGGCCCACCACGAAGGGGCGGATCCGGACCTTCTCGGCCACCTCCGGACGCAGAGCGGGCTCGGGGATCTCGGGCGCGGTCCACGGCCCGCCGGGCACCTCGGGTCCCAGGTCGCGCAGGGGCATTCGCATCTTGTGGAGTTCGCGGGCGGGGACCCACCCTTCGGCCTCCGCCACCGAGACCGCTCCGGGCGTCCGTCCGTGCGCCCACACCCGGACCCCATCCGGGCCGGCGTCGGCGCGGACCGAACGCAGCAGCGCGGAGCCGTGCCCCCGGCCCCGGTGGGCGGGGTCGACCACGACCTCACCGGAGTCGGGTTCGCCCTCGACCCGTTCGACGAAAGCGAAGCCCACGGCCCGGCCGTCCTCGGAGAGCACGTGGAAGCGGCTGCTGCCGGCGGGGGCGCCGTGCCTGATCCGGAGCAGGGTGTGCTCGGACAGGGGCGGGACCCCGTCGGCGGCGCGCGCCGCCTCAGCCAGGTTGAGGACGGGTTCGGCCAGTTCGGGCGCGAGGTTGTCGGTGACTAGCGGGGTACTCATGAGCCAGAATCCTAGATCCTGTTGGCCGAACTCCTGGCCCCGACGCCCGCTTCCGGCGGTTTCCGGAGCGGGGGCGCGGAACCCGGCGCGGTTCCGGGTCCCGGAGCGACTCCCGAGACCCGGTTCGGTGCGGGTGCTGGTCAGCCCTTGCGGCGCCTGCCCTGGTAGCCGCCGCCGATCCGGACCCTGCGGGTGGGGGCGAGCGGGGTGGCCAGCAGCAGGGCGAGCAGGAACGCGGCGAGCAGGACCGCTGGCGTGACCGAGGGGCCGAGGTCCGTGTGATCCGCGGCGATCTCGGTCTCGGTGTCCTCGTCCTCCTCGGAGGTGGGGGTGACCAGCGGGAGTTCGGCGAGGTCCTCGGCCGGGCCCGGGGCGAGGTCGGGGAGCTCGGCCTCCTCGCGCGGGAGCGTGGGGATGCTCGCGCTGCTGGTGGGCGCACTGCTGACGTTCGAGCGCGGTGACCGGCCTGAGTCGTTCGAGGGGGTCCGGTCGTTGCCGGAGTTACCGCTACCGGAGTTCCTGTTGCCCGAACCCCCGTCGCCGGACCTGCCGCTCGAGTCCTTGTCGGTGGTGTCAGCGGTCGGTGACGGTTTTGGTGTGGGCGTCCCCGACTCCGACTCCGTGGGGGAGGTCGGGGACGGTGTGGGGTTGGAGGGCTTGATCGGTTTCTCGGTGGGGCTGGGACTGGGGGTCTTGGTGGGTTTCTCGGTGGGGCTCGGGCTGGGGGTTTTGGTCGGCGGGTCGGTCGGCGACGGGCTGGGGGTCCTGGTCGGCGGATCGGTGGGAGTCGGGGTCGGTGTGGGGGAAGGCGTGGGCTCGGTGACCTGGACCGACCAGGTGGCGGCGGCGTACTCGTCCGCCTCGGCGCCGACGCACCCGCTCTCGGCGTCGGCGAACGCGTAGGCCAGGGTCGCCACCACGTCGACCGTCTGGCGGGCCGATCCGTCCACCTTGCCGAGCGGGAGGCCGGCGCCCGGGGCGACCTCGGCCCCGGCCGGGAAGCCCTCGCTGCGGAAGTCGGAGGCCGCAACGTCCAGGCCGATGAGGCACAGGGTCAGTTCGCCGCTGTTGTTGGTCACCGTGAGGGGGTTGGGCGCGAGCTCGGTGCCCGCCTCGACCTTCTCGGTGGGGCGGTCGAAGGAGAGGGAGGCCGCGACCGGGTCGGCGTGCGCGGGCGCCATCACGGCGATCAGTGTGGAGCCGACGAAGGCGGCACCGATGACTCTGAGCAGGCGGGGTCTGTACGGGGCGGGGGTGGCGGGGGACGGCATCGGTGCGATCTCACTCCTCCGGTGACGCGCCATTGCGGCTCGGACCGCACCCGGACGCAGGGCTCCGCCGCGCCTGCCATGCCCCGTCCGTCGGGTGCGTCAACGATCTTAGAGCGTGTGAACGCGGAGTACGAGTGCGAGCGCGCTGGGTTTTGGAATCACCCGCCCGTCGGAGGCGAATCGGACTCTTCAGGAGGTAATGACTCGACGAAGGACTCCGGGGCGCCCTCGCGCGAACGCGGGCGCCCCGGGGTGGTCGTGACCGGCGGTGCCGGGCTCGGGCCGTTAGTTGGTCCCGGCCTCCGCGGAACGGGCCGCGGGCAGTTGCTCGGCCGGGTCGGCCGAAGCGTTCGCCGCCGATGCCGCCTTGGTGTCCGGTACGAAGCGGTAACCCACGTTGCGGACGGTTCCGATGAGCGACTCGTACTCCGAGCCCAGTTTGGCGCGCAGCCGTCGGACGTGGACGTCGATCGTCCGGGTGCCGCCGAAGTAGTCGTATCCCCAGACCTCCTGGAGCAGCTGCGCCCGGGTGAACACCCGGCCGGGGTGCTGCGCCAGGAACTTGAGCAGTTCGAACTCCTTGAAGGTGAGGTCGAGGATGCGTCCGCGCAGGCGGGCGATGTAGGTGGCCTCGTCGATCACGAGGTCGCCGCGGCGGATCTCGTCCGGGTCGTCGGCCCCGGCGTCGGCCGAACCGACGGCGAGGCGGAGGCGGGCCTCGACCTCGGCGGGTCCGGCGGTGGCCAGGACGAAGTCGTCGACCTGCCAGTCCGGGGTCAGTGCCGCGACGCCGCCCTCGGTGAGGACGACCAGCAGCGGACAGTCCAGTCCGGTGGTGTCGAGCAGACGGCAGAAGTTGCGGGCCGCCGCCAGGTCGGTCCGGGCATCGACCAGAATGGCGTCAACCGGGGTGCCCGAGTTTCCGCCGGCCCCGGATGCCAGCAGGGCTCCGGCCTCCGCGGGCGCCACCCGCACCGAGTGCAGGAGGAGTCCGAGGGCGGGAAGAACGTGGTCGGACGGTTCGTTCGAGTTCGTCAGTAGCAGCAGATGGCTCATGCGTCTCTTCTCGTCGGCCCGCGTGTAACGGGCGATCGAAGGCGCCATTGCCCCCGGTGAAGATTGTTTAATACGTCGCCTCCGAGCAACTCCAAGGATAATCAACAGATGGCGAAGTGCACTATCCGGTACTGGGCTTCCGCTAAGGAGGCCGCTGGAACAGCTGAGGAGACCGTCGATGCGCACACCCTCGCGGCGGCTCTCGAAGCGGCGTGTCACCTGCACCCCGACGACCGTTTCCTGCGCGTGCTGGGGGCTTCCTCCCTCCTGGTGGACGAGCAGCCGGTCGGGCGGAGGGCTCATGGTGAAGTCGCGGTCGCGGACGGGACTGTGATCGAGGTCCTACCGCCCTTCGCGGGCGGGTGAGGGGCCGGAAAGCGTGACGGAATCGGAGTGAAACATGGCGGAAACCCCTGCGTGGTCGGAAAAGGCGCGCGTGGTCATGCTCGGCAGGGACGGGTGCCACCTGTGCGAGGAGGCGTGGTCGGTCATCGAGCGGGTGACGGACGACCTCGGGGCGGACCGGGCGGAACAGGATCTGGGTTCGGTGTCGGAGGCGGACCGGGAGGAGTACTGGGACAAGATCCCGGTGACCTTCGTCGACGGGCGCCGTCACGACTTCTGGCGGGTGTCGGAGGGGCGCCTGCGTGCGGCGCTGTCCCTCTGAACCGGTGCGGCCCCCCGAAACCCGTGCGGCCCTGCGGACCCGCGCGGGTCCGCAGGGCCGGTACGGTCCGGCCCGGGGACGGGTGCGGAGCGGTGCCTGTGCCGGCGGTGGCACGTCCGTGAAAGGCACGGTTCCTTTTCCGTCCGTTCGGAATACGGGGGGTGTGATCTCTCGTTTCGGCCGGGCCTTCCGATGTCCTATTTGTGTGAACCCATCCCTGGGGTGTCACATGGGACCCCACTTTGTGCATGCTTTCACAAGCACGTAATCTGGGGCTCCCAGAATCAGCAGGGCGGGCAAGCCCGTGCGGCGGCGGTGTTCGGCACAGGAACCGCGCGTGCTCCCGTACCCGCCCGAACCGACCGCCGCCCAGGAGCACCCGCCTGTGACCAGTCGTCCACCTCGGCCCCGGGAGAGGGGAATCCCGGAGGCCACCGTTGCCCGACTTCCGGTCTACCTCCGAGCCCTCCAGGCCCTCCAGGGCCGTGGCATCGCCACCGTCTCCTCCGAGGGGTTGGCCGGCGCCGCCGGAGTGAACTCGGCGAAGCTCCGCAAGGACCTGTCCCATCTGGGGTCCTACGGGACCCGGGGGGTCGGTTACGAGGTCGAGTACCTCATCTACCAGATATCACGTGAGCTTGGTCTCACCCAGGACTGGTCCGTGGCCATCGTCGGCATCGGGAACCTGGGGCGCGCACTGGCCAACTACGGGGGCTTCGGCACCCGGGGCTTCCGGATCGCGGCCCTGCTCGACGCCGACCCGGACGTGGTCGGCCTGACCGTGGCGTCGCTGGACGTGAGGCATATTGACAGCCTGGAGGAGGTTGTGCGTTCCAAGGGCGTGTCCATCGGTGTGATCGCCACACCGGCCGGTTCGGCCCAGGGCGTCGCCAGCCGCTTCGTGGAGGCGGGGGTGACCAGCATCCTCAACTTCGCCCCCGTCGTGCTGAATGTGCCGGACGGGGTCGATGTGCGTAAGGTCGACCTGTCCATCGAACTCCAGATCCTCGCCTTCCACGCACAGCGCAGGGCCGACGGCGACGGCCGGGCGGAACGGATGGGACTGGAAGTGACATGAGGCGGGCGGGGCCCGGACCAACGGTCCCGGGGCCCGTGAAGCGGTGGCGAAGAGCGAGCGTACGCCGCGTTTCGGGGGGCTGACGGCGGGGGACCCCGGCCGTACCCGAACATGGAGAGACATAGTGCCTGCATAGGAGTGCGGATGAGTGTCCTGGCCCTGGGGTTGAGCCATCGGAGTTCGCCGGTGGCGCTGCTCGAACGCGTCGCCCTGAACGGGCGCACGCGTGCCAACGCGGTCGGGGAGATGGTGGGTTCCGACGCGGTCAACGAGGTCATGGTGGTCTCCACCTGCAACCGCACCGAGGTCTACGCCGACGTCGTCGGTTACCACGCCGGAGTGGCCGCCATCACCGAACTCCTCTCCTGGCACACCGGGGTGACCCTCGGCGAACTCTCCGAGCACCTCTACGTGCACTACGAGGACAGCGCGGTCCAGCACCTGTTCTCCGTCACCTGCGGCCTCGACTCCATGGTCGTCGGCGAGGGCCAGATCCTCGGCCAGGTGCGCGACTCCCTCAAGGAGGGCCAGGAGACGGGCTCGGTCGGTCGGGTCCTCAACGACCTCGGCCAGCGCGCTCTGCGCGTGGGCAAGCGCGCCCACACCGAGACCCACCTCGACCACGCCGGGGCCGACATGGTCAGCTTCGGCCTCACCGTCGCCGCACGCGGCCTCTCGGTCACCCCGAGCCCGGGCATCCCCGCAGCCGACGTCACCCCGCCCGCGGGCTGCCCCATGTCCGGCCAGGGCGCCCCGGCGGACCAGGACGCGGCAGAGCGGCCCGCCGCGGAGCGGCCACGCACCCTCAGCGCCGACCTGCCCGCCGGTCCGCTCACCGGTACCCGCGTGCTGGTCCTGGGAGCCGGTTCGATGAGCGCGCTGTCCGCCAACACCGTCGCCCGCCAGGGCGCCGGGACGGTCATCGTCGCCAACCGCACCCACGAGCGCGCGGCACGCCTCGCGGAGTGCCTCAACGAGGCGTACGACACCGTGCACGCGAGCACGGTCCCCTTCGCCGAGGCGGCCGACGCGCTCGACGAGGTCGACCTCGTCATCTCCTGCACCGGCGCCCAGGGGCTCGTGCTCACCGCCGACGAGGTGGCCGCCGCGACCGAGGGCCGCAGCCGCCCCCTCGTCTTCCTGGACCTGGCCCTGCCCCGCGACATCGACCCCACCGTCCGCGACCGGCCCGGGATCCGCCTCGTCGACATCGAGGACCTCCGCCAGGCCGCCGCGACCGGCGCCGACACCGAGGGCGGGCGCTCCAACTCCCTCCTCCTCGTACGCGGGATCGTCGACGAGGAGGTCAACGAGTTCCGGTCGGTCCGCCGCGCCAACGAGGTCGCCCCCACCGTCGTCGCCCTGCGCGCCCAGGCCCGCGACGTCGTCGAGTCCGAGCTCTCCCGCCTCCACGGCCGTCTGCCCGACGACCTCGACGAGCGCACCCGTGAAGAGATCGGCCGGGCCATGCGCCGTGTCGCCGACAAGCTCCTGCACAGACCGACCGTTCGCGTGAAGGAACTGGCCGCCGCCCCCGACGGGGAGTCCTACGAGGCCGCCCTGCGCGAACTGTTCGACCTCGACCCGCAGTCCCCGCAGACCGTGGCCGACCAGGGGCGGCCCGTCGCCGCCGCGCGGCCCGCACAGGAGAAGGCATGACCGCCACACCCGCCAGGCTCGGCACCCGCCGCAGCACCATGGCCACCACCCAGTCCCAGGGGGTCGCCGACACGATCACCGAGCGGACCGGTCAGCGAATCGAACTGGAGCTCATCACGAGCTTCGGCGACGTCACCAAGGCCCACCTGACCCAGCTCGGCGGCACCGGGGTGTTCGTCAACGCCCTGCGCGACGAACTGGTCGCGGGGACCATCGACTTCGCGGTGCACTCGCTCAAGGACCTGCCCACCACCCCCGCCGAGGGTCTGGTCCTCGCGGCCATCCCCGAGCGGGACGACCCCCGCGACGCCCTGTGCGCCCGGGACGGTCTCAAGTTCGCCGACCTGCCCGCCGGGGCCAGGATCGGCACGGGCTCCCCGCGCCGCGTCGCCCAGCTGGCCGCGCTCCGCCCCGACCTGGTCTACCTGCCGATCCGCGGCAACGCCGAGACCCGCCTGGGCAAGGTCTCCTCCGGCGAACTCGACGCCGTGGTCCTGGCCTACGCCGGCCTGGGCCGCGTGGGCCGTCGCGAGGACGTCACCGACGTCTTCGAGCCCGAGCAGATGCTGCCCGCACCCGGCCAGGGCGCGCTGGCCGTGGAGTGCCGGACCGAGCGGGCCGACGCCGACCTCTCCTACCTGTCCGCCGTCGACCACGCGCCCACCCGCGCCGAGGTCGTCGCCGAACGCACCGTGCTCGCCGAACTCGAAGCGGGCTGTGCCGCACCGGTCGGTGCCTACGCCGAGTACACCGAGGGCCGCCTGCGCCTGCGGGCCGCCGTGGTCGCCACCAACGGTGCCACCGCCGTGCGCCGGGAACGCACCATCGACCTCGACTCGCCCGGGGACCTCGACACCGCCGTCGCCCTGGGGCGGGACCTGGCCCGACAGATGATCGCCGAGGGCGCCGACCGCATCGTCGCCGAGGCCTTCGCGGAGAGGGACACACCCTAGACAGCCGGAGAACGACCCGGGCAGCACCTCAGCCGCACGGGGGAACACCAGAGCGGGTCGCCCCCGCCGCACCGTCACCGCCCCGGAGTCCGCGTCCCGGGGCACAGGCGACCCACACACGAGGAGCCAGTACGTGAACGCCAACGCCAGCCCCCAGCCGGAGGAACCGCGTCGCCGCGCGCGCGTTCCCGGTCACGTCGCCCTGGTCGGTTCCGGTCCGGGCGGGGCCGACCTGCTGACCCTGCGCGGCGCCGAGCTGCTGCGCCGCGCCGACGTGGTCATCACCCTGCGCGAGCCCGCCGCCGAGGAACTCGCCGGTTTCCGCCAGGAACTGCTCTCCCACTGCTCGCCGGACGTCACCGTGGTGGAGGCCGCCGAGTGCGGCGGGGACATCAACACCCTCGCCGTCACCCGCGCCCGCGACGGGCAGCGCGTCGTGCGCCTGTACTCGGGGGACCCCTTCTTCGGCTGCCGCGGCGCCGAACTGGTCGCCGCCTGCAAGGAGGCCGGGGTGGAGGTCGAGGTCGCCCCGGGCGTCTCCTCGATCACCTCCGTCCCGACCTTCGGCGGCATCTCCCTGCTCGCCGACGGCCAGGCCGAGGTGCGCGTCCTGCACGCCCGCCCCCACGGAGACGCCCAGGTCGACTGGCAGGAGGCCGCCGCCAGCGACGCACCCCTGGTCATCCTGGGCGCGGACGCCCCCGCGGGGGAGGCCCCCGAGCACCAGGGGCCCGGGCTCGACGTGGTGTGCAAGACCCTCGTCGCGGGCGGACGCCCCGCCACCACCCCCGTGGCGGTGGTGCGGGCCGGAGGTACCACCAAGCAGACCACCGTCACCTCGACGCTGGCCCGCCTGGTCGCCGAACTCAAGTCCACCGACGCGAAGAACCACCACGTCACGGCGCCCGCGACGATGATCGTCGGGGCTCCGGTGGCCCGCCAGCCCGAACTCTCCTGGTACGAGACCCGGCCGCTGTTCGGCTGGCGCGTCCTGGTGCCCCGCACCAAGGAGCAGGCCGCCGCCCTCTCCGACCAGTTGCGGGGCTACGGCGCGGTGCCCGAGGAGGTGCCCACCATCTCGGTGGAACCGCCGCGCACCCCGCAGCAGATGGAGCGCGCCGTTCGCGGCCTGGTGACCGGCCGCTACCAGTGGGTCGCCTTCACCTCCGTGAACGCCGTCCGCGCCATCCGCGAGCGCCTGGAGTCCTACGGCCTGGACGCCCGGGCCTTCGCCGGGGTCAAGGTCGCCGTGGTCGGTGAGGCCACCGCGCGGGCCGTGCGGGACTTCGGTATCCAGCCCGACCTGGAGCCCCCGGAGGACGTCCAGTCCAGCAAGGGGCTGGTGGAGGTCTGGCCGCCCTACGACGCCGAGATCGACCCCATCGAGCGGGTCCTGCTGCCGCGCGCCGACATCGCCACCGAGACCCTGGCCGCCGGGCTCACCGACCTGGGCTGGGAGATCGACGACGTCACGGCCTACCGCACCGTGCGCGCCGCGCCCCCGCCCCAGCCGGTCCGCGAGGCGATCAAGGGCGGCGGCTTCGACGCCGTGCTCTTCACGTCCTCGTCCACGGTGCGCAACCTGGTGGGGATCGCGGGCAAGCCGCACAACACCACCGCCATCGCCGTGATCGGCCCGGAGACCGAGAAGACCGCGATCGAGTTCGGCCTGCGCGTCGACGTCGTGGCACCGAAAGCCTCGGTTTCCGCCCTCGCCGAGGCGCTTTCGGAGTACGGTGCGGCCAAGCGCAAGGAGGCGATCGAGGCGGGCAAGCCCGTCCTCAAGCCCAGCCAGAAGCGCCGCGGCCGCCGCCGCAAGCTCTGACCCGACCACCCCGAACACCCCGACCACCCGGGAGCCCCGAGATGACCGCTGCCAGACACGACGCCGAGTTCCCCGTCGCCCGGCCGCGCCGCCTGCGCCGAGGGCCGGCGCTGCGCCGTCTGGTCGCGCAGACGCGGGTGCTCCCGGAGAACCTCATCCTGCCGCTGTTCGTCAAGGAGGGGCTCACCGAGCCGGTGGCGATCTCCTCGATGCCCGGCCAGGTACAGCACACCCGGGAGAGCCTGCGCAAGGCCGCCCGTGAGGCGGTCGAGGCGGGGGTCGGCGGACTGATGCTGTTCGGGATCCCCGAACACAAGGACGGCGTGGGGTCGCAGGCCGACGACCCGGACGGGGTCGTCCAGGTGGCCCTGCGCGAGTTGTCCGCCGAGGTCGGCGACGACATCGTGGTGATGGCCGACCTGTGCCTGTGCGAGTACACCGACCACGGCCACTGCGGGCCGCTGGAGGAGAGCGGGCACGTCGACAACGACCTCACCCTGGAGCGGTACGCGTCCGTGGCCGTCGCCCAGGCCGAGGCCGGAGCCGCCGTGGTCGCGCCCAGCGGCATGATGGACGGCCAGGTCGGGGCGATCCGCGCGGCTCTGGACCGGGCGGGGTTCCCGCACGTGCCGATCCTGGCCTACGCGGCCAAGTACGCCTCCGTGTTCTATGGCCCCTTCCGCGAGGCGGCCGAGGGCGCGCCCCAGTTCGGTGACCGGTCCGGCTACCAGCAGGACCCGGCCAACGTCCGCGAGTCCCTGCGCGAGGTGGCCCTGGACGTGGCCGAGGGCGCCGACATGGTCATGGTCAAACCGGGTCTGGCCTATCTCGACGTGGTCGCCAAGGTCGCCGAGTCCTCCCCCGTACCCGTGTCGGCCTACCAGGTGAGCGGTGAGTACGCGATGATCGAGGCGGCGGCCGAGAAGGGGTGGCTGGACCGGGAGCGGGCGATTCTGGAGACCCTGACCTCCTACCGGCGCGCGGGGGCCGAACAGATCCTCACGTACTGGGCCACCGAGGCGGCCCGACTGCTTCGCTGACGCGACCAGGCCCCGTCCCGGTCGCGGCCGCCGGGCGCTGGGCCAACCGGCCGGCCGCGCCCGCACCGATGACGACCGGGGAGTCTTGATGGCCGACGTGCTGTACCGACGGAAACGACGCCACGCTACGGACAGCATGCTGGAGTCGGCGCTGCGCTACGCGGGTCTGGGCTGGCCCGTGGTCCGGGGAGCGGCCCCGGGCGGCGACCGGGCGTGTACGTGCGACCGGATGGGCTGCCCCGACCCGGCCGCCCATCCGGTCACCGCTGCCTGGGGGGTGGAGGCCAGCACCGACGCGGAGACGATCCGCCGGTGGTGGACGGCGAGCCCGCAGACCAACATCGTGCTTCCCACCGGCCGGGTCTTCGACGTCCTGGACGTACCCCGCGAGGCCGGTGTGATGGCCCTGGCCAGGATGGGACGCGCGGGGATTCCGGCGGGCCCGGTCGCCTCCCTGGACTCGCGTTACCTGTTCTTCGTCGCCACCCGCTCCCCGATGGACGAGGACGAGTGGTGGTCCTGCCACCTGGACTGCGTCCCCGAGGCCGTCGAGGAGATGCCCGGCCTGCGCTGGCACTGCCGGGACAGCTTCGTCCTCGGTGCGCCCTCCGCCCTGCCCTCCGGCGGGCACGTCACCTGGATCCGGACCCCGCGCGACGTCGAGGGGGCGGTGGTGCTCCCCGACCCCATCGCGGTCCTGGACATCCTCAGCGACGCCAGCGAGGAGTTCGCCGTCTGAGGGCCGCCTCCGGGTTTCTCAGCTCCCGCGTTCGTTGACCCACGGGGCCGGCCGGGTGTGGTCCCTCAGGTCCAGTTGGCGCAGGATGCTGGTGACGTGGTTCTTGGCCGTGCCCTCGGTGACGAACGGCGCGCGGGCGATCTCCCGGTTGGTGGCGGCCGGGTCGGCTTCCGGACCCGTGTGGACCGGGTGAGCGCCCCGGCACGTGGGGCGCCTTGCGGTCAGGCACCCTCAGGGGTCAGGGAGAACCGTCGCGGGAGGACACGGCGGTCTCGGGTTTGCCTTCGCGGCGGTGGGCGCTCAGTTCGTAGACCATCACCGCCACCAGCCACACCGCGGTGATCGGGATGACGAACCACAGCATCGCGGCGCTGAAGGGCTCCAGGAACGCGTGGTCGGTGGCCTGCACGACGAGGTAGGTGATGTAGGCCGCGTAGAAGCCGACGAGCAGCGCGCCCTCCCAACGGGCCACGCCCAGCTTGGTCACGGCTATGGGCAGCAGCACGAGTGCCACCGCCACCATGATCGGCAGGTCGAAGCGCAGGGCCGCCGGGGCGACGGCGATCCCCATGGGGGACACCATGGCGGTGATTCCCAGGACCGCGCCGATGTTGAACACGTTGCTGCCCACGATGTTGCCCACCGCCATGTCGCGTTCGCCCCGCATGACCGCGACGACGCAGGTCACCAGTTCGGGCAGGGACGTACCGACCGCCACCACGGTCAGTCCGATCAGCAGGTCGCTCACCCCCAGCGCCGTGGCGATCGCGCCGGCCCCGTAGACCAGCAGCCGTGCCCCCGCCACCAGCAGGCCCGCGCCCAGGACCACGAGCACCAGGTCGCGCAGGACCGACTTCGTCTTCGGGGCGGCCCGGAACGGCCCGCCCGTACCCGGGCCGGAGCTGTCGGCGCCCACCCGGACGGAGACCGGACCGGGCACCGACCGCCGCCGGGAGACGAGCACCGTCACGGTGATGTAGACCAGCAGGATCGCGAACAGCAGAGCACCCTCGAACCGGCCCAGGTTTCCGTCCAGGGCCATCAGGAGCACCGCCACCGACAGCGCCGCCATCACCGGGGTGTCGGCGCGGACGACCTGGGAGTTGACCGCCAGGGGGGCGAACACCGCCGACGCCCCGAGCACCAGCAGGATGTTGGCGATGTTGCTGCCCACGACGTTGCCCACGGCCAGCCCCGGATACCCCGAGAGCGCGGCGTCGGTGCTGACCGCCAGCTCCGGGGCCGAGGTCGTGAATGACACCACGGTTAGACCCACGACCAGCGAGGACATCCCCAGGGTCCGCGCCAGCGAACCCGCTCCGCGGACGAGTGACTCACCTCCGGCCACCAACAGAACGAATCCCGCCACCAGAGCGAGGATCACCAGTACGTTCACGCGAACCCTTCGATCGTGTCGCTGTGCTGCTACATCGCGTCCGGCATGTACGTCGGCCGCGGGTCCCGCCCCTGCCGGACCCGTCATGGGACGGCTGGAAAGGTGAACGGCGGGGGAAGCGTCCGCCCCCGCCGTTCACCTCCGGGGCGTCGGGCGCCGTGTGGACCGGTGCTCAGGGCCCGGTCGGGATCTCCGTGGTGTTGACGACGACGCCGTCGTGGTCGCTGTAGAGCCACTCGCCCGGGACGAAGGTGACGTCGCCGAAGGTGACCGGGACGTCCTGGCGGCCGGCGCCGTCCTTGAGGGACTTGCGGGGGTTGGAGCCGAGGGCCTTCACCCCGAGTTCCAGCTGCCCCAGGGCGACGGTGTCGCGGACCGCGCCGTTGATGACCACTCCGGCCCAGCCGTTGCGCACCGCGGCTTCGGCGATCATGTCGCCCATCAATGCGCTGCGCGGGGACCCGTTGCCGTCCACGACCAGGACGGCACCCTCGCCGGGGGAGTTGAGGAGCTGCTTGACCAGCCCGTTGTCCTCGTGGCAGCGGACGGTGCGGATCGGCCCGGAGAACACTTCGCGCCCTCCGTACTGCCGGAACTGCGTGGAGCAGCTGCGCAGGGTGTCGCCGTGGTCGTCGATCAGGTCCGCCGTGGTGAAGTTCGTGGCCATGACAGCTCCGGTCTGTGAGGAGGGCCCGGAGGGGCCCTGCGGAGGGAACGGGTGGACCAGGCCAAAGTTACTTGTTGGTAGAACGATGGCTTCCGAGCGGGGCCGCGTGTCTCTTTGGTCGAGGGTCCCCGTCTCTTTGGTCGGGATCGCGCTTTCGCGCCCTTCCCGGGCTCCGACAGATGACAGGATAAGGACCTTCCCGTCATTCATTCGTGGGAGTCCCGTCACCGGGGCGTCGCCCAGCCCTCCCCCTGCTGTCCGAGCGACCCTTCTCCCCGTACGACCCCAATGGAGAGAGATGGTCTCCGAGATCTTCGCCATCAGCGCCGCCTGGTCACGTGCGGTGATCGAATTCGCCGACGGACTCGACCCCTGGGCGCAGACCGCCGCCGAGTGGGGCACCGACCTGTTCCTCGGCGTCTTCGCGCTTCTCTTCCTCATGGCCTGGTGGCGTGCCCGATCCGCCGGTTCCCGCCTGGTCGGTCTGGCGCTCCTGGCTCCGGCCGCCACCGTCATCGCCTACTTCGCCAGCGTGACGGTCAAGTCGTTCTTCCAACAGTTGCGGCCATGCCAGGCCATGACCGACCTGAGCACCATCGCCACCTGCGACCCCGTCGGCGACTGGTCCTTCCCCAGCAACCACGCCGCCGTCGCCGGAGCCGCGGCCGCCGCCGTCATCATCGCCTGGCGCCGCTTCGCCGTGGCCGCGGTCCTCTTCGCCCTCCTGGAGGCCTTCTCCCGGGTCCTCGTCGGCGTCCACTACCCGCATGACGTCACCGTCGGACTCCTGGTCGGCGCCGCCGTCGCCACCCTGGTCTGTCTGCTGGCAGCCCGGCCGATGACCTTCCTCGTCGACCGGCTGGCCGAGAACGACCGCCTCCGACCCCTGCTCCGCGCCCAGGCGGCCCCCGGCCCCGAGATCGAACAGATCCGCGAGAAGGCCCACAGCAGCGCCTGACCCCCGGGACCCCTGAACCCCGTCCTCCGGTGCTGCCGGTCCGGGACCGGACCGCCTCGCCCCGCCGAGCCGCCGCTCGGCGGGGCGAGGCCCCGTGCGCTGGTCGGAGCGAATGCGGGGCGGGTCACGGTCACGGTGGCGGGGACAGCTGACACACTGGTGAGGTGGGTACTCAACAGACTTCAGCAGAGCTCTTCCAGCGGGCGTCCGCCGTCGTTCCGGGCGGTGTGAACTCGCCCGTGCGCGCGTTCGGGGCCGTCGGCGGCACCCCGCCGTTCTTCGTCAAGGGCGAGGGGCCCTACCTCACGGACTCCGAGGGTCGGCAGTACGTCGACCTCGTCTGCTCCTGGGGACCGCTCATCCTCGGCCACGCGGAGCCCTCCGTGGTGGAGGCCCTGCACGGCGCCGTCGCGGCGGGAACCTCCTACGGTGCTCCGACCCCCGGCGAGGTCGAACTCGCCGAGCTGATCGTCGAGCGCACCCCGGTGGAGAAGGTCCGTCTGGTCAACTCCGGGACCGAGGCCACCATGTCCGCGATCCGCCTCGCCCGCGGGTTCACCGGGCGGAGCAAGATCGTCAAGTTCGCCGGCAACTACCACGGCCACGTCGACGCGCTCCTGGCCGCCGCCGGTTCCGGCCTGGCCACGTTCGCCCTGCCGGACTCCCCGGGCGTCACCGGGGCCAGTGCGGCCGACACCCTGGTGCTGCCCTACAACGACCCCGAGGCCGTGGAGCGCGCCTTCGCCGAGCACGGTGACGACATCGCTTGCGTCATCGCGGAGGCCTGTCCCGCGAACATGGGCGTCGTCCCGCCCAAGGCCGGGTTCAACGCCCGGCTCAAGGAGATCGCGCACGCCAACGGCGCCCTGCTGATCCTCGACGAGGTCCTCACCGGTTTCCGGGTCAGCGCCTCCGGCTGGTACGGCCTGGAGGGCGTGGCCCCCGACCTCATGACCTTCGGCAAGGTCATGGGTGGCGGGCTGCCCGCCGCGGCTTTCGGCGGCCGCGCCGAGATCATGGACCGCCTCGCCCCGGACGGCCCCGTCTACCAGGCGGGCACCCTGTCCGGGAACCCGCTGGCCACGGCGGCCGGTCTGGCCACCCTGCGCGGCGCCACCCCCGAGGTCTACGCGCACATCGACCAGGTCTCCGTCCGTGTGCAGGACGAGGTCGCCAAGGCGCTCAGCGCCGAGGGCGTGACCCACCGCCTCCAGGGCGGCGGCAACCTGTTCACGGTCTTCTTCACCGATCGGGAGGCGACCGACTTCGACAGTGCCCGCACCACGGACACCGAGGTGTTCGCCGCGTTCTTCCACGCCATGCTCGAACAGGGCGTCTACCTGCCGCCCGCCGCCTTCGAGGCCTGGTTCTTCTCCTCGGCGCACGACGAAGCCGCCGTCGACAGGGTGGTCGCGGCTCTGCCCGCGGCCGCACGGGCCGCGGCGCGTGCCCAGGACCGGGGCTGATCCGATGCCCGAGCCCCGAGAGAAAGCCCGGACTCCAGCCAGAAAGCTGTCACGATGACCACGACCACCGTCGTTCACCTGCTCCGGCACGGCGAGGTGTACAACCCGGAGAGAGTTCTCTACGGACGGCTCCCCGGCTACCACCTGAGTGACCGGGGCCAGCAGATGGCGGAGATGGCCGCCGACTGGTTCGAGGGGCACGACATCGCGGCCCTGTTCTCCTCGCCGCTGGACCGCACCCAGGAGACCGCTGTCCCGCTCCAGAAGGCGTTCGACCTTCCGGTGACCCTGGACGACCGGCTCATCGAGTCGGACAACAAGTTCGAGGGAATGGCGCTGTCCGCGAGGTCCGCGCGCGACCCCCAGGTCCTGAGACGGCTCTACAACCCCTTCAAACCGTCCTGGGGCGAGCCCTATCAGGAGATCGTCAACCGAATGGTCGCGGTCATCAAGGCCGTTCGCCGGGCTGCCTGGGGCCGTGAGGCCGTGTGCGTCAGCCACCAGCTGCCGATCTGGACGGCCCGTCGCGCGGCCGAGAGCAAGCGCCTGTGGCACCGTCCCGACCAGCGCGAATGTAACCTGGCCAGCGTTACGTCGCTGACCTTCACCGATCAGAAGCTGGTCAGCGTCAGCTACGCGGAACCGGCCGCCGTGCTCTACGGTGGCGGTCCGTCGCTTCCCGGGGCGTGACCCGCTCCGGTTGCCCGTAGCGGTAAGCTTGGGCCACGGGTGCGGTAGACGTGCGTCTTGCGAGCGTCGTCCTCCCCGGGGTCCGCCCCGGTCGCACCGGCCACCCGCGTCGTGCGCGCGTGTGCCCGAGCGAGCCCAGCAACCGCATCCGAACCAGCAGGTGTTCGTCACCGGTGGTTCGGCATGTCCGTACTCACTCGTCAGCGAGAAGGTGATCCCATGGGTTCCGTCATCAAGAAGCGCCGTAAGCGGATGGCGAAGAAGAAGCACCGCAAGCTGCTCAAGCGCACGCGTGTCGCGCGTCGCAACAAGAAGTAGGACCGTTCGCGGCGTACGTCGTCTCTCCGCGGGCGAGGGCGGGCCAAGGCACGCCCCGGGCGCGGAGATACTTCACTTTCCCTGCCCGGCAGCCGCCGGAGCAACGGAATTTTCTGGGTGAACCACTGTTGTGTTTCACGGGTCGCGGTAGCCGGTTCACCCCATGCGGGTGAACGGTCCGCGGGCCTACCGGACAACCACCGTCTCCTTCCAAGGAACGTGTCGCCATGGCTCGTGTCGTACTCGTCACCGGGGTGTCCAGCCCCCTCGCCGCCGGGGTCGCCCAGACCCTCGGCAAGGAGCCCGGTGTGCACCGGGTGATCGGCGCGGACTCCGCCCCGCCACCGAGCGGGACCACGGGGGTCGAGTACCAGCACGTCGACCTGCATGACGGCAGCCTGGACCGGATCGTCGCCGAGTCCGGCGCCGAACTGGTCCTGCATCTGGGCCTGGACACACTGAAGGGCCCCAACCGGGAGGACGACCTCCTGGGCACCATGAGGGTCCTGGGCGCCGCCCAGCGCTCCTCCACGGTCCGGCGCCTGGTGGTGCGCTCCAGCGCGACCCTGGACGCCGACGACGCGGCTGAGGTCGAACGGCACACCCAGGGCCTCCAGCGCCGCCGCCCGGACCTGTCCGTGGTCGTCCTCAGGTTCGCCAACCTCATCGGACCGTCCGTGGACACCCCCCTCACCCGTTACATGGACTCCCGGGTCGTGCCCACCGTCATGGGCCGCGACCCGCGCGTGCAGTTCCTGCACGAGGACGACGGTGCCGAGGCGCTGGTGCGGATGGCACTCAGCGACCGGACCGGCTCCTTCGACGTCTCAGCGGCCGACGCCGTCCCGCTCTCGCACTGCCTGCGCCGCATCGGCGGCCAGCGGTTGCCGGTCCCGGCACGCGGCCTCAGGGTGCTGCGCGGTGTGGCCAAGCACGGTCGGATCGACTACGCCAGCTCCAGCGCCGCCCGTGCGGCGGGCGCCGGCCTGACCGCCTCCAGACTGGACCCGGAACCGCTCTGCAGCGCCCTGGACTGGGCGCCCTCCTACAGTTCGGTCGAGGCGTTCGAGGCCTACGCGCACAGCCGCGGCGGCTCTCCTCGCGGTGCCGGGCTGCGCCCGGTCCACGTCTTCGCCCTGGCCCGCGCCACACTCGGCCGCTAGGCGGCGCCTCTGGGGCGCACAGGGGGCCGAAAACCCCCGCGCCGGGACATTGTCGGCCTCGCCGGCCAGAGCTCCGTCAGTGCGTGCTGAGGGCTCTGCGGTGCCTGACCGCGCGCATCGCCACGGCCCCGGCGACGGCGCCCGCCACGGCGGCGGGCAGGGCCACCTTCAGTGCCGCCCGGTGCCTGCGGAAGTCGTGGACCGGCCACTCGTGGGCGCGCGCGTACCGGCGCAGGTCCCCGTCCGGGTTGACCGCGTGCGGGTCACCGACCTGGGAGAGCAGCGGGAGGTCGTTCGAGGAGTCGCTGTAGGCCGAGCAGGCCCCCAGGTCCCAGCCTTCCTTCCGCGCCAGCGCGCGCACCGCCACGGCCTTGGCCGGGCCGTGCAGCAGGTCGCCGTTGAGCCGGCCCGTGTACACCCCGTCGATGCTCTCCGCCTCGGTCCCCAGCGCGCCGGTGAGCCCCAGCTTCCGGCGGATGATCTCCGCCAGCTCCACCGGGGTGGCGGTGACCAGCCACACCGGCCGTCCGGCGTCCAGGTGTCCCTGCACGAGTGCGCGGGTGCCCTCCCAGATCCGGCTGGCCATGGTGTCGTCGTAGATCTCCTCGCACAGGTTGACCAGGTCGTCCACGTCGTGCCCGGCCACGAAGGCCAGCGCCGCCTCACGCGCGGCGTTGATGTGCTCGGGCTGTTCGCTGCCGGTCACCCGGAACACCGTCTGACCCCAGGCGAACCGCATCAGGTCACGGGTGGTGAACAGGTCGCGTGAGGCCAGCCCGCGGGCGAAGTGGTAGATCGACGCGCCGCGCATCAGTGTGTTGTCCACGTCGAAGAAAGCGGCTCCGGGGCCGACCGGCTTCGGGGAAACGGCGTCGTGTGACACGGTTCTCTCCTGGCTTGGGTGGGGGAGGCGGCCCTCCGGTGTCCGGGGTGGCGCTCCCCGCGTACTGCAGCCTACGACCACCCGTGGGTCCGGTGGGGTCGCTGTACGACAGCGTCAGGGTGGGTGAGGAAGATCACAGTGTCGAACCCGGGTTTGGCCTCCACTCTGCGGGATCTTCCCTGAGACTGTCCCGTCAAAAGTGCACGCTGTGCATATCCACCCGTCGGCGTGCAGCATCATTGTCGAGATGGTCACGGTAGGACTGACATTCATAAGCGCGTTGGTGGGCTGGAGCGCCACCGCCGCGCTGACCGCGTATGCCCAGCGCCGCCCCAGTGTCGCCGCGATCGCTTGGCTGGTCGCCGCCCTGGGCGTCACCGTCGGACTCAGCGCCGCGGTGATCGGTGTGCTGTTCGACTTCGGGGAACTGACCTTCCGGCTGCTGCACATCGGTATCAGCCTGATAGGTCCGCTCTTCGTGGCCTGGGGCGCCTTCGAGTACGCCGTCCGTTCGCCGAACGGCCGCTTCACCGTGCGCCTGTTCATGAGCGCCCTGACCATCGTCCCCCTCGTGGTGCTGAGCGTCGACCGCATCAGCGGCCGGTTCGACGCCGCCTTCCCGCCGCTGGGCGCGCACTACGACCTGATCCCCCGCGCGCTGGTGAACGGTGCGCAGGGCTTCGCCGCACTCCTTCTCGTCCTCGTGTTCGTCGCCGTCCTGCGGCGCGGGACTCGTGGTCCGGGCACGACCGACCTGGCGGTGCTGGGCCTGCTCGTCCTCACCGTGCTCCTGTCCGTCGTGGTCGGCCGCGCGGGGCTGGGCGCCCTCGGCCCGCTGCTGATGCTCGGCGCGGTCTCCTCCCTCTGGGGCGCCGGGGCGTTGGCGGCCAGGCCGCGTCGCGACCTCTACGACGATGACGACTACTACGACGACGAGTACGACGACGAAGACGACGAACTCGACGACGAACCCCAGGAGCAGCCCGTGCGCCGCAAGCGCCGCAACGCCGACCCCTACGACGACCTCTACGGGGACGCGCCCACGGCTCCGCCCGCCAAGCTGCGCGGCGTCATCACGATCTACACGCTCGGCGAGGGGCAGGGGGACGGGTTCGACCAGCTCGCCAACGCCGTCGTCGCGGAGGTCGCCAAGCGTGAGCCGGACACCCTGCTGTTCGCCGCGCACACCGTGCCGAGCGCGCCCCTCCAGCGCATCGTCTACGCGATCTACCGGGACGAGCTCGCCCAGGAGGAGCACGAGCGGCAGCCGCACACCATGGAGTTCACCCGCCTGCTGTCCAGGCACGTGGTGGCCACCAACGTGATCGAGCTCTCCCTCTCCGGTGCCGCGGCCAACGACGGCCTCGCCGCCATGCTGATGCCCCGCTGAGCAGCGGTTCCGTGGCGCACGAACCCCCGGCGCGGACCGGGGCCTGCGCCGCCACCGCCGGGGCGCGCCCCGCGGGCGCAACCGATTCCGGGCAGCCTGCGTCCCATCCAGGGTGAAGTAACCTTCCCTACGGGTTTTTCATGACCGGCACCCGTCGGGTGCCGTTGGCGTGTGACCGAGACCGGCCGGATGACCCAGCCGACAGGCGCGCCGGAGCGAAAGAAAGTGTGCTGGGATTCCGATGCGTAAATTTCTTGTCGTCCTCCTGATCCTTCTCGCCGTGCTGGTGGTGGCGGCTGACGTCGGGGCGCGTTCGTTCGCGCAGAACACCCTGGCCGAGCGCCTGGCCCAGCAGATGGAGATGTCCGAGGAACCGGAGGTGTCCATCGAGGGCTGGGCCTTCCTCCCGCAGGTGGTCGGCGGGACCTACACCGAGGTCAACATCCGGGCGGCCAGCGCGACCATGAGCGGGGTGACGGTCGAGAGGGTCGACGCGACCGCCTCCGACGTCGAGGCGCCGCTGAGCGAACTCATGGACCAGCCCACGGTGACCGCGGGCCGGGTCGACGGCTCCTTCGTGGTCCCCTACGCCTACTTCAATCCGCACCTGCCCGAGGGCATGACCATCAGCACCCAGGACGGCGAGCCCCGCATCAGCGGCGAGCTGGCCATCCCCGAGCTGGGCATCAGCGCCCCGGTCTCCGCGGGCGGCGAGTTCACCGTCGACGGCGACAACCTCTCCGTCACCCCGGTCGACATCCAGGTGGGCGACGCCCCCATCGACGTCAGCGGCGCTGTCGCGGGCATGCTGACCTTCAGCGCCCAGGTGCCCGGCCTGCCCTTCGGGCTGACCGTCACGGACATGGAGGCGACCTCCAGCGGCCTCAAGGTCACCGGTACCGGCAACGACGTCCCCCTGATGGGTTCCGAGGCCGCCTGATGAAACCGGACGCCGAACGGCTCGGCGCCGACGTGCTCGGCGCCGAGCTGGGCACGAGGGCCACCCTCGTGCAGGTCTCCAGTGCCTTCTGCCAGCCCTGCCGGGCCACCCGCCGCATCCTGGGGGAGGTGGCGGACATGGTCGAGGGCGTGGCGCACCTGGAGATCGACGCCGAGTCCAGGCTCGACCTGGTGCGGAGCCTGGAGATCCTCGGGACCCCCACGGTGTTCGTGCTCGACGCCTCCGGCCGGGTCGTCCGTCGCGCCCAGGGCCAACCCCGCAAGGCCGACGTGATCGCGGCGCTCGGTGAAGCGGTGCTCTGACCGGCGGACCGGCGGGCCGGGGCGAGCCGCTGCCGGGGCCCGCGCCCGGGCCTGTGGCGCCGGGTCTGCCGTCTCACGGAGTGAAACAGCCGTCTTGTGATCCAGGCCACCAGTGACAAGAGCACGGTCCGGCCTGTAGCGTCTGGGACGTGACTTCCTTGACGAGCGCGTATCTGACGAAGCGACGTGCGGTGGACTTCTGCCGCGTCGCCGCCGCGCTCTGTCCGTGTCCCTAGGGCGGAGGGGCCCTTTCGGCCCCCGCTCGCTGCCGTGCGACCGGACCCTCTCCGAGCACACGACCGGATGACCGACGACGGCTCCGGGACACCGACTCCCACGAACGGCCCTCCGACCTCCAACGGACGGTTCTCCTGGATGTCCGCGCCCCGAAGACCGCCGAGGACGCCCGGTCACGTGCCCGAACGGATCGCCGCCGCGACCGCCCTTCCCAACGCGTAGTGCTTCCCCCCGCCGCCCGGCCCCGCGCCGGAGGTGAACGGTGACCGGACGGTTGCCGCCCTCTTCCGGGGAAGCCGCCTGAAACCCCTGCTTCCGGGCACCGCCTCCCGGAACGCGACGCACCGACCGCACCGCACTTCAAACACAGGAGGTTCCCCATGAGCCGATCCGACGTCCTTGTGGACGCCGACTGGGTGGAGGCTCACCTGGACGACGCCAACGTCGTTCTGGTCGAGGTGGACGAGGACACGTCCGCCTACGACAAGGGCCACATCCCCGGCGCCGTCAAGATCGACTGGAAGACGGACCTCCAGGACCCGGTCCGCCGGGACTTCGTCGACCGGACCGGTTTCGAGAAGCTGCTGTCCGCCAAGGGCATCGGCAACGACGACCAGGTCATCCTGTACGGCGGCAACAACAACTGGTTCGCCGCCTACGCCTACTGGTACTTCAAGCTCTACGGCCACGAGAACGTCCGCCTGCTGGACGGCGGCCGCAAGAAGTGGGAGCTCGACTCCCGCGAGCTCGTCGAGGAGGTCCCGGAGCGGGCCGCCACCGAGTACCGGGCCAAGGAGCAGGACTCCTCGATCCGTGCCTTCCGCGACGAGGTCGTCGACGCCATCGGCGCCAAGGACCTGGTCGACGTCCGCTCGCCCGACGAGTTCACCGGCAAGCTGCTGGCCCCCGCGCACCTGCCGCAGGAGACCTCGCAGCGCCCGGGCCACATCCCGACCGCGCGCAACATCCCGTGGGCCAAGACGGCCAACGAGGACGGCACCTTCAAGACCGCCGACGAGCTGCGCGAGCTCTACACCGAGGCCGGGGTGGACCTCGACAAGGAGATCATCGCCTACTGCCGTATCGGCGAGCGCTCCTCGCACACCTGGTTCGCCCTGCACGAGATCATCGGGCTGGAGAACGTGAAGAACTACGATGGTTCCTGGACCGAGTACGGCTCCCTGGTGGGCGTGCCGGTCGAGCTCGGAGAGGCGGAGGCCAAGTGAGCGACAGCTGCGGAGCACCCGAGGGCGGCGTGGCCCTGGCCGACGTCGACGCCGGCAACCAGGCGGTCATCCAGGGCACGGTGACCCGTGACGGTCAGCCCCTGCGCGGCGCCTACGCCCGACTGCTGAACGAGTCCGACGACTTCGTCGGCGAGGTCGCCACCGGGGACGAGGGCACCTTCCGCTTCTTCGCGGCCGACGGTGCCTGGAAGGTGCGAGTGCTGGCCTCCAAGGGCTTCACCGGCGAGTACCCGGTCACGGCCGAGGTCGGCAAGGTCATCGACATCCAGGTCCAGGCCTGACCGCACGGGGTCGAGCCGCTGAGGGCTGACACCACCGAGCGCACCCGGCGCCGGTGCCGACGGAGTGATCCGTCCGGCACCGGCGCCGTGCCGTTTCTCCGGGCCTTCGGGGCCGCGGGGCTCATCGCTCCCGGGACGGCGGGGTCTCCTCCTCGGGGGCCTCGTACCGGGCGGCCAGGTCCAGGTTGATCTCGATCGCCCGGGCACTCCGCCCGAGCACGTGGACCCGGTGGACCGGCACGGCCAGGGCCGGCAGGAGGAGCCCCGCGGCCAGGACGAGTGCTGTCTCCGGGGCGAGCCTGTCGGTCAGGGCGAGGAACCCGGCGAACAACGGAGCGAGGAACACCACGTTCCAGGCCGCCCAGGGGTTCTCCCAATCCTCGTAGGTCTGCGCGGCCCAGTGGCACACCAACAGGGCGGTCCTGGGGCTACGCGCCCGCTCTCCCCGCCGGATGACGCGTGCGGCGCGCCGGTGGCGCTGCGCGATGTGCGGACCGACCCCCTCGCGTCGGTGTTCGTCGAGGTGCCGACCGGCGCCGAAACCCCTCGCGGCCCCCGCCACCCGGAACGGCGCGTGCCCGTGGAGCCGGTTCCAGACCACGTCCGCCACCGTGCACACGAACACCCCCGTCGCAGCGGTGGCCAGCAGCACGTCGAGGGCCGTCTCGGCCAGCTCGGACCAGTTCACCCCGGCCCCTCCTTCTCCGGTGCCGCGGACCTGTCGGACCCGGCGCACGGGCCCCGGTCGCTCCGGGGCGGCGGGTCGGGGGCCTGGGCGGCGAGCGCCTCATTGGCCTCGATCGCCCTACGGGCCGGCGGCAGGTCCCGGCGCCGTTTCACGGGGTGGTACACCGCGAAGACGGTCAACGGGAGCAGGAGTGCGTACAGGACACCGGCGGGAACGCGCCCGCCCAGGACCATCTGGCCGAGGTTGAGGAGTATCGCCGAGACGAACAGGACGTGCCCGTACGGAAGCCAGGGGTTCTCCCACACGCGCAGGAGCTCACGTGCCGTGGCCACCGTCAGCCGGGCCCGCTCGGGGTCGGGCGCGGTCTCGCCGGAGCGGACGTAGGGCCCGACCCGGCGTCGCTCCGCCGCGGGAGGGGCCTGCGCGGCCAGTTCCCGCTGCCTCCGGTTCGGGCGGTCGTGCCGCCGGTTCCACCGGGAGCCCAGGGCCATGCACACTGCCGCGGCGACGAGGACCGTGAACGCGGCGACCAAGAACATGTGGTGCAGGAGTTCTGAGGAGAGGATCGGTTCCGAGATGGGGGTTCACTCCCCTGGAGTGACGGGTTCGTTGTTCCTCGGTTCCCTGTTCCCATGCCCGAACGGATGTCGTCGGACACCGGTGCCGCCGCGGGGTTCCGTGCGGGTTCGGGACGAGGAGTTTTCCACAGGCGGCGGTTGGGGCTGGCAAGCGGTGGACGGCCCTGCTTCACTGATGATCAAGGTCATGCCGTTCGGAGCGGCCGGGCGCCCCGGTGCCCGACTCCGGCACGGTCGGCCCGCGGTAAGCACGCCGGGAGCCGCTCCCAGTCCCCGACCCCCGATCCGGTGGCCGGAGCCCCGCGTGAAGGATTCCCGGCGGTTCCTCTCTCCCGCCGGTCAGGAGGTGTTCGGACGGTGCCCACACCACGGTCGTCGGCGACTGCGGCCAGCACGCCCCGGGGCGAGACGGGACGCACCTACATCGGCTGGCGGCACAGGATCGTGCTTCCACCGCCGGGTCCCGCCCCGCGCCGCCCCGCGCCCGCGGACTCCGAGGCGCTCAGCGAGGAGTGGGTCGCGGGACAGCTCGACAGCGAGGCGCGGACCAACCGGCCGCTCTACTTCACCCTGGCGGGGCTCGGGCTCCTCACCCTGGCCTTCCCGCTGCTGTGGAACCTGCGGATCCTGCCGGGCAGCCTGGCCCTGGGCGGGGTGCTGGCCTGTACGGCGATCGCCGCACCGGTGGTCTTCGCCCTCGTGCAGAGCCGGCAGGTCATGGCCGACCGGCTCGCCCGGGCCAAGGAGCGGCTGGCCGAGGAGCGGGCCGAACGCGAGCGGGTCCTGCACGAACAGCAGCGCCGACACGCGCACCGGTACACCGAGTGGCGGGCCGCCGCGCGCGCCTACGAGGCCCAGCCGCGCTGGTACGGACTGACCGTGCCCTCCGGGACCTCGGCGGTGCTCGTGGTCGGCGGCACCGACGCCGGCTGGTCGGCGCTTCTCACCACCATCGGGGTGTCCCGGCTCCGGGAGGGCGGTGACCTCACCGTCGTCGACCTCACCGGCCGTTCCGTCGCCCGTGAACTCGTCAACCTGGCCCGGCGCTGCGCGGTGGAACCCCGCCGGTGGGTGCTCCCGGCCGACCTGCCCAGGATGACCCTGGGCACCAACCTGGACGCCGGTCAGCGCGCCCGGATCCTCTCCGCGGTTGCCGCCGCCTCCGGTCAGCTCGAGGACGTGGACGCCGACGAGACCCTGCTGCTGCGGTTGCTGGAGGTGCTCGGCCCCGGCGTCGGCATCGCCCGGCTCATCGGAGGGCTGCGCGCCCTGGTGACCCCGCAGGAGGACGCCGCCGAGGACGACCCGGCCCTGGCCCTGCTCACCCAGGAGGAGCGCCTCCGGGTCCGTGCCCGCTGCGCCGACGACCCGGGGGTGCGCGAGCGGGCCTGGGCGCTGGAGAACCGGCTCAGCCCCTTCGAGGCGGTCGGTACTCGCGCCGACGACGGCGCCTACGCACAGGTCAAGATCATCTCCACGGACCGGGCCTCGGGGCGGGCCGCGGCCCGGGTCTACGGGACCTACGCCGTGGCCGCGCTCAGTGAGCTGCTGGAGACCCGCGCGCCCGAACCGTCCCCAGCCGCCGGCCGGGGACGCGGAGCCGGGCCGGGCCGGACCCGCAGCGTGGTCGTCTGCGGGGCCGAGACGCTCCCCGACGAGGAGGTGGACCAGGTTCTCGGCGCCGCCGCGGAGGGCGGGGTGGAGGTGGTCCTGATGTTTGGCACCGCGGTGCCCGCCGCCCTGGAACGCTTCACCGACCCCGCCTGTCTGCCGGTCGTGATGCGCCAATCGGACAGGGCCGAGGAGGTCGGGAAGGCGGTCGCCACCGCCGCCGGGGGAGCGGCGGACCCGCAGCGCCTGGAACTGCACCGGCTCACCGAGGTGATCGGTGACGAGGTGGCCGGGCCGGCCGTCGGGCCGGACGTCTCCGAACCCGGTGAGAGCGTTGACGGGGAGCCCCTCTTCCCCTCCCCGCACACCGAGTCCGGCGCCCTCATCCGCAACGCGGCCGCCGCGGTCGCCCCGCTCGACCTGGTCCGTCATGTGAGATCTGCCACGGCCTGGGGGCGTGTCACCGCCCGGACCGAAGGAGCCGACACCCCCGTCCGGATCCAGGCGCAGGAGAGACCGGACGTTCGCACCAGCGGGCTGGACGCCGAGGCGCTGCGGGGGCTGCCGCACACCGCGGCTCTGGTCCTGGCCCCCGACGGCCCGGTCGTCGCCGACACCAACCCGGGTATCCTCACCCTGTCCACGGCCACCCTGGCCACGGTGGAGGGCTCCCGGAACACCGGTTCGGGCGGGGGTGTCGGGCACAGTGGTGTCACCGACGGCACCGACGGCACCGACGGCACCGACGGCACCGACGGCACCGACGGGGATCCGGGGAACGGGCGGCGCCCGCCGGAGGTCAGACCCCGGATCGTGCCGCCGGGCGGGGCCGTGCAGGCCGACACGCCCCAGAAGCCGAACGGGGTCGACGGCAGGCAGGCCCCGGACCCGGTGCGGACCGTCGACCTGTCCGACCCGGAGCGGGTCCCGCCCAATCTCGGGCCGCCACCCGAGCGTTTGGACTGGCGGGTCTGAGGGTCGGTGGACAATAGGCTTGGCCCGACACATCGCCCGCCGCCGAAGTGTGTTCGTGCGGGTGATCTAGCGATCGTGGAGATTTGATGAGCGAGCTTCCCTTGCGCGCCCAACTGGCCTCGGTACTGGGCAGGAGCGCAGCCAGCCTGTCCAGGGCCACCGGACGCGGAGACGGCTCCGTCATCGGTGGGCGCGTCGCCCTCAAGGTCGAACCGGACCTGCTCGCCAAGCTCGCCCAGGGCCGACGCCTGGCCCTGGTCAGCGCGACCAACGGAAAGACGACCACGACCCGGCTCATCGCGCAGGCCCTGCGCGAGTACGGCGACGTGGCCACCAACGAGCACGGCGCGAACATGCCCACCGGGCACATCACGGCCCTGGCCGACAACAAGGCGGCGGTCAACGGTGTGCTGGAGGTGGACGAGAAGTACCTCCCGCAGGTCCTCAAGGCCACCAACCCCGCCTTCGTGGTCCTGATGAACCTGAGCCGCGACCAGATGGACCGCGCCTCGGAGATCAACCTGCTCGCGAAGAAGTGGCGCACCGCCCTCTCGCAGACCAACACCCACGTCATCGCCAACGCCGACGACCCGCTCGTGGCCTGGGCCGGGCTGGGCGCCCCCAACGCCACCTGGGTGTCGGCCGGGCAGCGCTGGAAGGAGGACTCCTGGTGCTGCCCCGAGTGCGGCGGTCACCTCAAGCGCGAGGTCGACCCGTACTGGGAGTGCCCCGAGTGCGGCCTGGCGCGTCCCCGGACCGCCTGGGAGGTGGACAACGCCGACGACTCCCTGGTCGTCCCCGGTGGTCAGCGGATCAAGCTCCGGATGAACCTTCCCGGTGACGCGAACCGCGCCAACGCGGCGATCGCCGCGGCCACCGCGGCCGGTTACGGTATGCACCCCGAACGCACCATCGAACGGCTGCGCGAGGTCACGTCGGTGGCCGGGCGCTACACCTCCGTGGTCACCATGGGGGTCGAGGTCCGCCTGCTGCTCGCCAAGAACCCGGCCGGGTGGCTGGAGTCCTTCGCGGTCCTGGACCCGCCCCGGGTCCCCGTGATCCTCGCGGTCAACGCGCAGATCCCCGACGGCAAGGACACCTCCTGGCTGTGGGACGTGGACTACACGGTCCTGCGCGACCGGAGGGTGTTCGTCATGGGTGAGCGCCGCACGGACCTGGCGCTGCGCCTGGAGACCGACGGGGTGCCCTTCGAGGTCGCCGACCGCGTGGACGAGGTGCTGGGCCGGCTCAAGGCCGAGCGCCCCGACATCACCAAGGTCGACGTCATCGCCAACTACACAGCCTTCCAGCAGATCCGCACGGCGTACGGCCGCGTCCAGTAGGGGAGACACACATGTCGAACACCAGCAGCGCCCTGCGGATCGTGTGGATCTACCCCGATCTGCTCAGCACCTACGGGGACCAGGGCAACGTCCTCATCCTCAAGCGCCGCGCCGAGCTGCGCGGCATCCCCACCGAGATCGTGCACGTGCACTCCAGCGACCCGGTGCCCGAGCAGGGCGACATCTACCTGCTCGGCGGCGGCGAGGACCGGCCGCAGATCCTGGCCGCCGAACGCCTGCGCGCCGACGGCGGGCTGGCCCGGGCCGCCGCGCGCGGCGCGTGCGTGTTCGCGGTCTGCGCGGGATACCAGATCATCGGGGAGAGCTACGGCGACGACGAGTCCAACCCGCTTCCCGGGGTGGGCATCCTCGACATCCGCAGTGGCCGCGGCCAGACCCGCGCCGTGGGCGAGATCGTCGCCGACGTCGATCCGGCCCTGGGCGTCGGCCGGATCACCGGCTTCGAGAACCACCAGGGCCGTACCGTGATCGGCCCGCAGGCCCGTGCGCTGTCCACCACGGTGAAGGGCATCGGCAACGACGACCACACCGAGGGCGCCTACCAGGGTCAGGTTCTGGGCACCTACCTGCACGGCCCGGCCCTGCCGCGCAACCCGGAGCTGGCCGATCTGCTGCTGCGCTGGCGTGTGGGCCAGCTGAACCCGCTGCCCGCCTCCTGGGGCGAGCGCCTGCACGACGAGCGCCTGACCGCCGCCCTGCGCTAGCGGAGTGCTCGGTCACGTGTGAGCCCGGTGCGGGGGCCTCCCCGCACCGGGCTCCGTCGTCTCCGCGGGTGCCTCGCGGCGTGTGACGGCTCACGCGCTTCGGCGGCTCACGCGGTTCGACGGGGCAGGCAGTTGATCGCGTGCGCTCCGGTCTCCTCGTCGCGTTCGATGCCGTGGATCCCGGTGCCGAACCCGGGAAAGGAGCGTTCCTGCTCCTCCATCGCCCTCAGGTAGCGCAGGCGTGCCCCGTCAACGGGACCTGTCCGTTCCCCCGGCAGCAGCAGAGGGATCCCCGGAGGTGTGGCCACGACGGTGGAAGCGGCGACCCGGTCGGCTGCCTGCGCGAGCGGTACCCGGTCGACCTCGCCCCGGCGGACGCGGCGGTGGCACTCCGCCGGGGTGAGGGGGGCTTCCGGTAGTTCGGTGAAGGCCAGGTCCAACAGGCGGGTCAGGCCCGCTCGCTCGTAGTGCGCGTGCAGCTTCGAACACAGCTCGGGCAGGGTCAGTCCGGCGTAGTGCGAAGGATGGCGTCTGGCCAGGTCGGGGAGGGCCTCGATCATCGGCGCCCGGTCGTCGTACAGGTCCTTGAAGTGCTGGAGGGCCCTGAGCAGCCCCAGGCTCTTGGCTCGGGTGTTGCCCAGGGAGAACAGGACGAGGATCGTGTAGGCACTCGTCTTCTCCACCATGATCCGCTGGGCCTCCAGATAGGCGGCCAGCACCGGCGCCGGGATTCCCCAAGCACCGTCGTCTCCACCGAAACGTGCGCCCGGGCACACGATGGTGACCTTGAGGGGGTCGAGCATGCAGTAGCCGCTCTCCAACCCCTGGAAGCCGTGCCAGTCGGCGTCGGGTTCGAGTTCCCAGCAACGGTTTTCGGAGACGAGGAGTTCCAGGGGCGCCTCGGCGAAGGGCAGGCGGTTCCCGGATGCGGGGTCGGGGACGTCCGGGGGCTGCCACAGGTCGAAGAACCAACGGGAGGTGCCTCCGTCCGGGGAATCGCGGAGTCTCAGGAAGGCCTGTCGGAAACGGATCGCCTCGTGTATCGCGTCGTCGACCAGGTTGTGCCCCGAAGGACCGTCCAGCATCCCCGTGGCCACGTCGAGCGAGGCGATCATCGGGTAGAGCGGCGATGTGCTGGCGTGCATCACGTAGGTCTCGTTCAGCTGCTCGACGGACACCGGGGCGCGTGGCGCCGAACGCACGTGCAGCATGGCGCCCTGGGAGATCGACGCCAGGACCTTGTGGGTGGACTGTGTGCTGAACACCGTCGGTCTTTCCGGCCCGGGAAGGGACTCGGAGTGCACGGACATGCCGTACCGACGACGGTAGAGGGGGTGGAAGCGGGCGTAACCGAACCACGCCTCGTCGAAGTGCACGCGGCCGGTGGTCCGGGACAGGAGTTCGCTGACCCGGACGGCGTCGTAGCACACCCCGTCGTAGGTCGAGTTGGTCACCACGGCCATCCGCGCACCGGAGTCCGCTCCCGTGTTCGGGGCGTCCAGCCGTGCCGGTGTGACAGGGCCGATCAGCCCCAACCGGTTGCGGGTGGGGAGCACGTACACCGGCTGGGCGCCGCTGATGACGAGCGCGTGCACGATCGCCTTGTGGCAGTTGCGGTCGACCAGCACCGTGTCCTCCGGTGCGAGGCAGTGATGGCCGACGATCCGATCGGCTGACGAGGTGCCGTTGAGAACGAAGAACGTGAAATCGGAACCGAACACGCGTGCGGCATTGCGTTCCGCTGCGCCGATCGGGCCCTGGTGTTCGAGAAGGGAGCCGAGGCCGGGAGCGGATACCGAGAGGTCGGTGCGGAAGAGTTTCTCGCCGTAGTATTCGAAGAAAGCGCGTCCGACGGTGGACTTGAGGAAGGCGACGCCGCCGGCGTGCCCGGGTGTGTGCCAGGAATAGGGTTTTCCCCGGTCGAACTCCACCAGTGCCTGAAAGAACGGGGGCAGGTGGGGCAGGGACGAGTCCTCGACCGCCGCGCTGATCCGTCCCGCGATGAAGTCGGCGGTGTCCTCCTCGGGGAGGACGTAGCCGGCCACGGTACGACCGGGGAGGAGGGGTTCCAGATCCGTCGCATCCGGGGACGGGGCGAGGAAGATCGGGACGCCGTGGTGGCGGGGCATCGAGCGGTCCAGCAGTGCGAACCACTCGGCCTGTGGCCTGCCTCCCGAGGCGGCGGCCGTGTCGATCACCAGGGCGGCCGCGCTCGGCAGCACGTCCGGCCTGCTCAGGAGCTCTTCCGGTGATCCGGCCCAGGTGACCGCGAAACCCCGTTCTGCCAATGATTGGGCCACATAGTGAAATCTGTGTTCGTCCGGTCCTGCGATGAGAACGTTTCTGAACCGCAATAGTTCCCCGGTGCTGTGAGGTCGGCCAGGTGGGTCTTTTCTTTTATCCCCTCGGAATCAGGCATGAATCATGTCGCCGTGGACACACTTTTCTTTCCGAGGCCCGGCTGTTCTGTTATTGATTTTTGGAAGTCTTCTTTGTGCTGTTGGTCTGCTTCTGGGACGGTTTCTTTCTCCTGGGTCCGGGCCGGGGCCGGAGGCGCGTTCGGCCACCGGGTCCCAGGCGGGGCGCGACCCGTCCTCCCCGGTCCCTGGTCCCGGGGCCCGTCGGCTTCTGGCGGCAGGGAGGGACCCGGTCCGGAATGTCCCGGGCGTGATCCGCGTCTCAGTGGTATGAGTACGAGTGATCCCCGTCCGCCGTCACCGGGGCGGGTCTCCACGGTGGTACGCGTCCTCGCGATCCCCGTGGCCGTGATCCTCGCCGGGGCGGCGTTCGCGGTCACCCTGCTCGCGCTGAGCTCGCTCTCCCTGCCGAACGTCCAGGTGGTGCTCGGGGAGGAGGAGTCGTCCTCCGGCCCCGCGTCCGCACCGGAGCCGCCGGAACGGAGCGAACCCGGGGCCGAGGAGGCCGAACCGGAGGGTTCCGAGCCCGAACCGGCCCCGGAACCCGCGGAGCCGCGGACCCCGGCGGAACCCGACTCCGTCCCGCCCTCCTCCTATGACGGGGCCACCACGGCGGTCGGCGTCTTCCGGGTCCACGTCGAGACGGCCTACACCGACCCCACCGTCACCAACGGCAGGGGTTCCTACGCCGAGGCCCCGTCCGGCTGGGAGTACCACATCTACCGGCTCAACGTCACCAACGAGGGCTCTTCTCCGGCAATCTTCGACAGCTCGGGAACGGTGGGCACGACCACGGACGGCCGGTCGTTCGGCAACGACATCGACGCCGAGCACACCGTCGCCTACGACTACTTCTGGGGTGAGATCGCTCCGGGCGCGACCGTCACCACGCACATCATGTTCCTGGCTCCGGTCGGCACCGAGTTCGCGCACGTCCTGGTCTCCGGGCAGAGCGACCTGCGCCCCGGCTGAGCCGGACCCCTCCCGGCGGCTGAATGAGCCGGGTCCTCTCCCGTCCGGGGCGCTCCGGCTACCTCGGCTTGCGGCGGAAGTCGTCGAGCTTGGCGTTGGCTCCGGTGTCCGGGTCCACGATGACCTCCTGGCCCGCGGCGATGCCGTCGACGACCAGGTCCGCGTCGACCGGGGCGGTGCGCTTGACCAACCCGAGGGCGATCGGGCCCAGCTCGTGGTGACGGGCGGAGGTGCCCACCCGGCCGACCCTGCGTCCGCCCAGTTCGATGTCGCTGCCCACCTTCGGCAGACGTTCGGCGGTCCCGTCCAGGTGCAGCATCACCAGGCGGCGCGGCGGGCGGCCCAGGTTGTGCACGCGCGCCACCGTCTCCTGGCCCGGGTAGCACCCCTTCTCCAGGTGCACGGCGGAGCCGATCCAGGCCATCTCGTGCGGAATGGCGCGGTCGTCGGAGTCCAGCCCGGGGCGGGCCCGGTGCGCGGCGATCCGGTGGGCCTCGTAGGGCCACATCCCCGCCGGACGGGCCCCGGCGGCGGTGAGCTTCTCCGCGGTGGCGACGAGGTCGCCCGAGGGCACGAACAGGTCGGTCTGGTCCCCGGTGTCCCGGGTGGCCGCGGCCTCGACCGCGCCCGCGGCCTTGGAGCGGTCCGGGCCGAGCACGGTCAGCACGGCGAAGGAGTCGGAGAGGTCCTCGACCTCCACCCGCAGCATGAACACCATGGAGTCCAGGAACTCCGCCAGCGCGGGGCCGCCGCCGGGCTCGGTGTGGATCCACGTCGCCTCACCGTCGTCCACCAGGGACAGGTGGTGGCGCAGGTGCCCCCGGGTGTCCAGGACCAGGGACTCGGTGGCGGTTCCAGGGGTGAGGTCCCGGGTCAACTGGCTGGTGATGTCGTTGAGCCAGCCCAGGCGGTCGGGCCCGCTCACCCGCACCACGCCCCGGTTGCTCCGGTCCACCCAGGCGCTCGAACGTTCGATCGCACGTGCTTCGTGGGAGGGGTCGCCGTAGTGCGCGGCGACGTCGGAGTCGGGGCTGTCGGCGCTCACGGCACCGGGTGTGGTCAGCAGCGGCGAAGTCATACCGCAGAGGTTATCCGGCCCGGCAAACGCTCCGAGGGCACGGCTCTGACCTGGGGATACAGATCACAGAAAATCACTTGCCGCAGCCCGGCGACGGCACGTACCTTCAAAGGCACGCAGGAAAGGAGGTGGTCCAAGAGATGGTTGATTCTAGGACTGGCGAGGTGTTCGTCCGCTAGGGCGACGCTGAGCATTCGCTCGACGTCGCTCGTGCGAATCCCAGACGGACACCCGAACCCCGGGCTGCCGGACCTTGTCCGATCCGGCCCCGCACGACGCGGGAGACAGCCCGGGGTTCGTCCTGTCCGCTTCCGGCCCGTTCGGGGCCCTCGCGTTGCTTCCGTCCTACTTCCCGCCGGCCTTCTTGAGCTGTGCGGACATGTAGGAGCGCAGGTCGTGGCCGCGCGCGGCCAGGTCCCAGGCGTAGCCCAGGGTGTCGCGGTTGTCGCCGAACAGCCCGTAGAGGCGGTGCGAGGCCTTGACCTCCAGGCCGGTGATGGTGTGCATCACCGCGTTGGTGGCCATCTCCACCCGGTTCGCGAACACGTTGCCCAGGTAGGACTCGATGAACCCCTCGTTGTGGGCGATCAGCACTTCCAGGTGGATGATGTTCTTGTCGTCGTCCTTGGCGTACTGGGCGGTGTCCTCCTCCGACAGGGCGCGCCAGTAGCCGGACTCCTCCGTGATGAGCTCACCGAGCGTGCCGTCGGCCTTCATCCGCCAGGCCCGGCTCCGATAGTCCAGATAGGGCATACCGTCCCTGACGGTGAACTCGACCTCCTGCCCGAACTGGAGCTCTTCCTCGTCGGCGTAACCGGCGACGCCGACGCCCTCCCAGCGCCCGAACAGGAACGACAGTTTCTCCAGATCGGGGTGTACCTCAGCGTCCATAACCATCGAGACTAGCGGTGACCGGGGAGTGTCGGTGACGCCCACGCGCGGGCGCCCTGCGGGCAACCGGTGAGCCTTGGACTGGACATGCCCAATTGGCCCGGCTTTCCCGGAGAACTGGTAAAGATTGTCAGCAGACACGGTGCGGTCACAGGGGCTCTGCACCCGCCGTTGTCGTCGACCTCCTACTCGCTTCCAAAGGGGCTGCCTGTGTTAATGGTGATCGGTGTGGCGCTGCTCGCCATCGCGGCGGTCCTCCTGCCGCTGGCCGTCATCGGGCTGCGCCGCTGGCTGCGGCAACGGGGGCTCGCACAGCTCCTCCCCAGTGCCCTCGCGGCCCGTGAGGGCCAGCGGGTGACCCTGACCGGTGTGGCCGCCCCCGGTCCCGCCGGGCCCATCGAGTCCGGTCTGGCCGGGGCCGAGTGCGTGTGGCACGGCCACGAGGTGCTCCGCCACTACCGGCCGCTCGCCCGTGACCAGGCCGATGGCGCGGTCAGCGAGCGCGCCTGCGACTCGATCGCCGACTACGGTTCCGAGGACCTCTTCGGCCTGGTCGCCGAGGGCCGGTCCGGTCAGTCCGAGCGCGTCTACGTGGCACCCGGGGGCGCCGAGCCGCGGGACGCGGAACTGTGCCTCAAACGCCTGGTCGGCCGCCCCCAGCCCGGGGTCGCGGCCGCCGCCGACGACCTCCTGCCCCGGGTCCGGGGCAGGATCTCCGGTGTCTTCCGCGGCGAGACCATCGAGTTCGAGTACCGCGAGTGGATCATTCGTCCGGGCGCCCGCCTGCGCGTCACCGGACAGGTCCGGGTGCGGGACGGCCGGGTGGTGCTGGTCGCGCCGGAGGGCGGTTCCCTCAGCGTCGAGCACGGGGTGCAAGAGCGCCAGGCCCGGGTCTCGCCCCGCCGGAGGGAGGCGCTCCTGCTACTGGTCGCCTTCGCCGTCTGCGCGATCGCGGGCGCGATCGTCACCGCCGCCGCGTTCTCAGTAGGCTGACGGCATGACTCGCTCCCTGGTGATCAAGGTCACTGCCGGTGCTGATGCCCCCGAGCGCTGCAACCAGGCCTTCACGGTCGCGGCTGCGGCCGTCGCGAGCGGGGTCGAGGTTTCGCTCTGGCTGACCGGGGAATCCGCGTGGTTCGCGCTGCCCGGCCGGGCCGATGACTTCGAGCTCCCGCACGCGGCCCCGCTCCAGGACCTGTTGGCCGCCGTGCTCGCCGCCGGGCGCGTCACCGTGTGCACCCAGTGCGCGGCCCGCCGGAACCTCGGCCAGGGGGACCTGATCGAGGGCGTGCGCATCGCGGGCGCGGCCGCCTTCGTCGAGGAGAGCATCCGGGACGGGGCCCAGGCCCTGGTCTACTGAGGCCCGCTGACCCGCTGACCCGCTGACCCGCTGACCCGCTGACCCGCTGACCCGCTGCCCCGCTGACCCGCTGACCCGCTGGTCCGGCTGCCGCCCGGGCGTCCCACCCATCCCCGGAACGGCCGCGCCCGCACCGCCTGGTGGCGGCACGGGCGCGGGAGGGTGGTCCGGGCTACTTCTTGCCCTGGTTGGCGACGGCCTCGATGGCGGCCTTGGCGGCCTCCGGGTCGAGGTAGGTGCCGCCCGGGTTGGTCGGCTCGAACTGGTCGTTCAGCTCGTACACCAGCGGGATGCCGGTGGGGATGTTCAGCCCGGCGATGTCGGTGTCACTGACCCCGTCCAGGTGCTTGACCAGCGCGCGCAGCGAGTTGCCGTGCGCGGCGACCAGCACGGTCCGGCCGGCGGCCAGGTCCGGGACGATGCTGTCGTACCAGTACGGCAGGGCGCGGTCGAGGACGTCCTTGAGGCACTCGGTGCGGGGGAGCAGCTCCGGCGGGAGCAGCCCGTAGCGCTTCTCCCCGGCCTGGGAGTAGGGGTCGTCGTCGGCGATGGGCGGCGGGGGCGTGTCGTAGGAGCGGCGCCAGGTCATGAACTGGTCCTCGCCGTACTCCTCCCGGGTCTGCGCCTTGTCCTTGCCCTGGAGGGCGCCGTAGTGGCGCTCGTTGAGGCGCCAGGAGCGCTCGACCGGCAGCCAGTGCAGGTCGGCGGTCTCCAGCGCGAGGTTCGCGGTGCGGATCGCGCGCTTGAGCAGCGAGGTGTGCAGAACGTCCGGGGTCACCCCGGCGTCCTTCAGGAGTTCGCCGCCGCGGCGGGCCTCCTCCTCGCCCTGCGCGGACAGGTCCACGTCCACCCAGCCGGTGAACAGACCCTTGGCGTTCCAGACGCTCTCGCCGTGTCGAAGCAGTACCAGAGTTCCCATGGGGACCAGCCTAGCCAGCCGCCTCCACTGCTCCTCCCCCGGCTCGCACCCTTGCTCCGCCGGCCCGTCCGGGCCGGGGCCCGCACGGGTCTACCGGTCGTCCCCGGTCTCGGCCAGGTGGGCGAAGGCCCTCAGGTTGCGGGTGTCGTGACCGCGGTCGGTCCGCCACTTCCACTCCTTGCGGATCGCCGAGGCGAAGCCGAGCTCCAGCGCGGTGTTGAAGTTCTCGTCCGAGTAGGTGAGCACACAGCCCAGCAGGCGGTCCACCTCCTGCGGGGTCACCCCGCCCAACGGCAGACGGCCCCGGAGGTACACGTCGCCGACCTCGTCGGAGGCGAACGCCATCCCGTAGGTGTCCGAGTTGCGCCGGGTCAGCCACTGGTAGAACGCGGCGTGGTTCTCGTCGGGCCGGCGGCAGAAGAACGAGGTCAGGGTGAGGCTGTGCGGTCCGGCCTCCAACCACACCATGGTCTTCAGCTTGGCCGTTCCGGGGATCGTGACCAGGAAAGAACCTTCGCGCGGGCGCTCGACCTCCAGCCCGGCCTCCGTCACCGCTTCGGAGATCGCCCTGATCGCGCTCTCGCGTACCGATTCCGTTCCCACGTTCTCCCCTCTCGTTCCTTCGGCGCCGTCCGCCGCCCGGTCCGTTCCGCCTGCCCGGCCCACGGCCGTCACCGGCACGCGGCCATCCGGAGCCCGCACGGGGCGGGGGCGGGGGCGAGGGCGTCCCGGTAGGCGTCCAACAGCTCGTCCACGGTTCGCGACCACCCCAGGGTGGCGGCGTGCCCGGGTGCCGCTCCGGCCAGCTTGGCACGCCAGGCCGGTTCGTTGATCATCCGGTCCAGCTCCGCGGCGTAGTGCTTCGGGTCGTGCCCCTCGACCAGGACCCCGGAGACCCCCGCGGACACCGCGGTGGTCAGCCCGCCCACCCGGGCGGCCAGCACCGGGGTGCCGCAGGCCTGGGACTCCACGGCGACCAGGCCGAAGGACTCGGAGTAGGACGGCACCACGGTCACGGTCGCGGCCCGGTAGTAGTCGGCCAGCCGACGGCGGTTCTGCGGCGGTTCCACCCGCACCACGTCGGCCACGCCCAGCGAGCGGGCGAGGTCGGCGAGCAGGCCGGGTTCGCGTCTGCCCTCGCCGGACAGCCCGCCGACGATTCCCACCACCAGGCGGGAGCGCAGCGACGGGTCGCGTTCGAGGAGTTCGGCGGCGGCCCGGATGAGCACGTCCGGGGCCTTCAGCCGCTGGAGGCGGCCCACGAACAGCAGCAGTTCGGCATCGCGGGGCAGACCGATCCGCCGCAGCGCCTCGGTGCGGGAACCGGGGGTGAAGGTCTCCAGGTCGACGCCGGGCGGGATGGTGCTGATCTGTTCGCTGCGGGCACCGTAGAAGCCGGTGAGCTGGCGCGCCTCGTCGTCGGTGTTGGCGATGAGCCGGTCGGCCTGGCGGACCAGTTGGTCCTCGCCCCGGACCCGCGCCTCCGGCTCGGGGGCGTCGCCCGCGGCGAGCGCGGCGTTCTTGACCCGGGCCATCGTGTGCATGGACTGCACCATCGGCACACCCCAGCGCCGGGCGGCCACCACGCCGGCCCGGCCGGACAGCCAGTAGTGGCCGTGCACGAGGTCGTAGTGGCCCGGAGCGCCCTGGGCCTCGGCGCGCAGCATCCCGAAGATGAATGGGCACAGGTGGTCGGCGAGGGCGTTCTTGTCGAGGTGGCCGTAGGGGCCGGCGGGCACGTGCCGCACGTTCACGCCCGGCGCGAGCTCGACCACCGGGGGGAGCTCGGGGCTGGTCGCACGGGTGAACACGTCCACGGCCACGTTGCGTTCGGCCATCCTGCGGGCCACCTCGACCACGTAGACGTTGAGCCCTCCGGCGTCACCGGTGCCGGGCTGGTCGAGGGGGGAGGTGTGCAGGCTGACGGTCGCGATCCTCGAGGGAACCGACGCCTGATCTCCCAACGGAACGGATCCGGACACCGGTGGTCCCTCCAGTTCGTGCGTACAAGCCGTAGTCGTCAACAGCGACGAAGGTACACACTGTTCCCCACCGGACAGTCCGAGGGGGCCGGGGTTGACCCGGGCCGGGTCACGGCCTGGCGGACCACCCGGCCACCAGGAAGTCCACGGTTTCGGGGAAGGTGCGCTTCCACGTGTCCAGGTCGTGGCCGCCCCGGGGGTGGAGCGTGGCGACCGTCATACCCCGCTCCTCGAGCAGTCCGGCGAACCGTTCGGCCTCGCCGTGGATGCTCCCCCGCTGGAGCGGGGTGTGGTCCCGGCGCCCCTCCACCAGCATGAACCGGAGGTCGCGCACCTCCTCCCGGTCCAACAGCAGGTCGGGGGAGTGCGGGTCGGTGTCCCCGCCGAAGGTGCCGTGGGGGTCGTCGACCCGGAAGTACCCGGCCCAGCTCACCACCTGGGAGTAGAGGTCGGGGTTGCGCAGGGCCAGGGCGGCGGCGCCGTAGCCGCCCATGGAGAAACCGCCGATGGCCCGCAGCGAGTCGGGGCGGGGGTGTTCACCCTCCACCGCGGCCACGACGGGGCCGGTGACGAAGCTCTCCAGCGCGAACCGGCTGTCGTGGGCGTCGCCCCACTCGGTGTTGGTGCCGCCGGTCTCCTGCCCGTAGGGGGCGGCGATGACGAACTCGACCCCCGAACGGCACATCTGCCGGTCCAGGAGGCTGCCCAGGTCCGCCTCCATCAGGGTGCGGTGGGTGGAGGCGGAGCCGTGCAGCAGGTAGAGCACGGGCAGGTCGGCGCTGTCCAGGCCGGGCGGGCGCCGGATCCACAGGGGGCGCCCGCCTTCGGGTGCGCCGGGGTCGGCCAGGGTGACGACCTCGTTCCTGCCGGGTTCCTCGCAGACCGCGACCTGGCCCGGGCGGGGGATCGGTGCCGGCGTGGAGTCCGCGGCCGGCGGGAGGCGCGCGTGCCCGTGGGCCAGCTCGGGTCCGGCGGTGTTCAGGTGGCCGGTGATCCGCTCGACCAGCAGTTCCGGGGACGTGGTGGCCAGGGACGCCGCGATCAGGATGACGGCGCAGGAGGAGACGAGCACGGTGGCGCGTCGGGGGAAGGAGGCGAACACGTCGGAACCTCGCGGGTCGGGGGCAGCCGGGAACCGCGTTCTACACGGCCAGGAATGTGACCCACTGTAGTTGAACGTGATCTGTGTGTGTGGAAAATACGACGTGCCCTCTCGGGGCCGTCGGTCTGGGGCCGACCTGTTCCCGGTCAGGCCGCCGCGCCGTCCCCGGTCAGACCGCCACCGGGTGGCGAAGGCGCAGGGGGTCGGGGTAGGGGCGCAGGTAGGTCTGGCTGTCGGCCCACGCCACGTCCTCCGCCGCGCAGTGGTGCCGCAGCAGCGCCACCGGAAGGCTGAGTGGCGCCTGCCCCTCCCGGTACTCCTCGATCCCGGCCAGCAGGTCGTGCCTGCGGGCGTCGTCCAGCAGCGGACTGATCATCCCGAAGACGTGCTGGAGCGCGTTGGCGTGCTTGCCCCGGCTCGACTTCACCGCCAGCGCCCGGTGGAAGGCCTCCGAGTAGGAGGCCGCGATCTCCTCGGGGGCGCTGGTGCCGGCCCGGGCCACGATCCGCCCGGTCTCCCGGTAGCCCTCCGGGGAGTGCGCCATCAGCTGGAGCTTGTGCCGGGCGTGGAACTCCACCAGGTCGCGCGGGCGCCAATCCGAGTCCAGCAGGGCGCGCAGCCGCGCGTGCGCGAACACGCGCTCCACGAAGTGCTCGCGCAGCACCGCGTCGGAGAGGCGGCCCTGTTCCTCCACGGGCAGGTCGGGCAGCAGGGCGGTGAGCCGGGCGGCGAAGGCGCCCCGGCCGGTTCCGCGCAGCCGGTCGGCGTTGTCGTCGAACACCGGGAGCGCGTACAGGCCGCAGCTCGGCGACTTGTTCTTGAGTACGTAGCCGTCCAGGCGGCGCAGCTCCCGCAGGTGCCGGTCGGCGACGTTGGCGAGGTCCTCGGTGTGGTCGGTCCCGTCCTTGCTGGAGATCACCCGGTCGGAGCCCTCCGAGTCCTGCAGGCGCAGGGTCGGCCGGGGGACCCCCAGGCCGATCTCCGCTTCCGGGCAGACGGGCAGCCAGTCCACGTGCCGGTCCAGTTCCTCGGTGAGGAACTTGTAACGGGAGTGGCCGCCGTTGTAGCGGACCGGGGCGCCGATGAGGCAGCTGGAGACCCCGACGACGGGCCGAGGAGGTGTGTTCATGCTGGGCCCCTACCCCGAGCGGCCCCGGACAACCACCAATGGACACCCGTAGTAGTGTTTTGGTATCGCAAAGTGAAGGAGTCCCGTTGGGTGTCCCCGACATCGTCCTGTTCACCCAGGACCTGCGCCTGCACGACCACCCGGCGCTCACCGCGGCGCTGCACGGCTCCGGGACGGTCGTGCCGCTCTTCGTCCTCGAACCCCCGCTCCTGCGCCGCGCCGCCCGCAACCGCATCGCCTGTCTCGGTGAGGCCCTCGCCGACCTGCGCTCCGGCCTGCGCGGGATCGGCGGCGACCTGGTCCTGCGCCGGGGCGACACGGCGGCCGAGGTCCTCGCCCTGGCCCGGGAGACCGGGGCGCGCACCGTCCACCTGAGCGCGGGCGTGAGCGCCTTCGCGCGGCGGCGGCTGTCCGACCTGCGGGCCACCGGGTTGGAGGTGCGCACCCACCCCGGACTGACCGTGGTCCCTCCCGGTGCCCTCACCCCGGCCAGGGGCGACCACTACAAGGTGTTCACGCCCTACTGGCGTGCCTGGGAGGCCGCGCGGCGCCGTGAACTCCTGCCCGCGCCCGAACGCCTCCGACTGCCGGAGGGGATCGCACCGGGCGAGCTGCCGGACCTGGCGGACGGGGCGGACGGCGCGGGCGCCCTCGCCCCGGACCGCGTCCGCGGCGGCGAGACCCCGGCGCGGGAACGCCTGCGGACCTGGATCGGGGGCGGCCTCGCCGACTACGGGGACCGGCACGACGACCTGCCCGGCGCCGCCACCTCGCACCTGTCGGCCGACCTGCGGTTCGGCTGCCTGTCACCGCTGGAGACGGCCCTGCGCACCCGGGACCTGACCGGCGGCCCGGAGTACGTCCGCCAACTGGCCTGGCGCGACTTCCACCACCAGGTCACGGCCGTCTTCCCCCAGATCAACACCCGGGACTACCGGCCGCGCCGGCGCGAGTGGCGCCGGGACGCCGACGCCCTCGCCGCGTGGAAGGAGGGGCGCACCGGGGTGCCGGTCGTGGACGCGGGCATGCGGCAGCTGCTCCGGGAGGGGTTCATGCACAACCGCACCCGGATGATCACCGCGGCCTTCCTCACCAGGACGCTGCGCGTGCACTGGCGGGAGGGGGCCGCGCACTTCGACGCGCACCTCACCGACGGGGACGTCGCCAATGAGTACGGGAACTGGCAGTGGGTGGCCGGGACCGGTAACGACACCCGTCCCAACCGCCCCTTCAACCCCACGCGCCAGGCCCGCCGCTTCGACCCCGAGGGCGTGTACGTGCGGCGCTACGTGCCCGAGCTCGCGGACCTGCCCGGGGCCCGCGCCCACACCCCGTGGCGGGAGGAGGGCGGGGTCGGCGGCTACCCGGCGCCGATCGCCGACCCCGGCCGCTGAACGGGGACCGCGTGCGGCCGGGTGCCACCGACCCGGGGAGGCGCCGGTCAGCGGTTGTAGTGACCGCAGTTGGGACAGGTGCGCACCCCGGCGTTGAGGTACTCACCGCACCTCTCGCACAGACCGACGATGGGTTTGTCGTGCTTGGGGGACATGGCCGGGGCCGACAGGGGCAGTCGGGGGAGTCGTGGGTGCTGGGGGGCGGGCTTCAAGGTCTCAACCTTCCGTCTCGGCGAGCCCGTCGATGATGTCGTCCAGGACCAGGGAGCGGTCCGCGGCCGACATCAGGCGCAGTTCCCGGAGTGCGGGGACGGTGTCCACCCCGTCGCCCTCCGCGCCCGTCACCGTGCACACGCGCATGCAGTGCTGGGTGGGGGGCTGCCAGAAGTCCCGTTCGTCGATGGGGGCGATGCGGTAGACCGTCGCCGGGTACTGGGAGGGCCGGCTGTGGGAGTGCCACTGTTGGACACGGGACAGGACGAAACCCGTGATCAGGGAGTCGAAGACGCCGCCTGACGACAGGTCGGACAGGGCGTCCTCGTCGCCCTCGGCCCGGCAGGCGTCGCACCCGGCGAGTTCGGCGCGCAGCAGCCAGCGGGCGCGCGCGTGACTCACCTCGGGGTTCTTGAGCTTGCTCGGATGCCGGTGTCCCATGCAACGGAGGGTACGACGGACCCGGACGGCGCGCGGGACCCGGGTCGCCCGCCCGCGTCCGGGGCGGCGGTCCCCGCCGGACGCGGGCGAGGCGTGTTCTGGCACGGTGCCCGCGCGGCTTGTTCAGGCGGTGTCGAACGCCCGGCGGAACGCGGCCAGCGCGGTCTCGCTGAACAGCACCAGCTCCACCCTGGGCACCGTGACCTCGGCGTTGTGCAGGGCGTCGGAGGCGATCCGCGCCGCGTCGTCCAGCGGCCAGCGGTACACGCCGGTGGAGATCGCGGGGAAGGCCACCGACTCCGCGCCCAGCCCGTGCGCGACCCGCAGTGACTCGGTGAAGCAGGAGGCCAGCACGGCGGAACGGTCCTCGGAGGTGCTGTACACGGGGCCGACGGTGTGGATCACCCAACGGGCGGGCAGATTCCCGGCGGTCGTCGCCACCGCCTGACCCGCGGGGAGGCCGCCGCCGTAGTGGGAGGCCCGCAGTTTCCGGCACTCCGCCAGAACGGCCCCGCCGCCCTTGCGGTGGATGGCCCCGTCCACCCCGCCGCCGCCCAGCAGGGAGCTGTTGGCGGCGTTGACGACCGCGTCCACGTGCTGTTCGGTGATGTCCCCCCGGGACAGGCTGATCCGCATCCGGTCGGCCATGCTTTCCCCTTCGAACGGTGTGACACCACCCCTACCCGGGGCGGGGGCACATGCCACCCCGGGGCGGCGGTGTCCGTCGCGGGGGCCGCCGTGCGGACCTGACCGCGGGGCCTCGAAACTCTTCCCCGCAGGCGATCCGTACTTGGTCCGGGGGCGCCACGGCAATGTAGTGGCAACCCCGGTAAACCAATCGGAATGCCGTGTGCGGCTCGTGGTTTCATCGGAAAGGCTCATCCGAGGTCGAACCACCCCGAATCGGTGGCAGCCGCAAAAGAACTCGGCTACGCTCGCCGTTCAGCCGCCCCCGCTCATCGCGCGGCACCGGCCCGAAGCTCTTTCGGGTTCACTCTTCGCGGCGCCCGCTCCGCTGCCCCCATCCGCGTACAGACCGGAGCACCCCATGTCCTATCCCCCGTCCGGTCCCCAGCAGCCCCCTTATGGAGGGCAGCCTCCGTCCGGTCCCCAGCAGCCCCCTTATGGAGGGCAGCCTCCGTCCGGTCCCCAGCAGCCCCCTTACGGGGGGCAGCCCCCGTCCGGTCCTCAGCAGCCTCCTTATGGGGGGCAGCCCCCGTCTGGTCCCCAGCAGCCCCCTTACGGAGGACAGCCCCCCTACGGGCCGCCTCCGCCGCCGCCTCACGGACCGCCCCCGCCCCCGAAGCAGGGCATGTCCACCGGCGGGAAGGTCGGACTCGGCTGCGGCGGATGCCTCGTCATCATCCTGCTCCTCGCACTCCTCGGCGGCTGCATGTCGCTGCTGTCCAGCGACACCTCCGAGGAATCCGCACCCGCCACCAACTCGACGTCACAGGAGCAGGAGCAGGAGGAGGAGACCGCAGCCGAGGAAGAGCCGGAGGAGGAGCCCGCCGAGGAGTCCGCGGTCACGATGACCGCCACGAACGCGGGCACCGTCGGCGACACGATCGACGACACCGTCTACACCGCGATCGACATCGAGGTCGTCAACGACTCCGACGAGCCGATCGACGTCAACCCGATCAACTTCACCGCGATCCTCGCCGACGGCACGGTCGTGAGTGACTGGGCCAACACGATCTTCGCCGACATCGACACCATCGACGCCGTCACCCTCCAGCCGGGGCAGCGCGCCTCCGGGCAGATCGCCGTCGTCGGCGAGGTCGACGTGGCCACCGTCGAGATGGGCGACATCCTCGGTCTGGGCGACCCGATCGTCGCAGAAGTCCAGTAACACCCCGCAACGAGAACGCCCCCGGGCGGTGCCGCCAACACCGGTCCGGGGGCTTGGTCCCACCCTGACCCGGCCAGGGGCGGACCCGGTGTGCGTCGGGCCGCGTCCCCAGGGCGCCCCGGGGGGCGCTGCCGCCGTCGGCCTCGGCACCGCCGCCGGACTCATTACGGCCGCGGTGGGGGCTGATCGTGATGGCGCCTGCCCACGACCGCTCTCTCCCTCGAACGGTGTGACACCACCCCCACCCGGGGCGGGGGTTCAGGTCACCCCGGGGCGGCGGTACCCGTCGCGGGGGCCGCGGTGCGGACCTGACCGCGGGGCCTTGAAAGCCTTCCCCACGGGTGATCCGTACTTAACCCGGGGGTGCCACAGCAAGTAGTACTACCCATCGTAGACTTAGGTATATGAATCGGCTTGGCGAACTTGAACGCGCGGTGATGGATGTACTGTGGGCACGCAACGAACCAATGACGGTTCGCGAGGTCGGCAAAGCACTCGCCGAGCGGGATCTGGCCCACACGACCGTCATGACGGTGCTCGACCGGCTGGCCAAGAAGAAGGTCGTCGACCGGGCACGTGAGGGTCGTGCGTGGCGGTACCGTCCGGCAGCCAGCCGTGAGAACTACGTGTCGGAGCTGATGTTCGACGCGCTCGGTCAGACGGTGGACCGTGACGCGGCCCTGGCCGCCTTCGTCCAGTCCATGGACGGCCAGGAGGCTGAAGCGCTCCGGCGCGCACTCGCGGAAACCGAGCAGCCAAGGAACTAGTCCGTATGGTCAGTGCCGCCCTCCTCACCCTCGTCGCGGTGAGCTGTCTCGTCGCCATGGAGGCTCTCCATCGGGCGAAGTGGCCCTCCCGCGGTCCCTACACGGCTGTCATCGCCTGGCAGGCCCTGGGTCTGGCCTGGGGTGTGTCCACCATCGGCGCGCTGCTGGCCTACGGCCTGTCCTCCTACGAACTCGGTGCCGCGGGCGGTCTGATGGCCGCCGCGACCGACCTGTTCACCGGTGAGCTCCTCCTGGCCGAGTTCTCCCAGGGGGTCGAGGGCGTCAGCCACCTGGCGGCCGTGGCCCTGGCGGTCATCCTGACCCTGGTGCTCTTCTCCGGGCTCGTCGCCTCCTTCGTCCAGGTGGTCCGGGTGCGCAGGCGCCACCACGACCTCCTCGAACTGGTGGCCAGCGAGCATCCCGACGTGCCCGGCGCGAGGGTGGTCGACCACCCCGCTGCCGCCGCCTACTGCCTGCCCGGCGTCCTGCGTTCCCAGGTGGTGATCAGCGCCGGTGCGCTGGAGGTGCTCGACACCCGCGAGCTCGCCGCGGTCCTGGCGCACGAGCACGCCCACCTGCGCCAGCGCCACGACCTGGTGCTGCTGCCGTTCTCCTCGCTCAAGCGGGCCTTCCCGCGGGTGCGGCTGGTGCGGACCTACTACGAGAGCGTCGCGCTGCTCATCGAGATGTGCGCGGACGACCAGGCGCGGCGCAGGAGTTCCTCCCGTGAGCTCGCGATGGCGCTGCTGCGCTTCGGTGCTGCGGGTGCCGCTCCGGTCCCGGTGGGGGCGATGGCCGCCGCGCAGGCCGCCGAGCCCGCCGTGATGCAGCGCGTCAACCGCCTCCTGCGGCCCGACGACGAACTCCCGTACCACGCGGGTGCGGTGATCATGGGGGCGTCGGCCTTTCTGCTGGCCACCGTCACCTGTCTCTGGCACATCCCGATCTGATTCCCGCCGGTCGGCGCATGGCCGGTCGCTGTGATCCCTGACTCCACCGGGCACGATTTTCGGCCGCTGTCCGTTTACCGTGGAGAGCGGGCGGAACCCCGTTCGGACGCGTGTGGCGACTGGAGTGAGTCTTGTTCTTCTGGATCTGGCAGCTGATCTACCTCGTGACCTTCGTGGCCAGCCTCTACGCGTTCATCGAGGCGCTGCGCACCTCGGAGCAGGCCTTCGTGGTGATGGACAAGCAGACCAAGAAGCTGTGGGTCATCCTCACCGGTGTCGCGACGGGTGTCTCGCTGCTCGCGGTGCTGACCGGTACCGGCATGTTCGTCATCCTGGGCCTGGTCGCGACCCTCATCTTCCTGCTGGACGTGCGCCCCGCCGTCAAGGGTGTGGGCGGTAACCAGAACAACGGCCCGTACGGTCCCTACTAGGGGCGGTCTTCCGGCTTCTGGGGCCAGGCGGGGCCACACCCGCCCGGCCCTTCGGGGTGAGGCGCTTGGCCTCGGTCAACGGGCTGTTTTGCCTGGTGCTCACGTGTTCGCGCGCACGGTTCCCAGAAGCGCCCGCCATTCGGCGGATCCGAACGCGCGGGTCCACTCGCCGTTCGCCCAATTCATCCCCGCATATGCGGGGAGCGCGGCGTTGTGTTTACCGCGGTAAACACCTACTCCGGACCATCCCCGCACATGCGGGGAGCACCTCGGGCGCGCGGGAACGCGCTCCGGCATCCTCGGACCATCCCCGCGTGCGCGGGGAGCACCGACCCCAATACCCGGGTCCTTGCCGGGTCCCACTGATCTGGGCCTTCGGGAAAATCGGGCCATGCGGTGCAGCTGGCGAAGATGACTCAGACACCCTGCCAAGGACCGAAGTTAGAGCTCATCTCATTTGGTGAGCCTGCGGAAGCAAATCAACGTGCAGGCGATGCCGGCGAACGCGAGGAAGTGCTCAGCCTTGCGCTCGTAGCGACGATGGAGTCGGCGGCATCCGGCCAGCCAGGCCATGGTGCGCTCGACCTGCCAACGGTGCCGCCCCAACCGCTTCGAGGATTCCACGCCCTTGCGGGCCAGACGATGGATGATCCCGCGTTCGCGCAGCCATCGGCGCAGGTGGTTGTAGTCGTAGCCCTTGTCGCCGTGGAGCTTTCCGGGTTTGCGTCGCCTGCGGCCTCGCCTGGACCTGATGGGCGGTATCGCGCGAACCAGCGGTTGCAGGGCTTGGCTGTCGTGCAGGTTCGCACCCGAGATCGCCATGGAAATCGGAAGCCCGGTCCGATCGGTGATCAAGTGGATCTTGGCGCCCTTCTTGCCCCGATCGACAGGATTGGGACCTGTCAGGTCCCCCCTTTGAGAGCACGCATGTTGACCGAGTCAACCGCACACCGCGACCAGTCCAGCTCACCGCGGGAGCCGAGTTCGTCCAGGACCAGGCGGTGCAGCTTCGCCCACACGCGGGCCCGGCTCCACTCGCTGAAACGCCGGTGTGCGGTGGGCCCGGAGGGGCCGAAGACCGGTGGGAGCTGGGCCCAAGTGCAGCCGGTGGTCGCCACGAAGATGATCGCGGCCAACACCTCACGGTCTCCGTGTCTGCGCCGCCCACCACCTTGAGGTCGGGTGGGTGCCTCGGGCACCACCCGCTGGAACAGCTCCCACAGTCCGTCCGGCACCAACCGCTCAATCATCGACACCGGGCCAGGTTATCGAGAACCCAAATGAGATGAGCTCTTAGACTGCGGCCATGCCTGCAGAGCCACTGTCCGCCTTGGCCCTCACCGCGCTGTTCGTTGCTGTGTGGATGTACCTGAAATACCACGTCACGCGGAACGCTGTGCTGTCGGCTCTCCGAGAGCACTCCCGTGAACAGGAGGCTTCGAGAACTCAGCAGGATGAACAGCCGCCTCCTTCCCCCTGACCAGCCGGGCACCACGGGTCTGGCTCTTCGGCCGACCCTCCCCTCCCAGCTCTGTGCCCAATGCCTGAACGTGTCGCGGCCGGTCCTTGCCCGCTGCGTAACAGCAGCAGCGGGGAACGACGGGTGGCCTGGGGCCGGCTCCGGAGTCCGTGACGCCCGAAACCCGGCCAGCAGGGTGTCCGCTCCTGCCGAAAAGGGCTGAACCGCGGTGATCTTGCTACCAGGGGCAAGTTCGGCGCCGAAGTTGCCCCTGGTAGCAAGATCACCGCGAAAGGGAGGGCTAAATCCGCCCGGAACTCAACCGTTCCCCGACGCGGGCGGCGTGGGCATCACCTCGCACAACGCCTGCGCGTAGGCCGGATCACTCGTGTAGTACGAGTGCCCCAAGACCTCCGGGCGCCGCGCCTCCCCGGGTGGCGCGTCGTAACAGCGCGGGTCGGGCAGCGGCTCCGCCTGCTCCACCACCGCCTCACCACGATCCTCCGGACCCATACGTCGCACCGGGCCCGCGATCGCGTCCGTCACCCGCCACAGGTTCCGCCAGGCCGACACCCTCCCCGTCAGGTCACTGAACGACGCCGGACCGAAGTACGCCGGGAAGTACCTCGCGTACAGCCGGTCCAACGGCGACCCGTGGGTCACCAGCGAGATCCGGCCCCGGCAGTCCCTCGGCAACTGCCACACCGTCGCCGCCGCCAGCACCGACCCCTGCGAGTGGCCGGACAACACCACGGCGGCGCCCTCCCTGGCCATCCACGCCACCCGGGCCGCCAACTGGGGCACCGCGCGCTCCGCGTAGGACGGCGGCGCCAGGGGATGCGCCACCCGGGGCCAGAAGGTCCCCACGTCCCAGACCGCGCCCACGGCCTGCCTGGTCGGCCGGTCCCGGTAGGCACTCCGCCCGATCCAGACCAGCGCCACCAGACACGCCCCGCCCAGGATCGAACCCACACCCACCAGCAGGTCCAACGCGTCCTGGGCGACCCCCCGGAACTCCCCGGCCACCACCGTCGGAGCGTCCACCGGAGCGGCGACCAGGTTCCCGGTGAGCGCCGAGTACAGCGCCAACCCCACCAGCGGCACCACCGGCAACAGCAACGCCCCCAGCACCTTGGGCAGCACCTCGGTCATCTGCCCGGCCGCCCTGGCCCGGGCGATCTCCCAGGTCCGCCGGTCCCGCACGCTCCGCGAGTACAACGAGGTCACCTCGGGCAGCTCCGCCCGCACCGCACCGCGCAGCCGCAGCGCCAGCACCGCCACCACGACCAGCACGATCACCGCCTCGAAGGCGAACGCCAACTGCAGCCACGAGTACGCCGTCGGCGGCGACAGCGCCAGACAGTCCGTCTCCGGTGCGTTCACCGAACCACAGCCGCTCAGCCACAACGCCCCCTGGTACACCAGGGCCGCCGAGAACCCGCCGCCCAGCAGCGCCCCCAGCGCCGCCGTCGACGGCCCCGCCAGCCCCCGCATCGCGGTCCGCGGGTGCGGCCGGTCCACCGAGAACAGCACCAGCGCCGCCACCAGCAGCACCAGCACCAGCGCGCCCTGCGCCGCGAAGAGCGAGTTCAGCATGGTGCCGCTGCCCGGCAGCCGCCCCGACGCCTCCCAACCGGGCCGCGGCCACACCGTGTACACCGCCACCACCGCCACCAGGACGAGCATGGCGTCCCGCAGGATCCGGCAGAACCGGTCCGCCCGGGCGTTCCACCGCGGATCGGCGCCGGGCACCAGCACACTCGCGGTGCTCGTCGCCGCCACCGCCCCCAACAGGACCGCCAGCACCAACCCGAACCACCACGCCCCGGGGTCGGTCAGCGCGTCCCCGCCCCGCGCGGACAGGTCGTACCGCAGCGGCGGGACCAGCAGCAGCGCCGCGACCGTGCCGACCGCGACCGCGATGTGCGCCGACCGTAGCCGTGCCATGATCTCGCTGTTGCGCCAGAAGTCCGGATGGCTGAGCGGGGCGTCCTCGGTGTGCTCGGGCGGCACCGGACCGGTCACCACCTCGTAGTCGGCGGCGGTCCGTCTGGACAGCCGCCACAGCACCGCGACCACCGCCGCGGGCAGCACCGCCCCGACCACCAGCCCCCAGCCGGGCACGGACAGCGGGGAGGAGGCCGAAGCCAGGAACGCCAACCAGGGGCGCGCCTGGACGCACTCCTGCCCCTGCCCGGCGCACTGCCAGCCCACCAGGTCCATCCCGACCCCGGCCGCGGCCAGGGTGATGAGCGCGGTCAGGGACAGCGCCAGCAGGCGGACCCCGGCCCCGTAGGCGGTGCTGGCGGCCCTGCGGACCCCGGTCTGGTCCCGGTCCATCCGGCCGGGCCGCATCCAGTACGCCACGTTGACCATCATGAACGGCAGCAGCAGGAGCCAGAACGCCCGCGAGGAGCTGCCGGAGGTCAGGTTGCCCCAGGCGAAGATCTCCCGCCGCACCCCGGGGACGGTCTCGGTGTCCCGCTCGCGGCGCCAGCGGAAGAAACCCGCGAGCCGGTCGCCGCCCACGCGCATGGCGGGCTCCACGTCCAGCAGTTCCTCGGCCTGGCCGCCGCTGACCCCGTGCACGCGCAGTTCCACCCGGTCGGGGCCGGGTACGGCTGAGGGCGCCGTGGCGGGTTCGGCGCAGGGGGTCCGGGGGGCGGGGGTTCGGCTGACCGGCTCGTGCGAGCCGGGGAGTTCGGGGGAATCCGGCATGTCAGCATCCTGCCACGCAAAGTGGTGACGGGACACTGGTCATCGTGAGGTTGTGGACAAACCCGGGGCGGGGTCCGACCGGGGAGGGCGCGCTAGCCGACCAGGTCCTCGTCGTCCACGTCCCAGGTGTTGCAGGCTCCCGGGGACTGCTCGTCCCAGCCGGTCCGTGTCCACCGCACACTGTTGTCCGAGGAGCCGTGCGTGCGCTCCTCCTCAGGCCCGTCCTCGCGGTCCGCGGTGGCCGAGGCGTCGTCCAGCAGCGCGAACAGGTCCTGCTCACCCAACGGGTAGCTCACCCGCACCGACCCCAGGAACGCCCCCGCCAGGCAGTTCGCCTGGAGTTCGCTGCGGCGCGTCCACGAGTTGCGGCCCGCGTCGTCCTCCTCCAGCCGGCGCTGCTCGTGGTAGTACTCCAGCAGACCCGACTCGCCCTGCACGTGGTGGGCGTACTCGTGGGCCAGCAGCGACGCGTAGACGACGCTCTCCTCCGAGCCGTTCCACTTGTCCACCACGTCCGAGGTGCCGATGTAGACGGCGCCGCTCGCGCTGCAGTAGAACGCCCCCGCGGCCGAGGGGTAGGCGCGGCACGGGCTCACCCCCGGCTCGTCCCAGAACACCCGGTCCGGTGGGGAGAACGGGATGCCGGCCCGCTCGAACTGGGTCTGCCACACGTCGTCCAGGCAGTCGGCGACCCGGTGCAGGAACCCGCCCATGGACTCGGCGCTCTCCACGTCCAACTCGGGGACCGGGCACGGCAGCGGGCTCAGTCTCCCGGTGTCGTACAGCGGGTTCGAGACCAGGGCGGTGCGCCCGACGGGCCGATCGGGCACGGCGGTGCCGGGCAGTCCCCGCCGACCGCTGGGCGTGTCCTCGACAGGGGCGCCCTGGCCGGGCTTGTCGTCCCCCTCGTCGTCCGCCCGCCCGGCCACCGTGTCCGTGGCGGGGCCGCTGCCGTCGACGGTGGTCCAGGAGAGCAGCGACAGCGCCAGCAGGGCCACCAGGAGGCCGCACACCGCACCGAACACCCGCCGGTTGGTCCGGTGGGCCCTGCGGGAGTGGGCGAGGCGGGCGTGCACGTCCGGATCCTCGGGGCCGACCCCGTCGACTCCGGTCCGGTCGAACCCGGAGCCCCCGAAACCGGGGCCGCCGCGGCCCAGGCCACCGCTCACCGCACCAGCTCCTCGTGGGCTTCCCAGGTGTTGCAGGACGCCGGGTCCACACGGTCCAGACCGTGCGCGGTCCACAGCCGACCGTTCTCCACCGACCCGTGCGTGCTCGTGCCCGCCCGGTCGGAGCGCCGCCCGACGTCGTCGAGGATATTCGCTCGCTCGGACGCTCCGTAACCGAGCGACTCCTCGGAGGCGCCGACGAACACCCCGCCCAGACAGTTGGCCTGGAGCTCCTTGCGCCGGGTCAGCTCCTGCGCGGTCTCCTCGTCGGAGTCGGCCCGCAGCGTGCGGAACTCGGCCAGTATCCGCGACTGCCCCTGCACGTGGTGGCCGTACTCGTGGCTGAGCAGGAACGTGTACGCTTCGGGGGCGTTGTTGCCGGCCGACGCCGCCACGATGTCCTCCACCCCCAGGTAGAGGCCCTGGTTGGCCTGGCAGTAGAACGCCGCGGTGCCCTCGCTGGGGAAGGGCCCGCACGGGCTGTGCCCCTCCGCGTGCCAGTACACGCGGTTGGGCGAGGAGAACGGGACGCCCGCCTCCTCGAAGTACTCCCCCCACGCCTGGTCCAGGCAGTCGGCGATGGCGTGCACGAACGCCTCCATCGACTCCGGGTCCTCGGTGTCCATGGCCGGCGGAGTACAGGTCACCTCACCCAGCTCGCCGGGTACGTACAGCGGGTTCCGCCCGAGTGGGTCCTCCACCGACACCCGCTCCGCCTCGGAGGGGGCTTCGCCCTCGCCCCCGGCCAGCAGCTGGCCCGAGTCCGGGCCGAGCGGGTTCCCCCAGGCAGGCTGGGCCGACGGCAGCAGCGCCGAGAACGCCAGGAACCCGGTGAGCCCGATCGCGGCCAGGCCCGTGCCCAGGGAGAGGGAGGCGCCCACCCCCATCCGCTGGAGGAAGCCGGGGCGCTCCGCCCACGGGTCCGTGCTCGGACCGGGCCGCCGGGCCCTCACCACGGAACCGGACCCGCGCGCAGGGGGAGGCGCGGTGCGCCCGGGGAGCTGTCGGGTACGCCCGGGGGACAGGCGGGCGCCTTCGTGGAACACCGGTACGCGACGCCACTGTGGGCGCCCTGTGGGCACGGTCCGGGTACGGACCGGATAGGCTCTCGCGACATGTGGTGGGTCGGCTCCTGGCGCCAGGCCGTCGTGTTGGCGACGGCCCTACTCGTGTTCTCCTCGCTGGTCCCGGTGGTCGCCGTGGCGTGGCCGGGAGGAGAGGCGCACGCGGCGACGGCGGCCGCACCGGAGACCACAGTACCGGGGCGCGAACCAGCGGTCACAGCCCACCGTTCCACCACAGACCGGATCATCACCAACGACATCCGCCTCGAACTGGACCAGTCGGGCGTGCTGCGCGGCGAGGAGTCCATCCGTTTCGACGGTCCGGCCCCCGAGGAGTTCACCCGGGCCCTCACCGCCACCATGCTCTATGACACCGACCACGACCGCAGGTTCGAGATCGGCGGGATCTCGGCGGTCGACTCCGACGGCGCCGCCCTCCAGGTCGAGACCGAGGAGACCGACGGCGCCCTGCTCGTGCACATCCCCACGGAGGGCACCCGCGGGGTGGAGCTCGGCTACCGGGTCGAGGGCACCGTCAGCGAGGTCGCCCAGGGAGTCCAACTGGAGTGGCGGGCCGTGGGCGCCTACAGCCACACCGTTCAGTCCACGGACGTCACCGTCACCGCGCCCATGCCGCCCGAGGCCCTGTCCTGCCTCGCCGGGGAGCCCCGCAGCGCCATGTACTGCACCGCCTCCGACATGGGCGGGGACGCGGTCGTCGCACACTTCCTCCAGGCCGACATGACCCCCAGCGACCGGCTGGACATCGTCGTCAACTACCCGCCCGGGACCGCCGAGGGCGAACCCATCCTCACCCGCCGCTGGTCGCTGGCCTCGGCCTTCCAGGTCACCCCGGCCACCGGGAGCGCGTTCGGGCTCCTGCTGCTGGTCCTGGTGGGCGGTCTGGTGGCGCTCATCCGCGTCCGCGGCCGCGACGAACGCGCGCTGCGCAGGGAGGCCGCGGGGGGCGACCACGCCCCGGTGGCCTCCGGCGAGCACGGGCGCGTGCGCTTCGCCCCGCCCGACGGCGTCCACCCCGGCCAGATCGGGACCCTCGTGAACGAGACGGTCGACATCACCGACCTGACCGGCGCGGTCCTGGACCTGGCCGTGCGCGGGTACATCCGGCTGGAGGAACTCCCGCAGGAACACTTCACCTCGGTGGACTGGCGGCTGGTCCGCCTCGACGGGCCGCCCGGCAGGAGCCTGCTCTCGCACGAGTGGCTGCTGCTGGACGCCCTCTTCGGCGACCAGCGCACGGTACGCCTGTCCGAGGTGGGCTCGCTCGGCCGGTCCGTGGACTTCCCGGAACGGATCGACCGGGCCCGCGAGGAGCTGTACCGGGACATGGTGCGGCTCAAGTGGTTCTCCCGCCCGCCCGACCGGGTCCGGGGCGTGTGGACGCTCACCGGGATGCTGCTCACCACCGCGGGGGTGGTGCTGACCGGGTTCCTCGCCATGTTCACCAGCGCGGCCTTCTCCGGGCTGGCCGTGATCATCGCGGGCGCCGCGGTCACCGCGGGCGCCCAGTACATGCCCGCCAAGACCAGGCTCGGCAGCTCCGTCTACGCGCACACCGTGGGCTTCCGCGAGTACCTGCTCAGCCCCCGGTCCCAGAACGCCCCGCCCGGGCAGCGCGTGGAACTGTACTCGCGCTACCTTCCCTACGCGGTGATCTTCGACGACGTCGACCGCTGGGCCAACATCCTCGCCGCCGCCGCGATCGCCGACCTCAGCCCCGAGGAGCTCACCGGGGACGGCCTGGCCTGGTACACGGGTCCGAGCGAGTGGCGGATCGAGGACTTCGCGGACTCCATCCACACCTTCGTGGTGACCCTGACCGGCGTCATCGCGAGCACGCGCCGCGCACGGCTGCTCAACCAGCTCCAACGGACGAAGTAGGCGGCGCACGGGGCCGGTACGGCCGGTGGCGGGCACAGGAACGAACAACAGAGGGGGGACCCATGCGCGCGGTCGTGCAGCGGGTGTCGCACGCTTCGGTGACGGTGGACGGCGAGGTGGTCGGAGAGATCACCCGGCCCGGCCTGATGGCCCTGGTGGGCGTCACCCACACCGACACCGGGGAGGAGGCCCGCAAGGTCGCCCGGAAGCTGTGGACGCTGCGGATCCTGGCGGACGAGAAGTCCTGCTCCGACGTCAACGCCCCGCTCCTGGTGGTCAGCCAGTTCACCCTCTACGGCGACGCGCGCAAGGGCCGCCGCCCCACCTGGCAGGCGGCCGCCCCCGGCCCGGTCGCCGAACCCCTGGTGGACGCGGTCGTCAGGGAGCTGCGCGACCAGGGCGCGGAGGTGGCCACGGGGGTGTTCGGCGCGCAGATGTCCGTGGGCCTGACCAACGAGGGCCCGTTCACGGTCATCGTCGAGGCCTGACGGGCGGGGCGGTCCCCGCTCAGCGGTCGGTGACCCGGGCCAGGACGTGCTCGGGGGCGGGCAGGCCGTGGGCCAGTCCGGGGTCGGTGACCGGCGGGTCGAACACCGTCCGGACCGGCTGCACACCCGCCCAGATCGGGGTGGCGTGGTCCTGGGGGTCGTCGTTCGGCGGCCCCGTGCGCACCTTCACCGAGGCCTCCTCCAGGGACAGTGCGAGCACCCGGGTGGCCGCCATCTCCTTGGCGTCGGGCCGTCGGACCACGTCCCACTGGCCCGGCGCGAGCTGCTCGGTGATCGCCCGCAGCCCGGCTGTGCGCTCCTCCTCGTCGGTGACCAGCCGAGGGGTCCCGAAGACCATCGCGGAACGGTGGTTCACCGAGTGGTGCATGCCGGACCGGGCCAGCACGATCCCGTCCACCAGGGACACCGTCACGCACACCTCGCCCTCCGCCCGCAGGGACCGGGCGCCGGTCGAACCGTGCAGGTACAGGGTGTCGCCGATCCGCCCGTAGCCGGTGGGCAGCACCCGGGGGGAGCCGTCCACGACCACGCCCAGGTGGCAGATCAGCCCCTCGTCGAGGAGGTCGTACAGTTCACCGCGGTCGGTCCGGGCCTTGTGCTTGGCGCGCTTGAGTCGTGTGCGTTCGGTGGTGGAGAGCATGCGACTACCTTAGACAGAAGTGGATATCCGAACCATGGCCACTTCTGGCAGGAAGTGAAAGACCACTTTGCCCCGTCACATCACCGAGCCCCCGGTCCGCCTCGACCGTTCCGCAACCGTCCCGCTCACCGCCCAGCTCTCCGGCGAACTCCGCGAGGCCATGTCCTCCGGTGCGCTCCGCGCCGGTGAACGGCTGCCCTCCAGCCGGGCCCTGGCCACCCAGCTCGGGGTGAGCCGCACCGTCGTCACCGACGCCTACCAGCAGCTCTACGCGGAGGGCTGGCTCGACGGCCGCCACGGATCGGGCACCTTCGTCGCCGAACACGAGCCCCTCCCGGGCCGGCGCGACGGGCTCCCCGCCGCAGCGGAATGGCGGGCGGGGACGCAGGCGGAGGCGGAGACCGGGCGCGACCGCCCCTCCCGCGAGCAGCTGCGCCGGGACGGCGTGGTCAACCTGCTGCCGGGCGCGCCCTGGGTCCACGGCCACGACCGGGCGGCCCTGCGCCGGGCCTGGCGGCACGCGGCCGAACAACCCCCCTCGGACGACCCCGACCCCCGGGGCCGACCCGAGCTGCGCGCACTCCTGGCCGAACACCTGCGCCGCACCCGCGGCGTCCGGGTGGGCCCGGAGAACATCCTGGTCACCCGGGGCACCGGCAACGGCCTCGACCTGCTCGGCGCCGTGCTCGGACCGGGGACCCGCGCCGGGGTGGAGGACCCCGGCTACGGCAAGGCCCGCAGCATCCTGGCCGCCCGGGGCGCGGAGATCGTCCCCTGCCCCGTCGACCACGACGGCATCCGGACCGAGGACCTGCCGGACGACCTCTCCGTCGTCTACACCACGCCCGCCCACCAGTACCCGCTGGGCGGACGCCTTCCCCTGCCCCGCCGCGAACGCCTCCTGGCCTGGGCCCGCCGGACCGGAGCCCTGGTGGTGGAGGACGACTACGACGCCGAGTTCCGCTACGACGTGGCGCCCCTGCCCGCCCTGTACGGCCTCGACCCCGAACGGGTCGTCCTGCTCGGCACCCTCTCCAAGACCCTCGACCCCGACCTCGGCATCGGCTGGATCGTCGCCGAGCCCGCCCTGCTCCAGCGCCTCGTCCGGGTCCGGACCGAGCTGTCCGACCGCACCAGCGGCCCGCCCCAGGCGGCCACGGCGCTCCTGCTCGAACGCGGGGACCTGGACCGGCACCTGCGCCGGATGCGCCTGGAGTACGCCCGACGGCGCGCCCTGCTCGTCGAACACCTCGGCCCCCGACTGACCGGGGACACGGCCGGGCTGCACGTACTGCTGCGCCTGCCCGAGGCGGCGGTGGCCCCCGTGATCAGGGCGGCCGCGCAGGAGGGGGTCCTGGTGGAGGACACCAGCCGGACCAGTTACGGAGCACCGACCGTGCACGGGCTGGTCATCGGCTACGGGTCCGCGGGCCGGGGGGAACTGCGGCGCGCCTGCCGGGTGCTGGCCCGCGCCGTGGACAGGTACGCCCGGGCCTGACCGGGACCGGGCATGGCGGGTCCCGTTGACCCCCAGGCCCGTCAACGGGCCCGGGGAGCCAGAGCGCGGTCTCCGAGCGGCCAACCCTGATGAAGCCGCCAGGCCGACAGGTCGGCCACAGGGCGAGCTCCGACGCCATGGTTTCCACCTTCAGGTGACCAGCTACTCCGATGCAGAAGAAAACCGGTGGTGAAGCCTGCTGGTGCACCAACCCTTGACAAGGTTAACAACGGCGTCGATGTAGAGCATGGAAAGGCATTTGGCAAGCGGCCATCGGAGTAGATGTCCGCAACCGGCCATCTACTTTCCCCGTAACTGGCCTCGCCCGACAGGTTGACCTGCGGCTTCGATGTTGGAAAAGCTCTACGAGCTGCACTTATGAAGTGCCATGTTCACCCATTGGCCCATATTTGCGAGGTGTTTACGCTTCTCGTGCATCTGCAAGCAAAAGGGAAAGGGTCATTCGTGCAACTTGCTCGCACCTTGAGGAAAACGACTGCCGTCGCGTTCATGTCCGTGGGACTGGCCGCAGCCGCCGCTGTTCCTGCCTGGGCCGACAGCGCCGTCGACAGCGAGATGAGCGCCATGCTCAGCTGTGCCAAGGGCGTCGGTAGCAGCGGCGACGCCTACGCGAGCTGCAGCGGGAGCTTGGGGGGGAGTGGCGTCTGCGCGCGGACTGCCCCTTCCAGCCCGACCGCTACTCGAGCTGGCAGAACGGCGACGGAAACGTCACCGTGAGCTGCACGGTCGGGGACGCGCGCGAAGCGCGCATCGAGATGCGCTAACCATTATCGGTGCCGCTCCGAACGATCCCCATCGTCTTCGCTGAATACATCCTTGAGGCTGGGAGTCGCGGAGGCGAAAATACATAAGGTACCGTGCAGCGGCGGCTGTGTGCGGTGGCGATACACCATTGCACACAAACCGCCGCTGTACGGCTCCAAAAAATCGGGCGGTGACGGTGGCCACTGAAGAACAGGTACACATCGAGAACACGACGCTACCATTTGCAAATGGACGGGGTGGTCCAGGAGTACGGCGTGGGCGAGGCCCGGGTTGTAGCCGTCCGGGAAGCATCGTTGCGGATCGAACGTGGAGAGGTGGTCGTGCTCTGCGGGCAGAGCGGCGCCGGAAAATCCAGCCTCCTACAGATCGCCGGATGCCTGGCCGAACCGACCCGGGGAACGGTGCGAGTCGACGGCGACGATGTCATCGGCATCGGCGCGAAACGCCGTGCTGACCTACGGCGCCGCCGCATCGGCTACGTCTTCCAGGAGTACAACCTGTTGAGCGTGCTCACAGCGCAGGAGAACGTCGCGCTCCCGCTGGAGTTGGAGGGCGCGCGTGAAGCACGGAGCCGCGCCCTGACCGCGCTGGAGGAACTGGGGGTCGACCGTCTGGCCGACCGATACCCGGGGGAGATGTCCGGTGGTCAACGTCAGCGTGTGGCGATCGCCCGCGCGTTGATCGGCCCTCGCCGGTTGGTCATCGCCGACGAGCCGACCGGTGCGCTGGATTCGGCGGCGTCCCAGGCGGTCCGGGAGGCACTGGTTGCTCGGGCGCGTGAACACGGTGCGGGTGTGTTGGTGGGCACCCATGACCAGGAGTGGTTGGCGCTGGCCGATCGGGTGCTGGTGATACGCGACGGCGCTCTCGGCCCGGCCCGGGGGGACATGCTGTGAACAGGCCGCTCAGTCTGGTCCTGGCTTGGCGCATGCTCAAACAGGACGGCAAACGTGCCCTGCTGGGGGCGGGGCTGCTCGGCTTGCCGGTGGCCGTCGCCGTGTTGGTGCAGATCCTCTACAGCACCGCCGTACCTACTCCTGAGGAGGAACGGACAGCGGCCATGGGCGCCGCCCAAGCGCGCGTGCACGCCGAGACGGACGAAGCCTCCCTCGCACGGCTGAGTCAAGCCCTCCCCGAGGGAGCGAGAGTCGTTGCGGTCTCCAACTCCGTGCTCCCTGTGGCGACCGGGCACGGTTCGGTTCCCACCTCGGTAGTCCTGACGGATGCGGCCGACCCGCTGACCCGTGGTCTGCTGGAGGTCGTCGAAGGTCGCGCCCCCGAACGCGGCGGTGAGGTACTGGCCAGCCGACACCTCACCGAAGCTACGGGGGCGGGGGTCGGCGATCGCCTGACCGTGGGCGAGGACAGCACTGTCACCGTCACGGGGCTGGCGGTCGATCCCACCGACTACGAGCGTGATTTCCTCGTCGCCCTCCCCCAGGGCGGGGTGTCGGCCGCCTGGGACGAGAACACCGGGCCATGGGTGATCGGGGGACTGCCCCCGGAGATGCGTGAACCGGAGCTGGTGGAGCTGCTCGGTCCACTCGGCTTCACCGTGGACCCACGCACTCCTGGCCCCACACCGGACGCACCACCGTCGGCCGAGGACACCACGGGTGACGATGACCGCGCGGTGCTGTTGTTCACCGCCCTGGGCCTGGGCGAGGTCGGACTGTTGGCGGCGGCCGTGTTCACGCTCTCCGCCCAGCGCCGCCGACGGGACATGGCACTGCTCTCGGCGGCCGGAGCCCGCCCCTCCCGGTTGCGCCGGGTCCTGATGACGCACGGTGTGCTGGTGGCGGCGACCGGGGCCCTGGCCGGAACGGCCCTGGGTATCGCGGCCGCGCTGATCGGACAACCGTTGGGAGAGCAGATCACGGGCATGTCCTGGGGGACGCCGGTGATCCGTCCGGATCAGCTCGTGTGGATCGTCCTCCTGGCCTTGGCGGCGGGTCTGGTCGCCGCGTGGCTTCCGGCGAGGTCGGCGGCACGCCGGGGCCCCGCCGTTGCGCTGCGGGACACTCCCCACGCCGTGATCCGTCGGCGCCGCGCGTGGTCGTGGCCGACCCTGGCAGCGGTGGGCCTGGTCATCCTCGTCGGCGGCACAGCAGTGGGGACCGTTCCGCTCGCTGGGGTGGGGGCCATCGCCTACGCACTCGGGTTGCTCGGCTCCTGCGGCTTGTTGTTGCACGCTTTGTCGGCGGTCGCCGCACACCTTCCGGTGCGGACACGGGTGGCGCTACGAGGCCCTGCCCGCAGCCGGTCGCGGTCGCTGCCCCTGGCGGTGGCGATCTGCGCGGTCACGGCCGCGGCCTCGGTGGCCGGAGTGCTCATCCACAGCGCCGACCAGTACAACGCACGTACCTACGTGCCCGAACTCCTCGAAGGGCAGGCCATGGTGAGCGGTCCCCTGCCCTCCGACGACGCCGCGCTGAGTCCACTCACCCAGGCACTGGGTGGAGCGGAGGTCGTCCGGATCCCGTACGCCGCGGCGACCACGCATGACGGTCCGGTGCGCCTCGTCCTGGACAACGCCGCGTGGCGGTGCTCGACCTCCACCGACGGGGGCAGCGCCCCACAGGAGTGCGCACAGGATCTGCCCGCGGGCCTCATACCCATCCAGCCCATCGCGGTGGGGGGCGAGAATCTGGTCTTGGCCCTGTTCCCTGAACAGGGCCAACGGGAACAGGCCCTCCGTGCGCTCCGGGACGGACGGGTCGTCCTGACGGACGATGCACTCCAGCACAGCTCCGGGCAGGCCCTCCTGCGTCCGGGGACCGGTCCCTCGGAGCAAGCCGTGCGGCTGGACGCAGAACTCGTGATCCCCGAGGGGGTCCAGACGCGACTGCCTCACGCCCTGATATCGCAGCAGTCCCTGGTCGAACACGGCCTCGTGGCCGGTCCGGTGCGTGAGGCCCTGCTGGTGACGGAGACGACGCCCACGTCCGGGCAGGTCGACGCAGCGCACGCTGCGGCCAACCGTCACCTGGGGGGTCACGCCAACCTCTACGTCGAACGCGGCTACGACGGAACGGAGATCTCCTACGTCCTGTGGCTGTTCACCGGGTTGGCCGCCGTCACGGCTGTGGGGACCGCGGCCATCGCGGGGGCACTCTCGGCTGCGGAGAACGCCCGTGACGACGAGGCCATGGTGGCGGTGGGCGCGCGGCCCCGGTTCGTGCGCCTCATGGTCGCAGCACGCTTGCTGGCCCTGGCCGTTCCGGCAGCTCTCCTGGGCCTGGTCGGCGGCAGTGTGGCGATGGCCGCGGCCCTGCAGGCGTGGGGCGACTGGCCACCTGCGATTCCCTGGGGGCCACTGGCCGCCATGGTGGCCGTCACCACCGTCGCCGCCTGGCTCACCGGCTACCGGACGACACGGCGATCCGCTGGGGCCGTATGAGGGACGTGTAAATCCCATGCCGCCATGGCAGCGGGCACGCCGAGCCGCTGGAGCAGCGACGGGACCCGCCCCTTCTCCGGGCACGACGGAGAACGGGCCGTGCCGACGGCCCGCAGGGTCGGGTAGGGAAGTCGGGGACAGGGGTCCCGGGGGTGGAGCGGCCACCGCCCGGGACACGGGAGTCGGAACTCGAAGGAGGACCGGAACGGGGAATCCGGAGGGGGGACCTCCCGTGCCCGGGCTATTCGACCTCGACGGTGACCGGCTCGAACTTGTAGCCCAGACCGCGCACCGTGACGATGTACCTCGGGTTGCCCGGGTCCTCCTCGATCTTCGCGCGCAGCCGCTTGACGTGCACGTCGAGGGTCTTGGTGTCACCGACGTAGTCGGCGCCCCACACCCGGTCGATGAGCTGCATCCGGGTGAGCACCCGCCCGGCGTTGCGCAGGAGCACCTCCAGCAGCTCGAACTCCTTCAGCGGAAGCTGTACGTTGTCGCCCCGCACCGTCACCACGTGCCGCTCCACGTCCATCCGGACGGGGCCGGCCTCCAGCGCGGCGGGCAGCACGACCTCGTCCTCGCCCCGGCGGCGCAGCACCGCGCGGATACGCGCCACGAGCTCGCGTGAGGAGAACGGCTTGGTCACGTAGTCGTCGGCGCCCAGCTCCAGACCGACGACCTTGTCGATCTCGGAGTCCTTGGCGGTCAGCATGATGACGGGGACGTTGGACTTCTGCCGCAGGGTCCGGCACACCTCGGTGCCCGACAGCCCCGGCAGCATCAGGTCCAGCAGCACCAGGTCGGCGCCGGTCCGGTCGAAGGTCTCCAGAGCGACGGTGCCGGTGGGGGCCACCGCGACCTCGAAGCCCTCCTTGCGCAGCATGTAAGACAGGGCGTCGCTGTAGGACTCTTCGTCCTCTACTACGAGTACGCGCGTCACTGTGCCGTCTCCTGGTGGTTGTCGTTCCGGGACGCGTCGAGCTCCCGGCTCTCGGGTCTGGGCAGACGCAGTGTGAACGTCGACCCCGACCCCTCCTTGCTCCACACGGTCACTTCTCCACGGTGGTGGGTCATGATGTGCTTGACGATGGCCAGGCCGAGACCGGTACCACCGGTGGCCCGGCTCCGAGCGGCGTCCACACGGTAGAACCGCTCGAAGATCCTCTCCAGGTCCTGCTGCGGGATGCCGATCCCCTGGTCCGCGACACTGATGTCCACGGTGGACCGGGAGACCTCCACGGACACCGCGACCCGCGTTTTCTTCGGACTGTAGGCCACGGCGTTGGCGATGAGGTTGCGCAGGGCGGTGCCGAGCATCGCCTCGTCGCCCAGGACCCTGACCCCCTCGGCCCCGCTGCCGACCAGCTCGATCCCCTTCGCGTCGGCGGGCATGCGCACCGTGTCGATCGCCTCCTCGACGACCGAGCCGAGATCCACCGGGGCGGGTTCGGCGATGGGTTCGGCGCCCTGGATGCGGGAGAGCGTGATGAGGTCCTGGATGACGGCGGTGAGCCGGGAGGCCTCGGTCTGCATGCGCTCGGTGAACCGGCGCACCGCTTCGGGGTCGTCACTGGCGTCCTGTACGGTCTCCGCCAACAGGGACAGCGCCCCCACCGGGGTCTTGAGCTCGTGGGAGATGTTGGCCACGAAGTCCCGGCGGACCGCCTCCACCCGGCGGTGTTCGGTCTGGTCCTCGGCCAGCACCAGCACCAGGCCGGTGCCGCCCAGCGGGGCGACCCGTACGGCGAAGGAGGTGGCGTCGGGTCCGAACTTGCGTACGGCCACCTCGATGTCGGTCTCCCGGATCACCCCGTCGCGCCGGACCTTGCGGGCCAGGGTGAGGAGTTCGCCGATGACGAGTTCCTCGCCCCGGACGATGCCGAAGGCCCGGGCGGCGGAGGAGGCGCGCAGCACCCTGTCACCGGAGTCCAGGACCACGGCGGAGGAGGGAAGCGCGGACAGGACCTCGGCGATCCCGGGTGGGAGCGTGCTGCCGTCGTGGCGCTGTGACGGCGGCTCCTCGCGCGCCCGGGTACGGAAGAGAGGGCTGGCGGCGACGACGCCGATGGCGACGCCCGCGACGAGCCCGATGATGCCGACAACAGCGGCGAGAAGTTCCCCTTGCACGATTCGATCGTAAACGTGCGGACTGGGGCTTTACCCGGTCAGGGCATGCGACACAACCGAGGTTCTTCCATCGTTCACCGAACCTTGGCCGATTCTTCAAACACAGACTGGGAGCATTGACGACATGCGCGATACCTACCATGAGGACCTCGACAGCCTGAGCGAACGCCTCGTCGAGATGACCAGGCTCGCCAGGCACGCCGTCGCGCGTGCCACCACGGCCCTGCTGGACAGTGACCTGAACGCGGCGCAGGAGGTGATCTCGGGCGACGAGGCGATCAACCAGCTCGACCAGGAGATCGAGGACACCGCCTTCAGCCTGATGGCCCGGCAGCAGCCGGTCGCCTCCGACCTGCGGACCATCATCACCTCGCTGTACATGCGCGGCGATCTGGAGCGGATGGGCGACCACGCCGTCCACCTGGCCAAGATCGCCAGGCGCCGCCACCCGGACTCGGCGATCCCCAAGCCGGTCCGCTCCATCGTCCTGGAGATGGGCCACCAGGCGGAGCTGCTGGTCACCAAGGCGGGTGAGGTGATCACCGAACGGGACGCCGACACCGCCCTGGAGTTGGACAAGGACGACGACCGGATGGACCGGCTGCGGCGCAAGCTGCTCCAGCGCATCCTCGCCCCGGGGTGGGAGTACGGGGTGGAGGCCACCATGGACGTCACCCTGGTCGGCCGGTTCTACGAGCGTTTCGGTGACCACGCGGTGCACGTCGCGGACAACCTGGTCTACATGGTCACCGGGGAGAAGAGCGAGGACTACGAGCCCGAGGCCTGACCGGGAACGGCGGTCCGAGCGGCCTCGGGGCGCGGGAGGGTCACGGCCGGGTCAACCCGATCCGAAATTGTGACCTATATCGCTGCGAGCTCTCGCGGAGGGTGTTCGGGCGGGTGCGAACCCTACCCTCCAAGCGCCCTCCGTGGGAACGCGCTTCGGCTGGCCAGCAGGGGTGGAGGCCTCTCCCGGTCCACTCCGGCCGGTTGTCCGACACTCCTCGGGTACACTTTGTCAAGCCCTAAAAAGTGTGGTCTGACCTGCGTGTTCGCAAACCTAATAGGTACGTTAAGTCATGGATTCATGGTATCCTTGTGGTAGCGGAAGGGGTACCTGTCACATGGCTTTCAAGGTCGGCGACACTGTTGTCTACCCCCATCATGGGGCTGCTCGTATTGAAGCGATCGAGACTCGCACCATTAAGGGCGAGGACAGAACCTACCTCGTTCTGAGGGTTGACAAGGGCGATCTGACGGTGCGCGTGCCGGCTGCGAACGCCGAGGATGTCGGCGTTCGTGACGTGGTGGGGCAGGAAGGCCTGGACAAGGTCTTCGAGGTGCTGCGCGCACCTCACACCGAAGAGCCCACCAACTGGTCCAGGCGCTACAAGGCGAACCTGGAGAAGTTGGCCTCCGGCGACGTGAACAAGGTCGCCGAGGTGGTCCGGGACCTGTGGCGTCGGGACAAGGAGCGCGGCCTGTCCGCGGGCGAGAAGAGGATGCTGGCCAAGGCCCGGCAGATTCTCGTCAGCGAACTCGCACTCGCGGAAAAGACCAACGAGGACAAGGCGGAAGCCCTCCTCGACGAGGTTCTGACGAACTGATAGTCGCGGAATCACGTAATTCATGACGAAAATGCCTCGGGTGGGCGTCGGAACCGACGTCCACCCGTTTTCTCCTGGACGAACACTTTTTCTCGCCGGTTTGGAATGGCCGGGAGAAGATGGTGTGAGCGGCCATTCCGATGGTGACGTCGCCGCCCACGCGGCGTGCGACGCGTTGCTGTCCGCCTGCGGGCTCGGCGACCTCGGATCCAACTTCGGCACCTCCGACCCGCGGTGGAAGGGCGCCTCGGGCACCGCACTCCTCGCCGAGACCGTCGCGCGGGTGCACGGGGCCGGTTTCGAGATCGGCAACGTGGCCGTCCAGATCATCAGCAACCGACCCAAGTTCGCCCCCAGGCGCGACGAGGCGGAGAAGACCCTCTCCGCGGTCGTGGGCGCGCCGGTGAGCATCTCGGCGACCACCACCGACGGTCTGGGCCTCACCGGTCGCGGTGAGGGCATCGCGGCCGTGGCCACGGCCCTGTGCGCGCCGCGGGACTGACACACGCACACCCGGGCGGCCGGGCACCGGAAGGATCGGTGCCCGGCCGCCCGCGTGCGTCCTGAGGCGTCCATCCACCCCGCCCACGGGTCGTCCACGGGCTCGGGGACGGGCCCGGCGGACCCCGGGCCGTGCACGCGGCGCCGGTTCCGGGGGATCCTTCGGGCCGGCACCCGCCCGGCCCCTGCTCCCGTCCGGGGTCAGTGTTCGTCCGGCGGCAGGGGCTCGCTGCGTACCCGGCGGGAGGGCGGGCCGGAGGCGAAATCCGACAGGGGCGGGCGCTTCGGTTTGAGGACCATCGGACGCTTCTCCACCGGCTGCCTCGGCTCGGGCCGGGCCGGTGCGGTCGGCTCCGCCACTGGTTCGTGTTCCGGCTCCGTGGACGCCGCGCGCCCGGCCGCCTGCTCCGGTTCCGGGGCGGGTTCGGGTTCGAGGTCCTGGGCGGGCAGTTGTTCGGGTTCGGGCAGCGGCTCCGGCTCGGGGGCCGCGGCACCGGGCGGCACCGTGTCGAAGCGGAATGCGGCGCGCACGTCGGGTCCGGTGTCGTGGTCCAGGGCCGGGGTCCCCTCCACGGAGGGCTCGGACGCCCTCTTGGCCGGGGAAACGGGATCGACGGGGTCGTCGTCCTCGGGCGGGGTCCACACCGGTGGCACGTAGTCGGCCAGGGGCGAGGGAGCGCCGTCGTCGGACGGGGGCTCCCACAGAGGTTCGGTCTCCGGATCGGCCTCCGGCGCGACCCAGCTCCCGGACGGTTCGGATTCCGGTTCGGATTCCGCTACAGGATCCGCCTCGGGTGCGGCTTCGGCCCCGGCGCTGGTTTCGGGCCAGGTCTGCCGCGAGACAGCCTCCTCCGAAACAGCGTCCCCGGGATCTGCCGACACGGGTGTGGGCGCCGGTTCGGTGTCCACGGGGGGTTCCGCGGCAGAAGGGTCGGGGGCCGGCGCCTCGGCCTCGTCCGTGCTGGGGTCGGCGACCGGGGAATCGTGCTCGAAGCCCTCGTCGGCCGGGTGTTCGGGGTCCGCGACGAACGGTTCGGTCCCCGGGTCCGCAGCGGAGCCGGCCCCGAGCCCGGGGCCGAGGGTGGAGGTCTCCTCCGGGGCGGGGGCCGCCGCCCCGGGTACCACCGGAGGCTCCTCGGCCGCGCGCTTGATCGGGTTGCCGCCGTCGCGGGACCGGCGGGGGAGAGGGAGGACGGGCACCGAGGGCTCGTCCGGCTCCTCCGGGTCCCCGGTCCGCTCGACGCGGCCCACGGAGCCGGCCTCGGCGCAGGTCCGGTCCCGAGCCTGTTCACTCTCGGCCCGTTCACGGCCCTCCGCGGCCTCGCGGTCCGCCCGTTCGCGCGTCTCGCGTTCCTCGCGCTCCCGCTCGGCCTGTTCGAGGTCCTCGCCTTCGCGGTTTTCCCCCTCCTCCTGCCCGGCGCGGTCCCGGCGCAGCGTGGAGGTACGGGCGGGCAGGGGCGGGGCCGTCCCGGCGGAGTCGGTCCCCCCTGCGGCGCGCGCCCCGTTCTCCTCCGCCTCCTCCGTCGGCAGGCCGGGGTCGGCGGGATCGTCCTCGTCGGAGCCCAACCGCAGCAGGCGGGTCTGGAGCGTCTCCGCGTCGCGCTCGTCCCGGGCCGTCTCCTCCGGGTCCGGCCAGTCCGTTCGGGCGCCGGTGCGGTCGCGCAGCACGGTGGTGCGGTCGTCGGAGGGCTTCGGGCGGGGGCGCGCGGTGGTGCCGCGCCTGCGGATGTGCGCCCGTACGGCCATCCACAGCAGGAAGGCCACCAACAGCGCGGCCAGCGGAGCGACCGCCACCACGACCTCGACGATCCCCCGATGGTCGGCCGCGATGCCGTCCACCAGGCCCCTGCTGTACAGCACCATCGGCACGGCCGCGGCGAGGACGAGCAGGGGGATGAGGACGAGGTCCACCCACAGGCGGTCGCCGGGCGGGGCCGACCGCAGCACGTAGCTCACCCAGAAGGCCATCAGGACCAGCAGGGTGAAGGTCACCGGGAAGACGTGCGCGAGGAGGGAGCCCCCGCCGTGCACGACCCGGGCGAACTGGTAGATGCCGTGGTAGGCGAGGACGAGAGCGCACAGGGCGATGACACTGACGAACACGGCGCCACCGACGAGAGCACCGGCTCCCGCGCCGCGACCCGCGGTCCGACCGTTACGCGTCCCTGTCTCGGGGGCTTTGTTGAAAGGGGCCATCGTCATCGCAGCGTAGTCGAGCCGGTGCCGCTAACACGAGATTCCGACCGATTCCGGCTGCTTCCCGACGCCGACAGATCAGGGCGTTATGTAGTGTCCTGTCGCAATTGGCAGAGGGTGTCGGCTGGTCCCCCGCCGAAGCCGCCCCGTAATTCCGGGTCATCTCACATGCGTACTCGCCTAATACGGCTCACCCCATATGAGTTCTCCGGACTGTCCTCAGTGCCTCCGGCCACGGCGGGGGGACGCGTCGGAGGGATAACGGTGTTGGCGGTGCCTGCTGGTTTGTGATGCTCCGGTGAGGGGAAAGCGGATAGTCTTGACAACGTGAGTCTGCGCTTCTATGACACCAGTGCCCGACAGGTCCGCGACTTCACCCCGCTGCGTGAGGGGTGCGCGTCCCTGTACCTGTGTGGTGCCACCGTGCAGGCACCACCCCACATCGGCCACATCAGGTCCGGGGTCAACTTCGACATCCTGCGCCGTTGGCTGACCCACCTCGGCTACGAGGTCACCTTCTGCCGCAACGTCACCGACATCGACGACAAGATCATCAGGGTCGCCGCCGACGAGGACGTCCCGTGGTGGCAGGTGAGCGAGCGCAACCAGCGCGCCTTCAGCTGGGCCTACGACGTCCTGGGCTGCCTGCCGCCCACCGTCGAGCCGCGCGCCACCGGCCACGTGCCGGAGATGGTCGAACTGATGCGGCGGCTGATCGACGCCGGGCACGCCTACGCGGCCGACGACGGTTCCGGTGACGTCTACTTCGACGTGCGCTCGCACCCCGCCTACGGCGAACTCTCCAACCAGCGCCTGGACCAGGTCGTGGAGTCCGCCGACTCCGACCCGGACCGGGACAAGCGTGACCCCCGGGACTTCGCCCTGTGGAAGGGCGCCAAACCGGGCGAGCCCAGCTGGGACACCCCCTGGGGCCGCGGCCGCCCCGGCTGGCACCTGGAGTGCTCCGCCATGGCCACCAAGTACCTGGGCCCGAGCTTCGACATCCACGGCGGCGGGCTCGACCTGGTCTTCCCGCACCACGAGAACGAGCAGGCGCAGTCACGCGCCGCGGGTGACGGCTTCGCCCAGTACTGGCTGCACAACGGCATGCTGAAGGTCGGCGGCGAGAAGATGGCCAAGTCGCTCGGCAACTCGATGCGGATCCCGGAGATGGTCCGCAAGGTCCGCCCGGTGGAACTGCGCTACTACCTCGGCCAGGCCCACTACCGCTCCACCATCGACTACTCCGAGGCCGCCCTGCAGGAGGCCGCGACCGCCTACCAGCGCATCGAGGGCTTCCTCACCCGGGCCGTCGAGGTGCTGGGCGCCGTCACCCCGGCCGCCGACGTCCCCGCCGAGTTCACCGAGGCGCTCAACGACGACCTCGGGGTCTCCCAGGGGCTCGCCGTGGTCCACGGCCACGTCCGGGAGGGCAACACCGCCCTGGGGGCCGGGGAGAAGGAGCGGACCCAGGAACTCGCGTCGGAACTGCGCACCATGCTCGGCGTGCTCGGCCTCGACCCGCTCAGCGAGCAGTGGGCCTCCGGCGGCGACCAGGGCCTCGCCGAGGTCGTGGACGCCCTCGTGGCCGTCGCCCTCGAACAGCGCCAGGCCGCGCGCGGCCGCAAGGACTACGCCGCCGCCGACGCCATCCGCGACCAGCTCGCGGAGGCCGGGGTGGTGGTGGAGGACACGCCGCAGGGCCCGCGCTGGGACCTGCGCCGCAGCTGAGAGCCCGGGTACGGCCCCGGCCCGAGGCCTCACCCGGCGCCGGAGGGCCCGACCGGCCGGGCCCCGCCGCCGCGGACGACGCGTGTGGTAGCGCGTCGGCACTAGGCTGGGAGTTTGCCGCCGCCCATCGGCGTCGCGGCTACCCCATCGGCCGGAAGAGCGCTTCCGGCATGCTCGCAACACGTATCGGGAGGCGGCGACCATGCCGGCGAAGAAGAGCAAGAAGGGCCCGACCAAGGGCAGCGGCGGCAAGAACCGCCGTTCCCTGGAGCCCAAGAGCGGCACCCTGCCCGCGGAACAGCGGCACTGGTACGACGGCAAGCAGCGGTCCAAGACCGCCAAGCAGCAGCGCGCCAAAACCGGAGGCCCGGACGCAGGTTCGGACAGCCCCCGCAAGGAGCGCTCGCCCAACCGCCCCGACAACTCCGACCTGCTGATCGGGCGCAACCCGGTCGTCGAGGCGCTGCGCGCGGGCATGCCCGCGATCCGCCTGTTCCTGGCCAACAGCCTCGACCCCGACGACCGCGTCAACGAGGCCGCCAAGCTGGCCGGCTCCCAGGGCGTGGACGTCGTCGAGGTGAACCGCACCGACCTGGACCGCCGCTGCGAGAGCAACGGCCTGCCCGGCGCCACCCACCAGGGCATCGTGCTCCAGGTCCGCCCGTACCAGTACTGGGCGGCCGAGGGCCTGCTCGACAAGGCGCTGGCCTCGGACACCCCGCCGCTGATCGTCGCCCTGGACGGGGTCACCGACCCGCACAACCTGGGCGCCATCGCGCGTTCGGCCGCCGCCTTCGGCGCGCACGGCCTGCTCATCCCGGAGCGGCGCGCCGCCAGCGTGACCATGTCCTCGTGGAAGACCTCCGCCGGGACCCTGGCCAAGCTGCCCGTCGCCCAGGCCACCAACCTGACCCGCACCCTGGAGGCCTACAAGAAGGCCGGGCTGTTCGTCGCCGGACTGGACGCCGGCGGCGACACCCAGCTGCCCGACCTCGAACTGGCCACTGGTCCGCTGGTGGTGGTCGTGGGCTCCGAGGGCAAGGGCCTGTCCCGTCTGGTCCGTGAGTCCTGCGACGTGGTCGCCAGCATCCCGATCAGCGGCGCCGAGTCCCTGAACGCCTCCGTCGCCGCGGGGGTCTCCCTCTACGAGGTCGCCCGCCGCCGCGGGGCCCGGGCCGAGTAACCGCCCCCGGGGCTCCGACGGGACGGTTTCGGTCGGTCCTGCGGGGCGACCGGGGCTGACGCGGCGCCGAGGGCGTTTGTGAGGCCGGTGCCGGTCTGGCAGATTCGGGACTATGCGCGTAGAGATGCTGGGGTCCTTCGGGGTTCGGGACGGTCAGGGGCGGCCGCTGGCCGTGCCCGGGGGGCGTGTGGTGTCCCTGCTGGCCCGACTGGCCCTGTCCCCGGGACAGGTGGTGCCCACCGGGGCGCTGCTGGAGGACCTGTGGGACGGGGCCCCGCCGGACGGCGGCCACAGCACCGTCCAGCGGCTGGCCTCCAGGGCCCGGTCCCACCTGCGCGACCAGGGCGTCACCGACCTCGGTCCGGTGGCGGCGCCGGGCGGGTACATGCTCGACGTCCCGTCCGAAAAGGTCGACTCGCACGTCTTCGAACAGCTGGTCGCCCGGGGCGGGGCCCTGCTGCGCGGCCACGACCCCCACGGGGCGGCCGAGACGCTGCGCCGTGCCCTGGAGCTGTGGCGCGACGAACCCCTGGTGGACGTGCGCGGGCGCTTTGCCGAAACCGAGCGCCAACGGCTGGCCGAACTGCGCCTGAGCGCCACCGAGGACCTGATCGAGAGCGGGATCCGTGCCGGGGACAAGGGCGATCCGGTGCCGGAGCTGCGGGCCATGTGCGACGCCCATCCGCTGCGCGAACGCTGCCACGGCCTGCTGGTGCTGGCCCTGCAGCGGAGCGGCCGCGACGGCGAGGCCCTGGCCGCCTACGAGCGCCTGCGCACCACGCTGGCCGAGGAGCTGGGGACGGAGCCCGCGCCATGGCTCCGTGAACTCCACACGAACATCCTGCGCGCGGTGGCGCCGCCCCGGCACGGCTGGTCCAACCCCTACCTCACCCGGTTCTTCGGGCGTGAGCGGGAGCTCGAATCGATCGGCGCCCTGCTCGGGCGCACCCGGCTGGTGACCCTCTTCGGCCCCGGCGGCGTGGGCAAGACCCGCACCGCGGCCGAGTTCGCCTCCCGCGACGAGGGCGGCGACCGCCCGGTCCACTTCGTGGAGCTGGCGGTGGTCCGCGACAAAAACGGCATCGTCGACGCGCTGGCCGACGCGGTCGGCGTCGGCGGCGGTTCGCTCGCGGTCGGCCAGGACCCGGGGCCCAGCCGCCTGTCCCAGGTGCTCTCCGCGTTCTCCGGCAGCCGGGCCCTGTTGGTCCTGGACAACTGCGAGCACCTGGTGGACGACGTCGCCGCGGTGCTCGTGGGCCTGCTCGCGCACTGCCCGCAGCTGCGGGTGCTCGCCACCAGCCGCGAACCCCTCGCGGTCAACGGGGAGGCGCTGATCTCCCTGGACCCGCTCGGGCTCCCCGAGGGGGACCCCCGGCGGTCCACCGCCGTGGCCATGTTCGTCGAACTGGCCTCCCTGACCAGCCCGGGCCTGGTCTTCGACGACGAGGCGATGGGGACGGTGGCGCAGATCTGCCGACGCATCGACGGGCTGCCGCTGGCCATCGAACTGGCCGCGGCGCGGACCCGGGCGATGTCCCTCCAGGAGATCTCCCGTCACCTGGAGGAGCGTTTCACGCTGCTGTCCACCACCCGCAGGCCGGTCGCGAACCGGCACCGCACCCTGCGCGCCGTGCTGGAGTGGAGCTGGAACCTGCTGACCGACGAGGAGCGCACCGTCGCGTGCCGGATGTCGGTGCTCCCCGGCGGTGTGACGGAGTCCGCGGCCGCCGCGGTCTGCTCGGGCAGCGGTGTCACCCCGGAGGACGTGCCGTTCCTGCTCGCGGGCCTGAGCGACAGGTCGCTGCTGCGCACCGCCGGCTCCCCGCAGGGCCGGACCCGCTACCGCTTCCTCGAAACGACCCAGGCGTACGCGCGCGAACGGCTGCTGGAGTCCGGGGAGTCGGAGAACGCGTGGGCCGGCGCCATCGCCCACCACATGGACCTGGTCGAGGACGCCGCCCGGGAACTGCTCGGGCGCGGACAGGCCGAGGCGCTGCGCTCCCTGGACGAGGAGTACGACAATGTCATGGCGGTGCTCCGGTACGTCTCGGAGCGGGGGGACATGGCGGTGGCCGCCCGCCTGACCCGCGGCCTGAGCTGGTACTGGGTGCTCCGCGGCAGGTATGAGGACGCCTCCCGGTGGACGGGGGAGGTCGCCGACCGGGAGGAGGAGCTCCCCGGGGACACCCGGGACGTGCTCCGGGCGCTGCGGGCCATGCTCCCGGCCCAGGAGGACGCGGGGCGGGACGACACGGGGCAGACCGACGCCGTGCGGCTCGCGACCGACACCGAAGCGCTCTCCGCCTACCCGCCGTTGGCCGTGATCGGTCTCAGGTGCGCGCTGGCCGCCGGGGACTGGGAGCTGGTCGGCTCGGTCATCGACGCCACCCGGGAACACCACCACCCCTGGGTGCGCGCGGCCGGGCTCTCCTACCGGGCGCTGTGGGCGGAGGCCCGGGGGGACTCGGAGAGGGCCGAGGCCGCCACGGAGGAGGCCGCCGGGGCCTTCCGTGCGGTGGGGGACCGGTGGATGACCGCCCAGCTCCTCAGGGCCCTGGCCGAGTACCAGTCGCTCCGGGGCGAGGGGGACCACGCGGTCCGCGGGCTGCGGGAAGCCCTGGAACTGACCGGCTCGGTGGGGGAGAGCGCGAGCCTGGCCGTGACCGTGCTGATCAGCCTCGGTACGGAACAGATGCGCGCCGGCCTCCTCGAGGACGCCGACACCACCTTCGCCCGGGTGCTCGGCGCCGAGCCGGCTCCCATCGTCGAACACCGGATCCAGTGCCTGGCGCGGATGAGCGATCTGGCCCTCGCTCGGGAGCTGACGGGGCAGGCGCGGAGACTGACCTCCGAGGCGCGCGCCCTGCTGGACGACGCCCGCCAGGACACCGCCTACCTGCGAGCCGAGGTGCTGCAGCGCGAGGCCGCGGTCGCTCTGGCCGAGGACGACCCGGAACGGGCCCGGGAGGCGGCCTCGGCCGCGCTGGAACTGGCGGTGGAGCTGGGGATGAACTCCTACTCGGCCTCCGTTCTCGAACTCGTGGCCGGCCTGGAGTCGGCCGGGGGCGACGCGCGTGCCGCGGCCCGTGCGCTGGGCGCGGCCGCGCACACCCGCGGGCGCAGGGACCAGGGCAGCCCCCGGGTCCGCGCTCTGCTGTCGCACCTGGAGAAGGAGCTGGGACGCGAGGAACTCGAGGCGCTCATGGCGGAGGCGGAGCGGGAGCCGCACGGTTTCCGGTGACCGTGCGGCCTACTTCCTGAGGTAGGCCAGGACCGCCTGGACGCGCCGGTGGCCGTGGCCCGGACCGGACAGGCCGAGCTTGCCGAAGATCGCCCCGATGTGCTTGCTCACCGCGGGCGTGGACAGGCCCAGCAGGGCGCAGATGCCCGCGTTGTCGTGGCCCTGGGCCATGAGGTCGAGCACCTGGTGTTCGCGGTCGGTCAGGGAGCTGAGGGGATCGCTGGCCGGGCGCCCGCCGATGAGCTGGTCCACCACCTCCGGGTCCAGGGCGACACCGCCCCGGGCCACCCGGGTCAGCGCCTCCACGAAGTCGCTCACGTCCCCGACCCGGTCCTTGAGCAGGTAGCCGACCCCGTTGGTGCCGCTGCCGAGGAGCTCGCCCGCGTACTCGTCGTCCACGTGCGCCGACAGGACCAGCACCGGCATGTTCGGGACCCGCCGCCGTATCTCGGCGGCGGCGCGCAGCCCCTCGTCGGAGAAGCTCGGCGGCAGGCGTACGTCGATCACGGCGGTGTCGGGCCGGTGCCGATCGAACAGTTCGAGGAAGGTCTCCGCGTCCTGTGCGGCGCCCACCATCTCGAAGCCCTCCACCTCCAGCAGCAGGGACAGGCCCCGGCGCAGGAGGGCGTCGTCCTCGGCGATCAGTACACGCATGGGAATCTCGCTTCCACTGTGGTGGGTCCGTCGGTCGGGCTGGAGATGCTCAGCTCCCCCTCCAGGGAGGCGACCCGTCGGCGCAGACCGGCCAACCCGGTCCCGGCGTGCTCGTCCGCTCCGCCGCGGCCGTCGTCGGTGACGCGGACGAGGACGGAGCCCTCGGTGCGGGTGAGGACCACCGAGGCATGGGAGCCGTGGGAGTGTTTGTGGACGTTGGTGAGCGCCTCGGCCACCACGAAGTACGCGGCGGTCTCGACGGCGACGGGGGCGCGGCCGAACCCGGCCGCGTCCACGGAGCAGGGCAGGGGGCAGCGGGCGGCCAGGGAGGAGACGGCCGAGGCCAGCCCCCGGTCGGCCAGCAACGGCGGGTAGATGCTCCGGACGACGTGGCGGAGTTCGCGCAGGGCCTCGTCGGCGGCGTCCTTCGCGGTCTCCAGCAGGTCCCGTGCCCGTTCGGGGTTCTCGGCCAGTACCCGTTCGAGGAGCCCCAGGTGCACGCGCATGGCGACCAGACGGTTCTGGGTGCCGTCGTGCAGGTCTCGTTCGATGCGCAGCAGTTCGGTCCGGTGGACCTCCAACGCGTCGTCGCGCGAGGCCGTGATCTGCGTGATCCGGGTGAGTAGCCCGCTGTCACCCCTGGTGAGGGTGCGGTGCGCCAGCCGGGCGTGCCAGAGCGCGAGCCGGGGGACCAGGGTCAGGTACAGGGTGAGGTAGACGAGGCCGACGAGCGGGGTGGCCGCGGCCGCCAACCAGGAGTCGACCCGGTACAGGCCCGGGTTGACCGCGTACTCGGCGGGGAGCAGCCACCACCACAGCGGACAGGTGAAGGAGACGACGGCCCCGACACCGAGGACCATCGTCACACAGCCGACCACGGGCCCGGTCACCGAGTTCACCAGGGCCCAGCGCATGGCCGCGAGAAAGGCGGGGCCCTGCTCCCCCCTGCCCTGCGCGCCCGGTTTTTCGTGGCCCTGTGCCCAGAGGTGGGAAACTGCGTATTCGCTGTCCCTGGCCGCGGTCCGGACGAGGCTCGTGCCGACCCATCGGCGCAGTGGATAACCGATGATGAGGGCAGTTGTGGCCTGGGCGAGAAGAAGGAGTACGAGAAGGACCCAGGCGTTCAGGCAGGAGTGGAAAGCGCGGACGACGTACAGGGTTTCCGCAATCGTCCGCCGCCGTACCTCGTGCAGGCGCGCCACTCTGACCGGGGGGATTGCTCTGGTTGCGGAGGGTGTTGTGCTGCTGGTGCGGCTCTTGGTCCTCAACATCTCCCCCTGCCGTCTCCACCTTTCCAGAAAAGGAACGAATCCCTGGAGGGTGTTTTTTGTTTCGTCTTCTGGTGTACGATTCAGGAAAGTCCAACAGGGGGTTTTAATGTCGCCGGTGCATGGGTCGGACGTCGCCGCTGAAAATGGTGGGGAAGTTATTTCAGAGGCGACTGCCAGCCTTCCGCTTCGAATGGACAGAGTGTATCGGAGATACGATTCCGCAGGGAGGTCGGTCACTGCCCTTGCGGATATTTCCCTATCCGTTGCCAAGGGGAGTTTCGTCGTGCTAATGGGCCCTTCGGGTTCGGGTAAGAGCACCTTTCTGCACTGCGCCTCCGGCATGGACCGGCCCACCGGGGGCGAGGTCCGGCTGGGCGGCGTCGCCCTGTCGGGGCTGTCCGAGAACGAGCTCACCCGGCTGCGCCGCGAGCGGGTCGGCTTCGTCTTCCAGGCCTACAACCTGCTGCCCTCGCTCGACGTGCAGGACAACGTCACCATGCCGCTGCGCCTGGCCGGAACACCGCTCGACCGGGACTGGGCCGACCGGGTCCTGGAACGGGTCGGCATCGCGGACCGGCTCGGACACCGGCCCGCGGAGCTCTCCGGCGGCCAGCAGCAGCGCGTGGCCATCGCCCGCGCGCTCATCCACCGTCCGGACCTGGTCCTGGCCGACGAGCCCACCGGCGCACTGGACTCCGACACCGGCGGACGCGTCCTGCAACTGCTCCGCGACAGCGTCGACGAACTCGACCAGACGGTCCTCATGGTCACCCACGACCCGGTCGCCGCCTCCTACGCGGACACCGCCCTGTTCCTCGCGGACGGCCGGATCGTCGACTCCCTGGCCCGGCCGACCGCCCCGGCCGTGGCCGAGCGGATGAGCCGCCTGAGGAGGGGGTGAGGGTGCTCTCCGTCGCAGCCAGGACCCTGCGCGCCCGCAAGGGCGCCTTCGCCGGGACGTTCCTCGCCCTGGCGTGCGCCTCGGCCCTGCTCACCGCCTCCGGAGTGCTGGTCGAGTCTGGACTGCGCGCCTCGGTGGAGCCCTACCGTTACGCCGGGGCCGACGCGGTGCTCGGAGGCGAAACGGAGGCGGACTTCGGGGGACGCCACCGCACCACCAGCGCCGCTCTGTCCGAACCCGTCGGCCTGCCTGCGGGGGCGGTCGGGGAGGCGGCGGCTCTTCCCGGAGTGCGCACCGCGGTGGGCGACCACCGGCTCGCCCTCGACGCCGTGCCCTCCGAACCGGACGAGGACGTGACACCGGTGACCGGGCACGGGTGGGACACCGCCCCGCTGGGCCCCTTCACGCTGGTGGAGGGGGAGGCACCCGGGGGCGCCGGAGAGGTGGTCGTCGACGCGCCGCTCGCCGAGGCCCTCCGGGTCGGGGTCGGTGGCCGGGTCGAACTGGTCGAAGGCGACGGGACCCGGGTCTACGAGGTGAGCGGGGTCGCCCGGCACGGGGACGGCGCCCGGGCGCGGGAGCAGGTGCTGTTCCTGCACACCGGCGAGGCGGCCCGGCTCGCCCCGGACCCGGACTCCTTCCACGCGGTCGGTGTGGTGGCCGCCGAAGGCGCCGACACCGACCGGCTCGCGGACGACCTGGCCGCCGCCGTACCCGACGCGACCGTGTACGACGACGGGGCCGCCAACCGCGCCGAGTTCGCCGACGTCGGTCAGGGGCGCTCGCTCCTGCTGATGGTGGCCCTCGCCTTCGGCGGCCTGGCCGTGCTCATCGCCCTGTTCGTGGTCACCACGACCCTCGCCCTGTCCACCAACCAGAGGTTCCGTGAGTTCGCCGTGCTCAGGGCGATCGGTGCGACCCCCCGACAGGTCGCCCGGATGGTGTGTGCCGAGGCGCTGCTGCTCTCCCTGGCCGCCGGCGTGGTGGGCTGTGTCCCCGGCGCACTGGTCGCCGAGGCCCTGAGGTCGTACTTCGCCCGCCTGGGCGCGGTTCCGGCGGACCTGCCGCTGGCCCTGGGGCCGTTGCCGTTCCTGATCGCCGTGCTGTCGGTCGTGCTCACCGCCGTCGCCGGAACCACCGCCGTGGCCGCGGGCGCGGCGCGTACCCCGCCGGTGGAGGCACTGCGCGAGGTGCGCGCGCCGACACCGCCCGAGCTCCCCGCGTGGCGCCGGAGCCTGGGCCTGCTCTGCCTGGTCCTGGGTGTGAGCGCCGCGATGACCCCGCTCGGCATGCGGACCGAGGCCGGTTCGGCCGGTACGGGCGGGGCCGCCCTCGTCCTGGTGCTGGGCATCGCCCTGCTCGGCCCGGCACTGACGCGACCGATCCTCGGTGCGGCCGGGCGCCTGCTGCGGAGGTCGCCGATCAGCGGGTTCCTCGCGGCGGCGGCCGTCACGGCCGATCCCCGCCGGTTCGCGACCCTGCTCACCCCTCTGGTGCTCTCGGTCGGTTTCACCCTGACCATGGTCACCACCCAGACCGTCCTCGCCGCCGGCGCCGAACGGCAGGTCGAGCAGGGCATGGGCGCGGACGCGGTACTGCGCGCCACCGGGGTCTCCGGGATCGCCCCGGAGACGGCCGCGCGGGTCCGGGCCCTGCCGGAGGCGGGATCCGTGTCGGTCCTGCGGGAGACCTCCGTGATCGTACGGACCAACCTGTTCGGGGACACCGAACCGATGGAGCTCAGGGCGCAGGGTGTGGCCGCCGGTGCCGCCGGGACGCTCCTGGACCCCGGCGCCGGCGAGGGGGACCTGGCCGACCTGGCCCCCGGGACCGTCGCCTTGGAGCGCTCCAGCGCGAACCTGGCCGGGGCGCGGGTCGGCGACGAACTCGAGGTGGTGCTCGGGGACGGGACACCGACCACCGTCCGGCTGGTCGCCGAGTACGAGCGGGGGCTGGGCTTCGGCCAGGCACTGTTCCACGAGGAGGACCTGGCGGGGCACAGCGGCCCCCCGCGGCGCCTGCTGGTGGGCGCCGCCGAGGGGCACGGCCGGGGGCAGCTGGACGAGGCCCTGGCCGCGGTGGTCGCCGACCGCCCCGGCCTGGAAACGGAGGGGACCGACGGCGTCGCCGGGGACAGCCGGCCCGAGGCGCGTGTGGCCGCCTGGATCAACTTCGCCGGGCTCGGCGTCATCCTCGCCTACGTCGCCATCGGTGTGCTGAACTCCCTGGTCATGGCCACCTCGGGGCGATCCCGGGAGTTCGCTCTCCTGAGGTTGATCGGCACGGAGCGCCGCGTGGTGGTGCGGATGGTCCTCCTGGAGGCCGCCGTACTGGTGGCCGTGGCCGTGCTGCTCGGCACCCTCGTCGCCCTGGTCCCCCTCTCCTTGCTCAGCGTCGCCTTCCTCGGCACGCCGTTCCCGCCCGGGCTGGGAGGCCCGTACGCGGTGGTGGCGGGTGCGACCGCGCTCGTCGGCGTGGTGGCGGTCCTGGTCCCCACCCTGGTCGCACTGCGCGCCCACCCCGCCGAAGCGGTGGGTGTCCGCGACTGACGGAGTGTCAGTGCAGCTCGCAGCGTTTTCCGTCGGTCCGCGGACACCGCGGCGGTCACTGCCCGGACCAACCGGTCACGGGTGTCCGCGAACTGACCGGGCACTGACCGCGCGCTCTGTGAGAGTTCCTCCGTACAGAAGGAGGAACACCCATGAACACCTGTATCCAGGCAGAGGGCCTGGTCAAGCGGTACGGGGCGAACACGGCCCTGGACGGGGTCTCGCTCGGTATCCCCCGAGGAAGCATCCAAGGCGTGCTGGGACCGAACGGCGCGGGCAAGACGACCACGGTACGCATCCTCGCGACGCTGCTGCGGCCGGACGAGGGGACCGTCTTCGTCGACGGCCACGACGCGCTGCGCGACCCCGTCTCCGTGCGCGGGATCATCGGGCTGACCGGTCAGTACGCCTCCGTCGACGAGGAACTCACCGGGATGGAGAACCTCGAACTGGTCGGGCGCCTGCTGGACCTTTCCGGACGTCAGGCCCGGGTCCGCGCCCGCGAGCTCGTGGAGCGCTTCGAGCTGGTCGACGCCGGTGACCGCCCGGTCAAGACCTACTCCGGTGGTATGCGGCGCCGTATCGACCTCGCCGCGAGCCTGGTCGGCCGCCCCCGCGTGCTCTACCTGGACGAGCCGACCACCGGGCTGGACCCGCACAGCCGCAACCGCCTGTGGAGCATCGTCCACGGCCTCTCCGACGAGGGCACCACGATCCTGCTCACCACGCAGTACCTGGAGGAGGCGGACCAGCTCGCCGACCGGGTGACGGTCATCGACCAGGGGCGCGTGGTCGCGGAGGGCGCGCCCAAGGAACTCAAGCAGCGCGTGGGCTCCCAGACCCTGCACGTACGCCCGGTGGACCCGGCCGACGTGCGGCGCACCGAGGAGATCCTCACGGAACTGCTGAGCGGGGTGCGCCCCAGCGTCGACGGCGAGCGCGGGCTCCTCAGCGCCCCCGTGGAGGACCCGGTCCTGCTTTCCGCACTGGTGCGGAGGCTGGACGACGCCGCGATCAGCACCGACGAGCTCGGCCTGGGCCTGCCCAGCCTCGACGACGTCTTCCTCACCCTGACCGGCCAGAAGGCCGGCAAGGCAGAGCCGACCGCCGCAGAGAAGGGAAGCAGCACATGAGCGCCACGGCCACCGTCGACGCGCGCCCGTCCGTGGAGCCGAGCCCCCGGATCCGGATCGGCCCCGCCACCGCGGCCAGGCACGGGATGATCCTCGCCAGCCGCAACATCCGCTACCTGGTCCGTACGCCGTCGTCCCTCATCGACACCGTCATCCAACCCATCCTCTTCCTGGTGGTCTTCGTCTTCCTGTTCGGCGGGGCCATCGCGGGGGACTGGCAGGCCTACCTCCAGACACTCGTCCCCGGCCTGATGGTGCAGATCACCATGTACGCCAGCATCGGGACGGGCATGGCCCTGAACACCGACATCTCCAAAGGCGTCTTCGACCGCTTCCGGAGCCTGCCGATCGCCCGCTCCGCACCGCTGGTCGGCGCGGTGCTCGGCGACGTGCTCCGCTACGTGGTCGCGCTGACCGTCCTGTTGCTCCTGGCCTTCGCACTCGGCTTCCGGATCCAGACCGACCCGCTGTCGGCACTGCTCGCCTGCGCGCTGGTCGTGGTCTTCGGCCTGACCCTGTGCTGGATGTCGGTGATCATCGGCATGGTCGCCACCGGGCCCCAGGCGGTGCCCGGCATCGCGATGGCGGTCATCCTGCCCCTGACCTTCGGCAGCAACATCTTCGCCGCACCCGAGACCATGCCCCGCTGGCTGGAAGTCTGGGTCGGGATCAACCCGGTCACCTACTTCGTCGACGCCGTCCGCGGGCTGATGCTCGGCGGTCCCACGGTCATGCCGATCCTCATCAGCCTGGGTGCCGTGGCGGGCATCCAGATCGTTCTCATGCCGCTGGCCCTGCGGGCCTACCTGCGCCGCGTGCGCTGATCCGGCCGCCGAACCGGTCGGTCGAGGAGAAAGGAACGGAGCGTTGTCGAGGATTCACCTCTCCATGGAAGACATCGGTCGGACCCGTGTACACGGTGAGACCCCCATGCTGGTCGAAGCCGCCCTGGCGGCCGGCCCCCTGCGCGGTGACGGTGGCCGGGGCGGGGAGAACTGGGTGCGCCGTGCGCGGGCCGCCCTGTCGTCCGTGCCCGTGGTGCGCTCGGACCTGGAGAAAGTGGAACGCCTCGCCCCGGTGGTCCTGCCCGCGCTGTTGGAAGCCGCCGGCCCCGGTGCAGACGCGTCCCCCGGGCCGGTCGGCGAGGAGGCCCGCTGGGCACTCTCCGTGCTCGGCCGCCTGCACCGCTCCGTCCTGGCACCCGCTGGGGCGGTGCTGCGCGGCCAGCACTCCACCGCCGGGAGCCGGATCGGCCGGACGATGAACCTCTCGGGTGTTCTCGCGGGCCTGGAGTCCGTGGGCGCCCGCGTCCACAACGAGGGCGGGCTCGTGCTCACCGTGGACGACGGCGAGGACCGGACGATACGCCCGGAGGGGAAGGGCATGGTGCTGATGCCCTCGGTCTTCCTCGACGATGCTCCGAGGGCGGTGCACTGGACCGTCCCGCGCGCGGACGGCGACTCCGTCCGCACGGTCCTGCTGTTCCCCGCGCGCGAACCCGGAGAACACCTCGACACACTGCTCTTCGGCACCACCCCGGGGGCGACGTCCCTGGGGCGGCTGCTGGGAAAGACCCGGTCAGCGATCCTGGCCCAACTGGTGGCCCCCTTCTCCACCGGGGAGTTGGCCGCCGCCCTCTACGTCTCCCCGACAGTGATCAGCGAGCACACGGCGATCCTTCGGGAGGCGGGTCTGATCACCACGGCCAGGGAGGGGAACCGTACCCGGCACCTGGCCACCGATTTCGGGCTGGCCCTCCTGGGATGCGGCATCCACGCAGCCAGGACGGCCCCGCCCCGCGCGTCCTCCCGCGCGCGGGAGAGGCGGTGGGTGGCCGAAAAGGTCTGACCGCCCCTCAGCGGAACGGGGGAGGGGCGCCGTGCGAACCACGGCGCCCCTCGGGAGTCCACCGCCCGTCGCGGGCGCGGTTCCGACTCAGTCAGCCGGAACGGCCACCAGGCTGGCGGGCCGCATGTCCGTCCAGTTCCTCTCCACGTACTCCAGGGCCTCGGCCCGGGGGGAGGCGTCCAGAGCGATGTCCCAGCCGTCGGGGACCTCGGCGAAGACGGGCCACAGGGAGTGCTGGCCCTCGTCGTTGACCAGGACGAGGAAACGGGCGTCGTTGTCGTCGAAGGGGTTGCTCATGGTGGTGGTCCTTCCTTGTGGTCGGGTGTGGTTCGGATGCCGGACGGGAACGGCCGGCGTGCTCTGGGCCCGTTCACTCCCGGCGGGCTCGCCCGCGCGGACGCCGGCCGACCGTGTCGACCAGTTCGCGCAGCCCCGAGGCGAAGTCCTCGGCCAGCGCGCGCACGGTTTCGGGCCGGTGGCGGTGCTCGGAGTAGGTCCAGGAGAACACCAACCGGTCGTCGGTGACGCTGCCGGTCACGTCGAGCAGGCTGGTGCGCTCCTCCTCGGGCGCGTGGTCGCCGGCGGGGACCTCCAGGAAGCGGTCGATGAGTCCGCCCCCACCGTGGTCGCCGAAGCGGCCCAGGTAGTTGAAGGTGACCGGGACACGGGTCAGGGGCGCCAGCGGTGCGGCCAGCCGCTCCGGACCGAGATAGCGCAGCGCACCGAAGCCGATCCCGTCGGGAGCGGCGCGCAGCGCCTTCTTGACGGCGGTCACCGAGCGCGCCGCGTCCTGCCCCTCGGGCAGCTCCAGCAGAACCGGGTAGATGGTGGTGAACCAGCCGACCGTGCGGGACAGGTCGACCTCGTCGAACAGGTCCTCGCGCCCGTGGCCCTCCTTGGCGACGAGCAGGCGCGGCACGCCGCTCCACTCGGTGAGGGTCCTGCCCAGGACGGCCAGGAGCACGTCGTCTATCCGGCTGCGCAGCGCGCCGGGGACCCGGCGCAGGAGCAGGTCGGTCTCCTCCGCCGTCAGCCCCGAGGCGATCACGTGCTGGGAGGCGACGTCGTTGGGCCCGGTGTCCAGGTCCACCGGGACCGTGGCGTCCGCGCTCCGGGCGGCCAGGCCGGCCCAGTGCGCGGCGTCGGCGTCGAAACCTCCCTCCGCGGTGAACTCGGTGATCCTGTCCGCCCAGACCGGGAACGGGGTGGTCCCGGTGCCCAAGCCGACCGGAAGCCCGGAACCGAGCTGACCGTAGGCGGTGACCAGGTCCTCCAGCAGGATGCGCCAGGACACCCCGTCCACCACCAGGTGGTGCGCGCGCAGGAGCACCCGCGGCCCCAGAGCGGGACCGGCGTCGAACACCACGGCCTCGAACAGGGGGCCGTCCGCCAACCTGGACCGGGGACGCTCCCGCCCGGCCTCCCGCTCCACGGCGCGCTCCAGGGCAGCGGGTTCGGGAGGGGAGACACCGACCACGCGAACGGATCGCTCCGGGTCCGCGGCGCCGTCCAGGTGCTGGCGCGGCTCGGGCCCGTCGGTGCCGACCCGCAGCCGCAGCATGTCGTGGTGGGCGAGGACCGCCTCGGCGGCCCGGGCCCACAGCTTCGGGTCGGTGTCCGGAGCGGCTTCGAACAGCAGCGACATGTCGAAGTGCTCGGGGCGGCGCGGGTGGGTCTCGAAGAACCACCTCTGGACCGGGGTCAGCGCCACCTCTCCGGTGACCGGCGCGGAGGCTTCGGCGCTCTCCAGGGAACCCGCGCGCTGCTCCAGGGCCGCTGCCAGGTCCGCGACGGTCTGGTGCTGGAAGGTGTCCTTGGTGGTGATCTCCCACCCGGCCTGACGGACGCGGGAGACCATCTGGATGCTGAGGATCGACTCCCCGCCGAGGGCGAAGAAGTTGTCGTCACGCCCGACGCGGTCGATCCCCAGCAGTTCGGCCCAGATCTCGGCCAGACGGGTCTCGGTGGGGCCGCGGGGAGGGGTGTGCGCCGCGCCGTCGGACTCGGGCACGGTCGGCTCGGGCAGGGCCCGCCGGTCGACCTTGCCGTTGGCGTTGATCGGGATGCTCTCCAGCGGGACCACCGCCGCCGGGACCATGTAGTCGGGCAGGTCGGCGCGGAGCTGGTCGAGGACAGCCTCGGGACGGAGCTCGGCCCCCGGAGCCGGGACGGTGTAGGCCACCAGGGACCGTGCCCCGGAAGCGCCGCGGTGGACCTGGACGGTGGCCTGGGCGACCTCCTGCAGGCGCACGAGCGCGGCCTCGACCTCGCCGGGCTCGATACGGAAACCGCGCAGCTTGACCTGAGCGTCCGCCCGGCCCACGTACTCCAGCCGTCCCCCGTTGTTCCACCGGACGAGGTCGCCGGTGCGGTAGAGCCGCCCGCCCGGTTCACCGGGGTCGGCGACGAACCGTTCGGCGGTCGGACCGGGGCGGCCGTGGTAACCGCGGGCGACGTCGCCGCCGACGTAGAGCTCACCGACGGCGCCGACCGGGACCGGGCGCAGGGACTCGTCCAGGACGTGGAACCGGCTGCCGTCCAACGGGCGACCGATCGGAACGGGGTCCGGTGTGGGGCCCTCGGGGACGGTGTGGTGGGCGGCGAAGGTGGTCGTCTCGGTCGGGCCGTAGCCGTTGGCGACCGTGGTGCCGGGGCAGGCGGTGCGCACGAGCTCCACCGCGTGCGGGCTGGCCGCCTCCCCGCCGGTGATGACCTGGACCATGCCGGTGAAACAGGCCGGGTTCTGGGCCGCGTACAGGTTGAACAGGGCGGCGGTGACGAAGGTGGCGGTCACCCCGTGCCGGGCGACGACGTCGGCGAACCCGTCGGCGTCGAGCCGTCCGGGCGGGGCGACCACCACGGTGCCGCCGGTCAGCAGCGGAGCCCAGATCTCGTAGGTGACCGCGTCGAAGGCGTGCGAGGAGTGGAACAGGACCCGCTGCCCGTGGCGCCCGGACCAGCGCCGGTCGGTGGCCAGGCGCACCACGTTGCCGTGGGTGATTGCCACACCCTTGGGCCTTCCGGTGGAACCCGAGGTGTACATGACGTAGGCGAGCCGCTCGGGGTGGATGTCCTCCGGTTCGGGGACCCGGGCGCCGGGGCGCGGGTCCTGGGCGGGATCCGTCTCCTCCGCGTCCAGGTCGAGCACGGCGACGCCCTCCGCCTCCGGCACCCGTGAGGCCATCACGGCGTCGGTGAGCACACAGGGCGCGGAGGTCTCCGCCAGGAGGCGGCGGATCCGCTCGGGCGGGTCGTCGGGGTGGATCGGGACGTAGGCGCCGCCCGCCCGCAGGACCGCGAGCATCGCCGTCACCACACGTGGGCCGCGCTCCAACAGCAGCGGAACGGGGGTCTCCGACCGAACGCCCAGCCCGCGCAGCCGGTCGGCCAGGGACGAGGACAGTTCGTCCAGGCGGGCGTAGGTGAGCTCGGTCCCGTCCCACGCCAGGGCGCTCGCCTCCGGTGACCGGGCGACCTGCCGGGCGAACAGCTCCGGCACCGAGGTGACCGGAGCACCGGCCTCCCCCGTGCTCCAGTCGGCCAGGGCCGCGGCCTCGTCCGGGTCGGGAGCCGTGTCCAGGGCGCGCAGCGGCGCGCCGGGGTGTTCGGCCAAAGCGTCCAGGACCGCGCGCAACAGATGCCCGACCCGGTCCGCGGTGGCCGGGTCGAAGAGGTCGGTGTCGTACTCCACCGCGCCGAGCAGCCGCGCGCCGTCCTCGACGAACTCCACCGTCAGGTCGAACTGCGTGTGCTCCCTGGCGACGGTGTAGTCCGATCCGGACAGGCCCTCGGCCCGCCACGGGGCGCCGGGCGCGTTCTGCAGGGCCACCAGGGCCTGGACCAGGGTGGGACGGGACGGGTCGCGTTCCTGACCGGTCGCCTCGACGACCGTGTCGAAGGGGACGTCACCGTGTTCGAAGGCCGCCAGGACCGTGTCGCGCATGTCCGCCAGGAGGCGCGCACCGGTGTCCTCGGGCCGGACCCGGGCGCGCAGCGCGACCGTGTTGACGAAGAACCCGACGATGTCCTCCAGTTCGGAGCGGCTCCGCCCGGAGGTCACCGTGCCCAGGACGACGTCCCGCTGCCCGGTGAACCGGGACAGGGCCAGGGCCGTCGCCGCGGCCAGCACCATGAACAGGGTGACGCCGTGCTCCGCCTCGAGGACACGGACGCGGGCCATGACGTCCTCGGGGACCTCGAACGTGCGCGTGGCGCCCCGTCCGCGCCGCTGGGCCGGCCGGGGCCGGTCCGTGGGCAGGGCCAGGGGCTCCGCCCCGGAGAGCGCCTCGCGCCAGAAGTCCAGTTGCCTCTCGAAGCCCTCGCTGCGGCGGAACCGGTCCTGCCAGACCGCGTAGTCGGTGTACGCCAACGCGGTCTCGGGGAGCCCGGCGACCGGGGGGAGGTCCGCGGCCCGTGCGTCCGGACGGCTCCGGGCGGCCTCGTAGAGGGCGCCGAGCTCACGGACCAGCACGGACATCGACCACGCGTCGGTGATGATGTGGTGCATGCCGATGGCCAGCACGTGGTCGTCCTCGTCGACCCGGACCAGCAGGATCCTGGTCAGCGGGCCCGCCGCCAGGTCGAAGGGCCGGGAGTCGAACTCCGCCACGAGTTCGGCCAGGCGGTCCTCGCGTTCCGGGCCCGGGGCGCCGTCCAGCACGGTTTCGGACAGGTGCGGGTCCGTGTGCTCCAGGACGACCTGCCGGGGCCGGCCGTCCTCGCTGGGGAAGACCGTGCGCAGGGACTCGTGCCGCAGGAACAGCGCCTCCAGCGCCGTGCGCAGTGCCGTGACGTCCAGGTGCCCGGAAAGGCGCAGCGCGCCGCCGGAGTTGTACGCGGCCCCTCCGGGCGCGTACTGGTCGAGGAACCACATGCGCCTCTGGGCGGCGGACAGCGGGATCGGACCCTCGTGCTCGGCCCGGGTCAACGGGGGAGCGGACTCGCCGCCCCCGTCCTCGTGGAGCTCGGCGAGCCGGGCCACCGTGGGCCGCTCGAACAGGGCCCGGAGCGGAAGCCGGGTGCCGGTCCGGTCCGCGGCCCTGGCGAGCACGCGCACACCGCTCACGGAGTCGCCGCCGACCCGGAAGAAGTCGTCGTGCACGCCGACCCGCTCCAGTCCCAGGACGTCGCACCAGGCCTCGGCGAGCAGGCGCTCCGTCTCGGTGCGGGGCGCGACGTGCTCGGCCTCGGAACGCCCGGCCCAGTCCACGGCCGGAAGCGCGCGGCGATCGGTCTTGCCGTTGGGGGTGAGCGGGATCCGGTCGAGGACGACGAAGGCCGCCGGAACCATGTAGGAGGGGAGAGAGCCGGCCCCGGCCGCGAGCTCCTCGCTGGTGGGGGCGTGCCCGGGCGCGGGGACCACGTAGGCGACCAGCCGCCGTTCGGTACCCGTCCCGTCGACTGTCAGGACCGCCTGCTCCACGCTGGGGAGCGCGGTGAGGACGCCCTCGATCTCGCCCGGTTCGATCCGGTGGCCGCGGATCTTGACCTGGTCGTCCGTGCGCCCCAGGAACTCCAGCTCGCCCCGGTGGCGCCGGACCACGTCACCGGACCGGTACATGCGCCCGCCGGAGGCGCCGAACGGGTCGGCCACGAAACGCCCCGAGGTCAGACCCGGGCGGTTCCAGTAGCCGTACGCCAGGCCGTCGCCGGCGATGTGGAGCTCACCGGGGACGCCGTCCGGGACCGGGCGCAGCCACCGGTCGAGGACGTACAGGCGGGTGCCGGCCACGGTTCCGCCCAGGGGCGGTACGCCGGACCCGGCCAGGGGTTCGCTGATGGTCGCGCAGACCGTGGACTCGGTCGGCCCGTAGGCGTTGTACATCCTGCGCCCCCGGGAGAACCGGTCGACCAGCTCTCCGGGGCAGGCCTCGCCGGCGACGAGCAGGTGCTCGACCGGGCCGAGGTCGTCCGGTTCCAGGCTGGGCAGGAGCGCGGGCGGCAGGGTCACGTGGGTGATCCCGTACGTGTGCAGGGCCCGGACCAGGTCCTCACCGTGCAGGGACTCGCGGGGGAGCAGGACCGACGTGCCGCCGTTGAGGAGGGCCACGGCGAGTTCGGCGATGGCGGCGTCGAAGCTCGGGGAGGCGAACTGGAGCATCCGGGAGCCCGGGCCGACGTCCATCCGCTCGCCCTGGGTGGCGGCCAGCGCCGCCAGCCCGTGGTGCGGGACCAGCACCCCCTTGGGGAGCCCGGTCGACCCGGACGTGTAGATCATGTACGCGGGGTCCGCCGGGCAGACCGGCTCGCGCCACGGCTGCGCGGCGTCGAGGTCGCCCTCCGCAAGGGAGAGGAGGGCCGTCCCCTCGGGCAGCGGGGCGCCGTGCGCCTCCGGCCCGACCACCACCGCGTGCGGCGCGGCGTCCCGGACCATGTGGGCCAGCCTCTCGGCCGGGTACTCCGAGTCCAACGGTAGGTAGACGGCGCCCGCGTACATGATGCCGAGCAGGACCTCGCCCTGGCGGGCGTCGCGCTCCAGGCACACCCCCACGCGGTCGCCGCGGCGCACGCCGCGCGAGCGCAGGTGTCCGGCGATGCGGGCGGCCCGCGCGTCGAGGTCGCCGAACGTCACCGTGCGCCCGGCGTCCACCAGGGCGGGGGCGTCGGGGCGCAGGGCGGCCTGTTCGGCGATCATCTCCGGGAAGGTACGCGGCAGGGGTCCGGCGGGACCGCGGCCGGCCTCCTGGATCCGTCCCTCCAGGTCGGGGCCGGCCAGGGCCAGCGCCCGCAGCGGACGGTGGTCGGCGGCGGACTCCAGGACACGCACCAGGTCGTCCACGAGGCGGGCGACGGTGTCCCGGTCGAACAGGTCGGAGTTGAACTCCGCGCTCGCGGTGACGCCGTCCGGTCCGGGATGGAACTCCAGGGTCAGGTCGAAGACCGACTGTTCACGGCGGATCGGCACCGGGGTCGCGGTCAGGTCCCCCAGGGTGCCGCGTTCCCCCGCTCCGTCGACCGCGTTCTGGTAGACCACGGCGGCCTGCACCAGCGGCGGGACCGCCGGGTCGCGCTCGGTGAGGACCGTGTCGACGACGGTGTCGAAGGGGATCTCGGAGTGGTCGAGGTCGGAGAGGAAACCGGCACGGGTCCGCTCCAGCAGCGCCCCGAAGGAGAGGTTCTCGTCCACCGTCTGCCGCACGGCGAGGGTGTTGACGAAGAAGCCCATGATCCGGTGGAGGCGCTGGTCCTCGCGTCCCGCCGTGACGGTGCCGAGGACGACGTCCTCGGAGCGGCTCCAGCGGGCCAGGGTCACCTGGGCCGCTGTCATCAGCACCATGAAGAGGTTCGCGTTGTGCTTCTCGGCCAGGCGTTCCAGGGTGCGCGCCAGCGCGGGGCCCAGGGTGAACGGCAGGCTGTCGCCGTGGGTCCCGCGGGTGGCGGGGCGGGGGCGGTCCGTGGGCAGTTCCAGGACCGGTGGCTCCGCGAGCCTCTCGCGCCAGTAGGCGACGGAGCGGTCGAACGAGGCGCCGCCGAGCCGTTCCCGCTGCCAGGCGGCGTAGTCGACGTACTGGGCGGGCAGGTCGCCGAGCGAGGAGGCCAGTTCCGCCGGTCCTCGGCCGGGATTCTCCCGGGCTGCCCGGTAGAGGTGGTCCAGTTCGTCCTGGAGGACGCCCAGGGACCAGCCGTCGGTGACGATGTGGTGCAGGCACACCACGAGGACGCTGTGGTCGGCGCTCGCGACCAGCAGCCGCACCCGCAGCAGCGGGCCGGTCGTGATGTCGAAGGGCCGGGCGTACTCCCGGGCGGCCAGCTCCGCCAGCCGGTCGTCGTCGGCGTCGGGCACCGGGGTCCTGCCGAGGTCGACCTCGAAGGGGGCTCCGATGACCTGGCGGCCCTCGCCGTCGACCTCCACGAAGGTCGTGCGCAGGGCCTCGTGCCGGTGCACCAGGGCGGTGAGGGCGCGTTGCAGGGCCTCCTCGTCCAGGTTCCCGCGCAGGTCGAGTGCGAGGGCGGAGTTGTAGTCGGTCCGGCCGGGGATCATCTGTTCCAGAACCCAGAGCCGCCGCTGGGCGAAGGAGAGGGGGCTCGGTTCGTCCCGGGAGACCCTCACCAGGTCCCGGCCGGGTCTCTTACGGTCGCGCAGGCGCCGCAGGACCTCCTCGCGGGCACGTACGCGGTCGCCTCCGGTGCCGGTGCCGGTGCCGGCACCGGTGGTGTCGTTGACGGGCGCTTCGCTCATGGGTTCGTCCTCGTCGTCCGGTGCGGGATGGTCAGGCGTTCGGCTGGACGGTCCGCGCGCTGCGGCGGAGGGTGCGCCCGTTGTACTGAAGGGCCGTGACGCGTGCCGGGCCGGAGTGGTCGGTCAGGAAACGGCCGCTGAAGGAGGCGCCGCCGTACCGGTCGGCGGTGACGGAGAAGGTGGAGTCCGGCCCGGTTTCGAGGACGCCTTCGAACCCGTTGTCGACGGAGAAGCGGTAGGAGTCGCCGGCGGGGGTCACCCGCACCGTCAGTCCGCCGTTGCTGTAGCTCCCGGCGATCTCCGGGAGCTGCGCCATGAGGCCCGTCGAATCCGTGACGGAGGGCTGCCGGTAGTGGCCGACGTCGAGCCCGGCGCTGCGCAGTCCCACGAGGAGGTCTTCCCAGGCCTTGATGCCGGTGGTCGCGTTGGTGGTGAGGGCGAGGGCGGATCCGCCCTGCGGGTCCACCCGGAGGTGGCAGGTGGCGCCGTCGAGCGTGCCGTCGTGTCCGTACCAGAGGCGGTCCCCGGCCAGGTGCAGGGACCAGCCCGCGCCCCAGCCGTCAGCGAGCCCGAACGGGTCGGCCGCGGGGACGGAGCGTCCCATCTCGTGCAGGACGGCCGGCGCGGCGATGTCCCCGTCGAGCCCGGCGTCCCCGGGCTCCAGGAACGCGCGGGCGAAGTCGACCAGGGCGGTCGCGCTGGCGGCGACGCCGCCGGCCGGGGCGAGCGCGGTCTCGATGTGGAAGTCCACGGGGTGGGCGCTTCCGTCCGGTGTGACGGCGTGGCCGCCGACCAGCCCAGGGTCGGCGGAACCGGGCCGCGGGTCGGTGACGAAGGCCAGGTCCAGGCCGGTGGGGTCGCACAGATAGGACTCCACGGTCTCCCACCAGTCCTGCCCGGTGACGCTCTCCACCAGGTGGCCCGCGACGACGTAGCCGGTGTTGGAGTAGGAGAACGCGGTGCTCGGCGGGTTGATGCGGTCGTCGGCGCCGAGGGAGCCGACGTAGCGGCGCACGGAGTGGTCCGGGGCGCCGACCGGAAGGTCGGACACGAGCCCGGAGGTGTGGCTGAGCAGCTGGCGGGCCGTCACGTCGGCCAGCGGGTGGCCGGCCGAGACCGTGCCCGGCCCCAGGTGACGGGAGACGGGTGCGTCGAGGTCGATGTTGCCGTCCTCCACGAGCTGCATGACCAGGGTGGCTGTAATGATCTTGGACACCGAACCCAGGGGGAATCTGGAGTGGACCGTCGTCTCTCCTCCGGTGCCGGTCTTCTCCACTCCCACCGCGAACTGGTGGAGTTCACCGCGGTGGTAGAGGGTCATCTGGGCGCCCGGGACGTGGTTCTCACGCAGGGCGTCCCTGAGGATTTCCGAGAGCTGTTCGTGCCGCACGACTTCTCCTTCGGGGGGTGGGGAATGGAGGGAAACCTTTGGTGAAGACGGGTTTCCGGTGCGCCCGGCGGTGTTACGGCAGTTTGCTGCACCAGTCACGGATACTCACATATACCATTCTTTCTGGCAAGAGATTCGGATGTAACTTGAACTCGTGAGTAACAAGTGCCGGTGGGAGGGCGAGGTTATTGGGTCGTGTGCGGAGTCTGACCTCTGCTTTTGCGGATTCGCCGCTATCCGTGTTCCCGTGCCGGTCCGGTAGGGCCACTGCACCGCTTATGTGATCTTGGCCTGCGAAACCCCGGGTTTACCGCGCAGCCGAAAATTATCGGCCGGATGCGGCCATGTGACCTGGGGCACAGTAGCGAAAATGATCTTGTCGGCCGCCGTGTCTTGTTTTCGCATTTTCACCGAGAGTAATTCTGCGGCTACTGGAAGATTCGGGCCGCGGGCCGGGCTTTATGGTGCTACCCGCGCCGGGCGGACGGGAAAATACCAGAGGTAAAAGGTTGTCGAACACATGAAAACTCCGCCGCGAGGGCGGCGGAGTCGGTAGGCGGGGCTCGGGGGCGGCGGTTCCCTCCGCCCCGGGTGCTGGGTCAGCGCCGCCGGACGTGGTGGACGATCAGGGTGGCGATGGCCGCGACGGTCACGAGGCCGAAGCAGAGGCTGATCGCGGGGTGGAACCCGCCCAGTGACGTGACGCCGTTCCCGGCCAGGCCGAGAACGATGAGCACCCAGAGCAGGGCGCGCAGGCGACTGCCCGGGCGGGACCGCCGCGCGCTCGGGGCGGGGCGGTCGGCGGTGTCCTTGATGCGGTAGGGGTCGGTCATGGCTGCGCTCCTCGGACGGGGTGGCCGGTGGTGAACACGGGCTCCGCGCGTGCTTTCCGTCTTCTGCCTCCAAGGCTAGGGACGCCGGCGGCCCGGGGGCGATCCCGCGAACTGCCCCAACCGTGGTGGTGCAGGCTGTACCACCGGTCTCCACGGCTCCCAGTCGGGGCGCCCGGGGGGTGCCTGTTTCTCCGTCCGCCGTGTTTCCTTTGCGATCGGTCAATGAATACCGATGGGTGACCCTACTCGTTGGAAACATTATTCTCGGTGTTCATGTGGCCTCTTTCTCGTCGTGGTGCGCATCAGTGCGAACCGCATTTCCGGGTGCTGATGGTGGCGTTCCGGCGGTGTCCGGATGTCCTTTGGCGTGTTCCGAGTCACCCTCCCGGGCGGTCCGTCTTTTGCCCCCGGGCCTTCCGGGGCTGCCGTTCCACGGTCCGGGGCCGGAGGAATCCCGGACCGAAAGTGCAGTTCGCAGCGCTTTCCGGTGCTCTTGGTGGTCCCGCACCCGGGACCCGGTCGGGTGCTCTCTTTTTCCCGAGGTCATCAAGGGTTTTGCTGTCCTCTTTGTGGCCGGGTTCGGCCATTTGTGTCTCGCTGTACGGCGGGCGGACCGTCATCATGTGCCTGACCTGCGGAATGAGGATATAGCCGTATCTCTTGCTCTACCCAGGGGTATGGGTGAGTATCGGTTCTGGTCGAACCTGGCTGTCCTATGTCGCGTGGAGCGTCGGGCAATCCACTCTGCAGGAGAACGACAAGCAGCCGTTCCGATGTTTTTCACAGCCCAGTCGCACCTGAATCCAGGAGTTGTCATCGTGATGCCCTCCCAGGGAACCCAGCGCCCCGAGTACGTCGACCGAACTCCGCTGTCTGCTTCGGTTCCGGAGGTGTTTGCGGAGCAGGTGGTGCGGGTGCCGGGGGCGCCTGCTGTGGTGGGTGGTTTTGGTGAGGTGTCGTATGCGGAGTTGGATGCGCTGAGTGCGGGTGTGGCTTCGTTGTTGTGTGGTGGGGGGTTGGCCGCTGAGGGTGCGGTGGTGTTGGTGTTGGAGCGTGGTCCGCATGTGGTGACGGCGATGTTGGGTGTGTTGCGTGCGGGTGGTGCTTATGTGCCGGTGCATGGGGATGATCCGGCGGAGCGTGTGGCGTGGTTGGTGCGGGAGACGGGTGCGCGTTTCGTGCTGACCGATGCGGTCTCTCGTGGTCGGGTGCCGGAGGGGCTGGGTTCGGGTGTGCGGGTGGTGGACCTGGACGAGGAACTCACACCCGGGGCCTCGAAGGAGGGGACTCCGGCAGCGGCGGTGCCGGACGCGGCGGTGCCGGAGGGGCACGGGACCGCGCGGACCGATGAGTCGTGGCGGGAACAGCGGCAGGACCCCGCCTCCCTCGCGTATGTGATGTTCACGTCGGGTTCGACGGGGTTGCCCAAGGGTGTGGCGGTCACGCATGGGGATGTGGTGGCTCTGGCTCGGGATGGCCGGTGGGGTGGTGGTCGTGATGAGCGGGTGCTGTTCCATTCCTCGCATGCTTTTGATGCGGCGACGTATGAGGTCTGGACGCCGTTGTTGCGGGGCGGTGCTGTGGTGGTGGCGCCTGCGGGGCGGATCTCGGCGGAGGAGTTCGGGTCGGTGGCCCGGGAGTTCGGGGTGACGTCGACGTTTGTCACGGCGGCTTTGTTCAACCTGTTCACGGCGCAGGATCCGTCGTGTTTCGCGCCGTTGCGTGAGGTGATGACCGGGGGTGAGGCGGCGAATCCGTTGGCGGTGGAGCGGGTGGTGCGGGCGTGTCCGGGCACGGTGGTGGCCAATGGTTACGGGCCGACGGAGACCACGACGTTTGCTGCGCATTTCGCGGTGGATCCGGGTCGGGTGCCGGTGCGGTCGGTGCCGATCGGTAGGCCGTTGGACGGGATGAGTGCTTGGGTTCTGGATGGGTTTTTGCGTCCGGTGCCTGTGGGTGTGGTGGGTGAGTTGTATGTGGGTGGTGCGGGTGTTGCTCGTGGGTATTTGAATCGTCCGGGGTTGACGTCGGAGCGGTTTGTGGCTGATCCGTTTGGTTCGGGTGGGCGGTTGTATCGCACGGGTGATCTGGTGCGGTGGGACGTCCAGGGTCAGTTGGAGTATGTGGGGCGTGCTGATTCCCAGGTCAAGATCCGGGGTTTCCGGATCGAGCCCGGTGAGGTCGAGTCCGCTCTGTTGGGGTTGTCGGGTGTGCGCCAGGCCGTGGTGGTGGTGCGTGAGGACACCCCGGGTGTGCGGGTGCTGGTGGGTTACGTGGTGGGGGAGGAGCTCGACACCGAGGGGTTGCGCGCCCGCCTGACCGAACAACTCCCCGCCTACCTCGTCCCCTCCGCGCTCGTCACGCTCGACTCGATGCCCCTGAACCAGAACGGCAAGGTCGACCGGCACGCGTTGCCCGCCCCCGAACGCGACACCGCGGCCTACACGGCCCCCCGCACCGACACCGAACGCGTGATCGCGGACGAGTTCGCCTCGGTTCTGGGCGTGGAGCGCGTGGGAGTGCACGACGACTTCTTTGCCCTGGGCGGGGACTCCATCCTCGCTGCCCGGGTCCTGTGGCGCCTCGACGGCCTGCTGGAGACGGACTTCGGCCAGCGCGCCCTGTTCCGCCACCGTACGCCGGAATCCCTCGCGCAGGCGGGTGGGACCGACAACAGGAAGAGCCCCCTCCGGCGGGCCGGCCGGGAACACCCGCTCCCCCTTTCCGCGGCGCAGCGCCGCCTGTGGTTCCTGCACCAGATCGAGGGTGCCAGCGCCGAGTACTACACCGGTGCGGGCTTCCGCATCCGCGGCGCCCTCTCCCCGGAGGCCCTGCGCACGGCCCTCACCGACCTCCAACGGCGGCACGAGGCGCTCCGCACCACCTACGACACGGTCGACGGTGAACCCGTACAGCTGGTACGCGACCCCTGGAACGGGAACGAGCTGCTGTCCGTGGCGGACCTGAGCGGACTCCCCGAGGAGCAGCGCGCCCCCGCCCTGGACGAACACCTCCTGCGCGAGGTGAACACCCCCTTCGACCTGGTGCACGGCCCCGTGAACCGGGCACTGCTCATCGCGCTCGCAGAGGACGAGCACCTCCTCGTGCTGAGCACGCACCACATCGCCTGCGACGGCTGGTCCGTGGACGTCATGGCCCGCGACCTCGCCGCGTTCTACCGTGCGTCCCTCGAAGGGACCGAACCCGGGTTCGCGGAGGAGGAGCCCGACTACGCCGACTTCGCGGTCTGGGAACAGGGCCGCTGGGCGGAGCCGGACGTTCGGGAACGCCTCGCGTACTGGGCGCGCGAGCTGGAGGAGGTGCCGCCGCTCGCCGTGCCCACCGACCGGCCCCGACCGGCCCAGCGCACGACCTCCGGTGCCGTCCACCGCTTCACCCTCTCCCGCGAGCAGGCCCGCGGCCTGGCCGAACTGGGGCGGGAGCAGGGGGCGACGCTGTTCATGTCCCTGACCGCGATGACCCAGATGCTGCTCGCCAACGCCTCCGGAAGCAGGGACGTCGCGCTGGGGATCGCCTCCTCGGGGCGCGACCACCGTCAGGTGGAGGACATGGTCGGGTTCTTCGTGAACCCTCTGGTGATCCGCTCCCGGCTGGTCCCCGGCATGACCGTGGCCGACTTCCTCGGCTCCGTGCGCGACCGCATCGAGGAGGCATTCGAACACGAACTGCCCTTCGACCGGGTGGTGGACGAGGTCGTGGCCGAGCGTGACCCCAGCCGGGGGCCGCTCTTCCAGGCGCTGATGGTGTTGCAGAACGCGCACACCGGCGCACTCGACCTGCCCGGACTGGACGTGGAACCGGTCGAGCTGCCCAGGGCCTCGGCACTGTCCGACCTGGTTTTCGAGTACACGGAGCAGGACGAGGGCATCCGTGTCGCGATCGAGTACAACACCGACCTCTTCGACCACCGCCGTGTCCTCGGTCTGGCCGACGCCCTGTCCCGTCTGGTCTCGCTCGCCGTGGCCGAACCGGAACGGGGCCTGGCCGCGGTCGACCTCCGCACCGAGACGGACCGGGCCGAGCTGACCGCCTGGAGCAGCAACGAGGCCGCTTCACCGCCCGCTTCGGTTCCGGAGGTGTTTGCGGAGCAGGTGGTGCGGGTGCCGGGGGCGCCTGCTGTGGTGGGTGGTTTTGGTGAGGTGTCGTATGCGGAGTTGGATGCGCTGAGTGCGGGTGTGGCTTCGTTGTTGTGTGGTGGGGGGTTGGCCGCTGAGGGTGCGGTGGTGTTGGTGTTGGAGCGTGGTCCGCATGTGGTGACGGCGATGTTGGGTGTGTTGCGTGCGGGTGGTGCTTATGTGCCGGTGCATGGGGATGATCCGGCGGAGCGTGTGGCGTGGTTGGTGCGGGAGACGGGTGCGCGTTTCGTGCTGACCGATGCGGTCTCTCGTGGTCGGGTGCCGGAGGGGCTGGGTTCGGGTGTGCGGGTGGTGGACCTGGACGAGGAACTCACACCCGGGGCCTCGAAGGAGGGGACTCCGGCAGCGGCGGTGCCGGACGCGGCGGTGCCGGAGGGGCACGGGACCGCGCGGACCGATGAGTCGTGGCGGGAACAGCGGCAGGACCCCGCCTCCCTCGCGTATGTGATGTTCACGTCGGGTTCGACGGGGTTGCCCAAGGGTGTGGCGGTCACGCATGGGGATGTGGTGGCTCTGGCTCGGGATGGCCGGTGGGGTGGTGGTCGTGATGAGCGGGTGCTGTTCCATTCCTCGCATGCTTTTGATGCGGCGACGTATGAGGTCTGGACGCCGTTGTTGCGGGGCGGTGCTGTGGTGGTGGCGCCTGCGGGGCGGATCTCGGCGGAGGAGTTCGGGTCGGTGGCCCGGGAGTTCGGGGTGACGTCGACGTTTGTCACGGCGGCTTTGTTCAACTTGTTCACGGCGCAGGATCCGTCGTGTTTCGCGCCGTTGCGTGAGGTGATGACCGGGGGTGAGGCGGCGAATCCGTTGGCGGTGGAGCGGGTGGTGCGGGCGTGTCCGGGCACGGTGGTGGCCAATGGTTACGGGCCGACGGAGACCACGACGTTTGCTGCGCATTTCGCGGTGGATCCGGGTCGGGTGCCGGTGCGGTCGGTGCCGATCGGTAGGCCGTTGGACGGGATGAGTGCTTGGGTTCTGGATGGGTTTTTGCGTCCGGTGCCTGTGGGTGTGGTGGGTGAGTTGTATGTGGGTGGTGCGGGTGTTGCTCGTGGGTATTTGAATCGTCCGGGGTTGACGTCGGAGCGGTTTGTGGCTGATCCGTTTGGTTCGGGTGGGCGGTTGTATCGCACGGGTGATTTGGTGCGGTGGAGTGATGCGGGTCAGTTGGAGTATGTGGGGCGTGCTGATGCGCAGGTCAAGATCCGGGGTTTTCGGATCGAACCCGGCGAGATCGAAACCGCGCTCCTCGGCCTCGACGGTGTCGCGGAAGCCACCGTCCTGGTCCGCACCGCCCCCGCAGGCGGACGACACCTGGTCGCCTACGTCGTCGGGCACGATGCGGGCCTGACCCAGGAGCACGCCGACGAACTACGCGAACGGCTGTCGCGGGACCTGCCCGGGTACATGGTGCCGCACGCCGTGGTGGCACTCGACACCCTGCCTCTGACCCCGAATGGCAAGGTGGATCGGCGTGCGTTGCCCGCTCCCGAGGTTTCGGCGGGTGGTGATTCCTATGTGGCGCCGCGTTCGGAGGTGGAGCGGGTGCTGGCCGGGGTGTTCGCTTCGGTTCTGGGTGTGGAGCGTGTGGGGGTGCACGAGGACTTCTTCGCGTTGGGCGGGGATTCGATCCTGAGCATTCAGGTGGTTTCGCGTGCTCGTCGTGAGGGTGTGGTGGTCACTTCCAAGGAGGTGTTCGGTCGGCCCTCGGTGGCTGCGTTGGCCGAGGTCGCCCAGGTGGAGTCTGCCCAGGTGGCGGTGGGTCCGGTGTCGGGTCGGGTGGGTCCGACGCCGATCACGGAGTGGTTCTTCGCTACGCATCCGGTGGCTCCGGACCATTTCACGATGGCGGTGCTGTTGGATTTGGCCGAGCCGGTCGAGGTCCCGGTACTGGAGCAGGCGCTGGGTGCGTTGGCGCTCCAGCACGACATGCTGCGTTTGCGTGTGGATGGTCAGGGTCTGCGGATCGTGGAGGCGGGGGAGTCCTCGTTCGGTCTGGCGGTGGTGGACCTGGGCGGGGTGGCCCCTGGTGAGCGTGCTGGTGTGGTGCGTGAGCGTGTCGAGGCGGAGCAGGCTTCCTTGTCGTTGGAGCGGGGGCCGGTGGTGCGTGCGGTCCTGTTCCGGGACGAGGGTGCTGAGCGGTTGTTGTTGGTGGCGCATCACCTGGTGGTGGATGGTGTGTCCTGGCGGGTGTTGTTGGAGGATCTGGGGTCGGCTTATCGGCAGTTGGCTGCGGGTGGGGTGGTTGATCTGGGTTCTCGGAGTACGCCTTTCCCGGTGTGGGCGGAGCGTTTGGTGCGGCACACCACCGAAGGCGGCTTCGACGACGAGATGGACCACTGGTCCCGTACCGGCATCCGAGCGGAAATCCCCCGGGACCACGACGCCCCCGGCAACGGCCGGGTCGCGGACCAGTCCGTCGTGACCGTCTCCCTGCCGGAGCGTGTGACGGGGGAGTTGTTGCGTGAGGTTCCGGGGGTGTTCCGCACGCGGGTCAATGACGTGTTGTTGGCTGCTCTGGGCCGGGTGTTGTGTGGTTGGACCGGTGACGAACAGGTGTTGGTGGACCTGGAGGGTCACGGTCGTGAGGAGTTGTTCGAGGGGGTGGACACTTCCCGGACGGTGGGGTGGTTCACCAGTATGTTCCCGGTGGTGCTCTCCTCCGCGGATGGGTGGGAGTCCCAGGTCAAGGGGACCAAGGAGATGTTGCGGTCGGTGCCCCGCCGAGGTGTGGGCTTCGGTGCTCTGCGCTATCTGGGTTCGCCGGAGCAGCGTTCGGTTCTGGCCGGTCTGCCGACCCCGCGGGTGAGCTTCAACTACCTGGGCCGCTTCGACACCGGGACCGGAACGGAGAACCTGTACACCGGGTTCGAGCTCAACCCCGGCGGGGAACACGCCCCGGAGGAGGAGCGCCCCCACCTGATCGACGTCGTCGGCCGCTTCGAAGGCGACCGCCTCACCTTCGACTGGTACCACGCCGAAACCCACCACGACCGGGCCACCATCGAGGAACTCGGCGCGCTGCTCATCGACCGTCTGACCGACCTGGTCGGGTTCTGTTTGGGTGAGGGTGTGGGTGGTGCGACTCCGTCGGACTTTCCGTTGGTGTCGCTGGACCAGGTTCAGGTGGACCGGTTGGTCGGTGACGGTCGGGACGTGGCGGACGTGTGGCCGCTGACGCCGATGCAGCAGGGCATGTTCTTCCATACCTTCCTGGAGCCGAATTCGCCCTCCTACTTCGAGCAGGTGGTGGTCGAGCTCGACGGCGTGGACGACCCGGAGGGGTTGGGTCGTGCGTGGGGTTGTGTGGTGGAGCGGCATCCGGTGCTGCGCACCACGGTGGCCTGGCAGGGGTTGGACGAGCCGGTGCTGCTGGTGCATCGGCGGGTGGAGACCCCGGTGCGGCAGGTGGACCTGCGCGGTCTGGGCGAGACGGAGCGTGAGCGGGCGGTCGCTGATTTCCTTGCCGAGGACGAGGCCGAGGGGTTGGACCTGGTTCAGGGGCCGCTGCTGCGGGTGGGGCTGTTGCGTGTCTCGGACACTCGTGTGGTGGTGGTGTGGACGTTCCACCATCTGTTGTTGGACGGGTGGAGTCTGCCGCTGGTGTTGGAGGACGTCCTCACCGCCTACCGGGGAGCACCGCTACCGGCACGAGCGGACTTCCGCCCCTACCTCGAACTCCTCAGCGAGCAGGACCCCGCCGAGGGAATGCGCTACTGGTGCGAACTCCTGGCCGACGTCGAGGCACCCACCCCGCTGCCCTACGACCACACACCAGGAGACGTCCGCCAGGTCAGCTCCACCGGAAAGTCCGGGCACACCCTGACCCCGGCCCGCACCGATCGCGTGCACGGTTTCGCCCGTGAGCACGGCCTGACGGTGAACGCGCTGGTGCAGGGCGCCTGGGCGCTGCTGCTGGCGGCTCATTCGGGGGAGGACGACGTGGTGTTCGGTGCCACGACCTCCGGCCGGCCCGCCGACCTCCCCGGGGTGGAGTCCACCATCGGCCTCTTCATCAACACCCTGCCGGTCCGCACCGCGCTCAACCCCGCCGACCGGACCGTCGACTGGCTCCGCGACCTCCAGAACGGCCTGGTGGAGTCACGCCGCTACGAACACCTGCCGCTCAACAGGGTGCAGGCCCAGAGCGGACTACAGGGGAACGCCCAGCTGTTCGACAGCATCGTCGTGTTCGAGAACTACCCCGTGGACGAGAAGTCCGCCCGGGCGCACGGCATCACCGTGGAGAGCGTCACCGCGAGAGAGGCCACCAGCTACCCGCTGACCCTGGTCGCCTACGACGGCTCCGCCATCGACCTGCAACTCCGCTACGACCCGGCACTGTTCTCCGCGGCCACCGTCGACCGGCTGCTGGAGCGGCTCGCCCGACTGGTGGACGACATGGTCGCGCACCCCGACCGCCCCCTGGCCGGGCTCGCACTCCTCGACAGCGAGGAACACGACCGGGTCGAGGCCTGGGGCGACGGCGGAGCCCCCCGACAGCTCCGGACGATCCCCGACCTCTTCGCCGCCCAGTTGGCACACCGCCCGGACGCGACCGCGCTGGCCGCACCCGACCGGGAATGGACCCGGGCCGAACTCGACTCACGGGTTCGCGCCATCGCCCGGCGCCTGACTGACCGGGGCGTGGGTGCCGGAGACATCGTGGGGGTGCGCCTCGAACGCGGTCCGGAGCTCATCGCCGCCTTCCTCGGGATCATGAGCGCCGGTGCCGCCTACCTCCCGATCGACCCGAACTACCCCGACGCCCGCCAGCGCTTCATCGCGCAGGACTCCGGGGCGACCCTCGTCATCACCGGGACCGGTCCCGTCGACACCCTGCCCGGGGACCTGGAGCAGGTCCCCGTCGCCGACCTCTGGCGGGTGACGGACGACGGACACGAGGGGAACGGTGACGCCGCCCCCGCGCGGCCGGGATTGGAGGACCTCGCGTACCTCATCTACACGTCGGGTTCCACCGGCACGCCCAAGGGCACCATGGTGACGCACCGGGGCGCTGCGGAGCTGGCCGAATCCATGGCCGAACGCTTCGCCACCACGGAGGACACCCGGGTCCTGCAGCTGGCCTCGCCCAGCTTCGACGCCTCGGTGATGGAAGTCCTCATGGCACTGGGCGCCGGAGCCCCCCTCGTGCTCCCGCAACCGGGTCCGCTCGTGGGCGAGGACCTGGCGGAAGTCCTGCTGCGGGAGCAGATCGGGCTGACGATCATCCCCCCGTCCCTGCTGGCCTCGGTCCCCGAGGGGGACTTCCCCGCACTGCGCACCCTGGTGGTCGGCGCGGAGGCCTGCACCGAGGAACTCGTGCGGCGCTGGGCCCCCGGACGGCGCATGGTCAACGCCTACGGCCCCACCGAGATCACCATCGCGGCCACCCTCAGCGACCCGCTCGTCCCCGAGCGGACCCCGCCGATCGGCCGCCCGGTACTGGGCACCCGACTCCGGGTGCTGGATGGGTTTTTGCGTCCGGTGCCTGTGGGTGTGGTGGGTGAGTTGTATGTGGGTGGTGCGGGTGTTGCGCGTGGGTATTTGAATCGTCCGGGGTTGACGTCGGAGCGGTTTGTGGCTGATCCGTTTGGTTCGGGTGGGCGGTTGTATCGCACGGGTGATTTGGTGCGGTGGAGTGATGCGGGTCAGTTGGAGTATGTGGGGCGTGCTGATGCGCAGGTCAAGATCCGGGGTTTCCGGATCGAGCCCGGTGAGGTCGAGTCTGCTCTGTTGGGGTTGGCGGGTGTGCGCCAGGCCGTGGTGGTGGTGCGTGAGGACACCCCGGGTGTGCGGGTGCTGGTGGGTTACGTGGTGGGGGAGGAGCTCGACATTGAGGGGTTGCGCGCCCGCCTGACCGAACAACTCCCCGCACACCTGGTCCCCTCCGCACTGGTCCGCCTGGACACGGTCCCCCTGACCCCGAATGGCAAGGTGGATCGGCGTGCGTTGCCCGCTCCTGAGGTTTCGGCGGGTGGTGATTCCTATGTGGCGCCGCGTTCGGAGGTGGAGCGGGTGCTGGCCGGGGTGTTCGCCTCGGTTCTGGGCGTGGAGCGTGTGGGGGTGCACGAGGACTTCTTCGCGTTGGGCGGGGATTCGATCCTGAGTATCCAGGTGGTTTCGCGGGCTCGGCGTGAGGGTGTGGTGGTCACTTCCAAGGAGGTGTTCGGTCGGCCCTCGGTGGCTGCGTTGGCCGAGGTCGCCCAGATGGAAACGAGCAAGGCCTCGGTGGTGGGTCCGGTGTCGGGTCGGGTGGGTCCGACGCCGATCACGGAGTGGTTCTTCGCCACGCATCCGGTGGCTCCGGACCATTTCACGATGGCGGTGTTGTTGGACTTGGCCGAGCCGGTCGAGGTCCCAGTGCTGGAGCAGGCGTTGGGTGCGTTGGCGGTCCAGCACGACATGCTGCGTTTGCGTGTGGATGGTCAGGGTCTGCGGATCGTGGAGGCGGGGGAGTCCTCGTTCGGTCTGGCGGTGGTGGACCTGGGCGAGGTGTCCCCTGGCGAGCGTGCTGGTGTGGTGCGTGAGCGTGTCGAGGCGGAGCAGACCGCTTTGTCGTTGGAGCGGGGGCCGGTGGTGCGTGCGGTCCTGTTCCGTGAAGGGGATGCTGAGCGGTTGTTGTTGGTGGCGCATCACCTGGTGGTGGACGGTGTGTCCTGGCGGGTGTTGTTGGAGGATCTGGGGTCGGCTTACCGTCAGCTGTCCGCGGGGGACGTGGTTGATCTGGGTGTTCGGAGTACGCCTTTCCCGGTGTGGGCGGAGCATCTGGCTCGGCACACCACCGAAGGCGGCTTCGACGACGAACTCCCGTTCTGGCGGGCCCTGGCCGAAGAGTCCGCCGACCAACCGCCGAGCCGTACCGAAACCGACCAGAACACCAACGCGACCGAGGACGTCGTCTCGACCCGGCTGCCGGAGCGTGTGACGGGGGAGTTGTTGCGTGAGGTTCCGGGGGTGTTCCGGACGCGGGTCAATGACGTGTTGTTGGCTGCTCTGGGTCGGGTGTTGTGTGGTTGGACCGGTGAGGACCGGGTTCTGGTGGATCTGGAGGGTCACGGTCGTGAGGAGTTGTTCGAGGGGGTGGACACTTCCCGGACGGTGGGGTGGTTCACCAGTATGTTCCCGGTGGTGCTCTCCTCCGCCGATGGCTGGGAGTCCCAGGTCAAGGGGACCAAGGAGATGTTGCGGTCGGTGCCCCGCCGAGGTGTAGGCTTCGGTGCCCTGCGCTACCTCGGTTCGCCGGAGCAGCGTTCGGTTCTGGCCGGTCTGCCGACCCCGCGGGTGAGCTTCAACTACCTGGGCCGCTTCGACACCGGCGGCGAAGGGCTGCACACCAGCATGACCCTCACCGGAAGCGAGTCCCCCGACGAACTCCGCGCACACGAGATCGACATCGTCGGCAGGCTGGAGGACGACCGGCTGGTCCTCAGCGCGGCCTACTCCCGGGCGCTGCACGACACCGCCGCCGTCCAGGACCTCGTCGACCGGCTGGAAGCCGAACTCACCGATCTGGTCGGGTTCTGTCTGGGTGAGGGTGTGGGTGGTGCGACTCCGTCGGACTTTCCGTTGGTGTCGCTGGACCAGGTTCAGGTGGACCGGTTGGTCGGTGACGGCCGGGATGTGGCGGACGTGTGGCCGCTGACGCCGATGCAGCAGGGCATGTTCTTCCACACTTTCCTGGAGCCGGATTCGCCCTCCTACTTCGAGCAGGTGGTGGTCGAGCTCGACGGTGTGGACGACCTGGAGGGTTTGGGTCGTGCGTGGGGTTGTGTGGTGGAGCGGCATCCGGTGCTGCGCACCACGGTGGCCTGGCAGGGGTTGGACGAGCCGGTCCTGCTGGTGCACCGACGGGTGGGGACCCCGGTGTCTCAGGTGGATCTGCGCGGTCTGGGTGAGACGGAGCGGGAGCGGGCGGTCGCCGCTTTCCTTACTGAGGACGAGGCCGAGGGGTTGGACCTGGTGCAGGGGCCGCTGCTGCGGGTGGGGCTGCTGCGTGTTTCGGACAGCCGTGTGGTGGTGGTGTGGACGTTCCACCATCTGCTGTTGGACGGTTGGAGTCTGCCGCTGGTGCTGGAGGACGTCCTCACCGCCTACCGGGGAGCGGCCGTGCCCCCCAGGCCCGCCTTCGACGACTACCTCACCCGGCTCGTCGAGCAGGGCACCGAGGAGGGGTACGCGTTCTGGCTCCGTGAACTCGAGGACGTGGAGGGCCCCACCCCGCTGCCCTACGACCGCGCTCCCGCCCGGGTCCGGGCCGCCCGCTCCGTCGAACGCCGGGAGGTGTCCCTGCCCGCCGAGGACGCCGCGGCCGTCCAGGGTTTCGCCCGTGAGCACGGTCTGACGGTGAACGCATTGGTGCAGGGCGCCTGGGCGCTGCTGTTGTCGGCTCATTCGGGGGAGGAGGACGTGGTGTTCGGTGCCACGACCTCCGGTCGGCCCGCCGACCTCCCCGGTGTGGAGTCCACCATCGGTCTCTTCATCAACACCCTGCCCACCAGGGTCCGGACCGACCCCAACGCACCGGTGGCGGCGTGGCTCCGCGACGTCCAGGAGAACCAGGCGCGGGCCCGCACCTACGACCACCTGCCGCTCAGCAGGATCCAGGCCGGGGTGGGGCTCCCGGGGGACACCCAGCTGTTCGACAGCGTCGTCGTGTTCGAGAACTACCCCGTGGACGAGCGCCCGGCAGGCGATGACGGCCCGACGGCCAGGCTGGTCGCCGCCAACGAGGCCACCAACTACCCGCTGGCCCTCAGCGCCTACGCCTCCGACGGGGTCCGGCTGCTGCTCGGCTACGACCCCGCCTGCTTCGACACCGCCACCGTCGACGTCCTCCTCGACGACCTGGCGAGGATCCTGCTCTCCCTCAGCGAGGCCCCGGACCGCCCCCTGGGCCGGGTGGCCTCCGCGGACCCCCGCCGAGCCCTCGGGTTCAGCGCGGGCGAGGACCCCGACCCCCGTGCGGGGACCGTCACCGGGCTGTTCGCCGACCGGGTCGCCGAGCACCCGGAGGAGCTCGCGGTCACGGGCTCCGGCCGGAAGTGGTCCTACGCCGAACTCGACGCCGAGTCCGGGGAGCTCGCCGAGCACCTGTGCGCGCTCGGCGTGGGGACGGGGTCGAGGGTCCTCCTGCTGATGCCGCGTTCCCCGCGGGTGGTCGTCGCGATGCTCGCCGTCCTCAAGGCGGGCGCCGCCTACGTGCCGCTGCACGACACGGTCCCGACCGAACGGGTCGGGCAGATGGCGCACGGGGTCGGGGCGGACGTCGCGATCGCCGACCCCGCAATGGCGGAGCGCTGCGCCGGCCTCGGATCCGTGGTCCGGTACGGCCCGGACGGCCTGACCGACCCGGAACGCCGCCCCGTCGACCCGGTGACGGTCCCGGCCTCCGCGGCCTACACCATGTTCACCTCGGGCTCCACCGGGGTGCCCAAGGGAGTGGTGGTCGACCACCGCGACATCGTCGCGCTCAGCGCCGACCACCGGTGGACCGAGGGCCACGAACGGGTGCTCTTCCACTCGCCGCACGCGTTCGACGCCGCCACCTACGAGGTGTGGGTGCCGCTCCTCAACGGCGGGACCGTCGTGGTGGCCGACGAGACGGTGTCCGCACCGGTCCTCCGGAAGACGGTCACCGAACAGGGCGTGACCGCGGTCTTCCTGACCACGGCCCTGTTCAACCTGTTCGCCCACCAGGACCCCGCCTGCTTCGAGGGCCTGACGGAGCTGTGGACCGGCGGCGAGGCGGCGGACCCGGCCTCCTTCGTCCGGGTGCTGGAGACCTGCCCCGACACCAGGCTCGTGCACGTGTACGGGCCCACCGAGTCGACCACGTTCGCCACCTGCGGGCCGGTGGACCCCGAGGAGGCCCGCGCCGGGCTGTGCCCGATTGGCCGCCCCATGGACGGCACCGGCACCTACGTCCTCGACGGAGCCCTGCGGCCGGTGCCGCCGGGAGCGGTCGGAGAGCTCTACCTGTCCGGGGACGGTCTGGCCCAGGGCTACGACCACCAGCCCGCACTGACCGCCGAGCGGTTCGTCGCCGACCCCTTCTCCCGCGGCGGGCGGCTCTACCGGACCGGCGACCTCGTGCGCTGGACCCGGGACGGCCGCATCGTCTTCGTCGGCAGGGCGGACGGGCAGGTCAAGCTGCGCGGTTACCGGATCGAACTCGGCGAGATCGAGAGCGCCCTGCTCCAGGGGGAGGGCGTCGCCCAGGCGGTCGCCGTCGTGGCCGAGGCACCTTCCGGCGGACGGCAACTGGCCGCCTTCGTCACCGGGACCCCGGACACCACCGACCTCCGGGAGCACCTGGAACAGCGGCTGCCCGCCTACATGGTGCCGTCGGTGCTCACCGTGCTCCCGGAACTGCCGCTCAACCAGAACGGCAAGGTCGACCGCAGGCGCCTCCCCGACCCCGACTGGCAGGGCGCCGCGGCGCCGGTGCACGTCGCTCCGCAGACCCCCACGGAGGAGGCCGTCGCCGAGGTCTGGACCAACACGCTCCGCCTCGAACGCGTGGGCCGCGACGACAACTTCTTCGACATCGGCGGTGACTCGGTCCGCAGCCTCCAGGTGGTCCGCGAGATCGAGGAGCTGCTGGACGTCAACGTCCCCGCGCACCTGCTCTTCGACCACCAGACGCTGCGCGCCTACGCCGAGGCCGTCGAGGAGGTGCTCATGGAGCAGCTCTGACCTCGCAGAACCCGTGTGACCGGTGCCGGGTGCCGCCGAGTAGGCCACCCGGCACCCGAACCGGTACCATTCTGGTTGGACGCACCGGGGCCCGCCCCGGACGGTCGGCCGACGTAGCTCAATTGGCAGAGCAATCGCCTTGTAAGCGATAGGTTAGGGGTTCAAGTCCCCTCGTCGGCTCTCTCTTTGCCTGACCTGGGACAACACTCCAGGCGAGATCGCTACTGACTAGCGTCGACGCCTGGAGAGCTATCGCCTATGGGTGCTCGGCGTGTGGCCTGGACCGCCCCTGTCTCTGGTGGTCTCCGGAGCCACCACCCATGATCAGGCAGGACCTCCGGCCTCTGGTGCAGAGTGTCCAGCCGATCCGGTCCCACCCTTGGCCGCGGCGGTGCGAACCGGCCCAGCCGCACGGCGATAAGGGACACGACTGACCACCTGTGCCGCTGGCTCCGCGAACCGAAGCGCACACGCCGCTTGGCCCGCAAGGGAGCGGAGTCCTTCCAGCGGTTGGGGCGGCACCGGTGTCATGTCGAGCGGCCCTTGGCCTGGCTGGCCGAATGCCGCCGCCTTCGCCGCTGTTATCAGACGATTATTTCCTGGCCTTCACTGGCATCTCCCACAGGTTGTTCTGTTGCCGCAGGCCCGCCAGATGAGATGAGTGCTTAGGAGTGTAAACCCTTGCTCTCTTGGTGTTGAACCTGCATGCGGCAGGCAGTCGATACCAAGCGCATCCACTCTCCCCCGGATACGCCAATGCTCCCAATGTGTCTATTCTTCGAGTCGCGGACGAAGGCATCGCCGTCAAAGCAAGCGAACTCCACGCATTCTTCGGGATTCGAGTGACTGCTTGTGCGCCAAGAAATATTCGCACTACTGCTCTCCGGCATTCGCGCTCCTTAGGGGGAATATGGGGAAGCGGGACTTTCAGTCCACCCTTACCTATACCCACCCGTCGAGATCGTCCATGCATGGTGGGGCAGAGAAAGCAGGTCTGAAGCGAGTGGGACTCTGTGGCGCATGTTGGCTCGTGTGCTGCGAGGGGCTGACGTTCCCCTTGGAGGTTCGAGCAGTCCTCGGACGGTGCCCCACCGCGCCTGATGGAGTTAGGTGGCCAGAGATTGCTGAATATTTTTCAGCAGGTCGAGTGAATCAAACTTTCCAAGAGCGTAGTTGCTCATCAGGTCGCTGAAATTGTCTTTGCCTTTGCTTATTTCTTCTGGGTCTGAGGTGGTGGCGCAAGAATCGACTGACTCCTTGAAGAGGATGTCTTCAAGGTCGTTCGTGAATGTAAGAATCGTGAACGGCTGTGACATCCCAATGGTCCAGTCGGAATTTTGGGGAATGATGTGGAGTCGGATGTTTTGATCTTTGGGTAGATTTATCAGGTGCTCGATCTGCCTTCGCATGATGTTCGGGTCTTCGGATTTTCCGACATGGCGTCGAAGTGCTGATTCGTCAATGATGTATGTTTCTTTGGGGGGTTGAACTCGGCTGCGGAGATTATTCTGACGCTTTTGTCGGAGATCTACGATTTTTTCAATGACTTCTGGTGCCCTGCACGCGGTAGTGAGCACGCGAGCGTATTCGGGAGTCTGCAGCAGGCCGGGTACCACGGACATCTGTACCTGGCGGATCGAGTTGGACCCGGCCTCAAGGCCGACGAACCTCAGGTAGTCACGGCTTACGTAGGATCGGTAGCTCTTCCACCAAGCGGGCTGGCGTGCACCGTGGCCAAGGTCGACGAGTTCGTCCCCGATCGGGGTGTCCAGTACGCCGTATCGGCGCAGAAGTGCTTCCAGCTCCGTCTTGGGTAGCACCTGTTTGCCGGTCTCGAAGCGCATCATCTTGTGGTACGACCACCCCAGGTCGTCTGCCACCTGAGCCTGAGTCAACTCCTGGGCTTTGCGCAACTGGGTGAGCCGACGGGTCAGCTGTGCTTGCTGAACTGCGGGTCCGCTGTCCGAGGTCATGATCGTCCTTCCGGTTCGATACCTTTGGTGCCACCTTGTGAAGTGATACGTGGCAGGATAGGTATCGATAGGTTCATGGTGCTCTGGTGTCTACGCCGTTAGAAGGGGGTTATGCGTGTAGACCGCACCTGGGGGGAGCCTAGTGGCACGCTGCCATCTAGCACATATGGTACATCTGGTACTTGGAGCGGCCTCGGTGGGGTGGGAGACCCCTGAGTTCCACCGAGCGCGAGCAGGCAACCTGGAGGGCACACCCTCCCTCACGGTGGCCTCCTCCCGCAGCCCCTCCCCGAGCTGGCTCGCCACCCACGCTCGTTCCAGGGGTACAGGCAACGCCGCGTCCCTTCGAACTCCAGTTCGCTCTCTTGGCTTGAAGCCGTCGAGGCCAGCGACGTCGTTTCCCTGATCCGGAACGACGCCGCCGGCGTAGCCGTCTACTAACAGAGAGGAACTCGGATGAAGAAGCGCCGTGTCTGGTACGTGGGCCGCCACCGCAAGAAGCTGGGGTCCTGGGAGGTGCTCGGGTTGGCCGCTCTCTTCTTGGTGAGGCCACTCCTCATCGGAGCTGTTTCAGGCCTGGTCCGAGAGGTGGTCGGGCAGGATCTCGACCTTCAGGAGGTGATCGGATCGATTGAGTCGCTGCTGCCGGGCGGCGGCAGAGGACCCCAGGGGGGCCACTGAGAAGCGGCCTCCACCTGAGGTCCCGCGAGACGAGACCGCGCTCTAGTTTTCGCAGACCTGACGCGGAATCGTCCGTCTAATGCCCCGTGGTGCCTTGCGGCGCTTTGCCTGAGAGAGGCGAGCGACCCCCAGTGCCACGGGGCTCACTTACCATAACTCTCCGCTGGGCGCTGTCGATTCCACGTTTTTCTCAGAAGGGATCGACGGCGCCTTCGGCGTCGACAGATGATGACGTCGGGGCAGTGGGATCGAGTGTGGGTGCCGCGCTGCACCCCTGATGCGGTGTTACTGGCAGGTAGGCTACCGTCCTGCTGGATTTGGGACAACAGTACTACCTATTTTTTGGTGTCCAAAACCGGGGAATATTGGCTTATGGTTACGTTTCGTGTTGGGATCGACACTCTTGGGGTGTTAGTCGAGTCGTGTTTGTGCAGCTAGATCCCTAGAGCCCGCTCTTGGTGTGCCACGGGGCCTACCAATCGGTCCTTCCACTATCGGCCATTCAGGTTTGCCTCCAGGTGACCGAAACCCACGTTTGGGTGGGTCTGTTCTCCCGAGGTGCAGTGCACGAACGGACAGCGCAGTGACGGCTTCGTTGTGGTGCATCACACTTACGGGACATGACAACATAGTTCGCTACCTGGTACAGGACTCTCTGAGACTTTTTACGAAATCAACTGGGTCTCCTGGTGTCAGGTTCATGGGGCCCTTGGGGATGGTCCGTGTCTCGCCGCACGGGGACAAGGTCGCCCCTGCGCTGCTGTGGCTGGACTTCGTCCACGTCCTCACGGGCTTTCCGCCAAGAATCTCGGCTGCGGAAGTGAGGCCGACGGAGTTCCCTGCGCTCCGCCGTGCCCGGGACCCCGGACAGCTCGGCGTCGGCCGGGACGGCCCGCGACCGTGTGCCCGCTCCTGGGAGCGGGCACACGGTCGCCTCGGGCGGGGCCGGTGCGGACGGTCAGCCGCAGACCGTGCCGTTGAGGGTGAACCGTTCCGGGGACGGGACGTGCTCCGACGGGTTGTGGCCCACGAAACCGAAGGTCACCTCACCGCCGGCCGGGATCACGGAGTTCCAGTCCAGGCCGCTGGCGGTCACCACGCGCCCGGCCTGCGCGAGTTCCGAGCTCCACGAGCGGTCCACCGTCTGCCCGCCGGGGAAGGACCAGTCCAGCTCCCAGCCGCTGACGGGCTCGGTCCCGTTGTTGCGGACGGTCACCTGGGTGTTGAACCCGCCTGACCAGACATCGTGCGTCGAGTACTCCACCTCGCAGTCGGAGGAGGCGGGTACGGCCGCTGTGCCCTGGTCGGCGACGAAGCCGGACACCCAGGCCAGGGTCGAGTTCCAGTTGATCGTCAGCTCGTTGGTCGCCCACGCGTCGATGTGGTCGATGTAGCAGAACTGCGGCGCGCAGCCCTCCAGGTTGGCCCGGCTCACCGGGTCCCAGGTGCCGGTGTCGGAGTTGGGCCCGCCGGACAGGGTCCCCTTCGGCGGGTTGGGCAGGGCGGGGTCGAGCTGGTGGGCGTACCAGCGGCTGTGCTGGTTGACCGCGTCGTTGGTGCCGTAACCGGTGACGTAGGACTGGTTGAGCGCGTTGCGCCCCAGGACGTAGTCCATCCCCTCCAGCACGGCGTCGCGGTAGCGTTCGTCGGCGCTGATGTCGTACGCGGTGGCGAGCACGGCCATGTTGTTCAGGACCAGGTTGTTGGAGCCCCAGGCGAAGACCCCGCTCTCGGGGGAGTAGGCCAGGCCGTACGGGTGCTCGCGCACGTTCTCCAGGTACTGCTCGGCACCGTCGAGCACGGAGTCGCGCACCTCGTCGCGGTCGGCCAGAGCGCTGGGCACGGTGGCCAGCTGCAGGCGCCCCAGCGGCGCGGTCCAGCGCCAGTCGAAGCCGTCCGCGGTGAACACCTCGCCGGTGTGCAGGGCGGAGGAGGTGAACGCCTCCTCGTACTCCGCCCCGCCGGTGGCCAGGTAGAGCTCCGCGGCCGCCCAGTAGAACTCGTCGTCCACGTTGTCGTCGTCGTAGGGGCCGCCGCCCGCGCCCTCGGGGTCGGCGTAGCGCTCGGGCTCGGCCACGGCCGCCTCCCAGGCGGTCTCCGCCGCGGTCAGGCAGGTCTCGGCGAAGCCGGAGTCGTAGGGGGCGAACACCCGGGAGCACTGGGCCCCCGTGGCGGCCAGGTTGAGGGTGGCGGCGGTGGACGGCGGGTGCAGGTACCGGGGCTGCGGGTCGTCCGCGGGCATCATCGGCAGCCCCGTCCACTCCAGGTCGTGGACCTTGTGGTGGGCCATGCCGGCCAGCTCCTCGCCCTCGGGCACCTGCATGCTGAGCAGGAACTCCATCTGCCAGCGGGCCTCGTCCAGGACGTCCGGTGCCCCGTTGCCGCTCTCGGGCACCGCCAGGGCGCCGTCCCCGACCCGTCCGGGGTCTCCGGTCGGCGCGGTGTGGGTCCTCTCGTAGGCGCTCATGAGCTGGTGGACGGAAATGCCCCCGTTCACCACGTACTTGCCGTGGTCGCCCGCGTCGTACCAGCCGCCGGAGACGTCCAGTGAGTAGTCGCAGGGCGTGTCCGGGTGGCAGGTCACCTCGGTGTCGCCCTGATTCGGTTCGACACCGGTGTGACCGGCCGCGCGCCCGTAGCCGGGGGCGATCTCGTCGAGGATCTCGATGCCGCTGCGCTGCGTGTAGTAGAAGTTCAGCGAGTCCGTGGCCAGGGCGGCGTAGGGCTCGGCCGTGATGCCGAAGGGGTGGCTGGTCTGGCCGTCGGAGGTCAGCGTGTAACCCTCCCCCTCCGCGGTGAGGTGCCCGAAGTCGATGGTGTGCACGTTCTGCCCGGAGGTGGCGTCCGTGCCGCGGGGTGTGGACGTGCCCTCGGCGACGACTGTTCCGTCGGCGTCGGCGACCTCCCAGGGGAGGCCTTCGGCGGCCTCGGTGACGACCGTCGCCGCCTTGGGTCCCTCGGGCAGGTAGGCGACCTGGTTGACGCGCACGCGCGGTCCGGTGTCCGGCTCGTAGACGGGGGGTTCGGCTCCGCCGACGAGGGAGACCTCGTGCAGGCAGAACGTCCACGCCTGCTCGCTGCCGCCGATCTGGAAGGCCACCTGGGCGTCGTCGCGGTCGGTCGACGCGGTGAACACGTACTCGTGGGTGGTCGGCTCGGCGCTGAGGACCGGGCGCTCGTCGAGCTCGGTGCTCCAGGGGTCCACGGGCTCCTGTACGAGGGAGCGGATGGGGCGCCCCTCCAGGCCGGAGGCGGTGAAGGAGAAGCCGTAGGACTCACCGGCCGTCAGTGCGACGTCGTCCTGGCCGACGATCACCTCCCACGGGTCGCCGGTGCCCCCGGGGACGTCGACGCACAGGACCCCCTCGGCGGCGTCCATCTCCGCTCCGGGGCTGGCCCACCAACCGGCGGTTCCCTGGCTGAAGTCGCCGTTGGAGATCTGCTGGGGCGGTTCGTCGGCGTGGGCGGGGGCCGGGCCGAGCAGGCCCGCGGCGAGCGTTGCTACCGCGCTCAGGGCGACGGCTTTTCGAAGAGGCACGTGGTTCCTTCCGCTGGGGGGTGGCGGCATGGAGTGGGAGCGCTCCCAATAGTGTGATCATTGTTGTGTTCTGGCTCACGTTTGTCAACGGGGGCAACGGTGGCCGCCCCCTCCGGGTCGGGCCCTGTCGCTATGCCTCGCGACGGCATCCGGCGAGGAGGGTCGCGACCATGTGCTTGGCGTCGGCCCTGTCGTAGTCGGGGCCGGTGATGCAGAGGTTTCCGATGGCGCGCATGAGCGTGTAGGCGGTGATGCCGGGGCTGAGTTCGTCGGCGTCGGCGCAGGCGTCGAGCAGCGTCGCGCAGGCCGGGACCAGGGTGTCGAGCATGAGGGCGTGGAGCTTCTCCAGCCCTGGATCACCGGAGCCCAGGGCGGCGCTGAGGCCGTGCTTGGTCACCAGGAACTCCACGAACGCGTCCGCCCAGCGGGTCAGGGCGGTGAACGGGGAGGCCGATTCCTCCAGGAGCTGGGGCGCGAGTGCGGTGCAGGTGTCGATCTGGTGCCGGTAGACGGCGGTGACGAGGTCCGCCCGGGTCGGGAAGTTCCGGTAGATCGTGCCGACGCCGACGCCGGCGCGTTCGGCGATGTCGCGGATGGGGGCTTGGACGCCCTGGTCCACGAAGACCGCCGACGCTGCCGAGAGCACTCCGCTGCGGGTGCGCTGTGCCTGTGCCTGACGTACTCCGACCGGTTCCGGCACGGATCCTCCTTTGCTCGCGGAACAATGTTCCGCTAAGTTGGCGGAACGGCGCTCCGTCAAAGTATGGCAGAGCGATCCATGGAGAAAGCGCAGGTCTCCCATGTCTTCCAGCCACCTCGACCAGCGGATCGTCGCGGTCAAGCCCATCACCGTTCCCGCGCCCGGCCGCAGCCCCGACCTGCAGGTGAAGGTCACCGCCCCGCTGTTGGGACAGAACCTTCCCGTCATCGTGTTCTCCCACGGCAACGCATGGTCCCTGGACGGATACGAACCCCTCGTCGACCGGTGGGCAGCCGCCGGATTCATCGTCGTGCAGCCCACCCACCTGGACTCCCGCCGCAACGGCATCGCGTGGGACGACCCGCGCTTCGCCACCATCTGGCGCGTCCGGATCGCCGACCTCCACGCGGTCGTCGACGGCCTCGGCGACATCCTTCGCCAAGCCGGCGGCCTGGAGGCCCGCACCGACCATGAGCGCATCGCGGTCGTCGGCCACTCCTGGGGAGCCCAGACCGCCGGTGTGCTCCTCGGCGCGCGCGTGCTCGACGCTGACGGCTCTCCCGGAGAGGACTTCTCCCACTCCGCGGTCTCGGCCGGCGCGCTGATCGCCGCGACCGGAACCGGCGACACCCTCACCCCGTTCGCCGCCGAACACCTTCCGTTCATGAGGCCGGACTACTCCACCATGACCACCCCGGCCCTGATCGTCGCGGGCGGCAAGGACCAGTCGCAGCTCTCCACCCGTGGGCCGGAGTGGTTCACCGACGCCTACCACCTCAGCCCGTCCCCGAAAGGTCTGCTCGCCATCGCCGAGGGCGAGCACACCCTGGGTGGCCTCGCCGGCGAGATGGTCGCCGAGACCACCGACGAGGACCCCGCCCGCGTCGCCCTCGTCGCCGACGCGATCTCCGCCTACCTCCTCGACGCCTTCAAGCTCAACGACGATGCGTGGACCGCTCTCAACAACGCTGCTGCGACCGGCGACGGTACGTGGAGCATCACCAGCAAGTGAGCCCGGCCACGTGGCGGAGTCCCGGCGCGGGGCCGGGGCTCCTGTCCGCTCTTCGGTCGGACCGTAGCCGGTCCCGTTCCTTCTCAGTCCTGCGGTTCCCTGGGGTTCACCACGGTCTCGGGCCCCGGGTAGATGACCCGCTCCTCGCCGTCGGCGAAGCGGACCAGGTAGGGCGGGCCGTTGTCGGCCCCTCGGACCTCGATGATCTCGGCGTTGTGCTCGCCCTTGGAACTGGTGACCCCGTGCGTGTGCAGGCGGTCTCCGGCGGTCGCTCGCATCTGCCCTCCTGCTGTTCGACGACCGGCCTCCCCCGGGCCGGCCACAGTCGGGTGGTACCCGCGCCGCGGTCCGGATGAACCCTGTGGAACTGGTGAAACAGCGATCAACCGGACGTCCTACGATGTGCGGGTGAACAAGCTCTCCCCAGTCGTCGCGTTCCTCGTCTTCATGGGCGTGTTCGTGCTCTCGCGCACCGCCACCCGGGACTTCCTGGCCTCCTGGGTCGCCCTGGAGGGGGTGGTCCTCGGGCTGGCCTCCCTGGTGGCGTCCGTGCTCCTGGCCGCCCTCGCCGCGGGGGCGGTGCTCTACGTCTCCCGGCTCATCTCGGGGGAGTAGGCGGCGCCCGGCCGTCCCACCGGGCCTCCCGGCCCGGTGCCACGGGCCCGGTGGCAGGGCTGCCGCCGGGCCCGTGTTCTCTCCGGGGTCGTCTCCGGTTCCCCGCAGCGTCCCGGTTGCCGACTCCACGGAGTGCTGCCATTGATTTCTATCACCAATAGAATACTCTCTACCTGTCATAGAAAACGAAGACGGGGGCGGTATGCCGAAGGGCGAAGAGAGGTCCGGCGACTCCGAGCGGTCGCGCGGGACCAGGGGGCCGAAGGGCGCCCCGGGGACGAAGGACTCCGCACGCGGAACCGTGTCACCGCTGCTCCTGGGCGGCGCGGTCCTGCTCGCCCTGGTGGTCGCGGTGGCCGTGGGCCTGAACCTGGAGGGCGGCGGACGGACCGGGGAACCGGACGCGCCCGAGACCGCCTCCGCTGCCGACCGTGTCGACGAGGAACAGCGTGAGTGGGGCCAGGACCTGGCCCGCCGCACCGCCGACGACCCGATGGCCCTGGGCCGCGAGGACGCCCCCGTGGTCCTGGTCGCCTACTCCGACTTCGCCTGCCCCTACTGCGCGGCCTGGTCCCAGGAGACCCAGCCCGAACTGGTCGAACGCTACGTGGACTCCGGTGACCTGCGGATCGAGTGGCGGGAGTTCCCCTACCTCGGTGAACTGTCGCAGACCCTGTCGGCCGGAGCGGTCGCCGCGGGTGAGCAGGACTCGTTCTGGGAGTACCAGGAGGCCGTGTTCGAACGTCAGGAGGACCTCAAGTCCGCCACCGATCCGGACGGGGTCCTGCAGGAGATCGTCGAGGAGCTGGGCCTGGACGGCGACCGGTTCCAGGAGGATCTGAACTCGGACCGGAGCGGCATCGCCGTCAGCCACGACTTCGTCGAGGGCCAGCAGATCGGGGTGAGCGCCACCCCCGCCTTCGTCATCAACGGTGATCCCGTCATGGGTGCGCAGCCCCTCGACGTGTTCCTCCGCAGCATCGACGCGGCCCTCGCCGCGGCAGGGGAGTGAACACCGTGGACATCGGGTTCGTTGCCGCGGTACTCGGCGGGCTGCTGGCCCTGCTCAGCCCGTGCAGCGCCCTGCTGCTGCCGTCCTTCTTCGCCTACGCCTTCCGTGACCCGGGGCGGCTCCTGTTGCGTACCGGCGTCTTCTACACGGGCCTGTGCTTGACCCTGGTCCCGCTCGGAGCGGGTTCGGCCATGGTGAGCGTCCTCTTCCACGGCCACCGCGACCTGCTCGTCAACGTGGCGGGCGGCCTGCTCATCGCCTTCGGCGCCGCCCAGATCCTGGGGCTCGGCTTCACCTGGGGCGTCCTGGCGCGGGCACAGAGCCGGTTCGCGGGCGGCAGGGGAAACCTGTCCGTCCTGGGCCTGGGCGCGGTCTACGGCCTGGCCGGGTTCTGCTCGGGGCCGATTCTCGGGGCGGTGCTCACAGTGGCGGCGACCGGAACCCCGGGCCGCGGCATGCTCCTCATGGCCGCCTACGGGCTGGGCATGGTGCTGCCGATGTTCTTCCTGGCACTGCTGTGGGACCACTACGATCTGGGGCGCCGCCGCTGGCTGCGCGGCCGGACCGTGGAGATCGGACCGCTGCGCACGCACACGAGCGCGCTGCTGTCCGGGGGACTGTTCGTGGGGATCGGTGTGTTGTTCACGGTCTTCGACGGCACCGCCTCGATGGTCGGCCTCCCCGGCACCGGTTGGATGGCCGGGGTCGCCGACCGGGCCCAGGTGCCGCTCGCACGGCTGGGCGGCTCGACCGACCTGGTGGCCCTGGCGGCCCTGGCCGCGGCGGTCGCCCTGGTGGTGGGCGGTTCCCTCCTGGCCCGGCGCCGGAACCGGGCCGGGGCGGAGACCGGGCGGGACGCGGGGCCCGACGACCCGGAGGCCGCCGGGACCGCGGCCGAGGGGGCAGCCGGACGTGCGGAGTAGGAGCACGGTGCCCGTGGCGCCGACCGCCCCGGCCGCCCGGCCCGGCGGCTGAGCGCCGTGCGGGGATGCCTATTCTTGGACGGACAAGCGCACGAGGAACGGTGGGCCATGAGTAACACGGCTTCCGGGCTCGGATCACTGGAGTCCGCGGTCATGGCGGTCCTGTGGGCCGCCGGGCGTCCGGTGAGCGTGCGCGAGGTGGTCGAGGGGCTGGCCGACCGCGAACCGGCCTACACCACCATCTCCACGGTTCTGGAGAACCTGCGCCGCAAGGGCTGGGTCGACCGGGAGCGCACCGGTCGGCTGTGGTTCTACCGCGCCCTGCGGGACCGGGCCTCACACGCCGCCGACCGCATGCACGGCGCCCTGGACGACAGCGGGGACCCCCGGGTGGCCCTGCTGCGCTTCGTCGACCGGATGGACCCGGACGACCTCGACGTCCTCCGCGGGCTGCTCGCCGACATCCCCCGGACCGAGGACCCGTGACCTGGTCGATGGCGGCGCTCGCCGCCCTGGTGCTGTGGAGCCTCACAGGCCCCCGGGCGCTGCGCGCCCTCCACCGGGGCCTGGGCGCCACCGCCCGGACGATGCTCACCCTGTGGACGCTAGCCACCGCCACGTGGCTGCTGGCCTGCGCCGCCCTGCTCGCCACCCTGGCCACCAGGGTGATGGGTCCCGGAGTGAAGGCGCTGGTCTCCGCCTGCGCCGACCTGTTCCAGGCGGTGCAGCAGAACGGTGCGCAGAACGGGCTCGCGGTCGCGGGACTCCTCGGCGCCGCGGGGCTGGCCCGGCTCACGTGGACGGCCGTCGGACGCCGCAGGGTCCGGGCCGCCCGACGCAGGGAGTACGCCCGGGCCCTGGCCGCCGGAGGACGGCGCCGCACCCTGCACCTGGAGCGGGTCTGGCTGGTGGAAAGCCCCGAACCCGCCGCCTACTGCGTACCCGGCCGCGGGTTCGGTATCGTGGTGACCAGGGGAGCCGTCGACCGGTTGGCCGGGCCCGAGCTGCGCGCGGTCCTCGCCCACGAGCGGGCCCACCTGAATGGCCGCCACCACCTCCTGGTCACCTGGACGCGGCTGCTCGACACGGCCTTCCCCGGGGTGCCGCTGCTCCGCGCCGCCGCGGGGGCGGTCCCCGAGCTCGTGGAGTGGGTGGCCGACGACCGGGCGGCCGGGGAGGCCGGACCGCACGCACTGGCCCATGCCCTGGGGATCATGGCGGCCTCGGGTGCGGACGGTCCCGAACCCGCCCTGTCGGCATCGGGCGCCTGCCCGGTACGGCGGGTGCGCCGCCAGGTCCGGCCGGCGGAACCCGCCGCCGGCTGGGCCGCCCACGCTGGCGCGACGCTGTTCGTGGTGCTGCCGCTGGCCCTGGCGGTACTGGCCACGGTGCTCAACGTCGCCGTGCCGCCGTGCGAATGCGTGGGCTGAGGACGCGGGCCGGAGCCCGCCGGAAGGTGCCCTCGGCGCATCACCCGGCTGCGGCGTCCGCTTGGTCACAAAGTAGGGGTCGGGGGTGCCGGCCACCGGTGCCCGGATGAAAAACTCCGCCCATGCTCGGTATCACTGACCTGCCCACCTACCTGGCAGGACTCGTCCTGATCGTGCTCCTGCCGGGACCCAACTCGCTGTACGTGCTGTCCGTCGCGGCACGCGGCGGAACCCGCACCGGGTACAGGGCGGCCGCGGGCGTGTTCACCGGCGACGCCGTGCTGATGCTGCTCGCCGCGGTCGGCGCGGCCTCGCTCCTCCGAACCACCCCGTTGCTCTTCACCGTGGTGAAGTACGCCGGGGCTGCCTACCTGGTCTGGATGGCGATCGGGATGCTGCGGTCCGCCTATGCCCTGTGGACCTCCCGGCACCGGTGGGCCGAGGAGCAGCGGGCCGCCGACGCCGCTGCGGACACCGCCGCCGTCTCCGCGGGAGGTGCCGGGCCGGGCATCGGCGGAGCGGAGCGCCCCTTCCGCCGGGCTCTCGTGGTCTCCCTGTTCAACCCGAAGGTGATCCTCTTCCTGATCTCCTTCTTCGTACAGTTCGTCGACCCCGCCTACGCCTACCCGGCACTGTCCTTCCTGGTGCTGGGCCTCCTGCTGCAGTTCGTCAGCCTGCTCTACCTGTCGGTGCTGATCTTCAGCGGGACCCGGCTGGCAGCGGCCTTCGGGCGGCGCAGGCGGCTCTCGGCGGGCGCCACCTCCGCGGTCGGGGCCCTGTTCCTGGGGTTCGCGGTGAAGCTGTCCGTCAGCAGCGCCTGACTGTCCCTCCGCGCGGCGGTCGTCGGCGGTGTCCGAGCCGTCCGCCCGCCGGTACCGGACCTGCGGCCCGGCGGGCCGACGGGTCGCGCCCTAACCCTCCGGTGCCCGGCGCGCCCGGGCGAAGACGGGGGCGAGGGCGGCCTCGAAACGGTCCAGCCAGTCGTCGAGGCCGCCCTCCACCCACGGGCAGTCACGGACGAAGTGCGCCCACTCCTGTGGGTCGCAGCACCCCTGCCGGCGCAGGTAGGCCTCGTCCACCAGGTCGGCCTCCGCGCCCATCTCCGGGCGGAGCACCCGCATGAGCAGCTCGTGCGGGAGCGGGTGGGCCTCGGCGAGCAGGACGGCGTCGTAGAGGTCCTTGCCCTGGGGGTACCTGTCGGTGCACAGCCACAGCACCTTCCACGCCAACGACAGTTCGGGGCCCGCGGCCAGCACGGGGACGTCCCCGAGCACGGTGGTCCGAGGGGCTTCGGGCAGGGGCTCCTGGAAGACCACGTCGATCTGGACCGCGCCCGGCGGCAGGGCCGCCTGCGGGCCGGTCCCGTGCACCCAGGGGATGACGAGCCGTCGTCCCGAGGCGCGCTCGTAGGTCCAGATGCTCTCCCGGCGGGTGTGCGCCACGTCGAACACCAGCCCCGTGGGGGGTTCGGCCTCCCCGACCGCCATCACCAGGTCGTCGAGCATCCGTACCGAGTCGTGGTGTTCGGCCGACCTCGTCTCCGGCAGGGTGACGAAGTCCAGGTCGCGGGCCCGGCGGGCCCGGTCCCCGACCCACAGGGGCATCGTCGCGCTGCCGCGCAGCACCAGGCCCTCCGACCATTCGGTGCCGGAGACCGCGCGCAGGACGTGCTCCATGGCCAGCCGGTTGGCCTCCCACCAGCGTTCGGCGAGTGCCGCGTCGGCGAAGGTCGGTTCGCTGGCCCGGTAGGCGTGGCTGAAGTGTTTCAGGGCCGGGTCGAACACCTGCTCCTGGGTGGCGTGCGGTCCGGCGGTGACCGGCAGGTGGGTGGACGGGTAACCCGTCTCGTACCGGGAGTAGCGGAACTGGGGCGGAACCTCCACCGGGGCCTCGTCCAGCCATCCCGCGTCCAGTTCGAGGGCGCTGTCGTACACGACGAACTCCCGCTCGAAGCCGATCACCCCGTTCTCTCCGCTGAAGGCGGTTCCCAGCCCGTACGCCCGCAGCTCTTTCAGCAGGGAGAAGTACAGCTCGTAGGCGACGTGTTTGTCCACGCCGGAACAGCGCTGGGTGACGAACCGTTCCTGGCGCCCGTCCTGTCGGGTGCGTCGGGCGTTGCGGGACAGCCGGGCCCGGTGCGGCGCGACCAGCCGGGAGAGTTCGCCGAGGTCGGCGTCGGCGGGCAGCAGGAGTTTGAGGTGGGTCTCGAAGTAACGGCCCGGTCCGAGCGCGAGCGCCTCCTGACGGTCGTTCGGTACGTCCGCGTTGTGCGGGGAGACCTCGAACTTGACCCTCGTGACCTCGAACCCGCCCTCGGCCAGGCGATCGCCCCAGCTCTCGGCGAGCGCGTGCTGTCCGCTGAGGGTGCCGTGGCCGTGGTAAGTGACCATCGGCTGCGAGGGGCTGTCCCCCCGGTCGAGTTCGATGTGCGTGAACTTGAGCCCCTGCTCGGCCGCCCAGTCGGCGGCGGACGCGATCTCGGCCTCACTCTGCGCGCGCAGGGTCAGGTGGGTCTCGAAGTCACCGGCGAATTCCATGGATTCTTCTTCTCTTGGAGGGATCTGGGAGTTTACGGCCTCCGGTGTGGACGGCGCACCCCGGTTTCGGGGCGTGCCGGGATCGCAGGGGTGCGGGGGACTTCAGGCGGTGCGCGGACTGAGGCCGGTCATCAGGAGGTGGACGACCTCCCGCAGGCTCTCGTCGACGTCCTCGACGGTGTTGTTGGCGCTGAACGAGGCGAAGCCGTGCAGGGTCGACGCCACGGTGAAGGCGATGGCGCCGGGGTCGCCCGCGGTGATCTCCCCGGTGCGCTGGCCCTCGGCGATGGCGGACAGGACGACGTCGAGCATGTCGCCGACGGCCTCGGCGAGCTGGTCGGAGATGTCGCTGTCGTGCTTGCGCGCGTACATCAGGTCCAGCAGGGCGGCGTTGGACAGCGCGAAGTTCGTGTAGGCGCGGGCCAGGGCCAACAGGTACGCCGCGGTGTCCGGCGTGTCCTGGCCGGCCGCGTCCAGCGCTGCCCGCAAACGCTGGAAACCGCTCAGTGCCAGGGCGTCGAGCAGGGCCTGCTTGTCCTTGAAGTGACGGCCCGGGGCCGCGTGGCTGACGCCCGCCTCACGGGCGAGTTCGCGGAGGGACAGCGCGGAGGGGCCGCGCTCGGAGAGAGTGCGCTCGGCGCTGTCCAGCAGGGCGGCGCGGAGGTCTCCGTGGTGGTAGCGACGGTCAGCCATACCGGCCAGCATAGACCGATGTTTACGTTGACATCATTGTTGTCATTGACAACTTTGGGCGGATGCCCCTACTTTGGCCCCATGAGTGAAAACAACGTCAGCCTGCCCGACCTGGCCGGCACAACCGCCGTCGTCACCGGAGCCAACAGCGGCCTGGGCCTGGAGACCGCCAAGGTCCTGGCCGGACGTGGCGCCCGCGTGGTCCTGGCCGTCCGCGACACCGGCAAGGGCGAGGAGGCCGCCCGGCAGATCCGAGGGGAGACCGAGGTCCGCCGCCTGGACCTGGCCGACCTGGCCTCCGTCCGTGAGTTCGCCGACGGATGGAAGGGCGACCTCCACCTGCTGATCAACAACGCCGGCCTCATGGCGATCCCGGAGTCCCGGACCAGAGACGGCTTCGAGACCCAGTTCGGCGTCAACCACCTGGGCCACTTCGCCCTCACCAACCTCCTCCTCGAACACGTCACCGGGCGGGTCGTCACCCTCTCCTCCGGGCTGCACAGGTCGGTCCGCGGCATCCACTTCGCGGACGTCAACCTGGAGGGCCGCTACACCCCCTACCGGGCCTACGGGCAGTCCAAACTGGCCAACCTGCTGTTCACCCTGGAGCTCCAGCGCAGGCTGGACGAGGTCGGCTCGCAGGTGCTGGCCACCGCCGCGCACCCCGGCTACGCCGCCACCAACCTCCAGAGCCGCAGCGGTAAGCCGTTCCTGGACCGGCTGATGCGGATCAGCAACCGGGTCCTCGCGCAGAGCGCCGCCGCCGGGGCCCTGCCCACGGTCTACGCCGCCACCCAGGACGTCCCAGGGGCCGCCTTCGCCGGTCCCACCGGGCTGTTCATGAACGGTGCCCCCGGCCCCTCCAACAGGAGCGCCGCCGCACAGGACCCCGCGGCGGCCCGACGGCTGTGGGACCTGTCCGAGGAGATGACCGGCACCTCGTTCCCGCTGTGATCGGGGCGGCCCCGGAAACGGAGAAACGGCCCCGGGGGCGGCGGGGCCGCCTCCGGAGCCGTTCGCCGGGCCGGGGTGGTGGTCAGGGGACGAGGGTGAGCTCGTCCGTGCCGGCCTCCCGGACCGCCTCCTCGGTCACCGCCCAGGGCAGGGTCTCGCCCCGCGCCCACAGCTCCAACTGGTCGTCGTAGTTGGGGTGGAAGGCGTGGCCGGAGTTGCCGGTCAGGTGGATCCACCTGGAGGAGTCCCGGTCGGCCAGGTCCACGATCATGCGCATGGACGGCACCGCGGTGATCTCGTACCCCTCGGCCGCGTTCCAACCCGTGGCGTTCACGATGCTCGAACCACCGGAGCTCTCGACCGGGCCGCGGTTGAACAGCCACTCCACCGGGCCGATCCCCGAGGTCCCGAACGATTCGTGGGTCGCGGTGAGGGTGTGCAGCTCGCCCCAGCGCCAGTCGGCCGGGGTGTCGCCGAGCAGTTCCGTGAGCTCGGCCGTCGCCGCCTCCATGGCCGCGGCGAGCACCTCGTCCCGGCCGTCGGCCTCGCTCCCCTCCCACCAGGTGGACTCGGGGTCCTCCAACAGCCGGGTCACCACGTACATGCCGCGCGAACTGCTGCTCATGTCGAGTTCGCCGAGCTCGTCGAAGAGCAGCGGCAGCAGGTGGCGCCAGGTGGCGTTGTAGAAGGCGGCCCCGGCGGAGTCGGGTTCGTTGAAGCGGTCCCAGTCCGCCAGCAGGGCCTGGGCCTCGGCGGCGGTGCCGTCGACCTCCACGTCCAGCAGGTGGGGGGTGATCTCCTCCGCCGCACCGTGGTGGGAGTCCATGAGGACGCGTTCCATGTCCTCCACGTCCACCGGCCCGTCCGCGATCGCCTCGTCGAGCAGGTCGTTGATGCGCTGGCTCCGGTACCCGTAGTCCCAGTCCGCGGTCAGGAAGTGTTCGTACTCCTCGTCCACGGCCGACTGGTTGGCGGTGACGATCACCCCGGACTCGGGGTTGAGCACGCTGGGGAGCTCGTCGAAGGGGATGTACTCCTCCTCCCAGTCGTAGTCCGAGACCCAGCCGGGGGCGGGCCAGCGGCCGTCGCCCTCGCCGCGAACCGGGACCAGACCGGGTGCCTGGTAGCCGATGTTGCCCTCGTTGTCCGCGTAGACGAGGTTCTGCGCCGGGACGTCGAACTTGCTCGCCGCCTCGCGGAAGCCGTACCAGTCCCGGGACCGGTTCATGGCGAAGAGGCCGTCGGCCACGGTGCCCGGCTGGAGCGCGGTCCACCGCAGGGACACCTCGTAGGGGGCGTCGTCGCCCCCGTCCGGGTTCTCGCCGATCTCGCGCAGGTCGGCGCCGGCCTCGGTGGTCGACAGGATCGGGCCGCGGTGTGTGGAGCGGACGGTCAGCTCGACGTCCTCGCCGCCGGAGACCGCGATGGTCTCCTCGACGATCTCCAACGGGCGCTCCTCGCCGTCCACCACGTAGTGGTCGCCCTCGACCTGTTCCAGGTAGAGGTCCATCACGTCGGGGTTGAGGTTGGTGAAGCCCCAGGCGATGGACTCGTTCTGGCCGATGACCACGCCGGGCAGGCCGGAGAAGCTGAACCCGCTCACGTCGAACGGGCACTCCTCGGTGAGCTCCGTGCAGTGCAGCCCCATCTGGTACCAGGTGGAGGGCATCGACGCGCCCAGGTGAGGGTCGTTGGTCAGCAGGGGGGCGCCGGTGCCGGTGTGCTCACCGGAGATGACCCAGGAGTTGGAGCCCAGGTCCGGACTGGTGGACGGGCCGAGGAGGTCGGGGACGGCCGCGTGGATGCCGGAGAGCCCCTCGATCGCCGCGAGGGCCTCCTCGGACAGTTCGGGGGCGCGACCCAGGTCGGCCTCGGGGGCGGCCCCCCGGTGCTCGTCGGTGTCGGTGATGGGGGCGTGCTGCCCGGTCGGATAGGCCGGGTAGAGATCCTCGATCATGTCCTCGTCGAGGCCCGCGGCGAGCAGCTGGGCGCGTTCGGTCTCCGCCTGGAGGTTGCCGCCGAGGTCCCAGGCCATGGCCTTGAGCCAGGCGAGACTGTCGGTGGGCGTCCAGGGCTCGACGGTGTAGTCGTCCGCGGTGACGCCGAGGAGTCCGTACTCCAGGCCGGCCTCCAGGCCCTCGTTGTCGTCGATCCAGGCATTCACCCCGGCCGCGTAGGCGTCCAGGTAGCGCCGGGTGTCCTCCTCCAGGAGGTCGTACTCCTGCTCGGCGACCCGGCGCCAGCCCATGGTGCGCAGGTAGACGTCGGTCTCCACCTGGTCCGGTCCGAAGAGCTCGGCCGTGCGGCCCGCCGTGACGTGGCGGCGGAAGTCCATCTCCCAGAAGCGGTCCTGCGCGTGGGTGAACCCCTGCGCCACGAAGAGGTCCTCGGCGTTGTCCGAGTACACGTGCGCCACGCCCCACTCGTCCCGGAGCACGGTCACCGGTGCGGCGAGCTCGGACAGGGACAGTTCTCCGGAGGTAGTCGGGAACGATCGTCGAACCGCCCAGACGCCAAGCAAAGACGCGATCAGAGCAAGAGACGCAACAGTGGCGACAAACCCCAGAAGGACACGAAAAAGGACACGCTTCCGCAATACACCCATGGCGGAACCATAAGGTGTCCTGGCTCACGTGCTCTAGGTCTCAGGCCTGGCGTTCCGAATTGTTACCAACTGGTAGGTCCTTCTTTGTGGGCAGACGGGCCTGGTCGGGGGGCTCAGCGGGGCCCGAGGGCGGGGGTCCGGGGGTCAGCTCAGGGGAGGTCGAACCCGGCGAGATCGCCGGTCCCGGTGAGCTCCAGGGAAGGGAGCGCGGCGAGCTCGTCCAGGATGCCCGCGCGCGCATCCGCCCACCGGTCCCGAAGGTCCGGGACGAAGCTGTTCCACGCCGGGCCGTCGAAGGCCGACTCGGTGTTCGCGGCGAGCGCGGCTGGGTCCCCGTCGGCGGGCAGGAGCCGGGTGGGGCCCGGTCCGATCCGGGGGTGGACGACCGTCCGGGCCGGAACGCGCAGGCCGGGGGTGGCGGAGGGGAACCGCCTTCGGAAGGGGACCGGGTCCACCGCGTACTTTCCGTACGGGGAGAAGGCATGGCCCTCGGGCTCCCCGGTGGCCCCGGCGATCTCCGCCAGCCCGGGGTACTTGGCGACCGTCCCGTAGCCCAGGTGCGGGTAGTCCGGCCACCCCGATGCCAGCAGGGAGCCGTCCGGCTGTCGGCGCACGACCGTCTTGTCGCCGCTCATGATCTCGTGGCCGTGGTGCTCGACCAGTTCGAGCAGAACCGTGCTCTTGCCCGAGCCCTTGGCGCCGACGACCAGTACGGCGGTGCCGCCCCGGTGCGCGGAGGCGGCGTGCAGGACCACCGCACCCCGGTTCTCCTGGTCCTTCAGGAACAGCTCGCGGAGCAGTTCGACCGGTTCCAGCGCGGTGTCGGGGGTGACGGTGACGTCGATACGGCGCGCGGCGGGGTCGAACACGAAGCGGGTCCCGGTCCGCACACACTCCGTGTACTCGCGGCCCCCGGCAACGGCAAGACGGGCGGGGACGGTGAAGAAGGCGCTCGCGCTCTCCCGGACGAAACCGTCGGTCCAGGGGGTCCCGGGAGGAGGCGGGGGTGCGGGTTCCGTGGACACGTGCAGGGTGGCCAGGGGGCCGGGTCCGCCCCCGGGGACCGGGCCGGAGGTGACGTGCGTCCCCAGGAACCGCAGAGTCTCGGTGAGGTCCGCTCCTTGAGCGGTGCACACGTCCACGTGGGTGTCGAGGTAGGTCAGGCGCAGACTCACGCGACGAACCTACCGGGGCCGCCCGCCCGCGGGCGGCCCCGGGCCCCGGAAGAATAGCCGGGGACCTCCGAAAGGCGGGCCCTCAGGTGTGCGGGGAGCCCCGGAACCGGGCGCCCGCCTCGGCGGACTCGGCGTACAACCGGGCGACCAGCTCGGCAGCGGGCAGTTCCCGGGCCTGGCGGAAGCCGGTGCCCGCCCACAGGGCCATGCCCTCGGGGTCGCAGGCCCGGGCCGCGGCGGCCCGCAGCGGCTTGGTCATGTGGTGCACCTCGGGGTAGGCGGCGGGGGCTCCGGGGTGTTCACGCATGAAGCGGTTGGTCAGGCCGCGCGCCGGACGTCCGGTGAACGCCCGGGTCAGAGCTGTCCCGGTGAAGGCGGGGTCGGTCAGAGCGTCCTTGTGCGGGGGTTGCGCCCCGCTCTCCGGACAGCGCAGGAAGGCCGTGCCGAGCTGGACGGCGACGGCCCCGCCCGCCAGGGCGGCGGCCACGTCCGCGCCGGTCATGATGCCGCCGGCCGCGATCACGGGCACCTCGACGGCGCGCACGACCTCGGGCAGCAGTTCCAGGAGGGGGCGGTCGTCACCGTTGGCGGGGTCGAAGGTGGCGCGGTGCCCTCCGGCCTCCACACCCTGGACGCACACCCCGTCGGCACCCCGGGACACGGCGGTACGGGCCTCGTCGACGGTGGTGACGGTGACGACCGTGGCCGACCCCGCCTCCCGCAGACGTTCCAGGACCCCCGCCGACGGGCAGCCGAAGGTGAAGCTCACGAGTGGAACGGCCGCGGAGGCCAACAGGTCGACCTTGGCCTCCCAGGAGTCGTCGTCATGCCTGGCCGGGCCGACCTCCACCCCGTGGCGGCGGGCATCCCCGGCCAGCTCGGACCGGTAGTCGGCGACCACCGGCTCGGGCGCGGGGGCACCGGAGGGAACGAACACGTTCACGCCGAACACGTCCGTCCCCAGGCTCCGGACACCGTCGATCTGCTCGCCCAGTGCTTCGGCGGACAGGTATCCGGCGGCGAGCGACCCCAGGCCGCCCGCCCCGCTCACCGCGTGCACCAGAGCGGGCGTGGACGTACCCCCGGCCATCGGGGCCTGGAGGATCGGACGCGCCCTCAGGAGTTCGGGCAGGTTCATGGTCTCTCGCTTCCCCCCACGTCAGCGGTTCCCGCCTCACTTGGGCCGCAGGCTAACAGCCGGGGACGGACCGGCCCCGGACCGGGCCGGTTCAGGGGCCCTCCCCGGCGTCCTCCCGGGCGTTGTTCCGCCGTACGGCCCAGGTGAAGTCCGCGGACTCCGGGAAGAGCCGGGTGAGGACCATGGCGGCCACCGCCAGCACGAGGGCCACCACGGCCAACGCGGACACGGCGAACGGGATCCCCCACAGCTCCCACAGCCAGCCGAAGGAACCGGTCGTGGCGACGCTCCCGACCAGGGTCGCCACCGTCATCGCCGAGAACATGGTGTTCCGGTTGGCGTCGGTGAACATCAACTGGCTCCACACCCCGGACAGCACACCGCCCAGACCGATCAGGAACTCCGCGACCACCAGCCCGGCGACCAGCGGGACCGCTCCGTACGCGGCCAGGACCAGAGGCAGTCCGATCCCCGTCGAGACCAGCGGCCCCCACAGGTGCGGGCGGTCCCGGTCCACCCAGCGCGCACAGGCCGCCCCCGCGGTCAGGGACAGGCTCATCAGCAGGAGCACCAAGCCGTTCAGGCGCACGTCCTCGCCGCCGTACTCGGCCAGCAGCATCGGCTGCCAGGCCACTACGAGCAGCATCGTGGCCACCATCAGGGACAGCGCCAGGACCACCTGGGGGACGAAGCGCCGGGATGCCACCAGGAGCACCGACTCGAGGACGATCGCGCTGATCCTCCGGTCCGGCCGGCCGGGGGTGGCGGGGAAGCACCAGGGGGCAAGCACCGCCAGCAGCAGTATCAGCACACCTCCCAGGGCGATCATCGTCTCGGCCGGCAGCCACGTCCCCGCCACCATCACCGAGGCCGCACCCAGCACCGAGCCCGTTCTGGCGGACACCGCACCGACCCGCACGATCCGCGCGATCCGCCGGCTCCGGTCGCGGTCACCGACCCGGTTGACCAGGATCGCGATGAGGGTGCCGGACTTCAGGGACGCCCCGACGTTGCCCAGGCACACGCCCACCACGGTCAGCGCGAGCCCTTCGGCGGTCCCGAGGACCACCAGACCCGTGCCCCACACCGCCAGACCGATCGTCAGCAGGCGGCGGTGCCCGTACCGGTCGCCCATGGCTCCGCTGGGCGCCTCCATGAGCAGGCCGAGGAGGTGGCCCGCGGCGAGTGTCGCTCCCACGGCCCACGGGTCGGCGCCGCGCGCGATGATCACCGTGACGAAGACGGCGCCGAACGCGAAGTCGGCCAGGGTGTGGACCGTCGTGTAGAGGCTGAGCCGGGCGAGGAGCGGGAACCCGCCGCCCTCGCCGCTCGGCGGTCGCGGGGGTTCTCCTGGGGAGGGGGTGGTCGCCATGGGCGGTCCGCTTCCGTGTGGACCCGTGTGCGGGCCGGTGGGATTTTGCCGACGGTAACAGCGTCCGGCCCCGTCACTCCACGTGTTTTTCCGGTGGCTTCCCGGCTCGCGCTCCTCGGTTCAGCCGACGGTGGCGAGGTAGGTGCGGATCACCGCAGCGAGGTCGTCCATGTTGTCCGGGTCTTCTGACACGGGGCGTGGCGGATCCTGCGACGGGTTGGCCAGCAGGTCGCCTTCGGGTATCCGGGGGAGGGGAACCAGCGGTCGTGGTTCGGGCGGTGGGGGCATGTAGGGGCGGACCAGCGAGCTCGCGTCCTCGTCCGGGCCGGTATCGCGGTAGCCGTTCGCACAGCGTGCGGATGTCTTCGACAGTCGATGGTCGGGGAAGACGCCGGGTTCGCGCGCGAGGCGCGTCGGAGTGGGTGCGGCAGGCAACCGGGGACGGTCGGGCGCCGGTGGAAGCGCGGTCCGCTCCCACCTGGGTGTCTGGGGGACGAACACGAACGTCAGGGCCGCCGCCAGCAGTGTGGCGGCGACGGCCCATACCTGTTCGGCCAGGGTTCGACGTGGCCTGCGGTGTCGCCCGCTAGGCTGATGCATGATGGCCTCCTGCTTTCTCAGGTGGTTGTCGCGCCCCGGCCCGGTGCTCCTAACACCGGCTGGGGCATCTTCGTGTGTGCTGTTCGGGCGGGTGTCAATGGCCCCTCGGGGCTGCGCTTCCCGCCGATTCGGCGCTCGGGGTTCAGACGTCGTTGAGGTCGCGCTGGGGATCGATGAACGCCCACACCGTCAGCGGACCGTTGGGACGGTTGGTCCACCACCACTTCTTCGAGAGCGCAGTGACCACGGTCAGGCCGTACCCTTCGGCGTTCAGCTCCTCGGAGCAGTTGGGCACGCCGGGGTAGGTGGGCGGTCGGCCAGCGCGGGGCCCGTCGTCGGTCACCCTCATCAGGACGAAGTCGCCGGGCATGACCTCCAGGGTGATCCTGACCCGCCCGCATCGACCTCCGGAGGCCGTGTGCCTGACCGCGTTGGTGACCAGCTCGCTGGCGACAAGTACGACCGGAGCGGCCCGGTCCTCGTTGAACCCGGTGGCCTTCCGGCACCAGGCGCGGATGCGGGCGACCTGTTCCGGCCTCCCGTCGAAGTAGCCCGTGGCCTCCCCGCGCCAACGGTTCCTGGCTCGTGCCGCATCCCCGCGCGGCACAAGCTGGTTATTGTCTGGCCCGCGCCTCGGTCGTGGGATCTCGTATCCGGTCATCCATGCCCTCCGAGCGGCGGTAGGAGTTCGCTCCATCAGACGAAAGCGTGCGAGTTGGGCCCTCGCCGCGCAGAGAGGTCTCCGGTGCGCCAGATCGGTCAGCCGCACCTGAAGCCGCCCTGGGCTGTAACCCTGGGTGTGGAAGAGAACACGCTTGCGATCAGAACCATGATGCAGCTTGAAAATATTCTCTGCAACCTTCTCTAGAAAATATTTTCAGGAAGATGCAAGGGTCATGCGAGACAATGAGCGACGATCTGAGCCAAGCCCGAGCCGATCAGGATGGGTGCACTGATGACCGAACGCCATGCCCCGGCGGCCAGCCGCCGCAAGCTGGGGATACTGCTTCGGCAACTCCGGGAGAGCAACGACTTCACCGGCGAGCAGGTCGCGAAGCAGCTTCGCGTGCGCTCACCGAAGATCTACCGGGTCGAGGGTGGCAAAGTCGTTCCCACTCACCCCGAGCTGACCATGCTCATGGACCTCTACCAGGCCACGGAGGAACACCGGGAAATTCTCCTCCAACTCGCGGAGGAGGCGCGGCGCAAGGGCTGGTACGAGTCCTATGAGAGCGTCCTGCCGCCCAAGTTCGAGACCTATGTGGGCTTGGAGTCGGACGCCACGTCCCTGCGGGCGTACGAGCCCAGCCTGGTACACGGCCTGCTCCAGACGAAGGACTACGCCCACGCCGTTCTCACAGCGGGCAACCCGGCCGAACACCCCGACGACATCGATCTCCTCACCGACCTGCGGCTGCGTCGGCAGGAGCTTCTCACCCGTGAGCACGACCCGCTTCAGTTCTGGGTCGTCCTGGAAGAGATCGTGCTGCATCGTCCTGTCGGAGGTGCTCAGGTCCTCGCCGAACAATTGCGCCACCTGCTCGCCGTCGCCACGGAACTGCCCCACGTGACCATCCAGATCATCCCTACGTCTGTGGGGGCCCACGCGGGGCTCGCGGGCTCCTTCAGCATCCTGGAGTTCGAACCGTCGTCCCCTGAAGTGATCTACGTGGACAGTCACGGAGGCAACCTGACACTGGAGAAAACCCGCGATCTACGCCGCTGTAAGCTCCTCTACAACCACCTTCTCGCCGATGCCCTCTCCACGAAGGAGTCGGTCCAGCTCATCAAGGCCGCTTTGGAGGACACCCGTGAACCGTGAACCCGAAGCCCTCACTATTCAGCACACCGAGCCGGTCACCGCACCCTGGGTCAAGGCGAGCGCGAGCACGAGTGCCCAGGGCTGCGTCCAGGTGCGGGTTCCACGTGCGGGCCTGATCGAGGTCGGAGACACCAAGAACCCCGACGGCCCCACCATCACTGTCTCCGGCGCTGACTGGGAACACTTCCTCACCCGGGTCATCCGAGGCGACACCACCGGTTCCGGACGGCTGAGAGCTGAGTTCCTCCCTGAGGGCGGTTTCACCCTCACCGACACCGCCACTCCGAACTCGCCCGTGCTCGCCTACACCAAGGCCGAGTGGGACGCCTTCAAGCTCGGTGTCGACGCGGGAGAACTCCGCAGTGGCGCCCCGGACGGAACCCTTGTCGGCGGGCGATAGCTACGAACTGGTGCGATAGGCACGCGGAGAACTCGATGCGCGGCCTTGAGTGGCACAAGGGCGAGAGGTTCAGAGGCGCCAGGGTTTATCAGTCCCGGTCTCTTCCAGTCCCTGTCCACAAGCACGAGGGCGGGCCGCGGTACGCCCACCGCGTAGGGGCGGGCGCACCGCGGGCGTCGCTCATTCCATATCGAAGCGCAGGTTGGTGATGGTGGAAAGGTCGATGCCGTAGCGGGCGTAGACCTTGGTGGTGTTCTCCCCCGTCAGCTCCGCCTCGTCGTAGCCGAGCAGGGCCGCGACACGTACCACTTCGGCGCGGCTGTGTGCTTCTATCTCCAGATAGGCTGGGATTCGCGGCCAGGTATCGATCTCCAACTGTGCACCGTCGAGGGTGAAGCTGCGGCGACGGTTCTCCTGGTAGGCCTTGGGGGTGTAGCCGAGCCTGTCCAGGAGGGCGTTGGCGGTCTCGAAGTCGCCAACTTCCGTCTCGGTCTCGCGGGTGCCGCCGATCGCGTCGGAGTCGATCTCCTTGACCGTGAGCGTGACCTGGCTTCCGGTGTCGCGCAGGCGTACCCAGCGAGAGGCGTCGCCGGGTTCGATGTCGTAGACGTAGCGCCGTTGGAGTACTTCCCCGAGGTCGGAGCCGCCCTTGTCCAGGATGAGCCGGGCTACCTCCTCGGGTTCGATGTCCAGGGCTTTGGCCTCGTACTCGATCGCGCTCATGTCGTCGGGTTCCCTTCCTCGCGGTGCGCGGTCACCGGAGCGGTGATGGAGGTGTGTTGTGGGCAACTTCCAGCCTGTCACGGTCTGCCTGGCGGAAGCGGAGGATCTCGGTACTCACGGGCCCGTCGAGGAAGTCCTCGATCGGCTCGCACAGGTCCATGCGTTGCAGGCACACGCCGACCAGATGGTTGCCTGAGCGGTCCCGGTACAGGCGGAGTCCGTAGAAGCCTTCCTGGCAGTCGGCGTCGTTGTTGAACCGGCACCCCTGGCATGTGGTGGGCAGTCGCACGGGACGGATCCATTTGACGTGGATACGACGTCGTCCGCCGTCGATGCGGTAGGTGGTGCGCGCGCCGGAGGCTCCTGCCGTGAGGTGATGGGCCTCGGCTACCGCACCGCGTTGGTCCAGGACCTCGTTGATGGCGTCGATGGATGGCTGGCCGTGGTCGAGGGAGTTGAGCAGGCGCACGGACAGTTCCGGCGCGTAGGTGTCCAGGAGCCGGTGGACACGGCCGATGTGGGTGTGGTCGAGGACCACGATGTTGGCGCTGGCCCGGACTCCGCTGTCGACGCAGGCCTGGATGGAGGCGTTCAGGGCCTCGATCTTGGCTGCGGCCTTGGCTCGGTCACGGAAACGTGTGTGTTGGACCTGGGCGAGTTCTTCGGGGGTCGTGCCGAAGACGGAGAAGTTGACCCGGTCGAGCCCGGCGTCGGCGCAGGCGGGGATCTGCCGGGCCCCGTTCTCGCCGTTGGAGGTCATGCACACCCGGTATCCCTGGTCAGCGGCGAGGCGGACCAGGTCGGGCAGACGCGGGTGGAGAGTGGGCTCGCCGCCGGTGAGGTGGAGTTCGGTGAACCCCATGCTCTTGCGCAACCGGTGCAGGGCGTGGGCGAAGTCCTCGTCGGGTGGGATCGTGCTGGGCAGGAATCTAGTGCCGTTGGTGGCGGCGTAGATCGACGTCCTTCCGGAGCTTCCGGAGATCAGGAAGGGGCCGGGACCGCGGTGACGGTTGTCGACCACGACAGGTGTGCCCTCGTTGTGGCAGAAGGTGCAGGTCATCCCACAGGCGTCGAGGATCTTGACGCGCAACGTGGTGTCGGTGTCGATATGCGCCGGAAGTGAGTCGGCAGCTGAGGAATCATCCATGAACGGGCTCCTGTGACGGCGCTCGCGATGGAGCGGGAGGGTGCGTCACAGGCGACGATCCCGTTTCGGGTGCCGCCCTTCCCATTCCCAACGGATATCCCCCTCGGGATAATCGAGGCCGTGTCCAAGTTCGTCTCCGAAGGGATGGAAGGAAGCGATGCCTGGTCATTCCTGGGGGAGGATCGAAATTCCGGTCCGGGTATGGGAACGGCAGGACGTGCAGCGGCTCCTGCGTGAGCGTGACATCGCCGGCCTGTTCCGGCTGGCGCAGGCGCATGGAGCGAGCCAGACCCGGATCGCCTCGGCGACCGGCATCGCTCAGGGACGTGTGAGCGAGATCCTGAACGGGAGGAGGATGGTCAGCTCACTGGAGTTGATGGAGAGGATCGCCGATGGGCTCGCCACGCCTGACCCCTCCCGGGCACTGCTCGGACTGGCTCCCCGACAGACACCCCTGGCAACAGAGCGCTCTGCCGTCGCTGGAGACACCAACCCTGCCCCTCGTCCAAAGACCTCGGGCGTCGATGAACAGGTACGAGAGCGCCTGGAGATCGCGTCCATCGACAGCGCCCTCGTCCGCCTCTTCGAGGAGCAGACCCAAAACCTACGGCTGATAGACCGCAAGCTGGGTGCCCACTACCTCCTCGCCCAGAGCCAGGCCCATGTCCAGCAGATGCACGAACTGCTGCGTCAATCGATCCCCGGCACCGTGCGGCGCGGTCTGGCTCGTGCCCTGGCCGAGGCGGCGTCCCTGACCGGATGGCAGGCACTCGACGCAGGTCGGCTGGCGACGTCCTGGGGCTACTACGAGATCGCCAAGTCCGCTGCTCAGGAGAGCGGGGATCCGACCGTCCTGGCCCACGTGAGCGCCGAACAGGTCTACGTGCTCCTGGACAGCGGGCGAAACGGTGAGGCACTCGCGGTTCTCAGGGCGACGCATGACGGCGAGGGAAAGTCACTACCAGCATTGTTGCGCTCGTGGTTGTGGGCCGCTGAAGGGGAAGTACGCGCCTCCCTCGGCCAGGAACCGGAATGCCGGAAAGCCTTGGATCACGCCTTCTCGCTGCTTCCCCAACAGCCCGATGACCCATCGCTACCGTTTCTCATGTTGGACGACACCCATCTCATGCGCTGGCGGGGGCACTGCCTGGCGCGTCTTGGGCACAGCGAGGCGATCGAAGACCTCACCCGAGCTCTTGATGACATCGCCCCATTGGGGTTGGGTCGTGCCGAGGCCGGGCTGCGCACCGACCTCGCCGTGGCCTACTCCGCCAGCGGAGACGTCACCCAGGCCCAGCGGCAGGCACGGCGCGCTACCGAACTCTCCGAGCGGTCCGGTTCCGTCCGCCAACGTGCCCGCCTGACCCGGCTCCTGGGACCTTCGTCCCCGTCAGGAGGCCAGGAGGTGGAGCAGGGCGACGAGGGTTCCTGAGCTCTGCACCCGTCCCTCGGCGACCAGGCTACGGGCCTTGGTCAGGGGCACCCACTCGTAGACGCCCTCGTCGAACTCGGTCGGATCCGCCACCAGTTCGGCGCCGCGCCCCACGAAGACGTGGTGAGGGCTTCGGACCGTGCCGATCATCGGCTCGAACGTGGCCACGTGCTCCACCGAGGAGACTCGGTGCCCGGTCTCCTCCAGCGCCTCACGGGCAGCCGTCCGCTCCGGAGCCTCCTCGGGATCCAGTAGACCTCCGGGCAGTTCCCATCCCCACACGTCGGGCACGAACCGGTGCCGGTAGCTCATCAGGACGTGTTCTTCGGCCCGGTCCAGGATCGCGATCACCGCAGCCGATGGCAGGGTTACCGTGTGGTGCTCGAACCTGCTCCCCGAAGGCGTGGTGATGTCGGCCTTGCCCAGCCGTACCCACGGGTTGTCGTACAGGGTGCGCTCACCGTGCACCAACCAGCGGCCCTGGTCGTCCTCGCTGCTCTCCATGCCCCGAAACTACCGTTCGAAGGTGTGCGCAGAAGGACCTGGCCCGGCTCCGTCGCCCCCTTGAGACTGACAGACAGGGTCGCGGCTACCAGTTTCACTCGCTCTACCTTTCGGACGTCCTGAACTAAGCGAATGCCGACCCTGCCCGAGAGTTAATCGGTCGCGATCGACGGTGGCGCGGAACCATCTGGAGACTATGGGAAGGTCCTCATCTGATTGTCGAACATGTCATAGAGTGCGTTGAGAGGGCTATATGGTCTCGTGGCGTATGAGGATCGTCGGTGCTCTCGTCTGTTTCGCACCATCTTCTGCAACCCGACGTCCTGCGACAACAATGGGGAAGAGAACTGGGACTGAGCGTGACTTACGAAATCGCGGCCCCGGAACCGGGCGGCATGGTGGCCTCACTCAGTTCTCTGGGATATTCGCTGCCGGCCGCGATCGCGGACCTAGTCGACAACAGCATCTCCGCAGGCGCACGGAACATCGACGTCGAGTTCACCTGGCATGGACGGGACTCATGGATCGCTGTCGTCGACGACGGCAGGGGGATGACCAAGAAAGAGCTCGTCACCGCCATGACCGTGGCGGCGCGTCCGTTGACACCGCGGGCGCCCACCGACCTGGGCCGCTTCGGGGTCGGCCTCAAATCCGCGTCGTTCTCCCAGGCCAGACAGCTCACTGTGGCCACGGCCACCGAAGGCGTGTGGAACGTCCGGACATGGGACCTGGACGTCGTTGAGGAGTCCGGCGAGTGGCGGCTGCTGCACGGCGCAGACAGCGAGACAACGACGCTTTTGGAGAGGATCTGTCGCTCCCCTGTCAAAGGCACTGTCGTGCTCTGGCGAAAGCTCAACGGCTATCACGTCGACGACGTGACCGAGGACGACGAGCGGACCCAGGGCCAGTTCTACGGAGAGGCCAGACGCACTGAGTCGCACCTCGGCATGGTCTTCGCGCGGTTCCTCTCGGGCGCCCGGCGTCGCAACCTGAGGATTGCCGGTGAACCCGTCGAACCATGGGACCCCTTTCTCGCAGGTCACCCCTCTGTTCAGCGCCTCCCGGTCGAGGAGATCCCCGTCGGTGCCAACTCCGTACGGGTGGAGGCGTTCATCCTTCCCAGCTCCCAGCAGCTCACCGGCAACGACTACGGGAGCGCCGGTGGCCCCAGCGGCTGGTTGGACCAGCAGGGGTTCTACGTCTACCGCCTGAATCGCTTGATCCTGGCGGGTTCCTGGCTTGGACTGCGCGGCATGCGCCGTGAGGAGAAGTTCAACCTGGCCCGGATCGCTGTCGACATCTCCGCTGAGACGGATGCGGAGTGGGGCGTCGACGTTCGCAAGTCCAGTGTCGTACCACCCGTCGGCCTACGCCCACACCTTCGCCGGATCGCTCAGAGGGCACGGGCACAGGCCGCCGACGTCCTGCGTCACCGGAGCCAGATCGCTGCCCGTACACACGGAGATCCCCTTCTGTACGCATGGAAGGTCCGCCGCGCTGACAACCGGGTCACCTGCAGAATCAACCGAAGTCACCCTCTGGTCGCGGCCGCGCTACGTTCGGGCGGTGGTAGCCCGGAAGGCGTGCGGGCCCTGCTCCGCCTCCTTGAGGAAACCGTGCCGGTCACCGCTCTCCGTGTGATGCACGAGACCGACACCAGGGACGACCCGGAGCCTTTCGGGGGACGAGGGGAGGCCGACCCCGAGGCCACGGAAATCGCGCAGCGAATCTACGAGGCGATGGTGTCGGACGGTCGCTCACCCGCCGCCGCGAGGGAGAGACTGAGGGTCATGCCGCCCTTCGACCAACTCCAGGGGTTCTGGAGCGGATGAGTCCGCTGTCGGTGACTCCCTCTACCCTGATCGATACCGTCTCCGTCCCGTTGGAGGTCCCCCAGTGAGCGTCGATCCTGACGAGTCTCTCGAGTCTCTCACCACGGCCAAACGTCTGGTTCTTGCCATGCTGCCACCGGACCGCCAACCGAGCCCGGACGAGGTACAGGACGCAGTCAACTCGGTCTTCGGAATGTTGGCAGGGCAGGGAAGGGTTCTCGACCGGGATCAGCTGGTCAAGGAGATCGAGGTTCTGGCAGCGGTGTTCCAGGAGGGATCCTCGGGACTCCGGAGTGAAGAAGGACACGAGCCATGGTTGCCCGAGGCCAGGAACGACCGTACCTGGGACTTCTGGGATCGCTACAGGTGGTACCTCGAGGACGTTCGGCACATGCCGCGCCAAGTCGTGCGGCGGCTGGACCAGAGCACCGACGAGGTGCTGAGCGAGTTGGAGGACCCGTACCGTCCTGGCCCCTGGCGTCGAACGGGCCTGGTGATCGGTCAGGTGCAGTCGGGTAAGACCGGTCAGTACATCGGCCTCGCCGCGAAGGCCGTGGACGCGGGATACCGGTTCGTCGTGGTCCTCGCCGGTATCCACAACGACCTCCGGAGTCAGACCCAGCTGCGCATTGACGAGGGGCTCCTGGGATTCGACACACAGCACCAGACGCGCTCTAACGAGGACGGTAACTCTCGCCTCATGGGAGCGGGGAAGCTGCCCCTGACCAGGAAACTCGACATCGCCTCACCGACCAACAGCTCGGAGAAGGGGGACTTCGGTCGACAGGCGGCAGCCGCGGTCAACTTCCCCCTCGGGAGCTTTCCGGTCGTCCTCGTCGTCAAGAAGCACTGGCGCATCCTGGAGTACCTGCGCACATGGGTGACGGACGTACACGGTGAGGAGAACGAGGCGGGGCGCAGGATCGTGCGTGACGTCCCGCTGTTCGTTATCGACGACGAGGCCGACAACGCCTCGATCAACACGACCCGTGATCCCGAGGCGGATCCGACCAAGACGAACGCGGCGATCCGTGAGCTCGTGAACAGCTTCGACAAAGCGGCCTACGTCGGTTACACCGCAACTCCCTTCGCCAACATCTACATCGACCCGGACGTCAACCACGCCGATCTCGGAGCGGACCTCTTCCCCGACAGCTTCGTCCGCAGCCTTCCGTCACCCTCGAACTATCTGGGGCCCGAGCGGGTCTTCGGACTGCAGGTCGAGGACGACGACGAGGAGGACACACCGTCACTGCCGCTCGTACGCCACGTAAACGACGCGGATGTCTGGCTGCCGAGCAAGCACAAGTCCGGTTTTGTTCCGTCCGACGACCTTCCACGGTCCCTGCGCGACGCGATCTCTTCCTTCGTGCTCGCGTGCGCGGCGCGCAGAGCCCGAGGCCAGACGAAGGTGCACAACTCCATGTTGGTGCATGTCACCCGTTTCACCGCTGTGCAGGGCATTGTTCGTGACCAGGTGGACGACCATCTTCGACTTGTCGTGGACACGCTCCAGGACCGGTACGGGAAAAGCTCCGAACTCCGAGCGGAGCTCCGGGCCCTCTGGGAGAGGGACTTCGTTACCACCACGACCCACTTCCCTGCGGACGAGGCCGAGGTTCTGGACTGGGAGCAGGTCTCCGGACACCTCCTGCCAGCTCTTCGGAAGATCCAGGTCAAGACGGTGAACGGCACGTCGAAAGACGCGCTCGACTACCACGAGAACCGTAGGAGCGGCCTCTCGGTCATCGCCATCGGCGGACAGAAGCTCTCCCGTGGCCTCACACTGGAGGGCTTGACAGTCAGCTACTACCTTCGTGCCTCCAAGACGTACGACACCCTGCTCCAGATGGGCCGCTGGTTCGGGTACCGGCCGGGCCACGAGGACCTGTGTCGGCTGTACACCACACCCGCGCTCGAAGCCGCGTACGTCGAGGTCACCGCCGCCACCGACGAGCTGCGCAGGGAGGTCGAGGAGATGGCAGCGCTCAACCTCACCCCGAGGGACTTCGGGTTGAAGGTTCGCGCCTCCTCACTGGGCCTTGCGGTCACCGCCGCCAACAAGATGCGGCAGGGCACGAAGGTCATGCTCAGCTACTCCGGAGAGGGGCCGGAGACGGTGCTCTTCGACGTCGCTGACAGGACCGTCGAGCACAACTTCACCGCGCTCGAGAACTTCGTCCGACGGCTCGGGCTCGCCGCCGAACCTGACCAGAAGGTCGCGGGCGGCAACGTGGTGTGGAGGGATGTCTCCCCGGAGATGGTCTCCGACTTCCTCTCCGGATACGAGACCGACCGCATGGCGCAGAGGGTTCGTCCGAGATTCATCGCGAAGTACATCGACCAGTGCGTGAAGGTGGGCGAGCTGAGCAGTTGGACGGTGTGTCTGGTCGGCAAGGTTGCCTCGGACCATCTGCAGGAGATCGCCGGGCACACCGTCGGACTGGTGACTCGCGCACCGCTCAACCCCGGCTTCGAGACGGAAAGGCGGTACACGATCCGTCGTGTGCTCAGCCCGAAGGACGAAAGCCTCGACCTTGACGACGCGCAGTGGCACAGGGCACACCAGGCAGCGATAAAGGTTGCGGAGAAGAAGGAGAAGGAAACGATTCCGAAGGCTCCCTCGGGCAGTTACCTGCGGCGGCAGCGTCGGCCAGACCAGGCGCTGCTGCTTGTCTACCCGATCGAATTTCCGGGATCACAGCCTTCAGGGACGAGGAAGCCGCTCGTGGGCTTCCAGGCGAGCTTCCCCCGCTCCAGGTACCAGTCCGACACCGAGTACGTCGTCAACAGCACCTGGTTGCGAGAGGACATCTACACCGGCGACGAGGAGGACGAGGGGTGACCATCACCGAGGACGAGTGGCGTGAACTGGAAACCCCTCAGGACACCCCCGGGAGGTCCAGGATTCGTCTGTATCCGGACTCGTCGCTCGACATCTTCCTGTCCGTCTCCCATCCCGACCGGCAACGCATGCTTGTTCTCAGAGCCGATGCCCGTTCTGCGGACCACATCGTGCGATCTGTGGGGCGACTTCCGCGGGCGGCCGGACTGGAGATGACCCTGAGTGCGGTGTCCCGTACCGAGTACGAGCTCCAGGTGACCCTGACCGCGAACGAACTCCGCGAGGTGTTCAATCCTCTGGTCACCGACGTCGCCGACACCGCCAGGGCGGCTCCGAGTGCTGCTGCCGCCCTCACCGCCGCGGTGAACAGGTTCGAGAGGTGGCAGGATCTCCTACGTGCGGTCAACAGGAACGGTCTGGGCTTCGAAGCGCGTCTGGGACTGTACGGCGAACTGCTGCTGTTCAGAGACCACGTTCTCCCCGCCCTGGTTCAGGTGGAGGCCGTCGAGACGTGGACCGGGCCAACGGGGGCCAACCAGGACTTCCACCTCCCTGAGGTGGCGATCGAGGTCAAGGCCAGCACCGCCAAGCGCCCTCAGAGCATCCGCATCGCCAGCGAGAGGCAGTTGGACGGTACCGGAACGCCCGCGCTGCTGCTGGCGCTTGTGATGCTCGACGAGCGGCGCGGCGGATCGGGGGAGAGCCTGAACGGGATGGTGGACCACATACGAGAGCAGCTCACCGGTCCAGCCGGACGGGCCCGGTTCGACGGCCGACTCATCCAGGCCGGATACCTCCCCGGGCAGCGCGACCTCTACGACGAACCTCGTTACACCCTGCGCGAACTGCGGTTCTGGCAGGTTTGGGGAGATTTCCCCAGAGTCGTCGAGTCGACTCTTCCCGAGGGAGTCGGCGACTGCACTTACCACGTGAGTACCTCCGGGCTGGAGCAGTACCGTGCCACGACCGACGAGGTGACCGCACTGATCGGGGGAGCACATGCCTGAGACCAACCTCACCGAGTTCTCCCAGGGGCTTGTCGCGGACATCCAGGCAACAGCCGACGCCGAGGGAACCACCACTCCGGAGGCGTTCACACGTCGCGTGTTCGAGGACCTGGAACAGGCCGGCGTCGTGTCCAACACCTTCACCGCCTATCACCGGGCGCATGGACACGAGGTGCACGGGTACGGCATCGGGGAGTCCGGGGGATGTCTCGACCTGTTCGTCACGGACTTCCAGCTGAACCCGTTGGAGGACCGGCTCACGAAGAAGCAGACCGAGGCCCTCTTCAAACGACTCCTGAACTTCGCACGCAGGAGTCGGGACGGGCTTCGACAGCACGTCGACAGGTCCTTCGACGTCTACGACATGTGCGCGGCGGTCGAGAAGGCACTCGCCGAGGTGCAGAGGATCAGGCTGTTTCTGCTCAGCAACCGTGTCAGTACCTCCACCGAACTCCCATCCACCGAATTCGATGATCTCCCGGTCACCCACGAGGTGTGGGACTTGGCGCGGCTGCACCGCCACGAGACGTCCGGCAGCCTCAGCGAGCCCATCATGGTGTCCTTCGACCCGCCGTTGCCGTGCGTCTCCGCGTCCAGCACCGAGCCGGACCACTCCGTGGTCCTGTCGGTGGTGCCGGGGCAGAGGCTCGCCGAACTGTACGGAGAGTACGGCACACGGTTGCTCGAGCTCAACGTCCGCTCGTTCCTGCAGGTCCGTGGTGCGGTGAACCGCGGTATCAGGGAGACACTGCTGCACGCGCCTGGGAGGTTCCTGGCCTACAACAACGGCATCACGGCGACGGCCTCCCAGGTCGACCTCGTTCGCGGCCCGGACGGTGAGGCGACCGGTGTGGCCCGGGTACACGGACTCCAGATCGTGAACGGGGGGCAGACGACCGCCTCCCTGTACCACGCCCTGAGCCGAGACAGGGCGGATCTGTCGCAGGCCCAGGTGCAGATGAAGCTCACGGAGGTGGCCCCGGAGCGCCTGGCGAAGATCGTCCCGAAGATCTCCGAGTACTCCAACACACAGAACCGTGTGACTCTGGTCGACTTCAGCTCGAACCACGAATACCACGTGGCAGTCCAGCGCATCACCCGGTCGCTGTGGGCCCCGGCCATCGACGGGAGCGGGCAGGAGACACACTGGTTCTACGAGCGCGCACGCGGTCAGTACGCGGACGAGGTTGCGAAGGCCCGCACACCCGCGAAACAGCGCCACTTCAAGAAACTGAACCCAACCAAGCAGAAATTCACGAAAGCGGACCTTGCGAAGTTCGTTCACTCGTGGAACCAGTTCCCCTACCTCGTCAGCCGAGGAGCACAGAAGAACTTCTCCGAGTTCATGCTACGCATCGAGGAAGTGCCCCCTCGCGTCGACGTTCAGTACTGTCACCGCGTGATCGCGATGGCGATCCTGTTCAAGGCGGTGGACCGTGTCGCGGCGGCCCACGGGGCTGGCAGCTACAAGAGCATGGTCACCACCTACACCACGGCACGCCTTGCCCTCGCCACGGACAGGCGCGTCGATCTCGACAGAATCTGGCGGGAACAGCGGATCACCCCTGCGCTCGCGGACGCCATCGACAAACTGTGTCCCCGCGTCATGCGGGTTGTGACCAGGCCGAAGGCGGGCAATCACGCGGGTGAGTGGGCCAAGAAGGCCGAGTGCTGGGACGCGGTGTCCCGAATGCCCTGGACTCTGCCCCACACACTGGAGGCGGAGCTGCGGGACAGCCCTCTGGACGAGGCGGCGCTTGCGGGCGGTGCTGGGACCGAAGCGGGTGTGAGCGAGGACGTAGCGCTGATTCCTGTGGAGGAGTGGTACGCGATGGAGAACTGGGCCAAGGAGACCCGGAACCTCGAACCCTGGCAGCGTCAGCTCGCCCAGTATGTCGGTAGGCGACTCGAACTCGATCAGGAGATCCCCGAGACCCACGCACTGCAGGCCGTGCACGCGCGCCATGAGGCCTTGTCCCTGGGTTTCAACCCCTGCCCTTAGACGGTTTGGTGCGCACCCGTCAAAGCTGTTCCCAGCAGCTCGATGGAAGGTTCGGCACGAACTTGGTCGTCGAGCTTGAGGTCAGCTGGCTCCCAAACCAGGTGAAGGGTGTGGCACCCTCCTAATCGTAGGGTTGTCAACACACTGGGGCAGCGGGCATGGCATCAGGTGGTAATGCCGAAGGCGGACGGTGGGTCAGTACCGAAAAGGGCGAACACCTGCGTGGACGACGCGTTCGCGACACCGTTCCCGAGGTTGCTCTCAGGCGAGCTGTGCACAGGCTGGGGCTCAGGTTCAGGCTTCAGCGCAGGGTGGCTGTCCGTTGTACGGCTGACTTCGTCCTTCCAAGGTACGGCGTCGCCGTGTTCGTCGACGGGTGTTTCTGGCACGGCTGTCCCGTCCATGGTCCTACCGTGTTCAGAGGCCCGAACGCGCCTCTGTGGGTGGAGAAGATCGAGACGAACAAGGAGAGGGATCGCCGCAACACGGCGGCGGTCAAGGCCGCGGGGTGGACTGTCATCCGGATCTGGGAGTGCGAGATCCGCGCTGACGTGGGACGGGCTGCACTCAGCGTTGCCGCTCGGTGCACACCGGAATCTCCAGACCTGCGCAGACAGGGCCTTCCTGCTTCTAAAGCTCGCTCGGCGCGACGCTGAACAGGTCGTCCGAGATCTCATTCCTACGAGCGCAGACTGTACTCAGAGGACACTGCGAGCACAGGGGTTGCTTCGGTCGACAGATGCTGTTTCCGATCACACGGAGTGCAGCCATCCGCAGGGTGGCGTCATCACCCGCTCCGACCAGCTTCACCAGCTCAACGCGACCATCGCTGAGTCTGTTCACCTTGTCCGATTCGCTGTTGCTCAGCCTGGCGGCGACGCGCAGCGCTCCCTGGCCCACCCAGAGGAGGTCCACACCGATCAGCAGACGATACAGAGTCGCTTCTGACGGCTTCATGGCCAGATGTACGGGGAGGTTCTCCGGTGCGCTCCACACACTTGTTTCGCCCACTGTTGTGGCCAGCCGTTCGATGCGTGTCTTGGCCGCCGAAGTGGGGGCTGCGTCGAGAAGCGCCAGGTACGCGGTCTCGGTGAGTGACTCCCGTCCCTGGACGACCACCGCCATCTTCTCCAACTGAGCGGGTTTCAGCCTGGTTCCTGAAAGTAGCGCCATCACCGCCGCACTCGGAGGCGACTGAGAACCTCCCGGAAACTGATGCCAGTTGTCCGTCTCGCGCTGACGTTTCGCCCAGATGGTCAAGTCCTCGCGGACCCCGCGCCAGCGCGGCTGAAGCTCGTTTCCGCTTGTCTGGGTCTCGCCTGTGGGCAGCAGAACTTCGGCTGCGGCCTCGCCGAGCATGGGCGGTACAGCGTTGCCGATCTGCCGGAAGGCGTCACTACGCGTTCCCGCGAACCGGAACCGGTCGGGGAAGGTCTGCACCCGTGCGGCCTCCCGCACGGTCAGCGTGCGGTGCTGGTCCGGGTGGATGTACCAGTAACCGTCCTTGGCGATGTGCGCCGTGATGGACCTGCTCAGGTCCTCCCACCCGAGCTTTTTGTACTTGTCAGTGAAGTGGTCCGCCTTGTACCGCCGCTGAGACGCGTGAAGCTCCGAGTACAGGGTCCTGGAGTTCATCTCGGCGAAGATCTCCCAGTCGTCCTTCCTGACCCGCCTCGTCATGTGGTCCCAGACACGGTCTCGTGGAGCTCCCTTGCGCATGTCCTTCACGAATGAGGACTGGCTGGGGGGCTTGCCGTACGGCAGTTCGCGCTTGCCGATGCGCTCCCTGGGTACGACAGGCAGGACCGGCAGGTCACCGATCGCGTCCCGGAGGTTGGTGCGCTCTTCAGGCTCCAGGCTTGGTCGCCATTCGAACTTTTCCACGTCGTTCCTGGCCAGCAGGATCAGGCGTTTCCTGTGCTGTGGCACTCCATAGCGCCATGCGTCAACGAGGCGTACCTGTGTCGCGTAGCCGAGGTTCTCCAGCCGCTGCTCAATCATACGGATGACGACGAAGTCGTCAGTCAGGCCCATGTCAGGCACGTTCTCCATGAGAACCGCACGCGGTCGGATCCGCTCCACGACGTCGAGGTAGGCGCCCCACAGTTCCTTACGGCGATCGTGTGGATCACGTCCGTGGCGGTCGACGAGACTGCGGATCTTGCTTCGCCCTGCCCTGCTGAAAGGTTGGCAGGGGGGCCCTCCAGCTACAAGATCGATCTTTGCTGGTTCCACGAGGCTCACGAGCCTGTCGCGCTCGGCAGGGTCACCAAGGTCCATGTGAAGGCTCATGCCTGGGAAGTTCGCGGCGTGCGTTTCGAGCGCCCGCTTGTCGAAGTCGACCGAAGCCGCAACCGTCCAACCAGCTCGCTCCAAACCGAGACTCAGACCCCCTGCCCCGGAGAAGAGATCAACCGCGAGTCGTTTTTCACTACCGAGGGCATCCAGCCACTCGGGGAACTCCTCCGGATCACAGCTCTTCCGGTGCGGCTCAAGTCTGAGGTTGTCGCTCCGTTCGAGAGGTACGCCGTAGTACTGCTTGGTCACAGCGCAGGCCTCCATGGAAACGAGTTGAACGAGCACCAGGACATCACACATCCACTGGTGGAGCAAGAAACGCGGCAAGTGAAGACCGAAACAAGCCTGCAATCAACCGCAGAGTCGCCTCAGACGGCTGCGTGAGTAGGCGGGAACCAGTATCTGGCCAAGGGAAGGGGCCAGACCAGCTACTCCCTCCAATCTTAGTGGACGGCACGGACAGTTCGCATCCTGCCCCGATTGTTTGGTAGCAGGTCTGATGGAGGCTTTCGGCATGTAGCGGCTTCCACTCTCAGGGACTTCGCTGCGCCGTAGCTTGACGCCGCGCCCTCGTCATGACCTTGGGCAACAACGTGCTGTCTGCTGCCGATGGAATCAGCTCCACACGGCTGAGAAGGTGTACTTCGACGCCCTAGCCGAGCTCAACTCCGGGGTTGGGGCACCGTGTGGAAGAGCGGTACCAGGACCGTGTCCACGATCTCCACCACCAGATCGTCCGGTACGGGCTCCACCCGGAACAGGAAGTGGTTGCGCAGCAGCGCCTGGCCCACATCCAACCGGGGTCCCACCACGGCCTCGGCGGGGATCTCGCCCCGCGCCACGGCCCTTCGGGCGACCTCCGCCATCATCTGCCGCCCCATCCCTTGGGAACGGGAGCGGATCCGCACGGCGTGCTCCGGGTAGGTCAGCGCCTCCCCGAGCAGGCCGCGCAGGGCCTCACCCGCGGGCCCGGAGAGGGTCCGGGCGCTCTGGCGCAGCAGCACCAGCAGGTCGCCGCGGAGCTCCCCGGTGTCGGGGATGTCCGACGGGTCGGGCAGCAGGTGGTACACCGCGTCCATCACCAGCGTGGCGCGGGAGGTCCAGCGCCGGTACAGGGAGGCCTTGCTCGCCCTGGCCCGCTCGGCGACCCCCTCCATGGTCAACGCCGTGTAACCGTGCTCCGCCAGTTCCTCGATGGTGGCCTCGAGAATGGCGTTGACCAGGGCCTCCCCCCGACGTCGGGGGCGTTTTCGGTGATCGGTGCTCTCGGCGGACATGCTCGCATCCTACGAAGCCCTGCTGACGCGGCCGCTGCCGCCGTCCACGGTCACCGACTCCCCGTCGGTGAGGACGGTGGTCCCGGTACCGGTGCCCATCACCGCCGGGATGCCGTACTCGCGGGCCACGATCGCGGCGTGCGAGGCGATCGCCCCGGAGTCGACCACCACCGCCGCCGCCCGCTGGAACAGCGGGGTCCACGCCGGGTTGGTGTACGGGCAGACCAGGACGTCACCCTCGCGCAGACGGTGGAAGTCCTCGGCCCCGCGGATGACCCGGACCGGGCCGGTCACCGTGCCGGAGCTGGCGGGGGAGCCCGCGACCAGCGCGTCACCGGTGTCCCGGCGGGGGAAGACCCGGGCGTGGTCGATCAGCGCCACCCCGGACATCTCGGCGCGTTTGGCCGCCCGGCCCCGGGTCAGGGAACGCAGCCGCTCGGCCTGCGCCGCGGGGATCGCGGTGACGTCCCCGACCTCCACCACCTCCTCCAGCCGCAGGTGGAAGACGTCGAAGGCCTCCTCCAGGACCCCCGCGCCCCGGAGCCGCTCCCCGATCTCCAACAGGGAGCGGCGCAGGGTCGGCAGGCTCGCGGTGAAGTAGAAGTGGCTGTCCTCGCGGAAGGCCACCCCGTCCCGCGCGGCCCGCAGCCACCGCTCGACGCGGGCCCGGGCACGGCGCCCGCGCAGCAGCGGGTGTTCGAGCAGCCGCTCCAGCGCCCGCGCGGACCGGGAGGCGGTGTCCCGGGCCCCCTCGGGCTGGTCGAGCAGGGAGCGCACCAGGCCCAGCACGACCTCGGGGGACTCGACCAGCGTCGGCGGGCTGACCAGCAGCGGAGACGCGGTCTCCCGCCGCCCGTACTCGCGCAGGAAGGATTCGAGGCCGTCACGGAACTCCGCGAACCCGGTGCCGGTCCCCTCCCCGAGCGCGGCCAGGACCTCGGCCGGTTCCCGTTCGGCGAACAGTCGGCGCAGCCCGGGTACGGCCCGCGCCCGGTCGGCCAGCGCCCGCAGCGCCTCGTTCGAGTCCTCGGTACGGGTGCGGGCCCCGCCCAGCAGGTCGGCGAGCAGTTCCCGGCGGCCCAGGAGACGGGTGGCCAGCGCCATCCGGGCGAGGGCCAGCCCGCTGCCGGGCAGGTAGTCGATCCGCAGGTCCCGGCAGGGGGCCATCAGCGCCAGAGCCCGCGCGGGCACCCCGACCAGCTCGGCCCACGGCAGAGCGGGCAGGTCCAGGGCGTCCAGGGCGTCGGCCTCGGAGAGGAACCCCGCCAGCCTCGGGTCCGCGGTCCAGTCGGCGGTCCGGAACCGTCGGGCCCTGCGGGCCAGCCTCCAGGGGGTGAGCAGCATGCGCGGTCCCGGGCGCGGGGAGGGCGGGACGAGCTGGACGACCACGCCGTCCTCCTCGCGCAGGTAGTCCTCGAAGGTCCCCCTCAGGCCGTAGTACGAGGTGACCTCCCGCATCATCCCGGTGGGGCCGTGCTCCAGCCAGGTGCTCATGTCCATGGGGTAGGGGCGGACCGGGAGGTACTCGGTGAGGATGGCCGCCTGGAACCGCTGGCGCCGGTTGAGCGCTACGGGTGGCGGCGGCAGCGCGGTCATCGGCCGCGCCTGCACGATCCGGAACCGCTGGCCGGACAGGGCCCACTCGATGTCCTGGGGGCGCCCGAAGTGTTCGGCGATGGTCCGCGCGTGCGCGGCCAGGACGGACAGCTGCCCCTCGGAGAGCAGGGCCTCCCTCGCGCCCGCTCCGCCGTCGGGCGCGTCCGGCGCGCCGCCGGAGGCGGCCCCCGGCCCCCCGGAACGGGCGGGTTCCCCCGCCGACCGGTCCTCCTGGCGGACCCCGCCGCCCTCGACCGAGCGGATCACCACCTCACCGCGCCCCGGGGCCCACTCCACGACCCCGCCGCGCTCGTCCAGCAGGTAGTGGTCGGGGGTGACCAGCCCGGACACCACCGCCTCGCCCAGGCCCGCCCCCGCGTCCACGACGATCCGGTCGCGCGCCCCGCTCACCGGGTCGGCGGTGAACATCACCCCGGCCACCTCGGAGTCGACCATGGCCTGCACGACGACGGCGATCCGGACCTCCGTCTGGTCCACCGCCCGCTCCCGGCGGTAGGCCACCGCCCGGTCGGTCCACAGCGAGGCCCAGCAGCGGCGGACGGCGTCCACCACGGCCTCGGTGCCGACCACGTTGAGGTAGGTGTCCTGCTGTCCGGCGAAGGCGGCGCCGGGCAGGTCCTCGGCGGTGGCGCTGGAGCGGACCGCCACCGGTACGTCCCCGCCCAGGCGCCGGTAGGCGGCGACGATGCGTTCGCGCAGCCCCTCGGGCAGGGCTGCGCCCGCCACCGCGGCGCGCAGGTCCGCGGGCCCGGGCCGTGGACCGGGGGCCTCGCCGGTGCCCTCCCCGGCCCCGTCCTCCACGGCGGCGACCAGATCCGCCAGGCGCACGGACTCGACGACGGCGGCGTAGGCCTCGGTGGTCACCACGAAGCCCTCGGGTACCGGCAGCCCGGCGCGCAGCAGTTCGCCCAGGTTGGCGGCCTTGCCGCCGACGGTGGGGAGGTCGTCGGCGCCGAAGGCGTCCAGCGGCGCGACGAACGGGATACGGGTTGCGGCGGTGGATGTCACGGGTTCTCCTTGAGGAGTTCGGTCTGCGCACGGGTGCGCAGCGGGAGCGCCGGCAGGGCCAGCGCCAGGAGGAAGGCCAACCCCAGCAGGGGTGCCACGGTCAGGATCGCCGCCGGCACGGCGGCGCCGAAGGCGGTCTCCACCAGCTCCCGCGCGGGTGCCGGCAGTGCGGCGACGGCCTCCGGGGTGAGGCTGCCGCGGTCGGCGACCCCGGAGGGAACGCGTTCGGTGAAGGAGCGGGTGACCAGCGCGCCCATCAGGGCTACGCCCACGCTGGCGCCGACCTGTCTCAGGAAGAGCACGGAGGAGGTGACCGCCCCGAGGTCGGCGGGGTCGGTGGCGTTCTGCGCGGCGAGCATCACCACCTGCATCACCAGCCCGACCCCCAGACCGGTCAGGAACAGCATCGCCACCAGGCCGGGAACGCCCCCGGCGGGCCCGACCAGGCCGAGCAGTAGCGAGCCCAGGGCCATCAGCGCGGTGCCGGTGACCGGGGACCACCAGTACCGGCCGCTGCGGGTGATCAGCCGCCCCGAGACGGTCATGGCGATCAGCGCGCCCGCCATCAGCGCGGTGACCAGGAACCCCGCCCCGGTGGCGGTGGTACCCAGCCCCATCTGGGCGAAGGGCGGTACGTAGGTGAGGGTGCCGAAGAGCGCGAACCCCACCGTGAAGCTGAGCAGGACCGGGACGACGAACCCCCGACGGCGCAGCAGCCGGAGCGGTAGCACGGGGTCCCGGGCCAGGCGGGCCGAGACCAGCCACAGCAGCAGGGCGGTCAGGGTCGCCCCGGCCAGTGCCGGGGCCGCCCATCCCGGCCCTGGCCCGTTCCCGGCGAGCAGGTCGGCCAGGAGCACGGCGCCGACCACGGTCGCGGCGAGCGCGGCGGCTCCGAACAGGTCGACCGGTTGCCGGGCGGTCGGCCGGGGCAGGCGGAGGGTCAGGGCGAGAACGGCGAAGGCGATCACGCCCAGCGGAAGGTGGACGGCGAAGACCCACCGCCAGGAGAACAGGTCGACCAGCACCCCGCCGAGCAGCGGTCCGCCCACAGCGGGCAGCACGGCGAACACGCCGATGATTCCCAGGTAACGGCCGCGCTCCCGAGGGCTGATGATCTCGGCGAGGGTGGCCTGGCCGCCGATCATCAGCCCGCCGCCGCCCACGCCCTGGAGCACCCGGGCGCCCACGAACACCGGGAACGAGGCGGCCAGGGCGCACAGCAGCGCGCCGAGGACGAAGAGGGCCAGGGCGATCAGGAGCAGCGGTTTGCGTCCGAAGCGGTCACCGAGCCTGCCGTAGACCGGGAGCACGGCGGTGGCGGCGACCAGGTAGGCGGTGATGACGGCGGGCATCTGGTCCAGCCCGCCCAGTTCCCCCGCGATCTCCGGCAGGGCCGGGACGACGGAGGTCTGGTCCAGCGGGGCCAGCAGCATCACCAGCAGGAGCCCGGGCAGGGCGGGGGCCACGGATCTCCGGTTCTCCGCCGGTTCCACCGCGTTGCCAGCACTCACTGCGGACCTCCATTCCTCGTCTTTAGAGAACGGTGTGTTTCCTAAGAAGCTAGCCCAACGCTGTAGAAAACGCAACGTTTCCTATTGGGGAGGCGGGTGGCCGAGGAGGTCCCCCGCTTCCCGGCCGCTGCCGCCGACCGCGAACACCCGTTCCGGCGCCGGTCCCGTGGGGCACACCCGCCCCGCCCCCGGGTCCGGCCCCCGGATACGCTCGGCGCGACACCTGACCTTGGGAGGAACCACATGACAGCGACCGCGGTTGTCACCGGAGCCAGCAGCGGGATCGGTGCCGCCACCGCGCGCGGGCTCGCCGCCGAGGGCTACGACGTGGTCCTGGTCGCCCGCCGCGCCGACCGGATCGAGGCGCTGGCCGAGGAAATTGCCGAGAACGGCCACTCGGCCCGGGCTCAGGTCCTCGACGTCACCGACCGCGCCGCCGTCGACGCCTTCGCCGAGGCGCTGGACTCCTGCGACGTGCTGGTCAACAACGCGGGCGGCGCGATCGGCACCGAGACCGTCGCCACCGCCGACCCCGCCGACTGGCGGCGGATGTACGAGGTCAACGTCCTGGGCGTGCTCAACATGACCCAGGCCCTACTGCCCAAACTCATCGCCGGCGGCGACGGCACCGTCCTGCTCGTCTCCTCGGTGGCCGGGCACGTGGTCTACGAGGGCGGCGGCGGTTACGTGGCCGCCAAGCACGGGGCCCACACGCTGGCCGCCACCCTGCGCCTGGAGCTGTGCGGGGAGCCGGTCCGGGTGCTGGAGGTGGCGCCCGGCATGGTCAAGACCGAGGAGTTCTCCCTCAACCGCCTGCGCGGTGACGCGGACCGGGCCGAGGCCGTGTACGCCGGGGTGCCCGACCCGCTGAGCGCCGAGGACGTCGCCGACACCATCGTGTGGGCCCTCACCCGGCCCCCGCACGTCAACATCGACCTGCTGGTGGTGCGCCCCCGGGCCCAGGCCGCGCAGCACCGGATCCACCGGATCGAGGATTAGCGGGGGAAGAGCGGGGAGGGCCCTCGTCCGCGGGCCCTCCCCGCCCCGAGGCCGGGCGGCTATCGGGGGTCGAGCTCCTTGGCCAGCAGGTCGACGAGGCCGTCCAGGGCCTCCTCCGAGCCCTCGTCCGCACAGCTCAGGGTCACGCTCTCGCCGTGGGACGCGCCCATCGACATCACGGAGAGCACGCTGCGCGCGTCCACCGGCTGCTGGCCCCGACGGGCGACCGTCACGGGCAGGCCGGTCTCGTTGACCGCCTGGACGAACAGGGCTGCGGGCCGCGCGTGCAGGCCCAACTGGGATCCGATGACAACGGTGCGCTCGGGCATGTGAGTCCTTGGAGGGTGTCGGGCGGGCCCGGTACTTCCGGTCCCGGTCACAGCTTGCCGATCCACCACGGGGGATCGGGTCCGGCCGCCGGGGTGACGCCCTCGGCGGCCGCGTCGTCGGGTCGGGGGACGGTGGTTCCGGGCGGGGACGCGGCGGCGACCCACCAGGACGGAGCCCGGCACAGGCGCTCCCGGGGACGCTTCCCGGGCGGGGAAGCCCGCGAGCGCGCTGTCGCCCGCGCCCACGGTACTCCGGGTGCTCCCGATCCCGGTCGAGTTGTCCACAGATTCGGGATCCGCTCTGGCGGACCGGGCCGATTCCGGGTTGGCTTGGTGTGTCGGGGAATCCGGAGGACCCGACGACGCGGCAGGCGTCCCCGACCCGGCGCTCACCGTGCGCAGGCCGCCCCGACCGCCGCCCGACCGCCGCCCGACCGCCGACCCCAGCTGTCACAGGAGCACCCCATGGAGCAGACGGAACCCGTTCCGACCCCCGCCGCCGACGCCCCGCGCCCCGCTCCCGTACTGACGGGTATCGCGGCCGGGCCCGGCGGTGCCGTCGCCCCGGTCGCCCGGATGTCCGCCCCGCCGACGCTCCCCGACCGCGAACCCGAGGTCGCCGACCCCGAGGCCGAGGCGGGGGCCGCGCGCGACGCCCTGGATGGTGTGGCCGCCGAGCTGGAGGGGCGCGCCGCGGACCTGGGTGGCGATGCCGCCGCGGTGCTCAACGCCCAGGCGCTCATGGCCCGGGACCCTGAGCTGCGACGACAGGTCGAGGAGGGGGTACGGGACGGCCGCGCCGCCGCCTGGGCCGTGTGGGGGGCGTGCGGTCGCTACCAGGATCTTCTCCTGGCCGCCGGCGGTTACCTGGCCGAGCGCGCGGCCGACCTCTCCGACATTCGGGACCGGGCCGTGGCGGCGCTCCTGGGGCTGCCCATGCCCGGGCTGCCCGACCCCGGCCACCCCCACGTGCTGGTCGCCGAGGACCTGGCACCCGCCGACACCGTCCGCCTGGACGGTGACCGGGTCCTGGCGATCATCACGCGGCTCGGTGGCCCCACCAGCCACACGGTCATCCTCGCCCGCTCCTTGGGCATCCCCGCGGTGGTGGGCTGCGCGGGGGCGGAAAACCTGGCCGACGGCACGGTCGTGGCGGTGGACGGGGACGCGGGCACGGTCGAGACCGCCCCGGACCCGGAGGCCGCCGAAGGGGTCCGGCGGCGCGCGGAGCGGCGCCGGACCCTGCTCCGCGCGTCCTCGGGGCCGGGGCGGACCGCCGACGGAGTCCCCGTGGCGTTGCTGCTCAACGCCGGTGAGGGCGACCCCGGGGAGGCGGCCGCACACGACAGCGAGGGCATCGGCCTGCTGCGTACCGAGTTCCTCTTCCTCGACCGCGCCGAGCCGCCGACCGTCGCAGAGCAGACCGAGGTCTACACCCGGCTGTTCCGGGCCTTCGCGGGACGCGTGGTCACGGTGCGGACCCTGGACGCGGGCTCGGACAAGCCGCTCGCCTTCGCCGCCACCGGGCCGGAGGACAACCCGGCCCTGGGGGTGCGGGGGTTCCGGGCCGCGCGCGTCCACCCGGGCCTGCTCACCGACCAGCTCGCCGCGATCGCTGCCGCCGAGCGCGCCGTCGGCACCGCCGGGCCTGCGGCGCGGGTCCGGGTGATGGCGCCGATGGTGTCGACCCCCGCCGAGGCCGCCGAGTTCGCGGACCTGGCCCGCTCGGCCGGGATCGGGGAGGTCGGGGTGATGGTGGAGGTGCCCGCTGCGGCCCTGCTCGCGGACCGCCTGCTGCCCCGGGTGGACTTCGTGTCCGTGGGCACCAACGACCTCGCGCAGTACACGATGGCCGCGGATCGCACCCTGGGTGCCCTGCCCGACCTGCTCGACCCCTGGCAGCCCGCGCTGCTGAGCCTGGTAGGGAGCACGGGCGGGGCGGGGGAGCGGCTGGGGCGGCCGGTGGGTGTGTGCGGTGAGGCCGCCGCCGACCCGCTACTCGCACTGGTGCTGGTGGGGCTCGGTGTGACGAGCCTGTCCGCGGCACCGCCCGCACTGCCCGCTGTGCGCTACGCCCTGGCCCGGCACACCCGCGCCGAATGCCGCGAACTCGCCGAACTCGCACTCACCGCCGAGGGGCCCGAACAGGCCAGAGAAGCTGTCCGGGGTGCGGCCCACCCGGAGGTCGTCGGCCTCTGACCACCCGAGGGGCCGCGGGCCCCGCTACGGACGGGGCGCCCGGGGCGAGAACAGCACTGCATTCGCCCCGTCCGTCGGGATCGGCACCGCGGCACCGCGTGCCGGTCCCGGCGCGCGGTGCCGCGCGGGCACGCCGAGCGGCGCGGTTCAGGTCGTGTAGTCGGCGTTGATCCTGATGTAGCCCTCGGTCAGGTCACAGCCGTAGACGGTGAACGCACCCTCGGCGATGCCCAGGTCGACGCCGATCACCACCTCGTCGCCCTTCATATGCCGGGCGGCGCGCTCCAGGGTCTCCTCGGTGGCCTCTGCCGGGAAGGTCTCCACGTCCCCGAACACGATCCGTACGTTCTCCGGATGGATGTCGGTCTCCTCGGAGCACTTGCCCACGGCCATCGCGACCCGGCCCCAGTTGGGGTCGGCGCCGTGCACCGCCGTCTTGACCAGGGGCGAGTTCACCACGGCCTTACCGATCCGCTTGGCCTGCGCGTCGTCGCGAGCCCCGGTGACCCGGACCTCGACGAGCTTGCCCGCGCCCTCGCCGTCGGAGGCGATCATCCGGACGAGCTTCAACGCCACCTCGTACAGGGCGGCCTCGAACTCGGCGGCCTCCACCGGCCCGGCCAGTCCGTTGGCGAAAACCGCCGCGGAGTCGCTGGTGGAGGTGTCGGTGTCGATGCTCAGGGCGTTGAAGGTCCGGTCCACGACCCGGCGGAACACCGCGTCCAGAACCGGCTGCTCCAGCTCGGCGTCGGTGAAGAACCAGGTCAGCATGGTCGCCATGTCGGGCTCGATCATGCCGACACCCTTGGCGATCCCGGTGAGGGTCGCCCCGCCCACCGTGGCGGTCGCGATCTTGGGGTGGGTGTCGGTGGTCATCATGGCCGCGGCGGAGCGGTCCAGGTCGGCAGGGGGGAACTCCGTGGGCAGACCGTCCAGGTAGGAGCGGACCTTCTCCATGGGGTAGGGGCGGCCGATGACCCCGGTGGAGGCGATCAGGAGGTCGTCGGGGTCGACACCGGCGGCTCGGGCCACGCCCTCCTGGACCTCACGGGCGTCGGCCGTCCCGATCTGGCCGGTCGCCACGTTGGCGTTTCGGGCGATCACCGTGACCCCGCGGGCGTGTCCGTCCGCCGCGGCCGCCCGGCTGAGCCTGACGCTCGGGCCGGCGAACCGGGACCGGGTGAACACGGCGGAGACCACCGCCGGGGCCTGCGAGACCACCGCGAAGAAGTCGTCCTTGGGGTCCTTGATCCCGATGTTGCCGGCCACGCCGACGAAACCTGCGGGAACGGGGGTCTTGCTGCTCATCGTCCTCCTCGGAGCTTCGTGGGCGCAAGCCTACTTCGCCACGCCCAAAAGCCCCGGTTACGGCCGTGACCTGTGGGGGTTTCGTACTGTGCGGAGACGGTCCGGGTGTGACAAGGCGGAGCGAACGGGGTATCCGCCGAGTGTGGGGTAGACCGCTCGGGGGGAGGCGTGTTGTGCGTGATGGTGACTGGCTCACGGAGACTGGGGCGCGGATCCGCGGTGTCCTGAAGGTGATGGTGGACGCGGGCTGGCTTCCGGGCGGGACCGCCGTGGTCGGGACCGGGGGCATGTGGGAGTTCGTGGCGGTCGGGCGGACCGACAGCGAACACGACACGGCACCGGACGTGTCCTACGACGTCGCGAGCCTGACGAAGGTGATGGCGACCTGGCCCCTGGTGGGCCGGGCGGTCGCCGAGGGGGCCCTGGACCTGAACGCTCCGATGTCGGAGTACTTTCCGGGTGAGGACCTGCCGGGCGCCTGGGTGACGACATGGCAGATCCTCACCCACACGAGCCGACTCAACCAGGTCACCTGGTTGGAGCGCTACGTGGGCACCGACCAGGACCTGGCCGAGGCGATTCTGGCGGATCCGTTGGAGGAGCCCGGTTACCAGTACGTCGACCGCGGGTTCATCCTGCTCGGGCTGCTCCTGGAACGGTTGTACGGCAAGGGACTGGACCGGCTGGCCGCGAGCCTGTGGGACGACCTGGGCATGCGGTCCACCGCCTACGGCCCGTTGGCCAGGTCACCCAGCGTGGCGCCGACCGAGCGCCGCCTCGTCGGCGCGGCGCCCTCCTGGGGCGTGGTGCACGACGAGGCGGCCGCGCTGATGGGCGGCGTTGCGGGGCACGCCGGGGTGTTCAGCACCGCGATCGACCTGGGCGCCTACGCCCGGGAGATGCTCCGCCTGCACGAGGGCGGTGCCGGTGCCGTTCCCGGGTCGTTCGTTCGGGAGAGCTGGTCACCGCAGGTGGACGCGGGCGCTCGGCTCTCGAGAGGACTGGCCTGGTTGGTCACCCCGGAGGGGGTGGTCTACCACAACGGTTTCACCGGGACGAGCCTGTTCATGCACCCGGAGAGCGGACGGTACGTCGGCGTGCTCACCAACGCCGTGCACTACGGGCGCGACCGCACCGGGCTGGTGGACCTGCGCGCGGCCGCGCGTTCGGCGCTCACGCCGCAAGCCCACGAATCCTCTCCGTGAGGCGGCCGAGCAGTTCGGCCAGTCCGGCGGGTCCGGGGACGACCAGGTCGGCGGCGTCGGCCACCGCGGTGACCTCCTCGGAGGAGGAGCACACCGTCAGGCCGGACACGCCACGCGTACGCAGCGCGGCCACCGCCTCGAAGGCGGGCAGGTCGCCCAGGTCGTCACCGGCGTAGAGGACGTGGAGCGCGCCCCTCTCCTCCACCAGGGAGGTGAGGGCCGCACCCTTGTCCACACCCTGTGGGCGGAGCTCGAGCACCATCCGCCCGGGCTCCACCTTGAGCCCCGCGCGTTCGGCCAGCTCCGCCAGGGGACCGCCCAGCAGCTCCAGTGCCCTGTCGGGGTCGGCGGTGCGCCGGGTGTGCACGGCCAACGAGCGGCCCTTGTCCTCGATCCAGGTGCCCTCCGGCGCGCCGGAGGCGTCCACCAGGCCCGGGAGCTCGGCCCGGACCAGGGCCACCCCGGGCGGCGGGTCGGCGGCCACCACACGGCCGTCGGACCAGCGCTCGGCGCCGTAGTGTCCGAGCACGGTGATACCGGGTACCCGGTCCAGGCCGCCGAGGTCCACCGCGGTGGCGGCGCCGCGCCCGGTGATCACCGCGACGGTGCCCACCAGGTCGGCCAGCTCGGTCAGCGCGGCCACGATCCCGGGTTGGGGGGCGGAGTCGCGCGGGTCGGCGACGATGGGCGCCAGGGTGCCGTCGAAGTCGAAGGCGAACAGTGCCCGCGCGGGCTCGGTGAGCAGTGCTTCGAGCGCGGCCCGTCCGGTCGGGGTGGCGGGCTCGGGCAGTCCGTTCCCACCGGTCGGTTCGTTCTGTGCGTGCGGACCGCCCGGCCTGTTCCGCTCGGGCGTTCCGTGCTGTCGGGGCTGAGGCAAGGCAGGACCCTGTCGCTGTCGATGGGGAGGGCGCGCGTGTGCGGGCCCGGACGGGGCGGTGGCCGCCGACGGGGAACGCGCGGGTCGGTGCGTGCGGGCTCGGGGGTTTCCCGGGCGGCCGCACTCGGGACGCCGGTCAGAGGTGGATGCCCAACTGGCGCGCGTTGCGTTGGCGTCGGCGGTCGGCGCGCAGCCGACGCAGACGTTTGACGGTCATGGGGTCGAAGGCGAGCGCCTCGGGGCGCTCGACCAGTCCGTTGAGCAGTTGGTAGTACCGGGTCGCGGAGAACCCGAACTCGTCACGGATCGCCTGTTCCTTGGAGCCCTCGAACTTCCACCACTGGCGTTCGAAGGCGAGGATGCGCTGTTCGCGTTCGGCGAGGGCCGACTGACTGCCTTCGGGCGGACCGATATGCGGCATGGGACACCCCCTGGACGGGTAATTGGTTTGTCCGGATCGGCGCGACTCATGCTAGCGACTCGACATGCCGGATGAGGAACGGAAAACCCAGGACTGGCACCAGGGATACAGTTACGTTTCCTACCCTCCAAGCCACTTGTCCAAGCCTGAATCCTGTGCCCATGACAGAATTGCGAGGGTCCGGGGAGGGCCCGGCGGAATGCCGACCGCAACGTTCGAGGGAGCCTGACGTGCTCGGGGGCAACAGCCGTAACAGGACACACACGCGCCATCTGCTGGGCGCCGCGGCGGGGGCCTGCGCGGCGCTCACCGTACTGGGACTGACGGCGGTTCCAGCCGCCGCCGACGGGGTCCCCGACTTCCGGCCGGAGCAGTGGGCTTTGCAGTCCGTCGGGGCGCAGGAGGTCTGGGAGTCCACCCGGGGCCAGGGCCTCACCGTGGCCCTGCCCGGTGTCTCCGTGAACGAGGAACACCCCGATATCCGGGACAACCTGGAGGTGGACACCGAGTTCGGCGGTAACGGCACCGACACCGAACAGGGCACGGCCGCGGCCTCCCTGGTCGCGGGGCACGGACACGGCATGGACGCGGACGGCGGGGTCCTGGGCGTCGCCCCGGAGGCCGAACTGCTGGTGCTGCCCGGCGACGACCTGCCCGGTGCGATCCGCTACGCCGTGGACGCGGGCGCCCAGGTCGTCCTGTTGCCGGAGGAGATCGGTACCGACGAGGACCAGTCGGAGGCCACCGCGGAGGCGGCCCGCGGCGGGACCCTCGTCGTCGCCCCCGCCGGCGGTGAGCAGGACCCGAACGTCCTCGCCGTGGGCGGTGTGGACGAGAACGGGGAACTCGTCCCGGACTCGCCCGAAACCTCGTCCGTCGAACTCCTCGCTCCCGGGGCCGCACTGGAGGCGGCCGGTACGGACATGGGGCTGAACGAGGTGACCGGAACCCCCTACGCGGCCGCCGTGGCCGCCGGGGCGGCCGCGCTGCTGCGGGCCGAGTATCCGCAACTCGCCCCGGAACAGGTCCGTGAAGCGCTGGTCGGGGGCGCTCCGCAGGGTACGGAGGGGCTGCCGCTCCTGAACCTTCCCGGCGCTGCCGCCCTGGCCGCCGATGTGGCGCAGGAGAACCCGCTCCTCGACGAGGACCTGGTCGAGGAGGACTCCCCGGACGTGCCGGTGTGGATCTGGTTCGCCCTGGCCGGCGTCGTCCTCGCCATGGTCGTGATCCTTCTGGCGCTGTGGGTGCGCCGTTCCAGCAAGGACCCCTACGGCGTGGCAGCCGAGCGGCGGACCCAGGACGAGGAGCTGGCCGCCGAGCGGGCCGAGCGGGCCCGGGCCGAGGAGCGCCCCTCGCGGCGCAGGAAGGGCGGCCGGCGCCGCAGGGGGTAGGGGCGCGGGCGCCGCGGCGGACGGCCGCGGCCCCGTGCGGCCGACAGGGTTCCGAGCACCCGCCCGGGACGGTCCCAGGAGCCCTTCGGGTGCCCCTCCGGCTTTACCATCGCGTACGGTCATGCCTGGTCAACGGTCTGTCATGCAAAATCTGCGCGTGCATATGTAAGCGACACGGAGGGTCTTGACTCGCGCACCGCAGCGGACAAGGCTTTGTGAATGTCCTCCCTCGAAACGCCCTCTCTGCCCTCGCGAGGAGAAAAGGTGATCGGAGCAGACCCCCGGTCACACCATCTCGTGAACGGTCGTGTGCACATCTGCGACCCCGACCCGAAGTGGCCCTACCTGTTCAGGCAGGAGGAGGGGCGGCTCCGCGGCGTCCTGGGCGATCGGGTCCTGTCCCTGGACCACGTCGGGTCCACCTCTGTTCCCGGCCTGGCCGCCAAACCCTGCCTCGACCTGCTCCTGGCGGTCGCCGACTCCGCGGACGAGGCCGCCTACCTCCCCGACCTGGAGGCCGCCGGGTACTCCCTGGCCATCCGCGAACCCGACTGGTACGAGCACCGGGTCCTCAAGGGGCCGGGCGTCAACATCAACCTGCACGTGTTCACCGAGGGGTGCGCGGAGATCGACCGCATGCGGCTCTTCCGCGACCACCTCACCGAGGACACCGGGGCGCGGGAACGCTACACCGCCGTCAAGCGCGAGCTCGCCGAGCACACCTGGGACAGGATCCAGGACTACGCCGACGCCAAGACCGGCATCATCACCGAACTCCTCGACGAGGCCGAGGCCCGTCGGGCCGGGAGCGCCGGGACCGGCTGAGTCCCGGACACCGCCGCAGGGCGTGTCCGGTGAGGGACACGGCCCCGCGACCCTGCCCCGGACGGGCGGACCGCACACACCTCAGGAGCGCAGCCCCAGCGAGCGCAGCTGGTCCTGGAACCAGCGGCGCGGCGGCAGCGCCACGGCTGCCTCCGCCAACTGCTCCCGGCGCTTGCGGCGCTCCGCCTCGGGCATCGACAGGGCCCGGTGCAGCGCCTCGGCGGTCTCCACGGTGTCGTAGGGGTTGACCAGCAGCGCGCCCTCGCCCAGTTCGTCGGCGGCGCCCGCCTCACGGGACAGCACCAGCACGGAGTCCTGTTCGGACAGGACCGGCCCCTCCTTGGCGACCAGGTTCATACCGTCCCGGATCGGGTTCACCAGCAGCACGTCGGCCATCTGGAACGAGGCCAGCGAACGCGGGTAGTCGTCGTTGACCTCCAGGACCAGGGGCGTCCACTCGGGGGTGGAGAACTCCTCGTTGATCTCCTTGACGAGGCGGAGCACCGAGTCCGTGTACTCGCGGTACTCGGGCACGTCGCCGCGGCTCGGGTAGGCGAACGCCAGGTGGGTGACTCGACCCCGCCACTCGGGGTGCGCCCGCAGCAGCTCCCGGTACGCCTCCAGCCCGCGCACGATGTTCTTGGACAGCTCGGTGCGGTCCACCCGCACGATCAGCCGGGTCTCGCCCACCGCCTCGCGCAGCGTCCGGCGCCGGTCCGCCACGGCGGGCTCCGCGGCGCTCGCCCGGAGTCCCTCCTCGTCCGCGCCCAGGGCGTGCACGCCCACCTCGACGATCCGGCCCCCGTGCTCCACCGTGCGCTGTTCGAGGTCCACGTCGGCGCGCAGGATCTCGGCACAGCAGCGCAGGAACGCGTCGGCCCAGCGCGGGCTCAGGAAACCCAGCCGGTCCGCGCCCAGCATGCCCTCCAGCAGCTCCCGGGCCACCTGGGCGGGCAGCATGCGGAAGTACTCCGGCGGCGCCCACGGGGTGTGCGAGAAGTGCGCGATCCGCAGGTCGGGGCGGCGCGTCCGCAACAGGCGCGGTACCAGTGCCAGGTGGTAGTCCTGCACGGCCACGCGGGCGTTGTCGGCGGCACCGCTGACCAGGGCCTCGGCGAAGGCGTCGTTGTAGGCGGTGTAGTCCTCCCAGAGCTTGCGGAACTCCGAGCCGAAGGAGGGCTTGTTCGGGGTGTCGTACAGCATGTGCTGGACGAACCACAGGGTCGAGTTGGCCACCCCGGTGTAGGCGCCCGCGAGGGTGTCCTCCGGAATGTCCAGCATGTGAACACGCATGCCGTCGAGATCGTGCGCCTTGTCCAGACGGGCCTGCGGGGCCTCGGCCGCGGCCCGCCGGTCGGTGTCGGACAGGGCGGCACACACCCAGAGGCTGTCGATCTCGGTGGCCACGGAGATCATCCCCGAGACCAGGCCGCCACCGCCGCGCCGGTGCTCCAGGGAGCCGTCGTCGGCGGTGGAGAAGGAGACCGGCCCCCTGTTGGAGGCGATGAGGATCTGGGCCTTGTCCACGTGGTCGTCCTCTCGAGAAAATCACGGATGTGGTGGCGGGGAGTGGGACGCTTCCCCCGGGGCGTTACGCGGCGGGCTGTGCGCCCGCGGAACATGCCCCTAGGTCTCGCCTGTGGACAGGGGCCCCAAACACCCCCGAGGTCAATGGTGGAGACCGTCACAGGGCGGAAACACGGCGGGTACGGCGGCGGTCCCGCGACCGGCGCCGTCTCATCGCGTCTCACAATATGAGAAGGATGGTGTAATCCGGGTCACCCGTCGTGGAAAAACGGTCAACACGTCCGTTACAGTGACGGTGCGCTCCCCGAGTGGAAGTGCGACAACTTCATATTGCTCATCCAGAGGGGTGGAGGGACCGGCCCTGCGAAGCCCCGGCAACCATCTCGACATGTGGACGCGACCATCGCGGACCCCTCGAGGCAGGTGCCAACTCCGGCCTGGGGTCAAGGTGGCCACCAGGAAAGATGAGGGGAGACGCCTCGCCATGGCGATTACCGCCGCTGAACCCACCTCCGTTCGCGCCTTCGGACCCGGAACCGCCCTGTCCTGCCGGGAGTGCGGCGAGCGGTACGAACTCACACCGATCTTCGCCTGTCAGTTCTGTTTCGGCCCCCTGGAGATCGCCTACGACTTCGGGAACGTCACCCGCGAGGAGATCGAGAGCGGCCCCAAGAACATCTGGCGCTACCGCTCCCTCCTGCCGGTCCCCGACAACGTGGCCGAGCTGCCGAACATGAACCCCGGCTTCACCCCGCTGGTGCGCGCCGACCGCCTCGCCGCCGAACTCGGCCTGAGGTCCCTGCACGTCAAGGACGACTCGGCCAACCCCACGCACTCCTTCAAGGACCGCGTGGTCGCGATCGCCGTCGAGGCCGCCCGCACCTTCGGCTTCACCACCCTCTCCTGCTCCTCCACCGGCAACCTCGCCGGCGCCGTGGGCGCCGCCGCCGCACGGGCCGGCTTCGAGTCGTGCGTGTTCATCCCGGCCGGACTGGAGGAGGGCAAGGTCGTCATGGCCGCCGTGTACGGCGGCAAGGTCGTCGCCATCGACGGCAACTACGACGACGTCAACCGCTTCTGCTCCGAGCTCATCGGGGACGAGGCCGGGGAGAGCTGGGGCTTCACCAACGTCAACCTGCGCCCCTACTACGCCGAGGGCTCCAAGACGCTGGCCTACGAGATCGCCGAGCAGCTCGGCTGGCGCCTGCCCGAGCAGATCGTCATCCCGATCGCCTCCGGCTCCCAGCTCACCAAGATCGACAAGGGGTTCCAGGAGCTGATCAGGGTCGGCCTGGTCGAGGACCGCCCCTACAAGGTGTTCGGCGCGCAGGCCACCGGCTGCTCTCCGGTCGCCAAGGCCTGGGAGAACGGCCACGACGTGATCCAGCCGGTCAAGCCGGACACCATCGCCAAGTCCCTGGCGATCGGCAACCCCGCGGACGGCCCGTACGTGCTGGACATCGCCCAGCGCACCGGCGGCTCGGTCGAGCACGTGGGCGACGACGAGATCGTCGACGCCATCAAGCTCCTCGCCCGGACCGAGGGCGTCTTCGCCGAGACGGCGGGCGGTGTGACCACCGGCGTCCTGTGCAAGCTGGTGCGTGAGGGCAGGCTCGACCCCGAGGCCGAGACGGTCATCGTCAACACCGGTGACGGGCTCAAGACCCTCAACGCCGTCGACTCGGGCGTCACCGCCACGATCAAGCCGTCCCTGGACGCCTTCAAGGCCGAGGGCCTGGCCTGAACCGCAGCCCCGGCCGTATCCCGCCGCACCCACTTCCCAGGAGTACGAACACCATGAGCGCCAGCGTCCGCGTGCCGACCATCCTGCGCACCTACACCGACGACGCCTCCGAGGTCACCGCCGAGGGCGGCACCCTCGCCGAGATCCTCGACGACCTGGAGGCCAACCACCCGGGCATCCGCGCCCGCATCCTCGACGACAACGGCAAGGTCCGCCGCTTCGTCAACGTCTACGTCGGTGACGAGGACGTCCGCTTCGAGAAGGGCCTGCAGACCGAGGTCAAGGACGGCCAGCAGGTCTCGATCATCCCCGCGGTCGCCGGGGGCTGCTGATCACACGAACCGTGTGGAGGGGGCGGGTGCCGACGGCACCCGCCCCCTCCACGTGTCCGGGCCCCTACCCGCGGTGATCTTGCTACCAGGGGCGAAATCGGCGCCGAACTTGCTTCTGGTAGCAAGATCACCGCGGTTTGGCTGTTTCGGGAGCAGCGGGGTGGTGCCGGCGGCGGGTGCGCGCTCCCTGCGTCGCCTGAGCACCTGACCCCCGTGGCGCCTGCCCGGGGCCTTGACGGGGCCCGTGGGGCCGGTGGGACCTGTGGGCCCCACGGGGATCCCCTCGAGTGCGCGCCCAGGGTTCGTCATCTGTTCGCCGAACGCTCAAATCACCAGATAACAGGCTGTCTGTGCAGGTGGGAGGCATGCTCGGGGGTAGGGAAATCGTGACCACATCGTTTGCACTCTCCATGGCCGAGTGCTAAAAAAGGGAGTGGTTAGCACTCACCTCTACCGAGTGCTAACCGGATCGAGGCTGCGAGACCGTGGCCCTCCGGCAGCAGGGTTGCCGGCCAGGACGCGGTCGTCCGTCGCGGGCGCACGCCTCGTCCCATCGCGTATCAGCCCGGTCACGGGAGGACAAGAACTCAATGGCAGCCAAACTGATCGCGTTCGACGAGGAGGCCCGTCGCGGCCTCGAGCGTGGCATGAACCAGCTCGCGGACGCCGTGAAGGTCACGCTCGGCCCGAAGGGTCGCAACGTCGTTCTGGAGAAGAAGTGGGGCGCCCCCACGATCACCAACGACGGTGTCTCCATCGCCAAGGAGATCGAGCTCGAGGACCCCTGGGAGAAGATCGGGGCCGAGCTGGTCAAGGAGGTCGCCAAGAAGACGGACGACGTCGCCGGTGACGGTACGACCACCGCCACCGTCCTGGCCCAGGCCCTCGTCCGCGAGGGTCTGCGCAACGTCGCCGCCGGCGCCAACCCGATCGGCCTCAAGCGCGGCATCGAGTCCGCCGTGGCCCGCATCAACGAGGAGCTCGGCAACCTCTCGAAGGACGTCGAGACCAAGGAGCAGATCGCCTCCACCGCCTCCATCTCCGCCGGTGACACCCAGATCGGTGAGACCATCGCCGAGGCGATGGACAAGGTCGGCAAGGAAGGCGTCATCACCGTCGAGGAGGGGCAGACCTTCGGGCTCGAGCTGGAGCTCGCCGAGGGCATGCGCTTCGACAAGGGCTACATCTCGCCCTACTTCGCCACCGACCTCGAGCGCATGGAGACGGTCCTCGAGGACCCCTACATCCTCATCGTCAACTCCAAGATCTCCAACAACAACGAGTTCCTGCCCGTTGTCGAGAAGGTCCTGCAGTCCGGCCGCCCGCTGATGGTCATCGCCGAGGACGTCGCCGACGGCGCCCTGCAGACCCTCGTGGTCAACAAGATCCGCGGCACCTTCAAGTCCGTCGCCGTCAAGGCCCCGGGCTTCGGTGACCGCCGCAAGGCCCAGCTCGGCGACATCGCCGTGCTGACCGGCGGCCAGGTCATCACCGAGGAGGTCGGCCTCAAGCTCGAGAACACCGAGCTGGAGCTGCTGGGCCGCGCCCGCAAGGTCGTCGTCACCAAGGACGAGACCACCATCGTCGACGGTGCCGGTGACGCCACCGCCATCGCCGGTCGCGTGAACGAGATCCGCAACGAGATCGAGCGCACCGACTCCGACTACGACCGTGAGAAGCTCCAGGAGCGTCTCGCGCGTCTGGCCGGCGGCGTGGCCGTCATCAAGGCCGGTGCCGCCACCGAGGTGGAGCTCAAGGAGCGCAAGCACCGCATCGAGGACGCCGTCCGCAACGCCAAGGCCGCGGTCGAGGAGGGCATCCTGCCCGGCGGTGGCGTCGCGCTGCTGCAGGCCAGCGTCCCCGCGTTCGCGAAGCTGGAGCTCGAGGGCGACGAGGCCATCGGCGCCGACATCGTGCGTCGCGCCATCGCCGAGCCGCTGAAGCAGATCGCGGTCAACGCCGGCCTCGAGGGCGGCGTCGTGGCGGACCGGGTCAAGAACCTGGAGCCCGGTTTCGGCCTCAACGCCGCCACCGGCGAGTACACCGACCTGTTCAAGGACGGCGTCATCGACCCGACCAAGGTCACCCGTTCCGCTCTGCAGAACGCGTCCTCCATCGCTGGTCTGTTCCTGACCACCGAGGCCGTCATCGCCGAGAAGCCGGAGAAGGCGGCGGCCCCGGCCGGCGACCCGACCGGTGGCATGGGCGGCATGGACTTCTAGCAGGTCCGTGACACCCGGGCCCTCGGGCCCGTAGGCGCATGAGGTCCGGATACGCGACCTCGCCCGCGACGACCGGGCGGTCCCCGCAGGGGGCCGCCCGGTTTCGCCGTTACCGGGCCCGGCCGCCCGGACGGACCTCCTCGGCCAGCGGATGCCACCCCCCGGAGCCGGGGAGCGTCTGCGCCGACCCCGGTCCGTGGGAGCCGCGGGCGTAGGGTTGGGGCTCCGTCGCCAGGTCCACCACCGGATCGACGATCCGCCAGGACTCCTCCACCACGTCGAAGCGCACGAACTGCTCCGGGTCACCGGTCAAAGCCCCGTGCAGCACGTGGTCGTAGGCCTCGCGGCCCCGGCCGAGCTGGCGTCCGACGTCGGCGCCGAGCACCAGCCGTGCCGGGGAGCCGCTCTCCGCCCCCGGCTCGTTCAGCAGCATCTCCAAGGTCAGGCCCGCCCGCGGCTCCAGTTGGAACCGGACGAGGTTGGGCGGTCCCGGGTAGAGGTCGACGGCGGGCCGTTTGAGCTCGGCCACCGCCTCCCAGGAGGTGAGCGGCATGTGTTTGCCGGAGCGCACGTAGAACGGCACCCCCGCCCAGCGCGGGTTGTCCACCAGCATGCGCAGTGCGAAGAAGGTCTCGGTGGTGGAGCCGGGCCGCACCCCTGCCGTGTCGAGATAGCCGTGGTAGCGGCCGCGGACGGTGTCGGCCGGTTCGAGGGTGCGGACGGCGCGCAGCAGGCGCAGCTTCTCGTCCTTGAGCGCCGAGGGCCCGGTGGACACGGGGGCGTCCATGGTGAGCAGCGCGAAGACCTGGAGCAGGTGGTTCTGGAACACGTCCCGGACCGCCCCGGTGGCGTCGTAGAACGAGCCCCGGTCCGCCACCCCGAAGTCCTCGGCCATGGTGATCTGCACGTTGTCGACGAACCCCCGGTTCCACACGGGCTCCAGCAGGGTGTTGCCGAAACGGGTCAGCGGCAGCCCGCGCACGGGCTCCTCTCCCAGGAAGTGGTCGACCAGGTACAGGTGGTCAGAGGAGAAGCAGGACAGGAGTTCCCGGTGGAGTTCGCGCGCCGAGGCGAGGTCGTGGCCGAAGGGTTTCTCCACCACCAGGCGAGCGTCCCGGTTGAGCCCGGCCTCGGCCAGGGACCGGGCGACCGTCGTGAACAGGGCGGGGGGAACCGCGAGGTAGTGGGTGGTGTGGGAGTCCTCGTGCAGGGCCTCGCCCAGCTCGGCGTAGGTCCGGGAGTCGTTGAGGTCGCCCGTGACCATGGTCATCCGGTCGGTCAGCCCCTGGAGGACGGACTCGTCGGCGGAGTCGGGTCCGGAGGAGGACTCGGCGAGGTGTTCGGCCACCGCGTCGCGGGTCCGTCGGCGTAGGGCCGCGGTGTCCCAGTCGGACCTGGCCACCCCGACGATCCGGGCGCGCAGCTCGTTCCTCTCCTCCAGGCGGTAGAGGGAGGGCATCAGGTACTTCTTCGCGAGGTCACCGGTGATCCCGAAGACCACCAGGGTGTCGGTATCAGGTCCTGTGCTCATGCTCTCCCCCGTCGTCGGCCCGCGGTGCCCCCGTCCGGGCCCGCCCACGCTGGTCTGGGTACCCGAAGAGGGCGGGCGACGCGCCCAAGGGCGTGCCAAGATTCGGCGGAGCGGGCTCTGGGAACGGATCAGCGGCTGTCGAGCCAGTCCCGGACAGCCTCCCGCAACCGGGGGGTGAGGTCGCTGTCCGGGTACTCTCCGGCGGGCGCCCAGCGGAACGCGGTGTGTTCTCCGGACAGCACCACGGGGGAGCCGTCGTGGGGCAGGGCGAAGGTGAACTGGCGGGTGCGGATCCCGCTTCGGGAGTCGTAGTCGAACCAGGTGACGAAGGGGTCCAGGGCGGGCGGCCCCGGCGGGCGGCCGATCTCCTCGGCGAGTTCGCGCTCCAGTCCCTCGCGGAGGCCCTCACCGTGCTCCACCCCTCCGGAGGGCAGGTCCTCCGTCCCGGGGTAGGAGGTGTCGTCCGGTCGGCGGCGGAGCAGCAGGATCCGGCCGTCCCGGTGGACGATCGCGCCCACCGAGAACCGTCCGATCCCGTCCAGGCGCGCGTTCCCGACAAGCGTTGCGAGGTCCATGGCCCGACGTTAGCGGTACGGGAGCGTGAGGGCCCTCGGACGGTTCTCGGGGCCCGGCCCCGGGGGGCCGGACCCGGTGGTTCAGCGGGTGCGGGTGATGTGGACCGCCACCAGGGTGGCGAGTATCCACACGGCTCCGGCCAGGGCCAGTGTGACCACCGCGGGGGCTCCGGCGACGTGGGCCAGGCCGCCGAGTGCCAGCGGGGGGAGGACGGTTCCGGTCAGTGTGAGGAGCGAGGCCGACGCCCTCTCGGCCGTGGAGCCCGCCCTGGCCCTTCCGTGGAAGCGGCCCCAGGCCCCCTCCGTGCCGATGCCCGCCTCCATCCCGTAGGACACGGGGGTTCTGTCGAAGTCGACGTCGGCCCGCGTGCGCGGAGACTCGTCATCGAGACGGATCTCCTCGGTGTGGGTCTCAACCCGAGTCTCCCGCTCCTGCGGGAGCTGTCCCCGGGGTTCTCCCATAAACCAACCTCCAGCCGTCGAGGTACAGGGGGCGCCGTTCCGGGGTCGGTGGGGGCCTGTCCGTACGGCGCCGGTGACGCCTGAGCGCCGAGTGTCCACATCGTGCACATTACCATGGAGGCTCGTTAGATACATTGATCATGATGATGGAAGATGCATTGACAGCATCTCGTGTCAGGTTGATACACTCCTCCTAATCTGATCAATGACGTGGACAGGATTCCGGAGGGCGCATTGGCGGTGGACGAGTTCAGGCCGCGGGGGTTTCCCGGCCCGTGTGATGACGGGCGGGGTCCTCGTGGCGGGGCGCTGGCCGGTGGTCCGAGCCCTGCCGCCGTGCCCTGTCGGCCTGCGCTGCCCCGCCCTTCCCGCATGTCACCCGCGCGGTGCTTCCGGCTTTCTCCGCGGCTCCCCGCTGATCGAGTCCGCTGCCGTCAAGCCAGAGAACGAGGTTGTGTCATGTCACCCAGGAGCACAGGAAGCGAACTCACCGATGCCTCCCAGGGCCGCGGCCGTCCGGCCGGGCGCAGGACGGGCGCGCCCTCGGCGCGTGTCACCGTGAACCTGACCGCGCGCTCCACCAAGGCGTTGGAGGAGGCCGTCGCCACCACGGGTGACACGCAGACCGACGTCATCAACCGGGCCCTCCAGGTGTACGCCTACCTGGAGTCGGTCATGGCCCAGGGCGACCGCGTCTACGTCGAGAACGCCGAACGCCAGGAGCGGGAACGCCTGCGCTTCTTCTGAGGGCCGCACCTTTCGTGTGCCCGGAACCGGGTCATGTGCCCGGAACCGCGTCCGCACCCGTGGCCTGGCCGGCCACAGGCCGTGCCCGCCTGATCCCGCCCGCGACCACCCCTGCCAGGGGGGGGGGCAGCCTCCGGCCGTGAGCGTCGGGTGTCCACAGCGCCCGCTCCCGGTCGAGCCCCCTCACCCCCGCGCTCCCGGGGGCCGCGGTTCCGGGGTTCCGTCCCCGGCAGCCCGCGGGTGCGTGCCGGTGCGACCCCGGATCAGACCCGGAGCAGGGTCAGGTAGGCGAAGCCCATGGTCTCCCTCTGGCCGTGGACACGGGCGTGCCGGTGCCGGTCGGCCCGGTCGCGGACCTCCTCGAAGTCGGGGGAGCCGGGGTTCTCCAGGAGCCACTCCTCCCAGCCCAGGCAGTGCCGGTTCTCGAACTCGTCCCACTCGTCCACGGTGGTCTCCGCCAGCGCCAGCAGCCGGAAGCCGTGCGAGAGCGCGAAGTCCACGAGCTCGGGCAGCGGGCGGTACTGCTCACGGGGGATGAACGGCATGGCCGCCATCTCGGTTTCGGTCGGCGGTCGCCTCCAGTAGACCTCCCCGAACGCCGCCCTGCCGCCGGGCCGCACCAGGTCGGCCAGGGCCGCCAGGGCGTTCGCGGTGTGCGTGCGGGGATCTCCGCCCCACACGTGGGTGGAGCCGATGTTGAGCACCGCGTCCGCCGGTTCGCCCCGCCACCCGCCGACGTCCCCGGTCACCAGTTCGACCCGGTCGGCCAGCCCGCGCTCCTCGGCGTTGGCCCGGCCGAGCCGGATGTAGTCCTCGTTGAGGTCGATGCCGAACCCGGTCGCGGTGGGTTCACTGGCCAGGGTGCGCAGCAGGAGTTCGGCCCAGCCGCAGCCGACGTCCACGACGCGGCGGCCCTCCAGGGGGCCGAGTGAGCGGATCAGCCGGGCGGCCCGCTCGTCGTTGAGCGGTCCGTTGAAGTCGGTGTCCCGGTACAAGGGGGGAATCTCGGGGGTGGTCATCCGAGCAGGTTCACCCGGCCGGGTGCGGGCTGTCCACCTGTTTTCCGGTGCGAAGAGGAGGCGACCCCTGCTGTACGGCTGCGGCGGTGAGGCGAAGCCGGCCGTGAACGATGCTGCTCCAGCGAGGGGCACCGCGTTGGAACCACCTCTCGATCCCCGGCCGCGGGACGCGTTCAGTCCTCGCCGTGCCAGGCGTGCCACAGTCCGGCGTAGGAACCCCCGCGGTCGAGGAGTTCCCCGTGGGTGCCCAGCTCGCTGACGCCGCCGTCCTCCACCACCGCGACCCGGTCGGCGTCGTGGGCGGTGTACAGGCGGTGCGCGATGGCCACCACCGTGCGGCCCGCGAGCACACCGGCCAGGGAGCGCTCCAACCGGCGGGCGGAGCGCGGATCGATCAGCGAGGTCGCCTCGTCCAGCACCAGCACCCGCGGGTCGGCCAGCACCACCCGGGCCAGGGCCAGCTGCTGGACGTGCGCCGGATCCAGGGGGTCCTGCCCCGACCCCACGCGGGTGTCCAGGCCGTCCGGCAGCGAACGCACCCAGGCGTCCGCGCCCACTCCCGCGAGGGCTCGGTGTCCACTGTTCCGTGTGTCCGGTAGAACTGGATCGCCCCGATCTGACGACTCATGCCACGAGGTATCCCGATGGGACAGACCCCTAACCAACCGCAAGGCCCCTTTCCGTCGGAGCCGGGTCAGCCCCACGGCCCGTGGAGCGGGGGAGGCCCGCCCGCTCCGGGGGCGGCGGCGCCGAAGGGGCGCCGGGGGCTGGTCGTCGGCGCCGTCGCGGGATCCCTGGCGCTGGTGGCGGCCGTCGGTGGCGCCCTGCTGTGGGTGGACTCCGGGCGTGATCTCGTCTCGCTGCCGGACGACTGCTCGGAGGTGGTCGGAGAGGAGGTCCTGCAGGAGGCCTTCGACGGCGCCACCCCCGAGGTCACGGGCGGGTTCGACACCGAGGACACCGACGACCTGGGACTCCACGGGGAGCTGCGGTGCTCCGCGTCCCACGAGGGCGCGAAGTTGGCCGTCACGGTCCTGCTCTCCGACCGGGAGGACGAGAAGAGGCTGGACCTGCGGTTCCAGCAGTACGGTACGCCCGACGCCGAACTGTTCGACGGGGTGCCGGCCGGTGAGCTCACCGAGCACGAATTCGGGGAGGGGACCACCGTCGACGTCCTGTGGGACGAGCCCCCGCTCGGCGAGCGGAGCGTGGTCAGCGTGATCGTCCAGGACTCCGGGGAGGGGGGCTACTTCGTCATGGAGAGCGGTCGGGGCGCGGTGTGGACGGGCAACGCCGTCGTCCTGGTGGGCCTGGACAACTCGATGGCCCCGGAGCCCTCCGGCCTGGACGCGCGGAGCCTCCACGAGCGGGTCGAGTCCCTGACGGCCGCCGTGGTGGAGCAGGTGCCGCGGGTGGCCGAGAAGTAGGGCCGGAGCCGGGTCGTGGACCCGGGACACGGGCTGCTCCGGTTCCCGGGGCACCGCTCCCGGAGCGGTGCGCTACCGGGGCAGCTCGCCCCGTTCGTGCAGGACTTCGACCAGGTCCCGCACCGCCGGGGCGCACAGGCCCCGTTCGGCGTAGGAGATCCACACGGTCTCCAGGATCTCGTTGTCGGGCACGATCTCCCCGTCGTGCTCGGCCCCGTAGCAGAGCAGCCGCACCCGGGTCCCGGGGGCCTGGGCGTGCGCCTCCTGGTCGATGACCGCCACCCGGTGGAAGGTGCCGGGCCGCAGGGCCACGCTGACCTCCTCCAGGGTCTCGCGGGTCACCGCCTCCTCGTCGCTCTCGCCCGGCTCGCGCTTGCCGCCCGGCACGTACAGCAGGTCCTTGCCCTCGGGACGCACGCACAACAGGCGGCCGTCCCGGACGTGAACCCAGGCCAGGGCCTCGATGACGGCGGGGCCGCCGTCGGCGGTGCGGGCGGCGGGGGAGGGCGCGGGAGAGTTCGAGGACATGTGGCCACTTTAGGACGCGGCGGGTGGAGGCGAACCGCTGACCGACGGTGACCCGAGACACTAACCTTTCCGGGTAAGCGGTTGCGTACACGTACGGCCCCGCGCCCACGGCCGGGCCACGGCGAGAGCGGACGAACATGGCATCCTCCACCTCCGGCACCGAACCGGGCCTGGGCCCCGACCCCTCGTCCGGGAGCGCCGGCGAAGGGCTCCGACCGCTCCTCGCCGAGAGCTCCAGCGGCGGTGTGCCGCCCCAGACCACGGAGCAGCGCCAGGCGCGCGAACGCGCCTACAACCTCTACAGCGCCGCGATCGGCGCCTGTCTGGGCCGTCGCGACAAGGATCCCTCGCTGGCGGAGCGCGCCGCCCTCCTGCTGGCCGAGGAGGCCCGCCTGCCCTTCCTGACGCCCGACGAGGTCGCCCGGGCCAACAGCGAGCTTCCCGGCGTGGTCGCCGAGCTGCGCGCCGACCCGGTGCGCCCGCCGGTCGGGGCCGGTCCGGACGTCCTGGGGCGTGAGCTCGACGAGGGCGACCTGGCCGAGCTCTTCGAGCTGGCCCTGCGCGAGCGGCTCACCGGGGCCCCGCGTGAGCGCCCCCGCCTGCTGCTCCTCGGCGGGCAGCCCGGCTCCGGGAAGTCCACTCTCCAACGGCTCCTCCTGCCGGTCCTGCCGGAGGGGACGGTCAGTTACGACGGGGACGACCTGCTGCGGCTCTCGCCCGACTACGAGTGGGCGATGAGCGCCGACGACCGGCTGGCGTCCACCGCGGTGTCCGGGCAGGTGGGCGGTCTGCACGGGTACGCGATGGAGTACGTCCGCCAGGGCCGGTTCGACGTGGTGTGCAGCCACCCGTTGGGCCGCGCGGACTGGGCGGCCTCCTGGGTGCTGGGTTTCCGGGAGGCCGGGTATCGGGTGGAGGTCGCCTTCGTGGCCACCCACACCTCCAACAGCCGGTTCTCCATCTTCGACCGGTACGAGCGGGCCACCCGCGACCAGGGGTTCGGCCGCTGGCTGCCGGAGATCCACCACGATCGCTTCTACCTGGGGGTGCCGAACACCGTCGAGTTCCTGGAGACCCACCACCTGGCGGACTCGGTGTACGTGCTCTCCCGGGAGGGCGAGGTGCTCTACGCCAACCACCGCAGGGGCGGCGAGTGGCGTACCGAGCCGTTCGGCCGGATCGCGTTGGAGGCGGAGAGGGGCCGGCGCGAGCTATGGCACTCCGAGGACACGCCCTAGGAGGCGCGACCCGGGCGGGCCGCCTCCTCCGGGCAGCGCCGGGTCAGGTCTCCAGTTCGGCCATGGCGGCGCGGTCCTCGGCGCCGAACTGCTCCTCCAACTCCTCCGGGGAGGCGTCCAGGTCGATCCGGGCCAGCGGTACCCCGCGCGCGGACTCGATGGCGCCGAGACGGCGCAGGGCGCGGTTGCTCGCGTACTCCAGGAGTTCGCCCGGGGGGAGTTCGTAGCGCTGGAGGGCGGGGTCCCCGGAGGGGGTGTCGCCGCGTTCCACGGTCTCCATCACGTGCGGGAGCAGTTCGTTGAGGCGTTCGCTCACCACGTCCCAGTTGCCGTCGTCGGCGGCCACGTGGCGGCGGCAGGTGAAGGTGCCCCAGGCCATGTGGCGGCGCTCGTCGTCGCCGATCCTGCGGATGATCTCGCGCATGCCGGGGAAGATGTCGCGCACGGTGCACACGTGGTTCCAGGCGTAGTAGCCGGTCAGCGCGAGCGAGCCCTCGATGATGTGGTTGTAGGTGACCGAGGCGCGTACCTGGTTCCGGGGGCCGGGGTCGTCCAGGAGGGCCTCCAGCGATCCGGGGAGCTCCTCGTAGAACAGGGCGCGGTAGGCGGGGTTGGCGTCCACGAAGCCGTGCAGGTCGTCCCGGACGCCGATGGCGTCCAGCCACAGCCGGAAGGCCTGGACGTGTTTGGCCTCCTCGAAGGCGAACTGGGTCAGGTACATCTCGTCGCCCAGGCGGCCCTCCGCGGCCATGGCCCGCAGGAAGGGCTGGAGGTCCTCGGTGACCGCCTCCTCGCCCGCCACGAAGAAGGCGCACAGTCGCAGGATGCGGGTCCTGGCCTCCCCATCGAGCCGCTCCCAGTCCTCGGCGTCCCGGCTGAGGTCGATGTCGACCGGGTTCCAGAATCTGGCGTTGCCCTTGACGAACAGCTTGAGCGGGAGGGAGTCCCAGTTCAGGCCGCCGCCGCGGAGTGAGTGGAAGCCGCTGCGGTGCGCGGGGGCCGGGGCTTGCGTCATGAGGAGTACCTCCGTGGGGGGTGCACTGCACTCATGATTGGACACGGAAGGCTTTCGTGTAAACCCCTGGAGGTGTCCCGGGTCACTGCCGGCCCGCATGCGGGCCGCCCCGATCCGCCCGGGCCGGGGCGGGATCCCCACGGACCGGGGCGGGATCCGGCCGGAGTCAGCGGCGATCCGGCCCCGCCGAAACGGTACGGTCAGGGGAGTACGACCGCATGAACGATCCGATCGGGGGACGACGTGTTCTGTGGTGATCCCGGCAGTTCCGGTTACGCCGCGTGCGCCGCCCAGTCCCAGCTGTTTGCGCTGGCCTCGGTGATCCCCGCGCTGCTCGGCTTCGTGCTGCTGGTGGCCGCCTTCGCCGCGCCCTCCGTGCGGGGGGACCGGATGCTGCGCACCCGGACCCTCAGCTACTCCCTCATCGCCTGGGGCATCGCCGCCGGAACCTACGCCATCGGGGTCATGCCCTCCTTCTGAGCCCGCTCAGATCTCCTCGCCGGCGAGGAGATCGCCCGCGTCGGCGATCCGGTACGCGTAGCCCTGCTCGGCCAGGAACCGCTGCCGGTGGGTGGCGTACTCCTGGTCCAGGGTGTCCCGGGCGACCACCGCGTAGAAACGGGCGGTGCGGCCGTCGGACTTGGGGCGAAGCACACGTCCCAGACGCTGGGCCTCCTCCTGGCGGGAGCCGAAGGAGCCGGACACCTGGATCGCCACCCCGGCCTCGGGAAGGTCGATCGAGAAGTTCGCGACCTTGGACACCACCAGGGTGCGCAGCTCCCCCGAGCGGAAGGCGTCGAACAGCCGCTCGCGCTCCTTGTTGCGGGTCTCGCCCTTGATCACCGGAGCGCCCAGCCGCTCGCCGAGTTCGTCGAGCTGGTCGATGTAGGAGCCGATCACCAGGACCTGCTCCTGCGGGTGGCGTTCCACGATCTTGCGGACCACGGTCGTCTTCGTCTCCGAGGAGGCGCAGAACCGGTACTTGTCCTCGGGCTCGGCGGTCGCGTACGCCAGCCGTTCGGACTCCGACAGGTCCACCCGGACCTCCACGCAGTCCGCCGGGGCGATCCATCCCTGGTTCTCCATGTCCTTCCATGGGGCGTCGTAGCGCTTCGGTCCGATCAGCGAGAACACGTCGCCCTCCCTGCCGTCCTCGCGCACCAGCGTCGCGGTCAGGCCCAGGCGGCGGCGCGCCTGGAGGTCCGCGGTCATCCGGAAGATCGGCGCGGGCAGCAGGTGCACCTCGTCGTAGACGACCAGCCCCCAGTCCTTGGCGTCGAACAGCTCCAGGTGCGTGTACACGCCCTTCCGCCGGGCCGCCATCACCTGGTAGGTCGCGATGGTGACCGGCCTGATCTCCTTGCGGGTGCCCGAGTACTCACCGATCTCGTCCTCGGTCAGCGACGTCCGCCTGAGCAGCTCGGACTTCCACTGGTGCACCGACACCGTGTTGGTCACCAGGATCAGCGTCGTCGCCCCGGTCATCGCCATCGCGGCCGCTCCGACGATCGTCTTCCCCGCGCCGCAGGGCAGCACGACCACACCGGAGCCGCCCGCGTGGAAGCTCTCGGCGGCCTCCCGCTGGTAACCGCGCAGCTCCCAGTCACCGTCGGCCAGGTCGATCTGGTGGGCCTCACCGTCGACGTACCCGGCCAGGTCCTCGGCGGGCCAGCCGATTTTCAGCAGGGCCTGCTTGAGGTTCCCGCGCTCGCTGGGGTGCACCGCGACCGAGTCCTCGGCCAGCCGGTCGCCCAGCATCCCCTTGAGTTTCCTGGCCCGGACGACCTCCTCCAGGACGGCGCGGTCCGATGACTCCAGCACCAGGCCGTGCACCGGGTCGCCGACCAGCCTGAGCCGTCCGTAGCGGTCCATCGTCTCGGCGATGTCCACGAGCAGCGAGTGCGGCACGGGGAACTTGGAGAAGCGAATGAGCGCGTCCACGACCTGCTCGGCGTCGTGTCCGGCGGCACGGGCGTTCCACAGCGCCAGCGGGGTGATCCGGTAGGTGTGCACGTGTTCGGGTGCGCGTTCGAGTTCGGCGAACGGGGCGATGGAACGCCGGCACTCCGGAGCGAGTTCGTGGTCGATCTCTAGCAGGAGCGTCTTGTCGGACTGGACGATCAGGCAGGACACGCGGGACCTTCCAACATGTGCGGAGACGGGGGCGGCCCCAGGTGCAACACCGAAGGCCCTCCGATCATGCCCGCGACCCCGGCCTCCTGACCGTCCCCGGGCCCGCGACGACCCGGACCGGGGGTCAGGAGAGGCCGATCAGCCACGCGACGAGGAGGACGAGGAACAGCACCATGAGCACGGAACCCGCCCCGGTGGTGTACCAGGCGTACCGTGCGTGGCGTGCCGCCCGGTCGTGGTCCCGGACCTCGTCCAGGGAGACGGCGGCGAAGGCCAGGCCGCCGATGGCGAACGGGTTGAGGCACGCGACCGCCAGGATGATGGACACCACCAGGGCGACGACCGCGCTGGTCCGGCTCGGCGGGGGCGTGCCGTGGGGGTACGGGGCGGGGCCGGGTGGCGGACCGCCGTGTCCGGCGGGGGCGCCGTAGCCGCCGTAGCCACCGGTTCCGTGGCTGCCCGGGGCTGTGTACCCGCCGGCGGAGCCCTCGTACCCGTATGACGGGTCGTACGGAGGTCCGGGGGGTTGGCTCGGGGGTCCGTTCTGCCAGTGCTCGCTCATGAGGCTGCTTCCGTGTGCGGGCGCCCTCCGGGCTGCCCGTGGGGGGTCGGGGACGGTCAGGCACCGATGAGAAGGAACAGCACCGCGAGGGCGATCACCGGGACGAGGAAGACCACCGCGAGGGCGGTGTAGGCGAACGTGCACGCCCAGGTGTACCGGATGTACCTCTCCACCGCGGCGGTGTCGGGGATCCGGACCAGGGCCAGGATCCCCAGCACGATGCCGGGGACGTTGGCGGTCAGGACGAAGAACCACAGCCCCAGGGAAACACCCAGGACCGGGATCGCCAGGGTGCACACCGCCACGACCAGGGCCGCGACTGCCCCGCCCACGCGGGGCGGCGGGCCCGAGGGCGCCGGGCCCTGCTGGAACGAGGGCGGCGGTGCGGCGGCCGGGTACGCGGGCCCGGCCGGGTATCCGGCCGGTGCGGGGCGGGCTGGTTGTGCGGGGGCCGCCGGGGCGCCGGCCGGGGGAGCGCCCGTGGGCGGTCCGGTACCGGGAACGGAGGTCCCGCTCCGCTCCCAGAAGGCCCTGGGGTCGCTCCGGTCACCGTTCACCGCTGGTCGTGTCCCCTCACCTGGCCGTCTTCCGATGCTGTGCTCTGCGGGGCGTCCGCCCTCGGGACAGCCACCCTTTCAGTTCGCATACCCGTCCCACTCGGTGGGGACGCGGACGGGGTCGTACTTGTTCACCAAAAAGGGGTCAGAAGTTGACCACGGGGACGATCTGCTGGATCCAGTTCCCCGCCTGGGTGAACACCACGAAGGTCAACACCACCATCACGAAGAACATCACCGCCGCCGCACCCAGGCAGTACCAGGAGTACCGGGTGAGGACCTCGGCCTGTTCCGGGCGGCCCCGGTCACGGGCGTGCGCGGCCCGCACCGCGAAGGTGATCCCCGCGATGCCGAAGATCCAGTTGGCGCAGCACAGGGCCGTGACCGCGTGCAGGATCAGCGCCATGGTCGAACTGTGGGCCCCGCCGGTCGAGCCCGTGGGAGCGGCGTCCCGCCGGTCGTCGTCGCGCTCCCGCTCGGGCGCCCTGTCCCTGCCTTCCGGGGCCCGGTCCTCCAGCCCCCGGTCCCGGGGGGAGGAGGCTCCAGGGGGCAGAGATGCGTCGCTCATCCGAATCTTCCTCCGGCGTCCGGGGGCCAACCGATCTGAGGTCACTCTAGAGCCTGGGGGCCTTGCGGGCAGCGCGGGCCGGGCGGCCACCGGACACCGGCTCCGCGTTCGACTTCCGCGTTCAGCCGCCGTCCCCGAGTTCGGCCACACCGGTGACGCGATGGATCGCGAACCGGTGCACCGCGTCGCGGGTGGTGTCGTAGGCGGTCAGGAAACCGCCGTCCACCCGGGCGGGTTCCACGATCCGGCTGACCTGGCGCCCGTCGGTGTCGGTGTAGCCGATCCACACCCGGCGCCCGCCGTCGGCCGCGTCGGCCAGTACCTCCATGACCGCGTTGGCGCGGGAGCCCGCCGTCCCACCCTCCGGCAGGGACACCGGGATCCGGGCGACGTTCGCGGCCTCGTCGCCGGCCCGCAACGCGCGCACCGCGGCCCGGGCCAGCTCCGGGGCCCGGCCGCCCTCCTCGGGCACGGCGGGCTCGGGTTCGGCCCGGCGGATCTCGGGCCGGCTCAGCCGCATGGTTCCGTCACCGCTCTCGGGCACCGGGTGGTAGCCCAGCTGCCGGAGGCGTTCGGTCAGGGCTGCCCGGTTCAACCCGCTGACCACCACGGTCGGGGCGAGGAGCAGCAGTTCCAGGTCCTTGGCCCGGCGGTCCGCGACCAGCTCCGCCAACAGCGCGGGTTCGTCGCAGCGCAGGTAGCTGCCGGCCGAGCCGGTGCGCAGCCTCCCGTGCCTGCGTCCCACGTCCGAGACCAGGTAACGCAGTGCCTGCGGCAGCGGGGTGCGCGAATGGCGTTCCAGCAGCCCGGTGATGTCGGAGACCCCGCGCCCGGCGTCCAGTGCACGGCGGACCGACTCCTCGGTGAAGCGGTACACGGTGGCGCCGCCGGTGGACTCCACGTCGGCGACCAGGGCGAGTTCGCGGGCGAGCCCGGTGACGAGCGGGCCCGGTGCCACGGCGGTCAGGTCGCCCTGGACGAGGATGTGGTCCAGGGGCTGCGGCAGTTCGGCGGCCAGGACCTCGGCGGCGGCGTCCGTCCCGGCGGCGGCACCTTCCGCGGTGAGCAGGGGGCGCGTGTGCTCGGCGAGCGCTCCCCTGCCGGTCAGCCCGAGAGCGGCGGCCTCGGTCACTGCGGCCCCCGCCAGTTCGGTGTGCACGGGGGACTGGCGGCGGGGGCGCCGCCAGGCCAGCCGGGCGGCCAACGACCCTTCCTCCGGGGCCAGGCCCGGCTCGGCCTCGGCCATCTCGGTGAGGACGTCGAGGCGTGCCCGGGGCGCGGCCGGGCGCACCAGGCCGGGGCCGAGTACGTTGCGTACCCTCCCGCCCGCGTCACGCGAACCGGTCAGCGAGGCGACCCGGTCCGAATCCAGCCAGGCCAGGGCCAGCCGCAGCCAGCGGTGCTCCGGTGAGCGCTCCCGCCACAGGTCGTACTCACGGGTCGGCAGCCACTCGCCCGTCACCCGGTTGTCGGTGCCGATGAGCCCGGCGGCCCGCAGGACCTCCAGGTAGAGGGCGGCCGTGTCCTCGTCGGTGTCCATCGCCTGGGCGGCGCGGCGCAGGTCGCGCACGCCCAGACCGCCGTTGCGCAGGACGGCGGCGGGCTCCTGGGACCAGCGCTCCAGGAGCTCCTCCACGGCGCGCAGCACGGTGAAGGCCTGTCCGGCCGCGGCTCGGGCGACGGCCTCCGGGGGGACCCGGCGTCCCTCGAAGGCGGGCGGGGCGGTGCTGACTTCCTGGAAGAGCACCCCCGCGCGCAGGTGCAGGCCGACCTCGCGGGGCAGTGTCAGGGTGTCGTCCCCGGTGGCTACGAGCAGGCCGCGGGCGATGAGCTCCTCCACCGGCGAGGTGGCCGTGGCCAGGCCGACCTCCCGGCGGGCGTCGGAGACGGTGCCGTTGGGCGGCCCCCAGGCGAGGTTGTCCAGCAGGCGACGTGCGGGAGCTCCGACCTGGCCGACGAGGGCGGCGACCCGATCGGGGTCGGAGAGAGCGGTGGCGACGGTTTCCACGGGTGTGGTGGCGGTGCTGTGCGGTACCAGGTCGTCGGCCAGCCGTTTGACGGTTCCGTGCGGCAGCGCCGCCAGCAGGGCCCGGGCGGGGGGACCCAGCTGCGCGGGGTGGGGCAGGAGTTCACGCAGCACCTGGACGGGGCGCAGGCGGCCGTGGTCCGGCCAGACCAGGGCGAGGCGGAGCAGGGTGTCCAGCGCCTCGTCCAGCGGCTCCTTCCCCGCGGTGCCGGAGGGGGTCAGGCCGAGCCCATGGGCGATCTCGGCGGGCTGCGCCCCCACCGGCTCGGACAGCCGGTCGTCCCCGAGGGCGACCACGGACTCCAGGACCTGGAGGGTGAACCGGTCCAGACGCTCCAGGGCGCGCAGCGCCGCGTTGCGCGAGGTCGCGCGGTGGGCCAGGGCGCCGATGTCGGCGGGTACCGGTTGGGCCAGGTCGGGTCGGGCGGTCAGCAGGGCGGTGAGCTCGCCGTCGGAGCGGGAGCGCAGCCAGGAGGTGAACGTGGGGGGACGCCCCGGCGGGCCGCCGTCGGGGTCGTCGCTGCTCCGGCCGGGCCCGGGTCGTGCGTTGTCGGTCATCGGGTCAACGCTAAGCGATGGCGCTCCACGGCTCGTACCCGCTCCCCTTCGGTCCCCCGTTCACCACCTTTGGCGGCGGCCTGAGCCGTATCAGGGGAGAAGCCTCCGTCCGAAATTGGGAAAGAGGGGTTAAAAGGCAGGTCATTGTGGGCCAATATGGGTCCATGACCCAGCGCTCGGAACAATTGGTACTCGACTACCTCTCCGAGGTCGGACTCGCGCTGCACGGTCGTTTGACACCCAGGGAACGGACCGCCTACCTGAGGGGCCTGCGCGCGCGTATCGACGAGCGCCGTCAGGCGGCCGAGAACGACGAGGTCGACACCGTGCGGCGGATCCTCCGCGGCTTCGGCTCCCCCGAACACCTCGTGCGGGAGGAGCTCACCGGCCGGGAGCTCGACCTCGAGGACGACGAGATGATCCCGCCCAAACCCCGGCACGCCGACCGGCCGCCGCCGCCCTGGCGGGGCGGCCCCAGCCAGGGCTTCCTGGCCCTGCTGGAGGGCCCCGGCCAGACCGACCAGCGGATGGGCGGACGGACCGCCCGCAGGACCGGGGCGGTCCGCAACTACCGCCTGATCCTGAGGCACCACCCCGCCGAAGCCGTGGCCCTGGCCGTGCTCGTCCTGGCCGGGGTGTGGTGGGACGTCGCCTTCCTGTGGGTGCTCGGCGCCGTCCTGATCGTGCTCAGCCAGGTGTGGGGCGCCCGGGACAAGTGGATCGGCGCGGGTGTGCCCCTGGCGGCCTGCGTCGTCGGGACGGCCCTGTGGGAGGGAGAGGCGCAGTTCGTCGACCAGTACATCCAGCAGGCCCTGCCCGCCACCGGTGTCGTCGGGCTGGGGCTCGCCTCACTGGCGTGTGTGCTCTACCTCTTCCCGAAGGCCGCCCGCGCGGCCCGGGCGGCGGAGCGTGCGGACGGAGACAGCCCGGACCGTCATCGCTTGGCAAACCCTGAGGAATAACCTTTCCGGTCGGCCCGTTACCGGGCGTCCCCAGTGGTTGCTTCGGGTAGTCATATCGGTACACCGCCGCTTTCGCTTCGCGGCGGCCGCGTCGGGTGGTCCGGCCGCCAGCCCGGACACCGGCCCGTGGGCAGCGTCCCCGGCTCCGCCGAGTTCCGTCCCGTTTCTCCGCGCCCAGCGGGGCGGGGGCGATGCCGAAGCCACGGGGCCCGGGTGAGCCGTATCCGGGCCCCGTTCCGCGTGTTCGCGGTGCGGACGCGGGAAAGCGCGGGCACGAGCGCAAGCGCGGGAAAACGGCCCCGCCAATACCCTCTCGCGTTGACGAGCCCTCGGGGACTAACCTGGTGCGCACCCATGGAAACCAGGGGCCGCCCGGGGCGGAGGAAAGGGTGGACGGCACCGTTTCCGCTGTTCCCGCGGCCCGTCAGTGAAAGCATGAGGTCTCTACGTGCCCACCGGCAAGGTCAAGTGGTACGACGACGACAAGGGTTTCGGCTTTCTCACCCGGGACGACGGAGGCGAGGTCTTCGTGCACTCCACCTCGCTGCCGCCCGGAACCGCCTCGCTGAAGCCCGGCCAGCGGGTCGAGTTCGGCGTGGCGGAGGGGCGCAAGGGCGCCCAGGCGCTCCAGGTGCAGCTTCTGGAGACGCAGCACTCGGTGGCCAGGGCACGGCGCAAGAAGCCCGACGAGATGGAGCTCATCACCGAGGACCTCATCAAACTCCTGGAGAACCTCTCCAACGGTTACCGGCGCGGGCGCCACCCCGACAAGCGCGAGGCGGCCAGGGTCGCCGCCGTGCTGCGCGTGGTCGCCGACGACCTGGAGGCCTGACCTCCCCTCCGGGGCCGCGGCGGACGCCTCCGACTTCCACCGCGGCCCCGGCACCGCGAAACACCCGGACCGGTCCGGTGTTCCTCCCGGGTACAGAATGAACCGGACAAAAGGGAAGGATGGCCGCCCTCGTCGCGGAACCCCGGTGTCTCGGGGCGCACAAGACTCCGTCAAGAGGGTGTATCGGGCGAACCTTGACCCGCGTTATGGTCAAATCGGTGCCCGCGATCAGTGAGAATGGGGAACGTGAGCCCTTCTCGACGTTCTCCTGTACCGGACAAGGCATGTATCGACGCGGTGGATCTGGCCCGCTCGGTTGCGGCGGAGGTCGGGCGACCCGAATGGGTCGGTGAGCACCTCACTGCCCAGGCCGAGGACACGCGCCTGGTCACCCACTACTTCGAGTGCCTGGACCCCTCCTACCCGGGATGGACCTACTCCGTCACCGTCGTTCGCGCCTCGCGCGCCAAGAACGTCACGGTCAACGAGGTGGTCCTGCTTCCCGGCGAGGGTGCCCTCGTCGCGCCCGAGTGGGTGCCCTGGAAGGAACGCCTGCGCCCCGGCGACGTCGGTGTGGGGGACCTGCTCCCCACCGAAGAGGACGACGAACGACTCGTCCCCGGTTACGCGCAGGTGCCCGAAAACGACCTCGACGCCGAGGGCATGGACAAGCAGATGGTGTGGGAGCTGGGACTCGGCCGTCGCCAGGTCCTCTCCGAGACCGGACGCGAGCAGGCGGCGGAACGCTGGTACAACGGCGAGGCCGGACCGCGGAGCCCGATCGCCACGGCCGCCCCGGCACGCTGCTCCACCTGCGGGTTCTTGACCCCGCTCGCCGGGGAGCTGCGGCAGATGTTCGGTGTGTGCACCAACGAGTACGCCCCCGACGACGGCAAGGTCGTCTCACTCGACCACGGGTGCGGAGCCCACTCCGAGGTCCGCCGACCCGCCTCGCAGAACGAGCCGGTCGCACCGGTCGTCGACGAGGTGGGGTACGACCACATCGTCTTCGACGACACCACGGAACTGGAACTGGTATCCAGCGACTCCTGACCGAAACACCGGTCACAGCAGGCCGATCCACCGGACGAACGGGCCCCGTCGCCAGCGCGACGGGGCCCGATTCCGTCCCTGTCCGCGTCCGCGCCACGCACCCCGGCCAGAACCTGACCCGACCCCGCCGTCGGCTAGGGTCGACCTACCATCACGCTCGCCCTGCCCGGCCCGGTACGTGTCCGCGAACACGCACCGGGCCGATCGGACCGCGCGCCCAGCGCAGGAGGAGACCATCATGGCCGAGCCGGTGACCGCTTCGGCGGCCGACCCATTCAACACCGCCGAACTGCGCCGACGCGTGCTCTCGGCGTGGGCTGACGCGCCCGCCCGGTTCCGGGAGGACGCCAATGCCGAAGAGGACTTCGCGCTGGGCGGCTACCGGGACCGCGTGGTGGTCGAACTCGCGCAGAACGCCGCCGACGCCGCCCGCCGCGCGGGAGTCCCCGGCCGTCTCCGGCTGGCCCTGGACGGCGACCGCCTCACCGCCGCCAACACCGGAGCCCCCCTGACCCCGGAGGGTGTGGAGTCACTCGCCACCCTGCGGGCGTCCACCAAACGCGACGACCACGGTTCCGCCGGCCGGTTCGGGGTCGGGTTCTCCGCGGTGGTGGCGCTCAGCGACGACGTCGTCGTGGACTCCGGCGGTACGGCCGTGCACTTCTGTGCCGAACGCGCCCGCGCCGTGGTCACCGACCTGCTCGGCGCCGACGGCACCCACGCCGACCTCGCCGAGGAGGTGGGCCGCCGCGCGGGACACGTGCCGATGCTGCGCCTGCCGTTCCCCGCCGACGTCGTGCCGGAGCGCCCCGCCCCCGGATACGACACCGTCGTCACGCTGACGCTCCGCGACGAGAACGCCCGGGAGCGGGTTCGGGAACTGCTGGACCGCACCGGGGAGGCGCTCCTCCTCGCCCTGGACGGGCTGTCCGAGGTACGGGTGGCCGCTGACGGGGCCGAACGGGTCCTCACCCGCGAACCCGGGGACGAGGACGCCGGGATCGACCTGGTCACCACACACGACGACGGCAACGGCACCCGGGTCACCCCGTGGCGGACCGTCAGCCGCTCCGGCGAGTTCGACCCGAACCTGCTCGCGGACCGCCCCACCGAGGAACGCGACCGGGCCGTGTGGTCGCTGACCTGGGCCGTCCCGGTCGACCCCGACGGGGGAGCGGGCACGCTGCCCGCCGACGTCGAGCACGTCGTGCACGCGCCGACCCCCACCGACACCGAACTCGACCTGCCTGCCGTCCTCATCGGCACCTTCCCCCTGGGGTCGGACCGGCGCGACGTCCAGCCGGGCGCCGCCACCGACCTGCTGCTGATGGAGGCCGCCACCGCCTACTGCGCGCTCCTGCGCCGTTTCGACCCCCGGGCCGCACTCGACCTGGTTCCCGCCACCCGGGTGGGCGGCGGCGCTGTCGACGCGGTCTTCCGTGCCCGGGTCGCCGAGCCCCTCCTGGACACCCCGTTCCTGGTCACCGCGGTCGGGCTCCCCGTCGCCCCGCGTGAGGCCGTCCTGTTGGACACCGGCGGCGCGAGCGGCGCAGCCGAACTGGTCGACCTGCTCGCCGAGCTTGTCCCGCCGCTGCTGCCCGGCTCCTGGAGTCCCCGCCACCCGGCCATGGCCGCGCTGCGGGTGCGGCGCCTGGGCCTGGCCGACCTCGCCGACCTGCTCGGCGACACCCAGCGGCCGCCGCAGTGGTGGTCCTCCCTCTACGCCGCCCTGGGCAGTGCCGGGGGCGGTGGCGCCGACCTCGACGAGCTCGGCGCGCTCCCGGTCCCGCTGGCCGACGGCCGCCTCGTCCGGGGGCCGCGCTCGCTGCTGCTGCCCACCGAGGACTGGGTGAAGGTCGCCGACGCCGAGGGCAACCGGCTCGACCCCGCGGCCCTGGCCACCCTGGGCGTGCGCGTGGTGCACCCCGAGGCGGTCCACCCGCTGCTCCTGCGCCTGGGCGCGGTGGAGGCCGGGGCCGCCACCGTCCTGGCCGACCCCAACACCGAGGCGGCCGTCCGGAGCTCGCTGGACGCCGAGGACCCCGAGCCCGTCGCCGAGGCCGTCCTGGACCTGGTCGCCGCCTCCGGGACGACCGTCGAGGACGCGCCCTGGCTGTCCGAACTGGCCCTGCGCGACGACGAGGACAGCTACTCGATCGCCGCCGAACTCCTCGTCCCCGGGGCTCCCCTGGCCGGTCTGCTGGTCGAGGACGCGCCCTTCGGCACCGTCCACGAGGACCTCGTCAGCCGCCACGGCACCGACACCCTGCGCGCGGTGGGCGCCCTGTGGGGGCTGACCGTGGTCCGTGCCGAGGAGGCCGCGCTCGGTGAGGACCTCGCGGAGGCCTTCGACGGCGCGGCCGGGGAGGACGGCCCCGACGGCCTGGAGGACTGGGCCGACGAGGTCCTCGAACGCGTCGGAGACCCCGAACTCCCGCCCGTCGTCCCCGAACTGGTGTGCGTCGCCGACCTCGACTACATCGCCGACGAGGCCTGGCCCCGGGCCCTGGCCATGCTCTCCCGGGGGCCGCTCCGCGCGGCCGTCACCGAACCCGCGCGGCTGCTCATGCCGGACGGCCGGGTCGTCGACGTGCCCTCCTACACCTCCTGGTGGCTGCGCAGCAGGGCGCTGTTGGACGACCGGGCCCCGGTCGAGCTGCGCACCGCCGACGCCGAGGACGCGCTCCTGGGCCTCTACGACGAGGTTCCGGCCGAGGTCGACCCCGAGTTCGCCCGGGCGCTCGGCGTCCGCACGACCCTCGCCGACCTGCTCGCCGACCCCGACGGCGCCGACGACCTGCTGAACCGGCTCGCCGACCCGGCCCGCCACGTCGGCCGCACCGCCCTGCGCCGGCTGTGGACGGCCCTGGCCGACGTCGACACCGACCTGGTCACCCCGCCCACCGTGGTCCGCGCGGTCAGGGGAGGGGCGATCGTGGTGGCCGACGCCGAGGACGCCGTGGTGGTGGACTCGCCGGACCTGCTGCCGCTGGTGGCGGACCGTCCGCTGGTGCTGGCCGCCGCGGACACCGCCGAGCGGCTCGCCGACGTGCTCGACCTGGACCTGGCCTCGGAGAGCATCACCGGGAAGGTGAACTCGGCGGGGCGGATCCGTGCGGTCCCCGACGAGGCCGCGCTGTTCCTCGCGGGCGGTGACGAACCGGACCGCACCTACCTGCACCACCAGCAGCTCACGGTGGACGGCGTGGAGGTGGACTGGTACACCGGCGACGGCTCGGTGCACGCCTCGGGCACGGAGGGGTTGGCCCGCGCCCTGTGCTGGCGGGCCGGGCAGTGGTCCCGCCGCCACCTGCTCGCCGCGGTGCTGCGGGACCCGGAGCACGCCGCGTACCTGCTCGCCGAGGCCGACCTGGAGTAGGAAACGCCTCCCTTCCGCGGTGATCTTGCTACCAGAGGCGAAATGGGCGCCGAACTTGCCCCTGGTAGCAAGATCGCCGCTGTCAGGGGCGGGCGGTCCAGCGGGCGGGCAGGTCGCCGCCGGAGCGCAGCGCGTCGTCGAGGTACCCGAAGACCGCTTCGGCGGAGATCAGCCGGGTGACCGCGTCGGCGGCGAGGCCGGGATCGTTGAGGAGCCGGGTGAGCCGGTGGGCCAGGGTGTCGGTGTGCTCGTTCACGCGGCCACCTTCTTCCAGGCGGACTCCCAGGCCAGGTAGGGGCCGCGCACGATCTCCGTCTGGGGGAACTCCTCGTATCGGCTGTCCTCGACCGGCTTCCGGGGTGCGGGCACCAGCGGAGTGGGGTTCGTGGGTCCGGTGGGCTCGGGTGCGGTGAACGGGTGCACCGGGGGAGCGGTCGGCAGGAGAGCGGGTTCGATGGACGCGGACCCGACGGGGGCGAGCGCCTGGACGTAGCGGCGTACCCGGCGGGAACGGTTGCGCCGTGCTTCGGCTCCCAGCTCCCACAGGTAGCCGCACGGGCTGGTGTGCACTCCGCGGGAGGGCCTGAGAAGCCGTGCGAGCACGGCGAACGGGGACAGTAGGGTATTCACGTCTGCCTGCCTTTTCCAGGTGGACCGGGCCCCGGACGTGCCAGCGTCGCGGGGCCGCTTTCATATTCAAGGATCGATAATAGACCAGTTCAGATATAGCATGCTAGGCGTTCTTGGATTGCTGGGAATATGTGGTCTGCCTAGCGTGCTCAAGATGGAGTGGAAAGAAGGTCTCCCGCGCTGGGTTCAGATCACCGATGAGCTGGAGAGACGTATCCGGGCGGGCGAGTACGGGCCGGGGGATCGGGTCCCCTCCGTCCTCAGCATCATGCAGGAATACCAGGTGGCTTCCGCGACCGCGCAGAAGTCCCTGGTCGGTCTGCGGAGCCGGGGCCTGGTCGAGACCTTCCCCGGCATGGGCTCCTACGTGAAGCGCCCCGAATCCTGAGAGCCGGGGCCAGCGGGCTGAGCACGGACGGCATCCGCCCGCGGCACGGAACGGCCTCTGAGCCGAGCGGGAACCAGGGCTCGTAGCCGGGCGGGACCTGCGCTGCGGGCAGGTCCATCGGGGCCAATGACCGGGCGGTCAGCCGGTGGCCGCGGCCAGCCTCGGCCCCAGACCCTGCTCGGGCTCGGCCCACTCGGTGACGTCCAGGGCGTCGCCCACGGAGACGGTGCCGGGAGCGGTCACGGCGAACTTCGAACAGAACGCCACCCCGCCGTCGTCCGCGCGCCGGTACCCGGCCAGGGTGCGCAGCGGCTCGGGGCCCCGCTTCTCCCCGGTGCCCTGGTCGACCGTGGTGACCGCGCACCGGATGCACACCTTGGCGTACCCCAGCTCCGCGCTGCCCAGACGGACCGCCCGTACCCGGTCCTCGGTGTGCGCCTCGGGCCAGCCGGACACGACGATGTTGGGCCGGAAGCGGTCCATCGGTAGCGGGTCGCCGCCGGCGGCGAGGACGCGCTCGTTCAGCAGGTCCAGGGAGGACAGCGACGCCATCACGGCGGCGTGCCCGTCGGCGAAACCGGTGGTGCCCCGGGTGAGTCCGCTGGTCTCGCGCCGGTGGTCGTCGGGGACCCGCACCAGGCGGCTGGGTTCCCCGAGGAACTCGGTCAGCCACCCGGCGGCCTCCTCGCCCTGATCCACGCCCACCAGGGGCTTGCTGTGCACGGTCACCTCCAGGCGGCGGCCCCCGGGGTCCACGTCGACCTTCACCGGGGCGAAACCCTCGGTGTGCAGCACCAGCCTGCTGCCGTCCGCGTCGAGTTCGGGCACGATCCGCGCCATCCTGGGGTCCCTGCGCTGGCTGCGGAAGTCACCGGAGTCGTCGACCACCATGAACGAGCGGTCGTGGGCGATCCCGGCCGGGGTGATCTCGGCGGTGTCCAGGGCGAGCCCGGCGCACCCCTTGACGGGGTAGGCGGCGAGGGCGGACACGCGGGCCGTGGGAGTGGGACTCATGGCCGAAACGCTACCGGTACCGCCGACGGGGGGACCGCACCAGCCCGTGGGGAAGCGGCCGGAGGCGCCCCCGGTCGGACCGCGTCCGGGGCCCTCCGCCCCGGAAGATACAGTCACCGGATGCGACCGAGTGCGAGAACCCTCATCCCGGACATCACGGACACGCGGTTCGGGGTCGAGGGCGCGGGTGGGCGTCGGTGAGCGAGGCGATCAGAACGGGGGACCAGTCGGCGGACGACCGACCGCTCTCCAGAGCCAGGCGCTGGCTGGTCCTGGCCGCGGTCTCGGCCGGACTACTGCTCATCTCGGTCGACATGACGATCCTCTACACCGCGCTGCCGACCCTCAGCGCGCAGCTCGACGCCGGTGCCTCGGACCGGCTGTGGATCATCAACGCCTACCCCCTGGTGATGGCGGGCCTGCTGCTGGGCGCCGGAACGCTCGGCGACAGGGTCGGCCACAAACGGATGTACCTGATCGGGCTCGTGCTCTTCGGCGCGGCCTCGCTGACCGCCGCCTACGCACCTGACCCGGCCGTGCTGATCGCCGCACGCGCCTTCCTGGCCGTGGGCGCCTCGGCGATGATGCCCGCGACCCTGTCGCTGATCCGCATCACCTTCACGGACGAACGGGAACGCGGGATCGCGATCGGGATCTGGGGAACGATGGCGATGGTCGGTTCCGCGATCGGGCCGATCGCGGGCGGTGCGCTGCTGGAGTTCTTCTGGTGGGGCTCGGTCTTCCTGGTGAACGTGCCGATCGTGCTGGCTGCGCTGGTCCTGGCCGCCGTGGTCGCGCCGGGCGGCTCGGGCAGCCCCGACCGGCCTTGGGACCTGCCGGCCTCGGTCCAGGTCATGGCCGGTCTGGTCGGGGTGGTCTACGCGATCAAGGAGACCACCGGTCCGGAACCGTCCGCGCTCGCCGTCGCGGCGGCTCTGGCCGTGGCCCTCCTCGGCTTCTGGAGCTTCGTACGGCGCCAGCGCGGGCAGGTCCACCCGCTGATCGACTTCGCGCTCTTCCGCGACCCCCGCATCCTCATCGGTGTCCTCGCCGCGGGGATGGGGATGTTCGCGCTCGCCGGGGTGCAGCTGGTCCTCACCCAACGCCTCCAGCTGGTGCTGGGCTACTCACCCCTGCACTCGGGGCTCACCGTGGCCGCGACGGCGCTCGGCGCCCTGCCGGTGGGCGTCACCGTCGGCGCGCTGCTGTACCGGCTGGGCGCCCGGCCGGTGATGGGCGCGGGCCTGCTGGCCACCGCCCTGGGCACTGTGGGCGTGCTGCTGTCCACCTCGGCACCGCTGGTCTGGACGGTCGCGGGGCTGCTGGTGATGGGCGCGGGCACGGGTGCGGCGATGACCGCCGCCTCCACCGCGATCGTGGGCAGCGCCCCCGCGCACCGGGCGGGGATGGCCGCGTCGGTGGAGGAGGTCTCCTACGAGCTCGGCAGCCTGACCGGCGTCGCGGTCCTGGGCAGTCTGATGGCCGCCGTGTACACCCGGACCGTCGCTCTGCCAGGCCAGGCGCCCGTCTCGGCGGCCGAGGGGCTGGACGAGGCCCGCACCGCCGCCGAGGGGATGGACACGGCGGGCGCGCGGGCCCTGCTGGAGGCGGCCACCCAGGCCTTCGACAACGGCTACCGGGCGACGCTGGTCGTCGCCGCCACCGCGCTGTTGGCGGCGAGCGCCTTCAGCTTCCTGCACAAACGGGGCGCGCCCGTACCGCCGTCCCCGGCCCAGGACACGTACGGGGCGGCGGTGCCGGGCGAGTAGGCCGCGGCGGGCGCCCGGGTCGCCGGTCCCGCCGGCCGCCCCGGCCGTTCGGCCCCTCCGTCAGCGGGCGACGCGGAAGAAGCCCTCGGAGATCAGGGTGCGCAGGGCCTCCGGAGTGCGTTCGCGGAGCAGGGCCGGATCCTCACCCATGAGTTCGGCGATGGCGTCCAGCAGCGGGCCGACCGGCATGGTGCCGTCGCAGACGCTGGCCAGGGCCGCCTCCACGGTCCCGATGCGGGCCACCCGGCGCAGCCCCTCGCGCTGGCGCAGGACGATCTTCTCGGGGTCGGGCGCTCCGGGCACGGCCACGCGCTCCTCGACCACGCCCGGCGCCAGGGCGACGTGGGCGGACAGCAGGGCCGCGTCGGTGAGGCGGTGGGCGGTCATCGCCCCGTCCACCACGTCCGGCAGGTACGGCCCGACCGGCTGCTCGACCTCGTGCCTCAACTCCTCCACCTTCACGGTGGCGTCCTGGGCGACGTCGTTGCGCAGGCTGATCCAGCCGAAGCCGATGCCCTTGATGCCCTCGCGGTCGAAGTAGTCCAGCCAGGCGTCGTAGCGCCGGGTGTACTCGGGGGTGCCGTGCTCGCAGGAGTCGCGCAGCCACAGCTCCACGTACTCGGCGGGGTCCTGGACGTCGCGCTGCACGACCCAGCCGGAGCACCCGGTGCCGGTGATCCAGCCGCCGACCCGGTCCTCCCAGTCGTCGCCGTCGGTATGCGTCCAGTTCGCCAGGAACTGGGCCCAGCCGCCCTCGGTGAGGTGCGCGGGGGCCTGCCGGACCAGCTCCGCGCACACGGTGTCACCGGGCAGGTCGGACTCGCGGTAGGTGAAGCGGGCCGACTCGGGGGTGATGACGAACGGCGGGTTGGACACGATCAGGTCGAAGCGCTCGTCCCTGACCGGCTCGAACAGCGAGCCCTGGGCCAGCCGGGCGTCGGTGACACCGGACAGGGCCAGGCTGATCCCGGCCAGGCGCACCGCACGCGGATTGAGGTCGGTGGCGATCACCTCGCGGGCCCGGGAGGCCAGGTGCAGGGCCTGGACCCCGCAGCCGGTACCCAGGTCCAGGGCGCGTTCGAAGGGGCCGTCCACGATCAGCCGGGAGAGGTTGGCGGAGGCGCCGCCCGCACCGACCACGTGGTCGTTCCCGGGGACGGCTCCGCTGCCGGGGCGCACCTTGGGGTCGGAGACGACGAAGCCCGGGCGGTCGTCCTCCAGCTCCCAGGGGCCCAGGTGGACGAGGGCGCGGACGGCGGGCCCGTCGGGCCCCTCCTCCACGGTGACCAGCCCGGCCTCGGCGAGTTCGTCGACGGGGAGGATGGAACGGGCCGCGCGCGCCGGGATCGGGGTCTGGAGCCACCACAGGCGCAGGAGCAGTCCGAGGCGTTCCTCCCCGCCCGTGGCGCGCAGTGCGGGCACGAGCTGCTCGCGGGCCAGGGCCTTCGCTGCGGCGTCGCCGAGGCGGTCGCGGACACCGGACACCGTGTAGTCGGCGTCGACGAGGATGTCGCGTAGGCGGTCGGCGAGACCGCGCGGGAGTGGGAATTCTGTCTCAGACACCCGCCCATTATCGGGCAGGCGGCAAAGTGCCCCGGTGGGTGCGGCGATCCGGTTCAGCGGGCCCCGGAACCGTCGGCCGTCCGTTCGGTGACCCGATCCGCCGCCTCGTCGCGTTTGCGGAGCAGGCGCGGGATGTAGAGGAAACCGAAGACGCCGAGGGCGATCCCGGTCACACAGACGCCGATCCACCACCGCTCCGAGGAGGGCAGGCCGTCGCCCATGGCGAGGAGCACCACGAGCGCGATCGCCCATGCGAGGGTGCCGAGGGCCGCCGGAACGCGGTAGTCGCTCTCGTGGACTTCGGGGTCTGGCTGGCGAGGTTTGGGCACGGGACCAGGCTATCCGCTGGTGTGTCGTCAGGGGAGGGGAGCAGCCGTCGCCCCTGCTCGGGGCGGGGATGTGTTGGTCACAGCCAAGGAGCGGATCATCCCACCATATGGCGTTTTCTATGAAACCGATGTGAAACACGTGGCCTGTGTTGTACGAAGATGCAACTAATCTGGCGCAGAATCCTTGTTGTCCAGTAACACGACCAGGTCAGGCTGACGACGTGAACTCACCGAATCCATCCCCCTCCGACGTACCTGCCCAGGACCGAGTCCCCAAGGGCTCGGGCAGCTTCTTCCGCATCTCCGAGCGCGGCTCGACCCTGGGCACCGAGATCCGCGGCGGTCTGGCGACCTTCTTCGCCATGGCCTACATCGTCGTCCTCAACCCGCTGATCATCGGCACCGCCGAGGACGTCAACGGCGAGACCCTGGGCATCCCCGGCGTCGCCGCCATGACCGCCCTGGTCGCCGCGCTCTCCTGTGTCCTCATGGGCGTCGTCAGCCGCTACCCGTTCGCCATCGCGGCGGGCATGGGGCTGAACGCCGTCGTCGCCTACGGCATCGCGCCGCTCATGCCCTGGGCGGACGTGTTCCTGCTGATCATCATCGAGGGCGTCCTGCTCCTCATCCTGGTGCTGACCGGTTTCCGTACCGCGGTCTTCGCCGCGATCCCGCCCGGTCTGAAGGTCGCGATCGCCGTCGGCGTGGGTCTCTTCCTCGCCCTGATCGGTCTGGTCAACGCCGGTTTCGTGCAGGCCGGCGACGGCACCCCGGTCCAGCTCGGCTCGGGCGGCCTCAACGGCTGGCCGATCCTGATCTTCGTCATCGGCCTGCTGCTGAGCATCGCCCTCTACGTGCGCAACGTGCGCGGTGCCCTCCTCATCGGCATCGTGGTCACCACCGTCATCGCGATCGTGGTCGAGACCCTCCTGGGCAACGGCGGCGACCGCCTCGGCTGGGGCCTGACCGTCCCGAGCCTGCCCACCAGCGCGGGCGACCTGATCGCCCTGCCCGACCTCTCCCTCCTCGGCCTCTTCGCCGAGGGCGGTCTCGCGGGCCGCTTCTCCGACGTCGGCGTCGCCACCGTCGTGATGCTGGTCTTCACGCTGCTCCTGGCCGACTTCTTCGACACCATGGGCACCATGGTCGGCGTCGCCCACCAGGGCGACCTGGCCGACGAGGACGGCAACATCGAGGGCGCCCGCGGCGTCCTGACCGCTGACGCCTTCGGCACCCTCCTCGGCGGTATCGGCTCCGCCTCGGTCGCCACCCTCTACGCCGAGTCCGCGGCGGGCGTCGGTGAGGGCGCGCGCACGGGTGTCGCCCCGATCGTCACGGGCGGGATGTTCCTCGTCTCGACGCTCTTCACCCCGCTGGTCACCCTGGTCCCCTTCGAGGCGGCCACCCCGGTCCTGGTCATCGTCGGGTTCATGATGATGACCCAGGTGACCGGAATCGACTTCAAGGACCCGGCGATCGGCATCGGCTCCTTCCTGGCGATCATCATGATGCCGTTCACCTACTCGATCGCCAACGGCATCGGGTTCGGCCTGCTCGGCTACGCCTTCGTCATGCTGGTCACGGGGCGGGGCCGCCGGGTCCACCCCCTCCTCTGGCTGATCTCGGTCATCTTCCTGATCCACTTCGCGGAGGCGCCGATCTCCGCGTTGATCAGCTGATCCGGTCCCCGGGGCGGACCCTCCGCCCCGGGGAATGCGGGGCCCGGTGGACGGCGTTGGCACAGATGATGAGTCAACGCCGTTTACTTCTCTTTCCCCGAAACCACTCCACGGTGGTCGTTTCAGTCCCTCCCCGGCGCGGAGCCGCCACGGGGAGGGAGTGATGCGCCGTATCGCGATGTTCCGTTCCCTGGCCGTCCGCAACTACCGGATCTACGCCCTCGGCCAGCTCGTCTCCAACCCCGGCACCTGGATGCAGCGCATCGCCCAGGACTGGCTGGTCCTCCAGCTCAGCGGCGGCAGCGGCATCGCGCTGGGGATGACCACGGCCCTGCAGTTCCTGCCCACGCTCCTCTTCGGGCTCTGGGGCGGCGCCATGGTGGACCGCTTCGACAAGCGCAAACTGCTGGTCCTCACCCAGTCCACCATGGGCGTGCTCGCGGTCGCCCTGGGCGTGCTGGCCACACTCGGAGCCGCCGAGGTCTGGCACGTCTACCTGTTCGCCTTCGGCCTGGGCATGATCACCGTGCTCGACAACCCGGGACGGCAGGCCTTCGTCCCGGAGATGGTCGACCGGGAGATGCTGCCCAACGCGATCGCCCTGAACAGCGCCAGCTTCCAGCTCGGCCGGGTCACCGGCCCCGCCGTAGCCGGGCTGCTCATCGGGCTGATCGGTAGCGGCCCCGTCTTCATGATCAACGGGCTCTCGTTCGCCTTCACGATCGTCGCCCTGCTGCTGATCCGCACCGCCGACCTCAACCCCACCGAGCGCATGCCGCGGGGCAAGGGACAGATCCGGGAGGGGCTGCGGTACATCGGGGGCAGACACGACCTCGTTCTGCTGCTGGCCCTCGCCGCCGCCGTGCAGTTCTTCGGCGCCAACGTGCAGAACCAGATCGCCCTGATGGTCAACAACGTGTTCGAGACCGGGGCCGAGGCCTTCGGGGTCGCCGCCGCGGCGCTCGCGGTGGGTGCCCTGGTCGGCGCCCTCCTGGCCGCTCGCCGCGAGTACCCGCGGCTGCGGCTGGTGCTGATCGGTTCGATGGGCTTCGGCGCGGCCCAGCTCACTGCGGGCCTGATGCCCGGTTACGTGGCGTTCGTACTGGTCCTGGTCCCGATGGGGGTGCTCTTCATGACCTTCGTGACCACGCTCAACGCCACCTTCCAGCTCAGCGTCGACCCGCAGATGCGCGGCCGCGCGATGAGCATGTTCCTGCTGGTGTTCATGGGCGTGGCCCCGATCGGAGCCCCGGTGGTGGGCCTGATCGCCGACGCCTTCGGCCCTCAGACCAGCCTGACCGTCGGCGGCGTGGTGACCATCGCGGTGGTCGGTGTGATCTCCGTGCTGCTGATGCGGGTCAAGGACGTCCGGGCCCGGGAGCTGTTGCCCCGGAGACGGCGCGCTCCGCGTACCGGTGAGACCGGGAAGCCCGAGGTGCCCCGGGAGACCGAGACATCCGGCAGGCCCGGGGAGGACGGAAGAACCGGGCGGGCCGGGGAGGCCGAGCACGCGGCGCCGCAGCAGTTGCGCGTCCGACCTGTGGAAGAGGCCGCCGCCCGGGAACGCCCCGACCGGGGGACCGAGCCACAGCAGGGCGCCGACCTACGGCGTTGACGGCCCCGGTGGGAGGATGCTCCCATGAGCCTCTTCGTCGCGTTGTGGCCGGCGCCGCCGGTTCGCGGACAATTGGAGTCCGCGGTGCGCGCGGCCCGGCCCGCGGCCCGGGGACTGCGCTGGAGCCCTCCGCGGGAATGGCACCTCACCCTGGTGTTCCTCGGCGAGGCCGGGGACCGGCTCCCCGAACTCACCCGGGCGCTGGACCGCGCGCTGACGGGCCGCCCCGCCCTCGACCTCTCGCTGGAGGACTGGGGCACTTTCCCCCTCCGGGCCGATAGGGCCTCGGTGCTCTGGGCCGGGGTCGGCGGGGAGGGGCTCCACGAGCTCGCCGAGGTCCTGGGGGAGGCCGCCCGCGCCGCGGGCGTGCCCGTCGCGTCACGTCCCTTCGTGTCGCACATCACCCTGGCCCGGGCCAGGCCGCCCCGGGACGCCGCCGAGACCCTGCGCGCACTCGGCCCCGCGCCCTCCGCCGACTGGCCGGTGGACCGGGTCGACCTCGTGGAGAGCCGACCAGGAGACCCCGACCGCTACCGGACCGTTCGGACCTGGGGTCTACTCTGGGGTAGCGAATCCCAACGAGACCCGGAGCGGGGCACGTCATGAGCATGCTCACCAACAACCGCAAGCAGCGCTGGCTGCTGCCCGTGGTGCTCGGCTCGATCATGCTCATCGTGGTCCTGGGCACCCTGCTCGGCTGAGTCCGACCTCCACGCCCCGGCTCCCCACGCGGCCGCGCGGCCCCTCCCGGCTTGACCCTGACGCCGGTGTCAAGGTTCTAGCGTGCCGCCATGTCCACCCACACACTCCGCTCCGGCTGGCTGGCGTGCCTGGCCCTGACCGCCTTCGCGGTCGGGACCGACGACCTCGTCATCGCCGGACTCCTGCCGGTCATCGCCCAGGACCTCGACGTCGGCGTCGCCGTCGCCGGACAACTGGTGACGGTCTTCTCCCTCACCTACGCCGTGGCGGCCCCACCGCTGGCGGTGGCCACCGCGCGGGCACCACGCCGGTCCCTCCTCCTCGTCGGGCTCGCCCTGTTCGCACTCGCCAACCTGGTGACCGCCCTCGCCCCCACCTACGCCGTCCTGATGGCGATGCGCGTGGTTGCCGCGCTGATCGCCGCGACCCTCACTCCGGCCGCCTTCTCCATGGCGGCCAGGCTCGCCCCGCCCGAGCGGACCGGACGCGCCGTGGGGGCGGTCGCGGCGGGTCTGACCGTGGCCCTGTTCCTCGGGGTTCCGATCGGCGCATTCCTGGGCTCCGCCCTCGGATGGCGTTCGGCCTTCGTGGCCGTGGCCCTGCTCACCTGCGCGGTCCTCGCCGCCTCGGCCCTGCGCCTGCCCGGACTGCCCGGGGCACCGGAGACCGGGGTCCGCGAGCAGTTGCGCCACCTGGGACGCCCGGCTCTCCTGCTCTGCGTCACCGGCACCGTCATGGGCGCCACCTGCGGGTTCATGACCTACACCTATATCGCCCCGATCACCCTGGACCTCACCGGGGCCACCGGGGCCGCACTGTCCCCGTTGATCGCGGTGGTGGGGGCGGCCGGGGCGGTCGGCACCCTCCTGTGCGGGCGGGCCACCGACCTCTGGGGCGCCGACCGCGTCCTGCTCGCCGCCTTCGGCGGCATGGTCGCGACCAGCCTGGCCCTGGCAGTCCTCGGACGGTTCGGCGCGGGCGCTGCCCCGGTGTGGGCCCTGGGGTGCGTGCTGGCCCTGTGGGGGTTCGCGGCCTGGGGGTTCGCCGCCCCGATGAACGCCCGACTCCTCCGTCTGGCCGGGGACGCGGGCACCGAGGCCCTGGCCCTGAACACCGGCGGGCTCTACGTGGGCACCGCGGTGGCGGGCGCCGTGGGCGGCACGGTCGTCGCCGGGGCCGGAGGTTCGGGGGTGCCGATCGTCGCCACCGCCATCGGCCTGGCCGCCCTCGTGGTCATGGTGCTCTCCGTCCGGTGGTTCCCCGCCCCGGCCCCGGCACCCGCCGAACCGAGCCGGGCCGACGCGGACTGAGCGGGGCCCGTAGGCTTGCGGGTACGTGTGACGCCGGCGCGTGCCCGCGGAGTCGCCCCGGAACACGTGTCCGCAGCAGCACTCGTTGACGGAAACGGAGACGGTATGCGCATCGGAGAACTCGCCGAACGCACGGGTGCCAGCCCCCGGTCCCTGCGGTACTACGAACAGCGCGGTCTGCTCTCCTCCGAACGGGCGGCCAACGGCTACCGGGAGTACGGGGCCGAGGCGGTCGAACGGGTGCGTAACATCCGCCTCCTCCTCGAATCCGGCCTGACCTCGCAGGACGTCCAGGAACTGCGGGCCTGCCTCGAACTCGACCTGGTCCGCGAACCCGATTGCGCCGAGGCCGTCGCCCTCTACGAACAGCGGCTCCAGGCGGTCCGGGAGCGCATCGACGCCCTTTCCGCCACCGAGCAGCGGCTCGAACGCCGGCTGGCCGAAAGAGCGCAGACGTAGAGCCGCCGGGCGTTCAGCCGTCCCCGGGCGCGAACACGGGCGTCCCGGACCCGTCTGCCCCGGCGGAGGCGAGCACGGGCCCGCCCGCGACACCGGGCGGTCCTGGTTCAGGCGGAGGCCAGCGTGAGCGCGTGCGCCACCAGCTCCGCGTTGTCGTGCGCCTCCGTACCGTCGGGCAGGCGCATCGTGTCCTCCAGCCCGATCCGGATGTCCAGCCCCGCGTCCAGGGCGTCCTCCAGCATCGGCCAGGCCGTCGCGTCCGCGCCGTGCAACAGGCGGGGGACGCCCACCTTCGCCCGGTCCAGCAGGGAGTTGATCGCGTCGGCGTTGCGCCGGGCGTCATCCGCCGCGACCTGGGTCGGCTCCACCAGCACGGTCGCGACCTCCACCCGGGTGGCGACCAGGATCCGTGCGGCCTCCACCGTCCACACCCCCGCCTCCACGGCCACACGGCGGTCGCCCAACAGCTGGATCAGGTCCACCGAGCCCGCTTCGTGCAGGTTCACCGAAACCGAGTCCGGTAAGGCCGGGGAGGCCCACCGCTGCACCAGGTCGTAGCGCCGCCACGGGTCGGACTCCGCGGACAGGGACGTGGTCAGCGACACCGGGACGTCCGGGATCTCGGCGCGCATCCGCTCCATGAGCTCCGAGACCACCTGGGGCTCCAGGGACTCCGCGCCCCCGTGGTCGCGCGGGTGGATGTGCACGGCGGTGGCGCCCGCGGCCACCGCCGAGCGGGCGTCGGTGACGAGCTGGTCGACGGACACGGGCAGGGCCGGGTGCGCGCCCGGACGGCGATCCCCGTTGAGACAGGCGACGATCCTCATGGGTCCCTCCTCGCGGCACTGCGTGTAAGCCGAATGTGCCCGCTCGCACCCGGGTGCAAGCCACCCGGGACTTCTCCTGGCAGGATGGCGGGCATGAGAAGACCTCTGGCCCTCGTCACGGCCGTCCTGTTCGCACTCTCCCCGGCGGTACCCGCCACGGCCGAGCCCGTGGACCCCGAGGGCGGTACGGGCGGGCCCGACTACCCGCGCGGCAGCGAGGGACCGGAGGGTTCGGAGGTCGCCTTCGAGTTCCAGGACGAGCGGGTCGCCGAGTCCAGCGGACTGGCGCCCTCGCTGCGGCACGAGGGCGTGTGGTGGACGCACAACGACAGCGGTGACTTCGCGCCCGAGGTGTACGCGGTGAACGAGGAGGGCGAGACGGTCGCGACCATCGCCCTGAACGTGGAACTCCGGGACTGGGAGGCGATCACCGTCGCCCTGGGCCCCGGGGGCGAACCGGCGGTGTTCGTCGGCGACATCGGCGACAACTTCGGCGGTAGCTGGCCGAACGTCCGCGTCCACCACTTCGCCGAACCCGAGGTCCTGGCCGACACGACCGTCGATCCGGCGGTGCTCACCTTCACCTACGAGGACGGGGGCCGCGACGCCGAGGGGATGATGATCGACCCGCGCGACGGACGCTTGTACGTGGTGTCCAAGGAGTTCGCGGGCAGTGTGTACGCGGCTCCGGAGAACCTGGACCCCGACGGCGAGAACGTCCTGGGCAGGGTCGACTCCGCGCCGCTGTTCGCCACCGACGCCGCGTTCAGCCCCGACGGCAGCCGTTACGCCATCCGTACCTACTGGGGCGTGACCCTCTACGACGCGACCAACGGGGTGCCGGGCGCCTCGGTGGGCTCCTTCGACCTGCCGGAGACGGAACAGGGCGAGTCGGTGGCGTTCACCCCGGACGGCACCGCGCTGATGGCCGGGACCGAGGGCCCCGGCGCCGAGGTCTGGTGGGTCCCCCTGGAGGGCGAACAGCTCCCCGACTCCGCCGCCGGGGCTGCGGGGGAGGAGTCCCCCGCCGAAGCGGCCGGGGGCGGGGACTCGGGCGGGGACACCGGGGACGGAGGCACCGGGGACGAGGAAACGTCGAACGGCGCCGCTCCGCTCATCTTCGGCGGGGTCGCGGTGGCCGTCGTGCTGATCGGCGGCATCGTCCTCCTGGTCCGCCGGACCTGACCCCGCACGGGCGCGGCGGCTGAGCCGCACCGGGAGGCGCCCCGGACCCCGCGCGGGCCCGGGGCCGCGCCGCTATCCGACCGGCTGGGGGTCCAGGAAGTGCTCCCGGCACAGGAAGGCGTGCCGGGAGAAGTCGGAGAACACGCCGTCCACCCCGGCCTCGAAGAAGGCCTCGTACTCGGCGGCGAAGCCCCCGTAGTCGTGGGGGTCGCCGTCCGAGCGCAGCTCGGCGGGGAGGAAGTGGTTCTCGCTGCGGAACGTGTAGGGGTGCACGAGCAGGCCGGCCTCGTGGGCGTTCTCGACCAGGTCGGTGGGTTCGCCCAGGGAGCCGTCCTCACCGGTCGGCACGACCAGGCTCTTGTGCGGGCCGATGGCGTGCGCGAACGCCGCCACCTCTGCCAGGCCGTCCGGGGTCGTGTAGTGCAGCCAGTGCTCCTCGGTGCCCATCAGGTACACCAGGGGCAGCCCGGTCTCTGCGAGCTTGCGCAGGCTCTCTGCCTCGAAGGACTGGAGGAAGACCGGTACCCTCGGCTCCTCGCCGACCAGCTCCGCCTCGCGCAGTGCGGCGATCAGCTTCGGCTCCAGCTCCAGGCCCTGTTCCACGTGGTAGGCCGGGTGCTTGGTCTCGGGGTAGATCCCGATCGGGCGGCCCAGTTCCTCGGTGAGGGCCAGGGCCAGATCGATGACCTCCTGGAGGGTCGGGATCTGGTAGGTCCCGTCCATCACGGCGTTGTCCGGGCGGACCTCGGCCATGCGTTCCCGGGCGCGCAGGCTCTTGATCTCCTCGAGGGTGAAGTCCTGTGCGAAGAACCCCTCCGCCTCGTGGCCGTCGACGGTCCGGGTGGTGCGCCGGTCGGCGAACTCGGGGCGGTCGGCCACGTCCGTGGTCCCGCCGATCTCCTGCTCGTGGCGGCAGATCAGGTGGCCGTCCCTGGTGGCGACCAGGTCCATCTCGATGAAGTCGCCGCCGTGCCGGGCCCCCAGTTCGTAGGAGGCCAGGGTGTGCTCGGGCCGGTGCCCGGAGGCGCCCCGGTGCGAAATGATCTTGATGGGGAGTTCGGTCTTCTTGTTCCTGCGCACAGTGGAACCGTCCTGACAAGCGATGAGCGTGAGTGCGAAAAGGAGGCCGACCCACGTGCGGCGGGTCGGCCTCCATTCTCCAACGTCGGCGGACCGGTTCGGGACGGTCCTGCGGGAGCCCCCGTCTCAGGAAAGCTTGGTCAGGACGTGGTCGATGCACTCGGTGAGCGCGTTGACGTCACTGGGCTCCACCGCGGGGAACATGGCGACCCGGAGCTGGTTGCGGCCCAGCTTGCGGTAGGGCTCGGTGTCCACGATGCCGTTGGCCCGCAGGATCTTGGCGATCTGGGCGGCGTCGACCTCGTCGGAGAAGTCGATGGTGCCGACCACCTGGGAGCGCTGGGTCGGGTCGGTGACGAACGGCGTCGCGACCGGGGAGCGGTCCGCCCAGTTGTAGAGGATGGAGGAGGACTCGTGGGTGCGGGCCACGGTCCACTTCAGGCCGCCCTGGCTGTTCATCCACTCCAGCTGTTCGGCGAGGAGCAGCAACGTGGCCACGGCCGGGGTGTTGTAGGTCTGGTCCTTGGCGGAGTTGGCGACCGCGGTGGGCAGCGAGAAGAACTCGGGAACGTAGCGGCCGCTCGCGGCGATCTCCTCGACCCGGGCCAGCGCCCTGGGCGACATGACCGCGATCCACAGGCCGCCGTCGGCGGCGAAGCTCTTCTGCGGGGCGAAGTAGTAGACGTCGGTCTCGGAGATGTCGACCGGCAGGCCGCCCGCGCCGCTGGTGGCGTCCACGAGCACGAGCGCGTCCTCGTCGGCTCCGGCGACCCGTTCGATCGGGGCGGCCACACCGGTGGAGGTCTCGTTGTGGGTGAGGGCGTACACGTCCACCCCGGCCTCGGCGACGGCCTTGCCGTGGGTGCCCGGGTCGGTGGTGATGACCGTCGGGTCCTCCAGCCAGGGGGCGCCCTTGGCGACCTTCGCGAACTTGCTGGAGAACTCGCCGAAGGCCAGGTGCTGGGACTTGGTGCGCAGCAGGCCGTGGGCGGCGATGTCCCAGAAGGCGGTGGTGCCGCCGTTGCCGAGGACCACCTCGTAGCCCTCGGGCAGCGAGAAGAGTTCGCTCACACCGGCACGGACCCGGCCGACCAGGGACTTGACCGGCTTCTGCCGGTGGGAGGTCCCCATGTACTGGGGGCCGGAGGCGGCGAGGGCGTCGAGCTGGGCGGCACGGACTTTGGAGGGGCCGCTTCCGAAACGGCCGTCGGCGGGCAGCAGGTTCGCGGGAATCTGAATCTCGGTCACGTCGAACAGCGTAGTGGGGGGCACCGCGATGCCGCCGGTCAGGGCGGCAATTGCCGCCGTGAAATCACGTGACGGCTCCAACGCATTCTCACACCCGAGGTTCTGGCCGATATGGGTCAGCGTTAATACCGGCAAAAGGGATGAACCCCGGGTCCCTTTTGCTGTCTAATGGGGCGGCTGTCAGGGGGGTGGCGAGCACGGTACGAGCGTGGAGGGAGGTTCCGAGTGCCCGACCAGACACCCGGCACCCAGAAGGAGCAGCCGGACAGACCCACCTTCATCCGGGTCTTCGAGGACCTGCGCCGACGCCCGCCACGCTCGGAGCACACCAGGATCCGGCGGATGGAGCGCCGGGTGGCCCGTCGGCACCCCGCCCAGAAGGGCGAACTCCAACGCTCGGACGTCGCCGAACCCCCGCCCGTCCTGGACCTGGCGGTCGAGAGCCCCTCGGACCGCGCTGCCGTCCAGCGCATGCTGGTACGCGAGTGCGCCGTCGGCCCGGTGTGGCTGCTACCGGAGGGAATCCCCGAGGAGGGCGGCGGAACCGGCGGGAAGGACCCCGACACCACGGGCGCCCCCGGCGGTGAGGCCCGCGGCGCCCGGGGGGCGCGGCCCCCCGCGGGGCGGGGTCCGCGCTGGCCCTGGTGGACCCGCAGCGCCGAAACCGGCTCGCCCCCGCCGCCCCCACCTCCCCGCCGGCGCCCGGAGGACGAGGACTCCGACGTCACCACCAGGGAGCTGTACGACCTCCTGGAACGGCTGGTGGACGGCGGTTTCGCGTGGATGGACGATCCGCCCGAGCTGCCGCGCGGACGCAAACCCGTGCCCGCGCCCCGGTTCGCCCGGTCCCGTTCCCTGCTATGGCTCCGGCGCTGCGACCTGAAGAGCGTCCGGGACCGGTTCGCCAAGGGTGAGACCACCGAGGAGCACGGCACCCTCCAGAACAGCAGCAGGGCGCAGGTGGAGGTGATCAACGAACTCCGCCAGGTCCGCCTGGACAGCGCCCGCGCACGCAGGGACGAACTCCTGGACCGTGCCCAGCGTGCCGCCGAGGCGCCGGGGGCCGTGACGGCGCCCAGCCGCTGGGAACTGGTCCGCAGCCGCTTCGTGGTCTACTGGCGGGCGCTCGCCCGCAGCGCCGCCCAGACCTCCCGCCTGGTCACCCAGGCCTCCGGCAAGGCCACCTTCGGCTTCCTCGACGAGAAGGTCCTCACCCCGCTCGCCTTCGTCGTCTCCCTGGTCGTCGCCGCGGCCCCCTTCACCTTCGCCTTCGTGGGCCTGGCCGCGAAGCAGGTCAACGAGCTCGTCTCGGTCCTGGTCGGCGCGGTCCTGGTCGCCGTCTACCTGCTCACCGTGTTCTTCTTCTTCCTCCCCTGGCGGTCCTACTTCTGGCTGCACCGCCACCGCTACGTCATGGACCAGAACGGCAGGAGCGGCTCCGACCAGGACGCGGAGGAGGGCGCGACGGGCCGCCACCGTGCGCACGGGGTCCACCTCCTCAACCAGCTCAACAACCCCGCCCGCGACCGCGCGCGCATCGACGGGGACACGCGGCCGCCCGGCACCCACCGGATCGCGGTCAACGCCCTTCTGGACGACCTGCACCAGGCCTACGGTGCGAACCGGCGGCGGCTGCGCCACCGGCGCAGGTCCAGGCCGGTGCTCGTGTACGACCAGCAGCGCCTGGGCCGGGTCGGCCGCTACCTGGTCTGGCTGATCGAGGAGGAGCGCCTGCGCAGGGCCTTCCCCGACCCCCTGCTGCTGGTACAGGTACGCGACGTCGGGACCGAACCGCTGGTCGGCGGCGCCGTGGACGCCACCCGCCACGAGTCCCTTCCCGAGTTCACCGGGACGGGGCGGGGGACCGGGGCGGTGCGGGCGTGGGCCCGCCGGCGGTACCTGGCCGGGGTGCTCGGCACCGAACGCCTCGTCTCGCAACCCGTCGCGCCGTTGCCGCAGGGGCTCAGGGAGCGGTCGTGGCGCAGCACCCCCGAGTGGGTGCTGAGCGGTCCGGTCCTCGCCGGGGCGTGGACCGCCGGCATCGCGGGGGCGACCGCGGTCGCGATCCTGCTCGGGGTGGTGTTCGTGCCCGCTCAGGTGCAGGCGCTGCGTCCCTGTGTCCAGGACGGGGTCAGCCAACCCGACGGCATCACGCGCATGGGCAGGCAGTGCGTCGGGGTCACCTTCGGTGACTTCGTGTTCCACGATCGGCTGGAGGAGGTCACCGAGCTCATCCACGAACAGAACGAGGCGGTGAGCGCCAGCGGGGACCCCTACGTCACCATCGCCCACATCGCAGAACTGAATGTCGCCGACCCCGCCGACCCCAACCTCGCGGGGGGTCAGGGCGAACTCCTGGGACTCGCGTACCAACAGCGCGAGCACAACCGGATCAAGGACGCCAGGTACCCCCGGATCAAACTCCTCATCGGCAACGCGGGACGGGACTGGGAGCACTCCCTGGTGACCGCCCAGGAGATCGTGGACCGTGCCGAGGACGAGGGCCTGGGCATGGACCGCCCGATCGCCGCCGTCGGGTTCGGCCACAGCGTCGTCCCCAACAGCCGCGCCATCCGGAAGGTGGGCGAGGCCTCGATCCCCATGGTGGGGACCACCGCCACCTTCGACGACGTAGCCCAGTACGGCGCGCGGGAGCACAGCGAGTTCTACTTTCCGATCGCCCCGGCCAACACACGTGTCGCGGAGCAGGCCGCCCACTGGGCCAGACAGGGGGTGCCCTGGAGCGGGACCGACGGGGTGGAGCGCGGGCTGGAGGCGCACGAGACCGCGGTGGCCATCGCCAGTGCCCAGACCGACGCCGAGGGCGGCAAGCACGAACAGTACGGTCCGCACCTGGCGAGGGAGTTCATCGCGGCCTTCCGGGAGGGCGGCGGCACCGTGTGGGAGGGCGCGGAGGGGCTCGACGGCGACGAGTACGACGGCGAGGGCGTCCTGCTCTACCAGACCGGCGACCCGGAGACCGACACCACCTACGCGGAGCAGCTGGAACGCCTGTGCACCGACGACGACCCACCGGACCTGCTCTACTACGCGGGCCGCTCCGACGACTTCACCGGCTTCTACCGCAGGTTCATCCGAACCGGCGGCCAGGACTGCGTCGACGGGCACATGACCATCCTCGGCGGTGACGACATCTCCAAGTTCGTCTCCGACGAGGAGGGGCTCATCGGTAGCAACGCCGACCACCACTCGGTGTTCTACACCCCGTTGGCGCCCAGCGGCCCCTGGGGCGGCCAGGAAGGCGTCCCGGGGAACGACGCGGGCGGCAGCGACCAGGGGTTCTACGAGGACATCGACACCCTGGTGAGTGACCTGTACGAGAAGGAGGACGAGGACGGGGAGGTGGTCCTGGCGCCCAAGACGGACCTGCCGTCGATCGCGCACGCCGCCGTGGCGAGCGACGCCCTCCTCGTGGTCTCCGAGGCGCTTCCGGTCACCGGCCTTACCCGGGAGGAGCTGACGGCGAAGAGCCCGCTGCGGTGGATCGGGCTGGACCGGCACCCGTACCTGCGGACCCGGGAACAGTACGAGGAACAGCGCGACCTGCTGCACGGGGCGATCAAGGACACCGGCAACCTCACCGGGGTCTCCGGTTACATCGAGTTCGACGCCGACAACGACGGCAACTGGTTCGACGGCCGGATGGTGCAGCTGGTGCTGGTCGGCCCGGCGGTGCGCAACCCCGAGACCGGGGAGCGGCAGCGCCAGCACGTCGTCCAGCGGTGCGGGATGCGTAACGCCAACACCGCCGAACCGGGCGCCCAGTGTCTGCCCGTGGTCCCCGAAGGTGCGCGATGACCGGCGTGAGAGTATGCGTCGTGTGGATCACCAGAACCCTGCCGAACTGCGGAAACCGTACATGGGTGAGCCTCTGCGCCGTTCCGGTCTCGCCGACCTCCCGATGAAGCAGTTCCACCTGTGGTTCGACGAGGCCTGCGAATCGGGTCTCGCCGAACCCAACGCGATGGTGCTGTCCTCGGTGGAACCCTCCGGGATGCCGCGCTCGCGCACGGTGCTGATGAAGGGCTACGACGGTGCGGGGCTGCGCTTCTTCACCAACTACACCTCGCGCAAGGCCCGGGCGCTGGACGCCGATCCCCGTGCGTGCGTGGTTTTCCCCTGGCACGCGATCCGCCGCCAGGTCCTGTTCGCGGGCCGGGTGGAGCGGCTCGGCGACGAGGAGAACGACCTCTACTTCGCCTCCCGCCCGCGCGGTTCCCAACTGGGGACCTGGGCGAGCGAACGCCAGTCCCAACCGGTCGCGGACCGGGACGAACTGGACCGTCTCTTCCACGAGTTCGACTCGGTGTGGGCCGCGGACGAACCCATCCCCAGGCCCGCCTACTGGGGCGGCTTCCGGCTCTTCCCCTCGGAGGTGGAGTTCTGGCAGGGCGGTGAGGACCGCATGCACGACCGCTTCCGCTACCTGCTGGTCGAGGACGGCGGCTGGGAGATCGAGCGCCTGGCGCCCTGAGGCGCGGCCCGGGTGAGCACAGCCGGCCGGTCAGGGGTGCGGGGAACGCCGGCCGGGGGTGATGTTGGTCGCGTCGCGGGCGGGTTCGGGAGATGATGGGGCCTGCAGGGGAGATCCGCAAGGGTCTTTTGGATAATTCACGTTTCAACCAGATACCCTGCACGCCTGTGACCTCGGACCCTTGCCCGGCCGGGGTCGCCCGGGCCGAGTGTGTCCGCATCGTGAGACGGCGTCGAAAACCAGGCCCGTCGCACCGCGATATGCTTGGCGTATCGGTGGTCGCTCCCGCGGTCCTGCGGACGCCCCGGTCCCCACTCGGCCCCAGGGAATCACGTGGTCCCGGCCTGTGTTGTGAGAGACCTGCCGTGCCCGCCGTGACCGCGCGCCGGGCGCAGAGCCTTGGGAGGGGAGTCTTGACCGCACACGGGCTGATCGACACCACGGAGATGTACCTCCGTACGGTCTTCGAGCTCGAAGAGGAGGGCATTGTCCCGCTTCGGGCCCGCATCGCCGAACGCCTGCACCAGAGCGGCCCCACGGTGAGCCAGACCGTCGCCCGGATGGAGCGTGACGGCCTGCTGCGGGTCGAGAACGACCGACACCTGGTGATGACCGCCGAGGGCCGCAGGCTGGCCACCCACGTCATGCGCAAGCACCGGCTCGCCGAGCGCCTGCTCGTCGACGTCATCGGGCTGCCCTGGGAGGACGTCCACATCGAGGCCTGCCGCTGGGAGCACGTCATCTCGGAGGCCGTGGAGGAGCGTCTGGTCACGCTGCTCAACGCCCCGTCGGTGTGCCCGCACGGCAACCCGATCCCCGGGCTGGAGGAGCTCGGCCTGGAGGGCTACGCACCCGAGCCGTTCACCGACGACTCCATCGTGCCGATGATCGACGCGGCCTCGAAGACGGAGAGCACCGTCACCGTGCGCCGCATCAGTGAACAACTCCAGCCGGACGCCGACATCATGCTCACCTTGCGCAAATCCGGGGTACAACCGGGGCAGGAAGTCGTACTGCGAGCTTCGGACGACGGAGTGCGCGTCATCGGCGAAGGTGAGGACACCGAGATCCCCGCCGACGTCGCGGGGCACATCTTCGTCGCCAAGCCGTGAAACGTCCGTACACGTTGATTGGTTGCTCATCGGGATTGTCTCATTGCGCTGCGGGAACATTGGCGGTGTTGCTACGCTCGCCCCAAGGTGCGGTCGTTCGGAGTACCCGGAGCGGGCATGTGCGCAGCTCATGACGGCGAGGTGGCGGCTAGATGACACGGTGGGGTGAGCCCTTCCGGGAGAGCGGCGCGCTAGCCAAGGCCGAGGTCGTCGACCAGGCCCAGATCGCCATCGTCGTCATCGACCGGTTCAGCCTCCTTCGCTACTGGAACCCGTACGCGCGCGAACTCTTCGGGTTCGTCGGCGGACGCGACTATGTCGGCCTGTCCCTGCTGGACATCGGCATCCACGAGTCCGACCGCGAACACGCCTCCCAGCTGGCCCGCCGCGTCCTGCGCGGCGAACCCTGGGAGGGCACCTTCGCCGTGCTCAAGGGCGACTCCACCTGGATCCACGTACGGGCCCAGGCCGTTCCCATGCACGACAACGCAGGCGAGATCGACGGCATCGCCCTGATCGCCCGCGAGGCCCTGCGCAGCGGCCGGGTCGAGGAACAGTACGGCCTGCTCGAACGGATCGGCAGTCGCCTGGCCAGTTCGCTGGAGTTCGACTCCACGGTCAAGGGCGTGGCCGGGATCCTGGTGCCCCAGTTCGCCGACCACTGCTTCATCGACCTCTACGACCACGACCGCCTGGTCAGACAGGTCTCCGTGCACGCCGAGGGCTGGTCCCCGCCGCCCCGGACCTGGTTCGACGTCGGAGACGAGGTCCGCTACCCCGAACGCCACTTCGTCACCCAGGCGATGCGTCGCCTGGAGACCGTCGTCAGCAGCGACTACCTCTACGAGAACTCACCCAACGACCGTTCCGACCGGGTCTCCCGGCAGGTCGGCGTCACCTCCGCCATCGCCGCCCCGCTGCGGGCCCGCGGCGAGGTCCTCGGTGTGCTCACCCTGGCGCTCTCCGGCCTCTCGCCCCGGCAGAAGACCACCTACGGCGGCTTCGACCGGGACCTGGTCGGCGCCATCGCCTCCAGGGTCGCGCTGGCCATCGACAACGCCCGCCTCTTCGAGGAGGAGCGCAGCACCGCGCTCGCCTTCCAGAACAGTCTGCTGCCCAGCCACTTCCCACCCCTGGACGGGCTGACCCTGGCCCACCGCTACCTGCCCGCAGGGCCGCTCCAGGCACACGGGCACGGCGTCCAGACCCAGGTCGGCGGCGACTTCTACGACGCGATCCCGCTCTCCGCGGGCCGCGTCGGCCTCGTCATCGGCGACGTCGAGGGCCGGGGGCCGCACGCCGCCGCCGTCATGGGGCAGTTGCGTGCCGCCCTGCGCGCCTTCGCCCAGGCCGACCGGGAGCCCGCGGACATCCTGCGCGAACTCGACGAGTGGGTACGCCAGCTCGGCACCCCCGACGGGAACGGCGGCGTCTGGATCCCCAGCGTCAGCTGCCTCTACATGGTCTACGACGCCTGGTCCCGGGAGCTGTCCTACGCCAACGCGGGGCACGCCTCCCCGCTGCTCATCACGTCGGAGTCGGTCGAGGCCCTCGACCTGGAGGTCACCGACCGCATGCTGGGCGTGCGCGCCAGGGGCGGCTCCGGTGAGGACATCGTCTACCACCAGGCCGACCTGCGTCTTCCCTTGGGCGCGACCCTGGTGATGTACACCGACGGCATGGTGGACCGGCGACCGGTCGGCGGGAGGGCCGACCCCGAGCGCGCGCTGGCCCGGCTGACCGAACGGGTCTCCGAGGTCGCCGACAAGGACGTGGAACAGATCGCCGAGGCCGCGGTGCACAGCGTTCCGGGCGAACTGGACGACGACACGGCGCTCCTGGTCGTGCGCACCCACTCCGAGGAGCTCGCCCTGCGCGAGGGCTGGTTCCCCTCGGAGGCGTCCACGGTGGGCGCGGCCCGGCACCTGGCGGCCGACACCTTCAAGGAGTGGGGCGTCGACCGCGACCAGGCCGAACTGGCCTGTCTGCTGGTCTCGGAGATCGTCACCAACGTGGTCATCCACGCCACCCCGCATCCTGTGCACCGGGAGTTCACCGGTAGCGGTGTCCTGGACTCGGAGTCCCCGCTCGACCCGGGCGGCGCGGTAGACGAGTTCGACGAGGACTGGAGCGACCTGCTGGAGGCGGTCGCCGAGGAGGACGAGTCCAGCGACGACCCGGGGGACAAGGAGTTCCTGCTCCGACTCCGCCGGGGGGCCAGCGCGGTGTGGGTGGAGGTCTTCGACCACGACCTGCGCCTGCCCCGGATCCGCAGCGCCGCCGCCGACGACGAGGGCGGTCGTGGTCTGTACCTGGTCGAGCAGCTCGCCAGCCGCTGGGGCTCCCGGCCCACCCCGGACGGCAAGGCCGTCTGGTTCGAGATGCCCATGCACGGCGATGACGGGGTCGAAGAGGCGGAGAAGGACGACGAGGAGTAGGCGGCGGCCCCGCCGGGCCGCACCCTCCTTTGCCGGCAGCCGAGGCCGGCCGCTCCGTTCCGGGTCCTTTTCCCTGGTCGGGGACCGTACGGACGTAAACCCGTTTCAGCCTGCGAAAAAAATGCAGCGAACCCTCCTTGATTGCTTGTAGTCGGCTGGTTACTTTATCCAGTGGTAAAGGGTCGATCCGGCTGCTCGAATGGTGGTGCGCGCATTGTCTTCCGGGGGAGTGAAATCGGTTCCGGGCTCCCCGGATCCCTTCATGGAACAAAGTCCCGATAGGTTCTCGGGATCCGGTCGGTCCCTGTTGGGGTCCGGTCTGCGCGGCGGCGTGTCCCTCCTCGGGGCGCTGGGTCTGGTGGTCGCACTCGCCACCCCGGCCTTCGCGGCGCCTCCGCCCGCTCTTCCTGCGAATTCGTCCGAGGCCGAAGCGAAATGGCAGCCCGCCTTCGACTACGACACGGACGGTTGCTATTCCACCCCGGCTGTCGGCCCGGACGGAAGTATCGCCGGAGGGCTCAAGACCACGGGGGCGCTGAACGGAAACTGCCGGGACCGGTCCGACCTGGACAACACCAATTCCTATTCCCGTGCCAGCTGTGACGGCAGCGGGTGGTGCGCCTACATGTACGCGCTCTACTTCGAGAAGGACCAGGTCCTGCCCGGTTGCTGCGGCCACCGGCACGACCTGGAACACGTCGTCGTGTGGGTGCTCGACGACGAGGCCCGGTACGTGTCCGCCTCCGCCCACGGCGACTACGACACCCGGGCCGCCGAGGACGTCCTGTGGGAGGGCACCCACCCCAAGATCGTCTACCACAAGGACGGCTTCTCGACCCACGCCTTCCGGTTCGCCGCCCATCACGACGACCCGCCGGAGAACCACCACGGCGAGTGGCAGTACCCGGCCCTGGTGGGCTGGGAGGGCTACCCCGAGGGCATCCGGGACGTCTTCGTGACGGCCGACTACGGGTCCGCCCAGCTCGACCTCAGGGACGACCGGTTCGGTGGCGCCCTGGCCAGGGCGCTCCCCGACGGCGTCGACTTCGCCCCGTACGCCCCCTGATCCCCTGACCACCGCGGCCGGGTCCGGCCGTCCGGTCCTTACCCGCCTTCGGACCGTCCACCGGGCCCAGCTCTCCCTCCGGACGCCGTCAAGGCCCGCCACTCCTCGGGGCGGCGGGCCTTCGGTGCGGGTTCAGCGGTTGGACCAGGCCCACAGCAGCAGGCAGACGAAGATGAAGAAGACCACGATGCCGCTGGTCGCCCAGGGGATGTGGATCCTCGGCCGGAGCTTGCGCACGGCGATGACGAGCAGTACCACCAGCAGCCCCATCACGATGAGGCCGTCCCACGCTCCGCTCATGCTCCGGACCCTTCGGGTTGGGGGGTCTACAGTCCCAGGCCCCGGCCCACGATCTCCTTCATGATTTCGGTGGTGCCACCGTAGATCGTCTGGACCCGGGTGTCCTGCCATGCCCGTGCCACGGGGTATTCCATCATGTACCCGTACCCGCCGTGAAGCTGAAGGCACCGATCCATGACCCGGTTGCACATTTCGGTGGTCCACCACTTGGCCTTGGCGGCGTCCTCGACGGTCAGTTCACCCTTGTTGAGCAGCTCGACGCCCCGGTCGACGTAGGTGCGGCCCAGGTCCACCTCGGTCGCCAACTCGGCCAGGACGAAACGGGTGTTCTGGAAGCGCCCGATCGAACGGCCGAAGGCGGTGCGCTCCCTGCAGTAGTCGATGGTGTGCTGGAGCATCTGGTCGGCCGAGGCGACCGCGCAGGTGGCGATGGACAGCCGTTCCTGGGGGAGGTTCTGGAGCAGGTGGATGAAGCCCTGGCCCTCGGTGCCGATCAGGTTGGCGGCCGGGACGCGCACGTTGTCGAAGAACAGCTCGGCGGTGTCCTGCGCCTTCATGCCGATCTTGTCGAGGTTGCGGCCCCGGTCGAAGCCGGGCATGTCCCGCTCCACGGCGAGGAGTGAGAAGCCCTGCGCCCCGGCCTCGGGGTCGGTCTGGCAGACCACGATCACCAGGTCGGCGTTGATGCCGTTGGTGATGAAGGTCTTGCTGCCGTTGAGGACGAACTCGTCCCCCTCGCGGACCGCGGAGGTCCTGATCCCCTGGAGGTCGCTGCCGGTGCCGGGTTCGGTCATCGCGATGGCGGTGATCAGCTCGCCGCTGGCGAAGCCGGGCAGCCAGCGCCTCTTCTGCTCGTCGTTGGTCAGCCCCACCATGTACGGCGCCATGACGTCGTTCTGCAGGGTGATGCCCAGCCCGCTGGCGTGTGCTCGGCAGATCTCCTCGTTGACGATCTGGTTGTAACGGTAGTCGTGCAGCCCGGTGCCGCCGAACTCCTCGGGCACGCCGTGGCCGAGGAGGCCGACCCGGCCCGCCTTGACCCACACCTCGCGGGGCACGATGCCGTCCTTCTCCCACTGGTCGTGGAAGGGAGCCACGTCCCTCTTGAGGAACTCGGCCACCGATTCGCGGAAGAGGTCGTGGTCGGCGTCGAAGAGTTCCCGCTTCATGCGCTGCTCCGGAGGGTGTCGGGGATCACTGGTGTTCCCACACGGTAACCGAATCGAATTCGGTTTTGAAGAGACGGGGGCAAGCCGGGGCAAAGTTCCTGGTCGGCTGGGCGGTTCCCGGTGGTCCGGCGGGGTCGGGTTCCTAGTCTGGCCGCAGCGGGGTCGTCGGAGATCCGGGCACGGCCCGACCAGGGGGAGGCGATTCGATGGCCAGGGAGAGTACGGCCGACCAGCGGGACCGGGGTGAGTACCGCGGGGGGCGGATCGCGCTGATCATGACCGCCCTCATGCTCACCGTCCTGCTCGCGGCCCTGGACCAGACCATCGTCTCCACCGCCCTGCCCACGATCGTCTCCGACCTCGGCGGCCTCAACCACCTGTCCTGGGTGATCACCGCCTACCTGCTCGCCGTCACCGCCAGCACCCCGCTCTGGGGCAAGCTCGGCGACCAGTTCGGCCGCAAGAGGCTGTTCCTGTGGTGCATCGCGATCTTCCTCCTGGGCTCGGCGCTGTGCGGCATGGCGCAGGACATGCTCCAACTGGTACTGGCCAGGGGGTTCCAGGGGATCGGCGGCGGCGGACTCATGGTGCTCGCCTCGGCGCTCATCGGCGACGTCGTCTCACCGAGGGAACGAGGCAAGTACCAGGGCCTGTTCGGGGCGGTCTTCGGCATCTCCAGTGTGGCCGGACCCCTACTGGGCGGCCTGTTCGTGGACCACCTGTCCTGGCGGTGGGTGTTCTACGTGAACCTCCCGCTGGGGCTGGTCGCCTTCCTGACCGTCCTGGCCGTACTGCCCCGGCAGGTCCCGGTCGGCCGCCGGAACATCGACTACGCGGGCATCGTGCTGCTCGCCGCCACCGCCGTCTGCCTCACCCTCGTGGCCTCCTGGGGCGGCGGTGTCTACTCCTGGCTGTCCTGGCAGATCATCGCTCTGGCCGCGGGCGGTCTGGTCCTGGGCGTCGGCTGGTGGCTCACCGCCCGCCGGGCCAGCGACCCCGTCATGCCGCTCAGCCTGTTCCGCGACCCGACCATCGTCGTCGCCATGGCCATCGGCTTCTGCGTGGGCTTCGCGATGATGGGTTCGATGGCGTTCCTGCCGCTGTTCCTCCAGGTCGTCCACGGACTCTCGCCGACAGCCTCGGGCCTGCACCTGCTCCCGATGGTGGCGGGCATGTTCCTCACCTCGATCACCAGTGGCCGCCTGGTTACCCGGACCGGTCACTACAAGGCCTATCCGATCGCCGGTATGGCGCTCACCTCGGCCGGGCTCTTCCTGATGTCGGGGATGGGGCAGGACAGCTCGATGCTGGAGATGAGCGCCTACTTCTTCGTCCTCGGCTCCGGGCTGGGGTTGGTGATGCAGGTGGTGGTCGTGGTAGTGCAGAACGCCGCCTCCTACGACGACCTGGGGGTGGCGACCTCCTCGGCGACCTTCTTCCGGTCGATCGGCGGCTCCTTCGGTACAGCGGTCTTCGGTGCGGTGTTCGCCGGCCGGCTCGCCGCGAACCTGGCCGAGCGCGCCGGCCGTGTCCAGTTCCCGCCGGGGGTGGATCCGAGCTCCCTGGAGAGCGACCCGAGCGCCATCGACCGGCTGCCGCCGCAGGTCCAGGCGAGCTTCCTGGGCGCCTACGCCGACGCCATCGACACGGTGTTCCTGTGGGCGGTTCCGGTCGCCCTGGCCGGACTGGTCCTGGCCCTGTTCCTCAGGCAGGTACCGCTGCGCACCACCATCCGGGCACCGGACCTGAACGAGGCGGTGTCCCCGGTGGCCTCGCCCAGCCGCAGCGCCATGGAGCAGGTGGAGCGCGAGGTCTACGCGGCCTGTGGCGCCGAGGGGGCGGAGACCATGTACACGCGGCTGCGCGAGGCCGCGGGTCTGGAGGTCTCCACCGAGGCCTGCTGGGCGCTCAGCCACCTCGGGGTCAGGGGGTCGCTGACCGTGGCCGATCTGGTCCGGATGTCCGGGCTGGACGCCTCCCGTTGGCGGGACGTGCACCAGGAGATGCTGGAGGCGGGCTACCTGGCCGACGAGGGTGAACCGTGGGAGCTCAACTGGCGGGGCGAGGACGCCGTGCGGAGCCTGTACGAGGCCCAGCGGACGGCGTTGCGCTCACTGCTGGCCGACTTCGGCCCCCGGGAGCACCCGGACGTGGTCGAGGTTCTGGAGCGGGTCACCGGCGGCACCCTCGGCGACGAGGACGACGCCCCAGGCCAGGGCCAACGCCGCTTCGACCGCGGCCCGCACTGAGGCAGCGCCGCCGCGGCCGGCCTTCCGAGCCACACCCGCCCTGAACTGGGCGGGAACCCGAAAGACGGGGGCGGGGTCTTGCCAGGGAGGCAAAACCGAATACAGTTCGGTTCAGCAGGACGTCACATTCCACGCCCCTTGGAGGACCCCGTGGCCGAGGCCTACATCGTCGGAGCAGTACGCACCCCCGTCGGCACGAAGAAGGGTGCGCTGGCCGCCGTGCACCCGGCGGACCTGGGGGCGCACGTCCTCAAGGAGCTCGTCGAGCGCACCGGGGTCGACCCGGCGGCGGTCGAGGACGTCATCATGGGCGTCGTCAGCCAGGCCGGTCCGCAGGCTCTGGACCTGGCCCGCACCGCGTGGCTGTCCGCCGGTCTTCCCGAGACCGTTCCCGGCGTCACCATCGACCGCCAGTGCGGCTCCTCCCAGCAGTCCATCCACTTCGCCGCACAGGGCGTCATGTCCGGCGCCCAGGACCTGGTGGTGGCGACCGGCGTGGAGAACATGGGCATGGTCCCCATGGGCGCCAACGTCCAGTTCGCCATGGACAACGACCTCCCGCTGTACGGCGAGGGCTGGATCGAGCGGTACGGATTCCAGGAGATCTCCCAGTTCCGCGGCGCCCAGCTCATGTGTGAGAAGTGGGGCTACAAGCGCGAGCAGCTGGAGGAGTTCGCGCTGGAGAGCCACAAGCGTGCCGCCGCCGCGCAGGAGGCCGGTTACTTCGACTCCCAGATCGCCCCGATCGCCGGGGTGAGCAGTGATGAGGGCATTCGCCCCGACACCACCCTGGAGAAGATGGCCGGGCTCAAGCCGCTGCGCGAGGACTGGGATCTCACCGCCGCGGTCGCCAGCCAGGTCTCCGTGGGCGCCGGCGCGTTGCTCATCGCCTCCGAGCGCGCCGTGAAGCAGCACAACCTGACCCCGCTGGCCCGCGTCGTCCAGCTTTCGCTGGTCGGCGACGACCCGGTCTACATGCTCACCGCCCCGATCCCGGCGACCAGGATCGCCCTGGAGAAGGCGGGCCTGAGCATCGACGACATCGACGTCACCGAGATCAACGAGGCCTTCGCCCCGGTCCCGATGTCCTGGATCGACGAGCTCGGCGCGGACCCGGCCAAGGTCAACCCGAACGGCGGCGCCATCGCCCTGGGCCACCCGCTGGGCGCCACCGGCTCCGTCCTGATGACCAAGCTGGTCAACGAGCTGCACCGCACCGGCGGCCGCTACGGCCTCCAGACCATGTGCGAGGGCGGCGGCCAGGCCAACGTGACCATCATCGAGCGCGTCTGACCCCGGTCCCCGAACGCTGGGCCGCACCCCGGCCCCGGGGTGCGGCCCAGCGCCGTGCCGACTGCGGGGAACACTCTTGCCTGCAGGCATGCATGCATCTAGGCTGCGGTCATGAGTCAGATGACGTGGAGAGCCGAAGAAGAGCTGATGCGCAGGGTCAAGTGCTCTGCCGAACGCCGCGGTGTCAGCCTGAACGAGTACGTGACCCGGGTGATGCGGGCGGTGACCGATCCGGACCTGGAGGGCGACGAGGCACGGGCCGTCCGTGCCAAGCTCGCGCAGGCCGGGCTGCTGGACTCCTCGGGCACCCAGCGCTCCCGCCCCAGCCGTGAAGCCGTCGAGAGGGCCCGCCGGGCAGCGGGCGGGGGGACCCAGCTGGAGGACCTCGTGGCGGAAGGGCGCGAATGAGCGTTTTCGCTGACACGTCCGCTGTGGTCAAGCTGTACGCGGACGAGTACGGCAGCCAGGCCGTTCGGGACCTGGCGCAGCCGCTGGTGGTGTCGCAGATGACCAGGGTCGAGGTCCCCGCCGCCCTCTGGCGCAAACACAGGATGGGGGAACTGGGCGCCGAGGACACGCGGGTCCTGGTGGCCGAGTTCGAGGCCGACTACTTCGGCGCCCCCGGTGAGGAGCGGCGCCTCTCGGCGGTCAGGGTCACAGCCGATATCCTCGAGGAGGCGGTTCGGTTGACGGCGGTGCACGGCCTGAGAGCTTACGACGCCGTGCAGCTCGCCTCCGCCAAGGCCGTTCGGTCGGCCGACCCGGGATGTACCTCATGCGCTGTGTTCGACAAGAACCTGCGTGCCGCCGCGGCGCTGGAGGGTTTCTCCCCGCTGCCGGAGGAAGCCTCTCTGTATGGCCCCCGCATCGAGCGCGTCTGACCCCGGTCCCCGAACGCTGAGCCGCACCCTGGACCCGGGGTGCGGCCCAGCGTCACGTTCCGCATCAGGGGACCGTCACCAGCAGGTCGTCGAGGAAGGCGTCCACGTGCTCCTGGCCGTCCTCCCAGGAACCGGTGGGCATACCGCAGGACTGGACGAAGCGGAGTTCGTCGTCGCCGTGCCAGAGGACTCCGGCCCGGGAACCGGCGTCCGTCTCCTCGTTCACCGTCTCCACGGCGGTGAACTCCACGCTCTCCCCGTCGTCTGTGGGGACCTCGACCGGGTCGAGCGGGGTGATGGGGGTGTCGGTCAGGTCGTCGCCGAACACGTCCCCCGGGGCCGTGAGCCACAGCAACGCGCTGTCCTGGGGGTCGCGGCCCAGTTCCTCGGACTGCTTGGCGTGCCCCTCCATGAGGTTGAGGGTGACGCTGCACCCGTCCCGGACGAAGACCGCCAGTCCCTCTTCGCCGCCTCCGCTGTCCGTCCACGCCGGAAGGTCCTCGGGGACGAGCCAGGCGAGCTCGCCGTCGGCCGGGATGGAGGTGTACTCCCGCTGCGGCTCCTCGGCCGCTTCCTCGGTCTTCTCCGTTTCCACCGCGGCCTCCACCTCGGGAGCCGCCTCGTCCGTCTCCTCGCCCTGGGCACAACCAGCGGTCAGGAGCAGGGTCGCGGCTCCGGGGAGGAGGGCCAGTCTTTTCGCCGTGTCTGGAATCTCTGGCATGCACCAGATCATGGCAGACCCGGCCCGCGCATTCGGGGCCGTTTCCGGATCACCTTCGGGGGGAGTCCAGCCCCTCGCCACCGACGCCGTTCTCCAGGCCCAGCCAGGCGGCCATCTCCTTCAGCTGCTCCACCAGTTCGGGCACGGTCTCGGCGGGGGCGTCCTCCTCCAGGGTGACCCGTCGGGCGAGCAGGGTGCCCGAGGCGCGGTCGGCCTTGAGGTCGACCCGGGCCACCAGGTCCTCGCCCAGCAGGAACGGCAGCACGTAGTAGCCGTGCACCCGCTTGGCGGCGGGCACGTAGATCTCCAACCGGTACCGGAAACCGAACAGCTCCTCGGCGCGGTCGCGCGTCCACACCAGTGAGTCGAAGGGGCTCAGCAGGGCGCGGGCGTCCACCCGGCGGGGGACGCGGGCGTCCTTGTGCAGGTAGGCGGGGCGGCCCCAGCCGCGCACGGTGACCGGGACGAGTTCCCCGGAGTCCACGAGGTCGGCGACGGCGGCACGGGACTCGCTCCCCTTGAGTCGGAAGTAGTCACGCAGATGGGGCTCGGTGGCGATCCCGTGGGCGCGGGCGGCGATCGCCACCAGCTCGCGGTGGGCCTCCTCCGGTGACGGGTGGGGCAGTGCGTGCACCTCGGCGGGCAGAACACGTTCGGGCAGGTCGTAGCGGCGCTCGAACTGGGTGTTGCGGCCGTTGGAGGTGAGGTCGCCGATCCAGAACAGGTACTCCAGGCACTTCTTGACCTCGGACCAGTTCCAACCCCAGTGGTCCTTGGCGCGCGGCACGTCGTGGGCCAGGGCGGCCTCGACCTCGCGGGCGGTGGCCGGACCGATCCGGGCCACTTCCTCGTGCACCGCCTTGACCAGTTCGGGCCTGTCCTCGCGGATGCCGTTCATCCACCCCACCCGCTCCTGGGCGCGGTTGCGTTCCATGCGGTACCGCATGAGGCGGTGGGTGGCGGGCGGTACCAGGCTCGCCTCGTGCGCCCAGCACTCGACCAGCCGCGCCGGGCTGTTGCCCGCCGTGGTGGTGGCGGCCCGGTCCAGCAGCGCGGGATCGTAGCCGCCCAACCGGGCGAACACGGGCAGGTACTGGCTGCGGGCCAGCACGTTCACGCTGTCGATCTGGAGCAGCCCCACTCGGCGCACGACGCGCGCCAGATGGGCGAGGGTGGGCTCGGAGCCGGGGCGCGGGTCGTGGAAACCCTGGGCGGCCAGGGCGATCCGACGGGCCTGGGACAGGGAGAACTCCGCGTCGCGGCGGGGGTGCGGTGCAGGCATCTGATCACCGTAGGCCCAGCCGACGACATTCCCGGGGACAGGATCCCCGGGCGGGAGTCAGCCCATCCGGCGGTGCTGGTCCTCCTTCTCGGAGGGGCCGGGTGCGGCCGGGGCGATCAGCGGACCGGGGAGCGACGGGTCGAGGACGCCCTCCTCCAGCCAGGTGTAGGAGTCGTCCATCAGGCGGCGGGCGAGCTTGCCGTCCAGCTCGTCGGTGTTGGACCACAGCCCCTCGAAGAGGGTGTCGATCCGTAGCCGGGCCTGGTGGCAGAACACGTCGGCCAGCTCGAACGGGGTGGTGTCGCGCTCGGGGTGCGCGTCCGTGTCGGCGCGGGCGCGTACGACCACGGCGCTCATCGCGAACAGTTCGGCGCCGATGTCCACCACACGCCCGAGGAAACCCTGTTTGACCTCCATCTTCCCCTGCCAGCGCGACATCGCGTAGAACGTGGACCGGGCCAGCCTGCGCGAGGAACGCTCGACGAAGCGCAGGTGGGCGGCGAGCGGTCCGAACTCCGCGAAGGCCGAGGGCACCTGTCCCTGGCCGACCACGAGGGTCGGCAGCCACCTGGCGTAGAACCCGCTCGCCCGGGCCACCGCGCGTGCCTTGTCGGACCGGCTGGTGTCGGGGTCGATGATGTCCCCGGCCACGGACAGGTGCGCGTCCACCGCCTCGCGGGCGATCAGGAGGTGCATGATCTCCGTGCTTCCCTCGAAGATCCGGTTGATCCGCAGGTCGCGCAGCAGTTGCTCGGCGGGCACCCCGCGCTCGCCGCGCGCGGCCAGGGAACCGGCGGTCTCGAAACCGCGCCCGCCGCGGACCTGGACGAGTTCGTCGGCGATCGTGTACGCCATCTCCGAGGCCCACAGTTTGGCGATGGCCGCCTCGATGCGGATGTCGTGCCGCCCGTCGTCGGCCATCTGGCTGGACAGGTCCAGCATGGCTTCCATGGCGTAGGTGGTGGCGGTGATGAGGGAGAGCTTCTTGGCCACCTCCTCGTGTCGGCCCACCGGTCGCCCCCACTGGACGCGTTCACGGGCCCACTCACGGGCGACCTTGGTGGCCCACTTGCCTCCGCCCGCGCACATGGCGGGCAGGGACAGGCGGCCGGTGTTGAGGGTGGACAGGGCGATCCGCAGCCCGTGCCCCTCCTTGCCGATCCGGTTGGCGGCGGGCACCCGCACCCGGTGCAGGCGGGTGACGCCGTTCTCCAGCCCCTTGAGCCCCATGAAGCGGTTGCGGTGTTCCACGGTGATCCCGGCCGAGTCGCCCTCGACGACGAAGGCCGTGACGCCGCCGCGGTGGCCGCGGCCCTCGGGCACACGGGCCATCACCACGAGGAGCTCGGCGACCACGCCGTTGGTGGTCCACAGCTTGACCCCGTCCAGCACGTACTCGGAACCGTCCTGCGCGGGCGTGGCCGTGCAGCGCAGCCGCGCCGGGTCGCTGCCGACGTCCGGTTCGGTGAGCAGGAACGCGCTGATCGCGCCTTCGGCGCAGCGGGGGAGGAAGGTGTTCCTCTGCTCCTCGGTGCCGAACATGGCGACCGGTTGGGGGACGCCGATGGACTGGTGCGCGGAGAGCAGGGCGCCGATCGCCGGTGAGACGGAGCCGACCAGCATCAGGGCGCGGTTGTAGTAGACCTGGGTGAGGCCGAGCCCGCCGTACTCGGCGGGGATCTTCATTCCGAACGCGCCGATCCCGCGCAGGGCCGCGATGGTCTCGTCGGGGATGCGCTCCTGGAGTTCGATCTGCTGGGGGTCGATGCCCTCGCAGACCTGCCGTAGCTCGGCGAGGAAGGCCTCACCGCGCCGACGGGAGGGTTCGTCGGGTTCGGTGAGGGGGTGGATCAGGTCCAGGCGCAGGCGGCCCAGGTACAGCTCCTTGGCGAAGCTGGGCTGGCTCCAACCGCTCTCCCGGGCCTGTTCGGCCACCTGGCGTGCCCTGCGTTCGTCGACCTCGGGTTCGGGGTCCTGGTTGGTGCCGGAAGCGGGTTCGACCGTCGACATGGGCGCGTTCACCTCACTGAGGGAATGGCGGTTGTGGTCCGTGTCACAGCCGTACCCGTGGTCGTGGTGTCTGACGCCCGTTGCCGTCAACCGGCCCCCGCCGTCCCGTGCGGTCCGGTTCGACGGAGTCCCTGATCACGGCTCCGCGGGCGGTTTTCTCCCCATTTCCGGGGAAAAACCTTGCGCGCAATGCGAACCGTTTGGGTGGGTCGGCCGTCCAACGGGGCGCGACGGAAACCAACCGTGCATGTGCCGGGAGTCGCCGAACCCCGGTGCGGAGGACGGCCGCACCGGGGTTCCTCCGTGTCCGGCCAGGTCGTCGGCGCGATCCTCTAGCCTTTGGCTGTGCGTATCGCGACATGGAATGTGAACAGTGCCCGTGCCAGGGCCGAACGGATCGGCGACTGGTTGGACCGGAGCGAGATCGACGTCCTCGCCGTCCAGGAGACCAAGGCCCGTGACCACCAGTTCCCCGAGTCGGTCTTCACCGACCGCGGGTACGAGGTCGCCCACCACGGCCTCTCCCAGTGGAACGGGGTCGCGATCGCCTCGCGCGTGGGGCTGGAGGACGTCCGGATCGGCTTCCCCGGCCAGCCCGGCTACGGGGATCCCGAGGAGCCCGAGGCCCGCGCCATCGCCGCCACCTGCGGCGGCGTCCAGGTGTGGAGCCTGTACGTGCCCAACGGCCGCGAGGTCGACCACCCCCACTACGCCTACAAGCTTCGCTGGCTGGAGGCCCTGCGCCAGGCGGGCGCCGAGAGCCTGGCACAGGACCCCGAGGCGCAGATCGCCTACACCGGCGACTTCAACATCGCCCCGCAGGACGAGGACGTGTGGGACCCGGCCGCCTTCGAGGGGCTCACCCACGTCACCGAACCCGAACGGGCCGCCTTCGCCGGGCTGGTCGACGCCGGTTTCGCCGAGGTGGTGCGCGATCACACCCCCGGCCCCGGTGTGTACACCTACTGGGACTACAAAGGGCTGGCCTTCCCCAAACGCAAGGGCATGCGCATCGACTTCGTGCTGGCCTCGCCCGCGCTCCGGGCCAGGGTGAGTGGCGCGAGCATCGACCGTGAGGAGCGCAAGGGCAAGGGCGCCTCCGACCACGCCCCGGTCATCGTCGCCCTTGACGGTGCCGACAGCCGGCCGGTCGAGCGGCCCAGGAAGTGAGCGGAACAGTGAGCAGCGAAGTGGGTTCCCGGATGAGTACCGAAGCGGACGCGGCGCCGCGCCTGGCCGTCCTCGGCAGCGTGAACATGGACCTGGTGGCCTACGTGGACGAGGTGCCGGACGGCGGTGAGACCGTCACCGGCACCGGTTTCCGGCAGGTTCCCGGCGGCAAGGGTGCCAACCAGGCGGTGGCGGCCGCGCGGGCCGGGGCCGAGGTGGCCTTCCTCGGCGCTGTCGGTGACGACGCCTTCGGCAGCGAACTGCGTGCCAACCTGGCCCGGAGCGGGATCGACGCCACCGGACTGCGCACGGTTCCCGGGGTGTCCGGGATCGCGCACATCGTCGTGGACGGCCACGGCGGCAACCGCATCATCGTCGTGCCCGGTGCCAACGGCGAGGCCGGGGTGGCCGAGGGCGACGAGGCTCTGGTGAGCGGAGCCGCGGCCTTGCTGCTCCAACTGGAGCTGCCGATGGCCGCGGTGGTGGCCGGCGCTCGTCTGGGCCGGGGCCTGGGCGTACCGGTCTATCTGACGCCCGCCCCCGCCCGGGAGCTGCCCGAGGAACTCCTGGAGAACGTGGACGTCCTGGTCCCGAACCAGCACGAGGCCGCCGCGATCACCGGGCACACCGAACCGCGCGCCGCTCTGGCGGCGCTGCTGGAGAGGGTTCCCGAGGTGCTGCTGACGCTCGGCGAGGACGGGTCGCTGTACGGGCGCCGGGGCGAGGAGCCGGTCCACGTTCCGGCGCGCCGGGTGGAGGCGGTGGACACCACGGCGGCCGGCGACACCTTCTGCGGTTCGTTCGCGGTCGCCAGGGCGCAGGGACGGACTCCGCGTGCGGCGATGGAGTTCGCCGCGGCCGCTGCCGCGATCTCCGTGGGACGGCACGGAGCCAGCTCGTCGATGGCCTCGCGGGACGAGGTCGAGGCCCTGCTCAGGGGCTGAGGCGCGGGACCGCCGTGTGTGGTCGGGCACGTGCTCCGGGCGGTGCGCTCAGGGCGTGTGTCCGATCTGCTCGAGGAACGGCGCGGGGTCCTGGTTCTGGAGGCGGACCTCCAGCACGATGTCGACGGTGTCGCCGACGATACGGCCGCCCCAGGGGGTGCCGCCGCCGTCGCCGACCCCGAAGTCGGCCAGGCTGATCTGGGTCGTGGCGGAGAAGAAGTGGCCGTGGGTGTCGTCCGGGGAGCCCAGGTCGGGGGCTTCGCCGACCCACTCGGAGTTCAGGACCACGGGCACGGTCGTGCCGTGCAGTTCGAGGTCGCCGTGCAGGCGGAAGGAGTTCTGTCTCCTGACCGGCTCGACGCCGGTGGAGGTGAAGCGGATCCGGGGGTGGTGGTCCACGTCCAGGAAGTCGGCGGAGCGCAGGTGCGCGTCGCGGGCGTTGACCCCGGTGTTGAGGCTCGCCGCGTCGATGACGACCTCCACCGAGGACCGCGTGGGGTCCTCGGCCACGTGGACCTGTCCCTCGGCCTGGCCGAAGGCGCCCTGGACCCGGCCGAAGCGCAGGTAGTGGGCGACGAAGATCAGACTGGAGTGCAGCGGGTCGAGGTGCCAGGTACCGGTGCCCGGGCCGAACCTCGTCGGAGCGGATGTCATGGGCAATAACTCCCTTTTGTCCGATGTAAGACATTGGTCAGCACACTTTAGGTCCGCCCCCTGACCACGACCCTGGGTTCCGCTCCGACCTGCGGAGAGACATTCGACTCGCCTTGCCCGGGAAGTCCCGGAACCGCCTCTGGCACGGCGGATCACCCCTTGCCGGAGGGCCTCGGACAGCCAGGGGGATTTCGGTCACGGTCGGGTCCGGCCGCCCCGTCAGCACGGACACGCGATCGGCTGCACGGACACACGAAGGGAGGGCCGGGGGCGCACTGCCCCGGCCCTCCCGAGTTCGACCGGTCGGCGGGCCCGTGCGGCCCGCCCCGGTCCGCTACATGTGCTCGGGCGATTCCACGCCGAGCAGGTCCAGCCCCTGGACCAGCACGCGCAGCGCCACGGAGACCAGCGCCAGCCGCGACTCGCGCTCGGCATCGGTCCCGGCGGTCAGCACCGGGCAGTGCTCGTAGAAGACCGTGAGGCTCTGCGCCAGCTCGAACAGGTACGTGGCCAGGCGGTGCGGCTGGAGGAGGTCGCCGACCTGCGCCACCACGGCACCGAAGCCCAGCAGCTTGAGCGCGAGCTCGCGCTCGGCGTCCTCGGACACGGTGATCCGGCCGTCGATCCGCTGCGGGTCCACCCCGCCCTTGCGGAAGATGGACCGGATCCGGGCCTGCGCGTACTGCAGGTACGGCCCGGTGTTGCCGGTCAGCGCCAGCATGCGGTCGAAGTCGAAGACGTACTCGGTGTCGTGCGAGACCGACAGGTCCGCGTACTTCACCGCGCCGATGCCGACCTTGTAGGCGATCTCCGCCTGGCTCTCGGCGTCCAGGTCGGGGCGGTTCTGGGCGACCACGGTCGCGGCCCGCTCGATCGCCTCGCCCAGCAGCGCCATCAGCCGGACCGGCGCGCCGCTGCGGGTGCGCAGGATCTTGCCGTCGCTGCCCAGCACGTTGCCGATCTGCACGTGCGTGGTCTCCACGCCCTCCGGCAGCCACCCGGCCTTGCGGGCGGTGGCCCAGACCATCTTGAAGTGCATGGCCTGCGGGGCGCCGACCACGTACAGGATGCGGTCGGCCTTGAGGTCGTCCACCCGGTACCGGACGGTGGCCAGGTCCGTGGTGGCGTAGCCGTAGCCGCCGTCACTCTTGCGGATGATCAGCGGAACCGGCTTGTCCTCGCGGCCGGTGAAGCCGTCCAGGAACACGCACAGGGCGCCGTCGCTGACCTCGGCGATGCCCTTGGCCTCCAGCTCCTCGCACACGTCGGCGAGCATCGCGTTGTAGCTGCTCTCACCGGCCAGGGCCTCGTCGTCGAGGGTCACACCGAGCTTGGCGTACACCTTGTTGAAGTAGACCCTGGACAGGTCCACCAGCTTGCGCCACAGGCGCAGCGTCTCCTCGTCGCCGCCCTGCAGGGCGACCACCCGGCGGCGCGCACGGGCGGCGAAGTCGTCCGGGTCCTCCCCCGCGGAGTCGAACTTGGTCCGGGCCGCCTGGTAGAAGGCGTTCGGGTCGGTGGTGAGCAGGTCGGCCTCGGCGGACTCCTCGCCGACCTCCAGCAGATGCTCGATGAGCATGCCGAAGGGGGTGCCCCAGTCACCGATGTGGTTCTGCCGGATGACGTTGTGGCCCAGGAACTCCAGGGTTCGGGCCAGGGAGTCGCCGACCACCGTGGTGCGCAGGTGCCCGACGTGCATCTCCTTGGCCACGTTGGGCGCGGAGTAGTCGAGCGGGATGTTCAGGCGCTCCTGCACGGGCACGCCCACGCGGGGGTCGTCGAGGAGCCGGCGGGTCTGGTCGGCGATCCAGTCCTCGCGCAGCGTGAGGTTGATGAAACCCGGACCGCTGACCTCGACGTCACGGCAGACGTCGGACACGTCGAGGTGCTCCATGATCGCCGCGGAGACCTCGCGGGGCTTTCGGCCCAGGCGCTTGGCGAGCGCGAGTGCGGCGTTCGCCTGGTAGTCAGCGAACTGGGACGGGCGGATGACGGGGTCGGTGTCGGCGAACTCGGGGCCGAAGGCGGCGCCGAGAGCGGACTGGACCCGTCGCGAGAGTACTTCCTGCGGGTCGGCCATGGTGCTAAGCCTACCGACCGGCCGTGCCCTTCCAGCCAGTCGTTTACCGGGCCGCATCGCTCCCCTACGGGGCCGTGGCGGCCCGATATCTTCTTCCGATGAGTGATCGCAAGAGTGATCCGTGGCAGCCGGGGGCCGCCGGGCTGATGAGGCTGCCCTCGGGCCGGGTCGTCCGCGGCCGGGGGCTGGGGTACCCGCTGCCGGAGGGGCCCGGGCCCCAGTTCGCCCTGTACCTGTTGGGCCACGAGCCGCCGACGTTCCCGTGGACGTACCACTGGGTGCGCTGGGAGGACTTCGGACTGCCCACCGACGCCGCCGACGCCAGGGCCCGGTTCCGCCAGGCCCTGGAACGGGCCGGGCGGAACCGGGTGGAACTGGCCTGCCTGGGCGGTCGCGGCCGCACCGGGACGGCGCTGTCCTGTCTGGCGGTGCTGGACGGGCTCCCCGCCGGGGAAGCCGTGTCCTACGTGCGCGAGCACTACTCCCCGCACGCGGTGGAGACCCCGGAGCAGGAGGCCTACGTGCGCGCCTTCAGACCCTGACCGGGTCCCGGTCAGCGGTCCTCGCTGCGGCGGTGCAGCCAGTTCGGGGAGCGGGGGTGCACCCTCCGGCGGATCTGGTCGACCAGGCGGCCGCCCGACAGGTCGTGGGCGAGCCGGCAGGCGTGCGCGATGCCCTCGGGGTGGCTGTCGCCGTGCGCGATGACCACCGTGCCGGTCAGGCCGAGCAGGGCGGCGCCGCCGTAGGTCTCGCTGTCGAACCGCTCGCGCAGCCTCCTCAGGGCGCCGCGCTGGAGCAGCGCACCAGCCTTGGCCGCGGTGGACGAGGTGAGCGCCTCCCTGACGGCGTCCATGGTGAAGGCGGCGGTCCCCTCGATGGTCTTGAGGGCCACGTTGCCGCTGTGGCCGTCGGTGACGACCACGTCGACCTTCCCGGAGAGCAGGTCGTTCCCCTCGATGTTGCCGCGGAAGTCCATGGTCTCGGAGCCCTCCGCGGCGCCGGCGAGCAGCTCACCGGCCCTGCGGATCAGCTTGTTCCCCTTGCCCGGCTCCGAACCGATGTTCAGCATGCCCACCCGGGGCCGCTCCACGCCGAAGGCGGTCTGCGCGTAGGCACAGCCCAGGTGCGCGAACTGGACCAGCATCTCCGGTTTGGCGTCGGCGTTGGCCCCGGCGTCCACCATGATGGTGGGCACCCTTCCGGTGGGAAGGGTCACGGCCAGGGCCGGGCGCAGCACGCCCGGCTGGGTGCGCAGCCGGACCGTGGAGGTGGCCACGATCCCGCCGGTGGACCCGGCGGACACCAGCGCGTGGGCGTCGCCCCGGCGGATCAGCCGGCAGGCCACCGCGGCGCTGGAGCGGGGACGCCGCCAACTGGCCAGGGCCCCTTCGTGCATCGCGATGTCGTCCTCGGCGTGGACCACCGGGATGTCGCGCAGCGCACCCTGCTCGGCGAGTATCGCGGCGATCTCGGTCCGCCGCCCCACGAGCAGGACGCGCAGGCCCAGCTCGCGCACGGCCCTGACGGCACCGTGCACGATCTCCTGGGGGGCGTTGTCGCCGCCCATGGCGTCCACCGCGATGATCGGCGGTGACGTGCGCGGGGCCGGGGCGTCCGCGTCGGGAGTGCCAGTCACTGCTTCCTCACACGGTCGGTCGGTGTTGGTGGGTGGGGTCTGCGGGGCGGGGTAGTGTGTGCCGTTCGCACGCTTTCGGGTGTGTTTGCGGCAGGGGCGAGCGAGCCCCCGCCGGGCCGCGCTGGATGGTGTGGTGACACGCTATCGGGTCGCCCCCGCTCCGCCCGCGGACGGCACGTTCCCGCGCCCGCCTGCGCCCATGCGAGGATACTTGCAGTATGTCCAGGTCAGGGCTGGATATTGCGCAAGGTGGGTACAAATCCCCTAGTCGGGGTATATCCGCTCGCTGGCTCGGTCGCCCGAAAAGCCCCGAGCGCAGACGACAACCAAATTTTCATCCCACGGTGGTCCCCCGGTACCCGTATGCCGGAACCGCCGGATCAGGGCTGCCCTCCTCCCAGGGGAGGCCCCTGGTGAACCAGCAGGAGAGGAGAGGCGTGAGCGTTACGCCTGACGTGGCACAGTCCCCGTCCGCCGGACGTCGGTTTCGTGCCTACACGACGAAACACCTTGACGAGCTCACGGCGCGAGCCGGTCTCGCGGCTGACGAGCAGCTCGCGGTCAAGGCGGTGGCCCATGTGCTTCCGTTCCGGGTCAACAGCTACGTCATCGATGAGCTGATCGACTGGGACGCCGCTCCCGACGATCCGATCTACCGCCTGGTCTTCCCCCAGGCGGACATGCTGCCCCAGCACGATGTCTCCAGGATCGCCGACCTGCTGTCCGCGGGCGCGGGGCGCAAGGAGTTGAACGAGGCCGCCAACCAGGTCCGGGCCAAGCTCAACCCGCACCCCGCGGGCCAGATGGACCTCAACGTGCCCACCTCGGGCAACGAGGAGCCCATCCCGGGGATCCAGCACAAGTACAAGGAGACGGTGCTCTTCTTCCCGAAGCAGGGGCAGACGTGCCACGCGTACTGCACCTACTGCTTCCGCTGGGCGCAGTTCGTCGGCGACGCCGACCTGAAGTTCGCCTCCGGTGAGATCGACCAGATGGTCGACTACGTGCGCTCGCACCCCGAGGTCACCAGCGTCCTGTTCACCGGCGGCGACCCGATGATCATGGGTGAGGGGGTCATCTCCCGCTACATCGAGCCGCTGCTGGAGATCGAGCACCTGGAGGCCATCCGGATCGGGACCAAGGCGCTGGCCTACTGGCCGCAGCGCTTCACCACCGACCCGGACGCGGACGACACGCTCCGTCTGTTCGAGAAGGTCGTGGCCTCGGGCAAGAACCTCGCGTTCATGGCCCACTTCTCGCACCCGAACGAGATGAACTCCGAGCTCGTGCAGGACGCCGTGCGCCGGATCCGCGCCACGGGGGCGGTCATCCGCACCCAGGCACCGCTGATCCGCACGATCAACGACGACTCGGCCACCTGGGAGAGCATGTGGCGGACGCACCTGCGCCACGGCATGGTGCCCTACTACATGTTCGTCGAGCGCGACACCGGTCCGCAGGACTACTTCGCGGTGCCGCTGGCCGAGGCCTACGACATCTTCCGCGGTGCCTACCAGCGGGTCTCGGGCCTGGCCCGGACCGTGCGGGGTCCGTCGATGTCGGCGACGCCGGGCAAGGTGTGCGTGGACGGTGTGACGGAGATCTTGGGAGAGAAGGTCTTCGTCCTGCACTTCATCCAGGCGCGTGATCCGGAGCTGGTCGGCAAGCCCTTCTTCGCCAAGTACGACGAGAAGGCCGCCTGGCTGTTCGACCTGAAGCCGGCGCTGGGCGCCACCCACTTCCCGTGGGAACAGGCCCCGGTCGGCGACAACGGTCTGGTCGACCCCACCCGCCTCTAGGGCGGGGGCCGCGAAGCGGCCGGTAGTAAAACGGGCGGAGCCCGGCACCTGGTGGGTGCCGGGCTCCGCTCGTGTCCGCTCCGTGGACGGAAACAGGCCGCCGCGGGACGGGAGTGGACCGCGAGGCCCGACGGATCGGACACGTTTCCTGGGCTGGTCTGTCGGTGGGGGAAGGGCCCAGGGGTCAGGGGACGGAAGGGGCGCGGGGTCAGTCCAGGAGGGCGTCGAAGTCGCCGGTCTTGGCGCCGCGGACGAAGGCCCTGATCTCCGCCGGCGTGTACACGAGCGCGGGGCCCTCGGGGTCACGCGAGTTGCGTACGGCGATGTCTCCTCCGGGAAGCGTGGCGACCTCCACGCAGTTCCCGTCCGGATTGCTCCAACTGCTCTTGGTCCATGCGACCTTCAACCGGTCCGCGGGGACGCCGTTGTAGATCGGGTGCATCTCAACCTCCTGGAACTTCGGGGACGTGTGAGCGGGGTCCACAAGCGGCTCCAGTGCGCCGTACTCGTCGGGCTGGACCATCCTGACCTTCGCCCGCCGTGTCCCAGGACGGGCAGGGTCGTGCACGATTGATCCGTTCGTCCCCGTGCAAACCCAAAGCGTAGTGCATGCACGTGCATACGTGCTTGCATCAGTAAGTTCTCGCGGGCTGGCCGAGAGTGAACCCATGGTGGAACCGCATGTCACGCCTAACGCTTCGGGGGTCCCGGCGGTTCAGCGTTCCAGGATCGTTTCCCAGTCGTGGCCGAATGCGGACATGCCGACGGCCCCGAGGGCACTCAGGGCGTTCGCGGCCTCGCCCGGGGTTGCCGGTCCGGCCGGGTCGGTCCGGGGGCGGGGCGGGACCGGTGGCGGGGGCGCGTCCCCGGCGGGCGGGGACCGCTCGGGGCCTCGTCGGTCAGGAGCCGTAGCGTTCGAGGAAGCCTTCGAGGATCTCCTCGGTGGAGCCCGGCAGGGGGGCCTGGGTGGCGAGGTGGTCCATGGTCTGCGCGTAGCGGCTGGTGTCGTCGAACTTGTCGAAGTAGAGCGCGCTGCTCAGCTGCTCCAGGTAGACCACGTCGGGCAGTTGGGGGGTCGGGAAGCGCAGGATGCTGAACGGGCCGCCGGCGGCGGGGTGGCCACCCATGGCGAACGTGGCGATCTGGATGGTGATGTTGGGGCGGCGGGACATCTCCAGGAGGTGTTCGATCTGGCCGCGCATCACCTCTGCGTCACCGTAGGGCCGGTGCAGGACCGCCTCGTCGATGACCGCCCACAGGCGCGGCGGATCGCCCTCGGGCGAGGTGAAGCGCAGCTGGCGGCGCATGCGCATGTTCACGCGACTGTCCACCTCCTCGTCGGAGGTGGCCGTGCGCGAGAGTTTGATGACCGATCTGGCGTACCCCTCGGTCTGGAGCAGCCCGGGCACGAACTGCACCTCGAAGGTACGGATGACCGACGCGGCCTCCTCCAGGCCCACGTAGACGCCGAACCACTGGGGGAGCACGTCGCCGTACTTGTGCCACCAACCCTGCGCGTTGGCGCTGGAGATCATTCCGACCAGGGCCTCGCGCTGCTCGGGATCGTCCACTCCGTACAGTTTCAGCAGGTCGTCGACGTCCCGGTGCTTGAAACTGACCTGGCCCAGCTCCATGCGGCTGATCTTGGCGTGGGAGGCACGGATCGCGTATCCGGCGTCGTGCCGGGAAATGCCCTTCTCCTTGCGCAGGCGGCGCAGCTGGGTGCCGAGCAGAATGCGCAGCACGGTGGGGCCGCCACTGGAATTGGCGAGGAAATCCTGCGTGACCTGGTAGTTCGGCATTGGGTCGGCGACCACTTCGCCTCCCTGGGAGTGGTATTGGCGCGAGCGACCGCTCAGTATACCGATGTGGTTCTTCCGCGCCAGGCCCGGATCCGGCCCGGGAAGCGGGGAAGTGTGCCAACCGGAATCGCCGGTGAGCGGGGGGCGAATTCTTCGTGAGGGGGCCTACCGAAAGCAGGACAGAGTCCTATAGTCTTGCCGAACGTTGATCTGCACGTGCATCTGTGGCTTACGTATGTAACTAACGGGGCATAGCGGACAGGCAGGCGTGAACTCGAGGGTTTCCACGCGAGGAGAGAGATGAACACAGAGCTGATGCTCTCGGAGCTCGACGCCGGGGCATCCTGGAGCCACCCCCTCCCGGCGCAGGCGCCCGGAGGAGTGTCGGCCGGGCGCTGGGACCCCGCGCTCGGGCGGCTGGGGATCGGGGAGCGCACGCGTACCCTCGACGCCGCGGCCGCCTCCTACCGCGCGGTGCCGGACTCGGTCCGCTCCGCGCGTGAGTTCGGTGTCGAGAGCCTGTTCGCGTGGCGGATGCCGGAGTTGGCGGAGAACCTCCGGCTCGTCGTCTCCGAACTGGTCGGGAACGCCTGCAGGCACGCGGTCTCGGCCGACGGTCCCGAGCACACGCGCATCACCCTCCAACTGAGACCCCTGCCCGAACAGGGCACCGTGGTGTGCATGGTCGCCGATCCCAGTCCGCGGGGCCCGGTCCGGGTCGACGCGCACCATTTCGCGGAATCCGGCCGCGGGCTCAGCCTGATCGCCGCTTTCAGTCGGGAATGGGGCTGGGGCCCCGCCCTCGGGCACGGAAAGGTCGTGTGGGCGGTCTGCGCTTCTGATCCGCTCTGACGGATCCCCTGATCCCCGGAGGAGGGGCTGTTCCTGTGACTCGGACCGGTGGTGGAGTCCGCCGGGCCGAGTAGGCTGTCAAGGCATGTCGGCATTTGGCCGACGGCGGCAGAGAAACCCCCCGACCCCGAGCCCGGGAGTAAGGCGTGGCCGTACTGGATCCGTACCAGGAACGCTTCCGGTGCGACGGTATGACCGTCGTACACCTGAAGGGCGAAATCGATATCGCCACGGCCGAGGGCGTGTTCACCCGGCTGGCCTCGGCCGCACTCGACAACTGCACCGTCGTCGACCTGTCCGCGGTGGAATTCATCGACGCCTCGGGCGTCAACGCGCTGGTCGGCGCGGTCCGGTCCGCCACCGGCGCCCAGAACCACCTCCTGTTCGCGAGTCCGCCCCGGCAACTGCTCCGGATCCTGGACGTACTCGACCTGCACGGGGTGCTGCCGACCCACCACGACACCGCGGCCGCCTGTACCGCGCACCGCACCGACCACGCGGTGCACTGAGTTCGGAGCGCGCCGCTTCCCCGGACACCCGAGTGCCGTGGGCGCCCCCGGGAACACGGACGGGGCGCGCCGGGCGGGGACGTACCCTGCACCCGACACGCCCCGCACACCGGGGGACGCGGGCCCGGCCTACTCCACGGTCACGCTCTTGGCGAGGTTTCGCGGCTGGTCCACGTCGTTGCCCTTGGCCAGGGCGAGCTCGCAGGCGAAGACCTGCATGGGGATCGTCGAGACGATCGGCTGCAGCAGGGTCGGCACCGCCGGGATCTCGATGAGCACGTCCGAGTACGGCCGCACCGCCTCGTCGCCCTCCTCGGCGATCACGATGGTGCGGGCGCCGCGGGCGCGCACCTCCTGGATGTTCGACACGATCTTGTCGTGCAGCACGCTGCGCCCCTTGGGCGAGGGCACCACGACGACCACCGGCAGGCCCTCCTCGATCAGCGCGATCGGTCCGTGCTTGAGCTCGCCCGCGGCGAACGCCTCGGCGTGCATGTACGCCAGCTCCTTGAGCTTGAGCGCACCCTCCATCGCCACCGGGTAACCCACGTGGCGGCCGAGGAACAGCACGGTGTCCGCATCGGCCAGCGAACGGGCCAGCTCCCGGACGGGCTCGACCGTGTCCAGGACCCTCTCGACCTGCTCCGGCATGGTGGCCAGCTGCGCGATCACGGCGTTGATCTCGTCGCCGAACTTCATCCCGCGAACCTGGGCCAGGTACAGGCCGACCAGGTAGCAGGCGGCCAGCTGGGTGAGGAAGGTCTTGGTGGCGGCCACCCCGACCTCCGGCCCGGCGTGCGTGTACAGCACGCCGTCGGACTCACGCGGGATCGTGGACCCGTTGACGTTGCAGATCGCCAGTACGCGGGCGCGCTGCTCGCGGGCGTAGCGGACCGCCATCAGGGTGTCCATGCTCTCGCCGGACTGCGAGATCGCGATGACCAGGGTCTGCTGGTCCAGGATCGGGTCGCGGTAGCGGAACTCGCTGGCGACCTCCACCTCGCAGGGGACCCGGCACCAGTGCTCGATCGCGTACTTGGCGATCAGACCCGCGTGGTAGGACGTGCCGCAGGCGATGATGACGACCTTCTCGACCGACCGCAGTTCCTCCGGGGTCAGTCGCATCTCGTCCAGGGAGAGCTGTCCCTCGACCGAGACCCGGCCCAGGAGGGTGTCGGCGACGGCCTTCGGCTGCTCGACGATCTCCTTGAGCATGAAGTAGTCGAAGCCGTCCTTCTCCGCCGCGGAGGCGTCCCAGTCGACGTGGTACTCGCGCACGTCCACGGGGTTGCCGTCGTAGTCGGTGACGACCACGGAGTCGGCGCGCAGCTCGACGACCTGGTCCTGGCCGAGCTCGACCGCGTCACGGGTGTGGGCGATGAACGCCGCCACGTCGCTGGCCAGGAAGTTCTCGCCCGTACCGCGGCCGACGACCAGCGGGGAGTTGCGGCGGGCCGCGACGACCAGGTCGGGGTCGTCGACGGAGATGGCGACCAGGGTGAAGGCGCCCTCCAGGCGCTTGCACACGTCGCGCATGGCCCCGGCGAGGTCACCGTCGCCGCGCCGGTCCAGCTCGGTGCTGAGCAGGTGGGAGGCGACCTCGGTGTCGGTCTCGGAGAGGAACTTGCAGCCCTGCTCCTCCAGTTCGAGCCGCAGGGCGGCGAAGTTCTCGATGATGCCGTTGTGGACCACCGCGACGCGGTGGTCGTTGTCGACGTGGGGATGGGCGTTCACGTCGTTGGGCGCGCCGTGCGTGGCCCAACGGGTGTGGCCGATCCCGGCGCCGTCACCGGAGACCGGACTCTTCTCCAGGGCCTGGCGCAGGTTGGCGAGCTTGCCCGCCCGCTTCTGTGAGCGCAGGGTTCCCTCGCCCAGCACAGCGATACCCGCGGAGTCATATCCGCGGTACTCCAACCTCGCGAGGCCGTCAACGACAACCTCAAGCGCCGGTTGCGGCCCGACGTAGCCAACGATTCCGCACATAGCCGCCAGCGTAAGCGAAAAGCCGTGTCGAATCGACCAACCAGTGCCCCATACCACTGGTTGTTTTCCCAGGTAACGGTATAGACCATTTGGTGCATCGGAACCAGACCGCGCAGGTGGGGGCCCAGGGCGGGCTCCGAGTGGAGCCGATTCCGCCTCCCCGGGGGCCGACCAAAAAAGCTTTCGTGTCGGCCGGATGAACGTGTGGTTTCCGGCACGTTCCGCTCCGGATCCGGGTAATGGGGGTACCGCCTGCCCGGAGCGGGGGAGCACCTCGTCTAGTGTGGTCAACCGTGTCTCACGCGACGAAGAACGGCATCTCCTCGCCGTACGTGGAACTGGACCGAGCGGCCTGGGCCGCCCTCCGGGCCTCCACACCCCTGTCCCTGACCGAGGCCGACCTCAGCGACCTGCGGGGTACCAACGACCCCACCTCGCTGGAAGAGGTGCGCGACATCTACCTGCCCCTGTCGCGGCTGCTCAACCTGTACGTGGGCGCCACCCAGCAGCGCCACGCCGCGGTACGCGCCTTCCTCGGCGAGGCCGACCGGCCCTCGCCGTTCATCATCGGTGTGGCGGGCAGCGTCGCCGTGGGCAAGTCCACCACGGCCCGCCTCCTGCGCTCCCTGCTCGCCCAGTGGCCCAACCACCCGGACGTCGAACTCGTCAGCACCGACAACTTCCTCCACCCGAACGCCGTCCTGCAGGCGCGCGGCCTCATGCGCCGCAAGGGCTTCCCGGAAAGCTACGACCGCCGGGCACTGGTCCGGTTCGTCTCGGAGATGAAGGCCGGGGCCGAGCGCCTGGAGATCCCCGTCTACTCCCACCTGCACTACGACGTGGTGCCGGGCGAGCGCCAGACCGTCCACCGCCCCGACATCCTCATCGTCGAGGGCATCAACGTGCTCCAGCCCGCGACCGCGGGCCGCCTGGCCGTCGCGGACTTCTTCGACTACTCCATCTACGTCGACGCCAAGGTCGCGAACATCCGCGACTGGTACCTCGACCGGTTCCGCGAACTGCGCCGCACCGCCTTCTCCGACCCGCGCTCCTACTTCCACCACATGGCCACGACCATCGAAGAGGACGAGGCCCTGGACTTCGCCGCCAACACCTGGCAGACCATCAACGAGGTCAACCTGGTGGAGAACATCCGCCCGACCCGCGGCCGGGCGACCCTCGTCCTGTTCAAGGGCGACGACCACCGCGTCAGCAGGGTCCGCCTCCGCAAGACCTGACGCGAACACCACCTCGGCACACCTCGCACCTCGGGTAGGATCGCCGGCTCGGCCTCGCCACCCCCCGGGGTCGTGGTGCGCGCTCATGGATCGGAACGAACCGGGCCTGTCAAGGCGACCGGGGCGGGACCGCGCGCACGCGCGAAGCCGCGTCCTGTCCCGCCGAAACCCGAGGTCCCGCCATGACCACGACCGATCCCACAGCCGTGCCCGCCGACCCCGAACTCCTCGCCGAACGCGAGGCCCTGCACGAGGCCCGCGCCGCCCTGCGCCGCATGCGCGAGGAGGTCGACGCCACCGAACTGCTCTTCGGTGACGCCGCCAAGGACAAGGTCACCGACGCCGCCCTGCGCCGCGGCCGCGAGCGCCGCCTGGCGGCTCTGGCCGACATCCCCGGCGCCCCCCTGTACTTCGGGCGCCTGGACTTCGAGCCCGGCACCGTCTTCCTCGACGAGGACGCCGACGACGGGGGCCCGTCCCCGGTCGGCCGGCCCGCCGACGAACCCGACCGGATCCACATCGGCCGCCGCCACGTCCACGACGGCCGGGGCCGCCCCGTGGTCCTGGACTGGCGCGCGCCCATCAGCATCGCCTACTACCAGGCGTCGCCCAGTGAACGGATGTCCGTGCGGGTCCGGCGCCGGTACGGTTTCGGGACCGTCACCGGCTCCGACGGCCTGCCCGAGTCCGTCCTGACCGCCTTCGAGGACGAGGACCTGCTCGTCGGCCCGGACGCGCCCGAGGCCTCCCTGGGCAGTGAACTCCTGAACTCGGAGATCGAGCGCCCCCGCACCGGGCCGATGCGCGACATCGTCGCCACCATCCAGCCCGAACAGGACGCGCTGGTCCGCGCCCCGTTGGAGACCACCCTTTGCGTGCAGGGCGCCCCCGGCACCGGCAAGACCGCGGTCGGCCTGCACCGCATCGCCTTCCTGCTCTACAGCGAGCGTGAACGGCTCTCCCGGTCCGGTGTGGCGATCATCGGACCCAACCGGTCCTTCCTGTCCTACATCCGGGACGTGCTCCCCGCCCTCGGCGAGGTGGACGTCCACCAGACCACCGTCCGCGAACTCCTCACCCGGGACCTGCCGGAGCGCCTGCGACCCGCCCAGGGATGGGTGCGCCGCACGGAGGCCCCCGAGGCCGCGCGCACCAAGGGGTCCGCGGTGATGGCCGAAGTGCTCCGCCGCGACCTGTGGGCCCACCTGCGGCCCCCGGAGGAGACCGTGATGGTGCGCCGGGGCTCGCGCCGCTGGCGCCTGTATCCGGAGGACGTGCGCCCGCTCCTCGACGAGCTCGCGGCGCGCGGTGTCGCCTACGGGTCCGGCCGCGAACTCCTGTCGCACCGCATGGCGCACGCGATCCTGACCCTGATGGAGGCCGAGGGCGAGGTCTGCGACGACCGCACCCACGCCCAGGTCCGCCGGGACCCGGCGGTGCGCGCCGCGGTCACCGCCCTGTGGCCCAAGGTCGAGCCGCTCAGGCTGGTGCTCGGCCTGCTCACCGACCCCGGGCGCCTGGCCCGCGCCGCCGGGGGGCTGCTCACCACGGAGGAGCAGCAGGCCCTGCTCCTGCCGGGGAAACCGCGTGGTCCCAGAACCGCGAAGTGGTCGGAGGAGGACCTGGCCCTGGTCGACGAGGCCGCGGCGCTGATCGAACGCCCCTCCGGGCTGGGGCACGTCGTCGTCGACGAGGCCCAGGACCTGAGCCCGATGCAGTGCCGGGCGGTCGGACGGCGCGCGGGCGCGGGTTCTCTCACGGTGCTCGGCGACATCGCCCAGGGCACGAGTCCGTCGGCGGCCCGGAACTGGTCGACGCTCATGGAACACCTGGGCAAGCCCACCGGTCACCTGCACACCCTGGACCGGGGGTACCGGGTCCCCGCGCAGATCATCGACTTCGCCGCCCGCCTGCTGCCCACGATCGCCCCGCTTCCGCCCGCCGCGCCCGATCGCCCCGGGTCGGAGGCCTCAGGCTTCGGGTCCCATCCCTTCGCGCCGGTCGCGGTGCGCCGCTCACCCGGTGCGCTCCGGTTGCTCCCGGCCGCCGGGGAGATCGCCCCGGCCCTGGCACGGGGCTGTCGGGAGGCGCTCCGGGGGGAGGGGTCGGTGGGGCTGATCGCCGCCGACCACCAGCTCCCCGCGCTACGCGAGGCACTGGCCGCGGAGGGGCTGGACGCCCCGCTGCTCGGCGAGACCGGGATGGACACCGCCCGCCTGGTCGCCGTCCCGGCCAGTCTGGCCAAGGGGCTGGAGTTCGACGCGGTGGTGGTCGCCGAGCCGGCCGCCATCGTCGAGGCCGAGGAGCGCGGCGCGAACCGGCTGTACGTGGTGCTCACCCGCGCGGTCAGCACCCTGCACGTGGTGCACGCCCGTCCCCTGCCCGCCGAACTCGCCTGAGCGGTCCGCGACGGCTCGGACCGGCGCCGTACTGGCGCCGGTCCGGGCGGACTTCAGACAGCGGTCCGGGTCGCGGCCTCCGTCAGTCGGCGGGGCGGGCGGTGCTCCGGTGCTCGCGGCGGCGCTTCCACTGTCCGGGCACGACCCCGACGGCCAGCAGCCACAGGGCGACGGTGACCAGGTGGGCCCGTTCGGCGAGACCGAGGGCGACACCGGGGGAGCCGTCCCCCGAAGAGGCGTACGCCAGGGCTGCCAGGACCAGGACGGCCGCGGCGGCCACCGCCTGCGCGAGGGTGATCAGCGCCAGGGCGGGCCAGGCGCGCTCCCGGGCCCGTCGCCGGTCCCGGGCCAGGGCAGCCGAGGCCAGCAGCGCGGACAGAACGGCGACCACGGCCAGGACGGTCTGTGTCACTGTCGCGCCCTGTGTCCCCTCCACCAGGGACTCCACCGCGCAGGCCGCGTCCGTGGACACGACGCACCGGCCGGGCAGCAGGGAGGCGGTGAGCGATGCGGCGCCGAACACGGCCATCGACCACCAGGAGACGGTCAGCCAGCTGTGGGGGCGTTTGGCGCCCAGGGTCAGGCCCAGTCCGGCGGCGAGGACGACCAGGATCGCGGCGGTCCGGTGCGCGCTGTCCAGCACCAGGCCGAGGGTGGAGTCGGGGTCGGCGAGGGCGCCCGTGGCGGTGTCCGGTCCACCGGGCAGGATGATCTCAAGGGTCCACATGCTGTAGACCACGGCGGCGACCACGGCGGCCACGCGGCCGTCCCGGTAGTCCCAGTGCAGTGTCGCGGTGTTCGAGTAAGGCATGGCGCCCCCAGTTTCCGCTGCTGACTCTTCTGTGTCTCTCGGACGCACCGGTACGCTTCCGCGTTCCCCACTCCGCCGGGACACCGCCCGTTCTGGGACCCTACGTCAGCCAACTCGCGTCGGCACTGTTATCCACGGGTGCGTGTTCACACGGCATCATCGTGGAACACAACGGGAACACGGGCTGGCGGGTCCGGGGACCGCGAGGGTACCGACGACCTACGGAAGGGCGCACGTGATGAACGGCGCAGCCACGGCACGATGGGTGATCGTGGGAGTGGACGGCACCGACTCCAGCAGGCACGCGCTGGAGTGGTCCGCGCACCAGGCCGTGCTGCGCGGTCTCGGGGTACGTATCGTCGCTGCGGCGAGCCCGCTGGCCACGGAGGACTTCGGGGTCTGGGACGAGGCGGAGGAGAACGACGGGGGCGGGCCGGGGGCGGGTGCCCGGCGGCTGCTCGACCACGCCCGCGACTGGGTGTTGCGGCTGTTCCCCGAACTCTCCGTCCAGACCCGCCTGTCCTTCTCCCGGCCCGCCGAGGCGCTGGTCACCGAGGCGGCCTCGCCCGGGGCGGTGGCGGTCGTGGTGGGCTCGCGCGGGCTGAGCGGGATCGCCGCGGCCTTCGTCGGCTCGGTGGGGATCGAACTGGCCGCCCGCGCGGCGGTGCCGGTGATCGTCCTGCCGAGGGACCACGCGGCCGCACACGGGGTCCGCAGCAGGGTGATCGTGGGGGTGGACGGCTCCGAACCCAGCCGCCGCGCCCTGGAGTTCGCCTTCTCCCAGGCGGAGTTCGCCGACACCGACCTGGTCGCGGTCAACGCCTGGCAGCCCCTGGTGGCCTTCGCGGCGGCGACCGGGCCGATCCCACCGGAGCTGTTCGACGACGCCACCGCCGCCGAGGCGGCCCGTCAGGCCCTGGACGAGGAGCTCGCCGACCTGCAGCTGTTCCACCCCGGGGTCCGGGTGCAGACACGGGTGGTGCGCGCCCACCCGGTGGTCGCGCTCCTGGAGGAGGCCACCCCGGCCGACCTCATCGTGGTGGGCTCGCGCGGCCGTGGGGGTTTCCGCGGCCTGCTGCTGGGCTCGGTCAGCCACTCGGTGCTGCACGGTGCGCGGGGCCCGGTCGCCATACTGCGCTGAGTCGCCGGACGGAGCCGCAGGGCGTTGCCGGGGCGGCCATCATTGGTCTAATCCGTTGGACCCGGCGGTCGACTTCTGCTGTGTGACGAACGGCACCGTGTGTTGGTGCTGGTGGGGCACTTGCCTGCAATGCAGGGAAAAGCGGACCCGAACAGCGCGGGAGCCCTGCCCGCGCGGGCACGTTCCGGCGCGACTTCGGGACGTCGAAAACCCTTGCTGTGCAGCGCAATCCGGCTTTCTGTGCCAACGCGTATAGACCACTGGGCTAGACCAATTGGTCAGTGTCGGCACTCGTCGTTCATGATTCGAGGGATCTCGTAATTCGATGAGGAGCCGTTGTGACTGCTGACGTGGGTACTGATGTGGGCGCCGCCCCCACCAAGAACGAGGAACTCGTCTCCTGGGTACGTGAGATCGCTGAGCTCACCCAGCCGGACGAGGTCGTCTGGTGCGACGGTTCCGAGGAGGAGTGGACCCGCCTGACCGACCAGCTGGTCGAGCAGGGCACCTTCACCCGCCTCAACCCCGTCAAACGCCCGAACAGCTTCTACTGCAAATCGGACCCGACCGACGTCGCCCGGGTCGAGGACCGCACCTTCATCTGCTCCGAGCGCGAAGAGGATGCCGGCCCCACCAACAACTGGATCGCCCCGGACGAGATGCGCGCCACCTTTGGCGAGGTCTTCAAGGGCGCCATGCGCGGCCGCACCATGTACGTCGTGCCCTTCTGCATGGGCCCGCTCGGCGGCGACATCTCCCAGCTCGGCGTCGAGATCACCGACTCCCCGTACGTCGTCGTCTCCATGCGCATCATGGCCCGCATGGGCTCGGCCGCCCTGCGGCTGATCGAGGAGCGCGGCGAGTTCGTCAAGGCCGTCCACTCCGTCGGCGCACCCCTGGAGCCCGGCCAGCAGGACGTCGCCTGGCCGTGCAACTCCACCAAGTACATCTCCCACTTCCCCGAGACCCGCGAGATCTGGTCCTACGGCTCCGGCTACGGCGGCAACGCCCTGCTCGGCAAGAAGTGCTACGCGCTGCGCATCGCCTCGGTGATGGCCCGCGACGAGGGCTGGCTCGCCGAGCACATGCTGATCCTCAAGGTGACCTCGCCCGAGGGCAAGTCGCACTACGTCGCCGCCGCCTTCCCGAGCGCCTGCGGCAAGACCAACCTGGCGATGCTCCAGCCGACCATCCCCGGCTGGAAGGTCGAGACCGTCGGCGACGACATCGCCTGGATGCGCTTCGACGCCGACGGCCAGCTGCGGGCCATCAACCCCGAGGCCGGCTTCTTCGGTGTCGCTCCCGGCACCGGTGCCAAGACCAACGCCAACGCCGTGGAGACGCTCTGGGGCAACAGCATCTTCACGAACGTCGCCCTCACCGAGGACGGCGACGTGTGGTGGGAGGGCCTCACCGAGGAGGCGCCCGCGAACCTCACCGACTGGAAGGGCCGCCCCTGGACCCCGGACTCCGACGAGCCCGCGGCCCACCCGAACTCCCGCTTCACCACCCCGGCCGGTCAGGCTCCGACCATCGCCGACGAGTGGGAGGACCCGGCGGGCGTCCCGATCTCCGCGATCCTGTTCGGCGGCCGCCGCGCCTCCGCGGTGCCGCTGGTCACCGAGTCCTTCAGCTGGCAGCACGGCGTCTACCTGGGCGCCAACGTCTCCTCCGAGAAGACCGCGGCCCAGGAGGGTTCCGTCGGCGAGCTGCGCCGCGACCCGTTCGCGATGCTGCCCTTCTGCGGCTACAACATGGGCGACTACTTCGCCCACTGGGTGAAGCTGGGCCAGCGGGCCGACCAGGCCAAGCTGCCGAAGATCTTCTACGTCAACTGGTTCAAGAAGAATGCCGACGGCAAGATCGTGTGGCCGGGCTTCGGTGAGAACAGCCGCGTCATCAAGTGGATCGTCGACCGCCTCGAGGGCGACGCCGCCGCGGTCGAGACCCCGATCGGCTACCTGCCGACCGCCGACGGCATCGACACCGAGGGCCTGGACCTGTCCGCCGAGGACATGGAGTTCGTCCTCGACGTCGACACCGAGGTCTGGAAGCAGGAGGCCGCCCTGGTCCCCGAGTTCTTCAAGACCTTCGGCGACGACCTGCCCGGCGAGCTCTGGGACGAGTACCACGCGCTGCTGAACCGTCTGGAGAGGTAGCGAACCCGACCGGCCCCGCCTTTTCCGCGCGAGGGGGCCGGTCGCACCCGGAGGGGGTGCGGGCACCGAGTGCCCGCACCCCCTCCGGCGTTCCGGTTCGGAGAAGGAACCTTGGGGTAGTATCAATAGTGATACTTTGCGGCCATGGCCAGCCTTGAGAAGATCCTCGCGCGGATGCGGGATCAGCCGAAGTCGATCCGGTTCGCGGACCTGGCGAAGGTGTGTGAGCACTACTTCGGTCCGCCGCGCCGGAGCGGGACCTCCCACCAGGTGTACAGGATGCCCTGGTCGGGGGACCCGAGGGTGAACATCCAGAACGACCACGGAACGGCCAAGGCCTACCAGGTGAGACAGGTCCTCGCCGCGATCGACAAGCTGGAGGAGGAGCGGTGAACGGAGCAGAGCACTACGCCTACCGTGTTCGTTGGTCGGCTGAGGACGAGTCCTACGTCGGAACCGTCGCCGAGTTCCCCTCCTTGTCGTGGGTCGCCCGCACGAGTTCCGAGGCTTTCGAGGGGATCCGCGGCCTCGCCGAGGACACCGTCGAGGACATGGTCGTCTCCGGTGAGGAACCGCCGCTACCGATCGGGGAGCGCAGCTACTCGGGGAAGTTCCAGGTTCGTGTCCCCCCGGAACTGCACCGGCGGTTGGCCATCGAGGCCGCCGAACAGAACGTGTCGCTCAACCGGCTAGCCGCGGTGCGGTTGGCCGCGCGCCCGTGACCAGGGGGCCGGTCGCACCCGGAGGGGGTGCGGGCACCGAGTGCCCGCACCCCCTCCGGCGTTCCGGTCCCGCAGGTGCGGACTAGCGGCAGCTGATGTACCCGTTCCGGAAGGTCTTGTCCTGCTCATGCACGTACATGCGGCCCTGGACGTTCCCGAAGCTTCTGGTGCTGAACGTGTAGCTGCGGGTCTGACCGGCGACGATACCGATGCCGGGGCCGTTCTTGGTGCCGCTGCCCAACTGGGCGAGGGAGAACCTGATGGTCAGTTCCGAACCGCTGCGCTTGCTGTAGCTGACGGTCGCGCTCTCGCAGCGGGTGGTCCTCGTGGTCAGGACCCCGTGGGTCAAGGGGAGCGAGTTGGTGGCCAGGGTGCCGACGCCCTCGGGGTCCTCCACGGCGGGCCCGTACTCGGGGTTCTCCACCAGGAACGCGTCCAGGCTCTCCACGTCCTCGCCGACCTCGTAGACACCCTCCTCGGTGAGGATGACCTCCTGGCTCTCGGTGCGGACCTGGCCCATTTCGGCGAAGGCGGTGCCGGGTACGAGGAACACCACCGACGCGGCCAGGGCGGTCAGGGTGGTCAAGCGGGACGTGTGCTGCGCTCGTCCGGGGGAGAGGGACACGGTGTCCTCCTAGGGGGTTTCGTCAGGGGCGCTGCGAACGTACCCCCGGCGGACCGGGACACCAAGGCCTTTGGTCCTCACGGGGAGTGCAGGCGCAGCACCGCGTGCTCCGCCCACTCCGGGGGCCTGGTGAACCGGGACACGGCCATCATCGTCAGGAAGGCCAACGGGATGGTCCAGGCGGCGGGCTGGGCCAGCAGCACCGTCACCCAGCCCTCGGGGGTGTCGAGCAGGATCGACCAGCCGATGGTCCCGGTGGCGGTCACACCGCCGACGATCAGGCCCGCGGCCGCACCCGGCAGGGTGAGGCGCCGCCACCAGATACCCAGCACCAGCAGGGGACAGAAGGTCGAGGCGGCCACCGTGAACGCCCACACCACCAGCACGTTGATGTCGATCATCTGCGCGGGCAGGGCCAGCAGTACGGCCACGCAGGCGCCGACCGCCACGGCCAGCCGCAACCGGGGCACGCTCCCCTGGAACAGGTCGTGGGACAGGCCCCCGGCAAGGGCCAGGAGAAGCCCCGAGGAGGTCGACAGGAACGCCCCGAAGGCCCCCGCCGCCACCAGCGCGGTGAGGACGGTGCCCATCGATCCCGGGACGGCCTGGGCGGGCAGGACCACCGCCACGGTGTCGGTGCCCTGGAGCATCACCAGCTGCGGTGTGAGCACCCGGCCCAACAGCCCGTAGACCGTGGGGAACAGGTAGAACAATCCCAACAGGGCGATCACGCCCACCGCCACCCGGCGGGCGATCCGCGCGGTCGGGCTCGTGTGGAAGCGCATGATGACGTGCGGCAGGCCCATACAGCCGAGAGTGATCGCGAGCAACGTCGACCAGGTCTCGAACAACGGGTAGCCGCCCACGTCCAGCAGGGGGGTGCTCCACCGTTCGCTGCCCAGCTCCGGCAGGCCGTCCGGGTGCGGGATGGTGCCGCCCGCCGGGAACACGTACTCCGTGCCCCGTTCGACCGAGTGTGCCCCGGGCTCCAGCTCCAGCTCCTCGCCCTCGGCGGTGGTCACGGTGACCGGTTCGTCCAGCCGGAAGTCCGTGGCGACGGTGAACTCCACCGGGGTGGCCCGGGGGAAGTGGGTCCCCCACTCCGGGTGCAGGGCCTCGGCCCGCGTGTCGGCACCCGCGTGCACCACGAGGTAGACCGCGGGCACGGCGAGGAAGAGCAGTTTGACGACGTAGTGGAAGGCCTGCACGTAGGTCGCCGAGCGCATCCCGCCCGCGGCGATCGAACCGCTCACCACCAGCCCCGCCAGGAGCACCCCCACCCAGTAGGGGGTCCCGCTGACCAGGCTCAGCACCACGCCGGCGCCTTTGAACTGCGGTACCAGGTACAACAGCATGATCACCAGGACCACACAGCCGCAGAGCTTGCGCAGCCGGGGCGCGCCCAGTCGGTACTCGGCGAAGTCCGGCACGGTGAACGCCCCCGAACGGCGCATCGGGCCCGCCACCAGGGCGACCACGGCGACGTAGCCCGCGGTGAAGCCCACGGCGTACCACATGGTGCCCAGGCCGTTCTTGAGCAGCAGCCCGGCCAGGCCCAGCACCGAAGCGGCCGACAGGTACTCACCGGCGATCGCCAGCGCGTTCCAGTTGGGCGACACCCGTCGCGAGGCCACCAGGAAGTCCGAGGTGGAACGGGCCGCCCGCACCCCGTACACCCCGATGAACAGGCTGGTGGCGAGTACCAGGCCTATCGCGATAACCGCCGTGCTCACGGCGTCCCGTCAGGTTCGGTGCCGGACTCCGGGCGACGAACCCGGTCCTGCCCCCGGCCCGGGTCCCGGTCCCGCGCCAGGCGCTCTGCCCGGTCCTCCAGACGTTCGGCCGCGCGTACGTGCCACAGCGCCAGGCCGAACAGCGCCGGGTAGATCGCCACCGTCAGCAACAGCCACGACACCGGAACCCCCGCGAGACGGACCTGCCCCAGGGCCGGGAACAGGGCGAAGGAACCGCTCAGCCCGAACAGCACCGCCGACAGCAGCGAGACCGTGCGCACGGCCGTGCGCCGCTGGGCCCGGAAGAGACGTCGTGCCGCCTCGGTGTCCACCGGTTCGGGTACCGGGAGCAGGTGCTGCACGGGACGGTTTCCCCGCGCCAGCGCGATGCGGGTCTGCGGGCTGGTGAGCTTCTCCCTGCGCGGGCTCACGGCCATTCCTTCCGACTCGGGGTCACGGCTGTTCCTTGGCCGTCCCCGGAGGGCGGGCCGAACGGCCCAACTGGTCGCGCTTGGCCGCCTCCAGGAGCTGTTCCCGCAGGTGACGGCCGTGCCTGCGGCTCACCGGGACGTCCCCGGCGGGTGTGCCCGCGACCAACCCGGACGAGGAGGTCACCCGCAGGTCCCGCACCCACGGGATGGCGACGAGGAAACCGCGGTGCACCCGTACGAACCCGGCCGAGACCCAGACCTCCTCCAGGTAGGACAGCGACAGCCGGATCAGGTGGGTGCCCTCGGCGGTGTGCAGTCGTACGTAGTCGCCCTGCGCCTCCACGAACTGCACGTCGTCGCGTTTGACGAACACGGTGCGTCGACCGGTGTCGATCTGCACCACGTGCAGGTCCTCGGCCGGGGGCGCCGAACCGCTGGCCCGGCGCAGTTGGGCGATCCGCCCCACTGCCTCGGCCAGCCGCTCCGGGCGGATGGGTTTGAGCAGGTAGTCCACCGCTCCGATCCCGAAGGCCTCCACGGCGTGACTCTCGGACGCGGTCACGAACACGATCGACGGCGGCTCCGACATCACGCTCAACACCCGGGCCACGTCCATGCCGTCCAGCCCGGGCATCAGGATGTCCAGGAACGCGGCGTCGATGCTGGTGGTGCCCAGCAGGCGCACGGCGCTGGCGCCGTTGGACGCGACCAGGACCTCCGACACCTCGGGCATGTCACCGAGGAGGGAGGCCATCTCCTGGCGGGTGGACGCCTCGTCCTCCACCACCAGTACACGGAGTTCGGGTCTCACCGGACCACCACCCCGGGTGCGAACCTCGGTACGCGCACGGTCACCTTCGTCCCTTCTCCCAGCGCGGTCTCGATCACCAGACCGTACTCCGGTCCGTAGACCGCCCGCAGCCGCTGGTCGACGTTGGCCAGGCCGACACTGCGCGACTCCGGCCCGGTGCCCGCCAGCAGGGCACGGGCCAGCTCCGGGTGCATGCCCACGCCGTCGTCCTCGATCTCGATCACGCACAGGGGACCCTCGCCGAAACCGGACACGCTGATGTGCCCCCGGCCCTCCTTGCGTTCCAGCCCGTGCCGGATCGCGTTCTCCACGATCGGTTGCACGACCAGGAAGGGGATGGCGACCGGCAGTACCTCGGGCGCCATCCGCACGGTGATGTCCAGGCGGTCGTGGAAGCGGGCCCGCTGGAGTTCGAGGTAGGTCTGGGTGGCCTCCAGCTCGTCGGAGACGGTCGCGTAGTCGCCCTTCTCCGAGAACCCGTACCGCAGGTAGTCGGCGAAGTCCGACAGCAGGTGGCGGGCCCGGTCGGGGTCGGTGCGCACCAGGGCGGCGATCACCGCCAGCGCGTTGTGCACGAAGTGCGGTGAGATCTGGGCGCGCAGGGTGCGCAGGTCGGCAGCGGCGATCCGGGCGCGGGCCCGGCGCAGCGCGGCGTGGTCCAGGCAGTCCGAGACCAGCGCCGCGGCCGCCTCGACGTCCGCCTCCACGGGGTCGCCGGAGGCGAGCAGCGCCCCGGAGAGTTCGTCGGCGACGGTCAGTGGGACGGCGCACACCGAGGACCCGTCGGGCAGACGGGAGCGGGCGCCGCCCCCGTACTCGAAGACCTGGGAGAGCAGTCCGGCGACCTCGTCGGTGTCCGGGCACCTCCCGTGGGAGGCCACCGGTCCGTCGAGGTCGGCGAGGAGCACCCCGTCCACGGCCAGGACCTGGCGCAGGCGCCGGGCGGCGGAGTTCACACCGCGCCCGTGCAGCCCGTCCTGGAGGTCGACGCCCAGAGCGTGGACCTGACGCATCAGGTCCACACTCGCCCGGCGTTCCGAAGACGTGGGGCGCCGGGAGGGGGAAAGCCACGACAGCCACCGATAGGACACGGAACGATCTTATCTCCGCAGAATGTGTCGACACTCACGTTGCGGGTGCTGCCTTCCTCCATGGGGAGGGCCCGCCGTCCCGGAGGACGGCGGGCCCTGTGGGCGGGGGTCCGGGCCTGCGGCGCCGGGCGAGGGTGCGCGCCCGGGGGAGTGGCCGCCGGTGACCGGTGGCCCGGACCCCTTGGCAGAGTCGTCCTAGTGGTCGCCCGCCTTCTCGGCTCCGGCGCCGGTGAGGGCGCGGACCTGGAGCATCGCGAATTTCTCGAAGTCGCGTTCCTTGGACATGTACGTTCCGACGACCGCGCACAGGATGCTGATCGGCACCGAGACCAGAGCCGGGTTGGGCAGCGGGAACCAGGCGAAGTCGGCGTTCGGCATGAGCGCGTTCTCCGAGCCGGAGACGACCGGGGAGAAGAACACCAGGCCCACCGCGCTGATCAGGCCGCCGTAGATGCCCGCCAGCGCGCCGGCGGTGTTGAAGCGCTTCCAGAACAGGCTGAGCAGCAGGGTGGGCAGGTTCGCCGAGGCCGCGATCGCGAACGCCAGCGCCACCAGGAAGGCCACGTTGAGGTTCTGGGCGAAGATCGCCAGGAGGATAGCGACGGAGCCGATCACCAGGGCGGACAGCTTGGCGACCTTGACCTCCTCGGACCCGGTGGCCCTGCCCTTGCGGATCACCGAGTTGTAGAAGTCGTGTGCCAGCGAGGAGGACGAGGCGATGACCAGGCCGGCCACGGTGGACAGGATCGCGGCGAAGGCGGCGGAGGCGATGAGGGCCAGCAGGACCGCTCCGGCCATGTCGCCGCCGATGGTCGTCCCGACGACCTGGGCCAGCTGCGGCGCCGCCGTGTTGCCCGCGGCGTCCTGGGTGGTGATGGCCTCGTGGCCGACGAGCGCCGCGGCGCCGAAGCCCAGCACCAGGGTCATCAGGTAGAAGGTGCCGATGAGGCCGATGCCCCAGTTGACGGACTTGCGCGCGCTTCCGGAGTCCGGAACCGTGTAGAAGCGGATCAGGATGTGCGGCAGACCGGCGGTGCCCAGGACCAGGGCCAGCCCGAGGCTGATCAGGTCCAGCTTGTTCCACATGGTCTGCAGCGGGTCGCCCGCCACCTCGACGCCGTAGCGCAGGCCCGGCTCCAGGAACCCGGCCGCGTTGCCGTTGGCCGCCGCCTGGCTGGCGTTGGCCGCGTCGGTCATCAGGGAGCCCAGGTTGAAGCCGTACAGCGACAGGGTGAGCAGGGTGAGCAGGGCGGCGCCGCTCATCAGGATGACGGCCTTGGTGATCTGCACCCAGGTGGTGCCCTTCATGCCGCCGAACGCCACGTAGATGGTCATCAGCAGACCGACGACGACGATGCCGGCGATCTTCGCGGTCGGGGCGTCCATGCCGAGGAAGGTCTGCCCCTCCTGGATGCCGAGCAGCAGGGCGATGAGCGCGCCCGCGCCGACCATCTGGGCGAGGAGGTAGAAGATCGACACCACCACGGTGGAGACCGCGGCGGCCGTGCGCACCGGGCGCTGCTGCATCCGGTAGGAGAGCACGTCGCCCATGGTGTAACGGCCGGAGTTGCGCAGCAGCTCGGCGACGAGCAGCAGGGCGACCAGCCAGGCCACCAGGAAGCCGATGGAGTAGAGGAAGCCGTCGTAGCCGAACAGGGCGATCATGCCCGCGATGCCCAGGAAGGACGCGGCGGACATGTAGTCGCTGCCGATGGCCAGGCCGTTCTGCAGCGGGGAGAACCCGCGCCCGCCGGAGTGGAAGTCGGTGGCCGAACGGGTGTTGCGGCTGGCCCAGACCGTGATGCCGAGCGTCGCCGCGATCATGAGCGAGAAGAGGACGATGGTGACCATCCGGCTGCTCTCGCTGACAGCCTCTTGCGCGAGGATCATCGGTCGTCCTCCCTCTTCTGGGCGTTGGCGCCGTTCTGGAGCTCGTCGCGCAGCTCTGCGGCGGGCCGGTCGAAGTTGCGGTTCGCGTACCTCGTGTACAGGACCGCGATCCCGAACGTGGACACGAACTGGAGGAGGCCGAACAGCAGAGCCACGTTGACGCTGCCGAAGAGGTTGGTGCCCATGATGTCGCGCCCGAAGGCCGACATGAGTACGTAGAGCAGGTACCAGGCCATGAAGGCGATGCTCATGGGGAAGATGAAGCGGTACAGGCGCCGCTTCAGGTCGATGAACCTCGGGTCGCCGTGCATGGCGACGAAGGTCGCGTTGCTGATCGGCTCGTCGCCGCCGTTCCCGTCGGGGGGTGTCGGATCCTTTGTCGGCCTGTCGCTTGCCATGGTTTTCGGTACCTCCGGGGGATGAGCGGGAACGGTGCTGCTGGTGAACGCAGGTTTCCGCGGTATGTCCGGTTTATGTGACCTGCGTTACTCGGCACTGTAAGGAGCGACACTACGGATGAGCAGGGGGCGTGCCGGGGCGCGCGCCGAACGCGGGAGGGGAGCGGCAAGCGGTCGCCCACCGTGCGACGAACGGCTCCGTGGTGCGGCGAACGGTCGCCGGGCGGTCATCCCCTTACGTGGTGATCTTGCTACCAGGGGCAAGTTCGGCGCCGATTTCGCCCCTGGTAGCAAGATCACCGGGGTGGAGACCCCGCACCGGCGACGCTTCCGGTCGGCCCGCTAGGGGTGCCGCTGGTCCGCCCGGTCCGGGGCCGGGCCGGGGTCGTTCGGTTCCTCCCCCAGGAGGACGCGGTGCCTTCCTGCGTAGACGTTCATGGAGTTGCCGCGCAGGAACCCGACGAGGGTCAGGCCCGCCTCCGCGGCCAGGTCGACGGCGAGGGAGGAGGGGGCCGAGACGGCGGACACCACGGGAATCCCCGCCATCCACGCCTTCTGGACCAGCTCGAAGGAGGCGCGCCCCGAGAGCATCAGCACGCTCTCGCGCAGCGGCAGCCGACCCGAGCGCAGGGCCCAGCCGACCAGCTTGTCCACCGCGTTGTGCCTGCCCACGTCCTCGCGCAGGGCGAGCAGCTCCCCGTCCGGGGTGAAGAGCCCGGCCGCGTGCAGGCCCCCGGTGCGGTCGAACACCCGTTGCGCCTCGCGCAGCCGGTCCGGCAGCACGGCCAGGGTGTCCGCGCCGACCCGCGGGCCGTCCCCGCCGACCGGCCAGCGGGCCCTGGTCCGTACGGCGTCCAGGCTCGCCTTGCCGCACAGGCCGCACGAGGAGGAGGTGTAGAAGTTGCGTTCCAGCGAGGTGTCGGGCCGGGGGACACCGGGGGCCAGGGACACGTCGAGCACGTTGTAGGTGTTCGACCCGTCCTCGGTGGCCCCGGCGCAGTAGCGGATCGCGGTGATCTCGTGCCTTTCGGCCACCACACCCTCACCGACCAGGAACCCGGCGGCGAGGTCGAAGTCGCTCCCGGGGGTGCGCATGGTGATGCTCAGGGGGTCGCCGTCCAGCCTGACCTCCAGGGGCTCCTCGACCACGAGCGTGTCGACCCGCTCGCTCGCCGCCCCGTCCCGGATCCGCAGGACCCGCTCGCGTACGGTGACCCGTCCCACCCTCACCACTGCCTTCCGGTGTCCTCACTGCTCTTCTCACCCATGATGACGCCGTGCGGCCGTGCGGACGGCAGCCGCCCCGGCGCACCGGCGTCCTGCCCGGCCGCTCGGGGCCCGGGCACGCGGTGTCCGGTGGCCCGTGTCTCCACCCCCACCCGGAACCCCCGGCCCGTCGGAGGTGTTGTATGTTCCGAGGACCTGAGGACCCCGGACGAGGTGCGCCGTACCCGGTCAGGACAAGACGGCGCGGACACTGTTCGCACGTCTTGGAGGTAACGGGTCATGGCATGGATCGTTCTGGTGGTCTCCGGCCTGCTGGAGACCGCGTGGGCCGCCGCGCTGCACGCCTCACAGGGCTTCACCCGCCTCTGGCCGTCGGTGACCTTCCTGGTCGCCCTCGCCCTGAGCATGGCCGGTCTGGCCTACGCCCTGCGCACCATCCCGCTCGGTACGGGTTATGCCGTCTGGGTGTCCGTCGGGGTCGTGGGCACGGCCCTCGTCGGTATGTTCTTCCTCGGTGAGGGCTTCAGCGTGCCCAAGGCCCTGTGCCTGATCGCGATCGTGGCGGGCGTGGTGGGCCTCAAGGTCCTCGGCTGACCGCTTCCGGCCGCGGAGCGGCTACGGGGAGCCCGGACCAGTCCCCGGTCACTAGGCTCTCGGGATGAGTCTGGGAACCGTCGACCAGTGGGTCGTCAACGCCGTCGAACCCTCCTCCCTCGCCCGCTTCTGGGCCTTCGTGCTCGGCGGGGACATCGCCGAGGCCGCACGGGCGGCGGTGGAGCGCGGCGCGAGCCCGCTGGGGGAGGCGGTCACCGACGACCAGGGTGCGTTCCAGGTCCTCCAGGACCCGGAGGGCAACGAGTTCTGCCTGGTCGAGCCGGTGCGCTGACGGCCGGGGGCGCCGGAGCCGCCCGAACGCGGCCCCAGCGCCGGGTCTCACCCGTGGCTCCTGGTCAGGCGGTACACGCTGCCGTCGTCCTCGCGGTCGAGGAAACCCTCCTCGACCAGGTAGCGGCGCATGGCGGAGTGGTCGTCGAAGCAGGTGCGGATGGCCGCGTTGACCTCCTTCTCCGTGTACTCCTTCCCCGGGGCGAACAGCCGCCCGCTGATCCGCTCCAGTACCGCCAGCCGCAGTTCACGCCTGGCCGGCATCGTGGTGAGGCGCCCCTGGCGGAAGAGCGCGTCCACCGGTTCACCCGTGCTGTTCTCGTCCCGGTGGGACCGCATGGCCGCGGCGAACACCTCGGTGACCGCCACCAGCCGCACGCCCCCCGCGCCCGACCCCTCCTCCCGGACCAGGCCGTCGCGCACCAGGCGTGCCAGGCGCTTGGCGGCCCTGGCCCCCTGGAGTTCGGCGGCGTCCAACCCCTCGGGCCCGGCGGTGACGATCCGGGCGTACAGCGCGAGCCGTTCGGGTGCGGCGAGCGAGGAGACGAGCTGGGTGGGGTGCGGCACGGCGGGTCCTCGAAAACTCGGGAACTACTGGTCCCTGCCACGTTAGGCGCCGCACCGCAGCCGTAGCCAACGATTATCAGTGCCCAGAGCCACGGGTCAGGCCTGCTCCAGCAGGCTCTCCACCACGCGGCCCACACCGTCCTCGAAGCTGGAGGGGGCCACCTTCAACCCCAGCGCGGGGTCGAGCAGCTCGGGGTGTCCGCTGGACATCGCGTACCCGGAACCGGCCCAGGTCAGGGCGGACCGGTCGTTGGGCATGTCACCGAAGGCCACGACCTCCTCGCTGGACACGCCCCAACGCTCGCACAGCATCGCGAGCGTGCTGCCCTTGTTCACTCCGGGGGCGCTCAGCTCCACGAGCCCCGCGCGGCCCGAGTAGGTCGCCTCCGCGAGCGGACCCACCGAGGCCACCGCCGCCTCGTACATCAGGTGCACCGGGTGTGTGCTGGAACGGGCGATGAGCTTGGTGACCGGGGTCGCGGCCTCCAACAGGGCGTCGGTGTCCTCCAGCACCCCGCTCACCCACTCGCGCGGTACCCACGGTTCCAGGTGGTAGTCGGCGTCGTGGTAGAAGCCCGCGCCGGTCTCCACACCGAAGCCCAGTTCGGGCAGGGCACCCCGGAGTTTGGCCACGATCGTGCCGGAGGTGTCGCGGTCGATGGCCCGCACCAGCGGCGACGCCTCCCCGGGCAGTCGGGTGTGGGCTCCGTTGCCGCAGACCACGGCGGCGCAGTCGAACATGTCGGCGAAGACCTCGGTGGTGCGCGGCGGGCGGGCGGTCACGATGACCACCTTGATCCCTGCTTCCACGGCGGCGGTCAGGGCTCGGCGGTTGCGGTCGGAGACCTCACCGCTCCGGCCGAGCAGGGTTCCGTCGAGGTCGGTGGCGATGACTCTGGGAAGGACCATGGGATGGATTATCTCGTCCGCAGGCGACGGTTTCGATGGGTTTTCGGGACCCGCGGAGGAAGGCCGGCGGAAGTTCACCGGCCGCCCGTGCCGGCCGGGATCCGCTCGATCACCCCGCCCCGGAACACGTCGTACAGGTCCAGGGTCTCCAGGTGCACGTAGCCGATGTGGCAGTCGCAACTGGTCAGCGGGCACGGGGCCGGTCCCAGGCGGGCCGCGAAGGACCCGTCGTAGAGGTTGCCCAGAGGGGTGTCCACGAAGTGGCAGCGGCGCACGTCGCCGTCCCCGTTCACGGACAGCACACTCTCACCCGTACGACAGGGCAGCCCGCGGCTGGGGTGCGGCAGGCGACTGTAGTGGAAGTGCGGGTCGACCTCCTGCCAGGAGGCCGCCTCGGCGTCGGTGTAGACGGCCCCCTCGGCGGCGTTCACCCACAGGTACACCTCCTCGGGCAGGTCGGCGCGCATCCGCACCGCCGCCTCCAGGTGCTCGGGCTGTCCCACCACCCCCACGCTGAACCGGATCCCCATCGCGGAGAGTTCGCGCGCCTTGTCCAGGAAGCGCTCGTGGCTGACCTCGCCCGGGTGGTAGGTGGTCCACAGGGCCACCGAGTCCCGGTCGCAGTCGGCGAGCCAGGCCGTGCGCCCGCTCAGGTTGGTCTGGATCGCCACCCGCTCCACGTGCGGCAGCCGGCTCAGCCGGACCATCGCCCGCCGGTACCAGGAGCGGGTCAGCCCCTCGCCCCAAGGGGTGAACAGCACCGAGAATCGGGTCCCGGGTGCTTCCTCGGCCCGGGTGGCCACCCAGTCGGTGAACCGCTCCAGGGCGGCCCGGTCCGCGCGCAGGGTCCCGGGGCTGTCCCGGCGCTTGGCGAAGGGGCAGTACGGGCAGTCGTAGTCGCAACTGGCCAGCGGCCCCCGGTACAGCAGGGTGAGGTGCCCGGGCAGGGCCCGCGCCATGGCGGGGCGGGCGAGCGCGGGATCGGGAAGGTCGACGGGGCCGCAGGTGCTCATGCGGCTCACCCCGCCTCGTACTCGGCCATCAGCCGGTTCACCCGGCCGGAGAAGAAGTCCGGGCCGATCGCGTCCGAGTGCGCCAGCCCCTCCTCGGTGAGCCGGAGCAGCCCGGTGCTCCCGGAAGCGCGAGTCCCGGCGTCCCGGGCACCTTCTTCGCCCCCGCCTTCCGGTTCCAGCCAGCCGCGTTCGGCCAGCGCCGCGAACTCGACGGGGAAGTCCGCCACCGGGTGCGCGGCGAACCGGGCCGTGTAGTCGGCGACCGCCAGCCCCTCCACGCGCAGCAGCGACTGCAACACGTGCCTCCGGCGCCGCTCGCCGGAGTCCAGGGCGAAGCCGACCTCGGCGCGGGCGAACTCGGCCGCGTCGCGCCCCACGTAGTCGGAGATGATCGACCGCACCCTGCCCACGCCCACCGCGTAGTCGAAGGAGTAGTGGGTCGAGGCGGTGTAGGAGCGGGCGCCGCAGCCCAGGCCGACCATGCCGTCGGTCTGGCAGCAGTAGTCCGGGGCCGCGGCCGCCGCGCCGTGCCCGGCGGACTCGGGGGCGTCGGCCCGCCGGAACATGCGCATGGACACCTGCTCGTAGCCGCGTTCGCGCAGGTGGTCACGGCCCTGGCGGTACAGCGCCAGCCGGTGGTCGTCCCAGGCGCGGGCGCGGCGGCCCAGCCCGGTGAGCGGCCGGACGTACAGCGGGTAGAGGTAGATCTCCTCCGGTTCCCAGGACAGCGCGGTGTCCAGGGAGTACTCCCAGGTCTTCGGGGTCTGCCGGTCGATGCCGTAGATCAGGTCCACGTTGAGTCCGGCCCGGGCGTGCTCGCGGATGTCGGCCAGCGCGCGGTCCACCTCACCGCGTTTCTGCGGGCGTCCGGCGGCGTGCGCCTCGGAGTCGACGAAGCTCTGCACGCCCATGCTGATCCGGGTCGCGCCGCGTTCGTCCAACACCTGCAGGCGGTCCGGGGTGGCGGTGGCCGGTGAGGTCTCCACCGACACCGGGATCGCGGCGAGGTCCACCCCGAAGGAACGTTCGACCAGGTCGCAGACCCGGATGAGCTCCTCGGCGGTCAGGTAGGTGGGGGTGCCCCCGCCCAGGGCGGCCCGGGCGAACGAGGCGCCGGCGGGCAGGGCGGAGGCGACCGTCCCGGCCTGGCGCTCCAGGGCGTCCAGGTAGGCGGTGACCTGCTCCGCCGGGGGAGTGGAACGGGTGAAGAGGTTGCAGAACCCGCAGCGCATCTCGCAGAACGGGATGTGCGCGTACAGCGAGAGCGAGCTGACGTCCTCCTCCCGCCACAGGTCGGCCAGGGCGGGCCGCTCGGTGAAGGGCCGGTAGGCGCTCTTGTGCGGGTAGGCGTATACGTACGAGCGGTACGGGGAGTCCGCGCGGACGGGTTCGGCCATCGGGATGACGCTCATGCGTCCTCCTTCTCGGGCTGCTCGGATGCGGGATCGGCGCCGTATCCGCGGGGGAGGACGGCGTGGGTGTAGGGGACGGTCCAGACGGTCTCGTGGCCGATCCGGTGGCCGGTGTAGCCGTCCTCGCCGTAGGCGGTGCCGTGGTCCGAGCACACGATCGCGAAGCAGGGACGGCGGGTGGACAGCGCGGCGAGCAGCGGGGGGAGGTGGCGGTCGACGTACTCCAGGGCCGCCGCGTGGCTGGCCCGGGTGTCCCCGCCCTCCCTGGTCGCGCCGGGCAGGTGGAACCAGTTGGGCTGGTGCAGGGCGGCCGCGTTGAGCAGCAGGAACAGGGGTTGTTCCGCGGGGGTGGCGGCGGCCACCTCGACGGCGCGGTCCACCTGGTTCTCGAAGGAGCGCGGGTCGGCGACGCCGAAGGACTCCTCCCAGTGGCTTTCGGCGAACAGGTCCGGCAGCACCGAACCCAGCTCCGACCTGCGGTTGAAGAAGCCGGTTCCGCCCACGCAGGCGGTGTGATAACCCGCCCGGGCCAGGCCGGAGGCGAGGTCGGGCGCCTCGAACGTCCAGGTGCCGGGTGCGGTGGAGACGCTGCCGGGGAAGGACGCGGCGAACAGGCGCGGGTGCGGGCCGGGTGAGGCTGGGGTGGGCAGGAACCCGGCGAGCATGGCCAGGTGGGCGGCGTAGGTGAAGCTCGCGGGGGAGTGCCGCTCCTCCCAGCCGCCCTGGGGCAGCAGCCGGGCCAGGTTCGGGGTGCGTTCGGCCCCGGCGAGCTCGACCGCCACGTCGTGGCGCAGGGTGTCCAGGGTGAGCAACAGGATGTTGTGCGTGCCGACCACGGTGTTCATGTCGGGCTGCGCCAGACCTGTATCCGAGCTGGGTCTGGCGGTACTGGTGGTGCTGGTGTTCATCGGGTTTCCATGGGAGAGGACGGCTCGGGAGAGGCCGGGAGGCGGGACGGGACGGGCGGGGGTACGGGGAAGCGGTCGGTCGCGAGGGCGTGCAGCTGTTCTGCGTGGGTGCTTCGGCCCTCGTACACGACCCCGGGCAGGAGGTCGCCGAACGCGTTGACCTCGCAGACCGTGAACTGCCGCCAGCCGGGCGAGGCCATCAGATCCACCCCGGCGTGCAGGGTGCCGGGGAAGACCGCCGCTGCCGCCTCCGCCGTGGCCAGGGCCTCCCGCCATGCCCGCGGGCCCACGCTTTCGCGCAGGGCAGCCAGGTCGCCGCGGGCGTTGCCCAGGTGCAGGTTGGTCATCGGGGAGCGGGAGGAGCGCACCACCACGTGGGTGGCGCGCCCGGCGACCACCAGGACGCGCAGGTCCACCACGCGCCCGTCGAAGCCCGCCTTGGGCACCCAGCGTTCCACGTGCAGGCCGTCGGGGGCGAGCGCGTCCACGACCGCCGCCACCTCGGCCTCGGTGGTGTAGGTGCGCAGTCGCAGCGAGTTGTACAGCGCCACCGACCCCTCGCCGTCCCGCACGAGGTCGGCCGAGGTGACCGCCCTGATCCGGCCGCCCGAACCGGTGGCCAGCGCGACCACCCCGGAGGCCGAGGAGCCGTGTGCGGGTTTGACGAACACCCTCGACCAGCGGTGCTCGGCCATCGCCGCGCGCAGCGGGTCGTAGCCGGTTACCGGTCCGGGCAGGGCCGGGGCGACCGGGATCCCCGCCGCGTCCAGCCGGGCGTGGCAGCGGCGTTTGTCGCACAGGTCGACCAGGTCACCGGGGGCCTGGAGCAGGTGCGCGCCGGGGGTGGCCGCGACAGCCCCGGACAGCCGTCCCAGGGCGCGGACGAACCCCCGGTGCTGGTCGGCGGTGCCCTCGGCGCGGTGGAGGTCGGGGTCACGGTCCCAGCCGCGAAGCAGACGGGCGGTGGCGGCGTCCTCGCCCGCCGAGTCCACCCGGACCAGGGCGCCCTCGGGCAGGCTGACCGGTCCGGCGGCCGGATCCGCGAGGTCGCGCCAGGGGAGCGCGACAGGGTCGGCGAGCCCGGCGGCCCGAGCGGCCGCGGTGAACAGCGCCGGACGGCGGTTGCCCGGTACGCACACCACGACCAGCGGCCGGTCGAGCGGGGGTGGAGGGGCCGGGCTCACTCGGAGACCGCCGTGTAGTAGCGGAGGACCCCCTTGTAGGGGCTCCACTCGGGCTCCTCACGGCCGGAGAGGTCGTGCTCGACACCGGAGGCGGTCAGGGCGGCGCGCAGCCGCTGCTCCATGTCCTCGGACAGGTAGTGGTGGTGCAGGTCCAGGCGCTTGAGGCCGTGGAAGACGGGGGAGTCCAGGATGGTCCGGGCACCGGTGTCGGTCAGAGTGCCCAGGGACAGGTCCAGCTCCTCCAAGGCCGGGGTGACCGGGGCTTCTGCCAGGACCGCCACCCAGGTGTCGGTGTGCTCGGTGTTGCGCAGACCCAGGGAGCGCAGGTGTGGGAAGGCGGTTCCGGACAGGACCGGGGCGAGGTCCTCGGTCGTGGTCCTCCCGCCGGCGTACTCCTCCGTTCCGAGCCACAGTTCCAGGTGCTCCAGCTCGGGGAGAAGCGAGGCGCACACGTCACGGACCAGTTCCGGACGCAGCCCGCCCGACTGCACGGCCAGGTTCCGCAGACCGTGGGGTTCGGTGATCCGCAGACCGAGGTCGGAGCTGCCGCCGCGCACGGTGAAGGAGGTCAGCCGGGGGAGGGCGGCGAGCAGCGGGGCCATGTCGCCGTGCTCGATCCAGGAGAGCTCGTTCTCCTCCTGGAGGATGTCACCGAAGAACAGGGACCGCAGACCGGTGTACTCCGGTGCGCGCCGGAGCAGTTCACCGAGGATCTCGCTGTTCTCCGGGGCGTCGTGCTCGGTGTATCCGACCACCAGAGCACTGACGACCTCGGGCGGTACGAGTTGGGCGAACAGGTTCAGGTACTCGGTGAGGTCCTGCGAGGCGCGGTTGGTGTAGCTCGGCTCCTCCGTGCGCAGGCGCCACGCCACCGAGGCGGGGGCGCTGAGCGCCTCGAAGAGCCGCTCGTACGACGGCGGCAGGCTCGGGTGCCGCTCACCGCGGTTCCTCGCCCACGACATGGCGATGTGGAACTCACGGCGGACGGCCTCCCAACCGGTGAACTCGACCACGGGCAGCCCCGCGTACTCGCTCAGGTGGCTTCCGTTGGGCATGGGGTTCCTGTCAGGGGTAGGGGAGCGGGTGGGTGCGAAGCCGACAGGTGCGGCCGGACCTACTCGCCGACGGCCGGGTAGTAGTCGTAGTCGTCCTCTTCCTGGTCCTCGGTCTCCTCGTCGTCCTCGCCGTCCCCCTTGCGGTCGGAGAGGTCGACCCGGACGCCCGCTTCGGTGAGGGCCGCCCGCACGCGTTCGGTGTTCTCCTCACTCAGGTAGTGGTGGTGCAGGTCCAGGCTCTCCAGGTGCGCGAACGCGGGCACGGCGGCCAGCAGGGGCTCGGCATCGCGGTTGCGCAGGGATCCCAGGGACAGATCCAGGGAGGACAGGTGGGCGGTGACCGGGGCCCCGGCCAGGGCCCGCACCCACACACCGGTGCGCTGGGAGTTGCGCAGGCCCAGGTGGCGGAGTTCGGGGAGGGCCTTCCCGGACAGCAGGGGCGCGAGGTCCTCGGGGGTGGCGTCGCCGCCGTAGTCCTCCACGCCCAGCCACAGCTCCAGGCGTTCCAGCGCGGGCAGCCCGGACGAGAGCACCTCGCGGACCACCCGGCCGGGCAGGCCGCCGCTCTGGAGGGTGAGCGAACGCAGGGCACGGTGTTCGGGAACGTGCAGGGAGAGCGTGCCGGCGCCCTGGTAGGTGTCACCGACCCCGCGTACGGTCAGCGCCTCCAGACGGGGGTAGGCGGCCAGGAGAGGGGCGAGGTCGCACTGCTGGATCCAGGAGATCTCGTTCTCCTCGAAGGTGACGTCACCGACGAACAGTGAGCGCAGCGCCGGGAAGGCCTCGGCGTGTCCGATCAGAGCGTCCCGGAGGCTACGTGAGGAGAGGTCGCTGCCGTCACTGAACCCCCAGTCGCCGATCACCAGGGCCCGCACCCGGGTGGTGTCCACCTCCTCGACGAACCTGCCCAGGTAGGGGACGAACTCCTCCCTGTAACTGCTGAGCCGCAGCCGCCACGCCACCGAGTCCGGCTCCTTCCCGGCCTCCTCCATACGGCCGCGGTGCGGGGTCGAGGCCGGGGGATCCTCCCCCGCCCTGCGCGCCCTGTTGGCGGCCATGCGGAGGAGGTTCTCCTCCGCACCCGCGTCCAGGAACTCGACCACGGGGAGCCCGGCGTACTCGGTGAGGTGTTCTCGGATCATGGCGCTCTTCTTCTGTCCGGCGGGCGGGTGTGCGACATGTCTAGCAGTGGCCGGGGACAGGACGCGGAACACACCGCCACCTCCCGCACCGCCCCCGCCCTACTTCCCGCCGGCCCCCGAAGTCCCCACCGTGCCCACGGCGGCGGTGCCCTCCGGGATCCCCCGGGCTCCCGGGCACTCCAGAAGGTTCGGGTGCCGGCACGCCATGCCGTGTTCCAACATCTCCATCGCCTCGCGCAACTGGTCCATGCGCTGCGCCAACTCCGCCAGGTGGGCGCCGAGCAGGGACCGCAGGGTCTGCTGGTCCGGGGCGTCGAGGGCCTCGCGGATACGCGCCAGGCTCATCCCCGCCCGCTGCGCCCGAAGGATCAGCTCGACCTGACACCGCTGCTCGTCCGTGTAACGCCGCTGCCCGCCCGTACGCCGGGCCGGTGCGAGCACACCCACCGACTCCCAGTGCCGCAGAACGTGTGTGGCCAGCCCGAAGGACCGGGCCAGTTCGCCGATGGTCAGTTCCCCGCCGGAGCGCCCGTCGACCGGGCGGCTCCCGTTGCTTGACTTCATGTCCACATGAACTTCCAGACTGGGGTTCCTGTCAAGGGACGGCTCGAGGAGGCCATCGTGGACGAGAGAACCGAACAGGTGCGCAGGAGGTACGACCGGATGTCCGGCGGTTACGACCGGGGTGAGTCGCTCCAGCGGTTCATGATCGGTGGCGCCCGCTCCCGGCTGTGCGGCCGGGCCGAGGGGAGGGTCCTGGAGGTGGCCGTCGGCACCGGACAGAACCTGGGGTACTACCCGCCCGGTGTGGAACTCACCGGTGTCGACCTGAGTCCCGGCATGCTCGCCAAAGCCAGGACCCGTGCGTCCGGACTCGGCCTGCGGCCGGAACTGTCCGAGGGCGACGCCCAGGACCTCGCCTTCGGGGACGGGTCCTTCGACACCGTGGTCTGTGTCCTGGCGCTGTGCGAGATCCCCGACCAGTGGCGGGCGCTCGCCGAGATGCACCGTGTGCTCCGGCCCGGAGGGCTCCTGCTGCTGATCGACCACATCGAGTACACCCGCTGGCCCTTCCGGCTGCTGGAGGCGCGCAGGGAACGGCCGCGCCGCCTGCCGAGGGCTGTGGCGGCGGAGGTGGGGTTCGAGGTTCGGGAGCACGGCCGGACCACACTCGGGTTCGTGGAACACGTGGTCGCCCGCCGGAGAGGGTGAGCGGGTCAGGGCGGGACGAAGCGGGAGGGCGGCGGGTACGGAGCGTTGGCCGCCGGGAAACCGGGCAGGTCGGCGGTGCGGCAGGACAACGGGGGCGGCCGGTGTGAAAGTGGTTTCATGGCTACCCACAGTGAACTCCGTGACTTCTGGGAACACCGGCTCGAAGACGACTGGACCGAGAGCGGCGTCGGCTACCGGGCCCTGGGACGGCCCTTCAACAGCTGGATGTACCGGGTGCGCGAGGAGGTCTTCCTGCGCGAGGTCGGACGGCTGGGGCTGGACGGGGCCGGCGTGCTCGACGCGGGCAGCGGCACCGGTTTCTACGTACGCCAGTGGGAGCGCCTGGGAGCCGGGGACGTCACCGGCTGCGACATGACCGACGCCGCCGTCGAACGGCTCCGCGGACGCTTCCCGGAGCACCGCTTCGTCCGCCAGGACGTGTCCGAACTGGACGCCTTCGAGGACGCCGCCTTCGACGCCGCCTCCTGTATGGACGTGCTCTTCCACATCACCGACGACGACCGCTACGCCGCGGCCCTGCGCAACCTCGGCCGGGTGGTGCGTCCGGGGGGCACCCTCGTCATCTCCGAGAACTGCCTCCAGCGCCCCGAGCAGCGCGGCGAACACCAGGTCAACCGGACGCTGGAGACGATCTCGGCGCTGGCGGACAAGGCCGGGTTCGACATCGTGCGCAGGGTCCCCATGCTGGTGCTGATGAACGCCCAGGTCGACGCCTCCCTGCCGTGGCGCAAGGTGTGGGGAGGCCTGCTGCGCGCGGCCACGGTCACCGCACCGACGGGATGGCTCGCCGGAGCCCTCCTCTACCGGGTGGACCGGCGGCTGGTCCAGGGCCGCAGGGAGAGCCCGACGACCGAACTGCTGGTGCTGCGGCGACGTGCCCGGGACTGAGCGGTTCGTGCCCGGTGCCGGGACGCGTGCCGGGTTACGGTGGAGTTCCACCTTGTGCCGGGGTGGCCGCTACGCACGGGGCCGTAGCGGACTTCCTGTTGGGGAGGCGACCGCATGCTGAGACGTTCGACCGTCACGACCTGGGCCAAACGGGGGCTGCTGGGACTGTTGGCCACCCAGGTGGCGGTGGTGGCGGCCCTCGTGGGGGTCGACCACTGGCGCAAGAGGGTGCGTCCGCACCGGGTCAACTTTCCCCGCACCGAACCGGCCTCGATCCCGGTCGGCGAGACCACCGCCACGGTCTACACCTACGGGGAGAACCTCTTCGAGGACATGCTCGACGCGATCCGTGCAGCCCGCCGCCGGATCCTGTTCGAGTCCTACATCGTCAAGTCCGACGCGGTGGGCCGGGAGTTCAAGGCGGCGCTGATCGAGGCGGCCGAACGGGGCGTCGAGGTGTACGTCGTCTACGACGGTTTCGCCAACCTCGTCGTCCCGCGCTCCTTCTTCCGGTTCCCGCCCTCGGTACAGGTCCTGCGCTACCCGGCGTTCCGCCCCGGGGTACTGCTGTTGAACGTGCGCAAGTCCGGTCGGGATCACCGCAAGATCCTCTCCGTGGACGGCCGGATCGGTTTCGTCGGCGGGTTCAACGTGGGCTCCACCTACGCCATCGAATGGCGTGACACCCACCTGCGGTTGGTCGGACCCGCGGTGTGGGAGCTGGAGAACGCCTTCGCGGACTTCTGGAACGCCAACCGGCGCTCGGACCAGCCCGCCCTGGAGAGCTTCGGCACGGCGGAGTGGGACTCGCGCATCCGGGTCCACCGCAACGTCCCCGAGCTGCTGATCTACCCGATCCGGGCGATGTTCCTGGAAGCTGTGGACCGCGCCAAGGACCGGGTAATCTTCACCCAGGCCTACTTCATCCCGGACCGGGAGCTCGCCAACGTCCTCATCGAGGCGGCCCGGCGCGGTGTGGACGTCAACGTGCTCGTGCCGGAGAACTCCAACCACGTCGTCGCCGACTGGATGGCGCGCGGCAGGTACTCGGAGCTGCTCCGGGGCGGGGTGCGGCTGTGGCTGTACCAGGACGCGATGGTGCACGCCAAGACCGCGACGGTGGACGGCAGGTGGAGCACGATCGGCACCGCCAACGTGGACCGGCTCAGCCTCACCGGGAACTACGAGATCAACGTGGAGATCTTCGACGAGGGCGTGGCCAAGCACCTGGAGACGGTCTTCGAGACCGACCTCACCAACGCCCGCGAACTCACCGAGGAGGAGTGGAGCGGGCGCCCGTTCGCGGCCAAGTTCAGCGAGATCGTCCTGGCGCCCTGGCGCGGTTTCCTGTAGACCCGTCGTCTCTCGGGCCCGCCGGGCCGCCGGGCCCGCGCCGAAACGGGCCCGCGTGCGGTCCGGCTCCGTGCCCCCGCCGGGCGGGGCGGCTAGATGTCGTTCGGGGACAGGCGGGGGAACTTCCGCGGGAAGAACACGTCGGGCTCGGCTCTGCGCGGCCGGGGCCCGCCCCAGTGCTGCGGCCCGGGCTGGGGATCCTTCTTGAGCGCCCCCGAGATCGCCGAGGGCGAGCCGCCCCGCTGCCGGGCCCTGGCGGTCCGCGCCGGTTCCTGCTCCGGCTCCCGTGCCGTTTCCCGGCCCGGCCTGCGTCCCGGTCCCTCTCCTCCGGTCGCCTTTCCGTCGGTCACGTCATCTCCCCCCCTGGTCAGCCTGGTTCCCATGATCGACGCAGAGGGCGCCCGAAGCCGGTCCCGACACGAGTGACGGGCGAACTCCGTCAGAATCCGCTCCGGGCCCGGTACGTGGACACCGCTGCGGCGGCCGGTCGGCGGGGTGGTTCACCGGGGGAGAGCACCTGCGGCGAGGGCTGGGGGAGGGACGCGCGGGCACCCGCGGTGACTTGACCGGAACGAGGGGGAATCCTGACCCGTGGAAAGACGTCGGGGTGCCCCCTCCGCGGAGGGGGCACCCCGACGTTCAGGCGCGGCCCCGGCAGGATTCGAACCTGCGACACCTGCTTTAGGAGAGCAGTGCTCTATCCCCTGAGCTACGGAGCCATGGGTGCAGCCAGAACCGGATGTTACCCGGTTGCAGGGCCCACCCTAACCCAGGATGGGGATGCATGGGGTTCGGATTGGCGTCGCCCCCCGCCGGCGAAGCCCTCCGCGTGCGTGGCGGAGTACGCTGACCTACGATTGGTTGTCCTGGCAACGGTGTGATGTTGTTCATGTCGCGTGTCGCGATTATGGCTGCTTGCGTGCCTGGGTCACTGTTGGCGAATGGGTGCGACTGTCATCAGGACCCCGATGACCAGGTTTTCCGCCGGATATCGGGCGAGAGAGTCACAGGAGCGGGAGCCAACCGTCCTCAGGTGCGGCCGTCGGGCCGTATCGTCCAGTGTGTCCGCATGTGGACATGTAGTACGTTGCCTTGCGGTCACGAGTAGGTGTTCGAGGAAAATGCAGCCGGAGGATCATTCGTGCCGTTCACTTCTGATTCGGCGCGGCGGAGGTCCCGCGCACCGGGTAGCGGGGTGCTGACCGTTCTGGGGGCGCGCCACCGGATCCGGATCGCGCAGGCGCTGACACTCGTGTTGGCCACCTCCCTGCTCGTCGTTCCCTGGTCCGACGCGGCGATCGCCCCGGCGTCGGCCGAGGCGAGCCTGGACGAGCTCCGTGAGAACGCGGAGAACGCCGCCGATGCCCTGGAGGAGGCGACCGACGAGTACGTCGAGCGTGAGAACGCCCTGGAGGAGGCGCAGGAGGAGTTGATCTCGACCCTCCACGACCTCCAGCAGATCGAGGGCGACCTCAGCGACATGCGCGAACCGCTCGCCCAGTTGGCCAGCAGCATGTACCAGCGGCCGGACGCGGGCGTCCTCGGCACCCTCGCGGCGGGTGAGCTGGACGACGATCTCCAGACGCAGGCCTACGCGGCCAAGTTGTCCGAGGACAACCAGGCGCTCATCCAGGAGGCCACCGACCTGCGTGAGGAACAGGTGGGGCTGGCCGGTGAGGCGCAGGAGCTCCAGACCTTCACCCAGCTCGAACAGGCCGAACTCGCCGCCGAGGTGACCGCGCTGCGCGAACAGTCCGAGGCGAGCATGAACGAGCTCACCCAGGAGCTGGAGGACCGGGGGCTGGACCCCGAGGCCTACATGGCGGCCGCCGACTGCGATCCGAACGCCGCCTCCAACGCGGACGGCTACCCCAACGGGCTGCTGCCGCAGGAGGCCCTCTGCTCGCTCTACGACGACAAGTTCCTCAGGGCCGACGCCGCCGTCGACTTCCTGCAGTTGAACGTGGAGTACGTCGAGGAGTTCGGCGAGAACATCTGCATCACCAGTGCCTACCGTGACCTGCCGAACCAGCACCGCGTCTACGCCGAGCAGCCGCCCGGGTTCGCGGCGGTCCCCGGGACCAGTAACCACGGTCTGGGCCAGGCGATCGACCTCGGCTGCGGTATCCAGAACTTCCGCTCGGAACGGTGGAACTGGATGGAGACCAACGGCGCCAAGTACAACTGGATCCACCCGGCCTGGGCGAAGTCCAGCCCGTTCGAGCCCTGGCACTGGGAGTACGAGGGTTAGGGCGCGTTCACCGGACGCGCCCCGGGCCGACGGTACCGTCGGCCGAACCGTCAGGGCGGCCCCGCGGGGCCGCCCTCGCGCGTGCGGGGCCGGGCTTCCCGGCCCTGCTCCCTAGACCGCGACCTCCGGGGCGACCTCACTGGTGCAGTGGGCGCACTTGGTGGCCTTCTTGTTGATCTCGGTGCAGCAGTGGGGGCACGTGCGGGTGACGGCCTCCTCCGCCTTGGCGAACCTCAGCATCAGCTTGCCCATGGGCATGACCACGAAGAAGTAGAGGATCGCGGCGGTGATCAGGAACGAGATCAGGGCGTCCACGAAGGCGCCGTACAGGAACTGGCTGCCGTTGATCTCGAAGTAGAGGTCCGCGAAGCTGGGGACGCCGCCGAAGATGCCGAGGAGCGGGGTGACGAACCCCTCGGTGAACGCGGAGATGAGGGTGGCGAAGGCGGCGCCGATGACGACCGCGACGGCCAACTGCACCAGGTTGCCCTGGAGCAGGAACTTCTTGAAGCCTTCCATGGAACTGCCCTACGTGTTCGTGGTTTCTGATGCGCCCGGTCGGGCGCCCCGACAGCTTTCACCACCTTTGGTCATCGGTCAACCGCGGATAGTGACGGACAGTCGTGAAGTGGCTGCGTGACCGGCCAGTGCCCTCGCCTCCTCCGACGTGGCGGCGATGAGGATCAGCGCTCCCCGTTCCCCGCCCCCGTCGCCCTCGGAGGGCACCGCGAGCACGGGACGGTTCCCGACCACCTCGACCGCCGGTCCGGCTCGGGAGGGCGGGCCGACCGACCCGTCGTGGCCCGAGGCGGCCAGCACGTCCACCCGGCTGCCGGGGGAGAGCAGACCGACCGCGCCCGGGTCGGCCACCCGGACCGGGACCGCTACCAGACCGGGCCCGTAGGGGCGGGCCGGAGGGTCGCTCAGACGTGCGTCGGTGAGTACCTCGCCCCGCCGTAGCGGTGCGTTCGGCGCGAGCCCGGCGGTCGGCTCCTCCACTGCCAGCGCCCCGTCCGGGACGGAGCGGTCCGGTAGGGAGCGGACGGTGAGGTCCCCCTCCGACAGGGGCGCCATGGCGTCGAGGTCCCGTGCGGCGACGAGGACGTCGGTGCTCGGTTCGGGGGGAGGTCGTAGGACGAGGACGGCACTGATCGCGGCCAGGGCGGTCAGCGCCGCGGCGACGGCGCGCCGGTACCGGTCGAGCAGGCGGACCAGGCCGCGCCGGTGCCGGTAGAGGGGCGGGGTGTGGGCCATGCCCGTAACGCTAGGCCGGCCCGGGGCGCTCCGGTCGGTTGTCCACAGGGTGAATTCTCCAGTGGCCGGGGCAACCTGCCGGGGGCGCACCCCGAACGCCGCGCGGACCGGCCTCGCGGTCCGCTCTCGGGCGGAGGCGGAAAAAAGCGCCGCCGAGGGGTCTCGGCGGCGCGTCCGCGGTCAACGGTGCGGTGGCTCAGCTGCTGGTCGCGGCGGTGCTGCCGCTGGTGCTCTTGCTGCTGGAACTGTCGCTGCCACCGCTGGTGGAGGCTGCGGGGGTGCTGGAGCCGGAGTCCGCGGCGGACTTGGCGGAGTCGGTGGAACCGCCGTCGTTGCCCCCGGTGCCGCCCTTGCTCTCCGCGCCGCCGTCGGCGGAGTTGGAGCCGGTCATGGCAGAGCTGTTCGTCGTGCTCTTCCCGCTGTCGGTGCGGTAGAAGCCCGAACCCTTGAAGACGATGCCGACCGCGGAGTACACCTTGCGCAGGCGTCCCTCGCACTCGGGGCAGACCGTCAGCGAATCGTCGCTGAAGCTCTGCACGACCTCCATCTGGGCGTCACACTCGGTGCACGCGTACTGGTACGTAGGCACTGTTCCGGGTCCTCCTTGCTGGCACTCACACCCGTTGACTGCTAAATAGTACGCGTTCGCCGAACACGGGCGCGACAGCCCCTCACCCGCTCCGCGCCGGCCCCGGTGCTCCGGGAGGCCGACCGCACGGCGGGCCCGGAGCCCGGGGAGGGGCGTCCGAGGCGGACGTACCGGTCGGGGTGTGGGGTCGCGGACCCCTTCGGGACACGACCGCCAGCAACAACGCTCCGGGTGGTCGGCTTAATCCCCGCTCCGGCCCCGCCGGAACCGGATCACCCGGCGGACCAGACCGCCGCGCCGGGCTCGAACACGTGCAGTCCGCCGCTCGGGGTCACCACCGCGTCCACGGGGCGGTCGTGCGGCTCCGTGGGCAGCTCCCCGACGAACTCCTCGTCGTGGACCACCGCGATCGCCGGGGTGCGCGGGCCCTTGTGGGCCAGGGCCCGGTCGTAGCAGCCCGCACCGCGGCCCATCCGGTTCCCCCGCCGGTCCACGGCCAGCGCCGGGCAGACCACCGCGTCGGCGTGTTCCAGCACCCGCGGCCCGTGCCGGTGTCCGACGGGTTCGACCAGGCCCCGCCCGGCCGGTGCGAGGCTGTCGGGACCGTCGAAGACCGCCCAGTCCAGGGAGCCGCCGGGGAGGAAGACGGGGAGGATGACGTGGGTGCCGCGTTTCCACAGCGCGTGCACCAGAGCGCGGGTGTCGGGTTCACCGCCGACGGAGTAGTAGCAGGCCACGGTTGAGCCCTCGGCCAGCCAGGGCAGTGCCAGGAGGGTTTCGCGGACCGCCGAGCCTGTCCGCTCCCGCTCGGGCGCGCCCCTGGCCCGCCGTGCGGTGAGCAGGCGTGCGCGCAGCTCGCGCTTGTCCGGTCGGCTCCGACCGTTCGGGGCACTCATGGGCCCAGTGTGGCACCCGGTCCGGTCCGCTCCGAAGGGGCACGGCCCTGCCCCGAGGGGGTGAACGCCGGGTTGCGTTTTGCACGCCTTCACCCGAAACGACGGGGACTTCTCGGCCATCGGACCGCGTTCGCCCACGTAAGCCGCTTCGTCTGTCCTAAAGTGCCGTTCATGAGCGCAGACACCGACCAGACGCGACCCCGTAACCACTCCGCCCCCGTCACCAAGGCGGTCGTGCCCGCGGCGGGTCTGGGCACCCGATTCCTGCCCGCGACCAAGGCCACGCCGAAAGAGATGCTGCCGATCGTGGACAAGCCCGCGATCCAGTACGTGGTGGAGGAGGCCGTCGCGTCCGGGCTCCACGACGTCCTGATGATCACCGGGCGCAGCAAACGCTCCATCGAGGACCACTTCGACCGGGCGTACGAGCTGGAGGAGGCGCTCGCGGCCAAGGGCGAGGAGGGCAAGCTCAGGTCGGTCCGCGAGTCCAGCGAGCTCGCCCAGGTCCACTACGTCCGCCAGGGTGAGCCCCGAGGTCTGGGGCACGCGGTGCTGTGCGCCGAGGCGCACGTCGGCGACAACCCCTTCGCGGTCCTCCTCGGCGACGACCTCATCGAGTCCGCGGACCTGCTCCGCCGGATGATCGAGGTTCGGGAGAGGCACGGCGGCAGCGTCGTGGCGCTCATGGAGGTGGAACCCGAACAGGTCTCCCTCTACGGCTGCGCGGCGGTGGAGGCCACCGGCGAGGACGACGTCGTCACCGTCACCGACCTGGTCGAGAAGCCCTCTCCCGAGCACGCGCCGAGCCGTTGGGCGATCATCGGTCGCTACGTGTGCGACCCGTCGGTCTTCCCCATCCTGCACACCACCCCGCCCGGGCGCGGCGGTGAGATCCAGTTGACCGACGCCCTGAAGGAGCTGGCCGGTACCGGCCCGGAGGACGGCGGAGGGGTGCGCGGGGTGCTGCTGCGCGGCAACCGCTACGACACCGGGAACAAAGCCGAGTACATCCGTACCGTGGTCGAGTTCGCCTGCCGCCGCCCCGACCTCGCCGACGAACTCCTGCCCTGGCTGAAGGAGTTCGTGGACCGTCAGGCGCAGCTCCGGGGCTGAGCCCGGCGGCCGGATCCGGGGCATCCGCTCCGGGGGTGGTCACAATGGGACCGGAGCCGCCCGCCGTGACGGGTGGTGCGCTCCCCGCGCGTACACGACCCGGAAGGACCCATGAAGAGCGTCGAACAGCACATCCTTGATCTTCTGGGGTTGGTCGCCACTCCCGAAGCCACCGAGCTGGACCTGCTCCAGGCACACGGGACCGTGCTCGCCGAACCCGTGACCTCCCCGGTGTCCCTGCCGGGCTTCGACAACTCGGCCATGGACGGGTACGCCGTCCACGCGGCCGACCTGGCCGGGGCCACCGCGGAGGCTCCGGTCGCACTGCCGGTGGTGGCGGACATCCCGGCGGGCGACCCGGAGCCGGCCGCGATCCGCCCCGGCCTGTGCGCCCGCATCATGACCGGCGCCCCCATGCCCACGGGCGCCGACGCGGTCGTTCCCGTGGAGTGGACCGACGGCGGCGCGGTCGAGGTGCGGATCGACCGCCCGAGTGCTCCGGGCAGTTTTGTCCGGCGCCGGGGGGAGGACGTGGCGGAGGGCGCGACGGTGCTGCGGGCCGGGGCCCGTGTCGGAGCCGGTGAGATGGGGGTCCTGGCGGCCGTCGGGCGCCGTACGGTCCCGGTCCTGCCCCGGCCCCGCGTGGTGGTGCTCTCCACCGGCGAGGAACTGGTCGAACCGGGCCGCCCGCTCGGGCCGGGCCAGATCTACGAGTCCAACAGCTACATGATCGCCGCCGCGGCCAAGGAGGAGGGCTGCGAGGTCCACCGCCACGGCTTCGTCGGGGACGACCCGGCCGTGGTCTGGGACACCTTGGAGGGGCTGCTGATCCGGGCGGACGTCGTGATCACCACCGGCGGGGTGAGCATGGGCGCCTACGACGTGGTCAAGGAGGTGCTGACCCGGCAGGGCACCGTGGAGTTCACCCAGGTGGCCGTGCAGCCGGGCAAGCCCCAGGGCTTCGGGACGATCGGTCCGGACCGGACCCCGATCCTCACGCTTCCGGGCAACCCGGTGAGCGCGTTCGTGTCGTTCCAGTTGTTCGTGCGGCCGGTCCTGCGCGCCCTGCGCGGCCTGGCCCCGGACCCTCTCCCGAGCGTGCGCGCCCGGCTGACCACACCGGTCAGCTCACCACTGGGACGCCGCTCCTACCTGCGTGCAGTCGTGGCGGGCGCCGCCGGGCCGGACGCGCTCCCCGAGGTCTCCCCCGCGGTGCGGCAGGGTTCGCACCAGTTGTCCGCGCTGGCGGACGCCAATGGGCTGCTGGTGGTCCCGGAGGAGGTCACCGAGATCCCGGCGGGTGCGCCGGCGGAGGTCCTGCTGCTGCCCGACCGCTGAGCGCGGGGAGGGCGCCCGGCCGCTGAGCCGCTGTCGTAGCGGAACGGTAACGTCATCGTGGGACGCGTCACCCCGCGTCCCCGCGGTCGGCCGCCCCGGCGGGCCGCGAGCCCGCACCCGACGACGATGAGTGGTCCCACGCCATGACCGACAGCCCTCAGCCGGAGGCGCACCCCTCCGGCCTCACCCACCTCGACGAGTCCGGTGCCGCGCGCATGGTGGACGTCTCCCGCAAGGACGTCAGCGCCCGCACCGCCACGGCCACGGGCCGGGTGCTGCTGAACCCGGAGACGGTCGCGGCCCTGCGCGGGGGCGGGGTCCCCAAGGGCGACGCCCTCGCGGTCGCCCGGATCGCGGGGATCCAGGGCGCCAAGCGCACCCCCGACCTGGTTCCCCTGTGCCATCCGATCGCCGTGCACGGGGTCGACGTGGACCTGACGGTCGCGGACGACGGGGTGGACGTCAGCGCCACGGTGCGCACCGCCGACCGGACCGGGGTCGAGATGGAGGCGCTCACCTGCGTCATGACGGCGGCTCTCGGACTGGTGGACATGGTCAAGGCGCTCGACCCCGAGGCCGAGGTCACCGGGGTGCGGGTGGAGGAGAAGACCGGTGGGAAGAAGGGGCACTGGAGGCGCGGTGAGTGACACCGTTCACCGGGTCGCTGTGGTGACCGCCTCCAACCGGGCCGCGGCCGGGGTCTACCCGGACCGTTCCGGCCCGGTGGTGGCCGAGCGGCTCCGGGCCATGGGTTGTGAGGTGCTCGGCCCCTGGGTGGTGCCGGACGGTGTGCCGGTCGCCGACGCGATCGAACGGGCCCTCGCGGAGCGGGTGGACGCCGTGCTGACCACCGGGGGCACCGGGCTCACCCCGCAGGACCTCACCCCCGAGGCGACACGCCCGCTGCTCACCCGTGAGATCCCCGGGATCGCGGAGGCGCTGCGCGCGGCGGGTCGGGAGAAGGGCGTGCCCACGGCGATCCTCTCGCGCGGTCTGGCCGGGGTGGCCGAACGAGCCGGGCACCGGGCGCTGGTGGTGAATCTGCCCGGCTCCAGAGGTGGTGTGCGCGACGGGATGGACGTGCTGGAACCGGTTCTGGGCCACGCGATGGACCAACTCCGGGGCGGGGACCATCCCAGGCCCGAATGACACCGGACAATGACCGGAATCACATCCGGGGCATTCCGGGGGAAGGGAATTCCTTGACCTTCGGCCGGATTTCGGTGCAGGAGTGAATGGAGTTTGGAATCGTCCGATTCTTGTGTGGTGGGGGTGACGGCCGCCACCCCACGCGGTCGGAGTGGAATACTGGAAGGCGTCACCGACGAAGGGTGCTCCTGCAGGCGCCAAGGGCCGGTGTCGCATCCGTACGGGACGGTGCAGAGGGCCTCGGAGGGACGGACGTGAATCGCAGACAGGGGTGGCCCGCCACCCTTCAGGAGGGGCCGATCGCGCTTCGCCCGCTGCGCCTTCGCGACGCCCCCGTCATGCGGGAGACCAGGGCCCGCAACGCCGAGTGGTTGCGGCCCTGGGAGCCCACCTACCCGGAGATGCCGCTGCGCACCACCGGGCTCACCCCCTACCTGGCGATGCTCCAGGCGATCCGCCGCGAAGCCCGCCAGGGCCTGTCCATGCCGTGGGCGATCACCTACCAGGGGCGTTTCGTGGGACAGCTCACGGTCGGCGCCATCGTCTGGGGGTCCGCCAGGTCGGCGCAGGTCGGATACTGGGTCGACAGCGCCTACGCGGGGCGCGGGATCACCCCGACGGCGGTCGCCCTGGCCGTCGACCACTCCTTCTTCAACGTCGGACTCCACCGGATCGAGGCCAACATCCGTCCCGAGAACCGTGCCAGTCGGCGCGTGGTCACCAAGTTGGGATTCCGGGACGAGGGCGTGCGCATACGCCAGCTCCACATCGACGGGGACTGGCGTGACCACATCTGTTACGCGCTCACCGCCGAGGAGGTCCCCCGGGGGGTCCTGCGGCGCTGGCACGACGGGGCGCCTTCCGGTCCGCCTGGTGAGGGGGGTTCCGGCCCGGGTTCCGCTTTGGGGCCACAGGGCCCAAACGGTGGTGGGGATGCGCGGGATCCGGCGGGGCCGTACTCGGGGTCGAACTGATCATGACAGCATCACGGGTGCCTTCGGAGCTTAAACCCCTCTTTAAGCACAATGATTCATTACTTTGCGTTGAATTGGCGCTGCGCTCCGCAGTCGGTGCCTGACCTGGTATTTCAAGTGGGAGGGTGCGACGACCGAAACTGATGGTCCACAATCTTGCGACACTCCGGTCGGAATGTGACGCATTTATGGACACGGGGTCGTACCGTGCGGAACATAGACGCATTGACGATGCGGGCAACGCGTGGATAAGGCACACGGGAATCGTCCCGGTCCGAGGGGGCCGGGAACGATGTCCTTCCGGGAGACGTCTCTGCTCCCGGAGGGGCGACCAGTCACACGCGGCGCGGTGTCGACGAGGTGTCGATCAACGTTCAGTGGCCGTCATCGTGAGGAGGGGTGATGAGCAGCGCTCCTCTGTACCTGGCCATCGTGGTGGTGTGGCTCATCGTCCTCGTCCCGATGCTGCTGAGGAAGGACTCCGCGGAGACCGCCTACGACGACCTCCGCCGCGAGGGCGAGGACACCGGTGCCGTCGAGGAGGTCGAGGAGGCCGAGCACGGTTCGGAGGGACTCCCGAACGACGAGGAGGACCCGGACCTCACCGAGACCCGGGTCATGGCCCGGCCGGGCCTCAGCGGCGAACACACGGCTGCTGAGGAGGTGCCGGTGCGGGACCGGCGCCCCGCGGAACCGAGGACCCGGCCCCGCCCCACGGGCGAGCCCAGGGCTCGTGTCATCGCCCGCCGGCGCCGCCGCACCAGTGCCCTCAGTCTGCTGAACATCGCCACCGTCGTGGCGGTCGCCTTCGGGCTGGGGCCCTGGTGGGTGGTCGCACCGCCGGTCCTGCTGCTCACCGGGCACCTGGCGCTGCTGCGGGAGGCGGCCAAGGCCGACGCCGAACACCGCGAGGCCCGGGTCAGGGCCCGCCGTCAGGCCGTCCTGCGGGCCCGGGCCCAGGCGGAGGAGGTCCGCGAGGCCGAGCAGGAGGCGGAGCGCGAGGCGGAACGGAAGGCCGAGGTCATCGCCCTCATCGAACGCCGGAACCAGGTCTACGACCAGTATGCCGACGCCCGCCTGCGGGCCGCCGGAGACTGATCGGCCGGCCCGCGCGCACGGTGTGTGTTCGGACCACCCGAACTTTCCTGCTAGGCTTTGTCTCGTCTTCAGGGGCTATGGCGCAGTCCGGTAGCGCACCTCGTTCGCATCGAGGGGGTCTGGGGTTCAAATCCCCATAGCTCCACCGAAGATGGCGGCCCGTGTAGGTCGGTGAACACAGTTCATCCTCCGCACGGGCCGCTTCTTTTTGTGCAGGGGCGAGGTCCCCGGGAAGGACGCGGGGCGCGCAGGAAGACGGTGCGCGCAAGAGAAGGGCCCGATCCAGCGGATCGGGCCCTTTCCCGTGCTCCGGCCGTGTCGGACGGGTGCTTGCTGTTCCCTGGTGCGGGCGGTCTCGTCCGGACCGGAGCCTCGAGTCTCACCGGCGAAGCGTCTATCCCCTGCGGCGGGGCGGGCCGGTTCGGGGACGAGCCTACCCCCCCGGGCGCCGGAGCCGCCAAGGGTCCCGAGGCGGGACGGTCGTATCTCCGCGACGGAAACTTGCCAGTATATAGTTTCGGGCATGGCAGACGGATACCACCACGGAAACCTGCGGTCCGCCGTTCTGGAACGGGCCGCGGAGGTCATCGGGCGAGAGGGTCCCTACGCCTTCAGTCTGCGGTCCCTGGCGGCCGACATCGGGGTGAGCCACACGGCCCCGAGATACCACTTCGGTAGCCGGGAAGGCGTTCTCAACGCCCTGGCGACCGAGGGGTTCACCGAGTTGGCGCGCCGGTTGCGGGCCAACCGGGAGGCGGACGGTGGATTCCTGGAATCCGGGGTCGAGTACGTCCGCTTCGCCACCGACCACCCGGCGCACTTCCAGGTGATGTTCGCGCCGACCCTGCTCGACGAGGACGACCCCGAACTGGCCGCGGCCCGGGCGGCGGCCTTCGGCGAACTGCGCGCCGGGGTGGAGTCCACGGCCCCGGAGGGCCGGCCGGTGGAGGACGCGGCTGCCGGAGTGGTGGCCGGCTGGTCCATCGTGCACGGCATCGCCACCCTGGCGCTCACCGGGAACCTGGACAGTTCCGGGGTCCGGGCCCTGCTCGGGGACGCCGATCTGCTGACCATCACCCGGCGCAGCGCCGGACTCCTGTTCGGCCCCCCGGGTCCACCTCCCGCGACACTGCGGGGGTGAACCCACCCCCGTCGGCCTTCCCGCGTCCGCCGGGCGGCCCGGAGCTCAGGTGATGTACTCGGCGCGGACGGCGTAGATGGCGGCCTCGGTCCGGGAGTGCACCTGGAGTTTCTCCAGGATGTTGCGGACGTGGTTCTTCACGGTGTTCTCGGTGATGAACAGCCGCTCCCCGATCTCCCGGTTGTTGAGGGAGCGGGCGAGCAGTTTCAGCACCTCGGTCTCGCGCGGGGTGAGTTCGGGGATCTCCGGTCGGCTGGGCGGGGAACTCTCCTGTTTGGCCAGGCCGGCGAACTCACCGATCAGCTTGGTCGCCATGGACGGGTTGATGAAGGACCGCCCCTGGGCGATGGAGCGGACGGCGCGCGCGATGTCGGTGACCGCGATCTCCTTGAGCAGGTATCCGGTGGCCCCGGCCTTGAGCGCCTCGAAGAGGTCGGACTCCTCGTCGCTCATGGTCAGCATCACGAACTTGACCTCGGGGACCTTCGCGCGGATCCGGGGGCAGGCCTCGATCCCGGTGGAGCCCGGCATCATCACGTCCATGAGGATCACGTCCGGGCGCAGTTCGGCGGCGAGGCGGACGGCCTCCTCCCCGTCTCCGGCCTCGTCGACCACGTCGATGTCCTCCTCCTCGTCCAGGACCGACACCAGGCCCCGCCGGAACAGGGCGTGGTCGTCGACGACGAGGACGCGGATCGAGGACGGTGGTGCGACGGGCTCCTCGGCCGCGTGGGGAAGCCGGACGGGCGAGGGGGGGTGGGGACTCACCAGAACTCCTTTTATGTGTGAACCTAAATGTGTCCCATTCGGGGGTGCGCACCCACCCTTTCCTGCCCCTCGCCAAAGAGGGGGTTTTCGCGCACCGAAGCCTCGGGGTGGTTCGGTTTGCTGGAAGACTCGCAGGTCAGGGTGCTTGTGGGAGGGTGCAGGGGCAGCGGAAAGGAAAAGGCATGAAATGCTCCTGGTGGGGCGTCCGCCCATTCTCTCATGTGCTGGTCGGATTGTGTCGCGTGGTTGGAAATTGTCTGCGCTTCGGTGTGGCGTGCTTCCGTGCGGAAGCCGGTGGACGGACGGCGGGGGTCGGTCACACCGTCGAGCCGCTGTCGCGTCTTTGGGTGCGGCGCTGCAGGAGTAGGCCCATCAGGGAGACCACCGTCGCGAGCAGCAGGGCCCACTCGAGCGCGGCGACCCACGCCGGGACCAGGGACAGCGGGAAGCCGTTCCCGTAATCACAGGTCACCTGCTGCGGAAAGGGCTCGTAGTGGAGGTGTGCCCGCTCGTTGAGGTACCGGGTGCCGAGCCCGCATCTGTTCGGGTCCACGAGGGTGGGGACGAAGGCCAGCAGGAGTACGCAGGCGTAGAGGCTCGCGAGCAGCGTGGGGAAGACGGCCGCGAAGAGGGGGAAGCGGCCGTCGAAACCTTCGTGCGTCAGGCCGAGGAACTCCAGGGCGAACGCCGTCAGTGCACAGACCACCACGAGCACCACGCAGACCCACCACACGAACACCAGGGGCCCGGCGCTGGATATCGACTCACCGCCGGGATAGACGCACGTGATGTTGGGCGGGTAGGAGCTCCGCTCCACCTCGTGCCATCCGCCCGGGCCGACCATCCCATGCGAACACCGTTCGTCCAGTTCACTGATGCCGGTGGTCAACCCGGCCACGATCCAGACGCCGACCAGGGCGGCCAGGAGGACGAGAGTGGCGAACCAGGAGCGGTTCGCGGCACGGCGGAGGGCCTTCTGCGGTGTCTGCATGGGGGAGGAGCCTACTGGGCCGGATACAGGGCCGCCGAGTGCTCGGGGTGGTATGCGGTGGAAGGCGCGGGTCGAAGGGCAGTGCAGAATACGCCTCTTCATGCATGACCGAAACCTCCTCATTTGGGTGGGGGAGGCCGCCATCCCCGAAGGAACCCGGCCTCCCTCCGGGCACACAGGGTGACCGTCCTTCTTCTGGTGATAAGCCGGAGAAGATATGTTCTGTGGTGTTTCCTTCCTTGATGTCCCTCGTGGGTTGATCGTCATGACGTCGAAATACGTACCGCCGCCATCGGTGTCCACGGGGGAGGGACGTCTCCTCGCGTGTCGGGTCACAACGGCCCAGTTCTCACTCTCCGTTATGTCGGAGTTCCGGGATTTTGCTCCTCGGGGGTCTTGTTTTTGCAGGTCATCGGGGAGGGGGTGTTTGGCGCGGGACAATGGAAACTCGCCTGAACTGCGAAGACAGTGACTTGTGCGGCCTTTCGCGGTGTACCGTTGCAACCTTTGGTCGAGACACGCCCAACGAATGGCGAATATTCATCGGCAGCCCTTGTGGAGCGTCCCGGGATAGGACATCTTGGTTGCGGGATGGGCCAGAGACCGAAAGAAAGGTGGATGCCATGACCATGCACGCGAAGGCCACGCGCAGGAACAACGGCTGGAGCTGGTGGTAGACATCAGCGCGCACTGACCGTTCTTCCGAGAACTCAGGCGATCAGGAGGGCCCGTTCGACACTGTCGGCGGGCCCTTCGGCGAGTTCGCGCCGGCTCGCCCCGAGGCGCGGGGCCCACGGGATATCGGACACCTCGACCGCGTCGCGGGATTTGACCGATGACCACACCGGGTAAGAGGCCGTTACACAGCGGGCCGACACAGGCCGGGACCGATTCAACCGTGAAGGGGCGCACCCCCCGTGTCCGACTCCCCCCAGCACCCAGGCGGATACCACCAGCCCGAGGAACCGGAGGGCGGATACGAACGCCCGCCGACGCCTGAACCGGGACCGGTGGTCCCACCCTCCGGGCGCGCCCCGCAACCGGAGGGGCACCAGCCGGTTGCCGCCGAACGCTTCCGCCGTACCACCAGAGCCAGGAGCAAGGTCATCCCGGCCGAGCGCAGCAGGGGTTTCTGGCGCCTGGGCACGGCGACCGTCTTCTACGTCGTGGTCATCGGGGGCATGGCCGACTACGTCGCACCGGACGTACGCATCCTGGCCCACCTGGCGTTCTGGGTGATGATCGGACTGGGGTTCCTGGTCGCGCTGGCACGCGAACGCCGCCACGACTGGGCTCCCCGGCCCCGGTGGCCCTGGCTCGCCGCCGCGCTGGGCGGCGCGGTGACGGCGGAACTGCTCATCCTGGCCCTGGGATCACCCGCGATCATCATCGCGGGCGTGGTCCTGTTCGGACTGGGGGCGTTCTTCCTGATGCTGGTCGGCTGAGGCTCCGCCGACCAGTCTCCGGCCGGCGCCCTGCCGCAAACGCCTAGGTCGCCTCGCTGTCGAAGGGCGGGCGCTTGCCGTTCAGGCGGGAGACGGGCTTGCGCTCCGACTCCTCGTCCTCCCAGAAGTGCTTCTGGATGAAGCGCTTGGGGTTGAGGTCCTGCACGTCGAAGTCCTTGTACTCCGGGCCGAGCCCCTCCTTGATGTCGTTGGAGGCGGAGTTGGCCATCGTGCGGAGCTGCCGCAGGACGCGACCGACCTGCTGCGCGGCCTTGGGGAGCTGGTCGGGGCCGAAGATCAACAGAGCGAGCAGAAGAAGGAGGACGAACTCCCCTCCACTGATGCCGAACATGTTCCATCCTCGCTCTTGGTGTACCGACCGGCTTCAAGCAGGTTAACCGGTATCGCCTGGCTTGGGTAACCGTGTCCCGTCCGTGCGCGGTCCCCTGCCGCAGCGCCCCCCCGTACACGAACCAGCCCCCCGCTCGGGGAGCGGAGGGCTGGGGAAACGCACGTGTGACGGTCAGACCGCGCGAACGTCCGCCGCCTGCGGGCCCTTGGGGCCCTGGATGATGTCGAACTCGACCTTCTGGTCCTCTTCCAGGTTCCGGAAGCCGGTACCCGCGATCGCCGAGTAGTGCACGAACACGTCGGGCTGACCACCCTCGACGGCGATGAACCCGAAACCCTTCTCAGAGTTGAACCACTTCACGGTGCCCTGAGCCATGTGCTCTCCCTTGGGGACTACGACGGGACCGCACCCTGCTGGTCCCGGGTCGCCGGGCGCTGGACCGACGAAGGGTAATCCCGGATCGACAAGCGCCCACGTGAAGTTCCGCGAGGCGCCTGGGGCATCCATGGAAACTACAACAGCAACCAGTTGCAGACAGTACCAGGGGAGTGGCTTCCTGCCGAGGCTTTTCCGGCAGGAATCCGAGCTTTCCAGGTGTCCTGTTTCGGCTACTCGAAACTGTTGCTTTCCAGCCCTTCTGGCACTAATAGCGATGTGTTCCGGGAAACGGTTTCGACCCGCGCTCCGACCCTCCCCCCGCTTCGGGTGTCAGGAGGCGTCCCGCCCATAGATCCACACGTCGAACCAGAGCCGGTCCCGCCAGCTCTCCTCCGGTACCGGATAGGCCGAGAGCACCGGGTAGAGGTAGGCGAAGTGGGCGATGACCAACAGGAGCACCACGCCGAAGACCACTCCGCCCAGGGCCCGCAGGTAGGGCGCGAAACGGGGATTCTCCTCCCCGGCGCCCGTCAGCAGGCCCAGCATCAGCACCACGGCCAGGACCAGGAAGGGCAGGAACGGCAGCGCGTAGAAGAGGAACATCGGGCGATCGGGGTAGGCGAACCAGGGCAGCCATCCGGCCGCGACCGCGAGCAGGACCGCACCCGCGCGCCAGTCCCGGAAGGTGACCCACCAGCCGAACATCACGACCAGCGCGATGATGCCGATCCACCACACCACCGGGGTGCCGATGGAGACCACCGAGGTCACGCAGTCGCCGGAATCGCATCCCACGGCCTGGCCCTGGTAGTGGAACATCACCGGCGTTCGCATCACCAGCCACTCCCACGGGGCCGAGATGTAGGAGTGGTCGCTGCTCAGGTTGGAGTGGAAGTCCATCATCCGGTCGTGGTAGTCGACCAGGCTCCACAGGGCCCTGGCCGGTTCACCCAGGAAGTCCGGTACCCACCCCGGAACCAGACCGTCCGCGAAGTCACGGTTGTAGCCCCCGCGGGTGAACAGCCAACCCGACCACGAGACCAGGTAGACGACCCCCGCGACCACCACGGTCTGGAAGAACGCCGGAACGGCGTCGAAGCCGAACCAACGGCCCACCGGACGCTGCTGTCCGACACTGCGCCGGGCTCCGTAGTCCCAGGCGACGGTGAGCAGTCCGAAGGCGGCCACGAAGAACAGCGCCGACCACTTGGTGCCGATCGCCAGGCCGAAGCACAGCCCCGCCGCCAGGCGCCACCAGCGCATCCCGAGCCAGCCCACGGCGGCCAGGTCGGTCCCGGCCTCGCCGAGCCTGGCCAGCCGTTCCCGGGTCCTGTCGCGGTCGATCACCAGACAGGTGAACCCGGCCAGGATCCACAGGGTGAGGAAGATGTCCACCATGGCGATACGGCTGAGCGTGAAGTGCAGGCCGTCCAGCGCCAGGACGAGACCGGCCGTGCAGCCGAGCAACAGCGAGCGGGTCATGCGGGTGGCCAGCCGGACGAGGATGAGAACGGAGATCATCCCGGCCAGGGCGGAGGCCGTCCGCCAGCCCTCGGGGGTCACGGACGCACCGAACGGCATGATCGAGTACAGCCAGTCGCCGAGTGCGATCATCCACTTCCCGACCGGCGGGTGCACGATGAAGTCGCCGCCGCCGTCCCAGATGTTCGGGTCGCCCTGGGCCAGCAGGGAGTCGGAGTCGTCCAACGTGTCGTGCTCGTAGCCGAACTGCCAGAGCGCGTAGGCGTCCGTGGCGTAGTAGGTCTCGTCGAAGTAGATGCGGTCGGGCTCGCCGAGGTTGAAGAACCTCAGGGCGCCGGCGAACAGGGCGACGACCGAGGCCCCCAGCCAGCCGAGCCACCGGGGGCCGGGCATGCGGGGAACGAAGCGGGAGCGGACGCTGGACGGTTGGGCCTGGCCCGGGGGGTTCGAGGGCTCTGCCTCGCTGTGAAGTGCGGTGCTGGTCATCTCGGCTCGTAGGTTGGGGTCAGAGATGGAGGTCCGTTGCGGACGGGCCGCGAAACCGGGTTTCGGGTGGCGTGATAGTGCCAACCGTAGCGCGACAGGACGGGGAGAACAGTGGTTGAGGACGTCGGTGGAACGCGGGACTCCGGGAGGCTCGTCCTGGCCGGGTTGCCCATCGGAAACGTGGAGGACGCGCCGCCCCGGCTCCTGCACGCCCTGGAGGGCGCACGGGTGATCGCGGCGGAGGACACCCGGCGGCTGAAGCAGTTCGCCTCCCGCGCGGGCATCCGGTTGGGCGGCGCTTCCGGGGCCCGCATCGTCTCCTACTACGACGCGAACGAAAGCCGCCGGAGCGAGGAACTCCTCACCGACCTCAGGAGGGGGGAGGAGGTCCTGGTCGTCACCGACGCCGGCATGCCCGGGGTCTCCGATCCCGGATACCGGCTGGCCGCGGCCTGTGCCGACGAAGGCATCCCCGTCACCGCGATCCCGGGACCGTCGGCGGTGACCACCGCCCTGGTGGTGTCCGGACTGCCCACCGACCGATTCTGCTTCGAGGGCTTCCCGCCGCGCAAGGGCCTCAAGGGATACCTGGCCGAAATCGCGGGGGAGCGCCGCACCATGGTCTTCTTCGAGAGCCCGCACCGGATCGCCGCCACCCTGGAGGCGATGGCCGACGCCTTCGGCGCGGATCGCCGCGCCGCGGTGTGCCGCGAGCTCACCAAGACCTACGAGCAGGTACGCAGGGGCGGTCTCGGAGAGCTCGCACAGTGGGCCGCGGACGGGGTGCGCGGTGAGATCTCGGTGGTCGTGGCGGGGGCCCGGCCCAGGGCGGAGCTCACCAGCGACGGCGAACTGGTCGCCGCGGTGGCCGAACTGGAGGACGAGGGCGTGCGCCGCAAGGAGGCGATCGGCAGGGTCGCGAAGGAGACGGGTGTGCCCAAGCGCCGGGTGTACGACCTCGTGCACGGGGTGGTCGGGGCCGAGTAGGCGGAACCTTTTCCGGCGCGCGGCGTCGAACAGGGCAGAGCCCGTGAACGAAGGAGAAGGCCCGCATGCGCAGTGAACTCTTCCAGGACGCACAGGAAACCCAGCGATTGGGTATGCACCGGCAGAACCGGAAGATGCTGAGAGTCGGCCTGAACGGTGAGTTCTACGCCCGCCGCGGGTCCATGTCCGCCTACCAGGGAAGCGTCGACTTCTCCTTCCAGGGCGCCGGAAGCGTCGGCCGGTTCTTCAAGAAGACCTTCACCGGCGAGGGCCTGCCGCTGATGCGCGTTTCGGGGCAGGGCGACGTGTTCCTGGCCCACAACGCCTGGGACGTCCACCTGGTCGACCTGGAGGGCGACTCCCTCACCGTCAACGGGGACAACGTCCTCGCCTTCGAGTCGACGCTGGAATGGGACATCCGCCGGGTCCAGGGCTTTGGCGGCATGGTCTCGGGAGGGCTGTTCAACACCGTCTTCACCGGGCAGGGGCGGGTGGCGATCGTCTGCAACGGGGCACCGGTGCTCCTCAACGTCGACCAGCCGACCTTCGTGGACACCAAGTCCGCCGTCGCCTGGAGCAGTTCCCTCTCGGCGGGCATCCGCAGCACGGTCAAGGCCGGCGCCGTCATCGGTCGCGGTAGCGGTGAGGCCTTCCAGCTGGCGCTGGAAGGGCAGGGGTTCGTGCTCGTCCAGCCCTCGGAGGGGGCACCGGTGGCCTACAACGGCTGAGCCGGTCCGGTACCCGGACAACCCGGTACACCGACAACGGGAGGGCCCCGGTCCGCGCGGTACGCGCGGACCGGGGCCCTCCTCCGTTTCCGTCGGTCCGAGCCGACGGGGGTGCTCCGGGCGCCCCTAGACCACGGCCCCGTCGTCGGAGTCGCGGGCGGCCTTGGCGGCCACCTTCTGCTTGGCCTTGCGCTCCTTGAGCACGTGCGGGGCGGCCGTCCTGTCCCACCTCTGCAACCAGATGGCCAGCGGCACCGCGACGAAGACGGTGGAGACCACACCGGTGGACAGACCGACCAGCATCGCGATCGAGAAGTCCTGGAGCGAGGCCCCGCCGAGGAAGGTGAGGAAGCTCAGGATGATCAACGCACCGACGGTCGTGTTGACCGTACGCGGCAGGGTGTTGATCACGGCCCGGTTGGCGATCTCCTTGAACGAGGACTTGTCGTCCCTCGCCCACTCGTCCCGGACCCGGTCGAACACCACCACCGTGTCGTTGACGGTGAAACCGATGACACTCAGGATCGCGGCGAGGAAGACACCGTCGATGGGCTTGCCCAGCCAGATGAACAGCCCGATGACCAGCACCATGTTGAAGGCCAGTGACAGCATCGTGGAGAGGCCGAAGGACCAGCGGAAACGCCAGGCCAGGTAGACCATCTGCAGGGCCAGGGCCGCACCGAGCGCGATCAGTGCCCGGTTGCGCAGCTCGTCGCCCATGCTCGGGCCGATCAGCTCGTCACTGACCAGCTCCACACCGCCGGTCGCCTCGTCCAGGGACCCGGCGACGGCCGCCGCGTCGGAGTCGGAGATGTTGCCGGTGCGCACGGAGATGTCGCCGTCACCGGACTCCTGCACCACCGCGGTGTCCGCGCCCGGGAAGTCCAGCGTTCCGATGACGTCCCGGGCCTCGTCCACGGAGAGGTCCTGCTCCCCGGTGATCTCGTACTCCAGGACACGGCCGCCGGTGAACTCCACGCCCCAGTTGGGCGTGCGGACCATCGGGGCGGCGATCGCGGCGACCACGACCAGGGCCGCGACGATGAGGCCGACCCTGCGGAAGTCCATGAGCTGCGGGTTCTTCTCGACCAGCCAGGCGCGGACCCGACCGATCCCGTTGAGGCCGGTGATCGCCGGGTGCTTCTTGATGACCGAGCGACGCACGGCCCACTCGACGAACACGCGCGCGATCAGGAGCGCGGAGATCATCGAGGCGATGGTGCCGATGCTCAGCGTGACACCGAAGCCCTGCACGGTGCCGGCGGCGAAGAAGAACAGCAGACCCGCGGCGAGGAGCGTGGTGACGTTGGTGTCCAGGACCGCGCTCCAGGCCTTCTGCGTGCCCTGCACGAAGGCCTTCTCCAGGCTCGGCGGGACCGCCCGGCGACGGCGGCGCGCCAGTGCTCCGGTCTCCTGGGCCTCGGTGGCGTCCTTCATCCCCGCGGACTTGTTCGCCTTGTACGTCTTCTGCTGGCGCTGGTACTCCTCGCGCGCGCGCTCGAAGATCAGCACGTTGGCGTCGATGGCCATACCGATCGCCAGCACGAAGCCCGCCAGGCCCGGCAGGGTGAGCGTCGCCCCCAGGGCGACCAGCGCCCCGTAGGCGATCAGGGTGTACACGCCCAGGGCGATCGACGCCAGGAACCCGGCGAGCCGGTAGACCAGCGTGATGTACAGGGCGGTGAAGGCGATACCCAGGACCGCGGCGATGGCGCTGGCCTGGATGGCGGCGGCGCCCAGGGTCGGGCCGACCGTCTGGCGCTGGACCTCGGTGACCGGCAGTGGCAGCGAGCCGCCCTCGATCAGCACGGCGAGCTCGTTGGCGCTCTCGCTGGTGAAGTCCTGGCCGCTGATGGTGGTCTGGCCGCCGGCCATGCCCACCTCACAGGCGGTTTCGGCGGTCACCTGCGGGGCGGAGATGATCTGCTCGTCCAGAACGATCGCCACGCGGCGCCGGGGGTCGCCCTCCTGGTAGCAGGCGGCCTGCCCGGTCAGCTCCTGCCACTGGTCGCGGCCCTCGCCGCGGAAGCTGACGTTGACGACCCACCCGGCACCGGTCGCGTTGTCGAGCGCGGCGTCGGCGCTGGAGACGCGGTCCCCCTGGATGAAGGTCTCACCCAGCTGGAGCATGGTGCCGTCCTGGTCGGGCAGGGTGACCGCGACGTCCTCGGGGTTCTCCGCCGAGGGGCCGGCCGGGGCCTGCGGCATGCCGCCCTGGCCGCCCTGGCCGTTGAGGAGTTCCTCCATCTGCTCCTGGGTCACCTCGGGGGCCTCGCCCTCGGCGGGTGCCTCCTCGTCGGCACCGTCGGAGGGGGCGCGGGCCTCGTCCGCGGGCGCGTTCGCGAAGTCGCCGCCGGGGGCCTGCGGCATGCCGCCCTGGCCCGCCTGGCTGGCCACGCCGAGAACGGGGTGGAAGGACAGCTGGGCGGTCTGGCCGACGATCTCCGCGGCCTCCGTCGGGTCCTGCACGCCGGGGAGTTCGACGATGATCCGGTTCTCACCGGAACGCGACAGGGTCGACTCGGCCACGCCCAGGCGGTCGATGCGCTGGCGCAGCACCTCGACGACCTTGTCGGTGTTCTCCGAGGTGGCCTCGGTGCCGTCGGCTCCGTCCTGCGTCTCCAGGACGATCTGGGTGCCGCCGCTGAGGTCGAGCCCCAGCCGCGGTGGGATGAACCAGGCCGCGCCGAACGCGACGAGGATGACGAGAAGAGCGATGAGCGCGCGTGTCCAGCGCACTCCCGCTCCCGTTTGACTGGACAAGGGGTGAACCTCTCACTGCGGATGGTGGGTACCGGTCGCGTGCCCGTTCGTTCCGGGCGGGGGGTGCGTGAGGGCCGGGCCCGACGCCGCAGGGGCGCGCGGGAACGGCCGACCGGGGTGGTCAGACGATGGTGTGCGCGGTGAGAGGCGGCCCCCGGGTGGGCGGCAGCCCTTCCGCGTCGACCTGTTCGGGGACGGGGTCGTGGTGCGGGAGGGGCAGCGGCCACCACGGTTGGTCCCACACCGCCAGGCGCAGGGCGCACGCGGGGACGGCGTCGGGCAGGTCCCGCAGCACCGAGCGCTGGTCGCAGGTGGAGGCGGGCGGCCCGAGGGCGACCGTCTGGGGCCCGGGGTAGGGGCGTGCCTCCTCGGCCGCCTCGTGGGCGGCGCCGTCGGGTCCGTCGTCGGAGCTGACCACGGGGACGCCGACCGCGCCGTGCGCGGGCAGCGCCATGGTGTCCTGCTCCCCGGCCAGGCCGGAGGCCACCGGGAAGGACAGGATGACCAGCAGGACCACGCTGGTGATCAGCGATCCGGTCCGCAGGGCAGGACGGGGTACGGCACGGGTAACCGTGGTGACCACCGCCTCAGGGCCGGATCGGAAGGGTCGTGCTGACTCCGGCCGGTGCCCGCCGGCACACGGCCTCGTTCAGCAGAGCATAAGGGCACCCACCCCTCCCGGGGAATCGTGCGGTCGCCCCTGTGGACGACCGCGCCTCCTCCCGGCGAAGGAGCCGGTCCGGTCGCGGCTCCTCCGCCGCGAACGGACAACAAGTGGATCTCGGAGGCCGCCCCGGCCCGGTGCGGGGGCGAGCGGGTGCCCGGCCACCCCGGGTCACCTTTAGTCTTGAGTCATGTCGTCGAATCGCCACATCCTGACCGCGGTCGCCTGGCCCTACGCCAACGGCCCGCGCCACATCGGCCACGTCTCCGGGTTCGGAGTCCCCTCGGACGTCTTCTCGCGCTTCCAGCGAATGTCGGGGAACAACGTGCTGATGGTCAGCGGCACCGACGAACACGGCACCCCGATCCAGGTGCTGGCCGACCAGGAGGGCGTGAGCGCCCGGGAGCTGGCCGACCGCTACAACCGGATCATCGCCGAGGACCTGGTCGCCCTCGGCCTGTCCTACGACCTGTTCACCCGGACCACCACCGGCAACCACTACTCCGTCGTCCGGGAGCTGTTCAGCACGCTCTACGACAACGGCTACGTCTTCACGCGCACCACCAAGGGCGCGAGGTCCCCGTCCACCGGCCGCACCCTGCCGGACCGCTACATCGAGGGCACCTGCCCCATCTGCGGTTACGACGGTGCTCGCGGCGACCAGTGCGACAACTGCGGCAACCAGCTCGACCCGATCGACCTGCTCTCGCCCCGCTCGCGGATCAACGGCGAGACGCCGGAGTTCGTGGACACCGAGCACTTCATGCTCGACCTGCCCGCCTTCGCCGAGGTCCTCACCGAGTGGCTCAGCGGCAAGGAGGGCGACTGGCGCCCCAACGTCCTCAAGTTCTCCCTGAACCTGGTGGAGGACCTCCAGCCGCGCGCGGTCACCCGTGACCTCAACTGGGGTGTGCCGATCCCGCTGGAGGGCTGGAGCGACAACGCCACCAAGCGCATCTACGTGTGGTTCGACGCGGTGATCGGCTACCTGTCCGCGTCGATCGAGTGGGCCCGGCGCATCGGTGAGCCCGAGGCCTGGCGGCGCTGGTGGCAGGGCGAGGAGAGCGAGTCCTTCTACTTCATGGGCAAGGACAACATCGTCTTCCACTCGGTCATCTGGCCCTCGATCCTGCTCGGAGCGAGCGGCGGGGGGGACCGGGGCGGCGAGGCCGGGCCGCTCGGCGAGCTGAACGTGCCCACCGAGGTGGTCTCCAGCGAGTTCCTCACCATGGAGGGGCAGAAGTTCTCCTCCTCGCGCCGCGTGGTGATCTACGTGCGCGACTTCCTGGAGCGCTACTCGGCGGACGCGCTGCGGTACTACATCATGGCCGCGGGCCCGGAGAACCAGGACACCGACTTCACCTGGGCCGAGTTCGTCCGGCGCAACAACGACGAGCTGGTGGCGGCCTGGGGCAACCTGGTCAACCGCTCCGTCTCCATGGCGGCCAAGAACCTCGGCGAGATCCCCGCCGCCGGTGAGCTGACCGAGGAGGACCGCAGGGTGCTGGACGCCTCGCGGGCAGCCTTCGCCACCGTCGGCGCCCGGTTGGAGAGGTCGCAGTTCAAGGCGGCTCTCCAGGAGGCCATGCGCACGGTCGCCGAGGCCAACAAGTACATCTCCGACCAGGCTCCGTGGGCGCTCAAGAAGACCGACCCGGAGCGGATGGCGACCGTTCTGCACGTGTCCCTCCAGCTGGTCAGCGACGCCAACACCCTGCTGACGCCGTTCCTGCCGGAGGCTGCCAACAAGGTGTACGCGATGCTCGGCGGAACCGGGACCTGGACGGGCATGCCCCGCATCGAGTCCGGCCACGACACCATCGGCGGCTCCGAGGAGAAGGTGGACTACCCGGTCATCACCGGTGACTACGCCGACAACGCCGCGCGCTGGGAGTCGGCCCCGATCGTTCCGGGCACGCCGCTGAGCCGTCCGCAGCCGCTGTTCACCAAGCTCGACCCGTCCGTGGTGGACGAGGAGCTGGCCCGCCTGGCCGACCCCACGGAGTAGGCCCGACAGCATGCGGGGGCCGCACCGGCACACACGTCCGGGGCGGCCCTCGCGTGTTCGGTCGGCTCAGTCGTCCCCGGACATCCGCAGGACGACGGCCCCTCTCTTGTGCCCGGTGCCGACGTGCCTGTGCGCCTCGACCGCCTGGTCGAGCGGGTATTCCCGGTCCGTGACCGCTCGGAGCGTCCCGGCTTCGGCGAGCTCCCTGATCAGCACGAGGTCCTTGGCCTTGTCGCCTGCCGGCCTCAGTCCGGTGAGCGCGATGCCGGCCCTCTTGCTGCCGAGTCTCGTCCACACCGTCTGCCCCATGATCGCCATGCTGGAGACGGTGGTGAGGTAGCGCCCGCCCGTCCTGAGCGCACCGCGGCAGCGCCCGAACGAACTCTTGCCGACCGCGTCGAAGACGACGTCGTAGGCCCCTCGGGCCCGGGTGAAGTCCTCGACGGTGTAGTCGATCGCCCGGTCGGCCCCCAGGGAACGGACCAGGTCGAGGTTGGCGCCGCTGCACACCGCGGTGACCTCGGCCCCCGTGTGCGCGGCCAGTTGGACGGCCGCGCTGCCGATGCTGCCCGAGGCGCCGTTGACGAGGATCGACTGACCGGACTCCAACCGGGCCGCGTCACGGAGGAAGGGCAGCGCGGTCATCGCCCCCTCGGTCACGGCGACGGTCTCGGCGTGGGTCAGGTCGGCGGACTTCGCCGCCACCGGCGAGTCCTGGGAGACGCAGACGTACTCGGCGTGGGTGCCGAAGCTTCCGCTGAGCGCGACGACCTCGTCACCTGGCGCGAAGCCGCGTACGTTCTCGCCGACGGCCTCGATCCGCCCCGCGCAGTCCGCGCCGAGTACGGGGTACTTCGGCCGGATCGGCCCGAAGGCCAGCCTCGCGGGCAGGGGTTCACCCTGACGGGCGGCGCAGTCCACGGCGGTGACCGTCGCCGCGTGGACGCGGATGAGCAACTCGTCGGCCTCGGGTACGGGCACGGGGACCTCCGCCACGCTCAGCACGTCGGGAGGGCCGAAGACACGGTGGACGACCGCTCTCATGACTACTCCACCGTCCGGAGGATCTTCTCGATGGAGGTGGCGCGCGAACGCAGTTCCGCGACGTCGTTGGCCGTGCGCTGTTGCGCGTCGAGGCTGTTCTCGGCCAGCTGCTCGTACCGGTGGACGAGCTGCCGGAGGTCGTCGCGCTGGGCCGCCTCCAGTTTGGTCTTGCGGATGTCGATGAACGCGGCCATCGCGCCGCCGATCAGAATCGTCGCCATGATCAGTACGCCGAACCCGAGGATGGCGCCCGGCCAGGTCGTGAGGTCCATCAGGACTGCTCCTTGGTGTGGGGACCCTTGCCCGGGTCCGGTGCGGTGAGGGTGGCGGCTGCTTCGGCGAGGGCCGACGGTGACAGGCGCACATCGAAGTCGGCGACCTCGTAGTACTTCATGGCCTTCCCGTCGTCGGAGAGCTCCAGGGTTCCGACGATCAGCCCCGCCGCCTCCAGGCGTTGCAGGTGCATGTGAAGGAGGGGGCGGCTGATGCCGATCTCGCGGGCGAGGCCGCTCACGTAGTTCCGGCGGGCGGCCAATGACGCGATGACGCGCAGCCGTAGCGGATTGGACAGCGCCGCCAGCATGCCGACCAGTTCGTCGCCGGTCGGCGGTGATGCTGTCATCACTCTCCTTCACCTGAAAGGTTTCTCTTACACATGAAAGTAACAGGCTCCTTCTGGGACGGCAAGGCCCTCTCCGGCACCCGCACCGCCTCCCCGGCCGATCCGGGTGTCCGTCCCGCCTAGAATCACCACGGCGACGCACACGACAACGGGGGCACGACATGGGTAAGCGCAGTGGCAGGGCGGTCAGGGAGCGCAACGCGCAGACGCCGCCCCCGGCACCCGAGGCCCTGCGCGTCGCGGTGGCCGACAGCCACACCCACATGGACATGCAGACCCCGGACGTCGAGGAGATCATCGCCGCCGCGGAGGGCGTCGGGGTGACCCCGCTCGTGCAGGTGGGCGTCGACCTGCCCTCCTCGCGCTGGGCGGCCGAGATCGCGGCGGCCCACCCGGGGAAGGTGTGGGCCGCGGTGGCCCTGCACCCCAACGAGGCACCGCGCGTGGTGCACGGTGACGGCGCCGAGGGTGTGGAGGCCGACGACACCGACTGGACGGAGAAGGCCCGTCCGGCGGGCGGGATCGAGGCCCTGGAGGCCGAACTCGCCGAGATCGACGAGCTGGCCGCCCTGCCCCAGGTGGTGGCGGTCGGCGAGACCGGCATGGACACCTTCCGCACCGGCCCCGAGGGCGCCCGCGCGCAGGAGGAGTCCTTCCGCCGCCACATCGCCATCGCCAAGCGCCACGGCAAGGCGCTCATGATCCACGACCGTGAGGCCCACGAGGACGTGCTGCGGGTCCTGGCGGAGGAGGGCGCGCCGGAACGCGTGGTCTTCCACTGCTTCTCCGGTGACGCCGACATGGCCCGGGTGTGCGCGGAGCACGGTTACTTCATGAGCTTCGCGGGCAACGTCACCTTCGCCAGCGCCGAACCCCTCCGCGAGGCGGCCAAGGTGGCACCGCCGGAGCTGGTCCTGGTGGAGACCGACGCCCCCTTCCTCACCCCCAAGCCCTACCGGGGCCGCCCCAACGCCCCGTACCTGGTCCCGCTGACGCTGCGCGTGCTGGCCGAGACCAAGGGGATGGGCGAGGAGGAACTCGCCGGGGTCGTCGCGGACAACGCCCGGAGGGCCTTCGGGTTCTGACCGCTGCCGGTTCCGACCGGGACCGGGGTTCTGCTAGAAGCCGCGCTTGAGACGGGCGGCCTCCCGGCCGGCCCGGTCGTTGCGCTTCCACTCCTTCCTGCGCTCCGCGCGCAGGCGGGCATCACCCCGGGACCGGTTCCACTCGGCCTCGCGGCGCAGCCTGTACCAGCGTTCGAGGCGTCGGGTGTCGAGTTCCCCCTCGTCCACGGCGGCGTTGACCGCGCACCCGGGCTCGGCGCCGTGGGAGCAGTCCCGGAACCGGCAGCGTTCGGCCAGTTCGCCGATATCGGCGAAGGTGCGGTCCACCCCGCTCCCGTCCCCGGGCACGTCGATGCGGCGCACCCCGGGGATGTCCAGGAACAGCGCGCCCCCGGGCATCGGGATCAGCTGCCGGTGGGTGGTGGTGTGGCGTCCGCGCCTGTCGTCGCGGATCTCGCCGGTGTCCATCACCGTGTCCCCGGCGAGCGCGTTGAGCAGACTGGATTTCCCGGCACCCGAGGTACCGAGCAGGACCCAGGTGGCACCGGGGCGCAGCCGCGCCGCCAGCTCCGCCAGGCCCAGCCCGGTGTGTGCGCTGACGGTGTGCACGTCGGCGCCGGTGGTGACGGTCTCGACCAGTTCGACCACCTCGGGCAGGCGCTCACCTGCGAGTTCGGCCTTGGTGACGGCCACGACCGGGGTGGCCCCGCTGGTCCAGGCGAGGCTGAGGAAGCGTTCCAGACGGCCCACGTTGGGCCCCTGGTCGGCGGCCTCACAGATCAGCACCGCGTCGATGTTGGCGGCCAGTACCTGGTCGTGGGAGTCCTTGGCCACGCCCTGGCGGACCAGGGTCCCGGCGCGGTCCAGGACGGCCTCGACGAGCCAGGCGTCCCCGGATCGGCGTACGGCGACCCAGTCCCCGCTGGTCGGGGCGGTACTGTGGTCGGACTCTGCGGCCTTGCGGACCCGGGGGGAGAGCTTGGCGGTCTCGTGTTGCGGCATGCGGAGCCCGACGGAGCCCCGGCGGGCTTCGGTGACCCGGGCGGGGGACAGCGCGTGTTCGTTGCCCAGGGCGACGGTGTCGAAGGCGGCCTCGACGCGGGAGTTCCAACCCAGCCGGCCGAGGGGGTGGGCGGAGCTGCCATCGGGTGCGGTGTTCGTGTTGTGGTGACTCACTGCGATCTCTCTGTGGAGCGCGAGCCGGTGCCGGCGGACGGGGCCGGAGGTGTTCCCCCGAGGCCCCGGACCGTTCCGGGGGTGTGTCCTAGGGCTCGCTGACGACGGGAAGGTTCGGGTTGGGGCCAGACACTGTGCAGGTCATGGCTTGCTCCTCTCGTCAGCGGCCGGCGCGGATCGCACGGCACGCATCGAGCCTAGGACGGGGCCCGTCCCGGCGCCATCGGTTTTCGCGGTGGTCGGGTCCTCCGTGCACGCCCGGCTCCCGATGTCCGCGGAGGCATCTCAGCGCCGTCTCGTCCACACGTCGTCGCCGGGGCGGGGCGCCTGTGGTTCGGGTGTGAGCGCCTTCGGGGCGCCGTGCCTGGGGACGTAGTACACGTCGGCGCTCTGGATGGTGTGCTCCGCCGCCCGGTGGGAGGGCGCGGCGTAGCCCCGGCGCTCGTACTCCTCCTCGCCGCCCAGCAGCAGGAAGAGGCTGCAGATCAGCAGGAAGACGAACATGCCCGTCATCAGGGGCAACAGCAGGTCGCGGGCCCGCATCCCCTCGGGGGCGCCGACGTGCATGAAGTCGGTGGGGGTGATGTGTACCCCGGCCATGCCGGTGTAGTGCACGGAGGTGACGGCGACCGCCATGACCAGGGCCGCGAGGATCATACTGCCGAGGCTGCGCAGGTGCCGGGCGAACCAGAGCGCCGCCGTGGCGGCGACCACGGCGATCACACAGGACAGGGCGACGTAGGCGGGATCGTGGTGCAGTTCGCCGTGGATGTTCATGGAGGCCATGCCCGTGTAGTGCATGGCGATGACGCCCACGCCGAGCAGGACCCCGCCGCACAGGAGCCAGCCGGTGCTGGGGCGTCTGACCACCAGGTGGAGAGCGAACCCCATGACCAGAATCGGGACGATCCCGCTGACGGCGGTGAGTACGGCGTCGTAACGGATGGCCGTCCCGCTGACGGTGTAGCCGAGCATGGCGACGAAGTGCATCGACCACACGGCCACTCCACCGATGGAGAGCGCTGCCAGGCTCAGCCACTGCCACCGGAAGAAACCCGTCGTACGACGGGCCCGGGAGGCGAAGGCGAGCCCGAGGAAGGATCCGATCGCCGAGACGGCGTAGGCGATCGAGGGGGTTATCCAGCCTTGGGCTAGGAGTTCGGCCACGGTCCTTTTTCTCTACTTTCCATGACTTAAGTCACATTTGTGGCTTGTGTGCATGGAGCCTAGGCAGGTCGGACGCCCCTTGCCAAGGGGGGTGAGTCTTCTCTGTTGGCCTGATGTGGCCACGGCGGACCTGATCCCGGGGCCGTTCCGGGGTCAGCGGCGGTGACGGGCGCGTTCGCCGAAGAGTCCGACCTCGCGTTCCCCCTCGCCGGAGGGTCGGGCGTCGCGCTCCTCCCCGTCGGAGGGCCGGATCCGGCGCTCGTCCTCGCCGGCGTTCAGCAGCAGGAAGAGGCTGCAGATCAGCAGGAAGACGAACAGGCCGGTGATGAGCGGCAGGAGCAGGTCCGGTGTGCTCGCCCCGGGCGGCGGCGTGGTCGGGGCGTTCTCGGCGGGGGTGAAGCTCATGCCGAACATCCCGGTGTAGTGCATGGCCGACACGGCCACGCCCATGAGGAGTGCGGCCACCAGGGAGTACGAGATCCTGCGCAGGTTCAGGGCGAACCACAGCGCCGCCGTGGCGGCGCTCACCGCGATCACGCAGGCGGCCGCCACGTAGGCCGGGTTGTGGTGCAGGTGACCGTGGATGTTCATGGAGGCCATGCCCATGTAGTGCATGCCCACCACGCCGGCACCCGCGATCACCCCGCCGCCGAGGAGCGCGGATGCCGATCGGCGCGCGGTGGCCAAGGTGAGGGCCACGGCCATCACCCCGATCGCGAGCAGGCCGCTGGCGATGGTGAGAGCGGTGTCGTAGCGGATGGGTGCCCCCTGGACCTGGAAGCCGACCATGGCCACGAAGTGCATGGTCCAGATGGCGGTACCGCCGAGGCAGGCGGAGCTCAGGGCCAGCCAGGGCCAGCGCCCGGCCCCGGAGGCGTCCCTGGCCAGCAGGGCGAACCTCAGGCCGATGAAGGAACCGATGACGGAGAGGGTGTAGGCGGCGACGGGCGTCCACCACCCGTAGGAGAAGTGGTCGATCATGGCGCGGGGCTCCGAGAGGGGGGTCCGGAAAGAAGGGGACGACTCCACCCTAGGTGCCCGTTCTGCTTATCGATATCCCCGAGAGTCATTTTTGTGCTGGTCAAAGGGGTCACGCGGGCTGAAAGCTCCGCTTGTCGGGCGTTCCCGCCGTGCCGGGGGCGCCTCGGTGATGCTGGGCACACGGGGGTCAGCCGCGGTGGGTGCGCAGCCCTTCGAAAGCGATCCGGCACAGGGAGTCGGCGATCTCCTCGCAGGCCATGCCCCGATCCGGCTTGTACCACTCGACGATCGAGTTGACCATCCCGAAGAGCAGGCGGGAGGCGACCGCGGGGTCGACGTCGCTGCGGATGTCGCCGTCGACGACACCCTCGCGGACCAGGTCGGCGATGAGGTGGTCGAACCTGCGGCGGCGTTCCAGAGCGTGCTTCTCCACCTGGGTGTTGCCGCGGACCCGGAGCAACAGGGTGACGTGGGGGAGTTCCTCCACCAGGACCCGGACGCTGCCGCGCATCACGTGTTCGAGCCGGGCGATGGCGGGGCCGGTCGTCGCCCCCTCCTCGCGGGTGACCTCGAACAGGGCGTCCATGGCCAGATCGAGGGACTGGCGCAGCAGTTCGGTCTTGCCGGTGACGTGGTGGTAGATCGCGGACTTGGTCACGCCCAGGGCGCGGGCCAGGTCCTCCATGCTCGTGCCGTCGTACCCGCGTTCGTTGAACACGCGTGCGGCCACGCGCAGCACGGAGTCGGCGTCGTGCCCCGGTCGGCCGGAGCGGCGCCTGCCGGTCTGCCGAGGAGCGGCTGGTTCGGATGGGGAAGATCGGGACACGGTTGTCGAATCTACCTTGTGACGGGCGTGGACGTGCGTGAGGTCGCGGCACCCGTCGTGTCATCCCGGTGCCGCACCGGGCTCCGGGCGGTGCCCGAAAAAGGGCGCGGGCCGGGACGGCATGCGACACGGGTCGTCGCGAGCGCGCCGACCGCACCGACGGGGGAGCCGTTCCGGGCCGTGGGAAATCGGGGCGTTAGGAACACGTCAATCCCTCTTGTGGGCCTTCGCAGGCCGGAGGTAGCTTTTTTCCGCTTTACGACAAAAGGTCTTTTGCGTGCGAAACGGAAAAGAGATCTCATGGCCATCACCCGCCGCGGTGCCTTGAAAGCCTCGGTCCTCAGCGGCGTCGGCACCGCCGTCGCCACCACCCTTCCGTCCGCGGCCTGGGCGGACACGGATCCGATCGAGACCGCCGCCGTCGACGCCGACAGGGCGCTGCGACTCCTCAGGCAGGGCAACAGGCGCTGGGCCCGGCACCACTCCAAGCACCCCCACGAGGGCAGGGCGCGCCGGGCCCAGCTCGTCGGGGGACAGGCCCCCTTCGCGACCGTCCTGGGTTGCGCGGACTCCCGGGTGCCCCCGGAGCTGGTCTTCGACCGCGGGCTGGGCGACCTCTTCACCGTCCGTTCGGCCGGTCAGGTCCTGGACGGCTCCGTCCTGGGCAGCCTCGCCTACGCGGCCGAACACCTGCACACCCCGCTGCTCGTGGTCATGGGCCACCAGAGCTGCGGTGCGGTCGGCGCCGCGGTGGAGGCCCACCGCACCGGCGAACTCCCGCCCGGGCACGTCGGCGGCCTGGTCGCGGAGATCCTGGAGGTCGTGGAGTCCACCCCGGACGATGGCGAGGACTTCATCGACGACTGCGTGCGGGCCAACGCCGAACACGTCGCCCGGCTCCTGAGGGAGGACGACGAGCTGGGCGGATTCGTCGCGGACGGACGGCTGAAGGTCGTCGCCGCCCGCTACGGCCTGGAGGACTCCCGGGTCTCCTGGCTCTGAGCGGCTGTGCTCCGAGCGACCGCGCGCCCCGCCCGTCCCTCCGGCGGGGCGCGCGGGCCGAAGGTCCCGGAAGGCGTCGGAGCACCCAGGCGCCGTCACAGGGTGATCTCCTCCCCTTTCCAGTGCTCCAGGCGCGTTAACCGCACATTCCGTAGAAAACTCCTCTCTCGCCTTTTCCTCCTCAATAACCTGCCAACCAGCTAAGACGCGATAAATGACAGAAAAGCCTGCGGAGGGGACTCCGGGGTTCTATTCTCATGCTGTCCCCAAGGACGTTTTCCGATCCGTCCGCGGATCGGCTCCGCCGTCCCCGATCTCGTAGAGGAACGCCGTGCTCGCCATCGATCAGCAGATGCGGGAGATGCTCCACACGCCAGGGGTGACCAGTGTCTGCCTCATCGACTGGCGCAGCGGCCGTGCCCTGACCCGGGTCGGTGCCGGCGGGGCGGACGGGGTGACGGGTACGGCGGCGATCCTCCAGGCCATCCACAGCGGTCCGCTCTGCGCAGCCCAGTCGGTCGAGGACGTGGTCGTCACCGAAGGCGACCACCACCTGTTGTTCGCCGTTCTGCGCGGGTCCGAGTTCTGCGTCCAGGTGCGGCTGGAACGGGACCGGGGCAGCCTCGGCTTCGCTCTGCGCCGACTGCGCTCCCTCGCCGACGACGTCGAGGTTCCGCAACGGGACCGGGGAGGCCCGCCCCGCCGGGGCAGGGGCCCCCAGCCCCGGCCCCGGGCCCTGGTCCCCGTGGACCGTCCGGTGCTGGAACGCGTCCTGGCCGCTCTGCGCACCCTGTCCCTGGGCCGGGCCGGGGCGGGGACGGTGGTCGCGTGACCGGCGGCTCCACCCCGCACCGGCGTGCTCCGGGCCTGCGTCGCTGGATCGCCGACCGGGGAGTGCTGCGTCGGCTCAACCAAAGGAAAGAGAAGGACATGCCGAACATCGAAACCGGGCTCAAGGACATGATGGAGATCGACGGCGCCATCGGCGCCGCCGTGGTCGACTACAGCAGCGGAATGGCCCTGGGAACGCTCTCCTCGACCAACGCCCTCGACCTCACCGTCGCCGCGGCCGGGAACACCGAGGTGGTCCGCGCCAAGATGCGGACCATGGACCAACTCGGTCTCAACGACGCGGTGGAGGACATCCTCATCACCCTGTCCGGCCAGTACCACATCATCCGCCCGCTCACCAGTAAGAAGGGGCAGGGGCTCTTCCTCTACCTCGCCCTGGACCGGGCCCGGGGCAACCTCGCCCTGGCCCGCCACCGGCTCAAGGGCATCGAGGGGGTCCTGGAGGTCTGAGACGGGGTCCTGGGTCCCGGGACGGGGCCCGGGAGGGGAGCGGTGGAGGCCGGGTCCGCCTCCGCCGACCGCCTCCGGTGTCCGGCCCGCGGACTTCACAGCCCTGCGGTGATGGGGGACAATACCGGTGACCACCCCCCATGGCATGGAGACCCCTATGTTCCGGATCGCGATCAGTCAGCTCACCGACGGCGGTCGGCGCATCACACCTGAGCACCGGAGCACCGCCATGTCCGTGGACGAGGCGGTACTGGCCCTCCGCGAACACCTGCCCACCGTCGACACCAGCGCGTTCCACAGCGAGGCGGTCCAGCGCTCGGTCAACCGGGTCAACGACTTCCGCCACGACGTGGACACCGCCGACGGCGGCCACTACCGCGTGGTCATCGCCCCCATGATGTGAACCCGGCCGTACGGGCCCGGCCCGCACCGGGGCCCGGAGCGCCGCGGACCACGGAGGGGCCGCAGGCTCCGGGGCCGGTGGTCAGTCCGAACCGAAGGCGGAGTCGAAGGACGCCTCGGGCGGGTCGAAGGCGTTGGCCCGCACGAACCGCACCGCCTCGGCCGCCCCGGTCAGGCGGTCCATGCCGGCGTCCTCCCACTCGATCGAGATCGGACCCTGGTAGCCGATCGAGTTCAGCACGCGGAAGCACGCCTCCCAGGGCACGTCGCCGCGGCCGGTGGACACGAAGTCCCACCCGCGGCGCGGGTCGCCCCAGGGCAGGTGTGAGCCGAGCCGCCCGTTGCGTCCGTTGCCCACCCGCTTGCGGGCGTCCTTGCAGTCCACGTGGTAGATGCGGTCGCGGAAGTCCCACAGGAAACCGACCGGGTCGATGTCCTGCCACACCATGTGGCTGGGGTCCCAGTTCAGCCCGAAGGCCTCCCGGTGTCCCACCGCCTCCAGCGCCGCCTGGGTCGACCAGTAGTCGTAGGCGATCTCGGAGGGGTGCACCTCGTGGGCGAAGCGCACACCCACCTCGTCGAACACGTCCAGGATCGGGTTCCAGCGGTCGGCGAAGTCCCGGTATCCGGCCCGGATGACGTCGTCGCCGACCGGCGGGAACATCGCCACGTACTTCCAGGTCGCCGACCCGGTGAAGCCCACGACCGTGGACACGCCCATCCTCGCGGCGGCCCGGGCGGTCAGCTTCATCTCCTCGGCGGCACGTCGGCGGACCCCCTCCGGGTCGCCGTCGCCCCACACCCGGGAGGGCAGGATGTCCCGGTGCCGGTGGTCGATGGGGTCGTCGCACACCGCCTGGCCCAGGAGGTGGTTCGAGATCGCCCACACACCCAGGCCGTGGCGCTTGAGTACGTCCAGGCGCTCCTGGACGTACCCGTCGTCCACCGCGGCGCGGGTGACGTCGAGGTGGTCGCCCCAGCAGGCGATCTCCAGGCCGTCGTAGCCCCAGGACGAGGCGAGCGCGCACACCTCCTCGAAGGGGAGGTCGGCCCACTGGCCGGTGAAGAGGGTGACCGGTCTGGTCATCGGGTTGCCTCCATGGTGTTCGGTGCGGGGCCGCGCCTTCGGAGCGGCGGCGGCCCCGCCGGTGCCGGTCGGTTCAGAGCGGGGACGGCCCCGCCGGTGCCGGCACACCGACGAGACCGAGCATGAGGTCGCGGACCTCGGTGGCCGCGACGCGCTCCCGGGCGGGCCCGGGTTCGGAGCACAGCAGGAGAGGGCCGTCCTCGGGGGTGTCGTGCGGGCGCCCGTGCGTGCCCCGGACGCAGCCCGGGTCCAGCGGGACGACGTTCATCGTGTAGCGCAGGCCCACCCTCTTGCGGACCAGGTTGGCCGCGGCCCGTGCCTTCACCAGCGGGTCGGCGGGGTTCAGGAAGAGCTCGGCCGGGTCGTACCCGGGTTTGCGGTGGATGTCGACGCCGCGCGCGAAGTCGGGGGCCGCCCCCTCGCTCAGCCAGTAGTAGTAGGTGAACCAGGCGCCGGGCGCGGCGAACAGGACCAGCTCCCCGGAACGTTCGTGGTCGAGTCCGTACCCGGCCTGGTCCTCGCGGTCCAGGACGAGGTCGACACCGGCCAGCCCGCGCAGGAGTCCGGCGACCTTCGGCACGTCCGCGGGGTCCCGGACGTACACGTGCGCGCATTGGTGGTCGGCGACGGCGAAGGCCCGGGAGACCCACGGGTCCAGGTACTCCATGCCCTCCTGCGTGTAGACCTCCAAAAGCCCCTCCTCGCGCAGCAGTCGGTTGACGTGCACCGGCTGCTCGGCGGGGGTGATCCCGTACTCGCTGAGCACCATGACCGCGGTCCCGGAGGACTCGGCGTCGTCGAGCAGGGGGGCGAGCGCGGCGTCGAGGTCGCGGACGGCCTGCCGGGCCTGGGCGGAACCGGGACCGAAGCGCTGCAGGTCGTAGTCCAGGTGCGGGACGTAGCACAGCGTCAGGTCGGCCCGGGGGAGGAGCCTGCGGGTGGCGGCGACGATCCACTCGGTGGAGCGGATCGAGGCGGTCGGACCCCAGTAGTTGAACAGGGGGAAGGGGCCCAGCTCCGAGGTGAGTTCGTCGTGCAGGGCGACCGGACGGGTGTAGCAGTCCGGGGACTTGCGCCCGTCCGCGTGGTAGACGGGTCGGGGGGTGACCGTCCAGTCGGTGGTGGCGCCCATGGCGTACCACCAGCAGATATTGGCGGTACGGAACTCCGGTCGGTGGCGCCGGGCGGTCTCCCACACCTTCTCCCCCCGGACCAGGCGGTTGTGCTGGCGCCACAGGTACACCTCGCCCAGGTCCCGGAAGTACCAGCCGTTGGCGACGGCTCCGTGGTCGGCGGGGGCGGTGCCGGTCAGGAACGTGGACTGCACGGTGCAGGTGACGGCGGGCAGGACGGTCTCCAGCTCCGCCTGCCAGCCGCGCTCCGCCAGGGCGCGCAGGCGGGGGGCGTGTTCGAGCAGTCGCGGGGTGAGCCCGACCGCGTTGACGACGAGGAGGCGTCGGTCCTTGGCCATGGGGGGCGGTCCCTTTCGGTGTTCGGGGCGGGGGTGCTGGGTCACAGCGCGGTCAGTCCGAGGCCGGTGAGCCGGTCCCGCGCCCAGGCCAGCTCGGCGGCGATCCCGGCGATCAGCCCGTCCTCACCGACGGGGCGGCGGTCCTCGGGGAGCACCGTCCAGGTGTAGGTCTCCACCTCCACGTGGTCGGTGCGGGCGCCGCCGGGCCCCAGTAGGTGTTCCAGGGTCTGGTCCAGGTGGCCGGTGGTGCCGCGCAGCGGCGCCGCGGCGGGGGAGTGCAGCGGTACGTGGAAGTGGGTGCGCCAGGGGCCGCCCCCGGCCAGGGGGTCGGGGCCGTCGAGGGCCCCGGGGAGGTCGTCGCGGCCCGCGGTGCGGTCCGCGAGGAGCTCGCGGGTCTGGTGCAGGAACCGGTCCTCGGCGAACGCGGACAGGGCCGCCCGGGCCGCGGGGTCCCGCGGGTCGGGGATCTCCACGGCGGCCGACGCCTGGGTCTTGACCACGGGCAGGCCGGCGGCGGCCAGCCGGTCCAGGGCGGCCCGCGGTTCCTCGAACCCGACCGCCAGGTGGCAGGTGTCCAGACACACGCCCAGGTGCGGGGGCGGGACCGTGAGCAGGCGGGCGGCGTCCCCGGTGGTCTCCACCACGCAGCCGGGCTCGGGCTCCAGGCCCACCCGGACCGGGCGCCCGTCCCCGGCCAGCCCCTCCAGGGCGTCGGAGAGTTCGGCCAGGTGGCGCCGGGCGGTGTCCAGGCGGTCGGCGTCCCAGGGGGTGCGCCAGGCCAGCGGCAGGGTGGAGACGCTGCCGCGGGCGGCGTCCTCGGGCAGCAGCCGGGCCAGGACCCGGGCGCAGTCCACGGTGTAGTCCAGCCGGGCCCGGTCGGTCCAGTCCGGGGAGTACACGGCGTGCTTGACCACGGGGGCGTGGAATCCGGTGTAGGGGAAGGCGTTGAGGGTGACGGTCTCCAGTCCGGCGGACTCCATCCCCTTGCGGAGCCGGTCGGTCAGGGCGGGGTCGGCGGCGAGTGCGCGGGCCAGCGGGGCGGGCAGCCACAGTCCGAGCCCGAGCAGGTCGGTGCCCAGCGCCGCGCGGACCCCGCCGCCGAACACCCGGATCTGCCGCAGGACACCGTCGAGGTCCTCCGCCGGGTGGACGTTGGTGCAGTAGGCCAGATGGACGACGGTGCCGTCGGGGTGCCGGAACCTCACGCCGGGCCCCCTTCCGGGCGCTCGCCGCGCAGGATCGAGTTGCCGGAGAAGGTGGCCGGAGTCGTCCCCGCGGCCCTGTCCTCCGCCAGCAGCAGCCGGCCGCTCCGGGCGTAGAACTCCACCGGGTTGCGCCACAGCACCCGGTCCACCTCGTCGTCGGTGAAACCCGCCGCGAGCATCGCCTGGCCGGTGTACAACGTGGTCAGCGGATCGCTGTGGCCCCAGTCCGCGGCCGAGTTGACGATCATCCGGTCCGGGCCCCACTCGGACAGGACGCGCACCATCCGGTCCGGGGACATCTTGGTGTCCGGGTAGATGGAGAAGCCCAGCACGCACCCGGAATCGTGGACCATCTCCACGGTGGTCTCGTTGAGGTGGTCCACCAGGACCCTCTCGGGGGCGATCCCGGACTCGGCGACGATCCGCAGGGTGTGCCGGGTGCCCTCGACCTTGTCCCGGTGCGGGGTGTGCACCAGGACCGGCAGCCCGAACTCCTTCGCCAGCTCCAACTGGTGGCGGAAGACCTTCTCCTCCTCCGGGGTCCGCGAGTCGAAACCCACCTCGCCGACCGCCACCACCCCGTCCTTGGCCAGGTAGCGGGGGAGGATGTCCAGCACCCCGGCCAGCCGGGGGTCGTTGGCCTCCTTCGGGTTGAGCGCCATCGTGCAGTGGTGGCGGATGCCGAACTGCGCGGCCCGGAACCGCTCCCAGCCGACGAGGCCGTCGAAGTAGTCGCGGAAGGAGCCCGTGCTGGTGCGCGGTTGGCCCAGCCAGAAGGCCGGTTCGACCAGGGCGCGCACCCCGGCGTCGTACATCGCCTGGTAGTCCGCGGTGGTCCGCGAGGTCATGTGGATGTGCGGGTCGAAGATACGCATCACGCCTCCGGGGGTGGAGAGGGCGGGTTCGCCGGCTGCCGGGGGAGCCGGTCCAGGACCAGGTGGACGTCGCGGGGCACGGCCCGGCCCGCGCGCTCGCGTTCGAGGGCGAAGTCCGCGCACATGCGGGCCAGTTCGGGGTCGGCCCGTTCGGACAGCCCCGCCACCAGGCGCAGCGGTACCCCGGTGAACAGGCACTTGAGCACCGTCTGGCGCCAGGAGTGGTCGTCGAGCAGGTCCTGGGCGGTGCTGGCGGCGGCAGCCGCGACCAACCGGGTGTCGTTGGTCCGCATCGCGTCCGCCAACAGCAGGCGTGCGGTGTCGCGGACACCGGGCACGTCGGCGGTCAGGGCACCGATCCCGTACAGGACCGCTCGGCGCTCCTCGGCGTCGCCGTACTCGTAGATCCCGGCGACCTCCCGGGCCAGCTCGTCCGGCGGCAGGACCCGGGACAGCACACGCAGCAGCTCCGCGCGCGCCAGGTCCTCCAGGGTCGGCCCCTCCGTCCCCGTCGGGTCGCCCGAGGGCCCGGCCCCGCGCGCGACCCGGCGGGCGACGGCGGGGAAGAGCACGGCGATCCGCCCGGGGTCCCCGGCCACTTCGGAGCACAGCTCGGCGAGGGTGGTACGGGCCCGGGGGCCCCACAGGTCCGGTGGGGCGTCCGGCCCCCGGGCACCGTCGCTCACGAACCCTCCTTCGCCAGTTCCCAGGCCGCGTCGAGCGCCCGCTTGGACCGCTCCGCGACCAGGGGCGCCGCGTGCCCGTGCCGGGGCAGCTCCACCGAGGCCAGCCCTGTGTACCCGGCCCGGTCCAGTGCGCGCAGGACCCCTGGGAGGTCGATGTCGCCCTCCCCGAACTCCAGGTGTTCGTGCACGTGCGGGCGCATGTCGTCCAGTTGCACGTTGGCGGTGAGGTGGCCGGAGCGGGCGACGGCCCCCTCCGGTCCGTCGGGTTCGTTGCACACCCCGTGCCCGACGTCGAGCGTCACCCGCAGCCGTTCGGGGTCGCCCAGCCTGTGCCGCAGCTCCAGCACGTCCGCCAACCGCTCGGCGAACATGCCCGGCTCGGGTTCGAAGGCCAGGTCCACCCCGAGTTCGTCCGCCGTCACCAGGACCTTCTCCACCCCGGAGGTGAGCCGGTCCCAGCCCTGCCCGGTGGTGGTGCCGGCCGGTAGTACACCCGACCAGAAGGACACCGCCTCGGCGCCCAGGGCGTCGGCGATCCGGACCGCCCGGCGCAGCAGGTCCACCCGCACGTCGCGGCCGTGGTCGGAGACCAGGGTGGGTTCGTGTTTGCGGCGGGGGTCCAGCAGGTACCGGGCGCCGGTCTCCACCACCACCGCCAGGTCCAGTTCGGCCAGCCTGCGGCCGATCGCGCCCACCCGGGCGTTCACGTCCAGGGAGAACGGGTCGAGGTGGGGGTGGTCCAGGGTCAGGCCGACCCCCTCGTACCCGAGGTCGGCGATGATCGCGAGGGCGTCGTCGAGCCGGTGGTCCCAGAAGCCGTTGGTTCCGTAGCCCAGTCTGATGTCACCGCTCATGTCACCGACACCGCCCTGGACGCCCTCGCCGCCAGCGGCGCCCCGGCCGCCAGGGCGCAGGCGGTGCCCACCGCCCCGTACCGGGACAGCAGGGCGGCCTGGAGCGGGATCATCCCGCGGATACCCGTGCCCGTCGCGGAGCGCGCGTGCTCGGCCGAGGGCTCGTTCAGGGCCCGGCCCTGCGCCGACCCGACGGCGGCGGCGAAGGAACCCGCGAAGGCCCCGGCCGCCACCTCGCCCACCGAGCCGCGCACGGTGTCGGGCGCAGTCCGCGCCGGGTAGGCCGCCACCGCGGCCCCGGCCAGGGTGCAGGCCAGCGCCCCGGCGGCGGTACCCGGGCGGGTGCCGTGCACCTCGCCCCGGCTCAGTGCCGTCACCCCCAGGGTGTGGACGGCCATGGCCGCCGCCGGCAGTACGGCGGCACGGGTGCGCTCGCCCGCACCGAGCAGCACGTCCAGCCCCCGGTTGGCCGCCATGCCCAGCGGGGCCAGCGGTGTCGGTTTGAGTACCAGGTCGTAGGCCCACACGGTCGAGGCCAGGGCGGCGGCGACCCGTGCGCTCCGGCGTCCGCCCGCCAGCGCGGCCACCCCCACCCCGGCCGCCGTGAGCCCGGCCGCGGCCGCGAGGGCCTCACCGGGGAGCACCGCCCCGGAGGGGATGGGGCGCTCGGGGCGCTCGACCGCGTCCAGGTCGCGGTCGGCGTAGTCGTTGAGGGCCATCCCGGCCCAGTACAGGCACACCGAGGACACCGGCAGCGCCCAGGTGCGGGGTTCGTGCAACCGTCCGGCGGCCGCGGCCCCGGTCAGGGTGTCGCCGAGGACGGTCAGGGCGGCGGGCAGGCGCACCAGCCGGGCCAGGTCGCGCAGCTTCGCCGCCATCAGGACTCCCCCTCCCGCGGGTCGCGTTCCGGACCGGCGCACCACCCGGTCAGCTCCCGCCACTGCTCGGCCAGGCCGTGCACCTCGCTCCCGGCCGGGTCCTTGAAGAAGAAGCCCAGCTCCGGGACGGGCCCCGTCCGACCGGTCCGGTGAGCGTGGGCGCACAGCCGGGCCAGGTCCAGGACCAGCGGGGCGGCCAGCGCGGAGTCGTAGCCCGACCAGGTGAACTGCAGGGTCATCCGGGCGCCCAGGAACCCCTCGAAGGACACGTGGTCCCAGGCGGTCTTGGTGCCGCCCAGGTCGGGCACGTAGTCGATGTGCAGGGGACCGTCCACGGGGTGCCCCAGCAGGTGCTCCAGGCCGCGGGCCTTGGAGGAGGTCTTGCTGCTGTTGCTCTCCGGGTCGGCGAGGGTGGCGCCGTCGCCGCCGCCCAGGAGGTTGGTCGAGGACCACGAGCGCACCCGCAGCGCCCGGGACGCGAACATCGGCGCGAGCACGCTCTTGACCAGGGTCTCCCCGGTCTTGCCGTCCGACCCCGCCCACGGCAGCCCCAGGCGTTCGGCCAGGGCGGCCAGGGCGGGCGGACGCGGTCCCGCGTTGGGGGTGAACTCCACGAAGGAGCACCCCGCCCGCAGGGCCGCGTAGGCGTAGGCGGTGCTCGCCGGGATCCGGGCGGTCCCCGCGTCCAGGGCCGCCTCCAGCAGGTCGGGGTCGGTGAGCTCGGCGGAGTGCACCGGAGGGGGTTCGGTACTGGACAGGTCCACCACCACGACGCGCTCCACAGCCTCGCGCTCCGCGAACTCGCGCAGGTCGTGTTCCAGGCGCTCCACCTGGGGGCGCCCCAGCCCCTCGGGGCCGGGTTCCACGCCCCTGCGGATCGCCCGGTCCGCCGCGTCGAGCTCCTCCGCGAGGGCCTCGGGTAGTTGCGGCGGGATCACCCCCGACCTGACCAGCGGCTCCGCGCTCTTGGCCAGGTGGGTGCCGCAGACGTCGTGCCCGCCGAAGACCAGGTCGTCGAGTCCGGGCAGGTCCGCGGAGGCGAACTCGGGGCGTTCGGTGACGCACCCGGTCCGCTCCGCTGCGCCCGACCGGACGGCCAGTGCGCCCAGGACGGCCGTGGTGGCGACCGATCCGCGGGCCCCGACCAACCACACTCCGATTCGTCTCATGTGCTCCCCTGTCAGTGGTCGTCGTGTCCGGGGGCCCCGCCGCCGTCGGCCCCGTCGCCCTCCTCGGCCCCGTCGGGCTGGAGTGCGCCGCTGCCGGGTTCGGCGGGCAGGTACAGGTGGATGTGGCCGTGCCCGGCCCCGATGCTGATCACGTCCAGCTGGGTGGCGGCCACGGACCACGCCCGGACCGCCTGGTCACGCAGGTCCGCGGAGAGTTCGAGCAGCTCCACCCGCTGGTCCCCCTCGGCCCGGACGGCCGAGTGGTAGGCACTCACGGCGGAACCGAGCAGGTCCACCGAACCGCTCAGCCCGGCGTGGGTGACGTTGAAGTCGGTCTGGCCGGAGTCGGCGCTGCCGAAGTGGCCCCCGGCCTCGCGGACGGTGCCGAGCCAGCCGTCGATCACCCCGCTGTCCGGCAGGTCCCCGGAGGGCGCGGACCCGTCGGCCGGCAGGACCTCGTTCAGGGACTCCAGGACCGGCACCAGCTCGCCGTGGGCCGCCCTGGTGTGGCCGATCAGGCTCTCCACCTGGGCGACGTGGCGGGCGTCGGCGGAGGCCTCCAGTTCGGCGACCCGGGCCGGGTCCGGGGCGACCGTTTCGTCCCCTCCTCGGAAGAGGAAGACCACCGAGGCGACGACGGCGCCGACCAACAGGACCGATCCGGCGGTCAACCACCAGGTGGTGCGGTTCGTCCCCGCGGGGTGGACCCGCGAGGTCGTGTCCGGGGCGGGGCCGCCGTCTTTGCCGGAGGGGTTCTTGCGCTGCTTCTGCTCGGTGCTCACGGGCACCTCCTGTCGGGTCGACACTTGCCGGGTCGCGTGCGGCGTGCGCCGTGCGAAGGACGCCGCGGGGTGTGGCGGGGGTGTGGCGGGGCCGGGGGCCGGCCCCGCCACGGTTCGTCGGGTGGTCGCCGTACGGCGTGTCCGGTCAGGTGACAGTCAGATGTTCGAGCCCGTCCGCCAGGCCCAGCAACTCCTCTCGTGCGCCTTCGTCGGCCACACTCGACACGGCCCTGCGGAAGCGGTCGAGGGAACGCCCGGCCTGGGCCGGGCGGCCCGCGTCCGCGTGGTGCTCGCCCAGGTCCAGGTGCGGGGTCAGTCGCCGGGCCTCGGAGAAGGTCAGTCCGCCCTCCTCCTCCAGCTCCTCGACCCGGTCGCGGGCCTCGTCGAAGGTGATCGGCTCCACCTCGTCCTCCAGGTCGGTGACCTGCACGTCGCGGAACCACACCAGGTCGTCGTCACCGTGGTTCTGGAGGCCGACGCGCCCGGACGACAGGTCCCGGGCCGGGTCGGTGCTCTCGAACTCGTTGACCAGCTCGCCGTTGATCCGGACCCGGATCACCGGGTCGTCGACCTCGATCTCCATCGTGTTCCACTCACCCACGACCTCCGGGTGGGAGTCCGCGGCCTGGAAGCCGTACACGGCCCCGGTCCGGGTGAGCGGATCGCCCTCCGGAGCCCCGTACGGGTCGATCTGGACCTCGTAGCCCTCGTCGACCGCCCTCCAGGGGTCGTCGCCGGGGTCGGGGAAACCGACGAAGACACCGGAGTTGTCGGTCTCCCCGTGGGTGAGGTAGTCCAGCTTCAACCGGTGGGAGCCGAGCTCGTCCTCGTGCCAGAGCAGGCCCATCCCGCCCTCGGTCTGCAGGACGCACCCGTCGCCGCCGTCGACGACCTCGAAGCCGCCCGGACCGGCCATGTTCCAGCCGTCCAGGGACTGCCCGTCCCACAGGGCGCGGTAGCCCTCGTCCGGGGCCGCCGGGGCGCACTCGACGGGGTCGGGCACCTCGCTGACCGTGACGGTATGGGTGGCGGAGACTCCGGTCCGGCCCTCGCCGTCGGTGGCGCGGGCGCTGACCGAGTACTCGCCCTCGGCGGCGTCGGCCCAGGTGGCCTCGTAGGGGCTCCCGGTCACCGTGGCGACCGGTTCGCCGTCCACGAGGAACTCCACCTCCTCGATCCCGGCGCCGCCGTGGTCGATGACCTCGGCCGTGAGCGGGATGTCCTCGCCCACCTCGTGGGCCGCGCCGTCCTCCGGGCTGGTCAGCTCGGTCTCGGGCCCGTCCTGGTGCCCGTCGTCGCCGTCGGCGTTCACCTCGAAGTAGTTGAGGTTGAACAGGCCGTCGGTGACGCCCGGGTCGTCCCCGGTGAACACCAGGTACAGCTCGATCGTCTCGCCCGGGTCGGTGACCTCCATGGTCACGTCGGTCCACTCCTGCCAGCCGCCGGTGACCGGGACGTCGACCGTGCCGAGCAGTTCGCCGTCCGGGGAGTCGGCGCGGGCCTCGACGGCACCGCCGAACCCCTCCGAGGCCACCCGGAAGTCGATCGTGTCGACCCCGTTCAGGTGCACCGGCGTGTAGGAGACCCAGTCACCGTGTCCGATCCAGGCGACGTTGCGCAGCCCGCCCCGGGGGTCCTCCGATGCCTCGGTCTGGATGCCCCGGCTGTCGGAGAAGTACTGCGCCTGCATCCGCGACGGGTTGAGGGTGACCCCGTCGCTGCCGCTCAGCGGGGGTGTGTCGGACCCGCCCCGGTCGGTGTACTCGGCCTGGAGCACCCAGAAGATGTCCATGTCGGCGCCGTGGCCGCCGTCGCTGGCGGGGGTGCTCACACCCTCGCAACCCTCGTGCTGCGTCCAGGGGTGGGAGTGCTGGTCGTGTCCGAGCGAGGAGGTGACCTGCACGTCCTCGCAGTCGATCCCGTCTCCGACCGTGCCGTCCTCGGCGTCCTGCACGGACACCCCGAACGGGATCTCCTCGCCCCAGTCGAAGAACTCCCCGTCCCGAGGGGTCCGGAAGGACACCTCGGGTGCGGAGTTGCCGACGGTGACGGTCACCGTGGCGGTGCCGGTGCGCCCCTCCTCGTCGGTCACGGTCAGGGTGACGGTGTACCGGCCGTCCTCGGTGAAGGTGTGCGTCGGCGAGGACCCGGTCGAGGTCCCGCCGTCACCGAAGGACCAGGCGTGGTCGATGCTCTGGCCACCGGGGTGGAAGGAGTCCTCACCGGAGAACTCCACGGTCAGCGGCGCCGGACCGGAGGTGGTGCTGGTGCCGATCCTGGCCACCGGGCTGTCCCCGGAGCCGGTGTAGTCGATACGGGAGATGGCCGAGTCCTCGGACCCGCCGAACCAGCCCGAACCGTACTCCAGCACGTACAGGGCGCCGTCCGGGCCGAACTCCATGTCCATGGGGTTGGCCAGGTCGATGTCCGGCACGGTTTCGGTGATGTCCAGGACACCGCCGTCGTCGTCCAGGTGCACCTGCTTGATCCACTGCCGGCTCCACTCGTACAGCAGCGGGACGCCGTCGTAGTACTCGGGCCACTTGACGTCCGACTCCAGTCCGGGGTCGAAGTGGTAGGCGGGTCCGCCCATCGGGGCGCCGCCGCCGGTGCCCAGGTGCGGGAACTCCTCGGACTCCCCGTAGTCGTACCAGATCGCGGCGGGCGTGACCGGCGGAAGCTCCTCCAGCCCCGTGTTGCGCGGGGAGTCGTTGACCGGTGCCTCGCAGTCGAACGGCTCTCCGGACGTTCCGGAACCGAAGTCGTAGTCGACGTAGGCGGAGTTGTCGCCGATGCAGTACGGCCAGCCGATGTTGGCCGGCCCGGTGATGTGGTGCCACGTCACCGTGTTCTGCGGTCCGCGCTCGGGGTCGGCCTCCGGGGCATCCGGGCCGTAGTCGGCCAGGTAGACGCTGTTGTCCGTCTTGTCGACGGAGAACCGGAACGGGTTGCGCAGACCCATCGCGAGGATCTCGGGCCGGGTCAGGTCACCGTCGGAGGACTCCGGCGGGAACAGGTTGCCCTCGGGGATGTCGTAGCTGCCGTCATCGTTCACCGAGATCCGCAGCAGCTTGCCGCGCAGGTCGTTGGTGTTGGCCGAACCGCGCTGGGCGTCGAAGGCCGGGTTGCGGGTCTCGCGCTCGTCGTGCGGGCTGAACCCGTCCGAGCCGAACGCGCTGGTGTCGTCACCGGTGGCCAGGAGGAGGTTGCCGTCACCGTCGAAGTCGATGTCCCCGCCCACGTGGCAGCACATGCCGCGGGTGGTCCCGACCTCCAGGATCACCTGTTCGCTGTCCAGGTCCAGGGTGGGGGTGTCCCCGTCGGTGAACTGGAAGCGGGACAGGTTGTTGTGCCCCTCGTAGGGTTCGAAGTCCTCCGGGTTCCCGTCGGAGGGGGCCTCCCCGGGCGGGATCCCGTCCAGGACGGGCGCGTAGTACAGGTACACCCATCCGTTCTCCTCGAAGTCCGGGTCGAGCGCGATGCCCTGGAGCCCGTCCTCGTCGTGGTCGTAGACCGGGACCTCGGCGACGGTGTCGGCGGTGTAGGTCTCCGGGGACCACAGGGACACCCGGCCGTCTCGCGAGGTGTGCATGACCCTGCCGTCGGGCAGGACGGCCATGCCCATGGGTTCGCCGACGTCCTCCTCGCCCTCGGCGAGGGTGACCTTCTCGAAGTGGTCCCACCGGGTGGCGCCGCAGTCGCCCTCGGCCCGTCCGGCGGCCCAGCGCAGGCCCCCGAGCAGGTGCTCGGTGAACTCCGCCTCTGAGTAGGACTCGGCGGTGTGGCCGCCGCCGGTGTACCAGGACCGGCCGCCGTCGTGGACCTGGCACCAGGCGATCGGGTGGTCGAAGCCCATCTGTCCGCCCGGGTCGACCTCCTCCTCGTAGGAGGACTCGTTCAGCCCCGCCAGGACGTGTACGTCACCGCGCGGGCTGACGTCGAAGTCGTACCACTCGTCGCGCCGCTCCCAACTGGCCGGGAGCATCTCGGTGGAGGGGTGGGCCCGGTCGTTGACCATGACCTCGGCGTCCTGGGTGCCGGGCGGGTGGCTGGCGAAGTACGCCCCGACCAGGTCGCCGTACCACTCCCAGCCGTAGTGGGTGTCGGACGCGGAGTGGACGCCGACGTACCCGCCGCCGCCCTGGACATAGCCCTCGAAGGCGGCCTGCTGCTCCTCGTCCAGCACGTCGCCGGTGGTGGAGAGCCAGACGACCGCGTCGAAGCGGGCCAGGTCCTGCGGGTTGAAGACCTCGGCGTCCTCGGTGTGCTCGGTCTCGAAGCCGTGCTCCTCGGCGAGGGCCTCGTAGAGAGCCACGCCGTAGGGGATGGAGTCGTGTCGGAAGCCGGTGGTCTTGGAGAAGATCAGGGCGGTGAACGGGTCCTGCCCGTCCTCGTCCGCCTGTGCCGGGACCGACGTCAGCCCGAGGGCCAACGCGATGCTCGCCGTGACGGCGCCCAGCGCTCGGAGGGGTCTTTTGATCACGGGAAACCTCACCTGGGGGTGGGGGGTCGATGAGTCCGTGCGGCGTGCCGGCGCCGACGGCAGGGACGGCAGATCGCGTTCGCGTGGACGACCGGGGGCGGTCGTGCAGCGGGCGCGAACCGTCGGAGAGTTCCTGCTATCGCGTTCGGGAAGCGGGGAGTGGCCGCCTCATCGGTGTGATCAGTGCACGGCGGCTCCTTCCGTCGGGGGCAGGGAACGCAGGTGGGCCAGGCCGTCGACCGCGATCGCGTCCTGGGAGGCGGCCAGGGGCCGCCACACGGACGCGGCCGTGGCGATGCTGGCATTGTCGGCCGTGAACGACTCGATGACCAGGGGGCCCGAGTAACCGGTCCGGTCCAGTGCGGTCACGATCCGTGACCAGTCCAGGTGGTCGGCCCCGGGGGCGCCCCGGTCGTTCGCGCAGACCTGGACGTGGTGGATCTTTTCGCCGGCCCGCTCGATCGCGGCCGCCACGTCACGCTCCTCGATGTTCATGTGGTAGAGGTCCAGCGCCAGCCCGCAGTGCCGGGCGGGCAGGTCAGCCAGCGCCTCCAGGGCCTGGTCGACCGTGTTGAGCACGCTGGTCTCGTACCGGTTCAGCGGTTCCACGGCCACCCGGACCCCCGCGGCCGCGGCGTGCTCGACCACGGGGGCGAGCGCCTCGGTGAGTTCCGCGCGCAGCCCCGCCCGCTCGGACGTGGACATCCGCCAGGTGCGTCCGACCGAGGCGTAGGCCGGGCCCGCCACGACGGTGGAACCGACCGTCGCCGCGGCGTCCACGACCCGCCTCAGGTAGTCCTGGGTCGCCGTCCGGGTGGCCGGGTCGGTCGCGACCAGCTCCCGCCCCGGCCCCATCACCAGCACGACGCCGGCGTCCAGGCCCAGACCGTCCAACAGCGTCCGGGCACGCCGGGGGTCCCAGTCACCGGTGTTCTCCACCGGTAGTTCGAGCACGTCGAACCCCCACCCCGCGACACGGGGCGCGATCCGTTCCAGCGCCTGGTCGGTGAGCGGTGACGTCCACACCCAGGTGTTGACCCCCAGCGCGCGCATCTACCGGTCCACCCAGGCCTCGGGGAAGCCCGGCAGGTCCTCGCCGCCGAACTTGGCGTAGTGCAGTGAGGGCATGGCGGAGTTACGCTCCAGGTAGTCGTCGAGCTCGTCCTCGCGGATCGGCTCCTGCGGCAGCACCCACTCGGCCGGGACCTCCTCGCCCGCCAGGATCATGCCCGCCGCGATGACCGGGGTCCGCCACTGGAAGTTGGAGTACACCGGGGCGATCGCCGTCAGGTCCTCCTCGTCCCACTTGCGCATGAAGCTCAGCTCGTCCTCGCCGGAGATCACCGGGTAGGGCCGGCCGGCGTCCTCGAAGGCCTCCAGGCCCGCGACCGCGCCGTCGCCCGCGTCCATCCAGATGCCGTCCACGTCGCCGCGCTGGAGGTGCTGGGAGACCAGGTCCTTGATCTGGGCCCCGTCGCCCTCGGTGAACTCGAAGCCGAGGACCTCCAGTTCGCTCTCGCCGAAGACCTGCTGGGCGGCGGCCCAACGGTGTTCGAGCACGTCCACGCCGGGCAGGATGCGCAGCGCCAGCACCGTCGAACCCGGGTCCAGGTTCTCGACCAGGAAGTCGGCGGCGTCGGCACCGTAGGCGTAGCCGCCGATCGGGTGGATGAACGTGACCATGCAGTCGGAGTTCACGCCGCGGTCGAAGACGATGACCGGGACGCCGCTCTCACAGGCGGTCTCGACCGCGGGGGTCAGGGTCGCGGTGGTGGACGGCGAGATGATGATCGCGTCGCAGTCCCCGGCGTCCACGAACGCCTGGATGTCGGAGATCTGCTGGTTGTCGTCGTCGGCCGCGTCCGAGGAGCGGAAGTCGCCGATCCGACCCTCCTCGACGAGCTCCTCCACCTGCTGCTCCATGGTGATGAAGCCGGTCACCCGCCAGGGGTTGGACACCGAGGCGTTGGAGAAGCAGACGGTGGCGTCCTCGGGGTTGTCGATCGCGAACTCGGAGGTGTCGATCCACTCGGGTTCGATCGCCTGCATCCAGGGCTCGTCCTCGGGGCCCTCCGGGGTGATGTCGCGCTGGGCGAGCTGGGTGTCGAACTCGGCCTGGTCGAACCACTCGGCGTCCGGCGTCAGCGAGCCCTCCTGTCCGCCGTCCGCGGCGCCGGGGGCGCCCTCGGGATCGTCGGTCGTACAGGCCGTGAGTACCAGGGTGAGGCTGGCGGCGCCAGCCAGGAGTACGCGTGGCACGCGCATGGGGGGTTACCTCCTGGGAGAGTCGAGCGGTTGCTCGGTCGGGTGGTCCGGTCGCCGTCTCAGGCGCTCCGGCAGTCGTAGGTCGCCGCGGCGCGAGGCGTAGGCCACGGCCGCGATGATGATGAGCCCCTGTGCCGTCGGCTGGATGGTCGACGGCAGGTACAGCTGGTTGAACAGGGTGAAGAGCGCCTCGACGGTGAGGGCGCCGAGCACGGCGGCCACCACGGTTCCGCGGCCTCCGCCCAACACCACGCCGCCGAGGACGACGGCCGTGATGGCGGTGAACTCCAGGCCCTCACCGACCTGGGCGGTGACCCCCGCGAAGCCGCCGATGAGGATGGCGGCGACGGTGGCAGCCAGGGAGGAGCCGACGAAGGCCAGGGTGCGCACCCGCCACACCCGGACCCCGGAGAAGGCGGCGGCGGTGTCGTTGTCACCGGTCGCCATGAGCGTGCGCCCGTAGGGCGAGCGCATCAGCAGCACCGCTCCGGCGGTGATGACCGCTGCGATGACCAGCGCCCAGGGGATCTGGCCGAGCACCGGGACGCCCTCGACGCCGTGCCGGCCGAACACGCGGAAGCCCTCCGACAGGGCCCCGGTGGGCGCGCCTCCGGTCCAGTGCCGCACGGCGCCGAAGAGGATCAGCATCGTGCCGAGGGTGGTGATGATCGACGGGACCCTCAACAACGTGGTGACCAGGCCGTTGACCAGGCCGACCAGCAGGCCGAAGAGCAGCATCACCCCGATCACCGGGAACGTCAGCGCCTCCTCGCCGTCGATGAGGCGGGCGGCGATCACGACCTGGGCGCCCACCAGGGAGCCGACCGAGAGGTCGAACTCCCCGGAGACGATCACCAGGTACTGGCCGATCGCGAGGATGACCAGCGGGGCCACCTTCTTCGCGAAGGCCATCAGAGGCGGCCCCTCGAAGAACGACGGGTTCTGGGTGGCGATGACCGCGAAGATCAGCACCAACAGCACCGTCACCGTTCCGGTCCCGCTCCGCAGCAGGGAGAGCACGGAACCGGGTCGGCGGGGGGCCGGGCCGGCGGCCGGGACGTGCTCCGGGGGCCGGGAGGGTGTGGGGGTGGGGGGTGTCATCTCTTTCCTCCCTGGGCCAGCGGTTCCGGCGAGGGCGGTGGATCCGGCGGACCGGCGGCCGGGGGCGGTGGGCCGCCCGAGGGGAAACGGACCCGGACGGCGGTTCGGGAGAGCTGGCTCCGGGCGTAGAGGGCCACGGCGGCGATCACGATCGTGCCGCGCAGCACGTCCTTGACGAACGGGTCGATGCCCAGGGTGTTGAACACCGTGTCCAGCGTCGCGAGGATGAACACGCCGGCGACCGTCCCGGCGACGCCGCCGCGGCCGCCGAGCAGATAGGTGCCGCCGAGCACCACCGCCGCGATGGCCTCCAGCTCGTAGCCGTTGTTGTAGACCAGCGTGTTGCCGGTGCCGAAACGGGAGGCCAGGAGCAGACCGGCCACCCCCGCCATCACCGAGCACAGCACGTGCGCGGTGATCACGGGCAGTTCCGGCCGGACCCCGGACAGGCGGGCGACCTCGGCGTCACCGCCCACGGCGTACATGTGGAAGCCCATCCGGGTGCGCCGCAGGTACAGCACGGCCAGCACCGCCAGGACCAGCATGACCAGGGTGGACACCGGGAACACCCCGATCCGGGAGAGCCCGAACGTCTGGAACGCGGCCGGGATCGACCCGGTCGGTCCCTGGAACTGCGTGTCCAGGTATCCCTTGATGACCAGGCCCGTTCCCAGGGTGGCGATGAAGGGGTTGACCCGCAGTCTGGTGATGACCAGCCCGTTGGCCAGGCCGATCAGCGCGGCCAGGCCCAGGGTGGCGCCGACGCCGAGGAGGATCCGGGAGGGGTCCCCGGCCATGGTCAGTCCCGCGACCACCGTGGACAGGGCCGCGACGTAGCCGACCGACAGGTCCAGGGAGCGGCACAGGATGACCAGGGTCATCCCGATGGCGAGGAAGCCCAGCAGGCTGCTCCGGGTGAACAGGTCCACCGTGTTGGCCGCGGTGAGGAGGCTGGCGCCCCGGGCGGCCACGAACACCGCACTGACCAGCAGGACGCCCGCCAGGGCGAGGTACACCAGTCCGGTGGTGCCCAGCCGGGAGCTCAGGTCCCGGGCGGCGGTGAGGACTCGGGTCACGGGGCCGCCTCCTCGTGCCGGTGCGGCCCGGCGGAGCCCCCGCGTGCGCTCTCGTGCGCGCCGTCGGGGGGAGCGCCGGTGGCCAGGGCCATCACGGCCTCCTCGCCGGAACCGCCGGGGAGCTCTCCCGCCACCCGGCCGTCCCCGAGCACGACCAGGCGGTCCGCCATACCGATCAGCTCGGGGAGTTCGGAGCTGATCAGCAGGATCGCCACCCCGCTCGCGGCGAGTTCGCGGATCAGGGTGTAGACGGCCTGTTTCGCACCGACGTCGATCCCGCGGGTGGGTTCGTCGAGCACCATCACCCCGGGGTCGGTGGCCAGCCACTTGGCCAGGACGACCTTCTGCTGGTTGCCGCCGGAGAGGTAGCGCACCTCCTGGTGGTGGCCGCCCCGGGCGACCAGTTCCAGCGCGGAGAGGATTCCGGGGATCCGCCGGGCGCGCCGGCCGGAGCCGAAGGGCCCGGCGGCGTCCAGGACGAGGCGGCTGTTGGCCAGGATCGACTGGTTCAGTGACAACCCCTGGGCCTTGCGGTCCTCGGTGACCAGGGCCAGGCCCGATCGGACCGCCTGCCGGGGCGAACGCGGGTCGGCCCGCCGCCCGTCCACGCTGACCTCGCCCCGGGTGAAGCGGTCGATCCCGAAGAGCGCGTGTGCGATCTCGGTCCGGCCGCTGCCCTGGAGCCCGGCCAGGCCGACGATCTCACCGCCGCGCACCTCCAGGTCGATCCCGTCCAGTTGGGCGTTGCCGCCGCCGCGGACGGAGAGGCGGACCTCGCCCACGTGTTCGCCGCGGGGTTCGAGGCGTTCGGGGAAGACGGCGGAGACGGGGCGCCCCACCATCTTGCGGACCAGGTCGGCCGGGCTGGTCCCGGCGGCCGGACCGGTGTCCACCAGGTGGCCGTCCTTGAGGACGGTGATGGTGTCCGCCAGGTCGAAGATCTCCCTGAGGCGGTGGGAGACGTAGAGGACGCCCACCCCGCGTTCGCGCAGGCGCCCGATGATCCGGTAGAGCACCTCGACCTCGTGGTCGGCCAGCGCGGCCGTGGGTTCGTCCATGGAGATGACGCGGGCGTCGTGGGAGAGCGCCTTGACGATCTCCACCACCTGCTGTTCGGCCACGGACAACGATCGGACCTTCGACCGCGGTTCGATGCCCTCCAGGCCGAGGTCGTCCAGGAGCCGGACGGTGGCCCGTTCCATGGCGCCCTCGTCCACGAGTCCCCGGCGTCGGGGCTCCCGGCCGAGGAACACGTTCTGCGCGACGGTGCGTTCGGGGAGGAGGTTGAACTCCTGGAAGACCGTGGCCACGCCGGCGCGCTGCGCCTGCACGGGATGCTCGAAGGAGACCTCCCGGCCGGCGAGCTCGATCCGCCCGCTGTCGGCGCGGTGTACCCCGGCGAGCACCTTCATCAGCGTGGACTTGCCCGCGCCGTTCTCCCCGACCAGGGCGTGCAGCTCCCCGGCGCGGAGTTCGAGGTCGACCCCGTGCAGGACCCGGACACCCAGGAAGGACTTGCTGACGCCGGTCATCCTGAGCAGGGGGTGGGTGCTCATGCCCCGCCCACCTCCGGGGTCTCGGCCGCCGGAACGTCGACCCATCGGCGTTCCCGGGCCGAGGCCAGGACGGACTCGGCGAGGACGGCGGTCCGCAGGCCGTCGGCGAAGACCGGTAGGCCCTCGGGCGCGCTACCCGCGATGGCCGCCGCGGTGTCCGCGACCAGGGAGTTGAAGCAGTCCTGGTAGCCCTGGGGGTGGCCGACGGGCAGGCGGGACAGCCGTGCGGCGTCGGGGCTGAGCGCGGGATCGTCGCGGGAGATGGTTCCGGTGCGGCCGCGCCCGCCCGCCCACAGGGTCTCGGGCTGTTCCTGGTCGAAGCGCAGGGAGCCCTCCGTGCCGGAGACCTCCAGCACGAGCTGGTTCTTGCGTCCGGGGGAGACCTGGCTGATCACGGCGCTGCCGACGGTTCCGCCCGCGGTGGTGAACTGGAAGGTCACCAGGTCCTCGGTGGTGACCGAGCGCCCGCCGTCCTCCCCGCGGGTGTCGGCGATGCGGGAGGTCTGGGCGCTGACGGCGGTGATGCGGTCGCCGGTGACGAACTCGAGCATGTCGCACCAGTGGGAGCCGATGTCGCCGAAGGCGCGGGTGGGGCCGCCGACCGTCGGGTCGACCCGCCAGTTGTCCTCCTCCGGGTAGAGGAGCCAGTCCTGGAGGTAGCCGCCGTGGGCGAGGCTGACCCGGCCGATCGAGCCCGCGGCGACCCTGGCCCGGGCCTCCCGGACCATGGGGTGGAAGCGGTAGACGAAGGGGACCACGGCGACCCGGTCGGCCTCGCGCGCGGCTCTGGTGAGCTCCCGCGCGGTCCCGGCGTCGGTGGCCAGCGGTTTCTCGCAGACGACGTGCTTGCCGGCGGAGAGGGCGGCCAGACTCAGGGGGGCGTGCAGGTGGTTGGGGGTGCACACGTGCACCACGTCCACGTCGGGACTGCGGACGAGTTCGAGGGCGTCTGCGTGGGCTCGGGCGATGCCGTTGGCGGCTCGGAACATCTCGGCTTTTTCGGGGGAGGACCCGGCCACTCCGACGACCTCGCCCCCGCTGGCGCGGACGGCGTGGGAGTGGACCCGACCCATGAAGCCGGTTCCGATCACCGCGGCCCGGTAGGCCCCGGGGGTGGCCGGTCCGGAGGCTGAGGCCTCATCCGGACTTGTGACCTTCTTCACTGACATGACCGAGACGTTACGTCCGACTTATGTCGAGCGTCAAGCATAAGTTGCCGGATGTGGACAAAATAGCTGGAGTGGGATCGATCAATAGATCCTGTGCTTCACTGGTTCCATGACGGAAGACGCGCTGACGGCCTCGGGGGCCCCGGGGGCGACATCCCTGCGGAACCCGAGCGCCACCACCGCCGCGCCAGGTGCCGGAACCCTGCTCCGGCTACTCCGCGACGGCCGCCCACGAACCCGCTCCGAACTGGCCTCCGTCACCGGGCTGGCCCGCTCCACGGTGACCCAGCGCGTGGACGCGCTCCTGGCCAGCGGCCTGATCGGTCCGGCGGGCGAGGCCGTCTCGACCGGTGGGCGACCGCCCACGACCTTCTCCTTCCGCCCCGACGCCCGGGTCGTCCTCGCCGCCGACCTCGGCGCCACCCACGCCCGGATGGCCCTCACCGACATGTCGGGGACGGTGCTCGCCGAGGACCGCGCCGACATCGACATCGCGCTGGGGCCCGAACCCGTCCTGGACTGGGTGGTCGACCACGGCCGGACCCTGCTGGAGTCCGCGGGCCGCGGTACCGACGACCTCCTCGGCTTCGGAGTGGGCCTGCCCGGCCCGGTCCAGCACTCCACGGGGCGCGCGGTCAACCCGCCGATCATGCCCGGCTGGGACCACTTCGACGTCGCCGGTTACGTCAACAGCCGGATCGCCCGGCCCGTGCTGGTGGACAACGACGTCAACATCATGGCGATCGGTGAGCACCACGCCACCTGGCCCGACGCCAGTCACCTGCTGTTCGTCAAGGTCGCCACCGGCATCGGCTGCGGGATCGTCAGCGAGGGACGCGTCTACCGCGGCGCCCAGGGGGCGGCCGGGGACATGGGGCACATCCACGTCCCCAGCGGCGACGACCGGCCCTGCCGCTGCGGCAACACCGGCTGCCTGGAGGCCGTGGCCAGCGGCCACGCCCTCGCCGAGGCGCTCACCGCCGAGGGGATCCCCGCCTCGGGGGCCCGCGACGTGGTGGAGCTGTCCCGCAACGGCTCCGTGCCCGCGCTGCGCGCCCTGCGCCAGGCCGGCCGGGACATCGGTGAGGTACTGGCCGCCTCGGTGAACATGTTCAACCCCTCGGTGATCGTCATCGGCGGCGCGCTCGCCCTGGCCGGGGACCACCTGCTCGCCGGGGTAAGGGAGATCATCTACCAGCGGTCGCTGCCGTTGGCCACGGAGAACCTGAGCATCGTCTCCTCCCGGGCCGGTGAGAGCGCGGGTGTGATCGGGGCCGCCGTCATGGTGATCGAGCACTGTCTGAGCCCCGAGCACGCCGAAACCCTGGTCATGGGCGGCTGACCCCCAGCCCGCAGAACACGGTCCCGGCGCGGACCCGTTCTGTCGGTACCGCGCGGCAGGATGTCCGGATGGACCACGCAACCCTCGTCGACGTCTGGCGCCGACTCCTCTCCGACCCCCGCAAGTCCTGGGTGCTGTTCGAGCACGGGACCTGCGTCGTGCTCACCGACCCCGGGACTGACCTCGCGGAGCAGGCGAGTGAGCTGCTGCGGGAGCACGGCCCCGCGCACCCGGGCGGCCCCGCCGGTGACTTCGGGGTGATTCACCCCGACGACGCCGACGGCTGGGTCGTCACCGGGGACCACCCGGACGTGCTCACCTACGTCGCCCCCGCCGAGGTGGACGACACCTCCGACTTCGCGATCGGGATGACCGGGCGGTCGCAGCGCCACCGGGACGGCACCGACCCCGTCGTCGTCCACGTGGAGGACCGGCGCGAAGCCCCGGAGGGGTAGGACGCGGCGCCCCGTCCGTCCTGGGCCGGTCCCGGACGGACGGCTCAGCGGCGGAGGGGCCGCCGGGCGGGCTGCAGGTGCCGCATCAGGGCCTGAAAGCGTTCCCAGCCGTCCGGCTCCACCCCGTCCCCGATCCGGTACCAGACGACCGGTGTCAGGGGCGGGCCGAACGGTACCCCGCGCACCGGAGCCGCCAGAGCGTTCTCCCGGCCCACCGCGGTCACGCCCTCCGCGCCCACGGCCAGACCCACCGGGACGGGCACGCCCGCCCAGCGCGGCGGGTGGAGCAGGTCCGCGCGACCGAACGCGCGCCGCACGGTCATGGAGCGCAGCCCGTCCCGGTCGGACAGCTCACGCACGAGCGGTCGCAGCGCGTCCAGGTCAGGTTCCTCGTCGTCCCGGTGGCCCGCCGTGAACTGGACGTGTTCGCGGATCCCCGCCTCCGTACGCGAGACCCGGAGCCTTCCGGCGAAGGGACGGGTGCCCTCCTCGGCGGAGCCCTCGGGCCGACCGCCGAAGACCAGTGTGGTTTCGCCCGGTGCCCGGTTGCGTGCCAGGGCGGTGACCTCCACCGTGTCCCACTCGCGGGTCAGCGGCTCGGAGACGCCCCACACCGACGGCAGCGCCCCGCCCAACCGCTCGGCCAGCAGTTCCACGGCCCCGCCCAGTTCCAGGTCGTCGCCGGCCGGATGGTCCACCTGGAGGCTCACGTGCAGCTGGGTGCCGCTCACGTGTTCCTCCCCGGCCCGGAAGTCCCGGTGCGGGCCGTCCTCGGTCCGTGCCCGCGGGTCCGGGACGTACCCCACCCCGTCCTGCCAGGTCATCGGCAGGCCGTTGAACCCGTTGTAGTGGTGCCCGTCCGCGGTACGTACCACCCACACGGCGTTCGGGTTTCCCAGGAGCGAGCGCATCGCGTGCGTGAGCATGCTCGTGGCGGGGGTGAGCAGTTGGAGGCCGAGCCCCGCACGCCCGTACCGGGCCAGGGCGTCCACCGTCCAGCTCGACAGGGACACCACCGGCCGGTCCTGCACCAGCACGGCGTTCCTCTCGGTCACCGCGCTCACCGCGGGGTGATCGGTGCCGCCGAGCAGGTGGTCCTCCCGGAAGAGCCGTGCCGGCGGTTCCCACACCTTCCCGCCGTGCCTCCCGGCCAGGTGATGCGCGAACCTTCGCGCCGTACCGGCGGTGTCGGTGTCCGCCAGCGCGGCACCCCGGGCCTCCACCCACAGCGGCTGGGCGGGGAGGTCGTCGCCGACCCCCTCCGCCAACAGGCGGTCGGCCTCGGCCGACACCGCGAGCCGCTGCGCGGACTGCACGGCGAGCACGAGCCGTCCGTAGCCGTCGCGCAGCTGCACCACGGTTCCCTCGGCGACCAGCCGGACACGCAGGTCGGGATCGGCTGCCGCCAGCGCCTCCAGGAGTGAGCGGCGGCTGGGGCTCTCGGCCAGCAGGGCGATCACGTCACGGCTCAAGGGGGTTCCTCGGGGGTGCGAAGAGAGGGTTCTCGGGTGACTCCCACGCTAGCGCGCACGGAATCCGCCGGACGGACGGGCGGCTTGCCCGGCCCGGGTACACGAAGGGGGCGGGCCCCTTCCGGGCCCCGCCCCCTGGCGTACGGTTCGTACGTCGTCTCGCGGTCAGTCGTCACGGATGCCGTGGCGGGCACGCTCCTCCTCCGCCTTCTGGCGCTCCGCGCGGTAGCGGGCGGCGTCGTACTCGGCGTCCTCCTCCAGCGCGCGGTAGCGCTCGGGGTCGTACTCCCGCTGGTTCACGTCGGGAAGGACGCCCTCGTGTCGCAGCGCGGGTCCCGGCCGGCGGTCGGACGAGGCCGGCACCCGGCTGATGATCGCGGTCCTTCCGACCCCGCGCAGCAGCGAGGCGATCGCGACACCGCACACCAGGTTGATCAGACCCGTGGCGATCTGACTGGAGATCTCGGCGCCCTGGGTGAAGGGCGTGACGGCCGCGATGGCCGTGGCCAGACCGACGATCCAGCCGAAGAACGAGATCGCCCGGGGCGCGGACAGCAGCAGCAGGTGCAGCAGCGCGGTCGCCAGGAGCGCGACCACGCCCGCCAGGAGCGCGTAGCCGACCGTTCCGGCGTCCCCCAGGTACCCGGCCTCCTCCGGGGCCAGCACCGGGATCCCGAAGATCCCCCTGACCACCAGTGTTCCGGCGAAGATGACCAGTGCGGCGACAACCGCGGTGGCCAGACCGCCGGACCAGAGCCGGGTCACGTTGACGGCTCGTTCACTTCCGTTTTCGTTCATACCGATATCCCCAAATAGGGCTCGAACTCGGTCGTAGCCCACATACCCGCAGCTCCGCAGCGGTAATCCACGCGTGGAACACTGTGGACATGGCTCCTTTCGCGCATGCTCGCGTCGACCTCGACGCGATCACCTCCAACGCCCGGCTGCTCCGTGAGCGGGCCGGGGGAACACCGCTCATGGGAGTGGTCAAGGCCGACGGTTACGGCCACGGAATGCTGCCCGCCGCGCGCGCCCTCGTCGCCGGCGGTGCCACGTGGCTGGGGACCGCGTTCATCAAGGAGGGGCTGGAGCTGCGCAGGGCGGGCGTCACCGTGCCCGTGCTGTCCTGGATCATCCCCCCGGGAGAGCCGGTGGGCGAGGCGATCGAGGCCGGGATCGACCTCGGTGTCAGCCACCGGGTCGTCCTGGACGAGGTGGTCACCGAGGCGCGACGGCTGGGCCGGGTCGCCCGGGTCCAGCTCAAGGCCGACACCGGCCTGCACCGCGGCGGGGTCGACCGGGCCGACTGGGAGTCGGTGGTCGGTGCCGCCGCGCGCGCGGAGGAGGAGGGGCTGTTGAAGGTCAGCGGGGTGTGGTCGCACTTCGCCTGCGCGGACGAGCCCGGCCACCCCTCGATCCGGGCGCAGCTGGACGTGTTCCACGAGGCGCTGGAGGTCGCGGATAAGGCGGGGCTGACCCCCGAGGTCCGGCACATCGCCAACTCGGCCGCGCTGTTGACCCTGCCCGAAGCCCGGTTCGATCTGGTCCGCGGTGGTATCGCGAGTTACGGACTGTGTCCGATTCCCGATTATGACGTGCCCGGATTGCGTCCCGCGATGACCCTCGAAGCCAAGGTCGCACTGACCAAACGGGCACCCGAGGGCAGCGGTGTCTCCTACGGCCACCGGTACTTCACCCGGGGTGAGGCCACGCTGGCCCTGGTGCCGCTGGGCTACGCCGACGGGGTGCCCAGGGCCGCCACGAACAGGGGTCCCGTCCTGCTGGGCGGCCGTCGCCGCACCATCGCGGGAACAGTCTGCATGGACCAGTTCGTTGTCGATGTGGGAGACGACCCGGTGGAGGCGGGCGAGTACGCGGTACTGTTCGGCGATCCGAGCGAGTGCCCGGCCGTTCCCACCGCCGAGGAGTGGGCCGAGATCCTGGACACCATCCCGTACGAGATCGTCACCCGGGTCGGCGTGCGGGTGCCCCGCGAGTACACCGGCGGGGTCTGACGCTCTGCCCGATATCGGTCACGAACCTCCTCCACCCCGCCTAACCTGGGTGAAAGAGGTAACTTCGGCGCGCTCGGCCGCCGCCCGGACCACCCACCCGAACGAGCCTGCGAGAGCCATGACAGACACCACAGCCACCACCACAGGCGCGCCCCGCGTCCACGCGGTCACCGCCGCCACGGACGAGGAGATGCGCGTTCTGGGCCGTGACCTCGCCGCCCTCGCCCGCCCCGGAGACCTGCTCATCCTCTCCGGACCCCTGGGCGCGGGCAAGACCACCTTCACCCAGGGTCTCGGACAGGGCCTGGGCGTGCGCGGCTCGGTCACCTCGCCCACCTTCATCATCTCCCGGATCCACCCCTCCCTGACCGGCGGTCCCGCCCTCGTGCACGTGGACGCCTACCGGCTCGGCGGACCCGCGGAGATCGACGACATCGACCTGGACATGACCCTCCCCGAGTCGGTCACCGTCGTCGAATGGGGTGAGGGCGTGGCCGAGGGCCTGGCCGACGACCGGCTGGAGATCCGGATCGAACGCCACCCCGACGACACCCGTACCGTCCACCTGCGCCCGGTCGGCGCCCGGTGGGCCGACATCGACCTGCCCGGCACCGTCGCCGGGCGCGGATAGGCGGACAAACCAGTGCTGCTCCTGGCCTTCGACACCGCCACACCGGCGGTCACCGCAGCCATCGGCGAGACCGACCCCGACGGCGCCTTCACCCTGCGCGCCGCCGCGAGTTCGGTGGACGCGCGCCGCCACGGCGAACTCCTCACACCCACCATCCAGGGCCTGCTCGCCGAGTCGGGCCTGACCCTGGCGGACCTCGACCACATCGCGGTCGGCACCGGCCCCGGCCCCTACACGGGGCTGCGGGTCGGCCTGGCCACCGGCCACGCCCTCGCCGACGCCCTGGGCGTCCCCTGCCACGGGGTCACCACCCTGGACGCGCTGGCCTTCGCCACCAGGCGCACCGAACCCTTCCTGGGCGTGACCGACGCCCGCCGCAAGGAGGTGTTCTGGGCCCGCTACGAGGACCACCTCACCCGGACGGGCGAGGTCCGCGTCGACCGGCCCGCCGAGATCGACACCCAGGGCCTGCCGCTGGTCGGCGACGGCGCCCGGATGTACGCCGAGGCACTGGGGGCCGAGGCGAACGAGCCGCTGCTCCCGGACGCCGCCGCCATGGCCGAACTGGCCCTGCTCCGCCTGCACCGCGGCCAGAGCCTGCCCGAACCCAATCCCCTCTACCTGCGCCGCCCCGACGCGGTCGAGCCCGGCGCCCCGAAGAAGGTCCGACAGTGGGTGAAGTGACCGAGCGGGCGCACCTGCGCCGGATGACCACCGACGACGTCCCGGCCGTCATGGCCCTGGAACGAGCCCTGTTCCCGCTCGACGCCTGGAGCGAGGGCATGCTCCGCGAGGAGCTCGCCGAGACCGCCACCCGTCACTACCTGGTGGCCGAGTCCGGGGAGCCCGGGGACGCCGCCGTCGTCGGTTACGCGGGGCTGCGGTTCGTCCCGCCCGAGGGCGACGTGCAGACCATGGCCGTCGCCGAGTCGGCGTGGGGGAGGGGGATCGGCCGGGCGCTGCTCACCGATCTCCTCGCCGCGGCCGGCGAGCGCGGCGTCACCCACATGTTCCTGGAGGTGCGCTCGGACAACCCGCGCGCCCAGGATCTGTACACACGCTTCGGCTTCGAGGCGATCGGCGTACGCCGGGGCTACTACAAGGGTGCGGACGCGATCGTCATGCGGCGCGTCACGGAGAAGGGGACCGATGAGTGAGCCGTTGATCCTGGGGATCGAGACGTCCTGCGACGAGACCGGCGTGGCGCTGGTCCGGGGCTGTGAGCTGCTCGGTGACTCGGTGGCTTCCAGCGTCGAACAGCACGTCCGCTTCGGCGGGGTCGTGCCCGAGGTGGCCAGCCGCGCGCACCTGGAGGCCATGACGCCGACCGTGCGCCGTGCCCTGGACAGCGCCGGAGTGGAGCTGTCCGACGTCGACGCCGTCGCCGTCACGGCCGGCCCCGGCCTGGCCGGGGCGCTCCTGGTGGGGGTCTCCGCGGCCAAGGCCTACTCGATGGCCCTCGGCAAGCCGCTGTACGGGGTCAACCACCTGGTGGGGCACGTCGCCGTCGACCAGTTGGAGCACGGACCGCTGCCCAAACCCGCGATCGCCCTGCTCGTCTCCGGCGGTCACACCTCGCTGCTGCTGGTCAACGACCTGGCCACCGACGTGGTCTCGCTCGGCGACACCGTCGACGACGCCGCCGGTGAGGCCTACGACAAGGTGGCGCGGCTGCTGGAACTGCCCTATCCGGGCGGTCCGCCCATCGACCAGGCGGCGCAGCGCGGCAACCCCAAGACGATGCGCTTCCCGCGCGGCAAGTGGGGCGACGGCACCTACGACTTCTCCTTCTCCGGGCTGAAGACGGCCGTGGCCCGCCACGTGGAGGACACCGACCGCAGGGGCGAACCCCTGGTGGTGGCCGACATCGCCGCCGCCTTCCAGGAGTCGGTGGTGGACGTACTCACCCGCAAGGCCGTCGACGCCTGCGTGGAGCACGGGGTGAGCACCCTGGTGATCAGTGGCGGCGTGGCGGCCAACTCGGCCCTGCGGGCTCTGGCTCAGCAGCGCTGCACCGAGGCCGGGATCGAACTGCGCGTCCCGCGCCCCCGCCTGTGCACGGACAACGGCGCGATGATCGCGGCCCTGGGCGCCGAGGTCGTGGCGGCGGGCCTGCCGCCGTCCTCGCTCGACCTGGCCACGGACACCTCCCTGCCGGTGGGTTCCCCGCTGGCCGTGTAGCCGGGCCAACGCTCCCGCTGAGCCCCGCCGACCGGCCGGTCGGCGGGGCTCAGCGGGTTCCGGTGAGGGGCAGGAAATCGTAGAGCCCCAGGCCGCGCAGGTCCATGGGGAGCGACGCCAATCCGGTGACGGCGAGTTCGGAGGTCATCTCCCCGGTGGCCGCGTCATAGGTCTGGAGGGTGGCCCTGTCCTCGTCCTCGAAGTTCCGGAAGAAGACGTACAGTTCTTCACCTGACCACGAGGTGTGTACCTCGTCGGACGCCGACGCTTCGGGATCGGTGGTGAAGTGGGCGGAGGCTTCGCCGGTCGCGGTGTCGAAGCGGTACGCCTGCCCGGTGCCGTCCACGAGGTACAGGGTGTCGTCGATCAGGTGCGTTCTGCGGCTTCCGTAGTACCAGGCGGCTTCGGCGCTGGGCAGGTCGGCCTTGTCCGCTGGAGGGGCGTCGCCGTCGTCATGGGTGTAGTAGTCGTCGTAGTAGGTGGCGACGGGGTGGTGTTCCACCGATCCGTCGGAGAGGTCCACGTCGGTCAGGCGCAGGCCCACCTCCCGCTCGTCCACTCCTTCGGCCCGCCGTGAGTACTCCGGTTGATACAGGTGACCGCCGTTGACCGTGAGTCCCCCCTGCGGCAGATCCTCCTCATGGATGGTCCATTCCACGACGGACCCGTAGGTGAGTTCGGCGCCCAGTTGCGCGGCGTAGAGGGTGACGGTCAGCTCTTCCTCCTCCCATGAGTCGGGGACCCCGGTGAGGTAGAGGGTGCCGTCCGGACCTGCCCCGGTCTGCCAGATCTCGGAGTCCACGCTGCCGGTGCGCAGGGTGTCGCCGTCGTACCAGTTGACCGAGGAGGTGTAGCCGTCTCCCGCGTCCCCGGTGTTGAAGACGGTGTACAGGGTCCCGTCCGGGAGCGTTCCGCCCATGACGGCCCCGTACTCCTCGTTGCCGCGATCGAATCGTGTGGCTCCGGGACCGACGATCGTGCTGGTGGCGACCTCGTGGAACAGCAGGTCGGTTCCGTTGTAGGCCATGGCTTCGTACTGCATGCCCTCGGTCGTCACGGACTCGGTTCTGCCGTCTTCGTCGACGAAGACGACGTAGCCCTTGGTCATCGCGTTCCAGAAGCCGCTGGAGTAGTACAGGACGGCGACCTTGTCTTCCAGGTAGTCCGTGCGGTCCAGGTCGGGCCCGGCGCAACCGGTCAGGGCAAGAACCAGCGCCCCGCAGCACAGGAGGGACAGGGGTACGTGCGGTGGGTGCTCGCTCGGCAAGGAGTGCTCCGGGTTCGGGATGACGGGAGTTGGCGGGACGCCTGGAGGAGGGCGCCCCGCAGGGGGGCTTGTCGGGTGCGGTCAGACCTTGATGGTTTTGTAGGTCACCGTGTGGCTGGAGTCCCGCATGTCACGCGGGTAGACCCCGGCCCCCTTGTTGGCGTCGACGTCCAATTTGGCCTTGAGCAGATAGGCGCTCCACACGAGCTTGGAGCAGTTCTTGGCCCCGTAGTGCCCGGTCTTGCGGTTGGTGGCGAAGTTGGCCGAGTACTTGTCCTTGCCGACCCGGCTGTTCGCCCAGTTCGCCGCCGAGTTCCGCTTCGTCTGCGTGGTCTTGACGTATTGCATGACCGCGTTGTTGTAGACGAGGCGGCGGTTACGGTGGTTCTTCTGCACCGGCGTTCCGGGGATCGACTCCACGATGTTGTCCTTCGTGTGGAAGATGCCGACATGCCCGGTCTTGATCGTGTTCGGCGTGTAGAAGACGTCGCCCTTGCGTTTTGCAGCGCTGAGTTTGTGAGCGCCCTTACCGACCGACATCGTGCCCATCTCGCCCTCGGACGGACCGGTCTCCTCGGCCTCCTCCTCGGCGAGTGCCTCCTGGTGGCGGAGTTCGGAGAGGACGACCTGTGAGGCGGCCTCCTCGGTGAGCCCGTCGGAGGCGGCGTAGTCGGCGACCGCCTCGGCCATCTCCTCCGGTGAGACCCCCGGCTGGAGTTCGACGATCTCGGCCAGGTTCTGTTCCGACACGGTGGCGACGTCAGCCCAGGCCACGGAGGAACCGGTGCCCACGAGGACGAGGGCCGGCCCAGCGGCGAGGAGTGTTCTCTTCAATTTTTTGTCTCGCGATCTCTTGGAGCGAGCGGGGAGTCTTCAGGGGCTGCGGGCGGGGGACGTCCCCCGTGCCCCTCGGTGCGGTGCGCTCGGAGATTATGGCGATTTTCGTGGATCACCAAGGGCGGTTCCGTGGTCGGACGCCTGTCTCCCGGTGGGCCGGGGCCCTGACCATCATCGGAACGGAACGGTTCTGTTTCGCGGTGGCCGAAGCAGGCCACCGGCGGTGCCCCGCAGGGCATCGGGGAAAGGGCACCCGGGACTGGAACGCGGCTCGGTCTCCGTGGTTGGGTACGGGTATGTTCGCCATCACCGCAGCACGCATCTCGTTCGACGACCCCCTCTCCGGGCTGGAGGCCGGTGAGCGGCCCGACCCCGAACCCCGCGAGGGGTGGACCACGGTCCGTGTCAAGGCTGCTTCGCTCAACCACCACGACCTGTGGAGCCTGCGCGGGGTCGCGCTGGGCGAGGACCGGCTCCCGATGGTCCTGGGCGGCGACGCCGCCGGGATCGACGAGGACGGCAACGAGGTGATCGTGCACAGCGTGATCACCGAACCCGCGGCCCCCGGACGGTCGCCACGGTTCTCCCTGCTCTCCGAGGTCCACGACGGCACCCTCGCCGAGAAGGTGCTGGTCCCCAGGGAGAACCTCCTCCCCAAGCCCCCGGAGCTGTCCTTCGAGGAGGCCGCCTGCCTGCCGACGGCCTGGCTGACCGCCTACAGCATGCTCTTCGGCAAGGCCGACCTGCGCCCGGGGTCCACCGTCCTGGTGCAGGGAGCCGGGGGAGGGGTCTCGGCGGCGCTGATCACCCTGGCCTCCCGGGTGGGGCACCGGGTGTACGTCACCAGCCGCAGCGAGGCCAAGCGGGCCGGCGCCCTGGAACTGGGCGCGTACGCGGCTCTCCCCTCCGGTGAGCGGCTGCCCGAACGGGTGGACGTGGTCTTCGACTCGGTCGGACAGGCCACCTGGAAGCACTCGATCCGCTCGCTCAAGCCGGGCGGTGCCGTCGTCACCTGCGGCGCGACCAGTGGCGACGCTCCTCCGGCCGAGCTCACCCGGGTGTTCTTCCTCCAGCTCCGGGTGCTGGGCTCCACCATGGGCACCAGGGAGGAGCTGGTGGCGCTGACCGAGATGTGCGTGCGCACCGGGATCCGCCCCCGGATCGACCGGATCCTGCCGTTGAAGGACGCACGGGAGGGCTTTCGCGCGATGGCCGACGGGGAGCTGTTCGGCAAGGTCGTCCTGACCCCCTGACCCGCGCCCGGACGGACGGAGGGGCCCGGAGTGTTCGCTGCTCCGGGCCCCTCCTCAGCCTGACGGGACGGTCGGCGAGTGTTTACTCGTCGTCGTCATCGTCGTCGCGGCGGCGCTTCTTCTTGCCCTCCCGGCCCGGGCGCAGCAGCGCCTCGGCCAGGGCGAGCACCGTCTCCTCCAGGGAGGAGAACCGCTTGGTGATGTCGTCGTGCGAGTTCTCCACCGCCTCGGTGACGGTCTCCTCGAACTCGTGGCGGTCCGGGCGCTGCTTCAGCTCGCGGATGACCGGCTCCACCGCGGAGGTGACGTGCGAGTCGATCTCGTCGAGCTTGCCGGAGTGGTCCAGCAGCGGACGGTCCACCAGTTCGGTGAGGCGGCGGTGCAGCTCGCTGACCTCCAGGGTCTGCGGCAGCTGGTTGAGGCGCTGGTTGAGCGCCTCGAGGCGGTCGTCGATGGCCTCCATCCGGCCGTCGACCCCTTCGAAGTGGCCGCTGACGCCCTCGAACTGGCCCTCGACCCCGTTGACCCGGCCGTCGATCCCGTCCAGGCGGCCGTTGAGGCCGTCCAGGCGGCCGTCCACCCGGTCGATCTTGCCCTCGACGCTCTCGAAGCTTCCCTCGAAGTGGCCCTCGAAGGTGTCGAACCGGTCGGTGAGGCGGCCGAGCTCGTGGTCGACCTTGCCGGTGATCTGCGACAGGTGGTTGTCCACCTTGCCGTTGAGCCCTTCGCGGTGCCGCTCCAGCCGCTCGTCGAGCGCGCTCCGGTGGGTCTCCACCTGCTCGGTGAGGGCCTCGGTCAGGGTCTGGTGCCGCTCCTCGGCCTCGGCGGCCAGCCTGGCGCCGTCCTCGGTGACGAAGGTGCGCAGCTCGGCGAGGTCCGCGGCGACCTTCTCGGCGTCCTCGGCGATCCGGGCGGAGAGGGCCTCGGTGCGCTCGGCCACCGAGTCGCGCAGGCCCTCGGCGGTGGCCTCGGCGTGCTCACGGGTCTCGGTGCGGCCCAGCTCGATCTGCTCGTCGAGCTCGGACAGGCGCTGGCGCAGGTGCGAACGCAGGTCGTTCAGGGAGCTGTCGTGGTTCTCCCGCAGCTTGGCGAGCGAACCGGTGACGTCGGCGACGGCCGCGGTGGCCTCGGCGTGGTTCTCCTCGGCCTGGGTGTTCAGGTGGCCGAAGCCCTCGGTGACCTTGCCGGCGAGGGCTTCGTGGCGCTCCTCGGCGGTGGCGGCGAGGGACTTCAGGTCCGAGGCGAGGACCTCGTGGCGCTCCTCCGAGGTGGTGGTGATGGCCTTCAGGTCCGAGGTGAGGGCTTCGTGGCGCTCGCCGGAAGCGGTGGCGAGGGCGCCCAGTTCCTCGGCCAGGGCCGTGGTGCGCTCGCCCAGCTCGCCGGTGTTCTCCTGGAGCTTGCCGAGCAGTGTCTGGTGCTGCTCGGCGGTGCGCTCCTCGAAGAAGCCGCGCAGTTCGGCCGTGCGCTCGTCGAGGGAGGAGGTGAGCTTCTCGCCGAGGCCGGTGCTGGCGGTGTCGAGGGCCTCCCGGCTCTCCCGGACGGCCGTGGCGAGGGTCTCGCGGCTCTGGTCGATCGCTTCGGCCAGTTCGTCCTTGCCCTCGGACAGGGTGGTGCGGACCGTGGTGGTCAGCTCCTCGTGGCGTTCGCCCAGGGTGGTGTCGAGGGCGGACAACGAGGCTTCGATCTGTTCGGCCCTGCCGTTGAGGCTCTCCAGGGCCGCGTCCAGGGCGTCCAGCCGGGTCCCGACGGTCTCGCTCAGCGCGTTGACGCGCTCACCGACCTCCGCGACCTGCTCGGCGGTTCGGTTGCCGGTCTCGGACATGCGCTGGAGACGGGTGAGGGCGGTGTCGAGGTGCCCGGCGACGCGGTGGGTGTCCGCCCGCAGGGACGGCATGTCCGACAGGGGCTTGACCTGCTGTCCGACGACCTCTATGTGTTCGGCGAGGGCTTCGGCCCACTCCGGCGGGCGTGCGAGGAAGTCGTCGATCCGGCCGTCGACCGCGGTGATCGACTCGGCCAGGGAGGTGAGTTCCCGTTCGCGCAGTTCGCGAAGCAGCCACTCCATCCCCTCGAGACGCTGGCGCATCTCTTCGCTGACGGCGCCCTGGGACTTCTGCTCGGAGACGTGCTCCTGGGCGGCCTGGGAGAGCAGGTCACGCATCCGGTCGGAGACACCGGCCTGACCTCCCCCGTTGAGGAAGTTGTGATTGGTCTGTTCCACCGAGGTGCTCCTTATGGTTCTGGCGCTCCCGTCCGCGTCCGGCCCGTCGCACGGGGGCCGTGCCGGGAGGACGGGTTCTCGATGGTCCCCGGGTGGGCGTCGTTCCGCGCCAGTTGTGCCCCACTGTGATTGAAGTGTGACTGTACGTACACACGGGGGGCGTGGGCCGAGTGTGAGCCGAACCGCGGGGCGGATCAAACAAGCACGGCCTTCCGGGTGAACCCATGAGAAGGGAAAGAATTCAGCGGCGCCAGTTTAACGACATCACCCCGTGTAACCCCAGGGGTTCGCGAAAGATATGGGTGTGGGAGATAACGATACGGTCTGTGCGCCGTGTCCGGAACGCCGTTCGGGAGGCCCGAACCCCGCTTTCCGGGGCCGGATCAGCTTCCCGAAGGCTCCGTGACCTCGCGGCACAGCAGGTAGAAGGGCTTTTCCCCGATTCGGGTGAGAACGATCGTCACCGATTCCGGACCGGAGGCGCGCAGGTCGCGGCGGAGTTTCTCGGTGTCCACCGCCGAACCGCGTTTCTTGATCGTTACCGTTCCGGCGCGGTGGGCCCGAACAGAGGAGCGGAGCCGCTTCAGCGAGAACGGCGCGAACTCCACGACCTCCAACAGCCGCCACAGGGGGGAGGGCTCCGCCCGGTCCGAGGTGAAGTAGGCGATGCGCTCGTCCAGCAGGGCGCCGTCCACCCGCGCGGCGGCCTCCGCCACCAGATGGGAGCGGACCACGGCCGGGTCCGGGTCGTACAGGTAGCGCCGGGCCGCGGCGACGGGCGCGGGCCCCAGGTCCGGGTCCGCGTCCAGGTGTGCGACCGAGCCTTCGCGGGCCAGTAGTCCGGAGCGCTCGTGCAGCACCGTCGCGCGGCGGCCGGCCCCCCGGGCCAGGGCCCCGAACCACAGTGCGGTCTCCTTCAGTTCCCCGTCCACCGAGATCCACTCGGCAGAGGCCGCCCGGGGCAGCACCTCGTGCGGGATGCCCGGAGCGGCCTTCAGGCAGGCCGCCTCCGCCCCCTCCGCCAGCCGGGTGGCCACGTCCCACGGTGGCGAGTAGGCGGCGGGGTCGAAAACCCGGCCCCGCCCGCCGCGCCGGGCCGGGTCGCAGAACAGGAGTGGGTAGTCGCCAGGAGTGACCCCGTTCACGTCGCCCTCGCGGACCCGTGCGTGTCCGGCCAGGCCCAGCGCCTCGATGTTGGCGCGGGCCACCGCCACGGTCAGCGGGTCGGCGTCCACGCCCTCCACCGGAACGCCCCGTCCGGCCAGGGCGAGCAGGTCGGCGCCGATCCCGCAGCACAGGTCGCCCGAGGCCGCACCGCCCGAGACGGAGGCGGGCAGGCTCCGGGCGGTCCGCTCGGCCCGGTACTCGGCGACGGTTCGGCGGGTGGACTGCTCCAGGCCGTTCGGGGTGAAGAACATTCGCCCGGCGTTCTCCCCGAATTTCGCCCGGCCCCGCGCACGCAGACCAACCTGGGTCATGACCGCGTTGACCAGCTCCGACACCGGCAGGTCCGGGTCGAGTGCGGCCACCTTCGGATCCTGGCGCAGCCGGGAGGCGGCCGTCAGCGGGTCCCGGGCGGCGGTCACCGGGTCCACCCCCGCCAGGACCTCCCGCCCCGCGTCGGTGAGCAGCGCCGAGAAGGCGGGCACGCGCATGGATCCTCCTGCTGTGGGCACGACGGGGTGGCGGGCCGTCCCCGTGACCAGGGCCCCCGCCACATTTCCATTCTGGCACTCTCGGGGGTAGAGTGCTAAATGCGACGAGGCCGGTCTGGCACCCGCGACGACAGGCCGCCGCGGTCGCCCCTTTTACGCAGTCTGTCCGTGCACTCGCACGGGCCGACGATCAGTACACCGAGACTTTGAAGGGGGAGGTCACACAGTGTCGACCGCCACCAAGACCGTGCTGAAGCCGCTCGAGGACCGCGTCGTGGTCAAGACCCTGGAGGCTGAGCAGACCACCGCCTCCGGTCTGGTCATCCCGGACACCGCCAAGGAGAAGCCCCAGGAGGGCGAGGTCCTGGCCGTGGGTCCCGGTCGTCTCGACGACAACGGCAAGCGCGTTGCCCTCGACGTGAACATCGGTGACGTCGTTCTCTACAGCAAGTACGGCGGCACCGAGGTCAAGTACGACGGCCAGGAGTACCTGGTGCTCTCCGCCCGCGACCTCCTCGCGGTCGTCGAGAAGTAGTTCTCGGCCAAGAGCCATCAGGCGTAGAGCCATCTGCATCCCGCACCGGTCGGCCCTCGAAGCCGGGCGGGGCGGGATGTTCGTTTTTGACCCGAACGGTTAGAGGAAGCACTCACACATGCCGAAGATCCTGGAGTTCGAGGACGACGCCCGCCGCGCCCTCGAGCGGGGCGTCAACCGCCTCGCCGACGCCGTCAAGGTGACGCTCGGCCCGCGCGGCCGCAACGTCGTCATCGACAAGAAGTTCGGCGCCCCCACCATCACGAACGACGGTGTGACCGTCGCCCGTGAGATCGAGCTGGCCGAGCCCTACGAGAACCTGGGCGCGCAGCTGGTCAAGGAGGTCGCCACCAAGACCAACGACGCCGCCGGCGACGGCACCACCACCGCCACCGTGCTGGCCCAGGCGCTGGTGCGCGAGGGTATCCGCAGCGTGGCCGCGGGCGCGTCCCCGATGGCCATGAAGAAGGGCATCGACGCCGCGGCCGCCAAGGTCTCCGAGATCCTGCTCAGCCGCGCCGTGCCGATCAAGGAGCGCGAGGACATCGCCTACGTGGCGACCAACTCCGCCCAGGACGCCCAGATCGGCGACCTGATCGCCGAGGCCTTCGACAAGGTCGGCAAGGACGGCGTCATCACGGTGGAGGAGGCCCCGACCTTCGGTCTGGACCTCGACTTCACCGAGGGCATGCAGTTCGACAAGGGTTACGTCTCCCCGTACTTCGTCACGGACGCGGACCGCCAGGAGGCGGTCCTCGAAGACGCCCAGATCCTGATCAGCCAGGGCAAGATCGGCAACCTGAACGAGCTGCTGCCGCTGCTCGAGGAGGTCGTGCAGAGCAAGAAGCCGCTGCTGATCATCGCCGAGGACGTCGAGGGCGACGCCCTGGGCGCCCTGGTGCTCAACAAGATGCGCGGCACGCTCAACGTCGCCGCGGTCAAGGCGCCCGGCTTCGGCGAGCGCCGCAAGGCCATGCTCCAGGACATCGCCGTGCTGACCGGCGGCCAGGTCATCTCCGAGGAGGTCGGCCTGACCCTGGAGAACGCCGACCTCTCCGTGCTGGGCAGCGCCCGCCGGATCACCGTCACCAAGGACACCACCACCATCGTGGACGGCGGCGGCCAGCAGTCCGAGGTGGACGACCGGGTCCGCCAGATCCGCAACGAGATCGAGGCCAGCGACTCCGACTGGGACCGCGAGAAGCTCCAGGAGCGTCTGGCCAAGCTCGCGGGCGGCGTCTCGGTGCTGAGCGTCGGCGCGGCCACCGAGGTCGAGCTCAAGGAGAAGAAGCACCGCCTCGAGGACGCCATCTCGGCGACCCGCGCGGCCATCGAGGAAGGCATCGTCGCCGGTGGCGGTGCCTCCCTGGTGCACGCTTCGACCGCCCTGGGCGACCTCGGCATGACCGGCGACGAGGCCACCGGTGTGGCGATCGTCCGCCGCGCGCTGGTCGAGCCGGCCCGGTGGATCGCGGAGAACGCGGGTGCCGAGGGCTACGTGGTCACCCACCGCGTCTCCGAGATGGAGGTCGGTCACGGCTTCAACGCCGCCACCGGCACCTACGGCGACCTGACGGCCGAGGGCATCATCGACCCGGTCAAGGTCTCCCGCTCCGCCGTCCAGAACGCCGCCTCGATCGCGGGCATGCTGCTGACCACCGAGGTGCTGGTCGCGGACAAGCCCGAAGAGGACGAGGACGACGGTCACGGCCACGCCCACTAGGGTTCGGCCGTACCCGGTCCGGGGGCGGGGCGCGTCGGCGTCCCGCCCCCGTCCACTACCACGGGAGTGGCGTTTCACACCCGCACCTTTGTGCCAGTTTCGGGCTATTTTCCCAAAATGTAACCATTCCGTAGTTGCTGATTGGAGTGGTTGGGTCCCCAACTGCGGGCATCATTCGTTACGTGACGGATACAGGCGCCCGGGGGGGCGTTACCGCGCAGCGGCCAGGTGCGCCCGCAGGGCGCGAGGAGACCGACCCCGCTACGCGCGAGACGGGGTTGAACCATCTGGGATCACTCGCCGTCCAGGGGGACGACGGGGCCCTGGACTCGTTGCTGCGCGAGGTCAGACCCATGGTGGTCCGCTACTGCCGTACCCGCCTGGCCCGGGTCTCGGGGCTGGCGCACTACTCGGACGACGTGGCGCAGGAAGTGTGCATCGCCCTGCTCACGGCGATCCCCCGCTACCAGGACCGGGGCAGGCCCTTCGCCGCCCTCGTGTTCGGCATCGCCGCGCACAAGGTCGCGGACACCCTGCGGGTCGCGGGCCGGGTGGAGACGGTCCCCACCGACACCGTTCCCGAGCCGCAGGACGACGGCCCGGGGCCCGAGGAGTCGGCGGTGCGCGTGGTCGAGGCGCAGCGGGCCAGAGCACTCCTCGACGAACTACCCGAACAGCAGCGCAGGCTGCTGATCATGCGGGTCATCACAGGACTTACAGCAGACGAGACGGGACATCTCCTTGGTATGTCGGCAGGAGCGGTACGGGTTGCCCAGCACCGAGCTATTGCTCGGCTTCGGAAGGTGGCCCTGGCGAACCGCGTCCTCCCTTGAGCACGGCGCCGCGTCCCGTCCGGGCCGGCGCCCCTGTCCCAACCGGCCCCGGAACCGCGGCTACTGCCGCTATCCCCGGTGGTCCTCCTGGCGGTGACCCGCCCCGGGGCGGTGTGAGGGGCGGGGACGCACACCCGTGGCCTTGATCACTTCGTGATCGAGGTGACCGGGCGAACATCCCATTCCATCTGGCCGGTGCCGGACGACAACCTAGGATGAGACGACACGCGGGGGCGATCCGCGAAGGTGTTGCCGGGAACAGCGGAGGTTGTGTCATGGGCCAGGACCACAGCGACTACGGGGACAAACTGCTCCCGCCGGGGCTGACTTACGACGACGTGCTGTTGGTACCGGCCTACTCCGACCTCCAGCCGGGCGAGGTCGACACCACCACCAAGCTCTCCCGCAACATCTCCCTCAGTATCCCGCTGCTCTCCGCCGCGATGGACACCGTCACCGAGGCCCGCATGGCCGTGGCGATGGCCCGCCAGGGCGGCGCGGGAGTCCTGCACCGCAACCTCTCGGCCCAGGACCAGGCCGCCCAGATCGACCTGGTGAAGCGCTCCGAGGCGGGCATGGTCACCGACCCGGTCACCTGCCACCCCGAGGACGACCTCGCCGAGGTGGAGCGCCTGTGCGCCCACTACCGCATCTCCGGTGTCCCGGTCACCGACGCCCAGGGCGGTCTGGTCGGCATCGTCACCAACCGCGACATGCGCTTCGAGAGCGACCGCTCCCGGCTGGTGCGCGACGTCATGACCACCGAGAACCTGGTCACCGCCCCGGTCGGGGTCAGCCGCGGACAGGCCTTCGAGCTGTTGCGCAGGCACAAGGTCGAGAAGCTGCCCCTGGTCGACGGCCAGAACCGCCTGCGCGGCCTGATCACGGTCAAGGACTTCATCAAGAGCGAGCAGTTCCCCGACGCCACCAAGGACGCCGACGGCCGCCTGGTCGTCGGCGGCGCGGTCGGCGTGGGCACCGAGGCCGAGGAGCGCGCCAAGCAGCTCATCGACGCCGGGGTGGACTTCATCGTCGTCGACACCGCGCACGGCCACTCCTCCGGGCTCGCCGACATGATCGCCAAGCTCAAGGCCAACTCCCGCGCCGACATCGTCGCGGGCAACGTCGCCACCCGGGCCGGAGCGCAGCTGCTCATCGACGCCGGCGCCGACGCCGTCAAGGTCGGTGTGGGCCCCGGCTCGATCTGCACCACCCGCGTCGTCGCCGGTGTGGGTGCCCCCCAGCTCACCGCCATCCTGGAGGCGGGCAGGGCCTGCGGTCCCGCGGGCGTCCCGCTGATCGCCGACGGCGGCCTCCAGTACTCCGGTGAGATCGCCAAGGCCATCGTGGCGGGCGCCAGCACCGTCATGCTCGGCAGCCTCCTCGCCGGTGTCGAGGAGAGCCCGGGCGAGCTGATCTTCATCAACGGCAAGCAGTTCAAGGCCTACCGCGGCATGGGCTCGCTGGGCGCGATGCGCGGCCGGTCCTTCTCCAAGGACCGCTACGCCCAGGCCGAGGTCTCCTCCGAGGACAAACTCGTCCCCGAGGGCATCGAGGGCCAGGTGCCGTTCCGCGGTCCGCTCTCCGCCGTGGCCCACCAGCTGGTCGGCGGCCTGCACCAGTCGATGTGGTACGCGGGCAGCCGGACCGTCCCCGAACTCCGGGAGCGCGGTCAGCTGATGCGGATCACCAGCGCCGGTCTGCGGGAGAGCCACCCGCACGACATCAAGATGACGGTGGAAGCGCCGAACTACAACGCGCGCTAGACGCCGTCGGACCGCCCTCTGCGCGGGGTTGACCGCGGGCCGATAGACTCGCGTCCGCGGTCATGCGCCGGTCGACCGACCGGCGCCGCACGTCAGAGGGGAATCGAAGAGTTGGCTCAGGTGGAGATCGGGCTGGGCAAGAACGGGCGTCGTGCCTACGAACTCGATGAGATCGGGATCGTGCCCGCCCGGCGGACCCGCGACCCGGAGGAGGTGTCGATCGCCTGGCAGATCGACGCCTACCGGTTCGAGACGCCCCTGGTGGTCAGCCCCATGGACAGCGTCGCCTCGCCGAAGACCGTCGTCGCGGTCGGTGAGCAGGGCGGCCTCGGCGTGCTGGACCTCGAAGGTCTGTGGACCCGCTACGAGGACCCCGAACCGTTGCTCCAGGAGATTCGGGAACTCGACGACGTCGCCGCGACCAAGCGGCTCCAGGAGATCTACGCGGCGCCGATCCAGGAGGAGCTGATCGGCCGCCGGATCGAGGAGATCCGCGACGCGGGCCTGGTGACGGCGGCCCGCCTGTCGCCGCAGCGCACCGCCCAGTACCACAGGGCGGTCGTGGACGCGGGCGTCGACATCTTCGTCATCCGCGGTACCACCGTCTCGGCCGAGCACGTCTCCGGGCGGGCCGAGCCGCTCAACCTCAAGCAGTTCATCTACGACCTCGACGTGCCCGTGGTCGTCGGCGGCTGCGCCACCTACACCGCGGCCCTGCACCTGATGCGTACCGGCGCGGCAGGCGTGCTGGTCGGGTTCGGCGGCGGCTCCGGCCACACCACCCGCTCCGTGCTGGGTGTGGCCGTCCCGATGGCCAGCGCCATCGGTGACGTGGCCGCGGCCCGCCGTGACTACCTCGACGAGTCGGGCGGCCGCTACGTGCACGTCATCGCCGACGGCGGCATGACCGGCAGCGGCGACATCGCCAAGGCCCTGGCCTGCGGGGCCGACGCCGTCATGGTCGGTTCGCCGCTGGCCCGCGCCGTCGAGGCACCCGGCCGCGGCTACCACTGGGGCAGCGAGGCCCACCACAGCGAACTGCCGCGCGGGGAGCGCGTCGGGGTGGGCACGATCGGCGACCTCAAGTCGATCCTGCACGGCCCGGCCTCCACCAGCGACGGATCCATGAACCTCATGGGTGCGCTGCGCCGGACCATGGCCACCTCGGGTTACACCGACCTGAAGGAGTTCCAGCGGGTCGAGGTCGTGGTGAACCCGCACCGCTAGGCCTGTCGGCTCCGATCCTTCGCCCGCCGCCCGCGCGGGCCTGGGGCGGGATCCGCTTGGGGCGCCCCGGTCGACCGGGGCGCCCTTCGCGTTCTCCCGGGCCGGTGCGGTCGGTCGGCGGCGGTGTGTCACTATGGGGCGTGTTTTGCTTTCCGTGATCTCACAGTGACTTCCCCTTGGAGGACTGCATGGGTGACAGCGTGTCCGGTACCAGCCGGCGCCGTCGGCGCGGACCGGCGATCGCGGTCAGCCTGGCCCTGGTCGTGTGCCTGCTGGTGACGACGGGGGTTGTGGTCCTGGTGGGCCGTGTGTCCAGCGTGCTCAACGACTGGGCGCCGCCCAGCGCCGCGGCGGTCCCCTCGGACGGGACGATCGCCACCCCCGCGCACGAGGAACTCACCGGACCGCCCGAGCAGAGCGGGGTGACGCCCCGGGAGGACGAGGAGCCCGACGAGGCCGTCGTAGGCGCGGACGAGCGGCCCCGGCCCTCCGCGGCGCTCCGTCCGAGCGACGAGTGGCTGGACGGGGTCTCGGAGAGCACCGGTGTGCCGCGCCGGGCCCTGGAGGGCTACGCCAGCGCCCAACTGGTGCTCGACTCGGACCAGCCCGAGTGCCGGTTCTCGTGGCCCACGCTCGCGGGGATCGGTTACGTGGAGTCCCGCCACGGCACCTACGCGGGCGGCGAGCTCGGCTCGGACGGGAACACCACCGTGGACGTCATCGGTATCCCGCTGGACGGGACCAACAACACGCAGGCCATCCCGGACACCGACGGCGGAGAGCTCGACGGCGACACCGAGTGGGACCGGGCGATCGGCCCGATGCAGTTCATCCCCGGGACCTGGGCGCAGTGGGGGGAGTCCCTGGAGGGCGTGACCCCGGACCCGCACAACATCGACGACGCCGCGCTGTCGGCCGCCCGCTACCTGTGCGCCGGCGGCCGGGACCTGACGTCGGCGCAGGACTGGGAGTCGGCGGTCCTCTCGTACAACCGTTCCGGCACCTACGTCAGCGACGTCCTGGCCTACGCGCACGCCTACGCCGACGCCGCCTGAGCCGTCGCGCGCGGGGAGGTAAATCGGTCGTGTCGCGTGTGGCGGCATCCGGCGTCCCCGGCGCCCGGTTAGCCTGAGGGCGTCTTCGGCGGACGCTCAGGCCCCACCGGTCGGGTAGGCGTCTTTCCGGGACACCGATCGAGAGGGAGGACGACCAATGGCGACCACCTGGTTGGGGCCGAAGGGGCGCACCGAGGCGCTCGCGGCGATGGCTGACGAGGAACTCGACGTCCTCGTGGTCGGCGGTGGGATCGTCGGGGCGGGCATCGCCCTGGACGCCGTCTCACGCGGCCTCTCCACGGGGCTGATCGAGGCGCGGGACTTCGCTTCGGGCACCTCCAGCCGGTCCAGCAAACTGATCCACGGCGGGCTGCGCTACCTGGAGCAGTTCGACTTCGAGCTCGTTCGCGAGGCACTCCAGGAACGCGGGCTCCTGCTCACCACCATCGCCCCGCACCTGGTCCGCCCGGTGCCCTTTCTCTTCCCGTTCGAGCACCACTGGGAGCGGTTCTACATCGGCGCCGGGGTCACGCTCTACGACGCCCTGGCGCTGACCTCGCGGAACAACCGGGGACTCCCGGCGCACCGGCACCTGTCCAGGTCCGGGGCGCTCAAGGTCTTCCCCGCCCTCAAACGCAGTGCGCTGGCCGGGGCCATCCAGTACTGGGACTGCCAGGTCGACGACGCCCGCTTCGTCACCACGGTCCTGCGCACCGCCGCCGGGCTCGGGGCGCGGATCGCCTCCCGGGTCCAGGCGGTCGAGTTCCTGCGCGAGGGCGAGCACGTGGTCGGCGCGGCCGCCGCCGACCTGGAGACCGGGGAGACGAAACAGATCCGGGCCCGCCAGGTGGTGAACGCCGCCGGGGTGTGGACCGACGACATCCAGGAGATGGTCGGCGGCCGTGGCCAGGTCCACGTGAGCGCCTCCAAGGGTGTGCACCTGGTGGTGCCGCGGGACCGCATCCAGGCCTCCTCCGGGATGATCCTGCAGACCGAGAAGAGCGTGCTGTTCGTCATCCCATGGGGCCGCCACTGGATCATCGGGACCACCGACACCCCCTGGGACCTGGACAAGGAGAACCCGGCGGCGAGCCGGACCGACATCGACTACGTCCTGGACCACGTCAACCGGGTGCTGCGCACGCCCCTGACCCGCGACGACGTGGAGGGTGTCTACGCGGGGCTGCGGCCGCTGCTGACGGGTGAGTCCGAGGAGACCTCGAAGCTCTCCCGCGAACACACGGTCGCCCACCCGGTACCCGGGCTGGTCCTCATCGCGGGCGGAAAGTACACCACCTACCGGGTCATGGCCGAGGACGCGGTGGACGCGGTGGCGCACGGACTGGGCGGGGCGGTCCCCGCCTCGGTCACCGCCAAGCTGCCCCTGGTGGGCGCGGACGGGTACGCCGCGCTGTACAACCAGCGGCACCGGCTGGCCCGGGACTCGGGACTGCACGTCTCCCGGGTCACGCACCTGCTGCGCCGGTTCGGCTCCTCGGTGTACGACGTGCTCGACCTGATCAGGGAGCGGCCCGATCTGGGCAGCCCCCTCGCGGGCGCCGAGGACTACCTGAGGGCCGAGGTCGTCTACGCGGTGGAGGCCGAGGGCGCCCGCCACCTGGAGGACGTCCTGTCCAGGCGTACCCGGATCTCCTTCGAGACCTGGGACCGGGGCATCGCCGCGGCCGAGGAGGCGGCCGGGCTCATGGCCGAACCCCTGGGCTGGGACCGGGAGCAGATCGAGCGGGAGGTGGAGTACTACCGCAAGGGCATCGAGGCCGAACGCGCCGCCCAGGAGCAGGACACCGACCAGGAGGCCGACGCCGTCCAGCACGGGGCCCCGGAGATCGTCCCGGACATCCACGTCGGCGGGGAGCGGAAGCAGTCCTGAGCGCGGCCCGGTAGGGGTGCTCGGGACAGCCCGGTGGCCGGTCCGGGCCCGCTCCACTGTGGCCTGGGGCACACCACCCGGTTAGGGTGCGTGTTGACTTCCGGTTGCGTACACCTCTCGAAGGACCCCGGCCATGATCAAGGTGCTGCTCGTCGAGGACGATGTCCGGTTGGCCGACGCTCTCGCCGATGCGCTGGAGTCGCACGGCTACGAGGTCGACCAGGTGCGGACCGCGGAGGGCGCCCTGGCCGCGCCCCCCGCGGACGTCGTCCTGCTCGACCTCGGGCTGCCGGACATGGACGGCATCGAACTGTGTCGCCGGATCCGGGAGCGCCAGGACTTCGGGGGCACCGCGATCATCATGGTCACCGCTCGGGGCCGACAGCGCGAGAGGGTCCTCGGGCTGCGCTCCGGCGCCGACGACTACGTGGTCAAACCCCTGGCCGTCGAGGAACTCTGCGCCCGCATGGAGGCGGTCCTGCGCCGCACCAGCAGACAGGACGCCCCCGTCCTGGCGGCCGGTCCGATCCGGGCGGACCTGACCGACCGCTCCGTGCTGTGCTCGGGCAGACCCGTCGAACTGACCCGCAAGGAGTTCGACCTGCTCGTCGTCCTGCTCAGGCAGGCGGGGACGGTGGTCTCCCGAGAACACCTCCTGCTGTGTGTCTGGCAGACCGTGTGGCCCGGAACCCTGCGAACGCTCGAAGTGCACATCGGCACCCTGCGCTCCAAGCTGGACGCGCCCCGGGCCATCGAGACCGTGCGCGGTGTCGGCTACCGGCTGGTGGCGGCCGATCGCGCGGCCGGCGCGCCCGCCGCCCGGGGCTGAGCGGCCGACCGGGGACCGCACATGCGCAGACGTCTGGTGACCGTGTACGTCACGCTGCTGGTGGCGGCCTGCCTCGCCCTGGCGGTGCCGCTGTGCGGCAGCATCGCCGCACGCGGCACCTCGGACATGACGCTCGACCGGATCAACGACACCGCCCGCTTCGCCGGGCTGGCCGAGCCCGCTGTTCTCACCCGCAGCGAGGGCACGCTCTCCGGTGAACTGGCCGCCTACGACGAGGTGTACGGGATCGCCGCCGTGGTGGTGGACCGCGACGGGGAGGTCGTGGCCTCCTCCCGGCCCGGCCTGACCCTCGCCGATCTGGTCCCGGCCGGGCCCGCGGAGAGCACCGGCCAGATGCCCGGCCCGGTCCGCACCGCCCTGGCCGGGAACCGGACGGGTGCCGACAGCGTGGTCTGGCCCTGGCAGGAGGAACCGCTCGTCGTCGCCGAACCCATCGGGCGCTCCGGGGAGGTGGTCGGCGCGGCCGTCACCGTCTCACCCACCGAGTCCCTGCGTCGCGCCACCCTCGTCCAGTGGGGTGTGGCGTGGCTGGTGGTCACGGCTCTGATGGTGGCCGGCATCGCCGCGGCCGGCCCGCTCACCCGCTGGATCCTGGGGCCCATCGACGACCTCGACGAGGCCACCCGGGCGGTGAGCGGCGGCAGCCTGGACACCCGGGTGCGCACCGCCGCCGGCCCGGAGGAACTGCGGCGGCTGGGGGAGTCCTTCAACCGGATGGCCGACACCATCACCGACATGATGGAGAGCCAGCGCACCTTCGTCGCCTACGCGGGGCACCAGGTGCGCAACCCCCTGGCCGCGCTGCGCCTGCGGGTGGACGGCCTCGCACGGCACCTGGGGCCCGAGGCGCGGGGGGCGCACCGCCTCGCCCTGGACGAGGTGGACCGGCTCACCCGCATCTGCGACAGCCTGCTCACCCTGGCCCGAACCGAGGACGCAGAGCACTCGACGGTGTGGGAGGACGTCCGGGAGGTCGCCGAGGAGCGGGTGGCGGCGTGGAGCCCCATCGCCGAACGGGCCCGCGCGGAACTGGTCTGTGAGGGCGCCTCGCAGGTGATGGTGCGCTGCGTGGAGGGCACTCTCGACCAGGCCCTGGACGCGCTCATCGACAACGCGCTGAAGTTCGGCGGACCCGGGGTGAGGATCCGCGTCCGGGTGTGTGAACCGGTAGGGGACAGCGACGGGGACGGCTGTCCTCACCTGGACGTGCACGTTCTGGACGACGGTCCCGGGCTCCCCGACGGGCGGCTCGGCCGGGCCACCGAACCCTTCTGGCGCGACGGCGGGGACGGCGGCTCCGGGCTGGGGCTGTCCATCGTGGTCACCCTGCTGGAACTTCAGGGGGCGCGCCTGTCCCTGCGGCCCGCCGACCCGCACGGCATCGACGCGAGGATCCGCCTGCGGATGCCCGCCCTCGCGGATACGGAACGGGACGCACCGGTCCCGGGCCGACCGCCGACTCGTCGTGGGCGTACTTGACCGAGCGGTAGTACACGCCGGCGCCCGGGTGCAGCGGCACCGGCAGGGTGGAGATCGCCGACCTCGGGTGCAGGTGCAGTGCCACGGGGTGGATCTCCACCATGGCGCCCTGGGAGTCGAACAGCAGCCGGGTGAGCCTCGTCGCGGTCCGGTCCGGCATCCGTTCGTCGGCCACCAGCAGGCTCGGCACCCCGATGGTGCGGACCGCGGGCACGCCCGGGTACGTCCCGGCCGGTACCGGGAGCTCGGAGAAGAACTGTCCGTGCTCCTCCACCAGCTGCGGGACGTGTTCGGACAGGTCGAGCAGCCGGACCGGGACCTGTTCGGCCAGGTCGGAGACGGCTTCGGTGGGCAGGCCGCCGGACCAGAAGAAGGCGTCGATCCGGCCCTCCGCCAGGGCTGCCGTCGAGTTGCCGATGGACAGCCGCAGCCGCTCCACCCCCGGCGAGAAGGGATCGTCGGCGCCAGGGGTCCCCCCGGCCGGTGCCGGGCCCGGGGCCGAGCGCTCGGGGTCCTCCGCCAGACCGGCGGCGGCCAGCAGCCGTTCGGCCATCATCTCGGTACCGGAGCCCCGTTCCCCCACGGAGATGGTGCCTCCGGCCAGGTCGGCGACCCGTTCGTAGGGGGAGTCCGCCCGTACCACCAGGTGGGTGTGGTTGTCGTACAGCCGGGCGATCGCGGTGATCGGCAGCGGCTCGTCGAAGGGCTCCTCGCCCGCGACGGCCAGCGCGGCGACGTCGGCGAGCGTGAAGGCCGCGTCCAGGGAGCCGGAGGCGATCAGGCGGTTGTTCTGCACACTCGCGGCGGTGGTCAGGGCGGTGATCTCGATGTCCGGGCTGTGCTCGGTGATCTGGGCCAGGCCCGTTCCGTACACGTGGTAGACACCGCCGGCGCCGCCCGTCCCGACGGACAGGCGGAGGGGGGCCGTGCCGGGGGGATGCGACCAGGACAGCAGGGAGGCGACCACCAGGCCGACGGAGAGGGCCCGGGTGGTCGGCCACAGCCTGGGGGAGGTGAGCCGCGCCATGAGCGAACACTAGCAACCCGTCCCGAACCTCAGGAGAGGCTCAAATCCACCCCCTGGCGCTATCCGTTTCCCGGCGGTGAAGGCTACGTTTCCCACGACGGAAAGTGGCGCGGGCCACACCCGCCCCCCCCGGGAGCGCGCCCCGGGCCGTCCCCGACATCCCCTGATCCGATCACCCGAGAGGACCCGATCGACCATGCGACGCACACTGCTGTACTTGGCCGCAGCCCCCGCCGGCGTCATCATGTTCGCGGCCTGCGGCGCGCAACCCGCCGAACAGGCGGCGCAGGACGCCGGACTCGGCGGCGGCCCCGTCCAGCCCGACCTCAGCATCGTCACCGGCGGCACCAGCGGCGTCTACTACCCGATCGGCGGTGCCCTGCGTACGATCATCGGTGACAACCTCGAGGGCCAGAGCGCCTCGGTCGAGTCCACCGGCGCCTCCGTGGAGAACATCCGACTGCTCGGCGGCGGCGCAGCCCACCTCGGCCTCGTCCAGGGCGACGCCGCCGACCAGGCCTTCACCGGCACCGCCGACTTCGAGGGCGACCCGGTCCGGACCTACGCGCTCGCTGTCATGTACCCGAACGTCTTCCACGCCGTGACCCTGGCCGACACCGCCGCATCCGAGGGCTTCGAATGCTTCTCCGACGTCCGGGGCAGCCGTTACTCCGTCGGTGACATCGGCAGCGGTAACGAGGCCACCACCAACCAGGTGTTCCAGTCCCTGGAGATCGCCTCCAGCGAGGTCGGCCTCCAGCAGCTGGGCTACGCGGAGACCGCCAACGCCCTGATCAACAACCAGCTCGACGCCGGCTCCTGGGTCGTGGGCGAGGGCCACTCGGGCATCACAGAGCTCGGCACCACGGAGGACATCCACATCATCGAGATGTGCGACGAGGAACGCGACGCGGTCGTCAGCGGCTACGGCGGCTACACCGAGCACGTCATCCCGGGCGGCACCTACCCGGGCGTGGAGGAGGACGTCAACACCATCGCGGTGTGGAACGCCCTGGTCGTGCCGGGCGGGTTCAACGAGGACCAGGCCTACGACGTCACCAAGGCCATGTTCGACAACATCGACGAGGTCGTCGGCGTCTACGCCCCCGGCGAGGAGTACCTGGTCCCGGAGACCATCGGGAACAGCCCGGTCCCCGTGCACCCGGGCGCCGTGCGCTTCTACGAGGAGCAGGGCGTGGAGATCCCCGCGGACCTGCTGCCCGACGCCGCTTCCGACGAGGGGTAGGGCGCGTGGCCTCCGGTGGCCTCCGGCGGCCACGGACCGCCGTGTTCGTGGCCGCCGCCCTCCTGCTCGCCGTCGCGGCCCTCACCCTGCTACCACTGTGGCCCGCGCTGCGGCTGAGCGCGGACGGCGAACGGCTCGGGCATCTGCCCCTGGCGCCGGACGAGCTCTTCACCCTCTCCTACGTGCACTCGATCGACCACCTGCCGATCGAGGAGAACATCGGTGTCCGGGACGGTGGTTTCGTCGTCGAATCCACCCGCCTGCGCCAGTTCGGCGCGGGCATGGGCCACATCCCGGGTGAGGGGACCGGACGGGCCGACGGCCAGTGGTGGGTCATCGAGGACATGGACCGTGAGATCGGCCCCCGGGTCGCGATCCGCGTGGGCGCCCCTGACGTCGACCACCGGGTGCGCACCTCCGACGCCGAGGTACGGCTCTCCCCGTGCCTGGCGACCCACCGGGTGGTCCTCGAACCCGCCCGCGTCACCACCCTCCAGTTGTTGTTCGGCCGTGACCCGCAGCCGGACTGCGGCTGACCCGGCCCGAGACACTTCGCCGCACGGACCCCCTGACACGCTCCGCGCGGCCCGGCGAATCCGAGGAAGAAGATGGCTGAGACACCACCCCGGGCGCGGGGCGACCGACCTCCGGCAGCGGAGGAACCAGCGGCGAGCACCCAAGGCGAGGTGGTCACCGCACCTGCCCGTACCGGGGCCGCAGACCCCGGAACGACCGACCCCGGGACGACCGAGGACCCACCGCTCTGGCGCCGGATCGCTGCCGAACGCTGGGGCGAGGGGCGGGCCGGCCTGGTCATGGGCGGGATCATCCTCGCCCTGGGCGTCGCCCTGACCCTCTTCCAGCTCTACGTCGCCCTGCGCTCCGGACTGGACGCCCGAGAACAGCGCCTCATCCACCTCATGCTGGTGATGACGGCGGTGTTCGTCATCATGCCGCCGTTCCGGAAGGCCAGGGTCGGGAGCGGCCCGGCGGGTGTCGCGGTGGGAGCGGTGCTCGACCTGGTCATGGTGGTCGGCACCGTGGTGGTCAGCCTCTATCCGATCGTCCTCCAGACCGAGTTGTCCCGGCGGGCGGGCGCCTACACCGAGACCGACTGGATCATGGGCGCGATCGCCGTCGTGATCCTGCTGGAGGCCACCCGGCGCGCGGTCGGCCCGGTCATGGTCGTCCTGGTGGCCGGATTCCTGCTGTACGCCTACTACGGCCCCTACATCCCCGGCCAGTTCGGCCACGCGGGAGCCACCCGCGAGCGCATCGCCACCCACACCTTCCTCGGCACCGACGGCATCTACGGTCTCACGCTCGGTGTCGTGGTCACCTTCGTGTTCGTGTTCATCCTGTTCGGGGCACTGCTGTCCAAGACCGGTGGCGGCAACTTCTTCATCGGCCTGGCCTACGTCCTGACCGGGCGCATGGTCGGCGGCCCGGCGAAGGGCGCCGTGCTGGGCAGCGCCCTGATGGGATCAGTCTCCGGCAGCGCCATCGCGAACGTGGTCACCAGCGGCCCGTTCACCATCCCGCTGATGAAGAGGGTCGGGTACAGGAAGCACGACGCCGCGGGCGTGGAGGCGGCCGCCTCCACCGGCGGCCAGATCCTGCCGCCCATCATGGGCGCGGGCGCCTTCCTCATGGCCGAGCGGCTGGGCATCCCCTACGCCGACATCGTCAAGGTCGCGATCATCCCCGCGCTCATGTACTTCGCGCTCATGTTCCTGTTCGTGGACATCCTCGCCCGCAAGCACGGCGTCGGCAGGATGCGGGAGGAGGACATCCCCACCCTGTCCGCCGTGATGCGTTCCGGCTGGCACTTCCTCGCCCCGCTGGTCCTGCTCGTCACCCTGTTGCTCAACTACGTGTCGCCGACACGGGCCGGGCTGGCCGCCTGCGGGGCCCTGCTGCTCGTCGCCATGCTGCGGGCCGGTAGCCGACTGAGCCTCCGGGACTTCCTGGAGGTGTTCGTCACCGCCGCCCGCAGCACCCTGCCGGTCTCCGTGGCCTGCGCCGTCGCGGGTGTCATCGTCGGAGTGGTCGGCCTGACCGGGCTCGGGCTGGTCTTCTCCGACGTGCTGGTGAACGTCTTCGCCGGCAACCTCCTCATGACCCTGGTGATGGTCGCCCTGGCCTCCCTGATCATGGGGATCGGCCTACCGGTGACCGCCTCCTACGTGGTGCTGGTCATCCTGGCCGGCCCGGCCCTGGAGGAGCTGGGGCTCGCCCTGGTCGTCGCGCACATGATCGTGTACTGGCTCAGCCAGGACTCGAACGTCACGCCCCCGGTGGCCTTCGCCGCCTTCGCGGCGGCCGGGATCGCCGACTCCAAACCGATGCGCTCGGGCGTGTCCGCGTGGAAGTTCGCCAAGGGCCTCTACCTGATTCCGCTCATGATGGCCTACTCGGCGCTGATGGAGGTGGACGGGCCGGTCCTGGACCTGGTCCTCGCGGTCGCCACCGGATCGGTGGCGCTCGCCGCCGGGGCCATGGCCATCGAGGGCCACTTCCTGCGCCGCACCCTGCTGGGTGAACGTATCGCCCTGGCCGTGTCCGCCGCGCTGGTCCTCGTGGCCCCCGAGTGGACGGGCTGGACACAGGCGCTGTTCTCCCTCCACGTGGCCCCGCACTGGTTCGTCCTCACCGGAACGGTGACCGGCCTCGTGCTGATCGTCCTCCAGGTGGTCAACCACCGCAGGGACGCGGCCCGGCAGACGGCCGCGCTGGCCGGCGGGGGACGACCGGCCCCCGCCGGCAGGTGACGCGGGATGCCATAACCTCACTGGCATGGCTGGCATGTGGCGATTCGGACGGAACCCGGCGAGGGTGCTGCGCGGCACCGACCTGGAGACGGCGCTGGTGTCCGCCTCCTACGGGACGGACCCACTGCTGCGCGCCGGTTGCGAGGCGGTGCGCGGGGGCGACGCGGAGGCGGGCGCTGCCCTGCTGGTGGAGACCCGGGAGGACCCCGAGGTCCGTGCCTACCAGGCCGAGGCGCTGGGGCGGGCCGCCGCCGACCGCCCCGACGAGGTCGCCGCGCTGGTGGAGGGGGGCGCCGACCCCGCCGACACGATGCTGTGGCTCGGCCACGCCCTGCTCGCCCGGGCCGTGGCCTCGCCCGCCGGAGGAGCCGACACCACCCGGGCCGACCGGAAGGCCTTCGAGGCCGCCCTGCACGAGGCACGGGTCCCGCTGGAGGAGGCCGCCCGGAGCCGCCCCGACGACGCCGCCCCCTGGGCCGCGCTCCAGACGGTGGCGATGGGGCTCGGTGACCGGGAGGAGCGGGAACGGGCCTGGACCGAGGCGATCGCGCGGGCGCCCCACCACTTCCCCGCGCACCTGACCCGGGTGCGCTCCCTGGCCCCCAGCCGAGGGGGCTCGGCCGAGGAGATGTTCGCCGCGGCCGGGGCGGCGGCCGACACCGCACCCGAGGGCAGCCCGCTGCCGGCCGTCCTCGCCCTGGCCCACGCCGAGTACCTGCGCGGCGAACAGCGCAGGCTCCTGCGGGAGGGCAACAGCGCCTACATCGCCGCCATGAGCCTGGGTCGCCTGCACGGGGAGGCGGTTCGGGAGCTGTTCGCGCTCGCGCGGGGGTGGGCGTCCGCGGCCGTGCCGCACGTGCGCGGCGTCCAGGCCCACCACCTGTTCGGCTGGGCCTTCCACCGGGCGGGGGAGAAGGACCTGGCCCGGTGGCACCTGGGGGCGGTCGGCCGGTACGTCTGCGACATCCCGTGGGCCTTCTTCGGGTCCGCGCGCGCCGAGGCCGCCCTGGCCATGGCCGAACTGGGGGTGGACCCGCGGGCGGACCGGGGGACCGGGACCGGCTCCGGGATCGGCTAGGCGCGCCGCGGCCGATGCGGCAAGAATGGGCCCATGAGCCGCACACCCCCCGTGAGTCCCCGCCAAGCCCTCCTCCTCGGCATCGTGGCCGGGGCCGGGGCGACCCTGCTGTCCCTGCTGATCGCCTGGTTCTACCTCGTACTCGTGGTCGAGGTCTCCGACACCGGGGTGCTCGGGGTCGACGCCGACAAGCTGCGCGTCACCGTGTTCGTGACACTGGCCGCCGCACCTCTCCTGGCGTGGCTCCTACTGAGGCTGCTCGGCCTGCCCCACCCCCTGCCGACCGCGCTGCTCTCGGTCCCCCTGTACCTGGTCTACGCCGCCCTGCCCCTCACCGAGTACCCGGTCATGCAGCACCCGCTCTGGGGCAGGGCCCTGGGCCTGGTCGCCATGACCCTCGCGGTCACCCTTCCGGTCCTGGTGACCAGCAGCCTCCACCGGCGCCGCGCCGCACCCCCGGTCTCCCCCGAGGACGACAGCAGCGATCCCCGGACCTGACACGTCCGTGCCGTGGGCCGAAAAACACTGGTCGGCCGCGGGCGGGGTCGGACACAATGCACGGGTGCTACTGACGATCACCACCACAGCCCGGCCGGCGACGGACCTCGGACACCTGCTGCACAAGCACCCCGACAAGGCGCAGAGCTTCGAGCAGTCCTTCGGGACGGCGCACGTCTTCTACCCCGAGGCCACCGAGGAGCGCTGCACCGCGGCCCTCCTCCTCGAGACGGACCCGCAGGCGCTGTTGCGTACGCGCACGTCGGTGAGCACACCCGACTTCGCCCTGGCACAGTACGTGAACGACCGGCCCTACGCCTCCTCCTCCCTGTTCACGGTGGCCCTGGGCAAGGTCCTGCGGACCGCGATCCGGGGCGTGAGCCGGAGCCGTCCCGAGCTGGCCGGCACACCCATCCCGCTGGTCCTGCACCTGCCCGCGGTCCCCTGCCGCCCCGGTCCGGAGAAGGCCAGGGCGCTCTTCGAACCATTGGGCTGGACGGTCCGGGCCGAACCGGTCCCGCTCGACCCGGGGCTGCCCGGCTGGGGCGACTCGCACCACCTGTCGCTCACCCTGACCGGAACCCTGCGGCTGTCCGAGGCGCTCAGCCACCTGTACGTGCTGCTGCCCGCGATGGAGGGCGGCAACAAGCACTACTGGGTGGACTCCACCGAGATCGACAAGCTCCTGCGCGCGGGCGGCGCCCCGGTCGACGGGGTCGAGGACGGGACCGGTGCGGGTGCGGGCTGGTTGGCCGGGCACCCCGAACGGGGGTGGATCGCCCGGCGCTACCTCGCCCGCCGGGACCGCTACGTGCGCACCGCCATGACCCGGCTGGCCGAGGCCGACGACCGGAGCGCCGAGCCCGAAACCGAGACCGAGGAGGGGGAGGCGACCGGGGCGGTCCCGCGCGATCCGGCGGTCGAGGAGCGCGAGCCCTCGCTGGCCGAGCAGCGTGCGGGCGCGGTCCTGGCAGTGCTGGAGGCCGAGCGGGCCACCAGCGTCATCGACCTGGGCTGCGGCGGCGGCAGACTGCTGGAGCGGCTGGCCGGAGTCCGCGCCCTGGACCGGATCACCGGGGTGGACGTCCACGCGGGCAGCCTGGAGGCCGCCCACCGCAGGCTCTGCAAGGGCTGCCACCCGGACGGGGGTGGGCGGCACCGAAGCTTGTTCACCGACCACGACGCCCGCCCCGGCGACCGGTCGGCCCGTCGGCCCCGCCCCGAACTGCTGCTGGGCTCCGTGGTCTACCGGGACCGGCGCTTCCACGGCCACGACGCGGCGGTGCTCATGGAGGTCGTCGAACACCTCGACCCCTCCCGGCTGCCCGCCATGGAGAACGTGGTCTTCGGCGACGCCGCCCCCCGCGTCGTCGTGGTCACCACACCCAACGTCGAGTACAACCGCCACTACGAGGGCCTGGCCGAGGGCGCGTTCCGGCACGCAGACCACCGCTTCGAGTGGACCCGCGCCGAGTTCGCCGCCTGGGCCGACCGCGTCGCCGCCGAACACGGTTACACCGTCCGCCGCCTGCCGGTCGGCCCCGAACACCCCGAGACCGGGGCCCCGACCCAGATGGGAGTCTTCACCAATTGAACGAGTCGAACGACGAGGCCGCCCGCGAGCCCCGAGTGCTCCGCGTGCCCCGGATGGGGCTCGTCCTGCTGGTCGGGGTCTCCGGGTCGGGCAAGTCCACCTTCGCCGCCAGGCACTTCAAGCCCACCCAGGTGATCGGCTCCGACTTCTGCCGGGGCATGGTCAGCGACGACGAGAACGACCAGACCGCGACCTCCGACGCCTTCGCACTGCTCGGCACCATCGTGGACATCCGGCTGCGGCGCGGGCTGCTCACCGTCGTGGACGCCACCAACGTCCAGCGCGGGGCGCGTGAGCACCTGATCCGTATCGCCAAGGACAACAACGTCCTCACCACCGCGATCGTGCTCGACGTGCCCGAGGCACTGGCCCGCGAACGCAACCGCGTCCGCCCCGACCGCGACTTCGGCGACCACGTCATCCGCCGTCAGCGGCGCGACCTCACCGGCGGGATCAAGCGGATGGCCCGCGAGGGCGTGCGCAAGGTGTACGTCCTCAGGGGGCAGGAGGAGATCGACGCCGTCCGCATCGAGCTGGAACGCCCCTGGCCGGACCGCACCGAGCTCACCGGGCCCTTCGACATCGTCGGTGACGTCCACGGCTGCCGATCCGAACTGGAGTCCCTGCTGGCGGAGCTCGGCTACGAACTGCGCCGCGACGGCGAGGGCCGCCCGGTCGGGGCCCGGCACCCGCAGGGCCGCACGGCCGTGTTCGTCGGCGACCTCGTGGACCGCGGGCCGGACAGCCCCGGGGTGCTGCGCCTGGTCATGGGCATGGTCGCCGAGGGCGACGCCCTCTGCGTGCCCGGAAACCACGAGAACAAGCTGGTCCGGTACCTCAGGAGCGGCAAGGGCCGGCTGACCCACGGTCTTGCCGAGACGGTCGAACAGCTGGGCCGGGAGAGCGAGGAGTTCCGCGCACGGGTGCTGGACTTCTGCGACGGCCTCGTCAGCCACCTGCTGCTGGACGGCGGCAGGCTGGTGGTGGCGCACGCCGGGCTGAAGGAGGAGTACCACGGCCGTGCCTCGGGCCGGGTGCGCTCCTTCGCCCTGTACGGCGAGACCACCGGCGAGACCGACGAATTCGGCCTCCCCGTCCGGCTGCCCTGGGCCCGCGACTACCGAGGCAGGGCGATGGTGGTCTACGGGCACGTGCCCACGAACAAGGCCGAGTGGCTCAACCGGACCATCTGCCTGGACACCGGCTGCGTGTTCGGCGGAAAGCTCACCGCGCTGCGCTACCCCGAACGGGAGATCGTGGACGTGGACGCCGAGCGCACCTGGTACGAGCCGGTCCGGCCGCTGGTGCAGAGCCCGCCGGAGCGGGACGACGGGGGCGCCGGCCAGGTCATCGACATCAACGACGTCGGGTTGGGCGAGCAGGGGTCCGGGCTGTTCGTCGAAACCGCCCACGGCACCGTGCGCGCCGACGCCGAGAGCACCATGGCCGCGCTGGAGGTGATGAGCCGCTTCTCGGTGGACCCCCGATGGCTGGTCTACCTGCCGCCGACCATGGCCCCCGCACCGACCGCCGCCGACCCCGGGCTGCTGGAGCACCCCGACGAGGCCTTCGCCTCCTACCGGGGCTCCGGCGTCGGGCAGGTGATCTGCGAGGAGAAGCACATGGGCTCGCGCGCGGTCGCCGTGCTGTGCCGTGACGAGGCCGCCGCCGAACGGCGCTTCGTCCCGGGTGAGCTCGGCACCGTCCACACCCGCACCGGACGCCCCTTCTTCAGGGACCCCGCGGTCCAGGCCGAGGTGGTCCGCAGGCTGCGGCAGGCGGTCACCGACGCGGACCTGTGGGACAGGCTCGGCACGGACTGGGTGGCCCTGGACGGCGAGATGCTGCCCTGGTCGGCCAAGGCGCGTTCGCTCATCCGAGAGCAGTACGCGTCCGTGGGCGCCGCCGCCCGGGCCTCGCTGCCCGCCGCCGCGGCCGCCCTGGCCGCGGCGGCCGAGCGGGGCGTGGACGTCGGGGGACTGGCGGAGACCATCGCGCGCCGCACCGAGCAGACGGAGGCGTTCAGCGCGGTCTACCGCCGTTACTCCTGGGAGACCGAGGGCGCGGACGGGCTGCGCTACGCCCCGTTCATGCTGTTGGCCTCCGAGGGCCGGGAGTACGGCGATGCCGACCACCTCTGGCACATGGGGGTGGCCGAACAGCTGGCCGGGACCGGCGGGATGGTGTCCACCACCCGCTACCGGGTGGTGGACACCACGGACCCGGACGCCTGCGCGGCCGCGGCCGCCTGGTGGCGGGAGATGGTCGACCGCGGCGGCGAGGGCATGGTGGTCAAGCCGCTGCTCGGTGCCCGGGCCAAGGGCCGCAAGGGCCTGGCCCAGCCGGGGCTGAAGGTCCGCGGACCGGAGTACCTGCGGCTCGTCTACGGGCCGGACTACACCGACCCGGAGCGGATCGCGGTGCTCAAGGACCGCAAGCTCGGCCGAAAGAGCGGGCTGGCCATGCGCGAGCACAAGCTCGGGCTGGAGGCCCTGACCCGCCGGGCCGCGGGTGAGCCCCTGTGGCGGGTGCACGAGCCGGTCTTCGCGATCCTGGCCCTGGAGACCGAGCCGGTGGACCCGAGGCTGTGACCGTGCGGGACCGACGGGCGGGGCGCCTTCGTACGCCCTGCCCCGTCCGGGGCGGGCAGCGGGCCCGGCGGTTGGACCGGTCCGGACCAATGACTCGGTCGCCCGACTCCGGGAGTCCGGAGTTTGGAGGATCACACCGAAGCCCGAGCTCTCGGTTGTCGTGTGATCACAACAATCGGGCACCGAGTCGCCTTCTTTTCACGTCGTCTCTTTCGAGCGGACATCCGCGAGCGCCATGATGTGGCCGCACCAGACCCCCGGAGAAATCGGAGCAGGCGTGTCCCCAACCCCCTCCAGACCCACAACCCGTGCCTCGGCGGCGGTCGCGGCGGCAGCCCTGGCCGCGGGCCTGCTCGCCCCGGTGCCCGCCCTGGCCGCGGCCGACGGTCCGGTCATCAGCGAGGTGTACGGCGGCGGTGGCAACAGCGGAGCCGAACTGCGGCACGACTTCGTCGAGCTGGGCAACCCCACCGACATGGCCGTCGACCTGGCCGGGTGGAGCGTGCAGTACCTCCCGGCACGGCCCAGCGACGCCACCCGGGTCCAGGTCACCCCGCTCGACGGCAGCATCCCCGCGGACGGGCACCACCTGATCCGGCAGTCGGCGGGCAGGGGCGGCACCATCGAACTGCCCGAACCCGACGACACCGGGAACACCAACATGTCGGCCACCGCCGGGGCCGTTCTCCTGGTGGAGGGCACCGACCCCGTCGAGTGCCGCACCGCTGCGACCTGCGCCGAGGACGGAAGCATCATCGACGTGGTGGGCTACGGCGGCGCCGTGGTGCACGCCACCTCGCCCGCTGCGGGAACCAGCAACACCACCTCGGCCTCCCGTGACTCTGCCTTCACCGACACCGGGAACAACTCCGCCGACTTCACCGTGGCGGAACCGAACCCCGTCAACAGCGCGGGCGAGACGGTCGGGGACCCCGGCGGCGGTGACCCCGGGGACCCGGTCGAACCCGGTGACCTGGCCGTCCACGACATCCAGGGGACCGGCCGGACCTCGCCCCACGTGGGTGAGGAGGTCTCCGGCCTGCCCGGCGTGGTCACCGCGGTCAACGCCTTCGGCAGCGCCCAGGGCTTCTGGTTCCAGGACCCCGAGGGCGACGACGACCCCCGCACCAGCGAGGCGCTGTTCGTCTTCACCGGCTCCACCACCCCCGACGTCGCGGTCGGCGACGAGGTCCTGGTCGCCGGACGGGTCAGCGAGTACCGTCCCCAGGGCGGAGCCCAGAGCATCACCCAGCTCGACCGGGCCCGGTGGACCACCGTCTCCCGGGGCAACGACCTGCCCGAGTCGGTCCTGCTCGACGCCGACGCCATCCCCGAGACCTACGCCCCGGACCACGGCGGCGACATCACGGATCTGGAGCTGCGACCCGACAAGTACGCACTGGACTTCTGGGAGGCCCACGAACACATGCGCGTCCGGGTGGAGGACGCCCCGATCATCGGCGCCACCGACGGCTACGACGCCCTGTGGGTGACCACCCGGCCCGACGAGAACCCCACGGCCAACGGGGGCGCCCGCTACGGCTCCTACGAGGAGCCCAACAGCGGCCGGGTGAAGATCGAGTCCCTCCTGGACCGGGACGTGCGCCCGTTCCCGAACGCGAACGTCGGCGACACCCTCGCCGGGATCACCGAGGGCCCGGTCTACTACAGCCGGTTCGGCGGCTACCTGGTCCGCGCCACCACCCTGGGCGAGCACGTGCCCGGCGACCTGGAGCGCACCCCGGTCCGGGAGACCGAGCGGCACGAGATCAGCGTCGCCACGTACAACGTCGAGAACCTCGGCGGCGCGGACGACCAGGCCGACTTCGACGCCCTGGCCGAGGGCTTCGTGGACTACCTGGGCTCACCCGACATCGTCGGGCTGGAGGAGATCCAGGACAACAGCAGCGCGAGTGACGACGGCACCGTGGACGCCGACGTGACCCTGGACCGCCTCACCGGAGCCATCGCGGCCGCGGGCGGGCCCGCCTACGAGTGGCGCCAGATCAGCCCCGAGGACAAGCAGGACGGCGGCCAGCCGGGCGGCAACATCCGCAACGCCTTCCTCTTCGACCCGGACCGGGTCCGCTACGTCGACGCGGCGGGCGGCGACGCCACCACCCCCGTCGAAGTCCTGGAAGGCGAGCGCGGCGCCGAGCTGTCCGTCTCACCGGGGCGGATCGCCCCGCAGGACGAGGCCTGGGAGTCCAGCCGCAAGCCGCTGGTCGGCCACTTCCGCGCGCTCAACCGCGACGTGTACGTGGTCACCAACCACTTCAACTCCAAGGGCGGCGACCAGGCCCTGCACGGGGTCAACCAGCCGCCGGAGCGGGTCAGCGAGACCCAGCGCCACGCGCAGGCAGCCCTGGTCCGCGAGTTCGCCGACGAGCTCCTCGCGGTGGACCCCGAGGCCAACCTGGTGGTGATGGGGGACCTGAACGACTTCCAGTTCTCCACCACCCTGGACATCCTCACCGGGGACGGCGCGCTCACCAACCCGATGGTGGACCTGTTGGAGCCGCAGGAGCGGTACAACTACGTCTACGACGGCAACTCCCAGGCGCTCGACCACATCCTGGTCAACGGGGCCCTGGCCGGGCGGGTCGACTACGAGGTCGCCCGGATCAACTCCGAGTTCCACGACCAGGTCAGCGACCATGACCCGCAGGTGCTGCGGATCGACACCCGGCGCAGCACTTCGCCCGGGCGGGGCTGAGCCGCAGGGCCGGGAGCCGAATCCCGACCAACCGTGACGGGGCGGGCACCGCGACGGTGTCCGCCCCCTCACACGTCCGGGACACCCTCCCGGAGTCTCCGGACGGCTCGGCGGCTGCCCCTATCCTGGAGGGGTCCGCACAGCCCTCTTCCAGGGAAAATCGATGAACGTACTGCTCACCGGCGGCGCCGGGTACATCGGCACCCACACCGCCGTCGAACTGCTCCAGGCCGGGCACGAGGTCGTGGTGGTCGACTCCCTGGTCAACAGCCACGAGGAGGCCCTGCGCCGGGTGGAGCGGATCACCGGTCGTACGCTCACCTTCCACCGGGCGGACTGCACCGACCCCGAGGTGATGCGCGCGGTGTTCGACCGGCACGACATCGACGCGGTCATCCATCTGGCCGGGCTCAAGGCGGTGGGCGAGTCCGTCCAGCAGCCACTGCGCTACTACCGCAACAACCTCAACGCGCTCCTGACCCTGTGCGAGACCATGGACGCCGCCGGGGTGCGCGACCTCGTCCTCAGCTCCTCGGCCACCGTCTACGGCGACCCCGACCGCGTGCCCATCACCGAGGACACCCGGCTGTCGGCCACCAACCCCTACGGCAGCAGCAAGCTGTTCGCCGAGCAGATCCTGGACGACCTGGCCACCTCCGACCCGCGGTGGAACATCATCTCGCTGCGCTACTTCAACCCGATCGGCGCCCACGCCAGTGGTCTGATCGGGGAGGACCCCCAGGGTGTCCCGAACAACCTCTTCCCCTACATCGCGCAGGTGGCCTCCGGGCGCCGCGAGCGGCTGAGCGTGTTCGGCGACGACTACGACACCCCCGACGGCACCGGCGTGCGCGACTACCTGCACGTCGTGGACCTCGCCAACGGCCACCTGGCCGCCGTGGACCACCTGGCCGACGCCCCCGGACACCGGGTGTACAACCTCGGCACCGGACAGGGCACCTCGGTCATGGAGGGCCTGCGCTCCTTCGAGCGCGCCACCGGGTCGCCCATCCCGTACGAGGTGGTCGGCCGCCGCCCCGGCGACATCGCCGTCTGCTACGCCGACCCCTCCGCCGCCGCCCGCGACCTGGGCTGGAAGGCCGTACTCACCATCGACGACGCCTGCCGGGACAGCTGGCGCTGGCAGTCCGCCAACCCCGGCGGATTCGCGGGCTGATCCGGCCCCGCTGCCCGGCCGGATCCGCGTGCCGGGCGGCACATCCGCCGGTGCGCCCCGGCCTCGGACAACGCCCTAGACTGGACGGACATCCCATTTTTCTGCGGAAGGTCCTCCGTCGTGTCCGTTGGTGCTGACAGCACGTTCGACACCGTCCTCGTCGTCGACTTCGGTGCGCAGTACGCGCAGCTGATCGCACGGCGGGTCCGGGAATGCCACGTGCACAGCGAGATCGTGCCCTCGACCATGCCCGTCGAGGAGATGCTCGCCAAGAAACCCAAGGCCATCATCCTCTCCGGCGGCCCCTCCTCGGTGTACGCCGAGGGCGCCCCGAGCGTGGGGCCCGAGCTCTTCGAGACCGGGGTTCCGACCTTCGGTATCTGCTACGGCTTCCAGGCCATGACGCGCGCCCTGGGCGGGGTCGTGGACAGGACCGACCTGAGCGAGTTCGGCCGCACCGAACTGTCCGCCGAGGTCGACTCCGTGCTGTTCGAGGGCCTGCCCGAGGGCCTGAGCGTGTGGATGTCGCACGGGGACTCCGTGGTGCAGGCCCCGGCGGGCTTCAAGAGCACCGCCAGCACCGAGGGTGCCCCGGTCGCCGCCTTCGAGGACACCGACCGCCGCCTGTTCGGCGTGCAGTTCCACCCCGAGGTGATGCACACCGAGCACGGCCAGGACCTGATGCGCCGCTTCCTCTACGAGGGCGCCGGGTGCCGCCCCACCTGGACGATGGTGAACATCGTCGAGGAGCAGCTGGAGCGCATCCGCGGGCAGATCGGCGACAAGCGGGTCATCTGCGGTCTCAGCGGTGGCGTGGACTCCGCCGTGGCCGGGGCCCTGGTTCAGCGCGCCGTGGGCGACCAACTCACGTGTGTGTTCGTCGACCACGGTCTGCTCCGCAAGGGCGAGGCCGAGCAGGTCGAGAAGGACTTCGTCGCGATCACCGGCGCCAAGCTGAAGGTGGTCGACGCCGAGGAGCGCTTCCTGTCCGCGCTGGCCGGGGTGAGCGACCCCGAGGAGAAGCGCAAGATCATCGGCCGTGAGTTCATCCGGGTCTTCGAGCAGGCGGCCCGCGAGGTCGTCTCCGAGGGTGGCGAGGGCGGCGCCGAGGTCGAGTTCCTGGTCCAGGGCACCCTGTACCCGGACGTCGTCGAGTCCGGCGGGGGCACCGGCACCGCGAACATCAAGTCGCACCACAACGTGGGCGGGCTGCCCGACGACCTCCAGTTCACCCTGGTGGAGCCGTTGCGTGAGCTGTTCAAGGACGAGGTGCGCAAGGTCGGCGAGGAGCTGGGTCTGCCGCCCGAGATGGTGTGGCGCCAGCCCTTCCCCGGCCCCGGCCTGGGCATCCGGATCATCGGGGAGGTGAACCGGGAGCGCCTGGAGATCCTGCGCGAGGCCGACGCGATCGCCCGGGAGGAGCTCACCCGTGCCGGGCTGGACCGCGACATCTGGCAGTGCCCGGTCGTGCTGCTCGCCGACGTGCGTTCGGTGGGTGTGCAGGGCGACGGCCGCACCTACGGCCACCCCGTGGTGCTGCGTCCGGTCAGCAGCGAGGACGCGATGACCGCCGACTGGTCGCGGGTGCCCTACGACGTGCTCGCCCGTATCTCCAACCGGATCACCAACGAGGTGCGCGAGATCAACCGGGTGACGCTGGACGTGACCAGCAAGCCCCCGGGCACCATCGAGTGGGAGTAACCCTCCCCAGGACGTAGCGGGGCCCGGCACACCGTGTGTGCCGGGCCCCGCCGCCGTTTCGGGAGCCATTGTCCCTTGGGGTCAGTCCCTGGTCGGGAAGACGTCGATCCGGGTCGGCTCGGTGTCGGGGGCGTGGGTGAGGGCCAGCATCTCGGGCTCCTCGTCGATCCGGACGCTGAACACCAGCTCGCCCTGGGCCTCCTCGCCGGAGGGGACGGCCGACCACAGTTCGGCCTTCTCCTCGGTCGCGGTCGGGGTGTCCGCGGTGACCCACCGGTTGTTGTCGGTCACCAGCTTCTGCTCCCGCGAGCTGAACACGACCGCGGTGTCGCCGAGGTTCTCCAGGACCAGGTCGGCCATGCAGTACAGGCCGTTGTCGATGTTCGAGCGCCCCGGCAGGTTGTCGACGCAGCGGAAGTCGTTGACGCGGTACCGGACCGCGCCGTCCTCGGAGAGCCCGGTGCCGTCGGTGGACTCCGGGACCGTGGGCTCCGCGTCACCGAGGTCGTCGTCGGGCAGGGTCGGCCCGGGGGCGGAGTCGCCGGTCTCCTCCTGCTGGGTGCCACCGCTGTCGAAGTCCATGCCCCTGACGACGAAGGTGATCAGCAGGGCGAGGGCCAGGACGAGGCCGACGGCGCCCAGGAACAGGCCCCAGTAGAGCCCGTTCCGCCTGCCGGGGGCGGCGGGCCGGTGCGGTGGCGGCGGGACCGGCGGCACGTACGGCTGGGGTCCCCGCTGCTGCTCGGCGGGGGGCGGCACCATCGGGATGGGGCCGGTGGCCGCGGGGTGCTGTGCGGGTGGCGGGCCGGGTGGCGGACGGCGCTGCTGGCCGTGGCTGCCCGGCGGCGGACCGGGCGGGTGCCCCGCCGCGGGGTGGCCCGGGGGCGGCCCCTGCTGGGAACGGGCGAAGTTGCCGGTCTGGTGGGCGGGGGGCGGCATCTGCGGCGGGGCCTGGTACGGGCCGGGGACCGGATGGCGCATCCCGGTCATGGTCTGGTGCGCCGGGTGCGCCGGGTGGGGCATGCCGGGCGGCATCGGGGGCAGGTTGGGCCGCCACGACTGGTGCAGGGCGTGGGAGACCATGTCGTTGGGGTTGGTGGTGTCCTCGCCGCCGGCGAGTTCCAGGAGCAGGTCCTGGGCGGTGGGTCGACGGCCCGGTTCCTTGGCCAGGGCCCGGGTCACCAGGCGGTCCAGCGGGCTGTCGAGATTGCCGATCTGTGGTTCGGCGAACAGGACCCGTTTGCCGAGCGTCATCGCGTCGCCGTTGCCGAAGGGGTGCGTGCCGTTGCCGGCGAAGGCCACCAGACAGCCCCAGGCGAAGATGTCCGCCGAGGTGGTGACCTGCTCCTCCAGCAGCTGTTCGGGTGCCATCCAGCCGGGGCTGCCCATGACGATGCCGGTCTGGGTGTGGTTGGTCGCGGTGTTCATCGCACGCGCGATACCGAAGTCGATCACCCGGGGGCCGGACAGCGACAGCAGGACGTTGGCGGGCTTGAGGTCGCGGTGGACCAGCCCGGTGCGGTGGATGGCCGCGAGCGCGGCGGCCACGCCCAGGGCGAACCCGTGCAGCGTGGAGGAGTCCAGGGGACCGTTCTCCGCTATGTGCTCGGCCAGGGCGGTGCCCGCGATGTACTCGGTGACCATGTAGGGACGGTTCTCGAACGTCCCGTGGTCGAGCACCTTGGCGGTGCAGAAGGAGGCGACCTTGCGGGCGTTCTCCATCTCGTCACGAAAGCGCGCCCTGGTCTGCTCGTCGAAGGCGAGCTCAGGGCGGATGACCTTGATGGCTACCTGGTTGTTCTTCTCCGGCGTGCTGCCCAGGTAGACGGTTCCCATGCCGCCACTACCCAGCTTCCCGGACAGCACGTAGGGACCGATGGTGGCCGGATCTCCGGCGGCCAGCGGTTCCAGGTTCTTCGGGAGCCCATCCGACGGCAAGCGACCCTCCCCGACGGTGTCCAAACTCCGCCTTGCCCCAAGGTAGCGGTGTTTGTGCCCTGATTCCCACTCACGGGCCGGATCGGGCCGTTCGCGGGTCGGGCGGTAACTGACATGACAGTGGTGACGAATCCCGGACCGCCGGGTCCCGCCCTCCTCGGCGCCGGTGTCCGCGCCGGTGGGATGCGGTGAACACGGCGGACCCCGTGCGGGGGTGTGTGTTCACGCAAGGTGGGGGTTCCTTTACGATTGGGGACTCGTGACCGTTAATACCACCGTAACCGTGCGGGTACCCGCGAAGGTGAACCTCCAGTTGGCGGTGGGGCCCAGACGCGAGGACGGATTCCACGCCCTCGTCAACGTGTTCCACGCCGTCTCGCTGTTCGACGAGGTTACCGTCAAGGCGGCGCCGCCGCGTCAGTCGCGTGCCCTCACCGAGTTGACCGCCACCGGCCAGTCGGAGTCGCACCTGGCCAGAGTGCCGCTGGACGGGAGCAACCTCGCTGCCCGTGCCGCGACGCTGCTGGCCGAGGAGACGGGGGCCGGTTCTCCCGTCGACATCCACATCGACAAGCGCATCCCGGTGGCCGGGGGCATGGCCGGCGGCAGCGCGGACGCCGCGGCCGCCCTGGTGGCCTGTGACCGTCTGTGGGGCTGTGGCCTGCCTCGGGAACGCCTCCTCGAACTCGCCGCCCGGCTGGGTAGTGACGTGGCCTTCGGGCTGGTCGGGGACACGGCGGTGGGTACCGGGCGCGGTGAGCTCCTGGAGCCCCTGGCGAGTCCGGGACGGTTCCGCTGGGTCTTCGCGCTCTCCACCCGCGGCCTGTCCACAGCCGACGTCTTCGGCGAGTACGACCGCCTGCGTCCGGACGCCCCCGAGCCGCGGCTGGACGCCGCCCTGGCCAAGGCCCTGGCCGACGGCGGGGCCCGGGCCCTGGGCCGCGCCCTGAGCAACGACCTCCAGCCCGCCGCGCTGTCCCTGCTGCCCGAGCTCGAGCGGACCCTGGAGGCGGGGCGCTCGGCCGGGGCTCTCGGGGCCCTGGTGTCCGGTTCCGGTCCCACCTGCGCGTTCCTGGTCGGCGGCGGGGACGAGGACCCGTCCGAGGTCGCCGAGCGCGAGGCCGGGGTGGTGGCCGCCCTGTGGTCGACGGGGCTGTGCGAGCAGGTGGTCTCGGCGGACGGGGACGTCCCCGGCAGCACCGTCCTGTGAGTGTTGTGTTGTGAGTTAAATCACCCACGATTTCTCCGCCATGGAAGGGCCTCCGCCAATTGACCTCAACCTTGGTTGAGGAAGAACACTGACGGTATGACGACCGCAGCCACCTTCTCCAGGTACGCCGACCTTCCGGCACTCATCGGGCTCATGGAGGGCGACGAGAAGCACCACGGGGCTTCCGCGTCCACCCTCGACGTGCTCTGGGTGCTCTACGACCGTGTCCTCGAGGTCACCCCCGACACCGCCGAGGACCCGGCCCGGGACCGCTTCCTGCTCTCCAAGGGGCACGGCCCGGCTGCCTTCTACGCCGTACTCGCCGCCAAGGGCTTCCTCGACGTGCCCACCCTGCGCGGCTGGACCGCCTTCGACTCCCCGCTCGGCCACCACCCCGACCGCGTCCTGGTCCCCGGAGCGGAGATCGGCAGCGGCTCCCTGGGCCACGGGCTGCCCCTGGGCCTGGGCACCGCCCTGGGACTGCGCGCCCGGGGCGTGCGCAGGGCGGACCGCACCGAACCCCGCGTGGTGGTCCTCGTCGGCGACGGCGAACTCGACGAGGGCAGCAACCACGAGGCCATCGCCGCCGCGGGCCGCCTGGGCGCGGACAACCTGACCGTCGTGGTCGTCGACAACGCCTCCGCGGAGCACGGTTGGCCCGGAGGGGTCGGGCGCCGCTTCGAGGTCGAGGGGTGGGCGGTCCGTGAGGTGAACGGGCGCGACCACGACGCACTCGACGAGGCCTTCACCCGTACCCGCGACGGACGGCCGCTGGCCGTCGTCGCCCGCGTCCGCAACGGAAGCTGAGGAGCACCGGCCATGCGTGAGACCTTCGCCGCCACCGTCAACCGGGCCCTGGAACAGGACCCCCGCACCGCACTTGTCCTCGCCGTCATCTCCTCCGGTATGTTCCGGCGCTCGGCCACGAGGTACCCGGACCGCGTCATCGACCTGGGTATCCGGGAACAGGCCATGATCGGCGTCGCCGGAGGGCTGGCGCTCACCGGGATGCGGCCCGTCGTGCACAGCTACGCGCCCTTCCTCGTCGAGCGCCCCTTCGAACAGATCAAGATCGACCTCGGCCACCAGGACGCGGGGGCGGTGCTGGTGAGTATCGGGGGCTCCTACGACGCCGCCGCGGCGGGGCGCACGCACCAGTCGCCCGGCGACATCGCCCTGCTGGACACCCTGCCCGGATGGACGGTCCGCGTCCCCGGCCACCCCGACGAGGTCTCCGAAGCCCTGGAACTGGACATCCCGGGGGACCACCGCGCCTACCTGCGGCTGTCCGGCACCTCGAACCGGGCGGCCCTGCCGGTCGGCCCCCGCCTGCACGTCCTGCGCACGGGCTCGCCCCGCTCCGCCGGGGTGGTGGTCGCGGTCGGCCCGATGCTGGACCGGGTGCTGGAGGCCACCGCCGGCCTCGACGTCACCGTCGCCTACACCTCCACGGTGCGCCCCTTCGACCGGGAGGGGCTCAGCACCCTGGCCGCCGCCGCGGGCAACGCCGACGTGCTCCTGGTCGAGCCCTACCTGCGGGGGACCTCCGCCCACGAGGTCTCCGAGGCCCTGGCCGACCGGCGCCACCGCCAGCTGAGCCTGGGCGTGCCCAGGGACACCGAACTGCGCGCCTACGGCACCCCGGCCGAGCACGCCAGGGCGCACGGTCTGGACGCTGAGGGAATCGCCAAGGCCGCCAGGGACTTCTTCCTGGTGTAGGCCTTTTCCGAAGGTCTGACGCCCAGAACCCGCCCGGGGCCGTGCGTGGTGCGGACCCGGGCGTTCCCCTGCGTCCGTCCTGTGCGCGCGGTCGTGTGTTCCGCGCACTGGGGCGCTGACGCCACAATGGAGAGCGATGACAAATCTGGTCAACCTTCAGGACGTGTCCCTGGCCTACGGGCCGCTCGTACTCCTCGACAAGGTGTCCCTTGGCGTGGACGAGGGCGAACGCATCGGTGTCGTGGGCCGCAACGGTGGTGGTAAGTCCACGATGATCTCCGTGCTGTCCGGATTCACCAAGCCCGACTCCGGCCGCGTCGTGCACAACCGCGGGCTGCGGGTCGGTTTCCTGCACCAGCGCGACGACTTCCCGGACAGCACCGTCGGCGAGTTCGTGCTGGGCGACCGGGCCGAACACGAGTGGGCCGGCGACCCGCGCATCCGCGACATCCTGAAGGGCCTCCTCGGGGGCTGGGACCTGGACCTGCCCATGTCCGGCCTGTCCGGTGGCGAGCGCCGCCGTTCGGGGCTGGCGCGCCTGCTGGTCGGCGACCACGACCTCATCGTCCTGGACGAGCCCACCAACCACCTCGACATCGAGGGCATCGCCTGGCTCGCCCAGCACCTGCGCGGCCGTCCCGAGGCACTTGTGGTCGTCACACACGACCGCTGGTTCCTGGACGCGGTGACCAACCGGACCTGGGAGGTCGGGCGCGGCGCTGTCGAACGCTACGAGGGCGGGTACGCCGCCTACGTGCTGGCCAAGGCCGAACGCGACCGTCAGGCCGCGGCCGAGGAGGACCGCCGCCAGAACCTGATGCGCAAGGAGCTGGCCTGGCTGCGCCGTGGGGCGCCCGCGCGTACCTCCAAGCCCAAGTTCCGGATCGAGGCGGCCAACCAGCTCATCGCGAACGAGCCGCCGCCCCGTGACTCCGTGGAGCTCGTCCGCTTCGCCAGCTCGCGGCTGGGCAAGACCGTCATCGACCTGAAGAAGGTCTCGGTCGCCATCCCCGAGCGCACCCTGCTGGACGAGCTCACCTGGCAGCTGGGCCCGGGCGACCGGGTCGGGCTGGTCGGGGTGAACGGCGCGGGCAAGTCCACCCTGCTGAAGATCCTCGCCGAGGAGCGCGAGCCCGACTCGGGCACCGTGCGCACCGGCCGGACCGTCAAGCTGGCGCACCTGTCGCAGAACATCGCCGAGCTGGACCCCGCCATGCGCCCGCTCCAGGCCGTGATGGACGTGCGGGAGCACATCACCATCGGCAAGCGGGACTACACCGCCAGCCAGATGCTGGAGAAGTTCGGTTTCCGGGGCGACCGGCAGTGGACGCCGATCGGCGACCTGTCCGGCGGTGAGCGGCGCCGTCTGCAGCTGCTGCGCCTGCTCATGGACGAGCCGAACGTGCTGCTGCTGGACGAGCCCACCAACGACCTCGACATCGAGACCCTCACCGAGCTGGAGGACCTGCTCGACGGCTGGCCCGGTTCCCTGGTGCTGGTCAGCCACGACCGGTACTTCCTGGAGCGGATCACCGACCGGGTGCTCGCGCTCATGGGCGACGGTTCGCTGGCGTTCCTGCCCGGCGGGGTCGAGGAGTACCTGGACCGTCGCGCGGCCACCGCCGACGAGGTCACCGTGCCGCTGGGGGCCTCGGAGACGGCCGCCGCCCAGGCCCCGGCCGAGCGGCCCGCGGTCTCCCAGGCGGAGCGCCGCGCCGCGCAGAAGGAGATGCAGCGCGTCGAGCGCCGGATGGACAAGATCGCCAAGCGCGAGGCCCAGTTGCACGAGCAGATGGCCGCCGCGGCCGAGGACTACACCAAGCTCGCCGAGCTCGACGCCGAGGCCAAGACCCTCACCGCCGAGAAGGACGAGCTGGAGATGGTCTGGCTGGAGCAGGCCGAGCTGATCGGCGACTGAACGGGGTTTCCTTCGGGGAGTGCCAGCCATGGGCGGTCGCCCGGGCCCCTGTGCCCGGACGGCCGCCCGTAGTCTGCTCACAGGGCGCGTAGCACTGTTTCCGTAGCACTGTTCCGAACGTAGAGGAGACCCCATGGCCGACCTGGACCAGATCCCGGTGACCCTGATCGACGGCCGCGAGACCACCTTCGGTGAGTGGTCCGGGAAGGTGCGGCTGGTGGTGAACGTCGCCTCCCGTTGCGGCCTCACCCCGCAGTACGGCGCGCTGGAGGACCTCCAGAAGCGCTACGCCGACCGCGGGTTCACCGTGCTGGGTTTCCCCAGCAACCAGTTCCTCCAGGAGTTCGGCGGTGAGGACAAGATCGCCGAATACTGCTCGATGACCTGGGGGGTCACTTTCCCGATGATGAGCAAGGCGAAGCTCAACGGGAAGGGCCGGCACCCGCTCTACGCCGAGCTCACCGAGGTTCCGGACGCGGAGGGCAAGGCGGGGAAGGTGAAGTGGAACTTCGAGAAGTTCCTGGTGCTGCCGGACAACACCGTCCACCGTTTCCGTCCGGCCACGGTTCCCGACGCTCCCGAGATCGTCGAGCTCATCGAGAAGCACCTCCCCGAGTCCGCTGCCTGAGCCCGCAGAGCCGGAGCGTTCGGGTGAAGTGCAGGCCCCGGGGCAGGATCCCGGGGCCTTGCTGTGAGGGGCGGAAGGGTCGGGGGAGGGGCAGGGGTCAGCGGGCCAGGAGGGAGAGCAGGCGTTCGGCGTCGAACTCGCCGTCCTTGGCTCCGGCGACGAAGGCGTCCCACTCGGCACGGGTGAAGACCAGCGGGGCGGCGTCGGGGTTCTTGGAGTCGCGAAGGACGAAGGCCGCGTCTCCGGTGTCCTTGTTCTCTGCCGCGACCTGGCTCCCCGGAACGGCCGCCACCTCGACACAGTTGCCACCTGAGGACGAGTAGGACGACTTGTGGAACTCTCGATTGCTCACAGTAGCTTTTCCAATGCTTTTCGCGACTGACCAACGGGGAGTGCAGCGCCCAGCGCTTGCTTCACCAGACCTTGCAACCGCATGTATCCGGAGGGGTCTTCGTAGATGACGTTACCGTCTACGTGGTCGCTGGAGACCGCGATTCCTCCGTCATACATGTGGAAGACCAGCAGCATGGAGGTCACCCCCAGTAGCAGGGACCCGGTCGGGACCAGGTGCACTCGTACCCGCCCTGTGTCGATCAACCCCAGCAGATGGTGTGCCTGCTCGACCCGAACCTCCGCGGGAACCAGCGTCAGAGCCGTTTCCGGAAACACCGCGACGACCTTCGGATCATTCGCCTTGCGCAACTTCTCGTAGCGTCCACAGCGTAGGGAAACCAGCTTTTCCAGGTTCGCCCCGGCCTCGCCCATCAAGGATTCCTCGAAGATCAATCGTGCGTACGAGGGGGATTGCAGAAGGCCGGGGATCAGCAGCGGGCTGATCAGTTCGATGACTTGTGTGAGCTCCTCCAGTTTCCCCGGGTCTCTCATGTAGGCGGGAATCTCCCGGCCCTCGCGGTCATCCGCCCATGCTTTGAGCAATGAACCGTGTGCGCCCGCCGCGTCATCCAGCAGACGGACGTTGTCACGCTTCGGAGTTGATACGCCTGCTTCCCATCTGGATACGGAAGCTGAGGACGTTCCCGCACGTGCTGCGAGCTGCCGCTGTGTCAGTCCTGCCAGTTCGCGTACTTTCGCCAGATTTGCCGGAAAGCGTGCTCCATCCATGTTGCAAGAATACTCAGAGTGCTTCTGTCATTACCCTGTCCTTGCGGGAAGAGTTATCTCTCTGGCGTATCAGGGCAGTGGCGTCGAGCCTGGGTGCATGGACGTTTTTGGACAGCGGCAGACGCAGACCACCCGGACCACTCGGAGCCAGAACACCGACCCTCGGGCGGAGGTCCTGCAGGCCTTCCGTGAGATGCGGGGGCTGACCTTCACCGTGGAATGGCGGCGCTTCCCCTGGACCCGGGGCGCTGACCTCGAACGCGCGCTGGTCGGCCCCGCCTACCTGGGCAATGTCGCCCTGGGGCTGAAGGACCGCAGCCACTGGGTCTACCAGTCCCGGGACGGCCGTACCTGGCGCTACGTCCCCCGGTCCCAGGTCCGCCGCCTGGTACACGAAGTGGTCGAGGAATTCGCCGGGTTCGTCCCGCCCCTGCCCCGCAGGCCCTGACAACAGAAGCGGCCCGGCGGTGCTGTAACACCCCGGGCCCGGACAAGTGAAGGAAGCACTTGCCATGACGTACGTTACCGCCGCTTTGTGCACCCTGGTGCGCCTGCTCCGCCCCTGTGGCGGGCTGCACGCCGACCCCTCCGGCTACCTGCGTACCTTGGCCGCCGAGTACCGGCGCCGCTCCCGCCGGGTCCGCCGCTACACCCTGCCCGAGTACGACAAAGTCCCGTCCAGCAGCACCGACACCCGTGCTTCGGACCCGGCTCCGAACCAGGTCGGCCCGTTCATCCCCCAGCCCCGACGTCCGGTCGACAGCCACACCCCGGTCCCGGGCACGAACACCCCCGCGCTCCCGGACACGCCTCGGGCACTGCTGCCGACCTTCCGTGCCTGCCCCGGTCATCCCTCGGCTGTGGGTGCCGATGCTGTGTCCGTCGCCGTACGGACCGACCTGGTGCGCACCTATTACCGGGAGCACGAACAGCGGGCCCGCGTCGCCCGGGTCCGGACCGGTCAGGGTTTGGGGGTGACCCCGTTCCCTGCCGCGTGATGGTGGCCGTCTTTCGCTTCGCTGCGGGCGCTCCACCTTGACCCGCTTCGCTACGACGGCGGATCGGCGGCTGTCAGGAAACGGGGGGCGTGTGGTCGGGGCGGGAGCGACGGCCCCCGAAAGGGGCCCAACCACACGGCCTACGCCCCAGCACGACAGTGGTGGGCATGCGGGGTTCGGGGTCATTCACGCAGGGGCGATACCTGGGCCGGTGGTCCTGGTGGGTGTCCCGGCCGTCCCCGGGTCCGCCCGGCCCACCTCTTCTTGTCCCGGCGCAGTCCCCACCGGTGTTTGAGCCGGTTGTGGGTCGAGCACAGGGGCTGGATGTTGTCGGCGCTGGTCGTCCCGCCCTGCCACCACTCCACGATGTGGTCGGCCTGCGTCCACTTCAGAGGCACGTCGCACCCGTGCTGCCAAGCGCAGGTGGTGTGACCCAGGAAGGCGGCCGCCCGAATCCGGGGGGTGGCGACCCGGTACTCATGGCCCACGTCCAGCACAGCGCCGCTGTTCTGTTCCACCATCAGGTGGCGGATCAGGGAGTCGGTGAGGAGTTCGCGCACGGCACTGGTCGGCACCACCTGCCCGTCCTGGGTGGTGGCCGGGTCGTCCCCGTCCAGACCGGCCAGGGTGGTGGCGGGGACGAGGATGTTGATGACCGCCGCAGCCGTGGTGGGCTTCTCGCACTTCTGGTGGGACTGGGCGAACCCCACCGCGTTGCAGAACGCGTCATAGGTGCGCTGGGACCGAGAAAGACCGTCCTCGGCGTTGTAGGGGTTGGCGTAGCCCTCCAGAGCCGCCTCCAACCGCAGTGCGTCGGCGGCCGACCCCCAGGCCTGGAACAGGAAGCTCCCGCCGAAGGTCCTGGTCAGCTTCGCGCCCCGTTCGGCGTGGGCGGCCTCGTGGTCGTGTTCGGCCCGGTTCGGGTTCAACCGGGCACTGAGCTGGTGGGCGGCCTGGCCGATCCCGGAGACCGAGGTGTTCGGACGTATTTCCTTGAAGGACAGCAGTCCGGATTCCATCTTCGCCCGAAACAGCTCCGGGTCTTCGTTGTCCCGGGTATCCCTTTTCTCCGCCGCTCGTTCCACGCTCTTGACGATGGCGGCGGACTCTCCGAAGGAAAGTGTTCCGGATTCCAGTGCCTTGATGGTGTCCGGCATCGAATCGCGGGCATCCGCACGCCCCACGGAGGCCAGTTCGCCGGCCTGGGCGGCGGAGATCGCGAAGGAGTGGCGCAACCACTTGGCCAAGTCCCGGTGGCCGCCCTGGTCCAGGAGCTGTCCGCTGGCCTCGATACGGGCCAGGGCCGCGACCATCTGGTGTTTGAGCCGGTCCAGCTCCTCCCAGACCCGGGTCGCCTGGTCCAGGACCTCACCCGCGCACCCGGGTGCGAGCTCCTTGGCGAAGAAGGCGGTGACCTGTTCCCGGGCAGCGCGCACCGCCGCGTCCACCGGGGTGGACCCGGTGGTCGACGTGGGCGCTGCGAAAGAAAAGGTCATAATTAAATAGTAGGCAACTCTCCGCTGAGTGCCTATATCCCGGAAGTCTTATTATTGTCACCGCCCGTCCTTGAAATGGTCCATAATGACCCTGTGGATAACCCATGGAACGTCGCAAGGGCATGCTAGGAAAACCAGGCACCTGCCGCCATTCCTATCGCTGTCGTGCTGGGGCGTAGGCCGTGTGGTTGGGCCCCTTTGCGGGGGCCGTCGCTCCCGCCCCGACCACACGCCCCCCGTTTCCTGACAGCCGCCGATCCGCCGTCGTAGCGAAGCGGGTCAAGGTGGAGCGCCCGCAGCGAAGCGAAAGACGGCCACCATCACGCGGCAGGGAACGGGGTCGCCCCCAAACCCTGACCGACCCAGAACCAGTTCCCTGGCCTTGCCGGGCTACGGCCGCGGCGCTCTCGATAGCCTGCGGGCATGGTGGAGTTCGTCCTGTTCTGCGCGCCCGTGCTTCTGTACGTCCTCGTGTGGTCGCGCCGGAAGGAGCGAACGTTCGGGGAGGCACTGACACGCGTGGGCGCGTCCCGGGGTTCGGCGTCCGCGTACGGGTGGGCGCTGCTGCTGCTCCCGCCGCTGCTGCTGACGAGTTGGCTCTCGATCGTGCTCGTTCCCGCCGAGGTGCTCACAGCCCCCGGAGTCTCGATCGCCCTGATCACCTCGGTCGGTGCCGTGGTCGCGGTGGTGCTGCGCGCCTTCGGTGAGGAGGCCCTCTTCCGGGGCCTGCTGGCCGGTGCGCTGATCAGGCGGCTCGGTTTCCTCTGGGGCAACCTTGCGCAGTCGGCGCTGTTCCTCATCCCGCACACGGCCCTGCTCCTGGTGGACACCCGGCTGTGGCCGGTCCTGCCGGTGCAGTTCGCCGCGGGGTGGCTGCTCGGGTGGCTGCGGCACCGGACCGGGACGTTCGTCCCCGGCGCCGCGGTGCACGCCCTGGTGAACGTCGGGGCCGGGCTGATCGCGCTCTGAGGGATCCCACCCCGGCGCCGTTCCGAGGGCCCGGGCCCCGGCCGGACGCCGGCCGGCGTCCAACCGGGACCTAACGGGTCCCGAGCAGGGCTAGCGGACCTGTTCCTCGAAGACCCCGGCGATCGCCTGGGCTCCGGCCAGGTTGGTGTGGATGTCCGGGCCCCGGGTGAGGTCGCACATCCACGTCAGGTCGCAGATCCGCTGGAGGTTGACGGGCATGCCCGTCTCACTGTCCGCGGGGACCTCGGTGTCGGTGCCGTCGAAGACGGTGTCCACGTCGGCCACGTCGATCCCGGCCGCCTGGTAGGAGTTGGTCAGCGACTCGTTCACCTCGCCCAGGATCTCGACGGTCCGTGCGGCCAGGTCCTCGTCCGCATCCTCGGCGGGCTCCGGCTCCTCCTCGGATTCCCCGCTCGCCTCCGCGTCCCCGCTCGCCTCGGCGTCCTCGGAACCCCCGGCGTCCTCCTCGGACTCCGGCTCCTCCAGCAGCGCCAGCGCCAGGAACGGGTTGTAGTAGGTCATACCGATGATCTGGGTCTTTGGGCCCGCGGCCTCGGTCAGCCGTTCGGCGATCACCGGGACCTCGGTCTCCAACCGCTCCAGGCCGTTCGCGACGCACTCCTCGTCCACACCGACGTCGTCGATGTCGAGTTCGGCCTCGGGGTCGCGGTCCGCGTCCACACCCTCCACGCAGTTGGTGAAGTTGTTGCCGCCGATGGTGAGGGTGACCAGTCCGACCTGGTCGCCGTGCTCCTTCAGGAACGCCTCGGCCTCGTCGAGCTGGGACCCCGCCTCGTAGCGGCTGTCACAGTCGGCGATGCCGCCCCCGACGAAGGTCGTGGTGTCCTCACCGCCGCAGCCCATGCGCTCGTGCTGGAGCGTGGAGTCGGCGTCCTTCAGCGAGCGGTACAGGACGTCCGTGTACCCCTCGGAGGTCTCCTCGGGCTGTCCCTCGGGGTCGGGCTGCACACCCACCGTCAGGGAGTCGCCCAGGGACAGGTAGAAGCTCTGCGCCGTGGCCGGTTCCTCCTCGCCCCCTGCGGAGCAGCCCGCCACCACAACGGCCGCGGCGACCGCGGCCATCCATCGGATTCTCAAAGTGCTCTCCAACCAAGGCCCATACTGGAAATGTCGCGCGCCCAGAGGCGGGTTCCCGGTGAGCAGACGGATACCGCCGAGTAACTACCCTTGCTGACCCGAGGGTGCCCTGTCGAGGGGGGCCAGGAGGCGTCTCAGTAACGATGCCAGCTGTTCGCGCTCGGCGGCGGGCATGGGCGCCAGGAGGGTCTCCTCGTAGCTGAGGAGCGAGGCCAGCGCGGCGTCGATCCGCTCGGCCCCCCTGCTGGTGAGCCGGACCAGGACCCCGCGCTTGTCGGCCGGGTCGGGGCGACGGCGGACGAGCTCGGCGGCGGCCAGCCGGTCCACCCGGTTGGTCATGGTCCCCGAGGTCACCAGGGTGGCCCGCAGCAGGCGTCCGGGGCTCAGCTCGTAGGGCGGACCGGACCGCCGCAGCTCGGCGAGCACGTCGAACTCCCAGGGCTCCAGTTCGTGCTCGGTGAAGACGGTGCGCCGGGCACGGTCCAGGTGGCGGGCGAGCCGGGACACCCGGCTGAACACCTCAAGGGGTGTCACGTCCACGTCCGGCCGCTCGGAGCGCCACGCCTCGATCAGCCCATCCACCTCATCGCGCATGGCACCAGCATATCTCTTGACATCAAGATAGTGGGGCGGGTATGCGTCGCACACCCGCCCCACCGGTGCCGGGGGTGGCGCCCCCGCGGCGGTTTCGCACCAAAGATCCGGTCAGCCGGAGCGCCTCCGGCGCGTCTGCAGCTTCGGCTTGGCCTCCAGCGAGGAGAGCCCGTTCCACGCCAGGTTGACCAGGTGGGCCGCGACCACCTCGCGCTTGGGCTTGCGCACCTCCAGCCACCACTGGCCGGTCAGTGCCCACATACCCACCAGGGCCTGCGCGTACATGGGGGCGAGCGCCGGGTCGTAACCCCGTTCGGCGAACTCGTCGGCCATGATGTGCTCGACCTGGCTGGCGATGTCGTTGATCAGGCTGGCGAAACTCCCGGTGCCGGAGGCGACGTGCGAGTCACGGGTGAGCACCCGGAAGCCGACACTGTCCTCCTCCACGTAACGCAGCAGGCCCAGGGCTGCCTTCTCGATCCTGTTCCGTGCGTGGTCGGAGGTGAGGGCCTCGCCCATCATGTCCAGGAGTGTGCGCATCTCCCGGTCCACGACGACGGCGTAGATGCCCTCCTTGCCACCGAAGTGCTCGTACACCACGGGCTTGGACACGCCGGCCCGCGCGGCGATCTCCTCGACGGAGGTCGCGTCGAAGCCTCGTTCGGCGAACAGCTCTCGGCCGATCTCCAACAGCTGCTGTCGTCGCTCTCTGCCCGTCATGCGCTTGCGGCGCACACGGGTCCTCTGCTCGCTGTCGGCTACTCCCATATGGATTCTGATCCTAGACCTTGACCCGCTTGGCGGCGAGTCGTTTGTTGTTGGGCCAACGGACCTTGGTGGCCCAGCCGAACTTCTCGAACGCCCAGATGACCCGGGCGGAGATGTCGATCTGGCCCTTGAACACACCGTGGCGGGCACAGGTCGGGTCGGCGTGGTGCAGGTTGTGCCAGGACTCCCCGAAGGAGGGGATGGCCAGCCACCACACGTTGCGGGAGCGGTCGCGCACCTCGAAGTTCTCCTCGCCGATGGTGTGGCAGATGGAGTTGATCGACCAGGTCACGTGGTGCAGCAGTGCGACGCGCACCAGGCTCGCCCAGAAGAACGCGGTGACCGCGCCCCACCAGGACATGGTGACCAGGCCGCCGATGGCGGCGGGGGCGAACAGGGAGAAGAGCACGATCGGCAGGAAGAGCTTGTCGACGAGGACGACGTCCTTGTCCTTGAGCAGGTCGGGGGTGAAGCGGCGCGGCGAGGTCTTCTTGTCGTCCAGGTACATCCAGGCCATGTGCGCGTAGTACAGGCCCTTGGCCACGGACTTCCAGTCGTCGCCGAAGCGCCACGGCGAGTGCGGGTCGCCCTCGGCGTCGGCGTACTTGTGGTGGCGGCGGTGGTCGGCCACCCACTTGATGACACTGCCCTCGATGGCCATGCTGCCCGCGACGGCCAGCGCGATCCGCAGCGGCCGGTTGGCCCTGAAGGAGCCGTGGGTGAAGTGGCGGTGGAAACCGACCGTGATGCCCAGGCCGCTGATCAGGTAGAAGACCGTCGCGATGGCGATGTCGGTCAGTGACAGTCCCCAGCCCCAGAAGAACGGCACCGAAGCGACCAGCGCGATCAGCGGGACGAACACGAAGGCGAAGACGGTGTAGCGCTCGGCCTTGCCCCGCAGTTCGGGTTCGTACTCGGGGTTGGCCTCGCGCTTCGGCGCGCCGGGGTCGGTCAGGGCGCTTTCGGTCGGCACCTCAGGGGCTGCTGTCATGGTCTTGCACACCTCGTTATGGAGAACGTCGTCACAGGTCAGGACGGCGTCAAAAGCGCGCAGAGCACCCGCTGGGACGGCCCAACCTATTCCTACGTAACCGTAACCTACGACCCCGTAGGTTTGGCAAGCCCCCGGGGGGAGGCGCTATGTTGGTGGCGAGCGTTCGGACGACACGTCCGCAGCGTTCCCGGATGATGTAATGGCAGCATCTGGGGTTTTGGTCCCCATCGTCCAGGTTCGAGTCCTGGTCCGGGAGCAACTCCACCGCCGGCGCGCCCCGCGCCCGGGCGCGCCGCGCGATCCCCTCGCCGCGCTCTCACACGGCTGATGGACGCCCGTGACGCGCATGTATCCTTCCCATGTCGGCCGCTGGTCATCCGACGGCCGCCCGCGCGGCATGCGGGTCGCGCCGCCGCAGGGTGAGCCGACGTTCATATGCCAGCTATCACGAGGGGTCTCCTCCAGTGAGCGTGAACCGTCCGGCTGCCGTGATCATCCTCGCGGCGGGTGAGGGCACCCGAATGAAGTCGAAACTTCCGAAGGTCCTTCACGAACTCAACGGCCGCAGCATGCTCGGCCACGTGCTCTACGCATCCCGAGAACTCGATCCCCGAAGCACGGTCGTGGTCGTCGGCCACGCCCGTGACCAGGTGCGATCCCATCTGGAAGAGGTCGCCCCGGAGGCGACCACCGCGATCCAGGAAGAGCAGAACGGCACCGGTCACGCCGTACGCATGGCGGTCGAGGACCTCGCCGCCAGGGGCACCGAACTCTCCGGAACCGTCGTCCTCACCTGCGGCGACACGCCCCTGCTGCGCGGTGCGACGCTCGCCTCGCTCGTCGCGGAGCACGAGAAGGAGGGCAACGCGGTCACCGTGCTGTCCGCCCGTGTCCCCGATCCCCACGGCTACGGGCGCATCGTCCGCGACGCCGACGGGAGCTTCACCGAGATCGTCGAACACGCCGACGCCACGCCCGAGCAGCACGGCGTCGACGAGATCAACTCCGGGATGTATGCCTTCGACGGCGCACTCCTGAGCCAGGTCGTCCAGCGTCTGTCCACCGACAACGCCAAGGGTGAGGAGTACATCACCGACGCCGTCGCCCTGCTCCGCGGCGACGGGCACCGGGTCGACGCCTGGAGCGCCCAGGACTGGAACGAGGTCCAGGGCGTCAACAACCGGGTCCAGCTCGCCGAGGCCCGGCGCGTCCTCAACGACAGGCTCCTCACCGAACACATGCTCTCCGGTGTCACGATCGTCGACCCCGCCACGACCTGGGTGGACGCCCAGGTGCACATCGGCGCGGACACCGTGCTCCACCCGAACTGCCGCCTCCACGGCACCACCAGGATCGGCGAGGACGCCGAGGTCGGCCCCGGCGCCGACCTGCGCGACACCCTCGTCGGTGACGGCGCGAAGGTCCGCGAGACCACCGCGGACCGGGCCGAGATCGGCCCCGGGGCGACCGTCGGCCCCTACACCTACCTCCGGCCGGGCACCCGCCTGGCCGAACGGACCAAGGCCGGCGCCTTCGTCGAGGTCAAGAACTCGAACGTCGGCACCGCGTCCAAGATCCCGCACCTGACCTACGTCGGGGACGCGGACATCGGCGTGGGCAGCAACATCGGCTGCTCCTCGGTGTTCGTCAACTACGACGGGGTCACCAAGTCCCGGAGCACGATCGGCGACCACGTCCGCATCGGCAGCGACAACACGATCGTCGCTCCCGTGCACGTCGGCGACGGTTCCTACTCCGGGGCCGGGACCGTGGTCCGTGACGACGTCCCTCCGGGCGCCCTGGCGATCTCCGAGGGGCACCGGCAGCGTAACGTCGAGGGCTGGACGCAGCGCAAGCGTCCGGGAACTCCGTCCGCCGAGGCGGCGGAGCAGGCGGAGCGGCACAGAGCCGACGACGCGAACAAGCAGTGACTGTGGGGGAGAAACACGTGACCGGCATGAAGGCCACCGGCCAGAAACAACTGATGCTTTTCTCGGGGCGCACGCACCCCGCACTGGCCGAGGAGGTCGCGAAGGAGCTGGGGATCGAGGTGGTCCCCACCCGGTTCGACACCTTCGCCAACGGCGAGATCTTCATGCGGTACCTGGAGTCCGTGCGCGGCAGTGACGCGTTCGTCATCCAGAGCCACGCCGACCCGGTCAACGAGTCGATCATGGAGCAGCTCATCATGGTGGACGCGCTCAAGCGCGCCTCCGCCAAGAGGATCACCGTGGTCACGCCGATCCTGGGCTACGCCCGCCAGGACAAGAAGCACCGGGGCCGCGAGCCCATCTCCTCCCGTTTGGTGACCGACCTGTTCCGGACCGCGGGCGCGGACCGGATGATGGCGGTCGACCTGCACACCGACCAGATCCAGGGCTTCTTCGACGGCCCGGTGGACCACCTGTTCGCGCTGCCGATCCTGGCCGACCACGTCGCCCACCAGGTCGAGCACTCCGAGATCACCGTGGTCTCCCCGGACGCCGGCCGGGTGCGCACCGCGGACCGCTGGGCGGACCGCCTGGGCGCGCCCCTGGCGATCATCCACAAGCGCCGCGACCCGGACGTCGCCAACCAGGTGAAGGTCCACGAGGTCGTCGGTGAGGTCAAGGGCCGGGTCTGTGTCCTGGTCGATGACATGATCGACACCGGCGGCACCATCGTGAAGGCCTCCGAGGCCCTCTTCGAGCAGGGCGCGAAGAAGGTCATCGTCGCCGCCACGCACGGTGTGCTGTCGGGTCCCGCGGCCAAGCGCCTGCAGAACTCGCGCATCTCCGAGGTGGTCATCACCAACACGCTGCCCGTCCCCCAGGAGCGCTCCTTCGACAAGCTCACGCAGCTTTCGATCGCGCCGCTGGTCGCTCGTGCGATCAGTGAGGTCTTCACCGACGGCTCCGTCACCAGCCTGTTCGAGTAGGACCCGCCGCCTACGGGATCCGGCCGCGCCGGATCCCGGCCGGGCTGCCCCGGCACCGGACTTCGTGCCCGCCGGCGGGACCCGCCCCGGCCCCGCCGGCAGGGCATGTACGGAGTCGTCATCAGAGCCAGTAGACTTGGCCGAGTGTCCCCGTGCCCGGGTGGATTCCTGCGTGTCTCCGCCTGGAAACAACGCGGGCAGGGGTGCGCGACGAGCGTTCCCGGGCCGGACGGGTCCGGTGGCGGCTCGCCGGGCACGCCTGGAACCAGGGCGGTTGCGTCCCCTGCAAGCTGGGTGACCCCGCCGCTTTCCCCGCCCAGGGCGGGAATCGTTCGTACTACTGGAGTCGTGTTCCCCGTACTGCGGGGTTGAACCCGAGGAGTTTTGTCGTGTCCGAGGTACGTATCGCTGCCGAGCCCCGCACGGAATTCGGCAAGGGCGCCTCCCGTCGCGCCCGCCGCGCGGGTAAGGTGCCGGCCGTCCTCTACGGCCACGGCACCGAGCCCCGCCACCTGAACCTGCCGGGCCACGATCTCATGCTCGCCCTGAAGACCCCGAACGTCCTGATTCGTCTCGACGGCCTGGACAAGGACAACCTTGCCCTGCCCAAGAGCGTGCAGCGCGACGCCATCAAGGGCTTCCTGGAGCACGTCGACCTGCTCGTCGTCTCCAAGGGTGAGAAGGTCGAGGTCGAGATCAACGTCTCCCTCACCGGTGAGGTCAAGGCTCCCGGCGTGCTCAACCAGGAGCTCGTCACCGTGACCGTCGAGGCTGAGGCCACCCACATCCCCGAGCGTGTCGAGTTCGACATCGAGGGCCTGGAGGTCGGCGCCAACCCGACCGCCGCCGACCTGAAGCTGCCCGCGGGCGTTTCCCTGGTCACCGACCCCGAGTCGACCCTGCTCACCGTCTCCGCGCCGCGCGTGGAGGAGGAGCCGGAGACCAGTGGCGAGGCCACCGAGGCCGCCGAGGCCGCCGCCGAGTAGGTCCTGTTCGGCCGAACACGACCTGGCGGTGCGCACAGCACGTGCCTGACGACCGAACGCGCGGTCCCCGGAAGACGGGGACCGCGCGTTCGGCGTTTTCGGGGGTGCCCCCGCGGGTCGGTAGTGTCGGTCGGCATGTGGAACTTGTTGGGCAGGTTGGGAATCCGGAAGAGCAGGGACGGCGAGGACATGGCTGAGGCTGAGCGCTGGCTGGTCGTGGGGTTGGGCAACCCGGGCCCCAAGTACGCGGGCAACCGGCACAACGCCGGGTTCATGGTGGTGGACGCCATGGCCGCGGACAAGGGTGAGCGGTGGAAGGCCCACAAGGCGCACGCCGAGGTCGTCCAGACCCGGATCGACGGTGTTTCGGTGGTGCTGGCCAAGCCGCGCACCTTCATGAACCTGTCCGGGGGGCCGATCGCCGGACTGGCGAAGTTCTACCGGGTCCCGGTGGAGCGGGTCGTCGTCGTGCACGACGAGTTGGACATCGACTTCGGGGCCCTGCGGCTCAAGAAGGGCGGCGGCTCCGGCGGCCACAACGGGCTGAAGTCGACCACCGCCTCCCTGGGAGGCCCCGACTACCTGCGGGTCCGCTTCGGCGTCGGCCGTCCCCCCGGCCGGATGGACGCGGCCGCCTACGTGCTGCGCGACTTCTCCTCGGTCGAGCGCTCCGAGCTGGACCTGAACGTCGAGCGGGCCGCCGACGCGGTCCGCACGATCCTGACCGAGGGCCTGGACCGGGCCCAGAACATCTTCCACACCGCCGCCTGACCCGGTTCGGACCCGGCCCGCCCGGAGGGCGCTCCCGGCGGGTCACGTTCCGCACAGGGTTTCGGTCCTGGAAGTTCTCGGCGGGCGCCTGTCCCTTGAGGGAGGGCCCCGCCGGTCTCAGAACAGACACATTCTCGGTGGGACCGGGACTTCTTCCCCAACAGGCCGCAACTCCGAGCGACTTTTCCACTACTTTTGGTTACTGTTCGGGGTGGCAGTACGCGTTCTGCGCCCGACGACACGCCCCGCTCACATCCTCCGCGTGAGTCCCGTGGCGCCAGGGGCGGTTACTCCTAGTGAGTACTTGAATCCGTACGCGGTCTTGGGGGACACGTGGTCACAACCAGCGGGGTGGACACCATCCAGGGGAAGCCCTCCGCACAGCAGAAGAAGCGGCCAGAGCCGCAGCGCCCGCGCCGGGAGGCGAGGCCGTTCGCGCCCGCCCCGCGGCGGGGCGAACCGAACACCGGGCCGAGGTCCGAAACCTGGCTCCGCCCCTACGTCATCGGGCTGGTCGTCCTCGACCTGGCAGCCGCGTTCGCCGCGGCCCTCGCCGGCACCGGGGCCCGCTTCCACGGCTCCCTGCTGGCGGACACCACCGTCCCCTACCTCCTCCTCTCCCTGATCCTGCCCCCGGTCTGGGTCGCCTTCGTCCGGCTGGGCGGCGGCTACGAGCGGCGTTTCCTCGGGATCGGCACCGAGGAGTACCGCAGGGTCGCGGTCTCCGGGGCGGTTCTGGCCGCGACCGTCGCGATCGGCGCCTACGCCGTCAAGTTCGACCTCGCCCGCGGGTACGTGCTGGTCGCGCTGCCCCTGATCGTCCTGCTCAGCCTCGGCCTGCGCTACGCGCGCCGCAAGGCGCTGCACCGGCGCCGCCGGTTGGGGGCGTGCATGAGCGGGGTCGTGGTCGTCGGCCACGGGGTGGCCGCCGGCGAACTCATCCGTCGGTTCCGCGACGAGAGCCACCACGGCATGCGGGTGGTGGGCGTGTGCCTGCCCGACCACGAGGCCCCGACGACCGAGGTGGAGGGCTGCCCGGTGCTGGGCACCTTCGCCGACGCCGCCGACGTCGCCGCCCTGACCGGCGCGGACACCGTCGCGGTTCTGGCCTGCCCGGAGATGGACGGCGTGGAGCTGCGCCGTCTGGCCTGGCGGCTGGAGAAGACCGGCACCGACCTGACCGTCGCCTCCGCCCTCATGGAGGTGGCCGGTCCGCGCACCACGATCCGCCCGGTGGCGGGCCTGCCCCTCCTGCACGTGGAACACCCCGAACTCGTGGGTGCGCGCCGCCTGGTCAAGGGGGCCTTCGACCGCTGCGCCGCGGCGCTCGCCCTCATCCTGCTCTCGCCCCTCTTCCTCGTGCTGTGCGCGCTCATCCGCGCCGAGGGCGGGCCCGCCCTTTTCCGGCAGACACGCGTAGGGCGGGGTGGGGTCGAGTTCACCGTGTACAAGTTCCGTACGATGGTGGTCGGGGCTGAGACCCTGAAAACGGTTCTCCAGTCCCACAACGAGCACGACGGTGTGCTGTTCAAGATGCGTCGGGACCCCAGGGTCACGCCCATCGGGGCGTGGCTGCGCCGTTACTCGCTCGACGAGCTTCCCCAGCTCGTCAACGTGGTACGCGGGGAGATGTCGCTCGTCGGACCCAGGCCCCCACTGCCGGAGGAGGTCGCCCAGTACGGGCACGACGTCCGACGACGGCTGGTGGTCCAACCGGGAATGACGGGCCTTTGGCAGGTCAGCGGCCGATCCGACCTTTCCTGGGAGGAATCGGTCCGCCTGGATCTGCGGTACGTGGAAAACTGGTCGCTGACGTTGGACATCCAGATCCTGTGGAAGACGTGGTCAGCGGTGATCCGTGGGGCGGGAGCATACTAGCCGGTGAAGAGCATCCGAAACGATCATGAGGTGGCCCGAGACCTGGCGAGCGAGGCCGGACAGCTGCTGCTGCGCCTGCGCGCCCGCCACGGCTTCGACGAGCCCGAGGTTCTGCGCACCCTGGGGGACCGCACCTCGCACGAGTTCCTCTTCTCCGCGCTCGGGCGGCTGCGGCCCAGCGACGCGGTGCTCTCCGAGGAGGGCGCCGACGACCTGGCCCGGTTGAAGGCGAGGCGGGTGTGGATCATCGACCCGCTCGACGGGACCCGCGAGTTCTCCGAGCCCGGCCGCACCGACTGGGCGGTGCACGTGGCGCTCTGGGAGAACGGCGCACTGGTCGCCGGTGCGGTGGCCCTGCCCGCCCAGGGCAGCTGCCTGTCCACGGTCGACCCGCCGTGGCTGCCGGAGGAGCGCCCGGAGGGCCAGCGGCTGCGCATCACCGCCAGTCGGACCCGGCCGCCCGCGTTCGTGCAGCGGATGGCCACCCAGCTCGGCGCCGAGGTGGTTCCGATGGGCTCGGCCGGCGCGAAGATCTGCGCCGTACTGCTCGGGATCGCCGACATCTACGTGCACGCGGGCGGCCAGTACGAGTGGGACAGCGCCGCCCCGGTGGCGGTCGCGCGTGCCTCGGGCCTGCATACCTCCCGGATCGACGGCTCGGAGCTGCGCTACAACGTAGCCGATCCGCTACTCCCAGATATCCTTGTATGTCGATCGGAATTGTCGGGTATGTTGTTGGCAAGCATCCGCGACGGCGCGGACCTTGACAGCGCCGGTCCGCACGCGGGGGGCTGAACCGAAGACCCTCCGCGGTGGAACCGGCCGTGTGTGTCGGTATTTCTAAGGCGGATTCCATGGGTCAGGCGAGTCAGCAGGCGCTCGGGCGTTACCAGCTCTCCCAGCTGGACGTTCTTGAGGCCGAGGCGATCTTCATCATGCGTGAGGTGGCGGCGGAGTTCGAGCGCCCCGTGCTGCTCTTCTCCGGCGGCAAGGACTCCATCGTCATGCTGCGGCTGGCGGAGAAGGCCTTCTGGCCCGGCCCGATCCCGTTCCCCGTCATGCACGTCGACACCGGCCACAACTTCGAAGAGGTCATCGAGTTCCGGGACCGCCGGGTGGCCGAGGCCGGGGTGCGCCTGGTCGTCGCCTCGGTCCAGGAGCAGATCGACGCGGGCAAGGTCACCGAGCTCACCGGCCGCTGGGCCAGCCGCAACCGCCTCCAGACCTCGGCTCTGCTGGAGGCCATCGAGGAGAACGGCTTCGACGCCGCCTTCGGGGGCGCCCGCCGGGACGAGGAGAAGGCCCGGGCCAAGGAACGGGTCTTCTCCTTCCGTGACGAGTTCGGCCAGTGGGACCCCAAGAACCAGCGCCCCGAACTGTGGAGCGTGTTCAACACCCGGATCAACCGGGGCGAGCACATCCGTGTCTTCCCCATCTCCAACTGGACCGAGCTCGACGTGTGGGGCTACATCCAGCGCGAGCGCCTGGAGCTGCCCTCGATCTACTTCGCCCACGAGCGGAGCGTGTTCGAGCGCGACGGCATCCTGCTCGCGGACTCCCCGCTCATCCAGCGCGACGCCACCGAGGTGCCCTTCACCGAGACCGTTCGCTACCGCACCGTCGGCGACCTGACCTGCACCGGTGCGGTCAAGTCCACGGCCGTGGAGCTGGACGACATCATCACGGAGATCGCCGCGACCAGGGTCACCGAGCGCGGCCAGACCCGCGCCGACGACCGGGCCAGTGAGGCCGCGATGGAGGACCGCAAGCGCGAGGGCTACTTCTAGTCGTGTCTTCTTGGGCCTCCGCCGACGCTTCGGCCCGTGTCCGGGCGCCTCATGGGAGGAACCCAAAGAACACCCTCTGGGGTTCCTGTCCCGCTTCGGCCCCGCGCCCTGACCGGCGCACCTCGCACTCCCGGTTGTTGAACCGCCCCACCCTTCGCACATTGGACCAGGCAACATGAGCAACGACATCCTGCGGTTCGCCACGGCGGGTTCCGTGGACGACGGTAAGAGCACCCTGATCGGCCGCCTGCTGTACGACTCCAAGTCCATCTTCGAGGACCAGCTCGACGCCGTGGAGCGCACCAGCGTCGCGCGCGGCGAGGAGCAGACCAACCTGGCGCTGCTCACCGACGGGCTCCGAGCCGAGCGCGAGCAGGGCATCACCATCGACGTGGCGTACCGCTACTTCGCCACGCCCAAGCGCACTTTCATCATCGCCGACACCCCCGGGCACATCCAGTACACCCGGAACATGGTCACCGGCGCCTCCACCTCGGACCTGGCGATCATCCTGGTGGACGCCCGCAAGGGCCTCCAGGAGCAGAGCCGCCGCCACGCCTTCCTCGCGACCCTGCTCCAGGTGCCGCACCTGGTGCTCGCGGTGAACAAGATGGACCTGGTCGACTACTCCCAGGACCGCTTCGAGGAGATCAAGGCCGAGTTCAGCGAATTCGCCGCCAAGCTGGACGCGCGCGACCTCACCTTCGTGCCGATCTCCGCCCTGCACGGCGACAACGTGGTGAGCCGGTCCGAGAACATGCCCTGGTACACGGGCAGCTCGCTGCTGCACCACCTGGAGAACGTGCACATCGCCTCGGACCGCAACCTGATCGACGCGCGCTTCCCGGTGCAGTACGTGGTCCGTCCGCACAAGTCGGACGACCCCGAGCTGCACGACTACCGGGGCTACGCGGGCCAGCTCGCGGGCGGCGTCCTCAAGCCGGGGGACGAGGTCACCCACCTGCCCTCGGGGCTGTCCACGCGGATCACGAAGATCCTCACCGCGGACGGGGAGGTCGCGGAGGCGTTCTCGCCGATGTCGGTCAGCCTGCTGTTGGAGGACGAGATCGACATCTCCCGGGGCGACATGATCTGCCGCCCCAACAACACCCCGGTGGTCTCCCAGGACATCGAGGCGATGGTCTGCTGGATGACGGACTCCCGCAAGCTCACGCCGCGCTCCAAGCTCCTCGTCAAGCACACGACCCGTACCGCGAAGGTCATGGTCAAGGACCTGCGCTACCGGCTGGACGTCAACTCGCTGCACCGTGACGAGGCCGCCGACCACCTCGCCCTGAACGAGATCGGCCGGGTGCGGCTGCGCTCCGCCCAGCCCCTGTTCGTCGACGAGTACGCGAAGAACCGGCAGACCGGCGGGTTCATCCTCATCGACGAGGCCACCAACACCACGGTGGGCGCGGGAATGGTCGTCAGGGCCGAATAGCGCGTGCTGGGAGAACAGACCGATCTGAGCGGGGCCGCTTCCGGCGGCCCCGCTTCGTGTCACCGGAAAGGGCCGAACCATCGTCACGTTCCGGCAAAATCATCTGACCCAAAGTAATAACCTGGGGAAGTGGATGGATATCGTCTGGTGTTCGTCGGTGGGATGGGCCGCTCCGGCTCCACTCTGATCGAACGCCTCCTCGGTGAGCTGCCCGGATTCTGCTCCGTCGGTGAGATCGTGCACCTGTGGCGCAGGGGACTGGTGGAGAACGAGCGCTGCGGTTGCGGCCTGGCCTTCGCGGACTGCGGCTTCTGGAGCGACGTGGGCAGGAGGGCGTTCGGCGGCTGGGATCGCCTGGACGTCCAGCGGGTGCTGCGCCTCAAGGACAGCGTCGACCGCACCCGTTTCCTGCCGGGCCTGCTCAACGGGCCGACGGGGGAGGGGCCCCTCGCGCTGCGCAGTGAGCGTTACACCGAGTTCTACCACCGCCTCTACTCGGCGGTCGCGCAGGTCAGCGGTGCTCGGGTGATCGTGGACGCGAGCAAGCACGCCTCGCTGGCGGCCTGTCTGCGCCAGCGGTACGGCGCCCGGATGCGCCTCCTGCACGTGGTGCGCGACCCCCGGGCGGTGGCGCACTCCTGGGGCAAGCGGGTGGTGCGCCCGGACGCCGCCCCGGGCAGTAGCGAGCCGGAGATGGCGCGGTACTCGGCCGGTCGTTCGGCTGTGCAGTGGATGACCCAGAACTCCTCGCTGGACGCGTTGGCCAGGCGGGGGACCCCGACCCTGCGGGTGCGTTACGAGGACTTCGTGGCCGCGCCGGAGGCCGAGTTCGGCCGTATCGCCGACTTCGCGGGACACATGGGGGATCCGCTCGTCCTGGGGGAGGGCGGTGTGGAGCTGTCCGGGGGGCACGCGGTCTCCGGCAATCCGATGCGCTTCCGGTCCGGTCCGGTCGGCGTCCGCGCGGACCACGGCTGGCAGGAGGGGCTCGCTCCGTGGCGGCGGTGCCTGGTCACGGCGGTGACCACCCCGACACGCGGGCGCTATGGGTACTGATGTCCGCTAGGCGAACCAGGGGGTGTTGCGCGTGCGAAACATGACGTATGGTCATCATGTGAACACTCTGTGTCGTATTTTGGTGGCCTAGGGGGCGATTGGCCGTGGGTAGCGGACCGGTACGAGGGACGGCGATGGCGGTGTCGGTGCTACTCGCACTGGGATTGGTCGGGGCGGGAGACAGCCCCGGCGGTGCTTCGGTACCGGCGGAGAACCAGCCCCCCGAGAGTCGTCCGGGTCCGAACACGGCTCCGTTCCTCGGCCTGCCCCCGCCGCGTGAGACCCGCTGCACCGTCTCGGACATCCTCGAACCCTCGTGCGGGGTCTGGTGGGGCGCCAGCCCCTACGACGGCGACGTGGAGTCGCTGGAGTCCGCGGCCGACCGGAACATGGACATCGTCTACACCTGGCGCGGCATCGACCAGGCCGACGTTCCGGGGGAGCGGGAGCGGCGGCTGGTCGCCCAGGGCCGCTTCGTGCACACCAACATCGAGGCCCGCCGGTTCACCCGGTCGGGGCATCCGGACATCGCCTACCGCGACATCCTCGCGGGCCGGTTCGACTCCTCGCTGCGTTCCCAGGCCCGGGGCGTCGCCGAGCTGGAGGTGCCCTACTTCATCACCTTCGACCACGAGGCCGACGGCAAGAACCGCTACAACAACCGGGGCACCCCGGAGGAGTTCGTGCGCTCCTGGCGGCACATCGTCGACCTGTACCGGGCCGAGGGCGCGGACAACGCCATCTGGGTGTGGAACGTGACCGGCTGGCCCGGCAACGTGGACCGCCTCCCCGGCCTCTGGCCCGGCAACGACTACGTCGACTGGATCAGCTGGGAGGCCTACAACATGACCGGCTGCGACAAGATGTCGAACTGGGACCACGTCGACTCCTTCGAGGACGCCCTGTCCCCGACCTACGACTGGATCCAGGAGGAGGGGCCCGAACACGGCATCGACCCCGACAAGCCGGTCATGATCGGGGAGATGGGCACCACCGACATCGGCCCCAGCGAAACCCTGAAGTGGTACGCGGACATCCCGGACGTCCTCCGGCGCTACGAGCGGGTGCGCGCCGTCAAGCTCTGGGACAGCAAGGTCTCCGACGGCTGCGACTTCCGCGTCCAGGCCAACGAGTACGCCCGGCGCGGCTTCGAGCTGGCCGGCCAGGACCCCTACGTGCACCTGCCGGACCGGGTCCGGCGCCTGGCGGAGTACGCCGCGACCCGGGACCGGTCCCGGGACTGACCCCGGCTTCGACCGCCGGTCCGGTCAGCCGCCCGCCGGCCGGAGCATGGACCAGGTGCGCGGGCCGCCGTCGGGCAGGTCGTACTCCGCGGTGGCCCGGAAACCCAACGACTCGTACAGTCCGACGTTCTCCGGCGCCGAGGTCTCCAGAAACGAGGGCACACCCGCCGCGTCCGCCTCGCGCAGCCCGGCACTGACGACCCCGCGCCCCAGCCCGCGGCCCCGCGACCCGGGGCGGACCCCCACGGTTCCCAGGAACCAGACGGGTCCGGTCGGGCGGTGCCGCTCCATGGCCTCCTCTGCCGAGGCGTAGGCGTCCGCGCGGTCGCCCGCCAGCTGCACCAGGGTGGGCAGCAGGTCCGTCATGACGGACTCGGCCCCGCCGGAGTCGGGGGTGGACCATACGGCGACGGCGTCCAGCCCGTCACTCACCCACACCCGGCCGTGCGGCAGCCCGATCTCGGCCAGGAAGAGCCGTTGGAACTCGCGCAGCCTGACGAAGTGGTCGTCGGCAGAGATGGTGTGCCGGGTGAAGGGGTAGTCACGAAAGGCCGCGGCCAGTGTGTCCGCGGCCCTGTCCACGTCCTCGACGGCGGCTTCCCTGATCACGTGCTTGCTGATGGCGCTGTCCCCTGGTCCGCTCCGGTGCTCCGCCCCGTGCGGGGCCGCCCGCGAGGTTATCGAACGGGCCCTGGCCGCAGCCACCGGATTTCCGGCCTGCGGCCCCCGGGCCGACCCGCGGACGCCGCCGCTACAGACCCCTGCCGCGCAGGTGCAGCAGACGCAGGACCCAGCCCGCCGGAAAACCGCAGACCACCAGGAGGGCCAGGTAGGCCCGCCCCTCCAACGGCCGCCTGCGCAGGGTCCGCCCGATCCACCCCAGCGCCCGGCCGCGCCGACCGGCGGCCGCCTCGGCGAACGCGATCTGCCCCGCGATCCGGGCGTAGCCGCGCGGCACCAGGGCGAACTCCGGGTAGCGCTCCAGCAGCCAGCGCAACGCGGTGGAGATGGTCTGCCACCGCTCGGAGAAGAAGGACTTGCGGTGCCACAGCACCCGCACACCGGGCTCGGGGATGTTGCGGATCGGCCCCCGCCGCGCCAATCGCAGGAGCAGCTCGTAGTCCTCCGCGTAACTGCCGGGGATCTCCTCGCTCACCGTCCCGCAACCGCCGATCATCGCCCCGCGGCGGATCAGGAAGGTCGACGGGTGCAGCTCGGTCAGGCGGGACTTCAGCAGGTCGCCGAAGGTGACGCTGGTCCGGTCCAGGACCCGCTCCGACTCCACCTTGTCGTAGACCACCTGGATGCCGCAGCACACCATGTCGGTCCCCGGCTCCGCGCGCATCACCTCCACCTGCGCCCGGAGCTTCTCGGGCATCCAGGTGTCGTCGTCGTCGCAGAAGGCCACGAGGTCGGTGTCGGCGCCCAGCACACCGGTGTTGCGGGCCCCGGCCAGCCCCGGGGTGAGCGTGTTGGTCACCACCCGGACGGGGCGGTCGCCCTCGGAGTGGGCGAGTGAGGTGTCGGGCTGGTCGTTGTCGAACACCACGATGGTGGCGATCCGCCCCGGGTAGTCCTGCTCGACGATCGCCCGCAGGGTGCGGCGCAGCAGCTCGGGACGGTCCCGGGTGGGCACGACCACCGTCACCGCGGGCCAGGTGTCGGCCGGGTCGGGGGCCACGGCCGCCGGGGCCGCGCCGTCCTGCCCCCCGTCGGTGAGCAGGTCGATCAGTTCGCCCGCGCGCAGCGCGGCGCGCTCGGGTCCGTCGTCGGATCCGGGGTCCACCCGGAAGTCCTCGGGGGAGGCCAGCGCCCTGTCGAGGAACGCGTGCAGCTGTTGGGCGGTCGAGCAGGCGTGTACCCGGCCCGCCTCCTCCACCCGCCGGACGAACAGCAACTGGTGGTCGTCCACGTGCTCCTCCAGTTCGGGATCCCGGGCGACCACGACGGGCAGGTGTCCGGCGGCCCGGGCCTGGGTGATGGTTCCGGGGCCGCCGTGCGTGACGACCACGCTTGCCCCGCGCATCGCCCCGGACAGCTCCTCTCCGGGCAGGAACGGTGTCCCCGAGGCCCTCTCCGGGGCCGAACTGTGGCCGTGCTGGACGAGGACGCGCAGGTCCGGGCGGCGGCGCGCGTAGTCGTCGGCCCAGCGCACCAGCCGGTCGAACGCGTGGTGGTCGGTGCCCAGGCTGACGACCACGTCGGGGTGGTCGCTGCCGTCGGGGCGGTGTGCGGAGCGTGCGGTCTGTTCGGTCACAGGAGCGGTCCTACGGTGATGGCGGTCGGCATGAACGAACGCTGTTCCTCCCACTGGGCGAGGAACAGGCGGGTGAAGGGCCTGCAGAGCCTGGCGGTGAGGGTGGGGGTGTCGATGCGGTCGTAGACCTCGATGTAGACGGTCGGGACACGCGTCAGCCAGGCCAGGACGAAGAACGGCAGGGCGACCCCGGCCCCGGTGCTGACCACGACCGCGGGGCGCTGCGCGCGCATCACCCGCAGGGCCAGAACGGTGTTGCGCAGCAGGTTGCCGACGTTGCGGGTGGTGGGGTGGTGGGCCCAGTGCACCGACTCCCCGGCCAGCGCTGATTCGGCGTCCGTCGTGCGGAAGGTGACCCACACGCGTTCCCGCTCCCGCCACCAGGGGCGCAACGAGCGCAGTTGGGTGAGGTGGCCTCCGCTGGAGGCCACCAGGAGAACCGGTCGTGCAGACATCTCGTGATCAGTCCATCGCTGTGAGTGTTCGATTGTGGGCGCGGGGTGCACAGGAGAGCGAAGACCCGGGTCACCTCCGTGGTTCCAGGTGCCCGCGCGCGAGCCAGACCGTGCACAGGTGGCCGGCCGCCCCCGCGAGTACCCCCGCGGCCGGCGTCGGCGCACCCGGGCCGACCACCGCCTCCAGCAGTGCCGGCAGGGCTCCGAACCACAGCAGGGCGCTACCGGTCGCCACCAGCACCGGTCGGCTGAACGGGTGCAGCACCACGAGGGACCTCAGCTGCCACAACGGCAGGAGTTTGCGGACCAGCACGGCGGCCACCAGAGCCGCCGCCGCGCCCACGGCCCCGTACGAGGGCACCAGCAGGACACCGGCCACGATGCTGGCCAGGAGCGACATCACGTTGTTGAGCAGGTTCAACCCGGTCCGCCCGGTCATCGTCAGGACGAGGTCGCCCATCCCCAGCACCGAGGCGACCAGCTGGCCCGTGCACACCACGACCAGCGCCGTCGCCCCCGCGGAGTACCCGGTGCCGAACAGCCGCATCACCTCGGGCGCGAACATCAGCGCCGACAGGTACAGCGGCCAGTTGAGGCAGACCAGCCAGGAGGTCCCCGCCTGGTACAGCGCGCGTACCGACCCGTGCTCCCCGGCTGCCAGCAGTTCCGCGAACCGGGGCTGGGCCGCGTACAGCACCGCCTGGGTGCAGAACTGACCGACGACCATGATCCGGGTGGCCGCGGTGAACACCGCCGCGCCGGTCAGTCCGTGCAGCAGCGCCACCATGACCACACCACCCCGTTGGACCCCGGCCTGGGCGATCCCACCCAGGGCCCGGGGCAGCGCGAAGGACCAGAACTCCGCCGGGGTGACCCGGTCCTGACGGTCCTTCGGCCCGCTCCGCTCCTCCACCGCCGGGGAGGCGTCACCGGCGGTGGAGGTCTCCCCGGGCGGGGGCGCGGCCTCGGCCCCGCGTACGATCCGGCCGAGCCAGAACCAGGCCAGCACCGCCGCGGGCAGGTACGGTCCGGCCCAGGCCAGGGCGAGGAGCCCGGCGGAACCGGAGAGAGCGATCATCCCGACCAGGCCCAGCTGCGCCAGCGGGCGGCCCACCTTGTCCACCAGGACCGTGACCGACATGTCGTGGTGGGCACGGGTCGCCGCCAGCACGGAGTCGGTGAGCACCGCGAACGGCAGGAAGAGCGCGAGCAGCCGCAGGTAGACGGCGGCCTCATCCGGCCCCAGGGCGTCCGCCAGCGGCCGGGCGAGGACCACCAGCAGCACGGAGACCAGGCAGGCCGCCAGGACCGCGGGGCCCAGCGCCAGCCGCAGCAGCGCCGGGACGCCGCCGGGACGGCCGAACACCCGCAGCCGGGCGATGAAGTACACCAGCCCGTCCGGGGCGCCCGCGTTGGCCACCGCGGCCATGATGAGGAACACCGACGTGGCCGAGAACAGCAGCCCCGCCGTCTCCTGAGAGAACGCCCGGGTGATCGCCACGATCAGCGCGAGGTTGAGGGCGGCGCCCACCACGGCACCCGCCATGTTGACGGCCCCGCCGCGCAGGACGCGTCCGAGGCCGCGGTCGCGGAGGCCGCCGGGGCCCGCCGGGGAGGGGGCTCGCGTCGAGGTCACGCGCGCCACGAGGGGGTGCGCCCCCACCAGTCGGCGAGACGGGCGTCGCTGTCGGCGAACCGCTCGGTGAGCTCGGCGCGCAGGGAGTCGGGCATGACCGCGCGTTTACGTGCGTTGTGGCGGCCCGGAGCGGTCTCCGGCCCCGGCGGTAGGCCGAGGAACCGGACGATCCCGCCCAGGGCCCGGGGGGTGCCGTCGAACAGGTCGGCGTAGTCCACCACGTGCATGCGCTCGCGGCCCAGGTGCCGTTCCATCCTGACCAGCTGGTCGACGTAGCGACCCCGGGCCACGTATCCGTGGTGCTGGTGGGAGTGCGAGTGGTGGCCGGGGTCCGCCACCAGCCGTTCCTCGGCTCCAGCCAGCCGCTTGTCCTCCAGTTCGACCGCCCGGGCGAACGGCTCCGTCTCGAACCCGCGCGCGCTCTCGTGGGCGTGCGCGGAGTAGGCGCGCTCGACCGGGTCGCGCAGGATCACCACGACCCGCACCTCGGGCAGTTCACGGGCGATCCGTTCGGCGGCCAGGGGGTGGAAGAGGTAGTACGGGCTGGACTCGAACGCCCTGACACGGGGCCGTCCCCGGCGGGCCCGCAGGGTGGCGCGCAGGGGGAAGTGCGAGCGGTACCAGGCCGGCCCGTTGTGGTGGCCGGTGTCGAAGTAGTGGACCCCCTTGCGCAGGACGGGGCCGGTGGCCGCCGGGTGCTGGGACAGGGCCTTGAACAGCGAGGTGGTGCCCGAACGCTGGGCCCCGCAGATGAGGAAGTCGGGCAGGGCCCGGGCGGTGCTGGTCACACCGCCCAGGCCGTCGGCGATCGGCAGCAGGGCGCGCCTGGCCGGGGCGGCGAGGCGGTTCAGAGCAGAGGTGGCCCGGGGCATCGCGAGCTCCTTCGGTGTGGGCGCCGGCGTTCCCCGGGGCGGGGTCGGCGCTGTGGGTGTCGGTGCTTGGGACGCGCCGCTCGGATCGTCGGCGCTGTGCGTACGGTTGTGCCGGCCGCTGCGGCGCTCCCGCCTGCGGGCGGGAGCTCACACGGCGTGGGCCGCCTCGTGCGCGGCTCTGTCCTGGAGACCCTCCAGCGCGGGCAGCAGCCAGTCGTCAACGGCGGCGAGGTCGTTTCCGCTCTCCGACTGGCGGTCGTGGAGGTAACGGGTGGCGAGGTCGATCAGGTACAGCGCCATCACGGTGGAGACGGCGTGCTGGCGCAGCCCGCTCTCCGCCAGCAGCGGATCGCGCAGCAGCCGGGAACCGGTGTCCAACCAGCGGTGGACGCCCGGGTGCACCCCGGCCTGGACGGACTCGTTGAGGTCGTAGTGCAGGGCGTCGAACCCGGCGGGCGCGTCCATGGCGAGCCGCTCCCAGTCCCACACGAACGCCCTCCGCGCCGTACTGGCGATGTTCCACCTGGTCAGATCGCCGTGCCAGGCCCCGAAGGGCAGCGACACGTCCGGTAGGCGGTGGAGCGCGGCACGCAGGGGAGCGGCTTCGGGACGGGCACCGAGTTTGGCGATGCGCTCGTCCAGCGACCGCCGGTAGGGGCTCGCCGAGAGTCTGCGCTCCCGCACCCGTGCCAGCCCCACGATCTGGGTGACGCAGCGCAGCAGTTGGTGCCGGGTGGGCCGGTCGGTCTGGTCGCCGACCGGCAGCGCCTCCTGGACCAGCAGGGGGTGGCCGTTCCACTCGCCGTCGTAGAGCAGGCGCGGCACGGTCACGTCCCGGAGCCTGGACTCCGCGAGGTGTCGCAGGGCCCGGGTCTCCGCCCGCACCAGGCGGGAGGTGAGGTCGTTGATGGCGACCTTGGCGTAACCGATGGTTCGTCCGCCCGGTGTGAGCAGCAGCAGGACCGGTTTGCGGTTGGCGCGCGGCGGTCCCACGTGGATCGCGATGGCGAGATCGCGGTCCAGGGCGGCGGTGAGCGCGTGCTCGATCCCCGGGCCCGCACCCACGTACAGCCGGTCGCGCAGCAGCAGTGGAGCGATCCCGGTTGCGAACGCGCTGGTCAGGAGCAGTGTCCGCAACCGTTCCCGCAGGGAGTGCCCCTGGGAGAAGGAGGTGATGCCACGGGCGGCCGCCGAGCGGTTGTGGGCCGGCAGGATCACCCGCGGGTTGTGCGCGTTGGGTACAGGAAGGTACTGGTTGCCCCGGTTCCGGTGGGCCATCCGCCGCACCGTGCCGTCGTCCGGGCCGAGCAGGCCCCCGCAGGGCCACAGCACCGCCGCGAGGTCGGTCAGATAGGTGGTCTCGCTGTTCACCAGGCACCTCCGCCGGTGCGCGCGGTCCCGCGACTTCGGAGCGCCGGTTCCTCGCACCGCCAGAGCAGGGCGACGGCGATCATGGTGACGGCGAGCGGGGACATGAGCGCGACGTAGAAGAACATGTACCAGAACAGAAGCAGGACGGTGAGCAGGGCGCCCTGCCCGACCGTCGTCGAGGCGGACCGGTAGCGCCAGGCCACCCGCGCGAAGAACGCGAAGAGCAGGAAGGCGCCCACCCAGCCGCTGGCGATGAGGGTCATCCACAGCTGCCCGGCGTTGCCGATGACGTGTTGACCGCAGCCCGGACAGCCGGGAGTGGGGCCCACGGCGATCGATTCCGAGCTGCCCAGACTCTCGCGGGTGGTGCCCCAGCCGACCACCGGGGACAGGTTCGCCGCCTCAACGGACGCGATGTTGGTCGCCGCCCGGCCGTCGTCGCTGTGCGGGTTCTCCGCACGGGCCCGTACGACCTCGGCCAGCGGCGACAGGGCCAGGGCGAGCAGAACCGCGACCACGGCGACCGCCCCGGCCCCGACCAGGACGACCCGCCCCCGGCGCAGCGCCTGTGCGGCGCCGAACGCCAGCGACAGCGCCAACCCGGCCCAGAGCGCACGGTTCAGGGAGTACACGACCGGGACCACTGCCAGCGCGATCGCGGCCAGGGCGCCCAGACGGGACCACCCCGAGTCCCCGGCGACCCAACCCACCACGACCCAGACCAACAGCAGGGACAGCATGTAGCCCCAGACGTTGGTGTACTCCCAGGGCGCCTTCGGCCGAGGTGTCTCGACCCCGCCGAAGACGTCCATGATCTGCGCCGAGGCCGGGTGGATCAGTGTCTGGACGTAGGGGTCGGCGGCCAGCGAGCCCGGGACCAGGTACTCCAGCGGGGCCGTGAACTCGAACCGGGGCGCGAGCATCCCGAGGTAGCCCCCGGCGATCGTGGTCAGGCACAGCACTGCCAGGGACCACACGACCAGCCGCACCGGCAGTTCGCGCTCGGTCAGGTTGCCCGCGTAGAGCAGCAGTACGGTCAGGACGAGGTAGTTGACCACCCGCAGCAGGGCCCCGGGGTAGCCGCCGCTGTCCGGGACCGTCCCGGGCATCTCCAGCGGGATCAGCGCCAGACCGAGGACCGTCCACACCAGGAAGAGCCCCCACAGCCAGAACCCCGGCGGGACCCGCAGCCCCACCGTCCGGTGGCGGCGCACCAGTTCGGCCAGCATCGGCACGGCGAACAGCCAGTACGCGAACTGGCCCATGCCCAGCGCCCACCACAGCGGGTAGCCGGCCAGCAGCCACACCAGCGGCCACCCGGTGACCGGGGCGGCTTCGCGCCCCGGTAGGGGGTCCCGGACCGCACCGGGCGCGGACGGGCCCGGTACGGCGGTGCCACGGCCGGTCAACGCCGGGACCCGGCGGGTGCGGCCCCGTGGTCGGCGGGGACCGGAGCGTCCGCGGCGGTACCGGTACCGCTGGGTTTGCGCGGGGCCGGGGGAACGGGGCACGGAGTGGCGGGCGCGGCCGGGACGGGGCCCGGGCCCGGCTGGCGCGGGACGGTGATCGCGCCCGGGACGGTGACGCCGAACCGGTCTCCGGCGGTTACCGTGCCGACCAGGTCCGTGCGGCGGCTCCGTCCCAGCTCGACCACGGGCAGGAGCAGGTCGGCGGAGGCGGCCAGAGCCTGGGCGTCCGCGCTCTCACCGAACGCGGCGGTGACGACCACCACGAACTCGGCGTGTTCCCGCAGCAGCTCCACCAGTTCCGCGGCGCTGCTCTGGACCGGCGCCGCCGTCCCGGCGCGCCCGTTGCGCAGCACCCGTAGGCGCGGAACGGCGGCGGGGCGGACCTCCAGCTCGGCAGGGTCCTCACCGTCGACCAGGATCTCGGCGAGGCCGGGGCCCTCGGCCGGCCCGAGCAGCTCGCCGACGGTGCCGGTGCGCGGGTCGGCGCAGACCAACAGGGTCTCGGAGCCGGTCCGGGCGAGGGCCGCCGCCAGGTTCACCGCGGCGGTGGAGCCCGAGCGCCCCGGGGCGGTCCCGGTGACCAGGACGACGCGGCCGGTCGCGTGGTCGGCGAGGCGGGCACGGACCAGGTGCGCGAACCCGTTGGCGCGCTGGCCGTCCGGGTCCGCCTCGGTGGACAGGCCGGAGCCGGACAGCTCCAGCAGGACGGGGACGGATCCGATCCGGGCGGTGTCCTCGGTGTCGTGCACGCGCGGGTCCAGGCGGTCGCGGACCAGGGCGGCGAGGAGCCCGGCGACCAGCCCGAGGGCGGCGCCCGCGACCAGCCACAGCAGGGCCACGGGGGAGGTGGGGGCCTCGGGGAGGCCGGCCGGGGTGATGACCTGGCCGGGGGAGACCGTCTCGTGGAGGGCGCTCAGCGGGCTGATGCCGTTGCCGATGTCGCTGATCTCCTGGCGTACCGCCTCGGCCTGGGCATCGGCGCTGACCCGGTCCGCGCCGACCGCCCCGGCGTTCTCCGCGGTCAGCTCGGACAGTCTCTCGTAGAGCCCTTCCTGTTCGCCGCGCAGCGCGTCCAGCCGGCTGCTGATGAGGGACCGGGCCTGTTCGCCCCGGTGCTCGAGGTAGGCGGCGGCGAGGGCGTCGGCCCCTTCCCGCGCGGCATCGGGTGAGGGGGCGGAGTAGTGGAGTTCGAGGATGTTGCTGTTGGAGGGGACGGTCACGTCGATCCGCTCGCGCAGGTCCGCGGGGGCGGTGTCCCCGGGCAGGGCGTCGACCATGACGGTGGTGACCTGGTCGGAGAGTACGACCTGGGCCTCGCTGTCCAGGTTGACGTCGCCGGTCAGGCGGCCGGACCGCTCCCCGGTGAACTCGGCCATTCCGGTCGGGCGGACCTGCACGGCGGCGGTCGAGGTGTAGGTCGACGGAACAGCGACCACCCCGGCGGTGGCGAGGACCAGCCCGCCGAGCACCCCAGCGCCCACCAGACGCCAGCGGCGCCTCAACAGAGCGGTGTACTCCTTCAGTTCCGGTCCGGATGAGCCGGGGACGTCGGTGTCCATCGGGTCCTCTCCACGCAGACATGGCAGCACTTTTAGTAAACGATTGCATACTAAGTGTAATACCTTTGGTTGCGCCTGCTGCTTTGGGAAACAGCCCTTTCCCCAGAGGAAGCTGTCCGGAAACCGGTCGTGACGTGCGGCGACCGGGGTCGGACCCCGGGACGCGCGCGAGGGGGCGGCGGACTTTTGCCCACCGCCCCCTCACCGGGAGGTCCGCCCTCCCACCTCTTCTAGCCGCCCACGACCACCGGCGGCAGGCCGGTGTCGGACTCCCAGGTGCTCTCGCACTCCTTCTGGGTCGACACCGTGTGGGCCCTGGCGGAGCAGTCACGGAATTCGGTGACCTCCTCCTGGTAGACGAAGAGGACCGCCAGCATGCTCGTGGACATCACGATCCCGACCACGCCCAGGGCCACGCTCATCAGGGCGCCCGGCGCCTGGGAGCTGTGCGCGCGTGCGGCGCGGCGGGCCCGGAACCCCTGGACGACACCGAACACGGACAGCACCACACCGTAGGGCGGGAGCAGCAGGCCCGCCAGGCCGAGGAACAGTCCCCACAGGCCTCCTCGCTCGACCTTGGGCGGCTGGCCTTCGGCACGGGGCTCCGGGCTGTTGTCGGTCACAGGTTCACTCCTTCGGGGACGCCCCGTACCGCGGGGCGCCGTGGTCCGCGCGCGCCTGCGCGGAGCGGGTGGCGATGGTGGCGCGGAGCCCCGGCCCCCGGCGCCTCCGGGGAGGCGGGGAAGGGCCGGTCCGCGTGAGGTAGACGCTACCCGGCCCGATAGGGTGTGAACGCGGACGGGCCGGATAGGCCCAGGCCTGGCGTCTGTACCAGGCGTACGCGAATCCCGGATGCTGCGCCGTCCCCCGGCGCCCCCGGGGTGGGGACCGGGTCCCCACACCGTTCTTCTACACATGAGGGAGAAGCACGCTTTGTCCGCGCGAGTGGTGGTTCTCATATCGGGGACGGGCAGCAACATGGCCGCCCTGATGGAAGCCGCGAAGGACCCCGAATACGGGGCCGAGATCGTCGCCGTGGGATCGGACCGCGAGGGAACACGCGGTGTCGAGGTGGCCCGGGAGGCCGGTGTACCCACGTTCGTCGTACCGTTCCGTTCCTACGCCGACCGGACGGCCTGGGACACGGCCATGTCCGACCGGATCGCGGAACACACGCCCGACCTGGTGGTCTCCGCCGGTTTCATGCGCATCCTCGGGCCCGCCGTGGTCGGCCGCCACCAGGCGGTCAACATCCACCCGGCGCTGCTGCCCTCCTTCCCCGGCGCGCACGCCGTACGCGACGCGCTCGCCCACGGCGTCCGTGTCACCGGCACCACCATCCACTTCCTCGACGAGGGCGTCGACTCCGGTCCGATCATCGACCAGGTCGCGGTACCCGTCGAGGACGGCGACGACGAGGCCGGCCTCCACGAGCGGATCAAGACCGTGGAGCGGCGGATGCTGGTCGACACGGTCGGCCGCCTCGCCCGCGAGGGCTGGACCATCGACGGCAGGCACGTGCGGTTCGGCCGCACCGACACAAGGAGTTCCAGGTGACCCAGCAGGCCATCAGGCGTGCGTTGATCAGCGTGTACGACAAGACCGGCCTGGAGGCGCTGGGCGTCGGCCTGGCCGAGGCCGGGGTGGAGATCGTCTCCACCGGCTCCACGGCCGCCCGCCTCACCGCGGCCGGCGTCCCCGTCACCCCCGTCGAGGACGTCACGGGTTTCCCGGAGATCATGGAGGGTCGGGTCAAGACCCTGCACCCGGCCGTGCACGCCGGGCTCCTCGCCGACCAGGGAAACCCCGACCACGTCGCCAAGATCGACGAACTGGGCATCGCCCCCTTCGACCTGGTCGTGGTCAACCTCTACCCCTTCTCCGACACCGTCGCCTCCGGCGCCTCCGAGGCCGACTGCATCGAGAAGATCGACATCGGCGGCCCCGCGATGGTGCGCGCCTCGGCCAAGAACCACGGCAGCGTGGCGATCGTGGTCGACCCCGCCGGCTACGACTCCACCCTGGAGGCCGTCCGGGACGGCGGCTTCACCCTGGAGCAGCGCAAGCGGCTGGCGGGCCTGGCCTTCCAGCACACCGCCGCCTACGACGCCGCGGTGGCCGACTGGTTCGCCGGCGCGTACGCGCCCGACGCCGAAGCCGAGTCCACCGGGTGGCCCGCGTTCCGCGCCTCCGCGCACACCCGCACCGCCGCCCTGCGGTACGGCGAGAACCCGCACCAGAAGGCCGCGCTGTACACCGAGGCGGGTTCGGCCGGTACCGGCCTGGCCGGTGCCGAGCAGCTGCACGGCAAGGCCATGTCCTACAACAACTACGTCGACGCCGACGCCGCTCTGCGCGCCGCCCACGACTTCGACGAGCCGTGCGTGGCCATCATCAAGCACGCCAACCCGTGCGGCATCGCGGTGGGCGCCGACAACGTCGAGGCGCACCGCAAGGCGCACGCCAGCGACCCGGTCTCGGCGTTCGGCGGTGTGATCGCCACCAACCGCGAGGTCGGCGCCGAGCTGGCCGAGCAGATCTTCGAGATCTTCACCGAGGTCGTCGTCGCCCCCGGGTTCACCCCCGAGGCCGTCGAGAAGCTCTCCGGGAAGAAGAACATCCGCCTGCTGGCCGTGGCCGACCCGGCCCGGGGCCCGCGCGTGGAGACCCGTCAGATCAGCGGCGGCCTGCTGGTCCAGGACACCGACGTCGTCGACGCCGAGGGCGACGACCCCGCCACCTGGACGCTGGCCACCGGGGAGGCGGCCGACGAGGCCCTCCTCGCCGACCTGGCCTTCGCCTGGAAGGCCGTGCGCGCGGTCAAGTCCAACGCGATCCTGCTCGCCTCCGACGGCGCCACGGTCGGTGTCGGGATGGGCCAGGTCAACCGGGTCGACTCGGCCGGCCTCGCCGTCTCCCGCGCCGGTGAGCGGGTCAGGGGCTCCGTGGCCGCCAGTGACGCCTTCTTCCCGTTCGCCGACGGTCTGGAGATCCTCACCAAGGCCGGGGTGCGCGCCGTCGTCCAGCCCGGCGGCTCGGTCCGTGACGCCGAGGTCATCGCCGCCGCGGAGGCCGCCGGGGTCACCATGTACCTCACCGGCACCCGCCACTTCTTCCACTAGCCCAGTCAGCGAGGAGCAACGTATGAGCGCGATCGTTCTGGACGGAAAGGCCACCGCGAAGGCCATTCGCGAGGAGCTGGCGGAGCGGGTGGCCAAGCTGCACGCCAAGGGCCTCGCCCCCGGCCTCGGTACCGTCCTGGTCGGCGACGACCCGGGCAGCCACTCCTACGTGCGTGGCAAGCACCGCGACTGCGCCCAGGTCGGCATCGCCAGCATCCGCCGCGACCTGCCCGCGGACGCCACCCAGGAGCAGGTGGAGCAGGCGGTGCACGAACTCAACGAGGACCCGGCCTGCACCGGGTACATCGTGCAGCTGCCGCTGCCCCGGGGGCTGGACGAGAACCGGGTGCTGGGGCTGATCGACCCGGCCAAGGACGCCGACGGCCTCCAGCCGGTCAACCTGGGCAAGCTCGTCCTGATGGAGGAGGCCCCGCTGCCGTGCACCCCGCGCGGCATCGTGGAGCTCCTCAACCGCTACGAGGTGCCGATCCGGGGCGCGGAGGTCGTGGTGGTCGGTCGTGGCGTGACCGTGGGGCGCCCCCTCGGCCTGCTGCTGACCCGGCGCTCGGAGAACGCCACCGTCACCCTGTGCCACACCGGTACCCGTGACCTGGCCGAGCACACGCGCAAGGCCGACATCATCGTCGCCGGTGCGGGTGTCCCCGGGCTGATCACCAAGGACATGGTCAAGCCGGGCGCGGCCGTGCTGGACGTGGGTGTGACGCGCACCGACGACGGGCTGGTCGGGGACGTCGCCCTCGACGTCCCCGAGGTCGCCGGACACGTGTCCCCCAACCCCGGCGGCGTGGGCCCGATGACTCGGGCCATGCTGCTGGTCAACGTGGTGGAGGCCGCTGAGCGGCAGGCCGGCTCGGCGGCCTGATCGGCTGCCCGGCGCTCCTGCCGCCTGTCCGAGGGGGCGGTCCCGCACGGGGCCGCCCCCTCGTCGCGTCCGAGCCGGACGCTCAGCTCGCCCGGCGGGAGGAGTCACCCAGCGGCATCGGGCGGACCAGGCCCAGGGCCACGACCTCGTTGGCCAGCCGGGTGCGGCGGTTCTGTCCCTCCGGGATGCGGAACTTCTGGTAGAGCCGGAGCAGGTGCTGTTTGACCGCGGCCTCGGTGACCACCAGTGCTTCGGCGATGTCGCGGGCGGTGGCGGGGGCGACGAAGGCCTCCTCGGAGAGCGCGGGCCGGCACAGGGCGGTCAGTACGTCCAGTTCGCGCCGGGTGAGTTCGGGGGCGGCGCCCCTGCGGAGCTCGATGTCGGGGCTGAGCTGTTCGTTGGGCAGGCCGCCGATCCGGCAGCGGGCGGTGCCGAAGCTCACGACGTCGCCCTCGGCCAGGACGCGCCGGGCGATCGGGCGGCCGTTGACCCGGGTGCCGTTGCGGGACAGGCCCAGGTCGACGACGTAGACGTAGGGCCCCCGGCGGACGAGTTCGGCGTGGAGCTGGGACACGCTCGGGTCGTGCAGCCGGATGTCGGTGCCCTCACCGCGGCCGACCGTGGTCACCTCGGCGGGGAGCGGGCGGATGTCCCCGGACTCCTCCACCCGCAGATAGGGGCCGTCCACGGGGGCTCCTCCCGTGCTGGTGGGGCGCGGTCGGTGGGGGTGGGGTCGGCGGTGGGGGAGGGGCGGCTGTCGGGGGGTGGCGGCTCGGTCTACACGTCGCGTGGGCTTCATGGGGGTGGTCCTCGCTCACCGGTGCGCTCATCTCCACTCTGGGTTACCCGGCTGGTACGCGTTCTACGCGCTTACTCCGGAGTTAGGCGGATAAGGCGCGGAAATACGGCTCTGTGGCCGAACCGGGAGTAGGAAACGGTCACTGATATCCCCGAAGGGGGACAAGTCCGTTTCCGTGAGCCCTGGGGCTCCGGCGGTGCCGTTCACTACAATGGGCGGGTCCTCTTCCGGGTGTCGGGGTCCGTCGCACACGGGCCCGACCGGGGCCACCAGGAACGTGAGCCACACTGGAGACTGTCCGGTTTCGGACAGTCTCCTTTCGAGGGTTGGCCGGTCTGTGCCAGATGCCCGGGGAGAGGTCGGCAGAACGAGCCGCGCGGCGGCCAAGCAATTCGGAAACGAACAGGTCGGGACTGGGTGGACGACGCGGAGCAGGCTGAGGTGGCGGAGTCGGACGGGCGCACCCCGGACGGGGGTTCGGGCTCGGTGGAGGGCGGCCGGAGGAAAGTGCCCTACTGGCTTTCCCAGGTGCCCTACGCCCTGGTCCTGTCGGCTCTGGCCGCGGGGATCGCGGTCGTGGCCGCGGCCCACTTCAAACGCGGCCCGGCGATCATCGCGGGTGCGCTGCTGCTCGCGGCGACCTTCAGGTTGCTCCTGCCCAAGGACTGGATCGGCCTGCTGGCGGTGCGTCGGAGGTGGGTCGATCTACTCACCCTGGTCTCGCTCGCGGGCCTGCTGATCGTGTTGGCCTGGGTGGCGCCGCAACTCTCCGCCTAGGCGTCGAATAAGCTTGATGTCGAGATACTGCGACACCGACAAGCACCGCCTCCCCGGTAAGCACGGATACCGGGCGGGATCAGGGGATTGCCGCGCGCGCGGAACCCGGAGCCGGCCACGAACCGGTTCCGGCCCTCCGCCGCACGAGGCGGTAGCGAAGACTGAAGGGACAGCCACACAGCCATGGCCAAGATCAAGGTCGAAAACCCCGTAGTCGAGCTCGACGGCGACGAGATGACCCGGATCATCTGGTCCTTCATCAAGGACCGTCTGATCCTGCCGTACCTCGACATCGACCTGAAGTACTACGACCTCGGCATCGAGGAGCGTGACCGCACCGACGACCAGATCACCGTCGACGCGGCCAACGCCATCAAGGAGCACGGCGTCGGCGTCAAGTGCGCCACCATCACGCCGGACGAGGCCCGGGTCGAGGAGTTCGGCCTCAAGAAGATGTGGCGGTCGCCCAACGGCACCATCCGCAACATCCTCGGCGGTGTCGTCTTCCGCGAGCCCATCATCTGCGAGAACGTGCCGCGGCTGGTGCCGGGCTGGACCAAGCCGGTCATCATCGGCCGTCACGCCCACGGCGACCAGTACAAGGCCACCGACTTCAAGGTGCCCGGCCCCGGCACGGTCACCATGACCTACACCCCGGCCGACGGCAGCCAGCCGGTCGAGTTCGACGTCGCGAACTTCCCCGAGGCGGGCGGTGTCGCGATGGGCATGTACAACTTCCGCAAGTCCATCGAGGACTTCGCGCGCGCCAGCCTGAACTACGGCCTGGACCGCAACTACCCGGTGTACATGTCCACCAAGAACACCATCCTCAAGGCCTACGACGGCATGTTCAAGGACGTGTTCGAGGAGATCTTCGAGACCGAGTTCAAGGACAAGTTCGCCGCCGCGGGCCTGACCTACGAGCACCGCCTCATCGACGACATGGTCGCCGCCGCGCTCAAGTGGGAGGGCGGCTACGTCTGGGCGTGCAAGAACTACGACGGCGACGTCCAGTCCGACACCGTCGCCCAGGGCTACGGCTCGCTCGGCCTGATGACCTCGGTCCTGCGCACCGCTGACGGCCGCACCGTGGAGGCCGAGGCCGCCCACGGCACCGTGACCCGTCACTACCGCCAGCACCAGCAGGGCAAGCCCACCTCGACCAACCCGATCGCCTCCATCTTCGCGTGGACCCGCGGTCTGGAGCACCGGGGCAAGCTGGACAACACCCCGAAGGTGGTCGAGTTCGCGAACACCCTCGAGGACGTCGTCATCAAGACCGTCGAGGGCGGCCAGATGACGAAGGACCTGGCCCTGCTGATCGGATCCGACCAGGAGTGGCTGACCACCGAGCAGTTCCTCGCTGCCCTGGACGAGAACCTGAGCAAGCGCCTCGCCTAGGAGGTCGGCTCGCGGCGGCCATGAGCCGGCGGTCGCGATGAGACCTTGACCACGCCCGGGCGCCCGTACGAGGGGCGTCCGGGCGTCGTCGTGCCATCGGTCCCGGTGCCGGGGTGAAAAGCGTGGAAAGCGGTGTTCACGGGGGTTCGGGGTCCCGTGGAGTTGGAAGTTCCCCGGCATGTTTCCCGTGTTCGGGTCACATCGGCGGGGCCGCGGTGGGAGGATGGCAGAGCCGGACAGGGGCCTCGGGTCCCGGGTGCGACGTAGGACACGTGAACACGATTCGCACCTTTCGCGAACTTTGACCTATTGTGGAGACACGCCGGTGAGAACCGGCAGGCCAGAGCGGGTTCAACGCCCCTCGGCCACCACGAGCCGACGTGCCGGCCGTGCGCCCGCTGGGGGGTAGGCGCGCACAGTACGGAACGTCACGAAGAAGGGCCCGTCACTCCGGTGACGGGCCCTTCGCTCGTTCACGGTCCGGTCCGGGGCGGGGGCGCCCTCGGCCGACACCCGCTCCGCCGTGCCGCCCTAGTCCTCCATGACCTCCTCGGGGATGGGCTCGCCGGTGCGCATCGCCTCGAACATCTGCTCGGACCTGCCCTCGTCCCACAGCACGACCGAACCCACGCCGTCCAGGGTCGGGGTGCTGCCCACCGGCACGGCGGTGGTCCGGGTGCCGCCGCGCATCGCCAGCAGCATGCTCGCCAGGTGGCGCAGCTTGTCGCCCTCGTCGACCATGAACGTGTCGGTGCCCGCGAGCACCAGCGGCACCGAACGGAAGGGGTTGACCATCGTGGAGGGGGCGCCGGCCTTCTGGATCAGCGCGGAGAAGAACTCGCGCTGGCGCTGGATCCGGTCCAGGTCGGCGCGCGCGGTGGCGCGGGTGCGCACGTAGCCCAGCGCGGTGCCGCCGTCCATCTCCTGGCAACCCGCCTCGATGTCCAGGCCCGCCTTCGGGTCCGCCATCGGTTCCTCCGGGCACAGCTCCACGCCGCCGACCGCGTCGACCAGGTCGACGAAGCCGCCCATGCCGATCTCGACGTAGTGGTCGATCCGTACGCCCGAAGCCTGCTCGAAGGTCTGCACCAGAGGCCCCGGGCCGCCGCAGACCTCCGTCTCCGACTCGTCGGTGCCGCACACGGCGTCGGCGAAGGCGGTGTTGATCTTGTTGTCCGCGTAACCCGGAATGGCCATGGGGACGTAGGAGTCGCGCGGCACGCTGACGATCGTGGGGTCGCCGTCGCGGGGCATGTACAGCACCATGATCGTGTCGGTGCGACGGCCCTCGGCCCGGCCGGTGGCCAGGTCCTGGACCTGCTCGTCGTCCAGGCCGTCGCGGCTGTCGGAGCCGACGATCATGTAGGTGGTCCCGGGCTGGCGGTCCGGTCGGCCCTCGTAGTCCTGGAGCGCCTCGACCCGCTCCAGCCGCGAGTCCGCCCAGAGGTAGAAGGCGCCGGGGATCACCAGGAGGAGGATCAGCGCCACGACGAACGCGTTGCGGACCTTCCTCCTGCGGCGCTCCTGTGCGCGGCGCTTGATGCCGCGGCCGTCGTACTCGCGTCCGGCGCTGTGGGTGGGGCGCCTCTTCGGGCGGTGCGGGGGCACCCGGTCGGCCGGGGGGAGCCGGCGGGTCTCGCCCACCACCCGCTGCTCGGACTCGCGCGAACGGTAGAGCTTCTCGAACGCGTCCGCCCTGCCGGGGTCGCCCCCGCGCCGGAACACGCCGCCTCTGTCGTGTTCACCGGTCGAGCCGGGTTCCTCCCGCTGCCGTCGGTCAGCCATCGAATCGCCTATCTGCTCCGCGCCGTGCGCCGCTCGGGTGAGTGTTATGTCCCTTGTGATCGCTGACAGAGTAGTCGGGTTCACTCCGATCTCCTCCAGCGGCCGGGACCGGCCCCCGGAGGGGACGCGGAAGCGGCGCTCCGCGGTGGTGGGCTCAGGGTTTCCGGCGGGCCCCGTCGGCGGGTACCGCGGCGCGGATCCGGGGCTCGGGCCACCCCTTCTCCGCGAACGCACCGCGGACCGCCTCCGCGACGTCGGCCACTCGGTCCTCGCCGACCAGGGCGAGGGCGGTCCCGGCCCACCCCGACATCCGGGTCCCCCGGGCGCCGGCGCGCGCCGCGGTCTCGACCGCCAGCTCCACGGCCGGCAGGGGCAGGCCGAACCGGCGCAGGGACAGGTGCGAGGCGGACAGCACCGGCCCGATCTGCACGGCGCGGCCCGCGCGCAGCAGCCCGACCGTCGCGTTGAGCCGGTGGACCTCGGTGACGGCGTACTCCACGCGGCCGCGCAGCACCGGGTTCTGGAGGCCGCGCAGCGCCTCCGGCAGGTCCTGGACGGCGCGCAGCGGCCCCAGCACCTCCTGGGCCCGGGCCAGTTCGGTGGCGCGGACCGGACGGGGGTCCCGCCGGGGCAGCGCCCCGGTCTCCAACACGAGCAGCCGCAGCCCGGCCCCTGCGAGGTCGAAGGGCAGCAGGGTGGTCCGGCCGCTGGCCAGGTTCACCCGTACGGCGTGCCCGGGACGGGCGTCCAGGGCGACGCCCCCTCCGGCGGTGGTCCCGGCCAGATCCGCCCCGGCGGGGCGGTCGGCCCCGGCCAGGTCGGCCAGGGCCAGGCGCACCGCAGCGCCCACCGCCTCGGTGTGGCCCAGGGAGGCGTGCTCGGGCAGGTCCGAACCGAGGAGCACCCGGAGTCCGAGGCCGCTCTCCAGCAGGCCCCCGTCGCGCGCGTCGGCCACGGTCTCCCGCACGGCCCGGGCGGCGCGGTGCCGTTCGCCGAGCGGCCCCGCGGGCGCAGCGGTGCGCACACGACCGTCCGGGGTGGTGCCGACGGCGGCTGTCACCCCCCAGGGCAGGGCGGCGTACAGGGCCGCACCGCCGCCGGCCGCGGTGTGCTCGCCCATCAGCGCGAGCCGCCCGGGTGCGTGCCACAGGCCCTCGGGCTCGGAGCCGAAGCGCTCTTTGAAGGCGAGCGTCAGGGCCCCGTCACCGGGGGCCTCCGGCCAGTTTCCGACCGGGCCCCCGGTCCTCGCCCCCAACACCGCCCGCACCCGTGCTCCGGTGACCCCCACGCGCCGTCTCCGTTCTCGGTTCCCTCAGTGGAAATCCACGTCAATGTACGGTTCCAGTCTGCCGTCACTTCGGTACCGGCCGGGTGTGGGGCTTTCCCTGCGAAGGTGCGGTGACGTTAGGTTGTGCCCCTGCGTACGCGCAACCGCCGGAAGGCCGCCGTGAGTGCGGCGGGCGACGGGGGAACGGAACGGACAGGGGGACCATGGCCGCAGCGCTGGACCGGGCGAAGGACAAGGCACGGCACTACCGGAACCTGGCGATGGACACCTACTGGGGGCTGCGGCGCCGGTACCCGTTCGTCGACCACCTGGTGCGTGCCGGTGAGCGCTACTCGGACCGCAGGGGGAACCAGCTGGCGGGCGGGGTCACCTACTTCGCCTTCCTGTCCTTCTTCCCGCTGCTGGCGCTGGCCTTCGCGGTCGTCGGTTTCCTGGCGGCCCGGCAGGTCGAGCTCACCTCCTACCTGGAGGAGGCGCTGGACGACGTGCTGCCGGGGCTGTCCCAGCAGCTGCCCATGGAGCAGATCGCCGACGCCCGGGTGGGCGCGAGTCTGCTCGGTCTGCTCGGTCTGCTGTACGCGGGCCTGAACTCGGTGTCGGCGTTGCGGGAGGCCCTGCACTCGATCTGGTTGAAGAACCTCAAGCACGGGCCCAACTTCGTGCTGCGCAAGGCGGGGGACCTGCTGGTCATGGTCGGGCTGGGGTCGGCCCTGTTCTTCACGGTCGCGTTCACCAGCGTCATGCAGACCGCCACGGTGTGGCTGCTCTCCCTGGTGGGGCTGGACGGGTCGTTGCCGGCGAACCTGTCCCTGCGGGCCCTGGCACTGGTCATCGCCGTCGGTGTGAACATGTGCCTTTTCCTGCTGACCTTCGCGCTGCTGTCGGGGTCCGGGCGGCCGACCAGGATGATGTGGCGGGGCGCGCTGCTGGCGGCGGTGGGGTTCGAGGTGCTCAAGAACGTCGCGGCGCAGCTGTTGGCCGGGACGCTCAGCAACCCGGTCTACGCGTCCTTCGCCGTGCTGGTCGGCCTGCTGGTGTGGATCAACCTGGTGATGCGCCTGGTGGTGTTCAGCGCGGCCTGGACGGCCACCTGGCTTCCGGTGCCGCCGCCCTACACCGGGTCCCTCCCGCTGCCGGAGGAGAACGGCATGGACTGGACCCGGCCGACCCCGGTTCTGCGGCCGTGCGCGAAGGAACTGGCCGAGCGCCGGTTCGCCCGACGGGTGCTCGCCCTCGGGTTGTCGCTGGTGGGGGCCGTGGTCGGTGCGGTGGCCGCAGCGACGGCTCTCCGACCCCGGCGGGAGCCCCAAAGGAAGTGAAAAGCACTTGGAAAGAATTCGCTTTTTTCTGGGTGTTTGATTCCGTATGCGCGAGGTGTGTGACGGGTAGTCCTCCCCTGTCCCGGTTGGTCGGTTCGCCGGGATGAGCGGTGCGTCGGTCACAGCGGCCGCCCCACACCTGGAGGGCACATGGGAATCGCATTCAAAACGTCCGAACGTGCGACGCTCGGGGTCGAGTGGGAGCTTCAACTCGTCGACCGGAGCAGTCGCCATCTTCGGCAGGAGGCGCAGCAGCTTCTCGCGGCCCTCCCCGACCTGAGCAGTGCGGCGGCGGTCCCCCCGCTGCGGCACGAACTCATGCAGTCCCAGGTGGAGGTGGTCACGGGGATCTGCGAGACGGTGGAGGAGGCCAAGCTGGACCTCTCCCGCAACGTGGCCCGGATGCGTGAGGTCCTCGAACCGCGCGGAACCACCCTGACCTGCTCGGGGACCCACCCGATCGATGACTGGCGGGACCAGGAGCTCAGCCCCGGCAAACGCTACGGCGAGCTGGTGGACCAGATGCAGTGGCTGGCCCGCCGGATCCTGACCTGCGGGGTCCACGTGCACGTCGGTGTGCGCGGGCAGGAGAAGGCCATTCCGATCGTGAACGCACTTGCGAAGTATCTACCGCATTTTCTCGCTTTGAGTGCTTCCAGCCCATTCTGGAACGGTCACGACACCGGCCTGGCCTCCGCGCGCTCGATTGTCTTCGGCGCTCTGCCCACCTCGGGGCCCCCGCCCAACCTCCCGGGCTGGGCCGCTTTCGAGGAATACCTCGAAACCCTTCTCCGGGCAGGTACCATCGCCTCTATCAAGGAAGTGTGGTGGGACATCCGTCCGCACCCGGATTTCGGCACCATAGAGATCCGGATGTTCGACGGCATTCCCACCTTGCGCGAGGTGGGAATGGCCGCCGCTCTCTCCCAGAGTCTGGTGGAGATGTTCGATCACCAGCTCGACCGCGGGTACAGCTTGCCCAGCCCGCCGTCCTGGGTGGTGAAGGACAACAAGTGGCGGGCCACCCGCTACGGACTCGACGCTCGTGTCATCACGGACGCACACGGAACCACGGTTCCGATCCGGGACGACCTCTACGAGCTGGTCCACGAGTTAACGCCGGTCGCCACCCGCCTGGGGTGCGCGCAGGACCTGGACCTGGTCTTCGAGGTCCTGGAAAAGGGCGCCTCCTACGAACGCCAGCGGGAGGTCGTCGCGGCGGGCGGTTCGCTCGAGGACGTCGTGGACCTGCTCTCCGCCGAGTTCGAGGGCGGTCCCACCCGTGCGACGGTCGGTGCCGGCGGCGGAGCCGGTGCGCGGTAAGACGTGTAACGAAGAGGGGACCCTCGCATGCAGGGACGTGACCTGCCGGAACAGTTGACCGCTTTTCTGGCGCGCCATGAGCGGGAGCTCAAGGGCTTTCGCCGGGACCTGCACATGCACCCGGAGCTGGCCTTCGCCGAGCACCGCACCACCGGCCGTCTGGCCGAACGGCTGCGCGAGGTGGGACTGCGGCCCCGGACCCTCCCCCAGGGGACCGGCCTGATCTGTGACGTCGGGGACGGACCCGGCCCCACCGTGGCCCTGCGCGCCGACATCGACGCGCTCCCCCTCCCCGACGAGAAGGACGTCCCCTACCGCTCCACCGTTCCGGGCGTCGCGCACGCCTGCGGACACGACGTGCACACCACGGTCCTGCTGGCGACGGGGGCCTTCCTCGCGCAGCAGGACCGTGCGGGAGCCCTGCCCGGCCGGGTCCGGTTGCTCTTCCAACCCGCCGAGGAGCTCCCCGGCGGGGCGGTGGAGGTCGTCAAGGCCGGGGCGATGGAGGGCGTCGACCGGATCTTCGCCCTGCACTGCGACCCCCGCCAGGTCGTCGGCAAGGTGGGCCTGCGCACCGGCGGCATCACCGCCGCCTGCGACCAGATCATGGTCCGCCTGTCCGGCCCGGGCGGGCACACCGCCCGTCCGCACCTGACCTCGGACCTGGTCTACGCGCTCGGCAAGGTCGTCACCGAACTGCCCGCCGCCCTGTCCCGCCGCATCGACCCCCGGGCCGGTTTCAGCCTGGTGTGGGGCCGGATCAGCGCGGGTTCGGCGCCCAACGTGATCCCCGACGACGCCGTCGCCGAGGGCACCGTCCGCTGCCTGGACGACGAGGCGTGGCACTCGGCCCCCGACATCCTCAAGGGCCTGGTCGAGTCGGTGGCCTCCGCCTACGGCGCCGACGCCGAGGTCACCTACCGCCGCGGTGTCCCGCCCACCATCAACGAGGCCCGCAGCGTCGAGATCATGCGTGAGGCCGCCACCGCGGCCCTGGGCGCCGAGGCGGTCGGATCGACCCCGCAGAGCCTGGGCGGCGAGGACTTCGCCTGGTACCTGGAGCACTCGCCCGGAGCGCTGGCCCGACTGGGCACCCACTCCCCGGACTGGGACGGGCCCATGCTGGACCTGCACCGGGGCACCTTCGACGTGGACGAGCGCGCGATCGGGGTGGGGACCCGGCTCATGGTGAGCACCGCTCTCACCGCGCTGTGGGAGAACGCCCCGGAAGGTGTCCGGGTGGACGACCAGGCCCTGGCCTGACCGGCGGCTTCTGCCGGATTTTCGGCAACTTCGCGTCGCCGTGTCGGGTCCCCTCTCCGTCCGATGGCATCCTGAGTGGATGAACCAGCCACTCACAGTCGAACAGATCCGGCGGGCGCCGAAGGTACTCCTGCACGACCACCTCGACGGGGGCCTGCGCCCGGCCACGGTCGTCGAGCTGGCCAGGGAGGCGGGCTACACCGGGCTGCCCACCTACGACCCGGTCGAACTGGGGCGTTGGTTCCGCGACGCCTCGGACTCCGGATCCCTGGAGCGGTACCTGGAGACCTTCGCCCACACCACGGCGGTCATGCAGAGCCGTGACGCGCTGGTGCGCGTCGCCGCCGAGGCCACCGAGGACCTCGCCGCCGACGGCGTGGTCTACGCCGAACAGCGCTATGCCCCGGAGCAGCACCTCGAGGGCGGGCTCACCCTGGAGGAGGTCGTCGAGGCCGTCCAGGAAGGGCTCGAACTGGGGGAGAAGCGCGCGGCGGACGCCGGCCGGAGCATCCGCACCGGGCAGCTGGTGACCGCGATGCGCCACGCGGCCCGTTCCTCTGAGATCGCCGAGCTGGCGGTCCGCTACCGCGACGCCGGGGTGTCCGGTTTCGACATCGCGGGGGCGGAGGCGGGCAACCCGCCCACCCGCCACCTGGACGCCTTCGAGTACCTGCGCCGGGAGAACTTCCACTTCACCATCCACGCCGGTGAAGCCTTCGGCCTGCCCTCCATCTGGGAGGCCCTCCAGTGGTGCGGCTGCGACCGCCTCGGCCACGGCGTGCGCATCATCGACGACATCACCACCAACGAGAACGGTGTGCCCCGGCTGGGCCGTCTGGCCCAGTACGTGCGGGACAAGCGGGTCCCGCTGGAGATGTGCCCCAGCTCCAACGTGCAGACCGGTGCCGCCGAGTCCATCTCCGAGCACCCGATCCGGCTCCTGCACGACCTGCGTTTCCGGGTCACGGTCAACACCGACAACCGCCTCCAGAGCGGGGTCACCCTGTCGGAGGAGTTCGCCAAGCTGAGCGAGGCCTTCGACTACGACTGGGACGACCTCCAGTGGTTCACGGTCAACGCCATGAAGTCGGCCTTCCTGCCCTTCGACGAGCGTCTCGCGCTGATCAACGGGATCATCAAGCCCGGCTTCGCGCAGTTGAAGTGGGCGACGCACTGATGGCCGGATCCGGTGGTGGTTCCACCACGCACTACTCCACCTCCTCCCGGGTGATGGCGGCGGTGTGGGTCGTCATCGCGGTCCTGCTCCTGCTGGACCTGGTGTTGCGGGGTCAGGACCGGCTGGCCTGGATCGCCGGGGCGGTCCTGGTGATGAGCATCGCCGTGGTCTACGTGGCGTGGCTGCGCCCGCGGGTGGTCTCCACCGAGCGCGGAATCCGGATGGTCAACCCGCTGCGCGAGACCTTCGTGCCGTGGGCGGCCGTGCGATGGGTGGACGTGGTGGACGTGTTGCGGGTGCACACCGCGGAACGGGTCTACCGCTCGTGGCCGCTGCGTGAGACCAAGCGGGCCAGGGTCCGCGAGAACATGCGCCGGGAGTCGGGTTACCTGGATTCCGACGACGACGGGGACCCGACCCGGATGCGCCCGGTCGACCTGGTCGCCCGCGATCTGCGCCGGGACGCGGAGCGGTACAAGACGCGTCCGCTGAGCGGTCCGATCAAGGACGTCGAGGAGGAGGGACCGGCCGCCCTGGGGGCCCAGGACCGTCCGCAGACGATGGTCCCGGTCGAGGTCATCGTCGTCCTGGGCGTGCCCGTGCTGCTGTTCGCGGCGGTGCTCCTGCTGGCCTGAACCGTTCCCATCCACGACCGGACCCGGTCCCCGCGCGGTGCGCGGGCGGCCGGGTCCGGTTCTTGTCGAGCCGGCTGCCGGTACCGGGATTCGGGGCGGGGATCCGGTGCGCGGGGTTGACGAGCACCCCGAGGTTCTGCTTAGGTTAGGCATGCCTAAGGGAGAGCGTTCCGGGTGGGCGGGCTTCGCGCGGATGGCCACCCACCCGGATCCCCTCCCGAAGGCGACGCGCGCGGTTCAACTGAATATCGGTAGGAGAAGGTGTCGTCAGCCGCTAGTCCAACGGGGTCTGCGGGGATCCCGAGCGCGGACGACACCGGGGAAAGCACCGCCTTCGACCGGACCCACGGCCGGTACCGTCCATCCCATGGCCTCGGGGTGTACGCTCGCCACGCCGGTACCGGACACGCCGGGTCCGGTCGAAGGTGCCCCACCTCCCCACACGCACGAAAGCCCGGCACCGCCGGGCTTTTCGCGTTTTTCGGGTCCCACCGGGGCTTCCCCGGGGACTGTGGGCGGCGCTGACCGGGTCAGGCCGCGGCGAGTGTCCGGTTGAGCAGCTCCCCGAGCCTGCGCGCCCGCTGGGTGACGATCTCCAGGGCACGCTCGGACTCGAACGGCTCCAACACGGCTCCGACCGCGTCGTTGCTGACCACGGACAGCCCCAGCACCTCGGCGCCCATCTCCACCGAGGCGATGGCCTCCAGGGCGATCGACCGCCCCACCACGTCCGCGCCCGCCTGGCGCAGGATCTTCAGCTCGGCCGGGGTCTGCAGCTGCGGGCCCGAGGTGGCCACGTACACGCCTTCGGCCAACGAGGCGTCGACCCCGTGGATGATCCCGCGCAGCCGTTCGCTGTAGGCCTCGGTCAGGTCGACGAAGTCGGGGCCGGTCAGCGGGGACCTCGCGGTGAGGTTGACGTGGTCGCGCAGCACCACCGGCTGCCCCGGTCGGTAGTCGGTGCGCAGGGAGCCCGCGGAGCCGGTCAGCACCGCGACCCGCGCGCCCGCGGCGATCCCCGTCCGCACGGCGTGCGTGACCACCATCGGGTCGAGGCCCTCGTAGAGGTGGACGCGCCCCATGAACACGACTACGCGCTTGTCGCCCACCCACGTGCTCCGCACCCTTGCGCTGTGCCCCTCCGCGGTGGGCGCCACGAAGCCGGGGAGCTCGGTCGCGTCGAACTCGATGTCGGGCGTGCCCAGGGTGTCCGCCGCGCCCGCCCATCCGGAGCCGAGCACCACCAGGGCGTCGAAGCTGTCGGCACCCGCGCGGGCCAGCAGTTCCTTCGCCGCGGAGCTCGCCAGCTCCTTCGCCTCGCCGGTCGTCCGGGGCAGCTGCTCTGATTCGCTCACAAGTCGGATGCTACCGCTGTGTAATCAGATAGTTCCGGAACGCAACGCAGTGTGTCCGGCGGGCGGAATGTACGCGTCGTCTCGGGTGACCTCGGCGACCAGGGCATGTGGTCTTCCTCGCGTCCGGCGAGGTCAGGAGGGTTCCGGTGTGCCACTCCGGCCGCCCCCGAGGGTCTTGTCCGGGGTGCCTGCGGTTTTCGACGGTCGGCATGGCCGACAATGGTGGGAAGCGATAAAACCAGGTGGTGCCCTGCCATGCCCGAATATCGCCCCAGACCGGGAACGGGTGTGCCGCACCGCCCGCAGAGGGAGTGAAGCAGCGTGACGAAGGTCGTGATCATCGGTGGCGGGCCCGGGGGCTATGAGCCGGCGTTGGTCGCCGCGCAGCTCGGCGCGGATGTGACTGTGGTGGAGCGCGACGGAATCGGCGGTGCCTGCGTCCTCACCGACTGCGTCCCCTCCAAGAGCCTGATCGCCACCTCCACCCGGACCACGTACGTACGTGAGTCCGCTGACCTGGGCATCCACATCCCCGAGGCGGCGCAGGACAAGTCCTCCGTCGAGGTCGACATCGACCAGGTCAACTCGCGGATCAAGCGCCTGGCCCAGGCACAGTCCGAGGACACCCGGGCCCGCCTGGTCAAGGAGGGCGTGGAGGTCATCAGCGGTCAGGCCCGGCTGGTCGACCCGCACATCGTGGCCGTCGGCGACCGCCGGATCACCGCCGACGTCGTCCTCATCGCCACCGGAGCGCACCCCCGCGAGCTGCCCACCGCCAAACCCGACGGTGAGCGCATCCTGACCTGGCGCCACCTCTACGACCTGGAGAAGCTGCCGGAGAAGCTGATCGTGGTCGGCTCCGGTGTCACCGGTGCCGAGTTCGCCAGCGCCTACCAGTCCCTGGGATCGGACGTGACCCTCGTCTCCTCCCGCAGGCTGGTCATGCCGACGCAGGACTCCGACGCCGCCGAGGTACTGGAGGACGTCTTCATGCGCCGGGGCATGACCGTCCTCAGGCAGACCCGCGCCGAGTCGGTCGTACGCACCGACGACGGTGTCCGGGTCACCCTCTCCGACGGCCGCACGGTCGACGGCAGCCACTGTCTGATGACCGTCGGCATGATCCCCAACACGGAGGGCCTGGGTCTGGAGGAGGCCGGTGTCCGGTTGGGCGACGGCGGGTTCGTCGAGGTCGACCGCGTCTCCCGGACCACCGTCCCCGGTGTCTACGCCGCCGGTGACTGCACCGGGGTGAACATGCTGGCCTCGGTGGCCGCCATGCAGGGCCGTATCGCCATGTGGCACGCGCTCGGCGAGGCCGTGGCCCCGCTGCAGCTGTCCACCGTCGCCTCCACCGTGTTCACCCACCCCGAGCTGGCCGCCGTCGGTGCCAGCGAGGACGACGTGCGCAGCGGCAGGATCGACGGCCGCACGGTCACCCTGCCGTTGAACACCAACCCGCGCGCCAAGATGAACGAAGTCAGGGACGGCTTCGTCAAGCTCATCTGCCGCCAGCACACCGGCATCGTCCTCGGTGGCGTCATCGTCGGCCCGCGCGCCAGTGAACTCATCCTGGGCGTGTCCATCGCGGTCCAACAGCGCCTGACCGTCGACGACCTCGCGCACACCTTCTCGGTCTACCCCTCCCTGTCGGGCAGTGTCACCGAGGCCGCCCGCTCCCTCATGATCGCCTCCCCCGAATAGAGCGCGCTCCGGGGCCGGGGACCGGCCACCGCGGCATACCCGCCGTGTGCGAGTGCAGGGCGCACGGCGGGCCGGACCCTTACCCGCCCTTGACGGGGGCAGGTGTATCTTTACCCGTTCTTGACGGGAAATGGCGTATCTTTTCCGGCGTGACCTGTCCAAAGTGCCAGAGCCAGATGCGTACCTTCGACCGCCAGGGCGTCCACATCGACCGGTGTGATGGCTGCCAGGGAATCTTCCTGGACCGGGGTGAGCTGGAACGCCTCGTCGCTGCGGAACAGCAGCACTACGGAGCCGCTCCGCCCCCCGACCCGCAGGCGCCCCCGCCCTACCCGGGCCAGCAGCCCGGCTATCCGGGGCACAAGCCCGCCCACCCGGGATCCCCGGCCGGCTACGGCGGCTACCGGGACTCCCCGCCCGCCTACCGGGACTCGCCGCGGGCCTACCGGGGCTACCAGGACTCGCCCCGCCCCTACCGTAAGCGTCGCAAGGGTTTCCTGGAACAGCTCTTCGACTAGTCGGACGAGAGCCGTGCACCCGCTGATCTGTACACACTGCGGGGAATGGGACGGGGTACCGGACACCGGAGGCGGCGAGCACCTGCTGCGCTGCTCCTCCTGCGGTCTCACCCGACCCTTCCTGCGCCTCCCGCTCCTCTGCGTGACCGGGCCCAGCGGCACCGGGAAGTCCACCGTGGCCCGGAAGCTGCTGGACCGGCTGGGGGAGCGGTTCGTCGTGCTCGAACAGGACCTGCTCTGGGTGGGCGGCCTGCGCGACCCGGCCGAGGAACACCGCCTGTTCCGCTCCACCTGGCTGCGCACCGCCGCCATGGTGCAGCAGAGCGGGCGACCCGTCGTGCTCTGCGGGACCGTGGCCCCGCCCGAACTGGAACCCCTGCCCGAGCGGGCGCTCTTCTCGGGGATCCACTACCTCGCGCTCACCTGTGAGCCCGGCGTCCTCGCCGACAGGCTCAGGGCCCGCCCGGTCTGGCGCGGTTGGGACGAGGCGAGGGTCGTCGAGACGTTGGAGCACCAGGAGTGGCTGCTCGCCGAGGCCGAGCGGCTCCGGCCCCCGGTCACCCTGCTCGACACCACCGAGTCCGGCCCCGGGGAGACCGCGGCCGCGATCCACCGGTGGGTGGACGCGACCGCCGGAGCGGACGACTAGAAGTCGAACCCGCCGAAGTCCCCGAAGTCGCCTCCGCCCATGTCCCCGCCGAAGTCGCCTCCGCCGCCCATGTCCTCACCGGCGCCCATCATGCCACCGCCCATCATCGACCCCATCATGGAACCCATCATCATGCCGGTGAACATGCCGGCCATCATGTTCATGCCGAAGTAGCCGCCGGCGTAGGGCGAGTAGGCGGGCCCGGCGTCGTAGTACGGGCGGCGCTCGCCGTCGACCTCGACCATGCGCACGTCCGGCTGGCCGCCGGTGCGCACCGCCTGGGCGCAGACCGCACACGCGGTGACCGACCGGGGCGAGCCACCGGGCGGGGCCCAGGTGACGTCCTCGGTGGACGGCCCGTGCTGCGGGTTGAAGAAGCAGGGCCCGCGCCGCTCGGGGACCGGCTCGCCGTTCATCCGGGCGCGGGTGGCGGTCATGTAGTAGCGGCCGTCCTCCAGCGCTCCGGTCACCGACTTGACCTGCTCGGGTTCCTGGATGGTGTCCAGTAGGGACTTGGCCCGGTCGTAGGAGTCCATGGCCCGGGAGTAGTCGTTGCGGGTCTCCTCGTCCACCGCGGACAGGTCGATCTCCAGGCGGGCGACGTCCTCACCGAGGCGGACGACGTCCTCGGTGGCCATCTGCCTGATCTCCTCCAGCTGCTTGGCCTTCTCGGCCTCACGCTTCTTGCGGCTGTTGTACACGTACCAGCCGCCCGCAGCCACGATCAGCACGAGTGCGGCGAGCAGGACGAGCCCGGAGCCGCCGCCCCCGGCGGGGGCCTCGTCGGCGGTCTCCGTGCTCTGGACGGCGTCGGGCACCGCCGCGAGGGTGTCGATGGGGTTCTGGCCCCCCTCGTCGAGGGCCGTCTGCCTGATGGCCTCGGTGTCCTCCAGGTTGGGGGAGGTCACGTAGAAGTTCTCGCTTCCGCCCAGGACGCCGTAGGCCCCGTCACCGACCTCGGCCATGACCGGCTCCATCACGGCGTTCACCCCGGCCTCGGAGGTGGCGACCTCGGACGGCAGGGCCACGTAGTAGACGGGGGTGTCCGCGCCGGCGGAGACGGACTCCAGCGCGGCCACGTCCGCGGCCGGGATCACGTCGATGGACGGGTCGACGAAGACGCCGTCGTCCTCCAGCTCCGCGACGATGTCCTGGGTCTGGGGCGGTTCCCCGGGTGCGTCGGCAGCGGCGGGAACCGCGGCGGCCACCACCGCTCCCAAGGCTCCGGCGGTCAGCAGTGCGGGTGTTACCAGGCGACGCAACATGATCGTTCCTCTCGCTTCCCTCAACCACAGGGACGAACAGGAGGCCGCCGCAGTTCCCGCCCCCGGCCCCTGTGGCCGTCGTCTCCGGTGCGCGCATACCCGTCTCCTCCGCGCACACGGCCTCTCCCGCGTACACGACGGGGCCCGCCGAAGTCACTTCGGCGGGCCCCGTGGGTGAACGGTACGTCGGGGTCAGCCCCTGGCGCCCGAGTCGGCTGAGGCGAGCTCCGCCTCGCGGGCTCCGTCCGGACCCGCCCCGTCCTCGGCCGGGTCCGCGGCGGTGCGGGTGGCCGCGGCCTCCTCTGCGGTCGCGGTGCCGGGCTCGTCCAGCGGGACGAAACCGGTGGTGCCGCGCGGAGCGTGGTAGCGGACCGGGTCGAGGATGCCCTCGCGCTTGGCGACGATCGCCGGGACCAGGGCCTGACCGGCGACGTTCGTGGCGGTGCGGCCCATGTCCAGGATCGGGTCGACGGCCAGCAGCAGGCCGACGCCCTCCAGGGGCAGGCCCACCGTGGACAGGGTCAGCGTCAGCATGACGGTCGCGCCGGTGGTGCCCGCGGTGGCCGCGGAGCCGATCACCGAGACGAACACGATCAGCAGGTAGTCGGTGATCGCCAGGTCCACGCCGAAGAACTGGGCGACGAAGATCGCCGAGATCGCCGGGTAGATCGCGGCGCAGCCGTCCATCTTGGTGGTGGCGCCGAACGGGACCGCGAAGGCGGAGTAGTGGCGGGGCACCCCGAGGTTCTGCTCGGCGACGCGCTGGGTGACGGGCAGCGTGCCCATCGAGGAGCGCGAGACGAAGCCGAGCTGGACTGCGGGCCACACACCGGTGAAGTACTTGACCGGGGACAGCCCGTTGAGGCGGGCGATCACCGGGTAGACGACGAACACCACCAGGGCCAGGCCGATGTAGATCGTGATGGCGAACTGCCCGAGCGCGCCGATGGTGGTCCAGCCGTAGCTGTAGACGGCGTTGCCCAGCAGGCCCACGGTGCCGATCGGCGCGAGGCGGATGACCCACCACAGGGCCTTGAGCACGACCTCCAGAGTGGAGGCGGTGAAGTTGATGAAGGGCTCGGCCGCCTTGCCGACCTTCACCGCGGCGATGCCCAGGGCCACGGCGATCACGATCAGCTGGAGCGCGTTGAAGCTCAGCGAGGTGGACAGGGAGCCGTCGTCGGCGGCGGAGGTGTTCGCGGCCAGGCCCAGGAAGTTGGCCGGGACCAGGCTCTCGATGAAGGCCAGCCAGGAGCCGTGGGTGGAGGGTTCGGCGGCGGTGGCCTCGTCCACGGCGCTGTTCAGGCCCGGCCGCACGGTCAGTCCGAGGACGATCGCGATGGCCACCGAGACCAGTGCGGTGACGGCGAACCAGAGCAGGGTCTTCCACGCCAGCCGGGCGGCGTTGGCGACGTTGCGCAGGTTCGCGATGGAGGAGATGACGGCGAGGACGATCAGCGGCGGCACGATCGTGCGCAGCAGCGCCACGAAGGTGGAACCGACGGTCTGGAGGGTGACCGCGAGCCAGTTGGTGGCCTCACCGGTCTCCGGGTGGGGAGGGCTGATCTGCAGGGCGACGACACCGAGGACGAGGCCGAGCACCAGACCGGCGAGGACCTGGGCGGCGAAGGGGAAACGCAGTCTGCGTCTGGGAGCTGTGGTCTGCTCGGACACGGAAGAGAACTCCAGAGATGGGTGGCCGGGTGCACGCGTGCGACGTCACGGGTCGGCGCGGCGGGCCGCGGGATCCCGGCACAGGGGATATGGGCGGGCATCACCGGTAGGGGTGACCTGGGAAGGGTGAGCGGCGCGCTGCCCGGCAGAAGGCGCGGGCGCGCGTGGACCTAGCTACACGCGTGGCTGTCGAAGCGGCACAGGTCGATGTGCCACCTTCGCGTCAATCCCCAGATGTTCGTCACAGTCGAGAACAATAACTGGGTTTCCTTACCTTTTCCATACACAAGGGGACGCTCCGAGCGGAGCCGCTGGTCGGAACGCCCGCTGCGCAGGCTCTTCCCGCATCCGGGGGCGACGAGGATCACCCCGCCGCGGCGTCGACGGGCCCGGTGTCCGGGGCGCGCGGGAGGGAACCATCCATGGAGGGGGCCGGGGTGGGATGATTTCCCGAAAACACCGTTACGGGGTGACGTGAGTGGCTGCTTTGGGCGACAAGAACGATCCGACGAACGGAGACGACATGCCCGTTCCAGTCGCGGACGAATCCACGGTCAGGGCGTTCGGTTCCCAGGTGACAGTCCCGTTGCCCCCGCCGGGCGGCTTCACCGCAGAGGACCTCGATCGCATCCCGGACCTTCCACCGCACACCGAACTCATCGACGGAAGCCTGGTCCTGGTGAGCCCGCAACAACGCTTTCACATGTTCGTGCTCAAGCTGCTCGAACAGCAGCTTGACGCTCAGATACCCCCGGAGCTGCGGACTTATCGAGAGATGACGGTCAGAGTCGGGGACCGGCAGCGTCCCGAACCGGATCTGATGTTGATCCGGGCCAGCGGTACCGAGTCCATACACAACACGTGGGTCGACCCGACCGTGGTCGAACTGGCGGTCGAGGTGGTCTCCCCGGAGTCAGAGGTACGGGATCACAAGCGCAAGCCCCAGATCTACGCTGAAGCCGGTATTCCGCATTTCTGGCTGGTCGAGGAGGACGCCGCGGGTGAGCCCGTCGTCTACACCTACGAGATCGATCCGGTGAACACGGCGTACGGGAACCTCCGTACCCATCGTGGGAGGCTCGAAGTAACAGCGCCCTGTGACCTGGACGTCGATCTGCTGCGCATTCGCCGGTACTACTGAGCTCGGGTATCCGGGTGGCCGGATCCGTACGCAGAGGGGAGGCACCGGTCACGGCGCCTCCCCTCCCGTGTGTTCCGGCCCGGTCGTCAGGCGTCCTTGATCTCGCAGACCACCGCGCCGTTGCCGATGGTCTCGCCCGCGGTGACCTTCAACCCGGTGATGGTCCCGGCCCGGTGCGCGGTCAGCGGCTGCTCCATCTTCATCGCCTCGATGACGACCACGGTCTCGCCCTCGGCGACCTGCTGGCCTTCTTCGGCCACCAGCTTGACCACGGTGCCCTGCATCGGTGAGACCAGTGAGTCGCCGCTGGCCGCTGCGGCGCCCCCGCTCCTACGGGCGGCACGCTTCCTGCGCCCACCGCCCCCGCCGCTGGTGGCGGGGGCCGCGGCCGCGCCCAGGGAAGCGGGCAGGACCACGTCGAGGCGCTTGCCGCCGACCTCCACGGTCACGGTCTCGCGCTCGGGTGTTTCGGTGGTGCCCACCTGGCCCGCCCAGGGCTCGATCCGGTTGTCGAACTCGGTCTCGATCCACCGGGTGTGGACCCCGAACGCCTGGGCCGGGTCGGTGGGGGCGAACGCCGGGTCGACCACCACGGTCTGGTGGAAGGGGATCACCGTGGGCATGCCGCCCACGGTGAACTCGGCCAGCGCCCGCTGCGAGCGCTGCAGTGCCTCGGTGCGGGTGCGGCCGGTCACGACCAGCTTGGCGACCATGGAGTCGAAGGCCTGCGGGACGGTGAAACCCGCCTCGCAGCCGGTGTCCACCCGCACACCGGGGCCGCCGGGCAGGGTGAAGTCGGTGATGGTGCCGGGGGCGGGCATGAAGCCCCGCCCGGCGTCCTCGGCGTTGATCCGGAACTCGAAGGAGTGCCCGCGCACCTGGGGGTCGTCATAGCCCAGGGCTTCGCCGTCGGCGATCCGGAACATCTCCCGGACCAGGTCGATGCCGGTGACCTCCTCGCTCACCGGGTGCTCGACCTGCAGGCGGGTGTTGACCTCCAAGAAGGAGATGGTGCCGTCCACACCGACCAGGAACTCACAGGTGCCCGCACCCACATAGCCCGCTTCTTTGAGGATGGCCTTGGAGGAGGCGTAGAGCCGCTCCATCTGCTCGGGCGAAAGGAACGGGGCGGGGGCCTCCTCCACCAGCTTCTGGTGGCGGCGCTGCAGGGAGCAGTCCCGGGTGGAGACGACCACGACGTTGCCGTGGGTGTCGGCCAGGCACTGCGTCTCCACGTGCCGGGGCTTGTCGAGGTAGCGCTCGACGAAGCACTCGCCGCGCCCGAACGCGGTGACGGCCTCGCGTACCGCGGACTCGTAGGCGTCGGGCACCTCGGCCAGGGTGTGGGCGACCTTGAGGCCGCGGCCGCCGCCGCCGAAGGCCGCCTTGATCGCGATGGGCAGCCCGTGCTCTTCGGCGAAGGCCACGACCTCCTGGGCCGATGTGACCGGGTCGGGGGTGCCCGCCACCAGGGGGGCGCCGACCTTCTGGGCGATGTGGCGGGCGGCGACCTTGTCGCCCAGCGCGGTGATCGCGGTCGGGGGCGGGCCGATCCAGGTCAGGTCGGCGTCGATGACGGCCTGGGCGAAGTCGGCGTTCTCGGCCAGGAAGCCGTAACCGGGGTGGACGGCGTCGGTGCCGGAGTCGGCGGCCACGGTCAGGAGTTTGGCGATGTCCAGGTAGGAGTCGGCCGGGGTGGAGCCGCCCAGGCTGTGGGCCTCGTCGGCGATCTTGACGTGTAGGGCGTCCAGGTCGGGTTCGGCGTAGACGGCGACGCTGGTGAGTCCGGCGTCGCGGCAGGCGCGGGCGATGCGCACGGCGATCTCGCCGCGGTTGGCGATCAGAACTTTACGCACGGTGGAAATCCTCCAGCTGGAGCGTGGAGCGGGTCACGCGCCGACCGCTCGACGAAGGGTCTGGGACAACGGAGAGCACGTCAGGGGTCACCTCGTGCTCAGACGCCAGGCACCGGGGCCCGGGCGCAGGGGGGCGCGCATACCGCGTGAGCGGTCCCGCCAACCGGAGGCGGGACGCTCCGGCTCGGGCGCCTCGGCGGCGGCGCGGGCGGCCGCCGCTCGGGCCCCGAGGACGGCGGTGAGCACCGCGATCTCCTCCTCGGAAGGCTCGCCGCGGACCACGGTCAGGTGCGGTGGCCGGTGTGAGGGCAGGTCGGGCGCGCTCACAGCGGAATGTTCCCGTGCTTCTTCGGCGGCAGCTGCCTGCGCTTGTTGCGCAGCGCCTTCAACGCCTTGGCGACCTGGACCCGCGTCTCGGAGGGCATGATGACCCCGTCCACGTAACCGCGCTCGGCGGCCGAGTAGGGGTTCAGCAGGGTGTCCTCGTACTCGCCGACGAGGCGGGCGCGCTCGGCCTCGACGTCGTCGGCCGCGGCGAGGGTCCGCCGGTGCAGGATGTTGACCGCCCCCTGCGCGCCCATGACCGCGATCTGTGCGGTGGGCCAGGCCAGGTTGACGTCGGCGCCCAGGTGCTTGGAGCCCATCACGTCGTAGGCGCCGCCGAACGCCTTGCGCGTGATCACGGTGATCAACGGGACCGTGGCCTCGGCGTAGGCGTACAGGAGCTTGGCGCCCCTGCGGATGATGCCGTCCCACTCCTGGTCGGTGCCGGGCAGGAAGCCGGGCACGTCGACGAAGGTCAGTACCGGCACGTTGAACGCGTCGCAGGTGCGTACGAACCGTGCGGCCTTCTCGGAGGCGTCGATGTCCAGGCAGCCCGCGAAGCTCATGGGCTGGTTGGCGACGATGCCCACGGAACGGCCGTCCACCCGGCCGTAACCCACCACGATGTTGGTGGCGAACTGGGCGTGCACCTCCAGGAAGTCGCCGTCGTCCAGGACCGACTCGATGACCTGCCGCATGTCGTAGGGCTGGTTGGCCGAGTCCGGGATGAACGTGTCGAGGGCCAGGTCGGCCTCGGTGGTCTCGTCGCCGGGGTCCTCCTCGGGGGCCAGCGGCGGGGCGTCCTCCAGGTTGTTGTCGGGCAGGTGCGAGAGCAGGGTCTTCACGTAGTCGATGGCGTCCTGCTCGTCGGAGCCCATGTAGTGGGCCACACCCGACCTGCTGGAGTGCGTGGTGGCGCCGCCGAGGTCCTCCATGGAGACGTCCTCGCCGGTGACGGTCTTGATGACGTCGGGCCCGGTGATGAACATCTGGGAGGTTTTGTCGACCATCACGACGAAGTCGGTGAGCGCGGGGGAGTAGACGTGCCCGCCCGCCGTGGCGCCCATGATCAGGGAGATCTGCGGGATGACGCCGGAGGCGTGGGTGTTGCGTTTGAAGATCTCCGCGTACAGGCCCAGCGCCACCACACCCTCCTGGATGCGCGCGCCGCCCCCCTCGTTGATGCCCACGACGGGGCACCCGTTGGTGAGGGCGTGGTCGAGGACCTTACAGATCTTCTCACCGTAGACTTCGCCCAGCGATCCGCCGAAGACGGTGACGTCCTGGCTGAAGACTGCGACGGGGCGGCCGTCAACGGTTCCGTGGCCGGTCACGACGCCGTCGCCGTAGGGGCGGTTGGCGTCCAGACCGAAGTTTGTGGAGCGGTGCCGGGCCAGTGCGTCGAACTCGACGAAGGAGCCCGGATCGAGCAGTGCGTCGATCCGCTCGCGTGCGGTCATCTTGCCTTTGGCGTGCTGTTTCTCGACGGCTCGCTCGGATCCGGCATGGACAGCTTCGTACCTGCGTCGCTGCAGGTCAGCAAGCTTTCCCGCGGTCGTGTGGATGTCGATCTCAGCCGCGGACAGCGGTTCAGGGGCTTCGGTGGCCATAACTGCCCAGGTTAGCTTCGGGGGGCCGGGCGGCCTGCACGCGGCCCGGGTTACTCGTCAGTAGGTTCGGCTTGGCGTGTCCGACTGTCGAGGCGGCGCCCCTGGGGCGGGACGGAGTGTAAAAGGCGCGCGGGACTCGCCGGAAAACGTGAGCCAATGTGAATTCGACCCGCCCGGCCACAATTGTTAACGCCAGGGCAAAACCGTGGAAATCCACCCCCCGCACGCGTGCCGCCAGGGGCGATCTCGGTAAGGTCGGCCCTATGACAGCGGTAAGTGCAGAACGCGACAGTGCCCGGCAGGAAGTCCCCGAACAGCTCAGAAATGACGTCAAGCTGCTCGGCGAGATGCTTGGAACGGTCCTCGCCGAAAGCGGTGGTGAGGATCTGCTCGCCGATGTCGAGAAACTCCGGCACGCGGTGATCGGCGCCCGGGACGGCGCCGTCACCACCGAGGAGATCACCGAGCTCGTCGGCGCCTGGCCGCTGGAACGCGCCAAGCAGGTGGCCCGCGCCTTCACGGTCTACTTCCACCTGGCCAACCTGGCCGAGGAACATCAGCGCATGCGCGCCCTGCGCGAACGCGACGACGCCGCGAACCCGCCCCGTGAGTCCCTGGCGGCGGCCGTACGCGCCGTCCGCGAGACCGACGGCGGCGAGGAGCGCCTGGCCGAACTCGTCGAGGGCATGGAGTTCCACCCGGTGCTCACCGCCCACCCCACCGAGGCCCGGCGCCGCGCCGTCTCCACCTCCATCCTGCGGATCAGCGCCCAACTGGACGCCTGGCACGCCTCCCACGAGGGCAGCAGCACCGCGGCCGAAGCGCACCGCCGCCTGCTGGAGGAGATCGACCTGCTCTGGCGCACCTCCCAGCTGCGCTACACCAAGCTCAACCCGCTCGACGAGGTGCGCACCGCCCTGGCCGCCTTCGACGAGACGATCTTCGCGACCATCCCGCAGGTCTACCGCGCTCTCGACACCGCCATCGACCCGGAGGGGACCGGAACGCGGGCGCCCCGCGCCACGCCCTTCGTCCGCTACGGCAGCTGGATCGGCGGCGACCGTGACGGTAACCCCTTCGTCACCCACGACGTGACCCGCGAGGCGGTGACGATCCAGTCCGAGCACATTCTGCGCGGCCTGGAAACCGCGTGTAGCCGCATCGCCCGCAACCTCACCGCCTACTCCAACCTCACCCCGGCCGGCCCCGCGCTGCTGGAGGCCATCTCCGAGGCCAAGGCCGCGCATCCGGCCCTGATGGGCGAGATCACCCAGCGCTCACCCAACGAGCCGTACCGCCAGTTCCTGCTTCTGGCCGCCGCGCGACTGCACGCCACCCGCGAACGCGACGCCGACCTCGCCTACCCGGGCGCCGAGGACTTCCTCGCCGACCTGCGCCTGGTCCAGGAATCACTGGCAGCGGCCGGGGCGAACCGTCAGGCCTACGGCGAACTCCAGCACCTGGTCTGGCAGGCCGAGACCTTCGGGTTCCACCTGGCCGAACTGGAGATCCGCCAGCACAGCGAGGTCCACGCGGCCGCGCTCGCCGAACTGGAGTCCGGCGGCCCCCGCTCGGAGCGCACCGAGGAGGTCCTCGACACCATCCGGACCGTCTCCTGGATCCAGGAGCGCTTCGGCGTGGAGGCCTGCCGCCGCTACATCGTCAGCTTCACCCGCTCGGCCGAGGACATCGAGGCCGTCTACAAGCTGGCCACCTACGCGCTGCCGCCCAAGCGCGTGCCGGTCCTGGACGTCATCCCGCTCTTCGAGACCGGGGCCGACCTGGAGGCCTCGCCCGCGGTGCTGGCCGGGATGCTCGAACTCCCGCAGGTCCGCCAGCGCCTGGCCGACAACGACCGCCGCGTGGAGGTCATGCTCGGCTACAGCGACTCCGCCAAGGACGTGGGGCCGGTCAGCGCCACCCTGCGCCTGTACGACGCCCAGGCCCGCCTGTCCGCGTGGGCCGGCGAGAACGACGTACGCCTCACCCTCTTCCACGGTCGGGGCGGCTCCCTCGGCCGCGGCGGCGGTCCGGCCAGCCGGGCCCTGCTGGCGCAGGCGCCGGGCTCAGTCGGCGGGCGGTTCAAGGTCACCGAGCAGGGCGAGGTCATCTTCGCCCGCTACGGCCAGGAGGCCATCGCCCGCCGCCACATCGAACAGGTCGGCCACGCCGTCCTGATGGCCTCCACCGACGACGTCCAGGAGCGCGAGCGCGCCGCCGCCGAGCTCTACCGGCCCCACGCCGACACCATCGCCGCCGCCGCGCAGAAGGCCTACCTCGACCTCATCGGAACCGAGGAGTTCGCGGTGTGGTTCTCCCAGGTCAGCCCGCTGGAGGAGCTCGGTGAGCTCCGACTGGGCTCCCGCCCCGCCCGCAGGGGCGCGGCCAAGGGGCTCGGTGACCTGCGGGCGATCCCGTGGGTCTTCGCGTGGACGCAGACCAGGGTCAACCTGCCCGGCTGGTACGGCCTCGGCACGGGCCTGGCCGCCGTCACCGACCTGTCGGCCCTCCAGGACGCCTACCGGGAGTGGCCGCTGTTCGCGTCCCTGCTGGACAACGCGGAGATGAGCCTGGCCAAGGCCGACCGAACCATCGCTGAGCGCTACCTCGCCCTCGGCAACCGGCCCGAACTCACCGAGACGGTCCTGCGGGAGTACGACCTGACCCGCGAACTCGTCCTGAAGGTGACCGGCCACAGCCGCCTGCTGGAGAACCGCGCGGTCCTGTCCCGCGCGGTGGACCTGCGCAACCCGTACGTGGACGCGCTGAGCCACCTGCAGCTCCGCGCCCTGGAGGCGCTGCGCGGTGAGGAGGCCGACTCCCTGTCCGAGCAGGACAGCCAGCACCTGGAGCGCCTGCTCCTGCTGTCCGTCAACGGTGTGGCCGCAGGCCTGCAGAACACCGGCTGACCCCGGCGACCACACGGTCCGGGTCCCGCGCCAGGGGGTTGCCGGGGGGGTTTCACGCCCCCCGGCAACCGCCGGAGAGGTGCGGGGCCCGCGGCGTGTCCCCGGGCGGTTCAGGCGGGGAACGCGCCGGTGTCGAGCGTCAGGTCGAAGGGGTCCGGGACGTGGATCTCCTTGCCGAAGGGAACCTTGGTGATGCTCGTGTACCGGCCGCTCTCCGGATCGGAGAAGAGGGTGACCTCGCCCCTGCCGCTCTCCGGGTCCCAGCGGTCCACCAGCAGGTACAGGGGGATCCCGGCGTGCGCGTAGCCCCACAGTTTGGGCTCGCGGTCCTTCTTCGCGGTGCTCCTGGAGGTCACCTCGACCACGAGGATCGCATCGTTGACCAGATGTTCGGGGTCAGAGCTCAGCACTGATTCGGGTAGCACCATCAGGTCGGGGATGTACAGGCCGCTACGTAGTGGTACCCGCACACCAATGTTCTGGTAGACCTCAGCCCCACCGACCCCGCTTTCCCTGCGGTGGCACTCCAGAACGAGCCACTTGTGGATCAGGGTCACTATGTGGCCGTGTTCGAGGGAGGGGGGAGTCATGATCCTGATCGCGCCTTCGATGATCTCGGCCCGCCACCCTTCGGGCAGGTCCAGCTCTTCCCAGGCGCGCAACAGGACTTCCCAGTGAGACGGCGTGCTCAGCACGGTCTCCGATTCCGCGATGGTCATTGTCGCGATACCTCCAGTAGCTGAACGTAGCAACGCACGATCACCTGTGTGCTGGATTCAGCTTAACCGGGGCGCATCCGCCTCCGAGGGTTGTCCACAGAGGATTCCGGCGCTGCTGTAATGGGGCCATGACCGGTGAACACAGCAGTGAGACCCCCCCTCTGGACCGGGCCGCGATCACGGCCGCGGCGGTACGCCCCGGCGGGCTCTGGCGCAGCGTGGAGGTGGTGCCCGAGGCCGGTTCCACCAACACCGACCTGATCGCCCGCTCCAAGGAGGGGGCGCCCGAGGGCACCGTGCTGGCCACCGAACACCAGACCGCCGGAAAGGGGCGGCTCGGGCGCGGGTTCACCACCCCGCCGGGGGCCGCCCTGACCTTCTCCGTGCTGGTGCGGCCCGCCGTGCCGCCCGACTTCCTGGGCTGGCTCTCCCCGATGATGGGGGCGGCCGCCGTCGCCGCGGTCCGTCGACTGACCGGGGTCGGGGCCGTTCTGAAGTGGCCCAACGACGTCCTCGTGCCGGGGGAGGGGGGAGAGGGCAAACTCGCCGGGATCCTCGCCGAGGCCGACTTCTCCGACCCCGCGCGGCTCGGTGTGGTGGTGGGCATGGGCCTCAACGTCGCCCAGGAACGCGGGGAGCTCCCGGTGCGGACCGCTACCTCGCTGCGGGCCGAGGGCGCGTCCGGAACCGGCCGGGGCGCACTGCTCTCGGCGGTCCTGGCCGGGTTCGAGGAGCGCTACACGGCCTGGACCGGGGCCAGGGGGGACGCCGAGACCAGCGGACTGGCCGCCGAGTACCGGGACGTGTGCGTCACGATCGGACGCGGTGTCCGCGTCCACCTGCCCGGGGACCGGCTCCTGGAGGGCACCGCGACCGGTGTCGACGATCAGGCCCGGCTGCTGGTGACGGGCCCCGGGGGCGAACAGGCGCTCAGCGCCGGGGACGTCGTGCACGTCCGGCCGGGAGACTGAGACCGCCGAACGGGAACCGGGGCCGCGGGGCCCGGAAAGGTTGTCCACAGGGGAGAACTCGCCTCTCCCACACGGGGGCGCCCTGTGCCATTATCACCGTTATGGCTATCGCGGACCGCTACCTTTCCGACGACGAGGAACTCGTCCACGTCGCACGCCAGCACTGGACCGTCCTCGTGGGTGAGTTCGTGGCGCTCCTGCTGATCGTCGCGATCGTGGGCACCGCCCTCTTCTTCGTCCCCTGGAACGAGGAATGGGGTCCGATCGCCGGGGCCGTCGCGGTGGGTGTCGGTCTCGTTGCCGCGCTGGCCTTCTGGCTCGTCCCCATGCTGAGGTGGGCCACCACGGTCTACATCCTCACCAACCGGCGGCTGATGATACGGGAGGGCATGCTCTCCAAGCAGGGCCGTGACATGCCACTGACCAGGGTCAACGATGTTTCCTTCAATATCACGCTCTGGGAACGGATCATGCGGTACGGAACGTTGTCCATTCAGTCGGCATCGGAGCAGGAGGGCATGGTCCTCCAGCGGGTGCCCCGACCCCAGTGGTTCCAGTCGGAGATCTACCGCCAGGTCAACGTGGCCCAGCGGCCGGACTATCCGGATGGTCCCCAGGGCTGACCAACCGTCTCCGGTGACCCACGGCCCCCTGACCCGGAAGGCCGCGGGCGTAAGCTGGTGACGGATCCGACACCGCGCCCCCCCGGCCGGTGACAAAGAGATTGCTCCCCGCCGCGGCGGGGAAGGTCCCGTGAAAGAGAACGTATGCCGTCGCGTCCTGACCCGAAAGCGATCGAGTCCGTCCTGCTCGGTGGTGAAGCGGTCTACACCAGGGAACAGGCGGTCGAGCTCGCCGGAGCCGATCCCGAACTGGCCGGGCGCGTCTGGCGCGCCCTCGGCTTCCCCACCCTGGGTGACGACTCGATCATCTTCGCCGAGAGCGATGTCGAGGCGTTGCGTATCGCCAACTCCCTGCTCCAGGAGGGCATCCTCGACGAGGAGGGCGTGGTCCGGTTCGCCCGTGCCATGGGACAGACCATGGCCCGCCTGGCCGACTGGCAGACCAGCATCCTGAGCACGCTCATCTTCAAGGACGGCAACGACAGCGCTGCGGCCAGCCCCCTGATGAACCAGGTCAAGGAGCTCCTGCCGGACGTCGAGCGCCTGCTGCTGCACATCTGGCGCCGTCAGCTCGCGGCCTCCACCGCGCGCACCCTCGCCGTGATGTCCAACGGCCACGACATCGTGCCGAACTACTACCCGCTGATCGTGGGCTTCGCCGACCTGGTCTCCTTCACCACCCTCAGCCGTGAACTCGACGAGGTCGAGCTCGCCGGGGTCGTGGAGGGCTTCGAGGCCACGGCCGCCGACATCGTCGCCTCCGGCGGCGGGCGGGTCGTCAAGACCCTCGGCGACGAGGTCCTCTACGTCGCGGACTCACCGCTCCAGGCCGCCGACATCGCGCTGCGCCTGGCCTCCGGGGTCAAGACGCACGTGGAGGTCCCCGACGTCCGGGTGGGGGTCGCCTACGGGCCGGTGCTCACCCTGCACGGTGACGTCTTCGGCACCACGGTCAACCGCTCCAGCCGTCTCACCTCCTTCGCCCGCCCGGGCACCGTACTCATCGACGACGCGCTCGCCGAGAGCCTCGAAGAGGAGGAGGGGCTCCAGGTGGTCAAGGTCCGGGCCCGACACGCGCACGGCCTCGGACTCATCCAGCCCTACGCCCTGCGCCGCGACTTCGACGCCCCGAGCACCTGACCGGGAGGCCGGGCCGGAAGGACCCCGCCGCCCCGCCACAGGAAATTCCCCGACACCGGGGTGACCGGCGCGGAACGGAGTGTGCTCGGGGGGCCGGCGGGATAAGCTCGAAGCTCCAGCCCCCGTGAGACGTCAGGTGGTGAGCCAGTGAGTTCCCTTTCCCCCGTCCAGCGGCTACGTACTTCCGGAGTCCTCAGTGTGGAGGGCACCGAGTCCAACGTCGAGAACAACGTGTGGATCGTCGGCAACGACGACAGCGCGGTGGTGATCGACGCCTCCCACGACCACGAGCGCATCGCCCGGGGGCTCGGGGACCGTGAGCTCATGGCGATCGTGTGCACGCACGGGCACGGCGACCACGTCAACGCGGCGGTGGCCCTGGCCGAGCTCACGGACTCCCCGATCCTGCTCCACCCGGACGACGCCGAGCTGTGGCAGCAGGTCCACCCCTACCGCGAACCCGACGCCCCGCTGCTGCACGGCGAGGTGCTGCGTGCCGGGGACGTGGAGCTCACCGTCCTGCACACCCCCGGCCACACACCGGGCGGGGTCTCCTTCCACGCCCCCGAACTCGGCGTGGTCTTCAGCGGGGACACCCTCTTCCCCGACGGGCCGGGGGCCACCGGCCAGCCCTCGTCCGACTTTCCGACGATCATCGCGTCCATCCGCGACCAGTTGGCCACCCTGCCCGGAGACACCGTGGTGCACCCCGGACACGGTGACTCCACCACCGTCGCCGAGGCCGCCGCGCACCTGGAGGAGTGGACCAGCCGCGGCTTCTGAGCCCGGCACGGCCCGCACCCGAGCGCACGGGTCGGCGCCCGGGCTGCCCAGGGCCGCGGCCCGAAGGCGGACACCGCCTCTCAGGGCACCGGCAGCGGGTCGGCGGTCTCCAGGAACTCCGCCGGGACCCTGACCCCCAGGCGCGCCAGCCGACGCAGGTGGGTCCGGTGGCCGAACCGTTCACGCAGTACCTCGTGCCCGCGTTCGACCTGCTGCTCGTACCGCTCCCCGTCGGCCATCAGCGCCTCGATCTCGGCCCGGACCCCCGCGGGGTCGGTGTAGAGCGCCGCCGCGCCGAAGACGGGTTCGAAGGAGTGCGGCAGCAGGGTCGGCAGGCCCGCGGCGATGGCCTCCAGCGGTGCCCGCCCGAAGGGTTCGAGGTGGCCCTCCCTGGTGAAGTACACGTACGCGTCCAGACCGTGCAGGAAGTCGCGCACCTCCATGGAGTCGAAGCCGCGCACCCGCCAGTGGTCGGGCAGGACCCCCAGGACGCGCTCGGGCGCCTTCGCGCCGCCCAGGACGTGCGTCTCCCAGCCCGGCAGCCCCGGGTAGGCGGCGGTCAGCGCAGCCGGTTCCCCCGGCCACTTGTCCCGGTGGTCGCGCGAGTGCCGGCCGAGCAGGACCCGGCCGTCCGGGGTGCGCCGGGACTCCCGCTGCCAGGCGTCCAGGTCGATAATGTTGGTCCAGTCCTCGTCGGCCAGCGGTATCCCCGCCATCTCCGCGGCGTGGTGCGAGACCATCGCCTCGCGCACCCGCGGGCTGACCGGGTGCCAGGTGTGCTCCCCGAGCAGGCTCCGGAACCCCTCCGCGCAGCGGGCGACGTCCCACGCCTCGTTCCTGGCCTCCTCGACCCCGTAGCGCCGGAGCGGGGTCTGGTTGAGCACCACGATCCGACGTGCGGCCTCCACCGAGGGCAGTACGTCCAACGGTCGCTGGCCGATCAGGGGGAACCTGACCACGAGCAGGTCGCACCTCACCCGCTCGTCGGGGGCGACGAAACGGACGAGGTCGTTGTCCACGGCGGCCAGGACCTTGGGGTTGACACCCAGGGACTGGTCTCCGGACAGCGCCGGGTGGTGGACCAGGCCGGTACGCAGCCCCGCGCGCCGCTGGGCGGTGATCTCCTGGAGGTTGCTGCCGGTCGTGCCCCCGGGGAGCCGGAAGTCGGACATCACCACCACGTCGAAGTGCTGGGCGGGTGCGGGCGGACGCACCCGGGCGGTCAGCAGCAGGGGCACCCCCGACGAACCCCGGGCGTCCCGGGGAGCGGCCAGGTCGGCCAGGTGGGCGTGGTTGCGGGCGTGCTCGGAGCCCCCCGTGGCGCGGTGCCAGTTGGACAGGGTCTTGTGCGCTTCGGCCCGGACCCCGGGGCTGGCCCCGCCGTCCGAACCCAGGGCGCGGAGCTGGTCCGTTCCCAGGGTGCTGTACCCGGCCCAGAGCAGGTCCTGTGCGCTCGTCAGACGCTTCTCCGCTCGGGTCGGTGCGGGGCCCCGCTCCCGTAGGGACCGTTCCCGCAGGGCCCACCCCTCCACGGTCCGGTCCGCGCAGGAGTCGGCGGCCTCCTGGATCGTCTCCCGGAGCCGCTCGTCCCGCTTGCGCGCGTTACTCAGTTCGTCCCGATGTTCGCGGGCCATCCCGTCCAGCCGTGTGCGGACCTCTCCCAGCTCTTCGGACAGGTGCCGACACCGCTCCTCCACCAGACGCCCGGTCCCCAGAACCAGGAGGGCGAGCCCGGCGAAGGCCAGTGCCAGGGCGAGCCCCGGCGGACTGACGGCGACGGCGACGGCGACCAGCCCGACGGCGGCCAGCACGATCTGCTTGCGGGAAATCGACCTGAGCCTCATGTTGCGACCACGTTCCGCGTAGAGGATGGGTGCCTCCCGCGCGGGCCCGGTGGGGCACGCCGGCGGCGGGAGGGACCAGCTTCACCCAGTGGGCGGCGGGGGAGAAGCACCCCGGGTTCAGAGGAGGGTCGCTGACAGAGCGGGCGAAGCTGCCGATGTCGGATCAGTCGCGGTCGCCGGTCCCGTCCGGGAACCGGGCCCCCTCCCGGTCGGATTCGCCCGAGTCCCCGGCGGAGAGGAGGACCTCCAGGTCGGGGCCCAGGTCCTGGGGCGACATCGAGGACAGGTACCCGTTGAGGTGGTGGCGGAAGGCCTCCGCGGAGTGGGACGGTTCCACGTCCCTGCGCTGGGCCAGGGCCACCGTGCGCAGCAGCCGGGGCCGGGCCAGGGGGGTCCCGCGCAGCCCGGGGCGGTTGCGCAGCACCATGCTGGGCACCACCGCCAGGCCCAGCCCGGCCTCCACGAACCGCAGCACGGCGTCCATCTCGCCGCCCTCCACTGCCAGCTCCGGTTCGAAGCCCGAGGCCCGGCAGGCGCGTAGGGTGGCCTCGCGGACGTCGTACCCCCGGCGGAACATCACCAGGGGCCGTCCCTGGAGTTCGGTGATGCGCATCGAGGCCCGCCCGTTCGGCGAGGGCTGCGCGGTGGGGCTCGCCACCACCAGGTTCTCCCGCAGGATCGGCGTGGTCGAGAAGTCGGGGTCGCTGCTGTGCAGCGGGAGGATGATCAGGGCCATGTCCAGCTCGCCGCGGCCCAGGTCGCGGATGAGGTCGCGGGAACCGCTCTCCTCCACGTGGAGTTCGATGCCGGGGAAGCGGGTATGGAAATCGGAAAGCACGTCGGCCAGCAACCCGGCGCACAGGGACGGGGTGGCGCCCAGGCGGACCCGGCCCCGGCGGACCCCGGCGAGCTCGGCGACCTCGCGGCGGGCCGTCTCCAGGTCGGTGAGGATGCGTTGGGCCAACGGGAGCAGCGCCTCGCCGGCCGGCGTGAGTGTGATGTTTCCCCGAGCACGACTGAATAACGGCGCACCCAACTCACGCTCAAGGCTCCGGATCTGTTTGCTCAAGCTCGGCTGGGCGACGCTGGAAAGCTCGGCTGCGCGGGTGAAATGGCGCGTGCGGGCCACAGCGACGAAGTAGGCGAGCTGTTGGAACTGCATGATCCATAGCCTATGGCTATGGAGGCCAGGGTCCTGATGACTTGGACGTTGGACTTAACCCGAATTTAGAGTGGCAGGCTGTGGCGAACAGTACCTTGACCAAGAAGCGGTCTACGGCCTACGGGTCCACGGTGGCGCTCAAGTCAGCAATGGCGGCCTCCGGTGCGATCCTCGTGCTGTATTTGATCGCGCACATGTACGGCAACCTGAAAGTCTTCGCCGGCCAGGAGTCCTTCGACGGCTACGCCCACGGTCTCCGCGAGCTGGGCTACCCGATCCTGCCCGAAAGCGGCTTCCTGTGGATCTTCCGGATCGTGCTCCTCGCGAGCGTCCTGATCCACATCTACTCGGCGGCGGTTCTGACGATTCGCGCGCGTAGGGCCCGTGAGCACCGTTACGCGGTGCGCAAGCGGGTGCAGCGCACCTACTCCTCCTACACCATGCGCTGGGGCGGTGTGCTGATCGCGCTCTTCGTGATCTTCCACATCCTGCACCTGACGGTGAACGCGATCGCGCCCGGCGGCAAGTCCGACAGCCCCTACGAGCGGCTCGTGAACGGGTTCCAGCCCGAGTTCTGGTACGTGACCCTCTTCTACGTGCTGTCGGTCATCGCTGTCGGATTCCACCTGCGGCACGGCATCTGGAGCGGCATGGCCACTCTGGGAGCCAACAAGGCCAGCCGTCAGGGCAAGATCAACGCCGTCGCCGTGGTGATCGCGCTGGTCGTGACCGTCGGTTTCCTGCTTCCGCCCCTGGCGGTCACCTTTGGACTGGTGAGTTAATTGTCTGAGAACGACCTCTACATCGAGGGCGCCCCGATCCGCGACGAGAAGGCGCCCGAGGGACCGATCAACGAGCGCTGGGACAAGCGCCGCTTCTCGGCCAAGCTGGTCAACCCCGCGAACCGGCGCAAGCTCTCCGTGATCATCGTCGGCACCGGTCTGGCCGGTGCCGCCGCGGCGGCGACCATGGGCGAGGCCGGCTACAACGTCGTCTCGTTCTGCTACCAGGACAGCCCCCGGCGCGCGCACTCCATCGCCGCGCAGGGCGGCATCAACGCCGCGAAGAACTACCGCAACGACGGCGACAGCATCCACCGCCTGTTCTACGACACGGTCAAGGGCGGTGACTTCCGCTCCCGCGAGTCGAACGTCTACCGTCTGGCCCAGACCAGCGTCGAGATCATCGACCAGTGTGTGGCCCAGGGCGTGCCGTTCGCGCGTGAGTACGGCGGTCTGCTCGACAACCGCTCCTTCGGCGGTGTGCAGGTCTCCCGTACGTTCTACGCGCGCGGCCAGACGGGACAGCAGTTGCTGATCGGCGCCTACCAGGCGCAGGAGCGGCAGATCGCGGCGGGCACCGTTCAGATGAACACCCGCCACGAGATGCTCGAGGTCATCGTCGTGGACGGCAAGGCGCGCGGCATCATCGCCCGTGACATGGTCACCGGCGAGATCGAGACGCACTTCGCCGACGCCGTGGTCCTGGCCACCGGCGGATACGGCAACGTCTTCTTCCTGTCGACCAACGCGATGGGCTCCAACGTCACCGCCGCGTGGCGCGCCCACCGCAAGGGCGCGCACTTCGCGAACCCCTGCTACACGCAGATCCACCCGACCTGCATCCCGGTCAGCGGCGACTACCAGTCCAAGCTGACCCTGATGAGCGAGTCGCTGCGCAACGACGGTCGGATCTGGGTGCCCAAGGAGGGCGGCGACACGCGCGACCCGCGCCAGATCCCCGAGGACGAGCGCGACTACTACCTGGAGCGCATCTACCCGGCCTTCGGCAACCTGGTGCCGCGCGACATCGCGTCCCGTGCCGCCAAGAACGTCTGCGACGAGGGCCGCGGTGTCGGTCCCGGCGGTCTGGGCGTCTACCTCGACTTCGCCGACGCGATCGAGCGTCTGGGCAGGGATGCCGTCGAGGCCAAGTACGGCAACCTGTTCGACATGTACCAGCGCATCACCGGTGAGAACCCGTACGAGGTTCCGATGCGCATCTACCCCGCGGTGCACTACACCATGGGTGGCCTGTGGGTCGACTACGACCTCCAGAGCAGTATCCCGGGTCTGTTCGTGACCGGTGAGGCCAACTTCTCCGACCACGGCGCCAACCGCCTGGGCGCCAGCGCGCTGATGCAGGGTCTGGCGGACGGCTACTTCGTCCTGCCGAACACCATCAACGACTACCTGGCCGACGGCCCCTTCGAGAAGCTCGACGAGAGCCACCCCGAGGCCGTCAAGGCCAAGGAGGAGGTCACCTCCCGGATCGACAAGCTGCTCTCCATCAACGGTTCCCGCACCGTCGACTCCTTCCACAAGGAGCTCGGCCACATCATGTGGGACTACTGCGGCATGGAGCGCAACGAGGAGGGCCTGCGCAAGGCCATCGACCTCATCCGGGAGCTGCGCGCCGAGTTCTGGCGCGACGTCAAGGTGCTGGGCACGAACGAGGAGTTCAACCAGGCTCTGGAGAAGGCCAACCGCGTGGCCGACTTCCTGGAGCTGGGCGAGCTCATGTGCATCGACGCCCTGCACCGCCGTGAGTCCTGCGGCGGCCACTTCCGTGCCGAGAGCCAGACCGAGGACGGCGAGGCCCTGCGCCACGACGACGAGTTCGCCTACGTCGCCGCCTGGGAGTTCGGTGGCACGGACAGCAAGCCCGTGCTCCACAAGGAAGCCCTGGAGTACGAGTACGTCGAGATGAAGCAGCGGAGCTACAAGTGAACATCACCCTGCGCGTTTGGCGCCAGAAGGGCCGTGACGACGAAGGCCGGATGGTCACGTACAAGCTCACGGACGTCTCGCCGGACATGTCCTTCCTGGAGATGCTCGACGTTCTCAACGAGAAGCTCACGCTCGAGAACGAGGACCCGGTCGCCTTCGACCACGACTGCCGTGAGGGCATCTGCGGTGCCTGCGGTGTCGTGATCGACGGTGAGGCCCACGGGCCGGAGGTCACCACCACCTGCCAGCTGCACATGCGCAGCTTCAAGGACGGCGACACCATCACGGTGGAGCCGTGGCGGGCCAAGGCCTTCCCGGTCGTGAAGGACCTGGTCGTCGACCGGGGGTCGTTCGACCGCATCATCCAGGCGGGCGGCTTCATCAGCGCCCCGACGGGTACCGCGCCGGACGCCCACGCCAACCCGATCCCGAAGCCGGACGCCGACCGCGCCTTCGACGCCGCGACCTGCATCGGCTGCGGCGCCTGCGTGGCGGCCTGCCCGAACGCCTCGGGCATGCTGTTCACCGCGGCGAAGGTCACCCACCTCGGTATGCTCCCGCAGGGGCAGCCGGAGCGGGCCTCGCGTGTGGTGAACATGATCAACCAGCATGACGACGAGGACTTCGGCGGCTGCACCAACATCGGTGAGTGCGCCGCGGTCTGCCCGAAGGGCATCCCGCTGGACACTATCTCCCAGCTCAACCGCGACCTGCTGGGATCCCTCAGCAAGGGCATCAGCTGACCGGTGCCCGGTCCTGTGCACGGGCCGCGTCCCTCGGGGGCGCGGCCCGTTCGCGTGCGCGGCCGGACCGGCCGCCGCGATCAGCACGGCCCCACCCCTCCCGGAGGCGCCGACAGGGCGGTCAGGCGGCGGGGCGGAGCATGCAGTAGGTGAAGGGGAAGGACGGGTCGTCGACCACCCGCATGACGCGGAAGCCGTACCTCTCGTAATAGCCGATGTTGCTCGGGTTCATGGTCTCCAGGTAGACCGCGACCCCGTCCGCGTCGGCCTGGGCCAGGCCCGCGCGCAGCAGCGCCGACCCCACACCGGCCCCACGTGCCACGGGGTCGGCGCCCAGGGTGGCCAGGTACCAGTGCGGCTCCTCGGGGGCGGACGCCTTCAGCTCCGCGAAATAGCCCAGGACCTTCGGGAGCCGCCTCAGGCCCACCAGCGCGGCCAGGTGCGGCAGCGCCCGCAGCACGGTGGCCGCGCTCTCCGCGTTTTCCTCGGGAGGGGCCCACAGGGCCGCGCCGCGCACCATCCGGCGCCCCTCCTCCTCGGCCTCGAACACGCCGGCCCGGCCGTGGGGTACGTACTCGAACCCCGCCTCCAGGGCGCTCAACCGGACCGAACGCGCCATGCGCAGGTTCGGGTCCGGGAACAGCCACCGGAAGAGGGGGTCCTCGCAGAAGGCCCGGCCGAGCACCCGGGCCACCTCCGGGACGTCGTCCATGGTTGCGGTGCGGACCGATCCGACGGTGGTGGCGACGGGTGCCATACGCGCTGTCTCCCTCTTCCCGGGGCTCGTCACCGCTCATCTTAGATCACGGGAACATCACGGCGGGTGGTTTCCGGGAAGGGCCCGAGTGCCCCGGGAGCGCCGGGTCAGGAGGCCGGTCGGAGCAGGAAGTAGCTGGTCCCGACGTCCTGGTGCGGGACCTCGTGCACGCAGCGGAAACCGAAGTGCTCGTAGAAACCGACACTCTTGTCGTTGAGGGTCTGGGTGAACACCGGCAGGCCCCGGGAGTCGGCCTCGTCCAGCCCGGCCGTGAGCAGCCCGCCTGCCACCCCGGTGCCCTCGGCGCTCGGGTCCACCCCGAGCGCGGCCAGGTACAGATGGGGCTCCTGGGGGGAGGCCATCTTCCACTCGGCGAAGATCCGCACGAACGCGGCCAACCGGGCGCGACCGATCAGCGCACCCCAGTGCGGCCAGGTGCGCAGGGAGACCAGGGGTCCCTCGGGGTTGTTCGTCGGCTGGGCCCACAGCGCTGCGGCGCGGATCACCGGGGTGGCGCCGGCGGCCTCAGCGGTCTCGGCGACCCGGGTGTCACCCGCGGGGACGTAACCGAACCCGGCAGCCAGGGCGAAGAAGCGGCGGACCTTGGCCATCCGCGTCTCCTCGTCGGGGAAGAGCCAACGGAAGAGCGGATCGTCGTGGAGCGAACGGCTGAGCACCCGGGCCACCCCGGGAACGTCGTCGAGTGTGCTGGCACGGGCGGCGGAGGCGACGATCGGACTCATCCTGGCTGCTTTCTGGTAGGGGGCGTCCCGCTCATGGTAAGCGGGGCGATCACGGTTGCCGGGCGGCTGCCTCGGCGGCGACCGGCTGGTCGAACACGTGCGCACGGACCCAGGCGTGCATGGCCACGGCGGCCGCGGCACCGGCGTTGATCGACCGGGTCGACCCGAACTGGGCGATCGACAGCACGGCCGCGCACACCTTCCGCACCTCCTCCGACAGGCCGGGGCCCTCCTGCCCGAACACCAGGACGGTCTCGCGCGGCAGCGGATAGGTCTCCAGGGGGACCGCACCGGGCAGGTTGTCCACCCCGACCAGCACGAGGCCGCGCTCGGTGGCCCACTCCACCAGTGACTCCGTGTCCGGGTGGTGGTGGACGTGCTGGTACCGGTCGGTCACCATGGCGCCCCGCCGGTTCCAGCGGCGCTTGCCCACGATGTGCACGGCCGCGCAGCCGAAGGCGTTGGCGGTACGCACCACCGATCCGATGTTGAAGTCGTGTGTCCAGTTCTCCACGGCCACGTGGAACTCGTGTCGGACCGTGTCGAGGTCGGCGATGATCGCCTCACGGCGCCAGTACCGGTAGTGGTCGACGACATTGCGCCGGTCGCCGTTGGCCAGCAGTTCAGGATCGTAGTGCTCGCCCTCGGGCCAGGGGCCGGGCCACGGGCCCACACCGACCTCGCGCGCCTCGTCCTCCCCGGGAGTAGGGGCGGCGGGCGTCGCGGTGGCGGTTTCGGGCAGCACGGCGGCGGCCTCGGGTGCAGGGTGCTCGTTCATCGCCCCCCAGCTTACGAACCGTCCGGGGCCGCCCGAGCAGACCAGGGCTCCGTCCGGCCCGACCCGGCGCCCGACCGTGGACCGGTGAAGGCCCGGTGCCCCCAGGCGGAGGCCCCCGTGGGAGTCACGGCCCCGGGCGACGCCGGCCCTGCCGCCTCCGCCGGGTCACCAGCAGGGCCACGGCCCGCCAGCCGAGCATGGTCACGGCCAGGAACAGGGAGGTCACCAGTACGAAGGAGAACGGCGCCCCCTCCCCGCCGAGCAGGCGCAGCGGCATCGCGCCCGCGACCGTCACCGCCCACACCAGGACCCCGGTCGGCCAGATCCGGTCAGGTGAGCGCCACGCCAGGGTGACGACCCACCCCAGGGCCAACGCGATCAGGAACGGCCACGCGGTCCCGGCCACGGCAGCCGGAGCCAGGCCGGTCGCGTGGTCGGCCTTGCCCACCACGACGAAGACGAGCACGCAGAGCAGGTCGGCCAGCAGAGCCGCCAGCGGGGTGTACGAACGCATGCCACCAGGCTAGACCTGTCTTCTGCACCGCCTCGGCCGGGCTCGGGGGCGGCAGACGCGGCCCCGGGCCGGTCTGCGGCTGGGCCGGGGTGGAAACTGACAGTGACAGAGTGAACCGGCTAGGGGTTCGGGGCATCTGACCCTTCCGGACCGCCCCCGGCGCTCCCTGTGAATCCTCACCGTGTCCGGCGCTCCCTCGAACCCCCGATCGTGAGAATCCGTCCCGTGAACCCTTCGCCCAGCACGCCCACCCGTTCCCCGAAACCCGGCGGGAACATGCCCTTCGATCGTGACCGTCTGCCTCCGGGTGCGACCCCTCCAGCCAAGGGCGACCCCGAACGGCTGGGCGGCTACCGGATCGTGGGACGAATCGCCCGGGACGCCGTGGGCACGGTACTGCTCGGAGTGGACGGCGACGGCGCCCCCGCCACGATCCGCCTGGTCTCCGCGGGGCTCGCCGACGCTCCGGACGCGCGCTCCCGGCTGACCGCGGAGGTCGGCCGACTCGTCCGCGTCCGCTCCCTGTGCACCGCCGTCTACCGGGGAGCGGACGTTCGGGCCGCCGCCCCCTGGCTGGCCGCCGCGTACGTCCCCGGCCGGACCCTGGCCGAACACGTCGCCGAGCACGGTCCGCTGACCGGCGGCATGCTCACCGCCCTCGCCGCGGGGCTCGCCGAGGCACTGGCCGCCGGGCACGCCGTCGGGGCCACCCACCTGTCCCTGGACCCGACGAAGGTGGTTCTTTCCCCGTCCGGGCCCAGGGTGGTGGACCTCGGGGTCGCCAGGGCCACCGGTCGACGGGTCGCCGCCGCGCGCTGGTCCGCGCCCGAGCAGAGGGGCGCGGACGCCGCCACCGGTTACGCCGACGTGTTCGCCTGGGGGTGCCTGGTGCGGTTCGCCGCCACCGGATGGGAACCGTCCGGGGACGTCGTGGCCGCCCCCGACCTCGGGGCCGTCCCCCAGCAGCTGGCCCCGCTGGTCCGGCGGGCCCTGGCGGAGGAGCCCGAGCAGCGGCCCACCGCGCTCCAGTTGCTCCGGGAACTCACCGAGGGTCGGGGCGGGGATCCGGCGGAAGCGGTGGCTGCGCTCCTGGCCGCCGAGTGGACCGGGATGCGGGCCCCCGAACCCCGCAGGGTGAGCCGGGTGCGAAGGCCTGCGCTGCTGTCCGGAACCGCGGCGGTGCTGGCCGCCGCGCTGCTCGGCGGATGGCTGGTGGTCCGCCCGGGGGAGGAACCAGGGGAGGAGCCGGGGGAGACCTCCACGGGGGAGGCCGCGACGGAGGACGTGGAGGAGGAGACCTCCGGGCCGACCGTCGCCGAGGATCCCGAGGACGTGGACGCGGTGGTGGCCGAGGCGGTCGAGCTGGCGCTGGGGGCGTCCAGCTTCACCACATATGAGTACAGCTATCACAGCGGTCCCGGCGACAGCGCGTCGTACTCCTACCTCCAGACCCGGGAGCCCGAACCGGGGATCCTCCTGGACGTTCCCATGATCTCCGGTGGGGTCATGGCCCTGGGGAGTGACTTGGAGGATGTCGTGTACTTCAACAACACGCTGCTTGAATCCGAGGGTCCCCCCGACCGCGTGTACTACCGGGACGACGGCCCCCGGATCGCAGAGCCGGAGCACCCCCGGGAACGGTGGGAGGAGCTTCTCGACACGGTGACCACCTTTTTGGCCTCGGTCGAGCTGGCCTATCAGGGGACCGGCGTAGCTCCTACGGAGTACCTGCCCGCGGAGGTTCTCGGTGACGGCGCGCCGGCGGATCATACCGGGCACCGGTACACGGCCACCTACGTCGAGGCGGACTATCTGGACTACGGGGACGTGGAAGGGACGCTCGAGTTCTGGGTGGACGAGGCCGGGTACCCGTTGCACTTCGACCGGTACACCGCACCTGACGGGGTGGCCCCCGACACAACGCTCCCCGGGGTGACGGGGTTTCTGGTGGAGTTCGCCCGCTTCGACGAACCGGTTGACCTCCATGTCCCCACCGAGGACGAGATCCTCCCGGAGCGTCCCTGACCCGTCCTTCTGACCGCCCCGCCACGAACATGGCCCCGGCGCCGTGCGCCCTGTTCGGGCACACGGCGCCGGGGCCGCCGGCTCGGGCAAGGACCAGTCGCTATTCGCCCCGCCCGCCCCCGAGGTTCTCCTTGAGGAAGTCCACCTGCAACAGCAGCAGGTTCTCCGCGGTGACCGGGTCCGACGGGCTGTGGGTCACGCCCGCCAGCGGCAGCACCGTGTGCGGCCGCCCCGCGGCGAGCAGGGCCTCGGACATCCGCTGGGTGTGCGCGAACACCACGTTGTCGTCGATCAGGCCGTGGATCAGCATCAGCGGCCGCTCCAGCTTGGCGGCGTCGGCCATGAGCGACGTCTTCGCGTACACCTCCTCCTGCTCCTGCGGGGTCCCCAGGTAGCGCTCGGTGTAGTGCGTGTCGTACAGCGCCCAGTCGATCACCGGGGCTCCGGCCACCGCCGCGTGGAACACGTCCGGGCGGCGCAGCACCGCCAGCGCCGCCAGGTACCCGCCGAACGACCACCCGTGGATGCCGACCCGGGTCAGGTCCAGGCAGGAGAACCGCTTCGCCGCGTCCTCCAGCGCCGCCACCTGGTCCTCCAGGACCGGTTCGGCGAGGTCGTGGTGGACCGCCTGCTCATAGGCCAGGTCCACACCCGGAGTGCCGCGCCCGTCCGCGATGAGGACCGCGAACCCCTGCTCGGCGAACCACTGGGACGACAGGTACGCGCCACGGGCGTTGAGCACCCGCTGGGCGTGCGGGCCGCCGTAGGGGGCGACCAGAACCGGGAGGGGCGCGTCGCCCTCGCGGTACCAGGACGGCAGCAGCAGCGCGGTCGGGATCTTCCGCTCCCCGGCCGGCCAGGACTCCACCCGCGGGTCCGGGAGTTCCGGAACCTCGGCGAGGCTCTCGATCTCACCGTGGGTGCGGCGGGTCTCGGTGCTGGCGTTGCGGACCACCAGGGTCCGCACCCCGGTGAAGTCCAGGGACCGGTGCTGCACCACGAGAGTGTCACCGCGCAACCGACCGGAGCGCACACCCCCGTGCCCGTCGTCGGTACCCCCGGCCGACCCGAAACCGTCCGGCAGCTCCACCGGGGCGCAGGTGCCCAGCCGGGTGTCGGCCAGCCACAGCGACTGGTCGCCGGGGCGGCCCCCCGGCGAGCCGGAGAACAGCACCCGGTCGCCGTCCACGCCCACCACACCGCGCACGTACACACCCGCGGGGCTGACCGCGCGCTCGCCCACGTACACCCGGCGCTCGCCGTCACCGTTCTCACGGCCGATCCACACCAGCTCGCCCGCGGCGGTGAAGTCCGGCACGCCCGGCATGATCTCGACCCACACGCCGTCGCTCTCGGTCCGGGTGGCCGATACCAGCCCGGTGGCGGGGTCGGCACTGAACAGGCTGAGGGTGCGCTGGTCACGGCTCTGCGCGGTGAACACCAGGACGGGGTTGCCGTCCGGGCCACTGGTCCAGGCCACGGTGGGCACGTACGGCAGCTCCCCGCGGTCCCACTCGATCGGCGTGGGTTCGGGGCGGCCGTCCCGCCGGTAGGCGGTCGCGGAGGGTACGGGGAGCACGGCCAACCGCACGTCCGGGTTGGCGGTCCCGGCCGCCGGGTAGCGCAGCGGCTGCGGTTCCTGCCCCGGCTGGTTCGGGTCGCCCACGAACCAGCGGTTCACCTCGGACTCGTCCACCCGGCTGACCGCCAGCGAGCCGCCGTCGGGCGACCACCAGAAACCGCGCACCCGCCCCATCTCCTCGGCGGAGACCAGGTCGGCCAGACCCCAGGTGACGTTCTCTCCGTCCGGTTCCACCAGCACCCGGTCGCGGTCCTCGTCGCCGTTGTCCGCGAGGTCGACGACCCGGACCGCGCCCCGGTGGACATAGGCCACCCGGTCGCCGGCCGGGTCGATCCGCGGGTCCACGGCCGGGCTGGCCACCGGCAGCTCACGCGGTTCGGTGTCGTCGCCGACCAGGTCGACGTAGAACACCCGGCCGGACAGGGTGAACACCGCACGTGTGAAGGCGTTGTCCACCGTGTACGAGACGATGCCGCCGCCGTGCTCGCGCATCCGCTCGCGGCGGGCCCGCTCCTCGGGCGGCAGGTTCTCGTCGTCGGCGCCGAGTTCCCTGGGGTCGGCGAGGACCGTCGCGGTGCCCGCCTCGGCGGAGTACAGCCACAGACAGGTCGCCCTGTCCGTGCCGCTGCGCCCGCGCAGGAAGGTGACGCGCGACCCGTCCGGGGAGATCTGGAACGCGCGGGGGACTCCGATCGTGAAGCGCTGGGTTCGGGCCTGTTGGCGAGGAAAGCTCATACGCAGATTGTGGCCCATTCCACGCGGCTCCCGCTCCTGGGCGGGCCGGTGCGGCCGTTTGGGCCGGGAAGAGCGCATCCGGCCGGTATTGTTCGCTGGGTGATGGACAGGCGACTGATGATGGTGCACGCGCACCCGGACGACGAGAGCATCGTCACCGGTGCCACGCTGGCGAAGTACGCGGCCGAGGGGGCCCAGGTCACCCTGGTGACCTGCACCCTGGGCGAGGAGGGCGAGGTCATCCCCGCCGACCTCGCACACCTGACCTCCGACCGCGAGGACACCCTGGGCGAGTACCGGGTCGGGGAGCTCGACCGGGCCTGTGTGGCCCTGGGGGTCCGGGACCACCGTTTCCTCGGCGGCCCCGGGCACTACCGGGACTCCGGGATGATGGGCGGCCCCGCCAACGGGCACCCCCGCGCCTTCTGGGGAGCCGACGTCGAGGAGGCGGCCAGACGCCTCGCCGAGATCATCCGCGAGGTCCGTCCGCACGTCCTGGTCAGCTACGACGAGCACGGCGGCTACGGCCACCCCGACCACATCCAGGCCCACCGGGTCACCCGGCGGGCCTGCGCCAAGGCCAACGAGCGGGCCATGCCCGGCACGCCCTGGCAGGTCGGCAAGCTCTACGCGATCGCCCAGCCGATCTCCCGGATCGAGGAGTCCATCGCCCGGCTCAACGAGGAGGCGGGGCCCTTCACCCCGCCCCGGGAGGTGTCGGACATCGCCCGGGGCACCCCCGACCAGGTCGTCACCACCCGCGTCGACGCCACCGACCACTGGGCGGCCAAGGCCCTGGCGATGCGGGCGCACGCCACCCAGATCACCGTGGACGGGGAACGGTTCGCGCTGTCCAACGGCATCGCCCAGGAGATCGACGCCGTCGAACACTTCACCCTGCTGATGGGTCCGCCGCCCAAGGCCGGGGAGGACGGTTACGAGACCGACCTCTTCGCCGGCCTGTGAACCCGAAGGGCCGGTCCGCGGTCCCGGCCGGACCGGACGACACGTCCGGGGAGCGGCTCCGCCCCCGCCCCGGAGCGCCTACCCTCGTCTTCCGTGACCACTCCTGAAACGGCCCAGACGCCGCAAAGCCGCCCGCACCCGTTCGTGTCCTCGGCGATGACCGTGCTCTCCTTCGCGGTCCTGCTCGTCGCGGGCCTGACCGTGGGGGTGCTGTCCGGGTTCGGGATGGGGTGGCTCGCCCACTTCTGGAACCTGGGGGCGGCGGTGAAGGCCGGGAGCGTCGTAGCCGTGCTCGCCTTCCTGGTGCTGCTGTACGCGGTGTGCCGTCTCGCCGGGTGGGGGAGCCGTCGCCAGTCCGGCGCCCTGGGCTTCGCGGTCGGTTACGTGGTGGCCCTGCTCGGCATGCTCGGCTACCTGCCCGGCGGCGACATCGTCTTCTCCGCCAAGCTGGTCAACTACCTCTTCCTGTTCGGCTCCATGGCCGCCCTCGCGGCCGGGGTGGTGCGCAGTGTCGTGCTTCCGGTGCGGCCCGCCCCCGCCGCGCAGCCGGACCGGGCCTAGAACCGGACCGGGGTCCGGCCTAGGCCCAGAACTGCAGGAGCAGCTTGCCGTGGAACATCATCCCGGGGACGCTCGGGTTCGGCAGGACCAGGTCGAACAGGGTGTAGACCAGGGTGTCGAAGAGGTCCCGGACCACCGGCAGCCACAGCACCGCGAACACCGCGATCGAGCAGAACAGGCCGTTGGCCCTGACGAAACCGGTCCACCGGGCGCCCCGGAAAGCGGCCAGGACGTGGTACCCGTCCAGGCCCGGGAACGGCAGCAGGTTCACCAGCGCGCTGGTCAGGTTGGCGAAGGACAGGAAGGCCATCGCGGAGATCGCCCAGTTCACACTGTCCTGGCCGACCGGCACCAACAGTGACACGGTGAGCGCCAGCGCGGCCGACAGCAGCAGGCTGGCCAGCGGACCGGCCAGCGCCACCATGACGCGGCGGCCGCGGGTCGGGACACGTTCCCAGTCCACGTAGGTGGGCGGCCCGTTCAGGCCGAACCCGCCCAGCCCCAGGTAGACCGAGGGCAGCACCAGACCGCCGAAGGCCTCCCGGTAGACGAAGGGGTTGAACCGCAGGTAGCCGCTACCGCGCAGGGAGCGGTCCCCGGCCAGGTAGGCGGTCAGGGCGTGCGCGAACTCGTGCACGGCCACGGACGCGATCCAGCCGAGCAGGATGAGCAGCGGCGGGATCAACGGGGTGACGGCCGTCCCCTCGGCGGCCCAGTCCAGTTCCACGGCGCGCCAGGACAGCCACCCCGCGAACCCGGTCAGTCCGAGCAGCAGGACGAACACCGGGCTGGGCAGGAAGTCCGCCCAGCTCTCCTGCCTGGGCGTGGTTTCCCCGCCCGTGTCCTCGTCGGCGTCCCCGTCCGGAGCCTTCTCCCCGCCCGAAGCCCTTTCCCCGGACGCCGGAGTGCTCACCGCCCCGCCGTCACCGTCAGGGCCCTCTGCGCGCTCCGCGCCGACCCCGGCGGCGTTCAGGGCGTCGTCGGGCATCTGCTCCCACGGGTCGGCGACGTGTGCCCCGTCGCCGGAGTCCGAGCTCTCGGCGTCGGGAACGGTCACGTCGTCGGGTTCCGCCTTCTGCGGCGGCTCGGGCGTGGGCATGGTGCTCCTGCTGGTCGCGGGTGGTTCGCGCTCCAGGTTAGGCCCTGGCCCGAACCTCTTCGCAGCGGGTGCCGCGAGGCGCGGGGCGGTCAGACCACCGCGCGGGGCGCCACCGCGGACTTGTGCAGGCACGCCACCGCGAACGCCCTCCCCTGTGGGGTGAGTTCCCGGCGGCCGTCGCTGTCGCTCCCGACCACCAGACCGAGTGCCTCCAACAGCCAGCCGACCGCCATGACCATCGCGCGCACCTGGTCGGAGGCGGTTTCGGCGGCGCGCCGGTGCGCGGCCGCGTGCCGCCCCGCGGCGACCGGCGGCTCCACGGGGCGCCAACCGGACTCGGTCAGCACCCGTTCGGCGGCCTCGGCGTCGGAGATCCCGCGCCGGGCGTGCGATCCCAGGCCCTGCGGGGAACGGGCCAGCAGCATGCCCAGCAGGGTCTCCGCGGCGGCCTGCTCGAAGCCGCCGGTCCGGCACAGGGTCTCCGTGGCCGCCTGCCACAGCGCTTCGGGGTCCTCGCGCAGCTGCTGGCCCCGGCGGGTGAGTTCGAGCCGACGACCGGAACGGCGCACGGCCCGCATGGTCCGCAGCACCTGGTGAAGGGAGATGAGCTGGGTGGCGTCGGTCTCGCTGCGCGGCGGCTCGGGTGAGGTGGACCAGCCGAAGTCCTCACACATCTGCCGGACCACACCGGGGGAGATGTAACCGATCTGGGTGAGGGCGATCCCGTCCGCGGCCAGGTCCAGCAGCCGTTGCAGCGGCGCCATGGCGGCGGCGGAACCGCGCGGCACGTCCGCCCCGGCGATGATCTGCCCCACCAGGGGCCACAGGCGCTGCCGGTGCGGGTGTGCGGACGAGGACATCCACGCGCGTACCCGTTCCTCCCGGATCCGGTCCAGGTGGCTGAGCCCCCGCAGGTCGGGCTGGGTGAGGAAGGACCGCGCGAACCGTTCCTGGGCGGGGCGCCAACCGCGTTTGCCGGGACGGATGTCGCCCAGGGAGATCGCGAGTTCGAGGGCGGCCGCGGTCTCCCGGCGGGCGTGCAGTTCGACGTCGCCGACGGCGGTGCCCCAGGTGAGCTCGGGCAGGTCGGGCGGTTCCACCCCGGACTCCCACATGAGCCTTTCGTACATGGCCAGGCCCGCGGTGTGGTCGGAGTCGTAGAGGGTGAGCAGGGTGGCGGTCTCGGGGGCCGAACAGATCTGCGCGTACCGGTTCAGCTTGAGGAGCTGGAGGAGGTGGCCCAGGGAGCGCACCGCGAACAGCCGGTCGTCGGCGGAGTCCTGGAAGCGCATGGGGAGTTCGTACCAGCAGAAACGCTGCACGGCGTGCTGGTTCAGCTGTTGGATCTCCTGCTCGGGGGCGAGCGTGTCCAGGGCCAGACGCGCCATGTCGGCGGCCCGCTCGTCCCGCCGGGCCAGCTCGGCGAGGGCGGACGCGACTGCCTCCCTCATGATGGGCGCCACCTCCCCGCGTACCTCGTGCCCGGTCCGTCAGGGGTGGGACGGCCGGGCCCGGTGCTTCGTTGTCCGCCCGAGGCCGCGGTTGGGGGAACCACCGTGCCGGGGCTGAGCCTCTCCTACCCCGGAAAGACCGAAGAATGCCTGGACGAACGCTCAGGGCGCCTGTGGAGGGCGCCCGCCGCGCCGACGCGGCGGAACCGGGGGGACGACACGGCTCGCGACGATGTCGGACTCGGCGACCTCCACCGTCGAGTCGTCCCTCCTGCGTAGTGTGAGCACGTTTTCGGCCCAGGATTCGACTACCCCGACGATATCGGTGAATCCTCCCTCGGGGAGGGTGATTCGCACGGAGACACGTCGTCCGAGGTCCTCCGGAACGATCCTGTGGACCAGTTGCCCGCGCAAGTGCATGAAATCCCGACCCCCGAGTGTGCGATGGGTGTTCTACGACGCCATACTAGGAGGACGACATCTGTGCCAATCGCTTGCAGAGCCCGGACCGCGAACGGCGCCCGCACGTCGGGAGCGGCTCCGGGGAACTCTGAAGGTCCCCGCCTCCCCCGTGGGTAAGCGGGGGTGAGACAAGGAGTACGACGTGACCTACGTCATCGCGCAGCCCTGTGTTGATGTGCTGGACAAGGCGTGCATTGACGAGTGCCCTGTGGACTGCATCTACGAGGGCGACCGCATGCTCTATATCCACCCGGACGAGTGCGTTGACTGCGGTGCGTGTGAGCCGGTCTGCCCGGTCGAGGCCATCTACTACGAGGACGACCTGCCGGAGCAGTGGTCCGAGTTCTACAAGGCGAACGTCGATTTCTTCGACGACCTCGGTTCGCCCGGCGGTGCCTCGAAGGTCGGCAAGATCGACCGCGACCACCCGATCGTCGCCAAGCTGCCTCCGCAGGCCGAATAGCAGCAACCCACCACCGCATCCCCTTGGCGCAGAGGTTGCGTGGCGTGCACGTGTCGTGCCGACCCCCGGCCGGGGGTCGGCACGACACTGTTGTGTGAGATACAGGATGGAGAGTGCACGATGGGTGAACGGCGACCGGTGACCGACCGGCTCCCGACCTTCCCGTGGGACCGGCTGACGCCGTACAAGAGGACGGCCTCGGCCCACCCCGACGGCATCGTCGACCTGTCCGTCGGCACCCCCGTCGACCCGGTGCCCGCCAGTCTGCGCAGCGCCCTCGCCGACGCGGCCGACTCGCCCGGGTACCCGACGACCTGGGGCACGCCCGAGCTGCGGGCCTCGATCGAGGACTGGCTCGAACGCCGCCACGGGGTACACGTCGCCGAAGGCGCGGTCCTGCCCACGGTTGGCTCCAAGGAGCTGGTGGCCTGGTTGCCGACCCTGCTCGGCCTGGGCGCCGGCGACACGGTCGTCCACCCCGAACTCGCCTACCCCACCTACGACGTGGGCGTGCGGATCGCGGGTGCCACCCCGGTCGCCTCCGACGGCCTCACCTCGCTCGGCCCGGCCGACGTGAAGCTGGTGTGGGTGAACTCGCCCGGCAACCCGACCGGTCGCGTGCTCGGCGTCGACCACCTCCGCAAGGTCGTGGCGTGGGCCAGGGAGCGGGGCGCGATCGTCGCCTCCGACGAGTGCTACCTCGACCTCGGCTGGACCGATCCGCGCCCCGTGTCGATCCTGCACCCCAACGTGTGCGGCGACTCCCACGCCAACCTCCTGGCCGTGCACTCGCTGTCCAAGCGCTCGAACCTCGCCGGATACCGCGCCGCCTTCGTCGCGGGCGACCCCAACCTGGTCTCCGAACTCCTCGCCGTGCGCAAACACGCCGGGATGATCGTGCCCGCCCCCGTCCAGGCAGCCATGAAGGCTGCCCTGGACGACGACGAGCACGCCGCCCGCCAGAAGGAGACCTACCGGGCCCGCCGCACCGAACTGCGCTCCGCCCTCGAAAGCGCCGGCTGGACCATCGAACACTCCGACGCGGGCCTGTACCTGTGGGCCAGTCACCCCGACCACGACTCGTGGAGCGCCGTGGGCGCCCTCGCCAAACTCGGAGTGCTGGTCGCCCCGGGGACGTTCTACGGTCCCGCCGGTGACGGCCACGTGCGGGTGGCCTTCACCGCCACCGACGAACGGGTGGAAGCCGCGGTGAAACGCCTCGGCTCCGGGGCGTAGCGGCGGAACGTGGTCGGGGTTCGGCGAACCCCGACCACGCCCCGGTGGCGCCGGCCGTCCCTACCGCAGCACCACACGCCCGTCCGTGGCCTGGTCCTCCTCGACCCGGGACCATTCCTCGGCGTCGTCCACCCCGTTGGACGCCTGCCACCGCTGGTCCTCATAGGTCACCGAGGTGATCCCGTACTCCTCGGCGTGCGCCACGGCCCACAGCGCCATCGCCCAGCCCAGGTCACCCGTTCGGCCCACACTCCCGCTCCCGCTGCTGCTCTCCGGGTCCACGGGCAGCTGGGCCGGGTCGGTGCCGAACACGCGGGCCATCTCTTCCTGTGCCCCCGCGACGTCGGCGTCCGAGACCTGCATCCCCTCCACGGTCTCAGCGTCGAACCAACAGGTCACCGAGGGCCCGGCCCGTCCGGTGAACACCTCCGCCATGTCGGCTGACAGCTCCTCGTGCTGGTCGTAGGCGAACCCGTGGGCGCTGCGCTGGACCTGCTGCGCGGCCTCGTAGACGGGCAGGCCCTCCCAGCCGTTCACCTGCGCCAGCTTGTCGTAGAACGACCTGCTGGCGAAGACCGGGTCGAGGATCTCGTCCGGTTCGCCCCACTCCTGGGAGGGGCGCTGCTGGAACAGGCCCAGGGAGTCCAGGTCGCCGTACTCGACGTTGTAGAAGGTGGACTCCTGCCACACCGTCGCGTACGCCACCGTCACCGCCTCCTCCGGCAGGTCACGGCTGAAGGCCACACCGCCCACGGTCGCCGCGTTCACGGCCTGGGCGACCTCCATCTCGTAGCGTCCGTCCGCCAGCCCCAGACGGCAACCGGGCTCGGGCTCCTCCTCGGTGTCGAGGGGCTCGAAGGTGGTCAGCACGTAGTAACCCCCGGCGACGAACAGGCCGCAGACGAAGGTGAGGATGAGGAGGATCTTGGCGAACGCGGAGAACTTCCTGCGTTTACTGGGCACGGGCGAACCAAGGGTCGGCGAACGGGTGGAGCGCACCGGGCCCGGTCCCGGGAAGGGTCCGGAGGCGGTGGTGCGCGGGGCGCGCCGGGATCCTGTCGAAGGTGTCCGGGGGCGGTCCCCGGCGAGCCTCGGCGAAATTGTAGTCGGCGTTGCGAACTCCCACGGGAACCCTCCGGTCGGCTTCGCCGAGGGCCGCTGCGGTGCCCGGTGCGCCCGCCCCGCACTCCCTCGCCCGCCCTCGGGCCGTCGGCCGCCCGCCGGAGTGGTGAAAGGCTCAACCCGGGCGGGCGGGGCGCATGCGCCGCACTCCCCGGGAGCGGCTAACGTGGGTTCACATGACCAGCTCGTACAAGAGTCCGCTGCCCGACCAGATCGACGAACTCTGGGCGCAGCGCTCCGAACTCACCCCCGGCCACACCGATGCGCGCGAGATCATCACCGGCGCCATCGACCAGATCGACGAGGGCAAGGCCCGCGTGGCCTTCGTCGACCCCGCCACGGACGACGTGGTGGTCGACGAGCGCGCCAAGCGCTCCATCCTCCTCGGCTTCAAGGTCCTGGACATGAAGGAGTCGCAGGTCGGTGACTTCTACTACCACGACCGCATGCCGCTGAAGACCCGCTTCGACGGCGTCCGCGTCGTCGCGGGCGCGATCGCCCGGTGGGGCTCCTACCTCGCCCCGGGCGTCGTCCTCATGCCGTCCTTCACCAACATCGGCGCCTACGTGGGTTCCGGCACCATGGTCGACACCTGGGCCACCGTCGGTTCCTGCGCCCAGGTCGGCGAGAAGGTCCACCTCTCCGGCGGTGTGGGCGTCGGCGGCGTGCTGGAGCCGCCGCAGGCCTCCCCGGTCGTCATCGAGGACGAAGCCTTCCTCGGCTCGCGCAGCATGGTTGTCGAGGGTGCCCGTGTCCGCAGGGGCGCCAAGCTCGGTGCGGGCACCATCCTCACCTCCTCCACGCGCGTCTTCGACGCCGAGACCGGTGAGGAACTGCCCCGCGGCGAGGCTCCGGCCTGGTCGGTGTGCGTCACCGCCAACCGGACCAAGAGCTTCCCGGGCGGCGACTTCGGCATGCCGGTCCTGCTCGTGCTCAAGCGCCTCGAGGAGGGTCAGGAGCACGACAAGCTCGCCCTGAACGACCTCCTCCGCGAGCACGGCGTCAACGCCTGACGCCGACGCCCGGGCCGTACGAACCGGCGAACGGGGCGCCCTCCCGCCACGGGAGGGCGCCCCGTCGTCTGTTCTAGGCTGGCCACGTGTCGCGTGCGCGCACCGCACACCGCGGGGGTGCGTGCGCGCACCGCACCCCACGACGACCCACACACCTCACCGAAACGGGGCGAGACCATGCTGGACCTGACCTCGGACGTGGCGGATCTGACCGCCGCCATCGTGGACATCCGTTCCGAGAGCGGCGACGAGAAGGCCCTCGCAGACGCGGTCGAGAGCGCCCTGTCGACCCTGCCCCACCTCACCGTCACCCGGGACGGTGACGCCCTCGTCGCCCGGACGGACCTCGGCCGTGAGCGCCGGGTGGTGATCGCCGGACACCTCGACACCGTGCCGATCGTCGACAACGTCCCCTCGCACGTCGAGGGCGAGCGCCTCTACGGCTGCGGCACCTCCGACATGAAGGCGGGGGTGGCCGTCCAGCTCAGGCTGGCCGCTCTGGTCACCGAGCCGGTACACGACGTCACCTACGTCTTCTATGACAACGAGGAGGTCGACGCCGTCCGCAACGGTCTCCTGCGCCTGTCCAGGAACCACCCGGAGTGGCTGGCCGGCGACTTCGCGATCCTGATGGAGCCCACCGACGGGGTGATCGAGGGCGGCTGCCAGGGCACCATGCGCGTGGACGTGAGGGCCTACGGCAAGCGTGCGCACAGCGCCCGCTCCTGGAAGGGCGAGAACGCCATCCACCGTGCCGGCGCGATCCTGGACGTCCTGCGCGCCTACACGCCCCGTCAGCCGGAGGTGGAGGGCCTCACCTTCCACGAGGGCCTCAACGCGGTGTTCGTCGAGGGCGGCGTGGCGGGCAACGTCATCCCGGACGAGTGCGTGGTCCGGGTGAACTACCGGTACGCCCCGGACCTGTCCCCGGCGGAAGCCGAGGCCCACCTGCGTGAGGTGTTCGAGGGTTTCGAGGTCACGGTCACGGACTCCTCGGCGCCGGCACGCCCCGGTCTGGACGATCCTTCGGCGGCGGCGTTCGTCACCGCGGTCGGTGAGGGCCGGGCCCGGGCCAAGCTCGGCTGGACCGATGTCTCCCGTTTCTCCGAGTTGGGTGTACCCGCGGTCAACTACGGCCCGGGGGACCCGATGCTCGCCCACACCCGTGACGAGTACGCCGAGATCCCGCAGATCCGTGTGGCGCAGGAGCGCATGGCCGCCTGGCTCACCGGCCGGCGCTGAACCGGCTCCGCCACCGGTCAGCACCGGTGCGGCCGACAACGGTCATCCGCGTGTCACATGTCGTTCGAGTGTGAGCTCGCCCAGGGTGGATAGCTTTACGGGCATGACGGAAGAAGAAGACGTCCGGCGCGCCGGACCACTCACCTACCGCGGCCGCGCCATCCCGGACACCACGACCGACCAGCGGCTCCTCGACCGGCGGGGCCCCTCCGACTGGGTGCACACCGACCCCTGGCGGGTGCTGCGCATCCAGTCGGAGTTCGTGGAGGGCTTCGGACTGCTGTCCGAGCTCCCCTCCGCGGTGAGTGTCTTCGGCTCCGCGCGGATCAAACCCGGGACCGAGTACTACGAGCTGGGTGTCGAGGTCGGCAGCAAACTCGCCGACGCCGGTTACGCCACCATCACCGGTGGCGGCCCGGGCATGATGGAGGCCGCGAACAGGGGTGCCCAGCAGGCGGGCGGCCTGTCCGTCGGGCTCGGCATCGAGCTGCCCTTCGAGCAGTCGCTCAACTCCTACATCGACATGGGGATGACCTTCCGGTACTTCTTCGTCCGCAAGACGATGTTCGTGAAGTACTCACAGGCCTTCGTGGTGCTGCCGGGGGGTTTCGGGACGCTCGACGAGCTGTTCGAGGCGATCACCCTGGTGCAGACCAAGAAGATCACCCGTTTCCCCGTGGTGCTGGTCGGCACCGAGTTCTGGGGCGGCCTGCGTGACTGGGTGGAGTCCAGTCTGCTCAAGCACGGCCTGATCGCGGAGAAGGACATGGAACTGCTCCACGTCACCGACGACCCGGACGAGGCGGTCCGGGTCATCCAGGAGGCGCACCTGCACCTGGAGAGCAAGTTCGAGCGCGCGGAGGCCGGACCCTCCAGCTGACCCGCCGCGCCCCGCTCGGGGCCCGCCCCGAGCGGGGCGCGCTCCCGGTCCGAGGACCGCTGCGTCAGGCGAGTCCCCGGCGCACGGCGGCCGGCGGGCGCTCGCCGCGCACCGACGCGACCATGTCCAGTGCCCGGCGCACCCGGTCCGGGTGGCCGGTGACGAACACACGCGCGCCCGCCCAGGCGTACACCGTGGCCAGGGCCACCTCCTCGGCGGCCGGGACCGGGACCGAACCCGCGATCCCGGGCGGTGCGGGAGGCAGGTCGGTGCGCGGCCCCTGCCCGTCGGGGCGCGTACAGCGGACCAGGACGGTGTGTCCCTGCGCGACCAGCTCCGTCACCCGGGTGACGGGCGGCCGGTGCCCGGCGTCCGCGGTCCAGTGGGGACCGGCGCCGTCGCCCCGGCCCTCGACGGGCGGGGCAGCGGTTTCGGCGGCCTCGGGAGGGCCGGGGACGGAACCGGGGGTCAGGACTCGAAAGCGCGGTTGCGGCACCCGCCGAGTCTCCCACGCGAGGGCACTCCCGGGGGAGGGGCCGGTGTGGCACGATCGGTCCGTGCCTTTCTTCATCATGATCCTGGTCGCCGCGGCCGCGCTCGCCGTTCTCGTCGGCGTGGTCCTCGTCGTGCTCGGCAAGGGCGGCCGACTCGCCCGGTTCGAGGCCGACTTCCCCCCGCTGAACCTGCCCGAGGGGCGTCCCGTGGGCTCCCGCGACCTGGGCGGTCTTCTCCTTCCGCTGGCCATGTGGGGTTACCACGTACGCGCGGTCGACGAGCTGCTCGTCCGGCTCACCTCCACGTTGCGCGAGCGGGAGTCGCGGATCGATGACCTGGAGCGGCGCTTGGCCCGCCTGGACCCGTCCTACCTTCCGCGGGGCACCGGGCCCCGGCCCGGGGCGCACCTGCCGGGTGAGGGCGCTCTTCCGGGTGGGAGTGCCCTGCCGGATGAGGACGGCACGGAGCGGGACGGGGAACCCGGCACGGAATGGGGCGGGGGGCCCGGCACGGATTCCGGTGCCGTCCCCCAGTCGGAGTGGGCACCCTCCGACCCGGATGACGCCGCCGTCGGCGACGGGAAGAGCGGCAAACGGGCCTGACCCGGGTGCGCCGGGTCCCGCCGAACGCTGGTCCGCCGCCGCCGGAACGACCGCGGAGGCGCCGCGGAGCCCCATCCCGGTCGGGAGATATATGTCGTGCATCACATCCGATGTGTCGTTCTTGGTCGGATGTGGTGCGTTCCGGTGCTCTATTCTCAGTCGCTGTACATGCGTACCCCCGCTCCGCCGGAGCGGGTGGACCGTCGGTGAGGATGGCGAGGATGGACACAGCAGCCGAACTCCGGACGGGCGCAGAGGACGGGTCCGGGAGCTCCTCCACCCCGGTGCGCCAGATGTCCCTGTGGCCTCCGCCCCGTTCGACCCGGCACAGCGGCAGGCGCCGCCGCCAGTTCACCAAGGCGGCCGTGACCGTCGCCGCGCTCGCGCTGCTCGGCGGCGGGTCCTTCGCGGTCTGGACCTACCTGGACGGTTCCGGCGACGACACGGTCACCGCCACGTCCGAACCCGACGAGTTCGTCGGATCGTGGTCGGGCCGGATGGACCAGGTCGACACCGAGGGCGACCCCGTCGCGGAGTGGGACGCCCAGGTGAGGATCGAGGAGGGTGCCGAACGGGGCAGCACCGTCTGGACCACCTTCTCCTGCTCCGGGACCCTCGAACTGTCGGCGCGCGACGGCGATCGGCTGGTGTACTCCTACACCGAGATCTCCGACCCCGAGGACCGGTGCGTCGACGAGTCGGAGCTGACCCTCTGGCCGGTCTCGAACGGCGGAGGGCTCGAGGCCGAGTGGTCCGCGGTCACCCATGAGGGCACCCGGATGATCTCCACCGGGACCCTGGGCGCCGCCACCGGAAACCTGGACTGAACCGCCCCTGCCGACCCTGGGGCGCCGCCGTCGGCCCCATCCCGAACCGCTCTCGCGGACCTCGCCCCGCGCGGGTTTCGGTCGAGACCGATATAACCTTACTGACCAATGATTTCTTGTCGGTGGGCGCTCACGGAGGTGGCCCGGCTGTCGCCTGGCGCACACGCAGGGGTCAACCTCCGAGATAATGGTCGAAGCGTGACTCACGTCCCCCAAGCCACACGGGCGCGAGTCGCACGGAACCGGCCACCTGCGAGGAACACTGAGAAAGGGGAATGGCATGGCGGCGATGAAGCCGAGGACCAGCGACGGGCCGATGGAGGTCACCAAGGAGGGTCGCGGCATCATCATGCGGGTCCCGCTCGAGGGCGGCGGCCGTCTGGTCGTGGAGCTCACGCCCGACGAGGCGACCGAGCTCCGGGACGCGCTTCGGGGTGTCGTCGGATAACCGGATACCACTCGTCCCCCACCTGGGCCGGAGCGCCCTGACGACCCCCAAGGTTCCACACCTCCTACACGAGTGAACGATTGTGAGCGGCCTGTGCCATTCGCCACGGAGATCCACCCCGTACCGGGGACCCTCGCCGAATCCACCGCGGACCTGCTGGTCCTCCCCGTACTCACGGGCGAGGAAGGCCCCGAGGCGGTCGAAGGGGTCGTCGACGGCGGACTGACACAGGTCCTTCCGGCCCCGCTCGCAGATCTGTTCACGCACTACGCGCTCACCGGAAAATCCGGTGAGCTCTCCCAGTTCCCGGTGTCCCGGGACGGGGGCCTGGTCCGCCTGGCCCTTCTCGGGGTCGGTTCGGGCGGCCCCGACGACCTCCGGAAGGCCGGCGCAGCCCTCGCCCGGGCCGCACGGGGCAACGAACGCGCCGCCCTGGCCTGGCCCGGGGCGGACAAGGAGGCGGCCACGGCCTTCGCCGAGGGCGCCCTGCTCGCCTCCTACACCTTCACGCTCAAGTCCGCCGAGGCGCCGCGGGCCCAGCGTCCCCTGGCCGCCATCGACGTGGTCGGCGGCGCCGAGGACCTGGCGGAGGCGCTGGCGCTGGGCACCTCCCTGGCCACGGCCACCGCTCTGGCCCGGGACCTGATCAACACCCCCTCGTTGACCAAGGACCCGGAGTGGATGGCGGCCCGGGCACGCGAGGTCGCGTCCGCGGACACCAGGCTCGACGTACGGGTCTGGGACGAGAAGGACCTGGACGAGGAGGGTTTCGGCGCCATCCTCGGCGTCGGGCAGGGCTCCTCCCGGCCGCCCCGGCTGGTCCAGCTGTCCTACACGCCGGAGAACCCCACCGAGCACGTGGTGCTGGTCGGCAAGGGCATCACCTTCGACACCGGTGGCCTGTCGCTCAAGCCCAACGACAACATGAAGCTCATGAAGACCGACATGAGCGGCTCCGCGATCGTGCTGGCCGTGCTGTCGGCCCTGGCAGCCGTGGGGTCCGGGGTCCGGGTCACCGGTCTGCTCGCACTCGCGGAGAACGCCATCTCCGGTGACGCCACCCGCATCGGTGACGTGCTGACCACCTACACCGGCAAGACCGTCGAGGTGCTCAACTCCGACGCCGAGGGCCGCCTGGTCCTGGCCGACGCCATGGGCTACGCGAGCACCGAGCTCGCCCCGGACGTCCTGGTGGACGTGGCCACCCTGACCGGTGCGGCCAAGCTGGCGCTGGGCACCGGGACGGGCGCGCTGTACAGCAACGACGACGTGGTCGCCGCCGAGATCGAGAGCGCGGGCCAGGACTCGGGCGAGCCGCTGTGGCGGATGCCGCTCACGGAGGACTACGTCCCCACCACCCGGTCCCGGGTGGCGGACCTGGCCAACATCGGCACCCGCGGCAGGGACTTCGGTCCGGCGGGGGCCACCGACGCCGCACTGTTCCTGCGCGAGTTCACCGGCGGACTGCCCTGGGCCCACCTGGACATCGCCGGTCCGGGCCGGTCCATGCAGGAGAGCGGCCTGCTCTCCAAGGGCGGGACGGCCTTCACCACCCGCACCCTGCTGCGCTGGCTCGCCCGGCGATAGGAGTCCTTCCACGGGGCCTGCGGCGGTCGACGGTGCCGTCCGGGCCCCGTCGCCGTGTCCGGTTCCGGTCAGGGACGGATGGCCGCGAGCAGGCCCTCGCCCACCGGGACCAGCAGCGGGATGAACGACTCGTCCTCCCGCATCCGCTGCATCACCTCGCGCACCGCCACCTCGGCCGGGTCCGGCACCCGCAGCGGCCCGTCCGGCCCCCCGGGGGCGGTCATCACGTTGTTGAACACCACGACCCCGCCCGGGCGCAGCAGCCGTAGCGCCTCCTCCAGGTAGACCGGGTAGGAAGCCTGGTCGGCGTCGACCGAGACCATGTCGTAGCCGCCGTCGGTCAGCCGGGGCAGCACCTCCAGAGCCGTGCCGCGGATCAGCCGGGCCCGCCCCGCGCCGAAACCCGCCCGGGCGAAGGCCGAACGCGCGTAGTCCTGGTAGGCGGCGTTGACGTCCACCGTGGTCAGGATGCCCTCCGGAGCCATCCCCCGCAGCAGCCAGATCCCCGACGTCCCGCACCCGGTGCCGACCTCCACCACCGAACGAGCCCCGATGGCCGCGGTGAGGAACCGCAGGGCGGCCCCGGTCGCCGCGTCCACCGGTGGGGCCGCGGACCGGACACCGGTGTCGTAGGCGTCCGCCAGGGGGCCGTCGCCCATAGCGGACTCCTCGAACCGGGCCTGCTCGGTCCGGACCCACGCCGTGCGGGCGGGGCTCTCTTCTGCGCTGATGACGGCCTCCCGTGTACTGCTGAATGTCGTAGCCGGGCGTTCTGACCGGGAGACCGTCACCCACCGTAGAATGGTGGTCGCGGCCAGGTAGTCTCCCTGGTCAAAAGACTAGCCTGATCCAGCCGAAACTCCGAGTGTGGCGACGGGAACTTAATCGGCGTCCCCCGGCGTTGAATCGGGATGAACGCACGTTGATCGCCACGAAGCAACCTCCCCCCGACCAACCCTCGTCTGGTGGATCAGCGGGATGAAGGGAGCAGCGGTGCCAGAGACCGGCCCTGCCGTTGAGTTCGAGGCATGGGAACCCCCGAGCTGGGAGGAGGTCGTGCGGACCCACTCCCCACGGGTCTACCGGCTGGCCTACCGTCTCACCGGTAACAAGCACGACGCCGAGGACCTCACCCAGGAGGTCTTCATCCGGGTGTTCCGTTCCCTCGCCAACTACACCCCCGGCACCTTCGAGGGGTGGCTGCACCGCATCACCACCAACCTCTTCCTCGACATGGCCCGGCGCAGGGCCCGGATCCGCTTCGAGGGGCTGGCCGACAACGCCGACGAGCGCCTGGAGGGCCGTGAGCCCTCGCCCGCCCAGCGCTATGACGACCGGCACTTCGACGCGGACATCCAGGGCGCGTTGGACGCCCTGCCCGCGGAGTTCCGCGCGCCCGTCGTGCTGTGCGACATCGAGGGCCTGTCCTACGAGGAGATCGCGGCGACGCTCGACGTCAAGCTGGGCACCGTCCGCAGCCGTATCCACCGGGGCCGCGCCCAGCTGCGCCGCGCCCTGGAGCACCGGCGGGCCCTGACCGCGGAGAACGACGCCCGGGGCGGCGGAGGCAACGTGAAGACCGGGGAGGCGGAGTGAGCATGGACCACCTCGGGGAGCGCCTTTCGGCGCTGATCGACGGGGAGCTGGGCGCCGCCGAACACGAGCGCGCCCTCATCCACCTGGCCAAGTGCGAGCCGTGCCGGTTCGAGGCCGACATGATGCGCAGGCTCAAACGCCGCCTCACCGGGCTCGGCGAACCGGAACCCGACATGGACTTCATGGGACGCCTGATGTCCCGGCCCGACCCGGGCGGACAGCGCGGGCGAGGTGATGGCGACCCCCCGGGCCCGCCCCCGAACAGCCCTTTCGGGTCCAGCCCGCCGTTGGGGTCCTCCCGCCCCCTGGGCGGGTTTCCCGGGAGCGGGTACCCGGCGGTCGAGCGGGCCGAAACGGCTCCGCGCCGCGAACAGCCGCGCACCAGCCCGGAGCGGTACGTCCCGGCCGCGACCGAGCGCCGGGGTGGCACCGACCGGTTCTCCGGCCTGCTGCCGTACTTCTCCGGCGGGCGCTACGCGGTCGCGGGCCTGGCGGTGGCGACGGCGCTCCTGGGGAGCGCGTTCGTCGCGGGCGGTGAGGGGGAGGAGGCTCCGGTGGTGGAGCCCCGTCTGTCCGACTTCGCCGTCGAACACGCGGTGACCAGCCGACAGATCCCGGTGGTCGAGCCGCTACCCGCGGACCCGCCGTTCGACCCCCTGCCCGTGGTGGCCGAGCAGTCCTCGGACCCGACCGAAACGACCCGGTGAGGTCCGGGGAACCCTCTCCCGGTCCGAGTCCAGGCCCCGCATCCGCCGTCTCCGTCGCACTGCTGTGCGCGCTCCTGCTGACCGGTGGGGGCCCGCCCGAGGCGACCTCGGTCCCGGCCGAGGGCGCGGACGACGGTATGGCCGTGCTGGAACGCGCGGCCGGCTCCAACGGCCGTGTGGCCTACTCCGCGATCCGTGAGGTGCGCGGCCCGGAGGGCTCCGGTACCGAGGAGGGGGTCGACGTGCGTGTGGTCAACAGCCCGGGTGCGGGTCTGGCCATGTCCGCCCCGGGAGAGGACGAGCACGCCTTCGTCGTGCTCGCCTCCTCCGCCCTGGAGTCCCTCGACGGCCGCCTCCTGGACGTGCTCGGTGACACCTACCGCGTGGCGGACGCCGGACCGGCGCACCTCGACGGCCGACAGGCCCGCCTGGTCGAGGCGCTGCGCGCGGACTCGACCGTGGCGGGACGTTTCTGGGTGGACGCCGAGACCGGCCTGCTCCTGGGCCGCACCGTGTACGACCGGGCGGGGGAGCGGGCGTTCAGCACCAGGCTCACCGGCCTGGACCTGGGCGACGGGGACTGGCCGGAACAGGCCCCGGGCGACGCGCCCTGGGGTGACGCGCTCAACGAGGAGGAACTGGACGGCCTGCGCGAGGCCGGCTGGGTGGTGCCCGAACACCTGACCTGGAACCTGAGGATGGTCGACGCCCGGGCCAAACGCTACGGGGGTGAGCGTGTCGTGCACGCGGTCTACTCCGATGGTTTGTCCCAGGTGTCGGTTTTCATCCAACGTGGCAAGCTGGGAACCGAACATCCCTCCACACTTCGTGACGGATACACCGGAACCGGTGCGGGGGGAAGTGGCGTCACAACAGGACACGACACGATCTTCGGCGGAGACGTGGGCCAGTACCAGAGCGTGTGGCAGGCGAGCGGTTTCGTCTACACGGTCCTGGCCGACGCCCCCGCGGACCTGGCCTCCTCGGCGGTGGCCGCGTTGCCAGGACCCGAGGACTCCGGCTTCTGGGCCAGGGTGCTGCGAGGTCTGTCCCGGCTGGGTCTTCTGTAGGGGCCTGGTCCACCGGCGGAGCGTGTGCCGAGCCGGAAGCCAAGCGATGTACGGAGCAGGTCTTGAGTCAGGACAACGACCGTTCGGAACCCGGTGAGGGTCGGGTGCCGCCTCCGCCGAACGGTGGAACCCCCCAACGAGGCGTGCCGAACACCCCCGCCCCGGGTCAGTCACCCGCGCAACCCCCGCAGCGGCCCGGCGGGGCGCCGATCGTCCCGCCGCACCCCCCGGGAGGCCAGGCCCCCCGGCCCGACCGTTCCGTGAACCAGGGCGCGGGCGGCCCCGGACCGGCCCCGCAGGGCCGGCCCGCCCACCAGGCCCAGCAGGCCCAGCCCGCCCACGGCCACTTCGCCATGCCTCCGGGAACCTCCGCCCAGTACGCCTCGCCCGCCCCCGCTCAAGGGCCGCACCGCGCCAAACGCGGGGTCCCCGCCTGGATGGCGTTGAGCGGGATGCTCGTCGTCGCCCTCATCGCGGGCGGTGCCGGGGGGCTCGCCGGAGGGATGATCGGTGCCGGCGGCGAACCGGAGGCGCCCCCCGAACAGGAGGGGCCGGTCATGAACGAACCTCCGCCCGAGGCGCCCGAGCGCGACCCCGACACCATCGCGGGCGTGGCCCAGCGCGTCAGCCCGAGCGTGGTCTCCCTGCGCAGCGCGGGCGGGCGCGTCGGGGCGAGCGGTTCCGGGTTCGTCATCGAGGGCGACTACGTGGTCACCAACGACCACGTCTCCTCCCCCCTGGAGGAGGACGGCATCGTCGTGGAGTACAGCGACGGCAAGTTCAGCCTGGCCTCGATCGTGGGCTCCGATCCAAGTTCCGACCTGGCGGTACTGGAACTGGAGGACCCCAACGACGTGGAGCCGCTGCCGTTCGGGGACTCCGAGGAGGCGATCGTCGGCGACGAGGTCATCGCGATCGGCGCGCCCCTGGGCCTGACCGGGACGGTCACCCAGGGCATCATCAGCGCCGTGGACCGCCCGGTCAGCTCGGACGAGGGCGAGAGCCAGTTCTTCGCGATCCAGACCGACGCGGCGATCAACCCCGGCAACTCGGGCGGTCCGCTCGTCGACGTCCAGGGACGGGTCATCGGGGTCAACTCGATGATCGTCACCATGGGCGGGGGCTTCATGGGGGAGCAGCAGGGCGGCAACATCGGCCTGGGGTTCGCGATCCCCTCCACCGAGGCCGAGGAGGTCGTCAACCGGATGATCGACCACGGTGAGACCGCCTACGCGGACCTCGGGGTCACCTACGACACGGAGAGCCCGGTCGTCGGTGCGGTCATCGCCGAGGAGCGGGACGCGGTCGAACCCGGCGGCCCGGCCGACGACGCGGGCCTGGAACCGGGCGACGTGATCGTCAGCTTCGACGGCAAACGGGTCAACTCCCACGGCGAACTCCAGGCCATGGTGCGCGACCGCGCTCCGGGCGAGGAGGTCGAGCTGGAGTACGAGCGGGGCGGCGACCGGGAGAGCGTCACCGTCACCCTCGGCTCGGACGAGAACTGACCGACGCCCGGTGCGACACCACGGCCCCCGAGTCCGACCGGACTCGGGGGCCGTCGCGTGTCTTCCAACCGACCCGGGCGCTCGGCCGCGGTCCGGGTGTCAGCGGCCGGCGGGGGAGATGCCCAGCTGCATTCCGGCCAGCCCGCGGGGCTTGCCGACCAGCTTCTCGGCGATCGAGATCATCACCTTGCTGGCCTCGGCCTCGGGCTCGGTGAGAACGAGCGGCTTGCCCTCGTCGCTGCCCTCGCGCAGGCGGGTGTCCAGCGGAACCTGGCCCATGAGCGGGATCTCGGCGCCCAGGGTCCTGGTCAGGGCGTCGGCGACGGTCTGGCCGCCGCCCTGGCCGAAGAGGTACACCGGGTCGGCGCCCTCCTCCGGCAGGTAGTAGGACATGTTCTCGATGACGCCGGCGATGCGCTGGTGCGTCTGGGCGGTGATGGCGCCCGCGCGCTCGGCGACCTCGGCGGCGGCCTGCTGCGGCGTGGTGACCACGAGCAGTTCGGCGCCGGGGAGCATCTGCGCCACGGAGATCGCGATGTCACCGGTGCCCGGGGGCAGGTCCATCAGCAGGACGTCCAGGTCGCCCCAGAAGACGTCGGAGAGGAACTGCTGGAGGGCGCGGTGCAGCATCGGGCCGCGCCACACCACCGGGGTGTTGCCCTCGGTGAACATGCCCACCGAGATGACCTTGATGCCGTGGGCGGTGGGCGGGAGGATCATGTCCTCGACCTTGGTCGGGAAGTCCGACGCACCGAGCATGCGCGGCACCGAGTGGCCGTAGATGTCGGCGTCGACGACGCCCACCTTGTGGCCCTGGGCCGCGAGCGCGGCGGCGAGGTTCACGGTGACGGACGACTTGCCGACACCGCCCTTGCCCGAGGCGACCGCGTAGACCTTGGTGAGGGAGTTCGGCTTGGCGAAGGGGATCTCCTTCTCCGCCTGCCCGCCGCGGAGCTTGGTCTGGAGCTCCTTGCGCTGCTCCTCGTTCATGACGTCGAGTTCGACGGTGACCTTGGTGACGCCGGCGACCTTGGTCACCGCTTCGGTCACGTCCTTTTCGATGCGGCCCTTCATCGGGCAGCCGGCCACCGTGAGATAGATACCGACGTGCACGGCACCGTCGTCGGCGAGGTCGACGCTCTTGACCATGCCGAGGTCGGTGATGGGACGGTGGATCTCCGGGTCTTGCACCGTTGTCAGGGCCTCGTGGACCTGCTCGGTGGTTGGTGTGGAGGACATGTACTCAATCGTAGGTCAGCGGGACGGGGACTCGTCCTGTGGTGTCGCTCCCAGGACCACCTGTTCCAACAGGGGGCGCAGGGCCCGGTATTCCGGTGTCGGCAGGGGCCCGGGCCGAACCGATCCGCACGGTGATCGGACGATGACGGTACGGCCTTAACGCAGGCGATACATGTCCGGATAGTAGTCTCGGCGCACGATGGGAAATGTGCCACCACAGCCTGGTTCGTCCTGGCCCGCCGCGCCCGAGGAGGCGCAGGGGCCGGTTTCCGGTGGCCACACCCAGGAGCAGACCTGGGCCTGGCCGCCCGGCGGCGGAAGACACACCCCGCCCGGCGGGCATCCGGCGCTGACGCCGGACCCCTCGGTGTGGGCTTGGCCACCACCGCGTCCGGTGCGGTCGAAGCAGTTCGCCTGCGCCGCGGTCCCCGAAGGTGAGTCCTATCACAGGCTTGCCCGGACCTCCCTGTTCCGGTGGTGGATCCCGCCGCTGGCGGTCCTGGTCTTCGCGGTGCTGTTGTTCTTCCTCTGGGTCGGCGTCGTGGTCGTGATGACGATCTTCGCCATCCTCGGCGGCAGCGGCCTGGCCCCGGACTCGGTCCGGGTGGGGGAGATCGCCGGGCTGGCCTTCGGGCTGTCAGCCATCGCGCTGCTCATACCCGTCACCCTCTTCGTGGCCCGCGTCGTGCAGTGGCGCCGGGCCGGGTCGCTGTTCTCGGTCGCGGGCCGGATGCGCTGGCGCTGGTTGGCCCGGTGCGTCTTCGGCGCGGCGGTACCCCTCACCCTGGGCGCGGGGCTGTTCATGCTCCTCGGCGACACGACCGCCGCTGCCGGCGCGGTCGGCGACAACGGGGGGACCGAGGTCCTCGCCGCGGCGGCCTCCGTGATCGTGCTGCTGGTGCCGTTCCAGTCCGCGGCCGAGGAGATGACCATGCGCGGGCTGGTCATGCAGCTCGTGGGTTCACTCGGCTCGCCCTCCGGTGAGAGCGCCTTCTCCCGGGTGCTGCGCTCCCCGTGGCCCGCCGTCCTGGCGGGGGGAACCCTGTTCGCCGCGCTCTACGCGGCGACCCACCCGGGGGCCCTGTGGAACACGGCTTCGCTGGTCGTCTTCGGCCTCGGGATGGCCTGGCTGACCTGGCGCACCGGCGGCCTGGAGGCCGCGGTCGGTCTGCACGTGGTGAACAGCCTGGTCCAGTTGTCCCTGTGTGCCCTGACGGGACGCCTGTCCGAGGTCGGTACCGGCGCCGTGGTCGGCGGCGGGCTGCTCACGGACACCGACACCCCGATGACCCTGGCACTGACCGCCGCCCAGGTGGGCCTCTACCTTCTCCTGGTCACCGGCTTCGCGCGCCGTCGTGGTGTCAGCCGCCGCAGCGCCGCCGCTCAGCCCTGAGCCCGGTTCGTCCCGTTGCCGGTCGGCCCGCCCGGCTGTTCGCCGTCCCCGTCGTCCCCGCCGTCCCCGAGGCGGCCCCCGGGAGCGGTTTCCGGCGCGGGTGGGAACACCCAGGTGCGGTACGAGAAGAAGCGGAACAGCGAGCCCAGGCCCACGCCCACCACGTTCCCGGAGAGGTTCTGCGCGAGGGGCCCGTCGAGGCCGAGCACGTACAGGGAGAAGGCCTGGCAGCCCACCTGGATGAGCATCCCGACCCCGTTCATCACCAGGAACAGGAAGGTTTCCCGGCCGTAGCCGGTGCGGGCGCGGTTCCCGAAGGTCCAGAACCGGTTGCCCACGAAGGCCACCGCGATCGCGCACAGGGTGCCGAGCACCTGTCCGGTCATCGCCTGGGCTCCGTTGGCCCACAGCAGGTTGGTCGCCGCCAACTGCACGACGTAGGCGACCGCGCCCACGGAGCCGAACTTGCCGAGTTCGGCGGCGAGCTCGGGCAGCCGGGGGTATCGGGGGCGGAAGTCGCGCATGGCCTGCGTCTTTCGGTCGCTGGTGGAGGTCACGGTCGAGGGGGAGCGGCCTTGGGGGCTCCCCGTCCGCACGCCCTAGACTCTAACCGGGGCTGCGACAGACACCCCGGCCGCGGGTTCCGAGCCGAACGGCCAGGTTCCGCCATGCGCGGGGCCGCCCCGCATCCGCGGTTGACGAGCATTGAGTTGAGGAACTGTGAGCGAGCGTAACCGCATCGTCCCCCGCGTAGGAATGGTAGGCGGAGGGCAACTCTCCCGGATGACCCACCAGGCAGGCATCGGACTGGGAGTGGACTTCTCGGTGCTGGCGGCCGGCCCCACCGACAGCGCGGCCCTGGTCTGCGGTGGCGTCACCTTGGGCGACGACTGCGGCCTCGACGACGTCCTGGCCTTCGCCAAGGCCCACGACGTGGTCACCTTCGACCACGAACACGTACCCGAACCCGTCCTCCGCGCGGTGGAGGAGGCGGGCGGGCTGCTGCGCCCGGGCCGTGACGCCCTCCGTTTCGCCCAGGACAAGCTCCGTATGCGCACCCGCATGGCCGAGCTCGGCGCACCCTCCCCCCGCTGGCGGGCGGTGACCACCCTCGAGCACGTCACCGGGTTCGCGGAGGGGGCCGGGTGGCCGGTGGTGCTCAAGGCGGCGCGCGGCGGCTACGACGGCAAGGGCGTGTGGGTCGTCGGGGACGCCGAGGAGGCCCGCGGGGTCGTGGACCGCGCGGCCGCGGAGGAGGTGCCGCTCCTGGTCGAGGAGAAGGTGGCCTTCAGCCGTGAACTCGCCGTGCAGGTGGCCCGTTCCCCGCACGGCCAGGTGGCCGTCTACCCGGTCGTGGAGACGGTGCAGCGCGGCGGGATCTGCCACGAGGTGATCGCTCCCGCGCCGGACCTGCCGGAGGACAAGGCCCTGCGCGCCCAGCAGTTGGCGATCGAGATCGCCCAGGCCCTGGACGTCACCGGTGTACTGGCCGTCGAGCTGTTCGAGACCGACGACGACGTGGTCGTCAACGAGCTGGCCATGCGCCCGCACAACTCCGGACACTGGAGCATCGAGGGTGCCCGCACCTCCCAGTTCGAGCAGCACCTGCGCGCGGTCCTGAACCTTCCCCTGGGCTCGCCGCGGACCAACGCCCCCTACACCGTCATGGCCAACCTGCTGGGCGGCGAGGACCCCGAGGTCTACCGCCGCTACCTGCACGTCATGGCCAAGGACCCCGAGGTGAAGGTGCACCTCTACGGCAAGGAGGTGCGTCCGGGCCGCAAGATCGGGCATGTCACCGTCATGGGCGACGACTACCGGGACCTCCTGGAGCGCGCCCGTGACGCCGCCAGCTACCTGCGAGGAGAACAGAAGTGACCGACAGCAAGCCCGTGGTGGGCATCGTGATGGGGTCCGACTCCGACTGGCCGGTGATGCGCGAGGCGGCCGAGGCGTTGAAGGAGTTCGATGTCCCGTTCGAGGCCGACGTGGTCTCCGCGCACCGCATGCCGCACGAGATGATCTCCTACGGGGCCGAGGCCGCCGGCCGGGGGCTCAAGGCGATCATCGCGGGGGCGGGGGGCGCGGCCCACCTGCCCGGGATGCTGGCCTCGGTCACCACCCTGCCGGTGATCGGCGTCCCGGTGCCGCTCAAGTACCTGGACGGGATGGACTCGCTGCTGTCCATCGTGCAGATGCCCGCCGGGGTTCCGGTGGCCACGGTCGCGGTGGGCGCGGCCCGCAACGCCGGTCTGCTGGCCGTGCGCCAGCTCGCCGCGCACGACCCGGAGCTGGCCGAGCGCATGGCCAGGTTCCAGGAGGAGCTCAGGGAGCAGGCGCACGCCAAGGGCGAGCGGCTGCGCCGCGAGGTGTCCAGCAGCGACTCGGCCATGGGTTTCGGTCGCTAGCGGACCGGCCGGGGCAGCCGCGGGTGCGGGCCGGGCTCCCACCGCCTTCCGGCGGTCTCAGCCCGCCGCGCCCCCGGCCGGCTCCGGGCCGGCCTCGGACAGAAGGGCGCGCAGGCCGTCCATCGCCTGGTCGACGGTGGGCAGGGAGCCCGGGTCGACGAGGTACTGGAGCACGTACCCGCTGACGATGTTGTAGAGCATCGAGCCCAGCCCGGAGACGGTACCGGGGTCGATCCGCTCGGGGGGCAGGCCGAGGACGAGCGCGGCCAGTGCGCGGCGGCCCTCGCCGATCCCCTCCCGGAGTGCCGTGCGCACGTCCTCGTCGAACTGGGCCTGTGCGTAGGCCTGGACGCTCGCGACCAGGAGGTCCCGCTGCTCGGGGAGGGTTTCGAGGAGCGCGGTGACCAGGAGGCGGGCCCGTTCCTCGGGGCTCTCGGTGACTGCCTCTCGCACAGCCTCCTCGAAGACGTCGCCCCAGTCGCTGGTCGCTTCGAGGACCGCGGTGTTCATGAGGTTGTCCTTGGACCCGAAGTGGTATCCGATGGACGCCAGGTGCGCGCCCGACGCGGCGGCGATGTCCCGGGCGGTGGTCTTGCTGTAGCCCTTCTCCGACAGACACTTCTTCGCGCCCGCCAGCAGGTCCTCACGTTGGCTCATACCCGCAGCCTAACATTTTGACGTACGTACATATTGACCGCTGATTTGTACGGACGTACGATCAATTCCATGCACACGACAACGCCACACCAGCGCGCCGCCGGCCGCACCTGGATCGGGCTGTTCCTGCTGCTGATCCCCGCGCTACTGGTCTCCATGGATCTGTCGGTCCTCTTCGTCGCCGCACCCGCCATCGCCCGGGACCTCGACCCCAGCGCCACCCAGTGGCTGTGGATGATGGACGTCTACGGCTTCGTCCTGGCCGGACTCCTCGTCACCATGGGCAGCCTCGGCGACCGGCTCGGCCGCAGGCGGCTCCTGCTCGGCGGGGCACTGGCCTTCGGAGCGGCCTCCGGCCTGCTGGCCATGGCGCCCACCGCGGAACTGTTCGTCGCCGGGCGCGCCCTGCTCGGCGTCGGCGCCGCCACCCTGGCCCCCTCCACCCTCTCGCTCATCCGTGCCATGTTCACCGACCCCGTCCAGCGCCGCACCGCCGTCGGGCTCTGGACCGTCGCCTTCACCGGCGGCGCCGTCATCGGCCCGATCATCGGCGGGGCCCTGCTGGAGTTCTTCGCCTGGGGGTCGGTCTTCCTGATCAACCTGCCGTTCATGGCCCTGCTGCTCCTCGCGGCCCCCTTCCTGCTGCCCGAGTCCCGCAACCCCGCCGGCGCCGCCTTCGACCTGTTCGGCGCGGCCACCTCGCTCACGGCCGTGCTCGGCCTGGTCTACGCCGTCAAGCGCTTCGTGGAGTACGGCGCGGACGGGACCGCGGCCCTCGCCCTCGTCGTCGGCCTGGTTTTCCTTGTCGCCTTCGTGGTCCGCCAACGGCGCGCGGAGCACCCGCTCATCGACATCTCCCTGTTCACCCGGCCCGCCTTCACCGCCTCCGTGGCGGGCAACACCGTGGTCGCCTTCGCCGTGGCCGGACTCGGCCTGCTGACCTTCACGTTCCTCCAGGTCGTACACGGACTCAGCCCGCTGGCCGCGGCCCTGTACGCCCTGCCCACCATCCTCGGAACCGTTCTGGGCGCGGCCCTCGCCGGCTCCCTCGCCGATCGGATCCGCCCGGCTCGGCTCATGGGCCTCGGGCTGCTCGTGGGCGCGGCCGGCTTCGGGCTCGTGGGAGCCGGAGCCGACAGCGGCATCCTGCCGTTCCTGGCCGGGTACACCGTGGTCACCCTCGGCATCGGGGTCGTGGCGACCCTGGCCAACACACTCGTGCTGGCCACCGCTCCGCCCGAGCGCGCGGGTGCCGCGGCCGGGGTGTCCGAGACCAGTACCGAGCTCGGTGCCGCGCTGGGCATCGCCACCCTGGGCACCATCGCCGCCTCGCTCTACCGGTCCGGTATGGAGCGGGGCCTGCCGGAGGCGGGCGGGGCCGCCCTGGAGACCGTCGCGGGGGCGGCCGCCACCGCGGCACACCTTCCGGAGCCGCAGGCCCGGGACCTCCTGGACACGGCCTTCGCCGCCTACACGTCGGGGGTCTCCACCGCCGCCCTGACCGGTGCCGCCGTGCTCACCGCCGTGGCGGTCCTGGTCCTGGTCGCGCTGCGCCGACTCCCCGCCGGAACCGAGCCCCCCGTCCACGGGGAAGCCGCGGCGGAGGACCCCGCCGCACCGCAGGCCCCGGCCCCGTGAACACGCCGAACGGCCGCCCCTTCCGGAGCGGCCGTTCGGCGTGCACGAGTGCGGGAGGGAACCTACTGGCGGCCCAGGGCGCGGTAGGTCCAGCCGGAGGCGCGCCAGAACGTCGGGTCCAGGGCGTTGCGGCCGTCCACGATCCGCTTCTGCGCCACCACCGAGGCCAGTTCCTCCGGGTTGGCCTCGCGGAACTCCGCCCACTCGGTGAGCAGCAGGACCACGTCCGCGTCGCGGGCGGCGTCCAGCATGGAGGTCGCGTAGTTCAGCTCCGGGTGCGCCTCGCGGGCCCGCTCCAGCGCCTGCGGATCGTAGACCGTCACGTGTGCGCCCAGGGAGGCGATGGTGGCGGCCACGTCCAGGGCGGGCGAGTCGCGGATGTCGTCGGAGTTGGGCTTGAACGCCGCACCCAGGACCGTGACGGTGCGCCCGGCGAAGTTGCCGCCGATCAGCTGGCGAGCGATGTCGATCGTGCGCGCCCGGCGGCGCTGGTTGATCGCGTCCACCTCGCGCAGGAACGACAGCGCCGGTTCCACGCCCAGTTCGTCGGCGCGGGCCATGAACGCCCGGATGTCCTTGGGCAGGCAGCCGCCGCCGAAACCCAGGCCGGGGCCGAGGAACTTGCCCCCGATGCGGTCGTCGTAGGACAGCGCCTCGGCCAGCTGGATGACGTCGGCGCCCGCGACCTCGGACACCTCGGCCATGGCGTTGATGAAGGAGATCTTGGTCGCCAGGAAGGCGTTGGCCGACACCTTGACCAGCTCGGCGGTCTGCAGGTCGGTGACCAGGAACGGGGTGCCCTCGTCGACCTGCTGCTGCCAGAGCGCGCGGACGGCCTTCTCCACCCGCGGGGAGTTGGTGCCGATCACGATCCGGTTGGGCCGCAGGGTGTCCTCCACACCGAAGCCCTCACGGAGGAACTCCGGGCTCCAACCCAGCTCGGCATCCTTGCCCGCAGGGGCGAGCGCGGCCAGCCGCGCGGCCAGCGTGGCGGCGGTGCCCACCGGGACGGTGGAGCGGCCCACGACCACGGTCGGCCGTTTCAGGTGCGGTGCCAGGCATTCCACGGCGGAGTTCACGTAGCGCAGGTCCGCGGCGCCGGAGTCGTCGCGCTGCGGGGTGCCCACACAGATCAGGTGCAGGTCGGCGAAGTCGGCGGCTTCCGCGAAGTCCGTGGTGAAGTGCAGGCGGCCGGTTTTGAGGTTCTCGGCCAGCAGCTCGTCCAGCCCCGGCTCGTAGAAGGGGACCTTACCGGAGCGGAGCATGTCGATCTTGGCCTCGTCGACGTCGAGGCCGATGACCTCGAAGCCCATCTCGGACAGGCAGGCGGCCGTGGTGGCGCCAAGGTAGCCGGTCCCGATGACGCAGACCCGCATACGTTCCGCTTCGACCACTGGGGGTTCCTTCCTCGCTTCCGCACGCGCCTCGTGTGCTGGTTGTTCCCGCTCATGGCGGATCACATCCCGCACGAGGGCAGAAAACGGACATGGTTCGGCCGACGGGTGCCCGTGGGGGACGGTGCATCACCTTACGCGTCGGGGTTTGGCGCGTGACCGAACAACACGTGAACAGTCAGGCGCACAGATTACCGGCGTGCGGGGGACGGTCCGCACCGAGGGAGGAGTGCCGGCACCCACACGGCGAGTGCCGTCTCAGAGTCCGCCGTCATCGAAGGGGCGTGTCCGCCCCGAGTTCTCGTCCAGCGGGGTCCACGCGGCGCCGGACTCCCCGCGGCGAAACGGCGTCGTGGTCTTGTTCGGATCGTCATACTCGCGCACGGGCGAGGTGGGCGGCGGCACGTCCGGAACCGTGTCGCCCACCGGGCCGCCGTCGTTCCAGGGCGGGACGGCGGCGGGGAGGTCCTGTTCCTCCTCGTCGGGGTGCCGTTCACGGCTGGTGCTCGCGACCACGCGCTCCCGGGGCGGGGAGCCGGGCGGGCCGAAGTCCTGTGAGGCGGCCCGCCAGCGGTTCGGCAGCACCGCGGAGCCCAGCAGCAGCACGCCCAGGGGCAGGGCCACTCCGAGCCCCGCGCCGCTCGGGTAGAGGAAGCTCTCGTTGTTGAGCCAGTACAGGGCGGCGCCCATCGACTCCGGGGAGAACACCGGCCACAGGCACAGCGCCGCCAGCAGGGCCCCGGACGCGCCCGCGACCAAGGGCGAGAGCCTCGACCCCACCAGGTAGGCGCCGACAAACCCCAACAGGCACAGAACCACCACGGACAACACCGTCGTCACGCTTACATCACCCTGGGTGATTTTCGGGAAGAGGTCGGCCGCCCAGGCGGCACCGACCCACAGCACCGGGGCCAGGGCGATACCGGCGAGCAGACCGACCAGGTGGCGGAGCACGCGTCCCCTTCCTTGGCGGGGATCACCCGCAGACGTTGTCCCTCGCGGTCGTGGTGGCCGGCGCGCCGCCCTCGGAGGGCTCCTCCTCCGGCTCGGTCTCCTCGACCTCGGGGGCCTCGAACCTCGTGTGGTTGAATCCGATCACGACCTGGAGGTCACCGTCCAGGGTGCCATCCTCCACGGTCTCCGACCCCGGGAGCGTCCCGGCGACGTACTCGGCGGCGCGCTCCTCGCCCGGACCGTACCTGACCTCGGTGCGCGCCACGTCATGGCGGCTCCAGTTCTCCGCGCTGTCCGTGACGTCGAACCCGGCCCCGCCGAGCTGTCCGTCCAGCCGGGCGCCCAGACCGGGGGCGGCGGTGCCGTTGAACACCCGGAGACTGATGTCGCCCGGAACCGGTTCCTCCTCCGCTCCGGCGTCCTCCCCGGGCTCCGGTTCGACCAGCGGTCGGTCCGCGTTGACCGCCGCGAACATCTCCCGTGCGGCGGGCTCGTCCCACAGCAGGGCGACGTCGCCGCGCGGCGTCCAGTGCTCCATGTCGGCGATGGGCACCTGGGCGAAGGTGACGTCCCTCAGGTCGAGCTCGCGCATCTGGTAGGCGAGGTCGTTGATGGTGCTGGTGTCCAGTCCTTCGTCCACGGTCACCGAGGACAGGGCGCTGTCCAGGAAGGCGGTCAGTTTGACCGGGTCGGAGAGCGTCTCGGTGCTCATCGCCCGGTCCAGCATCGCCGACAGCACCTGCTGCTGCCGGTCGATCCGGTCCAGGTCGCCGCGGGGGGTGGCCCGGGTACGGGCGAAGGCCAGCGCCTCGGTCCCGTCCACCCGGTGTGTCCCGGCCGCCATGTCCAGGTGCGCCTTGGGGTCCTCGATCGCCTCGGGCAGGCACACGTCGATGCCGTCCAGGGAGTCCACCACGTCCACGAAGCCGCTGAAGTCCACCTCCACGTAGTGGTCGATCCGCACGTCGGTGACCGACTCCACCGTCCGGACCGCGAGCTGGGGTCCGCCGTAGGCGTAGGCGGCGTTGATCTTGTCCTCACCCTCGCCGGGGACGTCCACCCACAGGTCACGGGGGATGCCCACCACGGTGAGGTGGTCGCGTTCGTGGTTGAGGCGCACCAGCATGATGGTGTCCGAACGCTGCCCCGGGGTGGACCCCACGCTCAGCGCGTTCTTGTCCTCCCTGCTCATTTCGTCCCGGCTGTCGGAGCCGATCACGAGGAAGGTCAGGCCGCCGGTCTCCTCGGGGCGGTCGCCGTCGGCCATGTCGCCGAACACGTCGAACCGGTTGAGGGAACCCGACATCCACCCGGTGATCGCCCACGAGGTGCCCGAGGCGAGCAGGACCAGCACCGAGAGCACACCCATCAGGAGCAGGCCGTTGCGGTGGCGGCGGATCCGCGCGTCGGGCACGGTGACCCTGCCGGACCGGGTGGAGCGCCGCCCGCCGGGGGGCAGGGGCTGTGAGCGCTTGCGCCGGAACTCGCCCGTTGGCCCGTGCCGTCCGGCGTCGTCGTCGCTCATCGGCATCCCCGTCCCACCCGTTCAACGGTGTCCTCGGTACCTAGGTTGTCACCCGATCGGCCGAAGGGCGCGGGATGTCAACCATCGGCGTGTTGTTCTCCCCTTTGGGTGTGACGCAACCGGCACCGGAAGCGTTCACCAGGACCCAAACGTCTCGAAAACCCTTCCCCACCCGGCACATCCGCACACCCGGGCGACACGGATGAGCGGTGGGTGCGCGTGCAGTACCGTTGAGCGCGCGCGGAGCCCCCGTGGCCCGCGCAGTCCCGACACGTCTTGACCTTGGGAAGTGCCCGTGTCCTGGCCGCCTGTCTCCGTCGTCATGCCCGTACTGAACGAAGAGCGCCACCTCGCCGCAGCGGTGGAGCACGTCCTCGCCCAGGAGTACCCGGGCGAGCTCGAAGTCGTTCTGGGTGTCGGCCCTTCCTCGGACCGCACCCGCGAGGTCGCCGACGGCCTCGCCGCGGCCGACCCCCGGGTCAAGGTGGTGGACAACCCCACCGGCAGGACCCCCGCAGCGCTGAACGCCGCCATCGGAGCCTGCTCACACGACATCATCGCTCGCATCGACGGCCACGCGATGATGCCCTCCGACTACCTCCGGGTGGCGGTCGAGACCCTCGACGAGACCGGAGCCGACAACGTCGGCGGCATCATGGCCGCGGAGGGCACCACCCCCTGGGAGAAAGCCGTCGCCGCGGCCATGACCTCCAAGGTCGGCGTGGGCAACGCCCGCTTCCACACCGGCGGCGAGGGCGGTCCCGCCGACACCGTCTACCTCGGCGTCTTCCGCCGATCGGCCCTGGACCGGGTCGGTGGCTACGACGAGGCCTTCCTGCGGGCGCAGGACTGGGAGATGAACCACCGCATCCGCACCACCGGCGGCACCGTGTGGTTCCAGCCCCGGATGCGGGTCTCCTACCGTCCGCGCCGCAACATGCGCCTGCTCGCCAAGCAGTACTTCCACTACGGCCGCTGGCGGCGCGTGGTCGCCCGCCAGCACAAGGGCACCATCAACCTGCGCTACCTGGCCCCGCCCGTGGCCGTGGCCGGAATCGTCGCGGGCCTGGTCGGAGGGGTGTTCCTCTGGCCGCTGTGGCTGGTGCCCGCGGCCTACCTGGCCCTGATCACGGCCGCTTCGGTCCCGCTCACCCGCGGCCTGCCCGTCTCCTCGTGGCCGCTGATCCCGGCCGCGCTCGCCACCATGCACATGTCGTGGGGCGTCGGCTTCATCACCAGCCCGCCCGGGCTCGGCGCGGACTCGCGCTCCGCCCAGTCCACCCGGGCCTGATCCGCCCCGGCCCCGTAACGGCCGTATCCGGACGACGTCCGCCCTCGATCGGGGGCGGACGTTCTGCTAGGCAGGTCGGTGAAGGCAGAACCGGAGAGGGTGTCATGGACGAGTTGCGCGGAGACCAGGCGTCCTGGGTGTTCGACAGTCAGTCGATCGCCATCAGGTACGAGACCAAGGGCTGGTTCAGGAGTCCGCTGCTCAAACTCCTCGAAAGGGTGGACGTCCCCGTCTGTGCGGTCCAGGACGTGGAATTCCGTCCCGGTGCCGGGCGCAGGAACGGCTGGATCATGAACCTGCGTCTGCACGAGCGCATGGACCCCTACGCCGCCGTCGGTGCCGCCCTCGACGACAAGGCCCAGCCCTTCCGGCTGACCGGTCCCGCCAGGACCGAGCTGGTCGCCGAGTACCTCGCCGACCAGCTCCGCTTCGCCGCCGGACGGGCCGCGGAACCGGACCCGGCCACCCCCACCCGTCTCGTCCCCGCGCTGCCCCTGCACATCCGGACCTGTGAGGGCACCGCCCGGCTGGAACCCGACCGGCTGACCCTGGTCTGGGCGGGAGCCCACGCGAGCGGCTACAAGAAGAAGAAACAGCGGCGCGAGTACGACTTCGCCGACATCACCGGAGTGGAGTGGGCGCCCCTCGACGACTGGGGGTGGGGTTTCGTGCGGATCATCGCCGAAGGGACCGCGGACGCGGCCAAACCCAAGAACGACCTCAACGTGCTGCGGGCGGGTGATGGTGGCAACGAGAGCCACCAGGCCTTCCTGCTCGCCGCCACCGTCACCGCGCACCGCTGGGCCCTGGACGCGGCCACCCGCGCCGCACTCGGACCCGACGAGACCGCCCGGGACGGCGCCAGGCCCGGCTTCGACGAACCGGAGTGGTGGAAGAACGCGGCCCGCACCGCGCTGGAGGCCGTACGCGGTCCCCGCCCCGCCACGGACCTCCCCGGTGACACAGACCCGGACGCCGGAGGCGACGGGGCAGGAGACGGCGGGGGCCCGTCACAGTCCGCCGACACCACCTGGATCTTCGAGCAGATCGAACGGCTCGGCGACCTCCACGCCAAGGGCCTGCTCACCGACGAGGAGTTCAGCACCAAGAAAGCCGAACTCCTCGACCGGATCTGAGCGGCGCGGCCGGGATCACCCGGCCGCACCGGTGGTTCCGGCCCCCTGCAGAGCCGCCACCGTCCCGGGCACGTCGTCCACCACCACCGCGTCCATCCCCGCCCCGGCGAACCGGGCCGCGTCCGCCGGGGCCGGACACCAGGAGATGATCTCCAGCCCGGACCGGTGCGCCGTCTCCACCGTGTACTCCAGGCTGCGCCGGCCCGGCCGGGCCGCCTCCCCGTCCAGACCCAGCGCCCGGGCGTCCACCGCCACGATCGGGCAGCCCATGCCCACCGCGCCGGGGACCGCCGAATCCGCGGGGTTGCGCACGTACGGCATCCACGCCGTCGCCACCCCCGGCGCGCCCTCGCGCACCCCCAGGAGAAGGCCGGGATCGAAGGAGCAGACGAACAGTCGGCGACGTTTCGCCTCCCGGCGCAGGAACGGCAGGACGAGCGCGAGGGTCCGCCGCGCCGGGGCGTCCACCCCGTCCTCCATCACCGTCTTGACGTCCACGTCCAGGCCCACCTCGGCCGGGATCGCGGCCAACCCCTCCTCCAGACCGGTCAGCCCCGCCTCCCGGCACTGCGCCTCGGTCAGGTCCACGACCGCGCGACCGTCGTCCAGCGCCGCGTTGTGGAAGAGCACCAGCCGGTCGTCGGCGGTGCGCCGCACGTCGATCTCGATCCAGTCGGCACCGGCCCGCGCGGCCAGCTCGAACGAGGCGGGGGTGTTCTCCCGGGCGCCGTCGACCACGCCCCGGCCCGCGCCCCGGTGGCCGATCACCTCGGCCGCCCCGAAGACCCCGCTCACACTGTTCTCCCAGCTTCCGAGGGCGCCTCCACGGCCGCGTGCGCGCGCATCCGGCGCAGCAGGGTCTCGGCGACCTCCACGTCACCCGGGTTGGTCACCTTGATGTTGCTCTCCTCACCCGGCACGATCCGAACCTCCTCCTCGGGCAGGTAGCGCAGTACCACCCCGCAGTCGTCGGTGGCCACCAGTTCGGGGTCGGCCATCGCCAGTTCGTAGGCGCGCCGGACCACACCCAGCCGGAACCCCTGCGGTGTCTGCATCCTGCGCAGCCGGGAGCGGTCCGGGGTCGCCGCGATCGCCTCGCCGCCGCTCCTGGCGGGGGCCACCCGGACCACGGTGTCGGCGCTGGGCACCGCCACCCCCACGGCCCCGGCCTCCCCCAGGGCGCGCACGCACGCGGCGACCGTCGCCGGGCGGACCAGCGGCCGCGCGGCGTCGTGCAGCAGGACCAGGTCGGAGTCGGCGGCCGAAGCCGTCGCGGACAGCGCCGCGTAGGAGGTCTCCGTTCTGGTCGCCCCGCCGGGCAGGACCGCCGAGACCTTGGCGAACCCGGCGTCGGCGACGATCTCCTCGACCCGGCCCACGTACTCGCCCACCATCAGCACGACGATCTCGTCCACCTCGGGGCTGGCCTCGAAGGCCGCGATCGAGTGCTCGATGATGGGCCGCCCGTCCAGCGGCAACAACTGCTTGGGGGCGGGGGCGCCCATCCTGGCACCGACCCCTCCGGCCAGAACCGCCGCGATCACCCGCGGACCTGCGGACATTTTTCCTCCGTGTTTGTTTTGGTCCTCCGCTTCGCTTCGGACCGTGTTTGTGTTTGCTTGGGTCCTCCGCTGGCGCTTCGGACCGTGTTCGGGCGCCTCAGGGGAGCGTTCTTCATCCTCGTCTACGCCTGGCTCGTTCCTCGCCGGCGGCTTGACTCGTCTTGCAGAACACTCCCGCGCCCGAACGAAAGAACACCCCCTGGGGTGAAGGTAAGCAGGAAGAGGCTCCTCCTGGGGCGGAGGTGAGTGGGAGGGTGCTCTCCCTGGGGCGGGGTGAGCGGGAGGGGGCATCCCCTGGGCTCGGGCGATGGGCGACTCTCCGGGCGGGAGCGGTGCGAGGACGCCGACCCTGGCCGACGTAGGCGGGTGGGGCCGAGGACGGTACGGATCCGGGGTGAGCGGCAGGTGGTTGACACGGTCTGTCCGTTGCAGCGGTAACCTATGGACGCCTGTTGGGCGTGCCTGGTCCATACCTCCTCTGATTCGGTCGTGGAGCTGGGCGTGGTTGGTGACATCCCCCGGTCGCCCGGACACACCCCCCGTGCCGGTCCGGTGAGGCTGCGACCGCGTTTTCATGTGGACGGCCGGTGCGCGCAGGCGAGTTCACAGACGCGACTGTCCGGCACACCGTGAACCGGACGATCTCAAACCTTGGAGGTGGCGGTGGCGTCAAGGACGCTGGCCGTCTGGGAGCACCGGAAGGTCGTCGGCCTCCTGGTCCGGCGCGACCTGAAGGTCAAGTACCAGCAGTCCGTGCTGGGTTACGCCTGGACGATGTTGGAACCCCTCGCACTGACGTTGGTGTACTACTTCATCTTCGGCGTCGTTCTCCAGGCCAACCGCGGCATACCCGAGGGAGCCGACGCCTACGGCGGCTACATCCTCTTCCTCGTCGCGGGCATCCTGCCCTGGACCACCTTCGGTGCGATCCTCAGCGAGGCTCCGCGCGCGATGATCACGCACTCGAAGCTGATCACCACCATGAAGGTCCCCCGCGAGATCTTCCCGATGGCCACCGTCGGCACCAAGTTCATCGAGTACCTGCTCACCTGGCCGGTCCTGCTGATCTTCGTGTTCGCCCTGGGCGGCCGGTTCAGCTGGGAGGGCATGCTCCTCTGGCTGCCGTCGGCGATCGTGCTGACCTTCGCGTTCGGCCTGGGGGTCACCCTGTTCCTGGCCTCGGTGAACGTGTTGCTCCGCGACGTGGAGCGCCTGACGCGTATCCTGACCCGGATCCTGTTCTACGGCTCGGCGATCCTGTTCCCGGCCGTCATGGTGCTCGACTCCAGTGCCCCCGGCTGGGTGAAGACGGTCTACGAGCTCAACCCGCTGATGGGTATCTTCCAGATGCACCGCACCGTGTGGTTCCCCGGCTTCGAGGAACTAACACCCAGTCCTCTCGCGTTGACCTCTGCGGTGGTCGGTTCGATCCTGATGCTCGTTATCGGATACTGGACGTTCCGCCGTCTGGAGATGTCCGTTCTGAAGGAGTTGTGATGGCGTCCACCTACGAGGCCGCGGTCACCAGCGGTCCGGTCATCGAGGCCCGCGGCCTCGGTGTGAAGTTCGCCGTGAACCGCCGGCGCAAGCGCAGCCTCCGTGAGATGTTCATCCACGGCACCAAACGCGACCCCAACGCCGAGGGCAACGAGTTCTGGCCGCTGCGCGACGTGTCCTTCGACATCGCCAAGGGCGACTGCGTCGGCATCGTCGGCAAGAACGGCACCGGCAAGTCCACCCTGCTCAAGATGATCGCCGGGGTGCTCATCCCGGACGAGGGCAAGGTCAGCGTGCACGGCAAGGTCGCGCCGCTCCTGGAGCTGCGGGCCGGGTTCAACGACAACCTGACCGGCCGCGAGAACGTGTACCTGGTCGGTTCACTGCACGGCATGACCGAGAAGGAGATCGACGAGCGCTTCGACGAGATCGTCGACTTCGCCGAGATCAAGCCGAAGTTCATCGACACCCCGGTACGGCACTACTCCAGCGGTATGAAGGTACGGCTGGGATTCGCGCTCATCTCCCAGCTGGAACACCCGATCATGCTGGTCGACGAGGTGCTGGCGGTGGGGGACAAGGCCTTCAAGCGCAAGTGCTACGAGGCCATCGACCGGATGCTGGCCAACGAGCGCACGATGGTCCTGGTCTCGCACAACGAGAAGGACCTGCGCCGCTTCTGCAACCGGGGCCTGTACGTCAAGGGCGGTTCGCTGGCCCTGGACACCGACATCGACTCCGCTCTGGCCGCCTACAACGAGGACACCAAGGCGGAGATCGAGGAGCGCAAGAAGAAGGACGAGGCCAAGAAGAAGCGCGCCGAGGCCGCGGAGAAGAAGGCCGAGGAGCGGGCCGCGGACCCGGAGGATCCCGACGGGACCGGGGGCAAGGACGGCGGCCAGGCCGCCTGAGGCGCCCGCACAGACCTGGAGAGAGCGCATCCCGGAGGTTCCGGAGGTGCGCTCTTTCGTGTCCGGGGCTGTCCGGAACGCCCTCAGCGGTACCGGAACGGGATGTCCGCGGCCATGTGCGTGTCAGTGGTTGATTGCACACAGAGCGTGGGTGACGGTGACTCCCAGTTGAAACTGGGAGGGCACGGGCATATGACGGGCACGGTGGCGCGGGCGACCGCGCGGATGTTGGAGCGCAGGCGTGTCACCAGGACGGGGGTGACCCGCATCAGTGTCCTGGTGGCGGTCGCGGCGGCGGTCTGGTTCGGTCGGACCGACCTCGTCGGCGCCCTCGCGGGGTCGGCCCTCCTCGGACTGGTCCTGTGCTGCGACGCGGTCCGGGACCGGATGCGGGCCAACCGCAGGGACGCACTCACCCTCTGGACCGTGTCCGTGGCGGCTCAGCTCCGGGAGTACGTGGTCTACGTCGGGCTCGCCTTGGGCGCGGCAGTCGGCGGATCCACCGGCGCCTGGGGGTGGGCGGCCGGGGCGTTGATCGCCCTGGCCCTGCGTGACTCGCTCCTGGTGGCCCGCTCGGCCCCGCCGGCGCCTGCGGGGGCCGAGCCCCTCGTGCTGCCCGCACAGCGTCGGTCTGAGGGCGTCCGGGTGCCCGCGCCCCGGGCGGGGGCGGCGGACCCCTCGCAGGCCCGGGGGGACTCCGGGGCGGCGCGCGACGGCACCGCGGCGGAGGGCGCCGCGGATCCGGGGCGCATCCGTCCCTCGTCGAGCACCCTCCCCCTGCCGGTCCTGGCCCGTCGGGTGCTGCTCTTCGGCCAGCCGACCCGGTTCCTCGTGATCGCCGTCGCCGCGACGGTCGGGGACGCCCGGCTCGCCTTCCTCAGCCTCATCGTCGGCTGCGCCGTGGCGATCACCGGAGAGCTCGTCGACCCTTCCTCGCGAGGGACGCGGCGATGAGCTCCGCGGAGCCGGAGCGGGACCCCGGGCACACGCGGGAACGGCTCGAACCCGTCCTCCCCGACCTGCGCTTTCTTCGTGATGACAGTCACATCGGAATGCTGCTCGGCAGAATCGCCCCGGGGATGGCCCCGCCGCTGCTCACCGTGGTCGCGGGAGCCGTCGTCGTGCTGGTGCTCCTCGCGGCGGGCGGGGGAGGGCTGACAGGCATTACCCTGTTCGCACCGGTCGCTGCCCTGCTACTGTCCGGTCTGGCCTCGGGCCACCCTCACGACGGGCGGTACGACTGGCTGGTACCCCCGGTCCTGCGCGTCACCGAGTACAGCTACCTGGCGGTCGTCGGGCTCGCGTCCGGCGTTCCCGGTCCGCTGGTGTTCGTACTCTTGATGACGGTCGGTTGCCACCATCGCGACGACGTCGCACGCCCCGCTGTCGGTGTGAGCCGACCGGTGTGGGTGCGGCGGGCCGCGCTCGGCTGGGACGGACGGATGCTCGTCATCTCGGTCGGGGGCGCGTTTTCCGCCCTCACCCCCGCCTACGGCATACTCGCCGGATACCTGGCGGTCCTGCTCGTTCGCGAGGCCGGGCGCACCTGGAGCGCGACACCGGTGACCGATGTGCACGTCAGCGCGGCCACGCCGAGTGGCGGTGCCGTTCTGGGGGACCACCCGACCACCCGCCAGGGAGACGGGGGCCGACCGGCCGCCGGAACGAACGGGGAGGCGTGAAAGCCTCCTCGACCTAAGGAGGAACACGCCCTCATGCTCGGAATGGTTCTCGCCGCAGGCGCCGGGCGCCGTCTGCGTCCCTACACCGACACCCTGCCCAAGGCCCTGGTGCCAGTCGACGGTGAGACGACCATCATGGACATCTCGCTGCGCAACCTGGCCGCCGCCGGGCTCACCGACGTCGTCGTGGTGGTCGGTTACCGTGCCGAAGCCGTGGAGGAGCGCAAGCAGGCACTGGAGGAGCGTCACGGCGTCAAGCTCACCCTCAGCTACAACGACAAGGCCGAGGAGTGGAACAACGCCTACTCCCTGTGGACCGCACGTGAGTTCTTCTCCGAGGGCGTCCTCCTCGTCAACGGCGACACCGTGCATCCGGTGAGCGTCGAGGAAACGCTACTCGCCGCCAGGGGACCGGAACTGCTCCTCGCGGTGGACAACGTGAAAAACCTCGCTGACGAGGAGATGAAGGTGACCCTCGACGAGGACGGTCACCTCAGCACCATCACCAAGCTGATGGACCCCGCCACTGCCGCGGGGGAGTACATCGGCGCCACCCTCATCGAGGGCTCGCTCGCCCCGCGCCTGGCCGATGCGCTGAAGGCCACCTGGGAGCGGGACCCGCAGCTCTACTACGAGGACGGTTACCAGGAGCTCGTCCGTCGCGGTGAGAAGATCTCCGTCGCCCCCATCGGCAAGGTGGACTGGGTCGAGGTCGACGACCACGACGACCTGGCCAAGGCAAGGGAGATCGCGTGCCGCTACTAGCCCGAATGCTCCCCTCCCCCCTGGCGATCGACGTGCGCCGGGGAGCCATCGCCTCGCTCGGAACGGTGCTGGCCGACCGCCGCATCGCCACCGAGGGACGCATCGCCGTCGCGGTGGGCCCGGGCCAGGGCGCACAGATCGCCGCCGACCTGGACCTGCCCCAGAGCGAGGTCTTCCAGGTCGAGGAGGGCACCGTCGACGCGGCGACCGAACTGGGCAAGAAGCTGCGTTCGGGCGCCTACGAGGCCGTGGCCGGCATCGGCGGCGGCAAGACCATCGACGTCACCAAGTTCGCCGCGACGATGGCGGGTATCCCGATGGTGGCCGTGGCCACGAACCTGGCCCACGACGGCATCGCCTCCCCCGTCAGCTCCCTGGAGCACGAGGGCGGCAAGCCGTCGATCGGGGTCACCATGCCCATCGCGGTGGTCATCGACGTCGACTACGTCCGGGCGGCCCCCGCGCACCTGGTCCGGTCCGGCATCGGTGACGTGGTCAGCAACATCTCGGCCATCGAGGACTGGGAGCTCGCGGGGCGCGAGAACGGCGAGCCGGTCGACGGCATGGCGGTCACCTTCGCCCGCATCTCGGCCGAGGCGGTCCTGCACCGCCCGGACTCGATCGAATCCGAAGGGTTCCTCAAGGTCCTGGCTGAAGGCCTGGTGCTGTCCGGCATGGCCATGTCGGTCGCCGGTTCCAGCCGTCCGGCCAGCGGGGCCTGCCACGAGATCCTGCACGCGATCACCCAGCTCTACCCGGGCACGAGCAACCACGGTGAGCTCGCCGGGTTGGGCGCGCTGTACGCGTCCTACCTGCGGGTCGAGCACCTGGACTGGCCGCAGTCGCGACTGGAGGAGATCCGGAACTGCCTGCTCCGCCACAACCTGCCCATCGTGCCCTCCGACGTCGGTCTCGACGAGGCTTCGTTCGCGCGTGCGGTGGCCCACGCCCCGGGCACCCGCCCGGGCCGGTTCACCATCCTTGAACACCTGAACCTCTCCGAGGACGAGATCGGGCGGAGTGTTGCGGACTATGTCGAAGCCGTCGGTCGCTGAGGTCCGCGCGGGCGGTCAGCCCGCGGGGATCAAGGAGCGCGTCAACGAGGAGCACTGGGCGGGCCGTCTCTACATGCGGGACATCTCCCCGTACCTGACGACCCTCTTCGTGCGCCTGCGCGTACCGCCGAACCCCATCACCTACCTGATGATGGTGTTCGGCGTGCTCGCCGGGGTGATCGTGGCCTTCGGTGGCCTGTGGTCGGCGGTCCTCGCCGCCGTGTTCGTGCAGATCTACCTTCTGCTGGACTGTTCCGACGGCGAGGTGGCCCGGTACACGGGCCGCACCAGTGTGGCCGGTATCTACCTGGACCGCATCGGCCACTACGTCTCCGAGGTCGCCCTGCTGGTCGGCCTGGGCATCCGCGCCCAGGGCGGGTTCGAGCCGGGCGGCTGGGTCGTCCTGGGCATGGCCGCCGCGCTCGGTGTCGTGCTGATCAAGGCCGAGACCGACAACGTGGTGGTGGCCCGGGCCAAGGCCGGTCTGCCGGAGGGGATCTCCGAGGAGGCCATGAAGCCGAAGTCCTCGGGGCTGAGCCTGGCCCGCCGCCTGGCCTCGATGCTCAAGGTGCACCGCCTCATCCAGGCGGTCGAACTCTCCCTGATCGTGGTGGTGGCGGCCGTGGCCGACCTCTTCCTCGGGGAGCCGGCGGCCACCCGGATCCTGGTCGTGGCCTGCGCCGCCGTCGCGGTGCTGATGAGCTTCGCGCACTTCGTGAGCGTGCTCGCCTCCCGCCGCCTGGAGTAACGCGGCGGTGACGTTACGGCGTCACTTGTGGAGCCGTGGACGATACCCCGTCCACGGCTCCGTACACTTCGCTTTTATCCTTTCGTTAGTCTGTTTCTGCGAACGTTGACATGTGTCCACCTGTCAGCCGCACGTCGTCCACTGAACGGTCGCAACCATGGCCACACCCGTGATTCCGCCCTCGCAAGGCTCCGGCACGTCCACGACGGGGGACCTCCGAGCGCCCAGAGCCGAACGGAGCAGCTCCCAGGTGCCCGGTACCGGTAAGCCCACCCTGTCCTGTGTCCTGCTCACCATGGGCAACCGCCCGGCCGAGCTCAGGCGTGCGATCACCAGCGTGTTCGAGCAGGAGGAGGCCGACGTCGAGGTCGTCGTCGTCGGTAACGGGGCCGACCTGCCCAAGCTCCCCGAGGGCGTCACCACGGTGCGCCTGCCGGAGAACGTGGGCATCCCCGAGGGGCGCAACGAGGGTGTGCGGGCGACGCAGGGTGACGTCATCCTGTTCCTGGACGACGACGGCTGGTACCGCTCCATGGACCTCGCCCGCCACGTGCGCGAACGCTTCGCCGCGGACCCCGGTCTCGGCGCACTGTCGTTCCGCATCGCCGACCCTGACGGCGGGCCGGACCAGCGCCGCCACGTGCCCCGGCTGCGAGTGGGCGATTCGCGCCGGTCGAGTGCGGTCACCACGTTCCTGGGCGGGGCCTGCGCCATCCGCCGCACCGCCTTCGACGAGGGCGGCGGGCTTCCGGGCGAGTTCTTCTACGCCCACGAGGAGACCGACCTGGCCTGGCGGATCATGGACGCCGGGTACACCATCGAGTACGACGCCGACGCCGTGATGTACCACCCGGCCGTCGCGCCGACCCGGCACGAGAACTTCTACCGGCTCAACGCCCGCAACAGGGTGTGGCTGGCCCGGCGCAACCTGCCGTGGCCGCTGGCCTTCGCCTACCTGGGCACCTGGGTGGGGCTGACCGTGCTGCGCGAACGCGACCGGACCGCGCTGAAGTCGTGGTTCTCCGGTTTCCGGGAGGGCTGGCGCGAGGACGCGGGCCGACGCACCCCGATCAGCTGGCGCACCGCCTGGCGGATGACCAGGGCCGGACGCCCCCCGGTCATCTGAGCACACCCGCGACCCAAAGGAGGCGGACTTGGCTGTCGTCAGCCCCCTCGTCATCGGATTCCTGCTTCTCGTCGTCGCCGTCATCGCCCTGGTGGTGACGCTCGTCGTCGTGTCGGCACGGAAGAAGCCGAATCCTCCCCGGAACCGGGGACAGTCGCCCCACGGTCAGCAGTCCGGGCCGGGGTCCGGCCCGCAGGGTCCCGAGTACCCGCAGCGGTGAAAAGGGGGCGGGCGCCGCACGGCGTCCGCCCCCTTCACGGCTGTTCGGGATCAGAGCTCGGTGACGGCCTCTTCGTAGTCCAGCCGCGGCAGGCGGTCGAACCAGGCGTCGGGGCCGGGCTTGCCGATGTTCATGACCACCAGGGGGGTCTGGGTGGAGTCCTCGCCGAAGAACTCCTTGCGGACGCCCTCGGCGTCGAAGCCGGTCATCGGGCCCGCGGCCAGACCGGCGGCGCGAACGCCGACGATCAGGTAGGCGACCTGGAGGAGCGCGTTCTGCAGGGCCATGGACTCGCGGGCCTCGACCGGCATGCCGGAGAAGTTCTCCCGGGCCTCCGGCATGACCGGGAAGGTCTTCGGGAAGTGCTCGTGGAAGGCGCTGTCAGCGGACAGGACGAGTGTGAGCGGAGCGGTCGAGGTCTTGGGGGCGTTGTTGCCCGCCATGTGCTTCACGAGTCGCTCGCGAGCCTCGGGGGAGCGGACCGCGGTGACGCGCAGGGGCTGGTTGTTCATGGCCGTGGGGCCGTACTTGACCAGGTCGTAGATCGTGCGCAGCTGTTCCTCGGTCACCGGCTCGTCGGTGAAGGTGTTGGCGGTGCGGGCGCTACGGAACAGCAGGTCCTGTGCGTCCTTGTTCAGGACCAGTGTGTCAGTCATGTCGAAACCTCGGCCGTGCTCGTGGGTGGTGGTGCCGTCCGGGGACGGCACGCAGCACAACCTAGTTGACTAGGAAGATATTTCACCACAGAACGATATGTGAGCTCATTCACCCACGAGTGCCAGGCGAGCGGCCTATTCGCTGAACGCCGTGCGCGGGCGTCCGCTCTGCCGGGGCGCACGGGGCCGGGGAATCGCCGGGGCCGGGGCGTTGGCTTCACAGACCCACTCCTCCAGCCGCTTCACGAACAGTCGTGCCTGTACCGGCCAGTGGAAGGAGCGCTGTGCGATCCGGTGGCCGGTGCGAGCGTACTCGTGCCGGGTCTCCTCGTCCCGGCGCAGCTCCAGCACGGCCCGCGCTGCCGCCTCCGGGTCCTCGAACGGCACCACGGTCCCGGCGGGGCCCTCCGGGCGCTTGGTCACCAGGGCCTCGGCCATCGGGTTGGGGGTGGTGACCACCGGAAGCCCGTGGGCCATGTACTCCACGACCTTGGTGGGCAGGGAGTGCCGGTAGTTGTCGGTGTCGTGCAGCAGGCTGATCCCGGCCAGGGCGCCGGCCGCGATGCGCAGGGCGCGGTCGTTGGGCACGAAGCCGTACCAGTGCAGAGCGTTCTCCTGGTGGGCGTCGCGCAGCAGCTGCCGGATCCCGTGGTCGGCGCCGCCGATCACCTCCAGGCGCACCCCGTGGTCACGCAGCCGGCGCCCCATCTCGATCATGTCGTGGGCGCCCCGGGCCCTGGACAGGTGCCCCAGGTAGACGACCCGGTCCTCGCCGGGCGCGCGGAGCGGCGCCTCGGGCACGTCGGTGGTGTTGGGCACCACCGGGTGGTCGAGCCGGAACCGGGGCCGGTAGCCCTCCTCGGCCAGCAGCAGGTGCATCCGCCGCTCGGCGTACCGCTCGAAACCGCGCACCACACCGCCGAGCGGTCGGCGCAGCGGCTGCGGGACCCAGGGCTTGGTGCGCAGGGCCGCCGGGGTGTCCTCGTGCACGTCCCACACCGTCACCGGTCTCTTGGCGGGCAGGGCCAGCAGCAGTTCGGGGTCGTGGAAGAGCAGGAGGTCGGCCTCGGGCGCCAACCGGGCCAGAACGGTCCGGGCCGCCCGGATCGAGGAGAGCCGGTCACGGCCGGAGGCACGGGGGACGTCCACCGAACGCACCTGGTCCCAGGGGGTCACCCCGCACTCCCGGAAGGGCGCCACGTACGTCACCGTGTGTCCGGCGTCCACCAGGGCCCGGATCTGGCGGTGCAGGATTCGTGCGTCCTCGGGGTGGTGCACAATCGTGGCCACAAGCGCGTGCATCGAGATCACCTACGTGTGTCACCGTTTTGGTCCGACTGGTCCGTGTTCGATGATCCGCTGTGAAGGTGCGGGATCAGCTGTACGACACGGTATTCACCTGCGGAAACACACTGAGGAAAGCCGAGTGGACAAGCGGGGTGGTTCCGGTGAACCTTCGGTGGGCGGACGGTGAACGCGCCGAGGCACGCCGCCGAACGCCGTCTGGCGTCCGGGTCGACGTGCCTCGTGCGGGCCCCTGCGGCCCCTACAGGACCTGGACGCCCTCCCGGTCGACGCGGCGCCGGAACTGCGCCGGGATCTCGGCGGCCTCGTCCGGGTCGGGGCGGCGAAGGACGCCCCGGGTGTCCAGGAGCAGCCGCGCGTACTCGTTGAGCAGCTTGGGCCGGTACTCGCTGTGGTCGGTCAGCAGAACGGTCAGGTCGGCCTCGGCCAGGGCCTGCTCCAGGTCGGTGGAGCGCGGCACGTCAACCCCGTCCACCTCCCAGGACTCCACGTGCGGGTCGTGGTAGGTGAGCGTGGCGCCCTTGGCGGCGAGCTTGCGGGCCACCGGGCGGGCGGGCGACTCACGCTGGTCGGCGATGTCGGCCTTGTAGGTCACGCCGAGCAGCAGGACCTTGGACCGGGAGAGCGCGAGCCCGGAGTCGTTGAGCAGCTCCTGGGCGCGCTGGGTCACGTAGGACGGCATCCGTCCGTTGATCTCCTGGGCCAACTCGACGAACCGGAACGGGTAGCCGAGGGTCTTGACCTTGTAGGAGAGGTAGTTCGGGTCGATCGGGATGCAGTGTCCGCCCACGCCCGGGCCCGGGTAGAACGCCTGGAAGCCGAACGGCTTGGTGGCCGCCGCGGAGATCGAGTCCCACAGGTCGACGCCCAGCTCCTGGCAGAAGACGGCCATCTCGTTGACCAGGGCGATGTTGACGTGCCGGTAGGTGTTCTCCAGCAGCTTGGCCATCTCGGCCTCGCGGGTGCCCCGGGTCCGGACCACGGTGTTCACGAAGTTCTCGTAGAAGGCGGCGGCCGCCTCCCCGCACTCCTCGGTGAGCCCGCCGACCACCTTGGGCGTGTTGGCCACGCCGAAGGTCTGGTTGCCCGGGTCGATCCGCTCGGGGGAGAAGGCCAGCCGGAAGTCGGATCCGGCGACCAGGCCGGACTCCTCCAACAGGGGCCGTACGACCTCCTCGGTGGTGCCCGGGTAGGTGGTGGACTCCAGGATCACCAGGGTCCCGGGGGACATGTGCGCGGCGACGGCCTTGGAGGCGGAGGTGACCGCCCCCAGATCCGGGCCGCCCTCGGGTGAGAGCGGGGTGGGGACACAGATGACGATGGTGCGCGCCGTCGCCAGGCACGCCGGGTCCGTGGTCGCGCTGAACCCCTTGTCCAGCATCGTGTTCACGTCTTCCGGCGACAGGTCGTCGATGTGTGACTCGGCCTTGTTGAGGCCGTCGACCACACGGGCGCTGACGTCGAAACCGGTCACCTTCAGCCCGGCTGACACGGCTTCGGCTGCCAGGGGCAGACCGACGTAGCCGAGGCCGAGGACGACGAGGTCGCCGGCCGAACCGGAACGCTGCTCGGGGACAGTGGCTGGGTTGGAGGCTGCGGCATCCACTTCGTGGTCACACTCGCATTCGTTTCGTGAACGGGCGCATATATCGAGGACTGCCATTCGGAGTTCTGGAGATCCGAGTGTAGACAGGCATTGCCCTTGGTTACGGGATCTGTCCTGGTCCGGACACTTTCCCGATGAGAACCCGATACGCCTGGTTATAGCGGTATACGGCCTCGGTCCACGTGCGGTTTGCACCGACGCGTTTGCGGCCTGCTCGGCCGTAGGACGTCCGCTTTTCATGACTGTAGGCGAGTTTTGTGAGCACATCAGCTAGACGTGCCGATTCGCCCGCCGGAATTAACTCTCCGGTCACTCCAGGTTCCACGATCTCTCGCAGAGCGGGTAGGTCACTCGCGACGACGGGCAGCCCTCCCGCCATAGCCTCCACCGGTTTCAGAGGGGTCACCAGCCGACACACCCGTTCGTCGAGCCTGGGCACCGCGAACACGTCCAGGGCGGCGTGGTGGTGCCGGACCCGATCGGCCGGGACCCGCCCCGGGAAGTGCGCCGCCCCGGACAGCCCGAGTCGCTCCGCCCGCCCGCGCAGCGCGGCGAGCTCGGGCCCGTCCCCGACGATCAGGGCGTGGGCGGGCTCGCCCCGCTCCCGCAGCAGCGCCACCGCGTCCAGGAGCACGTCCAGCCCCTCGTAGCCGAAACAGCTTGTGGTGGTGCCCACCACGAACTCCTCCCGGCCGATCCCCAGACCCTCGCGGACCGCCCCACCCGACGGCAGCGGTTCCAGGAAGGAGGCGTCCACGGCGTTGGGGACGACCAGCATCCGCTCCGCGGGCACCCCGCGGGCCTCGATGTCGGCACGCATCGCCTCGCCGAGGGTCACCACCAGGTCGGCGGCGAGCATGCACTCCGTCTCGCTGGCGCGTTCGGCCCGGTAGAAGGCGTCGTCGACCCCGCGGGAGGGGTCCCGGGACAGCCAGGACTCCTCCAGGAAGCCGCGGACCTCGTAGACCACGGGCAGCCCGTACCTGCGCCCCAGTTCCAGGGCCAGCCGCGCGTTGTGGTGGTTGCTCGCCGCGTGCAGCACGTCCGGACGTACCGCCTCCACCAGTTCCGAGGCCAGCCGCAGCCCCGAGTCGAGCTCCTCGGTGTGGTCGGCGGGCGCGGTCCAGGGGAGGAGGCGGTGGTAGGGGACCCCGTCCACCCGCACCAGCGTGCGCGGATCCAGCACGCCCTTGGTCAGCGGGTATCCGGCCCTGGTGGCCACGTGCACGTCCATCCCGGCCTCCCGCTGCGCGAGGGCGATGCGGTGCGTGCGCTGGGTGTAACCGGCGTTGGTGTGTGGCAACGCGTTGGTGACCAGATGCAGGACCCGGACGCCCGCCCCCGGCCGCTTCGGGTCAGGGCCCGTACACCGCTGTCCCGATCCCGCCACCGCCGGTCGCTGAGCGTTCACCGTGTCGTCAGGCCGCGTTGGCGCACCGCGGGTTAACGTGATCCCGTGAAGGTCAGGCGAATCGGACGGGGAGGCGGGGACGGCGCGCCCCGTGGCCAGCGCCGTCCGGTACTGCGCCGTGGTCCGGTGCGGTCCGGGCGGGATTCGTTCGACCAGTTCACGCGCGGTGTCCGCGTCCCCGGCGGCGAGGGCGGCCGCGACCAGGCGCCCCACCCGGCGGGGCGAGGAGCCCCGGGCGGTGGACAGCAGCACCTCGCGTGCCTCCTGGCGTCGCCCCTGGTCCCACAGGGCGTAGGCGCGCGGCAGGGCACCCGATCGGGACGCCACGGCGCGTGCCGTGGTCCGTACGGGGCCGGGCATCAGCCGGGGCGCCAACAGGGGCAGCCGAGCGGGCTCGGAACGCAGATGGTGCCAGGCCAGGGACGCGGTGAACGTCACCGCCCTCGGCCATCGGGCACGCGGACGCGGAACGCGGGGTTCAAAAGTCTGGGAGTCATGCACGGTCAGTCACACAACCACGTGGACGTGGCCGGATGGTGACAACACGGCGACCCCGGCGGAACGGCTGGGGCAAAGAACTCCCCGACCGGCCTCCGCGCCGCCCGGCCCGCCGAGCCGCCGCGGTCACCGGTCCGCCCGGGACCCGCACCAGAACAGCAGACACCCCCACCGGAAGAAGAAGGAAGCAGCCGTGACAACGAGTGCCCCTCTTGGCAGTCAGGACACCGGGATCGTGCACGTGGTCGGGGCCCGCCCCAACTTCGTGAAGGCCGCGCCGGTGGTTTCGGCCCTGCGCGGCCGGGGCGCGCACCAGACGGTCCTGCACACCGGCCAGCACTACGACGACCGCATGTCGGCCGTCTTCTTCCGCGACCTCGGCCTGCCCACCCCCGACGTCGACCTCGGCGTCGGCTCGGGTTCGCACGCCGCCCAGACCGCCGCCCTCATGGTCGGCCTGGAGAAGGAGTTCACCCGGACCACCCCCGGCATGGTCGTGGTCTACGGCGACGTCAACTCCACCCTGGCCGCCGCCCTGGTCGCCGCCAAGCTCGGCATCCCCGTCGCGCACGTCGAGGCGGGCCTGCGCTCCTTCGACAACACCATGCCGGAGGAGGTCAACCGCCGGGTCACCGATCAGCTCAGCGACCTGTGCTTCGCGACCAGCCCGGAGGCGGTCGGCCACCTGGCAGCGGAGGGGGTGTCCCCGAACCGCGTCCACCTCGTCGGCAACCCGATGATCGACACGCTCCTGGGCAACCTCGACCGCTTCGACGTCGACGCCCTGCGCGCCCGCCTCGACCTGCCCGAACGCTATGTGGCGGCCACCCTGCACCGGCCCGCCAACGTCGACGACCCCGCCAACGTCGCCCGGCTCACCGAGCGCCTGCACGAGATCGCCGGCCTCACCGACGTCGTCATGCCCGTGCACCCGCGGGGGAAGGCGGCCTTCGACCGGGCCGGGCTCGGCGACCACCCGCGCGTGCACCTGCTCGAACCGCTCGGCTACCTCGACTTCGTCGCGCTCACCCGAGGCGCCGCGGCCGTGGTCACCGACTCCGGCGGCGTCCAGGAGGAGACCACCGTCCTCGGCGTCCCCTGCCTGACCCTGCGCCCCAACACCGAACGCCCGATCACCATCACCCACGGCACCAACCAGCTGGTCACCGAGGCCGACCTCCTGCCGGCCCTGCGCAAGGCCCTGGACGGACGGACCGCCGAACGGATCGGTGACGTGCCGCCGCTGTGGGACGGCCGGTCGGGGGAGCGCATCGCCACCGTCCTCGCCCAGTGGACCAGGTGACCCCATGAACCCCCTCCCCGGGGCGGCACCCGCCCCCTCACGACAGACGGACAGCCCGGGGCCCCGACCCGGGGTCTTTCGACCCGAGCACAAGGTGGCAGACCGTGAAACGGCGTGAACAGAGCCAGACCGAACAGCTTCGGCAAGCCCTGGCCGAACGCGAGGCCCAGCTCCAGGAGGCGCAGGCCCGCCTCGCCGCGGTCGAGGGGTCCACCTCGCTCCAGGTGGGCCGTGCGCTCACCGCGGCCGCCAAACGCCCCGGCCGCTCCCTGGTCAAGCTCCCGCGCGACCTCTACCGGCTCTGGCGCCGCAGCGGCAGCACCAACCACGCCGCGCGCCGCCGGGTCGAACCCGTCCGCTCCTTCGACGCCGAACGCCAGGAGGCCCGCCTCCTCACCGGGCTCAGCGGGGGACGCGAGGACCTGCTGGTCGTCGCCACCGTCCTCGGGCCGGCCGTCCAGGCGGCCGTGGACCCCTACCTGCGCTCGGTGCCCCTGCGTCCGCACGACGCCCAGATCGTCATGGACGGGGTGGACGTCGATCTGCTCCTGGTGTCCGCCTCCGCGGCCGCGCCCGGGTCCCCCTGGGCGCACGTGGGGGACCCCGCGGCGGTCGACCGGACCAGGGCCCTGCACTGGGTGCTGGAGTCCGCGGCGGCGCGCGGCATCCCCACGGTCCTGCTCGACGACGCGCCCGCACCGCCCGCCCTGCGCCGGCTCGGTTTCGACCGCGTGCACAAGGGCGACGCCGGGGTGCCGCTGCACCTGTTCAACCCGGTCGCGGCCGAACTCGTCTCCGGCCCCGAGGCCGTCTTCGTCCGCACCGCCCCGGACCTGCCGGTCCCCGACGTCCTCCTCGACCTGGGCGTGGGCGTGGTCGACGCCGACTCCCCGGAGCTGCCCGACGCGCTGCGCGCCGCCAACGTCGCCGTCATCCCGGAGACCGGCCACGGCGACCTGCGCCTGCGCCGACGCGCCTGGGCCTGCGGCACCCGGGTGATCCCGCACCCGGCCGTCCCCGTGCCCGAGGCCGAGGACCTGGCGGTCACCGTGCCCCGCCTGCGCGCGGACGGTCCCACCCCCCGCGAGGTGCGCGCCATGCTCCGGCAGGTCTTCCTCGACGAGGCGGCGCCGGTCCGGCTGGCCGCGCTCCTGGACGGCCTGGTCTTCGGGTCGGGCACCCCCGGGACCGAACTCCCGCTGAGCGGCCGCGGCGTCGCGGTCCTGGCCGACCCGGCCTCGGCGGCCGAGGCGGACCGCCTCGCCGAGGACCTCCTGGGCTCCCGGCTGCGCCCCGCCGAACTGGTCGTACCCGACACCGCCGCCCGGATGTCCGGCGTCCAGCGCCTGCGCGCCGAGGGCGTGAGGGTGCACACGGTCCGCTCCACCGCCCCCGACACCCCGGAGGAACTCACCCGGGACGTGGCCCCGGCGGGCGCCGGCGGGCCCGCCCCGGCCCACTGGGCGTCCCTCGCCGAACGCGCCACCTCGCCGTGGGCGCACCTGTGGACCGGCCCGGTCGGCAGACACCGGCTGGCCGACCTGGTCTGCGCCGCCGAGTGCTCCGGGGCCGACGCCGTGGGCACCCCGGACACCGCGGTGCCGGACGGCCGGGAACCGTCCGGAGCGGGGGAGCGGGGCTTCTTCGACCGTGAGACGGGGAGCCGGCAGTACGTCTTCGTCACCTCGATCACCCCGGAGCTGGCCCGCACCGGGCTGCTGCGGCGCGGCTGGCGCCCGACGGAGTGGAACCGACGCGGTACCAGGCTCCTCGCCCTGGGCCCCGACCACGGATCCGGTACCGACGGCGACAGCGAGGACCCCACGCACGCCGACGCCTCGACCGGAGCCCTCGGGTGACCCGCCGCGCCCGATCCGCCGCCCTTCGCCCGCTACGGACGCCCACGGCGCAGCCCGACCGCCGCAGTTCTGATTGACTTTCCGGTCGCCCCCGCACGGGCGGCCCACCAGAATCCGAAGGGAAGAACGTGAGCACACCTCCTCCGCGCGCACTCTTGTACGGGGACGTGGACCTCAACATCATCGACGGCTCGGCCATCTGGGCCCAGTCGATGGCGCAGGCCCTGGCCGCGGCCGGATGCGAGGTCACCCTGTTGTTGAAGGCACAGGTGCGGACCGATCGGCTCACGGCGCCGCTCACGCAGACCCCGGGGGTCCGGGTGGTGCGCCCCTATGAGGACCGCATGCTCCCCGACCTCGGACCGCGCGGCCTCACACCCGAGCAGGCCGTGGAGCTGATGGGCGGGCTGCACGCCCGCAAACCCTTCGACCTGGTGGTCGTGCGGGGCCGTCGCCTCGCCGGGCTGGCCGCCCAGGAGGAGGCCCTGACGGGTCGCCTGTGGACCTACCTCACCGATTTTCCGCACAGCGTCGGCGAACTGACCGCGACGGCCACCGCGGAGCTCACCGAGATCGCGCTCGCCTCCCGTTTCGTCCTCTGCCAGACCGAGGAGCTGCGGGCCTTCCTGGAGTCGACGGTGCCCGCCGCCTGCAGCCGTTCGGTGCTCTTCCCGCCGGTCGCGGTGGTCCCCCCGGGGGTGGCCGCGGACGGCGAGGCGCACGCCCGCACCCGGCTGGCCTACACGGGCAAGTTCGCACCCGCCTGGAACACCCTGGAGATGACCGGGCTCCCCGAGGAGCTCGCCCGCCTGGGGGTGGATTCCGAACTGGTGATGATCGGCGACAAGATCCACGCGGAGCCCGCCGACTGGGCCAAGCGCATGCGCAGGGCGCTGGAGAGCACGCCGCACGTGGACTGGCGCGGCGGCATGTCGCGGGCCGACGCGCTTCGCGAATCCGCCACCTGCGACTTCGGGATCTCGTGGCGGGACCCGTCCATGGACGCCAGCCTCGAACTGTCCACCAAGGTCCTGGAGCTGGGGGCGCTGGGCCTGCCGGTGGTGCTCAACCGCACCCCGATGCACGAGACCCTGCTCGGCAGGGACTACCCGCTCTTCGCCGGTGAGGACGCCTCCTCGGTGGCCGCGGTGGTGGCCCGCGCCTACCACGACCGCGCCGTGTACGCGGAGGCCGCCGAGCGCTGCCGGGCGGCGGCGGCCGAGCACACCCTGGAACGGGCCGCCGAGCGGTTGCGCGGCTACCTGGCCGAGGCCCTCCCGTCCGCCCCGCAGGGGGCCGACCCCGAACTGCCGCTCAAGGTCGTCATCGCCGGTCACGACCTGAAGTTCTTCACCCGTCTCGCGGAGTACCTGGACTCGCTGCCGGGGCTCGACGTGCGCATCGACGAGTGGGAGGGGCTGAGCACCCACGACCAGTACCGGTCACGGGAGCTCGCCGCCTGGGCCGACGTCGTCATCTGCGAGTGGTGCGGGCCCAACGCCCTGTTCTACGCCAAGTGGAAGCGCCCCGACCAGCGGTTGATCGTCCGCCTGCACCGCTTCGAGCTGTACGCGGAGTGGCCGCGCCGCCTGGACGTCGGGAAGGTGGACGCGGTGGTGTGTGTGAGCCCGCACTACGCCGACCTCACCCGCGAGCTCACCGGCTGGCCCGCCGACAAGGTCGTCGTCCTGCCCAACTGGGTGGACGACCGCCAGCTCGACCGGCCCAAACTCGCCGGGGCCGAGTACTCGCTCGGCATGATCGGGATCGCGCCCTCACGCAAGCGCCTGGACCGGGGGCTGGACGTGCTCGCGGAGCTGCGCCGCATGGACCCCCGCTACACGCTCTCGGTCAAGACCAAACAGCCGTGGGAGTACTGGTGGATCTGGAACCGGCCGGAGGAGCGCACCTACTTCGAGCGCGTCTACCGCCGGATCCAGCGTGACGGCACGCTCGCGTCGGGGGTGGTCTTCGACCCCTTCGGCCCGGACGTGGCGACCTGGTTGCGCAGAGTAGGGTTCGTGCTCTCCACCAGCGACGACGAGTCCTTCCACCTGGCGCCCGCCGAGTGCGCGGCCTCCGGTGGCGTCCCCGCGCTGCTGCCCTGGCCGGGAGCGGACACCATCTACGATCCGCACTGGATCCACGACGACCCGGTGGCGATGGCCGAGGCCATCCACGCGACGGTCTCCGAGGGCCGGTTCGGCGAGGAGAGCGAGCGCGCCCGCGCGGAGGTGAACTCGGTGTACGCCCTGGAGAGGGTGCGCTCCCTCTGGAGCGACCTGGTGGTCCGCGGTGAGGTTCCGAAACCGCTGGACTCGGCCGCCCACGCGGGCACGGGGAACTGACCGGGCCCCGGGGCAGCCCTACTTCAGACGGGGCCGGTCATCTTCGACAGCCCGCCGGCTCCGGCGGGCAGGAAGAGCGCGAAGGTGGTCGGCCTGGTCTGCACCAGTTCGACGCGGGCCCCTTCGGACTCGGCGATGTGACGGGCCAGGGCCAGGCCCAGGCCGGTGCCGCCGCCTCCGCTCACCTCGCGCTCGAAGATCCTTCCGGACAGGTGATCGGGGACCCCCTCGCCCTCGTCGCTGACCTCCACGCGGACGGACTGGCCGGTGTCGAGGCGGCGGATGGTCACCGTCCCCGCGCCGTGTTTGTAGGCGTTCTCCACCAGGGTCGCCAGGATCTGGGCGAGGTCGGTGGGGACGGTCATGGCGGTCAGCCCGGGGTCCCCGGTGACCAGGAGCCTGCGTTGCTCCTGTTGGAGGACGGGCGACCATTCGGCCTGCAGGTGGTTGAGGACGGGGTCGAGTTCCACCGGTTCGACTTCGGGGTTCTGGCTCTTGCGGGCGCGGCCGAGCAGGCTTTCGACGGTTTCCACGAGCCGTTCGGTCTGGGCGAGGGCCGCTGCCCCCTCCTCGCGGACCACCTCGGGGTTGTTCGACTCGGCGATGATCTCCTCCAACCGCATGGTCAGAGCGGTCAGCGGGGTGCGCAGTTGGTGGGATGCGTCAGTGGCGAAGTGGCGTTCGGTGGCGATGAGCCCGGCGATGCGTTCGGCGCTGCGGTCCAGCACCTCGGCGACGCGGTCGGCCTCCGGGATGCCGTAGCGATGGCCCCACGGTGTGGTCACCCCGGAGCCGAGGCGTTCGGCGGTGGCGGCCAGGTCGACGAGGGGCAGGGTGAGCCTGCGGGCCTGGAACATGGACAGGCCCACGGCGACCCCGATGGCCAGCAGGGACAGGGAGGCGATCCCGAGCCAGGCCCGGACCACGCTCTCCTGCACGTCCTCGTTGCTGGCCCACACCTCGACCCGGGTCTCGCGACTGGTGGTGACGGTGGCTTTGAGCAGGTGCGGAGAGTCCGCGGCCTCCGGGTTCAACGACGGGTCGCCCGCGGTCACGGCCGTGGGCGCGTCCGCGGGTGTGATCCGGATGAACCGGTCCGGGTGCTCCCGGCTGAACCGCATCGGGTCCAGTTCGCCGTGGAGCCCGAGCATGTTGTCGCTCTCGGCCCCGATCAGCTCGGCCTCGCTCTCAAGCTGCCTGCTGCTCTCGTCGTGCACCAGCTTGTAGGTGAGCGCCCCCAGGGGCAGGCCGAGCAGCATGACGGCTATGACGGTCACCACCAGGGTGGAGAAAACCATCCGCCTGCGCATGTCACCTCACGTCCGTCCGACCCCGGGGCGGTCGACCGGCAAGTGTGTCGAACCCGAGGCCGGGTCAGTCTCGTTCGAACCGGAAACCCACACCCCGGACGGTCGTGATGTACGACGGCTGGTTGGCGTCGTCACCGAGTTTGCGGCGCAGCCAGGAGATGTGCATGTCCAGGGTCTTGGTCGATCCCCACCAGTTGGTGTCCCACACCTCCCGCATGATCTGTTCCCTGGTGACCACCTTGCCGGCATCGCGTACGAGTACGCGCAGCAGGTCGAACTCCTTGGTGGTCAGTTGCAGTTCGCGTTCGCCCAGCCAGGCGCGGCGCGAGTCGTTGTCGATCCGGACCCCGTGGACCACCGGGACCTCGGCCCCGCCCCGGCGCAGGAGCGCGCGGACACGGGCCAGGAGTTCGGCGAGTCTGAAGGGTTTGGTCACGTAGTCGTCGGCTCCGGCGTCGAGGCCGACGACGGTGTCGACCTCGTCCGCGCGGGCGGTCAGGATGAGGATCGGCGTTCCGTGACCCTCGGCGCGGAGCCGACGTGCCACCTCAAGGCCGTCCATTTCGGGTAGCCCGAGATCCAGGACCATGAGGTCGATGTCTCCCGCACGGGCGCGGTCGAGTGTCTCAATGCCGTTGACGGTCACGTCTACCGTGTAACCCTCGCGTCGGAGTGCGCGCGCGAGAGGCTCGGAGATCGAGACATCGTCTTCGGCCAGCAAAACGCAGGTCATGGAGCCGATCGTAGGTCCAGGGTGGCGCATTTCCCTATTATGCGCGCCGGATGGCCCAAGGTTGGCCGAAAATACGCTAATCACATATCGGTCAAATAGTACAATTGGCCACCATGGGCCTTTTCTTTGCACGTTCTTGGTGAAACTGGGAAGCTGGTTCGAGAGGGTGTTCCCATGCGCCCCGAGAGACGTTTCCCGGACACGGAGGAGCCCGCACGTGAACCCCAACCCGCCGCCCGGCGGAGGAGAATTCGGACTTCCGCCGCAGGGTCCTCCGCCGGGGCCGCCGCAGAACCACCCGCCCGCCGGACCCCCGGCCCCTCCGCCCTCGGGCAGGTACGGGACCGGGCTGCTCGCGGTGCTCTCCGTGATCGCGGTGCTGGCCGGGGCGTCCTTCCTCGGCGGCGGACTCGCGCTCACCGGGGCGCTCACCGACCGGATCGCGGCCGGTCGGGGTGAGGGGGCCGCCGAACCCTCCGCCTCCCCGTCGGCCGCGCCCTCGCCGGAGGAGTCCCCGAGCCCGACCCGACCCCCCCTCCCGCCTCCGGAGACCACCGGGGAGCCGAGCGAACCTCCCGCGGAGGAGCCACCGGAGAAGGTCTCGGCCGGGGACGTGGTCGCGGAGCTGAGCGGGGACCACGGACTCCGGGAGGGCGTAGACATCACCGGTGAACTGTGCGTGGACGAGGAGGACGCCTTCGCCTGCACGAGTGCCGTGCACACCGATCTCGTCCGGGTCATCGCCTTCGAGGACGTCCTGGTGGCCTCGATCGTCGTCACGGGCCTGACAGCCCAGATCGCGGAGGACGACAACGACATGGTCGACGCGCAGAACGCCTGCCACATCGTGTTCATCTGGTTCGAGGGCGGCAGCATGGAGCAGTCCGCACGGGACGCCATGGCCGGCGACACCGAGGAGTTCGCCGGGTGCTGACGCCGGCTCCCGCCACACCCCGGGTCGATGCGTGCCCAATTGATCACACTGGGTAATAATGGGGTGTTGGTGACGGTTGGCGGGCCCCGGGACCCGGACCCTCACCGGACCTGTCCACTCATCTCGGACACCTGAGCCGGTCCGGGCGGGGCACGCGAGGAGCAGCGATGGCGCGCAGCAGTAGTACGGCGAAAAGCAGTACGACGGTAAGGCGAGCGGAACCGCGGGCCCGCCGGGGCACGGAACGGGCGGGAGGGGCCGAAGCGCGTGGCGCGCGCGGTCCGGGCCTGCTGACCACCCTCGCCCTGGCCCTGGTGCTTCCGGTCGCCTTCGTGGCACCGGCAGCAGCGGAGGGTGCCGGCCCCGGCGCTGCTCCCGGCACCGCCGAGTCCGGCGCGGCCGAGTCCGGCGTGGCCGGGGCACGGAAGACGGAAGGGGCGGCCCCCGCCGGCCCGAACGCCCGGTCCCAGTCCCTCTCCCACCGCCACTACTACTCCACCTGGCGCGACGCCCGGACCTACTGGTCACAGGGGAGCCGCTACCCCACGAGCGGCTGGCTGTGGGCGGGGCGGCACTACTTCTTCTGCCAGGTCGAGGGCGAGCCGCACACCGACGGTGAGGGCTACTCGACCTGGTGGGCGCTGACCGACGACGACACCGGCAACCGGGACGTCTTCGTCAGTGCCACGGCCTTCCGGGACAACGAGCCCTGGCAACCGATCGAGGGCCTCCCCCGCTGCTGAGGCGTCCCCGGACACGGCGCGGGCCCGTCCGAGCAGCCGCTCGGACGGGCCCGCGTTCGTCGTCCTGTCCCGGACCTACCGGTGACCGGACAGCGGGATCAGGCGTCACCCTCCCCGGTGTCCGCGGCCGTCCTGCGCCTACGGCTCAGGTAGATGGCGCTGCCACCGGCGGCCACGGCGATCGCGGCGACCAGGACCAGGCCGGTCAGGGCGCTACCGGTCACCGGCAGGGAACCCTTGTCGCCGTCCTTGTCGTCGGGACGACCGGGCTTGTGCTCGTCGGGGTCGGTCGGCCCGTCGGTGGGACCGTCCGTCGGCCCGTCGGTGGGGCCGTCCGTCGGCTCCGGCGACTCCGGCGGGTCCGTGGGCGAACCGTCCCCGTCACCGGGGGGCTCGGTGGCCTGCTCGCCGACCACGATGCGGCCGGAACCGCCCTCGGGGTAGTCCGCCGCGGTCACGGCACCGTCGAGGGTCTCGGTGAGGTAGCGCTCCAGAGCGCCCTGGTAGGTCGAGCCCACCACGGTGAAGTCGGCGCCGCGGAAGGGGTACATGTCGCCGCCGGAGGCGGAGAAGTCGATGGTCGCGATCGTGATGCCCGGGCCGTCCACGACCTCGCCGTCCTCGACGAGCACCGTGCCGTCGTGCAGGACGGCGCTGCGCACGCGCTCACCGGGGGTGAGCACCTCCCCGTCGCCGTCGACCTCCTGGGCGGTGTTGTCGGGATCGTAGGCGAAGTTCACCCCGGCGACCTGCATGAACCGGCCGTCGGCGGCGGGCGCCGCGGAGACTCCGTGCTCCAACAGCTCCTTGACCTGCGTCCGGGGGATCTCCGGGACCACCGCGACCTGGTTGGCGAAGGCGGCGATCGAGTAGGTGTCGAGCGCGGTCACCGGACCTGCCGGGATCACCGAGGAGTTACGGATACCGCCGCCGTTCTGGATACCGATCTGCGGCTCGGGGACGCCGTACTCCTCGGCGTTGCGCACACCGGTGTCCAGCAGCGAGTCCGCCATCAGGTTGCCCAGGTTGGTCTCCTGGGTGCGCACGCCCGGGTCCCGGGTCCCGTCCAGGGCCACCTCGCTCTGCGCCACCTCGGTCTCGGAGAGTGCGGCGACGTGGTCGGCGACCGGCTTGGTCACCTGGGCGTCGACCTCGGGGTGCGGCTCGACGGAGTCGTCGACCACGACCGGTCCGGAACGGTCGCTGACGGAGACCAGGCCGCCCTCGGCGTCGAAGTTGATCACCAGACGGCCGACGTACTTGTAGTCGGAGCCCGCGGTCACGATCGGGACCTCGTCGCCCTGCGCGTCCTCGGTGAGCAGCGGGTAGGAGAGGGGGTCGCCGGTGCCCGGGTGGACGGTGACCTCGTCGCCGGGGACCAGGGCCTCGTCCTCGTCCGCCATCACCTCGTGGCCGCCGCCGGAGACCACGGCGTCGACGCCGGTCAGCTCCTGGGCGACCCGCTCCTCGTAGGTGATGTTCTGCAGGTGGGAGATGAGGATGATCTTGTCGACGCCCTCCTCGGTCAGCCGGTCGACCTCGGCCTGGACCGGGCCGACGACCTCGTTCACCACCACGTCGCGCGGGCTGGAGATGGAGGCCAGCTGTGGGTAGAGCGCCCCGACGACGCCGACCTGCTCGTCCTGCACCCGGACGACGGTGCTGGGGGCGATCCGGCCCGAGGCCTCGTGCGCGGCCAGCCCGGGCTCGCCGGACACGTCCACGTTCGCGGCGACCACCGTGGTGTCCTCGCCGAGCTCACCGATGAACTCGGCGTACAGGTCGGGGCCGAAGTCGAACTCGTGGTTGCCCATGGCGACCGCGTCGTACTCGGCGTGGGAGGTGGCGACCGCGTCGTAGAAGGGGGCGCCCTCCTCCTGGGAGGCGGCGAACTCGGGTCCGGGAAGGTACAGGTCGCCGGAGTTGACGGTGACCACGCCGCGGTCCTCGGCCTCGTCGGCCCCCGCGCCGGTGCCGGCGTTCTCGCTGTCCCGGAGCTGGTGGAGCAGCGTCGTGTAGCGCGCGGCTCCGCCGAAGTCCGGTTCGCCGGAGGCGTGCAGGAGGGCTGACTCGGGGTCGTTCCCGTGCAGGACCGTGAGAGTGAAGGCCGCCTCGCCGGGGGTGTCCATGGGCGCGGACGCGCCGGCCGCCGGGGCGAAGGGCACCACCAGAGCGCCCGTCAGGAGCAGTGCGCCGGATGCGCGCACGAGTCTGGACATGTCTGCTGTGACTCCTTTGGGGGATCGTGCGGGAAAGCCGCCCTGGGGAGGGTGGGGGCGGAGTTCGTTCACCCTAGAGGGGGACGGGTGTTGGGGCACGGGCCGCAGGGTTACGATTCGCAGAATCTCCTGTGCGCTCGAAGGTTCCCCGTCTCCGGCGTGTCGCCCGGCGTCACCCTGGGAGACTTCCGGTTGCGCGGTGTGATCTTTTTCGGGCGTAACTCCCGACGTATGGTGTTCCGGGCCCACGCCGCCACGACCGCACGCCCTACCATGGAGGGGACCGTCGGCTCGATTCCCCTCGGAGGACGTCCGTGTTTCCCTCTGGCCAGGACCCGTATGACCCCGACGCGGGACAGGGCGGGATCCCCTCACAGCGGGGGATGCCCGGCATCGAACCCCACCTGGAGGCGCTCCGCCCCGACGCGCCGATGCCCGGGCGGGTGTCCACGGTCCGCACCCTGATGTTCATCGGCGGTGTCTGCGGGATCCTGCTCGCCCTGCTCTGCGTGATGGGCCTGGCCGCGCCGACCGAGGCGATGAACGAGGCCCTGGACGAACAGGCCGCCCTCGCCGCGGAGCAGGGCGTGGCCTGGTCCATGGACGCCGACCTGATGCGTTCCCTCATGGTCGTCATGGCGCTGGTGACCGGGGCGTACGGGGCCCTGTCCACCTTCCTCGCCGGCCGGCTGCGCAACCGCACCGTGGGGGTCTTCTGGGGCGTCGTGCTGTTCCAGGGCCTTGCCGGGCTCATCCTGCTGTGGAGCCTGCTCTCCGGAGACGTGCTCTCGATCGTGCCGCTCGGTTTCGCCGTCACCATGATCGGCTTCATGTGGGCCAAGGAGAGCCGCGCCTACTACGGGCTGCTCTGAACCGCTCCGCCCGCGCGGCCGAAGAGGCCGCCCTCCCGCGGCGGCAGCGGCGCCCGGACCGCGACCCTGGTCCACTGGCGGTCCAGCAAGCCGCGCACCGCCCCGGCACCGGTCCCGGCGGCTGCCCCGCCGTCCGTGCCGGAGGGTGCCCGTACCCCGCCCGCGGGGCCCTCCAGGGCCAGGGCGGCACGGAGCAGCTCCCCGGAGTCGGGCCGGTCCTCAGGGTCCTTGCTCATGGCCGCCACCACCAGCCTCTCCAGCCCGCGCGGCAGGTGCTGCAGGTCCGGTTCCTCGAACATGACCCTGCGGGCCATCTCCTTCGGCGCCGCCCTACCGAACGGGTCGTGCGCCGCCGAGGCGAAGGCGACCGTCGCCCCCCACAGGAACACGTCGGACCGCTGGGTCGTGGGCTGGTGCTGGTACTGCTCGGGGCTCATCCACCCGGGGGTGCCCAGGCTGTCGCGCTGCCGGGTGGGGCGCTCGTCGGCCAGGGCCTCCGGTGAGGGCAGTTTGAGGTCCCGGTAGGCCCGCCGCATCCGGCGCAGCCGGATCCACTTCGTGGGGTCGGGGTCCTCGACGGGGTGCGCGATCCCGAAGTCCAGCAGTTTGGGGCCCTGCCCGGACAGCACCACGTTGCTCGGTTTGAGATCGCGGTGCACGACCCCCGCCGAGTGGATCGCGCGCAGGGCCTCGGCCACCCCGACGGCCACCCCGAGGAGCATGCCGCCGCGCAGCCGCCCGAACCTCTCCACGTGGTGCCGCAGGGTGGGGCCCGGTACGTACTCGGTGATCATCCACGGCGGTTCGGCTCCCACGTCGGCGCGGACGAACCGCGCCACCGCCGGACTGTTGACCCTCGACAGCAGCCGGGCCTCGTGCGCGAACCTCTCCCGGAACCGTTGGTCGCGGGCCTGCTCCGGGTGGACGACCTTCACCGCGAGGTAGCCGTTCACCCCGGGGGAGTCGGCGGCGTAGACCGTTCCCATGCCGCCCGAACCCACACGCCCGCGCACCCGGTGCCCGCCGATCTCGCGGGGGTCCCCCGGTTCGAGCGGGGCGAGTCTGCGTACACCGCGCGCCTTCATGGGTACTCCAACCGGCTGTGGGGAGGGATCTGCCGGGTCCTATCCCCGGATTCTCCCCGTTCACTCCTCTTCCGTACCGGTGTCCGCCTTTCCCGGGCCCGTTCGATTCCGGGGTCGGACGGTGGAGTGGTAGGAAGTCCCTGTCGAAATCGACAACGAGGACCCCCATGAAGCTCACGTTCCCCGACGGCCACATCGTTCAGCTGACCCCCTGGCTACTGCAGGCGGTGCTCGGCGCCTTCCCCCTGCCCGGCGACGAGGGGCGGCTGGCCCCGTACGAGGCCGACCCCTCGGCCCGCGAGATGCTGATCCGGGAGGGGGCGGCCGCACACGACGGGAACGGCGACTTCGTACTCACCGGACACGGCCTGGAACTCCACCGGTTGGCGACCGCGTCCGGATCCCCGGACCGGGAAACGGAGGGCGGGAGACTCACCTGCTCGCCCGAGCTGACCCCGGAGGAACTGGCCCGGGTACGGGAGGCGGAGGCACAGTTGCGGGCGGGAGCCCGGGCGTTCCGGCGCGGTGAACCGCTGTCCGCCCCGGCCAGGTACGCCGTCGGCGCCGGTCTCCTCCTGCCGCCCGTGGGCGCCTTCCTCGTCGATCGGTACCTGTACGACCACGGCCTGCCCGTCACCCTCACCCTGATCGTGCTCATACTCGTGGCGGAATGGGCGGCCGTGGGCGCGATCCACCGTTACCGGCGTGCGAGGCAGGCCCGCGCCCCCGGCGAGGTCCTGCGCAGGCACGCGAAGCGCTGCCTCGCCCCCGCCGCGCTCGACCCGGTCTCCCGCGGGCTCCTGCTGCGGGTCCAGCGGGTGGTCGACGGCTCCGCGGACCCGGCGGCGCTGGCCGGACAGGAGTGGGAGCTGGCCCGGGAGCTGGCCGGGTACAGCCTCCGCCGGGCGGAGCTCGAGGGGCTGACCGACCCGGACGAGCACGTCCTGGGCCTGATCGACCTGCTGGCCGACCTTGCCCGTGCCGAGGAGCGGGTCCGGGAGCTGGAGGCGGCGCCGGCCTGAGGGGCCTGCGCAGGAGGGCCGTCCACAGGTCGGCGGACGGGCTGCCGAAGGTCGGTACCCTCTGGCAGTCTCGGAGGGGCCAGCGACAGGGGGAGAAGAACGTGACACCGGAACAGTTCATCGACGCGGCCCTGTGGTTCCCCGAGTCCGAGGAGAGCGAGCCCTTCGGCCCGGGGCCCCTCGTGTACAAGGTGGCCCGACAGAAGATGTTCGCCCTGCTCACCGGGGGCTCCGAGGGGGAACCCGCCACGGTGAACCTCAAGTGCGACCCCGAACTCGCCCTGGAGCTGCGCGGACGGTACCCGGCCCTCACCCCCGGCCGGCACATGAACAAGCGACACTGGAACTCGGTGCTGCTGGACGGCACCGTGCCCGACGACGAACTCGTGGAGATGCTCAGGCACTCCTACGTCCTGGTCGCCCGCAGCCTGCGCCGGGCGGACCGGGACCGGGTGCTGGCGGTCCTGGGGTACGACGCCCCCGAGACCGGCGCCCGGAGCTGAGAGAGGACGAAGGTACACAGTGCCAGCCGCACCCGATCCCGCCGCCCCCCGGTCGGCGGTGGTCCAGGGGGTCCTGGAGCGGATCACCTACGCCAACGAGGAGACCGGCTACACCGTCGCCAAGGTGGACACCGGGCGTGGCGGCAACGACCTGCTCACCGTCGTCGGCTCCCTGCTGGGGGTCCAGCCGGGCGAGGCGCTGCGCCTGCGCGGCCGCTGGGGCTCGCACCCCCAGTACGGCCGCCAATTCCACGTGGACGACTACACCACCGTGCTGCCCGCCACGGTCCAGGGCATCCGCCGCTACCTCGGCTCCGGGCTGATCAAGGGGATCGGGCCGAAGATGGCCGAGCGGATCGTCGGGCACTTCGGCACCGACGCCCTCGACGTCATCGAGGAGGAGCCCGAACGCCTCATCGAGGTCCCCGGGCTGGGCCCCAAGCGCACCGCGCTCATCGCCGCCGCGTGGGAGGAGCAGAAAGCCATCAAGGAGGTCATGGTCTTCCTCCAGGGCGTCCAGGTCACCACCTCCCTGGCGGTGCGCATCTACAAGAAGTACGGCGACGCCTCCGTCGAGGTGGTCCAGAAGGAGCCCTACCGGCTGGCCTCGGACGTGTGGGGGATCGGCTTCAAGACCGCCGACACCATCGCCCAGGCGGTCGGTATCCCCCACGACAGCCCCCAGCGGGTCATGGCGGGGATCCAGTTCACCCTCTCCGAGTCCAGCAACGACGGGCACTGCTACCTGCCAGAGGAACGGCTCATCTCCGCCGCCGTGAAGATCCTCCAGGTGGAGGCGGGCCTGGTCATCGAGTGCGTGGCCGAACTCGTGGCCGCCGAGGGCATCGTCCGCGAGACCGTTCCGGGGCCCGAGGGGGAACCGGTCCGCGCGGTCTACCTGCTGCCCTTCCACCGGGCCGAGATGGGACTGGCCTCCGGGCTGCGCGCCCTGCTCCACACGCCCGAGGAACGCATGCCCGCCTTCGCCGACGTCGACTGGCCCGCGGCCCTGGAATGGCTCGACCGGCGTACCGGCTCCTCGCTCGCCGAGGCCCAGCGGCTCGCGGTCCGTGAGGCCCTCTCCCGGAAGGTGTGCGTGCTCACCGGGGGTCCCGGCTGCGGCAAGTCCTTCACGGTCGCCTCCATCGTCACCATGGCCAGGGTCAAGGACGCGAAGATCATCCTGGCCGCCCCGACCGGACGCGCGGCCAAACGCCTCACCGAGCTCACCGGCTTCGAGGCCTCCACCGTGCACCGGCTCCTCGCCCTGCGGCCCGGCGGCGAGGCCTCACACGACCGGGACAACCCGCTCGACTGCGACCTCCTGGTGGTCGACGAGGCATCCATGCTCGACCTGATCCTGGCCAACAAGCTGGTCAAGGCGGTTCCGCCCGGCGCGCACCTGCTGTTCGTCGGCGACGTCGACCAGCTGCCGTCCGTGGGCGCCGGACAGGTTCTGCGCGACCTGCTGGACGAGGACTCCCCCGTCCCCAACGTGCGCCTGACCCACGTGTTCCGCCAGGCCCAGCAGTCCGGCGTGGTCACCAACGCGCACCGCGTCAACCAGGGGGAGCCGCCCCGGTTCCAGGGGATGGCCGACTTCTTCCTGTTTCCCTGCGAGGAGACCGAGGACGCCGCGGCGATGACCGTCGACGTGGTCGCCCGGCGCATCCCCCGCCGTTTCGGCCTCGACCCGCGCCGCGACGTCCAGGTACTCACCCCGATGAAGGGCGGACCGGCCGGGGCCGCCAACCTCAACTCGGAACTCCAGGCGGCGGTGACCCCGCCCGGGGAACGGGTGCCGGAGCGCCGGTTCGGCGGCCGGGTCTTCCGGGTCGGTGACAAGGTCACCCAGATCCGCAACAACTACGAGAAGGGGGAGAACGGGGTCTTCAACGGCACCCTCGGGGTGGTCACCGGTATCGATCCTCTCGCCCAGGAGGTGTCGGTGCGCACCGACGAGGACGAGGAGATCAGCTACGACTTCGCCGAACTCGACGAGCTCACCCACGCCTACGCCATCACCGTGCACCGCTCCCAGGGCAGCGAGTACCCGGCCGTGGTCGTCCCCGTCACCACGTCCGCCTGGATGATGCTGCAGCGCAACCTGCTCTACACCGCCATCACCAGGGCCAAGAAGCTGGTGGTCCTGGTCGGTTCCCGTCGGGCGCTGGCCCAGGCGGTCCGCAACGCCTCCTCGGGGCGCAGGCACACCGCCCTCGCCCACCGGCTGTGCCGAGCCCCCGCGGAGGAGGGCCAGCCGTTCGGCTGATGGTCCGGAACCGCACGCGACGCCCGTTTCGGGACGCGGAAAGCGCGGGGATCTTCGTTGGTTCCGCTCCGCGGAGTCCGCGTGCCAGGACGGTCCCCTCCGGCCCGGGCAACCCGGAACCGCCGGCCCGCGGTTCCCCCGCAGCCCCTAGGCTGGTGTCTCGTGCGACAGACACTGATCGTGGTGGGCGCGGCCATCATCCGGGACGGACACGTCCTCGCCGCCCAACGCGCCGAACCCCGGGCCGTACGCGGACGGTGGGAGTTTCCCGGCGGCAAGGCCGAACCCGGGGAGAGTCCCGCCGAGGCGCTGGTCCGGGAGTGCCGGGAGGAATTGGGCGTGACCGTCCGACCCCTCGAACAGGTCGGGGACGACGTTCCCCTGCCCGAACTGGCCGAACGGCACTCCCGTCCGGCCTTCCTGCGGCTGCTGCGGGCCGACCTCCGGGTCGGGGAACCACAGGCCCTGGAACACCTGGCACTCCGCTGGGTCGCCTCCGGCGGCCTGCACGGAATCGACTGGATGCCCGCCGACGTCCCCTTCCTGGGGCCGCTCACCCCGCTGCTCCGAGCACAGGAGAGCCCCGTCTGAGGCGGCTTTCGGGAGACGTGCGACGCCCTGCCGGGGCGGGCTCCGGGGTGACCAAACTAACCGGGGTGACCTGTACGTTTCCCAACCAGACCACTATGACCGCATAAACTGGCAACGGGCCGTGGCACTCTGCGGTCTCTACCCAGTACAGGAGATCGAGACTTAAGCATGTCCAGCGCTACGCCCGTCGAGGGCTCCGCCCGCCGCAGTGACCTGCGCAACGTCGCCATCGTGGCTCACGTCGACCACGGCAAGACGACCCTCGTTGACGCCATGCTCTGGCAGTCCGGTGTCTTCCGGGAGAACCAGGACGTCGACGACCGTGTGATGGACTCCAACGACCTGGAGCGCGAGAAGGGCATCACCATTCTCGCGAAGAACACGGCGGTGCACTACACCACGCCCGAGGGCGATGACGTGGTCATCAACATCATCGACACCCCCGGCCACGCCGACTTCGGCGGCGAGGTCGAGCGAGGGCTGTCGATGGTCGACGGTGTCGTCCTGCTCGTCGACGCCAGTGAGGGCCCGCTCCCGCAGACCCGCTTCGTGCTCCGCAAGGCGCTGGCGGCCAAGCTCCCCGTCATCCTCGTCATCAACAAGGTCGACCGGCCCGACAGCCGTATCGCCGAGGTCGTGGACGACACCTACGAACTGTTCATGGACCTGGACGCCGACGAGTCGCAGATCGAGTTCCCGATCGTCTACACCTGCGCCCGTGACGGCAAGGCCTCCCTGGAGCGCCCCGGCAACGGCGAGGTGCCCGAGAACGACAACCTCGTCCCCCTGTTCAGCACCATCCTGGACACCATTCCGACCCCCAAGTACACCCCCGGCGCGCCGCTGCAGGCCCACGTCACCAACCTGGACGCCTCCCCCTTCCTCGGCCGTCTGGCCCTGGTCCGGGTCCAGGAGGGCGAGCTCCGCAAGGGCCAGCAGGTCGCGTGGATCCGCACCGACGGCACCGTCCAGCAGGTCAAGATCACCGAGCTCCTGATGACCGACGGCCTGGAGCGCAAGCCCGCCGAGATGGCCGGCCCCGGTGACATCGCGGCCATCGCCGGTATCGAGGACATCATGATCGGCGAGACCCTCGCCGACCTGGAGAACCCGGTTCCGCTGCCGCTCATCACGGTGGACGAGCCCGCCATCTCCATGACCATCGGTACCAACACCTCGCCGCTGGTCGGCAAGGTCAAGGGCTCCAAGGTCACCGCGCGCCTGGTCAAGGACCGCCTGGAGAAGGAGCTCATCGGCAACGTCTCCCTGCGGGTCCTGCCCACCGAGCGCCCCGACACCTGGGAGGTGCAGGGCCGCGGCGAGCTGGCGCTGGCCATCCTGGTCGAGCAGATGCGCCGCGAGGGCTACGAGCTGACCGTCGGCAAGCCGCAGGTGGTCTCCCGCACCATCGACGGCAAGGTGCACGAGCCGGTCGAGCGGCTGACGGTGGATGCCCCCGAGGACTACCTGGGCGCCATCACCCAGCTGCTCAGCGTCCGCAAGGGCCGGATGGAGAACATGGTCAACCACGGCACCGGCTGGGTGCGGATGGACTGGCTGGTTCCCTCCCGCGGCCTCATCGGCTTCCGTACCGAGTTCCTCACCGAGACCCGCGGTACCGGTATCGCCCACCACGTCTTCGAGAAGTTCGAGCCCTGGTTCGGTGACCTGCGCACCCGCCCGAACGGCTCTCTGGTGGCCGACCGCGCGGGTGTGGCCGTGGCGTTCGCGATGTTCAACCTCCAGGAGCGCGGCACGCTGTTCGTCGAGCCCACCACCGAGGTGTACGAGGGCATGATCGTCGGGGAGAACTCCCGTTCCGACGACATGGACGTCAACATCACCAAGGAGAAGAAGCTCACCAACATGCGTTCGGCCACCGGCGACGAGCTCGTCCGCCTGGTGCCGCCGCGCAAGCTCTCCCTCGAACAGGCCCTGGAGTTCTGCCGCGAGGACGAGTGCGTCGAGGTGACCCCCGAGAACGTCCGCATCCGCAAGGTCATCCTGGACCAGAAGGAGCGCGGCCGGATCGCCGCGAACAAGAAGCGTCAGCAGCAGTAGGACGCCTCGGGGGGCCGAGCGCCCTCCCGGTTCCGGAGTGGGCGGAGTGCGAACGGCACCCCGCCCGCTCCGCGTTTTCGCTGGTCCCCACTCGGGTAGACCCGTAGAACATGAGACCCGAGCCCTCGTGTCCACGTTGCGGGCGCACCGTACAACCCCCGGGGTTGTGGACCAGCGCCTGGCAGTGCGACGCCCACGGACCGGTGGCGCCCCTCCAGGGGATACGCGCCCCGGGTGCCGCCGCGCTTGAGACCCTCCTTCCACAGGTCCGGGTCCCGGTGTGGATCCCCTGGCCGCTGCCGGCGGGATGGGTGGTCACCGGGTTCGCCGAGGCCGGGGACGAACGCAGCGGTTCGCTGGCCGTGGCAGTGGCCCTGTCCGGGCCGAATCCGCTCGGCGGCGTCGGCGAGGCCGTCATCGTCGCGGAGGACCCCGGGATCGGCCTCGGAGCCCGCATCGCGGGGTTGGAGGGTCCCGATCCCGGCAACGGGTTCGACTCCGGACCACCCGACGCCAAGGTACGGTTCGACGGCCACGAGATGGCCCTGTGGAACCTGGACGTGGGCCGGGACCGGGCCGTCTACGCCGGGGAGGCGCTCGCCGACTGGCTGTGGTTGGTCTTCGCCTCCGCCGACACCGGCATGCTGATGTGCGAGGTCAAATCGTTGCGGGACCTGCGTGACATGCAGGACGGGGGTGTGGCCCTGGAACCGCCGTACGGGGCGCCCAGCCCCTTCCTGAGCCGGGTCCTGGCGCCGCGGGAGGAGCCGGAGTGATCCGACCGCTCGGCCCGGCCCGGCCCGAGCGCGAGCGCCTCGACTTACGTACAATCGCCCGGTGACACGTATCGACCTGCACTCCCACAGTTCGGTCTCCGACGGGACCGACGCCCCAGCCGAGGTCATCGCGTACGCGGTCGCCGCCGGACTCGACGTACTCGCCCTGACCGACCACGACACGGTCGGCGGGATCGAGGAGGCCGCCAGACACCTGCCCCCCGACTTCACCCTGGTCCCGGGGATGGAGCTGTCCTGCGCCTACGAGGGGTCCAGCGTCCACCTGGTCTCCTACCTGTTCGACCCGGACTCTCCGGGGCTCGACGCCGAACTGCGCCGGGTCCGCTCCGACCGTGCCTCCCGCGCGGAGGAGATGGTGTACAAGCTTCAGGCGCACGGCGTGGAGGTGACCTGGGAGCGGGTCCTGGAGATCGCCGGGGCCGGACAGGACGAGTACGCCGACGCCAACACCATCGGCAGGCCACACCTGGCGCGCGCCGTGGTGGAGGCGGGGGCCGCCCGGAACGTGCAGGACGCCTTCGACCGGTGGATCGGGTCCGGCGGGCCCGCGTACGCCTCGCGGTACGCGATCGACCCGGTCCGTGCGGTGGAGCTGGTCCGCCAGGCCGGCGGGGTGTGCACACTGGCGCACCCCGCCCGCGCGGAGGGGGCCACCAACGGGGCGGTCCCGGTGGAACTGGCCGAACGGATGGCCGAGGCCGGGTTGGGCGGCATCGAGGCCGACCACCCCTCGCACAACCGGCCGCAGACGAAGTTCTGGCGGGGGGTCGCCGCCGACCTCGGAGTGGTGGTCACCGGATCCAGCGACGACCACGGGGTCCTCACCGGTCACCGGATGGGCTGCCGGACGACCTCCCCGGAGGCGTTCGACGAGCTCATCGCCCCGGCCACCGGGGTACCCCTGATCAAGGGCTGAGAGGGCGCCGCTCCCCGGGATTCGGTACGGTACGGACCACTGCGCGGGAGCGCGACAATAGTCGCAGCGTTTTACTACCCATACCGGACGAAAGGTCTGACGCCGTGTTCTGGAAGCGGAAGTCGAAGAAGCAGGACGGCCAGGAGGCCACCGATTCCGCTGCGGAGGTCGCGGAGGACACCACCGAGGAGACCGAGGACGAGGCGGCCGTGACCGGGGCCGAGTCCGAGGACAAGGACGCCGCGACCGGGGCTGAGCCCGAGGACAAGGGCGCCGCGGCCGAGGACGGCAGCGCCGGGGACGCCGGGGAGAGCGACGAGGCCGACGACGCGGAGTCGGACGAGGACCCCTCGGAGACCGCCGCCGAGTCCGAGGACGAAGAGGTCGAGGAGGTCGGTGTGACCGGCCCCGACACCGACGGCATCACCCGTGTGCGCACCGCCGGAACCTTCGAGTTCGACGGCGAGAAGTTCGACGTCATCAGCAACACCTGGATCATCGAGGCGGACAAGGAGGGGGTCGTGGTCATCGACCCCGCCCACGACGCCGAGGCGATCATGAAGGCCGTCGGTGACCGCGAGGTCTACCTCGTGGCCTGCACCAACGCCTACAGCCCCCACATCGGGGCCGCGCTGGCCATCGCGGAGGAGACCGAGGCGGACATCGCCCTGCACCCCCGTGAGATGCGTGCCTGGCGCCGCATCCACGGCGCGGAGCACCGTCCCGAGATCGACGTGGAGGGCGAGGGCGCCCTGGACATCGGCGACCTGCACATCGACGTCCTGGCCCTGCCCGGTACCGCCAGCGGCACCGTCGGTTTCTACGTGAGCCAGCTCGGCGCCGTGTTCAGCGGTGACACCCTGCGCAAGGGCGAACCCGGCATGGTCGGCAACACCTACATCGACTACACGACGCAGCTCGCCTCCATCGGCGAGAACCTGCTGTCGCTGCCGCCGGACACCCGGATCCTCCCGGACCGCGGCCCCTCCACCACCGTCGAGGCCGAGAGCCGCAACTTCGACTCCTGGGTCTGACCCCGAGGCCCCCGGGTCACCAGGACGAACCGCCGTGCCGCCGTCCCCTCCCGGGGCGGCGGCACGGCGGTTCCACGGCGTTGCGGGTCAGCGGCGGCCGACGGACTCCGTCTCGTTCCAGAAGGACGTCAGCGCGCTGGACGTGGTCTCCGGGGCCTCGACGTTGGGGGAGTGTCCCGCGCCGGGGACCACCAGGCGCCGAGCACCCAGCCGCTCCGCCATCTCGTCCTGCTCGGCCAGCGGCCAGGCGTCGTCGTTCTCGCCGTAGAGCACCAGCTTGGGCACGTCCACCTCGGCCAGCTCCTCGACCCGGTCCGGGGCGCCCAGCAGATCCTCGGCCATGCGGACGAGAGCCAGCGCACTGCTGTTGACGAACCGGTCGCGCAAGAACGCGAGCATCTCGGGGCCGACCGCTCGGGAACGGGCCTCGAGCTCGAAGCGTTCGTCCCACAGTTCGCGGAGGCGTTCGGTGGTGGGGGCCATCGAGAGCGCGGCGATGAGGTTGCGGGTCCGGGCCGCACCCTGGCCGCTCAACGGTCCGGGACCGGAGCACATCAGGGTGAGGGAGGCCAGCGGGGAGAGTTCGGTCAGCGCCGCCTCACGGGAGACCAGACCGCCGAAGGAGTGCCCCACCAGGTGGACGGGACCGCCGTCGCCGACCTGGTCCATGACCTCGGTGACCACCCGTCCCAGCGAGGAGAGCCGGTAGTCGGGGAGTTCGACCCCCGGAGGCGGGGTGAGGGTCTCCAGGCCCGGAGACCGGTGGCTCCCGGGCAGGTCGACCGCCACCACCTCCCGCCCGGCCTGGGCCAGGCTCTGGAGGAGGGCGATGAAATCCTCCTTGCTGCCGGTGAAACCGTGCACCAGGACAGCAGGGGCCAACTCTGTGCCGCCGGACGTGGGCAGAGCCCGGAGTGCGGCCACCGGACCGTACGAAAGTCGCAGGTCCGTGTGCCGCACACCCGGCGGCAGATCGAGGAACTCAGGTGTACTCACGTCGGGCAACCCTAGACGATCGGCGGACCGGCCCGGGAGTACCCGACGGTGATCAGGTGTTCTCGGGGTCCCGGCGCACACCGCCGCGGGTGCGGCGACGACGGCGGACCTTGCGGGCGCCCTCCCCGTCGGAGGACTTCTCGGAGCCGTTCGCGGGGCTCTCGGACTTCACCGCGGTCCTGCCCGCCGAGCCCTCGGCCCCGGTGGCGTTGTCGCCGCCCCGGGTCCGCTTACGGGAACGGTTGCGGCCGCCCGAGCCGGCGCCGCCGCCTCGACCGCCCTGCTCACGGCCCTCCTTGCGGTCACCGCGGCCCCGTCGGCCACCGCGGTCGCCGCCGCGGGGCTGGCCGGTGTCGCCGATGTCCTCGACCTCCTCGGCCTCCAGGCCGGCGTGCTCGCCGCGCTTGTCCACGGCCAGCTTGCCCTTGGTCCCTTCGGGGATGTTGAGCGCCTCGAAGAAACTCGGCGAGGTGGAGTAGGTCTCCTCCGGCTCGTGGAAGTCCAGGCCGAGCGCGCCGTTGATCAGCTTCCAGCGCGGCATCTCCTGCCAGTCCACGAAGGTGACCGCGGTACCGGTGCGCCCCGCACGGCCGGTCCGGCCGATCCGGTGCGTGTAGGTCTTCTCGTCGTCGGGCGTCTCGTAGTTGACCACGTGCGTCACGTCGTCGACGTCCAGGCCGCGGGCGGCCACGTCGGTGGCGACCAGGATGTTGATCTTGCCGTTGCGGAAGGCGCGCAGGGCGCGCTCGCGCTGGCTCTGGCCCAGGTCGCCGTGGACGGCCGCGGCGGCGAAGCCACGGGTCTTGAGGTCGCCGGCGACCCGGTCGCAGGCCCGCTTGGTCTGGCAGAACACCATGCTCTGGCCGTGGTCCTTGGACTGCAGGAGGCGGGCGAGCATCTCCGGCTTGTCCATCTGGTGGGTGCGGAACGCGTGCTGGGCGATCCGGCTGGGGATGGTCGAGCCGTCGATCTCGTTGTCGTCACCGGCCCGCACGTGGGTGGGCTGGCGCAGGTAGTTGCGCGAGAGGGTGACGATCTCGCTCGGCATGGTCGCCGAGAAGAGCATCACCTGGCGTTCGGTGGGGATCTTGGTGAGGATGCGCTCGATGTCGGGGAGGAAGCCCAGGTCGAGCATTTTGTCCGCCTCGTCCAGGACCACCGCCGAGACCTCGTCCAGCCGCAGGTGCTTCTGGTTCTCCAGGTCCAGCAGGCGGCCGGGGGTGCCGACGACGACGTCGACGCCCTCCTTGAGGCCGTTGATCTGCGGCTCGTAGGAGCGGCCGCCGTAGACGGTCAGGATGCGGCCGCTGCTGCGCTTGCTCGCGGTGGTCAGGTCGGCGGCCACCTGGATGGCCAGCTCACGGGTGGGAACCACGACCAGGGCGCGCGGTCGCTTGGCCGAACCCGGCTTCTCCTGCGCCCGCTGGAGCAGGGGCAGACCGAAGGCGAGGGTCTTGCCGGTTCCGGTACGCGCCTGTCCGATGATGTCGCTTCCGTGCAGCGCGATCGGCAGGGCCAGTTCCTGGATCGGGAAGGGTTCGATGATCCCCTCCGCCTCCAGGGCGTCGGCGAGCTCGGGGCTGACGCCCAGGTCTCGGAAGGTGGTGCTGGGTTTCGTGGTCGTCTCTGTACTACTCAGGGCTCAGGCCTCCATCTAGGCGGGCCACAGCGTTGTTCGTGGCCGCGGCGGGGTGCGGTCGCGGGCGGCTTCTGGCCGCCGCGGAGGGCGCGGCTCACCGGGTTCCCGCTTCGGCGAGGGATCCGTGGTGGCGCTGCCGACTGGACCCGCGCGGCCCGGGGGGTGACCCTGGCCGCTGTCTCTCGGTTCCATCCGCTGGTTGTCGTGTGCGGTGCGTAGCTGGGCGCGTGGGCCGTTGCTCCCTCACGCCGCACTGCTCGTGAGGACACGTTGTGGTGTCCGGCTGACACGTCACCGGGCGCCCGCGTCCGCGGCGCCGAAACGTACTCGCGGGAGGGCCCGCGTCGCGGGGGTGCGGGACGCGGCGCCGTGATCGTGCACGCCGGTCATCACGCTGAGTCTAGCTGCTGGTTCGCCCGGTGCACATACCAGTTCGCCGGGCTGTGGACGGCTGTGACCGTACCCGCTCCCAGGTGGTGCAACCGTTTCCGAGCAGCGTTTAGTCCCCGATTGGGGGGCCTGGGGGACGGGCGATACCCTGGCGGGCATGACCAAAGGCCCCTCCGCCGACCCCGGCGTGATCGATCTTCTCGGACTGCTCGCCTACGCCGAGCTCGGTTCCTTCTTCCGGCTCGCCGACGACGCCGGACTGGCGCCCTCGCTGCGAACCAGGGGCCAGCTCGCCGGTCTGGCCGCCACCGAGCAGAACCACTACCAGGCGCTGCGCGAGCGCCTGGTGGAGCTCGGGGTGGACCCGGAGGAGGCCATGGAGCCCTTCGTCGCGCCGCTGGACCTGTGGCACGAGCGCACCGAGCCGCAGAGCTGGCTGGAGAGCCTGGTCAAGACCTACGTCGGCGACGGCATCGCGGGTGACTTCTACCGCAAGGTCGCCGAATTGGCCGACGCGGACACCCGGGCGCTGGTCGAGGACGTGCTCGCCGAGACCGAGCGCGCGGAGTTCCTCGCCGCCCAGGTGCGTTCCGCGCTGGCGGAGAACCCGAAGCTGGCCGGCCGCCTGTCCCTGTGGGCCCGCCGCCTGGTCGGTGAGGCGCTGAGCCAGGCGCAGGCGGTGGCCGTGGACCGGCCGGAGCTCGCCGCGCTTCTGGCGGGCAAGGGGCGGCGCGGGGAGGGCCCGGGCGACTCGGGACTGGACGACCTCGCCGCGGTCAGCCGGATGTTCGCCTCCCTCACCGAGGGTCATGTCGCGCGACTTAACGCCATGGGATTGGCCGATTAGGACACCGAATCGCCGGTGCGACACCGGTTCTGGTGCTTTTGTGATGTTTGACCAGGACTTGGCGCGACTTGGTCAAGTGCGGGTAATTTCCAACACATTCGTTACGATCCATTGGTCCGACGCGCATAGAGTCGATGGAGTTTCCCGTCTCCTGACCACACGAGTAGGTACTTCCATGCCCCGTGGGACCTCCGTGCGCCATCCGCTGGCCGGACTCACCCGTGACTTCCACAAGATCGGCCCCCTGGACGGGCCGGTAGAACCCTGGATGAGCGCTGAGCTGGATCAGCACGCCGCACAGGTGTGCGAGGGCATCGTCTCCGGCGGTGCCGAACTCACCGCGAACACCCTCGGAACCTACCTCCACGGTTTCCTCGACGGCTGCCTCGAACGCGGCTGGGACTCCGAGGACGCCGACTACGACTGGGAGACCCTCCGCATTCTCGCGATCTGCCGACTGGCGAGGGAGCGCGGTTTCGTCCGCTAGGTTGGTGGCATCCGCAGCCGGGTGTGACCTACGACGCGAGATGTATCGCGGTCACCGCCCCACGGGTTCTCCGGCGAAAAGCCGTTGCCGGGCGTACGCTGAAACGTACCGGTGAACCCACAGTGGCCGACCCGGGGCCGGTTCACCCCGGTGTGACCAGGGTCCTGCGGAATGCAACGTGGGATTCACGGTGTTATCAGGGTCCAGGTGGATCTCGGGCGCCGTGACTGGCGGAGCGGCCCGAAGAGCCGCGAGAAAGGAATGCGAATGAGGAGCGGTCGGCATGGGGCGGCGCGCCCACCGGTCGGCGTCCTGATCCAGCAGGATCGCGTCGACTTCGCGCTTTTCGCACTGATCTTCGTCGTCGCACTCGCGTCGATGGTTTTCACCGGACCCGGGAGCATTGTCTTCTGGTTGGCGTTCCTGCCGTTGATCGCCACCGGCGTCCTGGCCTTCCGGCGTATCGAACACCTCGCCCGGCTGGAGCTGCGCGACTCCGAGTTCCTGTGAGCCGGGGCCGCGACGGCGGCACAAGGACGAGGGCGAGGCCGCACGGCCCCGCCCTCCTTCGCTGTCCGGGCCGCCCCCGCGGGTGACCCGGGTCCCTGCGGTCACACGGTGGGCTCACCGCCCGTGCCGCGCTGCCCCGGCATGCTGGTGGCCTCCCTCTTCGACTCGGTGCTCTTCCCGGCCTCGGTGCTCGGACGGTTCATCGCCGCCTCACGCCCGGCCTGGTAGCTGCCCTCGCCGGTGAGCTGTCCGGTCTCGCGTTCGGCGACCTCCAGCCAGCGCGCCCAGCGGGACTGCATCGGCTTGATCATGCCGCCGCCGACGCCGACGATCAGGATGCCGCCCACCGTGGCCAGCGCCGCGATCAGCACCGGCAGGGTGACGGACACGGCCACGCCCATCTGGTTCAGCGCGGCGATGACACCGAGGGCCAGGATGGCCACGGCGGCCACGTTGGCCAGGAGGCGCCCGTAGGAGAGCCCGCCCAGGGCGCCGGTGACCAGGTCCCGGACGGCCTTGGCGATCATGGCCGTGACCACGACGATCACGAGGGCCACGAGGCCGTTCGGAATCCACGCGATGACGTCGCTGAGCAGTGTGCTCACCGGGTTCGGTCCGAAGACGTTGAACGCCATCGTCAGCACGAACAGCAGCCCGACGTAGTAGATGATCTTCCCGCACAGCTCACTGGCGGTCCAGCGGCTGCGCTCGAAGTACTCGCCCACACCTCCGCGGTGCAGCGCGCGGTCCAGTCCGACGCTGTGCAGGCCCTTGCCGACGGCCTTGCCCACGAACCAGGCGATGATCCAGCCCAGTACCAGGATCACCAGGAAGCCCAGCAGCATGGGTACAAAGCCCACAATCGTCTGCCAGGCGTCCGTCAGGCCCTGACCGATGTCCATACGTCTTCACCTCCGAATCGCTAGTTCCACTCAGGGCACCGGGTGGTCGGTGTCCGGCGGATACGGCGAAGAGAAGCGCGGTACTCCTCAGTTTCGCGATACCCGGAGAATGGGAATCGAACCGCTTGTCGGGCGAGCGTCCGGGTGATTGCCAAGCCTTTGCCGGGCAATGATTACTTCTTTGTTCTTTTATTTTCCGGGCGGTGGGAAAATGCCCGATTCGCTGTTGTGTGAAGAGGCTTGTTCGGAAAAAGGAGAGCCCCCGGCGCGCGTTCGCGCGCCGGGGGCGGTGGCTTCGTCGGGCCGGGGCTCAGTCCCCGGCCTCGTCCTCCTCGCCGGACCGGGCGAGGTCCCAGCCGCTGATCCCGCGCCAGGCCAGCCGGGCCACCAGCTGCTCGGCGGCGTTCTGGGGGACCGAACCGTGGTTGTTCAGCCAGTACCGGGCGCTGGTCTCGGCCATGCCGACCAGGGCGATGCTCAGCAGGTGCGCCTCCTCGTCGGAGATGCTGGTGTCCTGCCGGATCACCTTGCCGATCAGCTCGGCGCAGCGCTGGAACGTCTCTTCGCTCTTCTCCCTGACCGCGGGGAGGTTGCGCAGGTCGGACTCGAAGACCAGCCGGAACGCCTCTCCGTCGCCCGCGACGAAGTCGAAGTAGGCCTGGAAACTGGCGGTGACGCGCTGACGGTTGTCGTCGGTGCTCTCCAGTGCCTCCCGCTGCTTCTCGACCAGGGCCTCGGAGTGTTCCTCCAGAAGGGCCAGGTAGAGCTCCAGCTTCCCGGGGAAGTGCTGGTAGAGGACCGGTTTGCTGACACCCGCGCGGTCCGCGATCTCGTCCATCGCCGCCGCATGGTAACCACGGGCGACGAAGACCTCCTGAGCTGCGGCCAGGAGTTGGCGGCGGCGCCTGACCCGGGGCAAGCGGGTGCCCCGGGCGCGGGCGTCTGAAGGAGCTGTCACACCCACACCCTCCGAACTCGGCATGGCAGATGCACGCCATTCATTGGACATCTGCGTGGCTGACGCTGTCGGACCCGGCGTCGGCGCTGTGACGCGGCCCGCAGCTTTTCCCTCATCTTACTGCTGCGTAAGTTCGGTGTGGGCAGCACGGAGCGACGGCTTTCCCGCACCGACCGGGCCGAAAGCCCGCGTCGCAGGTGGGGAGGGGCGCCAAACGCCCGCCGTGCAGGCGAACGGGCCGCCCCCGCCCCCCGACGGTGTGCGGGGCGCGGATCCGCCTCAGCGGCGTTCCTCCTCGTCCGGGCCCACCTCACGCACCTGTTCGATCACGTCCGCCTCGTTGGCCTGGTCGAGGGCCCCCTCCGGGGGCTCCTCGGCCCAGTCGTCGCGGTCCTCGTCCTCGGCCGGGACGCGCTGTTCGGCCGCGTCGGCCTCGGGTACGGCCGCCGCCGGGTCCTCGCCTGCGGCGGTGCGCCCTCTGTTCCCCCTGGGATCGGAAGATGTCACGGGATCCTCCCAACGTCGTCGCGGAGCGTACGAGCGACACTACCTCCGGGTCGCCGCCGGGAGGGGGATCCGCGCGGGATGAACTCCCGGGCCGCCGTGGTTGGGGAGGTCAGGGCACCACCCCGGGGGCGACGAGGGCCACGCCTGCCCGGGGTGGGAATGGAAAACCCCACCCGTTAGGTTGGGTATGAGTGCAAGCAGCTTCGCGCACCGCCCCATGTTCCCGTGGGCCCCTCGGCACGGGTGGATGCGAAGCGACCCGAACAGACATGAGGAGTCACCGTGTCGCTGCCGCCGCTGGTGGAACCAGCCGCAGAGCTGACCGTGGACGAGGTGCGCCGCTACTCGCGTCACCTGATCATCCCCGACGTGGGCATGGACGGCCAGAAGCGTCTGAAGAACGCGAAGGTGCTGGTCGTCGGCGCGGGCGGCCTGGGCTCCCCGGCCCTGCTCTACCTCGCCGCCGCGGGTGTGGGCACGCTCGGCATCATCGACTTCGACGTCGTCGACGAGTCCAACCTCCAGCGTCAGATCATCCACGGTCAGAGTGACGTCGGCCGGCCCAAGGCCGAGTCCGCCCGGGACAGTGTCAAGGAGGTGAACCCCAACGTCGAGGTCGTCCTGCACCAGGAGCGCCTGGAGTCGGACAACGCGTTGGATGTCCTCGCCGACTACGACCTGATCCTGGACGGCACCGACAACTTCGCCACCCGTTACCTGGTCAACGACGCCGCCGTCATCCTGAACAAGCCCTACGTGTGGGGCTCGATCTACCGTTTCGACGGCCAGGTCAGCGTCTTCTGGAACGAGTACGGGCCGCAGTACCGCGACCTGTACCCCGAGCCCCCGCCGCCCGGCATGGTCCCCTCCTGCGCGGAGGGCGGCGTCCTGGGCGTGCTGTGCGCCTCCATCGGCTCGGTGATGGTCAACGAGGCGATCAAGCTGATCACCGGCATCGGTGACCCGCTGGTCGGCCGTCTGCTCATCTTCGACGCCCTGGAGATGAGCTGGCGCGAGGTCAAGGTCCGCAAGGACCCGGACACCGAGCCGGTCACCGAGCTCATCGACTACGAGGCCTTCTGCGGGGCCGTGTCCGAGGAGGCCACCGAGGCCGCTGCGGACTCGACCATCACCGCCCCCGAGCTCAAGGAGCTCCTGGACAACAAGGCCGACGACGTCTTCCTCGTCGACGTCCGGGAGAAGAACGAGTACGAGATCGTCAACATCCCGGGTGCGACGCTCATCCCCAAGGGCCAGTTCCTGAACGGCAAGGCCTTCGAGCAGCTGCCGCAGGACAAGCGCGTCATCCTGCACTGCAAGTCGGGTGTGCGTTCGGCGGAGGCCCTGGCCGCGGTCAAGGCCGCCGGCTTCTCCGACGCCGTGCACGTGGGCGGTGGCGTCCTGGCCTGGGTCAACCAGGTCGACCCGAGCCTGCCCACCTACTAGGACCGCCCGGCCGACACGCCCACCGAGGGCGCGGGGCCACCAGGACGGCGCCGGGGTTCCCCGGCGCCGTCCGCTGTTTTCCGGTGCCGCCCGGCCCTGGGATCCTCCCGAGTGGGTACAGGTCCCACACGGGGTGCCGAGCCGACCACCGGCGCGCACCCCCGCCGCAGGGAGGTGGCGTTATGCGTGTGAAGGGACGCTGGGCGGACTGGGCTTCGGTCGTCCTCGGTGTCGCGGTGGGCCTGAGCTGGATCTGGCACGGGATGTACGGATTCTCCGGCGGGCTGTTCTTCGTACTGGGGCTGGCGGTCGTCCTCGCCGCGGCCGTGTCGCTGACCCGCCCGGGAGCGGTGTCGAGCGAGGTCGGGGTGCTCGCCGTCGGGGCCCTGATCTTCACGCTGCCGTGGATCCTGGGCTTCACCCACATCCTCGGGGCCGCTCTGACCGCATGGATCGGCGGCGGGGCCATCGTCGTGCTGGGCGCCGTCGGGCTGGTCATGGCCGGGGCGGCGCGCAGGCGCGACCCCGAACTGGCCTGGGGCGGCCACAGCAACACCGTGCCGGAGTAGCCACCCGGCCCCGGGCCGTCCGCTCAGCGCGGGCGGCTCCGCTCCGTCCCGGAGGGCTCGGCGTTCTCCGGCGGCTTCACGGACTTCGGGGGCTGTGCCGCAGTGCCCTGTCCTCGTCGGGAGACGGCCACCCCGGCCAGGCACAGCGCCCCGCCCAGCAGCGCGCCCGGCACCGGTATCTCGCCCAGGAGGGCCCAGGAGAGGGCCACCACCAGGGCGGGGACCAGGTAGGTGGTGGCGCCGAGCCGCCCGGCGGGCATCCGGGAGAGGGCGAAGGCCCAGGTGGTGAAGGCCAGCGCGGTGGGGAACACCCCGAGGTGGACGACGGTCGCCGCGCCCTGCGGTGGGGGCCGCCCCGAACCCGCCGCGGAGCCGCTTCGTCGTGGCGGTTGGCTAGGCTTCGCACCATGCCCGAGGAACCCCGAACCCGCACCCCCGGCGACGAGGCACCGGAGGAGACCCTCGACGACTACACCGAGGAGGTCCTCTCCGTGGTCGAGCGCATCCCGTCGGGCCGGGTGCTGAGCTACGGAGACATCGCCGAGTACGTCGGCCGGGGCGGCCCCCGGCAGGTGGGGGCCGTCATGTCCCAGTGGGGCGGGGGAGTGCCCTGGTGGCGGGTGGTGCGGGCGGACGGGCGCCCCGCCGAGGGGCACCTGGTACGTGCCCGATCCCACTACGCCGCCGAGGGGACCCCGATGCGCCCCCGGAGCGACCGTGTGGACATGCGCCGGGCCCGGTGGGACGGGGACTGCGGAGGCTGAGGGCCCGTCCGCACCCCTGGCCGGCCGTCCGGGATGGTCATCCGACTCTGGTGAACTGGGGGCGTGAACACATCCCCGTACCGTCTCGTGCGGCGCGCCCACCAGGTGCAGCCGCCGCCGGTGCTGGACGAGAACCAGCAGTGCGTCGTCGACCACCCGGGCGGACCCCTGCTCGTCCTGGCCGGCCCCGGAACAGGCAAGACCACCACCGTCGTCGAGGCCGTGGTGGACCGCATCGACAACCGGGGCGTGGACCCCTCCCGCGTCCTGGTGCTCACGTTCAGCCGCAAGGCCGCCCAGGAACTGCGCGAGCGCATCACCGGACGGCTGCGCCGCACCACCCGCGAACCCCTGGCGCTGACCTTCCACAGCTACGCCTACTCCCTGATCCGGCGCGAGTTCCAGCGGATGGGCGACCTGCCGCCCCGGCTGCTGTCCGGCCCCGAACAGCTCATGGAGGTCCGCGAACTCCTGTCCTGGGAGTTCCAGGACGGCGCCTCCGGCTGGCCGGAGCGCCTGCGCCCCGCCCTGGAGACCCGCGGTTTCGCGGAGGAGCTGCGCGACTTCCTGATGCGCGCCCAGGAGCGCGGGCTGGGGCCCGGCGAACTCGCGGGGCTGGCCGCAGAACGCGAGCGCGACGACTGGACCGCCGCCGCCGGGTTCCTGTCCCGGATGAACGGCCGCTTCGACATCGCGCCCGTGCCCACGCTCAACTACGCCGAGCTGGTACGGGTGGCCGCCAACATGCTCTCCGACCCCGAGGTGCAGGAGCGCGAGCGCGCCGCCCACGAGGTGGTGTTCGTCGACGAGTACCAGGACACCGACCCCGCCCAGGAGGAACTCCTGCGCGCCCTGGCCGGGGACGGCCGCGACCTCGTGGCGGTCGGCGACCCCGACCAGTCCATCTACGGCTTCCGCGGCGCCGAGGTGGACAACATCCTCGACTTCCCCGGCCGCTTCCGCACGCTCCAGCGCACCGACGCGCCGGTCGTGGCGCTGCGCACCTGCCGCCGCAGCGGCTCCGCCCTGCTCGCGGCCTCCCGCGGCCTCACCCGCCGCCTGCCCGCCGTCGCCGCCGCACACGGCCGGGTCAACGCCCACCGCGACCTCACCCCCGCCGCGGGCGTCCCCGACGGCGAGGTGCACCTGATGATGGCCGACAGCGCCACCCAGGAGGCCGCGGTCATCGCCGACACCCTGCGCCGGGCCCACCTGGTGGACGGGGTCCCGTGGTCGGACATGGCGGTCCTGGTCAGATCCTCCAGCCGCCAGCTCCCCGTGCTCCGCCGGGCCCTGACCGCCGCCTCGGTGCCGGTGGTCGTGGGCCCCGACGACCTGCCGGTGGCCGCCGAACCCCTCGTCCGGCCCCTGCTCGGGCTGATCCGCCATGGCCTGCGCCCGGAGGAACTGGACGAGGAGTCCGCCCGCGAACTCCTGATGAGCCCGTTCGGTGAGGCCGACACGGTCCGCCTGCGCCGCCTGGTGCGCGCCCTGCGCCGCCTGGACCTGGACCGGGCCCGGGAGGCCGGGGACGGCGAGGACCCGGGGTACCGGCCCTCCGCCCGCCTGCTGGTGGACGCCCTGCGCGACCCGCGCGAACTCACCCTGGTGGACCCCGCGGTCGCCGCACCCGCCACCCGGGTGGCCAAGGCGCTGCGGACCGTGCGCGACCTGGCCGCCGAGGGCGCCGACGCCGAACAGGTCCTGTGGGAGCTGTGGCGCGAGAGCGGCCTCGCCGACCGGCTGCTCCGCGCCAGCCTCGCGGGCGGACGCCGGGGGGCCGCGGCCGACCGCGACCTGGACGCCGTGGTGGCCCTGTTCGAGAGCGCCGCCCGCTACTGCGACCGCCTGCCGCCCGGCACCCCCGACGGCTTCCTGGAGGACCTGGCCGCCCAGGAGATCCCCGGCGACAGCCTCGCCGAACGCGCCCCCGACGGCGAGGCGGTGCGCATCCTCACCGCGCACCGCTCCAAGGGCCTGGAGTGGGGGCTGGTCGTGGTCGCCGGAGCCCAGGAGGGGGAGTGGCCCGACCTGCGCCTGCGCGGCTCCCTGCTCGGCGTGGAGGAACTGGTCGACGCCCGGAGCCACGCCGCGGACTCCTTCGGCGCGGCCCTGGCCGCCAAACTCCTGCACGAGGAGCGCCGCCTCTTCTACGTGGCGCTCACCCGCGCCCGGCGCACCCTTCACGTCACCTGCGTGGGCGGCGAGGACACCGACGAACGCCCCTCCCGCTTCATCAACGAGATGGGCCTGGGCGAGCCCGAACAGGTCAGCACCGGCCGCCGCTGGCTCTCCCTGCCCGCGCTCGTCGCCGACCTGCGCTCGGTGGTCACCGACCCCGACGCACCCGGACCGCTGGTCGAGGCCGCCGCCGCACACCTGGCCCGCCTGGCCGAGGAGGGCGTCCGGGGGGCCGACCCGGCCGAGTGGTACGCGCTCACCCCCTTCACCGACGACCGCCCCCTCGCCGAGGAGGAGGACACCATCCGGGTGTCGCCCTCCCAGGTGGAGAGCTTCACCAACTGCCAGCTGCGCTGGCTGCTCGAACGCGCCGCCGGGGCCTCCTCCGGCGACTCCGCCTCCGCGCTCGGCACCGTGGTGCACGCCGTCGCCGTCCTGGTCGCCCAGGGCAGCAGCGCCGAGGAGGTGGGCGCCCGGATGGACGAGATCTGGGCCGACCTGGACTTCGGCGGGCCCTGGCAAGCCGACAAGCAGCGCGACCGCGCCGACGAGATGGTCCGCAAACTCCTCAGCTGGGACGCCGGAAACGAGCGCGAACTGGTCGTCACCGAGGAGGGGTTCCGGGTGGACGTCGGCGGTATCGAGATCACCGGCCGCGTCGACCGCCTCGAACGCGACGAGCAGGGCCGCGCCGTGGTGGTGGACATCAAGACCGGCCGCAACAAGGCCGACGACCTGGCCCGCCACCCCCAGTTGGGCGTCTACCAGATGGCCGTGCTCAGGGGCGCCTTCGCCAAGCTCGGCCTGGCCGAACCCGGCGGCGCCGCACTGGTGCACGTCGGCGGGGCCGCATTCAGCAAGAAGGCGCGTGAACAGGCCCAGCCCCCGCTGGGCGAGGACCCCGACCCCGGATGGGCGCAGACCCTCGTGCGCGAGGTCGCCACCGGCATGGGCGGGTCCCGTTTCGCCGCCACCCGCAACACCGGATGCAACTCGTGCGCCGTGCGCGCCTGTTGTCCGGTCCAGGACGAGGGCAGACATGTCTGAACCCAGCACCCCCACCCCCGACCCCCTCCCAGCCCCCGCCCCCGGATCCCCCGGACCGACTTTCACCCCGGCAGAGCTCGCCCGTCTCCTCGGGCGCCCCGAACCCACCTCCGAGCAGGCCCGGGTCATCTCCGCGCCGCTGGAACCCGGGGTGGTCATCGCCGGGGCGGGGTCCGGCAAGAGCGAGACCATGGCCTCCCGGGTGGTCTGGCTGGTCGCCAACGGGCACGTGCGCCCCGAGCAGGTCCTCGGGCTGACCTTCACCCGCAAGGCCACCGCCGAGCTGGCCGAACGGGTGCGCAAACGCCTGGAGCAGCTACGCGCCACCGAGCAGTTCCCCGAGGAACTGCTGGACGGCGAACCCACGGTCTCCACCTACAACGCCTACGCCGGGCGCATCGTGGCCGACCACGCCCTGCGCGAGGCGGTCGAACCCACCTCCCGGCTGCTCAGCGAGGGCCAGTCCTGGCAGCTGGCCGCCCGGATCGTCGGGGAGTACGACGGGCCGATGGACCACGTCGACGTCGGCGCCGATACCGTCACCCGCCGGGTCCTGGACCTGTCCGGGCAGATCGCCGACCACCTCACCGGCACCGACCAGGTGCGCGGCGTCGGCCGGTGGATCCAGGCCGGGCTGGACCGGATGACCCGCAAACCCACCAAGGAGACCCGGGACCTGGTGGACACCCAGCGCCGCCGCGAGGAACTCCTCCCGCTGGTCGACCGGTACAACCACGCCAAACACGCCCGTGAGGCGATGGACTTCGGCGACCAGATGGCGCTGGCCGCCCGCATCGCCCGGAACCACACCGAGGTCGGCCTCATCGAGCGGGGCCGCTTCCGGGTGGTGCTCCTGGACGAGTACCAGGACACCAGCCACGCCCAGCTCGTGCTGCTGCGTGCCCTGTTCGGCGACGGGCACGCGGTGACCGCCGTCGGCGACCCCTGCCAGTCCATCTACGGCTGGCGCGGGGCGATCGCCGCCAACCTGACCAGCTTCCCCACGGACTTCCCGGCCGCGCCCGGACGGCCCGCCTCCGTGCGCCGCCTGTCCGTCAGCTTCCGCAACGGCCGGCGCGTCCTCGACGTCGCCGAACGCATCTCCGAGCCGCTGCGGGCCGAGGCCGCCGACGTGCCCGTCCTGCACCCCGGGCCCGCACGCCGCGACCGGGGCACCGCCCTGACCGCCCTGTTCACCACCGAGACCGGGGAGGCCGCGTGGATCGCCGACCAGGTGCGCCGCCTGGTCAGGGCCACCGCCGAGGACCCCGGCGGCCCGGTGTTCGCCCCCGACGGCCGGGCCTGGCCCGAGGGCGAGTCCGGCGGGGCCTCCGACGGGGCGGTCAGCCCCGGCGACATCGCCATCCTGTGCCGCAAGCGCTCCCAGTTCCCGCCGCTGCGCGAGGCCCTGGAGGCGCACGACATCCCGGTGGAGGTCGTGGGCCTGGGCGGGCTCATGCTGGTGCCCGAGGTCCGCGACATCATCGCCACCCTGCGCGTGGTCCACGACGCCTCCGCCGGGAACGAACTGGCCCGCCTGCTCACCGGCCCGCGCTGGCGGATGGGCCCCCGCGACCTGGCCGCCCTCGGTGCCCGGGCCGCCGAACTCGCCCGGCACACCCGCCGCGACCTGACCGGGCCCGCCGCCGAGGAGGGCCCGGAGGGCGAGGACGGCGAGGACCTGCTGCGCCGCACCGTCCTGGACCTGACCGCGGAGAGCGGCAGCCTGGTGGACGCCGTCGACGACCCCGGCCCCGCCGGGAACTACTCCGAGGCCGCCTACGAACGCCTGGGCCGCCTCGCCGAGGAACTGCGCTCCCTGCGCAAACTCGTCGGCCAGCCCCTGCCCGACCTCATCACCGAGGTCGAGCGCATGCTGGGCCTGGACATCGAGGTGGGCGCCCGCACCCACCGGGACCCGCTGTCGGCCCGGGCCGACCTCGACGCCTTCGTCGACCACGCCGTCCGCTTCGTGGGCAACACCGAGGACCCCACCCTCGGCAGTTTCCTGGGCTACCTCAACGCCGCCGAGGAGAACGAGAGCGCGCTCAGCCCCGGGGAGCGGGTCGGCGGTTCGGACAGCGTCAAACTCATGACCATGCACGGCGCCAAGGGCCTGGAGTGGCCGGTGGTGATCGTGCCGGGGGTGAGCGCGGGCAAGCGCGCGCCGCTGTTCCCGGCCAAGGCGCGCGACTCGCTGGCCTGGGTGAAGGCCGAGCACCTGCTGCCGTACCCGCTGCGCGGCGACCGCCAGAGCCTGCCCGTCCTACAGGGGGTGGACAAGGAGTCCATCGCCGCCTTCAAGGAGGCCGAGGACGCCCGCCACCTGATGGAGGAGCGGCGCCTGGCCTACGTGGCGGTCACCCGCGCCTCCTACGCCCTGGTGTGCACCGGGCACTGGTGGGGCCGGACCGGCAGCAGCCCGCGCGGCCCCTCGGAGTTCCTGGAGGAGGTCCGCGAGGCGTGCGAGCGGGGCGCCGGGAGCGTCGTGCACTGGGCTCCGCCGCCCGACCCCGAGGACACCAACCCGCACGACGACGAGGAGTCCTCCGCCGTGTGGCCGCCCGCCGAGGTGCCCGCGGTGGGGGGCGGGGCCGCCGCGGCCCCGGCCGAGGCCGCGCCCGTGGTGGACCCGGACCCCGGTGCCGACTTCGTTCCCGGCCCGGAGCCGGAGCACGAGTACGAGCCGGAGTACGACCCCGAGTACGACGACGGGCCCCCGCCCCCGTACGACCCGGGCCCCGAGCCCGTGTTCGAGCCGGAGCCCGGGTTCGAGACCGGACCCGCCCCGGTGGCCGCGCCTGCGCCGGACAGCCGCCGCGCCCAGATCCTGGCCGGGGCCGACCTGGTCGAACGCGCCCGCGCCCGGCTCCGCGCGGGCAGGCCCGCCGGTCCTCAGAAGACCCCCGAGGGGCTGCGCCGCCGCCTCCAGGGGTGGGAGCGCGACACCGAACTGCTGCTCGCCCACCGGGAGACCGAGAGGGCGGGCCCCGGCGACGGGACCGTCCAGGTGGAGCTGCCGGACCACCTGTCGGTGTCCTCCATGGTCTGGCTGGCCCGCGACCCCTCCGCCCTGGCCCGGCAGATCCGCAGGCCGCTGCCCCGGCCGCCCGCGCCGCACACGCGCCGGGGCACGGCTTTCCACGCCTGGTTGGAGCAGCGCTTCGGGCAGCACGCCACCCTGCTCGACGAGCTCCCCGGTGCCGCTGACGAGACGGCGGGGGAGGACGAGGACCTGGCCGAGCTGCAGAGGAAGTTCGAGGAGAGCGAGTGGGGTCCGCGGGTGCCGGTCGAGGTGGAGGTGCCGTTCGAGACGGTCATCGGTGACCGGTTGATCCGCGGCCGGATGGACGCGGTCTTCTACGACACCCTCACCGGGCGCTACGACGTGGTGGACTGGAAGACCGGCCGCCCGCCCGGGAACGGGGCCGAGCAGCGGGCCGTGGGCGTGCAGCTCGCCGCCTACCGCCTGGCCTGGGCCGATCTGGCCGGGGTGGGGCTGAAGGAGGTCCGGGCGGCGTTCCACTACGTGCGGGCGGGGGAGACCGTGCGCCCCACCGACCTGCTGGATGCCGAGGGTCTGGCCGCGCTGATCGCCGGTGTTCCGGAACCGGAGTGAGTCCCGGGGTGTGGGGTGCGGATTCCGCAGCCGAAGGCCCCGGCCGTGACCTGGGATCGGTCACGGCCGGGCTCTGGTTCTGCTGGAGGGGGTCGGAGGCGGTTACCCGAGGGCGGTGGTGAGGAAGGAGGTCCACTCGGCGGCGGGGAAGGGCAGGTGCCCGGCGCCCGGGTGTTTGGAGTCCCGCATCGCCGCACCACAGGGGAGCGATCCCACCTCGACGCAGTTCTGAGCGTGTCCGCTGTGGCTGCTCTTGTGGAAGCCGGTGGGGATGGGAGCGACCTCTACGCAGTTCTGATCCTGTGCACTGTGGGTGCTCTTCCGAAACTCCAGGATCATTCGTTTTCGCTTTCTATCGATGCTTTGACACTGGCGATGAACTGCACAGATGCAGTTGACGATAGTGCTACGCCTTGCACATTACCGAAGGCTACGTTGAAGCGCTCGATGTCACTTGGCTGCTCTAGGTACAGACCATCGGCTGCTGTGCTCACGTAGATGATCGATGGATCACGCGGCTCTGGGAAGTCCAGGATGGTGAACGCTCCAGCCATGCCCAGGTGCGCTCCGCTCGTGAAGCGGAGCACCTGGATATCGATGTTGTGTCGCATAGCCAGGTGTTCGAGGTGTTCAAGCTGCTCGCACATGACTTCTCGGCTGCCAACTATCCGTTTCAGCGCAGCTTCATCGATGACCGCGGTCATGTGGGGTGCCTTGACTCCTGCCAGGATGTTCTGCCTTGTGAGTCGCGCTTCCACTCTTCGTGCGATGCTGGGGTCATCGGTGGCGCGTCCACCCTTGAAGACCTCCTCAGCGTAGGCAGGGGTCTGAAACAGGCCGGGGATGACCTGTGCCTCGTAGGTTCGAAGCGCCGATGCCTCAGCTTCGAAGTCAGGCAGCGCGTTTTCGCTGAAGATGTCCTTGTACCTGGACCACCACCCCTTTTCCTTCGATTCTCGGGATAGGCGATGGAGCGCTTCGCGAGTCTCCTGGTCAATGCCATAGAGGTCAGCCAAGGCGTCCAGGTCTCGTGCGCGCGTACGGCGGGACTCGGCAGTCTCGATCTTGCCGACTGTGGCTCTTGGGACTCCTGAACCTTTAGCGGCTGCGTCCAAGGTCAGGCCGTGCTCTTCGCGGAGGCGACGCAACTCGAAGCCCAGTCGCCTGCGTCGGATGGTGGGGCTATAAGGCCGGTACATAAGGGACAAACTAGCAAGTTCTTCTCCGATTCTCAGTTATTCGTTGAAAACTGAGAATCGCAGTTACAAGATGAAGCTGTAGCCACGACCAGTCCATCACCAGAGGACTTTGAGATTCTTACTGGTCAGGCTATGTCCAGCCCGTTCTGTGCGTCATGGGAACCGTGAACCTCCCGACGGGCGACCTTCCCCACCCCTGTTCGTGCTCTGTCATGCCAAGGAGTGTGTTCGTCATGTCCAACTTCGCCCCGGCGCTCGCGCGAAGCGAGGTCACGGTTCCGTTGGCCAGCTTCATCAAGCCCTTCCACGCCCACTACTTCTCCGGGGCGCCCGACCGCCCCCACTTCCGCAAGCGCCAGTACAGCTTCCCGGGGCTGGCCTCCCTCCTGCCCCTGGCCCGCGCCTTCCTGGACACCTGCGCGGCCGACCGCTCCACCGACTACCGCTACCTGTTCACTCTCCTGGGCGCGGAGCTCGCCAACAACGCCGTCGCGCACTCGCGCTCCAGTAAGGACGGCGCCTGCTACACGCTCCAGGTGGAAAGGCTGGCCGACGGGCTGGTCCTGACCTGCCGGGACCGGGGAAGCCTGCGTCCGACCCGGCCCGTCCCCCTCGCCGCGGACCCGGACGGGCTGGACCTGGAGAGCGAGTCGGGGCGCGGACTGGCCATGGTCAACGCCCTGGCCACCCGGTGGGGCGACAACGCCAACCCGGAGTTCCGCAACGTCTGGTTCTTCCTGGCCAGCGACCTCAGCGAGAGCTGCTGGAACACTCTCTGACCTGAGCTCAGGAACGAGAAAAGGGCCCAGAAGACGCGCCAACGTCCTCTGAGCCCCAACACAAACCCTGAAATCCAGTCCGCTAAAACCAAGAAAGCAGGATCAACGATGAATCCTATCCCCATGCCCCGGACCTCGCGGGAGAACCGGGTGATCGGCGCGACCTGCCCCACCTGTGAGCACCGCTCCTGCCGGACCTGCCGGGCGCAGAGCCTGCCCCGCCTGGGCGGGCACCGGGCGGAGTTCCACACAGAGCACGCCCGAGCCGCGCTGCTCCAGGCCCACCCGTCGCCCGCCACCACCCTCAACGGACGCCTTCGGCGCAGCCCTGATTCCAACCGGCACCTGATCATCTACTTCGGGGAAGCCACCCAGTCCTACTGGGTCGCCTCCCGCACCGGCCTGTACGAGGCCGGGACCTGGGACGACCTGCTCGCCCACCTGTGGGCCCGCGACCAGCTCCGCCGACCGCACCACTAGCGCCACCCCGGGCAACGCCCGTCCTGCCGCCGACAGGTTCCTACCCGGAGGGCGCTGTCGGCTGCCCCAGGACGGGCGTTGCCTGCCTCGGTGGCCCGGGCCCCTTCGGCCCCTTTTTTCGCGGTGATCTTGCTACCAGGGGCCATTTCGGCGCCGAAGTTGCTTCTGGTAGCAAGATCACCGGTTGGGGAGGAGCCGCTGGGTGGTGCGCCGACGCTACTGGGCCTTGTCGACCTGGATGTCCCACAGGACGCTGCTGCCCTCGACGGTGGTCACCGTGATGGTGACGTCGTGGTAGACGCTGTCCTCGAAGAAGTTGCAACTCATCTCGGCTCCCACCTCCGCACGGAGGGAGGTGGAGGTGCAGGCGAGGTTCTCGGGGGCATAGCCCTCCGCTTCCAGCGCGGTGGTCGACTGCTCGATGACCTCTGAAACGGGGACCTCGCCGCCGCTCGCCGCGGTGCTGTTCTCGTCGCCGCCGGTCTCCTCGGCGGCCCCGTCCTCGGCCGCGCCCTCGTCCTCGGCGGCGGTGTCCTCGGCCGGGGCATCGTCGACCTTGATGTCCCACTCGGCCCGGCCGCCGTCCACCGAGGTCGTGGTGATGGTCACGCCGACGCTCTCGCCGCCGTTGGTGAGCTCGCAGCGGATCTCGGCGCCCACCTCCGCGGGCAGGTCCTCGGAGCAGGTGAACTCGTCCGGGGCCCCAGCCGGCTGCTCGGCCAGCATCTCCATGGACTTCTCGGCGACCTCCTCGGCGGAGACGGAGCCGGGGCCGCCGATGCTGAAGTCGAACGAGCAACCGGTGGACAGGAACAGGGGAAGCGCTCCCAGAACTGCTCCGGCGATGATTCGGTGACGGGGGACCTGCCGCATCGCGGCCTCCTAGATCTGTGGTGACATGCCACCTGAACGGACGCCGGGTGCGGCGGGAAGGTTCCGAATCCGAGGGTTCCGATACCGGTTCGTGGTCTAGGCGCCTGATTCGTTGACCAGGTGTCGGCGGGGGTAACCCCTGGGTCACGGGCCGGGACCCTCCGAACCCTCCCGTGCACGCTCCGACAACGGGGCCCCGGCCCCCGGCGGGGACCCGTGCCGGGCGGCGCAGATCCCCGTCCTCCGCCGCCCGACTCCGGTCAGACCACCCCGAAGACGAACCCGCCCGGGGAGTCGATGTCGTCCCCGAACAGGTACCGCCGGGCGGACAGCACGAACTCCTCCCGGCTGATGAAGGCGTCCCCGTCCGTGTCCACGTGCGCGAACCTCTTCCGGGCGCCCGGCTCCTCCGCGCCCAGGGCCTTCGCGTAGACCAGGAACTCCTCCTCGCTGATCCGGCCGTCCTCGTCGGCGTCCAACAGGTCGAACACCGCCTCCGCCACGGCCTCGGCCGCGTTGGACCGGCTCCGGTCCTCCGAGGCCGCCTGCATGGCTGCCACGAACGCCTCCCGGTCCAGACGGCCGTCCCCGGCCTCCTCGTGCCCGGCCAGCTTGTGCCACATCACCTCGTACGCCTCCCGGATGGCCAGGGCGCGGGGCGCCTGCGCCTCCAGGCCGTACCCGGACACGTACCGGTCCACCAGCCTCTGGTAGTCGTCCCAGGTCACGGACTTGTCGCCGTCGGTGTCCAGGACATCGAAGAGATCGCTGAACCTGGCGGCGATCCGGGGGTTGGTGCTCAAGTCTTCCTCCTGTCGGTCCGGGACGCCTACCGTCCCGTTGTGAGTGATGCGGGCCCCGAACGGTTCCATGCGTTGTGCACCCACCGCCGTTCTCGGGCCGTTCGTCCAGGTTCTAAGGTCGATCCTGACAAGGATGTCTAGGACAAGGACGGCTGATGGACGCACGTGCCTACATCGAGGCGCACCGGGACGAGTTCCTCACCTCGCTCAGGGAGTGGCTGGCGATCCCCTCGATCTCCGCCGACCCCGAGCACCACGAGGACGTGCGCCGCTCGGCCCGCTGGCTGGCCGACCACCTTACCGGGACCGGCTTCCCCACGGTCGAGCTTTGGGAGACCCCGGGGCTGCCCGCCGTGTTCGCCGAATGGCCCGCCGCCGACCCCGACGCGCCCACCGTGCTCGTCTACGGCCACCACGACGTGCAGCCCGTCGACCCCCTCGACGAGTGGGAGACCGAACCCTTCACCCCCACCGAACGCGGCACCTCCCTGTACGCGCGGGGTGCCTCCGACGACAAGGGCCAGGTCCTCTTCCACGCCCTGGGCGTGCGTGCGGCCCTGGCGGCCTCCGGCGCCGAGGCCCCGCCCGTCACGATCAAACTCCTGGTCGAGGGCGAGGAGGAGTCCGGCTCCGTGCACTTCGCCGAGCTGATGAAGACCAACCGGGAACGTCTGGCCTGCGACGTCGCCGTCATCTCCGACACCACCATGTGGGCGGCCGACACCCCCTCCATGTGCGTGGGCATGCGCGGCGTCACCGACGTCGAGATCAGCCTGTACGGCCCCGAGCGGGACCTGCACAGCGGCTCCTTCGGCGGCGCCGTCCCCAACCCGCTCAAGGTCATGAGCGACCTGCTGTCCGGGCTGCACGACGCCGACGGTCGCGTCGCGGTCCCCGGCTTCTACGACGGCGTCGTCGAGGCCAGCGAGCAGGAGCGCGAACTCATCGCCCGGTTGCCCTTCGACGAGGCGGCGTGGCTGGCCACCGCCGGCTCCACCGCGGCCCGCGGCGAGAAGGGCTACAGCACCCTGGAGCGCGTCTGGCTGCGGCCCACCGCCGAGATCAACGGCATGTGGGGCGGCCACACCGGCGCGGGCGGCAAGACCATCGTCCCCCGCTCCGCGCACGCCAAGATCAGCTTCCGCCTGGTCCCCGGCCAGGAACCGCTGCACGTCCAGGACCGCGTCCGCGCGTACGTGGAGGCGGGCGTCCCCGACGGTGTCCGCGCCGAACTGGAGTTCGGCGGCCCGGGCGTGCGCGCCTGCGCCTCCGACCTGTCCTCCACCGCGCTGAAGGCCGCCCGCTCCGCGATGGGGCGCGCCTTCGGCAAGGAGGTCCTGTTCACCCGCGAGGGCGGCAGCGGCCCCGAGGCCGACATCGCCGACATCCTCGAAACCCCGCTGGTGTTCCTGGCCGTGGGCCTCAACGAGGACCGTATCCACGCCCCCAACGAGAAGGTCGAGACACCCCTCCTGCTCAAGGGAGCCGAGAGCGCCGCCTACCTCTGGGAGGAGCTGGGCGCCGCCAAGGAGGCCTGAGTCCGTCCGGGGCCGAGCCCCGGACGCGCGCCCCCGCCGTGCCACCGGTTAGCCGGGCGGGGGTGCGCACGGGGCCCGGAGGCGTTAAACCTTGAGGAGAACCACGAACCCGGAAGGCCGCATGGAATCCGAAGCCGCACCCCTGCTCGCCCGTTCCACCGTCGACCCCGTCGGACACCGGCGCGGTGACGACGACTGGCTGGCCGCCGCCTGGGCGGATCCGGCCACCAGGGTCCTGGTCCTGGAGGGCGGTGAGCCCGGCAGCTACGGCTGGAAGGCGCTCATGGCCAAACAGTCCCGTGCCCTGGTCACCACCGGCCGCACCCGGGAACTCGTCCTCACCGACCCGCAGCACGCTCCCGAGGGCGAGCGCTACCTGCTGGGCAGTGACGGGGAGCGCGCCTACTTCGCGGTCCGCTCCACCGCGGAGCTGGCCGCCAACCCGGTGGCCGAGCCAGCGTCCCTGCGCGAGGTCGGGGCGGTCCTCAACGACCACGACACCGGCCTGTTCACCCGGGCGATCGCCCTCGCCAACTGGAACGCCGGCCACGGCTTCTGTCCGCGCTGCGGCGCCGGGACCCGGATCGAGAAGGCGGGTCACGTGCGCGTCTGCGAGCAGGAGGGCACCGAACAGTTCCCCCGGATGGACCCGGCGGTGATCATGCTGGTGCACCGCGAGCGCGACGGCCGCGAGGAGGCGCTGCTGGGCAACAATCCGAACTGGGACGCGCACCGCTTCTCCGTGCTGGCCGGGTTCGTCGACGCGGGGGAGTCCCTCGAACAGGCCGTGGTCCGCGAGGTCGCGGAGGAGGCGGGCGTGGTCGTCGACCAGCCCCGCTACGTGGCCTCGCAGCCCTGGCCGTTCCCGCGCAGCCTCATGGTGGGCTACACCGCCCGCGCGGTGGGCCAGACCGAGCGCACCGACGACGAGATCGCCGAGACCCGCTGGTTCACCCGCCCCGAACTGGCCGAGGCCGTGCACAGCGAGGAGGTCGTCCTTCCGGGGCGGGTCTCCATCGCACGCACCCTCATCGAGCACTGGTACGGCTCGGAGCTCCCCGGCGGCTGGTGACCCCGGGTCTGCGCGCACGTCCCGGCGGCAACGCACGCCGGCGGTGGCGGTGCGCACACCGGCGGCGGGGCGCCCGTCCCCCCGGAAGCGGACGCCCCGTGTCCGTGCCGGTTCCGGTCAACCGGTCCCGGCCGGCGGCCGGTTCAGGTGGAGAGCTCCTCCGGCAGGACGGTCAGCGGGCTGGTGCTGCTCTCCACCACGTCCCGGGCCAGTTCCGCGACCTTGCGGCCACGGGAACGGGCCGAGGAGCGCAGCTTCTCGAACGCCTCGCGCGGCGGCATCGTGTGCCGTTCGGCGAGGACCCCGATCGCCTGCTCCACCACGACACGGGAGTGCAGCGCGTGCTCCAGCTGCGTGATCGTGTGCCGCAGGCGCTCCACCTCCGAAGCCCCCTCGGGGGCCCGGCCGGGCGCCTGCGTCCGAGGACGGTCGGCACCCGCCTCGGAGGTGAGAAGGTCCGCCAGGACCATCGCGCTGACCAGGTCCGGCGTCTCGTGCCCGCTCTGGCCGGTGCCCACACGCCACCCGTGCGGGGTGCGGTGCACCACCTCGACGTCCACCGTGTCGGTGCCCGCTATGTCATGAGGCCTCACATCGTCCCCCAACTCAACACTCCCCGTCATCATGGTCCGAGCTACGGTCTCGGCCGAGCCGTCCCTCGGAACGGGGGTGTCCGCCCCTGGGGGGAGGGGTCCCGCCGCGCGGGCCGCGTCCTGCGGCCCGCGCCGTCCGTCCTCAGGACAGTTCGGCCAGCTTCTTCTTCACCTGAGCGAGCGACGGATTGGTCATCGCGGTCTCGTCCTCGAAGACCACGGTGGGGACCGTCTGGTTCCCGCCGTTCACCTTCATCACGAACTCCGCGGCCTCCGGATTCTCCTCGATGTTCACCTCGCGCAGGGCGATCCCCTCGCGGGACAGCTGGCTCTTGAGCCGCTTGCAGTATCCGCACCAGGGGGTGCTGTACATCGTGAATCGTTCGGTGCCCGTACTCGTCATCTCACTCACGTCTTCTCCGGTCGAAGGTCATGTTCGGGGATCGGTCCCCCCATCCCAACACCAGGGGGCTCCCACCGCTTCCCATGACCGCACGACACAACGTGGGACGCCTCACAGGCCCGACTGGTTCTGGAATGTGTCGATCGGCTCGTTCACCGACCCCGCCGCCGGCACAGGCGGATCCGCTCCCGACGACAGCCGATACTTGAGAGACTGTGCGCCCACGGTAGGACAACCGCCCCAACCAGATGCAGGAGCACCATGGACCCCGACCGCGTCCTGGAGGGACTGGACCCGGAACAGACCGAGGCGGCGCGCGCCCTGCGCGGCCCCGTGTGCATTCTGGCCGGTGCCGGAACGGGGAAGACCAGGGCGATCACCCACCGGATCGCGCACGCCGTGGCCAGCGGGATCGTCTCCGAACAGCAGATCCTCGCGGTCACCTTCACCGCCCGGGCCGCGGGGGAGATGCGCGGACGCCTGCGTTCCCTCGGCGCCCCCAGGGTCCAGGCCCGGACCTTCCACGCGGCCGCCCTGCGCCAGCTCGGATTCTTCTGGCCACAAGTGGTCGGTGGCGAGAAACCCACCCTGATCGACAGCAAGATCCAGGCGGTGGCGCGGGCCGCCCGCTCGGTGGGCCTGCAACCGGACCGGACCGGGCTGCGCGACCTCGCCGGCGAGATCGAGTGGGCCAAGGTCACCCAGGTGCGGCCCAGCGACTACGACAAGGCCGTGGTCAAGGCCGGGCGCGAGGCGCCCATGTCCACCGGCGAGGTCGCCCGCGTCTTCGAGGCCTACGAGGACCTGCGCCGCGAGCACAACCTCCTCGACTTCGAGTCGATGCTCGAACTCACCGCGGGGATGATCACCGAGTACCCCGCGGTCGCCCAGCGGGTGCGCGACCAGTACCGGTACTTCGTCGTGGACGAGTTCCAGGACGTCAACCCGCTCCAGAAACTCCTCCTGGACGCCTGGCTCGGCGACCGCGACGACCTGTGCGTGGTCGGCGACCCCAGCCAGACCATCTACTCCTTCGCCGGGGCCAGCCCGGAGTACCTGACCGGGTTCGCCAACCGCTACCCGCACGCCACCGTCGTCCGGCTGGTCCGCGACTACCGCTCCACCCCCCAGGTGGTGCGGGTGGCCAACCACGTCATCGCGCAGGCCAGGGGCGCGACCTCCGCGAACCACCTCACCCTCCGGGCGCAGCGCCCCGACGGGCCCGATCCGCTCTACCAGGAGTACGACGACGAGCCCGCCGAGGCCACCGGCGTCGCGCGCAAGATCAGCGTCCTGCTGTCCGACGGGGTCCCCGCGAGCGAGATCGCGGTGCTGTTGCGCACCAACTCCCAGTCGGCCGCCTACGAGCAGGCCCTGGCCGACGAGGGCGTCCCCTTCACCGTGCGCGGCACCGCACGCTTCTTCGAGCGCCCCGAGATCAAACAGGCCGTGCACACCCTGCGCGGCGCCCGGCACGGAGCGGCGGGCGAGGAGGCCGAGCCCCTCGTCCCGACCGTGCGCCAACTGCTCTCCCAGATGGGGTTGGCGGAGACCGCCCCCGAGGGGCGCCAGGCCCGGGAGCGCTGGGAGTCGCTCTCGGCGCTGGTCCAGCTCGCCGAGGACATGGCCGCCAGGCCCGGACCCGACGGCCGCCCCGTCACCATGGCGGGCTTCGTGGACGAGCTCGAGACACGGATGGCCACCGAGCACGCGCCCGGGTTCGAGGGGGTGACCATCGCCTCACTGCACTCCGCCAAGGGGCTGGAGTGGGATGCGGTGTTCCTGGTCGGCCTGACCGAGGGCATGGTGCCGATCATCTACGCCGAGACCGACGAGCAGGTGGAGGAGGAGCGCCGGCTCTTCTACGTGGGGGTCACCCGGGCCCGCTCCAGCCTCGCGATGTCCTGGTCGCTGGCTCGCTCGCCCGGCGGCAGGAGGACCCGCAAACCCTCCCGCTTCCTCGACGGCCTGCGCCCCGCCTCGCCCTCCACCGCCAACCGCCGGGATCGGCGCAAGGGCGGGGTCGTGCGCTGCCGGGTGTGCGGGGGCCCGCTGTCCGACTCCACCGAGCGCAAACTCGGCCGCTGCCTGGACTGCCCGTCCACCTACGACGAGGCCCTGCTGGAACGCCTGCGCGAGTGGCGCAGGCAGAGCGCGCAGGAACAGAAGGTGCCCGCCTACGTGATCTTCACCGACGCCACCCTCCAGGCCATCGCCGAGCAGGAGCCCTCCAGCGTCTCCCAGTTGACGGCCGTGTCCGGTGTGGGCCCGACAAAACTGGACCGTTACGGTGAAGCGGTACTCGCGCTGGTCGCGGGGCGGGAACCGGCGGATGCGGACGCCGGTGACGAGGAGGAAGAACCGGATGAGTGAACAAGGTGCGGGGCACACCCGGCAGTCCCTGGCCGACCTGCTGAGGGTCCTGGACCTGGAGCAGATCGAGGTCAACATCTTCCGCGGGATCAGCCCGGACGAGGGGCCCCAGCGGGTCTTCGGCGGACTGGTCGCCGGGCAGGCGCTGGTGGCGGCGGGCCGGACCGTGCCCGCGGGGCGGTACGTGCACTCCCTGCACGCCTACTTCATAAGACCGGGCGACCCGGCGGTGCCGATCGTCTACGAGGTCGACCGGGTCCGGGACGGGCGTTCGTTCACCACCCGCCGGGTCGTGGCGATCCAGCACGGCAAGGCGATCTTCACCCTGTCGGCCTCCTTCCACAAGGAGGAGCCGGGGTTGGACCACCAGATCCCGATGCCGGACGTGCCGCCGCCCGAGGACCTGCTCAGCACCCGCGAGCGGCTGCGCGAGGCGTTCGGGAAGGTGCCGAACTTCGTGCAGTGGCACCCGATCGAGACGCGTCCGGTGGGCGCCATGTCGTTCGAGGCCGAACGCGACCCGCAACTGCGCACCGCCACCAACCCGGTGTGGTTCAAGGTCGACGGCGAACTCCCCGACGACCGCCTCACCCAGGTGTGCCTGATGACCTACGCCTCGGACATGACCCTGCTGGACACGGTGCTGCTCCGGCACGGCCGGTCCTTCGCCGGTATCGCGATGGCCAGCCTCGACCACGCCATGTGGTTCCACCGCCCGTTCCGCGCCGACGAGTGGCTGCTCTACGCCCAGGAGACCCCGACCGCGCAGGGCGCGCGGGGGCTGGCCCGCGGCCTCGTCTACACCCGGGACGGACAACTCGTCTGCTCCGTGGTGCAGGAAGGGATGATCCGCGTGGTCGACGCGGAGGGCTGGGGCTGAGGACCCGTCGGCGCGGGTGGCCCCCGAGGGGGCGGTCCGGGGCCGGAGCGCGGTGGGTAACGCTCCCAGGCCCTTTCCCATTCCCGTGAAGTTCTGGCCGGATGCGGACGTTTTCGCAGGTCAAAAATAGGTTGCCTTGTTTGTTGGGCTGACCGTAGTGTGTACACCGTCGTAATGACCGCTCTCGGCGCAGGTGCAAGACCCTGCGCCCGACTCTGAAGGAGGTGCCCGATCTGATGGCCACGAAGAACACGATGAACCCCGGTTTCGCTGCTGCTTGGCAGCTGTTCTCGCCGCGCGTCGCCCCGGGCACCAGCCTGGGCGGTAGCACCATGGTCGCCACCATGGGCAGCCGTACGAACACCGAAAGTGGCACCGCCGCCATCGGCATGGCCCAGCTCCTCGGAGCCGGTCTCGTGTCCGAGCGGACCAGTGTGCCCGCTGGCGGTGCCATCGGCGGCCTGCGCCACGAGTCCGAGCTCGCCCTTGATCGAGGCAAGTTCACCGGCGGCTTCGAAGACGCATCGCACGAAACCCCGCGCCTGTACGGCGCATCGGGGGAGTGTCCACGGAAGATTCCGGCCTAGAGCAACACGGGCCGAGAGTTTCGACCGTGGCCGCGGACCCCGATACAGGGGCCGCGGCTTTCTTTGTATCTCCGTAGGTTTCCCGTCCCCCAGGGGCGAGGGAGAAGACGGCGGCATCGCAAGTCCAGGTCCCGCACCGGATCTGTTCCGGTGACTGAACACCGACCGCGTTGTACGAACGATCAAAGATCTTGGAGGGCACCGATGCTTGCGTCGGTCCTGGAAACGCCCGCGCTGGGCGAGGTCGACATCCCCTGCCGCAACGAGCCGGACCTGTTCTTCGCGGAGTCCCCCGCCGAGGTCGAGCAGGCCAAGGCGATCTGCGGAGCCTGCCCGATCAGGGAGCAGTGCCTGGCGGACGCCCTCGAACGGCGTGAACCCTGGGGTGTCTGGGGCGGGCAGCTGCTCGTCTCCGGCCAGGTCGTGGCGCGCAAGCGCCCGCGCGGCCGCCCCCGGAAGAACCCCGCGCCGGTCGCCGCCTGACCGCTCGGGTGATCCCGACCTCCCCGACAGACCACTGACAATCGAAGGACTCAGCGATGATGCAGGAACTCATGCAGATGGTGGAGCGTTCCGACGAGGAGCCGCGCGAGCACCAGATCAGAAGGCTCGGTGCCCGACAACTGCGCGCCCGCCAGCGCGAGGAGCGCCGTGCGGAGCAGACGATCATGGAAATCGCGTGGTCACGGCTATGTTGACCGGGGCCCGCTGAGCGGTGTCGAAGGCCCTGGCGAGCCGGGGTCGGGGCGGCACCGCTCAGCGCCCGGCGCGGTCATCCGTGCGGGACAGGCGGACGACGGGGCCGAACGGTCGCACCCTCGGCGGGGGTGCGCCGTTCGGTCTCGTTTGTATAACCAAAAGTGCCGGAAGGTGCCGAATCGGGCCCCGATATGGTCTCCGTCACCGCCCAAAAATCGCCCTGGTCAGAGCGGAACCCGGTACCCGGGGCCGTTTTTCGGTACGGAGCCGGTGGACGGACATCGCGTCAGACAAATGACATTTCGGTACAAGGCACACCTGTTCGGGAGCGCTTCGCTGGGCTACCGTAAACTTCGTGCCCTCGAACACCAAAATCGAGGTACGACGCAGTCCTCGTCGCCGGCGCACAGTGTCGGCCTACCGGGACGGGGACACCACTGTCGTCCTCGTGCCCGCGACGTTCTCCCGCGCAGAGGAAAAGCGCTGGGTGGACCAGATGCTGCAGAAGCTCGACGCACGCGAGGGCCGCAGGCGCCCCGGGGACCGAGAGCTCCACGCCCGTGCGGTCGAACTCGCCGAACGCTACCTGGGCGGCACCAGACTGCCCGACAGCGTCCGCTGGGTCGACAACCAGAACTCACGCTGGGGCTCGTGCACCCCGGACACCGGTATGATCCGCATCTCCCGCCGCGTCGCCGGAATGCCCGCCTGGGTGGTGGACTACGTCCTCGTCCACGAACTCGCGCACCTGCACATCCCGCACCACGGCCGGGACTTCTGGGACCTGGTACGCCGCTACCCCAAGGCCGACCGGGCCCGCGGCTACCTGGAGGGGTTCAGCGCGGGCAGCCGCTCCGAGGGCTGCGCCCACGCCGAGGAGGACGAGGACCTCGAAGCCGACGAGGTCGCCTTCGAGGAGTGAGTCGGAGCGCGTCCTACTTGCCGTAGTGGTAACGGCAGGCCACGATGCGGCTCTCGTCCTCGTGGATTCGGTGGACCAAGTGGTGCTCGTCGGTGATCCGGCGCGACCAGTAGCCATGGAAGCCGTGGCGCAGCGGTTCGGGCTTGCCCATACCGTCGTTGCCGTGCCGATCGATGTCCTTGATCAGGGTGTTGATGCGCTTCAGGACCTTGCGGTCCTGTCCCTGCCACCAGACGTAGTCCTCCCAGGCGTTCTCCGCCCAGACCAGCTTCATTCGGCCAGACCCCGCTCTATCCCGTGTCCGGACTCCAGCTGCTCGATAGCGTCGACCAGGCGCCGGGCGTTCTCCGGGCTGCGGAGAAGGTAGGCGGTCTCTCTGAGGGATTCGTACTCGGACAGAGCCATCATCACCACGGGCTCGTGTCCCGCTCTGGTGATGATGACCTCCTCACGGTCGTTCACGACCGCGTCCATGGTGGCCGCGTAGTTGGCACGGGACTCGGAGTAGGTGATCGTCCTGGTCACTGTTCCTTCTGGGGTTGCCAGCGCGATGTGCACCAGGAGTCGTTGTACAGAAAGTTGTACACCCGGGTGTGGTCAGTCGCCGAACCCGGTGACCGGCGGCGGCTGGGGGAGGAACGGGTTACCGGGCTCGTCCGGGCCGACCGTCTGCCAGCCGTACTCCGGCTCCGGGCCCTGGCCGACCCGGCTCGGGGCACCGGTCACCACGTACAGCAGCGCCATGAAGGCGGCGGCGACGAGGGCGAGGACGGCAACGGTGCGGGCAGGACCCATGGGGGTGTGTCCTTCCTCGGATCCGGGCCGGTCAGCGGCCCCGGGGACGGTCCGGTTCGCCCAGCCCGGCACGGGCCCCGGCGAGGTCGGCGGCGACCCGGCGCAGAGCCAGCGCGCTCACCACCAGCAGGATCCCGAACACGGTCGCGTAGTAGGCGGTCATCCCGCCCCACTCACCGGACACGCCCGCGCGCCCCAGCACCGCGACCAGCAGTACGGCCAGGAACGCACAGATGACCTGGCCCAGGCGCAGGGAACGCTCCTTCTGCCGCACACGGGCCAGGGCCACCTCACGGGGTGAGGCCAGACCCGCGCGCTCGTCTGCGAGCAGCCTGTCGAGGGCCTTCCTGCCACGGCGGGCGGCCAGCACGATGAACAGTCCGCCGAACATGCCCGCGACGGTGATCAGGGACACTGCGCAGCCCCCCGGGGAAGCCGGGACCGGACCGCCGTGGCGGCCGCCCCGACCAGGTCCCGCACCGAGTCGTCAGTGGGCTCGGGCAGCTCCCCGACGGGGAACCAGCCCAGGCCCTCGGACTCGTCGGGGTCCCGGACCAGGACCGCCTCGGCGGGGGCCAGGGCCGCGTACTGCACGTCCAGGTGGAAACTGCCGCCGCCGCACGGCACCGAGTGGCGGTCCAGTCGCACCGGCCGCGGCAGCAGGGTCAGGCCCGTGATCCCGGACTCCTCGACGGCCTCGCGCAACGCGGCACCGCCCAGGGTCCGGTCCTCGGCCTCGCAGTGGCCGCCGGTCTGCAACCACATCCGGTGGATGCGGTGCAGCACCAGGGCCACCCTGGAACCGTCCGAGGAGATGATCGCCGCGGACGCGGTCAGGTGCCCGGGCAGGCAGGTGCGCCACATACCGTCCGCGTGGGCGTCCAGGTGCTCCACGTAGGAGCGGCGAAGCTCCTCCTGCCCGTCGTCGGGCGCGTCCCAGCCGCCCAGCACCGATCGGGCGTCCGCGTGCAATGTCACCTACTCGCCGTCCCTGTCGTCCTCGTCCCCGCCGGATCCCTCGCCGGGCTTGGGCTTCTCCGAGCCGTCGGGTTCGGTCAGCGACGAGATGTCGAAGTCCGGTCCCTCGAACTCGCTCCGCCCGTGCACGAAGGCGTCCGGGTCGGCCAGGTCGTCGCCGGTGGGCATCAGGTCCGGGTGCTGCCAGACGGCGTCGCGGCCCTCCACGCCCCGGGCCTCCTCCAGCGCGGTCCACAGGGCTCCGGCCTCGCGCAGACGGCGCGGGCGCAGCTCCAGACCGACCAGGGCGGCGAAGGTGTGTTCGGCGGGGCCGCCGGTGGCACGGCGCCGACGGGTCGTCTCGGCCAGGGCCCCGGACTGCGGGAGCCGGTCGGCGACGGCCGAGGACACCACGGTCGCCACCCAGCCCTCGATCAGGGCGAGTGTGGTCTCCAGGCGCGTCAGCGCGGCCTTCTGCTGCGGGGTGTCCTCCGGCTGGAGCAGGCCCTCGGGACCCATGCCGCCGGACATCGCCTCCTGCAGAGCCTCGGGGTTGGTGATGTCGATCTCGCCGAGTTTGTCCTCAAGGCCGCTGACGTCGAACGACATCCCGGCCGCGTACTCCTCGACCAGACGGGACACGTGCGAACGCAGCCACGGAACGTGCGAGTAGAGGCGGTGCACGGCCGCCTCCCGGGCGGCCAGGTACAGGCGGACCTCGTCCTCGGGGATCTCCAGGCCCTCACCGAAGCGGGCCACCCCCGAGGGCAGCAGGGCGGCGTTGCCCTCACCCGCGAGCGGCAGGCCGATGTCGGTGGTACCGATCACTTCCTGGGCGAGCTCGCCGATGGCCTGACCGGCCTGCTGGCCGACCATCATGCCGCCCATCTGCTGGATCATGCCCAGCAGCGGACCGGCGACGGAGGCCATCTCCTCGGGCAGGTTCTGCCCCATGGCCTGTACGGTCTTGGCGGTCAGCGGGTCGCACAGCTGCGCCCACGAGTTCATCGTCTTCTCGATCCACTCCGACCGGCTCCACGCCTGGGCCGTCTGGAGCCCCGACGGCAGGTCGGTAGCCTGGTCGAGCCACAGGTCGGCGAGGCGCAGCGCCTCCTCCACCCGTGCGTAGTCGGCGGGCGGCACACTCGGGTCCCCTTGCTGGGACACCGCGTGCCGCGCGATGTTCTTGGCCATGTCCCAGTTGATGCCGGACGTCGAGGACGTCTTCTCCGCCTCGGGTGCGCCGGGGGTGGGCTGGGACGACATCATGTCCGCGAACTGGCGGAGCATGTTGGCCATCTGTTGCGGATCGCCGAACGGGAAACCGTCCGGCATTCCGGAGTCCCCCCCGCCCGGGCGGCCGCTGCCGGCACCCGAGCCGGAGTCGCCAGAACGGCGTCCGGACTCGTCATCGGGATCGTTCGGCATGCTGAAACCGAAAGGCAGGTCGCTCACAATCAGACCTCAGGCAGGATTAGGTTTGGTCTCCACTGTCACGTTAGCTGGGAGTCGCCCGGAGTGAATACCGAAAGCAACCAGGTTCGCCCAGAGCACAGCCCTCCGGACCCGGCGGGCATGGTCGTGGCGGTCACCGGTGCCGCCTCCGGAGTGGGCCGACTCCTCGTGCAACGCCTGGCCGTGCCAGAAGGTTCCATCGCCGCGCGCGAGGTCGTCGCGATCGACGAGGAGTTCGCTGACCTGCGCGGAGTCACCTGGCGGATCGCCGACGTCCGGGACCCCGGCCTCGTCTCGCGGCTGGGCGGCATCGACGTCCTCGTGCACACCGCCGTCGACCGCTCCCTGGACACCAAGCCCTCGCTGCGCCGGGCGAACAACATCCGGGCGGCCCAGACGGTCCTGACCGCCGCGGCGGCCTCCGGGGTGCCCAGGGTCATCCTCGTCACCAGCACCATGGTCTACGGCGCGGCCCCCGACAACCCGGTCCCGCTGGACGAGAACGCCGCCCGCGTCTCCGACAACAGCGAGGGCCTCATGGGCGACTTCGCCGAGATCGAGGAGTTGGCCGAACGCGCCCGCCGGGCCCACCCCGGCCTGACCGTCACCGTGGTGCGTCCTGCACCGCTCGTGGGGCCGGAACTGGACACCCTGCTGAGCCGGCACTTCTCCGCGCCCCGGCTGCTCACCGTCAAGGGCCACGAACAGCACTGGCAGTTCTGCCACGAGGACGACCTCGCCTCGGCCCTGGCCCACTGCGCCCTGCACGGGGTGACCGGTGAGGCCGGTGTGGTGGCCGTGGCCTGCGAGGGCTCCCTGACCCAGGGGGAGGTCGAGGCGATCGCGGGCATGAAGCACTTCGAGGTCCCCGCCAACCTGGCCTTCGGGGCGGTCCGCCGCCTGCACCAGGTCCGCATCACCCCGGCCGCCGCGGGTGAGATCAAGTTCCTGGTCTACCCGTGTGTGGTGGACTGCTCGGCCCTGCGCGAGGCGGGCTGGAAGCCCGGCCACGACAACGAGTCGGCGCTGGAGGCGCTCCTGGACGCCAAGAGCGGCAAGCACGCGATCGCCGGACGCAGCCTCGGCCGCAAGGAGGTCACCATCACCGCGGCCGGTGCCGCGGGCGCTGCGGCCGCCGCCATCGGAACCGCCGCCGCCATCCGCCACATGCGCAAGCGCGGAAAGGCCTGACCTGCGGGGGAAACCCGGAGCGCGGGAAGCCGCACGTGCGGACGGCACGTGCGGAAGCGTCGTTCGCCGGTCGTCTTGATACGGTTTCCACGTGGAACAGATCACTCTCGCGGCCGTACGCGACACGCCCCTGTCCGTCGACGAGGTCCTGGCGGCGGTGGCCGACCCCAGAGCCGGCGGCACCGCGGTCTTCATCGGTACCGTCCGCGACCACGACCACGGTCGGGACGTGTCCGCCCTGGCCTACTCGGCCCACCCGAGCGTCGAGGCGCAGCTGCGCGTCGTCATGGAGAAGGTGCTGAGCGACACCTCCGTCCCCGGGCGCCCCCTCGTGCGGATGGCCGCCACCCACCGGGTCGGCGACCTACGGATCGGCGACACCGCCGTGGTCGTCGCCGTCTCGGCCGAACACCGCGAGGAGGCCTTCGCGGCCTGCCGCAGGCTCATCGACGACCTCAAGGCCCAGGTGCCCATCTGGAAGAACCAGGCCTTCGAGGACGGCGGAGCCGAGTGGGTCGGCTCCCCCTGACCGGGCGGGCCCCGACCCTCCCCTGAGCGCCGACACGCGCCCCCGCGACCGGTGACGGCCACCGGGGACGCCTGAGCGCCGGAGGGTCCACGGGGGCTCTAAGGTGTCAGCATGGTTCGTCGTGTCATGACCCTTGTCGCCGCACTCGTCCTGCTTGCCGGGCTCGGGTACGGCAGTCTCCTCCTGCCCATGCCCTACCTGGTGGCCGCACCCGGTGTCACCCTGGACACCATCGGGGAGCAGGAGGACGGCCGGCCCATCATCGGTATCGAGGGGGCCGAGGACTACGAGCACGACGGATCGCTCTCCATGGTGACCGTCCAGTACGCGGGCGGCCCCCAGCACCGGCTCAACCTCTTCACCCTGGTGACGGCCTGGATCTCCCCGAGCCAGGCGGTCCTGCCGGAGGAGCTCCTCTTCCCGGCCGGTCGCTCCCAGCAGGAGGTCAGCGAGCGGCAGACCGTCCAGATGAACGACTCGCAGACCAAGGCCACCGCCGCGGCCCTCGACCAGCTCGACATCGACTACGAGGCGGTCCCCCGGGTCGCCGAAACCGTCGAGGGCATGCCGGCCGAGGGAATCGTCGAACCGGATGACGTCATCGTCGCCGTCGACGGCGACCCCGTGCCCACCAGCACCGACGGTGCGGCCCCCGAGGAGCCCCTGGGCAGCGCCTACGTCGTGGACCGGGTCAGCGCGCGCGAGGCCGGAGAGCCGGTCGCCCTCACCCTGGAGCGCGACGGCGAGGAGGTCGAGGTCGAGGTCGAGACGGTCAGCAACGACGACGGTTCCGCCGCGGTCGGTGTGCTCATCACCGACGACATGGACTTCCCCGTGGACATCGACATCACCGTCGGTGAGATCGGCGGCCCCAGCGCGGGCATGATGTTCGCCCTCGGGATCATCGACCGGCTCAGCGAGGAGGGCATCACCGGCGGGGCCGGCGTCGCCGGTTCCGGAACCATCTCCACCGACGGCCGGGTCGGCGGGATCAGCGGTGTCCCGCAGAAGATGGTCAGCGCCCAGCGCGACGGCGCGGAGTACTTCTTCGTGGCCGCCGACAGCTGCTCCCAGGTCGCCCAGTCGGCCGCCTACGGCGAACTCGAGGTGGTGCGCGTCGAGACGCTCACCGACGCCGTGGACGCGCTGGAGACCATCCGCGAGGGCGGCGACGACCTGCCCCGCTGCGAGTAAGCGGGACACACGACGAAACGACCCCCGGGCCGCGCGGCCCGGGGGTCCTGCCATCTCGGCCGCAGGGGGAGTGCTTCCCACTCACCTCAGCCGCGGGAGAACACCCCGCCCGCCTGAGCCAGCGGGGGATGTGCCCGCTCTTCTGCCCCAGCCACAAGGGGAGTGCCTCCCACACACCTCAGCCGCAGGGGGTGCCCCTGCCTGCCCGCCCGGCTCCAGGGGGTGTTCTTTCGTTCGGGCGCGGGAGTCTGGGTTTCAGCAAACACAGTGCAAGACGAGTCAAGCCGCCGGCGAGGAACGAGCCAGGCGTAGACGAGGATGAAGAACGCTCCCCTGAGGCGCCCGAACACGGGCCGAAGCGCCAGCGGAGGCCCAAAGAAAACTCAGCCCTCCTCCAGGTCCAGGGTGAGGGCCAGGGCCGAGGTCAGGGCGGGGATCAGGTCCGGACCGTTGAGCACCTCGGTCTCGCTGTCGTGGCTGCGCATCCGCATCGCGCAGTGCCGCGAACCGTCGCGCAGCACGCCGGCGACCATGCGGATCTCCTCGGTCTCCTTGTCCGAGCCGGTGGGGTCCTCGCCCGCGGCCAGGGTCTCGTCCGAGCCCTTCACCACCAGGCGTTCCATGACCAGAGCGCAGCCGGCCACTCCCTCGGGCCACAGGATGCGGCCCAGGGCCTCCTCCAACGGGACGTCTCCGGGCAGCGCCTCCTGCTCGACGGGGGTCAGCTCGTCGGGGCTCACGGGGGATTCGATCCCCAGCATCCCGGCGAGGGCGGGTTCCGCGGCCAACAGCTCCGAGGTGGGGACCAGGGCGTACAGCCCCAGCGGGCGGTCCCACCCCTGTTCGGCGGCGTGGCGTTCCAGGTCCATGACGGCTTCGCGAATGTTCGACACGTTTCCATGGTGGCCGATGTGGGAGCCTCGCCGGGCCCGTTCGACGGCAGTAGGGTCGCAAAGGTGCCGTGCGGTTGCGACTCCGATACCCCAACGATGCAGCCTTGTCACCCGCTGACGGGTGATTTCGGGAACCCGACGGCCACCGATTAAGTTTTTAGTAATAAGGCGCCACACGCGCACCGAACGCACCTACCAAGTCAGAACGAGGGGGAGGCGTGAGCTTTCGATCGCCCGGCGCACCACCTGCGCGTATGCCTCGCCGATCAAGGTTGCTCGCGCCAGTCGCGGCGACCGTGGTCGTCATCATCGCGGCGTTGATGATCGCCGCGAACTTCTGGACCGACTACAAGTGGTTCAATTCCGTCGGCTACACCTCGGTCTTCCTGACCGAGCTGTGGACCCGAGTCCTGCTGTTCGCGGTGGCGGGGATCGTGATGGCGGTCATCGTCGGCGCGAGCATCTTCTTCGCCTACCGGGCCAGGCCCGGCGTCCGGCCGATGAGCCTGGAACAGCAGGGCCTGGACCGCTACCGGCAGTCCATCGACCCCCACCGCAAGCTCTTCTTCTGGATCGCGGTGGGCGCCCTGGCCCTGTTGGCCGGTGCGGCCGCCAGCGGTGACTGGCGCTCATACCTGCAGTTCATGAACGGCGTCGACTTCGGGGCGAACGACCCCGAGTTCGGTATGGACATCTCGTTCTTCGCCTTCACCTACCCGTTCATCCGGGTGCTGCTCGGCTACCTGTACGCGGCCGTCATCCTGGCGTTCATCGCCGCGGTGGTCGTGCACTACCTGTACGGCGGCGTCCGTCTGCAGAACGACTCCGGCCAGCGCGCGACCCCCGCCGCCCGCGTGCACCTGTCGGTCCTGCTGGGCCTCTTCGTGCTGCTGCGCGCCGGGTCCTACTGGCTGGACCGCTACGGACTGGTGTTCTCGGAGCGCGGTTACACCTTCGGTGCCTCGTACACGGATGTGAACGCGGTCAAGACCGCACTCACCATCCTCACCGTCATCTCGGTGATCTGCGCGGTCCTCTTCTTCGCCAACATCGTCTTCAAGAACACGCTGATCCCGGTTGCCTCCCTCGGCCTGCTGGTGCTGTCCGGCGTGGTCGTCGGTGTGGCCTACCCCGCGATCGTCCAGAACTTCCAGGTCGACCCGAACGAGCAGCGCCTGGAAAGCCCCTACATCGAGCGCAACATCGAGAGCACCCGTGAGGCGTACGGCATCGCGGACTCCGAGGTCGAGACCTACGACGCCACCACGGAGCTCACCCCGCAGGAGCTGGCGGCCGAGGCCGACACCATCCCCAGCGTCCGTCTGGCCGACCCTGCGGTGGTCTCGCAGACCTTCCAGCAGATGCAGCAGGTCCGCGGGTTCTACCAGTTCCCGGACGTGCTGGAGGTCGACCGCTACCCGGACTCCGATGGCAACCTGATCGACACGATCGTCGCCGTCCGGGAGCTCGACGGTCCGCCCGCCGACCAGGACAACTGGTTGAACCGGCACCTGATCTACACCCACGGCTTCGGCATGGTCGCGGCTGCGGGCAACCTGATCGACGACGAGGGCCGTCCGGTCTTCACCGAGTACAACATCCCGCCGCGCGGTGAGCTGAGCGAGGTCACGGGCGAGTACGAGCCCCGGATCTACTACGGCCGCGAGGGCGCCGACTACGTCATCGTCCAGGCCGAGCAGGAGTACGACTACCCGCTCGACTCGGAGGAGGTCGGAGGCGACGTCCCGACCCTGGAGGACGCGGCGGAGCCCAGCCCCAGCCCCGAGGCCGACGAGGCCCGCGTGCCCGCCGACTCCGCCGAGGAGGACGCGGCCGCGGACGAGGACGCGGCTACCGAGGAGGAGCCTGCCGCCGAGGAGGGCGCCGACGAGGGGGGCGCCAACGGCGAGGGGTCCCAGCAGTACAACAGGTACGAGGGCGACGGCGGCGTCGAGCTCAACAGCTTCTTCGACCGCATCCTGTACGCGATCAAGTACCAGGAAACGAGCATCCTGCTCAACAGCGCGATCACCAGTGACTCGCGGATCATCTACGAGCGGGACCCGCTGGACCGGGTCGAGAAGGTCGCACCGTTCCTGACCGTGGACAGCCGCCCCTACCCGGCGGTGGTCGAGGGCAAGGTCGTGTGGATCGTCGACGGGTACACCACCTCCGACGGCTACCCCTACGCCAACCGGATCGACTTCACCCAGGCGGTGACCGACACCTTCACCGACGGTGCGGCGCAGCAGGTCGGCGCACTGCCGGGCAACGAGGTCAACTACATCCGGAACTCGGTGAAGGCCACCGTCGACGCCTACGACGGCAGCGTCACCCTCTACGGCTGGGACGAGGAGGACCCCGTCCTCCAGACCTGGAAGGGCGCCTTCCCGGGTGCCGTGGTCAGCAAGGACGACATGAGCGAGGAGCTCGTCCAGCACCTGCGCTACCCGGACGACCTGTTCAAGGTGCAGCGCGAGATCATGCGCGAGTACCACGTCACCGACGCCGCCTCCTACTACGGCGGTCAGGACTTCTGGTCGGTGCCCAACGACCCGACCACCGAGGGGGACCTGCCCGAGCCGCCCTACCGCCAGACCATCAACTACCCCGGTACCGACGAGGCCAACTTCTCGCTGACCAGCACGTTCGTGCCGCGCGGCCGTGAGAACCTGGCCGCGTTCATGGCGGTGGACAGTGATCCCCAGTCCGAGGACTACGGCCAGTTGAAGCTGCTGCAGCTGCCTCGGAGCACGGTGATCTTCGGTCCCGGGCAGGTGCAGAACGCGTTCGACGCGGACGCGGACGTGCGTGAGGTGCTGCTCCCGCTGGAGCAGTCCAACGCCGAGGTGACCCGGGGCAACCTGCTGACCCTGCCGTTCGCGGGCGGTCTGCTCTACGTGGAGCCCCTCTACGTGCAGGCCGGCGGCGGCGGAGCGGCGTCCTTCCCGCTGCTCCAGCAGGTCATGGTCGGCTTCGGTGAGGAGGTCGCCATCGGCAGCAACCTCCAGGAGGCCCTGAACAACCTGTTCGAGGGCGGAGAGGGCCCGCTGCCCGAGGAGGGCGCGGACGCCGAGGAGGGCACCGAGGACGAGGAGTCGTCCGAGGCCGGATCCGGTGACGAGGGCGCCGACACCGACCTGACCGAGGCCCTCAACGAGGCCGTCGAGGCCTGGGAAGAGGCACAGGAGTCGAGCGAGGAGGCCAACGAGCGCCTGCGCGAGGCCCTGGAGGCCCTGGAGGAGGCCGCGGAGAACTAGGTCCGCAGCACCCCCGCGGTGACTGCGGCAGCGGGGGTGCCGGGCGCTCCTGAGAGCGCTTCGCAGGACGGGGCGGGACCCTTCCGGGGTGTCCCGCCCCGTTCGGCTTTCCCCGGGCCCGTACGCCTTCGCGCGGAGCCTGCGCCCGAACGTCCCCCACCGGGGCTCCCCGGGGTGTTCGGCGGCGGCCCGGGGACAGGGTGCGCCACGTCTCCGTCGCCTGATTTGGCTTTCCAGGCGGGGCGCGCTAATCTGAGAACACAACGACGCGGGGTGGAGCAGTTCGGTAGCTCGCTGGGCTCATAACCCAGAGGTCGCAGGTTCAAATCCTGTCCCCGCTACCAAGATCGGACCCGGGAGAAATCCCGGGTCCGGTGCTTTTCCCGGTTTTTCCGCCTCGGCGGGGAATCGGGGGGCGTGCATCGGCGACGGTGCGCGTGCGCGGCGAAAATGCCGGTGCTGACCGCGAGGAAAGCCTGGTAGAGTAGCCAAAGGCCAGGTCGGCCAGCCGACCAGGACAAACAGGTGGATCTCCGATCGGTTTAAAGCAAAACAAGCCGATTTGCCACCCAGGGTTAAAGGCCCTAAAGTAGAGATCACAACGACGCGGGGTGGAGCAGTTCGGTAGCTCGCTGGGCTCATAACCCAGAGGTCGCAGGTTCAAATCCTGTCCCCGCTACCAGGAAAGCGCCGGGTGGAGAAATCCACCCGGCGCTTTTTCGTGTGCGCGAACCCCGTATCCGACGGGATTGTGCCCGGCACCGCTCCCGGAGGACGGTGCCGGGCACTGCTCAGCGGGTGCGGCCCTCCAACAGTTCCACGACCCGGTCGGCCCGCTCGGCCACCTTCGGGTCGTGGGTCACCACGACCACGGCGGCGTCGCGCACCCGGGACTGGTCGATCAGCTGATCCATGATCATGGTGCTGCTGGCGGCGTCCAGGGCGCCCGTGGGCTCGTCGGCCAACACCAGGGCGGGTTCCCGGCTCAGGGCGCGTGCCAGGGCCACACGCTGCTGCTCACCGCCGGACAGCTGGTGCGGCTGGGAGTGCAGCCGGTGCCCCAGCCCCACCGCCTCCAACAACTCCCTGGCACGCGTTCGGCGGCGCCACAGGGGGACCCCGCCCAGCACCATCGGAACGCCCACGTTGGCCAGGGCGGAGCGTCGCTCCAACAGGTGGAACTGCTGGAACACGAAGCCGATCCCGTCCCCGCGCAGCCGCGACCTGCGGCCCTCCCGCAGGGACGTGGTGTCGATCCCGTCGAAGGTGTAGGCACCGCTGCTGGGTTCGTCCAGCAGGCCCAACACGTTCAGCAGGGTGGACTTGCCCGACCCCGACTGCCCCACAATGGCCACGACCTCGCCGCGGCTGACGTCGAAGGTGCAGTCGTGCAACACGTCGATCCGGGTGCCGGAAACCATGAAGTGCCTGGTCAGGCCCTCCACGCAAAGTAGTGGGGGGGTGGGCTGCCGTCCGGTCGCGGCCACCGGACGGGGAGTGTCGACCGTCATCTAGCCGTCCACCCCGTACATGTCGTCCATATCCTCGTCGGCGTCGCCGGGGACGTCGAAACGCGGGTCCAGCGGGACCGGGTCCATGACCGTCTCGCCGACGCTCAGTCCCTCGGTGACCTCGACGAGCTGCCCGTCGGACAGTCCCAGGGAGACCTCGCGGGCCTCCTCGGCGCCGTCGTCGCCGATCACGGTCACCTCGCCCTCCTCGGCGGTGCCGCGCACGGCGGTCACCGGGACGACCACGACGTCCTTGGCCTCGCCCGTGCTCACCGACAGCTTCCCCCGGACCCCGTCGAACACCTGCAGGTCCGAGGGGACCCGGCAGGACAGCTCGGCCCCGGGGCCGCCGCCTTCGGACTCACCGGTGAACGGGTCGAACTCCTCCGGTTCGGGGGCGGGAGCCGAACCCTCCTCCGCCGAGCCCAGGGAGATGAACTCGCACTCGGCGGAGGGCGGCCCCTTGTCGATCTTGAGCATGATGTCGCTCGGGTCCTCGTAGAGCCGGTACAGGTCGTTGGCGGGGACCGTGGCCACGGCGCGGAACTCGTCCGGTGCGACGGTGGCCACTGCCGCACCCGGTTCCAGGACGTCGCCGACCTGGACGTCGTCCATGCCCCTGATCGTCCCGGAGGCGGGTGCGTACAGGGTGACCTCGGTGGTCGCGGGTCCGGCGTCCGAGTCGGCCTCGGCCGCACCCGCGGTGCCCTCCGCGGGTACCGACACGTTGAGGATCGGGGCACCGTTCTCCACGGTGGCGCCGTTGTCCAGCCACAGGTGTGTGACGGTGCCGCCCTGACGGGCCTTGAGCGACTTGCCCGGCTCCGGTCGGACGGTCGCGTCGAGCACGAGCAGGGAACTGACCGTGCCCAGTTCCACCTCCACCGGCCCGCCGTCCGCGTCCGCCGCGGACTGCTGGAGGAACTCCTCCTCCGCCGCCGGGTCGGCGCCTCCCATGCGGGACAGCAGGAGGTAGCCCGAACCGAACAGGCCCAGCACCAGAATGAGGGCCGCGCCGATGATGATCCACTTCTTCACGTGTTGTCTCCTATTCCCGCAGCCCGGCGACGACGGACGCGCGCAGCGCCCTGATCGCGGGGATGATCCCGGCCAAGAGTCCGACGAAGGCCGCACTGCCCAGGCCGACCAGCGCGGCCGAGGGCGGAACCGCCATGCTGATGTCGGGTGGCAGCCACACGAAGCGGCCGATGAGGGCCCCGCCCGCGGCGACCATGGCCCAGGACAGGGCCAGGGCGATCAGCCCGGCGACGACCGCCACGACCACCGCCTCCATCACCACGGCCACGAACAGGGTGAACCTGCTCGCGCCCAGGGCCCGGTAGGTGGCGAGCTCGCGGCGCCGCTCCCGCACCGTGACCAGCCCCACGTTGAGGACTCCGAGCAGGCCGGTGGTGAGGGTGATCACCGCGATGCCGATCAGTCCCAGGGACAGGTAGCCGATGAGCTCCTCGGTCTCCGCCGCGTAGTCGGTGCGGTAGACCATGATGTCCTCCTCGTTCTCGATCCCCCAGCGCCAACTGGCCGAGAACAGGCGGTCGGTGAACACGCCCCCGGAGAACATCTCGTCGGCGGCCTCGTCGGAGGGGTCCACCCGCGCCAGGTAGGTGGGCTGGGAGAGGGAGTTGTCCTCGGGGTCCCAGGAGGGGCCGAAGACGATCTCCCCGGAGGAGGGCGCGCGCAGCAGGTAGGCGCTGTACTGGTTGGCGTTGAAGGTGGAACCCTGCGAGACGCCGACGATCCGCACGTGGGCCCAGTGGTCGGTGCCGATCTGGACGTCGTCGAAGTCGCCGAGTCGATCGGCCAGGGCCTCGTTGACCACCAGGACGGGGGCCCTGGATTCGAGGTCGGCCTCGGTGAACCAGCGGCCCCGGGTCATGTTGATCCGTCGGATGTCGCCGAGGGCGACGTCCACCCCGACGATGTCGGTGTTCCGGATGACCTCGTCGTCCACCCGCAGCGGCGGGGCGGACTCCATCCGCTTGTAGACCGACACCTCCAGGGCGCCGGCCCGGCCGAGGTCCTCCTCGAACGAGTCCAGGTCGGTGACGGTGCCGAAGGTGCTCACCTCGAGGGTCGCCGCACGTCCGGCGTTGGCCTCGCTGTAGGCGGTGGCGAAGCGCTGCCCGAGGTCGCCCGCGGTGACCACCAGGATCAGCGCGCCGACACCGACGACGATGCCGGCGCAGGACAGGATGGTTCGGGCCACGTTGGCCCGGGAACCGGCGAAGGCCAGTACGATCCCGGCGGTGAGGGAACGCAGCATGAAGCCCCTTCCCGTGTGTCTGTAGGGGTCCGGCGCGGCGCCGACGGCGCCGGGGTGCCCCGCGTCGGGCGGGGTGCCAACAGTTCCATCGCGGGCGCGGGGGGTTTCGGTTCACTGGGAACCGGGTTTTCTCGTGGCCGAACCCGGACACACGTCGTCACGGCCGGGGACCCGGGCGCCGGGGCGGGGGAGGCGGTCCGCTCCGGGCCGCGGGCACGGGGCCGCGGGCCTACTCGACCTCGAAGCCGTCGCAGGTGAGGGGCGCACCGCTTCGACCGTCGGACCACACCACCGTGTAGACGCCGGGCACGGTCTCCCCGGCGCCGAAGTCCTCGGGGTAGTCCAGACGCGCCCACGGGTCCCCGGTCAGATCGGCCTCGGCTGTGGCGGTCTCCCTGTCGGGTCCGGTCACGGAGGCGAGGACGGGGCCGGAGTGCTCCGCCTCGGAGTCGGTGAGGCCGAGTTCGACCGGTTCGCCGCCCCCGACCACGGTGCGGGGTGCCTCGCTGCGCCAACCGCCGGGGAGTTCGGGATCGACGGCCGGGGCGCAGGCGTAGCGGGCCGGGTCGAACAGGGTGTCGGGCATGCCGAGCCCGAGCGGACCGGGATCGGCGCTCTCGCGCACGGTCTCGGCGATCATCTCGCTGAGCTGCTGGGGGCTGTGGCCGTGGCCCTCGCCGCAGGCCGTGGCCAGGAGCAGGACCGCCCCGCAGAGCGCGACCGTGCGCCGCGGGTGGGTTCGGGTGGTCAGCACACAGCGCACGTTACTACTCAGCGTGCTGCATTGGGTGCTCTTTGTGTCGGCCGGGGCGGGTCAGTCCGGGACACCGCGCCGGGAGCGCCCCCGCGGGCCGCTCACTCGGGGCGGCGCAGGGGGGTGGGTCCGCCGTTGAGCCAGGTCAGTACCTGGTCGTGGATGGCCCCGTTGGTGCACACCAGCGGCCCGCCGTCCTCGAAGCCGTCACCACGCAGGTTGGTGGCGCGGCCGCCGGCCTCCTCCAGGATGATCGGCAGCGGGGCCGCGTCCCAGAGCGAGAGCTCGGGCTCGGCCGAGATGTCCACGGTCCCCTCCGCCACCATCACGTGCGACCAGAAGTCGCCGTAGGCCCGGGTCCGCCACACCGAGCGGGTCAGCCCCAGGAACGACTCCAGCCGCCCCTGCTCCTCCCAGCCGGTCAGTGACGAGAAGCTCAGTGAGGCGTCCGACAGCTCCGTCACCTTGGAGACGTGGCAGCGCGAGGCCTTGGACAGGCTCCTGCCCGTCCAGGTCCCGCCGCCCTTGGACGCCCACCAGCGCCGGTGCAGCGCCGGAGCCGAGACCACGCCCACCACGGGGCGGTCGCCCTCCAGCAGGGCGATGAGCGTCGCCCACACCGGGACGCCGCGCACGTAGTTCTTCGTGCCGTCGATGGGGTCGATGACCCACACCCGGTTGCTGTTGCCGGTCCTGCCGTACTCCTCGCCGACCACCGCGTCGCGGGGGCGGGCGCGGGAGAGCACACTGCGCAGGGTCTCCTCGACCATGCGGTCGGCTTCGGTCACCGGAGTGAGGTCCGGTTTGGTGTCGACAACCAGGTCAAGCGCGCGGAAGCGCTTCACCGCGATGTCGTCGGCAGCGTCGGCGAGCACGTGGGCCAGCCGCAGATCATCGTCAAAGGACGCCATGGCCGACAACGCTACCCTCCCCGGCACGAACACGCCCAAGGCAGCACCCCCGCGTGATCAGAGTGTTAGGGGGAGCACAGGGCGCCGGGGGAGCGAGGGGACGCCGGTGCGGGAGCGGGCCCGGGGCCGGAGCACGACGGGAGGGGAGGTCGGATGCGAGGATGGGGGAATGGCAAGCGTGAGCGGAGACAGGCGGCCCCGGGAGGGCACCGGGGCGCGTGAACGCCTGATGGACGCCGCCTACGCCGAGGTGCTGGCGGGGGAGTGGGGGGAGCGGCGGATGGCCGACATCGCCGCGGCCGCCCAGGTGTCCAGGCAGACCCTCTACAACGTCTTCGGCAGCAAGGAGGGGTTGCTCCAGGCGGTGGTGGTGCGTGAGGTCAACGCGCTGCTCGACACCGTGGTGGGGGTCCTGGAGTCCGACGGGCGCGACCCCGCGCACGCGGTGAGCCGCACGACCAGGATGGTTCTGCTCGCGGCCCGGGACAACCCACTGCTGCGCGCGGTGGTCACCGGTGACGACGAGCTCCTGCCCGTCCTCACCACCAGGTCCGCGCCGCTCCTGGACGCCCTGGGGGAGCGCATCGTGTGGACGCTGCGGGAGCACTGCCCGGAGGCGGACCCCGCCGTCACCGAGGCGGTCGCGGACGTGACCCTGAGGCTGATCGTGTCGTACTCCCTCCAGCCCGTCGATCCGGACCGGGCCGCCCACAGGGTGGAGATGGTCGTGCACGGCATGCTGCCCGTGGACCGCTGAGGAGACCGTGGTGCTGGAAGGGCCGGGACCGAGCGAACCCGAGCGCCGCGAGGTGCTGCGGACCCACATGCCCCGGGGACGGATCACGTCCCTGCCCGTCCGCCGCACGGACCGCCTCGTCCTGCTCGACCAGGTCGCCCGCGCCTTCGAACCCGGTGTCCGGTACACCGAGGAAGAGGTCAACGCGGTCCTGCGCCGGTTCACCGCCGACCTGGTGGTCCTGCGCCGTAGTCTCACCGACGAGGGCTTCATGGAGCACGACCGGACCCGCTACTGGCGGTGCGGTGGCACCGTCGACCTGTAGGAGGTGTCCGGCGTGCGGCGCACGCCGGACACCCTTCGGCGGTCCCGGGACGGGTGGACTTCAGGAACGCTCGACGAGCAGTTCCAGGGCCCCGGTGCCGTCCTCGTGGGCGAAGCCCTGTGCCAGGCGCTCCGCCAACAGTTCGGAGTAGGGCGCCAGGAGCCGGAAGTCCACTCCCCGCTCCCGGGCCGCCGCGGCCAGGGTGCGGTTACCGGAGACCTGCATGGCCAGGTTGGAGACCACGTCCCTGGTGTAGTCGCCGCTGTCGATCTGCTCGGCCATCGTGTCCGCCGCGGACGCCATCGCGGTGAGCCACGAGGTGAGGAGCCCGGAGAACTCCTTCAGCGGCATCTCCTCACCGCGGACCAGGGCGAAGGCGTGGGTGATCCCGGCCAGCATGCCGTTCATCGCGCTGAGCAGGGCGATGTCGTACAGGGCGGCCGCCCCCGGCCGGGCCCCGGCGAAGTGGACGCCCAGGGGCGCCGCGAGAGCGGGCCGGTGCCGGTCGAAGACCGCCCGCGAGCCGCCGTAGAACACGTAGCCCCCGGCCTCGGGAACGCCGACCATGGGCGGGACCGCCATCACCCCGCCGCTGAGGAAGCGGGCGCCCCGGTCATGGGCCCACACGGCGCGGGCGTCCGCCTGGTCCGGGGTCCCGGTGGTCAGGTCGACCAGGTCCCTGCCGTCGAGGTCGGCCCCGGCCAGAGCCTCCTCGACCGAGGCGTCATCCAACAGGCAGGTCACCACCAGAGGTCCGGCGGCCACGGCCTCGGCGGCGGTGCCGGCCACGTCGGCGCCGAGCGCGCGGAGCGGTTCGGCACGGGCGGCGGTCCGGTTCCAGACGGTTATCGGGTACCCGGCGGCGAGCCAGGCCCTGCCGAGCGCGGCACCCATCGCGCCGAGGCCGAGCAGGACCACGCGGGGCTTGGTTGACTGTGCGGTGTCGTGTGTCATGCGTTCAGGTTCGGGCCGGGCCCGGAGAGCGGACAAGTACGCACTTCGAAGTGGGCGCGCACCTGTGGGTAAGCATCCAGTTGGACAGACGGAACGGAGCGGTCACGTTGGTCACCAGGCGGGCGGAGAACGCGTACCACTGCGGTATCGATGCGGCGATGGACGTGGTGGGCGGTAAGTGGAAGGTGCTCGTCCTGTGGGCCCTCGACGAGCGTCCGCGCAGGTTCGGCGAGCTGCGCAGGGAGTTGTCAGGCGTCACGGAGAAGGTCCTCGCCTCGCACCTGCGTGAACTGGAGGGGGACGGGATCGTGCACCGGGAGGCCTTCGCCGAGGTTCCGCCGCGCGTGGAGTACTCGCTGACGGACCTGGGGCGGAGCCTGAACCGGGCCCTGGAACCGCTGGGGCTCTGGGGTCGCGAACACGTGCTGGCGCAGGCACCGGTCGACGGGGGCCCGCCGAGGCCCTGAGCCCGCGGACCCGGGCGGAGCCACGGGGTTCACCGGGTCGGGGAGTAGGGCGGGCGACGGCCGCGCGGAGTATGCCCGGACGCCCCCCGCGCGGCCTGGGGCAGCCGCGGAGGGCACAGGACGGCCGGAGCGGTCAGGCGTGCGGGCCGGGCGGGGGCTCCGCGGCCTCGGACTCCTCGTCGCCCTCACGGCTGCTGAGCAGGCGCCTGAGCGAGGCCACCCGTTCGGGGTCGGCCTCCCCCCGGTCCAGGGCCGCCCCGATCGCGCACTCCGGGGCCTCGGGCTGGTGGGTGCAGTCGGGCGGGCAGTCCTCGGCGATCTCCGCGAGGTCGTGGAAACCGGCGACGATCTCCTCGGGTGAGACGTGCGCCAGACCGAAGCTGCGCACACCCGGGGTGTCGATCAGCCAGCCGCCCCCGAACCGCAGGGCGAGCGCAGAGGTGGAGGTGTGGCGGCCGCGGCCGGTGACCGCGTTGACGTGGCCGACGGCCCGGTCGGTCCCCGGGACCAGCCGGTTGACCAGGGTCGACTTGCCCACACCGGAGGAGCCCACGAACACCGTGGTCCTGTCGGCCAGGCGGGCGCGCAGCCCGTCGAGGCCGCCCTCGGGGCTGAGCACCTCGTACGGGATCCCCAACGGCCTGTAGGCGCCCAGCATCTCGTCGGGGGAGGCCAGGTCCGCCTTGGTGAGGCAGAGCAGCGGCTCCAGCCCGGCGTCGTAGGCGGCCACCAGGCACCGGTCCACGAAGCGCGGCTGGGGTGCGGGGTCGGCGAGGGCGCAGACGATGGCGAGCTGGTCGGCGTTGGCGACGATCACCCGCTCCACGGGGTCGGTGTCGTCGGCGGTGCGTCTGAGCACCGAGTCGCGCTCACGGACCCGGACCACCCGCGCCAGGGTGTCGGGCCTGCCGGACAGGTCGCCGACCACGTCCACCCGGTCACCGACCACGATGGAGCCCCGACCGAGCTCGCGGGCCTTCATGGCGACCACGGGGACGCCGTCCACCAGGCAGCGGTACCGGCCCCGATCGACGGCGGTGACCAGGCCCTCCACGGCGTTCTCGTGCTTGGGCCGCTTACGGGTGCGCGGTTTGGAACCGCCCCGGGCGCGTACGCGGATGTCGTCCTCGTCCAGATGGCGTCCCCCGCCCCGCGTGCGGCTCATGCCAGGACCTCCGACCACAGGCCCGGGAAGTCGGGCAGGGTCTTGCGTGTCGTGGCGATGTTCTCCACCTCCACTCCGGGCACCGCGAGCCCGATGACCGCGCCGGACGTGGCCATCCGGTGGTCGTCGTAGGAGTGGAACACCCCGCCGCGCAGCGGCCTGGGGCGGATGACCAGACCGTCGGGCAGCTCCTCGGCGTCTCCGCCCAGCCGGTTGATCTCGGCGGCCAGGGCGGCGATGCGGTCGGTCTCGTGGCGGCGCAGGTGTGCGATACCGGTCAGCCGGGAGGGGGAGTCGGCCAGGGCGGCCACGGCCGCGATGGTCGGGGTGAGTTCGCCGACGTCGCGCAGGTCCGCGGTGATGCCGTGGATCCCGCCGGTGCCGCGCAGGGTCAGGTCCGTGCCGTCGGCGCCGGTGCGGGAGACCTCGCCGCCCATCCGGGTGAACAGCCCGCGCAGGGCGTCACCGGGCTGGGTGGTGTGTACCGGCCACCCCTGGACGGTCACCTCGCCCTTGCTGACCAGCGCGGCGGCGAGGAAGGGGGCGGCGTTGGACAGGTCCGGTTCGACGGTGATCTCGGTGGCCCGGACCGGCCCCGGACCGACCTTCCACGAGTTTTCGGCGGTGGTGACGTCGACGCCGACCGCACGGAGCATCTCGACGGTCATGTCCAGGTGCGGCTGGGAGGGGACCGGCGGCCCCTCGTGGCGCACGTGCACCCCTTCGGTGAAGCGGGCGCCGCTGAGCAGCAGGGCCGAGACGAACTGGGAGGACCCCGAGGCGTCCAGGGTGACCTCGCCGCCGCGTACGGCACCGGTCCCGTGGATGGTGAGCGGCAGGGCGCCGCGCCCCCCGTCGTCGATGTCGGCGCCCAGGGCGCGCAGCGCGCGGAGGAGTTCGTCCACGGGCCGCTCACGGGCCCGGGGGTCGCCGTCGAAGTGCACGTCACCGTCGGCCAGGGCGGCCAGCGGCGGCACGAAGCGCATGACGGTGCCGGCGTTGCCGACGTCCACGGTGGCCGGCCCGCGTGGGGGCGCCGGGGTGACGGACAGGTCGGAGACGGCGCCCGGGGACGACGCGGGCAGCTCCTCGATCCGGGTGCCGAGCGCGCGCAGGGCGCCCACCATGAGCTCGCTGTCCCGGCTGACCAGGGGGCCGCGCACCGTGCACGGCGTTTCGGAGAGCGCCGCGAGGATCAGGGCCCGGTTGGTGACGGACTTGGAACCGGGAAGGGAGATCCGGGCGCGCACCGGCTGGCCGGCGGTGGGCGCGGGCCAGTGCTCCCCGGCGGGGGCGGCTGCGGTCTGGTCGGGCTGCGTGGACGCGGAGTCAGGCATGCCCCAAGGTTATCGGGCCGGGCGCGGTCGGGCGGTGGTCGATTCCGGCCTGTGGACAACCGGGCCGCGGGTCCCCGGGGCCCGGAGGGAGGTTGGTCGGACGTATCCTGGCATGCGCCATGGTGTATCTGGATCACGCAGCCACGACCGAGGTCCGCCCCGAGGTGATCGCCGATGTGGCGGCGGAGCTCGGTGCCCTCGGCAACCCCTCGTCCCTGCACGGCCACGGACGGGCCGCCCGGCGAACCGTCGAGGAGGCGCGCGAACGCGTCGCCGAGGCGGTGGGGGCGACCCCGCACGAGGTGGTCTTCACCGCGGGGGGGACCGAGTCGAACAACATCGCGATCAAGGGCCTGTACTGGGCCCGCAACGCCGAGGACCCGGCGCGGGTGCGGATCCTGGTCAGCGCCGTGGAGCACCACGCCGTGCTCGACCCCGCCCGCTGGATGGCCGACCACCAGGGCGCCTCCTGCGAGGAGCTGCCCGTGGACGCCCTGGGCCGGGTCGACCCCCAGGCCCTGCGCGCGGCGATCGAACGCGACCCCGCCTCGGTCGCCCTGGTGTCGGTGATGTGGGCCAACAACGAGATCGGCACGGTGCAGCCGGTGCGCGAGCTGGCCGCGGTCGCCGCCGAGTACGGCGTCCCCTTCCACACGGACGCGGTCCAGGCGGTGGGGGCGCAGGAGGTGGGGTTCGCGTCCAGCGGGGTGAGCGCCCTGACGCTGAGCGGCCACAAGCTCGGCGGTCCGGTGGGCAGCGGGGCGCTCGTGGTGGCGCGGGGCGTCGCCCCGGTGCCGGTCCTGCACGGCGGCGGACAGGAGCGCGACATCCGCTCCGGGACCCTGTCGGCCCCGCTCGCGCGGGGGCTGGCCACCGCCGTTCACCTGGCCGTCGAGGGACGCGAGGAGCACGCCAAGCACCTGTCCGCGCTCCGGGACGAACTGGAGTCCCGGGTCCGCGGGGTCGTCCCCGACGTGGTGGTCAACGGCGACCCGGAGCTGCGCCTGCCGGGGATCGCCCACCTGTCGTTCCCAGGTTGTGAGGGCGACGCCCTGCTGATGCTGCTGGACGCCAGGGGGATTTCCTGCTCCACCGGTTCGGCCTGTTCGGCGGGGGTGGCCCAGCCCAGCCACGTGCTGCTGGCCGCCGGTGCCGGGCCCGAGGCGGCCCTGAGCAGCCTGCGCCTGTCGCTGGGCCGGACCTCGACCGCCGAGGACGTGGACCGGCTGGTCGGCGAGATCGGCCCGGCGGTCGAGCGAGCCCGTGCGGCCATGGCCAAGCGGCGGCGCTGACCGTTCGGGAGCGGTCCTGGCTACGGCGGTGGCGCCTGCGACGGGAGGCCGAGCACCCTGTCGGCATCGGCCACCAGCGCGGCCAGGTAGTCCCCGGCGGTGCCGCCGGGGGCCAGCAGAGCGGCCTGTCCGGACCACAGGTTGAGCCGGTCGGGTCGTTCGAGCTCCGCGGCCCTGGCCCGGATCGGCAGCATGAGGTTGTTCTGTGCCGGGTAGGGCGGGACCCGGTCCTCGGCGTCGGCCATCCCCCGCACCAGGTCGTTGGCGATCCCCCTGGCCGGGCGTCCTGAGAAGAGCCGGGTGAGTACGGTGGTCCGCGCCTGTTCGGAGCCGAGCGCCTTCCGGTGGGCCGGGTTCGCACCCGACTCCCGGGTCCGGAGGAAGCCGGTCCCCACCTGGACGCCGTCAGCGCCCAGGGTCAGGGCGGCGGCGACGCCGCGTCCGTCGGCGATTCCGCCCGCTGCGACGACCGGGACGGTCACGGCGTCACTCACCTGGGGAACCAGGGAGAACGTTCCGACGAGTGACTCGCGCACGGGCGCCAGGAACGAACCGCGGTGTCCGCCCGCGTCGCTACCGGAGGCCACGACCACGTCGCATCCGGCCTCCTGGAGCGCCCGGGCCTCGGCGACCGTGGTGGCCGTGCCGATGAGTGGCGCTCCGATCCGTCGGGCGCCCTCGACCAGCCGCTGGGGCGGTGGGCCCATCACGACGCTGATCACCGGGGGCCGGGCCGCCAGGACGGCGTCCACCTGGGCTTCGAAGTCCAGGTGGGTGTTGACGGTGTCCAGGTCGGGCGGGGTGAGCCCGAACTCGGCGTAGTAGGCGGTGAGTCGGTCGGTGTGCGCCGCCAGTGCCGCCGTGTCCGGTACGGGCCGCTCCTCCTCGGCGCGCGGTATCCACAGGTTGACGGCGAACGGTGCCGAGACGGCCGCGCGGATCCGCTCCACCAGGGGGCCGATCCGTTCGGGGGCCATGGCGTGCACGCCGTAGGATCCCAGACCGCCCGCCTCGGAGACCGCCGCGGTCAGGTCGACCGTGGACAGTCCGCCGCCGAACGGCCCCTGGACCACGGGGTGGCGGATGCCCAGAACCGAGGTGAGGGCGGCTCCGGGCCGCTGGCCGGGGTTCACGCGGTCACCGCCGTGCGCCCGTGCTCGAAACGCACCGCGGCCCGCGCGACCTGGGCGCCCAGGTGCTCGGCCGTGCGCAGGTCGCTGTCGCCGGGAGCCTGGTCGGGGCCCAGGTCGGACGGGGACTGGGCCATGGCACCGGTGAAGCCCGCGAGGCGGTTGAGGTCCGCCCGGCTGCCCCGGCTGGAGTACTCGCCGCCCGGGGCCAGGCCGAGCGGTACCCAGATCATCCCGTGCTGTGCGGCGAACACCGCGAGCGCGCTGAGGGCGGTGTCCTTGTTGCCGTTGGTTCCGGCGGAGTTGGTGAACCCGGCCGCGAGCTTGCCCTGCCAACGCCGTTCCTGCCAGACGGGGGCGGTGGCCTCGGCGAAGCCCTGGAAGACGGCGGAGTTGCCACCCATGTAGGTGGGGGTGCCGAACACGATCGCGTCGGCGTTGTCGAGTGCGGACCACAGGACGTCGTCGGGGGCGGTGACGTCGTGCAGTGAGGACCGCGCGCCGCTCGTGCTCGCGGCCCCTCGGGCGACCGCCTCGGCCTGCCGGGCGGTGTGGCCGTAGCCGCTGTGGAAGGCGACGGCGACTCGGACGTCGTGCATGGGGGACTCTCTTCCTCCGTCGGGTGGGCGCGTCGGCCCGCGTTGGGACAAACATAGACGACCGGTCAACTATTTGGCAATACTGCGATCCTGTGGCTCAACACCGATAGTTGACCGGACGTATACTCTTGGTCCATGGGACGGACGAGTGACGCGAGGGAACGCATCCTGGACTCCTCGCGCAGACTCATGCGCGCGCGGGGCTACACGGCCCTCGGGATCGCGGACATCTGCGCCGACGCCGGGGTGAAGAAGGGCAGTTTCTACCACTTCTTCGACTCCAAGCAGGCGCTGACCGTGGAAGCGGTCGACGAGCAGTGGGCCCAGGAGCGCCGCGCGCTGGAGGCAGCCCTGGCCCAGGCCGCCGGAGGGCCCCTGGGGCGGCTCCGCGCCCTGGTCGAGTGCCTGCTCGGTACCCAGCGCACCGACCACAGCGAGTCGGGGGTGATCCACGGGTGCCTCTACGGCAACCTCGCCCTGGAGCTGAGCGGACAGGAACCGCAGGTGCGCCGGCGGCTGTCCGAGGTGTTCGACGAGCAGGTCGGTATGGTCGCCCGCCTGATCGGCGAGGCGCAGGAGGCGGGACTGGTCGGATCGACGGCCGAAGCCGGCGCTCTGGCCAGGTCGACGGTCGCGCAGATCGAGGGCATGGTGCTGCTCGCCCGGGTGCGCAACGATCCCGCCCTGTTGGACGAGGTCTGGCCCGGCGCCGCACGGCTACTGGGCGTGACCTGATCCCCGGGCCGCGGCTGTCGGCCCGGGAACCCCGTGGGAACCGCCGTCAACCGTCCGCGTGGTTGATGGTCACCGACTCCAGGACGACGTCGCTGAGGGGACGGTCGTTGGCGTCCGTCTCGACCACCGAGATCGCCTCCACGACCGCCATCGACTCCTCGTCGGCCACCCTGCCGAAGATGGTGTGCTTGCCGTCCAGTGACGGGGTCGGCTCCACCGTGATGAAGAACTGGGAGCCGTTGGTGTTCGGGCCCGAGTTGGCCATCGCCAGTACGCCCGGCTCGTCGAAGGTCAGGCCCGAGTCGAACTCGTCCTCGAACTGGTAGCCGGGGCCGCCGCGGCCGGTGCCCTGCGGGTCGCCGCCCTGGATCATGAAGTCCTCGATCACGCGGTGGAAGACCGTGCCGTCGTAGAACTCGTCCCGGCCCGTCTCCGGGTTGGCCGGGCCGTTGCCCTCGGCGAGATCGACGAAGTTGGTGACGGTCAGCGGCGCCTCGGAGGCCAGCAGTTCCACCCTGATGTCGCCCGCACTGGTGTGGAGCGTGGCGCCTCCCGCGTCCGAGGTGGGCTTCTCCTCGTCCTGGCACGCCGAGGTCGCGAACAGGGCGGTGCAGGCGAGGATCGATACCGGCAGGGTCAAACGGTTCATGGTTCACTTCCGAGATCAGGTGCGCAGCGGGCGGCACACAGAGTACTGCGCACAAGTGCACACCAAATCCCCGGGTGGCACCTGACCGAAACTCGGCGCTCGGCTCAGGAGGCGGGGCCCGCCGGGTCCTCGTCCCCGTCGTGTCCGCGCGGCTCTCCGGTCTCCGGGCCGGGGCCGTCGCCGGTTTCCGTCCCGGGGCCGCCGCCGGCCTCCCGGGCCTGCCGTTCCTGCATCTCCCTGGCCCGGCGGCGCTGTTCCTCGGCGCGTTCGCGGCAGCGCCGCAGGAAGGCCTCGTCCTCCTCCGGGGATGCGGCCCGGGCGCGTCCGGGGTGCTCGTACTCGGGGAAGGGCGGCGCGGGGCCGACCGGTCCGCCGGGCGGCGCGGGCTCCCGCGGCGGGCGCCCCAGCAGGAACCACAGCGCAGCACCGAGTTTGGGCAACAGGAGGACGATCACCGCCCACACCGGCTTCGGCAGCAGCCTGATCCGCTCGGAGTCCGACCCGATGACGTCGAACAGCACGTACACCCAGAACGCGAGCGACATCAGTGCGAGGAGGAGGGCGAGGTGGACCAACGGACCTTCCAATCGGGGGAAACACTCGACAGAGAGGGGCGACATCGTCGACTTTGTACTGACTTATCACGGATGGCCGCTCCCGCCCGGTCGCTTGACCAGCCGCCCCGGCGCGGGAGAAGGTTCGAACAGAGGGGCTGGGGCGTCGAACCGAGGGTACGTCACCACAGGCCCGCAAACCTCGGGCGAGGACGGGAGAGGTTATGGGTGTGAACACCGTGTTGCCGTCGGCGATGTGGCTCCCCTTCGGGGCTCGGGTACTGCGTGCCCGATCCGACCGGGGCCTCTCGCGCGCCGAGCTCGCCGAGAACGTGGGAGTGACCGACGACAAGCTCCGCGAGGTCGAGGACGCGCACTGCCGACCGGCCCGCTCCCTGGTCGAACGGGTCGACACCGTCCTGGGCACGGAGCACCAGCTGGTCGACGCCTGGGCGATCACCATCCAGGCGGAGGCGTTCCCCACCGAGTTCGGCGACATGAGCGAACTCGGTACGCACGCCGCCCGCCTGTGGGAGCACCAGCCGATGACGGTCCCCGTCTTCCTGCGCACCCGCGAGTACTCGCGGGCGGTCCTCGAACCCGGCCACCCCAACCTGGAGCCCGCGGAGATCGAGGCCATGGTGGACGGGGAGATGGCCGACCGGGCGGCGATGACCGGACCGGGCGGCCCGGTCCTGCGCGTGGTCCTCAACGAGTCCGTGCTCCAGCGGCCCCAGGGCGGCGCCGACGTGCTCAACGGCCAGCGCGACTTCCTCGCCGACCTGATCAAGGCGGGCATCGTCGACCTCGGGATCATCCCCGAGAAGACACCGAACCACCCGGGGCTCGGCGGGGCCTTCCGGATCATGGAGTTCGCCGACCGCCCCAGCATGGTCTACGCCTTCGCCGCCCAGGGCGGCGAACTCACCGGGGACAGCGAGGACGTCGGCCACTGCCGGATGGTGCGCGACTCCATCGAGGAGGCCAGCGTCGACCTGAGCCCCGAGTCCGAACTCCTCACCGCGCGCTGGTCGGCCGACTGACCGGCCGCCGGGCACGGGCGGTGGACGGCACCGGGCGCACCCGCGGACGGCGAGGGGCGTGCACGGCCGGTCGTGGGATGATCGGTTGCGAAAGAGCCTTGGGAACGTGACCGTCCATGGGCTAGGTTGCCCGCCATGGATATCGCTATCACTTCCGGATACGTCGTCCCCGTCGACGGAGACCCCATCGACGGCGGCACGGTCCTCATCACCGACGGCAGGATCGCCGCCGTCGGCGCGGCAGCCGACGTCGCCGTCCCCGAGGGCGCCGAGATCGTGGACGCCGCGGGCAAGTGGGTCCTGCCCGGCTTCGTCGAGGCCCACGGCCATGTCGGCATCCACGAGGAGACCATCGGCTGGGCCGGTGACGACACCAACGAGATGACCGACCCCAACGGTGCCCGGATGCGGGCGCTCGACGCCATCAACCCCGCCGACCAGGGGTTCACCGACGCCCTGTCCGGCGGTGTCACCAGCTCCGTGATCAAGCCCGGATCGGGCAACCCCATCGGCGGCCGCACCGTGGCCATCAAGATGTGGGGCCGCAGCGTGGAGGACCGGCTGATCAAGGAGCCCGCCAGCGTCAAGAGCGCCCTGGGCGAGAACCCCAAGCGGGTCTACGGCAACAAGGACACGCTTCCCTCCACCCGCCAGGGTGTGGCCGCGGTCATCCGCGACGCCTTCACCAAGGCCCAGGACTACAAGGCCAAGCGGGACCACGCCGAGCGGGAGGGCACGCCCTTCGACCGCGACAACACCCTGGAGACCCTCGTCCGGGTACTGGACGGGGAGGTGCCCTGGTGCCAGCACGTGCACCGCGCCGACGACATGCACACCGCGATGCGGCTGGCCGACGAGTTCGGCTACCGGCTCATCATCAACCACTGCACCGAGGGCCACCTGCTGGCCGACGAGATCGCCGAACGCGGCATCCCGGTCATCACCGGGCCGCTGATGACCAGCCGGTCCAAGGTCGAGGTCGGCAACAGAACCCTCGCCAACCCCGGCATCCTGGACCGCGCGGGCGTCAAGGTCGCCCTCACCACCGACGCCCCGGTCATTCCGATCGAGTTCCTCGTCCACCAGGCCATCCTGTGCGTCAAGGAGGGCATGGACCGCGACTCCGCGATCCGCGCCCTGACGCTCAACCCCGCCGAGATCATGGGCCTGGACGACCGGGTGGGCGCCCTCAGGCCGGGGATGGACGCCGACATCGTGGTCTGGTCCGGGGACCCGCTCGACATCATGAGTCGCGCCCAGCGCGTGTTCGTGGGCGGCCGCGAGGTGTACACCTACGACGAGGCCAGGCGTGAGGGTGTGGCCGCCGACCCCTACTACCGGGAAGCCTGAACCCGTCCCGCCGTCTGAGGCACCTGCGGTCCCGACCGGTGTCCTCTGAGGTACCTCAGACACCTCCGGCGCCGTGCCCCGCACCACTGAGGCGGGGCACGGCGCCGGTTTCTGGTGCACTTTCCCGATGTGGCGGCGGGGGCCTTACCGGGAGTCTGAAGGCAGTCGGACAGAGGGAATCCGGCGGACACGGACTCACCGAAGGGGACACCATGCACCCGGAACTCGCCGCCCAGGCCGCCGACGTCTACCGAGCCGAGGCCGAACGCGCCGCCCGCGAGGAGCGCGCGGTCCGCAAGGCCGTGCGGGAACGGCGCCGGCAGGAACGCGAACGGGGCCGCGGCCCGCGCCCGGCGGGCCGCCCGAACCCGGCGGTGTGAACGACCCGGCCCTCAGAAGGGGGCGAGAACCCGGAACACGAACGTCAGCACCGACCCGACGAGGGTGAACACCACGCCCACGAGGAGCGGCAGCAGGACCGGCAGGGCACCCGGGTTCGGGTGGTCGGCCAGGGCGTAGTGCGGCGGGTGGGCGGGGTCGTAGTCGACGTGCAGGCGCTCCCCGGGTTCGGGTGCGAAGCTGCTGCCGGCGATGGGGTGGCGCAGGTGGACCTCGCGTCCGTCGGCGGCCCGGAATCGGACCGTGAACGGGTGCAGACGCACCTTCCTGCGCCTGTTCCCGTCGCGCTTCCACCTCACCTCGGTCCAGCAGTCGGTGACCACACCGGTGGCGGAGGCGCCGTACTCCGGGCGGACGACCTTTCCGGTGAGCATGCGGTACACCGTGCGCACCAGCAGTCCCAGGCCCACCAGCGCGAAGAGCGGTGGCACGAGGAGTAGAACCGTGCCGCTCATGTTCAGGGCGGCCAGGACGGCGGCCCCGAGGACCACCAGGGCTCCCGCGAGGGGGGAGACCGCCGCCAGGAGGGAGGGCGGCTCGGGGATCCCGTCGCGGTACAGCGGGTAGTCGCCCATGGAGGGCTCCGGGAAGGCCGCGCGCTCCACCCGGGCGTTCGAGGGGTTCCCGGGGGCGTACAGCACCGTGACCGGGGTGCCCTCCCGAAGGAGGTAACCGCCCGTCCCCGAGTCGTCGGCGGTGTCCCAGGAACGCCCCTGGCCGTCGTGCACCCGGACGGCCACCGAGTGCCGGCCCGAGGCACGGTCCATGGGATGGACGGCGGAGACCACCCCATGGGCCCGGACCCCGGACCCGGTCAGTTCCAGGTCGCGTCGGCGTCGTGCGAGGGCGGAGAGGGTCCGGCGGCCGCCCGTGTAGAGGGCCACGCCCGCGGCGACCGCGAGCAGGAGCAGTGTCAAGAGGGTTTCGTCGTCCACCGGGGTGTTCTACCAAACCGACATCACAGACAAAGGGCCGGCCTTGTTCGGGGCCCGCCCGGACCGGGCTCAGCCCACCCGGCGGAAGGGCAGCTCACCTTCGAGTTCGGTCCCGTACAGGGCGCTCACCCGCTCCGTCCCCATCCGGTCCAGGAACCGCTGGAGGCCGTCCTCGGCCGGGGCGGGGGTCAGCACCAGGGGGACCCCGGAGACGACCGCCGCGGTGAGCACCGCCAGCTCCCCGCCCAGGGCGGTGAGCGGGGCGTCCGGGGCGACGACCACGGCGAGCCGGTCCTGCGCGTCCAGTTCCCACTCCTGGGCCAGGGACCGTCCGGCGGCCACCACCTCGGAGCCGGTGAGGGTGCGCCCGGCGGACTCCAGAGCGGGTTCCGCGGGGTCCACCGGGTACGCGGGGAAGTGGTCGCCGTGCCCGCGCACCTCCACGGTGTAGTCGGTGACCATGGGCGGAACCTCGCGCAGCGGCAGGCCCAGCGGGTCCAGGGAGGTGCCCACGACCTCCTCGGCGCCGCTGTCCAGGGCGTCCTCCAGGCGGCCCGGGGCGGCCACCGCGACCTCGGCGCCCGGGGCGACCCCGTCCGCGGACAACACCGCCGCGGCCCCCACCGACCAGCAGGACAGCAGCCACGCCAACGACTGCCAGTGCGGCGGCAGGGCGAGCGCGATCCGGTCCCCCGGCTGCGTACCGAAACCGTCCACGAGCATGTTGGAGGTCTTGGACACCCAGTTGTCGAGGGTGGCCCGGGACAGCTCGATCCGGTCGCCGAATTCGTCGTAGGAGGTCACGAACGGCCGGGAGGGATCGGTGGAGACGAGGTCGCGCCAGAGCCGCGCGGGAGAGTCGGACATGGCGCCCATGTTAGGGCGTGTTCGGCGGGCGTCCGCCCTGCCGCGCGTCGCCCGGCACGTCTCCCACCGAGCTCGTGGCCGACCGCCCCGCCCCGGCGGCGCAGCGGCCCCGCCACGGGGGCGCGGTGTGCGTACCGTGCCGACAAGTGCCAGAGTTGCCCCCATGCGCCTGCTTCCCGGACGGTGCCTCGCCCGTGTGACCGCGCTCCCCGCGATCGCCCTGTCGGCCTGGCTCCTCGCGGCCTTCCCCCTCCTGCTCCTCGGCCAGTTCACCCCGCTGACCGGAGCCGCCCTGGGGCTCCCCGCCGTGGTCGCGGCCTGCGCCCTCCTGCCCCGCCTCGTCCCGGACCCGCCGGTCGACGAGGACGTGCCCTGGTGGCCGGTGATCGCGGTCCTGGGCATCACGGTGGCCTTCGCGGCCGTCCAGATCGCCTTCCACGCCGAGGCGCTGGTGATCCGGCGCGACCCGGCCTCCTACGCGATGTACACGTCCTGGATCGCGGAGAACGGCTACCTGCCCATCCCGCAGCAGCGCGAACTCATCGCGGGCGACGACCCGGGGCTCAGCTACCAGAGCCTCGCCCACTACCAGCGCGACGACGTCATCTGGCCGCAGTTCATGGCCGGGGCGCCCCTGGTGCTGGCCGCCGGCTACTGGCTGGGCGGACTCGACGGCATGCTCGTGACCGCACCGATCCTGGGGGCCCTGGGCGTCCTCACCTTCGCCGGGCTCACCGCCCGCCTCGTCGGTGCCCGCTGGGCCCCACTGGCCGCTCTGGTCCTGGCGGTCTGCCTCCCCCAGCAGTGGGTCAGCCGGTTCACCTACAGCGAACCCCTCGCCCAGGTCCTGCTCCTGGGCGGCCTGGTCCTCGCCTTCGACGCCCTGTCCCGGCACCGCCACCTCACCGACCGCTGGCAGTCCCCGCAGACGCTGGCGGCCGTCGCCGGAGTGGTGTTCGGCCTGGGGGTGCTGGTGCGCATCGACGCCATCCGCGACCTCCTGCCGGTGGTGGGCTTCGTCGGGCTCCTGCTGGTCGCCCGGCGCGGACAGGCGCTGCCGCTGCTCGCCGGGCTCTGCGTGGGCCTCGCCTACGGACTGATCGCGGGGTACGGCTACTCCTACCCCTACCTGGAGTACCTGTCGGACTCGCTGAATCCGCTCCTGCTGATCAGCGCCGGGGTCGTCTTCGCCACCGTCGTGCTCACCGCGGCCCTGTGGCGGTACGGGCTGCCGCACACCGAACGGGTGCGCTGGCTGCCCGGCGCGGTGGCGCTGTTCGCGCTGCTGGTCATGGTCGGTTTCGCTGTCCGCCCGCTGCTGTGGCCGGACTACGGGCACGGCAGCGACTTCACCGACCAGTGGGTCGCCTACGTGCAGGGGGTCGAGGGCCTGCCGATCGAGGGCAGCCGCACCTACTACGACATGAGCCTGTACTGGGTGGGCTGGTACGTGGGGCTGGGCACCGTGCTGTTCGCCTCCCTGGGCGTGGCCCTGGTCCTGCGCAGACTGATCCTGCGCCGCGACCCGTACTGGCTCCTGCCCGCCATGCTGCTCGTGTGGACGGTCGGCACGACCCTGCTGCGCCCCGCCATCACCCCGGACCACCCCTGGGCCAGCAGACGCCTGATCGTGCTGGTGATCCCCGCGTTCATCCTGTTCGCGGTGTGGTTCCTGGCCTGGCTGACCCGCTATTGCGAGAGGGCCGTCGACGACGCCCGGGGCGGGCCGCTCGCCAGGTCGCTGCCGTCCGTGCTCGCCGCCGGCGCCGCCGTGTCCCTGCTCGTGCCCGCGGCCGTGACCTCCGCCTGGGGGATCATGGGGTACCGGCAGGACGTGGGGACGGTCGCGCAGACCGAACGGCTCTGCGAGTCGCTGCCGACCCACGCCTCGGTCATCGTGGTCGACTCCGGGATGGCCGGGGGGTACATGCCGCTGCTGCGCAACGTGTGCGGGGTGCCCACCGCCGCCCTGGACGACCCCACACCGGAGTCGGTCGAACGCGTCGTCTCCGCCGTGCACGAGCGCGGCCGGGACGCCGTGCTCGCCGGGCCGGAGTGGGACCTGCTGACCGAGCTCACCGGCCCCTCGGTGGAGCCCGAACGGCACTTCCACGTGGTCGCCGAGATGGACCCGAGTACCCTCATGGAACCCCCGACCGGGCACTGGACCTTCAACGGAAGCGTGTGGACCGCCGTTCTGCCCGCACCCGAGTGCCCTCCGACGGCCTCGTGCCCCGACCCAGTCACCAGCACAAGCTGAGAAGAACCGGATGAGACCAGCAGACCCGAACCGCCCCGAAGGCCCCGAGCAGGACCCGCCCGTGCGGGTCACCGTCGTCCTCCCCTGCTACAACGAGGAGGAGCACGTCGTCGACGAGATCAAGCGGATCTGCTCGGCGATGGACGCCTCCGGGTACGGGTACGAGCTTCTCGCGGTCGACGACGCCTCCACCGACGGCACCCTCACCCGGCTGCGCGAGGCCGCCGGACTCTTCCCGCACATGCGCGTGGTGGCCTTCGGGCACAACGGCGGCTCGGGCACCGTGCGGCGGATCGGCAGCCAGCGGGCCCGCGGCGAGTACGTGGTGTGGACCGACGCGGACATGAGCTACCCCAACGAGCGCATCCCCGAGTTCGTCGCCATGCTCGACGCCGACCCCGAGACGGACCAGGTCGTGGGCGCCCGCACCCAGGAGATGGGCACGCACAAGGCGCTCCGGGTCCCCGCCAAGTGGCTGATCCGCAAGATCGCCGAACGCCTCACCAACACCCGCATCCCCGACCTCAACTCGGGCCTGCGCGTGTTCCGCCGCGACGTCGCCCGCCCCTACCTGCGCCTGCTGCCGCCCGGTTTCTCCTGCGTCACCACCATCACGCTGGCGTTTCTCTCCAACCAGCACCCCGTGAAGTACGTGCCCATCGAGTACGCCAAGCGCGCGGGCACGTCCAAGTTCCACTTCGTGCGCGACGCCTACCGGTACATCCTCCAGGTGCTGCGCATGGTCATGTACTTCAACCCGCTCAAGGTCCTGATGCCGCCCGCCCTGTGGCTGCTGGGGATCGGCGCGGCCAAGTTCGTCTACGACCAGGTCCGCAATCCGCTCTACATGCCCAACAACACCGTCATGATCCTGATGACCGGGCTGATCATCGCGGCGATCGCGCTCCTGGCCGACCTCATCGTGCGTTCCAGGGAGCACCCGTGACCGAAGCGGACCGGAGCGCGGGCGGCCCGGGGGTCCCCGCGGCACGGAGCATCGTCCTCGTCGGCCCCGCCCACCCCTACAAGGGAGGCGGGGCCCGGCACACCACCGAGCTCGCGCACCGGCTGCGCGGCCTCGGCCACGCGGTGCGGATCGAGTCGTGGCGGGCGCAGTACCCGGCGGCGCTGTACCCGGGACGGCAGACCATCACCGACCCCGAGGGCGAGCCGTTCCCCGACACCCGGCACGACCTGGCCTGGTACCGCCCGGACGGTTGGTGGCGAACCGGGCGGTGGCTGGCCCGGGACGCCGACCTGGTGGTGCTGACCCTGTTCTCGCCGGTGCAGGTGCCCGCCTACCTGGGTCTCCTCGCCGGGATCAGGTCCCGTGGCCGGACCGGTGCCGGTCCCAGGGTGGTGGCGCTGTGCCACAACGTCCTGCCGCACGAGCGCCGCGCGATCGACGTCTCCCTGGTCCGTGCGCTGCTGCGCCGGGTCGACGGGGTCCTCACCCACTCGTCCGAGCAGGGCCGCCTCGCCGAAGGGCTCCTCGTGCCCCAGGGGCCGGCCCCCGTGGTCGCGGAGATGCCCCCGCACCTGCCCGAGACCGGGGGAGCGCGTTCGGAGGAGCAGCCGGGCGAACACCGGCACCTGTTGTTCTTCGGGATCGTCCGGCCCTACAAGGGTGTGGACGTACTGCTGCGCGCCCTCGCCGAGGGAGCGCCCGAGGACGTCACCCTCACCGTCGCGGGTGAGTTCTGGGGCGGCTCGGCGGACCTGGCCGCTCTGGCGGGGGAGCTGGGGCTGACCGATCGGGTCCGGTTCCGGGAGGGCTACGTGCCGGTTGAGGAACTCCCCGGCCTCCTCGCCGAGGCCGACGCCCTCGTGCTGCCCTACCGTTCCGCCACCGCCACCCAGAACGTGTGGCTGGCCCACGAACACGGGCTCCCGGTCATCGCCACTCGGGCGGGCACCCTCGCCGACCACGTCCGGGACGGGGCGGACGGCCTGCTCTGCGAGCCCGGAGACGTCCCGGACCTGGCCCGGGCGCTGGCCGGGTTCTACCGTCCCGGTGAACCGGCCAGACTCCGGGCGGGGGTCCGTCCGGTCGACGCCGAACCGTACTGGCGGGCCTACATCGACCGGCTCCTCGGGTCCTGAGCCGGCCGCCGGGCCGGAAGCCGGGTCCAGGGCTCGGAGCCGCCGGGCCTACCGCGCGGCCCTGTCCCTCAGATGCAGGACGGCCGGCACCAGCAGGCAGAGCGCGCCGAGCACGCCCATGGTCAGGATGACCCAGGGCAGGTGGTCCCGCCAGTCGGAGGGACCGGCGGCCTCGTCCGCTCCGGCCTCCCGCTGCTGGTCCTGCTCCTCCTCGGTGCCGACCTGGACGCTGGCGAGCGGGCCGCCGCCGACCACCGCGCAGTCGCCGAAGCCGGGAAGGGAGAAGGCCTCGGTGGCGACGCGGACCTCGTAGAAGCCCACCGGGGGCTCCCAGTCCTGCCAGGCCAGGGTGGGTGAACCGTCTCCGGACAGGAGCCGGCCGTCTGCACCGGACAGGGTGGCGGTCAGCGGTCCGGCGCGATCGGCGGCTTCGGTCATCTCCTCGGGGGTGACCCCGGGCAGGGGCCGTGCGTGCGGTGCCAGGGCGAGTTCGAGTTCGGCCACCGTCTCGGCGCCCCCGGTGGTCCCAGCGTTCTCTGCGACCTCGGCGTCCCCGGCGAGTTCGGCCGCCAGGTCCAGGGAGAGCTCCGAGCGCCCCTCGGTGGACCGGCTCAGGACGGGGAAGACCTGCCCGACCACGGTGACGGTGCCCGCGCCCCGGTCGCACTCGACCTCGGCGGGTTGGACGTAGGCGTGCGAGGGGCCTTCGGGCGTCGGGTCGGTGGCGGTCGCCGGAGCGGCGGCGCCGAGCAGGGCCGGTACCGGGGCCAGTGACAGGGCGAGGGCGGACAGGACACGTGGGGAGCGGGGGGCCCAGTTCATACGGCATGAGCATAGGCCGCGCCGACCATAAAAGAAAGGTTTCTTTCCTGTTTTGCGCGGACATACCCCCAGGGTCCGGGTCCTGGAGAGCCGTGTTCAGACGGGGCCGGTCGCCGGATCGGACGCGGTGCCGTCAGCGTGCTCCGGCCCGTCTTCCCCACCGGGGCCCGGAGCCCTGGTCAGCAGTACCGCCAACCCGGCCCAACCCACGTCCGCCACCGTCATCACCAGCCGTGAGAGCACCGCCACGACCAACGCCGCACCCGCGTCCACCACAGGGGCCAACGCCACCACCAGCACTGCCTCGCGCACGCCCAGACCGGCGGGGGCGAACACCACCAGCAGCCCCAGGATCCAGGCCAGCGCGTAGGCGCCCACCGCCGGGCCGACCGAGCGCAGCGCGTCGCCGCCCACCGCCCAGGTCAGCAACCACACGTGCAGCCCCAGCGGCACCCAGGCCACCAGGGTCCAGCCCACGGACGCGGCGACCGAACTCCCCTCGACCCTCAGCGGACCCGCCTCGGCCACCTCCCGGAACCGGGAGAAGGGGCGCGCCGCCGACCGCACACCCCAGCCCAGCACACGCGGGTGCAGGCAGACCAGCAGCAGTGGAGCGGCGGCCAGCGCCCACCACCAGCGGCGGGCGGCCTCCACCGAGGACAGGGGCAGCGCCACGGCGGCCACCGCCAGGCTCACCGCCACCGTCACCGCGATCGCCAACAGGGTCGCGGCCGCTCCGCGCGAGCGCGGCACCCGCCAGTCCCGGGCCAGCTCCACCTGGGCCACGAACGCCCACACCGAACCGGGCAGGTACTTGCCGAGCTGTCCGACGAACATCACCCGGGCGGCCGCCGCGCGCGGCAGCGCGGAACCCAGACCGGCGAGCAGTGACCGCCACGCCAACATCTGCGCGGCCAGCCCCGCCATCCCGGCCAGGGCGGCGGCGGGCAGCACCCACAGCGGGAGTTCGGAGACGGCGTCGCGGGCCTGCGTCCAGTTGGCGTACAGGGCCGCGCCCGCGCACGCGCACACCAGCGCGAGCAGGGACAGGCGCACCCACATGTTGCGTCGGAGCCGAGTCAGCACTCCGCCACCCTAGTGCGCCGGACCCGCTCGCATCGGTTGCCCGCGGGCCCGTCCCTCCGAAGGGACGACTGTCCTCGGCGGGGCGGGGCCGTGGTCGGAAAGCACCACAAGCCCGCCATCGCGGGCTTTCGGTGTGCTTCCATGGAGGCCCTGTCACGCCCCGCCCCCCGGGCAGTACGGCCCAGCCCCCAGGAAGAGAGGCCCCCGTGGTCGACCGAATGATCGTGGACATCTCCCCCGGGGGTGTCGTGGACGTCGCGGTGCACTGGGCCCACGAGACCGCTCCCCAACGGATCGGTGAACCCACGGCGGTGGAGCTGCCGTTGGACAGCTCCGACCTGGAGGATCTGCGCTGGTACCTGGAGGACTACCTGCGCTGGCCGTACGGAAAGTACGCCGACCGGGGCCGGGAGGTGGCCCGGCGGATGACCGAGTGGGGCACGGCCCTCTTCCAGGCCCTGTTCCGGACCGGCCCCTGGCGCGAGGCCTACGGCGCCCTGCGCGCCCGCGCCACCCACGTCGAAGTGGTCGTCCAGTCCACTTCCGCGCTCCACCTGGGCCTGCCCTGGGAACTGCTGCACGACCCCTCCCGGGACAGGCCGCTGGTCCTGGACGGGGTGGGCGTCGTCCGCAGTCTGCCCGCCAACCCGCTGGAACCCGCCTTCCCCCTCGCCCAGAAGGACCTACGGGTCCTGATGGTCATCTCCCGCCCGGCCGGGGAAAGGGATGTCGGTTACCGGATCATCGCCCGCCCCCTGCTGGAGCGGTTGGAGGCCGTGCGCGGCAGGGTCGACCTGGTCCTGCTGCGGCCGCCCACCCTGGACCGGCTGAGCGAGGTGTTGGCCGAGGCCGTGCGGGAGGGCAGACCCTTCCAGATCGTGCACTTCGACGGTCACGGAGCCTTCGGGACAGCACCAGCGTCCACCTCGGGGGCGGGCCGGGGGTGGGACCGGCGCCTGTTCCAGGGCGACGTCCCCCAGGGCATGCTGGCGTTCGAGAGGTCCGGAGGCGGCACCGACCTGGTGCCCGCGGAGCAGGTGGCCCGGGTCCTGGCTGAGGGGCAGGTCCCGGTGGTGGTCCTCAACGCCTGCCAGTCCGGTCAGCTGGAGGCGGAGGCGGAGGCGGCGATCGCGACCCGCCTGGTCCAGGACCGGGTCGCCTCGGTCATCGCGATGGCCTACAGCGTCTACACCTACGCCGCCGCCGAGTTCATGACCGCCTTCTACGAGCGCCTCTTCGCCGGTGACCGGGTCGCCGAGGCCGTCACCGCGGGCCGCCGTCGACTCGCCCTCAAGGACACCCGCACCAGCCCTCGCGGCGACCTGCCCTTCAAGGACTGGGTGGTGCCGGTCCACTACCGGCGCAGCGACATCGCCCTGCCCGGCCTGCGCACCGAGCGCACCGGGATGGACCCGATCGGGGAGATCCTCGACCGCCACCGCACCGCCACGACGGCCGCCACCCAGCCGGGCGAGGGGGAGTTGGCCTCCGAAGGTGTGTTCGTGGGCCGTGACAGCGTGTTCCACGCCCTGGAGACCGCTCTGCCCCACCAGAGGACGGTCGTGCTGCACGGTGCCGCCGGATCGGGCAAGACGGAGCTGGCCAAGGCCTTCGGCCGCTGGTGGCGCGACACCCGCGGGGTGGACCGGCCGGACCTGGTGTTCTGGTACTCCTTCCGGCCCGGCGGCCCCGCTTCCTACAGCCTCGACGGGGTGATCGGCCGGATCGGCGCTCAGGTGTTCGGGCCCGAGTTCACCACCCTGGACCCCGACCAGCGGGAGGCCGCGGTCCGGGAACTGCTCGCCACCCAGCGGTGCTTGCTGATCTGGGACAACTTCGAGAGCACCCACACCCTGCCCGACCCCGGAACCGCCACCCCGCCGCTGGACGAAACCGAACGCGACCGGATCAACGCCTTCCTGGGCGACCTCGCACGCGGCCGGAGCGCCCTGATCATCACCAGCCGTACCCGGGAGGAGTGGCTGGACGGGGTGCGGCGGGTACCCGTCGGCGGGCTGACCCTGGAGGAGGCCAACGAGTACACCGACCACCTCCTGGCGGGCTACCCCGACACACTGCCCAAACGGCAGGGGGAGGCCTTCGCCGACCTGCTGCGTTGGCTGGACGGCCACCCCATGAGCATGAAGCTCGTCCTGCCCCTGCTGGAGAGGGCCGACCCCGAAACCCTCCTGGAGGGATTGCGCGGCACGACTCCGCTGCCGGGGCGGGACGGTGCCGACCGGGACACCTCCCTGTCGGTCAGCATCACCCACTCCTTCACCCACCTGGCTCCGGAGGACCAGCAGGCGCTGACCGTGCTGTCGCTGTTCCACAGCACCGCCGACATCAACGTCCTGGGTGTGCCCACCGAGGGGCAGGGAGTCCCGGACCGGCTCCAGGGGCTCAGCCGTGACGACTGGAAGAAGGTCCTGGACCGGGCCGCCGGGATCGGGCTGCTCACCGAGCTCGGCGCGGGCATGTACCGGATGCACCCGGCCCTGCCCTCCTACCTGTCCGATCTCTGGCGCGCCACCCACCCGGAGGACTTCACCGCCCAACGCGAGGCGACCGTCCACGCGCTTTCGACCGCCTTCGCGGCCATCGCCGGATGGCTGTCCAAAAACTTCGGTACGGACGACGCCTCGACAGCCCTGGCGATGACCGCGGCCCACCAGTCCAACCTGGGGTACTTCCTCGCCCACGCCCTCGAACACCAGCTGTGGGAAAACGCCGTGCCGATTCGTCGGGTGCTCGAAAAGTACTGGGGTTTGCAAGGTATGGAAACGGAGGCCCAGGCTTGGTCGGATCGGGTCCGTCTGGTGGTGGAAACCGGCGATGGTTCGCCGCCTCGCCTGAACACGGGGGCTGGAGAGCTGTGGCTGTCTGTCTCCGCGGCTGAGGTGGTACGTCAACTGATCGCCAAACGGCTTGATGCCGCTCAGATGGTCTGTGTCGACATGATCGACGCTTTGCTGGAGCAGTCGGTTTCCGGGGAAGCGCGCGCGTACCTTGCTTTCGCTTATCGTCAGTTGGGTGTGGTTGCCCAGGAGCGCGGTGACCTGGACGGTGCCGGGGACTGGCACCACCGGTCGCTCGCCGTCGAGGGGGGACTGGGTGACCGTCAGGAGATGGCCGCCTCCTTCCATCAGCTGGGCATGATCGCGCATGACCGCGGTGACCTGGACGGCGCCGCGTCCTGGTTGCGCCAGTCGCTGGCCATCTCTGAAGAGCTTGATAACAAATCGGGCGTGGCATCCTCCTGCCATCACCTGGGTGTGGTCGCTCAGGCGCGTGGTGACCTGAAGGGTGCCGGGGACTGGCACCGCCGGTCGCTCGCCTGCGAGGAGGAACTGGGCGACCGTCGGGGTATGGCCGCCTCCTTTCACGAGTTGAGCATGATCGCCCAGGAACTCGGTGATTTCAGCGGTGCCCAATATTGGGTCCACCGGGAACTCGAAATTTCCGCGGAGCTTGATGACGGTCCGGGCCTGGCCTCCTCGTACCACCAATTGGGTATGATCGCCCAGAAGAGCGGCGACCTGGCCGGGGCCGAAGAATGGTTCCGCCATTCACTCGCCGTCAACGAAGAGCTCGGTGACCGGCCGAGAATGGCCTTGAACTACGCGGAGCGGGGATTTCTGGCGGTAGAGCGCGGGTCGCTGGGGCAGGCGCTGGAGATGGTGATTCGAAGCGTCGCACTGTTCTCGGACCTCCCGCATCCATCGACGGAAAGAGCGCTCGCCCTGCTCCGATTGCTGGCCAGGAACCTTGGGGTTCCCGTCCTGGAACAAACCTGGTCCGAAGTGATCGGGAACCCCTTGCCCGACAACGTGCGCGAGTTCGTCGAAGCATCCGAGTAACCCAAGTCGAGGAGTCCTCCCATGAACGACCCCGTCGCCCTCGGGGCCCGCGCCGCCGCCGAACGCCTGAGCGCGGTCCACGGCCCGCGGCTGCTCGCCGACGTGGAGGCCGAACTCCACGGTCGCGAGGCCGACCGCCGCCCCGACCAGTTCGTCGATCCGGTCGCGGTGGGTTCCCTCATTGTGGCCGTCGCCACCCTCGCCTGGACCGTGTACAAGGACCTGAGCTCCAAGAATCCCTCGGTAGCGCCCAGCTCCCAGGTGGTGACCCGGACCGTCACCACCCGACTGCGCCGCACACGCACCCTGACCGAGGAGGACGTCGAGATCGTCACCACCACGGTGGAGGAGACCCTCCCCGCGCTCGACGAGTCCCCGTCCTGACCCGGTCGTCCCACGACTGCCCGAACTGTCCGGGTGGCGGCCGAGGCCGGGAAGGGCCAGGAGCGTAGGGTGAGCCGTTATGAGTGGTGCGAACGACCCTGCCCCAATCCCCACACCCACGGCCTCCGCGATGCGCAGGGCACTGGCCCGAGCCCGGGACGGCAAGACCCTCGACGTCACCGAGGCCGAGGTACTCCTGCACGCCCGCGGTGAGGCCCTCGACCAGCTCCTGGAACACGCGGGAAGGGTCCGTGACGCGGGCCTGGAAGCGGCCGGGCGCCCCGACGTCATCACCTACAGCCGCAAGGTTTTCGTCCCGTTGACCCGCCTGTGCCGCGACCGCTGCCACTACTGCACGTTCGCGACCGTCCCCGGCCGCCTGGACGCCCCCTTCCTGTCCCCGGACGAGGTCCTGGACATCGCCCGAAGGGGCGCGGAGACGGGCTGCAAGGAGGTCCTCATCACCCTGGGGGACCGGCCCGAGGACCGGTGGAAGCAGGCCGCCGAATGGCTGAACTCGCGCGGCTACGACGACACCCTGTCCTACGTCCGCGCCATGGCCATCATGGTCCTGGAGGAGACCGGGCTGCTGCCGCACCTCAACCCCGGGGTGCTGACCTGGTCGGACCTGCAACGTCTCAAGCCGGTGGCCCCGTCCATGGGCATGATGCTGGAGACCACCTCCAGGCGCCTGTTCGAGGAGAAGGGCCAGCCCCACTACGGCAGCCCCGACAAGGACCCCGCCGTACGGCTGCGGGCGATGGAGGACGCGGGGCGCTCCAGCGTCCCCTTCACCACGGGCATCCTGCTCGGGATCGGTGAGACGGTCAGGGACCGGGCCGAGTCGATCTTCGCGATGCGCGGTGTCTCCCGCCGCTACGGCGGCATCCAGGAGGTCATCGTGCAGAACTTCCGGGCCAAGCCGGACACCGCGATGATGCACCGCCCCGACGCGGAACGCGACATGATGGCCGCTACCATCGCCGTGACACGTCTGGTCATGGGTCCCAAGGCACACATCCAGGCTCCGCCCAACCTCATCGCGGCCGAGCGGGGCGGCGTCGACGAGTACGAGCTGATGGTCCGTGCGGGCATCGACGACTGGGGCGGGGTGTCCCCGCTCACCGCGGACCACGTCAACCCCGAACGCCCCTGGCCCCAGATCGACGACCTCGCCGCCCGGACCGCCGCCCAGGGGTTCAGGCTGCGCGAACGCCTCACCGTCTACCCGGAGTACATCCGGGCGGGCGAACCCTGGGTCGACCCGCGCCTGAGCGCACACATCGAGGCGCTCGTGGACCCGGAGACCGGTCTGGCCCGGGAGGACGCCCCGCTGGTCGGACGCCCCTGGCAGGAGCCCGAGGCGGTCCTGGTCTCCTCCGGACGTACCGATCTGCACACCGGGATCGACGCCGAGGGGCGCACCTCGGACCGGCGCGGCGACTTCGACGCGGTCTACGGGGACTGGGACGAACTCACCCCGGGGGTGGACCGCAGGGGCGCCGAGCCCAGGCGCCTGGACCCCGAGATCTCCGCCGCGCTGCGCAGCGCCGAACGCGACCCGGCGGGGCTGAGCGACTCCGAGGCGCTGGCGCTGCTGCACGCCGAAGGCGACGCCCTGGAGGCACTCACCGGGCTGGCCGACCGGCTCCGCCGGGACGCCGTCGGCGACGACGTCACCTACGTTGTGACCAGGAACATCAACTTCACCAACGTCTGCTACACCGGTTGCCGGTTCTGCGCCTTCGCGCAGCGCCGCACCGACGCCGACGCCTACACCCTCTCCCTGGACCAGGTCGCCGACCGGGCGGAGGAGGCCTGGAAGGCGGGGGCCACCGAGGTGTGCATGCAGGGCGGGATCCACCCGGACCTGCCCGGCACCGCGTACTTCGACATCGCCGCCGCCGTCCGCGAGCGGGTTCCGGACATGCACGTCCACGCGTTCAGTCCGATGGAGGTGGTGAACGGCGCGGCCCGCACCAACCTGCCGGTCCGCGAGTGGCTGACCCGTGCCCGCGATGCGGGACTCGGCTCGATCCCGGGGACGGCCGCGGAGATCCTCGACGACGAGGTCCGGTGGATCCTCACCAAGGGCAAACTGCCCACCAGCGAGTGGATCGACGTCGTCACGACCGCGCACGACCTGGGCATTCCCACCACGTCCACGATGATGTACGGGCACGTGGACTCACCGCACCACTGGGTGGCGCACATCAAGCTGCTGCGCTCGCTCCAGGAGAGGGCGGTGGAGCGCAACGGCAGGCGCGGTTTCACCGAGTTCGTGCTGTTGCCGTTCGTGCACACCAACGCGCCGATCTACCTCGCCGGGCTGGCCCGCACGGGGCCGACCGTCCGCGAGAACCGCGCGGTGCACGCCCTGGCCCGCCTGCTCCTGCACGGACACATCGACAACATCCAGGGCTCCTGGGTGAAGCTCAACGAGGGCACCTTCCACCAGCTCCTCAACGGCGGCGTCAACGATGTCGGGGGCACGCTGATGGAGGAGACCATCAGCCGGATGGCCGGTTCCGGCCAGGGTTCGTTCAAGACGATCAGCGACATCAGGGCGCTGGTCGAACCCACGGGCCGTCCGGTGCGCCAGCGCACCACGACCTACGGTCCGGTCTCCGAGGAGCGGCAGCGCGTCGCGGAGGCCAGCGACGGCGTGGCCCCGAGCATCCTGCGCCCCGGTCTGCCCGTGGTCTGACCCCGGAACAGGAAACGAGGGGCGGGGCGCCGGGGATGGCGTCCCGCCCCTCGTCACTGCGCGGCCCCTCGGGGATGGGCCCGGGGCGAGGGGACCGCCGGTCGCGGGGGTGGGGCCCCGCGGTGCGGGTCAGCAGGTGCCGAGTACCTCCCACGCGCCCCACTCACCGGTGGTGCCGGGTTCGCCCTGAGTCCACCACCGGGCCCTGTACGCCGTGCCGTTGTGCGTCACGGTGTCGCCCTGGGTGTAGGTCCCGGCGGTCCACGCCGGTGCGGTGCAGTCGGCAGGCGGGTCGCCGCCGCCGTCGTCACCGCCCGCGGGCGCGTCGACCAGCGTGCCCTCCCTCGGGTGGTCGTAGGTGATCGCGTACTCGTTGGAGCCGACCGTGACGCGGAAGTTCGAGGGCTGTGAGATCGGGAGCTGGTAGCTGAGGGTGAAGTCCAGCGAACCTCCGGCCGGGATGCTCTGCCAGCCGGGCACGGTCAGCTCCACCCGGTGGAAGTCGCCGTCCAGGCCGCCGATGTTGTCCCCGCGGCTGTGCCCCGTCTGCACGTGGGTCAGCCCCATGCCGGACTGGTCGCTCATGTTGGCCGGGGCGGAGGTGCCGTAGTCGAACGTGATCGTCGAGCCGCCGGGGATCTCTCCCGCCGAGTTGTTCGTGACGGTCACGTCCGGGGTGATCGGGTAGTTGTTGTCTCCGAGGGAGAACCCGTGGAAGTCCACGTCGACGTCGAGGACCTCGGCGGGCGCGGCGGTCTGGGCCTTGACCGCACCGTAGGGGCCCGCGTTGCTCAGCGTCTGGTGCAGCGAGGTGACGAGCGTGTCGCCCATCTCGTACTGGCCCTTGGCGGAGTCGTACGAGTAGTCGCCCGCCATCTCCCAGATCATCACGCCGCCCAGGCCGGTGTCGGCCACGTAGTCGGCCTTGGCGCCGATGGCCTGGTCGGCGTCGCCCGACAGGAACGTCCGGGTGTCCGCGTTCCACCACCACTCGTTCTTGGTCACGTCGTCCCAGTGGCGTGTGTAGGTGCCTTCGAGCCCGTCGGTGACGCCGTAGTCGGCCGCGTAGTCCCCGACGACCCCGTTCTCCAGGTTGAGGACGTGCCAGATCGGGTTCACGCCCGCACCGATCGCGTCGCCGGTCACCGGGTCGCTGTCGTACCACAGGTTGTCGACGCCCTCGGCGCCGTGCCCGCAGGGAACGTTGATACCGGTGCCCGGTTGGCACTGGTTCTGGTCGGGCAGGGCCGCGGTGCCCCACAGGCCGTTCTCCCCGCCCTGCACGTCCTGCCAGCCACGGGTGTAGAAGGGCACGCCCAGGTTGATCCGGCCCGCCTGCATGGCGCCCCGGAAGTAGTGGTGCGCCCAGTCCGCGTTCAGGTAGCCGATGCCGTCGAAGGCGCCGTAGACGTCGCTCAGCTCGGGGTCCTGGCCGCTGTCGTAGAGCGCGGCGTTGTGGCCCACGAAGTGGTTCCAGGTGCCGTGCAGGTCGTAGGACATCATGTTGACGAAGTCCAGGTACTGGACGATCTGGTGCACCTCCTGGCCGCGCAGCAGCCAGCCGGAGGAGGGCGCCGCGACGGTCAGCTGGTAGTAGGTGCCGTCCTCGGCGGCGGCCTCGTCGAGCTTCTCGCGCAGGACGCGCATCAGCTCCTCGTAGCCCTCCCAGAGCAGGTCGCGCCGGGCGTCGGAGATCCAGTAGTCGTCCGGGCTGCCCGCGCCCTGCATCGAGGTCGCGTACTCGTAGTCGATGTCGAGGCCGTCGAACCCGTACTCGCGCACGAACTCCACGGCGGAGTCGGCGAAGGTCTCGATCCCGGCGTGGTTGACCCCGGTCTCGGTGGTGGTCGTCGAGTAGAAGCCGCCGCTGTCCACCCGCTCGCCGTCGGGACCGAAGAACCCGCCGGTCTCGGCCCAGCCGCCGACGGCGACCAGGGTCTTCACCCCCGGGTTCTCCTTCTTGAACTTGTTCAGCAGGTTGAAGTGGCCGTCGTAGCCGAATTCGGGGTCGGGCTCCAGACCGGGCTGGTCCCAGGTCATCCCGGTGGCGGGGTTGTCGGGGGTGTCGGGGCCGACGGACAGGCGGTTGTTCTCGTCGACGTGTCCGAACGCGTAGTTGATGTGGGAGATCTTGTCCCAGGGGATGTCGTCGGCCAGGTAGGCGGGCTGTCCGTTGGCGCCGTTGCGCCAGCTGGTGAAGTAGCCGATCACCCTGCGGTCGAGGCCGTTGGGCAGGAGCTCACGCCCCTCGGCGTCGTAGACGTCGCAGTAGGGGACGTCCAGGCCGGGGGTCTGGTGGAGCCCGTCGGGGCGGCAGTCCTCCCCGGCGGAGGCCGGAGCCGGCGCGCTCGGAGCAGACGAGGCCGGAGCGGGCTTGCTCGGGACCGGTGCGGGGAGGGCGGCGGCGGGAGGTGTGGCGAACAGCAGGCTCGCTGTGAAGCCCAGGCCCGCGGCGGCGGCGCCCAGGGCGCGCGCCCAGCGGGGGGAGGGTGTGGCTGTCATCGGGGGTTCCTTCGGGGGAGGAGAAGGCAGACAGGACGGACGGGGGTGGTCAGGTGGGCGAAACGGGTGGGAGAGGGGAGCGGTCCGGGGAGGGAGTGGCCCCGGACCGCTCATCGGGGGAGGAGGTCAGCAGGTGCCGACGCGGTCCCAGACGCCCCACTCGCCGGTGGTGCCGGGCTCCTCGCCCCGGGTCCACCAGCGGGCGGTGTAGACCGAACCGTCGTGGGAGACCGAGTCGCCCTGCGTGTACACGCTGCCGGAGCTCCAGGCGGGAGCGTCGCAGTCGGGGTCGGTCGGCTCGTCGGTCGGGGAGGGGGTGGGTGTGGGGTCCGGGCCGGGGTCGCCGGGGCCGCTGCCCAGCCGGGCGGAGATGGTGTCGGCGAAGTCGTAGCCGTTGGTGGCGTCCCAGTTGATCGACCAGGTCATCACGCCGCCGATCGGGCCGTACGGGGTGGCGGGGGAGAAGGAGCCGCAGTTGGTGCCGGCTTCCAGGCAGTCCAGGGCCGCGATGATGTCGCTCGGGGGCATGTGCCCGCCGCCCGCCGCGGAGGGGACCGCGGGCAGTCCCAGCCCGACCTGGCTCGGGTCCAGGCCCATCTCCAGCTGGATGCAGGCCTGGGCGGCGACGAAGTCGCTGGTGCCCTGGTGGTAGACGCCGTTGTCACACCCCAGCATGGAGCCGGAGTTGTAGTACTGCATGTTCACGATGGTGAGGATGTCGGAGATGTTCTCGGCCAGCTGGTAGTAGCCGGCGCTGGTGCTCTGGAAGTCGATGGTCTGCGGGGCCATCGTGATGATCAGGTCGTCCCCGACCTGGCCGCTGAGGTCGTGCAGGGCGTTGGACATGTGCTCGGCGTTGATGCCGTGCTCCAGGTCGATGTCCACGCCGTCGAACCCGTAGTCCTGCATGAGTTGGCGGGTGGTGTCCGCGAAGTTCCGGGCCTGGGTGGGGTTGGTGACGTCGACGTGCCCGAGTTCGCCGCCGACGGAGATGATCACCTTGCGGCCCTCGGCCTGGATGCCCGCGATGTCCTCGCGGAACTGCTCCTCGGTGTAGCCGTTCAGCTCGCTGCCGGCCAGGTTGAAGGTGATGCCGCCGTCGAGTTCGGGGTGGTTGTCGGCGAAGGCCACCGCCACCAGGTTGTACTCGCTGGGGATCTCGGAGAGCGGCATCACCGTGGAGCCGTTGTCGAAGTTGTGCCAGTAACCGGTGAGCCACTGGTCCGTCTGCTGGACCTCGGCGGTGTCGGACACGGTCTCGATCTCCGTGAGCGTGGCCTGACCACAGGCGGCGACGAGGGCGGTCGCGGCCGCGGCGAGGCCCCCGAGAAGGGTCAGCCGGGTCTTGCGGGGGGTGGACATGCGGGGGTGTTCCTTTCGTCGTGCGGAAGACGAAGAGGCGGCTCTCTGGGAGCCGGGTCGTGAGCCGGGCTAATTGTTAGGAAACTTTAAAGTTGCTGGGGCGGGGCGTCAACGGAAACGGTAAGGAAAGTTTGCAGTTTTCTTGGGCACCCGGTACCACCCGTGACCCCGCGCTCCGCGCAAACGGGACCCGTTGAGCCCGCACGAGCCCGCTCCACACCCGGGTCCGCTCTGTTCGGATCAGAGCCCGCAACGCCCCCGCACGGGCGTTCGCGGTCCGCTCCTGCGACCGTGCCCCCGCCCCGGTACACCGGAAGACGGGGGCACAGTCGCAGGGGAACCAGGCAGGTAGGCGCCGCACGGGGCCGGGCGGTCGGCGCGGTTCCCGTCGGCGCACGCCCGCCGTCAGCACACGCTCCCGGTCAGCGGACCTCGACGAAGTCGTCCGGGTCGCGCGGCGGCCGGTCCCTGGGCGCCTCGGCCGCGTAACCCACGGCCACCGCGCCCATCGGACGCCAGTCGTCGGGCACGTCCAGCACCTCGCGCACCACGTCCGCGCAGAACATCGTGGAGGAGATCCAGGCCGAACCCAGGCCCTCCATGGCCAGGCCCACCAACAGGCTCTGCACCCCGGCGCCCATGGCCACCAGGAACATCGACTGCTCGGCCTCGGCCCGGCGCTCGTCCGGGTAGGGGTGTGCGCCGTCGGCGACCAGGAACGGGACCACCAGGTAGGGCGCGCCGCGCAGGACGTCGCCGCGCCTGGTCCGCCTGGCGATCTGCTCCTCGGTGAAGCCGTCGCCACGCAGGTCGGCCACCCAAGCCTGGAGCATCGAGTCGAGCAGCCGCTTACGCGTGTCCGCCGACTCCACCAGCACGAACCGCCACGGCGTGGTGTGGTGCGGGGCGGGCGCGGTCACGGCGGTGGCCACCGCCCGGCGCACCAGGGCCGGATCGACCGGCCGGTCGGTGAAGGAACGCACGGTCCGTCGGGCCGGGACCACGTCCCGTGATCCGTACCGGAACATGTCGGCGTCGGCCGGGCGCACCAGCTCCGCGGCGCCGGGGCCGTCCTCCTCGGTGACCAGGTCGCCCAGGCCCGAGACCACCGCGACCGGAACACCCGAGGTCTTGCCCTTGACCAGCTCCCCCGCGCCCGCGATCTCGTCGGCGACCGCGTTGACCGTCGCCTCCATCAGGTTGCCGTGGGTGTCGACGGTGCCGCGCAGGTCCTGCACGGCGCGCAACCCGGCCGCACCGATGGCCACGTCGGTCTGGCCCACCCGCCACGGGCGGCCGAACGTGTCCGAGACGATCACCCCCACGCGCACGCCCAGGCGTGCCCGCAGGCTCGCGCGCAGACCGCGGGCCGAGGCGTCGGAGTCCTCGGGAAGCAGTAGTACGGTGCCCTGCTCGACGTTGGAGGCGTCCACCCCCGCCGCGGCCATGACCAGTCCCTGGCGGGTCTGCACGATCCGGGTCCGACCCATCCGCGCGACCACGCGCTCGGTCTCGGCGTCGACGGCCTCGTCGCGGTCCCCGCGCACGGAGCGGCCCTCGGCCTTGCTGACGATCTTGGAGGTGACGACCAGGACGTCGCCGTCGAGCAGCGGCTCGCCGGAGGCGGCCACGGCGTCGGCGATCAGCGCGGCGATGTCGTCACCCGGACCCACCTCGGGCATCCCGGTGAGTCCGCGTACCCGCACCCCGGCGCTCACCGCTGGCCGGCCCGGCGCTCGGACAACTCCACGGCCAGGTCCACGGCGGCCCGGGCGAGTGCCTCGGTGGCCTCGGGGTCGCTCATGTACAGCGGACGTGAGCGCACCTCGATCCCGTCCACCTCGGTGCCGGCATCGGCCTCGTCGACCAGCCAGCCGTCCAGCAGGTCCGAGCCGAGGTGCTCGGCGACCGCGCCGGCGCTGGTCCGCACACCGATCGCGTCCAGGCAGGCGTCCGCCATCCCGCGCACGGGGGCGTCTCCGATGATCGGTGAGACGCCTACCACCGTCTTGTCGACCATGGCTTCCCGGATGCCCTCGATGTTGAGGATGGAGCCCACGCTCACCACCGGGTTGGACGGCGGGATGATGACGGCGTCGGCGTTGCGGATGGCACGGATCACACCGGGGGCGGGCTTGGCCTTCTCCGCGCCCAGGCTGATGATCTCCTCGGCGGGCAGCGCGGCGCGGTGTCTGATCCACCACTCCTGGAAGTGGATGGCCCGGCGGCCGTCCCCGTCGTTGACGACCACGTGCGTCTCGACCTGGTCGTCGGTCATCGGCATCAGCCGCACGCCGGGCTGCCAGCGGTCGCACAGCGCGGTGGTGATCGCGGAGAGGGGGTAGCCGGCAGCGATCATCTGCGCTCGGACGATATGGGTGGCGGTGTCCCGGTCGCCCAACCCGAACCAGGTGGGTTTCATCCCGTAGGCGGCGAGCTCCTCCTTGACGGTGAAGCTCTCGTCGGTCCTGCCCCAGCCCTGTTCCTCGTTGATCCCGCCGCCGAGGGTGTACATCACGGTGTCCAGGTCGGGACAGATCCGGAGACCGAAGAGGGTGATGTCGTCACCGGTGTTGCCGATGACGGTGATCTGGTTCTCTGTGGCCTGGTTCGATTCGGTGGCCGCGTCCGTTCCGAGGGCGGCCTTGAGGCCGCGGAGGAAACGTGCGCCGCCGATACCGCCGGCCGGTACGACTATCCGCATGCGCCCAAGTCTGGCAGGCTGGGGGCGTGTATGGGTCGTCTGCCCCGCAGTGGATACGATCCGGCGTGACCGATTCGGTACCGACGGTGCGTGAACCTTCGGGCGGCGGTCGCCATCCCATCTCATCGGCCCTGCGTTCGGTGTCCCCGTTGTTCCTTCCCGGGCGCGCTTGGGTCGATTCACCCGACAGCCCGACGATATGCCAAGCTTCCTCCGACGCGACGGCGAAGCAGCAGAGGGGAACCTCTCTTGAACAACGAAACACTAGAACGCCTGCGCCTTCCCGGGGCCTGGGTCCTGCTGGGCGCCGTGGGCGTCCAGATGCTCGCCGGACTCATCTCGATGATCATCCGGTCGAACGACCAGTACTCGAGCTTTCCCCTGGCGATGACCAGTAGCGGCGGCAGTTTCTACGGAATCACCACCACGCTCCTGATCATCGGCGCGGTCGCCCTGGTGCTCACCAGCGAGCGGGCCAGGGCCTCGGCCTTCCCCGTGGTCCTGACCTCGATGATCATGGTCGGTATCGGGTTGCTGTTCTGCCTCATCAGCGCGATCAGCGGTTTCGTGGACGTGAACGACGGCGGCCTGGCCTTCGCCGGCTTCCTCTCCACCGCCGCCCAGGGCGCGGTGCTCGGTTTCTTCGGGTTCTACCTGATCAAGATCTTCAACGACCCCACCGTGGTCCCGCGGGCGCAGCCGCAGCAGCAGATGTACAACCAGCAGCCGTTCCCGCCCGCGACCGGTGCCCAGCAGTCGTTCGCCCAGCCCGGCTACCCGGCGGCGGACCCCGCGCAGCAGGCCCAGCAGGCCTACGGTTACGACGCCCAGCAGCAGGCTGCCTACGGTCAGGACGCGGCTGCCCAGCAGCAGGCCGCCTACGGTCAGGACGCCTACGGTCAGGCGCAGCCGCAGTACGGCCAGGACGTGGCCGCGCAGCAGGCCTACGGCTACGACGCCGCCCAGCAGGCGCAGCAGGCGCAGGCCTACGGCACCGGTGCCCAGCAGGCCTATGGTTACGACCCGGCGCAGCAGGCGCAGGCCTACGGGACCGGTGCGCAGCAGGCCGCCTACGGCACCGGTGCCCAGCAGGCCTACGGCCAGGACGTGGCCGCGCAGCAGGCCTACGGCTACGACGCCGCCCAGCAGGCGCAGGCCTACGGCACCGGCGCTCAGCAGGCCGCCTACGGCACCGGTGCCCAGCAGGCCTACGGTCAGGACGCCTACGGCCAGGTGCAGCCCCAGTACGGCCAGGACGTGGCCGCGCAGCAGGTCAACGAGTACGGCCAGGCCTACGACCCGTCCCAGTACGCGCCGCAGGCCGGGGCCGACCAGCAGGCTCAGGACGCCATCCAGCACGGTTGGTACCAGGACCAGGCCCAGCAGGGTCAGGACGCACCCGCCGAGCCCGGAGTTGAACCATTCTTTAACTCCGGTGAGAACACTGGTGGTGAGACGTCCGACCAGAGTGGTGGGGCGTACGGAAGCCAGTATGGCTCCGGCTCCGGCTACGGCTCTGACCAGCAGGGACAGGGCGGTACCGACAACCAGCAGAACTGGTACGGCAGCGACGGCCAGCGCTGAACCGGCTCGGGCCACCGCGCTCTCCGCACCTTGGGAGGTACGTGAATTGCGTGGTAATCCACAGAACGGACATCGCGGGCCTGCCGTTCACGGTTCGTTACATGATATTCAGTGGATTACCACGCAGGGCGCTTGACTCACAGTGAGGCGCACGCGTGTAATTCCAATGTGGGATTTCCACCCGACCTGGGGGACGAAAAGGGTCGGGGACATCTATTGGGGGGCTACAGGAGGTGCGCATGAGCGAGGTCATCCCGCTGGCGCACGGCTCGGACGAAGATCTGGGCTGGCAGGAACGTGCCCTGTGCGCGCAGACGGACCCGGAGGCGTTCTTCCCCGAGAAGGGCGGCTCGACCCGGGAGGCCAAGAAGGTCTGCCAGTCGTGCGAGGTCCGTGCGGAGTGCCTGGAATACGCGCTGGAGCACGACGAGCGCTTCGGCATCTGGGGGGGACTCTCCGAGCGCGAGCGCCGAAGGCTGAAGAAGGCCGCCGGGGGAGATTTCGATTTCCTGGCGGACATGCTGTAGGAGTGCGCGTCACAGCGCGCCCGGGCCACGAGCCCGGGCGCGCTTTTTTCATGTTCGGTGTACTTGAGTACCCTTCGTGCCCTTGGGCATGATTGGTGACTCATGCCTTCTGAGAGCTGAATGCTCCGATATGGTCGCCCCAGGCAGACCCGACCTAATAGGTCCCTAATGGTTCGGGGTGGCGTATCGTGATGTCCCGCGCCCGTGAGTCGCACCCGGCGCACCCCGACGCCCACCGGCCGCCCCGGCCGGCAGAACCCGGGCCCGCACACGGGCCCGTCCCTTCTCCCGGAGAGAACCCACCACAGCCGTGCTTGACCTGGATTCCGCCCGCCATGTCGTCACCGCGGTCATCGTGTCCCACGACGGTGCGCGATGGCTGCCGGAAACCCTGTCCGCGCTCCGCGCCCAGACCAGACCCGTGCAACGGGTCGTGGCCGCCGACACCGCGAGCTCCGACGACAGCACCGACGTCCTCGCGGACCACCTCCCCTCCGACGCCGTCATCGGCCTCCCCGCCTCGACCGGCTACGGTGACGCGGTCAGGGCCGCCCTCGAACTGCCGCGGGCCGACACCGAGGTGCACGGCTTCGACGAGGACGCCACGGAGTGGATCTGGCTCATCCACGACGACCTCACCCCGGAGAAGGACACCCTCGAACAGCTCCTCGCCGCCGCTGACAAGGATCCGCGTACCGCCGTCCTGGGACCCAAGCTCCGTGACTGGTTCGACCGCCGCCTTCTCGTGGAGGCCGGTGTCACCATCGACGGCGCGGGCCGCCGGGAGACCGGGCTGGAGCAGCGGGAGTTCGACCACGGGCAGCACGACGGCACCAGGCAGGTCCTGGCCGTCTCCAGCGCGGGCATGCTGGTGCGCCGCGACGTGTGGGAGCGCCTCGGCGGATTCGACCCGGCGCTGCCCCTCTTCCGGGACGACATCGACTTCTGCTGGCGGGTGGGCGGAGCCGGCCTGAGGGTCCGCCTCGTCACCGAGGCCGTCGCCTACCACGCCGAAGCCTCGGCCCGTCGCCGCAGGAGGATCACCGCCACCCGCAACCACCCCCGCCGGGTGGACCGCAGGCACGCGGTGTTCGTGCTGCTGGCCAACCTCCCCTTCGGCGGCATGGTGTTCGCGCTGCTGCGCAACTCCGTGGGCTCACTGCTCCGCGTGATGATGTACCTGCTCATCAAACAGCCGGCCAACGCCCTGGACGAGGCCGCCGCCATCACCCTCGTCCACGGTCGGCCGTTCCGCCTGGCCCGGGCCCGGTTCCGGCGCCGCCGCGACCGCCGCCGCACCTACAGCGCCATCCGGCCGTTCCTCGCCAGGGGCGTGGCCATGCGGCAGTTCGCCGACGCGGTCACCGGCGTCCTGACCGGTGAAAGGGTCGGCGACACCGCAGGACGCCACCAGGCGGTCACCGTGCCGCCCGGGGAGGACGACGACGGCCTCGCCGACGACTCGACGTCGTTCTTCCGGCGGGTGGTCCTCCAACCCGGGGTCCTGCTGGTCATCGGTCTGACCGTCGTGACGATCATCGCCGAACGCCGGTTGCTGTTCGGCGACATGCTCGCCGGCGGCGCCCTGCCGCCGGTCACCGGCAACGCCATGGACCTGTGGAACCTGTACCTGTCCGGTCGGCCCGACAGCGGGGCGGGGGCGGGGGGACCGGCCCCGCCCTACGTCGGGTTCCTCGCGCTGCTGTCCACCCTGGCCCTGGGACAGCCGTGGCTCGCGGTGATGGTCATCCTGCTGGGCTGCGTCCCGCTGGCCGGGCTCACCGCCTACCTGCTCGCCAGGGAGGTGCTGCGTTTCCGCCCGGCCCGCCTGTGGATGGCCGGAGCCTACGCCCTGCTCCCCATGGCCACCGGTGCGGTGGCGCAGGGCCGGTTGGGCACCGCCCTCGTCCACGCCCTGCTGCCCGTCCTCGGCCTGCTGCTGGTCCGCCTGGTCTCGATGCCGCCCAAACCCTCCAGACGGGCCGCCTGGGGGCTGGGCCTGACACTCACCGTCACCACTGCCTTCGTCCCCCTCGTCTGGCTCCTGTGCCTGGTCACCGGGGTCCTGGTCGCGGTCGCCTTCGGCCACCTGGGGCGCCGGATCTATGTCAGCGTCGCGATCAGCCTGGCCGCGCCGGTGGTCCTGCTGATGCCCTGGACGCTGGAGCTGCTGCTGCACCCGAGCCTGTGGCTGCTGGAGGCCGGGCTGCACCGGCCCGAGCTGTCCGACCCCGGGGCGACCCCCATCGAGCTGCTCATGCTCTCGCCGGGCGGCCCCGGCACACCCCCGTACTGGGTGACCGCGGGGTTCATCGCGGCCGCCCTGTGCTCCCTGCTCCTGCTCCGCAACCGGATGCTGGTCGCGGCGGGCTGGTGCCTGGCCCTCTTCGGGATGCTCATCGCCGTCCTGACCAGCCGGATCGTCATCGAACCCCACTTCGGTGGCCCTCCCGCCCAGGTCTGGCCCGGCGTCGCCCTGGCCTTCTCCGCGACCGCCGTGCTGCTGACGGCGGCGACGGCGGCCCGAGCCTTCGGGGGGATGATCAGAGGAAAGACTGCGCCGCAGGCGTCCGTTGAGGGTGGCGGAGGGCGAGGGGTGGGCGGGGGCCTGCGAAGGTACTTCGCGCTGGGCGTGGCCGCCCTGGCCCTGGCCACCCCCGTCTCCGCGGCGGCCCTGTGGATGTGGGAGGGCGCCGACGGGCCGATCACCGCGAACGCCCCCCGCTCGGTCCCCGGGGCGCTGGAGAGCGTCAGCTCCGACGGCACCGAGCCCCGGGCGCTCATCGTCACCCCGGCCGGGGACGGCGGCGCCGACTACGTCGTGGTCCGCGGCCGTGAACCTCGGCTGGGGGAGGAGCGGGTCCTGCCCGACCCCGAGTCCCGGGCCGTCCTGGACCGGGCCGTCGCCGAGCTCGCCGCGGGCCAGGGCGGCGAACAGCTCATCACCCTGCTCGACCACGGTGTCCAGTACGTGGTCTACCCACGCCCGGAGCTCGGCGGCCCCGCCGACGCCACCATGGTCGACACCCTCGACGGCACCCCGGGGCTGACCCGGCAGTCCCTGTCCGACCACTACGGGCTCTGGCGGATCGCCGAACCCACCGGGGCCCTCCGGGTGGTCTCCGAGGACGGACTGGAGGCCGAGGCGCTCCAGGTCGCGGGTTCCCCGGACGAACTCACCGCCGAGGCGGGCGAGGGGCGCACCGGTCGCCGCCTGGCCCTGGCCGCTCCGGCGGACGGCGGTTGGCGCGCCACCCTCGACGGAACCGAACTGTCCCCGGTGAGCACCGAGAACGGAACCCAGGCATGGGCCCTGCCGGTGCACGGCGGTGAACTGCGCGTCTGGCACACGGACCTGGTGCACACCGCCTGGACGGTCACCCAGGGCGCCCTGCTCCTGATCGTCGCGGTACTCGCCGCCCCGGGCGTGCGCACGGAGGAGGAGCGAAGGCTCATCGAGGCCACCCCGATGCCGTCGCCGCGGCGCCCCCGCCGGGGGCCGCTGGCCCGCTCCTCGGGACCCGGGCGCCGGAGCCGGGTGAACAGGGGCGCCACGGACCCCGGCCGGGGAGAGGCTCCTGGAGGTTCCGACGGCCCCGAGGGGTCCGGCGGGCCCGAGGACGGACCCGAGAGCGATCCGCAGGACCGGCAGGGCGCTCCGGAGCCGACCACGACCGGATCCATCCCCGTGGTGGGCGGCAGGCGCCGCTCCGGCCGGGGCACCCGGCGGGCCGGGAGCCGCAGCAGGCAGGAACCGGGCCGCAGGCGGCGCCCCAGGGCGGACGAGGGCGAGGGCCGGACCGGGGGCCGACGCCGTGCGGGCTCGCCCCGCCGGCCCCGGGACGCATCGGATGGCACCGGCACCGACGAGTGGGAGGAGTAGGTCGTGCGACTGATCGTGGAGAACCGGTTCGCGCTGTTCGGGCTGGTCACACTGGCCCTGCTTGCGCTGTTCGGGGTCGCGTTCGTGATCCGACCGATCGACGCGGAGCTCGGCGTCACCGAACCGGGGACCGTCCGGCCGGAGCTGGCCGCCCGGGTCTGCCCGGCACCGCACGAGTCGGACGACGACGGTGCGGAGAGCTCCGTGGCCGCTTTCGCGCCCCGGGTCAGCCGGGACGACGAGGGTGCGCTGTGGGCCGTCCCGTTGTCCGGGGTCCCGGAGGAGGACGAGGAGGGAACCGGGGACGAACAGGACGACCCCGAACCCGAGGAGGCGGCGGACGAGGAGGACCCGGCTCCCGGCGGGGAGGCGGACGAGCGCGGCGAACTCCTGGGCGAGGAACAGACCGAACCCGGCCGTGTCTGGCGTACCGACACCGGCGACGCGACCGTGCCCACCGCCCTGCACGCCGAGGGCTCCCTCGCCTCCGGCCTGGACGCCGCGCAGACCACGGTCTCCGCCGACGGCGTCACCGAGGTCCGCTGCACCGAGCCGGCCATCGGCACCTGGTTCGCCCTGCCCGGCGCCGCGGACCCCGAAGGCGTGGACCTGGACGCCCTCACCGTGCACCTGGCCAACCCGGAGACCTTCCGGGCCACCGTCAGCGTGGACATCTACACCATGGAGGGCCCCTCCTACTCGCCGGAGAGCCGCGGCATCCACCTGGGCCCGGGGGAGTCCACCCGGCTCGACGTCACCGAGCTCATCCAGAGCACCAGCTCGATCGGTGTTCACGTGCGCACCAGCACGGGCCGCGTCTCCGCCGCACTGCTCGCCGAACACTCGGCCGGCCACAGCGACTGGGTCCCGCCCACCCGGGCACCGGACGAGCGGCAGGTCGTTCCCGGGGTCCCCGGAGGCAAGGGGACCCGCCGCCTGATCGTGGCTGCCCCCGGCGACGCACCGGTCGAGGTACGCGTGCACGTGGTGGCCGCTCAGGAGGAGACGGAGTCGGACGGGGAGGAGGCCGGAGAGGGCGACGCCTCCGGAACCGCCGGTGACCCGCTGGTCCTGCACGTGCCACCGGCGGCCTCGGCCTGGCTGACCCTGCAGAGCGTGCTCGACGGGCGGCCGGGGACGGTCGTGGTGGAGGCGGACGCCCCCGTGGTCGCCGGGGTGATCGCCGAGGAATCCGAAGCCGTGGATGACGACCTGCTGGTCGTGGAGACCGCGTACGCGGCGTCCGTGGACCCGTTGCAGGGGCCGTTGGACACCACGGCCGTCATCCCGGACATGCCCGAGGGGGCCGACGTCGAGGTGGTCCTGGGCGCTCTGGAGGGCGACGCCAGGGTCGTGGCGACCCCGATCGCCGCCGACGGCAGCATGGGCGACTCCGTGCGCGCCGAGGTGGCCGCGGGGACCACCCACGTCTTCGGAACCGACACCGAGGGCTGGGGAGCCCCGGCCGGGACCGACCCCGAGGACGGACACGCGGTGCGGTTGGAACTGCTGGAGGACTCCGGACCGGTGTACATCGCCCGGGTCCTGCGCGCGGGCGGGGGGATCAGCGTGCTACCGGTACGCCCCGCACCCGTGTACGTCGAACTGCCGGTCGTGCGCAACAGCATGACCGGTGTGGTTCCCTAGGCCTGCGTTCGTCCGGGCCCCGCGCGACCCGCGGAGATCAGCTCTCCGGGTCGACCGACTCGGGTTCCACCCCGAGCAGATTGGCGACCTCCTCGACCACGGTCTCGTGGACCAGGAGGGCCATCTCCTCGGGATCCTTCGTCCGGATCTCCACGGGGCGCCGGTAGACGATGATCCGCGCCCGCCCGGCGGGATCGGTCTCCAGGCGGGAGAAGGGGATCGTCTCGGACAGCTCACCGCGGGGCGGGATCGGGGGAACGTCCTCCACGAGGAAGTCGACGTTCGCGAGCTCGCGGGCCCACAACCGTTCGAGGCGTTCGACCGCGTCCAGGACAAGATCGTCGAAGGCCTGCGCCCGGCTACGGGAAACAGGTAGGTCAGAGGGCACGAGAGGACCGCGGATGCCTCGGCCGCGGCGGTCCCGGCGCCGCACTCGGTCTGGTTGGCCACTGGAAAGGCGCACTCGTCGCACACCTTGAGACTAAGCCATCACGGGCCCGCAGCGTAGCCCCGGCGGCCAACCGGCGTCAGGGCCGGCGTCGGGCGGGGACACGCCGGCTCTCCCCGGCGCCGCACGACCTGCCCGGGTCAAGAACAGTCGCCCAAAAACTGTGCAGGTCATGGGACGATGCTGGCGTGTCCCTCGGTAAAGGCATACAGTCAAAAGCTGTGAGCCATGTTCGACGCTGTTCCCGCACCGCGTGCAGGCAGCCCGCCGTATTCACGCTCACGTACGTCTACGCCGACTCCACGGCCGTACTCGGTCCGCTCGCCGCCTACGTGGAACCGCACTGTTACGACCTGTGCGCCATACACGCCGAACGGTTGACCGCGCCGCGGGGCTGGGAGGTCGTCCGGCTTCCGGTCGAGACGTCGGGGGGTGGTCCCGGCAGTGATGACCTGGAGGCCCTCGCCGACGCCGTACGTGAGGCGGCGAGGCCGCCGACGCGCCCAGAGCCGTCCCCCGGGGAGCCCGTGGGTGAAGGCCAGGAGACGCTGCGCCGCGGGCACCTGCGTGTGGTCAAGTCCGACCGCGGTGAGCAGCGGCCACCGCATCCCGAGAGCTGACGGCCCCGGCCCGACCAGGCGGGCGTGCGCCCGGCCGGTGCCCGAGGGGCGTCCCGGCGGGCTCTTGCTAGTTTTGTACGGCGCTCGATTCACGGGGCGCTGGACCGAATTCGTCGCAGAACCGACCTGGCCGGAGCAGACGTGGCTGATCTCGGAAGCATCTTCAAGGCATACGACGTACGCGGTGTGATTCCGGACACCTTCAACGCCGACATCGCCCGGGCGGTCGGCTCCGCCTTCGCCCAGGTGGTCGGTGGTCCCGCCGTCGTGGTCTCGCACGACATGCGGCCCTCCTCCCCGGAGCTCGCCCGCGCCTTCGCCGACGGTGTCCTCTCCCGCGGCGTGGACGTGGTGTTCGCCGGGCTCGGCTCCACCGACCTGCTGTACTACGGTTCGGGCTCCCTCGACCTGCCCGGCGCCATGTTCACCGCCAGCCACAACCCGGCCGAGTACAACGGCATCAAGATGTGCCGCGCGGGGGCCGCGCCGATCAGCGCCGAGACCGGACTGGACGAGGTCCGCGAACTGGCGGAGCGGAACCTGACCGACCCGGAGGCATCCGACGGCGGCCGGGGCCCGCGCGGCACCCTCACGGAGCAGGACCTGCTGCCCGGGTACGCCGACTACCTGCGCGACCTCGTCGACCTGTCCGGCTCCCGCCCGCTCAAGGTCGCCGTGGACGCGGGCAACGGCATGGGCGGCCACACCGTCCCCGCCGTCCTGGAGCAGGGGCTGCCCCTGGAGGTCGTCCCCCTCTACTTCGAACTCGACGGCACCTTCCCCAACCACCCGGCCAACCCCCTGGACCCGGACAACCTGGTCGACCTCCAGGCGAAGGTCCGGCAGAGCGGTGCCGACATCGGCCTGGCCTTCGACGGCGACGCCGACCGCTGCTTCGTCATCGACGAGCGGGGCGAGCCCGTCTCCCCGTCCGCCGTCACCGCGCTGGTCGCCGCGCAGGAGCTCAAGCGCGAACCCGGCGGTACGGTCATCCACAACCTCATCACCTCCGCCGCGGTCCCCGAGATCGTGGCCGAGCGGGGCGGGAAGCCCGTGCGCACCCGGGTCGGCCACTCCTACATCAAGGCCACCATGGCCGAGACCGGCGCGATCTTCGGCGGGGAGCACTCCGCCCACTACTACTTCCGGGACTTCTGGAAGGCCGACACGGGTATGCTCGCGGCCATGCACGTCCTGCGGGTCCTGGGGGCGGACGAGCGTCCGCTCTCGGAGATCACGGAGGAGTACTCCCGGTACGCGGCCTCGGGCGAGATCAACTCCAAGGTCGCGGACGCCCCCGGGCGCATGGCCGCGGTGCGCGCCCAGTTCGCCGACAGGGACGGGGTCACCGTCGACGAACTCGACGGTCTCAGCGTCTCCCTGCCCGGCGGGGCGTGGTTCAACCTGCGCGCCTCCAACACCGAACCGCTGCTGCGACTCAACGTGGAGGCCCCGGACGACACGGCCGTGGCGCGCCTGCGCGACGAGGTCCTGGCCATCGTCCGAAGCTAACCCGGATCCGCGCCCGACCCGGCCATCACACGAGGCCCGGCCATCACACGAGGAACGAGAAGCATGAGCACGAAGATCGACGGCTGGCTGCTGGAGATCCTGGCCTGCCCGCAGAGCCAGGCCCCGCTGCGCCACGACCCGGAGACCGACGAACTGGTCTGTGACGAGAGCGGTCTGGCCTACCCGATCCGCGACGGGATCCCGGTCCTGCTGGTCGACGAGGCGCGGAAAATCTCCTGAGGACGGAAAAAGGTGGGGCGGGGGGTGGAACGTTCTCCTCGTCGCGGTAGTCAGAGGGGGTACGCCCGGGTCGACGGCGCCCTCCGGGGGGCCGGGTCGCGCGCGACCGTACCCGGCCTCGCCTGCCCGTACCCTGATCCTGCGCTCCCCGCCCACGACGACCTCCCTGGAGGACACCGATGCCCGGTCCCGAATCGCTACTGCCGAGCGACCCCCCATCGTTCGGTGACTACAGCGTGACCGGACGTCTGGGCAAGGGCGGCCAGGGGGTCGTCTACCTCGCCGAGGACTCCGCCGGCGACGAGTACGCGGTCAAGGTCCTCAACGACCAGTGGTCGGCCGACGCCGACCTGCGCAGACGGTTCGAGAAGGAGGTCCGCGCGGCCCAGAAGGTCGCCTCCTTCTGTACCGCCGCGATCATCGAGGCCCAGCTCGACAGCGACCCGCCCTACGTGGTCAGCGAGTTCGTCCCGGGCAAGGACCTGCAGGAGACCGTCGCCAAGGGCCGGGTGGTGCGCGGCTCCGCCCTCCAGAGGCTGGCCGTCTCCACCGCCACCGCGCTCGTCGCCATCCACCGGGCGGGGATCGTCCACCGCGACTTCAAACCCGGAAACGTCCTGATCGGCCCGGACGGGCCGCGCGTGATCGACTTCGGTATCGCCCGGGTCGACGACGGCACGGCCACCATGACCAACTCGATCGTCGGAACGCCCTCCTACATGGCGCCCGAGCAGATCGAGGGGCGCGGGATCACCGACAAGTGCGACATCTTCGCCTGGGGTTGCGTGATCGCGTTCGCCTCCACCGGCCGCGCGCCCTTCGGCTCCGACACCGTTCCGGCCGTGGTGCACCGCGTGGTCAGCGCACCGCCGGACCTGGAGGAGATCGACGAGGCGCTGCGACCGGTCGTCGAGGCCTGCCTGGACAAGGACCCGGAGAAGCGCCCCAACGCCCAGACGCTGCTGATGCGGCTGCTCGGCCACGACGGCCCGGTCGGGTCCCCGGAGTCCGCCGACCCGTTCGAGCAGGGTGAGCGGGTCGCCCAGACCGGGCTGCTCAACGGCAACCAACTGCCGCCCGTGCAGCCGCAGGGGCCGCAGTACCCGCCCACCGGGGGCCAGCCCGGGATGGGCTACCCGCCGGGCGTCTCCGACCCGCGCCTGGGTCAGGGCCCCGGGGCGCCCAACCCCTACGGCGGTCCCGGGGTGTCCAACCCCAACCCGATGGCCAACCCGGGGGTGTCCAACCCCCGCCCCGGCCAGATGGGTCACCCGGGGAGCTCGGACCCGCGGCTCGGCGGGTTCGGCGCGCAGCCGGGTACGTCCAACCCCCGGCCCGGGATGCCGGGCCACCCGCAGCAGCCGCACGCCGCGCACCAGGGCGCCAACCCGATGATGACGGGCGCGGTGAACCCCAACCAGACCTACGCCCCGCACGCCGCCCGTTACCCGCGGACGGGCGGACAGGACGCGGTGCTCCAGCAGGGCTGGGTGATCCCGGCGGTGCTGATCACCATCATCATCCTGCTGCTGCTCCTGCTGATCCTGTTCCTCAGCCAATGACCGGGGACCGCGCCCGGCCCGGGAGGTCAGACGCGGGTGAGTTCGTTCATGGAGCGGGACACCGCCTCGTCCACCAGGTCGCGCACCTGGGGCCAACGGTCGTCCACGCAGTCCGTGGGCATCACGGTGACGCTGTCGGTCCCGGACATCTCCAGCGTCTCCCGGACCCCCTCCGAGGTCACCAAACGCGCGTTCGCGGTCACCGCCAGCACTCCCGAGGGCGGGCTGCCCACGTCCTGCACCACCACGTACAGGGCCAGTGACGCCTCACCCGCCACCAGCTCCAGACACGTCCACCAGTGGGCGGCACCCGGAGTGAACAGCGAGCGGTCGGTCGCGCGCGACCCGCGTTCGCCCATCGGGCCTCCCTCGTCCCCCGAGGTCACCGTGGCGCTCGCCCGGGGGTCCAGGGCGCGGAGGATGAGTGCCACCGGGTCCCGCCGGGACCGCACGTACTCCAGGACGCGGCGGCGTGTCACGGCGGCCAGCGGAGGAACCGGTGTCCTCGCCGTGGGCACCGCCCCCGGGTGCCGGCCGAGCTCACCGCGCAGGGCCCCGGTGACCAGCCGCGCGAAGTGGGAGGTCAGGGCCGCGAGCCGCTCCGCCGGATCCTGCCCGGCGCCCGCCCCGGGCGGGGGCGTGCGCGGGTCGAGGAGCAGCGGGGGCAGGTCGGCGCGTTGGAGCACGTGTGAGGCCAGGACCCACGGCAGCACCCAGGGCGGCCCGGCCTCGTCGGGATCCTCTCCGGTGGCCTCGGTCAGGACCCGCACGCACTCGGCGTAGGTGTGCGCGGCTCGGACCACGGGGTGGGCCGGCGCCGCGGCGGACCGGGACAGTTCGAGGGTGTACTCGTCGGACAGGGGGGTTCGCAGCGGTCGCAGCGCGTAGCCCTCGGGAAGTTCGGCGACCCGCTCCGCCAGCGCGGCGACACGGGGCCCGGTCATCGGATCCCCGGACACGTCCGCGCCGGTCAGCAGCAGGTCGGTGAGGGCGCTGCCGCATCCCCACTCCAGGACGCGGGCGTGCGTCAGCGCCCGCCGCGCGGCCCGGCGCACGTCCGGGGGCTGGTTGTGGCGTTGCTCCGCCCAGACCTCCCGCAGGCGGTCGACGTCCCTGAGGTCTTCGCGCACGCGCCCGGGAAGGGACTCCCGGACCGTGTCGCCGAGTTGGCTGTCCACGGTCTCTCCGTAGCCCGTGGGCTGTTTGCCAAAACATGCCGAACGGTTGGTCTGGGTGTCCGGTGGCGGCCGCGGTCCCGGGTCAACCGGAGCGGTCGGTGCGCGTCCTGCCGTCGGAGCGGCCGGGGCCACGGGAGTGCAGCAACCGCATCGCCTTCTCCTTCTCGAAGTCCAGGGCCCGGGCGGGGGCCGCGGCCAGTCTGCCCAGGCGTTCACCGTGCGCGCGCACCCGGGCCAGCACCTCGGGTTCGGCGAGCACGCGCAGGGCGAAGGCCAGCGCGGCGGGCGGGATGTCGAACTCGCGTTCCAGCTCCAGCCCGCCCGCGATCGTCTCCAGGTCCTCCTCGGTGAAGCGGCGGTGCCGGTGTCCGCGGCCGGTGGGCTGTTCCTGGGTGCGGGGGAGGAGGCCCAGGCCCTCGCGGTAGCGCAGCATGCGAGCGGTGCTGCCGACCTGTTCGGCGGCCACGGAGATGGGGACCGGGGAAGGGTCGGGTCCGGGCGCTGTGGGGTCGTCGTCGAGGGCGGCCATGCACGGACCTTAACCCACGCCCGACGCCATACCGAGCAAACCTGACATCCGCGTGTGAGCTTTGTGCCCCGGGGGCGGGCGCGGGCCTAGAATCGGGTCGCAACCACGACTTGACGAGTGAGGAACGCATGGCATTCGACTTCAAGGTCGCAGATCTCTCCCTGGCCGAGTTCGGCCGCGACGAGATCCGCCTCGCCGAGCACGAGATGCCCGGCCTCATGGCCACCCGCGCCGAGTTCGGCGACAGCAAGCCCCTCGCGGGCGCCCGCATCATGGGTTCGCTGCACATGACCGTGCAGACCGCCGTCCTCATCGAGACCCTCGTCGCGCTGGGCGCCGAGGTCCGCTGGGTGAGCTGCAACATCTTCTCCACCCAGGACCACGCCGCGGCCGCCGTCGTGGTCGGCCCCGACGGCACCGCGGACGACCCCCGGGGCGTCCCGGTCTTCGCCTGGAAGGGCGAGACGCTGGAGGAGTACTGGTGGTGCACCGAGCAGGCGCTGACCTGGCCGGGCGCCGAGGGCCCCAACATGATCCTCGACGACGGCGGCGACGCCACCATGCTCGTCCACAAGGGCGCCGAGTTCGAGAGGGCCGGGGCCGTGCCGGACCCCTCCACCGCTGACAGCGAGGAGTTCTCGGTCGTCCTGAGCCTGCTCCAGGAGAGCCTGAAGAAGGACTCCGGCAAGTGGACGAAGATCGCCCAGGGCATCCAGGGCGTCACCGAGGAGACCACCACCGGTGTGCTCCGCCTGTACGAGATGCAGCGTGACGGCAGCCTGTCCTTCCCGGCGATCAACGTCAACGACTCGGTCACCAAGAGCAAGTTCGACAACAAGTACGGCATCCGCCACTCGCTGCCGGACGGCATCATGCGCGCCACCGACGTCCTCATCGGCGGCAAGGTCGCCGTGGTCTGCGGTTACGGCGACGTCGGCAAGGGTTCGGCCGAGGCACTGCGCGGCCAGGGCGCTCGCGTCATCGTGACCGAGATCGACCCGATCAACGCCCTCCAGGCGGCCATGGACGGGTTCCAGGTCGCCACCCTGGAGGACGTGCTGGAGACCGGTGACATCTTCATCACCACCACCGGCAACTTCAACGTGATCATGGCCGACCAGATCCTGCGGATGAAGCACCAGGCGATCGTCGGCAACGTCGGCCACTTCGACAACGAGATCGACATGGCCGGCCTGGCGAAGGTCCCCGGGATCAGGAAGAAGGAGATCAAGCCGCAGGTCCACGAGTGGACCCAGGAGAACGGCAAGTCCGTCCTGGTGCTCTCCGAGGGCCGCCTGCTCAACCTGGGCAACGCCACCGGCCACCCCAGCTTCGTGATGTCCAACAGCTTCACCAACCAGGTCATCGCGCAGATCGAGCTGTTCACCAAGCCCGACGAGTACCCGACCGACGTGTACACGCTGCCGAAGATCCTCGACGAGAAGGTCGCGCGTCTGCACCTGGACGCGCTCGGCGCCAGGCTGACCGAGCTCACCAAGGAGCAGGCCGCCTACATCGGCGTGGACGTGGCCGGGCCGTACAAGCCCGACCACTACCGCTACTAGGGGCGAGTCCGTTCACAGATGACACTCCCCTCGCATGAGGTGGCGGACCTCGGCCTGTCCGGGGCCGGGGTCCGCCGGGTGGCATGGGCCGAACGCTCCATGCCCGTGCTGCGCAGCGTCCGTGGGAGGTTCGCCCGGGAGCGGCCCCTGGCCGGACTCCGGGTGGCCGCCTGCCTGCACGTGACCGCCGAGACCGCCAACCTGCTCCGCGTCCTGCGCGCCGGCGGGGCCCAGGTGTGGTTGGCCGCCTCCAACCCGCTCTCGACCCAGGACGACACCGCCGCAGCGCTGGTCACCGAGTACGGGGTGGCCGTGCACGCCTGGGCGGGGATGGACACCGCCGCCTACGACCGCAACCTGGTCACCGTCCTGGAGGCGCGTCCGCACCTGCTGCTGGACGACGGCTGCGACCTGGTCAACACGGCCCACGCGGACCGCCCCGAACTGCTGGAGGGCGTTCTGGGCGGCTGTGAGCAGACCACCACGGGGGTGATCCGGCTGCGCAGGATGAGCGCGGAGGGCGAACTCCGGCTGCCGATGGTCGCGGTCAACGACACCCGCACCAAGCGGATGTTCGACAACCGCTACGGCACCGGGCAGTCGACCGTGGACGGGATCCTGCGCGCCACGAACACACTGCTCGCAGGCCGGACGGTCGTCGTGGCCGGGTTCGGCTACTGCGGGCGCGGCCTGGCGGAACGGTTCCGGGGCATGGGCTCGAACGTGGTCGTCACCGAGGTGGACCCGGTCAAGGCGCTGGACGCCGTGATGCAGGGATACACCGTCGCGACGATGGACACCGCGGCAGCGGTCGGGGACGTGTTCGTCACCGCCACCGGCAACCGTGACGTCATCCGCCGCGAGCACCTGGCGGTGATGCGGGACGGCGCGATCCTGGCCAACTCGGGCCACTTCGACCTGGAGATCGACCTCAACGCCCTGGACTCGTTGTCCGTCGCGGTCGACCGCGGCGTACGCGAACAGGCCGACGAGTACGTCTTCGCCGACGGGCGCAGGCTCCTGCTGCTGTCCGAGGGGCGCCTGGTGAACCTGGGCGCCGCGGAGGGCCACCCGGCGGCCGTGATGGACATGTCGTTCGCCGTGCAGGCGCTCACCACCGAGTGGCTGGCCCGCGAACACGGCGCGCTCGCGCCGGGGGTGGTGGACGTTCCGGAGGAGACCGACAACGAGGTCGCCCGGCTCGAACTCGCCTCCCTGGGGGTGGGGATCGACGTCCTCACCCCGGGCCAGGAGGCCTACCTGAACTCCTGGCGCCCCTGAGCGGGCCCGGTCAGCGGGCCGGGCCCCGGTACGGGTCGTTCCACCGCGGCGCCTGGTACTGGTGGAACCCCTGGGCCTGTGTGCGGTCCTGCGCCTGCCCCGGGCCCTGTCCCATGGCCTCCATGCTGCGGCGGCGGCGCTCGGCGAGCACGGCGGCGAGGAAGTACGGCGGGGTGGTGCCGGCCGGCGGGGGCGGGCTGACCTGCGCGGCCACCGCGTCGGCCAGTTGGACCCCCATCTCGTGCCGGGTGTGCTCGGCGAGCTCGCCGTAGCGCAGCACGTACTGGCGGGCGGCGTTCGCGGTCTCCGAGGACAGGCGCGAGAGTTCGGTGCTCGCCGCCCAGGCGGCCAGGTGCGGCGGCATCGGGACGACCGGGTCCCGGCGTCCGCCGGAGCGCTCCTCCACCACCATGGTCCCGGCCACGAAGTCCCCGATCCGCCGACCGTCCCGGTTGAGCATCGAGGTGACCAGGGCGACCACGCCGAAGGTCAACCAGAGCTCCACGAACCCGGCGAGCGCCCGCCCCAGCGCCTGGCGGAAGCGTTCGGGCGAACCGTCGGTTCCGACCACCCGCAGCCCCAGGGCCAGCTTGCCCAGGGAGCGTCCACGCGAGACGGACTCGAACGCGGCGGGGTAACCGACCATGATCAGGATCGAACCGGCGAGCGAGATCGCGGCGGTCGCGGCGGGGTCGATGCTCACCCCGATCCAGGAGACGACGACGGCCATGGCGATCAGGGCGATGACCTGCGCCAGGAAGTCGATGGCGATCGAGGCCGTGCGTGTGGCGAACCCGGCCGGGCGCAGTTCGAGGACCACCGCGTCCCCCGTGACCAGCGGCGTCACGCCGTACACGTCGTCACGGGCCTGGCCACCACCGGGATAGGACACCAGCGCACGCTCCCTTACCGGGTGTCTGAAACCGTCGCTTTGACACTACCTGCCAGAGGAGGGGCGAGTTCGCACCCGTCGCGGTCCCGGGGGCCGGATCCAGTAGTGTCCAGTGCGTGGATATCGACGTGTTCGCCGCGGCGCACGCCCGGGAGTGGGAACGGCTGGACGAATTGGTGCGCAGGCGCCGTTCGCTCACAGGTGAGGAGGTCGACGAACTCGTCGAGCTCTACCAGCGGGTGTCGACCCACCTGTCGGTGGTCCGCACCTCGGGGCAGGACCCGGCTCTGGCGGGACGGCTGTCCTCCCAGGTGGCCCGCGCCCGATCCGCGGTCACCGGCTCGCACGCCTCCTCGTGGGCCGACTTCGCGGGGTTCTTCACCAGGGTGTTCCCGGCGGTGCTGTACCGGCTGCGCTGGTGGTGGATCGGCGTCACGGTGGGAACCCTCACGGTGTCGACGGTGACCGGGGTGTGGATCGCCACCAACCCCGACGTCCTGGCCGCACTGGGCACCCCGGAGTCCATCGCGCGCTACGTCGAGCACGACTTCGCCAACTACTACGTGGAGAACCCTCCGGGGTCGTTCGCGGCCCAGGTGTGGACCAACAACGCCTGGGTGGCGGCGCAGGCGATCATCTTCGGGGTGGCCTTCGGCCTGCCGACGCTCGGTGTGCTGTTCCTCAACGCGGTCAACCTGGGGGTGGCCGGGGGGATGATGTTCTCGCTCGACCGCGGAGACGTGTTCTTCGCGCTGATCCTCCCGCACGGCCTGTTGGAGCTGACCGCCGTGTTCGTGGCCGGGGGAGTGGGGCTGAAGCTCGGCTGGACGCTGGTCTCCCCGGGGCGGCGGACCCGTCTGCGCGCCCTGGGCGAGGAGGCCCGCGCGGCCGTCGCCGTGGCGCTGGGCCTGGTGGTGGTGCTGTTCGTCTCGGGCCTCATCGAGGGCCTGGTCACCGGGTGGGTAACCAACACCTGGCTGGCGATCGGCATCGGCGTGGTCGCCGAGGCCCTGTTCTTCGCCTACGTGTTCACCGTGGGCAGGAAGGCCCACCAGGAAGGCGAGACCGGCGACATCGAGAACGCCCCCGCGGCCGTCCCGGTGGCCGGTTAGCCGGAGTTCACGGCCCCGCCAGCCCTGGGCTCCTCCAGGGGCATACCGGCCAGGCGGTCGCGGACCAGTCGGGTCTGCGGGTGCCCCTCACCCAGGTGGTAGGAGCGGCTCCTCAGTACGCTCCCGAAGATCCGGTGGGCCGCGTCGTCGTCACCGCGCCGCAGCGCGAGCAGCCCGAGCTTGTACTCGGCGTTCAGGGTGAGGCGATGTAGCTCGCCCAGGAGATCCCGACGGGTCTCGAAGACCTCCCGGAACAACGGTTCCGCCGCGTCCGTGTCGTGCTCCTGAAAGGCGGCGTACCCGAGTGCGTCCATGGAGGCCAGGGTCTCGGCGGACTCCGGCCCCTGCACCCTCAGCCGCGCCTCCAGAATCTCCGTGTGCTGTTGCCTGGCGAGTGCCCAGTCCCCGCGCATTCCGGCCACCAGGGCGATCTGGTGCCGTGTGTCCAGGGTCCGGGGGTGTTCGGTACCCAGCAGTCGTTCCCTGTCCGTGAGCAACGCGAGATACTCCTGCTCCGCCTCCGGTACACGGTCCTGGAAGAGCCACGCCTCGGCGCACAGGTGCCGGGCCTGGAGGGTGAAAGGATCTTCGGGGCCCAGTGTTTCCTCGGCGCTCCTCCAGGCGGCACCCGCGTGCCGCTCCGCCTCGGCGAACTGACCCAGCTGCAGGTGCCGTCGTGCCTCAGCGAGTCCGACCCTTATCTCGAACTCCGGCCCGAGCGAGGGCACCTTGCGGGCCAGAGAGCCCAAGGCGGCGAAGGCGCCCCGCTCGAGCCGAGGGTGCTGGTCGCCCTGTCCCGTCAACAGCGCCTCGATCTCCAGAATCAGGGGCCGGTCGGTCTCGCCGAGCCGTGATCGCACCGTCTCCGAGACCAGGGGGTGCAGGCGCAACCCGCGCCCCACGAAGCGCAGCTCGGCCTGGACCAGTCCGTGGACGATCAGCGAGTTCACCGCCCGGGCGAAGGACGCCTCGTCCAGCGGCTGATCCGCGACGTCGATGGCACCGCCGAGCAGCTCGGACACCGGCAGCCTCCGCAGCGGCACGGTCTGCCCCTGCGGGCCGAGCAGGGCCAGAGCCCGCAGCAGTGGGACGGCCTGCGGGTTCTGTTCTCCCACCATGCGCAGGGACAGGTCCCAGACCCCGGAGAGCAGGCGGCGCTCGCTGTCGCCCCCCGTGACCAGAGGTTCGGAGAGTTCGTCGAGCCGCGCGACGTTCCCGTCGAGGTGCTCCAGCAGTGAGTTCGCGTTGGGGAAGAGGATGTGGTGGGTGGCCAGGATGCTTCCGGCCAGGAAGAGCGCCAAAGGCACCCCGCCCAGGCGTTCGGCCAGCTCTTCAGCCCCCGGCAGGTACTCGGCCCCCGCGTGGTCCGTCAGTGCCGCGGTCGCGTCCGCACTCTCCAGAACCCCTACCCGGTGCACCTTCGCCGGTGCCCACAGCGCGGGGTCGTCCAGTCTGCTGGTCACGAGCACGAAGCCCTTCGGGCTGGAACGCAGCCAGCCCCGCTGCTCGCCCGGCCGGTGCTCGGGGTCGATCTCCGCGGCCCGGTCGGCATTGTCGATTACCAGCAGCCAAGGGTAAGTCGCGGTGTCCAGGTACCGCCACACCCATCGGGCCGCCTGCCGTGGCGCGTTCCGAAGCCGCTCCGCCTCCTCACGAGAACCGCCCAGCTCCACGGCGACCTCCAACATGCTCGGCAGGATCGCGTCCGGACGCACCCAGAAAACGGTCCACCCTTTCCCCCGCGCATGCGAGGCCAGGGCTGCCGCCGCGGTCGTCTTGCCGAACCCGCCGGGTCCGGTGAGCACATGCGGCACTGATGACCCGCGTTCCATGGCTGCCTGGAGTTCCAGCAGGAGGTCATCACGCCCGCGCGGTGTGGTTGCTGTCCGCGGAGCGTCAAGGGAGACGTCGGAGACAGGCAGGGGCACCGCTGCGGCGTTCAGGGTGACGCTGCCGTGAATCTCTCGGACCTGGAGCAGCTGCCCGTAGATGGTTCCGGTGGCGTGGTTGTGGGCGTCGGGGGGTGAGGCCATGTCCCCATAGTGCCCGAAGGGGGCGCCCTCCGACGGAGAGCGCCCCCTTCGGGAAGCCGGTGCTACAACCGTCCCTGGGCCTTGAGGTTGATGTAGGCGTCGGCCAGGGCCGGGGCGATGCGGTCCGGGGACGCGTCCACCACCTCCGCGCCCATGCGGCGCAGCTCGGCGCTGATCCGGTGCCGTTCGCTGAGCGTGCGCTCGGCGGAGGCGGCCCGGTACAGCGCCTCGGTGCTGCCCCGTTCCGCCGCCATCTCCTCCACCTTCGGGTCCTTGACCGCCGCCACCATCAGCAGGTGGCGAGAGGACAGCAGCGGAAGCCTCGGCAGCAACCCCTCCTCCAAGGAAGTGGCGTTGAGGTCGGTCAGCAGCACCACGAGCCTGCGGGCCCGCCCCTGGGCCATCACCGAGCTCACCAGCCCCGCCGGGTCCGACTCCACCAGCTCGGCCTCCAGCGGAGCCATGGCCTCCACCACACGGTGTACCTGGCTTCCCCTGCCCGAGGCCTTCACCTGGGCGCGCACCCTCCGGTCGTAGGCCATGAAGTCCACCCGGTCGCCCGCCCGGCCCGCCAGCGCCGTCAACAGCAGCGCGGCGTCCATGGCGTGGTCCAGGCGCGGGGTGTCCCCCACCCGTCCGGCCGAGGTGCGGCCGGTGTCCAGTACGACGAGGATCCGCCGGTCCCGCTCGGGCCGCCAGGTCCGCACCACCACGCCGTCGTTGCGTGCGGTCGCGCGCCAGTCGATGGAGCGCACGTCGTCGCCGGGCACGTAGTCGCGCAGGGAGTCGAACTCACTGCCCTGACCGCGCACCATCGCCGTGTGCTGACCTTCCAGCTCACGCAGCCGCGACAGCTTGCCGGGCAGGTGCCTGCGGCTGTGGAACGGCGGCAGCGTCCGCACGGTCCACGGGGCGGTGAGCGTGCGCTGCCGTCCGGCCAGCCCCAGCGGGCCGATGCTGCGCACCGTCACCCCCGCGGAGCGGGCGTCGCCGCGCCGCGTCGGGGTGAGCACGGTCCGGACCCGGCGGCGCTCACCGGGTCCCACCCGCAGGGGTTGGGACCCGGGGGCGGCGTGCGCACTCGGCGGCCAGGCGTCCCGTACCGAGCCGCGCAGCCGGCGCCCGGTCGGGTTGGCCACCGTCACGTACACCTCGGCGCTCTCGCCCAGCCGCAGCGAGGTGTCGCCCTCCCGGGACAGGCGCATCCGCTTCGGCCCGGTCGCCAAGAACACGTCCAACGCGACCAGCAGCACCACCAGGCCCACGCAGACGTAGGCGACGGTCGCGCCGATCTGACCGGAGATCGCCACCGCGCCCGTCGCGAGGAGCGCGAGCAGCGCGGCCCGGCCGGTGACCACCATCAGCGCGGCACCTGGACGGAGGCCAGCACACCGTCCAGGATTCCGTCGGTGGTGGCCCCCTCCAACTCGGCCTCCGGGCGCAGCCCGATCCGGTGCCGCAGCGTGCCCTTGGCCAGGGCCTTCACGTCGTCGGGCGTCACGTAGTCGCGGCCGGACAGCCACGCCCACGCCCGGCTCGTGCGCAGCAGCGCCGTCGCACCGCGGGGTGAGGCGCCCAACTGGAGGGAGGGCGACTGACGGGTGGCCCGGCACAGGTCCACGATGTAGCCGAGGACCTCGGGCGCGATCCGCACCTGCGCCACCGCGTCCCGGGCCGCCTGCAACTCGGCGGCGCCCGCCACCGCGCCCACACCGGCGGCCGCCAGGTCGCCCGGGTCGAAGCCGGCGGCGTGGCGGCCCAGCATGTCCACCTCGGCGGCGCGTTCGGGCAACGGGACCGTCACCTTCAGCAGGAACCGGTCCAGCTGGGCCTCGGGCAGCGGGTAGGTGCCCTCGTACTCGACCGGGTTCTGGGTGGCCGCGACCATGAACGGGTCCGGGAGGGCGACCGGGCGCCCCTCCACGGTGACCTGCCGTTCCTCCATGGCCTCCAGCAGCGAGGCCTGGGTCTTGGGCGGGGTCCGGTTGATCTCGTCGGCCAGCAGCAGGTTGGTGAAGACCGGGCCCTTCATGAACTCGAACTTCGCCGTGTTCTGGTCGTAGACGAGCGAACCCGTCACGTCACCCGGCATCAGGTCAGGGGTGAACTGCACCCGTTTGTGGTCCAGTGACAGGGCCTGCGAGACCGTGCGCACGAGCAGTGTCTTGGCGACACCGGGCACGCCCTCCATCAGCACGTGGCCACGGCACAGCAGTGCCACGACCAGGCCGGTCACCGTCTCGTCCTGGCCCACGACCGCCTTGGCCACCTCGCGGCGCAGGGCGGTCAGCGCCGCCCGGGCCTCGTCGGCGGATGGCAGTGCCTCGGGTGTGAAGGCGCTCACGTGCCGTCTACCTCTCTCGATACCTCAGTGGTCTGTTCTCGTCTGCGGGGGGCGCGGCCGGGGAGTGGCGCCGCGTCCGTCTCCGGCCCCGCCCCGGCTTCCGGGCTCACCGCAGCCTTCCGGCGAGCCGGTCGAGTTCGTCGGCGAGCCGCAGCATCGCCTCGTCGTCCGCCGTGTACGGGTCCGGTTGGGGCGGGTACAGGAGCCGCCACAGGTCCTGGGGGTCCTCTCCGCTCCGGGCGGCGGCCGCGGCCACCACCGAATCCGGGCCGGAATCGGCGCGCAGACCCAGCTTGGGCACCGAACGCTCCAGGAACCCGTTGCGCAGGGCCGAGGCCGCGCGGTCGCGCGCCTTGCGGGACTGGTACAGCCCGGCACGGCCCTCGGTGGTCTCCGAGGCCCGGACCAGGGCGGGGAGCGATTCCGGGACCAGGGCGCCCATCCGCCGCCCGCGCCAGAGGGCGAGCAGCAGCAGGGTCAGCGCCAGGGGGGCCAGGGACCAGCGCAGGCCCGCGGGTACGAGCTCCCACAGGGTGGCGCTCCCGACCTCCTCGGGCGCGTCCGGGCGCAGCCACACCACGTCCTCGGCGGAGAGCAGGTTCAGCGCCAGGGCGGCGTTGCCCGCGGAGTCCAGCTCACGGTTGGTGAGCGGGTCCCCGGTGCCCAGCACCGTCGTGGTGGATCCGTCGGGTGCGGTCACCTGGAGCAGCCCGGAGCCGTCGGCGGCCGGATAACAGCCCAGGGCCTCGGCCCCGTCCCCGGCCCTGTAGAGCTCCCCGGTGACCCCGGCGTCCCCCGCCGCGGTCGCGGCGGGCAGCGCGCACCCGGGTTCGAGGGTGCGTTCGTCGTCGACCCGGCCGGTCATGTCCGCCCCGGGTGCGAAAGCCGCGAGGGAACGCAGGGAGGGCCGCACAAGGACGGTGTCGGACCCCAGGTCGGCCAGGGCGTCCAGCTCCTCGGGGAGCAGCCGGTGGTCCAGCAGGACCACCAGCACGGTGTCCTCCCCCGACCGTTCCACGGCCCGCGCCGCAGCTTCGGAGGTACGGGCGACGGTGACGTCGGAATCCTCGTCGAGGAGCCGTACCAGCGCCCGTGCTCCGTCGGGTTCGGGGCTCCCGGGTTCCAGGTGGCCGGAGGGGAACTGTTCGCTGCCCAGTGACAGCAGGACCGACACCGCGACCAGCAGGCCGATCACGGCGGCGGGTGCCCGGCCGGCCCGCCACAGGCGTCCGGCGGCGGATCCCGGCGCTGAGCCGGCCGGTGGGTGTTCGGGCGGCGCGGTGGTCGTCATCGTCGCCCTTCGTCATGGGTCGGGGACTCGGGTACGACCGGGCGCGCCGCGGCCAGCCGCACGTCCAGCTCACGCAGGGTGCGGGCGGATTCCGCGGTCGCGCCCCGGTCGCCGTAGGCCACGTCGTTGAAGATCTCGGCTCCCCTGTGCAGGCCGGTCGCCTCGTCCGGCAGGGTCCGGGCCGCTTCGGTGGCGAGTTCGGTGGCGGTCCGTCCGGCCCGGGGGCCGATGACGGCTCGTTCCTCCAGGTCCACGCTGATCGCGCGCAGGCGCTCGGTCACCGCCGCGGCGAAGTCGCCCGCGGCCTCGCTCCGGTCCGCCGCCGCGCGGTGGTCGGTGGCGGACCGGGCCTCGTCCTGGTGCACCGACACCTCGGCCCGGCGGTTCCGGGAGGGGCGCAGGTAGAAGATCAGGCCGACCACCAGGGCCAGAACCACCAGCAGGACGCCGGCGAGGAGCCAGCCGCCCGGGACGACCCCCTCGCCCGCGACGACCAGCCGGTCCAGCAGTTCACCCAGCCAGTTGAGGAACCGGTCGATCAGGGACGGTTCGTGGTCCCCGTAGAGCGGGTCGGACAGCTCCTCGATCGCACGCCGCCGTCCCTCCTCCCGGGTGACTTCCAGGGGAGCCGAGTGCGGGGGGCTCACGTGCGGTACTCCGGAAGGTAGATCTCCGGGCCGACCGCCTGGCCCCGCTGCGCGGCCTGGTGCAGCTTGAGGTCCAGTCCCTCGCGGCGCATGCGCAGGTCGATGTAGAGCAGGGTGTTCACCCCGGCGAGGAAGGGCTGGGTGATGGCGTAGATCAGGACGGTGACCACATAGGTGATCACGCCCGCCAGGACCGGCGCCCACACCGCGTCCCCGCCGAGGGTGCTGATGACGCCGGCGAGGAAGCCGAACGGCATGGCCAGGATCATGTTCACCACCAGCACGATCAGCAGGGCCAGCAGCCAGTAGCCCAGAGTCCGCCACCAGTTCTGCTGGGAGAGCCGCCAGGACCTGGCCATGGCCCGGCCCGGACCGAGCCGTTCGAGCACGACCAGGGGCATGGCGTAGTAGAGCCGGATCCAGATCCACAGGGCCGGGATCCCGACGAGGGCACAGCCGACCAGCATGACCAGGAGGCCGACGGCCACGCCCGCCCACGGTTCGTCGGCTCCGAAGGCGATGGCGAAGCCGACGATGAGCGCGATGAACAGGACGACGAAGGCGATGATGCCGATGGCCACCTGGATGCCCAGTTTGATGAAGGCCAGGCCGATGATCGCGCCGACCCGTCCGCGTACGGCCTGCCAGGCCTGCCCCATGGTGAGCCGGTAGCCGAGCACCGACATGCCGACGACCGCGGCGAGCAGACCGAGCAGTACGGCCCCGCCGACGAGGAGGAGCAGGTCCCCGACGAATCCGAGCAGGGTGAGCAGCGGGGAGGTGTTGAAGAGCGGGTCGTCGGGGTCGACCGCGTAGGGGTCCGCCATGATCTCGTCGATGCTCGTGACGTAGTCGTTCGTCACCCAGGTCGTGGAGACGGTGCTGAGCACGGACGCGATCGCCATGACGAGCAGGGCCAGCCCGACGGTGGTCCTCGGGTTGTTGCGGACGTAGCTGAACGCGCCGTTGAAGATGTCGCCGAGCGTCATCGGACGGAGCGCGACCACACCGGGTTTGACGGCCTGCGGTCGCGGGCCGTACCCCTGCGGCGGCCCGTAGGCCTGCTGGGGTCCGTACCCGGGCTGGGGTCCGTAACCCTGCTGGGGCCCGTACCCGGGCTGGGATCCGTAGCCCTGCTGGGGCCCGTAACCGGGAGGGATGCCCTGACCGGGAGCGGGGTGGCCGGGAGGCGGGCCGTACCCCTGCTGCTGCCCTTGACCGGGGGGCGCGCCCTGGCCGGGTGCGCCGTATCCGGGGGGCGGTCCGTGACCGGAGGGCGGGGGCGCGTGGCCCTCCCGAGGCGGTTCGGCGGAGGCCCCCTGGCCTGGTGCGGCCCAGCCGCCGGTCCCGGGAGCGCCTCCGGACTCGGGTGACCCCTGGCCCTCCGGGCTGCCCTCCGGAGTCTCCCGGTGGCCGTCCTCCTGGCTCATCTGCCCCGCCCTCCGTGGGATTCGGTTACTCCGCGCGATCGTTTTCGCGCCAATTCTGACCTGTCGGGAACCAACCTACCGGCCGGTTCCACCGCGCTTCGGCGGTGTTGGAGTGTGTCCCACGACAACCGACGCACTTCATTCCTTTTGTATGCTTTCTGTTACCAACCGGCCAAGTCACGAAGCTTTCTGGGCCTTCCTGGCCAGGGACGACACCGCCGGCGACCGAAAACGGTCCAAAAGGGCCCAACACCGCGGACCGCTCTTCCAACCGCGTCCGAAGCTGGCAAGGTTGGGGGAGGCCGGACGCAGTTCCCCGTGCCCGGGGGACACGGGTACCGACCACTGACGCCGTTTGAGTGTTCCAGGAGAGAGGAGTAGGCGCCGCGGATCCCCGCCCCCGAGGCGGTGGACAACCCGGTGCCGGACACACCGATGAAGGGACGTGTACTGGTTGTCGATGACGACCTCGCCCTCGCCGAGATGCTGGGCATCGTGCTGCGGGGTGAAGGGTTCGAGCCCTCGTTCGTCCACGACGGGGACAAGGCTCTGGAGGCCTTCCACGAGACCAAACCCGACCTGGTCCTCCTCGACCTGATGCTGCCCGGGGCCGACGGGATCGACGTGTGCCGTCAGATCCGCGCCGAGTCCGGGGTTCCCATCGTCATGCTCACCGCCAAGAGCGACACCGTCGACGTCGTCCTCGGTCTGGAGTCGGGGGCCGACGACTACATCGTCAAGCCCTTCAAGCCCAAGGAGCTCGTGGCCCGCGTGCGCGTACGGCTGCGCCGTACCGAGGAGCCCGCGCCCGAGGTCCTCCAGATCGGCGACATCACCATCGACGTCGCCGGACACGCGGTGCGCCGCGACGGCGAACAGATCAGCCTCACCCCGTTGGAGTTCGACCTCCTGGTCGCCCTGGCCCGCAAGCCGCGCCAGGTCTTCACCCGTGAGGTCCTGCTGGAGCAGGTCTGGGGCTACCGCCACGCCGCTGACACGCGCCTGGTCAACGTGCACGTGCAGCGCCTGCGCGCCAAGATCGAGAAGGACCCGGAGCACCCCGAGGTCGTCGTGACCGTCCGCGGTGTCGGCTACAAGGCCGGTACCGCCTGACCTGGTCGGGATCCACATGACCGCGTCCGAACCCGAGGAGGGGCGCAGGACCGAGTCCGAGGGGGAGCGGTCCGCCCCTCCCGTCGGCCTGCCCGAGACCGGGGGCGGCTGGCGGGACAACAACACCGGTCTGACCCGCGCCTACCTGCTCGCCCAACGGGCGGCCCGGGCCCTGGTACGCGTGGTGCACACCAACTGGCGCCGCTCGCTGCACCTGCGGGTCATCAGCACGACCCTGGTCCTGTCCCTGCTGGTGATGGCCGGGCTGGGATACGTGCTGATCTCCGAGGTGCGCGGGGGCCTGTTGGAGGCCAAGACCGAGGCCGCGGTCAACGACCACCGCGCCGGTCTCAACTACGCGCTCCTCGAACTGCGTAAGAACGAGATCGGCGACCGCAACAGGCTTTTGAACAACATCGCGAGCGAGCTGACCAGCCGCAGCGGTGACACCGGGCTCTACAGCGTGTTCATCCTGCCGTCGGTGAGCGACGAACTCGGCTGGGCCACCGGTGAGGGCGACGTTCCGCCCAGGCTCGTGGAGCAGGTCCGCCAGTCCGAGGTGCTCGATCAGCAGTACCACACGTACACGCGCATCGACATGGACGACGGTTCGGTCGAGCCGGCCCTGGTCGTGGGCGCCCAGCTCACCCACGCCTACGAGCTCTACTACATCTTCCCGCTCCAGCACGAGCAGGAGATCCTGGACCTGGTCCAGGGCACGGTCGCCCTGGTCGCGATCCTGCTGGTCATCCTGCTCGGGCTCATCGCGTTCGTGATCACCCGCCTGGTGGTCACCCCCGTGCGTTCCGCCGCACAGTCGGCCGAACGCCTGGCCTCGGGCGATCTCACCGAGCGCATGACCGTGCACGGCGAGGACGACCTCGCCCGGCTCGCCATGTCCTTCAACGACATGGCGGGCAACCTGCAGGAGAAGATCCAGGAACTGGAGGAGCTGTCCAAGCTCCAGCGCCAGTTCGTCTCCGACGTCTCGCACGAGCTCCGCACCCCGCTCACCACCATCCGGATGGCCGGGGACCTGCTCTTCGACGACCGCGAGGAGCTCGACACCTCGCACCGGCGCTCCGTCGAACTGCTCCAGAGCCAGGTCGAACGCTTCGAGGAGCTCCTGTCCGACCTGTTGGAGATCAGCCGCCACGACGCGGGGGCCGCCACCCTGGGCACCGAGTCCACGGACATCCGGGACTCGGTGATGAAGGCTGTCGGCGACGCCGAACAGATCGCGGAGCGGCGCGGTATCAAGGTCATCCTGCGCCTGCCCGCGGAGCCCTGCGTAGCCGAGTTCGACACCCGACGGATCAACCGCATCCTGCGCAACCTGGTGGTGAACGCCATCGAACACAGCGAGGGGCGCGACGTGGTGGTCGCGGCGGCCGGCGACCGCGACGCGATCGCCGTGGCGGTGCGCGACTACGGTGTGGGGCTCAAGGAGGGGGAGGAGCACCTGTGCTTCGACCGCTTCTGGCGGGCCGACTACTCCCGGGTGCGCACCACCGGCGGCACCGGCCTGGGCCTGTCCATCGCCAAGGAGGACGCCACCCTGCACGGGGGCTGGCTCCAGGCCTGGGGGATGCCCGGTCAGGGATCGCAGTTCCGGCTGTCCCTGCCTCGGCGCTCCGGGGCCGAGCTGCGGGGGTCCCCCTTGCCGCTGGTTCCTCCGGAGATCGCCCTGGGGCGCAACTTCACGTCTCTCGGCGACAAGGACGACGGGAACGGTGCGCCGGAGACCCGGAGCCCGGAGAGGGAACGGCCCGGAGCCGACGAGGAGGAGGCCCTGTGAGCGACGTGGTGAGCCCAGGACGATGGAAGCGGGCAACGAGCACCATGGCCGCGGGCGTGCTCGCCTGCGTGTCTCTGGGGGCCTGCGCGAGCGTTCCCATGACCGGTCCCGTCGTTCCCGGTGAGGGCGGGGACACCTCGGGTGACCCCTACGGCAGCTACGTACGGCTCCTGCCCGCCGGACCCCAGCCCGGGGTGGAGCCCGAGGGCCTGATCAACGGTTTTCTCCAGGACATGGGCAGCTTCGAGGACGACCACAAGGCCGCCCGCAGTTACATGCTCCCCGAGATGAGCGAGGACTGGTCCCCGGACGGCTCCGTCCAGGTCTTCGCCGACCTGGACGCGGTGAACCTCGAGTCCGAGGTCTCCGCCGACGGCCTCACCGCCACGGTGCGGCTGCTCAGCAACGAGGTCGCCAGCATCGACGAGAGCGGCAAGTACGTCCCGGCCGATACCGGGACCGTGCTCGAGGAGACCTTCACCCTGGCCCGCGAGGGGGGCGACCCCGAAGGCGAGTGGCGGATCCAGGACCTGCCCGAGGAGATCATCCTCAGCCAGTTGGACGTCGAGCGCACCTACCGCCCGTTCAACCTCTACTACTTCAACCCGGACGGGACGGCCCTGGTCCCGGACCCGGTCTACTTGCCGGTGAGTACCGACCAGCTCGCCGACCGCCTCCTGCGCAAACTCGCCCTGGGGCCCACCGACTGGTTGGACCCGGCGGTGACGTCCTCCTTCCCCGACGGGCTCGTGCCCAAGGTCGAGGTCGACTCCGAACGGGTCATGATCAGTGTCAAGGGCCCGACCGAGGCGGACGAGTACAGCATGGGCGCGCAGATCGCCTGGACGCTGCGGCAGCTTCCCGAGATCCAGGAGTTCACCCTCCGGATCAACGGCGAGGAGGTCGGTTTCCCCCAGGCGGACGGGGAGAGCTCCGACCGGCCGCGCCCGGGCAGCGACTTCTGGGACCGGGTGAGCCCCGGCGCCATGTCCCCGGACGTGCACGCCTACTTCACGCACGAGGGCCAGCTGTGGTCCGCCTCCGACTGGGAGCCGGACACCTTCGAGGACGCCGAACGGGTCCCGGGCCCCCTCGGTGCCGGAGACGTCCAGCTGGACCGGTTCGCGGTCTCGCTCGACGAGAGCACCGTCGCCGGTGTCACGCTGGGCGGCGGGGAGGTCGTCACCAGTTTCACCAGCCCCGGAGCGGAGACCAGGGAGGTCCTCGCCGACGGGGTGTTCACCGAGCTGTCCTGGGACGTGAACGGCAACCTCTGGGTGGTCGAGGAGATCGAGGGCCCGGACCCGGAGGAGGACTCGGAGGACGAGGGAGCCCCGGAGCCGGACGCCGTCCAGCCCGAAGGCGCCGGGGATACGCGCCCGCCCGCCCCGGAGGACACCGCGCTGTGGATGCTGCGCGACGGGGACGAGGTGGTCGAGGCCCAGGTGACGGGGCTACGGGGGCACACCCTGGTGCACTTCAAGATCTCCCGGGACGGCTCCCGGGCCGCCGTGGTCACCGAACGGGACGGGGAACGCGCGCTCCAGGTCGGCCGGGTCGTGGAGGGTGAGGACGGCCAGGTCTCGGTGGGCGGCTTCATCCCCCTGGCGCAGCAGGAACTGGACGACGTCACCGGTATCGCCTGGCGTTCGAGCGACCAACTGGTCGTCCTGGGCAGCCGTGACGGCGGCACCCAGCAGGCGCTGTTCGTCGCCCTGGACGGGGGTACGCCCGCAGCCAGCGCCGGAGCTCCGGGCGCGGGTACGGTCACCATCACCGGAGCCCCCGGGCAGCCCCTGCTCGCCGGTTCCGACGACGGCAACGTCTGGGCGTCCAACGACCCCCTGAACTGGCAGGTCGTGGTGGAGGGCAGCTCGCCCACCTACCCGGGCTGACCCCGGGCCCGACGCGCCCCCCACGCGCCCTCCCCGCCGCTGCGGGGAGGGCGCGTCGGGTTTTCCACAGGCGGGGCGGCGGCACTGGCGGGGACGGCCGTGGCGGTCGATCCTGGAACCATGGACCAACGGACCGGTGCTCTCCGCCGGCGGCCGGACGGTGTCCTCTCCCTGGTGCGACGTCTCCTGGCCGGCCTGCTCGAGGCCCTCCTCGAACTGCTGCTGCCGCACGCCTGCGCGGGATGCGCGAGCCCGGAGGGGCCGCTGTGCGCCCGCTGCCGGACGGTTCTGGAGCGCAGACCGCACCCGTGCGCCCCACGTGAGCGCTGCCCGCCGGCCTGGGCCGCCGGGCCCTACGCCGGGCACCACCGCAGGGTCCTGCTCGCCTACAAGGAACGCGGGGACGGACACCTGGCGGATCACCTGGGGGAGCGGTTGGCCGCCGCCTACCACGCCTCGGGTTGGGCGGGGCCGGACACGCTGCTGGTACCGGTCCCGGGTCGCGGGGGATCCTCGTCCCGGCACAGCCCGGTCACCCGTCTGGCGCTGTCCTGTGCGCACCGGGCGGGCGTCGCGTCGACGGGCGGGGTGGTGCCGCTGCTGAGCTACCGACGCAGGACGCGCCGACAGGTCGGGTTGGGGCGCGCGGAGCGACTGGCCAACAGGGAGGGGGCCTTCACCGTCGGCCGGTGGCCCCCTGCCGCGGGCGGGGGCGGTCGTGGCGGCTCGGGGGAGGTCCGGCGGGGCCTGCGCGGTCGCAGGGTGGTCGTCGTGGACGACGTGCTCACCACCGGTGCCACGGTCGCTGAGGCGACCCGTGCGCTGCGCGAGGAAGGGGCCGCGGTGGTGGGCGCCCTGGTGCTGGCCGAACGGTCCGGGTCCCGGAACCGTCTGTCTCCGGTCACGGGAGCGAGGTCGGAACGAAGGTTTTACGAACCCCCCTGAACAGGCGAAAGGTGCATGTTCACAAGGGTTTGCGACGCTTCTCGGTCAGTTGGGCGCCCGTCCGCTACCTGACATCCGCGCCGGGACAGGTTACGGTCCAGGTATGGCACCCGTCCGGGTCCGTGGTTGCGCCGGATTTTTGAAGCTCCCGGGAACACCGGGGAGCGACTCCGGCAAGCCGATGCCAGGCGCAGGCGAAACGGCCCACGTAAGGCGACTTTTCGTCGACCGATCACGGTGCGCCTTAGAGGTAAGTCCTGCCCCGCGGAGGGTCCCGATGTCCCTCATGACAGGGAGAAGAGCAGTAGTCGCGGATAAGAGCGGCGACACTCTCAGCAGGCGGATGTGGGGACGAAGACCAGGTCGGCCGGACGGGTGGCATACCGACGCGCGGGGGTTCGCCGGTCCCGGAGCGCATGCTCCGGGACCGCGGGCCCCCTCCCGTCCCCTTCACACCGACCCGGCCCGTTTCCCAGCCCTCCTGCCCGCCGGGTGTTCGGTACCGAATGGGCCGAAGGTCCTTTTCGCCAGTTCAGAGGTCGTGATCAATCGTGCCCGTGGGGAGCGTGATGACCCTGCCTCTGATGGGTATACGCACTTCCAACCGAGTCGTGACCCGGATCCGACCGGTTCACAGACGGAAGGGGGCTAGCGCGTCACACCTTCCCCGGCGAGGGAGGGGAGCAGAGCCAGCCTGGCCGTCGCCTTCACGGCGGTCACGCGATGAAGGGGGTCCTATGGACATCATCGTCAAAGGTCGACGCACCAGTGTGAGTGACAAGTTCCGACAGCACGTCGAGAACAAGCTCGACAGGCTCTCCAAGTGGGAGCGCAAGGGCATGAGCGTCGATGTGGAGGTGTCCCAGGAGCGCAACCCCAAGCTCGCCGACGTCCGCGAGCGGGTTGAACTGACCATCCACTCCGATGGCCCTGTCATCAGGAGCGAAGCCGCGTCCGCGGACCGCCACGGTGCGCTCGACCTCGCGGTCGACAAGATCGAGGCCCGCCTCCGCAAGTCCGCGGACCGCCGCAAGGTCCACCGAGGAAACCACACTCCCGTCTCCGTGGCGGCCGCGACCGCCGATCTCCCCGGAGACCTGCCCTCATCCACCCCGACAACAGCCGAGGCACCCCCGGCCCAGCGCAGCGGGGACGAGGAGATCAACGGCGTCGAGCTCGACGGCCGCTTCTCCGACGAGTTCGTCGAACTCGACACCCAGGGGGAGACTCCCGTGATCGTGCGGGAGAAGTACCACCGGGCCAAGCCGATGAGCATCGACCAGGCGCTGATGGAGATGGAACTCGTCGGCCACGACTTCTACCTCTTCCACGACGAGGTCAAGGACGCCCCGAGCGTCGTCTACCGCCGTAAGGGCTTCAACTACGGCGTACTGAGGCTTGTGGACTAGGAACCCCGTCTCCGAACTCCTCCGCACGGGAGGTGGAGAACCGAGCCGAACACGCATCGCGGCGGGCCCGAACGGCCCGCCGCGGTCGTGCGTCACGCCTTCCGGCCCCGCTTGATGCGGTGCAGCGGGGTCTGGTGCGGTTCCTCGGATTCGTAGCGCGGCGGGTCGAGCACCACGTCGCCGAGGATGTCGCAGAACACCGCCACCGCGAGCGCCGCGACCAGCAGGACCCCGCCCAGGATCAGCAGCAGTGGGGCGCCGCCCAGGGCGATCCCCAGTCCGCCGAGGGAGAAGCCGGCCACGGCGAGGGCGACGCAGACCCAGGAGGCCGGGCTCCCCCGGTGACCGTTGCTCGGGGCCAGGGTGCCGCCCTGACGTTGGAACCCCCGGATACGCCCCTTCTCACGTTCCTCGTCGGCCGTCGGGTGGTACTGCTCCCACGCCAGAGCCGGGTCGTACGCCGCAGCGGGACGGACGGACGTCCGCCGGGCCCCCTCCACGGCCGTCTCGATCACCTCGGCCGGTGTTCTCGGAGAGAACGTTCGTCCGCCCCTCCCGGCTCGTTCGGTGCCTCTGTTCGCTCGCATGGTGATCCCTCCCGGGAGCACGTTCGCGTCGGCGGAGCCGCGGTCACACGATTGCGCGCACAACCGTTCGGAACCGCCCCTGCACCCATTGCACTACCCGAAGAAATGCGCGAGTCTGCACAAACATCATGAAAAAGGCGGGAACATCCATACCCGTTCCGCTCGTTTGCTGAGAGGACGGGAAGCGGTTCCGGGTCCTCTAGGATGTAGGCCCGAGGACCAGGGGTCCCCCTGATCTCCGTGGCCGCGAAAAGCGGTCAGCGGGCCTAGATCTGACTCTCCGCCCACGGTGGAGCCAACCGCGATCTGCGAGGAGCGCATAGGAAGTGCCAGGCATACTCGACAAGCTCCTGCGCGCGGGTGAAGGAAAGATCCTGCGCCGGCTCAACAAGCTGAAGGACCAGGTCAACGCGCTTGAGGACGACTACGTCGACCTCACCGACGAGGAACTGCGCGACCTCACCCGGGAGTACAAGGAGCGCTACGAGGACGGGGAGTCCCTGGACGACCTCCTCCCCGAGGCCTTCGCCACCGTCCGCGAGGCGGCCAAGCGCACCCTGGGACAGCGCCCCTTCGACGTCCAGATCATGGGCGCGGCGGCTCTGCACCTGGGCAACATCGCCGAGATGAAGACCGGTGAGGGCAAGACCCTGACCGGAAGCCTCGCGGTGTACCTGAACGCCCTCGCGGGCAAGGGCGCGCACGTCATCACGACCAACGACTACCTCGCTCGGCGCGACGCCCAGAACCTGGGCCGCATCTTCCACTTCCTCGGGCTCGGGGTCGGCGTGGTCGGCCCCCAGATGACCGCGGAGGCCCGTCGCAAGGCCTACCAGGCCGACATCACCTACGGCACGAACAACGAGTTCGGGTTCGACTACCTGCGCGACAACATGGCGCTCTCGCTCAAGGACACGGTCCAGCGCGAGCACTTCTTCGCCCTGGTCGACGAGGTCGACTCCATCCTCATCGACGAGGCACGTACCCCGCTGATCATCAGCGGCCCCTCCGAGCAGAACTCGCGCTGGTACTCCGAGTTCGCGAAGATCGCGCCCCGCCTGAAGAGGGACGTCGACTACGACGTCGACGAGAAGAAGCGCACCGTCGGTATCACCGAGTCCGGTGTGGCCAAGGTCGAGGACTGGCTCGGGATCGACAACCTCTACGAGGCGGTCAACACCCCGCTGATCAGCTTCCTCAACAACTCCCTCAAGGCCAAGGAGCTGTACCGCAAGGACAAGGAGTACATCGTCAAGGACGGTGAGGTCCTCATCGTCGACGAGTTCACCGGGCGCGTCCTGGCCGGCCGCCGCTACAACGAGGGCATGCACCAGGCCATCGAGGCCAAGGAGCGCGTCAAGATCAAGGACGAGAACCAGACTCTCGCCAAGGTCACGCTCCAGAACTACTTCCGCCTCTACGAGAAGCTCGCCGGTATGACCGGTACCGCCCAGACCGAGGCGGCGGAGTTCACCCAGACCTACGGTGTCGGCGTCGTCCCCATCCCGACCAACAAGCCGATGATCCGTGAGGACGTCAAGGACGTCGTCTACAAGCACGAGGACGCGAAGTTCCAGGCCGTGGCCGAGGACATCGCCGAGCGCCACCAGGAGGGACAGCCGGTCCTGGTCGGTACGACCAGCGTCGAGAAGTCCGAACTCCTCTCCCGGATGCTCAAGCGCGAGGGCGTCCCGCACGAGGTCCTCAACGCGAAGAACCACGCCCGTGAGGCCTCGATCATCGCGCGTGCGGGCAAGCTCGGCGGGGTCACCGTGGCCACCAACATGGCCGGCCGCGGTACCGACATCATGCTGGGCGGCAACCCCGACTTCCTCGCCGACGAGGAGCTCCAGAGCCGTGGCCTGAGCCCGCTGGAGACCCCGGAGGAGTACGAGGCCGCCTGGCCGGAGGCGTTGGAGAAGGCCAAGGCCGAGTTCGAGGCGGAGCACGAGAAGGTCGTCGAGGCCGGCGGTCTGTACGTGCTCGGCACCGAGCGCCACGAGTCTCGCCGGATCGACAACCAGCTCCGCGGCCGCTCCGGCCGTCAGGGCGACCCGGGTATCTCCCGCTTCTACCTCTCCCTCCAGGACGACCTGCTGCGTCTGTTCAACTCCAGTCGTCTGGAGGCGTTCATGAACCAGCTGAACATCCCGGACGACCAGCCGATCGAGTCCGGCATGGTGAGCAAGGCGATCGCCTCCGCCCAGGGCCAGGTCGAGACGCAGAACTTCGAGATCCGCAAGAACGTCCTCAAGTACGACGAGGTCCTCAACCGCCAGCGCAAGGTCATCTACGCCGAGCGCCGCAAGGTGCTCGAAGGCCAGGACCTGCGCGACCAGGTCGTGGAAATGCTCCAGGAGGTGCTCCGCGGCTACGTCGTGGAGGAGACCGCCCAGGGCGACCCGGAGGACTGGGACCTCGACAAGCTGTGGCGGGCGTTCAAGCAGGTCTACCCGATCAGCTTCACCGTCGACGAGTTCATCGAGCAGAACGGCGACCTGCACACCCTGACCGGTGACCTCATCGCCACCCAGGTGATCGAGGACGCCGGCGCCGCCTACGACGCCCGTGAGGCCGAGCTGGGCGAGGAGGCCATGCGTGAGGTCGAGCGCCGGGTCATCCTGCAGGTGATGGACCGCAAGTGGCGTGAGCACCTCTACGAGATGGACTACCTCCAGGAGGGCATCGGCCTCCGTGCGATGGCCCAGCGCAACCCGCTGATCGAGTTCCAGCGCGAGGGCTTCGACATGTTCCAGCAGATGCTGGAGGCGATCAAGGAGGAGTCGGTCGGCTACCTCTTCAACGTCGAGGTCCAGGTCCGCAAGAAGGAGGAGCCGACCATCACCGCCTCCGCCGCCGCGCAGACCGCCGCGGCCGTGGGCGGCGGCTCCACCGGCGCGGCCGCCGTCGCCACCGCGGTGGAGGAGGACGAGGAGGCAGTCGGGGCCGACGCTCCCGCCGAGGAGTCCGAGCCCGCCGAGGACGTGGTGGTCCCCGGTTTCGGTGAGGGCCAGCCGGACCGCCTCCAGTACTCCGCGCCCAGCGAGGACGGCGGCGTCGAGCGGCACAGCGAGACGGTGGACCACGAGTACGCGGGCACCGCTCGCAACTCGCCCTGCCCCTGCGGTTCGGGCAAGAAGTACAAGAAGTGCCACGGTGACCCCACGGCCAAGTAGCCGCTGAGGAAGCCACGGACACGCGCGTGGGCGCGACCCCCTGGGGGTCGCGCCCACGCGCTGTTCTGTTGGAGATACGGGCCCCGGCCGTACTGTGCCGGGCGCCGGGGCCTCGGGCCGTGGGTCGGGCTCAGGAGGTCTGGGTGACCTTGTTGAGGCCGCGCGGGACGTCGGGGTCGTAGCCCAGACGGCGGGCGAGGTGCTCGGTGAGCAGCTGGGCGGGAACGATGAGGTTCATCGGGGACACCCACTCGGGCACGTCCGGTACCGGCACGGACAGATCGCTCGCCGCGGCCAGGGCCGCGCCGCCGCCGAAGCCGAACACCGGTGCGCCGGCGGACCGGGCCCGCTCCGCGAGGGCGACCGTGCCCTGCAGGGTGGGGCCGTCGGGCGCGGCCACCAGCAGTGCCGGGGTGCGCGGGTCCACGACCGCGATCGGGCCGTGCAGCAGGTCGGCGTAGGACAGGCCCATCGCGTGCAGGTAGCAGGCCTCCTTGAGCTTCAGGGCCGCCTCCAACGCCGTGGAGAAGGCCATGCCGCGTCCGGAGATCACCGCCCCCTGGACGGCCACCATCCGCTCGACGATCTCCTCCAGGGCGTCCGTGGGCGCAGCGAGGGTCTGCTCGATGCCCTCCGGCACCAGGTCCAGTTCACCGGCGTCGAGGTCCGCGCCCAGGCCCAGGGCGAGGACCGCGAGGGCGGCCAGCTGGGTGTTGTAGGTCTTGGTGGCCGGGACCGCGACCTCGTTCCCGGCCCGGGTGACCAGGGCGACGTCGGCCTCGGCCGCTAGCGGGGAGTCCGCGCCGTTGGTGACGCCGACGGTCCGGGCCCCGCAGTCGGCGGCCCAGCGCATGGTCTCGACGATCTCCTCCGTCTTGCCGGACTGGGAGATGGCCACGGCGAGGACGTCCGAGAGGTCGATCCTGGCGCCGTAGGCGGTCGCGATGGAGGGGGAGCCCAGGGTGGCCAGACGGCCGGTGTGTGCCTGCAGGAGGTAACTGCCGTAGACCGCGGCGTTGTCGGAGGAGCCGCGGGCGATGAACAGGACGTGCTTGGTACTGCGGCCGAGCGCCTCGATCTCGGGGCGCAGGGGCAGCAGGTCGGCGAAGGTGCGGCGCAGCGCCTCGGGCTGTTCGGCGATCTCGGAGCTCATCAGGCTCGTCGTGCTGGTCATGGAGAACCCTCCGGGGTGGACGGGCGGGCCTGGACATGCGCCGGGGGCCGCGCTGGTCACTCGTGGACAGGCCGGGGCAACGCCTACGGCCAGTCACGATGCTGGTTCGCTCCGCGTGCCACAAGGTGGATTGACACGCGGGTCGCGCTATGGTCTAGTCCGGACTATACCAGTTGATATCCGGTATGCGCCGGTACGAGTCAGGTGCCGGAGCAGGCCCCGCGCCAGGGCGTGTTCGGTGGATATGCCCTAGGGTCTAACGCCAACCCGACCGCCGACCGAGAAGGCCGCCCGCCCCATGCCGATCGACGCCAGCAACCCGCTGCCCAAGTACGTCCAACTCCGTGACCTGCTCCTGGACTGGATCACCGCGGCCGGGCTGGGCGTGGACGACATGGTGCCCTCCGAGCGCGAGCTCAGCACCACCTACGGCCTCTCCCGGATGACCGTGCGCCAGACCATCGACCTGCTGGTGGCGGAGGGGCGCCTCTACCGGGTTCCGGGCAAGGGCACCTTCGTCGCCCGGCCCAAGATCGAGATGTCCCTCGTCCTGGCGTCCTTCAGCGAGGACATGCGGGCCCGCGGCTACGAACCCGGCGCCCGCGAGCTGATCCGTCAGGTCATCCCGGCCAGCGGCCACACCGCCCGCATGCTCGACATCGCCCCGGGAACCCTCGTCCACCACATCGAACGCATGCGTACCGCAGACGACGAACCCATGGCGGTGGAGCGTTCCAACATCCCCGCGGACATGGTCCCGGGGCTTGAGGACTACGACCTCGCCGAACGATCCCTCTACGAGGTCCTGGAAAACGAGTTCGACATCCTGTTGGATTCCGGAGAACAGACCATCGAGGCCGGGATCTGCGACTCGGCCGACTCCCGCCTCCTCGGCCTGCCCGCCGGAAGCCCGGTGCTGATCATGCAGCGCCGAAGCTTCGCCAAGGGACAGTGCGTCGAACTCGCGCTGTCCACCTACCGTGCCGACCGCTACCAGCTGCACTCCCGCCTCGACCCGAGGCAGCACGGCGACTGACGCACCGCGCCCGCAGGGCGCGCGTTCGAAAGGGAGGTACCCCCCACCATGTCGGACCCGACCCCCGTTTCCCCGGGCGCCCAACGCGGCGCCGAACGCGGAACCAAACGCGGTTCCTCGGCGCTGGCCGTACTCCAGCGGCTCGGCCGCAGCCTCATGATGCCGATCGCGGTCCTGCCCGCCGCCGCGATCCTGCTCCGCCTGGGACAACCCGACCTGCTCGGCGCCGACGGTCTGGCCGGGCTCAGCGGAATGGGCTGGATGGACCCCGTCTCGGGCGCCGTCGGCACCGCGGGCGAAGCGATCTTCGAGGCCCTCCCGCTGCTGTTCGCCATCGGTGTGGCCATCGGCTTCGCCAGGCGCGCCGACGGTTCGACCGCCCTCGCCGCCGTGGTCGGCTACCTGGTGTTCGACCGGGTGGCCACCTGGACGATGGTGACCTTCGACGGCGCCACCGGCGACATCGGCTCACGGCTGGTCAGCTACCCCCTCGCCGTCGATCCGGTGACCAGGGAGCCGCTCACCGACCCGGAGGCGGTCAACGCCGTCGCCCCGATGATCAACCACGCGGTCAAGAACCCCACCGACGTGCTCGGCGGAATCGCGGTGGGCCTGGTGGCGGCGCTGTTGTGGCAGCGCTACCACCGGATCAAACTGCCCACCTGGCTGGGCTTCTTCGGCGGCCGCCGCTTCGTGCCCATCGTCACGGCCCTGGCTGCCCTGCTCATGGGCGTGGTGCTGGGCCTGGTCTGGCCGCTCGTCGGCATGTGGATCCAGAACCTCGGCGAGGCCATCATCGGTGCGGGTGCGCTCGGCGCGGGCCTCTACGGAGTCATCAACCGCGTTCTGCTCCCCATGGGTCTGCACCACGTGGTGAACTCGTTCATCTGGTTCGTCTCCGGCACCCACACCGCCGAGGACGGCACGGTCACCCACGGCGAGATCACCCGGTACTTCGCCGGGGACCCGGACGCGGGCGGCATGCTGTCCGGGTTCTTCCCCGTGCTCATGTTCGGCCTTCCCGGGGCCGCGCTCGCGATGTGGCTGACCGCGTCCAGGGCCAGGCGCACGCAGATCGGCTCGATCATGATCCCCGCGGCGCTGACCGCGTTCGTCACGGGTATCACCGAACCGGTGGAGTTCGCGTTCATCTTCGTCGCACCGGTCCTCTTCGCCGTGCACATCGTGCTGACCGGCATCTCCATGGCGCTGATGAACCTCCTCGACGTCCAGTTGGGCTTCGGCTTCTCCGCCGGGCTGATCGACCTGCTGCTGAACGCGACGAAGGACAACACCCAGGGGTTGGGGATCCTGCTCCTGTTCGGGGCGTTCTACTTCCTGGTCTACTTCGGGATCTTCTACCTGCTCATCACCAGGTTCAACATTCCCACCCCGGGACGCGAGCCGGATCCCGACGAGACAGCCGCCCCGCACACGGCCCCGACCACCGCGGACGGCACCTCCGAAACCGGACCGGAGCGCCCGGCCGACGGGGACGCCGGGCGCTCCGGCTGAGGGCCGCGCCGGCCCGGTGACGACCGGCCACCGCGCCCACCCTGGCAAGTGGGCGAAGTCACCCCTAAGCTCGGTCCAGGCCCCGGGGCACGCGATCCCGGGTAGAGCACGGAGGGCACATGGCGGACAAGGCAGCGGCGATCGTCGCCGGGTTGGGCGGCGCGGCCAACATCGAGGACATCGAGGCCTGCATCACCCGGCTGCGTACCGAGGTCGCCGACCCCGGACTGGTCCGGGAGAACGACCTGAAGGCGGCGGGCGCGCACGGCGTCCTCGTCTCCGGAAACGTCGTCCAGGTGGTGGTCGGCCCGGAGGCGGACTCCCTCACCGACGACATTCGGGACCTTCTCGACTAGTCCTGGCGGAACGGCACCCGAAAGCAGGACTTCGGCCCTTTCGGGTGGCCGGTTCGCGGGTTAAGTTCCGTCCCTGGGGAAGATCTCCTCCATGTCAGACGTGAACGGTGCGCTGCGCGTACTCTCCCCCGTCACCGGAACGGCGATGTCCCTGGAGACAGTGCCGGACCCGGTGTTCTCCCAGAGCATGGTCGGCCCCGGGGTGGCGGTCCACCCCGAACCAGGGCAGGAGGGCGGCCAGGAGTCCCAGCACGAGGCGGTCGCCCCGATCGCCGGGACCCTGGTCAAGCTCCATCCGCACGCCTACGTGGTCATGGCCCCCGGCGGCGGGCGCGGGGTCCTCGTCCATCTGGGCATCGACACCGTGCAGCTCGCCGGCGAGGGGTTCGTCCTCCTCGCCCGGGAGGGCGCGGAGGTGGCGGCGGGCGCCCCGGTGATCCGCTGGTCGCCCGGGACGGTGGCGGCCCTGGGCAAACCCTCGGTCGTTCCGGTGGTGGCCCTGGACGCCCGGCCGGAGGCCCTCTCCGAACAGGCGGAAGGAGCCGTCGAGCCGGGAGAGGCCCTCTTCCTCTGGGAGTGAGGCCCCGAACCCGCCCGCGCCACGGCGGGGTGCGCCCTCCCCGGCCCCGCGACCGGGTAGTCTCCGGCGGCAAGCAGCGACCCGCCGGAGAATGAAGCCCCGCCATGAGACCGTCCGTTCCACCTGCCCTGGCCCCGGCCTGTGTGGCCCTCACCCTGATCAGCACAGCCTGCTCCACACCCGAGGAGGTGGACACCTCGCCCGGCAGCGATGACCGGAGCCCCGGAGCCTCGGCCGAACCCTTCGAACCGGTCCTGGCCCCGCAACTGCTCGCGGACATGGACCTGGACGACAAGATCGGCCAACTCCTGGTGCTCACCGCGCAGGGCACCACGGCCGCCGAGAACGCCGCCCAGATCGAGGCGCACCGCCCCGGCGGCCTCATCTACTTCGACGCCAACCTGAACGACGCCGAGCAGATCGCCCGGATGTCGGCGGATGTCCAGGACCTGGCCGCCGAACAGGGGCAGGGCGTCCCCCTGCTGATCGGTATCGACCAGGAACAGGGCCTGGTGGCCCGGATGCCCGTGGGCACCCGGTTCCCCGACGCCATGGCGGTCGGCGCCACCGGGGACACCGAACTGGCCGCCCTGCGCGCCGCCACCACCGCCGAGGAGCTCACCGCCGTCGGCGTCAACATGAACTACGCGCCCGACGCCGACGTCAACACCAACCCCGACAACCCGGTCATCGGCATCCGGTCCTTCGGCTCCGACCCGGAATCGGTCTCCGAGATGGTGCTCGCCGAGGCCGGAGCCTACGCCGAGCACGGTGTGGTCCCGGTGGTCAAGCACTTCCCGGGCCACGGGGACACCGACGTGGACAGCCACACCGGGCTGCCCGTCATCGACATGCCCCGGGACCAGTGGGAGGCCGAGCACCTCCCGCCGTTCCGGGCGGCCGTGGACGCGGAGGTGGACGCGATCATGACCGCCCACGTGCTCATGCCGCAACTGGACGCCGAGGAGGACCCGGACCCGGCCACGCTGTCCCCGTCGATCATCGACGGCATCCTGCGCGAGGAACTCGGCTACGACGGGGTGGTCACCACCGACGCCCTCAACATGGAGGGCGTGCGCCAACGCCACGACGACGGCGAGGTGGCCGTCCGGGTGGTGGAGGCCGGTGTGGACCAGCTCCTCATGCCGCCGGACCCCGCGGCGGCGGTCTCCGCGCTGCGCGAGGCCGTCGGGAGCGGGAGGATCACCGAGGAGCGCATCGACCGGTCCGTCCTGCGAATCCTCACCCTCAAGGAGAGGCGCGGGATCCTCGAGGGCGGATCCGCCGATCCGGCCGGGGCCGCCCAGGTACTGGAGGAGCCCGAGCACGCCGAGGCCGCCCAGCGGGTGGCCGACGCCTCGGTCACCCTCGTCCGCAACGAGGCCTCCCTGCTGCCGCTCGCCGAGGGCACACGCGTGCGTGTGCGGGGCGTGGGTGCCGACCGGCTCTCCCCGGCCCTGGCGGACGCCGGCCTGGAGGTCGTGGACAGCGGTGAGGAGGTGCTCGTGGTGGGCACCGACGGCGCCCGGGGGTCGCAGGAGCAGCAGGGCCTGGTCTCCGCGGGCGAGGCCGCGGGCACACCGGTCGTCGTGGTCTCCCAGGGCGGCCCCTACGACCTGGAGGCGTTCCCCGAGGTGGACGCCTTCCTCGCCCTGTACTCGGCGGTGGAGGTCTCCCGGGTGGCCGCGGCGAAGGCGATCGCGGGGGAGCTCGACCCGTCCGGAACACTGCCGGTGGCCATCCCCGGGGCCGAGGTGAGCGCCGGAACCGGGCTCGGCTACTGACCGGACCGCGTGGTTGAACGGTGCGGGGAACGGGAAGAACCGTTCCCCGCCCGGACCCCTCCGGGCGGAAGACGTCCAGGAAGGGAGGGGATCGGATGAACGGCGCCCGACGCGGTGTCATCTCCGACTGGGGCGGTGTCCTCACACCGCCCCTGCTCGACGGCATCCGGGCCTGGCTCCAGGCGGACCGGATCGATGCCGAGCACTACTACGAGGTCATGCGGCCGTACTTCGACGGAAGCCTGCCCGACAACCCCGTGCACGCACTGGAGCGGGGCGAGATCGACACCGGTGAGTTCGAACGCGACCTCGCCGCCCTGCTGCGCTCCACGCACGGCGGCCCCGTGGTGGCGGACGGGCTGATCCACCGCATGTTCTCGAACTTCGACCCGGTCCACGACATGTACGAGACCATCCGCTCGGTGCGGTGGAGCGGTGTCAGTACCGCGCTGCTGTCCAACTCCTGGGGCAACGGGTACCCGCGCGAACACTTCTCGGACACCTTCGACACCGTGGTGATCTCGGGCGAGGTGGGTATGCGCAAGCCCGAGGAGCGCATCTACCTGCACACCTGCGAACAGATGGGACTCAGCCCCCGGGACTGCGTGTTCATCGACGACCTGGAGCACAACGTGGCGACCGCCGAGTCGCTCGGGATGACCGGCATCCTGCACACCGACGTGGCCAGCACCCGCCAGAAGCTTTCCCGCTTCCTGGCCCCCGAGGGCGAACCCGAACGCCAGCGGGTCTGATCGCGGAACGGTCCGCGGCGGGGCGCCGGTCCGGTCACCACGGGTTCTTTGGGAAACTCGTAGGGACCCGACCACGCCCTGGAGCTCCCATGTACGTCTTCCTTCCCAGCACCGTCCCCGCTCTGGCGGCCCTGCTCGACGCGGGCCGCCTGGAGGGTGCGGAACTCACCGCCTTCACCGCCGATCCCGGACCGGGCGGTGACCTCGAGGAGGCCGGGTACGACGCCATGTACGCGGCCGCCGAAGCCTCGCTCGGACTCCTGGCACAGGCCCCCGAGGCGCCCCGCCGCCGCGTGGTGCTCGCCGCGGAGATGCCCGACCACGTCGTCGAACACGAGGCCCGCCACGCCGACGGCGTCGCCCGGGTCAGCGTCCGGGCCGGTGTGCCCTACAAGAGGCTCAGGTCCGCGCACGTGGACGACGCAGACGCGGCCGAGGACATCGCCAGGGCCGCGGCGGACCCCTCCTCCGACGCCGCCGACGAGCACGAACTCATGTGGTTCGCCGTCCAGGAACTGCGCCATCTCGTCGAGGACTCCCGGATGTGACGGAGGGCGGGAACCGCCTCCGCAGATCGGGTGAACCGCGGTGATCTTGCTACCAGGGGCAACTTCGGCGCCGAAATCGCCCCTGGTAGCAAGATCACGGTGAAAGAGGGGATCGCATCCGCCCGCTCGGGCCCGGAACCCTGTCCCGACCCCTGCCCCTGGCCGGATTCGGACGTCGTTTCCTCCCCGAATCGCCCGTCCGGCACAATGGTTGCGTCCCCGAACCCCGACCGCCGAGGAGTCAGCCATCAGCCGCCTGGTGCTATGGAACATCGACCTCACCCTCCTCGACGTGGGGCAGGTGATGCGGGCCGCCTACGCCGAGGCCTTCGAGAAGGTCACGGGTGAACCGCTGGTCTACCTGACCTCGTCGGCGGGACGCACCGACTCGGAGATGTTCTTCGAGTTCTGCGCCCGGAACTACGTCGATCTCGAACCCGACACCGACACCCTGGCCGACTTCCTGGCCGCTCTCGAGACGGCGTTCGGCGCCCGCCACGAGCAGCTCCTGGCCAAGGGCCGGGTCATGCCGGGAGCCGCGGCGTCCCTGGCCGCCGTCGCCTCCATGCCGGACACCGTCCAGACCGTGGTCAGCGGAAGCACCCGGGCCAACGCCACCGCCAAACTGGTGGCCTTCGGCCTGGACACCCACCTCAACCTGGCCGTGGGCGGGTTCGGTTCGGTGAACTACCCCAAGTCCAGCCTCATCCAGTCCATCCGGCTGCACGCCACGGGCGAGGGCGGCCGGGCCTACGCCGAGGAGGAGACGGTGTTCGTCACCGGTTCGGCCCCGGACGTGCGCGCCGCCCTGATCGGCGGAGCGACCCCGCTCGCGGTGCTCAACGGCACGGCTACCGAGGGCCAGTTGCGGGAGGCCGGAGCGCAGATCGTGCTCCCCGACCTCAGCGACCCCAGGGCCGTGATGACCGCCGTCCACCGGGCGACGTCCCGATAACGGCGGTGAGCGCCACCGATGGCGGGTTGCGGCTCCGTGCGCACCCTCGTCAGCCGCGTCGAGGCCGGTGCCGGGGACGGTGCCGCCAGGAGCCCCCGGTGATCTCCGCAATCCGTTTCTTACAGTAGGTAACCACCGTGTAACGGTGTTGGTCCTGTCCTCGGGCGCGAAAAGCAGTAGCCTGTTCACGGTCCCCACGTCGTGGGGGCCGCGCAGGGGCAGGGACAACGGTGTTCCACCGCCCCGTTTGACGCGACCTGTGCGCACAGGTACCAAGCCGACCACCGCCTTCAGGGGTTCACTGCGACCCGAGGCGCTCACGAAAAGTCACAACTCAGCACAGAAGTTCACGGGTCAACTGACGAGCCACACACGTCACATGACCGGGTGTTCTCCCATGCGTTCGTGCGACGTTGCTCACAAAGGAGTGAGAGTTCCCTATGTCCGGGCAATCCGACGTCATCCTCCAGAAGCTGCTCAGCGACGCGGCCTCCCGGTGGAATCCCGGGGACCGACTGAGCCCCGAGTCCGCCGACGCGGTCCGTCGCTTCCTTCCCTTCTACTACCGGCACACCGATCCCGAGGAGATCAGCGGGCGCAGCCCCGAGCAGATCTGCGGGACCGCCGAGGCCCACCGCTCCTTCGGCGCCGAGCGCGCCCAGGGGCGGGCCAAGGTCCGGGTCTACACCCCGGACCTCGACCGGGACGGCTGGGAGCAGCAGACCAGCATCGTCGAGATCGTCACCGACAACGCGCCCTTCCTCGTCTCCTCCGTCACCATGGCCCTGCGGGACCTGGGCACCGGGGTGCGGCTGATCATCCACCCCCAGATGACCGTCGGCCGGGACCTGTCCGGCCGCCTCCTGGAGGTCGACCCGGAGATCGGCGGTGACGGCCTGCTGCCCACCGACGAGTCGTGGATGCACATCGAGATCGACCGCCAGAGCGATCCCGACCGGGTCAAGGAGATCACCACCAGGCTGGAGCGCGTCCTCAACGACGTCCGCTGCGTGGACGAGGACTCCGCCAAGATGAACGACCGGGTCATCCGGATCGCCGACGAGCTGGCCGCCTACCCGGACCGCCTGGTCTCGGGCGGCGTCGACCAGCGTGAGATCGGTGAGAGCGTCGACTTCCTGCGCTGGATGGCCGGCCGTCACTTCACCTTCATGGGCTACCGCGAGTACTCCCTCGTCACCGACGAGAACGGCGACGACTCGCTGCGCCCCGAGCCCGGCACCGGCCTGGGCATCCTGCGGATGGACTCGCCCGCCTCCACCAGCTTCGCGGCCCTGCCCCCGGAGATCCGCGCCAAGGCCCGTGAGCCCTACGTCCTGGTGCTCACCAAGGCCAACTCCCGCGCCACCGTCTACCGGCCCAAGTACCTGGACTACATCGGGGTCAAGAAGTTCGACTCCCAGGGCAACATCGTCGGCGAACGCCGCTTCCTCGGCCTGTTCACCTCCCAGGCCAACACCAGCAGCATCGCCCAGATCCCGATCCTGCGCCGCAAGCAGGCCGAGGTCCTCTCCCTGGCCGGGTTCGAGGCCGAGAGCTACGACGGCAAGGACCTGATCGAGCTCCTGGAGACCTTCCCCCGCGAGGAGCTGCTGCAGATCCCGGTGGGCGAGCTCTACAACATCGTCCGCGGCGTCCTGCGCCTGCGCGACCGCCGCGGCACCAAGCTGTTCATGCGCCGCGACCCCTACGGCGGCCGGTACATCTCCTGCTTCGTGTACATGCCGCGCGACGAGTACAGCACCCGGGTGCGGCTGGAGATCCAGAAGGTCCTCGCCGACGCCTTCCAGGGCGCCACCATGGACCACAACGTGATGATCGGCGCCGCCCCGCTGGCCCGCCTCTACCTGGTGGCCCGCGCCCGGCCCGGGCACACCCTCGCCGACATCGACCAGGTGGCCCTGGAGGAGAAGGTCCGCCGGGCGGCCCGCTCCTGGGACGCCGACTTCGACGACGCCCTCATCGACGAGTTCGGCCCGACCCGCGCCACCACGCTCAAGGAGCGCTACGCCTCCGGGCTCACCGAGGCGTACAAGGTCGACAACAGCCCGGCCTTCGCCGCCAGGGACATCGCCCGCGTCGAGGGCCTGCTCAAGCGGACCACCCCGGGTTCCCGCCAGGGCGAGTTCTCGGCAGGCCTCTACCAGCCCGAGGGGGCCGACCCCTCGACCTGGCGGTTCCGCCTGGCCCGGATCGGCGAACCCATCTCGCTGTCCCGCGTGCTGCCCGTGCTGGAGCACCTCGGCGTCGAGGTGGTCGACGAGCGCCCCTACGACCTGCACGTAGAGGGCCTCGACAAGGTCTGGATCTACGACTTCGGACTCGGCCCGCTGGAGTCCTCCGACCTCTCGCCCGCCCGCCTCAAGGCACTCTTCGAGGACGCCTTCGACGCCTCTTGGCGCGACCTCAGCGAGTCCGACCGGTTCAACGCCCTGGTCGTGCGCGCCGGGCTCGACTGGCGCCAGCTCACCGTCCTGCGCGCCTACGCCAAGTACCTGCGGCAGACCGGGTCCACCTTCAGCCCCGACTACCTGGCCGACGTCCTGGTCGCCAACGTGGGGATCGCCAACCTGCTGGTGGACCTCTTCGAGAACCGCTTCGATCCCGACCGGGACGACGAGGGCCGCGACGAGCGCTGCGAGGTGATCGCCGGCAAGATCAGGAGCGAACTGGAGGGCGTGGCCAGCCTGGACCACGACCGCATCCTGCGCTCGTTCCTGGCGGTCATCCAGGCCACCCTGCGCACCAACCACTACCAGGGCGGAGGCGAACGCCACCCCTACCTGGTGCTCAAGCTCGACCCGCAGGAGATCCCGGACCTGCCCAACCCGCGTCCCCGGTTCGAGATGTACGTCTACTCGCCGCGCGTCGAGGGCGTCCACCTGCGCTTCGGCTCCGTGGCCCGCGGCGGCCTGCGCTGGTCGGACCGGTTCGAGGACTTCCGTACCGAGATCCTCGGCCTGGTCAAGGCCCAGATGGTGAAGAACTCCGTCATCGTGCCCAGCGGCGCCAAGGGCGGGTTCGTCTGCAAGCGGCTGCCCGTCGGCGGTAGCCGTGAGGAGGTGTCGGCCGAGGTCGTCTCCTGCTACAAGCAGTTCATCAGCGGCCTGCTCGACGTCACCGACAACCTCGTCGACGGCCGCGTCGTGCACCCCGAGCGCACGGTCCGGCACGACGCGGACGACTCCTACCTGGTGGTCGCCGCCGACAAGGGCACCGCCACCTTCTCGGACACCGCCAACGCGATCTCCATCGAGCGCGGCTTCTGGCTGGGCGACGCCTTCGCCAGCGGCGGCTCGGTCGGTTACGACCACAAGGCCATGGGCATCACCGCCCGCGGTGCCTGGGAGTCGGTGCGGTACCACTTCCGCGAGATGGGCGTCGACGTCCAGCAACAGCCGTTCACCGTGGTCGGGATCGGTGACATGTCCGGTGACGTGTTCGGCAACGGGATGCTGCTGTCCAAGCAGATCAAGCTGGTGGCCGCCTTCGACCACCGCCACGTCTTCCTCGACCCGGACCCGGACCCCGCGACCTCCTGGGCCGAACGCGAGCGGTTGTTCCACCTTCCGCGCAGCACCTGGGAGGACTACGACCCCGAGCTGATCTCCGAGGGCGGGGGCGTGCACCCGCGCACCGCCAAGTCGATCACCCTCACCCCGCAGGTACGCGAGGCCCTCGGTATCGACGAGGACGTCACGGCGCTCACCCCGGACGAGCTCATCCGGTACGTGCTCACCTCGCCGGTGGACCTGCTGTGGAACGGCGGTATCGGCACCTACGTCAAGGCCGGCAACGAGACCGACGCCGACGTCGGGGACAAGGCCAACGACCAGGTGCGCGTCGACGCCTCCGCGCTGCGCGTGAAGGTGGTCGGGGAGGGTGGCAACCTGGGCCTGACCCAGCCCGCCCGGATCGAGTTCGCCCGGGAGGGCGGCCGGGTCAACAGTGACTTCATCGACAACTCCGCCGGTGTGGACACCTCCGACCACGAGGTCAACATCAAGATCATGCTGGACCGCGAGGTGCAGGCCGGCGAACTCGCCAAGGACGACCGCGACCAGTTGTTCATCGACATGACCGACGAGGTCGCCTCGCTGGTCCTGGACAACAACTACGCCCAGAACACGGTGCTGGCCGCCGCGCGCAAGCAGGCCCACGAGATGCTGCACGTGCACGGCCGCTACATGCGCCAACTGGAGCGCGCCAAGGTCCTCAAGCGCAAGCAGGAGGACCTGCCCTCGGACAAGGCGATCGCCGAGCGGCGGGCCCAGGGCAAGGGGTTGACCGGACCGGAGTTCGCGACGCTGCTCTCCTACACCAAGATCAGCCTCAAGGACCAGATCGAGCTCTCCGACCTGGCCGACGACCCCTACCTGGCGTCGACCCTGACGAACTACTTCCCGACGCCGCTGCGCTCGGACCGCTTCGCCCCGGGGGTGGAGTCCCACCCGCTGCGCAAGGAGATCATCGTCAACCAGGTGACCAACCAGATGGTCAACCGGTCGGGGATCACCTACGCGTTCCGCCTCAACGAGGAGCTGGGCTCCAGCGCCGCGGACATCGCCCGCGCCTACCTGGTGGTCCAGGACGTCCTCCAGCTGCGCAGGTTCTGGGGCGAGATCGAGGCGCTGGACCACCGGATCTCCGTGGACAGCCAGCTGGCGCTGCTGCTGGAGACCCGCAAGCTCGCCGAGCGCTCCGCCCGGTGGCTGCTGCGCAAGCGGACCTTCCCGTTCGACCTGAGCAGTGAGATCGGTTTCTTCGCCGAGGGCGTGGGCGAGGTCCTGCCCCAACTGGAGGACCTGCTGCGCGGCCGCGACCGGGAGGCCTTCGAGGAGCGCCGCGACCGGTACACCTCGCTGGGGGTGCCCACCGGCCTGGCCGGGCAGGTCGCCGCCATGGTGCCCGCCTACTCCACCCTGGACCTGGTGGAGATCGCACACCGCACCGGCCACCCGGTCGGCCGGGTGGCCGGCCTGTACTTCGAACTGGCCGACCGGTTCAACATCAGCTGGTGGCGTGAGCGGATCATCGACCTGCCGCGGGACGACCGCTGGGGCACGATGGCCCGTTCGGCGCTGCGCGACGACCTGTACACGGCGCACGCCGACCTGACCGGCCGGGTCCTGGAGTCGGGGACGGCGGAATCCAACGCCGAACTGATCGCCGGCTGGACCGAGCAGAACGAGACCGCGGTGGAGCGCGCCGGGATCACCCTCTCGGAGATCCAGGAGAACGAGCGCTTCGACCTGGCCACCCTGTCGGTGGCCCTGCGGTCGATCCGTTCCCTGGTCGACTAGGCCGACCAGGAGACGGGCACACGAGGGGCGTGCGGGCGACCGCGCGCCCCTTTCGTGCCCTGACGGGAAGCGCGGATGGGGGACCGCCCCTTTACTGGGTCCTACACTGGGTCCCGTGGCAGAACTGGACCCAGCAGAGAAGATCAAGGAACTCGCGGCGACCCTGGCGAGTGTGACCGCCGTGTTGGACCTGGAGGCGATGCAGACCCAGATCGCCGAACTGCGCGAGCAGTCCGCGGACCCCGACCTGTGGTCCGACCAGGGCAACGCGCAGAAGGTGACGCGCCAGCTCTCCGTTCTGGAGTCCATGGTCAACAAGGTCGGTGGTATCAGGCAGCGCCTCGACGACCTCGGGGTGCTCTACGAGCTCGCCGAGACCGAGGACGATCCGGACACCAAGGCCGAGGCGGACCGTGAGCTCGAGCAGCTCCGCAAGGACATCGGTGAGCTGGAGGTGCGTACGCTCCTCAACGGGCCGCACGACGAGAACGAGGCCATCGTCACCATCAACTCCCAGGCCGGCGGCGTCGACGCCGCCGACTGGGCGCAGATGCTCCAGCGCATGTACCTGCGCTGGGCGGAACGGCACGGATACCCCACGGATGTCTACGAGACCTCCTACGCGGAGGAGGCGGGTATCAAGTCCACCTCGTTCGTGGTCAAGGCGCCCTTCGCCTACGGCACGCTGAGGGGGGAGCACGGCACCCACCGGCTGGTGCGCATCTCGCCCTTCGACAACCAGAACCGGCGCCAGACCTCGTTCGCCGGCGTGGACGTCGTGCCGGTGGTCGAACAGAGCGATCACATCGAGATCGACGAGACCGAGCTGCGAGTGGACGTGTACCGTTCCAGCGGTCCCGGCGGTCAGGGCGTCAACACCACGGACTCCGCGGTGCGTATCACCCACCTGCCCACGGGCATCGTGGTCTCCTGCCAGAACGAGCGTTCGCAGCTGCAGAACAAGGCCACCGCGATGTCGATGCTCCAGGCCAAGCTCCTGGCCCGCAAACGCGAGGAGGAGCAGGCCGCCCTGGACGAGATCCGCGGCGACTCGGTGAGCAGTTGGGGGACCCAGATGCGCAACTACGTGCTGCACCCCTACCAGAGTGTCAAGGACGTGCGGACCGGCGCGGAGACCGGTAACACCTCGGGTGTCCTGGACGGTGAGATCGACGGTTTCATCGACGCCGAGATCCGGTGGATGCGCAGTAGGGAGAAGAACGAACAGAACTGACCCGCCGGGCCCCGGACCGCGGTGTCCCCGCCCCGAAGGCGGGGACACGCCCGGTCGCGGTATTCCCACCCAGAGTGAGTGAACGCGTGTGGCGAGCGGCCTTGTATCCAGATGGTGACGCCCGCGTCTCCGTAGTTTTACCGAAACTACTATATGTGAACGTTATCATCGGTTGACACCTCCGATATGCTCGTGGCTGTTGTCCGATAGTGCTCTGATCTCCACAGATCTCGCGGGTGTGACGGGACCTGGACAATCCGGGCCGCGGCCCCCTCTAAACTGTCGGTGGCCATGCGGCCGGTACGATCCCGAGCGGAGCTCTCTCCGTCGGGTGCCCATACCTTCGAGAGCCTTGTGATGCGCCTGTGATCCACTTCGATAACGTCACCAAGCAGTACCTGACCCAGAAGCGCCCCGCGCTCGACGGTGTTTCCATCGACGTGGACAAGGGCGAGTTCGTCTTCCTGGTCGGCCCGTCCGGCTCGGGCAAGTCGACCTTCCTGCGCTTGGTGCTGAAAGAGGAGAAGCCCAACGAGGGTCGCGTGCACGTCGCGGGCAAGGACCTCGCGCGCCTGTCCAACTGGAAGGTTCCGCACCTTCGCCGCCGCATCGGCTGCGTCTTCCAGGACTTCCGCCTGCTGCCGAACAAGAACGTCTTCGAGAACGTCGCCTTCGCCCTGGAGGTCATCGGCAAGCCCCGGCGGTTCATCAAGAAGGTCGTGCCCGAGGTCGTCGAACTCGTCGGGCTCGAAGGCAAGGCCGGGCGGATGCCCGGGGAGCTCTCCGGTGGTGAGCAGCAGCGCGTGGCCATCGCCCGCGCCTTCGTCAACCGCCCGCAGATCCTGCTGGCCGACGAGCCCACCGGAAACATCGACCCGGCGACCTCCATCGGCATCATGAAGGTCCTGGACCGAATCAACCGCACGGGAACCACCGTCGTCATGGCGACGCACGACGCCGCCATCGTCGACTCGATGCGCAAGCGCGTGATCGAGCTTGAAGAGGGCTTGGTGGTGCGCGACCAGACGCGAGGCGTCTACGGCCAGGCGTACTGACCTCTGGCACGCTCGTCGCCGCGCGGTCGGTCGGCGACCGCGAGACAACCGGCACGGCGAAGCCCCGAAGGATGGACCTTTAACAGATCATGCGAGCACAATTCGTTCTCTCCGAGACGTGGATCGGCCTACGTCGCAACCTGACGATGACCATCGCCGTCATCACGACGGTGGCCATCTCCCTCGCCTTGTTCGGTGCCGGTCTGCTGGTCAACCAGCAGGTTTCCGAGATGCGCAACTACTGGGACCAGCGGATCACGCTGACCGTCTACATGTGCAACGACATCTCCCCGACCGCGGCCTGCCAGGAGAACGGCGCCGCGACACCGGAGGACCGGGAGGCGCTGGAGGAGCAGCTCCGGTCGCTGTCCGAGGTCGAGGACTTCCGCTACCTCACCGCCTCCGAGGCGTGGGCCGACTTCCAGGAGCGCATCGGCTCCTCCAACGAGGCGCTCGCGGAGGCCGCGCAGGAAGGTGACATCCCGGAGAACTACCGGGTCCAGCTCACCAACCCCGACCACTACGACACGGTCCGCGCGGCGGTCGACGGCGCCTCCGGTGTCGACTCGGTCTCCAACGACCAGCGGGTCCTCGAACAGTTCTTCGGGCTGCTCGACGGGCTCAAGTGGGCCGCCCTCGTGGTCGCCGGCGTCCAGTTGGCCGCCGCCGCGCTGCTGATCGGCAACACCATCCGCCTGTCGGCCTACAGCCGCCGCCGGGAGACCGGCATCATGCGGCTGGTCGGTGCGTCGAACTTCTACATCCAGCTGCCCTTCCTCCTGGAGGGCGCCATCGCCGGTTTCATCGGCGGTGTCATCGCGTCCGGGTTCATCGTGGCCACCAGGTACACGCTGCTCACCCAGATCGAGGAGTGGTTCCAGTTCGACGTGGCACTCGGCACGGGTGCCCTGCTCTACGTCATCGGTGTGTCGATGATCCTCGGTGTGCTCCTGTGCACCGTTACCTCGTTCCTCACCCTGCGCCGCTACCTGAAGGTCTGACGGGTCACCGCCGGACACGGGCGGGCCGGGTACCGGGGGGTCACACAGTGGCCCCCCGGACGCATGAAGGGATACAACCGTGGCCAAGGAAACCGGGCAGAAGAAGATCGCCCAGAACCGGCGGGCCCGGCACGACTACCACATCGACGAAACCTACGAGGCGGGTCTGGTCCTGACCGGAACCGAGGTCAAGTCCCTCCGGCAGGGGCGGGCCTCACTCGTGGACGGTTTCGCCCACATCCACGACGGTGAGGTGTGGCTGGAGGGTGTGCACATCCCGGAGTACACCCAGGGGACCTGGACCAACCACTCGGCCCGCAGATCACGTAAGCTACTCCTGCACCGCGAGCAGATCTCCCGGCTGATCGGCAAGACCCGTGAGCCCGGGCGCACGCTGGTTCCGCTGTCGCTGTACTTCAGCGACGGTCGGGCCAAGGTGGAGATCGCTCTGGCTCGCGGTAAGCGTGAGTACGACAAGCGCCACGCCATCGCTGAACGTGAAGCCAAACGCGACATGGAACGCGCGCTTCGCCGACGCCGTTGAGCCGTCCCATGAGGCGCCTGAAAGGAACACACAAGGTGTCCCCCCGTCCCCTCGGCCGCAGGATCGCGGCCGCCAGCAGCGGCCTGATCGTCGCCCTGAGCCTTGCGGCGTGTACGACCCACCCCAGCCCGGAGGTGGCGGTCAGGTCCTTCCTCCTCGCCTGGCAGGACGGGAACTACGCCGAGGCCGCCCGCCACACCGACGGTGACCCCGAAGAGGTCGAGCGGGCCCTGGCCGACGTCCACGACCAGCTCGACCTCGCCTCCATCCGTTTCGACCTCGGCCAGATGTCCCTGCGGGACGAGTCCGCGACCGCCGAGTTCGAGGTCACCGCGGACCTCGGCATCGGGGACCCGGTGTGGAGCTACACCGGGCGGATGCCCCTGGAGGACGGACCGGCGGGCTGGCGGATCAACTGGTCGCCCGGGGTCATCCACCCCGACCTGGGCGAGGGGGAACGCCTCGCGGTCAGCTACGAGATCGAGGACCGCGGCCAGATCCTCGACCGCGAGGGCGAACCCCTGGTCTCCGCGGACAGCGTCACCGCCTTCGGTGTGCTGCCCGCCGACATGGAGGACAAGGAGGCGGGCGTCACCGAGCTCGCCGAACTCCTCGACGAGGAACCCGAACCGCTGCTCAACCGGGTGCGTTCCGCCCCGCCGGAGCAGTTCCAGCCGCTGGTCCTCATGCGTGACGCGGAACTGGACGGAACCCTCCTGAGCGAGGCCGGGAAGATCTCCGGCGTCGACACGCAGGAAGTCAAGATCAACCTGTCCCCCCGGGTCGCGCCCTTCCTCCTCGGTGAGGTCGCGGGTACCGCCGAGCACCGGGTCTCCGCCCGGGTCTCCGGTTCCTACCAGGCCGGCGACACCGTCGGCCTGAGCGGCCTGCAGAACATCTTCCAGCACGAACTCGCCGGTTCGGCCACCACCCAGGTGGTGACCCTCGGCGGGGACGGCGAGCAGACCGACGTCCTGGAGTCGTGGGAGGGCGTCCGCAGCGGCGGCGTCGAGACCACCCTCGACCTGGCCACGCAGAGCGCCGCGGAGAGTGCGCTGGAGGCGCTGCCCGGCAACGGGTACATCGTCGCCGTCGACTCCACCAACGGTGAGGTCCTGGCCGCGGCGAACGCCTCGGGCAGTGCGGCCGACGACGGCGCCTTCACCGGCTCCTACGCCCCGGGCGGGGCCTTCACCCTGGTGTCGTCCCTGGCTGCCCTGGACTCGGGCGCGGTCACCGGGGACACCCCGATGCCCTGCGGTTTCCAGTCCGAGATCGGTGACCAGGTCTTCACCAACCCCAGCAGCGGGTTCCTCTCCGACAACCCCACCCTGGCCCGCAACCTGGCCTACATGTGCACCGTCGGCTTCGTGGACATCGCCTCCGAGGTCGGCCCCGAGGCGCTCACCGAGACCGCCGCCCGGCTCGGTCTGGGTGCCGACTGGCAGCTTCCGCTGCCCGTCTCCTCCGGCACCGTCGACATCGACGGCGGTGACGCCGACGTGGCCTCCGCGATGGTCGGCGAGCACGGTGTCCGGACGAGCCCGCTCGCCATGGCCCTGGCCGCCGGTGCCATCGCCGACGGCTCCTGGCACGAACCCACGCTCGTCCGCGAGGAGGGGCCGACCCGCTCCGGCGAGAACGCACTCGACGAGGCGCACCTGGAAGTGGTCCGGGAGGGGCTGCGGAACGCGGTCGCCAACCGGATGCCCGAGCTGAACCTCGGCGGGGACGAGGTGTCCGGCCAGGCTGCCCGCACCGAACAGCACGACACCGCCCTGCACTGGTTCGTCGGTTACCAGGGTGACGTCGCCTTCGCGGTACTGGCCGAGGTCGACCCCGAGATAACCCAGTGGCAGCAGTACGCCGTCACCGCTGCGGTGAGTTTCCTCAACGGGATGGCCAACGGGACCGTGCCCGAGGGCCAGGTACCCCCGGTCGAGAACACGGCCCCGCCGACGGAAGCTCCGGGCACCCAGACCGGTCCCGGTACCCAGACCGGTCCGGGAACCGAGGCCGGTCCGGGAACGGAAACCGGTTCGGGGACCGAGGCCGACCTCAACGGGACCTGACCGGAGGACTCGGAGAAAAGAAGGGCGCCGCCGAGCAACCCGCGGGTTGCTCGGCGGCGTCTTCTCCTATGACTGGGATCGCGACAGGGGGTAGCGGCCAGTCGCAGAGGGCAGGACCTCGTCTCGGGGGAGGCCCTGCCGGTTCCACAGGTCGGCCCGACCCTGCCGACCGCCCCCGTGAGCTGCGTAGACCACATCTGGAGTCCGCCTCACGGGGGTTTCTCCCTGTTCGGGAGGGTGCAAGGGAGACCGCTCCGATCCGAACCAGGATCTTTGCCCGCACCGGGAATCAGCTTGGTTCCCACACTGTTCAACAGGTAGAGTGACGAACACGAGAGTGCTCGCACACTCGCATGTCAGCCGCCCCGAATCCACGGGTGACGGGTGGTTTTGACAACTTCACAGGGGGTGATCGGTTTCGACTTCGGTAGTCGTTCCAGGGGAAGCGGGTCGAGGGTTGCGTTTGTGACCTCGTTAATCCTGCATTCGCATAAATTCAAGTGCCAATTCTAAGCGCACTGAGTTCGCTCTCGCTGCCTAAGCGATTGTGACTCTGTCGGTCCGGGCTCGTCATCGGCTCGGGATCCGGCACCATTCAGATGACTTACCGCTCAGATCAGGCCACGGGGCCTGAGTGGGACATTTTCGTGGCTGGGCCCGTCAGCGATGTGTCTGTGCAAGCGCTGGGGCCGAGTAGAACGACATCGCAGACTGCACCCGGAGAAGCCCTGGCTCGGTGCTGAAGGACGCGGGTTCGATTCCCGCCACCTCCACCTGACAACGAGACGACCCTGTTCGCGCATTCGCATGCGACCAGGGTCGTTTTGTCGTTCCTGCTGGGGAACCGCCTCAGACCCCCTCGCGCTCCTCGGTCTCCGGACCGCGGGGCGCTTTTGCGTGTCCGGGCCCAGATGCGGGGCGGGGCGGGTGGTCCTGCGGGGCCTCCCGTCCCGCCCCTCCGCTCCCGGCGCCGAAGGGGTTCGTGTGGCTATCTAGGTTGTAATCCTAACTAGGTTGCTTTACCTTCTAAGTAGTGAAGCCGACCAAGGAGACGCCATGCCCCCCGAGCTTCCCGCCCCCGACTTCTCCGTCCCGGCTCTGGCCGTGGTCGCGGTCATGGCCGCCTACCTGCTGCTGGTCGAGCCCTTGTGGGGGAAGAGCTGGTTCGAGCGGATGAAGCGCGACCGCGACACCGACCCGAACGCCTTCACCCGTCTCTTCGGGTGGGGCATGGTCGGCTCCTGGGGCCTGACCGCCCTCGTCGCGGTGTCCGTCCTGCTCTCCCCGGGGGTCTCCTGGGCGCACCTGGGGTTCACCCCGGGAGTGGACTGGAGCACGTTCGCGGGGGTCGTGGTCGGGGCGTCCATCGCGGTCGCGCTGTTCGCCTTCCTGGCCCGGCGGTACGGATTCGGGCCGCGGATCCTGGCGGACCTGCGGCCGCGCAACGGGCGTGAGCGCCGGTACGCGGTCGGAGTCTCGGTCACCGCCGGGATCTGCGAGGAGATCATCTTTCGTGGCCTGTTCATCGCCGTGGGCGTCTCCCTGGGGCTGCCGCTCTACGCGGCGGCGGGGATCAGTCTCGCGATCTTCACCCTCGCCCACCTGTACCAGGGGCCGAAGGCGATGGCGGGGGTCGGTCTCATCGGTTTCAGCTTGACCTACCTGTACCTGAGCACCGGGAACCTGCTGCTGCCGATCCTGCTGCACGTGCTGATCGACCTGCGCGGGTTCCTGCTCGCCCCTGAGCCCAGGAACACTGACGGGGCGCCCGAGAACGTCGCCACCACGGCCTGAAGGAGTACGAATGGATCGACGATCGAGCTGGTTGAAGGGGGTCCTCGACCTCCTGGTCCTGGCCGGGCTGACCGAGGGGGAGAGCTACGGCTACGCCCTGGCGGCCCGGCTGGACGAGGCCGGGTTCGGCCGGATCAAGGGCGGCACCCTCTACCCGGTGCTGAACCGGCTGGAGGAGGCGGGGCTGGTGGTCGCGGAGTTCCGGGCGGCGGCGAAGGGGCCGGGACGGCGCTACTACCAACTGACCGACCACGGCCGTGAGGTCCTCGCGGAGCAGGGCGCCGCGTGGCTGGAATTCGACGGGTCCGTGCGCGAGGTCCTCGGGAAGGGCGGTATCCGATGAGTTATCTGGACGAACTGGAGAAGCTGCTGCGTGAGCGTGGCGTGGCGCCGCAGTGGATCCGGGCCACGACGGACGACCTCGCCGCCTTCCTGGCCGAGGGCGGCACGGACCCGGAGGAGGAGTTCGGTCCGGTGGCCGTGTTCGCCGACGACCTCACCGGGGAGGACGGCGGGACCGGGTCCGCGACCGGGCCCGGGGCCGAGACCCTGGTGTGGGGTGCGGATGCCTTCGAGTCGCCCGTTCGGATGAATGAGATGGGCGCCCAGGGGTGGGAGGTCGACCGGGTGGACCCCAGGGGCCGCTTCGTCAGCCACCGGGACGAAAAACCCCAGACCTGGGAGTACCGACAGGAGTCCGCCCTCGGAAGCCGGGACCGGGCACGGATGGCCGGCCGGCTGGCTCCGGAGGGGTGGGAGCCGTGCGGCCACTACTTCACCTTCGCCTACTTCAAGCGGGCGCGGGCCGCTCTGGTCGGCCCGCGGGCGGAGCTGTCCGAGCGGCCCGAGCCCGGCCGCAAGCGCTTCTTCTGGAGTCTCCCGGGGCTGGTGTTGACCGCGATCGCCCTGCTCGTCGGGGTCGTGGGACTGTTCGGTCTGGGGCGGACCCTCTGGGCGGGCGACGCCGCGGACCGGGTTGCGACCCTGTCGGGTGCCCTGGTGGGCGCCGCTGTGGGGATGGCCGTCACGACCCTCGTGCTCTGGCTGCTCTTCAAGCTGTTCGCCAGGGTCCGGAACCGCTGACCACCCGGACTCCTGGAGGAGCGGGTCGTCACCGAGCGCTTCGCCGCTCTCCGGGACGAACCCGCCCCGGACCTGTTCCGCACGGTCCTCGACCCCTTCCCCGTCGTCGGCGTCGTCGTCCCCGCCGCCGGTGGTCGGTGCGGCGGCCTCGTCGGCGGGGGCGCCGGCGGGGGTCCCGCCACCACGCAGCAGGGCGGCGATGATCACGAGGAACAGCAGGCAGACTCCGGCGAGGATCCAGAGGACGTTGTGGAACGCCCCGTCGTAGGCACCGACGAGGAAGGACGCGAATCCGCCGTCGTCGCCGGGCAGTTCGGTGGCGGGGCCGGAGGTGTGCCCGCCCGCCAGTTCGTTGGCGACGGCGTCCGCCTGCCCCGCGCCCTCGAAGGCTCCGATACCGTCTCCGATCCGGGAGGACAGCAGGGTCGCGAGAAGGGAGCCGTACACGGCCACCGCGATGGCCTCGCTGCCCAGTCGCAGGGTGTTGAGGAAGCCCGCGGCCATCCCGGCCTTCTCCTCTGGCACGATCTCCAGGGCCAGACGGTCGACCAGACCGGCGGGCAGGCCCATGCCCGCACCGGTGATGAGCATCGGCGCGGCCACGACGGCCAGGGAGGCGTCCGGCCCGAAGAGCAGCAGGCCGAGGTCGCCGAGGACCAGGCAGGCCAGGCTGACGTAGAGCAGGAGCAGAGCGGGCACGCCCCGGGCCACGAGTGCGGCGGCGATCAGGGGGCCGACCAGTACGGGGAGGGTCAGCAGCACCATGATGAGCCCGGCTGTTCCGGGGCCGTATCCGCCGACCACCAGCAGGTAGCTGGGCAGGTAGGTGAGGATGGTGACGAAGCCGAACGACGCGGCGACCGGTACCAGGCACAGGCCGACGAACCGGCTGTTGGTGAGCAGGCTCAGGTCCAGCATCGGATCATCGCGGCGGTTCTCCACGACCGCGAAGAGGGCGAGGGCGACGGCGGATCCGGTGAAGAGGCCGAGGACGCTCGGGCTGGCCCACCCCCACTGGGAGCCCTGCACGATGGCGGTGGTGAGCAGGAGCATCGCGATGATGAACAGCAGGCTTCCGGGGAGGTCGATCCGGGCACCGGGGCGACCGCCCCGGGGCACCCCACGGGCGATGAGGGGTACGGCGGCCAGGACCAGGCCCAGGGCGATGGCGTGGGTGCCGAAGATCCAGCGCCGGCCCAGGGCCTCGACGATGAGACCGGAAAGGGAGGGGCCGAGCGCTACGCCGACACCGGCGACGGTGCCGAACAGGGCGAAGGCCTTGGCTCGGTCGGCCCCGTCGAAGACCGTGGCGAGGATGGCGCTGCCGCAGGCGAAGATCGCGGCCCCGCCCAGGCCGGCCAGGCCGCGGGCCAGGTCGAGCAGGAGGACGTCGGTGGCCAGGGCGCTGGCGAGGGAGGCCGCGGCGTAGATCGCGGCGCCGACGGTGAAGGCGCGCATGCGTCCGACGATGTCGGCGATGGAGCCCCAGGCCAGGGTGAAGCAGGCGAAGGCCACGTTGAAGGCGTTGAGGACCCACTGCAACGGAACCAGGTCTGCTCCGGTGTCCGCGCCGATCGCGGGCAGGGCCACGGCTGTGCCGGAGATGGAGGTGGGGACGACGAAGACCGCGAGCAGGATCGCGGCGAGTATGAGAATCCGGGAGGGCGGCGCGCCCGTCGCGGTTCGCGCCGTCGGTGTTTCGGGCATCAGGGGGTCCCTACTGTAGGTTCGATAAATTTCGAACCTACAGTCACACGAAATCTAGGTATGATGCAAGTAGAACCTACTCGTGATGGAGGACACAGGAGGGGCGATGCCTGATCCGGAAGGCCACCCGGACGCCGAGGAGATGGATCTGCGGCTCGTGATGAGCGCGTTGGCCGATCCGCTCCGCTACCAGGTCATCTCGGGCCTCATTGCCGAGCCGGAGGGGGCTGAGCGGAGCTGTGTGTCCTTCGGTCTGCCGGTGTCGAAGTCGACGCGCACCTACCATTTCAGGATCCTGCGCGAGGCCGGGCTCATCCGGCAGGTCGACCGCGGCAACAGCCGGATGGCCCAGCTCCGCCGCGGCGAGATCGAAAAGCGCTTCCCCGGCCTGATCACCCTGGTCCAGCGCAATCCGGCTCGCGTGACCGAGGAGGTCTGACCCCCGATCGGGACAACGGCCGCGGCGGGGGAGTGGGGGAGGCGTTCCGGATGCGGGGTCAGCGCACTTCGGTCAGTGGGCCGAAGTGGTTTCGGGTGTCCTTGACCAGGGAGGCGAGCAAGCTCTCGGCCAGGGGCCTGCCCAGCTGGAGAGCGCTGTCCAGACCCTTCCACGGGGTGAAGGCGAACGACCACACGAGCTTGCTTCCGCCGTCGAAGGGGAGCACGCGGTAGTCCTCGGCGAAGGCGCCGAACACGGGGAGGGTGCCCTCGGTGGCGTGGAAGGACTTGCGGCGTTCGGTCTCGTCCCAGTGGAAGAAGCGCTCGCGCATCCGGTACGCCCCCAGAACACTCGCCTCGCGGGTGGTGCCCACGCCGAAGGGCGCCTCGGAGGTGTAGCGCACGTCGGGCAGCGCCCGGCACCAGGACAGCGGCAGGGGCGAGGTGAGCCCGGCCCAGACCTCGTCGGGGGAGGCTGCCAGTTCGAGCCCCACGCGCCAGCGCATGGGCGCGGTGTCGAAGAAGGTCTCGTCGACGGGGTCGAGTGCGTAGCGGAAGGTGGTCACGAGGGGTCCTGTTCGTCCGGGGGCGCCTCCGGTGAAGGTACCAACTTCCGCGGTGGCACGGAGAGGGGGCGGCGCCGGCCGGCGCCGCCCCCTGACGTACGGCTTCCTATTCCTTGGTGGCCCCGACGAGCCATGCGACCTTGTGGGCGGTGAGCGGCACGCTCCCGCTGTTGCCCAGATGAACCCCGAACGAGGCGATGAACGCGAAGTCGTGTTCACGGCGCTCGCAGATCACGTCCTCGACCGCGTGCGCGGAGGACGGGTTGCGCACCCGGAGACAGAGTGCGGGTTCGTCGACCACTTCCGCCCGGACCTCGTAGCGGGACAGTTCGCTGGCGAGTTTGCCGAGGTGTTCGTGTTCCTCGGAGGGCACCCGGGTCGGCTGCTGCTCGTCGGCCTGTCTCGACTTGGCCATGGCGAATCCTTTCGTGTCAAGCACGGTGCTTTCCTCGACGCCCTGTCCATAATTGTTGCCCAGGGGCAAGTTACTAATCCGTACCGTGCGCACGACACGCCGTTACGCTACCCAACTGCCCCGATACATCACGGCATCGACCGAAAGGTCCTCATTGAGCACCACGAGGTCGGCGTGGCCCCCGACCTCGACGCTCCCGACGCCGGACAGCCCCAGCGCCGCGGACGGGACCGAGGACGCCGACCGGATCGCCTCCGCGGTGGGAACGCCCGCGGCGACCGCGTTGCGCACCGCCTGGGGCAGCACGATCGTGCTGGAGGCGATCGCGCCGGTCTCCACCACGTGTGCCCTGCCGTCCGTCACGCGCACGCGTAGCTCGCCGAGCGTGTACTCGCCGTCTCCCAGGCCCGTCGCCGACATCGCGTCGGTCACCAGCGAGACCCGGTCCGGGCCGGCCGCGTCGAACACCAGCCGCGCGGCCCCCGGGTGGACGTGCACGTTGTCCAGGATCAGCTCCACGGTCACGCGTTCGTCGCCCAGTACCGCTGCGATCGGCCCCGGGTCGCGGTGGTTCAGCGGGCGCATCGCGTTGTACACGTGGGTGGCCACCCTCGCTCCGGCGTCGATCGCGGCGAGGGTCTGCTCGTAGCTGGCCTCGGTGTGCCCGACCGCCGCCACGACGCCGGAGGAGTGCGCCGCCCCGATCAGGTCCAGGGCTCCGGGCAGCTCCGGGGCCACCGTGATCATCCGGACGTGCCCGCGCCCGGCCTTGAGCCAGGCGTCGAACTCGGCGGTGTCGGGGTCGCGTAGCAGGTCGGGGTCGTGGGCCCCGCATTTGGACCGTGCAATGAACGGCCCTTCGAGGTAGATTCCGGCCAGTTCGCCCGCGTCGCACAGTTCGGCCAGTGCTTCGACCTGGCGGAGCGTGTTTCGGGGGTCTGCCGCGACCAGGCCGCCGACCAGGGAGGTCACCCCGGCCCGGCGGTTGAAGGCCACGATCTCCCGAACCCCCTCCGGGTCGGCGTCGGGGAAGGCGTGCCCCGTGCCGCCGTGGATGTGGGTGTCGACCAGCCCCGGTGCGACCAGCCGTCCGCCGACGTCGTGCCGCTCGCCCGGGCCGGGGTCGCCGGTGCCGAGCCCGGCCACCCTGCCGTTCTCGATCCGGACCCAGGTTTCACGGGTTCCGTCGGCCGTCACGGCACGCGCGCCGGTCAGGATGAGGGGTGTCTGGACCATGTTTCGGGCTCTCCCTGTGTCTGGGGTCCGCTGTTGAGCGGGTGCCGATTCCTGTGTGTCGTAAATTACATCCGGGTGGCCGAGCGGTTCGGCGGAGGCCGTGCGCACCTCAGCCGGGTCACGTATTCCCAGCGGAACAGGGTGATCCCGCTCCCTGGGACGGTTGTCCGCGAGGTGGACCGGGCCGCGCGGAGCCCGCCGGCCCCGAAGGAGGGGAGGCGGCACGCATTGACGATAGCGGCCGGGGCGCCCCATGATGGAGACATGTCCGCCGGTGAGCTGCTTGTCCAGCGCCTGCATGTCGATCTGAGACAGCAGGCGAGCGCGCTCTGTCGTAGCTAGCGCCTTGCGGGGTTCGCGCCCCGCGCCACGGTTCTGACCCGTGCCCCTGTGCCCTTACGCAGACACCGGACGCTCATCTCTCCCGACTGGGTCCCGGACCTCTTCCACCGGTCCGATTGAGCACCCCGCCCGAGCCGACGCACACGAGCCCCGGACGACGAGGTCCCGCTCCGCTTCGGTTCATGAGGAACAACGGTCCTCCTCCGGTGTCAACGATTCCGATCACCGCCCCCCGCGTTCCTTCCGGTCGATCCCGGCTTGCTCTGACCGAACCCAGGAGTTCTCCGCCATGACCCGTTTCACCGTGCTCGTCGCCGCACCCCAGACCCACTCCTCCGTGCACACGGCCGCACTGCGCGCCGCGGCGGAGGTCGCCACCCGGGCCGGCGTCACCTCCCGCCCCGAACTCATCGACCTGGCCGAGCTGGGTCCGGACCTGCTCAACGATTCCTCGGACGCCGTGGCCGAGGCCCTGGACCGGATCCAGCGCAGTGACGTGCTGCTGGTGGCCTCCCCGCAGGTGCACGGCACCTACACCGGACTGCTGAAGGTCTTCCTGGACCGGCTGCCCGAGCTCGGCCTGGGCCACACGGTCGCGGTCCCGCTGGCCGTCGTGGAGGACCTGCGCAACAGCCGCGGCATCGAGGAGGACCTGCGGATCCTCCTCGCCGACCTGGGTGCCTGGGTCGCCGAGCCCGGCCTGATCCTGGCCACCGACGAGACCCACCAGCCGGAGAGCGTCGTGCGCGCCTGGGCCGACGTGGCCGCCCCCGGTCTGCGCGAGGCCGTCTCCGTCGCCGCCTAGCACGGGCCCGGGCCGGGCGGCTGCCGCCGGCCCGCCGTACGGGGCCCGCCGGCGGCAGCTGCCCGGGGCTACTCGGCCCGTGCGGGGGAGTCCTGCCCGCGCAGCCTGCTGGTGTCGGCCTCCGCCGCGGCCACGTTGCCGCGGACCAGGACCACCACGAGCAGGGTCAGCGCGAAACCACCGATCCGCAGCGCCAGCGTCAGCGGGTCCTGGGGCAGTTGTTCGCCGAACAGGACCGTGCCGACCACCACCACGAACACGTTGCCGACCACGTTGGACACCGGAGCCGTGATGGAGGCGCGGGAGCGCTGGAGCGAGGTCTGGAAGAGCACGATGCCCACCGCCCAGCCCAGTGCGTACAGGTAGGGGTAGGGCGAGAGCAGGGCGGGGACGATCGCCGCCGGCAGACCGTTGTCGGCCAGCAGGCCGCCCAGGCCCTTGCCCTGGAGCCCCGCACTGCCCTGGGCGAGCCCGGCGGCGGCGCCCATCGCGGCGGCCGAGACGTACCTGCCCCGTCCACCCGCGAGTCCCATCGCGGCCACGCACGCCACGACCGTGACCACACTGACCGTGATCAGCAGCGGGGCGCTCGCGGTCGTGCCGGTCTCGGCGCCGTCGGCGGTGGACAGGCTGAGCAGGCCCAGGGCCACCGGCATGACGCCCAGCGCCACGTACTCGCCCCTGGTGATCCGCTCGCCCAGGACCAGCGTGATGACCAGCAGCATGGTGGCCACGCCCGCCGCGAAGGCCGGTTGGGCCACGGACACCGGGGCCAGGCCGAGGGAGACGATCAGGCCCACACTGCCCAGGGCGGCGAAGACGCAGCCGAACACCCAGCGCGGGTTACCCAGCAGTACCCTGGCCAGATGCAGGGGGCGGTTGATCGAGATCGACTCGCAGCCGTGCAGGGCGCGCTGTTCGACGGTCAGGCCGACCGTGTAGACCACTGCGGAGAGCAGCGCGACCAGGAGTCCGATCACGGCGGGCACCTTTCGGCTCGGTGTGGCGGGGTCCGGCTGGGCCAGCAGGTTGACGGGCTCTATATAACCAGTTCTAGTCTGGTCTGGCGAGCTTCTGTCCCCAGGTCGCCCGACCGGGGGTGATGGTGCTCTGATGACGGACAGGAACCTGTAACTATCCGCGAAGCGCGGCGGCGGGAGATGGGGCACGGTGCAGGACCCGGGCGAGGACGACGCCACCCCCGACGGGCAACCCCCGGAACACGGCCCCCGACGGAGCCGCTGGTCCCCGCGTGTGCCCCACTGGCTGACCGCCGAGCACTGGCGCGGCCTGACCTGGCGCGATCTCGCGGCCCGGCAGCGGGCCGGATCCCGCTTCGAACCCGGCCCCCTGGGTCTGCTCGGCGTCATGCTCGCCGCCATGGCCGCCACCCTGCTGCTCCTGCAGACCGGCTCCGGCGGACTGGGCGGAGGCCGGGACGAGCTTGCCGACGGACCCGTCCCCGTTCCAGGGCCCCCCGACGGGCGGTTGCGGATGATGATGGTGGGCGACTCCGCGACCCAGGGCAGCAGTGGCGACCACACCTGGCGCTACCACCTGTGGTCACACCTGTCGGCCCAGGGCGTCGACTTCGACTTCGTCGGCCCCAGCGACGACATGTACTCCCTCGACGAGGGGGAACCCGGCGACCGCACCTACGCCGAACCGGGCTTCGACACCGACCACGCCGCCCGCTGGGGCGCCACCGCCCAGGACCTGTCCTCCGACGTCGCCCGGGTCGCCGACGAGTACGAACCCCAGTACCTGCTCCTTCTTGCCGGGACCGAGGACATCCTGGCCGGGGGTGGCGCCGACCACGCCCTCGACGGCATTGCCGAGACCGTCTCCACGGTGCGGGTGGTGCTCGACGAGGCCCGGTTCGTGGTCGGCGAACTCCCCGGCGTGCACGGCACCGACGACGACGGGCGGGCCAACGACGAGATCGCCCGGTTCAACATGGGCCTGGTCGACCTCGCCGGACAGATGTCCTCCGCCTCCTCGCCCGTGGTCGTCGCCCAGGTCGCGAAGGACTACTCCCCGGCCGATGACAACTGGGACGCGAGCAACCCCAACGTGCGGGGCGAACTCAGGATCGCCGCGGCCTTCGCCGACGCGCTCGCCGAACCGCTGGGTGTGGGGGCCGCTTTCCCCCGGCCGTTGCCGGAACTCTCCACCGGCCCGCGGATCGCCCCCGAACCCGACCACGAGGAGACCGACGACGGACTCCTGCTCACTTGGGCGGCTGTCCCGGGAGCCACCGACTACCGGGTCCTGCAGCGCAGGGTGAGCCCTTCCCCGGACGAGGCGTCGGTGATCCCCGCGGAGGTCGACAGCGAAGGGGACGAGCGTTCCGTCCGTGTCGGGTCGCTCTTCAGCGGCGCCCGTTACGAGTTCACCGTGCGCACCATCAAGGGCCGTGACGAGGGTGTGGAGTCCGAGCCGATCCAGCTGGTGTGGGACGACGATCCGCCGCCCGGGCCCTCCTGGGTGCGGGTCCAGGCGGAAGGTTCGGTGGTGACCTGGGAGGACGTGGCGGAGGCCGGACACTACGAGGTCTGGGTCCGGCAGTTGGAGTGCGTCCCCGACGACCGCCCGGCGCCCGACGACCGGCGTGCGCCCGGTGACGTCCAAACGGAGGACTCCGGCACCGACGGGCAGGACGGTACCGGTGGCAGGGAACCCGGGGAGCCGGAGCCGAGACCGTCCCCCTCGTCGCCGCAGACACCGCGGCCCGAACCCGAACCGGCCCCCCGACCCTCCCCGACCCCTGCTCCGGAACCCTCGGGCGGCACGTCCTGTGAGCCCCGGGACGGACGGGGGCCCGAGGACGGCGAGGGCTGGCGCACGCTCGGCTCCGTCGGTGAGCGGCCGCGCTGGGAGGCGACGGTCTCCGGACCCTACGAGATCGTGGTCCGCTCCTACCGGGACTACGTGGAGGGCGGCTACTCCGACAGCGTCGTCCTGGAGGACTGATTGATGGGAGCCCCCGCGCGTGTGCTGCCCTGGACGGTGGGTCTGGTCGCGGCGGTGCTCGCGCTGGGACCCGCGCTGGGGCCCGGGTACGTGCTCCGGTACGACATGCTCTTCGTCCCCGGGCTCTCGCTTCCCACGGTGCTGGCCGGGGCGGACGGTTTTCCGCGGGCGATCCCGAGTGACGCCGTGGTGGCGGCCCTGTCCCTGGTCCTGCCGGGTGACGCGGTGCAGGCCCTCGCCCTGCTGGCGGTGTTCACCCTGGGTGGGGCGGGCGCCTTCCGACTGCTGGCCCGGCTGGCGTGTGGTGCCGGGCGGGTCCCGGGGCCCGTGCTGGCGGCAGGTGCGGCGGCCGGGACGGCCTACGTCTGGAACCCGTTCGTGGCCGAACGTCTGTTGTTGGGCCAGTGGGCGGTCCTGCTCGGTTACGCCGGGCTGCCATGGGTGGTGTGGGCGGTGGTTCGGGCGGCGTCGGCACGACCGGCGGCGGGCCTGGCCGCTCTGGTGTGCTCGCTGGTTCCGGCCGCGGTCGGGGGTTTCTCCTCGGTGGTGCTGAGCGCGCTCACCGCCGGCCCGCAGGCTCTGGCGGGACCGCGTCGCCTGCGGGTCGCGGGCCTGTTCCTGTTCGCGTTGGTGCTGGTGTCCCTGCCGTGGCTGCTGCCGTCACTGTCCAGCGGCGCGGCCACGGACCCGGCCGGGGTGGAGGCCTTCGCGGCCCGGGCGGACACCCCGTTCGGCGTGCTGGGGTCCCTGTTGGCGCTCGGCGGGGTGTGGAACTCGGGCGCGGTGCCGCCGGGCTACGGCGAACCGGTGACGGCGCTGGCGCGCCTCCTGCTCTGCGCGGCGTCTCTGGCCGGGTGGGTCTGGTGGCTGTACAGGTCTCCTCCGGCGGTGGGGACCGGGCTCTCGGTGTCGGCCGCTGCGGGGTTCGGGGTCGCGCTCCTGGGGGTGTTCGCTCCGGGGAGGGAGTTCCTGGCCGCGCTGATCGGCCTGTGGCCGGGGTTCGGGCCGCTGCGCGACGGTCAGCTGTACCTGGCGCCGCTCGCCCTGGTGCAGGCGCTCGGGCTGGCAGCGGTGGTGCTGTGGCTGTTACGGGCGCTGCCGGTCCGGACAGACGTGGGACCTGTCGCGGACACGGGCGGAACGGGTTCGTCGGGGGAGGTGGATCGGAGCGGTTTGCCTCTGTGGCGGGTGGGGGCCGTGGTGTTCACGGTGTGCCTGCCCGTGGTGGTGCTGCCCGGCTTGCTGTGGGGGGCGGGAGGCCGGTTGGCCCCGGTGCAGTACCCGGATTCGTGGCTGGCGGCGCAGAACGCGGTGGCCGCCGACGACCGCCCCGGCGCCGTCCTGGTACTGCCGTGGAGCGCGTACCGAGGGCTGGAGTGGTCCGGTGAACCGGTGGTGGTGCTCGACCCGGCGACCAAGCTGTTCGACCGCCGCACGATCTGGAACGACGACCTGATGGTGGGCACCAGGGACGGCGGGACCGTCGTGGTGACCGGTGAGGACGCCCGGGCGCGGGAGGCGGCCCGCCTGCTCGAGCCCGCTCCCGGGACCGCTCTGCCCGGGACCGGCCGGTCACGTGACCCCGATGCGTTGGCGGAGCTCCTGGGTGGTCTCGGGGTGCGCTACGTGGTCGTGTCGGCGCCAGTCGATAACCAGTTCTGGTCTGGTGCCGAAACTTTGTCGCCGGTGGTCGAAGAATCCGACATGACCTTGTTGGAAGTGTCGGACCAGCACATCAAAGCGGATAAAGAGGACATCTCAGGGTTGGAAGTTACCGGGGGGTTAGTTACAGTTGGGGCAATCATCTGGTCTATAGCTAGATCAGGTTCTAGTCTCGGGTTCCAGCGCCCCCAACCACGAACGGGCCGGGGCGCGCGGAAGGAGATCCCCAAGTGATCAAGGTAATCGCCGCCTGTGTGATCGGTGCGGCTCTGGCGGGAGGTGCCACCGTGGTGGCCACCAACCTCGCCACCGAGTCCACCGCGACCGCGGAACCGGTGAACGAAACCCTCTACAACTACGGCGACCGCTAGAGCGCCGTTTTCTGCGGAGGGCGGGCGCCCCGCCGCCAGCGGGGCGCCCGGCCCCGCACACCCCTCGCGACCGCACCCCACGCGGCCGCCCACCCCCAATGACGTCCGGTCGACGGGTCTGCTCGGCGTGCGCTCGGCACACCCCGAAGCAGTCACGCAAGGTTCCTGGTCTATTGCCCTTGGTGACCAGGGTCAGGCGTCGCGCCGGACACCGCGCGGAAGGAGTGCGTGTGGTCTTCCAGAAGGTCCCGACCCGGGTGGAGCCCGGGCACCACCCGGTAGCCCCCGCCCCGGCCGCCATCCCCGCCCCCGCCCGGGCGGAGGCCGGTGAGTCCGCAGCACCCGAACCCGTCACGGTCCCGCCCCGGACCGACCCCGGCCCCCGCCTCGACGGCGTCCGGATCGTCATGGTCAACTGGCGCGACCCGTGGCAGTCCGCCGCGGGCGGCGCCGAGGAGTACGCCTGGCGGATCAGTCGCCACCTGGCCGAACGCGGCGCCATCGTCACCTTCCTGACCAGCCGCGAACCCCACCAGGCCCGAGTCGAGACCAAGGACGGCATCGTCATCCGCCGGATGGGCGGCAAGTTCACCGTCTACCCGCGGGTGATGGCCTGGCTCGCCCTGTGGAGACGCGAGTTCCACCTCGCCTTCGACTGCATGAACGGCGTCCCCTTCTTCTCCAGGCTCGTCCTACGCCGTCGCACCAAGGTCGTCAGCGTCGTCCACCACGTCCACGACCTGCAGTTCAACGCCTACTTCTGCGCGCCGCTGGCCTGGTTCGGCCGGTTCGTGGAGTCGTCCGTGGCCTCCCGGATCTACCGGAACTGCACCACCGTCACCGTCTCCGAGTCCTCCCGCGCCGCCATGCGCGACAAGCTCGGCTGGCGGGCGCCCATAGAGATCGTCCACAACGGGGGCGTCGCCCCGCAGAACCCGGGCGAGGTCCCCGCCGCCCCCGCCCCGGACACCGCCCCCGCGCTGGTCAGCCTCGGCCGACTCGTCGTGCAGAAGCGCGTGTCCCGGGTCGTCGACCTCGCCCGCACGCTCAGCGATGACCATCCCGGCCTGCGGGTCCACATCATCGGCCGCGGTCCCGAGGGCGAGCACCTCGCCGAACAGGTCGGTCGGGACGGCCTCCAGGAACGGGTGGACCTGCACGGCTTCCTGTCGGAGGAGGACAAGAACTCCGTACTGGCCTCCTGCCACCTGCACGTCACCGCCTCCGAGTTCGAGGGATGGGGCCTCACCGTCATCGAGGCCGCCCGGCTCGGTGTGCCCACCGTGGCCTACGATGTGGACGGACTTCGCGATTCGGTCCGCGACGGCGAAACCGGATGGCTCGTCCGCGAGGGAGAGACCCTTCAGGACGTCGTCTCCGGGGCCCTCAAGGAACTGTCCGACCCCCGCAGGGCCGAGGAGGTCCGGCGCGCCTGTCGCGCCTGGGCGGCCCACTTCACCTGGGAGGCCAGCGGTGCCCGGATGACTCGCCTCGTCGCCGCTGAACTCGGCACCGGCGGATCCGCCTGCACACCCCCCGGCATCACCGACCCCGCAGCAGGCAAGAAAGCGAAGATGTGACTTCGGCGGAATCCACCGCCAGGCGCGAACCGGAGGATTCCAGAACACCGACCGCCCCCGGCGGAGTGGACGAGAAGCTGCTGGCGCGGCTCAAGGTCCTCGCGGTGTGTCTGCTCCTGGGAGCACTGGCAGCGAGCATCGACCCCGGCAGGATCGTCAGCGACACCAAGATCGACCTGACGGTCAACCCCCTGGGGTTCATGGAGCGGGCCCTCCACCTCTGGGACGCCTCCTACTTCGGCCAGCTCCAGAACCAGGCCTACGGGTACTTCTTCCCCAACGGCCCCTTCCACCTGCTGTTCGACGTGCTCGGCATGCCCGAGTGGCTCATCCAGCGCCTGTGGATGGCGGTCCTGCTCATCGCGGCCTTCGTGGGCGTCTACAAGGTCGCCGGGGCCCTGGGGCTGGGCACCGTCAACACCCGGATCCTCGCCGGCGTCGCCTACGCGCTCGCTCCGCGCGTGCTCACCCTGCTCTCCTACAACTCGGCCGAGCTCCAGCCCATGCTGCTGATGCCGTGGATCCTGCTCCCCCTGGTGCTGGGTGCCAGGCGGGGGTACTCCCCGGCGCGGGCGGCCCTGCTGTCGGGTCTGGCCTTCCTCCTGTGCGGCGGTACCAACGCCGCCTCCGAGCTCGCCGTCCTCGTCGTCCCCGGCCTCTACCTGCTCACCCGGGCGAACGGCCCGCGCAAGTGGCGGCTCATCCTGTGGTGGTCGGGCGCGCTCGTCCTCGCCTCGTTCTGGTACATCGCCCCGCTGCTCATCATGTCGCGGTACGTGTACTCGTTCATGCCCTACACCGAGGACGCCGCGGTCACCACCGGGATCACCTCCCTGTTCAACTCCCTGCGCGGCACCTCCAACTGGATGGGCTTCCTGCCCGACATGGGCAACACCGCCCTGCCCTCGGGGGCCGAACTCTCCCTCACCCCCTGGCTGGTCGCGGTCACCGCGCTGGTCGCGGGCCTCGGCCTGGCCGGGCTCATCAACCGGCGCACCCCCGAACGCCTCTTCCTCATCAGTAGCCTCCTCGTGGGAACCGCGATCATCGTCGCGGGCTTCACCGGAGCCCTCACCGGGCCCTTCGCGCCCCACATGCGCGAGCTGTTCGACGGCGCCCTCGCGCCCTTCCGCAACGTCCACAAGTTCGACGCGCTCATCCGGCTGCCGATCGTCCTCGGCCTGGCGCACCTGCCCCTCGTGGTCGCCCGGGACCGGGCCGACCGCTCCGGCCCGTCCTCGTTCACCAGGGTCAGGAGGACCGTCGCCGGGGCCGGCGCAGCCGTCTTCCTGGTCACGCTGGTCCCCATCGCCACCGTCGGCATCGCACCCAAGGGCGGTTTCGTGGAGATCCCCGACTACTGGTACGAGGCCGTGGACTGGTTGGAGGAGCGGGGCGACGAACGCGGCATGACCATGGCGTTGCCCGGTTCGGCCCGCGGGGAATACCAGTGGGGGCGCCCCCTGGACGAACCCCTGCAGCCCCTGTTCTCCGGCGCCTGGACCAACCACCAGATCATCCCGTGGGGCTCCTCCGGCATCTCCCGGATCAACCACGAGATCGACCAGCGGGTCTCCTCCGGGCGCGGCTCCGCGGGGCTCGCGGACACCTTCGCGCGCCTGGGCGTCACCCACCTGATCGTCCGCAACGACCTCCAGCGCGTGGGCAACAACGGCGGCTGGCCCGCCCGTGTTCACCAGTCCCTGCAGAACTCGCCGGGCATCACCGAGGCCGCCGAGTTCGGTCCGGTGCTCGGTTCCCTGGACCACCAGTCCGCCTCCCAGTGGTTCGACCAGCCCTACCCGGCACTGACCGTCTACGAGGTCGAGGGGGCGGCGCCCCGGGTCGGCACCGTGCCCGCCGGGGAGGCGCTGCGGGTCACCGGAGGACCCGAGTCCGTCCTGAGCCTGGCCGAACAGGGCCTGGTCAACGACGACCGGCCGATCCTTCTCGGTGACGACCCCGGTGCCGAGGAGATCGCCGCCGAGGACACGATCGTCACCGACACCGCCCGCCGCCGCGAGGTCGTCTACTCCGACGTGCGCCGCAACGTGTCGGCCACCATGACCCGGGACCAGGAGCTCGAACGCGAGGTCCCCGCCCCCGACATCCTGGACCCCGCCTGGGAGGAGTACGTCGCCCACGCCGAGGACCTGGGCGTGGCCGGGGTCACCGCGTCCACCTCCGAAGCGGGGGTCGAAGCCCACGCCGCCAACCGGGACCCGGGACACGCCCCCTACGCGGTCCTGGACGACGACCTCGGGACGGCCTGGCGCTCCAGCGGTTTCGCCGGAGCCCTGCGCCAGTGGGTCGAGGTCGAGTTCACCGAGCCCCGGGACCTCACCGGACTGAGCGTGGCCTTCGAGCAGCTGCCCGACGAGCCGCCGCCCTCGCGTGTCACCCTCATCACCGACAACGGCCGATCCGAGGCGGCCGTCGCCGCCACCGACGAACCCCAGGAGCTCACCGCCCCGCCGGGGCGGACCACCAGACTGCGGATCCGGATCGACGAGCTCGCCTGGGAACCGGAGTTCCGCTTCGGCACCCGGGTGGGCGTCTCCTCGATCTCCGTCCCCGGTCTGGAAGCCTCCCGCACCCTCGACGTGCCCGGGCCGGCCGACGCCGGCACCCTGCTCTTCACCGGGTCGACCGGCACCGCCCCCGGCTGTATGGAGGGTTCGCACGTGTGGGTGTGCAACCCCGCGCTGGAGGTGTCCGGCGAGGACGCCAACAGGCTCGACCGCACCTTCGAACTCTCCGCCGGGGCGGCCGGCGCGGCCCACCGGATCTCCGGGGAGGTGGTCCTCACCGATCCCCGCGAGGCGGAGAACGCCGCCAACCGGTCCGGCGGCCTCCCGCACGTGAGCGGTTCCTCGACCGCCGTCCAGCACCCCGCGGCCATGGGCCGGGGCGCGCTCGACGACGAGGAGAGCACCGTCTGGTACCCGGACCCGGAGGAGAAGAGCCCCTGGCTCGACATCGAGTTGGGTGACCCGACGACCGTGGACCACATGAAGGTCGACTTCCCCCGGTCCGACAGCGTGATGCGGCCGATCAAGGTCACGGTCGAGGGCGGCGGGACCGTCCGGGAGGGATGGCTCGACGGCAGCGGCCGGGTCGACTTCGCACCGCTGACCGCATCCTCCCTGCGGCTGACCTTCGAACGCCCCGAGGGGCAGGCCCTGGAGATCGGGACCATCGAACTCCCCGGTGTTCCCGCGGTGGACGCCGCACCCGACGGTGACGCCGCCACCGCCTGCGGCCTCGGCCCCACCCTGCGGGTCAACGGTCAGCGGGTGGAGACCCGGATCAGCGACGGGACCCTCGCGGACCAGCTCACCGGTGGCCCGCTGCACTACGAGACCTGCACCGACCTGGACCTGACCGAGGGCGGGAACCGGGTCGTCGTCGACCCCGGTAACCGGTACCAGGTGCGGTCGGCCCTGGTGGAGTCCGTCGAGGAGGGTGTCGCCGACCGCCCCGAGGTCCGGATGGCCGAGGTCGGGACCCTGCACTCCTGGGGGCCGGGCGAGCGCCGTTTCGACGTGGCCGCCGACGAGGACAGCCTGCTCGTGGTGAACGAGAACTTCAACGAGGGCTGGGAGGCCCGGATCGAGGGCCGCGACGGGCCGCTGGAGCCGGTCCGGCTGGAGGGCTGGAAGCAGGCCTGGCTGCTGCCCGAGGGCAGTGCCGGCACCGTCACCCTCACCTACACCCCCGACGCCGTCTACCACCGTGTCCTGGCGGCGGGCGGGGCGCTCGCCGCGCTGCTCGTGGTCCTGGCGCTGTGGCCGCGCCGCCGGCTGCCCGCCGGGCGCCGGCTCCGCACCGGCCCTCCGACGGGCTCGCGGGCCCTGCCCGGTGCGGGCCCCGGTTGGCTGCCCCGCTGGGCGGTACTGCCCCTGGGCCTGGGCTACGGTGTGTGGATCGCGGGCTGGGCCGGGGCCGCCGTGGTCGGCGTGCTCCTGCTGTCCCTGTGGTGGCTGGCGCGCCGGGCGCCCAGCAGGCTGCGCCACGCCAAGCCGGGAAGGCCCGCCATGGGCGGCCGGATCCTGCCCCACCTGGCCGGGCCGTGGGTGGTCGTCGTGTCCCTGTCCCTCGCCGGACTGGCGGCGGCCTCGGGGACCTACCTGGCCCTGCACATGCCCTTCCACGACATCACGCAGACCCTGGGGACGGCTCTGCGCGGCTGGGTCCCGCAGGTGCTGTGCCTGCCCGCGATGGCCCGCCTCGTCCTCGCCCTGGGGCAGCGCGGACCGGAGCACGAGCCGCCGGCCGCCGTGCGGCCTCCGGCCCGGGCGCGCACCGGTACGGCAGACGGGGACGCGGGCCGTGCGGGCCCGCCCGGTGCCAACGGGCACGGCGGACCCGGCCCCGGGCGGGACGGGGAACCCGGCCGGGTCGTGGCCGGGCGCGGAGCAGAGGAGGTCCACCGGTGAGCACGTCCTCGAACCCGGGCTCGGTGCCCGCCCCCGGACCCAGGGGCCTCCGCCCGGGGCCCGGCCTGCCCGGGGGCACCCTCCCGGTGGCGGCGGGCGCGTTCCTGCTGACCCTGTCGCTGCTGCTGCCGTTCTACGTCCACGACCGGGTCGCCCCGCTCCCCGCGGACGCCTCCTTCGACCTGCGCATGGTCGACAACCAGGCCAGCTACCTGGACACCGCCACCTGGACCCGGACGCAGGACGTCCGAGTCGAACAGGTCACCCAGGTGGAGGCCTCCGCGCACACCGGCGACTGGTCCGCCTGGGAGATGACGGTGAACACCTCCGCCGCCGACCGGGTCATCGACTACTGGAGCCGCCGCGTCATCGTGCACCGGGAGACCGGCCGCGCGGTCAACTGCTGTGGTGAGCACGTCAACGGTGACCACGCGGTACGCCAGGCCGGGCTGATCCTGTACTGGCCGCCCGGAGCGGCCGAGAGCGGACACTCCTTCTACGACGCCGAGGTGCGTTCGGCCCCCTCGGTCGAGTTCGAGGAGGACGACGAGGTCGCCGGTGTGGCGGTGCGCCGCTACACCCAGGACCTCGACGCGACCCAGGTCCCGGAGTCCGCGCGGCAGGTCCCCGCGGCCCTCTTCGATCCCGGAGCCGAGGGCACGGCGACCGCGACCCGCTGGCTGGAGGTGCGGAGGACGTTCTGGGTCGAACCGGTCACCGGAATGGTGGTGAACATGGAGGAGGACCGGTCCGAGACCCTGCGCCCGCAGAACGGTTCCGGTGAGACGGCCCTGCTCGACGCCGAACTCGCCCTGGCCGACGGGCAGGTCTCCGCCTACGCGGAGCAGGCCCGGGTGCGCTCGCTGCTGCTCCGCGCCCTGGACACCTGGGCCCCCCGGGTCCTGGGCCCGCTCGGTGCGCTCGCCGTGTTCGCCGGGCTGTTCCAGGCATGGCGGTCCCGCCCCCGGGCCGCGGGGTCCGCGGTGGTCGGAGGACCGGTACGGACCGTGGAGCGCGCGACCCGGACGGGTGAAGAGGCTGTGGAAAACCGGGAGCAGCGGGCATCCGCACCGTAGAATCGGACACATGTGCGGTCGCTATGCCCAGTCCAGGAACGTGCACCAGCTGCAGCTCGCCTTCGGTCTGCCGGAACAGGCGGTCGGGGAGGAAGAGGATCCGCGGGCCTGGCCACCCCTGGAGGACCTGGAGCCCGACTACAACATCTCGCCGGGAAGACCCGTCTACGCCGTGCTCGGACCACCGCCGCAGGGTGCTGACGAGGGTCCGGCGGGCCCGCGCTCCCTGCACACGATGCGCTGGGGGCTCGTGCCCTCCTGGGCCAAGGACCGCAACATCGGCTACCGGATGATCAACGCCCGGAGCGAGACGGTCGCGGACAAGCCCGCCTTCCGCACGGCCTACCGGCGCCGCCGCTGTCTGCTTCCCGCCGACGCCTACTACGAGTGGCAGTTGCTCAACAGGGACGGCACCGCCCAGGCCAGCACCTCACCCGTCACCGACCCCGAGCACCGCAGGCGCAAGGCCAAGGCGGCCAAGAAGCCCTTCTCCATCCACTACTCCGACGCGGAGCCCCTCGCCCTGGCCGGGATCTTCGAGCGCTGGCGCGACCCCGAGATCCAGGACGAGAGCGACCCCGCCGCCTGGTTGTGGTCCTGCGCGGTCATCACCACCGAGGCCGCTCCCGAGCTCGCCCACATCCACGAACGCATGCCCGTCGTGGTGCCCACCGAGGGCTGGTCCGCCTGGCTCGACCCGGGTTCGGGCCCCGACGACCTGGCCCACCTGATGGGGGAGACCCCGGTGGACAGGTTCGAGGTCGACGAGGTCTCCACCGACGTCAACAGCATCAAGAACAACCGTCCTGACCTGCTGGAACCCGTCGAGGACACTGGACCGGACCAGTCGGAGACACTTTTCTGACCCCGGAGGAGGCTGGACAGGCCCGGGGACGCCCTGTGTATGGTGTGCGAGGCCACAGGGGAGTGCTTCCCCGGGCTGGGGACACCGTGATCGAGGTGTCCCGGCACATTCGACGTGCACACATGTGAATACGCAACGCGGGAGCTCGCGCCATGGCGGGCTGAGAGGGCGACTCAAGGGTGCCGCCGACCGCAGAACCTGTTCGGGTAATTCCGACGTAGGGAGGCATGCCATGACGGCTCTTGACGGTCGTGAGGTTTCCACCACCGACGAGCACCGGGTGACCACCGGTCCCATCATGGGATCACGGAAGGCCCACCGGGAGATCGACACCCCCGAAGGTCTCACGCTCCGCGTCCCCGCACGCCGGGTGGAACTCAGCAACGGCAGCCACTTCGATCTGTACGACACCTCTGGCCCGTACACCGACGACAACGCGGACATCGACGTCCACCGGGGCCTGCCCAGGACCCGTGAGGCCTGGGCCCTGGACCCCGTGAACGGATCGGTCAGCCAGCTGGCCTACGCCAAGGCCGGGATCACCACTCCGGAAATGCGCTTCGTGGCCGCCCGCGAGGGCATGGACCCCGAGTTCGTCCGCGAGGAGGTGGCGATCGGCCGCGCGGTCATCCCGGTCAACCGCAACCACCCCGAGTCCGAGCCGACCATCATCGGCAAGAACTTCCTGGTCAAGATCAACGCCAACATCGGCAACTCCGCGGTCACCTCCTCGGTGCCCGAGGAGGTCGAGAAGATGGTGTGGGCCACCCGATGGGGCGGCGACACCGTGATGGACCTGTCCACCGGCAAGCGCATCCACGAGACCCGCGAACGCATCATCCGCAACTCCCCGGTGCCCATCGGCACCGTCCCCATCTACCAGGCGCTGGAGAAGGTCGACGGCGACCCCACCCGGCTCAGCTGGGAGATCTACCGCGAGACCATCATCGAACAGGCCGAACAGGGCGTGGACTACATGACCGTCCACGCGGGCGTCCTGCTGCGGTACGTGCCGCTGGCCGCCCGCCGTGTCACCGGGATCGTCTCGCGCGGCGGTTCCATCATGGCCGCCTGGTGCCTGGCCCACCACCGGGAGAGCTTCCTCTACACCCACTACGAGGAACTCTGCGAGATCTTCCGCCGGTACGACATCACCTTCTCCCTCGGGGACGGCCTGCGGCCCGGTTCCATCGCCGACGCCAACGACGAGGCCCAGTTCGCCGAACTGCGCACCCTGGGGGAGCTCACGCACATCGCCCGCTCCCACGACGTACAGGTGATGATCGAGGGCCCCGGCCACGTACCGATGGACAAGATCAAGGAGAACGTGCGCCTGGAGGAGGAACTGTGCGGCGAGGCGCCGTTCTACACGCTCGGCCCCCTGGCCACGGACGTCGCCCCCGGGTACGACCACATCACCTCCGCGATCGGTGCCGCCCAGATCGGCTGGTACGGCACCGCGATGCTCTGCTACGTCACCCCCAAGGAGCACCTGGGCCTGCCCAACCGGGACGACGTCAAGACCGGCGTCATCACCTACAAGCTCGCCGCCCACGCCGCCGACGTCGCCAAGGGGCACCCCGGGGCGCAGGCCTGGGACGACGAGCTGTCCAAGGCGCGCTTCGAGTTCCGCTGGCAGGACCAGTTCCACCTGTCCCTGGACCCCGAGACCGCCCAGTCCTTCCACGACGAGACCCTGCCCGCCGAACCCGCCAAGACCGCGCACTTCTGCTCCATGTGCGGGCCCAAGTTCTGCTCGATGAAGATCTCCCAGGACGTGCGTAAGTACGCCGAGGAGAACGGCCTGGACACCGTCGAGGCGATCGAGAAGGGCATGGCCGACAAGTCCACGGAGTTCGCCGAGGGCGGAAACCGCGTCTACCTGCCCCTGGCCGACTGACCGGCGGGGGACCCGGCACCTGCGGGCCCGCAGGTGCCGGGTCCCCGGATGCCGGGTCCCCGGACCCGTGCCAGGGTGGGTTCCCCCCTCAAGAGAGGTCCGTATGGATTTCCTCCTCCGTGATGCCGCCATGACCCTGGCCGTCTTCGGTTTCTTTTCCGCCGCGTGGTTCGGCTGGGCCCAGGAACGCCCGCCGGCGGGCGCCGCCAGGTGGTTGCTGGGCGCGGGTTCGTCACTGGGAACCCTGGCCGCCGCGGCCGGCGGACTGTCGGCCTGGCAGCACTGGAACAGCGGTTCGGTCCTGGCCGAGGACCCGGACATGAACCTGTACCTGATCATCCTCGGGGTCGAGTTCGGCCTGGCGCTGCTCGGTGTGCTCGTGCTGCTGGCCCTGGGCCGCAGTGACTACTTCGCCCCGTGGGTCTGCCTCGTGGTGGGGGCGCACTTCTTCCCGCTGGCCCCCGTGCTGGCCAACCCGGTGCTGTACGTACTGGGGGCGTGGCTGACCGTGTGGCCCTTCCTCGCGGTTCGCTGGGCCCACCGCCAGGACCTGGCTCCCAGCTTCACCACCGGTACGGGTGCGGGCCCCGCCCTGCTGCTGGCCGCCCTGCCGGCCGCCGCGGCCCTCCTCGGCGCCGGGATGTGAACAGAGGCCCCCTCCACCCCGTACCGCGGTGCGGCGGCCCCGTCTCGGAGCCCGTGTCCTCCCACCGCGCGCAGGCGAGGGGCGGCGGGGCTCAGTGCGGCTTGTGGGCGCTGGCCACCAGGTGGACCCCGACGTAGTCGTCGGAGTCGGCCGCGTGCAGTTCCATCTCCACCAGCCGCGCCATCGAGCGGGGGTCGCGGGCCAGCATCATCTCCACGGTGGAGGCCGACAGCACCGTACGCGGCTTGATCCACTCCAGTTCGAGCCCGGCCTCGGTGACCATCTCGGTGAGCTGTTCGGCGGTGAAGCAACGGGTGATGGAGCCGTCCGGCCAGGGGACGAGGAGCACGTCCGCGCTGGGAGCGTGGCTCAGTTCGGGCCAGTAGTCCTGTTCCGCCAGCAGCGCCATGCCCAGCACCACCGAGTCCACGCAGACCAGGATCCGGCCGCCCGGACGCAGGACCCTCGCGACCTCCGCCATCGACGACTCGGTCGCCAGCTGGCGGGAGAACACCCGGTTGTCCGCGATCACCCCGTCGAAGGAGCCGGGCGCGAAGCTGCGCAGGAAGGCGGAGTCGCCGACGACGTGGCGGAGCCTCCCCCTGCTGGCGGGACGCGGGACGGTGGCCCGCCCGTTCACCAGGGTGAGGGGGCGCATCGCCATGTCCGCGGAGGGCAGCAGGGTGACGACGTCGTGTCCGGCGGCCACGGCGCGGGGTGTCCCGTGGAAGTCGGGGCTGGACAGGTCGAGCAGGCGGGAGGGCGAGGCCGGAAGCCACCGGCTGATCTGTGCCTCCGCGACCGCCCAGTAGAACCGCCAGTAGTCCGAGAGTCGGTCGGTGGTGGCGAACTGCGCCGCGGGCGATCGGGGGCGGTCGGAGGCCGGAGTCGGGGACGGTCGCACGTGCACTCCTCTCCCATCCTTCAAAGGTTTCTACCCGCACTCTGCCATGCCTCACCTTCACCGACCGGGCCAAACGACAAAGTTCGGCCGCGGAGGGGGCTTTGGTCCCCGGTGCGGGCGGAATCAGCTCGCGGAGGACGTTGTTGTCACCAGCACCGTCCGAGGAGCAGATGCCCGGAGGGTGTTCGCGACACGAGGACAGGGAAGGGGCTGGGTTCGGAGCATGCCGACCGCCGGAGCGTGCCTTGAGCGCGGGGAAGCGGTGTCGACGCCACGCGACACCGGTGCGCAGGTCCTGGCTGTGGGGCCGTATCGTTGGGATATGGACGCCCCACCAGGGACCAGCGCGAGGAGGCCGAAGGGCTTGGATCAGAGCCAGGAGACAGCCGAGGAACGGGACGAGCGGTTCGAGAGGGACGTGCTCCCCTTCCTCGACCAGCTCTACTCGGCGGCACTGCGTATGACCCGCAACCCCGCCGACGCCGAGGATCTGGTCCAGGAGACCTTCGCCAAGGCGTTCGGTTCCTTCCACCAGTTCAAGGCGGGGACCAACCTCAAGGCGTGGTTGTACCGCATCCTCACGAACACCTTCATCAACTCCTACCGCAAGAAACAGCGGGAGCCGAAGCAGGCCGGGACCGAGGACGTCGAGGACTGGCAGTTGGCGCAGGCCGCCTCGCACACCGCGGCGGGCCTGAAGTCGGCCGAGGCGGAGGCGCTCGAACACCTCCCCGACAGCGACGTCAAGCGGGCCCTGCAGGAGTTGCCCGAGGACTTCCGGATCGCGGTGTACCTCGCCGATGTCGAGGGCTTCGCGTACAAGGAGGTCGCCGAGATCATGGGCACCCCGATCGGAACGGTGATGTCCCGTCTCCACCGGGGTCGGCGCCAGCTGCGCTCCCACTTGGAGGAGTACGCCGTGGACCGTGGTTTCCTCCCCGCGGAGAGAGCGGCCGAGACCGCTGGAGCCGTTGCTTCGGCAACGCCGGCCGGAGGCCGGGCACAGGTGAGTGGTTCGGATCGAGGAGATCTGCGATGAGCGGCGGCCACGACAACGCGGAGACGGACACCCCGTGCAGCGAGGTGCTCGGCAAGCTCTACACCTACATCGACGGTGAGCTTGAGGAGGGCAACTGCGCGGAGGTCAGGGAGCACCTGGACGGATGTAGCCCGTGCCTGGACGAGTACGGCCTGGAGGAGGCCGTGAAGAAGCTCGTCGCCAAGCACTGCGGTTGCGATCCGGTCCCGCTGGACCTGCGCGACAAGGTCCTCGGGCGCCTGGCCGAGGCGCGTAACGAGCAGTTGGCCCGCGAGGCCAGGGCCGAGTCCCCCGGGACGCCCGCCTGAGCTCCGGCTGAGGGACGGGCCGCCGGGGGCGGTTCGAAACAGGGTGGCGAGAGCTGGAATTCCAGCTCTCGCCACTTTTTGTGCGTTCGGGGAATGTTGTTCTGGTCTGCTGTCTTATGGTCCTTTTGTATGGTTTTGTGTAAAGAGTGCGGTTGCTCTCCTTCGTTACGAGGGTTTTGGTCATCGGGGCGCCCCGTGGGTGGTTCTCGGGGGGTTCGACACGCCCGGTCTCGGGAATCGGTTTTCGGCCGTGACCGACTCGGAATAAATTTCCTCGTCCTTCGCTGCGCCCGTTTCGCTTGGTAACTAACAGTAGTCATGGCTGATGGCTATCGGGTGAGGTGTCGCGGGATCGCCCGAAGGAAGGGGGGTTCCCGGGGGGTACTTTGTGGGGTGTTGTAACTCTGTGTAGTGGCTATCAATTGCTAATTGAATTAGTAATTCCACGCTTCGGAACTTGGTCCCCCTGTGGGCGTCCGGGGTGGCCCCGGTTCGGGTTGGGGGTAATCAGGAAGGTGTCATGGCCCGTTAAACTGGACTCCTTATCCAACGAATGAGGTAATTTGCGCGGCGTGCTCGGTGGATGAGGGGGTCGCCGCCGTGAAGAGAAGGGAACAACGATGTTCGTCAGCATGTTCGGTGCCATGATGGCTGCTGTTTTGATGGCTTCCACTTTTACCGGGTGGTCTTGGTGGTAGAACAGAACCGGTGAAACCATGACAGTCCGGTCGTCGTCGGCGGGGGGTGAACGGGGGTGCGGGCTCTTCCTTGGGGCGCGCGTGTCTACGTCGGAATCATCGTTGTCAGTGCTGTCGCCATCGTGCTCATCGGTCCTTACACGGGTATCGATCTGGGGACCCTGGTGCTCATCGCGGTTCTCTTCGTCGTCGCGGAGTCGATAAGCACGCACGTCGTCGTCGACGTCAAGGAAGCCGGAATCTCACCGAGTTCGGCGGTGTCTCTCGCCGCCGTCATCCTGGTGGGGCCGGTCGGCGCCGCGGTGGTCGGTTTCTCCTCCTGTCTGGCAGTACGCAGACAGGGCCCGGTCAAGCGGGCCTTCAACGGAGCCCAGTTCGCACTGGCGGCCTACACGGCCGGACACGTCTATCTCCTGCTCGGCGGCACCGTCGGAGTGCCGGGCCAGTCGGATTTCCCCGGCATCGTGCTCCCGTACGTCGCCGCGGTCCTGACGCACACCCTGCTCAACTCGGTGCTCATCGGCGCGCTCATGTGGTGCCTGGGCGTCACCCGGCCCGCGGGGCCCGGGCCCGTGCGCTGGCGTCCGCTGATCGTCCTGGAGGTCACTTCCGTCGGCTACCAGATGCTCGGCCTGGCGATCGCGGCGATCTGGGGGGCGGTGGGGATCATCGCTCCGCTCCTGGTCCTGATACCGCTGTTCATCGCCAGGTGGGTCTTCGGCCAGCAGACCGCCGAGGCCCGGGCGCACGAGGCCACCCTGGCCACCCTGTGCCAGGCGGTGGAGACCAAGGACTACTACACCCGGGGCCACTGCATGCGGGTGGCCGAGGGCTCCGCCATGATCGCCGCGGAGCTGGGGATGCCCGCCGAACGGGTGCAGAAGATCCGGTACGCGGGCATGCTGCACGACATCGGCAAACTCGGTGTGCCCACCAAGGTGCTGCAGAAGAACGGGAAGCTCACCGACGACGAGTACGCCGCGATCAAGCTGCACCCCACGCGCGGTTACGAGATCGTTCGTGAGATCAGCTTCCTCGACGAGGCACTGGCGGGGATCCGGCACCACCACGAACGCCTTGACGGACGCGGTTACCCGATGGGGCTGCTCGGAATGGAGATCCCCGAGTCGGCCCGGATCATCAGCGTGGCCGACGTCTTCGACTGCCTGACCTCCACCCGGTCCTACCGCAGGGCCTGGTCGGTCGAGGCCGCCATCGCCGAACTCCGGCGCTGCGCGGGAAGCCAGTTCGACCCGAGGATGGTCGAGGCCCTGGTCCGGGCCGTCTCCCGCGAGGGATGGCAGACCCCGGACATCGCCGAGCCGCCCGGCGGGCGTTACTGCGCGACCGAGGACCCCGAGCCCGGCGGCCCGAGCGCTCCGGTGCCGGCCCCCGCGGAGACGGGGAGGACGGCGCCGGTGGCGGAGTCCACATCGGCCGGAGTGGTGACGGGTGGTCAGGACCGGTGATGACGCAGAAGCAGCCGGACAGCCCGGTCCCGGTCGGTCCCGGATCCGGTGGACCGGAGGGCGGCGCGCTCAGCCACCAGCGTTCGGGTGAGCCGCTCTGGCGCACCCCGCGGCCCTTCCGGGCCGTCCTGGTCGGCGGGGTGGGCGCCGCCGCCCTGGCGGCTCTGGTGTCCACGGCCGCCACCGGGTTCGCCGACCCCTTCGTGGCGCTGGCCTTCTGCCTGGTGATCGCCGGTGGCGAGCTGGCCAGGATCACGCTGCCCGGTCATCGGGAGTCCGCACCGATCGCCCTGGCCGGGGCGATCGCCTACGCGTTCCTGCCCAGCCTGGGCGGGGAGCCGGTACAGCACACCGCCTGGCAGGTGACGGCGGTGGTCGCCCTGGGGGTGGCCCTGGGCGAACTGCCACACGTGGCGGTGGGGCGCAGCCCCCGGCTGGAGGACGTCGCGCGCAGGGTGCTCACGGCACTCCTGCTCGCCGCGGCGTTCCGGCCGCTGGTGGAGTCGCTGTCGTTGACCGGCCCCTCGGTCACCGTCGCCCTGCTCATGACGGCTCTGGTCGCGATGGCCTGGGTGCTGGACGTGGCGGTCTCCGCGGTGCTGCGTGCCGAACGGCTCCGTACCCGGCTGCGGGTGGCGATGCGCGACGAGACCCTGGCGCAGGTCGCCACGGGCGGGGCCATCGCTTCCAGCGGCGTGCTCATCGCGCTGGCCTGCACGGTGACGGGGCTGGTGGGCCTGTTGGTGTTCACCGCCCCGCTCCTGGTCTCCCAGGTGGCCTTCCGCAGGCACTCCGAGGTCCGCCGCACCTATCTGGAGACGGTCCGGGCGCTGTCCCGCGTCACCGAGGTGGGCGGTTACGTGGAGAACGGGCACTCGCGCCGGGTCAGCCGGCTCTCCCACGGGATCGCCTGCGAACTGGGACTGGCCGAGGCGGAGCTGCTGGAACTGGAGTACGCGGCCCTGATGCACGACATCGGCCAGCTCTCGCTCCGCGAGCCCATCGCGGGCGGGGCGACCGTACTGGCCTCGCCCCGGGAACAGCGCCGGATAGCGGAACTGGGCTCGGCGATCATCCGGGAGACCGGGGTGCTGGACAACGTCGCGGAGATGGTCCGCCGCCAGTGCGAGCCCCTGGCGGGGGACGGCGACGAGGGGGTGCCCCCGCTGGGCAGCCGGATCATCAAGGTCGCCAACGCCTTCGACGACCTGGTCGGCGAGAACGGCGACGCCGAGCGCAGGGCCGCCGTCGTCGAGCGCTTGCGCATGGACACCGACAGCGAGTACGACCCCCGCGTGGTGGACGCCCTGGCCAGCGTGCTCGCCCGCTGACCGGGGCGCCGTCCGGGGGTCAGTCCCGGGGCGGGCGCAGGCGGGTGACGAACTTGTACCTGTCGCCGCGGTAGAGCGAGCGGACCCACTCCACAGGGTGGCCGTCGCCGTCGAAGCTGTGCTGGCAGTGCAGGACCAGGGGCAGGCCCACGTCCACCCCCAGCAGCCGCGCCTCGTTCGGGGTGGCCAGCACCGTCTCGATCGACGCCTCCGCCTCCGCGAGGGAGACGTCGTAGGCGCTCGCCAGAGCCTCGTAGAGCGACGCGTATCGGTCGAGCTGCCTACGGAGTCCGGGGAAGCGCCGTGCGGCCAGGTGGGCCGTTTCCACGGCCATGGGTTCGCCGTTGGCGAGGCGGAGCCGCTCGATTCGCAGCACGCGGCCGCCGGAACGGATCGCCAGCAGTTCGGCGAGCTGGTCGTCGGCGTTGATGTAGCTGACGTCCAGGATGCGCGTGGCGGGGTGCAGGCCGTGTGCCCGCATCTCCTGCGTGTAACTGGTCAGCTGGAGGACCTGGGCGACCTTCGGCTTGGCGACGAACGTCCCCTTGCCCTGGATGCGCAGCAGCCGCCCCTCCACGACCATCTCGGTCAGGGCCTGGCGCACCGTGGTGCGCGAGGTGCCGAACTGGGTGGCCAGAGCACGCTCCGGCGGGACCGGGTTCCCGGCCGGCATCGCCTCGATCAGCTCCAGCAGCTGCTTCTTGACCTGGTAGTACTTCGGCACCCGAGGGTTGCCGTCCAGTGTGCGCTGCCCAGTCATCAGTCTCCTCCGCCGCATCCCGCGCTTGTCCCACACCCCGCCCGGAAGTGGCCGGTCCGGCTGCCCTTCGGCCGCCGATTGGTGTGGACCACTGGTCGAGTGCGTGTCTCTTGAGTATGCACGGCTCCATGGGATGATTTGTGAGTGCCTCACCTCAGCGACCTCATTCGCCGCCACACGTCACTCAAGCAGGCGGACCTGGAGTGGATCCACTCCCTGGTCTCCGACTGGCAGCTCCTGGCCGACCTCTCCTTCGCGGACCTCGTGCTGTGGGTGCGCCTACGCGGGGACGACGGCTGGGTAGCCATCGCGCAGATGCGCCCCACCACCGGGCCCACCGCGTTCCAGGACGACCTGGTCGAGACGGTGCTCAGGGACGACATGACCGATGTCACGTCCCGTTCCGGCCCCAGGGTGGTCGGCCGCCGCGCACTCATAGACCGGGCCTGGAGCGAGGGCCGGATCTGCCGGGACGGCGACCCCGACTGGTCGGGCGGCGTACCGGTGAGGGAGGAGACCATTCCGGTCCGCCGCGCGGGCAATCTCATCGCCGTCATCCAACGGAGTACCAACCTGAGCTCGGCGCGTACACCGAGCCGTCTGGAGCTCACCTACCTCCAGAGCGCGGGCGACCTCGCCCAGATGATTGCCGAGGGCGCCTTCCCGTTCAGCGACCAGGGTCCGCTCATGGTCCGCTCCCCGAGGGTGGGCGACGGTCTGCTCCGACTGGACCAGAACGGCGAGGTGGTCTACGCCAGCCCGAACGCCCTCTCCGCCTACCGGCGCCTGGGACTGACCGCGGACCTGGTCGGCGCGCGCCTGGACCGGACCACGCTGGAGCTGGCCGTCCAGGGTGAGGCCCGCGACGAGAACCTGACCTACACCGCGAGCGGGCGCGCCCCGCAGGAGGCCGAGGTCGAGGCACGCGGGGTCACCGTCCAGCTGAGGTCCATACCCCTGGTCATCGACGGTGTGCGGATCGGCGCCCTGGTGATGGTCCGCGACGTCACCGAGCTCCGGCGGCGCGAGCGCGAGCTCATGACCAAGGACGCGACCATCCGGGAGATCCACCACCGGGTGAAGAACAACCTGCAGACGGTGGCGGCGCTGCTGCGCCTGCAGTCGCGGCGCCTGGACATCCCCGAGGCGCGGGCGGCCCTGGACGAGGCGGTCGGCCGGGTGGGTTCGATCGCGATCGTGCACGAGATGCTCTCGCACACCCCGGACGAGGTCGTGGACTTCGACGACATCGCCGACCGGGTCATGCAGATGGCGGCGGAGGTGTCGTCCACGGGCAGCACGGTGGTGCCCCGGCGCGACGGGCACTTCGGGCTGTTGAACGCGTTGGTGGCCACACCGCTGTCGATGGTTCTGGCCGAACTGGTACAGAACGCGGTGGAGCACGGGCTGGGTCAGGGGCCGGGGCTGATCGAGGTGAGGGTGCACCGGTTCGACGCGGGGCCGGGCTTCCCGGGCACGAGCAGCCTGGAGCTGGCCGTCTCCGACGACGGGGGCGGCCTTCCGGAGGACTTCGACCTGGAAGGGACCACGAGTCTGGGGTTGCAGATCGTGCGAACCCTGATCGTGGGCGAGCTCGGGGGGACTCTGGCGATCAAGCCAAAGGAGAGCGGCGGTACGGAGGTGGCGATCAGCCTGCCTCTGGAACACGAGGAGAGGGAGGCCCCCTAGCCGACCGCGTCCGCTCGGCGGTGGGACTCCGCCCGCACGGCCGTGTGCCGGCCCCCGCCGCGCCAAGCGGGGGGTCGGTGGCATCACCGCCACGCGGTGCCCGGAGGCACCGTTGCGCTCCGGGGCGTACCGGGACGGTTCTCGCGTGGTGTCCGTCGGTGACGGAGCGGGAGGATCAGCTGCGGACCATGGGCCGCAGTGCGGAGCCGCGGCGCTTGATGCGACGCCGCTCCTCCTCGGAGGTCCCTCCCCAGACCCCGCCGTCCTGGCCGCTTTCCAGCGCCCACTTCAGGCAGGCGGAACTGACCGGGCAGCGCTGGCAGACTGCCTTGGCCTCCTCGATCTGGATCAGTGCGGGGCCGTAGTTGCCGATGGGGAAGAAGAGTTCGGGGTCTTCGTCACGGCAGGCTGCGTCATGGCGCCAGTCCATGCGGTCCACTCCTCACAGTGAGGCGATCATTTGTGAAGCTTTTCACGATCGGAATGTGCAAGGGCGCCCGGTGGATGGGGACCACCGGGGGGCGTCCAGGCCGAGGTAGTTGAGGTTTCACCCCACGGCCACGTGGGAAGCGCCCAAATTAACTCGCCCGTAACTCGCGGCGATAACTTGAGCGTGACAGGATCGCGGGGGCCATGCAAGAGCTCCCGAGGCCGAAGGTCCTGTTCGGCGTGTCGGGTGCGTCACAGTGGTCGTGAATGGCTGCTTTTCCGGTAATTAACAGAAGATTCGTAATGCCTTCGGTACCGAGTGGAAGTTGACCTGTTTGCGCTCTCCCAGGTATTCACCATCGATTTGGAAGGCTCTCGGATGGCTTGACGAGATCCGGAGCTCCGGCTGGTCGTGCCAGGTCACGTAGCCGTCCCCACGTGCGGGAAGGCCCTTGGGGAAGAACATCTGGGAAAGAACCCAGCCAGTCAGCGCGTGCGAGGACTGGGTCAGCGCGAAAGCGTCCAGGCCGAGCTCGAAACGGGAGTCCGGGGTCGGTTGAAGTGGTAGCGCTCCCGCGTACGTCCACGGAGTGGTGTTCGTGACCAGTGCGAAATAGACATGGTCCAGGGACCTTCCACCACCGGCCACGCTGAGTGACGGATCGCTTATATCCCCTTGGAAGAACAGCTTTACCGCGGCTTCCGCGTAGAGAGCCGGAGTCGCCTTCCTGCCGTTGCCGCGTTCGTGTTCCACCTGTTGCACCACGTCGGCGTCCCAACCGAATCCGGCACAGAACGTGAAGTACCGGTCGTCCTGGTCGCCGGTGATCCGGCCCAGCCCGATCTCCTTCTCGCGTCCCGCCCGGATCGCCTCCAGTACCGCGCCGGTGGCCTCGATCGGGTCGCCGGGGACGCCCAGAGCACGGATGAACACGTTCGCGCTGCCCCCGGGGATCACGGCGTAGCGGGGGCGGGTCAGCTCCTGCGGGGTGGCGAGGAGGCCGTTGACGATCTCGTTGACGGTGCCGTCGCCGCCCAGGCTCAACACGAGTTCGTAGCCTTCGGCCGCGGCCGTCGCGGCCAGTTCACGGGCGTGGTCGCGGTAGGCGGTCTCGACGGGGGTGACGTCCAGCTCGGATGCCAGGGCGCCCAGGATCACCTCGCGGGTGCGCGAGGTGGTCGTGGTCGCATGGGGGTTCACGATGAATAGGGCTCGCACCCGGCCAGTCTAGGCGGTGGGCGCCTCGCCGGGGGTGGAGTGGATCCCCATGGCCCGGAGCAGGACGGGGGCGGGGAGGGGTGAGTTCCGGGGCGCGTATAGGCTCTTCGGGTGTCCTCGCGTCCCATCACCCTCGTCGTCGCCGCCGCACTGGAGGCCCTGGTCGGGCTGGCCGCGGCGGCCGGCGGTCTCTACAGCCTCTACACCGCGGTCACCGGCCGGGCCGGTGATCCGGTCACCTCCGCCGTCCCGCTCACCCTGATCGGCGTCGGGGTCGGTGCGTTGCTGGTCTTCGTCGCGCGCGGGCTGTGGCAGCTGCGCGACTGGGCCCGCACCCCGGTGGTGGTCACCCAGCTCTTCATGGCCGTGGTGGCGTACTACATGTTCACCGGGGAGCAGTACCTGTTCGGCGCCCTCATGCTCGGCACGGCCGTCGTCGCCGCGGCCGCGGTCCTGGCCCCGCCGACGACCGCGGTGCTGTTCCCCGGGACCGAAGAGGATCGCCGGTAGCCAGCACCGCGGCCGAAGGCCACGGATCAGGTCAGTCGTCCGTGGTGAGAGCCTGCCGCAACTGTGCCAGGGTGCGCGCCAGCAGACGCGACACGTGCATCTGGGAGATCCCCAGCTCCTGGGCGATCTGCGACTGGGTCATGTTCCCGAAGAAGCGCAGCAGCAGGATGCGCTTCTCCCGGGGCGGTAGCTGTTCCAGAAGAGGTTTCAGCGACTCGCGGTACTCGACGCCCTCCAACGACTCGTCGACGATCCCCAGGGAGTCGGCCACCGCGGGGGCGTCCTCGTCACCGCTGTCGGGAGCGTCCAACGAAACCGTCGAGTAGGCGTTGGCGGACTCCAGGCCCTCCAACACCTCCTCCTCGGTCATCTGGAGGTGCTGGGCCAGTTCCGCCACGGTGGGGGAGCGCCCCTCCCGCTGCGAGAGGTCGCTGACGGCCTTGGTCAGCGAGAGCTTCAGCTCCTGAAGGCGGCGGGGAACCCGTACCGCCCAGCCCTTGTCCCGGAAGTGGCGCTTGATCTCACCGACGATCGTCGGGGTCGCGTAGGTGGAGAACTCCACCCCGCGCTCCAGGTCGAACCGGTCGATGGACTTGATGAGCCCGATCGTGGCCACCTGGGTGAGATCGTCCAGCCACTCACCGCGGTTGCGGAAGCGCCGGGCCAGGTACTCCACCAAGGGCAGGTGGAGTTCCACCAGCTCGTCCCGGATCCTCCGGCGCTCGGCCGAATCCGCGTCGAGTTCGTTAAGGCGCTCGAACAACTCTCTCGCGCGCGCCCGGTCGGGCACCGCGTGCTCGGTCTTCGCTGTCAGAGCGGGCCCCCTTTCGCTCACGCCGGCTCCAGGGTGCCGCGGCGTTTGTACAGGACGATGTAGACGCGATCGTCCGGGCCGACCCCCGCGTCGACATCCCCCGCGAGAGCGGACAGGACGGTCCAGGCGAAGGTGTCCCGGGCGGGGAGGCGTCCGTCCGCGGTCAGCACCGAGACGGAGATGCGCATCCCATCGGGGGTGAGTTCGAATTCCGTGGTCAGATCTGTGCCCGGCAGCGCCTGGGAGAGGAGCATCGCGCACGCCTCGTCGACCCCGATCCTCAGGTCCTCGATCTCGTCGAGGGTGAAGTCGAGCCGTGCTGCCAGCCCTGCGGTCGCCGTGCGCAGGACAGACAGATAAGCGCTGTCGGCGGGCATGTTGACGGTGACAGCGTCGCGTACACCGGTGGCGTCGGCCGTGGGCACAGCGGTTTCTTCGGTCACGTCCCTCCTTCGGGGGGCGAGGTTGCCGCTTGAGAGCAATGTATCTCGTTTCACCCTGCCACTGACGCAGGGAGGGTGGATCGTGTCCGTCCGTCAAGGCGCGGATACGAGACGAACGGCCCGGCTCAGCCCTTTGTGGAGCCCAGGTCGGCCAGCGCGTCGCCGTCCAGGCGACGGACCGTCCACTCGTCCAGGGACGTCGAACCCAGGGACTTGTAGAACTCGATCGCGGGCATGTTCCAGTCCAGCACCGACCACTCCAGCCGGGTGTAGCCGCGTTCCACGCAGAGCCGGGCGAGGTTCCTCAGCAGGGCCAGGCCGTAGCCGTTTCCGCGCAGTTCGGGGCGGACGTACAGGTCCTCCAGGTGGATGCCGTGCCGACCGGTCCAGGTGGAGTAGTTGCGGAACCACAGGGCGAACCCCGCAGGGGCGGGCGGGCCGTTGCCGCCCGCGTGTTCCGCCACGTGCGCGTAGACCGAGGCGTCCGGTCCGAACAACGCGGTGTGCAGATCCTCCTCGGTCGAGACGACCGCTTCGGGCTCCTTCTCGTACTCCGCGAGTTCCCGGATCATCCGATGGATCTCGGGAACGTCGTCGGGGCGTGCGGGACGGATCATCGGTCCACCTCGGTCGCGGGTCAAATCTGCGGTCGTTTCCAGGGTATGTGCTGGACGGGCGGGGTTCGCGGGGACCGGGGGACCCGCGTGGCGGTCGGCCCGCGGGATCCGTCCGGCCGGTCCGCTCAGCGCGGCCGGTGCGCGACCAACCGCTCCACCAGTCCGAGGAGCAGGCGGTCGTGGTGGCCCACCTCGAAGCCGACCTCCTCGGCCACGGTCCGGGGCAGTCTGCGGGGGTGTTTGCGCAGGCGTTCACGTAGCCGGAACGGGAACCGGGTGTACTCGATGTGGTCGACCAGCAGCAGCCGCCCCCCGGGTACCAGCACCCGGTACATCTCCGCCAGCGCACGCTCCTGGTCGGGGACGGCGCACAGGGCGAGCACGCACACCACGGTGTCGAAGGAGCGGTCGGAGAAGGACATCCGTTGGGCGTCGCCCTCCACCAGGGAGACCGGACGGCCCTGTTCCTCGGCCCTGTCCCGGGCCCCGGCCAGCATCGCGGGGCTCAGGTCCAGTCCGGTCAGCTTCACCTGGGGCGGGTAGTACTCCAGGTTCCGTCCCGTGCCCACGGCCACCTCCAGGGTGCGCCCCCTGGCACCGCCGCAGAGCAGAGCGCGGGTCCGCAGGATCGCCGGTGGCTCGTAACGGCCCCCGGTGTCGTAGCTCCCGGCCCGGTTCTCCCAGAGCCTGCGGGCCTTCTCCGTACGCGCGTCCATGCCTCTCCCCGGGGTCCAGGCCCTGATTCACGGATCACTCCAGACCGTCTGGGTGCCCCTGGGAAATGACTCTGGCGTTGGGAGGCCCTCCGGTCAAGGGCATCGGGCCCCGGCCCGGCGGGCGTCGTCGCGCCGGGGACCCGGGCGAGGCCAGGGCCCCGCGCTCGCGGAGGAACGCGGGGCCCTGGGCGGGTCCGACCGGGTGGGCCCGGTGTCAGAGGACCTTGGAGAGGAACGCCTGGGTGCGCTCGTGCCGGGGGTTGGAGAGCACCTCGTCGGGCGACCCCGACTCCACCACGACGCCGTCGTCCATGAAGACCAGCGAGTCGCCGACCTCGCGGGCGAAGCCCATCTCGTGGGTGACCACGACCATGGTCATGCCGCCCCTGGCCAGGTCCTGCATGACGTCCAGGACCTCACCGACCAGTTCCGGGTCCAGGGCGCTGGTGGGCTCGTCGAACAGCATGAGCGACGGCTCCATGGCCAGCGCTCGGGCGATCGCCACGCGCTGCTGCTGGCCGCCGGAGAGCTGTTCGGGGTAGGCGTTCGCCTTGTCCGGTAGCCCGACCCGCTCCAGCATTTCCATGGCACGCTCGGTGGCTCGGGCCCTGGGAACCCGCTTGACCTGGACCGGAGCCTCGATGATGTTGCCGAGCACGGTCAGGTGGGGGAACAGGTTGAAACGTTGGAAGACCATCCCGATGTCGCTGCGCTGGGCGGCGATCTCGCTGTCGCGCAGCTCGTACAGGCGCCCGCGCTTCTGGCGGTACCCCATCAGCTCGCCGTTGACCCACAGGCGGCCCGCGGTGAGCTTCTCCAGGTGGTTGATGCAGCGCAGGAAGGTGGACTTACCCGACCCCGAGGGGCCGACGACGCACATGACCTCGCCTCGCCGGACCTGCAGGTCGATGCCCTTGAGTACCTCCAGGCGCCCGAAGCTCTTGTGCACGTTCTCGGCCACCACGAGGGCGTCCCCGGGCACGGCCGTTCCGGACGCGGCCGCGCCCTCCGCGGTTCCGGGTGCGGCCTGTTCCCCGTGGTCCCTGGTCTTCTCAGCCATCAGTGCGCCCCTCCGGCGATGCGCTCCCGGGCCGTGCCGCGCCCGCTCCGGTTGAACCTGCGTTCGATGAAGTACTGACCGGTCATCAGGACACTGGTGATCGCCAGGTACCACAGGCACGCCGCCACCAGCATCGGGAAGATCTGGTAGCTCCGGGTGCCGATGGCCTGGAGCTGGTAGAACAGCTCGATGGTCACCGGTACGTAGGCGAGCAGTGCCGTGTCCTTGAGCATGGCGATGGTCTCGTTGCCCGTCGGGGGGATGACGACCCGCATCGCCTGCGGCAGGGTGATCCGCCGCATGATCTTGCTCTTGCTCATGCCCAGGGCCTGGGACGCCTCGGTCTGCCCCTTGTCGACCGACTGCAGACCGGCGCGGATGATCTCCGCCATGTAGGCGCCCTCGGACAGGGACAGGGCCAGCAGACCCGCGGTGTAGCCGGTGAGCAGGGTGCGCGCGTCGATCTCGAAGAAGCGGGCGTCGCCCTCGAGGCCGAGCCACGGCATCCAGTAGTTGTCGAACGGCAGTCCGATGTGGATGGTCGAGTACAGGATGGCGAGGTTGCCGAAGAGCACCGCCAGCACGAGCCGGGGCACGCCGCGGAAGAACCACGTGTACGTCCAGGAGACCGTGACCAGGACGGGGTTCCCGGACAGGCGCATCACCGCGAGGACGATGCCCAGGACGACGCCGATGACCATCGACAGCACGGTCGCGCTCAGCGTCACCCACACGCCCCGGACCACCGGTTCCGAGAACATGTTGTCGAGCATGAACGGCCAGTTGAACGCGGGGTTCGTGAACAGCATGTGCACGAACATCGCGGCGAGGACGAGGATGATCCCCGCTGCCACCCACCGTTCGGGGTACCGGACGGGGACGGCTGTGATCGGTGCGGCCGAACGGCCCGGGGTCGGTTCCTTCGACCCCGGGCCGCCCACCGGTTCGCTCGGTGAGGTCACGTTCAGACTTTCGCTTGGTGTCGGGCGGGAGCGGTCGGAGGAACTACTCCTCGACGGAGGGGTTCACCTCAGCGGTCTCCATGGCGCCGACCTCGATACCCCACTCGCCGAGGACCTCCTCGTAGGTGCCGTCCTCGATCATGGTGTTGAAGGCGGCGGCGACGGCCTCCGCGAGCTCCTCGTCGTCCTGGTGGGTGAGGATGCCGTAGGGGGCGGCGTCGTACTGGTCGCCGATGAACTCCAGCTGTTCGCCGGTCTGCTGCAGGGCGTACAGCGAGGTCGGCAGGTCCGCCAGGGAGGCGTCGTTCAGGCCGGAGACGACGGTCTCGGTGGCCTGCGGCTGGGTCTGGAACTTCTCGATGGTGATGGCTTCCTCGCCGGCGTCGACGCACTCCTGGCTGCGGGCCTCGATGTCCGCGTCGTGGGTGGTGTTCGACTGCACGGCGATGCGCAGGCCGCAGGCGTTCTCGGGGTCCACCCCCTCGGGGTTGCCCGCCGGGCCGAACCACTGGGTGCCGGAGGAGAAGTAGCTGACCATGTTCACGGCCTCCATCCGGTCCTCCGTGATGGTGAAGGAGGAGGAGCCGAGGTCGTAGGTGCCGGTGTCGACGCCGATGATGATCGAGTCGAAGGTGGTCGGCTCCCAGTCGGCCTCCAGACCGAGCTTGCCGAGGGCGGCCTCCAGCAGGTCGACGTTGAAGCCGAGGACGGTCTCGCCGTCCTCGTCCAGGTACTCACCGGGCGGGTAGGAGGCCTCGACGCCGATGGTGACGGAGCCGGCCTCGGCGATGTCCTCGGGGACGAGTGCGGCGAGCTCCTCGTCGACCGCCACCTCGGGCGCCTCTGGCGCCGCCGTGTCCTCGGTGGCGTCCTCTCCGCCACCGCAGGCCGTCAGGGCCAGGACACCGGCCGCGGTGAGGGCGGTGAGGTAGGTCCGGGGCTCGGACAGGGGCTTGCGCAGTGCCATGTGGGGTCTCCTTCTGGGAGCACGGAGTGCCTGTTCAGAGCCGGGTTCAGCGTTGGACGCGGCCTGTCGGTAGCGACATCCAGGACATTATGCTTCATGTGGTGATGCGTCGGTAACGTTCCATCGTGTCGACCCGCGATTTTCCTCTGGTCACCGTTGTGAGAGAATTACGTAACGGGTCATCCCCGTGAGAGGCGGACGCGCAGTACTCGCATAGGAGTCCGGCGAAGACTTGTCTCCCCCGGCGACACAACCGGTCATGGCCGACCGGCGCCGCGGAGAGCTCCCCTAGCACCCTTACGTCTTCGCGCGCGGTCCGTGGCTAACGCCGACCGTCCCCGTCATGGCCGACGTGGACGAACAGCAGACCGAGGGGTTTGAGTAGTGACCACCTTTTCTTCGCGTACCCAGAACACGTCCAAGCTGGACGAGGACCCGGCTTTCGCCATGCACCGCGGCGGCAAGCTGCACGTGACCTCCTCCGTGGACGTCAGTGACCACGAGGGCCTGTCCCTCGCCTACACCCCCGGCGTCGCCCGCGTCTGCGACGCCATCGCCGAGACCCCCGACCTCGTCGAGACCTACACCTGGAAGAGCAACCTGGTCGCCGTCGTCACCGACGGCACCGCCGTGCTCGGCCTGGGCAACATCGGCCCGGAGGCCTCCCTGCCGGTCATGGAGGGCAAGTCGCTGCTCTTCAAGCAGTTCGGCGACGTCGACTCCGTGCCGATCGCGCTCAACTGCACCGGTGTCGACGAGATCGTCGAGACCGTCGTGCGGATGTCGCCCTCCTTCGGTGGCATCAACCTGGAGGACATCGCGGCCCCGCGCTGCTTCGAGATCGAGGCCAAGCTGCGTGAGCGCCTGGACATCCCGGTCTTTCACGACGACCAGCACGGCACCGCCATCGTGACCGTCGCCGCGCTGCACAACGCCGCCCGCCTCACCGGCCGCACCCTGGCCGACCTGCGCGTCGTCGTCTCCGGAGCGGGCGCCGCGGGCGTCGCCGTCACCAAGATGCTCATCGACGGTGGTATCGGCGACATCGCCGTGGCCGACTCCAAGGGCATGATCTACGACGGCCGCGAGGGCCTGACCCCGGTCAAGCAGGAGCTGGCCTCGATCAGCAACAAGGCCGGGATCCAGGGCTCCATCGAGAGCGCCCTCAACGGCGCCGACGTGTTCGTCGGGCTCTCCGCGGGCGAGGTCCCCGAATCGGTCGTGGCCACCATGGCCGACGACGCGATCATCTTCGCCATGGCCAACCCCAACCCGGAGGTGCACCCGGACGTCGCCCGCAGCTACGCGAGCGTCGTCGCCACCGGGCGCAGCGACTTCCCGAACCAGATCAACAACGTGCTGGCCTTCCCCGGCGTCTTCCGGGGAGCCTTCGACGTCCAGGCCACCGACATCACCGAGAACATGAAGCTGGCCGCGGCCAAGGCGCTGGCTGAGCTCGTCGGTGACGACCTGAGCGCCGACTACGTCATCCCCAGCTCCTTCGACGAGCGGGTGGTCCCGGCGGTCTCCGCCGCGGTCGCCGAGCAGGCCCGCCAGGACGGCGTCGCCCGCCGTTAGGCACAGGCCCCGGGCACCACAGGCCCCGGGTACGCCACGAGGGGCCCGGTCCGCAACCGTACGGACCGGGCCCCTCACATCAGCTCTGCGGGAGTGCCGAACTCCTCGGTCAGGAGTGCCAGGGCCGCACGCAGGTCCGCGAGTGCGGCGTCCGGGGTGTCCCCCTCGCCGTGGGCGCCGATGCCGGGGCGCAGCAGGGCGCGGGCACGCCAGCGGCCGTTCTCGTCCTCCTCGATCGTGTACGGGACCAGCACGGGTTCTTCCTTCTCCTTCGGATGATGCGGCCGCGGGGCCCGGAGGACCATGCCCCCGCGTGGTCCTCCGAGCCCCTGCTGCCGGTCAGTCCCTCTTCCGGTCGTCCTCGCCGGTGGCGGCGGACCAGGGGTCGCCGCCGGTGGGCGGCATCGGCCGGGCGTCCCGGCTCGGCGATCCGGGCTCCTCGGCCGACGTCCCCCCGTCCGTGCCCTGGGACCCCCGGGGCCCCTCGGCCGCGCTCTCCGGGCCCTCGCGGTCCTCCCCGTCGTCCTTCTCGGGCGGGCCCCAGCGACTCATGTCGCGGCGGATCACCTCGACGGTGTCGTCGAGGATGCGGCGCAGGTCGTGTGCGGCGGACCCGCCCACCTGCCCGGCTCCGCGGACCATGTCGCGTACACGCACCGAGAAGTCCCGCAGGGCGTGCTCCAGGTCCGGGCGATCGTCCCTGCCCGCCCCTTCCCCGGACTCCTCGCCGGTGCGCTCACCCCGGTCGGATTCGTTGCGGCCCCAGGGGGCCCCGAAGGAGCCGAAGCCCTGGGCGAACCGCTCCCACTCGCGGGCCCACATGCCGCTGTCCCCGCAGTCGCGGTCCCGCTGCCGCTCGCGGTCCCGGTCGTCCTCGGCGGACTCGCCCGGCTCGCGCTCCTCGGAGCGCTGCTCTCCTGCGGCCTCCCCGGCCGGGTCGCGGCGGCTCCCGCCCGCGGTGAACTTGAGTTCGTCGCGCAGGGAGCTGATGGTGGCGCGCACGTCCTGCTTGACCGCCCGGGCGATGTCACGCACCGAGTCGGTGATCTCCTGCTCCAGGTCGTCCAGGTCGCCGCTGCGGGCGCGCAGTTCCGCGCGTCCCTTGTCGGTGAGGCTGTAGACCTTGCGGCCGCCCTCCTCGGTGTGCGTGACCAGGCCCTCCTCCTCCAACCGCGCGAGCCGGGGGTAGATGGTGCCGGGGGAGGGCGAGTACACGCCGAGGAAACGGTCGCGGAGCAGACTGATGATCTCGTAACCGTGCCGCGGGCTCTCGTCCAGCAGCTTGAGCAGGTAGAGACGCAGCCTGCCGTGGCCGAAGATGGTACTCATTCAGGCCCCCTCGGGGATCGCGGCCGGAGCCTCGGGCGCGCGCCGCAGCAGTGCGGTCCGGCCGGACACGGTGTTGACACTGATGGAGGCGGGGTCGACGCCCACGCCGATCTTGCCGCTCAGGGCGCTGCGGGCCGGAGCGCTGCGCCGGTCCAGACCGAAGTCGGAGTCCACCTTCCCGGTGACGGTGCGCAGCTCCACGGTGGCGGAGCTCTCCGAGGGGACCCGCAGGGCCACCTCGCCGGAGACCGTGTTCACCCGGACCCGGGCGGAGGGCGCCAGGTCCGTGTCGACCAGTACGTGGCCGGAGGCGGACTTGGCGCGCAGCTCGGACAGGCGGCCGCCGGCCACCGCCAGCTGGCCGCTGGCGCTGTTGAAGCCCAGGGCGCCGCCGGGGGCGCGCACCGAGGCGTTGCCCGAGGCGGTGTTGAGCTCGGTCTCGCCGGAGACGCCGTCCAGGGTGATCTCGCCGGTGGCGGTGCGCACCCGGGTGCGGGAGGTCAGCCCGGCCACCACCACGGGGGCGCCGGCCGTGGTCACCTCGACCGGGCAGGCGCGCGGGACCCGCAGGTTGACCGTGGCCCGTCGCGAGCCGATGTTCCTGTACCCGCTCAGCTGGATGGGCTTGAGCCGGTCCAACAGGCCCTGACCGGTGAGGTCCCGGTAGTGGACGGTGAGGATACCCGCCTCCTGGGTGACCTCCAGGGGCTCGCCCTCGACGTCGGTGATCTCGAAGGTGACCGGGTCATCCGTGGGGATGATGTTGACCTGGCCGCCGACGATCCGCACCTTCAGGGCGACGATGCCGTCCAGGGTGTGGGTCATCGGACTGTCGATGGTCCATCGTGCCATCGTGAACCCTTTCCACTCGCTCTTGATGACTTCACGATATGTCTCGTGTCTGCCGAACTCAAGATATGTCGCGGATTTCAGGGTCGGCTCAGGGGTGACTAGGGGCTGCCCCCGGCCGCCGGGGGCGCGGGCCTGCGCTTGAATGGGGACGCCACCTGCGAATACGCACAGAACAGCGAGGATTACCCCACCGTGCATCCCCCACAGGCCCCTCCCGAGAAGACACCCCTGCCCGAGAGTCCGCCCATGCCGCGCGCCCTGCGGTTCCTCCGCGTCCTGTTCAGCCTCACGGCGACCCTCTCCGCCCTGACGTCCCTCTTCGCCGGGCTGGGCGTGTTCGCGCTGTTCACGCAACCCGACGCCTTCGGTGAGGCGGCCCTGACCCCGGCGGAGGAGGTGGGCGCCGTCGCCCTCAGCGCCCTGTGGGCGGTCCTGTACGGCACCGCCGCCGTCCTGCTCGGCCGGGGCGGGCGGACCGGACGGCGCTGGGCCCTCGTGGCGATCGGCTGCGAAGCGGCCTTCGTGCTGGCCGACGCGGTTCTGAACGGGGGCACCGAGCCCTTCCTCCGGGCCTCGATCCTGGGCGCGCTCATTCTGCCCGGACTCTTCCTCCTGCTGCTGTGCGCCAGGTCCAGCCGGGAGTGGTTCCGCGCGACCACTGCCTGAGGCACCGGACACACGCGAGGGGCCCGGGTCGGATCGACCCGGGCCCCTCGGCCGGAAACACCGCTCAGCGCGGCTTCCTGTGACTACTCCTCGTCCTCGTCGTCCAACCGGGCCAACCAGGTGGCCAGTCGTTCGACCGGTGTCTCGAACTCGGGGTTGATGTCGGTGAACACCCGCAGCTGCTCGGCGAGCCAGGCGAAGCTGACCTCCTCGTCGCCGCGGCGGTTCTCCAGCTCCTCGATTCCGCGATCGGTGTAGTACATACCGTTCCGCCTACTCGGCGGGCGGGAACACCGTGTCCACCAGGGCCCGCTGCTCGGCCTCGTGCCGCTTGGCCGAACCGGCCGCGGGCGCGGAGGAGGCCGGACGCGAGATCCGGGTGAACGGGCGGTCGAGCTGCTCGGAGAAGACCAGCGCGACGAAGGGCCACGGCCCCATGTTCGCCGGCTCCTCCTGGACCCACAGGACCTCACCCGCGTTCGGGAAGGCCTTGAGCTGCTCCCGGATCTCCTCGATCGGCAGCGGGTAGAGCCGCTCCGCCCGGATGATCGCGGTGTGCTTGTCACCGCTCTTGCGGCGGGCCGCGTCCAGGTCGTAGTAGATCTTGCCCGAGCAGATGACCACGCGACGGACCTTCTCCGGCGCGAGCGAGTCATCCCCGATCAGCGGCTGGAAGTGGCCCGAGGTGAAGTCCTCGGTGGCCGAGGTCGCGGCCTTCAGGCGCAGCAGCGACTTCGGCGTGAACACCACGAGCGGACGCTCGAACGGCGACTTGGCCTGCCACCGCAGGAGGTGGAAGTAGCTCGCCGGGGAGCTCGGCATCGCGACGGTCATGTTCTCCTGCGCGCACTGCTGCAGGAACCGCTCGATACGGGCCGAGGAGTGGTCCGGCCCCTGCCCCTCGTAGCCGTGCGGCAGCAGCATGGTCACGCTGGAGCGCTGGCCCCACTTCTGCTCGCCGGCGCTGATGTACTCGTCGATGATGGTCTGGGCGCCGTTGACGAAGTCGCCGAACTGCGCCTCCCACATCACCAGGGCGTCCGGCCGGGTCAGCGAGTAGCCGTACTCGAAGCCCAGCGCCGCGTACTCGCTGAGCAGCGAGTCGTGCACGTGGAACTTGGTGGTGCCGTTGTCGAACTGCTTGAGCGGCGTGTGGTTCTCGCCGGTCTCGCGGTCCATGAGCGTGGCGTGCCGTTGGCCGAAGGTGCCGCGGCGGCTGTCCTGACCGATCAGGCGGACCGGGTGGCCGTCCATCAGCAGCGAACCGAAGGCCAGCAGCTCACCGGTGGCCCAGTCGATGGTGCCGTTCTCGACCATCGACGCACGGCGGGAGAGCTGGGGCGCCAGCCGCGGGTGCGGCGTGAAGCCCTCGGGCAGCGACACCTGGGTGTCGATGATCCGCTTGACCGTCTCGGTGCTGACCGCCGTCTCGACCTTGGAGTGGTCCAGCCGGGACTCGGTGAAGACCTCGGGCTTGACCACGGCGCCCGCCTCGACCGGCTTCCGCTCGACCTCGCGGGTCTCGGTGAAGGCGCGTTCGAGCTCGGTCTGGTAGTCGCGCAGCGCCGACTCCGCCTCCTCCACCGTGATGTCACCGCGGCCGATGAGGGACTCGGTGAACAGCTTGCGGGTGGAGCGCTTGGCGTCGATGACGTCATACATCAGCGGCTGGGTGAACGCGGGGTTGTCGCCCTCGTTGTGCCCGCGGCGCCGGTAGCAGACGAGGTCGATGACGACGTCCTTGTTGAACGTCTGACGGTAGGCGAAGGCCAGGTGCGCGACCCGGACCACGGCCTCGGGGTCGTCCCCGTTGACGTGGAAGATCGGCGCCTGCACCATCCGTGCGACGTCCGTGGCGTACACGCTGGAGCGGCTGTCGGTCGGCGAGGTGGTGAAGCCCACCTGGTTGTTCACGATGACGTGCACCGTGCCGCCGGTCCGGTAGCCGCGCAGCTGCGACAGGTTCAGGGTCTCGGCGACCACGCCCTGACCGGCGAACGCTGCGTCGCCGTGGATCAGGATGGGCAGGACCGTGAACCCCTGCGGGCCCTTGTCCAGGACGTCCTGCTTGGCGCGGACGATGCCCTCGGCCACCGGGTCCACCGTCTCCAGGTGGGACGGGTTGGCGGCCAGCGTGATCTGGATCTTGTCGCCGTCGGTGGTCTGGAACGTGCCCTCGGTGCCCAGGTGGTACTTGACGTCACCGGAGCCGTGCGCGCTGCGCGGGTCGAGGTTGCCCTCGAACTCACCGAAGATCTGCCCGTAGGACTTGCCGCAGATGTTGGCCAGCACGTTCAGGCGGCCGCGGTGGGCCATGCCGATGACGGCCTCGTCCAACTCGGCCCTGGCGGCCTTGGAGATCACCCCGTCCAGCAGCGGGATCAGCGACTCGCCGCCCTCCAGGGAGAAGCGCTTCTGGCCCACGTACTTGGTCTGCAGGAAGGTCTCGAAGGCCTCCGCGCTGTTGAGCCGGCGCAGGATGTGCAGCTGCTCGTCGCGGTCGAGCTTCTCGTGCTCGCGCTCGACGTGCGCCTGGATCCACTCCCGCTCCTCCGGGCTCTGGATGTGCATGTACTCGATACCCACCGTGCGGCAGTAGGTGTCGCGCAGCACGCCCAGAACGTCGCGAAGCTTCATGACCTGCTTGCCGCCGAAGCCCCCGGTGGGGAACTCGCGGTCCAGGTCCCAGAGGGTCAGGCCGTGCTCCAGCACGTCCAGGTCCGGGTGCTTGCGCTGCTCGTGGTCGAGCGGGTTGGTGTCGGCCATGAGGTGGCCGCGCACGCGGTACGCGTGGATGAGCTCCTGGACCCGGGTGGTCTTGTCGAGCTGGGTCGCCTTGTTGACATGGATGTCCTGCACCCAGCGGACCGGCTCGTACGGGATCCGCAGCGAGTTGAAGATCTCGTCGTAGAAACCGTCGTCGCCCAGCAGCAGCTGGTGGATCCGGCGCAGGAACTCGCCCGACTGGGCACCCTGGATGATCCGGTGGTCATACGTCGAGGTGAGCGTCATGACCTTGCTGATGCCGAGCTCGCTCAGGGTGTCCTGGGACGCGCCCTGGAACTCGGCCGGGTACTCCATGGCGCCGACGCCGAGGATGGTGCCCTGCCCGGGCATCAGGCGCGGCACGGAGTGCACGGTGCCGATGCCGCCGGGGTTGGTCAGGCTGATCGTGGTGCCCTGGAAGTCCGGAACGCCCAGCTTGTTGTTGCGGGCCTTGCGGACCAGGTCCTCGTAGCCGCCCCAGAACTCGTTGAAGTCCATCTCGTCGGACTTCTTGATGGAGGGCACGACCAGCTGACGGGAGCCGTCGGGCTTTTGCAGGTCGATCGCCAGACCGAAGTTCACGTGTTCGGGCTTGGCGACGCCGGGCTTGCCGTCCAGCTCCGTGTAGGAGTGGTTCATCTCCGGCATGGCCTTGAGGGCCTTGACCATGGCGTAGCCGATGAGGTGGGTGAAGGAGACCTTCCCACCGCGACCGCGCCGGAGATGGTTGTTGATGACGATGCGGTTGTCGAACAGCAGCTTGACCGGCACCGCGCGCACGCTCGTCGCGGTCGGCAGGGCCAGGCTCGACTCCATGTTGGTCGCGGTGCGAGCGGTTGCGCCACGCAGCCGCTCCTCCTTGACCTGGAGTGCATCATCGGTGCTCTTGTTGTCCTTGGCGGCAGCGGCGGGGGCCGCGGCCTTCTTCTTCGGCGCGGGCGCGGCAGGGGCCTTCTCGGTCTGCGCCTTCGCGGCCGCAGTGCCCCCACCCTTCCCGTTGGCCGAGTCCGCGGGCTTGTAGTCCGCGAAGAAGTTCCACCAAGCCTTGTCAACCGAATTCGGGTCGGTGAGGTACTTCTGGTAAAGCTCCTCGACCAACCACTCGTTCGGGCCGAAATCTGTCAGGGGTTGAGACGCCTCAGACGACACGGCGGAGATCGCCCACTTCCGCAGCTCGCTTGTGAATGTGTAGGAAAGACGGGTGGCTGCTGGCAAGGCGGGCTCAAAGAAGCATGTGGTCGCTCCCCGCACAGGGGGAGAATCTGCCCTGGCCAGCACTCGTCGGATACCAGGCTACTTGTACCGACCTCCCTGACGGGAACTTCGGTGTTGTTGAAACTGGGAGATAGCTAACAATCTTTCACACGAACCTTGTCGCTGCGTGTCCGTGTCTTTGCCTTGCGTGGCCATCATGTCGTGTTTGCTCATGTTTGACGGGTTTTTTGGCGCGCTTGTGCGTGTCCGTCTCCGACCATCTCCGATGTGGCGCGTCACACGTTTCCGGGCGGGGCGCGGGCGCCGCCCGCGGAAGCCGGAGCGGGGCCGCGGGACAGCAACCGACGGTGCCCGCGGGCCGTCCGGCGGTGAAACGCCGGTGATCGGCAGCGGAGATGCCCGGATCTGTGTGCTCTCCCCGGTTCTCCCACACCGCGACCCCGCCGGTACCTACGATCGCCCGTGCAAACACCGACACATCGGGTGGGGGAGGCGCATGAGGGGGCTCGGGGAACTGGAGGCGGCCATCATGGGTGCCCTGTGGCGCTCGGAGGGGCCGCTGTCCGTACGCGGGGTCCGGGAGAGCATGGTCTACGACCGGGACATCGCCTACACCACCGTCATGACGGTCGCGAACATCCTCTTCCACAAGGGACTGCTGGACCGGGAGAAGCACGGTCGCGCCTGGGTCTACTGGCCCAGGGAGAGCCACGCCGAGTACACGGCCCGGGTGATGGGCGAGGTCCTCGAAACCGGTCCCGACCCCGACGCGACCCTGCTCCGCTTCGTCGAACGCTTCAGTGACGAGGAGATGGCCCGACTCCACCATGTGTTCCGCCAGGTCCGCGACCGCCGCGGCGCCGGCCGCCCCCGCACCTCACCGACGACGTAGCGAACGCACGCTCCGCGCGCAGACCGCGGCCAGCGTCGCCGTCAGCGTCAGCGCCGCCACGACCAGCAGCGACCGGCCGGGTCCGATCGCCTCCGCGACCGGTCCGATCGCCATCTGCCCCACCGGCATCGCCACGAACGAGCCCAGCGCGTCGTAGGAGTACACCCGCGAGAGCCGTTCCGGCGGGACGTTCTCCTGTACCGAGACCTCCCACGCCACACTGAACTGCTCCACCGCCGCCCCGGCGACGAACATCGCCGCGAACAGCAGCGGCACCACCGGGGAGGGGTCGGCCAGCACGAAGAACGGCAACGTCTGCACGGTGACCAGCGCCGTGCCGTAGAACAGCGCCCGCTGCGGTTGCCACCGGGCCGCCAACACACCGCCCACCAGCAGCCCCACGCTGTTGGTCGCCATCAGCAGCCCCCAGACGGTCCGCCCGAACGCGGCGTCGGCGATCCCTGGGCCCAGCACCGAGGTGGCCGCCGACCACCCGGCGTTGACCACCATGAACTGCAACACGATGATCCACACCCATGGCCGCGCCACGAACTCGCTCCACCCCTCCAGCAGGTCGCGCAGCACGCTCTTGCCGCCCGGCACCGCCGTGGACGGCACCCGCAGGAAGAGGAAGGCCACCCCGGCCGCGGCGAACATCACCGCGTCCGCGCCGATCGCCCACCCCGGTCCCAGGAGTCCCACGGCCACGCCGCCAGCCGACATCCCGGCGAACATCCCCAGTTGTTTGGCGATCCCCGCCAGGGCGTTGGCCTGGCGCAGCAGGGCGTGCGGCACGGTCTGCGGGGTCAGCGCCGCCACGGCGGGCAGGTTGGCGGCGGCCGCGGCCCCGTTCAGCAGACTCAGCGCGACCATCAGCGCCAACGAGGCCGTACCGGTGAGCAGGGACAGCGCCAGCAGCCCCTGGGAGAGCGCCGCGAGCACGCAGGCGCCCTGGATCACCAGGGTGCGCGGCAACCGGTCGGCGAGGACCCCGCCCAGCAGCAGGAGGGACACATTGGCGGCCGAGCGCGCGCCCACCACCAGCCCCACCTGGGCCAGGGATCCGGTCACGTCCAGTACCGCGAAGGCCAGGGCCACCGAAGCCATACCGTTGCCGAAGAGCATCAGGACCCGGCCCGCGACCAGGGCACGGAAGGGCCGGTACGCCAGTGGCGCGGTGATACCGGGGCCGGAGCCCTTCGTCTGCGTCATCTCGGATCCGTCCCCGTGGTCAGCCTGCCGACCGGAGCACTCTCTCCGAACGCGGAGGCGGGGGCAATCCTTTTTCGGGGGCGCCGCGCGGCCCGGCGCCGGGCCGCGCGGTCGGTCCGGGACCCGGGGGAGTGCTCCTGATCCAGGACCCAGTGCTGGGGGAGTGCTCCTAGTCCAGGACCCAGCTGCGGCCCTCCGCGGCCAGCTTCTCCACCAGGGTGGCGCTGTCGTGCTCCTTGGCGAACAGGTGCTCGGGGCGGCTGATCGGCACGATCCACAGCCACCGCACCGGGTCGCCCTGGAAGGTCAGTCCTGAGGTGTCCGGCGGTGTCCGGTAGGGGTCGTCCACCAGGGCCCCGGGGTCCTCCAGCAACAGGACCGCGCCCGCGCCCCGGCGCATCGCCCGGTCCTCGGGGTTGTCCAGCCACTTGACCGTGTGCCCGGCCCCGAACCAGGTGACCGCCCGCCACGGAAACGCCCCGATCCACCGGAAGATCCGCGCCGCGTGGTGCGCGGGCAGCGTGGTGGCCAGCGCCAGCTCCACCCGGGCGTACCCCGAGGTGTCGGCCATGTACCGGTCCAGGGTGGGCATCCGCTGCCCGCACATGCCCACCGTGGACAGGACGGTGAACGGCCGCTCCTGCGAGGGCGGGCGCTCCGAGACCCGCAGCAGCGGCGGGTGCCCGTCCGAGACGTCCCAGTAGTGTCCGGCCTCGCCCACCCGGCGGTTCAGATGGCTCAGCACCGTCCGCTGCACGCTGCGCCAGGCGCCCGAGGCCCGCCGCCAGTCCCAGTACGCCTCCGCGTGCACCACCCGCGGCCACAGCTGGTTCCGCACCGAGTCCAGTTCCCAGGCGTAGGCGCTGCGTCCGATCGCCTCCCGGGCGTACCCCGGCAGGCCGCTGTCGGCCTCCGCCCAGCCCGGTATCACCGCGAGCAGGCCCTCCTCGTCCACGAGGGCCACCCCGTCGCCCTCCTCGAACCACACCGCGCGCAGCGTGGCCGGGTCGAAGCGGGGGCGCCCCTGCGGGTGCTTGGTGTAGGCCTCCGGCATCAGCGGCGCCCGGCCCTGGTAGAGACCGCTCGAATCGCTCTCCAGGGGTGCGATCTCGTGGTTGGCCAGCCACACCGGGACCCGGATGCGCTCACGGGCGTCCAGCAGGTAGGCGGCCGTGGTGTGGGAGTCGCACTCGACGACGACACGACGGCTCTGATAAGGACTGATCTCGTCGAGCAGGACGTCGATCTCGGTCACCGGCCCTCCCAGGCACCGACGGGCTCTCGTGTTGTCGTGGCTGCCGCCGGGGCGGACCTGCCCGGGCTGTCCCCACATTAAGTAGAATCGACGCTAGTGCCCTGACAGGCGGAGCAGCACCGCGGTCGCGTATAGGTCGTATAACGACCCGCGGCACCACATCCCTCCCGCGCCGGGCGCAGTCCACCGACTCCACTCCTTACGGATTCTTATGCCCGCCGAGCTCACATTCGTCGCACCCCGTCGCGCCAAGCCGCCCCGGCACCTGGCCGACCTCAGCCCCGAAGAGCGGCAGGAGGTCGTCAGGGAGCTGGGCGAGAAACCCTTCCGGGCCAAGCAGATCGCCAAGCACTACTACGGCGGGCTGGAGTCGGACACCGCCAAGATGACCGACCTCCCGGAGGCCTCCAGGGAGAAGCTCGGTGAGGCGCTGCTGCCCACGCTGCTCACCCCGGTCCGGCACATCACCTGTGACAACGGGATGACCCGCAAGACCCTCTGGAAGGCCTTCGACGGGGTCATGTTCGAGTCGGTGCTGATGCGCTACCCGGACCGCGTCACCCTGTGCATCTCCTCCCAGGCCGGATGCGGTATGAACTGCCCGTTCTGCGCCACCGGCCAGGCGGGCCTGACCCGCAACCTGTCCACCGGCGAGATCGTCGAGCAGGTGGTCGCCAGCGCCCGCGACCTGGATCGCGGCGAGGTCGCCGGCGGCCCGGGCCGGATCAGCAACATCGTGTTCATGGGCATGGGCGAGCCCATGGCCAACTACAAGCGGGTGCTGCAGACCGTCCGCCAGATCACCGACCCGGTCCCGGCCGGCATGGGCATCTCCCAGCGCGGCGTGACCGTCTCCACGGTCGGCCTGGTCCCGGCGATCAACAAACTCATCGACGAGAGGATGCAGGTCCGTCTCGCGATCTCGCTGCACGCCCCGGACGACGAGCTCCGGGACGAACTGGTGCCGATCAACACCCGGTGGAAGGTCCAGGAGGTCCTGGACGCCGCCTGGCGCTACGCCGGGACCACCGGCCGCCGTGTCTCCATCGAGTACGCGCTGATCAAGGACATCAACGACCAGGCCTGGCGGGCCGACCTGCTGGGCAAGCTCCTCAAGGGCCACCTGGTGCACGTCAACCTCATCCCGCTCAACCCCACCCCGGGGTCGAAGTGGACGGCCTCGCGCCCGGAGGACGAGCGCGAGTTCGTGCGGCGGCTCCAGTCCCACGGGGTGTCGGTGACCGTTCGCGACACCCGCGGCCAGGAGATCGACGGCGCCTGCGGACAGCTCGCCGCCGCCGAGAAGTAGCCCGAGGTGGTCGAGACCGCCCTGGCCTTCGTGGTGGCCACCGCGGCAGGGCTGGTCCCGCTCATCAACATCGAGGTCTACCTGCTGGGCGCCGCCGCCCTCAACGGCGACGGCGCCCTCGTCGCGATGGCTGTGGCCGCGGCTGCGGGGCAGACGCTCGGCAAGATCCCCTACTACTACGTGGGGTACGGGACGATCACCGCGCCCTGGCTCAGGCGGAAGGCCGCCACCCCGGGCAGGTGGGCCGAGCGGACCGCCCGCTGGCGGGCGAAGGCCGAGGAGCGCCCCGCCTGGGGCGCGGGCCTGCTCGCCCTCAGCTCCTTCGCGAGCGTGCCGCCGTTCATGGTGGTGGCTGTCCTGGCGGGGGTCCTGCGGATGAACATCGTGCTGTTCTGCGCGGTCACCTTCGCCACCCGCACCGCGCGCTTCCTCGTCCTGGTCCTGGCCCCCGGCTGGGCGATGGACGTCCTGCCCCTCTGACCCGGAGCCGCTTCGGGGGGAGACCCGAGCACCCTCAGCCGACATGGTCGGCCAGGCGGACGAACGCCCGCACCACCTCGGGGCCGTGGACGGTCTCGGGGTCGTTGTGGCCGGCTCCGGGCAGCACGACCTCCTCGAACAGGTTCGCGCTGGCCCCGGCCACCGCACGGCTCTGCTCCGGGGGCACGACGCGGTCGGCGTCGCCGGCGAGCACGCTGGTGGGCCGGTCGATCCCCGCGACCCGTTCCGTCACCGGGTAACGGTCCCGCAGCAGCAGGCGCACCGGCAGGAACGGGTAGTGGTGGGCGCCCATGTCGGCCAGGGAGCTGAACGGCGAGCGCAGGAACAGCGCGGCGGGCGGCCGTTCGGCGGCCAGGCCCGCGACCACCGCGGCGCCCAGGCTCTCCCCGAAGTAGATCGTGTCTGCGGGGCCGAAGCCCCGCTCCTCCAGGAGGGAGGCGGCGGCGCGGATGTCGGCGGCCAGCCCCTCCTCGGAGGGGTTTCCGGGGTTGCCGCCGTAGCCCCGGTAGTCGAACAGCAGCACGGAGAACCCGTTGGCGGCCAGGGCGCGGGCCAGGGGCGCCCGGCTCTCCCGGTTCCCCGCGTTGCCGTTGGCCACCAGCACGGCGGTCTCCCGGTCCGCGTCCCGGGCGGGAACGAACCAGCCGCCGAGTTCGAGTCCGTCCCCGGTGCGCAGGCGCACGTCCTCGGCGCCCTCGATCACCTCGGCTGCGGACGGCGGCTCCCCGCCCAGGGGCACGTAGACGACCGATCTCTGCATGGCCCACAGGAGTCCCAACAGCACCACCAGTACAAGCGCCACCACCGCGGCCACGATCAGGGTGCGCCTCACCACGGCTCCTCTCGGGGTTAGCTCCCCCTCTCGGGCGGGTTACCCGGTGACGAGCGAAAGCATCCAGGTCTGCATTGCCAACCAAAGGGGTCTCGCCTATCGTGCAGAAAAGGTTTGCACTACAAACCGGAGGTTCGGATGACAGCCCCCCACGAACTCGACCGGCTCGAACGGATCCGCCACGTCACCGCCAACTACCTCGACTACCAGGGCCTGTACACGGTCCTCTTCGGGGTCTTCCTGATCTTCCTGGTCTTCATGGACCAGGGGCGGCTGGAGGCGCTGATCCTCGGCGTGCCCGTGGTGACCGCTCTCTACGTCCTGATCCGGCGCCACTACCGGAAGCGGTTCGGTGACGTGCGTCCGCTGCGCTCACCGAACCGGGCCCTGGCCCAGGCCTGCGTGACCGTCCTGGTGCTGGGCGCCTTCCTGGCCGCGGTCGTGATCGCCAACTCCTTCGACCGGCAGGGCCTGTGGATCTACGGCCTGCTGCTGGCGGGGCTGTTCGTGCTGACCGCCGGCTGGTACTGGAGGATGCGTCCGCACTACCTGGTGTCCGCGGCGGTCGCGCTGGTGCTCTTCGTGCTTCCGCTCGGCGCGCTCACCCCGTCGGGTGCCCACCCCTTCGAGATCACGAGTCCCAACGTGCTCCTCCTGCTGGTGGCCGCCATGTTCGTCGTGAACGGGCTGCTCGATCACCGTACGCTGGTGCGCACCCTTCGACCGGTGGCAGAGAGCGAGACCGACTGACCATGGGCACGCCCTTCGAGGACATGGCGGAGATCGACCGCCTGGTGCACGAACCCTCGCGGCTGGCGATCACCAGCGCCCTGCTCTCCTGTGAGAGCGCTGACTTCCTCTTCCTGCAGCGGATCACCGGACTGTCCAAGGGCAACCTGTCCAGCCACCTGTCCAAGCTGGAGGCGGGGGGCATCGTGGAGATCCTCAAGACCTCCGAGGGGCGCCCGCGCACGACGATCAGCCTCACCCCGGCCGGGCGGGGCACCGTCGCCGAGCACTGGGACCGGCTGACCCGGCTGCGTGACGCCGCACGCGAGTGGACCGCCCCCGAGGAGTGATCCCCGGCGGCGGTCCTGCGGTCTCAGGCCGTGGCCAGGTCCCGGTTGCGGAACCCGACCAGCGACAGCGCACCGAGGAGGAGGACCGCACCCGCGTACAGGACGTAGTGCAGGGGCTCGAAGTCCTCCACCGGCAGCCGCGGCAGGATCTCGAAGGCGCTGAGGTTCATCGCCCACTCCGGGAACTCCAGCAGACCGCCCATCACGGTGGCCAGGATGCTGTACCCCAGCCACAGCCAGAGCAGGCCGGTCAGCCTCGGGGCGGCCCCCAGCAGCAGGGCCGCCAGGGCGCCGAACACCAGGGCCGCCGGAAGCTGGGCCAGTACCGCCTCCAGCAGTCGGCCGACCCACGCCCCGTCCTCCAGGACGGCGGCGGCGCCCAGGCCGAGCCCGAGGCCGCCCGCCACCACGACGAACAGGGTCGACAGGGCGGCCACCACCAGTGCGGAACCGAGCCAGGCCACCCGGCCCACCGCGGTGGCCAGGACCAGTTCGGTACGGCCGGAGTTCTCCTCCGCGCGCAGCCGCAGCACGGACAGGGCGCCGAAGGCCGCGGCGCCCATGATCACGTAGCTGGTGACGAAGGACAGGAACCCGCCGATCAGGTCGTCCACACCGGTGCCGAAGACCGCCTGCAGGTCCGGGTTGGTCTCGAACATCCCCTCGACCTCGGCGGCGAGGGTGCCGAAGGAGACCGCGAACAGCAGGACCGCCAGCGTCCAGACGATGATCGAGCCGCGCTGCTGGTGCAGTTGGAGGGTGGTCACACCGCGCAGCAGCCGACCGGCCCCACCGGGGCCGGGGCGGGCCGCGACCAGGCCGGCGCCCAGGTCACGGCGGCCGGACAGCAGGTGGGCGGCGACCACCAGGGCCACGATGACCAGGCCGTACAGGGCGAGCGGGGCCCAGCGCAGATCGTGGAAGGGCTGGGCCTGCTGCCCCCAGGCGAACGGGGAGAGCCAGGAGAGCAGGTTGCCGCCGGACTCGGCCATGTCCCCCACCACGCGGAGCATGAAGAGGACGCCCACGGCCAGGAAGGCCAGCCCCGAGGCGGTGCGTGCGTGCCCGGAGACCTGGGCGCACACGGCGGCGATCGCGCCGAAGGTGATCCCGCCCAGCGCCAGGCCCAGGCCGTAGGCGAGCGAGTCCGCGGCAGCCAGGTCGAAGCCGATCAGCGTGAGCGCGATGGTCCCGCCGATGAGCAGGTTGACCAGCGTGATCGTCAGCAGGGCGGAGGCCATCGGCGCTCCGCCACCCAGGACGTTGGCGCGCAGCAGTTCGGCGCGCCCGCTCTCCTCCTCGGCCCGGGTGTGCCGGATGACGTGCAGGATGCTCATCACCGCCATGGCGATGAGCAGGGTCATGGTCATCTCGTTGACCATCATCGGACCGAGGGTGTAGTCGTCCAGCCCGTACCCGGGGCCGCCGAAGACGATGCCGGTCGGCGTGTCCATCAGGGCGGCGCGGCCCTGGCGCTCCTCCTCGGTGGAGAACATGTCGTCCAGGACGGGGACGGTGGCGGCGGTGGTCCCGGCCAGTGCCAGGGTCCACACCGACAGGCGGATCCTGTCGCGTCGCAGGATGAACCGGGTCAGCGTTCCGGTGCCGGTGAAGCCGCTCACCTGCGCTCACCTCCCTCGGTGCCGCCGTCGGGTGCGGCCGTCTCGTCGCCGTAGTGGCGCATGAACAGTTCCTCCAGCGAGGGCGGGTTGCTCACCAGGGAGCGCACCCCCAGGGAGGTGGCCTCGCTCAGGACCGGCCCCAGGTGCTCGTGGTCCACCGAGAACGAGATCCGGCGGCCGTCGATCTCCGGGTCGTGCACCCCGGGCAGGGCGGAGAGGGGGGCGGGGTCGCCCTCGACCTCCGCGTGCACGGTGGAGCGGGTCAGGTGGCGCAGGTCGTCCAGGGTCCCCGACTCCACGGCGCGTCCCTGCCGGATGATGGTCACGGTGTCGCAGAGCTTCTCGACCTCGGACAGGATGTGGCTGGAGAGCAGGACCGTGCGCCCCTCCTCCTTGACCTCGCGTACGCACTCGGTGAACACCGCCTCCATCAGCGGGTCCAGGCCGGAGGTGGGTTCGTCGAGGATGAGCAGTTCGGCGTCGGAGGCCAGTGCCGCCACCAGGGCGACCTTCTGCCGGTTGCCCTTGGAGTAGGTCCGGGCCTTCTTGGTGGGGTCGAGTTCGAAGCGTTCCAGGAAGTCCTTCCTGCGCCGGGCGTCGAGCCCGCCGCGCAGGCGGCCCAGCAGGTCGATGGCCTGGCCTCCGGTGAGGTTCGACCACAGTGAGACGTCCCCGGGCACGTAGGCCAAGCGCCGGTGCAGGGTGACGGCCTCCTTCCACGGGTCGCCGCCCAGGAGTCGGACGCTGCCGGAGTCGGCGCGGAGCAGGCCGAGCAGGACGCGGATGGTGGTGGACTTGCCCGAGCCGTTCGGGCCGAGGAACCCGGCGACCTGGCCGGCTCCCACGGTGAGATCGAGCTTGTCGAGCGCCTGGAAGCGTCCGAAGTACTTGTCGACGCCGCGGGCGTCGATGACGGGTGCGGTCATGGTGGTGCGGCTCCTGGTCCGGTGGGGATCCTCTGTTCTGGGGGAGGTCAGCGTTCCGCCGGGGGATCGCTGACGTAGAGCAGGTAGCCGTCCAGCATGGTGCGGTCCACCAGTAGGCCCTCGGTGTACACCTCCAGGGCCGGGAGGACGTACTGCTCCTGCCAGTCGCGCAGGACCTGGCCGAAGTCGGGGTTCTCCTGGTCCTGGTACATGGTGGCGAGCACCAGGAGCGACCCGAAACCGTTGGCGGCGAGCCAGCGGGCCCGCTTGGCCGGGTCCCGGCTGGGCCGTACGGTGCCCTCCCGCACGCCCAGTTCCAGGTAGCTCTCCACGTCGGCCACCATCGCCTCGTACAGGTGGCGGCCGAGGTCCCCGCCCGTCTGCATGGAGCGGAAGAGGTAGGCCAGCAGCCCGGAGTACCTGTCGATCTCCTGGAGCGAGCGGGCCATCCCGTCCGCGCTGGGGCGGCTCACCGACTCCTTCTTGGTCTCGTAGACGACCCGCCTGACGTGCTCGTCACAGGCCTCCCGCAGCTCGGCCTTGCTGCCGAAGTGGTGGATGACCAGCCCGGGTGAGACCCCCGCCCGCTCCGCGATGGCGCGCACGGTGACGCCGAACCCCTGTTCGCCGAAACAGGCGACGGCCGCGTCGCGGATGCGCGCGCGGGTGCTGAGGTCCTCGTCGGGAGGAGCCTTCTTCCTTGAACCCATGTTCAATAGGTTAAACGCCTGTTCAGTCATCGCGCAAGGGGCCGTCCGGGCCGGGGACGTACACTCGGGGCACGTTCGGCGCGGCCGGAGGGGTCGCGTCCAGGCCACGAGGGGGAAGTTCGATGGTGCAGGTCGCGGTCGCCCAGTTCGCGCCGGGTCAGGACAAGGCCGAGAACCGGCGTTCGGTGGCGGAGCTGACCGCCCGTGCGGCCGCCGACGGGGCGCGGGTAGTGCTGTTTCCCGAGTACACGATGTTCACCGCGCCGCGCACCGACCACCGCTACGTCGAGGCCGCGGAGCCCCTGGACGGCCCCTTCCTCGCGGACGCCGCGGACACCGCCCGCCGCGAGGGCGTGTACCTCGTGCTGGGGGTGAACGAGTCCGAGGGCGAGGGCGCCACCCACTTCACCAACACGCTCGTCGCGCTCTCTCCCGAGGGCGAGCGGATCGCGCTCTACCGCAAGATCCACCTCTACGACGCCTTCGGGGTGAAGGAGTCGGACGTGGTGGCCCCGGGCCCGATCGAGGCGCCGGAGACTTTCACCGTGGACGACGTGGTCTTCGGTCTCCAGACCTGTTACGACCTGCGCTTCCCCGAGGTGACGCGGCGGATCGCCGACGCCGGCGCGCACGTGGTGCTGCTGGCCGCCCAGTGGGTGCCCGGTCCGCTGAAGGAGGACCACTGGCGCACGCTGGCCCGGGCGCGCGCCATCGAGAACACGGTCTACGTGGCCGCGGCGGGGCAGGCGGCGCCCACGGGGGCGGGCGACAGCATGGTGATCGACCCGATGGGGACCGCGCTCGCGGCACTGGGGGAGCAGACCTTCGAGGTCGCCTCCGCCCGGGTTTCGGCCGCGCGTGTGGAGGCGGTGCGTGTCACTAATCCGGCGCTGTCGCTGCGCCGTTTCGGGGTCACCCCACAGGGCGAGGACTGAGCCCCAGGTCCCCCTCCGTCCGTACATTTCTGGCGCTTCGTATGAAAAACCGACTGTGTTCTGGGGTCTTCCCAGGGTCCGTTACTTAGGGTTATGATCGCCGTGCACGGAGTGATTTAGATCGGTCCGGGCCCTTCCAGGCGCCGAGAGCTTCTGATTCAATTAAGAGCCGGTAACTATCGGCCCGCCAGACTGTCCTAAACCACGGGGGGAGCAAGGACATTGCGCGGAACGAGCACGATGTGCAAACCAGACACGACGCCTGACACCGCATCCGAGAGCTACGTCTACGACCCGAGCTGGCTGAGCAGGGCGCAGCGCATGGGGGATGCCTGCGCCGTCTGCCACACCAAGTGGCCCCGGCCCCGCCGGGTCCTGGGCGAACAGCCGGACGGGAGTCACGTGTACGGATGTGACGAGTGCGCGGGGATCATCGGCTACCAGCCGGTCTCCGCGGGCGAACCGTTGGTCGCGGCCCGCTGACGGGTGGCGGTCGGTCGGCGAAGAGGGGAAGCGAAGAGGAGGAGACGGTCGCGCTCCGGGTCCGGGGGGAGTCGTGCGGACCCGGAGCGCTTCCGCTGACACGCCCGCTTCCATGGGGAGGAGGGGAAATGAGCGTGTCCATCCAGGATGGTCTCTCGTGACGTACGTGGCCCACGGCCACGCCCCGTGAGGGGCGTCGGTGCACAACGATACTCCGTGTCGCACTCCGTAGACCGTCAGTGAGAGACATCCGACCGTTATTTCGGTGAACTCCGGTTAGCCGTTGGTCGGGAAGCCCAGGTTGACGCCGCCTTCGGGCCGTTTGCCCGGGTCGGTCCAGCGGGCCGTGACCGTCTTCGTGCGGGTGTAGAAGTGAACACCCTCCGTGCCGTGCACGTGCGAGTCACCGAACAGCGACTGCTTCCAGCCGCCGAAGGAGTAGTAGGCCATGGGCACCGGGATGGGCACGTTGATGCCCACCATGCCCACCTCGATCTCGTTCTGGAAGCGCCGTGCGGCGCCGCCGTCGTTGGTGAAGATCGCGGTCCCGTTGCCGTAGGGGTTGTCGTTGACCAGGCTGACGGCCTCGTCGTAGTCGCCGACCCGGAGCATGCTCAGCACCGGGCCGAAAATCTCCTCCTGGTAGCAGGACATCCGCGGACCGACGTGGTCCAGGACGGAGGGGCCCAGCCAGAATCCCTCCGGGTCGCCGCCCAGGACCGGGTGGACCCGTCCGTCGACGGCCAGGGTCGCGCCCTCGCGGACCCCCGACTCCAGGTAGGAAGCGACCCTGTCCCGGTGTTCACGGGTGACGAGCGGACCCATCTCGCTGCGGTCGTCGTCGCCGGGGCCCACGCGCAGCCGTGCGACGCGCTCCCTGATCCGCTCCAGGAGGTCGTCGGCGACCGAGTCCACCACCGCGACCGCGGAGATGGCCATGCACCGCTCGCCGGCGGAGCCGAACCCGGCCGAGACCGCGGAGTCCGCCGCCAGGTCCAGGTCGGCGTCGGGCAGCACGACCATGTGGTTCTTGGCGCCGCCCAGCGCCTGCACCCGTTTGCCGTGCTCGGAGGCGGTCCGGTAGACGTACCGCGCGATCGGGGTCGACCCCACGAAGCTGACCGCGGCCACGTCCGGGTGCTCCAGGATCGCGTCCACCGCGGCCTTGTCGCCGTGGACCACGTTGAAGACCCCGTCGGGCAGCCCGGCCTCGGCCCACAGCTCGGCCAGGAGCAGCGACGCGGAGGGGTCCTTCTCGCTGGGCTTGAGCACGAACGTGTTGCCGCAGGCGATCGCCACCGGGAACATCCACATCGGGACCATCGCCGGGAAGTTGAACGGGGTGATCCCGCTGACCACGCCGAGCGGCTGGAGGATCGAGTAGGAGTCCACCCCGGTGGACACGTTCTCGGAGTAGCCGCCCTTGAGCAGGTGCGGGATGCCACAGGCGAAGTCGACGACCTCCAGCCCCCGGGCCACCTCGCCCCGGGCGTCGGAGAGGACCTTGCCGTGTTCGGCGCTGACCAGGGCGGCCAGTCGGTCGCTGTTGGCGCGCAGCAGTTCCCGGAATCGGAACAGCGTCTGCACGCGCCTGGACAACGACGTGTCCCGCCACCCCGGGAAGGCCGCTGCGGCCGCGGCCACGGCGGCTCCGACCTCCTCGGGGCCGGCGAGGTCCACCGTGCCGGTGACCTGGCCGGAAGCCGGATTGTAGATGTCCCCGGTGCGTCCGGCGGGCCCCTCGTGCGCCCTGCCGCCGATCCAGTGGGTGACGTGCTCGCTCATGGTTTCCTCTTCTTCCTCGTCACGGGCCGGGTCTCAGGCCCGGTCGGCGACCGCGTGGACGGCGTCCAGCAGGATGTCCCGGCCCTCGGCGGCCTCCTCGGACGACAGGGTCAGCGGCGGGGCCATGCGCAGCACGTTGCCGTGCACGCCGCCCTTGCCCACCAGCAGGCCGCGTTCCCGGGTGGCCTCCAGGACCCTCCCCGCCAGCGGTGCGGAGGGGGCGCCGGTCTCCGGGTCGACCATCTCGATCGCGAACATCAGGCCCTTGCTCCGGACGTCCTTCACGCACGGCAGTTCGCGCAGCTCGCGCAGGCCCTGGACGACCGTGGCGCCCTGGCGCAGCGCGTTGCCCTGGAGGTCGTGCTCCAGGACGTAGTCGAGGGTGGCCCCGGCCGCGGCCATGGACACCGGGTTGCCGCCGAAGGTGGCCACGCCCAGTGCCGTGAGTCCGTCCATCAGGTCGCCGCGGGCCACGACACCGCCCACGGCGAAGCCGTTGCCGAGCCCCTTGGCGAAGGTCATGGCGTCCGGGGTCACTCCGTGGTTGCCGATCCCGAAGAAGCTGGTCCCGGTCCGTCCCCAGGCGGTCTGCACCTCGTCGGAGACGAACAGGATGCCGTGTTCGTCGAGAACCTCCTTGTAGGCGGCGTACAGGCCGTCCGGCGGCATCGCGAACCCGCCGACGCCCTGGACCGGTTCGGCGATCAGGCAGGCCACGTCGGGTGCGGCGGTGTCGAGGACCTCGCGCAGGTCGGCCACGCACACGTCGATGTACTCGCGTTCGGACAGTCCGCGGAAGGCGGGGGAGGCGTGGTCGGTGCCGTGCAGGTAGTGCACGTTGAGCGGCGACAGCGAGGAGTTCTTCCAGGCCTTGTTGCCGGTCACCGCCACGGTGCCGAAGGAGCGTCCGTGGTAGCTGCCGCGCATGGCCAGCACCTCGTCGCTGCCTCGCGCGTGCGTGGCCAGGAGCAGGGCGGTCTCGTTGGCCTCGGTGCCGGAGTTGGTGAAGAACACCTTGGCGTCGGGGATCCCGGACAGGCGGGCGATCTTCTCCGCCAGCTCCACCTGGGAGCGGATGAGGTACAGGGTGGAGGTGTGCACGACCCCCTTGGCGATCTGGCGTTCCACCGCCTCGCGCACCTCGGCGACGTCGTAACCGAGCATGTTGGTCACGATGCCGGTGAAGAAGTCCAGGTAGGTGCGCCCTTCGGCGTCCGTGACACGGGCGCCCCTGCCGCTGACGATCTCCAGCGGGGACTCGTAGTACAGGGGCAACCAGGAGGGCATGACCGCGCGGTGGCGGGAGAGCAGTTCCGACATGCCCTCAGTCTCCCCGGGAGCGGAGAGCATGGCCAGGATCAGCATGTTGACAACATGCTGGGCGCGTTTACGGTCTGTAAAGTGCCCGCCGGACTGTGGAAGCGGAGCTCACAGCCCTGTCCGCGGGTGCACGATGTAAAGCGAAATGCCCTCCTGGCTGACAGAACGTCCTAGACTGTCGGGGTGCTTCCCACCCTTGCCGAGGTCCTCCGACTCCCCGCCCTGCAGCGAGCCCGGCCCCGTGTGGTGGCCGGTTCCGAGTACCTGGACGTGGCCGTGCGCTGGGTGCACATCGCCGAGGTCACCGACCTCGCCCACCTGTTGCGCGGTGGGGAGCTGGTACTCAGCACGGGCATCGCCATGCCCGACGACCCCGACGCCCTGCGCCGCTACATCGAGGACATCGCCGACGCCGGGGTCAGCGGCATCGCGGTCGAGCTCGGCCGCAAGTACCACGCGGAACTCCCCAGAGCCTTCCTCGACGCCGCCCGCGACGCCCGGATCCCCGTCATCCTGCTCGACCGGGAGGCGCGTTTCGTCGAGATCACCGAGGCCGTGCACATCCGGGTGGTCAACGAACAGCTGGAGGAGCTGCGCGAGTCCGAGAAGCTCCACTCGGTCTTCACCCAGCTCTCCGTCGAGGGGGCCGACACCGGACAGATCCTGCACGAGGCCGCCCAGCTCTCCGGCTGCCCGATCGTCCTGGAGAACCTCACCCACCAGGTCCTGGCCTGCGACCTCAACGGCGAGGACCCCGGGACCCTGCTGACCTCCTGGGAGAGCCGCTCACGCGCGATCCGCACCGGAACCCGTACCGTGCACGCGCCCGCCACCGGGTGGCTGGTCACCCCGGTCGGCGCCCGGGGGCAGGACTGGGGCCGCCTGATCCTCATCGCCGGAGCCACGCCGACCGCTCGCCAGACCATGCTCATCGAGCGCGCGGCCACCACCCTCGCCCTGGGTCGCCTGCTGGAACGCCACCAGGAGAGCCTGGAGCGCCAAACCCACCGCACGATCATCGCGGGCATCATCGACCGCGCCTACTCCGACCCCGAGGAGGCCCTGGTCCGGGCCCGCGCGGTCGGGGTGCCCCTCAACGGCCGTGAACTGGTCGGACTCGTCCTACGCCTGCGCGAGGGCGGGACGGGCCTGGCCGCCCAGGCCCGCCTGTCCGACACCGCCGAGGGCGCGGCCAGGGCCTGCCGTGAACTCCGCCTGCCCGCCCTGGTGGGTTCCCTGGACGACCTGCGCGTGGGCATCCTGCTGGCCCTGCCGAACCGGCAGGGCCTGGACGCCGCACTGCACCTGCTCGCGGACCGCCTGCGGGGAGCTGTCGGGGACGCGGCCGTACTGGCGGTGGGTTCCACCGCCGACGGTATCCGCGAGGTGCGCCGATCCTTCCTGGAGGCCCGCCAGGTCGGCGACGTGGCCATCAAGCAGAGCGACCGGCGCCCCTTCTACCGGCTGCCCGACCTGCACCTGCGCGGGCTGCTGCACCTGTTCCGCGACGACGAGCGCCTCCAGACCTACGTGGAGCGCGAACTCGGCCCGCTCCTGGACCACGACGCCAGGCACGGCGGGGACCTCGCCGACATGCTGCGCCACTACCTCGGCGCGGGACGCAACAAGGCGCTGGCCGCGAGCCGCGCGCACCTGTCCCGACCGGCCTTCTACGAACGGTTGCGCCGGATCTCCAACGTGCTCGACGCGGACCTGGAGTCGGTGGAGACGTGCCTGTCGCTGCACGTGGCGCTGCTGTCGCTGGACTCGGTCCGCAACGAGCGCTGAGGCGCCGCCCCGGAGACGCCCCAGCGCGCGGCCCGTCGCTCCGGCGGACTACAGCCCGGCCAGGGCCTCCTCCAGGATGTTCAGGCCCTCGTTGAGCAGCTCATCGCTGATGACCAGCGGCGGAAGCATGCGGATCACGTTGCCGTAGGTACCCGCGCTCAGCAGGACCAGACCGCGGGAGTGGCAGTGCCCGAGCACCTGCGCCACGGCCTCGGGGTTGGGCGTCCTGCCGTCGGAGACCAGCTCGATCGCGATCATCGCGCCGCGGCCGCGCACGTCGCCGACCACGTCGAACCTGTCGGCGAAGGAACGCAGACGGTCCAGCATGAGCTCGCCGATCTCCCGGGCCCGGCCGGTCAGGTCCTCGGACTCGATGACGTCGAGCGAGGCCAGTGCCGCCGCGCAGGCGGCCGGGTTGCCGCCGTAGGTGCCGCCCAGACCGCCGCCGTGCACGGCGTCCATGAGCTCGGCGCGGCCGGTCACCGCGGCCAGGGGCAGGCCGCCCGCGATGCCCTTGGCGGTGGCGATCAGGTCCGGCACGACCCCCTCGTGGTCACAGGCGAACATGTCGCCGGTGCGCGCGAAACCGGTCTGCACCTCGTCGGCGACGAACACGATCCCGTTGGCGCGGCAGAACTCCGCCAGCGCGGGCAGGAAACCGGGGGCGGGTTCGATGAAGCCGCCCTCGCCCTGGATCGGCTCGATGACCAGCGCGGCCACGTTCTCGGCGCCGACCTGCTTGGCGATCTGGTCGATCGCCGCGGCCGCCGCCTCGGGGCCGCAGTTCTCCGGGCCCGTGGGCCAGCGGTAGGGGTAGGCCATGGGCATCCGGTGGATCTCGCCCGCGAACGGACCGAACCCCTGCTTGTAGGGCATGTTCTTCGAGGTCAGGCCCATGGTGAGGTTGGTGCGGCCGTGGTAGGCGTGGTCGAACACCACGACGGCCTGGCGCCCGGTGGCGCTGCGGGCGACCTTGACGGCGTTCTCCACCGCCTCCGCGCCCGAGTTCAGCAGGACCGAACGCTTCTCGTGGTCGCCCGGGGTGATCCGGTTGAGCGCCTCGCAGACCTCCACGTACGCCTCGTACGGGTTGACCATGAAGCAGGTGTGCGTGAAGCGGCCGAGCTGTTCGGCGGCGCGCTCCACCACGCGGGGGTTCGCGTTGCCGACGTTGGTCACGGCGATGCCGGAGCCGAAGTCGATCAGGGCGTTGCCGTCGACGTCCTCGACGATGCCGCCGCCCGCGCGCTCCACGTACACGGGCAGCACACTGCCCACGCCCTGGGCGACGGCGGAGGAGCGGCGCTGCTGGATCGCGCGGGACTTGGGGCCGGGGATCTCGGTGACGATCCGGCGGGACTGGGCGACCTCGGTCGGGGCCATACGGCTGCCTCCCTGTGGAGTGGTGGTACGGGGTGCGGACTCGCAAGACACTAGGCCGCGTCGAACCGGACACCCATGGACACAGTGGATAATCGAATGAGCGTCCTGCGCCATTGCGTCAGGGCGTGGCGGACCACGGGTAGAGCTACGGGGGGAGAGGCGGATGCCGCCGACACTGGGGGCCCTGCTGCGCACACCCCACCTGCGCCTGAGGCTGCTCGCCGGGCAGGACCGGGTGCACCGTCAGGTGGAGTGGGTGGCGGTCAGCGAGCTCGGCGACCCCACCCCCTACCTCGCCGGGGGAGAACTGGTGCTCACCACCGGCGTGCGGTGGGTCGAACGCCTGCCCGACCTGCGCGCCTACGTGCGCCGCCTGGCGGAACGCGATGTCGCCGGACTCGGTTTCGGCGCCGCGGTCAACTTCGAGGAGACTCCCGGGGAGCTGCGCGCCGCCGCCGAGGAGTTCGGCGTCGCCCTGCTCGAGGTCGACCGCCGGACGCCCTTCATCGCGGTCGGCAAGGAGGTATCACGGCTGCTGGCCAAAGAGGAGTACGAGGGGCTGAACCGGGCCTTCAACGCCCAGCGCGAACTCACCCGGGCGGCGCTCACCGGGGCGTCCGCCGTCGTGGACCGGCTCGCCCGGGAACTGGGCGGGTGGGTCCTGCTGCTGGCACCCGACGGCTCCGTCCGGCACGCGGCCCCCGCCACCGCGGCCGACCGCGCCCCAGGGCTGACCGCGGAACTCTCCCGGTTGCGCGGCGCGGGCCCCAGGTCCAGCGTCTCGGTGGCCTCCCGGGACGACCGGGTCTTTGTCCAGCCCCTGTCCACGGGGCGCCGGGCCCGCGGGTTCCTGGCGGTCGGTGGGGTGCGGGTGTCCGGATCCGAGGACCGCACCCTGGTGAACGCGGCGGTGTCGCTGCTCTCCCTCGAACTCGAACGCTCGTCCCCGGGTCGGGTCGGCCTGCTGCGCGCGGGCGTGCTCTCGGCCCTGCTCGACGGAGCCCTCGACCCGCTGCACCCGGGCGCCTCCGGGCTGCGCGCGGTCCTGCCCGCCGAACCCGTGGCGGTGGCCGTCGCGGAGGGGGCGCAACCCGAGGGGCCCCTGCCCGAGGGGGCCCTGGTGACCGAGCACGAGGGGTGCACGGTGCTGTTGGCGGCCGCGGCCACGGAGGAGAGCGTGTTCGGTGAGGTCCTGGACGGCCCCGTGGGGTTGAGTGCCCCGGTCGGCTACCCGGACCTGGCCGCCGCCCGGGCCCAGGCCGAGCGCGCCCGCACGGCCGCGGTGGAGGACGGCAGCGCCCTCCAGCGCTTCGACCTGTTGCCGGGCGGTCTCCTCGGTCTGCTGGACACCCCCGAAGGCGCCAGGCTGGCCGACGACCTGCTCGCCCCGATCGACGACCAGCGCGGCGCCCCCGAACTCCTCGCCTCGCTGCGCGCCTACCTGGCCGCCTCGGGGCGCTGGGACGCAGCCGCCGAACGGTTGGGCGTGCACCGGCACACCCTGCGCTACCGGATGAGGCGTATCCGGGAGCTGCTCCCCGGGGACCTGGACGATCCGGACCACCGCACGGAACTGTGGATCGCCCTGCGCGTGCGCGAGGGCCGGTCCTGACCCGTCCCGGCGGTCAGGGGCCGAAGTGGTGACGGGTTCCGGCGTTCCCCGGGCAGCTCCGCGGAAAATGCACCACAATGAACCCTGATAGCGGGGAGTAGTCGTCTGGTCACCAAAGGTCGGACGGTCAGGGGGGCTCGTGAGGTCACTGCGGGACGACGAACAGATCACCGGAACCGGGCCGTATCCGCCGCCCGGCGGACACGCTCCCGGTGGATACGGTCAGACCGGCAGGACCGGGATCGGCGCCGCCTCCCTGCTCTGGAGCCCCCCGGTGGACCAGGGCGGGGTCCGCGCCTTCCTGGCCTACCTCCGGGCCTGCCTGCGCAGGGAGGCCGTGCACACCCACACCGTGCGGGCCGAGCACCTGGGCTCCGACGCCTGCGCCTGCCTGCCCGCCGGCCCCGAACTGCTGTTCAGCGGAGCCAGGGACACGCTTGTGCTGCACCCGGAGGGCGCACGGGTCCTGCGCCTGGCCGGACGCCACGGCCAGGCCCTGCGCTACGGCTACCCCCTCGTGGTCCTGGGGCGGGGGCCGGAGCGCGTGGTCCTGCCGCTGCTCACCGTGGACGTTCGGGCCGCGGACGGGGCCGAGGAACACGGCGGCCGTGCGGACGGCGCCGCCCCGCTGGTCCGCGCCGTGGGACCGCCCGACATCAACGCGGCCCTCCTCGCCCGGCTCGGTATCACCGACCCCGAGGACCTCTTCGAACTGCGTGCCCGGCTCCGCGCCGGGGCCCCCGACACCTCCCGGCGCCCCGCCGCCGTCGCCGACCTGGCGGCCAAGGTGCGCACCCTGCTCACCCGGCTGGAGATCGAACGGGTCGACGACATCGCCCCGCTCGGCACCCGGGGCCGACCCCGTGCGCTTGCCGAGGGGGCCCACAACACCGCCGTGCTCTTCCGCGCCGGGCCCGGTGGGCCGGACGGCGCGCAGGAGTGGGGCGGTGCCGAGGGCGTTCTCGCCGACCTGGACCCCGCGGACCGCGACGGGCTCGACCCGGACGCCGTCCCGGGCACCTCTCTGGAGCCCCTGCTCCGCGGCGTCCCGCGCGACCGGGGCGCCGCACCGCGGACGGCCCCCGGCCTCCTGCGCAGGAGTGCCCGGTCCCAACGTCGCGCGCCCGGAACCGATGACCACAATCCGGCACCGGTGCCCGTCTCGACCACCTTCCTCGGCCAGGCCCAGTACACGGTCCTGCGCTCCGCCATGCGCGAGCAGCTCACCGTGGTCGCCGCCCCGCCCGGAAGCGGGCTCCACGACCTGGTCGACGCCCTGGCCCGCACCGCCGTCACCCACGGCCAGCGGATCCTGGTGTGCGGCCGCACCGAGGCCGACCTCGACGAGGTCCTGGCCCGGGCCGACACCGCGCCGGGCCACCCCGCGGTCCGAGCGGGTGGGCCCGGACACCGTGCCGCGGAGCACCGCCTCCTCACCGGGCTGCTCGCCCGGGACTCCGACGCCCCGCCCGTCGCGAGCCCGCCGGGCCCCGGGGAGGAGGACACCTCCCACCGGGCTGAGCCGGCCGCGTCCTGGAACAGGGTCCTGCAGGTCTGGGCGGCCATGGACACGATGGCCTCGGGCGGGCACGTCCTCGCCCGCCTGGCCGAGGAACGCAGCCGCAGCATCGCCCGCGGCTGGGACCCCGACAGCCTTTTCACTCCCGAACGCGGCGGCCCCGAGTACTGGCTGTACCGCGCCGAACGCGCGGCCGCCGGCGGTCTGGGCGGGCTGCGCCACCGGGCTGCCGTCCGCCGGGAGCTGGGGGTGGCCACCGACCCCGAAGGGCTGAGCCAGCTGGGCTCGGTGGCCCGCCTGGAGAGCGAGTGGCGCGAGGCGGTGGACCGCAGAACACGGTGCGCGCCCCTGAACGAACTCACCGAAGAACTCGCCGATGCTCTGGCCGCTCACCGGCGAGCCGGCTCCGACTGTTTGGCCGCCGTCACCGGTCCCCGTCTCCGGCGCGGCCGCACGGCGGTCGAGAACCGTCTCGAAACGCTCAACTGGAACCACGGAGAGGGCTGGCCCGGGCTGGCCAACCTCCTCGACACCCTGCCCGTCTGGGTGTGCCGTACCGACCAGGTCCGCTCCCTGCCGCCACAGGCCGGCCTATTCGACCTGGTCGTCGTGGTGGGCGCCGAACAGACCCGGGTCGGCGAACTGCTACCGGCGCTCTACCGGGCCAACCGTGCCGTGGTGGCGGGCGATCCCGCCCATCCCGGACCGGGGACCGTGCTGGAGCCGGAGGAGGAGCGCCGGGCCCTGGCCGCCGCCGGACTCGCCGCCGACCAGTTGGACGACCGCGCGCTGCGGCACGGCACGGGTTCGGCGCTGCACGCGGCGCGGGAGGCCGGACCGCCGGTGCTGTGGTTGGACGAACACGAGGGGGCGCCCGAGGCCCTGGCCGAGGCCGCGTCCCGGCACTGCTACGGCGGGCGGGTCAGGGTGCCGGGCCGTCCCGGACCCGCCGACGCGCCCGTCCTCGACTGGCGCGACGTCAGCGGGGAGTGCGAGGCGGCTCCGGGCTCCTCCTACGTCAACCGGGAGGAGGCCTACCGGGTGGCCGTGGTCGTGGCCGAGCTCGACCGGGAGCTGCCGGAGGGGCACGGTCTGGCAGTGGTGGCTCCGATGCAGCCGCAGGTGGCGCTGGTCCGCAGGTTGCTGCGCCAGCGCACGCTGAGCCGCCCGGTGCGGGTCGGCGGGCCCGCGATGCTGGACCGCGACACCGCGGCCGTCGACGTCACCGTGCTCTCACCGATGCTGGCGGCCGGGGCTCCGGCCATCGCCGAACGCCGGGTGCGCGGGATGACCCACCTGTGGTCGTCGGTGCTCACCCGTACCCGGAGACGGCTCGTGGCTGTGGGCGACCGCGCGTACTGGTCCGACGGCCAGGGGCCGTTGGGCGAACTGCTCACCGGGCACCCCCGGCCCGGGGCCGACCCGGTGGGCGCCGCCCTGGTGGACGCCCTGCACGCGGCGGGCACGGACGTGGCCGTGGGCGAGAGCATCCGCGGCCTGACCGCGGACCTGGTGGTCAGCTACGGCGCCCGGCGCGTGGTCCTGTTGCTCGACCGGGAACCGGACGGACCCTCCCTACGGCGCCTGCTGGCCAGGGGCGAGGCCCTCAACCAGGCCACCGAGGACCTCGTGGTGGTGGTCCCCGCCTGGCGGTGCCTGGCCGACCCCCGGGCTCTGGTGGAGGAAATCCTGTCCGCCTGTTGACCGCCGGGCGCGCACTATCCTGTGGGCGACGAGCACATGCCCGAAAGGACCTGGTTCGCCCGGATGCCCGGGCGATGTGAGGGGCGGGGAGGGGAGCACGGGTGCCTGAGGGCCATACGCTGCACCGGCTGGCGGCACACTTCGACAAGACCTTCGGCGGCACGGCCGTACGGGCCGGCAGTCCCCAGGGGCGCTTCGCCGGGGGAGCGGCCCGCCTCGACGGGCGGGTCCTCACCGAGAGCGAGGCGCACGGCAAGCACCTCTTCCTCGGCTTCGACTCCGGGGAGTGGCTCCGCGTGCACCTGGGCCTCTACGGCGCCTGGACCTTCGGCGACGCCGACGGCGAGCGCCACCTGGGCGCGCCCAGGACCGCGGGAGCCGGCCGGAGCGACCTGGAACACGACCCCGACGGCTTCGTCGTCCCGCCCGAACCGGTGGGCGCGGTCCGGGTCCGGCTGGTCAATTCCTCCGGCTGGGCCGACCTGCGTGGCGCCTCCGCCTGCGAGGTCATCACCGCCGACGACAAGCGCGCCGTCCAGGACCGCCTCGGCCCGGACCCGCTGCGTCCCGACGCCGACCCCGAGCGGGCCTGGCGCACGGTGAGCCGTTCCCGCAGCAGCCTCGCGGTGCTCCTCATGCGCCAGGACGTGATCGCGGGTATCGGCAACATCTACCGTGCCGAGTCCCTCTTCCGTGCCGGAATCGATCCGAGGACCCCGGGCCGGGAGCTCACCAGGGAGCGTTGGGACGCCCTGTGGGCGGACCTCACCGGGCTGCTGCGGGACGGTGTCCGGGACGGCTACATCATCACCACGCGTCCGCAGGACCGCCCGGATCCGGAGGCGTACCCGGTGCCCCGGCCCGACACCCTCTACGTCTGCTACCGGACCGGTGAGCCCTGCCGGGTGTGCTCCTCTCCGGTCGCCGCCGCCGAACTGTCGGGGAGGACCCTGTACTGGTGCCCCGGCTGCCAGGCGTAGCCCGAACGGCCCCGCCGCCGAGCTCCGGAGGGAAAACCCCCTGGGGGACCGGGATCCCCGTGTGTACAATCCCCACCGATCGCTTAACCGGTTCAGCCGAACCGGGCTCCGCGAGGTGCGTCGGGGAGGAACCTGTGCTGGGGGGAACACTGTGGGGGCTCTGATGCGACGGCCGACCATCATGGACATCGCCAAGGCCGCGGGGGTGTCCAAGGGGGCGGTCTCGTACGCGCTCAACGGGCGCCCGGGGGTCTCCGAGGGGACCCGTAAACGGATCCTGGACATCGCCCGTGACCTGGGGTGGGCCCCCAGCAACCCGGCCCGGGCGCTGTCGGCCGGCGGCAGGGTGGGCGCGGTCGGACTGGTGGTGGACCGACCGGCCCGATCGCTCGGGATCGAGCCGTTCTTCATGCAACTGGTCTCCGGTATCGAGACGGAGTTGGCCGCCACCGGAATCGACCTGTTACTCCAGGTCACCGAGGACGCGGAGGCGGAGCTGGCAGTCTACCGGCGCTGGGCGTCGGAGCGCCGCGTCGACGGGGTGGTCATGGTCGACCTGCGGGTCGACGACCCCCGTCCGGCCGCGGTCCGCGGTCTGGACCTGCCCGCCGTGCTCCTCGGCGGCCCCGGCGGGGCGGGTGACCTCCCGTGCCTGTACACCGACGACGCCTCCTCGGTGCGCGAGGTGGTCCACTACCTGGCGGCGCTCGGCCACCGGCACGTCGTCCAGGTCTGTGGGCCGGAGGAGTTCGTGCACACCGCGGACCGGGGTGAGGCCTTCCGGGAGGCGGCGGACCGGGCGGGCCTGGCCCAGGCGTACTCGGTGCACTCCGACTACACGGGGGAGGCGGGCGCCAGGACCACGCGGCGGCTGCTCGCCGCGGCCGAGCGACCCACCGCGCTGGTCTACGACAACGATCTGATGGCGGTGGCCGGCCTCGGGGTGGCGGCGGAGATGGGGGTGGACGTGCCCTCCCAGTTGTCCATCGTGGCCTGGGACGACTCCGCGCTCTGCCGTCTGGTGCGGCCCTCACTGACCGCGATCGGTCGGGACGTGGTCGGTCACGGACGCCAGGTCGCCAGGATGCTCGGCCGGGTTCTGGCGGGTGAGCCGGTGGCGAGTCAGGAGTCCTCGGCCGGTGAGCTGTACCCCCGTGGGAGCACGGGTCCACTGGCGGTTTCCCACGTATCTGCTGTTACAAGCGAATAACAGCAAAGTGTCGGGGATTGACGGGGTTCGTCGGTCCGTGTTGTTGTTAACGTCACTTACCCGGTTCAGCAACGGTCCTTTGCGCTCCCGATTGGGAGCGCTCCCAGCCTTCCGAGACAGGAATCGGCTTCCCCCCATGTGGAGGGCCGACCGGGTGGAAGGAGGAGTCGAGATGAGATTTCTGAGGCTTCCCGCCGTTCTGGCGGCGGCGGCGCTCATTGCCACCGCCTGCTCGAGCGAGGGCGGAGACAGCGGCGATTCGGAGGGTTACCCCCGGAACGAGACGCTGTACACCACCGGCACCGCCTGGGGCCCGCCGGTCAACTGGAACCCGATCATGCGCGGCCAGTACGCCGTGGGCACCTTCGGGCTGGCCTACGAGCCGCTCTTCCACTTCGACCCGGAGGAGAACGAGTACGTCCACTGGCTCGCCGAGAGCGACGAGTGGACCGACGAGACCACCCACGTCATCACCCTCCGCGAGGGGATGACCTGGAGCGACGGCGAGCCCATCGTGGCCCAGGACGTGGTGACCACCATCGAGCTCGGCCAACAGGACGTCTCCTACAGCAACATCTGGAACTTCATCGAGGGCGTCGAGGCCACCGGGGACCGCGAGGTCACCGTGACCTTCTCCGAGGCCCGCCCCCAGGAGTGGATGAACTGGGCCTACAGCCACCCCATCGTCCCGGACCACATCTGGGCCGACAAGGACCAGCAGGAGCTCACCGACGACCCCAACAGTGAGCCGGTCGGCAGCGGCCCCTACGTCTACGAGGACCACTCGGACGCCAGCATGGTCTGGAGCCGCAACGACGACTGGTGGGGCACCGAGGCACTCGGCCTGGAGATGCAGCCGACCTACATCGTGGACATCGTCAACGCCTCCAACGAGGTGACGATGAACATGATCAGCAACAACGAGGTCGACCTGTCGAACAACTTTCTGCCCGGGATCGACCAGATGATCGACGGCCAGGCCATCACCAGCTACTACGACGGCCCGCCCTACATGCAGTCCGCCAACACCGCGTGGCTGGTGCTCAACCACGACCGCGAGCCGATGAACGACGCCGAGTTCCGCAAGGCGCTGGCGCACTCCATCGACATGAGCGCGATCATCGACGGCCCCTACTCCAACCTCGTCGAGGCCGCCAACCCGACCGGTCTGCTCCCCCAGTGGGACGACTACATCGACCACGAACTGGTCGCGGAGGAGGGCTACACCTACAACGCGGACGAGTCGGTCGCCCTCCTGGAGGACGCCGGCTACACCGACCAGGACGGGGACGGCTTCGTCGACACCCCTGACGGCGAGCCCATCGAGCTGACCCTGCAGGTGCCCTCCGGCTGGACCGACTGGATGGAGGCCGCCCGGGTCATCGCGGAGAACGCCAAGGAGGTCGGGATCAACGTCGAGGCGGAGTTCCCCGACTACGACCTGCTGGTCGAGCAGCGCAACTCGGGTGAGTACGACCTGCTGGTCAACAACGAGCGCCAGCTGAGCAACACTCCGTGGACGTACTACGACTACCTCTTCCAGCTGCCGGTCCGCGACCAGCAGAGCACGGTCAACTTCGGCCGCTACGAGAACGAGGAGGCCTGGGCCCTGGTGGAGGAGCTCGCCGCCGTCCCGGCCGACGACGTGGAGGCCGCCGCGGAGATCACCTCGAAGATCCAGGAGATCCAGCTGGCGGAGCTGCCGGCCATCCCGCTCTGGTACAACGGCCTCTGGTCGCAGCAGACCAACACCACCTGGACCAACTGGCCCAGTGACCAGGGCAACCCTGGTTACGCCACGATGTGGGACGGATGGTTCGAGCTCGGAGCCGTCCGCACCCTCGCCGAGATCGAACTGGCCGAATAGCACGTGTGGAGCGCGCCCCCGGTGCGGGGCGCGCTCCACACCCGTGCCCCCGCACCTGGAGGACACCCGTGTGGCGTTACATGGGCCGCAAACTCGGGATCTACGGCATCACCTTCGTCGTCGCGGTCACCATCAACTGGATGATCCCGCGGTTCATGCCCGGCGACCCCGTCAGCAGCATGCTCAACAGGGCCTCGGTCTCCGACCCGGAGGCCCTGGAGCGAATGAACACCTACTACAACGAGGTCTTCGGCCTCGACACCCCGCTCTACCAGCAATACCTCAGCTTCTGGAGCGGTCTCCTACGCGGTGACCTGGGCATCAGCGTGTGGCTCTACCCCGAGCCCGTCACCGACATCATCCTGCGGCACATCCCGTTCACCCTGGGCCTGCTGCTCCCCGCCATCATCCTGAGCTGGATCGTCGGCAACCGCTTCGGCGCGTTCGCCGCCCGCAGCAAGATCCTCGACAACACCGTGCTGCCGGTCGGCTACATCCTGACCGCGACCCCCTACATGTGGCTCGCCCTGCTGCTGGCCTGGGCGCTCGGTGTGGTGGGCGGCTTCTTCCCGACCGCGGGAGGCTACAGCTTCGCGCTCACGCCCTCCTGGTCGTGGCCGTTCATCTCGAACCTGATCACCCACTGGTTCCTGCCGTTCCTGTCCATGTTCCTGGTGGCCCTCGGCGGTTGGGCGATCGGGATGCGCAACATGATCATCTACGAACTGGAGGCGGACTACTCGAACTACCTCCAGGCGCTGGGGGCCCCGCGCCGGCTGATCCGCCGCTACGCCTTCCGCAACGCGATGCTGCCGCAGATCACCGGCCTGGCCGTGCAGCTCGGCACCATCATCGCGGGCGCGCTGCTCACCGAGATCGTCTTCAACTACCCCGGCCTGGGGACCCTGGTACTCAACTCCCTGAACAACAACGACTTCTTCCTGCTGCAGGGAATCTTCCTGTTCGTGGTCGTCGGGGTGCTGATCGCCAACTTCATCATCGACATCATCTACGTCCTGGTCGACCCGCGCACGCGAGTCCAGATGACGGGAGGCGGATCATGACCGACGTCCCCGCGACCCCTGGGGCGGCCGGCTCCGGTACGGCACCGGAACCGGCCGGTGAACGCAAGTTCTCCGAGGGCCTGCACTTCGCCCGGCGCAACCCCAAGCTCCTCATCGGCACGGCGATCGTGCTCGCGCTCCTGTTCACCGGCTTGATCGGCCCCCTGTTCATCGACCACGGGCCCAACGTCTACGTCGGTCCCAAGAGCCAGCCGCCCAGCTCCGAGTACTGGATGGGCACCACCTCCTTCGGCCAGGACATCTGGGCCCAGTTCGTCTACGGACTGCGTTCGACCTTCCTGGTCGGGGCCCTGGGCGGAGGCATCGCCTTCATCGTGGGCACCGCGGTCGGGTTCGTCGCCGGTTTCAAGGGCGGGCTCGTCGACGAGATCCTGAACATGCTCACCAACGTGGTGCTGGTCCTGCCCACCCTGGTGGTGCTCATCGTCGCCGTCGCCTACCTGGACGTGCGCGGTGTGGTCGTCCAGGCGCTGTTCATCGGGCTGACCTCCTGGCCGTGGGCGGCGCGCGCGGTCCGCTCCCAGGCGCTGTCCCTGGCCACCCGCGACTACGTGGACCTGGCCCGGCTGAGCGGCCGCCGCACCTGGCGGATCATCACCGCCGAGATCGCTCCGAACATGAGCTCCTACCTGGTGATGTCGTTCATCCTGCTCTTCGGCGGGGCCATCCTCATCGCCGCCGGACTCGACTTCATCGGCCTCGGACCCGCGAACGGCGTCTCCCTCGGCCTGATGCTGGAGAGCTCCGTCGCCTGGAGCGCCCTCCAACTCGGCATGTGGTGGTGGTTCATTCCACCGGGTGCCGGGATCACCATCCTGGTCGGTTCGATGTACATCCTCAACGTCGGGTTGGACGAGGTCTTCAACCCCAAGCTGCGGGAGCTGTGATGACCCTGCGCGTCAACGACCTGAAGGTCTACTACCAGACCCTGCGCGGGGACGTCCACGCCCTCGACGGGGTGAACTTCGACCTCGCCGACGGGGAGATCATGGGCCTGGCCGGGGAGTCCGGCTGCGGCAAGAGCACCCTCGGCAAGAGCCTGATCCGGCTGGACGGCCGGATGCGGCACGTGGACGGCACGATCGAGCTGGACGGCGAGAACGTGCCCATCGCCGACGACCGCGCGATGAACAGGTTCCGCTACCACGAGATCTCGCTCATCCCGCAGTACGCGATGAGTGCGCTCAACCCCACCCGCAAGATCGGCCGGATGATCAACGAGCTGCTGCGTTCACGCGGCGTGCGTCCGGGCGATGTCGCGGAGGAGCTGGACCGCCGCCTGGAGCTGGTCGGCCTGGACCCGGACGTGCTCAAGCGGTTCCCGATCGAGCTGTCCGGCGGGATGAAGCAGCGTGTGGTCATGGTCATGGCCACCCTGCTCAACCCCTCGCTGCTGATCGCGGACGAGGCGACCTCGGCCCTGGACGTGTCGACCCAGCGGTCGGTGGTGGAGTCCATGGTGGAGTTCCGCGACCGCGGTTACGTCAAGAGCATGATCTTCGTGACCCACGACATCTCGCTCGTCTACCAGATGGCCGACACGGTCATGGTGATGTACGCGGGCCGGATCGCGGAGAAGGCCCCGGCCTCCACGATCATCAACGACCCCCAGCACCCGTACACCAAGATGCTCATCGGTGCGCTGCCGGAGGTCGGTACGACCACGGAGGACACCCGTCTGGAGGGCATCCCCGGCACCCCGCCCGGGCTGCTGCACCCGCCGACCGGCTGCCGGTTCAAGGACCGCTGCCCGATCGCCTCCGAGGAGTGCTCGCAGACTCCGCCCCTGGTGGAGATCGAACCCGGCCACTGGGCCGCCTGCTGGAAGACGGGGAGGTAGAACCGTGCTGGAACTGAGCCACGTGCACAAGGTGTACCGGGTGGGCGCCTTCGGCGGCGCCAGGCTGCGCGCGGTCCGCGACGTCAACCTGACGGTGGAACCCGGCGAGGTGGTGTCGCTGATCGGTGAGAGCGGCAGTGGAAAGAGCACGATCGGGAAGATGGTGCTGGGCCTGACCGGGGTCAGCTCCGGCCAGATCCTCTTCGAGGGCAAGGACGTCTCCCGGATCCGAGGGTTCTCCGCGAAGAAGGAGTACTACCGGAGGGTGCAGGGCGTCTTCCAGGACCCCTTCAGCTCCTTCAACCCGATCTTCAAGGCCGACCGCGTCTTCGAGATGATCCGCTCCTCCTACTTCCCCGCGACCTCGGACGCGGACTGGAGACAGAAGGTCCTGGACGCGATCGGCACGGTGCGGCTGGACCCCGGCAACGTCCTCGACAAGTACCCGCACCAGCTCAGCGGCGGGCAGCTCCAGCGGCTGCTCATCGCTCGTGCGCTGCTCCTGGACATCAAGCTGCTGGTGGCCGACGAGATCATCAGCATGCTGGACGCCTCCACCCGCATCGACGTGCTCAACCTGCTCGCCGATCTCAAGGAGCGCGGGCTGGGCATCCTGTTCGTCACCCACGACCTGTCCCTGGGCAACTACGTCAGCGACAGGTCCGTGATCCTGCGCAAGGGCACCATCGCCGAGATGGGGCCCACCAGGGCGGTGTTCGAGAACCCGATGCACCCCTACAGCCGGCACCTGCTCTCCTGCGTGCCCCAGCTGCACCGCACCTGGACCGAGGTGGACGAGGAGCTGGCGGCCAACCCGCCGGAGGACGTGGTCCTGCCCACGGTCGGTGAGGACGACGACTCCGCTCCCCTCACCGAGGTCGAGAAGGGGCACTTCGTCGGGATCGACCAGCACTGAGCCGCGCCGCGCCGCGACCGCCACACACCACGGGAAAAGAGGAACACGCATGACCGCGTGGTTCGACCTGCACGACGGCTGGAAGCTGACGGCGGTGCCCCACGAGGGCGCCCTGCCGGAACCGGCCGCCGAGGTCGGCGAGGTCGGCGCCACCGTGCCGGGCTGCGTCCACACGGACCTGCTCGACCACGGCCTGATCGCCGACCCCTACCTGGATGACAACGAGGACCGGCTGGGCTGGATCGGCCGGACCGACTGGAGGTACACGCGCTCCCTGGCCGCGGAGGTCCGGGCCCTGGGCGGCGCGGGCAGGGGCGCTCCGGACGCGGAGCGCGTCGACCTGGTCTGCGAGGGCCTGGACACCGTCGCCACCGTCCGGGTCGGCGGCAGGGAGGCGGGCCGGACGGCCAACATGCACCGTTCGTACCGCTTCGACGTCACCGATGTGCTGGCGGCCGGGGAGGCCGATCCCTCCCTGGAGGTGGAGTTCGCCTCGCCCTACCGGTACGCGGAGGCCAACCGGGAGCGGATGGGCGCGCTTCCCGCCGCCTATGACGAGCCCTACCAGTACATCCGCAAGATGGCCTGCAACTTCGGCTGGGACTGGGGACCGACCGTGGTCACCTCCGGGATCTGGCGGCCGATCCGGTTGCACGCCTGGTCCACGGCGCGACTGGCCTCGGTCCGGCCGCTGGTGTCGGTCTCCGCGGACGGATCACTGGGGCGGGTCAGCGTGCGGGTGGAGGTGGAGCGCACCGGGCCCGGGCGGGACAAGGACCTGACGCTGACCGCCTCGGTCGCGGGCGCGGAGGCCACCGCGGTGGTGGCGGCCGGAGAGACGGAGGCGGCCCTGGAACTCGTGGTCGCCGAACCGGAGCTGTGGTGGCCGCGCGGCCACGGCGGCCAGCCGCTGTACGGCCTGGGGGTGGAGCTCTCCGCGAACGGGGAGGCCCTCGACGGCTGGGAGCGCCGGATCGGCTTCCGCAACGTGGCGGTGCGCAGCGGGCCCGACGCGGACGGGTCCGCCTTCGCGGTCCGGGTCAACGACCGCGACATCCTGGTCCGGGGGGCCAACTGGATCCCCGACGACGCCTTCCCGCACCGGGTCGGCCGGGACCGCTACCGGGAGCGGATCGAGCAGGCCCGGGACGCCGGGATGAACCTGCTGCGCGTGTGGGGCGGCGGGATCTACGAGTCCGAGGACTTCTACGAGCTCTGCTCCGAGCGCGGCATCCTCGTGTGGCAGGACTTCCTCTTCGCCTGCGCCGCCTACCCCGAGGACGAACCGCTGGCCTCGGAGGTCGAGGCCGAGGCGCGTGAGGCGGTCGCGCGGCTGGCGCCGCACCCCAGCCTGGCGGTGTGGTGCGGCAACAACGAGAACATCTGGGGTCACGAGGACTGGGGGTGGAAGGAGGAGCTCGACGGACGGGCCTGGGGCGCCGGGTACTACCTGGACGTGTTGCCCCGAGCGGTCTCCGAGCTCGACCCGACCCGTCCCTACTGGGCGGGCAGTCCCTACTCCGAGGCCGAGGGGGTCCACCCCAACGAGCCCTCGCACGGGACCATGCACCTGTGGGACGTGTGGAACGAGCTCGACTACACCGTCTACCGGGAGCACCGCCCCCGGTTCGCCGCGGAGTTCGGGTACCAGGCGCCGCCGACCTACGCCACGCTGCGCGGTTCGGTGTCCGACGACCCGCTCACCCCGACCTCGCCCGGGGTGATGCACCACCAGAAGGCGATCGACGGCAACGGCAAGCTCGCCCGCGGGCTCGCCGCGCACTTCGGCGACCGCGAGTGGGGGTTCGAGGACTGGCACTACCTCACGCAGGTCAACCAGGCGCGGGCCCTGACCCTGGGCATCGAGCACTTCCGCGCCACCTGGCCGTACTGCACGGGCACGGTGATGTGGCAGCTCAACGACTGCTGGCCGGTCACCTCGTGGGCGGCGGTCGACGGACAGGGGCGGTACAAACCGCTGTGGTACGCGCTGCGCCGTGTGTACGCGGACCGGGCGGCCACGGTGCAGCCCGCTCCCGGAGGCGGGCTGCAGGTGGTCCTGGGCAACGACACCGGTCAGGAGTGGGTCGCCGAGGTGACGGTGGCCCGTCGCGACACCGTGACGGGGGCCGAGTTGGCCGCCTCCGCGCACCCGGTCCGGGTGGCGCCCCGCGGGGCGCTGCGCATTCCGGTGCCCCCGGAGGTCGCGCGGGCGGGTGCGGACGCCCGCGAGGTGCTGACCGTCGACGGTGCCGGAGAGCGGGCCTGGTGGTTCTTCTGCCGGGATCTCGACCTGGACTACCGAAAACCTGAATTCGAAGTCGAAACACGGGTGGACGGTTCCGATTTGCATGTGAACGTACAAGCCCGTGTGCTGTTGCGGGATCTGGTGCTGAACGTCGACAGACTCGACCCGGGGGCGAGTGCGGACAGCGCGCTGGTGACGCTGTTGCCCGGCGAGTCGCACACGTTCACGGTGTTCAAAGGAGCGGATCTCGACCCGGGGGCCGTGACGGCGCCACCTGTGCTGAAGTGCGTCAACGATTCCCTCGTGAACCCTCGGTGACACCTGCGTGACACGCCGGTGATCTTCACCCGCCTCACACGCGTCTCCCGCACGGCCCGCCGGTATTCCCCGGCGGGCCGTGCGAGTTGCCACACTTGAAACCCTCGACAGCCGCTCAGGCTGTGGTACGTTCGTTAGAGATTGTTAGTCGTTGAATTTCGCAGTTGGTGTCTTGCCCGCGGAGTTTGTGACCGGCGGGCGGTTTCTCTTGGAGTCGGCTCGCGGCAATTTTCGGGCGTGTGAGTATGCGTCCGTGTACACCGAGCTGAAGGAGAAAACATGGCTCAGGGAACTGTGAAGTGGTTCAACGGCGAGAAGGGCTTCGGCTTCATCTCCCCCGACGACGGTGGCCCCGACGCCTTCGTTCACTACAGCGCCATCCAGGGCACGGGCTTCCGTAACCTGGAGGAGAACCAGCGCGTGGAGTTCGAGGTTGTCGCCGGCACCCGCGGCCCGCAGGCCGAGAACGTCGTCGGTATCTAAGACCGCAAAGACGTAGCGTCGTCACCCCTTGCAGGCGTAGACGTCGCTGAACGCCCCCGGAGGGTTTCCACTCTCCGGGGGCGTTCGCGCGTCCGGGCCCCGCCTCGGACAGCACCGGACCCCGGAGCCGTCAGTGACGGTTCCGGGGTCCGGTGCGTGCGGGGGGTCAGGCCTCCAGCAGGGCCCGGGTGCGTTCGCGGACCTCGGCGGTGTCCAGGCCCCGCACGGTGACGGTGGTCCGGCGCCGCAGCACGTCGTCGACGGTCACCGCCCACTCGCGGTCGCGGGCGAACACCACCTGGGCCCACACGTCCGGGCCGTCGGGGTGGATCCGCTCGCCCAGGCCGGGGTCGGCCCGCACCAGGCCGGCGATGTCCATGGCCAGGCTCCCGTAGTGCGAGGCCAGGTGCCGGGCGACCAGCGGGTCCAGGCGGGTGCCCGGCTCGCGGTCGATGATGAGGCGCTGGGTGACCGCGTCCGGACTGGCCAGCCCGGGCAGCGGCACGGTCCGCAGCGGGTCCGCCATGTCCTCGGCCAGCGGGACCGTCGCCACCTTGCGCAGCTCCTCCAGGACGGTCCGGCCGATGTGCCGGTAGGTCGTCCACTTGCCGCCGGCCACGGAGAGCATTCCACCCCGCCCCTGGGTGACCACGGTCTCCCGCTTGGCCGAACTGGTCTCGCCCGGGCCGCCCGGCAGGACGCGCAGCCCGGCGAACGAGTAGGTCATGCGGTCGCGGTCGAGGTAGGGCGCGTCGATGCCCAGGGCCGCCTCGCCCAGGATCTGGTCCACGTCCGAGGACACCACCCCCACGTCGGCGGGGTCGCCCTCGTAGGCCTCGTCCGTGGTGCCCAGGAGCAGGTGTCCCTCCCAGGGGATGGCGAAGGAGACCCGGTACTTGTCCACCGGGATGGTGAGCGCGGCCCGCCACGGGTCCGGGGTACGCAGCACCAGGTGGGCGCCCTTGGACAGCCGGACACTGGGCGCGGCGTCCGGGTCCTCCAGCCGACGCAGGTGATCCACCCAGGGGCCGGTCGCGTTGAGGACCAGCCGTGCGTCGATCCCGAACTCGCTCCCGTCCACCCGGTCGCGCAGATCGGCCCCGGTCACCCGGCCCCGGGTGGTGCGCAGCCCCCGGACCTCGGCGTGGTTGAGCACCACGGCCCCGGCGTCCACGGCGGCGCGTACCGTCATGACCGCCATCCGGCTGTCGTTCATCTGGTGGTCGCTGTAGGCGGCGACGGACTTCAGGCCCTCGGTGCGCAGCCCGGGGGCGAGGCGCTTGGCCTGGAGCGGGGAGAGCAGGCGGCCCATGCCGTCCCCGAAGGCGGACAGCGCCGAGTAGAGGAAGACGCCCGCGCCCATCTTGGCGGCGCCGTGCGGGCCGCCGGAGTAGATCGGAACCAGGAAGGGGCGGTGGTTGACCAGGTGGGGGGCCACGTCGGAGGCGAGGGAGCGCCGTTCCTTGTGGTTCTCCGCGACCAGGCGCACGTTACCGGTCTGGAGGTAGCGCAGGCCGCCGTGTACGAGCTTGGAGGAGGCGCTGGAGGTGGCCCCGGCGAAGTCGCCGGCGTCGACCATGGCCACCCGCAGGCCCGCCTGGGTGGCGGTCCAGGCGACGGAGGTGCCGAGGATCCCGCCGCCGATGACGAGGAGGTCGAAGGTACCCCGGGTGAGTTCCTCGCGCGTGCGCGCGCGGATGGTGGGGGCGTCGCTTCGGTGGGTGCTGGCGGTCATGGCTGGTGCTCCGTCCGTTGGGAAGGGGGGCGGTTACCGCACGTACCTGAACGGGCTCCACGATTCAGGTGGGCGTCGTATGCATGATACGACAATGCCGAACGTTGGTGAAGATGGGCACCGCCATTGGCGCGAGCTCCCTGGCGCTGCCCGGTTTTGGGTGGTGGAGAGGGGGATGGCTGTTACCCAAGGGGTTCGTGTTGTTGCTTGCTGTGTCTGAAGTTCGGCATTGTCGAACGACTGGCCTGGGCGGGAGGAGGGCTGGGCGGGCTCGGGTCGGTGGGGACGCCCTGCGGTGCGGTTCGGGGTCCGATCAGAATGAAGCTGGAATCCGGGTTCTGAGAAGACGGCGTCCCGGTTTTGCGGACCGAGGTGATGCCTGGACTCCGAGTTCCCCGGATTGCCCCACTTGGGGACATCTCCGGTCCTACGATGAACGACATCATGGCCACTAGGTACTCACCCACGATCCGGCGGCGCCGGCTCTCCGCCGAACTCAGGCGCGTCCGGCTCGCCGTCCGCAAGACCAGCGAAGAGGCCGCGGCGGACGCGGGCCTGTCCAAGTCCACGTACTCCAACATCGAGTCCGGGGTGAAGAAGCGCCCCAGCCTCCAGGAGGTCAGATCGATCCTGGACGCGTGCGAGGTGCCGCGGGGCAGAGAGTTCGACGAGATCCTGGACCTGTGCCGCCAGTCGCTCGAACGCGGCTGGTGGACGCGGTACCGGGACGTCCTCGCGGCCAGGTTCGTCGGTTTCGAGACCGAGGCCCGGTCCATCACGACCTGGCAGCCCCTGATGATCCCCGGACTCCTGCAGGTCCCGGAGTACATGACGGCCACCGCGCAGTCCTGCCTGGCCAACCCCCAGGAGATCCGTCGGGCCGTCGACGCCCGGATGACCCGGCAGCGGATCCTCCAGGACCAGGACCCGCCGGAGCTGTGGGCGATCTTCGACGAGGGCTCCCTGCTGCGCCTGACCGATCACCCCGAGGTCCGGCGCACCCAGGTCAAGCACATCCTGGAGATGGCCCAGCGCCCCAACGTCACCGTGCAGATGACCAGGGCGGCCAAGCTCAACCCCGGGTGCGGGGGCTCCTGCGTGATCCTGGAGTTCCCCGACACCATCGACCCCACCGTCGTCTTCCTGGAGACCGCGACCGACGGCATCTACCTGGAGGAGCCCGACGACGTGGCCCGGTACCAGAACCTGGTCAACCACCTCAGGCTGGTCGCCCTCAGGCCGGGGGAGACCCTCGACTACCTGGAGGAGGTCCACCTGAGCCCGTAGGGGGCCGGCCGCCCCGGACACGTCGGGGGCGCCCGGCCCGAGCCGGGCGCCCCCGGAGAGCGGAGGAGGGGTCGATCAGCCCCCGAAACCGGTCAGGTTCCAGATCCAGGCGCCGATCACACCGCCCAGCAGAGGGCCGACCACCGGGATCCAGGCGTAACCCCAGTCGGAGGAACCCTTGCCCGGGATCGGCAGCAGCGCGTGCGCGATGCGCGGGCCCAGGTCGCGGGCCGGGTTGATGGCGTACCCGGTGGGGCCGCCGAGGGACAGGCCGATCGCGAGCACCAACAGGCCGACCAGCAGCGGGGACAGGCCGTGGGCGAACAGGGCGGACAGGTCGGCGTCCCCCTGGGTCACCGAACCCTCGTTGGCTCCGATGCCGAGGATGCCCAGCACCAGCATCGCGGTACCGATGACCTCGGTGACCAGGTTGGCGACCGGACGGCGCACCCCGGGCGAGGTGCTGAAGACGCCGAGCTTGGCGTCGGCGTCCTCGGTGGGCTCCCAGTGCGCCAGGTAGGCCAGGTAGACCAGGCAGGCGCCGAAGAAGGCACCGGCGACCTGGGCGCCGAGGTAGCCGGGCACCATGGCCCAGTCGAACTCGCCGATGCTGGCCAGGCCGACGGTGACCGCGGGGTTGATGTGGGCGCCGCTGGTGGTGCCGACCACGTAGACGGCCATCGCGACCGCCATACCCCAGCCGAACGTCACCACGATCCAACCCCCGTCGAGGGCCTTGGACCGAGCGAGCGAGACGCCGGCGACGACACCGCCGCCGAGAAGGATCAGGATCGCCGTACCGACGAACTCTGCCAGATAGACCATGGGGACCTCCGCCCCGTACGGGGCAGCCGAGTCACGGGAGTGTCCTGCCCGGGGAACGGAACCGTTCCACCACAGGCATAATCGGACTCACCCGTCACGAGTTGATGGGCAGGGGCACCGAACAGGTGCCTGCGAACCGCGCCCCAGGGGTTCCAGTTGGCGCTAGCGTCCCTGGGGCGCGGTCATGTGTGTGGGGAGTCGGGGAGCGTCCGCCCCGTTACTTGTCGTCCTTGTGCTCGACCCAGCCCAGGGTGCGCTGCACGGCCTTGTTCCAGTTGTGGTACTCGCGCTCGCGGACCTCGGGGTCCATCTTCGGGTTCCACTCGGCGGCCTTGTGCCAGTTGGCGCGCAGGGTCTCCATGTCGGGCCAGTAGCCCACGGCGAGCCCCGCCGCGTACGCCGCGCCCAGGCAGGTGGTCTCGGCGACCATCGGCCGGACGACCTCGGCGTCCAGCACGTCGGACAGGATCTGCATGAGCAGGTTGTCCGCGGTCATCCCGCCGTCGACCTTCAGGGTGGTCAGGTCGAGCTGGGAGTCGGCGTTCATGGCGTCGACGACCTCACGGGTCTGCCAGGCCGAGGCCTCCAGGACGGCACGGGCGATGTGGCCCTTGTTGACGTAACCGGTCAGCCCGGCGATCACGCCCCGGGCGTCGCCGCGCCAGTGCGGGGCGAACAGTCCGGAGAAGGCGGGGACGACGTAGCAGCCGCCGTTGTCCTCCACCGAGCGCGCGAGCGTTTCGATCTCGGGCGCGGTGGAGATCAGCCCCAGGTTGTCGCGGAGCCACTGGACCAGGGAGCCGGTGACCGCGATGGAGCCTTCCAGGGCGTACACGGCCGGCGCGTCGCCGATCTTGTAGCCCAGCGTGGTGAGCAGGCCGTTGGTCGAGGTCACGGGCTCGTTTCCGGTGTTCATCACCAGGAAGGTGCCGGTGCCGTAGGTGCCCTTGACGTCGCCCTTGTCGAAACAGGTCTGGCCGAACAGGGCGGCGTGCTGGTCACCCAGCGAGGCGGCCACGGGCGTGCCGGCCAGGTAGCCCCGGGCCTCCCCGTAGACCTCGGAGGAGGAGCGGATCTCCGGCAGCAGGCTGGACGGGATCTGCATGGCCTCCAGGATCTCGGGGTCCCACTCCAGGGTGGCCAGGTTCATCAGCATGGTGCGGCTGGCGTTGGTCACGTCGGTGACGTGGCGGCCGGTCAGCTTCCAGATGAGCCAGGTGTCCATGGTGCCGAACAGCAGCTCGCCGCGCTCGGCCCGCTCGCGCACCCCCTCGACGTTGTCGAGGAGCCAGCGGATCTTGGGGCCGGAGAAGTAGGTGGCCAGGGGCAGGCCGCACTTGGGGCGGAAGCGGTCCTGGCCCTCCTCGGCACCGAGCTCGCGTGCGAGGTCGTCGGTCCGGGTGTCCTGCCAGACGATGGCGTTGTGGACGGGTTCGCCGGTCTCGCGGTCCCACAGCAGGGTGGTCTCACGCTGGTTGGTGATGCCGATCGCGGCGACCTGGTCCGGGCTGATGTCGCTCTTTTGGAGGGACTCCTGGACCACCGCCTCGACGTTGGTCCAGATCTCCAGTGCGTCGTGTTCCACCCACCCCGGCTGCGGGAAGATCTGACGGTGCTCTCGTTGGTCGACCGAGACGATGCGCCCGTCCCGGTCGAAGAGGATGCAGCGGCTCGACGTGGTGCCCTGGTCGATCGCGGCGACGTACTGCTGACTCATCGGTGCTCGCCTTCAGGAGAACGGCTCTGGGTGCGGACTCGGTCGGTTCTCGGTCGGTGCGCAAGTAGCGGTTGACCCCGCACGATGTACGACATTGACGTATGATTAGGCGTAAGTTTCATCCGACTTTCCTGCCCGTGTCAAGGCAGCGTGACGCAATTGTGTCGCGTGGATCACGTGTTCGGATGGTTACTGTCTCAGGGGGAGCGGGGTCGCGGAAGCACCGCACCGGGGAGTCCCGCGGTGCGGTCGGGCGGCCCTCGGGTGGCGGGGTCCGCCGCGCTCGGCGCTCAGTAGGGTGTGGCGCCCAGTTCGCGGGAGATGGCCCGGGCGGCGTCGCGCACGTAGGAGACCTGCTCCATGTCGGGCTTGCCGTCGTCGCCGCGCAGCCGCTCGACGGCACCGCGCACCCCGATGGCGCCGACGGTGACTCCGCGCCGGTCGCGGATGGGCGCGGCGATGGAGACCTCGCCGTCGACCAGTTCCTCGGCCTCCCAGCCCCAGCCGCTGTCCCGGATCCCGGTCAGCCGCCCCTCCAGCGAGGCCATGGACGTGACGGTGTGCCGGGTGAAGGCGGTCAACTCCACCGGGGAGTCGGGCTCGACCGAGGCGACCTCCTCGGGGACCGCCAGGGGGTCGAAGGCCATCAGCACCTTGCCCAGGGCGGTCGCGTGCAGTGGCAGCAGGGTTCCCACGTCCAGGGTCTGCCGGGTGGAGTCCGGGCGGAAGACGTGGTGCACCACCAGGACCTGGTGCTTGTGCAAAGTGCCGATGCGCACGCTCTCACCGCTGCGCGAGGCGAGGGTGTCGGCCCAGTTCAGCGCCCGGGTGCGCAGTTCGTTGCCGTCCAGATAGCGGGTGCCCAGGCTCAGCATCCCGCCGCCCAGCCGGTAGCGGCCGGACTCCGGGTCCTGCTCCACGAAGCCCACGTGCTGGAGCGTGCGCAGGATGCCCAGGGCGGTGCCCTTCGGTAGTTCGAGGGAGCGGGAGACCTCCGCCAGGCTCAGTCCGCGGGCGCCACTGGCCAGGAGCCGGAGGATCGCGGCGGCGCGTTCGATGGACTGGATTCTTCCCGGCATTGCGGTGCTACCACTCTCTAGTACGACAATGTCATACGCTCGATGCTACTACGCGATGTGATGCGCAACACCTCCCGGTGTCTCGTGTTCGCGCGGGACCGGCCAAGTGTACCGACGGCCCACCGCGCTGACCTGCGAGGCTCCTCCAGGCGCGGATTCGTTCACACCGGGCGAGCATCCTCAGAGCTCCGCGACGGCCCTCTTGATCGCCCCGGCCGCCTCCTCGACGTCGCTGTCGGTGATCTCCAGGCTCAGCACCAACCGGATCCGGGAGCCCCCGCCCAGCCCGCGGACCCCCTGCTCGGCGAACGCCTCCGCGTACCGGGCCGCCTCCCCCTCGGGGGTCGAGACCAGCACCATGTTGGTCCGGGCGACAGCGGAGATCCCCGGCAGGCCGTCCACCCGTTCGGCCAGCCTGCCCGCACGTTCGTGGTCCAGCACCACCCGCTCCCGGTGGTGGCGCAGCGCGTACAGGGCGCCCGCGGCGATGATCCCCGCCTGGCGCATGCCCGCGCCCAACAGTTTGCGGCCCCGTCTGGCCCGCCGGATCGTGTCCGCGTCACCCGCCAGCGCGGAGCCCACCGGGGCGCCCAACCCCTTGGAGAAACAGACCGACACCGTGTCGAACCCCCGGGCCACCTCCCCGGGGGAGACCCCCAGGTGTGTGGCGGCGTTCCACAGGCGGGCCCCGTCCAGGTGGGCGCGCAACCCGTGCGCGTGCGCGAAGTCCGTCACCCGCCGCTGCTCGGCCAACGGCACCACCCGGCCGGTGAAGGTGTTCTCCAGCCAGAGCAGGGCGGGGTCGGCCCGGTGGACGTTGCCGAGTCCGGAGATCCAGGACTCCAGCAGTTCCTGCGGGGGGAAGGGGTCGCCCGAGTACAGGCGGGGCAGGACCCGGGAGAGCACCACCGCGGCACCTTGCTCGTCCCCGATGAGGTGGTGGTGTTCGTGTGCCCACACCTCCTCGCCGCTGCGGGTGGACACGTACAGCCCGAGCTGGTTGGCCATGTGGCCGGAGGGTACGTAGAGGGCGGCCTCGTGGCCCAGGAGGGCGGCGGTCTCCTCTTCCAGGGCGCGCACCGTCGGGTCCTCACCCCACACGTCATCGCCCACCTCGGCCTCGGCCATGGCCCGGCGCATGTCGGGGGTCGGACGGGTCAGGGTGTCCGAACGCAGGTCGATCAAGGGTCCCCCCGGTGTGGTGCGGTGCCGTCGCGAGTACGCGGTACTGCCCTGACGATACTGGGGCGGGTGGTGACCGAATTCCGCCAGGTGCGGATCAGCCCTCGTCCGCCAGGCTCAGGCGGGCGCTCCCCTCGTGCAGGGCGTGCAGCCGGTACCAGGCGTCCAGGGTGCGGGCGGTGTGGACGTCGAGTCTGGCGAGGACCTCGCGGGCGAACTCCACGGCGGCGGTGGGTCCGGCGGTGACGAGGTCGGTGTCGGTGACCGCCAGTTCCGACCGGTACCGGTGCGCGCCGGCGTACCCCGTCGCCAGCAGTTTCTCCCGGGTGCCGGTGTGGTCCCGGTGGTCGAGCAGGCCCTCCCGGGCCAGCCCTGCGGTGGCGTCACCGATCGCGGCGACCGGAATTCCGGCGTCGAGGAAGATGCCCGCCGCCGAGGCCAGCGGGGCCATCATCTCGGGGGAGGAGTCCCACTCGGGAGCGCCCGGCAACACCAGCATCGCGCTGGCCGAGGGCTTGAGCTGCGGCAGTGCCAGGTCCGGCAGAACGGTGAGTCCGCCCGCCGTCGTGACCGGCGCCCCGGTGAACCCCACCGTGAGGACCCGGCGGCTCCCGGTGCCGTGCGGACCGATGCCCGCCCGCGCGTGGGCGACCGCGTGACCGTACTGCCAGTCGGCCATCTGGTCGTAGACAGCCAGGTGGAGGGGGGTGCGGGGCTCAGCGTTCATGGCACGAGGTTGGGGGCAGGGGCGCCGGGGTGTCAATTTTCGGAAACCGGGTCCCCGGAGGCCGCTGCGAGCGGCTCCGGTTTTATTCGCCGGTGCCATGAAAAAACCGTTCTGACCCGGGCGGGGCACGGGCCCGCAGCGGTCGTACCCCACGGGCGGGGGAGCACCGGGCCGCGGGATCGCTCCGGACCGGAGGCGGATCGGTGGCGGGATGGCTGTGCCGGAGGTGTCTCCCACGGATTCCAGGCCTGTGACCTGCGTCTCCATCACAAAATCGAAACCTGGAGTTCACATGGGATCACAAATGGTATTACCATTCTCGGAGCCTGGTCCAAGAGCAGGTCAAGGGCGTGTTCCGACACGGCCGAGCACCACCGTCCCGTCCACTGGAAGGCTCCGTCGTGGAGAACTTCGCACCCGTCTACGGCACGGGTCCCCTCCTCGGAATCGCGGCAGGGGCCATCGCCCTCCTGCTGTTCCTGATCATCCGCTTCAAGCTGCACGCGTTCATCGCGCTGGTCCTGGTCAGCGTGCTCACCGCCCTCGCGGCGGGGATCCCGGTCGACGGGGTGGTGCCCACCCTCCTCGACGGGTTCGGCGGCACGCTCGCCAACGTGGCCCTGCTCGTGGGGCTGGGCGTGATGATCGGACGCATGCTGGAGGTCACCGGCGGTGCGGCCGTCCTGGCCGGGGCGCTCATCAAGCTGTTCGGTGAGAAGCGCGCGCCCCTGGCGCTCGGCGCGGCCTCGCTGCTCTTCGGCTTCCCGATCTTCTTCGACGTCGGCCTCGTGGTCATGCTGCCGATCGTCTTCAGCGTGGCCCGCCGCCTCGGCGGCTCCGTGCTCACCTACGCCCTGCCCACGGCGGGCGCCTTCGCGGTCATGCACGCCTTCGTGCCGCCGCACCCCGGACCGGTCACCGCCGCCGTCGAGATCGGCGCGGACATGGGCCTCACCCTGCTGGTGGGCGTGGTCCTGGCCATCCCCACCTGGTACCTGGCCAGCTACCTCTACGGCCTCTGGGCGGGCAGGCGCTTCCAACTCCCCGCCCCCGACGACGTCACGGCCGACGGCGAGGTCACCCACGAGAACCCGCCGCGTCTGGCCACCGTCCTCAGCATCCTGCTGCTGCCGATGCTGCTCATCTTCGCCAACACCGGCACCGGAACCCTCGTCGCCACCGGGACCCTGTCCGAGGGCGCCGTCTGGGTCCAGTCACTGCTGCTGCTCGGCCAGACGCCCATCGCACTGCTCATCACCGTCATCTACGCGATGGCCGTGCTCAGCAGGGGCCGCTTCACCCGGCAGCGGGTCGAGGAGATCGTCGGCGGCGCGCTCGGTCCCGTCTGCGGCATCATCCTCATCACCGGCGCCGGCGGCATGTTCGGCGGCGTCCTGCGCACCAGCGGGATCGGTGACGCACTCGCGGGCAGCCTGGAGTCCACCGGGATGCCGGTCATCGTCGCTGCGTTCGTCATCGCCCTCGCGCTGCGCGTCGCCCAGGGGTCGGCCACGGTCGCCCTCACCACGGCCGCCGGGCTGGTCGCCCCGGCCGTGCAGAACACCTCCGGGCTCAGCTCGATCGACCTGGCCCTGATCGTGATCGCCATCGCCTCCGGCGCGACCGCGCTCTCGCACGTCAACGACTCCGGGTTCTGGCTGGTCGGGCGCTTCCTGGGGATGGACGTCAGGACCACGCTCAGGACCTGGACCGTGATGGAGACCCTGATCGGCTTCATCGGCTTCGGGTTCGCCTTCGGACTCCACCTGATCCTGTGACCCGGGGCGCGGGCGGGATCCGGGTCAGGGCGAAGGCGGGCCGTCACCCCTGAGGGCATCCGCGACCTCGGTGACGATCGACCGCATCGCCGCCTCGGCCACGTCGGGCAACCCGTCCCGGATGGCCTGTGCCACCGCCGTGTGCAGGCGCAGTGCCTCCGGGCGGGGGTTGTGCGGCATCAGGTCGTAGGAGGTACGGCCGACCAGTACCTCGGTCACCACCTCGGCCAGGCCGGACAGCATCTCGTTGCCGGACAGCTCCAGGATGCGGCGGTGGAAGACCACGTCGAGTTCGAGGAAGGTCTCCAGCTCGCCGGCCCGGCCGGTCCGGGACATCTGCTCGGCCACCACCACGAGCTGGGCCCGCTCGTCGGCGGGGCCGCGTTCGGCGGCCAGGGCGGCGGCGCCCGGTTCCACCGCGGCGCGCAGTTCGTTGAGCGAGCGCAGCTGCTCCATCCGGCCCGAACCGGTCAGGCGCCAGCGGATCAGCTGCGGGTCGAAGACGCTCCAGTCCCGCTGGGGCCTGACCCGGATGCCGGTCCTGGGCCGGCTGACCACCAGCCCCATCGATTCCAGGACGCGGACCGCCTCGCGGGCGACCGTCCGGGACACCCCGAACTCCTGCTCCAGCCCCTGGAGGGTGAAGGCGTGCCCGGACACGTACTCACCGCCGGCGATCGCGGGGCCGAGGACCGCCAGCACCCGGTTGTGCAGCGTTCGGTGCTCGGTCGCCATCGTCGTTCCCCGTTGCTTCCCAGGTTTCGTTCGCCCCGGCCGGGCCTGGCCGGAGTCTCAGGCTGAAGCCTAGCCGGATTGATTGATACCACTATTGGTGGCGGCGTCGCGGCCGTGCGGCGAGCCAGGACACGGAGAGATCATGCACTTTGTCTTCATGGGCGTATCCGGCAGCGGTAAGACCAGTGTCGCCGAACGGGTCGCAGAGCGGCTCGGGCTGCCCTTCGCGGAGGCCGACGACTTCCACCCAGAGGCCAACATCGCCAAGATGTCCTCCGGGACGCCGCTGACCGACCTCGACCGGTGGCCCTGGCTGCGCGAGCTGGCCGGGTGGATCGCCGAGCACGAGGAGCGGGGCGAGTCCACGGTCATGGCCTGCTCCGCGCTCAAGCGCACCTACCGGGACGTGTTGCGGACCGGGGCCCCCGGGGTGAGCTTCCTCCACCTGCACGGGCCCTCCGAGGTGGTCTGGGAGCGGATCGGGGCCAGGGAGGACCACTTCATGCCGCCCGCCCTCCTCCGCTCCCAGATGGAAACGCTGCAAAGGCTCGGCCCGGACGAGGCCGGCGTGGAGCTGGACCTGCGCGGTGACCTGGACTCGCTCGTCGCTCAGGCCCTGGAGTACGTGTCGGGTCGGCTGCGCGTCACACAGGACTGAGCAGAGGTTTTCGTGTGGATATGTGACGATATGGCAACCGTGTGTTCGGGAGATCGTGCTCCACTTGTGTAGTGCGCCCCGGCGCGCGACCCTGTTCGTCATGCAAGACACCCAAACGTCCCCTGTCTCCTCCGCCTCCCGGCCCTTCAGCGTGGTTCCGGCGCCCCGGCAGAGCATTCTCGCCGCACGCCACCCGGGCGTGCGACCCCCGCAGGACGTTCGGCAGACCTGTGTCCTGATGTTCGTCGCCGCCGCCGGGTACGCCCTGCTGGCCTACCAGTCCTGGACGATGCTGGACGCCGGCGCTCCCGGCCCGGTCGTGAGCGATCTGCGGTTCCTGCTGGTCCTGGCCGCGCTGGTCGCCCTGGGGATGGCCGTGCTGGCGCTGCCCGTGCGCCGTGCGGGCCACGTGCTGTGGCGATCGGCCCAGTTCGGGGCGCTGGTCGCGCTCGGCACGGCCGTGTCCGCGCTGTACACGGCCGGCAAACTGGCGGACACCCCGATGCTGGGTGCTGGGCTGCTGGCGACCCTCTTCGCGATCATCGTGAACATCGCGCTGTGGAGCACCAGCGTGCGCCGCTGGTGCGGTCTGTAGGTCCGCGGAGGACCGGTACGCCAGGGGCCCGGTGGGGCGGGAGCACTCCCGCCCCACCGGGCCCTTCACCATGCGGGGGACGTGCTGCGGCCGACCCGGGCCCGCCCCGGTCGGATCAGTCCTCCTCGCCGTCGGCCAGGACGTGCAGGCGGGCCAGGTGCTCGCTGTCGTCCTGGCCGTGCCGGGTCGTGTAGAGCTCGCGTGCCTCGTCGGCGATGTCGCCGACCTCGTCCTCGAAGCCGTAGTCGAGGAGGTCGTCCAGCAGGTCGAGCGCCCGGTGCAGCGGATCCCCGTCGTCGGGGTCCTGGGCCGAAGCCGCGGAGGAGTGCTCCGTGGTCCGGGACAGCACGACGGCCCGGGCCTCCTCCACCGCGCTCTCCGCTCCGGCCGCGGCGCTCAGGCGGATGCGTGTGATGGGGTCCTCGTCGGCGACGAGCATCAACTGCTCGGCCAGCCAGGCGCTGTCCTGGCCTTCGAGGAACGCGGTGAGGTCCGCGTCGTCAAGGGGAGTGTTCATCCGCAGATCATAGGACGAGCAGCGCCTTCGCGCGGCCCCCGGGCGGACCCGGGAAGCGGACACAACGTCGAAAAGGTTATTCGTCCCATGGTCGGATAAAGGAATTGGCAATGGTGGTCGGGCGAATGTCCGGGGGATGCCGGAGCAAACCCGGAGTGCCCGCGGAGACGGACCTCGGTTGAACACCTGTGGGTCAAAAACCGACCTATGGATCACGGCACAGATCTGAAACGGTTGTATTAATACCAAGCCGTCTACCTTCCCAGGCGGTCATGGTGCGGTTTAGGGTCCGACTCATCGTTCAGGGACCCGACCCCCCGGCCCCACACTGAGGTGGACCATGTTCACGAAGTCTTCCCGAAATCCGCTCGGCCTCCTGGCCGCCGCGGCGTCGCTCACGCTCGTGGCGACGGCCTGCGCGGAAAGCGACCGAGACGCCTCTGACGGCGGCGAACAGCCGTTCGTCTTCGCCTCCGCCGGCGACATCGCATCGCTCGATCCCTTCCTCGCGACCGACGGAGAAACCTTCCGTTACAGCCGCCAGGTCTTCGATACCCTTCTGCAGCACGAATCCGGCGGTTCCGAAATCGTCGGTGGACTGGCCGAGACCTGGGACCAGTCCGAGGACGGAACCGTCTGGACCTTCGGCCTCCGTGACGGCGTGGAGTTCCACGACGGAGACGAACTGAACGCCGAAGCGGTCTGCGCCAACTTCGACCGCTGGTTCAATCTGACCGGTGCCTACCAGAGCTCCAACAACTCGTACTACTGGCAGAAGATCTTCGGTGGTTTCGCCGAGAACGAAGAGGACCACGCCCCGCCGGAGCCGCGTTTCGTCTCCTGCGACGCCGAGGACGAGCTCACCGCCGTCATCGAGGTCAGCGAGTACTCCTCCCTCTACCCGGGTGGTTTCAGCCTCGCGGCCTTCGGCATCATGAGCCCCAGCAGCCTGGAGGCCATGGAGGGCCAGGAGATCGGTGGTGAGGAGGGCAACCCGACCCTGCCCGAGTACAGCCAGGTCCCGGGGACGGTCGCCGGTACCGGTCCGTTCACGGTCCAGGAGTGGAATCAGGACCAGGGCGAGATCACCCTCAACCGCTTCGACGGCTACTGGGGCGACCCGGCGGGCTTCGAGACGATGATCATCCGGGCCATCCCGGACGAGAACGCCCGCCGCCAGGCGCTGGAGGCCGGCGACATCCACGGCTACGACCTGGTCGCTCCGGCGGACGTCGCCCCGCTCCAGGAGGCGGGCTTCGAGGTGCCCACCCGCGACGTGTTCAACGTCCTCTACCTGGCCTACCAGCAGGACCACGAGGCCCTGGCCGACCTGGAGGTCCGTGAGGCCCTCTCCCACGCGGTGAACCGCCAGCGCATCGTGGACACCATCCTCCCCGAGGGCGGCGAGGTCGCCACCCAGTTCCACCCGGACACCCTCGACGGATGGTCCGAGGACGTGCGCGAGTTCGAGTACGACCCGGACCTGGCCCGGGAGACGCTGGCCGACGCCGGTTACGGGGAGGGGGAGCTGGAGGTCGAGTTCTGCTACCCCACCGAGGTCACCCGTCCCTACATGCCCGCCCCCAAGGACATCTTCGACGTCATCACGGAGGACCTCCAGGAGGTCGGCGTGACGGTCGAGGCCACCTCCTACGAGTGGGCCGAGTACATCAACCAGACCGACAGCGGTAACTGCCCGCTCTACCTGCTCGGCTGGACCGGTGACTACAACGACGCCTACAACTTCATCGGCACCTGGTTCGCCGGCCCCAGCAGTGCCTGGGGCCTGGATGACCAGGAGCTGTTCGACCGGATGGCCGAGGTGAGCTCCAACCCGGACGCCGAGGAGCGCGTCGCCGGCTACCAGGAGCTCAACGAGATGGTGATGGACGTCCTGCCGGGCCTGCCCATCTCCAGCTCGCCGCCCTCCATCGCGTTCTCCGGGGACGTCAACCCGCCGAACGTCAGCCCGCTGACCCAGGAGAACTTCGCCGAGGGTTCCTGGAAGTAGTCGGACCCCCTCTCCCCGACCCGGGAGAGGCACGCACCGGGCCCGGCCGGCCCAGACCGGCCGGGCCCGCCTCGCAGGACCCCTCCCTTCCCGTACCTCCGGGGCCCACGTACATCCCGCCACACCCCGGCGGGGACGCTTCGCGTCCATCGTTCCCACCACTGGCGAAAGGCGGCGAAGGTGCTGCGATTCATCGTCAGGCGACTCCTACAGCTGATCCCCACACTGGGCGGCCTGTCGATCCTGCTGTTCGTCTGGCTCCAACGGTTGCCGGGCGGTCCGGAGTACGCCCTCCTCCCCGACGACGCGACCGCCGAACAGCGCGCCGCGCTACGGCGCTCGCTCGGCCTGGAAGAACCCGTCGCGGTTCAGTACCTGGCCTTCCTCCGTCGCATCATCCAGGGCGACCTGGGAACCTCCATCCAGACCGGGCGCCCCGTGCTGGAGGAGTTCCTCCTCCGGTTCCCCGCCACGTTCGAACTCGCCGTGACCGCGATGCTCATCGCCGTCACGGCCGGTCTGCCGCTGGGCTACCTCGCCGCGCGCCGTCGCGGCACGGTGCTGGACTTCGCCGCCGTCGGCGGCTCCCTCCTGGGTATCTGCACACCGGTGTTCTTCCTGGCCTTCATCCTCAAGGTGATCTTCGCCGAGCGGCTCGGCGTCTTCCCGTCGGCCTTCCGGCTCTCTCCGGGGCTCAGCCGCACCGACATCACCGGATTCGTCGTCCTCGACGGCCTGATGACCCGGGAATGGGACGTCGTCACGGACGCCCTCGCCCACCTGGTGCTGCCCGGGCTCGCGCTGGCCTCCATCCCGCTCGCCGTCATCACCCGGATGACCCGGGCCAGCGTCCTGGAGGTGATGGGCGAGGACTACGTCCGCACCGCCAACGCCAAGGGCCTGCACCGCACGACCGTGCGCACCCGCCACGTGCTCCGCAACGCCCTGCTGCCGGTGGTCACCGCCGTCGGCCTGCTGGCCGGAAGCCTCTTCGCCGGAGCGGTCCTCACCGAGAGCGTCTTCGCCTTCCCGGGCATCGGATCGTTCGTCTACGAGGCCACGCAGAACCGCGACTACCCGGTGCTCACCGGGTTCATCCTGCTCATCGCCACCATGTACGTGTTCATCAACCTCCTGGTCGACATCTCGTACAGCCTCCTCGACCCGAGAGTGCGGGCCCAGTGATGCCTACGACACCGAGCACCAACCCGTCCCAGGTCCCGCTCCACCAGCGCAGGGCCGCCAAGGTCGACCGACTCGCCGAACTCATGGGCGAACGGGGCGACGAGGGCCACGGCGCCGGGATCTGGCGCGAGGCTCTCCAACGGATGCGCCGCAGCCCGATGGCGATCACCGGAGCGGCCATCGTCGCGCTGTTCGTCGTCGTGGCGCTGCTCTCGGAGTTCATCGCCCCCTACGGCGCCACCTCCCAGACCTGGGGCGGCGAGGTCTTCCCCAACCGCAACGAGTTCGTCGGCCCGCGGGCCGAGAACTGGCTGGGCCTGGACCACCTGGGCCGGGACATGTTCTCCCGGATGGTGATCGGCGCCCGTCAGACCCTCCTGGTCGGCGTGGTCGCCACCCTCGTCGGATTCCTGTTCGGCGCGCTCCTCGGCGGTGCCGCCGGCGCCTGCTCGGTCCTGGGCGGCCGGTGGGGGCGCCAGGTCGACAACGTCGTCATGCGCGTCATCGACATGATGCTGGCCATGCCGACCCTGCTGCTGGCCGTCACCGTCGCCGCCCTGGTCGGGCCCAGCCTCACCACGGTCATGGTCGCGGTCGGCGTCGCCCAGATCCCGATCTTCGCCCGCCTGCTGCGCGGGGCGATGATCTCCCAGGGCAGCCGCGAGTACGTTCTGGCCGCCGAGGCGCTGGGCGTGCGCAGGCACAGGATCGCCCTCACCCACATCCTGCCCAACTCCATGGGCCCGGTGATCGTGCAGTCCACGCTCACCCTGGCGACCGCCATCATCGACGCGGCCGCACTGTCCTACCTGGGCCTGGGAAACCCGGACGCCTCCTCCCCCGAGTGGGGGACGATGCTCTCGGAGGCTCAGCGGTTCCTGTCCAGCGCACCGTCCCTGGCCGTCTACCCGGCCCTGGGCATCATCATCACCGCGCTCGGCTTCACCCTGCTGGGTGAGGCGCTGCGGGAAGCGCTCGACCCGAAGTTGAGGAAGTGACCATGACTACCAGCACACCGCTGCTGGCGGTGGACGAGCTGTCCGTGGTGTTCCACCGGAAGGGGCAGGGCGAGACGCGCGCCGTCGACGGTGTCTCCTTCGCCCTGGAGGAGGGCCGGGTCACCGGCCTGGTCGGCGAGTCCGGCTGCGGCAAGAGTGTCACCTCCCTGGCCCTGATGGGACTGCTGCCGGACCGGGGGGTGAAGGTCGGCGGGAGCGCCCTCATGCGCCTGCCCGACGGAGAGCAGGACCTGTTGAAGGTCTCCCAGCGGCGGATGCGCGACCTGCGCGGGTCCCAGCTGGCGATGATCTTCCAGGACCCGCTCAGCTCGCTCAACCCGGTGGTCCCCATCGGCGTCCAGGTCACCGAGATCCTCAGGCGGCACCGGGGCATGCGCGGCGCCGCCGCCCGCAAGGAGGCCGCCGACCTGCTGCACCGGGTGGGCATCCCCGACCCGACCCGACGCCTGGGCGAGTACCCGCACCAACTGTCCGGCGGTATGCGCCAGCGCGCGCTCATCGCGATGGCGGTGGCCTGCCGGCCGCGGCTGATGATCGCGGACGAGCCCACCACCGCCCTGGACGTCACCATCCAGGCCCAGATCCTGGAACTGCTCAGGGACCTGGTCACCGAAGAGGGCACCGCCCTGCTCATGATCACCCACGACCTGGGGGTGGTGGCCGGGCTGTGCGACGAGATCAACGTCCTGTACGCGGGCAAGGCCGTGGAGACCGCCCCGCGCGGCCCGCTGTTCGCCGACCCCGCCCACCCCTACACGGTGGGCCTGCTCGGCTCCATCCCCCGTCTGGACGCGCCGCGCGGCGACCCGCTCACCCCGGTGCGCGGTTCGGTCAACGACAACATCGCCTGGGCGGACGGGTGCGCGTTCGCCCCCCGCTGCGACCACTACACGATGGAGTGTCTCCAGGGGCCGCCCCCGCTCGTCGCGGCGCCCGGTCAGGAGGAGGGCCCCGGCCACATCCACCGGTGCGTGAACCCTGTCGGCCGCACCGGCCCGGACCGACCCGAACCGGAGATCCCGGCCGCGGCGAGTGAGGAGGAGCGGGGATGAGCCTGCTGGAGATCAGGGACCTCAAGGTCCACTTCCCGATCAGGCGCGGGGTGGTCGTCGACCGCACCATCGGTCACGTGCGCGCCGTGGACGGGGTGTCGCTGGGCATCGAGCGCGGCCGTACCTACGGCCTGGTCGGCGAGTCCGGCTGTGGCAAGACCACCCTGGGTCGCGCGGTCCTGCGGCTGAACGAGATCACCCACGGCGAGGTCTGGTTCGACGGGCGCGACCTGGCCGGGCTCGACCCGGAGTCGATGCGCCGTGAGCGCGCCAACCTCCAGATGGTCTTCCAGGATCCGCTGGGCAGCCTCAACCCGAGGCAGAACATCGGGTCCATCCTCCTGGAGGGCCTGCAGACCCACGGGATCGGCGGTCCCTCCGACGAGGAGGCCCGGGGGCTCACCCGCAGGCAGCGGCGCGCACGGACCGCGCAGGACCAGCGTCGCCGGGTGGTGGCGGCGCTGGAACGGGTGGGCCTGTCCGCCAAGGCGCTCCAGCGTTACCCGCACGAGTTCTCCGGCGGTCAGCGCCAGCGCATCGGCATCGCCCGCGCCCTGGTCCTGGAACCCGACCTGATCATCTGCGACGAGCCCGTCTCCGCGCTGGACGTGTCCATCCAGGCACAGGTACTCAACCTCCTGGAGGAGCTCCAGGACGAGCTGGGGCTGACCTACCTGGTGATCGCGCACGACCTCGCGGTGGTGCGGCACGTCAGCGACGTCGTGGGGGTGATGTACCTGGGGTCGCTGGTGGAGGAGGCCACCGGCGACGAGATGTACGGCTCTCCGGCGCACCCCTACACCCGGTCGCTGATGTCGGCGGTGCCGGTACCGGACCCGACGGTGGAGGACACCCGGGAGCGCATCCTGCTCGCCGGTGACCTGCCCTCGCCCGCGGACCCGCCCCCGGGCTGCCGTTTCCACACCCGGTGCCCGTGGCGGCAGGAGGAGCGCTGCGACACCGAGCGCCCCGAGCTGCGCCCCCTGCACGGTGTGCGGGGCAGCGGTACCCACCGGGTGGCCTGCCACTACGCCGAACAGATCCTGTCCGGGCAGCTCCGGCCGAGCGCGGACCAGGCGGAACGGATCGTGCGCGGGGCGGGCTGAGCCGGGGCGAACGCGCTCTCCCATCCGCCGTGACGCTTCTATGTCAAGTGGCGGGCTGAAGAGAGACAACAGCCCGCTCTCTCACCACTTGATCAGCGACCATCGCCCGATACACCACATCCATCAAATGCCGTTTCAACGCCCGATACGCACCCTTGGTGCCCTTGGCCTCCTGCCGGGAACGCACGAACTCCCGGGCCGGCCCATGGAACCGGGCCTGCACCACAGCGATCGAGTGCAGCGCCCGGTTCACCTGCCGGTTCCCACCCCGATGCAACCGGTGCCGCTGGCGCCCCGAGGAGAACACCGGGATCGGCGCGCACCCCGCCCACCGGGCCATCCTCGCCGAGGTCTTGAACCGCGACACGTCCCCTACCTGCGAAAGCAACACCGCAGCCCAGACCACACCCACACCACGAATCCCCAACAGGTTCGGCGCCAACGGCTCCACCAACTCCTTGAGCCGCCGCTCCACCCCAGCGATACGCACCAACAGCGTGTGCACCTCACCCAGCTGCTCGGCCAGCGCCCATCGCACCACCTCACCCAGCTCGGCCCCCTCCACCAGCGCACGCACCCGTCCCACCTTGGCCCGGGTGGCCAACGCACCCTTGCCCAGGTTGTGGTCCAGTTCCCGGTGCAGCATCGCCAGCACCCGGTTGGTCAGGGCCACCCGCCGCCGCACCAGGTCCTGGCGCAGATCCACCAGCACACGCACCTGCCGCACCAGCGGATCGAGACGGTGGCGGGCCAGATCAGGGTCGGCCATCGCCGCGCGGGCCACCGCCACCGCGTCGATCACGTCGGACTTGGCGCCCACCGCCCCGCTCAGGCGGCGGTGGGCGGCCATCGCGCGCGCCGGCACCCACACCACTTCCTGGCCCGCCCCCAACAAGGCGTCAGCGATGGCCCGGCCCAGCCCGGGGCCGCCCTCGATCGCCCACAACACCGGGGCATCGCCCGCCAGAGGGCGGATCCAGGCCAGGAGCTCGCCCAGGGCCTGCGGGCCCGCGGTGACCTTCTTGGCAGTGCCCAGCCGGGTGCCGTCATCGGCCAGCGCGAGGGCCTGGTGCATGTTCTTGTGCGGATCGATGCCCACTGTCACCATGGTGGTGTCCTGTCTTTCCTTTGTTCAGGAACGGGACGACTACCAGGGCCCTGGCCCGGGGGACAGATCTACTGTGAGTTATCGGCTGCACAGGCTTCTATGAGGTCACTCCCGCGGCCAGGGTCTTGGCCTGCGGGTGCTGGTGGACAGGTCACGACAAGGTCCACGTGGGACAGATCTTGCTGGAGTCACCCCAGCCCCGCTGTCGGGCGGCTCCCGTCGAAACCCTCCCGACACACACCAGGATGAACCAGTAGATCTTGCTACCAGGGGCAACTTCGGCGCCCATTTCGCTTCTGGTAGCAAGATCACGGGCCACGGGCCGCAGGTGTGCTCTGGGGAGGTGCCTATCCTCCCGCGCGGGTGATGGCGGCGAGAATGTACTGGGGCCGATTCAGGTCCTGCCAGGTGAAGCGGACGATGCGCACACCCGGATGCCAGCGCTGGAGGGCGTTCTGCCGCTCCCGGTCCCTGAGCAGTGCCCTAGGCAGGCCGTGCGGACCGTGTCCGTCGGCCTCACCGATGAGCTGGTACTCCTCCCACCAGAAGTCGGCGATGCCGATGGTACGGCCGAGGCCGTCTCGAAAGCGGTGCTGCAGGTCCGTCGGAGGCGCTCCTCCGTCCACGCAGATCAGGCGCACGCGGGTCTCCAGAGGGCTCTCGGCGCGCCCGTCGGCCAGGGGCCACCACCGGCGAACGTTCACACAGCCCTTCCGTCCTCGGTTGGCCAGCTCCAGTTCCTCCACGTCCTCTTCGAGGATGAGTCCACGGTGCAGCGCGGAGTCCATGAGGCAGACAGCGGTCTCCCGATCCACCCGCAGCAGGGTGTCACGCAGGGTCCTGCCGGGGTCGGTCAGGCGGATGCCCGTCGTTGTGGCGACCTCGCCCGGAGATACCTGCCAGCTGTGCAGGGTGATGCGATGGTGGTGACGCTGGGCTCCGAGCGCGGGGATGACCATGTGAACGGTCCGTCCGTCCCACCGCGGAAGACCCTGCATCCCCCACAGGAGTGCGGCGGTCTCGCCACCGGCGAAGGCGTCCGGTCCGAGAGCCAGTTGGGCGGCCATGGCTGCCGAGCGAAGGTGCCCGTCCGAGCCGGAAGGGGCGGTCAGGCTTCGTACGGAGTAGACGCCGGTGTGCGGGCGCCCCCATTCACCATTGCGAACAAGGCGGCGCGCGTCGCTCTTGGTGACACCGGCGGCACGGGCCTGTCCCCAGCTGAGTACTCCGTGCTGCCGAGCGGCGACAGCGAGAGCGGAGCCGGGGACCGCACGGGTACCGCGCGCGGCAGGGTACGGATGGGTGCGCCGTCGCTGAGCGGTAGCGGTGGGTCGCCCCGGTGCGTGGAGCCTGGACTGTTGCGGGGCGATGAGACCACGGCGGGGTTCGGGAGGGGTCATGCCTTCAGAATGCGGTGGAGTCCCTTCGGAAGCGAGACCCTGTTGCCAGGCTGTGGATAACCCCCTGTATCTTCCGTGATCTTGCTACCAGAAGCGAAATGGGCGCCGAAGTTGCCCCTGGTAGCAAGATCACGGGTCGAGGGTGGGCCGGGTGAAGCAGCGGCACACGTACACCTGGGTGTCGAACAGGCCCGCCACGGTGCCGTCTCGTAGGGCGACCGACCCCACGGACCTCATGGATCCCACCGACCCCGGAGGACTCGTGCAGTCCCGGCCCGGCCGGAGGAGGGAGGCCAGGGCCCGGCAACGGGGTCACTGGTCTTCGCGGGAGGGGCGCGGTAGGGGCGGATCTTCGCGTCGGTCATGGGCCCAACCTCGGCAGCCCGAACGCGGGCCGCCACGGGTTTTTCACCCGCACGGGCCGTCCTCGTGGCCATAGCCCGGCCTGGGCAGGGCCCTGAACAGGCGGAACCCCGGTCACTCTTCGCGGTTGAGCCAACCCCGGTATTCCGAGCCAAGTTTCTTGATCGTGATTTTTCGGTTATGGGTTTGTCAGGCGTGCCACGGGGAAGAGCAGTAAGTTTCTTGTGTACCTTTCGCAACTTCTGTCCACTCCCGCCCCGGTGGACCGCATCGACCACACAGGAGTCCCCCGTGTTCCCTTCCCCCGGTACCGGTGCGCTCAGCACCCGACTCATCACCGGAGTCGCCCTCACCGCCGGCCTCGTCCTCGGCAGCGGTGCCTTCGCCGCCGCGGCCCCCGGCGCCTCCGGTGACAACGGAACGGTGAAGATCCACAACCCCGAGACCCCGGAGGAGGACAACCGCAACGAACCGAAGGTCTGCGACTTCCAGGTCGTCGCCTTCGGCTTCGACTCCGTCCAGGAGGTGTCCTGGGAGATCCTGGCCCACGGCGGGTCGAGCGACGCGGGCACGGTGAAGCTGGACGGCGAGCTCGTCCTCGACGAGGAGGGCGCCGGCAGCACCGAGCTCCTCACCCTCGACGACGGCCACTACAAGCTGGAGTGGACCTTCGAGGGGCAGAAGGGCAAGGCCAAGCACAAGGTCTTCAAGGTCGAGTGCGCCGAGGAGGAAGAGGAAGGCGAGACCGACCCGACCCCGACGCCGACCCCCACTCCGACCGGCGAGCCGGAGACGGAGACCCCCGAGGACCCCGAGAACCCGGAGACCCCCGAGGTCCCGGACGACGGCAAGACCCCGGGCGGGGAGACCGAGCAGCCCGAGGACGGGACCACCGAGGAGCCCGAGCCCACCACCCCCGTCACCGAGCCGGGCCAGACCCCGGAGAACGACGGGGACGACCTCGCCGTGACCGGTTCGGCCCTGGCCGGCCTGGTGGCCGCGGGCGCCCTCGCGGCGGCCGGCGGTGGCGCGGCCCTGTACATGAGCCGTAAGCGCCGCGGCGAAGGCGCCGACACCGAGGCGTAGGCAGAGCGCGGCGCACCGGCTCCGCCGGGTGCGTCACCGGGGCGGGATCCGCACGGGTCCCGCCCCTCGCCGTGTCCGGGCGGAGGAGGCCGGGTCGCGGTCATGACAGCAGGCACGGCGCGACGTGCGGCGGACCGTGACATCCGTGACTGTCACGGCGCGCGGACCTACGGCAGAATAGGGGTATGGGACGAGGAACGGACGCGAGCGCGTTTCCCGGTTCCGGGCTCTTCCTGTACGACCGGGACTGCGGTTTCTGCCAGCGGGCGGTCGGCTTCGCCCGGGACCGCCTGCGCACCCGGACCGCCTTCGCGGCCTGGCAGGACGTCGACCTGGCCGCCGCGGGACTCACCCCGGAGCAGGCCGACGAGCGGGCCTGGGTCGTCTACCCGGACGGGCGGCTGCTCGCCGGGGGCGACGCGGTCGCCGGGGTCCTGCTGGCGGCGGGGCTCCCCGCCAGGGTCCTGGGCCGCCTCATGCTGCTGCCCGGGGTGCGCCTGCTCAGCCGTGCCGCCTACCGGCTCGTGGCCGCCAACCGGCACCGGCTCCCGGGCGGGACCGCCGCCTGTGCCCTGCCCCCGGAGGACGCTCCCGCACGCAGAACGACGGAGGACCGGTAGTGACCCTGATCGCCCAGCCCGCCGAGCAGACCATCCCCCTCGCCCCGCTGATCCTGGTGATGCTGAGCCTGTCCGGCGCGGCCGCTGCACTGGTGGCGGTAGGCGTCCTGGGGGCGCGACGGCGGATCGGACCCAACGAACTCGTCGGAATCCGCACCAGGTACACCCGGTCCAGTGACGCCGCCTGGTACGCGGTGCACGAGGCCTCCGCCCGCTGGTCGGTCCTGGCCGGGCTGGCCTTCCTGCCGGCCGTGGTCCTCACCCCGCTGGTCTCCGACCCGAACGGCCAGATCGTCGCGATCCTGGGCCCGGTGGCCGCGGGCATGCTGCTGCTGATCGTGGGCACGTGGCGGGGCCACCGCCTCGCCCGGGAACGCCTGGCCCGTGAGGAGGGCCGGGCCGACCTGCCCTGAGACGCCTCCGCGGCCCCGTCAGGACGCCGCGCGCAGGTCCCGGCACACGGCCAGGAGCCGCTCGCGCAGGACCGTGCCGCGTTCGGCGAAGTCCCGCTGGTACTCCATGTAGGCGGCCTTGCCCTCGGCGGTCTCGATCCGCACCGGCTGGTACCCCCAGTCCCGGAGGTCGTACGGCGAGGCGCGCATGTCCAGTACGCGGATCTGTCTGGAGAGCTCGAAACAGTCCGCCACCAGTTCCGACGGCACCGCCGGGGTGAGCTTGTACGCCCACTTGTACAGGTCCATGTTGGCGTGCAGACAGCCCGGCTGGTCCAGTTCCGCCTGTGCCTCCCGGGTGGGCTGCAGGGTGTTGAGCGGGCGCGCGGGTCCGGTGAAGAACCGGAAGGCGTCGAAGTGCGAGCACTGGACGCGGTGCGACTCCACGACCCGGTCGGTGCCCTCGTGGCCCAACCGTAGCGGGACCTGGCCGTGCCTGACCTCCTCGGTCCGGTACACCATCGCCCACTCGTGCAGGCCGAAACAGCCCAGGTGCGCGGGGCGCCGTGCGACCGAGGACAGCAGGCGCTCCACGAAGTCCAGCACCGGGCGGGCGGCCAGGAACGCGGGCACGTCCAGACCCACCCCGCCGGGGAGTTCGGTGTAGAACCGCTCCGAGAGCCGCGCGCGGGCGCCCTCGCCCAGCAGCACCGAACCGACGCCGGGGTGCCAGCGCCGCAGCTGCGCGGGTTTGAGGTTGTAGTAGGTGAACAGGAAGTCCTCGACCGGGTGCCGCTCACCCGCGCGCCGGCGCCGCAGGTGGTCGCCGACCAGCGCGTCCACGCGCCGCTCGTGCCGCTCGGCGCGCTCGCGCCACTCCGTCTCCGCCAGGCCCGTCACGGCCTCGGTGCTCGTTCCCGTCACGGGCTCCAGGGTATGCGCAGACGGGGCGGGGCCTGCGGCTAGTGTGCGGATGTGCTGATTCCCACCGACGAACAGATCCGCGCCCTCCACGAGCGGCACGCGCCCACCCCCGAGTCCTTCGAGCGCGTGTACACGCACTGCCGGGCGGTGTGCGCCGTGGCCGAACAACTCCTCGACCGCGCGGCCCCCGGGGTGAACGCCGACCTGGTCCGCGCGGGGTGCCTGCTGCACGACATCGGCGTCTACCGGTTGATCGACGGCTCCGGGCGCATCGACCACGACCGCTACGTCGGCCACGGGGTGCTCGGCCACGAGCTCCTCGCGGGGGAGGGGATGCCAGAGGTCCTGTGCCGGTTCTGCTCACACCACACCGGTGTGGGGGTGACCAGCGACGACGTTCGTGAGCAGGGTCTGCCCCTCCCGGTCGCCGACTACCTGGCCGAGTCCCCCGAGGAGGAACTGGTGATGTACGCCGACAAGTTCCACAGCAAGACCGATCCGCCGGTCTTCCACTCCGCGCAGAGCTACGCCGCCAAGGTCCGGCGGTTCGGCGCGGACAAGGAGATCCGGTTCAAGGAGATGGTGGAGTCCCACGGTGAACCGGACCTGGCGCCGCTCTCCCGGAGTTTCGGGCACCGGGTGCTCTGAGCGTGCCCGGGCCCGCCGGCTCAGTTGGACTGCTGGACGGGCAGGTGGCGGCCCAGGTAGCCCACGTACACCCGGTTGGTGGTGTCCGGGCCCAGGTGCGGGAAGAAGTACAGGCGCGGACAGATGCCGTACTCGATGTCCAGTTTGATGTGCGCGTACATCGGTACCCGGCCCGCCGGGTCCACCTCGGCCGGGACCCGGAACACCCGCTTCTCGTTGAGCTTTCCCCGATTGCGCACGTAGTCCGACTCCTGCGAGGCCAGCCTCTTGACCGGGATCACCCGGTAACCGTCCGGGGGCTCGCGCAGGTAGGAGTGGAACCCCAGACCGCTGCCGGGGTTGTCGAACTGGTATCGGGCGTAGTCGTTCAGGGCCAGCAGGGCCTCCCAGGCCCGGGTCACCCAGAGCGTCTCCTTGCGGCTCTCGGAGAGCTCGTACACCGTCTGGTCCTCGATGGTGAAGAACAGGTGGGGCAGCGCCGTCCCGTCGGTGATCCGCTCCAACAGCTCCGACACACTGGACGGGGGGCGCTGCTCGGGGTCGAGTGGTGCCGGGGCCGCGGCCAACCGGAACAGGCCCGCTTCCCGCACCTGGTCACGCAGCCACCGGGCCTCGTAACGGGCGGCACGCCGTTCCTCCCGGGCGGTGTCCAGTTCCTCGGTCAGGTCCGCGGTCTCCGCGAGCAGGGCCTGGCGTTCCTCCGACAGCTCTGCGATCCGCGTGCTCAGTCGGCGCACCTCCTCCCTCAGTCGTCGTGTCTGCTCCTCCTGGGCCTGGGTGGCGGCGAGTTCCGCCATGGTGACCGAATCCTGCTCGGACTGGTGGGCGATGGCGTTCCCCGATCCGGTCGGTGCGGTCCGCGCAGGGAGCGGAGCGGGAGTGTACGGGCCCCGTCGCAGGTCCTCGGTCTCCTCCGCCAGGAGGGCGTCGATCGCTCTGAGCGGCCCGGGCAGGGCGAGCCCGAGGGCGTTGTCGCGGACCCTGCGGGAGAGGGCGGCGCCCACCCAGTTGCGCACGCGTGCGCCGTCGCGGGCGGTGTCGAGTGTGGCCGGGTTCATCCGGGGGTGACGCTGGGCGTTCTCCGGGTCGGTGAGGTCCACCCCGGGTAAGAACGTGCGCACCCCGCCGGCGGGGACGTCCAGGTCCCGGGGGAGCAGGCGGCCCACCCGTTCCAGCGCGGCCCCGTCCAGCACGTACCCGGCGCACATGCCCATGCAGCGGGACAGCACGCCCGCCATCGTGTTGCGCCAGTCGGCGACGGTCACGCCCCCGGGCGCACCGGTGGCGACGACCGCCATCCGTCTGAGCGGGTCGCGGACGGTCGAGAGCAGGGCGGACACGTCGGCCTCCTCACGGCCGCGCACGATCCTGGGGCAGGGGTGCAGCGGGTGCGCGCCGTCGTACGCGCCCACCGACTCCAGCAGCATCCGCGCGGCCTCGGGTGGCATCACGTCCAGCCGGGGGGCGTCCGGGGCCGCGGAGGCGCTCGCGGCGTCGACGGTCATGTCGATCCACAGGTGGTTCCACGGGGAGAGCTCGGGGTCGACGACGACGGTGGCGAGGGTCCGCCACACCCCGTCCGGCTTCTCGGACTCCGTGGTCAGGCGGAGGAAGGTGAGGCCCTCGTCGGCGTTGTCGTGCCGCGCGACCAGCGCACGGGAGCGGTTGCTGAGCTCATGGCGGCCGGAGGAGGCGAAGTCCACCCGCGCGCCCGAGTTGCCGCGTTTGCTCAGCCAGCGGGAGAGTACGGCCGAGGCGACGGCGACGAGGTCCCCCTCGTCGTCGGGGACGGCGACGAGCGTGCGGTAGACGAGCGGCAATGGGCACTCCCGGGTTCCCGTCGGCGGCGGTGGACCCGAGGGTCTGGCCGAACGTGCTGGCAGAGCCCTCTCCCACCACTGTGTATCAAGGAGCGCGCGGACGCCAGCCGGTTGACCGAAGATCCACTGACGGGATTGCCGCCCTGCGGCCGCCGCGGCCTGCCGACCACGCGGGGCCCCGCCGCCGTCAATGCGCCACAGTGGCCAACGCGAGCTTTCGGATTGGCAACTGTGGACAAGGCGGTCGGTGTCCTCGGGGGTCTAGCGTCACGGACATGACCACGCACCCGTTCTGGCTGGCCGGCACCGCTGCGACCGGCGACACCGAGATGACCGTTCTCAACCCCTACACCGGCGGGGCGGCCGGCGTCGTCGCCGTACCGACCGCGGCCCAGGTGGAGGCCGCTGTCGCCGCCGCGCACGCGGTGGCCGCCGAGGCCGCCGCCCTGCCCGCGCACGTGCGGGCCGGGGCCCTCGACCACGTCTGTCGGCGGATCGCCGAACGCGCGGAGGAGATCGCCCAGGTCATCACCGCCGAGAGTGGAAAGCCGATCAAGTGGGCCCGTGCCGAGGCGGGGCGCGCCGTCTCGGTGTTCCGCTGGGCTGCGGAGGAGGCCCGCCGGGACAGCGGCGAGCTCCAGCGCCTGGACACCGATCCCGGCGGCACCGGGCGGATGGCCCTGGTCCGCCGGGTCCCCAAGGGGCCGGTCCTGGGCATCTCCCCGTTCAACTTCCCACTCAACCTGGTCGCCCACAAGGTCGCCCCGGCCATCGCCGTCGGCGCTCCGGTGGTCCTCAAGCCCGCCCCGGCCACCCCGATGACCGCCCTCCTCCTCGGCGAGATCCTCGCCGAGACCGGGCTTCCCGAGGGCATGTTCTCGGTGCTGCCCATGCCCAACGAGCTCGCGGCGCCGCTGATCACCGACGAGCGGCTGCCCGTCGTCTCCTTCACCGGCGGCCCGTTCGGCTGGGAGATCCAGCGGCGTGCCCCGCACAAGCACGTCACCCTGGAACTCGGCGGCAACGCCGCGGCCGTGGTGCTGGACGACGCCGACCTGGACTGGGCCGCCCAGCGGGTGGCACTGTTCGGCAACAACCAGGCCGGGCAGGTGTGCATCGGGGTCCAGCGGGTCGTGGTCACCGACGCCGTCCACGACGACTTCCTCCCGCGCCTGGTCGACCGGGTCGAGGCTCTGGGCACCGGCGACCCGGCCGACCCGGGGACCGACGTCGGTCCGCTGGTCGACGAGGCCGCGGCCGAGCGGGTGGCGGCCTGGGTCGAGGAGGCGGTCGCCGCCGGGGCCAGGCTCCTGACCGGCGGACACCGTGACGGCGTCACCATGGCGCCGACCGTCCTGGCCGACGTGCCCTCCGATGCCAGGGTGGTGCGTGAGGAGGTGTTCGGCCCGGTGCTGGTCGTGCAGCGGGTCGCCGACACCGACGCGGCCTTCGACGCGGTCAACGACAGCGACTTCGGCCTGCAGACCGGTGTCTTCACCCGGGACCTGCCCACCGCCTTCCGGGCCCACCGGGAACTGGAGGTCGGCGGTGTGGTCATCGGTGACGTGCCCACCTTCCGCGCCGACCAGATGCCCTACGGCGGCGTCAAGCGCTCGGGCGTGGGCAAGGAGGGGCTGCGCGCGGCCATGACCGACCTCACCCACGAGCGCGTCCTGGTGCTCACCGGCATCGACCTCTAGTTCCGAGCCGTCGTCCCGTACCGGTACGGGACGACGGCCGGGCGTCCGACGGGGCGGTGGCGGCCGGTCGGGGCCGCCACCGCCCCGCCGTTTCCGGGCTTCTGGTGGGTCCGTGGCTCCCGGTGGTCCTACAGCTTGGCGGCGTGCTCGAAGAGGCGCTCGGCCTCCGCGCCCAGACGCGGCCCGTACTGGGTGTTGCGGTCGTCGGCGTACTTGAAGCTGACGACCGAGGAGATGGTCCCCCTGCCGGTGGCGGTGTCGAAGTCGCTGAACCAGGGGCCGCCGCTGGAGCCCTGGGTCATGGTGCAGCGGACCCCGTTGGCGGTGGTGCCGCCGGTGTCCGGGACGGTCCGACCGGAGCAGTAGTGCAGGTCGCGGCCGTTGTAGGGCGAGGCCGACGGGTAGCCGAAGGTGTACACCTGTACGCCCTCGCGGACCCGCTCCTCGGTCCAGGTGTCGAAGGCCAGGCGCTGGGCGCCGACCCGGTCCTGTACCGGGGTGCCGTCGTCGCTGTTGAGCACCACCATCGCGAAGTCGTAGCTGTCGTCGGCCTCGCGGGCCCACTTCGGGGAGACCATCAGGTCGCGGGCGGTGAACCTGCCGTAGGGGTCGGCGCCGTCGTCGTGGCCGGGGACGAAGGTCCAGTTGCGGGCCCAGGAGCCCCGGCCGTCCTTGGCGCAGTGCCCCGCGGTCACCAGGGTGCTGCTGTTGGCGGAGTCCACGACCGAGGCCGAACAGGTGAAGTCGCGGCCGTCCATGGTCAGGTACACCTTGCCGGTGGTCCTGGCGACCAGGCCCCCGTCGCCCCAGAGCTCGCCGTCGCTGTCGGGGCGGGCGGCCTGGGGCTCGGTCACGGCGCCGCCGCCGCGGGGCTCGGCGAGTTCGAGAGCGGAGTCGACCAGGCTGGAGATGGGCTGGGCCGCGGCCATCCGGTCGCTGGTCCAGTAGTCGAGGACGGCGTCGTGCTGCTCGTCGGTGACCGCTCCGGTCTGGTGGACGACCCCGTCCGTCCGGGAGAGGGAGGCCTGGCTCTCCCGGACCGGCTCTTCGGGGGTCTGGGCGGCCGGGAGTACGGCCGGGGCGTGGATGGCCCGGGTCACCGCCGCTGCCGGGGCGGGGAGTCTGTCGATGAGGGCCAGACCCCCGAGGGCGACCGCGGCGGCGGCCAGCGGGGCGAGGATCTTCTGTGTGGTGGACGAGGTCATGGCCACGATCTTTGCATACTTGGAGTAGTCTATTGACTACTTTAGGTTTGTGTCGTGGCTTTCTCGGGAAACAGGTACCGGCCCCCGGCGCCTGCACGCCGGGGGCCGGTCCGGGGAGGCGGCCGACCGGCCCCGCGGGAGTTCGGGCCGACCGGCCGCCGGTTCTGTCGGCCGTCGAACGGCCGGAGGGGTCAGCCGAGCGGAATGGTCACCCGGGTCGGGTTCTCCTCGGGTGAGGTCACCTCGACGCGGTCCCCGAGATCGCTCTCACCGAGGTAGCGGGCGTCCTTGCTGTCCACCACCACTGCCAGCCGGTGCCCGGCCGGAACGTCCCACACCACCGACGAGAGCTCGGTCTCCACCGTCACCGGCTCGCCCGGGACGGAGCCGCGCAGGGTGACGGGCGCGTGGCTCAGCAGCGAACCGGTGCCCCGGCCGTCGATCGCGTACAGGTACACGAACACCGACTGGTCCTCGGCGGTCGGGGTGAACGTGAACGTCGCCTCGGGGGTTCCGGCCACCCGCGCCCCGTCGGGGTAGGTGGGGCTGGTCCACACCGCCGCCCGGTACCGGTCCACGAGGGGCAGTGAGACCCCGGTGGGCACGTCGAAGAACTGCTGGAGCGCCCCGGACAGGATCACGGTGCCGCTGCGCGCCGTCGTGCCGATGCCGGTGCGGAAGTCGTAGTCCCATCCGGTCGAGGGCTCGGGCTCCATGGCCCCGCTGCTCTGCCAGCGGCCCCAGCTGGTGCTGGGCCTGTCGAGGAAGTACTGGTCGCTCCCGGCGCTCACCGAGGCCCAGTCCGGGTGCGAGGTCCAGCCCCCGTTCCCGTTGTTGGGCCTCAGGCGCACCGGCTGCTCGGTGTCGATGCCGTTGTCCTCGCCCTTGAGGTGGTGGTCGAACCAGCGGGCCAGGTCCTCCCACACCTCGTTGGGCAGGCCCACCGCGCCGAACGCCTCCTGGGTGGCGTGGTCGCCGGGGGCCAGCATCAGCCGTTTGGGCCCGGAGAGCTCCTCGTAGAAGTCGGCGAGGTGCCCGACGGGGAACATCCCGTCGTTCCACCCGTGCGCGATCATGACCGCGGTGCCGTTGGCGTTGATCGCGTCCACCTTGGTGGCGGCGGAGCGGTCCGGGGCCAGTTCGAGGATGGGGTCGACGTTGCCCCTCCGGTACTCGCGCTCCATCTCGCGGAGCGCTTCCCCGGGGGTGCCGAGCAGGTTGCCCGCCAGGAGCAGGAGTTCGGCGGACTGCACGTCGATGGTCTCGTTGGGGTAGAGGGAGGCCTGCAGGTCGGCCCAGCCGCTCATGGAGCCGACCGCCCGGACCCGTTCGTCCTCGGCCGCGGTGAGCAGGCTGATGCCGCCGCCGTAGGAGATGCCGGCCATGCCGATGCGGTCGGCGTCGGCCTCGGTGTTCTCCAGGGCCCAGTCGATGACGGCGCTGGCGTCGGCCCGGTCGTCGGGCCCGGCCACCTCGATCCCGCCGCCGGAGTCCCAGAAGCCGCGCGAGGTGTAGGCGACGACCTGGTAGCCGGACTCCTCGGCCAGCTTCTTGGCCGCCCCGACGTAGAGGATGTGCGGGGTGCCCCAGGCGGAGGGCATCACCAGCAGCGGGCGCGGGCCCTCGGCGCCGGTGGGGGTGATGACCTTGGCCTTCAGTTCGGTGCCGTCGTGGCTGACGATCGTCTCGTAGCTGATGCTGGAGCCGACGGCGGCCGCGGCGGGTGCGGGGGACAGGGTGGCGGCGGCGACCACGGCCGCGACGACCCAGGAGAGGGTTCGGGTGCGCGCACCCCGGGCGGGGCGCGCTCTGGTGGTGAACATGTCGGGAACCTCGGGGGTGGGGGAGCGGGGGAGGCGGGGAGGCTCCGATGGACACTCGCGCCGTCGCCATCGGGGCGGGCCGGTGTTCGGTCGCACCGGCGGTGATCGGTATCTCTCTTTACTGTGAGGTAACTTACTCACGGGTCAAGTTAAACGATCCCGACGCCTCTGTAAACCTCCCGTGTCCTCCGGTGCCCGGAACCGCCGGCCGGCCGCGGGCCCCGTCCACAACCCCTCGGCAGGCGGGCGCCGGGTGCGCGACAATGGAGCGGTGCGAGAAGAACAGCAGCGAACAGTAGTGATCCTCGGTTCCACCGGCTCCATCGGGACCCAGGCCATCGACATCGTCCAGCGCAACCCCGAGCGCTTCCGGGTGGTGGGCCTGGCGGCCGGGGGCGGCCGGGTGGACCTGCTCGCCAAACAGGCGGTCCAGCTCGGAGCCGACCGGGTGGCCGTGGCCGACCCGGCGCGCGCCGAGGAGCTCACCCGCCTCCTCGGCGAGCAGGGCGCGGCCGCCGAGGTCCTGGTCGGTGCCGAGGGCGTGGCCGAACTGGCCGCGACCCCCTGCGACGTCGTCCTCAACGGGATCACCGGAGCCCTGGGACTGGAGTCCACCCTCGCCGCGCTGCGCGCCGGGACCACCCTGGCCCTGGCCAACAAGGAGTCCCTGATCATCGGCGGTCCGCTCGTGCGCGACCTGGCCGCACCGGGGCAGATCGTCCCGGTCGACTCCGAGCACTACGCCATCGCCCAGTGCTTCCCGTACCTGCCCGAGGCAGAGCTGGCCAGCCCGGCCCAGGGGCTGGTGCACGCCCGGCGCGGCGACGTGCGCCGACTGGTCGTCACCGCCAGCGGCGGCCCCTTCCGCGGCCGCCGCGCGGACGAGCTCGCCGACGTCACCCCGGCCGAGGCGCTCGACCACCCCACCTGGAGCATGGGCCCGGTCATCACCGTCAACTCCGCGACCCTGGTCAACAAGGGGCTGGAGGTGATCGAGGCCAACCTGCTGTTCGACGTGCCCTTCGAGCGGATCGACGTGGTCGTCCACCCGCAGTCGATCGTGCACTCCATGGTCGAGTACGTGGACGGCACCACCCTGGCCAAGGCCAGTCCGCCCAGCATGATGATTCCGATCGCCTACGGGATCGGCGCCCCCGAACGGGTCCCCGACGCCGCGCCGGGCATGGACTGGACCAGGGCGCAGAGCTGGACCTTCGAGCCGCTGGACCACGAGGCCTTCCCCGCCGTGCGGCTGGCCGCGGAGGTCGGCGCCGCGGGCGGAACGGCCCCCGCCGTCTACAACGCGGCCAACGAGGAGGCGGTCGACGCCTTCCTCAAGGGAAACCTCGCGTTCTGGGCCATCATGGACACCGTCTCCCGGGTAGTCTCTGAACACCAGCGGGTGGACCGTCCGGGGGTCTCGACCCTGCCCCTGACTCTGGACGACGTGTACGCCGCTGACAACTGGGCCCGAACCCGCGCGCGCGAGCTGCTCACCCGCGGCTGAGGACCGACGTCGGCTTGAGGAGAGATGCATGGTCGTGCTGCTGACCGTGGTCGGGATCGTCCTGTTCGTGCTGGGACTGTTGTTTTCGATCGCCTGGCACGAGCTCGGCCACATGTCCACCGCGAAGATGTTCGGCATCAAGTGCACCGAGTTCATGGTGGGCTTCGGCAGGACACTGTGGTCGGTGCGCAGGGGCGAGACCGAGTACGGGATCAAGGCCGTGCCGCTGGGCGGGTTCGTGCGCATGGTCGGCATGCTGCCGCCCGCCCGGGTCCGGGAGGGCGCCGGTGCCCGGAAGATCTCCCGTTGGCGGGCGATGGCCGAGGACGCCCGGGAGGCCTCCTACGTGGAGCTGGCCCCCGAGGACCAGGACCGGCAGTTCTACCAGCGGGCCCCCTGGAAACGCCTGATCGTCATGTTCGCCGGACCGGCGATGAACCTCGTCCTCGCGGTGGTCCTGCTGGGCGTGCTCTTCATGGGCATCGGCGTCCCCAAGGACGTCCCCCAGCTCGGCGCGGTCCGTGAGTGCGTGGTCCCCGCCCAGGTGACCGCCACCGAGTGCACCGACGAGTTCGCCCCCACCCCGGCCCACGAGGCCGGGCTGGAGCCCGGTGACACCATCGTCTCGATCGACGGCGAGCCCACCCCCGACGGGGTCACCGTCAACCGGGCGATCCGTGCCTCGCTCGGCCCCACCGAGTTCGTCATCGAGCGTGACGGCGAGCAGTTCACCACCACCGTCGACATCGTCGAGAACGAGCTGGCCGCCCGGAACGCCGACGGCGACCCAGTCTACGAGACCGACGCCGAGGGCGACCTCGTCTACGACGAACAGGGGCGCCGGGTCGTGGCCACCGAGACGGTCGGCTTCCTGGGCGTGCTGTTCATGCAGGAGCGCCAGCCCCTCACCGTCACGGAGTCGGCCTCCGAGGTGGGTTCCATGCTGGTCAGCGTCGGCGAGGCCATCATCGCGCTGCCCAGCCGGGTCCCGGAGGTGTTCGGCGCCGCCTTCCTGGGCGAGCAGCGCACCGAGGACTCCCCCGTGGGCATCGTCGGCATCTCCCGCATCGGCGGCGAGATCATGTCCCAGGGCCTGCCGCTGATCGACACCGTCGCGATCATGCTCAGCATCCTCGCCAGCGTGAACCTCTTCCTGTTCGCCTTCAACATGTTGCCGATCCTGCCGCTGGACGGCGGGCACATGGCGGGGGCGATCTGGGAGTCCGTCAAGAGATGGACGGCCCGGCTGTTCCGGCGCCCGGACCCGGGGCCGGTGGACGTGGCGCTGCTGACCCCGGTGGCCTACGTGGTCGTGGCCTGTTTCCTCGTGTTCAGCGTCATCCTGCTCGTGGCCGACCTGATCAACCCGGTCCGGCTGTTCGGCTGACCCCGCCGCGGGAACCGCGGGTGAACTCTGCCCGAACCGGTGTGAGCAGGGCCACGACGTGCCGAGCGTTCGCCCGGGGGCGGGTAACCTTGGGGTCGCGTTCCGGGAACGACGCCGCGGCCCAGGCCGCCCGGACGGAATCCCGGACGCGGTTTCGGGCGCTGTGCTCCGTGTGCCCTTTCCCACGAACCGGACGACATCAAGTGCCGCTCTCCCTCTCGGCGGCAGACGAGGTGAATCAAGCGTGACCATCGATCTCGGTATTCCCGCCACACCGCCGCGCCCGCTGGCGACCCGGCGCAAGACCCGGCAGATCATGGTCGGGAACGTTCCTGTCGGCGGGGACGCCCCGGTGTCCGTGCAGTCGATGACGACCACCCGCACCTCCGACGTCAACGCGACCCTCCAGCAGATCGCCGAGCTGACCGCTTCCGGCTGCCAGATCGTCCGCGTGGCCGTCCCCACCAACGAGGACGCCGACGCGCTGCCGATCATCGCCAGGAAGTCGCAGATCCCGGTGATCGCCGACATCCACTTCCAGCCCAAGTACGTGTTCGCGGCGATCGAGGCGGGTTGCGCCGCGGTCCGCGTGAACCCCGGCAACATCAAGAAGTTCGACGACAAGGTCGCCGAGATCGCCAAGGCGGCCGGTGAGGCCGGTACCCCGATCCGGATCGGGGTCAACGCCGGTTCGCTCGACAAACGCCTGCTCGCCAAGTACGGCAGGGCCACCCCCGAGGCGCTGGTGGAGTCGGCGCTGTGGGAGTGCTCGCTGTTCGAGGAGCACGGCTTCCGGGACATCAAGATCTCGGTCAAGCACAACGACCCGGTGGTGATGGTCAACGCCTACCGGTTGCTCTCGCAGGCCTGCGACTACCCGCTGCACCTGGGTGTGACCGAGGCCGGTCCGGCCTTCCAGGGCACGATCAAGTCCTCGGTGGCCTTCGGCGCGCTGCTCTCGGAGGGGATCGGCGACACCATCCGCGTCTCCCTGTCCGCTCCGCCCGCCGAGGAGGTCAAGGTCGGCGCGCAGATCCTGGAGTCGCTGGGTCTGCGTGAGCGCGGCCTGGAGATCGTCTCCTGCCCGAGCTGCGGCCGTGCCCAGGTGGACGTGTACACGCTCGCCGAGGAGGTCACCGCCGGGCTGGAGGGTATGGAGGTGCCGCTGCGGGTGGCCGTCATGGGCTGTGTCGTCAACGGCCCGGGTGAGGCGCGCGACGCCGACCTGGGTGTGGCCTCGGGCAACGGCAAGGGGCAGATCTTCGTCAAGGGCGAGGTCATCAAGACCGTTCCCGAGTCCAAGATCGTGGAGACCCTCATCGAGGAGGCCATGCGCATCGCCGAGGAGATGGGCGAGGCCGGGGCCGAGGGCGAGCCCAGCGTCTCCGTGGCGGGCTGACCCGCACCACGGTTTCCGAAAGGGGAGTACGGCAGCCGCCGTACTCCCCTTTCGCGTGTCCGGGGTCGCCATGCGGCCCGGTCGGTGGCGGGTGGTCCGGCCTCCGCTCCCGGCCGGGGCGGAACAGCACGGGGCTGCGAGCGTTACACCTACCGGTGCGCTCCACCGACGTCGTCGCAGGTCAGACGATTTCAATCACGGAGCGTAATTTTTTATGACCTGCATCACGCTCGCATGCGTTTTCTTGTCCGAGTACGCACGATTGCAGCGTTTGAGACAGACAAATGCAACGAATGTGGGTCATGTTACCCAGGCAACACCATTACCGTTGCCTAGGGCACATTTGGGGCGCCGTTGGTTCGATGAGCGGCGCCGATTCCGGTGTGCCCGTCCCGCAGAACGTCGAGGAGTCATTTCGTGGTGGACCAGAAGACCCCCGCGCCGATGGGCACGGACGTGCCCACGCTCGGGCAGCGCCTGAGCCGGCGCAAGCCGGTGGAGAAGCTGGTGGCGGAGACCGAGAGCGGCACCGGGCTGCGCCGAACCATGGGTTTCTGGCAGCTGTCCATGATCGGCATCGGTGCCACCCTGGGCACCGGCATCTTCGTCGTCCTGGGTGAGGCCGTCCCTGTCGCCGGGCCCGCCGTCATCCTGGCGTTCGTCCTGGCCGGTGTCACCGCGCTGTTCTCCGCGCTCGCCTACGCCGAGATGGCCGGGATGATCCCCGCCTCCGGTTCGGCCTACTCCTACAGCTACGCCACCATGGGCGAGTTCATGGCCTGGGTGTGCGGCTGGTGTCTGATGCTCACCTACGGAGTCTCCGTCGCCGCGGTCGGTGTCGGCTGGGGCCAGTACATCAACGAGCTCCTCGAACTGACCACGGGTCTGGCGCTGCCCGGCGCCTTCCTGGCCGGCCCCCTGGAAGGCGGCCTGGTCAACCTGCCCGCCGCCATCGTGGTCCTGCTGTCCATGTTCGCCCTGCTGGCCGGGGTCCGCGAGAGCACCCGCGCCAACGCCGTCATGGTCGCCATCAAGATCGCCGTCCTGGTGATGTTCGTGGCCATCGCGATCACCGCCGTCCAGGACGGCAACTTCGCCCCGTTCATGCCGATGGGTATGGCCGGTGTCTCCGCCGCCGGCGCCACCCTGTTCTTCTCCTACATCGGCTTCGACTCGGCCTCCACCGCCAGCGAGGAGGCCAAGAACCCCCAGCGCGACCTGCCGCGCGCCATCATGTTCTCGATGATCGTGGTCACCGCGATCTACTGCCTGGTGGCCTTCAGCGCGATCGGCGCCCTCAACTGGACCGAGTTCGCCGCCGGACGCACCTCCCTGGCCGGGATCCTGACCGTGGTCACCGGAACCCCGATCTGGGCGGTCATCTTCGCCGCCGGCGCCGTCCTGGCCCTGGCCAGCGTCGTCCTGGTGGTGCTCTACAGCCAGACCCGCATCCTCTTCGCGATGTCCCGCGACGGGCTCATCCCCAAGGCCTTCTCCGAGGTCGACGCCAAGGGCACTCCGCGCGCGAACACCGTCATCACCTCGGTGTCCATCGCCGTCCTGGCGGCGCTCATCCCGCTCGGTCCGCTCGCCGACGCCACCGCGATCGGTACCCTGTTCGCCTTCGCCCTGGTCAACGTGGCCGTCCTGGTACTGCGCAGGAACCGCCCCGACCTCAAGCGCGCCTTCCGGATGCCCGGAGCCCCGGTAACTCCGGTCCTCGGCGTCCTGGCCTGCGCCTACCTGATGATCAGCATGCCGCTGAGCGTGTGGATCGCCTTCGGCGCCTGGCTCGTGGTCGGCCTGGCGGTCTACTTCGGCTACGGCATGCGCCGTTCCGCGCTGGAGACCGAACCGGCCACCGAGGTCCGCGCCTGAGACGCGCACGGGCCGCGCTCCGTGTCGGGCGCGGTGTGACCTGACCGGGCGGGCCCGGGGAATCCCCGGGCCCGCCCCCGTGTTCTCCGTCAGGGGTCGGGACTGAACGATCCGGCGCGCGTGTGCACATCAGCGCAACGAAACGGGTCATGTCGGCGATAACTCGCAACAGAGTGCCCGCCCGACACACGGTTCCCACGCCCCCGCCCGCCTAGAGTGGACGCGGTCGACCAGCGACAAAACACCGGGAGGTGCCAGGCGATGCCCGAGACACTGCGAGTGGCCCTCGACCAGGGCACGGGACGCAGCGGCGACCCCGCATCCTCCCTGGACCGGCTCCGGGAGCGGGCCCGGGCGGCCGCGGCCGACGGCGCCGCCCTGCTGGTCACCCCGGAGATGTCGATGACCGGCTACAACATCGGGGCCGAGGTCGAACGGCTGGCCGAGCCCGCCGACGGGCCCCTCTTCCGGGCGGTCTCCCGGATCGCCGCCGACACCGGGGTCGCGATCGTCTACGGCTTCCCCGAGCGGGCGGACGGGAACGTGTACAACGCGGTGCGGTTCGTGGACGCCACGGGGGCCTCCCGCGCGCTCTACCGCAAGACGCACCTGTTCGGCGACCTGGACCGGAACCTCTTCGCCCCCGGCGGTGAACTGGTCGTCCAGGTCGACCTCGGCGGCCACCGTCTCGGCCTGCTGGTCTGCTACGACGTGGAGTTCCCCGAGGCCGTGCGGGCGCACGCACTGGCCGGGACCACCGTCCTCCTGGTGCCCACCGCCCTGATGGGCCCGGACACCTCGGTGGCCACCCTCCTCGTCCCCGCCAGGGCGATGGAGAACCAGATCCACCTGGCCTACGTGAACCGCTGCGACACCGAGGGGGAGCTCGACTACGTCGGGCTGAGCACCCTCGTGGGCCCCGACGGCACCGAGCTGCTGCGGGCCGGTCCCACTCAGGCCCTGCTGGTCGGCGACATCGACCCGGCCGTCACCGAGGCCGCCCGGGCGGAACTGTCCTACCTGGGCGACCGCCGTCCGGCCCTGTACTCGGCGCTCGAGCGCTGAACCCCGAACCCGTATCCGAAACCCGTACACCCAGCCCCAGCGTAAGGAGGGCCTCATGACGTCTGCCGTGCCCACGGCCGCAGGTACCGCACCCGCCACCGCCCCGGCGGATGAACGGCCGCTGACCATGTCCGGGCCCGACTTCCCGTTCGCCTACGACTCCTTCCTGGAGCACCCCGCAGGGCTGGGCCAGGTCCCCGCCGAGCACCACGGCACCGAGGTCGCGGTCATCGGCGGCGGCCTCTCGGGCATCGTCACCGCCTACGAGCTCATGAAGATGGGCCTGAAGCCGGTCGTGTACGAGGCCGACCGGATCGGCGGCCGGCTGCGTACCGAGCGTCTCCCCGGCTGCCCCGACGACGTGGTCGCCGAGATGGGCGCCATGCGCTTCCCGCCGTCGTCCACCTCCTTCTGGCACTACGCGGACCGGATGGGCCTGCGGACCAGCCCCTTCCCCAACCCGCTCGCGGCGTCCACCCCGAGCACCGTCGTCGATCTCAAGGGCGAGTCGCACTACGCGACGCACCTGGACGACCTGCCACAGGTGTACCGGGACGTGGCGCAGGCCTGGGACCGGACCCTGGAGAGCGTCGAACACACCCGGATGCAGAAGGCGATCCGGGAACGCGACACGGCCACCCAGAAGGAGATCTGGAACCGGCTGGTCGAGAAGCTGGACAACCAGACCTTCTACGGTTTCCTGTGCGAGTCCCCGGGCTTCTCCTCCTTCCGCAACCGCGAGGTCTTCGGCCAGGTGGGCTTCGGCACCGGCGGTTGGGACACCGACTTCCCCAACTCCATCCTGGAGATCCTGCGGGTCACCTACACCGGTGCCGACGACGACCACATGGGCATCGTGGGCGGTGTCGACCAGCTTCCGCTGCGCCTGTGGGAGGACGCCCCGGACAAGCTCGTGCACTGGGCGCAGGGCACCTCCCTGGCCTCGCTGCACGGGGGCGAGCCGCGGCCGGCCGTGACGGCGCTGCGCCGTACCGCGGCCAAGGGCTCCCCGGCGGGCAACATCACGGTCACGGACTCCTCCGGCTCCATCCGCACCTACGCGTCGGCGGTGTTCACGGCGCAGTCCTGGATGATGCTGTCCAAGATCGACTGCGACGACGACCTGCTGCCGATCGACCACTGGACGGCGATCGAGCGGACCCACTACATGGAGTCCTCGAAGCTGTTCGTGCCGGTGGACCGCGCGTTCTGGCGGGACAAGGACCCCGAGACCGGGCGGGACGTCATGAGCATGACGCTCACCGACCGGATGACCCGGGGCACCTACCTGCTGGAGGGTGAGGACCCCGATGCCCCCGCGGCGATCTGCATGTCCTACACCTGGTGCGACGACTCGCTGAAGTGGCTGCCGCTGTCGGCCAACGAGCGCATGGAGGTCATGCTCGCCTCCCTCGGCAAGGTCTACCCGGACGTGGACATCCGCTCCCACATCACCGGTGACCCGGTGACCGTCTCCTGGGAGGACGAGCCCTACTTCATGGGCGCGTTCAAGGCCAACCTGCCCGGCCACTACCGGTACCAGCGGCGCCTGTTCACCCACTTCCACCAGGACGACCTGGCCGAGCGCCACCGGGGGCTGTTCCTGGCCGGCGACGACGTGTCCTGGACCGCCGGCTGGGCCGAGGGCGCGGTGCAGACGGCCCTGAACGCCGTGTGGGGCGTCATGCACCACTTCGGTGGTCGGACCGACCCGTCCAACCCCGGCCCGGGCGACCTGTTCGATGAGCTGGCCCCGGTCGCCCTCCCCGAGGACTGACCCACGGGCCGGTCCACGGACCGAGGCCCCTGTCGGGCCTGCCGGGACCCCGGACGCGCTCCCTGACGGCGTGCCGGGGTCCTTCGGCGTTGGCGGCCGTCCTGGTCGCGCTGCACGCCGTCCACGTGGTGTTCGGTGGCGGATCGGGCTGTGGCCGTGCGATCACCGGAGGGCCGCCGGTCCGGACCTACCGGTCCAGGCCGGCGGCTCCGGCGAGGACGGGCTGGTCGACCAGTCGGGACAGCACCAGGGTGCTCTTGGTGCGTACCACGAAGGGTTCGGCGCCGATGCGCTCGATGACCTCTTCCAGGTGGTGGGTGTCGCGGGCGCGGACCTGGACTATGGCGTCGGCCTCACCGGTGACGGTGCACGCCGAGGTGATCTCCGGGTAGCCCGCCAGGCCGACGCGGATCTCGCCCGGGGAGGTGCGCGCCCGGCAGTAGAGCTCGATGAAGGCCTCGGTGGTCCAGCCGATCGCCTGGGGCTCGACGACCACGGTGAAGCCGCGCACGGCGCCGGACTCGATCAGGCGGTCCACCCGGCGCTTCACGGCGGAGGGACTGAGACCGACCTCGCCACCGATCTCGGCGAAGCTCATCCGCGCGTCCGCGCCGAGTATCGCGATGATCCGCTCATCGACACGATCAAGCCGCATTGTGCCCCTTTTGTCCACGTCTGATACGACCAGGGCACATGTTACCGGGAGAGTGTCCACCTGGGCCCCGTGTCGCTTCCCCATGTCACCCTCAGTAACAGAGACAATGCACAAGGACAATATGGTCGGCATCGGGGGTAGACGAGTGCGATCGACGGGCACGCAGTGGGCAGCCATCTCCGCCGGGGCCCTGCTGGCTTCCCTGCTGGCCGCACCGGCGGCGCACGCCGCCCCCGGTGAGGTGACGGTCGCGCCCGCCACCCGCATCGACCAGAAGGCGCTCGACTGGCAGCCCTGCGAGGACCTCGAACCGGTCGGCGGCACGAGCCTGGAGTGCGCCGCCATCACCGTCCCGCTGGCCCGGACCACCGGCGACGAACGCGTCAACGACCTCGCCGAGACCGTGGAGATCGCCCTCTCCCGCGTTCCCGCCACCGGCACCGCGGAGCACACCGTACTGGTCAACCCCGGCGGACCGGGCAGCGCGGGACGCATGTGGGCCGCGCACACCCACAACCGGATGCCCGAGGAACTCCGCCGGACCCACGACGTGGTCGCCTTCGACCCGCGCGGCATGGGAGCCTCCACCCCCGCCGTCAACTGCGACCCCGATTTCTTCGCCCCGGTCCGCAAGGACACCGTCCCCGCCGACGCCCTGGCGGAACGGGCCCTGCTCGCCGACGCCGAGGCCTACGCCGCGGCCTGCGCAGAGGACGCCGGACCGCTCCTGGACCACATGCGCACCGAGGACACCGCGCACGACATGGACGACATCCGGGTCGCCCTCGGCCTGGAGCAGATCGACTACCTGGGCTACTCCTACGGCAGCTATCTCGGCACCGTCTACGCCTCGCTCTACCCCCGCAGCGTGCGCGCTCTGGTCCTGGACAGCGTCGTGAACCCGGACAACCCCTGGTACGAGAGCAACCTCGTGCAGAGCCGAGCCCTGGACCGGTCCGCCGGAAACTTCTTCGACTGGGTCGCCCGCCACGACGACACCTACGGTCTGGGAACCGACCGGGAGACCGTCGCCGGGGCCTACTACGACCTGCGCGCCGAACTGCGGGAGAACCCGGCCCGGGACACGGTCGGCCCCACCGAACTGGAGGGTGCCGTCATCGTCGTCGCCTACAGCGGCAAGACCTGGCCCGCGGTCGCGGGCGCCCTGGCCGCCCGGATCAACGAGGACGACCCCGACCCGCTCCTCGCCCTGCACGAGGCCTACGGCGACGACGCGGACAGCGACCCCGGTTACGGCGGCTACCTCGCGGTCCAGTGCACGGACACCCTGTGGCCCCGGGACTGGGACATCTGGCGCTCGGACGCCCGGGAGGTCCACCGGGACGCACCCTTCATGGGGTGGCACAACATCTGGTACAACGCTCCCTGTCTCTTCTGGGAGGGCGAACCCGACCTCTGGTTCCAGGTCGGCGACGGCCCCTACGAGCACCCTGCCTACGACGGCGACGTCCTCCTCGTCCACGCCACCGAAGACGGCGCCACCCCCGTGGCGGGGGCGCACGCCCTGCGCGACCGCCTGCCCGGCTCCTCCCTGGTCATCGAGGAGGGCGGTGTCACACACGGCGTCGCGCTCACGGGCAACACCTGCGTCGACGAGGCCGTCGTCGCCTACCTCCGGACGGGGGACCTGCCGCAGCGCCGAGACCAGGGGCCGGACCTGACCTGCGACGCCCGGCCCGAACCGCAGCCGCGCACCGCCCAGAGCACCCCCCGTACTCCGGTGGACCGACTCGGCCCGGTCGGACTCGAAACATCCAGGTGAGTCCGGGCAGGTGGTCGAATAGTCTGGAATCGGCGCGAATTCGTCGTGGGCCCGCGAGCCGCTCCGGTATCCCGCCGGACACGGTGACCGGGTAGATGGGGGAGATGCGATGCTGCGAACCTCGGCGGTTCGGATCCTTGGAGAACGAGACCGGGAGGCCGTCAGCGCGCTCCTGGACACCGACCCCGTGGGCAACGTCTTCGTCGCCTCACGCCTGATGACCACCGGTATCTCCGGGGGCGGCGGTGCCGAGGTCTGGGGCCACACCGAACGCGGCAGGCTCACCGCCCTGTGCTACTCGGGCGCCAACCTCGTCCCGGTCAACGCCGGACCGGCCGCCGTGCGCAGCTTCGCCGACCACGCCCGCTGGCGGGGCCGCCGCTGCTCCTCGATCGTCGGCCCGGTGGAGGCGGTCAACGACTTCTGGCAACAGGTCACCCCGGCCTGGGGCCCGGCCCGCGTGATCCGGGCCAGCCAGCCGGTCCTGGAGATCGACGGGCCGCCCGAGGTCGCCCCCGACCCACTGGTGCGACGCGTCCGGATCCACGAGATCAACACCCTGGTGCCCGCCTGCGTCGCCATGTTCACCGAGGAGGTCGGGGTGCCGCCGGACTCCGGCGACGGCGGCGCGCTCTACCGCGCCCGCGTCGAGGAACTGGTCCGCACCGGCCGCGCCTTCGCGCGGATCGAGGACGGCCGCGTGGTCTTCAAGGCCGAGATCGGTGCCGTCACCCGGCACGCCTGCCAGGTCCAGGGCGTGTGGGTACATCCCGACCTGCGCGGCCGGGGCCACTCCAGCGCGGGTATGGCCGCGGTGGTCAACTACGCGCTGGCCGAGATCGCACCCCGGGTGACGCTGTACGTCAACGACTTCAACACCCCGGCCCGCGCCACCTACCAGCGGGTCGGCTTCCGGCAGGTCGGAGAGGTCATGTCGGTGCTCTTCTGACCGTGCCCGCCCGATGGCCGCGCCCGCCCGAATCCCCTTCCTGACCGGTTCCCGTCAGGTTGGGCCCGGGCACGGGGGCGCCGGCGCGACGGCTCGGTACCGTGGACGGGCCGCCCCGCCCACGTCCCCTGGTGCCCGAGAGAGGCCTGATGCTCCGCAACCCGACCGGGCGCGCCCGCCTGGGCCTGGCCCTCCTGCTCGCCCTGCTCACGGTGTTGGGCCCGCTCAACATCGACATGTACCTTCCGGCATTTCCGGAGATCTCCGCCGACCTCGGGGCCAACGCCTCACAGGTGCAGTTGAGTCTGACCTCCTGCCTGGTCGGACTCGCCGTCGGTCAGGTGGTGATCGGGCCGCTCAGCGACGCCCGGGGTCGCAGGGGCCCGCTCCTGGTCTGCCTCGCCCTGTTCGTCCTGGCCTCGGCCATGTGCGCCCTCGCCCCCGGCACGGCGGTGCTGGTGCTCGGCCGCTTCCTCCAGGGGTTCACGGCCAGCGCGGGCGTGGTGCTCTCCCGGGCGGTGGTGCGCGACGTCTTCGACGGCGCGGCGCTGACCCGGTTCTTCGCCCTGATCATGGCCGTGGTCGCGGTGGCACCGATGGCGGCGCCCGTGCTCGGCGGCGGGGTCCTGTGGTTGCCCTTCACCGACTGGCGGAGCGTCTTTTGGACGCTCGCCCTGCTCGGCGCCGTGATCGTGCTGGTCGTCGCCCTGCGCCTGCCGGAGACCCTTCCGAGGGAGCGCCGCATCCCCGGCACCCCGGGCGGCAGTCTGCGCACGATGGGCGCCCTGCTGCGCGACCGCCGGTACCTGGGTTACACCCTGGTGGTCGGGCTGCTGCACGGCGGCAGCTTCGCCTACGTCGCCGGGACCCCGTTCGTCTACCAGGACCTGTACGAGGTGTCCCCGCAGGTCTTCGGGGTGCTCTTCGGGGTCAACGGCATCGCGATCATCCTGGGCAGCACCGCCGTGGGCCGGCTCAGCGAGAGGTTCGGTGAACGCTCCCTGCTGCGTCTGGCCGTGGCCACCGCGGTGGCGGCAACGTCGGTGGTGCTCGCCACCGCGCTCCTCCAGGGCCCGCTGGTGCTCCTGGTCGTGCCCATCTTCGTCTACATGACCTGCATGGGCATGGTCCTCACCGGCTCGTTCGCCCTGGCGATGGAGGGCCAGGAGAACCGGGCCGGGAGCGCCGGCTCACTCCTGGGCGCCCTGCCCATGCTGATCGGCGCCGCGGTCGCCCCCCTGGTCGGCCTGGACGAGTCCACGGCGGTCCCGATGGGCGCGCTCCTGTTCGGCACCTCGGCCCTGGGGCTGCTGGTCATGGCCACCATGACCCGCCCGCCGGCCAGGACCGACGTTTCCGACCCCGACCCTCACCCGTGACCCCGGCCCAGACCTGGAGCCCCGCTGCCCGGTCGCCTGCCGTTCCCACGTGACCTCCGGCGGCTTCCACAGGTCGTCCAGCCGCTCGTCCATCATGTCGAGGGTCTGCCAAGGAGGGCCGTCGCGCAGCGCGCGCAGGAGTTCTTCTCCGAACAGTCGCCCCTTCGGGAACTCGTCGCCACGATCCCGACGCCACGCCGCGACCATCGAGAGGACGAGCTGTCGGCACTCGTCCAGCAGCCCTCGGTCGATGTTCGGGTAGTGCTCGCAGACCGTCTCGGGAACATGGGCGAGGTCGAACTCGACGGGGCCACGGCAGCACGTCTCGAGGTCGACGAACAACGGGCCGTTCTTCGTGTTGAGCACGTTGCCTGGATGCGGCTCGCCGGTACGGCCTTACCCCTGCCGTCCCTCCTCGTGCCGATGAGCGGCCAGCACCGCCGCGAGGCCCTCCCGCAGATCCTTGACGAAGTACTCGGGAACCTCCAGCGACGGGAAGTGCCCCCCGGTTTCGGGCGAGTTCCATCGGACGATCTGCCGGTACCGTTCCTGTGCCCAGGGACGCGGATACTTCTCGATGTCGCGGGGATACGTGCTGACCGCCGACGGGACGTCGACCCGGAGGTCGGGGTCCAGCGAGTCGTGGCTCTCGTAGTAGATACGCGCTGACGACGCGCCGGTCCGCGTCAGCCAGTACAGGGTGACGTTGTCGAGAACGCGGTTCCTGGAAACCGTCTCGAACGGGCTGTCCTCGGTGTCCGTCCACTCGGCGAACTTGTCGAGGATCCAGGCGAGAAGCCCGACGGGTGAGTCGACGAGCGAGTAGCCGATGGTCTGCGGCCGGGTCGCCTGCTGCTTCGCGTACGCCGCGCGGTGGTGCCAGAAGTCCCGGGTCTGCTCGGTCCACCCGCGTTCGACCGCCGTCAGTCCGTCCGTTGCCAACCCCGGCGGCGCATGCGCCACCGTCGTGTGGATGCCGAGCACGTGCGCCGGGAACCTGCCTCCGAGAACCGTGGTGACGTTGCTTCCCCAGTCGCCGCCGTGGGCCAAGAACCTGCCGTAGCCGAGCCTTCCCATCAGCTCGACCCAGGCGGCCGCGATCCTTTCGATTCCCCACCCGGTGGCGGTCGGCTTGTCGCTGTACCCGAAGCCTGGTAGCGACGGGGCCACGACGTGGAACGCCGGCGCGTCCGCGTCCTTCGGGTCCGCCAGCTCGTCCACCACGTCGGTGAACTCGGCGACGCTGCCCGGCCAGCCGTGGGTCAGGACCAGCGGAGTGGCGTCCGCGCGTGCGGACCGGCGGTGCAGGAAGTGGATCCCCAGACCGTCAACGTTCGTGCGGAACTGGCCGATCCGGTTCAGGCGCTCCTCGAACGACCGCCAGTCGTACCCGGTGCGCCAGTAGTCCACGACATCGACGAGATCGGCGAGCGGAACGCCCTGTTCCCAACGCCCCGGGCCTGGTGCGGAGCGGTGGACCGTCTCGGTCTCCGGCAGCCGCGCCGCGGCCAGCCGCGCGCGCAGATCGTCGAGGTCGGCGTCGGTAGTGCGGGCTTCGAACGCCTGCACGTCGCTGTTGGGACGGAGCATGAGACCTCCAGGCCATTGTGGAACCGTCTAAGCCGGTTCTAATACTCCTCCGAGTCCTGCCGCAACCGGCTAAGGTGGTTCCATGTGCGCTGGCTTCCCTGAATTCCGCCTCGGCAACGTGCTGGCGACCAGCTTCACGGCGACTCTGTCGGAGCGTCACGGCGACGCTGTGGAGCGCGTCCCCACGCCGCACCGACTCGTCGACTGGCTGGCCGTGAGCGGCCTCGCCGTGGACTCCTGCACCACTGCCCAGCTCGACCTCGCTCGTGAGCTGAGGGAGTCGATCCACGCCGCAGCGACAGCGGCCGCGACCCAGGACGCCCTCCCGGAGGTCGCCGTCCAGGTCATCAACGACCGCAGCGCTCAGGGCCGGGCCGCGGCGATCCTGACGCCCGAGGGCAAGCGGTGCTGGCGGCTCAGCTCCGCCTCCAGCGTGGAAGACGCCCTCAGCGTGATCGCCGCCGACGCGATCAGCGTCATCGCGGGCGAGCGGGACGGAAGGCTGGCCCTGTGCGCATCGCCGACCTGTCAGGCCGCTTTCTTCGACACCAGCCAAAGCCGCACCCGCAAATGGTGCGACATGAACACGTGCGGAAATCGCCAGAAAAAGGCGCGCTTCAGGGCCAACCAGCGCAAAAACCCCGAATCAGCGCAGTGATGGTGGCCTCGGTGCGTCCGAGTGACAGCGAGGGGGCGGGGTGCGCGTCCCGCGCACCCCGCCCCCTCTTCCGGACTCGTTCTCCGTTCGTCTAGCCCTCCACGGCCCGCTCCTCCTCCGCCAGGCCCAGACGCTCCTGGGCGCCCGGGAAGGACAGCTCGAAGTCCGGGGTGTCGGCGATCAGCGCGCGCGTGTACTCGTGCTGCGGTGCCGACATGACCTGACCGACCGGACCGTACTCGACGATCTCGCCCTTGTTGAGGATGGCGACCCGGTCCGCGATGTTGGACACCAGCGCGATGTTGTGCGTGACGAACAGCAGCGCCATGCCCTGGTCCTGGAGGCCGCGCAGCAGCTTCACGATCTCCGCCTGCACCGACACGTCCAGCGCCGAGGTGATCTCGTCGCACACCAGCAGGGCCGGGTCGGTCGCCACCGCACGCGCGATACACACGCGCTGGCGTTCGCCCCCGCTGAGCTGCTCGGGGAAGCGGTCCGCGTAGGAGGCGGGCAGCGCGGCCCGCTCCAGGGACTCGGCCACCACGGCGTCCGGGTCCTTCGGACGGCCCACCAGGTGCCGGTACGGGCCCAGGATCTGCTCCCGCACCCGCTTGCGCGGGTTCAGCGCCTCGTACGGGTTCTGGAACACGTACTGCACCCGGCGGCGCTGCGCGGCCGTACGGCGGTAGCTGCTGGTCGCGAGCCGATCGCCGTCGAAGAGGACCTCACCGGTGAACTGGTGGTGCAGACCCGCCACCGAACGCGACAGGGTCGTCTTGCCCGAACCCGACTCGCCCAGCAGGGCCACGCACTCGCCGCGGGAGACCGAGATGTCGATCCCCTCCAGCACCTTCGTGCGCCCGTACCCGGCGGTCAGACCGGAGACCCGCAGCAGCGGCTCCTCCTCCGGCTCGGCCTCCTCGTGCCCGGACGTCCGCAGCAGCGGCACCGCCAGCAGCAGTTGCCGGGTGTAGGCGTGCCGGGGGTCGGAGAGCACCTCGGCGGCGCGTCCGCGCTCGACGACCTCGCCCCGGTACATGACCGCGATGTCGTCGGCCAGGTCGGCCACCACGGCCATGTCGTGGCTGATGTACACACCGGCGGTCCCGTAGTCACGGGTCATCGCCCGGATGGTCTCCAGCACGTGCGCCTGCGTGGTCACGTCCAGTCCGGTGGTCGGCTCGTCGAGCACGATCACCTCCGGACGGCCCACGAACGCCATCGCGATCGCCACCCGCTGCTGCTGGCCGCCGGACAGCTGGTGCGGGTAACGGCGCAGGAAGGCGTCGTCGTCGGGCAGCGCCACCTCGCGCAGGACCTCGCGGACCCGCCCGACGACCTCCTGCTCCGACAACGAGTCGTCGTGCAGGGCCTCCCGCAGCTGTACACCCAGGCGCAGGGCCGGGTTGAGCGCGGAGGCGGGCGACTGGGGGATGTAGGCCACCGCGCGGCCGCGCAGCCGCCGGACCCCCTTCTCGTCCAGCCCGGCCAGGTCCTGGCCGCCGACACGCACATGGCCGCCGGTGATCTCCGTGGCGCGCTTGCAGTGCGCCAGCAGTGACAGCCCCAGCGTGGTCTTGCCCGAACCGGACTCCCCGACCAGGCCGAGGATCTCGCCCCGCTTCACGGTGATCGAGACGCCGCTGATGATCTCGACGTCCGAGGGGCGACCGATCACGGTCAGCCCGTCGACCACCAGCACGGCCTCGCCGTCGCGGGCCGCGCCGCCGGTGGCCCCGGACCCCGTGTCCGTGTTCTCCGTGTGCTCGTTCTCCGTCACTTCTCGACCCCCCGGTCGATACCGATCGCCGCACGGGAGAGCCCGTCGGTGATGAGGTTGGCGCCGACGGTCAGCACCGCGATCGCCGTCACGGGCAGTGCCACCGCCCACGGCTGCACGGCCATGCCCTGGCGGTTCTCGTTGATCATCAGGCCCCAGTCCGCGGTGGGCGGCTGCAGGCCCATGCCGAGGAAGCCGAGCACGGCCACCACGCCGATGGAGTAGGTCAGGCGCAGACCCAGCTCCACCAGCAGCGGGCTGGTCACGTTCGGCAGGATCTCCACCGTCATGATCCGCCAGCGCGGCAGCCCGATCGCCTCGGCGGCCTTCACGTAGTCCTGCTCGATCACCTTGCGGGTGGCCTCGCGGATGACCCGGGCGACCCGCGGCATGTGCGAGACGGCGATGACCGCCACGATCAGCCACACCTTCGGGCCGATGATCGACATCACCAGCAGCGCGGCGATCAGCTGCGGGAAGGCCAGCAGCACGTCGTTGGTCCGCATGAGGACGTCGTCCACCCAGCCGCGGCGGTAACCGGCGATGATGCCGACCACCGTTCCGGCGGCCACGCCGACGGCGGCGGCCGAACCGGCCAGCAGGAGCAGCGTCCAGCCGCCCCACATGAAGCGGGTCAGCACGTCACGGCCGCGGTTGTCCCCGCCGAACAGGGCACCGTCGACGCCCGTCTCGTACGGTTTGGCCACGAACTCGGTCGGGGTGTACGGGGCCACGAACGGGCCCAGTACGGCGATCAGGACGATGAGGGCGGTCAGGGCCACACCGACCTTGGTGCGGCCGAACCGCCACGCGGTCCGGAAGAGCCCCGGACGGCGCCGCGCCGGCGCCGCGGGGGCGGTACTCGTCGAAGATCCACTCATCGGTTCGCGACCCTCACCTTCGGGTTGGCCGCCAGCCCGATCACGTCCGCGATCAGGTTGACCAGGATGTAGATCCCCGCGATGAGCAGAACCACGGCCTGGATCAGCGGCACGTCGCGGTTCTCGATGGCGTCCATGAGGACCTTGCCGACACCGGGGAAGTTGAACAGGAACTCGATGGCCACCACACCGCCGGCCAGCCAGGCCAGTTGGAGGGCGACCACCTGGGCCACCGGCCCGATCGCGTTGGGCGCGGCGTGCCGCCACAGCACCGTGCGCTCGCTCATGCCCTTGAGCCGGGCCTGTTGCACGTACTCGCTCTCCAGGACCTCGATCATCGTCGCCCGCATCATGCGGACGATCGGCGGGGCCACCGCCAGCGCCAGTGTCAGCACCGGAAGGATCCACTGCTCGGGGCCGCCCTCACGGGCGTAGACGGACGGGAAGAGTCCCAGGCCGCCCGGGCCGAGCATCAGGATCAGCAGGATGCCGACCACGAACTCGGGGATGGACGCCACGACCAGGGTGCCCATCGAGGAGGTGTGGTCGAAGGTGCGGTCCCGGCGCAGGGCGCTGAACGCGCCGATGAACAGGGAGACGGGGGTGGCGACCAGGGCTGCCAGCCCCATCAGGGTCAGCGAGCTCTGGACGGGGCTCAGAAGGTACTCGGCGACGGGCAGCCCGTTGGAGAAGGAGGTGCCCAGGTCGCCCTGGACGATCCCCTGGAGCCATTGCATGTACTGCACGGCCACGGGCTCGTGCAGGTTGAGCTGGTCGCGCAGCGCCTCCAGCCGCTCCGGGGTGGCGTCGCGGCCCAGGATCAGCTGGGCCGCGTCGCCGGGCAGTGCCTGCGTGGCCGCGAAGACCACGAGGGACACCGCCCAGAGCGTCAGTGCGCCGAAGAGGAGGCGGACGACGATGAGTCGGGTCATGGTGAGCTTTCGTCAGCGGGGTGGGCTCGGGAACCGGACGTCCGCTAGGACTGCTCCTTCCACATGGTGTGGAAGGCGTAGGAGCCGAGCGGGTGCCCCGAGACCGCCGGCTCCAGGCCGTGCACGGAGGCGGCGTGGGCGTCGAGCAGGTTCACGAAGCCCCACACGATGTAGCCGCCCTCCTCGTACTCGATCTCCTGCGCCTTGCGGATCAGCTCGTTGCGCTCGTCCTCGTCGGCGGTCCGGCGCGCCTCCTCCAGGTAGCCGAGCCACTCCTCGTGCTCGCCCCACATGGTCTCGTTGTAGGGCGCGCCCACGATCGAGCCCTGGGCGGTCTGGGTGATGTAGTTGCGGGCGCTCCAGAAGTCCTGGCCGAAGGCGTAGGGGAAGCCCTCCTCCGGGCTCCAGTAGTCGCTGGGGTTGACCCGGCGCAGGTTGACGGTGACCCCGGCCTCGCGGGCCTGCTCCTGGAAGACCTCGGCGGCGGCGACCACACCGGCGTTGATGTCGGAGGTGACCAGCTCGACCTCCAGCCCGTCCTCGTGGCCGGCCTCGGCCAGCAGGCGCTTGGCCTCGTCGATGTCCTGCTCGCGCTGCTCGAAGTCCTCGGGGTAGGAGGGGTCCATCCGCGCGTACATGTCGTTGCCGATCTGGCCGTATCCGGCCAGCGCCTGGTCGATCATCTCCTGGCGGTCGACGATCAGCCGGAAGGCCTGGCGGACGCGGACGTCGTCGAAGGGCTTCTTCTCGATGTTCATCGTGAACGGCAGCCACATGCCGGTCTCGGACTCCAGGATGTTCACGCTGGGGTCGCCCTCGATGATGGCGACCTGGGCGTGCGGAACCTGGCTGATCACGTCGACGGTGCCGCTGCTGAGCGCGTTGACGCGGGCGTCGTCCTCGGGGAAGTCCACGATCTCCAGCTCGTCCACGTAGGGCCGGCCCTCGACGTGGTAGCCCTCGTGGCGCTCGAAGACGCTGTACTCGCCGACCTTGAACTCGGAGTACTTGAAGGGGCCGGAACCGATCGGGTTCTTGGGGTCGTAGCCCACCGGGACGACGCAGTTGTAGTACTCGGCGAGTGCCTCGGGCAGGGTCACGAAGGGTTCGTCGGTGCGGATGACCACCGTGCGGTCGTCGACGATCTCGGTCTTGGCCAGGTCGACGCCCTCCAGGTCGCCCGCGCCGCGCATGGGGTTATCGGGGTCGAGGATGCGCTCCAGGGAGAAGAGGACCGCCTCGGCGGTGACCGGGGAGTCGTCGTGGAAGAGCAGCCCCTCCCGCAGCACCACGGTCCACTCGGTGGCGTCGTCGTTGGGCTCCATCGACTCGGCCAGGTACGGCTCGAGCGTGCCGTCGTTGGCGAAGTGCATGAGGGAGGTGTAGAGGGCGTAGTTGCGCGCGATGTCGACGTTGTCGGTGGGATTGTGCGCGTCCAGCGTGTCGTTGGCGCCGCCGCCGGCGATGCCGACCTTCAGGCGGCCGCCGTACTGGGGCTCGCCGCCGCCGGCGCCGCCGGACTCGGAGTCACTGCCGCAGGCGGCCAGGACCGGTGCGACGGCCGCGCCGGCGGCGGAGGCCTTGAGCAGGCTCCGGCGGGAGGTGAAGCGGTTCGCGGCGGGGGTGGAGTCTTCGGGCAGGGCAGGCACGGGACACCTCATGTGGGACGGGGAACTTCGGTCGGCCGACACCGTGGTGACACGGTGGGGCTGGAGGTACCCCTGGGGTTTTTGTCGGTATCGGCCCCCAACGATCCTTGTTCGCACTACAGGAAGCGTCAAACGACGGCGTGAGCGGGATGGGGGTGTCCAGGAGATTTCCTGCCGTCTGTCTGGAGTGGTGTTTCGGAGACTGTTGAAACACGCTGTGGCCTGGGGGTTTCAGGTGGTATGGGCGGGAGCCGAGAGCGGTCGTGTGCGCATGCCGCCCGAGCCGTGCCAGCGCTCATGGGCGCGCTTCCATCGCTTCCCGTTGTGTCCTCATCGTTGTCGCCGGGTAGCGAAAACGTGGCGTTTAGTCGCTGCTTTTTCGTGTTTCCCGGTGGGTCGGCTACCCAGGGTGAGGTCTGTTCGGCCGGGCTCGGCCCCGGGTGCGTTCCCGAGACGGCGGCCCCCGTTCCGGGGGCGTGCGCGGGTCGGGCGGCGGTCCGGTCGCTGTCGGGTATTGCCAACGTGTTACACCTCACATGGCCGGTACTGGACCGCGGGCAGTTTCCTTTGTCCTCATCGGGGAGGACACGGGACGGGGTTTTGTGGCCAATCCCCAGCGTTGGGAACGCGGGTGTGCTGTTCTGGAGCAGGTACACCCTTGTCTAAGGTGAGTGCAGGCGGCGCAACCCGCGCGCCCGTCGCGGGTGATTGGAGTGACCGGATGGCTGAGGCGAGGCAACTCCGGGACCACGTGCCCGCGGATGCCCCAGACGCCGCGACGTCGACCGCACCGACGATCGACGTCGGCGACCTCACGGGTGGGGTCACCGACCACACCGTGTGGAGTTGTGCGGGGAACCTGACCGCGGTGCGGTCCATCCGCGCCCGGGTCCGTGAGTTCCTCACCAGGACCGGGCACAGCGAGGGTGCCATGGACGACGCCGAGCTGGCCGTCAGCGAGCTGGCCACCAACGCCCTGCTGCACTCGCGTTCGGGACAGAGCGGCGGGGTGATGACCCTGTTCATCCGCTCCGACGCGGGTCGGCTCCGGGTGGCCGTCGCCGATCAGGGCGAACGCGACCCGGCCGACTCCGAGGGCGGTCACGTCCGGGAGGACGGCGGCGACTACGGGCGCGGCAAGCTCATCGTCGACAGCTGCGCCACGCGCAGCGGCGAGTACCGGAGCGAGGCGACGCACGTGGCCTGGTTCGAGATCGACGACGAGGTCGCCGTCGCCGAGCCCGCCTGAGCGGACCGGTGCGGGACCCGGCACGGGCCCGCGTCGACGTCTCCGCGCGGGCGTCCTGCCCCCGGCGATCGGTACGCCTAACGCACGCCGTCCGGGTGGGGGAGGCTGATCCGGGTGGGCGCGGGGTCGCACGCGACCGTCACCCGGCGGCCCTCCGGCGGCGGACAGTCGTCACCCGCGACCACGCAGGCCCCGGTCCACAGCGCCAGCGCCACCAGGGCGAGCCGGGTGGCCTCGTCCCCCCGTTCGCCCACCGCGACCACGTCGTCGGCGGTCAGGGCCAGCCCTGCGCGCAGTTCCGCGAAGCGGGCCAGGAGATCGTGGTGGGTGTGCAGGGTGGTGAGGATGTCGTCGCCGACGGTCTCGTAGCCCAGGAGTCCGTTGTCGAACAGTCCGCGTGCGGGGCTGTAGCCGTTGCCGTCGGGACTGGGCAGCAGCAGGTCGGCGAAGGGCGTCGTGCCCAGGGCGGTGCCGAACGTGATGATCTGCCGGATCCGCGACCGTTCCGCCAGCTCCAGGGCCCGTTCGGCCAGGTCGGCGCTGACCAGGAGCAGCCGTGCGTCGGTCTCCGCCAGGGCCCGGTATTGGGTGCGCAGGTCGGATTCGGGCGCGACGGTCAGGGCGCGCCCGCCCACGGCCATCACCGTGTACGAGGCCAAGAAACGGTCGGGGGAGACGGGGGCGAGTACGCCGACGACGTCCCCGAGGCACATACCGCGGCGGCTCAACCCCGCGGCGGCCTGTTCGACCGTCGCGGCGAAGGTCAGCGCGTCGGTCCGGCCGGAGCTCCCCCGGATCGTCCCGCCGCGGCCGGGCCGCAGTCTCAGACGCTCGCACAGGCCTCCGGTGAGTGAGCCGATCGGGTCGTCCCGACGCGGCAGGTGACGGCCGGGTCGTCCGGTTCCAGAAGTCAGCCCTACCCCCATGCGTTCTCCCCTTCGAACAGCGTTCTGGCGGGACCGCTACCCGGGCTCGTCACGCCCCCTCCACGTGACGAGCCCGGAAGCGCCGTGCCGGGCGTTCGCCGCGAGGGGCCTCCCCAGGTTCTCCCTCGCGCCGGCACGGTTGCCCACCGGTTCCGGAGCCGGCTCCGGAACCGACGGCGCGACGGGAACCCGGTGTTCGGTCCGGGATCCGACGGCCGTTTCTGGGACCGGCAGGGCCCTGTTCGCGCAGTGCCGAGAGCCTGATGTCCCATGGCTTGAAGCCTAGCGTGTTCACAGCCATATGCACATGCATCTTGCTATGCAGATGCATATGTAGATTCATGGCAGGGGGAACTACACAACCCTCTCGCGACCGGACCGCACGTTCGGGCGCGGCGTCCCGGAGGGGGTCAGGCCGTACGGTGCCGCTCGATCCACGCGGTGATCTGCGTCCGCGAGTGGAACCCCATCTTCCGGTTGATGTTGGCGACGTGTCTGGCCGCCGTGGACGGTGTGATGAACAGGTCCCGGGCGATCTCGGGGTTGCTCCTGCCCGTGCTCACCAGCTGGGCGATCTCCAGCTCCCGACGGGTGAGGAGCTGCCGGGGATCCGTCGACTCGGGACAGGGCCCGGCGGTCCGCCCGGCACGCTCCCCGCCCCTGCGCCCCCGACGCGAATCGGACCGGGGGCTCGGCTGGGAGGAGGGACGGCGGCCCTCCTCGGCCAACCGTTCCGCCTCCCGGACCGCTTCGGACAGGCCGAGGACGTACCCCTGCTCCCACCAGCCCACCAGGTGCCGACGCCGCCGGCGGACCCGCTCCACGTCCAGGAACGGCCACGGAGCCCCGTGCACGGGCAGACCGACCTGGGACCGCACCGCCATGGCCGCTCCGGCCAGGCGGCAGGCGGGCTCGCGCAGTCCCGAACCGAACGCCGCCCGGGCCAGGGAGAGCAGGGTCCGGGCCGCTTCGGCGCGCTGTCCGCTCCCGTGGCTGAGCAGCAGGCCCTCACTCAGATAGTCGTAGGCCTGACCGACGGAACCCTGGGCGTGTGCGACCCGGCCGATCCCGGCCAGGCAGCGCGCCTCTTCCGAGGTCGCGCTGATCAGCCGCTGGGTGTCCAACGCCTCCCGATAACAGCGGTCGGCGGTCATCAGGTCGCCGTTGGCCTCCGCGGCCCGGGCCTGACCGATCAGGACCACCCCCACCCCCCAGCGGTGGTCGATCCCCCGCAGCAGGGTCAGGGCGGCGTTGTAGTGGTGGTCGGCGGCGGGGTAGTCGCCCTGCTGGGCCACCAGCGCGGCCCTGGTCCCCAGGGCGATGGCCTCCCCCCACAGGTCACCTGCCTCCCGGCACAGCCGAAGGGCCTCCTCGACCCGGACCGAGGCCAGGTCCGGCCTGCGGTCGCGCACCTCCACCAGCGCCAACAGGTTCAGGCAGGTGCGGACGAACACGTCGTCGCCGGCCTCCCGGCACAGCCGGAGCCCCTCCTCGCCCGTGGAACGGGCCAGGGCGTGGTCCCGCCGGACACGTGCCAACTGGGCCCGGGCGACGAGCGCCCTCGCCCGGGAGGGCGCCTTGGCGGTCTCCTCCAGGGCCAGCAGCCGGTCCATCCAGTGGGCGCCCTCGGAATAACTGTTGTGGCTCACCCAGTGCGCCACCAGGCTCACGCACAGCCGGAGTCCGGATTCGGCCGCCCCGCGCTGGTGGGACCAGCGCAGCAGCGACCTGAGCGTGTCGTACTCGGCGATGACCCGCTGACGACCGGAGTCGCGTTCGGACCACGGCATCGACCGGCTCGACTCCAGCTTCTGCCCCAGGTCCTCCACCAGGTGCAGCATGCGCACCAGCAGCCGGTCCTGGAAGGCCTCGCCCTCGCCCGCGGCGATCAGGCGCTCCTGCGCGAACTGGCGCACCGCCTCGGGGAGCCGGTAGCGCACCCGGCCCTCGAACTCACCGGTCACCGTGATCAGCGCCCGGTCCAGCAGGCAGGTGAGCAGATCGAGAACGTTCGACTCCGGCAGGTCCTCGTCCGCGCACACCTGCTCGGCCAACTCCAGGTCCCAGCCCCGGAACACCGAGAGGCGGCGCAGCAGCACCTGTTCGGGGCCGGGCAGGGACCGGTAGACGAAGTCCAGTACCAGCGGCAGCACCTGACTGCGCGAGACGGCCTGCCCCGGACCGGGCTGGAGCGCGGGGGAGGCCAGGTGGGAGCGCAGTCCCTCGGTGAGCGCCCCGATGCCCTCCTCCGGGGCCCGCGCGCCCAGCACCTCGATCCCCAGCGGGACACCGCCGGCCAGGTCGCACAGGGTCGCCACGGTCTCCAGTTCCGCCTCCGAGGCGGTGAACCGGGGGTCCCGGGCGCGGGCCCGGTCCAGGAACAGACGCACCGACTCGGCGTCGGCCGGATCGGGCGGCGGAGCGTTGCGCGCGGCCACCGGCAGCGCCATCGGGGGCACCCGCCACACCGTCCCGCCCGCGAGGCGCACCGGCAGCTCGCTGGTCAACAGGACCGACACCGCGGGGCACTCCGTGAGCAGGGCCTCACCGACCTCGGTCACCTCGTCCGCGATGTGCTCGCAGGAGTCCAGCACGAGCAGCAGCCGGCGGTCGCGCAGCGCCTCGGTCACCGTGTCCGCGAGGGGGAGCCCGGGCTCCTCGACCACGCCCACGGCATGGGCGATCCGCGCGTGGACCTCCAGGGTCGTGCGCACGTCGGTCAGGTCGGCCATCCACACACCGTCGGGGAAGGAGACAGTGGACTGCTCGGCCACGCGCAGAGCCAGCCGCGTCTTGCCGATTCCGTCGGCACCGCACAGGGTGACGGACCGGCTTGAGCCGAGCAGGCGGAGCAGATCGCTCAGATCTCGCTCCCGGCCCACGAAGCTGGTACCCGGCCGGGGGAGATTGTGCCGCGCGGGCGCGGTCAAAGGTGCCATGGCCTTCACAAGTAGGGGCTGTCGGGGGTGGTCCCACCGAGGAGGGACCAGGGGGCGGCGGGGGCGGACGTCATGAGGTGGGCACTGGGGCTTGGGCTTTCTGGTTTAGCGGGTGCACGCGCACTGTGCAAGTGCTGCCGGGCGAACGCAGCCGTTCAGCCGGACTCCTGCGGGGCGGCCCAGCCGGTCAACTGCGTTCTGGAGGAAATCGAGAGTTTTCTGAAGATGTTCGCGATATGGCGTGCGGCGGTGGCCTGGCTGATCGTGAGTACCCCGGCGATCTCCCTGTTGGACAGGCCCTGCCCGGCCAGCGTGGCGATCTCGCGTTCCCGGGGTGTCAGGGAGCCGGGGCCGCTCGCACGGGACTCCGGGGGCCGGGGAAAGGCCAGGGCCCGGTCGCGCACCTGCTCCAGGGGCAGCGAACGCCAGGCGTTCCACGCCTCGGTGGCCCGCCCGGCCCCCACCCGCCGCTCCACCGCCGAACGCAGCCGGACGGTCTCCGCGGACGGCCGGTCCAGCGCGGTCCTCAGGTCCGCGGCCACCCCGGCCAGGGCCGCGGCACGGGTGGGCTCCTCCTCGGCCAGGGCCAGCTCCGCCAGGGCCTCCAGGGCGTGGGCCACCGCGATCCGCCGACCGGACGTGAAGCTCACCCGCAGGCACCGGTCGAGCGGTTCGCGGGCGGCCAGGGTGTCGCGCGCGGCCAGGTGGAGCCGGCCCAGGTCGGCGGCGCACTGGGCGGCGTAGGGGGCCGAGGGCAGTTCGCCGAAGACCTCCAGGGCCTCGGACAGCAGCGCACTGGCCCGGTCGTGGTCACCGGCCTCCGCCGCGATGGAACCCAGCCCGTGCAGGCAGCGCGCCTCGCCCCACCGGTCGCCCAGCTCCCGTGCCAGGCCGGCGCTCTCCTCCAGGTGGGCGACGGCCTCCTCGGTGGCGCCCCGCCGCCGGGCCAGCTGGGACAGCACGTCCCGCGTGGTGCCCTCGGTCATCGGGTCCGCGGCCCGGCCGAGCCACTCCAGGGCGCGTTCGGCCTGCCGTCCGCCCTCCTCCAGAGCGCCGCTGCGCAGGGACAGGGTCGCCATCGTCGCCAGGGCGGAGGCCGCCGCGACGGGTTCACGGCAGGCCCGCGCCGCCTCCAGGGCGCACGCGGCCAGGGTGTCGACCCGCGGCGCGGAGTCCGTACCCAGGCGCAGCTCCGCGTGCAGGGCCAGGGCGCGGGCCCGCAGCGGGGGCGACTGCTCGTCGGGTTCACAGGCCAGCACCTGCTCCAGGAGCCGACTGCCCTCGGCGGACAGGTCCCGCACCAGCCAGTAGGGGCGCAGGGCCACGCAGATCCGCAGGGCCTCGTCCACCCGGCCCCTGGACAGGGCCCACGCCACCACCCGGGCGTGGTTGTCCCGGTGGTGGTCGTGCATCCGCAGCCGCCCCAGGCGCTCCTCCCAGGTCTGCGGGCAGGCGCCCTCCTTGACCTCCTCCTCCAGACGGGCGACGCAGAACCGCAGGTAGCGTTCCCAGCGCTCGTCGCCGTCGGCGCCCAGGCGCTCGGCGGCGTAGACGCGTACCGTCTCGGTCAGCCGGTAGTGGGCGGTGCCGTTGATCTCGGAGTCCATCACCACCAGCGACTTGTCCAGCAGCGAGAAGTGCAGGGGCAGGATGTCGGCGGGATCGACCCCCGAGCCCGAGCACACGTCCTCCGCGGCCTCCAGGTACCAGGTGGAGAACACCGACAGGCGGTGCAGGAGCAGGCGCTCGGCGTCGGTGAGCATGCCGTGGCTCCACTCCAGCACGGCGCGCAGGGTGCGCTGGCGCGCGGGCAGGTTGCCGGTCCCGTCACTGGTCAGGAGTTGGAAACGGTCGTCGAGGCGGCGCAGGATCTGCTGGACCGACAGCACCCGGACCCGGGCGGCGGCCAGCTCGATGGCGAGCGGCATGCCGTCGAGCATCCGGCAGATCTCCGCCACGTAACCCGAGTTCTCCCGGGTCATCTCGAACCCGGAGCGGGCCGCGTGCGCGCGGGTGAGGAACAGGCGCACGGACTCGTAGCGCTGGGCGTCGCGCCGGGGGATGGGGGCCGGCACCGGCGCGTAGGGGTCGGTGGGGGTGGGGCGCGCGGGCAGGGAGAGCGGCGGGACCCGCCAGATGTTCTCCTCCGGCATGTGCAGGGGCTGGCGGCTGGTCACCAGGATCCGCACCCGGGGGCAGTCGCGCAGCACCGCCTGGCAGAGTTCGGCCACCGGGCCCACGGCGTGCTCGCAGGTGTCCAGCAGCAGGAGGAGGTGCTGGGTACGCAACGCCGTGATGATGCCGTCCATCAGGGTCCGGGCGTCGCCGGTTACGGCGTGCAGCCCCGTCGCGACCGTGCGCAGCGCCTGTTCGCGGGTGGAGGCCTCGCTCAGGTCGATGAACCGCACCCCGTCGGGGAAGCGGCGCAGTACACGCTCGGCGAGGTGGAGCGCGAGCCTGGTCTTGCCGATCCCGCCGGTACCGGTCAGCGTGATCATCCTGGCCGTGCCCAGCAGGCGGCTCAGGTCGACGATGTCGCGTTCACGTCCGACGAATCTGATGAACTCGCCGGCGGACAGGGGCAGGTTGTGGCGGGGAGGAGACATGGCCTCGATTACTAGGACACCGAATCGGCCCGCGTCGTACGCGCGGTACGGCACGGAGTACAGCCTGTCCCAGTCTGGCACCCGGTTCCCGGAGCTGTCTCGGGAATGGCCGGTTCCGGCACGGGAGGTCGAAAACCACCCGTGCCGGGCCGATAACTGCTAAGTGGGGGCGGGCGCAGGCGCGGGGCTACCCCTCGGGGGTCCACACGGTCGGGTCGGCCGGACCCTGCTCGCCCCTGGCCATGTCCTTGACCTCGTGCTCCCCGCCCTGCTCGAAGGGCGGGAACCACACGAAGGGGATGCCCTTCTTCGAGGCGTACTGGATCTGCTTGCCGACCTTGGCGGTGGAGTGGAACACCTCGGTGTTGAAGCCGCGCTCGCGCAGCAGTTCGCCGGTGCGCAGCGCCTCGGCGCGCTGGTCGGCGCTCGGGACCACGACCATCACGTCGGTGGGGCAGACCCGGCCCCCCTCGATCCTGCCCTCGGCCACCAGTTTGGCGAAGATCCGGGTGAGGCCGATGGAGATGCCCACGCCCGGCAGGCGCCTGCGGATGAACTGTCCGGCGAGGTTCTCGTACCGGCCGCCCGCGCAGATGCTGCCGTAGCCGGGGTCGTCGTCGAAGGAGGCCTCGTAGACGGTCCCGGTGTAGTAGTCCAGACCGCGCGCGATGGACAGGTCCGCGACCACGCTGCCCTCGGGCAGGTCGGCGAGGTCGTTCAGGACGAAGGCGAGCTCCTCCAGGCCCTCCTCCAGCAGCTCCGAGACCACCCCGAGCGCCCGGACGCTCTCGATCACCTCGACGCCGGTGCCCTTCACCCGGGCCAGGGCCAGACAGGGGTCGATCTGCTCGTCGGTCAGCCCCTCGCCCTCCAGGATCGCGCGCACGCCGTCGTCCCCGATCTTGTGGAGCTTGTCCACGGCGCGGATGACCGCGATCGGGTCCTTGATGCCCAGGCCCTCGTAGAAGCCCTGGAGCACCTTGCGGTTGTTGACGTTGAGGGTCCAGGCGGGGATGTCGAGCCCGCTGAGCACCCGGTGCACGATGCGGGGGAGCTCGGCGTCGAAGTGCAGGGGCACCGAGTCCACGTTGATGACGTCGATGTCGCACTGGGTGAACTCGCGGAAACGGCCCTCCTGCGGGCGCTCGCCGCGCCAGACGCGCTGCATCTGGTAGCGCTTGAACGGGAAGGTCAGCTCGTTGAAGTGCTGTGCGACGTACCGGGCGAAGGGCACGGTCAGGTCGAAGTGCAGACCGAGCTTGGCATCGGAGTCATCGGAGTCGTCGGCCTGGAGCCGGTGCAGGGTGTAGACCTCCTGGGAGGTCTCGCCCTTGGCCATCAGCACGTCGAGGTTCTCCACGGAGGGTGTCTCCACGGAGGCGAAGCCGAAGGACTCGAATCCGCTGCGGATATGGTCCAGCCAACGCTGCTCCACGGCCCGGACCTGGGGGGTCCACTCGGGGAAACCGCTGATGGGAGTGGGGCGGACGACGCGCTGATCGGACATGTGGGGTTCTCGGCTCCGGAGTGTTCGGCCTGTTCGGGAAATCGGCCCTCGACCCGTTCGCGCGCGCACGCGTCGCACCGCGGCGGGCGCCGTCCGGGGAGGGTGCCCGCCCATCCTACGCACCCCGCCGCCGGGACGCTCCCGTCCACAGCCCCCACTCGTGCGATGTGCGCCAACCCGCCGTGATCTTGCTACCAGGGGCAACTTCGGCGCCGAAGTTGCCCCTGGTAGCAAGATCACGGCTCAAGAGGGGGCCGAATCCGCCCGGGAGGAAGAGCAGAGGGCCCCGGCCAGTGGTCAACCTCGGCCACAGGAGCGCCCCCGAGTGCCTACCTCCGCCCCAGGAGGCGCCCCTGTCCAGCCACCTCAGCCCCAGGGGGAGTGCTTCCCGCTCACCTCTGCCCCAGGGGGTGTGCCAATATCCGGGGCAGAAGCTCAGCCCCAAGAGGCGTGCCTTCCCACCTCAACCACAGCAGGAGCACCCTCCCACTCACCTCGGCCCCAACGGGTGCCCCTGCCTGCCCGCCCCGGCCCCAGGGGGTGTTCTTTCGTTCGGGCGCGGGAGTCCGGGTTGCAGCAAACACGGTGCAAGACGAGGCAAGCCGCCGGCAGGGACGGGCACCGCGCCGTAGGCGTCCGTTGAGGGTGGCGGCGGGCGACGGGTGGGCGAGCAGGGCGCCGCCGAGGATGCTGTGCCTGCTACAACCCGAATCCCTCCGCAAAGGCGCCGAACACGGGCCGAAGCGAAGCGGAGGACCAAAACAAACACATCAAGCACAGCAAACACGTCACCGGCCCACGTGGACGGTTGTGGGCCGGTGACGGTTGTAGGGGCGTCCTGTGGGGGATACGGCCGGTCCGACGTCGAAGAGCGAGACGTCGGCGGTGGTCGTGCCCCGGGGCGCCGCCAGGGCCCCGTGGTGGCCGCGCCTCGTGCCAGGAGATTCGTGCGACCGCGCTTGGGTGGTGCCCTGTTCTCCACCGTAGATGGCGTGGGCGGGCGCCGGACAGGGATTGGCGCGGCCGAAAGCGGCCGAAAACGGCCTCTCACAATGTCGTAAAGTCGACCGTCCGGGGTACGGGAGTGTGCTTGTCTGACTACGGTCCGTCGGCCAAGGCGGACTCCCCGCCACGAGGTGGACATTCGACCTTGGGGTCTCTCGGGGTGCCTGGTGGCCGGAAAGGGCGCAATGGCCGGGGTTGTGACCTCGCTCCCCACTGTGCGGAAACCCCGGATTCCAGCGCCGTCCGGTGTTAGGTTCCAGATGCGGTCGTTCCTGTGGAAGTTCGGACCCGGGAGCGCCGCGCCCCCTCCAGACCGGGTCGTGTGAGCCAACCGTCCGTGCAGGCCCGGCACTCTCGCTAGGACAAACTGTGACCCACTCAGCTAACAGCACGAACAACGTCCACGCACCCACCGAACTGTCCACCAAGATCATCATCGCCGGGGGCTTCGGGGTCGGAAAGACCACGTTCGTCGGGGCTGTGTCGGAGATTCCCCCGGTTCGCACCGAGGCCGCGGTGACCGCGGCCAGCGCGGGTGTGGACGACCTCTCGCACACCCCGGACAAGACCAGCACCACGGTGGCGATGGACTTCGGCCGGATCTCCCTGGACACCGACCTCACCTTGTTCCTGTTCGGCACGCCCGGTCAGCAGCGTTTCTGGTTCATGTGGGACGACCTGGTCCGGGGCGCTCTGGGCGCGGTGATCCTCGCTGACACCCGGCGCCTGGAGGACACCTTCCAGGCCCTGGACTACTTCGAAAGGCAGTACCGTCTGCCCTTCGTCGTCGCCGTCAACGAGTTCGACCCCGAGGCGGCCTACAGCGCGGAGGAGTTGCGTGATGCCCTGGACCTGACCCCGGACGTCCCCGTCGTCTACTGCGATGCGCGCGACCGCAGGTCCGTGGTGCGGGTCCTGGTCACTCTGGTCAAGCACGCGATGGCGGTGGAGGCGCGGCAGCGGACCCAGCGTCAGCTCGTCAACTGACCTCTGCACCCCTCGATGCCGGACTTATGTGGTGGTTTGTCCCTGTTGGTTCGGTCAAGCGAGCGTACGGGGGGAACCAATCGGTTGTGTCCAGCGTTACCCTGGCGTGGTGTTCGGACGAATGGCGGAAAGCGTCCGCCGCCTACTGGGCAAGCCCGGTGCGGTGGACCTGCGGCCCTATACCAAGCTCCTGCCGGCGATCGAGGCCGAAGAGGAGGGTCTGCGAGAACTCAGCGACACAGAGCTGACGGAGAAGGCCATCGACCTCGGCTACGCCGAGCTCCCCTACTCCCCGGGTGACCTTGTCAACCTGTGTGCGGTCGGCCGTGAGGCCGCCCGGCGCACCCTCGACGAGCGCCCCTTCGACGTGCAGTTGCTCGGTGTCATGGCCCTGCTCGACGGCCACGTCGCCGAGATGGCCACCGGTGAGGGCAAGACCCTCGCCGGAACCCTCGCCGCGGCGGGGTTCGCCCTGCGCGGCAAACGTGTCCACGTGCTCAGCGTCAACGACTACCTCGCCAGGCGCGACGCCGAGTGGATGCGGCCCCTCTACAAGATGCTCGGGGTGACCGTGGGCTTCGTCAGCGAGGAGTCCACCGTCGCCGAGCGCAAGGACGCCTACGCCTGCGACGTCACCTACGCGGCCGTCAGCGAACTCGGTTTCGACGTGCTGCGCGACCGCATGGTTACCGACGTCGACGACAGGGTGGTCCCCGAACCCCACGTGGCGATCGTCGACGAGGCGGACTCCGTGCTCGTCGACGAGGCCCGGGTGCCCCTGGTCCTTGCCGGCGCGGCGGAGAGCATGCCCGCCGACGTGGAGATGGCCGACGTCGTCCGCACCCTCAAACCGCGCCTGCACTACGAGGTCGACAGCGAGGGGCGCAACGTCCAGCTCACCGACGCCGGGATCGACGCGGTCGAGAAGTCCCTGGACGGGGTCGACCTGTACTCCGAGGAGGACACCTCGGTCCTCCCGCAGGTCAACCTGGCCCTGCACGCGCACGTGCTGCTCCAACGCGACGTCCACTACGTGGTGCGCGACGGCGAGGTGCGGCTGATCAACGAGTCGCGCGGCCGTATCGCCCTGCTCCAGCGCTGGCCGGACGGCCTCCAGGCCGCGGTCGAGGCCAAGGAGAAGGTCGCGGTCAGCGAGACCGGCGAGGTCCTGGACTCCATCACCGTGCAGGCCCTGGTCATGCGCTATCCGACGCTCGCGGGCATGACCGGTACCGCGATGGCCGTCGCCGAGCAGCTTCGTGAGTTCTACGAGCGCGAGGTCGCGGTCATCCCCTCCAACAAGCCGAACATCCGGGAGGACCACGGCACCCGCCTGTACGCCACGCGCGAGGAGAAGGAGGACGCCCTCGTCGCCCGGGTGAAGGAGGTCCACACGACGGGCCGCCCCATCCTCATCGGTACCCAGGACGTGGCGGAGTCCGAGCTCCTGGCCTACCGGCTGCGCGAGGCCGGGCTGGAGAGCGTGGTCCTCAACGCCAAGAACGACGCGGACGAGGCCTCCATCATCGCGGAGGCGGGCACCCACGGCGCGATCACCGTCTCCACCCAGATGGCCGGTCGCGGCACCGACATCCGGCTCGGCGGCAGCGACATGGCCGACCGCGACCGGGTCGTGGAGGCCGGAGGCCTGTTCGTCATGGGCTTCGGCCGTTACCCCAGCAGCCGCCTGGACGGACAGTTGCGCGGGCGTGCCGGACGTCAGGGCGACCCGGGTGACTCCATCTTCTTCGTCAGCATGGACGACGACCTGCTGGTGAACCACGCGCCCGAGACCACGGGCTTCCAGACCACGGCCGAGGGCGAAATCACCGACGAGGCCTGGCTGGGCATGGTCGACCACGCCCAGCGGGTCTCCGAGGGGCAGCTGCTGGAGGTGCACCGCAACACCTGGCGGTACAACAAGCTCATCGACGTGCAGCGTGAGGTGGTCCTGGAACACCGGGAGCTGGTCCTGTCCGGGGACGAGGGCGACCGGCACATCAGGGCGGACCGCAAGGAGCGTCACGAGGAGCTGGTGGAGGAGCTGGACGCCGAGAAGGTCGCCAGGGCCGCCCGGTTGATCACCCTGTACCACCTGGACCGGGGCTGGACCGACCACAACGCGTTCCTGTCGGAGCTGCGGGAGGGCATCCACCTGCGCTTCCTCGGTCGCCGGGATCCCCTCGACGAGTTCAACCGCGAGGCCGTCCCGGTCTTCAAGGGCTTCCTGGACGAGGCCCGGGCGCGGGCCGCAGCCAGCTTCGAGGAGCTGGAGGTGGTCGACGGGGAGCTCGACGTGAGCTCCGTCGGGGTCAAACGCCCGACGATGACCTGGACCTACATGGTGCACGACCACCCGTTCAGCTCGGCGCTGGAAACGCTCGTGGGTCGGCTCAAGGGCGGTCGGGGTTCGTCGAACGGCACGAATTAGCTTCACTACCGCATGCGCGGGTCGGGACTAAAGTCCTGGCCCGCGCATTACTTTTGTCGGTTATTCTGCTCAAACGCTGATCCGGTCTGCTGGTTCCCTGTGTCATTGATCGGTCCGGGTTAATATGGATGCGTTTTCAATGGAATCCGAGACGGTTGGGACTGAGTCCACGGTGGTCCACGAGATCGGCGCGCAGGAGAAGATCAGTTACGGGCGCAACGACCGCTTCACTGGCGGACCCGTTGGCGGAGGGAGCTTCTGGACCGACGAAGACGGTCAGCCGGTGGCCAAGATCGGCGGCCCGAAAGAGTGGCGGCCCACGCCCATGATCGATGTCCGGGTGGGTGATGTGTTCAGTGTCGGCGGCCAGGTGTGGAGGGTCACGGAAATTATTGACGCCGATTCGCCGAGTGCGTATCTGATAGCTACCAGGATTAGCTGAACCACTTCCCCGGGGTGACCCGGGATCTTCTTTGTCTGTGCCTCCGCTGGAATTGCAACCCATTGCAACCTTTCCCCTGGTTGCTGCGGGACGTTCCTGTTCCGGTTTTCCGGCGGGGGCTTCGCCGTTTCCTTCGGCCATGCGGGTCCGACCGCGCCGGCCAGGCCGTCCGGGCCCGCCCGGCCGAACCCGGAGCCCGGGTCCGGGGCCGGGTCCGGGTCCGGGGTCGGCCTACGGCCTCGGTGCCGGCCGTACCAGATGTGCGGACTGTGTACTTCACCTTGCGGACAGTTCGTCTCCGCAGGTCAGAAGGGGCGTGCGTTCGTTGGCTGGTGGGAATCGAGACGTTCCGGTTATCCGAAGGGGGGTGTTCGCGTTACCGGTGCCTCGTTAACGTCAGTTGGGTATGGCGCGCCCCGGTGTTCGTGGGAGGGTTCTTCGTCCCCGGGGTGAGGGTCGTGGCGTCCTGCCGCCGCCGGTCCCAGGGGCTGTCCCCCGCCCCTGGGCCTGGTCGGCCTCCCCTCCCTCCCGGACCCGGGTAGGTTCTCGGGTATGGCACTTCGACACATCGCGCTCTTCCGCTGGCAGGACGGCGTCACCCCCGAGCAGGTCGCCCAGGTCGAGAGGCTGTTGGGCGCGCTTCCCGACGCGATCCCCGAGCTTGATTCCTACACCTTCGGCCCGGACCTCGGGATCAGCGAGGGCGCCTACGACTTCGCCGTGGTCGCCGAGGTCGCGGACGAGGCCGGTTTCGTCGCCTACCGGGACCACCCCGAGCACCGGTCAGCCCTCGCGGTCATCGGCCCGCTGCTGAGCGACCGGGCCGCGATCCAGTACTCGATCCCGGACAAGTAGATCCTGTTTCAGAGAAGCTTTTGACCCTGTCTCTGTCACTTCTTCTTTGTAATCAGGGGTTTTCTGGAAAACCGAGTGGCGCTCTGGTCTTGCGGTAGAACTCGTTCCAGTATTAGCCTCTGGGTAAGCCTCGCCCGGTGAGGGCATCCCGCAGTTCGGTCGTGGGGTGTCGCCGGCGGCAGGCGAACCGAAAACCGTCGCCCGTCGAAGTCGGATCGCGCCCCGACTTCGGCGGGCGACGTCCGTTGTGCGGGTCCCCGTCCACGGGGGCGGGCGGACGCTCAGCCGAGGAGTCGTGAGATCTCACCGAAGGTCGGGCACGGCCAGGTCAGGTGGCAGCTCCGACATCGGCGCCCGGTGGCCTGGTCGGGCTGTTCCGAGCCGTCGGGGCTGTGCAGTAGGAGGAGGTCCACGCAGACGCTCGCCAGGGTGGCTACCTCGTTGCGCGCGTTCGCGTAGAAGGCGACGTCGTTGATCCGGGCGAGTGCGCTGCCGGAGCGGGTGTCGGGGAGTCCGACGGTCTCCGGTTCCCAGGGCACGGCCCGAGTCGAGCGCTCCAGGATCTGCTGCACGTACTGGAGCAGCCTCGCGTGGTCGGAGAGGCGTCGTCCCCTCCGTGTCGCTGGTCTCGTGAACGGCGGCATCGCCTTCCCCAACGGGTGGATACGCAGCGGCTCATCCCCAGGGGAAAAGCGCTGTGACTTAGAGTACACATATCGTTGCGGATTGTCGCGATGTGGGAGTGGGGTCCGCCGGGCAAAGGACGCGGGCCGTCCCCGAGGGGAGGGACGGCCCGCAGGAAGGGGTGGGGCACCGGTCAACTGGACGGGTGCCCCGGTCGGGGCGGTCAGCCGCAGTTGCCGCCGCAGCCGCACGAGCCACCGCTCTGGCAGCCGCAGCCACATCCGGAGCCGCAGTTGCAGCCGCTCTGACTCGGTGGTCTGGTCAGGGGGTGGGTCACAGTCCCTCCTCAGGGCTCGACGCCGCGCCCGTGTGCGATCACGCCGGATCCTCCCGGGACCGGGAGGGGCGTCACGGGTACGTTTCCCGCAACAGGAAGTGCCCGTCGCCCGGCTTTCCCAACCCGAGGCGGGGAGTTGACCCTGCCTCGGCCCGGGGGCGTGAAACCGGCACCTCTCGACCGGGACCGCGCTGACCAGTGGCTTCTCCGGGGGGATCAGGCGAAGAAGCTGGGAGGGGCCGCGGGGTGGCGGGTCATTCGGTAGAGCCAAACCTGGCCGAGGAGCATGACCGGAACTGCGGGCGCCAGCATCGACCACACGAACACGGCGGTCACCTGGGGGATGTCCGCCGACGGAAGTTGCGCGGACGAGGCCACCAGCAGCCCCGGGACCGCGATCGCCAGGGCGGAGGTGTACCGGGACAGCATCGGACCGCTCAGACCGCTGGTGGCGGCCAGGGCCGCCAGCAGTACCGCGACCAGCAACACCGCGACCTCGAGGCGCACCAGTACCGGCCCACCGAAGCCCGCCGCGGCGGCCACCGTCACCGCGACGGAGCCCAGCGCCACCCGGGCCAGGGTCCGCGTCGCCCTGGCGGCGGTGTCAGCGCTCTCCCCGGGGACCGGCCCGACCAGCCGCTGTGCGCCGAAGGCCGCGCCGCGCAGCGCGAACAGGGAAGTGACCGCCGCCGTGCACGTGACGGTGAAGGGGTCCACGGACAGGCCGCCGCCGAGCAGACCGGCCAGCACCAGCCCCCAGGCGACGGCCAGGGCCCAGCTGCCCGTCACGAGCGCGGTATCGCAGACGGACCGCCACCGCCGGCCGTCCACCCGGGCGCGGAACCACAGCCCCGCGTCCCGGAACAGCCATCCGGCCAGCAGGACGACGATCACCGGCCACAGGTCACCGACCACCTGGTGCTCCAGGGCGGGGAAGAGCCCGGCCAGCACCCCGACCGCGGCGACCAGCCACACCTCGGAGGCCAGGAAGTAGGGGGCGATGGCGGACACCACGCGACGGCGTTCCTCCGGGGTGTGTGCCACGTGCGGCATCAACATGCCCAGACCGATGTCGGCCCCGGCCAGGACCAGGTAGCCCACGACGAACAGTGCGAGGAGTACCGCGGAGGGCGTTGTTTCGGCGAGGACGGCCATGGTTGTCTCCCTCTGGCTCTCAGAACGTGTGGACGGGGGCGTCGGTCTTCTCAGGGGCCTCCTCGCGGTGCTCGGCCAGGGGGCCTGCCTCCGGGCCGCGGCGGGCGAGGCGGACCAGCAGCCAGTACGTCACGGCGGCCAGCACGGCGAAGGCGACGGTGAACAGGGTGAAGGACACCAGGGCCGCGCCCGTGGACATGGGTGTCACGGCGTCGGCGGTGGTCAGGTGGTGCACCACCACCCAGGGCTGGCGGTTGGTCTCCCGGTAGACCCAGCCGCCCACACTCGCCAGGTAGGGGAGGAGGGGGGAGAACAGCAGGACTGCCAGGCCCCACCGGCGCGGCCTGAACCAGGCCGGGAACAGGACGCCGGGGCGCTTCCGGGAGGCGAACCGGTTCGGAAACCACCGCCTGGGGTCGAGCAGGGCGAGGATCCGGGGCAGCAGCATGACCGGGCCGAGGAAGAACATAATGCCCCAGGCGGTCATCATCACGGCGTCACCGGTCACGTTCGCGGTGGTCACGAACGCGCTTCGCCCGGCGGCCTCGACCGCCTCGATCTCCTCGGCGGTGTAGGTCAGCCCGCTGGTGGGCGGGTCCTCGCCGAAGATCTGGAACTGCATACCGCCGAAGGTCACGACGAGGAACGGCATCACGCACATCGTCACGGCGGAGTAGCTCATCCCGCGCCGGAAGATCCCGTGCGGGTCGTTGCCGCGCAGCAGATGGTAGGCGCTGGCGGCCGCGATGACGAGGGCGCCCACCAGCATCGCGCCGGTGACCACGTGCAGGAAGGCCACGAGTGCCGCGGGGTTGGTCATCAGGGCGACCGGGTCGGTCATGTGCGCGGTCCCGTCCACCATCTCGAAGCCCACGGGGCGGCGCATGAAGCCGTTGGAGACCAGCACCCACCACGCCGACCCGTACGCTGTCGCGGTCACCACCGCGAAGCAGAACAGATGGGCCCACCGGCCCATCCGGTCCCAGCCGAAGATCCACAGGCCCAGGAACGTGGACTCGACGAAGAAGGCGGTCATCGTCTCCAGGGCCAGTGGCGCCGCGAAGGTGTACCCGAACATCTCGTGCAGTCCGCTCCAGTTCAGGGCGAGCTGGAGTTCCATCACGAGGCCGGACAGGATCCCCATTCCGTAGTTGACCAGGTACAGGCCGCCCCAGAACCGGACGGAGGCCATCCGTGCGCGGTCACCGCGCAGGACCGCGAGGAACTGGGCGCCGAGGATGTAGGGGGCCAACCCGAGGGTGAGCGCGACGAACATGTAGTGCGTGGCGGCGGTCAGCGCGAACTGGAGCCGTGCCAGGACGAGCGGGTCTTCGAACATCGGCTGGCCTCTGCGGTCGGCGGTGGGGACGCCGAACAGCATCCGCCGACGGCCAGGGGCGTCGCATCGTCCCCGGGGCGGCACGTGGGGCACCCCGGGGGAGGTATCCCGGCCGGGGGCCTACTCTCCGAGGCGTAGGGGACGACCCCGACGTCCGCCCGGGGTCTCCGGAAAGCGATCCGTACGCCCTGTAAGCGGCCTCGGACACCGCACCCGCATGCCACAGCACCACCGAGGAGAGCACCGACAGCACGGCGAACACAACGGGAGGGGGCGTGCTGACCATCCTCGACGAGGTCCGCCTTCTGTCAGAACTTCACCCGGGCCGGTGTGGGCCGCGGAGGGCGGGTCCGGCAGAGGCCCGGGACAGTGCGTCGCCCGGTCACCGGTCGTCCCGGGCCCAGCCCGGGGTCACCAGGGCGGTCTCGTAGGCGAGTACCACCAGCTGGGCCCGGTCGCGTACCCCCAGCTTCACCATGGTGCGGCTGACGTGGGTCTTGGCCGTGGCCGGGCTGAGTACCAGCTTCCGGGCGATCTCCTCGTTGGACAGTCCGTGGCCGACCAGGGCGAGGACCTCGCGCTCGCGGTCGGTGAGCCCGTTCAACCGCGCCGACGGTTCGGGGTCGCGGGGCGGGCGGCGGGCGAAGTCGGCGATCAGCCGCCGGGTGATGCCGGGGGAGAGCAGGGCCTCGCCCCCGTGGACGACCCGCACCGCCTGAAGCAGGTCGCGCGGTTCGGTGTCCTTGACCAGGAACCCGCTCGCGCCGCCGCGCAGCGCGTCGAAGATGTACTCGTCCAGGTCGAACGTGGTGAGGATGACGACCCGCGTCCGCTCCAGGGAAGGCTCGGCCAGGATCCGCTCGGTGGCGGCCAGACCGTCCACCCCTGGCATCCGGATGTCCATCAGCACCACGTCGGGCCGTTCGGTGCGTGCGAGGCGGACCGCGTCCTCGCCGTCGGACGCCTCCGCGACCACCTCGATGTCGGGCGCGCTGTCCAACAGGGCACGGAACCCCGCTCGAACCAGTGCCTGGTCATCGGCGAGCAGTACCCGGATCAACCTGTTCTCCCTGTCCCTTCGCGGGGCCGCCGTCGACCGGCAGCCTCGCCCGTACCCGAAATCCTCCCCCGTCCGCAGGGCCCGCGTCCACCGAACCCCCGACGAGGGCGGCCCGCTCCCGCATCCCGGTGATGCCGTTGCCCGCGGCCGGCGGGCCCACTGTTCCGCGGCCGTCGTCGGTGACCTCCACGGACAGCTCCGAGGGCCCGTAGTCGAGGCGAACCCACGCCCGGTCCGCGTCCGCGTGCCGGACCACGTTGGTGAGCGCCTCCTGCACGGTCCGGTAGGCCACACCGTCCACCCCGACGGCCAGCCGCCGCTCCTCGCCGGTGACCCGCACGTCCACGGCCAACCCCGCTCCGCGGGCGCCCGCCACCACCTCCTGGACCCGGTCCAGGCCCCGGACCGGTGACCGCGGCGCCGACCCGTCCTCGTCGACCACCCGTAGTACCCCGAGGATGGCCCGCAGCTCCGACAGCGTGTCCTTACTGGTCTGTTTGATGGTGGCCAGCGCCTCGGCGGCCCGTTCCGGCTGGCTCTCCATCAGGTACAGCGCGGTTCCGGCCTGCACGTTGATCAGCGAGATGTTGTGGGCGACCGTGTCGTGCACGTCGCGCGCCAGCCTCAGCCGCTCGTCGGAGGCCCTGCGCAGCAGCTCCTCCTCCCGGCTCCTGGTCACCTCCGCTTCGCGCTCCTGGTCCGCGTGCAGGTACTCCTGGCGCCAGCGCACCACCTCGGCGGAACACAGCAGGACCAGGACCCAGGCCACGATGCCCAGTGCCTCCGGCCGGTAGTCGCCCATGACCAGGAATTCGTAGCCGTTGACCGCCACGAACTGGCCGATGCCGAGTGCCCACCCGAAGCCCCGGTAACCCCGGCGCACCACGGTGTAGAGCATCACGGCGGCACAGAGCATCACCACCCCGTCCGGGAAACCCAGCGGATAGTAGGCGGACGCCGTGGTGACGGAGACCGCCGCGACCGTTCGCGGGAAGGCGGACCGCCACAGGAGCGGCAGACCGGCGGCCAGGATGAGCGCGTACCCCCACGGCCAGGGCTCGGTGTCCTCGGGCACGGGATCGATCACCTCCACCGCCGCGGTGCTGGCCACCGACAGGGCCAGGAGCACGACCGTGAGCCAGAGGTCGGTGCGGTCGGGGCGCGGGAAGCGGGAGAGTAGTGCTGCCACGAGTCCGACAGTACGGTCCTCGCGCCGGGGACGCCGTCCCCCTGAGGGGGACACTTCGGGGCGGGTCTACTCCCCGGGGAGTAGACCCGCCCGCGGATCCCGGACCCGTGGCGGACCGGCCTCAGAAGATGTCGGTCGGCGGGGCGGGCGAGTCCACGGCGTCGGCGTCGCGCACGGGGGAGTGGCCGGAGACGAACCGGTCCAGGTCGTCGCCCTCCACCAACCGCGCCATCTCCGGGTCCCGGTGCGCCAGCCGCCCCAGCTCCTCCACCGGGAGCGGCCGGTGCCCCGCCACCAGGACGAGGTTGCCGAAGCGCCGACCGCGCAGGACACCCGGCTCGGCGGTCATCACCACGTGCGGCAGCACCGAGCGGGCCGTGGCCACCTGGGCACGGGTGTGCTTCAGGGCGTAACCGTCCCCCACGTTGACCACCAGGAAGCCGCCCGGCCGCAGTACCCGTGCGGCTTCGGTGTAGAACTCGGCGGAGGTCAGCCGGGCCGGGGTCCGCGCCCCCGCGAAGACGTCGGACACGATCAGGTCGGCACTGGATCCGTGCCGCGCGGCGATCCAGTCCCGGGCGTCGCCGACCCCCACCCGCAGCTGCGCCCTGCGGTCCCACGGAAGGCGCCGCCGGACCATCTCCACCAGCGCCGCGTCCACGTCCACCGCGCGCTGACGCGACCCGGGACGGCTGTGCGCCACGTAGCGGGCCACCGTCAGCGCCCCGGCCCCCAGGTGCATCGCCTCGACCGGCTCACCCTCCGGCGCCACCAGATCGACCGCGTGCGCGATCCGCCGCACGTACGAGAAGTCCAGGTAACCGGGGTCGGACAGGTCCACGTGCGACTGCGGGGTGCCCTCCACCAGCAGGAACCACGAGTTGGGCCGGTCCGCGTCGGCGAGCAGGTCCACTCCGGGCACCGCCGAGAACTCCTCCTCGGGCTCCACCCGCTCACGCACACGTCTGCCCATGCCCCCGCCTTCGCTCCTCGAAAACCGTTCACACCCTAGGCGCACCTGCGCCCTGTCGGGAACCGGCGCGCGAACCCCCCTGCGGTGGCGCTAGCCTGGGTTTCCCCAGATCTTCCAACCTGCGCCCCCCGGGGCGTGATCACCTAGGAGTGGCCGTGCTACTGCGGATGTCGACCCTGTTCCTGCGCACCCTGCGTGAGGACCCGGCGGACGCCGAGGTGCCGAGCCACAAGCTGCTCGTCCGCGGCGGCTACGTCCGCCGAGCCGCACCCGGCGTCTACACCTGGCTGCCCCTGGGCAAGCTCGTCCTGGAGAACGTGGCACGGGTGGTGCGCGAGGAGATGAACGCGATGGGCGGCCAGGAGGTCCTCCTGCCCGCCCTGCTCCCCAAGGAGTACTACGAGGCCTCCGGGCGATGGGAGGAGTACGGCGACACCCTGTTCCGGCTGAAGGACCGCAAGGGCGCCGACTACCTGCTCGGCCCCACCCACGAGGAGCTCTTCACCCTCCTCGTCAAGGGCGAGTACTCGTCCTACAAGGACTTCCCGGTCGTGCTCTACCAGATCCAGGAGAAGTTCCGCGACGAGGCCCGCCCCCGCGCCGGGATCCTGCGCGGCCGCGAGTTCCACATGAAGGACGCCTACTCCTTCGACATCGACGACGAGGGCCTCCAGGAGTCCTACGACAAGCACCGGGCCGCCTACGTCCGGATCTTCGACCGGCTCGGCCTGGACTACGTCATCGTCGCCGCGACCTCCGGCGCCATGGGCGGCTCCGCCTCCGAGGAGTTCCTGGCCGTCGCCCCCACCGGCGAGGACACCTTCGTGCGCAGCACGGAGTCCGACTACGCCGCCAACGTCGAGGCCGTCCGGACCCCGGCACCCGCGGAACTGCCCGTCGAGGGGCTGCCCGAGGCCCGGATCCACCACACCCCGGACACCGCCACCATCCAGACGTTGGTGGACTTCCTCAACGGCGCCGGCCTGGGCCGCGACTTCACCGAGGCCGACACCCTCAAGAACGTCCTGGTCAAGACCCGGGCCCCCGGCTCCACGGAGTGGGAGCTCCTCGCCGTCGGCCTGCCCGGCGACCGGGAGGTCGACTTCAAGCGCCTGGAGGCGGCCCTGGAGCCCACCGAGGTCTCGCTCCTGGAGGAGTCCGACTTCGCGGCCAACCCCTTCCTGGTCAAGGGGTACATCGGCCCGAAGGCCCTGCTGGACAACGAGGTCCGCTACCTCGTCGACCCGCGCGTGGTCACCGGCACCGCCTGGGTGACCGGCGCGGACAAGGCCGACCACCACGTGGTCGACCTGGTGGCCGGGCGCGACTTCACCCCGGACGGCACCATCGACGTGGCCGAGGTGCGCGACGGCGACGCCTCGCCCGACGGCCGGGGCACGCTGTACACCGCGCGCGGCATCGAGATCGGGCACATCTTCCAGCTCGGCCGCAAGTACACCGACGCCTTCAAGCTGGACGCTCTCGGCAAGGACGGCAAGCCCAAGCGCGTCACCATGGGCTCCTACGGCATCGGTGTCTCCCGCGCCGTCGCCTCCGTCGTCGAGCAGTCGCACGACGACAAGGGCATCATCTGGCCGCGCGAGATCGCGCCCGCCGACGTGCACGTGGTCGGAACCGGCAAGGGCGGCGAGGTCGAGGAGGCCCTGCGGATCGGTCGCGAACTGGAGGCCCGGGGCCTGCGCGTGCTGGTCGACGACCGCAAGGCGGCTCCCGGCGTGAAGTTCAACGACGCCGAACTGTTGGGGGTGCCGACCACCGTCATCGTCGGCCGCGGCCTCAAGGACGGCCTCGTCGAGTTGCGCGACCGTCGCAGCGGTGAGCGCTCGGACGTGCCGGTCGGGGAGATCGTCGAGCGCACCGTGGCCGCCTGCGCCGAGTAGTGCGCGGCCGCTCCGCCGGACACCGAAGACCGAAGGGGGCTCCCGCGCACACGCGCGGGAGCCCCCGGCCGTCCGCCGTCCGACCCGCGCCCGGGCGGGACGCACGGTCTCACCCGTCGCCGAAACCGGGGAACGCGTCCAGTTCGGCGCCCCACTCCAGTGAGCGCACGGTCGCCTCCTGGAGGACACGCGCCGCGGTCATCCTCAGGTCGGTGTCCTCGGCGGCGCTCAACCACAGGTAGGCGTCCATCGTCGTCTGCTCCAGGCCCGCCGCGAAGGCGTCCATGTCGGCGCCGCTGCGCCCCTCGGGCAGCGGGTAGGACGTCCGCGCGGGCGGGGGCTGCACGCCGCGTTCCGTCGCGGCCGTGTGCAGTTCGTCCCGTAGCGCCCTGTGCTTGTACGTCGCCGCCGAGGCGCGCTCCCGCCGGGTCTCGTCTCCGGCGGCCCCGCCGATGAACTCGAAGCCGTACACGGCGGCGTGCTCGGCGCTCAGAGCCTCCGTCAAGGCCGCCGACGCGGGATCGCCGGCCCCCTCCGGTCCAGCGCTCTCCGAGGAGCTCTCCACGGGTGTGGGGCTGTCGCTCACCTGACTGCCTTTCGGTCGTTTCCGGGGGTTCGGGCGGGCGCTCAGGCCCGGGCGAGCAGGTGGGCGTGCCCGGCCTCGCACGCACCGATCCCGCTGATGAGCTGGGCCAGGGCCGGGTCGGTGACCGCGGCCGCCTGGTCGAGCCTGGCGCTGGTCGCCGCGGCCGTCAGGGCTCGCAGCCCCGCCGGGTCGAGCACGGCGTCCAACGCGGGGTCCTCGGGCGGGGGCGACGGTTCGCCCTCCGGCCCCGCCGAGGGCTCCTCGCTCGCCCCGACCCCCTCCGGAAGGGCGTCGACGAGCGAGTCCAGGTGGGTGACGTGCTGCTCCAACAGCCGTTCCAGGAGTTCGGCGGGCCCCGTGCCGGCCTCCAGCGCGGCTTCGTACCGCACCACCATCCGCTCCTTCTCCAGGATGAGCGAGCGCAGGACGGACACGTCGGGTGTCACGTCGAACGGATACCAGTCGGCCCTGCCGCAACCGCTCAGCCCCACGGCACCGGTCACCGCGATTCCGGACGCGACACTCGTCACCGCGAAACCCCTCACCGCGGCCCCGAGCACCGTGCGACGGCTGACGCTCCCCTGGCCCACGCGCTCTCCTCCCGTGCCCCGCGACTCGGCGCGGCGTCGACAGGACCGCCGCCAACGGCGGTCAGCCCCCATCTTTCCACGGGCGGCGGCGGGCCCGGGCCGCGCCGACACCCCCTACCAGGGCGGTGTTGCGGGCACCGGGGCCGGTGCCGGCGACGCGCCCCACCCGCTCGGACCGACCCTGGGGGCACTCAGGTGTGGATACCCTTACAGCACAACCGCCGTCGCACGCGACGCGCGGCGCTTTGCGCGTCCCTCCCGGGGCGCGGAGCGAATTCGTCGCAGACACTACGTACAGAGCTGGACCGCCCCGTTGACGGCCACGGCCGAGCGGGCGGGATTTCGCCGTTTGAGGGGCTAACACGCATGGGAGCGCAGGCGCGCAACGAGCGCATCGCCGAGCTGCTGGAGCCGGTACTGGCCGAAGCCGGACTGGACCTGGAGGGCGTCGAACTGACACCCGCGGGCAAGCGCCGGGTGCTGCGCGTGGTCGTCGACTCCGACAACGGGGTCGACCTCGACACGGTCGGTGAGGTCAGCCAGGCCGTCAACGAGGCCCTGGACGCCTCCGACGTCATGGGCGAGCAGCCCTACGTCCTGGAGGTGACCTCGCCCGGGGTGGACCGTCTACTGACCCTGCCGCGCCACTGGCGGCGCTCCCAGGGCCGGCTGGTGAAGGTCTCCCCCGTCGAGGGGGCGGACATCACCGGTCGCGTCACCGGCTCCGACGACCAGGGCGTGACCCTGGACGTCAAGGGACGGCCCCGCACCCTGGCCTACGACTCGATCGCCAAGGCCAGGGTCCAGGTGGAATTCCGTCGCGCAGCCGACGCCGACGCGGCGGACTAGAGGGGGAGCCCCGTGGATATTGACATGAGCGTCCTGCGCAGCCTGGAGCGCGAGAAGGACATCGCCGTCGAGCTGGTCGCCAAGGCCATCGAGGACGCGCTGCTGATCGCCTACCACCGCGAGGAGGGCCCCGAGAAGAAGGCTCGCGTCGAGCTGAACCGCTCCACCGGCCACGTGGTCGTCTGGGTCGCGGAGACCGACGAGGAGGGCGGGGTCGTCGGCGAGTTCGACGGCACCCCGACCGGGTTCGGTCGCATCGCGACCTCCACCGCCAAGCAGGTCATCCTCCAGCGTCTGCGCGACGCCGAGGACGAGCTGACCCTGGGCGAGTTCGCCGGCCGTGAGCACGACATCGTCTCCGGCATCATCCAGCAGGGCAAGGACCCGCGCAACGTCCTGGTCGACCTCGGCAAGATCGAGGCCGTCCTGCCCCCGCAGGAGCAGGTCCCCACGGAGGACTACACCCACGGCGAGCGCCTGCGCGCCTACGTGGTGCAGGTCCGCAAGGGCCACCGCGGCCCCTCGGTGACCCTGTCGCGCACCCACCCCAACCTGGTGCGCAAGCTCTTCGAGCTGGAGGTCCCCGAGATCGCCGACGGTACCGTCGACATCGCGGCGATCGCCCGTGAGGCCGGTCACCGCACCAAGATGGCGGTCCGTTCCAACCGGGGCGGCGTCAACGCCAAGGGCGCCTGCATCGGCCCGCTCGGCAGCCGTGTCCGCAACGTGATGGCCGAGCTCCACGGGGAGAAGATCGACATCGTCGACCACTCCGAGGACCCCGCCGTCTTCGTCGCCAACGCGCTGTCTCCGGCCCGGGTGAACTCGGTGGAGATCCTCGACATGGCGGCCCGCGTCGCCCGCGTGGTCGTGCCCGATTACCAGCAGTCACTGGCGATCGGCAAGGAGGGCCAGAACGCCCGTCTGGCAGCCCGTCTCACCGGTTGGCGGATCGACATCCGCTCCGACGCCGAGCCCGCCAGGACCGTCGCGGAGGGTGTCGACGAGCCCGTCCAGGGCGATTATGATGCCCCTCCGGCCGGTTAATCGGATCGCACCCATGTCCCGACACGATATGGTGGCCGGAGACGGTCCTGACCGTCCCGTGCGTACGTGCGTGGGGTGCCGGTCGCGGACAGTCCAGTCCGACCTCGTGCGGCTGGTGGCCGAGGGCACGGTCATCACGCCCGACACCCGGGGTCGACGTCCGGGGCGTGGCGCCTATCTGCACCACGACCGGCGATGCCTTGAGCTCGCCGAACGTCGCAGAGCGTGGCCCCGCGCCTTCCGGAAACGGAACGGTGGAGGCACCACCGGGTGGGACGTCTCACTTGTGGCGTCCCTACTCGGTGACGCCCCGCGTGAGTGAGCGCTTCACCGATCCGGATAGGGTTGGAATGTCTGGGCTGGCCTCAGGGTTGTAGAGACCGAGGTCGGCGTGCAGTGCTGTGTCGGCGCGTAAGGGCTGGCCCATTGTTGTGTAGCGATGAGGAAGCAGGTCGAGATTGCGATGAGCGCCTGATGAGTACGCAGCGATGAGTAACTCGAGCTAACGACGGTCCGGCACAAGCCCATGTCCCGGACCGAAGCTGAAGGAGAAGAGTGGCGAAGGTCCGGGTGTACGAACTCGCGAAGGAGTTCGGTGTAGAGAGCAAGGCCGTGCTGGCCAAGCTCAACGAGATGGGCGAATTCGTTCGTTCGGCGTCCTCGACGATAGAGGCCCCCGTCGTGCGACGCCTACAAGAAGCTTTCAACAACGGTTCCGACGGAAACGGCAAGAAGGGTGGCGCGGCTCCCAAGCCGGGCCCCGCCTCCAAGCCCGCCGCCGGTTCCTCCGAGCGTTCCGCGGCCCCCAAGCCGGGGCCCGCTCCCAAGCCGGGCCCGAAGCCGGGCCCCGCGGCCAAGCCCGCCGAGCCGAAGGCCGAGAAGCCGGCTGAGCCGAAGGCCGCCAAGCCTGCCGCGCCGGTCGACAAGCCTGCGGTCCCGCATTTCGAGAAGCCCGCTGAGCCCGCTCCGAAGCCCGGTCCCAAGCCGGGCCCGAAGCCGGCCCGCGGCGAGAGCGCGCCGCGCCCCGGCGGTCCCAAGCCCGGTGCGGCCGGTGGCCGCGGCGAGCGCGGCGACCGTCCCCAGCGCGGTGACCGTCCGGAGCGTTCCGGCGGTCGTGAGGGTGGCCGCGGCCCGCGTCCGGGCGGTCCCCGTCCGGGCCCGCGTCCCGGCAACAACCCGTTCGCGTCCAACGCGTCCGGCATGGGTTCCAAGCCGGCCGCTCCGCGTCCCGGCGGCGGTGCTCCGCGTCCGGGCCCGCGTCCTGCCGGTCCGCAGCAGGGTGACCAGCGCACCCCGCGTCCCGGCGGCGGCGCTCCGCGCCCCGGCGGTGCCGGTGGCCCGCGTCCGGGCCCCCGTCCCGGCGGTCCGCAGCAGGGTGACCAGCGCGCTCCGCGTCCCGGTGGCGCCGCCGGCGCCCCGCGTCCGGGCGGTGCCGGTGGCCCGCGTCCGGGCCCCCGTCCCGGTGGTCCGCGTCCCAGCCCGATGAACATGCCCTCGTCCCGCCCGGCCGCGCCTGCCGGCGGCGGTCGCGGTGGTGGCGGCGGTCGTCCCGGCGGCGGTGGCCGTGGCCGCGGCGGCGCTCCCGCGGGTGCGGGTCCGCGTCCCGGTGGCGGCGGCGGTCGTCCCGGCGGTTTCGGCGGGCGTCCCGGCGGCGGCCGTGGTCGCGGTGGCGGAACGGCCGGTGCGTTCGGTCGTCCGGGCGGTCGTCCCGGGCGTGCCCGCAAGTCCAAGAAGCAGCGGCGTCAGGAGTTCCACGAGCTCTCGGCCCCGTCCTTCGGCGGCGTCAAGATCCCGAGCGGCAACAACCAGACGATCCGTCTGTCGCGCGGTGCCTCGCTGTCGGACTTCGGTGACAAGATCGACGTCAACCCGGCGTCGCTCGTCCAGGTCATGATGCACCTGGGTGAGATGGTCACGGCGACCCAGTCGCTGCCCGACGAGACGCTGCAGCTGCTCGGCGAGGAGCTCAAGTACCGCATCGAGGTCGTCAGTCCCGAGGACGAGGACCGCGAGCTGCTGGAGTCCTTCTCCATCGAGTTCGGCGAGAACGAGGGCGGCGACGCCGACCTCCGTCCGCGCCCGCCGGTGGTCACCGTCATGGGTCACGTCGACCACGGTAAGACCCGACTGCTGGACACCATCCGCAAGACCAACGTCGTCAGCGGCGAGGCCGGCGGAATCACCCAGCACATCGGTGCCTACCAGGTCGCGACCGAGGTGGACGACGAAGAGCGCAGGATCACCTTCATCGACACCCCTGGTCACGAGGCGTTCACCGCCATGCGTGCCCGTGGTGCGAAGGTCACCGACGTCGCGGTTCTGGTCGTGGCGGCCGACGACGGCGTCAAGCCGCAGACGGCCGAGGCCATCGACCACGCCAAGGCGGCCGAGGTCCCGATCGTGGTCGCGGTCAACAAGATCGACGTCGAGGGCGCCGACCCGCAGCGGGTGCGTGCCCAGATGACCGAGTACGGCCTCGTGGCCGAGGAGTTCGGCGGCGACGTCCAGTTCGTGGACATCTCCGCGCTCAAGGGCGACAACATCGACGCCCTGCTCGAGTCGATCGTCCTGACCTCCGACGCGGCCCTGGACCTCCAGGCCAACCCGGACATGTCGGCGCAGGGTCTGGCCATCGAGGCCTACCTGGACCGCGGTCGCGGTTCCATGGCCACGGTGCTGGTCCAGCGCGGCACGCTCAACGTCGGTGACTCCATCGTCTGCGGCGACGCCTACGGCCGCGTTCGCGCCATGCTCGACGAGCACGGTGAGAACGTCCAGTCGGCTGAGCCGTCCCGTCCGGTGCAGGTGCTGGGTCTGACCAACGTTCCCAGCGCCGGTGACAGCTTCCTGGTCGTCAAGGACGACCGCGTGGCCCGTCAGATCGCCCAGCAGCGCGAGGCGCGCGAGCGCTTCGCCCAGCAGGCGAAGTCGGCCCGCCGGGTCACCCTCGACAACTGGCAGTCCGCCATCAAGGAGGGCGAGCGCTCCGAGCTGCTCCTCCTCATCAAGGGCGACATGTCCGGTTCGGTCGAGGCGCTCGAGGAGTCGCTGCTCAAGATCGACGCCGGTGGCGACGAGGTCAGCATCCGGATCATCGGTCGCGGTGTCGGTGCGATCACGCAGAACGACATCAACCTGGCGTCGTCCGCTGACGCGATCATCGTCGGCTTCAACGTTCGGCCCGAGGGCAAGAACAGCCAGCTGGCCGACCGCATGGGCGTCGACATCCGGTACTACTCGGTCATCTACCAGGCCATCGACGAGGTCGAAGCCGCCGTCAAGGGTCTCCTCAAGCCCATCTACGAGGAGGTCCAGCTCGGCAGCGCCGAGATCCGCGAGGTCTTCAAGGTGCCGAAGATCGGCAACATCGCCGGTTCCATCGTCCGCGACGGCATCATCCGCCGTAACAGCAAGGCACGTCTCATCCGCGAGGGCCGGGTCATCTCGGAGAACCTCAACGTCGAGTCGCTGCGTCGCTTCAAGGACGACGCCACCGAGGTCCGCGAGGGCTTCGAGTGCGGTATCGGTGTCGGTTACAACGACCTCCGGGTCGAGGACGTCATCGAGACCTACGAGATGCAGGAGAAGCCCCGCGACTAGTCGCGAGGACTGATCCACCTGGGGCCCCGGACGATCGTGTCCGGGGCCCCGCCTTTGACGGCTCACACAACACCACAGGTGATCACTTGTACGTTGGGGCGCTGACCCTGGACGTCCTCCTCGGAGACGTCCACTCGCTCAAACAGAAGCGTTCGATGGTGAGGCCTGTCGTCGCCGAACTGCGCCGGAAGTTCTCGGTGTCGGTCTCGGAGGTCGGCGAGCACGACCTCTACCGTCGGGCGAAGATCGGTGTCGCGGTGGTCGCACCGACCGCCGCCCACGCCCGGGACCAGATGGACACCTGCGAGCGTTTCGTCGCGGGCCGTCCCGAACTGGAGCTGCTCTCCGCCAGGCAGCGGCTCTTCAACGAAGAGGAAGACTGACGATGGTTGACGCCGCACGTGCGCGAAAGATCGCCGACCGTATCCAGCGCATCGTCGCCGAGATGCTGGACCGGCGGATCAAGGACCCGCGCCTGGGATTCGTCACCGTGACCGACGCCCGGATCACCGCGGACCTGCGGGACGCCACGGTGTACTACACGGTGTTCGGATCCCCGGAGGAGAAGTCGGCCAGCTCCGCCGCTCTGGAGAGCGCCAAGGGCGTGATCCGCAGCGAGGTCGGCCGACAGACCGGTATCCGGCACACGCCCAGCCTGACCTTCGTCGTCGACGAGGTCCAGGAGAACGCCCAGCACATCGAGAAGTTGCTGGTCGAGGCGCGTAAGGCTGACGAGGAGGTGGCCCAGCGGGCCACCGGTGCCAAGCCCGCGGGTGAGGCGGACCCGTACAAGGTCCCCCGCGAGGACGAGGACGACGAGTAACACCCTTCCGGGTGGCGGCGCGACCTGCGCCGTCACCCCTCCCTTCCCACATCCCTGAGGAGTCCCATGGCCGAGAGCGGTGTCGTGGTGGTCGACAAGCCCGCCGACTGGACGTCACACGACGTGGTCGCCAAGACCAGGGGTCTGGCGCGGACCCGGCGTGTGGGCCACGCGGGCACCCTGGACCCGATGGCCACCGGGGTCCTGGTCCTGGGGATCGAGAAGGGCACCAAGCTGCTCGGCCACCTGACCCTGACGGAGAAGACCTACGAGGCCACGATCCGGCTCGGCCTGGTGACCAACACCGACGACGCCGAGGGCGAGCCCGGAGCGCGGGCGGACGCCTCCGGGGTCTCGGAGGCGGACGTGCACGCGGCCGTCGCGAAGCTCACCGGCCTGATCGAACAGGTGCCGCCGCAGGTCAGCGCGATCAAGGTGGACGGTAAGCGGGCCTACAAGTCGGCCCGTGAGGGCAAGGAGGTCGCGCTCAAGGCCCGCACGGCGACGATCTCCCAGTTCGACGTCACCGGCATCCGCCGTGTCCCCGACCCCGAGGGCGCCTTCGTCGACGTGGACGCGGTCATCACCTGTTCCAGCGGTACCTACATCCGGTCGCTCGCCCGCGACATGGGCGCGGACCTCGCGGTGGGCGGACACCTGACCGCGCTGCGCCGCACCCGGGTGGGCCCCTACGACCTGTCGCAGGCCCGTACCCTGGACCAGCTCGCCGAGGAGTACACCCAGATCCCGCTGGCCCAGGTGGTGGCCGCGACCTTCCCGGTGCGCACGATGGACGAGGCCGAGACCCGTGCCATCCGGCACGGCAACCGCATCGGTCCGAGCTCCCTGGGCGAGGGGCCCGTGGGCCTGTTCTCCCCCGACGGCACCGTCATCGCCCTGGGTGAGAACCGTCCCGGCCACATGAAGCCGGTCGTGGTCTTCTCCCCGGCCTGATCAGATCTTGATCACGGCGGCTCGGCCCGCGCACAGGGCCAGCAGGTCGTCTGGATCGGACGTCAGGATCGTCGCCGGTCCGCCGACCCGTAGCGCGGTCGCGCACAGCATGGCATCGATGGCGTGCCTGTGACCGTGAAGACCGGCGTCTCGCAGCAACTGCGCGGCCAACAGGGAGACGTCCCTGGTGACGGGTTCGATGATGATTCTGGAGAGGACCCAGTCCAGGGCCGGACGCCTGATCCTTGGGTGGACGACTTCGACCAGTGTCGCTGCGCTGGTCAAGACCGGAATTCCCTTCGCGGAAGCAGCTGTGACCCACTGGGTCATCCGACTGTCCCGAAGGACGGTCTGGGACAGGCCCTCGGAGTCCAGGACGAGGGCACTCGTCCTGGAGGTGCGGTTCCGGTTCACGCCGCCTCCCGGCCCGGGTCCTCGGATCCGGGGACAACACCTTGTTCCGTATGGGCACGATCGATTTCGTCGTGGACCTGTTGGATCGCCTCGTCACTGACCGGGCCGTTCGCTTCCTGCATCCAGGTCGCGAGCTCGTGGAGCCGTTCCCGCTCGACACGGTGTCGGAGCGCCTGCTCCAGATACGAGGACAGCCCGGAGTCGCCGCTCCTGCCCCGTGCTTCGTCGACGAGGTCCTTGGGGAGGTTGACGGAGTATTCCTGGTACGAGCTGCTCATGGGTTGAACGGTACCCAGAGTGGTTCCGGCCATACCGGGGGCACGGTTGCCGACCATCGGAAACATGATGTCCTGCATCCGCTCTTCATGTTGTACTTTGCTCGCGCTCAGTAACATAACGGCCTGAGGTCCGCTACGGGGCGACTTCTTCGAACCCGTGGGGAAAAGGTGTCCGTGGAGAAGCATCCGCCCTGGTCCTCGCGTCGATCTGAGCTCTCCCGCCAGGCGGGCGCCGAGCGTTCAGGAACTCTGACAGGGCGGCCGTCAGCTCGCCGGGGCGTTCCACGGAGGGCAGGTGGCCGGTCTCGGGCAGTTCCAGCAGCCGGGCGCCGCGAACCCCCTTCGCGTACAGGTCGGCGACCGCCTGGACCTGGGGGACCTCCGACAGGCCCTTGACCACCAGGGTCGGTACATCGATCTCGTGCAGGCGGTCCACCGCCGGGCGCTCGGGCCACTCCGCGTGGTTGGCGGGGCTCGCCCAGCGGCGGGCGAACATCTCCCGAAGCATCAGCAGCGACAGGTCCCAGGCCTCGGTGGGCATCTCCTCGGGTGCGCGCCCCGGGCCCAGCACCATGAACCTCGCCTGCGCCTCGGCCATCGCGGCCACGTCCGCCGGGTCCACCGACGCGCCGCCCGCCCGATAGGCGGACAGCCGTTCGTGGGGTACCGCGGACAGCGCCATCTGCTGTCCGGTCCGGACGAACACCTCCGGCCACACGTACCCCGACATCCCGGGGCAGACCAGGGCGAGCGCGCTGACCCGCTCCGGGGCGGCCAGGGCCGCGTCCACCGCGTAGGCGCCGCCGAAGGACGCGCCGACCAGTGCGGCCTCCCCGATCCCCAGGGCGTCCATCAGGGCCAGCAGGTCCTCGTGGTGCCGGACCGGCCCCTCGTGGTCGGCCGAGTCCCCGTGGCCGCGCCAGTCGTAGCGCACCACCCGGTGCCGCCTGGCGAGTTCCGCGAACTGGTGGTCCCACATCCGCCGGTCGGCCACCCCCGCGTGCACGAGGACGACCGGGGGGCCGGCCCCGGCCTCGTCGTAGGCCAAACGTGTCGTACCGGTGTCGATCGTCGCCATCCAGGCACGCTAGACCTTGCCCCGTGGGCGTGCCAACCCGCCTCTGCCCACGGCAGAGCCCCGGCCGTGCCGCGCCGGAGCGCGGCGGGCCGCACCGGGGGAGTGTCGGAAACAGGGCCGCCGCCGTGGCAGGCTTGGGGCGAACGAACTCTGACGACGGACAAGGGGACCGGACGTGCGGCGATGGGACGGGCTGGAGGACATTCCCTCCGACTGGGGGCGGTCCGTGGTGGCGGTCGGTGTCTTCGACGGGGTGCACCGAGGCCACCAGGCGATCCTGGCCTCCGCGCGCGCCCACGGGCGCGAGCTCGGGCTCCCGGTGGTGGTGGTGACCTTCGACCCCCACCCCCAGCGGGTGCTGCGCGGGGTCACCCCGCCCGTGCTGACCCCCGTCGGGCGTCGCGTCGAGCTCATGGAGCCCTTCGGGGTCGACGCGGTGTGCGTCCTGCCGTTCAGCGAGGAGCTGTCCGATCTCAGCGCCGAGGGGTTCGTCCAGCGGGTGCTGGTCGACCGGCTCGCCGCCGCCGCGGTGGTGGTCGGGGAGGACTTCCGGTTCGGGCACCGCGCGGCCGGGAACGTCGCCGTGCTGGCCGAACTGGGCGAGAGGTACGACTTCACCGCCGACGGGGTGCGCCTGGTCGCCGAGGGCGAGACCATCACCTCCACCCGGATCCGTTCCCTGCTGGACGAGGGCGACGTGGCCGCCGCGGCGGACCTGTTGGGCCGCCCCCACCGGGTGAGCGGAAGGATCGTGCACGGGGCGGCCCGCGGCCGTGAACTGCTCGGTTTCCCCACCGCCAACGCGGACCTGCCCCCGGACACGGCTGTGCCCGGCGACGGGGTCTACGCCGGGTGGCTGAGCCGCCTGGAACCGGTCGGCGGACAGGAGGGCCGCTGGCCCGCGGCGGTCTCGGTGGGCACCAACCCCACGTTCAACGGGGCCGAGCGCACGGTGGAGGCCTACGCGCTGGACCGGGACGACCTGGAACTGTACGGGCTGCGCATGGCGGTCGACTTCACCGCGCGTATCCGCGGCCAGGAGAGGTTCGACAGTATCGACGAGCTGATCGTGGCCATGCACCGCGACGTCGACCGCTGCCGGGACGTGCTGGCCGCGGAAGCCGGCGACAGCGCCTGAGCGGGCTTCGCCGGGACGAGCCCGGGGTCACCGCCGGGGCGGGGTCCCCGGCCCCTGAACTGCGGTAGGGTGGATGAGTCCACGTGTGCCCGCGGCCGGGCCACCCCAGGGGTGGCGGAGCCGGCGGGGCGCGGTGCACCCACGCCGTCGGCGTCGGTCCGCGCACACCACACGCGACGGTGACTGTTCGTACGCGCGGTCACCGCGTCTGACCCCTGTCACGTGCCGGGGTTCGCCCTGCGTACCGATTCATCAGAGAAGGAGCGTTGTGTCGATCGACACCGCCACCAAGGAAAAGATCATCGCCGAGTACGGCACCAAGGAAGGCGACACCGGTTCGCCCGAGGTCCAGGTCGCGCTGCTCACGCACCGCATCATCGAGCTCACCGAGCACCTCAAGGACCACAAGCACGACCACCACAGCCGCCGTGGCCTGCTCCTGATGGTCGGCCGCCGTCGTCGGCTGCTCAAGTACGTCGCCAAGCAGGACATCACCCGCTACCGCTCGCTGATCGAGCGTCTGGGTCTGCGCCGCTAGGTGAATCCGGAGGGAGTGGCTTCGGCCGCTCCCTCTTTGTTAGTAAGGTGTAACCGTAGTGGCGGCCGACACGGTCGCCGCACGGTGAGCCACACCCGTGCCGTTTCCCCGGTCCATATGGGTCGGTCCTCGGTAGTGGTCTCCGGCAACACCGCCTCAGCGGCGGTGCCGTGGACTTCGATCGATGACCGGCCGTCATCACCTCCGGGGCACGACGCGGGCGAGAAAGCAGCGTCGCGCCCTCCGGCCCAGCCGGAGGCGACGCAGTCCAACGTGTAGTAGGAGGTCGCCCATGGAGGGCGCTTACTCGGCCGAAGCCGTCATTGACAACGGCAAGTTCGGCACCCGTACCATCCGCTTCGAGACCGGCCGTCTGGCCCGTCAGGCCGCCGGCGCGGCCACGGTCTACCTGGACGACGAGACCGTCGTCCTGTCGGCGACCACCGCCTCGAAGCGCCCCAAGGAGAACCTCGACTTCTTCCCGCTGACGGTGGACGTCGAGGAGCGGATGTACGCCGCGGGCCGCATCCCCGGCTCCTTCTTCCGGCGTGAGGGCCGTCCTTCCGAGGACGCCATCCTCACCTGCCGCCTGATCGACCGCCCGCTGCGCCCCTCCTTCAAGAAGGGCCTGCGCAACGAGATCCAGGTCGTCGAGACGATCCTGGCGCTGCACCCCGAGCACCTGTACGACGTCGTCGCCATCAACGCGGCCTCGATGTCCACGCAGATCTCCGGGATCCCCTTCTCCGGCCCCATCGGCGGCGTCCGTGTCGCCCTGATCGACGGCCAGTGGGTGGGCTTCCCCACCCACGGTGAGCTGGAGAACGCCACCTTCGACATGGTCGTCGCCGGCCGTGTCCTGGAGGACGGCGACGTCGCGATCATGATGGTCGAGGCGGAGTCCACCACCCAGACCCTGAAGCTGGTCGCCGAAGGGGCCGTCGGTCCCAACGAGCAGACCGTCGCCGAGGGACTGGAGGCGGCCAAGCCCTTCATCAAGGTGCTGTGCAAGGCCCAGCAGGCCGTCGCCGAGCAGAGCAGCCGCGAGCAGGCCGAGTTCCCGATCTTCCTCGACTACGAGGACGACGCCTACGCCGCCGTCGAGGGCGCCGTGCGCGAGGAGCTGGCCAAGGCGCTCACCATCGCCGACAAGCAGGACCGCGAGGCCCAGCTCGACAAGATCAAGGCCGAGGCCGCCGAGAGGCTCGCCGAGGACTTCGAGGGTCGGGAGAAGGAGGTCAGCGCCGCCTTCCGCAGCCTGAGCAAGCAGCTCATGCGCGAGCGCGTCCTGCGCGAGAAGGTCCGCATCGACGGCCGCGGCCCCAAGGACATCCGCCAGCTGAGCGCCGAGGTCGGCATTCTGCCGCGGGTGCACGGTTCGGCCCTCTTCGAGCGCGGTGAGACCCAGATCATGGGCGTTACCACGCTGAACATGCTGCGCATGGAGCAGACGGTTGACACGCTCAACCCGGACAAGACCAAGCGCTACATGCACAACTACAACTTCCCGCCCTACTCCACCGGTGAGACCGGTCGGGTGGGCTCGCCCAAGCGGCGCGAGATCGGGCACGGCGCCCTGGCCGAGCGGGCCCTGCTGCCGGTTCTGCCCGCCCGCGAGGAGTTCCCGTACGCCATCCGCCAGGTGTCCGAGGCCCTGGGGTCCAACGGCTCCACCTCGATGGGTTCGGTCTGCGCCTCCACCATGTCCCTGATGGCGGCCGGCGTGCCGCTCAAGGAGATGGTCTCCGGTATCGCCATGGGTCTGATCAGCCAGGGCGACGAGTTCGTCACGCTGACCGACATCCTCGGTGCCGAGGACGCCTTCGGCGACATGGACTTCAAGGTCGCCGGTACCCGTGAGCTGATCACGGCCCTGCAGCTGGACACCAAGCTCGACGGCATCCCCGCCGAGCAGCTGGCCCTGGCCCTGCAGCAGGCCCGCGGCGCCCGCCTGGCGATCCTCGACGTCATGCAGGAGGCCATCGAGCGTCCGGCCGAGATGAGCCCGAACGCTCCGCGCATCCTGACCGTCAGGGTCCCCGTCGAGAAGATCGGCGAGGTCATCGGCCCCAAGGGCAAGATGATCAACTCGATCCAGGACGACACCGGCGCGGACATCTCGATCGAGGACGACGGCACCATCTACATCGGTGCCACCGACGGCCCCTCCGCGGAGGCCGCCCGGGACACGATCAACCAGATCGCGAACCCGACCATGCCCGAGGTGGGCGACCGCTACCTGGGCACCGTCGTCAAGACGACCGCCTTCGGCGCGTTCGTCTCGCTGCTGCCCGGCAAGGACGGTCTGCTGCACATCTCGCAGATCCGCAAGCTGCACGGCGGCCAGCGGATCGAGAACCTCGACGACGTGATCAGCATCGGCGAGAAGATCCAGGTCGAGATCCGCGAGATCGACGACCGCGGGAAGCTCTCCCTGGTCCCGGTCGAGGTCGTCGAGTCCGAGGCGGCACCGGCCCCCAAGGCCGAGAAGCCCGACGAGGCCGAAGCCGCGGACGAGGGTTCCGACAAGGGCGACGACAAGGGCGAGGGCGCCCCGCGCCGTCGTCGGCGTCGTAGCTCGGGCGGGCGTTCCGAGAACACCTGATCCCATCTGACCCGGTACGGGGCGGTCGCGTCTTTCACGATGCGGCCGCCCCGCCGTCGTTCGACACGTATGCTCTGCTGGATGTTCCGACGCGTAGAAGAAGGATTTATGAGTTCTGTCCCCATCGCCGCCGAGCAGGATCCGGGCACGACCGTGACACTGCTGGAGCCCGACGGCGGTTCCGGTCTGGTGCGTCGGACGGTGCTGCCCGGCGGACTGCGCGTGGTCACCGAGAACATCCCCGGGGGCCGGTCCGCGGCCTTCGGGATCTCCGCGGCCACCGGTTCCCGCGACGAGGACTCCGCGCACGCGGGGTCGGCGCACTTCCTGGAGCACCTGTTGTTCAAGGGGACCAGGACCCGGTCGGCGCTGGAGATTTCCGCGCTGCTGGACGGGGTGGGCGCCGACCACAACGCCTACACCACCAAGGAGCACACCTGCTACTACGCGAAGGTCCTGGACCGGGACCTGCCGCTGGCGGTGGACGTGGTCGGCGACATGGTCGCCAACTCCGTGCTCGACGAGGGCGAGGTGGAGACCGAGCGTGGCGTGATCCTGGAGGAGATCGCCATGTACGAGGACGAGCCCGCCGATCTGGTGGACGACGTCTTCGCGGAGCACTTCTTCGGCGACACCCCGCTGGGCCGCCCCATCCTGGGCACCACCGACAGCATCGGGGCGCTGACCCGCGACCGCATCGCCGAGCAGTACCGGGACGCCTACGTGCCCTCGGAGCTCATCGTCACGGCGGCGGGCAGCCTGGAGCACGACAAGGTCGTCGAGCAGGTCCGGGCGATGTTCGCCGACCAGTTGGCGGCCGCGGGCGACGCCCGCCCGTCCCGTCCGCGCGGGCCCGGTGAGCCGGTGCGCACGTACGGCGGCACGGTCGTGCAGCCGCGGGAGACCGAACAGGCCCACATCATCCTGGGCTCGGAGGGCCTGACCCGCGCCGACCCGCGCTGGCACGCCCTGCGCCTGCTCAGCGCCGCCCTGGGCGGCGGTATGTCGTCCCGCCTGTTCCAGGAGGTGCGGGAGAAGCGCGGCCTGGCCTACGCGGTGCAGGCCTACCACACGGCCTACGCCGACACCGGCACCTTCCAGATCTACGCGGGCTGCCTGCCGGAGAAGGCCGACGAGGTCATCGGGGTCTGCCGTGACGAGCTGGCCAAGGTGGCCGCCTCCGGTATCACCTCGGAGGAGCTGAGCCGGGCCAAGGGCCAGATCCAGGGGGCCATGGTGCTGGGCAGCGAGGGCACCAGCGCCCGGATGGGACGCCTGCTCTCACACGAGCTGACCCGGCCGCGGCACTCCTCCATCGACGAGGACCTGGCCCGGTACGACGCCGTCACCCGTGACGACGTGGCCGAGGCCGCGGCCGAGCTGCTGGCCCGCCCGCGCGCGCTGGCCGTGATCGGCCCCTACGAGGCCGACCGCGAGTTCTAGGCTCCCGTGTTCCGGTCCGTTCCGGGCCCGCTCCGCACGCCGCGGGGCGGGCCCGGTCCCGTTTCCCGGGCCCCGCGGGCCGGTCAGCCCTCCACCAGGCCCTGGCCGACGAACCCTCCTTCGGCGCAGCCGGGCGGGATCGCGTACACGGCCGATCCCACCGCCGTCACCCACTGGTTGAGCAGGTCCAGTTCGTCCAGGCGGCGCTGGACGGGCAGGAACTGACGTACCGGGTCGGCCTGGAAGGAGACGAACAGCAGCCCCGCCTCCCCCCTGGCCCGGTCGTCGTAGTTGTAGCCGCGGCGGAACATCCGTTCGTCCGGGTCCCCGGTGCGGGCGCGGCGCACGTGCGCGAAGTCGGCGATCACCGGGAGTCCGCCGTCCCCCTTGGCCTCGAAGTCGGGTTCGTCGTCTTCACTGTCCCCGGTCAGCGGTGCGCCGTCGGACAGCCTGCGCCCGATCACCGCCTCGCGGGCGGGGCGGTCCAGTTCGTCCCAGGTGTCCAGGTGGGTGGCGATCCGGCGCAGGACCAGGGAGGTGCCCCCGGTCAGCCAGTCCGGTCCGGCCCCGCCCCACACCAGGCGCTCGAAGTCCTCGGTTCCGGGAGCGGGGTTGACGGTGCCGTCCACCTGGCCCATGAGGTTGCGCATGGTGGTCCCGTCGGGTTGGGATCCGTGGGCGCGGCGGAAGCCGTCCTGGCTCCAGCGCAGCCGGCCGAACGCCCGGGAGTCCTTCAGCAGGATCCGGGCGGCGTGCGAGACGGTGACCGGGTCGTCGGCGCACACCTGGAGCAGCAGGTCGGTCTGGCCCCAGGCGGGGTCGAGGTCGTCGTGTTCGAAGTCGGGAAGGTCGGTGAGCCAGTCCGGGACCGCGTCGGGGTCCACCCGCTCCACCAGGCCCGGGCCGAAGCCGAAGGTCACGGTCAGGCGGGCGGGCACCCGGGCGAGTTCGGGCTCGGTGTCGGCCAGCGCCGGTTCGCCCCGGGCCAGGCGTGCGGCGTCGTCGCTGAGCAGGAACAGCAGTCGGCGCACGCCCTCCGCCGTCACCTCCGGCTCCAGGTCGATGCCGAGGAGGGTGGCGTGCGCCTGGGGCGCGGTCTGTACCCCGGCCTGGTGGGTCCCGTGGAAGGCGACGGTCTGTTCACCGTGCGGCGGGGGAGGGGCGGCCGGTTCGGGTTCGTCGGTGGGCAGCACCCGGTGGGTGAGGGTGGCGCCGAGCGCGCCCGCCCCGGCCGCGGCCCCGCCCAGGAACAGGTTGCGGCGGCTCAGCCGACCGTGGGGCGGCCCTTCGTCCTGGTGCCCGGCAGCGCCCATCAGTGGTCCCCGTGCTCGTCGTCGCCCTCGTGCTCCCCGTGCTCGGCCCCGCCTTCGTGGTCTCCGTGGCCATCGCCGCCCTCGTACTCCTCGTTGGCTCCGGCGTGTTCCTTGACCGGTGCGGTGAACTCGGTGGTGGAGCCGTCGGAGAACTCCAGGGTGAGGGCGGTCTCCGATCCGGGCTCCAGGTCCCCGGTCAGACCCATCAGCATGATGTGGTCCCCGCCCGGGGTCAGCGGGAGGGCTCCGCCGGCGGGGACGAGGAAGCCGTCCTCCTTCTCCCGCATGGTCCCCTCGGTGCCCTCGCCCACCACCTCGTGCAGCTCCGCGGTCTCGGAACCCTCGTGTGCGGCGGCGACGACGGTGACGTCGGTCCCGGTGCCGTTGACGATCTCGCCGAAGACCGCGGTCATACCGTCGTCCTCGGTGGCCGCCTTGATCCAGGGGTCGGTGACGGAGGAGCCGTCGGCCGCGGTTCCGGCCCCGCCGTCATCCGTGGAGGAGCCGTCGGCTCCGGCGGTGTCGGGGGCCTCGGCGGTGCCGGTGCCGCCGCAGGCGGTCAGGGCCAGGAGCAGGGTGAGGGACAGCGGCGCCAGGGACAGGGTTCGGGCGTGGGCCATGGGATCTCCTCGGACGGGCCGTCGGACGCGGCCGTTCGGTAGGAGAGTCGGTCACGCGGCGGCCCTGGTTCCCGCGGACACGTAAAAAGCCCCGCCGGAGGGTGTCCTCCGACGGGGCCGGGTGCCTCGGGGGCGGGTCAGCGGCGCTTGCGCCGCGTGACGGTGATGCGCTTGGGGCCCCGCTGGTTGGCGGCCCCGCGCACGACGACCTCCAGGAGCCCCTCACCGTAGCTGGCCGTGATGTCCTCCTCCTCGACCCCGTCGGGGAGGCTGATCTCGCGGCGGAACGTACCCATGAACCGTTCCGAGGAGTAGTAGACGACGTCCTCGCCGTCGCGCTGCCGCTCCCCGCTGATGGTCAGGATGCCGTGGTTGAGGCTGATCGCCACGTCCTCCTCGTACACCCCCGGCACCTCGCAGCGGATCACCAGGTCGCTTCCCTTGGCGAGGATGTCGGTGGGCGGGCTCCAGGCGTCGGCGAAGCCGCGTTCGCGCTCGCCGGCCTGACCGCCCTCTATCGAGGACATGGTGTCGGAGATGCGGTTCATCTCGGTGATCATGTCAACGACCCCGTGGAAGGGGTTGCTGAACCTCTTGGGTGTCATGTGCCCTCTGCCTCCTCTGGACTGTCGCCCTCGTTCCTGCGGTCCACCCGGACGCTTCCCGTGCGGGCCGGCGGCGGCCGGTCCTCCGCCCGCAGCCGTTTGGCCTCACCGGGCTTGGGTTCGTTGCCCAGCCCCTTGAACAGCCCCCACAGCATGAACACGAGGATGACCGCGAAGGGCAGGCCCGTGACCACGGAGGCCGCCTGGAGCGCGTCCAGGGCGTTCGTCCCGCCCAGCACCAGCAGGATGAGCGTCACGCCGCCCTCGCTGACCGCCCAGAAGGCGCGCTGGAGCCGGAGCGGTTTGGTGTCCCCGCCGTTGGTGAGGGTGTCCACCACCAGTGATCCGGAGTCGGAGGAGGTGACGAAGAAGATGGTCACCACCAGGATCAGCAGGACGGAGGCGATCACCGTGACCGCCGGGGCCAGGGGCAGGGCGTCCAGCAGGTGGTAGGCGGCCTGGGCCTCGTCGCCCTCGTTGAAGCCGCCCTCACCGAACAGTTCGTAGTACAGGCCGGAACCGCCGAACACCCCGAACCACAGCAGGGAGACCACGACCGGGGCGAACAGGGCGCCGAGGATGAACTCGCGGATGGTGCGGCCGTAGGAGATGCGGGCCAGGAAGACACCGACGAAGGGCGCCCAGGAGATCCACCAGCCCCAGTAGAAGACGCTCCAGCCGGTGGTGAAGTTCGCGGCGGTCTCGTCGGCGAGTGGGCTCGGGAAGGACAGGCTCCAGGGGACCAGGTTGCCCAGGTACTCGCCCGCTCCGGTGAGCGTGGAGCTGATCATCCACAGCTTGGGTCCCACGGCGAAGACGAACGCCAGCAGGATGAACGCCAGCCACAGGTTGATCACCGACAGGCGGCGGATGCCCTTGTCGATCCCGGACAGGACGCTGAACAGGGCGATGCCGGTGATCACGATGATGATGGCCGACTGGGACCACGAGTTGTTCGGCAGCCCGAAGACCTCGGACAGGCCGCCGTTGATCTGCAGGGTGCCCAGACCGAGCGAGGTCGCCAGGCCGAAGATGGTGCCGAACACCGCCAGGATGTCCACCAGGTTGCCCGGCCAGCCGAAGGCCCTGTCGCCGAGTAGCGGGTAGAGCGCCGACGCGGGGCGCAACGGCAGCCCCTTGCGGAAGGCGAAGTAGCCCAGGGACAGCCCGAGGGCGATGTAGATCGCCCAGGGGTGGAAGCTCCAGTGGAAGAAGCTCAGCCCCAGGGCCTCCCCGACCGCCTCGGGCTGGGGCACCGGGTCCGCGCCGGGCTCGGGGGCGACCGGGGCCAGCTCGCTGGAACGCGGTGAGTGCAGGTGGGTGACGGGCTCGGCGACGCCCCAGAAGACGAGGCCGATGCCCATACCCGTGGTGAACAGCATCGCGAACCAGGCGATCGTGCCGAACTCGGGCCTGGAGTCGTCGGGTCCGAGCCTGATCTTCCCGAACCTGCTCAGCATCAGGAAGACGGCCACGCCGAGGAAGAAGGTGGTCGCCAGCACGTAGAACCAGCCCAGCTGGGAGCCGATCCAGTCACGGGCGGCCGAGGCCCCGGCCAGCAGGGGATCGGTGAGGACGATCCCCAGCACGACGAAGGCGATGATGACTGCGCCTGAGACGACGAAGACGGGTGGGTTGGTGTGGTCGCGAACGTACTCGCGCAGGGATGAGATGGTGGCTCCTTCCCAGCCCCGCTGGGTGTACGGGGGTTGGAGCGCCGGTTCCTGCACCGGCCACGGACATGTCCCGTGGGATGGTAGAGGCTTTGGTCCCTGGCAGTAAAGCGAGCGTTCGCTCACGGAGAGTTCCGACAAAGTGTGCCATGTCGGTCTTCGAACGCAACTCCGGAGTCAGGGGCGAAGCGCCGGTCCCCGGGACTCCGGTTCCCTGGAGGTGTCGGTCCGCCGGGGCGGCCGGACGGAGCCGTCAGTGGCGGCGGGGCGTCCGCTGGGCGACGAGCGTGTCCAGAGCCGTGTTCACCCGGTCCAGCCAGCCCGTGATCACCTCCAGCTCCTCCAGCGAGTAGTCCTCGTGCAGAGAGGTCATGACGTCGCGCATCCCCGGCGCGGTGCCGGCGGCCATCTTCTCGGCCCCCTCCACCAGGCGCACCGCGACCTTGCGCCGGTCCAGCGGGTGGGGGGTGCGTTCGACCAGGCCGTGCGCCTCCATCCGGTCGATCACCCCGGTCACCGAACCCGTGGACAGGCACAGGCTGTCCGCGATCTCCCCCGGGGTCATGGTTCCGGCCACCCGCAGCAGTGTGTAGCACTGGAAGTCGGTCGGGTTCATGCCCGAGCGCTCCGACATCCGGTGCAGCAACCGCACCAGTCCCACCGCCAACTGCTGACCGTCGGTCTGCAGCGCCATGTACAGGTCCGTGCGGGAGCGCGGCCCGTTCGCCCCGGGGCCGTGCGGTTCGTCCGGATTCGGCGTGGACGCGTTCGCAGCCGACGCCTCCACCCCGGACGCGGTCGACCCCTCGGGCACGGCGGGCCGGGTTCTGGGCGCGCTGTCCATGGGTCTCCCAACGTCGCGGTGACCGGGCCCTCCGGTCACCGGGAACGAGTTTAGGGGGACCTCGAAGTGTTGGGTGGCCCGGGAAGAGCGCGATGTGTAATAGTTCGGAATAGAAGAATCATGGAAAACGAGACATTTGGTTCGTTGTGCCTTCCGTTGAGGAGGTTGTCATCACCGAAACCGGTAGGGAAGCACCCGCCGTACCCGGGCGAGCCCCGGCCGGGGACGTCGACGGGGTCCGGGCGGCCGTGGGCGGGGTCCTGCACGAACACCTGGGCGCACGGGTACGCGAAGTGGATCTGCTCGACCCCGGGTGCGGCCGTGAACTGGCCGAACGCATCGTCTCCTTCACCCTGGGCGGCAAACGGCTCCGGTCCGTCCTGCTCTGGTGGGGGTGGCTCGCAGGCGGGGGCGACGCCCGGGGCGGCCCGGCCCGGGCGGCACTGTCCGCCGGGGCCGCCATCGAGATGCTCCAGACCTTCGCGCTGGTCCACGACGACGTCATGGACGCGGCGCCCACCCGGCGGGGGGAGCCCTCCGTGCACGCCGCCCACGCCGCGGCGCACCGCAGGCGCCGCTACCGCGGTGAGTCCGCCCGCTACGGCGACTCCATGGCGGTCCTGACCGGCGACCTCGCCCTGGCCTGGGCGGACGACCTGCTGTACGGGGCACTCGCCGACCTGGTCACCCGGGCCCGGGCGTACCGCGTGTGGAGCGACATGCGCACCGAGGTGATGGTCGGGCAGTTCCTGGACCTGCGCTCCCAGGCGCGTGCCGAGCGCTCGGTGCGCACCGCCCTGCGGACCGACCGGCTCAAGACGGCCTCCTACACCGTCGAACGCCCCCTGCAACTGGGAGCGGTCATGGCCGGAGCCCCCGCCGCGACCGAGGAGGCGCTGCGCGGCTACGGCCGTGACGTGGGGGTGGCCTTCCAACTCCGCGACGACCTCCTGGACCTCTACGGGGACCCGGACCGCACCGGGAAGGAACCGGGGGAGGACCTGCGCGAGGGCAAGAACACCATGCTCCTCGCGGCGGGGATCGAACTGGCCCGTGAGCGTGGTGACCTCGCCGCCCTGGCCCTGTTGGAGGGGGTGGGGGCCGTTCCCGTGGACCCGGCCGAGGCCGCCGCCGCGCTCGACCGCGTGGGCGCCCGAGCCCTGGTCCACGGACGCTGCCGCGCCCTGGCCGGGCGGGGGACGGCCCGCCTCGCCGACCTCGACCTCGACCCGGCCCTGCGGGAGGGGTTGGCCGGCTTCGCCGACACCGCGGCACGCATCTGACCGGCCCCGCCCACGAACCCCACCCACGAACGGAAGAGATCCCGTGAACCCTGTCCAGACACCGCAGCCAGTCACCGGGCTCCCCCGGCCGCCCGGGCGCCCCCGTACCGGCCGGGACCCCGTGGTCGTCGTGGGCGCCGGGCTGTCCGGCCTGTCCTGTGCCCTGCACCTGCTCGGTGCCGGACGCGACGTGGTCCTCGTCGAACGCGAGGAGCACCCGGGCGGCCGGGCCGGCCGCCTGGACATGGACGGCTTCCGCGTCGACACCGGGCCCACGGTCCTGACCATGCCCGAAATCCTGGACGAGGCCTTCGCGGCGGTCGGCGAGAGCCTCCGGGACCGCCTCGACCTCCTGCCGCTGGCCCCGGCCTACCGCGCCTCCTTCGCCGACGGTTCCGTCATCGACGTGCACACCGACCGCCGCCGGATGACCGCCGAGGTCGCCAGGGTCGCCGGGATCCGGGAGGCGGTCGGTTACCTGCGTCTGCGCGAGTGGCTCACCCGCCTGTACGAGGTGGAGATGCGCTCGTTCATCGACGCCCGGTTCGACTCGCCCCTGGACCTGCTCGGCCCGGACCTGGCGCGGTTGGCGGCGATGGGCGGCTTCGGCCGGCTGGCCCCCGCGGTCGGCCGCCACCTCGGGGACGAGCGCCTGCGCAGGATCTTCTCCTTCCAGTCGCTGTATGCCGGGGTGGCGCCCGAACGGGCGCTGGCCGCCTACGCCGTCATCGCCTACATGGACACCATCGCGGGCGTGTACTTCCCGCGCGGCGGGATGCGCGCCATCGCCGACGCCCTGGCGGGAGCCGCCGCCAAGGCGGGCGCACGGCTGCGTTACGGGTGCGACGTCACCCGGCTGGAACGGTCCGGCGACCGGGTCACGGCGGTACTGACCGACCAGGGCGAACGCATCGCCTGCGACCAGGTCGTGCTCACCGTCGACCTGCCCGCCGCCCACCGCCTCCTGGGCCACCGTCCGCGGCGCCCGGTGCCGCACCGGTTCTCGCCCTCGGCGGTGGTCCTGCACCTGGGCACCGACCGCACCTGGGACCACCTGACCCACCACACCATCTCCTTCGGAGAGCAGTGGGAGCGCACCTTCACCGAGATCATCGACCAGGGGCGCCCGATGAGCGACCCCTCGCTGCTGGTCACCCAGCCCACGCTCACCGACCCCTCGCTGGCCCCGGACGGCCACCACCTGCTCTACGTCCTGGCCCCCGCCCCCAACCTCGCCGCGGGCGACACCGACTGGGACCGGGAGGGCCCGCGCTACCGCGACGCCGTCGTCCGGACCCTGGAGGAGCGCGGACTCACCGGACTGGACGCCTCGGTACGCGCCGAACGGCTGGTCACCCCGGCCGACTGGGCCCGCCAGGGCCTGGCCCGGGGGACCCCGTTCTCGTTGGCGCACACCTTCGCCCAGACGGGCCCCTTCCGCCCCCGCAACACCGTGCCCGGCACCGCCAACGCCGTCCTCGCGGGTTGCGGCACCACACCGGGAGTGGGGCTGCCCACCGTGCTGCTCTCGGGGAAACTGGCCGCCGCGCGCCTTCTGGCCGCATCGAAACGACGGGGACGCCGATGAGCACCGCCACCGCCGAACTGGACGCCGCGGGTATCACCGCCCGGCGCTTGCGCGAGGACTACCTGCGCTGTCGCGGGCTGCACGCCCACCACGGCCGCACCTACTACACGGCCACCCGGGTCCTGCCCCCCGAACGCCGCCCCGGCATCCACGCGCTCTACGGGTTCGCCCGCTGGGTGGACGACATCGTCGACGAACCGGCCCCCGGGACCACGGTCGAGGACCGCAGGTCCCGCCTGGACCGCATCGACGTCGACCTCGCCGCGGCCCTGTCCGGGGCCGAACCGGCGGAACCGGTCCTGCGCGCCCTGGCGCACACCGTGCGCCGCTACGCGCTGCCGCCCGAGTACTTCACCGCCTTCATGGCCTCCATGCGGATGGACCTGACGGAGACCGGGTACCGCGACCTCGACCACCTGCGCGAGTACATGTACGGATCGGCCGCGGTGATCGGGCTCCAGGTCCTGCCCGTCCTGGGCACCGTCGCGCCCCGCGAGGAGGCCGCGCCGCACGCCGCCGCCCTGGGCGAGGCCTTCCAACTCACCAACTTCCTGCGCGACGTGGCGGAGGACCTCGGCCGCGGGCGCGTCTACCTGCCCGCCGACACCCTGGACCGGCACGGCGTCGACCGGGCCCTGCTGGAGCATTGCGCCGGCACCCGCGCCCCGGACCCCCGGGTGCGGCGGGCCGTCGCCGAACTGGTGCAGGTCAACCGGGACCTCTACCGGCTGGCCGAACCCGGGGTGGCGATGCTCGAACCGGTGGCCCGGCCGTGTGTCGCCACCGCCCTGCGCCTCTACCGGGCCATCCTGGACGAGATCGCCGCGGCGGACTTCGACGTGTGGAGCGTCCGCCACCGGGTGTCCGACACCCGCAAGATGGCGGCGGCCATGCCCGCCCTCGCCCGCTCCCTGTGGGCACGGGCCGTCCCGCGACCCCGCAGCTCCACCCCCTGAGGAGAGCACAGATGTCCCTGCCCGACCCCGAACCGCGACGGATCCCCCTGCGCCGGATGCCCAGGGGCACCTGGGCCCGCCAGGAACCCACCTGGCGGGAGGCTGCCCCGGGGGTGATCGGGGCGGCCCTCAAACGTGCCCTGGCCCGTCCCTCGGGCAACTGGTACGTCCTGGCCGCCGCCGACGAGGTGCGGACCGACCGCCCCTTCGGCCGGGTGGTGGCCGGCACCGAACTGGTCGCCTGGCGCACCCCCGACGGGGTCGTGCACGCGGGCCCGGGGGCCTGCCCCCACCTGGGCGCACCGCTGTGTCGGGGAGCGGTGGACCGGGGGCGCCTGGTGTGCCGCTGGCACGGGCTCTCCCTGGGGGCCGAGGGCTTCCCCGGTTGGAGCCCCTACCCCGCCCACGACGACGGCGTGCTCGTGTGGGTGCGTCTGGACCGCGCGGGCGGCGAGGAGCCCCTGGACGCACCCGTCGTCCCCGAACGCCCCGCGGCCGCCCTGCGCGTCGCGGCGGTGGAGAGCATGGCGGGCCGGTGCGAACCCGAGGACGTGGTCGCCAACCGGCTCGACCCCTGGCACGGTTCCTGGTTCCATCCCTACTCGTTCGTCGGGCTCCGGGTGACCGAAGTACCGAGCGGCCCCGACCCCGATCCGGACCGGATGGTGGTGGACGTCGGCTTCCGGGTGGCCGGCCAGTGGGGCGTGCCGGTGCGCGCCGAGTTCACCTGCCCCGAGCCCCGGACCGTGGTCATGCGCATCATCGAGGGCGAGGGGGAGGGGAGCGTGGTGGAGACCCACGCCACCCCGTTGGGCGTGGACGAGCGCGGCGTGCCCCGCACCGCCGTCATCGAAGCGACCGTCGCCGCCTCCGAACGCACCGGCTTCGCGCTGGCCCGCAGGGCCGCGGGGGCGGTCCGCCCACTGATGCGGATGGCCGCCCGCCGCCTGTGGCGCGACGACCTCGCCTACGCCGAACGCCGCTACCTGCTTCGTGCCCGCGGCTGCTGGCCCGGCTGACGCAGGGACCGGGCCGCGGCGCGCAGCGGAGCGAACCTGCCCCGGCGGGGCACGCTCCACACGGTGTGGCCCGGCAGCCCCCACCGGGTGAGCAGGGCGTTGGCGGCCAGGACACCGCTGGTGGCCGCGCGCTCCATCAACGCCACCGGCAGGTCCACCCGCACGTGGTCACCGGCCACCGTCAGCCAGGGGACCGGTGTGGTCACCGTGCAACGCCCTGCGTAACCACCCGGTGGGAACAGCGGGCAGTCCTGCCGCACCTCGTGCCGGGCGTCCACCACCCGCGCCGCGCGCAGTTCGGGGTAGGCGGTCAGTGCCTGTTTCCACAGCGAGGCCTGCTCGGCCGCCTGGTCGCACCCCTGCGGCAGTGCGTAGGCGTGCAGTTCCACGACCGAACCGCCGGTGCGCCGCGCCCAGGCCGACGCCTGGTCCTCGTAGCGTTCCAGGACGCTGATGTTGTCCAGGGTGGGGTACCCGGCGGTGCCCAGGAACGCCTGCCGATGGGGGCGCACCGGCCGGTCCAGCCAGTAACGGGAGACCAGGAACGGCGGTGCGGACGGCAGCGCGCCCACCCGGGCCCGCCAGGCGCTGGTGCCCAGGCCGGGGGAGTCCGCCACCAGGCGGCGCAGCCCGGGCGGATCCGTGGCCAGTACCACCCCGTCGAAGGACGAGCTGTGCTCCCCGCTGTTGTCGGACCAGGCCACGGAGGCCGCGTCGGCCCTCGACGGGGTGATCCGGTCCACCCGGGCCCCCTGGTGGAAACGGACCCCCGACCTGCGCAGGCGCTCGGCCAGCGGATCCCACAGCGCCTGCGGGAAGGGTGAGCGGGGCACGTCGAACACCAGCCCCTCGGCGGAACCGAGGAAGTAGATGTGGAACATCACGGCCATCTCCGCCGCGGACAGGTGCTCGGGTGCGGCGAAGAAACTCCGGCTGAAGACCTCGAAGGCCAGGTGGCGGGCGCTGCGCGGGAAGCGGACCAGGTCCAGCAGCTCCTGGGCGCTCAGGTGGTCCAGGCGTTCGTGCACACCCGGCACGTCCACGTCCAGCAGTTGCAGCGCGGCGGGCAGGTTCACCCCGGCCAGCTCACGGAACGGGAAACTCCGGCTGGTGGCCGCCAGGACGAGGGCGTTCCACGGCGGGGCCGGAGGGAGGCCGGAGAACCGGTCGGCCAGCCCCGAGGAGTGCACCAGCGGGTAGTCCGTCAACGGCACCAGGCCGGACAGCTCCGGGTCGGCGTGGCGCAGCAGCGCGCGCAGGTTGTAGTACTGCCGGAAGAAGGCGTGGAAGCCCCTGCTCATCGTCGCGGTGGAGCCGTCCGCCAGTTCGGTGTCCCAGCCGCGCAGCCGACCGCCCAGCCCCTCCTCGCGTTCCAGGACCCGCACCCGGACACCGCGCTCGGACAGGGCGCGGGCGGCCGACAGCCCGGCGATGCCCCCGCCCACCACCGCCACCCGCGGGGTGCTCCGCGGCGGCGGTCCCACCGGCGGGGGCGCCGGGACCGCCTCCGCGGCCGGGTCGTGTACGTCCGCGTTCACCAGCGGCCCCCGGGCCGGGCGCCGACGAAGGTGTGGGTGATCCCGTACTGCCAGCCCGGCAGCGGGGCCCCGGCCACCGACTCCAGCCCGGCGGCGCGCATCCGCGCCAGCAGGGCGCGGGCGCCGTCGAACTCCACCACGCTGCGCCACAGGTAGCGGAACAGGTCCGCGCGGCCGGTCAGGGCCCGCCCGGAGGGGATGACCACCCCCCAGCACACCGCGGTCCACACCGCCCGGGCCGACACCGAGTCCGCCACGGAGTACTCGTGCAGGGCCACGCGCCCGCCGGGCCGCAGCACCGCCGAGATCGCGGACAGCAGGGCGTCGGGGTCGGGGACGTTGCGGATCAGGTACGCGGCGAACACCGCGTCCGCCGGGCCGCCCAGGCGCTCGGCCACCCACTCCGGGGTCAGCGTCTCGGCCCGCGCCCGGTGGAATTCCACACCGTGCGGCCAGACCTTGGCCCGTGCGGCGTCGAGCATGCCCTGCGAGGCGTCCACAGCCACGATCCGGGCCCGCGGCGCCGCCTCCGCAAGGGCCGCCGTGGACGCTCCGGTCCCGCACCCCAGGTCCAGCAGGCGCAGGCCCTCCCCCCGCCCCGGCAGCCGTAGCCGCCGCACGGAGGTGCGCAGGTCGCGGTGGTATCCGGGGTTGGCGCCGACCAGCCTGTCGTAGGCGTCGGCCGCGTGGTCGAACTCGTGGGTGACCGCTCCGGTCTTCATCCGGCCCGTCGTGGTGGTCATGATCCTCCCGTGTCCACCCGCCGAACGCCCCGCGCCCCGGCATGCTGGTGGTATGGCCGACTACGAAGTGGTGATCATCGGTGGGGGAGCCGCAGGGCTCACCCTGGCCCATAGCATGGGCGGGGTCAACGAACGACGCGGACGGCCCCTGCGCACCGCCCTGCTGGAACCACCGCCCGGGCCGCACACGCCGCCCCCGCGCACCTGGTGCTTCTGGGAGGCGGAGGGCGGACTCTGGGATCCGCTCCTGGCCGCACGGTGGCGCGATCTGACCGTGCTGGGGCCCGACGGCGCCGAGTACCGTTCCCCTGCCGACCCCTACCTGTACAAGATGCTGCGCTCCACCGACGTGGCCGCGCACGTCCGCGACCGCGCCGACGAGCACCTGGATCAGCGGGAGCTGTACGTGACCGCCCTGGTCGACGGCCCCGACCACGCCACGGTGCACGCCACCGCCCCCGACGGGACCGCGGTCCGCCTGAGGGCCCGGTGGGTCTTCGACTCGCGTCCGCCGCCCGTGCCGCAGGGCGGGCGCACCACCCTGCTCCAGCACTTCCGGGGCTGGTTCGTGCGCGCCCCCCGCGACGCCTTCGACCCCGGGGCCGCCGTTCTGATGGACCTGCGTCCGCCCCAGCCCCGCACTGGGGTGGCCTTCGGGTACGTGCTCCCGCTGTCCTCCCGGGAGGCGCTGGTGGAGTACACCGAGTTCGGGCGCAGCGCCCTGACCACGGCCGAGTACGACGAGGCGCTCACCGACCACTGCGCCCGGGTCGGGCTGGGGGACGTCGAGGTCACCGCCGCGGAACAGGGGGTGATCCCGATGACCGACGCGCCCTTCCCCACCCGTACCGGTCGGCGCCTGTTCCGCATCGGCACCGCGGGCGGGGCCACCCGGCCCTCCACCGGCTACACCTTCAGCGGGGTGGCCCGCCAGACGGCCGCGGTGGCCCGGGCCCTGGTCGAGGACCGGACCCCGGTGCCTCCGGTGCCCTACCGGGCCAGGCACCTGGCCATGGACGCCATCATGCTCCGGGCGCTGGACAGCGGTCGGGTGGCGGGCGCCGACTTCTTCACGCGGCTCTTCGCCGCCAACCGGCTCGGCGACGTCCTGGCCTTCCTGGACGGCACCTCCCGCCTGCCGGGGGAGCTCGCGATGGGGCTGACCACCCCTCTCGGAGCGATGTCCCGGACCACCCTCGACCACCTGTGGTACAGCCTGCGCACCCGCGTCGGCGGGGCCCCGGGCCGGTTCAGGGAGCCAGGGCGGCCATCGCCTCGGTGAGGGAGCCCAGGTGGCCGCCGGCGAACCGCCGGGCCGCCCGCACACCGCGCCAACCCGGGCCCGCCGTGTACAGGCCGACGTGTTCCCTGGCGGCGTCGGCGGCCCCGGCGGCGGCCAGCAGCGCCCCGGCGCCCTGTTCGCCACGGGTGTGGCACCACAGCACCACGGCGCTCGGACCGGTCCGCCGGACGGTGCGCACGACCGCCTCGGCGGGGGTGCAGGGCCCCAGGACCCGGTGGGCCCGCCCGGCCTCCCGCAACGCCGCGGCCAGGGCCTCCACCGGCAGGCTGTGCATCTCGTGCGGGGCGCAGGCCAGGACCACCGGCCGGCCGGATCCGTGCGCGCGGCCCGGACCCGCGGCCGGGTCCGGCCGCCCCGGGGGCACCCGGCGCAGCGCCGAGGAGACCGACCAGGACAGCAGGTGCTCCACCTCCACGTAGCGGCGGGTGTCCTCCCACTTGCGGCCCATTCCGTACAGCAGCGGCATCGCCAGGTTCTCCCAGACCGCGACGGTGCCGTGTTCGGCCAGGGCCCTCTGCAGCAGGTGTTCGACCAGGTCGGAGTCCATGCGCATGGCGGCGCGGGCGATCCCCTGCAGGGAGGGGGACGCGGAGCCGAGCGGCAGGGTGTCCCCGCCCGGCCGCCCCGGCCGTCCTGGGGCGGACCGGGAGGGGCTCCCGGGTGGTGTTGACGGGGTGTCGTGGGGGTCTGCTGGGGCGTGAGTGTGATCCTGTCCGGTTCGCCCGGGCGTGTCCGGGGAATCCTTCTGGGACACGGCGGCGGACGCGCGAAGGACCGGCCGAGCCGCCGGGGTCCGGTCCAGGATCCGCTGTGCGGCCGAGGCGGGGGGCACGCCCTCACCGACCAGGCGGCACAGTTCCCGCAACCGGTCCATGTCGGCCGGTGAGTACCTGCGGTGGCCGCCGGGGCTGCGCTCCCCGGGACCGATCCCGTAACGCCGGTCCCAACTGCGCAGCGTGGTCGGCGTGACCCCCAACAGGCGGGCCGCGGCCCCCGGGGAGAGTGCGTCGTTCATGGCACCCCAACACGTTGCGAAAGCGGTGCGACTTGTGGCGCGCGTCGCTGACCTCCGACTCTAGTCGGGAGAGCACCGAAAGGGGCGACAACATGGATCTGGACACCAAGCGCCGGGCGGACCGGCGGCTCGACATCGTTTACCGGATCGGCGCCGGTCTCACCGGACTGGTCCTGATCGGTTTCGGTATCGCGGGGCTGATGATCAGACTCCCGCTGTTCGACACCCAGGGCGAGGTGATCGCGGGACTGTCCACCAACGGGGCGCTGAGCTTCCTGTCGATCGCCATCGGATCGCTGCTGGTGGGCGCGATGGTGCTGGGCGGGACCTTCGCCTCCACCGTGTGTGTGGCGGTCGGTGCGGCCTTCGTGGCCAGCGGGCTGGTCAACCTCTACCTGATGAGCACCGACTTCAACATCCTGGCCTTCTCCATGCCCAACGTCATCTTCAGTTTCGTCGTGGGCCTGATGGTGATGACCTTCGGTATGTACGGCCGCTTCAGCGGCGGCCTCGCCGAGGACAACCCCTTCCGCCAGCACCGGGAGTCCCGGCACCGGGACCGGGTCCCGGCTCCGCGTGCCGAGGGCGTCGGCGGGTCCGTCGGTCACGGGAGCACCGACGAACGCCTCCGGGACGCCGCCGGGGAACCCGACCACCGGGTGGAACAGCAGGCCGGAGCCCGGGACGCCACAGCTGACGGGGGCGCACCGCGCGTGCGCGGCCGCCACCGCGCCGACGGGGCGGCGGAGTGAGCGGCGCGTCCCGCCGGGGGCGCCTGGCACTGGTCACCGGAGCCAGCGGGTACATCGGCGGCCGTCTGGTCCCCGAACTGCTCGCCGCCGGGTACCGGGTCCGCTGCCTGGCCCGGACCCCGGACAAGCTCCGCGACCACCCCTGGCGGGACCGGGTGGAGGTGGCACGCGGCGACGTGGTCTCCGGCGAGGGCCTGGCCGAGGCCCTGGACGGGGTGGACGTGGCCTACTACCTGGTGCACTCGATGGGCGGGGGTGGCGACTTCGAGAGCAACGACGCGAAGGGCGCCCGTACCTTCGCCCGTGCCGCCGGGGAGGCCGACGTCGACCGGGTGGTCTACCTGGGCGGGCTCGCCCCGGACGGTGAGGAGCTCTCGGCGCACATGGCCTCCCGCAAGGAGGTCGCCGACCTCCTGCTGGACGGTCCGGTGCCCACGGTGGTGCTGCGCGCGGCGGTGATCCTCGGTTCGGGTTCGGCGTCCTTCGAGATGCTGCGGCACCTCACCGAACGCCTGCCCGCCATGACCACGCCGCGGTGGGTGCGCAGCCGGGTACAGCCCATCGCCGTACGTGACGTGCTGCGCCTGCTGGTGGAGGCCGACACCCTGCCGGCCGACACCAACCGCGCCTTCGACATCGGCGGGCCCGAGACCCTCACCTACGCGGAGATGATCCAGCGCTTCGCCGCCGAGGCGGGGCTGGCCCGCAGGCTCATCCTTCCGGTGCCCGTGCTGTCGCCGGGGCTGTCCAGCCTGTGGGTCGGCCTCATCACACCGGTTCCGCCCGCGGTGGCGCGTCCGCTGGTGGAGTCGCTGCGCCATGACTCGGTGGCCCAGGAGGACGACCTGGCCGAGCTGCTGGACGACCACGAGCGGATCGGGTTCGACCGGGCGGTGGCGCTGGCGCTGCGCCGCATCGACGAGGACCGGGTGGACACCCGCTGGTCGTCCGCGGCCTGGCCCAGCGCCCCTTCGGACCCCCTGCCCACCGACCCCGACTGGTCCGGGGGCAGCCTGTACACCGACCGCCGCGCCCGGGTGGTGGACGCGCCCGCCGAACAGCTGTGGCGGGTGATCGAGGGGATCGGCGGGGAACGGGGCTGGTACTCCTGGCCGCTGGCCTGGGCCGCCCGGGGCTGGATCGACCTGGCCGTGGGCGGGGTGGGGCCGCGCCGCGGCCGACGCGATCCCGAACGCCTGCGGGTGGGGGACTCGCTGGACTTCTGGCGGGTGGAGGAGATCGTGCCGGGTCGGCTGCTGCGGTTGCGTGCGGAGATGCGGCTGCCCGGACCGGCCTGGTTGGAGCTGGGGGTGGGCGAAGTCCGGGGGCGCACCGTGTACCACCAGCGGGCGCTGTTCCACCCGCGCGGGCTGTTGGGCCACCTGTACTGGAAGGCGGTGACGCCCTTCCACGGGGTGGTGTTCGGGTCGATGGCCGCCAACATCGCCGCCCGGGCCGAGCAGGGCGCCGCGGGGAACTCGCGGGACCGGGGCGCCTAGCCGCGGGGCCACCCCCGGGGGAAGCTCCCCCTCGCCCGCCCCGAACCGGTGGGGCGGGCGAGGGGGAGGGGACGGTGCACTTCCAAAATTCGCTAGGATTCCAAGAAGCTCGTATTCCTAGCTATACCTCAGTGAACCCGGAAGGACACCCGACGGTGAGTACACGACTCGAAACCCCGGCCCGGCGGTCCCGCTGGTGGGTGGGGGCCGCCCTCCTGGTCGCCCTGGTGTGGATCCTGGGCGCGGGCCCCCTCGGCGCCTTCCTCGGCAGACTCGGCGAGGTCCAGACCAACGACCCCGCCGCCTTCCTCCCGGACGGCGCCGAGTCCACCGAGGTCGACCGGATCGCCGAGGACTTCGACCGCGCCGACAGCGTCCCCGCCGTCGTCGTCCTCTCCGGCGACGAGGACCTCGCCGACGCCCGGCTCGCCGACGCCGCCTCCCTCGCCGAGCGGATCGGCGAACAACCCTGGGTCTCCGGTCAGGTGATCGGCCCCGTACCCGGCACCGAGGACCCCTCCGTCGCCCAACTCGTGGTCCCGGTGGACAACGGCTACGACACGGGTGAGTCCGTGGCCGAGCTGCGCGCCCTGCTCGCCGACGACCCCGTCGACGGCCTCCGGGCCCAGGTCACCGGCCCCGCCGGATACGCCGCCGACCTCTCCGCGGCCTTCGGCGGCATCGACTCCACCCTCCTGCTGGTGGCCGTGGCCGCCGTTCTGGTCATCCTCGTCGCCGTCTACCGCTCACCGCTGCTGCCGGTCCTGGTCATCGTCGCCTCCCTGCTCGCCCTCGGCCTGTCCGGCGCCCTGGTCTACGCCGCGGCCGACACCGGGCTGGTCAGCCTCAACGGCCAGAGCCAGGGGATCCTGTTCATCCTCGTCGTGGGCGCCTGCACCGACTACGCGCTGCTGCTCGTGGCCCGTTACCGCGAGGAGCTCGCCACCCGCGACCGGGTGCCCGACGCCGTCCTCGCGGCCGTACGCGGGGTCACCGGACCCGTCCTCGCCTCCGGCGGCACCGTCATCCTCGGCCTGCTCTGCCTGCTGGCCGCCGACCTCAACTCCACCAGCAGCCTCGGCCCCGTGGTGGCCGTCGGCGTGGTGGCCGCCATGCTCGCCGCGATGACCTTCCTGCCCGCCGCCCTGGCCCTGTGCGGGCGCGCGGCCTTCTGGCCCGCCGCCCCGCACGGCCCCCGCCGGAAGGAGGGACGGACCACCGACGGGGTCCTCCGGCAGCACCCCTTCTGGGGACGGATCGCCCGCGCCGTCGCCCGCCGCCCGCGCGCCCTCTGGCTGGGCACCGCCGCCCTGCTGCTGGTCGCCGCCGTGTTCGCGCCCCAGTTCACCGCCGAGGGCACCGGTCAGGCCGACGTCTTCCGCACCGAGGTCGAGGCGGTCGACGGTCAGCGCACCCTCGAACGCGGCTTCGGCTCGGACTCCGGCGCGGCCCCCGCCCTGGTGGCCGCCGACGCCGACCACCTGGACGAGGTCGTCGAGGCCGCGGCGGCGACCCCGGGGACGGACGGCGCGGCAGCCGTGACCGAACCCGCGCCGCCCGGAACCCGGAGCCCCGCCCTGGTGGTGGACGGCCGCGTCCTGGTCGAGGTCGACCTGACCGCCGACCCGGAGAGCACCGAGGCCGTCGACACCGTCCGCGAACTGCGCGAGAACGTGCGCGCCGTGCCGGGCGCCGACGCCCTGGTCGGCGGGGTCAGCGCCACCGACCTCGACACCCGGGAGACCGCCCAGCGCGACTTCGCGGTCGTGGTCCCCCTGGTCCTGGTCGTCGTGTTCCTGGTGCTGATCCCGCTGCTGCGCTCCCTGGTGGCGCCGTTGCTGCTCATGGCGGCCAACGTGCTCTCGTTCGCCGCCGCCCTCGGGGTGGGCACCCTGGTGTTCGACCACGTCCTGGACCTGCCCGGGGCCGACCCGGTGGTGCCGCTGTTCGCGTTCGTGTTCCTGGTGGCCCTGGGCATCGACTACAGCATCTTCCTGATGTCGCGGGCCCGCGAGGAGACGCTCCTGCACGGCCACCGGGAGGGCGTCCTGCAGGCCCTCACCGTCACCGGCGGGGTGATCACCTCCGCCGGGGTGGTGCTGGCGGCGACCTTCGCGGCGCTCGCGGTCATCCCGCTGCTGTTCCTGCTCCAGTTGGCCTTCCTGGTGGCCTTCGGGGTGCTGCTCGACGCGCTCGTGGTGCGCACCCTGCTCATCCCGGCGCTCGCCCTGGACGCGGGGCCCCGGCTGTGGTGGCCCGGGCGCGCGGGTCGGAACGCACACCCGGGCCCGGAAACCGGTGTGGACGCGGGCTCCGGCACGGGTCCGCGACAGCTCACAGCAGCTCGCCGGGGAGCTCCCGGTAGGCCCGGCTGAGCTCGTCGAGCAGTTCGGGGCGGGGCAGGTGGACCCCGTCCACCGACGCCACCGGGCGGACCCCGGTGGTGGCGTTGGTGACGAAGGCGCCCGCCACCCTGGTGGCCGCGACGGCTGCCAGCGGGCGCGTGGAGACCGGGACCCCGAGCCGCTCGGCGACCTGGCTGACCAGGCGCATCGTCACCCCGGGCAGACAGGGGGCCTGCGGCCAGACCAGCCCGGATCCCTCCAGGAAGCCGATGTTCCAGGTGGGCCCCTCCGACACACGGCCGTCCACACCCATGAACAGCGCGTCGTCGAACCCGTCCAGCTGGGCCGCGCGCCGCTGCCGGATCACACCGAACAGCCCCGTCCCCTTGACCGTGGGGGTGTCCCGGTTGAACAGGCGGGTACCGAGGTGGACCGGCGGTGGCGCGGATCCGGGGGCCGCCCGCGTGGACACCAGGATCTGGGGCAGGGGGCGCGAGGAGGGGCGGCCCAGGTCCAGGGCGGGGTCGTAGACGGTCACCCGGACCACGGAGGGCGAGGGGTGCGCGCGGGCGGAGCGTCGGGCGAGCTCGCGCACGCGCGCGATGTCGAGTTCGGTGCCGAAGAGGGTCGCGCAGTCCCGGCTGAGGCGTTCCACGTGCAGGTCCAGGCCGCGCACCCGCAGGTCCGTGACGAGCATGGTCGTGAAGTGCCCGTAGCCGTAAAGGGCGAGGCCAGCGAGTTCTCCCGTGCTGACGGGGCGTCCGTTCAGTTCCATTACGGGCACCATTCTGGCACTTCGGGACCTGCGGCAGGGGGTGGTCCGGGGGCCCGGACCGGCCGTGTCCGGCCAGGCGCCGACCATGCTCGGCCGGGCGGGATCATGGAGGCACCCGGCACGCCGGCGGAGGTAACAGCCGCCCCACCGGGTAGGACGACCAGGAAAGGGGAGCACCACGTTGCGTATCGACCTCAACTCCGACCTCGGGGAGAGCTTCGGCCGCTGGGAACTCGGCGACGACCGCGCCCTGCTGTCCGTCGTGACCAGCGCCAACGTCGCCTGCGGCTTCCACGCGGGCGACCCCTCGGTGCTGCGCCGCACCACCGCGGAGGCGGCCGACCGCGGGGTCGCCGTCGGCGGCCACGTCTCCTACCGCGACCTCGCCGGGTTCGGCCGCCGCTTCGTGGACGTGCCGCCCGCCGAACTCACCGACGAGGTGATCTACCAGCTCGGCGCGCTGTCCGCCTTCACCTCGGTGGCCGGCGACCGCGTCCGCTACGTCAAACCGCACGGCGCCCTGTACAACGCGATCGTCCACCACGAGGAGCAGGCCGCCGCGGTCGTCGAGGCCGTCCGCGCCTTCGATCCGGACCTGCCCGTCCTCGGCCTGCCCGGCTCGCGCTTCCTGGCCCTGGCCGAGAAGGCGGGCCTGACCGCCTACCGCGAGGCCTTCGCCGACCGCGCCTACACCCCGCAGGGCACCCTCGTCCCGCGACACGAACCCGGTGCGGTCCTGCACGACCCCGAGGCCGTCGCCGAGCGCTGCCTGCGCATCGCCCGGGGCGAACCCGTCGAGGCCGTGGACGGTACCCGGATCCTGGTCGAGGCCGACTCCCTGTGCGTCCACGGGGACAGCCCCGGCGCCGTGGAGATCGCCCGCGCCGTTTCCGAGCGGCTACGTGCCGAGGGCGTCACCATCGCCCCCTTCACCGGCGCGCCCGCCACCGCACCGCCCGGCACCGCCTGACCGAACCCGACCCGATCTGGAGCCGTACGTGCGCGTCCTGAAGTGCGCAGACACCGGGATACTGGTGGAGGTCGCCGACCTGGACCAGGTCATCGCCCTGGGCGCCGCCCTGGAAGCGGACCCGCTGCCGGGCGTCGCGGACGTCGTGCCGGCCGCCCGCACCGTCCTGCTGCGGCTGGAACCCGGAGCCGACCCGGCCGGGGTCGCCGAGGCCGTCACCGGACTCCCGCTGACCGGCCAGACCCACCGCAGGAGCGGGGACACCGTCACCATCGGCGTCCACTACGACGGCGAGGACCTCGCCGACGTCGCCGAACTCACCGGACTCAGCCCGCGCGAGGTCGTCCGCGCCCACACCGCGGCGACCTGGACGGTCGCGTTCTGCGGGTTCGCCCCCGGCTTCGGCTACCTGGTCGGGGACGATCCCCGCCTGCGCGTACCCCGCCGGGGCGAGGCCCGCACCCGGGTCCCCCGGGGGTCCGTGGCACTCGCGGGGGAGTTCACCGGCGTGTACCCGCGCAGCTCCCCCGGCGGGTGGCAGCTGCTCGGCCGCACCGACACCGTGACCTGGGACCTGGACCGGGATCCGCCCGGCCTCCTGCGGCCCGGCGTCCGGGTGCGCTTCGAGGAGGTCGCGTGAGCGGCACGGCCGGGAGCGCGCTGGAGGTCCTGGCGACCGGGCCGATGACCACCGTGCAGGACGCGGGCCGGTTCGGCCACGCCGCCCTCGGTGTGGGCCGCTCCGGTGCGGCCGACCCCGACTCCTACGCCCTCGCCAACCGGCTCCTGGCCAACCCTCCGGGCACCGCGGCCCTGGAGGTGACGCTCGGCGGACTGCGGGTCCGGGCGTACGGCACGGTCACCGTCACGGTGACCGGGGCCCGGGTCCCGGTCCGGGTGGACGGGCGCGGCGCGGCGGTTAACGAGGTCCTGCACCTGCCCGACGGAGCCGAACTCACCCTGGGCGTGCCCGACCGGGGGCTCCGTTCCTACCTGGGCGTACGCGGGGGAGTGGACGTACCGCCCGTGCTGGGCTCACGCAGCACCGACGTGCTCGCCCGGCTCGGCCCCGAAGTCCCCGTGGCCGGGGACGTACTGCCGGTCGGGCCCGCCCCCGCCGCCTTCCCGAACCTGGACCACGCCCCCGTCGGGCCGGTCGGCGGCGACCGGGTGGAACTGCGGGTCGCACTCGGCCCCCGTGAGGACTGGTTCACCGAACGGGCCCGCACCGCCCTGCTGTCCGGGGACTACGAGGTGACCCCGCGCAGCGACCGGGTGGGCGCCCGCCTGGCCGGACCGGCCCTGGAACGGGCCCGCGAGGGCGAACTCCCCAGTGAGGGCATGGTCGCCGGGTCGCTCCAGGTCCCCCCGGACGGCGAACCGGTGCTGTTCCTCGCCGACCACCCGGTCACCGGCGGCTACCCGGTCATCGCGGTGGTCTGCTCCGCCGACCTGCCCCGGGCAGCTCAGGCCCGCCCTGGGACCCGGATCCGCTTCGTGCTGTGAACAGTGACGTCCCGGGTACCGGAGCCGGGGCCGTGGCCGGGGCGCTGTTCAGTGGTTCGCGCCGCGCGGGGCCCCGGCATCGGGGAAGGACTGGTCGGAGTGGTTCCGCCCACCCCGCAGGCGTGCGCCCCGGCCGTCCCGGGTTTCCGCGGTCCCGGCCGGTTCCCGCCCGGGCGACGGGCGCGCGGAGTCGGAACCGGAGGTGTCACGGGCGGGGAGGTCGGACTCCGGCCGCGCTGCCTGGCACATGGGGCGCTCCAAGGGTCTGGTCTGCCTCCCAGCCTAGCGGGCTGCCCGGAAACGTTGCCGGTGTGAGCCAGGGAGGACGAGTCCGGAACCGGCCTCAGGCGGGCGCCGCGGCGCCCAGGCGCCCATCGCGCATCTCCAGCACCCGCCCGGCCGCGCCGAGGTGCTCGGTGTCGTGCGTGACCAGCAGCGTCGCCACACCGAACGTTTGTGTCGCCTCCCCGATCAGCTCCATGATCCGCGCGCCCCGGTCGTGGTCCAGCGCCGCCGTCGGCTCGTCCACCAACAGGGCGCTCGGCCGCCCCGCCAGCGCCCGGGCGATGTTCACCCGCTGGCGCTCGCCTCCGGACAGCTGGTGCGGGCGCCGGTGCTCCTTCCCGGAGAGACCCACCGCGGCCAGGGTCTCCATCGCCGAGGCCCGCGCCTCGCGCACCGGACGGGACCGCATGTGCCCGGTGACCACCAACTGCTCCACGGCGGTCAGCGAGCTGATCAGGTTCGGCTGCTGGAAGACGATGCCCACTTCGGCCAACCGCAACCGCGCCGTCTCCCGGGGACGCAGCCCCAGCGTGTCCGTACCGCCGACACGCACCGTGCCCGAGTCCGGCCGGATGAGGGTCGCGGCCACCGCCAGCAGGCTCGACTTGCCCGACCCGGACGGGCCGACCACGGCTGCCAGTTCTCCGGGGGCCACCCGCACCGACACGCGGTCCAGGGCTGTCACCACCCCGTCGCCGTCGGGGTAGGTCAGGGTCACGTTGCTCAGTTCCAGGCTCATCGGACGCCTCCCAGGGCGGTCAGCGGGTCAACGGAGGTGATACGGCGCACGGCCAGGACCGCGCCGAGCATGCCCAGCACGACCATGGCGGCGACCGGGCCCAGGGTGGTGGCCGCGGTCAGCGAGAACGGCAGGGCGGAACCGGCCAGGGCGCCCAGCCCCACGCCCGCGGCGCCGCCCGCGGCGGCGCCCAGGAGCAGCACGATCAGGGCCTGGGCCAGGGCGTCGCGCAACAGGTAGCGGGTGGAGCCGCCGAGCGCCTTGAGGATCGCGACGTCCCCGCTGCGCTGGATCGTCCACACGGTCAGGAACGCCCCGATGACCAGGGCGGAGATCGCGTAGAGGAAACCCTGCATGGCGACCAGGGAGCTGTTCTCCGAGGAGAACGAACCAATCGCCCGGAGGCTGCCGGACAGGGTGGTGGAGACGGTGCCCGCCGCCTCGTCCGCGGCACCGGCCGCCTCCTCCGGCCCGACGGATGAGGCGACCACGTTGGCGATCGGCGCGTCCTCGCCCTCGGCGTGCCGCACCCGGGGGTCGACGCTCTGCCAGGTTCCGATGCCGGTCCACACCGCCGGGGTGTGGCTGTAGTGCTCGGTGGGGGCGAGGGCGTCGACCTTCAGCTCGGTACCGGCGACGGTCACCGTGTCGCCCTCGGCGACGCCGAGGTCCTCGGCGATCTCCTCGCTGACGACCAGACCGCCGTCGGCACCCAGACCCCCGGGTGCCAGGCGGCCGCCGGGGACCACCCCGAACAGCGCGATGGCGGCCCCTTCGCCGCCGTCGATTTCGATCCGGCTCCGGGTCACGCCGACCGGTTCGGCCCACTCCACCCCCTCGGCGGCGGACCAGGCGTCGAGTTGGGCCCGGGTGACGGTGCTGTCGGCGTAGGACTCCTCGGGGTCGCCGTCACCGGACGTGCCGAAGGCGATGCGGCTGGCGGGCAGGTTCCCGACCGCTGACGTGGACTGGTCGGCCAACCCCGCCGTCAACCCGGACAGCAGCACGATGAGCAGGGTGATGAGGGCGACGACGGAGCCCATCAGCGCGAACCGCCCCTTGGCGAAGCGGATGTCACGAAGGGCGACGAACACGGCGGCCCTCCTTTCGGTGGACACTCGGTGGATGCGTGCCTCCAGCCTCGTCCGCTCCGGGGCCGCCGTCATCGGGCGAACGGAGCGTTCCCGGCGGCGGCAGGGTGGAGCGCGGACTCCATCGAACGGTTGATGACCCGGTCACCCGTACCGTCATAAGCTGCACTGATGCGGTACGGAAGGGGGTGGGCGCCCGAACTGCCCGGTGTGGTGACGGTGCTCCGGGTGCTGCGTCTGCTCCTGCACGCCTGCTTCCTTTTCCTGCTCGGGGTCGGCACCGCCCGGTACGCGCTCACCGGCCCGGCCGCCGCCCACCCGCAGTGGACGCACTGGGCGGTCGGCTGCGGGGCCGCGCTGCTCGGCGCGGTCTACTGCGCCGGGGCGCTGGCCGCCCGGCACGACGTGCACCGGACCCGCTCCCTGGCGTGGCTCGCCGCGGTCACCCTGCTGTGGGCCCTCCTGTCCTGGGCGGCACCGGACTTCGTGTGGCTGGCCTTCCCGCTGTACTTCCTGCACCTGCACCTGCTGCGCGGGCTCCACTCGGTGGTCGCGGTCGTGGTCATCACCGCCGCCGCGGTCCTGGGCCAGGTCCTGCACGGCGGAGCCCTCACCGCCGGAATGGTCCTGGGGCCGGTGCTCGGGGCGGTGTTCGCGGTGGCCATCGCCGCCGGTTACACGGCTCTGGACCGGGAGAGCGAACGGAGCCGGGAACTCATCGACACCCTCACCCGGACCCGCGACGAACTCGCCGCCGCCCAGCGCCGCACGGGGGTGCTCGACGAACGTGAACGCCTGGCCCGGGAGATCCACGACACCCTCGCCCAGGGCCTGTCCAGCATCGTGCTGCTGTTGCGCACCGCGGAGAGCGCCCTGCCGCAGGACCCCGGTCTCGCGGCCACCCGTGTCGCCGAGGCCCGGGAGAGCGCCTCCGCCAACCTCGCCGAGGCGCGCAGGTTCGTCCGGGACCTGGCCCCGCCCTCGCTGACCGGGGCCAACCTGCCCGATGCCCTGCGGCGGCTGTGCGAACGGGTCGGCCGCACCGGGGGTCTCGACTGCCGGTTCCGCACCGACGGCACCCCGACCGAACTCCCCTCCGGCTACGAGGTCGCGCTACTGCGCGCCGCCCAGGCCAGCCTCGCCAACGTCACCGCGCACGCCCGCGCCACCACCGCCGTGGTCACCCTCGGCTACCTGGGGGAGGAGGTCACCCTGGACGTGTACGACGACGGGGAGGGTTTCGTGCCCGAACGGCTCCGCCCGCGCGAGGACGGCACCGGTTACGGGATCGCCTCACTGCGCGAGCGCGTGGCCGCCCTGGGCGGGGACCTGCAGGTGGAGTCCGCGCCGGGCGAGGGCACCGCGGTGGCCGTCCGACTGCCCCTGACCCCGGAGGAATCCCGGTGACCGACAGCCCCCTGCGCATCCTGCTGGTGGACGACCACCCGGTGGTCCGCCACGGACTCAAGGCGATGTTCGCCGAACGACCGGACATGGACGTGGTGGCGGAGGCCGCCGACGGCCGGGCCGCCCTGGACGTGCTCACCGGTGCCGGGGGGTCGGGCTCCGGGGGACCGGGCGGCGGCCGGACGGAGGTCGACGTCGTGCTGATGGACCTGCGGATGGGCGCCGGCATGGACGGGGTCACCGCGATCCGGCGCATCACCGAACTCGACTCCCCGCCGCCGGTCCTGGTCCTGACCACCTACGACACCGACGCCGACATCCTCGCCGCGGTCGAGGCGGGCGCCACCGGCTACATGCTCAAGGACGCACCGCCGGACCAGCTGTGCGAGGCGGTGCACGCGGCCGCGCGCGGACAGACCGCGCTCGCCCCCGACGTCGCGAACCGGCTCATGGCCCGGCTCCGCTCACCGCATCCGGCGCTGAGCGGACGCGAACTGGAGATCCTCGGCCTGCTGGCCAGGGGGTTGTCCAACCGGGCGATCTCCCGCGAGCTGTTCATCAGCGAGGCCACGGTCAAGACCCACCTGGTGCACGTGTTCGACAAGCTCGGAGTGGACAACCGCACCGCGGCCATCACCACGGCCCTGCAACGCGGCCTCATCCGAGTCGACTGAACACCGGCCTTCCGTTCCGGGCCTTCGGGCGCAGCCCCAGGCGCCGCAGCTCCAGCGCGGCCAGTTCCGCCACCACCGTCCGGTCGTTCTCCTGCCAGGCCCCGGCGGGGTCCTCGTGCACCGCCGCCAAGTTGGCGGCGGGGGCGCCGGACAGGGCGCGCAGCGCCAGCAGCCGGGTACGCGCCTCGGGGGACAGCGCGCGGAACCGCACCGTTGCGGTGGCGCGGACGATCCAGCGGGCGCGGGCGGGCAGCCAGGTGGCGGCGAGCAGGAACAGCGCAAGGGCGGCCACGAGCAGCGGCAGGGTGAGGGCGAGCGTGCCCACGGAGTCCTGGAAGGAGTCCCCCGCGGCGCTGAGGGACTCGCCGGTCCCGCTGAGGCCGGTGAAGGGGGCGGCCAGCGCCTCCCCGGCGAGGGGGACCTGTTGGACGTTCTCGGCGGCGGTGTCCATGTGCTCGGTCAGTCCCGCCCCGGTGCTGGACATGAGCTCGCCCGGACGGTTCAGGGACAGGAGGGTCTCGCGCAGGGCCAGGGCCGCGTGGATCCACACGAACGCCCAGACGAGCGCGGCGAGGTCGCAGACGAGTTGGAGGCAGGCGCGGACCGGGGTGTCGGCGTACAGCTTCACGGGGGCTCCCGGGGGGTGAGGGGGCTGGGGGTGATGCCCACCCTTGCCCGTTACCCGTTTCCGCCCGGCGGCACCCGCCCCGGGAACGCCGGGCGCGGGGCGGATCAGCGTGGTTCTCGCGGCGCGGAGCGTGACCCGGGACTGTCTCCTCGAACTCCTCGCCCTGGGGATTGCTGGAGGGAGCGCTCTTCTCCGGCCGGGATCGAGGTCTCAGAAGTCGGGGGCGGCGGCGAGTGCGCGCAGCGGTTCCGGAAGGGGCAGCCCGTTGAGCTCCCACCCGGGGAACCCGCCGTGTGCGACCACGGCGCGCAGGTACTCCACCAGGGTGACCCCGGGGCGCCCCCTGACGCCGATCAGGACCGGATCCGCCGAGGCTTCGGGCAGCAGGACGTCGTGGGTGCCGCCGCTGATGTTGGCCTTGTGGAGTTCGTCCGGTGCCAGGTCGAAGCTGGTCACGGCACTGACTGGCCGAGTTCTTGCGATCGTGTTCCGGGTGTCGTCGGCCTCAAGGACCCCCTCGTCCTCGTCCGGGGCCCGGAGGCACTCCTCCACCCAGAAGCGCAGGTGGTCGATCCCGGGCAGGCAGAGAGGGTCCGGTGATCCGGTAACCGGGGAGAAATCGGTCTCCTCCGTCCAGGTCGGGGCCGAGTGGTAGTGCAGCCCGATCTCCGGCCAGTCCCCGGTCAGACCGACCTCCCCGACCGTGCTCAGGTACGCGGCCAACGAGGCGGGGACGCCCCCGATCTCCTCGGCGAGTGCGGCTGTCTCCGCCCGGGCGTCCGGACCGGGCGGTATGTGGAAGGGGAACCCGCCGGAGGGCTCGAACCCCAGATCGGGCAGGGACTCGGCGAGCCGGGACACGTGGGCGGCCACCCGGGCCATCGTCAGGTCGGCAACCTCCCGGACGTCCTCGCGCAGGTGGTCGGGGACCTGGCCCAACGCGCCCAGGTCGGCCCAGACCTCCTCGTGCCTGCCCGAAAGGTAGTGCTGTGCGTGGCTCGTCATGGAGGAGAGCCTAGGACGGTGTCCCGACGGTTTCCGGAACGGGCCCGTCAGGGAGACGGGCCCGCAGGAAAGCGGCCGGAGGGGGGTCAGGAACGCGGGCCCGTGCCGGACCCGGGGTCGCGTACCCGCACGATCTGGCTCAGGGCCGCGAGCAGCGGCAGTTCCAGTAGCGGCCCCGCCACCAGGGCGAGGGCGATGAGCGGGCGGCCCGGGAACGCGGCCACGGCGACCGCCAGCGCCACCGGCGAGTTGCGGGCCACCGAGGTCATGGTGAGGGTGACCCGCTGGTCGGCGGGGAGCCGGAGCAGTCGGCCCGTGCCCGCCGCCACCAGCGGCATGAACAGGAAGAACAGCGCCAACGGGAGCAGTAGCACCACCAGCTCACCGAGGTGCCCCACCACCGTTCGGGCCTGCCAGGCGAACATCGCGAAGACCGCCGCGTACAGCAGCGGCAGGACCGAGGCGGCCACCACCGGCAGGACCCTCCGGTCCCGCCACCGCGCGCCCCGCCAGCGCCGGGCGCCCCAACGCAGCAGCACGGCGAGAACCACGGGCACCACCAACACCAGCAGGACCGCCTCCGCCAGGGTGCCGGTGTCGACCATCGCGGCCTCGCCGCCGAGCAGCAGTACGTACACCGGCAACAGCAGCAACTGCAGAACCAGGTTCACCGGCAGTACCGCCGCCGCTGCCCCCATGTGCCCGCGCGCCAGCCCGGTGAACACCAGGTACCAGTCGGTGCACGGGGTGACCAGCAGCAGGAGGAGCCCGATGCGCAGGTCGGGGGAGCCGCCCAGCAGCCCGGCCCCCAGGGCCCAGGCGAAGAGGGGGGTGAAGACGAAGTTCAGCACCAGGCTGGCGGCGACCACCTTCCGGGCGCCGCGCGCCTGGCGTGCCTGCCCGGCGTCCACCTGCGCGAACACGGCCGCCAGCATCACCACCAACAGGGGGAGTACCAGGTGTCCCGCGGCCGTGCCCAGCGGCCACAGCAGCCCGGACCCCAGACCGAGCACGGCGGCCAGCGCCACGAACACACTCTGGAACTTCTCTGACGTGGACACGCTGTGGCTTCCCGCGGCTTCTCGGACGACGGTGGTGGATCGCCCGCCCACGCTATTCGACGGTGGTCGCCGGGGCCTTCTCCGGGGGTTTCGCCGGGCCCGGAGCAGGTTGGGAGCAGACGCGGCGGGGCCCGAGCTCACACGTCGTGGGCACGGCGGAGCGTGCGCGGCGCGGGCCTGCCGCAGCGCCGGAACGGGGGCCTTCGCCGGGCCCGGACAGCGGGGCGGGCAACGGGGTGGGCAGCACGAAGCCGACGGGGACGGAACTCCCCCTGATATCGAGTCAACCGCGAACCGGCGGGGGTACGCCAGGGGCGGCCCCGGGCCTGTGGACAACCACCGCCCGGGGCCAACCCGGGGCCGCCCGGGACCGCCTCGGAGTCAGCCCGGCAGCTCACCCCCGCGGGCGAGCTCCCCGTACCAGCGGCCGCTCGGTTTCACGGTGCGCGCGAAGGTCTCCCGGTCCACCCCGACCAGCCCGAACGTGGGCGCCCAGCTGCCCCACTCGTAGTTGTCCAGCAGCGACCAGTGCAGGTAGCCGCGCACGTCCACCCCGTCGGCCATCGCCCGGCCCAGCCCGGCCAGGGCGCCGGTGGTGTACTCGATCCGCTCCTCGTCGGAGGAGGTGGCGATGCCGTTCTCCGTCACGAGGACGGGGACCCCGCCGGTGCGTTCGGCGGTGTGCCGGACGGCCCCTTCGAGGGCCTGCGGGTAGAACTCCCAGCCGGTGATGGTGCGGCGGACGCTCGGTTCCGGCTCCCTCGGCCCCTCCGGCCCGACCACGACCCGGGTGTAGGCCTGCACCCCCACGAAGGCGTCGTCCTTCGCGGCGTCCAGGAACTGGTCCTCGCGGGTGTACGCCCACTCCTCGGCGAGGGCGTCGGCACCGTCCACCGCCTGGAAGTTCTGGTTGGCCACGGTCCACCCGGTGGCCGTCCCCGGCAGGTCGGACAGCTCCTCGCCGGCGGCGTGGTGCGCCGCCACCAGCGCCTCGGCGGTCTCCTGGTCCGGCGGCGGCATCGCCCCGGCCACGGCCTCTTTGCGCTCGCCCCGACGGAACATGTTGGCCATCATCGCGAGCATGTTCGGCTCGTTGACGGTGCACACCCACGGCACACCGTCCAGGATCGCCTTGGCCTGGCGCACGTACCGGCGGAACAGGCCGACGCCGTCCGGGCCGGTCCAGCCGCCCGCCGCGCGGAACCAGGCGGGCGAGGTGAAGTGGTGCAGGGTCACCACGGGGGTGAGTCCGCGTTCCAGGCACCCCTCGACGATCCGCCGGTAGTGCGCCAGTTCGGCCAGGGAGAAGCGCCCCGGCTCGGGTTCGACCCGGGCCCACTCGACCCCGAACCGGTAGCTGTTCAGCCCCAGGTCCCGGACGATGTCCAGGTCCTCGCGCCACCGGTGGTAGTTGTCGCAGGCGTCGCCGCTGCGCTCGGGCAGGATCGACCCCTCGGCGTTCTCCAGCGCCCAGATGTCGCTGTTGGTGTTGTTGCCCTCGACCTGGTGCCCGGCGGTGGCCGCGCCCCAGAGGAACCCCTCGGGAAGGTTCGTCATCGTGTCGGTCCCCTCCTCAACCGGTGATCTCGCCGCGTTCGACGGCCGCCCGGCGTTTGGCCTCCACGTCGTCCACGAGGAGGTCGAGCATCTCCTCGGTGACCCCGAGGCCGAAGGTCCGCAGCGTGATCAGCGGCAGGGAGTCCGCCATCCGGAGCAGGTCCTCGGGCACGTCCGAGAGCCCGGGGAACGCGGACATCAGCTCCCGCATCACCGGCCCCCCGACGCGGTGGGTGCGCCACTCGCTCACCGTGCAGTACTTGGTCAGCTTCCGTACGTACCGGTCGCCCTCTGTGGTGATCTCGCCGGTGAGCCGGACGTCCCGGGAGGAGGCGCCGACCGAGACGGTGTAGGTGCCCGCTGCCAGGGACCAGCGGTGGTCCCTGGGGTCCCAGACGGACAGGTCGCGTCCGGTCAGCGGGAGCTCGATCCGGGTGCTCTCCCCCGGCTCCAGCGCCGCCTTCGCGAAGCCGCGCAGTTCGCGGCGGGGCCGGGTCGGATGGTCCTGCTCGACGCCGGTGTAGAGCTGGGCCACCTCGCTCCCCGCGCGGTCGCCGGTGTTGGTGACGGTGAACGACACCGTCCACGCGTTCTCCCCGTCCGGAGCCACCTCCAGCTCCGAGTAGGCGAAGCTCGTGTAGGTGAGCCCGAACCCGAAGGGGTAGGCGACCGGGACGTCCAGGGTGTCGAAGTGGCGGTAGCCGACGAACACGCCCTCGCCGTGGCGGACCCTGCCGTGCTCGCCGGGGAAGTTCAGGTACGTGGCGTGGTCGCTCAGCCGCACCGGGATGGTCTCGGTGAGGCGCCCGGACGGTGCGGCGGCCCCGGTCAGCACGTCCACGACGGCGGCCCCGCCGGCCTGGCCGAGCAGCCATCCCTCCAGGACGGCGTCGGCCCGGTCCTGCCATTCGGTCACCGAGACCACACCGCCGTTGGAGAGCACGACCACGACCCGCTCGCTGACCTCGCGCACCCTGGCGAGCAGTTCGAGCTGGGGCGCGGGCAGGCCGATCGTGGTCCGGTCGTAGCCCTCGGACTCGGCGGACTCGGGCAGCCCCAGGAACAGCACGGCGGTGTCCGCCTCGCGGGCGGCCTCGACGGCCTCCTCGGCCAGTGCGGGCTCCTCGGTCCCGTCCAGGGTGAACCCGGCGGCGAACCGCACACCCGCGAGGGCGCCCTCGGAGACGGCGGCCTCGAAGGAGTCCAGGGCGCTGTGCACCTTGGTCGGTACCACGTGGGAGGAGCCGCCGCCCTGGTAGCGGGGGGTGCGGGCGAACTCGCCGACCACGGCCACGGACCGGTCGGCGGCCAGCGGCAGCACACCGCCGTCGTTCTTCAGCAGCACCAGCGCCTCACGGGCGGCCTCGCGGGCCAGGGCGTCGTGTGCCTCGTGCTCCGGGGAGCCGGTGGTGTCGGTCCGCACCCGGTCCTGGAGCCGTTTCAGCCGCTCCACCACCGTGTCCAGCACGGACTCGTCCAGTTCGCCACTGCGCACGGCGTCCGCGACGAGCTGGTCGGTGCCGCTGGGCGGCATCTCCAGGTCGAGCCCGGCGCGTACCGCGGCGACCCGGTCGAAGACGGCGCCCCAGTCGGAGACCACCACGCCCTCGAACCCCCACTCGCCGCGCAGCAGGTCGGTCAGCAGCCACGGGTTCTGGCTGGTGTAGACCCCGTTGAGCCGGTTGTAGGAGCTCATCACCATGGCGGGCTCGGTGGTGCGGATGACCTCCTCGAAGGCGGGGAGGTAGATCTCGCGCAGGGTGCGCTCGTCCACCTCGGCGCTGACGCGGTGCCGGTCGGTCTCCTGGTTGTTGGCTGCGAAGTGCTTCACGCAGGCGCCGACGCCCTGGGACTGGATGCCCTCCACCAGTGCGGCGGCGATCCGCGCGGTGACGTGGGGGTCCTCGGAGACGTACTCGAAGTTGCGGCCGCACAGGGGCGAACGCTTGATGTTCATGCCGGGGCCGAGGACGACGTCCACCCCCAGCGCGCCGGCCTCGCCGCCCAGGGCCTCGCCGACCCTGCGCACCAGGGCCGGGTTCCAGGTGGAGCCGAGCCCGACGGCGGGCGGGAAGCAGGTGGAGGGGACGCTGCCGCCGATGCCGAGGTGGTCGCCCTCGTCGGGTTGCTGCCGCAGGCCGTGCGGGCCGTCGGCCAGGTGGAGGGGGCGCAGTTCGCCCTCCACCCCGGTGCTGTGCCAGGTGTCGGAGCCGGAGGTGACCGAGGCCTTCACGGCCAGGTCGAGGCGGGGGTGGGTGCTCATCTGGACCTTTCTTGGGTGGGCGCGGTGGTGCTCGCGGGGTCGGCTGGGCCGGTGCTGCCGGTGGTGTCGGTGGCACCGGTCGTGGGGTCGGCGGGGTCGGGCGCGAGCCGTTCCCCGGGGACCCGGTCCGGGGCGGGGATCCCGAGGCTGCGCAGGAAGGAGACGACCGCGGCCCGCATGTCGACGGCGCTCGGGTCCAGCAGCCACTGGACCTGGAGCCCGTCCAGGAGGGCGAGGAACTGCTGTGCGGCCAGCTCGGGGGAGGGCGCGTGGGCGGGTTCGGTCCGCTCGTCGAGCAGGGCGGCGAACGCGGGCACGAGCAGGCCGCGCAGGATCTGGTAGCGGCCGAAGAAGTACTCGTGCGCGGGGTGGGCGGGGTCGGTGGCCTCGGCCGACAGGTTGACGTAGAGCGAGACCAGGCCCGGGGTGCCCGTGTTGCGTTCGACGATCCCCACGACGTTGTCGACGAGTTCCCGGGGGGTGAGGCCCTCGTCGAGGACCAGGGGGGCGTCGACCGCGTCGCGCCTGCTCAACACGTGTATGAGGGTCGCCTCCTTGTTGGGGAAGTGGTGGAGCACCCCGGCGTGGGTGAGCCGGGCGTGCGCGGCGATGTCGCGCAGGGACACCGCCCGGTAGCCGGAGCGGGAGAACAGCTCCGTGGCGGAGTCGATGATGCGCTGCCGGGTGCGTTCCCCCTTGCTCATGCGGTTGCCCTGGTTCAGGCGCTGCCGGGCGCGCTCTCTGTCCGTCACGGGACGGTCTCCTAGCGGGTTGTCGCGTGTTCGTGCCACGAGTTTTCGGGTCTCCCGGCGGCCGTGCAGGCCGTGGTGGCTCCGAGATTACGGTCCCGGCCGCCCGTTCTCCCGCTCTTCCTGGATCGGTTTCGGTGTTGTACGGTGACCGACACGAAACCTACCATGTGGTTAATTTGTGGTGCCAGACACACCAATCAATCCCCCGGAGTTTCCTTCGGGCCTTGCTCACCGGAGTGGGACATGCAGACCAAGACCCGCATCAACGCAGGTGTGGCCGCCGCGGGCGCGCTCGCGCTCACGCTGACCGGCTGCGCCGGTTCCAGCCCCGACACGGACTCCTCGTCCCTGACGATCGGAACCATGACCGTCCCGCAGAGCCTGGACCCGGCCGAGGCGATGGGCAGCGCCATGCCCTACTTCCAGGCGGTCTACGACACGCTCGTCAAACGGGAGCCCGACGGCGGCTACACGCCCATGCTGGCCACCGAGTGGACCTACGACGAGTCCCTCACCGAACTCACGCTCACCCTGCGCGAGGACGTCACCTTCGACGACGGGACCCCGTTCGACGCCGAGGCGGTCAAGGCCAACCTGGAGCGCTTCCGCGACGGTGGCGGCGGCCAGGCCCAGACCATGGCCCTGCTGGAGGAGGTCGAGGTCGTCGACGCCACCACCGCCGTCCTGCACCTGGAACAGCCCAACCCGGCGATGGTCTTCTACCTCAGCGACGCCGCGGGCCTCATGGCCAACCCGGCCGCCTTCGACGGCGACTCCCTCACCACCGACCCGGACGGCACCGGACCCTACGAACTGGACTCCGGCCGCACCGCCGTCGGCACCACCTGGGTGTACACCCGCGCCGACGGCTACTGGGGCGAGGAGCTGCCCTACGACGAGGTCGCCATCAACCTCTTCGACAACGAGAACGCGATCGTCAACGGCGTGCGCACCGGGCAGATCAACGCCGCCCTGCTCCAGGACGTCGACCAGCAGGCGGTCGCGGAATCCGACCCGCAGGTGCGGACCCAGCCCCAGGACATCGACTACCAGGGCATCATCCTGTTCGACCGGGACGGGCACATCACCCCCGAACTCGCCGAACCCGAGGTCCGCCAGGCCATCAACCACGCCGTGGACCGCGAGACCATGCTCGAACAGCTCCGCAACGGCCAGGGCGAGACCACCAACCAGATCTTCGGCCCCCAGACCGACGCCTACGACCCCGAGCTGGACTCCTACTACGACCACGACCCCGAACGCGCCCGCGAACTCCTCGCCGACGCCGGGTACCCCGACGGCTTCGCCCTCACCCTGCCCCGGATGAGCGAGATCGTCTCCGACCCGCTGGCCACCAGCCTCCAGAGCGACCTCGCCGACGTCGGCATCGACCTGACCTGGGACAACCTCGACTCGGGCAGCGCACTGAACAGCATCTTCACCGAGCAGGCCTACCCGGGCATGGTCATGAACAACGCCCAGCCCGCCGAGGACTGGGTGACCACGGTCGAACTGGTCCTGCCCGGCACCTTCAACTTCTTCGGCACCACCGACGAGACCGTCCAGGAACTCACTCACGCCATCCAGACCTCCCCCGAGGGCGAGGCCGCCGACCAGGCGCGCGAACTCAACCGGCACCTGGTCGAACAGGGCTGGTTCGTGCCCTTCTACCGGATGACGTTCCTACACGTCAGCGACGGCACCGTCGACGTCGAACCCCAGTCCGGCATGGCCGTCCCCGCCCTGTACAACTACGCCCCCGCCGAGTAGGGACCATGCTCTCGTTCATCCTGCGGAGGCTGGGGTCGGGGCTGCTGCTCCTGGTCGTCATCTCCGCCCTCGCCTACCTCCTGCTGTCCCTGCCCGGCACCGACGTGGGTCGCCACGTCCTGGGCCCCGCAGCCCCGCAGCAGGCCGTCGACGCGCACAACGCGGAGCTCGGACTCGACCGGCCGGTCGCCGTGCGTTACCTCGACTGGCTCACCTCCGCCCTCCAGGGCGACCTGGGCCGGTCCTGGTTCACCAGCGAGGACGTCTCCCGGGCCCTGGCCAACCGGCTCCCGGTCACCGTCAGCCTGATGGTCGGGGTCACCCTCGTCACCGCGGCGGCCTCCTTCGTCCTCGGCGTGTGGGCGGGAGTGCGCCGGGGCGCCGTGGACCGGGTGGTGCAGACGGTCGGCGTGCTCGGCTACGCCCTGCCCGGCTTCCTCGTCACCCTGGTCCTCGTGCTGGTGTTCGCGGTCCGCCTCGGCTGGTTCCCCGCCGTCGGCTACACGCCCCTGAGCCAGTCCCCGGGCGGCTGGCTCGCCACCATCACCCTCCCGGTCCTGTCGCTGTCCGTCGCCGGGATCGCCGGCGTCTCCCAGCAGGTGCGCAGCTCCGTCATCGAGGTGATGGGCCGCGACTACGTGCGCACCCTGCGCTCCCGGGGGCTGCCCGCCTCCCGCGTGGTCTTCCGCCACGTGCTGCGCAGCGCGGCCACCCCGGGCCTGACCGTGCTCGGCATGCAGTTCGTCGGCCTGCTCGGCGGCGCGGTGATCGTGGAGCAGATCTTCGGCCTCCCCGGCATCGGTGCGATGACCGTCCAGTACACGACCCGGGGCGACATCCCGGTGATCATGGGCGTGGTCATGGTGACCGTCGTCGGGGTCATCCTCACCAACCTGCTCGTGGACGTCCTCGTCGGCTGGCTCAACCCGAAAGCGAGGGTCTCGTGAGCTCCCCCGTCACACCAGACGCGGCCGGCAGGGTCGCCACGCAGCCGGAACACCGGCCGGAGGCGGCCGGGCCTCCGGGGCCGGGGCGCCGGTCGGCGACGGTCCGGCGCTTCCTCACCAGCCCCCAGGCACTGGGCTCCTCCCTGGTCCTGGCCGTCGTCGTCACCCTGGTCGTGTTCGCCCCGCTGTTCACGGCACATGCCCCGACCACCGCCGACCTCAAGGACGCCTTCGGACCGCCCGGCGGCGGCCACCTGCTCGGCTTCGACTCCTCCGGACGCGATGTGTGGTCCAGGCTGCTGTACGGCGGCCGCAACACCCTGGGCGGCGCCCTCCTCGCGGTGGCCGTGGCCCTGGTCGTGGGCGTGCCGAGCGGACTGGCCGCCGGGTACTACGGCGGCTGGTTCGACTCCCTGTCCAACTGGTGGGTCAACCTGGTCATGGCGCTGCCCGCCATGGTCGTCCTGCTGGCCACCCGCGCCGTCCTGGGCACCAACGTGTGGGTGCTCATGGTCGTGCTCGGCGTCCTGGTCGCCCCCGCCTTCTACCGGCTGGTGCGCGGCGCCGTCGCGGCGATGCGCGGCGAACTGTACGTGGACGCGGCGCGGGTGTTCGGCCTGCGCGACTCGCGGATCATCGCCCGCCACGTCCTCGTCGTCGTGCGCGCCCCCGTCATCATCCAGGGTGCCCTGGTCGCCGGGATGGCCATCGGCCTCCAGGCCGGGCTGGAGTTCCTCGGCATCGGCAGCGGCGACCTGCCCACCTGGGGCGCCATGCTCAACGAGGCCTTCACCAACATCCAGCGCGCACCCCTGTTCATGCTGTGGCCCGGACTCGCGCTGGGCCTGACCAGCGCCGCCCTGGTCCTGCTCGCCGCCTCCCTGCGCGACGTCCTGGAGGACCGGGGCACCGCACCCGCCACCGGGCGCGGGGCCCGCAGGGGCGGCGCCGACGCCCCCACCACCCTGGACAGCGCTGGCGAACGCGCCGACCTGCTGTCCGTCCGCGACCTCGCGGTCACCTACACCCTCGCCGACGGCGGCTCCCGGGAGGTCGTGCACGGCGTCGACCTGGACGTGCGCCGGGGCGAGGTCCTGGGCCTGGTGGGGGAGTCCGGTTCGGGCAAGACGCAGACCGCCTTCTCCGTGCTCGGCCTCCTGCCCGAGGGCGGCCGTGTGTCCAGGGGCAGCGTCCTGCTCGACGGCACCGAGGTGGTGGGTTCGACGGACAGGGCCCTGCGGAACCTGCGCGGGGACACCGTCGCCTACGTCCCCCAGGAACCCATGAGCAACCTGGACCCCGCCTTCACCATCGGCGACCACCTCACCGAACCGCTGCGGGTCAAGCTCGGGCTCTCCCGCGCCCAGGCCCGCGAACGCGCCCTGGACCTGCTCCGGCAGGTGGAGATCCCCGACCCCGAACGCACCTTCCGCAGCCACCCGCACCAGATCTCCGGCGGCATGGCGCAGCGGGTGCTCATCGCCGGAGCGGTCTCCTGCGACCCCGACCTGCTCGTCGCCGACGAACCCACCACCGCCCTGGACGTCACGGTGCAGGCCGAGGTGCTGGCCCTGCTGCGCCGCCTCCAGGCCGAACGCGGCATGGGTGTGCTGCTGGTGACGCACAACCTCGGTGTGGTCGCCGACCTGTGCGACCGGGTCGCGGTGATGCGCGACGGCCGGATCGTGGAGACCGGCACCACCGAACGGATCCTGAGCGACCCCCGGGAGGACTACACCCGGGGTCTGCTCGACGCGGTACTCGACGACACCCCGGCCCGAGCGCCGTGGCAGCCCCGGGAGGCGGCCCAGTGACCGATCCGAACAGCCCGCGCGACCCGAACCCCGCCCACGGTTCCGGCCTCGGCCACGCCAACGGCCCCGCCCACGGCCCGGACACCGCGGCCGGAGGGCACGGCGGCGCCGGCGGGACCGGCACGAAACCGCTCCTGGACGTGCGCGACCTGCGGGTCTCCTTCCCCGGCAAGGGGTGGCGGGCTCCCCGCACCGAGGTGCTCAGGGGCGTGTCCCTGGACATCCGCCCCGGCGAGACCCTCGGCCTGGTGGGGGAGTCCGGTTCGGGCAAGTCCACCATCGGCCGCGCCGTCCTCGGCCTGGTGCCCGCCTCCGGCGGCAGCATCAGCTTCGACGGCGAACGCGTCGACGGGGCGTCCCGGCGCCGGAGGCGCGAGCTCAGCCGACACATCCAGGTGGTCTTCCAGGACCCCTACACCTCCCTCAACCCGTCCCTGCTCGTCGGCGACACCCTCGCCGAACCCCTCCTCGCCCACGGGGTGCCCGCCGCCGAGGCCCGCACCCGGGTGGCCGACCTGCTCGACCGGGTGGCCCTGCCCCGGGACGCCGTGCACCGGCTGCCCCGCGAGTTCTCCGGCGGCCAGCGCCAAAGGGTGGCCATCGCCCGGGCGCTGGCGATCGCGCCCCGGCTGATCGTGTGCGACGAACCCGTCTCCGCCCTGGACCTGACCACCCAGCGCACCGTCATGGATCTGCTGCTGGACATCCAGGAGCGGACCGGGACGGCCTACCTGTTCGTCTCGCACGACCTGTCGGTGGTGCGGGCGCTCAGCCACCGGGTCGCGGTCATCCACCAGGGACGGATCGTCGAGTACGGCGACGCGGACCGGGTCACCACCGACCCCGAACACCCCTACACCCAGCGGCTGCTGCTGTCCGCCCCGGTCGCCGACCCGGGCCGTCAGAGCGAGCGCCGCGCCGAGTACGAGAGGCGTTTCCATGCCCGAGCACACTGAGCGGGGCCTGGTGCCCGCGGCCGCCCTGGCCGAGACCGGTGCGGCGGTCCGGATCGGGACCGCCGGGCGGCTGACCCTGTCCGGTGCCGTCCCCGACGCTGCCGACTGGTTCGCCTGGGCGGCCGGGCGCCTGCACGGGCTGCGGGTGGAACCCGTCCACGGGGAGGCGGACGTGGCGGTCTGCACGGAGTCCGATCTCTCGGAGTTCGCCTCGGTCGCTCCGGCCACCGGGGTGGACCCGCGTCCCGAACCGGGGGCCGACGAACGCCACCGGTTGGAGGTCGCCCAGGGCCGGGTCCTGGTCTCCTCGGCCGGTGCCGAGGGAGCCTTCCGCGGTCTGACCAGCCTCGTGCAGACGCTCAGCGTGGACGGCGAGGGGAACGTGTGGGCGCCGCGGGGAGTGGTCGTCGACGGGCCCCGGTACGCCTGGCGGAGCCTGTCCCTGGACGTGGTCCGCCACTACTTCACCCCGGACGAGGTGCGGCGGGTCATCGACCTGATGGCGCTGTACAAGTTCAACGCCCTGCACCTGCACCTGACCGACAGCGAGGGCTGGCGGCTGGAGTCACGGGCCTGGCCGGAACTGACCAGGCCCGGCCCGGACGGCGTCCGCGAGTACTACACCCGGGAGGAGTTCGCCGGTCTCGTCGCCCACGCCGCCCGCTGCCACGTCACGGTTGTGCCGGAGGTGGACCTGCCGGGGCACATCCGGTGGGCCTTCGACGCCTACCCCGAGCTGGCGGGCGGGGTCGAGTACCCGCATCCCCGGCTGCGGTACCTGCACCCGGACTCCGAGGTCGCACGCCGGTTCGCCGGGGACGTCATCGCCGAGTTCGCCGAGGCCGCGCCGGGGCCGTTCCTGCACCTGGGCGGCGACGAGCCGTTCGGGATGGGCCACGAGGACTACGTGGAGTTCGTCCGCCTCGCCCACCAGTGGGTTCGTGAACACGGAAAACGCGCGGTGGGCTGGCAGGAGACCGCCCGCGCCGGGGCCCTGGGCGCGGACGACGTCCTCCAGTACTGGATCGGTGCTCCCGACGAGTTCGACCCCGAGGCGATCAAGCGGACGGTCCCCGAGGAGTTCCACCCGCTGGTGGAGCAGGCCGCCGAGACCTTCCGGATCTCACCCGGCGACGTTCCGGCCGCCGCCGAGAAGGGCGTGCCGGTGCTGCTGTCGCCCAACTCCCGCCTCTACCTGGACCGGCCCTACGCCGACGGGTGCGCCGACCCTGCCCAGGAGGGCGACCGGGACCGGTTGGGGCTGCCCGCCTACCCGCCGATCACCGTCGAGGAGAGTTTCGCCTGGGACCCGGCGGAGGCCGCGCGGGAGGCGGCCCCCGGCACGGTGGTCGCGGGAGTGGAGGCGGCGGTCTGGGGTGAGACCCTCACCGGCTTCGGTGACCTGGCGTTCCTGCTGCTGCCGCGGCTGCCCGGGGTGGCGGAGAAGGCCTGGACCCAGCAGCGGACCGGGTGGGCGGACCACCGCGCACGCTTGAACGGCCACGAGTCGCTGTGGGAGGCACTCGGGTTCGAGGACCATTTCCGCCCCGCCACCTGAACAGACGCCTCGCCAGCGGCAATCGCCTCCGGGCTCCCGCTGGCGGGGCTTGGGCATCAGTCGAAAAGGTCTTCCGGGCGGTCAGCCGTGACAGCCAGGGGAATCCACTTCCCCAGGGTGTCCAGGCCGGCACAGGACTCGATGAGCTCGCGAGTCACCTCGGAGAGGTGGAGTTCTGCAAGGTGATCACATGGAACGATGCGGAGTTTCCGGGGCCGCGAACGTCCCACGGCCCGGGACACGGACCACCCAACCTCGTTCTGTGAGCAGCGCATAGACGCTCCGGGCCGTCCGCCCATCGCGAGAACTCCACGCGGTCTATCCAGAGAGGTTCTCTCGCCGACCGGAACCACCTCGGTTGCCCGAGACGGTCTGGATCAACGATCCCTCCAGACACCGGGAGGTCGCGCTACAGAACCCGTGACCGGCTCACCGTTTGATTTGATCTGACATCTGCCGCCTCGTCTGGGTAATGGTCAAGGTAGGCGGCTGGCACGCCTGCGATGTCGGAGTCACTGATCGCCACGGTCTGCTCCCTCCCCAGAGTCAGAGCCAGCTACACCAAGCCCCGCTGTTTGGAAGCTGTGGGTGAGAAACGTAGTCGCTCTGTCACCGGCCCCCGCGAGCTCCTTCTCCAATCCGATCGACTGCTGGGTCCTGGGCGGTTGCGCCTGCGCGACACGTTCCCGCAACGCCTGACTCTGTTCTTGGGTCAACTGTGCGGTGAGGACCGCAGACTCCAGGACCGCGGTAGCCGCGTGCGCGTCTGCGGACTCTATGGCGCCGGAGATCAGGTGCGCAGCCAAGGCGTGGTGGTCGGGAGCTAGTTCGCACGCCAGCACGCCCAGCCGGGCGGCGAACACCGCCCTGCCGGGTGTGGGCGGCAGGTGTTGGACGGCGTCGACCATGGTGGTGATGGCGCCGACCGGATCACGTCCGGCCACCAGGTCGGTCGCGGTGTTCAGACACGCGGCCACCGCGCGCTCCCATGCCTGCGAGCAGTCCGTTTCGGCCAGCAAGCCGGTAGCGGTGTCGGGGTCGTGGAGGTGGAGGGCGGCTAGAGCGGCGACTTGGCGGCCATCCAACAGCCGGGCGCCGATGCCGTTGTAGCGGTGCAGATGGGCCACCGCGTCCTGCCAACGCCCTGCCGCGCACAGCGCCCGGGTGCCGTCAGCGAGGAGGACCGCCCACAGGAACCGGCGTAGCTCAGCACGATCGCTCGGGGTGGCGACCAGGCCTCCGACTGGGCAGCTGCGGCCGAGCACGTTCGCGGGACCGCCACGATCGGCGGCCTCGAACAGGGACTCCAACACCGCGTAGGCAGCGGAAGGGTTCTCGGTGCGGATGGTCAGGCGGCCGAGGTTCACCAGGGGTTGCAGGGCGAAGGTCGCCGCCTTCGCGGTCAGGGGTGCTGCCAGGGTGAACGTCGCGTACTGCTGCCAGCACAGGGCGGTGGCCAGGCCTGGGTGGCCGGTGTCGCTGGCGATGAGCGCGGCCTTGTTCATCGCCTCGCAGGCGCGCGCCATCCCTTCTTCGGGGCCGAGGGCGTGATCGGCCTGGTGGAGCAGGTCGTGGAGTTCGGTGAGCCGCTGTCGGAGGGGGAGTGCTGCGGGTCGGGGGCGTGGCACCAGCGGCAGGTAACGGGTCGCTGGGGGAAGGAGCGCGCGCTGGTTCATAGTCCGACCGTTTCGGGGTCGAAGATGCTCCGGGCGGCGGCGTGGCAGAGCACTGCCTGGGCCGAGACGGGGATGGCGAGCCGGTTCCAGTGGAAGATGAGGTGGTGGGCCAGGACGCTGCGCAGCCCGCGGTTCAGGTGGCCGCGGGCGTTGAGGTCGGCCAGGGTTCGCCCGCACGTGTGGAAGGCTTCCGCCCAGGGGGCGTAGCCGTTGAAGGCGCCGCCGGGGGAGAAGTGTGCGGCGCGCGGGCCGGGCTCCACGCTCAGTAGGTGGTGCACCTGCCCGCAGATCTTGCCTGACAGGTGGGTGGGGGAGGGCAGGGGGCGCAGAGCGGCTACGCGATCCCACACATCGCCCTGTTCGAAGGGGTCCAGTTCAGCGGCGCGCATGAGGGTGTGGACCAGGAACAGGGACACCTCCTTGCGGCGGTCGGATCGGTGGGTGGTGGCCAAGAAGCGGGTCAGGTGGTGGGTGTCGGCGCAGAAGAGGGTGTGGGCTGCGGCCATCGCCTTGCTGCCACCGAAGGCGCGGATCTCAGGCTCGTACACCACGGGTGTCCACCTGCTGATGTGCCCGGTGCGGGCGAGCTCGTCCAGGAGCTCACCCACCTGCTCTCGCACGGCCGCCTGCGCAGCCTGGGCCCCGGGCAAGGGGGCACGGCACCGCCAAGCGCCCTTCTTACGCATCAGGAACCAGCCCCTGTCGGCCTGCTCCAGGGCCGGTGCCAGACGGCGGATGCCGACCTGCTCGGCTGTGGCCGGGTCGGGGAACTCGACGTTGACCTGCCACCACACCTCGGCGGTGGCAGGGGCATCGTTGAGCACGGTCGGCTCCTTCCAAAGGGCTGGGGTCAGGCCAGGGCCAGGTGGGCGTCCCACGGCACACCGGGGGCGGCCCCGTTGGCGTAGGTGTTCAGGGCCAGAGCGATGCCGGCGCGGCCGTCGAGGAACTCCGGATCCGGGTGGGCCTCATCCTGGAGTCGGTCCAGGAGGACGGTGGCGATCCGGTCCAGGTCTGCTGCCAGGGGAGCAGCAGGGGCGTCGGTGTTGATGCGCCACGCGCAGTGCAACAGCCCGGCCCATCCGTGGCAGAGCCCCAGGTCGGTGAGCGTGCCCAGCTGAGAGGCATCGCGTAGGCAGTGGGCCATGCTCTGCTCGGCCATCGCCCGACGGTCCTGGTCGTTGAGGGCGATCCCGGCGAGCTGCTGGGCCCGGGCCAGGCCGGGGGTGCCGTAGCACCACGTGGGCCGTTGCCCGCAGGCGGCGGTGGTAGGTCCGCTCTTCCACCGCTGGGGGGTGAGGTAGTAGGGCCACCACACCCCCGCGCGTGCGCTGTGGCGGTAGGCGTCCAGGACGGCGCACATCCGCTCGATCGCTTCGGTGTGCCCGCTGACGGTCAGGCCCCGCAGCGCCGCCAGCGACAACACGGCCAGGGTGGCGCTGATGCCGTGGGCCACACCGAGGTTGAGGTGCCCACCAGGGAACTCGGGGTCTGGGCGGCTGTGGGGGGACTGCTCGCTCCACCAGCCCGGCAGCTGCTGGGGATCCTGGGGCAGCGGCAGGGACAACCGCACCAGGTAGGCGAGGGCCCGTCGGGTGATTACGGCTTCGGGGTGGGTGTGCAGGTGGTGGACGGCCAGCCCGGTGAGCCCTTGGATGAGGTCGAACTCGGCCAGGGGCGGACGTCGTCCCCGCTCGATCCGGATGTGGGCCTGGTCCAACCGGTGCTGGGTCAGGCGTGTGGTGACCTCGTCCAGGCGGGCGCGTGCTCTGGCCAGGTGGGCGGGCGAGGTCGCGGCGATGGCCGTGAGCAGGCCCAGGGCCGGGGCGCCGGACCACAGGGTGGCGGTGTCGCTGCCGTTGACCGGGCCGGACAGGGCGCGGGCGATCCACGTGCGGGCGCTCTCCCAGGGGCCGTGTCCGGTGCGGGCTGCCTCGGTGTGGGCCAGCGCCACCCCCGCGGCCCCGCCGCCCACCGAGGCGGGGCGTGTGCGCAGGGCCGGTTTGCCGGGCAGGAACTGCACCTGGTCGGGGTCGGTGAGGTCGTCCAGGAGCCTTCGGGCAGCGGTGTAGGCCCGCTGGGTGGTGACGGTGTTCACCGTTTCTCCTTGGTGCGGGCGTTCCAGCTCAACGCAGCCGCCCGTGCCAGCGCCAAGCACGCCCGCTCGGCGTCCGGGTCGGGGCCGAACAAGCGTGTGGTGTGCAGGTGCAGCAGGTCCGGCAGTACGTCCTCAACGGTGAGGCCGAGGTCGGCGAGGGCCTTGGTGTAGGCGCGGGCCGCCACCGCGCGGCGGCCCCAGGCCCGCTGGAGCGGGTCGGGAGGGTGTTGTGTGTGGCCGGGAGCGGTGAGCGTGATCGTCTGCGTGGCCTCACTGCGGTCGGTGACGCCTGGGGGTGCGTGGTCGATGAGCCACCGTCGGGCGGCCGGTTCGTCGCCGAGGAGGTGGTGGACCAGGTCGGTCATGCTCACCGCCGCCCACACCCGCTTACCGTGGTCGGTCGAGTCGGTGGCCAGCTGGGAGGCCACGGCGCGGGAGTCGGCCACGAACAGTGTCTCGGCGGCCTCCATCGCTGCACCGGGGCCGAACCTGCCGGATTCGGGGGTGTAGGTGTCGTGGACGACGGCGGCGACCAGGCCTCGCCCGCGCAGGTCACGCGTCCAGGCGTGCAGGGCCTGGAGCTGGTCGGGCTCGTCCACCCGGACCCGCACACGCAGGTGGGGGTCGGGGTCCTGGTAGCGCAGGAACCACACCTGGGGTGTTCCTGCCGTGGTCAAGTGGGGGAGTTCGTTGGTGATCAGATCGGTGGTCCGATCGGGGTGACCGTACAGCTTCAGCGAACACCACCCAGCCGTGGTGCCGGGCAGGTGTTCGACACTGCGGGGGTGTCCCGACCCGGGACGGGGACGGTAGGGGACCGGTGCCTGGTTCGCGGTCAGGGTGGCGACGAGCTCGTGGGCGCGGCCCCCCAACCATTCCAGGTCCTGATCGGTGGGTGCTTCGCGTAGGAACACCCGCCCGGCCGCGGCCAGCTCGGCGCGTACCAGGTCCTGGTGCGCGGGCAGGTCCAGGTCCACCAGGAGGCGTTGATCGTTCTCCCCGAGCTCCACACGCGCCGGGACCCGGTGGGTGGTGCGCCAGTGGTGCAGGCTTTGGGTCCATTCCCGCCACGGCGCCCGGGGGAGGGTGTGGGCGTCCAGCCGCCACCGGGCCGGGGCCAAGACGCATTGCCGCCAACGCACTCGAGGCAGTACCGGCAGGTGGGTGGCGGCTCCCCAGGAGAAGGGGACCGGCACGGTGGTGCGGCTCCAGGGAAGTTCCGCGAGGAAGCGCAGCAGCGGGTGTGCGGCGCGGGTGAACTCGAGCGCGCTGAAGAGCACCGGCTCCACTGGACGCAGGTCGCGGCGGGTGATCAGATGCAGATGGTGCGGGTCGGCGCTGACGGCCAGATCGTCCAACCCCAGGGCGTGGGGGTCACCCGGATGGTGTTGCCCCAACGCCAACCGGGTCGGCAGCACCGCGGGGGTGCGTGAGACCTGGTCGCCGCGTGCGGAGGCCGCCGGGCAGGTGAGCTGGGCCAGGGTCGCGTCCTGGCGCAGGGTGGGCAGATGCCGGTACAGCTCACTGAGAGCCTCTCGACCTGACGAGGGCAGCAGGTCGAGGAAGCGGCCTACGGTCGTGCCCGCCCCGCGCGAAGCCCCGGCGACCACGACACGAAAGTCACCGGAGTCCAGGGTTGTGCGGCTGGTGGCGTGAACACGTACCCGCAGTTCGGTGTGCGGCCACACCGTCTCGAGCTGGTCGGCGCCGAGGCGGTTCAGGAGGGCATCGTCCACCACGACCTCGCCCGTTCCGTCGAGGGTGGCACGGTGGGCCAGGTCGAGTAGGGCGGCGTCGCGTTCGGAGAGCGCTTCGCCCGGAGGTGAGGGCAGCCGGGTGCCGTGGAATCCGGCGGGCAAGCCGAGCCCGCGATCGGGGTCGGTCAGCTCGGCTACCGGTACCACCGTTCCGATTCCGTAGCGTTCGCAGAATCGGCGGTGGTAGTCGCGCCAGGCAGGAGTGCCTTCGCGCAGGGGGGACAGGCGTGCCAGAACGGAAGCGGCTTCTTGGATCTGCCAGGCGACGGTGCGCGGCAGGTGCAGGTCGCTTTCCAACCGCAGATCCACACAGGTCGACTCCTCCACGGAGGCCACCTGCGCCAGGGCGGTGCGGGCCTGGCTTCTCGCCTTGGCTTGCCCTTGGGGGGTGAGCGCGGTGTCGTGCTCCTGTAGACCCTGGTGGGCGGCCTCAAGTTGGGCTAGGACCGCTGCGGCGTGCGGGTACCGGTCAGCGCCGGCCCCGCATGCTGTCGCGATGAGATACCCCAAGGGGTCGGCGGTGTCCATGGGCGGGTGCAGGCAGCTCAACAGCACACGGTGACGCACCAGCGTGCCCACCAGGTCACGGACAGCCTCGGGCCGTCGGGGAAAGGCCGTGTTCAGCGCGGCCTCCACCGCGGCCCAGGGAACAGGGGCCTGGGCCACCTCCAGGGCCTTGCGCGCGGGTGCGGTCAGGCGCAGCGACGAACAGGTGCCCCGTTCTGCCCCCGGCACGGGCTGGTGCTCGACAATGATCCTCCCGCTCCGGATGAGGGCGAGGTTGTTGACGGTGACCCTCAGACGAGCGGTGAACTCCCTCTCGCAGGACTCCAACCGCTCCACGGCAGCCCTGATCCATGCCGTACTCACCCGCCCCACGGGCCGGTGGCGGTCCCCGATGCCTCCGGACACAGCGCCGGTGAACCGGGTCGTGGTCACTGCGGCGAACAACCCGAACGGTGCGGCACGGCTCTGGGCGCGCAACACGTACCGGGCACAGGAGCGCACCACCCCGGCCAGGTCACGCCCACTACCCCCCTCGCGGCAGATCTGGTTGATGCGCTGGGCGAGTGGGGGACTGGCGTCGCTGATCGCCGCCCCCAGCATGGGGTGGTCACGGACCTGCCCCAACCAGAGGAGCCACGCACGGCGATGCTCAGGGCTGTCGATGGGCCCCTCGGGCCAGGGCGGCGCCTCCTGGGGGCCTGAAAGCGCGGACGCGCGCAGCACACCGGTGGGGTGGGCGGTGAATCGAGGGTGCACGGGTGTGCTCCTTCAAAAAAAGGGGGGTGTCCCGGCGCCGCTGGCCGCGGCGCCGGGGGCTCAGCCCAAGACCGGCACGGTTACGAGCAGGAGGTGGAACAGGCGCTCTCGCACGTGGACCCGCAGTTGTCACCGGTCAGGTTGAGCAGGCTGTCCAGGCGAGGTCCGCTCTCGACGACCTCGACGTCCAGGTCGAACCCGTCGGCGTCGAGCTGGGTTTCGTACATGGTGGTTTTCCTTTCGGGTGGAGGGACACGACCCCAGGGGATGGGGTGTGTTCAGGGCCAGGCCAGGACCGTGCGCGTGTGCGGCTTGTCCAAGACCCGGACCCGGTCGGTGGGCAGGTCAGCCTCGGGTGTCCCGCTGGGCCAGACCTCGATGCGGGCCATGGAACCCTCGTGCTGGTCCCAGGCCCGCAGAACGTCGATGTAGTCCTGGGCGGCGCGCTCACCGTGGGGCCCGTAGGCGAACACCCCGATCTCGAACCGGTCCTCGCCCAGCGCGCGCTTGGCGCGCACCGCCACGCTTCCCTCGTCGGCGAGCACCACCGGCACGGGCTGGCGGGCCAGCGGCCCAGCGGGCCCGTGTTCAAGGACGTCTTCGGCCACGTGCAGCATCGCGTACCGGTCGGCGTGGCCCGCGACCCACAGGTGCAGCCGGTCGGGACGGGTGAACTCGATCCCCGGCCAGAACTCCTTACGGGGCCCGTGCAGGGCCTTGCGCAGCGCGGCCATATCCACGGGCTCTTCGGCGCCGTACAGGACGATCTCCTCCCCCTGCACAGCGATCCCGCGCTCTTCGTGCGCTCCGGCGCCCTGCATGGGCACGAACACCGTCAGGTGGTGGTCGGGGCGGCTGACCAGGTGACTGCCGACGCGGTCGAGCCCCACTGTGCGGTTCACCCCGCGCAGACGCATCGGGGTGACCAGGCGGCCGGTCTCGGTGAGCTGCGCGAGCCAGGCCGGGGGCAGGTCCCAGGCCCGGACGGTGACGATGACGCGGTCATAGGGCGCGAACTCCGCCACGCCGTATTCGGCGTCACCGGTCACCACCCGCACGTCCTGGTAACCGGCCTCGTCCAGATAGCGGCGTGCCCGGCCGGTGACCTCCGGGTCGATGTCGATGGTGGTCACCTCACCGGCGGAACCGACCAGCTCGGCGATGAGCGCGGCGTTGTATCCGCCCGAGCCGATCTCCAGCACCCGCATACCGGGTTCGAGGCCGGCCTGGTCGAGCATCATGGCCTGCACCCGCGCCGCGGACATCGAACTGGTGACCAACCCGTCCTCGGCTCGCCTGATGGGCGGCGCGTAGTCGGTCGCGTAGGCCTCATCCAGTGAGACCTCGGGCACGAACACGTGCCGGGGCACCGTTCGGAGCACGGACGCGACCCGCTCCGAGATCTCCGGCATCCCCCACTCCTTCTGCAACTGGAGCAGGGTGTCGACCATGTTCTGCCGGGCCTGGGCGGGGCTCGTCGTCGGTGTGGCGGGCATGGATGTCCTTCACGATCGTGGTCATCGCCGCCGGGCAGGCCCCGGGGCTGTGGTTGGGTGTTTCGATGGCCGAGGTGAGGCGCGGGCGTGGTGGCTCTTTTGGGGCGCGAGACGGCTCAGCCGCCTTCAGCCCTTCGGTGTAAGGCCGCCTGGCGCAGTATCGTCGAAATTCCCTCACCAGACCATGCGAGATCGCATATGCGAAACCGGGCCCATGCGCAGTGTTCGATTCTTCCGCTTCCACCTGCGAAAACGCAGGGAGTGCCTGTTGGTTGAATGAAGTTGGCGAAGCAGAAAAATCACATATTCCTCATTTATTGCATGATGGGTGACGAAAGCGATGATGTGTGTGCATTGCGCACGAGAGCGGAGAGATGGAACCTCAGGGTGCGCGTGCATCCCTCCAGGGTTCTGGGACCGGTCAGGGGTGGCCCAAGCTCTCCAGGCTCGTGATGCTCGCACCGTGGTGCTGTTGCTGCACCGTGCCACCGGTCTCACCCACGAGGCCCTGGCTGTCCTGTGCGGTCTCACCCAGAGCACCATCACCCGAGCCCTGGCCGGGCACGGCCTGACCCGCCCCGACGTCGTTACCCGGGTACTTTCCGCCCTGGGGGCACCCGTCACGCCCAGTTATCCTGCCGCTGGGCCGCGGCCCCGCACCACAAGCACGCCTTGGGACCAGCGCCTGGGACAGGACTCCACTACCACCCTCGAACAGGTGCGTGCTCTGGTGGGCGGCGCGGCCCCGGAACAGGCTGTGGATCTGCTGGAAGCGGACGTGCACCGACTGTGCAGCACCTACGTCCACACCCCGCTCACCGAGCTCTACCCGCACATCATCGAACGCTGCCGCGCAGCCCTGGACCTGGCTTCGACCCTCACCCACCCCGAGCAGTCCCGCCGCGCCCACATCGCCGCCACCCGGCTGGTGGGCCTGCAAACCCACGCCGGCATGGACGTCGGCGCCTACGCCTACGCCCACGCCACTGTCCACGCCACAGCAGCGCGGACTCTGGCCGACCGGGTCACCGACCCCGGGCTGCAGGCGTGGGTCTGCGCCCTGCACAGCCTCATCGCGTACTGGGACAGCCGCCCCGGCGACGCCTTACGAGCCGCCGAAGCCGGGCTCGCCCACAACCTCACCGACAGCAACCTCACCCGCCTGCACGCCCTGCGCGCCCGTGCGGCAGCCGCGCTCGGCGACCGGAGAACCACCCGGGAGGCCATCGCCGCCGCCGAGGACCACAACGGGCAGATGGTCCTGCCGGGCGTCCTGGGCTTCCCCCAGGCCAAGACACACACCTACGCAGGCACAGCCCTGCTCGCCCTGGACACACCGGCCGAACGCCGACTCGCCATCGCTCACACCGAACGCGCCATCGCCCTCTACACCGGACCCACCCGGTCCACCGGGGACCTGCTGGCCGCACGCCTGGATCTGGCCACCGCTCACCTGCGCAACCACGACCTCGACGGGGCACTGGAACAGATCGACATCATCTGTGCGAGCCCACCCGAACAGCGCACCGCGAGCATCACCCAGCGCGCCCGCCGACTCATCCCCCTGACCCAGAGCCTCCACACACCACCCGTACGCGAAATCCGCGACCGTCTGGCCACCTTCAGCACCACCCTCACTGGCGAGGGCGCCAACGCGGGTCGATGAGGATGGAGCCCATGGAAGACCGCCCCCGCACCTCCACCGACCGCACACTGCTGACCGGCCACGCCTACCGTGACGACCGCCCACTCGCCGCCCGTCAACGCCTCTACGACCACCAAACTCCCCAGTACGATCTGCCCGGCATGGTTCTGGAACAGGCAGGGCACCGAACAGGGGTGTGGGCGGACGTGGGCTGTGGCAACGGCCGCTACCTGCAACGCATCCGCGCCGAGCGCCCCGGCGTGCGAACGATCGGCCTGGACCTGTCCGCGTCCATGCTCACCGACCTGCCCGGCCCCGTGGTGTGCGCCGACGCCGCCCGTCTCCCTCTGCGGTCGCAGAGCGTCCAAGTGGTGCTGGCGATGCACATGCTCTACCACGTGGACGCCCCTGACCGGGCTATCGCGGAGGCGGCCCGTGTCCTGGACCCCGACGGGATCCTGATCGCCTCCACCAACTCCCGGTACGACAAGGCCGAACTGGACGAGTGGTGGGCACAGGCGGCCGCTGACGTGCTCGGAAGCGACACAGGGCCAAAGCGGATGAAACTCTCCGAGCATTTCCCAGCAGAGGGTGCAGCTGAAGCGGTGGGCGCTCACTTCGCCGAGGTGGACGTCATCGCCCTGGACGGGGTGATCGAGGTCAACACCCCCGACCCGATCCTGAACCACTACGCCTCCTACCGGGCCTGGTCCGACGGGGCAGGCGTACCGTTCGAGGCCACCCTGGAACGAGCCGTGTCCGTGCTGAGCGCACGACTGAAAGATGGCCCCCTGCGAATCACCACACGCCAAGCACTGATCATCGGCCAACGCTTTGCCACGGACGGGCCGCAACCAGCCACAGGACAACAGACAGTCGGCCCCGAGCCTGCTTGAGCAATCCCAGACGAGGTACCCAGCGCCGGCACTACAGCGGAAGACGGAAGGGTGGATGCATGGGCGAGTTGACCCAGGACCCTGACTTCCTGGAAACGGTGTGGGTGGTCATCGACTTCGAGGCGACCATCCCAGCAGGCCACCCACCTCAGCCCATCGAGGTCGCCGCTCTCGCGCTGCGCTACGCGGCCGGGCGCTGGACAGAGGCCGCCCGCAGCACGTCCCTCATCCGCCCGCCTGCCTTCGCTCGGGTGACGGCCGCCAACACAGCGGTGAGTGGCCTGACCCCTGATCAGTTCACGACGGCGCCGCCCCACTGTCCAGGCGCTGGGGCACTGGACCGGTGCTTCACCACAGGCACCCGGTATCTGCTGGTGGCCCATTACGCCGCCACCGAGGCCAACTTCACCTACCATCAGCGCGAGCACTGCCCGGCCCTGGCCCACATCAACCTGATCGACACCATCCCGCTCGCCAAGCATCTTTTCCCGGCACGGGAGGTTCACGCCTTGCGGGCCCGGAACTTCATTCCGGCCAGCGGGTGAGTGGCGGCCGTTCGCCCCTCTCAGGGGGAGAGGCGAACGGCACCGCACGGGCACGGCGGCCCATTCCGGCCAGGGGATGCCTGCACCGCCGTGCCCCGCGGGGATAGGGCTCGTTGCTCTCCTCCAGCCGGGCCCCGTACCCCGCCAACGCAGCCAGAAGAACCACCCCTGAAGGAGAGGAACGAGAAGGCGGCTGACACCGGGCACGCAGGATACGGCGCTCTTCCGCGACGACGCCGACCGGCAGAGCACACGTGCGCGGACGACGGCCGCCCGCTGCTGCGCCCCTACACCCTCCACGGCGAGCAGGTATCGGAAGCGGTGATGGTATGGCGGCGAGCCCGGGCCGACGAACACCGCCGGGCCCTCGAAGTCCTGGGCCGGATCTCCGTCCAGCAGGTCTGTGCGAGCGCTGACCTGCACCTGCAGGCCCTCACTTCCAGCCTGGCCGCGGACGCCGCCCCTGATGACCTGTCAGAGCTGGCCTGCGCGATCAAGCGACTGGTCCGTATCCGTCCGGAGCTCGCTCACACTTCCGACAGCTCCTCCCGGCTGCCTTGGAACCCTTCGCATTTTCGTCACACAAAGTGACGAGCGTGCGATGGTCGTGCCGTGGCCGCACGTAAGACCGGGTAGTCCCGGAACGCCTGCCGCCGACACACCCGTATGGAGAGAAGAGATCTCGTGACCGAACCGACAGTTGGCACCAGCCGGGCCGCTGAACTCCGCAGGCAGCTCACCGAGGAGCTCAAAGCGGACGGACTGATCACCACGGCCCCAGTCGAGAGGGCCTTCCTCACGGTCCCGCGTGAGCGGTTCGCCCCGGAGGTGACCTTGGAGGAGGCGTACAAGAAGGGTGTCGTGGTCACCAAACGCGACGAGCACGGCACCACCATCAGCTCGGTCTCCGCCCCGCAGATCCAGGCCACCATGCTCGAACAGGCCCAGATGGACAAGGGGATGCGGGCACTGGAGATCGGCTCGGGCGGGTACAACGCTGCCCTGATGAGCGAACTGGTGGGGCAGGACGGTGAGGTCACCACGCTCGACATCGACCCCGAGGTCACCGACCGCGCCCGCACGTGCCTGAAGGACGCCGGATACAACGACGTCAACGTCGTCCTGGCCGACGGTGAGGACGGCTGCCCCCAGTACGCCCCCTACCAGCGGACCATCGTCACCGTCGGGGCCTGGGACATCCCTCCCGCGTGGATCGAACAGCTCACCCCGGACGGAACCCTGACGGTTCCGCTGCGCATGCGCGGTCTGACCCGCTCGGTCACCTTCACTCGCCAGGGGACCCACCTGGTCAGCACCTCCGCCAAGATCTGCGGCTTCGTCAAGATGCAGGGTGCCGGCGCCCACACCGAGCGGCTGCTCCTGCTGCGGGGGCAGGAGATCGGGCTGCGGTTCGACGACGGGGAGCCCGCTGACCCCGACCAGCTCAGCGGCGTGCTGGACACCGAGCGCATCGAGGCGTGGTCGGGGGTGGAGATCACCGCCTCGGAGCAGTTCGACACACTCCAACTGTGGCTCGCCACGGCTCTGGACGGGTTCTGCCTCATGAGTGTGGACCGCGCGCTCGACACCGGGGTGGTCTCGCCACAGAACAAGCTGGCCTGCCCGGCCGCAGTGGACCGGGGCAGCTTTGCCTACCTGGCCGTACGAAAGACCGAAGCAGGAGGCGAGGCCCGTTTCGAGTTCGGAGTCCACGCCTTCGGCCCCCGCGCCCGTGAGGTCGCCGAACCCATGAACGCAGCGATCTCCGCCTGGGGGCGCAGCCACCGCAGCGGCCCCGGAGCGCGCATCAGCTTCTACCCGGCCACCACCGACCCCAAGGACCTTCCTGAAGGGCGAATCCTGCCCAAGCAGCACGGGTCGGTCGTCATCTCCTGGCCCGACGAGGGCCAGGCCGCATCACACAACCCCAACGAGGAGTAACCCCATGGTGAACCCCCTGGCGCCCAACGCCTTCGACGACTTCACGCTCGACATCCAGGTGGTGGAGGAAGCCGCTCAGCCGCTGCCCGGTCTGCTGCGCTCCACCAGCGACAACTGCGGTTCCAGGTGCGACGGGACCGCCTGCGTGTGACCCGGCCTGACACCGGGCGTCCCGTCGCCTCCCCCGTACGCAGCGAGGCAGGCAGGACCTCTGCTGATACCACCAAGTGCGGACCGCGCCCGGTACCACTGGGCGGGTGGACCACCGCGCACGCTTGAACGGCCACGAGTCGCTGTGGGAGGCACTCGGGTTCGAGGACCATTTCCGCCCCGCCACCTGAACCGGAGCTGACCAGAGGGAGCGCCCAGGGGAGTTGTCCACAGGTCAGGGCGTGGGGGTGGCGGCTCAGGCGCGGGCACGGTTGACTCGATATCGGGGGAGTTCGGCTCCCGTCCGCCTCGTGCTGCCCGGTGTCAGCGGGCAGCGGCCCGAAGGAGCGAGATCCACTCGGTTCCGGGGAAGGTGAGGTGCCCGGCCTGCTGGTTCTGGCTGTCCCGGACAGCGGCGCCCCGGGGGAGGTCGGCGACCTCGACGCAGTCGCTTCGGTCGCTGTGGCTGCTCTTGCGGAACTTCAGGCCAGGTGTGTGGGTTCGCATGTGGGCCGTCCTTCGCCGGGAGTGGGTCCACCTGCTGGTGTACACGCGAAGGGAGCCGACGAACCGTCTTCGGGACGGCCGCCACTGGCCAGGAGCGGTCACGTGCTGCGCCGGTTCGGAGCTGAGCACGGCACTTCTCACCCCGCACACGCCCGGGTACAGTGTTTCCGGGATTGCATCAGGTAATGCAACGGCAAGGCCCCGGTCATAGCGCCGGGGCCTCTGTCGTACTCGGATCTAGGAACGCACGGTGCTGATGAGGGCAGCCCACTCTGGGCCAACGAAGGCCAGGTGCCCAAGCTCACGGTTCTGAGTGTCGCGAACAGCAGCACCGCCGAGAAGATCAGCGACCTCAACGCAGTTCTCAGTTCGTGCGCCGGAGTAGCTGCTCTTGCGGAACTTCAGGTCAGGCGTGTGGGATTGCATGTCAGGTTGTCCTTAGTCGAGCAGACGTTCCAGGAAGTCTCGTGACTCTTGGACGCCTAAGGCGGATGCACTCACATACTGATACACGAGGTCGAACGCCTCGACGTCCTCAGTTTCATCGTGCACCTTCTGGCGTGCGGCGCTCTCGGTGTACACCAGCCCGGAGTCCTCAGCGAAATCTAGGATGGTGAAACCGCCACCGATAGCCGCGTGGAGTCCCGCGCTGTCCGGTAGCACCTGGACTCGCAACTCGGGGCGCTGAATGTCGATCATGCGACGTATCTGCTGCTCTCGAAGGTCCCCAGGGATCTTGCGAAGCGCTGCCTCGTCCAGAATGCACCAGTATGTGGGACCGTCGGCTTGGGGATCCAGGATCCGCTGACGCAGCATCCTGGCTTCAACGCGACGTTCAATCTCTTCTTGGTCCACGATCCCGCCGCCGACCACGACCGCACGGGCATAGGCCTGGGTCTGCAACAATCCCGGAATCACAGTGAGCGCCACGTCGCGGATCCGAGATGCTCCGGGCTCAAGTCCGGTGAGCTCCCCTTGCCCGATCACATCGCCATAGCTCGCCCACCAGCGCTTTTGCCTTGCTTCCTTGGCGAGGCGAATGTACTTCTCCCGCTCGGAGAGTCCGGTGATCCCGTAGATGTCGAGCAGGACTTCGACATCGTCGAGCTTCGGCCGAACCCACTCGTCGCGTTCCAGGCGGGTGATCTTCGACGGCGACCAACGGGCTGAGCCCAGTTTCTGTGCCCTCTCCGTCACCTGATCAGCGGTGAGACCTGCTGCCTCCCTGCTCTCACGCAGCAGTCGCGACAGGCGTCGCTTGCTTAGGGGAGGGGACGAGGTCACCAGCTCTACTCCTTGCTCGGAGGCGGGTTTCTTCTTGCCCTTCGATCCTACGGTGGGTCCTTGGTTCTCAGACATTTCAGTCATCACCAACCTTCAAGTGAGGGAACTACAAGAGATGATCTCACTAATTTAAAAGTTGGTCTTGCATTTTTTGGTTGGTCGGGCAAACATGGAGCTACCTGATCGATCCCGCTGGGCTTCCCACCCGGCACTCGAACACCAGGAGTTCGCCATGTCGCGATGCCTGATGCCCTCGGCCCTCGGGGCCGTCCACCACCTCGCCGCCGAGGCGGTGCGCTTCCGGCGCCCTCGCCGCGCGCGGCGGGTCCGCTCCTACGCACCCGTCTTGATCCCCCCGATCCCCCGCCCCCGGCGGCCCCTGGACCACCACCCCCGGGTGGCCCCCAGCACCATGGCGGTCCTGGGGCGGGTCCTCGAAGGCCTCTACCGGCTGGAGGCGTTCTGATGATTGACATCCGGACCGAGGACTTCCTCGACACCCTCGATGACGCCCTCGCCTTCCCCGCCTCTCCCGGTTCCGCAGGCCCCACCGCTCCTGCCGACTCCACCGATCCGGACCGGCGTTCGGAGCTCATGAAGCTCATCGAACTGCGCACCGCCGGGGTCAGGGAGGTGATCCAGCGACTCCGCGCAGGCGACCTGGACATGGACGACGCGGTCAGCTCCCTGGAACGACTCAGCGAGGGGCGACCGCCGAGGAACCGCCCCGAGCCCCGGATGACCCGCTTCTGCGACATCAGGGAGCTCCCCACCCCCGAAGCGCTCCGCGACTGGGCCCACGCCCACGGGACCCCGGTCCGCCTCCTGGGCAGGGACGTCCACGGCCGGGAGGTCTACGGCGCCACCCGGGGCCCGACCACCCGCGTCGCCCGTGGCCCGGCCACAGAACCCCCGGGCAGGACCCCCGGTTGGCGCTCCCCGCTGGAACGGGCTCCAGAAGACCCCCGGGCCACGGCCGACCGCGTCCTCGACGAGCTCGTGGCCGGCCGCTGGGTCCTCAGCATCGAGGGCGAACCCGCCGCACAGGAGTACGTGGCCTACCGCCCGGTCGGCTGGGTGGGTGAGGGCAACCCGCACGAACGCCTCCGAGCCCCCACCCGGGAAGCCCTGATCGACGCCCTGGCCGCCCGGGCCCACCAGAGCCGACGACCGGTCTCCGACTGAAACCGGCCCCGCTCCTGTCAACGTCAGGAGCGGGGCCGTCTGCCGGACACGCTTTACCGAAGGCCGTCCCGGCCCCCGGTCAGCGGGCGCGGAGCTTCTGCGCGGCGCCGCACCGGTATCCGGGTGATGCTCCTATAGATGTCAAGCAGCTTGGGCGAGATCGTGTCGGGCGGGTGGAAGCCCGCTCTCAAGGACCCTGGCCTGCCTGGTCAGGACCTTGTAGACCTCGCGTGCCACATGGCGTTTCAAACAGCGCATGATGTCCTTCTTGGCCAGGCCCTGCCCGGTGCGCCGCTCCACGTAGGCGCGGGTGCGCTCGTCCCAGCGCATCCGCACCAGCACGATGGTGTGCAAGGCGTGGTTGGCGGCCCGGTCACCGCCCCGGTTGAGCCGGTGCCGATCCCGCCTCCCCGAGGAGGCCGGAATCGGCGCGACCCCGCACAGATGCGCGAACGCCGCCTCCGAGGCCAACCGGTCGGGGTTGTCCCCGGCCGTGGCCAACAACTGCCCGGCCACGTCAGGTCCCACCCCCTTCAGCTCCAGCAGCTCGGGGGCCGCCCGGTGGGTCAGGGCTTTGAGCTCGACATCCAACTCGGCGATCTCCTCGCCCAGGGCGCCGATCCGCTTGCCCAAACGGCGTAGAGCGGCCTTGACCGCCTGGGCGGGGTCGGCCAGGTCCGTACCGGGACGCAACCGGGAGCACACCGCGGCCAGCTTCGCCACCGCCAGCCCGCGCAGCGGGGTCCGGACCTGTTCGGGGGCGGTGACCACCAACTGGCGGGCCTGGTTGATCGCCTGGGTGCGGGCCTTGACCGCCGAGCGGCGCACCACCCGCAGGGAACGGATCGCCTCCACGATCCCATCACGAGTCTTGGGCGTGCCCGACGCCCGTCCCGAGGCCACCGCGGTGGCGGCGGCGTAGGCGTCGATGGGGTCGGACTTGCCCTTCATCCTGCGCGTCTTGCGGTCGGGGCGGTCCACCTCGACCACGGCCAGGCCCGCACCGCGCAGCACACGGGCGAGTTCAGCGCCGTAGGCGCCGGTGCCCTCCACCCCGACCGCGTCCACCGTGCCGTGGGAGCACAGCCAGGACACCAGGCGGCGGTAGCCGGTACCGGTGGCGGGGAACTCGGCGTCGGCCAGGTGGCGGCCGAGGGGATCGATGAGGGCGGAGTGGTGGGTGTCACCGTGGGTGTCCACGCCCGCTGTGACAACGAGGGGCTGATCGGTCATGCTGGTCATGGTCGTCCTGGCGCTGGTTCCGTCGGGGCGGCACGCGCCGGCCGGGCGGGCGGACAAGACTGTGGCGGGGCTTCTCGACCAAGCTCCTATGAGGTCACGGTCGCCCGTCCGGTCGCGTGCGGTGGCTTCCCCGGGCAGGCCGACGAATCCCGTAAAGGACAACCTTGCGGTGTCGGTCAGTCGGTGGGTCAGACCTGCCGGAGAAGCCACTACACATCCTCACAGTCAGTCGAAGAGGTCTTCCGGACGGTCGGCCGTGACGGCCAGCGGGATCCACTTCTCCAGCGTTTCCAGGTCGGTGCAGGACTCGATGCGCTCACGGGTCGCCTCAGAGAGGGAGAATCCGCGCGCTTGGAGGATCGAGACCACGTTCCGGGCCGCCTCGACGACCCGGCCTTCTTCGCGGCCCTTCTCCTCACCGATACCGACGTACTTGCGGGCGAAGTCGCTCTGCCACTGGTAGGTTTCCACGCTCATCAAGCCCTCCAGCTCCTTCCGGGCGGCCTCGTTCAGACCGGCCAGTACGTAGTCATAGTAGAACGCCCTGTTCCTGTTCGCCGTGGTGTTCAGCGCCTCCATCACGGCCGTCAACGTGCGTGGATCGTCGTCACCGTGCGCCCGCGCCGACAGCACCGCCAGCTCGGGGAGTGCCCGCGCCTGTCCGTGGTCCACGATCAGTGGCATCTTGGCGGGTCCGATGGTCAGCGGTGCCAGATCGAACCCCGGGTGCCCGACACGGATGGGCGCGGCGCACCAGTGCGCCAGCGCGTCGGTGGGGCACAGGACCACCAGCATCGTCGGACATTCCAACCTGGTGTGCAGGGTGGTCAGGTAGGCGGGCCAGGTGAGCCGTTTCTCGGCGTCGCGGCCGTTCTGGCGCTCCACCACGATCGCCAGAACCTGCTGGGGGCCGTCGCGGAGCAGGACGGCGCCGTCGCTGTTGAGCTCCTTGGGATCACAGTTGGTCAGCACCGAGCTGGTGTTGACCGCCTCGGTGTGGTGCGGGACGTCGAAACCCAGGGATTCCAACAGGGCGGGGGCCATGGCGGGCTGGTTCTGCACCGGCCTGAGCGGGATCTCGTGTTCTCGACCGGGCACAGGGGTTTCCTCGTGATGTGTTCGGTTCCCGGCGGTGACCCGGTTCGTCCAGGTCACACGCGGGGGAGGGGCACAGGGGGATCATGTCGTGTCCTCCACCGCCATGTGGGGGTTTTCCGGAGATCCGTGGGTGCCCCGGCCCGGCCGGGCCGGGGCACCCGCACGGGGTGTCGGTCAACCGTGCGCCCACACCCCCGTCCCGGCGGCCCGTGCCGCGTACTCCTCGAACGCGGTCGCCGGGCGGCCCAGGGCCCGCGGGACCCCGTCGGCGGGCTTGACGTTGCGCCCGTCGAGGATCTCCTCGCACAGCGCCACCAGCCCCCGGGCCAGCTCCTCGGGGGCGCCCTCGGCCACGGCCCCGGCGACGAACTCCTCCGGCTCCACCCGCACGAACCCCACGGTGCGGTCGGCCGCCTCGCCCAGCACCCTCCCGGCCTCGGCGAAGGTCAGCGCCCGCGGCCCGGTCAGCTCGTACAGCTCACCGGCGTGCCCCTCCTCGGTGAGCGCCCGGACGGCGATCTCGGCCACGTCGTCCAGGTCCACGAACGGCTCGGGCACGTCCTCCACGGGCAGGGCCAGGGCGCCCGCGCGGACCGCGCCCAGGAAGAAACCCTCGGAGTAGTTCTGCGCGAAGAAGGAGCAGCGCAGCACGGTCAGGTCCGGGAAGACCGACCGGACCTGAGCCTCCGCGCGCTGGGCCTCCGGCTCCCCGCGCCCGGACAGCAGCGCCATCCGGCGCACCCCGCTCGCGGCGGCCCGGGCGGCGAACGCCGCGACGGTGTCCGCGGCCCCCGGGAAGGCCAGGTCGGGGTGGTAGCAGAGGTAGACGGAGTCGGCCCCCGCCAGGACGCCGTCCCAGGTGTCGGGCGAGTGCCAGTCGAAGCGCGGGGTGCCCGTCTCCGGGTGGCCCGACCGGGAGCCGACCCGGTGGTCGACCCCCCGCTCCGCCAGCAGTCGGGTGATGCGGCCGCCGGTCAGGCCGGTGCCGCCGGTGACGAGGACTCGTTGTGTGTTGCTGTTCGTATCCATGCCTCAAGTACAGCGGGGAACTGCTGGACGGGACATGGTTTATCTGCTGGATTCCATAAGAGAACGTCTGAAAGTAGGCTGGGGGCATGGATCCTCTGGTTCGCCTCCTCGACGGCCCCCGGGCCCGGGGCGCCTTCACCCTGCGCACGGTGATGAGTCCGCCCTGGTCGATCGACGTCCGCGAGGGGGCGGCCCTGGACATGCTGGTGGCGGCCTCCGGTTCCCTGTGGCTGACCACCGGGGCCGAGACGGTCGAGGCCGGGCCCGGCAACGTGGTCCTGGTCCGCGGCCCGGAACCCTACGTGCTCTCCGACCGCCCCGGCAGAACCCCCGCCATCACCATCGAACCCGGGCAGCGCTGCGTGTCCGAGGACGGCCAGGAACTCCACGTCAGCATGTGCCACGGGGTCGGAACCTGGGGAAACGACCCCGACGGCACCGACAGCGCCATCATCGGCTCCTACGGGGACACCGGTGAGGTCGGCCGTCTGGCCCTGGCCGCGCTGCCCCCGCTGGCGGTGCTGCGCGCCGGAGCCGTCGACCCGGCACTCGTCTCCCTGCTGACCAGGGAGGTGACCAGCGAACGGGTGGCGCAGAGCTCCCTCAACGACCGCCTCCTCGACTGCCTTCTGGTCATGGCGGTCCGCGCCTGGCTGGAGTCGCACCCCGACACCGCACCGAACTGGCTGAGCGCGCGCAACGACCCGGTCGTCGCACGCGCCCTGGACCTGGTGCACGAACACCCCGACCGCCCCTGGACCCTGGAGTCCCTGGCCCGGGAGTGCGCGGTCTCCCGGGCCACCCTGGCCGCCCGCTTCCAACCGGCGGTGGGCAGCCCGCCCATGACCTACCTGCGGACCTGGCGGCTGACGCTCGCCTGCGACCTGCTCGTCGACGAACCGTCCCTGGGCCTGGAACGGCTGGCCGCGCGGGTGGGGTACGGCAGCGCGTTCGCGTTCAGCACCGCCTTCAAGAAACACGCGGGCACGAGCCCCTCCGAGTACCGCAGGACCAGGGGAGGGGGCGGCCCGTCCCTCGGTCCGCCGGTCCCCGCGACCCCGGCCACCTCGTCGCCGGTCCCGGTGCCCCCGTCCCCCGTGCCCGCGGCCCGCGGTTGAGGGCGCGTATCCTGTCCACCCCACCGCGGAGAGGATCCCGTTGAGCGACCGCACCCAGGCCTTCACCGGCCTCACCGACAACTACCGCGACTTCCGCCCCGGATACCCCGAGCAGATCCTGGAGACCCTGCGCGGCCACGTCCGGGACGGCGCCACCGACGCCTGGCCCGAGCCCTGGCTCCTGCTCGACGTCGGCGCCGGAACCGGCATCTCCACCCGCGCCCTGCGCGCGGCCTTCGGCCCCGGCCCCCGCGTGGTCGGCGTCGAACCCGGACACGACATGCGCGACACCGCCGAGACCGGTGCGGACGGCGCCGACGGGGTCGAGTACGTGGACGCCCGGGCCGAGGACGTCCCCTTCCCGGACGCCGGCGCGGCCCTCGTCCTCACCGCCCAGGCCGTCCACTGGTTCGACCGGCCCGCCTTCTACGCCGAGTCCGTCCGCCTCCTCGCCCCGGGCGGCACCCTCGCCGTGCTCAACAACAACCGCGACCTCGCCGGGAGCGCGTTCATCGACGAGCACGAGGGCTTCCTGGAGCGCCACAGTCCCGGTTACGACCGCTACTACCGCGCCTACGACCTGGTCGGTGAGCTGTCCGCCGTCCGGGGCCTGACCGGTGCCGAGGAGTACTCCCTGCCCTGGGTCCGGGCGCTCACCCCCGACGAGTACCTGGGCATGGCGATGTCCTCCAGCAAGATGGCGGCCGCCGCCCGGGAGATCGGGCAGGACCGCACCCGCGCGGAACTCCGGGCCATCGCCGACCGCCACTTCCCCGACGGGCGGGTCGAGGTCCCCTACACCACCCAGTTGGTGCTGGCCCGGCGAGTGTGAGGCACACTCCCGGGTAGGAACCGGAGGGAAGCCGAGACCCGTGCACCCGTGATCCGCGAACCCGGGAGGCCCGCGTGGAACTCGGACCGCTCGCCCACCTGGTGGTCGCGTCGGCCGTCCTGGCCTGGGGGTACGTCCTGTATCGGCTGGTCCGCCGCCAGAGGCGCCGCGAGCAGGATCCCGACGGGCCCGACTCCGCCCCGAGGCCCGGCGGTCCGCTCCGCGACTGGTGAGGCGGCCCCGCTGAGACCGTGCCTGGGATTTTGCGCGATCAGTGCCCCGCAGTGGCCTTCGCCGTAACCGCACGCGGGAAGGCTTCCGCGGAGCGGCCCCGCGCTCGGCGGGCCGGGCAGGAAACGACGACGGGGGAACACACACCCATGGCGCAGCTGATCGTACTCGGGGTGGCCGACCGCGACACCGCCGAGAAGGCTCTCGACATCGCCGCCGACCTGAGCAAACAGGAACTCCTCCAGCTGGAGGACGCCGCCTACGCCTACAAGGACGACAAGGGGCGTCCCCGCATCCACCAGACCGTCAACCTCGCCGGTTACGGCGCCGCGGGCGGGGCCCTGTGGGGCACGCTCATCGGTCTGCTGTTCCTGAACCCGCTCCTGGGCCTGGCCGTCGGTGCCGGTGCGGGCGCGATCGCGGGCAGGCTCAGCGACGTCGGTATCGACGACGACATGATCAAGAAGATCGGCGCCGAACTCCAGCAGGACCGGGCCGCGGTCTTCCTGCTCGCGGACGACGCCACCATCGACCGTGTCGTCGACGCCTTCAGGCCGCTGGAGCCCACGGTCATCCGGACCAACCTCTCCAAGGACAACGAGCGGGAACTCGTCGAGGCCCTGCGGGCCTGAGACCCGGGTTCCGAGCCCTCCCACGCCGCCGGTGCGGCCACCCGCACCGGCGGCTCCGCGTTTCCCGGGGCGGGTGGCACCGTCCGCCTTGGCGAACAACTGGTCCGGGCGTTGCACCCCGCTGAACCCTCCGCCGTGATCATGGGACGTGCGCCCGGACCCGGCCCGCTGGCCAGCGTCGACTCGACGAGGAGAAGTGATGACCGGTAACGGAGCAGAACACTCCGGCAGCTCCGAAAGCACCGACAGCACCGACTTCGCCAACGCGGACCGCGGCCTGATCGCCCGGCTCGAACCCGGCCAGATCAGGGACGAGAACGGCCGGGTGGTGTGGGACGCGGACGCCTACGGATTCCTCGACGAGGAGTGCCCCGACACCGCCAACCCGAGCCTGTGGCGGCAGTCCCGGCTGTGCGCCAGGCAGGGGCTGTTCGAGGTCACCGAGGGGATCTACCAGATCAGGGGCCTGGACCTGTCGAACATGACCCTGGTGGAGGGCGATCAGGGGGTCCTGGTCATCGACCCGCTGGTCTCGGCCGAACCCGCGCGCGCCGGGCTGGAGCTGTACCGGGAGCACCGGGGCGACCGCCCGGTCACCGGGGTGGTCTACTCGCACTCGCACGTCGACCACTTCGGCGGGGTCGGCGGTGTCACCGACGGCATGGTGCCGATCCTCGCCCCGGCCGGGTTCATGGAGCACGCGGTCGCGGAGAACGTGCACGCCGGTCCCGCGATGGCCCGCCGCAGCCTGTTCCACACCGGTTCCCACCTGGAGCCCGGGCCGCGGGGGCAGATCGGTGTGGGGCTGGGCCAGACCAGCTCCACCGGGACGGTCACCCTGATCGCCCCCAACCGCGACATCACCCGCACCGGCCAGGAGGAGGTGGTGGACGGGGTGCGGATCGTCTTCCAGATGACCCCGGGAACCGAGGCGCCCACCGAGACGAACTTCTACTTCCCCGAGCACCGCGCCCTGTGCATGGCGGAGAACGCCACCCACAACCTGCACAACCTGCTCACCCTGCGCGGGGCCCCGGTCCGGGACGCCCGGATGTGGTCGCGCTACCTCGACGAGGCCGTGGAGCTCTTCGCGCACGAGTCCGACGTGCTGTTCGCCTCCCACCACTGGCCGACCTGGGGGACCCAGAACCTCGTCGCCTACCTGCGCCAGCAGCGGGACCTCTACGCCTACCTGCACGACCAGACCCTGCGGCTGATCAACCAGGGTCTGGTGGCGGCGGAGATCGCCGAACACCTCCAGATACCGCCCGGGCTGGCGGGGGAGTGGCACACCCGCGGCTACCACGGTTCGGTCAGCCACAACGTCAAGGCGATCTACCAGCGTTACATGGGCTGGTTCGACGGCAACCCGGCCCACCTGTGGGAACACCCCCCGCAGGAGGCGGCCCGCAGGTACGTCGACTGCATGGGCGGCGTCGACGAGGTGGTGCGCAGGGCGGACGAGTACCGCGACCACGGTGACCTGCGGTTCGCGGCCACGCTGCTCAACCACGCGGTGTTCGCGGAGCCGGAGCACGGCCGGGCCAGGGCGGCCCTGGCCGGGGTGTACGAGCGGTTGGGGTTCGGCGCGGAGAACGGCACCTGGCGCAACTCCTACCTCCAGGGCGCCGCGGAGCTGCGGCGCGGCAAACCGGACCTGCCGTCCGACCTGGGTTCGGGGATGGCGGCGGCGCTGTCGGTGGGGCAGCTCTTCGAGTCCGTGGCGATCCGGATCAACGGCCCCAAGGCGTGGGAGGAGTCCTTCGTCATCGACTGGGTGTTCGCCGACCTGGACACCACCTACCGGACGACGCTGTCCAACGGGGCGCTCACTACCAGGGAGAAGCCGCGCCGGGGCGAACCCCAGCTGACCATCACCCTGAACAAGTTCCGGCTGCTGCGGCTGCTGGCGGGCAAGGGCACCGAGGGGATGGGGTTCGCGGGCGACCCGGCGCTGCTGGACCGGCTGCTCGACCTGGTGGACCGGCCCGACCCGACCTTCGACGTCGTGACCCCCTGACCGGTGCCCCGCGGGGCGGGCTCCGGGCCGCGGGCGGTGCGCGGGCGTCAGCTCCGGGTACGCAGGCGGCGGAGCATACGGGCGTCCTGGAAACCCGCGGCCCGGGCCGCGGACTCCACCGTCCACCCCGCACCGATCAGCTGTTCGGCGCGCTCCACCCGCAACCGCTGCTGGTACCGCAGCGGGGTCAGCCCGGTGGCCGAGGTGAACGCCCGGGTGAGGGTGCGTTCGCTGACCCCCGCCGAGGCGGCGAGTTCGGACAGGCGCAGCGGTTCGGTGAAGTGGGCGTCGATGGTGTCCTGCACCCGGTGCACCACGTCCACGGGGTGGCTCCGGTACCGCAGCATGGCGCTGGCCTGGGGTTCGTCGCCGTTGCGGCGGGCGTAGACCACCATCTCCCGGGCCGCCGACGCCGCCACGGACGGGCCGTGCCACCGGGTGACCAGGTGCAGGGCCAGGTCGATACCGCTGGCGATACCCGCGGAGGTCACCACCCGGTCGTCGGACACGTGCAGCACGTCCGGCACGACCCGGGCCCGCGGGTACCGGCGGGCCAGTTCGTCCTGGAGGGAGTGGTGGGTGGTGCACCGGCGTCCGTCCAACAGTCCGGCCAGCGCCAGGGCGAAGGCCCCCGAGCACACGCTCGCCACCGTGCCCCCGGCCGCGTGGTGGGCGGCCAGCGCCCCGGCCTGCTCCGGGGCGATGCGCGGGGTGGGGCCGTCGGTCCGCCACCCGGGGACCAGGACCAGGTCGTCCGGGCCCGGTCGGGGCCAGTCCGTGGCGGCCCGCAGGCTGATTCCCTGGGCGGTGGGAACCTCGGGCAGGTCCGCGACGTGGTGGAGCTCCACCGGACGGCCCAGACCGGACAGGGTGGAGAACACCTGCGCCGGACCGGCCAGGTCCAGCAGGTGCAGCCCGGGCAACAGCAGGAAGACGATCTTGCGCACGATCCGGTCAGCCTAGCCCGGACGTCCGGGCCGGTCGGGGGAGCGCGCCGGTCGGCCCGCCCCGCTCAAGTGGTCCCCGCGACGATCGCGTCCACCGTGCGCACGGTCGCGAAGCGGCCGGACAGGGCGTAGACGGTGCGGGTGACGACGACCCGGGGCAGGAGGGTGCCGGGGTCGTCGAGGACCTCCTGGAGCGGTCGGCCGGGCGGCGACCCCGGCGCCTCAAGGGGTTCGGTCGCGGTCGCGTCCACCGCGAACACCATGGCGAACCCCAGTTCCGACCCCATACGGGTGGTGGTCTCGCAGCACTGTTCGGTGCGCACCCCGCAGACGGTGACCTCCCCGATCCCCCACCCCGTGAGCAGGCGCTGCAGGTCGGTGCCGGTGAAGGCGCTGTGCGCGGTCTTGGTCAGCACCGGCTCGCCGTCCATGGGGGACAGCCCGGGCATCGGCTCCACGAACCCGCGCTCGGGGTCGAACACCGTGCCGCTGCCGGGCTCGGTGTGCAGGACCCACACGAGGCGGTCGCCCCGGTCACGGAAGTGGTCGACCAGGCGGCCGATCGGCCCGGCGATTCCGGGGTCGGAGGCGGCCCGCCAGCTCTCGCGCTGGAGGAAGGACCGCTGTGCGTCGACGACCAGGAGTGCCCTGCCGGTGCCGGAATCAGTTCTCATACTCCGAACCCTCCCAGCGGGCCGCGCCCCGCACCAGGCACGATCCCGGCCCCGACCGGACGGATCCGGTCACGGTGCCGGGCGGGCGCCGGCCCCGGGACCGGCGCCCGCGGCGGCTCAGCCGAGTCTCTTCTTGAAGCCGACGTGGCTGGCCTCGTAGCCCAGCCGTTCGTAGAAGCGGTGCGCGTCCTTGCGCTTGGCGTCCGAGGTCAGCTGGATCATCACACAGCCGCGTTCCCCGGCCTCGCGTTCGGCCCACTCCAACAGTTCGCTGCCCAGCCCGCCGCCGCGCTCGTCGGCGTGCACCCGGACCCCCTCCACCTGTGCGCGGGCGGCGCCCCGACGGGACAGGCCCGGGACGAGGGTGAGTTGGAGGGTGCCGACCACCCTGCCGTCGCGGCGGGCCACGGCCAGGTACTGGTGGGGGTCGGCGTCGATGGCCTCGAAGGCCTCCAGGTAACGGGACAGGTCGTCGGGGGTCTCCCGCTGGGCGCCGAGGGGGTCGTCGGCCAGCAGGGCGACGATCGCCGCCACGTCCGTCCTCAGCGCGCGTTCGATGATGAGCATGCGTTCAACCTAGCGAGACGGGCGCCCCGGCGCGGCCCGGTTCGGCCTCCCGGTCACCAGTGGCGGGCGGCCCGGGTCAGGAAGGAACGGACCTGCTCCAGGTGCGGGTTCTCGTCCACCCCGGGGCGCCGGGCCAGGTACACCGTGTTGAACGGCGGGTCCTCCGGTTCCAGCAGGGCGACCAGGCTCCCTTCGAGCAGGGCCTCCTGGCACAGGTAGCGCGGCAGCACGGTCGCACCCGCCCCACCCGCCACGGCGGCCATCACCGAGCGCAGGTCGGGCACGGTGAGCGCCGGGGCGACCGTCAGCCGCACCCCGAACACGTGCCGCCAGTAGCGGCGGGCGATGGGCAGATCGTCGGCGTAGGCCACCAGGGGGACCCCGCACAGGGCGGCGCAGCCCTGGCGCCGGACCCGGTCGAGCCCGACCCGCTCCGCCCAGGAGGGCCCCGCGACCAGGACGAACTCCTCGTCCATCAGCGGTTCGGCGAGCACCGTCCGGCCCCGGGGCCGGACCGTGGACAGCACCAGGTCGTGCCGCCCCGCCCGCAGCCCCTCCAACAGTTCGTCGGCCAGCCCCGTGTGCACGCGCAGCCGCAGGTCCTGGTCGGCCACCATCGGGGACAGGGCGGGCAGGACACGCTCGCCGAGCAGTTCGGCCGGGCCGGCCAACCGCAGCGGTGCGGGCGGCAGGGCGGAGGAATGCGGCGCGTTGTGGATCGCCACCCGCTCCAGGTCGTCGAGCGGCCCCGACACTCGGGCGGCGAGGTCGTTCGCGTCGGCGGTGGGAGCCACACCGCGGGGGAGGCGCTCGAAGAGCTCGTGCCCCAGACGGCGCTCCAGTGTGCGGATCTGGGTGGTCACAGTGGGTTGTGAGAGGCGCAACAACTGGGCCGCGGCCGTGAAGGAACCGGAGCGGTGCACGGCCAGGAAGGTGCGGAGCAGCTGGAGGTCCAGGGGGCCGTCCGCCGCGGGCACGGTCTCGGAGGAGACCGAACTATTGGAAATCTTATAGGTCACCTCGCCGATTCTATTGGTCGTCGTATGTCATCCGGGTCTAGTGTCGTGAACGCGTGGTCGTACCGGACCCGGTCCCACGAAATCGCTTTCAGGGGGAGTGCTCCAACCATGCCCGTTTCCAAGGAAGTCCACCTCGTCGCCCGGCCCGTCGGAGAGCCCAGGCCCGAGGACTTCTCCGTGGTCGAGACCACCGTCGCCGACCCCGGCCCGGGCCAGATCCTGGTCCGCAACGACTGGATGTCGGTCGACCCCTACATGCGCGGCCGCATGAACGATGTGAAGTCCTACGTGCCGCCCTTCAAACTCGGCGAGGTCATGGAGGGCGGCGCGGTCGGCACCGTGGTCGCCTCCGAGAGCCCCGAGGTTCCCGTCGGCGCCAGCGTCCTGCACTTCCAGGGCTGGCGCCAGTACGCGCTCATGGACGCCGAGCGGGCCAAGGTCGTCGACACCGACGCCGCACCCGCCCAGGCCTACCTCGGCGCGCTCGGCATGGTCGGCCTCACCGCCTACGCGGGCCTGACCGCCGTCGCCGGGCTCAAGGAGGGCGACGTGGTGTTCGTCTCCGGCGCCGCGGGCGCGGTCGGCAGCCTCGCGGGCCAGATCGCCAAGCAGCTCGGCGCCTCGAAGGTGGTCGGCTCCGCCGGCGGCCCCGAGAAGAAGCGTCGCCTGGTGGAGGAGTTCGGCTACGACGCCGCCATCGACTACCGCGAGGGCGACCTCGAGGGCCAGCTCGCCGAGGCCGCCCCCGAGGGCATCGACGTCTACTTCGACAACGTCGGCGGGGACCACCTGCGCGCCGCCATCCAGGGCATGCGCGTCCACGGCCGCGCCGCGCTGTGCGGGGCCATCTCGTCCTACAACGACACCGAGCCCGCGCCCGGACCGGACAACCTCGGGCTGCTGGTCGGCAAGCGCATCAAGCTCCAGGGCTTCCTCGTGGGAGACCACGGCGACCTGGCCCCCGAGTACCAGAAGAACGCCGCCCGGTGGCTGGCCGAGGGCAGCCTGCGCACCGAGGAGACCGTGGTCGAGGGGATCGACAACGCGGTCGACGCGTTCCTCGGCATGATGCGCGGTGCCAACACCGGCAAGATGCTGGTGCGCCTGCCCGCCTGAGGGCCCGGTCCCGCGGGGCTCCGTGACCACCCGGAGCCCCGCGGCCCGCCATGGCGCCCGGAGCCCGCCATGGCACCCGACCCGGGTGCCCTCCTGGTTCTCCCGGTTTGCCTGGAGTGCACTCCAGGTCGGCATCATGGGGTCCGGAACGGCCCCGGCACACCCGCCGCGGCACGGCCACCGCCGGGGCACGGCCACAGCCACGGCCGCGGCGCACCCGCAACCTTCGAAAGGCACCCCTTTTGCAGCACGTCACGCTGAACAACGGCCTCCCCATGCCGCAGCTCGGTTTCGGTGTCTGGCAGGTCCCCGACGACGAGGCCCACAGCGCCGTCACGACCGCCCTCGAGGTCGGCTACCGCAGCATCGACACCGCCCGGATCTACGACAACGAGAAGGGCACCGGCCGTGCCATCGCCGAGTCCGGCGTGGCCCGTGAGGACATCTTCCTCACCACCAAGCTGTGGAACGACGACCAGGGCTACGACAGGGCCCTGAAGGCCTTCGACGCCAGCCTGGAGCGCCTGGGCACCGACTACGTGGACCTGTACCTGATCCACTGGCCGACCCCCGAGCGCGACACCTACGTCGACACCTGGAAGGCGCTGGAGCGCATCCACGCGGAGGGCCGGGCCAAGGCCATCGGCGTGTCCAACTTCACCGCCGGCACCCTGAAGCGCCTGGTCGCCGAGACCGAGGTCGTGCCCGCGATCAACCAGATCGAGCTGCACCCCTACTTCGCGCAGAGCGGGATGCGCGCGGCCAACAGCGCCGAGGGCGTGCTGACCGAGGCCTGGAGCCCGTTGGGCCAGGGCAAGGGCCTGCTGGAGGACCCCGTGCTGGCCGAACTCGGCGCCAAGCACGGCAAGTCCGCCGCCCAGGTCGTGCTGCGCTGGCACCTGCAGCTCGGCAACGTCGTCATCCCCAAGTCCGTGACCCCGTCGCGGATCCGGGAGAACTTCGACGTGTTCGACTTCGAGCTCACCGCCGAGGACATGGAGCGGATCGGTTCGCTGGACCGCGGCGGCCGCATCGGCCCGGACCCCGACACGCTCAACTAGGTCTTCGCGGGGCGGCCGGGCGGCGCAGCGGCGGCCCGCCCCGGCGGCCCCCGTCCCCGGGCCCGTCGAGCACTGCTCGGCGGGCCCTTCGGCTGCGCGAACACGCCTGAGGCCGGATCCGGTCGGGGTAAACCCCGCTGGGGCGAATGGCCGCTTTCGGTCGGGAGCATCGACTCCCGACCCGGGGAGAACACGCGCAACAGGGGGCCCCGGACGGAGGGTAGGAATACGTCGTACGCGGCTGGTCGGCGACACCAGGACGGGGACCCCGGTCCCGGGGTGGCGAGAGGTCGGACAGAGGCGTACAGTCCTCTCTGGTGCGCCGGGGAAGTTCACGCGGCGGACACCACATCTCTCTCTAGGCGAAATCAGATCCATGACCGTCGTCCCCCTCCGCGCCGCGCGTGTCTACCGCTCCGAAACAGCCGAGCGGTCCGTGCACGCCTGGTGTCACAGAGCCCTCAGCCAGTGGCCCGAACTCGGGCCCCTCCCTCCCGTGCAGACCCGGCTGGGCCCCACGCAGGCCTTCCGCGCCTCGGGCGGGACCGGCACCCCGGTCCTGGTCCTGTCGGGCACCAACTTCAACGCCGCCACCACGGTTCCCGCGGCCCGCGCGCTCGCCGCGGAGCGGCCGGTGCTGCTGGTCGACCCTCCGGGGCAGCCCGGGCTGAGCTGTAGCCAGCGGACCTCCGGTTCCCGGATCGGTGCCTACGGTGAGTGGCTCGACGAACTGCTGCCCCGGATCACCGACGAGCCGGTCATCGTCCTGGGCCACTCCCGGGGCGCGGCGATCGCGCTGTCCTCGACCCCGAACCCGCTCGTCGCCGGAATGCTGCTGCTCAACCCCGCCGGGTTGACCGCGGCCGGCGTCAGCTCGGAGTCGATGCGCGTCACTCTGCCGTGGATGCTCCACCCCAACGAGCAGACCAGCAACCGGCTCATAGAGTTCCTCAGTGGACCGTCCACGGACACCGGCTGCGCGGAGCACCGGTCCGAGGCGGAGTGGCTGACCCTGGTCTCGCGCCACTGCCGCACCCACTCCACGCCGACCCCGCTGCAGGCGGAGTCCTTCCTGGCCTGGGCCGGAACCCCGGTCCGGGTGGCCACCGGTTCACACGACCCGTTCTTCTCGCCCGCCCGCCTGCACGGTCCGGCCCGCCGGTTCCTCGACACGGGTGTGCACACCATCGAAGGGGCCGGGCACCTGTCCCTGTACGAGCAGCCCGAGAAGGTGGCCGAACTCCTCCGCGAGCTCGACGCCTGAGTCCTGCCCGGCCCGCGGGCCACCGGACGAGCGGCCACCGGTGACGGCCGGACGGTCGTCACCGGACCGCGCTCCGAGGGGCCGGTTATCCGTGCGCCGGGTGTTCGTGCCCAGGTACCGCTGGGGTGGGGTCCTCAGGGGCGGCCCAGCGCCCGGCGCAGCTCCGGCACCGAGGTGAACACGTGCCCCCGGAGCCCGAGTGCCCGGGCGGCCTCGACGTTGGACCGGTTGTCGTCCACGAACAGCACGTCCCCGGCCGGGGCGCCCATGCGCTCCAGGCACCACCGGTAGGCGTCCGCCTCCGGTTTGGCGTGCCCGATCCGGCAGGAGAGTCCCAGCACCGGGAACAGCTCCAGCACGCGCGCGTGGCGCTCCTCGAAGCGGGCGGCCAGTTCCGGGGGGATGTTCGAGAGCAGCCCGAGCGGGACCTCCGCGTCGGCGAGCTCCGAAACCAGCTCCACCGAGTCCTCGTTCACCCGTGACCAGCTCTCCAGGTCCAGGGAGAGGAGCCGCTCGACCCGGTCCAGGGAGAAGGCGGTGCCGAGCAGCTCGCCCACCGCCTTCCAGTAGGCGGGTCCGTCCAGGTCGCCTCGGTCGTAGTCCTGGCGCGGCGCCCAGTAGGCGGACCAGAAGGCGTCGTGGCTGTGTCCGGAGTACTCCACCATCGCCTCGCGGGCCGTCGGTGACTGGTCCATGGCGACCACACCGAACATGTCGAACAGCACAGCGTCCAAGAGGGGCTCCCGGGGGTCGGACGGCGGTCTTCGGTCGGGGTGCGAAGGGGCTCCTTCCCCGTACATCCGCCACGAATCCCCCGTGCTCGGAGGGGTGCTCCGAACGTGCGTGCTTTTGTCATTCTTTTTGGTCTTTGAGTAGGTTCAGGATGCTTTTTGCTTTTTCTGGTTTATGTCCGGAGAAAATGGTTCTGGTGTCCGTGCAACGGCAAGGAGGGAGGGGAAAAGCTCTTCCCGGTGCGTATCCTTGCCCGAGGCAGACAGCGGGGTGGAAGGGTCGGACCGCGTTGTCGGACAAAACCGGTAAACCAGAAAGCAGTCGGCATGTTCGAAAAGCTGGCACACAAGCTGGGATTGGAAACCAATCCGGCGATCTTCTTCATATCGGCCGCACTGACCGTCCTGTTCGTCGTGTGCGCCATCGCCTTCACCGACACGGTGGACCTGGTCTTCGGCGCCACCTCGGGCTGGATCCTGTCCCGACTGGGCTGGCTCTACATCCTCGGTGTGACGAGCTTCCTCATCTTCCTGATCTGGATCTCGCTCAGCCGGTTCGGGCACGTCCGTCTCGGCTCACCGGACAGCAAACCCGAGTACAGCAACCTCACCTGGTTCTGCATGCTGTTCGCGGCCGGTATCGGCAGCATCCTCATGTTCTGGGGCGTGGCCGAACCGATCAGCCATTTCGCCAACCCGCCGCAGGGCAACGTCGAACCCGGAACGGTCCAGGCCGCGGAACAGGCCATGGGGTTCACGCTCTACCACTTCGGGCTGCACACCTGGACGATCTTCTGCCTGCCGGCCCTGGCCTTCGCCTACTTCGTCTACCGCAAGGGCTTGCCCTTCCGGGTCAGCTCGATCTTCTACCCCTTCCTCGGTGAGCGGATCAACGGCCCCTTCGGCCGGCTCATCGACATCTTCGCGGTGCTGGGCACCCTGTTCGGTGTGGCGGTGACCATCGGTCTGGGCACCATGCAGATCAACAGCGGGCTCAACACGCTGTTCGGTATCGAGGAGAGCCGCCTCACCCAGATCATCCTCATCTCCGTCATCACCCTGATCGCGGTGATCTCCGTGATGACCGGGCTGGACACCGGCATCAAGTGGCTCTCCTCCATCAACATCGTGATGGCGGTCGGGCTGCTCCTCTTCGTGTTCTTCGCCGGGTCCTCCCTGTTCCTGGCCAAGGGCGTCATCGAGACCACCGGTATCTACCTGGAATGGCTGATCCCGCTCTCGTTCTGGAACGACGCGTTCGGGAACACGGGGTGGCAGGGCACCTGGACGGTCTTCTACTGGGCTTGGACCATCACCTGGTCGCCGTTCGTGGGGATCTTCATCGCCCGCATCTCCAAGGGGCGCACCATCCGGGAGTTCGTCCTGGGGGTGTTGGGGCTGCCCACCGCGTTCAGCATCGTCTGGTTCAGCGTGTTCGGGCTCTCCTCCTTCGACATCGAGATGAACCAGGGCGGCGGCCTGGTCGAGGAGGTCGTGGACCAGGGGGACATCCCCGGCGCGCTCTTCGCCTTCCTGACCCACTACCCGCTGACGACGCTGCTCTCGGTGATAGCCATCGTCATCGTGGTCATCTTCTTCACCACCTCCTCGGACTCGGCGTCCCTGGTGGTGGACATGCTCTGCTCCGGCACGTCGGAGTCCCCGACCCGCCAGCGGGTGTTCTGGGGTATCACCGAGGGGGTGGTCGCCGCCACGGTCCTCACGGCGTCCGGCGAAGGGGGACTCGACGCGCTGCAACAGACGATCATCGTGTTCGGACTGCCGTTCTTCGTGATCGGCTTCTTCATGATGGCCGCGCTGGTGAAGTCCCTCCAGGCGGAGTTCGCCGAGGGTTCCGGTGTCCAACGGCAGCGCAAGGCGCCCCTGACGGCGCGGTCCCGTCGAATGCGGCGCGATCAGCAGCGTGATGCCGGAGGCGGTCCGAGCGGTCCCGAGAGCGGGACCAACGGGGTCGGCGGCCGGGAGACCGGCGGACCCGCCTGACCGCGGCCCGGGGACCGGGCGGGGTCAGGCGGGGCGGCGGGGGAGCCGGGCAGGGCACCATGGAGGCATGACCCACACCGACGGCCGTGCCGGCCCCGATGAACGCTTCCTCTCCGCCACCGCCGACCGACTCGCCGCCCTCCCCGGGGTCGAGGCGGTCTCCCTGGGCGGCTCGCGGGCCCAGGGCACCCACCGGCCGGACAGCGACTGGGACCTCGCCCTCTACCACCGGGGTTCCGGGGGCAGGTTCGATCCCCGGGCGTTGCGGGAGACCGGGTGGGAGGGCGAGGTCCCCGAGAACGGCGGCCGGAGCGAGGGCGTGTTCAACGGTGGTGCCCGGCTGCGGATCGACGGCCGGGCCGTGGACGTCCACTACCGCGACCTCGACGCGGTCGAACACGAACTGGCCGAGGCCGAACAGGGCCGGTTCCGGATCGAACCGCTCATGTTCCACCTGGTGGGCGTCCCCACCTACCTGCTCGTCGCCGAACTCGCCGTCGGCCGGGTCCTGGTCGGTGACCTGCCCCGGCCCGGCTACCCGGACGCGCTCCGCCGGAGTGCCCCGCCCCTCTGGCGCGGGCTCGCCTCGGCCAACCTCGCCTGCGCCGAACACGACCACGCGCCGTACGGGCGGGTGGCCCAGTGCGCGGGGCTGATCGCCCAGGCCGCCTCGCAGACCGCGCACGCCGTACTGGCCGCCCGCGGCGAGTGGGCGACCAGCGACAGGACCCTGCTCGCCGGCGCCGGGCTGGAGGAGGTGGACCTCGCGGTCGCCGGGATGACCGCCGACCCCCAGGACCTCCTCGCCGCGGTCGCCGAGACCGGGCGGATCATCGCCGGGGCCCGGTAGCGCCGAACGACACCTTCGCGGAGCAGACGGCACCGCAGAGCCCACGCGCGGGCGGGGGGCGTTCCTACGCCCCCGCCCGCGCGTGCGCCGCTATTTCGTCCAGGTCATGTTCATCACGGCGCTGACGGTGTCGTAGCCCGCCCGGGTGAACGCCTCGGCCATCGGTACGTTGCCGACGTCCGTGGTGGCCCGGACGTTGGCAACACCCTCCTCGGCCAGCACCCGGGTGCCCTCGGCGAGCAGGTCGTCGATGTAGCCGTTGCCACGGTGCTCGGGCAGCACCGCGATGTAGGCGATGATCGGGTGGTAGGCGTTGCGGGCGGGGATGACGAAGCCCACCGGCTCGCCGCCGGGGAGCGTCGCCACCCGCCACCAGGCCCGGGGCGTCGTGTAGTTGGCGAACTCGTCGGCGAAGTTGGCCGCGGCGACCTCCTCGGCGGACTTGCCGTCGAGGTCGGCGCGGTCGTGGGCGTCCAGGGTCCCCTCCAGGGCGCGGGCCATGAGGCCGAGGATGTCCTCGGTTCCCTCGATCCCGCGGAACCGCAGGCGCCCGCTCGGCCGGGGGACCGGATACCCGGCGAACCACTCGTAGCGCAGGCGCTCGACGAGCGGGACGGCGCCCACCCGCTCGACCGCGTGCACACGGTCCTCCACCGCGCGCCGGGCCGCCTCGTCCTCACGCCAGTCGGCGGGGACGAAACGCAGGTACTCGGGTGGGGGAGTGCCCTGGGGGACCGGGGCGCCCTCCGGGAAGAGGGCCTCGTTCGCGGTGCGCAGCAGGTGTTCGGCCACGCCGACACGGTCCACGTCGCGGGTGCTGTCGTCCACGTCGAGGACGTCCAACAGGAAGGGGGCGTCGTCCTGGTCGCGGCACCACCAGGACAGGCGGGCCAGGAGCCGGTCGCCGTCGAGGGCCACCCACATCCAGGAGGGGCGGCGGCGACCCTTGGCGAGGTCGTCGGCGAACTCGGGGTTCTGCACGTAGGGCAGCCGGTTGAAGAGCTCCAGCTCTTCGGGGCCGGTGATGGGACGGACGGTCAGGGCGTTCGGAAGAACGGTCAAGGCAGCACCTTCGGTGTGTGCGCCCGCCGTCGCCGGGGTCAGCGGTGGTCGCCGACCCGGGAGGACACGGACGCGGTGATCACGGGGAACATCGGATGTGCCTCCTCTCTGGTCTCCGCCGCGCCGGGGGTCGGACGCGGCCCCAGCATTTATAGCGGCGGGGCGTCCGTTCCCGCAAGCCCTTTACCGCAGGGGGTCCCGGGGCGGCGCTTCCCGCGGGGGCTCGTCCGCGGTCTGCTCCGCCACCCCGGCCGCAGCCCGGCGCGGGCGGGTCACCAGCAGGGTGAGGGCCCCGGCGAGCAGGCCCCAGAAGGCCGACCCCACCCCGAACAGGGTGAACCCGGAGGCCGTCGCCAGGAACGTCACCACCGCGGCTTCCCGGGACCCCTCGTCGGAGACCGCCGAGGCCAGCGAACCGCCGATCGTGCCCAGCAGCCCCAGCCCGGCGATCGCCAGCACCAGCGTCGACGGCAGTGTGGCCAGCAGCGACGCCACGGTCGCGCCGAACAACCCCACGCACAGGTAGAAGACACCCGCCCAGACCCCGGCGAGGTAGCGGCGCTCCCGGTCCGGGTGGGCCTGCGGTCCCGTGCAGATCGCCGCGGTGATCGCGGCCAGGTTCATCCCGTAGCAGCCGAACGGGGCCAGGACCAGGTTGGTCGCCCCGGTCCACCCGATCACCGGGGAGATCGGCACCCGGTAGCCGTCGCCGCGCAGCACCGCCACCCCTGGCAGGTTCTGCGAGGCCATCGTCACCACGAACAGCGGCAGGCCGACACTGACCAGCACCGGCAGGGAGAACTCGGGGGCGACGAACACGGGCGCGGCCAGGGCGAGTTCCACCGCCCCCAACCGCAGGGAGCCCTGTGCGGCGGCCACCAGGCCACCGGCGAGCAGGGAGAGCAGGACCGCGTACCGGGGAAGCCACCGGCGACACAGCAGGTACACCGTGAACATCGCGAACACCACCGCGAAGTCTCCCTCCATGCTGGTGAACAGCCCGATCCCGAACTGCAGCAGCACCCCCGCCAGCAACCCCGCGGCCAGCGGCACCGGGATACGGTCCATCACCCGCTCGAACCATCCCGTCACCCCGCTCAGCGTGATGAGCGCGGCCGAGAACAGGAAGGCGCCCACGGCCTGTGCCATGGTCACCCCGTCCAATCCGACCGCCAGCAGGGCGGCCCCCGGCGTGGACCAGGCGGTCACCACGGGGGCCCGGTAACGCAGGGACAGGCCCACGCAGGTCACGGCCATGCCCACGCCCAGTGCGAGCATCCACGAGGCGATCTCCCCGGGGGAGGCTCCGGCGGCCTCGGCGGCGGTGAACACGATCGCGGCCGAGCTCGTCACACCGACCAGGACGGCGATGAGCCCGGCGGTCACGGCGGACAGGGGAAAGGCGTGCCGCGCACGCCGGGCGAGCGTTCTCATAACGAACCATCCTGGCGTCCCACCACCGAGCTCCGGCAACCGGGTGGGGGACACCGGGCACGGCGGGACGAAAACCGGTGGCTCCGGGGCCTGACCTGGGAGGAGGATGTGCGGATGAGCAGAACCTTCGACGAGCTCCTCGCCGGGGCCGCAGCCGAGCCGACCGAGGGCTGGGACTTCTCCTGGTTCGAGGGCCGTGCCACCGAGCAGCGCCCCTCCTGGGGCTACCAGCGCCTCATGGGTGAGCGGATGGCCCGCGCCTCCGCCGCCCTCGACATCCAGACCGGGGGCGGCGAGGTCCTCGCCGGGATCCCCGGACACCCGCCGCTGACCGTCGCCACCGAGGGGTGGCCGCCCAACGTCGCCAAGGCCACCCGTCTCCTGCACCCCAGAGGGGTGGCCGTGGTCGCCGACCCGGACGAACCCCCGCTGCCCTTCGCCGACGCCGCCTTCGACCTGGTCGTGTGCCGCCACCCGGTGACCGTCCGGTGGGAGGAGATCGCCCGCGTCCTCACCCCCGGCGGCACCTACCTGGCACAGCACGTCGGGCCGTCGAGCGTGTTCGAGCTGGTCGAGTACTTCCTCGGCCCGCAGCCGGAGGAGGTCCGCGAAGCACGCCACCCGGACCGGGAAGCGGCCGGGGCCGAGGCGGCCGGGCTGGAGGTCGTCGACCTCAGGGCCGAGCGGCTCAGGATGGAGTTCCACGACGTCGGAGCAATCGTGTACTTCCTGCGCAAGGTCGTGTGGATGGTGCCCGACTTCACCGTGGACGGCTACCGCGACCGGCTGCGGGAGCTGCACGAGCGGATCACGGCGCACGGCCCGTTCGTGGCCCACTCCGCCCGCCACCTGATCGAGGCCCGCAAACCGGGGTGAGGCCCGTGCCCGTTTCCCGCGCCCGCCCTCCCGGCCGGTCACACGTACCGGCCGGGAGGGGAGGGCGACCGGGTTCAGCTCCGGGCGGTGACGTGCTGGACGACCTCGAAGCCCCAGATCTCGCTGTTGCTCGCCGCCGGACCGCCGTGCCCGCCGGAGGCGTGGCCGTCCTTCTTCGCGTCGGCCGCGGCCTGGGCGTGGCCTTTCTGGAAGGCCCGGCCGTTCACCCAGTTCTGGAAGTCCTCCTCGGACCGCCAGCGGGTGTACACCAGGTACTTGTCGGTGCCCTCGACGGGGCGCAGGAGCTGGAACTCCTCGAACCCCTCCTGGTCCTCCACCAGCCCCGCGCGCTTGGCGAAACGCTCCTCCAGCGTGGAGCCCTCGCCCTCGGGGACGGTCAGGACGTTGAACTTGACGACACTGGTCACGCGTGTACCTCCGGTCGGTCGGATGCCTTGCTGAGGCCAACCTAAGGGACCAGCTCAGGCGCCGGTCACCCGATCCACCCACTCCACCAGCTCACCGACGACCTCCGCCCGGTTGGTCTCGTTGAGCACCTCGTGCCGCGCCCCCGGGTAGGTGCGGTACACGAGGTCGGTGACGCCCGCCTTGCGATAGCGCTCGACCAGCGCGTCGCTGAACTCCAACCGGTGGTTGAGCGGGTCCTGGTCCCCGACCAGGACGTATACGGGCAGGTCGCCTCGCAGCCCCGAGGGGTCCGTGAGCGGGCCGAAGGCCGCGGCGGCCAACCCCGTCAGTCCGTCCTCGTCCAGCGCGAACCCGCACAGGGGATCGGCGACGTACAGGTCGACCTGCTCTTCGTCGCGGCTGATCCAGTCCGCTCTGGTCCGGATCGGCTGGAAGGGGGCGTTGAACACCTCGTCGAGGTCGGTGGTGCCCGGCGGGACCGAGTCCAGGAACAGGTCCGCGGCGGTGGTGCCGCTGAGCGCCGCTCCGGTGAGCAGGTCGGCGTGTTCGAGCAGGTACTGCTGGGTGGCGAAGGAACCCAGGCTGTGCCCGATCAGTACCAGGGGCAGGCCGGGGTGGCGGTCGCGCAGGATCCGGGAGAGCGCGGCCATGTCGGCGACCAGCAGGTTCCAGCCGTCCGCGCCCAGGTGGCCGGGCGCGGCGTGCATGGTGGCTCCGTGGCCCCGGTGGTCGTTGGCGTACACCGTGTACCCGCGCTCGTTGAGTGCCCTGGCCAGGGGAGCGTAACGCAGGGCGTGCTCGCCCATGCCGTGTGCCAGCTGCACGACTGCGCGCGGCGGGCCGTCGGGCTGCCACTCGTGGACATGCACGGTGAGGCCGTCGCTGCTCTCGAAGGTGAACATCGCTCTCCCGGGAATGGATGACGGGACTGCGGGCTCAGGGGTGTGGGAAGCCCGCCGTGTCACTGATTGTGCCCTGAGGTCATTCCCGCGTCATCCCAGGCCGTGCTTGCGGGCCACGATCCGCAGCATCGCGGCGCGGGGCAGCAGACGGCGCAGCGCGAACACGAGCGGGGCGTTGCTGCCCACGGCGTACAGCGGCCGCGGCCGCCTCGCCTCGATCGCCCCGACCACGGTCGCGGCCACCCGCTCCGCCGAGATCCCCTTGGCCTCGTTGGCGTTGAGCGCGTTCACCATGGTCCGGTACTCCTCCCGGAACGGGGAGTCCTCACCCACGTACTGGGTGCGGCGCTCACTGATCCCGGTGTTGATCGAACCCGGCTCCACCGTCGTCACGCCCACCCCGAACGGCGACACCTCGCGCCGCGCGGCGTCCGCGAAACCCTTCATCGCCGCCTTGGCGGCCACGTACGAGGAGCGGTACGCCAGCGGGAAACTCGCCAGCATCGAGCCGACCATGACCACGCGCCCGTACCCGCGAGAGCGCATCCCCGGCAGGACCAGCTGGGTGAGGCGGACCGCGCCGAACACGTTGAGCCGGAACACCCGCTCCACCGCCGCCATCGGCAGTTCCTCGATCGGGCCGTTCTGGCTCTCGCCCGCGTTGTTGACCAGGACGTCCACCTCGCCCGCGGCCCTGGCGCACGCCTCCACGGACTCGTAGTCGGTCAGGTCCAGGGGCAGGTACTCGACCCCCGGGACCGGATCGGCGACCGTCGCGGGGTCGCGGCTGGTTCCGAACACGCGGTAGCCGCGGCCGACCAGTGCCGCGGCCACCGCCGCCCCGATGCCGGAGGAGGCTCCGGTGACGAGCGCCGTACGACGGGAGGGGGACGAGGGGGTGGCAGGGGGCACGGGGAACCCTTCGGGTCGGAGGGGGTGAGGCGCGCACCACACTAGTTGACCACCGTTCAACAGGACCGCTCCGGGAACCCCGCACCGGCACCGGCCCCGCCCGGGCGCGAGGGAGCGTGCGTCAGTCCCGCTCGCAGCCCTCCAGGACCAGGGAGAGCCCGGCGCCGAGCAGCCACAGGTCCTTGGACAGGGGCAGGCCGTCCGGGGTGGGGGCCAGGCTCCGGGGCTTGTGCATCCCGGGTGTGCGCAGGTAGAGGCCGAGCAGGCCGGCGGCGAAGGCGCTCAGCCCCGCACCGGCGAGCCTGCTCGGCACGAGCGGCACCAGCAGAGCGGTGCCCAGGGCGATCTCCCCGGCGGACAGGAGCCTGGTGAAGGTGGCCGGGTCGACCTTGTCCAGGAACGGGTACGTGCCGACCGCCATCCCGTGCAGTCCCATCGCGGTGTCCTCGTCGGCGCCCCGCTTGTCCAGTCCCGAGTTGAGGATGGAGGCGCCGGTGGCGATGCGCAGGGCCAGCTGGTGCGGTCTGAAGGGCGGCTTCATACGGACTCCAAGGCGGATCGACAACGGACTGTAGCTATTGGTGTTCAGAATGCTACTCACAGTTTGTCTGTTGGGTCCGTCACGACCTGCCGGTGTCCGCTCTCGCCCGGCCCCCCGGTCGCTGGGGACGGCACGTCGTCGACACTGGGAAGCCGACCCCGACGCCGCACCAGTCACGCAGCAGTCGGCCGACTCCTACACCCCGGAGGGAACACGTGGTCGCATCCGCTGACGCCGAGACCGACGTCGTCGTGATCGGAGGCGGCCCGGCGGGGCTGGCCACCGGCTACCACCTGGCACGCGCGCGGGCCGACTACGTCATCCTCGACGGGCAGGGGGCGCCGGGCGGCTTCTGGGACCGGGCCTGGAGCAACTACTGGGACTCCCTGCGGTTGATCTCCCCCGCCGAGCACAGCTCCCTGCCGGGCTGGCGGATGCCGGGCGAGCCGGGGCAGGAGCTCCCCTCGGCGCGGCACGTCGCCGACTACCTGGCCGCGTACGAGAGCCGCTACGAGCTGCCGGTGCGCCGCCCGGTGACCGTGACCGGGGTGCGCCGCGCAGACGGGGCGCTGGAGGTGGTCGGCTCCACGGGCACGTGGCGCGCCCGGCACGTGGTCAGCGCGACCGGGACCTGGCGCCGCCCGTACACTCCCGACCACCCCGGACGGCACCTCTTCGAGGGCCGACAGCTGCACACGGCCGACTACCGCGGCCCGGAGGAGTTCGCCGGGCAGCGGGTGACGGTCGTGGGCGGCGGCAACTCCGCGGCCCAGCTCCTCGCGGACCTCTCGGAGGTCGCCCGCACCACGTGGGTCGCCCGGCGCCCGGTCAGGTTCATGCCCGACGACGTGGACGGCCGCGTGCTGTTCGACGCGGACACACAACGCGCCCTGGGCGGGGGAGCGGGCCGGGGCGCCGCGTCCCTGGGCGACATCGTCATGGTGCCCAGTGTGCGCCGGGCGCGGGACAGGGGAGTCCTCACGGCGCTGCCGATGTTCGAGCGGCTCACCCGGACCGGCGTGGCCTGGGCCGACGGCAGCGAACTGGAGACCGACGCGGTCCTGTGGTGTACCGGGTTCCGTCCGGCCCTGGACCACCTGGCCCCGCTGGAGCCGTTCGACGCGGACGGCCGGATCCCGGTCGACGGGAACCGCAGCGTCCGGGAGCCGCGGCTGCACCTGATCGGTTACGGGGACTGGACCGGGGCCGCGTCCGACACGCTGGTCGGTGCGGGCCGCACCGCCGAGGACGCGGTCGCCCGCATCGTCGAGGACCTGTGGACGGGTTAGTCGGCCCACGGGGTTCTCGGGTGCGCGGGAGGGCCGTGGAGCGCGGCGCGGAACCGGCGGTGGTCGTAGCGGCGCACCGCCACCGGAACGCCTGGCGCTGCTCGACCGCGCGGGTACGGGGGCTCAGGTTTCGGACGGCACCGTCCGGGAGCGCTTTGTGCCGGTTCTGGCGCGTACGCCCAGGAACACCGCCCCCGCCAGGACCGCGGCTGTCCCCGAAGCCAACACCAGTGCCCGCGCCCCCTCGGTACCGGCCACAGCCCCCGAGACGTATCCGCTCAGCAGGCAACAGGTGACCATCCACCGGAACGCGGCCCACGCACGACCGTGTTCGGCTGGGGTCACCCGTGTCCAGATCGCCGTGGCCAACGCCGTGTTGAACACCCCGTTGCAGACACCGCCCGCCCCGAAGGAGGCCACCGCCGCCCACGGCACCGGCACCAGCGCGGGCAGGGAGATCATCGCGCCCATGCCCACAGCCGCCAGGGGCATGGCGAACCGGAGCGGGGCCAGGCCGCCGAACAACGCCCCGCCCACCACGATCCCGCCCGCCCACGCGGCCACCGCGAGCCCGTACCCCGCCTCGCTCACCCCGACGAACCCGGTCAGCACGAACACACCCGAGACCGCCTCGACCGACGTACCGAGGACGACCCCCACCACGCACGCCACCCCGGCGAGGCCGAACACGTCGGGGGAGGTCAACCGCCGGAACCCCACCAGCGCCCCGGTGCCGGACGGGGCCCGCTCCGTAGCGACCGCTCCCCGGTAGTCGACCGCCAGCGCGCACAGCGCCAGGACGAGCAGGGCGCAGCCGGTGACGGCCAACAGCAGTCCCCGGCTCCCCACCGCGAACGACACCCCGCCCAACGCGGTCCCCAGGACCGCTGCGGTACCGGTCGCCGCGGTGTTGGCCCTGGCGGCCCGGTTCTCGTGCCCCCGGGCCAGCGCCCCGAGCAGTTTGCTGCCGACCGGGCCCAGGACCGCCGCGGCCGAACTACTCAGGGCCACCCCCGCCACCAGGTGCCAGGGGGTGTCCAACCGGGACAGGACCAGGTAGACCCCGGCCTGGAACCCCAACCCGAGCGGCCACCACCACCAGTGCAGGCGCCGGTCGGCGACCACCCCGCCGACCAGCCCCAACAGCAGCCCTGGGAAGGCGGAGGCCAGTAGGACCGCGGCGAGGAAACCACTGGAGCCGAGTTCGACGGCGTGCAGTGCGAAGGCGATGTCGGCGAACCTGTCGCCCATGGTCGCGGCGAAGAGCCCGACGATCAGGAGCCAGGCCCGCCAGTCCATGCGCCACCGCCTGTGTCCGGGAGAGTTCGGATGCGTTCCAGGGGAGGGTAGTTCTCCCGGAGCTCAGGGGCAGCTGGTTTTCCCGTCGGCCGCTCCCGGACCGGTCCGACTCCGGTCCGGGCACGCCGTCAGCACACGGTGGCACCCACCGGGCTCAGCCCTGTCCACCGAGGCGGTCGCGGACCTCGTCCGTGGCGGCTCCCATCGGGTCCTCCGCGATGCCGCCGAGGTCCTGTGCCTGCTCCTGGAACCCCTGCGCCGCTTCGGTCGCACCGCCCAGACCCTCCTCGGCGAAGGCCTGGCCCTGCGCCCCGAGGTCCTGGCCCGCCCCCTCAAGGCCGTTGAAAGCCGACTCCGCCCCGCCGCCCACCTGGTCCAGGGTGCCGCTCACCCCGTTCGACACCTGCTCCGCGGTATCGCCGAACAGGCCCTTGAACCAATCGATTATTTCGCTGATCATCGCGTTTCGTTCCTTCCGTGGGCGCACTGCGCCTGGGTTGACGGGGACTCCCTACCCAGGCGGGGTAAGCGCCGTGTAAGGGATTCCGGGAATACACGAGGATCCCACACGCGGGCGGAAGGGACGGGGCGCAGGTGTCCGTCGGCACGGGTGGGAGGGCAACACACGGGAGGGATCGCGGGAGCCGACCCGACCGGCGTCCTCCTCCCGCACCTGGCCGTCCCACCGGGACTCGTTGCGGACCTCCGCCCCGGCCCCGGGCTCAACCGGAACAGGACGGAGCCCAGGACTCGTGCACCCCGCCGTGGTCCAGAGCGGCGGGGGGACACGGGCCGTACTCCAGCGCGGCGTCGGCGGCCAGCCCGAGCACCCGGTCCCGCGCCTCCAACTGGGACTGCCAGTGCCCGGGGAAGGCGTGCACCCCGTACCGGGCGCCGATCAGGTTCCCGCACAGGGCCCCGATGGTGTCGCTGTCCCCGGAGTGGTTGACCGCCAGCCGCAGGCCGTACCGCCCGGCCTCGGGGAGCCCCCGGGAGCCCGGGGTGGTGTCCGGGACGGTGAGGTCCTCGGCGCGCAGGGCCACGCACACCGCCACCGCCAGGGCCTCCTCCGAGGTCCACCCGTCACCGAGTCCGGCCAGGTCCCAGGCGTCCGGGACGCCCCGGGCGGCCACCGAGGCTGCCGAGTCCAGCGCCCGTGAGACCTCCCCGTGGCCCCGCCTGTCCTCCAGCAGGCCCCGGGCCCGGGCCAGGGACCCGGGCAGCTCCCCACCGCGGACCAGACCCCATACCGTGGCGGCGAACACTCCCGCGGCGAGTTGGGCCGTGCGGTGCCCGTGCGTCAGCGCGGCCACCTGCTCCGCCAGTTCGAAGGCGTACTCGGCGCTAACCGTCCCGAACCCGCACGGGGCCGTCCGGACCACGGCGGCGCACCCCTTCGAGTTGTTGACCGGCTCCGCCACGGTGCCCAGGGGCAGCCCGGGCTCGTTCCGGGCGGCGGCCTTGCGCAGGGCGGCCACGGTGGCGGCCCCGTAACCGCGCGGGGTGTGCAGTGGGCCGGGACCGTTCCGCGGGCCCGCCGGAGCCGCCGGGTCCGCGGGGGACGGCCCGGACGGTGCCGGGGCGGTGTCCGGGCCGCTCCCGTGGATCCGCGCCCACCCCAGGTAGGCCATCTGGACCATGCCAACGGCGGCCCCGCCGATGCCCTTGTCCCGGGCCCGGACCGAGGCCCGCACCAGGGCGTCGGAGGTGAGCAGGGTCAGTTGGGTCTCGTCGGTGATCGCCCCGACCCCGTAGGAGCCCTCGGCGTACTCGGTGAGGCCCCTCCCGCCGTACCGTTCGTGGATCTGGTCGAGCCCGAGCCCTTCGACGGGGGCTCCGAGCGCGTCGCCGATGGCGCCGCCCAACAGGCAGCCGGACAGGCGGTCGGGAAGGGGTGAGGGGGTGCGCATTGCAGGATGTTAGGTGGCTTCTGTGCCGCTTACAAGCCTTGCCCGGCAGGGCTTCGCGGCTGCGGAAGCGGACGCGCCGCGCTCAGGGCTCGGAGAGGAAGGCGTCCAGGGCATCGAGCCACGCCTCGCCCCGGTCCAGGTGCGCCATGTGCCCCGCGCCCTCCAGGACCACCGCCCGGGCTCCCGGCAGGAACCCGGCCGCGCGTTCGGCGAGGGAGGCCGGGAAGACCATGTCCTGGCGGCCGTGCAGGAACAGCAGGGGAGCGGCGAGCCCGCGCAGCCGTTCGGGCCCCTCCGGCGGCCGGGGCGAGTCCAGGGAACCCGCTCGGAACGCCTCCAGCCACTCGCCCGACCAGGAGACGCGGTCCAGCAGGGCCAGGTAGCCGGGGACCCGCTCCGGTGTGTGGACGTTGGCCGGAGCGCCGGCGACGGCGGCCTCCCGGACCAGTGCGGGGCCGGTCAGGTGGGAGCCGGACCACACTCCGGCCTCGGCGGCGCGCCGGGCGGTGCGTTCGGGCCACGGCCCGAAGTCGGCGTCGGTGACCGGCCACAGGCTGCTCGACGCGACCACGGTCCGGCGCACCCGTTCGGGCGCCGCCAGCAGGACGCGCTGGGCGATCTGCCCTCCGGTGGAGAACCCGAGCAGGTCGAAGCGGTCCAGGCCGAGCCGGTCGGCGAGGACGACCAGGTCCGCGGCGGCGGCTTCGAAGGAGTAGCCGTCGGGGCCCAGACCCCGCGTCGACCGGCCGCAGCCCCGCAGGTCCGGGAGGAGGACCGGGCGCCCCAACCGGTCCAGGGGCTGGCGCAGGTAGCTGTGGTCCCAGTCGGGGCCGCCGTGCACCACGAGCAGCGGCGTACCGTCGGGCGGCCCGAGGGACGAGCAGAACAGGCTGACGTCGGGGTGCTCCCGGACGGTGACGAACTCTCCCATCCCCCGAGTCTCGCAGAGCCCCGGCCGCCCCGGGCCGACCCGCCAGCACCCCTTCAGCGGGACTCCCGCGGGGCCCTCCGGAGGGCCCCGCGGGCCGCCCTCACCAGGCGTCGAAGGTCGCCCCCAGGTCGGTGGAGCGGGCCACGTGCCGGTCGGCGACCACGATCACCTGGTCCTCGTCGGCGTGCAGCGCCTCCGGGCTGCCGGGAAGTTCTCCGGTGCGCTCCCAGGTGGCGCCGGCGTTCTCGCTCCGGTGCACACCGCCGTCCACCGCGACCCCGAACACCGTCTCGCCCCCGGGCACCCAGTCGACCAGCGCCAGCGGGGGAGCTTCCGCCACCGCATCGAAACCGGCCCCGCCGTCGGTCGAGCGCACCGGGCCCCGGTCGGTGACGGCCACGACGGTCCCGCCGTCGTCGGACACCGCCAGGTCGAAGGCCGCCACCTGCGGGTCCAGGTCCGTCCAGGTGGTGCCGTCCCCGGTGGTGCGGAGCGCGCCGTCGAAGCCGACCACCAGGTCGTCCCCGGAGGCCAGCGCGTGGAAGTCGGACTCGCCCGCGAGCGACAGGGCTTCCCAGTTCCGGCCGCCGTCACGGGTCTCGATCAGCCCGACGGGGTCGGGCATGTCGGTCTCGCCCCCGGGGTGGCCGCCGGCCAGGTAGTGGCCGGGGCCCCGAACGGTGAAGCCCATGAGGTCGATCACGGGGCCCACACGGGCCGGTACCGTCGCCTCCCGGGTGGGCCGCTCGGGGGCGGGGACCGTGTACAGGCCCGAGTGCGAGGCCACCAGGACCTCCCCGGAGCCGGGGTCGACACCGACCCCGTGCACGTGCCCGGTCTCCTCGGGCAGGGCGACCCCCAGGCTGTTCGGCACACCGTCCCCGCCCCGGTTTCCGGCCTGTGCCCGCACGCCCTCCTCCGGTTCCGCGCACGCCGTGGTGACGGCGAGCAGCCCCGCCGCGGTCAGCGCGGTGAGGGTTCGGGTGTGTGTTCGTTTTCCGTTGCGCATGGATCTTCTCCGGCCTCTCGGTTTCCACTTCGGTTCCACGGGTGGCGGGGCGGCGCCCGCGGTCCACGGGCGCCGCCCCCTGGGCCTCAGTGCTCCGAGTGGCCGTTCTCGGCGGTGCCGTCGTCCGACTCCCCGGCTTCGGGGGTTGCGGAGGCCGGGTCCCCTCCCGGCTCCTCGGCGCCGAGCATCTCGTTCATCAGCTCGATCTCGCTCTCCTGGGCGGCGATGATCTCCTCGGCCAGTTCGAGCGCCTCGGGGTTGGCCCCCTCGTCGAGCTCGGTGCGGGCCATGTCCACCGCGCCCTCGTGGTGCAGGACCATGTACTCCAGGAACAGGGTGTCGAAGTCCTCCCCCTCGGCGGTCTCCAGTTCGGACATCTGCTCCTCGGAGAGCATCCCGGCCATCCCGGAGTGGTCCGTGCCGTCCCCCGTTCCGGCGCCCCACGCGTCGAGCAGTGTCTCCATCTGTTCGATCTCCGGGCCCTGGGCGTCGCGGATCTCCTCCGACAGGGCACGGACCTCCTCGCCCGCCCGGGACCCGGCGAGGTCGGTCATCGCCACGGCCTGCTCGTGGTGGGGGATCATCATCTGCGCGAACTCCACGTCCGCCTCGTTGAACTCGGCGGTCCGCTCCTCGCTGTCGGACGTGGTGGTCGGGGTGTCCCCGCCGTCGTTTCCGCAGGCCGCTGCGAACAGGGCGGTGGCGAAGGCGGCCGCGATCGCGGTCAGGATCCGCCTGTTCGGGGCATGTTCGGTTGAGGTCATGGCGACCGTGTTTCCTCTCTGGACTCCTTGCCGCGCGGAGTCCGGCTCCGGCGCGGTACTGGCGGTGCGCGGGCGCGGAGCCGACGGGTGTCGGCCCGCGTGGGCATCTAGATGCGCAGCACCTGCAGGCGGGCCAGGGAGGGCTTGGCCGGCCCGGGGAGAGGGGATCGCACGGAGCACAGGGCCGGGTCCGCGGGGTTCACGGGGACGACGGGCCAGCGGGTGAAGGCGACGGCGCCGACCCCCAGCAGTACGGCGGTGAAGGCGGCCAGGGCCAGGCACGCGGAGGTCGGGTCCAGTTCGGGGAGCTGGGCCCGGTCCTCCCACACCGCAGAGTGCGCCCCGGCCGGGGCCGCGTGGTCGGCCGTGGGAGCGCGGGTGACCTCCGAGGCGTGACCGGACGCGTGCGCTTCGGCGGAGCCCGCCCCGTGGTCGCCGTGACCGGACGAGTGCGGCGCCGCCGTGGGTTCGGCGAGCCCGCCGTACGGGCCGACCGAGGCGTGGGCCTCGTGCTGGAGGTGGCCCAGGGTGTGCATGGCGCCGAACCCGAGCAGCAGCGCGGTGAGCAGCAGGATGCGCGCCCAGGCGTATCCCGTGCGGCTGCGGTGCGGCCGGGACGGTGACATGTAGGCCAGGGTACCCCTACCCCGAAGGGGTACCGATTCGGCTCTGCCGGAGGATGCCGAGGAGGCCCGGAACCGGGAGCAGCGGTGCCGGATCATGGTCCGTCACCGCTGCTCAGCGCAGCAGTATCGGCGGAAGGGCCCTGTGCGTCAGGGCAGGTGGACCGGTCGGCTGGCCCGGCTCTCGTGGTGGAGCCGGTGCAGCGCGGTCACGTAGTACGTGGTGTCGCCGCCGTCGGGCGCGGTGAAGGTCGCGGAGCCGTCGTCATCGGCACGCACGGTGCCGAGCATGGTGCGCGGGTCCTCGACGCCGCACCTGGCGTCGTCCCGGTCGGGTCGGCCGTCGAAGGCGTACACCGCGTAGTAGGCGGGCGCCTCGCCGGGGCCGGGGTCGATGTCCAGTTCGGTGCCCTCCGCACCGCTCCGAGCGCTCACCCGCGGCGGCGCGGGCACGGTTCCGCCCAGGCCCTCCTTGACCGGTACGAGGGCGGGACTGGAGTAGTGGTCCTCGACCACGGCCTCCATGGCCTCCCGCGCGTTGGTGCGCAGCGAGGTCGCGCTGAAGTAGACGTCGCCCAGGACCCCGGGGTGGTCGCGGTTGAAGTCCAGGTGGCTGGAGAGCTCGCCGGGATCGGACCAGGCGCCCTCGTTGCCGACCTTGTAGGCGGCCTGCCCGACGTACAGGTGCGTGCCGGTGCCCGCGACCACCTCCGCCCACCAGGGGACCAGGACCGAGTAGTCCGCGACGGGCAGACCGATCTCCCAGTAGACCTGCGGGTTGATGTAGTCGAGCCAGCCCTCCCGCACCCACCTGCGGCTGTCGGCGTACTGGTTGTCGTAGGACTGCGAGCCGTTGGTGTCGGAACCCTCGGGGTCGGTGCTGGAGTTGCGCCAGATCCCGAACGGGCTGATGCCGAACTTCACGTGCGGTTTGGCGGCCTTCACCGCCTCGCTCATCTCCCGCACCATGAGGTCGACGTTGTTGCGCCGCCAGTCCCCGACGTCGTCGAACCCGTCCCCGTGCTCGGCGTAGGTGTCCTGGTCCGGGAGCTCCACGCCCGCCACCGGATACGGGTAGAAGTAGTCGTCGAAGTGCACCCCGTCCAGGTCGTAGTTCTCGACCGAGTGCATCATCGCCTCGATCACGAACTCGCGGGCCTCGGGGATCCCCGGGTCGTAGTAGAGCTTGCCGCCGTACTCGAACACCCAGTCGGGGTGCTGCCGGGCGGGGTGGTCCTCGACCAGGGCGCCGGGGTCATCGTGCATGGCCACCCGGTACGGGTTGTACCAGGCGTGGAACTCCAGGTTCCGGGCGTGGGCCTCCTCGACCGCGAACTCCAGCGGGTCGTACCCGGGGTCGCCGCCCTGCTCACCGGTGAGCCACTCGGACCAGGGTTCGTGCGGTGACGGCCAGAAGGCGTCGGCGGTCGGCCTGATCTGCACGAACACGGCGTTGAGGCCGTTGGCGACGGCCTCGTCGTACAGGTCGGCCAGATCGGCCTGCTGCTCCTGGGGGCTCTGGCCCTGTTCGGTGGGCCAGTCGATGTTGTACACCCCGGCGATCCACTGCGCCCGCATCTGGTGTTTGGGCGGGGCCTGGGCGTCGGTCTCGCAGGGAGCGCGGCCCTCCGGTGCGGGTTCCGCCGCGGCCTGCGGCGCGTGGAGCAGTGCCGCGGTCAGCGCGGCGGCCAGTGCCCCGCCGAACAGGGTTCCGCCGAACAGAGCGGTGCGGGAGACGGGTTCGCGGGCGGTGCGGGGGGACGGGGCCGGGGGCTCGGATCGTGCCGCGGATCGGTGCCGGTGCGGGTACGCCAAGGTTGCTCCTTCAGGCTTGCGTCGCCGGTGAAGGGACCGGGAAGGCGCCGGGGCGCTCCTCCCGAGGCCCGGATGCGACGGTCAGCTTGGGCTTAGCAGAGAACCTTCATGATTTACCCGCTGAATGCAACACTCCTACCCGAGGTTGAGCCAGATGGGTGAAATGGGAGCCCTTTTAATCAAAATCCCTTTTGTTGTGGATTTCGATGGTGCCTTTTACCACTCCTCCGCGGCGTCGTCCAGAGGAGAGGTGAGCAGCAGCCCGGCCCCGGTCGCGGTTCCCGCTCCGATGCCGCGCAGGGAGATCTCCTGGAGCGCCTCACTGTCCTGGACGACCGCCTCGCCGATGAAGTGGTAGCGGGCGGGCCGACCGCCCAGGCGCTTCCACTTTGCCGAGGTGATGTGCACGGCCTCCGCCAGTTTGGTGTCCAGCCACTCCTCGAACTCGGACTCGGGCAGGGCGGTCTTCTTCTTGCCGCGAGGGCGTTCCCCCTCGGCGGTGGGTTCCGCCTCACGCTGCCCGGTGGGCGCCGTGACGAGCTCCCAGCGGATGGTCTCGCCCTCCGGGTGCCGGGGCATCGGCAGGATCGCGGCCGAGACCGCACCGGGGATCTTGCCCCAGGCCGGAGCGGTGTCGGAGCTGATCACCAGGGTGGTCGGGGAGGTGCGCGTCCACAGCACACGGGCGTCGGAGTCGGGGTCGGGGTCGAGGGCCTTGCGCACGGCCCGCCCCATGACGGCCCACTGCTCCATGCCGGTGCTGCGCTTGGGGTCGAGTTTGACGCGGGACAGGTACAAGGAGGTCCGATCTGGGTCGTCCCGCCGGGGCGGGGAACGTGTGCTGGCACGGATCACCGGGGTGCCCGGAGCCGTGGTGGGCTTCTCACTCTATGAGGGGCGGGCCCCTGGTCAGCCCACCCCTCACCGCCGCACCCCGGGGTCCTACCCCTGGGACAGGGCGTCGTCGATCCGGGGCACCAGGTGGTCCAGCGCGTAGGGAACGGAGAGCACGGAGTTGTAGGTGACCGCGCCGCGCTCGTCCAGGGTGGTGGTGACCACGGCGTCCTCACGCACCACGTCGAGGGCGTCGAACACACTGGCGCCCTCGGTGATGTCGAAGTCCTCGTCCTCGCTCATCACCAGGAGGAGGTCACCGTCGAGCAGGTCCACCCGCTCCGTCGACAGTTCCACGAAGAAGTCGTCCCCGTCGTCCCGCTCGGCGATCGCCTCGGGGACCTCGAAGCCGAGCGAGAGGAGGAACCGGCCCCGGGCGTCGCCGGGCAGGTAGGCGCCGTACCTGCCGTCGTAGGGCAGTACGGCGGTCCCGGTCAGCCCGGCGAAGCCCGGGTACTCGGCGCGCGTCCGCTCCAGGAGTTCGTCGGTGGCCTCGTTGAGTTCGGCACCCTCCTCCGGGCGGCCGAGCGCGGTGGCGATCACCTCCGTCGCCTCCTCCCGGGGAACGGTGTAGGCGGCGGACCCTGCGGGGCGGGCGATCACGGGGGCGATCCGGGAGAGGTTCTCGTAGACCTTCTCGTCGAAACCGGCGGAGATCCCGATGATGAGGTCGGGGGCGAGGTTGGCGATTTGCTCGATGTTGGGTTCGGAGTCCGAGTCGATCCGGGTCAGCTCGGCGTCCTTCACCAACTCGTCGGTCCACGGGCCGAGGCCGGACTCGTAGAAGACGTAGCCGGTGTTGCCGACCGGGACGACCCCCAGGGCCAGGACCGGGTCGGCGTCGGTCACCCCGAGGGTGACGACGCGCTCGGGCTCCTCCTCGACGGTGGTGCTGCCGAACTCGTGCTCGATCGTCACGGGGAAGGCACCCTCCTCCGCCTGCGGTGCCGAGGAGGCTCCGGACGGGTCGCCCTCCGCGGTGCCGCAGGCGGTGAGCGGCAGGAGGAGGAGTACGGCGCAGGCGAGTGCACGCGGGGCGGAACCGGGGGACATGGGACTCCGTTCAACTAAGGTTAGGCACGCCTATGTTAATACTTGTCTCGCGGGTCGCCTCCCCGGCCCCCGGCTGCGGGCCCCGGGCACGGGTGTGCCGAGCAGTGCGCGGAGCACAGGGCCCGGGGATCGCGTCCTTTCCCGCTGTGGGGCGCTCTGGAAGAATCCCGCAGATGAGCCAGATCCCGGGTTGTGTCGCGTGCGAAGGGACGGTCGCCCCCGACGGCCACTGCTGGGACTGCGGTGCGGACCAACCGGACTTCCGGTTGCGCATGGAGACCACCGGGGTGAACGGTGCCGCGGGGGTCAGCGATCGCGGATCGCGGCGCGGGGTCAACGCTGATGCCATGGCTCTCACCGGCACGGGGGAGTGGACGGTCGGGGTGGTCTGCGACGGGGTGTCGATGTCGCCGCGGGCCGAACGCGCCGCACAGCTCGCAGCCGAGGTCGGCGGGAGCACCCTGGCCGAGCGGTTGGCCGCCGGGGACCTCCCCGAAACCGCGCTGGGCCGTTCCGCCGCACGCGCCCGCCGGGCCGTCGACGCGCTGGCCGGAGCCGAACCCACCGCCCCCGCCTGCACCTACGTGGCCGGCGCCGTCGGACCGGAGGGGCTCTGGGTCGCCTGGGTCGGGGACAGTCGTGCCTACTGGCTGCCGGACCGGGGCCCGGGCCTGCCGCTGACGGAGGACCACACGGGCGGGTCCGGTGCGATCTCGGAGTGGCTGGGCGCCGACGCGGAGCCGACCGTCCCGGGTGTGCGTTCCCTGCGGCCCCCGGGGTCGGGGGCGCTGCTGCTGTGCACCGACGGTCTGACCCGCTACCTGACCGGAGCGCAGGACCCCCGGGTCGCGGTGCCCGCCCCGCCGCTCCGCGATGGCCTCCTGCCCACGGCCCGCGCCCTGGTCGGGTACGCCCTGGACCAGGGCGGACACGACAACGTCACCGCTCTCCTCCTGCCGGTCGGCCCCCGGGGACCGACCGGCCCCATCGGGCGGGAGGCCCCCTGCCGGACCGGGTTCCGAAGCCCGGACGGTTGACAGACAGCTTCCGGTACCCCACGCTCGCAGGTATGAGAACCCCCTTGTTGAACCGCTCGACCGCTCGCCGGTCCGCCTCGGTCGACAGGGCACGCCGCGGGACGCCGGGACTCATCCTGCGCCGCGGCCGCCTGGGTTCTCCGCCTCGCCGCTGAGCCGCCGGCGGGTACCGGCGATGCGCCGGACCCCCTCCTGAGGGCCGTGCTCCCGGTGCGAGGGCCCTCACCTGCGATGCGTCGCTCCGCCTCCGTCGCCAGGCGACGACCAGCGGTCTCCACACCCGAGCCCGGCTCCGGTGTGACCGGGCAGCCCGACGCACCTCGTCGTCCGTGCCCCCTCCTGCGGCCCGCCCCGTCACCGGGACGCTCGGCTCGTGCAGCGCTCGCACGGTCTCTCAGGTCCTCAGAGCCCGATCCCGTTCGGCCCCGGCCGTCCCGTCCGTTCCCGGGCCCGGTTTCGCGAGCCCGGAACCCGCGCCCCGGACCACCGAACCCTTTGCCGCTGCTTCCGACCGGAAAGACAGAGAACATGAACCCGACCCTGAGCCCGAGAACCGACACCGGTGCCGCCGAGGCCACCCGGCCCGCGAAACCCGCCCTCCGGGGGAGCGCCGCCGTGGACACCGCCCTGGTCGAGGGGCCGCGCACGCTGCGCAGGCTCCCCGAGGGTGAGGTGCCCCGCCCCTACGAGCTGTTCGAGGTCCGGCCGCTGGGCGCCCTCATCGGGGCGGAGATCCACGGGGTCGACCTGCGGGAGGAGATCAACGAGGAGCTGCGCGCCGAACTCAACCGCGCACTGCTGGAGTTCAAGGTGATCTTCTTCCGCGACCAGCCCATCGACTCCGTCCGCCAGCAGGAGATCGCCCGGCTGTGGGGCGAGCTGGAGACCAACCCGTTCATCGACCAGGGCGACGACGCCCACGTCGCCCGGTTCGCCAAGAGTGAGGCCCCGCCCAGTTACGAGAACGTCTGGCACACCGACGTCACCTGGCGGGAGGCGCCCGCCCTCGGCGCGATCCTGCGCCTGGTGGAGGTCCCGCCGGTCGGCGGTGACACCGTGTGGGCGGACATGGCCGCCGCCTACGACAACCTGCCCGAGGACATCAAGGAGCGCATCGAGGGGCGCACCGCCGTACACGACGTGATCCCCGGCTTCGCCCGGTTCCTGGACGAGGAGCGGCTGCTGGAGTGGCAGGACCGGTTCCCGCCGGTCGAGCACCCCGTCGTGCGCACCCATCCCGAGACCGGCCGCAGGACGCTGTTCGTCAACGTCTCCTTCACCACGCGGATCGTCGGCATGGACGAGGCGGAGAGCGACGAACTGCTGCGCTTCCTCTTCCAGCAGGCGCACACCCCCGAGTTCCAGGTGCGTTTCGGGTGGGAGCGGAACTCGGTCGCGTTCTGGGACAACCGTGCCACCCAGCACTACGCGGTGAACGACTACCACCCGCACCCGCGGGTGGCCGAGCGCGTCGCGATCGTCGGCGACCGGCCCTTCTGATCGGGGTCGGTACCGGGGCCCGCCCGGCCTCCGGAACCGCTTCCGTGGACCGGGCCCCGGCCGTCGTCCTTGACCTCAATCAAAGTTGAGGTTTTACCGTGGGGTCCGCCCAGTGACCAGCACCGGAAGGACCGGCCATGCGACGAACCACGGTCAACCCCTGGACCTACCCGGAGGGCATGGACCAGGGGATCCTCATCGAAGGACACCAGCGCCTGCTCTTCGTCAGCGGGCAGTGCTCGGTCTCGGAGACGGGGGAGTCCCTGTACCCGGGCGACCTGCGCGCCCAGACGGCGCAGGCGCTGGACAACGTCGAGGCGGTGCTCCACCAGACGGGGATGGACCTGGGGAACATCGTCCGGATGAACACCTACGTCACCGACGTGGACTCCTTCTTCACCGAAGCGGGGGAGATGATGGCGGAGCGCCTGGAGGCCTTCGACGTCCGCCCGCCGGGGGTCTGCGCCGAGATCACCCGACTCGGCCGCCCCGAACTGCTCGTGGAGCTGGAGGCCTTCGCCGCCGACTGATCCCGGGCCCGCCAACCACCACCGCTCGACGCCCGAACCCCGCCCGAAGCCCGAACCCCGCCCGGCCCCGGATCCGCTCCGGGGTCGGGCGGGGTTCGCCATTCTTGGCGCCCTTCCCCGAACCCTCACCCGTTCCGGCCGAAGCCCCCTTGTTCCCCGGCTCCCCGGACCGGGCGCAGGACCAGGGTGACGGCGAGGGCGGCCGGCGCCACGGTCCCGGGCAGCGCGTAGACGGCCAGGTACCCGCCCAGGAACGAGACGGTCAGCACGCCTCCGGTGACGGTGATCAGGGCGGAGGTGACCATGGACTCCGCGACCTGGAGGGCCGAGCTGTTGTTGCCCTGTCGTTCTTCCGGAGACCAGTGGGCCGACGACCGACAGCAGCAACCACGCCAACGTCAACAGACCGAACATGCGTGCTCGCACGTCCTCGGGCACGAACCGTGCGATGACCACGTACAGGACCACGGAGTCGATGCCGCCGCCGAAACCCTGGAGCAGCCGCCCGACGACGAAGACACCCATGGCGGGTGCGGCCGCGCACAGCGCGAGCCCCGTCAGGAAGGCCGCCCCGCCGAACAGCAGGGACGCATCGGACCGCTCCGGTCCGCCCAGGTGCCGCCGAGGGTCATGCCCACGAGCCCGGTGGTCACCGCCGCGGCGAAGGCCGGCGAGTACCACCGTTCGGCGTCCAGGTCCCGGGCCACGACCGGCAGGGCGGTGGTGACGGCGAAGACCTCGAAGGCGATGAAGGTCATCAGCCCGAACACGCGGAGCACCAGCATCCGGGACCCGGGGGCCCAGAGCCGGGTGGCCGGGAGGGGGACCCCCAGTCCGGAGGTCATGGCGCCTCGTCCCCGATCACCAGGGCGATCTTGCCCCGGCCGTGGCCGGTCTCCACGTCCAGGTGGGCCCGCCACACCTGGTCCAGCGGGAACGTCTTCCGGACCGTGACGGTGAGTTCGCCCCGCTCGCACGCGTCGAGCAGTTCACGGAGCCGTGCCGCCGAGCGGTCACTGCTGATCCACAGGCAGCCCAGCTCCCGGGTGAGGCCGATGTCGACGATCGTCCCGATCCGGTCCCGGTCCCCGACCAGTTCCACCGCGGTCCGGAGGTTGCCGTGCCCGGCCGCGTCCAGGGCCGCGTCCACCCCCTGGGGCGCCGCCGCCCGGATCCGCTGGAGCTGCCCCGGGCCGTACTCGACCGGCACCGCACCCAGGGAGCGCAGGTACTCGTGGTTGGCCGGGCTCGCCGTGCCCACCACCCGTGCCCCACGTGCCACGGCCAGTTGCACGGCCACCGTGCCGACCCCGCCCGCCGCGCCGTGCACCAGCAGGGTCTCGCCCCCGGCCACCCGCAGGCGTTCGAGGGCGGTGTGCGCCGTCTGCCCGGAGGCCGACAGGGCCCCGGCGGTCAGCCACGACACACCGGAGGGTTTGTGCACGACCTGTTCGGCGGGCACGTTGACGTACTCCGCGTAACAGCCGAGCACCCGGTACCCGGCGACCTCGTCGCCCACCGCGAACCCCCGCACCCCGGAGCCGACCCCGTCGACCACTCCGGCGAACTCGTTGCCGAGGATCTGCGGGAACTCGATGGTCGCGCCCGGGGGAGTCCAGCCGTCCCGGATCGCGGCGTCCGTCAGCTGCACGCCCGCCGTCCGCACCCGGATCAGCAGTTCTCCCGGTCCCGCCACGGGTCGGGGCACCTCCCTGGCGGTCAGGGCCCGGGCCGGGCCGAACGCGTCGATCGCGGCGGCGCGCATCGTGTGTTCGGGAACCGTGTGTTCCGGGGCGGTCATCGCGCAACCCCCTCGCCGCTCAGGAACGCGGTCAGCTCCCCGGCGTCGCGCCGACCGCTCAGCACCCGGTCCCCGTGAACGAACGCCGGGACCGAACGCACCCCGTGCTCCGCCGCGGCCCGATGGTCGGCCCCGACCTGCTCCGCGAAGTCGTCGGAGTCCGACAGGCCGTCCACCTCGGCGGGGTCGAGCCCGAACGCCGCACCGAGACGACGCAGTACCGCCGGGTCCGCCACGTCCTCGTGCCGTTCCAGCAGCGCGGAGAAGGCCAGGTCCCAGGCCCGGTCGGGGTCGGTGCCCCGGGCGTCGGCCAGCTTGAGCAGGCGGTGGACCGGCCGGGAATCGACGTTGCGGACCCCGTCCATGTCGATGGCCAGGCCGTCCTGGCGGGCCGCGGCCGCCACCCGTTCCCGCATGGCCTCCCAGCCCGCCCGGTCCATGCCCCAGGAGGTCAGCGCGGCCTCCCGCACCGTCGGGGCCGGACCGTCCGGGCCCGTCGGTTCCAGCAGGTAGCTCCGGCGTACGACCGTCACCCCCCGGTCCGCCCCGAGCCGCCGCACCGCGGCCCCCAGTTGCCGGTGGCCCATCCAACACCACGGGCACCTGACATCCGCCCACACCGTGACCGTCGTCATCCCACACTCCGAACTCTCGTCTGCCGTGTCCGTCGCGTAGAGTCCACTTCGTCAAGTGGACTTGATGTCAAGTCGTGTGGTGGCGGGCGGTGGCGTTCGGCCGCCGACACACGGCGACCGAGGCCGAGGAGGGACGATGCCCCAGCTGGATCCGAAGGCCGTCTGGCTCAAACCGGGCCAGGTGGCCCAACGGGCGGGGGTGGCGGTCTCCGCCCTGCACTACTACGAGAGCCTCGGGCTGATCAGTAGTCGGCGCACGGCGGGCAACCGCCGCGAGTACCGGCGGGACACCCTCCGCGTCATCGCGTTCATCCGGACGGCCCAGCGCCTCGGTCTCTCCCTGGAGCGGATCAGGGAGGCCATCGACCAGCTTCCGGAGGAGGGGCTGCCGACCAAACGCGACTGGGCCCGGATCTCCCGCCAGTGGCACGACGAGCTCACCCGGCGCATCGAGGAGCTCACCGCGCTCCGGGACCGCTTCTCCAACTGCATCGGTTGCGGGTGCCTGTCCCTGGTGTCCTGCCCCTACTCCAACCCCGACGACGTTCTGGGCCGGGACGGCGCGGGCGCCCGGCGCTTCCCCTGAGGGCCGGGGGAAAAGGCGTTGTGGTCCCGTGGAACTTCCCCGGGGCCGACCACCACGGTCAGTACACCTAGGTGGTCTCCTCACCGCTCCGGTCGGGTTCGCGTCCGGGGGCGCCGATGTCCTCGGGCGTACCGGCGTCCGCCGTGGGGGAGTCCCCGGGGTGGCGGCGGGACAGCAGGTAGCCCAGCCCGAGCACGATGCCGGTGCCGATCGCCGTGTACCAGGTGAACCCGATCAGCCCCGGCTGGAACAGGAACAGCCAGGACATGGTCGCCACCGCGACGGTGAAGGCGATGACCGCGTCCGCCTGTCGTGCCCTGCGTACCCACAGCCCCAGCAGGAACGCGCCGAGCAGACCCCCGTAGGTCAGGCTGGCCACGGACAGGCCCAGTTCCACCACCGGGCTGTCCGTGCCGGTGAACAGCGCCGCCGCGGCGATGAACACCAGCCCCCAGCCGAGGGTGAACAGTCGGCTCAGCCGCAGTGCCTGCGCGTCGGAGAGCCTGCGGCGGGAGAACTGTTCGTACAGGTCGGCCATGGTCGAGGAGGACAGCGCGGACAGGGACGAGGACAGGGTGCTCATCGCCGCCGCGATGACCCCGGCGAGCAGGAGCCCCGCCAGGCCCGGGGGCATCGCCTCCACCACGAACACCGGGAAGAGTTCGTCGGAGTTGTTCAGGCCCAGCTGGTCGACCGTGGCTCCCTGGAAGTACGAGTACAGCGCCAGGCCCAGGATGAGGAACAGGGCGAACTGGAGGAACACCACGAGGCCGCTGACGACGACCGCCTTCTGGGCGTCGCGCAGGCTCCGGCAGCTCAGCAGCCGCTGCACGACGATCTGGTCGGCGCCGTGCGAGGCGGTGGAGAGCAGGGCGCCGCCCAGGACGGCGGTGACCGTGGCGTAGGGGGCCGAGACCGGGTTCGAGGTGAAGTCGAGGAACCGTGTCTTCCCGGCGTCCGCGGCGACCGTCAGGAAGTTCACGTCGAGGCTGCCGGCGATCACGGTCAGTGCGACCGCGCCGCCGACGCAGTACAGGCCCATCTGCAGCACGTCCACCCAGACCACGGCCCGGATCCCGCCGGCCAGGGTGTAGACGATCGTGACGGCGCCCATGACCGCGACGATCGCGAAGTAGGAGACCTCCGCCCCGAGCGAGTCGAGGATGATCTTCATCGGGATGGCCGCCGCGAACAGCCGCACCCCGTCGGCCAGCACCCGGGTGAACAGGAAGGTGACCGAGGCGGTGCTCTGCATACCCCGGCCGAAGCGCAGGCCGAGGTAGGCGTAGGCGGTGGTCATCTCGCCGCGGTAGTAGCGGGGCAGGAGCAGGAAGGCCACGGCCACGCGCCCGACCAGGTAGCCGATCGCCACCTGGAGGAAGGTGATGTCGCCCAGGTAGGCCACCCCGGGGACGCTGATCACGGTCAGGGCGCTGGTCTCGGTGGCCACCACCGAGAGGCACACCGCCCACCAGGGGAGTTGTCTGCTGCCGAGGAAGTAGTCCCGGACGTTGCGCTGGCGGCCGGACAGCCTCAGGCCCAGCCAGGCCGAGGCCGCCAGGTACACCGCGATGACGACGAGGTCGATGGTCTGCACTTGCGCGACTCCCGAGGCTGGTCGGCGGGTGGGGGATCGGGGGGCTGGTGCCCGGGGCTCCGGCGGCGGGGGCGGTCGGTGGTCCGGGCGGGACGGTCAGGAACCGGGGGCGTCCACGTACAGGCGCCGGGGGACGACGGAGGCGGGTTCGGGCAGGCGCAGCGGCGCGGCGCCCGGGGTGAGGCGCCCGGCGATCGGGGCTCTGCGGGCACCGGTGCAGTCCGGGACGGAGCCGGCGAGCCCGTGCCAGCCGAGGAAGCCGATCAGTGCGAACAGGTAGGCCTCCTTGGCGTCGCCGTCCAGGCCGAGCCGTTCGGAGGAATCGATCCGGGCGGGGGCGAGCCGGGCGGTGAGCCGTTCCATCAGTACGGGGTTGCGGACGCCCCCGCCGGAGGCGATCACCTCTGCCACCCCGAAGGGGCGCAGGGCGTCGGCGACGGTCACGGCGGTGAGCTCCACGAGGGTGGCGAGCAGGTCCCCGTCCGAGGGCCTTTCCTCCGGGCCCAGGGCCGCCTGCAAGTACTCGGCGCCGAACAGTTCCAAGCCGGTGGTCTTGGGCGGGGGCAGCCGGTAGTAGGGCTCGGCGAGCAGACGCTCCAGGAGCGCGGGGTCGGGGCGGCCGGCGCGGGCGAGGGCGCCGTCCGCGTCGAGGTCCGTCTTCCCGCCGGTGACCAGGCGCACGGCGGCGTCGACCAGGGCGTTGGCGGGTCCGGTGTCGAACGCGCTCGGCGGCTCGCCGCCTCGCACCACCGTCACGTTGGCGATCCCGCCGAGGTTCAGTGCCGCGGTCGGTTCCGTGCGGTCGCCGAGCAGCAGCAGGTCCAGGGTGCTCGCCAGCGGGGCGCCCCGGCCGCCGGCGGCCACGTCGGCTGACCGCAGGTCCGACAGCACGGGGAGGCCGGTGGCCTCGGTGATCCAGGCGGGTTGGCCGAGCTGGAGGGTTCCGTGCACGGTGCCGCCCTCAGCCCAGTGGAAGAGGGTCTGGCCGTGGGAGGCGACCAGGTCGGCCCGCCCGCCGGTGAACTCCTCGATCCCGTTGCGCGCCGCCGCGGCGAACTCCTGGCCGATCCGGGTGTCCAGCCGGCAGACGGCCTCCAGGGTGGTCTGAGCCGGGGGCAGTGCCGCGCGGATCTGTTCCCGCAGCTCGGCGGGGTAGGGGTGGGTGAGGTGTCCCAGCGGGGTCAGCCGGACCGCGTCGCCTTCCTGTCGGAGGCGGGCGGCGGCGACGTCGATCCCGTCCGCCGAGGTCCCTGAGGACAGGCCGATGACGATCATGGGGCTCCTACGTCAGGGGACTCACCGTGTATCAGCGGTATACCGGTCGTCACGGCCGCGTCAATCCCCCGAACGCCCTCTCTCCGGCCGGATGCCGGGGCGGTCGCTCGGGTGGGGGCTCCCGGGCGGCCGGGTCCCTGGCCGGAGCATCAGTTTGCATGTTCATACATTTACGTGCATACTTTTTGCATGTCCAAGGTGCTCACTTCCCTGCCTGTCGGTGAACGTGTCGGAATCGCCTTCTCCGGAGGCCTCGACACGTCCGTAGCGGTCGCGTGGATGCGCGAGAAGGGCGCTGTCCCCTGCGCCTACACCGCCGACATCGGCCAGTACGACGAACCCGACATCGCCTCGGTGCCGGGCCGTGCCACCGACTACGGCGCGGAGTTCGGGCGCCTGGTCGACTGCCGCGAGGCCCTGGTGGAGGAGGGGCTCGCCGCCCTCGCCTGCGGGGCGTTCCACATCCGCTCCGGCGGTCGCGTCTACTTCAACACCACCCCGATCGGCCGTGCCGTCACCGGCACCCTGCTGGTCCGGGCCATGCTCGAGGACGGCGTCCAGATCTGGGGCGACGGCTCCACCTACAAGGGCAACGACATCGAGCGGTTCTACCGCTACGGGCTGCTCGCCAACCCCTCCCTGCGCATCTACAAGCCGTGGCTCGACGCCGACTTCGTCACCGAGCTCGGCGGTCGCAAGGAGATGTCGGAGTGGCTGCAGAACCGGGACCTGCCCTACCGCGACAGCACCGAGAAGGCCTACTCCACCGACGCCAACATCTGGGGTGCCACCCACGAGGCCAAGGCGCTCGAACACCTCGACACCGGCATCGAGATCGTCGACCCGATCATGGGCGTGCGGTTCTGGGACCCCGAGGTCGAGATCGCCGCCGAGGACGTGACGATCGGTTTCGAGAAGGGCCGCCCCGTCACCCTCAACGGAAAGACCTTCGCCAACTCCGTCGAGCTGGTCCTGGCGGCCAACGCCATCGGTGGCCGTCACGGCATGGGTATGTCCGACCAGATCGAGAACCGGGTCATCGAGGCCAAGAGCCGCGGCATCTACGAGGCCCCCGGCATGGCGCTGCTGTTCGCCGCCTACGAGCGACTGGTCAACGCCATCCACAACGAGGACACCCTGGCCACCTACCACAACGAGGGCCGTCGCCTGGGCCGCCTCATGTACGAGGGCCGCTGGCTGGAGCCCCAGGCCCTCATGCAGCGCGAGGCCCTGCAGCGCTGGGTGGGCACCGCGGTCACCGGCGAGGTGACCCTGCGGCTGCGGCGCGGTGACGACTACTCGATCATGGACACCACCGGCCCGGCGTTCAGCTACCACCCGGACAAGCTGTCCATGGAGCGCACCGAGGACTCCGCCTTCGGCCCCAGTGACCGGATCGGCCAGCTCACCATGCGCAACCTGGACATCGCCGACTCCCGCGCCAAGCTGGAGGAGTACTCCGCCCTGGGCATGGTCGGCGACACGCACCCGACGACCATCGGTGCGGCCCAGGCGGCCTCGACCGGCCTGATCGGCGCGATGCCCGAGGGCGGCGCCGAGACGATCGCCTCCCGCGGTCAGGGCTCCGAGGACGACCTGCTCGACTACGCCGCCATCGAGTCCGGCACCGACTAGGTACCGATCTCCGCCGCGGTTCCCCGCCGCCGACCCGTATCCGCCCCGTCCTGGTTCGCCAGGGCGGGGCGGACGCGTGTGCGGATCCGGCCCGGAAGAACTCTGACTGGTTCCATAATTTGACTCATTCCAGAAAACGGGGCAGACTGCTGAGCATGGCAACCTCTTCGGATTTCGAGCAAATGCTGCGCGAGTCCGCTCTGAGGGTGACGAGCCCTCGGTTGGCTGTGCTCTCCGTCGTGCACAGGAACCCACACGCGGACACGGAGTCGATCATCGACCTCGTGCGCGGGGAGCTGGGCGCGGTGTCCGTCCAGGCCGTGTACGACGTGCTCAAGGCGCTGACCGGCGCCGGGCTGGTACGGCGTATCCAACCGCAGGGCTCGGTGGCCCGCTACGAAACGCGGGTCGGAGACAACCATCACCACGTCGTGTGCCGGTCCTGCGGTGCCATAGCGGACGTCGACTGCGCCGTCGGCCACGCACCGTGCCTGACCGCGTCCACCGACCACGGTTTCGCGATCGACGAGGCCGAGGTCGTCTACTGGGGCCTGTGCGCCGATTGCTCCGGCAGCCACAGCTCCTGAACCACATACCTCCTGAACCACACAGCCCCGAAACCGCAAGGTTCACCCCTTCCCTGTTAAGGAAGTCGATGTCTGAGAACAACGAGGTCGTTGCACCCACCCCGCCGCAGGCCGGCGGCTGCCCGGTCGCGCACGGCGACCAGACCCCGCACCCCACCCTGGGTGACGGCAACCGCGCCTGGTGGCCCAACCAGCTCAACCTGAAGATCCTCGCCAAGAACACCCCCGTGTCGAACCCGCTCGGTGAGGGCTTCGACTACGCGAAGGCCTTCGAGGCGCTGGACCTGGACGCGGTGAAGGCGGACATCGCCGCTCTCCTGACGGACTCCCAGGACTGGTGGCCCGCGGACTTCGGGCACTACGGCCCGCTCATGATCCGCATGGCCTGGCACAGCGCCGGCACCTACCGCTCGCACGACGGCCGCGGCGGCGGCAGCGCCGGTCAGCAGCGCTTCGCCCCGCTGAACAGCTGGCCCGACAACGGCAACCTGGACAAGGCCCGCCGCCTGCTCTGGCCCGTGAAGAAGAAGTACGGCCAGAACATCTCCTGGGCGGACCTGTTCATCCTCACCGGCAACGTCGCCCTCGAGTCGATGGGCTTCGAGACCTTCGGCTTCGGCGGCGGCCGTGAGGACGTCTGGGAGCCGGAGGCCGACGTCTACTGGGGCCCCGAGACCACCTGGCTCGACGACCAGCGCTACAGCGGGGACCGTGAGCTGGACAAGCCCCTGGCCGCCGTCCAGATGGGCCTCATCTACGTCAACCCGGAGGGCCCCAACGGCAACCCGGACCCGCTGGCCGCCGCCCGCGACATCCGTGAGACGTTCGGCCGCATGGGCATGAACGACGAGGAGACCGTCGCGCTCATCGCCGGCGGCCACACCTTCGGCAAGACCCACGGTGCCGCCCCGGACAGCAACGTCGAGGCCGAGCCCGAGCGCGCCGGCCTGGAGATGCAGGGCCTGGGCTGGAAGAACAACCACGGCACCGGCAAGGCCGGCGACGCCATCACCTCCGGCCTCGAGGTCACCTGGACCACCACTCCCGCCCAGTGGAGCGAGGGCTTCTTCAAGAACCTCTTCGAGTTCGAGTACGAGCTCACCAAGAGCCCGGCCGGCGCCAACCAGTGGGTCGCCAAGGACGCCGAGGAGATCATCCCCGACGCCCACGTCCCCGGCAAGAAGCACAAGCCGACCATGCTCACCACCGACCTGTCGCTGCGCGTCGACCCGGTCTACGAGCAGATCTCGCGCCGCTTCTACGAGGATCACCAGGCCTTCAAGGACGCCTTCGCCCGCGCCTGGTTCAAGCTGACCCACCGCGACATGGGCCCGAAGGTCCGCTACCTCGGCTCCGAGGTCCCGGCCGAGGACCTCATCTGGCAGGACCCGCTGCCCGCCCGGGAGGGCGAGGTCATCGGTGACGCGGAGATCGCCGCCCTGAAGGCGCGGATCGCCGAGTCCGACCTGTCCGTCGCCCAGCTGGTGTCCACCGCCTGGGCCTCGGCCTCGACCTACCGCGACAGTGACAAGCGCGGCGGCGCCAACGGCGCGCGCATCCGCCTCGCACCGCAGATCGACTGGGAGGTCAACAACCCGGCCGAGCTGCGCGGCGTGCTCGCCGAGCTGGAGGGCATCGCCAAGGAGTTCAACGCCTCCTCGGAGAAGAAGGTCTCCCTCGCCGACCTGATCGTCCTCGCCGGCGGTGTCGGTGTGGAGCAGGCGGCCAAGGCCGCCGGCCAGGACGTCACCGTCCCGTTCACCCCGGGCCGCGTGGACGCCACCGAGGAGCACACCGACGTCGACCAGTTCGCCTACCTGGAGCCGGTCGCGGACGGTTTCCGCAACTACTACGGCAAGGACAACCGGCTTCCCGCCGAGTACCTGCTGCTGGACCGCGCGAACCTGATCGGCCTCAGCGCCCCGGAGACCACCGTCCTGGTGGGCGGCCTGCGTGTGCTGGGCGCCAACTTCGACAACTCGGACCTGGGCGTCTTCACCGACAGGCCGGGCGCGCTGACGAACGACTTCTTCGTCAACCTGCTCGACCTGGGCACCAACTGGTTCCCGACCGGTGAGACCTCCGAGACCTCGGAGACCTTCGTCGCCAAGGACGACTCCGGCGCGGTCAAGTGGACCGGCAGCCGCGTCGACCTGGTGTTCGGCTCCAACTCCGAGCTGCGCGCCGTGGCCGAGGTGTACGCCTGCGACGACGCCAAGGAGAAGTTCGTCCAGGACTTCGTCGCCGCGTGGAACAAGGTCATGAACGCCGACCGGTTCGACCTGGTCTAGTTCACGGACCGGGTCCCGCCCCGGGCTCCCGGAGCTCCCAGGGCGTCGATCCCCGGGTCCACAGGACCCCGACCGGCCCGACCTGCACAGGTCGGGCCGGTCCTTTCTGTATGCGGTCCCCGCCGGGGCCACCAGTGACACCGCGTCACGGGTCCCACCTCGGAAATGTCACGGGAGAACGGTGACGCGGCCGCACTGCCCCCGGGCGGTGCCGTTGGGTGAGAGTGGCGTCATGACGCCGACGACCTGGAGCACGACACCATGACCACCCGCCGTGACGGACACCCGCGTTCCGCTCCCGGTGCCGCAGCCCCAGCGCACCCGAACCGGGGGCGCTCGACCCCGGTCGCGGAGCGGGTCCTGGCGCCGGACCTCGCCCGTGGCATGATGCTGCTGCTGATCGCCCTGGCCCACGTGCCGTGGTTCATCTACGCCGCCCCCTCGGGTTCGGCGCTGCTGCACCCCACCGGCGGCAACCTCGCCGACCGGATAGCCCAGGTCCTGACGATGATCGTCGTGGACGCCCGCACGCACACCATGTTCGCCTTCCTCTTCGCCTACGGCATCGGGCAGATGTACACCCGCCAGAGAGCACGCGGAACGAGCCGGAGGCAGGCCCGAAGGCTGCTGCGCACCCGGCACCTGTGGCTGCTCGCCTTCGGCGCGGTGCACGCCCTCCTGCTGTGGCAGGGCGACATCCTGGGGACCTACGGCCTCATCGGCCTGATCATGATGCCGCTGTTCTTCGACCGCAGCGACCGCACGCTCAAGGTCTGGGTGGTCGTCCTCCTGGCCCTGGGCGCACTGCTCAGCGTCCTCACGGTGCTCTCGGCCATCGTGGCGCCCCCGGCCGAGACCGCGGTCACGGCGGCCGACCTCCAGAGGACCAGCATCGCCGAGACCGGCTACCTGCTCTCCGCCGTGATCCGCTTCCCCACCTGGCTTTTCGGGCTGTTCTCCGGCCTGTTCACCCTCGCCCTGCCCACGGCCTTCCTGATGGGGCTCCTCGCGGCACGGCACCGGATCCTGGAGGAGCCCTCACGCCATCTGCCGCTGCTTCGGCGGGTCGCGATCGCGGGCGTCTCCGTAGGTTGGGCCGCCGGGCCGGCGCTCGGCCTCCAGCACGTGGGCGCCGTCGACATCGGCGACGAGACGCTGCTCTCCTCGGTGCACTTCTACACCGGGACCTTCGCCGGGGTGGGTTACGCGGCTCTCTTCGGGCTCATCGCGCACCGGATCACCACCCGGGGCACCCGGGACAGCCTTCCCGCCCGGGGACTGCTCGCCCTCGGCCGCCGCTCCCTCAGCGGCTACCTCGCCCAGTCGGTGGTCTTCGCGCCGTTCCTGGCGGCCTGGGGTCTGGGGCTGGGCGTGCACCTGTCGAGCTGGTCGGCGGTGCTGGTCGCCCTCGCCACCTGGCTGCTCACGGTGGTGGCGGCGCTGTGGATGGACCGGGTGGGCATGCGCGGCCCGGCGGAGACCCTGCTGCGCAGGCTCACCTATCGCGGGGCGATCCGGAACGAGACAGCGCCCGGTGTGACCAGCTCGTTCCCGGTGACGAGAGGCGACGCGGGCTGACCGAGGTCCGCTCCGGATCCGGAGGAGCGCCGGCCCTCGCCTCGGCGGCGTCCCTTCCTGGATCGGAGGACGGGCACGCCCCAGCCGTGGTCGCCCTGGCCGACGTCGGTACGGCGGGCACCCGGGTCGAGCGGGCGGCGGACCTCCTCGTCCCGTTCCCTGTCGGCGGGGTTCCGGTCAGGTGGTGCGCCGAGTGGCGGGCCCGGCGGCAACGGTTCCCCGTTTCGACGAAGGGGACCCACCCCGGGCCCGCGGATCGTTCGGGAGCGCGGCGTGCCAGCCACGGGCGGGCTTCGGCACCGACCCGCTGAGGGGATCGACGCCGAAGGCCGTTTGCTCCGTGTTCGCTGGTCCGCGCTCGCTCTGCGCAGGTTGGCCCGTGCTTGTTCAGGCGCGGTCGACCAGGAGCCGTCCGTCGGTGGCTCGCTGGCCCGCCATGCCGCTGCCGTAGTTGGCGTCGACCCGCCGGCGCTCGGAGGCGTTGGGCTCGGGGTTGGCGCAGCCCACACCGCCGGTGGAACCCGACATCAGCGACGAGCACGGGCCGGGCTTGGCGTCAGGCAGGCCCAGGCTGTGGCCGAGCTCGTGCGCGGCGATCCGCACCGCGTCGTAGCCTTCGGTGGTGCCCTGGCGGCCCATCCAGACGGTGACCCGGCCGCCCGGCCGAACCGGGCCCAGGTGGGCGCGGGGCCAGCCGTCGTCGGCGATGACCCTGATCTCCGCGTGCTGTCCGGAGGACGCCGGCTCCAGGCGGACGTTGCTGACGCTGGAGTTCCACACGGCCACGGCCGAGGCGACGGCGGAGGTGTACTCCGCGGCCCGGCTGGAGTCGTAGTACAGGATGGTCTGGTTCAGCGGTCGGGACTGCTCCGCGGATACCGCGGTCGCCGGGGCGGTGCTCACCAGCGTCAGTGCCAGTGCGCTCAGTGCGATCAGAAGGGGCGAGAGGATACGTCTCAGCATGCGGGGGCTCCCAGGGGTGAGGGTGCTGACGCCTTCCGTGACCCGGTGGGGTCGGGCTGATGCTATGTGTAGTGACGTATCGCCACAAGACGTGCTTGACCCTCAAATTTCGGTGCTTTACCGGTGGGGTGTCCGTCGACCCGTGCGGAGTCCGGAACCGATCGAGGGTGGATCTGTCGCAGGGCCACCGGAGGGCTCGGGGTTCGTCGGAGCTCTCGCCACGCGGGCGGTTTCGCCGCGCCCCCGGGTCCCCGTCACCCGGAAGCCGCCCGACCTGTGCAGGTCGGGCCGGTTCTGTTGTGTCCGGTGCCGCGGCCGCCAGTCGACACGCACCCACTGTTCCGGTCCGGTGAGCTGTGCGCGCAGACTCTCCACGGTGGCTTCGGGCAGGTTGACCAGGACGGCGGTGCGGGCCAGGTCCAGCATCGGGCCGTCGGAGGCGCTGTCGCTGTAGGCTGCGGCGATCTCGCCGCCCACACCGGACCGGAGGAGCATCTCGACCTTGCGGGCGCCGTAGCAGTGGCGGTTCGCGACCAGGCCGCCCCCGCGCCGCCTCAGGGTGGAGGCGACCACCCGGATCCGCGGGTCGATCGCGCGGCACAGCGGAACGGCGAGCTGTTCTGCGCAGGCGGTCACGACCGCGACGCCGTCTTCCGCCGCGAAGTGTCGGGCCAGGGCCGCCTCGCCGTCCGGTACGAGTCGTCCGCGTACGTCGAGCCGGCGCAGGTAGTCCCGGACGATCCGGTCCAACCGGGTGTCGCTCACCCCGACCGTGCCCAGCCACAGCAGGACCGACCCTGCGTGAACACGCCAGACGCGGCGGGTGAACACGGCTGCGACCAGGGGTGAGAGCAGCACGGCCGCCGTGGCCCGGACGGGGTTGCGTCGTAGCAGGTGAAGGGTGAACCGCGCGAACGAGTCGTGGTCGAGCAGGGTGTCGTCGAGGTCGAACAGCGCCCAGGACACGGTCATCTCCTCGTCAGGACGGGGCGGTCGGGCCCGGGCGGTCTCAGGACTGGTCGGTCGGGAGCGCGAACCCGGTGGCGGCCTCCAGGTCCCCGTCCAGGAGGGTGAGCGAGTCCGGGCCCACTCCGGCGAGCGGGTGCGCCGCGACCAGGACGCCCTCGCCGGAGGGCGGTGTCTGTGCGGCCCGGTACTGGACCGTGTCGGTCCACTGCTCGTCCAGCGTCTCCCCGTTCCGGTCCCACCTGCGCAGGAAGCCGTGGAACCGGCTCACGTGGCCCGCGGCGACGATCGTGTCGCCGTCGTCAGCGATGGAAAGCGACGTGATCCAGGGATTGGCCTCCGGGTCCAACTCGGGGTGGCCTCCGGAGTTGTCGAACGTCACCTCGAAGCTCTCCGGCCCCGCCTGGGACCAGGGTTCCCACAGCAGGAGGTGCTCGTAGGAGGCGGTGGCGACGACACCGTCGGTGATCGCCATCGGGCCGGAGAGGCTGCCCGACCACTCCCGTAGTTCGGGGACGCCGGGCACGGGCTCCCCCGTGGCCGCGTTCCACACCGCGAGCCCGGAGGTCAGCGCCGCGATCAGCAACTCCCCGTCCGGTGAGGTGCCCAGGTCCTGCACGCTCCCCTGGAGGCCCTCCCCGTCCTCCGGGATCTCCCTGCTGTAGAGCTGCTCCCCGGTGCGTGTCTCGTAGGCGGTCACCCGGTTCCTCCCCGGCCCGGACACCAGGCCGGTTCCCACGAACAGCGTCTCCGCGTCGGGGGAGAGCGCCAGGGGCGCACCGCTGCGGAACGCCTCGGGAAGCCTGATGTGGTGCTCCTCGTCCTCCTCGAGGTCCCAGACCACGACCGTGGACTTGGCGCCGGAGGAGTGGCCCCCGTCCTGGACAGCCAGCGTGGTTCCGTCCCGGTCCGTCACGAGCTTCGAACGCCCCAGGGAACGGGAGTCCGCGTCGACCAACTGCTCGGTCGGCCCGGACCCGTCCGTCTCGTACAGGTGCACACCCACACTGGACAGGACGGCGAAGCGGTCCTCGTCCAGGAAGGCGACCTCCTGGATCTCGGCGGGTTCGGCCGGCTCGGGGGCCGTTGAGGTGCCGGGGTCTCGGGCGGGTGCCGGTGAGCTCTCCTCGGAGACCCGCCCGTCGGCTCCGGTGGCACCGGGCGCGTCCTCGGCGTCCCCCAGGTTCAGCACGACGATCAGAGCCACCAGCAGGGACAGTACGGAGATCGCGGCGCCCCGGGCCGCCCCGGCGGAGGAACGGCGCGGTTCCGGGGCCCGTTTCACGACACGATGGGCGTCGGGCACCGCCGAGGGGGCGTTACGGGCCGGAGCCGGGGCGTCCCGCCCCACCGCCGCAGACGGGGCCGACCGTTCGGCTGCCTGCGTGCCGCCGGTTCCCCGCGGGTCGCGGGGGCCTTCGCCCGCGCCGGACCGTTCGGGTTCCGGGTCTCCCGCGGACGGTTTCGCCGTCCCTGCGGGGGAGCGGTGCCCTCCCGTGTCCTCGGTTCCCTCAGGCCTACGGGACCCGCCGGATCCTCCGGTCCGCCTGGCCCAGGCCGGGAGTTCGGGCTGTTCGCCGCTCCCACCTCGCCAGGGCTTCCTGTCGCTCGGATGTTCCGCGGCAGCGGGGGACTCCTCGCTTTCCCGGGACTCCTCGGCTCCGGGGGTTCCTCCGTCCCTCCGGGGTCCCTCATCCTCCCGGGGGCTCTCGACTCCGCGCGGTTCCTCGGCACCGCCGGTCCCGGATTCGGCCGGTTTCCCGTCCTGAGCAGGTTCTTCCGCAGCTCCGGGAGCCCGGGGCCCCGGCTCCTCTCCGGTGCCCTCCTCCGCGAGGGTCCGCGTGGGCAGCATCCGGGTCGCCGCGACCGTGTCCAGGACTCTCGTGGCGACGGCCTCGGGCAGCCACTCGGTGGGGTCGTCGTCGCCTCGTGGCAGTGCGGTACCGGCCAGTTCGGCCAGTACCGATCCCAGTTCGGGACGGTCCCCGGGGTCCTTGGCCAGGCAGGAGGTGACCAGGGGGCGGATCTTCTCCGGTACCCCGTCCAGGTCGGGTTCCTCGTTGACGACCCGGTAGAGCAGGGCGGGGGCGCTGCCGGTGCCGAAGGGTTGGCGGCCGGTGGCGGCGAACAGCAGCACGCCGCCGAAGGCGAACAGGTCGCTGCGCGGGCCCAGGTGGGCGCCGGTGGCCTGTTCGGGCGACATGTAGGCGGGGGTGCCCAGGGTCTGCCCGGTGCGGGTCAGGGCGGTGGCGTCGGTGGCGCGGGCGATGCCGAAGTCGATGACCTGGGGCCCGCGCGGGGAGAGCAGGACGTTGGCGGGTTTGAGGTCGCGGTGGACCAGCCCGACCGAGTGGATGGCCGCCAGCGCCTCGGCCAGGCCGGCGGCCAGGGCGCGCAGCGAGTCCTCGGGGAAGGGTCCGCTCTCGCGTACCGCCTCGTGCAGGGCCGGTCCGGCGATGTACTCGGTGGCCAGCCACGGGCGCGGGCCGTCGGTGTCGGCGGCCAGGACCCGGGCGGTGTAGGTGCCCCGCACCCGTCGGGCGAGGTCGACCTCACCGGTGAACCGGGCCCGGAACTCCCGGTCCTCGGCGTACTCGGTCCGGATGGCCTTGACCGCGGCCAGGTCGTCCCCGTCACCGTCGGCGCCGTCGACGGCGACCGCGAGGAAGACGACGCCCATACCGCCCTCGCCGATCCGGCGCAGCAGCCGGTAGGGCCCGAGTTCTCGGGGGTCGTCAGGGCGCAGGGGTTTCATGGGCCGTTTCCGCTTACGAGGGGATTCAAAGGGAGGGTAGCGGATGTGCGGCTTCCGGTGTCTGGTGGCCTCGCCCCGAGCGCGGCCGCCAGGGTGCGCGGGTAACGGGCGGCGTCCACCTCGGGGTTGGCGCCCGGCGGCAGGTGGACTTAGTATCTGCGTATGAGCGCAGGTACGCATGAATGCAGTCTTGATGAGAACAGCCCCTACGTGGAGTACGCCGTGGAGATCCTCACCCTGCTGGCCGACGCCACCCGGGTGCGGATCATCCTGGCCCTGCGCGGGGGCGAGCTGTCGGTGAACGAGCTGGCCGAACGCCTGGACAGGCCCGGCCCAGCGATCTCCCAGCACCTGGCCAAGCTCCGTATGGGTCGCGTCGTGGCCTACCGTCGCGAGGGCAACCGGATGTACTACAGCCTGGCCAACGAACACGCCCGCAAGCTGGTCGCCGACGCCGTCTTCCAGGCCGAACACGCCCTGGAGGTCGAGCCCGCCCACCACCGGGCCCGGGCCGCGGACCCGGAGCGCACCGGCCGCGACCACACCGGCCGGGCACAGGGCGGCCACCCGTGACCACAGCCCCGACCGCGTCCACCGCCCGAACCCGGGACCACCTGGCCCGACCGCCCTCGCTGCCGGCCACCGGCGTCCGACTCGCCGAGGTGCGCTGGGCCGCCGCCGCACTGGCCCTGTTCCTGGTCGGCTGGGCCGCCCAACTCCTGGACGCCCCCGCCTGGCTGTGGTGGGGCCTGTACCTGACCTGCTACGCCACCGGCGGATGGGAGTCGGCCCTGTCCGGGCTGCGCGCCCTCAGGGAGCGCACCCTGGACGTGGACCTGCTGATGATCGTCGCCGCCGTCGCCGCCGCCTCCATCGGCCAGGTCTTCGACGGGGCCCTGCTCATCGTCATCTTCGCCACCTCCGGCGCCCTGGAGGCCGTGGTCACCCAACGCACGGCCGACTCCGTGAACGCCCTGTTGAACCTGGCCCCCGAACGCGCCGTACGACTCCACCGGACCCCGGACGGTGAGCACGAGGAGGTCGTGGAGACCTCCCGGCTCCGGGTCGGCGACACCGTCCTGGTCCGCCCGGGCGAACGCGTGGGCGCCGACGGCACCGTCACCGAGGGCTTCAGCGAGGTCGACCAGCAGGCGATCACCGGTGAGTCGGTGCCCGTTCCGCGCCGTGTCGGCGAGGGGGTGCTCTCGGGCACGATCAACGGCACCGGAGCCCTGCGCGTCCGTGTGGACCGGCCGGCCGGGGAGTCGGTCATCGCCCGGATCGTGACCCTGGTCGAGGAGGCCTCGGCCACCAAGGCCCGCACCCAGCTGTTCATCGAGAGGATCGAGCAGCGCTACTCCGCCCTGGTGGTGGCGGCCACCCTGTTGGTGCTCGGTATCCCCCTGCTGTTCCTGGGGCACGACTTCGAGGCCGCGCTGCTCCGCGCGATCGTGTTCATGATCGTGGCCTCCCCGTGCGCGGTGGTGCTGTCCACGATGCCGCCGCTGCTGGCCTCGATCGCCAACGCGGGACGCCACGGAGTCCTGGTCAAGTCCGCCACCGTCATGGAACAGATCGGCCGCGTCGACCTGGTGGCCTTCGACAAGACCGGCACGCTCACCCGGGGCGAACCCCGGGTCACCGGGGTGGAGCCCGAACCTGGGCACACCGCCGACCAGGTCCTGGCCCCGGCCGCGGCGGCCGAGCGCAACAGCGAACACCCCCTGGCCCGCGCCATCCGGGCCCACGCCGAACACCGGGATGTGGCCGTGCCGTCCCGGGTGGAGGACTTCGAGTCCCTGCCGGGTACCGGGGTGAGCGCGACGGTGGACGGCTCCCGGGTCCGGGTCGAACGCGCCCCCGCCGACGCCGAGGGCCCGGCGAGCACCCGGGTCCTCGTCTGGGTCGACGGGCGGGTGCGGGGTCGGATCACCCTGGCCGACGCCCTGCGCCCCGAGGCCGCCCGGACGGTGGCCGAGGTGGGCGCGCTCACCGCCCAGCCGGTACACCTGCTCACCGGGGACAACGCCGCCACCGCCGCACACGTGGCCCGGGCCGCCGGTGTCGACCGGGTGCACGCCGACCTCCTCCCCCAGGACAAGGCCGCGCTGGTCAAGGAGAGGGAGGACGCGGGCACCCGGGTGCTCCTGGTGGGCGACGGCATCAATGACGCCCCCGCGATGGCCGCGGCCACCACCGGTGTGGCCATGGGCCGTCGCGGTTCCGACCTGGCGCTGGACACCGCCGACGCCGTCGTGGTGCGCGACGACCTGTCGACCCTGCCCCGGCTGATCAGCCTGTCCCGCAGGGCCCGCCGGTTCGTGGTCGCGAACCTGTGCATCGCGGGCACCTTCATCGTGGTGCTGGTGACCTGGGACCTGGCGGGAACACTGCCGCTGGCACTGGCCGTGGCCGGACACGAGGGGTCCACCGTCGTCGTCGCCCTCAACGGCCTCCGACTGCTGCGCGAACGTGCCTGGACACGGTGAACCGGGGTGGTGGCCCCGGGACGGACCGTGCCGGGGCCACCTCCGTCGGGGCGCCGGTAACGCTGGAGGCCGTCCGTACCGCTGGAGACCGGCCCCGGTCGGAGCGGATGCCGGGCGTCAGAGCTCGCCCCGGGGCACGTCCAGCCCGGCGCCCAGTTCGAGTGCGGCCAGGGTCAGCTCGACCAGTTCCTCCTCCAACGGTTCCAGGGAGGCGGCGTCCACGAAGACGCGCAGCGCCCCGGGGACGTGGGTGTGCAGGGCCCGCCGTACCAGTGGCAGGCCCGCCCGGTCCCGGAGGGTGGCGACGCTGCCCGGGTCGGTGTGCTCCTGCACCGCGCCGAGGGCGACCGCGGTGTTCCACGCGCCCAGTAGCAGGTCGGGACGCACGGCTGCGGCCAGGGCGGCCGCGCCGGAGGTGACCCCCAAAGCCCGGCGCGAGCTGTCCTGGTCCAGGCCCCAGTCGGCCAGGACCCCTTCGGTGGGCCGGTGCGCGGTGGGCACGTCCTCGGCGGTGTCGATGACGATCGCGTTGCCGGTGTTCCAGGCGTAGAAGGGCAGGAGCCGTGGCAGGTCGAGCACGGAGGTATCGAAGGGGACGTCGGGGACGGCGGTGAAGCAGGCCGAGCGCCGTACCCCCTGGCCGGTGTTGCCGGTCAGGCTCGGCAGGTCGTCGTGTTCGACCAGGTTGGGGACCATCGTCAGGGTGCGCACGCCGCGTTCGCGCAGCAGGCGCAGCAGTGCCCGGTCGTCGGGTTCCTCGTCGCCGTCTCCGCCATCGTTTCCTTTCGCCATCTGTTCGGCGATCTCGGCGGTCAGGGCGCTGGGCATCGCCAGGGCCGGCGAGGGCATGTAGGGGTTGATCACCGGTACCGCGCTGATTTCGGAGAAGACCGCCATCCGGGCCAGGACCGCTGTGCGCGAACCCCATTCGACGAAGAAGGACAGGGCCGCGTCCGGGTGCAGGCGGCAGCACTCCAGCACGGAGGCGGGCAGGTCCTTGGCCGGCAGGACGTCGTCCTGGAGGAGGAGGTGGTGGGTGCTGGTGTCGGGGGTGGCGCGGGAGAGCGCGGCGGCCGCGGTCCGCAGCGAACTCGGCGGCGCGTCGGGGTAGGGGTCGAAGACCGCCTCGGCACCGGGGAGGGAGAGTTCGGCCAGGACGCGTTCGGCCTCGGAGGAGCGGGAGGGATGCGCCATGACCGTGGCGTTGAGGGAGAGGGGCGGGTTTTCCGAGCCGGATTCTTCGGAATTCTGAGCAGAAGCCATTACCTGATTTTATCGAGCGGGACCGCCGGAGGGACAGCGGTTCCGCCGGACCGGACCGGGCCGTTCAAAGACCCTGGTCGCCTCGCCCCGGCGGAACCTGACTCGGCGGAAGGAAATACCCGACCGGCGAAAAATACCCGTACCACCTGCGTTCAGAACGGCCGCTTCCGTTTTCCCGAACCACCTTTGGAACGGCTGCCGAAACCCCTGGGGCCCCTCACGAGCAGCCCCACGGCTGCGCGTCCGCGCCCGTCACCCGGAGGTCCGGCCGCTCACCTCACGCCCGCTGACCCTGTCCGGGGCGACCCGGACGAAGAGGTCGCGGTCGCCTCCCGCCCACGGCCGGACGCGGGCGCCGGAGCGGAGCGCGGCCGCCTCGGCCTCGTCGGTGACCGCTGCGGCACGACCGACCAGAAGGACGCTCCACCCCTCACTCGTCGCACCGTCGACCCGGTCGACCTCGAAGGCGGCGTCCCCCGGGAGGTGCTCGGCGATCACCCCGTGGTCCTCGGTGCGAAACACCACGGAGCCGTCCCGGACGAGGTAGTTCACCGGGAGGATGGTCGGCGCCGAGTCGCCCTCGGGGACGAAGCCGATCCGTCCCACGCCTCCCGGGCCGATGAGTTCCATGCACCTGTCGGGGGACAGCGTGTGCGTCTCCGGGAGCGGCGCCGCTGTGGTCGCCGCACCCGGCGGCACGTCGGTGTCCGTGCCCAGCAGGCGGTCCTGGCTGGTGTTCAGCGCACGGGCGAGCCGGTACAGCGACTCCCTGGGCATCCGTGGCGCATGCTTCTCCAGATAGGCCACGTATCCCGGATCCATGCCGGCCGAATCCGCGACCTCCTCCCGGGTCAGCCCGAGTTCCTCCCTGCGCGCCGCGGCCCTGCGTCCGAGGTCGCTTCCTCCGTGCCCGACACTGCCCTCGCGTCCCACGGCACGCCTCCCTTCCTGGTCACGGGGGTTTCCGCCCCCGTACTGTCCGCATCTGAACCCCTACCCGTATCCGTGCGCGGTGGCACGGGCCGTTGGGGGGAGAGAGGAGGCCACCCGCATGGTGCCCCCGGTGTCCTTCGTCCGGGAACGGCTCCTCGGCCGGGGGCCCGCCCGTTCTCAGGAGGCGGCGGGAGCCCCGCGGGGGCGCCTGTCGCGGCGGACGAGGGCGCGCAGCAGCCGTTCCGCGGGGCCGGGCCTGCCCGTGTGCTCCAGGACTGCCGCGAGGACCAGGGTGAACAGCCACACGGCCACCGCCACGAGTACGGCCTGCCACTGCGCCAGGACGCCGCCGAGCCCGAGTCCCCACGCGCACAGCAGCGGCGCGAAGAGCACCGACTGCAGCAGGTAGCCGGACAGGGACCTCCTGCCCAGGGCGCTGAGGGCCCGCACGGGACCCCGGTGGGCCCGCGCCGCCGACAGGCGCGCCGCGAGGAGGGCGATCAGCGCCACGTAGCCGAACGCCGCGAACAGCCCGGTGAGGCCGTTGAACATGAGCGGCGTCCACACCGGGACGTCCCATGCTCCGTGCTGCACGAGCACGGAGGGGACCGCGCCGAGCCACCCCGCGGTGATGCCGGTGACCGCCACGACCGACAGCAATGGCCGGTGCCGCTCGGAGGACTCCAGGATCCGGTGCCGGGCGCAGAGGACCGCGGTGAGGACGGCCACCGGTACGACGAGCCCCAGCACGCCCTGGCCGACTGTCAGAAGCAGCCACATCCGGAGCCGGGGCAGGACCGAGTCGGTGTACGGGGTGAGGGCGGCGAACTGCGGCATCGCTCCCTCGGACAGCACGGCCCCCGCGGCCGGGGCGGCCGCCCCGGCCGCCAGGGTGAGCACGGACAGGAGCCCGAGCAGACCGCCGAGCACCAGGGCCCACACGGCCAGGGTCCGGTTCGACCGGCGCAGGAACAGCCCGGCCACGACGAGGCCGATCAGCCCGTAGGCGCCGAGTACGTCCCCGTGCCACAGCAGCGCGGCGTGCACCGCGCCGAAGGCGAGCAGCCACAGGTGCCGCGACTGGAGGGACCGGCGTGCGTCCGCCTCGTCCTGGCCGGCCGTGCGCCGTCTGGTGTAGGCCTGCCAGATGCCGTAGCCGAAGAGGAAGGCGAACAGCGGGTAGCTCCGCCCGTCGACGGCGACGATCGAGACGCCCTGCCAGAGGGCGTCGGGCCCCGTGGCGTCGGCACGGTGGGCGGAGACCGCTGGGGTCGGCGCTCCGTAGAGGTACCAGGACACGTTGGCCAACGCGATGAACAGGAGCATGATCCCGCGGGCGAGGTCGGGCGCGAGGGCGCGTTCCGCCGGGCCGGGGGAGTGGTCGTGGCCGGTCATGGTCCGGTCGCTCCCCGCTCCGCTTCGGCGGCGTGGGCCAGGGCGCTGGGGGAGCGGCGGCCGACGATCGCCGGCGCCTCGTGCACGAGGGTGTCGTCGGTGAGCGCCTCGACCATGAACAGCGCGAAGTCCACCCGCCGGGTCAGGTTGCCGGCCAGGACCGGGTCCCCGACGTGGCGGCTCCACACGGGCAGCCCCTGGCTGTCACCCTCCTCGAGGTCGCTGCCTCGGACGACGGTCCACCGCCGGTCGCTGGCGAAGATCCGTCGGCACGCCTCCACCTGGTCGTTCACGTCGACCGCGCGCACCAGACGGGCCAGCGGGGTGACGATCCGCAGCGCCAGCCTGAGCTTCCAGGAGTACCGGTCCCCGCCGTCCCGGCTGATGTGCCAGCCGCAGGAGAAGACCAGGCGTGCGTCGGGTTCGGCGTGGTCGAGTACCGCCTGGGCGGTACCGGACGAGTACTGCTGCACCCCCCAGGGCACGAGCACGGTCAGCACCCCGTCGCATCCGGCCACGGCCCGCCGGATCACCTCCGGATCGTTGGTGGAGCCGGGGACGACGGTGATCCGGTCGGCGAACTCGGAGAGTTTGGGGACGCTGCGTTCGCGGCAGACGCCGACGACCTCCAGACCCCGGTCGAGCGCGTGGCGCACCATGTACCGCCCGAGTTTGCCCGAGGCCCCGATGACGCAGATCCTTCGCACCGGTGTCGTACCCATGTTCCGACCCTCCCTCTCATCCTGCTGAACTTACGGTGTAAGTAACGATAGACTTACTCTGTAAGTAAGACAAGTGCCGGAGGAGGGCGCATCATGGGCGGGCGCGGCAGCGGACGGCGCACGCAGGGCAGGCGGGAGCCCCTGAGCAGGGGGCGCGTGATTCGCGCCGCGATGGAATTGGCGGACGAGAAAGGGGAGCCGGGGGTCACCATGCGGGCGGTCGCCGCCCGGTTGGGTGTCGAGGCGATGTCGCTCTACAACCACGTGGCCGACCGGGGGGACCTCCTGGACGGGATGGTCGACGCGGTGTTCGCCGAGATCGACCTGCCGGCGCCGGGGGTGGACTGGAGGCAGGACATGCGCGACCGCGCCGCCTCGGCGCGCGCGGCCCTTCGCCGCCACCCCTGGGCGGTCGGCCTGATGGACTCCCGCAAGAAACCCGGTCCGGCGACCCTGCGCCACCACGACGCCGTCCTGGGAGCGCTGCGGTCCGGAGGCTTCTCCGCAGCGGGGGCGGCCCGGGCCGTCTCGGTGATCGACAGCTACCTCTACGGGTTCGTCCTGCAGGAGCTGAGCCTGCCCTTCACCGAGCAGGAGGGGCCGAACGAGCTCGCGGACGGCATCCTGGGTGGCCTGCCCGCCGACACCTATCCGCACCTGGCCGCGGTCATCAGCGAGCACGCCTTCGGGCAGGGGTACGACTACGACGGGGAGTTCGGGTTCGGGCTCGCCCTGATCCTCGACGCACTGCGCCCCGACGGGGGGCGGGCACCCTCCCGACCCGGCGCCGAGGGCGACCGTCCGTCATAGTCGCCGGACACGGGCGGGGCGGCTCTCCGGGTACCCCGCCCGCCCTCCGGGGCGCGGTGCCGGGAGGGCGGGGAGGGGATCCCCTCTGGTCAGCCGTGCTGTCCCCAGTCCAGAAGGTCGGCCAGGCCAGCTGTGGTGAAGGCGGCGGTCAGTTCCTCGGCGCCCTCGGTGAAGTGGGTCCAGCTGTCGTGGTGGACGGGGACCACGCGGCGGGCCCCCAGAATCCGGGCGGCCTCGGCGGCCTGGGTGCTGTCGAGGACGAGGGGCCGGCCTCCGAAGAGGACCGGGAACCGCGGGGCTCCCGCGAACAACAGGGCCGTGTCCACCGGGCCGAAGCGCTCGGCGATCCGTTCGACCAGTTCGAGTGAGGCGTTGTCGCCGCTGACGTAGACCGTGGGAAGGCCCTCTCCGGTCAGGACGAAGCCCACGACCTGGCCGGTGAACGGTTCGACGTCCTCTCGCGCGCCGGGCCCGTGCAGGGCCGGGACCGCGGTGACGGTGACCGTGCCGCCGTCGGGCCGATCCAACTCGGCGGCCTCCCAGTCGGCCAGTCCTCTGGCGCCGTCGCCGAGGCGCTGCCCGCCGCCGGTGGTCGTCAGGGTGAGGGGGACCTCGGCGAGCAGGGCGCGCCCGGCGTTGTCGAGGTTGTCGGCGTGCTCGTCGTGGGAGAGCAGGACCGCGTCGACGCGACCGAGGTCGGCTGGGGCGCCGGCCGAGGGCGCGGTCTTGGTCAGTCTCGGGCCGCCAGGCGTCTCGTAGTCTCCCGGGCCGTCGAAGGTCGGGTCGGTCAGGAAACGCAGCCCGCCGTACTCGAAGAGGGCGGTGGGGCCGCCGAAGACGCGGACGGGGAACTGTTCGGTTGCGACGGACATGCATACACCTCACGGATGGAAGTAAATCAACCGTGATGAACGGTAGCCGCCTCTCACGGATGGCGCAAGTTGTACCATGAGATGCATGGACGAGACCGTGACCGAAGAACTGGACCTGCCGCCTGCGCCGGGTGCGGAGCAGTACCCCTCCCTCGCCCTCGCCAACAGCGCCGTCGCACTGCCCGGTGGACGTCTCGTGGACCTCCTCGCGACCCCCGCCGAGACCAACCGGTGGATGACCGAGCGCGGTCTGGCCCCGGTGGACGCCGGAATGCAGGAGATGTGCGCCGCACAACTGCATGTGCTGCGCGAACACCTCAGATCCCTGTTCGCCTCACACGTCGCCGGACTCCCCGCCCGCCCCGCCGCCCTGAGGGCCGTCAACGACGCGCTCACCAAAGTGCCCACCGCCCCCCTGCTGCGGTGGGACGAGCGGAACGGTCCCTACCGGGCAACGCAGCACCCCACCGGTGAGATCGTCGACCACGCCCTGGCAAGCCTCGCCGCTGATGCCGCCGACCTGTTGGCCGGTCCCGACGCCGTGCGCCTGACCGCCTGCGGCTCCGCCCCCTGCACCCGCTACCTGCTGCGCCGCGGCCGCCGTCACTGGTGTTCCACCCGCTGCGGAGACCGGGCCCGTGCCGCGCGCGCCTACGCCCGTCGTGCCCACCCCGACGAGGTCTGACCGCTCCGTGCCGCTGCCCACGGCCTCACCCCAGGGAGACCAGCATGGCCACCCCGGCCGCGTAGAAGCCGAGCAGGGCGATGCCCTCGAACCCGATGCCGGACTCCTGTCGGCGTATCAGTCCCGCCGCGACCAGCAGGTTGAGCACGATGCCCAGGCCGATGAGCAGCACCACCCGGGCGTCCATCGCGCTGTAGAGGGAGCCCTCCCGGTAGGCGACGTCGGAGGCGGACAGGAAGAGCACGTCGAAGCCGTTGCCGCCGATGATGTCCCCGAGCGCCAGGTGCAGCGCGCGGATGCGGATGGCGTACAGCACCGTCACCAGCTCGGGCAGGGAGGTGACCACGCTGGTGATCAGCGCGCCGACCAGGCCGCTCGACATCCCCGTCCGCTCGGCCAACGACAGTCCGGCCTCACCCACGACGTAGCCGGTGACGGCCACCAGGCAGGCGAGCGCCGCGAACTTCACCCACATCCCCCCGAGCGACTCGTCGCTGTCGAGGGCGGCCGGGTCCGGTTCGTCGGCCTGGGTGTAACGGGTGCGCTCCACCTGCCACATGGGTTTGGAGCGGACCTTCTGGGAGAGCCACAGCCAGTACAGGTAACAGGCCACGAGGACCAGTGAGGCGGGGTGGATGCCCAGGAGGCTGAACTGCGGCCCCATCCCGGCCACCAGCACCACGCCGAACATGATGGAGAGCCCGATCGGGGCGAGGAGGTTGGGCAGGGAGGCGGCGGCGTGCTCCAGGTTCGCGCGCCGGTAGAACATGTCCGCCAACGCGATGAACACCGTCTGGGCGGCGATCCCGCCCAGGGCGTTGTTCATGGCGAAGGAGGCGTCGCCGTGGGCGGCCCCGACGAGGCTGGTGATCAGGCCGGGCAGCGAGGTCACCGCGCCGACCAGGACGATGCCCGCCAGGGTCTCGCCCATGCCGGTGCGGTCGGCGAGCCGGTCGACCAGCCGGGTGAACGGGCCGCCACCGATGACGAGGATCAGCGCCGCGGCCGAGATCGCTGCCACGTCCCACAACAACGGTCGCCCTCCTGGCCTCGCCGGTCCGGCCCACGCCCTCGCGGGGCGATACCTCCGGCCACCCTACGCACACGGTGCCCGTCCGGCCCGTCACCGCACCAGGGGAACCGGGGCCGTGCCCGTCAACGGCCGGCCGGGGTCAGTGGGCCCTGCCCGCGAAGGTGACGGTGCGGGAGCCGGCGCCGCCTGTCTGGTCCTCCAGGGTGAGGGTGTAGACCCACCACCGGCCCGACCTCGGTGACGGACAGGAGTCCGCGACGCCGGTGGCCAGCCCCGCCGGCAGTGAGACTTCCTCCCCGTTCCGCTCGGCCAGGGCGGAGGGGCCGGACTCCAGGGGCGGCACGGCGTGGCGGCAGGTCGAGGACAGGCTCAGGTCCAGCGGCCCGTCCGTCCCGTTGATGACCTCCACCCCCCCACGTGACCCTCTCCTGTCCGTCGACTTGCTCGTGGGAGATGCTCAGGAGCTGGAGCCTGATCCCGTCGCCGTACTCGAAGGACCGGTTCGCCGGTACGAGCAGGTGCCTGCCGACCAGGACGAGGACGACGAAGAGGATCACGAGCGTGAGCGCGATCCTCGGCGCGAATCTTCGCACGGTGGTGCCCTCCATGGGGTTGGGGGAAGGGGGCCGGGGGAGGGCGGAGCGTGCCGGATACGACTAGCGGAAGCCGACTACGCCTCGGTCTGGGCGGACAGCGGGATCTCCAACTTCTGGCAGGCGCGGACGTACTCGTATTCCGAGCTCAACTCCCACTGGACCCACGCCGAGAAGTTCTGGATGGTCGTCCCGGCCAGCCGCAGGGCACGGGAGGCGAGCTCTGTCTCGCCCGCGAAGTAGAGCGCGGAGCCGAACTCGTGCGCGGTCTCCTGCCTGGTGGGGTGGTCGTTGTCCCCGGACAACCACAGGTCCGCGGCGTCGACGATCTCCGACCGCACCCCGTGGTCGGTGAGGTACTCCTGGCGCAGGGAGTTGAGGTCGCCGACGGTCACCACGTCGTCCTCCCGTTCCCGCTGCAGCATCATGAACCGTTCCACGTGCGCCCGCGGTACCAGTTCCAGCAGCGGGTCGCCCTTGCGGGCGTGCGCGGCGGCCTGCCGGGCGAAGGCGAACATGTCCTCATGGGATCCCTCCCATTTCTGGCACAGAACCTGGAGACGGGACTGGTGGCCCGCGAAGTGCCACGGATCGCGCTCGACGAGCCGGTCCCACAGGACGTCGAGGTCCTCCCGGGGCATCCCGGTTCCCAGACCGAACCACTGCAGGTGGTTCACCGCGTCCGGCTGCTCCGGGGCCGCGTTGGCCGCGTACACCAGGTACTCGTAGGCCGGGGGGAGCATGGCGTGGAACTCCTCGAAGCGCTCCCGGCCCACGTCCTTGGCCCACGCTCCGGTCCGGACCTCCCACGCCGCGCGGATCCGCGTCAACCCGGTCAGGAGGGCGAGGTCGGGATCGGGCTCCTCACTCTTCCCCAGACCGTCCTCGAGCCTGTGCAGGAAGGGCATGCACTCCATCCCCAGGACATCGACGCGCAGGGCGCGCAGGTCCGGGTCCGGGGTCTTGAGCAGCATGACAGCTGTCTCCAGGTCACCCGAGCGGACGACGGGGAGCTTCGCCGCCAGGTCCTGGTCCCGCCAGGCGCGTCCCGTGGTGACACCCGCCTTTCTGACGACGCGCTGCTCGTGCATGTAGATGAGTTTGGTGAGCACCATGGTGTTTTTCTAGCGGTTCGGCGTGCACGGTGGGCGTTTTGTCGGCATCAACTATGAAACGGTTTCCCCGGTACTCCCGCGGCCACGGTGCACCCCGGTCATGCCCCGGGCCGGGCGGGCACGAGATCCAGGATGATGCGGGCGAGTTCCTCCGGTCTGGCCATGGGCACGTTGTGGTGGGTGTGCATCTCCACGAGTGCCCGTTCCGGGCGCGCGGCGGTGATGGCTCGCACCTCGTCCCGGCGCGCGGCGTAGAACCCCTGGTCGGGAAGCACGATCGTGAGCGGACAGGTGAGGCGTTCGTAGACGTCGACGCTGGGGTAGACGGCGGCGTCCGGGGCGGGTGCGCTGATCACGGTGATCTGTTCGGGGGTGGGGCGCCGCAGCCACCTGTGCTGCTCCTTGGTGAAGGAGCGTTCCAGCACGCTGCGCACCAGGCCGGGGCGGCAGTCCCGGTTGAGCCAGTCGTCCGGGGCGTCTCGTACGCACTGCTCCACGTATTCGTGGGCCTGGTCGGGGGTGGCGGACCAGCCGTAGCGGAACTGGGTACGGATCTGCTCCCGCGCCTCGGGAGTGGTCCACCTTTCCTGTTCCCGCACGGCCTCGTCACGGGTGTTCAGGACGAGTCCGTCGACGACGCACACCGCGGCGGGCCGGACCAGGCCGCTGGCGGCCGCGGCGGTGACGGCGTAACCCCCCCAGGGAGTGTCCGACCAGGACGGGACGCTCCCAGCCCAGGGCCCGGGAGACACCGGCGAGATCCCGCCAGTACTGTTCCGCGCTGTGGGACTCGGCTTCGGTCCGACCGTGCCCCCGTAGGTCGACGGCGACGACTCGGCAGCGGTCGGTCAGGTGAGCTGCCACGTCGGCCCACGCGGCCGCGTTGTGCCCGCTGCCATGGACGAGGAGGACCGGAGTGCCGGTGCCGCCGAAGTCCAGCGCGGCCAAGGTGTCGCGTCCCAGGTCCGGTCTGATCTCTCGGGTCTGCACCGGACCATCCTGGGTCCGGCGGATCTTCCGCGCAACCGTGTTTCCGGGCCCCGGGCCCGTGTCCGTATGGTGGATCCGCAGGAGGCCGACGTCGGACTGAACGTGTACGTTCCCCGAACGTGAGAACCACAGGGCCCACCGTCGACGCAGGCGTACGCACCCTGGTCAGCGTCGAACCCCGGAATTCCACAAGGACGAAGGAGCCCCGTTCCCCCAGTCACCATGTGAAACGGGGCTCGTGTCCGCGGGCAGCAGGAAGCCGGGCGGAAAGGACTTCTGACTGTCCGGCGGATCCCTGCGTCGCTGGGAAACTAGCAGTGCCTGGTTATGGTGTGGACGGATTCACCTGCCCCCTTGGAGAACAGCTTGCTGCCCTTCCCCGTGGGTACACGCCAGCAGACAGTACGCTCTCCCCCGTTGACCTGGTAAATCTGAACGGTGACGTACCGCACGTCGCTGCAGTGGTTGTTGTAGTAAATCCGGGTGCTGGTGATTCCGTTGTCCCAGGAGAAGTTGAGGTTGCCCGACTCCCACTCGCAGGAGAAGGACCTCCTCTCCACCGCGGCCGGCTCCACCGAGGTCCCCGAGGAAGTGCTGGCGAATGCGGCTCCTCCGCCGAAGAACCCGGACAGCACGAGTGCCCCGGCAGCACCGGCGACGGACAAGCCCTTGATGATCTTCATTTTTTCTCCGATGGTCCGTGCGTCCCCTGTGGTGAGCCCTGCCGACACGTCTCCTGGAAAGGAAGCCGTGATGGCAATGCCTGGGAGGCTTCGTGTTTGCCCCACGCTTTTGGGCCTGTCGGAAGGCAACCACGTTGGCCAATTAAGTTCAATGGTTAATCATTGGCGAGGCGGTTGAGTTCGACGAATGTTTACCACCAGGAAAGGTGCACGCCATTTTCGTGAGTTTCGTCAAAACGGACCAAGGTCGGGGCCAGGGTTGCGGTTCTTGGGTGCTTCCATGGACGTGATTTTCAGCAGGCCGGAATGTGCGGCGTTCCCGAATGGTATGACACAGCCGAACTCATGCCCTACTGCCACCTTGTTTCGTGGCGGGTCCGGGTCGAGCTCTGGAGTGTGCCGGAATCGCCTCCCCCACTCGGCTCCGGCCCCGTCACCGGGAATCGGTGGTTTGTCTCCGTGGCGAGCCTCTGCCCGTCGACCTCTGCACCCCCGGAAACCCCTACACGGAGTGTGTGTCCCACTACCTCCACGTGTCCCACCACCCTCCACACGACTGCCCCCGGGCTGGGCCGCTACCGGATGGCGAGACCCCGGCGGCCGGTCTCGCACCCCCCTCCCTCGCGGCGCCGGGACGGCGTTGCCTCGCCGCATGACCAGGGGCGACGCGCCACGCCACCGTGCGTGGGTTACGGGCCCGGTGACGGACGATCGGTGAGGATGGCGCCGTGGACTACCTGAGTCCCATGGTTCGCTTCCCGCCGGCCTCGCGGCGCCGGGACGGCACCTAGGCGGGCGCCGGACAGGGCTGCGCGGTCCGCGCCGAGGCTGCGCGCTCCCGAGCGCGGTGCCCGGCCGCGGTCGCGGAAGGCCCTCGGCCCCTCCTCGGCGCCTCCCGTCACCGCCGCCCGCGGGGAGCCACTACCGGCACCGCAGGAACGAGAGGTGAGATCGGTGGCCACCGATGACGGAGGACAGGATCGTCAGGACGGCGCGGCGAATCCGGAGATGCCGGCGGATCTGGAGCGGGAGGAGCCCGGGCGGAGCCAGCTCAAACCGACCGTGTTCTTCGGCTCCGCGATCCTGATCCTCGCGCTCTCGATCTGGGCGATCATCACTCCGACGGGAGCCGAGTACGTCATCGGCACCGTCGTGGGCTGGATCAGCCGGGTGTTCGGCTGGTACTACTTCCTCGCCGCCACCCTGTACCTGGGGTTCGTGGTGTTCGTCGCGCTCTCCCGGTACGGCACCATCAAGCTCGGTCCCCAGCACTCCCGGCCGGACTACGGGGTGTTCGCGTGGGCCGCCATGCTGTTCGCGGCGGGGATCGGCATCGACCTGATGTTCTTCTCCGTGGCCGGGCCGGTCACCCACTACCTGGCCCCTCCCGAGGGCGACGCACAGACCGTCGAGGCGGCGCGGCAGGGCGTGGTGTGGACGCTCTTCCACTACGGCATCACCGGGTGGGCGATGTACGCGCTGATGGGCATGGCCCTCGGCTACTTCTCGTTCCGCTACCACCTCCCCCTGGCCATCCGTTCGGCCCTGTACCCGCTGATCGGCAGGCGCATCCACGGCCGCATCGGTGACGCGGTCGACCTGGCGGCCATCATCGGCACGATCTTCGGCATCTCCGTGTCGCTGGGCATCGGCGTCGTCCAGCTCAACTACGGGCTGAACTTCCTCTTCGGCATCCCCGAGGGGACGGCGGCGCAGATCGGTCTGATCCTCGTCGCCGTGCTGGTGGCCACGGTGTCGGCCGTGGCGGGTGTCGACCGGGGCATCCGGCGGCTGTCGGAGCTCAACGTCGTGCTCGCCATCATCCTGATGCTCTACGTGCTGGTCTTCGAGAACCCCGTCCAGCTGCTCAACGCCCTCGTGCTGAACATCGGCGACTACATCAGCCGGTTCCCCTCGATGACGCTGAACACCTTCGCCTACGATCCGCCGATCGACTGGCTCAACGACTGGACCCTGTTCTTCTGGGCCTGGTGGGTCGCCTGGGCGCCCTTCGTCGGGCTCTTCCTGGCCAGGATCTCGCGCGGTCGCACCATCCGGCAGTTCGTGACGGCGACCCTGGTGGTCCCGCTGCTGTACACGCTGACGTTCCTGTCGGTCTTCGGCAACAGCGCCCTGAGTATCGTGCGCCAGGGCAACGTGGCGTTCGGAGAGCTCGCCATGAACGAACCCGAACGGGGGTTCTACACACTGCTCACGCAGTACCCGGGCGTGCTGTTCAGCGCCGGACTCGCGACGGTCGTCGGCCTGCTCCTCTACGTCACCTCGGCCGACTCCGGTGCGCTGGTGATGGGCAACCTCAGCTCCTACCTGCCGACACCGACCACCGACGCGCCGGCGTGGCTGCGTGTCTTCTGGGCGGCGGCGACCGGCCTGCTCACCCTCGCCATGCTCCTGGTCGGCGGGTTGGACGCTCTGACCAGCGCGACCATCATCATGGGGCTGCCGTTCTCGTTCGTGATGCTCCTGATCATCTGGGGGCTGTACAAGGCGCTGAGGGTCGAGAGATTCCGGCAGGACGCGTTCCGGACCACCCTGTCGTCCTCGCTGTCGGACCGGACCGCGGTCGACCGCCGGGGTGCGGAGCGCAACTGGCGCCAGCGGATCGCGAGGGCGGTGAACTTCCCCGGCAAGCGTGCGGCCACCAGGTTCGTCCGGGAGGTGTGCCGTCCCGCCTTCGAGGACGTCGCCGAAGGGTTGCGCGAACAGGGCGCGGAGGCGTCGGTGACCGAGGGGGTCGACAAGGAGGTCGGGATCCCGCACCTGGACCTGCGGGTGCCGATGGGCTCCGAGGAGGAGTTCACCTACCGGGTGTGGCCGATCGTGGTCCCCACCCCGGCGTTCGCCATGCGCTCGCTCGCCGAGCACGACAACTACGTGCGCTTCGAGGTCTACCTCACCGAGGGCAGCCAGGGCTATGACGTGATGGGCTACACCAAGGAGCAGCTCATCGGGAACATCCTCGACGAGTACGAGCGGCACCTGGAGTTCCTGCGCCTGCACCGGGAGGCGCAGGCCCGCTCGGCCATGCCCGACCACGGGCCCGGTACGGCCGACGTCCAGGCCGAGGAGGGGACGTGAGGCCGTTTCCGCGTACCGTGCGACCGGTCGCACCGTGGCGGGAACAGGCCGAGAGCGCGTCTCCCGGGGTCGGCCCGCGGTAGCGGACCGGTGTGCGGGCGGTGCCGGCGAGGGCCGGGAAGCGATCGGCGGTCGGTGGCGGTGCGGGCGGCGGCATCCGGACAGCCAGGCCATGGCGCGCTCGGCCTGTCACCGGTGCCGCCCCGACCGCTCGGAGGATTCCACGCCTCTGCGGGTCAGGCGCTCAACCGTCGGCACACGGCCCGTTCCGGCCCGGGGCTTCCTCGTGGCCCAAGCGGGCTGACCGTCGGGTCGAAGGCGCTCGGTCCGCGTGGGTCACAGGATCCTCCTTGGTTCCCCGGTGGTGGTGCCGTCCTCATCGCGTCCATGGAAGTCGCCGTCCAGCTCGGATATCGCCGGAGACACGGGCGGCAGGTCAGGAGTCTACGAAGAGATCGACGGTGTTTCCGTCAGGATCGTGGATGATGGCGTAGCGCTGCCCAGGGCTGTTGGAAAGTCGGGTGAGGGACGTTTCTGCCCTGTTCAGGGGATTTGGAGTAGCTGGAGAGGGCGGGTGAGTACACCCAGCGCACCGCTTCGGAGATGCTGATCATCCTCAGCCCACTCAACAGCGGGATCACCAGGTTGCGCAGCATCGCCACACTCCTGCGGTTCGCGCTCTGGAGGCGCCCTCTGTGAAGCCCGAATCCCGCATGTGGTGCAGTACCTCGATCCGCCAATTGAGACCCCGCGTCAGGCCCGCCAACCCGGGCAGGCTCGTGATGACATAGGCGTAGGTGCGCTACACCCGACCGGGGGAGACCTCCTTGATCCACCGGTGTACCCGCAACACCTGCCTGGTGTGGGGGAAGGCGATGCGGGGGCGGTGAGTACCTTGACCGTGCGCCTTCCGTGCTTGCCGTCGACGATGAGCACGGCCAGGTCGGCGGTGGTGGTCATGCGGGCCGGTGCGGTGTGGGCCAGGCTGATCGGCACTCGGCGGATGATGGTCGCCCACTGGCCGATCGCGGTCAGGGAGTGGGCCCCGGCCGGCACCGCGCACAGGCAGGGCGGGTGCTCCGATTCCGGTACGGCAGCCGGTTCAGGGGAGCACACCAGGAGCCCCATGAGGCGCTCCGACCCCAGGTCGGGATACGGGTTCACCCGCCCTGGCCTGGGGGTTTCTCGTGGTCGGGGACGGTCGGCCATTGGATCAAAGGTCCCCTGGTCGAAGTTGTGGAGTGCTTACTGAGTTTTTCGTTAGTTGTGTGGGTATAGAAAGCTCGGTCGTGTGAGCATGGCGGTATGCCCCGCCAAGCTGAAACCGCTGCCCCCGCACAAGCCGTTTCGCCGCTGACCCGCCCCCAGGTGGCCGAGGCCCGACGGATGCGTGCGGTGGAACTCCTGGACCAAGGCCACTCCCAGTCCCAGATCGCGCGCATGCTCGGGGTCACGCCCGAGAGCGTGCGGCGCTGGCAGCGGCGGATGGAACAGGGCGGGACCGCGGCGCTGCGCCGCCGCCCGCCCACGGGGCGTCCCCGCAAGCTCACCGATGCGCAGGTGGAACAGATCCGTGTGGCCTTGGAGGAGGGTGGGTGGCGCACGGGTTCGCCTCTGATCTGTGGACGTTGGAGCGCGTGGGTTCGGTGGTCGAGCGCACGAGTGGTGTGGGTTTGTCGCGGGCCTCGGTGTGGCGGCTGCTGACTGGGCGGTTGGGGTGGAGCTTGCAGCGGCCCCAGCGCAAGGCTGTGGAGCGCGATGAGGACGAGATCGCCCGGTGGGTGTCGCACGAGTGGCCGCGCATCAAAAGGGGGCCTTGAGAAACCGGGCATGGATCGTCTTTCTCGACGAATCGGGTGTCTCGCTGCTGCCTCAGGTGCGCCGCACCTACGCACCCCGTGGCCGCACCCCCACCCTGGCCCACCGGTTGAACTGGAAGCGAGCGGGAATGGCCGCCGCGCTGGGCTACCGAGCCGCCGAGGCCGGACGTGGGGCGCGGTTGTGCTTCGACCTGCGTCCGGGCAGCTATGACACCGAGGCGCTGATCGCAGTACTCGAACAGCTCAAGGCCTTCTACGAGGGCGAGCAGGTGGTGTTGGTCTGGGACGGGCTTTCCGCGCACTGGAGCCGGGCCATGCGCGCTTGGGTGGAGGGTCAGGACTGGCTCGCGCTGGAGCGGCTGCCTGCCTATGCCCCCGAGCTCAACCCCGTGGAGATGCTGTGGTCGTCCATCAAGGCCCGGGAGTTGGCCAATGTGGCCGGTGGCCACCTGGCCGACGTCGCCGACGCAGCCGAACGAGGTATCAACCGCGTCTGTGAAGACGACCGACTCCCATGGTCCTTCCTTGCTCATACCGGGCTGGAGATCCACTCTCCAACCCCACACAACTAAAGAAAAACTCAGTAGGTGAGGATGCGGTTTTACCCGTCCTGGCCTGGGGTTTTCTCATGCTTGAGGTCGGCCGACTATCGGATCAAAGGTCCGATGGAAATGGGTTCCAGAGCAACCCGTACGAAGGGAGATGCCCTTTCGGGACACGAGTTCGCTCTGCTGGATCACGGTGTGAGGGAGGCGATACTTCCGGATTCCAGTGCGACCCAGACGGCCCCGTCGTCCGTGACCGTGATTCCGTGGGGTTCGCCTGCGGGCGCGGGTAGGTCGAACAGGTCGATGTCGCCCTCGGCTGTGATGTGTCCGACCCTGTTCGCGCCCCACTCGGTGAACCAGCATCCGCCTTCCGGATCAGGGGTGATCGCGTGGGGCCGCGAGTCGCGCTCTGGAAGGGGAAACTCTCGGATGTGGCCGTCCTGGGTGAGGCAGCCGATCTGGCCCGCGTTGATCTCCACGAACCACATAGCTCCATCCGTTCCCTTGGTGATGCCGACGGGACCCGCTTCGGAGGTCGGGAGAGGATGGAGCGTGGCTCGTCCATCGATGGTCATGCGGCCAATGGCATTGGCCTGGTTGAGGGTGAGGTAGAGGGCTCCGTCCGGACCTGGTGTGATGAATGAGGGAAACCCTCCGCGTGTTGGTAGAGGGAATTCGGTGATCTCTCCCTCCGTGGTGACGCGTGCGACAAGGTCGGTGTTCATCTCGGTGCACCACAAAGCCCCGTCGTGCCCGAGTGTGATACCGAAGGGCCGACCATCAGGGGTCGGTAGCGTGAAGGAGTCTGCTCTTCCGTCTTTGGTGATCCGGCCGATCCGGTTGTCGTGCAGACGTGTGAACCAGAGTGCTCGGTCGGGCCCTACGGTGATGATGGAGGGTCCACACGCGGCGGAGTCCAACGTGTACAGGGTGGCCGAACCGTCACGTGTCAGGCGGGCGATCTGACCGTGGTGGACGAAGGTGGCCCACAAGGAGCCGTCGGTGTCGGCAGTGAGGCTGTAGGGCCCGACCCCTTGAACAGCCAACGGGTACTCATGCACGGAACGTGGCTGGGCACGGTGCGTCAACGCTACTCTCCGGTGGCGAGGCGGTTCGGGGGAATCAGGTCGAGGATGACACGGGCGAGCTCGGCTGGTCGGGCCATCGGGACGTTGTGGTGGGTGTCCATTTCCACGAGTTCCCTTTCGTGGCGAGCCTCGACGACAGCTCGCACCTCGTCCCTGCGTGCGGCATAGAAGCCCTGTTCGGGAAGCACGATGGTGACAGGGCACGTGAGGTGTTCGTAGACCTCCACACTGGGGTAGACAAAGGCATCTGGTGAGGGCGCACTGATCACGGCGATTTGTTCGGGTGTGGGCCGCCGTAGCCAAGAGTGTTCATGGTGGGAGAAGGACCTTTCGAGCACTTTCCGGAGCAGCCCTGGCCGTGAACCCTGGTTGAGCCAGTCATCGGGTGCTTCGCGCACGCTTTGTTCGATGAACTCGCGGACCTGATCCGGGCCGGCGGACCAGCCGTAGCGGAACTGGGCGCGGACCTGATCCATCGCTTCGGGCGTGGTCCACTTCCTCTGCTCCGCTACAGCCGCTTCCCTGTCGTCCAGGACCAGTCCGTCGACGACACACACTGCGTGGGGGCGGATCCGGCCGCTGGCGGTCACAGCGGTGACTGCGTAGCCGCCCAGGGAATGGCCGACCAAGACGGGCTTTTCCCAGCCGAGGGATTGCGCGGCGCTGGCGAGGTCGTGCCAGTACTGTTCGGCGTTGCTGGAGTCGATCTGGGTTTGGCCATGTCCACGCAGGTCAACCGCTACCACCCGACAGTAGTCGGTCAGGTGGAAAGCCACGTCCGTCCACGCAGCCGCGTTGTGTCCACTGCCGTGCACGAGAAGAACGGGGTGGCCCGTGCCTCCGAAGTCCAGGGCGGTCAGGGAACCGTCGTTGACGGGCAGGCTGATTTCTTTCGCTTCCACACCGGCCATGGTGGTTTCAGCGAAAGGAGCTCGCAACTGTATTTACTGTGTCGTTGGAGACTATGCAGGTCGGCAAAGGGGGCTCACCAGTTGTTAGCTCTGGAGTGTGGTGGCTCGGTTGGTGACGGGGTTGGCCCCGGGCTCTCAGAGCGCGGGGCGGGGCCGCTAGGGTCACGGTTCGGCAAAGTGCTCCGCGAGGTCGAGCCCCACCTGCACTCACCTTGTACTGGGGAGCACACGAGGAGCACACAAGCCCCGAAAACGCCGCGAGGACCCCGCCTAAGGTCCTCGCACACCCCGTCTGACCTGGGGTTTTGTGGCGCACCCGGCAGGATTCGAACCTGCGGCCATCGGATTAGAAGCGCGCGCCAGAGGAGGACGCTGTTGAGCACCGACACCACGGTCAGTGGCCACAGGAACAAGGCTGCGCAGACCAGTGCTGTGATCCGGGCGGCGACCCCCTTACACATCGACAGCAACACCACCGCGGCGGACAGGTCGAAGGTCCTCGTGAGGAGGTTCGTGTTCTCCACGTAGTACTCGGAGTCCAAACCGAGGTAGAACGGGACGCAGATCCACGCTACGAGCACACCCGCTGCGCAGGCCTGTGCGATCAGCCTGCGGGACCGGATCGTGTGACCTAGCCAGCCCAGCACCGGGCCCAGGACCATACTGATCACAGCCCAGGCCCGGTACTCCAGGTTGTTCTGGTCATAGTCGGTGAACTGGGCGCCGACGAAGTGGCCGACGACGGCTGCCGCGAGGGCGACCGCACCGACCACCGCCGCGTGCCGAGGTCGCAGGGCCAGCCAGCCCAACAGTGCGGATGGAGCGATGAAGGCGCCGAACGATGGGCTGTTCCACTCGTTCCACTTGAAGACGAACAGCCCTGACGCCAGCCCCGCGGTCAGCCCTGTGAACGCCGCGAGTACACAGAACAGCAACAGGCGGCTTCCCAGAAAGGCCCTGGCGCGGGAGACCGGTGCGTCCGCGCCTTCCTGCGGCAACCACATGTGGGCCAGCGGTGAGGGGCGATTCGCCTCGGGTCGGTTCGTCATGGGCTGGTTTCCCGTCATGAGGTCGCCGAGGTAGTCGAGGGTCTGATCGTCCGCGAAGTAGCCGGAATGGCCGGTCTCCTCGTCGGGGTCGAGACGGTTGCCCAGGGTCTCGCCGGGATTATCGGGATCCGCGAAGAACTCCTCGCTGTGCAACGGCACACCGAAATGACCGTCCAGGCCCAGGTCCCGTGCACCGTTGATCCAGTCCTCGTCGCCCGCGATGACGTGGATGTCCTCCGGATTCATGGACAGTTCGCTGATGTTGTCCACGCTGGCCCCGGCACCGCCCACGAGCACCATGCTGTCGGCGTCCAGGCCGCCATCGATGTCGGGGTTGTCCGCGGCTCCCACGACGAAGGAGCCGAAACTGTGACCCAAGACGCCGTTGTGGGAGGGCTCGTCCCCTTGGTGGGTCGCGCGCAGGCCCGCCTGGAAATCCGCCAGGCTCCGGCCGGCCTCGTCGGCCGACACGTCCCCTGGGAAGGGCGGGTCGTATCCGAACCACACGATGGAGGCGTTGTCGGTGCCGGGGGCGTGCTCGTTCATCTGGCCGTGCATGGTCTCGGACCGTTCGATGGACAGCCCAAGGGTGCCTGCGTGGTTGAACATCCCGGGCACGAGTGTGGAGACGTTGTCCGCGGTGTCAAGGTTGCCCGTGGAGATGGCCACCTCTTCCCCTCCTTCGCCTGCCAGGGGGTCGAAGTGGAGAATAGAAGGGGCGTTGTCACCAGGTGGGGCGTAGCGGTGGTACCTCGTCCCCGGCCAGACTGCGGATGATGGTCGCGAGCTGGCTCCTCAGCTCCTCCAGTTGACCGTTCCCGAGCTGTTCGCTGATCTGTGTCTCCAGGCCACGCAGCGTACGCCCGGCCACGATGAGGTGCTCCCATGCCTTGTCCGTCAACAGGACCAGCTTCCGCCGTCCGCCCTCAGTGTGTTCGGTCCTGTATACGTAGCCGGCCTCTTCCAGATGGGCGACGATCTGCCCCGCGGCCTGCTTGGTGACCCCGAGCTGTACCGCCAGCTCGGAACTGGTGGTCCCTCCTCGGGCCAGGATCTGGAACACCAGGCCGTGTACAGGGCGTAGATCCCCGTAGCCCTCCGATTCCAGAAGCTTCACGAACTCGCCCAGCAGTAGCTGGAAGGCCATACCCAGGAGGAATGTGAGTTCGGTGTGCTCCAACGGGTCGTCTCCACTCATGAGTCCATCTTGACACATGTGCGTCAAGCCGCTTTACTCGCGTGAGTAAAGTTGCTTGACTAAGGAGGAGACGTGAAGGTCATCGGCGAGTCCGAAGCGCGCACCACGACGACCCCGGCCGGCGTGATGAAGGCGCTCGCGGGTCCCAGTCAGGGCAGCCATCAGTTGAGCACCTGGAGGGTGGAGATGGCGCCCGGATCGGCTTCTCCCGAGCACATGATCGACCGGGACCAGGTGTGGATGCCGGTCTCGGGCGTGTTCGAGGTCATGATCGAAGGTGAGACCTCCGAGTTGATCCCTGGGCAGGCGGTCGTTATCCCCTCCGGCTCGGTCCGCCAGATCCGCACGACCACGTCTTCCGGCGAGGCGCTCGTGTGCATGACCCCCGGCGGCCAGGCGTCGGTGGTCGGCAAGGAGGGGAAACTGCCCCTTCCCTGGGCTGAGTGACCCTCGCCCGACCCAAAGCCCCACCCTGAAGAAAGGGACCTCTATGTCACCGCCTTCACCGAAGATCAACGCGGTTCGTGTCATCGGAATCGTCGTGGTGGTCCAAGCCGTGCTGGTCTCACTGTTCGCCTGGTCCGCAGGCAGTGCTTCCCTCAGGGATCTGACGGTGGCCGTTTCCGGTGAGTCCGCGTCCACGCAGGACGTGGTCCAGACTCTGGACGCCGCCACGGAAGCTGTCAAACCTGTTGAGACGTTCTATGCTGCGGGTTTTCCCAGCTCGGGAGTGGTCTCCTCCTCGGCTGCGGGCTGGGGCGGGTTGATGTGGACCACCTCGGGCAACGCGGGCGGAACGGGTTTGGAGTGGAACCGGTGCGGGTGGTCGGCGTAGGCCTGCTCCAGCACCTGGGCCCGCTCGGCCTGGACCTGGTGAGCGGTGCCCTCGTGCACCGAGGCCGGGGTGTGGTAGCCGATCCCTGAGTGGCGGTGGTGATGGTTGCAGTAGTCGAAGAAGGCCGCGCAGAACTGGCGGGCCTGGGCCAGGTGCTCGAAGCGTTCGGGGAAGGCCGGGCAGTACTTCAACGTCTTGAACTGGGCCTCGGAGAAGGGGTTGTCGTTGGAGACCTTGGGTCGGGAGTGTGTTTGGTCGATGCCCAGGTCGGCCAGCAGGTGCGCGACTTTCTTGGAGGTCATCGAGGTGCCCCGGTCGGCGTGGATGCCGTGGGGTATCAGCCCGTCGTTGGCCGCCACCGCGTCAGCGATGAACTCTGAGGCCAGCACGTCGCACTCGCGTACCTCTACCCGGTGGTGGATCTCCTTGCGGGAGAAGATGTCGACCATCACGAACAGGTCGAAGTAGGTGCCTTTGGTCGGGCCTTTGAGTTTGGTGATGTCCCAGGACCAGATCTGGGAGGGGCCGTGGGCGGTCAGTTCGGGGCGGGCGCGGGGTGCGTGGCGGGCCTGGGAGCGGCGTTCGCGGACCTGGTCGTGTTCGCGTAGCAGCCGGTACATGGTCGAGACGCTGCACAGGTAGGTGCCTTCGTCGAGCAGGGTGGCCCAGACCTGTTCGGGGGCTTTGTCGGCGAAGCGGTCGGCGTGCAGGTGGGCCAGGATACGGGCGCGTTCATCCTGGCTGAGCGCGGCCGGGTGCTCTTTGCGGGGCTGCGGCGGGCGAGTCACGGCCGCTTTGGGGGTGCGGTGGCGGTGCACGGTGGCGCGGGAGGTGCCACTCAGGTGGCAGGCCCGGGTGGTGCCCCACAGGGGTTCGAGTTCGGTGAAGGCGGTGGTGGTTACTTGTCGGGCTTGTTGGCGGAGTCCGAGCTCTCGGAGAGAAGTTCCAAGAGCTCGTGTGCTTTTCCCAGGATCTGCAGGGATTTACGGGTCTTGTCCAGTTCGGCTTTGAGGCGTTCGTTCTCTTTGGTCAGGCGCTCGGTTTCCTTGTCGGTGGTGGTCTTGGGTGTGGGGCCGGTGCGTTGGGGTGTCAGGGCTTGCAGGGTGCCGGCGTCCCGTGCGGCCTTCCAGTCCTTGATGTGGGAGTGGTAGAGGCCTTCCTTGCGTAGGAGGGCGCCGCGTTGGCCGGTGCCGGTGGCCTGGTCGTAGGCGTGGAGGATCCGGAGTTTGTAGGCGGCGGAAAAGGTGCGGCGTCGGGGCTGGTCGGCCCGAGGGGTCGGCTGGTCGTTGGTCATGGTTCCAGCATCGCTGCTCGCTGGGAGGTCGGTCAGGCTCATGGTCACAGGTCGGGGTGTCCTTGTCTCGCCCTGAGTGTGCTAGGGAAGACTAGTTCATCCTGTTTGTCTCACTTGAGTCTGACAGACAGGGCCACCCTGCTTCGGCCTTGTACGTGGCAACCAGTGACATCAACCTCCAGACCAAACTCGCGGCTGTCGGCCTGCCCTTCGTGGAGATGGCATGAACAAATACCTGATCGCTTTGAGGGTGTGACCTGTGGAGCCGGTCTGTACTCCTGGTCACTGCGGTGGTGGGTAGCTGTAGTGATCGCCGCGCGATCGTCGCACAGGGGCGGGACCGGTACAGGGCGATGGTGTCGGCCTTGAACTCGGGCGGGTAGTGCTTCATGGCCATGGTGTGGACTCCTCCTCGTGTTTCCAGTGTCGGAGATGTCCACTACTCGGAGGGAACGTCTAGCCCAGTTTCAGGTTGGTTGGGGCCGGGTTGGACGGGTGCTGTCCGTTTTTCTGGATGCGTCCCAGCGGTGGCCGGAGCCACCGCCGCCCTGTTGCGCGGGGCCGTACCCGTCAGGGGGCCGGTGGGCGTATGACCGGGCCGCTGGGCCCCTGGGGGTAGGGGCGGGGTGTTCGGGGGCGGACGTGGCCGTGTGGGGCCGGGTTCGCCCCACCGTCATTTCCGGGGCGGAGTAGGGTTTCGGGGCGGGGTTTCTCAGTCCGATGGGTGTGTTTTGACTGAGGTTGAACTGAAGAGCACGTATGGAGCACGCAACGCCCAAAAACACGGCGAGGACCTCGTTCGAGGCCCTCGTGTACCCAGTCTGACCTGGGGTTTTGTGGCGCACCCGGCAGGATTCGAACCTGCGGCCATCGGATTAGAAGTTCCATAGTCACGTAACGTCATGTGTCGCTACGTACCGTTGTGTCCCGCACTATCCGATCCGTGATGCCGTCCTGTGCCGCGTCGTGCTACCTGGTGACGTCCCGGTCCAAAACTGCGGAGCACAAACGGAGCACACACCGGCCCCGGTGGCGTCCGATAGTGCTTGGTGAGGTGCTCGCCGATCACGGGCTGAAGGCGGTGCTCCACCTTGGAGGCACTTGCCCGTCCCGTGCCCGGTCAAGCGATCTCTGTCGGCACGGCTGACGAGCGCTGAGCCATCGCCGGGCCCCGTGCCCCCGGCGGAGAGCGTCTCGGACAACGATGTTCGTCGGACCGCGGCACAAGGAGCCGCTCCACGTAGCTCCTCAGCCTTCTTGCGAGGCGGCGTTGACGCAGTACACGTACGAGTTCACGTCAGGTTCGTGTTCGAGGAGATGGTCGACGGTGCCCCAGAACAGCGGCAGCCACGGGTGCGACAGGGCCCTTTCCCGATCGAGCCGGTCACCGTAGAAAGGGTTCCCTTCATGGAACTCGGCCGCCTGGACGAGCGAGCACGCGGGAGCGGGGGAGCCCTCCACCGGGCCGACCCGGCAACCGAAGGTCGTCCGCTTGGGACTGGCCTCCAAGGGACTGCCGGGCTTCCAGTCATCGTCCATGACGATGTCGACGTAGGCCTCGTGCACGTCACCGTGGTTGTAGAGGTGGGCGTAGTAGACCGCGAACGCGCCGTGTTCGTTGTTGACGAAGCCGCAGATCCTCAGGTGCTCGGAGCTGCAGTGGCCGCAGGTCAAGGGGGTGCTCTGGCGGTCTGGGTCGATTCTCAGTTGCATACTCGGATGGTCCCACCCCGCACCGACACCCATCTCCGGCCACGTCGCAGCTGCCTTCGGTATCCATCCCGTCTGCGGAGTTCGAGTCCCTCGGGCCGGTATCAGGCGAGCTCTGCCTCGGCCTGGCTCTGTACCCGAAACCCGGTGTTCAGGGCAGTCAGGGGACTGGTGTCCTTCCGGCTTCAGGAAGGCGAGCTGGTCCGAGACGCATCCGTCTTGATCAGGCGCTATCGAGGCTGTGAGGTGTGCCGGGACCGCTTTTCCTCACTCCCGTGAACGGACAGCCATCACTCTCGATCCTGGGGTCATGTCGAAGGTGGTGTTGTGTCCGAGCGGCGTTGTGCCGTCGGAAGCGGTACTGGGTAACGAGCACGCACTGCCCCCGGTGGTCTCCGCCCGGCCTCTCGAGGCGCAGACGCAGCCCACGGGCTCGCAGATCCGCTGTTATGCCTGTTCATAGGGATCCCTGCGTGTTGCTCGGAACCTCTGACCGTGTGCGAACTTCTCCTCTTGGAGCTCCTGCTAGTTGGCCCTGGCCCCGTATAAGCCCTAAGCGCACTCGGACAGTCCAGCGCAAGCCACCTTCCAGGCCTATTGCACTTCGAGAACAAGTCAGGAGTGGACCCCAGCACCTTGCGGTACTACGCCCCTTTTATGCTAGCTTTACGCCCGGTCCTGTCAGTTTAAGGCGTTGCTCCGGATTTGCGGGCTTTGGGGGAAGCGTGCATGCCTAGGGATAGGCGTGTGCTTTCCGCACCCGGCTCGCCATAGGTGATCCGGAGGTGACCGGTCGTGTCGACCGGCCAGCAGTCGTCCGTGCGCACAGTTCTCGCACGGTTCTTCCTCAAGGGCGATAACGCCCAGAGACAACGCGCGAAGACCAAGGTCAGAACGCTTCAGACCACTGCAGTTGGTTGTGTTCTGGTCCTTCTTCTGACGGACTCCATGTCCGCTGTGCCCGCCAACCCGACTATGCCCCGTCTTGTCCCTGTGTCCGCTGCTGACGTGGAGACACCGGATCAGGACGACGGCAACGCCGAAGGTCTCGGTCACGTGTCCGAGAGCGCCTTGGCCAACGGTTCTTCTGAGCCGACGGGTTCGGGCCCGGATGTGGATGCTCCGGATGGGGCCCTGCCCCATGTGTGGCCGGATCTTCCCGAGGACGCCGACACACTGAGCCCTCCGGACCCGGAGAACACAGCACGCCTTGCTGAAGAGGAGCCAGAACCAGAGGTCACAGGCTTCGACCCTGAGACGAGTGTGGAACTACCGGAGGAACGCGACGAGCACTCGCGTACCTTCGAGAACGAGGACGGCACCCACTCCACAGATTTCTCCCAGGAGCCCCTTCACTACGAGGAAGATGACGGCTCGTGGCAGGAAGTGGACCCTAGTCTGGTTCCAGAAAACACTTTGACCTGGACCAACGCTGCGGATTCCAAGGAAGTGGCTTTCGCGGCGAATGCGGATGCGGCCGAGCTTGCACGCATGGAGTTGGAGGGCGGTCACGGTCTGTCCTTCTCGCTCGAAGGCGCTGCCGGTGCTGAGGGCGAGGTGTTGGAGGAGGACCCCGACACCATCGTCTACTCCGAAGCTCTTCCCGGTACGGACATCGAGCTGAAATCCCTGCGTGGAGGCGGTGTCAAGGAGACCATCTGGCTCCACGAGCCCCCCGCCACGGCGGAGGACGCCCTCTGGCGGTTCCCGTTGGAACTCGAAGGGTTGGAACCGGTCCTGCTGGAAGACGGTGGCATCGACCTGCTCGATAGTGAGGGTGAAGCGGTCGGGCACATCCCTGCTGGCTACATGGAGGACTCAGACATTGATCCCCGCTCGGGGGATGGTGTCTCGTCTGAGGCGGTTGAGTTCGAGCTGCTGCAGGAGGAGGGAAACTGGGTCCTTCAGGTCCGTGCTGACTTCGACTGGCTCGCTGCCGACGAGCGTGTCTACCCGGTTGCTGTGGACCCCACTACCGCGTGGAACTACAACGTCTCCCAGGACACCTATGTCCAAACCGGGTTCAATACCTCGCGTTACACCGAGCAGGATCTCAAGGCGGGAACCTACAACGGCGGTTCCACCCGGACGGCCTCGTACCTGCGGTTCAACGCGATGGTCAACGAGCTGAGCAACCACAAAATTTTTGAAGCTGAGCTCTACCTGTTCAATCACTGGTCCTACTCGTGCACCCCGAGCCCCGTTCATGTGCACGAGGTGACTCAGTCCTGGTCACAGAAATCCATCTCCAACTTCCCCGGCCCCAGCTACAACTCCACCGCGCTCGGTAGTGAGAGCTTCGCCCGCGGTTGGATGCCCGCCGGAGCCAGCTCCAGCTCTTGTCCCGCCCGCTACGAGGGCATCGACCTGGGTACGCGTGGCCGCGATCTGGTCCAGGCCTGGGTGGACGGGGACAAACCCAATTACGGCCTCACCGTCCGAGCCTCCAACACCAGCAGTAGTGGTTGGAAGAAGTTCGGTAGCCGGGAGTCGTGGGGCGCGCCGTACATGACGGTCACCTACAGCCCCTACCGCGCTGACTACGCCTTCGCTCAGAGCCCTCCCGTGTTTGATCCTGCCCCGCAGGCCAACCGCGGGACCAACGTCGACGTCAAGGTGACCAACCGGGGCGACAAGACCTGGACGCCCACCAACGGTTATGAGCTCGGCTACCAGGTCTTTGACGAGGATGGAAAGCGCGTCTACCACGTCGCCCCCACGACCCCGATGCCCAAGAACGTAGCCACAGGACAGACAGCGACGGTGCGGGCCAAGATTGATCCCCTGCCCCCCGGAACCTGGACCATCCTGTTCGACATGACCCATAAGGCCCAGTCCTTCGCGGCTTGGGGTGTGCCGCTATCAGTCGGGGTGGAACTGGAGGTTCCGGACCTTCCCCCGCAGTTGTTGGACTACAGCCCCCGTGACGGCGCCCGGGTGGCGACGTTGACCCCTGAGTTCACCGCTTTGGGACGTAACAACGATGCCTGGCCCACCGAGGGTACGGAGTTCTGGTTCAACTTCTGCGATGGCGAGTGGCCGGACTGGGAATGCGTCGATTCCGGATGGCAGGAGGAAACCTCCTGGAAGCTACCGGACGACAAGATGGAATGGGGTAACCAGTACTGGTGGAACGTCTTCGTCCGTGACGGTAGCCAGAACGTGGAAAGCGGTTGGCTGCGAGTCATCGCCGAGCCTGACCAGCCCGCTGTCACCGCCAACCTGGCGGGCGGCAGTTCAGGCGAACACGGCACGGTCAACGCACTGATCGGCAACTACACCCAGAGCGTCACCGACGCCGTCGTACCCACGGTCGGACCGCCGCTGAGTGTCACCCGCACTTACAATTCCGCTGATCCGCGTCAGGACGGCATGTTCGGTGCGGGGTGGTCCACCCGGTTCGACATGCGTCTGGTCCAAGATGTCGACGGCACCGGCAACGTGGTGGTGACCTATCCCGGTGGTCGTCAGCACCGGTTCGCGCGTAATACCGACGGTAGTTTCACGCCTCCTTCGGGGATGCACGCGGTGCTGGCCGAGACCGATACGGGCTGGCGGCTGATGGACAAGGCCTCCACCTCTTATGTCTTCGATGACACCGGCCGTTTGCTGGAGGTCACCGACCACCGGGGCCGTTCCCAGACCCTCACCTATGACGGATCCGGCCAGATCACCACTGTCACCTCCGATGGTGGGCGGTCCCTCGACTTCACTTGGACTGATGGGCGTGTTACCGCGGTGGTGGCGCAAGGCGGTGACACCTCTGCGGAGTGGACCTACGTCTACGACGGCCAACGCCTGGTCCAGGCCTGTAATCCCGAGTCCGAGTGCTCCTCCTACACCTACCAGGACGGTTCACATCACCGGGCTGCGGTGATGGACGCCAACCCCTACGGCTACTGGCGTTTCGAAGAGAGCGGCGGTGAGACCTTCGCCAACGAGGTTCCTCAGGAGCTCGGTAGTGAGAAGGCCATCAGGGTCGGGTCTCCGGCTGGAGCCGAGGGCGTGCTTGCAGGAACGGAGACCAACGCGCTTGATACGGGCCAGGGCAGCTACGCCGAGTTGCCCGAGTCGATCCTGCACCGGATTGGTACCCGTCTCACGGTGGAGGCCTGGTTCTCCACCACCGAGCAGGGCACTGTCATCGGGGCTCTTGACAAGCCGACCAGCCCCAAGGAGCGCACACAGCTCGTCTATGTGGGCACCGACGGCAAGCTCCGGGCCCAGTTCTGGACCACCACCGGTGGAGTCGACCCGATCACCACTGACGGTACGGTCAACGACGGCCAATGGCACCACGTGGCCCTGACCTCGGACGGCACAACCCAGACGCTGTACCTCGACGGCGAAGAGATCGGCACCAAGAGCGGTCAGGTCGAGCACCGCAACACCAAGTTCGTCTATGTCGGCCACGGCATGGGCAACAGCGGCTGGCCCGCGACCCTGCCCTCCCTGGGTGACTTCCCCTTCCAGGGGCAGATCGACGAGGTCGCGATCTACCAGCGCCCCCTGCACCCGGACACCGTCGCGCTGCACCACGCCTCCGGCCTGGACCCGGCAGACCGGCTGAAAGAGGTCACCACCCCTGAGGGGAACCGGGCGGCCCACCTGACCTTCGACGAATCCACCTCCCGGGTCCGGATCCACAACGACCACAACGGTGGCAAGTGGATCTACTCCGACCGTCTCCACGACGGCGACGTCAACGACGAAGAGCCCCAGGTCACCACAGAAGTGACCATCACCGATCCGCGTGGAGCCACTTCGTCCTCCCGCTATGACGCGTTGGCGGGCCACCGACGTGTCCTGGACGTGGACCAGCTCGGCTACGAGACCGCCTACACCTACGACACGGGCGGGTTTTTGGTAGAGACCGCCCTGCCCAACGGTGCGCAGATGCGGTTCTTCAACGATGAGCGCGGAAACCGCCTCGGACAGATGAGTTGTCGGGATGTGGAGGCCACGGACTGTCATTGGGAGTGGTTCTCCTTCCACCATGACCCGGACGACCCCTTCGATCCGCGTAACGACCAGCTCGTCTCCCGCCTGGACGCCCGGTCGGAGAACATGCTCGACACCACCTATCGCACCTGGTGGGGCTACAACTCCTACGGTGACCAGATCTCCGAGACCAGCCCGGCCACGGAAGACTTCCCTGACGGCCGCACGGTTCGCTACTTCTACACCGAGGGCACCGAAGCGGCGACGGGCGGCGGGACGGTCCCGGCCGGCCTCCTAGCCGAATCCTGGGATGCGGACGGAGGCAAGACCCGTCATTCCTACAACGCCCACGGCGACATCACCCGGGTGCGAGAACCCTCAGGCAAGGTCACCGAGTACACCTATGACGGGCTCGGCCGGATGGTGACATCAACGATCATCACGGAAGACCACCCCGAAGGCGTCACCACCACACTCACCTACGACAACGCAGGCCGTGTGCTCACCGAAACCGGCCCCGCCGTCACCAACGAGCTGACCGGGACCGCCCACCGCCAGCGGACCAGCCACGTCTACGACAAGGACGGTAACCCCATCCGTCAGACGGTCAGTGACCTGACCGGCGACGATCCCGACCGGGTCACCATGTTGGCCTACAACCGATACGGACACCTGGTGGCCCAGACCGACCCGGAAGGAAACACCGAGCACTACGGCTACGACCTCACCGGGGCACGGACCTACCACCAGGACGCGGCCGGAACCGGGTTCCGCACCACCTACACCGACCGCGGCCATGTGGCCGAGCAGAGCGTCGAAGGCTGGACCGGCCACCCCGACGAGGACAACGCTCCCGCGTCGTTGGTGTTGCAGTCCAACTCCTACGACCCGAACGGGAACCTGGCCTCGACCACCGACGCAGTAGGCCGTACCACCTCCTACACCTACTACGCCGACGGGCTCCCCGCGCAGACCATCGCGACCGGCGCGATACTCAACGACGCCAACGACCCCCAGGACGTGGTTCTGGAGGAACACCTCTACGACCCCGCGGGCAACCCCGTGCGCACGGTGACCGGGGACGGTTCCACACGCACCGACATGGTCTGGGACGCCGCATCCCGCCTGATCAGCGAAACACTCGACCCCGAAGGTCTGGCCAGAAGCACTTCCTACACCTACGACGGCCGCGATAACCTCCTCGAGGCCGCGCTGACCGACCCCTCCGAACGTGTCGAGCGGGTGCGCTACGCCTACAACGCAGGCGGCGCTCTCATCGAGGAAGCCGTCCAGATCGAGGGTGAAGAACTCCTCACCAGCTATGAGGTCAACGAACTCGGACTGGTAACCGCCGTCACCGACCCGCGCGGCAACGAAGAGGGGGCCGCGGCCGCCGACTTCACCTCACTGATGCGCTACGACAAACTCGGGCGTCTGGTTGAGGAACAACTGCCTGAGGTCGAGATCGAGCACTACGGAGAGCCCACTACCACCGAACGCCCTAGCAGCAGGTTCGGTTACGACCTGGTCGGCAACCTCACCCACCAACAAGACGCCGAAGGACACACCTCCGTCTTCGGTTATGACCTACTCGGACAGCAGACCGAGGCTCAGGCACCGACCTTCGACGCGGCGGACGGCACACTGCTGACACCTCAGGCACAGACTAGCTATGACGCCCTCGGCAGGATGATCGAGCAGACTGACGCCCTGGGCAACACCCGCACCTACACCTGGGACCAACTGGGTCACCTCGCACGCATCACCGATCCCCAGATGGAAGGCTTCACCGAAGCCGGACAGTGGACCTTCTCCCACAACCCCGTCGGTGAGATGCTCGCCTCCACCGACCCGGTAGGTGCCAGGATCGAGGCGACCTACGACGACCTGGGCCATCAGGTCACCGACACCCAGATCGAACGCGTCCCCGCCGCAGCGGCCTACACCACCCGCTACGTCTACGACATGAGGGGAAACCAGGTCTCCGTCACCGACCCGCTTGGCAACGAGACCACCAGCGCCTACAACCCGGCGGGTGAACTGGTCGCCACCACCGACCCCACCGGCGAGACTACGACTTTCGACTACGACCTCGCCGGACGTGCACACACGGTCACCGACCCGACCGGGACCCGCCAGGTATCGGAGTTCGACCTGGCCGGACACCTGGTCAAGACCCGGATCCTGGACGCAGAAGACAACGAGCTCCGCACCCAGGAAACCGCATACGACGCCACCGGCCTTCCAATTCGGCAAACCGACCCACTCGGCAATGTCGTGCGGACCGAGTACAACGCCCTGGGCCTCCCCACCAGTCGGGTCGAACCCGTCAGCGACACCCAGACCATCACGACCAGTTTCGGCTACGACGCCCTGGGGCAGCAGACCCGGATCACCGACGGCCGGGGAAACAGCACCCACACCACCTACGCCCCCAACGGGCAGGTCGCCGACCAGATCGAACCCGCGACCGACGCGACCCCGGACGAGGCCGACCGTACCTGGACCACGTTCTACGACGCTGGAGGCAACCCGGTTCGGCAGGATGTTCCCGGCGGCGTGGTGCGTGAACGTACCTACAACGAGATGGGCGATCTGACCAGGGAAACCGCGACAGGGGCCGGGGCCGCGACCGAGGACCGGGCCATCAGCTACGACCTCCTGGGCCGTCCGGACCAGATCGGAACCCCCGGCGGGTTCATCGAGGTCGTCTACGACGACCGTGGTAACCAGGTGCAGTTCCTGGGGCCCGACACCGTCTCCTACGAGGGCATGGCTCCGGGGACCACGATCAGCTATGACGCCGCGGGCCGCGTCAACACCAGGTTGGACATCACGGGCACCACGACCTTCGGCTACGACGCCTCTGGTCGCGTCATCGAACACCACGATGCGGTGACCGGCACGAAGCTGGACATCGACTATGACCCAACCGGTCTAGTGTCCGCCATCACCACCGACGACGGAGCGGTGCGTAGCTTCAGCTATGACCCGTTGTCCCAGCTGACGGAGGACACCCTCGTCTCCTCTTCCGACGAGACCACGGTGTCCACCAGCTATGCCTACGACGCCTCCGGAAACATCACCGAGCGCTCCACACAGTCAGGGCAGCACCGCTACTCCTACGACCAAGCCTCACGACTGACCTCCTGGACTTCACCGGATGACCAGGAGACCGAGTATGCCTGGGACGCCTCCGGAAACCGTGTGCAGGCGGGGGCGGAAACCTTCGAGTTCGACGAACGCAACCGGCTCACCTCTTCCAGCGACGGGGACACCTGGGCTTACAACCCTGATGGAACCATCAGCTCCCAGTTCGTCGACGGCGAGCTGCGCACCCCGCAGTTCGACGGGTTCGAACGCATGATCAGCGCGGGCAATGGTTCCGGCGAGTACGCCTATGACGCATTGGGTCGTCTCACCCAGCGGGAGGTGCCCGGGGAGGAAGCGCACACCTTCGTCTACCAGGACCTGGGAAACAACCCGCTTGCTGTCCTGGACGGAACGGACACCCCGGTCTCCCAGTACGGGCGTGACCTCTCAGGGGGCTTGGTGAGCGTCGCTGACCAGGGACAGGCGCCAGCATTGGCCTACAGCAACGCCCACGGAGACCTGGTCGCCACTCACACCGGCACAGGCGCGATTATCACCACTACAGACTTCGGCCCCTTCGGTGAGCAGCTCGGTGCAGCCTCCGCGTCCTCGCTGGGCTACCAGGGGGAGTGGACCGACCCGGACACCGGCGATGTGAACATGCACGCCCGCTGGTACCAGCCAGGGACCGGCCGGTTCGCTTCCCGCGACACGATGACCTTGGAACCGTCCCCGTCGGTGCAGGCCAACCGGTACACCTACGGAAACGCGAACCCGGTTCGACACATCGACCCGAGCGGCCACGCCGTCTTCTTGCTGCCACTTGCCCCCTGGGCTATCGCTTCCGGGATTGCTGCAGGGGGTGCTGCGCTAGCGAAGGGTGCAGCTATCGTCGGTGCCGGAGCCGCTTTGGCTTGGGGTGTCAACTCCGCGATCAACAGTGTGACCGCGAGTGGAACAACGGCAAGAGCAGGGACAAGGGCAGTATCAAGGCCTTCTGGGCGCCCCAAACCCAGCACGAAACCCAGGCCCCGGGGAAACACCGGGGTGGCTAGCGCATCGGCCCGAGGAAGCAGCATCAGCTGGACCAGGCCTGGACCAACCGGGATCAGGGGCAGTCAAGCTGACCGCCAGTCTAATGGTGCCCCGGCTCCGGTCATCGTTGTCGACCGGCGTCGAGAAATTCTTCAGCAGATCCTGAACACCGCTCAGGCACGCCCGCCGATTCAGAACCCTTGGAACCAGGGCGAGGTTGATGAATATCGAAAGAAGCGCGAAAAGGACATCCAGGTAATCGAAGATGTCTCTTTTGACGTCACCGATTACGAGGAGTACCAAGAAGCCCTGGATGGCTTGGGTGGGGTTTCTTCATTTGACGTCAGAGATGATAGTGGGTGTAGATCGTTCATTGAGTTGAGCGAGATTAATAATCATGGCCAACGGGGAACGGCGGTCGGTCGATTCTGTGGAAAACAGGACCTGAATGAAGGGAGTAGGTATGAGCCCATCAACTCTCCGCCTCAGTATAGAATGACAACAGATGACGATGCCAGTCATTTGATTGCAAGTAAATTCTTCGGCCCAGGTGTGGACGAAAATATCGTATCCCTTTTGTCTAGAACGAACAAATCCGGAATGAAAAAAATTGAAATCAGGGCAGCAAAGCATTTGGAGAAAGATCGTGAGTTGATCTACGTAGTTACTCCTGTCTATGAAGGTTCGTCTAGTCGTCCCTGGGGTGTCCACATGTCAGCTATTGGCGAGGGAGGGGTTTACTGGGACGAGTGTATCCTTGATAATGGTAAACGCTATTCGCATGGCTCGGGGCAGTCGGGTTCAGTCTGCCTCGGGGGCAAGCCGGAAGAGCTTTTTAATTGAAAATTAATCACTGAAGGTGAAAGATGAGCTCGATATCAGACCTGGTTGACATGTCTGGCATACGCCAATTCTTGAATTCAAGATCTTACGGCTGGGGGGAAGTGGAAAGCCTGGTTGGTTCCCCACTTCCTGAAGACTATAAAATCCTGTCATCTGCGTGCCAGGGGTTCAGGGTTGATTCAATCGTTCTCCACCCCCCGGTCCAGGAGGGAGGGCTGATGGGGGTCCTCCAGGCAACCCAAGACGATATGGAAATCATGTCAGATCTGTATGAGGTTGAACTTGGCCGAACTTCGATTCCTGAAAAGAAGGGTGGTGCTTCTTTGCCGGGCCATGAGGGCGCCTTCAGATTTCACCCGGAAAGGCCAGGCTTGCTTTGCTGGGGGAGAGATCATATCGGTGGATCATACTACTGGTACACCGAAGGTAATCCTGACGAATGGACCGTGGTCGCTTATGCGCGAGACGGCTGGTGGGATAAACATGAAATTTCTATGAGTGATTACCTTTTGGGTATTGCGACTGGATCGGTAAGAGGTGATGTTCCACCACAAAGGTTCCAAGGGTGGGATATGTTTGGCTGGAACGTCTGCTAGTTTCGCGGGTTGGGTGTTTTTTGGATCGATTTCGGTTTTAAATTTGTGGGTGAATTCGTGCTCCTTTGTCTTTTCCGTGTGTCATTTTTCGGTTGCTGGCGTGATTGTGGTTGCTGTCAGTTTGGCTTGTACTGATCTTTGAGGTGGGTCTTGACGGAAGCGGGCTCCTGTCGTGTCATAAGGCATGGAGGTCCCCCCGAACCCTCGCACCCTGGACGAACTCCACGACCGTCGAATGCTCGCCGCTGCCCTGTTCGAGGCCGGTGAGCACTCCCAAGCCCAGATCGCCCGCATGCTCGGCGCCTCGCGCCAGGCCGTCCACCAGTGGCACAAGGCCTGGACCCAGGGCGGCACCAGCGCCCTGGCCCCCGGCCAGCAGGGAGCCGACACCCTGCTGGCCCCCGCGCAAGAGCGTGAGCTGGTGTCCCTGATCGCCCAGGGCCCCGGCGCCCACGGGTGGCAGGACCAGCAGTGGACCCTGGCCCGGATCAACCGTGTGATCGAGGAGCGCTTCGGCGTCTCCTACGCCGACCCCTCCGGGGTCTGGCGGATGCTGGACCGTCTCGGACTGTCCTGGCAGGTACCCGCCGTTCGGGCCGCCGAGCGAGACGAGGAGGACATCGCGGCTTGGCGCACCCAGGTGTGGCCGCGGGTCAAAAGAACAAGCGCACCGGTGCGGGGCGTGGATCGTCTTCGCTGATGAGACCGGTGCGAGCACCGATCCTCCGGTGCGGCGCACCTGGGGCAAGCGTGGCCAGACCCCGCTGATCGCGGTGTCCCGTAAGCGGCGTCAGAGGATGAACGCCAGCGGGTGGCTGTGCGTCGACCCCGCCCAGGGCCGGGTGCGCCTGGTGTACACCGCCCAACGCGACTCCATCACCCAGTACGACCTGCCCGACCTGATCTCCAGAGTCCACTCCCAGCTCGGAGCACCTGTGGTGCTGGTGTGGGACAACCACTCCTCGCACACCGCCCGGTGGGTGAGCCGGGAGCTGGCCGACCGTCCGTGGCTGAGCGTGGTCCGCCTGCCCAAGTACGCGCCCGAGTTGAACCCGGTCGAGACACTGTGGTCACACCTGAAGGCTCACCTGGCCAACCGGGCGTTTCGGAGTCTGGACGAGCTGGAGAAGGTGATGCGGTCTCATCTGCGCTCGGTCCAACGCCGACCGGGCTTGCTGCGCGGATTCATCCGATCGGTCGGGTTGGACCCCGACCCCATTCTGTCAAGCACCTAATCAAAGATCAGTAGCGTCAAATAGATTCATCTATTTTCTTTAGGGGAATTCGCGCTTGCAAGGTATGAGGTGTCGTCATTTGGGGGTCTGGTCAATCTCTGAGAGTGGGCCTTGTCTGGGATTTGATCCTTTGGTGGAAGGTTAGTTTTCGCTCTCATTATTGAGCTTGGGTTTATTGTTTTTGCTCGTTAAATCGTATGCCAATAGATAGGCGGCTGCCTGGATTAGGATGTAGGGGTCATCCTTGCCTTGTCCCATTAGGCGGTTGCACGGATGGCATACGAGGCCGCGAATGCATTTCCCGCAACTGCGCGCACTCGGGCAGCATTTGTGGTCATGATCTACTGCAAATCGAACTTCCTTTATTCGATTGTCGCTGTGGCCGGGGTTGGTGGATCGGCATACTGCGCAGGCATTGTCCTGGCTGGCGAGAGCTTCTCGGTATTCTTGGAGTGTAATCCCATGGCTGTGCCACAAGGAGTAGTTAATTAGTCGGTCAGGGTCTTCTTCTTTGACTCGAAGATAGTACTCTTTTGTTTTTGCTCTGTAGTGCTCTTGATTCTGGTTGATCCAGGACTGGCTTAGGTGTCGGTGGCACGCTTTGCAGTGTGCGTAGTATTGAGATCTATCTTTGCGCCAGTAAAATTTCTCTACTTGCTTATGTTCTCCGCACTTCGTGCACTCCTTGATAGTTGTTCCATCTTTGGCTGTATAAGGTTCTGGCTGCCAGTGTCGGATTCTGGGTTCAGGTGTATACCCTCGAGATATTCGATCTCGGCGCCTGACGCAGGATTTGCAGCGCGTGTGATAATATTCACGGTCCTTGCGGAATGAGTAATCAGAAAGGGGTTTTTCTTCTCCGCACCCGGTGCATTTCTTCATTTCTTGATGGGATTCGCTTCTATTGTCCTATGTGGTGAAGGCAGATTCTTTCTGATTGCAGTATATTTTATCCCCCTGGGAATTATTTCTTAGTGTGCGGAAGCTTCTTTTCCCGGACGTGGCCAAAGCATGGCCGAGGCCACGGCCGCCCTGCTATGTGGGGCATCGGCTCCGGCTGAGGTGGGCGGTTTGGTGCCGGTGCGGTAGCCGGTTCCGGGGAGCACACCAGGAGCCCCGCAGAGGCTCTGACCCAGGTTGGGATGCGGTTTCACCCGTCCTGGCCTGGGTTTTCCTCGTGGCCAGGTGCGGTTGGCCATCGGATCAAAGGTCTCCTGGTTGGTTTCATGCTTCGAGGAGCTTGCTCCGCCAATGTTGTAGTACTTGCAAGCTGGTCTGGGTATCAGCGTGGTTAGTACCGAGTATTCTTTTCTGGCATCTCAATAAAGCGGCGAGAAGCTTGATCGCTTTGACGGTTTCACCCGACGAGAAAGTCCAGCCTGCTATATTGAATCGGGTGCTGAGGGTGTCAACGTGATCGGGTCCTAGGATGCGGATCTGATCCTTGAGGAGATGCTGGAGAGCTGTGATAGCGCTAATGTGATCTCCAGCTTTGCCGCGCCAAAGTGAGAGGTTATGGCGGGTGTCAAGGGTGTGAGGATGGTCAGGGCCTAAGATGCGAATTCGATCGTCGAGTAGTTTTTCGTAGGCGATGGCAGCGCCTTGAGGGTCGCCTGTTTTTCCGCGAAATTCGGCGATGCTCTGTCGGGTGCGTAGCATATTTGGGTGGTCCTGGTCTAAGACTCGGATTTCGTCTTTTAGGATTTCTTCACATGCGGCGACGGCGCCTTGAGTATCTCCGGCTTGGCCGCGCCATTCGGCGAGGCTGCGGCGAGTAGACAGAGTTTCTGGGTGGTCTGGTCCCAAAATACGCAGACGGTCTTGGAGGAGATTTTCGAAAACTTGAACGGCTCCAGTAAAGTTTCTGGTGTGGCCGTTTAGATGGGCTATGTTGTTGCGGGTGGTGAGGGTGTCGTGATGGTCGGGTCCCAGAATGCGCTGCTGATCTTCGAGGATTTGTTCGTAAGCGGCAACGGCGCCTATGGGATCTCCGGCTTCGCCATACATATAAGCGAGGTTGGCCCGAATGGCTAGAGTTTGGGGGTGGTCAGGTCCCAGGATCCGGATTTCATCTTTAAGGAGTTGCTCGTAGGTGACAGTGGCTCCAATGACGTCTCCGAATTGGCCACGCGCGGCAGCGAGGTTGTTGCGCGTGGTGAGGGCGTCGGGGTGGTCAGGTCCCAAATAGTGGTGGGCTGCGCTGAGCATCTCCTGCCAAAAGGCCATGGCCTCGGCTACGCGATCGGCTTTGTCCAGGCTCTTGCCCGCGCGGAACAACAGCCCATGTCCGTTAGGCTCCCACAGCCATCGTTCGCTGTTTCGCCCGTCCACTGCCTGGTGGTTGCGCAGTACGGCTGTGTTGGTGCGGAGCTGCTGGGTCAGGGTGGTGTTGTGCTCGACCTTAGGCCACACCTGCAGAAGCGCGTCTGCCAGCGCGCGCACGCTGTGCCGGGTGGGGCGGGTTGTGGTGTGTTCGCGGGTGGCACGCTGGATCAGCTGGTGGGCTCCGATCAGCGTGCTGCTTGGTTCGGGGTGCTCCTGCCCCCGAGGTCGGGTGATGAGGTTCAGCCGGTGCAGGTTGGCCAAAGCCCCGAGCGCCTGATCCTCGCTCAGCGCGGGTGGGGCGGGTGTGTGCCGGGAGGTAGTTCGGTCCAGGCCCAGCATGCGTTTCAGTCCTGCTCCCCAGCGGGGTGCGCGCGGGGCGAGGGCAGAAGAAGCGGGGGGATTTTCGGTGTGTGTGCCGGGCAGCTGGTGTGTGGCGAGGTGTTCCAGGACAGCAGGGGCGGTGAGAACCTGTTCGGGGATCGCGGTCCCGTCCAGGAGGGCGATGAGCCCCATCAAGGGTCGGGCCAGGCCCTGGGGTTGGAAGGTGTCGGCTTGTCGCAGCGACAGCTCCCAAGTGGCTGCGAGCGGGGTGGGGGCATCCCAGTCGGGGAACACCTCAGCCAGGGTGCGCATCCGGTCGTGGAACACCTGAAGATAGTCCCTGCACCCCATGCCGAGCTCGGCCATGTATGTGACCGCCTGCCCCAGAGCGAGGGGGAGGTGTCCCAGGTCACGGGCGAGGGACTCCAGAGCGGCCGGGACGTGCGCGACCCCGGCCTCGTCCAGGGCATCTGCGAGGAAGGCGCGGGCCTCCTCGGGGGTGTAGACGTCCACGTCGATCAGGTGGCGTCCCTGCCTGCTGAGGGAGTGGTCGCGCCGGCGGGTGGTGACCAGGACACGGCCGCAGGGCTGGTCGTGCGGGGGCCACAGATCCTGAACAGCGGCCGGGTCGGCCAAATCGTCCCACACCACCAGCCATTTCCTGTTCGTGTGCTGGTGGGAAGACTGCAACCAGGTCAAGAACCGTTGCGCGGCGTGTTCGGGATCGTCGGGAACAGTGGCGAACAGCTGTCGTGCGGTTTGGGCGTAGGCGAAGGTGATCTGGTCGCGGGTGGAGGCGTTGGCCCACACGAGCAGATCCACACGTTCATCGGGGTCGGTGATGTCGCGCAGGGTACGGGCGTGGTGGGCGGCGAGCTGGGTTTTGCCGACCCCGCCGGTGCCGGACAGGACCTGGCGCAGCACCACCGTGCCGAAGCCGTTCAGTGCTTTGTCGAGTTGGTCGGTGACGGCCCGGTGCTGGAAGTGGGCGGCTTGCTCGGGGATCGCGCCGATGCGGATCGGCCAGTGGACCTCGTGGGCAGCATGGTGTTGGTGGATGGTGACATCACGGGCAGAGCCGAACGCAGCGCTGCCGTGCTGCGCGCTGACGCTTGGGGTCTGTGTGGCGGTGGGGGAGTTGGTGCCGGGGTCAGTCAGCTCTCGGTGCTGTTGTCCTGCCCCGGCCGGGAAGGGGAGTTGAAGTTCACTCCGCCCGTGACGGTGCCTGCGGCGAAGGAACCGTCCTCGGCTTTGACTGTGACGTTCCCCCCAGCAGTGATGCCGTGATTCCCTGCGGAGGCGTTGTTATTGCCGCGCTGGGTGTTGATTTTGGCGGCGAGATCGAGGAGCTGTTGGGCGAACTGGTCGCGTTCAGTGCCGTCGAGTTCGTGGAGGAAGTCCTCAAAACGTGTCTGCCAAGAGGCGCGGAGTCCTTCCTGCTCCTTTGATGAGGGGGTATCCGTGGTCTGGGAGAGCTCGGTGTGGCTTTTTTCGAGGTGTTTCAGCGCGATCTGGGCGCGGCGTTCCCCGAAGCGCGTCAGCCACTGCTGGAGGGTAGGGCGGACTCCCTTCCACAGGCTGGTACCGATGGTGGTGGCCAGCGCGGTGGCTCCTGCTGCGGCGGCTGCGGCGAGATCGACCATGGATGTGCCCTTCATTCTTCGGGAGGTGGGAAGAGTGGGTAAGAGCGGGGCGGTTCCTATGCAAGCACACGGGTGATGCTGACGGTATGGGGTTTGGGGCGGTTCGGTCACGGATCGTTGACCAGGGCACGGGGGTAGGTGTGTGGTGGCGCGGGCCGGGCCAGCGCAGTCTGGGTCTGATCGCCGGTGTTGGGACGGGTGTGGGGCGTTGGGGGCGAGCACTACACGGCCCAACCGGGCCCTTTGGGTCACGAAACGGCAAAGTGCTCCGCGAGGTCGAGCCCCACCTGCACTCACCTTGTACTGGGGAGCACACGAGGAGCACACAAGCCCCGAAAACGCCGCGAGGACCCCGCCTAAGGTCCTCGCACACCCCGTCTGACCTGGGCTTTTGTGGCGCACCCGGCAGGATTCGAACCTGCGACCGTCGGATTAGAAGTTCTATGGTCGCGTACCGTCACGGGTCGCTACGTAACGTTGCGTCCTGCGCCATCCGATCCGTGATGCCATTCCGGGCCGCATCGTGCCGCCTGATGTTGCCCCGGTCCAAAACTGCGGAGCACAAACGGAGCACACACCGGCCCCTGGCGGCGTCCGATGGCACCTCGCGAGGTCCTCGCTGCGTGACTGTTGAGGCCGGGTCTGTGTCCGAAAACTCCGGGGTATCCCCACCAGAACAGCAAGCACCATGTAACGAGAGATTGTTACGCGCGGTTCTGTGGGGGCCTCGGGGGGCTTCCTCGGGGCTACCCGGCGCGGGAGCGGTAGAGCGCGACGGCATCGGCTTTGAACTCCGCTGGGTCGACCTTCATGGCCACAGGTGTGGAGCCCACCTCAGACTCAAGTGTCTGATATGTCCACTGCTCGGAGTGAACGTTCGTGCGTTGCTACCCATCATCGGGCTTCACTTCTTCGTCTGCTGGCATGGAGTTCTGGAACTCCGTGCGAACGTCCCTCAAGCGGCGGCCGTCCGCCACAGACCAGAAGTACCACCCGTTCGTGGGCTTCTTGCGCAATGCGTGTCCGGCGGCCGAGGGTGACGTGTAGCGCTTGCCGGCCAGTTCAATGGCACCGTCGGTGGTCAGGGTGGCTTCCCTGCCTTTGAAGTCTTGGTGCGTTGCCACTAGCTTTTCGCCGGGAGCGAGAAGTCCTGCCTCAATGAGGTGCTTCAACTCGACCCAGTCACCGGCCTTCGTCTGCGGGTCGACCACCTTGCCGTGATGGCCTTCCGGGACCGGCCACACCTGGAGGATCCGATCGATCAGCTCCCTCGTCCGCTCGTCGATCAGCGCCTCGTCCCAGGCATGGTGCTCGGTTCGCTTGATCACCCGACCCGTGAGTGTGATCGTGTTGTGGTCCATCAGCGCCGACCGCTTCGCTGACCACGATCCGTTGGAGACCTTCGCGTTGAGCTTCTGTGTCAGAAGCGTCAGGTTGCCCAGACGGTGGACGCGCAGCTGCCGCTCCTCGATCTCCTCAGGCTCCTGGACGCCCCAGTTGTCGTGCCACTTCCGTGGAAGCAGGTGCTCGATCGGATAACCCATCCGCTCGATCTGCGGCTGGCCCGTCTCCGCCCGGTAGAGGTCCTCCACCGCTTCGAGAATCATCCGGAGTCGCCCCCGCGGGAACCGTGAGTATGCCGATTCCGTGGTGAGCGTCCTACGAACTTCCTCATCGCCGGGCCAATAGGTGCTCGTGACGTTCAGCCGAGCAAGGCGCCCGGTGACGCGTTCCACGAGTCCATCGGCGGGTGTGTTGGAGATGACCGCGATGAGGTCGGCGACGATGCGCCCCAGATCGCTGCCGGACAGGCGAAGAAGCTGGCGACGTACGACCCAGCTCTCGGCCACCCGGATGATCTGGTCGACGGACTCCTGCGGAAGGTCTCGACCCGGCTCGTGCAGCCAGATGAGCAGGGGCTTGAGCACCTCGACGCCGCTGGCCTGCATCCGGTAGACCGCCATCTTGGCGGAGTCGAGGCTTCCTCCGTGACTGACTGCGGCTTCGGTCCAGGCCTCGTATTGCTGTGCCTGCTGCTTGATCGCAGGCAGCATATGGGCCATCTCGTGACCGGACTCGAGCTCGACATAGGACTTGAATCGGTTGAACGTCGCCTGCGGGCTGATCTCCTCGCCGGTACGCGACACGAGCCACTGGTTGAGGAACAGCGAGCTGCGGCTGATGAGGTTGCGCCCGACACTGACCTCCTTTGTCCAGAACCTGGTCTCGAACGGCCAGTCCTGCTGGTAGGCCTTCTTCGTGTCTGCGCCTTCGGCTTCAAGCCGCTGGAACACGAAGTTGCGCACAAGGTCGGCTGCGGTGAGCGGGGTGCCGCGAGCGTTGAGTGTCTCGAAGATCTCCTGGGAGTTCTCCGAGGCCTCCAACTCGATGGAGACCAACTGAAGGCCGTGCAGCAGTACGTTGGTGAGCTTCTCGGCCTTGACGGTGTACTCGTCTGACTCGGGTGGGCCTAGCCACTGTTCGATGACCGTCGAGAAGTAGGCATGTGCGGCGACGATCTGGGAGTCCGAGTGGGCCAGATCGGTGTGGTCGACCGGAGGCTCAGCCGACATCACTTCGTCGAACGCTGCCTGGTCCTTGTTGAGGTGGCGCACCTTCAGCCGGATGTCGCCGTCTTCGATGTAGACATCGTCGTTGTGCGTGAGACGTTCGAGCTGACCAGCGAGCTGAGCGTTGCCCGACTCCGTCAGGAGCGCGCACGTGGCGTCCGCGAGGATCTGCAAGGTCGTCAGCCGCTGTTGGCCGTCGATCACGTTCCACGTCGTTAGCTGCATGGTCTGAGCTTCATGAGACTGGATGACCACCGCGCCGAGGAAGTGAGTGGCGTTCAGATGGGGCTCGTCGATCCGGAGTTCAGTGATGCGCCGGATGTCCTTCCATAGCGGCTCCCACTGCTCATCCTCCTTCCAGACGTAGGGACGCTGGAACAGCGGGATCACGAAATGCTGCGGCAAGTTGAACAGGTGCAGTGGCGTCCGCTTGAAAGTCTCCACGCCTTCCATCATTCCTTACCCGTCCGACAATGTGGGCCGAAGCCCCCCGGGAGCATCGAAGCGTGGCGTGGTGTGTTAGCTCATGTCTGGAAGGCGCAGCCCGCCCGAGGGCGTCTCGTACTGGGTTCGGTAGTGGTTGCGGCGTGTACCGGGATCGCTTCCCGTCATTCCCGTGAACCGGTCGGTCATCGCTCTCGATTCTGGGGACACGCAGTAAGGCGGTGAACGCCGCTTGCCTGGTCCGGAGTAACTTCGGAAGGGCTCGCCGGGGCGCGGTCACTGGTGGTGAGCAGGTCTGGACCTACCTGAACTTTCGGATTAAAAGGCACCGAGGCCCCCGAGTGGGTATCCGTGTCCGCAGGCCCCGTCGCCATATCGTGCGCCTCGCACGGAGGCCAGACGAGCGGGCTCGGTGAGTCCGCTCGCGCCGCCACCCGCGCAGGCGTGTGTGCGCAGGAGTACCTCATCCTCCAGCAGGCCGGGCTCACCGGAACGGCCCTCACACCATCGACTCGTGGAGGCCCTGAGACCTGGCACCATCCCCAAGGTCCTACTCCGCAAAGTGGGGTGGGAAACCGAGGTCAAGCGGACGTGCATCCACTACGCGGCAGACGAAGTCCCGTCCTTCGTCAGTCAATACCACATACCGTGCATTTAGGGCCCGCACATATGCCCGTTGGACGCGCGACGGCCGGTCCGGAAACCGATCCTCCGACAACCTGACCAGGCCATCGAGCATCAGGTTCCCAATCGCCCAGGTCATCCCCAGAGGCAGAGTCGGATACCCCATCCCGGTGCGGTACACGGCGAACCACCGTAAAAGCTGCATCTCTAGATCGGTGTACCGGCCGTTCAACACACCCAGGTTCTCCTTGTACTGCCGTATCGCCTTGCGGTCGATCTCGCCTGTCGTCTTTCGACGGTGGCACGTGGGGCACAGCGCGATCAGGTTCCCGAATCGGTGCTCACGCACCTTCGACCAGTCGTCGATATGGTCGATATCCACTGGATGCTGGCGACATGTCGGGATCGCGCAACGATGACCGGATTCAACGAGGACCTGACGACGCAGATTAGCAGGAATGGAAGGTCTTGCCGTCATGGCTAGACAGTACCGATCCCCAACGACCAAAGGTGCTCCATGATTGTCACCGCGGAGTTGCACCTCCTAATCGAGGTGAGAGTCGGCACACACACGGGCGGGGCGCCGGGGCGGCATTCTGGTGCTTCAGCAGCGAGCTGGCAGCCCTGCACGTTCGTCAATCGACGAGGTAGTGAGCCTTGATGTAGTCGACTGTGCGGTCATACAGATCTCCTGCCAGCTTCACCATGTACTTCCGGAAAACCATAGCGGTGGTGTTTCGCGCCGAGTGTGTTCGAGGCTGTGGTGTGTGTCGGGATCGTCTCCCGACACACGTGTGAACCTGGAAGTCGCCGAAGGTGATGTTGAATCCGGCCGGCATCGTGTCGCCGGAGGCGGCGCAGTCGGCGGCTGAGCGGACGGTGTGGCTGGTGTTGCGCGACTCCGGCAGTTCGCATCAGCAGGGACGGGCTCGAAGGGTGAAGGCGAGGCTGGTCCCACCCCGGACCCATCAGTGCGGCGGCTCCTCGAAGGTCAGGCGGAATTCCCCCGCCTGACCTGGGATTTTGTGGCGCACCCGGCAGGATTCGAACCTGCGGCCATCGGATTAGAAGGTCCCGGTCCAAAACTGCGGAGCATAAACGGAGCACACAACAGGCGGCAGAGTCCGATGGTTGATGGCGAGATGGCCGGTCGTTAGCGCACGTAACCGTCTTGAGTCTCGGCCGCCATGTCCGAAGTGCTGGGCAAGCCGCAGCCGCTGGCATGCAGCGCTCCTGAGGACCCTCTCTCGCATGTCTATGGATAAAAGTTGCTGCTTTCTCCGCGTCTCATCTACCACCATAGTCTATGGTGAGTGCTCACTGAGTACTCATGGAGGTTCGTGTGGTGGAGTCCGACAGCATCAAGAGCGCGCGTCGAGCGCTGAACCTCAGCCAGGCCGAAGCAGCCCGCCGTGCCGGCGTTTCCCTGGCGACCTGGAGAAGAGGCGAAACCGACCTCACCACCGTGGGTGCTGCAAACAGAGAGAAGATCCACCAGGCGGTCGCTGCCGCTCTGCAACCCGTCCACTCCTGGGTAACTCGCTTCAACGCCCGCTTCCACGGTGATCCCTTGACCCCCTCCCAAGCACACCTGCTGTCCATGGTCTTGACCTTGAACGGAGAGAGCTTCCACCTCGAGCAAGCCAGTGTCTGGGACGACGACGTACTGGACGACCTACCTGAGGCCGCTCTCATGCTGGTCGCCGAGCGGCCGCAGTGGCTGCGGCGCTTCTTGGCCACCTCGCATGAACTGGGGGAGCGGATCCATCAGGGCGAACTCCCTGCCCCGGAGAACATCGCTGAAGCCACAGCCCTGCACATCGCCCTGACCAACAGCCCGCCTCCAAGGGAGCTCTCCGAACTTTCGGGCCTCGGCTACCGGCAGTACCCCCGAGACCTGGAGCAGCCAAGGCCATGGGGGACGATCCGGCGGGCGCTGACTCCCGCACCGCTCCTCCAAGCACTAGGGATGCTCAACAGCTCCCACTACGCGGCCCACCTGCTGGCCCCGATGCTGATCAACGGTCGGCTCCTCACCTCCCCCCTACACCCAGATCGCTGGTGGGAGCCCTGGTCCGACCACGCCAACCAATGGATGCACCGCACCACAGCAGACATCCGCCCCCGGCCTAGCTCAGACGAAGCCGGGGCATGCACCGACGATGACCCGTCACATTCGCGTTCAACCGCCTGGGGCATCTTCGAGCTCCTGGCCGAGCATGAAGAGGACCTCGACCTGCTCCTGGGCGGACTCCTGTGCCCGGGACGGATCGCTCAGATCGAGGAAGACTCCCTCTCCGCCATCGTGTTGGAGAGCCAAACCGGATACGACCTCGTGATCAAGGTCAGCTGCCGCGACCACGGGCGCTCGCAGACACTCTTCCCCGACTTCGATGATGAGGATCCCCTCCGTTCAGCGGCCTTCGCCTGGGGATTGGCCGACCTTCTACAGGAGCAGATCTCCGACCTCGATGAGGTCTTCGAGGGAGACTTGCTGCGGCAACGACTGACGGTCGCCGGTGGTTCGGTTGTGGTCTTGCCCGATGCCAGCGGGTTCGATCTGTTGTTGAGCGTGGTGGTTCAGCAACGCACCTCCGCACGGTCGGCCGCGGTCGACGCGGCCCGCGCATCCTGGCTTGAGCGCTGATGCGGGATCGGGGACGAGGTCGCAGCCTGGCAAAAAGGAAGATGTTCAGGACTGAGTCTTGCTACCCGGCTTCGTGGAGCTCTGCGCGTAACAGAGTCTCCAGTTGATCCGGTGCGCAACAGTGGTCGATGCAGTGAAGATGTCAGTGTCGCACAGCCTGACCTGACGTAGAGAGTGACCGGGTTCGGCCAGGTGTCCACACTCCGCCTGTGGCTGACTACGGTCGTATTATGACCACCGACCCCTCACCCCTGCAACTGTCTTTCTCTTGGCGCGAACGCGTAAAGAGAGGATATCTCTGGCTGAGCGAACGCCTGGAGCGGCGCCGCTTTGGCGCGTCTTGGACCGCGGTTATCGTTGGCGGGTTTGGTGGGGCCGTGGCGTTGTGGCCCCTGGCCACAACGGTCTGGGACCTGCTTGGGCTTACCACGGGCCAGGCTTGGCGTGTGGCCGCTGTGGGGGTATGCGCTCTGGTTCTAGCCGCTGGTGTGGTGGGGGTGAACTGGGAGCGCACCGCACCGATGAGGTTGGGCTGGCTGATCTTGGCCGCATGGGGGCTGGCCACGGGCGCGGTCGCGGCCATGACCGTCCTAGCGTGGCTGGTGCTCGGCGCCCCCCAATGGAAGCTGCCCGGGGAACTCACCCCCCAGAACCTGGACGCGATCGCCACGCGCGCCTTCGCTATCGTGGCTGGCTTGGGCGGTGTGGCCCTGCTCGTGATTGGCTACCGACGCCAACGCACCACTGAGAAGGGGGAAGAACGCGAGGTCTCGAAGCTGTTCACCGACACCTTCGACAGCGCCAGCGACAAACTTGGCAGCGAACATGCTGCGGTGCGCCTGGCTGGAATCCATGCCCTGGCGCGCCTGGCCGACGAAGCTCCTGAAGGGCGCGAGTACCTGGTACAGATGGTCATCAACGTGCTGTGTGCATACCTGAGTATGCCCTACACACCCCGCCCTGACGATCCCTCTGGCCCGAAGCAACCTCGGCCCGGCCCGTCAGCGGCACTATCGGCCACAGCAGTTGACCTCGGCCAGATCCGCAGGACCTCAAACGACGGTGCCCAGAGCGAGGAACAACAGGCCGCTCAAGAGGAGTACCGCAGGCAGGTGCTCGAATTCGAGTCGCTCCAACAGGTGCGCCACACGATCGTCCGCATCATCGGCAATCACCTACGCGAGCCCACTCGCTGGCGCGGCAAGGACTACGACTTCACCGGCGTCGTCTTCGACGGTGGCGACTTCCACAGGGCTGATTTCACTGGTGGGACAGTGGACTTCAATGGAGCACGGTTCGCTGGCGGAACGGTGGACTTCACCTGGGCCCGGTTCTCCGGCGGGACGGTGAACTTTCACAGGGCTGATTTCACCGGCGGGACGGTGGATTTTAATGGGGCCTGGTTCTCTGGAGGAATGGTGAATTTCATCGAGTCGCGGTTCTCCGGCGGGATGGTGAACTTCAATAGAATTGAGCTCACCGGTGGAATGATGAACTTCTTCGGGGCCCGGTTCTCTGGGGCAATTGTGAAATTCATCGAGTCCCGATTCTCTGGAGGAATGGTGAATTTCATCGAGTCCCGATTCTCCGGCGGGACGGTGAACTTCAACAATGCTGGTTTCACTGGGGGGACGGTGAACTTCAACAGGGCCGGGCACCTCGATGGGGCTAAGTTCTCCGGCGGAGAGGTGTCTTTCTCCGGTGCTCAGTTCACTGACGGAAAGGTGGACTTCAACGAGACCTCAGGTGCATGCCCCAAAGGCCTGCTTGGAGCGATCAGTCGTGGGAATCCGGGAGTGGTCGTACTGCCTGAACGGTGGCGCCCAAATCCTGTGGAAGGCGGCGCGGGGCTGGTGTCAGAAAGCCCGCCTGATGCATTCAAGCACTGACATCTCTGTTGCGCTCAACACCCGTTCGCTGCTGCTCAGGAAAGCGAGGGTGCGTTTAGTAATCATCACGGTGGACTCTTGGAAGCGAGTGTGTGCGGCCGCTGAGTCGGTGCTGTTAAAGAGAATCCAATCAGGCGGAAAGTGGGAGGTGCAGCTTCTGCTCGCGCCCGGCTGCTCTAGAACTGTCTTGTGCCGACTGGGCAGCGGTGGGCCTAACGACTATGATTTCTAGCAGCACCCGATACACCAAAGCTGTCCGAAGTTGAGATGCCCGGAGTTTCCAGACAGGGTCATCGGGTGTTTCAATTTAAGGATCCTCGATGGGTTAAACTAATGGGCGAGTCGTGTGGCAACATCATTAGTAATAAGCTGTGTCACGTCTAGGATCTCTTTGCACCAGCCGCGAACATCAGTTTCTGATCGATATCGGCGAATCTTTTCTAGGGGCTTCCGAGTTTCTGCTTCCGGATCGGTTAGATCCAATTCGTGTGATATTTCATTGCGGGCTTTGAATGCTTCTTGTAGTGCAGTAGTTGTTTTGTTTGGGGAAACCCTTTTTCTGATTGGCGGGTCAATTACGCCTAGGGCTTGGGATAGCTCTGATACTCGATCTGCGGATTGTGCACTGCCATCGGTGAGAGTGTAGATCCAGTTTGAAAGCAAAGAATCGCGTGGGCTGACACCAGAAGTCAAGAGAATCTGCACCAACTCTTTTGCCTGAACGGCGCCAGTATCAGCGTGGCCAACTTGTCTCTCTGCCCATTTTTGGAACTGGGTATTCACTTTCTCGTCTTTGGAGGCCAGCATGGGTAGTGCGTGCTTGACAAGGCGCTTTAGGGATGTATCAAGTCCGGCAGAAGCGAAGAGCAGGGAAGAGCGCAAGGAGTCAACTGCTGCGGGCACCCACAGGCCTTGGTTCGATTTTCCATCCGATTTTTTCAGTAGTCGATTTATGAGCTTTGCCACTGCGATTGCTGAATCAGCCGATTGAGTAGCAGCACGGATGGCATTTTGAACCTCGGGTAGAAAGGATTCCGCTGCAGGAGATGCCGCTGTTACTCCGGACAAAGGGTGGCTGCCACCGACCACGTCGGTAACAAACCTGCGTGCTACTTCTTCGTTCAGTTCCACAGTTCAATAACCCTTTTTGATTGGAGTTAATCGAACAGCTCTTCCTGCCATACTACTTGGGGAAATATAACCGATACACCCTGGATTTTATGGCCAATCGGGAAGCCGCTATCGTAGGTCATCAGATAGTCGCATTTTAGTCGTATTGCCGCAGCCATGTGCAGGGCGTCAGCTGTGGGAAATTTTTTGTCTCGGCTGTGTCTTCTTTCGCGGCATTCATCAACGATCTGGTCAGCGATGCGTACAACGAAGCGGTCAATATCAATCCATGAGGTACCTGGGGCCTTGAACCAATCGCCCAGTAATTTTCGGGCTTTCTCTGAGCGTGTTGCCCGTTGGCGAATATCGCCGTTGGCAATTACCTCAGCTTCAGTCAAAGCTGAGGTGGCGATCCTGAATTTATTTTCTGAGGCAGCATCGAATAGCTTTTTGGCAATTTTCCATCGAGGATCCTGGGTCTCCGGATGAAGATCTTCATTTCGCGTCAGCAGGTCGATGTAGACGTTGGTGTCGATGTAAACGAGAGAGGCGTTAGTCACTCCGAACCTCCGCCAAGAATTCATCGACGTTTTGTCCACCTATCCAATCTGGCGCGATGCCGAGCAGCTCATCGGCCCTCGGGCGATTGCGATCATCTGAAGGCATGAACTCCAGCTCATCCACAACGATCTGGAGTGCCTGTCCCTGATCGTTGTGTGTGACCCGGCCACCAGCCAAAATGCGCTCGCGCCACAAGTCCCGCAACCGGTGCTCCATTATTTCAGGGATTAGTCCTCGCACCACATGCCGTGTGACCGGATCCAATATGCCGATCTCGAACAACCCTTTGCGCTTCACTGGATGGGCATTGATGGCTTCGAGGAACCCTGACACTGATCCTAGCGATACCATCCGGCCCTGGACTGCCCGCTCGGCGTTCCGGCGCACGGGTTCCGACATTGGAAAATGCGGTCCTGCCTTGCCGTTCACCGTAGCTACTGAAACCTCTTGCACCCCTCTGCCAGGCGCACCGGCTTGGGCGATTCTGCTTACGGTCTTATCCCAGTACAGCCTTGGGACCTCTGCCCGTTCGTTCAGCTCAGCTACACCATCGACAAGAGCTTGAACAGGGACCAGTAAGTCATGTGCAGGACGCTTCTGGGTTTGCCCAGAGGGGACGATGCGAGCGACGAAGGACCCCCGTCTGTCCATGTCGAAGCTGCTGAACCTCCATGTAGGGCGGCTACCGCGCAGCTGGTAAGCGCGATCGATCTCCCGGAGCGCTCCTTGTAGTTGTTGGAACACGCCAAGGAAGCGAGACACCTCAGGTCGCTCCTGGCCTGGGCGGATCTTCACCTCAAGTGCTGTGAGAGCGTCCATGGTCCCACCGTAACGCGCGTCCTCGGGCACCGATGGACGTGGGGATGGTATGTGTCCCAAGGTGCACCTCCATCCCAACCCAGGTACTACAGGCTGACAGTGTTCCCTTCTGAGAGGCACCTGTGCAGGAAAATTCGAAAATTTGGCCAGATTCGGCCAATCCTGTTGGCCTCTGGAGGCAACGAGTAAGCGCCCTGTGAGTGTGGCTTAGACGGTCGGCCAGGGCCCAAGTAGCACAACGAACCCGGCAACCACCAAGGGTTGCCCGGCCTTTGGGCGTTGGTCAGTCGACGAGGTAGTGGGCTTCGATGTAGGCGACGGTGGAGTCGTAAGGTTCGCCCACGGGCTTCAAGGCGTACTTGCGGAAGACCGCGGCGGTGGCGCGACGGACGCCTCGGTTACGCTCGTCAGCGTTGTCCCATGACTGGCTCAGGGTGCGGGTGACGACTTTGTCGATCTCCTCGGCCAGGTTCCGTTCGGTGACGGTGAGGCCGGACGGCGCGTGGTCGTGGATGATCCGTGACAACACACCCACGTGGTCATCGTCCAGGACGACGACAGCTTCGTTGGGGTGCTTCTCGGCATCCACGACGGCCTTAGCGACACGAAGCGCTTCGGACAAGAACGCCAACGCGTCCTGGGAGTTCTGGATGATCCGCTCCCGCAACAGCCTGATCCGCTCCGCCAGGGCGGTGTACTTCGCCGATCCTGGTTCGACGCCCTTGTCGAGGGCAGCCTTGATGCGGTCCAGGATCTCCGCCGCGGACGGCGGCGAGTCACTCTCGCCATCGTCCTTGCCGGGTTTGGGGCGGACGAGGGTCAGCAACTCCTTCAGGATGGCGATGCCTTGGGCGTCCAGGACGAGGGACTCCTCTTGGGAGGCGGCCACAGAGAAGGAGTGGACGTGGGCGTTGATGATCTCCAAGACCATCGGCCCCAACTCGCCTAGCCGCTCCTTCCTCTCCTCGTCTGAGGACTTCTTGAAGAGAGTCGTGTACACCGACCCGAACAGCCCGAAGCTGTCCCGATACTTGGCGATGCGCTTGTCGGTGCTGATGAGCGGATACAAGCGGCCCAGGAGCCGGTAGTCCTTGCTGAACACCTCAGCGGCGCCTGGGTTGGCGTCCAGGAAGGTGTTGATGGCGCGCACGGACTCATATCCGTGGACCGTGAGGTCCAGGCCGTCTACGTCCGCGAGGAGGTCTTCGATGCGGGCGAAGGTGGTGCGGAACTCGGAAACCAGTTCGGACAGGTCGGTGACGAACCCACCTCCCTTACTGCCGCTGTCCGCGGTGGGATCAACGACGGCTCGCTGGACCTCTTCAGCCAGGCCGATGTAGTCCACGACCACGCCGGAGGTCTTCACATACCCAGTCGGGGAGACCCAGGTGCGGTTGGGTCGGGTGATGGTCTGGAACAGGTTGTGGGCCTTCAGCGGCTTGTCCAGGTACAGGACACCCTCGTTGGGAGCGTCGAACCCCGTCATCAGCTTGGCGGTCACCACCAGGAAGCACAGCGGGTCGTCCGGGGTGAGGAAGCGTCGCTTCTGCTCCTCTTCCTCGGCCTCTGAGAGCTGGAACTTCCGCATCGCGGGATCTTCGCCCTTGGAGTCGGAGACGGAGATGTTCACCTCAGCGCTGATCCGCTCATGCTTGCCGACCTCAGCGAGTACCTGAGAGGCCTCGAAACCGGCCAGCAGCTCGTTGATCTTGTCCGTGTACGCCACGGCCATCTCACGGTTGTAAGCGACCACCTGGGCCTTGAGGCCGTTGCGGTAGGCGCCGGCCAAGTAGTGGTCCACGATGTCCTGACAAACCGTGTGAATACGGTCGGGGTTGGCGAACACCGAGGTCAGGCGCCCAAACTTGCGGGACAGGGCCTCACGGTCAGGATCATCGAGGTCGAAGTCGTCGGCGAACTGGTCAAACTCGGCCTGCAACGTTTGGTCGTTCATCTCGAACAGGACCGAGTGTGGATCCAGCATGACCGGGACGGTCGCCTCGTCCAACAAAGACCGGGACACCGAGTAACGGTGCAGCACCCGGCCCGGGTCGTCCTGGTCACCGAACAGGGCGAAGGTATCGGTGGACAGGTTCCTGATGGGACTGCCGGTCATGCCGAAGAACTTCGCGTTCGGCAACGCCGCGCGCATCCGCCCAGCCAGGGACGCGTCCCGGGTGGACTGAGTGCGGTGGGCCTCGTCCACCAACACGATGATGTTGTCCCGCCTCGACAGATTCTTGCCAGCGTCGGCGAACTTGTGGACGGTGGTGGAGATGACGCCGCGCACGTCGTCGGACAGCAGCGAACGCAACTCTCGACCGGTGGAGGGCTGGCGGAAGTAGGCGTCCCCCATCGCTGAGGTGAACACCCCGGAGGTCTGCCGGACGAGCTGGAGCCGGTCCGAGAGCAGGATGATCGTGGGCGAGTCAGTGCGGGCATCGGCTAACAAAAGCGAGGCGGCGAACACCATCAGCAGCGTCTTCCCGCTGCCTTGGTGGTGCCAGATCAACCCTTTCCGGCCACCAGCAAGGACCCGCTCGTGAATCAGGTGGGCGGCTTCCAACTGCGGGTAGCGGGGCAGGTACTTTTTGTCTACCCCGCCGCCGGAGGTGTCGAAGAGAGCGAAGTTAGCGAGCATGTCCAGGATCGTGGCCGGATCGAGCAACAGCTCGACCGAGCGTTGCACGTCGGCCTGACCGGACAGGTTCTCGTCGTCGGCAGTGGAGCGGAAGGGCTGCCACAGGTTCGTGGGGGCACCAGCGGCACCGAACCGCAGCTTCAGCCCGTCCGAGGCGATAGCGAAGACATTGGGGGTGAAGAACCAGGGATACTCGGTGGCGTACACATTGTTGATCTCACGTGCGGCGTCGGCCCACGCAGACTTCGCGGTTGGGGACTTCACCTCGACCACGACCAGGGGCAAACCGTTGACCCAGTACACGAGGTCGAACCGACGGGAGGGTCTGCCGGGAACGGAGATGGACACCTCGTCCGAGGCGACGAGTGCGTTCGCGGTCGGGTGCTCGAAGTCGATGACCTTCAGGGCATGCCACACACCCTCGGAATCTCGGAACTCCTTATGCCCACGCAGCAGACGCAGCACCTGCTCGTTGGCCCGCACCAAGCCGTCTTCGACGGCGTTGACCGTAGCGACGATCTCCCCGACCACGGCGTCCACATCAAACCCGGCGATCACCCCGGGGTTGAGTCGGATGATGGCTTCCCGAAGAGGGCCGGAGACCACTGTTTGCGTGGTCTCACGGGCTAATGATCTGCCCGCGGTGAACTCCCAGCCCATGGGGAGAGACCACTGGATCATCAGATTTTGGAACTCACGTTCCTGAATGCCCTTCGCCACAGATCAAACCTCCAACTTGGCGGTTTTGATGTTGATTTGGCGTTCAAGTAGACCCGACAGCAGTCCGGTCCGAGCTTGACGGAGCCGGGAAGACTCAGACCGTATCGCAGTTACGGTCTCGCTGATTGCGTCGAGTTCCGCAGCGATCTGCTCCTGATATGCGACGTCTGGAAGTCGCACAGGCATACGAACTGCACGCATTGCGGTGATGTGTTTGATATTGGTGCCTCCTGCGATATCGAGGAATGTGCCCGACTCATAGGCCCACAGGCACCAGTGGTTCAAGAAATCCGGAGTGCTAATTCCTTTAATAGCCCGATACCGCATCAGTGTCTTCTGGAAGCAGATCGGTTCCGGAAGCTCTCCACGCCATTTCACTGGCATTCCGACTGCGGAGTGGCTGGCACTACCTTCGGAAACGAGTACATCACCGGGCACGAGACCAAACACCTCGCGTTCCTTCGGTTCGAAGTTCATCTCCAATACGTCGGTCAGATCGAGCGTTCCGTATCCCACATTCGCAGATCGCAGGTACGGTGTCATGTAGGGTCCTGTGGCGTACTTCGGAGCCCGCTGCCGCCCCATCGTGATCTCAAACGCCTCATCAGCACGGACCACCGCTGTGTCTTTGCCGTTCATCAGTTCGGAGCGGCGCCGTCGTAGTACCGCATGCAACGCCTCGGCCTCGGCTTCGAGAGCGCTGATTTGATTGTCGATCGCACTAATGAGCTCGACGATCTTCTCTTGCACCGGTTCTGGAGGAAGTGTGACTGTAGCTGCGTAAAACTCCTTCAGTCGAACGTTGAGAGCGCCATGGGAACGTGCCCCCTCGCGGAGCATGCCAGCAAGCGATCCGAAGAACTGGTCCGAGTTTAGGGCCAACTCTAGATATTCGGGAAGCGCTGCCCCATCTGTAGCCTCGAACACGAAGTACAGCGGTGAGACGATCCCCGGCTCGTCGTTGAGGTTGCGGGCCACTGTGCCGTATGCGGCAGATTTCGAAGTGCTCTTGTTGTAGACGAACTGCCCAGGTGCGACGACGTAATAGCTTGAGGTGTCCTTGCTGGCGACCTTCTTAGTGAAGAACGACTCCTGCGCTACCAGGCCGTGTTCAGCGGAGACGGTCAGGACATTCTCATTGGTCCCGCCCACGTTCTTCCTGGTGACCCGTGTGGCCACCTCTGACAGTGGAACCTGTCGCCATTCACTCATCGAAGTCCTCGATCCCGGAATTAGCGAGTACGGAGAGCATGCGCTGCTCGAACTTCTGGCGTTCAGCTCGGGCAATGTTATAGGCCTCGATTAGGATTCCGAGGTCTTCCTGTTCGACGGCGGCTCGCTTGACGTAACGTCCGATGTTGAGGTCGTACCCGTTCGCCACGATCTCCGTCATGGGGGCGAACCGAGCCGCAAATCCGTCGTTGCCGTCGGTATCAATCGGATTGCCTTCGGCGTTGATTTTCGAGTGGTAGGCGGTCACAATGCCGGCGATGTCGGTCTCAGTGAGGACGTTGCGGTTCTTGGACTTGGTGAACCGCTTGGAGGCGTCGACAAACAGCACGCCGTCTTGGCGCTCCGGAGCCTTGGTGCCAGGTGCTCGGAACACCAGGATCGCTGTGGGGATGGCGGTGCTGTAGAAGAGGTTCGCTGGCAGCCCGATGATGGCTTCCAAGAGGTCAAGGTCTAGGATGCGCTGGCGGATGGCTGCTTCTTGGCCGCCGCGAAAGAGCACACCGTGGGGCAGGACAACACCAGCACGACCCTTCTGCGGGTCCATACTGGCGATCATGTGCTGGACAAATGCCCAATCTGCCGAAGACTGCGGGGCGACTCCGCCGATGGCGCGCGGGTCCTTCGTCCAGGGTTTCCACTTCAGGCTGTAGGGCGGGTTGGCGAGGATCACGTCGAACTGAGCCATGGACCCATCCGGCTTTTTGAAGCGCGGGTCCCTCAAGGTGTCGCCGACCTCGACCTGGAACTGGGTGAGATTGTGCATGAAGAGGTTCATGCGGGCCACGCCAGCGGTGTCCGGGACGGCTTCCTGTCCGTGAAGGCTGAGGGTGTATCCGCGGCCGCCGTGCGCTTTTAGGAGGTTTGCGGAAGCGATGAGCATGCCGCCTGAGCCACAGGTGGGGTCGTACACAGATTCGTGGCTCCTGGGGTCCAGGATCTCGACGATCAGTTCAACGACCTCGCGTGGAGTGAAGAACTGGCCCGCGCGGGTTCCTGATCCATCGGAGAACCGCTTCAGCAGATACTCGTACGCCCCACCGAGCACGTCGTGAGACATGTTGCCCTCGTGCATCTTCGGGGTGCGGTCCATCGCCTGCAAGAGCGCCGCCAACACTTCCCCCGATAGCACCTCTTCGGAAGTCCAGGTCATGGACCCGAACAGACGGGAGAATTTGTCAGGGTTGGCCCTCTCGATGGCCTGAAGAGAGTCACGGACTCTCTGGCCGAGTCCGGGCTGGGTGATGGTGGCCAGGATGGACGACCAAGAAGCGCGGCGCTCCCGAACGGTGCCAGCGTGGATGAACGGGATCTCGAACGACTGATAGTCCCGGTACTCGATCTCCTGGGCCTCATCAGCGGAGAGAGTGCTCAAGACCTCGGCGTTATCGTTCAGGAACTCCTGGTGGTGGTGCTCCCAGGTGTCCGACAGGTACTTCCAGAACATCAGCGGGAAGACGACCGAGGAGTACTGCGCTTCGGGCATCGCCACGCGCAGCTCGTCGGCGGCGTCCCACAACCGGCTCTCGATCTCCTGTGGTGTCACTGCCATCTGTCGGGGGTGTCCTTGCTCGTCAATGGGGTGGGGCCCGAAGGCCGTGGTGTTCCTGCTGAACACCCTGTTTCGGCACGCTGGTGTGTTCACGCCAGGCGCGGCCTACTGGGTGAACGCGGGGAGCGTCGCCCTCCTGGGCGGTTACTTAACCAACGGTATCCCTCCTCAAGGACACACGAAGAGTCCGCGCGCCATCGGCAGGAGCGGGGCGGAAGGGTAGAGCAGCCTGGGCCCATGCGGGTAGGCATGGCCGGTGCTGGCCAGCAATGATTACTCAAGGTCATTGGAGGAAGCTTTAAAGAGACTGAATTTGGAGGACTCATGGCTCACTCTGACCCCAAGCGCCGATCCCAGATCGCTTCCATCGCGGCCCACTGGTCGTGGGCCGACACCAAAGATCGGTCCGCCCGCACTCTCCCGGCTCGCCGGGCCTCCATCGCCCGCTGGCAGACCGTGGTCGACCTCACAGGTGCGATGTCGCTCGAAGCGCGTATGAAGGCTGCCGAGTCCGCGCGTCGCGCTCATTTCAAGGCCATGGCCAAGAATCGGTGGGACGCCTACCGCGCTGAACAAGCCAGGAAGAAGAGCTGATGGCTCACCCGGACCCGGAGAAACGTCGGCAGTACGCTCGTCTTGCCGCCAATATCAGCTGGGCACGGACTCCGGTGCGTTCCGAGAGGCTGGCGCCAGCCCGCAAAGCCTTTGAAGCGAAGTTCCTTGCCGAGGTTCCGCCAGAGGTGACCGATCCTGCTGAACGCCGCAAGGCTGCTATCTCAGCCCGCCGGGCGTTCTATCAGCGGTTCGCCATGATGGGTGTGGAGGCCCGCCGTCGCAAAGCTGCCCAGAGGAGGGCAACGTGATGCTCGAACCTGGCTTGATTCCTCGCGTGGCCTATAAGGTTCCCGAGGCCGCCGAGGCCTTGGCCCTTAGCGAGGCCCTTGCCTGGAAGCTCGTGGGGTCCGGGCAGCTGCGCTCGTACAAGGTCGGCAGCTCGCGCTTCGTGCCGGTAGCAGCGCTCACGGAGTTTGTCGAAGCCCGTCTCGCGGAACAACCGCCCCCTGATTGCTGCGGCCTCTCCTCCGGTTTCATACGACCAGCCAGCGAAGGTTGAAAACGCTCTCTCGAACGGCCTCTTCCAGCGCAGCGCCTTCGGCTTGAGGCAGGGCGCCCGCGCCGAGAGATGAGGATCGCGCGAGGGTCTCCAGGCGGTCCTTCTGTCTCGCTGTCAAGGAGCGGTCACAGAGGTCGTGGGTCAGCAGCTCACGAGCCACGTGTGCGTCTTGGACCTCCCCTGCCTCTCTGAGCACTGCCCTGAGAGCGGTGGCCCGCTGGTCGGCACCAACTGCCAAGTCAGCGGCGCACAACCCCAGACGGGTGTGAAACAACCCCGCTCCATCTGAGGGCTGGACACGCGAAACGCTGTCGACCATGTCGAGTGAAGCGCGATCAGCTTCGCGTTCTGCCTTGAGAAGGCAGAGCACTACCAGCATGGACGCGACCGCTTCCTCCCACGGCTCTTCCGTGCGGGCGGCCTCAGCTACTGCTAAGGCTTGGTCGTGGTCTTCGTTGGTGCTGTGGGCGAGGATGGCGATTTGGCGGCCTTCAAGCATCCTGGCTCCGATGTCGGAGTGCTGCTGAACATGCGCCAGGGCCTTTGCCCAGTCTCCTGTGGAGGCGAGTGCCCGTGTGCCGTCGCTGAGCATGACGGTCCCCAGCCACCGATGGATCTGATCCCCCGCCTGGTGGTTCTCTGTCAGGTGTGCGAAGTCGATCTCCACACCGTCGATGGTCGCCACGGTGCGGGTTTGAGCTGCCCGGTACAGCGCCTCGAACATCGCATAGGCCTGGTCTCCGGCCCCGTCTCGGGTGCGTATCCGGGCGAGGTTGATGAGGGGTTGGAGCGCGAGCTTGGCGGTGGGTACGTCGTAGCCGCGTGGACGGGAGAGGAACACGCGGGCCTGGCGCACACACAGCTCACGTGCCAGGTCGGGCATGCCGCAGTCGCTCGCGGTCAGGGCGGCCAGGTTCAGGGCGGCAGCCGCGGTGTCCGGTGATCCTGAGCGGGCGCGGATCTGGGTGAGGCGTTTGCCCAGTGGTGGGCAGGCCGCTTTGGTGCGCGGCACCAGGGGTAGGCGCCGGGCGACTTGATCAAGAAGGTGGGGGGTCAACTCGTGGTCCTTTCAACAGTCGCCCGACGCGCCGAGAATCAGGTGCGGTGGTTCACCAGGCGATGGTGAAGGTGGTGTCGGGCTTGAGCACCCGCATCCCCTCGGACAGCTCGCCTTGGGGGGTGGAGGCGGGGTGTGCGGTGATGGTGGGGTAGGCGGGCATGGTCTTGGCCCACTGCCGTACTAGGTCGGTGAGGTGGTCAGCCAGGGCCACCCGGTCGGGGCCGTGGGCGGTGACGCCGAGTTCTTCGGTTTCGGCGCCAGCACCGTCGACATCGCGCAGGATCAGGTAGGCGATGCTGCCCGCGCCGTCGTGCAGGCTGGCCCCCGCCCAGCGCGGAGTGGGACAGACCCCTGCGGCTCGGGTCTGCTTGGTGACGGATAGCCGGCCGAAGTGGTGATCGTGGGTGGCCAGCCACAGGTCCAGGTGGTCCACGATCTGTTCGAAGGTTCGGAAGGTGACTTGGGTCCATACCGTGTGCGCGGGGTGGTCCAGGGCGGTGCTGAGCGCCTGCTCGTCCACCTGGTCTTCGGCCGCCACTTTCAGGACCGCGCCTTCACCCAAAGGGATGGGGCGCACGGGTGCGTCGGAGGAGCCGCGCATGGGGACGAAACCACAGGTGAGCGCGGAGGTGGCGACGAGGGTATGGGGGCCGGTGCGCTCGAAGGGCAGGCTTCGGGTCAGGCCGCTTCCGTGCAGGCGGACCGGGACGACCAGGCGCCCTTCGGGGGCGAGCTGGTCCCACCAGGCGGTGGGGATGGTCCAGGCCCCCGCGGTGACGATGATGCGCTCGTAGGGGGCGTTGGGCGGGTGTCCCAGGGCTCCGTCGCCGCAGATCACCTCCACCCGGTCGTATCCGGCCGTGTGCAGGTGGTGGCGGGCCCCGTCAGCGAGGTCGGCGTCGATCTCGATCGTGCTCACCTGCCCGGTGGGGCCGACGATCTCATTGAGGAGAGCGGCGTTGAAACCGGTGGCCGCGCCGATCTCCAGCACCCGGTGGCCTTCGGCGGCCTGGAGCTGCTCCAACATGCCAGCGACCAGGTTGGGTTGCGAAGCCGAGGAGATGGCTTCTCCGTCAGCGTCACGCTTGGTGACGACCACCCGGGGCGCGTAAGCGGTCTCGATGTCCACCTCGGGCAGGAAGAGGTGGCGCGGCACCGTACTGAAGGCCGCCTCGACGGCGGGGGTACGGAAGGTATCGCGGCCTCGGATGGAGTCCACCAGCTCTTGGCGCAGGCGGCGTGTGGGTTCGGCTTCAAGGTTGTTGATGGTGTTCACCCTGCTCACAGTAGTGATGCTGCTTCGGACGGTGGCGGCTTTGGTCGGGTGTGCCACCGGGGCGCGGTGGAAAATCGCAGCAGCGGCGGCACGGGCGATCAGGCCCTGTTCGGTGGCGGGTATCCCGGCTCGGTTGAACGCGAACAGCAGATGATGGGCCAGGGTGGCCCGCACTCCTCGGGTGAGCTGTCCGGTATCCGCCAGGTGGGCGAGGTTGTGCCCGGCGTGCTGGAAGGCCTGGGTCCACACCGGGGCCATCTTCGGGTGCGGGAGCCGGGCACGGAGCAGGTGATCGAGCTGGTCCACTTCGGTCCCGGTGGGGTCGCGGTCCACGGGTCGGTGAGCGGCCAGGCGGGCGAAGACGTCCCCTTGTTCGTGCCACTCCTGACCAGCACCCCGAAGCAGTGCACACGCCCGAAGAACGGCCAACAGCGTCCGATGCCCAGTGCCGTTGCGATGCAGATACGACAGCACGTGGAGGCTGTCGTGGTGGAAAAGCTCATGGGCGACGTCCATGCCTGGGGGCCCGCCGAAAGCGTGTGTCTCGGGCTCGTACACACCCCGCACCCATTCCAGGAGGAGCCCTTCGTCCTCCCAGGAGCGCAGGTGCCGTTCCAACCGGACCCGGGTCTGCTCCACCCTGCCCGGGGCGAGGCGGTAGCGGACCCTCCAGGAGGGGCCTTTGCGCACGAACCACCACCCTTGGGCCTGGGCGTATGCCATGGCGGGCCCCAGACGGGTGATGCCGACCGTTTCGGCCTGCCGGGGGCCGGTGAACCACAAGGTCACCTGCTCGTGAGGGGTCTGGGTCATCATCGTCTCCTCCAGCCTCACGTGATCAGCAGGCACGAGGCCCAGCTCGGGTCAGTGTCGTGGGCCAGGGTGTGAGCGGTGACCGCTGCCCCGGCCAGGCCCTCGATCAGCCCCGGCCGACTCGCGCCGATCTGGGGACCGGGAAGTTCGCGCAGAAAACGTTCAGCCACGAGTACGAGCGGGGCGCGCAGATCAGTGGAGCGGGCATCACCTAGGGCGCACCCCAGCGTCATCACGGCTCCGGCCCAGCCGTGGCACAGCCCCGGGTCGGTCAACGTCGCGAGCTGGCCGGGGTCGGACAGGCACCCTGCCAGATCGGCCTCGGCCCTCTCCTGGCGAACCTGGTCCTGCAGCACCAACGCGGCCAGTTGCAGGGACCGCGAGATCCCCGGGACGCCGTAGCACCAAGAGGGACGCCGAGGCCCGTCCTGTTTCGATTGCCCGTTGGCGAGTGCGGAGTCGGTGAGGCGTTCGGGCCACCAGCCACCGTTGGGGCCCTCCTGGCGGTGGGTCTCCAACCAGGTCACGATGCGCTCGATCGCCTCAAGATGGCCCGACACGAGCACACCGCGCCGGTGGGCCAAGGCCAGCAGAGCCAGCGGCCCGGTGATCCCGTGGGCCGCCCCCAGGTCGGCGTGGCCACCAGCGAACAGGTCCTGGTCCTTGCCCGCGGGGACCGAATCGGTCCACCATCCCGGCCGGGCATGAGTTCCCGTGTTCGCCTCGGGCAGCGGATGGGTCAGGCGCACCAGGTAGTCGAGCACCTCGGCCAGGAGCGGATCTTCAGGGTTTCGGTGCAGCAGGTAGGAACCGAGCCCCGACAGGCCAAGGACCACGTCGTACTCGCTACGGGCTGGCCGCTGCCCCCTTTCCATGCGGGAGCGGGCCGAGCCCAGGCGGGTGCGGATCAGCCGGTCGATCCCAGCATCCAACTGAGTCAGTGCTCGCGCGCCGAGGCCGGGTGCGCCTTGGCGCAGGGCGAAGGCGACCGAGGCTGCCCCGTACCAGAGTCCGGCGTTGCCTCCGGCTGCCAGTTCTGCTGCTGTGGCGGCCCGCACCCACGCGCCTGTGCGGTGTGTGTCACCCCGCAGGGCGTGCAGGAGCGCGATACCCGCAGCCCCTTTGGACAGGGACTGGGCGTGCCAGCGGGTACTGGTAGGGCTGCGGTCCTCGCACAGCGGTTCCGGATAGTTCAAGGTGGCGGTGAGCCGGTCGGCAGCAGTGGCGGCTCGGCGGCGCATATCGGGGGGCAGGGTGAACGGTGCCGGGTTCATCGCGCCCTCTTTCTGGCTTGGTGGGACAGCGCCACAGCTCGAGCCATTCGGGTGATCTCCTCTTCGCCCTCGGTGTTGATGCCCAGGGCGCGGTTGTGGTGCATGTGCAGCAACGACACCAGCACCCGGGCCGGGGAGAGCGCCGTGCCCGCCAGGCTGTGGGCGTAGTGGGCACACGCGGCGGCCCGTTCTTTCCACGCACGCACGAGCTGCTCCCCACCCTCGACGTCTGCCCATCCACCGGTGTCGGGGCAGGTGAGCCGGATCGCTTGGCGCAGCGCCTGGCGGGGCAAGGCCGGCCCGGACCGGGGCAGGTCCAGCAGCCACCGGTCCCCCTCCTGAGGGGACGGTGCCAGGGACCGGGCCAGATGGACCATGCTCGCGGCGGTCAGCGCCCGCGGGTCGATCTCCCGATGAGCTTTCAAGAAGAGAAGTTGGATCTGGGCGGCGGCGGAGTCAGCGGCGAACACCTTCTCGGCCGCGCGCATCGCCTCCCCGGTTCCATACCGACTGGTCTCGGGCCGGTAGGTGTGCAAGGACATAGACCCGAGCACCCCACGCCTGTGCAGATCGCGCGCCCAGGTGTGCAGAACCGACAGGGCCGATCCGTGGTCGGGATGGTGCAGGCGCACCCGAAGGTGGTGGCCGGGGTGGCGGTAGCGCACGAACCACCACGCCGGATCGCCGAGGGCGCTGACCAGAGCGGGCAGATGGTGGGTAAGGATCACCTCGGCGTGATCGGGCGCCCCGTCCAGGTGAACGGTGAGCACCCCCTGCCCGGGGAGGTCGGCCTGGTCCTCGAATACCGGCAGCACTGGGGAGGAGCCCACCCAGGCCGGGCCGGGGACCGGGAGTGCGGTGCAGGCGAGGGGGACGACGATTTCGTGAGCGTGGTCGTTGTTCCACCCGTACCCGGCCGGGTCGGGGGCTTCGTAGACCACCACTCCGGTGGTGGTGCGGTTGAGGTGATCGCGCAGGACCGCCCGGTCCATCGCGGCCTCCAAATCCAGGCACAGCAGACGGTCGCGTTCTCCGACGTTGACCCACCGCGGCCACCCCTGGGTTGCGCGCATCTGGTCGAGTGCGTGCTCCCACACTGGCTGGGGCGCGGTTTTAGGGGGCAGAGCCCCATCATCCAGGCGCCAGCGGGCCGGAGCCAACACGCTGCGCCCGTACCGAACCCGGGGCAGGTACGGCAACTCGCAGGCCAAGGCTCCCCAGGACCACAGGGCCACACCGGCCGTGCCCGAGCGGGCGATCTCCCACAGGAACCGGGCCAGGGCAGGCCACGCGGTTCGCGAGGCCGCGTGGGTCACCACCGGTTCCACCACGCACCCACGGGAGAGGGAGATCAGGAACAACCGGCTCTCGTCAGCGGTCACCGCCAGGTCCGCCAAGGCGATGTCGCCGGCACGGTGGTGTCCGCCCACGCTCAACACCTCGGGCAGCAGTTGGGCGGTACGGGTGACGTTCTCCAAGCGCGGATGGCGGGGCGCGAACGCCAGCTGTACGGAGCGTGCGCCGTCGACGGCCGTGGGCAGGCTCGCGTAGCCCTTCAACAACTCTTCGCGGTGTGCGGGGTCGAGCAGGTCCACGAACCGGCCGCTGAGCGCCATGGCAGTGGGACCCACCCCCGCGACCCACAGCTCGTACCGGTCCTGGGCAAGCTCCTGCTGAGCCGAGGCAAGAACGTGGGCACACACCTCCAGGTGCGGCGCCGGGGGGAGCGTCCCGGGATGGTCGGCGGTGAGGTCATCGAGCATCGACTCGGTCAGCACGAGCTCCCGGCTGCCTCGCACCGCTGCGTGGTGAGCCCAGCCGAGCAGCGTCCTGTTGCGCGAGGAGAAGGCTTCACCATGGTCACCGCCCTGATCGGGGAAGACGGGTCTGCCCAGGCCCCGGGTGGAGTCCACCACTTCAGACACGGGCACCACCGTTCGGGTGCCGTAGCGGGCCACGAAGCGGTCATGGAAACGGCGTGACCAGAGCGACCCTCCCAGAGAGGGTGAGGCTCGCCAAAGTGCCGTGGCCGCCGCTGCGGCCTCATCAGCCACAGCAGCAGGCAGCCGCGCCTGGCCGACCCGCATGGACGCTGTGACCGGTTGCTCGACCGCCTCACTCACCGTCCGCATCAAGGAGCGGATCGACCCGACCGGAGCTGCCGCCCGAAGCTCGCCGTGGATGTGTTCCAACCCGGCTACCTGCGGTAGGTCCGCCAGGCCGTACCGGTGCAGCGTCTTCAGGACATGAGCGAGACCGTCGGTGGTCAAGGCGTGGGGGCGCAACTGTGAAACAAGGACCCCGTGTTCGATGAGACGGGAGAGAAGACCATCCCAGACAAGCCCTTTGTGCTCGGGAAAGCGCTCATCGAGAGTACGGATGAGTTCTGCCCCGGTACGTGCTCGTGTGGATGCCTCATCGGTGACCAGATCCACTACGGGAGTGCGCCGAACCACGATTTCTGAGGACCGCAGGTGGGCCGAAGCGCCGGGTGGGGCGGTCAGCAACACCCGGCGCTCGGCCTCGTGGATCAAGGTGTCGTTCGTTGCCAGCGGCACCCGAGCCCGCACCTCAGGGTCGGCCTCCAACTCCGCGACCAGGCGGGCCGTCCATTCCGCGTGCGTACCCAACACCAACGCCGGTTCCACGACCTCCGCTGCGGGGCCGGAGCCGAAGTTCAAGGAGCCGACGCCGGAAAAGGCGCCAAAAGGGGTGGCGCGCCGGTGGGCTCGAATGAGGTACCGGGCGGTCGTTATCGCGATGCGCTCGATCTCTGACGGTGAAAGGTCCTCGCCGTTGAGCAGGATTCGAGCACGTTCGCTGAGCGCTGGACTGGCCAAGGTCAGAGCCGTTTCGTTGCCCGAAAGGGACCAAACCCTGCGTATCCAGGGCACCAACTCCGCTTGGTTGCTCACCCCAGGCCACGGTGGCAAGGGGCCGTTTGGCGAAGTCCGCATCAGGCCGATGCGGAGAGGGCGGTAGGAGAGTTGAGTGTGCACGATGATCCCAAATTTCAGCTCGGCGGGCGCCTTGGCCAGGCAAGCACCAAGGCGCCCCACCCACGTCAGATCAGCAGTCGCCGTTCTTCTGGGTGTCACAGCCGTTGTCGGTGTCTCCGGCAACGACCTCGGTGGCGGACCCGGACTCCACGATGGTGATGTCCAGCTCCAGGACCGGCTCCACACTGGCGGTGGACGGATTAACCATGAGATTTCCTTTCCTTTGGTTGGCTCGTTGCTCGAGCCGGTTCCCATTATGCACATAAAACAGGTCGGCGAAACCGTCTCGGTCAATTGTTTTATTGGCAATGAAATGGGCGCGATAAATAGGCCGATGGCATGTGTGGGAGCCTCGGCTAAAGCTGTTTTGAGGAATTTTCTTGGTGGGCTAACTCCTGATGCGTGATGGTGTGATCGTCTTTTGCTGCCTCTTTGCGTAGTCCAATGCCACGTGCGTGGTATCAGGGCATGTCGGCCCCCACTCGGGCTAACCGGATGGTGACCTGCGCCGCGATGGGGCGGCCCGTGTCCAGCAGGGCCTGGGCCCGGCGAAGATGGCCGATCTCCTCTGCGTGTTCGCTCCGGGCTCGGGCGATGTCTGCGAGGTTGGCGTACAGGGACGATGCCTGGACCCGCGAGCCGGTGATGGGGGTGGCGTGCTCGGCCACCACGAATAGTCATCGCATGGCGGTGGCGGTGTGCCACGGGCACGCAGCTGGTCAGCTTCGGTGGGCAGGTGGGTGTGGCCCAAGGCGGTGAGCCAACCCCGTAGGGCGGTGTCGATGCTGGTGCGGGTCAGGTCGGTGTGCAAAGCTCCATGGGGCCACCGGTCCTGGTGGTGTCCCCAGTCGGTGACCAGGGCGGTTTTGCCGACCCCGGAAGGCCCTTCCACTGCGACCCAGAGAGGACCGTAGCGGTTGGCCCACGCGCGTTCGAGGAAGAAACGCGCCTGCTCGCGGTCGATGAACAATCTCGGCATGGGGAGCTGGCGGGACACAGGCGCGGGTTCGGGGAGCCGGGGTTCGTGCAGGTGGAGGCCGCCGGTGATGGTGTGGGCCTGGAGCACGGTTCCGGTGAGAGCGCTGGCGTGTTTGTTGGTCACCGTCCTACCTGCGGGGGGCGGATCAGGGTGCGGGTGTGGCCCTCGCGCATGACCGAAGTTGTGGGGGTGGTTCACGCGGCCCCCTGGTTGCGCCAGCGGGCGAAGTCGGCCAGCGGCGTGGAGTGTTGGCGGGCTGCCCAGCCCAGGAATGCGGTGGTCGCGGTGACCAGATCGGGGGCGCTGATCCGCACGGCTCCGTTGCGTGAGCCCACCCGGGTGTAGCGGCGCAGGTAGACAGCGCCGGGTGTGACTTCGAGGTTGGGTAGCATCCGCTGGTGCTCCAGGTGGTGGAGCTTCCAGACGGGCAGGACATCGACCGTGCCTCCAGCAGCGGTCACGTGTTGGTAGCGGGCCAGGCAGTACTGCCCGTAGCGGCCCAGCGGCTGCGCGGGTAGCCACAAGGTGCGGCGCAAGATGCCGCGGGCGCGGTGTTCCTTGATCTGTTGCGCCCACGCGGGGCGATGCTCGAACAACATGGTCTGGGAGTGGAGGGTGTCGCCTCGGTACCAGTGCTGCCAACTCGCCCAGTCCGGAGGTGCGTGGTCGCGGCGGGCCAGGGTCCACCAGGTCCCGGAGCTGGCCCGGTCAAGTTCGGGGCCCAGCTCCTCTTCAGTGACCGGTTCGCCCTTGGTGGTGGCCAGCAGGTCGAACAGGGTCAGGACCGGGTGTTGCTTGCGGCAGTAGCCGACGAGTGATGCGGTCTGGAAGGTGAGGGACTTGCGGCCCACGCGGCGGGCGATGAGCTTTCCTTCGTCGACCAGCCGGGCGAGTGTGGGCTGGGTGTGCCCGGTCAGGATGCGGGCATCGGCGGTGGACATATACCGGCCGGGGTCGGTGAGGATGCGGGCGCGCTGCTCGTAGATGTAGGTGGCGGGTGCCATGAACCCAGGAGGCCTTTCCAGGTCGGAGGGGTCAGGTCAGGGAGGAAACCCAGGCGTTCATGAGGGTGAAGCCGGTGGCGGTACTGGTGTGGGCGATGATGATGGGGGTCAACCTGCGGGTGTTCAGGTACAGCGCGGCGAGGGCCACTCCGCTCACCCCCGCTGCTACCAGGGCGGGCCAGTGGGGTTCAGCGATGATGATCCGGCTGGCCATGGAGGCGAGCACGAAGGTCTGCCCGCCCCACTTCAGGGCGGTCGCCGCGGCGGCCACTACACCGAGCAGGACGAGCTCGCTGATCACGGCTGTGGTGGCCTGGGTGAACAGCACCAGCGGCAGCCACCCGCCGGTGGTGTGGGCGGGGCCCATCAGCCAGGTGAAGCTGTAGGCGGTCAGGAAGATGGCCAGGGCCACACCTGCGGTGATGGCGGCGTCCAGGGAGTGTTCGGTGCGCACCAGCTGCCGGTGGGAGCAGGCCCAGCGAGGGGCGATCCCGTAGCCGTCGCGCAGACCGATACCGGTGCGGCGGGCCATCCACCAGGCGAGCAAGGCCAATGCCAGGACGACGGTGGCCCAGGGCCCTGTCCAGAGCAGGGCGGCGGAAGGGCTGGTGGAGTGGGCGGTCACGGTGGGGGTGGCCAGGGTGAGCGCGGACAGGACGGTGATCATGGCGCAGTACAGGCCCAAGACCTGCCAGCCGGTGAGTGGGTCGCGTTGGGTCGGGGTGGACAACATCAACGGTGCTTTCTGGTGTTGGGGCCCGGGGCCTGCAGGGGCCTTGGCAGGCCCCGGGCGTGATGGACCGTCGGAAAACCCCCTCAAGGGGTGCGTCGTCGGCCCACCGGTTCATGAGGCCGGGTGGGTGCGCTGACTCAGGTAGTGCTCGACCTCGTCCAGGCAGTAGAAGAGCTCGGCCGGTCCACGCAGCGGGATCAGCATGTAGATCGCCCCGAGCAGGCGGGGTTGGCGGGTCAGGACGAACCCGCTACCGGTCGTTGCGGCCTTCCATCGCAGATCCACGAAGCGTTGTCGTCGCGTGGCGATCCGCCATCGATGGTCGATGCGGCGACTCATCGGGGCCCTGGCCGATCGGTGAGGTGATCCACGAGTCCGAGGTCTTGGGCGTGCACGGGGCGGGAAGCGTCCCCGAGGAAGGCCAGGCGGCGCAGACTCTGCGCTGAGGACGGCAACTGCCACTCGGTGGGGGTTCGGGCGGGGTACTCGACCAGCCACCACAGCTCGTCAGGGCGATGTTGGTGCAGGCGCAACGCCACCGCGCGTTGGGGGTGGTGGCCGATGGGCTGGCCCTGTTCCCAGTGGCGGTCCTGGTAGAGACGGGCGTCGATCGACCACTCGCTCACCTGAACATGGGGCGTGTAGCCGGTATCGAGCAGGGTGCTTTCCATCGCGGCCATCACGGCATGGGCGCGCGGTGTGGGCCGGGGCATGGCCTGGGCCAGCGGCACCATCGAGAACAGCAGGCCGCTCACCGGGGCACCTCCGCCCAGACGCCGGTACCGATCTTCAACGGCCCCCACGCGCGGGCCAGGGCGTCCACCAAGGTGAGGCCGCGGCCGTGCTGCGCGGACAGGTTCGGGGTGCGCCGGGTGGGGGTGCGTCCCTGGCGGGGGCCGGCGTCGCGGACGGTGACGCGGATGTGGTCGGTGTGGAGCGCCAGGCGGAGGGTGAACTGGCCACCTGCTCCTCCGCTGTGGGTGTGGTCGATCGCGTTCGTGGCCAGTTCGGTGATCACCAGGGTGAACTGGTCGGGGACGTTCTGGCCCCAGGAGGTGAGGGTCTTCAGGGCCCAGCGGCGAGCTTCGCCGACCTGGTGGGGTAGGCCTGGGAAGCTGTGGCGGGCTTGTCGTTCGGGCCTGGTGTGTGTGGGTTTGGGGGCGATACACTGCATGCGTCTTCACCTCGGTTACGTCGGGGTGGGGCCTCACCCCGGGCGGCCGCCTTCCACTTCGGTCACCGGGGTTTTCTTTTTGGGCCCGCGAGGCTTCCGGATGGACTACAACATGGCACGGTGGGCCGTGATGGAAAAGCGTCTTGTGCTCGCCGTTCACCTTTGTCTACTCAAGGTATTTTCTTGTTGACTTGTGTAGCCTCTGAGTAGCCTCTTGTGGTTCCATGGAGACATGGAAGAAGGTGATGAAAGGGACGTAAGAAACGTCCGTATGGGTCGTGCTCTCGCCCGCCAGCGGAGCGCGATGCGTATGACACAGCAGGTTCTGGGCAAGCGCGTGGGAGTTAGTAAGGGCCTCATATCGCACTTTGAACAGGGAAAACGCCAAATTGCGGAATCGCTGGTCGGTGAGTTGGATGATGCACTCAAGGCTGAGGGGCGGTTGCGGCGTCTGCATCGGGAGCTGTTCGCCCCGGACGAGGTCGACTGGTTGGGAGAGTTGGCCCGACACCAGCAGGAAGCGGAGATCATCCGTGAATACCAGCGCCTCCACGTGCCGGGCAACCTGCAAACAGAGGGGTACGCGGCGGCGGTCATCTCCTCTGGTGCCCCCTGGTTCACGCCCGAAGAAGTGGAAGAAAGGGCGAAAACCAGAATGAAGCGGGCAGAGAAGTTGCTTGAGTTGCAGACCCCCTACTATCACGTCGTGATGGACGATGCGGTTGTGCGCAGGCCTCTTGCTTCTCCCCAGGTGATGGCCGAGCAGTGTACGAGACTTCTTGAACTACAAGAATCGGGAAGGGTGTTGGTTCAGATATACAAGTGGGGGCAGTATCCTCACCCCGGAGTCGATGGGTCATTCGCACTCATCGCTGCCCCGGCTGCGCCAGAAGTCCTCCATGTGGAGTCGATTCTGCGAGGGCAGACCTCCGACGACCCATCTATAGTGCGCCGATATGGCATGCTCTACAGCAGATTGCAGGCAGCTGCTCGGACCCCCGAGGCATCTGCTGACCTGCTGCGCGACCTGATCAAGGAGTACTCGGCATCATGAACACCGCCGACTGGCACAAGTCGTCTTACAGCTCTGGTTCGCAGAACTGCGTGGAGGTCGCTGAGGGGCCTGAAACCCGGCTCCGTGACACCCAGAATCGTGAAGCCGGTCACCTGTCCTTCCGCGCTGACGAGTGGTCCGCGCTCCTCGGCACGGTGGCCGCCACCAGGTAGATGGCACAGGAACGGGCCCTGCCAGGTGTAGTGGCAGGGCCCGTTCCAGTTGATCCACTTCAGAGTACTCCGGAGGACACGCAACCCAAGGGCCAACCTCCTACGCGTTGAGTGGCTACTCAGCCCGATGTTTCGCCCACGTCTCAGCAGCGTCAGCCAGAGCTCTCAACCACTCCTCATCCGGGCGCAGCTGCGCGAACCAGTTGTTCATCCGGGCATTCGCCCGTGCGAGGGCTTCCAAGCTCGCCGGGGAAGCCGCCTTCCACGCGTCGCACCTCGACACCCACGACTCCGCGGAGCGCGGGGTGTGGCCAGAGGAGATCATCTGCACTGCCAACCATGTGGGCATGGCAGCCGGAGTGGCGCAGGTAGGCCACTCCCAGTCCACCAACCAGGTCTGCTTCGGGCCGATGAGGAAGTTGCGGCCGTGGATGTCGGTGTGCGTTAGCGTGCGCCCACGCAGTAGGGGTTTCTCCTGTTCGGTGGTGAACCTGTCCCAGCGGGTCTCCACCCAGTCATCCGCGACTTCTGGCAACGGGAGAGCCGAGACACGGTTCAACGTGTCGATCACGGTCGGCAGGTCCTCCGAGCCGGGCAGGAAGCTCGCCCGGCGGCCTTCGACTACGTCGAAACCCACCACGAACCACTCCGAATCCTCGGTCTGCCAGCGGATCGCTGGTGACACCGTTCGGATGAAGGGGTTGATGGCGGCTTCACGTTGGGCGGCCTCCAGATCCCTGCTGTCCTTCGGGGTGGCCTTGACGAAGAACCGCCCCTCGGCCGCTTCGATCAGGCCCGTACTGGAGGAGCCGAAACCGGGCGCGGGCTTGATGTGCTCCACCTGCCCGGTGTGAGGGCGGATGAGCTCGATGATGGTGTTGTCCATGGGTCCTCAGTGCCGAGGGTCGCATTCGCTGGGCGGCCCGCCAGGTTTGCAGATGTCCTTGTCCGGGCTGCACGGGACGTAGACGGGGCCGTCATCGTCGTCTTTCTTCGCCTGTGCTGCGTGAATGGCCGCTCTGGCGTCAGTCATCGCGGTACCGGTGAGGATGGTGGCCAGCCCTTCCTCGCGCACGTTACCGGTCGGCATCCAGGTGGAGAAGACACACGGCGACACGGTGCCGTCCGGAGCCACCGCGGCCCGGTTGTCACCGCAGGCCCCGCACAACCCCGAGCAGTCGGGGTCCTGTCCGTTGCCTCCCCGACCGTAGGGGCGCACGTGATCCACCCCGACACGACTCACCCCCAGGGATCGCAGCTCGGCACGCATTTCGTCCACGCCCCGGTAGTCGGCGGTGACGATGCCGACCCGGACCGGGATGCTGAGCTTGACCGCGCGGACGATGTTGGCCCGGGTGCGCTGGTGGGATCCCGAACGGCGAGTCATCTCGTCGTGAAAGGCGGCCTCCTTCGAGTAGTAGGAGGTCGCCAGACTCATCCCTGGCTGCTGGAGGAGTTTCCACCAGGTGTCGGTGACACGGAAGAGGTTGGAGTACACCTCCACCCGCATGCCCCGGCCCAGGGCGTGTTCCGCGATCTCGGGGGCGTCAGGGTGCGTGGTGGGCTCGCCCCCGATCAGCTGAACATGCCGCGTTCCGGCATCTGCGGCCTGGTCGAGGGTGCGAACCCAACCGTCCAGGGTCATGGTCCCGTGGTCACCGTCAGGCCCTGAGGAGTTGTAGCAGTGCGCACAGGCCAGTTGGCATGAGCGGGTGAGGTCGAGCCAGAGCATGCCTGCGGCGGAGGTGGGGTGCTCGGGTGCGATGGTCACGCGTCCTCGTTTCAGGTGAGGTGCCGATGGATCCATCTGGGGAGAGACGGTTGCCGGGTCCTCCTTTGATGGCGAACAGCGAACTGCCCCTCACCCTGCACGCGGTACGAGCATCCGACATCCCCCGGAAAGGGATACCCATCATGGGTAGGGTCGTGGACACGATCAGTGTTCGCAGGTACGACAGGACCCCCAATGACCACGTACCGACCGCCGACCGCCCTGCCCCTTGAGTTCCTCTCCCGCCAGGACGTCAAGGACGCGCTCGCCCGCCACGACTTCGGCACCGTGTTCCGACTGTCGCGCACCACCACCCCGCTCAGCTACGCCCAGATCGCCCAGGCGTGCGGTATCAAACCCGACCGTGTCGGACTACTGGCCCGTGGACAGGGCAAGATCACCACGTTCGAGAAGATCACCGCCATCGCAGACGCCCTGCACATCCCCGGCCACATGCTCGGGCTCGCCCCACGGCCCTGGGAAAAACCCACCGGAGAGGACACCGTGCGTCGCCGAGACTTCCTCAGCGCCTCCGCCGGGCTGGCCGTCGCCCTCACCACCCCGGCCGCTTCCCCCACCGGACAGCGGCTCGGGAAAGACGTCCCCCGCCAGCTCCGCGACCGCGCTGCCCGCCTGCGCCGCCTGGACGACGTGCTGGGAGGAGGCGACACCCGCCGTGTCTACCTCGGTGAATACCAGGCGACCAAACGTCTCCTGCGCGAATGCACCTACACCGAGAACACCGGCCGTGACCTGCTGTCGGTGTTGGCCGAACAGGCCCAACAGGCGGGGTGGGCGGCCTTCGACGCGGGCCACCACGAGGACGCGCGCAGCCTGTACGAGGACAGCCACCACGCAGCCACCACAGCAGGGAACCCTGTTCTCGCCGCGAACGCGCTGGCCTTCCTCGCCTACCAGGAAAACGACCCCCGTACCGCCGAACACATCGCCCTCCAGTCCTGTCACGCAGTAGGACCCGACGCCCCGGCCAGCGCCCGCGCCCTTCTTCACGAGCGGCGGGCCTGGGCACACGCACTCGCCGGAGAGCCCGGCGAAACCGAACGTGCCTTGGAGGCCGCGGTGAGCGCGCTCGCCGAACGAGTGGACACTCCTCAGCCGGACTGGGCGTCCTGGGTCGATCACACCGAACTGGGGATCATGACCGGGCGGTGCTGGGCCGAACTCGGCCGGCCGCTACGCGCCGTTCCCGTCCTGGAGCAAGCACTCGCCGGGTTCGATGACGCGCATGCCCGAGACAAGGCCCTGTATACGACCTGGTTGGCCTCGGCCTACGTCGCTGCCGGGGAGATCGAGCAGGCAGCGGCGAGCGCTACCCGGGTGTTGACTCTCTCGGCGGATGTGGCGTCCGTGCGTCCACGCCAGCGACTTGCTCCGGTGCTCGACAAACTCGCCTCCCACCACGCTCTGCCCGAGGTCGCCGACGTGCTGGAGTTGGCCAGCACCCGTTAGGTGGTCTCAGGGGCTGTGGTGGACCCGACCCAGCGCAGGTAATCCGGGGAGCCCGCCACGATCGCGGTCGCGACGACCTCCGGGTTCGTCCACGGGTGGTGTCCGATCAGATGCGACTCGATCTGCGGGTACTGGTCCGCGCGCGCTTTCAGCAGAAGCTGCCACTCCTCCCCTGTTCCGAACTCGGCCAGGTGCCAGTACACCGAAGTTACCGGGCCGACGATCTGTGCCCCTGCCGCGAGCTTGGCAGCTACCACGGACTTGGCCAGTTCTAGCGCCTGTTCGCGGGTTTCGGTCGCCGTGGACACCTGAAGGTAGTCGGTCATGGAGGGACCCTTCGAGTCGTGTGGAGTACGGGGACAACCTAGCCTCCGGGGTTCCTCGGTGGGGAGTCAACAACGGTGTCTACCCGCACGAGCTCCAACGCTCCGGACAGGCCTATGGCCCGGTAGGTCAGGAGGGGACCTCGCTTGGTGAACAGGCGATACGGCGTCCACACCAGGAGACCAAGAGCCAGTTGCCAGGCAGGGACACACGATGCTCGACGTTCGCAGAGTAGAAGGTGTTCATCCTGAGCTGCTGTGACGGCAAGTTCGACATCCCACCGGGATAACTCACCGTGAAGAAGATAACGACCCACACCGGATCAGGAAGAGTGACGGTGTACTCACAACTGAGAGAGATGTGTCGGTTCCATAGGTCGTCTCGGCAGTGATTATGGGGCGCCAGAGAATCTTCCTTGGTGGCTTTCTGTGCGCGATCGTGTGCGTGTCTAAAGAGTCCAGTAAGAATTTTTCAGAGATTCCTAGATCGAACGCTCACGATGACTCATGAGTCCGCTCGCGGATCGCTGAGTCATCCCGTGAGTCCAACGTATACGCAGGTAGTAGCTTTGAGTCCGCCCCTGGTTGCATGACTCACACGTCTAGGAGTCAGGGCTCCAGGCGAAAATACTTTACCTTCCCTTGGCGTTGGCGAGTCACTTCTGAGTCTGTTCTGAGTCAGGTTTGAGTGTGCTCTGAGACCATTCTGAGCAAACCCTGAGTCCATGATGCCTTTAAGTGGTTCTTGTCGGATCCCGGTGGCACTTCCAGGGGGAACACATGAACCTTTCGCTGCTTCGTGAGATCGAATCCAGCTTCGTTGAGATCGCGCCCACACATCTGACCCTGCACGGCACCCACGTGCACCCGTGGCTGGAGGAGCGCACCTACTCGCTTCTTGAGCTGCGCGAGGTGCTGCTGGACCGTGCGACGCCGAACCAGCTCAGGGACGCGGTCTGGCGGCACACCATGCGGGCGGCCCGTCGCTCGCAGGAGTGGATGGTCGGCGCGCTGGGACTGGCGATGCCTCTGCTGCGCGGGTGCGTGGGCCGCGCCAGCCGGGGCCTGGACCCCGACAGCGTCCAGTTCATCGAGGCCGAGCTGGTGGCGTTCACGATCCGCCAGATCCGGACCGCCACTCTGGAGCACGGCACGTTGGGCTACTACCTGCTGTGCCGCGTGCGCCGCGCCGCTCTGGGCGAGCGCAAACGCGCCCTGGCCGCTGCCGCGCAGCGGGAGTGGGGCTCGGCCGAAGCCACCGACCTCGAGGACGACCCCGAGACCACCCGCTCGGCTGAGTCGGTCCTGCAGGAGGCGGTGCGGGCCGGGACCGTGACCGCTGCCGAGGCGGAGCTGATCGCCCGCACCCGCCTGGAGAAAGTCTCGCTGGTGGCGCTGTCCACCGAAACCGGGGTGGCCTACAAAACGCTGGCCAAGCGCCGCCAGCGGGCCGAGACCCGGCTCGCCGCCGCGCTGAGCGCGGCACCCGGCCGTGCCCCGAGCGGTCCTTCCCTCGCGGTGAGTGCGCCGGTTTCGCCCGGAGACGGGCACCGCGCCAGCGAAGTCGCCCGCCCGAAGGCGTCGAAGACGCCGTGGCCGGTGGCTTCCTAACTCAGTAAAAGGGCCGGTCGGGCCAGGTGACCCACGCAGGGTGGCCCGACCGGCTCCCGGAGGCGGACGGAAGCCGCGTCGGAGCCCGTGGCAGGGGCTCGGTGGGCGAGCGAAAAGAGGGGGCTTGGGGTGCGCAGGTTGTTGGTGATCATGGTCGCCGCGTTGGTGGCCACGGTGTGGTGCATGGTGACGGCCGATGACGCCTCGTGGGTGTGGGCCGAGACCACGGGTGATGTTGAGGGGTCGGCGGAGCCAGCCGAGGCGACAGCGGCGCCGCTGGTGGCGGTGGTGAACCGGGTCTATCTGGTGCTCATGGTGCTCGCTACCGCGCTCGGAACACTCTTTCTGACGATCGCGGGGGTGCGGTGGCTGGTCGCCGGTGGAGAGCCGGGGGCGATCGATGGGGCCAAACGGGCGCTGACCGGTGTGGCCATCGGGTACGGGATCGCAGTGCTGGCCACGGTGCTGATGAGCATCTTGGAGTGGATTCTCGCTGCGGGTGAGGCCGGTGGTGGCACATGAGGCCGCTGCACACGTGGGCGCGGGTTCCAACGGATCCGCCTTCGGACGAGCCGTTGCCGCCGCCCTCGGACGACCCGCTGCCACCCCCGCAAGAACCCGCACCCGCACCAGAACCGGCGTCCGAGTCTGAGGGTGGTTCTGGCCCTGATAGGTCGGAGCCTGCTCCGGAGCCGGAGATCACCGACGACCTGCTCCCGCCTCCCGAAGATGAACGCGAGGACGAACCTCGAGGAGGGAGGCAGGAACCGACGGAACTTCCCGAGGAACCGGTCGAGCTGGAGACCGAGGACAAGGTCTTCGACTGCGGGCTGACCGACGGCGGCTGCCACATCAGCAACTGGTTCGCGGACTTCGTCATCAGCGGGCTGAACCCGGCCCTGGAATGGCTGGCCGAGCGGGCGTTTTGGACCCCGATGCCGACCGAGGGCATGAAGGCCCTGCACACCGGCATCCTGACCACGACCAACATCGTCTACCTGTTGCTGATCATGGCGGGCGCTGTGATCGCCATGGGCTACCAGACCATCCAGATGCGCTACTCGGCCACCGACCTGCTGCCCCGCCTCGTGGCCGGGTTCGCCGCGGCGAACCTGTCGATGTGGCTGGCCACCGAGATCATCCGCCTGTCCAACGACATGGCGACCGCCATCGGCGCCCGGGGCATCGATGCCCGCGAGGCGGCTGAGAATCTGCGCGACCGGATGGACGTCATCCTCGTCGAGGCGGTGCTGTTCACCGTGCTGCTGCTGGTCGTCATCGTCGTCTTGTTGGTGGTGTGGATGATCAGCGAAGCGGTCCGCATCTGCGTGGTCATCGTCCTGGTCGTCGGTGCTCCGCTTTTGTTGATGTTTCACGCCTTGCCGCAGACCAACCGGCTTGCGGAGCTGTGGTGGAAGAGCTTGGTGGGGGCGTGCGCGATCCCGATCGCCCAAGCCGTGGCCTTCCTGGCCATGATGCAGCTCTTCTTCGAAGGCCAGATGTCGTTGATGGGCAACACCACCGCGTCCGGTATCGAACCGGGTGGGGGCCAGGTGGTGCTCGACACCGGCTCCGAGCACACCACCACCCTGGCCAGCAGCGTCATCGCCTCGCCAGAGAACGGGAGCGCCAGCGGTGACGGCTGGCTGATGAACCTGATGCTGCTCCTGGTGCTGCTGTATGTACAGATCCGGATCGGCTCGTGGGTGAGCCGCCTGGTGTGGCAACCCAACCCCGGCACGAGTCCGATCGCGGCCCTGTTGAAGAACATCGCCTGGATGATGGCGTTCCGCTCCCTGGGCTCCCTGCGGCTACCGAAGGCCTTCGACCTCGGGTTCCGCAGAACCCAGTTCGGTTGGCCTCAACGCCGCTCTGGCAAGCCGTTGCCCCGCTACCACCCCAAACCGGGGTCCGGGCTCCAACCGCTCCAGCCCCAGGCGTGGTGGTACCGCCACCGCCACGACCCGCCCGACCCGGTCGGGGACCTGACCACCGGAGGGCGGCGCGCTCTCCCCGGGCCTGGCACTAGCGGCCACTGGCCTCGGCCCGGACCGGGCCCTGACCCGGGCATGCCACCGCCTGCTCTGCCGGGGCAGAAAGCACTGCCTCCGGTACCGCCGCCACGCCCCACGCCGCCCGCGCCCGCACGCCGTGCTTTGGAGGAGGGTCGTATGCCCGGATCACCTGCGGTGGGACAGCAGACGCTCTTCGCACGCCCAACGCCGCCTGGCACCACACCACAGGGCGGTAGTGCTGCCGGGCCACCGCAGCGCCGGTGGAGGCAAGGCGTGCTGCCGACCCCGCCACCGACGCGGGTTCCCGGCCGGCGCGCAACCGAGCGCCTCGGTTTGCCCGAACCCAAGCTCCGACCCACGACCACGTCCGCGCCGAGGTTGGGTCACCTGCCGGACATGCCGCCCGTGCAGTGGACCAAGCCCGCCCACGTCAAGGGGCAGAGGCCGCTCTTCCCGAACCCGAGGAGGCGGTGGAAGCAGTACGGGCTCTTCCCCAAACCCCGCCGCGACACCAAGTAGCGCACTGATCAAGAAGGACCACACGAGAAAGGCGTGTTTGTGCCTGAGGAACCCTCGGCGTGGCGGGGTCGGATCCCCGCTGACATCGACCGCCCCGAACCTTTGCTGTTCAACCTCACCGCCAGGCAGTGTCTGATCATCGCCCCGGCCCTGGCCGCAGCGTGGATCGCCTACCTGCTCCTGCGCGAGGCCATCCCGCTGTGGGTCCTCGCGCTGGGTCTGGCCCCGCTCCTGGGAGTGGTGATCGCGATCGCGCTGGCCGAGCGCGACGGCCGGGGCCTGGAGAAGGTGTTGGCCAGCGCGTGGGCGTGGAAGCGCTCACCCCAGCACCTGGTCCCCGCACCCAGCGGTGCACTCCCAGCCCTTCCGCGTTGGGCACCCCGATTCAGGCAACCGAAGCTGGCGCCGTTGCGCCTGCCCGCCTCGGCCATCACCCCCGGCGGGGTGATCGACCTGGGCGGCCGTTGCGCGGCGGTGATCGCCTGCACCACCATCCCGTTCCAACTCGCCTCGGGCCGCGAGCAGGACCAGGTCGTGGCGGCATTCGCTGGGGTGCTCGACTCGCTGACCGAACCCGTCCAGATCCTGGTGCAACGCCGCCGCGCTGACTTGTCGGGGCTGGTGGCGATGGTGCGCTCCAACGCCAACCACCTTCCCCACCCGGCCCTGGGCGACGCCGCGGCGGCGCACGCGGACTTCCTCGAGGAGATCGCCGCTACCCACGAGCTCTCCCACCAACAGGTGCTGGTCGTGGTCACCACCACCGGAACCGCCCGCCGCACCGGTGGGGCTCTGCGCCGCCGTACGGAAGACGTCGCGGACCGGCTCGCCGCACTCGGAATCCGTACCCATGTGCTGGACGGGGAGGCGGCCGAACAGGTGCTACGGGCCTCGATGACCGCCCCCGGCACCCACCTGACCGACACCGACGACGCAGGCCTCGACACCACACACGAACAGGAGGACTGAGCAGATGGTTGTGCGCAGTTCGTGGAAACACACCGGTTCACCGGCTCTGGGCGGCCCAGCCATCCATGTCGGGGCCCGACACCTGGAGGTCGAGGGCGGGGTGTGCCAGACCCTGGCCGTCACCGGCTACCCGCGCGAGGTCGCGGTCGGCTGGGCCGAACCCTTGCTGGCCTACCCGGGCCAGCTCGACATCAGCTTCCACCTGGGCCCGGTTCCCGCGCCCCGCGCCGCCACCCAACTGCGCAAACGCCGGGCCCGTTTGGAGTCGGCGCACCGCACCAGCAGCGGCCAGGGCCGGGTGGAGGACCCCCACCAGCTGGCGGCCGCGGCTGATGCGGCCGAGATCGCCGACCGCATCGCCACCGGCCAGGGCAAGCTGTTCCGGATCGCGGTCTACATCACCGTGCACGCCACCTGCCTGGAGCACCTGGAGGCCGAACTCCAGCAGGTCAAAGCGCTGTGCGACTCGCTGCTGGTGGACGCGGTCCCTTCGACGTTCCGCTCCCTGGCGGGGTGGGTCTCCACACTCCCGCTCGGCAGCGACGCGTTGGGGGTGGGCCGGTCGATGGACACCGACGCGGTGGCCACGACACTGCCGTTCACCTCCCCAGAGCTGGTCGCGGACCTGGGCGAGACCACCGTGGTTTATGGCACCAACACCCACAGCAGCGGGTTGGTGGCCTGGGACCGGTTCTGCGGCGATCTCGACAACCACAACTCGGTCATCCTCGCCCGCTCCGGTGCGGGCAAGTCCTACCTCGCCAAGCTGGAGATCCTCAGGTCCCTGCTTGTCGGTGTGGAAGTCGCGGTCATCGACCCCGAGGGGGAGTACCTGCGGCTGGCCGAAGCAGTAGGCGGCACCACCATCAGCCTCGGCACGAACGAAGGACGGATGAACCCGTTCGCCCTACCGCTGCCGCAGGAGGGTGAGGACGGCCGCAGCTTCACCTCACGGGCGTTGTTCCTGCACACCCTCATCGGGGCGATGGTCGGTGAGCTGACCGCGACCGACAAGTCGGTGTTGGACCGTGCGATCGTGACCGCCTACACCGGGGCCGGGATCACCCGAGATCCCGCCACCTGGGGCAGGGCCGCGCCGGTGCTGGCGGATCTGGCCGAGGCGCTGGAGGAGATCGCCACCGACCCCGGCACGGGAGAGAGCCCGGCCCGAGCGGCCCAGGGCCTGTCCGAGCGGCTGGAGCCCTTCGTGCACGGCTCCCACGCGGCCCTGTTCGAAGGCGGTTCCACTGCTCGGGTGGGTGGTCATCTGACTGTCGTGTCCCTCAAAGAGTTGCCCGAGCAGGTCCGCCCGGTGGGGGTGCTGCTCGCACTCGACGCCATCTGGCGACACGTCACCGTATCCGGACCCGCCAGGCCCCGGATGGTGGTGGTCGATGAGGCCTGGTTGTTGATCCAGGACCCGGCCGCGGCCCGCTACCTGGCCCGCTGGTCCAAGGCCGGACGCAAGCACTGGTGCGGGCTCACGTTGGTAACCCAGGACGTGGGGGACGTGCTCTCCACCGAACTCGGCCGTGTGGTGATTGCCAACGCCGCCACCCAGGTCCTGCTCAAGCAGGCTCCGCAGAACCTCGACGCGGTAGCCGAAGCCTTCCATCTCTCGGCGGGTGAGACCCACCTGGTGGGCACCGCGCCCCGAGGGTCCGCGCTGCTGGTGGCGGGCCATCAGCGGGTCGGGTTCCACCCCCTCGCTTCACCGCATGAGCACGCCCTGATCACCTCCGACCCGGCCGAGCTGGCCGCGATGCGCGCCGAAGCGGAAGCGGCGGCTGAGCTCGAACACCACGCCCAGGACCACGACACCGCCCTGGCCTGGGGCGAGAACGAAGACAAAGGCAACGACGGAGAGGCGGCTTAATGCTGGAGTTCCTGCTCGGCGGGGGGATCTTCCTCCTGATCGCGGCTATCCCGCTCACCGGGGCTTTGGTGGGTGCGGTGGTGCTCGGGCTCAGGTGGGCTCGCCACATCCACCTGTCCAAGGAAGCCCGGGTGGTGGAGATCCTGCCCCCACCCGAGGCCAGCCTGGAGAACGCGCGCGCGTTCTGGCAGCACACCATGGGGTTGCTGCGCCCGCGCTGGTCACGGTGGCTGCTCCAACCCCACCTGGCCCTGGAAATCATCGGCTCCGCGGCCGGGGTCCGCTACCAGGTGTGGGTGCCCGGAACGGTGCCTCCGGGAACCGTGGAGCGGGCGATCTCGGCGGCCTGGCCCGGTGCGACCACTTCCACCCGCCACCTGGCCCCGAACGAGTCACCGCTCCCCGAAGGTGCTTACACCACTGGCGGGCACCTGGGGCTGGGGCGGGCGGAGGCGTTTCCGTTGCAGACCCGGTTCGATGACGACCCCGCCCGCCCTCTACTGGGCGCGATGGAGGACCTGGTCGAGGGCGAACACGCCCTGGTACGCATCACCGCCCGGCCGGTCACGGGGTGGCGGGCCGCGAAGGCCCGACAAGCAGCAGCCTGTATCGCCGGGCACACCGGGATGGGCACGGCCATGGTCGATGCCTTCACCCCGGCAGGAGCCGGGGGCGGGGCACGTCGTGCGGTGTCGTTGCCGGGGACCGGGGACGACATCCGCGCGATCCTGAACAAGGCCTCGAGCCCGAGGTTGGCGTGCTCGCTCTCCTACATCCTGACCACCACCCACGAGGGCGATGAGTTCCGGGAGCGGTTGCGGGGCCGTGCTCACGGCATCGCTTCGAGCTTCGCGGCGTTCACCTCGGGCACCAACCACCTGGGGCGGCACTTGATGTTCAAACCGGAATGGTGGGCGGTGAACCGGTTCCTGGCCCACGGAGCACTGCTGTCCACCGCCGAACTGGCGGGGGTCGCGCATCTGCCCACCGACACCAGCGTGCCCGGCCTGGCCCGCGCTGGAGCACGCCCGGCCGCACCCGCACCGGCCGTTCCGCGTGGGGGTGAGAACACCCGGGTGGTCGGGGACGCCGACGCCGGCACCAAGCGCCCGGTCGCCTTGGGGGTGGTGGAGGCCCGCCAGCACACCCACATCCTCGGCAAAACCGGGTCGGGCAAGTCCACCCTGCTGGCTAACCTCGTCCTCCAAGACGCCGAGGCGGGTCGGGCAGGGCTGGTGATCGACCCGCGCGGGGACCTGATCACCGACATCCTGGCCCGCCTACCCGAGCACGCGGTGGACAAGGTGGTGTTGTTCGACCCCGATGATAACGCGGCGCCTCCCCGGTTGAACCTTCTGCAGGGCCCGGATGCGGACTTCACGAGCGACACCGTGGTGGGGATCTTCCGCCGCATCTACGCCGAGTACTGGGGACCTCGCACCGACGACATCCTGCGGGCCGCCACACTCACGTTGACCCGGGCCAAGGACCCCGCGCTGACCCTGGGGGACGTGCCGCGCCTGCTCTCCAACGATGTTCTACGTGCGGAGGTGATGGCCAAGGTCGTGGCCCGCAGCGGCGAGGACGAAGCCCTCGAAGATTTCTGGGGCTGGTACTCCGGGCTCACCGTCTCAGCAAGGTCGTCGGTGACAGGGCCGGTGCTGAACAAGCTCAGGACGGCTCTGTTGAGGCGTTGGGTGCGCCAGGTGGTGGCCTCGGGGCCTTCCACCATCGACTTGCCGAAGCTGTTCGATTCCGGTCACCTGGTGCTGCTGCGCCTTCCCAAGGGTCGTTTGGGGGAGGACACCAGCTCGCTGATCGGCTCGTTCGCATTGGCTGCGACCTGGCAGGCGGTCACCGCCCGCATCCACACACCCGAACACCAGCGCAAAGACCTGTGCGCGTACGTGGACGAGTGCCAGAACTTCCTGAACCTGCCCGGCAGCCTGGAGGACATGCTTGCCGAAGCCCGCGGCTACCGACTCGGCCTGACCCTGGCCCACCAGGAACTCGGGCAGCTCCCGGGAGATCTGCGCAAGGCGGTCTCGGCCAACGCCCGCTCCAAGATCTACTTCTCCGCTTCACCCGATGATGCGGCGAGCCTGCAGCAGCACACCCAGCCAGTGCTGGGCGCCTACGACCTCACCCACCTGGGCGCCTTCCAGGCTGCGGTACGCCCGCTGGTGGGGGCCAAGGAACTCGGGGCGACCACGGTACGCACCCGCCCTTTGCCGGACGGGACCAGGGGGCGGGCCACACAGGTACGTCAGGCCGCCCGCGCTCACGGACCGAGTGAGGACCCCACTGCCGAGAACCGAGGCGAAAGCGAGGAGGACAAGTGGTAGAAGCTAACGCCGCAAACGGAATCGGCCCCGTGGCCGACCTGGCCGAGTACGGTCGCAGGCTCGTCTATCTGGCCCCCAGGATCACCCCGCGCGACCGGGAAGTCCTCGCGGGCCTGCACGCACACCATGTCATGGCCACCGGACAGCTCCACCGTCTGTACTTCCCCGCATCCGGGGGCCGGCGCTGCCGGGAGCGACTCCTGCAACTGCACCGCTACGAACTCCTGGACCGCTTCCGTCCCTTCCCCGGCCGCCACGTAGCCGACCGGTGGGTCCTGGCCCCGCTCGGGGCCGCCCTGGTGGCCGAACACCAGGGACTGGAACCCCACGAGTTGGGGTTTCGCCAAGACCGGGTCCTGGCCCGAGCACACTCGGCCCAGCTTCGGCACACCCTCGGTCTGGTTGAGTGCTTGATCGCCACGACCCAGGCCGCCCGCGCGTGCGAGGACGCCCGTTTGGCGATCTGGGAGTCCGAACGCGAGTGCGCCTTGAGGTGGGGGCGCTACATCCGCCCCGACGCCTACATGCGCTGGTGCCAGGGCGATACCGAGTTGGACGCGTTCTGGGAGTACGACACCGGCACCGAGCCGCTGACGAAGGTACAGCGCAAGATGGCCGGGTACGGGCGTCTGGCCCGAGAGAGCCGTCTGCCCTCGATCGTGCTGTTCGCCGTCCACTCCCAGACGCGTGAAGACCACCTGGCCAGGAAACTCGCCTCTTCCGTCACAGGAACGGTCGGCGCCTACGTGACCACTCACGAACACCTCGGGAAGACGGGGCCAGCAGAGCGGGTGTGGTGGGCCGCTGGAGAGCGTTCCCGAGAACGATTGAACCTGGTCGACATCGCCCGCCGTCATCCACGAAAGGAACAGGGCCAGGGCGACAGCGAATGATGCGTCAGGTCTTCGCTGGTGCGGGGGTTCTCTTCCTGGTTCCGGCGCTGTTCATTGGTGTGCTGGGCGGTACGGGTCAGCACGCGGTGGGGGTGCCGGGCCAGGTGGAGGGAATCCCCGCGCCGGTCCTGGAAGCCTACGTCCAGGCCGCGGCACGGCTGGAGGAGGAGCTCGAGGGGTGCACGGGTATGGAGTGGCCGGTGTTGGCCGGTATCGGCAAAGTCGAATCCAACCACGTAGCCGATCGGGAGGTGTCGGCCTCGGGTGATGTGCGGCCCAAGATGATCGGACCACCCTTGGACGGGAGCGGAGAGGGCGGGAACACCACACCCCACATAGACAGCGACAGTGGCGCGTGGGACGGCGACGCCCGCTTCGATCGGGCGGTGGGGCCGATGCAGTTCATCCCCACCACCTGGACCACCCACGGCCTGGACGGCAACGACGACGGAGTCGCTGACCCGCACAACATCCACGACGCGGTGTGGAGCGCGGCGGTGTACCTGTGCATGAGCCACCCCGATGGGGAGCCGGTCGACTTCACCGATCCAGACCATCTCGAAGCGGCGCTGCTGCGCTACAACCGAGCCCAGTGGTACGTGGACAAGGTGGTGGGGCACATCGAGGCCTATGCCGAGATCATCGCCCAGGCCGCTGCGCAGGTTCCCAAGGTGGGCTTGGGGGCCAGTACTGAGCAGGGGCGGGCGGCGGTGGAGTGGGCGCTGGCCCAGGTCGGCAGACCCTACATCTGGGGCGGGACCGGCCCGCACGGGTTCGACTGCTCCGGGCTGACCATGCAGGCCTGGAAAGCGGCCGGGGTTGCTTTGCCGCGGGTGACCACCGACCAGGTCAACACCGGGGCCCGTGTCGGCTTGGACGAGCTGCAGCCGGGAGACCTGCTGTTCTACGACACCGGGGCTCCAGGAGGGAGCCCGTCGCACGTGACCATGTACGTGGGGGACGGGCAGATGGTCAATGCCCCGCGCACGGGGCAGAGCATCCGGGTTGAACCGGTGGCGGGCGAGTACTACAGCGACCGGTTCGTGGCGGCGGTGCGGCCGGGCTGAGCGGCCACCACCCGCCCCACACCGGGACAGGGCCGACCAGCCCGGGAACCCCCGGGACGGGGCCGCCCAGCGGGCCGTGGGACGGCTGTGGGGCTGTGCGGGCACGTTGCCCGCGCGGCCCCATTTCCCGTGTTTTCGCTGGTCCATGACTTCTACGCAATGCGGGGTTGAAAATACTCGCTTGCATAGGGAAACATCGCACCCACGCCGTTCCACCCAGATGAACGCGATTCCTATTTGTCCGAATTCTTTCGCGTGCTCAAAAGAAAGGGCTTCTTTGTGATGCCCGTACACACTCCCCGCCCGCCCGTGGCGATCTCGGCCGAGCGGGCCCTGAGAGCCAGCTAGGAGCACCTGCCCGCTGGTATCGGGTGGGGTGAGGAAGCGCAGCCTCGGCGAGTGGCGTACGACCTCGCGGGGCCATTGACACCCACCCCGCCCCGAACAGCGGAACGCACGCCTCGAGAAAAAGCAAAGAACAAAAGAAAAGGTGCCTCGGACGGTGCTCCAACACCGCCCGAGGCGTGATCCCCCGCCTGAATCAGCCAGGAGGAAGACCATGGACCATGGTAGGGGCCGACACCGCAGGCGTCGACGCGGCTGGGCCAGCCGCGTGCGCTGGACGGTCGGGGCCGTACTCGAAGCCGTCCTCGGCGTCCAGAAGCCGCCACCCACGTTGCACCCGCGACCGGCGAAGAAGAGGCCGCCGCTTCGAGTGGAGACAGCGTCACCCGCCCCCGTCCGGGACGAGGATCCGGAATGGGTGCGGCGCTACGATCAGGCTCGCCGCGAGCACACCAACCGGGCCCAGCAGCTCTACGTCAGCGAAGGAGTGGTGGAGCGGTTGCCCGAGGTTGGCTGGTGCATGGATGAGGACGGGGTGCGGGCGGTGCGCCCCTATCTGGTCGCATACGAGCAGCGCCACCGAGCCCAACGTCGTGACCCGGGCGCGCCACTGAAAACGTCGCGGAGCGCGCCAGCTCCGAGCGTGTCCGAGGGGGCGGGCGAAGCTGAGCCACACGAAGAGTGGGCCGATCTGGCCGTGCTAGTGCGACAGTGGCACGCCCAACAGCAGCCCGTAGCCTGACGTCAAAGAAGGATCCAGGGCCGTCCTCGCATTGGGGAGGGCCCTGCTTGCGTTTGCTCATTTCGGTGTTTGTGCAGGTAGAGAGTTCGACACCGGAGGGCGGTGGTTCTCTTCACAGTTCTGGTGACGGAGAGTGCCCGAATTCCCCTTGTGTAGTGACTCTGAGTATGGCTAGTGTCACCCCTCGGAAGCACGGTGTGAGGTCGTGCCAGGCAAGGAATCGGAAGTGGTACACCATGCGCGGGGTGATCTGGGCGGCAGTTGTAGTGGCCCTGGCGGGGTGCGCGGCGCAGGAGAGCGAACCCGAGAGCGTCTCAGAAAGCACACCGCTGCCTCTGGCTGCCCCGTCCGGTCCCAGTCCTGCGCCTGAGGAGTTGGCCTTGGAGGCCTACCGGAACATGTGGGGCGTGGTGGTCGAAGGCTCGCACGAGGGCGCGGTCGGCCATCCCGACTTGGAGCTTTATGCCTCAGACCAGGCGCTAGAGCTCACCAACGCGATGTTGCAGGGGCTCACCGCGACCGGTGAGCCGTTGATGAGTCCGCAAACCCAGGCCGATTCTGCCGATGACTCCCTGGTGCTGATCGAGGATTGCCTTGATGACTCCGACTGGACAGTGAAGGAGTCCTCCGGTTCGACGGGGGCGAGCGGACAGCGGTTGGTGACGGCGACGGTCACCCAACGCCACGACGGGTGGTTGGTGGAGGAACTCTGGCTTGAGGACTACGGATCATGCTGACTAGCGGCCCGCCCCTCTCACCAGTAGGGGCGTTGATTTTGGGGTCGGTAGTGATGTGCCTGTTCTTCATAATTGTTGCGCCCGCCAAGGCAGAAGCGGACGAGGGGTTCTCCTCCCTCACTACCTGTTCTGACAGTGAATGCCGTGTTCAGGCGCGGGCGCCTGGGACCGCAGGTGGTTCTTCGCTTTCGGTTCCAAGAGAGCAGGGGAGAGCGGCCGGTGCGGGGCAGGAGGATGGCCCAGCTTGCGTGGTTTCGGATGTGGAGTTCGCTCAGCCTGGGACGCAGGAGCCGTTGCAGATGCCGCCGGGCACCGCACGATGCGAAGGCAGCGCCACGTCGTCGGGTGTTTCGAGCGCTCCGACGTTCGATCCCGTGGTCTTGGCTGAGCAGGCACGGGCGGTGATGAACCTGCCAGAGCCGAAGATCGGGACCGCCCCCGACACGGACAAGCCCCGGTTCGTGAACCTCCCGTCATGGCTGTGGATCGACTCCGCTGACTGGGAACCGGTGTCAGCCACAGCCTCGGTGAACGCCGGGTCGGTGACAGTGGCCGCGACCCCGACCCGGGTGGTGTGGGACACCGGAGACGGCCACCAAGTGGTGTGTGAGAGCGCGGGCACGGTCTTCTCCAGTTCCGTCTACCGCGAGGAGGGATCGCCGGACTGCGGTCACACCTACACCTCCCTCCCACCTGGGGGCGCGGGCGCTGAAGTGGATTTGTCCGCGGTGTGGGAGTGGGAGGTGTCCTGGTCCGCCAGTGATGGGCGGGGCGGTGACCTGGAGGACTTGTCGACGTCGTCGACGGTGACGGTGCCGGTGAGCGAGATTCACTCGGTGGTCACCCACACCGGCTGACTAGGCGGCAGACATAGGCATGGAAAGAGAGGGTGGGATGGTCGCGCTCGCGAATCCCCAGCAAAGCAACCAGAAAACTAAAGATAAGACCGCTGCCCCTGGTGGGGAGTGGGAGTCGGTGCGCCTGGCGGCGACCTCGCGTCGCCGGTGGAAGTGGGCACTGCTGGCCACAGCACTGATCGTCGGTGGTGGGACAGCGGGGGCCTGGGCCGGGTTCGCGGGAGAGGACACGGTGGTGGTGGCGGTGCTCGCCGCTGATCTACCTGCTGGACATGTGATCGTTGCGGAGGATGTGACCTCGATTGAGGCCGCCCCGAGTGAGGGGTTGCGGCTGCTGGGGCCGGACACGGTGGAGGGGATGGTGCTGGCCCGTCCGGTGTCGGCGGGGTCTCCGTTAGTGGCGGGCGCGGTGTCGGAGACGGCTGTGTGGCCGGAGCAGGGGTCGGCGCTGGTCGCAGTCCCGGTCACAGTGCTTCCTCAGGGGTTGGAGGCAGGCACGACGGTGGACCTGCTCTCGGTCGGAGGCGGAACCCAGGAGGTGGCCGAGAACGACGAGGGCACGGTCCAAGGCGGTTCGGGAGTGGTGACGGCTCTGGTGCACCGCGTGGTCGCGGACAGCGGCGACGGGTTCGGCCCCGGGGGCCAGGCGGTGGAGGTGGTGGTGCCGCGTGGGGAAGCGGGCCGGGTAACGGACGCGGTCGCTGCGGGTGAGGTGCACATCGCGGTGGTCAACCCGCACGAACAGGCGCAGTCCGAAGACGAGGAGGGTGGCGAATGACGGTGGTGGCGGTGTGCTCGTTGAGTGGGGCTCCGGGGGTGACGAGTCTGGCCACGGCCATGGCCGCCGCGTGGCCGAGCGGGGTGCTGACGGTGCCGGTGCTGGTGGAGGCCGATGCCTCGGGGGGTGATGTGGCGGCCTGGCACGGGGTGGATCCAGGCTCGGGCCCGAAGGGTCTGGTGTCGTTGGCCGCTGCTTCGCGCTCACCCGCGCCTGTGGACACCTCGGTGTCCGTGCCCTCGAATGAGAGTACTGGAGAGAGTGGCCATCACCCGCTGTTGCGTCACGCGGTCGAGCTACCGGGAGGGCTGAGGGTCGTGGCGGCCCCACCTGACCCGCTCGAGGCAAGTCGCGCGGTGGACGCCCTCGCCCGTAACCCTCGGTTGCTGACCTCGGGGAGGGTGACGGTGGTGGATGTGGGGCGTGCGGTGCCGGGGTCCGCAGGGGCGGCCCTGCTCCGCCACTCCGACATTGCCGTTGTACTGGTCGAGGCGGGCCAGGTGGAGCAGGCCGAGCGCCTGCGGGTATGCGCCCCGGCCCTGGCCTCGCTGCGCCAGGACGGTGTCCGGGTCGGTCTGGCTATCACCGGGGCGTGCCCGCATACGGACGGCGAAGTCTCCCACGTTGCGGGTGGACTGCCGGTGTGGGCACGCATCCCATCCGACCTCACGGGGGCCGGGTTGGTGCGGGGCGAACACCACCCGCCTCAGCGGATGAGGGACCGACTGGCAGCGTGGCGTGCCCAGCGCCGCGATCCTGATTCCTTGGAGTGGATGCCGCTCATCAAGTCAGCGAAAGCGCTGGCGGAGTTGTGCGATGACTTCCACGGCCTTGGGCTCGGCGAGGGAGAGCGTCGGGTGCTGGAGGTGCAAGCGGCATGACCACGATGCACCAGGTCCCCGACCTGACATCCGATTTCGGGAAGGCCATCGTTGAGGACTCGGTGCACGCGGCTGCAGTGGAGCTGGCCGGCCGTGTGACCGAACACCTCGTTACCCATCCCGAAGAGTCAGCGGACACCGATGCTGTAGGTCAGCTCGTAGACGCCCTTCTGGAGGATCGGGCACGCACGGCCCTTTCGCTGGGAATGCGGGGAACGGTTGATGAACCGCGCCTTCGCCGCTTGGTCCTGGACCACGTCCTGGGGCTCGGGCCGGTGGAGGAGCTGCTGGCCGAGCCGGGCGTGCAGAACATCCACATCACCGGCAACGCCCCTGTGGTCGTGGACTTCGGCGGTGGACGAAGGGAGCACCGCGCACCCGTCGCGGCCACGGACGACGATCTCGTTGCTCTGGTGCAGCGGGCCGCCGCCCGTGCTCCGGGCGGTGAGCGCAGGTTTGATATGTCCGCACCGATCCTGTCCATGGAATTGCCAGGAGGAGAACGCCTCTCGGCGGTGATGCCGGGTGTCGCGGCTCGCCCGACCCTGACCATCCGCCGCCACCCCGCCCAGCACCTGCGCCTTAGGGATCTGGCACGGTCCGGGATGATCGACCAGACCGTACAGGCTCTGCTCTGTGCGGCCGTGCGGGCCCGGTTGAACGTGCTCATCTCCGGCGCGACGAACTCCGGGAAAACCACCCTGCTCAGGGCCTTGCTGGGAACCCTCGAGGGCGAGCGGCTCATCACCGTGGAGGACGCCTTCGAACTTGGGCTGCACCGGGCCGACAGCGACCTGGATGTCCAAGCCCTGCAGGGGCGCCCCGCCAACGTCGAAGGCATTGGCGAAGTGACCTTGGCGGAGCTGGTGCGGGCGGCGTTGCGGATGTGCCCGGACCGGGTGATCGTCGGAGAAACACGGGGCCCGGAGACCATCGCCCTGCTCAACGCCATGAGCATGGGAACGGACGGATCGATGTCCACCATCCACGCCTCCTCTAGCCAGCAGGTGTTCGCGAAGCTGGCCGCCTACTGTGCCCAAAGCCCCGAACAGCTCACGGCTTCGGCGACGGCGTCGCTGGTGGGGGCGGCCCTGCACCTGGTGGTGCACATCGACACCACCCCGAAAGGGGAGCGGTACGTGGCTAGCGTGCGCGAGGTCGTGGGCTCTGAGGGTGAGCAGGTGATCTCCAACGAGATCTACCACCGCGCGCCGAATGCTTCCTCGGGTGAGTTGGTCTGTGTCCCCTCCGGGGTCGTCGCGGACCGTCTGGAATGGGTCGGGTATGCGGGGCGGGGGTGGGTGTGATGGGCCCGTGGGGCTGGACTACCGGGGGCTTCGCGCTCGGTGGGGTTCTGTTGGGGGCTGGGATCGCGTGCGCTGCGTACGTGGTGAGCCTTCTGCCCCAACGCACGCCCGACAACTCGAGTTCGTCTGAGTGGGTGCGGGTGTTGCGCCAGCGCCACACCTGGATCCGCTTGGCGGCCTCGGCGTGTGCCGGGGCGCTGGTGGGTCTGGTGACGGGTTGGCCGGTGGGGGTGGTGCTTGCCGCGGCGGCCGGGTGGTGGATGCCCGCCCTGCTCGGCCCCGATACCACCTCCCACAAGCAGGCCGACCTGGCCGAAGCCCTGGCGTCCTGGGCTGAGCAACTACGGGACATGATCACCGGTGCCTCCGGGCTGCATCAGGCCATCGCCGCGACGGTGCCGGTCGCCCCGGAGCCGATCCGGGCCCCGGTCCAAGGGCTGGAGGCCCGGTTGCGGGCGGGCCAGCCCATGGACCAGGCTGCACCCGCGTTCGCCCGCCAGGTCGACTCGGACCTGGGTGATCTGGTCGCCCTCACCTTGACCATGGGGGCTTCCCGGCAGAGCGGGGATGTGGCCGGGGCGCTCTCGCGTCTGGCCGAGGCGGCCCGGGAGCGGGCGAGTAGCATCGCTCGGGTGACGGCCTCAAGGGCGCGGGTGCGCTCCTCGGTGCGCATCATCGCCGCAGCTACCACGATCATGCTGGTCGGAATGGTCGCGCTCAACCCTGGTTTTCTCGAACCCCTCGGTACGGTGACCGGCCAACTGGTGCTCGGCCTGGTCGGCGGGGTGTGGGCGGTGTCGTTCTTCTGGCTCGCCCGCCTGGCTGCGCCGGCCGAGCAGCCACGCCCCTTCTCCTCGACACCAGTGACAGGGACGGCCGCGGTAGGAGTGGGTGGTAGCCGGTGAGCGTCATGATGCTGGGCCTGGCCGGGAGCATGCTGGGGGCCGGGGTGTGCGCTGGGGCCTATGCGCTGCGTCGCCCCACCCTGACCGAACGGCTGACCCCACGACCAGAACCCGAACCCCGCCCTGCTGTCCTTCACAGGGGGTGGGCTCGACGTGCAGGACACCGTACGGGCAGCCTGCTCATCCACGCCGGGATACCGGGACCGAAGATGGCCAGGGCCTTGGCGGCGGCGGGCACATCGGCCGAGGAATACCGAGCCGAAAAAGCAGCCTCAACCGGTCTCGGTCTGCTTCTCGCCCTGGTGCTGCTTGCTACTCGCGGTGTTCTCCCGCAGAGCCTTCCCATGGGGCTGCTCGCCCTCCTGGTCCTGGTCGGGTGTGTTCTGGCCCCCGACCTGGCGGCCCGTAGCGCGGCGGTGCGTCAGCGGGCCGAGCTGCGGGCGGCCACCTCGGCGTTGGCGGACCTGGTGGTCATGGGACTGGCTGCCGGTGCGGGCAGCAACGGGGCGCTGAGCACAGCGCTCCAGCACGGGAGGGGCATGGCTCCTGAGCGCATTCGAAGCGCGGTGCATACCGCCACGGTGCGCCGCCGCCCCCCGTGGGAAGGGCTGGAGGCTCTGGCGGCGGAGAGCGGGGTGCGTGAACTCTCCGAGTTGGCTGCCTCGCTGCGGTTGGGCGGTGTCTCTGGGGCGCGCACCCGTACCTCGTTGACGGCTAAAGCGACGTCGTTGCGGGCTCGCCGGTTGGCTGAGGCCGAGGCCGCTGCGCTTGCGGCCACCGAGCGCATGGCCCTGCCGACCATGGGGCTGGTCTCGGGGTTCTTGCTGTTGATCGTCTATGTCGCCCTGGTCCACGTGATGGCCGGTTTCTGAGTCTGCAGAAGGAGTCCCCGGAATGAAGAGCGTTCTTCGTCATGCCTGGAGTCGTGTACGTGAACGGCTCACCCCGGCACGCCGAGTCACATCGGATGCGGGGTCCTCGACCACGGAGTGGGTGTTGACGATCATGGTGGCCATCACCATCGCCACCGTGGTCGGCGGCATCTTGATCGGCGAGTTCACCTCGGCGGCTGAGTCCATCGACCTAGGCGTGAACCGGTGACCCACCCCGTCTGCCCCCGTACCCGTCGCTGGTGGGGGAGTCGCAGTGACCGGGGCAGTGCCGAAGCGTTGCTCGTCCTGCCGTTGGTGTTCGTGATGGTCCTGGCTGTGGTGCAGGTGGGGCTGTGGGCGCACGCCCAGCACCGTGCCCAAACCGTGGCCTCCCAGGCCTTGTCGGCCGCGAGGGCGTTTGACGGGACCACGGCCGCTGCCTACGAGCGGGCCGAGCAGGCCCACGACCAGTTGGGCGGGAGCGTGCTGCGGGCGGTGCAGGTGGAGGCCGCGCGGGGCCCGGAGCGGGCGCGGGTGCAGGTCAGCGGCCAGGCCCCGAGCCTGATGCCCTGGGCGCGGGTGCCGGTCTCCTCACAGGTATCGGGCCCAGTAGAGCACTTGGCCCCATGACCAGTCGGAAGCACCGCGACCAGGGGCACAGGAAGGGCCGAAGCGATCGGGGCAGCGCATCGGTGGAACTGACCCTCCTGGTCCCCGTCATCGTACTGGCTTTGGCGCTGATGGTCGTGGCCGGGCGTCAGATCTCGGCCGCTTTGATCACCCAGGACGCCGCGGCGGCAGCAGCACGGGCCGCCTCGCTGCAACGCGAGGCGGGCACGGCACGCGCCCAGGCCCGGCAGGCCGCTGGACAAGAACTCACCGACCGAGGGCTGGCGTGTACCCCGTTCGCTGTACGGGTGAACACCAGCCGGTTCGCTCCGGGTGGGGTGGTGGAGGTGGAGGTGGAGTGCACGGTGACGGTGATGGATCTAGGCGGGCTCGGCGGGCAACGCACGTGGTCCGCGAGCACGATCTCCCCGGTGGACCCCTACCGAGGAGCGAACCCATGAACTGCTGCGCCGCTACCCCTGTGCCCGCCCAGAGAGGCTGCCTTCGCCGCCGCTGTCGGTCGGATGGGGGGCATGCGTCGGTGTTCTTGATTCTGCTAATGCCCCTGCTCGGGGTGGTGTTCGCGCTGGTCTGGGAGGGCGGGCAGATGCTGGTGGCCAAAGCGGAGCTGATGACGCTCGCGCACGCAGCGGCCAGGACAGGCACCCACCAGGTGGACCAGACGGCCACGTTAGACGTGGGATCCCCAGTGCTGGATGAGGAGCATGCGCGCCGAGCAGCGGTGGAGCACTTGGACTCGGCAGGGGTGAGGGGGTGGGCCGTGGTCCAAGAGGAGCGGGTGGCGGTCTTGGCCCGAGCCGTCTACTCCCCGGTGTTGCTGCCGATCACAGAGTCCGAAATCGAGGCCGAAGCGAGCGCGACGGCCCACCAGCCCTGAAACGGCGTGGCTCGCGCAGCTCGAAGGAACAGTTCACGAAGAAGGAAGGCCGAAGAAAGGCATGCCGAAGAGCCTGTGGGCAGTGGTTGGAGAAGCCCTCGTCACGGTGGTCATGCTCATCGGGCCGCCGGTGCTCGCCTCAAGGCTCGGGTGGCCGCTCGACGAGGACGTCTCCTGGGTGTGGTTGTGGCAGTACCTACGGGGCGGCATCCTGCCTGCAGAGGTGGTCCTCACGGTGTTCGTGGCGCTCTTGTGGGCGGTATGGGTCGCTTACCTGTTCGTCATCGTCTTGGACATCCTTGCCCTGGCGCGCGGCCTTGTGCCCCGGGTGGGGTTGGTGCGTTTGGTGTGGGTTCTGGCTACGGGAGGAGCGACCGCGGCGAGTACTCATACAGCGGCCGTGGCAGCCCACACCGACACTGCTGTTGAGGTCCCTGCCCGTTCGGTGCTGGAAGGGCAGGAGAACCCTGCACCCGAACACCAAGGCCAAGACCAAGGCGGGATGATCGAGCGGACCCGCAACTTGTCTGGTTTTGGCTTCGACTCGGCCGATCTCACCTCCGGCATGCGGGACTCGTTGGAGCCGACCTTGGGCATGATCGAGGACTTCAACCTGGCCGACGCTCCGGTGGTGGTGACAGGGCACACCGACCCGGTGGGCGACCCCGGCTACAACCGGGGCCTGTCGCAGTGGCGCGCGCAGGCGGTCGCGGACTACCTCGCCGAACACCTGACGGAGCCTGTCGAGTTCGAGGTCGCCGGGGTGGGGTCGGCTCAGCCACCGGCTGATCTGGGTGCGTCCTACGCCGAGCACCGGCGTGTGGAGATCGCCTACACCCTCCAACCGCCAAGCGTTGAGGAGACGGGCACCGAAGAGAAGGCCGAAGGCGAGGGCAAAGCGGCAGCGGAGACGTCTGAGCCTCTGCCCGAGCAAGTGCAGTTGGACGTGAGCACCACCAGCGGTAACGACGGCCCGAGCCCGTTGTTGGTGGGAGCAGCTACTGGAGCTGCCGGGGTGGGTGTGGGGTATGCGGCCGGGCGCCGCCATGCCCACACACGAGGCACTCGGCCCGCCACGAAGGCTCCCGAGAGCGGGGCGGCTCCGGGCCAGCGCGAGGACAGCTCTACCGAGACCGACGACGGCATCGATCCCCCCGGTGGTGAGCTGGTGCGTGGTGACCTCGGGGGCGCTGAGAACGGCATCATCGACTCCGACGGCTACATGCTGGTGGGCCAGACAGCCCGAGTCGACACCGCCCAGGGGGTTGCCTTCGTCGGAGCCCACGCCGCTGACGTCTTGGCCGCTGTGGTTGCTGACCACCTGCCCGCACCGGTGGTCGCTACCCGAGCTGTGGCCGAGGTGCTGCAAGAAGGGCGTGCGTTCGGCGATGGACTGCAGGTCGTGCCGGACCTGGCCCAGGCACGCATCGCGGTGCAAACCCTGTTGCTGTCGGCAGCACGCACCCGCATGGAAGACGACCCCCAAGATCTCGAGGCCAGCGGGCAGGATGGGACTCCTTCGCTGTTGGTGGTGTGCGAGGCCACCCAATGGGAGGCCGACGCCGCGCGGGCACCGCTCACCCCGCCCGAAGCGGTGGTGTGCGTGCTCGGGCAGAAGAAGCCGATGCCCACCCTGCACTGCACGAACCTGGACCGCCCCCACCTGATCGGGGCTCAGGGCCGTATCGACCTGACCGAACCGCTACGTCACCGCGGCCCCTATCTCCGCAGCGGCGAGGACGCTCACCAGGCAGAAGAAAAGGAAGAGCAGGGTCCTTTCTCAGAGGAGGCCCAGACCCCGCACCCCCTGCCCCCGCTTGTAGACGACGACAGTCCAACCGCCCCGTCCGCGCCCGACGCGCCCACCGTTGCCGTGCGGGTGCGTATGTTCAGCTCGGACGCTGAACCGGAACTGACCTTTGACGGGCGCCACATACAGGGGCTGCGCTCAGCGGCTCGCCCCCTGGTCGCCTACCTGGCGGCGCACCCTGAAGGGGTCGAGGCCGAGCAGATCGACGCCGAGTGCTTCGGCGAACTCGAACCAGCCAAAGCCTACGTCCAGCGCCGCAACGCCATTCACAGCCTACGCAAGACGCTCCGTACCATCACCGACACCCCTGATGCTCCAGTCATTATCAATGACAAGTCAGGACTCTACCGACTGGATGAAGACCTGTTCGATGTGGACCTGTGGAACTTCCTGCGGTTGGCCAAGACGGTAAGGAAAAACCCAGAAGGCGTTACCGGCGGCCAGTTGCGGGAAATCATCGGCATTCACCAGGAGAAGCTCCTTGGTGAGTGTGAGGCGCAGTGGGTCAAGAGTGTGCGCCAGTACTGTGCCAAAGAGGCGGTGTCCGCGTGTGTGGGTCTAGCGGAGAAGAAACAAGACGCTACAGAGAAGATCGAGGATATAGAAACGGCTATTGCGTTTGATGAATACAACGAGCCACTATATCAGTTCATCATCAAAACGCATTGCGAAGCAGGATCTCCCGAGAAGGCTCATCTGGCCTACCGGGAGCTGAAGGGTCGCCTGGAGGAGATCGGGGAAAAGCCGTCCAAGAAAACGCGGCGCATGATCCAGGAATATACCCTCCTCTGACCCTTCGGTGCCTGCCCACTCCTGGGCGGTGGGGCCGCTCAGGAGTGAATCACGAGCTAGTGAGGGCGAGTGAATCACTACTCCAACGATCCCTCCAGCAAGCCCTCCAATGCCCCCTCCCGCCCTGTGGACCCCCCTGGAACACCTGTTTTCGCAGGTCAGGGGCTATTTTTGGGGTGTGACTCACGTCCAGACTTATACCCAGTGGGTAGTCAACTTCACGTAGGAGGCGGCGTCCCCTCCCTCCCCCGGCGGCGGGTCGGCCTACCGGCCGACCCGCCCCTTCTCTTTCCTCACTCTTTCTCCTTCCCCTCCTCTCTGTCCTCCCCAAAAACCAAAAACCCACCCTATAAATAAAACTCATCCCATTGTCTTGGGCTATGGTGATCGCCCAGAACGGTGTCGCGCATGCATTTCATGATCGCCCAGAGCCGCGTCGCCTATGCTCCGTGCCGGCCCCGCGCGCGCGTAGGCGCGCATGCGCGGTTCCTCCTCTAGGAAACGCGACCCGAAAAAAGATCTGAGAAAACCGGCGACACGAGTTGACAACCCGCCCCGGGCCAAGTTGCTATGGGGTTGTTCCCGAAACGGAGATGCCGTTTCGGGGCGGCGGGGAAACTTTCTCTCGACACCAGTTGACAAACACGTGTCACCCAAGGTCATCTTGGGTTCCGCCCCGAAACACAAACCGTTCCGGGGGTAGGCGGAAAAAGGTTTCGCGGCGGAGTTGACAAACACGAATCAACCAAGCGAACCTCGGACCGCAACGAAGAAACACCCGGCCATTCTAGGGGGTTCATCAATGCGCACGTTGCGCGCAATCGGAGTTATCGGCAGGCGGGTTTTTGCCCGGCCGAAGCCGCCTACCGAGGTGATGATCGCCAACCGGGCCCGAGCCCAACGGGCGGCGCAGGCGCGAGCCGACTACGAGGCGGCGATCGCCCGGGAGCTGGCCGCGCGGGGCAAGGCCCACCACCTTTTCCGCACACAGGGGGCGAGTGAGGAGGCCCGGTACGCGGCACTAGTACACCTGCGCACCGAGGCGGCGCGCACGGCCGCAGGAAACACGCTGTTCGAGCTGCGCGCTCACCACAGCGTTCCTGCCTAAAGCGGGCCGGTCCGCAGGCAGCAACCTGCGAACCGGCCCAACAAGAACCCCGCGCCCACCGGACAGGTGTGGAGCCAGGACGGCTGGGCGCGGGCCCAACACAACAACCATAGGAGTGTGCTGTGAGCACGAGTATGCCTGACAAGCGGCGTCCGATCGAAGTGAACGCCGACCAGGTGGCCTACCTGCGCCAGGCCGAGCCCGGGAGCCTGCTGGTGTGGATCGAGGCCAGCAACGAGGTCCAAGTCTACCCGCCCACCGGACGGCTGGGTGAGCACCGGATGATCATCGCTGCCCAGGACGCCCTGGAGGGTCTCACGGAATTCTGGGAGGACGAGGGCTCGCCGGCCGGGGACGCCGAATTGGCCAAGGACCTGACCGACATCGCCAACGACTGGCTGAGCGGCTGGTCCGAGGTCCGGGTTTTGACCGCGATGCTCACCCCGATCCGCCTGTGCCTGGACCGGCTGGACATCTACCCGGCCGACAGCGTCCGCCTCGAGGGGCGGGGTCCCGGCCCCCACCAGCCCCGGGTGAGCGAAACCTACGCCCGACCCGGCGGGAACGCCTCTGTGAGGGTCTCGGTGCCCCTGGGCTATACCGAACCGGTGCGGTTCCAGGCCTACGGGGTGAACGGGCCGGTAAGCGAGCACACCATGCTCTTCGACTACCTGGGCATGCGGCCCGCGCAGATCGAGGCCAAGGTCGCCGCCACGGTCGCCGCGCACCTGGCCCTCTACCAGGGCTGAGCAGGCCCCACCTTCCCGGGGCCGCCCCTGCATACAGGGGCCGGGGCGGCCCCACCTTCCCGGGGCCGCCCCTGCATACAGGGGCCGGGGCGGCCCCGCCACCCACACCACTTCGCGCCGAGCGCTGAGTTCGGCGTGCCATGAAAGGACCTGCGCTATGAGCGCATCGTTGCGTGACCGCTTCGCCGGGGCCGAGATCACGGTGGCCCACCTTCAGGAGCTCGATGCCCAAGGGCCGGGCGGGATCATCTACGCCTGCACCCGCACCAGCGGGTTCGCGGTGACCCACACCCGCTACCAGCCCTGGGACCGCAGCCCCGTGATCGTCTACGGTCACGGCGACCTGCACCGCGACCTCACCCACCACGGCGGGAACTGGCAGGACCTCGCCCGAGCCCTGACCACCCAGGCCCGGGATGAGATCGAGAACTGGACCCGCCACGCGGTGTTGACCCCCCACCTGGTCGGGGCCCTGCGCCGGGACATGCGGCGCCACGGCATGCCCCTGACCTTCCGACCCGAGCACGGCCGAACCGAGGACGGCGGGCACTGGACCGAGGACGGCTTCGCCTGCGCCCACCACCCCCGGATCACGTTCAACCTGACCTACATCCAGCGCCACTGGCAGAGCCTGCTCATCCGCCTGGAGATGTATGACCGGGGCCACTACGTGGCCTGCTGGCCCGAGCGGGTGACCACCTGCAGCGGCACCCCGGCCTGTGTGCGCGAAGCACCCGAGCGCATCCGAGCCCACCTGGCCCTGCACGACTAACACCCGCACTAACCGGGGCCGCCCCGCACGGGGCAGGGCGGCCCCGACCAACCACACCCGCTTATCTGCGCGCCGAGCGCTGTGTTCGACGCGCCCACAGGAAGGAACCCGCAGTGAACGCATACGCACCCCGCCTGCGCGAGGCCATGGCCGATTACTTCGATTACTCCGAGGTCACCTCGAAGATGTTGCGCACCCTGGGCAACATCGGGCCGGGCGGCATGATCATCGCTGACTTCTACCAGCAGCGGTTCCGTGCCACCCACACCCGCACCCTCGACCACAGCGACCACTTCCACATGCCCGTGTTCGGCCACGGCGACCTGACCCGACACCTGGACTTCCTCGAAGAGCAGTACGGCACCTGGGCCGACTTCGTTACGGCAGTGGACTGCACCGCTTATGAGTGCATGGCCGAGCGCATCGACGACCGCAACGCCACCTCCAACGCGGCCATCCGGATGCGCCAGCGCCTGCAGGAGTTCGGGTTCGACCTGACCACCGCACCCTCCTACCACCGCCGCTACCTCAACCCGCTTGACGGCAGGGGCCCCTCGATCCTGCAGGTACGGGAGACCTACATCGACCGCGCCCACCCGGACCTGACCCTGACCCTGAAGCACCCCCTACCCGAAGGGGGCGAGAGGCCCGGCCTGTCCCTGATCAAGATCGCCGACCAGGGCCGCCACGTGAAGGGCTGGCCCGTGAGGGTGCCCTACCCGGTGAGCGCCAACGTGCAGGGCTACCGGCTCCGCCAATGGGTCGACGCCTACCTGGCCCGCACCCGCTAACCACTGCTTCGACCCGGGGCCGCCCCTGCTACAGGGGCCGGGGCGGCCCCTCCACCCACACACCTGCACGCCAAGCGCTGTGTTTGGCCTGCCAGAAAAAGGAGCCACTGTGGCTTTGGAAATCAACGCCGCCTATGTCCAGGCCCGGTTCGGGCCGCTGGTCTTGACCCCCGATCAGGTGCGCTACCTGCACCACTGCGGCCCCGGGGCGGTGGTCACCGCTGACCTGGTCTCAGGCTGCTACCGGGCGCACGCTCCCGGCGAGTTCGACCCGCGTCAGAACGCCCGCCTGGTGGTCTTCACTCACCAGGACTTGAAGCCCCTGGTGAACAAACAGCACGTTCCCGATTGGGAGAGCATCGCCCAGGACGCCACGACCGCGCTGCGCCAAGACATGTACGACTGGCCCTCCGCCTGGTTTGCTTCGGCCACCGTTGTGGCGTTGCGGGCTGCCCTGGCCACCGAAGGGTTTTGGCCCCACACCCGCACCTATATCACCGACGGTGAAGAAGCCAGGGCCCTCCAGGTCCTGGTGTTCACCCCCGACCCCCGGGTCCTGATGAGCATCGACCTTCCGGCTCTGCCCCCGGGCCCGGTGATGTGCGAAGCCCTCCTGATGAGCGACCGCTACGCGGAACTGACCCACGCTCAGGGACCGGTGTGCACCGACACCGCCCCCGACATCGCCCAGGGGCTGGCCGGTGAAGCCCGCGCTGCACTGAACCACATGTGATCTCACCCCACCCGGGGTGCGCCCGACACCGGGCGCACCCCGACCAGGCCCCACACCTCGGGGCTCATCACCCACACCTGAAGGGACCACCCGAACATGACCACGAACACCGCACCCTCACGCGAGCTCATCCTGGCCGCTCTCAACCGGGCCACGAACCCGTTGACCGTCACCAACCTGGCTGAGGAGGCCGGGGTCGGCAAGTCCACCGTGTCCAAGTACCTGCCCGTTCTGGAGAAGGAGGGGCTGGCGGTGCGCACCCCGGGCGGGCGTGAGGGGCGGCGCCGTCTGCCCGACCACTGGCAGGCTGCCCCCGCCCAGGTCGAACAGGCCCCGCCCGCAGAGGGGGTCACTTCGCCCACCGATGAGGGCATCGACGACACCGACCCCGCGTCCGTCACCGCCGAGGCCACCTCGTGCGAGCAGGCAGAGGAGTTCTCGGCCTCGGCGGAGACCGGTGCAACGGCACCGGAGACCGCTGTCGAGGACCCCGCATCCAGCTCCGGTCACCCGAACACCCAAGAGACACCGGTGCCCGCCCCCGACACCAGCCCGGCTCCGACCGACCCGGCGTCGAACTCGGCCCGGCCCGCGCCCCGTACCAGCGCTGCACCTGTCCAGGGCGGAACCTGCACGAGTGAGGAGGGGGTCAACCCGGTAAGCGGGTCGCGGCGGCTCGAGCCGGGCGAGCTCAAGCTCATGGTCTGGGCGCTGTTGAAGAACGACCCGGGGCAGGAGTTCACCGCGACCGAACTCAGCCACACCCTGCAGGGCCGATCCATCGGGGCGATCCAGAACAACCTCGCGAAGCTGGCGAAGGAGGGCAAGGTCGAGCTGACCTGTGACAAGCCCCGCCGGTACCGGTTCGCTACCCAGGCCAACTGACCCGGCCTGCCCCGGGGGTGTGCCCGGAACCGGAGCACACCCCCACCTTCTGCATACCCTAGGGGAGTATTTTCGTGTTCGGTCTTCTCTACCCCCACCTGACCACCCACCTGGGGTGCGTGAGCTGGGAACAGGCCCTGCTCCTGACCGCAGGCGTGAGCGGGGCGTGCGTGGTAGCGATCCTGCTCGGCATCCTCACCCGCACCCACCGGCTCCTGCACACCTACTACGTGCGCGGGGACTGGCCCGGCATGGTCCACCACACCGAAAAGGGCCCGCAGGCGGTGTGCGGGGTGTGCGGGCACCACCTGGCCGTGCACGACCGCTCCACCGGCCGGTGCTGTTACGGCACCTCCATGGACTTGCTCGCGGTGTGCATCGCCCTACCCCTGCCCCTGCCGGTGCGCGCCTTCGTCCAGCAGGCCGGATGCCCGTGCCGCCTACGCCCGTGGGGGCGTTGACCTTGGCGCGATGACCGGGTGAAAGTCCCCGGCCCCGACCCAGAAACCTGGGCCGGGGCCGGGGACTTTTCTACTCGTTTCGGACCACTTTCGGGGCGGGGCGTCGAATCCGAGGGGTGGGGTGCGCTTCTTCCTCAGTGAAGGGCAAAACACGAACGAGAGGAACCCGGCCTTGGACAACACCCCGAACACCGCCACCTCGCACGATGGGGGCCGGCCGCCGTTGGCGGTCTGGCCCTGCGCATCCGACCACACCCACCACCACCCACCTCGCACGCACGAGGGCGAGGTGGTGGTCCCGGACCGGCTCGCCGCGCGGTTGGTGTCCGAGTACACCCGCCCCGGCCGCACGGTCGCGGACCTGACCAGTACCGGTGAGGTGGCTGAGCAGGCCTGGCTCCAGGGCCGGGGCCACGAGGTCCTCCACCCGACCCTGGACGCACCGGGCGCGACCGCAGTCACCGGCGGGCAGGTGGGGTGGGCGGATCTGACCGTGGCGGCCTTCGCTGCGGCCACGTCCTGCGCGACCTCGCCTGGGGCACGCCGCCGTCGGATCCGGGCTCGGGTGGAGTTCGCCGCTCTGATCACCCGCCCCGGGGGGATCGTCGCGGTCATCACCCCGATCGGGCACACCCCGACCGGGCTGGTGGACCCCGCGCCGGGGGTGGTGCGCGCCGCTTCGTGTGCGGGCCTGGTGTACCTGCAGCACGTGATCGCGTTGACGGTGCCGATCTGCGAGGCCGGGCTGGGGGCCACGATCCCGGTACGGGGGAAGGACGGGTTCGACCCCGACCACAGCCCCCGCACCAGCCCCGGCCAGGGGGAGCCTGAGGTGGGGCTGTCGACCTCGGTAGCCGAGGCCGCGGCCACGATCACCGCCCCCGCTCACTTGAACGTGTCGGTGTTTCGCAAGAAGGGCCGCACCACGCCGGCCCACGTGCGCGAGGAGGTGGAGGCGTGAGTCAGGACCACGACAACATCCACCTCGGCCAGACCGAGGACCCGGAAGACTCCAACGTGTGGGGTCACGACCACAACCGCGGGAACCTGTTCGAGGCTGACCTCGCCTCGGGCGCGGGGTGGTCGGTGTGGGCCACGGGTCAACGCCAGGCCCGTCAGCAGCGCGGCAACCGCTACAGCCGCCTGTCGGTGGAGCACCCGGCCAAGATGCTGCCCGATATCGCCCGCCACGCCATCGCTACCTACACCCGGCCTGGGGAGGTGGTGCTGGACCCGATGTGCGGGATCGGCACGACCCTGGTCGAGGCCGCCCACCTGGGCCGGGCCGGTGTGGGCATCGAGTTGGAGCCCAAGTGGGCCTCCATCGCCCGGGCGAACCTGGCAACCGCCATGGTCCAGGGCGCTACCGGCCAAGGGCGGGTGCACACCGGCGAAGGCGCCGAGACCGCCATGCAGTTGGCGTCCACCTCATTGGCGGGCCGGGTGCGGTTGGTATTGACCTCACCGCCCTACGGGTCGATGACCCACGGCCAGGTCCGCTCGGCCAGGGACGGAGCCCGCGCGGTGGAGAAGCACGCCCACCGCTACTCGCGTGACCGCGACCGGAGGGCGGCCAACCTCGCCTACCAGAAACCCGAGAAACTCTCGGACTCGTTCACGCGCATCATGGCGGCCTGCCGGGAGCTGCTCGCCCCGGGCGGTGTGGTCGTGGTGACGACCCGCCCCTACCGCAAGAGCGGCCACCTCATCGACTTTCCCGGGCAGGTGGCCGAGGCGGGCCGGCGGGCCGGGCTGGTCCAGATCGACCGGTGCGCCGCCCTGTTGTGCGCTCTGCGGGGCGGGGAGGTGGTCTCGCGCACCTCGTTCTTCCAACTGATCGAGACCCGAAGGCTGCGCAAGGCGGACTGGCCGGTGCACGTGATCCAGCACGAGGACGTGCTGGTCTTCACCAACCCCGGCCCCAACCAGCAGCACACCACCGGCGAAGGGCGGGCTGCATGAGGCGGACCAACCGCGACCACAACACCGAGGACGAGCAGGGGAGCGGCCTCTAACTGCCCGACCGGGGGTTCTTCACCGACGCGGCCGGCCCGGACCTGCGGGCGCGCATCATCGCGGACCTGCGCCACCTGGCGAGGTTTCTCGAAGAGCACCCGGAGCTGCCGATCAGCCCGCACACCAGCGTGGAGGTGTCCTATTTCCCGCGCACCAGCCACGATGAGGCCGCCTTCGCCGAGGTGACCGAGGCCGCCTCCAGGTTGGGGCGGATCCCGGTGTGGGAGGGGGAGCACTACGTGGTTGAGCACCGCCATGGTGCGGGCCGCTACCGGGCGGTGGCTATCCCCGAGCCCGTGCGGGCCCGCTACCGGGCCTGGTTGACCTCTACCGGGCACGTGCGCCAGGACTGACACGCCCCCGGGACGGGGGGCTCACGGTTCCCCGGGGGGTGAACCCCTGCGGGCAGGGCGGGGCGGTGTGGGGGCGTGTGTGGCCCCACACCGCCCCGAACACCCCGGCCCCGCCCAGGGGGCCGAACCCGGGGCATGGACCCACACAGGGCCGCCTGTGGCCCCGACCAGCGAAAACGGCATAACACCCGTATCGGGTGGTGGACGGGTTGCGGAGGAAAAATCCGGTGGTGTTGTCAGCGAATCCGCTTGACCACCTCGGCGAGGTCGAGCGTGGATGCGTACTGCCCCGCACGATGCGGGGCCGCGCACCGCAAACGTGCAGTTCACACAGGGCGGGGAGGTGGTCAGGGTGAGGGTGGATACTCCGGTCCGTTTGGACGAGATCGAACGACTGCCGGTGGTCTTGGGCCCGGTCGAGGCGGGGCGAATGCTCGGGTTGGGCCGCACCACGACCTACCGGCTTCTGCGCCAGGGGTCCTTCCCGGTCCCCGTGTTGCGGGTGGGCCGGAGCTGGCGGATCCCCACCGCGGGAATCCTGGCCCACCTCGGTCTGCCGGTGACCTCCACCTCCGGTGAGGGGTGTTCACGGTGCGGTGCGCGCTCGACCACGAAGAAGGCGGGATAGATGTCCGCACACGAGGGAACGACGTTCAAGCGGTGTATGTGCCGTGATGTGCTCACCAATCGGACGCTGGGGGTGCGCTGTCCCAAGCTCAAGCGCAAGGACGGCTCCTATGCCCCCGGGCACGGGCATTGGGCCTTCCAGTACGAGCTCCCGCGCACCTCGCAGGGTAAGCGCCGTCAGGCACGCCGGATGGGGCTGGCCTCCCAGGACGAAGCGCTCCGGGAGTTGGGGCAGGTCAGGGAGTTGTTGAAACTGGCCGAGAAGGAGGCGGACCTGCGGGTGCAGATCGCTGACCTGATCCAGGACGCGCTCAAGAAGAGGAAGGCGCTGCCCAGCGTGGTCGAGGTGCGCAAACGACTCGGGACGGGGGCGGATGTGCGTAAGGAAGCCCTGACCGTGGGGGCCTACCTCAACGGGTGGATTCAGGCGAAGCCGGACCTGGCCAAGGGCACCCGGGCCTCCTATGAGGGGCACATCCGCAAGTACCTCATCCCGCACCTGGGTCCGGTGCGCTTGGACCGGCTCACCTCCACCCAGGTCGAGACGATGTTCGATGCCATCGAAGCCAACAACATCCGCATCCTGGAATGCAAGGACTCCGAAGACCCCCGGGTGCGCAAGTCGGTGCGGGGACAGCGGGTGGTGAGCCTGTCGACCAAGCACCGCATCCGCGCCACCTTGCGCAGCGCCCTGTCGGATGCGGTGCGCAGCCCCGAGGAGCCGGTGTCGGTGAACGTCGCCTCCCACGCACGGCTGCCCTCGTGCGCGAGGAAGAAGCCTCTGGTGTGGACGGCGGGGCGGGTGGAGCGGTGGGAGAAGGACGGAACCATCCCGGGGGAGGTGATGGTGTGGACCCCTGAGCAGACCGGCTTGTTCCTTGCTCACGCGAGGAAGTACGTGTGGTTGCACCCTCTGTTCCACTTGATCGCGGTCAAGGGCCTGCGCCGAGGGGAGGCGGTGGGGCTGCCCTGGTCCAACACCAGGTTGACCGATGGCGAGGCGGATATTCGAACCCAGGTGGTGCAGTTGTCCTGGACCACGTTCACTTCCACTCCCAAGAGTGAGGCGGGTCAGCGCACTATCACGTTGGACGCCGACACCGTGAAGGTATTGCGAGGGTGGAAGAAGTTCCAGAACGAAGCTCGTCTGAAGGCGGGCAAGGAGTGGGTGGATTCGGGGTTGGTGTTCACCCGCCAGGACGGGTCGGGGTGGCACCCCTCGCATGTGAGCGACTGGTTCGCCCGCATCGCCCGAGCAGCCGGACTCCCACCGATCACGTTGCATGGGCTGCGGCATGGGGCGGCCTCGATGGCGCTGGCCGCGGGAACGGACGTGAAGGTGGTCTCGGCTGAGCTGGGCCACTCCACAGCCCACTTCACCCAGGACACCTACCAGACGGTGTTCCCGGACGTGGCCAAAGCGGCGGCGGAAGCTACGGCGGCCCTGTTGCGCGGGGCTGTGCCCGTCAGCGGGCCGGTGGGCGTGTGATGGGCCCGGTGGGCCCCTGGGGGTAGGGGCGGGGTGTTCGGGGGCGGACGTGGCCGTGTGGGGCCGGGTTCGCCCCCGCCGTCGTTGGCGGGGGCGAGTAGGGTTTGAGGTGGGGTTTCTTAGTCCGATGGGTGTGTTTTGACTGAGGTCGGACTGAAGAGCACGTATGGAGCACGCAAGCCCCGAAAACGCCGCGAGGACCTCGAACGAGGCCCTCGTGTACCCAGTCTGACCTGGGGTTTTGTGGCGCACCCGGCAGGATTCGAACCTGCGGCCATCGGATTAGAAGTCCGGTGCTCTATCCACTGAGCTACGGGTGCCTGATTCAATTGTGGCCCTCTGTGGCAGGGCGCGACCGGCTGGTGCCGGTTGTGGGGCCGGGGTGGTGATCCTACGGCCGGGTGGGGGCGTGCCGTGGTCCCGGACCGACATTCTAGGGTATTCCTCGGATGTCGCCCAAGGGAGGGCAAAGCCTCACCAACTACGGTGATTCGTAGTTGAGTCTCGTTATCACGCGCGTTCCACCAAACCGGTCGCTATGGGCCTCGCGCCCCACGTTACCGGTGATTAACCCCTGGTGCGCTGCTGTGCTGCTGGCGTTTCGTGAACTCCGGGGCCGCCCCGGCCCCGGGGCGGCCTGGCCGGTCAGAAGAGCCACCACTGACCTGCCAGGATCAGCAGTGACGCCAGCGCGAACAGCATGAGCCGCCCCCTCTCTGGGTCGACTGTAAGGGTGCTCTACGTGTATGGGCGAATACATTGCGTGGCAAACGCTGGTTTGCCGCGGTTTGGGGATGACTGGGGGTGCCGTTGACTGCGCGGCTGAAGAAGGTACTGGGCAGGGGTTTTCGGTCGGTCGGACGGAGGGGGCTGCGCCGGGGCCTGGTCGCCGGGTTCCTGTTGGACGGGATCATGCGGGATCCGCAGCGGGGGCACCCGGTGGCGCTCTTCGGCACCGCGGCCGCGCACCTGGAGCGCCGGCTGCACCGGGACTCGGTGGGGGCCGGAGCGGTCTTCGCGGGCGCTGCTGTCCTGCCGGTCGTCCTCGCGGGGTCGAGGGTGCGCCACCCGTCCCTGGTCGCCCTGTCCGCCTGGGCGGTGCTGGGCGGCAGCATGCTGGGGCGTGAGGCCGAACGGGTCGCCGACGCCCTGGAGCAGGGCGACCTGGAGCGGGCGCGGACCCTGGTGCGCGGGCTGTGCGGGCGCGATCCGGAGTTCCTGGACGAGGCCGGTATCGCCCGCGCCGTGGTGGAGTCGGTGGCGGAGAACACCTCGGACGCCGTGGTCGGGCCCCTGGTGTGGGGTTCGCTCTGCGGGGTCGGCGGGCTGGCGGGCTTCCGGGCGGTGAACACTCTGGACGCCATGGTCGGACACCGCAGCCCCAGGTACGAGCGTTTCGGGAAGGCCTCCGCACGCCTCGACGACGTGGCCGGGTGGGCGCCCTCTCGGTTGACCGCGCTGCTCGCCGTGGCGGCGGCTCCGATGGTGGGCGGGTCCGCCCGTCAGGCGTGGCGGGTGTGGCGGCGGGACCGCGCCGCCCACCCGAGCCCCAACGCCGGTCAGTGCGAGGCCGCGTTCGCCGGTGCGCTCGGCCGGACCCTGGGCGGCACCAACACCTACGGGGACCGTGCGGAGCACCGGCCGCTGATGGGGGAGGGGCCCGCCGTGGACGTCGCGGACATCCGTCGGGCGGTCCGGCTGGCCCGCGCCGTCAACCTGGGGGCCCTGGTCGCCGCGGTCGTTCGCTGAGCGGCGCCCCGGCGGGATGCCGTTCATCCCGCCGGGTGGTCCCGGCGCCCCTGGCGGGCCGGTGGGTCAGGCCGCGAGGCTGCGCGCGTAGTTGACCTGCTGCTGGACGTGCTGCACGTAGGCCTGATTGCTCACCATGATCTGGGTCGCGTGGTAGTGACCGCCGCCCTGGACGGTGACCTGGATGTGCCCGGTCGTCTTGGTCTCCTTGACCAGGAGCAGCAGCAGGCCGAGCAGGCAGGTCCACCAGAAGATGAGGATGGCGACGATGATCGCCCAGGTGGGGGTGGACTGCTCGGTGCGGCTCATGTCGGTCGTCGTCCACACGGTGCCCTTGATGGGGAAGCGTCCGGACGGCGTGATCACGGTGTTCTGCGTGATCGCGATGTCGCCGATGGTGTCGAGCGTGGGCTCGGTGGGAGCGGGCATCCCACCCGTACCGGCGGGCTGGTAGCCACCGGTGGGGTTGCCGTAGGGCTCGAGCTGGCCGCCGGTGTGCGGTTCGGGGGGCAGGCCCCAGCCGGGATTTCCACCGCTGGGCTGCTGCCAGGGCTCACCCTGGTGGGGGTCGGGGTACTGGTTCATGGCAGCGATTGTCTCAAAGGCGGACGTGAACTCCGTTCTCCGACCCTGAACGAAAACCGGTTGTGGCCGGATGTGGCCAGTCCCGACGGTGGGTGTCGGGGCCAGTACGGGGAGCACGCGCGGATTTGGCCTGGTGTGGTGTGGGTCACCGTAAACCACGGGATTTCGGGTACCGGGAACCACTGCGGGACAAGAAACATGAAAGTCTTTCGCGATTTCCCCACCCGTACGTAGCATGCGGCAGATCCATCGCCCGCTCCCCCCAGGTGGTGACAGCACATGCCCCCCTCCCTCCGACCGAGGCTCCGCACCGGCGCCGCGGGCGCGGCCCTCGCGGTCGCGGCGTCCACGGCGGCCGCACTGCCGGCCGCGCCGGTCCTGGCCGAACCCGCCTTCGAGGACTACTGCGCGCCCTCCGGTTGCCTCGACGTCCTCCCGCCCGGCCAGAACGGCAGCGCCACCCTGGTCGAGATCCTCGGCCACCAGGCCTTCGGTACCCGGCCCGAGCACTCCTCCAGCCAGCTCGACATGTACGACAACCTCGTGCACCACTACGACGGACTCACCGACGACGGCCTCGACGCCTTCTTCAACGACGCCACCTTCGGGGTCGGTGAGGACGAGGTCGGCCGCGAGTACCGGCCGCGCGAGGACGTCACGATCACCCGCGACTCCCAGCACGGCATCCCACACATCCAGGGCACCACCCGCGAGGGCACCATGTTCGGCGCCGGGTACGCCGCGGGCGAGGACCGCCTCTTCCTCATGGACGTCCTGCGCCGGGTCGGCCGGGGCGAGCTCACCCCCTTCGCCGGGGGCGCCCCGGGCAACCGCGGTCTCGAACAGGACCTGTGGAACACCGCGCCCTACACCGAGGAGGACAAGCAGGCCCAGATCGACCGGGTCGCGGCCAGCGGTGAACGCGGAGCCCAAGCCCTCGCCGACGTCGACGCCTACCTCGACGGCGTCAACAGCTACATCGACGCGGCCGACAGCGGTCGCTACTTCCCGGGCGAGTACGTCCTGACCGGGCACAAGGACGCCATCACCAACTCCGGGCAGATCGAACACTTCACGCCCACCGACGTCGTCGGGATCGCCGCGATGGTCGGCGGCATCTTCGGCGGCGGTGGCGGCGGCGAGGTCCAGGCCGCGATCGTGCTCGCCAACTTCCAGGACCGCTACGGAGCACAGGAGGGCGCCGAGCTCTGGCAGGACTGGCGGATGGAGAACGACCCCGAGGCACTGGTCAGCGTCGACGGCGAGTTCCCCTACGCCCGGACCCCCGAGAACCCGGTCGGCGAGGCGGTGCCCGACCCCGGCTCCGTCGAGCCCTACGACATCGTCCACGACGAGTACGGCTCCGCCGCCTCCGACGCGGCCGCGGCCGCACCCCTGGCCGCGCAGGCACAGGAGGAGGTGCCCGAGGGCGGGGCGCCCACGGTGGAGGAGCTTCCCGAGGACCAGCGGGCCGAACTCGAGGAGATGGTCGAGGGGGGTGATCTGTCCGCGGCCGAGGGCGTCTTCGACGAGGGCGTCCTGCCCGAGGACTTCCTCGACCCCCGCGGCATGTCCAACGCCCTGCTCGTCTCTGGGGAGCACACCGAGAGCGGTAACCCCGTCGCGGTGATGGGCCCCCAGACCGGCTACTTCTCCCCGCAGCTGCTCATGCTCCAGGAACTCCAGGGACCCGGGATCAGCGCCCGGGGCGCCTCCTTCGCGGGGGTGAGCTTCTACGTCCAGATGGGCCGCGGCGTCGACTACGCCTGGAGCGCCACCTCGGCGGGCCAGGACATCACCGACACCTTCGCGGTCGAGCTGTGCGAGACCGACGGCTCCGAACCCTCCACCTCCTCGCGCTCCTACGTCGACACGGCCGGGGAGTGCACGGACTTCGAGGAGTTGAGCGTCAGCAACGACTGGTCGCCCAGCGTCGCCGACGGGACCCCGGAGGGCGGTTACACCCTGACCTCCCTGCGGTCCGAGTTCGGCCTGGTGCGGTCGTTCGCCACGGTCGACGGCGCCCCGGTCGCCTTCACCGAGCTGCGGTCCACCTACATGCGCGAGGTCGACTCCATCCTCGGCTTCCAGCGGTTCAACGACCCCGGGGAGATCACCTCCGCCGAGACCTTCACCGAGGCGGCCGGGGACGTCGGCTACGCCTTCAACTGGCACTACGTGGACGACGAGGACATCGCCTTCATCAACTCCGGCACCAACCCGGTCCGGGTCGAGGGCACCAACCCGACCCTGCCCATCGACGCCTACTCCGCGTCCGGCTGGTCCGGCTGGGACCCCGCCACCAACGAGGCCGACTACCACCCGCAGGAGGACCACCCGCAGCAGATCAACCCGGACTACATCGTCAACTGGAACAACAAGCCCGCCCAGGGGTACACCTCGCCCTGGGGCACCGGTCCCGTGCACCGGGGCGACCTGCTGGACACCCGGATCTCCGGGCTGATCGGGCAGGGGCATCAGTTCACCCCCGCCTCGCTCACCGCCACGATGATGGAGGCCGGGGTCGCCGACCTGCGCGCCGAACAGGTCCTCCCGCTGCTGTTGGAGGTCATCGACACCGAGGCGGTGCAGGACCCCGAACTCGCCGGGACGGTGGAGGCCCTGCGCGCCTGGACCGAGTCCGGTTCCCTGCGCCGCGAACCCCACCGCGACGCCGGGTACTACGAGCACGCGGACGCCGCCCGGGTTCTGGACGCCTGGTGGCCGAGGCTGGTCCGGGCCCAGTTCGAACCCGAACTGGGCGAGGACCTGTACACGGAGCTGACCCGCGCCACCCCGGTCGACGAGTCCCCGTCGGGTGTCGGGCACGTGGGCTCGGCCTTCCAGTACGGCTGGTGGTCCTACGTGCACAAGGACCTGCGCACGGTCCTGGGCCGGGACGTGGAGGGCGCGCTCGGTGACGGTGCCTACTGCGGCGCGGGCGACACCGGGTCCTGCCGCACGGTCCTGCTGGACAGCCTCGCCGAGGCGGCGGCGGTACCCGCGGGCGAGGTCTACCCCGGGGACGGCGTCTGCTCGGCGGGCGACCAGGTCTGCGCGGACTCCGTGTCCCACCAGGCGGTGGGCGGCATCAACATGTGGCCGATCGCCTGGCAGAACCGGCCCACCTACCAGCTCGTCTATCAGTTCTCCGGCGGAAGGTAGCCCGGACCCGGGGCCGCCCCCGGGAGGACGCGGCCCGCGGTGCCCCGGTGACGGGGGCGCCGCGGGCCGCGATCGTGTATCCCTTCTCGGGATCTTGTGGTGTGCCGGGTCTGTGTGGGTAGCTTAGGGACTACCCGAAACCACAGCGGGAGGGCCACAGGAAATGCCTGCCTGGCTGATCTGGATCATCCTCGCGGCCGCGCTCGGGGCCGCCGAGTTCTTCACCCTGACCTTCGTCCTGGGCCTACTGGCGGCGGCCGCACTCGTCGCCGCGCTCCTCGGTGCCATTGGACTCCCCGTGCTCGTGCAGGTCATCGGTTTCGCCGCCGCTGCCGCCGCCGGGATCGTCCTGGTCAAACCCATCATGGACCGCCAGCTCACCCGGGGGCCGGACGCCCGTTCCGGCACGGCCGCCCTGGTGGGCCGCTCCGGCGTGGTCCTCCAGGAGGTCGGCGCCGACGACGGCAGGATCAAACTGCAGGGAGAGGAGTGGTCGGCACGCTGTATCGACGAGGACCTCGTGATCCCGGTGGGCGCGCACGTCGACGTCATGGAGATCGACGGCGCCACGGCCGTGGTCTACCCGCGTGAGGCGCTGCCCGAACTGCCCGAACAGAACCGACCCGAACAGAACTGAGCCGGAACACAGTTGCTTTCCCGGACCTAGGCACAGGTGCAGAACATGGAATCTGCCATACCCTTCATCATCCTCGCCGTCCTCCTGGTCGCCGTGGCGTTGTCGGCGATCCGTATCGTCCCGCAGGCGCGGGCGTACAACATCGAGCGCTTCGGCCGCTACATCCGCACCCTCGACCCGGGACTGAACTTCATCATCCCGGGGGTGGACCGGGTGAACACCAAGTTCGACCTGCGCGAGCAGGTCTTCAGCTCGCGTCCGCAGCCGGTGATCACCGAGGACAACCTCGTGGTCAACATAGACACGGTGCTCTACTACCAGATCACCCAGCCCAAGGCCGCCGCCTACGAGGTCGCCAACTACATCCAGGCCATAGACCAGCTCACCGTCACCACGCTGCGCAACGTCATAGGTTCCATGGACCTGGAGAAGACCCTCACCTCCCGGGAGGAGATCAACACCCGGCTGCGCGGGGTCCTGGACGAGACCACCGGCAAGTGGGGCATCCGCATCAACCGGGTCGAGATCAAGGCGATCGACCCGCCGCCCACCATCAAGGAGGCGATGGAGAAGCAGATGCGGGCCGACCGCGACAAGCGCGCGGCCATCCTGCACGCCGAGGGTGAGCGCCAGTCCCGCATCCTCAAGGCCGAGGGCGCTCGCCAGCAGGCCATCCTGGAGGCCCAGGGTGACCAGCAGGCGGCGATCCTGCGCGCCGACGGTGAGGCCAAGGCGATCGAGCGGGTCTTCCAGGCGGTGCACGCCAACAACGCCGACGCCAAGCTGCTCGCCTACAAGTACCTGGAGACGCTGCCGAGCCTGGCCGAGGGCGAGGGCAACACCTTCTGGGTGATCCCGGGTGAGCTGACCGAGGCGGTCAAGAACGTCAGCCACGCCTTCGCCGGCGAGGCCGCCGGCAGCGCCCCCTCCACCACCAAGGAGCAGTCCGAGGAGGGCGCCGAGGGGCCGGCGCAGATCACCGGGCCCGACCCGGCGCAGAGCTCCGCGTCGGCCCAGGCGGCGGCGGAGGCCGCCGAGGCCGCGGAACGGGCGGTCGCCGACGCGCGTGACGACGTCCGCCGGGCCGGCGCCCGGATGGGGAACACCCCGGAGCCGCGTCAGAGCGAGTGAGTGCCCGCCCGTTCCGGCGCGCCCTCGCGGGTGCGGTCGGGCGGGACGGACGGCAACGGCGGTGGCCGCCCCCAGGAGGGGCCGCCACCGCCGTTCGTGTCGAAACCGTGTCGCGGGCCGTCCGCCCGGGCCGTTCGGCTCAGACCAGCAGCAGCTTGCCGGTGGTGCTCCGGGAGGCGAGGTCGCTCTGCGCCCGGCCGGCCTCGCCGAGCTCGTACCGGCCGCCGATCCGCACGTCCAGGCGGCCCTGTTCCACCAGACCGAACAGGTCGTCGGCGCGCCCCAGCAGCTCCTGGCGGTCGGCCACGAAGTAGGCGAGCGAGGGCCGGGTCAGGTACACCGCTCCGGCCTTGTTGAGCCGCTGTGGGTCCACGGGCTCGACCGGTCCGCTGGACTGCCCGAACAGGGCCAGCACACCGCGCGGGCGCAGGGAGTCCAGGCCGGCGTCGAAGGTGTCCCGGCCGACCCCGTCGTAGACCGCCGCGACGCCCTCGCCCCCGGTGAGTTCGCGCACGGCCGGGGCGACCGGCTCCCGGGTGTAGCGGATGATCTCGTCGGCTCCCGCCTCGCGGGCGATCCGCTCCTTGGCGTCGGTGGAGACGGTGCCGATGACCCGGGCGCCGCGTGCCTTGGCCAGCTGGGTCAGGAGCAGCCCGGTCCCGCCGGCCGCGGCGTGCACCAGCACGGTCTCGCCCTCGGCCACCGGGTGCACCGAGTGGGTGAGGTAGTGGGCGGTCATGCCCTGGAGCAACAGCGCGGCGGCCTGGTCCGCGGAGACCGAGTCGGGCACCGGCACGAGCAGGGACGCCTTCACCACGGCCCGGTCGGCGTACCCGCCCGGGGCCATCGCCCAGCCCACCCGCTGGCCCACCCGCAGGTCGGTGACGCCCTCGCCCAGGGCCGCGACCACACCGGCGGCCTCCATGCCGGGGACGTAGGGGAGGGGCACCTGGTAGGCGCCGCTGCGCTGGTAGAGGTCGATGAAGTTGACGCCCCGGGCCTCGACGTCCACGAGGACCTCGCCCGGCCCCGGTTCGGGAGCCTCGGTCTCGGTCAGCCGCAGGACCTCGGGGCCGCCGTACTCTTCGATCACGATCGCACGCATGGTTCTCCTCGGTCGGTGGCTGGTTCCGGGGTCCGGTACCGGTCCGGTGTGTGGTTCTCGGTGCGGGTTCGGGGTGGGGAGGTTGTCCGGGGCCGGCGGTTGTTCAGCCCTCGACGTTGATCCTGTACAGGGCGAAGTCCGTGTACAGGGAGGCGATCGGTTCCGTACCCGCGCCGGGGCGCATCACGATGCCGACCCGGCGCCGGTCCTCGTCGTCCAGGCCGCTGTCGTCGGGGAGCGGCGGCTCGTCCGTGGCGGAGAGCACGAGTTCGTCGTTGACCCACATGCGCAGGTCCATGAACGGCTCCTCGCCGTCCTCGGCCACGTACTCGCAGGAGAACTTGAGGTTGTTGGTGACCAGGTCGTCGGTCCGTACCTCGTAGGGCAGGCCCCTCGCCACGGAGTCCTCGTCGAAGAGGTCGTAGGTCTGGAAGCCCCTGACGTCCGTGGTCTCGGCGATCGCGCTGTTGCCGCTCTCCTCGGTCACCCTGCGGATCTGCGCCTCCTGGCCGTCGAAGCGGAGCAGGGCCTCGTACATGGTGCGCTCGTCATCGCCGTCCTGGTCCCAGCAGCGCACCCCGAAGTTGCTCTCGCCGGGGCCCTCCAGAGGCGCGAGGTTGGTGCTGACCAGGACGCGGTCCGGGGTCTGCCGGTCGTAGGGGGCCACCGTGCCGCGGGATTCGTAGGAACTGTCACCGGGATCGTGCTGGAGCACCACGGCGTTCTGTTCGTTCCAGTAGCCGTCCGAATCCCCCGGGTCGAAGACACCGATACCGGACCAGTCGGGTTCGGTGGCGAAGTCGGTGATGTAGATGCTCGTGGTGTTCTCCGGGGGGTCCTCCGAGCCGGAGAGCAGAGCGGTGGCGCCGACGCCGACGACCAGCAGGACCGCGGCCGCGGCTCCGCCGACGAGCAGAGCCCTGCGGCGGCCGCCCGGGCCCCTGCCGCCGTTCCGGGCGCTCGGGGGCTGCTGCGGGCCGCTGGGCCCGCCGGGTCCGCTGTGGGCGGCGTGGGCGGGCCGGCCGTGGGACGGCGACTGCCCGTAGGGGGTCTGGCCGTGTCGGGCCGCCTGCCCGTACGGGGTCTGGGCGTACTGTGCCTGCCCGTACTGGGGCCGGCCCGGCCGCTGGTACGGCGGAACGGACGGGTGGCCGCCGCTCGGCCCTCCGTGGCCGATCTGGCTCTGCGGTACACCCTGCTGGGGGCCGGACTGCGGGGCGTTCGGATGGGGGTACTGCCCCTGGGGGAGTGGCTGCCCCTGCTGGGCGGGCGGCATCTGCGGCTGCATGTGCCGGGTCGGGGGCACCGGCCCGGCCTGGGAGAGCGCCTGGGTGGGCGGCACCTGCGCGGGCCGGTCCTCCGGAGTGACGGGGCCCTCGGCGGTCTGCCCCCGCAGCTCCTGCCCGGCGGCTTCCGGCGGTCGCCCGGGCACCGGGGAACTGCTCGGCGGCGCCCACGAGGTGGTGATGGTGCGCCGGATCTCCGCTTCCTCGGGGTCCTGCTGGCCGGTCAACCGGGCCAGTAGCTGCTGGGAGGTGGGCCGGTTTCCGGGGTTCTTGTCGAGGGCGGAGCCGACCAGGTCCAGCAGACTCGGGTCGAGACCGTCGAGCCTGGGCTGGGCCGAGGAGATGTTGTGCAGGACCGCGGGCACGGTGGCCGCGTCGAAGGGCGCGTGGCCGGTTCCGGCGAAGGCCACCAGGCAGCCCCAGGCGAAGATGTCGGCCGCGGCCGTGGCCTGCTCGCCCAGGATCAGTTCGGGGGCCATGTAGGAGGGGGTGCCCATGAGCTGGCTGGACCGGGTGACCGCACCGCTGGAGTCGTCCAGGGCGCGGGCGATCCCGAAGTCGATCACCTTGGGCCCTACGGGGGAGAGCAGCACGTTGGCGGGCTTGAGGTCGCGGTGCACGATCCCCGACCCGTGGATGGCGGTGAGTGCGGCCGCCACACCCATGGCGAGGCCCTCCAGGGTCCCGCCGTGCATCGGCTCGCCGCTGCGGACCGCCTCGTCCAGGTTCGGTCCGGGTACGTACTCGGAGACGATGAACAGCGGTTCGCCCTCCAGGCGGGCGTCGATGACCCCGGCGGTGGAGAAGCGGGCGACCCGGCGGGCGGAGGCGACCTCGCGGGCGAAGCGCAGCCGGAAGGACTCGTCGTCGGCCAGGTCGGGGTGGATCAGTTTGACGGCCACGGACCGTTCGGCGGCGTCCTTGGCGAGGTAGACGGTGCCCATGCCGCCGCGTCCCAGGCGACTGACGATGCGGTAACCGTCGAGTTCGCGCGGGTCCCCCGCGCGCAGGGGTTTGCCGCTTTCGTGCCCGTTGGACGTCACAGTTGGGGGTCCCTCGTATGGATCGTGTGCTTCGCGGCTAACAGCGTACCGATGTCGATACGCCCACGTGCTCCGGTGGTTCCCGGTCGTTTTCCGGCCGGGATGCGGTTCGGCCGCCGCGGTGGTAACGGCTGGGGTACACGGTCGGGTCGAGGGGTGCGCGAGCAGGGCCGTGCGGGGGTCACTGCCCGACGATCTCGTCGAGCCTGAAGCCCTCGAAGAGGACGCGGAGCGGCTTGTTGCTCTGCCCGCGGTCGTAGTGGATGGCCTGGCGCTGGACGACCTGGTGGTCCGCGTACTCGTCCGGGTAGGGCTCCTCGTCCGTCGCGCTGACCGCGAGCCGGTCGTTGACCCACAGACGCAGCTCGGCGACGGGGACCCCGCCGTCCTCCTCGGAGAACTCACAGGCGAACCTGACGGAGTTGCTGACCGGTTCGGCCCCCTCGGCGCCCCGCCCGTCATCGCCCGCGTCCTGGGTGAGTACGGGGTAGGGGTCGAACTCGGCCACGTTCCCGCTGGCCAGGTCGTGGGTCTCCTCGTCGCTCGACCACTTGGAGATGGTGGCCTGGGCGCCGTCCGCGCGCAGCCAGGCCCGGTAGGAGAGCACGTATTCGTAGTCCGGGTAGTCGGGGTAGGGGCCCTCGTCCGACAGGTCGGCGTCGGCCGGGTGCAGGTACCGGACACAGCGCACTCCGAAGCTGAGGTAGTCGTACCCCTCCTCGACACGGACCCCGGTGCTGATGAGCAGGCGGTCGGCGGAGTGGACCCCCGCCACCGCGGGGGCCTGCCAGTTGCGGCCGCTCGATGGGTCGGACTCCTGTGCGGGCTCCATGGCCATCATGAGGCCCTCTCCCGGCAGGTAACCGGAGGTGTAGGGGTCCTCCTGCTCGTCGTGGATGTTGTTTCCCCAGTCGGGGTTGGTGGCGAAGTCGCTGCGGTAGAGGTTGCGGAGGTTCTGCGGCGGTTCCTCGTCGTCCGGTAGCAGGGCGTACAGGAGCGCGGCGACCAGGCCCAGGGCGGCCACCCCCGCACCCGCGCCGATCAGCGCCCTGTGGCGGGAGGGCCGCGGGCTCGCGGGCGGGGACTGGTCACCGGCCGGGCCGGGCTCCGTGGGAGCGGGAGGGGTTTCCGGTGGGGGAGGCGTCCGGTCGCCGGGGGCCGGATGGCCGCTGTCGGCCACTTCCCGGTGGCCCACGAGCCGGTCCAGGATCTGTTGGGAGGTGGGCCGCAGCGCGGGGTCCTTGTCCAGGGCCGCGGTCACCAGGGGGAGGAGTTTCGGGTCGAGCCCCGTCAACCGGGGTGCGGCGGTGGAGATGTTGTGCAGGACCGCGGGCACGGTGGCCGCGTCGAAGGGTGCGCGGCCGGTTCCGGCGGAGGCCACCAGGCAGCCCCAGGCGAAGACGTCGGCAGCCGGGGTCGCCCGTTCGCCGTGCAGCAGTTCGGGGGCCATGTAGGAGGGGGTGCCCATGAGCTGGCTGGACCGGGTGAGGTCGTCGCTTCCCTCCAGGGCGCGGGCGATCCCGAAGTCGATCACCTTGGGCCCCACGGGGGAGAGCAGCACGTTGGCGGGCTTGAGGTCGCGGTGCACGATCCCCGACCCGTGGATGGCGGCCAGCGCGGCGGCCACGCCCACCGCCACGCTCTCCAGGGTGCCGCCGGCCATCGGGCCCTGTCGGCGTACCGCCCGGGCCAGGTCGGGTCCCTGGATGTACTCCGAGACCACGAAGAGGGGTTCGCCCTCCAGGCGGGCGTCGATGACCCCGGCGGTGGAGAAGCGGGCGACCCGGCGGGCGGAGGCGACCTCCCGGGCGAAGCGCAGCCGGAAGGACTCGTCCTCGGCCAGGTCCGGGTGGATGACCTTCAGGGCGACCTGAGCACCGGAGGGGGCCTGCGCCAGGTGGACGGTGCCCATGCCGCCGCGTCCGAGGCGGCGCAGGATCCGGTACCCGCCCAGTTCACGCGGGTCGTCCGGATGCTGTGGGGCGGGGTTGTCGTGCCCGTTCGACATGGGGTCCTCATGGGGGTCGAGGGGTGTGCTGGGCCCGGGAGGTGGGGCGATGGGACGGCTGCGGGGTGGCGGCCACAATACCGAGTCCGGGGCAGGGACCGGGGCCGGTGGCCCTGCCGGCCCCGGTCCGGGCGTCCGCTGCCGGGGACCCGGGCACGGTCCGTGGCGATCGGTCCGTGCCGGTACCGCTGTCACTGGTGGTGATGCCGAAAGCGCGGAAACAGTTCCACGGGCCCCCTGCCTTCGCTAGTATTCGAATGCACGTTCGAAAGCCTGGCCGTACTTCCCCACGGGCAGGCCAGCCGGTGGTGTGCCCGCGCACGCGTCCGGACGCCAGACACAGGGATCGGTCGATGCTGGGGAGAGCTGTCGTGGGGCGGTACTACGGGGCGGAGGTCACGGTCGTCGAGGCTGACGGGCGGCCCAGCCGGTTCACCTGGAACGGCAGGGTGTACGGGATACGCAGGATCATCGACCACTGGGTGACCCTGCGCGGCGGCTGGACCCCGGGCTCGGGCTCCCAGGTGCCCGAGCACAGACACTGGCGGGTGGAGGCCGGATCGGCCTACGCGCAGGGCGTGTACGAACTGCGCCACGACACCGCGACGGGCGGGTGGCTGCTCTCCCGGGTGTGGGGCTGAACCGCAGACGGGGCCGCCCGGGGCCCGGACGGGGCCGGGTGCGGTCGGCGGCCCCGTCACACCCGGGCCGTCGTCGGGTCCTGGGGTCGCACGTCCGAGGGCACGAGACCGAACACCGCGAGGTCGGAACGGCCCTCGTGCAGCGGCATTGCGTTGCGTTCGGTGCCCTCCCGGACGAACCCGGCCGACTCCGCCACCCGGCACGATCCGGTGTTGGCCGTGGCGGCCTTGAGCTCCACCCGCTGGAACCCCTGGTCCAGGGCCCACCGGGAGACGGCGATCACGGCCTCGGCGGCGTACCCGCGGCCCCGGCCCCACGGCGAGACCCAGTAGCCGATCTCGGTCACCATGGCGGGCCACTGGGTGCGCATCAGCGCCACCGAACCGGTGAACCTGCCGCTCTCCCTGTCCACCATCGCCCATTGCTGGCCGTCACCGCCGGTACGGATGGCCGGGGCGACGTTCAGACAGAAGTGTTCGGCCGTCTCCCGGGTGTACTCCCGCCCCGGGGCGGGGAGCGGGATCCACCGCTGCAACTCGGGGTCCACACACGAGGTGTACACGTCTTCGATGTCGCGTTCGAGCAGGGAACGCAGGCGCAGCCGATCGGTCTCCAAGATGACCGCGGGCATGATCGGAGCGCTCTGGACGGTGGCCATGACGGGTGTTCCCTCTGTGCTTCGGACTGCGGGCATCGCGCTGGGGTGCGATCACGATACGCGCCCCGCCGGTGTGCGCGACCGCCGGGGCCCTCCGCGCCGAAGCCGCAGCGGGGCCTCGCGGGAGTGCCCGCGCCGCGGTCCGTCACCGCGCCTCCCCCCGTGCCGCGGGCGGCACGGGGGTGTCGGCGCTCCGGCTCAGAGCCGGCCGTCGACGACCCGTTGCCGGATCACCGTGTCGAACGCCTCCGCGAAGGCGTTGCCCGGGCACTCGGTGTCCAGCCAGTCCCGGTGCCGCGCCACCGCCTCCTGCGGGGTCACCGCCCCGGTGACCGGGTTCACGTACTCGATCCGTTCGGCCGGGTCCACACCCGTCAGCGCGCACAGCACCCGCAGAACGTCCACGAGCGAGTCCTGGGCCGCCCGGGTGGGGAGCTCCCCGGTGAAGTCACCGAGCAGACACACCCCGATGTTGGCGTGGTTGAACCCGAACGCGTGCCCGGCCGTCACCGACCTCGCCAGACCGGGCAGCGGCAGCCCGTCGAAGATCGGTAGGCCGCCGCCGGAGTGGCGCCCCTCGTACACCACGCCCCGGGGGTCGACCAACAGGTGGTAGCCGATGTCGCCCCAGCCCTGTTCGGCCGCGTGCAGGTGGTACACCGCCCGTACGTCCGCGGCGTGGTCGCCGGTGGTCGCCATCGCCGTGTGGTGCACGGTCAGCGCCTGGACCCGGTGGAACTCGGCGGGCCACAGGTCGTTGCCCTCCTCGTCGAAACGCAGTGACTCGTCGGCGCCCCACCCCGCCCGGGTTCGTACGCGCAGCGCCGAACCCCCGGAGAGCGTCGTGACCCCCTGGTCCCGTGCCGAGAGCGACACCCGCTCCCGGCCGCCGAACCGCAGTTCCTCGCCGTCGCGCACGTTCACGGCGGCCAGGTCGGCGCCGTCCGCGCCGCGCACCTGGTAGCCGACCGCGCCCTCGGGTGCCCGCACCAGCGCGGAGGCCGACGGCGGCAGGTGCTCGGGGCCGCCGGTGTGCGGGTGCAGGTCCTGCCAGTCGCCCAGAACCCCGTCGGCGGTCTCGAAGCGCACGGCGGCGGCCTCGGAGCCCCGGGCGAGGGCCTCGGGGCGGTGGGCGACGGAGACGAGGTCGAAGCGGTGCTCGGGGCGCACGACCGCGCCGGTGGCGGTGGCCCGCGCGGCCAGGACCCTGGGGGCGGTGCGGGTGTCCGAAGCCGCGGCCGGGCCGGCCAGGGCGGGAGCGAGAGCGCTCAGGCCCGCCGCCGCGGTGGCACTGGTCAGGAAGGTACGCCGACGCATGGGTGATCCGTTCCGTTCTGGGGTGGTTCCCGGGACAGGGGGTGCGGGCACCGGAACAGAGTGCCACAGAGGTGTGACCCAAAGCACTCCCCGTGTGGGGTGCGGGGTGCCGTAGTGCGCTTTCGCCCCCGTCCGAAAACCCGCTGGTCACAGTGGTCTCCTGGGCCACGACAACCTCTCGGGCCACGAGTTCCCCAGGAACGCGCGGCACGGTCTGCGCCGCCCGGGCAGCGTCGAGGCGCCGCCGGGGCCGGCCCCGGCGGCCAGCACGCGGCCGTGCGGACTCTGGCACAGTTGGTCCTGACTTGAGGACCCCGGTGTTCGTACCGGGGCAGGCTGCGCCCCGGGCCGGGGGACCCGTGTGAGCGGTGCGGACACCGCGGACTACGCTGGGCCGGATCCATGTCGGACCAGGTGGAAACGGGCAGCCCACAGGCCTCTTGAACCTTCGGGAGCGATCATGACCAACGATGACCGCGAGGACGCCCGCCGCGGCGACCAGGAGGGTGCGCGATGGCGTGGAAACCGTCCCGCGCCCGGCCTGGGCCCGGGGCTGGGCGGCCTCCTGGACGGACTGCCGGAGAGCGGTAGGGGAACCCGAACGGGTCAGGAGCAGGAGCAGGAGCCGAGGGCCGCTGCTCCGGGCAACCCCTTCCGACGCCCCCTCCAGGAGCCGGAGACACCGCCCGCTCCGCCCGAGCCGCCGCGCCCCGAGGCCGAAGCTCCCGCACAGCCCGAACAGCCGGGGGAGCAGCCCCCGGCCCCCTTCGCGCAGACCTCCGCCCCGGCGGCCCCCGCCGCGCCGGCATCCGCCCCGGCGGCACCCGTGAACGACCCCCGGTTCAACGTCATTCCCTTCCGAGGGGGTCCCCGGGACACCGGGGCCCGGCAGCCCGAACCCCGGCAGCCCGAACCCCGGCAGCCCGAACCCCAGGCCGGGCCGGCCCACCCGGCCGGGACCCGCGAGTCCGCGCCCGCCGACCCCGCCCACGCGGACGAGAACCCCATCACCACCGAGCCGAAGCAGAGCGAGACCGTGCACGCACACGAAGCAGCGGCGCCCCTCCCGGAGCCGCAGCACACCGGACCGCAGCAGCGGGCCGAACCGGAGGAGACCCAGGCGCCCGAGGAGGACCGGCCCCGGCCGGTCCAGGCCGCCCCGGCCCCTACCGGCGACGCCTGGGGCCACGGCGGCCACGCCTTCGACGACGCCGAGCGCGCCGCCGTCTACCGCGCCATCCGCGAACGCCGCGACGTCCGCGCGGGCTTCCGGCCCGACCCGGTCCCCGCCGACGTGCTCACCCGAGTCCTGGAGGCCGCCCACCAGGCACCCAGCGTCGGGCACACACAGCCGTGGGACTTCCTGGTCGTGGAGGACCGGGAACTGCGTTCGCGCGTGCGCGACCTCGCCCGCAACGAGCGCGACACCCGCTCCCGCGCCCGACCCGGCCCCCGCGCACACGCCTTCTCCGGCCTCAAGGTCGAGGCCGTCCTGGAGAGCCCGCTCAACATCGCCGTCACCGTCGACCCGAGCAGGGGCGCGCACGGCGCGGGCCGGCACTCCCGGCCCGCCTCCTACTCCGCCGCGCTCGCCGTCGAGAACCTGTGGCTGGCCGCCAGGGCGGAAGGGCTCGGGGTCGGTTGGGTCGCCGTCACCGACGAGCGCGAGGTCGCCGGAGCCCTCGAACTCCCCGCCCACCTCGAGGTCGTCGCCTACCTGTGTGTCGGCTACGTCGAGGAGTTCCCCACCGAACCCGAACTCGGCCTCGGCGGCTGGGCGAAGGGACGCCCCCTGTCCTGGGCGGTGCACCGCGACCGCTACGGTCGCCGCGGTCTGCCCGGCCACGAGCCGACCACCCTGCTGGAGGAGACCATCGCCGCCATCGGAGCGCTCAACGCCCGAGCCGTGGAGGAGGCGAGAGACCGGCAGGCCCGGATGACCAAGCCCCAGGGCTCCCTCGGGCTGCTCGAAGAGGTCTCGGTCCAGTTGGCCGGGCTGGCGGGGGAGTGCCCGCCGCCGGTGCCCGAACCCGCCGCCGTGGCGGTCTTCGCCGGTGACCACGGGGTGTACGCCCAGGGGGTGACCTCCTGGCCGCAGGAGGTCACCGCGCAGATGGTGCAGAACTTCCTCGACGGCGGGGCCGTGGTCAACGCCTTCGCCGAGCAGGTGGGCGCCGAGGTGACCGTGGTGGACGTCGGCGTGGTCGGCGACCTGCCCGGAGCGGCCGGGCTGCTGCCCCGCAAGGTCGCCCGGGGGACCGCGGACTTCACCCAGGGCCCGGCGATGACCCGCGACCAGGCGCTCCAGGCCCTGGAGGGCGGTGTCGAGGTCGCCCGGGACCTGGTTTCGGCGGGCAACCGCTGCCTGGTCACCGGCGACATGGGGATCGGGAACACCACCCCAGCCGCGGCTCTGGTCTGCGCCTTCACCGGGGCGGACCCGTCCGTGGCGACCGGGCGCGGAACCGGGGTGGACGACGCCACCTACGAGAACAAGGTGAAGGTGGTGCGCCGGGCGCTGGAGGCCAACCCGGTGGACCCGGAGGACCCCATCGGCACGCTCGCCGCGCTCGGTGGGCTGGAGCACGCCGCGCTGGCCGGGTTCATCCTCGGCGGTGCGGCCCTGCGGGTGCCGGTGCTGCTGGACGGGGTGATCGCCGGTTCGGCCGCACTGGTCGCCGCCGCCGTCTCCCCGGAGTCGATCAGCGCCTGCTTCGCCGGACACCGTTCCGCCGAACCCGGCCACGGGGTGGCGCTGGAACACCTGGGCCTGACCCCGCTGGTGGACCTGTCGATGCGCCTCGGCGAGGGTTCGGGGGCGCTGCTGGCGCTGCCGCTGCTGCAGGGTTCGGCGCGGGCGCTGCGCAACGTGGCCACCTTCGACACGGCCGGTGTGTCCACCGCCCGGTAGGGGCACGGCCCCGAGGGGAACGAACGACGGGCCCCGACCGCCGCGGTCGGGGCCCGGGGGTGGATGCGTCCTGGGTCACGCCCTTCGGGGGTCGCCCCTTTACCGCGATGTAACACCGCTTTGACAAGGTAATTTGGAGCAATCGCCGAATATCGCCGGCGGCGCGCAGGGGACCGTGTCCCACGCGTGCACCCCGCCGTCGAAGCCGGGGGCCGGTGCGGACGACCGAAGGGGTGCGATCCGTGACCTATCTCCTTGGCTTGCGCATGCGGGACCGTGACGTCCTCGTCGTCGGAGGCGGAAGGGTGGCCCAACGCCGGGTCCCCGTCCTGCTCGAGGCCGGCGCCCGCGTCACCCTCATCTCTCCGGAGGTGTCCGCCGCGCTCGAGGACCTCGCCGACGCAGGGCACCTGACCTGGCTCCGCCGCCCGTGGGAGCCGGGTGACGTCCGCGGCCCCGAGGCGCCCCTCTTCTGGCTCGTGCACGCGGCCACGGACTCCCCGGAGGTCAACGCGGCCGTCGCCGAGGAGTCCGAACAAGCCCGGATCTGGTGCGTGCGCGCGGACGACCGGCACGCCTCCTCCGCGTGGACCCCCGCCAGCGGCTCCGCCAACGGCATCACCGTCGGCGTGGTCGCCTCGGGTGACCCGCGCCGCTCCGCCGGTCTGCGCGACGCCGTCATCGACGGACTGGCCGACGGCACCCTGGACGCCCGGCGCGGCCGTGAACGCCTGCGCGGCGTCGCCCTGGTCGGCGGCGGCCCCGGCGACCCCGGCCTCATCACGGTCCGGGGACAGCAGCTGCTGTCCCAGGCCGACGTGGTGGTCGTGGACCGCCTCGCGCCGACCTCCCTCCTGGACCGCCTGCCCGCGGACGTCGAGATCGTGGACGCCTCCAAGATCCCCTACGGCCGCTCCATGGCACAGGAGGAGATCAATTCCGTCCTCGTCGAGCGCGCCAGGGAGGGCAAGTTCGTGGTCCGCCTCAAGGGCGGCGACTCCTTCCTCTTCGGCCGGGGCGGCGAGGAGGCCGCGGCCTGCGCGGCCGCCGGGATCCCCGTGACCGCCGTCCCCGGTGTCACCAGCGCCCTGGCCGCACCCGCCAGCGCCGGGATCCCCGCCACGCACCGGGGTGTCTCCCAGGACGTGCACATCGTCTCCGCGCACGTCGCCCCGGGTGACGGCCGCTCCACGGTCGACTGGGCCGGGTTGGCCCGGGCCGACGGCACCGTGGTCGCCCTCATGGGCGTGCAGCGGATCGAGGCCATCACCGACGCCCTGATCGAGCACGGCCGGTCCCCGCAGACCCCCGTCGCGGTGGTCCAGGAGGCGACTCTGCCGGGTCAGCGGACGGTGACGGGTACGCTGGCGGACATCGCCGTCTCGGTCCGAGCGGCCCAAGTCCGGCCCCCCGCCGTGGTGATCATCGGAGAAGTGGTCAAAACAGCGCGGGATCTTGACATACTGCACACGGGAGCCCAGGTCGAGATCGATCGAATGGCGACCGGGCGCGATCTCCACTAGGACCTCCGGCGGCGGCGCACGCCAGGGGCCGACGGGGGAACCTCAGTACCGGTAACGGGCCCCTTCCAGGCGGAGGGGTATCCGCCCCAGACACTCGATGAGGAGGGCATACCGATCATGACCCGGCCGTCGGCTGCACCGGACGCCTCGGGCGCCGGTGCCTCGGACCGGTTCGGAACCGGACCGGACGCCACCTCCGCCCAGCCCGCCGCCATGGGCGCCCAAGCCGCGCCCCGGCCCGGTGGGACCGAAGGCGGACGCCGGGGACCCACGGTTCCCGTGTCCGCCGGACCGGCCAAGCACCGGGCCCCCACGAACGAGGACGACCGCTTCGAGCAGGTCCTGGAGTCCCTGCGCAGGCAGATCCGCGACCTCGCCTTCGCCGAGGGGCTGGCCGGGGCCGAGGAGGGCAAGGCGCTTCAGGAGGACGTCCTGGCCCAGCTCTCCGACTACGTCCTGCCCCGTGTGCGCCGCCCCGACATCCCCCTGCTCATCGCCGTCGCCGGTTCCACCGGCGCGGGCAAGTCCACTCTGGTCAACAGCCTGGTCGGCGAACAGGTCACCACCACCGGCGTGCGTCGGCCCACCACCAACAGCCCGGTGCTGGCCTGCAACCCCGCCGACGTGGACTGGTTCAGCGAGGCCTCCTTCATCCCCTCCCTGCCCCGGGTGCGTCAGCAGGGCCTGGCCATGCCGGGCAAGGACGGCATGCTGGTGCTCGCCGCCACCGAGGCCATGCCCCCGGGTGTGGCGCTGCTGGACACCCCCGACGTCGACTCCGCCGTCGCAGCCCACCACGAGTTCGCCGCCAAGTTCCTGGACGCCGCCGACCTGTGGGTGTTCGTCACCACCAGCGGCCGGTACGCGGACGCGCGCGTGTGGGAGTTCCTCCAGGTGGCCCGGGACCGGGACACCTCGCTGGCCGTCGTCCTGTCCCGGGTCCCCCGCAAGGGCCGCCGCCAGCTCCTGGACCACTTCGGCGCGATGCTGGAGGCCAACGGCCTGGGCAACGCAGCCCGCTTCGCGATCCCCGAGACCGACCAGATCGAGGGCGAACGCTTCACCTCCAACGTCGCCGACCACATCCGCGAGTACCTGGCGGACGTGGCCGGGGAGGCCGGACAGCGCGACCGGGTCTCCCGGCGCACCTTCATCGGTGTCATCGACAGCTTCCGTACCCGTGTCCCCGAACTCGTCCGCCAGGTCGAGGCGCAGATCGAGACCGGGCGTTCCCTGGGCGCCGTCGTGGACGACGCGTACGCGGGAGCGGCCGCGCGTATCGACACCGCCCTGGGCGACGGCACCCTGCTGCGCGGCTCCCTCCTGGCCCGCTGGCAGGAGGTCGCGGCCAGCGGTGAGCTCGCCAAGAGCCTGCGCCTGCGCGGCAGGCGCGCCCGCAAGGGCCGTGCCGAACAGGCCGAGCGCGGCCAGCGGGTCAGCGCCCTGGAACGGGCCGTCCGCGACGCTCTGGAGGCCCTGGTGGTATCCGCCGAGGAGCGGGCCTCGGAGCAGATCGAACAGCGCTGGCGGGAGGTGCCCGGCGGTGCCGCACTGGCCGACAGGGCCCTCGACCAGCCCGGATCGGGAACGCTCGCCAAGCAGCTCCGCCAGGAGATCACCGAGTGGCAGCGGGAGGTCGCGGAGATGACCGCGGCCAACGGCGCCACCAAACGGTCGGTGGCCCGCTTCGTCACCTTCGACCACGACATCGTCGCCCTGGTCATGATCATCGACCTGCTCGGTTACGAACGATCCAACTCCGGAGGCGGCACCCACGCGGCCGACGCCTCCGGGCCGTCCCCGCAGCGCCTGCTCAAGGGGTTGTTCGGCGCCCAGTCGTTGCGCAGCATCGGCGGGAGCGCACGGGAGAACCTGCGCCGGCGGGTCCTCGGGCTGCTCTCCCACGAGCGCACGCCCTTCGACCACGCCCTGGCCGCGGCGGGCATCCCGTCCGAGGACAGCGCCGTCCAGCTCTATCAGGCCACGTACAACCTTGAGATTGCACGATGACGACTCAGTGGAACTCCCCCCACCCGGGGGACGCCGACCACGGGGAGCCCCGGGCCGAGGGCGAGGAGCGCGAGAGCGGACCCGCCGCGTCCGGACCCTGGAACGACGAACCCGACCGGGGACCCGCCTCCCCCGCTCCGTCCGGGGGCCCCGCCTCCTACGAGAACAGCCCCTGGCGCGGCTACACCATGCCGGTGCCGGAGCATCCCGAGCACGCCGAGGAGCGTGAACGGGCCGCGGAGGAACCGCCCACCCACGAGCCCCCGGCCTACGACGGGATCGCCGGATACCCGGACCCCTCCGGAGCCGGGGCGGCGCAGAACGCGCCCCAGCAGGCCCCGGAAACCGTCACGGACGCCTCCACCCGGCCGGAACCCCACCCGGAGTCGGCGGAGGCCGCCAAAGCCCGGCAACGGCGTTTCGGACGCCACGCCCGCGCCTGGGCGGACGCCGAGGGGGAGCGGCGCCGCCAGGGGCACACCGAGCAGGAGGACGACCCCGACGGCCTCGCCGGGTGGGTCGGCAGCCTTACCGAGGCCGCTGACGACACCCGCATCGCCGGTCGCAGCACCGGCAGCTTCCCGGTGGTCACCCCGGAGACCGAGCGCCCAGCGGAGCGGGCGGCCGACCCGGCCGCGGAACAGCCCGCCCGGAGCACTCCGGAAGGCCCCGAGGCCGAGGAGGCGCCCCGGCGCCACACCCGGCGCCCGGCGCCCGGCGCCACGCGGACACCGGCCACCGCCACCTGGGTGCCCAGCCCGGAACAGGACGAGCGGGACGGAGAGAAGGGCGGGGAGCGCGCTCCCGGGGCGGCATCGGAGCCAGAGCGCACCGAGGCCGCCGGCCCCGCGGACCCGGTCGCGGACACCGGCGCCGGGGGACCGCACGGCAGCGCGGACGAGGACCCGCCGCCCCTGCCCCGCAGGATCCCCGGACCCTCCGCGGTCTCGGGCGCCTTCCGGGCGGTCGGCGCCCAGACCCCCGCGCCCGGGACGGAACCCGGGGCCGCGCCCGAACGGGAGGCCCGGTCCGCGTACGAACGGGAGGACACCGCCTCGGAGGAAGCCGAGGAGGAGTACCGCCCCACCACCCACGACCACTGGCAGCCCACCAGCACCACCAGCCGGGCCGAGCTCATCGAGCGGTTGGACGCCCTGAGCACCCTCGCCGAACTCGGCCGGGACGACCTGCCCGAGGAGGTCCTGGGCCGGGCCGGGCAGTTGCTCGACCATGCCGGGGCGCGTCTGCGCCTGTCCGGCGAACACACGGTCGTGGCCCTGGCCGGAGGCACCGGAAGCGGCAAGTCCTCCCTGTTCAACGCCCTGTGTGGGCTCGAACTCTCGCAGACCGGCGTCACCCGCCCCACCACCTCCAAGGCACACGCCTGTGTGTGGGGGCACGAGGGCGCCGACGCGCTCCTCAGCTGGCTGGGGGTGCCCACCCGGTACCGCCACTCGCGCACCAGCGTCCTGGACTCGGGCAACTCCGAGCTGACCGGCCTGGTCCTGCTCGACCTCCCCGACCACGACTCGGTCCGCAGCATGCACACCGCCGAGGCCGACCGGCTCATCGGCTCCGTGGACCTGCTCGTGTGGGTGCTCGACCCGCAGAAGTACGCCGACGCGGCCGTGCACCACCGCTACCTGGCCAAGATGGCCGGGCACGGCGCGGTCACCGTCGCCGTCCTCAACCAGGTCGACAAGGTCGCGTCGGACGAGCTCGAGGAGCTCCTCACCGACCTGCGCCGCCTCCTGGAGTCGGAGTCGGGCGTGCACCCGCGGGTGATCACCACCTCCACCGTGACCGGCCAGGGCGTTCGCGACGTGCGCGACTTCCTGAGCGAGACGGTCACCGAGCGGCACGCCCTGGTGGACCGGCTCGTCGCCGACCTCGACCAGGTCATCGTGCCGTTCGAGGAGTTCTACGGCGACAGGGAGGTCCCCGAGACGGTGTCCGTGCAGACACGGTCCCGGGTCCAGGAGGGGCTGGCCAACGCGGCCGGCGTCACTGCCGTCGCCGACGTGGTGGAGACCAACGACGTCCGCAGGGGCAAGCGCCGCGTCGGCTGGCCGGTGGCCCGCTACGTCGCCAAACTCCGCAAGGACCCCCTCGCCACCGTGCAGTTGGACTTCCTGCGCCGTGACGAACCGGGTGTCGGCGGCCGGGTCGACGCGCACGAGGCCGAGCTGGAGACGGCCCTGGGTGAGGCCGCGGACGAGGTGTCCGAGGGGATGCCCGGCCCGTGGCGCCGCCGGATGCGGGCGGCGGCTCGCAGCGGTGCCGCCGAACTCCCCGCCGAACTGGGTGAGGCGGTCGCCGGCGCGGTCGGTGACCCGGACCGCAGCCCGTCGTGGTGGCGGTTGGCCCGGACGGTGCAGTACGCGCTGCTGGCCGTGGCCGGGGCGGGGTTCGCCTGGGCGCTGCTGTCCCTGTTGAGCTGGCTCGGGGGCGGTATCACCGGCCTGAGGATGTTCGACGACCCGATCTTCATCGCCTACTCGGGCGCCGTGGTCGGCGCCGGCCTCCTGGTGGGCTGGCTGACCGGGGTGGGCTGCGGAAACCTCGTGGAGGTCGCCGCCGTCCAGCGCCGCGAGAGCGTGGAGCGTGCCGCTCAGGAGCGTGTCCGGGAGATCGCGGGCCTGCGGGTCGTCGCCCCGATGGAGGAGGAACTGGCGCGCTACCGGGCCTTCCGGGCCGCCTACGAGGTGGCGCGGATCCGGGACTGACGGAACCGCCGCCGGAGCGGGCCGTACTCACGGGACGTCCACGGGAGCGTACGAACCACAGGAGCACACGCACACAGCGAAGGCCGGCCGGGACGAGACCCGGCCGGCCCGGACCGGGGACGGGCCGCCTGTCGGTGGCCCGTCCCCGCTCGTGTCAGGAAGAGGGGACTACAGCCAGTGAAGGACCTTCTTGGCCATGTGATGCTCCTTGGTTCGAGTGCTGAGTGCTGACGGGCGTCGAGCGGTCGGTACGACAGACGGACGGACGAACCGGACCAGATTTCTGGCCGAAACCGTCGGCGCCCTCTGGCAGGATGCCCTAAATCGTGACGCCAACCAACCCCCTCTGGAACAGAGGGTGATGGCTGCGGTAGCCTCGGCCTGCAGGGCACATACAATCGGCAATTAAGTTATTACCCAAAGTAATGTAAAGTGGGAAGGGTGTGCTTGCCAGAGGCCCACCAGGGAGGATGTGGAGCCGCCCTGGTCACCGAGTGGCACCGCGGCGGAACGCGGGGCGAATCCGGTTCGTCGAAAGGAGAACCGTGGGAGGCGGTGGGCACATCAGAGACAGGTGTAGGGCTCCGGAGGCAGAGGGTGACACAGGGAGGGAGGATGGAGCGGTGAGCATCTCGGAGAAGCCGATGGCGGCGGAGGAACGCCGCCCCGGCGACCGCCGGACCTGGCCGATCTTCCAACAGCCCCTCGGGCTGGTCGTCTACCTGCTCCTGTTGGTCTTCGTCGCGTTGTTCCTGTTCGGGGTGGCCGCCGCGCAGACGGCCCTGACCGTCCCGGACCTCACGCTCTTCTTCGCCCTCGTGGTCTCCGCGGTGGTGTGTGTGGAGGCCATCCGCCGCATCGACATGCCGGCCGGCCTGACCCGCGACCTGCTGGGGGCCTGGTGGTTCCCCGCGATGCTTCTTCTGCCGCCGGTGTACTCGCTTCTCATTCCGGTCCCCGTGTACCTGTTGCTCCAGCGCCGGAGCCGGCGCACGCTGCCGCACCGCCGGGTGTTCAACGCGGCCTCCGTGGGGGTCTCGGGGTTCCTCGCCTCGGTGGTCTGGCACGGTACCGAGGTGGGGCTGCTCGCCGGGATCGGCGGCTCCCCGGCCGCGCACCAGGTCCTGACCACCGTCAACGGCGTGTTCATCGCGTTGGCCTGCTGCGCCGGGTTCACCCTGATGAACACGTTCCTGGTGTTCATGGGTGCCGGGCTGAGCGGCGGGTCGGGCGGTATCCGCAGCATGTGGGACCGAGAGGCTTTCCTCGTGGACTCCGTCGAATTATGTGTCGGGGTCACCGTCGCCATCCTCGCGCAGATCTCCCTGTTCCTCCTGGTCATCGCGGTTCCGCCGGTGCTCCTGCTCCAGCGCAGCCTGGTCTACCAGCAGTTGCAGGCCGCGGCCCGGACCGACCCCAAGACCGGTCTGCTCAACGCGCCCACCTGGGAGCAGGAGGCGGCCGCGGAGATCGCCAGGACCCGTGCCGCCCGGGGGCGCGCGGCCGTGCTCATCGTCGACATCGACCACTTCAAACGGGTCAACGACAACCACGGCCACCTCTTCGGCGACCAGGTCCTCCTCGGCGTCGCGACGACCATAGCCCAGCAGTTGCGCCAGTCCGACCTGCTCGGCAGGTTCGGCGGTGAGGAGTTCGTGGTCATGCTGCCCGGGACCGACACCACGGAGGCCTGGCAGGCGGCGGAGCGACTACGCTCCCAGGTCGGGCGGATGGAGATCGCCGTGGACGGCGTCCAGGTGTCGATCACCATCTCGGTCGGTGTCGCCGTCGTCGGCGACCACGGCAACGACCTCGTCGAACTGCTGACCGCGGCCGACCTCGCGCTCTACCGGGCGAAGGAGACCGGCCGCGACCGCGTGTGCCTGCCTGCCGGACGACCAGAGGTGAGCGGGAAGATCCCGGGCCCCCGCGGCGGCGAGATCCCCGATTCGGCGGGCAGCCCGGGGGAGCCTTCCTGACCTGCGGCGACGGCGGAGTCAGGGCGGGTTTTCCACAGGTTCGCGCGGGGCCGCTTGCGGGTCCGCGTCCGGTGACCGAACGTGAGGGTATGCCCTGTGATCAGCATGAACCCTCCACTGATCCCTTCGAAGACCCGCCCCCCACCCCCGACACCGCAGCCGTCCCCCTCCGGTTGCGCAACCCGGCCGACCTCCTCGCCGCCCTGCCCTACCTGGTGACCCACCCCCTGACCGACGCGGTGGTCTCCCTCGTGCTCGCGCGGGGGAGCGTCCTGGGCGTCCTGTACGGCGAACTCGACCATCTGGACCACGTCCTCACCCCGGCCCGGAGCGGCACGGCGGCCGTCGACGCGGCGCTGGCCGCCGGCGGCACCGGCATGCTCGTGGCCGGTTTCGGCCGTCCCGAACGCGTCACTCCGCACGTGGACGCGCTCCTGGCCCGGGCCCGGGACCGGGGGTTGCCGGTCCCGGAGGCCCTCAGGGTGACCGGGAACCGCTACTGGTCCTACGTCTGCCGCGATCCCGGCTGCTGCCCGCCCGGGGGTGTGGCCTTCGACCCCGACGCCTCCCCGGTGCCGGCCGAGGCGGTCCTGCGCGGCCTGGTGCCGGGCGACGGGGGAGGGAGCGCCCGTACCCGGTTCCTTCTGGATCCGGTGCTCGGTGCCCCGCGGGCGGAGGCCGCAGAGGCGGCGCAGGCGGAGGAGGAGCGGGTCCGCCACGAGGACACGGAGGAGGCTCGGAGGGACCGGTGGCTTCCCGAGGTGCTCGCCGCGCTGCGTCGGGAGGGCCACCGGAGGGTGACCGAACCGGCGGCCCTGGCCCGGCTGGGCGTCCACCTCACCGAACTCGGGGTACGCGACGCCGTGTGGACCCGCATCACCCCCCGGACCGCCGAAACCCACGTCCGCCTGTGGTCCAGGGTCGTCCGCCACGTCCCCGAACGCCACCGCCCGGCCCCTGCCGCACTGCTCGCGGTGGCCGCCTGGCAGCACGACGACCAGCGGTTGGCCCGGGCGGCCCTGGACGTGGCCCTGGCCGCTGACCCCGGGTACGCGATGGCGGTGCTCATGGCCCGGGCCCTCAGGTGGGGGCTGCCCGCCGAACGCTGGCGGGACTTCGTGGCCACACGCCTCGACGGCGGGGAGGAACCGGAGGACGGGGAGTCCCCGGGCTCCGACCGGGGGTGAACCGGACCGGGATACCGGACAGCCGGTTCCCCGGCGGTTCCGGCCCGGGACCGGGCCGGGACCGGGCCGCTTCGCCCGGACCGTATCGACCCCGCGCAGGGGGCGTGCCGACGCGCTTCGGTACGCATCGGCGCCCCCCGGGCACCGGGGCCCGCCTGCGGGCCCCGGTGATGGCGGGGGCACCGTTTCCGACGCCCTAGGCTTGGAGGTATGCCGGAGTACATCTACACCATGCAAAACGTGCGCAAGGCGCACGGCGACAAGGTCGTCCTTGACAACGTTTCGGGGTCGTTCCTGCCCGGAGCCAAGATCGGTGTCGTGGGCCCCAACGGCTCGGGTAAGTCGACGCTGCTGAAGATCATGGCCGGCATCGAGCAGCCGTCCAACGGTGAGGCGCGGCTCATGCCCGGGTTCACCGTGGGCCTGCTCGCCCAGGAACCCCGACTCGACGAGAACAAGTCGGTCCTGGAGAACGTCGAGGACGGCGTCGCCGACACCAAGGCGATGCTGAACCGCTTCAACGAGATCGCCGAGAAGATGGCGACGGACTACTCCGACGACCTTCTCGAAGAGATGGGCAAGCTCCAGGAGCAGCTCGACCACCGCAACGCCTGGGACCTCGACAGCCAGCTGGCACAGGCCATGGACGCCCTGCGCTGCCCCCCCGGCGACGCCTCCGTCACCCAGCTGTCCGGTGGTGAGAAGCGCCGCGTCGCGCTCTGCAAGCTCCTGCTGGAGGCCCCCGACCTCCTGCTGCTCGACGAGCCCACCAACCACCTCGACGCGGAGAGCGTGAACTGGCTGGAGCAGCACCTGGCCAAGTACGCGGGCACCGTCATCGCGATCACACACGACAGGTACTTCCTGGACCACGTCGCCACCTGGATCCTGGAGCTGGACCGCGGCCAGTTCTACCCCTACGAGGGCAACTACAGCACCTACCTGGAGACCAAGCAGGCCCGCCTGAAGGTCGAGGGGCAGAAGGACGTCAAGAAGGCCAAGCGCCTCAAGGACGAGCTGGAGTGGGTCCGCTCCAACGCCAAGGCCCGCCAGACCAAGAGCAAGTCCCGTCTGGCCCGCTACGAGGAGATGGCCGCCGAGGCCGACAAGACCCGCAAGCTGGACTTCGAGGAGATCCAGATTCCGCCGGGTCCGCGTCTGGGCAACACCGTGGTCGAGGTCAGCAACCTCAGCAAGGGTTTCGGGGACCGGCTGCTCATCGAGGACCTCAGCTTCTCGCTGCCGCCCAACGGCATCGTCGGCATCATCGGTCCGAACGGTGTCGGCAAGACGACCCTGTTCAAGATGATCGTCGGTGAGGAGACCCCCGACGAGGGCAAGATCAGGGTCGGCGACACCGTCGACATCTCCTACGTGGACCAGTACCGGGGTCGTATCGACGACTCCAAGAACGTCTGGGAGACCATCTCCGACGGCGAGTCCTTCATCACGGTCGGCAAGGTCGAGATCCCCAGCCGCGCCTACGTCGCCGCCTTCGGCTTCAAGGGCTCGGACCAGCAGAAGTCCGCCGGTGTGCTCTCCGGTGGTGAGCGCAACCGTGTCAACCTGGCGCTCACCCTCAAGCAGGGCGGCAACCTGCTGCTTCTGGACGAGCCCACCAACGACCTGGACGTCGAGACCCTCGGTTCGCTGGAGAACGCCATCCTGGACTTCCCGGGCTGCGCCGTGATCACCTCCCACGACCGCTGGTTCCTGGACCGCGTCGCCACGCACATCCTCGCGTGGGAGGGAGGCTCCTCCTGGTACTGGTTCGAGGGCAACTTCGAGTCCTACGAGAAGAACAAGGTCGAGCGCCTGGGCCCGGAGGCCGCGCGCCCGCACGCGGTCACCCACCGCAAGCTCACCCGCGACTAGCCGCACCGATCGGGCACACGGGCCCCGCCGACCGGATGTGTCCGGACGGCGGGGCCTTCGTCCGCCCGGGGCGCGGGGGCGCCAGCGGAGCAGGTCGTGCTCGGAACCGGAGAGCGGAGCCCCGCCGCGCCGGGCGCAGGGCCGCGGAAAACCCGTGTACGGACGGGCGCGGCCACGGCTAGGGTCCCGGCATGACGATTCTGTGCGTGCCCTACCACCTGGACGAGTACCTGCCCCATTTCCGGTTTCCGCTGCCGGAACGCACGGGGACGGTGAAGGCGAATCTGCCGGACGCCGACAGGTGGACCCGGATGGCGGCGCTCCACGAGGCGGTCGCCGAGCGTGTCGCCGACCACGTGCGCGCGGGCCGCGTCCCGAAGGTGCTGTCCGGCGACTGCATGGTGGCCCTCGGCACCACCGCAGGGGTGCAGCGTGCCGGGACGGACCCCGCCGTCGTCTGGTTCGACGCGCACGGGGACGTCCAGACCATGCAGACCAGCGCGTCGGGGTACGAGGGCGGGATCCCGCTGCGTGTGCTCGCGGGGTACCGGCCGGACCCGGCGACCGAACGGTTGGGGCTGCGTGACATCGACGAGGAGCGGCTCCTGCTCGTCGACGGACGGGACCTCGATCCACCGGAGGTGGAATACCTGCGCGAGTCCGCCGTGCGGCGGAGCACGGTCGCCGGCATCGACCCGGCGGTGCTCCCGGAGGGCCCCCTCCTGCTCCACGTGGACCTGGACGTCATCGACGCCTCCGAGGCGCCCGGTCTGCTCTTTCCCACACCGGGCGGCCCGCGGACCGGCGAGGTCCTCACCGCCGTCCGCACGGTCCTGGAAACCGGCCGGGTCACCGCGCTGAGCGTCGGTTGCACCTGGGCGCCCGACGAGGAGTTGGACGGCGACGGAGGGATCCGGGCCCGCCTGCTCACCGCGCTCCTGGAAGCCTCGGCCTGACGGCGCCACCCCCCCGGGGCCGGTCCGCCGAACACGCCCCGGCATCGGACGGTGCGGAACCGTTCCGTGACGGACGGCCCACGGAGCAGCCCGCGAACGTGGCATACCCTGGACGCGATGACTTCCGCGCGTGATGACCACCAGGGTGCGGGCGAAGAGCCCGTACAGATGACGTTCTACGAGGCCGTGGGCGGTGAGCAGACCTTCACCCGTCTGGTCCGCCGTTTCTACGAGGGCGTCGCCGACGACCCCGTGCTGCGGCCCATGTACCCCGAGGAGGACCTGGGACCCGCCGAGGAGCGCCTGCGCCTGTTCCTCATCCAGTACTGGGGCGGCCCGCGTACCTACAACGAGCAGCGCGGCCACCCGCGTCTGCGGATGCGGCACGTCCCGTTCCGGATCGGCGCGACCGAGCGCGACCTGTGGCTCGAGCACATGCGCGCCGCCGTGGACTCCCTCGGCCTGCACGAGGCCCTCGAGCGCCAGCTCTGGGAGTACATGGTCATGGCCGCGCACAGCATGGTGAACGTCGCCGAGGAGGCCACACCCCCGGAGGTGGCCAACCCGACCTCACTGCGGGTGGGCGGCGACGGCAGGGTGCGCCGCGACAGCGGGGACGCGGGAGACGATGACGACGGCGATGCCGTCACCATCTCCCTGAAGAGGTGAACCCTCCAAGACGCCGTCCGGGGTGTCCGCGGGCCGTCAGGAGTACTTGTTCAGGAGCGCGCGCTCGGCGTCGTTGAGGCGTCGGGCGCTCTGCGTCGCCACGTCGAAGCCGACCAGCACCGTCCTGGCGCGCAGGTAGACCCGCTCGTCGTCGAGGATCTCGTAGGCCATGCTGAAACTGGCGTTGCGCACCTCGGTCACCCACAGCTCCACGCGCACCGGGTCGGTGCGGGGCAGCAGCGGGGCGACGTAGTCGGCCTCCTGGCGGGCCACGACCGTGGCGCCGAACGCCTCGGGGTCGTGGCCGCCGACCCCGAAGTTCAGGAAGCCGACGCGGGCGTCCTCCAGGTAGGTGAGCATCCGGACGTTGTTGACGTGCTGCTGCGGGTCAAGGTCGGCGTAGCGCACCTGGGCCAGGTGTACGTACCGCTGGGGCTCGGCGCTGGTGGGGCTCTCGGCCTCGATCTGTGTCACGTCCTGGGTCCTCTCCCGATGTTCTCCCGGATGGTCCTCCCCGGGTCGGGCGTATCCCGTGCCTCACACGCTTGTCGTGACGCACGGGACACGCCTGTGGTCTCCTTCGATTGTCCCAAAGACACCTCGCGGGAACCCCTGCAGGGGATGTCCGGTTCCTGTGTCCTTGCTCTCTCCGAGAGGAGTCCGGGCCCTGGTCAGGGGACCGAAAGACCCAGGTGGTGGGCGAGGAAGGCGAGCTGTTCGGAGGTCAGGGCGACGCTCCGGCTCACCGAACGGGAGCTGTGTCCGACCTCGGCCTCCCGGCGGATGAGCACCGGGTGTTCTCCGATCGGCGCCGAGGTGGCGTGCTGCATCCAGGCGCACAGCTTGCGGGCGTGCATCGGGTCGACCCGGGTGTCGTTGTCGAACACGGTGAACAGGGTGGCCGGGTAACGGGTGCCCGAACGCACGTTGTGGTAAGGGGAGTAGCCCAGCAGCCAGCCCAGCTGCTCGGGGTCCTCGGCGCTGCCGTACTCCACGTTCCACAGCTGGCCCAGGCCGAACCGCTCGTACCGCACCATGTCGAGCAGGGGCGCGGAGCACACCGCGGCGGTGAACAGGTCCGGTCGCTGGGTGACCATGGTGCCCACCAGCAGTCCGCCGTTGCTGCCGCCCATGACCGCGAGCCGTTCCGCGCTGGTGATCCCGCTGGAGATCAGGTGTTCGGCCGCCGCGGCGCAGTCGTCGAAGACGTTCTGCTTGTTGCCGAGCATGCCGCCCCGGTGCCACTCCTCCCCCTCCTCCAGCCCGCCGCGCAGGTTGGCGACGGCGTACACGCCCCCGGCGCGCACCCAGGCCAGGATCGCGGCGGAGTATCCCGGGGTGAGGGAGATCTGGAAACCGCCATAACCGTAGAGAACGGTCGGGAGGGGACCGTCCGCGGGTTCGGCCGGGGAGACCACCAGCATGCGTACGGTGGTGCCGTCCTTCGAGCTGAAGGCGACCTGTTCGGTGCGTACCCCGGGCAGGTCGATCTCGCCCGGCGGTTCGGCCCACCGCGTCACCTCTGCGCTCCGGGCGTCGTAGTGGTACACGGACGAGGGGTGGGTGTTGTCGGTGTAGCCGAACCACGCCTCGTGCCCGCCCTCGGGGCGGGTGCTGAGCCCGTTGAGACTGCCCAGGCCGGGCATCGCGAGTGTGCCCAGGCGCTCGCCGGAACCCGCGTCGTGCCTGCTGATCTCGCTGATCGCGTGCCGGCTCCAGGCCACGAGCAGCTCGGGGGAGTCGAGTTCCTCCCCGTCGAGCAGGGCGTGGCCCTCCAGGACCGCTTCGGGGTCCTCCGCGACCAGAGTGCTCCAGTTCTCGTAGCCGGGGGCGGTCGGGTCGGTGACGCACAGGCGCCCGCGGGGGGCGTCGCGGTCGGTGAACAGGTACAGGCGGCCGTCAAGGCCCACCTCGGGGCGCAGGTCGTGTTCCACGTCCTCCTGGATGGTCACCAGGCGGGGACTCTCCAACGGCCCCTCCGCCAGGTCGGCGATCCAGGCGTTGGTGGCCGAGGAGGTCCCCTTCACGGAGGTGAGCAGGAGCCAGCGCCCGTCCCTGCTCACGGAGACCCCGAAGTACTCGGTCTTGTCCCTGCCCGCACCGAAGATCAGGGCGTCCTGGTCCGCGGGGGTGCCCAGGCGGTGCAGGTAGACCCTGCGGTGGTAGGAGGTCTCGTCCTCGGGCACCTCGTCCTCGGGCAGGCGGCGCACGTAGTAGAAGGCCGAGCTGTCGGGCAGCCACGCCACGGGGCTGTAGCGGGTGCGGTCGATGGGGTCGTCGACGAGCTCGCCGGAGTCCACGTCGATGACGCGCAGGAGTGATTCCTCGTCGCCGCCCTCGGAGAGCTGGTAGGCGAGCAGCCGGCCGTCCGGTGAGGGCCGCCAGGCGTCCAGGGTGGTCAGGCCGGAGGGGTCGAGCGCCCCGGGGTCGATCAGGGCGCGTTCGGGGCCCCCGCCGTCCCGGACGTGGAGCACCGCGTGCTCCTGGCCGGGGTTGCGGCGACTGAGGAAGCGGCGCTCGCCGCGCCAGAGGGGTACCCCGACGTGCCCGGCGCCCATCAGCGAACGCACCTGGTCGGCGAACCAGTCGCGGGTCTCGTAAGCGCTGGAGAGTTGGTTGTACAGGGTGTCCTGGGCGGCGGACCACTCCTTGGTCTCGGTGGAGTCGGCGTCCTCCAGCCACCGGTAGGGGTCACGGACCGTGTGGCCGTGCAGGGTTTCGTCGATGTCCAGCCGGGTGGCCGGGGGATAGCGGAGTTCACGCATGCTTCGCACCCTATCCACCGTTATCTCACTGTGTGTGTTCGGCGCGGCGACAACGTGAATCCGGGTTTGTCGGACGCACAATGGGTCTCGGAAAGCGACAACGCGCGTTTTCCGGGTGGCCCGGACCAAATTGGGGTGGCGCCCGAGTGGTCCGACCAAGCAAACTGAATGCGGGACGCAACTCGGCGGGAACCACCGGGAGGTCCGTGTGGCAAGGCGTAAGAGGACACCGATCATCGGATCGGTGCACAGGGAGGTTTCCTGGCTGGCCGAACGGCTGGCCGGGGAGGAGACACGGCGGTCGGACACGGCCGTTGGGGCGACGCTGTGAGCGCCCGACGCAGCCGGGAGGGTGGTCCACCAGGTACCGCCCGCCGCCACGTGCTGCTGCTCAACGCCAGTTTTGAACCGCTCACGACGCTGCCCCTGCGCAGGGCGATTCTGCTCGTTCTGCGCGAGAAGGCGGAAGTCGTCCACGATGACGGAGCGGGGGCGGTGCTGCACTCGGCGACACGTTCCTACGACGTGCCGTCGGTGATCAGGCTCAGGCGCTACATCAGCGTCCCGTACAGCCGAAGGGTGCCCCTCACCCGGGTGGCGCTCATGCGGCGGGACAGGCACATCTGCGGTTACTGCGGGAGGAAGGCCGAGACGATCGACCACGTCGTCCCGCGCAGCCGCGGCGGTGCCCACGTGTGGGAGAACGTGGTCGCGGCCTGCAAGCCGTGTAACCACCGGAAGGCGGACAAGTTCCTGGACGAGATCGGCTGGGAGCTGCACATCACCCCCAAGGTGCCCAAGGGCCCCCACTGGCGGTTGATCAACGGTGACCTGCACGGCGACCCTCAGTGGGAGCCGTACATGGCACATCTGGCCGCATAGCGGCCGCAAGGGTCGGAACCGGGCGTCCCACCCGGCCCAGACAGCGCCCTCGAAAGCGCCGAACCCCTCTCGGCGGCTCTCGGGGGCGCCCCCCTGTCCGGGGCCGGAACGGGGACCTATCCTTGGCCCATGCCCAGATACGACTTCCGCTGCCGCGAGTGCGGCGACACCTTCGAGCTCTCCCGCCCCATGGCGGATTCCGACGTCCCCGCGGACTGCCCCCGGGGCCACGGTGACACCGTCCGGCTGCTGTCCACCGTGGCCGTGGGCGGACGCGCTGCCGCCCCCGCGCCCTCCGGTGGTGGAGGCTGCTGCGGGGGCGGCTGCTGTTCCTGAGGCTGTCGGCCCTAATTCTCGATCTGGCTGACGTCGCGCGCCGCGCCGGTCGAGGCCGAGGTGGCCATCGCCGCGTAGGCGCGCAGCGCGGCGGTCACCGGCCGCTGGCGGTCGCGCGGCCGGAACCGGCCCAGCTCCTTGAGCAGGCGTTCCCGGCGGGCGTCCAGCTCCTCCGCTGAGACCTCCAGCACGAGGCCCCGGTTCGGGATGTCGATGCTGATGGTGTCGCCGTCCTCGACCAGGGCGATGTCGCCGCCCGCGGCCGCCTCGGGTGAGGCGTGGCCGATGGAGAGCCCCGAGGTGCCGCCGGAGAAGCGCCCGTCGGTGATCAGCGCGCACGCCTTGCCGAGTCCGCGGCCCTTGAGGAAGCTCGTCGGGTACAGCATCTCCTGCATACCGGGGCCGCCCTTGGGGCCCTCGTAGCGGATGACGACCACGTCACCGGGTTCGATCTGCTTGTTGAGGATGCCGTCGACGGCATCCTCCTGCGACTCGAACACCTTGGCGGGCCCGGAGAAGGTCCACAGCTCCTCCTCCACCCCGGCGGTCTTGACGATGGCGCCGTCCGGGGCGAGGTTGCCGAACAGGACGGCCAGGCCACCGTCCTTGGTGTAGGCGTGCTCCACCGAACGGATGCAGCCCTTCTCCCGGTCCTCGTCCAGCGTGTCCCAGCGGACGCTCTGTGAGTAGGCCTTGGTGGTGCGCCTGCCGCCGGGGGCGGCGTGGAAGAGCTCCACGGCCTCGGGCAGCACGGTGTCCGAGGCGATGTCCCACTCGCCGATGAACTCTCCGATGGTCTTGCCGTGCACGGTCGGCAGCGAGGTGTCGAGCAGGCCGCCGCGGGCCAGTGCGCCCAGGATGGCGGGGATGCCGCCGGCCCGGTGCACGTCCTCGATGTGGTACTTCTCGGTGTTCGGCGCCACCTTGCACAGGCACGGAACGCGCCGGGAGACCTCGTCGATCTCGGGGAGCCCGAAGTCCACCCCGGCCTCGGTGGCGGTGGCCAGCAGGTGCAGGATCGTGTTGGTGGAACCGCCCATGGCCACGTCCAGGGCCATGGCGTTGCCGAAGGCGGCCGGGGTGGCGATGGACAGCGGCAGCACCGAGGAGTCGTCGTCCTCGTAGTAGCGCTTGGCTGCCTCCACGACCCGGCGTCCGGCGTCCTCGTACAGGGCCCTGCGGGCGGTGTGCGTGGCCAGGACCGTGCCGTTGCCGGGCAGGGCCAGGCCCATGGCCTCGGTGAGGCAGTTCATCGAGTTGGCGGTGAACATGCCCGAGCAGGAACCGCAGGTCGGGCAGGCGTTCTCCTCCATCTCGTCCAGTTCGGCCTGGGAGACGCTCTCGTCGGCCGCGGCGATCATGGGGTTGATCAGGTCGAGCTTGCGGACCGTGGTGGCGGTGCCGTCGACCACCGTGACCTTCCCGGCCTCCATGGGGCCGCCGGAGACGAACACGGTGGGGATGTTGAGGCGCATCGCCGCGAGCAGCATGCCCGGGGTGATCTTGTCGCAGTTGGACACGCACACCAGGGCGTCGGCGCAGTGCGCGTTGACCATGTATTCGAGGGAGTCGGCGATGAGCTCGCGGCTGGGCAGCGAGTACAGCATGCCCCCGTGGCCCATCGCGATGCCGTCGTCGACGGCGATGGAGTTGAACTCGCGGGGGACGCCGCCGGCCTCGCGGATGGCGTTCGCGACGACTTCGGCGACCTCGCGCAGGTGCACGTGTCCGGGCACGAACTCGGTGAAGCTGTTGGCCACGGCCACGATGGGCTTGCCGAAGTCCTCCCGCTCCACGCCGGTGGCGCGCATGAGGGCGCGCGCGCCTGCCATGTTCCTGCCGTGGGTGACCGTGCGTGAGCGTAGGGCGGGCATGGGGCTAGCTCCCATCGTTACGGGTGTTTCCCCTTGATGGTAGTCCCCTCGGGGAACAGCTTCGGTCTCGCCCCGAAAGACGGGTGTTCCGAATGTTGAGATGGGCTGGTTCGGGGTGCCCGTTTCGGTGCTGGTGGGACCCGGTGCGGCCGGTCCTGGCGGGGCCCGCATACGGCTGGGGCCCGGGAGGCCACGGCGGTGTGGCCTCCCGGGCCCGGGCGGGAGGGTCGAGGCGGCGTCAGTGGCGGGGTGGCAGGGCTTTCTTCGCGGCCTGGTAGATCTCCTCGATCTCCGTTTCGCTCAGGCGGTCGCGCCCGCTGCGCAACCACTTGCGGACCTTGGTTCCGGTGATGATGTCCACGCCCCGCAGCCGGTGGCTGTCCCAGGGCATGCCCGGACCGTAGATGGCCAGGGAGGCGCGCACCGAGATGTCCCGGCCGAGCTCCTTGCTGATGAGCTCCTCCGCGCGCTTGGCCTCCTCCAGGGCCTCGTCGATCCGTTCGTTCTTGCTGAACCGGCCGTGGTAGAGCTTCTCCAGCTTGTTGCGCAGCGGGAGACGCTTGTCCCAGGACTCCGAGTCGATGGCGAACGCGCCGCGCCGACCCACGATGAAGTGGTCGATCTGGCCGTTGCCACCGGGCACGGCGCGTGCGTGAAGCACGCGGTAACCGAGCTGCTTCATGAGTTTGAGCTGGGCCTCGGTGCGGCGCTGTGCCGCCGAGGGCTTGCGCCAGCGGGGGATCTCGGACTCACGCCGGGATCTCCACACCATCACCGAGACCAGGGTGAGGAGTCCGAAGGTGAAGCCGATCCTCCAGTCGCCGGTGAGCATGCCGAAGGCGCCCGCGGCCGCCGCCGCGACCAGGCCCCTGACGATCCACTTGCGCGCGGCCTCGTTGGACTTCAGGGCCCCGTAGAGGGCCCTGGGGTTCGAGGTGCCGGATTCCTTGCGCTGGTTGGGGAAGAAGAGGGATTCGGGTCGTTCGGGCTTCGACCCTTCGGACGATGGGCTACGACCGTTCACTCTGGTTGCCGATTCCACGACGGACAGGTTAGTTCGATCCATATCCGAGTCCTAGTGCATTACTTCTCACACTTTTCTTCCCTTGTGCCCCGGTGTCCCTACGTGTTGTGGACGGCAGGGCGGGGAAGGATTGACCTTTGGCCACCTCTCTGGAGATGTCTCGTCTCACCGCCGTGGTGCCCGTTGGCCTACCCGGTTAATCTCGGGTGCCATGACCCGAATCCACGACCTTCCCGTGCACCGACTCGCGGCGTTGGTCCGCAGTCGTGAACTGTCGCCTGTTGAGATCGCTGAGCACTATCTGGAGCGAATTCGGCGGCTTGGCGAACGTTACGGTGCCTACGTTACGGTCACTGAGGAATTGGCCTTGGAACAGGCCCGAAATGCGGAAAAGCGGGTGTTGAGCGACACGCCGGACGCATTGCCGCCCCTTCTCGGCGTCCCCCTGCCCGTCAAGGACCTGGACACCCTCGCCGGTGTCCGCACCACCTTCGGCTCACGTGCCGTCCCCGGCCTCCCGGCCCCCGCGGACTCCGCCGTGGTCGCCCAACTGCGCGCCGCCGGCGTTGTCTTCCTCGGCAAGACCAACACCCCCGAGTTCGGTGCGACCTGCTACACCGAGAACGAGGTCGCGCCGCCCAGCCGCAACCCCTGGGACACCGACCTCTCCCCGGGCGGGTCCAGCGGTGGCGCCGCCGCGGCGGTGGCTGCCGGGCTCGCGCCCGCGGCCCAGGCCAGCGACGGCGGCGGATCCATCCGCATCCCCGCCAGCGCCTGTGGCCTGTTCGGACTCAAACCCACCCGGGGCCGCATCTCCGGCGGCCCCGCCCAGGTCGATCTGACGGGCCTGTCCACGGCGGGCCCCCTCACCCGGACGGTCCTGGACGCGGCCCTCCTCCTGGACGTCATGGCGGTCAACCTGCCCGGCGACCCCTACACCGCCCCGCCGCTGCCGCCCGGCCGGACCTTCGCCGACCACGCCCGCCGCGAACCGGGAAGACTGCGCATCGGACGCTACGCCGACACCGGCTCCGCCGGCGTTCCCGTACACCCCGACGTGCTCGCCGCCCACGAGGAGGCCACCCGAACGCTCCTGGACCTGGGCCACGAGGTCGAGGAGATGGAGAACCCCGCCGACACCGCCTTCGGGGGGACCTTCGCCGAGGACTTCCGGTACCTGTGGGCGGCCACCGCCTCGGTCACCCCCGTCGCCCCCGCGCGCGAGGGCGAACTGACCCCGATCTACCGGTGGCTGCGCGAAAGCGCCCGCGCCACCCCGCTCCCCGAGTACCTCGCGGCCTGCGCCCGGCTCCTGCGCGGCACACGCGCGATGCTGACGGCCACGGCGCGCTTCGACGCCGTGCTCACCCCCACCCTGGCCCGCCCCCCGGTGCCGGTCGGACACTTCACCTCGGGCGGCCCCGCGGACGAGTTCCGGCTCATGACCGAGTTCACCCCGTTCACCTCGCTCTACAACGTGTCCGGGCAGCCCTCGGTGAACGTCCCGCTGCACTGGTCGCGCAGTGGGCTGCCGATCGGTGTGATGCTCACTGGTCCGAGGGGTGGGGAGGGGACCCTGTTGTCCCTGTCGGCCCAGCTGGAGCGGGCCCGTCCATGGGCGCACCGGGTTCCCGAGGGGTGGCACTGACCGGAGCCGGAGCGGCCGGACGGGGCAGGAACAGGCTCAGTACGGCGGCCAGCAGGATCAGTCCGGTCGCGCCCAGTACCCCGCCCGCGATCCCGTGGGTGTCCACCAGGGCTCCTGCCACCGGACCGGCGAGCCCGCTTCCGGCCCCCATCGCCGTGGCCATCCACCCGAACGCCTCCGCGCGCCGGTGGGAGGGCGCGGTCTCGCCCAGCCGTCCCATCACGGCGGCCAGGGTGGGCGCTATCGCCAGCCCCGACACGAAGAGCAGCGGGGTGATCAGCAGGGGCGTGGACAGGTGGGTGACCGGTGGGACGAACGGAACCAGCACCGCGATCCCCAGCGCCGCCGCGAAGGCCCGCAGCCGGAGCCTGGGTGCGCCCTTCACCGTGCCGGCGACCGCACCCCCGACCAGGGAGCCCAGGGCCCACACCGAGGCCAGCGCCATCACGTACTGGGGCGCGTCCAGCTCGTTGGCCCAGGCGACGATCACCAGGTCCATGTTGACCACGCCGGAGACGATGAGCATGCACATCACGAACACCAGGCACAGCGCCGGGTGGAGCAGCAGGCTGCGGCCGGGACGGGCACCGGCGCCCCGGCCCCCGTCGGTGGAACCACCGTCCCCCTCGGCCTCCCGCGGGGCCGGGCCGGTCACCCCCGCCCGGCGCAGTGACAGCGCGAACCCCACCGCGCCCATCAGCCCCAGCACACCCAAGAGCAACAGGGCCCAGCGCGCTCCCGCCATCGCCACGACGCCGGCGGTCAGGATCGGGGAGAAGACGAACAGCAGTTCCTGGGTGGTGGCCTCGGCCGCGTAGACGGCCTGCCGCTCCGGGCCGCTGGTCAGTCGCGGCCACAGCGCGCGCACGATCTGGTTGGCCGGGGTGCCGAAGAGCCCGGTACCCAGGGCCAGGGGCACCGACAGCCACCACACGGACGCGGGCAGCAGCGCCAGGGTCGTCAGACCGACGGTGAACACCACCCCGCACACCAGCACCAGCCGGTCGCTGTTGCCGCGGTCCGCCATCCGCCCGCGCAGCGGCCCGACCAGGGCTATGCCCAGGGTGAAGGCACCGGCGACCAGACCGGCCAGCGTGTAGGAGCCCGTCCAGCCCTGCACCAGGAAGGTGACCGCGATCATCAGCCCCGGGGTGTAGAACCGGGCCGCCAGGGACCAGCTCAACAGGGACAGGACGTGGGGAACGGCGAAGAGCCGCCGGTAGTTCGCGAGCACGACACCGATTATGCAGTTCGTCCACGACATCCGCGACGGGATGAGCACCCCGTACTGCCCGAACCCGAGACGGTAACGAAAAGTCGTGGGAAAGGGGAGGTCCATGGGGAACACAGAAACAGGGACGACAGGATCTTCTGCCCCCACACCGGGCCGTCCTCCGGTGTACACGGGCCCCTGTGGGGCATGATCGGTTTCTGTGAGGGACGTTCAGCTGGCCCGGGTGGCCGAGCAGCACGGGGTCGCGACCACGTACGAGGACTGGCGGGGACGACAGGTGCCCGTCAGTCCGGACACGATTCGCCATGTCCTGTCCGCTCTGGGGGTGGATCCCCGGGACTCCGGCCAGGGGCCGGGGCGCGGCCCGCTGCCGCCCGCGGTGGTGGTTCGCGAGGGCAAGGCGCCCGACCTGGTGCTGCCGGAGGGGGCCCGCAGCACCGTGGAGACCGCCGACGGTTCCCTGCTGCCGTTCGACCCGGGGTTGCCGCTGGGGACGCACACCCTGCGGGTGACCGACAACGGGGCCGAACACGACGCCCCGCTCCTGGTGGTCCCCGACCGGATCGACCCCACCGCGCTGCGGGAGAACCCGCGCCTGTGGGGTCTGATGGCACAGGTCTACAGCGTGCGTTCCCGTGCCTCCTGGGGGACCGGGGACCTGCGCGACCTCTCCGAGCTCGCCGACTGGAGCGCCCGCGACCTCGGGGCGGACTTCACCCTCGTCAACCCGGTACACGCCACCGAACCGCTGGTGCCCGTCGAACCCTCCCCCTACCTGCCGGTCAGCCGCCGCTACGCGAGCCCGCTCTACATCCGGGTGGAGGACGTGCCCGAGTACGCACGCCTGGACCCCGCGCAGCGCGAGGGGGTGCAGCGCCTGGCACGGCCGCTGCGAGAACGCGGCCGCACCGCCGACCTGCTCGACCGGGACGCCGTCTGGGAGGCCAAGCGCACCGCACTGGAGATCCTCTTCCAGGTGCCCCGCGCCCCGGGCCGGGAGGAGGCGCTCCGTCGCTACCAGGAACACGAGGGCCAGCCCCTGGTCGAGTTCGCGACGTGGTCGGCGCTGGCGGAGGAGTACGGGTCCGACTTCCGTGCCTGGCCCGCGCACCTGCGCGACGTCGGTTCGCTCGCGGTGGGCCGGGAGGCCCTGAGGCTGTGGCCGCGGGTGGAGTTCCACCGCTGGCTCCAGTGGATCCTCGACGAACAGCTCGCCCAGGCACAGGGCAGCGCCCTCGACAGCGGGATGCGCCTCGGGATCGTGCACGACCTCGCGATCGGTGTGCAGGCGGGTGGCGCGGACGCGTGGATGTACGGCGACGCGCTCGTCCCCGGACTGCACGTGGGAGCCCCGCCGGACGAGTTCAACCAGCTCGGCCAGGACTGGGGGCAGCCGCCCTGGAACCCGACCCGTCTGGCCCAGCTCGGGTACGGGCCCTTCCACCAGATCCTCTCCCAGAGCCTGCGCCACGCGGGCGGCCTGCGGATGGACCACGTCATGGGCATGTTCCGGTTGTGGTGCGTACCCGAGGGCGCCTCCGCCGACCAGGGGACCTACCTGCGCTTCGACCACGAGGGCATGGTCGGCACCCTGGCGCTGGCGGCCCACCGGGCCGACGCGGTGGTCATCGGGGAGGACCTGGGGACCGTCGAGCCGTGGGTCCGCGACCACCTGGCGGACCGGGGCGTCCTCGGTACGTCCGTGCTGTGGTTCGAGAACGACGAGGAGGGGAGGCCGCGCCACCCCGACCGGTGGCGCCGGGACTGCCTGGCCACCGTGGCCACGCACGACCTCCCGCCGGTCGCCTCCTACCTGTCCGCCGAGCACGTCGAACTGCGTGACCGGCTGGGACTGCTCGACCGGCCCGCCGCGGAGGAACTGGCGGACTCCGAGGCCCGGGTGGACCAGTGGTGCGCGCTGCTGGTGTACCTGGGGTTCCTCGAGGAGGACGCCGACCCGGTCGGCGATCCGGCCGCCGTGGTCGCGGCGATGCACGCCTACCTCGCGGCGACACCGGCCCGGATGCTCGGGGTGGCGCTCACCGACGTGGTGGGGGAGCGGCGTATGCAGAACCAGCCGGGGACCAGCACCGAATACCCGAACTGGCGGATCCCGCTCACCAGCAGCGAGGGCGAGCCGGTCCTGGTCGACGAACTCCTGGCCGACCCGCGGATGGTCGCCCGGATCCGCCGCGCCCTGGGCCCGCTCGGCAACCACTACCGGGAACTCTAGGCCGGGCGCACGGCGGCCCCGGGGAGAGCACCCCGGGGCCGCGGCGGAGCAGTACCGTCAGTCGCTCGCGTCAGCCCTTCCGACCGGCGGCGATGTCGGTGGCGCGGGCGCGCAGGGCGCGCTCGACCCCGGCCCGGCCCTCGATCAGCAGGCGGTGCAGCGCCGGGGCGGGGGCGTTGTCGGCGATGTAGGAGTCGGTGCGCTCCAGTGTCGCCTCCTCGACCAGCTGGCTCGGGTAGACCACCTCGGCGAAGGTCTGCGCGAACTCACCGGTCCACTTCTCCCAGGCCGGGGCGAGCTGGTCGAAGTACCGCTCCACGTAGGGGCGGTACAGCTCGGCCTGGCGCGGCTCGGTGAAGCCCAGCAGGGTGGCGCGGAACTCGGCGTTGGCCAGGTCCCCGCCCACGATCCGCTCCCAGGCGGCCTCCTTGGCCTCGGCCGTGGGGATGGCGGCCCTGGCGCCCGCGGCGTTGCGCTGGCCGGTGGCGGTCGGGTCGGACTCCAGTTCGGCGGCGATCTCCGCCTCGCCCGCCTCACCCGCGGCCACCAGACGGCGCAGCAGGGTCCAGCGCAGGTCGGTGTCGACCGTCAGACCGTCCACGGTGATGGCGCCGTCCAGCAGCCCGCGCAGCAGCGACAGGTGCGCGTCGCTCACGGCGGCGTCCGCCAGCGCGTTGACGTAGGCCAGCTGGAGGTCGCTGCCGGGCTCGGCCGCGGAGAGCAGCTCGCGCAGGCGGTCGGCCAGCAGCTCGAACCCGAACGGGCGCCACGCCGGGTCGGCGTAGTTGTACAGCGCCCCCGAAGCCTGGCGGAGCAGGGTCTGGGCGACCGTGACGTCGTTCACCCCGCCGATCCCGGAGATCACCAGGGCGACGTAGTCACGGGCGGCCATCTCGCCGTCCCGGGTCATGTCCCAGGCGGCGCTGAAGGCCAGCGCGCGGGGCAGGGACTCGCGGATCTCACCGGCACCCTCCACCACGGTGCGCAGGGAGCGCTCGTCCAGGCGGATCTTGGTGAAGGTGAGGTCGTCGTCGTTGATGAGCACCAGGTCCGGCTGGGCCCTGCCGACCAGTTCGGGCACCTCGGTACGCTCACCGCTGACGTCCAGCTCCACGCGCTCGCGGCGCACGATGCCGTCCGCGGTGCGGTCGTACAGGCCCACGGCCAGACGGTGCGAGCGCAGCGTCGGGTGTTCCGGGGCGGCCTCCTGCAGGACCGCGAAGGACGTGAGGTTCCCGTCCGCGTCGACCTCGAAGTCCGGCCGCATGGTGTTGACGCCGGTGGTCTCCAGCCACTCGCGCGACCAGCCGGACAGGTCGCGCCCGGAGGCGGCCTCCAGGTGCTTGAGCAGGTCCTTCAGCTCGGTGTTGCCGAACGCGTTCTCCTTGAAGTAGGCGCGCACACCCGCGAAGAACGCGTCCACACCCACGTACGCGGCCAACTGCTTGAGCACCGAGGCGCCCTTGGCGTAGGTGATGCCGTCGAAGTTGACCTCGACCGCCTGGATGTCGACCATGTCGGCGGCGATCGGGTGCGTGGAGGGCAGCTGGTCCTGGCGCAGCGCCCAGGCCTTCTCCACGTTGGCGAACGTCGTCCAGGCGTCGGACCACTTGGTGGCGTTGACCTGGCAGTAGACGCTGGCGTAGGTCGCGAACGACTCGTTCAGCCACAGGTCGTCCCACCAGCGCATGGTGACCAGGTCGCCGAACCACATGTGCGCCATCTCGTGCAGGATGGTTTCGGCGCGGCGCTCGTAGCGGGCGTCGGTGACCCGGGACCGGAAGACGTAGTCCTCCAGGAACGTCACCGCGCCGGCGTTCTCCATCGCGCCCGCGTTGAACTCCGGCACGAAGAGCTGGTCGTACTTGCCGAACGGGTAGCGCAGGTCGAACAGGCCGTGGAAGAAGTCGAAGCCCTGCTTGGTGACCTCGAACAGGGCCTCGGAGTCCAGGTGCTCGGCGAGCGAGGCCCGGCAGTACAGGCCCAGCGGGATGCCGTCGTGCTCGTCGCGGACCACGTGGTACGGCCCGGCGATCAGCGCGGTGATGTAGGTCGACATCACCTGGGTGGCGGGGAAGTGCCAGCGGACCCGCTCCTCGCCCGCGGCCTCGCGCTCCACGTCGGGTGCGCTGTTGGAGACCACCTCCCACGACGGGGGCGCGTACACGGTCAGCTCGAAGACGGACTTCAGGTCGGGCTGGTCGAAGCACGTGAACATGCGGTGCGCGTCGGCCGTCTCGAACTGGCTGTACAGGTACACCGACCCGTCGACCGGGTCCACGAACCGGTGCAGGCCCTCGCCGGTGCGCATGTAGGCGGCGTCGGCGACCACCGTCAGCTCGTTCTCGGCCGCCAGGTCCGGCAGGGTGAGCCGCTCACCGTCGAACAGCTCCGCCGCGTCCAGCTCGCGCCCGTTCAGCACGGCGCTCCGGATCCTCGGCGCGGCCAGGTCGACGAAGGTCCGTGCGCCCGGCTCAGTGCTGGAGAAACGCACCACGGTGGTGGACCGGAAGGTCTCGTCCCCGGTGGTCAGGTCCAGCTCCACGGCGTAGGAGTCGACGCTGAGAATGCGCGCCCTCTCCCGAGCCTCGTCCCGTGTCAGGTTCCCTGCCACGCCACGCTCCCTCCACGGCCGCCGTCATCGCCGGCCGGAAATCGTTGCCGACCGCGGCGAGCCTGCCGCCTGGGGTGGGCGTCGTCGGGCCGGAGGTCGTTGTCATCCGGGATCGATCCTGCCACGCACACGAGCGGAATGTGCAACCGATGGGCGTGGTTGGTGACCTACGGCGAGAAGTTCTCGGCCGTCCCGGGTCCGGCCCCGGGGCTTCGACCGTCCCAGACGAGGAGCAGCGATGACCCAGTCCCCCGAACAGACGGGCGACCAGGAGACCATCCACGCGGACATGTGGTTCGACCCCGCCTGCCCGTGGGCGTGGATCACCTCCCGGTGGCTGCTGGAGGTGGAGCAGGTCCGGCCGGTGCGTGTGCGCTGGCGGGTGATGAGCCTCGGGGTGCTCAACGAGGGCCGCGACCTGCCCCAGGAGTACCGGGACTCGATCGACCGCTCCTGGGGCGCGGTGCGCGTGTGCGTCGCCGCCGAGCAGCGTTTCGGACCGGACGTTCTCGGCGACCTGTACACCGCCCTGGGCACCCGCTTCCACAACAACGGTGAACCGCGCACCGCGGAGACGGTCCACGCCGCGCTGGCCGACGCCGGCCTGCCCGCCGACCTGGCCGACGCCGCGGACTCCACCGAATACGATGAGGCCCTGCGCGCCTCGCACGGCGAGGCGATGAAGCTGGTCGGTGAGGACGTCGGCACACCGGTCGTCCAGGTCGAGGGCGTCTCGTTCTTCGGCCCGGTGCTCACCCCGATCCCGCGGGGCGAGGACGCCGGGAAGCTCTGGGACGGTGTGCGCCTGGTCGCCGGGACCGACGGGTTCTTCGAGCTCAAGCGCACCCGCACCCGCAACCCCGTCTTCGACTGATCCGCTCCGCGGGGCCCTGCCCCGCGGGACCCGTAACCCCGCAGCCCCTGCGGACACGTAGCTCCACGACCACGGAGGACCCATGCCCGGGCCTGACGGTGACCGCCGCCCCAACTTCCTCGACGACCTCGACCTGCTGCCCGACACCACGAGCGACGAACGCTCCGAGGGCTGGGGCGACGGCGACGAGGACTCCACCGCGCGGCTGATCGCCGACCGCCCCCCGCACTGGGACTGATCCGCACGGGGCGGCCGGACCGGACGCCGCAGGCGCTCCGGGGTGGGTATCCGTGGAACCACGGGTCCCCGTCCCGGCCGCGCCTTCGGGCCTCCCCGCCCTGGCCAACCAGAATCACGTTCTGCGAAAATGGGACCATGCGATCCCTCTACATCGACGGCGCCTGGCGCGACTCCGCCTCCGACGAGGCCCTTGACGTGGTCAACCCGGCTACCGAGCAGGTCATCGACACCGTTCCGGCGGGTGCCACCGCTGACGTCGACGCCGCGGTCGAGGCCGCGGCCGCCGCCCTCCCCGCCTGGTCGGCGCTCACCCCGGGCCAGCGCGTCACCCACCTGACCAAGGCCCTGGAACTGTTCAACGCCCGCATCGGTGACATCGCCGCCGAACTCACCCGGGACATGGGCGCTCCCGCCACCTTCGCCGCCAAGGTGCAGGCCGGGCTGCCCTCGCTCATGTTCCGGACCTACATCGACCTGGTCGAGGAGCACGGGGAGCGCTACTTCACCGGGGAGAAGGTCGGCAACTCCCTCGTGGTGCACGAGCCGATCGGAGTGGTCGGCGCGATCACCCCGTGGAACTACCCGCTGCACCAGATCGTCCTCAAGGTCGTCCCCGCGCTGCTCGCGGGCAACACCGTGGTCCTCAAGCCCAGCGAGGTCGCCCCGCTGAGCGCCTACGCGCTGGCGGAGGTCTTCGACGGGGCCGGCCTGCCCGCGGGCGTGTTCAACCTGGTCTCCGGCACCGGACCGGTGGTGGGCGAGGCGATCGCCGCCCACCCCGGGATCGACATGGTCTCCTTCACCGGTTCCACCCGCGCCGGCACCCGGGTGTCCCAGGTCGCGGCCGAAACGGTCAAGAAGGTCGCCCTGGAGCTGGGCGGCAAGTCGCCCAACCTCATCCTGCCGGGCGCCGACCTGACCAAGGCCGTCAAGCGCGGTGTCGCCGACGTCATGCGCAACACCGGCCAGAGCTGCAACGCGCTCACCCGGATGCTGGTGCACCGCGACTCCTACGCGGAGGCCGTGGAGCTGGCCGCGGCCTCCGCCGCCAAGTACGTCCCGGGCGACCCCGAGGACGAGGGCACCCGGATGGGCCCGCTGGTCTCCGCCGCCCAGTTCGACAAGGTCCGCTCCTACGTGGACCTCGGCGTCTCGGAGGGCGCCCGGCTGGTCACCGGTGGCTCCGAGCCCGTCGAGGGGCTGGAGAAGGGCTTCTACGTCCGTCCGACCGTCTTCGCCGACGTGCGCAACGACATGCGCATCGCCCAGGAGGAGATCTTCGGCCCGGTGCTCGTCCTCATCCCCTACGACACGGTGGAGGAGGCGGTCGAGATCGCCAACGACACCGTCTACGGCCTCAACGCCGCGGTGTGGTCGGGCGACCAGGAGGAGGGGCTGGCGGTCGCCCGCCGCCTGCGGGCCGGCCAGATCGAGCTCAACGGCGGGGCCATGAACCCGCGGGCGCCCTTCGGCGGTTACAAGCGCTCCGGCAACGGCCGTGAGTGGGGTCTGCCCGGCCTGGTCGAGTTCTGCGAGGTCAAGGCCGTGCAGACCTGACCACTGTGGCCGGACTCACGGCCCCCGCGCGCGTTCGGTCGGAATCGGCCCCGGTGACTCGCGCGTTGTGGGGTGTGGAAAAATTCCGACTGGTCATCCCCTGGTCGAACCCAAACGAGGTGTGAGTTGAGCAGCAAGCCCGCGGTCTCCAAGGCAGGTCCCCTCAGTAAGGACCTCAAGTCGATGTTCGTGTACAACCTGGTGGCGATCCTGTCGATGGTCGGCTTCGCCGCGCTCGGTCTGAGCGTCGCGGCCGCCGCGGCCGGTGCCTGACCCACACGGAGAACGCCGCGCCCCCGCCGGTCCACCGACCGGAGGGGGCGCGGCGTCGTCCGTACCCGGGAGCTGTCACACTGGTGACGTGCGTGTTTACCTTGGATCAGATCATGCGGGCTTCGAGCTCAAAGAACACCTCGTCTCCTGGCTGAAGGAGCACGGTCACGAGGTCGTCGACGCCGGCCCGGCCGTCTACGACGCGGTCGACGACTACCCGCCCTTCGTCCTGCGCGCCGCCGAGGGCGTCGCCGGGGACCCGGGTTCCCTGGGGGTGGTGATCGGCGGTTCCGGCAACGGCGAACAGATCGCCGCCAACAAGGTCCGGGGCGTCCGTGCCGCTCTGGCCTGGAGCGAGGACACCGCCAGGCTGGCGCGGGAACACAACGACGCCAACGTGCTCTCCGTCGGCGGTCGGATGCACTCCCTGGAGGAGTCCACCCGGTTCGTCGAACTCTTCCTCACCACCCCGTACAGCGACGAGGAGCGGCACACCCGCCGCATCGCCATGCTCGGCGACTACGAGCAGACCGGCGAGCTCCCCCCGCTTCCGTAACCCCGTCCGTGGTCCCGCACGGGCGCGGGGCCGATCGTCCGCCCCCGTGTGTTCGGCGCGCGGGGGCGCACCCGTACTCGGACCCCGCCCCGTACACCCGGGTTTAGGCGGAACCCAAAACCGGGGTTAAGGGGCGGAACACCGCTGGTTGCACGTGCCACAGCCGCATGCCAACCGCTACAGTTCGTGCACGGCGGCGGGCTGACGTCGTCCGCGACCCAACGGTTTCCGCCCCCCTGAACGGAACCAGCCACCACGATCGGGCGTGCCCCCACAGCGCCACGGCCCGCCGACACGAACCGGCCCCCGACGCGACCGCACCGGTGTGCCGTACGACGACCAGGAGTAACCCCCGCGGCCGAGCGGGCCGAGCGGGCCGAGAGGACCGATGAACTCCACACCGACCGCCAAGACCACCCGGCTGCTGCGCTCCACCGCGCAGCGGCTCATCGCGGTGCTCCGGCGCAAGGTGTTGTTCCGCTACCGGCTCGTCCTGATCACCCTCGTCGTCATCGCGGTGGGGATCGGTGTGGGCGCGGTCTGGGGACCTGCGGGCTGGTTCCCGCCCAGCTCCACCATCCTGACCGTCCTCGCCGGAGGCCTGCTGCTCAAGCGCAAGAGCCTCGCCTTCCTGCTCGGGGTGGTCGCGGCGGTCCTGCTGTTCGTGGCCTTCATGCTCGACTTCGGCCAGGTGGGCCCCGGCCTGCTCGTCACCATCGGTGTCACCGGGGTGCTGTCCTATCTGCTGTCCGGGGTGCGCGAACGCCTCGGCGTGCAGGGGCTGAGCGGCGAGATGATGCTGCTGGACCTGCGTGACCGCCTCCGCGACCAGGGAAACCTGCCCGAGCTCCCCGAGGGGTGGGGGCGTACCGCTGTCCTGCGCCAGGCGGGCGGCTCCTCCTTCGGCGGTGATTTCGTGGTCTCCATCCGCAGGGAGAACCGGCTCGACGTCGCCGTCGTCGACGTCTCCGGCAAGGGCGTGGACGCCGGGACCCGGGCCCTGATGCTCTCCGGTGCCTTCAGCGGGCTGATCGGGGCGGTGCCCGCCGGCGACTTCCTCGCCCACTGCAACGACTACCTGATGCGCAACAGCGGCGGTGAGGGCTTCGTGACCGCCGTGCACCTGAGCGTGGACACCGACACCGGCGCCTACCAGGTCACCTCCGCCGGACACCCGCCCGCGCTGCACTACGACAGCGGCGGCGGGATGTGGAGCACCACCGAGGCCAAGGGCGTGGTCCTGGGCGTCATCCCCGAGATGACCTACACCTCAGTCGAGGGCAAGCTCCGTCCCGGAGACGCGATCATGCTGTGCACCGACGGTCTCATCGAGACGCCGGGGGAGGACCTGGACGCGGGCATCGACCGTCTGCTCGGAACCGCCGACATCCTGGTCACCCAGGGTTTCGCCACCGGTGCGGACGAGGTCGTGGACACGCTCAGCAAGGACAAGAACGACGACTGCGCCCTCGTGGTCCTCTGGCGCACCTGACCCGAACCCGCTCCGCCCCCGCGGGGATGAGCCGCCCCCGCCGCTCCTGGCGGTAGGGTCGACATGTTCCCCGACCCCGGTACGAGGTCTTCGTACCCGTCCCCGGATCGCCGTGCCCGCCCCTCCACGCCCCCCGGGCGCCGGCGCCGCACGGCCCACCACACCAGTGACGAGGGGCCGGACCCGAGCCCCGGGACAGGACCCGGACTTCCCAGATTTCGCGGCCCCGCGGGCGTGCCCGCCGGGCGATGGAGACGCAAGGGGGTGCTTCGCATGGACGGCGAGCGCGCTGAAGAACTCACAGATCTGGTCGAGAACAACGACCTGACCGGGATCAGGCTCTGGTTGGCCGAACACAGGCCCCACGAGATAGCGGACGAACTCTCCCGCATGGTCGGCCGCGAGGCGATCATCCCGTTCCGGCTCCTGGACAAGGACCGCGAGCTGGAGGTCTTCGAGGAGCTCGACCCCGGTCAGCAGCAGGCCATCCTCCTCGGCCTGCGCGGCACCGACTTCCACGAGATCCTCGAGGAGATGGACCCGGACGACCGGGCCCGCCTCATCGGGGAGGCGCCGGCCAAGATCGCCACCCGGGCCCTGGCCGGGCTGAGCCCCGCCGAACGCAAGATGACCGCCGCGCTCCTGGGCTACCCGGAGGACTCGGTCGGCAGGTACATGACCCCCGAGACGGTCATCCTGCACCGGGACCTGACCGTCGGCCGCGCCCTGGAGGTGGTGCGCGCCAAAGGAGCCGACGCCGAGACGATCTACACCCTGCCGGTGGTCAGCGACGGCCGTCGCCTGGTCGGCACCATCACCCTGAGCGACCTCGTGGTCAGCGACGACGACCGCCTCCTCAAGGACCTGGTGGACGTGTTCGCGCCGCGGGTGGGTGCCAGCGAGCCGGTCGAGGACGCCGCCCGACTGATCCAGGAGGCCAACCTGGTCTCCCTCCCGGTGGTGGACTCCGAGGACCGGTTCGTCGGGCTGTTCACCTTCGACGACGCCCTGGAGGTCATCGAGGCGGCCGACTCCGAGGACATGGCCCGCCAGTCCGGTGCCAGCCCGGTCGGTGAGCACTACGTGTCCGTCGGTGTGCTGCGCCTGGTCGGTGCCCGCTCGGTGTGGCTCATGCTGCTCATCGTCGCGGCGACCCTCACCGTCAACGTCATGCAGGTCTACGAGGCCACGCTCGAGCAGGTCACGGCGTTGGCGATGTTCGTGCCGATGCTCATCGGCACCGGCGGGAACGTCGGCGCCCAGTCGGCCACGGCGATCGTGCGCGCCCTCGCGGTCGGCGAGGTCCGGGTGCGTGACCTGCCCTCGGTGATCTGGAAGGAGAGCCGGGTCGGTCTGCTCCTGGGTGTGATGCTCGCCGGGATCGCCCTGGCCATCGGTTCCCTTCTGGTCGGGTTCGACATCGCGATGGTGGTCGCCCTGTCGGTGATCGCGATCTGCACCTGGGCGGCCGTCATCGGCTCGTCGATGCCCCTGCTGGCCCGCAAGGCGGGGGTGGACCCGGCGGTGGTCTCCTCACCGATGGTCGCGACCCTCGTGGACGCCACCGGCCTGCTCATCTACTTCTCCGTGGCCCAGATGGTCCTCGGCCTCTGACCGGACCCGGGCGGCCGAACGGTTCCGCCGGTCCGTTCGGCCGAACGGACCGGCGGATACGGGGCCTCTGGCCGGGTCCGTGCCCGTACGCGAGGTTCCCGACCGGTGACACGCCGCATGGACCCCGGTTGGAGCGGGTATTACGTCAGGAAGCAGGACGGATCTACAGGGGGGATTCCATGTCCGCTAGCGGAGGTATGTTCGACCGGCTGAAGAAGGCCGTCACCGACAACGCCGACAAGGCCGAGGGTGTGGTCGGAAAGGCTGCCAGGGCCGCGAAGAAGGCCACCGGCGGCGCACACGACGACAAGATCGACAAGGGGGCCGGCGCGGCCACGGACTACCTGCGCAAACGCGCCCGGGAGAACGACCGGGACGACAAGGAGTCCTAGCCGGGACGGCAACCGGGGACGCGGGGTGGTCGGGCCGTGTCCACAATGGTGGATGCGCTCCTCCGCTCCGCGTCCCCTTCCCGTCCTTCTCGCCAGGCTCCGTATGCCCCTGATGTGGCTGGCGATGGCCGCTCTCCTGGCCGGGTACCTCGGCCTGTCCTGGTGGGTCGGCGGTGCGTTGTTGCTGGTGGCCCTGGCCGTGCACCTGCGTCTGGGCACTCCGCGCTGCGCCCCGCGAGTCCTGGCGCCGCCGGTGCGCGGCCGATGGATGGCGTTGACCAGCCCCGTGGACAGCGTTCCGAGCCAGGGCACCCACGCCTACGGGCAGACGTACGCGCTCGGACTGGTCGCCGAGGACGGCACCCGCCCCGACATCGCCTGGCGCCCGCTCAGCCGTCCCCCGGGGGACTTTCCGGCCTTCGGCGCCCCCGTGTACGCACCGGCGGACGGGACCGTGGTCCGGGTGCACGACCGCCAACGCGACCACCGCAGCCGCAACTCCTGGCTCTGGCTGTTCGGCACGGTCGTGGAGAACACCCTGCGCGAGTTCCGGGGCCCCTCGGGGCTGATGGGCAACCACGTGGTCATCGACATCGGCGGCGCCCACGTACTCCTGGGCCACCTGCGCCGGGGGTCGGCCGCGGTGGCCCCCGGAGACCGGGTGGTGGCGGGCCAGCCGATCGCCCGATGTGGAAGTTCGGGGGCCTGCACCGAACCGCAGGTCCGGATGCAGCTGATGGATCTGCCGCACCCGCTCTTCGCCGCCGGGTTGCCCGTGGTCTGGGGAAGCGGCTGGAAGGCGGGAACCCAGGACTCCGAAGGCTCCGAGGGCCTGCCGGAGACCTGGCGTCCGATGGAGGTCACCGGCCCCTACGCCGTCCCCGCTGATCAGAGCGGTTCAGCGGGAGACTAACCTGACAGTGAGGTAAGGCGAACCTAACGGGGGTGCGGAGTGGTGAACGCGATCGACGGTGCGCCCTGCAAACTCACGGTCTGCCGGGGCTGCTGCTGCGGGACGAAGAAGAAGGTGCCCGGGGTGGACCACAAGGCCCAGCTCGCCCGGCTCAGCGCGATCGAGGACCACTCCGCCCGCCGCGTCCCGGTCCGTACCAGCAAGTGCCTGGGTATCTGCTTCCAGGCCAACGTCGTCGTGGTCCAACCCTCCCAGGAGGGCCGGGCCGCGGGAGGGCGCCCCGTCTGGCTGGGCCGGATGAGCGAGGACGGGCTCTTGGACGCGGTGGACGACTGGATCTTCGAAGGAGGGCCCGGGATCGCTCCGCTTCCCGCCGTCCTGGAGGGCCACGTGACCTCCAAGGACGCCAAGAAGCCGAAGAAGCGCAAGAAGCCCAAGCACTCCAAGTCCGCGAAGAAGGAGCGCAGGAAGGCCGAGGAGAAGCTGGCCAAGAAGGCCAAGAAGGCCAAGAAGGCCGAGCGGGCTTCCGGGGCGGAGTCGGCCGGAGGCGGCGCCACGAAGGACGGTGGCGAGAAGGCCGAGAAGGACGGCGCCAAGAAGAAGACCAAGAAGGGCAAGAAGGCCAAGAAGGGCAAGGGCAAGGGCAAGAAGGACGGTTAGGGGCGTCAGGGGAGCCCGGGGCGGGACCCCGGGACCCGTTGGGCCCTGCCCGCCCCGCCGCGCGCTAGCGGGACTGTGGCGCGAACTGGGTGCGGTACAGCGCCGTGTACAGGCCCTCCGCGTCCAGCAGCTGCTCGTGCGTACCGCGCTCCAGGATCCGGCCGTCCTCCAGGACCAGGATCTGGTCGGCCTCGCGGACCGTGGCCAGCCGGTGCGCGATCACCAGTGAGGTCCGGCCCTGCAGGGCGACCGCCAGGGCCTCCTGCACCGCCGCCTCGGACCCGGAGTCCAGGTGGGCCGTGGCCTCGTCCAGAACCACGATCGACGGTGCCTTCAGCAGCAGCCGTGCGATCGCCAGACGCTGCTTCTCACCGCCGGAGAGGCGGTACCCGCGGTCACCGACCATCGTGTCGAGCCCGTTCGGGAGCTGCTCCAGGAGCGGCCCCAGGCGCGCCATCCGCAGCACTTGCGCCAACTCCTCGTCGGTCGCGCCCGGCTTGGCGTAGCGCAGGTTGGCGCCCACGGTGTCGTGGAAGAGCTGCGCGTCCTGGGTCACCACGCCCACGGCCTCGCGCAGCGAGTCGCCGGTGGCCCCGCGCAGGTCCAGCCCGCCGATCCGCACCGCCCCCTCGGTCGGGTCGTACAGCCGGGACACCAGATGTGTGAGGGTGGTCTTGCCCGCGCCCGACGGTCCCACCAGGGCCACCATCTGTCCGGGCTCGGCTCGGAAGGAGACCTCGCTCAGCACCTGGGTGTCCTCGGTGCCCTCGGCCTGGGGCGTCAGCTCCAGGGAGGCCACCGAGGTCTCCGCGGAGCCGGGGTAGCGGAAGGACACCCGGTCGAACTCCACGCTCAGCGGGCCCCTCGGCAGCGGCTTCGCGTCCGGGCTCTCCTTGATCTGCGGTTCCAGGTCCAGCACCTCGAAGACCCGGTCGAAGGAGACCAGCGCGGTCATGATCTCCACGTGTACGTTGGACAGGGTGGTCACCGGCCCGTAGAGCCGCGCCAGCAGGGTGGTCAGGGCGACCAGCGTGCCGACCTCGAAGGCGCCGCCGGCGGCCAGCACACCGCCCACGCCGTAGACCATCGCCATGGCCAGCGCCGTGATGGTGGCCAGCATCGTGAACAGCAGGCCACCGATCACGGACTGGCGGACCCCCAGGTCGCGCACGCGCGCCGCCCTGCCGGCGAACCCCCGCGACTCCTCGTCGGGGCGTCCGTACAGCTTGACCAGCATGGCCCCGCCGACATTGAACCGCTCGGTCATCAGTGAGCTCATCGCGGCGTTGTTGTCCATGGCGTCGCGGGAGATGTTGGCGAGCCTGCGGCCCAGCAGCTTCGCGGGGATGATGAACAGTGGCACCAGGGCCAGCGCCAGCAGGGTCACCTGCCAGGACAGCGCCAGCATCGTGATGACCACCGCTACCACACTGATCAGGTTGGACACCACGGACTGCAGCACCGAGGTGATGGCGCGCTGGGCGCCGACCACGTCCGTGTTCAGGCGGCTGATCAGCGAACCGGTCTGGGTGCGGGTGAAGAAGGAGATCGGCATCCGCTGCACGTGGGTGAACACCTGGGTGCGCAGCAGGTAGATGACGCCCTCACCGATCCGGGAGGACAGCCACCGGCCGGTCAGGGTGATGACGCCCTCCAGGAGCGCCAGCACCGCCGCGGCGACCGCCAGCCAGATGACCAGCGAGGTGTTCCCCGGAATGATGCCCCGGTCGATGATGGCCCGCAGCAGCAGCGGGTTGGCCACGACGATGGCCGCGCCCACCGCGGTCACCATCAGGAAGAGCACGATGGATCGCCAGTGCGGTGTCGCGTAGGACAGGACGCGCCCGGTGATCCCCGGGGGCAGTTCCTGCCCACGTGCGCTTCCGTCGTTGACCAGTGCCCTGTAGGAGGGCCTCCCTGACATCATCGGCAGCCTCGTTTCGTACCTCGGTTCGCCACGCATGCGTCAACGCCGGTGCGCGCGCACCGCTTCCCGCCCGAGGGCGGAGGCCGGACCGGGCGCGCCGGATGTGAGGCGCGGCACCCGGGGTCAGAGGGAGTGCGCGAGACGGCCGAGCGCAGCGGTCGTGGAGCGGCCGGGGGTGAAGGGGAGCTCCCAGGCCTGGGCGTCGAGGGCGTCGGCCCCGCGGATCTTGGCCTGGGTGTAGCGGTCACCGGCGGTGAAGGCCAGGGCGGCCGGTGCGAGGGGGCGGAGCAGGTCCGCGTAGGCCGCCCAGTCGGCGACCGAGGGCGGGCCCTCGATGATGAAGGAGCCGGTCACACAGGAGAGGGCGGCGATGGTCTCGGCCCGTTCCGCGTCGGGGTTGACCGGGCGTCCGGGGCCCTTCCAGGCCCGCACGCGTTCGTCGGACTCGATGCCCACGACCAGGGGGAGTCCGCGTTCGGCGATGGAGCGCAGGAAGCGCACGTGCCCGACGTGCAGGACGTCGAAGACACCGGTGACCACGGCTGGGCGCTCCAGTGGCTCCGGCCGCTGGAACCAGAGCGCGCTGAGCGGCTCCGCCATCTCGTGAGTCCCGTCCGTGTCCGTCATCTGGCCCCCGTTTCGCCGAACCCGAGGGGCGCCCGCACCTGATCGAGCCGACGGGGCCGCCCGAAAGGTCAACGTACCCGTTCGAGGCGGGTATTCCGCCTCCGGGGACGTCTGAACCGAACCGTGTTCGTCCGAATGTGTGAGTCCCCTCACCCGGAACCTTCCGGGTCGACGGTGAGTCCCATCACCGAAAGGTTCGCGGAGAAGGGTGGATTCAGCTGATGGCGTGGTCGGTACTGGTCGAGGAGAGCATCAGCTACGGGCAGAACGTGCGCTGGGGGATGGGGCTGATCAGGGGTGAGTACCCCGAACGGGAACAGGCCAGGGCGGCGGCACTGGAGCTGACCGGGAGTTTCACCCCGAAGCACCCCTGGTCCGAGCGTGAGCGCACGGTCTACCGGATCTGTGAGGACTCCTACCTCGTCAACCTGGTCGGCGCCACGACCGAGTTCCACTTCCGGGTGAACGTCGCCGAGCGGCTCTGATTCTTCGGGGTGCCGGGGTTGCCCGCGCCGTGTGGCGCGGGGAGCTCCGGGGGCGATCCCCGGGCAAAGAAACGGAGCGAGCCGCGTGTGCCGTGCACACCAGCTCGCTCCGGGTGGAGCGGGCGACGAGAATCGAACTCGCATGACCAGCTTGGAAGGCTGGGGTTCTACCATTGAACTACGCCCGCGTGGCATCGGAGCCCTTGAGTTTCCTCTAGACTCGTGGAGCCGACGGAGACAAGAGTACAGTCTCCGGGGCGGTGGTCGCACACCCGATTTCGGGAACGTGTGTCCGCGCCGGGCAACGGGGTGTAGCGCAGCTTGGTTAGCGCGCATGCTTTGGGAGCATGAGGCCGCGGGTTCGAATCCCGCCACCCCGACGAAACCACCCACTGGTTGCGCGGCCTTCGGGCCGTGCGCCGTGGCCCCCTGTGTATCTGCCCTAGACTTGGTGCGATCAGCAGGAAACTGTAAGTCCCAGCCCGTCGCAGGGCACCCCAGTAGAACGTGGTCATCACTGGCCCGGGGTGCGCGCGTGCATTCGCCGTTTGTGTGGTGCGCCTGCGGGCCGACGCGGACACCAGCCGGCAAACCTAGGAGTACCGCCCCGTGAAGACCGATGTCGAGGAGCTCAGCCCGACCCGGGTCAAGCTGACCATCGAGGTGCCCTTCGAGGAGCTCGAGCACGCTTTCGACGAGACCTACAAGTCGCTCGCGAAGCAGGTTCGGATCAAGGGCTTCCGCCCGGGCAAGGCGCCGGCGCGGCTGATCGACCGCTACGTCGGCCGTGGCGCGGTGATCAGCGAAGCTGTCAACCACGCCGTTCCGGAGCTCTACAACGAAGCCATCCAGAAGGAGGAGATCTTCGCGCTCGGCCAGCCCGACGTGGAGGTCACCAAGCTGGAGGACAACGACGAGCTCGCCTTCACCGCCGAGGTCGACATCCGACCCAAGTTCGAGGTGAAGGACTACAAGGGCATCGAGGTGACCGTCGACAACGCGACCGTCACCGACGAGCAGGTCGACGAGCAGATCGGCACCCTGCGCGAGCGCTTCTCCACCCTTGTCGGTGCCGACCGTCCCGTCGAGGACGGCGACCACCTCTCCATCGACCTGGCTGCCGCCATCGACGGTGAGAAGCTCGAGGACGTTGCCGTCAGCGGCTACTCCTACGAGGTCGGCACCAACACCATGCTGGAGGGCCTCGACGAGACCCTGCGCGGCATGGAGGCCGGTGGCGAGGCCACCTTCAAGACCACCCTCGTCGGTGGCGAGCACGAGGGCGAGGAGGCGGACGTCACCGTCACCGTGCACTCGGTGAAGGTGAAGGAGCTGCCCGAGCTGGACGACGAGTTCGCCCAGCTCGCCTCGGAGTTCGACACCATCGACGAGCTGCGTGAGGACGTGCGCAAGCGCATGGCCGACGTCCGTCGGATGCAGCAGCTCTCCGCCGCCCGTGACAAGGCGCTGGAGAAGCTGATCGACTCCGTCGAGATCCCGCTGCCCGACGCGGTCGTCGACGAGGAGATCACCCGTCGTCGGCAGAGCCTGGAGCAGCAGCTGGCGCAGAGCGGCCTGACCAAGGAGGCCTACCTCGAGTCGCAGGGCAAGACCGAGGAGGAGTTCGAGGAGGAGCTGAAGACCGGCGCCAACTCGGCGGTCAAGGCTGGTTTCATCCTCGACCAGCTGGCCCTCCAGGAGGACCTCAGCGCCGACCAGGGCGAGCTCAGCCAGTACGTGTTCGAGCAGGCCCAGCGCATGGGTGTGAGCCCGGACCAGCTGGCCCAGCACCTGGTCGAGTCGAATCAGATCCGCGTCGCCTTCACCGAGGTCGTCCGCGGCAAGGCCATGGACCTGGTCCTGGCCGCCGCCAAGGTGACCGACGAGGACGGCAACGTCGTCGAGCAGGAGATCGTCGAGGCCTCGGACGAGGACGCCGTGGAGGAGGCCGCCGAGGCCGCCGCCGCTGCGGTCGCCGAGGCTGACGAGGCCGTCGAGGAGACGAAGGACGACGAGGCGGCTGCCGAGGCCGACTCCAAGTAGTCCTTCGGCCGCACAGCCCTCGTACGGGCCCCGACCGACCCGCACCGGGTCGGTCGGGGCCCGTCGTGTTTGTTCGCCGCCAGGAGAAAAGGCGTGTTCGGGGCCCGCCGCACCCTGCGCTCAAAGCGAACAGGGACGGTATCCGGACGAGCCTGGCGTCTGTCGGCGTTAGTGTCGCTGTATCGCAACCGTTTCGATTCCGGAGCAGGTGACGAGAGTGCCGCCGACCTTTGATGAGTCCCCGCGATTCGACGCTCGTACGTCGGATCCGCAGCTTTCCCCTTTTATTGAGCAGACGCCTCAGCGCCTGTTGCGCCAGCGAATCGTATTCCTCGGCCAGCAGGTCGACGATGACATCGCCAACCGCCTGGTTGGTGAACTCCTGCTGCTGTCCGCAGAGGACCGCCAGCGGGACATCACCATGTACATCAACTCGCCGGGTGGTTCCGTAACGGCGGGCATGGCGATCTACGACGTCATGCAGTACATCCCCAACGACGTGCGCACCGTGGGTATCGGTATGGCCGCTTCCATGGGCCAGATGCTCCTGTGCGCCGGTGCTCCCGGCAAGCGTTACGCACTGCCGCACACCCGCGTCATGATGCACCAGCCCTCCGGTGGCATCGGGGGCACCGCCTCCGACATCCGGATCCTGGCTGACCAGCTGCTCTACGTGAAGAAGATGTTCATCGAGAAGATCTCCGAGCACACCGGGCAGACGGTCGAGCAGATCGAGAAGGACGCCGATCGTGACCGCTGGTTCACGGCCCGGGAGTCACTGGAGTACGGCTTCATCGACGAGGTGCTCGAGGGCACCCTCGACGTGACCAGCTGACCTGGCCCCAGCCCATGAATCGGCGCAGTGCGTGGAAGGCGTGAAATGACCGAGTTCAATCCCAGTCCCATCGGCGGCGCGGCCTCGATGGCTCCCCAGAGCCGCTACGTCCTGCCGTCCTACGTGGAGCGTACGTCGTACGGCGTCAAGGAGATGAATCCGTACAACAAGCTCTTCGAAGAGCGGATCATCTTCGTCGGCGTCCAGATCGACGACGTTTCGGCCAACGACCTGATGGCCCAGCTCATCACGCTTGAGCAGCTCGACTCCGAGCGGGACATCCAGATGTACATCAACTCGCCGGGCGGGTCCTTCACCTCGCTCATGGCGATCTACGACACCATGCAGTTCGTGCGCCCCGACATCCAGACGGTGTGCATCGGACAGGCCGCGTCGGCCGCCGCGATCCTGCTGGCGGGCGGCACCAAGGGCAAGCGCGGTGCGCTGCCCAACGCCCGGATGATGATCCACCAGCCCGCGACCGAGGGTATGCACGGTCAGGCCAGTGACATCGAGATCCAGGCCAACGAGATCACCCGGATCCGCCAGCAGCTGGAGAGCACTCTGGCCAAGCACACCGGGCGGACCGCGGAGCAGGTCTCGAAGGACATCGAGCGGGACAAGATCCTCACCTCGGAGGAGGCCGTCGAATACGGTCTCATCGACTTCGTGCTGCCCTACCGCAAGGCTTCCCTGAAGTAGGGCGACATCGGCCGTCGGCCTCTGGCCGGGACTTTCCGCGCACGCGGAGGCGTTCCCGGTCAGAGGAGTCCGGCCATCGGGAAGTACCTGCCGGACCGGTTTCTGACCCGCCTGGGACAGCCCGGTGGTGAAGCCGGTCCGGTTTTTCGCTTAGTCTGGCGGAGAGCGACACACAGATCGCCCCGTTCGTGGCTGGCCGGTCGTGAACGGATCACGGGAACTTGAGCTTTCCGTCCGTTCGGCGCCGGGTGCGCCGGGAACGGGGCGGCCTTAGTTTTGAGGAGTGGCTGGGTGGCACGCATCGGTGACGGCGGGGATCTGCTGAAGTGCTCATTCTGCGGCAAGAGCCAAAAGCAGGTGAAGAAGCTCATCGCCGGCCCCGGCGTGTACATCTGCGATGAGTGCATCGATCTGTGCAACGAGATCATCGAAGAGGAACTCGCCGACGCCACGGAGCTCACGTGGGATTCCCTCCCCAAGCCCCGCGAGATCTACGAGTTCCTCGACTCGTACGTGATCGGTCAGGAGCAGGCGAAGAAGTCCCTCTCGGTGGCGGTGTACAACCACTACAAGAGGGTCCGTTCGGAGACCGACCGTCCCGGTGACGAGGACGTCGAGATCGCCAAGTCGAACATTCTCCTGCTGGGGCCGACCGGGTCGGGCAAGACCCTGCTGGCCCAGACCCTCGCGAAGATCCTGAACGTCCCCTTCGCCATCGCGGACGCCACAGCGCTGACCGAGGCGGGCTACGTGGGCGAGGACGTCGAGAACATTCTCCTGAAGCTGATCCAGGCCGCTGACTACGACGTCAAGAAGGCCGAGACCGGCATCATCTACATCGACGAGGTCGACAAGGTCGCCCGCAAGAGCGAGAACCCCTCGATCACGCGCGACGTGTCCGGTGAGGGTGTCCAACAGGCGCTGCTGAAGATCCTGGAGGGCACCACGGCGAGCGTTCCCCCGCAGGGCGGACGCAAGCACCCGCACCAGGAGTTCATCCAGATCGACACCACCAACGTGCTGTTCATCTGCGGTGGGGCCTTCGCGGGGCTGGAGCAGCTCATCGAGTCCCGCACCGGCCAGCAGGGCATGGGCTTCAACGCCGTGCTGCGGCCCAAGAGCGAGAAGGGCGAGACCGCGCTGTTCGGCGAGGTCATGCCGGAGGACCTGCTCAAGTTCGGGATGATCCCGGAGTTCATCGGCCGTCTTCCGGTGATCACCAGCGTGCACAACCTGGACAAGGCCGCGCTGATCCAGATCCTCACCGAGCCGCGCAACGCCCTGGTCAAGCAGTACCAGCGGTTGTTCGACCTGGACAACGTGGAGCTGGAGTTCACCCAGGACGCCCTGGAGGCCATCGCGGAGCAGGGCATCATCCGGGGGACCGGGGCCCGTGGTCTGCGCGCCATCATCGAGGAGGTTCTGCTCTCGGTGATGTACGAGGTGCCCAGCCGTGAGGACGTCGCCCAGGTGATCATCACCCGCGAGTCCGTCGAGCAGCACGTGAACCCGACGATCGTGCCGCGGGACCAGCTGGACTCGGGCGACGGACGCCAGGAGAAGTCGGCCTGATCCCGCCTGCCCGCTGAGAACGCGCGGGAGGCGAACGCGAACCCTCGGGGCGCTCTTCTCTCAGGGAGGGCGCCCCGAGGCGCGTCCGGGCCCCTCACCGCGCCGCCGGGGCCGGCGTGCGGGTCCGGGACGGAGCCCTAGTCCTCGGACAGGACCTGCTCCATACGGGAGATCTCGGTGTTCTGTTCCGCGATGAGGTCGTTGGCCATCCGCAGGATCGCCTGGTCCTTGCCCTGCGCCATGACCTCCTCGGCCATGGTGACCGCGCCCTGGTGGTGGACGGTCATGAGTTCGACGAAGAGCCGGTCGAAGTCGTCGCCCTCGGCCTCGGCGAGGCGTTCCATGTCCTCGGGGGAGGCCATGCCCTCCATGTCCTCGTGGTCGACCTGGAGGTCGCACTCGACCACGTTCCCGTCCTCGGAGTGATGGCTGCCGTCGCCCTCCAGCCCGCAGAAGTTCTGGTGGGCCGAGTTCTCCCGGGCGGGGCCGAAGACGTTCTCCTCCAGCCAGCTCTCCATCGCGGTGATCTCGGGGCCCTGGGCCGCGGAGATCCGGTCGGCGATCCGCTCGATCCCGTCGCGTTCGTGGCGCTCCTCGACCAGGTCGGTCATCTCCAGGGCCTGGGCGTGGTGTTCGATCATCTTCACGAGGTAGGTGACGTCCGCCTCGTTGTGCCCCTGTTCCTCGGCGAGGGCGGCGATCTGGTCGGGGGTGGCGGGGGTGGAGGACTCTCCGGGGGCCCCGGGGGCGATGACGTTGGCGGAGTCCTGCCCGCCGTCCTCGCCGGTACAGGCCGAGGCTCCGAGCAGCACGAGGGCGGTTCCGGCTGCGAGTGCCAGGCGACGCACGAGGTCTCCTCCAGGGGTGGGGATTCGGCGGGCCGGGTGCCCGACGGTGTCGGAGAGCGCGCCAGGGTGAACGCGACATCCTGCGGGTTTTCTACTCACTCGGTGGGTGTTTTGTCCAGTGTCGGGCCCGTGTCGGTCGCGCTGCGTTGTGTTCTCGGGCGCGCTACGCCGTCCGCTGAAGGGTGTTTTCGGGGTGAGATGTCTGATCTCGGTGTTTCGTCTGTTCTGTGGAGAGTGATGCATGTATAACCCAAAGTAGTCAACTGACTTCTTCGAGTGGTTCTCGGGGGTGGGGCATGGCTTCGGGAACAGGACGAAGGTGTGGACGCCGTGGTGTCACGGCGGTCTCCGCGCTGCTCGCGGCGGTGGGGGCGGCGGTGCCGGGCGCCGTGGCCGACGACGGGGTGAGCACGGGCGGGGGAGTGGTGCACCTGGCCAACGTACCCAAACCCCAGGCTCTGACCTCGGCCTTCAACTCGGACCTGGCCTTCACGGGTGACTACGCGATCGGCGGTAACTACGACGGCTTCGTCGTCTACGACATCTCCGAACCAGCTTCTCCGGTCGTGGTGGCCACGGTGCTGTGTCCCGGCGGCCAGGGCGACGTCTCGGTCAGCGGGGACCTGCTCTACTTCTCCGTCGACTACCCCCGGGCGGGCGATGAGTGCGGGGCACCCGCCGTGCCCACCACCGATCCCGACGGGTTCGAGGGCATCCGGGTCTTCGACATCTCGGACAAGGCCGATCCGCGGTACGTGGCGGCGGTGGCCACCGACTGTGGTTCCCACACCAACACCCTGGTGCCCGGAGCGGACGGCAGCAGCGACGTGATCTACGTGTCCTCGTACTCGCCCTCGCCGGACTTCCCGAACTGCCGGCCGCCGCACGACAGGATCTCCGTCATCGAGGTGCCGCACGAGGACCCGGAGTCCGCCGCCGTGGTCAGCGAGCCGGTCCTGTTCCCGGACGGCGGTCACGCCACGACCACCGGATGCCATGACATCACCGCCTACCCGGAGCGGGGACTGGCCGCCGCGGCCTGTCTGGGTGACGGGGTGCTGCTCGACATCTCCGATCCGCTCGCCCCGGTGGTCGTCGAACGTGTCCGGGACGAGAACTTCGCCTTCTGGCACTCCGCCACGTTCACCAACGACGCTGCTCATGTGCTCTTCACCGACGAGCTCGGTGGTGGGAGTGCGGCCACCTGTAACGAGGAGATCGGTCCGGAGCGGGGCGCCGACGCGGTGTACTCGCTGGACCTTTCCGGGGACAGCCCCGAGCTGCAATTTCGGAGCTACTACAAATTGCCACGTCATCAGTCCGAAACAGAGAACTGTGTGGCGCACAACGGTTCGCTGATCCCCGTCCCCGGGGAGGACCTCTTCGTGCAGTCCTGGTACCAGGGCGGCATCTCGGTGATCGACCTCACCGACCCCGACCGACCCGCGGAGGTCGGCCACTTCGACCGGGGCCCGGTCGACCCGGACGGCCTGCGCACGGCCGGATCCTGGTCGGCCTACTACTACAACGGCCACGTCTACTCCTCCGACATCGAGCGGGGTTTGGACGTGCTCGAACTCACCGATCCCCGCTTCGAGGGGGCCGGGGAGCTGGTCCTGGAGGAGTTCAACCCGCAGTCACAGCCGGTGCTCCGAACGGATGACCAGTGACCGACGCCGCGGTCCGCGGCAGCCGAAGCGCCCGGAGCGCGATGCCGAACGAATCCTAGGCACTGTGCGTAGTCAGATCGGATCAGCTCTACATCGTGTTAACAACCATCTTTCTTTTGTTTCCCTCTATACATATTGATGTTGAACTGTGTACGTTCTTCCTGTTTCGCTCCATTCGGAATCAGGAGTACACATGGCGTCATCCCCCGTCCGTCCCGTCCCCAGACGCCCCTCGTACCGACGCGGTCCAGCCGGTCTCGCTCTCGCCTTCGCCACCGCCCTGACCATGGGAGTCCTCGGTCCGGCCACAGCCTCGGCGGACCGGGTCCCCTTCGAGAGCGACGCCGACACCAGCGACAACGTCACCCATGTGACCAACGTCCCGAAGTCCGAGTCCATGGACGCCTACAACTCGGACCTGGCCTTCACGGGTGACTACGCGATCGGCGGCAACTACAACGGCTTCGTCGTCTACGACATCTCCGAACCCGAAGCCCCCCAGGTCGTCTCCGAGGTGCTGTGCCCCGGCGGCCAGGGCGACGTCTCGGTCAGCGGGGACCTGCTCTACTTCTCCGTCGACTACCCCCGGGCCGGTGACGAGTGCGGCGCGCCCGCCACCTCCAGCACCGATCCCGACGGGTTCGAGGGCATCCGGGTCTTCGACATCTCGGACAAGGCCAACCCGCAGTACGTCGCCGCCGTGCGCACCGACTGCGGTTCCCACACCAACACCCTGGTGCCCGGCAAGGACGGCGAGTACGACTACGTGTACGTGTCCTCGTACTCGCCCTCGTCGCGGTTCCCGAACTGCCGGCCGCCGCACGACAAGATCTCCGTCATCGAGATCCCCGTCGACAACCCCGCCGAGGCGGCCCTGGTCAACGATCCGGTCCTGTTCCCCGAGGGTGGGAACCGGAGCACCAGCGGGTGCCACGACATCACCGCCTACCCGGAGAAGGACATCGCCGCGGGCGCCTGCATGGGCGACGGCATCATGATGGACATCTCCGACCCGGCGCACCCCGTCGTCACCGACGTGGTTCGGGACGAGAACTTCGCCTTCTGGCACTCCGCCACGTTCACCAACGACGCCGACACGGTCATCTTCACCGACGAGCTCGGCGGCGGTGGCGGCGCCATCTGCACCGAGGAGTACGGCGTCGAGCGCGGCGCCAACGCCCTCTACAGCGTCGACGGCTCCAAGGACGATCCCGGGCTCGCCTTCGAGAGCTACTACAAGATCCCGCGCCCGCAGAGCGAGACCGAGAACTGCGTGGCGCACAACGGTTCGCTGATCCCGGTCCCGGGCCGGAACTACTTCGTGCAGTCCTGGTACCAGGGCGGCGTCTCGGTGATCGACTTCAACGACCCGGAGAACCCCCGCGAGATCGGCTACTTCGATCGGGCCCCGATCAACGAGGACAGGCTGGTGCTCGGCGGATCCTGGTCGGCCTACTACTACAACGGCCACGTCTACTCCTCCGACATCAGCCGCGGCCTGGACGTGCTGAAGCTGACCGACCCGCGGATGCGCGTGGCGGAGCGCGTCACCTACGACGAGTTCAATCCGCAATCCCAGCCCAGCTACCGCCCCGGAAACGGGCACGGACGCTGACCACGAATCCCTCCCGGTGGCTCCTCCTGGGGAGTCAGGGCAAACGGGAGGGACCGGGGTCGCGGCCACACGGCCGCGGCCCCGCCACCCATCACCCCCGGACCCCCGTCCCCCACCCGAACACGATCAGGAGAGACCATGCCCGAAGCTCCCCCGACACGGGCCAGGCGTCGCCTGCGCGGAGCGACCACGGTCGCGCTGACCGCGTCGGCCACCCTGCTCGCCGGGCTTCTCGGCTCGGCGACGGCCCATGCCGACACGCCCCCCGCCGACAGTGTCAGCAGCGACAACGTCGAGCACGTCGCGAACGTCCCCAAGCCCGAGGCGATCAGCAACACCAACTCGGACCTTGCGTTCACGGGTGACTACGCGATCGGCGGCAACTACGACGGCTTCGTCGTCTACGACATCTCCGAACCCGAAGCCCCCCGGATCGTCTCCGAGGTGCTGTGCCCCGGCGGCCAGGGCGACGTCTCGGTCAGCGGGGACCTGCTGTACTTCGCGGTCGACTACCCCCGGGCCGGTGACGAGTGCGGCGCGCCCGCCACCTCCAGCACCGATCCCGACGGGTTCGAGGGCATCCGGGTCTTCGACATCTCGGACAAGGCCAACCCGCAGTACGTCGCCGCCGTGCGCACCGACTGCGGTTCCCACACCCTGACCCCGGTACCGGGCAAGGACGGCGTGCACGACTACGTGTACGTGTCCTCGTACTCGCCCTCGTCGCGGTTCCCGAACTGCCGGCCGCCGCACGACAAGATCTCCGTCATCGAGGTCCCGTTGGACGCCCCGGCCTCCGCCGAGGTCATCGACGCACCGGTGCTCTTTCCCGAGGGTGGGAACCGCGGCACCAGTGGGTGCCACGACATCACCGCCTACCCGGAGAAGGACATCGCCGCGGGCGCCTGCATGGGCGACGGCATCATGATGGACATCTCCGATCCGGCGGCTCCGGTCGTGACCGAGGTGGTCCAGGACGAGAACTTCGCCTTCTGGCACTCCGCCACGTTCACCAACGACGCCGGGACCGTCCTGTTCACCGACGAGCTCGGCGGCGGTGGCGCCCCCACCTGTACCGAGGAGATCGGCCCCGAGCGCGGCGCCAACGCCGTCTACACGCTTGAGGAGACCGCGGACGGCCACAACCTGGAGTTCGCCAGCTACTTCAAGATCGACCGGCACCAGGGCGACCAGGTGTGCGTGGCGCACAACGGTTCGCTGATCCCGGTCCCGGGCCGGAACTACTTCGTGCAGTCCTGGTACCAGGGCGGTATCTCGGTGATCGACTTCAACGACCCGGAGAACCCCCGCGAGATCGGCTACTTCGACGCCGACTCCCGGATCGACCCGGACGTCCAGGACAACGACACCTGGTCGACGTACTACTACAACGGCTACGTGTACTCCTCCGACATCGTGCGGGGCCTGGACGTGCTGAAGCTGACCGACCCGCGGATGCGCGTGGCGGAGCGCGTCACCTACGACGAGTTCAACCCGCAGACCCAGACCAGCTACCGGCCGGGCAACCGGTAGGGGGCGAGCCCGCCGAAGCGCCGCGGGGGCCGGAGGCGACCGTCATCCGGCCCCCGTGACAAGCGCGGGTTCGAGGACCGCCCAGCGTCCGTGCGGGGGGCGGCCCCCGCACGGATCAGGTGAAGAGGTCCTCGGGGCGTTCCACCGTCACGGCAGCGGGAACCCATTTCGCCAGGGTCTCCAGGTCCGTGCAGTCCTCGATCCGCTCACGAACCTTGCCGGAGACGTCGAAACCCCGCGCTTCCAGAACCGAGATCACATTCCGTACCGCGAGAGCTCGCCCTTCCTCTCGCCCTTCCTCTCGGCCGATTCCGACGTACTTGCGGGCGAAGTCGCTCTGCCACTCGTAGGTCTCCACAGCCATCAAGCTCTCCAGCTCCTTCCGAGCGGCCTCGTTGAGGCCGGACAGCACATAGTCATAATAAAACGCCCTGTTCGCCTCGGGCGTGGAATCCAGGGCCTCGATCACCGCGTCCAGAGTGCGGTGGTCGGTGTCTCCGTGGGCGTGGGCCGACAGCACCGCCAGTTCGGGGAGAGCGCGGGCTTGTTCCTTCTGCGCGATGACCGGCATCCGGGTCGGCCCGATGGTGAGCGGAACCAGATCGAACCCCGGATGGCCGGTCCGGATCGGTTGGGCGCACCAACGGGCCATGGCATCACTCGGCACAGGACCAGCAGCACCGTCGGGCACTCCAGTCGGACATGGAGGGTGATCAGGTAGGCGGGCCAACTGCGCCGTTTGTCCCTGTCATGGCCGTTTTGGCGTTCGACCACCACCGCCATCACGTTCTCGGTACCGTCGCGCAGTACGACGGCACCGTCGCTGTTGAACTCCTTGGGATCGCAGTTGGTCAGTACCGAACTGGTGTTGAGTACCTCGGTGTGTCGGGGCACATCGAAACCGAGGGAGTTCAGCAATGCCGGGGCCACGGCGGGTTGGTTCTGGACGAGCCGCAGCGGAATCTCGTGCTCGCGTGTGGGCATGCGGTTCCTTGGAGCTCGGGGACGGCCGAACGCACGTATCGACGCGGGTGTTCAGCCGCCGAGGGGACGACCAAGCGTGATCATGCCGACTCGTCCCCAGTCGCGCGGGCCTTTTGCGGACTACGGGTCGCGGAGTGTGAAACCTATGCTCGATCGGCGTTGAACAACCGGTCGGTGGGGGCGTCCAGGACCTCCAGCACGCGGCCGGTGAAGTAGACCGTGCCCAGGGCGAGCACCCGTGCGCCCAGGGCGGCGACGGCAGCGGGTGAGAGCTCCTCGGCCTCCATCCGGCCCCAGTGGGCGGGCAGACCGTGGCCGAAGCGCAGGTGGGTCTCGGGCAGCCGCACCGCCGTCACCGGCAGGTCCGCCAGGGCGGCCACCGCCCCGGGCACGTCCTTGTGGTCGGGCAGACACAGCAGAACGTGGTCCACGCCGCCCCACAGACCCCTGGCGTGGGACAGGGCGGCGGTCACACCGACGCGGTCGATGGCCGAGTCCACCACCACCTCGGCCGCGCCCCCCGGCACGGTGTGCCTGGACAACCGGGCGGGCAGGTTGATGGTTCCCAGGACGGAGTGAAGGCGTTCCGGGGGCGCCGCCGGGTGCCCGAGCAGTTCCAGTGCGCGTGTGGCGGCGGCCGTTCCCAGCACCCCCGAAGCCGCCGACAGCCCTGCCGGACGCAGCTCCACCGGGGGCTCGGCGCCCTCGGCAGCGGGGTCCACCACCTCAGGGGCCAACCGGCCCCCGGTCGCCTCGGCCAGGGCCTGTTCCACCACGGGCGCCACCTCGGTGGTCTGCGGCAGTGTCACCAGGGCCCGCGTCCGTTCGGCGCTCACCACGCGGGTCTTCTCCCGGGCGATCTCGGTCACGGTGTCACCAAGGACACCGACATGCTCGGCAAAGACCATGCCAAGGGCCACGACCTCCGGGCCGAGCAGCCGCAACTCGTCGCGGTGGCCGCCCATCCCGGCCTCCAGGACACACACGTCGGCGCCCACCGCCCGGGCGTGCAGCAGCCCGGCCACCAGGAACAGGCCGCTCGGTGCCAGGTATCCGCCCTCCCGCTCCGCGGGCACGAGCTCCCGCCGGGCGGACTCGACCTCCGCGCCCAGCCGGCGGAGCTCCCCGTCGCTCACGGACACTCCGTCCACCCGGACCCGCTCCCGGTAGTTCCGGAAGCTCGGACCCGTCACCAGGACGGTCCGCAGCCCGGCCGCGGACAGCGCCGCGGCCGCGTACGTGGCCGTGCTCCCCTTGCCCTTGGAGCCGACCACCCCCAGAACCGGCGCCCGCGCGGAGTCCAGGCCGAGCCCGTGGAGCAGCGCGGCCGCGCGGTCCAGGCTCCGCACCTGGCCGGGACGGCGGTGCGTCCACTCGGAGAAGAAAGGGGCGAGATCAGGGTCAAGGCTGGGCATACCCACAGTATGGTCCGGGTGATATCGCGCTTTGCACACCCGGACCGGCACCGGTGTCCAGGTGAGGCCGCGTACACTGGCGCGGGTGTACACCCCGACCACCGAGACGCCGTGAGCGGCGTGAGCGCCGACGAGCGCTACGCCGCGGTCACCGCGGAGATCCTCTCCCGCGCACCCGAGTCCGACATCGACCCTCGTCTGGACCGTGTCCGCACGGTCCTCGACCTCCTGGGCGACCCGCACCGCAACTTCCGGGTCATCCATGTCACCGGGACCAACGGCAAAACGTCCACAGCCCGAATGATCGACGCGCTCATGCGCGGCCGCGGCCTGCGCGTGGGCCGATACACCAGTCCCCACCTGCGAACGGTGCGCGAGCGCATCGTCGTCGACGGTGAGCCGATCTCCCAGGAACAGTTCGTCGAGGCCTACGACGACATCCGGCCGTACCTGGAGATGGCCGACACGATGAGCGACGTGCGGTTGTCGTTCTTCGAGATCCTCACCGTCATGGCCTACGCCGTCTTCGCCGACGCCCCCGTGGACGTCGCCGTGGTGGAGGTCGGCATGGGCGGCAGCTGGGACGCCACCAACGTCGTCGACGGCGACGTCGCTGTCATCACGCCGATCGGCATCGACCACACCGAGTACCTGCCCGACACCCTCGACGGCATCGCCGAGGAGAAGGCGGGCATCATCAAACCCCACTCCGTCACGGTCATGGCGCAGCAGCCGCTGCCCGCCGCGGAGGTCCTGGTCCGGCACGCCGCCGAGGTCGGGTCCACGGTGGCCCGGGAGGGCCTGGAGTTCGGGGTGACCTCCCGTGAGGTGGCGGTCGGCGGTCAGCAGATCGCCGTCAAGGGCCTCACCGGGAACTACGAGAACCTGTTCCTTCCCCTGTTCGGTGAGCACCAGGCCAGCAACGCCGCGGTCGCCGTGGCCGCCGTGGAGGCCTTCTCCGCAGCAGAGGACGCCGCCGGACTCGACCCCGAGATCGTCGGTGAGGCCCTGACGGGACTGGAGTCCCCGGGGCGGATGGAGGTCGTGCGGACCAGCCCGACCGTCATCGCCGACGCCGCACACAACCCGGCGGGGATGATCGCCACCGTCGCCGCCGTGCAGGAGGCCTTCTCCTTCTCGCGGTTGGTCGGCGTGGTCGCCGTCATGGCCGACAAGGACGTCGAGGGGATCCTGGACCCCCTGGAGCCACTGCTCGACGAGATCGTCGTCACCCGCAACTCCTCACCGCGCTCCCTCGATCCGGAGCAGCTGTCCGTCCTCGCCCAGCAGATCTTCGGCGAGGACCGCGTACACGTGGCCCCCAGACTCGACGACGCCATCGACCGGGCCGTGGGCCTGGCCGAGGAGAGCGGCGAGTTCGGCGGGGTCGGTGTGCTGGTCACCGGATCGGTCGTCACCTCGGGTGACGCCGTCCACCTGCTGCGGGGCTCCGGGGAGTAGCGGGACAGACGAGCCACCTACGAAGGGAAACCGCCGTGCGCACACTCTGTGCCGTAGTCCTCGTGTTCGAGGTCATCGTGATCGGTCTGGCGATCCCCATCGCCATCAACCTGGAGGGCGCCGACCCGGCCCTGGCCGGGGGCGTCTGGGGCGGGATGGCCCTGGCCGCGCTGGTGCTCTCCGGGCTCCAGAAGCACACCTGGGCGCACTACGCCGCCTGGGGCCTGCAGGCCGCGTTCCTGTTCAGCTCCTTCATGGTCACCGGGGCGCTCCTGGTCGCGGTCGTGTTCGTGTCCCTGTGGATCACCGGGGTGATCCTGGGTCGCAGGGTCGACGAGGTCCGTGCGATGCACACCTCGCGGGCCGGCGCCGAGGAGGAGACCGGAACCAGTGGGGCGGCCGAGCCCGCGGAGACCGCCGGGGCCACCGGAGGCGCCGGGCGGTCCTGAGCCGAGCGGTCGGTATCGGCGAGAACGCCGTGCCCACCGCGCCCCGGCGCCAAACGCGATAGTGTGACGCACGTCCGGGCAGGCGAACGGCCGGTCCCGCGGATGGCGGACCACACCCCTTCCCTCGCCTCCGACCCCCGGGCGCACACCCGTACACCCCACCGCGTGCGACCGCCACCGCGGGCGCAGGTCCGCGCGCGCCGCGCGGGGGGTCCCAGTGAGGAGTTGAAACGCACGTGGAGCGCACTCTCGTTCTCATCAAGCCCGACGGCGTCCGCCGCAGCATCGTCGGCGAGGTCATCTCGCGCATCGAGCGCAAGGGCCTGAACCTGGTCGCGATGGAGTTGCGCACGCTCGACGCCGACACCGCCAAGACGCACTACGAGGAGCACGCCTCGCGTCCGTTCTTCGGCTCGCTGGTGGAGTTCATCACCGGCGGACCGCTGGTCGCCATGGTGGTCGAGGGAGAGCGCGCCATCGAGGCCTTCCGCGCCCTGGCCGGTGCCACCGACCCGGTCACCGCCGCCCCCGGCACGATCCGCGGCGACCTCGCGCTGGAGGTCCAGCAGAACATCGTGCACGGTTCGGACTCCACCTACTCCGCCGAGCGCGAGATCAAGCTGTTCTTCCCCAACCTGTAGGGGGTTCGGGCCCGAGTGCCCTACGACCGGTGCCCCGGGGCGTCTGCCCCGGGGCACCGTGCTTTTCTCACCATTCGTCCGGTGACGAGGCAACAATTCGGTGTGTTTGCGTAACTATCCAAGTGCCGACCGTTACGATACGGGGGACTAGACACCTAACGTGTTGGAGCGACTACGCGTGGTCGTGCCGCATCTCCACGCCCGACACGGCGCCTCTGAGGACGTTACATGCCGAACAACCTTGCATTTCTCGGCCGGGACATGGCCGTAGACCTTGGTACCGCCAACACACTCGTGTACGTACGCGGACGCGGCATCGTCCTGAACGAGCCGTCGGTGGTCGCGCTCAACACCTCGACCGGCAAGATCGTGGCGGTCGGCATCGAGGCCAAACAGATGATCGGCCGCACGCCGACCAACATCACCGCCATCCGCCCCCTCAAGGACGGCGTCATCGCCGACTTCGAGGTCACCGAGCGGATGCTGCGGTACTTCATCCAGAAGATCCACCGCCGCCGCCACTTCGCCAAACCCCGCATCATCGTCGCGGTACCCAGCGGTATCACCTCGGTCGAGCACCGCGCGGTCAAGGAGGCGGGCTACCAGGCGGGGGCGCGCCGGGTGTACATCATCGAGGAGCCCATGGCCGCCGCCATCGGCGCCGGGCTGCCCGTCCACGAGCCCACCGGCAACATGGTGGTCGACATCGGCGGCGGCACCACCGAGGTGGCCGTCATCTCCATGGGCGGCATCGTCACCTCCCAGTCCATCCGGGTGGGCGGTGACGAGATCGACCAGGCCATCATGACCTTCGTCAAGAAGGAGTACTCCCTGATGGTGGGGGAGCGCACCGCCGAGGAGCTCAAGCTGGCCATCGGCTCCGCCTACCCGACGGGCACCGAGGAGCTCCACGCGGAGGTACGCGGCCGCGACCTCATCAGCGGCCTGCCCAAGACCATCGTCATGTCCGAGTCGGACGTGCGCCAGGCCATCGAGGAGCCGGTCACCGCCATCATCGACGCGGTCCGCACCAGCCTCGACAAGTGCCCGCCCGAACTGTCCGGCGACATCATGGACCGGGGGGTCGCGGTCACCGGCGGCGGAGCCCTGCTGCGCGGCCTCGACGACCGCCTCCTCCACGAGACCGGGATGCCCATCCACATCGCCGAGAACGCGCTCGACTCGGTCGCCGTCGGCTCCGGCACCTGCGTGGAGAACTACGAGCGCCTGCACCAGGTCCTCGTCCCGGAACGGCGGCGCTGACATGTTCCGCGACTCCCCGCAGTCCCGGCTGTTCCTCGCCGTGCTCGTCGTCGCGGCCGTGGTCCTGATCGCCGTGGACGCGCGCCCCGGCAGCAACCCGGTGACCGCCCTCGCCCGCGGCGGCGGCGAACTCGTCTTCGCACCCGCCGCGGCCGGGGTCGGTCTGGTCACCGGGCCCGCGGCCGAGCTCTACGAGGCCGTGCGCCAGGGGCCGAAGGCCGCCGACCGCATCGCCGAACTGGAGGAGGCCAACGCCGAGCTGGAGTCGCAGCTCGCTGCGGCCCGCCTCGACGACGGCCGCGCGGACCAGCTCGACGAACTCCTGCACCTGTCCGGCCTCGGCTCCTACGAGGTCGTTCCGGCCCAGGCCGTCACCCGGACCACCGCGCGGGGGTACGCGCACACGGTCACCATCGACGCGGGCACCGGCTCCGGGATCCGCCCCGACATGACCGTCGTCAACGGTTCGGGTCTGGTCGGCCGGGTCATCGAGGCCGGGCCCCGCACCTCCACCGTCAGGCTCGCCACCGACGTCAACTCCACGGTGGGCGCCCGACTGGAGCAGACCCGCAAGATCGGCGCCGTCACCGGGGGCACCGTCCCGGGCGGCCCCGAGGCCGACATGACCCTGGAGCTGTTCGACATGGAGGCACCCATCGAGTCGGGGGACCGCGTGGTCACGCTCGGCTCGCACGACGGCGCTCCCTTCGTCCCCGGTGTCCCCGTCGGCACCGTCGACGAGGTCCAGGTCGCGCCCGGCGCGCTCAGCCGGATCGCCCGCATCACCCCGGCCGTGGACTTCTCGTCCCTGGACGTGGTGGGCGTGGTCGTCGGCGGCCCCGAGGAGGACCCGCGCGACTCCGTGCTTGGACCCAAACCCGAACCGGAGGGGGACCGATGAGGGCCGCAGTGACCCTGCTCATGGTGACCGTCGCGGTGCTCGCCCAGGCCACCGTCGTCAACCGCCTGCCCTTCGAGTGGGGGCCCGGACCCGACCTCGTGCTCGCGGCGGTCGTCGCCGTCGCCCTGACCACCAGTCCGGCGGCCGCCGCCGGCTGCGGGTTCGCGGCGGGGCTGGCCGTGGACGTGCTCCCCCCGGCCGAACACCCGATGGGCCGCTACGCCCTGGTGCTGTGCCTGGCCGCCTACGTGCTCGCCCTGCTGCGCACCAACACCGGTTTCGGCGGCCCGACGAGTTCCGGTGTCTCGGCCTGGGCCGCGGTCGGTGCCACCGCCGTCACGGCGGCGGGCGTGGGCCTGGGATACGCGTTCGTCGGTTTCGTGATGGGCGACGCCGGCATCACCCCGGCCGCGGTCGCCCTGCACACCGGGGTCGGCGTCCTGCTCACCACCCTGGCCTCCGTGCCGGTCACCCTGCCGGTCCTGTGGGTGCGATCACTGCTCACCGAGAGCGACTTCGCCACCATCCAGGGCCCGATCTCGCCGGGGGGGTGGTGAGCGGTGCACAAGCCTCCCGTGGACCCCGCGCTGCCGGGGCGCAGGCTCGGCCGGTTCGGCCTCTTCCTCGCCCAGTTCATGGTCCTGGTCCTGTTCGCGGCCCTGGCCGCCCGCCTCTGGTACCTCCAGGTGCCGATGGCCGAGCACTACCGTGAGCTCGCCGTCTCCAACCACCACCAGGAACTGGTGGTCCCCGCCACCCGGGGGCAGATCCTCGACGCCAGCGGCCGCACCGTGGTCAGCAACAAGACCGAACTGATGGTCTCCGCCGACTACCACGAGATCCAGGGCATGCCGGACGGGGGAGAGGCGGTCCTGAGCGACCTCTCCGAGGTCCTCGACGTCCCCCTGGAGGAGCTCCAGCAGCGGATGCGGCTCTGCGGTCCCGAGGTGCAGCGGCCCTGCTGGCCCGGCTCGCCCTACCAGCCCGTCACACTCGCCGAGGACGTGGCGGGGCCGGTCGCCCTCCAGGTCATGGAGCGCGCCGACGAGTTCCCGGGTATCACCGCACAGGCCCAGGCCGTACGCGAGTACCCCTACGGGGAACACGCCGGCCAGATGCTCGGCTACCTTCAGCCCGTCACCCAGGAGGAGCTGGAGGCACGGGAGGAACTGCGCACCCAGTTCACCGGGATCGACCAGGTGGGCCGGGACGGACTCGAAGCCGTCTACGACAAGGAACTGCGCGGCAGGGCAGGACTGCGGACCCTGGGCGTGAACAACCACGGCGAGATCATGGACGTCATCTCCGAGCGCCTGCCCGAGGCGGGAATGCACCTGGTCACCCACATGGACATGAACGTCCAGAAGGTCGCCGAGCGGGCCCTGGCCAAGGGTATGGAGAGGGCCCGGCCCAGGTACCGTGCCGACTCCGGCGCCGCCGTCGTCCTGGACGTCACCAACGGCGGGGTCGTGGCCATGGCGAGCCTGCCCACCTACGACCCCGCCATCTGGGAGGGCGGGATCGACCAGGAGACCTTCGACTCCATGCTCAGCGAGGAGGCGGGCGAACCCCTGCTCTCCCGGGCCGTCCAGGGCACCTACCCGCCCGGATCCACCTTCAAGGTGTCGTCGCTGTCCGCCGCGGTCGAGAACGGGTACTCGCTGCGCAGCACCTACGCCTGCCCGGGGTCGGTTTCCCTGGCCGGCCAGAGCTACGAGAACTACGCGGGCGCGGGGCAGGGCAGCATCACCCTGAAGCAGGCCATCATCGCCTCCTGCAACACCGTGTTCTACAACTTCGGCTACCAGATGTGGAAGCAGGACGGCGGTCTCCACCCCGACGGCGAACCGGAGGAGGCGATGGCCGAGATGGCCCGCGGCTACGGCTTCGGCTCGCCCACCGGCGTGGACCTGCCCTACGAGACCGGCGGCCGCATCCCCGACCGCGAGTGGAAGCGCACCTTCTGGGAGGAGACCCGGGAGACCAACTGCTCGCGGGCGGAGAAGGGCTACCCGGAGGTCGCCGAGACGGACCCGTCCCGGGCGGCCTACCTCAAGCGGCTCGCCCACGAACACTGTGTGCAGGGCTTCGAGTGGCGGGCCAACGAGGCCGTCAGCTTCGCCATCGGCCAGGGGGACGTTCTGGTGAGCCCGCTGCAGTTGGCCAGCGCCTACGCGGCCATCGCCAACGGCGGCACACTGTACGAGCCCCGCGTGGCCAAGGCGATGGTCGCCGCCGACGGTTCCCGGGTGGAGCCCGTCGAGCCCTCGGTCAAGGGGGAACTGCCGGTCAGTGACGAGACCATCAGATACCTCCAGGAGGCCCTGACCGAGGTGCCCAAGACCGGTACCGCCGGCGGTGCCTTCGGCGGCTTCCCGCAGGACAGTGTCTCCATCGCTGGCAAGACCGGCAGTGCCGACGCGCAGGGGCGCCAGGTCTCGTCCTGGTTCGCCTCCTACGCCCCGGCCGACGACCCGCAGTACGCCATCGTCGTCCTGGTCTCCCAGGGCGGTACCGGCGGTGCGACCTCCGCGCCCATCGCCCGCGAGATCTACGAGGGCATCTACGGGTTCTCCTCCTCCGGGAACGCCGAGGACGTCGAGCAGGGGGAGCCGCTGTTGCCCGACGGCAGACCGCACAGCGAACTTCCGGTCGTGCGCCCGGACGGTTCCATCGAGACGCTGGAGCCCTGATGATCACGAACATGGGGGGATCGCCGCGACGGCGGCACGACCTCGGACGGGCCCTCACCACGGCGGCGGGGGGAGCCCGCCGCCTCGACTGGGTGCTGATCTCCTCCGTGCTGGCGCTCGGGGCGATCGGGTCCCTGCTGGTCTGGTCGGCGACGCTACCGGGTGACGGGGGCGACCCCCTGGAGTCCGTCGACCACCTGCTCCGGCACCTGGCGCACCTCGGTGTGGCCTGGACGGTGTGCCTGCTGGTGGCCGCCCTGGACTACCGGACGGTGCGCGCCTACGCACCGATCGCCTACGTGGCCACTCTCGTCGCGCTCATCCTGGTGCTCACCCCGCTGGGCGCGGTGATCAACGGTTCGCGCGGGTGGATCGTGCTCGGCGGCTTCCAGTTCCAGCCCAGCGAGCTGGCCAAGGTCGGCCTGATCCTGGTGCTGGCGACGCTGCTCGGTGAACCGCGGGACGGCGAGACCAGGCCGATGACCAGGGACGTCCTGTTCTGCCTGCTGGTGACGGCGGTTCCGCTCGGGCTCGTGATGTTCCAGCCCGACCTCGGCACCGGTCTGATCCTGTGCGTGATCTTCCTCGGCATGCTCACCCTGTCCGGCGCCCCTTTCGTGTGGGTGGCGGGCATGGCGCTGGTCGGGGCCGCCGGCGTGTTCTGCGTGTGGTGGTTCGACCTGTTGGAGCCCTACCAGGTGGACCGGATCGCCACCCTCGTGGACCCGGCGGCCGACCCTCAGGGTGCGGGCTACAACTCCGCACAGGCACTGATCGCCGTGGGGTCGGGCGGCTTCGACGGCACCGGGCTCTTCCACGGGGAGCAGACCCACGGCCGCTTCGTGCCCGAGCAGCACACCGACTTCATCTTCACCGTCGCGGGGGAGGAGCTCGGGTTCGTCGGGGCGGTCTCGGTCATCGCCCTGTTCACCGTGGTGCTCTGGCGGATCCTGCGCATCGCCCAGGGGTGCGACCAGCCGTACCCGCGGCTGCTGTGCGTGGGTGTGGCCTCCTGGTTCGGCTTCCAGACCTTCGTCAACATCGGGATGGGCCTGGGGTTGCTGCCGGTGACCGGGCTGCCGCTGCCGTTCGTGTCCTACGGCGGCACCGCCATCCTCGCCAACATGCTCGCCGTCGGCCTGGTCCTGGGCGTCAACTCCCGGGACCGGGGCTTCGAGTTCTGACGCCGGACCGGGCGCGTCGGAAGCCGGCCGGAGCGGGCGGGACGGCCGTGCGGACCGGATCGGGGCTGTGGACGACCGGGCGGTGCCCGGCTGACGCCGGTAGCCTGGTGGAACACCGGGCCCGGTGGCTCCCACAGCACCGCCCGGCCCGCACGCCCCTTCGGGGGCACAGGATCCAGCCAGACACGATGTCCGCCGATCGAAGGCCCGCACCATGTCCGTCGAAAGCCTCTTCCCGCGCCTCGAAGCCCTGCTTCCCCAGGTGAGCAAGCCGATCCAGTACGTGGGCGGTGAGCTCAACTCCGTGGTCAAGGACTGGGACGAAACGCAGGTGCGCTGGGCGCTCATGTATCCGGACGCCTACGAGGTGGGCGTGCCCAACCAGGGTGTGCAGATCCTCTACGAGGTCCTCAACGAACGCGAGGGGGTCCTGGCCGAGCGCGCCTACGCGGTCTGGCCGGACATGGAGAAGCTGATGCGCGAGCACGGCCTCCCGCACTTCACCGTCGACTCCCACCGGCCGGTCCGCGCCTTCGACGTGCTCGGGCTGAGCTTCGCCAGCGAGATGGGCTACACCAACATGCTCACCGCGCTGGATCTGGCCGGGATCCCGCGCCGCTCCGCCGACCGGACCGGCCAGGACCCGATCGTCCTCGCCGGCGGGCACTCGGCCTTCAACCCGGAGCCCATCGCCGACTTCCTGGACGCCGTGGTCCTCGGTGACGGTGAGGAGATCACCCTCGCCATCACCGAGATCATCCGCGAGTTCAAGGAGGAGGGGGAGCCCGGCGGGCGCGACGGCCTGCTGCTGCGTCTGGCCGCCACCGGCGGTGTGTACGTGCCCCGTTTCTACGACGTGAGCTACCACGAGGACGGCAGGATCGCCGCGTACACGCCGAACCGTCCGGGGGTGCCGAACACGGTGCTCAAGCACACCGTGATGGACCTGGACCAGTGGCCGTACCCGAAGAAGCCGATCGTGCCCACGGCCGAGTCCGTGCACGAGCGCTACAGCGTGGAGATCTTCCGGGGCTGCACCCGCGGCTGCCGGTTCTGCCAGGCCGGGATGATCACCCGGCCGGTGCGCGAGCGTAACCAGCAGACCGTCCAGAAGATGGTGGAGGAGGGGGTGAAGGCCTCCGGTTTCCAGGAGGTGGGCCTGCTCTCGCTGTCCAGCGCCGACCACAGCGAGATCGGCGGCATCGCCAAGAACCTCGCCGACCACTACGAGGGCACCAACACCGGCCTGTCCCTGCCCTCCACCCGGGTGGACGCCTTCAACATCGACCTGGCCAACGAACTGACCCGTAACGGCCGTCGTTCGGGTCTGACCTTCGCACCCGAGGGCGGCAGCGAGCGGATGCGCCGGGTGATCAACAAGATGGTCACCGAGGAGGACCTCATCCGCACCGTCACCGCCGCCTACGCGGCGGGTTGGCGCCAGGTGAAGCTGTACTTCATGTGCGGTCTGCCCACCGAGGAGGACGAGGACGTCCTGGCCATCGCCGACCTGGCCACCGAGGTGATCCGGACCGGCCGCGAGGTGACCGGCCGTAAGGACATCCGCTGCACGGTCTCCATCGGTGGTTTCGTCCCCAAGCCGCAGACCCCGTTCCAGTGGGCGGCGCAGACCTCGCACGAGGACGTGGACGCCCGCCTGCGCAAGCTGCGCGACCGGCTCCGCGGCGACCGCAGGTACGGCAAGTCCATCGGCCTGCGCTACCACGAGGGCCGTCCCTCCATCGTGGAGGGACTGCTGTCCCGCGGTGACCGGCGGGTCGGCCGGATCGTGGAGGAGATGTGGCGTGCGGGGGGCCGGTTCGACGGCTGGAGCGAGCACTTCTCCTACGACCGCTGGATGGCGGCGGCCGAGGCCGGCCTGGCCGGAACCGGAGTGGACGTGGACTGGTTCACCACACGCGAGCGTGACGAGGACGAGGTTCTGCCCTGGGACCACCTGGATGCCGGGCTGGACCGCTCCTGGCTCTGGCAGGACTGGCAGGACTCCCTGCACGGTGAGGAGTCCCTGGAGGTCGACGACTGCCGTTGGAACCCCTGTTACGACTGCGGTGTGTGCCCCTCCATGGGTACGGAGATCCAGATCAACGACGACCAGGCGCAGGGACGGCCGATGCTGCCGCTGACGGTGCTCTGAGGGACCGTGGTGGCGCCGACGGGCGCGCGGAGCTTCGGCTCTGCGCGCCCGTTCGCGTGCGGGACGGGGATGACGCAGGCGGTGCGGAGCAGGGAGCCTCCGTGCGCACGGGTCGGCCCGCGAACGCGCACGGTGGAAGCCGGACGAACAGTGTGTCCTGGAGGGGAGTATGATTCGCGCGCCGGACGCTCTGCGACGCCTGCCTCGACCCTCCATGGGGGAGTGGGTGCGCGGTCTCTTGCGGAGAAGAAGGTGTACGGCCCGGCGCCCCGCTCGCGCCGGGCCGTACGTGAAGTAAGACTCGCGGGGTGCGCGGGGGGTTGCCATCGATTCGGGATTTTCTTTGGATTTTTTTTCCGGAACCCCGTGTTCTGGTGGTGAATGCCGGTTCGGCATCCGCCCGGATCCGGACGGGACTTTTCGATCGCAGGTCATCGGGGGAGATACCGGTATGCGTAGTCCTGTTGGCGCATGTGCACCGCGGCGCACCGTACGCTGAACAGGACGAGGAACAGCCCCTGCGGGCCGCCACAACCGGCCCGGACCCAGGGGGCACTGAGGAAAGGAGTTGAGCTGCCCCCCGCACACGAGGGCACCACCTCACCCTCCACCGCCAAACCCGGCCAACGGCTCCGCGTCCGCTATGCCAAGCGCGGACGCATGCGCTTCGCGAGCCATCGCGACATCGCCCGGGCACTGGAGAGAGCCCTGCGCAGGGCCTCGGTACCCGTGGCGTTCTCCGCTGGCTTCTCACCACACCCCAAGATCTCCTACACCGGTGCGGCCCCGACCGGGGTCGCCAGCGAGGCGGAGTATCTTGAGCTCACCCTGGCCCAGGACCGCAGGCCCGAACAGGTCAGGGACGCGATCGACGCGGCCATGCCCGACGGCGTCGACGTGGTCGAGGTCGTCGAGGCCCGCACCCAGGGCCTGGCCGACCGGCTTCAGGCCTCCCTATGGCGGGTGGAGATGGTGGACGTCGACCCTGACGACGCCGCCGAGGCGGTGGCCACCTATCTGGCCGCCGAGAGTGTCGAGGTGGAACGGATGACGAAGAAGGGCCGACGCCGCTTCGACACCCGCCCGGCTGTCCTCGGCATCGAAGTGTGTAGCGGTTCCCACGGGCGCGCCCCAGAGGACCGACACGCGACATATGCCATACTTCAAATGGTCATACGGCACACGACACCTGCTGTACGACCGGACGACGTGCTGACCGGCCTTCGCCAACTGGCCGACCTCGCGCCGCCGTCATCACCGAAGATGACCAGGCTGGCGCAGGGGCCACTGGACGAGGCGACAGGTGCGATCGCCGATCCGTTCGACGCGGACCGACCCGAAGTTCCCGCCACAGGGAGCAACGGTTCCGCGCACGACCAGACGAACGATCGACGCACCCGCGCACCACGGCCGTCATCGCCCATGACGGGGCCGTCGCAATGAACGGCCCCAACGCGGGGAACATGGGCGAAACCACAGGACTTTGCCCCGGAGACACCCCGGTGTCTCCGGCGCCGACACAGCGACGACAGCTCTCGTGAGCCGCGCCGCCGACCGAGAGGTCGCGGCGCGCCCGAGGGCTTTGACGGGAGACCGCCCGGATGCTCGACAACGAGCCCAACAGCGGTGCCGAAGAAGGCACCGAGGGTACAACCGAAACAACCGAGAACAGGGCGGCGACGCCCCCTCCGGGGGACGGCGGGGTACGGGTGACCACACCCGCGCCCGCCAAGGGCGCTCGCCGCGCGGCAGGGCCACCCCCCGAGCCCGACGACGTCTTCTCCGCTCCCACCATGCCGGTCACCACCCTGGCCGGCTCCGGTGAGGGCGGCACGGTCAAGACCTCGGTGTCCACCCCCAGTTCGCGCAGGCGCACGGTCCGAGCCGCCGGCCGTCCCGAAGACGCGCCCGCGGCCCCTGCGCGCCGCAGCCGCGCCCGGGCCGCCGCGCAGGAAACGGAGGGGGCCACCACCGAACCGGCCGGGCCCGAGGAGTCCGGCAACGGGCCCGAGGAGGGCACCGGAACCAGGAGCCGTACCCGCGGCAGGACGCGCACTCGCGCCGCCAAGGCCACCCAGGCGCCCGCGCCGGTGACCGAGCAGGAGGCCGAGGAGAGCTCCGAGTCCGGCGGCAGCGTCTTCCAGCCGCCCGGCGGCATGCTCTTCCAGCCCCCGGTCGCCAGCGCCCCCGCCCCGACCCGGTCCGGGAAGGACCAGCAGGTCGAGGCCGAGGCCCCGGACGAGGCGGAGGAGACCGCGGAGAGCCCCGCCGAGGAGACGGGTTCGGACGAGCGCCCCAGCCGTCGTCGCCGCCGCCGCGGCGGACGCGGCCGCGGACGCTCCCGCGGTGCCGAGGACGACGAGAACGAGAACGGCCAGAGCGACCCCGCCCCCGCACAGGCCGGCGCCAAGGACAAGGAGCGGAGGCAGGACGACCGGCCCGCCGCCGAGGAGCACGGCTCCGCGGGAGGCGAGTCCGGTGACGACTCCGCCGACGACGAGCGCGGCAGCCGTCGTCGCCGTCGTCGCCGCCGCCGGTCGGGCTCGGGTGGCGACACCACCAACGACGACCCGCCCAACACCGTGGTCAAGGTGCGCGAGCCGCGCCAGGAACGGCCCATCGAGGACGAGGTCCAGGCGGTCCGCGGATCCACGCGTCTGGAGGCCAAGAAGCAGCGCCGCCGCGAGGGGCGTGAGCAGGGCCGGCGCCGGGCGCCCATCGTCACCGAGTCGGAGTTCCTGGCCCGTCGTGAGGCGGTCAAGCGCGACCTGGTCGTCCGCCGGACCGGCGACCGCACCCAGATCGCCGTCCTGGAGGACGACGTCCTGGTCGAGCACTACGTCGACCGGGCCACGCACCGCTCCTACGTGGGCAACGTGTACCTGGGCCGGGTGCAGAACGTGCTGCCGTCGATGGAGGCGGCCTTCGTCGACATCGGCAAGGGCCGCAATGCCGTGCTGTACGCGGGCGAGGTCAACTGGGACTCCTTCGGCCTGGACGGCCAGCCCAAGCGCATCGAGTCGGTGCTCAAGTCCGGCCAGTCGGTCCTGGTGCAGGTCACCAAGGACCCGGTCGGACACAAGGGCGCCCGTCTGACCAGCCAGATCAGCCTGCCCGGCCGCTACCTGGTGTACGTGCCCGCCGGTTCGATGACCGGTATCAGCCGCAAGCTCCCCGACAAGGAGCGCGCACGTCTCAAGCAGATCCTCAAGAAGGTGATGCCCTCCGGTGCCGGTGTGATCGTGCGCACGGCCGCCGAGGGCGCCAGCGAGGAGGAGCTGGAGCGCGACATCATGCGCCTGGCCAAGCAGTGGGACTCGATCAAGCGCAAGTCGAAGTCGGCCAACGCTCCCGCCCTGCTCAACAGCGAGCCCGACCTGACGGTGCGCGTCGTGCGCGACGTGTTCAACGAGGACTTCTCCAGTCTGGTCGTCTCCGGTGACGAGGCCTGGACCACCGTCCACGAGTACGTGGACTACGTGGCTCCCAACCTCGCCGAGAGGCTCTCGCACTGGGACGAGGACCGCGACGTCTTCTCCGCCTACCGGATCGACGAGCAGATCAACAAGGCCCTCGAACGCAAGGTGTGGCTGCCCAGCGGAGGTTCGCTGGTCATCGACCGCACCGAGGCCATGACCGTGGTCGACGTCAACACCGGCAAGTTCACCGGACAGGGCGGCAACCTCGAGGAGACGGTCACCAAGAACAACCTCGAGGCGGCCGAGGAGATCGTCCGGCAGCTCCGCCTGCGCGACATCGGCGGCATCATCGTCATCGACTTCATCGACATGGTGCTGGAGTCCAACCGGGACCTGGTGCTGCGCCGGATGCTCGAATGCCTCTCCCGGGACCGGACCAAGCACCAGGTGGCCGAGGTCACCTCGCTCGGCCTGGTCCAGATGACCCGCAAGCGGGTCGGTCAGGGTCTGCTCGAAGCCTTCTCGCACACCTGCGACCACTGCAGCGGCCGCGGCCTGATCCTCTCCGTCGACCCGGCGGAGGGCAAGGGCGGCGGCAACGGCGGTCGCAAGAAGAAGAAGGGCAAGGCCGACGCCGAGCCCTCCGGTGACAGGGCCGACAAGCAGGAGAAGGCCGATAAGGCCGAGAAGAAGGAGGCCGCGGACAAGCCCGAGGACGGCGACGGGAGCGCCGACCAGGGCGAGCGGACCGCCGACAGGGCGGGCAGGGCCGACAAGCCGGAGAAGGGCACCAGGAAGAGCCGGAGCCGCAAGGCTGCGGCGGCCCCCGAGCCCGCTGCCGAGTCCGAGCCCGCTGAGGCCGACACGGCGGGGAGCGAGCCCGCCGAGGCCCCCGAGGCGGAGCAGGCCGCTCCCGCGAAGAAGACGCGCAAGCGCTCCTCCCGCGCTAAGAAGGCCGCCGAGCCTGCCCCGGAGGCGGAGGAGCCCGCGCCGCAGCAGGAGGAGCAGACCCCGGAGCAGCCCGAGGCCCCCGCGGCCGAGGAGCCCGCCCCGGCGAAGAGGACCCGCAGGCGCACCAGCACCCGCAAGGCCGCGACGGCCGACAGCGGTGAGGGTGAGCAGGCGCAGGCGAGCGGTGCCGAGCAGGCCTCGGACACCGACGCCGCAGAGGCACCCGCCGACGGTGACGCCGACGGCGCCACCGAGCGGCCCAAGCGCCGCCGTACGCGGCGGACCAAGACGGCGGTGACCTCACCGACCGGTGGTTCCACCGCTGTCGACGCCGGCTGACCGGCGGTAGAGGCGGGACAGCAGCCCGGTCCGGACCCCGTAACGAACGGGTCCGGACCGGGGCATGTGTGCGGTCCTGTGTCGGGTCGATGGTAATCTGATGGACGGTGCGTCGGCGCGCCCCAAATGTTCGCGCGCCCCGAGACCGCAGTGCTCTCCACCAAGGTGGGTTTGTTTCCCTCAGATCCCCGCGCCCCGCTACAGGCGATTCGTGGATCGTGGCATCACGGTCATGAGTGAGCGCATTATTCGTTGAGCGAGCAGGAAGAGAGTTCCCCGGTGTACGCGATCGTGCGAGCGGGCGGCCGACAGGAGAAGGTGTCTGTCGATGACGTCCTGAACATCGACAGGGTCTCCGACGAGACCGGCGCCACCCTCACGTGGCAGCCCATCCTTGTGGTCGACGGTGACAACGTCATCAGTGAGGCCAGCAAGCTGAGCGGCTACACGGTCACCGCCGAGGTCCTCGGCGAGACCAAGGGCCCCAAGATCAACATCATGAAGTACAAGAACAAGACCGGTTACAAGAAGCGCCAGGGGCACCGCCAGAAGCACACCCAGGTGCGCGTCACCGGTATCGCGGCGAAGTAGGAGGCCTGGAGAAATGGCACATAAGAAGGGCGCTTCGTCCAGCCGTAACGGTCGTGACTCGAACGCCAAGCGCCTCGGCGTGAAGCGTTTCGGTGGTCAGTCCGTTTCGGCCGGTGAGATCCTGATCCGTCAGCGCGGCACCAAGTTCCACCCCGGCGCCAACGTCGGCCGTGGTGGCGACGACACGCTGTTCGCGCTGGTCGAGGGCGAGGTCAAGTTCGGCAGCTTCCGCGGCCGCAAGGCCGTCAACATCGTTCCGGTCGCCGCCGAGTAGGCTGCGCCGTAACAGCGTTTTTCGGGGGCGGGCCAGGGAACACTGGCCCGCCCCTCGCGTTGTCACAGGTGACACGCGTGCAGTACCGGTCCCCGCCGCGCGGTGGGGGCCTTGAGCAACGGGGAGAACTATGCCTGACTTCGTCGACGAGGCGGTCTTGCACGTCAAGGCCGGGAACGGCGGGCATGGTTGCGCCTCCGTGCACCGGGAGAAGTTCAAGCCGCTGGGCGGGCCGGACGGCGGCAACGGCGGCCGCGGCGGCAACGTCGTCCTGGAGGTCGACACCCAGTCCGCGACGCTGCTCGACTACCAGCGGCGCCCGCACCGCAACGCCCCGAACGGCACCCCCGGGCAGGGCGGCCACCGGGCCGGGGCCAACGGCCGGGACCTGGTGCTGACCGTGCCCGACGGCACCGTGGTCACCAGGGACGACGGTGAGGTCATCGCCGACCTGGTCGGCCACGGAACCCGCCTGGTCCTGGCCCAGGGCGGCAGCGGCGGCCTGGGCAACGCCGCACTGGCCTCCAAGAAACGCAAGGCCCCCGGCTTCGCCCTCAAGGGCGAGGAGGGCGAGGCCTTCGACGTGCGCCTGGAGATGAAGACCATCGCCGACGTCGGCCTGGTGGGTTTCCCCAGCGCCGGAAAGTCGTCGCTGATCGCCGCGATGTCCGCGGCCCGGCCCAAGATCGCCGACTACCCGTTCACCACTCTGGTCCCGAACCTGGGCGTGGTGGAGGCGGGCGCCACCCAGTACGTCATCGCCGACGTCCCCGGCCTGATCCCGGGCGCGAGCGCGGGCAAGGGGCTGGGGCTGGAGTTCCTGCGCCACATCGAGCGCTGCTCCACCCTCCTGCACGTGTTGGACTGCGCCACCTACGAACCGGGCCGTGACCCGGTCAGCGATCTGGACGCCCTGGAGGCCGAACTGGCCGCCTACGGGGAACAGGCCGGGGTCGACCTGTCCGACCGCCCGCGCATCGTCGCCCTGAACAAGGTGGACGTGCCCGACGCCCGCGAGCTCGCCGACATGGTCACCCCCATGCTCCAGGAGCGCGGCTACCGGGTGATGGAGGTCTCCGCGGCCTCCCGCGAGGGCCTGCGCGAGCTCTCCTTCGCCCTGGGCGAGCAGGTCTCCGCCGCCCGTGCGGCCGCCCCGGCCGCCGAACCCACCCGTATCGTGATCCGCCCCAAGATGATCGGGGACACCCCCTTCGAGGTCGTGCCGCTCGGCGACAACGCCTTCCAGGTACGCGGCGACAAGCCCGCCCGCTGGGTGCGCCAGACCGACTTCTCCAACGACGAGGCCGTCGGCTACCTCGCCGAGCGCCTGAACCGCCTCGGTATCGAGGAAGCGCTGGCCAAGGCCGGTGCCACCCAGGGCGCCGAGGTGCACATCGGCACCGAGGAGGACTCGGTGGTCTTCGACTGGGACAACTCCATGGACGCCGAGGCCGTCCCGTCCGGCCCGCGCGGAACCGACGCCCGGCTGGGCTGACCCGCGCGGGGACCCGCAGCTCCACACCAGCCGGACCCACACAGGTACGCGCACGGCGCCCCGAGCGGGCGCCGTGCCACGGATGGAAAGCCCCTCGTGGTGCACAGCGCAGACATTGAGAAGCAGCACATCGACCCCCTGGAGCTGGCCGGTCGCGCGGCGGTCGCCGCGGCCCGCAGGGTCGTGGTCAAGGTGGGGTCCTCCTCACTGACCACCCCGGACGGTCTGATCGACTCGGGCCGGATTCGCGACCTGGTCGAGGTGCTGGCCGCCCGCCGGGCCGTCGGCCAGGAGGTGATCCTGGTCTCCTCCGGCGCCGTGGCCGCCGGGATGTCGCCGCTGGGGATGACACGCCGCCCGCACGACCTCGCCTCCCAGCAGGCCGCGGCCAGCGTCGGCCAGGGGCTGCTGGTGTCCTCCTACGCGGCCGAACTGGCCGGGCACGGGCTGACCGCCGCCCAGGTCCTGCTCACCGTCGAGGACATGATGCGTCGGGTGCAGCACCGCAACGCCCAGCGCACCCTGCGCCGCCTGTTGGACATCGGCGCCCTGCCGATCGTCAACGAGAACGACACCGTCGCCACCCACGAGATCCGGTTCGGTGACAACGACCGACTGGCCGCGCTGGTGGCGCACCTGATGCGCGCCGACGCCCTCGTGCTGCTCTCGGACGTGGACGCCCTCTACGACGGCAACCCGGCCGATCCGGGCACCTCGGTGGTGCACCTGGTGCGCGGCCGGACCGACCTGGACGGCATCGACATCGGCAGCACGGGCAAACGCGGTGTGGGGACCGGGGGCATGGTCACCAAGGTGGACTCGGCGCGCATCGCCACCGAAGCGGGTGTGCACACCGTGCTGACCTCGGCCGCCAACGCCCGTGCCGCACTGGCCGGGGACCGGGTGGGCACGTTCTTCGCCCCCGCCGCCGGCCGCCGCCCCTCCGCCCGCCAGCTGTGGCTGGCGCACGCCACCGCGGGGCGGGGCAGCCTCGTCCTGGACCCGGGCGCGGTCAACGCGGTGGTCACCGAGAAGGCGTCGCTGCTGCCCGCCGGGGTGATCAGGGTGCGGGGCGAGTTCAGCGCGGGGGACCCGGTGGACCTGCGCGACGAGGAGGGCGTGGTGGTCGCCCGGGGCCTGGTCAACTACGACGCCGCCGAGGTCCCCGACCTGATGGGGCGTTCCACCCGCTGGCTGGCCCGCGAGATGGGGCCCTCCTACGAACGGGAGCTGGTCCACCGCGACGACCTCGTGGTGCTGTGACCCCTGCGGAGGGGGCGAACCAGCCGAGGTTCCGGGGCGCGCCTCGGCGTGCTGTCGTCGGTCCGTGAAAGGGTCCGTGGGAGGACTTCCGGACAAGGGGGCGATGGTGTGACGAGTCTGGTGGCGCGCGTGCTCTCCCTGGCCCTCCGGGTGGTGCGCAAACGTCCCATGGCGTCCGTGGAGGGCGCCCGGGAGTGGCTCTACGAACCCAAGGACGATCCGGCCCCGCCCAGGTGGGTGGCGCTGCGCCACGAGGTCACCGAGCGCAGGACCGGGGGGTTCGGCGTGTACACGGTCGAGCCCCGGGGCGGCGCCTGCGACAGGGCCGTGCTGTACGTGCACGGCGGGACCTACGTCAGTGAGATCTCGCCCTGGCACTGGGTGTTGATCTCCCGGATGGCCGACACGGGGTGCCGGGTGGAGGTGCCGCTCTACGGGCTGGCGCCCGAGCACACCTACCGGGAGGCCTTCGGTTTCCTGCAGGCCGTGTACCGGGAGCTGCTGGGGCGCGTCGACCCGGGCCGGACCGTGTTCGCCGGTGACTCGGCCGGGGCCGGGCTCGCCCTCGCTCTGGCGCAGACCCTGCCCGGGGCGGGCCTGCCCGGGCCCGCACGGCTCGTCCTGGTCTCCCCCTGGGTGGACCTGACCATGTCCAACCCGGACATCTCACGGGTCGACCCGGTCGACCCGTGGCTGAGCCCGGTGGGCCTGCTGGAGGCCGCGCGCTCCTGGGCGGGCGGCGACGACCTGTCCCTGCCCAGGCTGAGCCCGGTCAACGGGGAGCTGGCGGGCCTGCCGCCGATGGACCTCTACATCGGCACGCACGACGTCTTCCTGCCCGACACCCGACGCCTGCGGGACCTGGTGGCCGAGGTCGGGGGCACGGTGAACCTGAGCGAGGAGGAGGGCGCCTTCCACGTCTACCCCCTGGTCCCCGTCCCCGAGGGCAGCCGGGCGCGCGCCGAGATCCTGCGGACCGTCCAGGAGCTGTGAGCCTCCCCGGGCACCGGGCCGTACCCGGGAAGGCGGAATCAGCGTTCGACGGCGCGGATGATCTTCCCGCAGCGCCGTTCCAGCAGCCGGCAGGCCAGCCAGAAGAACCGGAAGGCCGGGTTGGTGGTCTGCCGGTGGTGGTACCGGTAGTAGATCTGCTGGCAGATCACCGCGAGGCGGAACAGCCCGAACACCTCGTAGAACGCCCACTCGCGGTCGGTGAGCGAGATCCCCGAGCGCCTCAGGTAGTACGCCAGGGCCTCGGCTCTGGTCAGCATCCCGTCCAGGTGGGTGGGCTGGCGGCGGAACAGCCGGAACAGCGGGTCGTCATCGGCCTCCACCCAGTACGCCAACGCCCCTCCCAGGTCCATCAGCGGGTCTCCCAGGGTGGCCATCTCCCAGTCCAGCAGACCGACCGGGCGGGTGGGGTCCCCGGCGTCCAGGACGACGTTGTCGAACCGGAAGTCGTTGTGAATGAGGCAGGTCCGGCGGTCCGGGGGCTGGTTGGTGTCCAGCCAGTCCGTCACCCTTCCGAACGAACCCACGTTCCAGGTCCTGGCGGCCCGGTAGCGCCTGGTCCATCCGGCCACCTGGCGTGCCACGTATCCCTCGCCGCGGCCGAACCCGTCCAGTCCTGCGGCCCCGGTGTCCACCGCGTGCAGATCCACGAGCAGGTCCAGCACGTTCACGCACAGCTTCCGGACCTCTGCGGGGGACAGGTCGACCCCGCGGGGGAGCTCCTTGCGGGGGATCGGCCCGGTGAGGCGCTCCATCACGTAGAACTCCGAGCCGATCACCGACTCGTCCCCGCAGAACGCCACCATCCCCGGGACGTACGGGAAGACCGGGGCCAGCCGGGACTGGACCCGGTACTCGCGCTCCATGTCGTGGGCGCTCCTGGCCTTCCTCCCGGCGGGCGGGCGGCGCAGGATGAGGTCGTGCTCCGGGTAGCGCAGCAGGTAGGTGAGGTTGGAGGCGCCGCCGGAGAACTGGCGCACCTCGGGGACGCCCTCCAGGCCGGCGGTGCCCTCGGCGTGCTCGCGCAGCCAGTCGGCCACGGCGGCGGCGTCGAAGGCGTCCTCCGCACGCACCTCGCGCGCGCCCGCGACACGGCCGTCGGGAGAACCGGTGCCGGGGGATCCGCTCATGCCAGCTTCCTGACCACGGACAGCGGCAGGCGCTTCATCAGGAAGCCGATCGGCGCCCAGGGCCAGGCCGGGACGTAGGCCCTCACCCGGCGCTTCTCGATGGCGGCGACCATGGCGCGCACGCCGGTCTCGGTGTCCACCATGAACCGGGTCTTCTGGGCGACGTGCTCGTTCATCTCCGAGCGGATGTAGCCCGGGTAGATCACGGACACGTCCAGGCCGGGGACGCGTTCGGAGCGCAGCCCCTCGGCGATGGCGGCCACCCCCGCCTTGGTCGCGGCGTAGACGGTCATGGCCTTGCGCATGCCGCGCAGGGCCGACATCGAGGAGATCATCACCAGGTGGCCGCGGCCCTGCTCGCGGAAGATCTCCATGGCCGCCTCGGACTGGGCGAGGGCGCCCACGAAGTTGGTCATGGCGGTCTGCCGGTTGGCGTCGAAACGGCCCTTGCCGAGTGCGGCGCCCTTGCCGAGCCCCGCGTTGACGACGACCCGGTCCACGGTGCCGAACTCGGCGGCGAGCTCCTCGAAGACCCGGAAGACGGCCTCGTCGTCGGTGACGTCCAGGGCCCTGAGCACCACCCGGCGGTCGGGGTGGGCGGCACTGATCTCGTCCTTCAGCGCGGCCATCTTCTCCGTGCGCCGGGCGCACAGGCCCAGGTCGTAGCCGAGGGCGGCGAACTGCCGTGCCATCTCGGCCCCCAGGCCCGCGGAGGCCCCGGTGACGATGATCGTTCCCTTGCTCATGACTGCTTCTCCGTGGTGTTCTTCTGGTCCCGCTCGACACGGCGGCGGACGCCTTCGGCCATCCGGCGCATCGTGCGGTCGTACAGGGGGCGCATCAGGCGCTTGGTGCGTAGCGCGAGGCGTCCCGCCCGGTCGGTGAGGATGACCGGTCTGCCCCGGTCGACGCCCTTCAGCACCTCGGCGGCGATGTCGTCCGCGGTCAGCTTCGACCTGTTGATCAGCCGTGCGGCGAAGGCCTCCACCTCGGGGTCCTGACCGCTGAGGGAGGAGGCGAGGTTGGTGCGGAAGAACGTCGGGCACACCACCGAGGTGGTGATGCCGTAGGGGCCCAGTTCGTGGGTGAGGGTCTCGCTGAGCGCCACCACCGCGGCCTTGACCGCGTTGTAGGAGCTCATCACCGGCGGATGGACGAGCCCGGCGGCCGAGGCCGTGTTGACGATGTGCCCCGAGCCCTGCCGTTTGAACAGCGGGGTGAAGGTGCGGCAGCCGCGGACCACGCCGAACAGGTTGATCTCGGTGATCCAGCGCCAGTCCTCGACGGTGAGGACGTCGATCCGTCCGCCCGCCGCCACCCCGGCGTTGTTGACCAGGACGTCCAGGCCGCCCCAGGTGTGTTCGACGCGGTCGAGGGCGGTGGCCCAGTCCTGGTCGCGGGTCACGTCCAGGCGCAGGTACCCGACGCCCTCGGGGAGGGTGTCGGGGGCGTGTTCGGCGAGGTCGGTGGCGATCACCCGGTCGCCGCGTGCGGCGAGGGCCCGGACGAGGGCGGCGCCCAGGCCCGAGGCGCCGCCGGTGACCAGGACGCGGCGGCCGGTGCCGGCGGGGCGGGTCATCTCCTGGCTCCGTGCTTCATGAGTTCGAGCCGGGCGACGACCCCGCGGTGGACCTCGTCGGGCCCGTCGGCCAGGCGCAGGGCCCGCGCGCTGGTCCAGGCTCCGGCGAGCGGGAAGTCGTTGGACATGCCCGCCCCGCCGTGCAGCTGGATGGCGAAGTCGATGACCTGCTGGGCCATGTTCGGTACGGCCACCTTGATCTGGCTGACCTCGCTGAGGGCGTTTCCTGGGCCGCCCTGGTCGAGTTTCCAGGCCGCGTTGAGTACCAGCAGGCGGGTGGAGTCGATGGCGATGCGGGCGTCGGCGATCCGCTCGCGGTTGCCGCCGAGGTTGGCGATCGGCTTGCCGAAGGCGGTCCGGGACAGGCCGCGTTGGCAGGCCAGTTCGAGGGCCTTCTCGGCCAGGCCGATCAGGCGCATGCAGTGGTGGACGCGGCCCGGGCCCAGACGGCCCTGGGCGATCTCGAAGGCTCGGCCGGGGCCGGCGATGACGTTGGCCAGGGGCACCCGGACGTCGGTGAAGGTGACCTCGCCGTGGCCGCCGGGCTCGTCCTGGAAGCCCATGGTGTCCAGTTGGCGTTCGACCCGCACACCGGGGGCGCTGCGGGGGACGATGACCATGGTGTGCCGGTGGTGGCGGTCGGCCCCGGGGTCGGTGAGGCCCATGACGATGAGCATCTCGCAGGCGGGGTGGCCGATGCCGGTGGCCCACCACTTGCGGCCGTTGACCACGACCTCCTCGCCCACGACCTCGGCGCGCAGCTCCATGTTGGTGGCGTCGGAGGAGGCGACGCCGGGTTCGGTCATGCAGAACGCGCTGCGGATGCGCGCGTCCAGGAGCGGCTCCAGCCACTGCTCCTTCTGCTGTTCGGAGCCGTACCGCAGGAGCACCTCCATGTTGCCGGTGTCGGGGGCGTCGCAGTTGAACACCGCCGGGGCCAGGTGTGAGCGGCCGGTGAGCTCGGCGACGGGGGCGTAGTCGGTGTTGCTGAGACCGGCTCCGCCGAGGGTGCCGAAGCGTTCGGCGTAGGGGCCCTCGTGCCCGGCGGGCAGGAAGAGGTTCCACAGGCCCTGGGCGCGGGCCCTGGTGCGGAGCTCCTCGATGACGGGGAGGGGCTGCCAGGGGTCGCCGTCGGCCCTGAGGGCGGCCAGGTCGCGGTGGTAGGCCTCCTCGACGGGGTCGATCTCGGTCTCCATGAAGGCGCGGACCCGCTCGACGAGGTCGGCGGCGCGGGGGGAGGGTGCGAAGTCCATGCCGTTGACACTACGTCCTTATTGAGCAATGCTCAATAGTGTGAGCGAAGGAGCGCCGCGCCGAACGCGGATGACCCAGGACGAACGCAGGCGCCAACTGGTCGGGATCGGCCTGAGAATGCTGGTGGAACGGCCCATCCAGGAAGTGGCGGTCGACGAGGTCGCCCGGGAGGCCGGGATCTCCCGGGGGCTGCTGTTCCACTACTTTCCGAACAAGACCGCCTTCCACGAGGCGGTCGTGGCGGCCGCCGGGCGCCGGGTGGTGCGCAACACCGCCCCCGACGAGGAGCTGACCGGCTGGGACGCGGTCGCCCAGTTCGTCGAGCGCTACCACGAGCAGGTGGACCGGCGGCGGGAGTCCTACCTCGCCCTGGTGTTCGGCGGGGGGCCGGTGACCCTGGACGGCGGGCTGGTGGAGGACCTGCGGGATTCCATGGGCACCCGCGTGTGCGCCCTGCTCGGCCTCACCGGGTCCTCGGGCCCGGTCGCCCGCGCCTGGACCGCCTACGTGGAGGCGCGCGCCCTCCAGTGGACGGCCGTCCCCGCCGCGGAGCGGGCCACGGACCTGGCAGCGGAGGCGGACCACTGTGTCCGCGCCCTGAGGGCGCTGCTCGACCTCGGCTGATCCCGGGCCGGTCGGGGAGTCGTCCCCGCGGGGACACCGGGCGTTCTAGGATGCGCTCGTGAGCCAACAGACGACGCAGCACAGCAACCTCGGCCGGCACCACCCCCACGAGGGCGCGGTCCGCGAGGTCCCCACCGGGCGCAACGCCACGGAACTCGTGTACGCACCGGAGCGGGACGGGCTCGCCGACGCGGGCGAGATCGTGTGGACCTGGGTGCCCTACGAGGAGGACGCCTCCCGGGGCAAGGACCGCCCCCTGCTGGTGGTGGGCCGCAGGGGCGACCGCCTGCACGGCCTCATGCTCTCCTCGCGGACCCCCGACGAACGCGAGTACCAGGACTGGCTGCCGATCGGCGCGGGCGCCTGGGACAGGGAGGGCCGCGACTCCCACGTGCGGGTGGACCGGCTCTTCGAGCTCGACGAGTCGGCGGTCCGTCGCGAGGCCGCCGTCATGGACGAGGAACTGTTCTGGAGGATCGCAGCGGTCCTGCGCGAACGCTACGGCTGGCGCTGACCCCGCCGACGTGCCGCCGTCTCACCCTGTGGATAACTCCGTGTGCCCGGCGACGGCGCGCTATACCCTGGGGGTGACCCCCCTGACCCGGTGCCCTTCGACGCGGCAGGGCCCACCGGGCCGGGCGGCCTCCGACCAAGAAAGAACCTCATGAGTGACATCGAGCGCGAGGTCCACGCGGTAGCCGAACGTGCCAGGGACGCGGCGGCCGACCTCGCCCCGCTCAGCCGTGCGGTGAAGGACGAGGCCCTGCTGGCCATGGCGGACGCCCTGGTCAAGCGGGCGGACGAGATCACCGCCGCCAACGCCGAGGACGTGCGGCGGGCCCGAGAGGCCGGTACCGGCCCGGCCATGGTCGACCGGCTCACCCTCGACCCGCAGCGGATCGAGGCCATCGCCGACGCCGTGCGCGAGATCGTCGAGCTTCCGGACCCGGTCGGTGAGTCCGTGCGCGGCGGGATCCTGCCCAACGGCCTCGACCTGCGCCAGATCCGGGTCCCGCTCGGGGTCGTCGGCATCATCTACGAGGGCCGCCCCAATGTCACCGCGGACGCCGCGGCCCTGTGCCTCAAGAGCGGCAACGCCGCCCTGCTGCGTGGCTCCTCATCGGCCTACAGCTCCAACACCGCCATCATCGGGGTGCTCCGCGACGCCCTGGCCGGGACCGGGGTTCCGGTCGACGCCGTCCAGATGGTCCCGGGGCGCACCCGTGAGTCCTCCAACGCGCTGATGCGGGCCCGCGGACTCGTGGACGTGCTCATCCCGCGCGGCGGCGGCTCGCTCATCCAGGCCGTGGTCCGCGACTCCACCGTCCCGGTCATCGAGACCGGTGAGGGCCTGTGCCACGTGTACGTGGACGCCGACGCCGACCTGGACAAGGCCGTGGCCATCGCGACCAACGCCAAGGCCCAGCGCTGCTCGGTGTGCAACTCCGCCGAGACCCTCCTGGTGCACGAGGCCGTGGCCGAGGCCTTCCTGCCCCGGGTGCTGGCCTCCCTCGCCGATGCCGGGGTGACCGTGCACGGTGACCCCCGCGTCCTGGAGACCGCAGCCGCGCACCCGACCGGTGCCACCGTGGTCGAGGCCACCGAGGAGGACTGGGCGGCCGAGTACCTGTCCATGGACCTGGCCGTGCGGGTGGTGCCGGACGTGGACGCCGCGCTCGCGCACATCAGGAAGTACTCCACCCAGCACACCGAGGCGATCATCACCGACTCGCTCAGCACCTCCCGGTACTTCGTCTCCCGGGTGGACTCGGCGGCGGTGATGGTGAACGCCTCCACGCGTTTCACCGATGGCGGTGAGTTCGGTTTCGGTGCGGAAATCGGTATTTCCACCCAGAAGCTGCACGCCAGAGGGCCGATGGGGCTCCCTGAAATGACGTCCACCAAGTACGTGGTCACCGGAGACGGTCACCTGAGGTAATCACCCGCCGTTGCTTCGGCCTTGAACGGCCGCCCGGAGAACCGGGCGGCCGTTGTCGTTTCCGCCCACCCCGGAGGCGTTCCCGTGCCCCAGGGGTAGCTTGTGCCACAACGACCGTTTTCCTTCTGGAAACCTGGACAGAAGCGAATCTTCTCCGGACAAGTATTCCCAAAGCGCTCGCCTCTCGGTACTTTCACTGTGGTGTCACACGGCGCTCTCACCGCACCCCCACCAGAGCGTCGGCCCCCACCGGTCACGACGAAAGGAAATCCCCCGCATGAAGCTCGGGAGTAAGATCGCGGCGTCCACCGCCACAGCTGCCCTGGCCATCGGCGGCGTCACCCTCATGGCCGCACCCGCCCAGGCAGACCTGGTGACCGTGTGCTCCGGACACGGCGGCGCGGTCACACTGCCCACGGACCTGAAGGTCCCGGCCGGCGCGAGCTGTTTCCTGGACGGCACCGTCATCCAGGGCGACGTCACCGTCGAGGGCGACGCCAACCTGCACGTTCTCGGTGGCCAGATCGACGGAGAGGTCACCGTCTCCAGCAACGGTTACTTCGACGCCTCCGACACCTCCGTCGAGGGCGATGTGGTCAACTCCGGCTCCTACGGGACCTACCTGGAGGAGGGCACCTCGGTCGCCGGTCTGAGCGCCACGGCTGCCGAGGGCGCCGCCAACGACGGCTTCGTCTTCGTGGTCGACGCCTCCGCCTCCTCCATCGACGCCCAGGTGGGCGAACTCTACGTCTCCGGCGCCCGCCTCGGCGGTGTGTCCGCCGACGGCACGGAGTACGCCGACGTCTTCGACAGCGTGGTCCGCGGCGACCTGTCGGTCTCCGGTACCTCCTCCGGCGCCATCCTGTGCGACAGCGAGGTCCTGGGCAACGCGACCTACGCCGACAGCAGCGGCCCGGTCGCGGTCGGCGCGGGTGAGCAGGACGGCTTCTGCTCCTCCGTCAACTACGTCGACGGCGACCTGTCCGTCACCGGTGTCTCCGGCGGCGTCTACATCGACAACAACATCGTCGGCGGCGACCTGACCACCGCCCAGAACAGTCCGACCGCGCAGGTCGGGGACAACAACCGCGTCCGCGGCGGCATCATCACCGAGGAGGTGGCCATGCGTACGATGGCCGCCGAGGTGACCGCCGAGTTCGAGGAGCACGAGGCCGAGCTGGAGGAGACGGTCGAGGAGATGCGCTCCGAGACGGTCGAGGAGGCCATGGAGGCCGGCCCCGCCTTCTAGGGTCCCTTCCGGTCGAGCGGTACGACCCGGCAGGGGACGGCCGCCCTCCCGGCACCACACAGCGCCGACGGCCCCGCGCCGTCGGCGCTGTGCGCGTGGGCGCCCGGAAGACCCGCGGAAATCCCGAACCTCCACGTGAACCCCACTCACCCCGGTCGCCCCGTACGTATGTCGTGGCGGTGACGACGGTCATGGACCGGTGATACGTTCCGGGCATGGCTGACTCCGAACGGCGTGTCGTGGTCTCCGGTGGTTCCAGCGGTATCGGCAGGGCCACCGTGTTCACCTTGGCGAAGGAGGGGGACGAGGTGATCGCCCTCGGGAGGGACTCCGGGCGGCTCGCCGCCCTGGAACGCAGAGCCCGCGCCCACGGGCTCAACGTCACCTCCCGGGTCTGCGACCTCACCGACGAGAGCGCGGTCCGGACGCTGGCGGACGAGTTGGGCGAGATCTCGGTACTGGTCAACAACGCGGGGACGGCGCAGAGCGCCCCCCTGCCCGGCACCAGCCTCGAACTGTGGGAACGCCACCTGAGCACCAACACCACATCCGCGTTCCTGCTGACCAGGGCCCTCCTGCCGGGCATGCTCGAACGCGACGAGGGGCGCGTGGTCTTCGTCGCCTCCACCGCCGCGCACACCGGCTCCCGTTACACCGCCGCCTACACCGCTTCCAAACACGCGATGCTCGGCCTGGCCCGCTCCGTGGCCGCCGAGGTCGTGGGTACCGGCGTCACCAGCAACACCGTGTGCCCCGCGTTCGTCCGTACCCCACTGACGGAGCGGTCGGTCTCGCGCATCGCCCAACGCACCGGTCGCGAGCCCGAACAAGCCGAGGCCGCCCTGGCCAGGACCAGCCCGCTGGGCCGCCTCATCGAGCCCGAGGAGGTGGCCGCCGCGATCTCCTACCTGGCCAGCCCCCTGGCCCGAGCGGTCAACGGACAGTCCCTGACCATCGACGGAGGCGGCATCCAGCGGTGAGCCCGTCCCGGGTGTGCGCCCCGACCGGACAGCGGCGCCGTTTCGCCCTGTACCGGGAGGTCGGTGTGGCCGCCGTGCCCCTGGACCGGCCGGCTCAACGCCCTGACCTCCGGGGCTGCTGGGTTCCTCCAGCGAGACAGACGCCGCCCGGCACCGGCGGCGCCCCGACCCACCCCGACCCAGGGAGAGCACGGTGGTAACCGCCTATGGTGAGCACCCCAGCCAGATCGTCCACCGCTGGGCGCCGCAGGGGACCGACGCCCCCGCCCCCGTCGCCGTCCTCCTGCACGGCGGCTGGTGGCGGGACCTGCACGACGCCCGCCTGATGGACCCGCTCGCCCGTGACCTGTCCGCCGCCGGCTGGGCGGTGTGGAACGTCGAGTACCGGCGGACCGGGGCGGACGGCGGGGGTTGGCCGCAGACCCGCGACGACGTCGCCCGCGCCCTGGACCTGCTCGCCGCCACCGCGGCCCGGGACGAACGCCTCGACACCTCGCGTGTGGTCTCGGTCGGCCATTCCGCCGGAGGCCACCTCGCCCTGCTGACCGCCGCGCATTCTCCGGTCACCTCCGTGGTCCCGCTCGCCCCCATCACCGACCTGCGCCGCTGCGCCGAGACCGGGTTGGGGGAGGGGGCGGTCGGCCCCTTCCTGGGCCCCGAGCCCTCACCGGAGCTGTACGCCGAGTCCTCTCCGCTGCACCGGCTGCCGTTCGGTCTGCCCCAACTGCTGGTGCACGGCGCCGACGACCAGCGCGTCCCGGTCGCGCACAGCCGCGACTACACGGCCGCCGCCCGGGCCGCGGGCGACCCCGTCCAGTACCGGGAGGTCCCCGGGGCCGACCACTTCGCCGTCATCGACCCCGCAGGCACCGCCTGGCGCGCGGTGCGCGAGACACTCGCGACCGGCTGGGGCTGACCCGGCGGAACCGGGGACGGACCGGTCGTCCGTGCACCGCCCTCGGAGACCCGCCCGGTATCCCGGACGCATCACGGGGCGGTCGCCGTCTCGGCTGTGGCCGCCCCGTGCCTGTGGCAACTCCTCGTTTCCCTCAGCCCCGGTTCCGCTCCCGTACCGGGCCGGGGCAGGTCAGTTGCTGTTGCCGCCACCGCTGCTGTCGTCGCCGCCGTTCCGGCCGCTTGCGGTGCCGCCGCCCTGGCCTCCCCGCCAACGGTCGGCCACCGTGTCGAAGAACTGGCCCCCGGCGCGCCCGGCGCCGCCCGCCACGTCCCGGATGGTCTTGACCAGCGGATCCGAGCTGCGGTTCCACCCCTCCCGGTAGGACCTGGCCGCGTTGGCGGTCTCCTCGGAGACACTGGCGTCCCGGTCCGTGGCACGGCGCGGGTACTCGCCGTCGACGATCCGCTGGTAGTCGCCGCTCTCGACCCACCGGTGCAGCTCGGCCACCCGGACCACCGCGAACGGGTGGCTCTGCGGGACGGTGGTCATCAGCTTGAGGACGCTGTCCACGGCGTCACCGCCGCTCTCGTACTCGCGGGCCTGTTCCATGAACGCGTCGGGATTCATCTGGGACAGGTTCGAGCCACCGGCCAGCTTCATCAGGGCGCGCTTGGCGGCCTCGGGGTTCTGGCAGGTCAGCAGACCGGCACGGTCGCTGGAGAGCTCCGACTTGCGCTGCCACTCGCGCAGCCCCGCGAGGATCGCCTGGATGGCGATGGCCCCGAGCGGGATCCACATGATCTTGGTGGACAGCCACACCAGCAGGAGGAGAATGGTGCGGTACACGGCGTGGCCGCTCAACACGTGACCGACCTCGTGGCCGATGACGAAACGCTTCTCCTCGGCGTTGAACAGGTCGAACAGGCCGGTCGTCATGACGATGAACGGCTTCTTGCGGCCGATCGCCATGGCGTTGGGCTGGGGGTCCATCTTGACGTAGAGCTCGGGCACCTCGTCCAGGTCCAGGACGTAGGCGGCGTCGCGGAGGTAGTCGTGCAGCTCCGGGAACTGCGTGGGGCTCACCCGCACGGCGCTGGAGAGGAACATCAGGCGCAGCGAGCGCTCGTTGATCCGCCCGAAGAGGGACTTGACGAGGGTGTCGAACCCTGTCAGCGAACGCAGCGCGACCAGGGCGCCACGGTCCGCGGGGTGCTCGTAGGCACGAGGGGAGATGTCTGTGAGCCGGACACGTACGCGGTCTGGTGAGTTGGCCATATCGGCATGCTATGCGCCGCGTTGCCGCTTGGCCACGGTTTACGGCGAACGAGATATGACGTGATTCGCCGGTGTTTCACGAAGCCTCTGGGGAAGCAACGCGACACGGTCCTTGTTTGACCAGTTCCAGGGAATAACACGCCCGCGGTCCCACGGCGGGCGGACCCGGGCACCGCCAACGGTGTCCGGGGTCGGCTACCCTCGGTTGGCCGAAACCGGCAACACGGCAGCGCCACTGCGAAACGGAGCGCACAGTGACACAGCAGGCCACCGGCGTCTCCCACGGGGGGAGTTCCCCCGCGCGACGAGACGGTTCCGCGCCGACCAAGGTCGGCATCATGGGCGGCACCTTCGACCCCGTCCACCACGGACACCTCGTCGCCGCCAGTGAGGTCGCACACCTCTTCGGTCTCGACGAGGTCGTCTTCGTCCCCACCGGCCAGCCCTGGCAGAAGGATCTCGACAAGGTCACCCCCTCCGAGGACCGCTACCTCATGACGGTCATCGCCACCGCCGAGAACCCCCAGTTCAGGGTCGACCGCATCGAGATCGACCGCTCCGGGCCCACCTACACCCTCGACACCCTCCGTCAGATGCGCGCCACCTACGGCCCCGAGGTGGACCTGTACTTCATCACCGGAGCCGATGCCCTCGGCGCCATTTTGAGCTGGCACAACGTTGACGAACTCTTCGACCTCGCACATTTCGTAGGCTGTAACCGGCCCGGCCACCACCTCAGTGACACCGGCCTGCCCGAAGGCAAGGTCTCCCTGGTGGAGGTCCCCGCGCTCGCCATCTCCTCATCCGAGTGCCGCGAACGCGTCCGCAAGGGCGAACCCATCTGGTACCTCGTGCCCGACGGCATCGTCCGCTACATCAACAAGACCGGGCTCTACCTGGAGTCCTGAACCGCGCCGCGCACCACCCGGTCCGCGCGGCACCAGCCGAACACCGAACAAGTAAGGCAGCAAGCACAACGTGACAGCCACCGACAGGGCCGTGGAACTCGTCAAGGTCGCCGCAGAGGCCGCCTCCGACAAGCTCGCCCAGGAGATCATCGCCTACGACGTCAGCGACCAGCTCGTCATCACCGAGGCCTTCGTGCTGTGCTCGGCGCCCAACGACCGCCAGGTCCGCGCCATCGTCGACGAGGTCGAGGACCAGCTGCGCATCAAGTCCGGTGCCAAGCCCGTCCGCCGTGAGGGCGAACGCGACGGCCGCTGGGTCCTCCTGGACTACGCCGACATCGTCGTCCACATCCAGCACGAGGAGGAGCGGGGCTACTACGGCCTCGAACGCCTCTGGAAGGACTGCCCGGAGATCGAGCTCCCCGAAGGCGCCCGCGGTGCCGAACGCACCCCGCTGGACGAGCAGTAACCTCCGCGCGGCCGTCCAGGTCGCAGAACAAGAGAGACACACCGCGTGAGTGAGACCCCTCGTGTGCTGTTCTGGCGGCACGGACGCACCGCCTGGAACGTCGAGAAACGCTTCCAGGGGCAGACCGACATCGACCTCGACCCGGTCGGCCACGCCCAGGCCGAACGGGCCGGTCGGCTCCTCGCCACCCTGAATCCCGACGTCATCGTCGCGTCCGACCTCAAACGCGCGGCCGACACCGCCGGGTACCTCAGTCGCGCCTGCGGGGTCCCGGTGGAGTACGACAAGGCGCTTCGCGAACGCTTCGGCGGCTCCTGGGAGGGCTTCACCGCGGCCCAGCTCGCCGAACGCTGGCCCGCCGAACACCCCACCATGAGCATCCCCGACGGGGAGGACGTCGCCGAGGTCGGGGACCGGATGCGCGCCGCCGTCGACCGGGGCCTGGCCAGGACCCCGCCCGGCGGTCTCCTCGTCATCGTCAGCCACGGAGCCGCCCTCAGGATGGGGATCTCCCGCATGCTCGGTATCCCCGACGAACGCCGTGAGCTGCTCGGGCCGCTCAGCAACTGCTGCTGGTCCGTCCTCCAGGCCCGCGGGGACGCCTGGCGGCTCATGGAACACAACGCCGCCAGCCTCCCCGAGCCCGTGGTGCTCAGCGACGACGCCTGAATCCGTTTCGACGGACCGCCAACTTTCCGCTAAGGTTCAGGGAGTCGGAAGGGCAAGCGCCCGGCCGACTCCCGCAAGGGGCTATGGCGCAGTTGGTAGCGCGCCTCCATGGCATGGAGGAGGTCTGGGGTTCGAATCCCCATAGCTCCACAAACTCAGGGCGACCCTGCTCGCGCGTCACCGCGCTCGCCGGGTCGTCCTTCGTGTTTCCCGGGGGACGGCCCTACCGGAGGGCGCGGAAGAACGCGCACACGTCGTCGATCAGCAGGGCTGGCCTCTCCATGGCCAGGAAGTGGCCGCCCTCGCCGAGCTCGGTCCACCGCACCACGTCGTGGTCCCGTTCGGCCCAGGCGCGGACGGTCACGTCGTGCGCGGACAGCAGCACACCCGTCGGCACCGTCCCGCGACCCGGGGACCGGGAATCCGAGTTCTCGCCCCAGACCGCATCGGCGCCGTCCGGACCCCCGCCCCCCTCGCCCGCGCCGCTCCAGCCGCTCGCCGAGATCTCCTCGTAGTAGACCTGTGCGGCCGAACCCGCCGTCCCGGTCAGCCAGTACAGCGACACACACGTGAGCATGCGGTCACGGTCGAGGGCGTCCTCGGGCAGCCCCTCCTCGGGCATGGACAGTTCCTTGAACTTCTCCACTATCCAGGCGAGCTGGCCCACCGGTGAGTCGGTCAGCCCGTAGGCGACGGTCTGCGGGCGTTTGCCGTTGCACCGGAGGTAGCCGTCGTTGAAGTCCTGCACGGACTCCCAGCGGCGGCGGTCCGCGCCCTCAAGAGCCTTCTCCTCCTCGTCGCTGCAGGGGAAGGTAAGCATGGCGTTGAGGTGCAACCCGACCACGCGGTCCGGGACCTGTTCCGCCATCTCGGGGGCGACCCACGAACCGACGTCGTAGCCCTGGACGCCGTAGCGCCCGTAGCCCAGCCGGGACATCAGCTCCACGAACACCCCGGCCATCCGGGACGCCCCCATCCCCGGACCGGCCAGGGGAGTGGAGAACCCGAACCCCGGCAGGGACGGGATGACCAGGTGGAACGCGTCCGCCGGGTCGCCGCCGCGAGCACGCGGGTCGGTGAGCGGACCGATGACGTCCAGGAAGTCCGTGACCGCCCCCGGCCAGCCGTGCAGGAGGATCAGAGGTGTGGCGTCCGGCTCCGGTGAGCGCACGTGCAGGAAGTGCACGTTCTGTCCGTCGATCTCGGTGGTGAACTGCGGATACGCGTTGAGCTCCGCCTCGTGGGACCGCCAGTCGTAGGAGGTGCGCCAGTACTCGGCGAGACCGCGGAGATAGTCCACCGGGACGCCCCGGCTCCACCTCGTACCGGGCAGCTCGTCCGGCCACCGGGTACCGGCCAACCGCGCCCATAGGTCGGCCAGGTGCTCCTCGGGGACGTCGATGCGGAAGGGGCGGACGGCCTGTGGTTCCTGCTGTGTGTTCGTCATGGCCTCACGCTAGGAGCCGGTTGGGACAGGTTCCTTCCTAACCGGCGGGCAGAATGGAATCCATGGCTGAGACCTCCGCACGACTGCTCGCGCTGCTGTCGCTGCTCCAGACCCATGGGCAGCGCTCCGGGGCCGACCTGGCCCGGCGCCTCGGCGTCACCACCCGCACCGTACGCCGGGACGTGGACCGCCTGCGCGAACTCGGTTACCCGGTGCTCGCCGCCCGGGGGGCCGCCGGCTACCGGCTGGGGAGGGGTGCCGCCATGCCGCCCCTCCTGCTCGACGACGAGGAGGCCGTGGCCGTGGTCGTGGGCCTGCGCACCGCCGCCGACGGTTCGGTCAGCGGCATCGAGGAGGCCTCGCTGCGCGCGCTCGGCAAACTCGAACAGGTGCTCCCCTCCCGGCTGCGACAGCGGGTGAGCACCCTGCACGGCGCCACCGTGCGGGCGGGCGCCGAACCCGGGCCGACGGTGTCCCACGGAACGCTGATGGCGGTCGCCGAGGCCTGTCGGCGCAGGGAGAGGCTGCGCTTCGACTACACCAGCTCGCACGGCGGTGAGTCGGTCCGCACCGTCGAGCCGCACAGCCTGGTCAGCTTCGGCCGCCGCTGGTATCTGGTGGCCCTCGACACCGACCGCCGGGACTGGCGCACCTTCCGCGTGGACCGGCTGGTCCCGCGTACCCCCACCGGGCCCCGGTTCGAGCCGAGCCGCCCGCCGCACGGCGACGCGGCCCGCTACGTCTCCCACCAACTGTCCTCGGGCGTCTGGCCCCACCGGGCCGTCGTCCGGCTGCACGAACCCGTCGACGCGGTCGCCGACCGCGTGTGGCCGGGCATGGGGGTGCTGGAGGCCGTGGACGAGCGCTCCTGCCTGTTCCACCTGGGCGCGGAGAGCCCCGACCAGCTGGTCTGGATGATCACCTCGGTCAATGTCGACTTCACCCTGGTCAGCGGCCCGCCCGAACTCGCCGGGGTCCTCCGGGGCCAGGCCAGGAGGTGCGTCGCCGCCCTGGCCGGCTGGGCGGAAGCAGAAGGGGGCCGGGAGGAGTTCCGCGAGTCCTGAGCCAGTCGGGGCTTCGACTCGGCGAGCCGCTCCTGGGCTCGGACCAGTTCGGAACGCGACCGCACGACCAGCGCTGCGAACTCCGCACAGGAGGGCGTGAGCTGGGCGGAGGAGGTCAGGTACTCGTCCCAGAGGGAACGATCAACTCTTTCGGCAGAGCTGAACAGCCACCCCACCATGGTCAGTGCGGGACTGATCCCCGTGGGAGAAGCTGCCCGAAGCCTGGCTTGGGAGCGCTCCCGGATTGACCTGCAAATACAAATATTTTTTTATTTTTTATGCGTATATGTGTTATATTCCCTATTGGTTTGGATGTGCGCTTCGACCTCCCCTATCCGCATACCCCTGCCGCACGGTTTTCAGGAGACCCAGGTGCGCGTATTCCGTGGGTCCCTCCGCCGTGGGTGAAACGAGAAGGGAAGTACACGGTGAAAATCGCCAAACGAGCCGCTCTCACGGCGCTCCTCTCCGGGGTCCTCACTCTGGGGGCGATCGTTCCCGCTGCCGCTGTCATCTCCTACCCGGGCGGAGGCACCTGGGACTCGGGACTGACCTCCGATCGTGTCTACTCCAACTACCTCCACTCCAAGTGCCACAGCTCCGCCGCCTACGGCACCTACAAAAGCCATGGCCTGGGCAACCCGGGTTCCTGGTCGTACGCCAACGCCCCCCGGGCCAACAGCAATAACCAGACCTACTGGAACAACAATGTGACCGGTTGTCGGCCCACCGCGTAGGTCTACCGGCCAAGGGCGCCGACACGGTTCCGTCGGCGCCCGCAGTGACAATTCGGAGATCACGTGCTCCACCGCAGTATTGCCCTTTCCCACGTGGGGATTCTTCTCGTCGCGGCCTTCCTCTCCTTTCTGGCGGTACGTTCTTACGAGGAGATGGCCGTAACGGTTCCCTCGGGGACGGTCTGGGTCAACAGCAGTGCCGGGGACGCAGAACTGCCACAGATCATCGAGACGGTCGAGGGGTTCGCCACCCGGACCGGGGTTACCGTGGCACTCCAGACCCCTGATCTGCACGACCCCGGGAGCATCCGTCACCTGTACCTCGCGGCCGGAGCCCCGGGCACGACCGCCGCTGACTGGGTGGAGAACGGTTACCCTTCCTTCGGGCACACCGTGCACACCGAAGTCCACCCCTTCTCGGAACTGCGCCAACCCGACCCGCGCGGCTTCTACCTGGTCTTCGGCTCCGAAGAGGACACGGCGGCATTCGAAGCCGCCCTCGCCGGGGTCGGTCTGCACGACACCTTCGGGTCGGGCGCCCAAGAGCTGCGCTGGTTCCACCTGTTCCAGCCCGGCGGCGACCTCAGCGTCGCGTTGTTCATCATGGTGCTGCTCTCCGCCACTGTGAGTGCCTCCGGGGTCCTGCTCAACGCTCGCTCCTACGGGGTCCTGCGTCTGCAGGGCCACTCCTACGGTCGTATCCTCGGCCGCGATCTGGCCCAGCTCGGCCGTTTCCATCTGTCCGCGGGAACCGTGACCGCGGCAGCCGTCGTGCTCGCCCTGTACCTCTACAACGGACTGGACCAGTTCGTTCTTTTCGCCGCTGTCGCCGGCTGGCTCCTACTGCTGTTCCTGGTGGCCGGGCTGTGTGCGCACGCCTTCGCCCTGGGCCTGCTGCACGCCACCGACATCCCCGGGGCGCTCAAGGGCCGGATGCCGACCCGGTTGGCCGGAGCGAGCGCCTACGTCGTCCGTGTCCCCGCCCTGGTGTTGGTGCTCGGAGCGCTCGGAGCGGTCGCGGTCTCGGCTCAGAACGTGCGTACCCAGGCGGAGGGTTCCGCCAGCTTCGAACAGGCCGGCGACGCCTCCCGCATCGCTCTTACCGGCAGCGTGGACATGAGCGGACAGGGAGACGACCGGATGGATGACCTCATCGCCGAGTGGTTGCGCGACGCTGACACCGAAGGGCAGATCGTTCTCAGCGCGCAGGAACGCGGTGAGACCCTTCTGCCGGCCGGGGCGCCGCGCCCCGTGTTCGACGTACTCATCGTCAACGACACCTACCTGGAGCACGAGAGGATCCACGCCCCTGACGGGCAGCGCTTCGGGCCGGCCGAAGGGGCCCGCCTCCTCGTTCCCGAGTCCTTGGCGGCTCAGGAGGAGGCACTCGCCCTGGGTACGGCCGAATGGCTCCACTACTCCGGCGCGGAATCGCTCGACCAGGACCTGGAAGTGCTGACCAGCGCCGACGGGCAGCGGATCTTCACCTACGGCTCGGAGAAACCGGGGGAGTTCTACAGCCGGCCGCACCTGGAGGACCCGGTGGTCCTCGTGGTGCCCAACGGCGGTCTCGGTGACCTGGTCTACTTCAGCTTCGCCACCCGGTCGGCGATCGTGTTTCCCGACCCCGGGGTCGCCGAGGCGATCATCGCGGAGCCACCGTTCTCCACCTATGTCAACGGTCTGCAGGCGGTGGCCACCGGCGCCGCCGACCAGCACGCCTCACTCGTCCGCGACCTGAGGTTGCAGAGCTTCAACCTTGCGGCGGCCACCGCGGTGCTCCTGATGACCGCGGTCGCCGCCTGCGTCATCCACGTTCGTACCCAGGCGCAGACGATCTTCGCCCGGCACCTGAGCGGGTGGACCTTTTCCGCCACGCACCGGCGCCTGCTGCTGGTGGAGGGGGCGCTAGCCGTCGGGTTCGTCAGTTGGGCCTGTTGGCGCACCGTCGTAGCCCTGGACCGGTTCGCCGATCCCGAGCTGCCGGTGACGGGGCAGCCCACCGCGGCTGTGGCCGTCCTCCAACCGTTCCTGGCCCTGGCCATCGCCGTGACCGGACTACTTCTCGTCCTCGCCGTTCTCGGTTGCTTTCACCGCCGTATCGTCCGTGAGGGGGCGTCCCAGGCGTGACCCCCAAGGAGACCACCGTGATCAGTGCACACGACCTCAGCAAGTCCTTCGGGCAGCGCGTCCTGTGGCAAGGGGTCGGCCTGGACCTGCGCCCGGGGTCGACCCTGGCCCTGGTCGGGCCCTCCGGTAGCGGCAAGACCACCCTCCTCAACTGTCTGGGTTTGCTGGAGGAGCCCAGCAGTGGCGAGATCGTGTTCGACGGCCGCAAGGTCACCGCCTTCGGAGCAGGCGGGCGCCGCCGGTTCCGTCGCGACCACCTGGGCTATCTGTTCCAGAACTACGCGCTCATCGAGAACGCCACCGTGCGCCAGAACCTCGACGTGGTCTCCAAGGACCGCGTTCGCCAGGCGGAGGCGTTGGAAAGGGTCGGCTTGGCCGGGTGGGGGCGGGAGAGGGTGCACCACCTGTCCGGGGGTGAACAGCAGCGGGTGGCCTTGGCCCGTCTGATGGTCAAGAAGCCCTCGTTGGTCCTGGCCGACGAACCCACCGGTGCTTTGGACGGTGGCAACGGCAGGATGGTCGTCAACACGCTGACGGAGATGGCCGGGGAAGGGTGCGCGGTCGTGATCGCCACGCACAACGACGTGGTCCGAGACGCCTGTGACGAGGTCTTCGACGTGGCCTCGGTGTCCTCGAAACAGCAGGAACGGCGAGGGTAGGAGAGAAGGCCGGGGCAGACGGGCGAGGGCCCCGGACACGCGGCCAGGCCCTACTGTCACCGGGTGGGAGCCCGTTCGCTTCGGCGTCGGCCACAAGGGCCCCGCCACGGGGGCGAGGGGCGGCACCGTCCCGGGAGCCCGGCCCCGTGGCCTCGCTGAGTTGGGGAGCCCGCCTGGTGCGGTCAGGCTCCGGCGGGCACCCCCTCGCCCCGGCTCCCGGTCTCGCAGATGTGCAGCGCCGTCACGAGGTTCCGGTACAGGGTGTCCTGCTCCAGGAGCTCCTCGTGGGTGCCCTGGGCGCGGATCCCGCCGTCCTCCATCAGCAGGATGCGGTCCGCGTGGATGACCGTGGACAGGCGGTGCGCGATGGTCACCACGGCGGCCCGCTCGGCCTGTCGGCGCACGCTCCGGGTGACGGCGGCCTCGGTGATCGCGTCCACCTGTGAGGTGGCCTCGTCGAGCAGCAGTACGTCCGGGGAGCCGAGCAGGGCGCGTGCCAGGGCGATGCGCTGCCGCTGGCCGCCGGAGAACGAGGTGGCGTCCAGGGGTGTGTCCAGCCCCTCCGCCAACGAGTCGACCTTCTCGGCCAGGAGTACCTCCTCCAGCACCCGCCGGACCTCCTCCTCCCCGGCCCCGGGCCTGGTGAACAGCAGGTTCTCGCGGATGGTCCCGGGCACCACCGGGGTGTCCTGCTCGACGTAGCAGAAGTGCGACCGCACCTGCTGCGGGGACAGCTCCCGGTAGGGCGTCCCGTCGAGGGTGATCCGGCCGTGCTCGGGTTCCAGGAAACGCAGGAGCAGGGAGAACACGGTGGTCTTGCCCGCGCCGGAGGGGCCCACGATCGCGGTGTGACCGCGTCTGGGAACGACCAGGTCCACGTTGTCCAGGGCCGTGGCGGCGCCCGGCGCGTACCGGGCGGTGACCCCGCGCAGCTCCAGCAGCGGGCTCCCCTCTCCGGCGCCATCTCCGTCGGCGGAAGCGCCAGTGGTCTCCGGAGCGCTCTCCGGGGTCTGGGCCGTGGGTTCGAGCGGAATCGCCTCCACCTCGCGGATGCGCCTGGCGGCGGCGATGCCCGACTGGAGGGTGGTCACACTCTGGGAGAGCTCCATGACCGGGGTCATCAGGGTGAACGCGTACAGCAGGAACGCCACCAGGGTGGAGACCGCGATCTCACCTGAGGAGACCCGGACCGCTCCCACGCCGAGGATGGCGATGATCGCCAGCTGGATGCCGCCGAAGGCGATCGTCCAGGCCACGGCCTCTCGGCGCACCGAGCGGATGCCGTGCCGGGCCGACTCCTGCGCGTGTGTGAGGATCTGCGAACCCAGGCGCTCCTCGGCCCGGCTGACCTTGACCGTGCGGATCGCGCGCAGGGAGCCGTCGAGCACCCCGCCCATGAGCCCGAGGGAGTTCTGCGCCTTTTCCTGGGCCCTGGCGATGGCGGGCATCAGGGTGAGGAACAGGACCGTGACGACGATCACCGCACTGGCGGTCACGCCCAGCAGGACCAGGTCCAGGACGCCCATCATGACCAGCGTTCCGACCAGGAGGACACCGCCGTTGACCAGGCTGATGACGCTGCTGGAAGCCGCCTCGCGCAGCAGCACGGTGTCGGAGGTGGCCCTGGTGACGAGTTCCCCGGAGGGTCGTTGGGAGAGCGGGATCAGGGCTGCCCGGAAGTAGCGGCGCACGAGGGAGGTGCGCGCGTCCAGGACGACCCTCTCCGCGACGGCGCCGAGCACGATCCAGTGCCACAGGCCGGTCACCATGCCCACGCCGAAGAGACAGAGCAGGATCGTGATCGGCATGGCGAGGCTGCCCGCCTCGGAGACGGTGTCCAGTACGAGCTTGACCACCATCGGGTTGGCCAGTTCGAGGGCGGAGCCGAACAGGGCCAGGACCAGGCCCAGCAGGAGTTTGCGCCGGTGCGGGCGGACGAAGGACCAGAGCACCCTCAGCTGGGCGAAGCGCGGCTCCGGTGTGCTCGCCCCGGCTTCTCCCGGTGGCGCTAGCGAAGCATTGTCTACCTTTGAATGACCTTTCATACTCCAAATTAGGTCACAGGTGACCGATTATTGTCAACGAAGTACCCACGCCTCTAGGATGAGGGCATGGTGAAGAGTGCCTCCTCAGAGGAAGAGACGAGGACCCGCGCACGGACCCGCAGAGCGATCCTCGACGCGGCGGTGGACGTGCTCGCTGAGAACCGGGCGGCGCCGCTGTCCCAGGTGGCCGCGCACGCCGGGGTGGCCCGCAGTACACTGCAGCGCTACTTCCCCGAACGCGCCGACCTCATCACTGCGCTGGGCGAGTACTCCGACGAACTGGCCCAGGAGGCCACCGAACGGGCCCGCACCACCGAGGGCCCCGCCATCGACGCCTTCTCCCGCCTGGTGTCCGAGTACTTCGAGCTGCGCAGGATCGCCATGATCGCCTTCGGCGGCGAGGACCAGGCGCAGGAGTACGACGAGGAGGCATGCGGGCCCAGCGACCTCGCCCTCTACGAACTCGTCGAACGCGGACACGAGGACGGCACCATCGACCCCAGGATCACCCCGCTGTGGGCCCAACAACTCCTGTGGTCCTCGCTCTACGCGGGATGGCTCTACGTGCACGTCGCCAGGGTCCCCGCCTTCGAGGCCCACAACATGTGCCTGATGTCGTTGGTCAAGGCCCTGGCCCGGGACCGCAGGGGCTGAACGGAGCTCTCCTGGGTCGCCGGGGGCAGGAAACGGGCCGGGAGGCCGGTGCGCCGGACCCGGCCGGTCCTGTGTCGGAACCCCCGGAGGGGGCCGGCCTCACAGGTACAGGCCCGTGCCCCGCTCCGGCGCCTCGTTCGCGATCGCGTGCACGTCCCGCTCCCGCAGGATCACGTACCGCTCGCCGTTCAACTCGACCTCGCCCTGCTCCTCGGGGTCGAAGAGCACGCGGTCACCGGTCTTCACGTGCCGGGCACCGGTCCCGGCGCCGCAGACCTCACCCCACGCCAGCCGGGTCGCCAACTTGACCGTGTCCGGGATGACCAGACCCGCGCTGCTGCGCCGTTCACTCTTGTCCGGGACCGCCTTCACCAACAGGCGATCATGGAGCATCTGGATTTCAAGCTTGGATTCGGGCACCAACCCAGGATATTCGGCCTCGGCCGGCCTCGGTTCCACGCTCCCGGGGTACGCAGGAAGCCCCCTCGAAGCCATCCGGGGGCCACCCGTGGTTTCACCCTGGTTCGACCCAGTCTTGACTTCCTGTAGAGTATTCACGTGCCGAGCGGGGAAACCGCCCGGCCCACCAGGGGCTATGGCGCAGTTGGTAGCGCGCCTCCATGGCATGGAGGAGGTCTGGGGTTCGAATCCCCATAGCTCCACGGACTCAGGACGACTCTGTTCGCGCGTGATCGCGCTGGCCGGGTCGTCCTTCGTTTTTTCCGGGGAGACCCCCGAAGCCCCCGAGATACCCCCCTGTGGCCGGGGGCGCGCGGATCGGTGGGCTGAGTGAGGTCCTTGCCCACAACGCGGGGCTGCGCCTCGTGAGTTGTGGTTGATTCGCGCAGGGTCCACAAGCAGGCCCGTACGGTCAGTCGCTCCGCGACCTTCCGTGCGGGCCTGACCGCTGTCCAGGAGGTACTTCCCGCCCTGGAGCGTTCACCGGTCCGGTTCGTCACCGTACGGCGCCGTGCGTGAACAGGGCCCCGAGCCAGACCAGGCCGAGAAGGATCGTCGCGCGCTGTACCAGGCCGGCGTACCGGGAGTCGTTCTCCCAGGCCCGCCCGAAGACACCGGTGCCCACGGCGGCCGCCGCGCAGACGATCCCCGAAGCCCACTTCCAGGCCGGATCCGCCAGTACGAACGCGGCGACCAGCGCCGTCCCGGGCAGCAGTGTGAAGACGACCGCCCCGGCCGCGTCGTGGATCCGGTGGGAACGGGACAGCTCCTCGGGGGTTCGGTCCGGGGTGCCGGGCGGGTAGCCCCGCATCGGGTCCATGGCGAACACCCCCGACGCCACCAGCGCGAGGCCGAGAGCCCCGGCCGCGACGGCGAGCAACAGGCTGTCGAACACGGCGGGGACGGCGCCCGCGCCCGCCGTGACCAGCAGCCCGCACACGATGAAGTTCGTGGTCTGCAACCACCCGCGGGAGCCGAGCGCCAGGGCACTGACCGGTTGCCGCACCGGGTCGTAGCCGGGCCGGGTGAGGCCGTCCACCAGGAAGACGGCGTTGAACAGCAGGGCCCCGGCCGCGCCCGCCCACAACAGCGCCGTCACAGGGGGAAGTCCGCGTCATCTGCTGTCCGCATGCGACGACCCTAGGCCGGTCGGGCCGACCGCGGCAATCCCCGATCCGTCCGGGATCGCGGGCCGTGGCGCGATCCGGGACCCCTCAGTCCGACCGTTCCGGGCCGGACCGACCGTCGACGAAGGCCAGCAGTTCCGGGTCGTCGGAGGTCAACCGGTCCACCTCGGTGCCGCCGTCACAGGTGAGCATCGACACCGTCACCGTGGTGTCCGTGCGCGCCACCACCCGCCACAGCGCGCCGTGCTCCTCCCAACGCGACAGGGCGGCGACGTGCGGGTTCGACGGGTTCTCCTCGGACGTGCTCACAGCAGCCTCCCTCCCTCCGGGACGCCCAGGGTAGGGGAGGGCGGCGGCCCCCTCCGGGACCCGGAGGGGGCCGACGGCTCAGGACGGGAGCGAGTAGGAGGTCAGCACCGCCGCGTGGTCGGTGGTCCACTCGTTGTCCGCGTGCTCCGGGACCGGGGCGGGGTCCCCGACGACCAGGTCCTGCGAGTCCAGGACCCCGAGATCGCCCGCGTGGTAGACGAAGTCGATCCGGTCCTGCGGTTCCGCACGGCCGGTCGAACCCCCGTGGAACGGGTACAGCGGCGACCATGTGGTGCCCGGGTCGGCCACCGGGTCGGGGCGGGCCACCCGGTAGGAGTCCGTCAGCCCGGCCTCGGTCGGCAGCACCGAGGTGGGCCAGGGCACGTCGGCGTACCCGCAGTTCCTCTCCCGCGTCTCCTCGGTCCAGTCCAGGTGTGAGGGGGCGTTGAAGTCGCCCAGGAGCAGGACCGGGACCTCCCCGGCCGCGTCCAGCTGGTCGGACATCGCGTCGAGGGTGTCGGTGATCTGGGGGGTGCGGCCCGACTGGGCCTCCCGCGCCAGGACCTCCTCCACCCCCATCCCGTCGAAGCAGAAGTCATAGGGTCCGTACGGGGTGTAGCCCAGGTGCACGTTCCACAGGTTCACCTGTGACTCCTCGCCGTCGAGCGCGATCCGCACCCCGCCCGAGGCGTTGACCTCCCCGTACTCCTCCACGATCGGGTAACGGCTGATCACTCCGAGGCTGTTGGAACCCTGCCAGTGGTACCAGCCCAGGGCCTCGGCCAGCCGGGCGGCGTGTACGCCCTGCGTCTCCTGGAGGCCGACGACGTCGGCCCCGCTCTCCAGCAGGAACCGGACCTGCTTCTCGTGGTGGCCGTCGACCTGGGTGCCGCCGTGCCAGGTGTTGAGGCTCATCACACCGAGCTCGTCGACGAGCGGCTGGTCGTGGCGGCGTACCGGGACGGTCACGTCCAGGCGTGCCGTGGACCCGTCCGCCCCGGCGGCCTCGACCGTCACCCGGGCCGAGGAGTGGTCGGGGCGGGACACCCCGGGCGGGGTCTTGCGCTGGGCCGAGGCCCGCGGAGTACCCGAGAGGGTGCCGTCCGACGACACCTGGACCCAGTCGTCCCCGTCGACCTTGCCGAACTCCGTTCCCGGACCGCCGCCCGTGACCAGGCCGCTCAGGTCCGCCTCGTAGGGCTGGCCCTGGCGGGCGTTGTGCAGGGTGGCCTCCGGGACGGGGAAGGAGACCGGGCCCTGCGAGAACAGTTCCACCCCGATGGGCTCGGCCAGCCACCCGTAGCCGTCACGGGCCAGGTAGAAGGCGGTGTAGGAGCCGGGTTCCAGGGAGTCGGCGGACAGTCGCACGGTCCCCTCCGACTCGGGCGCGTACTCCCAGACCAGGGAGGGGGCGACGTACTCCTCGTCCACGGGGCCGCCCCCGGAGGCACGGTACAGGCCGACCCAGTTGGCGGGGTGCGGGTCGGGTGTGGAGTAGGCGAAGGTGAACTCCTCGCCGTCGGTCAGGGACAGGGTGCCCTGCGGGGTGGCGGAGACGGGGTGGGCGCCCAGTGCCAGCAGGAGGGCGGTGAGGACCGTCGGGATCAGGAAACGGACACGCATCCGGGGGAGGGCCTCTCGTTGCGGGGGACTGATGATCAACCACCATCCGGTACCCGGGAAACGGGCGTCCCCAACCTGCGGGGAGCACGGATCAAGAGGTGGTGAACAGTCCGGTGCGCCCCGGGGCTCCGGCGCGCGGGGGCGCCTCTCCTCAGCCCGTCGGCCCGGAGAGCGGCGCGGCCGTGGAGCCGCGGACGACCAGACTCGGGGTGAGCACCTCGTGGCGTTCCCCGGTGCGCCCGCCCATCCGCTCCAGCAGCAGTCCGGTGGCCAGCCGCCCCATCACCAGGCGCGGCTGGTCCACACTGGTCAGCCGGGGCCGCACGGTCTCCGCCAGTGACGTGTTGTCGTAACCCACCACCGAAACCCCCTCCGGGGCGGCCCGCCCCGCCTCGTGCGCCCGGTCCAGTACGGCCAGGGCGGCGAGGTCGTTGACGGCGAACACCGCCGTGTGCCCCTCGCCGAGCAGTGCGGCGGCGGCCCGTTCCCGGCCCCGGGCGGGGTCCCCGACCCCGTGCACGGCCGTCCGCCCGGCCAGTCCCAGGGCACGCATGGTCTCCCGGTACCCGGCCTCGCGGGCCCGCGAGGCCGGACGTCCGGTCCCCGCCAGGTGTGCGATCCGTTCGTGCCCCAGTTCTGCCAGGTGCCGCACGGCCGCCTCGGCCCCGGCCCGGTCGTCGTTGGCGACGGTGTCCACCCCCGGCGCGAAGGCCTCCGGACGTCCCACCATCACCACCGGCACCCGCCGCGCAGCGGCGGCCAGTACCTCCGGGTCCAGCCAGGAACTGACCACCACCACCCCGTCCACGTTCAACTGGAGCAGGGCGTCCAGCTGGCGGGTCAGCCGGGAGCGGTCCCGGCGCCCGTGCGCCAGCAGCACGGTGAACCCGCGCTCCTCGGCCGATTCCTCCACCCCCGACACGACCTCGGTGTGGTACGGGTTGGCCAGGTCGGTCAGGAGCACCCCCAACAGCATGGTGCGGCCCTGCACGAGCCCGCGCGCCAGCATGTTGGACCGGTAGCCGAGCCGCTCGGCGGCGGCGAGGATCCGCGCGCTGGTCGCCTCGCTCACCCCGTGTTCGCCGCGCAGGGCCAACGACACCAGGGACTTGGACACCCCGGCGGCGGCTGCCACGTCCACGATCGTCGGGCGCGGTGCGCGCCGTTCCTCTCCTTTTGTCACAGGTACATTCTGGCCCGGTCCGGGCAGTGGGGCACATCCGGATCTGGAACGTTCCAGGCGCGTTTCCCGAAGATCCACCCGGGGGTCGCCCGGAGTCCGGGGCACGTCTCTAACGTCACTGGTGAACACGGATCCCACCGGCAGGAGACACTCCTTGGACACGGCCCCGCTCCGGCACCGCCCCGACGCCCTCCTCCTGGACTTCGGCGGCGTCGTCTTCCAGACCCGCAAACGGCCCGAGGGGCGCTCGGACGTCACCCGCCACCTGCACGAGTTCCTGGCCCGCGCAGGCCACCGCGTCGACCCCGCCCTGCTGCGCGGCTCCCTGGACGCCGGCCTGGCCGCACTGAAGGACTGGAAGAACGCCGCGGGCCGCCGCCGCACCCCGACCGAACTCGACCACCGCACCATCTGGACGGACTTCCTCGCCTCCGACCTGGACGACCGAGCCCGGGAACTCCTCGCCGGCAGTGCCGCGGACCTCCTGGCCGACATGTCACCGCTGATCTCCGAGCACGAGGTCCGCCCCGGCGTCCGCGACCTCCTGGCCGCCGCGCAGACCCTCGGCGTGCGCGTCGGCATCGTCTCCAACGCCCACTCGGGGCGCTCCCACCGCCGGATCCTCCACGAGGCCGGGCTGGAGCACCGGTTCGGCGTGCAGGTCTACTCCGACGAGGTCGGTATCCGCAAGCCGCATCCCGAGATGATCGCCCTCGCCGCCCGTGCGCTCGGCACCGTGCCCGCTCGCTGCTGGTACGTGGGCGACACCCAGGACCGGGACGTCGTCGCCGGGCGCCGGGCCGGTGTCGGCGCCGTGGTCCTCACCCGCCACCACCACACCGACCACCCGCCCTACCCCGTCCGCGAGCACGCCGACGCGGTCCTGGACACCCCCGAGGGCCTGGTCACCCCGCTGCTGCACAGCCTCCCCGACGAGCCCGCGCACCGGGACGGCGCTCCCGCCGTCCCGGGCTCCGTACCCGCCCGGGCCGCCCGGCAGGCACCGGAAGCCGGGGAGCACGCCACTCCGTCCTCCGGCGACCCCGCCGGACCGGGGTCCGCGACCACCCGCCGGGTGCCCGGTGCGCTCCTCCTCGACCAGGGCGGCGTGATCGCGCGCTCCACCGCCACCCCCGACACCCAGCGCGACTTCGCCCGGAGCCTGGCGGCCCGCCTGGACCGCGTCGGGTACGCGGCCACCACCGACACCGTCCTCGCCCTCGTCCTGGCCGGCCGCGACCGCTACCGCGCCTGGAAGGCAACCCATCCCTCCGGCGGCCCGATCCCCGAGATCACCCCGCGCCGTTTCTGGTTCGACATGGTCGGCCGCGACCTGCCCGCCCGCGCCCGCTCCTTCCTGCTCGCCGAGTCGTCCGAACTCACCCTGGAGTACGCCCGCTCCAAGAGCCACGCCGTCATGCGCTCCGGGGTGCGTGAGGTCCTGGAGTTCTGCGCCGAACACGGCGTCCCCGTCGGGATCGTGTCCAACACCGTGTGCGGACGTGCCGTCCGGGAGGAACTCGACCGTTTCGGCATCCTGCACCTGGTCAGCGCCCACGTGTACTCCGACGAACTGGGGCTGCGCAAACCCGACCCCGCCACGGTCCGCGCCGCCACCACCGCCCTGGGCGTGGCCGCCGCGGACTGCTGGTTCGTCGGTGACAAACCCTGGCGCGACACGGCCGCGGCCCGACGCGCGGGGGTCGGGGTCCCGGTGATCGTCCGCGGAGGTTCCGCCGCCGACGACCAGATCAGCTCCGCCCAGGACGGCCCCGCCGAGCTGCGTCCCGCCCACGTCATCGACGAGATGGGCGAACTGCTCGGCCTGTGGACCGAAGCCCCCGTGCCCTCCGGCACCTGAACCCGGCCGGCCCGGCCATCGCACCGGCGCCGCCCGTCCCCGTTCCCCGACCGACCCTGTTTCCCCTCGTTCCGGCGAAAGGCATCCCCATGGCCGAGTCCTCCCGCCCCGCCACCCCGCCCACCCGCACCACCACACCCCGGCGCCACGGACCACCCGAACTCAACTCCGGTCAGAAGCTCATGGTCTTCGTCCTGTCGATGACCCTCTTCGGCCTCGCGAACATCGTCACCGAGGTCATCCCCGAAGTCCGGGTAGGACCGGTCGAGGTGGGAGTCTCCTACCTGGCCTTCGTCCCGGTCATCATGGTCGCCCTGTTCAACCCGCTCTACGCGGCCCTGGGCGCCCCGCTCGGTGAGATCGTCTTCGTCGACCTGCTGATGGGCGACTTCTCCGGCATCGGTGAACTGGAGGGCTACCTCCAGATGTTCCTGGGCCTGTACATCGCGGGCTGCCTGGTCCGCGACCCGCGCAGCCCGCGCCAGCTCTTCGCGGCGGGTGCGGTCGTCGTCATCGTCGACAAGATGCTCTCCGGGATCGTCGACATCGCCAAGGTGTCGGTGGGCGTGGAGGACGCCGAGTTCGTTCCGGGCCTGCCCCAGTCCATCCTGCTGCTGGAGGGCGTCGACTTCGTGGTCGCCCTGCTGGTCAGCGGAATCCTCTTCGGCGCCCTCCCAGCGATGGCCCTCGCCCCGCGCCTGTACGGAAAGATCGAACCCCTCCTCGGCCTGGCGCCGCGCGACCCCGGCCATCCGATCCCGCTCGCCCAACGCGGCACCGCCGCCTTCATGCTGCTCGCCCTCTTCCTCTCCTTCGTGTCGATGATCGCCGCGTTCACCTCGGAGATCTTCGACAACTTCGGGGTGTGGGAGCCGGACTTCATCGAGCAGCACGGCGACCGCTTCCTGTGGATCGGGGTGTCGGCGGCGCTCATCGTGTTCGTCGCCCTGGTCGCCGCAGTCCGGTTCGTGCTCGCCTCGCGGCGGGCCCGGGCCGCCCAGGGGTCGGACAGCCCGGACGCGCAGAACACGGGGGAGCGGCGGTGACCGGTAACGACAACACCCCGGCGATCGAGGTGTCGGGGCTCTCCTTCCGCTATCCGGGCGCCGACCGCGACTCGCTCACCGGGGTGGACCTGCGGATCGAACGCGGCGACTTCACCGCCGTGGTCGGCGGCAACGGCTCCGGCAAGACCACCCTGTGCAAGACCTTCAACGGGCTGGTCCCGCACTACTGGTCGGGGACCTTCGACGGGGCCGTCCGCGTGATGGGACACGACACCCGCGACCTGTCCGTGGGCGCCCTGTCCCACCTGGTCGGATACGTCTACCAGGATTTCGGCAACCAGCTGGTGCGCCCCACCGCCCGGGACGAGGTCTCCTTCGCCCCGGTCAACTTCGGCCTGGCCGACCACCGCGAACGCACCGATGAAGCCCTGGAGCTGCTCGGCGTCGCCCACCTCGCCGACCGGTTCACCTGGCAGCTGTCCGGCGGCCAGCAGCACCTGGTCGCCCTCGCCGCCATCATGGCCCTGCGTCCCGACGTGGTGGTCGTGGACGAACCCGTGGCCGAACTCGACCCCGTCCACGCGGACGGGATCTACGAGGCCCTCGCCGACCTCAACACCCGGCTCGGGACCACGGTCGTCGTCATCGAGCACCACGCCGAGTACGTCGCCCGTCACGCCCGCTCCGTCGTGCTGATGGCCGACGGGGCGACCGTGTGGCACCTGCCGGCCCGGGAGGCGATGGAGCGCGTCGCCGAACTCGAACGGCACGGCATCCCCGCGCCCCAGGTCGTCCGGGCCACCCGGAGCCTGGCGCCGTGGGCGCCGGTTCCGCTCACCGTTGAGGAGGCCGCCGGGCACCTGCGCGAGCACTTCTCCGACCCCGGCGGCTCGGCGTCCCCGGACCCGGGCGCAGACCCCGGGCCCTCGCCGCCCACCGCCCCGCCCGCAGCGGCGGGCCCTCCCGAGCCCCGTCGGGCCCCGGGGGAACCGGTCGCCGAGATGGTCGGGGTCCGGCACGGCTACCGGGAGGTCGGCGGCGGCCTCGCCGTCGTCCTGCACGGGTTGGACCTGACTCTGCGCGACGGTGAGCGCGTCGCCCTCGTGGGTGGCAACGGTGCGGGCAAGTCCACGCTGATGCGCCTGTTCACCGGCCTCAAGGTGCCCCGCGAGGGCACCGTCCGGGTGGGCGGCACCGACACCCGGACGGTGCGGCCGGCGGCCCTCGCCGACCGGGTCTGCTACCTCTACCAGCGCCCCGAACAGATGTTCCTCAAGGACAACGTGCGCGAGGACGTCGCCATGTTCCCCCGGGGCAGGGGCCGTTCCGACACCGACGCCCTGGTCGCCGACGTCCTGGACCGGGTCGATCTCACCGGCCTCGCCGACCGCGACGGCCGGCTCCTCTCCGGCGGCCAGCAGCGTCGGGCCACCCTCGCCATCGGTCTGGCCATGCGTCCCGCGCTGCTCCTGCTCGACGAACCCACCTCGAGCCTGGACACCGCCAGCCGCGACGCCGTCATCGCCATGCTCGACGCCCTCGCCGACACCATCCGCTGCACCGTGGTCGCCACCCACGACATGCACCTGGTCGCCGAGTGGGCCCACCGCGTCCTCGTCCTCGACCACGGGAGGATCATCGCCGACACGACACCCGCCGCGCTCTTCGCCGACCAGGCGCTGATGGCCTCCGTCGGTCTGGTCGCACCCCAGATCACCCGCCTCGGACTGAGCCTGGGACTGAACCCGCCGCCCCTGTCCGTCGGGGAGATGCTCGACCGGCACCGGACCACCGGGAGGATTCGTGCGTAAGGAACGAGACGGAATCTCCGTGGAGTGGGTCAAGCTCGAACTGCTCCGTACCGCCTACGCCACCCGGGGCGGGCTGCTGGCCGCCCGCGATCCGCGGTTCGTGATCGGCTGGTACCTGATCTTCGCGGTCGTGCCCTGGTTCACCCACAACATCACCGTGCTGGCCGCGCTGTTCACCGTCTGCGCCGCCGCAGTCTTCCTCAGCCGGGTCGGCCCGCTCGTCCTCGGCCTGTTCGTCATCGGGTTCGTCCTGGAGAGCCTCTACGTCCTGTTCGCCGCCTGGCTCTTCGGCGGCGACATGAGTACCGTCCTCGCCCTGGTCGTCCTCACCCTCAAGCTCGCCACCATCAGCCTCGCCAGCATGGCGGCCTTCGTGTCCCTGGACCCCGAGAAGCTCTCCGACGGCCTTCTCAGCATGCACGCCCCCGCCATGCTCAGTTTCGGCGTGAGCTACGGCTACCGGATGCTGCCCGTCCTGATGGAGGAGTTCCACACCGTCGTCGACGGCCACCGTCTGCGCTCCGCGCCCCTGGCCGCCAAGGGGTTCCTCGGCTGGCGCGTGGTCGTCCGCACCGCCACAACCCTGGTCCAGGCCTTCTACCCGCTCATGCTCAACACCGCCAAACGCACCCGCACCACCGTCGAGGCCCTGGAGACCAAGGGGTTCACCTACGCCGCCGAACACCCCGACGGCCGCCGCATCCGCCTCGCCCACCTGCGCGCAGACCACCGGGACGTGCTCCTCATCGCGGTGACGCTCCTGCTCGTCGCCGTCTCCTTCGCCCTCGGCCACGCCTACCCCCTCCAGGCGGGAGTGGGCTGAAACACCCTCCGACCCCGTACAACCCACTCCCCACCTCCGCTAGACTGGTGCCACAGCTTCACGGGGCTATGGCGCAGTTGGTAGCGCGCCTCCATGGCATGGAGGAGGTCTGGGGTTCGAATCCCCATAGCTCCACGGACTCAGGACGACCCTGCTCGGCGGATTTATCCGATCGGGCAGGGTCGTTCGTCGTTTCTGCCGAAGGGGTGGCCCCGACTCTCCCAGCCGCCGCGTGGCCAGGGCCGCGGCCGGACCCTCCCTTCCTAGACTGGGCGGATGGACCACGCCGCGAACGGACACCCGACCGACGGACCCGGGTCGGACGAGGTCCAGGAGGCGGACGAGGGCAGCCCCGTCAGCCGGGCTCTGGAGGGGATCCGCGAGGAGGTCGCCGCTCTGACCGGCGGGCGGGTGGCGGACTACATCCCCGAACTCGCGCACGCGGACCCGGACGCGTTCGGCATCGCCGCGGTCAGCGCCCACGGCCGCTCCTACTGTGTCGGCGACGCCGAGCACGCCTTCACGCTCCAGTCGATCTCCAAACCGTTCGTCTACGCGGTCGCGGTGGAGGAACTCGGTCTCGACGCGGTCCACGGACACGTCGGCGCCGAGCCCAGCGGGGAGCCGTTCAACGCGATCAGCCTCGACGAGCGCGGCCGCCCGGAGAACCCGATGATCAACGCGGGCGCCATCGTGACCACCTCCCTGGTCGGAGGGGCGGGAGGGCGGTTCGAGCACATCCGCTCCGTGCTCTCCGACTTCGCCGGGCGCCGGCTGTCGGTCGACGAGGACGTGTACCGCTCGGAGGCGGAGACCGGGCACCGCAACCGGGCCCTGGGCTACCTGAGTCTGGCCGGAGGGGTCCTCGTCGGGCCCGTGGAGGAGGCCGTCCAGGACTACTTCCGCCAGTGCGCCCTCAGCGTCACCGTGCGCGACCTGGCCGTCATGGCGGCCACCCTGTCGGTCGGCGGGGTCAACCCGGTGACCGGTCGCCGGGTCGTGTCCCAGCGGACCGCCCGGCACGCCCTGTCGGTCATGGCCAGTTGCGGCATGTACGACCGGGCGGGGGAGTGGGGTCTGCGCGTCGGGATCCCCGCCAAGAGCGGTGTCAGCGGCGGCATCCTCGCCGCGGCGCCGGGGGCGTTCGGCCTCGGGGTGTTCAGCCCGCCGCTGGACGAGGCGGGCAACAGCGTGCGCGGAGTGGCCGCCCTGGAACGGCTCTCCGACGACTACGACCTGCACATGCTCCGGACCCCCTCGGAGCCCCCGTCCCCGATGCACAGCGTGACCCGGGCCGGGGGCACGCTCGACGTCCGCCTGCGCGGCGAGATCGACTTCCTCGCCGCCGAGCAGGTGGTGTCCCGGCTGGCGGAGGCGATCGACGACGCACGGGTCACCTCCGTCAGCGTCGCCCTCGAACGCGTCTCCGGGCTCAGCGACGCGGCCCGGTCGCTGCTGGCGGCCGAACTCACCGAACTCGCCGACGCCGGGGTCGACGCCACGGTCAGCGACCCCCGCGGCGTACGCCGGGCCTGACCGTCACGGAAAGTCTCTCGCGCACCCCTTGACCCGGGGGTCCCACGGGCGCATAATCAACCTAACGGTTTATCAACTGGAAGGTTGAATGCACTGATGGCGAACGACCCGCTCAGCCTCACGTTCGCCGCACTGGCGGACCCGACCCGCCGGGAGATCCTCGCCCGGCTGGCCGAGGGCGAGGCGACCGTCAACACCCTGGCGGAACCGTTCGACATGAGCCTCCAGGCGATCTCCAAACACCTGAAGGTCCTGGAGCGGGCCGGACTCATCACCCGGGGGCGCGACGCCCAGTGGCGGCCCTGCCGCCTGGAGGCCGCCCCCCTGGAGGAGGTCGACCAGTGGGTGGACCGATACCGGGACCGGTGGGAGGAGCGCTTCGGCCGCCTCGACCGGGAACTGCGCAGGATCCAGAACAGCACCGAGGGAGAGAAGAACCATGAGTGACCTCCAGGTCGTCGCCGAACCCGGCCGCCAGGACATTCTCATCACCCGCACCTTCGACGCGCCGCGCGAGACGGTCTGGCGCGCGCTGACCGAGCCCGAGCTCGTGGCCCGCTGGTTCGGGCTGGACGAGACCACCACCGAGGTCGACCCGACCGAGGTCCGCACCGGCACCCCGTGGCGGGCCTCGGAGAAGACCCGGGACGGCGAGGTGTACACCTTCCACGGGGTCCACCACGACGTCCGGGCCCCGGAGCGGATGGTGCGCACCTTCGAGTTCGAGGGCCACCCCGGCCACGTCTCGCTGGAGACCCTCACCCTGGAGGAGGCCGACGGCCGTACCGAGTACCGCGTCGTGGCCCTCTTCCAGTCCGTCGAGGACCGGGACGGCATGGTCGCCTCCGGTATGGAGTCGGGCCTCGCGCAGTCCCTCGACAAGCTCGACGAGGTCCTGCGCTCCCTGCGCTGACCCCGGACGTCTCCGGTCCGGACCGCGCCTTTCGGGCCGGAGACCGCCTGTGGACGACGCCGAACCTGTCGTCGCGGCCCGGTACTGTCGACCCGTGGCAGATCTCCCCGACGTTCCCACCCTGCTCGGCGCGGCCGTCAAGGCCCTGGGCGGCAGCAGCCGAGAGGGCCAGCAGACCATGGCCGACGCCGTCTCCTCGGCGGTCGAACAACGCGAACACCTGGTGGTCCAGGCCGGTACCGGCACCGGTAAGTCCCTGGCGTACCTGGTGCCCGCGATCAGACACGCGATGGCGACCAGGACACCCGTGGTGGTCTCCACGGCCACCATCGCGCTGCAGAACCAGCTCATCGACCGCGACCTGCCGCGTCTGGCCGCCGCGCTCGCCCCGCTGCTGCCCCGCGAGCCCACGTTCGCGGTCCTCAAGGGGCGCCGCAACTACCTGTGCCGCAACCGGATGCAGACCGCGTCGGACGAGGAGGCGGAAGGCACCGAACTCTTCGACGCCCGCCAACTCTCCTCCCTCGGCCGCCAGGTCGCGCGCGTGCACGAATGGGCCGAGGACACCCTCACCGGTGACCGCGACGAACTCGTCCCCGGCGTCAGCGACCTGGCCTGGCGCCAGGTCTCCGTAGGCGGGAACGAGTGCATGGGCGCCCGCGTGTGCTCCTTCGGCCAGGAATGCTTCGCCGAGTTCGCCCGGGAGGCCACCACCGGCGTGGACGTGGTGGTCACCAACCACGCGATGCTCTCCATCGACATGTCGCAGGGCTACCACCTCCTGCCCGAGCACAACACGATCATGATCGACGAGGCCCACGAACTCGTCGACCGGGCCACCTCGGTGGCCACCGGAACCCTCACCGAGCGCGCCGTCACCGCCGCCGCCAAACGCGCCGCACGCCTGGTCGAACCGGGTGTCAGCGAACGGCTCAGCGAGTGCGCAGACGGACTGTCCCTGATGTTCACCGAGGTCCCGGAGGGCCGCCTCGACCAGATCGACGACGGCCTGGCGGGCGCGGTGGCCGCCACCAGGGACGCCGCGGCTGCCTGCGTCGCCGCCATCGGCCCCTCCCCGGGCGAACTCGACCCGGACACCGCCTCCGATCGCCGTCTGGCCCTGGCCGCGCTCGGCGAGGTCCGGGAGGCCGCCGAACGGGTCCTGGAGTCCTACGAGCCCCCGCTCCGCGACCGCACCGAGATCGTATGGCTCACCAAGGGCATGTCCAGGCCGCCGGCGCTCAACGTCGCCCCGCTCGGGGTGGGCGGGCTGTTGCGGGAGAAGCTCTTCGGTGACCGCACCGTCGTGCTCACCTCGGCCACCCTCACCCTGGGCGGCGACTTCACCGCCCTCGCCCGGCAGTGGGGGCTGGGCCGCGAGGCCGCCCAGGAAGCCGCGGACCGGGCTGCCCGAGCCGACGCGCCGGACACCGGCCCCGAACCCGTACCGGCCGCCGAGGACACCCGGGACGCGGCGCAGACCACAGGAGAGGGGTCGGCGGACGACGACGATGACGGCCCGCACCGTGCCGCCGGGGAACCGCGCTGGCGCGGACTGGACGTCGGCTCCCCCTTCGAGCACGGCCGCAGCGGCATCCTCTACGTCGCCCGGCACCTGCCCAAGCCCGGCCGCGACGGGCTCTCCGAGGAGTACCTCGCCGAGATCGCCGGGCTCATCGAGGCCTCCGACGGCCGCGCCCTCGGCCTGTTCTCCTCGATGCGGGCCGCCCAGCAGGCCGCCGACGAACTCCGTGAACGTCTGGACCAGCCCATCCTGTGCCAGGGCGAGGACTCCACCGGCCAACTGGTCCGCCGCTTCGCGGAGGAGGAACGGTCCTGCCTGTTCGGCACCCTGTCCCTGTGGCAGGGCGTCGATGTGCCCGGCCCCTCGCTCCAACTGGTCATCGTCGACCGCATCCCGTTCCCGCGCCCCGACGACCCGTTGGCCTCGGCCCGCCAACGCGCGGTCTCCGCCCACGGCGGCAACGGCTTCCTGGCGGTGTCGGCCACCCACGCCGCGCTGCTGCTCGCCCAGGGCACCGGACGCCTGCTGCGCTCCACCGAGGACCGCGGGGTGATCGCGGTCCTGGACCCGCGCCTGGCCACCGCCGGCTACGGCGGGTTCCTCAGAGCCTCCCTGCCCCCGTACTGGGGTACCGCCGACCCGGAGGTCGCCCGTTCCGCCCTGCGCCGCCTGGCCGAGAAGGCCGAGGCGGACCGGGGAGAGACCGCGGCCTGACCCGGGGCCCGGCGGTCCCGGCCCTGGTTCCGGCACGACGGCGGCCGACCACCCGTGGGGGTGTCCGGCCGCTGCCGTCGTTCCGTCCGGGCCGCGGCCCTGCGCCCCGTACCCGTGCGGTTCTCCTGTTGTTCCGGGGTGCTGCTCCGCACCCGTGCCGGCTCAGCCCTTGGTGCGGTACCCGAAGAGGCGGACCGCGTAGCCGGGGGAGTCGTCCTCCGGTTCCTGGATCTGCCAGCGGTCGTCGTGTTCGCCGACCAGCAGCTCGTTCCACATCATGTCGATGAGTTTTAGCCGGGACACCACCGAGGACTCGGGGTCCAGCACGATCGAGTAGGCGTGGTCGGTGAGCCGTTGGGTCACCATCCCCACGGACTGGCCGTCCCAGATCGCCGGGACGGAGGCGTGGCCGACCTCGACCCCGCACAACCGGAGCTGCTCCACCTCCTCGTCGAGTGCTTCGGCGGCCAGCGCGCCGTCGAGCTGGAGGGCGTCCTCCAGCTCGTCGCGTTCCTCGTCGGTCCGCAGGTAGGCGTGGTAGGTGCGGTAACCGCAGGTGCGGCACTTACGCCAGACCACGCAGCGGGCCAGCCCGTAGGCGGACTGCGCCTCGCCGACGCTCTGGTGGTCGCTCACCTCGCGAACCATGCCGCATTCGCAGCACAAGGCAGTGAGATCCTGCTTCATCGGAGTCCCCCCTCCCAGGTGAGTATGCGACGGATGGGGGTCGTTAGGGAACCCGTTCGGAGAGGAAGTCGCGGCAAGGACTCGTCATCAATGCCCAAAATGACCGAGCGACGGGTTTCGGACGTGCTCAGAGGGGGCGTCGGCGTGGCCGACCTCACCTCGGGCGGGGGCTCTCGGAGCTCTTCGGCGGCACTTCCCGCCGGGGCCCGGGAAGGGCTGTCCCACCGGGGACCGGGGCGGTGCGAAACCGGGGCGGTGTCACTCGTCCATGCTGAGACCGCGCTTGTTACGGGCGGTCCAGTCGCGCATCCGCTGGGGGTAGCCGACGATCTGCACGTCGTAGGCGGGCGCCGCGAGCTTGCTCGCGACCTTGCGGATGACCTCCGGGGAACCACAGCGCCGACGGATCCACTCGCCGTCGGTGGCGACCGCCACGGCGGTGGTCCGGGTGGCGAAGGTTTCGGGCTCGACGAAGAACTCCACCCCCACCCGGCTCTTGGCGAATTCGATCAGTGCCTTGATGTCCGAATCCTCGGAGACGCGGTCGAAGCGGGCCTTGCCCTTGCGGTTGGCCTTACGGAGCCCGAAGCGGTCTCGCCATCCCATGGGTGCTCATGTCCCCTTACTGCCTGTCCGTGACTGTCGTCCATGCGCACCGTCGAGTGTATCGGCCCGGAATCGGCCACAGCCGGGCTCCGAACGCCCAGGCTGCACCGGTTTCAAGCGTTTTCCGGACAGCTCTGTCACCGCGCTGCTACGTTCTGTTCACGCGTGACTCAGTCAGGGGGAGAGTATGACGATGTGGACATGGGCGGGGGAGGCAGGACGCCAACTACGTGCCGCGGGGCAGGACGAACTGGCCGAGGCCGTCACCAGCCTGCCTCAGCTCAGCGAGGCGGGCGACGCGGTCAAGGTGGAGGCGCTGGCCAGATCGGCGATGCGTACCGCCAGGCGCCTGGTCGCCGAAGCGGGCAACACCGAGGCCGCGGTACCGGGGGTGTTCGGTCCACCGACACTGTTCTTCCTCGCGCACTGGCCGCTCGCCGTGCGCGTGGGAGCGCTCGCCGAGGGCCGCAGGGCGCTGGAGCAGGCACGGGCGGCCGCGGAGGACGAGCCCGCTCCGCACGCGCACGGGCCGCTGCCGGTCTCCGCGCTGGAGACACTCGTCCGCTGCCACGCCAACGTCGACGCCCAGGGCACCACGGAACAGCGCCGTGAACTGCTCAGCGCCCAGCGCCTGTCCGGCTGGGAGAGCACCCCGGCCTGGCCCGCGTTCACGCTGGCACGGGTGCACCTGCTCATCGACGAGGGCCGGGCCGACCGTGCCGAGGCGGAGCTGCGCCGTTACGAACACACCGCCACCGGTCCGGCGGTCCTCGGCGCCGACGGGGTGTTCTCCATGGTCCGGGCCCTGCGCCACCAGGACAGGCACACCGACGCCCTGGACGCCCTGGACCGGATGGAGGCCGAACTCGGCCTCGGCGACACCGGCGACCCCGCCGGCAACCCGCGGCGCACGGCGCTGCGCCGAGTGATCCGCTTCGAGCGCGCCCGGCTCCTGTCCTGGCTGGCCCGCCTCGGCCTGTGCGACGCCCACAGGGCGATCGGGCTGCTGCCCACGGTGGAGGAGGCCGAGACCTACCCGAGGCTGCGCCCGGCCTGGGTGGAGGCGGTGGAGAACCTGGTGTGCCAGGGCAGCGTCCGCAACGACTGGCGGCTCGGCGTACGGGTGACGACCTGGTCCCGCTATTTCGAGCGGGTGGGCGCGCCGCGGCGCGGGGCGGAGCTCGCCCTGGCCGCCACCCGCCTGGCCAGCGGCCGGGGCGCGCGCTGGGTGGCCGAGTGCTCCGCACAGCGGGCCGAACGCCTCATCCGTGAACTCGGCGGGGCCGAGGAGATCATCGGTGACCTCGTGGAGGTCCGGTCGATGGTGCGGAGCATGAAGCCGATCCAGCCGATGGCCCCGGCCCAGAACATCCTGGAGTTCCTCCGGGCCCAGCGGACCGAGGACGTCAACCCCGAGGAACAGGCGGAACAGGTCAACGTGGCGCTCGCGGAGCAGCCGCACGACACGGCGCTGCTGAGCGCCCTGGGCCAGGTAGGCCGGACCCTGATGCTGTCCGACGCCGCGACCGAGCCCCAGTGGCGCCACGTCCGGGCACAGCCGGGTGACCAGCGCGCCGCCCTGTCGCTGCTGGAGACGCTGCTGCACGACAACGACACCGCGGGGGTGCGGAACCTGGTCAGCACGCTCGCCGCCGGGGCCCTCCACCCGGAGGGCGCCGGGGCCGCGCAGTTCAGTACGAGTCGCTGAGGGCGCGCGGTCGAGGCCGGCCGCCGTCCTCAGCCGCGCGGATCGGCGCCCGCCGCCAGCGAGCGCCCTGCCGGGTAGCTCAGGGCGGCCTCCGGCAGGGCCGCGGGGCGGCCGCTGGCCAGGACGGTCACCCTTCCCGCCCCGCGGGTCGCCGCCCGGTCCGCGCCGATCCTGCGCAGGGCCTGGGCGGCCACCGCCCGGGCCGCGGTGAACAGTTCGGCCCGACCGGACAGGGCCTCGGAGATCTCCTCGCCCACCAGGTCGTAGTGCGTGCAACCCAGCACCACCCCGCGGACGTCGGCGGGGGTGAGAGCGGCGGCGTAGGCCACGGCGTCGGCGATCAGGCCGGGGTCGGCGGACTCCACCGCCTCGGCCAGGCCCTTACAGGCCACCGGGGCCACCGACACGTCCCGCGCGAAGGTCTCCACCAGGCGGCGCTGGTAGGCGCTGTAGGTGGTGGCCTCGGTGGACCACACCGCGATCGGGGTCCCCGGGGCGGCCGCCGGTTTGATGGCGGGGACCGTGCCGATCACCGGGACCCCGGGCTCGAACTCGGCGCGCAACTCGTTCAGGCCGTGCACCGACGCCGTGTTGCAGGGCACGACCACGGCGTCCAGGGAGCCCGCGGCGTCCAGGGCGGCCCGGGCCCCGGCCAGGGCCCGGGCGATGATCTGTTCCGGGGTATGCAGACCCCAGGGCATGTGGTCCGGGTCCATCGACAGGAACAGGTCCGCGTCGGGCCGGGCCGCGTGCAGGGCGGCGGCGGTGGACAGCATGCCGATACCGGAGTCAACGAGAGCGATGCGCACGGAACGGAATCCTACGCGGATCAGGGCGTGGCCATAACAACACCGCAGGTGAGGGCCTCCGGCTTCTGCCGTCGGCTCCGCCGTGCGCCCCGTAGGGCAAGACACGTACCGAAATGGGGTGGCCGAGGACCGTTACCGATAGGTAGAACTGAGGGGATCGGCCTGCCGCGGAACGCCGTCCCGGTCCCGGCCGACCCGCGCTGTGCGTCGTAGCTCGTGAGAAAGTCAGGGGATCCGACATGACTCCGAAACAGCCCGGTACGACTTCGGGGCAGCAGGTGAACTCCGGGTCAGGGCTCGCCGAGCACATCGCGGCGGTCCAACGGTTGCGCAGGGAGTACCGGGAGCTCCCGGAGGGAGCCCCGGTCCGGTTGGCCAAGCCGACCTCCAACCTCTTCCGTTTCCGCGAACCCTCCTCGGCCCCCGCCCTGGACGTGTCGGCCTTCTCCGGGGTCATCTCCATCGACCCGGTGGAGCGCCTGGCCGACGTCGGTGGCATGACCACCTACGAGGAGCTCGTCGCCGCGACCCTTCCCCACGGCCTCATGCCCATGGTCGTACCGCAACTGCGCACCATCACCCTGGGCGGGGCGGTCACCGGTCTGGGCATCGAGTCCTCCTCGTTCCGCAACGGGCTGCCGCACGAGTCGGTGCAGGAGATGCAGATCCTCACCGGTTCGGGCGAGGTCGTCACCGCCACCCGGGACAACGAGCATCGGGACCTGTTCCACGGTTTCCCCAACTCCTACGGGACGCTCGGCTACAGCCTCCGCCTGCGCATCGAACTCGAACCCGTCTCCCCCTACGTGCACCTGCGCCACCTCAGGTTCCACGACGCGGACGAGGCGATGGACGCCCTCGGCCGGATCTGTGCCGACGCGGCCCACGAGGGGCAGCCCGTCGACTTCGTGGACGGGGTCGCCTTCGGCCCCGGCGAGCTCTACCTGTCCCTGGCCCGCTTCACCGACCGGGCGCCCTGGACCAGTGACTACACCGGTAACGACGTCTACTACCGCTCCATCCCCCGCTACGCGGAGTCCGGGACGACGGCCGGACCCGGCGACTACCTCACCACCCATGACTACCTGTGGCGCTGGGACACCGACTGGTTCTGGTGCTCCCGCGCCTTCGGCACCCAGAACCCGCTGGTGCGCCCGCTGTGGCCGCGCTCCCTCAAACGCTCCGACGTCTACCGCAGGCTGGTCGCCTGGGACCGGCGCACCGACTTCTCCCGTCTGCTGAACCACTACCGGGGCCGCCCCCCGCAGGAACCGCTCATCCAGGACGTCGAGGTGGGGATCGAGCGCGGGGCGGAGTTCCTGGACTTCTACCACGCGGAGGTCGGCATGACCCCGGTGTGGATGTGCCCGCTGCGGCTGCGCGAACCCCGCCGCCCGGGCCTGGCCGAGGACGAGCACGTCTGGCCGCTGTACCCGTTGGAGAACGACCGCCTCTACGTGAACTTCGGGTTCTGGGGAATGGTCGACATGAAGCCCGGCCAGCGCCGGGCCCACCACAACCGCCGTGTGGAGGAGGAGGTGGCCCGGCTCGGTGGGCACAAGTCCCTGTACTCGGACGCCTTCTACACCGAGGACGAGTTCTGGGACCTCTACAACGGCACCGCCTATGACCACCTCAAGGAGGCCTACGACCCGGACGGTCGGCTCCTGGACCTGTATGCCAAGTGCGTACGCAACCGCTGAACAGTCGACACCGGCCCCAGCAGCTGTCGCCGGCCGGTGGACACCACCGCTGAGCAGTCGGACACCACCAACGGGAGGCGACCCATGGCCACGGGCCGCATCCGAGAGGGGAAAGGAACAAGAGCATGCGGCTTGCAGAGATCTTCGAGCGCGTCGTCGGCCCTGACGCGCCGATCCGTTTCACCGCCTACGACGGCAGCACCGCCGGGGACCCGAACAGCGAGGTCACGCTGAACGTGCGGACCCCGGCCGCCGTCAACTACCTGGCCCAGTCGCCCAACGCCGTCGGCCTGACCCGCGCCTACGTCTCCGGCCACCTGGAGCTGGAGGGCGACATGTACACCGCCCTCAGACGGATGGCGGACTTCGTCTTCACCGAGGGCGTCAACGTCTCCGCCCGCGACGTTCTCGAGATCGTCCGCTCGGTCGGCTGGGTCAAGTTCGTGAACAGGGTGGCACCGCCGCCCCAGGAGATGCGGCCCGGCACCCTGCTCGGCCGGGGGATGCGGCACTCCAAGGAGCGCGACGCCGAGGTCATCCACCACCACTACGACGTGTCCAACGAGTTCTACGAGATGGTCCTCGGGCCGTCGATGACCTACACCTGTGCGGTCTTCGACGAGGAGGACGGCTCCCTGGACCGGGTGGACGCCTTCGACGGGGCCCTGGAGTCCGCGCAGTTCCGCAAGTACGACCTGGTCTCCCGCAAGCTGGGCCTGTCGGAGGGCATGCGCCTGCTCGACGTGGGCTGCGGGTGGGGCGGCATGGTGCGCCACGCCGCCCGGGAGTACGGCGTCAAGGCGGTGGGGGTGACCCTCTCCAAGGAGCAGGCCGAGTGGGGTGCCAAGCGGATCGCGCAGGAGGGCCTGACCGATCTGGCCGAGATCCGGTACATGGACTACCGGGACGTGCCCGACGGCAGCTTCGACCGGATCAGCTCGATCGGACTCACCGAGCACATCGGGGCGAGGAACCTGGACTCCTACTTCGCCTCGCTCAACGACAAGCTGGTGCCGGGCGGAAGGCTGCTCAACCACTGCATCACCCGGCCCCGCAACGACCTGAAGCCCATGAACACCAAGGGCGTCATCAACCGGTACGTGTTCCCCGACGGCGAGTTGGAGGGACCCGGGCAGATCCAGACCGCGATGAACGACGCCGGGTTCGAGATCCGCCACCAGGAGAACCTGCGCGAGCACTACGCCCTGACGCTGCGCCACTGGGGGGCCAACCTGGAGCGCAACTGGGACGAGGCCGTCGCGGAGGTCGGCGAGGGCACCGCGCGCGTGTGGCGGCTCTACATGGCCGGGTGCGTCCTGGGCTTCGAGCGCGACGTCGTGCAGCTCCACCAGATCCTGGGGGCCAAGCTCGACGGCACCGACGCCCACATGCCCCTGCGTCCGGATTTCTGACCGCCGCCTCCCGGACCGCTACGGCGACCGCACGGGGGTGTTCGCGCGACGCGGACACCCCCGCCCGCACGTCCCGGCCTGCACCACACGGCGGCCCCGAGACGGCATCATGGTGCCGACGCGTCCCACGACGCGAGCCCTCGCACCGAACCGCCGCACGAACCGCCCGGGCCCTGGGCCCGGGAGTCCGCACCCAGCACCGTGAAGGGACCCCACCGTGTCCTCCGACGACAACACGCCCCGGGGCGAGCAGACACCCGGGAACGACCTGCCGGACCACGTCAAGGAGACCGCGATCGCTCTGGTGAGCGCCTACGCGGACCATAACCGGGAGGAACTGGACCGGGCCGTCCCCCGGGCGGCGGACGACGTCGACGACGTCCACTCCGAGCTCAAGGTGATCGCGGCCTTCCTCGGCCGTCGGGTCCAGGGGACCGGTGTCGTGTGGAAGCCCGCCGACTCCCGCGAAGCGGTGGCCCGCACCGTCGCGGAGATGCTCCCGCCGGAGCTGGAGTTCGCGGTCTCCACGGCCTGGGAGGCCCACTCGGTCGGTGAGGAGGAGGCCGCGGAGCGCTTCGCCCAGGGCGACCCCATGGTGTTCGTGCACATGCTCGCCGCCTTCTGCGCCGCCATCGGGCTGGCCGTCTACAAGCGCGCCGAACTCGTCTCCACCCTGCGCCAGGTGTCCGGCCTGAGCGGCTGAGGAACGGTCTCCACCGGACACGCCCTAACGGCTCAGCCACAAGTCGCAGTGGTTTACTTCACAAGACGCCGTTCATTACGTAGGTTTCCTACCAACCCCCAGGGGACCCTCGAAAGGAACGGGAGGCGAGCCGATGGCCCGCAGACGAGCACACAAGTACGTCCCCCTCCCCGCAGCCACACTGGCCCTGGTGCTTGCGGCGACCGCATGTGGCGGCGGGGGCGGTGACGCGTCCGCCGACAGCCTCCAGGTGTGGATCATGGAGGGCACCAACCCGGACGCCACCGCCTTCTTCGACGCGGTCAACGAAACCTTCACCGGACAGACCGGTATCGACGTCGACGTCGAGTTCGTGCCGTGGGCCGATGCCCAGGACAAGATCTCCACGGCGATCGCCGGCGGTACCACACCGGACGTCATCGAGCTCGGTACCACCTTCACCCCGGAGTTCGCCGACGCCGGCGCCCTGCACGACCTGTCCGGCTACGTCGACGACCCCTCCCGGTTCCAGCAGGAGATGTACGAGATGGGCGTCATCGACGACGCCGCCTACGGTGTGCCCTGGTACGCCTCCATCCGCTCCATCATCTACCGCAAGGACATCTTCGACGAGCACGGGCACCAGGAGCCGGAGAACTGGGACGAGCTGCGTCGGACCGCGCTCGACCTCGCCGAGGCGGAGGAGGACATGATCGCCTTCCCGGTGCCCGGATCGGCCCAGTACTCGGTCATGCCGTGGATCTGGGGCGGGGGCGGGGAGGTCGCGGTCCAGCAGGACGACGGAACCTGGACCTCCACCATCAACTCCGAGGAGGGGCGCGCCGGGGTGGAGTTCTTCACCGGCCTGGCCCTGGAGGACGGCCTGTCCACCACGGGTGCGGTCAACTGGAACGAGATCGACGTCATGGAGTCCCTCGCCGACGAGCAGGCCATCATGGCGATCTCCAACAGCTCCAACCCCAAGGCCATCATCGAGTCCAACCCGGACCTGGAGGACAAGCTCGGCGTCTTCGTGCTGCCCGGCCAGGAGAGCGGCTACACCGACTCCTTCGCCGGCGGGTCCCTGCTGTCGGTGTTCGAGGGCACCGGCAACGAGGAGGCCGGCTGGCAGTACGTCGACCTCCTCACCAGCGGCGAGTACTTCGAGCGCTGGGGTCAGGAGAGCGGTTTCTTCCCCGCGGGCGTCGCGGAGATCGAGGCGTACGCGGACTCCGACGACCCGCTGGTGCGGCCGTTCGCGACCCAGCTCCTGGAAGCCGGGCGCAGCACCCCGGCCGTCCCGGCCTGGTCCCGGGTCGAGGCCGAGGGCGTCATCGTCGGAATGCACCAGGACATCCTGAACGGCAACGCCACCGTCGAGGAGGCCACCGACAGCGCGGCGGAGGCCATCGAGCGCATCCTCAACGAGGGCAGTTAGTTGCCCCTCACCGCCCCGGTCCGACCGACCGAAGGCGGGAGGCGGGCGCCGGTCCTGGGCATGCGCAGGCGGCGCGCCCTCCTGCCCTGGGCCCTGCTCGTCCCCCCGCTCGGGGTCATCGGCCTCCTGCTGCTGTTTCCCATCCTTCGGATCGGGTGGCTGTCCTTCCGGGACTTCAAGCTCCGCAACCTGGTCTCCGGCGAGTCGGACTTCATCGGCCTCGACAACTACGCCGCGCTCCTGACCGACCCGTACCTGTGGCGGGTCGTCCTGGTCAACACCGTCGTGTTCGCCGTGGTCGCGGTGCTCGCCACGGTGGTCCTGGGGACGCTCGTCGCCCTGCTGCTGGCCAACCTCAAACCCGTCACCAGGGTCATCGTGGTCTCCTGCATCATGGTGGCCTGGGCGATGCCCGCGGTCAGCGGTACCTACGTGTGGATCTGGATCTTCGACGTCGACCAGGGGATCGTGGCCCAGACCCTCAAGGCCCTGGGCGTGATCGAACCCGCGGGCTACAACTGGTTCGCCGACCGGTTCTGGTTCTACGCGATCGTCACGCTCAACATCGTGCACAGCGGATTCCCGTTCGTGGCCGTCACGGTCCTGGCCGGACTGCTCACCGTGCCCGGGGAGCTGCACGAGGCGGCGCGGATCGACGGCGCGGGCGCCTGGAAGCGCTTCTGGCACGTCACCTTTCCCACGCTGCGCCCGGTCTTCGCGGTCGTGACGGTGCTGTCGACCATCTGGGACTTCAAGGTGTTCGCGCAGATCTACCTGATGCCCGGCGGTGACGTCGGGGGGTCCCAGATGCTCAACCTGGGTGTGTGGGCCTACGTGCGGTCCTTCGGTCAGAACGACTTCGGTACCGGCTCGGCCATCGCGGCCATGCTCACGCTGCTGCTCCTGGGAGTGACCGTCCTGTACCTGCGCGCGATGTTCCGGGAGGACGAGCTGAGATGACCGGGCCGCACCAGCTCCGCAGCACACCGGCCGTCGGCACACCGGTGTTCCCCCCGCTACGGGGGCCGTACTCAGCCCGGGTCGGGGACCAGCTTCTCCCGCACCGCCCGCCAGTCGACCGAGGTGAGCGAACGGCGGTCCAGGTCCTCGCGGACCGCGGCCATGGTGCGCAGGTCGTAGTCGCTCAGCGGCTTCCCGTCGTCGTTGTCCCGGTTGACCAGGCTGTCGACGTACACGTGGAGCCGTCGGCCGCTGGCGTCCCGCAGGGCGTGCCGGACCGCGCTGTCGCGGAACCGGGCGTCGTGCGGGATCCAGGCGGTGATGACCTCGGTGGGGGAGGGTGCGGCAGGGTCGTTCACGCTCTCCACCGCCCGTTCCCGCTCCGCGCCCGTCCGATCGAGGAGGATTTTAGGGCATGTCCGGTGGGGGCACGCCCCGCCGCCCGCCACTCCGGCGGCGGGGCCGCTCTCCCGAACCGGGTCCCGACGGCCGCCGGGGCGCCCCGCACGGACCCGGGGACAACCCCTTCGCCCACGAGGAGGTCCGTTGGACACGCACACCGTTGAGAGGGCTTCCGCCCTGACCGGGGACGAGTGGCGGGCACGGCTTCGCGCCTCCCGGCGCCGGGGCGGCAGGCTCCGGGCGGGCCGCCTCCTGGGCAAGGCCGCCGGGGTCGGCGCGATCCTGTTCTTCACCCTCTTCCCGGTCTACTTCATGCTGGTCAGCGCCTTCTCGTCCAGCACGACCTCCGGTGGCGGGGCGCTGCTGCCGACCGCGCCCACCCTCGACAACTTCGTGTACGTCATGACCGAGGGCAACTTCGGGCTGTACCTGCGCAACTCGCTGACGGTCGCCGGGATCACGGTGGCCTTCGCGTGCGTGCTGTCGATGCTGGCGGCCGTGGCGGTGGCGCGCTTCCGCTTCAGGTTCCGCACCGCGGTGCTGGTGATGATCCTCGTCGTGCAGATGGTGCCCCTGGAAGCGCTGGTCATCCCGCTGTTCATCCAGGTGCGCGACCTCCAGCTGCTCAACACCGTTCTGGGTCTGAGCATCGTCTACGTGGCGCTGTCCCTGCCGTTGGCGATCTGGATGATGCGCGGCTTCGTGGCGGCGGTCCCCAGGGAGGTGGAGGAGGCCGCCTACATCGACGGCGCCTCCTGGCCGCAGATGTTCTGGAGGGTGCTGTTCCCGCTGGTGGCCCCGGGCCTGGTGGCCACGGCGATCTTCTCGTTCATCGTGGCGTGGAACGAGTTCGTGCTGGCGCTGACCTTCATGACCCAGAGCGAGAACTACACGGTCGCGGTGGGCCTGCGCCAGTTCTTCGGCCAGTACGCCAACGACTGGGGCCACGTCATGGCGGCCTCCACGATCATCACCATCCCGGTGATGGTGTTCTTCGTCCTGGTCCAGCGCTGGCTGGTGGCCGGGCTCTCCCAGGGCGCGGTCAAGGGTTAGGCCCGGCGGCACGGCGGAGGGGACCGCCCCGCGGGGCGGTCCCCTCCTGCCGGTCCGGGACCGTCCGGGCCCGGGACGCGCCCGGGTCCGGACCGGGGCCTAGGAGTCGCGCAGCTCGCGCTTGAGGATCTTGCCGGTGGAGGTCATCGGCAGCTCGGTGCGGAACTCGATCTCACGCGGGTACTTGTACGCCGCCAGCCGCTCCCGGGCGAACGAGCTGATGTCCTCGGTAGTGGCCTCGACGCCGTCCTTGAGGATCACGAACGCCTTGATCTCCTCGCCGTGGGTGTCGTGGGGGACGCCCACCACCGCGGCCAGGCTGACCGCCTCGTGGGTCATCAGGACCTCCTCGACCTCACGCGGGTAGACGTTGTAGCCGCCGCGGATGATCATGTCCTTGGAGCGGTCGATGATGAAGTAGAAGCCGTCATCGTCGCGTCGGGCGATGTCGCCGGTGCGGAACCAGCCGTCCTTGAGGACCTCGGCGTTGACCTCGGGGCGGTTGTGGTAGCCCTTCATGATCAGGTGGCCGCGGATCGCGATCTCGCCGACGGGGTCCCCGTCGCCCTCCTTGACGACCTCGTTCCACTCCGGGTCGATCAGCTTCATCTCGACCCCCCAGACCGGGCGGCCGATGGAGCCGGTCTTGGCGCCGGTGGCGGGGTTGTTGAAGGAGGCGACGGGGGAGGTCTCGGACAGGCCGTAACCCTCCTTGATGCCCACGCCGAAGAGCTTGGTGAAGTCCTCGGCGAGCTGGCCGGGCAGGGCCGAACCGCCGGAGACGGCGTCGACGACGTTGCCCGCGATGCTCTCCAGGTCGTACTTGCCGGGCTCGGCGTTCTGGGCGGCGTTGAGCAGGCCCCAGTACATGGTGGGCACGCCCGCGAAGCCGGTGACGCCCTCCTTCTGCATGAGTTCCAGGGCCTGGTCGCCGTCGAAGCGCGGCATGAGGACCATGGTGGCGTGGCGGTACAGAGCGGCGTTGAGCATCACCGTCTGGCCGAAGATGTGGAACAGCGGCAGGACGGTCAGCGCGACGTCGCGGCCGCTCGGGTGCGGGTTGACCAGGCTGGAGGCCACGACGGCGTTCATCATCAGGTTGTTGTGGCTCAGCTCGGCGCCCTTGGGCTTACCGGTCGTGCCGCTGGTGTAGATGATGACCGCGGTGTCGTCGGCGCTCGACTGCACGGTCTCGAAGGTGCCCGGCTGGCCGTCGAGGGCCGCCCACAGGGTCTGGGCGCCCTCGATCGTGGACTCGGTGGCCCCGGCCGTGGCGGGCATGTCCACGAAGGTCTCACAGGTGTCCACCTGGTTGAAGGCCTCGTGGGCGCGCTGCCCCAGCGGGAGTTCGGGGCTGCCGGTGAAGGCGAAGAGGGCCTTCGCGCCGGAGTCCTCCAGGTGGTAGGCGATCTCGCGCGGGGTCAGCAGTACGTTCAGCGGAACGACCACGGCGCCCGCCTTGAGCGCACCGAAGTACACGAACGGGAAGTACGGCAGGTTGGGGCTGGCCAGGGCGACCCGGTCGCCGGGCCGGATACCCCTGGAGACCAGCAGGTTCGCGACCTGGTTGGCGATCATGTCGGTGATCGCGTAGTTGAGCCGGGTCTCGCCGAAGACCAGGCACTCCTTCTCGGGTACGGATCGGGCGCCGTCTTCGAGAAGCACGGACAGGTTGAACATGGGGGCCTCCCGCAGGCAAGTGAATCCAGACAGGCGAAACGAACCAGGTGTGACCTGGGCCGCGTGTTCTGCGCCACTTTTACGGCAGAGTAACAAACCAGGCGGTCGGTGTGCAGAGGTGAGGGGCCCGTAAAATCACCGGCATTTTCGTCACCCTCCGTGACGGAGGCTGGTCCCGGCCCGTGGAAAAGCGGTCCTCCACCGGGTGCCGCAGCCGCTAACCTGAAGGCGACACACCCAGAACCGGCTAAGGAAATTTCAGCGATGACAGCGGTAGACGGCGACCAGACGACGGGCGACACCTACGACGCCCACGCCCTCCAGGACAAGTGGCAGGCGCGCTGGGCCGCCGAACTCCCGTTCGAGGCCAACGAGGACCCGGCGGACGACCGGCCCCGTTCCTACATCGTCGACATGTTCTCCTACCCCTCCGGCGACCTGCACATGGGCCACGCCGAGGCCTACGCCATCGGGGACGTGATCGGCCGCTACCGCTTCCAGCGCGGTGACAACGTCCTGCACCCGGTCGGTTGGGACTCCTTCGGGCTGCCCGCCGAGAACGCGGCCATCAAGAACGACACGCACCCGCACGCGTGGACCTACGCCAACATCGAGACGCAGGCCGCCTCGATGCGTCGCTACGGCCTGGCCCTGGACTGGTCGCACCGTCTGCACACCAGCGACCCCGAGTACTACAGGTGGAACCAGTGGCTGTTCACCCGCTTCTTCGAGCGCGGCCTGGCCTACCGCAAGGACGGCCTGGTCAACTGGTGCCCCCAGGACCAGACCGTGCTGGCCAACGAGCAGGTCGTGCAGGGCAGGTGTGAGCGCTGCGGCGCGGACGTCGAGCGCCGCGCCCTGAACCAGTGGTACTTCAAGATCACCGACTACGCCCAGCGCCTGCTGGACGACATGGACCAGCTGGACAACGGCCGCTGGCCGGACGAGATCCTGGCCATGCAGCGCAACTGGATCGGCCGCTCCACCGGCGCCGACGTGCACTTCGAGATCGAGGGCCGCGACCGCCCGGTCACCGTCTACACGACCCGGCCCGACACCCTGTACGGCGCCACCTTCTTCGTGGTGGCCGCCGACGCCGACCTGGCCGACGAGCTGTGCGCGCCCGAACAACGCGAGGCCTTCGAGGCCTACCGCACCGACGTCGCCAAGCTGTCCGACATCGAGCGCCAGACCACCGAGCGCCCCAAGACCGGCGTGTTCCTGGGCCGGTACGCGGTCAACCCCGTCAACGGCGAGCGCATGCCCGTCTGGGCCGCCGACTACGTCCTGGCCGGGTACGGCCACGGTGCCATCATGGCGGTGCCCGCCCACGACCAGCGCGACCTGGACTTCGCCCTGGCCTTCGACCTGCCGGTCCGGGTCGTGGTGGAGACCGGCGAGCCCGACCCCGCCGAGACCGGCGTCGCCACCGCGGGTGAGGGCACCCTGCGCGGCTCCGGCCCGCTGGACGGCCTGTCCAAGACCGAGGCCATCGAACGCATCATCGGCATCCTGGGTGAGCGCGGTACCGGTGAGGCCACGGTCAACTACCGCCTGCGCGACTGGCTGCTGTCCCGCCAGCGCTACTGGGGCACCCCGATCCCGATCATCCACTGCCCCTCCTGCGGCGAGGTCCCCGTCCCCGACGACCAGCTGCCGGTCACCCTGCCCGACCTCAAGGGCGCCGAACTGGCGCCCAAGGGCATCTCGCCGCTGGCCGCGGCCGAGGACTGGGTCCGCGTCGACTGCCCGTCCTGCGGCGGGCCTGCCGAACGCGACACCGACACCATGGACACCTTCGTGGACTCGTCCTGGTACTTCCTGCGCTACGTCTCCGCCCACCTGGACACCGCCCCCTTCGACACCGAAGAGGTCAACAAGTGGGGGCCCGTCGACCACTACATCGGCGGAAAGGAGCACGCGACCCTGCACCTGCTGTACGCGCGCTTCTTCACCAAGGTCCTGTACGACATGGGCATGCTGAACTTCACCGAGCCCTTCCGCCGCCTGACCAACCAGGGCCAGGTCATCAACGAGGGCCGGGCGATGTCCAAGTCCCTGGGCAACGGTGTCGACCTGGGCCGGGAGATCGACCTCTACGGCGTCGACGCGGTCCGCCTGACCATGCTGTTCGCCTCCCCGCCGGAGGAGGACGTCGACTGGGCGGACGTGTCCGTGGTCGCCGCGCAGAAGTTCCTCAACCGCGCCTACCGGGCGATGAACGAGGCCGGTGCGGCCAGCGCCCCCGGCACCGACCCGGCCGCCGGGGACACCGAACTGCGCCGCGTCACCCACCGCAGCATCGAGCAGATCACCGCTCTGGTCGAGGACAAGCGCTTCAACGTCGCCATCGCCCGCTGCATGGAGTTGGTCTCGGCCGTGCGCAAGGCCATCGACTCCGGTCCCGGCGCCGCCGACCCGGCCGTCCGCGAGGCCGCCGAGTTCGTGGCCGTCGCCCTGTCGCTGTTCGCGCCCTACGTGGCGGAGGAGGGCTGGGAGAAGCTGGGCCACACCGGCAGCGTCGCCGTCGGGAACTGGCCCCAGGCCGACCCCGCGCTGTTGGTCCAGGAGTCCGTGACCTGCGTGGTCCAGGTCCAGAGCAAGGTCCGCGACAAGCTGTCCGTGGCCCCCGACATCGATCCCGCCGAGCTGGAGCGCCTGGCCCTGGCCTCGGAGAAGGCCCAGAGCTTCATCGGGGACAAGACGGTCCGCAAGGTCGTCGTCCGGGCGCCCAAGCTGGTGAACATCGTCGTCGGCTGACACCTCTCGCGGGGCGGTGGTCGCGACCGCGGCCACCGCCCCCTACCGTTGGCGTGACAACTGACTGGGAGGCGGTGGCCGGGTGGGCTCTGCGACGGGTGGACTCCGACCCTGGGTGCGGGCTGTGATCATCGGTACGGGTGCGGCGGTGGTTTCCGCCGTCGCGGTGGCGGGAGGACTCCGGTTCGCCGGGGACGACCCCGACCAGCCACGGGACGACGACGCCCACACCGCGGCGCCCGAGTGCGGTGTGGTCCCCGAGGAAGCGGTCGCCCAGGCCCTGCCCGAGGCCGTCCTGGAGTCGGCCGGGAACGGTCCCCTGCCGGGCGGTGAGAGCACGGTGTGCGTGTGGACCTCGGCCGGGCGGACCGACGGGGGGCAGGGCGTCCTGCGCGTCAACCTGTCCGCCCGCTTCACCGACGCCTCCGCCGAACCCGCCGTCACCGGCGAGGAGTCGGCCTCCCGTGCGCAGGCGGCCGTGGTCCCCCCGCGCGGCGAAGAGGTCGTCCTGGGAGCCGGGACCGAGGGCCAGGTGTGGCGCGGACAGGTCCCGGGCACCGCCGAACTCGCCTTCCGCACCGACAACCTCCTCGTCCGCGTCTCCTACAGCGGGGTCGCCGACGGTGATCCCGTCCCCTTCGAGGAGGCACGCGAGACCACCGTGGCCTTCGCCGACCTGCTCGGGGAGGCGCTGTGAGCGCGGCTCTTCCCGGCGGCCCCACCCCCGAGGACCCCGGGGCTGTCCCACCGCAGAGCCGGGGCCTGGCCATCGCCCTCCTCGCCGTCCTCGTCCTGGCCGTGCTGGGTCTCGCCGGTTGGCTCGGCTGGTACCTCCTGCACAACGGTGTGGAGAACGGCGACTTCGAGGCGGCACCCGAGTGCGAGATCGGGGAGACGGAGGTCCTGGCTGAACTCGTGCCCGGCTACGAGACCGAGATCGAGGAGACCGTCGGCACCGTCCAGGACTCCTTCGGGACGGGCTGGCAGTGCCGATGGGCCACCCCCGAGGGAGCTGGGGAGTCCGTTCCGGCCGCCGCCACCCTCGTCCTGATCGCCGCACCGGTCGAGGGCGGCGAGAAGACCGCCGCGGAGACCATGAGCGCCACCGCGGAGCGCAGCGACCCCCAGCCGGTCGAGGGTCTGGGCGACGAGGCCCTCACCTGGGTCGAGGAGGGCGCCTTCGAGGTCGGATGCGTCGCCGTGCGGGTCTCCAACCTGTACCTGGAGTCCTGCTACACGGCCGCCACCGACTACGACGCCGTTGACTCGGTCGACGGCGACCTCGCCGCGGAGGAGGCCGAACGCCTCGCGCGCGCCGTCGTCGACCAGCTGCCCGAACCCGAGTGAGGCGCGCCCGGCCTCTTCCGGGGCGGGCTCCCGCCGGACACGGCCGGTAGCGCCGGCGCGGTCCGCCGGCGGAGGGGAGCGGTCGACCACCGGAGGTCAGCGAGAGTGCCCCGGCCTTCAGGCCGGGGGTGAATCGCGTTGCTCCTTGAGGGGGTGTCTGTGGCGCCATTCCTCCAGTGGATCGCCCTGCCACATGAGGGTGCGACCGAAGCGGTCCGGCTCGGGGAAGTCGTCGTAGTCCCGAGCGTAGTAGTAGACCGTCCGCTCAGACACTCCGAGCAGTTCAGCGGCTTCCTTGGTCGTCAAGTACTCCATACCCAACAGCGTAGGGTAAGCTTTACCCAAGAGAGTTGGGTAAAGTGGGTGGACGTGGAGATCCAGCGCGGTATCAAGCACCGCCTGTACCCGACCCCTGAACAGGTCCAGGTGCTGGACGGGCAGGCGCACGCCGCCCGCGCCCTGTGGAACCTGTTGCATGAGTGGTGGACCATGGGCTCGGAGAACCGGCGGGTGTCCTTGAAGGACGCCGACGAGGTGATCAAACAGGCCCGCAAGGACATCGGCTTCCTTGCCGCTCTGCCCGCTCAAGCCGCCCAACAGGTGTTACCGTGACCGGCGCCCGTCTGGTGCGGGAGGCCAACGGATGGCACATCGTGCTGCGCACCCACTGGGACCAGCCCCACCCCGTACCCCACCCCGGCCCCACCGTCGGTATCGACCGAGGCATCGCGGTGGCCCTCGCCCTGTCGGACGGCACCCACCACACCCACACCCCGTGGGAGCGCCCCAAGGAAACCGAACGCCTCCGCCGCCTGGAGCGCAAGGCCGCACGCCGGCGCCGGGCCAGAAAGCCGGGTGAGAGGACCAGTAACCGGCTCACGGCCACCTATGACAAAATCGCTTCCCTGCGAGCCCGCTTCGCGCGGCGCAGGTCGCACTGGCAGCATCAGACCACCCGCGCCATCGCCGACGCCTACAGTCTCATCGGGTTGGAAGACCTCAACGTCGCCGGGATGACCCGCTCCGCGCGCGGCACCGTCGACAACCCCGGACGCAACGTCGCCCAAAAGGCCGGATTGAACCGGTCCATTCAGGGCGAGGCATGGCACCAGCTCCACGCCCAACTGCTCTATAAGACCACCGAACGCGGCGGCCGTGTGGTTGTCGTCCCCGCCCCGCACACCTCCCAAGGTGCCACCGGTGCGGGTTCTCGGATGTGAGGAACCGCAAGAGCCGAGCGTCCTTCGTCTGCCAGAACCCCACCTGCGGATGGGTCGGGAACGCCGACACCAACGCCGCCCACAACATCGACCACGCCGCCCGACAGGCGGCGCTTCGAGAACCCGCGCAAGGAAGAGGCGTGGCAGGACGTGGAGGCCGACAACGGCCCGCGAAGCGTCAACCGAAGCGGAAGGGCGACCCGCATGGGAAACCCTGAGCTGGAAGCCCCCGCGTTCACGCGGGGGAGACTTCACAGCCCGTCGAGGAACTCCTCGACCACCGGGGCGACCTCGGATGAGAAGGGCCGGTCGGCGTCGGGAGCCGCGGCCCCCGGCGAGTCGTCGTATTCGCGCAGGACGTGGTCCACCCCGGGCAGGTCCACCCGCTCGGCGTCGCTCAGACCGGTCATGAGCCGGTCCACCTCCTCGCCGGTCACCTGGGCGTCCTCCTCACCCCACAGAACCAGGACCGGGGTCCGGGACGGCAGGTCCGAGGCCAGCTCCACCGGGTCGAAGGAGTCGATCCAGGCGAGGTAGTCCTCGTTCTCCGGACTGAACAGACCGGTGGCGTCCCCCGGGGGCAGTTCCCGGCCGTCGCGGATCGCTGCCCGGGCCGCCCGGGTGTCGGAGAGCATCTGGACGGCCCCCGCCGTGCCCACCGCGCCACGGGCCTCACCGGTACGGACCTGTTCGGTCAGCTGCCGGTCGATGAGGTCGAGCATGCGGGTGCCGGGCGGGGCGGCCAGCACGAGGGCGGGTTCGGCGTCGAGGACCTCGTGGGCGCGCAGGGCGAACAGGGCGCCCTCGCTGTGGCCCAGGATGACCGTGCGCTCGGGGTCCACCTCGGGCTGGGCGAGCAGTTCCTCGTAGGCGGCGGCCATCTGCTGGTCGTAGACCAGCGGGTCCACCGGGCGTTCCAGGGCCTCCAGCTCCGCCTCGTCCATGTCGGCGGGGTCCCCGCTGCCGAACTTGTCGTAGCGCAGGGAGGCCGCGCCCGCTCCGCTCAGGACCCGGGCGAGGTTGAGGTTGGTGTCGGCTTCGGGACGGGTCTGGCTGTTGCCGTCCCGGTCGGTGGGGCCGCTGCCGGAGACGAGGAGCACCCCGGGGACGGCCTCGTCACCGGTGTGGGCGGGAGCGGTGAAGGTGCCGGGCACGGTGAACCCGCCCCCGTGGAAGGAGACCTCCCGCTCGTGCCCGACCGCGCCGGGCAGGGCCGGCCCGTCGTCGTCGGCGGGGGTGCAGGAGGTGGCGATCAGAGCACCGGTGACCAGCACCGCGGCCAGCGCGGTGCGGGGGCGGCCGGTGCGCCGGGAGAGCGCGGGGGCGGAAGCAGGTGTCGACACGCCCTCAGCGTATCGGCCCGCTGGCCGCCCCCGACGTGGCCGGGAGTCGGAGAGGGATCAGACCCGGCGCATGACCGTGACGACCTTGCCGAGGACGGTGGCCTCGTCGCCCCTGATGGGCTCGTAGGCGTCGTTGCGCGGCATCAGCCAGACGTGCCCGTCCGGTTCGCGGTGCAGCACCTTCACGGTCGCCTCGTCGTCCAGCAGCGCCGCGACGATGTCCCCGTTCTCGGCGTCCTGCTGTTGACGGATCACCACCAGGTCACCATCGGTGATGGCGGCGTCGATCATCGAGTCGCCGACCACGGTGAGCATGAAGAGCCGGCCCTCGCCGACCAGTTGGCGGGGCAGGGCGAGGATGTCCTCGACCGCCTCCTCCGCCAGGATCGGGCCGCCGGCGGCGATCCGTCCGACCAGCGGGACCGAGGCGGCCCGTGCGGGGCCGGCGGCGAGCTCCTCCGCAGGCACGGCCTGCGCGGAGTCGCGGCCCGGCGTGCGCAGTTCCACCGCGCGCGGTCGGTTCTGGTCGCGGTACAGGTAGCCCTTGCGCTGGAGCACCTTGAGCTGGTGCGCGACGCTGGACGGGCTGGACAGGCCGACCGAGTCCCCGATCTCCCGGATGGACGGCGGGTAACCGTGGTCCCGGACGTACCGCTGGATGCAGTGCAGAACACTCTGCTGGCGTGCGGTGAGTTTGGGGGCTTCGGGCGTGGCAGTACCCGTGTCACCCACAGGCGAAAGAACGGTGGTGGGTCCGGAGCCCACGGCTCCGGGATTCTCCTCCGGCACGGCCGGGCCTCCTCGGCGTTCGGTTCGGTCAGGGCCTGATCGTCTGGCCAGTACCGGCCCGCGACCGCGCCGACCTGGTGGTCCACGTGACGGCGAAACCGGCGTGAAATCAAGGTCAACATTAGTCGTTGCACACGGTGATATCAAACAAGCGTTCGAGGACGTGTGGATATCTCATTGTGTTTTCACGACCCGTTTCTGATGGCCTTCGCTTATGTGTGTACACGTGTTCACCCGTCGTTGTCCCCCGAATGCGGGAAGAGGTTCGCGGAACCGGTCCGGGCGGGCCGATCCGGGTATGGGGTTCGTCTCGTGTCCGCGGTGGTTCCCGCCGCCGACAGCAGGTGGGACCGGTGCCGGGGGAGCCCGTGCCGTACCGGGGTGTGGCGTCGGGGAACCTCCTGCTCCGACGCCCTTATCCTTGGGGTCGGCGGCCGGTGCCGCCCCTTCCGCCCCCGCCCGCGCCGGGAACCCGTGCGCCGCCCCGCCGTCCGGAAGCGGCCCCTTCACCGGACACGCCGCCGCCAAGGTTGCGGGCATTCCGGCAGGCCTCTAGGTTCGACCACAACATCTGGTGTCGCCCAGGGGGTCGTGGTCCAGAAATTGTGGTTAAGTAGACCTTGAGGGTTGTTGGTCGGGTAGAGGGAAGCCAGGTGAACCGGGATGCATTGTCCGTTCTGTCGCCATCCGGACACCCGGGTGATCGACAGCAGGTCCACCGATGACGGTGCGGCCATCCGCCGCCGCCGGTCCTGCCCCGTCTGCGAACGCCGTTTCACCACCCAGGAGACCGTCCTGCTGATGGTGGCCAAGCGTTCCGGGGTCACCGAACCCTTCAGCCGTACCAAGATCATCGCCGGGGTGCGCCGGGCCTGCCAGGGCCGTCCCGTCTCCGAGGACGCCCTCGCCAAACTCGGCCAGCAGGTCGAGGAGGAGATCCGCGGCAGAGGGGTGGCCGAGGTGCCGGCCCACGAGATCGGCCTGGCCATCCTCGGGCCGATGCGGGACCTGGACGAGGTCGCCTACCTGCACTTCGCCAGCGTCTACCGGGGCTTCGAGAGCCTGGCCGACTTCGAGGCCGAGATCGCGAGCCTGCGCAGGGACCGCGAGGACGAGGACGACTCGCGGGCGGCCAGGCCCACGGCCGACACCGCCCCCTGACGGACCGGACGTTCACCGAACCGTCCGGGGTCGCAGCGACAGCAAGGACACCCGCGCGGTCACCGCAGGTCCGCGCACGAACAGCACTTCGGGGAGTCGCCGCCATGACGGAAACCACGAGCGGTCCCACGGGACGCAAGGGAAAGGGCCCGCGCAAGGGCCTGAAGGTGAAGCGGGTCTTCACGACCGCGGACACGCACCCCTACGACACCCTCGAATGGGAACGCCGCGACGTCGTCATGACCAACTGGCGTGACGGCACCGTCAACTTCGAGCAGCGCGGTGTCGAGTTCCCCGCCTCCTGGTCGGTGAACGCCACCCAGATCGTGGCCAGCAAGTACTTCCGCGGCGCCGTCGGCACCCCCGAGCGCGAGTGGAGCCTCAAGCAGCTCATCGACCGCGTCGTCGGGGTCTACACCGAGACCGGGCGCGCCCACGGCTACTTCGCCTCCGAGGAGGACGCCGAGGTCTTCGACCACGAACTGAAGTACGCCCTGGCCCACCAGTTCTTCAGCTTCAACTCACCGGTCTGGTTCAACGTCGGAACCTCGGCCAGGGCCCAGGTCAGCGCGTGCTTCATCCTCTCCGTCGACGACAGCATGGAGTCGATCCTCGACTGGTACAAGGAGGAGGGGCTCATCTTCAAGGGCGGCTCCGGCGCGGGTGTGAACCTGTCCCGCATCCGTTCCTCCAAGGAGCTGCTCTCCTCCGGCGGCAACGCCTCCGGGCCCGTCTCCTTCATGCGCGGTGCCGATGCCTCGGCCGGGACCATCAAGTCCGGCGGCGCCACCCGCCGGGCGGCCAAGATGGTCGTGCTGGACGTCGACCACCCCGACATCGAGGACTTCGTCGAGACCAAGTCCCGCGAGGAGCACAAGATCCGTGCCCTGCGCGACGCCGGTTTCGACGTGGACCTCGGCGGCGACGACATGTTCAGCGTCCAGTACCAGAACGCCAACAACTCCGTCCGGGTCTCCGACGCCTTCATGCGCGCCGTCGACACCGGCTCCGAGTTCGGCCTGACCTCCCGCACCACCGGTGAGGTCATCGCCACCGTCGACGCCAAGGACCTCTTCCACCGCATGGCCAGGGCCGCCTGGGAGTGCGCGGACCCGGGCATCCAGTACGACGGCGCCATCCAGGACTGGCACACCAATCCCGAAACCGGGCGAATCAGCGCAAGCAACCCATGCTTTCCCGCTGACCAGAAGGTGTTGACCGACCGGGGACACGTTCCCATCGGTGACCTCGTCCGCAGGGCGGCGCAGGGTGAGACCTTCGCGGTGTACACCAACGACGTCACGGCGCAGGAGGACCCGGGGGACGCGGTGGTGGCCACCGTTCCCACCCAGTACATGGTCACCGGCACCAACGAGGTCCTCGAACTGCGGTTCTCGGACGGCTCCGTCCTGCGCTGCACGCCGGGCCACCGCGTGTGGACGGGGAACCGCGGCTGGGTCCACGCTGAGGATCTGACGCAGGAGGACCAGGTCGTCCGCTCCTTCCAGTACGCCCCCAGGTCCAACCCGACCCAGGAGATCCCGGCCGCGGCCCTGGACGCGGCCCGTCAGGCCGCGGCCCGGTCCGGGGTGCGGGAACTGAACCTGCCGAACAAGTGGGACGAGGACCCGGACCTGGCCCATTACCTGGGCTGGCTGGTCGGAGACGGTTCGGTCAGCGACACCAAGGCCGTGACCGTCTACGGGACGGCCGAGGAACAGGCCGAGGTCCTGCCCCGGCACCAAGCCCTGATCGAGCGCCTCACCGGGCACCGCAGCAAGCCGAGCGTGCAGCCCAACGGGACCCAGCAGCTCAGGGTCACCCGGCGGGCGATGGTCGCGTTCGTCCAGGCCCTCGGACTCGGTGCGCACGCCGCCGGCAAGACCGTGCCGCCCGCGATGTTCGAGGCTTCAGAGGAGACCGTGCTGGACTTCCTGCAGGGGTTGTTCGACGCCGACGGGTGCGCGGTGGACCAGCAGGTGAACGGCACCCGCTACGTCGGTCTGGGAAGCCGATCCGAGCAGTTGGTCCAGGACGTGCAGGAGCTCCTGGCGCCGTTCGGGATCGCGAGCCGTATCTACCGGACGAGCCAGAACAGGCCGGACACGTTCACCTATACACGCAAGGACGGCACGACCGCCACCTACGGCAGTGACGGGCCGTTCTACGACCTGCGCATCTCCTCTGCGTCCATGCTGGACTACTCCGCCCTGATCAGCTTCTCCCTGGAGAGCAAGCGCGAGAAACTGGGCGGGGCCCTGGACCACCGACGGACCTACAACACACGGACGACCGTCCGCCTGATCTCACGCGAGTCCCGGGGCTTCGAGACGACCTACAACCTCACCGAGCCGCGCAACCACTCCTACATCGTTGGCGGCACGGTCGTCGCGAACTGCTCGGAGTATCTGTCCCTGGACGACTCCTCCTGCAACCTCGCCTCGATCAACCTGCTGAAGTTCCTGCGCGAGGACGACACCTTCGACGTCGAGAACTTCACCAGGCTCACCGAGCTGGTCATCACGGCGATGGACATCTCCATCACCTTCGCCGACTTCCCGACCGAGAGCATCGGCGAGACCACCCGCGCCTACCGCCAGCTGGGCATCGGCTACGCGAACCTGGGCGCCCTGCTCATGGCCACCGGCCACGCCTACGACTCCGACGGGGGCCGCGCGGTCGCCGCCGCGGTCACCTCGCTGATGACCGGTACCGCCTACCGCCGCAGCGCCGAACTGGCCGGGGTCGTCGGCCCCTACGAGGGGTACGCGCGCAACGAGAAGGCCCACAAGCGCGTGATGCGCAAGCACGCCGCGGCCAACGACGACCTGCGTACCGTCGGCGCACTGGAGAAGCCGATCCACGCCGCCGCCACCGTCGAGTGGGCCGAGTGCCTCAAGGTCGGTGAGCGCCATGGCTGGCGCAACGCCCAGGCCAGCCTCCTCGCGCCCACGGGGACGATCGGATTCATGCTCGACTGCGACACCACCGGGATCGAACCGGACTTCTCGCTGGTCAAGTACAAGAAGCTGGTCGGCGGCGGATCCATGCAGATCGTCAACCGGGCCATCCCGCGGGCACTGGGCAACCTGGGCTACCAGGACGAGCAGATCGAGGCGATCGTCGAGTACGTCGCGGAGAACGGGCACGTCGAGGACGCACCGACCCTGCGGCCCGAACACTACGAGGTGTTCGACTGCGCGATGGGGCGCCGCTACATCCAGCCCATGGGCCACGTGCGCATGATGGCCGCGGTGCAGCCCTTCCTGTCCGGGGCCATCTCCAAGACGGTGAACGTGCCCGAGGAGGCCACGGTCGCCGACTTCGAGCACATCTACCACGAGGGCTGGCGCCTGGGCCTCAAGGCCCTGGCCGTCTACCGCGACAACTGCAAGGTCGGCCAGCCGCTGTCCACCGGCAGGACCGAGAGCGCGGCCGATGAGACGCCCGCGGACGCCCAGGTGGCCCGCCCGGTCCGGCGCCGCCTGCCCAAGAAGCGCCCGAGTGAGACCACCTCGTTCTCCGTGGGCGGTGCCGAGGGCTACATCACCGCCGGGTCCTACCCGGACGACGGCCTCGGCGAGGTCTTCCTGAAGCTCGGCAAGCAGGGTTCGACCCTGGCCGGGGTCATGGACGCCTTCTCCATCGCGATCTCCATCGCCCTCCAGTACGGGGTGCCGCTGGAGACCTACGTGGAGAAGTTCACCAACATGCGCTTCGACCCGGCGGGGATGACCGACGACCCGGACATCCGGATGGCGCAGTCCGTGGTCGACTACATCTTCCGCCGACTGGCCCTGGACCACCTGCCCTACGAGGAGCGGGCCGCTCTGGGGGTGCTGTCCGCCTCCGAGCGCGAGGCCAGGCTGAACGGGGAGGACCCGGCCCAGGTCGCCGCTCAGGTCGAGTCGTACGCACAGTCCGCGGGCTCCGCCGAACCGGCTCCGGACACCCCGCGCCGGGAGCGGAGCGAGCCCGCCGCCGAGGCGCCGCGGGCCGAGGGCTTCATGGCCGACGCCCCGCTGTGCATCACCTGCGGCACCAGGATGCGGCCCGCCGGCAGCTGCTACGCCTGCGAGGGCTGCGGCGCCACCAGCGGCTGCAGCTGAGGCGTCCCCGGGGCGGTGCGCCGCCCCGGGGAGACCGCTGTGGTCCACACCTGTGGTTGGCGGGGGAGGGAAGCGGGTAATCCTTCGGCACCCGGCGCCAGCCAGCGGAAGGTGGTCCCATGCTGATAGCCGCGATCCTCCGGGCCAAGGGCCCGGAGGTGGTGAGCGTCGCCCCGGAGGCGACCGTCGCGCAACTGCTCACCGAACTCGCCCGCCACAACATCGGCGCCATCGTCGTCGCGGCCGGGGACGGAAGCCTCGCCGGCATCGTCTCCGAGCGCGACGTCGTCCGCCACCTGGAGCGCAGGGGCCCGGAGCTCCTGGCCGCCCCCGTCTCCGACATCATGACCTCCGACGTGGTCACCTGTACCGCCCAGGACTCCGTCGAGGAGGTCAGCGAACACATGACGACGCGCCGTTTCCGGCACGTCCCCGTGGTCTCCGAGGGGCGGCTGGCGGGGATCGTCAGCATCGGCGACCTCGTCAAGAGCCGCCTGCGCGTCCTGGAGGACGACCGAGCCCAGCTGGAGGCCTACATCCACGGCCGATGAGGTCGCCCCCGGGCCGGCGGCGCCATGCCGGGCACGCCGCCGGTCACGCCCCGCCGTCAGCTCCGCGAACGGTCCTGCGAGGCGACAGCCACGGCGGCTGTCGCCGCGGTCACTCCGAGGACGGCGGGCCAGGAACCGACCTTCTTGGCCAGCGGGTGCGACAGGCCGAAAGCGGCCACGTACACACCGGTCAGCGCGGTCGTCGCCCCCGGCCCGGAGCGGCGGCGCGCGGTCTCGAAGGCCGCGGCGCCGAACCCGGCCAGGACCGCGCCGCCCAGGGACCGGTTCCCGGTGGCGCGGGCCACCGAGTAGCCGCCGATCAGACCGGCCGTGGTCAGTACGGCACTGGGTACTGCGGGCATCGAGAACTCCCCGTTCGGTGTGGTTCGGTGCGTCCGACGTTAGTCCCGCCCCGGGCGGGGCGCCATCCGGCACGCGTGATCGGCGCCGGGAGCCGGTCGGGGCCGTGGTCACCGGGCGGCCGACTCCGCGTCACGCTCGGGAAACGGCCCCTGGGTTTCGGTCGGGGACCGTGACAGGCTAGACGCAGACCACTACTGCTTTTTCGTGCGTCGTTCCTGTTCCGGACCGGAACCGGCACACAGTACGCGACGTCGAAGCCCGTAGTTCCGATCTTCCGTCGCAAGGAGTGCATGCCTATGTCGTTCGCGCAGACCGTGCGCGGCGCGGCCGGTGCGGTAGCCCAGGGGGGCGATCCGCGCCAGGCCGTGTCCGACGCAGTCCAGCAGGCCGCGGGCCAGGTCACCGACCAGGGGTCCGGTCAGCGGTCCGGTCAGAGTTCGGAGGGCGGTCTCGATCCGCGGGACTTCGTCGCGGCACGCGAGCAGGGCGCCTCCGTCGACACCCGCATCGAGCAGAAGACCACCTCGCTCAGCAACGCGGGCGAGGCCCTCAACAGCAGCTACTACGAGCGCGGCAGCGGTGGCCCCGTCCACGTCATCTGCCCGATGGTCATCCCCCGGGGCCGTACCTTCGTCACCATGCTCCCGGCGATCGCCCTGGTGGTCATCGGTGTCATCGGGTTCTCGGCCGTTTCGGCCACCGCCATGGCCAGTGGTGCGAACCCGCTGCTGAACCCGTTCTTCGGTGTCCACTACTGGGTCGTCACCGCCGGCGTCAGCGCCTTCATGTGGTGGCGCCAGGGCATGGTCATGGTCCCGGAGGGCTGCCAGGCCATCGTCACCCGCTTCGGCAAGATGGAGAACCTCTTCCAGCCGGGCAGGGTCACCCTGTTCAACCCCTGGAAGCGCGTTTCCTACATCGTCAACACCACGCGCGAGTACCCCTTCAACGCCCCGATCCGCTCCGCCCCCACCAAGAGCGGTGTCCAGGCCTCCGTCGACCTGTTCGTGCAGTTCAAGATCGAGAACGCCACGGACTTCGTCTACACCCTGGGCGGCGTCCCGGGCTTCCAGGAGAAGCTCAACAACGCCATCAGCGAGACCACCCGAAGCCTCATCTACGAGCAGGAGGCCTCGGCGATCTACGACATGGTCGGCGAGAGCACCCAGGTCCTCCTCGACCAGCTCAACCGGCAGTTCGGCGGCATCGTCGTCCTCACCAGCGCCAACATCACCCACGCCGAGCCCTCGAGCCAGGAGTACCGGATGGACCTGGCGGCGCCGGAGATGGTGCGGGTGGCCAAGGACGCCTACACCTTCGAGTACGAGCTCCAGCTGCGCAAGGAGCAGAACGAGGGCGATCTGAACAAGGAGCTCGCCACCCTCAACGAGACGCTCTCCGCGATCCAGGCCGACATCGCCCAGTACCAGGCGCAGATGGACACCGCCCTGGAGCGCGAGACCAACCGGGCACGCGCCACCGCCCGCCAGCGCTTCGTGGAGGCCGAGTCCGAGGCCAACGCCAACGCCGCGCTCCTCCAGGCCCAGGCCCTGGACATCCGCGCGGTCAGCGCCGCCGAGGCCCCGGAGATCCTCAACTACCGTTTCCGGGAGAACCTCCTGGACAAGCTGGAGGCGGTCGCCGACAGCCTTCCCCAGGTGCTGCGGATCGGCTCGGGCGACGGTGCCAGCGTCGACTACCTGCGCATCGCCCAGGAGATCATCGGCCAGACCGACGCCGCCCTGTTCTCCGACGAGGACATGTCCGCGATCCGGGAGCGCCTGGGTGAGATCAACGCCCGTATCTCGGAGCGCGAGCAGGAGATCAACGCCCTCGTCGAGGACGAGGCCGAGGAGCGTCGCCGCCCCTCCTCGGAGGACGCGGGCGAGGACCTGGTGGAGGAGATCCGCCAGTCGGTGAGCGACGACTCCATCGACGAGCGCATCTTTGACGCCGCTCCGGAGGACGAGCCCCGGGAGTCCGCCCCTGCCGACGCACCGCCGCCCTCCGGGGCCCCGTACCAGCACCCGCAGGCCCCGCCGCCCCCGTGGTCGCAGGGCGGCTCCGAGGGCCAGAACCCGGGAGGTCAGTAGATGAGTGAGTCCTTCAACCCCGGCGGTGGCTCCAACATCAAGGAGTCCCTCGCCTCGTGGAGCGACCTCGCCGGTCTGCTGCGCGGCGGCGACCAGGGCGCCATCGTCCCGGTCGTCATCCCGCGCGACAACCGCGGCCTGCGCTGGACCGTCCTGGTCTGGTTCGGCCTGTTCGCGATCACCTCCGCGCTGATGATGTCGCTCAACGTCGCGTTCGGCGGCGCCCTGGCCGGCGTGGCCTACGGGGTCCTGGCGGTGCCGACCCTGATGGTCGGTGTGCTCAGTGTGCTGGCCGCCGGTCTGTGGTGGTGGCGCGGTTCGATCGTGGAGATCGAGGAGGGCACCACCGGCATCCTCACCAAGTACGGCGCCTTCGCCAAGAGCATCGGCCCGGGTCGTCACTACCTGTGGCACCCGTGGTCGCGTGTGGACTTCGTGGTGGACACCCGCACGGAGATCCCCTACACCGCGCCGGTCCTGGCCTGTCCCACGCGTGAGAACGTGCCGCTGAAGTCGATCGAGTTCTTCCTGAAGTTCCGGATCGAGGAGCCGTACCGGTTCGTCACGGTCATCGGCGCGAGCAACTTCGACCTGGTGCTGTCCAGCGCGGTACAGGACGCCATCCGCCAGCGCAGCCGCATGGTCAACACCGAGTCCGCCTACGACCTGCGCGGCTCGAACGTCGAGGACATGCGCAGCCTGCTCAACGCCCAGCTGCACAAGTACGGCGTGACCATCACCGGCTGCAACATCCCGGACGTGCAGCTGCCCAGCCAGTACCAGCAGCACCTGGCCACCCGGGAACGGGTCGCCAAGGAGCTGGTCGCCTACGAGCAGGAGTGGGAGCTCACGCGCAAGCGCCGTATCGACACCCTGCTGATGGACATCGAGCGCTCCAAGAAGACCCGCGACGCCAAGATCGTCGAGGTCAACGCCTCCCTGAACAAGGCGCGCAAGGACGTCGCGCAGATGCTGGAGGAGCAGGAGACCGAGGCCCAGCGGGTGCGGTACGAGATCGAGACGCGCGGCCGGGCCGACCTGGTCGCGGCCGAGAACGAGGCCAAGGCCCAGCGGCGCCTGGCCACCGCCTACCGCGACAACCGGGCGGTGTTGGAGTACGAGCTGGCCCGTCGCCGCCTGGACGTGGGCGCGGTGCTGGCCGAGCACGCGCCGCGTCCGGTCGTGGTGCAGACCGAGGGCGGTTCCGGGGACGGTTCGGCGCTGTCCACGCTGTTGACCGCGCAGCTGCTGCCGCAGGTCATGAACGGCGGGGGTAACTCCTCCGGCCGTTCGCTGGGAGCTTCGGCGGCCCAGGAGGCCTTCGAGAACGCTCAAGGGTCGGTGGCCGCGGCCGCCGCCCGCCAGCAGCAGATGGCCGAGGAGTACCAGAGCCAGCAGGACACCGCGATGCGCCAGCAGTTCGAGCGCGGTGAGGGCTACGGCGGCGGGCAGGGCAGGCGCCGCTGACCGCGGCCGATCGCCGGAGGGCCGCAGACGACAGGGGCTCCTGTAGTCCGCCTGGTGCGGACCGCAGGGGCCCTGTGCGTGTGGGAACGGCCGAGGCCGCGGGTGGTGGTCGGCCCTTCCGGGGGTCAGCCGGTGGGGGACAGGGCAGCGTAACCGGCGATGTCGATCCCGTGCCGGGCCGCGATCTCCACCAGGTCCTCGACCTCCCCGGCCTGGGCGGTGGCGAGGTCGTCGTCACCGACGGCGTGGGCGCGGCGCAGCGCGGTGATCGAATCGTGGAGGCGTAGGTGGAGGGTGAGCACGAACTCGCGCATGGGGCTTCTCCTCGGGTGGGCGACGCTGCCTTGGGGGAGAACCTTGAGGGGTGTCTCCCGGGGGATCGCCACCATCTCTACACGTCGAGGGTGAGAGTCACGTTGGAGCGGGACAGCGCCCGGCAAAGAGCCGGGTAAGAGTCCGTGGCCGGGGCGGAGGGGCGGGTCAGTGGCCCACCCAGACGTACCAGTCGCCGGACACGTGTTCGTAGATCCGGGAGTCCTGACCGGGGACGAAGACGCCCACGGGGATCTCCTCGGAGCTGTACGCCAGCCCGGCGGGCTGGAACAGCCCGGCGTCCGCCACCTCGTAGTGGGTGACCCCGTCGGTCTCCGAGACGCTGCGCAGCGAGTACAGGCCGGTCCACTCCCCGTTGCGCGGGATGGTCGTGGGGTCGGCCACTTCCTCGCGCAGTTCGAGGAGTTGTTCGGCGGAGGCCTGCACCCGAAGCTGGAGGGGCACGTCGGCGACGGCCAGCCCCAGGGCGGCGAAGGCGATGAGCGGGGCACTGATCCAGCGCAGCCAGTAGTGGCGGATCATCGGACGGGCGACGGCGAGCGCGATGCCCAGGCGCAGCGCGCCCATGCCGGCCAGGAGCAGTCCGGCGCCCAGGCCGACGAAGAACGTGGGCAGGTGCCCGGCGGGCACGCTGTCCTCGAAGAGCAGGACGAGACCGATCACCGAGCAGGCGGGGATGTAGAGCCGCCCGGGCGGACGTGAAGCCCAGCTGATCAGCCGTTGGCCCAGCGTCGGCTTCTCCGCGATCTCGATCAGCTTGGCCACGGACCCGTCGGGGGTCGGGCCGGAAGCTGAGGCGGACATGGCGTTCCCCCCACCGAATCCTGGTCGTGGTGACGCGGGTCCCGGGGCAGCCGAGGGGCTCGAACGGGCCGCGTCACAGTCGATACGGCCGTCGTGGTGCGGCCTGCCCCACAGGATAGAGCAGTGGCGGGGCGTGTTCGGGGCGCCGGGGGGAAATACCGGGAGCTTTCTCCTGTTCCGCGGATGTGGTCCGGTGGCGGACAGGCCGGGGCGCCCGGGGGCGGGGCGAGACGATCAGGTAGTCCCACGACCACCGTCCGCCACCCACCGCCATGAGCACGCAGACCGCTGTGACCAGCGCGGTCGCCCCCCAGGAGTCGAACGGGGTCAGGTGCGGGGCTCCGGCGGTGAGGCTGCCGGCCACGGCGGCCAGCGCCAGCAGCGGTCCGGTCAGCCATGTGAGCAGACCCACTGCGAAGGAGACCGAGAGCGCGACGAGCAGGGCCGGTACGAGGGGTGCCGCGAGTGCGGCGACCGGCATGCCCGCCTCGGTCAGGTGCCCGGCCACCAGGTCCTCCCTGCCGCGCAGGGCCAGGCCGTACTCCGCGAACACCCAGCCCACACCCACGCGGGTGGCGGCGGAGACGACGTCGTAGAGGCGACCGCGCGGTACACGCGGTTTCGCTCCCGGCTCGGGCCGGTGGCGCGGCGGGCGCCGTGTTGGGGTGCGCGGCCGTGTCCTCGGCGTGCTGCGCTGCATGTCCATTCCTCCCGGGCGGCCAGGCACGGCGGTTCCGACAAGCGGAAACTACCGAAAGTCATGAGCCATGACCGCTTGTCACCGTCGGTGAGTCGCACAAAACCCGCCGGATCGGGTCCGGGGCCCTCGGGGCCGGCCCCTCGGAGCGGGCCCGGGAGGTCACCGGGCAGTCCTAGGGTTGGAATGTGCCGACGACGACTTCACAGACGATCCCAGCGAAGAACGGCTCCGCCCGCGGGAGCGGACCGCAGCCCGCACCGACCTTCGAGGTCGAGGACGAACTCCGGGCGGCGGGCGCACGCGTGGTCGCCGGGGTGGACGAGGTGGGCCGGGGCGCCTGGGCCGGGCCGCTCCTGGTCTGCGCCGCGATCCCCGGCCGGGGTGCACCGCCCGCCGGGCTCACCGACTCCAAGCGGCTGACCCCCAAACGGCGCCGCGAGCTCGCCGTGCTGATCGAACCCTGGGTGGCCGACCACGCCTTCGGCTGGTCCGAGGCGGCCGAGATCGACGAGGTCGGTATGACCGAGGCTCTGCACCGGGCCGCCCGCCGGGCCCTGGACGCGTTGGATCCCCGCCCGGAGGCGGTCATCCTCGACGGTCGACACGACTTCATCGGCCGCCCCTGGAACGTGCGCACCCAGGTCAAGGGTGATCTGACCTGTGTGAGCGTGGCCGCGGCGGCGATTCTGGCCAAGGTGCGCCGCGACGCCCTCATGGCCGAGCTCGCCGAGGCGCACCCCGGTTACGGGTTCGAGAGGGCCGCGGGCTACCCCTCGCCGACGCACCGCGCCACCCTGGCCGAGGCCGGGCCCACCCCGCAGCACCGGATGAGCTGGGCCTACCTCGACGACCTGCCCCGATGGAGGCATCTGCGCAGGGTCCGCCCCGCACCCGGAGGCCAGATCCCGCTGCTGTGAACCGGGGCGGCCCGCGACACGCCGCTCCGCACTGGACATCCGGCCCCGCTTGGGGCAAGGCTGTTCCTTGTCCACGGCCATGTTCCGGGTCCCGGTCCCCTCCGGCCCCGCCCGACCCCCTCCGGCCCCGGGCCGACCACGTGACCCCCACGCAGGAAGGTGCATGGATGACGCGCGAGATGCGTTCCACCGCCGCCGCGCAGCCGGAACGCGCCTCGGGGGTGGATCGCCTGCGCGCCGTCTATCGCGGGGTCCCCCTCGGCAGGCGCCTGGTGGCCGCCCTGGTCGTGCTCACGGTGGTCGCCGTCGTCGCCTTCGTGCTGAGCCTTCCGATGCCCACCCTGCTGGTCGGCACCCTCCTGCTGCTGGTGGCCTTCTCGGCGCTGATGCGCTCGCTCGACGCCCTCCTCACCGTGCTGGTGTCGGTCGTGTGGCTGCTCATCGCCGTCCCCCTCTTTCAGATCCCCCTGCTCGGGGAGCCGGTCGTCCTGCTGGTCCTGCCCCTGCCTCTGCTCGTGGTGCCGGCGGCGAGCCGGGCCCGGGAGTTCCCCGCCTGGCACACCGCTCTGCTCTCGCTGACCGCGGGGCTCATCGCCGGCTTCTCCATCGCCCTGCTCGGGATGGTCGTCGAGCCCGTCCCGGCCGGGGCCGGGATCGCGGCCCTCTACGTCGCCGCGGGCGCCTGCCTGCTGTGGCGTCTGGCCGCCTCCGGTCAGGTGGCCAAGGAGAGCCGGGACAACGACGAGAAGAGGCGGAAGAGCGCCTCCGGCCCCCGTCCCGGGAGGAAGGACGGCTCCGGGCAGGAGGGCGGGCTCCGCCCCCAGCGCGGTCGTGCCTCCAGGGCGCCCCGCCGGGGCGAGGCGGCCGGGGGCGGCACCGGTGACGGGGAGGAGCCCGTCCCCGTCGACCAGGCCCTGGCCGAGCTGGAGAACATGATCGGACTCGACCCGGTCAAACAGCAGGTCCGCGGGATCGCCGCCTCCATCGAGGCCGCCCGGCTGCGCGCCGACGCCGGCCTCTCCGTCGAACGCCCCCTGCGCCACCTGGTCTTCTCCGGGCCGCCCGGCACCGGCAAGACCAGTGTCGCCCGCACGCTCGCCACGATCTTCCACTCCTTCGGCCTCCTGCCCACGTCCCGGGTGGTGGAGGCCCAGCGCGCCGACCTGGTGGGCGAGTACCTGGGCGCCACCGCCATCAAGACCAACGAGCTCATCGACGGGGCCCTGGGCGGGGTGCTGTTCGTCGACGAGGCCTACTCCCTGGTCAACGAGGGCGACGGCCAGGCGGACCGGTTCGGCAACGAGGCGGTCCAGACCCTGCTCAAACGGGCTGAGGACGACCGCGGCCGGTTGGTGATCGTGCTGGCCGGATACGAGAAGGAGATGGACGCCTTCCTGGCCTCCAACCCCGGGCTGGCCTCTCGTTTCGCCACCCGTATCAGCTTCCCCAGCTACTCCTCCGCCGAGCTGTTCCGGATCGCCGAGAGGCTCGTCGCCCAGCGCGGGGACGTCCTCGACCCGGACGCGGCGCGCACCCTCCGGCGCAGGTTCGACCAGACCGTCCAGCGCGAGGCCGTGGACGAACTCGGCAACGGCCGTTTCGCCCGCTCCATGGTCGAGAAGGCCTCCCAGGCCCGCGACGTCCGTGTGGTCACCTCCGGGGCGGGCGAGAACGCACCGGCGCCCCGGCCCAGCGCGGACGACCTCGTCACGGTACGCGCCGCCGACGTCGAAACCGCCTACACCGAACTCACCTCCCGCCTGCCCGGTTTCGGGGAGTCGCCGGGCCTGGAGGAGGCGATGGCCGAACTCGACGGCATGATCGGCCTGGAACCCGTCAAGGAACAGGTGCGCTCCCTGGTCGCCCAACTGCGGGTGGCCCGGCTGCGCGAGGAGCAGGGGTTGCCGCACCAGCCGCCGATGCGTCACTTCGTCTTCACGGGACCGCCCGGTACCGGCAAGACCACGGTCGCCCGCGTGCTCGGGCGCGTCTTCTCCGCCCTGGGCATGCTGGGCCGCGCCGAGGTGGTCGAGGCCCAGCGCGCCGACCTGGTCGGCGAGCACCTCGGCGCGACCGCCGTCAAGACCAACCGGCTGATCGACCGCGCCCTGGGCGGGGTGTTGTTCGTCGACGAGGCCTACTCCCTGGTCAACCCGGGGTACAGCGGCGGCGACGCGTTCGGCGCCGAGGCCATCCAGACCCTGCTCAAACGGGCCGAGGACGACCGGGACAGGCTCGTGGTGGTCCTGGCGGGCTACACCGACGAGATGGACCGCTTCCTGGCCTCGAACGCCGGGCTCTCCTCCCGCTTCAACGTGCGGGTGCGGTTCCCCTCCTACAGCCCGGGCGAGCTGTCCGAGATCGCGGACACGGTGGCGGCCCGCACCGGGGACGCCTTCGACGACACCGCGCGCCAGGACCTGCACAGCATCTTCACCCACGTGTGCGGGACCGGGTGGATCGACGAACTGGGCAACGGCCGCTTCGCCCGCTCCCTCTACGAGGGGTCCTGCTCCCACCGCGACCTGAGGGTCTCCCAGGAGGTGGGGGAGGCGGCCACCGCCACCGAGCTGACCGTCATCACCAGCGAGGACGTGCGAAAGGCGTACGCCGACGCTACCCAGCAGAGCTAGGGTCCCCCGCTGCCCGTACTGCTACTGTCCGGTATATGACCGCTTCACCCTCATCCAACGAGTCCCCCGTCACGCAGGCGCTGATCCTCGCTGGTGGACAGGCCACCCGGTTGCGGCCCTACACCGACACCCGCCCCAAGGCGATGGTGGAGGTGGCCGGGCGGCCCATCATCGACTACCAGCTGGAGTGGCTGGCCTCGCACGGAGTCGAGCAGGTCGTCGTCTCCTGCGGCTACAAGGCCGAGGTTCTGCGCGAACACCTCGAAGCGCGTCGGGGCGGCCCCGAGATCACGCTGTTGGTCGAGGACGAACCGCTGGGCCGCGGCGGTGCCCTGCGCTACGCCGCCACCGGGCTGCGCGACCCCCGAGCCCCCTACTTCGCGCTCAACGGCGACGTCCTCACCTGGTTCTCCCTGAAGGAGCTGACCGAGCACCACCGGGCCAAGGGCGGCCTCGGCACCCTGGCCCTGTCCCAGTTCCGCACCACCTGGGGCATCGTCGACGTCGACGGCGACGACCGGATCGAGGGCTTCACGCAGAGCCCCCTGCTGCCGGTGTGGATCAACGCGGGCGTCTACCTGTTCGAGCCGGGCCTGACCCCGCTCCTGCCGGTCAAGGGCGACCACGAGTCCTCGACCTTCCCCGAGCTGGCCAAGGAGGGGAGGCTGTCCGCCTACCGCATCGAGGGGTTCTGGCGCGGCGTCGACACCGCGAAGGACGTCAAGGAGGCGGGAGCCGAGATCGAGGCCCTCCGGGAGAAGTCCGGCTGAGTGTTCACCCGGAGGTGGGGCCGGGTGATGACGGGGTACCGGGGCGGTGGGTATTGTCGCCGTCGTGACGAATGACGGCTTCCTCCTCCCCAGTGCCCCCAACTTCCGCGACCTCGGCGGTCACCGCACGAGGGAAGGCCGCACCGTGCGCGACGGCCTCCTCTACCGGTCCGACGCCCTGCACAGCATCTCCGAGCAGGACCGGGCCGCCTACGACGGCTTCGGTATCCGCCAGTTGATCGACCTGCGCACCCACCACGAACGGGACCGCCTCCCCGACCTGGTCCCCGAGGGCGCGGAGTACGCCGCCGTCGGGGTACAGAACGCCGAGGCGCCCGGGGCCAACTTCGTCGATCTGCTCGCCGACCAGGAGCGGGCCCGCAAGGCGTTCGGAAACGGTGCCGCCGAGCGCTTCATGTTCGGTGTCTACCGTGATCTGGTCACCGAGGACGAGGCCCTGGACGGCTACCGCGACCTGGTCGAACGCGCCGCCAAGGGCCCGACCGCCCTGGTCTTCCACTGCAGCGCGGGCAAGGACCGCACCGGCTGGGGCGCGGCGCTGCTGCTCACCCTGCTCGGTGTGGACCGCGAGGCCGTCACCGCGGACTACCTCACCAGCAACGAGCGCCAGGCCAACACCGACCACTGGATGCGTCAGCTGTCCCGGCACAGCGGCCTGCCCTGGGAGGACGTCGAGCCGATGACCCGGGTCCGCGCCGAGTACCTCGACAGCGCCTTCGGTCACGTGGACGAGGTGTACGGATCGTTCGACAACTACGTGGTCGACGGCCTGAAGCTCTCCGGTGGGACCCTGGAGAGTCTCCGCGAGCGACTGCTCGTGTGAGCCCCGCCTACAGCGCGTCCAGCCTCCGGCGCAGGTCGCTCTCGCTGGAGGCGGAGTACAGCGTTTCGACCAGGGCGGACAGCACCGTGGGACGGTCCGCGCCCCGGTCGAGCATCCTCCGGGCCGCCGCCCACAGGTTCGCGGGGCGCCCGTCCCACAGGCGTTTGGCCAGGCGCTCGTGGCGGTCCAGCTCCTCCTCCCGCTCCGGGTCCCTCCCGGTCACCGGCCGGTACCAGCGGTCCTGGCCGGTCGAGTGGTGCCGACCGCTGTGCGGGGTGGCCGCCTCGTACTCGCCGTAGTGGTCCAGCCGCAGCAGCGCCCGCCGCCCCCTGGACGTGGCCGGGTCGAACTCCTCCGGCGCCCCGGTCACGAGTTCGCTGGCCAGGAGCGGAAAGGCGAACATCCGCCGGGCCAGTGACGCGAAGTCGCCGTCCGGCAGCAGCCGCCGCACCGCGTCCTGGCGCAGTCCGAGGGGGCGTGCCGGGTCGCGGTAGGTCCTGGCGAAGGCCGAGGTGGCCTCCCACAGGGCGTCGAGAGTCGCCCCCACCGCGACCTCGGGAAGCCGGGTCCGGGCCCCGGCCCAGCGCACCCATGCGGCGAGGACGTGCGGCATGGCCTCCTGTTCCTCGGGCAGCAGCACCACCCGTCCGGGCAGCCAGTGCAGCAGGAACGACTCCACCTTGCGCGGGCTGACCCGCATCGGGCGCCCGCTGTCCACGTCGCAGCCGTGCGTGATGATGTGGTCCGCGCACCGGCTCGCCGCGTAGGAGTCCGACAGTTCGGCGGCCTGGTCCGAGGCGAGGAACCGGGCGGCCAGCACCGCGCGCCGGTCGCGCCGCCAGACGGGGACGGGGGAGTCCGGGACACCCCTGGGCGGACGGGGGAGCCGCTGGACCCGGGACGCGGCCAACGCGAAGTGCGCGGCCAGCGAACCGCCGGTCAGGTCGGCCGCGGCGATGCCCACCGGTTCCACCGTGGGGCCGGCGGAGGGGTCGGCCGCGGCCCCGGTGACCACACGTTCGGTGCGTTCCAGGGCGCGGGTGAGCAGGGACCGGGCGTCGCTCAGCTCCAGCTGCTCGAAGCGGGCGAAGTCGTCGGCGCGGGCCTGTTCCCGGCACTGCTCCAGAAGCAGGTCGACCTTGGTGGTCACCCAGGCGTCGCGCAGCAGACCGCCGCTGTTGTGGTCCACGACCAGGATGAGGGCGTGCTCGGGCGGCAGGGCGCCGGTGCTGTCGGGGGCGTCCCGGCTGAACACGCACACCACGTCGTCGGTGTCGCCGAACCGGTCCCCGTTGACGTACACGGACACCGGGGTCACCGCGCCCAGCTGGGACGCCCAGGCCGGGGCCTGCAGCCCTCGCTCCCGCAGGGCGATCATCCCCTGCTCGGCCAGTTCCCGCTGGGAGGCCGAGGTGCCCAGGGCGGTGATCGCGGCCAGTACGCCCAGTCCCGCGGGTTTGCCGGAGGCGGCGGCGTGCGTGATGAGCCCTTCGCCGAGCAGCCGTTCGACGTCGACCCCGGGCAGCCGTTCGCCCCACCAGGAGCCGAGGAGTTCACTGAAGGCCAGTTCGGCGTCGAGCGGGTGCCGCATGGCGAGCAGGGCTCTGGCCGCGCGCAGCATCTCCTCGAAGGCTGCGGCGGGGACGTCGGGGCCTGTGGGTGAGGGCGAAGGGGAGGGCACGGTCCGAGCGTATGCCAGTTGGAACCGGCGGTGATCCCGCCTGTGCACGGCGGAGCCCCGCGGCCCCGGGCAGCCCGAAGCCGGGCACGGCGCCTACGGGGCCCGTGCCCGGCTTCGCCGCCACCGGGTCAGCGCGGTTCGGGAACCGCTCGGTGGCCGGTGAACAGTGTGGTGCCAGGGTGGCGTGTGGCCTTCCTGACGGCTTGTGAGGGCGGCACGGAGTTCACCATGGCCTCGAGGTGTTCGCGGGCGACCCGCTCTACGAGGTGTGGAGTGACCGTGATGCCCAGGTGTTCGACGCAGTTCCAGGTATCGCTGACACAGCGCTCGACGCAGCGGTGGGACAGACCGCTGAACTCGTCGTGAAGTCTCGCCGAGATCTGCCTGAGATCCTGGACCGGGAAGGTCTGGAGCATTCTTGCTCACACCCCTAGCTGAAGATGGCCTGGACGGTGACCTCCACCCATTTCACTTGTTCTGGCTGGACTGTCAACCCCTCCCGCGGCACGCTGTTGATAAAACATGGGGGAGGTGCCGTTTACCCTGGTTGCTTTGTCGTCGCAGGTCAGCGAGGCGAAAAGGACGTTTCGGGCATATAACGGTCCTGTTTCGAAGAGTTCTCTGCAAACCGTCCGGCCCGGCCCATCGCTGGTAATTATGGGAAAACACGCCCGCAAAACCCCCGGTCGGCTGTGGGGGGAGGGTTCGGTGGCCTAGCATTTACCTTCCGTGTCCGCAGCGGCTCCCCCTCCACGGCCGCCGTTGCGTGTGGACGGGTGTGTCTTATGCTTGAGCCGTGACAGCGGCCGAGAGGAGTCATGGAGCGTGACTCCCGGGGCCGCGGAGCCCCCGACCGGAATCGGCGCCCGCGCACCCCGCGCCACAGTGCCGCCGCGAACGGGTGGCGGGCACGGTGGCAGGGACGGACCCCCGCGCGGTCCACGAACAACCCCAACGAAAACACGGCTGGGGAATCCGACGGTTCCGGAGGTGTCGAGCAGTTGAGCGCCGAGACGTCCATTCCCCCACCCCGGATCAGCGTGGCGGAACTGCCTGACGCGGTGAAATCCCTTCTCACCGACGCGCCCATCGGATTCGCGTTGCTGGGGCCCGACGACGTCTTCGTTTCGATCAACCCCCGGCTGGCCACCGTCTTCGGCAGCACCCCCGCCCGCTGTCTGGGACGCACGCCCGCCCAGGCCCTGGCCGAGGCCGGCGACGAGGCCGGGGCCCGCGCCCAACGAGCCTCCGTGGCCCGGGTGCGCGAGACCGGGCACGCGGTGCGCGACCGCCACCGCGCCTCCTCCGGGCACGCCTGGGACCTCACCTGGTTTCCGGTCAACGACCCTGCCAACGGCGATGAGCACATCGCCCTCATCGCCGCCCGGGACCACGAGGACGCCGACTCCCGGCGCCAGGAACAGCGCCTGCGCGCCCTGCTCCAGACGGGCAACCAGATCGTCTGGTCCGCGGGCCCGGGCGGCGACGTCCGCGAGGACTGCCCCCAGTGGCGGGCCGTGACCGGTCAGAGCCCGGACGACTACCTGGGCCGGGGCTGGCTCGACGCCCTCCACCCCGACGACCGCAGCCGGGTGGAGCGCGCCTGGGACGACGCCGTCCTGGACGTCACCCCCTTCGACACGATGTTCCGTGTGCGCACCCGAGCGGGCGGCTACGTCCACTACCGGGCCCGGGCGAACCCGGTCATGGACGGCGCCGAGACCGCCGAGTGGGTCGGCACCCTGGCCGACATCACCACCGAGCGCGAGGCGGACGAACTGCGCCAGCGCCTCAACCAGCAGCTCAGCGAGGCGGCGATGCGTACCGCCCGCCTGCAGAAGGCCACCTCTGACCTGGCCGAGGCCCTCACCGCGGACGAGGTCGTCCAGGCCATGTCCGAGATCGGGCGTTCCGGCGTGGGCGCCGACCACACCTCCGTCGCCCTCCTGGACCGGGACCGGCTGCGCCTGCGGATGCTCTCCGCGGACGGTTGCGTGGGCCTGCCCGAACGCGGCTTCGCGCTGGACTACCCCGACGTCGCGGCCAGGGCCGTCGCCGACCGGGCACCGCGGCTGGCGGCCAGCCCGGCCGAGCTGGGCGAACTCATGGAGCACGCGCCCGAGGTGGAGAGCCTGGTCGAGCGGACCGGGGAACGCGCCTGGGTGGCGCTGCCGATGATGGCGGCGGGCCGCCCGATCGGGGCCCTGCGCTTCTCCTTCGACGCCCAGCGGGAGGTCACCGACGAGGAGCGGGTGTTCCTGGAGGCGCTCGCTGGGCAGTGCGCCCTGGCCATCGGCCGGGCCATCGTCTACGAACGCGAACACGGAACCGCCGAGGAGCTCCAGCGCAGCCTGTTGCCGGAGGAGCTGCCCGAGGTGCGCGGGGTGCGCCTGGCCGCCTACTACCGGTCGGGCTCCCAGCACGTGCAGGTCGGCGGGGACTGGTACGACGCCTTCCCACTGCCCGACGGTCGCGTCGCCGGGGTGCTCGGCGACGTCATGGGCAAGGGCATCCCGGCGGCGGCGGGAATGAGCCGGATCCGCAACGCGTTGCGGGCACTGGCGTTCTCCATGCCCGAACCGGCCGACGTGTTGACCGGACTCGACCGCATGTTCACGGCCACGGAGGGAATGGACCAGGTAACAACGCTGGTCTACTTCGTCCTGGACCCCGTCACCGGACAACTCGACCTCAGCAACGCGGGTCACCTCCCGCCGCTGGTGGTCGCCGGCAACGCGGGGCCCTCGCTGCTCGACACCGAACCGGACACACCGCTCGGGGTCAGCTCCACGAGAGGTCACCACAAATTCTTCGTACAACCCGGTAACACTGTCGCTCTCTACTCCGATGGACTGGTTGAGAACCGCAAACGTTCGGTCGACGCAGGTCTCGACGAGTTGCTCCGGAGAGCGTCCCAGGCCCAGCCCGAAGTGGTGGGCGATCCACAGCAGATGCTGGAGTACCTTGTGGAGAGCATGCTCGAAGGGTATGAGCAGGACGATGACGTCACTCTGCTCGCCGTTCAGCTTCCGGTGATCGATTCCGGGTCGGAGCGGTAGACCGTACGAACAAGTCCATTGCCTTGCCTACAGTGAAGAAGCCGCCGTGCCCCGCGAAGACGGGGGTGACCCCGGCTTCCCCGCCCAGTGGGGACGATCCCAGGCCGCAGGTGGGAGAGGGTGCAGTGCCCGGTCCCGCGTCAGCGGGCCCACGGGTCCGACAATCTCGCCACACGTCCGTTCGAGAGGTGTTTGTGTCATCTGCCAGTTCGACTCGCTCGAAGCAGTCCGAGTCACTGCAAGAGCCCGTCATTCAGCAGCTGATCGAGCGTGGGCGGTCCCAGGGCTTTCTTGAGCCCGAGGACGTGCGCCGTGCCTTCGAAGAGGCCGAAATCCCGATGTCGCAGGCGCAGTCCGTGCTCCGAAGCCTCGCCAAGGAGGGCGTGACCGTACTCGTTCCGGAGTCGGCCTCCTCGCGGCGCAAGACCACACGGCGCAAGACGGCCGCTCCTCGGTCCAGCACCACGACCCGCTCGACCACGAGCCGGGCCGCCAAGCCCACCCGTGCGGCGGCCGCCCAGGAGCAGCCGGAGACGGTCACCGCCGTCGTCGACTCCTCCGAGGGCACCGCCGCCAAGAAGCCCGCGGCCAAGAAGACGGCGACCGCCAAGAAGGCGGCTGCTCCCAAGAAGACCGCGGCGGCCAAGACCACCGCCAAGGCCCCGGCCAAGAAGGCGACGGCCAAGAAGTCGGCGAAGAAGGACCTCGAGCTCGCTTCGGGTTCGGGTTCGGGCGAGTTCGTCGAGGAGGGGCTGGACGACGACCTCGAACACACCGGTGCCGAGCTGGAACTGGTCGAGGACACCGACGCCCCGGCCAAGCCCGCCAAGCCCGAGACCGTCGGTGCCCCGGTCAAGCCGAGCAAGGACGACGACTCCTTCGTCCTGTACGACGATGACGACGACGCCCCCGCCGCGCAGGTGGTCGCGGCCGGTGCCACCGCGGACCCGGTCAAGGACTACCTGAAGCAGATCGGCAAGGTGCCGCTCCTCAACGCCGAGCAGGAGGTCGAACTCGCCAAGCGGATCGAGGCCGGCCTGTTCGCCGAGGAGAAGCTCTCCGAGGAGGGCGAGGTCCTCACCTTCGAGCTCCGTGACGAACTGGAGTGGATCGCCGAGGACGGCGGCCGCGCCAAGAAGCACCTGCTCGAGGCCAACCTGCGCCTGGTCGTGTCCCTGGCCAAGCGCTACACCGGCCGCGGCATGCTGTTCCTGGACCTGATCCAGGAGGGCAACCTCGGTCTGATCCGCGCGGTGGAGAAGTTCGACTACACCAAGGGCTTCAAGTTCTCCACGTACGCCACGTGGTGGATCCGCCAGGCGATCACCAGGGCGATGGCCGACCAGGCCCGCACCATCCGTATCCCGGTGCACATGGTCGAGGTCATCAACAAGCTGGCCCGCGTCCAGCGCCAGATGCTCCAGGACCTGGGCCGTGAGCCCACCCCGGAGGAGCTGGCCAAGGAACTCGACATGACCCCGGAGAAGGTCGTCGAGGTGCAGAAGTACGGCCGCGAGCCGATCTCCCTGCACACTCCGCTGGGCGAGGACGGCGACAGCGAGTTCGGTGACCTCATCGAGGACTCCGAGGCGATCCAGCCGGGCGAGGCGGTCAGCTTCACCCTGCTCCAGGAGCAGCTGCACTCGGTGCTCGACACCCTGTCCGAGCGCGAGGCCGGCGTCGTCTCGATGCGCTTCGGTCTGACCGACGGTCAGCCGAAGACTTTAGACGAGATCGGCAAGGTCTACGGGGTCACCCGAGAGCGCATCCGGCAGATCGAGAGCAAGACGATGTCGAAGCTCCGTCACCCCTCGCGCTCGCAGGTGCTCCGCGACTACCTGGACTAGTCAGCCGGTCCGGGTGAGGACCCACGTTTCAGGCTGAGACGACGAAAGCGAACAGGCGCGCTCTCCCGGGCTCCGGGAAGGCGCGCCTGTCGTGTTCGGTGCCCTGGTCCGCTCACGGGCGTGGCGACCCCCGCGTGTCCCTCGCATGACTTCAGGCACTTCACTGTCCCCGCACGGAGTCCGATCTCCATCCGATGCCGCCCATGCTGCCGCACGCCCTGTAGGTGTGGCATAAAGTCGCCCTGATCCGGTTTCCTGCGCGGATCGCACCGCCTGGGACGCACCCGGCAACGGACGCCTTCGACGGCCGACGGGGGGCCGGGGGACGCCTCACGCGGTCAGTCGCGGACGATCACGTCCATCGTGCGCGCGCTCCCCGGCCTGGTCGCGGGCGGCAGCTCCACGGTGTGCCCGAGGTCCCGCAGGGCCGAGACCAGCTCCTGTGGCGTGCGGGCCCGGACGTCCTCGCTGACCAGGGCACGGGCGACGTCGCCCCGCGTGGCCTTGGCCATGTGGCTGACCACGGAACGCCTGGTCACTCCGTCCACCTCGCGCTCGCGCAGCACACGTACCGCCACGGTCCGCTCGGCCGCCTCCCCGGCGGGCTTGAAGGCCGCGGCGTAGGCCGCCGAGCGGCAGTCCACGAGCAGGCGCCCCTCCGTGAGCTCGCCGAGCGGCCCGGCCAGCGCCCTGCGCCAGTACGCGCCCAGGCCGCCCAGCGGCGGCAGTTTCACGCCCATGGCCAGCCGGTAGGGCGGCAGCCGGTCGGCGGGGCCCACCACGCCCCACAGACCGGAGAACACCAGGATCCGGTCCCGGACGAGGGCCTCGTTCCCGTCGAGCAGCCCGGACAGGCCGAGACGGTCGTAGAGCACACCCGTGTAGAGCTCGGCGGCGCGCAGCGTGGGCGCGGTGACCACGTCCAGGTTGCGTTTGAGGGCGTCGCTCTGGGACACCGACAGGCCGAGAACCTCGCGGGCGGAGTCCTCGGGGCCCGAGCAGAGTTCGGCCAGCGCGTCCGTGACCCGCTCCCGTGCCGGGGCCAGCTCGGGCAGGGTCAGCGTGCCCTGGTCCAGGCGGGGCCCGTCACCGGAGGTGGCCTTGCCCTCGGAGGGTGGGAGCAGGATGAACATCTGAGGATTCTCCAGGTCGTGCGTGGTGCGGGGCCGAGCCCATGCTAGGCCGTCGCGGGATGGGGCGTGCTCCTGCCGGACACCTCCCGGGGCGCGGGTGCCGGGGGGTGGCGATCCGGCGCCCGCCCGGACGGATAGGATCTGCGGCCTTCGACCGTAGGACAGTGAGGGAACGAACATGCACGCATGGGCGGAGCGGGTGTCACGGGACTGGCCCGCGTTCCACACCCACACGCGGGGCGGCTGGCGCTTCGGCCTGGCCGACGGGATCACCAAGCGGGCCAACTGTGCCCTGGTGCAGGACCCGGGAGCCGACGTCGAGGAGGTCACCCGGTTCTACCGTGCGCGCGGGCTGCGGCCCTGCGCGCAGGTGTGGCCGGGGGAGGAGGAGGTGGACGCGCGGTTGGCCGAGCACGGTTACGCGGTGGTGGAACCGACCCTGGTACTGGCCAGAGAGCTGCGGGAACGCCCCCGGGGCCCGGGGGCGACCGGGATCTCGGACACCCCCACGGAGCGCTGGAGGGCGCTCTCGCCCCAGACGGGCGCGGGCGCGGACCACGCCGAGGGCGTCGTGCGCATCCTGAGCCGGGTGAACGCCGTCTACGGGGTTCACGGGGACGGGGACGGGGACGGCCGGGCCTGCGCGGTACTGGACGGGGAGTCGGTGGCGATCTGCGCGATGGTCACCGCACACCGCGCCCGCGGACGCGGTGTGGCCGGGGCGGTCCTGGCCGACCTGCTGGTCCGGGCGCACGACGAGGGCGCGCGCCGGGCCTACCTGTGTGTGGTCGCCGACAACGAACCCGCTCTGCGGCTGTACCGGGGCGCGGGGTTCGCGGAGGTCTCGCGCTACCACAACCGGGTGCTGGCCGACTGAGACCCGCCTCCCGGCCGGGTCGCGAGCCCGGGGGAGCCCGCCGACTGCGGGCGCCGACAACGAGGACGGCGGCCCCCGTTCTCCGGGGACCGCCGTCGACGTTTCGTGGTCGTTGTGGCTAACGCTCTACCGCGCGCTACTTGCTCTCGTTGAGCTTGTCCGTCTCGTCCTGGATGTCCGAGGCGATCTTGCGGATTGAGTCGTCATGCTTGCGCATGTGGTGTGCGCAGAACAGGAGTTCGCCGCCGGAGTCGAACAGCACTCGGACGTACGCCGGTGCACCACAGCGGTCGCAGCGGTCAGCAGCCGTCAGCGGCTGAGTGGGGGCAAGGGTTCCAGTCACTTCGCCATCCTCAATACTCGGCGTTAGTCACCTCTGACAACATCTAACCCGACCCAGACGTTCCCAACCGGACCCCGTGTACGCCGACAGCGGAATCCGCCTGATTCATGCCTGGGTGTAGCGCTATGGCACCTTTCTTGTCGGAGACCGTCCCTGCTCCTTGTTGTACCCCCGGGTGAGGCACGGCTATCCCCGGAAAACGGGAGTATCCAGGTCGCATCCACCGGAGGTGGTAGTCTCGCGCGGGGCAGGCCCGTCCGACCCCGCGTCGGCCCGTGGAGCCCGTCACAGCGGCCCCGGCGACGAAGCCGGCGCCCCGAATCCGGGGGACACGGCTCCGCCCACACACGGCCGTGACACGACGGAGCCCCCGGCCCGTCGTAGCCTGGCCCCCTCAACAGTCGGTGCGGCGCGGTACGAAGGGCACGCACCGCACAGCGCCCCGATTGCCCCTCAAGACGCAGGAGATGTCCGAGTGACCGCCTTGACCGCAGCCGTCCACGATCCCGAGGATTACTCCGCCCGGCACCTGTCGGTCCTCGAGGGCCTCGAGGCGGTGCGCAAACGGCCGGGCATGTACATCGGCTCCACCGACAGTCGTGGCCTCACCCACTGCATGTGGGAAATCATCGACAACTCCGTGGACGAGGCCCTCGGCGGCCACTGCGGGCGCATCGACGTGACCCTGCACAGCGACGGCTCCGTCGCCGTCAGCGACGATGGCCGCGGTATCCCCGTCGACATAGAACCCAAGTCCGGCCTGTCCGGTGTCGAGCTGGTCATGACCAAGCTCCACGCGGGCGGCAAGTTCGGCTCCGGGTCCTACACCGCGTCCGGTGGTCTCCACGGTGTCGGCGCCTCCGTCGTCAACGCCCTGTCCGCCCGGGTCGACGTCGAGGTCGACCGCCAGGGCAGCACCCACGCGCTGAGCTTCCGGCGCGGCATCGCCGGGCGTTTCGCCGGAGCCGGTCCCGACGCCGAGTTCACCCCGGTCTCCGGGCTCGAACAGACCCGCAAGATCGCCAAGAAGATCACCGGCACCCGGATCCGCTTCTGGCCGGACCGGCAGATCTTCCTCAAGGACGCCGAGATCACCCGGGAGAACCTGCTCGACCGGGCCCGCCAGACCGCCTTCCTCATCCCCGGGCTCACCATCGCGGTGCGCGACGAGCGCGCCGAGGGCGAGCCCGCCTACACCGAGGAGTTCCGCTTCGACGGCGGGATCAGCGAGTTCTGCACCTTCCTGGCCCCGGACGAGGCGATCAGCGACGTCCTGCGGATCCAGGGCTCGGGCAACTTCACCGAGACCGTCCCGGTCCTGGACGAGTCCGGCCACATGGTCCCCGCCGACGTCGACCGACGCCTGGACGTGGACGTGGCCCTGCGCTGGGGCACCGGCTACGACACCACCGTGCGCTCCTTCGTCAACGTGATCGCCACCCCCAAGGGCGGCACCCACATCAACGGCTTCGAGCGCGCCCTGGTCCGGGTCGTCAACGACCAGTTGCGCGCCACCAAGCTGCTCAGGAACAACGACGACCCGGTCACCAAGGACGACACCCAGGAGGGGCTGACCGCGGTCGTCACCGTGCGCCTGCCCGAGCCGCAGTTCGAGGGGCAGACCAAGGAGATCCTCGGTACCTCCGCGGCCTCCCGCATCGTCTCCCAGGTGGTCGGCAGGGAACTGCGCGAATTCCTCGCCTCCACGAAGAAGGCGGAGAAGGCCAAGGCGCGCAGCGTCATGGAGAAGGTCGTGGGTGCGGCCAAGGCCCGGCTGGCCGCCCGCCAGCAGCGCGAGACCCAGCGCCGCAAGAACGCCCTGGAGAGTTCGGCCCTGCCCGCCAAGCTGGTGGACTGCCGCAGCGAGGGGCTCGAGCACAGCGAACTCTTCATCGTGGAGGGTGACTCCGCGCTGGGCACCGCCAAGCTCGCCCGCGACTCCGAGTTCCAGGCCCTGCTGCCCATCCGGGGCAAGATCCTCAACGTGCAGAAGTCCTCGGTCGCGGACATGCTCAAGAACGCCGAGTGCGCGGCGATCCTCCAGGTCATCGGGGCCGGCTCGGGCCGGACCTTCGACCTGGACGCCGCCCGCTACGGCCGTGTCATCCTGATGGCCGACGCCGACGTCGACGGCGCGCACATCCGCTGCCTGCTGCTCACCCTCATCTACCGGTACATGCGGCCGATGCTGGAGGCCGGGCGCGTGTACGCGGCCGTCCCGCCGCTGCACCGCATCGAGCTGACCAACGTCCGGCGCAAGCGTGGAGCCAAACCGGAGGACCGCTACATCTACACCTACTCCGACGCCGAGCTCTCCCGCACCCTGCTGGACCTGGAGAAGCGCAAGATCTCCTGGAAGGAGCCGGTGCAGCGGTACAAGGGCCTGGGTGAGATGGACGCCGACCAGCTCGCCGAGACCACCATGGACCCGCGCCACCGCACCCTGCGCCGCATCCGGGTGGAGCAGGCGGAGGAGGCCGCCTCCGTGTTCAACCTGCTGATGGGCAACGAGGTGGCCCCGCGCCGCAGGTTCATCCAGGAGGGCGCGCAGGAGCTCGACCTGGAACGCATCGACGCCTGACCCGGGCACACGGGGGCCGCACCGTCCGACGGCGCGGCCCCCGTCGTCGTTCCGGGCCACGGCCCGCTCAAGGCGCCTGCGGCGGCTCCCAGACACCGTCGGCGAAGAACCGGTCGATGGCGGCCCGGTACGGCGTGGGGTCCAGACCCCGCTCCGAGACCCAGGAGTCGTTGTAGTAGCTGTGCTGGTAGCGCTCGCCGCCGTCACAGATCAGGGTGACCACACTGCCCCTGAGCCCCTCACGGAGCATCCTGGCGACCAGGTGCCACACCCCCCACAGGTTGGTGCCGGTCGACCCGCCCGCGGACCGGCCGGTGAGGTCGTGCAGGTGGCGCATCGCGGCGATGCTCGCGGCGTCGGGGACCGGCATCATCAGGTCGATCACCGAGGGGACGAAGCTCGGCTCCATCCGCGGACGGCCGATGCCCTCGATCCGGGACGGCATGCCGGTCGCGTAGTCCGGGGCACCGGTCACCCAGCCGGGGAAGAACGCGGAGTTCTCCGGGTCCACCACGGCCAGGCGCGTGTGCAGGCGCCGGTAGCGCAGGTAGCGCCCGATGGTCGCCGAGGTGCCGCCCGTTCCCGCGCCCACCACGATCCAGTCCGGGCAGGGATGGCGCTCCATCGCGAGCTGCTCGAAGATCGACTCGGCGATGTTGTTGTTGCCCCGCCAGTCCGTGGCCCGCTCGGCGTAGGTGAACTGGTCCATGTAGTGGCCGCCGGTCTCGGCGGCCAGGCGCTCGGCCTCGCTGTACATCTCCGGGGGGTTGTCCACGAAGTGGCAGCGGCCGCCGTACCGCTCGATCAGGGCGATCTTCTCCGGGCTGGTCCTGCGCGGCACCACGGTGATGAAGTCCAGCCCGACCAGCTGCGCGAAGTAGGCCTCCGAGACCGCGGTGGACCCGGAACTGGCCTCCACGATCGTGGTGCCCTCGGTGATCCACCCGTTGGCCAGGCCGTAGAGGAACAGCGACCGGGCCAACCTGTGCTTGAGGCTGCCGGTGGGGTGCACCGACTCGTCCTTCAGGTACAGGTCGATGCCCCACTCCGGGGGCAGCGGGAACACATGCAGGTGGGTGTCGGCCGAACGGGTGTCGTCCGCGACCACCTTGCGCACGGCCTCGTCGGCCCAGGAACGGGCGCTGTCCGAACATCGGTCGACCCAAGGGTCGCCCGGGTCCTGTCTGTCAGGTGTGGAAGCCATGCTCAGCAGGCTAGCCGGGTCCGGCCCCGCCGGTGCCGCGCACCCGGTTCAATCCAGTGAACCGCCGGACATCACCGCGTGCATGCGCCGGTAGGTGGCCGCCTCCTCGTGGCGGCTCTGCCTCTCCAGCGTGCGTGCGAGCGCGATGTGCGCCCAGTTGTCCACCGGGTCCAGTTCGATCAGCCTGCGGAAGGCCGACTCGGCCTTGTTGAGCTGGGCGGAGCGGAAGTAGGCGCGGCCCAGCAGCTCCAGGAGGGAACGGCTGTCCGGTTCGTCCTCCACCGCGGGTTCGAGGGTCCGGGCGGCGTAGATCGGGTCGCCCAGTTCCAGGAACATGCGGGCCCGGTTGAAGGTGTCGTAGGTGCTCTCTTCCACGGTGCTCCTCTCGGCGGCCGCCTGCCGTCGCGGATGACAACGGCCGCCGGAGCGAGCGCATTCCCGCCTCAGAGGTCGACCGGCTTCACCCTCCCGGTGTCCACGTCGTAGAGCGCACCGGCCACCGGGAGCCCCTGGGGGAGCAGCGGGTGGTGCCGGATCCGCTCCAGGTCGTGCCGGAGCGCGCCCAGCTGGTCGTTGTCGGTGTGGAACTCCAGGCTGCGGGTGTCCACCCCGTGCTCCTCCAGGATAAGGTCGTGCACGGCGTCGTCGCTGGCCACCGAGGCCATCTTGCAGCGGGTGTGCGGCAGGACCAGCACCCGGTCCACCCCCAGCAGGTACACCGCCAGGACGAGGGTCCGCAGGGTGTCGTCGGTGACCCGGGCGCCCGCGTTGCGCAGGATCTTCGCGTCACCGGGCTGCAGACCCAGCATGTCGAGCGGTTCGATCCTGGAGTCCATGCAGGTCACCAGGGCCAGACCGCGGGCCGCCAGCGGTTTGAGCCCGGCGAGTGAGAACTCCTCGACGTAGGCGGCGTTGGCGCCGAAGACATCGTCGAACGTCCCCGGGGCAGGGGTGGTGTCCTGGTTTTCACTCACTTGGTGTTACTCCCTATGCGTTATCGGTGCACGCCGGTGCCGTGCACACAGGTAAGCACACCCGTGTGCACGGCACGTTGCGTCAAGCTCAGGTGTTGGCTCCGGGAGCGGTGATCCCGGAGTCGGTCTGGCCGCTACCGACCGTGGTGATGGCACGCGGCAGAGCCTCACCGGAACCGTCCCTGCGTTCGGTCAGGTCCGGCAGCCGGACCGGCTTGCCGTCGGCCCGGGAGGCCCGGGCCGGTGCGCGTCCCACCCATGCGAACAGCAGGGTGTCCTCGCCCTTCAGGTAGCGATGGCAGCGTACACCGCCGGTCGCCCGGCCCTTCGAGGGGTAGGCCTCGAAGGGGGTCACCTTGGCGGATCCGGGCTGGGTGCCCTCCAGGGCGTTGCTGCTGCCGGAGACGGTCACCACGACCGAGTCCTCCGGGCTGGGCACCGCGCCGAACCACAGGACGCGGGCCTCCTCGGACAGGCGGACTCCGGCCACGCCCCCGGCCTGCCGGCCCTGCGGGCGGGCGGTGGCCGCCGAGAAGCGCAGCAGCTGCGCCTCGGAGGTGATGAAGACGAGGTCCTCCTCACCCGTGGAGAGCTGTGTGAGGCCGATGACGCGGTCGTCGTCCTTGAGCGTGATGATCTCGAAGTCGTCCTTGTTGGGCGGGAAGTCCGGCGCGACGCGCTTGACCACACCGCCGACGGTGCCCACGGCGAAGCCGGGGCCGGAGTTGTTCATCGACACCACCGACACGACCCGCTCACCTTCGTCGAGCTGCACGAACTCGCCGACGTCCAAACCGGCTGCCAGGGGTGGGCGCTCCGGTTCGCCCTCGCCCTGTTCGGGCAGCTCCGGCAGTTCCACGACCGGGACGCGGATCATCCGCCCCAGGTCGGTGACGAAGCCGATGTCGGACCGGGACGTGGTCGGGACCGAAACCTCGATCGCGTCGTGCGGAGCCCGAAGGCCCTCGTACACGCGCGGCGGCGCCGCACCCTTGGTCCGGGCGATGTGGCCGTCCACACCGAGCAGGACGTGGCAGGGCTGGTCGGCCATCTCCAGCGGGATCACCGCGGCGCGGGCCGCGCCGTCGCTCTCGCGCAGCTGGGTGCGGCGCGGGGTCGCGAACTTCTTGGAGACGTCGTTCAGTTCCTTGGAGACGACGCGGCGCAGCTTCTTGTCCGACTCCAGGATCGAGGTGAGCTCCTCGATCTCCTGGTTGAGCCGGTCCCGCTCGGTCTCCAGCTCCAGCCGGTCGAACCGGGTGAGCCGGCGCAGCGGGGTGTCGAGGATGTAGCGCGCCTGGATCTCGGACAGGTCGTAGGCGCCCATGAGGGACTCACGGGCCGCCGCGGTGTCGTCGGCCTCGCGGATGAGCGCGATCACCCGGTCGATGTCGAGCAGGGCGACGAGCAGGCCGCCGACCAGGTGCAGGCGCTCCTGGCGCTTCTTGCGGCGGTGCTCGCTGCGGCGGCGGACCACGTCGAGCCGGTGGTCGACGTAGACCTCCAGCAGCTCGCGCAGTCCCAGCGTCTGGGGCTGGCCGTTGACCAGCGCCACGTTGTTGATGCCGAAGGACTCCTCCATCGGCGTGAGCCGGTAGAGCTCCTCCAGCACCGCCTCGGGGTTGAAGCCGTTCTTGAGCTCGATGACCAGGCGCAGGCCCTGGTTGCGGTCGGTCAGGTCCTTCAGGTCCGAGATGCCCTGGAGCTTCTTGGACTGCACCAGCTCCTTGATCCGGCTGACGACCTTCTCCGGGCCGACGCTGTAGGGCAGTTCGGTGACGACCAGGCCGGTGCGGCGCGCGGACACCTTCTCGATGGAGACGGTGGCGCGGGTCTTGAAGGTGCCGCGGCCCTTGCGGTAGGCGTCGCGGACCCCGTCCAGACCGACGATGGTGCCGCCGGTGGGCAGGTCGGGGCCGGGGACGAACTCGGTGAGCTCCTCCAGGGTGGCGTCGGGGTGGGCGATCAGGTGGCGGGCCGCCGCGATGACCTCGCCCAGGTTGTGCGGGGCCATGTTGGTGGCCATGCCCACGGCGATGCCGGAGGCGCCGTTGACCAGGAGGTTGGGGAAGGACGCGGGCAGGACCTCCGGCTCGGTCTCCTGGCCGTCGTAGTTCGGCCTGAAGTCGACGACGTCCTCGTCGATGGACGAGACCAGCAGTTCGGCGGCGCTGTCCAGCCGGGCCTCGGTGTAGCGCATGGCCGCGGGGGCGTCGTCGCCGCCCAGCGAACCGAAGTTGCCGTGGCCGTCGACCAGGGGCACACGCATGGCGAAGGACTGGCTGAGGCGCACCAGGGCGTCGTAGATGGCGGAGTCGCCGTGGGGGTGGAGCCGACCCATCACCTCCCCGACGACACGGGCGCATTTGACGTGCCCGCGGTCGGGCCGCAGGCCCATTTCGTTCATCTGGTACAGGATGCGCCGTTGGACCGGTTTCATACCGTCGCGCGCGTCGGGCAGAGCGCGTTGGTAGATCACCGAGTACGCGTACTCCAGGAAGCTGCCGCGCATCTCCTCGGAGACGTCGATGTCGATGATCTTTTCGGCGAGATCCTCGGGGGGACGGGAAGTAGTACGGGCCATGTCCGTAATTCTGGCCTGTTCCGGGGACTGAAACGTACGGGGGCAGGGGTTCGGGCGTGTGTGAGTCGTGCGACTAGGGGGGTTTCGCCCGTTCACGGGTGGGTTTTCCGCCCCGGAGGCGGGTCCGGGAGGGGGGAACTTCCGGGCGGGGGCGGACCGTCGTGGAGCGGTCCGCCCCCGCTGCGGGCGTTCGGCGCCGGTACGGCGCCCGCGGTCAGTCGGTGAAGGGGATGCCCAGGGTGGAGCCCTGGCCGCCGCCGATGCGGATCTCGGAGTCCTGGCCGCCGAGGGCGCTCCAGACCTCCAGGCGCACCGATCCGCCCGTCAGGTCGGCGAACTCGCCGTCACCGGAGCTCAGTCCCCGGCTCTCGGTGTAGACCTCCCAGCCGGGCAGGTCGTTGGTGGGGAAATAGTGGTGGGTCTCCTCCCGGTCGTGGCTGCCGTCGCCGTCGAAGTCGTAGGAGACGCGCACCTGCACGGCGTTGCCGACGCCGTTGCCGGAGTCCACCGGCAGGGCGAAGGTGGTGCCCTCGCCGGTGAAGGAGCCGTTCAGGTCCTCCAGTTCGAGCACCACGGCGTCCGGGGGCGGGGTGCCGTCCTGGTTCCGGCCGCCGGCGTCGGGCACGGTGATCGTGCCCTCCGTGCCGTCCGGTTCGGTGGTGAGCCCGGTGGCGTCCAGGTGCAGGGTGCCCTCTCCCACGTTGCCCTCGCCCGGACCCGGTCCGGGGTCGCCGTCGTCGCCGTCGCCGGGGTCGCCCCCACCACCCTCACCTACGGTGGAACCGAGCGCGCCCGGTGCGACCCGGAGCTCGGTGCCGTCGGAGAAGGTCACGGTCAGCGGTTCGGAACCCGGGTTGAAGGCCGTGTAGGCGCGTTCGGCCCCGTTGTCGAACACGGCGTAGTGGGCGGTGTCCGCGGTGACGGAGACGTCCACGTTGCCGACCTCGGCGAGCGTGGACACCCACTGGTAGGTGTGCGGCTTGGACTCGCCCGCCTCGGGTTCGTAGGTCCGCCACTGCTCCTCGAACATCCTCAGGGCGTCCTCGCCGTCGGAGAGCGCGCGGTGCGCCCAGTGGATGTCCCGCCAGATCTCGGGTTCGCGGCCGAGCTTGTCCAGGAGCGACTCGTGGACGGCGCCGGCGTGCTCGGGGTCGTGCCCCAGGTACAGCGAGCCCGCGGTGATGGGCAGGTAGTTGATGCCGTAGTGCTCCTCGTGGCCGCCGTCCCACCAGATGCGGTAGTCGCCGCCGTCGCCCCACACCATGCCGACGACGTCCTCGTCGAAGTCCTCGGGGAAGGTGTCGCCGCCCTGGTTCTGCCAGTAGCGGGCGATGGTGGAGGCCTGCGTGGTGTGCAGGTAGACACCCAGGTCGCGCAGTTCCTCGTCGCCGGTCAGGGCCCCGAAGGTCGCGGTGGCGGCGGCGAAGTGCATGCCCTCGGAGGAGGACTCCTGGTTGTTGCCCGCGGCGAACCCGGCGTGGCCGGAGGCCCAGCCGTGCCCGGCGTAGGGGGAGAAGGAGCGCAGGCGGGGGAACATGTCGCTGTCGGGGTCGGTCCCGGCCACGTCGTCGATGAGCAGGCGGATCATGCCGCCCCAGGCGTCGTCGTCGGCCCAGTCGCGGTCGTAGCGGGCGACCACGGCGGCGGCGGAGACGAAGTACCCGTAATGGAAGTCGTGGTCGTTGATCTCGGTGGCGGCCCCGAAGCTGTCGGGGAAGCCGAGCATCGTGCCCCAGGTCCGGTCGTGGTGGAAGCGGCGGGTCCCGTCCGCGGTCAGCCAGTCCTCCAGGCGCCCCTTGACCAGGGCGAGGAGTTCGTCGCGCGCCTCGGTGTGCCCGATCGAGTCGGCGATGGGCACGAGCTGGGCCAGGCGGCCCATGGCCTTGCCGTCCCAGTAGGTGTCGCCGGGCTCGGGGAAGAGTTCCTCCTCGGCCAGCACCTCGTCGATCAGGGCGGCCAGCCGGTCGTGGTCGGCGCTGTCGACGGTGGGCAGGCTGGGCATGATGCCCTGGGTGGTGAGCTCGGTGGTGAAGGAGGCGCCCTCGGAAACCCGCATCTCGCCCCGGGGGGAGGCGTAGGACAGGTCGGTGAGGTCACCGGTGACGTGCTCCCACTGGTGCGGGTAGAGCGCGGCGAGCGTGCCCGTCTCCGCGCCCTCCCTGGCCTCGGTCTCCAACCGGTAGGTGCTGGTGAGGGTGGCCGCGGACTCGTCGTAGTCGTACTCCACGAGGGAGTCGGTGACGAAGGAGTGCGCGTAGGGGGCGAAGGCGTCCAGGTCCTCGGGCGAGGGCAGGACGGCCACCGAGTAGTACCCCTCGTCCCCGGTGGCGGCGGTGAGGGTGTCGCCGGACAGGGACCAGGGCGCGTCGGAGGGGGCGAACAGGGCGTAGTGCCTGCCGTTCACGGTGGCGCCGACGGTGGATCCGTCCTGGTGCCAGACCTCGGGGGTGCCGGTGAAGGTCACCTCGGCGTCGCCGCCCCCGGTCTCGGCGTAGGCGAAGGGCAGGCCCTGGCCGATGGTGACGCGCAGGGTCGAGCCGCCGCCCTCCCAGTGCGCGGTGACGGTCCAGTCGCCGCTGTCGGCGGTGCGGGTGTCGGGTGACTCCAGTCCGGCGACGCCGAGCGAGAGGTCGGCGACGGCGGTGTACTCGTACTTGAGGCCCTCGCCCACGAGCCTGTGGGAGTCCGGGTAGCCCATGTTGAGGCCGCCCTCGTGGGGGAGGTAGCTCAACGGGTGGGCGAACAGGTTCTCGCCGTGGGGGTTGTCGGGGTAGCGCTGGAAGATCAGGGAGGACCACCACTCGTTGGTGGGGGCCGGGCCCTCGAAGTCGTCGGTCACCTTGGGGGCGACCGGGTTGCCGTTGAGGTCGGAGGGGCCCGAGGCCCCCTCGGGGAGGGCGGTCGTGTAACTGCCCGAGCCGACGGGTACCTGGGCCGTCTCGGCCGAGACGGGTGCGGCGCCGCCGGTTCCGGCGCCGGTGACGGCAAGGGTGGCGCCGCCGACCACGAGCGCCGAGGCGGTGGCGAGCAGGCCGAGCCTGCTGCGCGGCCCCGGGCGTGCGGGGTGGCGGTAGCGGGGGTGTGCCATCGTCTGCCTTTCGTGCTTCTCGATGGGACGCGAACCCGACGGGAGCGCTCCCATAGGACATGAGCCCTGACGCTGAGTGTTGGGGCGGCTTCGCCGAAGCGCAATGGCACCTAACTGGAAAGTTTCTATTCTGTTACTAGGGTGAACTTGTGGGGGAATATGGAACCGGGTTCCGCCATGTGTCGCTTTTGAGCTCTGCGGTCTGGGCCGTTGGCCGCTCTGGCAGCGGGTCCGCGTGGTCAGCGAACCGCTGAGCGACTACATCCGTTGGGAGCACGCCGCCACCCAGTTCAACCAGGAGGCCGGGGAGGACATCCGCTGGCTTCCCCGCCACCATCCGTCGGTCGAGCGGCTGCCGCAGCGCGACTTCTGGCTCTTCGATAGCCGTTGGATCTGCGTCCTGCACTTCGACGAGGACGACGTCCCCTACGAGTACGAGGTCATCGACGACCCGGCAACCGTCGCCCAGCACTGCCAGTGGCGTGACATCGCCTGGCACTACGCCGTCCCCCACCGTGACTACGACCCCGTGTCCAGGAAGCGGTTTACTGCGTAGGTGTCCTACTCCCTCGAACGTGCCCGCCACGAGATCGGGCGAAGTCTGCGCGAGCTGCGCACCGGTGCGGGCCTGACCGGTGCGCAGCTCGCGGAGTTGGTGGGCTGGAGTCAGCCGAAGGTCTCCCGGTTGGAGACCGGTCGCCAGACTCCCACCAGCGCGGAAGTACAGGCATGGGCTGGCGCGTGCGGCCGGGAAAGGGCTGCCGAGGAGATCGTGGACCGGCTCCGCGTCCTGGAGTCGATGTATGTCGAGTGGCGGATTCAGACACGTGCAGGCATGCAAGGACCGCAGGCTGAGGCGCACCGCCAGGAACAGCGGGCCTCGTTGCTTCGCATCTATGAGTGCACCGTCGTGCCGGGCATCCTCCAGACAGAACTTTTCGCGCGGGCGGTACTCACCCAGTTCGCAGGATTCAGTGGTGTGTCCATCGGTGTGGACGAAGCGGTTCGCAAACGCCTCCAACGCCAGGAGACTCTCTACAGCAGGCGCAAACGGTTCCGCTTTCTCCTCACCGAAGGTGTGCTCCACACCCGCTACACCGACCGTGACGCCATGGTGGAGCAGCTCGACCGGCTCACCTCGGTTTCAGCGCTCGCCAACGTCTCCCTGGGCATCATCCCGTTCGACCAACGCGTGGTCTTCGACCCGGGGCACGGCTTCTGGATTCACGACGACCGGCTCGTCACCGTCGAGACCCTGTCGGCGGAGCTGCGCCTCACCCACCCCAGTGAGGTCGAGCAGTACGTCCGGGCCTTCGACCTGTGCGCGCGGGCGGCCAGGTACGGGCAGGAGGCCCGCTCCCTGATCCTGCGTGCGATCGACGCCCTGAACGGAGAATAGGCAGGCGTATTCACGTCTATTCATCCCCGTCCACCAGGCACCGTCCCCTACCGCATAGCTGCGCATTCCGCTTTCACTCCTCCTGGCCGCTCCCTAATCTGGCTCTGCGAACACAAGCGATCACCTCCCACCTCTGGAGCGGCCCGTGTTCATCACCGCCACCCTGTACGGCAAACACGACGACAACTCCACCGCAGACGGACACAAGCCCGACCGGCCCGTCCCTCCGCCCACCCCCGACGACGGAGGTTCCGGCGGAGGCAAGCACGAGAGGGACGGCAAGTAGTGATTCCGTCCCACGAGAAGCTGGTCGCCCGCCTCGTGCAGGCGGGCGACCTGCCCCAGCACTGGCGGGCCGCGTTCGAACAGGTGGAGCGGCACCGCTTCCTCCCCGACCAGATCACCGACCCTGACGGGGCCACCGTCGACCGGATCCGTGAGGCGGACCGCTGGCTCACCCTGGCCTACGACGACATCCCGGTCGTCACCCAACTCGACGACGGCACCGGGGGCGGTTCCGGGTACCCGACCAGCTCCGCCTCCCAACCCTCGATCGTCGCGGACATGCTCCGCCGTCTGGACGTGTTCCCCGGGATGCGGGCCCTGGAGGTCGGCACCGGAACCGGGTACAACGCGGCGCTGTTGTCGCACCTGCTCGGTGACGACTCCGTGACCAGCGTCGAGGTCGACCCGGAGCTGGCCGAGCAGGCCCGGGTCAGCTTGATGTCGGCCGGGTTCGCGCCCCTGGTGGTCACCGGGGACGGCACCCAGGGCTGGCCCGCCCGAGCCCCCTTCGACCGGGTGATCAGTACCGCCGCCGTGCAGCGGGTTCCCTACCACTGGATCGCCCAGACCCGGCCCGGCGGCAGGATCCTCACCCCCTGGGGCAACGCCTTCCACAACGGGGTTCTGGCCGACCTCCAGGTCGGGCCGCACGGCACCGCGCAGGGGCGCTTCGGTGGTGACGCGGCCTTCATGTGGGTGCGCGACCAACGCGTGCCCAGGCGGGTGGTCGAAACCCACGTCCGCCCCCGGGAACAGGAGTTCACCACCACCCGAACGAAGCTGCACCCCTATGAGCCGGTCGGGGACTTCGAGGCGAGCTTCGCCATCGGGTTGCGTATGCCCACCGTGCTGAACCGGGTCGAGTTCCCCGACGAGGACGAGCAGCGGTTCACGGTGTTTCTGGTCGACCCCGGTACCGCCTCCTGGGCGTCCTGGCACATCGACCAGAGCCCGGGGGCCTCCGACCACGAGGTTCGCCAGCACGGTCCCCGTGCCCTGTTCGCCGAACTGGAGGCAGCCTACGAGTGGTGGCAGCGGAGCGGTCGGCCCGAGCACACCCGCTTCGGCCTGACCGTGTCCGCCGACCGCCAACAGATCTGGCTGGACCACGAGGCGAACACCGTTATCCCGGCCCGAACCGCCTGACGGCCCGGGCCGGACCACCGGTATCACCAGAGTTCGAGCACCGGTGGGAAGAGACGGTCCAGGGTCGCGGCGTCGGGGACCTCGGCCAGGCCGGTGGAGGAGGCGACCCAGTAGGAGCCCGTTCGTTCCCCGTACCAGATGATCAGGTGCGGGTTGCGGGCTTGTACGGCGGCGGCGAGGGTGTGTTCGTTGCGGTACTCGGCCAGGTGCCCGCCGAGCCGGGGCAGCCGTTCGGCGCGGCGTCGGCGGCAGGAGGGGTGCGAGCACGAGGGGCAGGCCGGGCCGACGAGCGGGGTGCGGCGGGGCAGTGCCGGGCGGGTGCGGTACAGCGGGTCGCTGGAAGGTCGGGGTGCGGGGATAGGATTCGTCATCGATCCTGCTTTCTGGCTTTGAGAGGTCTGGAATTCGGGGTTGTTGGGGCCCGGGAAGCGTTGCCGCGCTTTCCTGGGCCCTTCTTTCGTTTCGGAGTGCTGCTAGCGGGCCAGTTCGGGCCAGGCGCTGTCCTTCAGGTCGTAGGCGAGGAAGAACCAGACCGCGCGGTGTCCGGGGCGGCCGTTGTCCCCCCAGCCGGTGGCCAGGGCGTCCACCATGGCCAACCCGCGCCCGGCCTCGGCGCTGGGGTCCAGCCCACCGGGGTCGGGGGTCAGGTAGTGGCGGTCGTGCACGCTGGTGGGGTCGTTGGCGATGCCGTCGTCGCGGCAGGTGAGGCGGAGTCCGTCGCGCTTGCGCTCGCAGAGCAGGGTGTAGCTGCGCCCGGGGAGTCCCGACCGTGAGTGTGTGAGCGCGTTGCTGGCGAGTTCGGAGCCGATGAGGGTGAACAGGTAGCGGTAGTCGGTGCTCTGCTCGGCCGCGCAGGTGTCCAGGAAGGCCCGCACGAGTGGGAGGAGCAGAGGGGAGGCACCGAAGTCGTAGCGGCGGGAGGAGTAGTAGGGGCGGTCGGGGCGGCCGTTGAAGTAGTGGCGGTAGGCGTGCGGCACCAGCTCGTGGAGGGCGATGGTCACTTCGGCCATCGGGGGTACGGGGGCGAGTGCGGGCATGACGAACAGAGCTCCTTACGCAGGCGGAAGCAGTAGATGGTTCGGGGGAGTGCCCGCTGGGTCGGTGACCTTCACGTTTTCCCCGTGCAGGGAAAGGGGCACAAAGTAGTCTGATCAGCAGAGACTCTAGGTAAGGCTCCGATCACCGACTACACACAACGCTAGACAGTAGAATCCACTCCGTCAAGTGGATTCTACTAACTACGACAACTTGGGCTAGGCTCCTCCCATGGCCGCTCCTTACAGCCCCAGCGTCCGACGGCGACGTCTTTCAGCAGAGCTCAAGCGGCTTCGCACGGAAACTGGGATGACTCTCAACGAGGTCGCGAAGCACACCGGCATCAGTAGAGCCAATCTGAGCAAGATCGAACAGGCTGAGTCCAAGACGGTCCCTGTCCCGACCTTGAACAAGCTCTTGGACCTCTACAAAGTCGACGACCCTTCCGTGCGTGCAGCCATGCACGAACTATCCAAGCTGGCTGGTTTGAAGGGCTGGTGGTCCTTGTACAAGGACCTCATGCCTCAGACCCTCGTCGACTTCGAAGCTGAAGCTTGCGCCATCCGTACCTATGAGGCCCAGGTAATCCCCGGACTACTTCAGACTCCGGCGTATGCGGATGCCATCTTCCGAGCGAACCGCGTACGGGATGACAGCGAGATCGCCCAAAGAGTGACCGCCCGTATGGCACGGCAAAGCATCCTGAACCGCCCCAACCCGCCCACCTACCTTGCGATCATCGACGAAGCAGCCATCCGCCGCATGGTCGGTTCAGCAAGCGTGATGTGTGAACAGCTACGCCACCTGAGTCACATGGCTGCGCGAGGCAACATTGACATCTACGTACTGCCGTTCACCGCGGGCGCCCACACCTCCACCGAGGGCAAGTACCTCATCATGGACTTCCCAGACCCGAGGGATGCGAGCGTCATCTATCTCGAAAGCCCCACCACTACCATGTTTCTTGAGGAAGACGAGCAGATCAGGCTGTACAACGACATGTTCGGCAGCACACAGAGTTGTTCCATGACCCCAGCGCAGAGCCTGGATTTCCTCAACCATCGGGTTCAAGAACTAGAAGAGTGAGCACAGTGACCGACCAGATGATGTGGCGCAAGAGCAGCTACAGCGGTGTCAATAACGACTGTGTCGAGGTCGCCCACATCCCCGCGGGCTTTCGGAAGAGCAGCTACAGCGGCGTCAACGGAGGCTGCGTCGAGGTCGCTGACCTCCCCTGCGGTGCCGCACTCCGGGACTCGAAGAACCCCGCCAAGGGGCACTTCCCCTTCCCCGCCGCCGAGTGGACCGCCTTCCTCTCCACCGCCCGCGCCTGACCGCTCCTCCGGTTTCCGGCGCCCCGCCCTGAATTCGTACGGGCCGGGGCGCCGCTGCTTGTCGAGCCCCGGGCCCGGTGGAGACGGCCTCGTGCCAGCACGGTCCCGGGAGCCTGTGGACAACCGCACCGACCCCCGCCGCCTCTGGTACCAAGGAAGTCATGGCCACTCCCACCCCGCCCGGCGCTCCCGTCCCGGACACAGAACCCGTCACCGACCCCGCGGACCACCGTCCCGGCGGCGCCCTGCGCGAACGCGCCGAGGAGCACCTGCGCGCCCTCGCCGGGGACTCCGCCCGCCTGCGCGAGGACCAGTGGACCGCCATCCGCGCCCTGGTCGAGGACCGGCGGCGAGCACTGGTCGTGCAGCGCACCGGCTGGGGCAAGTCGGCGGTGTACTTCGTGGCCACCGCCCTGCGCCGGGCCGAGGGCGCGGGCCCCACCGTCATCGTCTCCCCGCTGCTGGCGCTGATGCGCAACCAGATCGCCGCCGCGGAGCGGGCCGGTATCCGTGCCCGCACCATCAACAGCTCCAACACCACCGCCTGGGAGGCCACCTACGCCGAGGTCGCCCAGGGGCGGGTGGACGTGCTCCTGGTCAGTCCCGAACGGCTCAACAACCCGGAGTTCCGCGACCGGGTCCTGCCCGAACTCGCCGCCGGGGCGGGCCTGGTCGTCATCGACGAGGCGCACTGCGTCTCCGACTGGGGCCACGACTTCCGCCCCGACTACCGGCGGATCCGCTCCCTGCTGCACGACCTGCCCGACGGGGTGCCGGTCCTGGCCACCACCGCCACCGCCAACGAGCGCGTCACCCACGACGTCGCCGAACAGCTCCAGGCCGGCGCCGACCGCGCCGACACCCTGGTCCTGCGCGGCAGCCTGGAACGGGAGAGCCTGAGCCTGGCCGTGGCAGAGCTGCCCGACCCCACCGCCCGGCTCAGCTGGCTCGCCGAACACCTGCCCCGGATCCCCGGTTCGGGCATCGTCTACACGCTCACCGTCAGCGCCGCCCTGGAGACCGCCCGCTTCCTCACCGAACAGGGGATGGAGGTGCTGCCCTACACCGGGCAGACCGACCCCGAGGAGCGCAAACGGGCCGAGGACGCGCTGCTGGACAACCGGGTCAAGGCGCTCGTGGCCACCAGCGCCCTCGGCATGGGCTTCGACAAGCCGGACCTGGGCTTCGTCGCCCACCTGGGCGCCCCGCAGTCGCCGATCTCCTACTACCAGCAGGTCGGCCGTGCGGGCCGCGGCGTACAGCGGGCCGAGGCCGTGCTGCTGCCGGGCCGTGAGGACGTCCAGATCTGGGAGTACTTCGCCGGGCTGTCCTTCCCGCCCGAGGAGACCGTCCGCCAGACCCTCCAGGTGCTGGCCGAGGCCGACGGGCCCCTGTCCGTCGCCCACCTGGAGACCCGGGTGGACCTGCGCCGCACTCGCCTGGAACAGATGCTCAAGGTGCTGGACGTGGACGGGGCGGTGCGCCGGGTGCGGGGCGGCTGGACCGCCACCGGCCGGCCCTGGACCTACGACGCGGACCGCTACGCCGCCGTCAGCGCCGCCCGCGAACGCGAGCAGCGGGCCATGCTCGACTACATCGCCGCCGACACCTGCCGGATGGAGTTCCTCCGCCGCCAGCTGGACGACCCCGAGGCGGTCGTCTGCGGCCGCTGCGACGTGTGCACCGGCCGGTACTGGCCCACCGAGGTCGACTCCGGGCGGCGCAAGGCCGCCGCCGACCACCTGGACCGGCCCGGCACGCCGATCAGCCCGCGCCGCCAGTGGCCGACCGGGATGGACACCCTCGGGGTGCGCCTGTCCGGCAAGATCCCCGAAGAGCTGAGAGCGGGGGAGGGGCGCGCCCTGGGCCGCCTCACCGATATCGGCTGGGGCACCGAACTGCGCCGGATCCTCGCCGAGGACGCACCCGACGCCCCCGTGGACGAGCGGGTCCTGCAGGGGGTGGTGCGGGTACTCGCCGCCTGGGGCTGGCAGAACCGCCCCGTGGGTGTGGTGGCGATGCCCTCGGCCACCCGCCCGGTCCTGGTCGCCGACCTCGCCGCCCGCATCGCCGAACTGGGGCGGCTGGCCCCGCTCGGCTCGCTGTCCTACCGGCGGGGCGGGCCGGGCGCCCGGCGCCACAACAGCGCCATGCGCCTGGAACAGGTGTACTCCGAGCTGGTGGCGGACGAGGCGCTCACCGCGCGCCTCACCGAGCTCCAGGCCCGGACCCCGGGTCCGGTCCTGCTGGTGGACGACCAGTCCGACACCGGGTGGAGCCTCACCGTCGGCGCCGCGCTGCTGCGCAGGGCCGGGGCCCCGGAGGTCCTGCCCCTGACCCTGGCGACCTCCGGGGGCTGAGCGGCGCCTTCTTCTGCGGTGATCTTGCTACCAGAGGCAACTGCGGCGCCTATTTCGCTTCTGGTAGCAAGATCACGGGGGATTATCCCGAAGTTCCTGCTAGCGGATGCGCTGTCCGCGGGGCGCACCCCGGCGGACGGGCTGCTCCTCACCCAGGTCCGGACGGGCACCCGGCTGGTGCAGAGCACGGGCGGCCAGGTGGCTGGCCCGGCCCAGCGCCTCTTTGGGATGGCGTCCGGCCAGCCACGAGGGCAGGAACCCGGCGATGAAGGCGTCACCGGCGCCCACCGAACCGGGTGAGGGCTCCACCGGCTCGGCGGGGGCCTTCACGCAGTCCTCGCGCGTCTTGGAGGCCCACAGCCCGCCCTCCTCACCGAGCTTGATCACCACGTTGGGGAACCAGGCGGTCAGGACCTTCGCCGCGGCCTCCGCGTCGTCCCGCCCGGTGAGCACCCGGGCCTGGGCGAGGTTGACGAACAGCAGCCGGGCGCCCTGGGTCCAGTCCAGGAAGTTCTCCGCGCCCGCCCGCTCCAGCGGCGCGTGCGAACCGCCGTCCACCGAGATCGACATCCCGCTCTCCCGCGCCATCCGCAGGGCCACCCGGGCCGCGCGGCGGGAGTCGGAGTTGATCAGCGTGTAGCCGGACACGTGCAGGTGGCCGTCGGCGCCGAAGACGTCGCGGGGCAGGTCCTCGGGCTGGAGGCGGGCGTTGGCGCCGGGGTCGCTGAGCATCGTCCGGTCGCCCCGGTGGGTGATCATCACCACGCAGGTACCGGTGGGGCGTTCGGGGTCCATCACCATGCGCGAGTCCAGGCCGTAGCCCATGAGCTCCATCTCGCGGGTGCGCCCGGTGATGTCGGAGCCGCGGCGGCCGACGAACGTGGTGTCGGTGCCCTCGACGGACAGCCAGGAGGCTATGTTCGCCCCGGACCCCCCGCCGTACATGACCACCGACGCCGGTGTGTCGCTACCGCGGGCCAACGGGTAGAACGCGCGCGCGACGGCGTCGGTCATCAGGTCACCGATCACGACCACTCGAGTCATTTCGCCAGCCACCACCGAGGGTTTGAGAATCTGTGCCCGCACGACGTTAACAGCTTAACGACCAGTGTCGGGTAACGAACTGACAGCGCCCGGGACACGCTGTCACACAGGGGCTGTCGAGGGTCCTCGGACCCACCGGACCAGAGTACGCGGACCCCGTCGCGGACGGTCCCGGCGGCGGCTGGGCGGGAAGACCGCGGCGGGGATTTCGGGGAGCCCGCATGGACTTTCCCCGGAATAGACCGATTGTCGTCTAGTCTCGCAGTCGTGCAGTCCTACCCGAACCACTGGGAAGCCGACGTCGTCCTGACCGACGGAGGCACCGCGCATCTGCGCCCCATCACCCCTGACGACGCCGACCTGCTGCGCGAGTTCCACGCCCGGCTCTCGCCGGAGACGATCTACTACCGGTTCTTCGCGCCCTACCCGAAACTCTCCGACCGTGACGTCAAACGCTTCACCACGGTCGACTACGAGGACCGTGTGGCCCTCGTGGCCACGATCTCCGACTCACTCGTCGCCGTGGTGCGTTACGACAAGGTCGCCCCGGAGGAGGCCGAGGTGGCCTTCGTCGTGGAGGACGGCCACCAGGGGCGGGGCCTGGCCTCGGTGCTCCTGGAACACATCGGTGCGGCCGCCCGCGAACGGGGGATGCGCCGCTTCATCGCCGACGTGCTGCCCGAGAACCGGCGCATGATCAACGTTTTCCGTGAGGCCGGGTACACCGCCCAGCAGACCTTCGACGAGGGCGTCATCCGGCTCACCCTGGACCTGCAGCCCACCGACGACTCCAGGGAGGTCATGCAGGCCCGGGAACAGCGCGCCGAGTCGCGTTCCATCGCCCGGCTGCTCTTCCCCGAGTCCGTCGCGGTCATCGGAGCCAGCCGCACCGCGCACACCATCGGCCAGACCGCCCTGCGCAACCTGCTCGGCGGGGAGTTCCAGGGGCCGGTCTACCCCGTCCACCCCGAGGCCAAGGCCGTGGTGGGCGTACGCGCCTACCCCTCCGTCCTGGAGATCCCGGACCAGGTCGACCTGGCCGTGGTGGCGGTGCGCGCCGACATGGTCGTCGACGTGGTCGAGCAGTGCGCCGAGAAGGGCGTACACGGCCTGATCGTGGTCAGCTCCGGCTTCGGAGAGGTCGGGGCCGAGGGCCGGGCCCGCCAGGACGAGCTGGTGCGCACCGCCCGCGCCGCCGGTATGCGGGTGGTCGGCCCCAACTGCCTGGGCATCGCCAACAGCGACCCCTCGGTCTCCCTCAACGCCACCCTGTCCCCGGACCTGCCCTCCCAGGGGCCCATCGGGTTCTTCTCCCAGTCCGGCGCCCTGGGCCGGGCCATCCTCCAGCGGGTCGCCGAGCGCGGAATGGGCCTGTCCACCTTCGTGTCCGCGGGCAACCGCGCGGACGTGTCCGGCAACGACCTCATGCAGTACTGGCAGGAGGACCCCGCCACCCAGGTGGTGCTCCAGTACCTGGAGTCCCTGGGCAACCCGCGCAAGTTCACCCGGCTGGCACGGCGCCTGGCCAAGCAGAAGCCGGTCGTGGCGGTGCGCAGCGGCGGTTCCGCGCAGACCACGCCCACCGGGCACGCCGCGGGCGGTCTCGCCCTGCCCGACTACGCCGTCACCTCCCTGTTCCAGCAGGCCGGTGTGGTGCGGGTGGACGACATCACCCAGATGTTCGACGCCGCCCAGGTCTTCGCCTACCAGCCGCTGCCCCAGGGCCCCCGGGTGGGCATCATCGGCAACTCCGACTCCCTGGAGCTGCTGGTCAAGGATGCCGCCGTCCGTCAGGGCCTCAAACCGCACGATCCGGTCAACCTGGGGCCGCAGGCCACCGCCGAGGACTTCGACACCGCGATCCGGGCCGCGCTGGCCGCCGAGGACGTGCACTCGGTCGTGGTGGTCTTCGTGCCCGCCCTGCACCCCATCGGGGACGACGTGGCCCGTGTGCTGCGCGCCCGCTCCCTGGACTCGGACAAACCCATCGTCACCACCTACCTGGCCCGCCAGGGCATCCCCGAGGAACTGAGGCACATCGGGGAGCGGAACCAGACCCTGCACGGTTCGGTGCCCTCCTACCCCTCGCCGGAGGACGCGGTGCGCGCCCTCGCCCACTCCACCCGGTACGCCCAGTGGCGCAACCGCAAGCCCGGACGCCACCCCGAACTGCCCGACATCGACCGCGCCCGGGCACGGGCCACCATCACCCGCGCCCTCAGGAAGGCGACCCCGGCGATGGAGGACGTCGCCTGGTTCGGCGGCGAGCGGCGGTACGACGAGGAGACCGCGATCTCCGCCGAGGACGCCCGCGACCTGCTGGCCTGCTACGGGATCGCCGCCTACCCCGACATCAGGGTCAGCTCCGCGGACGAGGCCGTCGTCGCCGCGGGTGAGCTCGGCTATCCCGCCGTGGTCAAGGCCGACGCACCCGACCTGCGGGTACGTGCGGGCGGCACGTTCGTCCGGGCCGACCTGCGCACCCCCGAGGACGTGCGCAGCGCCTACCTCTCCCTGCTCGACCGCTTCGGCGGCGAGGCGGAGCTGGTCGTCCAGCGGATGGCGGCGCCCGGCGTGCCCACGGTGGTGCGCGCGGGCGACAACCGGTCCTTCGGGTCGGTGGTCTCCTTCGGGCTGGCGGACGTCACCGCCGAACTCCTCGACGACCGGTCGTTCCGGCTGGCACCGCTGACCGACATGGACGCCGCCGACCTCATCCACGCGGTCCGGGCCGCCCCGCTGCTGTTCGGCCTGCCCGCGGGGGCGACCTCGCTGGCCGAACAACCCAACGTGGAGGCGCTGGAGGAACTGCTCATCCGGGTGTCCCGCCTGGTGGAGGCCTTCCCCGAGATCGGTTACGTGGACCTGGACCCCGTACTGGTCAACGCCACCGGGGCCCATGTCCTGGGCGCCCGCATGTGGCTGCGCGAGGCCCCCGACGTGCGGCCGGACGCCGGCCCGCGCCGACTGCGCGGGGTGACGTTCTGATCAGGGAATGGGCCTCCCGTTTCGGTGGACGGTCGCGAAGTGTCACCGGAAGGAGGCAGGATAGGGGTATGAGGAAAACACGTGCCGTGCCCACGGACTGGCGCCTGGAGATCGAGCGGAGCGGGTACTACCCCGCCCTGGTCATCGACGCCGTCGCGACCACCTTGGGCGAGGAGGACGCCGAGGCGTTCATCGTGCACCATGAGGCGACCTTCGACCCGGCGATGGAAATGCGGCGGCACATCACCGTGATGCTGCTGACCGCGACCCGGCTCGTCGTCTGCCACACGGACGAGCACCCGCCCACCGAACCCGGTGGGACCTCGCACGCCTCCACCACGACCGACAGCATCCAGCTGGGCAATGTCCAGTCGGTGGCGCTGACCCGGGTCGTGCCCAACCCCGCCCAGTACAAGCCGGGCAGCCTGCCCAGTGAACTGGTGCTCAGCGTGAACCTGTCGGTGAACTGGGGCGCTGTCGCCCACATCGACCTCGAACCGGCCTCCTGCGCCGACGAGAGCTGTGAACTCGACCACGGGTACACCGGTGCCATCACCGCCGAACCCCTCACCCTGAGGGTGAGCGAGGCGGCCGACGGCACCGACGCCGTCACCACCATGATGCACTTCGCCGACGCCCTCTCCGCGGCCACCACCCGGCGCTGAGACCGGGGAGCCCGAAGGACGGCGTGATGCCTTCAGGGGCCGGGGCGGGGTCCGGGAACGGACCCCGCCCCGGCCCTGTTCGTGTTCCCGGTCAGGGCCCCGGAGCGGGCCGCGGGGGACCGACACCCGGGACCGGTGGGGCGGGCGGAGGCCGCGGCGGGCGCGAACGCTAGCGTGTGGTCCACGTAACACAAGCGCTGTCACGCGTGACACGGACTTAACCGGTCCGGCGGCGGTGGACGCCGTGCCGAAACAATCGGCCTGTCTACTGTTCGGGGCGGATGCGTTCCTACCGCCACAAGCGAGACGCACACGGCCACAAGCTGTTCGCGTACCGCGCGCCGTGACCGAATCCGCGCGCGTTCAACGGAGAAAGGTCAGTCTGCGATGACGCAGCACCCGACGTCCCCGAACCCCTCGGACGACGCTCCCCTCGTACGGTCGAGCGTTGACCGTGCCATCGCCACGATCACCCTCGACTCACAGCACAACCGCAACGCGCTCTCCGCGCGGCTGCGCACCGAACTCTCCCGGGCCCTGTCCGACGCCATGGCCGACGAGGACGTTCGCGGGGTCGTCCTCACCGGCAACGGACCGGTGTTCTGCGCCGGGGCCGACCTCAAGGAGATCGGTGCGGCCCTCCAGGGCACCCCGGTGGAACCCGCACCGGAGCTCCCGGAGATCTTCGAGCAGATCATGGGTGCGCCCAAACCGGTGATCGCCGTGCTCAACGGCGCCGCACGCGCGGGCGGGATCGGTCTGGTGGCCGCCGCCGACATCGCCCTGGCCCCCAAGAGCGCCACCTTCGCGTTCACCGAGGTACGTATCGGCGTGGTCCCGGCGATCATCTCCGTTCCGGTCTCGGCCCGGATGCACTCCCGGCAGCTCAGCCGCTACTTCCTCACCGGTGAGCTCTTCGACGCCTCCGCCGCCGCCAAGGCCGGGCTCGTCACCCAGGCTGTCCCCGACCGGGAGATGGACCATGCGGTGGACGCGGTGCTCCAGGGCCTGCGGGGCTCGGCGCCGAGCGCTCTGTCCCGCACCAAGGAGCTCCTGGGCGAGCTCGCGGGCGGTGTCCAGGCCGCCCCGGACCGGCGTACCGAGGCGTTCACCCGGATGGGTGAGCTGTCCGCCGAGTTCTTCGCCGGCCAGGACGCGGCGGAGGGGCGTGCGGCCTTCTTCGAGAAGCGGCCTCCTCGTTGGGCCCGGTGATCCGGTGACACCGACACGCTGAACCCGCGGGCCGGTGCGGCCCCTCCGGCGGGCCGCACCGGCGCGGAGGGCGCGCACCCGCACCACCAGGTGCGCGACCCCGGTTCGTGCGCTCTCTCCGACAGGCCACAATGGTCGGGTGAGCTACTCCGGAGATACCAGGGTCGGCGGTCCGGCCGACCTGCGCCAACTATCGAACCTGACGATCACCAAGCTGGCCGTGGGCCCGATGGACAACAACGCCTACCTCCTCCGTTGCCGGGGGACGGGTGAGGCGGTCCTCATCGACGCAGCGGCCGAACCCGACCGGATCCTGGAGCTGATCGGCGAGGAGGGGCTGGCCCGTGTGGTCACCACCCACCGCCACCAGGACCACTGGCAGGCCCTGGCCGAGGTCGTCGGCCAGACCGGTGCCCGTACGGTCGCCCACCCCGAGGACGCCGAGGAGCTGCCGGTCTCGGTGGACGAGCCCGTCACCCACGGCGGCACCGTCCCGGTCGGGGACTGCGTACTCACCGTCATCCATCTGCGCGGCCACACACCCGGGTCGATCGCCCTGCGCTACGACGACCCCGGGGGTCGGACCCACCTGTTCACCGGGGACAGCCTCTTCCCGGGCGGGGTCGGCAAGACCTGGTCCGACGGGGACTTCCAGACCCTGTTCGGTGACGTCTCGGAGCGGGTCTTCGGTGCCCTGGCCGACGACACCTGGGTCTACCCCGGGCACGGCAAGGACACCACCCTGGGCGCGGAGCGCCCCCACCTGGCCGAGTGGCGTGAGCGCGGCTGGTAGCGCGCCGGGGTGACCGCCCGCTGCGGTCACCCCTGCCTCAGGCGCCGTAGCAGCAGAAACCGACGTGTCCGAGGTGGTCGGACACCGCCTCGGACACGTCGGTGCCCGTGGCGATCGCTCGGTGGAAGGCGAGCATGGCCGCTCCGGTCCGTGCGTCCTCGACCGGGACCGGGCTGGCCACCACCGTGCGGGTGCCCCGGGCCAACAGGGCGCCCACGAACCCGAGCGGCTGCCCGGCCGCCCCGCCGAAGCCGTGGCCGCCCCAGCAGGAGGACAGGGTGACCAGGTCGGGGGCCGAGGGCAGGGAAGCCAGGTCGCAGGCGAGCAACGGCTCGTCGTGCAGCTCCAGCCGGGAGAGCATGGGCGTGCGGTCGCCCACCTGTCCGTGCCCGGCCAGGTGGGCCAGGTCCGTGCGGGCCAGTTCGGTCAGGACCCGGTCCCGGTGTGCCCGCTCCAGCAGCCGCGCCCCCGGATGGATCGCGGCCAGGGCTGCCACCTCCAGGCGGGCCTGTTCGGGTTCGGGGCCGCAGGCCAGCAGCACCCTCTCCCAGCCGCGCCGTTCGGGCGGCCGTTCCGCCCAGGACCGGGCCGTGGGCACCAGCCGCACCGGACGACCGCGCAGCGCCGGGAGCAGGCCCCATGGCAGGTCGCTCAGGTAAGGGTCACCGGTCACCACCACAGCGCGTTCCCCGACCAGGGGCAGCAACGGCCGGAACAGGGCGTCGGAGGCCTGCGTGGCGGTCGAGCGGTGCGGTTCCGCGGCCGTGCCCCCCGACGGTGCCGACCTCTCGTGTGCGAACCGGGCCAGTGCGCGGCGGACCGTCAGGAGGGGGCCGAGGTGCCGGGCGTGCACCCGGCCGTCCACCGCGAGCAGTGCCACGGCTTCCCTGCCCGCCGTGGTGTAGTGGATGAACGCCCGGCCCTCCAGGGTGGCCAGGAGCGGTTCCAGTACCGGGCCCGGGGCCGGCTCCCGGGACTCCGCCCACCGGTTCCGGCGTCCCGGGTGCAGCGCCCGCCAGCGGGCGGCCTCCCACCGCCGGGCGTAGGCGCCGGCCTCGGGGCTACCGCCCCGGCACAGCGCACGGCGGTAGCGCCCGGTCAGCTCCCCGAGCGCGGTGCCGCCGACGGTGCCCGGCCCCGGCACCAGCCCGACCGCCCAGGTGCGTCCCAGCTCCGCCCATTCGAGCGCGGTCGCGGCGTCCCCGGTGGCCAGGGCGCTCTCCAACCCGGCCCGCACCACGTGGGGGTCGCGACCGGCGCTCCCGAGCCAGGGGCCGGGCGGCGGGGCTCCCAGCCTGGAGAGCCGGGCCAGGGCCCGGTACGCGCCCGACAGCCCCTCCCGGGGCCGGCCCCCGTCCCGGGGGCCCACGGACGCGTGTCCCCGGGACGGTCGCGGCAGGGAGGGGGCGCGCAACGCCAGGGTGTCCTGTGCGCGCAGAACCGGGGAGCCGTCGTCGGTGACGCCGAGAGCGGCCCGCTCCAACCGCGTGGTGATGCCGTGCCACAGGGAACCCGGGCCCTCGCTCGCGCGGACCTGCCGGGTGAGGTGGAGCGAGCCCCGGTGGTCGCCGTCCAGGAGCCGCAGCTTGGCCTCCACGAGGGTGCGGGCGACCCCGCCCCGGGTCGCGTGCCACGGGGCCTCGGCGAGGGTGCGCCCGGCCTCCTCCACGAGCCCTTCGCAGAGCAGGGCCTCGGCCAGGTCGACGCGCAGGGCCTCCTGCCGGTCTGCGGGCATCCGGTGCACGAGTTCGTGGAAGGTGGTGATGGCGGTGGCGGTCTCGCCCCGGTACAGGTCCAGGCAGCCGAGGTTGTGCTCGGCCACCAGACCCAGCAGGGGGAGACGGCGTGCGTCGGCCAGGGAGCGGGCCTCGTTGAGGTGTTCCTCGGCCTGACCGAAACGGCCGCACAGGGTCTGGGCCAGCCCGAGGTCGGCCAGAAGGCCCGGTAGGACGGGGGCGAGTTCGGCGATGGGATGACCGTGCAGCCGTTTCCGGGTGTCGTCGAGGAGGGCGACGGTTTCCTCGAAGAGGCCGTTCCGAGCCAGCCGGACGCCCTGGGTGACCCGGGACAGCAGGATCTGTCCGGTGCTCGGGTCCCGGGTGTCCGGGAGGGTGTTCGCGGGCGTGGGGTCGGGCGCTGCGCTGGGGAGCACGTCCGGCTGCCTTTCGCCAGTGGGGCCGGTCGACTCCAGTGATAGCAGCGGTCGCGGTTCGGCGGGAGTGGCCACCCCGGGCCTGTGGACAACCCGTTGGCCGCGAACCGGGGCGAACCGGGGCGAAGGCGGGTGATCGGTCCGGGGTTGGCGCGCGCACCTAACCGGATTCGGGCCGTATCCGTTTCCCGCGATCGGTTCAGCGGCCCCCGTCGGCGGTCGACAGGGTGAACCAGTCGGTGACGGCGAGCGGGCGGCCGGGGATCTCCACGGCCAGGCTCAGGGGGCCGGGCGCCAGGTCGTGGGCCTCGAACCGGCCGTCGACCCCCACGAACAGGCGCAGCGTGCTCCCGGAGCGGCGAACGTGCACGTCCACGTGGTCGAACTCGCCGCCGACCAGGCCGGAGAGCGAGTGGTGGGCCCCGCGCCGGTGGATCTGGAGGTCCAGGTGGACGCCCCCCAGGTCGAACAGGAGGGTGGTCGGGGCGGCGCCACGGTGGTCGCGGTGGACCGCCGGCCCGGGGGCCAGGGCCGTGTCGCTGATGGTCCTGGCCTGACGGGCACGGTCAAGGGAGCGGTCGAAGGCGGCCAGTGCGGCGGCCCGCCCGCTCCGGTCCTCGGTGGGGTCCGGGTCGTTCCACACGGTTCACGCACGCCTTTCGTTCGGTTCTCTGGTTGCTCTGAGGGAGCGGCGGAGCTGGCGGAGCAGGTGTCGCCGCTGGTTCGGGGTGGTCCGGTGGGAGAGCGGGCGGGTGTCGGGTGAGTCGTCGAGGTAGTGCCGTGCGACCCGGCGGTCGACCGGGTCGGTGAGTTCTCCGATGGCCCGGTGCAGTTCGGCGTGCCTCTCCTTGAGCAGGTACTCGTGTTCGGGGTCGGTCCGGTGGTGGAGGTGCTCGGCCAGGGCCAGGGGGTCGACCGGGAGGAAGCGCCGCCGGTGCTGCCGCTGTCGGCCGCAGGCCGTGTGCGCCGCCCGGCTCAGCCAGGCGGCGAGCAGGTGCGGGGAGTGGAGCCGGGGCAGGTTCTGGTTGAGGCGGAGCCAGACCGTCTGGACGGCGTCCTCGTGGTCCTGCCGGGGGAGCCCGTAGGAACGGGCGATCCGGTTCACCATGCCCAGGTGGCGGTCGACGATGGCCTCCCACGCGTCCGCGTCCCCGTGGCAGGCGCTCAGCACCAGTTCGGCGTCGGAGCGTGGGACGTGCTCGGGGCCGGTTGTGGCCGGAACCGACAAGAAAGTGGTGGAAACATACCCTGAAGTGCGCGAATGGGTGTTTTCTGATGTTGGTTTCGGGGGGTGGATGTCTCCGTGCGACTGGTCTGGCACATCCGCCCCCACTATGATCGAACTCCCTGTCGCCGCCTGTGGCACACGCTAATCTCTGGGCGCTCCGGGCGCGGTGGGAACGCTGGAAAATACCAGCGTGCGAGATGGTTCCCAGGGTGCCCTTGGGGCACAATGGGGCAAAAGGCATTCAGGCGGGTATGCAACCTTCTCGTGGTACGAGGGCGTCGGGGAAGCGCACTCGTTCGTATCAGGAGGTTCGGTGTCCGCACGTGGCGTCTTGTACGTCCACTCCGCGCCCGCGGCGCTGTGCCCACACGTCGAGTGGGCGGTCGCGGGTGTTGTTGGAGTACCCGTGAAACTAGACTGGGTCGCCCAACCGGCGGCACCCGGCCACCACCGTGCCGAGCTCAACTGGCAGGGGAAGCCGGGGACCGCGGGGGCGGTGGCCTCCGCGTTGAACGCATGGCAGCGCCTGCGCTTCGAGGTGACCGAGGAGGGGTCGCCCGGCTGTGACGGTACGCGTTACAGCTACACGCCCACCCTCGGCGTGTTCACCGCCATCACCAGTGCCGCCGGTGAGGTCCTCGTACCCGAGGGCAGGCTGCGCGCCGCCATGGCCGCGGCCGCCGACGGCCGCGACCTGGCCGACGAACTCGACCGGCTCACCGGACGCGCCTGGGACGAGGAACTCGAACCCTTCCGCTACGCGGGTGACGGCGCCCCCGTGCGCTGGCTGCACGCGGTGGGCTGAGCGGGGGGCGGTTCCGGCCGCGCGCCCCGGTCAGGGCGGTTCCTCCCCGCTGGGCCAGATGGCCGAGGCCAACAGTACGGCCGCCCAGATCCCCAGGGGGACCAGCGGCCAGTACGGTACCCACTCACCGCCCAGAAGACTGGAGCCGGCCCACACCCCGGTCAGAAGCCCGGCCACGCCCAGCCACCACCGCCACTCCTCGCCCCACTCCTCCCACGGCACGAGCGGGCCCTGCGGCGCGGGCCCGGTGCGGCGCTCGCGGTGCGGCCTCGGCTGTGGGACGGGGATTGGCGCGCGGGCCCCCGGGAGGTCCGCTGTCAGTGAGCGGAGCTCGCCGAGCAGGACCGCGCTCAGCGCCGTACCCACTCGGCGCTCGTACTCCTCATGGTCCAGACGGCCCTCGGAGAAGGCCACCGCGAGGCGGTCCACCGTCAGGTCCCGATCGGTGTCCGAGGCTCGCATCCGGTCCATCGGCAGACGTCGGGTCTCCACTTCCCACCCCCCGAAGGCGCGAGTTGGTGACCACACGATACGCGCCGTGCCCGGCGCGCGAAAGGGAACCGCGAAGGCAGTTCGAACGGCCCGCTCCGAGCTCGCCGAGGTGCCCTGTCCTCGCAGTTCAGAGCGTTGCCCACCGGGCCACGGTGCGACATGTCGACGGGTCGGCGGCACCCACCAGACCGGTGTGCTCGAAGGCCCCCCGGTAGCTGAAGCCGGTACCGTCCAGACGCGTCACCAGACCACCCGTCTCCGCCAGGACCAGACCGGGCGCGGCCACGTCCCAGTCACGCACCGGGACGTCCTTGACGAACAGGTGGGCGTGGCCCTCGGCGATCCTGCACAGCTTCAACGAGATGCTGCCGCTCTCCAGGTACTCGCCGTAACCGAACCGCTCGTAGACGCGCCGGGCGATCCCCGTGGGCTCGGGGGTGTTGTCGGTGAGCACCCCGTGCCCCGGCGGGGTGGGCGGGTGTACGGGCAGGGGGCGGCCGTCCCGGCGGGCGCCCCGGCCGCGCACGGCCGTGTACAGGACCTCGCTCTCGGGTGCGAAGACCGCCGCCACCTCGGGGTGCTCACCGATGACCAGGGCGGCCTGGGTGACGTACCCGTCGAACCCGTGCACGTAGCTGGCGGTTCCGTCGATCGGGTCGATCAGCCAGTACCGGGGCGGGCGCCGGTGGCTCAGCGACGCGGGGTCCTCCTCGCTCACCACCGGGATCCGGCCGTCGATCGCGCTCAGCCGCCGGGAGAGCGCCCGGTGGGCCATCGCGTCGGCCTCGGCCTTGAACTGGCTGCCCTCCCACACGCCGCTGCGGGCCCTGGGGTCCCGGCGCCACTCGCGCAGCAGCCCACCGACCTCCACGACCGCCGCGGCCACCGCCGAGGCGAGGGGGTGCGGGCCGGTCACCGTGCACGCACCGGGGCGCTCGGGGGCCGTCCGCCGACGGTCGCCGCGCCCGGCGGGGCGGGTTCCCCGCCGTCGGGGGCGGGGGCCGGGGCGGGGGAGATCCCGTGCGAGGCGAACTGCTCCTCGCTCAGGAACTCGTCCGTCCACCGGCGCACCATCGCCACGCCCTCCCGCCAGTCGTCGTCCAGCCGGGGCCCGCCGCACACGGCCTGCCGCAGCAGACCGGTGATCTCGTCGACCCCGGCGGCCGCGGTGAGCGCCGCCGTAGAGGAGAACCGGGGGTTGATCTCGAAGATTCTGGGGCGCCCCAGCCCGTCCAGGCACAGTTGGACGTTGAACGGCCCGTCCGCGCGCAGGGCGCTCTGCACCGCCCTGCAGACGCGGACGACCCCGTGGTCGCGCCTGGTGACGGCGTACCTGGTGACCCCCTGTTTGAGCACGACCTCCTTGGGCACCACCGCCTGCACCTCGCCATCGCGCCAGACCACGACCGAGACCGTGTACTCGGGGCCGGTGACGCGTTCCTGCACGATCAGTTCGTCGGCGGCGTATCCGCTCTCGGCGACCGCGCGGGCCACGTCGCGTGCGGATCCGACGGTCACGACACCGCGGCTGCCCCGTCCGCTGCGGGGTTTGACGACGAAACCGCCGGAAGGGGGGTCGGTGGCGCCGGTCGGCCACTCCGAGGCGAGCCAGGTGCGGGGCACCCCGATCCCGGCCCCGTCCAGCCGTCGCATGAGGGCGTACTTGTCCAGGCAGCCGACGACGAAGTCCGGGCGGGGCAGCAGTACGGCCACCCCGTCCCCGGCGAGTTCGCCCACCGGGACGAGTTCCTCGTCCACCAGCGGAACCACGGCCACGGACCCCTCCTGGGCGCACAGGGCGCGCATCCGGGGCAGGAAGGCATCGCTGTCGCCCGGGGGCACCAGGTAACCGCGGTCGGCCAGGTAGAGGCCCGGGGCGGCGGGGTCCACGTCGGTGGCCACCACTCGGAAACCGTGCTCACGTAGGTGCAGGATGGTTCCGGGCGTCGGAGCGGAACCCGCTGTCGTGACCACGACGGTCGGTTTCCTCGAAGGCTGCTGTGGCACCGGTCGAACCCTTCCAGGCGTGTTCCGAGCGAATGGACCGAGCCTAGACGGGGGTGGGTCCCCGGGGCTTGTGAATGGCCGAATGCGGTTGTCGGGTGAACCGAACACGCCCTGGCGCGTGTCCCCTCGGCCCGGGCGGGAAAGGGCGGAGGGCGGGCGGCGCGCCGAGCGCACCGCCCGCCCCCGCGGTCGACCTGGTCTGTTACCGCTGCTCGTACGTGGGCGTGATGATCGCCCGGCCGAGCGTGTGCGAGAACAGGTTGAAGCCGAGAAAGGCGGGGCTCGCGGAGGAGTCCACGCCCAGGCTCGCCACGTCCACCGCGTGTACCACGAAGAAGTACCGGTGCGGGCCGTGCCCGGCGGGCGGCGCGGCACCGATGTAGCGGTGGCTTCCGGCGTCGTTGCGCAGGGTCACGGCCTGTTCCGGCAGTCCGGAGCCGTTGCCCGCGTCGGTCGCCAGCTCGGTGACCTCCACGGGGATGTCGCAGACCGCCCAGTGCCAGAAACCGCTCGCGGTCGGGGCGTCCGGGTCGAAGCAGGTGACGGCGAAGCTCCGGGTCCCCTCGGGGAACCCGCTCCAGGCCAGATGCGGTGAGGCGTCCTCGCCCCCGGCGCCCATGATTCCGCTGACCTGTGCCTTGGGCAGGGTCTGTCCGTCCACCACGTCGTCGCTGGTGACGGTGAACGCGTCGACCTCGGGCAGGAAGTCGTAGGGGGAGGGTGGCTTGGCCACGGCGATGGCCTCCTTCGTTCTCGTGGATGTCCGTACCGGCCGGGACGGCCGGGTACCTACGAACATACGCCCCATGGGACCCGTGCGTCGGGTGCAGCACACGTCGTGCCGGGAGCGCGCGGGGCGGCGTAGGGCGGACTCGGTCTTCTGCGGTGACCCCGGCGGCGGGTACCGTCGTGCCCATACCGAACACGAACCGGGTTCGGTTTGTAAGACCGGTCCACTGACAGGAGTCGCCATGACCGACCGCTGGGGCATCACCGTTCCCTTCGAGGGCATCCCCCTGGCCGACCAGCGTCCTCTCTTCGAGGCGCTGCCCGATCTCGGCTACACCGACGCCTGGTCCGCCGAGGCCAACAGCACCGACGCGTTCACGCCGCTGGCCCTGGCCAGCGTGTGGGCGCCGCGGCTGCGCCTGGGCACCGCGATCGTGCCCGCCTACACACGCGGCCCGGCGACCCTGGCGATGAGCGCCGCCACGATGGCCGCAGCCGCGCCGGGCCGTTTCGCGCTGGGCGTGGGCACCTCCTCCAACGTCATCGTCGAGCGTTGGAACTCCATCCCCTTCGAGGAGCCCTACAAGAAGGTCCGCGACACCGTGCGCTTCCTTCGCGAGGCGCTGACCGGACAGAAGGTCAAGGCCGACTACGACACCTTCTCCGTGAAGGGGTTCACCCTGGGTTCGGCGCCCGAACAGCAGCCGCCCATCCTGGTGGCCGCGCTGCGCCAGGGCATGCTGCGCCTCGCCGGGCGCGAGGGTGACGGCGCGATCATCAACTGGCTGTCCTCGGAGGACGTGCGCACGGTCGCCCCGATCGTGCGCGAGTTCGGCGAGGACAAGGAGATCGTCGCGCGGATCTTCGCCATTCCCGACACCGACGCCGACACCGCCCGGGAGATCGGCCGGTGGGCGATCTCGGCCTACCTGAACGTGCCCGTCTACCGGGCCTTCCACGAGTGGCTGGGCAGGGAGGAGCTCGGTCCCATGTGGAAGGCGTGGGACGACGGTGACCGCAAGGGCGCGCTGGCCGCGATCCCGGACTCCGTCGTGGACGATCTCATCGTGCACGGCCCAGCGGAGTACTGCAGGGAGCGGATCGAGGCCTACGCGCAGGCGGGGGTGAGCACCCCGATGATCGCCCCGATCGGCCCGCCCGGTCAGGATCCGGCCGCGGTGATCCGCGCACTGGCGCCCCGGGGCTGACCCGGAGGCCGTGGATGTTCCCCGCGCACCGGTGTGCGGGGAACATCCCGACCGTTCGGTATGTCATTCGTTCAGCGAGGGTCCGAGGAGCCTGCGCGCCCGCAGCACCAGTTCCAGCTCGAACCGCGCACCCGGCTCCCGCAGACGCGCCCCGAACAGCTCTTCGAGCTGCCGCATCCGGTACCGCACGGTCTGCGGGTGGATCCGCAGCCGCTCGGCCGCCTCGTTGGCGTTGGAGCCCGACGCCAGCCAGGCCAGGAGGGTGTCGGCCATCCGCTCCCGCTGCGGCGCCCGCATACCCTCCAACGGGGCCAGCCGGGACCGGGCCATCTCCGCCACCAGCTCCGTGTCCCGGGACAGCAGCAGCTCCGGCAGGTGGTCGTTCCACCGCAACACCCCCCGGCCCGACACCACCCCGGCGCGTACCAGCTCCGCCAGTTCCCGGGCCCGGGACAGCGACACCGGGGCCCGCTCCAGCGGCACCGTCGGCCCCAGTACCGCAGGGGACCCCCGCAGCGAGCGCTCCAGGGAGCGCAGCCGACCGGGCCCCTCCGGATCGGGTACCAGGGCACACGGCTCCAACCGGTCCAGGTCCGCCAACACGTCCGAGGGCAGCACCGGCGCAGCCCCCTCCACCGAGTCCTCCCGGGGCAGCAGGGCCACCGCCACCCGTTCGGGCACCCGCCACCGGGCCGCGCGGGCCAGGGTGGACAGCGCCCGCGGGTCCGGCTCCGTTCCGGACTCGGCCAGCAGTACCTCCAGCAAACGGGACCGTCTGCGCCGCAGCGCCTCCACCCCGACGCCGCGCACCTGGGCGTGGCCCTCGGCGGCCGCCGTCGAGATCTCCTCCTGGAACGCGAAGATCGCCTCGCCCAGGGCGGCCATCTGGTCCCGGTCGATCGACTCGGCCCGCGCCAGCCGCCGCCACGCCGCAGCCACCGACGTGCGCATGCCCGTGTGCAGGCACTCCAGGGTGCGCCCCTGTCGGGCCTCGCCCGCCCCGAACGCGCGGAAGGTCTCCGTGACGGTGTCGGAGCGCTCCGAGGCGGGGCCGTCCCCGAGCCGGTCCAGGAAGGCGTGCACGGCGGTGCCGATCGCCTGCCTGATCGTCTCGGTGTGCGCCGGGTCCAGGGGGTGGGAGTGGGCCTCGGCCCGTCGGCGGATCCCGTCCACGGCCTCCTCGGTCAGGTGTGGGACCAGGGGGCGGAGCCGGGCCCCCAGCGCCGGGGGCAGGACGGTGGCGGGGGCGCCCCGGGGTTCGGCCCGAAGTCGGTACGACATGTCACCTCCGGCGCGGACGCACAGCGGAACCGCTCGGCCACGTCTACGCGTGCACCGAGTCCCCGACGCACGCCCGCGCGTGCACCGATTCCTCAGGCACACCCGCGCGTGCACCGAATTTCCCAAGCACGCCCGCGCGTGCTCTGTGCGCCAATGGATGCCGTGATGCCGGTCACCCGCATCCATGACATCAGAGGTCGCCCCCGCGGACAAGCCCCGGCCCCGGTGAGGGGGCCGGGGCCGGCGGGCCGGTGCGCGCGGGACCGGCCCGCACGCACCCGTACCGCCGCTCCGGTCGGGCGCCCCTGCCTGGTCAGGGCTGTGTGTACGTGCCAGGTACGGGTACCCATGGTCATCAATCGGGTGAATGCGGTAACAATAGTGCGGTGCGGACGTCCGCCGCTGATCGACCCCACCCGCTCCCGGAAGGCAGCCCCATGCGACGCACCATCCTGTGTTCCCTGTTCCTGACCCTCGCCCTCACGGCCTGCGAAGGCGGGGAGGAGGCGCCCGCCGACGACACCGCCGGCGGGTCGGCCGCGGAAGAGTCGGACGTGTCCGCCGAGGCCGAGGCCGAGGCCGCCGAGTCGGCCCGGACCGTGGCGGAGGGGTTCGTGGCGGCCCTCGTGGCCGGAGACGGCGAGGCGGGCTGCGCCTTCACCGACGAGGGCGCCCAGTCCGCGATCACCGACCAGAGCGAGGACGCCCAGGACTGTGCGTCCGCCTTCCCCGACTACCTCGCCGAACTGCCCGGCGCGCAGGACGCGGAGGGCTTCGAGGTCGGCGAGGTCACCGTCAGCACCGACCTGGACGGCGAGACCCTCATCGCCAGCGTCGAACTGCTCCACCCCGAGGAGGCCCCCGGTGCCCTGGAGGTACGGGAGGGCGAGGACGGGCAGTGGCGCGCCACCCGCGTGCCCGGCGCCGCCCTCGGCGGGGCCTGACCGGCCCCTGCGTGAGCGACGGAACACCCCGTCACCGGCTCCGTCGGGGTTCCGCGCGTGCGCGCTCTGCAAGAGTGGTGATCCGTGGGGCACGGCACGACCGCGTGCCCCGTGGCACAACACGAAGGAGATCCGGGATGATCCTGATCGTCGTCAAGTACCGGGTGAAGCCCGAGGCCGTGGACAGCTTCCTCGACGAGGTCGCCGACTTCACCGCGGCGACCCGCGCGGAACCCGGGAACCTGTGGTTCGAGTGGTCCCGCAGCGTCGAGCGCGACGACGAGTTCGTGCTCGTCGAGGCGTTCAGGGACGGTGCCGGTGAGGCCCACGTCAACAGCGACCACTTCAGGGCCGGCCTGGCGTCCATGAAGCCGCTGCTGAAGGAGACCCCGCTGATCGTCAGCCGGGTGGTCGAGGGCGAGGGCTGGGACCGCATGGGCGAACTCACCGTCGACGAGTAGCGGCACGGCTGGGAAGGGGAGCGGACGTTGGGCACGTACGTGGCGGACGAGGCGCGGTACGACTCTTTGGAGTACCGGAGCTGCGGCAGGAGCGGGTTGAGGCTGCCGAGGCTGTCGTTGGGTCTGTGGCAGAACTTCGGCGGCGACCGGGACCTGGAGGGGCAGCGCCGGATCCTGCGCCGCGCCTTCGACCTGGGTGTCTTCCACTTCGACCTGGCCAACAACTACGGTCCGCCGCCGGGCAGCGCGGAGGAGAACCTCGGCCGGATCCTGGCGCGGGACTTCGGCCCCTACCGGGACGAGCTGGTGATCACCACCAAGGCCGGCTGGGTGATGGGGCCTGGGCCGCACCAGCAGGGCGGTTCGCGCAAGTACCTGCTGTCCTCGCTCGACCGCTCCCTGGACCGGATGGGCCTCGACCACGTCGACGTCTTCTACAGCCACCGGCCCGACCCGGACACCCCGTTGGAGGAGACCATGACGGCCCTCCACCACGCGGTGGTGTCCGGGAGGGCCGTGTACGCGGGCATCTCCTCCTACGGGCCGTCGCTGACCCGCAGGGCGGCGGCGATCATGCGCGACCTGGGCACGCCCCTGGTCGTGCACCAGCCCTCGTACTCGATGCTCAACCGCTGGGTGGAGGACGGCCTGCTGGACGTGGCCGCGGACGAGGGCATGGGCGTGGTCGCGTTCTCGCCCCTGGCGCAGGGGCTGCTGACCTCCCGCTACCTGGACGGGTCGGTGCCCGCGGACTCCCGTGCCGGGGTGGGGCGGCCCAGCTGGCGGGGGAACATGCTCACCGACGAGGTGCTGGGGCGGGCCCGCGCGCTCGATCGGATCGCGGCCGAACGCGGCCAGACCCTGGCACAGATGGCGATCTCCTGGGTGTTGCGCGATCAGGGGCCGCGCACCGTCACCACCGCGCTGATCGGGGCTTCCAGCGTGGAGCAGCTGGAACAGAACCTGGGGGCGGTGGACTCGGCGGGGTTCTCCGACGAGGAGCTGCGCGAGATCGACCGGTGGGCGGTCGACTCCGACGTCAACATCTGGTGGGGCGCCACCGCCTCCAAGGACTGACTCCGACCGGGCCCGTCGAACGGACCGCGGACCGCGCGGTCAGCCGAAGACGGCGTAACCGATGAGGAACCCGAACGCCAGGGCCACCACCACGGCCGCCACCGGCCACAGCGGTCTCCTGCCGCCGGAGGTCGCCGTCAGGTCCGCTGGTTCGGCCTCGGGCCCCTCGACGGCCCGTCCGGCGGGGGGAGCCTGGGGCTCCTCGCCGCTCTCGCCGCCGGACACCGGCGTCTCCGGGTTCCGCGGGACCTGTGACGCCCTCTCGGTCGGGACGAGACCGGTGGCGTCGGTCGAGGTCCCGGGGGTGTCGCTCTCGTCCTTCCGGCCGGACAGGGGACCCCTGCCGGTCATGTGCCGTCCGCCGCTCATGTGGGCGCCGCCGCTCATGTGGGCTCCGCCCAAGGTGTGTTGACCGCCGGACATGTGGGAGTCCGGCGTCGACCGGTCGTCTCCCCGGTCCCTGCCATCCGCCATACCGTTCGCCTCCGTGGTGTCGAGGGCCGAACCCGTTCTCCTCACGGACTGCCCCGGCAGACGCTTCGAAACCTCCTGGCCGCCCCTCCGCCCGGCGGAGCGGGTTCCCCGCAGCGGGTTCGCGGTGGCCGAAAGCCACGGGGCCGGGGCGCGGGCCGTTCGCCGCGCGGAGGCCACCACCGTCGTCCGCGCCGCCTGAACGGCCCCGGCCCCTACCGTTCGGAGGCGTCCCCCTCGTCCCCCGGGGCGCGCCCCTCCCGGGGCTTGCGCTCGGAGCCCTCGTCGGGTTCGTCGGGGACGGGCTCCGTCGGGTCGGGCTCCTCGCCCCAGCCGGTCGGGTACCTCTTCCCGTCGGGTACCTCGTCCCAGTAGTCGGGTGAACGGACGGCCTTCTCCGCCTGGCGTTGGACGATCCAGAAGATCCCCAGCACCAGGAAGATGACGGCGATGGGTACGGCCACGGCGATCAGCGGGCCGAACGCGGGCAGCTCGAACACCGGCCTCACCTCCTTGCCCCGCGCCTACCCGCTCACCCGTGCCCTCACCCATCGCGGCGGGCGCGGGCACGGGGAGGCCCCGCCCCGTCCCCAGTGGGGCGGGGCAGGGCCCGAGGGGGCCGGTCCGGCGACCGTCCCGGGCGTCACGGCAGGGTGTTACCGGACGGGCAGGCCGGTGACGGTGCGGCCGATGATGAGTTTTTGGATCTCGCTGGCGCCCTCGAAGATCGTGTAGATGGTGGCGTCGCGGTGCCAGCGCTCGACGGGGTACTCGCGGGTGTAGCCGTTGCCGCCGAGGATGCGCAGGGCGTTCTGGGTGACGAAGGTGGCGGTCTCGGAGGCGAACAGTTTGCTCATGGAGCCTTCGGCGTTGTTGAAGTCCTTGCCGTTGCGGGCCATCCAGGCGGCGCGCCACACGAGCAGGCGGGCGGCGTCGATGCGGGTGGCCATGTCGGCGAGCAGGAAGGCCACGCCCTGGTTGTCACCGATGGGCTTGCCGAACTGCTCGCGCTGGGTGGAGTAGTCACGGGCGTACTCGTAGGCGGCCCGGGCGCAGCCGACCGCCATCGCGCCGACCGTGGGCCGGGTCGCCTCGAAGGTCTTCATGGCGGCCTGGCCCTTGGAGCGTTTGCCCTCGCGGGCGCGGGCGAGGCGTTCGTCGAGTTTGTCCTTGCCGCCCAGCAGGCAGGAGCCGGGGACGCGGGCGTCGTCCAGGACGACCTCGGCGGTGTGCGAGGCGCGGATGCCGTGCTTGGCGAACTTCTGCCCCTGGGACAGCCCCGGGGTGTTCGGCGGGATGACGAAGGAGGCCTGGCCGCGGGAGCCCAGTTCCGGTTCGACCGCGGCGATGACCACGTGGACGTTGGCGATGCCGCCGTTGGTGGCCCAGGTCTTGACGCCGTTGAGGACCCACTGGTCCTTGGCCTGGTCGTAGACGGCGCGGGTCCTGATCGCGGAGACGTCGGAGCCGGCGTTGGGCTCGGAGGCGCAGAACGCGGCGAGTTTGACGTCGTCGGCGGTGCCGAACATCTGCGGCGCCCACTCACCGACCTGCTCGGGGGTGCCGGTCTTGCTCAGTGACGCGGCGGCCAGGCCGGTGCCCATGATGGACAGGCCGATGCCGGAGTCGCCCCAGAACAGTTCCTCGATGGCCACCGACATGCCCAGGCCGCTCTCCTCGAAGGCCTGGGTGGCGAAGAAGTCGAGCGAGTACAGCCCGATCTTGGCGGCCTCCTGGATGATCGGCCAGGGGGTCTCCTCGCGCTCGTCCCACTCGGCCCCGGCGGGGCGGATGACGTCCTTGGCGAACCCGTGGGTCCAGTCCCGGACGTCGCTGATCTCTTCGGGCAACTGGAGGGAGAAGTCGGGCATGGGGGTGGCTCCTTGGCAGGTCGGACTGGGGTGTTACCGGCGGTTACCCACAGGTGTTACTCATGGGTAGCACTCCGGTTTCCGAACTGTCCAGGCGTCGGGGGCCTTCGCGCGCGAGGGTGACGCGGCAGTAGGGGAATCCGGTGGTTCCGCGCCGGAAAAGGGGTGTTGTCGCATTCTTTCCCCTGATCCGCCCGGGGAAAGCGTTCTCGCCCGAGTCCGGAGTCCCCGTGCCGAACGAACCGGGGCCCGCTCCCGGGTCCGCGGATCCCGTGCCCGGGTCGAGCTCCCCCCGGGTCGGAAGCCGCGTCTCGACGCTCGACCAGGAACGTTTTGGCGCGGCCGGGGAGGTCGGGGCGACCGGGGGAGTCATCACCAAGGATTTCTCGCCCTGTTTATGCCTTGTGGGGCCCATGGGGCTCAAGGGCTCTTTTCCGGTGGTCTGGAAAATGCGAACGCTTTTCCCGGGGCTCTCGAATGGCTAGGCTCTCGTGTGTCCTAGATCACATCTTCGAGGAAGCCGTTCAGGAGAACCCATGACCTCCGTACCCGGCACCGCGGACGCCCCCACGCACCGCACCCTTCCCGAACTCCTCCTGCGCAACGCCCGGGAGTACCCCGACCGTCCGGCCCTGTCCTGGCGTGAACCCGGGGCCACCGACTGGACCACCCTCACCTGGGCCCGGGTCCACGAAACCGTCTCCACCCTCACCGAGGGGTACGCCGCCCTCGGCGTCCACCCCGGCGACCACGCCCTCATCATGATGGGCAACCGGCCCGAACACTGGCTCTCCGACCTGGCCCTGGTGCACGCCGGCGCCGTCCCCAGCACCGTCTACTCCACCTCCGCGCCCGAACAGGTCACCCACATCGCCCGGCACAGCCGCGCCCGCCTGGCCGTGGTCGAAAACGCCGAGACCGCCACCCACTGGGAGACCCTCCTCAAGGACCCCGACACACCCCTGGAACGCCTCGTCGTGGTCGAGGGCGCCGACCCCGAGCGCGGCCACACCCCCTACGCCGCCCTCGCCGCAACCGTCCCCGCGGGCGCCGCCGACCGGTGGCGCGACCTCACCCCCGACTCCCTCGCCACCGTCGTCTACACCTCCGGCACCACCGGGAACCCCAAGGGCGTGGCCATCTCCCACCGCAGCGTCCTCGCCCAGGCCAACGCCCTGGACCGGGCCATCGAGGTACCCGAGGACCCCGTCCACGTCTGCTACCTGCCCCTGGCCCACATCGCCGAACGGCTGCTGGGCCTGTACATGCCGCTGGTGCGCGTCTCCCACGTGTGGATGTGTGCCGACCCCACCGCGGTGGCCGGGGTCCTGCCGCAGGTGCGTCCCCCGCACTTCCTCGGTGTGCCCCGGGTGTGGGAGAAGTTCGCCGGGGCGGTCCAGGCGGTACTGGCCGGCCTGCCCGGGGAACAGCGCCAGGCCGTCGACCGGGCCCGGGCGGTCGCCACCGCCTACGTCGAACACCTCGAACGCGACGGCGAGGTCCCCGCCGACCTCGAACGGCGCTACCAGGACGCCCGCTCCGCCGTCCTCGAACCCCTCCTCGCCAAACTGGGCCTGGACCGCGTGGTCCTGCCCTCCAGCGCCTCGGCACCCATGCCCCTGGACGTGGTCCGCTTCTGGGCCTCCCTCGGCATCGTCGTCATGGACGCCTGGGGCCTCACCGAGTCCGTGGGCGTGGCCACCATGAACGTGCCCGGAACCGGGAGCTTCCGGCTCGGCTCGGTGGGCCGACCCATCGAGGGCGTCCAGATGCGGCTGGGCGAGGACGGCGAGGTGTTCCTGCGCGGCGACACCCTCTTCGACGGCTACCTCCAGCCGGACGGGTCGGTACGCCCCGACACCGACGCCGAGGGTTGGTTCGCCACCGGCGACGTCGGCCGGGTCGACGAGGACGGCTTTCTGTGGATCACCGACCGCAAGAAGGAACTCATCGTCACCTCCGGCGGCAAGAACATCTCACCGGCCCTGGTGGAGAACACCCTCAAGGAGCACCCGCTGGTCGGGCAGGCCTTCGCACACGGCGACCACCGGCCCTACCTGGTGGCGCTCCTCGTACTCGACCCCGAACTGACCCCGCTGTGGGCCTCGTCCCAGGGCATCGGGGCGCAGGGGGAGGAACTGGCCGAGCATCCGGAGGTCCTCGCCGAGGTCGACCGCGCCGTCCAGACCGCCAACGCCCGCCTCAGTCGGGCCGAACAGGTCAAGCGGTACCGGGTGCTGACCGGGGAGTGGGGGCCGGACACCGGTGAGCTGACCCCCTCTCTCAAACTCCGCCGCCGCGTGGTGGCGGACCGCTATGCCGACCAGTTGAACGCCCTCTACCAGGACTGATATCGCGGCGTGGGGGCGCTCCCGGCAACGGAGCGCCCCCACGCGAGGCGGCCGGGCCCAGCGGGCCGGTCGATCTTCAGGAGGAGAGCAGGGGGGCCAACCGGGCCAGGGTGCCCAGCCGGTCGCACTCGCCGGGCAACGGCTGGACCACGACGTGGTCGGCCCCGGCCGCCAGGTGCGCGTCCAGCGCGGTGGCCGCCTCCCGGGCCGACCCCTGGGCCACGAGGGCGTCCACCAGGGCGTCGCTGCCGCCGTCGGTCAAATCCCCGCTGGTGAACCCCAGCCGCTCCAGGTTGGCTGCGTAGTTGCGTATCCCCAGGTAGAAGGACATGCCCTCGCGTGCGGCCCGCCGGGTTCCGGCCGAGTCCCCACCCAGCACCGCCTTGTGCTCGACGGCCAGCAACGGCCCTTCGCCCAGTACCTCCCGGGCGGTGCGGGTGTGCTCCGGGGTGACCAGGTAGGGGTGGGACCCGGCCGCGCGTTCAGCGCTCAGCCCCAGCATCCTCGGCCCCAACGCCGCCAACACCCTGCGGTTCCCCGGGACCCCTTCCGTTTCCAGCACGTCCAGGTACTCCCGCACCCCGTGCAGGGGCCGGACCGCCTCACCGCCGTCGGTCTCCCGGTGCCCCGCCCCGATCCCCAGCAGGAATCGGCCCGGGTACGCGGCCTCCAGCCGCCGGTAGGCGTCGGCGACCTCCTCGGCGGGTGCGGACCAGATGTTGACGATCCCGGTGGCCACCGCCAGCCGGGACGTGGCCGCCAACGCGGTCGCCACCGGCTCCAGTTCGGAGGTGGGCGAACCGCCCACCCACAGGGTGCCGTAGCCCAGGCGCTCCACCTCGGCGGCCACGTCCTCGTCGACGTACTGGTGCGGCAGCCACACACCGTGCCTGCCCAGTGCCACCGGTGTCGCGTCCAGGCCCATGGGTTCTCCTCGATGCGCTCGCTGTCCTCGGATCGGTGCCCTCACCAAACTACGGCGGCGGGGCGGACGGCACGACGACCGCCTCACCCCGTGTCCGGTCCCGTTCGGAGGCGGCGCAGGTCGCCCCGGTGCCGTGGTTCGCAGATCCGCCGCCGCTCCGCGCGGTACGCAGTATCCTTCAACGCACAGGCCCGGCCCCGTGCGGCTCCCCCCGCCCCCTGGAGACGGCACATGCGCGCGTTCCCCCCGAGCGAGGACCCCGACCAGGTCATCACGGTCCAGCAGGACTACGACAGCGACACCCCCCTGGGCACCCACCACCTGGAAGCGGGCCAGGTCCGTACCTTCGGCCGCGGCGGACGCAACCGCCGGGTCGACATCCGACTGGCCGACGAGGACCGGGCGGTGTCCCGGGTGGCCGGGGAGATCATCGCGCGCGGCGACCACTGGCGGATCAGCAACCTGAGCCCGACCAAGTCCTACGTCGTGGAGAACACCGAACGCCTCGCCGGTTTCCTCAAGGTCCCACCGCACACCCAGGGGATGCTGGTCCCCTTCGAGACCTCCCGGGTCCTCGTCCCCGGGGGCCGGGGCGAACACGGTTTCCTGGTGATGGCGCCCGCGGCCTGCAGCAGCATTATGGTTCCCGGCGCGGACGAGGACCCGTTCGTCGCCCAGGACCCGGACGACACCGCCGCCGAGCACACCGACGTCCGCAGCTTCCGGATCGACCGCCTGCACACCTACTACCGTGTGCTCGTGGCCTTCTGCGAACCCCGGCTGCGCGACCCCGGCACCCGGTACACGCCCACCCAGGTCCAGGTGGCCGAACGGCTCGGCCTGTCCAAGGCGGCGGTCAACTCCCACATCGACTACCTGCTCAGGAACAAGTTCCAGGTGGAACCGGGGGAGGCCCGCCAGGGGCAGGACTGGCGGGTGGACGTGCTCACGGAGAAGGCGCTCCACTTCGGCCTGGTCACCGACGGGGACCTGTCCGTGCTTCCCGACCCCCAGGGTTCGCGGTAGCCGTACGGCACCGGCCGGGGCGGATCACATCGGGTGCAGGCGGGCGGCGGCTCCTTCGCGCACGCACCGGGTGACCTCGTCGAGCAGCGGTGAGCGCAGGTTCCAGCGCTGCCAGAACAGTCGGACCTCCACCGGGTGCTCCGGGGCCAGCGCCACCAGCCTGCCGCTCTCCAGGGCCCGCGCGCACTGGTGCTCGGGGACCGCGCCCCACCCGAAACCCAGCAGTACCGTGCGCGCGAAGTCCTCCGACGCCGGAATGTAGTGGCGCGGCCCGTGCGAACCCTCCCCGGTCAGGTCGCGCAGGAAGCGGTCCTGCAGATCGTCCTTGCGGTCGAAGTTCACCACCGGCGCCCCATTGAGCCCCTCGACCCCGCGCACCCCGTGACGCTCGGCGAACCCCGGGCTGCACACCGCCTGGTAGCGCAGCACCCCCAGACCCTCCACGGAACACCCCTGCACCGCTTCCGGCGTGGAGGTCACCGCGGCCATCACCGAACCCGAGCGCAACAGCCCGGTGGTGTGCTCCTCGTCCTCGCGGTGGATCTCGAAGACGGCGCCCAGTTCCGGGGGGAGTTCGGAGAGCGCCTCCAGGAACCAGGTGGACAGGCTGTCGGCGTTCACGGCCAGGGGCACGTGGTTGCGGTTCTCCTCCCCGCCGTGGCGCAGTTCGGACAGCACGTCCTGGTCCAGCAGCAGCACCTGGCGGGCGTAGCGCAGTACGGCGTCGCCCGCCTCGGTGGGCACCACCGGGTTGGTCCGCTGTACCAGTACCTGGCCCGCGGTCTGCTCCATGGTCCGGACCCGCTGCGAGACCGCGGAGGAGGTCACGTGCAGGCGGCGGGCGGCCGACTCGAAGGTGCCCTCGTCGACGAGGGCGGTCAGTGTGCGCAGGTGATCGAACTGGAAGGGCATCCACGGGCTCCTGACGTGCGTTCATAAGGAGTGCTTAGGGGTTCTGAGAAAGTTTAGCTTTACTGTATGGCGCAGATGGGGGAGGCTTCTCCCGTGAACGAAACCCTTCTCCCCGCACTGATGGGCATGGGCACCGGCCTGGCGCTCATCGTCGCCATCGGTGCCCAGAACGCGTACCTGCTCCGGCTCGGCATCGAGGGCCGGTCCGACACGGTCCTGGCGGTGGTGCTGCTCTGCGCGGTGTCCGACGCGCTGCTCATCACCGCCGGGGTCGTGGGCATCGGCGGGCTGGTCGAGGCCCTGCCCACGGCGATGGTGGTCATCCGGCTGCTCGGCGCGGGCTTCCTCGTGGTGTACGGCCTGCTCGCCGCCTGGCGGGCCCTTCGGCCCGGGCGGGCCGAGGCCCTGGTGCCCACGGAGGACGTTCCCGCCGGGGACGTTCCCGGGACCGAGCCGGGGCCGGCGGAGAGCGGTTCGGCGGTCCGGGCCGCCACCCGCGAGCGCACGAGTACCCGGAAACGCACCGGCACCAGGGCCGCGCTCGTCACCGCTTTCGCTCTGACCTGGCTCAACCCGCACGTGTACCTGGACACCGTGCTCTTCCTCGGATCGGTCGCCAACCAGCAGGCCGGGGACGCTCGCTGGTGGTGGGCGGCCGGGGCCGTGACCGGGAGCTTCGTGTGGTTCTTCTCCCTGGGTTTCGGGGCCAGGTTGCTTCGGCCGGTGTTCGCCCGCCCGGGAGCCTGGCGGGTGCTCGACGGGGCCATCGCGGTTCTCATGCTCACCTTGGGCGTGCGCCTGGCGCTCGGGAGTTGAGGCCTATGGCTCGCTCTGCTCCCCGTGCACTCGGGAACGGTTCCGGGGAGATGTTGCTTTCGGGGCGGGACGTGAAGCGATCCGGAGTTCCTTCGACAACGGTCCACTTGATGTGTGAAAATCACACACATGGACAAGTTGGCCCTTGGGAAGCGCATTGCTCAGGCCCGCGAAGACGCGGGTATGACCCAGGAGGAGATCGGCCTTGCGGTAGGGCTCGACCGGAGCGCGGTCAGCAGGCTTGAGAAGGGCGAGCGAAAGCTGAGCGTCCCTGAACTCGTCGCTGTCGCGAACCAGCTCGACCGCCCTCTCGCCTACTTCGTCACCGAGCCGGTGCCCGCGGCGGTGAGTCGGCGAAGCGACACCGTGCAGGCCCACGAGACCACATGGGCCCTCGACTCAGAACTCGAACAGTTCGCGGCGGACGTCCGGCTGTGCCTGGAGATGGGCCTGCTCACGCCGATGGCGCGCCCCAAGGATGCGTGCACTCCGAAGACTCACGAATCCGCGGAGCGCATGGCCGGGCTGGTCCGGCGGCGCCTCGACATGGCTGACAAACCTGTACGGGATCTCGGTGCGGTCTGCCAGCGCCTCGGGCTGTACACGTTCTCCTCACCACTGGGCGGGAACGGCCCCGACGGTGGCTGTGTTGAGGTCACCGACGGCTCGGAGACTCTCGGGGCTGCGGTGATCAACGGTGACGCTCCTGCTGGGCGCCGTCGCATGACTCTGGCGCACGAACTCGGCCACTGGCTCTGCGGCGACGCGTACGACGCGCGAGTGTCCTCAGGCAGCGAAAAGATGATCAACTCGTTCGCAATCCACTTTCTCGCTCCGCGCGCCGGCGTCAGTGCGGTTTGGAAACAGCACGCCAGCTGGACTGTTCGGGAGAGGGCTCTCGCGGTCGGAGCGTCGTTCAGACTGAGCTGGTCCGCCGCTCTCGGACAACTCAGAAACCTCGGGCTCATCAGTTACGACGAGCACGGATCCATGAACCAGGAGGATCCGCGAGCCGGAGACTACATGCGCCTCGGCCTGTCCTGGGACAACGAACTCTCCAGTCCTTACGTCTCGCCAGGCTTCGCGGCGGCTTGCGTGAACGGCTACACATCGGGCCGTCTGACGGCCGACCGGACGGTCGAACTGATGCGGGGGACACTCGCCGCCGAAGAACTGCCACGTCAGGACCCCCTATCCCTGGACGACCTCCGCGTCTCGTTTGCGGGGCACGATGACTGATCCACGCAGGTGGGTGATGGACACAAGCACCTATACGCACCTTTGTCGCGCTGGCCACGCGGACATCATCGAGAAACTCGCGCCCCTCGGTGTCGTGCTCGTACCCAGTGAGGTGAACACCGAGATCGAACGGGGGAGGGAGACCTATCAGGACATTCCCGTCCGTTTCCTCCGTCAGCTGGGCCGAGATAGCCATTCTGTCCGAGGAAGAGGTCTGGACGCAGATCGAGGTCAAGGCCCAGATGGGCGGAGACCCCACCAGTCATATCGGCGAGTGTGCCGTCATCGCCTGTGCCAGGCACCGGGACATGATCGCGGTCCTGGATGAACGCGCCGCGGTCGCACAGGCAAGGCGGTTTCGCGTGCTCACGCATGACACGTTGTGGATCGTGGTCGAGGCGTACAAGGAGCTCTACCAGAGGGACCGTGCTCTGGCCGCTCGTGTGGTGGACGACCTGCTGTCCACCGGCATGTTCCTGCCAGTCCCCTCGGGCGGGAGCCTGTTCTCCTGGGCGTACGAGGAAGGCCTTCTTCCCTGACCCCGGCCCACTGGGGTCCACGCCAGAACCGAACCAGGCGCCCGGTCTGTCCCGGCCATCTGGCTCTGCTTTCAGTGCAAGGACCGGGCGCTCCCTCTGCGAAGACGTTCGTCCGCCTACGCGCCGAGTGTGCTGATGGACAGCGGGGCAGTGCTGTGCAGCGCTTCCCACCTGGCGTTGTGCGCGACCGGCCACAAGCTGGCCGCCCAGGTGACCTCCTGCTCCTCTGTGGTGAACTTCCGGCCCCGAATCTCCTGGTAGGTCGTCAGGAACGCCTCGGAACTCTCGATCAGCGCCAGCCTGTGAATCCCGGAGTTGGCGAAGGTCCCGCTGGCGGCTCCCGCGAGTGCGGCCTCCGGTTGCCGGCCCAGCACGACGGAAGCGAGTTTCCGGGTCGCTGCGCAGGGTTCCAGAAGTCTCAAACTACTAATAATCTACGTTGTAAAGGTGCGGTGGGCTTTTCCACGGATGGCTCGGACACGGGCGGAACATGGGCTGAGCCAGGCTCCCGGTCTGCCCCAGGTCACCTGGCTCCACTATCCCTTTCCGGAATCCGAGTCGGAAGAGAGCGCTCTCCGCGGATCGGCAATCCCACAGGAGCGCTTCCCGCCGCCTCTCAGTCCTTGAGTTCCCGGTAGGTGGCGTGGTCGAAGTCGGCGTGGCAGCCCGTCCCGGTCAGGTCGTGCACCCACAGCCCCAGGAAGGCCCCGGTGAAACCCCAGACGGTGGCGGTCTCACCGTCGGCCGCCTTCTCCGCCGCGTAGTCGTCGGACAGGATGCTGGCGTCCAACATCCCGCCCACCCCGATCCACTCCCGCCCGTCCCGGGAGAGCGAGAAGCGCAGCTCCGCCCCGTCGATCTCGGCGCGCAGGTGGAACCTCTCCCACCCCCGCACGTCCACCCGGCCACCGACCTCGTGCACCCGACCGCGGTCGGAACTGAGTACCCCGGCGAACAGCCCCTCCCGCTCGTCGAACCCGACGTGCAGGTAGTGCCACTGCCGCATGTTGTAGTACGCGGTCAGCCCGGCCATCCGCTGGAAGGTGTCGGTGGAGAACTCCATCACGGTCTCCAGCACGCACCGCTCGTGCTGCACCCGCCGGGCCACCAGGCTCGGTCGACGCGTTCCGGACGGCGACTCCCCGCCCCGGACACGCAGGTGCCCCGGACGTTCGGTCAACGACACCCACTCCTCGTCCGCGTGGCGCCGCAGCGTGCTCCACTCCGGGCGCAGCACCGGAGCGTCGAAGTCGTCCCGGGCGGGCGCCTCCGGCCAGGGGTGCGGCGCCAACGCGGGCCCCTCGACCTCCTCGTGCGGGACTCCGCCCGCCACCCTCGGCCACCCCTCGGCCCACTCCACCCGTTGCAGCGCAGTCTCCCGCCCGCGCACGCACCGGCCGCGCTCGGTGAGCGGACGCGAGGCCAGGTGGGCCAGGAACCACTCGCCGTCCGGGGTGGCGACCAGGCTCCCGTGCCCGGCCTTCTGCAGTCCCAGGGACGGGTGCTCGCGCGAGGACAGCATCGGTCCGGCCGGGTCCACCTCGTACGGCCCGGTGATCTCCCGGGACCGGGCCACCGTCACCTGGTGGTCCCACTGCGTCCCGCCCTCGGCGGTCACCAGGTAGTACCAGCCGTTCTCGCGGTACAGGTGCGGCGCCTCGGTCACCCGGGCGGAGGTGCCCTCGAAGACCATCCGGGGCCGGCCCAGCAGCCGCATCCGCTCGGGGTCCAGTTCCTGGAGCACGATCCCGGCGAACGCTTCACGCCCGGGCCGCCAGTCCATCACGTTGGTGAGCACCCAGCTCCGGCCGTCCGAGTCGTGGAACAGGGACGGGTCGAACCCCATCGAGTGGATCGGTACCGGGTCGCTCCACGGCCCCTCGACCGAACGGGCCGTGGTCACGTAGTTGGGGGTGTCCCAGAAACCTCCGGCGTAGTTCTCCACATCGGTGAAGATCAGATGGAACACCCCGTCCCGGTGGGACAGGCAGGGCGCCCACACGCCCGCGCCGTCCCGGTGCCCGGTCAGGTCGAGGAGGCGGTCCCGGTCCAGGATCCCGCCGAGGGGACGCCAGTGGACCAGGTCGCGGGAGTGGTGCAGCAGCACCCCCGGGCTCCACTCGAAGGTCGACGTCGCCAGGTAGTAGTCCTCGCCGACCCGCAGGACCGACGGGTCGGGGTGGAAACCGGGCAGCACCGGGTTGGTGATGGTGCCGGCGCGGACACCGGCGGCGGAGGAGGTCGTCATCTCGGCCTTTCGTCAGGGACGGATTCGGGGTGTCGGGGACGGGCTCGGGCGGTGGGGTGCCGGCATGGTCGGGACGCCACGGGCGTGCCCGGGGCAGGGGGACACGGCGCCCGTGCCGGGGGGCTACTTGCCGAAACCGGCGGCCAGACCGCTCAGCAGTTGCCTGCGGCCGAACAGGTACAGGGCCAGGATCGGCAGTGAGGACAGCACCACCGCCGCCATCAACCCGGGCACGTCGGTTCCGTACTGGGTCTGGAACGCCCACAACCCCAGGGGCAGCACCCGGTTGGACTCGCTCTGGGTGAGCACCAGGGGGAAGATGAAGTTGTTCCACGCGTTGAGGCCCACGAAGATCGCCACCGTCATGACCCCGGGGCGGGACAGCGGCAGCACCAGGCGGACGAACACCTGCCAGGTGGGCGCGCCGTCCAGGGCCATCGCCTCGTAGAGCTCGCCGGGCACGTCCCGCAGCGAACTGGTGAGCACCACGATGGAGATCGGCAGGGCGAACGCCGAGGTGGGGAGGATGATCGCGGGCAGGCTGTCGTACAGGTTCAGCCGGGTGATGATCAGGTAGATCGGGATGATCACCGCCTGTGCGGGAACCGCCAGCCCCAGCAGGAACAGGGTGAAGCTCACCCGGACGGCCCGGCTGCGGCTGCGCACGATCGCGAAGGCGGCGGGCACCGCCACCGCCAGCACCAGGGCGATCGAACCCAGGGCCACGATCAGGCTGTTGGTCAGGAACCCCAGGAACCCGACCTCGAACACGTTGCGGTAGTTGTCCAGGGTGAGCGACCCGGGGACGGACAGCGGACCCTGGGACATGTAGTCGCCCGGGCCGCGCAGACTGGTGGCGACCAGGTAGTACAGCGGGACGGCCACGAGGACCAGCCAGACGGCGGCTCCGATCCCGGCGCCGTAGGCGGGCCTCCTGCCCGGGCCGGTCATCGGCCGTGTTCGGGCGGCCATGTCACATCCCCTCCCTCTGGCTGGTCATCCGGGAGTAGCCGGTGACCCGCACGACCAGCAGGGACAGTCCGGCCCCCAGAACCACCAGGAGCACGGCGATCGCGCTCGCGTACCCCATCTGGAAGGCCGCGAAGCCCTGGTTGTACATGTGCAGCGGCAGGATGCGGGTCGCGTTTCCCGGGCCGCCGTTGGTGAGCAGCAGGACGGTCTCGAAGTAGGTCATCGAGCCGACCACCATCAGCACCGACGAAGCGATGACGGTGTGCCTGAGCTGCGGGACGGTGATGCGCAGGAAGCGCTGCAGGCCGGAGGCGCCGTCGAGTTCGGCCGCCTCGTACAGGGACTGCGGCACCTGTCGCGCGGCCGCCTGGTACAGCAGCATGTGGAAGGGCAGGAACTGCCACAGCAGGATGAACACGATCGCGTACAGCGCCAGCGAGGAGCTGCCGAGCACGTTGCTGTGGGTCAGCCCGAAGGCGTCGCGGACCTGGGCCGGGACGCCGAAGCTCGGGTCGAGCAGGGCCTTCCACACCAGGGCGATCGCCGCCGTGGACAGCAGCAGCGGCAGGAAGAAGACCGCGCTCACCACCGCGCGCACGCGCTGGTGTCCGGCGGCCCACACGCCGAAGGCCAGGGCCAGCGGGGTCTGGGTGGCCCAGCACAGCACGGTGAGGATCAGTGTGATGCGCAGACCCCCGCCGACCTGGGCGTCCCCGGCCAGCGCCGACCAGTTGTCCAGGCCGGTCCACTCGGGGGAGCCGATACCGCTCCAGGAGGTGAAGCTCAGGTAGGCCACGACGGCGACGGGCCCCAGGCCGAAGAGGCCGAAGAACAGCAGGGCCGGAGCGACCCAGACGAATCCGGGCCGCTCCGTGGCGGACGTTCTCACCGGAGGCTCTCCATGTCCTGTGCGAACTCCTCCGGGGTGAGGTCACCGAGGAAGAGCAGTTGGAGGTTGGTCAGCATCGCCTCGGCCGCGTCCGGGGCCAGGGCCTGGTCCCAGGACTGGGTGAAGGTCGGCGCTTCGGAGACCAGTTCGTGGGTGAAGGTGGCGAACTCGGCGTGGTCACTCTCCTGGAGCTGGTCCTCGATGCCCTCGACGGCGGGGACCTGGCCGGCCGCGATGAGCTCGTCCACGTACTCGTCGGAGGCCATGGTCTCGACGAGGAAGTCGACCGCCGCCTCGGTGTGTTCGCTGTCGCTGTTGACCGAGAAGTAGTTGCTGGGGTTGCCGACGATCGCGCCGGGTTCGCCCGCGCCACCCTCCAGCGCGGGGAAGGAGGTGAAGCCGAGGGCGCCGCTCTCGACGAACTCGGGGTTGTTCTCCATCTGCTGGGCGAGGTCCCAGCTGCCCATCAGGAACATCGCGGACTCGCCGGTGGCCAGGAGCGCCGAGGCGCTGCCGTTGTCGTAGTCGATGGAGCTGAAGTTGTTGCCGAAGGCGCCCCGCTCGACCAGGTCCTGGCACATCTCCATGGCCTCGAGGACGGCGGGGTGCTCCCAGGCGCCCTCCTCCCCGTCGGAGATGGCCTGGAACACGTCGGGTCCGCCGACCCGGTCCACCAGGTAGGAGAACCACATCAGCTGGGTCCAGCCCTGGGCGCCGGGGAGGGTGATCGGGGTGACGCCCTCCTCCTGGAGGACGTCGACCGCCTCGTACAGGTCGTCGATGGTCCTGGGCGGTTCGAGTCCGGCCTCGTCCAGGACGTCCCTGTTGTAGTACATGACGACGGGTTGGACCCCGAGGAGCGGGACCCCGTAGTAGGAGCCGTCCACGGCGGCGACGTCGAGGACGCTGGGCAGGAAGGAGTCCCGGAACTCGGGGTTGTCCTCCAGGGTCTGGGTGAGGTCGTACACCTGGCCCTGCGAGGTGTACTGGGCGAGGTTGCCGCCGCCCCAGTTGAAGAACACGTCGGGGGCGTTGGGGGAGCCGAGAGCGACCTGGAGGCGCTGTTTGTAGGCGTCGTTGACGAAGGTGACGAGTTCGGCAGGGGTCTCGTGCGAGCCGTTGTGCGCCTCGATGCCCTGTTCGACGATCTCGTTGACCGCGGCGTCCTCCAGCGCCCAGACCTGCATGGTGTCCCCGGATCCGGGGCCGGAGGTACCGCAGCCGGTGGCGAGGAGGAGGGACAGGGCCAGGGAGGTGCTGCCGATCACACGTGTCCGATGGGTGCGACTCATGGCGTGGAACCGTTCTTCCGTCGGTCTGGGGGGAACCGAAAGCTTTCGAAATGTTTCCGATAGCTTTCGAGAAGGCTGACGCTAAGCCGTCCACGGTTTTCCGTCAAGAGGCCCTCTGGTTGCGAGGAGGTTGCGGTGCCTGAGGGCGAAAAGTTTCGGGATAGAATCCCTCGCAGAGAATCCAGGGGAGCCCGTTCCCCCGACGACGAGGAGGCACATGGCGAAGCGACGCCCCACCCTGGCCGAGATCGCTGGTGAAGCGGAGGTCTCCGTCTCGACCGTCTCCAAGGTGATCAACGGTCACCTCGACGTCGCGGCCGACACCCGGCGCCAGGTGGAACGGCTCCTGGAGCAGCACCGGTACCAGCCGCGTCGCCACCGGGGGCGGCGCCCCGTCGGCCTGATCGATCTCGTCTTCCTCGACCTGGGAAGCCCCTGGGCGATGGAGATCCTCACCGGCGTCGAGGAGGTCACGCACGACGCCGGGTCCGGGGTCGTCGTCTCCGCCGTGCACGACCGCAAACGCAGCAGGCCCGGGCGCAAGTGGCTGGACAACCTCCAGGCCCGGCGCTCCGACGGGGTGGTCCTGGTGCTGTCCGAACTCTCCTCCCAGCAGCAGGCCCAGCTCGACGCTCTCGGGATCCCCGTGGTGATCGTGGACCCCGTCGGCGACCCCGCTCGCGAGGTCCCGGCGGTGGGCGCCGCCAACTGGGACGGGGGGCTCACCGCCACCGAACACCTCATCGGCCTGGGGCACCGGCGCGTCGCCATGCTCAGCGGACCGCCGGACGTCATGTGCAGCCGGGCCCGCGTGGACGGGTACCGCAGCGCCATGCGCGACGCCGGGCTGCCCGTCCCGGAGGGCTACGTGCGCCACGGTGACTTCATGGCCGGGACCGGAAAACAGCTCACCGAGGAGCTGCTGGACCTGCCCGAACCACCCACGGCGATCTTCGCGGGCTCCGACCAGATGGCCCGCGGCGCCTACGAGGTCCTGTACAAGCGGGGCCTGAGCGTGCCCGACGACGTCTCGGTGGTGGGGTTCGACGACCTGCCCGAGGCCCGGTGGGCGACCCCGCCGTTGACCACCGTCCGCCAACCGCTGCGCGACATGGCGCAGATGGCCACCCGGATGCTGTTCGACCTGGTCAACGGCAACGAACCCGAGACCACCCGGGTGGAGCTGGCCACCCGCCTGGTCGAGCGCGACAGCACGGCCCCGCCCAAGGGGTGAGGCTGCCGGGGTACCCGGTGCGGCTCCTCGGGCTCCCCGGGCTCCTCGGGGTTCCCGGACCCCTCGGGTTTCCGGGCCCCCGGGGGCACCGGCGTCGCGAGGCGGGTTCGACGGGGCGGGGAGGAGGCGGGGGCGCGCCCCGTCGAACCCTCGGGCCGACCGGATCGCGAACGGTCGGCCCGGTCTGCGCCCGGACCGACTTCGGGGCCGGTCCGGGCGGGTCCGGTCCGGTTACCAGCTGGACTTGGTGACCCCGGGCAGTTCGCCCCGGTGGGCCATCTCCCGGAACCGGATCCGGGAGAGCCCGAACTTCCTCAGGTGCGCGCGGGGGCGGCCGTCAACGGCGTCGCGGTTGCGGACCCGGGTGGCACTGGCGTCGCGGGGCTGGCGGCGCAGTTCGGCGACGGTGGCCGCGCGCTCCTCCTCGCCGGTGTGCGGGCTTTTGATCAGCCGCTTCAGTTCGGCGCGCCGCTCGGCGTAGCGGGCGACGACCTCCCTGCGCTGTTCGTTGCGGGCGATCTTGCTCTTCTTGGCCATCAGACCCTCTCCCCTCGGGCACGGATGTCGGCGACCACGCGTTCGATGCCGCGGGCGTCGATCACCTTCATCCCCTTGGTGCTCAGCCGGAGTTTCACGAAGCGCTGTTCGCTGGGCAGCCAGTACCGCTTGTTCTGGATGTTGGGGTCGAAGCGGCGCTTGGTGCGCCGGTGGGAGTGGGAGACGGCGTGGCCGAAACCGGGCGCCTTCCCGGTCACCTGGCAGACACGGGACATGGGTTCCCCTCCTTCTCTGTGGTTGCTCTGTGGTTGGTCGGGCTCTGCGGCCGGTTCGCTCTGGTCCGGTCGGTGGCCCCGGTCAGTTCTGCTTGGTCGAGGACGGGTAGGGCAGCAGTGCCATCTCCCGGGCGTTCTTGACCGCGGCGGCGATCAGGCGCTGCTGGCGTGCGGTGACGCGGGTGACCCGGCGGCTGCGGATCTTGCCCTTCTCCGAGATGAACTTGCGGAGCAGGACGGTGTCCTTGTAGTCGACGTGGTCGGCCTCGCCCAGCGGATTGGCGAACCTGCGCGGGGCGCCGCGCCCAGCGGAGCGGCGGGCCTTGGGTGGCATGGGTGTTCCTCACCTTCTCTTACGGGGTTCGGTCCCCTTCCGGGGGCGGGCTGCTCAGATCGCGTCGGCGAAGGGGTCCTCGGCCAGGGGGCGCCCCGACTCCCCGTCGGTGAGCAGGCAGGAGTCGAGCAGTTCGACCAGCCGGTCGGCGTCCAGGTCGATTCCGGTGAACGCCAGGTGCTGGCGGCGGTCGCCGACGACCGGGTCCCAGTCCAGGAGCGCGGAGGCCCGGCGGGTCTCGGAGACCATCTCGGCGGCGGCCTCGGGCAGGGCTCCCAGCCAGGGCCCGCCGCTCTCCAGGATCAGGGCGTCGTTGTAGGCGTCCCAGACCAGGAGGGTGTCGGGCCTGCTGGCCAGCCAGATCCGGCCGCGCCCGCGCATTCCCGAAGCCACGATCCGCTCCAGTGCCTCGTGCAGGCGGACCGGGTGCAGGGGGCGCTTGCGGGTCCACACGAGGGTGCTGACCCGGCCGTCGGACATGTCGGAGTACTGGGCCCAGGCCGGGTTGAGCCGGTTCGCGGCGCTCTCGGGGTCGAAGCGTCCCTCGGTGAGGGCGACCAGTCCGCTGCCGGGCGGGACCACCACGGCGGCCGGGTTGAGGTGTTCGATGATCGCGCGGGCCTCGTCGCGGTGGCGGGAGCCGTGCAGGGTGAGCACCGTGGGGTACTCGATCTGGTGGGCGAGAACCTCCGCGACGGTTCGTTCGTCCTCCACGGCGATGTCCAGGGACCGATCGGCCAGGTCGTCGTGGCCGGACAGGTCGGGCAGCAGGCGTTCGGAGTCCACCGCGGTGACGACGGCGGCCAGGCGGAGTTCCTCCTGCGAGGCGACGGCCTCGGCCACCGAGCGCGGTTCGACCCCGTCCCAGGACTCCACCACGCACAGGGTGTGCTCACCGCGTTCGGCCAGTTCCAGCAGGGTGGGGATCAGGTCCTCGCGCAGGGTGCAGGAGGCGCACAGGTGGTCCAGGTCGACCGGGCTGTGGTCGAGGACACCCCACCGGTCCCGGGTGACGCGGTGGACGATGCCCTCGGCGATGCCGTCGAGGTCGTGGTGGACGGCAATGGACCCGGGGACGGCGGTGATGAGGTCGTCCACGGTGCTGCGGCGTGCGAGCCGGTGCAGCCCGGAGGCCACGACCACGCGCAGGGGTGCGGTCACTTCTTTCATCGGGGAAGACCCTCCCAGTGCTGAAAACGATAACCATTATCGTAACGCACGCGTGCGGTCCCCGGGACCGGGAGGGTGGGGAGATCATGGAGGCGGGGTGCGCCGGGCCGGCCCTGGGCCGGGGCGCGTTCAGTCCCGGGTGCTGTAGCCGTCCGCGAGCGCGCGCAGCACCTCGGAACAGCCGTCTTCGACCGTCAGGGTCGCGACGTCGTCCATCCGGGTCGCGCCACGGTTGAGGATCACCACGGGTTTTCCCTGGCCGGCGGCGTGCTTGACGAACCTCCGGCCGGAGAAGACCGTCAGCGAGGAGCCCGCGACCAGCAGACCGGACGCCCGGTCCACCAGGGCGTAGGCCTCCAGGACCCGGGGTTTGGGCACGTTCTCGCCGAAGTACACGATGTCCGGTTTGAGGACGCCGCCACAGGAGGAGCAGTCGGCCACCCGGAACCCCTCGGTGGAGGCCAGCACGGCGTCGGCGTCCGGGGCCACCTCGATGTCGGCCACCCGCTCGGCGAAGCCGGGGTTGAGTTCGGTGAGGCGCTCCGCCAACTCCTCGCGGCCGGTCACCGTACGGCAACCCAGACAGATCACCCGGTCGTAGCGGCCGTGCAGGTCGATGACCCGGCGGCTGCCCGCGACCCCGTGCAGGGTGTCGACGTTCTGGGTGATGACCCCGGACACCACCCCCGCGCGTTCGAGGTCGGCGAGGGCATGGTGGCCATCATTGGGGCGGGTGTGCTCGACGTGGCGCCAGCCGACGTGGTTGCGGGCCCAGTAGTGGCGCCGGAACGCGGCGTCGCCGACGAACTCCTGGTAGGTCATGGGTTTGCGCGGCGGTGAGTCCGGTCCTCGGTAGTCGGGGATACCCGAGTCCGTCGACATCCCCGCGCCGGTCAGCGCGACCACGGGCCCCCTGCCGAGGACCTCGCGCATCCGGGCGGCGGCCTCACCGGGACCGCGGACGTGGAGCGTGTTCGTCACCCTTCGAGGGTATGCCGTCGCGGCCGACCTCTTCCGCCGCCGGTGCCCGGGCCGGTAGAATCCATGGCGCAGGCCTCGACCCGCTCCGGTTCCCCGGTGTGCGGTCCGAGGCTTTTTTCATGCCCACCAACGCCTCCGGAACCCCCGTCCCCCGAACCGCGCAGACCCCCGGCCGGGAAGCCGCATCCGGCCCGCCCGCAGCGGACCTGCCCCCGTTCCGCTCCCTGCTCCGCACGGTTCTGGCCAGGGCCCTCCCGCTCTACCTGGCCATGCTCACCTCCCTGGCCGCGAGCCTGGTCGGAGCGTTGGCGCTCAGCCATGCCCGCACCGCTGAACTCGCCGCCCACGCCCTGGTCACCGCCGTGCTCTCGCCCGCCGTCATGGCGGTCCAGGGGGCCCTGCGCGGCTCGATGCCCTTCGTAGCGCGCAGCGAGGACGACCCCCGGGCCCTGCGCGGCGTGGTCCGGGACGGCGCCTGGCTCGCGCTGCTGCTCGGCGCCGCGGCGGCCCTGGCCGTGCTCTGCGTCCCCCTCCTGGCCGACGTGGTCGGGGTGGTGGAACGGACCAGATCGGCCCTGGGCGTGTACCCGCTGTTCGTCGCCGCCCACGCGATGACCGCCGCCCTCGCCGCCTCCGCGACCACCCTCCTCGTCGCGCTCGGTCGCAACCGGTCCGTGCTCGTGCTGAGCCTGGTCGGTGCGGCGCTGGCGGTCCTGCTCACTCCGGTGCTGGTTCTGGGGCCGGGACCGCTGCCCGCCCTGGGACTGACCGGGGCGGGGTTCTCCCTGCTGCTGAACGGGGCGGTCCTGCTCGCCCTGAAGGCGTACGCGGTGCGGCGGGCACTGCCGGAGGAGGCCCGGGACTGGTTCGGGGCGCCCCGCTGGGCTCGCGTGCGCGAGATCGCGCGGGTGGGGCTGCCCTCCGGGGCGACCCTGCTCATCAAGTCGGTGTCGTTGGGTGTGCTGGTCGTGGTGGTGGCGCGGGCCAGCGCCGAGGCGGCCGCCGCACACCAGTTCCTCGTCCTGCTCGCGAACCTGCTCTTCTTCCCCGCCCTGGCGGCCGGCCAGGCCGTGGTTCCGCTGGCGGCCAGGGCGGCGGGCCGGGGCGAGCCGGGCCTGGTGCGCCGCACGGTGTGGGCAGGGTACGCGGTGGCGGCCCCGGTCAGCTGCCGCTGTGGTTGTTTCCCGCTCCGCTCACCGGTCTGCTCAGCCCCGACCCCGCGGTGCGGGCGGCGATGGCGGCCGTGCTGCCCCTCCTCGCCCTGGCCGTGTCGGCCGACAACGCCCAGGTGCTCTCCGGGATGGGGCTGGTCGCCCTGCGGCGCACGGCCCCCTCGATGTACACGTTCGCCCTCTGTTACGGGGGACTGGTGCTCGCGGCGGCGCCCCTGGTCGCGGTCGGCGGCCTGACCCTGTTGTGGGCCGGGTACGCGGTGGCCGCGGTAGGGCTGGTCGTCGGCCAGGCTGGCGCCTTCTGGCGGATCAGTGGGAAAGCGGACGTCGACGGTTGAGGGTGCGGCGCATCCGTGGTGCCAGGTGAGGTGCGAAGCCCGTAGCGCCCCAAACCCGGCCGACAGAGTGTCCGCTGCTTCCGAAAACAGCTGAACCGCGGTGACGCTTCTATGTCAAGTGGCGGGCTGAAGAGAGACAACAGCCCGCTCTCTCACCACTTGATCAGCGACCATCGCCCGATACACCACATCCATCAAATGCCGCTTCAACGCCCGATACGCACCCTTGGTGCCCTTGGCCTCCTGCCGGGAACGCACGAACTCCCGGGCCGGCCCATGGAACCGGGCCTGCACCACAGCGATCGAGTGCAGCGCCCGGTTCACCTGCCGGTTCCCACCCCGATGCAACCGGTGCCGCTGGCGCCCCGAGGAGAACACCGGGATCGGCGCGCACCCCGCCCACCGGGCCATCCTCGCCGAGGTCTTGAACCGCGACACGTCCCCTACCTGCGAAAGCAACACCGCAGCCCAGACCACACCCACACCACGAATCCCCAACAGGTTCGGCGCCAACGGCTCCACCAACTCCTTGAGCCGCCGCTCCACCCCAGCGATACGCACCAACAGCGTGTGCACCTCACCCAGCTGCTCGGCCAGCGCCCATCGCACCACCTCACCCAGCTCGGCCCCCTCCACCAGCGCACGCACCCGTCCCACCTTGGCCCGGGTGGCCAACGCACCCTTGCCCAGGTTGTGGTCCAGTTCCCGGTGCAGCATCGCCAGCACCCGGTTGGTCAGGGCCACCCGCCGCCGCACCAGGTCCTGGCGCAGATCCACCAGCACACGCACCTGCCGCACCAGCGGATCGAGACGGTGGCGGGCCAGATCAGGGTCGGCCATCGCCGCGCGGGCCACCGCCACCGCGTCGATCACGTCGGACTTGGCGCCCACCGCCCCGCTCAGGCGGCGGTGGGCGGCCATCGCGCGCGCCGGCACCCACACCACTTCCTGGCCCGCCCCCAACAAGGCGTCAGCGATGGCCCGGCCCAGCCCGGGGCCGCCCTCGATCGCCCACAACACCGGGGCATCGCCCGCCAGAGGGCGGATCCAGGCCAGGAGCTCGCCCAGGGCCTGCGGGCCCGCGGTGACCTTCTTGGCAGTGCCCAGCCGGGTGCCGTCATCGGCCAGCGCGAGGGCCTGGTGCATGTTCTTGTGCGGATCGATGCCCACTGTCACCATGGTGGTGTCCTGTCTTTCCTTTGTTCAGGAACGGGACGACTACCAGGGCCCTGGCCCGGGGGACAGATCTACTGTGAGTTATCGGCTGCACAGGCTTCTATGAGGTCACTCCCGCGGCCAGGGTCTTGGCCTGCGGGTGCTGGTGGACAGGTCACGACAAGGTCCACGTGGGACAGATCTTGCTGGAGTCACCCCAGCCCCGCTGTCGGGCGGCTCCCGTCGAAACCCTCCCGACACACACCAGGATGAACCAGTAGATCTTGCTACCAGGGGCAACTTCGGCGCCCATTTCGCTTCTGGTAGCAAGATCACCGCGAAAAAGGGGCCCAAACCTGCTCGGGCTCTTCATAGCTGACCACCACGCGTCCCACCTGGCCGGGCCCGATGACGGTGAACCCCGACAGCGAATCAGGACCGGCCTGTGCGGTACGGGCCCGGTACAGGTCCGCTCCCGTGCCGAACCGAGCTCAGAGGGCGAAAAGGAGGAACAGGGCGGCGGCGGTGAGGACGGCCCCGAGGCAAACGTAGAACACACCGGTCCTCATGGAGGCAAGGAGAAGAGCCGCCACCATCGCGGTGAGGAAGGTGAAGTTCTGGAGCCCGTTCTTGGTGAGCTCCACGTCCTGCCTGCTGGCCCGGGCGGCCTCCTCGGAGTCCAGCGGGCTGAAGGAGGCGCCGATGACGAGCAGGGACAGGGACACCAGCAGGTACACCCAGGTCGCGGGAACCCTTGACCTCTCCATGTCAGGTCACCCCCAGGAGGAATCCGAAGCAGACGACCGAGAAGGACGCGCAGATGATCAGTGGAGCCCTGTGGCGCCACATGAGGCGAAAAGCGAGAAGCTGGAGCACGAGCGAGAACGACACGAGAACGTGCGCCAGTTCGTACTCCGTGAGTCGCACGTACTCATCGAAATAAGTCCCGTTCCAGTACGCCCAGTCCTCCTCCATCAGTCCCAAGGTGAGGAGGAACAGGGAAAGGAACAGGAGAACCAGGTAGAACGACATCCTCATGGAGCCGTCTCCGCGCCTCGTCCGATCCGGTGCCCGGACATCGTGGCCCTTCCTCGGCCGGTACCGCAGCGGCCCCGACCAGAACTTCGGATCGGTGGCCGCACGCCGCAGTGCCTGAGCCCCCGGTACGGCGCGCCCACCAATGCCGGTGCCAGCCACGGGCCGCTCCGCCCGCGGCCCCGCACCGGTTCCTGGTCAGGCGGTGTGGACGATCTGGAAGACCTCGGCCAGAGCGCCCTCGGGCAGACCCGCCTCGGCGGCGTTGGCCGCCATCCACTGGCGCAGCATCGGTTCGAGTTCGGTGATGTCGCCGATCTGGCTCTCGTGCGAGGCCAGCGCCGCCATCTTGCGGTCGAAGACCCCGGTGATGTCCGAACGGTGGTTGGTCTTGGGGCCTCCGGCGACCCACACCTCGGGGACGGTCCACGGGGCCAGCCCCTCCTCGGCGAGGAGCTCGCGGTGCGCGTGCGGGTTGCGCGCGTCCGGGTAGACCGCGTTGAGCGCCGCCTCCCCGGTGGCCATGTGGTCGGGGTGGCTGGCGGCGATGCTGTCCCAGTCCCGCTCGGGGCTGGGGATGACCACACGCTGGGGCCGCACCTGCCGGATGACGCGGGAGACGTCGCGGCGCAGACCGAGCGAGGCGACCACCCGCCCGTCCGGGTAGCCGAGGAAACGCACGTCCTTGACCCCGACCTCGGCCGCGGCCCGGCGCTGCTCCTCCCGGCGCATCGCCGCGATCTCCGAGCTGTCCAGGGTGATCTCGTCCCCGCCGGCCTCGCCGTCGGTGACCATCAGATAGACCACCTCGGTCCCGGCGCCGGTCCACAGGGCCACGGTCCCCGCACAGGCGAAGTCGGCGTCGTCGGGGTGGGCCATCACGACCAGTGCGCGTTCGGGCACGTCAGACACCGGGGCTCCTTTCGCTGCGGGTGTTCCCGCGTTTTCGAGGTCGCCCCCATCGTACGAACCGCCTCCCCGCGGCGCTTCCCGTTTTCCGCCGGGCGGTCCGCCCTGTCCACTTCCGGACAGGGCCGGGACCGGCCTCCATGGGCTCGCGCCCGCACCTCGCACGGACGCGGACGGCCCCGGCCGACCCGCCCCGCACGGGGACGGGCCGGCCGGGGCGGGGAACGCCTGCCTCAGCCCAGCTGGACGATCAGGTCGCCGCCCTCCACCCGGCGGACGCCGTCGATGGCCAACCGGGAGACCACACCGTCCTGCGATGCGGTGATCGAGGCCTCCATCTTCATCGCCTCGATGGTGGCGACCGTGTCACCGGCCTTGACCTCGTCGCCCACGGCCACGACCGGGGTGACCACGCCCGCGAAGGGCGCCGCCACCTGCGAGGGGTCGTTCCGGTCGGCCTTCTCCGCCTCGGGCACGTCCGAGGCCAGCGACCGGTCCCGGATGTGCAGCGGCCTCAGCTGGTCGTTGAGGGTGGTCATGACGGTGCGCATGCCGCGCTCGTCCGCCTCGCTCACCGCCTGGAGCCCGATGAGCAGCCGCACACCCGGCTCCAGGTCCACGACGTGCTCCTCGCCCTCGCGCAGACCGTAGAAGAAGTCCTTGCTGTCCAGCACGCTCGTGTCGCCGTAGGCGGCGCGGTGCGACTCGAACTCCTTCGTCGGACCCGCGAACAGCAGCCGGTTCAGCGTGGCGCGCGGCTCCTCGGCCAGACCGGCCCGGTCCGTCTCGGTGAGCGGGGTGGTCTCGCGGGCCTCGCCGCGCCCGCGCAGCGCCTTGGTGCGGAACGGCTCGGGCCACTCGCCCGGGGGGACCCCCAGCTCACCACGGAGGAAGCCCACCACAGAGTCGGGCACGTCGAACCGGTCCGGGTCCTTCTCGAACTCCTCGGGGGAGACCCCGGCGCCCACCAGGTGCAGGGCCAGGTCGCCCACCACCTTGGAGGAGGGGGTCACCTTCACCAGGCGGCCCAGCATCCGGTCTGCGGCGGCGTACATCGCCTCGATGTCCTCGAACCGGTCGCCCAGCCCCAGCGCGATGGCCTGCGTGCGCAGGTTGGACAGCTGACCGCCGGGGATCTCGTGGTGGTAGACCCGGCCGGTCGGGGAGGCCAGACCCGCCTCGAAGGGCGCGTACACCCGGCGGACCGCCTCCCAGTACGGCTCCAGCTCGTTGACCGCGTCCAGGGACAGCCCGGTGGGGGTGGCGGAGTGGTCGAAGGCGGCCACGATGGCCGACAGCGACGGCTGCGAGGTGGTGCCCGCCATCGACGCCACGGCGCCGTCCACGGCGTCCGCGCCCGCGTTGACCGCCGCCAGGTAGGTGGCGAGCTGGCCGCCCGCGGTGTCGTGCGTGTGCACGTGGACCGGCAGGTCGAACTCGCTCCGCAGCGCGCTGACCAGGCGGGAGGCGGCCGGGGCGCGCAGCAGCCCGGCCATGTCCTTGATGGCGAGCACGTGTGCGCCGGACTCCACGATCCGCTCCGCCAGCTTCAGGTAGTAGTCCAGCGTGTACAGCTTCTCCGACGGGTCCGACAGGTCGGCGGTGTAGCACAGCGCCACCTCGGCCACCCCGGTACCGGTCTCGCGGACCGCGTCGATCGCCGGGCGCATCTGCTCGACGTCGTTGAGTGCGTCGAAGATCCGGAAGACGTCCACGCCGGTCGCGGCGGCCTCACGCACGAACGCGTTGGTGACCTCGGTGGGGTAGGGCGTGTACCCGACCGTGTTGCGGCCGCGCAGCAGCATCTGCAGGGCCACGTTGGGCACGGCCTCCCGCAGCGCCGCGAGCCGCTCCCACGGGTCCTCGGCGAGGAAGCGCAGCGCCACGTCGTAGGTCGCGCCGCCCCAGCACTCCAGGGAGAGGAGCTCGGGCAGGGTGTGCGCCACGGCGGGCGCCGCCGCCAGCAGGTCCTGGGTGCGCACCCGGGTGGCCAGCAGCGACTGGTGGGCGTCCCGGAAGGTGGTGTCGGTGACCCCCAGGGTGTCGGAGGAGCGCAGCCACCGCGCGAAACCCTCGGGGCCCAGTTCGGCCAGGCGCTGCCTGGACCCGGCGGGCGGAGCGCCCTCGGGCACGGCGGGCAGCTTGGCGACCGGGTCGATCAGCTGCGGGCGCTCCCCGTGCGGCTTGTTGACCGTCACGTCGGCCAGGTAGGTGAGCAGGCGGGTGCCCCGGTCCGCGGAGGGGCGCGCGGTCAGCAGCTGGGGGCGCTCCTCGATGAACGAGGTGGTGGCCCGGCCCTGCCGGAAGTCCTCGTCCTCCAGTACCGCCTGGAGGAAGGGGATGTTGGTGGAGATCCCGCGGATACGGAACTCGGCGACCGCGCGCTGGGCCCGGCTCACCGCCGTGGCGAAGTCGCGGCCCCGGCAGGTGAGCTTGACCAGCAGGGAGTCGAAGTAGGCGCTGACCTCCGAACCGGCCGCCGCGGTCCCGCCGTCCAGGCGGATCCCCGAACCGCCGGGGGATCGGTAGGCGCTGATCGTCCCGGTGTCGGGCCGGAACCCGTTGGCCGGGTCCTCGGTGGTGATGCGGCACTGCAGGGCGGCGCCGTGCAGCACGATCGCGTCCTGGGACAGGCCCAGGTCGGCGAGGGTCGCACCGGAGGCGATCCGGATCTGCGACTGCACGAGGTCGACGTCGGTGACCTCCTCGGTCACCGTGTGCTCCACCTGGATGCGCGGGTTGAGCTCGATGAACACGTGCTGGCCGTCCCGACCCACCAGGAACTCGACCGTGCCCGCGTTGCGGTAGCCCAGCTCCCGGGCCAGGCGCACCGCGTCGGCGCACATCCGGTCACGCAGCTCCGGGTCGAGGTTGGGCGCCGGGGCCAGCTCCACGACCTTCTGGTGCCGCCGCTGCACCGAGCAGTCGCGCTCGTACAGGTGGATGACGTCCTCGCCGTCGGAGAGGATCTGCACCTCGATGTGGCGCGGATCCACCACGGCACGCTCCAGGAACACCGTGGGGTCGCCGAAGGCCGTCTCGGCCTCGCGCATGGCCGCCTCGATGGACTCCCGGAGCGCGCCGGCCGTGTCCACGCGGCGCATCCCCCGGCCGCCGCCGCCCGCCACGGCCTTGACGAAGATGGGGAAGCCGATCTGTTCGGCGGCGGTGAGCAGTCCGTCCACGTCGGTGGAGGGCTCGGTGGAGTCCAGGACCGGGACGCCCGCGCGCTTGGCGGCGGCGATGGCGGTCGCCTTGTTCCCGGTCAGCTCCAGGACCTCGGCGGGCGGGCCGACGAAGGTGATGCCCGCCTCCGCGCAGGCCCTGGCCAGGTCGGGGTTCTCGGAGAGGAACCCGTACCCGGGGTAGACGGCGTCGGCGCCCGCCTCCCGCGCGGCGCGGACGATCTCGTCGACCGACAGGTACGCCCGGACGGGGTGTCCGGGCTCACCGATCTGGTAGGCCTCGTCGGCCTTGAGCCGGTGCAGCGAGTGGCGGTCCTCGTGGGGGAAGACCGCGACGGTCCGCGCCCCCAGCTCGTGTCCCGCGCGCAGTGCGCGGATCGCGATCTCACCGCGGTTGGCCACCAGTATCTTCTCGAACATGCCGGATGCCTCCTGGACTCCGTGGTGCGGTGCTGGCATGGTCCGGCGCCGTTGCCGGTGGCCGCGCCGGGGTACCGCTCCGTGGAAGCGGTGCCCCGGTGGGGCCCGGAGGAACCCTAACGAGAAAGGTCGGCGGCGTGTGCGGGTGGGGTTGCCCCGGCGCCGGTTCGCGGTGTGTCCGGGCGTTTGGGGAGGTCGGGCCGGAGGGGGACCGCCGAGCCACCGGTGGGAGGGGTGGAGGCGTCGCCGGTGCCGTCCGGAGCCCTTCAGCCCGGGTGGTGGTCCGGGGCGTCGCGGCGGCGGGGGTCGGGTTCTCCGGGCCCGGTTCCCCGGGGGAGTGGTCCCAGGCCGTCGCCGACGGTGGTGAGGGCTTTTCGGACCAGGGCGGTCATGCTCGCACCGTGCCCTTCATCGGCGGCGAACTGTTCCGCGGCCACCCTCAGCGCCGCGTTGATCGCGGCGGCCTGGACCCGTACGGACAGGGTGTCGGGTGCGGCCCCGGCGCGTTCCGCGACGGCCTCGGCGAAGACGCCCTCGGCGGTCTGGTGGACCGTCAGCCACACGGCCATCAGCCCGGGTTCGGTACGGGTCATCCGGATGAGGTCGACCGTCGGGGCGCCCAGCGCTGTCCGGTCGTCCTCGTCCAGGGCGCCCGAACGCTCCAGGTGCTCGGCGAGTGAGAGGTCGGCGGGCCACGAGCGCAGTCGGTCCGCCATGAGGTCGAGCCCGCTGGTGAGCAGCGGGCGCACACAGCTCTCCTTGCTCGGGAAGTACCGCCACAGGGTGCGGGTGGAGATCCCGAGCTCGCGGGCGATGTCGTCCCCCGTGGTCGCGGTCACCCCCTTGGCGGTGAACAGCTCCACGGCGGCCCGGGCGATCTGCATACGCATGATCTCCCGGCGCCGCCTGCTCATGGGCGGCCTCCCCCGGGCCGGCGGTGCGGGGGAGGGGTTCGGGGTACGGGGCACGTGCCCTCCTCCGGGTGGCTTCTCGACGGTTCGGACAACTCTACTGACCTGGGGTCCCAGCACAGAATAATTGTCTTTCAGCGACAAAAAGTCTTATATTGACAATATTAGTCGCAGTGACCGTCCGGATCCCGCGCACCGCGGGAATCCGTGCGCAGAACCCCGCAGGGGAGAACAGAGGGAGTCATGACCGCATCGGGTCTGACCGGGAAGAACGCCGTCGTCACCGGGGGCGGCTCCGGAATCGGGCGGGCGAGCGCGCTGCGTTTGGCCGGGGAGGGCGCCAGGGTTCTGGTGGCCGACCTGGACGGCGCCTCCGCCGACAGCGCCGTCCAGGAGATCCGCCACGCAGGGGGGACGGCGGAGAGCGTCGCGGGCGACCTCAGCCGCCAGGAGGTCGTGGACGAGGTCGTCGCCACCGCCCTCGACCGCCTTGGCGGCATCGACGTCCTGGTCAACAACGCCGGGATCATGGACGACATGTCCGCGACCGCCGACGTCACCGACGCCCTGTGGGAGCGGCTCATCCGGGTCAACCTGACCGCCCCCTTCCTGCTCACCCGGGCGGTCCTGCCGCACATGGTCGAGCACGGCCGGGGCTCCGTCGTCTTCACCGCCTCCGAGGCCTCCCTGCGCGGCAGCGCCGCCGGGGCCGCCTACACCGCCGCCAAGCACGGGGTGGTGGGGCTCGTGAAGTCCACCGCGGTCATGTACCGGGACCAGGGGATCCGGGTCAACGCGGTCGCCCCGGGCGGCACGGCCACCGGAATCAGGGTCGACGCGGACGCCCAGGCGCCCGGCCCCGCCGTTCTCGGCCGCTACATGGGCAACATGGGAGAGGTGGCCCGAGCCGACGAACTGGCCGCGGCCATCGTCTTCCTGGCCTCGGACGCCGCGAGCAACGTCAACGGCGTACTGCTCCCGGTGGACGGCGGCTGGTCCGCGGTCTGATCGGGGCGGGCCCGGCCCGGAGCCCGACACCGCGGGCCCTTACCCGGACCCGCGGCCGCATCGGGCCCCGGGGCCGAGCACGTCTGTTCGGCCCCGCGGGTGTCAGCTCCGCGGGCGGGGGTGCTTCGGCAGCACCGCGACCGGCACCGTCGCCGAGTGCAGCACGCCCTGGCTCACCGAACCCAGCAACAGGCCCCGCACGCTGCCCCGGCCCCGCGATCCGACCACGATCAGGTCCGCGTCGTCAGCCGCCTCGACGACGGCCTCCGCGGGGGGCCGCTCACTGCGCACGACGGAGACCTCCACGCCCTCGGTCCCGCCCGGGACCCGCTCCAGCATTTCCGCCACCATCTTCCGGGAGCGCTCGTCCAATTCCTCGCTCGGGGGAGCCCAACCGCCCCCGACCAGGGACCCGGGGTCGAACGGCAGCTGGACCCACCAGCTGTGCACGACCACGACCGAACCGCCCTCGACGCGAGCGGCCTCGCGCAGCGCGAAGTCCAGCGCCCGCCGTGAGTACTCGGAGCCGTCCACACCCACCACGATCCGGTGCGGTTCCGTCGGCTCCGCCGGCTCCGTCGCCTCGGAGGCGGGCACCACGAGCACCGGGCACTCGGCCCGTGCCGCCAGCCGCACGCTCACGGAGGAGTCCAGGGCCGAGCGGGCGGCGCCCAGGCCGCGGGAGCCCACGACCAGGAGGTCCTCCGGGCCGCTCCTGCGCAGCAGCGCCGTCGCGGGGTCCTCCAGGGCCAGGACCTCCTCCACCTGCACCCCGGGCCGCAGTTCACGCGCGCGCTCGGACGCCTCGCCCAGCAACCGGTGGCCCTGCGCGGTGATCTCCTCCGAGGGAGGGAACCGGGTGGAGCCCGCGTACATCGACGCCACCAGCGGCATCGCCAGCGCGCACACCACGTGCAGCGGCCGGCCCCGGCGGTCGGCCTCCGCCGCCGCCCAGGCCAGTGCCGCGGACGCGGTCGGCGACCCGTCCACCCCCACCATCACCTTCGGCGTGACCGTTCCGTCCTCAACCATGACAACCTCCTTCAGTGAACACCGCGAGCGACGCGGTCCTCCCCGGAAGTCTTCCATCCGGTCGGAGCCGGGTCGCGGCGCCCCGGCCGTCGCGCGGCCCCCGCCGCAGCCGGGCGCGGGCGGTACCCGCGGTCACGTCCACGACACTCCCGGGCGGACCCGCCGCCCCACCGCGTGCGTTGCCCGCTTGCAGCTTGTGGCGACCGACGGCTCCGGCAAGGATGGGGACGGGGCCGCGCCCCGGCCCCGGAACCCGCCCCAGCGCCGTACCGGAAGGCATCCGTGGACGAGCACTCCGCCATCACCGTCGAAGGTCTCCGGGTCCGCTACCCCGGCACCGACCGGCCCGCCGTCGACGGCATGGACTTCTCCGTCCGGCGCGGTGAGGTCTTCGGCTTCCTCGGGCCCAGCGGTGCCGGGAAGTCCACCACACAGAAGGTACTGACCCGTCTGCTGCGCCGCTACGAGGGCGGGGTGCGTGTCCTCGGCCGCCCGCTGGAGGCCTGGGGACAGGACTACTTCGAACACGTGGGGGTGGGGTTCGAGCTTCCGGCCGGGTACGGCCGGCTCACGGCTCGGGAGAACCTCGCCGCCTTCGCCTCCCTGTACCGCGGCCCGGTCGCGGAGCCCGAGGAACTCCTGGCCGCGGTGGATCTGCTCGACGCCGCCGACCGGCGGGCCGCCGACCTGTCCAAGGGCATGCGCATGCGGCTCAACCTGGCCAGGGCGCTGGTCAACCGGCCTCGGCTGCTGTTCCTCGACGAGCCGACCAGCGGGCAGGACCCGGTCCGCGCGGAACTGCTCCGCGACCTCGTGCGCGCCGAGGCCGCGCGAGGGTGCACGGTCTTCCTCACCACTCACGACATGGTCACCGCCGACCGCCTGTGCGACCGGGTCGCTTTCGTGGTCGAGGGCAGGATCGCCGCCGTGGACACCCCGCGGGGCTTCCGGCTCGGCTACGGAAGCCCCGGCCTGGTGGTGCGGGTGCGCGGGCGTGCGCCCCGGCAGATCGCCGCGGACGCCCTGGCCGACGACCCCGAACTCCTCGAACTGCTCAGGCGGGGCGAGGTGGAGACCCTGCACACCCGGGAGGCCACGCTGGACGAGGTCTTCACCCGGATCACCCGGGAGCGGTTGTGACCCGGTTCTCGGCGGCGTGCGCCCTGGAGGCCCGGGTCCAGGCGCGGCACGGGATCGTCGGGATCGCCGCCGCGCTGGCCGTGCTGTGGACACTGGTGCTGTGGGTGGTCCCGGCCCAGGCGTCCGGTACCGTCGCCGCCTATCTGCTGTTCCTGGACACGGCGGGGTTCGGCGCCCTGTTCGCCGTGGTGCTGCTGCTCCTCGAACGTACCGAGGGCACGCGCGCGGCGCTGTCCGCCACCCCGCTGCGCCCCGGGGAGACGGTGCTCGTCCGGGTCGGCTCACTCACCGCCCTGGCTCTGCTGGTCGCCGTTCCGATGACCGCGGCGGCCTCCCGGGGCCGCCCGGCCGACCTGCTGTGGTCGCTTCCGCTGGTCCTGTCCGGGGTGGCCCTGACCTCTGTCCTGCTGCTCTCGGCCTGTCTGGTGGTCGGGGTCCGCCGCCGGAGCGTGCAGGGTTTCCTGTTGAGCGTCCCCCTGGCCGTCGCTCCGCTGCTGCTCGTTCCCCTGGTGCACCTGACCGGGCTCGTCCGGCATCCGGTGGTGTACGCGGTCCCCACCACGGCGGGTGCCGAACTGATCCGTCTGGGGGCCGTGCCCGGTGCCGCGGTCGGTTCCCCGGTCGTGTGGGGCACGGCCGGGGCGTACGCGCTGCTGTGCGCGGCGGCGGCCCTGCTGGCCGCGGAGCGGGCGCTGTCGTCCGCGGCCGGGGGAGCAGAGCCCGGAGCGGGGCCGCGCCGACGGCGGCCCCGGCGGGCACGGACCTCCCGGCGGAACCGCCTCACGGGACGCGGTTCGCTCCCCGCGCTGGTCCGCTTCGCCCGGGTCGACCTGATCGGGGTGGGACGCGACCCGCTGTTGCTCCTGGTGTGCTGCGCCCCGGTACCGCTGGCCCTCGCGCTCCGCTTCCTGTATCCGCCCGCCGCGGAACTGGTGCGCGACACCTACGGCTTCGACCTGGCCCCGCTGACCCCGGTGCTGCTGGCGGCCCTGGTGCTGTTGCACGTCCCGATGATGCTGGGGATGGTGAACGGTCTGCGCGCGGTGGAGGACGGCGACGAGGGGATTCTTCCGGCCCTGCGGGTCTCGCCGTTGTCACTGCGGGCCTATCTGGCCTATCGAACGGTTCTGCCCGCGGTCCTGTCCCTCGTCGGGTTGGCCGCGGCCCTGCCGTTGAGCGGCTTCGTGACACCCGGTCGGCCCTGGGGGACGACGGTCGCGCTGCTACTGGCCGCGGCGCAGGCCGCCCTGGTCACGGCGGTGATCATGGCGTGGTCCCGGGACAGGGTGGCGGCCCTGGTCGTGGCGAAGGGTGTCGGTGCGGTGCTGACGCTCACTCCGGTCGTGGTCTGGGTCCTGCCCTCGCCCTGGAACCTGGCCCTGCTCGTGTCGCCGCCCTCGTGGGCGGTGCTGGCCGTGCCCGGTTACGACGCCGGTCCGCTGCCCCCGTGGGCCTGCCTGGTCGGGGGCGCCCTGGTGACGGCGGTGGCGGTGTGGCTGTTGCTGCGGCGGGCGGCGCACCGGGTGGACGGCCGGGTCTGACCCCGGGCCGAACGCCCTTCACGCCGTCTCCGCCCTCCAGACCCTCTCCGGCCGCCCGCCGACACCGGACCGGCCGGGTTCCTTCCCGGACCGGTCGTTCGGGGCCCTCGCGGGCCGGTCAGCCGCGGCCGACCGCGTAGCCGTACTGCACCGGCCAGTTCGACCGCGCGTCCAGTTCGGTGGCGGCGCGGTGCGCCCAGTAGGGGTCACGCAGCAGTTCTCGGCCGAGCATGGCGGCGTCGGCGGCACCGGAGGAGATGACCTCCTCGGCCTGGCGGGGGTCGGTGATGAGCCCGACCGCCGCCGTGGGCAGCCCGGTCTCCTCACGCACCCGTCCGGCGAAGGGCGTCTGGAAGCCGGGGGCGGCCGGGATCCGGGCGTCGTGCACCATGCCGCCGGTGGACACGTCCATCAGGTCCACCCCGCGGGCCTGGAGTTCCTTGGCCAGGAGCACGGTCTCCTCCGCGGTCCAGCCCGCGCGGGTGTCCTCGGGGTTCTCCTCGATCCAGTCGGTGGCCGAGACCCGGAAGAACACGGGCAGGTCCTCGGGCCACACCTCGCGTACGGCCTCGACCACCCGCAGCGGGAAGCGCATGCGGCCGGTGAGGTCGCCGCCGTAGGAGTCGGTGCGCCGGTTGCCCGCGGGGGAGAGGAACGAGTTCAGCAGGTAGCCGTGGGCGCCGTGTACCTCGACGGCCTGGAACCCCGCGGCCAGGGCGCGTTCGGCCGAGGCGGCGAAGTCGGCCACCAGCTGGTCGATCTCGGCCACGGTGAGCTCGTGCGGCACGGGCAGACCCTCGAAGGCCCAGGCGCTGGGCGCGACCGGGGTCCAGCCGCCCTCGGCCTCGGACAGTCCGCGGCCGCCCAGCCAGGGGCGGTCGGTGGCGGCCTTGCGTCCGGCGTGGGCGAGCTGGATGGCGGGGACGGCCCCGTGGGCGCGAACGGCGGCGGTGACGCGGGCGAAGGCGGCCTGCTGCTGGTCGTTCCACAGGCCCAGGTCCCAAGGGCTGATCCGGCCGTCGGGGCGCACCCCGGTGGCCTCGGCCATCACCAGGCCCGCGCCGCCGGCGGCCCGGGAGGCCAGGTGGGTGAGGTGGAAGTCGGTGGGCGCTCCGGTCCGCGGCCCCTCGTCGGGGGCGGAGTACATGCACATCGGGGCCATCCACACCCGGTTGGGGATGGTCAGCGAACGCAGGGTCAACGGGGCGAACAACTGGCTCACGGTGGATTCCTTCGCGTCGACTGGCCGCGGCGGCTGCGGCGACCTTAGTACGTTACTCGTCGTACTACGATGGTTGTCAAACTACGAGGGTTTTCGTACTTTGGGGTGTGAACAGGACCAACGGAGGCCACAGCATGCCCAAGTCCGATTCCGGAACCGTGTCCGGGCGCCGGCTGGACCACCCCGAGACCTCGCGGATCCGCCTGGAGGCCGTGCTGAGCGCGCTGGCCGACCCGGTACGGCTGAGCATCGTGCTCGCCCTGGACGAGGGCCACGAGGACATGGCCTGCGTCTCCTTCGCGCTTCCGGTGAGCAAGTCCACCTCCACCCACCACTTCCGGGTGCTGCGCGAGGCCGGGGTCATCCGCCAGTACTACGAGGGGACCGCCCGCAAGAGCAGCCTGCGCACGGCTGACCTGGAAGGGCGCTTCCCCGGGCTGCTCGCCGCGGTGCTGGACGCCGAACGGGCCCGCCGGGGCTGAAACCCGCCCCGGCAGGCCACGGGCGGCCCCCGTCAGGCGCTTCGGAGACCGGGCGGCGGGGCTCCTTCCCCCGTGACGCGGGGGAGGGAGCACACGACCCGCGTAGCGGACCCGGGACCCGGGGGCCTGCCTCGGGGACTCGGTCATCCGCCGTTGGACTGGCGGATCCCTTCACCGAGCGCGTCGAAGGTGTAGACGAAACCGCCGTCCTGCCCGCTGACTGTCATGTACGCGTTGGTCGTCCCCGGCTCGATGGCGACGTTCGTCGCCGTGTCCAACCCCTCGGCGTCCTCGGAGGGGACACCCACCGTCGCCAGGTGCTCGCCCGTGGAGTCGTACACGTGGATCCGCGGTTGGCCGTGTACGGCCTGGTAGAGGTTGCCCTCGGCGTCGACCGCGTTGGAGTCGATCTGGCTCGTGCCACCGTCGAGGTGGACCCCCGGATGGGCAGTCTCCACCTCGGTACCGTCGTCGTTGAGCGTGAGGTGGTCGACGCGGTTCGCGTTGTACTGGCTGACCCACAGCCCCGCGTAGTCCGCGCTGAACGAGATGCCGTTCGGCGCGGGGAGCTCGTCCGCCAGGACGGTCGCCTCGGCCGTCTCCCGGTCGATCCGGACCACTCTGCCCCGGGGCTCCCAGAACGGCTCGGCGAGCCCGGTGGAGTCGCTGACGTACATGTTCCCGTCCTCGTCGAACGCGAGGTCGTCGGGGCTCATCGGGGTCCCGTCGACCTCACCCGAGAAGAAGGTGGCGGGGTCCTCCCCGTCCGGGGTGATGCTGTGGATCTCCCCGCCGGCGAAGTCCGTCAGGTAGAGCCGGTCGTCGTACGGACTGAACTGCGCGGACGTGTACGCGCTGGTCTCGTCGGTGAAGACGGTGGTCACGTCCCGGGACTCGGTGTCCACCCTCAGCACCTTGGGCTCTCCGGCGGGAGCGGGCACGTCGACGACGAGGAGGCCGCCGTCCGGGGCGAAGGTCGGCCCCTCCAGCAGTGTCATCCCGGTTTCCTCGTGGACCGAGGTCACCTGGACCAGTCGGGATGCGGTGCGCTCCTTCCCCTGGTCCTCACCCGTGGCCGCCGTCTCCGCGCAGCCCGCTGTCACAGCGACCAGGAGGACGGCCGGTAGCACCCGGGCGGCGGCGACGAGCGGTTGCCCGCGTCGGTTCGAGGTCATGCTCTCCCGTTTCGATCGTGGGTGTTCGCGGGTGGGAAGGGCACCGGTCCGAGCCTCACCGGTTCTCACCGAGGACCTCGTGCGTGCGGTTCCTCCGCCATTCCGCCAGCAGCCGGTGGAAGGCCACGGGGCCGGGGCTGTAGGAGAAGCCGCCGTGGATGCCCGCTCCCTCACGGTTGTAGTAGCCGGGCGTGCACTCGGCCTGGAACGCGGAGTTGTCGTGCGCGCTCTCCCGGACGGTCCGCCCCCACTCCTCGGCCGCCTCCTGCGTGGGCTCGACCACCGCGGCCCCGGCCTCGCGGGCTCGTGCGAGGACGGCGGCGATGTGCTCGGCCTGCTCCAGCAGGATGTGCGCGAAGTTCACGGAGTTGGCGTTCTGCAACGCACCCAGGTGGAAGAGGTTGGGGAAGCCGTTGCTGTAGAAGCCGTGCAGGGTGCTGGGCCCGCGGCTCCAGGAGGCGAGCAGGTCCTGCCCGCCGCGGCCGCGGACCGGCAGCGTGCCGGACATGATGCCGGAGACGCCGACGTCGAACCCGGTGGCGAAGACGACGCAGTCGACCGGGTACTCGGTCTCGCCGACGACGATCGAGTCCCGGGTCATGCGGGTGATGCCGCCGTGGTCGGCGGTGTCGACCAGGGTGACGTCGGGCCGGTTGAACGTCTGGAGGTAGTGGTCGCTGAAACAGGGCCGTTTGCACATGTAGCGGTACCAGGGCTTGAGCAGTTCGGCCGTGGCGGGGTCGTCGACGACCTCGTCCACCCGTGCCCGGATCTGGTTCATCTTGCGGGCGTCGGCGAGTTCGTCGATCCGTTCGCGTTCCTCGGCGGACAGGTTCGTGTCCACCGCGCCGGAGATCATCTTGCGCTGGAGCCGTGCGGTGGAGGTCCAGCCGTCCCGGGTCAGGTCGGTCTCCACCGGCTCGCCGGAGACGACGGCGAGGAAGTTCTCCATCCGCTCGCGCTGCCAGCCGGGCCGCAGGGAGGCCGCCCACGCCGGGTCGGTCGGCCGGTTGTCGCGCACGTCCACCGAGGACGGCGTGCGCTGGAACACGTACAGGTGCTCGGCGTCGCGTCCCAGGTGCGGGACGACCTGCACGCCGGTGGCCCCGGTGCCCACGACCGCGACCCTCTTGTCCGCGAGGCCGTCGAGCCCGCCGTTCTGGTCGCCGCCGGTGTAGCCGTAGTCCCACCGGCTCGTGTGGAAGGTGTGGCCCTCGAAGGTCTCGATCCCGGGGATGCCCGGCAGCTTGGGCTGGGTCAGGGTGCCGGAGGAGGTGATGACGAACCGGGCGCGCATCCGGTCGCCGCGGTCGGTCCGGACCACCCATTCGTCCGCGTCCTCGTCCCAGTCCAGGGCGGTGGCGCGGGTGTGGAACAGTGCGTCGCGGTACAGGCCGAAGGTTTCGGCGATCGCCACCGCGTGGCGGCGGATCTCCTCGCCGGGGGCGTAGCGCCACTCGGGGACGTGGCCGACCTCCTCCAACAGGGGCATGTAGGAGTAGGACTCGATGTCGCAGTGGATACCGGGGTAGCGGTTCCAGTACCAGGTCCCGCCGAAGTCACCGGCCTCGTCCATCATCCGGATCGAGTCGATGCCCGCCTGTCGGAGCCGTGCGCCGGTGACCAGGCCGCCGAAGCCGCCGCCGATCACGAGCGCCTCCACGGCATCGGTCAGCGGCTCGCGCTCGGTCCACGGTGTGTAGGGGTCCTTGGCGTAGTAGCCGAACTCGCCCGCGGCCGAACGGTACTGGGCGGTGCCGTCGGGGCGGACGCGGCGGTCGCGCTCGCGGGCGTACCTGGCCCGCAGAGCGTCGAGGTCGATCTCCTCGGCCGGGTCGTCGGTGTTCGGGGTCGCGTCGGGTGCTGCGGTCATGGGAGGTCCTTCCTTTGCTGCTCCCACGGCACCGGGGTGTGGGTTTCGCCGGTGGCCGCGAGAGGATTCGGTGTTCGCCGTACGGGTCGGCCGCCTACGGAGCCGGGGCCGGAGCGGGCTCGGGCTCGGGCTCGGTGCGGTCCCTCGCGGAGACCGCCCTGAGCCCGGGAAGGAACGCGGCGACGGCGAAGGCGGTGAGCGCGGCCAGGACGCCCAACGCCAGGATCAGGCTGAAGGCGCCCTCGGCGGGGAAGACGTTCCCGCCCGCGGTCATGGTCATGTTGGCGATGACCACGCCCGCGACGGCGCTGGCCAGGGAGGTGCCGATGGAGCGCATCAGGGTGTTGAGGCTGTTGGCCGCCGCGGTCTCCGAACGCGGGACGGCCGCCATGACCAGTGCGGGCATGGCCCCGTAGGCCAGACCCACGCCCGCGCCGATGACGGTGGAGGCGATCACGAGCTGCCAGATGCTGGACATGAAGACCAGGCTCAGGGCGTAGCCGAGGGCCACCAGCAGGGCGCCGACCATCAGGGTCGTCTTGGGGCCCCTGGCACGGGTGATCCGCGCCGAGACCGGCGACATCGCCATCATCACCAGCCCGTTCGGTGCCATCACCAGACCCGCGACCAGGATCGTCTGCCCGAAGCCGTACCCGGTGGCCTGCGGCATCTGGAGTAGCTGCGGGACGACCAGGGACATGGCGAACATGGAGAAGCCGAACACCAGGGACGCGGTGTTGGTGAGCAGGACCTGGCGCCGCACGCTCACCCGCAGGTTGACCAGCGGCTGCGGCGTCCGTAGTTCCCACCACCCCCAGAGCAGGAGCACCGCGACCGCGGCGACGAGCATGGTGCCGGGCACGCCGCTGCCCCACCCCCAGTCCGAACCCTTGGAGACGGCGAGCAGCAGCAGGAGCAGGGCGACCGACAGGCCCACCGACCCCGGCAGGTCGAACCTGCCGCCGGTGCGGACCCCGGAGTCGGGGATCAGGGTGCGGACCAGGACGGCGGCCGTGGCGGCCAGTGCCGTGGCGACCCAGAACAGCACGTGCCAGTCCGACTTCTGCACGACGAGTGCGGCGGCGGGCAGCCCGAGCGCACCGCCCACTCCGAGTGAGGCGCTCATCAGCGCTGTTGCCCCGCCGAGCCGCTCGGGGGGCAGTACGTCGCGCATGATGCTGATGCCCAGGGGGATGACCCCGGCCGCCAGGCCCTGGAGTGCCCGGCCGATGACCATCGGCCCCAGGCTGGTGGCCAGTGCGCAGAGCACCGACCCGGCCACGAGGACGGTGAGGCTGAACAGCAGCATGCGGCGCTTGCCGTACATGTCGCCCAGGCGGCCGACGGTCGGGGTGGCCACCGCCGCCGCGAGCAGGGTGGCGGTGACCGCCCAGGCAGTGTCCCCGGCGGTGGCGCCCAGCAGATCGGGCAGCAGGGGCACGAGCGGGATGACCAGGGTCTGCATGAGCGAGACAACGATTCCGCCGAAGGCCAGGACGGCGACGATCACGTTCGGCCGCACGGGGGACCTCACGTCGTCGGGTGCTGCTGCTTCGACAGGGGTATGAGTCATGGCGTGGGTCCCCGTTTCCTGACGTACGAAAGCGCCCACTTTTAAGTCAGGCGCATGACTTATAATAACACCAGGTATTCGGCCGATTCCACGCCTGGTATGAGTGAGAGAGAACATAGTGACCCGGGACCCGTCGTCCAACAGCGCACGCACTCCTGCGGGGAACGGCCGTGCCCGCTGCGCCCGGCTCGGGGCCAGGCCCGCCGAACGGACGGCACCGGTGATCCGGCGCGGGCGAGGATCGGTACGGTGTCCCCTATGAATGGCAGGGTGACGAGGTCGGACCGGGTCGCCGCGACACGGGAGGCGATCCTGGCCGCGGCGGAGCGGCTCTTCGCCGAACACGGGGTGGCCAGCGTCTCCAACCGCCAGATCGGCCAGGAAGCGGGCCAGGGGAACAACACGGCGGTCAGCTACCACTTCGGTTCCAAGGACGGCCTGGTCCGCGCGATCGTGCGCAGGCACACCGAGCAGATCGAGCAGGTGCGCATGCGCATGGTCTCGGCGGCCGAGGGGTCCACCGAAGTGCGCGACTGGATCGCCGCCATGGTGGAGCCCCTGGCCCAGCACCTCGCCGACCTGGGCTCGCCCACCTGGTACGGAAGGTTCAGCGCCCAGGTGATGAGCGACCCCTCCTGCCGGGAGATCGTGGCCAGGGAGGCACTCAACTCCCCTGCCCTGGTACGTGCGGGGGAGGAGCTGTACAGGTGCCTTCCCGACTTGCCGGCCGAGGTCCGCAGGGAGCGCCAGGACATGGCGCGCCAGCTCATGGTCCACATGGTTGCCGAGCGCGAGCGGGCCCTGGCGGAGGGGACCGGTACACCCAGGGACTCCTGGTACCGGGCAGCCTCCGGGCTGACCGACGCGCTCACCGGGCTCTGGCTCGCCCCCGTCACCGAGTCCTCGGCAGGGGGCGGCCCGAGGGCCGTGGACTCCGAGAACTCCTGAGCTTGCGCGCTTGCGCGCGAAAGCTTGCGCGCGCAACGCGTCAACCGCGGCTTCCCCTCCCGGAACAGTTCCGAGCACTCCTGTGTCCGTACCGGTTCCGGTCCCCGGCGGGCCGGTGCCGCGCACCGTACGACACCGGGTACCGCGGGCCGCACCCTTTCCGGCCGTCCCTGCGCCGGGGTACCCCGTGCCGGTAGGGTTTCGCCGACCCCGCCCCGGCCGGGAAGCGGACACGCCCCCGAGGACGAAGTGGACATGCCCCCCAAGGACAACGACACCAGGCCGTTCCGGGAACTGGCGGCGACCGGGTTCAACAACGTGTTCCTGAGCCTGGAACGCCTCTCCGGCGGCCTGGTCACCGCCCTGATGGCGCTGTTCACCCTCGGCGCCCTCACCGCGGTCCTGCTCGCCTGCCTCCTCGGTGTCGGCCTGCTGCTCCTCCCCGCGGCCCTGCGCATGCTCCGGGCGGTCGCCGACCGGGAGCGCCACCGCCTCAGCCGGTGGGGGCCGCCGGTGCCGCCGCCGACCGCCGCCTCCGGCCCCGACACCGTGGCCGGGGCGCTCACCGCCCTGGTCGGGGACGCCCAGGTCCGGCGCGACCTCGCCTGGCTGGCCTGCCACGCCACCCTGGGACTCGGGACGGGGCTGCTCGGGGTGCTACTGCCGGTGCTCGCGGTCCGGGACGGCACCTTTCCCCTGTGGTGGTGGCTGCTGTCCCCGGACACGGCGGGGGCCTCCATCGGCTTCCCCGTGCACGACTGGTACGCCGCCCTGGCCGTCGGCCTGTCGGGGGTGGCCTGGGGAGCGATCATGTTCGGGTTCGAACCGGTCCTGGCCCGGCTCCAGTCGTGGCCGGGCCGGCGGCTGCTGGGCCCGCACTCCCGGACCGTCCTCAACGAACGCATCACCGAACTCACCGTCACCAGAGCCGCCGCCCTGCAGTCGCACACCCGTGAACTGCGCCGGATCGAGCGCTCCCTGCACGACGGTGCGCAGAGCCGCCTGGTCTCCGTCATCATCCAGCTGGGATCCGCGCGGCGGGCGCTGGGAACACACCCGGAGCGGGCCGAGGACGCGCTGGAGCGCGCGCAGACCGCGGCCGAGGACGCGCTGTCCGAACTGCGCGGACTGGTGCGCGGCATCCTGCCCCCGGTGCTGGAGACCCACGGCCTGGAGGGGGCCCTGGGCGCGCTCGCCGCCGGCTGCTCGGTCCCCTGCACGGTCGAGGCCGGGGACCTCGGCCCCCTCGCCTCCGCCACCGAGGCGACGGCCTACTTCACCGTCGCCGAGGCGGTCACCAACATCACCCGGCACAGCGGGGCCGCACGCGCCGGGATCCGGATCGACAGAGAAGGGGACACCTTGTACGTCCACATCCACGACGACGGACGGGGCGGCGCGGCCGAACACGCCGGGACCGGCCTGTCCGGCATCCGGCGCCGGGTGGAGGCGCACGACGGCGTCCTCACGGTGCACAGCCCCGAGGGCGGGCCGACCGACGTCCGGGTGGAGCTGCCGTGCGCATCGTGATCGCCGAGGACGACGCCCTGCTCCGGGAGGGGATGGCCGCGCTGCTGCGGGACGAGGGCTTCGAGATCGTCGCGGCCGTCGGTGAGGCCGACGCCCTGGTCGAGGCCGTGGCCGAACACCGCCCCGACCTCGCCGTCATCGACGTGCGGATGCCCCCGACCCACACCGACGAGGGCATCCGGGCGGCGGCGCGCGCCCGCCGGGTCCGCGCGGACCTGCCGGTCCTGGTGCTGTCCGCCTACGTCGAGCGCTCGTTCGCCACGGAGCTGATGAGGACCGGCACGTCCGGGATCGGCTACCTGCTCAAGGAGCGGGTGGGCCGGGTCGAGCAGTTCCTCGACACCCTGCGCAGGGTCGCGGACGGGCAGACCGCCATCGACCCGGAGGTCGTCGCCCAACTGTTCGCCCGCAGGAGCGCCGACGACGTGCTCTCCCGGCTCAGCCCCCGCGAGCGCGACGTGCTCGCCCTGATGGCCGAGGGGCTGGGGAACGGGGCGATCGCCGAGCGGATGACCGTGACGGACGGGGCGGTGCACAAGCACATCCGCAGCATCTTCGGCAAGCTCGGTCTGGCCCCGGACGACCGCTCCGACCGGCGGGTGGCGGCGGTCCTGCGCTACCTGGACGCCACGTCCCACTGACGGGGCGTCCGGACGGAGCCGCCGCGCGGCTACGCACCGTCGGCGAGGTCCGCCAACACCGCCGCGGCGGCCCGCTCCCCGCTGACCAGCGCACCCTGGAGTGAGGGGGTGTCGCGGTGGTCCCCGGCCACGTAGAGCCCGTCGCCCAACCGCACGGGGAGCCGCAGGTCGCCCCTGGGCGGGGGAGCGGCGGGCAGGGCGTCCGGGACGTGCACGGTGCGCAGGTGCTCCCAGTTCCCGGGGTGGGTGCCCAGGACCCGGGCCGCCTCGGCGCGCACGTCGGCCTCGGCGGGCTGTTGGGCGCCCACCACGGACGAGGCGATGAGCGACCGCCCGGGCGGCGCGTAGGAGGGCGCGGTGGCGGTCATCACCATGACCCCGGACAGGCGGGTGCGTCCCCGGTCGGAACGGCCGTCGACGTGCAGGAGCGGGTCCTCGTCCGCGAGGACCGGCCGCGTGTGGAAGTAGGTGGTGGTCGCGTTGGTGCTCGGGGCGTCGAGCGCGGGGAGCAGCCGTGGGGCCTGTGCGGGGCCCGTGGCCACCAGGACGGCGCGGGCCCGCACCTTTCCGGCCTCGGTGTCGACCCGCCCGGGCGCCACTTCCCGCACCGGGGTCCCCAACACGATGGACGCCCCGTGGGCGTGCTCGGCCAGCTGCTCCGGGACGGCCCGCATACCGGCGGCCGGGACGGTGAGGCTTCCCCGGGCGAAGGCGCGCCAGACCAGGTCGTTGACCCGGCTGGAGGTCGCGAGGCTCTCGTCGAGGAAGACGCCCGTCAGGAAGGGGCGGACCAGGGTGTCCACGGCGCGTTTGCCCAGGCCGCGTCGGCGAAGTTCGGTGATGGTGTCCGTCTCGGGCCGCGCCTTGAGGCGCTCGGCGGGCAGCAGGGTGTTCTCGGCGAGCATGCCCAGGAGCCGGAACAGGTCCGAGGGCCGGACGAGGCTGCCGGAGAGCAGGGACAGGGACGAGAGGGCGCCGGAGGGGGAGGCCACCAGCCGGGTCAGCCCCCGGTCGGTGCGCACCGCCATGCCCTTGGGGAAGGTGCGAAGGTTCAGGGCGTCGAGGTCGAGTCGGCGGCGCACGGCCGGGTAGGCGGTGTTGAGGACCTGGAAACCGCGGTCGAGGACGTAACCGTCCACCACGTTGCTGCGGACCCGGCCGCCCACCTCGTCCCCGGCCTCCAGCACGGTCACGTCCAGCCCCGCGGCGACGAGGTCGGCCGCCGCCACCAGGCCGGCCACCCCGGCGCCCACGATCACGACGTCACAGCTGTGCGGTAGTTCGCTCATCCCGCCCACCCTAAGCAGGAGGGTGCCGCTCACCCCGTTGAACCGCCCGTGCGCGCCCGGGGTGTCGTCCCCGCGAACACGGACGAGGCGACTCCGAGCCCGACGGACGGTGCGGCTCCGCGGATCAGGCTCCCAGGGCGCGTGCCAGCAGGGCGCGGCGGCTGTGCACGGCGGTCTTCGCGAACACCGACTTCAGATGGTCCTGCACCGTGTACTCGGACAGGAACATCCGGCCCGCGACCTCCCTGGTGTCGTCTCCGGCCACCAGGCGGCCCAGCACCTCGGCCTCCCGGGCGCTGAGGCCGAAGGCCCTGGCGAACACCCCCACGCGCTCTCCGGAAGAGGCCTCCTCGATGGTGACCGCGATGTTCCGCTCCTCGGAGGGCCGAGAGTCCCCGATCCTGGCCGCGCGCAGGACCAGCCAGAGTCCGTCCGCCAGGTGCACCCGTGCGGAAGCCGGATGAGGATCGACGCCGTCCTCGCGGGCCAGCAGTTGGGCGGCCACGTTGTAGGCACTCGCCGGGATCGGCGCACGCCTCCGGCCCGGTGGGACGAGCACCCGCAGGTACTCGTGTGCCGCGGGGGTCTGCCCGAGTATGCGGAGGTCGTGGGAGAGCAGCAGCACCACGGGCCCCGGGCGCCGGGAACGCGGATCACGGGTCACGAAGGTGTTCGCCTGGCAACGGCGCAGCGCACCAGTCACCACACCGGCGATGCGTGTCAGATAGAGGGCTTCGGCCGGGCCGAACCGGGGCGCGGCGTTCGAGCGCCACAGGTCCAGGAAGCCCCAGCAACCGAACCGGTCGCGGAAGACCGAAGAGGCCACGTCGCCGATCCGGTACTCCCGGAGCAGCTCCCGCCACAGGAGACTGTTCGAGGGGTTGCCTCCGGTCGCTTCCTGGAGCAGGGCGACGGGCGCCGACGTGTCCAGGGCCGTCCACCGGTTGACCGGGGTGAGGTACTTCAGGCGGATCAGGCGGGGCAGCTCACGCAGGCAGGGGACGTCCGCGAGCGGAAGGGAGCCGACCGCCGTCTCCGGATCGGTCAGCAGGAAGGCGTAGGCGTCGAAGTCCACCACGCGGCGGATCTCCTCCAGGAGCCGCAGCCGCAGACCGCGCGCATCGCCCGCGGACTCGCAGATGCGGCGGACCCGCTCCCGTGACTGGTCCCATGCCGCTGTTCCGGCCATGTTCCGAGGCTACTCCGCGACGGCCTCGCCCGCCCCGGTGGCCGTGCCGCCTCCCGGCCGCCGGTCCGCTGCCCATCGGTCGCCGGTCCGTTGCGGGACCCCAGACTCCTGGGATGGGAAACCGTCGCCGACCGTTCCAGAATCGAGGTGACACACGATCCGGCCGAGGAGCAGTAGTCATGCCGACCCTGCACATCGAACACGCCATCACGGACTTCACTCTCTGGAAGACGGCCTTCGACCGCTTCGCCGGGTTCCGGCAGCGGTCAGGGGTCCTCGGGCACCGGATTCAGCGCCCGGTCAACGACCCGGGGTACGTCGTGATCGACCTGGAATTCTCCACGACCGCTGAGGCGGAGGCGTTCCTCGGCTTCCTGCGGAACAAGGTCTGGTCGTCGAACGAGAACGCCCCGGCCCTGGTCGGGACCCCGGAGACCAGGATCCTCGAACCCGCCGAGAGCGCCTGAGCACGGTGGGGAGCGGAAGGAGGGAGCCGCGCCGATTCTGGGCACCCCGGCCATCATCTCCGCGACCGGGGACAGCGCACCCTGCGCCTGTGTCCGCACGACGACGAACGCGGAGAACTGGGCGCCATCGGCCACGGCCCCAGGCCCAGGGCATGGTCGAGCAGCCGAACACCCTGATGTCGGCCTGGGAGCGCGAGCACGCCATCCCGGAACAGGAGGTTGGGCCGCGTCTTCGCTGCAGACCCGGGAAACGACGAGAGGCCAGATCCGAAGATCTGGCCTCTCGTGCTGCTTGTGGGCGATACAGGACTCGAACCTGTGACCCCTACCGTGTCGAGGTAGTTCAGGCGCCATCGTGACCTGTGTCAACAAGCATTCGCCCAGTTCAGAGGGTTCCGTTGAGGGATCTTCGCGGTGGTTGGGAGCCGTTGGGGGACGTTCGCGTCTCCCAAAAATCTCCCAGTGGGTGGTGGGAGACAGCCGTCTCCCACCACCCACCCCGGCGCCTCAATCGCTGTGAAGGTCTCTCGATCACACGAAAGAAGTGATCGTGATGGAGTCCTTCCGTTGGTCACGGACGGTGACCATTGTCGCCGTTCTGATGCTCGCAGGCATCGCCGCGGTGGTGTCCTACTCCCATATGTACGAACTCGCCCTGCGCCATGGCGAACCGTCATGGAGGGCAGCCCTGTTCCCGCTCTCGGTGGACGGCATGATCGTGGGCGCCTCCATGACCCTGCTGAGCGATGCCCGCCACGGTCGCAAGGGCGGTTTCTTGCCGTGGGGTCTGTTGATCATCGGCTCGGCCGCCTCCTTGGCAGCGAACGTCGCTGTCGCCGACCCGACCGCCTGGTCGCGGATCATCCATGCCTGGCCGTCGTTCGCGCTGATCGGTGCATACGAGTTGCTCATGAGGGAGTTCCGCACGGCCGCGCGCAGCGTACGCAGTGCGTCCGCAGTCCGCGAGTGTTCTTCGGGGACTCAGACGCAAGAAGTCCAGAGCAGTGAAGGGGCGGAGGGCTTGAGGAGGCCCGGGTTGGAGGTTGTACCCGAACAGAGTGAGAAAGCTGAAGGGAAGGCTGCGTTGTCTCCGTTCCAGGAGAGGGCATGGCAGTGGGCGTTGGACCGGTGGCGGACAACGGGGGAGCTGCCGAGTGGGAAGGAGATAGCGGTGCGCTTCGGCCGGAAGGAGCGTTGGGGACGATTGGTCAAGCAGAGAGGACAGCGAGGACGGATTCCTGTCGATCCGGCTGCCGGGCCCTCTGGCCGGGAGACCTCCTTCTCCTCCGCCTGAGATCCGGGAGATGTCCCAAACCGATATCTTGAGTCAGAAGGATGTCTGCGTTGGCTGGGAGCAGGTAGAGGTCTACCGGTGTTTTTCAGCGGCTCGCCGGGGTCAGGCGCAGTACCGGAGGTCCGATGAAAAATCGATCTGATTTGACTGGTGTACAGGTCATCTGGCCTGTGGCTTTACCGTCGGGTCCTCATCGCCCCTGCGAGGGGTAGCAACTCTCAGAGGGGCTGCTCACTCCCGGCAACACACGAGTCCTCATCGCCCCTGCGAGGGGTAGCAACTGGGCGTGCAGTCCTCCGGTGCCGCGATCATCCGGGTCCTCATCGCCCCTGCGAGGGGTAGCAACCGTTCGGAACTTCTGGTGAGGCTCAGGCGGAAGGCCAAGCGAGCAGCCTTGGAAGCAGTTCTTTTCGGATCCGGTCCTCGATGTCGTCGCGGATGATCCGTACCGCGGAAGGCGCACGGCGGGCAGGAGCCTCGATCTCCCAGTCGAGATAGACCTTTCCCGGGTAGACGGGGCAAGCATCCCCACAGCCCATGGTGATGACGAAGTCGGCCGCGTGGACGATGTCGTCCGTGAGGGGCTTGGGGTACTCGCTGTTCATACTGATACCGATCTCGGCCATCGCGGCTCGTACCTTGGGGCTCACCCCGGTTGCGGGAGTCGAGCCTGCGGACCGGATGTTGACGCGGTCGCCAGCCAGGTGGCGAAGCAGTCCAGCGGCCATCTGTGAACGCCCGGCGTTGTGCACGCACACGAAGAGGACATCCGGAGTCGTCTTGAGTAGACCGCCCTGGCTACGCGCGATGGAAGAGAGCCGATCAGCGGAGAACTGTTCGGTGAGTACGGGAAGATCGGTGGTCGTGGTGGTACTCCGTGCCAGCAACTCGTAGGAGTCCTGCAGGCAACGCCTGACCGTTTCTCTGCTGAAGATCCCGCTGAAGCGCGTGATCAGCCTCTCCTGGACACGTTCCAGGACCTGTTCGGGGTCCAGGAGGGAGGGCACGGGGCGGGTTGGTTCAGCGTCGGAGCGAAGACGTGTCTCTCTCTCGATCTCGTCCAGTGCTCTTCGGAGCTCCTGCCCAACCTCAAGAGAGCCCGCTGCTCCACCGGTCAGGCCTTCCAATGCCTTCAGAAGTCTGCGTGAGACCGGTGGAGACTGGTAGTAGACATGTCCTGCTTCGCGTTGGGAGACAACCAGCCCCGCTTCTCCCAGGGCCTTGAGATGATGGCTGACCACGGATTGGGGCAGGTGGGCGGCGGTCACGAGTTCCCCGCTGCGAGCACCCTCGGCAGGGGCGGCTGTGATCAGGGCCAGGAGCCTGATACGGGCCGGGTCACCAAGAACGCGCAGTTGGTCGGATAGGCGCTGGGCAGTAGCTTCGGGTAGCGAAGGTACTGGAGTACTGATGGCGCACCCCCCTACGTCAGCCCAGTAGACCGTGCACCAGCTCGGCACGGTCGCTCCGGATGGAGTACCACACACGCTTGCCCCGCTTGACGCGTTGCAGCAGGTCGGCCTCCACCAGGACCTTGAGGTGGTGACTGACGGTGGGTTGTGACAATGCGAGCACGTCCGAGAGGTCGTTCACACATGCCTCGCCTCCGGGTATCTCTCTCAGCACCGCCAGCACTTGGAGCCGGGCAGGTGTCGACATCGCCTTCAGTGTCTCCGCGACGAGCTCGGCAACCGGGCTCGTTGACAGGACGGCCAGGTCCTTGCCACCGTCTCCCATAAGCTTTTCGTCCTGCCGAGCGGTCAAAAAATCTTCCTGCTTCACATGTGTAGTTTAAACCTCAAAAGCCACAGGAGAACTTACACGTCCCAAATCTAACTTTGATCGCGTTCCGTAACCCTGCAGGACTGCTCGGTCTCTTTTTTGTCCCCCTTTGCCACCGCGGGTCTACCACAGCTCCCGGGATGGCCCCGTCGCCGCCCCTTGGCCAGCGGATCAGGGACAATCAGGTGTCCACCCGGATGGGAGACGGGTCGAGACTCAGCCTGATCCGCCCTGGAAACCCTGTCCGCCAACTATGGGATCTCGACTACCAGAGCGTGAAGACAACTCTTCGGTAACCAACGGGCACGGTCGCGGAGAGTGAAGGCTGGCTCCGGTGGTCTTTCCACGAACCCACGTGAACGGCTGTCCGGGCTATCGGCGCTTCACCTCGGCCAGGACATAGCGGTTGAACATGAGCTCACGAAGAACATCGTCACCGCCTTCCACGATGGACACATATCTCATGTCACGCATAAGTTTTCCTATGTTCATCTGGGCCGTGTAGCCGATCCCACCGAACATCTCCGATCCCACACCGGCGATCCCCCAGCCGTACTGCCCGCAGAGCATCTTGGCCGCGATCGCCGAGCGCAAGGTCCCACGGAGAAGAAGGGTCGAGGCCGCGTCAGGGCCGCTGGAGAGAGCATCGAACTCCGCGGCTGCCGCAATACACTGGTTCCTCATGACGTCGATCTCCATCTCGATCTGCCCGAGTTTCCCGGTGAAGGTGGGGTGATCGATGAGGAACGCCTCGTTCAGGGACTTGGTCTCGGCGTACTCCAGGCACAGGTCCCTGATGCGGCGGGACATCCCCAAGGCGGTCGCGGCGATGAGGATACGGCTGAAGTTCAGTCCCACCTCGAGCAGACGCAGGCCCGGTCCCTGCAGGGCGTGATCCGCTGGGACACGGCAGTTCTCGAACGAGGCCTCGTAGGTCCCCGAGGAGCGAAGGCCGATCATCTCCCACCGCTGGATGACGCGGAACCCGGGCGTGTCGCGCGGGACGAGGACCGCGACCTTGTCGTCCGGATCCTCGGCCGAGGACGCGACGACGACGAGGAAGTCGGCGAAACCGGCGTTGGTGGCGAAGAGCTTCTCTCCGTTGAGGACCAGTTCGTCGCCTTCACGGGACACGGTGGTCGCGATTCTGGTCAGGTCACTGCCGACCTCGCGTTCGCTACCGAGAGTGGCGCAGAAGCCGCCCGAGCGCCCCATCTCTCCCAGGTAGCGATCCTTGAGCCGCTGGCTTCCATAGAGCGACACCATGGTCGTCCCCAGAGCGGAGATGAACAGCGTGAAGGCCGTCCCCGCGTCGCCATAGGCGAGCTCGGAGACGATGTCGACACTCTCCTGAAGCCCGACCCCCAACCCTCCGTACTCCTCGGGGAGCCACCAGTTCTTCATTCCCGTCCGGCCGAATTCCCGGTGGAGGGGGAGGGGGGCTTCGGCAAACGAGTCAAGGTAGTTCTGTTGGTGTACGAGGTTTTTTTCTGCGAAATCTCTGGCTCTGTCGACCGCGTTGGCCGAGATGTCACTCTGAGGCAGGTTCACGCCTTGACTCCCTGTTCCCCGAAGATACAGCACCACGGCGCAGACCCGGTCAGCGCTGCCTGACGACTTTTAACCTCAGACACGGAAGAACATCCTGAGAAACCGGTTGACCTTCCGAATGTCGCCTCGGGCGGTTCCCCCGTTGATGCGACCGAAAGCTGTGAGGACGAAGCTTGCTGGATCAAACTCGATGGTCTCACTCAAGCCCTCGATGCTTTCCTGGTGGAAATCCAGACCCTTGTCGTTCACGGTGATACGCGTGTCTCCGGCATTGCGTCCGGACGTGATGCGGATACCGATGTCGAAGGGCTCACCTCCGTCCGGCTCACACGTCGCCTGCCACAGCGTGAAGCACAAGGGGGCAAGCAGGTCGGCCACGTCCCCGTCCAGGATGTGCACCTGGCCGAGCCCTTGACGGATGTCCCATCCGTGCACGGCATAGTCGAGCACCTGGCAGACGGGGAAGAAGCCCGCCGGCACGGGCCCCATGAACTTGTGCGGGACCATGAGGGTGGCCCACTCGTCGTCCGTGATCCCGTCGACGACCTCCCGCATGCGCAGAAGGTCTCCTCCGAGCCGGGTGATAATTTCCTCTCGGCTTGATTCACGCAGGACCTTCCGTGCCCCCTGGTCCATCATCGATGCCATCGCCCCAACTCCCAGGGGGTCAGATTTAAAATCGTTTTTTCTGGCAGCTTCGAACGCTTCCAGATAGACATTGGTCAGGTCTACGGCGTGTGCGACGACATCACTGACCTTCCAGTGCCCGGCAGCGGTCGGTGAATCCCAGATTCTCCTCTCCGAGATGAGTTCGAGGAATGAATCAGATTCTTTTCTCCAGGCACGGTCGATGTTCTTCCGACTCGCGGGGTCAGCAAAATTCCAGCTCAAGAGAGAGCCTTTCCATGGCAGGGGGAGGAAGCTCGGTCACTGAAGGGCGAATGCGGCCGGAGCCCCCCAATACGTATTCACGCCGGCACCCGCCCTGTCAAGCCCTGGTGCCGTCCTCCGCTCCTCGCTCCCCGAGCGCCGGGCCCACTCCGCCCGGCGGGTCGGAAGTTCGCCCCGGCAGAACACAAACAGACAAACAGTTGCAGGTATCAACAGTAGATACTGTTAATAATTGTATGCATGCCGAGCACGGTTTGTGAAGGTTCGATCGCTTATTGACCGAAGTCGGCCGAAGTGTGGACTCCGCGCATCTGAAGCCCATAGGTTTCCGTCGATTCGACATTGATCGATGCGTTGGCCCGGTACGCCCCTCAAACCAACGCAGACCACCCCTGCCCTCGGGTGGAACCCTGGTTTCCCTCACCCTGGAGAGAGCATGACCGCTGCACGCAACCTGCGGATCGCTTTGGTCGGCGACCAGTACAACCACGACGAACCGGCCCACCCACGCATCGAGACCCTGATGCCGCCCCTGGACGTGGACGCCCAGTGGGTGCCCACCACTCAGGTCACCGACGCCACCGACTTCTCCAGCTACGACGCGATCTGGGTCGTGCCCGGAGCGCCGTACCACTCGCAACAGGGTGTCCACCGGGCGATCCGCTACGCCCGCACCTCCACCAAGCCCTTCCTCGGAACCTGCGGCGGCTTCTACAGCGCCGTCCTGGAGTACGCCCAGAACGTGCTGAAGATGAAGGAGACCGCGGAGCTCAAGGACGACCTGGACCCGATCGAGTCCTTGATCATCCCTCCCACCTGTACCGCCGACAACGACAACCGAGTTCCTCTCACCCTGAGAGAGGGGTCACTGCTGTCCGGCCTGTACGACGACCAGGTCCACGTGGACGAGATCCTGCAGTGCGACTACGGCATGGTCAAAGAGTTCCTGGACGAGGCCAGTCGCGGCGACGTCCGCTTCAGCGCGTGGGACGCCAAAGACGCCCCGCGCGCCCTGGAGATCGCCGGACACCCCTTCTTCATGGCCTGCCTGTTCCAGCCGGAGCTGTCCTCCACGGTGGAGGACCTGCATCCGATCGTCGCGGCTTTCCTCGATGCCGGCCGACGCGAGATGGCCAACACCGATGCCACCGTGAAATCGGCCTCGGGCGCGGCCGGATGAGCCACGACGCCGTCCCCGCCCCCAAGTCCCTGGCCGAGCGCACGGACGAGCAGCGTCGAAGCCGCGACGATCTGAACGCCCATTACCACTACGCCCTGACCGGAAGCCTCGCCGACCAGGCACCAGCCGCGGCCGAGTGCGCACAGTCCTCAGTGAGGCTGCGGTCGCTGTTCTCCCCCACGAGCACCGTCCGCACGCTGGAGACCTGGTCCGCCGCAAGGGCCCTGATCCGGATCAGCGAAGACCGGCACAACCAAATGCTCTGTGTGTACCACCTCGGCGACCAGCCCTTGACCTTCGTCCCCTCCCGCCTTCTGGACATGGCACACCACTCCCACGACGAACTGAGGTTCGTCAGCGGAGAGGCCACATCCTCAGGACGTGACCAGGAAACCCTCACGTGCCACCTGGCACCGCTCTCCTACGTCTGGTTGGGGCTGTTCAGCACACCTCCTTCCTGAACCGTTCACCTGACCCGAGGAGTACACCCATGGCACGTACGGCCGTCATCACCGGCGCCGGCAGCGGTATAGGAGCCGCGACAGCCCAGCAGCTGGCCCGGAACGGGCATCACGTGGTGCTCACAGGCCGCCGCCTCGACCGGCTCGACGCCGTCGCCGACGGCATTCGCGCCACCGGCGCCAGCGCGAGTACCCACCGCCTGGACGTGACCGACCGCAGCTCGGTCGACGCCTTCGCCAAGGAGGTGAGCACCTGCGACGTGCTGGTCAACAACGCTGGCGGCGCCATCGGCACAGAGAGCATCGACCAGGCCGACCCCCAGGACTGGCGCACGATGTACGAGACCAACGTGCTGGGTGCGCTCAACCTGACGCAGGCCCTACTTCCCCGACTGAGTACCGACGGTGGGGGGACCATCGTCTTCGTCACCTCAACCGCGGGTTTCACCAACTACGAGGGCGGGGGCGGCTACAGCGCCGCCAAGCACGGCGAACACTCCCTGGCGGCCACGCTGCGCCTGGAGCTGTGCGGCCAGCCGGTCCGCGTCGTGGAGATCGCCCCCGGCATGGTGCGGACCGAGGAGTTCTCCCTCAACCGCTACCGCGGGGACCAGGACAGTGCCGACGCCGTCTACCAGGGTGTCGACGCCCCCCTGTCCGCCGACGACGTCGCCCAGACCATCTCCTGGGCCGTTGACCGCCCCGCCCACGTCAACATCGACTTCCTCGTCATGCGGCCTCTCGCCCAAGCCGCCCAGCACAAGGTGCACCGGCGTACCCACTGAACGTCCGTCCATCCCGCCTCAGCACAGCAAGGACCAAGAAATGACGACTGCCGAGCGCCCCTCACCCCTCGAACTGGACGAACTGGCCGTCGAACCCTTGAAGGGGATCGACGCCACGGTCGAAGTCCTCGGTTCCAAGAGCTACACCAACCGTTTCTTGGCGATCGCTGGGCTGTGCGAGGAACCCACCGTCCTGCACAACGCGCTGCTGTCCCAGGACACCCTGCTGCTGTCCGAGGCACTGCGGGCCCTGGACCACGTGGACGTCGACATCGACAAGGCCGCCAACACCATCACCGTCACCCCCAACGGCCGCCCCATGACCGCACCCTCGCACGAGGTGGACATGGTCAACGCCGGGACTCCCATCCGCCTGCTGATCACCCTGACCGCCCTCGCCCAGGGCCGTACGGTGCTCACCGGTAGCGCACGTATGCGGGAACGCCCCATGGCCCACCTCCTGGAGGCCCTCCCCGGACTCGGTGTCAAGGCTGAGGCGCTCCGGGGCAACGGATCACCGCCCATCATGGTGGAGGGCCCCTCCCTCGATGGCGGAAGTACGGACATCAACGGGACCGTGAGTAGCCAGTTCACGACCAGCCTGCTCGTCAGTGCCCCCCGAGCGCAGCGCGACGTGCACCTCAACGTGGTCGACGACCTGTTGTCCAAGCCCTACGTGGACATGACCCTCGCGGCCATGGCCCGCACCGGGGTGGAGGTCCAACGGGACGGATACGACTCCTTCACCGTCCGCGCCGGTCAGCGCTACACGGGCGGGCCCATCACCGTGGAACCCGACGCCTCGGGCATGTCCTACTTTCTGGCCGCGGCGGCCATCCTCGGCGGCCGGGTACGGATCCCCGGCATCACCCTCGACTCCGTCCAGGGCGACGTCGGCCTGGTCCAGGCCTTCACCGACATGGGCTGCCGTGCTCAGAGCGACTCCGAAGGGATCACCCTGGAGGGCGGCGAACTGCGCGGTATCGACATCGACATGTCCAACATGCCCGATGTCGCCCCGACCCTGGCCGTCGTCGCTGCCTACGCGCAGGGCACGACACGCATCACCGGGATCGGCAACCTGCGGCTGAAGGAATGCGACCGCATCGAGGCCATGAGCACGGAACTGTCCAAGATGGGGGTTCCGGTCACCACGACCGAGGACTCGATGACCATCGAGGGCGGTACGCGGATGAACGGCGCGGTCATCGAAACCTACGACGACCACCGCATCGCCATGTGCTTCGCGATCGCCGGTCTGCGCACCCCTGATGTGGTCATCCGGGAGCCCGGATGCGTGGCCAAGTCCTTTCCCACCTTCTGGGAGCGGCTCGAGGCGCTGCGGGGGGCCGACGTCTGATGCGCCCGGGAATCCTTCTGGTCATCGACGGGTGGGGTACTGCGGAACCCGGTCCCGGCAACGCCATATCCGCTGCTGCGACGCCCACTCTGGACCGGCTCCACACCGAGTTCCCGGGGCTGGCGCTCCAGGCCTCGGGGCGATCCGTGGGACTGCCGAACGGAGTCGTCGGAAACTCCGAGATCGGGCACATGGTGATCGGTGCGGGGCGGCCCCTGGACTACGACAGCCTGCTCGTGCAAAGAAGCGTGGACTCCGGAGAGCTGCGGTCCCACCCCGTGCTTCGCGAGGTCTGTGCTGACCTGGCCCGCACCGGCCGGACCCTGCACCTGGTGGGGTTGTGTTCGGACGGCATGATCCACTCCGACCTGGCCCACCTGGTCGAACTCCTGAACGCCGCGGCGGACAGCGCGCTGACCGACGTGGTCGTGCATGCGATCACCGACGGCCGCGATGTCCCCGACCGAACCGCCGGCGAATACCTCGCCCGGCTGGAAACTGCGGCTGAGAAGGCCGGTGTCGGCCGCGTCGTGACCGTGGTCGGCCGCAACTACGCCATGGACAAGAGCGGTAACGCCGATCTCACCCGGCAGACCTGCCACCTGATTCTGGAAGGGGAGGGCCACACGAACTCCGCGGCTGCCTCCTCAGTGGCCGAGGAACTGACGCAGGAGCACGGAGACGGCTGGATCCCGCCCACCGTGGTCACCGCCACAGGCGCTGGCCCGTCCCCCGTGGCGGACGGTGACGCCATCCTGTTCGTCAACTTCCGTAGCGACCGGATCGCCCCTCTGGTCGACATGACCGCTGAACGGCTCACGGCACAGGAGCGTGGTGTTCGTCTGCTCAGCCTGGCCGAGTACGACACCCGCGCCGAGGTCGAGCCGCTCGTTCCCCGTACCGACGCCTCGGGAGGACTCGCAGACGTCCTGCACGACCACGGCCTGCGTTCGGTGCGCATCGCCGAACACGAGAAGTTCGAGCACGTCACCTTCTACATCAACGGCCGTGTCCCCGGCTGGAGCTCCGTTGAGGAGCACATCGAGATCACCTCGGACCAGGCACCCGACTACACGAACCACCCGCAGATGAACGTCGCCGACGTGGCCCGGAGCATCGCCGAAGCGTCCAGGAACCCGAACACGGCCCTGGTGATCGCCAACCTGTCCAACATCGACGTGGTCGGCCACACCGGTGACTACCACGCGACCGTCAAAGCGGCCGAGGCCGTCGACGCGGCGGTGGAACATGTCTGCGCCCAAGCACGTGTGAGCGGACGCTGGGTGCTCCTGGTGGGTGACCACGGCAACGGCGAAAGCATGTTCAAGGACACCGCCGACGGCGGCACCCGCCCCTACGGCGGCCACACCCTCAATCGCGTGCCCTGCGTACTGGTACCGGCCACGGACGAGAAGCTCTCCGCTTCCCCCGCCGAGGACTTGGCACTCCCCAGTGTCGCACCCACCATCTGCGAACTCCTCGGCATCACCCCGCCAGCGCAGATGAGCTCTCCCTCACTCCTGCTCGCCTGACCCCCGTGGCCGACTCGCCCGGACCGTGACGACCGCCTCGTGAAGGACACCATGCCTCCCACCACACCCCCCACGGATTCCTCTCCCGCCGGCAGAGAAACGGCCGAGCCCATCGCCATCATCGGTATGGCCGGCCGTTTCCCCGGTGCCCCTGACATCGACGTCTTCTGGAAGGAGCTGTGCGCGGGCAAGGACGCCATCACCGAGATCCCCGCGGACCGCTACGACGTCGAGGCGATTTTCGAACCGGCCCCTTCCTCGCCCGGCCGCACCAGCAGTAGATGGGGAGGATTCCTCGACGGTGTCGACGAGTTCGACGCCGAATTCTTCGGGATCTCGCCCCGTGAAGCGGCACGGATGGACCCTCAGCACCGGATGCTGCTGGAAACCACCTTCGAGGCCTTCGAGGACGCCGGACAGAGTCGTGACCACCTCACCCACTCCGACACCGGCGTCTTCGTGGGCCAACTGGGCGGGGACTACTGGCACAAGCACTACCAACGCCCGAACGAACTCGACTTCTACGGTTTGATCGGCGCCGCGGCTCGCGCCATGACCTCGGGGCGCCTGGCCTACGCATTCGACCTGCGCGGCCCCAGCGTCACCATCGACACGGCCTGTTCGTCCTCCCTGACCGCAGTGCACCTGGCCGCCCAGGCCATCCGTGCCGGAGAGTGCTCCATGGCTGTGGCCGGGGCCGCCAACCTCATCCTGTTGCCAGAGGAGGGCACCGTCTACTCGGGGGCGGGCATGCTCGCGGGGGACGGGCGCTGCAAGTTCGGCGACTCCTCCGCCGACGGCTTCGTCCGCAGCGACGGCGTCGGCACCGTGGTACTCAAACCCCTGTCCCGAGCCCGGGCCGACGGCGATCGGGTGCGCGCGGTCATCCTCGGCAGCGCCATTGGCAACGACGGTCAGGGCAGCGGCTACCTGGTCACTCCCAGCGTGGACGGGCAGAAGGACGTCCTGGAGCGGGCCTACCGCCAGGCCGGTGTCGATCCCTCCACCATCGACTACCTGGAGGCGCACGGTACCGGCACCAGTGTCGGCGACGTCGTCGAACTCAAGGTCTTCGAGGAGGTGCTGCAAAGACGCTCGACAGAAGACCCCTGCCTGGTCGGTTCGGTCAAGACCAATATCGGCCACGCCGAGGCGGCCGCCGGCATGGCCGGTCTCATCAAGGCGGTGCTGAGCATCGAACACGGCCAGGTACCGCCCAACCTGCACTACCACGCACCCAACCCCAAGGTGCCCTGGGACGAGCTGCCCATCCGTATTCCCACGGAGGTGACCCCGCTCCGCGACCGCGGCCGTCCTCCACTGGCCGGTGTCAGCAGCTTCGGGCTCACCGGAGCCAACGCCCATGTCGTCCTACAGGGTGTGCCCGACACTCCTGCCGCGACTCCGCCGCCCCCCGGAGCGCAGATCCTCCCCCTGTCCGCCGCCTCCCCCGAGGCTCTGCGTGATCTGGCCTCCTCCTACGCCGACCTGTTGGAGGTCGGGGACGCCACCCCGGCGCTGGCCGACGTCTGCCACAGCGCCGCCGTGCGCAGGAACCACCACGGGAGTCGGCTGGCCCTGGTCGCGGAAGCCAGCGCCGAGGCGGCCGCGGCTCTGCGCTCCTACGTGAAGGAGGGCTCCGCTCCGGACCTGTCCGCCACGGCCTACGCCGAAGCTCCGGGGCCGCGTGTGGCCTTCGTCTTTCCCGGTCAGGGTTCCCAATGGGTCGGTATGGGGCGTGAACTGCTCGACCGTGAGCCGGTCTTCCTGGAGACCATGCGCGCCTGCGACTCGGTCATCAACACCGAGACCGGCTGGTCTGTGTTGGATCTGCTCACTTCGGGGGAGGAGGACCGCTTCGCCGAGCTCGATGTCATCCAACCCACCCTGTGGGCGATGGAGGTCTCCCTGGCCGCCCTGTGGCGTTCCTGGGGGGTCGAACCCGACGTGGTCATCGGGCACAGCATGGGAGAGTCAGCAGCCGCCTACGTCTCGGGCGCCCTGAGCCTGGCCGATGCCGGCGCGGTGATCTGTCGACGAAGCCGTATCGCCAAGCGGCTCAGCGGCCAGGGCGCTATGGCCTGGACCGAGCTGTCGGCCCAAGAGGCGCAGCAGGCCATCTCCGGTTACGAGGACCGGGTGGCCCTCGCCGCGGCCAACAGCCCTTCGTCCACCCTGCTGTCGGGAGACCCGGACGCGATCGGCGCGATCATGACCGCTCTGGAGGAGCGGGACGTCTTCGCCCGGCTGGTCAATGTCGACTTCGCCTCCCACAGCCCGCAGATGGACGGCATCACCGACGAACTGCTCCAAGCTCTGGAGGACCTGACCCCTCAGGCGGGGGAGATCCCGATCCGTTCCACCCTGCTCAACGCACACATCGACGGCTCGGAACTCGACGCCGTGTACTGGGCCCGCAACATCCGGGAACCCGTCGACTTCGTGGGAGCGGTGCGCGCGGAGCTCGACTCGGCAGAGGACATCGTCTTCATCGAGATCAGTCCGCATCCTGTTCTGACCGGCGGTATCGAGGACACCGCCGCCCATGGGTCCCGGACCGCGCCGGCTCTGGGCTCGTTGCGCCGCCACGAACCCGAGCGGGCCGCGATGCTGAACTCCCTGGCCCTTCTCTACACGTCCGGTACGTCGATCGCCTGGCCGAACGTCACCCCCAGCAGGCCGGTGATCGATCTTCCCCGCTACCCGTGGCAGAGGGACAGGTACTGGTTGGAGGAGTCCCCGACCACAGAGCAAACCGCGGCGCCGGTGGCGCCCCCGACCCAGGCGGCCCCACCGGCGGTGACCGCTCCGGCGCATACGCACCCCCTCCTGGGCACCCCCGCCACCACCGCTCCGGGTACCCATGCCTGGGAAAGCGACATCGGTCTCTCGGACAACCCCTATCTGCGCGACCACCAGGTCCAGGGCAGCGTCATCGTGCCCGGCACCGCCTACATCGAGATGGCGACCGCTGCCGCCCGCAGCGTCTGGGGGCAGGTGCCCGTGACCGTCGCCGACGTCAGCTATCAACAGGCCGCCTTCCTGGAGGAGTCCAGGGACCTTCACCTGCGGGTCACGCTGGAAGAGACGCCGGACACAGGGTTCCTCTTCCGGGCCCACACTCGTTCCGCGCCGCAGGAGCCCTGGCTGCTGCACGCCGAGGCGGCGGTCCACCGGCTCCATGACAGCGCCCCCTCCGGTGAGCCGCTGCGAGATATCCGTCAGCGCTGCACCGACCACCAGCCCGGGAGCGACTTCTATCCCTGGCACGCCGCACGGGGCAACCAGTGGGAAGGGGCCTTCAGGGCCGTCACCGACGTCTGGCGGACATCCGGCGAAGCCCTGGCCCGACTGCGTTCCCCGGACACGATCCGCCACGACCTTGGCCGGCACCACTTCCATCCCGCCCTGCTCGACGCTGCGGCGCACTCGCTCGCTGCTGCTCGCCACGACGTCGTCCCCGGTCAGGACGGTGTCTTCGTGCTGGGCGGTATCGCCCAGGCGCGGTTCTACCGTGCTCCGGGGGCGGACCTGTGGAGCCACGTCCGCCTCCTGGCCTCAGACCGGGACGACTCCTTCACCGGGGACGTCACCGTCTACGACAGCGACGAACAGGTGGTCGCCGAACTGTGGGGGCTCCGACTGCAATACCTGATCGGTCGCGCCCCCGAGCCGCTGACACGACACGAACCGCCCGCTGTGACCGCGAGCGGGCAGGAATCGCGGTCGTGGCTGCATTCGCTGCGGTGGGACCAGCGTTCTCTGACCGCGCCGCCCTCTTCCCCGGGGGCTCCTCGGCGTTGGCTGCTGTTGACCGACAGCGGTTTCGCGGGCAGGACTCTCGGCCAGCGGCTGCGTGAACACGGCGACCGGGTATGGGTGGTCACTGCTGCGGCGAGCTCCGGCAGCAACGGGCCGGACCGTTACCGCGTCGACCCCGCTTCCGTGCCCGACATGGAGAAGCTCCTGCAGGAAGTCACTGCTGAGGGGCCCCTGCACGGGATCATCCACATGTGGGGCATGGACGCACGGGTGTCGACGGACACCACCTCCGCCGAGGTCCGCCGGGCACAGCTGCTGTCCTGCACCAGCCTCACGCACCTCGTCCAGGCCCTGGGATCCGTCCAGATGCAGGAACGACCGCGTCTGTGGGTGCTCACCCGCGACTCCCAGCAGGTCACGTCCGGGGACGTGGTCTCCAGTCCCTTCACCGCCCTGGCTTGGGGACTTGCGCGCACCCTGTCCGTTGAACAGCCCGAGTGGCGGACCACGGTGGTCGACGTGGACCACGAACACTCCTCCCTGGAGACGCTGCACCAGGAACTCCTCACGGATGGGGCCGAGGACCAGGTCGCCGTGCGCCGTGGACTCCGCTACGTAGCACGTCTGGTCAACGACGCCGATACCGCACGACTCGACGGATCCGCTCCTGACCGGCCGCAGGCCGTCGTGGCTTCCCGGTCCGGCAGATTGGAGGAGGTCTCCCTCGCTCCCGCAACTCCGGGCCGGCCGGGTCTGGGACAGGTGGCGATCGCCGTGTCCCACGCGGCGGTCAATGAGATCGACCTGGTCCGGGCGTCGGGGATGCTCCCCGACGACGGGGAGAAGGTGCCCGTCCTGGGGGTGGAGTGCTCGGGCACGGTTTCGGCCGTGGGTGAAGGTGTGCACGGTTTCGCGGTGGGGGACTCCGTCATCGCCCTGGCCGAAGGCACCATGACCGGCGCGCTCACTCTCGACCACCGCCTGGTCGTCCATCGTCCCCGGGCCGTCATCGCCGCGCATGCGGCCTGCCTGCCCTACGCGTTCCTGACCGCTTACCAGGCCCTTCAGGAAGTGGGCGGTCTCCGAGGCTCCCAGCGCGTACTCATTCACGAGGCGGCCGAGCCCGTGGGACAGATGGCCTTGCGGATCGCCCACCGGCTCGGCGCCGACGTCCACGTCACCACTGGTGACCCCGACCAGCACGACCTGTTGAAGGAGATGGGCGCTCGCTCGGTCAGCGACCGTAGGCCCCTGCGCTTCGTCACGGAGATGAGGAACCAGACGGACGGACACGGGTTCGACGTCATCCTCAACACGCTGGGAGCGGAGACCTTGATCGGCGATCTGTCGCTGATCAAGACAGGGGGACGCTACCTGGACGTGGCCGCGTCGGGGGTGGATACGACCGAATTCTCCCAACGAGGGGCCACGGCTCATCGGATCGACGTCATGCGGATGGCCAAGCGCTCCCCCCAGGACGTGAACGCGCTTCTCCAGGCTATGTGCGTCCTGATCGACCAAGGGGGCCCGACACTTGCCTCACACCAGGAGTTCCCCGTCGAGCAGGTCACCCGGGCGTTTCGAGCGGCGGCTTCGGGCTCCCCGGCCAGAATCGTCCTCAGTTTCCCTCTGCCTGACACACAGCCCGCTCCGGCGCCGGCGTCCCCCCTCGGCCGCGGCCAGAACACGAAACCCTCCGAGGGCTTCCGTGTAAGCGCCGAGGGCACCTATCTCATCACCGGAGGCTTGGGAGGGATCGGAACCCGGGTCTGCCAGTGGCTCGTGGACCGGGGCGCACGGCACCTGCTGGTGACCGGCCGCACCCCGCTCGCGGCATCAGCACCCGACACGCCCCTCCCCAACGGTCCGCAAGGCGACAGGCTCCGGTTCCTGCGGGACCTCAGCGGACGCGGCGTCGACGTGGAGTACGCCGCGCTCGACATCGCCGATCACGGAGCTCTGCGCACCGTTCTCGACGAACGCAGGGCGGCCGGGCTGCCCGCCGTGCGGGGTGCCCTGCACGTCGCCGGAACCATTGAGTACACGGCGGTCAGGGAGAGCACTCCGGAACACGTCGAGGACGTCCTGCGTGCCAAGGTGTCCGGCGGTTGGTCCCTGCACCACGCTGTTCGGGACGAACCTCTGGATTTCTTCGTCCTGTTCTCTTCCGGTTCGTCCCTGCTGGGTTCACCGCTGCTGGGCGCCTACGCGGCCGGCAACGCGTTTCTGGACGCGCTCGCCCACCACCGCAAGGCCTTGGGAGTGCCCGCCACAGCCGTCGACTGGGGCTTTTGGGACGAGGTCGGCATGATGGCCCGCAAGGAGCACGAGGACGGACGCTCCGCGGCTCCTCAGGGCATGACCCAGTTCAGCCCCGGTGAAGGGCTCAAGGTCCTGGAGCACATCCTGACCCGCGGGTTCACGCAGGTGGCGGTGCTGCCCACCGACTGGCCGCGCTGGGCGCAGGCCTACCCGGCCGCTGCAGCCGTGCCCGCGCTGAGCGAACTGGTGGCGTACGCGCCCCCGCAGCGGGGAGGCTCTCCCTCTTCCGGGAAGACAGAGGTTCGCCGGCCCTCTCGGGCTCCGAACACCAGACGGGGCCAGGACACCGTCCCCGAGCCGGTGGGGGAGGCGCCCCCCGTCGTGTCCCCGGCCGCTCCCGCCGCAACTCCCGCCGCACCGGCACCGGCCCCGGTCACGAGGACCTCTGACCCGGCCGACCAGGTCCAAGAACAGCTCGTGACCATGGCCGCCGCCATCCTCGGAGCCCGGCCCGAACGCCTCAAACCCCATCTGCCCCTCAACAAGATGGGCATGGACTCCCTCATGGCCATGGAGTTCCGCCGCCAAATCGAACGCGAATTCGGCGCCCAAGTGCCCGCGGTCAAACTCCTCAAGGGCGGCACCATCACCACCATCGCCCACGAGATCACCCAGGACACCCCTGCGGAGACCACGAAAACCACCGCTGCCCGTTCTGAGCCGGTGGGGGAGGCGCCCCCCGTCGTGTCCCCGGCCGCTCCCGCCGCAGCTCCCGCCGCACCGGCACCGGCCCCGGTCACGAGGACCTCTGACCCGGCCGACCAGGTCCAAGAACAGCTCGTGACCATGGCCGCCGCCATCCTCGGAGCCCGGCCCGAACGCCTCAAACCCCATCTGCCCCTCAACAAGATGGGCATGGACTCCCTCATGGCCATGGAGTTCCGCCGCCAAATCGAACGCGAATTCGGCGCCCAAGTGCCCGCGGTCAAACTCCTCAAGGGCGGCACCATCACCACCATCGCCCACGAGATCACCCAGGGCCCTGGTTCCCGTCCGAGCACCGAAGAGAGGGCAGGCCTGTGAAGACGCCTGGAATCTACATCGCTGGTCTGGGCAGCTACCTGCCCGAGGTCATGTCCGCCAGGGAAGCGGTCGAGTCGGGCCTGTACGATCCCGACGACTACGAGTGGTTCGGTTGGACCGGCGCGGCCGTGGCCGGGGATACGTCGGCCCCGGACATGGCGATCCAGGCTGCACGGCAGGCAGTCTCCCGGTCGCAGCTCCCCTCCTGGGACATCGACGTCCACGTCCACGCCCACAGTTGGCCCCAGGGCCCCATCGGTTGGTCGCCGCAGCACTACATTCTGCGCAACGTCACCGACCGGGACGCCCCTTCCTTCCTGGTCTGGCAGGCCTGCGCCGGCCTGCTCAGCGCGACAGAACTGGCGGCCTCCCGTCTGCTGGCTGACCCCGAGGGGGGATCGGCCCTGCTCACCGGTGCCGACAACGTCGGCACCCCGGATTTCAACCGGTGGGCCTTCGGCCTGCAGAACGGCGTCATCGGTGACTCGGCCAGCGCCGTGCTGCTGTCACGGCGCGGAGGGTTCGCCCGCCTGATGTCGATCACCTCGGGTTCGACAGCCGACCTCGAACAGCTCTACAGGGGGAACGAGCCCATCTTCCCGCCGTCCTCGGGAAACGGCCGCCAAGTCGACTTCCAGGAGAGGCTCGGCGCCTTCGGGGCCGATCTGGCCGCCACCGTGGACGGAGTCGTCAGCCGGCAGGGGGAGTTGCGGGCGGAGATCGCCCTGAGAACACTCGCCGAGGCAGGGATCGGCCCCGAGGACGTCACCCGGGTCACCCACGTCTTCACCGGGCTGGAGAGCTACCTCAAGACCATCCTGGACCCCATGGGGGTCAGTTCCGACAAGGGTCTGCTCGAGTACGGACGTCAGTTCGGCCACATCACCGTCAACGACCAGTTCGTGGGCCTGAACCATCTACTGGAGACCGGACAGGTGGGCCCGGGAGACCACGTTCTGATGGTCGCGCACGGCGGGGGGACCGCCATCACCTGCGCTGTCGTACGCATCGATGAGCGCCCCGCATGGGCCGCGCTCGGCACCCGGACGACCCCACCCGTCAACGAGAAGACCCGCGACCCCTCCCGGATCCGTCTGACGAACGGTTCCCTCCGGCCAGCATCCGACGACCAGAACGGCAATCGATGATTCCCGCCGACGTGTTCTGCGCCGACCTGGCGCGCCAAGGCTTCACCTTCGCCAGCGGCGTTCCCTGTTCCTTCTTCGGTGGGCCCATCGCCCACCTGGGCCGCACACCGGGCTCCTACGTGCCCGCGGCCAACGAGGGCAACGCCTTGGCGATCGCCACGGGTGCGGCCCTGGCCGGCACCCGCTCCTACGTGATGCTCCAGAACTCGGGGCTGGGCAATCTTGTCAACCCACTGACTTCGTTGGTCATGACCTACCGGATTCCGGTCCTGTCCTTCGTGAGCCTGCGCGGATGGCCCGACCCCCGTGACGACGAACCCCAGCACGAGGTCATGGGCCCCCTCACCCAGCCCTTCATCGACATGCTGGACCTTCCCCACTGGTACCTGCGTGCCGACGCGAGCCCGCAGGACTTCACCGACATCATCGCCAAGGCCACCGAGGAGACGGAACGGGGGAACGCGCCCTTCGTTCTCGTGGAGAAGGGGGCGGTCGGCAAGGCCGCCCCGGCCCCGGCCTCCCCCGGATCGGATCGGCTCGACAGCCGCGAGGTCCTCGGGTTGGTCACCGAAGCCGCAGGGAGCGGCCCCATCGTGGCGACCACCGGTTACACCGGGCGGGAGCTGTTCGGCGTGGACGACCGACCCGCCAACTTCTACATGCAGGGCTCCATGGGACACGCCTCCTCCATCGCCCTGGGCGTCGCCCTGCGTTCCCCCCAACAGACGGTCACCGTGCTCGACGGCGACGGAGCCTCGCTGATGCACCTGGGGGCGTTCTCCGTCATCGGTGCGGAGGCTCCCCCCAACCTCGTGCACGTGGTCCTGGACAACGGCAACCACGAATCCACCGGGGGACAACCCACGACGTCGGCCACCACCTTCCTGGAGAAGGTGGCCGCGGCGAGCGGGTATCGGACGTGGCAGCGGTGCGAATCCCTGAGGGAGGTCAAGGAGAGCCTGGCATCCGCCTACACCTCGCCCGGCCCCCACCTGATCCTGGCCCCGACCCGGAGCCGCGACGGGCAGATGCCGCCGCGCGCGACCAGCGCCCACAGCCCCGAGGAGATGCGCGACCGGTTCAGCGCTGCCCTCAGCACCCCGGATCTGCCCTCCGAAACGGACCAGTCCGTATAACCGTGCCCCTTTTCCGCAGCATCCACCCGTGGCGGCGGAGTCAGCCCCGCCGCCACGGGTCACCATCCATGCGCCTGACGGAGATCCCGCAGGTCGGACCGTTACGGAGTGTGCATTGCCCGCCTCTCACCAGCGACACGCGATGTCCCGACCGAATACCGGACGCCGAGGACTGCGCGCCACGGCCATCCTGGCGAGTATCGCCTGCCTGGCGGTCTCAGGTTGCGCCAACGGCGCCGGCGGCAGCGGCGCTCTGCGTATCAGCGGGTCGACGACGGTCAACCCGGTCGCCGCCGACGCCGCCGAAATCCTGCGTGCTGACGGTATGGAGATCACCGTCGACACCCAGGGGGGCTCCTCCGGGGGCATCTCCCAGCTGGGCAACGGTCAGATCGACATCGCCATGAGCTCCAAACCGCTCGATGACGGGGACCGGGAGGCCTATCCCGATGTCGACTTCATGGTCACCGAGATCGGCCGTGACGCGGTGGGCCTGGTGGTTGACCGCGATGTCCACGACGGAGGCGTGACCTCGCTGTCGGCTGAGCAGGCCCGTGGCCTCTTCGAGGGCGAGGTCGACAACTGGTCCGAACTGGGCGGCCCGGACATCCCCGTCTACGTCTACAACAAGGAGCCCGGCCGGGGCACGCGCGAGGTCCTGGAGGAGTTCCTCTACGCGGACGGCACCTCCCCGCCCCCGGAGGATCCCGAGGGCGGCAACTACTCCATCGTGGGCGGCAACGAGGAAGCTCGGACCAAGGCCTCCTCCACGGAGGGGGCGATCACGCCGCTTTCGGTGGCCTTCGCCGAGGACAGCGAGGATCTGGCCGCGGTGGCCATCGAAGGGGTCGAGCCCACCGACGAGAACATCGCTTCGGGCGACTACTTCCTGGCCCGGCCCCTGTATTTGATCACCGACGGAGAACCTGCGGGGGACGCGGGCGAGTTCATCGACTACGTGCTTTCCGAGGAGGGCCAGCAGCTGCTGCCCGAGCACGGCTACCTCACCCGGGAGAGGGCCGGTATCCAGTGATCACCACCGGACCGGCGAAACCCTCCACCGGCCCGTCCACCCAGGACGTCCCCTCTCGTCCCCACTCCTCCCGTTGGCTTCCGCCGACGATCACCACAGGTGTCTCGGGCGCCGCCGCAGCAGCCGCCCTGGTCGTACTCTTCCTCCTCCTGGGCATCCTCTCGGGTCGCGTCGACTGGTCCGTCCTGTTGCTGTCCGACACCTGGGACTACCAGCAGCGAGTCTTCGGGGCCGCGGCCATGCTGTGGGGGACCGCCGCCGTCAGCGTCATCGCCCTGGTCCTCGCTCTGCCCCTGGGGTGGGCGGCCGCCGTGGCGCTCAACGAACTCACCACCGAGCGCCGGCGCAGACCTCTGCGAACGGCGGTGGAGCTGCTGGCCGCCGTGCCCTCCATCGTTTACGGGCTCCTGGGCGTGGCGCTGCTCCTTCCACTGATCGACGATGTCTTCGGCGTCGCCGGGGGAGCGAGTCTGCTGACCGCCGGGCTGCTCCTGGGCATCATGGTGCTGCCTACGGTCGTCTCGGTCTCGGTCGACGCTCTCTCGGACGTCCCCCAGGCCACCCGGGAAAGCGCCTCAGCACTCGGCCTCACCCGGGTGGAGGTCATCGGCTCGGCCGTCCTGCCCGCCGCGCGTGGAGGCATGCTCGGTGCGGGGATGCTCAGTCTGGCCCGCGCCCTGGGCGAGACCGTCGCCGTCTATCTGGTCATCGGCCGATCCGTCACGAGCGTGCCGACCAACCCCGGCCAGATGCTCCAGTCGATCCTGCAACCGGGGGAGAGCATCACGACCAAGCTCGGCGGCCCCGAGCCGATGCTCTCCGGCACCTCCGGAGACCACTGGGCCGCTCTGTGCGCCATCGGCGCCGTGCTTCTGTGCGTCATCGCTCTGCTGACCGTCGCGGCGCAGTCCCCCCGACTCAACCGTCCCGGCCCCGTGCTGCCTCGGCGCAGGAGGGCCCGACGGGGCCGGGCGGTACGCGACCTGGTCGCCGTCACCGTTCTCCGGTCCGTACTGGGCCTTCTGATCGCCCTGGGCGCGTTCATCGCCTGGTCCATCGCCAGCCGGGGCACGCGCGCCTTCGATCCGGCCTTCTGGCTCACCCCCACCGTGGGGGCCAGTGGCGGAGGCGTGCGTGACCAGATCATCGGCACACTGCTGCTCATCGTCGTGGCTGGGGTGGTCGCCGCCTTCCTCGGTCTGGCGCTGGCCCTGGTCATGGGGGAGTACGCCACGCCCAGGGTGACGCGGTGGCTGCGGATGGCGACAGTCGCCGTGGGGGGTGTTCCCACCATCATCCTGGGCCTGGCCGGCTTCTGGTTCTTCGGCTCTGTCCTGGGGTGGGGCAAGAGCTGGTTGGTCGGTGCGCTTCTCCTCGGAGTCGTGGCCCTACCGGTGGTGGCCCTGTCCGTGACCACCCAGTTGGCCTCGCTGCCGCCAGAACGGCGGGAGAGCGCCCAGGCGTTGGGGCTGCGGCACAGTCAGTTCGTCAGGTCCGTGCTGATGCCCCACGCCCGTCCGGCCCTGATCACCGGACTCCTCTTGGGCCTGGCACGGGCCGCTGGGGAAACAGCCCCTCTGTTGTTCACCGCCGCTGTCTTCTCCGGAGCCGCCACGCTGCCTGCCGGAGTGTTCGAGGCACCCATCGTCAGTCTGCCCACCCACATCTTCACCCTCGGTCAGGACGCGGCCGATCCCGCGGCCATGGACGCCGCCTGGGGCACCGCCACGGTCCTGCTGATCATCATCGTGTCCCTGCTGGCCGCGACGATCCCCCTCCGCCGAAGCTTGGAAAGGGAACGCTCATGAATACCGTCGAGGTGCGCGACCTCACTGTCCGGCAGGGCAACACACGTCTCATCGGCCCTTTCAGCTTCTCCGTGCCCCAGGCCAGCGCTGTGGGGTTGTGTGGCCCCTCAGGCGCGGGCAAGTCGACCGTTCTGCGCACCCTGGTCGGTCTGCTGCCCAGCGGCCTGTCGGCGACGGGAGAGGTGCGTGTGCTCGGCTCCGACATCATCGGACTGTCTCCCATCCGGCTGGCGGACCTGCGGGCCCGTGCCGTCCTGGTGCCCCAGACCCCCGTGGTCTTCCCCGAAAGCATCCTGGGCAACGCGCTGTTCGGCATCCGACACGTGGTCCGGGCCAGCCGCGACCAACTCTCCCAACGCGCCGAGTCCGCCCTCCGTGAGGCCGGCTTGTGGCAGGAGGTGGCGCACCGTCTCAACGACCCCGCGTCACAGCTGTCGGTGGGTCAGCGCCAGCGCCTGGCGCTGGCACGCGCCCTCGCCCTGGACCCCGAACTCATCCTGCTCGACGAACCGACCAGTGCCCTGGACGCGGCCGCTGCGGCCGAAGTGGAGAAGACACTGAAAGCCTTGCGCGGCCAGCGCACGCTCATCGTGGTCTCCCACGACGACGGCCTACTGGGCCGTCTGTGCACCGACCAGGTCCCCCTCGGTAAGGCCGCCGCCTTCTCCACCTCCGCTCCGGAGGAGGCGCCCGCTCAGGTCTCCAGCTACACGTAACGGCCCACTTACCACCATTCCACCAGAAGGAAGCCCCCATGACCCCCTTCACCAGAAAGTCCGCTCTGGCCCTCAGCAGCCTCACAGCCATGGTCGTGGTCACCGGATGCGGTCCCAGTGCCCAAAGCGGTGCTGACGGGGAGGATCCCGACGCCCTCGTCTTCGGGGCCCTGCCCTATGAGGCCTCGGAGTCGGTCCAACAGCACTTCCAGCCCATCGTCGACCTCATCGCCGAGGAGACGGGGAAGGAGGTCCAATTCGAGAACGTCGCTGACTACGCCGGGCTGATCGAGGGCCAACGAGCCGGGACCATCCACATCGCCATGTACGGCCCCACCTCCTACGTCCTGGCCCATGACTCCGGCGTCGACATCGAGGTGGTGGGCATCCAGGTCCAGGAGGCCGAAGGCGCTCCCAGCTACCACAGCTACATCATCACGCCCAAGGACAGTGGCATCGAGGAGTTGGCCGACCTGCGTGGACAGAACATCTGCCTCGTCGAGCCGACCTCGACCTCGGGCAGCTTGTACCCGACCGCCGCGCTGGCCGACGCCGGACTGGACTCCGACGACTACACCGTCCAGTACACGGGCGGACATGACGCCTCGGCCCTTGGTGTACGCGACGGCGACTGCGATGCCGGTGCCCTCCAGGACGTGATGTTCGACGAGGTCCTGCCGCGCCAGGGCGAGATCGACCCAGAGGAGTTCGACAAGATCTGGGTGTCGGATCCGATAGCCAGCTCACCACTGGCCATGTCCACGGAACTCAGTCCCGAACTGCGGGAGACCATCAGGACCGCCATTCTGGAACGGGGTAACGCCGATGCCCTGGGTGTCGAGGACATCGGTGGTTTCTGGGGATTCGTGCCCGGTGACGACGCGTCCTTCGAGTCCATCCGCGAGGTCTGCGCCGCTACCGAGGCCGAGGTCTGCTCCAACAGCTGAGCCACGTGCGCCCCACCACTCCACCGTCCTCACCCGCCCCGAGGTATGCCGTGCGCGATCCCCGATCCTCCGATTCCGTTGTCCGCTTCGACAGAGTCAGCAAGCGCTTCGCCCCTGACATCACCGCCTTGAGCGATGTGAGCATCGACGTGCGCGCCGGGGAGGTCGTGGCCTTCCTGGGCTTGTCGGGTTCGGGGAAGTCCACTCTCCTTCGCCATGTCGACGGCCTGCACCGTGCCACCGCCGGCACGGTCACCGTGCTCGGGCAGAACCTGGACACCAGTTCGGAGCGGGCCCTGCGCCGGCTGCGGCGCCGTGTCGGCTTCGTCTTCCAACAGTTCCACCTGATCGGTCAGCTCAGTGTGCTCGAAAACGTCTGCAGCGGTGCGCTGGGACGCCTCCTCGGGCCACGGCTGGGCCTGTACTCCTATTCCAGGAAGTTACGTTGGGAGGCCATGCGGCAACTGGAGCGAGTGGGGCTGGCCCGGCAGGCGTTCCAACGGGCCGACACCCTCTCCGGGGGGCAGCAACAACGTGTCGCCGTGGCCAGGGCCCTGATGCAGCGGCCGGAGATCCTGTTGGCCGATGAGCCCGTGGCCTCCCTGGATCCGGACTCGGCCGCGACCGTCATGTCCCTCATCCGCGAGATCGCCGCCCAGGACGGGCTGACCGTGCTGTGCAGCCTGCATCAGGTGGAACTGGCTCTGTCGTGGGCCGACCGGATCGTGGGCCTTCGGGGGGGAGGGGTCGTCCTCCAAGCCGTCACCTCGGACCTGGACACCAAGACCGCCATGAGCATCTACGGCAAGGTGGGGGCCGCTCCCTCTCCGCGTACCACGGAGCCCGCGCGTTGAACACCCTGTCCACCGAGCGTGACCGAACCGGCCCTCCTCCCAGCGCCACGGTGCGTCCGCCCCTGCGCGCACGCCCTCTGACCGCCTACCTGCTGCTGTCCCTGCTGACGGCGGCGGGTGTGTGGTCAATGATCGACCTGCGCGTCAACGTCGCCACGCTCGTCGACGGCTACACCAACGCGGCCGGGTTCCTCCGGCGCGTCTGGCCGTTGGAGCTGCCGCCGCTGGTCGAGGTCGCCCGCCAGGTCGGCATCACCCTGGCCATCGTTCTGCTCGCCACGCTGTTGTCGGTCGTGTTGAGCATCCCGTTGGCGGTGTGGGCTGCCGCGAACACCCAGAGAGGCCCCCTCTCCAGGATCGCCTCCCGGAGTGTCATCGTCGCCGCGCGCGCGGTCCCCGACATCGTCCTGGCCGTGGTCTTCCTGCGCTTCTTCGGTCTCGGTTCGCTGCCCGGGGTACTGGCCATGGGCTTGCACTCCGTCGGCATGGTGGGCCGCCTGTACGCTGACGCGATCGAGCAGATCGACGACGGGCCGCGCCAAGCGCTCCGCGCCGTGGGGGCCGGTCGTGCCCAGCAGCTCCTCACCGGCGTCCTGCCCCAGGTCCTGCCCGCGTTCGTCGCCGTAGGGCTGCACCGCTTCGACATCAACCTGCGCATCTCGGCGCTGCTGGGGTATGTGGGGGTCGCCGGTGTGGGCCTGGAGATGTCCCACGCCTTCGCCACCCTCAACTTCGGCCTGGGGATCAGTTGGGCACTCATCCTGGTCGCGCTGTGCGTCCTGGTGGAGATGGTGTCCATTGCCCTCCGGCGAGCGCTGTTGGGCTCCGCCCAGGCTTTCGACCGGTACAACGGGCACACCCTGGCTGCCAGGTTCAGAGCCCGGTTCGAGCGGTTGACCACCAGGCCCTCGTCGCCGCCCCGGTCGTCATCGGCCGAGACGGCCTCTCCCCGGGCGCTGTCCGTCTCACCTCCGTGGACCCCGCACCGAGTCCGGCGCTACGTCTACGCCGCACTGTGCGTGACGGGCCTGGTTTGGTCGGTGACGGGCAGCGGTGTACTGGACAGCGGTCTCGCCATGGGGTGGGACGGTGTGGTGCGCACCCTGGGCCACTTCTGGCCGCCGGGCACGGCGGGCGCCGGTGAGGCGATCATCGGAGCCCTCGTCGTGACCGTGAAGATCGCCCTGGCCGCGACACTGATCGGTACCCTCCTGGCTCTCCCCCTCGGCTCGCTGGCAGCCCACAACGTCGCCCCCAACCGGACCGTCTACCTGTTGGCCCGGGGTTTCATCCTGGCCGTGCGCGGTCTGCCCGAGCTGGTACTGGCCGTGGTGTTCATCGTCATCATCGGGCTGGGACCGGTCGCGGGCACCCTGGCGCTGGGGCTCGGGTCCGTGGGGCTGTTGGGCAAGCTGATCGCCGATTCCATCGAGGAGATCCCCGCAGGAGGATCCGTGGCGCTGACCTCGTGTGGAGCCTCACGAGTCCAGACCTACTTCACCGCCGTTCTCCCCCAAACCGTGGCGGCCTTGGTCGGACATGTGCTGTATCAACTCGACGTCAACATCCGCGCGGCGACCCTGTTGGGCATCGTCGGCGGCGGGGGGATCGGCTTCTACCTCCTCCAGGCCACGCAGACCCGCGAGTACGAAGTCGTCACCCTCATCATGCTGCTGGTCTTCGTCGTGGTGATGGCGGTGGAACTGCTGAACATGGGACTGCGGCGGCTCCTGTGGTGATTCCAAACAAGAAAACCCGTTGACACCAACAAACACTGTTGATAGCAATGTCGGTATGAACGAAGCCCTGGACATCCATCTCCTACCCGCGGCGGAGCTGACCGACCGGGAACGCGCGCGCTTGCTCGTGCCCAAGCTCAAGGCCCTGGCCGACGAGAACCGGCTCACCATCGCCCTGCTGCTGGCCGAGCGCCCCCGTACGGTCAAGGAGCTCCAGGAAGCCACCGGGATGAGCCAGACCCTGGTGAGCCACCACCTGGCTCCGCTTCGCGAGCAGCAGCTCGTGACGGCCAGTCCCAAGGGCCGTTCCAACATCTACACGCTGTGCTGCGACCAGCTGGCCACGCCCGTCCGGTGGCTGGCCACCCTGGCGTCACTGACCCCTGAGGGCATCGAGGCCTGCTGCCCGGGGGGTGACTGCGGTGAATAGCTGGAGCGACACACTCCTGCTCTTCGGCACGATCGCCGCCGAACTGGTGGTCCTCTTCCTGGGCATCTCGTTCCTGATCGTCCTCATCAACCGCAAAGTCGGCGAGAAGCGGCTGCAGTCCTGGCTGGCCGGCGGACGGTTGACCGCACCGCTCAAGGGCATGGCCCTGGGGATGCTCACCCCTTTTTGTTCGTGCTCCACCCTGCCGATGCTGATGGGCATGATCAAAGCCGGCGCCCCCTTCGCCGCCGCGGCGGCCTTCCTCATCGCCTCCCCCCTGCTCAACCCCATCATCCTCGGCATCATCGCCCTGCTGTTCGGCTGGCAGATCATGCTCGGATACGCGGCCGTGACCCTCGTCGGCACACTGCTCATCGCCATCACCTGGGACGCACTGGGGCTGGAGCGCTACGTCAAGCGGGTCAAGGTCCAGGGCAGCTGGAACGACGAGGAGCCGTGGAAGGGTCTCCGCGCTGAGGCCGGTCCCGCCTGGGCACAGTCCATCTCGGGTTTCAAACCCCTCATCATCCCCATGGCCGTCGGTGTGGGTATCGGCGCCCTGATCTACGGTGCCGTCCCCGAGTCCTTCCTCATCCAGGTCGCCGGCCCCGGAAACTGGTGGGCCGTCCCCGTGGCCGCACTGATCGGTATCCCCTTGTACGTACGCACGGAGGCCGCCCTGCCGATGGGGTTGGCGCTGACCTCGGCGGGTGTGGGTATCGGTCCGCTCTTCGCGCTCATCATCGGCGGGGCAGGAGCCAGCCCGCCCGAGGTCAGCATGCTCACGGCGATCTTCAAGCCCCCACTGGTCGCGACCTTCGTCGGCTCGATCCTGGCAGTGGCGATCGCCGGTGGCATGGTCATTCCGCTTTTCTCCTAACACCTGTACGCAACCAAAGGAGCACACATGGCATCCGGAAACGGTTTCATCGGCCGCCTCTTCGGTCGGGGCAAGGACAGCGACAACGGAAAGGTCTCCAACTGCTGCGGTGGTGTCTCGGTCGTCCCTGAGGACGATGTCGTGGAGGAGACCGCCGCATCGCCGACGGCACCGGCCAGTCCCGTCAAGGGCGAGGGCCCGGCCGACGTCCTGGTCATCACGGGCAGCTGCTGCAGCCCCGCAGCCAAGCCCTTCGACGCCCAAGCCACCCGCGTGGTCGACGAGGTCGTGGCCACGGTCGACTTCCCGGTCAACGTCCGGACCCTCTCGGCCACCGCGGTGATGAACGGCGCCCTGCCCTCCGACGTGGTCGACGACCTCGGCCGCCGTCAGAAGGAGGAGGACCTCAAGCTTCCCGTGCTCATGATCAACGGCGCCGTTATCACAGGCGGGCGCATCAACCGTGAGCACGTCGAAGCCGGGCTCAACCTCACCCGCGGTGCCGACGACAACGCCTCGGTCCGTTCCTGAGCAACTCCGGGCGGACACGAACCGCGACCCTGGGGCGGGGTGGTAGACATCCCGCCCCTCTCATGCCCACTCCTCATCACAAAGAGATCCGGGCCCCTCACCCACCGTCGCAGTGACATCGCAAGAGGGCGAGACCGACAGGGTCGACAGCGCTGAGTCCTCCACGTCCTCCGACGCTCGAAAACCTCGTGACACACGAATGAGAGAGAGCAGCAGACCCTTCCACACCGGCGCTGGAAGCAAACCGCCCAGGAACCAGCGGCCGATCACCGCTGGTCCCTGCCCCCGCCCGGTCTTCCCCGAGCACATCTCCCGGGCATCCCCATGCCCGAAGACAAGGAAGAAACATGTCTCCTCGACCCCCGACCCTACGTGGCCCCGACCAGCGTTGGTCACTGGCTGTATGGTCCCTGCTCACAGTGCTGTGCCTGGCTCTTTTCCTTGACGGGCTCGACGTCACCATGGTGGCTGTGGCGCTCCCCTCCATCGGTGCCGACATAGGCCTCTCCACCGCCCAACTGACCTGGATCGTCAACGGCTACGTACTGGGGTTCGGAGGCCTGCTGCTCCTGGGCGGCCGCATGGCCGACCTGCTGGGACGCCGCAAGGTCTTCCTCGTCGCCTTGGGAGTCTTCGCCTTTGCCTCGTTCCTGGGTGGTGTGGTCGACAGCGGATGGCTGATCATCCTCACCCGCTTCGTCAAGGGCGCGGCCGCGGCCTTCACCGCTCCCACCGGCCTGTCGATCATCACCACCACTTTCCCCGAGGGGCGGCACCGCAACCGGGCCCTGGCGATCTACACCATGTTCGGGGCCAGCGGCTTCTCCTCCGGCTTGATCTTCGGCGGATTGATGATGGGTATCGGCTGGCGCTGGACCTTCCTGTTCCCCGTACCGATCGCGATCGCGGCGCTGATCGTGGGCGCGATGCTCATTCCCAAGGACCGCCCCGCCGTGACCGACGGCAGCTACGACTTCGCCGGTGCCGTCACGTTGACCTCGGCGATGATGCTTCTGGTGTACACGGTCGTCAGCGCACCTGAAACCGGCTGGTTCACACCGCTCACCCTCGCCCTGTTCGCCGGTGTCATCGTGCTCCTCGCCGCGTTCGTCACCATCGAACGCAAGGTGGCGCACCCGCTCGTACGCTTGGGCATCCTCCGCAACCTCCCGCTCCTGAGCGCGAACCTCGGGTTCATCACCCTGCTGGGTTCCTACGCCGGCTTCCAGTTCCTGGTCACCCTCTACTTCCAGCAGGCACTCGGCTGGTCCCCGCTGGCGCTGGCGCTGGCCCTGCTTCCGGTGGGCCTTCTCGTCGTCATCGGCGCTCCTATCGTCGGCGGCCTCATCGGCCGCTTCGGAACGCCGCCTCTGGTCATCGTCGGCCTGCTTTCGCTGGGCACCGGTCTCCTGCTGTTCCTGCGTGTGGACACCGACCCCTCCTACGTCGTGGCGATCCTGCCGACCACGGTTCTGGTGGGCATCGCCTTCTCACTGATCTTCCCCTCGGTCAGCGTCCAGGCCACCGCCGGTGTGGCCGACCATGAACAGGGCCTGGCCGCCGGGCTGCTGCAGACCTCGGGGCAGGTGGGATCCGCGGTCGTCCTGGCCCTGACCATGGCGGTCATCTCCTTGGGTGGCGCCACCACGACCGCAGGCGAACCCTCCGCAGAACAGGTGCTGGAGCAGTTCCGCCCAGGTCTGGTCTTCGTGGCCTGCGCGGCCTTCGTCGGCCTGGTCCTGTTCAGCGCGATGGTCTGGATGAGCCGTCGAGCCGCCAACAAGCAACCGCAGGAGGACTCGGACTCCACGGTCGCCGCGACCGAGGCCTGAGGCCTGCTCATCGACGGGGGACACCGGTTGTCCCCCGTCGCCTGCTCGCGCCCCACCGCGGGCGCCCTTCAGCCAAGGAAGACCGATGACGAAAGCCTCCGGCGTTCCCTTCTCTCTCCTCAGCCTGTCCCCGGTCGCGGACGGACAGAGCGTCGCCGACTCGCTCAGGGAGACCACTGAGGTGGCCCGGATGGCCGACACATGGGGATACCACCGCATGTGGATGGCCGAGCACCACAACATCGACAACATCGCCAGTTCGGCCACCATGGTCCTGATCACCCACCTGGCCGCCAACACCTCGCGTCTGCGGGTGGGGGCGGGAGGGGTGATGCTGCCCAACCACGCCCCTCTCATGGTCGCCGAGCAGTTCGGCACCCTGGAGTGCCTCTACCCCGGACGCATCGACTTGGGGATCGGCCGTGCGTCCGGGGCGGACGCGTGGGCGACCCAGGCCCTGAGCCGCCCCTCCGTATCGGGTGGCGGTTTCCCGGAGATGGTCGGCGAAGTGCTGGACTATCTCGGTCCTTCGGACCCCACCGCCAGGGTTCGTGCCGTTCCTGGAGCGGGCACCGACGTCCCGGTGTGGCTGTTGGGAACGAGCACCACCAGTGCTGCCCTCGCCGCCCGGCTCGGCTTGCCCTTCGCGTTCGCCTCGCACTTCGTCCCGCACAACCTGCACGCCGCGCTGGAGACCTACCGAACGCAGTTCACGCCCTCCCGGCACCTGTCTCGTCCCTACGCTATGGCCACGACCCACGTGGTGGCCGCCGACACCGACGCACAGGCCCACTACCTGTTCACCACGCTGCAGCAGAAGTTCCTGACCTATATGCGGGGGAAGCTCAGAGTTCCCGCCCCGGTCGAGGACATGGAGCCCCTGTGGAGCCCGCAGGAACGCCAGGCCGTTGACGCGATGCTGCGCGCATCGGTGGTCGGCGGGCCCGAGACGGTCCGCCACGACCTGTCCGCCTTCGTCGAGAGCACGGGTGTGGACGAGGTAATGGTGGTGTGCGAGACCCATGACCTGGATTCCCGGTTGCGTTCACATGAGCACATAGCGAAGGTGCTCTCGGGGTGATTCCCCGGAACACGCGGCCACGGCCGGACGTTTCCCACACGCCCGGCCGTGCCTGTGCGGTCGACTGCTCACGCCTTGGTGATGCGGCAGGCGAAGCACTTGTAGGCCTGCTGGCCGGAGACGTTGTCGAAGTAGCGGTCACTGACGAGAAGGTTCGCCGACTCGTACCGTTCCGTGCCTGAGGCGTCCCCCACGACCTGGGCCGGGCCGAAGGTACTGGGCACGAAGATCGTGTCCTTCCGGATGCCGTCCCACAAAAGCGCCGTGCCGGTGACCGCTCCGCGGGGGCTCTCCACCCGGACCTCGTCCCCCTCGGCGATACCGTTGTTCCGTGCCGTCCGTGGATGGATCTGGATCAGCCGCACCCCGTTGAGCTGCTTGCCCGTGGGGGTCCACTGGGTGACCGAGGCGAAGTGCACCACGCTGGGGCGCCCGGTCATCCCCATCAGCGGATAGTTTCTGTGCACCGATGCATCGCCCTTCACGCCCAACCGCACCTTCGGGGTCTTGGCATGGGGGTTGACGGGGTTGGTGACGAACTCGTCGGTGTACTCGATGGTCGGGTTCCGCCCGGTCACCTCGGGGTGTGTGTAGAAGATCGGCAGGGCCGAGTGGCCGACGCCAAGGAGGCTCTCTTCCAGTTCGTCGGTGTAGATCTCGGCCTTTCCCGAGGGTGTGAGGAAGCGTTTGCCCTCGTTGCCGTCTCCCAGGGACGCGGCTGCCTCGTACCAGCTCGGGTGATCCATGTACATCGTGCTCACCCCGGGGTGCTCCGTGTTCGGGCAGGGCCAGCGCAACGGTTCGTTGCGGGCACGCATCCGTTCAGCGCTCATGCCCTTCATCCCGGGGGTGTGGTCGACGAACTGTGACCACAGCGTCTGGTAGTCCTTCCACTCGGTCGGGAAGGCATCGCTCCAGTACCCCCGAGGGCTGCTGGTGTCCGCCTCCTCCAGGGCGTGGGCGAGGTCGATCCAGATCTCCCAGTCCGGACGTGACTCGCCGACGCGCCGTACCGCCTGGTCCTGCCACCGGATGCCACGGTCGTCGCGGCGCATGTACACGCCCTCCATCTCCAGTCCGCTGCACACGGGCAGGACGATGTCGGCGAAGTAGGCGGCCTCTTCCATGAACAGTCCGGTGTAGACGTAGAAATCGAGCTTCTCGAACGCCGCACGGACCTTGCCGGTGTTGGCTGAGGACAGCAGGGGGTTGCCCTCGGTGATAATGGCCTTGAGCTGGTAGGGGCGCTCCTCGAGGATGGACTCGGCGAAGTAGTCGGGGCCCACCGGCAGTGCCTCGGTCACCTCGGGAACGCTCACCTCGAGCGAGGGCAGGTGCAGTTCTCCGGGCCAGGTGTTGTGCATGAAGTTGCAGCCGCCGCCGGGCCGCCCGATGTTGCCGGTGATCGCCGCGAGGAAGGTCAGGCAGCGGTAGGTGTCGAACGCCCCCAGCTGGTGAGAGATCCCGGCGTTGCAGACGATGGCGGCGGGTGAGGCGCCGGCGTAGTCCTCCGCGATGCGTTTGATGGTACGGGCGGGTACGCCGGTGATCTTGGCCGCCCACTCGGGAGTGTAGTCCTGTTCGACCAGGTGGGTACGGAGTTCATTGAACCCCAGCACCCAGCGTTCGACGAACTCCGCATCATGCAGATCCCGTGTCACGACGTGGTGCAGGATCGCCAGAATCAGTGCGTGGTCGGTGTGGGGTTTCGGCGCCACCCACAGATCGGCTTGGGCGCCCGTGGGGGTGAGCCGGGGGTCGACCACGACCAGTTGCGCTCCTGTTTCGGCGCGTTGGCGCAGCAGGTACTCGAAGGTCACCGGGTGGGTCTCGGCCTGGTTGGTTCCGAGGAACAGCAGGTAATCGGCGGAGCCGAGGTCATGTTCTCCCGTGGCCTCGTCCACACCGTAGCCGTTGGTGAAGTTCCCCAGCCCGAAGGTGGCGGTCAGGGCGTTGGCTCCGGCGTCGTTGCAGACCGGCCCCACATCGGTGTTGTTGGGGCTGCCCAGCAGGGAGAACAGGCGCGCAACCAGGGCCCCTGTGCCCTGAGGCATGCGCCCGGTGGTGCGGTTGGCAACCGCATGTGCCTCTCCGGCATCACGTAGTTCCACCATCTTTTCCGCGATGGTGCGCAGAGCCGCGTCCCATGAGATGGACTCGAACTCCGAGTCCTTGCTCCCCTTCTTTCCCGAAATCCGGCGCAGCGGTGTGGTGAGGCGGTGCTGGTTGTAAACCAACTCCGGCATCATCTTCGCCTTGACGCACAGGTTTCCGTTCTGAACGGGGTCCTCGTGCTCGCCGCGGATCCCGATGACCCGACCGGATTTCAGAGAGACCTTCATGCCGCAGTGCGAATTGCAGAACTGACAGGCGGCGTCAACAGTCTTATCCGGAGACAGGGCTGCGGACTCCTGAGTAAAGTCGAATCCGTCCTCGCTGACCATGGGTGTGCTTGCCGACCCAGGAGGAGCAGAAGAGGTAACCTGAGGTCCTGGAGCCACAGACGCCTGGGTCTCCGGGGCGCGTAGGCTCAGTGCCGCCCCGGCTCCCATGGCTCCCCCCTGTAGAAAGAAAGAGCGTCGGCTCGGCTCAGATTTTTCAAACACTAATGTTGCCTCCTTCTGTACTTCTCCCGATTCCAAGGGTCAGAAGAAAGGCATGGGAGACGACGACAATGACTGAGTCCAACCGAATCAGACGCGCCCAAAGAGGCCTTGTCGCATTAATTTAAATTTTTAATAACTCCAGCCATCCATCAGCCTTCGAAGACCGGGAATCGGACACAGGTAAAGATGTCACCCGATCGATCGAAATACAACCCTTTGCTCTAACCAGTCTCATTTCAGGGACCGAGTACCTCATTCATTGGTTGACACCGATGAATGAGGCGGGAATCATGGCTTGATTCTCGTCCTGCGCCCCAGCGGCATCACGGTCGGGCTCGGCTCCACTTCGCGGACGCTCGGACGCAGGTGACAGCCTGACCCGTTTTCCCGGGCGACCTCACCAAGAGCAGTGAGGGGAGTGTCGGCATCCTGGCCTGGTGGCCGGAGTCGGCCATTCCAGGATCATCCCCCATGGAGACCTCCGGCACTCCGAAGTCGAGATGGCCACAAGGAGCACGCGTCTGTCATGAACGGGACTCACGACGTCTGATCAGTGGCGCCCCCCAGAGGCACGCCACGAACAGGAGTTCGCGCCAAGAAGGGGCGTCAGTGAGTTGAGGGCACCAGAGCACAGCACGGATCCGCGAGGTTCAGTTCCTCGTCGGGACGTCGGCGTTCGAGCAGGACCACATCCCGCCAGTGACCGCCCACCCGTGCGATGCGCTCGTGTACACCGACCGTGCGGTAGCCCGCTGAATGATGCAGGGCCAGAGCGGCCTTGTTCTCCGGGAAGATCGAAACCTGCAGGGACCAGAGTCCCCGCGCGTCGGCCTCGGTGACCTGCCGATGGAGTAGAGCCTTGCCCACACCCTGCCTTCGGGCGTCCTCCGCCACACAGACCGATGTCTCGGCGACGCCGGCGTATATCTCGTGCGAAGAGACCGGGGTCGCCGCCGCCCACCCCAACAGCGCCCCCTCCTTCTCCGCGACCCAGCGGTGGTTCCGCAGCCATGCCTCCCCCAAAGAGTCGGCTCCGGGGGTTCGCGGTTCGAAGGTGGCCTCGTCAGCCGCGGTGTCCTCGGCGTAGATGCGGGCGACCGATTCCATGTCCTCGACACGCATAGGCCTGACGACCAGATTCTCGGGAAGGTCGGTGGGACAACAGGGGCGTGACCCGAGAAGCCCCATGACGGCGTCGGCGGCGTGCGGCAGGCCCGTGCAGCAGGCGGGGTTGACCGTGACCCGGGTCGAGGTGCCCACCTTGGTCAGGGTCACGAAGCCGACCTCAGAAAGCTTGCGCAGGTGGTGGGAGGCGGTTGGTTGACGGATGCCCACCGCCTTGGCGAGTTCTCCGACGCTGATCGCCCCCGGGTACGTGGCAACGGTGTGCAGCAGTCGTACACGCATCGGCTCGGCCAGGCAGGCGAACCAGGCAGCGTAGGTCTCCGCCTCCTGCGCCGGGAGCGTCGCGGCGGCGGACTCTGGGGAGAGCGTCGTCATGTCCATGCCTCCATTGTCCTTGGGGACTTTGATCGCCTGCGACCCAGATTGTGTTCATTGATGTGCTTCTATACAGTACTAGTAAATAGACATGTATCGATAGAAGGGTGAGGCGTGGTCGACGAACATCCAGTCGTGGTCATCGGCGCCGGTCCCGTGGGGCTCGCCGCGGCAGTGGAGCTGAATGATCGAGGGCTTCCTGTCCTGGTCCTGGAGAAGGGGAGCACGCCCGCCGCGGCGGTGCGCGAGTGGGGGCACGTGCGCCTGTTCTCCTCCTGGCGCGACCTGGTGGACCCGGCTGCGGAGAAGCTGCTCACCGCCACCGGCTGGCAGCGCCCGGACGACGCGGGCTATCCGACCGGCCGGGAATGGGTGGAGCTGTACCTGAGGCCACTCGCGCAAGTCCTGGGCCAGAAGGTCCGCCTGGGTACTGAGGTCACCGGCGTCAGCCGCCTGGGCCGGGACCGAGTGGTCGACGCCGGGCGCGAGAAGCTTCCCTTCACCTTGCGGATCCGCACGCAGCAGGGGGAAGAGCGCCTCCTGGCCAGCGCGATTGTGGACGCCTCCGGGACGTGGGGCTCCCCCAACCCCGTTGGTGGCGACGGCTTGCCCGCGCTGGGCGAGGCGGAAGCCGCCGAGCGGATCTCCTCCCGTATCCCCGACCCGTCCGACGCCTCCACCCGGGCCCGTCATGCCAACCGCACCACGGCGGTCGTCGGCAGGGGGCACTCGGCGTTGACCGCCCTGGTCTCCCTGGCCGCGCTGGCAGAGAAGGAACCCGGAACCCGCGCGGTGTGGGTGCTGCGCCGTGACCAGGTCGGTGATGCCTTCGGAGGAGGAGCGGCCGACCAGCTCGCCGCGCGCGGCGCCCTGGGCATGCGTGCCAAGACGGCTGTGGAGGCCGGGCACATCGACGTGGTGACGGGGTTCCGAACCGCCGAGGTACGAACGGACCAGGACGGACGCCTGGTTCTGGTCGACGAGGGCGGCCGCGCCCTGGAGCCGGTGGACGAGGTCGTGGCGTTGACCGGGTTGCGCCCCGACCTGTCGATCCTGTCCGAGGTCCGCCTGGGGCTGGACCCCGCGCTGCAGGCGCCGGTCGAGTTGGCACCGCTGATCGACCCGAACGTGCACTCCTGCGGCACCGTCTACCCGCACGGCGCCAAGGAGCTGTCCCACCCGGAGGAGGGGTTCTTCCTGGCGGGAATGAAGTCCTACGGGCGCGCGCCCACGTTCCTGGCCCTGACCGGCTACGAGCAGGTGCGCAGCATCGCCGCCCACCTGGCCGGAGACCACGAGAGCGCGGCCCGGGTGGAACTGACACTGCCCGAGACCGGGGTCTGCGGCGGTGCGGGGCTGTTCGACGTCCCCGAGAGCACTGACGAGGGTGGGTGCTGTGGCGACCCGGCCGTTTCCGAGAGCAGTGGCACAGCGCATAGCTCCGCCCCCGGTGAGGAGAACCCGCAGCCGCAGGGGGCTGCTGTTCGGTCCCTGGCCCACAAACGGTCGAACTGACCCGCCCCGCATCGGTTCCGTGACACACCCCGGGAAAACCACTCCGGTCGGCCCACTCGAGCGCTGACCGCTGTGCGGATCCGCCGGGGGCTCGTGGCCCTGTGCGTCGCCGTGACCACGAGCTACGGGGCGCTGTTCTACGCGTTTCCGGTCCTGGCCCCCGCCATCACCGCAGATACCGGCTGGTCCTTCACCACGGTCACGGCGTTCTTCTCGGCATCCCAGGTGATGGCCGGGTTGAACGGGGCCATGGCGGGACGGTGAGTTCAGCACCGGGGACCCCGGCCAGTCATGGCCACAGCGGTGCTGCTCGCCTTTCCTGCTTTGGTATTGCGGCTACCCGGCGGCGTTCGTGCTCCTCAGCTCGCTCGCCTCGGCGATGATCGCTCTGGCCAGTAAACCGGCCACCTCCGTGTACCGGCCAAGAGCCTCGTCTCGTTGAAACCCTCTCCGTCGGCCAGGAAGAGCCGCACATGAACGAGCTCTCTCCGCTGCCTCGGGAAGCTATCCGGTTCCAGAGCGAAGTGGAGCGGGCACGGCCCCGCTCCACCTCTCAGCCCTTATCAGCGGTCAGCGGTGAACCTCTTGCGCCAGGCCAGTGAGACGTAGACCAGGGCGACGAGCACCGGGACCTCGATCAGCGGGCCGACCACCCCGGCCAGCGCCTGCCCGGAGGTGACGCCGAACGTGGCGATCGCGACCGCGATGGCCAGTTCGAAGTTGTTGCCCGCGGCGGTGAAGGCCAGCGTGGTGGTGCGGTCGTAGTCCATCCCGATCGCCTTGCCGAAGGCGAAGGTACCGAACCACATGAGGGCGAAGTAGGCCAGCAGCGGGAGGGCGATGCGGGCCACGTCCAGGGGCTGGTCGGTGATCCTCTCCCCCTGCAGGGCGAACAGCAGCACGATGGTGAACAGCAGCCCGTACAGCGCCCAGGGGCCGATCCGGGGCAGGAACGCCGACTCGTAGCGCTCCCGGCCCATCCTCTTCTCGCCGAGCGTGCGGGTGAGGAACCCGGCCACGAGCGGGATGCCGAGGAAGATCACCACGTTGAGGGCGATCAGCCAGGGGGACACGTCGAGTCCGCCGGTGTCCAGGCCCAGCCAGCCGGGCAGCAGGTCCAGGTAGAACCAGCCCAGGGCGCCGAAGACCAGCACCTGGAAGAGCGAGTTCAGGGCGACCAGGACGGCGGCGGCCTCGCGGTGCCCGCAGGCCAGGTCGTTCCAGATGATCACCATGGCGATGCAGCGGGCCAGGCCGACAATGATCAGGCCCGTGCGGTACTCGGGCAGGTCGGCCAGGAAGACCCAGGCCAGCGCGAACATCACCGCCGGGCCGACGACCCAGTTGACGACCAGGGAGGTGAGGAGCAGGCGCCGGTCGCGGGTGACGGTGTCCAGGCGGTCGTAGCGGACCTTGGCCAGGACCGGGTACATCATCACCAGCAGACCGATCGCGATGGGCAGGGAGATCCCGCCGATCTCCATCGCGGCCAGGAGTTCGTTCAGTCCGGGCACCAGGCGGCCCAGGCCCAGACCGATCGCCATGGCGAGCAGGATCCACACCGCCAGGAACCGGTCCAGGGTGGACAGCTTCGCCACCGCGGAGACGTCAGCGCTCCCGGGGGTGGTCTCGGGGGTGGTCTCGGGGCGCCCCATCAGCAGGGCCGCCTGTTCTGCGCGGCACCCGTGGAGCGGGCGGTGGCCGCCAGGTCGGCCAGCCCCGAGGAGAGGGACTCCAGGACCTGCGGGCGCAGCCGGTAGTAGGTGAACCGGCCGCACGGCTCGGTCTCGACCACCCCGGCCTCGCGCAGCAGGCGCAGGTGGTTGGACAGGTTGGTCTGGCGTGCGCCCGTCTCGGCCGTCAGGTGCGTGGTGCACAGGGTCTCGCGGGCGAGCAGGGTGACGATCCGCATCCGGAGCGGGTCGGCCAGGACCTTCATCAGGTCATCATCAACTGACATCAGCATGCGCTGATATTATCCCATCGACCGTCACCGGTGCGCCCCCGGGCACGCCCCCCGCCGTCGAGGGGCGCCCCGGGACAGTACCCACCGTCCCCGAACCGGAACAGAGGCACCCACCATGGTCGGAACCGACAAGCCGTCCGTCCTGTTCGTCTGCGTGCACAACGCCGGACGCTCCCAGACGGCAGCGGTCAGGGCGTGGCGGCCGTGCGTCCCAACCGCGACGACATCGAGCAGCGTGTGCGCAAGCTTCTGACGGAGTTGGGGTCGCTCTTCGAGCCCGATCCGACCTGCTCCTCGGAGCGAGTACCGGGTGGGCGTCCTTGAGGTGACTCCTGACTGACCTCGCCCGCTGACGGTGAGAACAGGTGGGTCAGCCGGCACGATCATGCCCCACTGTGAAGGCCTCGCGGACGTGCCGCCCCGCGCGGTTGGTGGCCGAGGCAGGGGAGCCCGGTTCGGGTTCGCGTCCCAGGAATCCGTGGGCGAGGCCACGGCCGAAGACGAGGGAGGTGGGCACGCCGACCGCGCGTGTGCGGCACCCGAACACCTCGCCCTGTTCGCGTAGGAGGTCGTGTTCAGCGGTGACGATGACCGTAACGGGCAGCCCGTCCAGGTTCGGAGCCAGCAACGGTGACGCCTCGGGGCGGGTTCGGTCGGCATCGGCCAGGTAAAGGGTGAACATTCGGTCGAGCAAATCCCTGGTGCTGGCAGCAGCCGAGGAAGCCCCTGCCTGCGGGGCCGCTCTCAAATCCAGCGCAGGATAGACGAGCAGTTGCACGGCCAGATCGGGTCCCTCGTCGCTGACGGCCAGGCGCAGAGCGGTAGCGGCGGCGATCTGCCCACCCGCACTGTCACCGGCTACTCCTATGCGGGTTCGGTCCACGCCGAGGGCGTCGGCGTTGGCCGTGGCCCAGCGGAGAGCGGCCTCGGCGTCATCGATCGCCGCCGGGAAGGGATGTTCGGGTGGTCTGCGGTAGTCCACCGAGACGACGGCCGCTCCACAGGCCAAGGCGAGGGTACGCGCGACCGGATCGTAGGAGTCGACGTCTCCGAGGACCCATCCTCCGCCGTGGAAGTAGACCAGCAACGGCAGAGCCGCCCCCGCGTCGGGCAGGTACAGCCGCGCCCGCAGGCCGGCGACGCTGAGGTCGCGCACGCGGGCCAACTCGGCCCTGGGGAGCCGGGACATCTCCTCGACGTGTGCTTGGCGGGCTTGTCGAACCCAGGCCGAAGTGCCGGGCGAAGGCATGGATCTCCTTGCAAAAGCAGTGGTCGTGATGAGTGCGTCAGGTGATCGGACGATCGGAACCGTCGTCGGCGCAGGGAACTGTGCCGGAGTCGCTCTCCTCGTCTCGAGGACGTTCCAGCAGAACGGTGTCGCGCCAGCGGCCGTTGGGCAGGCGATGCGTTCACGCGGGCCGACCGTGCAAAAGCCCGACTGGTGGTGCGGGGACAAGGATGCGCGGCTCTCGGGGAAGATCGAGGTCTGCAAGGTTCACAGGACGCCGTCGTCGGCCTCGGTGCCCTGCCGACACAGCAGTGCCTTGCCCGCACCGCGACCGCGCACGTCCTCGGCGACACACACGGACGTACCGGCCACCCAGGTGTAGACCTCGCGGTCGGAGACTGGCGGGACGGCGACCCAGCGGCGTTCGGCCGTCCACTGGTCCTTCAACGCGTCTACGTCAGGGGCCCCCGTCCTGGAGGTGGCGTGGTCGGTGGCGATGCCCTGCCCGTTGAACCAGGCGGCGTAGGTCTCGGCGTCAGTCGACGCAAGCGAGCCTTCGGTGTGTTCGAGCGGCGCAACGGTCATGCCCTCATTATCGACGAGGATCTATGGTTGTGTCTATCGATTCGCATCGATAGAGTCCTGATTCATAGGCGCAAGTCGATGAAACAGGAGAAGCGTCATGGCTGACGAGCGTCCCATCGTAGTGATCGGAGCCGGCCCCGCAGGACTGGCGGCAGCAGCGGAACTGGTCGCGCGAGACCTGCCCGTCCTGGTTCTGGAGAAGGGGGACTCCGCCGGTGCCGCGGTGGCCGAATGGGGGCACGTACGCCTGTTCTCCTCCTGGCGCGACCTGGTGGACCCGGTCGCGGAGAAGCTGCTCACCGCCACCGGCTGGCAGCGCCCGGACGACGCGGGCTACCCCACCGGCCGCGAGTGGATCCAGGCCTACCTGGCCCCGCTGGCCCAAGCCCTGGGCGAGCGGGTCCGCTTCGGCGCCGAGGTGACCGGTGTGAGCCGCCTGGGCCGGGACCGGGTCGTGGACGCCGACCGCGCCGAGCAGCCCTTCACCGTCCGGGTCCGCGCCGCCGCCGGACGGGAGCGCATCCTGGCCCGCGCGGTCGTCGACGCCTCCGGCACCTGGGGTTCGCCCAACCCGGTGGGCGGCGACGGCTTGCCCGCGCTGGGCGAGGCGGAAGCCGCCGAGCGGATCTCCTACCTCGTCCCCGACCTGGCCGACCCCGCCGTTCGGGCACGGTACGCGGGCCGCACCACGGCCGTCGTCGGCAGGGGGCACTCGGCGCTGACCGCCCTGGTCGCGCTGGCCTCGCTCGCCGGGCAGGAGCCCGCAACCCGCGCGGTGTGGGTGCTGCGCCGCGAGGAGATCGGTGACGCTTTCGGAGGAGGAGCGGCCGACCAGCTCGCCGCGCGCGGCGCACTCGGGCAGCGGGCCAAGGCCGCGGTCGAGACAGGGCACATCCGGGTGGTCACCGGTTTCCGCACCGCCGAGATGCGCTCGACGGGTGAAAGCCTCATGCTCGTTGACGAGAACGGCCGAGAGCTGGAGCCTGTGGACGAGGTCGTGGCGTTGACCGGGTTCCGCCCCGACCTGTCCTTCCTGTCCGAGGTCCGCCTGGGCCTGGACGCCACCTTGCAGGCGCCGGTCGAGTTGGCACCGCTGATCGACCCGAACGTGCACTCCTGCGGCACCGTCTACCCGCACGGCGCCAAGGAGCTGTCCCACCCGGAGGAGGGGTTCTTCCTGGCGGGAATGAAGTCCTACGGGCGCGCGCCCACGTTCCTGGCCCTGACCGGCTACGAGCAGGTCCGCAGCATCGCCGCCCACCTGGCCGGAGACCACGAGGCCGCCGCCCGGGTGGAACTGACACTGCCCGAAACCGGGGTCTGCAGCGGCGGAGGCCTGACCGACGAGCCGGCCCCAGCGGAGGAGAGCAGCGGCTGCTGCGGCCCCGCACCCGAAACCGTGAAGGAGTCCACGACGCAGGAAGGCGACTGCTGCGGCGGCCTGGCCGTCTCCGAACCGTCCGTGCTCTCCGCCCCAAACAGCGGCGCCGCGACCGACGAGGCGGCGGCCCCCTCCACCGGGAGCGGCTGCTGCTCCGCCGCCTCGTCGCAGAAGGCCGAGTCGGCCGAACCGCTCCGAGTCTCGTGACCCGTGCCTTGGCCCAGGTCTCCGGCGCGCCCACGATCACTCCCACGGTCGGGGCACGCCGGGGTCTGGTGGCCCTGTGCGTCACCGTGACCACCAGCTACGGGGTGCTGTTCTACGCCTTCCCGGTCCTGGCCCCGAGCATTGCCGCCGACACCGGGTGGTCCCTGACCACGGTGACCGCGCTGTTCTCCGCCTCCCAGGTCGTGGCGGGGCTGGCGGGGATCCCGATGGGCCGCTGGGTGCAGGCCCGGGGCCCGCACCCCGCGATGACGGCAGCAGCCCTGCTCTCGGTCCCCGCCGTGACGGCCTTTGCCCTGGCCCCGAACCTGTGGGTCTTCGCCGCTGCCTGGCTGATGACGGGAGCGGCGATGGCCGGTTTGTTCTACCCTCCGGCTTTCGCCGCCCTGACTCACTGGTACGGGCAGGGCAAAGTACGAGCTCTGACCACGCTGACCCTGGCCGCAGGTCTGGCCAGTACCATCTTCGCTCCCCTGACCGCAGCCCTGGAGCAGGCATGGGGGTGGCGGAGCACCTACCTGCTGCTCGCGGCTGTGCTGCTCGCCGTGGTGGTACCCCTGCACGCGTTCGCCCTACCTCGGGATTGGACACCCAAGGACGGTGGACACCAGGAACGCCGGGAGCAGGGGGTGGGCACCGTCTTGCGAAGCCGGGCGTTCTGGGCGCTGACGACGGCTCTGACCCTTGGGTCCTTCACTGTCTACGCTGTCGTGGTCAACATCGTCCCCTTGGTGGAAGGACAGGGCTTCGGCACGCCACAAGCCGCCTGGGCTCTGGGGGTGGGCGGTCTGGGGCAGGTGCTCGGCCGCCTGGTCTACGCGCCCCTGGAACGGTGGACCGGGCCGGCGCCCCGCGCCGTGGCCGTGCTAACCGCCTGTTCGGTGACCACTTTTCTCCTGGCGCTGGTGCCGGGGCCCCTGGGCCTGGTCCTGGCCATCGCGGTGCTGGCGGGTATGGCACGCGGCATTCTCACTCTCCTACAAGCCACCGCTGTCTCCGACCGATGGGGAGCGGAGCACTACGCCACCCTCAACGGCATCATGCATACTCCGCTCATGCTGGCCATCGCGCTGGCGCCCTGGGCAGGCGCCGCCCTGGCCGGCCCGATGGGCGGATATCCGGCGGTGTTCACGGTGCTGGGAGCCCTGGCAGCGCTCGGCGCGCTGACCGCCCTGGCCACTCGTGTTAGGAGCGGACAGGCACACCTGTCGCAGTCATCGGGGCAGATCCGATCACGGCGGTTTGTTCGAGGGCAGTAGGGGCCTGTGCGTAGGAACGACGAGTGTGCGGCTGCTGGTGGAACCGGTCCAGGAACGCTGCGCTCACCTGGGCGAGCGCGAACGTGTCGGGCCGGGTCGGGTGGTGGTGACCGCGGGACGAAGTGACATCCGTGCGAACACCGGACGTACCCCTGGTGAAAGCGATTGACCTCCAGATTCAACTCAGCGATTGTTGACTCAATGAAGATTGAGTATTCTCTGGAACGTCGGGCCGCTCTTCACGCCGCCCTGGCCGACCCCGCCCGTCTGGCCATCACCGACACCCTGTGCACCGGCGACGCCTCGCCCTCGGAGCTGGGCAAGCTGTTAGAGATGCGGTCCAACCTCATCGCCCACCACCTGCGTGCGCTGGAGGAGGCGGGACTGGTCACCCGGTCCCGCTCCGAGGCCGATCACCGCCGCGTCTACCTCCGCCTGCGCCCTGAGGTGCTCGGCGCCCTGGTCCAGGCCTCCCTGTTGCGCGCCCCGCGTGTGGTCTTCGTATGTATCCGCAACTCGGCCCGCTCCCAACTGGCCGTCGCCCTGTGGCGGGACCACAGCTCCGTTCCAGCTGTCTCGGCCGGAACCCGGCCCGACCCGCAGGTTCACGAATGCGCCCTGAGCACCGCGGATCGGCACGGTCTGCGCATCGACGCTGACCGCACCGCCGATGTCCAGGACGTGCTGCGCCCCGACGACCTGGTGGTGGCGGTCTGCGACAGCGCCCACGAGGAACTGCCCCGTACCCGCGCCCGGCTGCACTGGTCGGTTCCCGACCCGGTGCGCGCCGGCACCGAGGAGGCGTTCGAGGACGCCTTCGCCCAGATCAGCGACCGCATCGAGCGGCTCGCACCCGCCGTCCACCCGGAAGGAACGCCATGAGCGCCCAGCCCCGCCAGTTCACCGTCGACCAGCAGTACGCCCTGAAGGTCGCCTCCAGCCGCCTCGCCGAGGAGTTCACAGGGGTGTTCAACACCGAGACCATCGAGAGGTTCCTGCACTCCAGCTACGACCAGTTCGCGGCCCGGGCCACCATCGCCCAGTTCCTGCCGCTGCTGGCCGAACGCTTCGCGCGCCAGCGCCTGGGCGCCCTGGCGCGGATCGAGCACAAGGTGGACGACGGGCGCCCCGTCGTGCTGTTTCTGTGCACGCACAACGCCGGGCGCAGCCAGATGGCACTGGGCTTCTTCCAACACCTGGCTGGGGAGCGTGCGATCGCCTGGTCGGGTGGGACCGAGCCGGGCCGGGAGGTCAGCCCGGCCGCCGTGGAGGCCATGAAGGAGGTCGGCATCAACATCTCGGGTGAGTTCCCCAAACCCTGGACCGACGAGGTGGTGCGCGCCGCCGACCTCGTGGTCAGCATGGGCTGTGGGGACGCCTGCCCGATCTTCCCGGGCAAGCGTTACGAGGAGTGGACGCTGGCCGACCCCGAGGGCCAGGAGCTGACCGCCGTGCGGTCGATCCGCGACGAGGTCGAGAACCGGGTCCGCGCGCTGCTGGCCGAACTGGAGATCACCGTATGAACGCGGCCTGCGGGCCTACTCTGTGGTCTCGGACCCGCACGCGACCCACAGGCGGGCCGTGCGTACGCTCTCCCATATCGTCGGGCAATATCGGAGAGTCGGATCTCCCCGGAGAAGGAGTTGAACTGTGCACACGCCCCTGGCTCCCGTAGCGGCGGGCACACGGACGGGGCGGCGGTGAGCAGCCGAGCCACGGGTGAGCACGGCACGGTCGGCGAGGTCTTCCGTGCATTCCTCCTGCTGGGGGTGACCTCGTTCGGCGGACCGGTCGCGCACCTGGGCTACTTCCGCGACGCCTTCGTGGTGCGGCGCCGTTGGCTCAGCGAGTCCGCCTACGCCGATCTGGTGGCGCTGTGCCAGTTCCTGCCCGGCCCGGCCTCCAGCCAGGTGGCGGCGATGAGAACGGCCACCGGGGAGAGTACGAGTATGTCACTTGCCAGGCTGGTCACGGACGAGAAACCCATCAGGGGAATCTATCCTGATCTGTTCCGGCGTATCAAGCCGATCTGATAAATGCAGGATGCTGTGTCTTCGGATAGCTGGTTATCGGCCGCAGCGAATACGGCTCTTCGAAATTGGCCAAGAGGGTATGGGTGCGCACAAGTCTGGATCCGTGTGTCCCTTTGCTTTGTTCGGTCCTTCGCCAGGTTCGCTCCTCTTGGTGGTCAGCACTGCCTCGTCCACTTCCTCTGTCTGACCGGGCCCGGTCAGGGCCACGAAGGCGCGGGCGAGGTCAAGCGCGTACACGCGGTTCTCACAGATGATCAGGCTGGTGGGGTGGATCTGAGTGCACCCATCCGTAGGGGCGCAGCATGGTGCCTTCGGTGCGGGCGGGGGCGGCTTGCGCGATCAGGTGCAGCGCCGTGGTGATGTCATCGGTGCCGGCTCACGTCTTGCCTTTGGGGGCAGAGCGTGCTCACGGTCACCGAGAACCGATGGATGCGGAGTGTGGACGCTCTCACCTGCTGGGAGCGGGACCGGTTGTTCGGTATGGCGCCGATCCTCGAGGAGCACTACCGTGGAAACAGCGAAAGCGGGCTCCCGAAGGAACCCGCTTCGAAGTTGATCTCCCAGATATCTCCCACAGTGGGATGATCATCTTCGCCGCTACAGCCAGATAACTCTCTGACCTGCGGTGCTGCTTGTGGGCGATACAGGACTCGAACCTGTGACCCCTACCGTGTCGAGGTAGTGCTCTAGCCAACTGAGCTAATCGCCCCAGTGGAACTGGGAGGTGGAGACGGGATTTGAACCCGTGTAGACGGCTTTGCAGGCCGCTGCCTCGCCTCTCGGCCACTCCACCGAGTATCCGTGGGGCGGTTTCCCGCCCCAACGTCTCCTCCGAGCGGACGACGGGATTCGAACCCGCGACCCTCACCTTGGCAAGGTGATGCTCTACCAGCTGAGCCACGTCCGCTTGCTGCTCGGCCCGGCCCCGCTTGCGCGGGCCCCGCCTTGCTGCTGATAAAGACTTTAGCGGAGATTCGACAGACGGCAAATCGGAGCTCGTCGAGGGCGGTGCGGCGGTCGCCTTGGAAGGTGCGCGCAGGCGGTAGCGTCCGCCTCGTGTGGCCCGGGTAGACAGGGGGCACACCCTCGGAGGGCGGAGCGGACGGAGCGGCATGGACATCCCCGTGGCGGACGGTTCGGCGTGCGGTGGTCACCGCGGCGCCACCTCGTGGGCGCGGGCGCGCGAGGTGGCCCGGCGGCTGGGGGAGGAGCTGCGCTCCCCGGTGCGCGACCTTCCGCTGGAACGGGCCCTGGGCGGTGTGCTCGCCGCTGACCTGAGGGCGCTGGTGGGGTCGCCCGCCTTCGACGCCTCGGCGATGGACGGGTTCGCGGTGGCGGGGGAGGGGCCGTGGACCCTGGTGGGGACCCAGTTGGCCGGAACCCCCGTGGCCGGGCTCTGCCTGGGGGAGGGCGAGGCCGTGGAGATCGCCACGGGCGCCCGGGTGCCGAAGGGGACCGAGGCGGTCCTGCCCTACGAACTGGCCGAGACGGCCGAGGGCCGGGTGCGGGGCGAGGCCCACCGGGGCAGGCACGTGCGCTGGGCGGGTGAGGAGACCGCCCCGGGCGAGACGGTGCTGGAGGCGGGCACCGAGGTGGCCCCTGCGGTGCTGGGACTGGCCGCGAGCCTGGGCCACGACAGCCTTCCGGTGCGCCTGCCGACGGTGTCGGTACTGGTCACCGGGGACGAGATCGCCACGGGCGGGCTGCCCGGCGAGGGTGTGGTGCGGGACGCGATCGGCCCGCTGATGCCCGGCCTGGTCGCCTGGGCCGGCGGGCACCTGGAGCACTCCCGGGTGCTGGGCGACGGTTACCGGGACCTGGGCGAGGCCCTGACCGAGGGCGGGTCCGATGTGGTCGTGGTGTGCGGGTCCTCCTCGAAGGGCCCCGCCGACCACCTGCGCGGGGTGCTGCGGGAGGCGGGTGCGCAGCCAGTGGTGGACGGTGTGGCCTGCCGTCCGGGGCATCCGCAGCTGCTCGCCCGCGCCGGAAACACCGCGTTCGTGGGGCTGCCCGGCAACCCGAACGCCGCCCTGGTGGCCTCCCTCACGCTGCTGGTGCCGCTGCTGTGCGCGATGTCCGGACGCACCGACCCGACGAGGGCGGGGACGGCCCCGCTCTCCGGCGAGGTGCGTTCGAGGCCCGAGGACACCCGGCTGGTCGCGGTGCGGCTCCGGGAGGGCCGGGCCGAACCGGTCGGCCACGACCGGCCGGGCAGCCTGCGCGGTGCGGCCCTGGCCGAGGCGTACGCGGTGGTGCCTCCCGGCTGGACGGGCGCGGAGGTGGAACTGCTGCGGCTGCCCTGAACCGTTCCGCCGTCCGTTCCCGGGATCCGGCCGTCCCCGGACACAGATCGGCCCCCGGGGTTCTCCCGGGGGCCGAACGGTTCGTTCCATGACGGGCTCGCCGCACGTCTGCGGGAGGCGGTCTGCGGCTACCTCGCGGTCTCGGCGGAGCCCGTGTCCGCGGGGGTCTCCCGGGTCCCGTCGCCCCCGTCCGCGGAGGCGTCTGCGGCCTCGGATCGCCCGTGCTGCACCACCTCGGGCTCCTGGGCCTCCACCGCGGGGTTGCCGCGTCCGCGCAGCAGGAACCAGGCCTGGAACGCCGCCGCCAGCACGATCACCACGGCGATGACCGAGGTCAGGTGCATACCTTCGGTGAACGCCAGCCGTGCCGAGTCCATCAGCGCCGCCCCGCTGGTACCGCCCAGGTCGGCGGCGGTGTTGGCGGCCCCGCCCAGGGTCTCCCGCGCCGCGTCGGTGGCGTCGGTGGGAACCCCGTCCACCTCGGTGAGGTGGTTGCGGTAGAACGCGGTCAGGACGCTGCCCAGTACCGCGACGCCCAGTGCCCCGCCCAGCTCGTAGGCGGTCTCGGAGATCGCGGAGGCGGCGCCCGCCCGCTTGGGCGGGGCGGCCGACATGATCGCCCCGTTGGTGAGCGTCTCGGCGAAACCGGCACCCAGGGCGATCAGCAGGAAGGCCGTGACCACGAGGCCGATACCGCGGCTGACGTCGTCGGCGGGGGTGAGCACCAGGGTGGCGAACCCGGTCGCCGTCACGAGCAGGGAGGCCCCGATCACGGTGGCCAGGCTCAGGTGCCGCGCCACCCGGGCGGCGATCAGGCTGGCCACGACCGACAGGACCAGCCCCGGCAGCAGCACGACGCCCGCGCGCATCGGTGAGACGCCGAGCACCAGCTGCAGGTACTGGGTGAGAAAGAACAGCGACCCCACCATGGAGAACACGATCATCAGGTTGGTGACCACGGCCACGCTGAACACTCGGGACCGGAACAGGTCCACGTCGATCAGCGGGTCCCTGAGCCCGCGCTGCCGCCGGACGAACAGGTAGCCCACGGCCAGGCCGAACACCAGGGACAGGATCGGCAGGAGTTCGGGGCCCTCGGTGGCCAGCTTCTTGATGCCGTAGACGGCGGGCAGCATGGCGCCGAGCGAGAGCACGACGCTGAGCAGGTCGATCCGGCTGGAGTCGGGGTTGCGGGACTCGCGCACCAGCAGCGGCACCAGGCCCAGGATCAGCGCCATCACGGGCAGGTTGATCAGGAAGACCGAGCCCCAGAAGAAGTGCTCCAGGAGCCAGCCGCCCAGGATCGGGCCGAGGGCGGCGCCGCCGGAGAACCCGGAGGCCCAGATCGCGATGGCCAGCAGCCGCTGGCGCGGGTTCAGGAAGATGTTGCGCAGCAGGGACAGGGTCGAGGGCATCAGTGAGGCCCCCGCGACGCCGAGCAGGGCCCGGGCGAGGATCAGGGTCTCGGCGTTGGGGGAGAAGGCGGCCAGCAGGGAGGCCGTGCCGAAGGCGGCCGACCCGGCCATGAGCAGGCGGCGCCGTCCGATCCGGTCGCCGAGCGACCCCATGGTGATCAGCAGCCCGGCCAGGACGAAGCCGTAGATGTCGATGATCCACAGCAGCTGGCCCGAGGTGGGTTTCAGTGCCTCGCTCAGGGCGGGCACGGCGAACCCGAGCACGGTCATGTCGACCGAGATCAGGACGACGGGCAGGACCAGGACGGCGAGTGCCGCCCACTCGCGCGGTCCCGCGAGCGCGGGCGGGCCCCCGTGGTCCCCGTGCGCGCGGGTGGTGCCGTTGCCGGCCTCGGCGGAACTCATCTTTCCCTCTCGGTCGGTGGGTGTCGCGCCGCTCGGAGTGAGGGGCGTGCGGGGCCCGGAGGGGTGTCGGTGCCATCCGGGCGGGGCGGGAAGTCTGGTCGACCGAGGGTGAGGACACGGCTCGGGACTCTTCAACCGTCCAGACGGTACAGTACCGTCCAGCCGGTACAGTGTCAATCGTGAGCACATCGAACACACGCGAGCGCATCCTCGACGCCCTGCAGGACATCCTGATCAGCGACGGCTACTCCTCGGTGACCCTGGAGGCCGTCGCCAGGGCGGCCGAGGTGTCCAAGGGCGGCCTGCTCTACCACTTCCCGTCCAAGGCGGACCTGATGGACGGACTGGTCAAACGCCTCGGTGAACTGGCCGAGGCCGAGTTCGCCGAGGCCAGGGAGAGCGAGGAGGGGGTGGTCCGGGTCTTCCTGCGCACCTCGACGCCGCAGAGCACCGAGGAGAGGGAGCTGTACTGGTCGGTCATCGCCGCCCTGCGCAGCCACGAGGATCTGGGGGAGGAGTCGGTCCGCTACGTGCAGTACCTGTTCACCCACTGGGGCGAGCTGCTGCACGAGGAACTGACCGACCCGGTCCTGGCGGAGACCATCCTCCGCGCCGGCGACGGCCTGTACATGGCCGAGATCGCCGGGCTGCCCAGGCCCGACCCCGAGCTCACCCGGCGGATGATCGACCGGCTGGTCGAGGAGTCGGACCGGGTGCGCCGCAAGCGCTGAGCGGGTCCGGTCGGAGCCGGTCCCGCGGCACCCGGACCCCACCCCGCCCGGTCAGCCACGCGACGGCCTCGCCGAACATCCCCGGCAGCTCCGGGGGTGTCCTCCGGGCCGCTCCGGCGCAGTCGCACGGGCCGTCCTCCTCGCGGCTTCTGGGATCATCGTGGTCGGTACGTCCCGGTGGCCCCGGCCTCGGCGGGGCGTTCCGTTTTCCGCCGCCCGGGGGCGGGTATTGCGCGGGGACGAGTGCCGGGCGCCGGGCGCGGACGGTGTCGAGGACCCTTGCCCACAGGTGCCGGTGGTTGTCTCTGGAAGGTGACGGTGTGGTGCTGTTCACGTGTCCCGGAACGTGGTTTACTTCCCAGTAACTTCGTTGCCGCTACCGGGCTCCGGGCACCTCGGAAGCCCGCCGAACTGGCGAGGTGAGGTGTGCACTACCTCGATATGCGGGGCGTGCCGTGTCGAACGGGAGGCTTCCCTTGGCAAGACTGTTCACACCCCGCCGGAGCGTCCACGGGGTGAGGACACGCACACGGGAGAGCGGGGAGCGGATGCACAGGCTCACCAACCAGGTACGGCCGTACGCCTGGGGAGCGCGCACCGCCATCCCGCGCCTGTTGGGAACCGAGCCCGACGGCACGCCGCAGGCGGAGCTGTGGCTGGGCGCCCACCACGGCGCCCCCAGCACCGCCCACTGCGACGGCGGTCCCCGGCCCCTGCCCGGCCTGATCGCGGAGGACCCCCGCCGCGTGCTCGGCCCCGGCACCGCCGAACGCTTCGGCGCCCGCCTGCCCTACCTCCTCAAGTACCTGGCCGCCGAGGCGCCGCTCTCCCTCCAGGTGCACCCCGACGCGGCCCGGGCCCGCTCCGGCTACGAGGCCGAGGAACGCGCCGGGATCCCGGTCGACGCACCCCACCGCAACTACCGGGACCCCCACCACAAACCCGAACTGCTCCTTGCCCTGGAACCCTTCGAGGCGCTGTGCGGCTTCCGTGAGCCCGCCGCCACCGTCGCCGACCTCATCGGCCTGGACAACGAACTGGCCGACCTGCTGCGCCGGGACCTGTCCGCCGCCGACACCCACGGCGCGCTCCGGGCCGCGCTCACCCGCCTGCTGACGCTTCCCGAAGCCGACCGCGGCCGACTGATCGGCGACTTCGTCCGGGAGTGGTCCGGCAGGGGCAGACGCGGCGCCCACGCCGAGATCGTCGTGGACCTGGCCGACCGCTACCCCGGCGATCCCGGCGCGGTCGCCGCGCTCCTGCTGAACCGGGTCACCCTGTGGCCCGGGCAGGCCCTCTTCCTCCCCGCGGGCAACCTGCACGCCTACCTCCAGGGCACCGCGGTCGAGGTGATGGCCAGCTCCGACAACGTGCTCCGCGCCGGTCTGACCGCCAAGCACGTCGACGCCCCGGAGCTGCTCGACGTGGTGGACTTCTCCGTACTGCCGATCCCGTACGCCCAGCCCGGTTTCCTGGACGGCCGCCGCGAGTTCCGCCCGTCCGCCCCCGAGTTCGCCCTGCACGAGATCGGCCCCGGCCGGATCGCCGCCCACCTGCCCGGCGACGGCCCCACCGTGGTCCTGGCGCTGCACGGCAACGTGGACCTGGTCGCCGAGGTCGGCGAGGGGGTCACCCTGCGCCGCGGGGAGTCCGTGTTCGTCCAGGCCGACAGCGGACCCATCAAGGTCGAGGGCCACGGCCACGTCGTCGCCGCCACCGTCGGGGAGCACTGAGGGCCGGGGCGGGGCACCCGACGGGACTGGCAGAGAACACCGGGCACCACCGATAGCCTGGGCCCTTCTGTCCACGTGTTTCCAAGAGGGGGACCCCACCATGGCGCTCGAGCGTCCCGAGATCGACTTCATCGAGGGCCCGCCGCCCGCGGACCTGGAGATCACCGACATCACGGTCGGCGAGGGCGACCAGGCCGGGCACGGCAGCACCGTCAGCGTGCACTACGTCGGCGTCGCGCACTCCTCCGGTGAGGAGTTCGACGCCAGCTGGAACCGTGGCGAGCCCCTGCGCTTCCGGCTGGGCTCCGGTCAGGTCATCTCCGGCTGGGACCAGGGCGTCATGGGCATGCGCGTCGGCGGCCGCCGTCAGCTGGTCATCCCGCCGCACCTGGCCTACGGCGACCGTGGCGCCGGCGGCGTCATCAAGCCGGGCGAGACCCTGGTGTTCGTCGTCGACCTGGTCGACGTCAACTAGGTCTCCGAGCACAAGGGCCCGTGCCGCGCTGGCGCACGCGGCACGGGCCCTCCCTTGTTCCCGCTAGCTACCCAAGGGTTGCGCCCACCTTCACGTGGCCCTTGAGCAGGTCGCGGGCGATCGTGCGGCGCTGGATCTCGTCGGTGCCCTCGAAGATGCGCAGCAGCCGGACGTCCCGGTAGAAGCGCTCGATGGGCAGCTCGCGGGTGTAACCCATGCCGCCGTGGATCTGCATGACGCGGTCGACGATCTCGTTGGCCTTCACGCCGCCGAACAGCTTGGCGATCGACTGGGCGTGCCGCGAGTCCTTGCCCTGGGAGACCTGCCAGGCGGCGTGCAGCACCAGCAGGCGCAGCGCCTCGATCTCGGTCTGGGAGTCGGCGATCATCCACTGGATGGCCTGCCGGTCCGCGATGGGCGCGCCGAAGGTCTCGCGGGTCTTGGAGTAGTCGACGGCCATGTCGAGCAGGCGCTCGCAACCGCCCAGCGCGCGGGCGGGCAGCAGGTAGCGGCCCTTGCCGATCCACTTCATGGCGAGGGAGAAGCCGTACCCCTCCTCGCCGAGGATGTTCTCGTGCGGGACGCGCACGTCCTGGAAGATCAGGGCGGCCGGGCGGCGCTCGCCCATGGTGTCGATGGGCTCGGAGGTCCAGCCCATGTCGCGGTCGACGAGGAAACAGGTCACCCCGCCGTTGGCGCCCTTCTCGGGGTCGGTGACCGCGAAGACCATGGCGAAGTCGGCCTCGTTGCCGCCGGTGATGAAGGTCTTCTCACCGTTGATCACCCACTCGTCGCCGTCGCGGACGGCCTTGGCGCGGATGGCCTTGGCGTCGGAGCCCGCGTTCGGCTCGGTGATGGCGAAGCAGGACTTGCGCTCGCCCTCGATGGTGGGCAGCAGGTAGCGGCGCTTCTGCTCCTCGTTGGCGTAGTAGAGGATGTTGTCGGCCTCACCGCCGAATTTGAAGGTGAGGAAGGTCCGGCCGAGTTCGATCTCGATGAGGGCCTCGCTGATCGCGTCCAGCCCCATGCCGCCGTACTCCTCCGGGGTGGCGACCCCCCAGAAGTCCGACTTGCGGGCCAGTGCGCGCAGCCGGTTGTTCTCCTCCCGGGTCAGGCCGGGCGGGTGGCCCTCGCGCTCGCGGCGCAGCACCTCGTTCTCCAGCGGCATCAGCTCCCGCTCGACGAAGGTTCGCACCCAACTCTGGACGGCGCGCTGCTCTTCGCTCAGTGAGAAATCGATCACGGCTGCTCCCAAGTAACCTAACGCTGTTCGGTTATTTGAGGGTACGTTGTGCCCCCTTGCCCGCGCAAGGGTGGAACCGAACGGTGTGAGGTGGCAGGTGGAACCACTGATCCCCCCGGGGGGAGTGGGCCGTTCCGGCAGGTCCCGCGGGGTTCCGGGCCGATCCCGGGCGGTCCCCGGCGGGAAGACGGGTCGTGGCGCAGGGGTGGGCGGGCCGCGGTGGGGGCCGCCGAGCGGCAGAATACGGAACACGCCGTGCGATGATCGGCGCGGATGCCGGACGGACCGGCCCGACGGCGCAGTGCAGAAGGAGAGCCTTTCCGTGGCCCGACCCAAGACACCGATGCTGAGCAAACCGGCGATCCGCGAGGCCGCGCTCACGCTCATCGACCGGGACGGGCTGGAACAGCTGTCCATGCGCAAGCTCGCCCAGGAGCTGGCCGTCCAGGCCGCCTCGCTCTACAGCCACTACCGCACCAAGGAGGAGCTGCTCAGCGAGGTCGCCGAGGTGGTCACCACACACATCGACGTGTCCGGTTTCGAGGGCGGCGACTGGCGCGGGGGCCTGGCCGGATGGGCCCGCTCCTACCGGAGGGCCCTGGCCGAGCACCCGAACCTGCTCCCGGTGATCGCCGCCGGACCCGGCCGCCGGGAGGAGGCGCTGCGCCGCGCCGACGCCGTGCACGGCGGGCTCGTGAGCGCGGGCTGGCCGCCCCGCTACGCCACGATGATCGGGGCCTCCACCAAGTACCTGGTGGTGGGCGCCGCGACCAACTCCTTCGCGCGCGGGTTCGACGACGACGTCCGGGTCTACCAGGACCGGTACCCAAACCTGTCGCAGGCCCACCGGCTGCCCGAGGTCGCCGCGGAGATCGACGAGGACAGCTTCGAGCTGGCGCTGACGGCCTTCCTCGACGGTCTGGTCCCCGTCTACGACCGGGTCCGGAGCTCCGCCGGGGACGGCGCCGGGCACTGAGCCGCGAGGCGGGTCCGGGCGGATCCGGGCGGGTTCGCGCCCCGGGTCAGGGGGCGGGGGCCATCGAGTCGATCCACGCGCAGAGCAGGTCGAGTCCGGCCTCGCCGCGTCCCCGGTCGCCGGTGACGAGGTAGTCGGTCTCCAAGCCGGAGAACGCCGAGTTCAGCAGGGTGGCCAGGCTGAGCGCCCGGTCCTCGGGGACCCCGCGCAGGGTCAGGCAGGAGGCGACGAACTCCGCGCGCCCGCGCACGAACCCCGCGCCGGCCGCGGGCAGACGGCCCGAGGCGGCGAGCCCCTCGATCTCCCGGATGAGCCGGGTCATGGGCAGTTCCTCGCCGAGCCCCCGCCGCCAGGCGTCCCGGACGATACCGCTGACCGGGACCGCCGGGTCCTCCCAGCCCTTCGTGGCGAGCAGCGCCCGGTGCTGGCGCTCGTCCAGGCGGGCCAGGACCGCGGAGAGCAGCTCCTCGCGGTCGGCGAAGTGGTGGGTCAACACGCGTGTGCTCTGGCCCAGGCCCTGGGCGAGGCCGCGCAGGGTGAAACCGGTGATCCCGGTGTGCGCGAGCTGTTCGATGACGGCGTCCAGAACCTCGCGGCGCCTTGCGGGGTCAGCTTTCCGGGCCATGTCCACCTCCTGGGCCAACTCTGGCACACGGATTTAGGTAACACTTGTTACCCTCATTTCATGCGCTGTCCTCCCCTCTGGCTGACCGCCCTGTCCCTGGCCGCTTTCACCGTGCAGACCGACGACTTCATCGTCGTCGGGGTCCTGCCCGCCATCGCCTCGGACACCGGGACCTCCGAGGCGGCCGCGGGCCAACTGGTCACCGTCTACTCCCTGGTCTACGCCCTCGCCGCGCCGCTCTGGGCGGTCCTGCTCGCCGGGCTGCCGCTGCGGCGGGTCCTGCCGGCCGCCCTGGCCGTGTTCACCCCCGCCAATCTGGTGGTGCTGTGGGTCGACGACTACCCGGTGCTGATGGTGCTGAGGGCGGTCGCGGCGCTGGCCGCCGCCGTGGTGCTGCCCGCCGCGCTTGCCGAAGCGGCGGAACGGGCGCCCGAGGGGCGCAGGGGGCGGTACCTGGCCACGGTGATGACCGGCCTGACCGGTGCGGTCCTGTTGGGAGTACCGGTCGGGACGTGGGTCGGCGCCGTCTTCGGCTGGCGGGCCACGTTCGTGTTCTGCGGGCTGCTCGGCGCGCTCGCCCTGGTCCTGGTGGCACGGTCGCTACCGGGCGCGGAGGCGCCGCCGCGGCGGCGAACGGGTCCGGGCCCGGCGACAGCGGTCCGCGCCGGACAGGGGGCGTTCCTGCGGCCGCTGCTCGACCGCGCCGTCACGGGTCTGCTGGCGGCCACCGTCCTGGTGGTCGCGGGCAACCTGGCCTTTCAGACCTACCTGGCGCCCTTCCTCGACGGGCTCTCCGGAACGGGTCCTCGCCAACTGGCCGTGCTGCTGATCGCCGCCGGGACCGGTGGTGTGGTCGGGACCCGGTACGCGGGCCGGATGGTGGACCGGATCGGCGCGCGCAGGGCGTTCGGGCTGGCCTGCACCGCCTTCTGCCTGACCATGGCCGCCTTCGCGCTCCTGTGGACGTTCGCCCCGGTTCCGGTCGGGATGGCCGCGGTACTGCTGGTGTGCTGGTCCACGGCGGCCTGGGCGGTGCCTACCACGGTGCAGGCGCTCACCCTGGACCGGGCCGGGCAACGGGACGCGACCCCGGTGATGGCGGTGCTCAGCAGCGCGGTGTACGCGGGCGCCGCCCTCGGCGGGTCGGTCGGCGGGGCCGCCGTGGCCGTCGGCGCAGGGGTGGTGCCGGTGGCCGCGGCCCTGACCGCCGGGTCCGGTCTGGCCCTGGCGTTGCTGGTCACCAGGCGTCGACGTAGCGGCCGGACCGTTCTCCGGGACCGTCCGTCGCCAGGGCCCCGGCCAGGGCCGCGATGACCCGGGCCCGGGTCTGGGCTGGGTCGATCACGTCGTCCAGCTCGAACACCGAGGCCGCGCTGGTCGCCCTGCCGCGCTCGTAGGCCGCGGCGAGCAGGGCGTCGAAGGTGGCCTCCCGCTCCCGGGGGTCCTCGACGGTCGCCAGCTCCTTGCGGAACCCCAACCGGACCGCTCCCTCCAACCCCATCGGGCCGAGCTCCCCGCTGGGCCAGGCCAGGCCGGCGACGGGGGCGCGCAGGTGGCCGCCGGCCATGGCCTGGGCGCCCAGGCCGTAGGCCTTGCGCAGCACCACGGTCACCATCGGAACACGCAGTTGGGAACCGATCAGGAACAACCGGGAGAAATGCCGGACGGTGGCGGTGCGTTCGGCGTCCGGGCCGACCATGAACCCCGGGGTGTCGCACAGAGAGAGCACGGCGAGCCCGTGGGCGTCGCACAACTGCAGGAACCGGGCGGCCTTGTCCGCGCCGTCGGCATCGATGGCGCCGCCCAGGTGGCCGGGGTCGTTGGCGATCAGGCCCATCGGCCGCCCCTCGATCCGCACCAGGGCGGTGACCACGCCCGGCCCGAAGCGGCGGCGCAGCTCCAGCACGGAGCCGGTGTCGGCCAGGGTGTGGACAGCGCGGCGGACGTCGTAGGCGCGCAACCGGTTCTCCGGGACGACGTGGCGCAGCAGCCGCTGGTCGGCGGCCTCCCAGTCGCCGACGGGGCCCTGGAAGTAGGACAGGTAGTCGCGCGCCGCGCGCACGGCCGCCGCATCGTCCTCCACGAGCAGGTCGATCACCCCGTTGGGCTCCTGGACCCCGACCGGGCCCACCTCCTCGGGGCGGTGGACGCCCAGCCCGCCGCCCTCGATCATCGCGGGCCCGCCCATGCCGATCGTGGCGTCGCGGGTGGCGATGACCACGTCGCAGCAGCCCAACAGGGCGGCGTTGCCCGCGAAGCAGCGGCCCGAGGCCACCCCCACGGTGGGGACCCGGCCGCTGAGGCGGCCCATGGCGGAGAACGTGGTGACGCCCAGGGCGGAGGCGGTGTTGGGATCGATGTCCCCGGGGCGGCCGCCGCCGCCCTCAGCGAAGAGCACGACCGGGAGCCCGCGCCGGTGGGCGAGTTCCAGCATGCGGTCGGTCTTGCGGTGGTTGATCACGCCCTGCGTCCCGGCCATGACGGTGTAGTCGTAGGACATGACCACGCAGTCGGTGCCGTAGTCCGGTCCGTCCGCGGACCGACCGCCGCGCCGCGCACCGGCTCCGTCCCCCGTCCCGTCGCCGTGCCGGTCGGTGTTGACCCGGCCGATCCCGGTGACCATGCCGTCGGCGGGGGTGTTGGCGGCCAGGTCCTCGTCGGAGCGGCGGCCGCGCTGCGCGGCGACGGCCAGCGCCCCGTACTCGGTGAATCCGCCGTCCCCGCACAGGTCGGCGATGTTCTCCCGGGCGGTGCGCCGGCCCAGGCGGTGCCGTTTGGCCACCGCCTCGGGGCGGCGCTCGTCGGTGCCCATCGCGTGGCGTTCGAGCACCTCGGCCAGGTCGGGGCGGATGTGGTCGGGGTCGACGCCGTCCTCGGCCGGCCCCGCCTCCTCCTCGGCACCGTCCGGGGCGAACCCGAGCAGGTCCTCGCCCTCGCCGACGGCGGCCCCGACCACGGTGCGGACCTCGCCGACCGTCCCGGAGGCGGGTGCGGCCAACACGTGCTCCAGCTTCATCGCTTGGAGCACCACCAGGGGAGCCCCGGCCCGGACCCGGTCGCCGGGTTCGGCTTCGACCGAGACGACCGTCGCGGCGAAGGGCGCGGTGAGGCCGGTGCCGGAGCCCCCGTCCGGTGTTTCGGCGGTGGCGGTCCCGGCCGCGGCGAGGAGTTCGGTGAGGTGCTCGCCGACGAAGGCGGTGGTGGCGGTTCCGGAACGGAAATCGGGGTGGCGCAGCACCGCCCGCAGGAAGGCGATGTCGGTGTCGGCCCCGGCCACGGTGAACTCGGCCAGGGCCCGCTCGGCCCGGTCGGCGGCGGCGGTCAGCCCGCCGCGCGGGGCGTGCGCGACCACCTTGGCCAGCAGCGGGTCGAAGCCGTCCCCGGCGGTGTGCCCGACCGCTCCGTGGGTGTCCACCCGGACCCCCGGGCCGGTGGGCGGGGCGAAGGCGGTCAGCGTCCCGGAGGAGGGGAGCGCCGCCCCGTCGGCGCCGGTGGTCTCCAGGTTGACCCGGGCCTGGACGGCGTAGCCGCGCGGAGCGGGAACGTCCTCCTGCCCGAGGCCCTGTTCGGCCAGGGTGCGGCCCAGCGCCACCTCGATCTGGGCGGTGACCAGGTCGACCCCGGTGACCTCCTCGGTGACGGTGTGCTCGACCTGTAGGCGCGGGTTGGCCTCGACGAAGTGGAAGGCGGGGGTGCCGGAGTCCTCGGCGGTCCCGGGAGCCCCGACGAGGAACTCGAAGGTGCCCAGGCCGGAGTAGGAGACCTCGCGGGCGAGGGTGAGGGCGGCGTGGAGCAGCCGCCGGCGGAGTTCTTCGGGCAGGCCCGGGGCGGGGGCGGTTTCGACCAGTTTCTGGTGGCGGCGCTGGATACTGCACTCGCGCTCCCACAGGTGGGTCACGGCACCGGTGCCGTCCCCGAGCACCTGGACCTCGACGTGCCGGACGCGTCGCAACAGCCGTTCCACGTAGAGGTCGCCGTGCCCGAGGGCGTGTTCGGCCTCCGAACGGCAGCGCTCGTAGGCGAAGGCCAGGTCCGCCGGGTCGGTGACCGCGCGGATGCCGCGCCCGCCGCCGCCCGCCAGGGCCTTGACCATCACCGCCCCGCCGGGGCCGAGCCGTCCCAGGAAGGCCTCGGCCTCCTCCAGGGAGGTCGCGCCGAAGGTGCCGGGCAGGACGGGGACGCCGAGGCTCTCGGCCAGGGCCCGCGCGCGTGCCTTGTCGCCGAACAGGGAGAGCGTCTCGGGGGAGGGGCCCACGAAGACCAGGCCGGAGGCGGCGCACAGTTCGGCGAAGTCGGCGTTCTCGCTGAGGAAGCCGTAGCCGGGATGGACGAGTCGGCAACCCGTCTCACGGGCCACGGCGACCAGCCGTTCGCCGTCCAGATAGGAGGCGGGGCCCGCGGAGCCGAGCGGGCGGGCCTGGTCGGCGAGGCGGACGTGGGCGGCCCTGGAGTCCTCCGCCGCGTACACGGCGACGGTGCCGATCCCCAGGGAGGCGGCGGCCCGGAGCACGCGCACGGCGATCTCACCCCGGTTGGCGACGAGCAGGCGGGTGGGTTCGGACACGGGGGTCCCCTTCCTCGGCCGGTGGGTGAACCGAGTCTGCACCCCCGTTGACATTGATGTCAACGATTGTGGTTCTGGGATACTCGCCCCCATGGAGAAGAAGGAGTGGGCGACCCGCGTCAAGCACGACCGAGCCGACAGCGCCACCCGCGCGGCCCTGCTCACGGCGGCGCGGAGGGTGTTCGAACGCAACGGCTACGCGCGCACGACCGTCGCGGGGATCACCGCCGGGGCCGGGGTCGGCCGGGCCACCTTCTACGTGTACTTCGCCTCCAAGGAGGAAGTGTTCGCGGTCCTGGCCGAGGGGGTGCGGGACCGGTTCCTGGCCAGCCAGGAACTCGACGGGATCGACGCCGACGACCCGTACGCGGTGGTCCGGGCGACCGTCACCGCCTTCCTGGACGCCTACACGGAGAACCTCGCGTTCGTCACCGTGCTCCAGCACCAGTCGCTGTCCGACCCGGCGATGGGGGAGCTGTGGGAGGAGATCCACGGCCTGCCCCGCCGCCGCTCCGCCCGCTACACCCGGCGCCTGGTGGAGCGGGGGGTGGCGGACCCGGCGGCCTCCCCGGAGGCGGTCGCCCGGGCGGCCGGAGGCATGATCGCGGCCTTCGCCGGCGGCCTCGCCTCCTGCCCGGGCGACCGGGACCGGGCCGCCCGGGAACTGACCGCGATGTACCTCCGCCTGCTGGGGCTCCCGGAGAGGTGACGGGGCCGGGGGCGGCGGGGGCGCCCCCGGCCGTGGGGACGCCCCGGGTGGGCTCAGCCGTGGGCGAAGGCGTCCTCGCCGGTCAGCTCGGCCGACCAGGCCCACAGCCGTTCGGCCTGTTCGGGGTCGTTGGCGTGGGCGGCGACCCCTCGCTCGCCCCGCTCCGGGTCCGCCCGCTCCGGGAGTTCGGCGATGTCGGCGTTCTCGCAGTACAGGCCGCCCATCCCCACGAGTCGGGCGGAGGTGGCCGCCCACACCTGGGTGGCCGCGCCCTGCTCGGGGGTCTTGAAGGTGGGGTTGACCGTGTTTCCCTGCTCGTCGATCCACCCTCGTTCGACCATCTCCTCGGTGGTCATGTGCCGCTGCAACCGGGTGAGGATCGCGCCGGGGTGCAGGGAGAAGGCCCGGACCCCGTGGCCGCTGCCGAGCCGGTCCAGGTGCACGGCGAAGAGGACGTTCGCGGTCTTGGCCTGGCCGTAGGCCGTCCAGCGGTCGTAGCCCCGCGCGAACCACGGGTCGTCCCAGCGGACACCGGAGGCGTGGTGTCCGGAGGAGGCCACCGAGACCACCCGCCCGCCGCCGTTCGCGATCCTCGGCCACAATCGGTTGACCAGGGCGAAGTGCCCCAGGTGGTTGACGGCGAACTGGGCCTCCCAGCCGGGGCCGACCACGGTGCGCGGGCAGCCCATGATCCCCGCACTGTTGACCACCAGGTCGATCCGCTCGTGTGGGAAGGCGTCCGCGAACGCGCGAACGCTCCGCAGGTCGGCCAGGTCCAGCTCGCCGACCTCCGTGCCCGGGATCCGCGCGAGAGCCTCCTCCGCCTGGCCGGGCCTGCGCGCCGGGACGACCACGCGGGCGCCCGCCCCCGCGAGGGCCCGTGTGGTCTCCAGTCCGATCCCCGAGTGGCCGCCGGTCACCAGGGCGACCTTCCCGGTCAGGTCGGTGCCGTCGAGGACCTCGGCCGCGGTGCTGCGCATACCGTGGCCGGAGCCGATCCTGCTCTGTCGTGTGCTCATGCGGCTCACGCTAGGAGCTGGAGCGCGCTCCAGGTCAAGGACCGTGACCCGGAGCCGGGACGTCCCCCGGAGGGCCGCACGGAGGCGGCACACTCCCCGTGGACGCCTTCGCGCCGCGCGGAGGCGGGATGCCCTGACCGGGCGGGCCGACCGGGACCGGGCCCGGTGGCCTGCACGGGAGGGCGCACCGACATGCGGGGGAAGGACACTCCGGCGCTGCGCGTTTCCCGGAGCGAGGGGAACGTAGCATCTGCTTCGACACGGTGTTCGACGAGGAGAAGACGGTACTCATGGCTGACAAGCGCGTGGTCTGGGCGAAGAAACTGCCGCAGGTCTACAAGAAGCTCGACGAGGTCGACCTCGTGATCGCCGAGCACCTGGATGTCCGGCTGCTGGAACTGGTCAAACTCCGCGCCTCCGTGCTCAACGGCTGCGCGTTCTGCGTGGACCTGCACACCCGGAAGGCCCTCGGCGAGGGCGAGTCCCAGCAGCGGCTCTTCCTGGTGTCCACCTGGTACGAGGCCGGGGACCGTTTCACCGAACGGGAGCGTGCCGCCCTCGCCCTGACCGACGAGATGACCGAGCTGGGCGGCCACGGCGTGTCCGACGAGGTCTACGAAGAGGCCGCCGAGCACTTCGACGAGACGGAGCTCGCCGCGCTGATGTCCGCCATCGCCATGATCAACCTCTACAACCGGCTCGCCGTCACCAGCCGGTTGCACCCCAGGGAGCGCTGACCGGCCCTCGGCCGACCTGCCCGGGCGGCCGTTCCGTGGCGGGGCGCGCACCAAGACCGCCCCGTCCCGGAACCACGGGACGGGGCGGCAGCGGTGCTCGGCCGCGCTGGTTCAGCCGGTGTGTTGCTGACGCCGGCCCGGCCCCTGCTCCTGGCCCTGTTCGGGGGAGCGGGTGGGGTGGGGCGTCGAGGTGGGCCGTTCGTGGGCGGCCCGGTACCCGGCGCGGTAGCCGGACTCTCGGGAGCCCTCGGACGCCTCGCCCTCCTCGCCGCGGATCGCGGCGGGCCAGCCGGCGGTCAGGCCGTAGACGACCAGGAGGTCGACGGCGATGACCACCACCGACCACAACGGCATGGCGACCAGGAAGGTCAGTTGGGCGATGGCGTTCAGGGAGGCCAGGACGATGCCGAAGGCCCGGGCCCAGGTGCTGCCGGAGAGGACCGCCAGACCCGCCACGACCAGCACCACACCCCACAGGCCGAGTAGCAGGCCCCAGGCCTCGTACTCCAGGACCAGCATCTGTGACTCGGCGGCCACGTAGAAACCCGGGGTGAAGAACGCCGCGAGGCCCTGGATGATGTTGATCGCGCCGGTGACGATGAGCAGCGTCGAGACGAAGTACTGCCAACCGTTGGCCTGTGTCCGCATAGGTGCTCCTTTGCCGGTCGAACCGCGAACCGAATGGTCCGACGGGGCCGACCCCTCGGGTGTGACGAGCAGGCGGTCCGTACGCCGCACCTTCATCATCAGCCACGCGGTGTAAGGGGGAGGGAACCGGTTCGCCCGGATCCGGCAAAGCCCGGGTGCGCCTTTCCGGTTCGTTCCCGGGGATGCGGGGAGGTGCGTGGTGTCCGACGGAGCGGGGCCGTGTCCGCGGACGGCGGGGCTCGGTTCCGGTCCGGATCCGCGGTCTTTTATTTGCTTTTACGTAACAACGTATGATCCTGTATCCTGGGGCCGTGCCAGAACGAACCACGCAGGAACGCCTCGCCGACCTGGAGGCCCGGGTCGCCGAACTGGAGCAGCGGGACCGGGTGCGGGAGGACCAGCGCGCCGATTCGGACTACCCGGAGCGCTTCTTCGCCCTGGAGGCGCTCAGGGAACGTGCTCCCGAAGAGGGAGCCGTGGTCTTCGCGGGCGTCGTGCCGGTCGGGGGGCAGCCGGTCGAGTGGCAGAGCGGAATCCCGGTCGACCGGCTCGAAGGCCTCGACTGGTCCCAGTTGGCGGGCAGTCTCGACGCCCTGGGAAACCCCGTTCGGCTCAGCCTCCTCCACGCCGTCTGGTCCGGAGTCGGCACAGTCGCCGAACTCAAGGAACGCGCGGAGTTCGGCACCAGCGGCCAGATCTACCATCACGTCAACCTGTTGGCCGCGGCGGGCTGGCTCACCACCCGCAGACGGGGCCACTACGTCATCCCCCCGGAGCGGCTGGTTCCCCTCATGGTGATCCTCGCCGCGGCCAGGGGCTGATCCCTTCCGGAAATCCCCGGCCTCGCACCCGTTCCCCGAACCGTTCACCGTGAAGGCGTTTTGGTCGCCCGGAGCCCACGCGTCCTCCCTTTGTTGATAAAAGGGGAAAACCGGTCATCTACCTTTTGTTGCTGTTCTGTGTGGTGCCGATAATTTTTCTGTGCTGGCTGTCGGGCCTGATTGGCAGAAAGTCCACGTTCCTTCTTGCGGTGGACTACCGTGAAATCCACCCGCCCCGGAAGAACTCGGGTCCGGGGCGGGAAGTTCCCTGCCCGAATTGCGGGCCCGTGGAACAACAACGACTCCGCCAGCCGCACGAACGCCGTGAGGAATCCATTCATGGCAGTACACCTGTCCGACCGGAAACGCCCCCTTCCGCGCCCCGGCCAACAGGCACTCGTCGCTCTTCTGGCCACATCCGCACTGACCGCTCCGGCCTGGTCCTGGGCGGTGTTCGAGAGCCCGGCGCCGACCCGCGCCCTCATCGCCCTGGTCGGCGGCGTGGTCGGGGTCCTGCTGTGCGCGGCCGTGGCCACCGCGGCCCACCAGGCGGCGGCCGCACGCATCGCCCGAGCCCACAGCACCCGGGTCAGTGGTGGCGCACGGATTCTGGAGGAGGAGGCGGGGTGGGTCGTCGACGCGCTCCTGCCCGCCGTCTCCCAGGCCGCCCGCGAGGGGCACTCGGCCCAGAGCGTGCTCGCCCGACACCCCCGCCCCGGCCACCCCACGATCGACCGGCTCGCCCACGCCGTCACCACCCAGGTCGCCAGCGCCGAACGCCGCTCCGCCCGGGACCGGGACGCCCGTGCGGAGATCGAGGACGAGGTCGCCGACCTGGCCGACTCCGTCCTGCCGCTGATCGTCCACCGGGTCCGTGAGGACCGCACCACCGCCGCCGAGACCCTCGTCCAGGAGTTCCAGGACGTCCACGAACCCGTCGCGCGGCTGCGCCGCCGCGTGCTGGACGAGATCCTGGCCGCCGAACGCCGCTCCGCCACGGCGCTGGTTTCGGCCGCCAACTCCGGTGCGCGCATCCAGGCCCACCTCACCACCCTGCTCGCCCAGCTCCGCGACCTGGAGGATCGTTACGGCGACCGCGCCGACATCTTCTCCGACCTCCTGAAGGTCGATCACAACGTCTCCCGCACCGGCCGTCTCGCGGACGCGTTCGTGGTCCTGGCCCAGGGGCGTTCCGGGCGCCGCTGGACCCGGCCCATCGTGATGGAGAGCATCCTCCGCGGGGCCATGGGCCGCATCACCGCCTACCGGCGGGTCCGCCTGCACTACACCAGCAGGGTCGCGGTGGTCGGTTACGCGGCGGAGGGCGTCATGCAGGCACTCGCCGAACTCATGGACAACGCCGCCAACTTCTCCGCGCACGGTACCGACGTCCACGTCTACGTCCAGGAGGAGGACACCGGGGTCACCATCACCGTCGAGGACAGCGGGATGGGGATGCGCCGGCGCGAACGCCGCGTCGCCGAGAACCTCATCGCCGAGCCCCGCACCCTTGCCACCCTCCCCGGCATTCGGACCGGGCTGGCGGTCGTGGGCTGCCTGGCGGACAAGTACGGCCTGAAGGTGAGTTTCCGGCCCTCGGCCAGGGGCGGCGTCGGGGTGGTCGTCCTCATCCCGCCGAACCTCATCACCGAACCCCGTGCCCGGGTGCGGCGACCGCGCGCGACCACCGCCGGTACCCCCGTGGTCAGCGCCCCCGGGACCGGTACGCCGCCGGCCGCAGTGCCCTCGGCCGGCACTCCCGCTGCCGGGATTCCAGTGGCCGGGACGCCGTCGGCCGGGATGCCGGTCGGCCCGCCGCCCCCGGCACGGGGCGCTACGGACCGCCCGCCCCTGCCCCGACGCGACGCCCGCTCCGGCCCCGCCGGCCCGGAACCGTCCGGCACCGGCCCCGGACAGCCGACCGGGCCCGTCAACCTGCCCCAGCGCCGACGCGGCCACACCCTGGCCGAAGCGGTCCGGGAGAACCCCGAGCAGCTCTTGCCCACCGCGCGCAGGCACCTCGACCCCCAGGCGCGCAACGGGATCCCCACCCGGTTCGCCGCCTTCCGGGACGCCGGTGCCCCGCCCGAGGGGAACGGCCGGGACACCACCCGGGAGAGCGGCCGATGAACACGCTCCCCGCCGCGTACCAACCGAAACCGATCGAAGAGGAACGGAGGGAGGGGCACCGGGCCGTACCGGGTCCGGACCACCGCCCCAAGAACCCGATGACGACCACGGATGCCAGCCTCGACTGGCTGCTGGAGAACCTGAGGCACCGGACACCGGGCATCCGACACGTCCTGGTGCTGTCCAGGGACGGGCTCAGGATGTGCCACAGCCAGGAACTGGACACGGACCGGGCCGACCAGCTCGCCGCGATCTGCGCCGGGATCCAGAGCCTGTCCCTCAGCGCCTCCGCCGAGTTCGGCGACGGGACCGGTGCGGGCCAGGCCATGCTGGAGTACGGCGGTGGGCTCCTGCTCATCGTCGGCGCGGGCGAGGGCGCCCACCTGGCCGTCGTCGCCGGGTACGAGGCGGACGTCGGCGCGGTCGCCCGCCACATGAACGAACTCGTCGAGCAGATCGCCGTCCACCTGCCGGCCGAACCCCGCCGCAGGTACCACGAGGCGGCTTCGCCCCGATGAACACGGACCATCTCGACAGTGAGGCACCGGATCGGCTGTACACGGTCACCGGAGGGCGCGGCGACCCCGGCGATCCCGGCGTCCCCGCCCTCGACTCCGTCACCCTCCTCGTGGCCGAGTCCGAACCCGCGCCGCACATGCAGTCCGAGCACGCCGACATCCTCCGGTTGTGCACACGTCCCACCGCCGTGGTCGAGATCTCCGCCGAACTCGGGCTCCCGGTGAGCGTCGTGCGGATCCTCCTCATCGACCTGCTGGACACCGGGGCGGTGGTGGCCCGGCACCCGGTCCCCTCCACTCCCCAGGAGGGGCCGCGGCACGACCCCGACACCCTGAAGCAGGTGCTCCTTGCCCTCCAACGCCTCTGAACAGACGACCGGGACGGCCACGGCAGCCGACCGGGGGACGACGGCCACGAGGCGTCCGCCCCTCGCCGGCACGGCGAGCAACGCCCTCAAGATCGTCATCGTGGGCGGGTTCGGCGTGGGGAAGACGAGCATGGTCGGTGCGGTCAGTGAGATGCGCCCGCTGAGCACCGAGGAGATCATGACGCGGGCCGGCGCCGGGGTCGACGACCTCAGCGCCGTCCGCGACAAACGCACCACGACGGCCGCGTTCGACTTCGGCCGGATCACGGTCGACGCCACCCGGGTCCTCTACCTCTTCGGCGCCCCCGGCCAGAAACGCTTCTGGTTCCTGTGGGAGCAGCTCTTCGTCGGCAGCCTCGGCGCGGTCGTCCTCGTCGACACCGACCGGGTGGAGGAGTCCTGGTACGCCATCGACCGCCTCGAACACCACCGGACGCCGTTCGTCGTCGCGGTCAACCGCTTCGGCCCGGGCCCGAGCCTGGCCGACGTGCGCACCGCCCTGGACCTGTCCGACGAGGTCCCGCTGCTGGAGTGCGACGCGCGCCGCCGCGAGTCCAGCCGCGACGTCCTCATCGCCCTCGTCCACCACCTGGCCAGACACCGTCCGACCGCGCCCGAGGCCGGGCACGCGTCCACCCCGGAGGGGCCGACATGAACAACACCGCGGGAACACCGGGAACCGCCGTCCGCCCCCCGGGTCGGGGGACGGCGCCCCTGTCACCCGAACACGAGAACGCCATGCGGTTCTACGGTCCCGACATCGCCCGGGACCCGGTACCGCTGTACGAGGAGATGCGCAGACGCTTCGGCCCGGTCGCCCCCATCCTCCTCGACGGCGACATCCCCGCGTGGTTCGTCCTCGGCTACCGGGAGCTGCACCACGTCACCGGCAGGCCCGAGTGGTTCGCCAGGGACTGCCGCCGCTGGAACCTGTGGGACCACGTCCACGACAGCTGGCCCCTCCTGCCGTACGTGATGTGGACCCCGTCGGTGATGTTCACCGAGGGCGCCGAACACCAGCGCAGGGCCGGAGCGATCGGTGACGCCCTCGACGCCACGGACCGCGCCGACCTGCACGCGCTGTGCCGGCAGGTCTCCGACCGGCTCATCGACCAGTTCGCCGGTGATGGTGAGGCCGACCTGGTCAGCCAGTACGCCCACCAGATCCCGGCAGCGGTGGTCGCCCGGCTGTACGGCCTTCCCGAACCGGAGGTCCCCGGCATGGTCCGGGACATCCTCCTCTCCCTGGACGTCACGGCCGACGCCACCCGGGCCCACCAGCGGGTGCAGGAGCGGATGCGGCGGATCGTCGGCGAGCGTCGGGCCCACCCGCGCGACGACGTCCCTTCCCGGCTGCTCCTGCACTCGGCGGGGCTCACCGACGAGGAGGTGGTCATCGACCTGCTCGTGATCATGTCGGCGGCCCAGGCGCCCACGGGGAACTGGATCGGCAACACACTGCGGCTCATGCTGCTCGACGACGACTTCTCCCTGACCCTCCAGGGCGGGCGCAGCAGCGCGGGCGAGGCGCTCAACGAGGTGCTGTGGAAGAACACCCCCACCCAGAACTTCATCGGCCGCTGGGCGGTACAGGCCTGTGAGCTGGGCGGACGCCGGATCAACCGGGGAGACCTGTTGGTGTTGGGGCTGGCCGCGGCCAACTGCGACCCCCGGCTCAACACCGGGGACCTGGGCATCCACGGAACCAACCGGGCGCAGATGTCGTTCGGGCACGGGGAACACGGCTGCCCGTTCCCCGCACCCGAAGCAGCGGAGGTGATCGCTCGCACCGCGGTGGAGACCCTGCTGGACCGGCTGCCGGACGTGCGGATGGCCGTGCGTCCCGAGCAACTGCGCTGGCGGCCCTCGGTGTGGATGCGCGGTCTGTTCGAACTGCCCGCGAGGTTCAGCCCGATCACCGGCTGAGGGCCCTGCCCCGCCCGCCGTCCCCCCGCCCGCGGCCAGGCGCCCTCAGCGGGTGGGACGGGGGCGGGGCGCCGGTGAGAACTCCAGCGGGAGTTCGCGCAGGCCCCGGGTGAACAGGCCCTGCTCGACCAGTTCGGCGCCCTCGGCCAGTCGCACGTCCGGCATGGCGTCGAGCAGGTCGTTCACCCCCACCCGGACCTCGGCCTCGGCCAACAGGGCGCCCACGCAGAAGTGCCGGCCCAGGGCGAAGGAGAGGTGTTCGGCCGCGGCGGAGAAGGAGGTGGCCTCCGCCAGTTCCGTGCGGAACAGGTCGAAGGTGTCGGGGGCGGCGAAGCGGTCGGGGTCCCGGTTGGCCGCCCCGATCAGGCAGGTGACGGTGGCCCCCGCGGGTACCGTGCCGCCGCCGATCCGTACGTCCCGGACGGCCTGGCGCATGATCATCTGCACGGGCGGGGTGAACCGCAGCGACTCGGCGAAGGCACGGGGGATCAGGGAACGGTCCTCGCGCACGGCCGCGAGCTGGTCGGGGGACGCGATCAGGTTGGCGAACAGGCCGGCCAGAGCCTTGTCCGTGGTCTCCCCGCCCGCTGCCAGCAGGAGACTGCAGAAGGCCTTGACCTCCTCGTCGGTCATCCGGGTGCCGTCCACCTCGGCCAGGCAGAGCCGGGAGAGCAGATCGTCGCCGGGGTTCTCCCGGCGTTCGGCGATGATCGGGAGCATGTACTCCGCGAACTCCTCCCGGGTCCGCAGCCCGGCCTCGGCCACCCCGGGGTCCTGGGAGAGGTTGCCGAGGAAGGCGATGATCGAGGTGTACCAGTCGTGGAAGCGGTCGTGGTCGGCCTGGTCCAGACCGAGCATGTCCACGATGACGTTGATCGGGAACCGGGTCGCGTACTGGGAGACGAGGTCGACGCGGCCGGTGGTACGGAAGGCGTCGATGAGCGCGCGGCTGTTGCGCTCGATCACCGGGAGGAACCGCTCGCGCAGGTCCCGGCCGCGGAAGGCGGGCACGACCAGGGCGCGGCGCACCGAGTGCTCGCGCCCGTCGAGCTGGAGGATGGTCCGCCCGTGGACCGGTTCCAGCTGCCAGCCGTAGTTGTCCGTGCAGAAGTCCCCTTCCCGGTCCTGGAAGACGCGCCGAACGTCGTCGTAACGGGAGAGGACGTAGCTGGAGGTGGGCTCGTGCCACAGGAGCGGGGAGCGCTCGCGCAGCAGGGAGTAGGCGGGGTAGGGGTCGGCGAGGAACTCGGGGGAGAGCAGGTCCGGGATGCCATGGGCGGTGGTCACACGATCACGCTCCAGGTCACGGGGTGGCAAGGGGGAGGCGTCCGCGCTGGGCGGGTGCCCGGTCACAGTCCATCCCTGCCCCCGATGCCCGCGCCGTGAACCCGGTGCCCGGGCGAAAAGGGCGCCGGGCCGACCGGACCGTGGGCCGGTCCGCCCCGGTCGGGGCCGTCACGGCCCCCGACCTCAGCGGACGAGTTCCCGCCAGTTGGCCGGAACCCGGTCGGCGGGAGCGGGCACCGGCTGGTCCCGCGGGTGCGAGGTCGGCGCAGCCAGTTCCGGACCCCGGCCGACCTCGCGGGTACGGAAGTCGTAGAACCACTCCTCGCCCGGTTCGAAGCTCTGCACGATCGGATGGCCGGTGGCCTCGAAGTGGCGGGTGCCGTGCTGGGCGGGTGAGCTGTCGCAGCAGCCGACGTGCCCGCACTCCGCGCAGCGGCGCAGGTGCACCCACCACCCGTCGCCGGCGAGACACTCCTGGCAGCCGTCGCCGCTGGGCGGGACGGCCGGGTCGATCTCGTTGCTCATGGCGCCACGCTACCCACCGCGGCGGGCACGGAGGGTGAACCACGCCCGAGCCGCGCACCGGCGCCCGGTGTGCCGGGCCGAGCGGGGCGGCCGATAACCTCGTCGCCGTCGCCCCGAACAACCTGGAAGGCACTCCCATGAGCGAGGAGCTGTCCGTGCGCGTCGACGGTCACGTCGGCGTCCTGGAGATCCACCGCCCCCCGAACAACCACTTCGACCTCGACGTCCTCACGGAGCTCGCGGACACCGCAGAGGAGCTCAGCGCCCCCGGCGGCTGCCGTGCCCTCATGCTGTGCTCGGAGGGCAGGAACTTCTGTGCCGGGGTGGACTTCGCCTCCGGCGGGGTCGGCGACACCCCCGTCCGGACCCTCGACGCCATCTACGGCCAGGGGCTGCGCCTGTTCTCGCTGCCGGTGCCCGTCATCGCCGCCGTCCAGGGCGCGGCCGTGGGCGGCGGGCTCGGCCTGGCGTGCGCGGCGGATTTCCGGGTGGCCGCGCCCTCCACCCGCTTCCACGCCAACTTCGGACTCCTCGGCCTGCACCAGGGCTTCGGGCTGACCGTCTCTCTGCCCCGCATCGTGGGGGAGCAGCGGGCCGCCGACATGCTCTACACCGCCCGCCGGGTCCACGGCCACGAGGCGCACACCATCGGGCTGGCCGACCAGCTGGTCGCGGACGGCGCCGTTCGTGAGGGCGCGTTGGAGTACGCGCACCGGATCGCCGCCTCCGCGCCGCTGGCGGTGCGTTCGATGAAGGTCACCATGCGGGCCGACCTGCTCGCCGCGCTGCCCGCCGCGCTGGACCGGGAGGTCGTCGAACAGACCAAACTGCTCGACACCAAGGACAACGAGGCCGGGGTCGCCGCCTCGCTCGACCGCACCAGTGCGACCTTCACCGGGGATTGACTTCCTCCCCTCCCTGAAGGGAGGGGATTCCGATACGCGCTTGCGCGCGTATGGGCCCTAAGGCCCGGCCCTCACAGGCCCGGTTTCCTGCTTCGTTGCCGACTGCGGAAGGGAGGACCCTTGCCGACTGACACCAGCTCCACAGGCATCACCCGAGTGTTCTCGGGCTGCGACTCGACCAGCCGCAAGGATGTTCTTGGCCGCGTTGACATCACGGTCGTGCCGTGTGCGGCAGGCCGGGCACGTCCAGTGCCTCGTGCCCAGGGAAAGCTTGGCGAGCAGGTGCCCGCAGTCCGAGCAGGTCTTGCTGCTGGGGAACCACCGGTCGACCACCGCGATGGTGCGTCCGGCCCGGTGGGCCTTGTACTCCAGATGGCGGCGGAACTCGCCCAGGGCGGCGTCCAACACCGAACGGTTCAGCCCGGACTTCTGGGCGACCTGCTTGCCGGGGGCGTCGACGGTACCCCGGCAGGAGCGGGTCATCCCGGACACGTTGAGGTCTTCGATAGCGACCAGGTCGTGCTCGCGCACCAGACGGGTCGTGGTCTTGTGCAGGAAATCTTGCCGTGCGTGGCGGACCTTGCGGTGCGCGATCGCGACCTTGCGCTTGGCCTTGCGGCGGTTGTTGGAACCGCGCTGTGTGCGGGCCATCCGCCGCTGGTACCGGGCCAGATTCTTCGCCTTACGCTCCAGGTGCCGGGGGTTGGGAATCTTCTCCCCGGTGGACAAGGTGGCGAAGTCCTTGACCCCCAGGTCGATACCGACCTCGGAGTTGCACTCGGGTGCGCGCTCGGGATCAGCCGCCTGTACAGCGAAGGTCGCGTAGTAGCGGTCGTCCGGCTCACGGGAGAGGACCACCATGGTCGGGTTCAGCGCTGTGAGATCCACCTGCGGCCAGGACCACGCCACCGCCAAGGGCCGGGTCTGCTTGGCCAGGAACACCTGCCCGTTGCGGATGCGGAACGCGCTGCGGGTGTAGTGCGCCGACTGGCGACCGGTCCTGCTCTTGAACCGGGGGTACTTGGCGCGTTTGGCGAAGAAGTTCGCGAACGCGGTGTGCTGGTGCCGCAGGGCCTGCTGGAGCGGGACCGAGGACACCTCTGCCAGGAACGCCAGGTCTTGGCCGCGCTTCCACCCGGTCAGCGCCTGGTCGGTCTGCTTGTACGAGGTTTTCTCGCCGCGCTGGTGGTATGCCGTGTGGCGCTCAGCGAGGGTCTTGTTCCACACCAGGCGCACGCATCCGAACGTGCGGCCCAACTGGGCCGCTTGTTCGGGGTCCGGGTAGGCCCGGCACTTGTACGCCGTCCGCATACAGCAAAGTATGACCCAAGGAGGGGCATGTGTAAGGCAAAACAGCAGAGCGCAGGCGGGTTGTCCCGGATTCCTCCCCGGCCTGAAGACCGGGGCATCCTCCGGGAGGAACGGTGACCCGCCCCGGTGGCGGCGTCGGCGGGGCGCGTGGCCGCCGGAGGCCGGGGCCGCGGGCGGTCTCCCGACCGCCCGGGTCACCCGGGTCCGTCCAGGGCTCTCAGGTCTGCCGCTCGGAGTGGCCCAGAGGCCGCTCGGGGGCGACCCGGTCCCGGACCAGCCTCTTGACGTCGGCCGCGTCGGTGAAGGCGGCGTCGCTGCTGCGGGACCAGACGGCCTCGCCGTCGACACGGATCTCGAAGACGCCTCCGGTGCCGGGCACCAGGGCGACCTCGCCGAGTTCGGCCTCGAAGGTGGTGAGTAGTTCCTGCGCCATCCACGTCGCGCGCGGCAGCCACCTGCAGCGCGTGCAGTACTCGATTTCCAGCCGGGGTTTCCTCACCTGTTCTGACACGGTCACCAGTATGCCCGGTGCCTGACAGCGGGACCTCCACCGTCGCCGTCAGGGTCCTCCCGTCGGCCGCGGTGGTCGCGCCGCGCACCGCGGTCCGGCCCCGTCCGACCCGTTCAGCCGACCGGGACGTCGATCCGTACCCGGTCGGTCCCGCCGTCGGAGAGGAACAGGGCCAGCAGCTCGGCCCGTGCACCGACCTCCGTCCGCTCGGCCCCGGTCAGCGGCCGCAACGGGGTGACGGCCACGGTGCCGTCCTCGGCCCGCCAGGTCGCGGCGACGCGGCCGTCCACCAGCACCACGCGTTCACCGGCGACCGACAGACCCCGGTGCCGGTCGTCGATGATCCGCCCGCGGTGGTGGTAGCCGAGGACCGCGTTGTCGAACGCGGGCAGGAACCGCACCGGGGCTTCCGTCCCGGGGTCCGGGCGCGGGGCGTCGGGCAGGTCCAGCAGTTCCCGGCCGCGTTCGTCGCGGAAGGAGACCAGCTCCTCGCGGGTGGCGGCCACCGCAGCGGGCAACCCGGCCAGCCCGCACCAGGAACGCAGGTCGGTGGAGGTCGCGGGTCCGTAGGCGGCGAGGTAGCGCCGGACCAGGGCCTGGCCGACCGGGTCGGAACCCTCCGGGGCGGGCGGGGCGGGTTCTCTCCCGAGCCAGGAGGAGATCAGGACGTTGCGTACCCCGCCCCTGGCCCGCCACAGGCCGCGCGGCGGGGCCTGTACGACGGGGAGCAGCGCCGAGACCAGCATCTCGCCCAGGGGCCGTTTACCCGGTCCGGGCCAGCGGTCGGCGACGGCCGCCACGAGTTCGCTCATGGTGCGGGGCTCACCGTCGGACATCACCGCCCGGCCCGCCTCGGCGAGCTCCGCCAGGTCCACATCCCGGAGTTCGTTCCGGTAGACGCCCATGACCTTCTGGCACAGCATGGTGTCGAACCGGCTCCGCCAGGCGAGGGCGTCCTCGGCGGTGACCAGGTGCACGGTCCGCCGCATGAGGTGGACCCGCACCACGCGGCGTTCGGTCAGCAGCGCCGACAGCTCCGACGGATCGAAGGAGCGCAGCCGCGACCAGAGCCCCACGAACGGCTCCTGCGGTTCCTGCGCCTGGAGGCCGCCGAGGTGGGCCACGGTCTCCAGGGCCGACATGTCGGTCGGGGCGAGCAGCGCCTGCCGGGCCAGCGTGGCGCGGTTGAGCGCCCGCTGGTCCAGGGCGGGCTCGGTTCCGGTGGGCATCGCCTGCTCCTGCGGTCCTCGTGGTTTCCAGGAGAACGATCCCAGAGGTGGAGGTCGGATCCTGTCCGCCACTTCCCGGGGCCGGGCCCGCCCCGGCGATCAGTTCGACCGGAGCGGCTCGCTCACCTTCGCCGCGGGCTCGTCGTCCGCCGGTGCGGGGTGCGCGGTCGGCGCGCCGACCGGCTCCGCCCGTTCCTCGCTTCTCAGGTCGCGGCAGAAGCTGACGACCACGCCCACGATGATGACCAGGAAGGGCGCCGAGGCCACGATGACGGTCTGTTGCAGCGCGTTGAGTCCGCCCGAGAACAGCAGGATGATCGCCAGGGCTCCGGTCATCGCCCCCCACAGCAGCAGGATCGGCGTCCGGGGTCGGATGGAACCGTGCGTGGTGAGCATGCCCAGCACGTAGGTGTTGGCGTCGGCTCCCGAGACGAAGAAGAGCACCGCCAGGATCACCACCAGCGCCGTCGTGACCGAGGGGATCGGGAACTCGGCCAGGGTGGCGAAGAAGGCGCTGTTGAGGTCGGCCGCGGTGGCGCCGGCGATGTCCGTGCCGTGGTTCAGGTCCAGGTCGATGGCCGAACCGCCGAAGACGGAGAACCAGGCGAAGAAGGCCAGGCTGGGCATGCCGAGGACGACCAGGACGAACTGGCGGATCGTGCGGCCGCGCGAGATACGGGCGAGGAACAGACCGACGAAGGCGCCCCAGGAGACCCACCAGGCCATCATGAAGTACGTCCAGCCCTGGAGCCACTCGGCGTCGCCGAAGGCCGGGCCCCGCAGGCTCATCAGCAGGAAGTCGCCGCCGTACTGGCCGAAGGACTCCAGGAAGAGCGAGATCAGGAACGCGGTCGGGCCGAGGAGGAGCACGAACAGGAAGAGCACCGCCGCGACCGAGAGGTTGATCTCGCTGATGTAGCGGATGCCGCGCTTGATCCCGGAGGCCGCGGAGAGGCTGAACAGCGCCGTGACCACGACCACGATGACGACCTGGGTGGTGATCCCGGTGGGGGTGCCCAGGAGCCGGTTCAGCCCGTTGTCGATCTGCAGGGCTCCCAGACCGAGGGAGGTGGTGGTGCCGAACAGGGTGGCGAAGATCGTGAAGACGTCGATGGCCTTGCCGAGGGGACCGTCGGCGTGCCGACCCATCAGCGGCCGGAACAGGGCGCTGACCAGGCCGGGGCGCTTCCTGCGGTGCATCGAGTAGGCCAGGGCCAGACCGAAGATAGCGAAGATCGCCCAGGCGTGCAGACCCCAGTCGTAGAAGGAGTACTGCAGGGCCAGGACCGCCGCTCCCGGGGTCCCCGCCTCGGCCAGGTCGTGGGGAGGGGTGGTGAAGTGCGAGATCGGCTCGGCGATGCCGTAGGAGACCAGGCCGATGCCCATCACCGTGCACAGGATCATGGCGATCCAGGTGTGGGTGGCGAACTCGGGGCGGTCCTCGTCCGAGCCCAGCCGGATGCGCCCGTAACGGCTGCAGGCCAGACCGGTCAGGAGTACCAGGAGCAGGAGGGGTAGCAGCAGGTACGCCCAGCCGAAGCTGCTGGTGATCCAGTTCAGGGCGGAGCTCATGGTGGCCGTCTGGTGCTCCGGGGCGGCCACGCCCCAGACCACGAACAGCGCCGAGATGGAGAGGGAGGCCCAGAAGACCACCCCGACGGTTCCTCGTTCGGTGGTGTCATTCATGGGTCGACTCCTCTCTCGCGACGTCGGCCACCTTCGGTGGTGACACACGGCACGAGGGTTCGCACGGCTGTGGGCCGTCGCGTTCGTCTGGTCTGGGGCCAAGGGCGGATTGCACGGAAACGGGCCGCCTGTTCGTCGGTGGATGATCGAGATCTCGGGAGCCCCTCCGCGGTGTGCGGGGCGTGCCGAGTGGAGAATCAGGACGGATCGGGGTCGAGGCGAGCATGCGGGACCCCGAGGGATACCGGTGGCGGCGAGGAGGGCCCCGTGACATCGGCGGCAGGCCCTGGTCCGAGTCGGCGCCTGCCGCGGTCGACAGCACGGCCGCGCACTGACTCAGGGGCCTGCGCACACGGTTCCGACTGACGGGCCGACCGGGAAACGGTCGTGTTTCGGCCCCCGGACACCGTCTCCCGCGGGGTGCCGCGGGACCGGCCGGGCCGCGTCGGGCCGAGGAACCGGCGGAGCCTCCGAACGAGCGTACTCGCATGTGGGAGCGGGTGCCGCCGCTCCGGCCCCGGAACCCTGTGCCGCCCGTCTCACTGCCCGGGCGGCCGCCGGACGGGCCCGCACCCCCTCCTGCGGGGGCGGCCCGGGACAGGTGCTCGGCAGTCCCGGAAACGACGAAAGGCCAGATCCGAAGATCTGGCCTTTCGTACTGCGTGTGGGCGATACAGGACTCGAACCTGTGACCCCTACCGTGTCGAGGTAGTGCTCTAGCCAACTGAGCTAATCGCCCTCATGGGAATGAGGTTCGCATGGAGCCGGAGACGGGAATCGAACCCGTGTGCAGGGATTTGCAGTCCCTTGCCTCAACCACTCGGCCACTCCGGCTTACAGGAAGCACGAGGGTGCCGAGCGGCACCCATGCGTGCCTCTTCTCCGAGCGGACGACGGGATTCGAACCCGCGACCCTCACCTTGGCAAGGTGATGCTCTACCAGCTGAGCCACGTCCGCGTGCGGCCTGGGATGTTCTCCCGGGCCTGATCCGATTATGCCACCTGGGGCGGCGCTATGCGAATCGTTCGAGCGGACGACGGGATTCGAACCCGCGACCCTCACCTTGGCAAGGTGATGCTCTACCAGCTGAGCCACGTCCGCACGGCGAGTTCTCGGTTCGGCTCCGGTCTTCGCCGGTGCCGCGTCCCTCGCTGCGTTAGGAACTCTAGCGGAAGTTGGGGCAAGTGCGAAATCGACTTCCGCCGGAGGGCTCCTGCGCCCTGCCGTGGCAGGCCCGGCCGGCCCGCCGCGGCGGCATTGGCTACTTCTCCACGTGGGCGGGGGAGGAGGGCATGTCGGGCCGGGGCGGGGCGGACAGGTACTGGCCGACCCGCTCGATCACCTTGTTCATCTCGTAGGCGATGAGCCCCACGTCGCTGTCGGCGTCCGACATCAGGGCCATGCACGCGCCCTCTCCCGCGGCGGCCACGAACAGGAAGGCGCGGTCCATCTCGATGATGCTCTGCCGGATGGTCCCGGCGGAGAACTGCTTGCTGGCTCCTCCCGCGAGACTGTGCAGACCGGAGGCGATGGCCGAGAGGTGCTCGGCGGCGGGGCGGTCGAGGCCGCTGGAAGTGGCCATCAGGAGTCCGTCGGTGGACAGGACGATCGCGTGCTGTGTGCCCGAGGCGCGGGTGAGGAGGTCGTCCAGCAGCCAGCTGAGTTCGCCGCGGGCGGTGCTCGGTGGGGTCATGTCTCTCTTTGCTGTGTCTGGTGTGGTCGCGAGTGACAGGGGCACGCGCGCTGCGGAACGCTTCACGTACACCGGTCGGAGAGGCGGCGGGGGCGGGCGCCACCGGTCCCGCATAAGCGTTGCCCAGATGATAGTCATTCGTAACTTATCTGTCCGGCTGCAGCCGTCGGTTCCGGGTGGGCCGCATCGGAGGGCCGACTCCGTGACCAGTGGAGACGCCCCCGTACGGAACGCGGGAACCGGACCGGCGGCCGGTGCCGGACAGAGGACTTGCCAAGGCGCGGGCCCGGCGGGTAAGGGCGGGTACGGCGGATTCTCCGGGCACGGTGGGTGCCGCAGGTGGGAGGATTCGGGAAGAGACCGGCCCGACCAGGGGCCTTGAGAACTCGGGGGTTGGAATGAGGGTGTGGATCGCCGGCGCCGGTTATGGCCGCGGCGCCGTGCTGGAGGACGAGGACGCGCGTATCCCCGTGACCGACCACGGGATCACCGTGGGGGACGGGGTCTTCGAGACGGTCCGCTCACAGGGCGGCAGGCCGTTCGCGCTCACCCGCCACCTGAGGCGGTTGGCCCGGTCCGCCCGAGGGCTGGGCATGGCCGAGCCCGACCTGGAGCTGATCGCGGACGGCGTGGCCCGGGCGGTGGCCGCGAACCCGGAGCTGCCGGACGCCCGGGTGCGCATCACCGTCACGGACGGGACCGGCCCCCTGGGCTCGGACCGGGGCCGGGGGGAGCAGACCGCCATCGTGGCCCTGGGCCCCTTCCCGGGCATCGCCCCCGCCACCGACGTGGCCCTGGCGCCCTGGCCGCGTAACGAGTTCGGTGCGCTGGCGGGCCTCAAGACGACCTCCTACGCGGACAACGTGCGCGCCCTCGCCTACGCGCGTGAACGCGGGGCCGGCGAGGCGGTCTTCCGCAACATCAGCGGGAACCTCTGCGAGGGCACCGGCAGCAACGTCTTCGTGGTGCTCGACGGCCGGCTCCTCACCCCTCCGCTCTCGGCCGGTCCGCTCGCGGGCATCACCCGGGAACTGGTCCTGGAGTGGTTCGGCGGTGCGGAGGAGGACGTTCCGATGGAGCGGCTCCCGGAGATCACCGAGGCCTTTCTGACCTCCACCGGCCGCGACGTACAGCCGATTCTGAACATCGGTGACCAGCGGGTGTCCGCCGAGGCGGGCCCGGTCACCGCGAAGGCCAGGGCCGTGTTCGCCGAGCGTTCCGCGGCCGACCTCGACCCGTGACGGACCCGTCCGGGCCCGCCGGAGGTGACACGACAGGGCAGGGACGGCGCCCAGGCGCCGTCCCTGCCCTGTCATCGGTCCTTCCCGCCGCCCCGCGGACATGCGGGACCCCCACGGGCGCCCAGGTGCCGCTGGACCTTCGCGTCAGGAGTGGAGGTGCTGCTGGATCTCCTCGTCGAGGTCGACGAACTGGGCTTCCTGCCCGGCCGGGACGATCTCGTAGGTGCGGTGGAGGAACTCCGCGAGGGGGGCGACCTGGGTGTCGAACTCGGCCTGCCCGAAGGGCGAGGAGAGCGCGATGCTGACCGAGCGGTCCCCGCTGTCGTCCTTGGAGGGCCACACCCGGACGTCTCCCTCGCCGACCGGGCGCACGATGCCCACGGTGAGGAGTTCGCGCGCGAAGATCCACTCGACGGGGTTGTCCTCGCCGGTGTGGAAGGCGACGCGAATCGCGTACGGGTCCTCAGAGCTGTAGTCGAGTCGTGCTACCAGTGGAACCGCGGTGCGCTCCGGGACCACGAGTCGCAGGCCCAGCTCGGCGGTGGCAGTGGTGTCGCTACTGTTCATGTTCGCCAAACCTTTTCTCGTCCGGCCCAGGCGTCCTGGGGCGCGAGCCGGTTGCCGTCTCACTCGCTCCAACGCGGGTACCCGCGGACCATGACGTGAGTACGGAGACTTTTCTTGGTCGATGGGACCGGAGGTCTCGCTGCCCGCCCAGCGGGTCCAGCGCGCCGCGGGGCGGCACCACGATCCTTCGTCACTGTAATGACCAGGGGAAACCAAAGATTTCCCCATGATGAGTGGCCCGTGTCACGCGGAGGTCAATCCGCGGTCGTCTCGGGAGGGTCCACGGAGGCGGGAACTCCTACTCACTGCGGGGATCGCGGCCGGTAAAGGAATCCTGTGGGACCCCGCCAGCCATGATATGTGACCTCAGTCACACCTGTGTGGGCCCGTGGGCGGCCGGGGGTGCATCAACCACCCCCGAACATGCGCTAGAGTTTTTCTTGTCCGGCCGAGAGGGCGGACGGGGCACAGGCCCGAGGGCGATTAGCTCAGTTGGCTAGAGCGCATCGTTCACACCGATGAGGTCACTGGTTCGAGTCCAGTATCGCCCACAGGCGGGAGGACCCACTCCGTATCGCACGGAGTGGGTCCTCTTTTTTTGGTTTTGGTCCCGCAAGGCCCGGGCAACGTGCGCGTATGCGTCCGCAGGGTGGTTTTCGGAAGTTGCCCGGGGCGGGAAAGGTTCCCGCCTATTCCTCGGGTGCGCCGTGCGGGGAGGCGCGTCCCCGTAGTTCGGCCCTGGCGGCCCTGCGCGAGCGCAGACGCGACAACAACTCGCTCCTCACCCGCATCGCCCACCTCTCACCCTTCCGGGACCACACCCGGGCGGGCCTCAACAGCCGGTGGGCCCAGCGGAACTCGCTGCTGAGTACGAGCATGCCCAGGAGAACCGAGGCGATCCCCGGCCCGGGGACGATCATCATGACGACCCCGGCCAGAATGACGACGGTGCCCACCGTGCCGACCAGGATGCGCCACGGAAGGTGCAGGGCCGGGTGGGTGTGCATGCGTCTGCGGAAGAGGCGCAGCCGTGCGCGCAGGCGCCTCCACCGGCGGATTCGGGCGTGGTGAGTGGGGGATGTCTCCCGGGCGGAAGGCCCGTTTGGTGGGCTCGGTGACATGCGCTCACAGTATTCGGTCGATACGACGGGTGCGTTCGGGACGGAGGCGAGACACGAGGTCGAATGTCTGCTGATTGTCACCGATCTCGTTGATCGGATCAATGGTTCCTTCAACGGTGGCGTTGAACCACCGAAAAACATGACGATTGCTGACAGAACACTCTGATGTCGGCAGGTTCATCCCCGCTGGAGTCCGTCTCGGGGACCTCCCGGTGACCGGCTGGGGGTGTCGTCGCACTGCGGCGGAACAGGCCGAATCCCCGGACCGAATCGGGATGATTCCCTCCTCCCCGGGGCCCGGCCGGAAGGAGGGGCAGGCGTGCCACCGACCGCCGGTCGCCGGACCTGTGGACAACCAGAAGCGGTCCCACCCCGGAGCCGATAGCATCGGGGTGCGAAAACCCTGGCCGCCGTCTCCGGCGGCCGGTTCGCGTCCACGACATCGACGTATCCCTAGGAGTCACCGTGTCCGCCGCGTCTGAGCTGCACATCACCCTCGCCGGAACCCCGCGTGCGGTGGCGGCCACGACTACCGCGGGGCAGGCACTGGAGGCGGACGGCAGGACCGTGATCGCCGCCCTGGTCAACGGGGAACCCCACGATCTGGCCTGGGAGCTCTCCGACGGAGACACCGTCGAGCCGATCGCGATCGACTCGGAGCAGGGACGGGCGATCCTGCGCCACTCCACCGCGCACGTCCTCGCCCAGGCCGTCCAGGAGCTCTTCCCCGAGGCCAAGCTGGGTATCGGCCCGCCCGTCGAGAACGGTTTCTACTACGACTTCGACGTGGCCGAGCCCTTCACCCCCGCCGATCTCAAGAGCATCGAGAAGAAGATGCAGCAGATCATCAAGCAGGGGCAGCGCTTCGACCGCCGTGTCGTCTCCGATGACGACGCCCGCGCCGAGCTGGCCACCGAGCCCTACAAGCTGGAGCTGATCGGCCTCAAGGGCGGCGCCGCCGAGGCGGCCGACGGTGCTTCCGCCGAGGTCGGCGCCGGTGAGCTCACCATCTACGACAACATCCACCCGCGCACCGGCGAGCAGTGCTGGAAGGATCTGTGTCGGGGACCGCACGTCCCCACCACCAAGGTGGTCCCGGCCTTCAAGCTCATGCGCACCGCCGCCGCCTACTGGCGGGGCAAGGAGACCAACCCGCAGCTCCAGCGGGTCTACGGCACCGCCTGGGAGAACAAGGACAGGCTCAAGGAGTACCTGGCCTTCCTGGAGGAGGCCGAGAAGCGCGACCACCGCAAGCTCGGCTCCGAACTCGACCTGTTCTCCATCCCGGACGAGATCGGTTCCGGCCTGGCGGTCTTCCATCCCAAGGGCGGCATCATCCGCCGGGTCATGGAGGACTACTCCCGCAAGCGGCACGAGGAGAGTGGCTACGAGTTCGTCTACACCCCGCACGCCACCAAGAGCGCCCTGTTCGAGAAGTCGGGGCACCTCGACTGGTACGCGGACGGCATGTACCCCCCGATGCAGCTCGACGGCGGTCAGGACTACTACCTGAAGCCGATGAACTGCCCGATGCACAACCTGATCTTCGACGCGCGCGGGCGCTCCTACCGTGAGCTGCCGCTGCGCATGTTCGAGTTCGGCACCGTGTACCGGTACGAGAAGTCCGGTGTTGTGCACGGCCTGACCCGCGCCCGGGGCTTCACCCAGGACGACGCGCACATCTACTGCACCCGCGAGCAGATGGCGGACGAGCTCGACTCGCTGCTGACCTTCGTGCTGGAGCTGCTGCGCGACTACGGTCTGGAGGACTTCTACCTGGAGCTGTCCACCAAGGACCCGGAGAAGTACGTCGGTGACGACGCCAGCTGGGACGAGGCCACCGACACCCTCCGCCGGGCCGCCGAGAAGCAGGGGCTGGAACTGGTCCTGGACCCGGGCGGCGCAGCCTTCTACGGTCCGAAGATCTCCGTGCAGGCCAAGGACGCCATCGGCCGTACCTGGCAGATGTCCACCATCCAGTTGGACTTCAACCTGCCCGAGCGCTTCGACCTGGAGTACACCGCCGCCGACGGCACCCGCCAGCGCCCGGTGATGATCCACCGCGCCCTCTTCGGTTCCATCGAGCGGTTCTTCGCCGTGCTGCTGGAGCACTACGCGGGCGCCTTCCCGGCGTGGCTCGCCCCGGTCCAGGCGGTGGGCATCCCCATCGCCGACGAGCACGTCCCCTACCTGCAGGAGGTCGCCGCCAAGCTGCGCGCGGAGGGGATCCGGGTCGAGGTCGACGCCGGAGACGACCGGATGCAGAAGAAGATCCGCAACGCCCAGAAGCAGAAGGTGCCCTTCATGCTGCTGGCCGGTGACGAGGACATCAGCAAGAACGCGGTGTCCTTCCGTTACCGCGACGGTTCACAGAACAACGGAGTCCCCGTGGAGGAGGCGGTCGCCGAGATCGTCACCGCGGTCCGTGAGCGCCGCTGACGAACGCCCCGCCGACGGCTTCGGGGCGGAGCCCGTCCCGAAGCCGTCCCACGGACGTGGAGAGCGCCCGTCCCCTTTCGGGGGCGGGCGCTCCGTTTTCTCCCGGGCGGGCCGGGTCAGCCGCGCTCACTCTGGCCCTTGGGCTCCTTGTCGTCCTTGAAGAGGTCCTCGCGGGAGATCTTCGCGGTGGCGTTGGGGTCCGCCGTGGTCTCCTCCTCGTCATCGCGGAACAGGTCCTCGCGCGAGATGCGGTGTGTGGCATTGGGGTCGCTCATGGGGGTTCCACTCCTTGTGCGTTGGGGTAAGCCGGATTTTATCCGTCCTCGGCACGGGGGACCGCATGTTCGTGCCCGCCTCCGCCCCGGCGCGGGACCGCGGGCCACGGATCAGCACTCGGTGGTATCGCGTTCCCACGCCTGGGCGGGGACCCGGTCCACCAGGTCGATCAGATAGTCCGCGGCGGTCAGGGCGCGGTCCGGATCCAGGTGCATGGCAGCCCAGGTCAGGACATGGGATCCGGTGAAGCGTACCGGCAGGGAGCGTGACCGGCAGTCCGACAGCAGCCAGGAGACGGTGTCCTGGCCCAGGACGGCACGGGTGAAGTCGTCATCGGTACCGACGGTGCGAAAGGCTTCGGAGAAGGCCCGGTCGACTTCCTCCGGATCGCCCCGGCCGTCGAGGGACACGATACGGGCCAGGTCACGACGGTGGATCTCCAGGTCCGCGCTGGGCCCCGGGGTGCGCACCGCGACGACCCGGTAGGTCTGCCGCTCCTGCCCGGCGCCGCGCCGCGAAACGGGGGAGGGGCTGCGAGTGACCTCGAACATGGTGGTCAGGTGCGTGCCCCGGCGCCCGGTGAGCACGTGGCGGGCACGTGTGCCGGGTCCCTGGACGGGCCGGGGCAGGACCGCGTCCTCCAAGGGGCTCGGGTGGTGCTCGGTGTAGTGCCAACCGTGTTCTCGGGCCCATGCCTGGAGTTCGGCGGCCCGCTCCTTGCGAAAGTGCGCGGCGACCGTGATCACCCCGGCCGACACCACCACGGTGACCAGGGCGAGCAGGGACAGGGCGCCTTCCATCCGGTGTCTCCTCGGGTGGGGAACGTGAGGAGCCAGGGACCCGGTACGGGCCCGCCGAGGCGGGCCGGGTCTCCGCGGACCCGGAAATCAGGGGGCCCGCACTGGCCTTGTCAGTCCATTCTGTGCCGATTGGTGGTGCTTGTCACCCCTCAGGGGCGCCCTGCGGTGGCACAGGGAGGAGTAGACCCCGCGAATGGAGGCGGAACCGGCAAGCGCCTGTCCGGAAGCGGACAGGCGCTTTCAGCGTCCGAGCCACGGCAGGTGTCCGGGGTCGCGCTCCGCCGACCAGCTGGCACGCGCCGCGGGGACGGTCGCCCCGCCGGTGCCCGTCGTCCCCCCGACCGCCCGCAGCAGATGCAGGATCTGCGCCGGGGAGGGCCGGTAACCGGGCGGTTCGATCAGTGCCGCCCGGACCGGGACGACCAGCTCCCCGGGCACCCCGGTCAGGTCGGCCTCACCGCGCAGGACCCGTTGGGTCAGCGCCTCGGGGCTCCCGCGGCCGAAGGGGTTGCGTCCGGTGGCGGCGTAGGCGGTCAGCTGGCCCCAGACGAACACGTCCGAGGCCGCGGTGGCGGGCGCTCCCCGGAGGCGTTCGGGGGCGATCCAGCCGGGGGTACCCATCACCCCGCCGGCCCTGGTGTGCACGGTGCCGTCCAGGGTGCGGGCGATCCCGAAGTCCAGGATGCGCGGGCCGTCGGGGGAGAGGACGACGTTGCTCGGTTTGAGGTCGCTGTGCACGACCCCGGCCCGGTGGATGTCGGCCAGGGCGGAGGCCACCCCCACGGTCACCCCGGCCAGGGCGCCGCCGAGCAGTGGGCCCACGCCTTTGACCTGTTCGCGCAGGGTCGGTCCGGGCACGTACGCGGTGGCCAGCCAGGGCATCTCCGCCTGCGGGTCGGCGCCGAGGAAGCGGGGCACGAAGGGGCCGCGCACCCGGCGCAGGGCTCCGACCTCCCAGGCGAAGCGGGCGCGGAACTCCGGTTCGTCGGCCAGTTCCGGGTGCACGGCCTTGACCGCCACCAGCCTCCCGAACCGGGACCGCCCCAGGTAGACGGTGCCCATGCCACCGGAGCCGAGCCGCCCGAGCAGGCGGTGCGGGCCCAACCGGACCGGGTCGTGTGCGCCCAGGGGTCTCATCGGCGGGCTGTCGGTTTTCCTCCGCTCATGCCGCAGGCGAGCCATACCGCTCCTCGGTCGTGTGGGCGGCGCGGGCCGGCGGGCGGGCGCCCTGGGGGAGACGGGGCGGGAAGGACACGGGGGCGGGGTGGAAGAGGAGCACAGTGGCGGAACCTCGTGGGGGTAGGGGGCTCGGAGGCGGGACCCATCGGTGACGGGACCGTCACCGGATGGTCCCAGCACGGTGGACGCCTCAGGGCCCGGGAAAGTTCGGCTGAGGGGTGGTTCCGTCCCCGCGACGGAGGATCTGGCACGCGGGTGCGCGCTCGTCCTTCCGCCACCGCCCGGGAAGGTCTTCGTTCCGGCCTCGCTGCGGGTGCTCCCCTCGGACCCGCCTCGTTGCGACGGCTGGTGGGCGGCTACCGGGAAACGGGGGCGTGTGGTCCGACCGAACCACGGTGATCTTGCTACCAGGGGCAACTTCGGCGCCGAACTTGCCCCTGGTAGCAAGATCACCGAGAAAAAGGGGACCCGAACCGCGTGGGGCGGACAGCAGAGCAGGAGGACCGGAGCGACCGGGAGTGAGCAGGAGGACCGGAGCGACCGGGAACGAGTAGGAGGAGCTGGGCGACAGGGGTGGAGTGAGCGGATCCGTCTCCGAGCTGAGGATCCGGCCTCTCCCGAACAGGAGCTCTATATGACGGGACCGGCGTCCAGCCGGTGGGATCGCTTCCCGGTGGAGCCGACATCGACCCCGAGTGAGAACGCGGCCCCGGGGACTCCGTTGTCCTCGGGGCCGCGTAACCGTGGGGATCAGGCGGGCAGTCCGAGCTCCCTGGCGATGAGCATCTTCTGGACCTCGCTCGTGCCCTCGCCGATCTCCAGGATCTTGGCGTCCCGGTAGAAGCGCCCCACCGGGTAGTCGTTCATGAACCCGTAGCCGCCGAAGACCTGGGTGGCGTCGCGGGCGTTGTCCATCGCCGCGTTGGAGGCGATGAGCTTGGCGATGGCCGCCTCCTTCTTGAAGGGCTCACCCGCCAGCATCCGCGAGGCCGCGTCGTAGTAGGCCAGGCGGGCGCTGTACGTGCGGGCCTCCATCTCGGCGATCTTGAACTGGATGGCCTGGTACCGGCCGATGCTGTTGCCGAAGGCCTGCCGTTCGTGGGCGTAGCGCACGCTCTCGTCCACGCATCCCTGGGCCAGGCCCACCGACAGCGCCGCGATGGCGATCCGTCCCTCGTCGAGGATGCGCAGGAACTGGGCGTAGCCGCGGCCGCGCTCGCCCACGAGGTTGGCCTCGGGGACCCGGCAGTCCTCGAAGACCAGCTCGTTGGTGTCCGAGGCGTTCCAGCCCACCTTCGAGTACTTCTGTCCGAGGGAGAACCCCGGGGTGTCCCTGGGGACCAGGATCGAGGAGATCTCCGGACGCCCGTCCTCCCGCGTACCGGTCACGGCGGTCACGGTGACCAGGGCGGTGATGTCGGTGCCCGAGTTGGTGATGAACGACTTGGTTCCGTTGATCACCCACTCGCCGTCCTCCAGGCGCGCCGTGGTCCTGGGCGAGCCCGCGTCCGAACCGCCGTCCGGCTCGGTCAGGCCGAACGCCCCCAGCGCCTCGCCGGAGGTCAGCGCGGGCAGGTAGGTCTTCTTCTGCTCCTCGGTGCCGAAGCGGTGGATCGGCATCGCACCCAGCGACACCCCCGCCTCCAGGGTGATGGCCACCGACGAGTCCACCCGGGCCAGCTCCTCCAGGGCCAGGCACAGGGCGAAGTAGTCGCCGCCCATACCGCCGTGCTCCTCGGGGAACGGCAGCCCGAACAGGCCCATCTGCCCCATCTTGGCGATGATGTCGTAGGGGAAGGCGCCCCGCTCGTAGAAGTCTCCGATGACCGGGGCGACCTCGGTCCGGGCGAAGGTCTCCACGGCGGCCCGCAGGTCGGCGTGCTCGGTCGAGAGTTCGTGACGCTTCATCACTGCTGCTCCTCGCTGGTGGCGGGGGTGGAAGGGGTGCCGGCCGGGTTCTCGGCCGACACGGGGAACGGTTCGACGGTCACCAGGACCGCGTCCATGGGCACCGAGGCACCCGGGCGGACCGCCACCTCGGTGACGGTGCCGTCGACGGGCGAGGGCACGGAGTGCTCCATCTTCATCGCCTCGACCACCGCCAGGGCGGTTCCGGCGGTCACCTCCTGGCCCACCCGGACCGGTACGTCGAGCACCGTGCCCGGCATGGGGCTGCGCACCGTCCCGTCGGCGGCCGCCTCGTCCGCGCGCAGAGCGGCGGCCACCGGTTCCTCGTGCAGGGTCCAGGCGGCGCCGTCGAGCCCCAACCACCGGTGCGCGGTGGCCGGGTCGTCGGCGCGGAGGTAGGTGCGGGTCCGGTCGGGGGTGGTGACGGTGAGCCGGGAACCGTCGGCGGAGCGCCGGGCGCGGACCGCCACGGCCCCGGTCTCCCCGGCTTTCCCGGCGACCCTTTCGGCCCCGTCCCCGGCCACGCTCACCAGGTACCGGCCGGCGCCCCCGTCCCGTCGGACCCGGACCACGACGGCGTCGTGCCCGGGCGCCCGCAACCGCCACGGGGTCCAGGCCGGGCCGCCCATCCGCCAGCCGTCGGGTACGGCGAAGCGGTCGGCGCTCGGCGGGCCCTCCAGTTCCAGTTGGTGGTCCAGGGCGGCGGCCGCGTACACCTCGGCGGGTACCCCCTCGGGTGCGGCGGCGGGGGGATCGGCGGCGATCAGGTCGGTGCTCAGGTCACCGGCCGCCACCCGCGGGTGGCGCAGCAGCCGCCGCAGGTACGCGGTGTTGGTGACGCAGCCCAGCAACAGGTAGGAGCCGAGTGCGGCGTCCATCCGGGCCAGCGCCTCGGACCGGTCCGCCCCCCAGGTGATGACCTTGGCCAGCATGGGGTCGAAGTCGGAGGTCACCGACCCGCCCTCGGCGATACCCGAGTCCACCCGCACCCCCGGGCCGGAGGGCTCCCGCAAGGCCAGGACCGGCCCGCCCGAGGGCAGGAACCCCCGGTCGGCGTCCTCGGCGTAGACACGGGACTCCACCGCGTGCCCGACCCACGACACCTCCTCCTGGGTGAAGGGCAGTGGTTCCCCGTTCGCGACCCGGAGTTGGAGTTCCACCAGGTCGACGCCGCGCTCGCCGCGGACGGCCACGACCTCCTCGGTGATCGGGTGCTCCACCTGCAGACGGGTGTTCATCTCCAGGAAGGAGAAGGACAGTTCGCCCCCGGGGCCGGTCTCGGCGATGAACTCGACCGTGCCCGCGCCCACGTATCCGCAGGAGCGGGCGGCCGCCACCGCGGCCTCACCCATGGCGGCGCGCTGCGCGGTGCCGAGCAGCGGTGACGGGGCCTCCTCCACCACCTTCTGGTGGCGGCGCTGCAGGCTGCACTCGCGTTCTCCCAGGTGCAGGACGTTGCCGTGGGTGTCGGCCAGGACCTGCACCTCGATGTGGCGCGGCCGTTGGACCAGCTTCTCGACGAGCAGGGTGGAGTCCCCGAAGGAGGCCAGTGCCTCGCGGCGGGCGGCCGCGGCGTCGGCGAGCAGGGTGTCGGGGGAGTGGACGGCCCGCATGCCCTTGCCGCCGCCGCCGGCGGAGGGCTTGATCAGCAGCGGGTAGCCGGTCTCGGAGGCGGCGTGCAGGAGTTCGTCGTCGGACAGGGGCTGCCCGGGTTTCTCGGTGAACCCGCCCAGGACGGGTACTCCGGCTCGGGCCACCGTGTCCTTGGCGCGGATCTTGTCGCCCATGGCCTCGATCGCGGAGGCGGGCGGGCCGACGAAGACCAGGCCGGCCTCGGCGCAGGCCTGGGCGAAGCCGGCGTTCTCGGACAGGAAGCCGTACCCGGGGTGGACCATGGTGGCGCCGCTCGCGGCGGCAGCCGCGACGATGCCCTCGGCGTCGAGGTAGCGGTCCACTCTGAACGCCTCGTCGGCGGCCAGGGTGTGCGGTGATCCGGCATCGGCGTCGGTGTACACCGCGACCGAGCGCAGTCCCGTCCGACGCAGGGTGCGCATGACGCGGAGCGCGATCTCACCCCGGTTGGCGACCAGTACGGTGGCCGGTCCGGTGCTGTCAGGTGTTGTGTCTGGCGTCGTGGTCAAGGGTTCCTCACATCCGGAAGACGCCGTAGCCCACCGGGTCCAGGGGCGCGTGGCGGGCGGCGGACAGGGCCATGGCGAGCACGTCCCGGGTGTCGGCGGGGTCGATGACGCCGTCGTCCCACAGGCGGGCGGTCGAGTAGTACGGGCTGCCCTGTTCCTCGTACTGGTCGCGGATGGGCGCCTTGAAGGCCTCCTCGTCCTCGGCCGACCACTCCTCGCCCCGGGCCTCCTTCTGGTCCCGGCGGACGGTGGACAGCACGGAGGCGGCCTGTTCGCCGCCCATCACGGAGATGCGGGCGTTCGGCCACATCCACAGGAAGCGGGGCGAGTAGGCGCGGCCGCACATCGAGTAGTTGCCCGCCCCGAAGGAGCCACCGATGACCACGGTGAACTTGGGGACGCGGGCGCAGGCCACCGCGGTGACCATCTTGGCCCCGTGCTTGGCGATGCCGCCCGCCTCGTAGTCGCGGCCGACCATGAACCCGGAGATGTTCTGCAGGAACACCAGGGGGATGGACCGGCGGTCGCACAGTTCGATGAAGTGCGCGCCCTTGAGCGCGGACTCGGCGAACAGGATGCCGTTGTTGGCGATGATCCCGACCGGGTGGCCCTGGATGTGCGCGAACCCGGTGACCAGGGTGGTGCCGTACTCGGACTTGAACTCGGTGAACTCGCTGCCGTCGACCACCCGGCCGATGACCTCGCGCACGTCGTAGGGGGTCCGGGTGTCGGCGGGCACCACCCCGTAGAGCTCCTCGGGGTCGAGCTCGGGCGGGCGCGGTTCGCGGACCTGCCAGGCGGGCGGGTCGAGCGGCCCGAGGGTGTCGGCGATCCGCCGGACCCTGGTGAGGGCGTCGGCGTCGTCGTCGGCGAGGTGGTCGGTGACCCCGGAGATCCGGGAGTGCAGGTCGCCGCCGCCCAGTTCCTCGGCGGTGACGACCTCGCCGGTGGCGGCCTTCACCAGTGGCGGACCGCCGAGGAAGATCGTGCCCTGTTCGCGGACGATGACCGCCTCGTCGCTCATCGCCGGAACGTAGGCGCCGCCGGCGGTGCAGGATCCCAGGACCGCCGCGATCTGCGGGATGCCCGCCCGGGACATGGTGGCCTGGTTGTAGAAGATGCGGCCGAAGTGCTCCCGGTCGGGGAAGACGTCGTCCTGCATGGGCAGGAAGGCGCCGCCGGAGTCGGCCAGGTACACGCAGGGGAGGCGGTTGTGCAGTGCCACCTCCTGGGCGCGCAGGTGCTTCTTGACCGTCATCGGGTAGTAGCTGCCGCCCTTGACCGTGGCGTCGTTGGCGACCACGACCATCGGCCGTCCGGCCACGCGGCCGACCCCGGCGATCATCCCGGCTCCGGGCGCGTCCTGGCCGTCCCTGCCGTAGAGGCCGTAGGCGGCCAGCGGGGCGATCTCCAGGAACGGTGAACCGGGGTCGAGGAGGAGGTCGACGCGGTCGCGGGGGAGGAGTTTGCCGCGCTCGACGTGGCGCGCTCGGGTCTTCTCGGGGCCGCCGAGGGCCGCGGTGGCGATCCGCTCCCGCAGCTCCAGTGCGAGCGCGCGGTTCGCGGCGTCGTTGGCGGCGAACGCGGGACCGGCGGTGTCGACCGCCGAACCGAGCACAGGTGCCCTGCTCATGGTGTCCTCTCGTGGAGGGATGTTAATGCTCACTAACAACAGTGATGTTAGTAACTACTAACATGGGTGTCCAGGGCCGGGAGCGGCCCGGATCACCGGATCGGGTCGACGAGAGGTGGACGGATGGACGCGGGACAGGGGCCGGCGGGGCACAGACAGACGGGGCAGCGGCCGACGGGTGAGCGCAGGACGGCGATCCTGGGGGCGGCCGCACGCCTCTTCGCGGCTCGGGGCTACCGCGGGGTGACCATCGACGACCTCGGGCGGGCGGTCGGTACCACCGGGCCCGCGCTCTACCGGCACTTCCCCGGCAAGGAGGCGCTGCTCGGTGAGGTCCTCGTGGACATCAGCGACCGTCTCTCCCGACGGGGGAGCGAGCTCGTGGCCGGGGCCGGAAGCCCCGGGGAGGCCCTGGAGGCGCTGCTGCGCGGACACATCGAGTTCTCCCTGGACGAGCCCGACCTGATCACCGTGCACGACCGGGAGCTGGGCAACCTCACCGATGAGGACCGCAGCCGGGTCCGGCGCCTCCAACGCGGCTACGTGGAGGAGTGGGTCGGCGTCCTCGCCGAACTGCGCCCGGCGAGCCGGCCCGCCGCCCTACGCGCCTCGGTGCACGCAGCCTTCGGTCTGCTCAACTCCACCCCACACAGCCGGGGCGCGCTGTCCCGTGACGAGATGGCCGCCCTGCTGCTTCGGATGGGCTCCGCGGCCCTGCTCGCCGGGGAACCCCCGGCCCATGTCGAGATGGACCGCCGCTGAACGTGGCTTTGCCCGCTCACGGGTAGGTCGCGCACGAGTCTCCCGGGCTTCTCGGGCCCGGGAGGTGCGCGTCCGTCTCCGAGGGAGGCCCCTGATGGCCGACGAGCGACCCGGATCTCCCGGGGACCGCCAGTGGCGCTGGTGTTCCGGCTCCCGGCGACGAGCAGTTCCGGGCGCAGGCCGGGGCGGCCCCTTCTTCTGCGCGGCGTCCACATCATCGGGGAGACGGACCGGTGCCCGCCTGTCCGAGGGGCCCGCGGGGCGGCCCCGGGCCTCGGTCAACAGCATGAGGGGGACGATGTGAACACGGTGACCAGGGGTTTCCGCGGCCGCAGAGGCGGTGACCCCGCCCGGATCCCACCGGGCCAGTACCAGACCCACGACTTCCCGGTCCTGTCGGCGGGACCCACCCCGCGGGTGGACACCGACGACTGGACCCTCACCGTCACCGAGGAGACCGGACGGATCCTGCGCTGGACCTGGGAGGAGTTCCTGGCCCTGCCCCAGGAGCAGCCGCACGTGGACATCCACTGTGTTACTCGGTGGTCCAAGCTCGACACCGACTGGACCGGGGTCAGCCTGGACGTGCTGTTGGCGGAGGCGGAGACCACAGCGGACCACACCCTGGTGTCCGGCTTCGGCGGCTACACCACCAACATTCCGTTCCAGGACCTGACCGACGGCCAGGCATGGGTGGTGCACGCCTTCGACGGTGAGCCGCTCGCTCCGGAGCACGGCGGGCCCGCCCGGCTGATCGTCCCGCACCTGTACTTCTGGAAATCGGCCAAGTGGGTGAGCGACATCAGCCTGCTCCACCAGGACGAGCCCGGGTTCTGGGAACAGGCCGGGTACCACGACTACGGCGACCCCTGGCGCGAGCAGCGCTACCGGGGCGACTGATGGCCGTGTGGCGGCCAGCCGTGCTGGTGGCCGACCGCTGGGAGAGCGGCAGCGCCCGCACGCTGGTGCTGGAGGTCCCGGGCTGGCCCGGACACCGTGCGGGCCAGCACGTGGACGTGCGCCTGAGGGCCGAGGACGGTTACACCGCGGAGCGCTCCTACTCGGTTTCCTCGGCTTCCGGGGGACAGCGGATCGAGCTGACCGTGCAGCGGGTGGCGGGCGGGGAGGTCTCCCCCTACCTGGTGGACGAGTTCGCGCAGGGCGACCGGGTGGAGGTGCGCGGCCCCCTGGGCGGCTGGTTCGTGTGGGACGCGAAGTCCCCCGATCCGGTGGTGCTGGTGGGCGGCGGCTCCGGCATCGCGCCCCTGATGTCGATGGTGCGTGAGCGGCGCAGGGCGGGCAGCCAGGCGCTGTTCCGCGTCCTGTACTCGGTGCGCACGCCCGAGGACCGCCTCTACCGGGGCGACCTGGGGTCACCGGCGGACGGGGGCGTGGACCTGTTCGTCGCCTACACCCGGCGCGCGCCGGAGGGTTCGGTGCGGACCCCGGCCCGTCTGGGCGTCGCGGAGCTGAACATCCACGGGCTTCCCGCGGAGTTCGTGCCGATGTGCTTCGTGTGCGGGCCGACCGGGTTCGTGGAGACGGTGGCTGACGCCCTGGTGGCGTTGGGCCACGATCCGAGGCGGGTGCGGACCGAGAGGTTCGGCCCGGGTGGAGGTGCGTGATGAGTGAGCCGGGGCATCTGGACGCCAACGTCCTCGCCGGACCGCTGTCGGAGGTCCTGTGCGTGGACCTGACCGCGGCCGAACGGCACTGCGCCGTGTGCGGGGCCGAGGGGGCCTTCGCCGAACTGCACGTGGTGGCGGACGGCCCGGGTCTGGTCGCGAGCTGTCCGAGCTGCCGGACCCTGGTCCTGCGGTTGGTGCGCACCTCCGACAGCCTGTGGCTGGATCTCGGGGGGAGCGGAACCGTCCGGGTGCGGACCGGGATCTGAGGGGCGGGTCCCGGGGGTACTCGAGGTGCGGACCGGCCCGTTAACCGGTCCCGTGTGCCGGGTCGGGGCGTGCGAACACAGGGGAGGGGCGGGCGGCACCGGCCGCCCGCCCCTCGCGCCCGGTGCCCTACGGCAGGCCGACGCCGCCGGTCACGTCGTCCACCGGCTGGGTGACGTCACCGGTGTCGGCGCCGTCGACCGGAAGCTCGCCGGTCACGTCGCCGCTCTCCACCGGCACGTCGTCGGTGCTGACGGGAAGGTCGAGCTCCTCGAGGGCGCCCATCGGGTCCTCGAACTCCAACAGCCCCTGGAGCAGTTCCAGCGCCTCGGGGTCGCTGAGCAACTCCACCGCGTCCTCGTCGGCAAGGATCTCCTGGACCTGCGGGTCCTCGAGCAGGGCCGCCGCTTCGGGTGAAGGGTCCTGCACCGTGTCGGTGACCCCGGCCACGGGCTCGGTGACCTCCTCCGGCGGGTCCGCGAAGGCGGCCCCCGCGCCGAACACGGTCACTCCGGTGGCCAACACGGTGGTGGCGGCGATCCTGGTGAACGCACGCATACTCGTTCCTTGCCCCTCTCCGAAACACGGGCCAGCACTTTCCGTTTGTGTCTGACCACACATGGTGACCAAGTGTCGCTTCTGGGGCGCCAAGTGCGGGTCTCCTCCTCCTGAAGAACCCGCATACCTTTCCCCGCGAGGGCCAACAACGGACAAAGGCCTCGGGGCGGCTGGTGTGGGGAGCGCCGAAATCGATGCCGATCCCCGTACATTCGGCACCGGTGAAGTGGGTACGCCCGCGTCCGACGGCCCAACAGACGCGAAGGACGTCCCTCCCCCCGACACGGAGAAGGAGCGGTGTACTTATGTCTCGGCCTCGGATCGTAGTGGTAGGCGCGGGTTTCGGTGGCCTCCACACCCTGCGTCACCTGGAACGACGCATTCCCAACGGCGCGGCGGACCTCGCCCTCGTGGCACCACACGACTACATGCTCTACAGCCCGCTGCTGCCCCAGGTGGCCTCGGGGCTGCTCACCCCGCAGTCGGTCGCCATGTCGGTGCACCGGCTCACCCGCAAGACCCAGCTCGTCCCCGGCCACGCGGTCGGTGTGGACACCCGGGACCGCACGGTCGTCGTGCGGCGACCCACCGGCGAACTCGCGCCCTGCCGGTACGACCGGCTCGTCCTGGCGCCCGGCGGTCTGACGCGGGGCTTCGACATCCCGGGACTCACCGAACACGCCTACGGGGCCAAGACCCTGGCGGAGGCGGTGCTGTTGCGCGACCACGTGCTGGCCCAGCTGGAGTTGGCCAACGACTCGCGCGACCCGATCGAACGGGAGGAGCGCTGCCGGTTCATCGTGGTCGGCGGCGGCTACACCGGTGTGGAGACGGCGGCCTCGCTGATGCGCCTCTGCGAGGAGGCCGCCCGCCGCTACCCCGAACTCCGTTCCGTCATCCGGTGGCACCTCGTCGACATCGCGCCGAAGGTCCTGCCCGAACTCGGCGACCGGCTCGGCCGCAAGGCGCTCGACCTGCTGCGCAACCTGGGCATCGAGGTGAAACTGAAGGTCAGCGTGCGGGAGGTGACCGCCGACAAGGTGGTGCTCACCGACGGGCGGGCCCTGCCCTGCCGCACCCTCATCTGGACCGCGGGCGTCACGCCCAGCCCGTTGATGGAGACCCTCGGCAAACCGACCCAGCGCGGCCGTCTGGAGGTCGGCGCGGACCTGTCCGTGCCGGGACTGCCGGACGTGTTCGCGCTCGGGGACGCTGCGGCCGTGCCCAACCTCTCGCACCCCGAGAGCGACTACTGCCCGCCCACGGCCCAGTACGCCAGCAGGCAGGCGGCCACCGCCGCCCACAACGTGGTCAACTCGGTGCTCGGCAGGCCGTTGCGCGAGTTCAAACACAAGGACATGGGGCTGGTGGTGGACCTGAGCGGGAAGGACGCCCTGGCCAGAATCCTCCAGTTCGAGCTGAGCGGCCTCCCGGCGCTGGCGGCCACCCGCGGCTACCACATGGCGTCGGTGCCCTCCTCGACGGCGCGGGCACGGATCCTCGCCAACTGGGGTATCCGCGCCTTCACCGGCGGCGAGATCTCCCGGCTGGGGTTCGCCGACGACGGACGGCCCTCCTCCTTCGTGGCCAACGAGTCAGTGGACTACCTGGACCCGGACGCCTCGCTGTCGCAGGGCGCGCGACTGCTCGACAACGAACGGGAGCGTTACGGCGAGGACTGATCCGCTCCGGTCCCTTCTCCTCCGGAGTGCCCGGAGCCCCCGGGGCGCTCGGGGACGTCGGAGGCCTCCCCGTCCGCGCCGCGTCGGCGCAGGTACAGGATGAGAGCGGTCGCGGCGGCGGCCAACGCCAGGGACAGCAGCACCTGCCGGGTCCCGAAGTTCTCCGGGAGGTCGGCGAGGAAACGTCGGCTGGGCGAGTCCGGGTCCAGCAGGATCACGCCGGCGAACACGACGGACAGAGCGGTGGTGGCCGCGGCCACCACCGCCCCGCGCGTCCCGGTCAGCCCCATCCGGCGGCGCAGGACACCGCCCGCCTCGACGATCCTGCTCACGCGGACCAGCCGCAGGGTTCCGGCGACCCGGACCAGGCGCAGGACCTGGGCGGGCCCGAGGGCGAAGACGACGGCGGGCAGGGTCGCCACGGCGACGAACGTGCTCCACCGGTGCGCGCGCAGCCAGTCGAGTTTGTTCTCGGCCAGGGCGATGAGCAGGATCCACTCGGCCCACAGGACCAGCCCCGCGGCCCAGTTGACCCAGTGGCCGGCCTCGGCCCACCAGCCCTGCCCCCACAGGTCGAGGAAGACCGCCGGGACGGAGACGATCGCGCTGACCAGGACGGGCAGGGCCAGACGGGCTTCCAGGGCACGGGCGTGGCTGTTCGCTTCGGGGGACATGCCGGTACGTTAGCCGGGGTGCGGCGACCGGGCCGTGGGGTGGCCGGGGCCGGTCGGACGGCGGAACGGGGCGACGGTCGTCAGGACCGCACCAGCCGGGCGATCGCCTCCGAGGCCTCGCGCACCTTCTCGTCCGCCTCGTCGCCGCCGTTGGCGACGGCGTTCGCCACGCAGTGCTTGAGGTGCTCGTCGAGCATGGACAACGCGAAGGAACGCAGTGCCTTGTTCACCGCCGAGGTCTGGGTGAGGATGTCGATGCAGTACTGGTCGTCCTCGACCATGCGCTGCAGGCCTCTGATCTGGCCCTCGACACGGCGGAGCCGGTTGATGTGGCTCTGTTTGTCGTTGCTGTAACCGTGGGTCGCGGCCATGCCACCGTTTCCGTGTTGTTCCTGCTCAGCTGCCATAACAATACCCCCTCAAGGTATTCAAGTGCGGAGCTTCGAGGCCTATTCCGCCCTTCCGGCCCTCGCCACGCGAACGATTCGTCACCAACCCGGCGTTAAGAGAAGTTTCCCAGACGGCCGGGAGCGGTCGCCCCGTCCGCGTCGCCGGGGCGTGCCACGGGACGGTGCGGCGACCGCTCCCGGCCGCGCCCCGCGTAAACGTTCGGTCCGGACCGGGCAATCCCGGGACCGGGGACCTTGTCCCGGTTCCGCGCCGCACCGACCATGGCGGTATGAGCGACAGCGCCGAACAGGACATCATGACGACCATCCGTGGCCTGATGGACGAGGAGCACGCGCTCCGCTCCGCCCCGGGAGGGCTGGAACCGGGCGAGCGCGGCCGGATGAAGGAGGTCGAGGAGGCACTGGACCAGTGCTGGGACCTCCTCCGCCAGCGCCGGGCCCGCAGGGAGTTCGGCCAGGACCCGGAGGAGGCCAGGGTCCGCCCCGTTTCCGAGGTCGAGAACTACCGGCAGTGACCCGCCGACCGCGCTGAGAACACCGCGCGGGCGAACCAATCGCCCTTCACGGGCGTCAATCCAGGGGACCGGTGTCCGGCCGCGCGCCCGGCCCGGCACCCACCCCCTGCCCGGCGCCGACGAAGGACCCCCATGCTCGCCTCCCTCACCGGCTTCGGCCTGGCCTCGGCCGCGGGGCTCAACGCCTACGTCCCCCTTCTCGTGGTCGGGCTCGTGGCCCGTCACACCGACCTCGTCCCGCTGGGTCCGGCCTGGGCGTGGCTCGAACACCCCGCCACCCTCATCAGTCTCGGTGTGCTGCTCGTCGTGGAGTTCGTGGCCGACAAGGTGCCCGCGCTCGACAGCGTCAACGACCTCCTCCAGACCCTCGTCAGGCCCACCTCGGGCGGGATCACCTTCGCCGCCGGGACCTCCGCGGTCGGACTCACCGAGATCACCGGCGAAGCCTCCGGCGCGGCCGCGGCCACGGGCGGGATCGCCTGGGGGTCGGTGGCCGTGGGGACGATCGTCGCCCTCTTCTTCCACCTGGCCAAGGCGCCGGCCCGGCTGGTGGTCAACACCCTCACGCTCGGTGTCGGCGCTCCCGTGGTCTCCTTCGCGGAGGACGTGGTCAGCCTCGTCGCCTCGGTGATCGCCGTGCTGCTGCCCCTGCTCGTCCTCATCGTGTTCCCACTGATGGTCGCTGCCGGGGTGTGGGCCGTGCGCAGGGGCCGCAGCGCGCGGGCGCAGCGCCGTGCCCGCCGTTTCGGTCCGGGCGGCGTACCGGGGCCGGGTTCGGTTCCCGGACCGGGACCCGGCCGGGGGTGGGGCCACCGTGGACCGTGGTGAGGTGGTGAGAAACGCATACCGGAACCGGTGCGAGGCGTCGTAAAGTGCTCCCAATGGCTGAGATGACTTCCCCGAGAACCGACACCCACCACATCGTCTGGGACTGGAACGGCACCCTCCTCGACGACAACCACGCCAACCTCGCCGCGGTCAACGCGGTGTGCGCCCGGTTCGGTCGCGAGCCGGTCGGGATGGAGTACTGGCGCTCCGTCTTCCGCCGTCCCCTGGTCCCCTGCTACGAGGAGCTCCTCGGCCGGGCCTTCGCCGAAGGCGAGTGGGAGTACGCCGAGAAGCTCTACGACACCAGCTACCTGGAGCACCTGCCCAGCTGCGAACTGGCTTCGGGGGTCCCCGACGTGCTGCACGAGTGGGCCGGAGCGGGCGGCACCCAGTCGCTGTTGTCCATGGCCTCGCACGACCACCTGGTGCCCCTCGTCTCCGGGCGTGGCCTGAAGGCGCACTTCACCCGGATCGACGGCCGCAGGTTCGACACCGAGCACGACTCCAAGGCCGAGCACCTGGTCCACCACCTGGAGAACCAGGGGCTGGACCCCTCCCGCGTCGTGCTCATCGGCGACATCGACGACGACGCGCGCGCGGCACGCGAGGCCGGGGCCCAGGCCGTTCTGGTCACCAGCGGTCTGATGGCCCGCGAGCGCCTGGAGGACACCGGCGCCCCGGTCGTGGACTCACCGGTGGCGGCGGTCGACGCCGTCCGTCGGCTGGGCTGAGAGCCGGTCCGCCCGGTCGACCGCCGAGCCCGCCGACCGTCAGATGCCTGTTGGACCACCGACAGGTGGGCTGATCCCACCTGTCCGAGGTGGGCCATGACGCTCCGTCGCGGTCAGCGCCGCGCACCCGCCCCGAGGATCCGGCCCGGGGCGGGTTTTCCACGTACGCGCGGCCCCACGGTGACCTGCGCACTTCCCAGCCGACTCCGCGCGCCGTTACGCCGGACCGGACCGTGGGCCCGATCATGCGGTGTTGTTAGATGGGTCGCACAGCCACACACAGCCACGCGATTGGGAAGGCGGGCCAATGACGGAGAGCAGCGTGCCCCGTGTGCTCTGGGAGCCCGACGAAGCACGAATCGAGTCCTCCAACATCGTCGCGTTCGCCCGATGGGCCGCACGGAACAAGGGGGTGGAGGCCTTCGGTGGAAGCGGCTCCACCGCCGCCACGGACTTCGACTACGACGCTCTGTGGCGCTGGTCGGTAACCGACGTCGACGGCTTCTGGGCGTCGATCTGGGAGTACTACGGGGTCCGGGCCCGGACCCCCTACGAGCAGGTCCTCGCCGACCGGAGCATGCCGGGCGCCCAGTGGTTCCCCGGAGCGACCCTCAACTACGCCGAGCACGTGTTCGAGGGCCGTGACGCCGACGAGGTGGCCATCCGGCACGCCACCGAGATTCGCGAGCTCGGCGCCTGGACCTGGGGCGACCTGCGCCGGCGTACGGCCGAGATCGCCGCGGCCCTACGCGGGCTCGGTGTGGGCGAGGGCGACCGGGTCGCCGCGTACCTGCCCAACCTCCCCGAGACCGCGGCCGCCTTCTACGCCGTCGCCTCCCTCGGTGCGATCTGGTCCTCCTGCTCCCCCGACTTCGGCGTGCGCAGCGTGATCGACCGCTTCGCGCAGATCGAACCCAAGGTCCTCCTCGCCGTCGACGGCTACCGCTACGCCGGCAAGGACTTCGACCGTCGTCCGGTGGTGGAGGAGCTGCGCGCCGCGCTGCCCACCGTCGAGCACACGGTCCTCCTCGACTACCTCGCCCCCGGCGCCGCCCTCGACGGCACCCTGCCCTGGGACGAGTTCGTCGCCTCCGGCGCGGGGGCCGAACTCGCCTTCACCCCCGTGCCCTTCGACCACCCCCTGTGGGTGCTCTACTCCTCGGGCACCACCGGCCTGCCCAAGGCGATCGTCCAGGGCCACGGCGGCATCCTCCTCGAACAGCTCAAGAACCTGAACCTGCACCTGGACGCCCAGGCGCACGACCGGGTCCTGTGGTTCACCACCACCGGCTGGATGATGTGGAACTTCCTGGTCAGCGTCCTGCTGACCAAGGCCTCCATCGTGCTGTACGACGGAAGCCCCGCCCACCCCTCGCCCTCCACCGCCCCCGGTGGTCGGTCCCCGGCCGCGGAGCCCCCCGCACCGGACCTCGGGTCCCTGTGGGACCTGGCCGCCGAGGCCGGGGTCACCGTCTTCGGCACCAGCGCCGGGTACCTGTCCTCCTGTATGAAGGAGGGCGTCCACCCGCGCGAGGGACGGGACCTGTCCGCGCTCAAGGCCATCGGCTCCACCGGCTCCCCGCTGAGCCCCGAGGCGTTCGCGTGGGTGTACGAGGAGTTCGGATCCGACCTGTGGCTGTTCTCCACCAGCGGCGGCACCGACATCTGCAGTTGCCTGGTCGGCGGCACCCCCACCCTGCCGGTGTACGAGGGCGAGATCCAGTCCCGCGGCCTGGGCATGGCCGTGGCCGCCTGGGACCCCGAAGGCAGGGAACTCATCGGTGAGGTCGGCGAACTCGTCGTCACCGAACCGGCCCCGTCCATGCCGGTGTTCCTGTGGGGCGACACCGACGGCGAACGGCTGCGCGACAGCTACTTCTCCGTCTACCCGGGGATCTGGCGGCACGGCGACTGGATCGAGATCACCGACCGCGGCACCGCCATCATCTACGGCCGCTCGGACTCCACCATCAACCGCGGCGGCGTGCGCATGGGCACCAGCGAGATCTACCGCGCGGTCCTGGCCCTGGACGAGGTGGTCGACGCCCTGGTCGTGGACGTCCCCCAGGGCGACGGATCCTCGAAGATCGAACTCTTCACCGTGCTGCGCGAGGGCTCCGACCTGGAGGGCGACCTGCCCAAGGAGATCGCCCGCCGGATCCGCACCGACTGCTCGCCCCGGCACGTCCCCGACCGGGTCCGCGCCATCCGGGCCGTGCCCCGCACCCTGTCCGGCAAGGTGCTGGAGGTCCCGGTCAAGCGCATCCTCATGGGGGAGAGCCCGCAGAAGGTGGCCAGCCGCGACTCCCTCGCCAACCCGGAGGCGCTGGACTACTTCAGCGACCTGGCCGGCGACGGTTCCTGACCCGTTCGGACCCTCCGGGCCCGCCTCCCCGAACCCCACCGGGGGCGGGCCCGGTCGGCGGGTGGCCGGGTGCGGCCGCGGCTCGCCCGCGCACAGAGCCGGGCGTAGCCTGACAACGTGCCACAGAACCGATCCGACCACACGCCCTCCGTTCCCGGGGCCGCTTCAGTCGAACGCCGGATCGACGGTGTCGACGCCGCGCGTGCGCTCGCGGTGTTCGGGATGTTCGCCGTCCATCTCGGGGTGGTCTCCTTCGGGCTGCTGCCCGAGGAGCAGGGCTGGGAGCTGCACAGCCTGGTGCGCGGCAACTCCTCGGCCCTCTTCGCCTTCCTCGCCGGCGTGTCCCTGTCGCTGATGACCGGACGCACCAGGCCCCTGCGGGGCGACTCCCTGCGCAGGGCCGCCGTCCGTATCCTGGCCCGTTCGTTCCTGATCGGGCTGCTGGGTTTCGTCCTGGACGCCTTCGCCGTCCCGGTCGCGATCATCCTCACCTACTACGCCGGTTTCTTCGTCCTGGCCCTGCCACTGCTCCGGGCCCGTGCCGCCCTGCTGTGGACGGCCGCGGGGACGCTGGCCCTCGTGGGACCGGCCGTGTCCTTCCTGCTGCGCCAGGACCTGTTCCCGGGGGGTGTGCGGACCAGTGCCCTGTCCTCGTTCACCGAATTCTTCCTGACGGGCTACTACCCGGCGATCACGTTCATGGTGTTCGTGTTCGCGGGTATGGCGGTCGGCCGGACCGACCTGACCGCCGTCGCGGTACGGATCCGGACGGCGGTCGCCGGGGCGCTCATGGCCGCGGCCGGCTACCTGGGGTCCTGGGTGCTGCTCAACCCCCTGGGCGGGCTGGACCGGCTGACCGAGGCGCACAGCACCTTCCTCGACGGTGCCCCGCTGAGCTCGGTCGACGCCCGGACCGCCGAGGAGTTGCGCTACAACACGACGGACGCCGCGCACAGCATCAGCGGTCAGGTGCCCACGGACTCCTGGTGGTGGCTGGCGGTGAACACGCCGCACACGGGCACCACCTTCGAGATCCTCGAGGCGGTGGGCCAGGCGCTCCTGGTGCTGGTGGTGTGCATGCTGCTCGCCGAACGGCTGCCGCGCCTGACGTACCCGCTGACCTCGGTGGGCCGGATGCCCCTGACCGTCTACTCCGGGCACATCCTGGTCCTGGCGGTGATCGTCGCCCTGCACCCGGAGAACGCAGCGGGCGGCCCCTGGTACCTGGAGCTGTTCATCCTGGGGGCACTGGTCTTCGCGAGCCTGTGGCGCTTCGGGGTGGGCCGGGGGCCGTTCGAGACCGGGCTGGGGGCCTTCGCCGACGGCGTGGTCACCCTGGTCGGGGCGCCCCGGGAGAACCGGGAGCGCGCCGCGGACTGACACGGGATCGGTTCAGGGGCGGTCGGAACGCTCGTCGGGCCGGGTGATGTGCGCCGAGGTGCGGTCCTGGTGCGCCAGCGTGTCCGTGGTGGTGCGCGTGTTCTGCCGGATGAGGCGCCGGGCGTCGTCGGCGGCCGAGCGCGCCGCCGCGGGGCTGGCCACCGGGCGCTCGGACAGTTCGGTGTCCTGGGGCAGACCGATGTGCATGGGGAGCCCGGCCCTGCCGATCACCCGTAGCTGCGCCGACTCCTGGGACTGGGAGGGGCGGATGTCGCCGTCGGGGGTCTTCCACGCCGACAGCCGGTGGGCGAGCCATCCGCTGCCCCGGTACTCGGGGCCCCGCTCCCAGGCCACCCCGTCCGGGCGGTGGCCCAGCGCGTGCTGGAGGTCGGCCAGGGTCCACCCGGCGGAGAAGAACCGGGCGCTCTCGTCCTTGAGGTAGGCGAAGTCCACCCCGCGCAGCGACGTGTCCTCCCGGCGCAGCAGCTCGCAGGCCTCGTGCACCGCGTGCGGGGTGTGCCGGGGCCGGTGCAGCGGGTCGGCGTCGGGTCTGCGCAGCAGGGCGTCGTCGATCGTCACGATCACCTCGCCCTGCCGGTTGTCCCAGATGCTCACGTCCTCGCGCGCCCACCCCTGTGACTCGGCCAGGGCGGTGGCCAGTCTGCGCAGGTCGACCTGCCTGTCGTCACTACTGATCCGGAACTCCGCCATGGGTCCAGGTTACGGCCCCCGGACGGTGGCGGCGGTTTCTAGGGATCGTTGCAACACGTGGTCAGTCGGTTCAGGCCGCGAGTAGTTTATGCAAGCGCTCGGCTGGGGTTTCCCAGCCGAGCGTTTTGCGTGGGCGGCCGTTGAGCTCGGCCGCGACCGCCTCAAGGCGCTCCCGGTTGTGGAGGGTCAGGTCGGTGCCCTTGGGGAAGTACTGCCGCAGCAGACCGTTGGTGTTTTCGTTCGAGCCGCGCTGCCAAGGACTGGCCGGGTCGCAGAAGTAGACCGGGACGTCCGTGGCGACCGTGAAGGAGCCGTGGGAGGCCATCTCGCTGCCCTGGTCCCAGGTCAGCGACCGCACCAGATGAGTGGGCAGGCGTTGGACGGTGTCCGCCAGGGCGTCACGGACGTGCTCCGCGCTGCGGCCGTGGGGCAGGTGCACGAGCATCACGTAGCGCGTGGCGCGTTCAACCAGGGTGCCGATGGCCGATGCCCCGTCCTTGCCGATGATCAGGTCGCCCTCCCAGTGACCGGGCACGGCCCGGTCCTCGACCTCCGCGGGGCGCTCGCTGATCATCACCATCGGGGTGGAGAACCGCGGGGTGCGCTGCTGGGCTTGGCGGCGCGGTTTGCGGCGTGCCCGGCCCGATCGCAGCGCCTTGGCCAACTCTCGGCGGAGTTCGCCTCGGCCTTGGACGTAGAGGGCCTGGTAGATCGTCTCGTGGACCACGTGCAGCTCCGGTTGGCCGGGAAAGGCTATCCGCAGAGCCTGACAGATCTGTTCAGGGCTCCACTTCTTGTCGAGGCGGTCCTGGATGAAGTCCCGAAGAAGGGGGGTGTGGCCGATCTTCCCCCTCTTGGGGCGGGGACGGCGGGCCTCGGCCCGGGCCTGGGCCGCGTGCGGGCGGTACTGGCCGTTGACCGGGTGCCGATTGCGGCGGATTTCCCGGCTGATCGTGGAGGGGGCGCGGTCCAGCTCCGCGGCGATCTGCCGGATGGTGGCCTTTTCCCTCAGCCGGTCGGCGATGTGGATCCGGTCGGCTTCATGCAGGTAGCGCGAGGGGCCGGAGGGCTCCACCGTGGTGATCGGTGGAGCCCCGCCGGTCCTTGCGGACGGGGCGCGGCCGTTACGCCATCGCTTCCCGGTCCGATAGTTGATCCCGACGATCCGGCACGCTTCCTGACTACTCACGCCTTGCTGCACGAGCTCAAGGTAGACGCGTCGCTCATCGGTCAGCTTACGGCGACCCCGGTTGACGGATCGGTTCCGGATCTTGAAATCCATCGCACTCCCTAGCAGGAGTGTTGCGACAACCACTAGAACCTAAGGGCGCGTGGCGGGGCCGACCGCCGCACGGCCGGGGGACGACCTCCGCAGAGGCCGAGTCCGGTCTGGACCGCACACGACCCGGCGGGGTCGACCCACCGGGGGAGAACCGTGTTTTTCCGGCCTTCTCGCCCCCTGATTGGATGAAAGGACGACACGCCGGCCGCTCTGGCCTTGGAGTCTTCTCCAACCTTGGGTGGCACGAACCCGCGGGGGACTGACGTCGGCCCGGCCCGGGGTTATGGTGACTGCCTGACGGCGGGGACATCCACCCGCGCCGAGCCCAGGACACGCCGTTTCCGCTGGCCGCAGCGGACGGTCCAGTTGAACCGACGAGCTGTAGGTGCCCGTGCCCCACACCGCATTCGAGCCCGAGGCGAGGACCAACCACGCGCTCCGGGCCTACCTGCACGGCCTTCCCGGGGTCGACGAGGTCGGAGCCCGGGCCCGTGCCCAGGACCTGGCCACCCGGTCGATCAAGACCACCGCCAAGGCGAACGCCATCGACCTGGCCATCTCCATGGTGGACCTGACCACACTGGAGGGCGCCGACACGCCCGGCAAGGTCCGGTCCCTGTGCGCCAAGGCCGCCCTGCCCGACCCGACCGACCGCACCGTGCCCCGCGTGGGCGCCGTGTGCGTCTACCCCGACATGGTCGCCACCGCCGTCGAGGCGCTGCACGGCACCGGGATCGGCGTGGCCTCGGTCGCCACCGCCTTCCCGTCCGGGCGCGCGCCGATGGAGGTCAAGCTGGCCGACACCAGGCGCGCCGTCGCCGACGGTGCCGGTGAGATCGACATGGTCATCGACCGGGGCGCCTTCCTGTCGGGGGACTACCGCAAGGTCTTCGACGAGATCGTCGCGGTCAAGGAGGCCTGCGGCGACGCACACCTGAAAGTCATCCTGGAGACCGGCGAGCTCGTCACGTACGACAACGTGCGCCGCGCCTCCCACCTGGCCATCCAGGCCGGCGGCGACTTCGTCAAGACCTCCACCGGCAAGGTCTCCCCGGCCGCCACGCTGCCGGTCACCCTGGTCATGCTGGAGGCGGTGCGCGACCACCACGCCGCCACTGGCCGCCACGTGGGCGTCAAACCCGCCGGGGGCATCCGCACCACCAAGGACGCCATCCGCAACCTGGTCCTGGTCAACGAGACGGCCGGCCCCGACTGGCTGACCCCCGACCTGTTCCGGATCGGTGCCTCCAGCCTCCTGAACGACCTGCTCATGCAGCGCACCAGGCTGTCCACCGGCACCTACCCGGGCCCCGACTACTACACGCAGGACTGAGCCGTGATCTTCGAGTACGCGCCCGCACCGGAGTCCCGCTCCGTCGTCAGCCTGCGCGAGACCTACGACCTCTTCATCGACGGTGAGTTCACCCCGGCTCGGAGCGGTGACCACCTCACCGTGCTCAACCCGGCCGACGAGACCGAACTCGCCCGGGTGGCCGTGGCCGGAGAGGCCGACGTCGACCGCGCCGTCACCGCAGCCCGCCGCTCGTACGACACCGTGTGGAGCCGCATGAGCGGTGCCGAACGCGGCAAGTACCTGTTCCGCATCGCCCGGATCATCCAGGAGCGCTCCCGCGAACTGGCAGTCCTGGAGTCGATGGACAACGGCAAACCCATCAAGGAGACCCGCGACGTCGACCTGCCGCTGGTCGCCGCGCACTTCTTCTACTACGCGGGCTGGGCCGACAAGCTCGCCCATGCCGGGCTCGGCCCCGACCCGAAGCCGCTCGGCGTGACCGCCCAGGTCATCCCGTGGAACTTCCCGCTGCTCATGCTCGCGTGGAAGATCGCCCCGGCCCTGGCCACCGGCAACACCGTCGTGCTCAAACCCGCCGAGACCACACCGCTGACCGCGCTGGTCTTCGCGCAGATCTGCCATGAGGCCGACCTGCCCCCGGGCGTGGTCAACATCCTCACCGGCGCGGGGGAGACCGGCCGGGCCCTGGTCGGGCACCCGGGCACCGACAAGGTCGCCTTCACCGGCTCCACCGAGGTCGGCCGCCAGATCGCCCGCGCGGTCGCGGGGACCGACAAACGCCTCACCCTGGAGCTGGGCGGCAAGGGCGCCAACATCGTCTACGACGACGCCGCGCTCGACCAGGCCGTCGAGGGCGTGGTCTCGGGCATCTTCTTCAACCAGGGCCACGTCTGCTGCGCCGGTTCGCGGCTGCTCGTCCAGGAGTCCGTCGCCGAGGAGTTCCTGCCCCGGCTCAAGGAGCGCATCGCCAAGCTGCGCCTGGGCGACCCGCTGGACAAGAACACCGACATCGGCGCGATCAACTCCGCGGCCCAACTGGAGCGGATCCGCGAGCTCACCGCCACCGCCGACGAGGAGAACGTGGAGCGCTGGTCGCCCGCCTGCGAGCTGCCCGAGCACGGCTACTGGTTCGCGCCCACCGTGCTCACCGGCGTCAGCCAGGCGCACCGGGTGGCCCGTGAGGAGATCTTCGGTCCCGTGCTCTCGGTCCTGACCTTCCGCACCCCGGAGGAGGCCGTCGCCAAGGCCAACAACACCCCCTACGGGCTGTCCGCCGGTGTGTGGACCGAGAAGGGTTCCCGCATGCTGTGGACCGCCGAGCGCCTGCGCGCCGGCGTGATCTGGTCCAACACGTTCAACAAGTTCGATCCGACGAGCCCCTTCGGCGGCTACAAGGAGTCGGGATACGGCCGCGAGGGCGGGCGACACGGTTTGGAGGCCTACCTTGGCTGAGCGGCGCGGCAGCAAGAAGAGCAGGAAGAACACGGACACCACCGACGGGGTCGCAGCGGAGGGCACCGACGGGGGCACGGCCCGGGGCGGCACCACCGCACCCCGGCCCCCCGCCCGGCTGGCGGTCCGCAAGACCTACAAGCTCTACCTGGGCGGGGCCTTCCCGCGTTCGGAATCGGGCAGGAGTTACCCCGTGGCCTCAGCGGACGGCACCCACCTGGCCAACGCCTCGCTCGCCTCCCGCAAGGACGCGCGCGACGCCGTCACCGCGGCCCGCAAGGCCTTCGGCGGCTGGTCCGGGCGCACCGCCTACAACCGCGGTCAGATCCTGTACCGGGTCGCCGAGGTCATGGAGGGGCGCCGCGAGCAGTTCGCCGCCCAGATCGTGGACGCCCAGGGACTGACCCGGTCCCAGGCAGACCGGGTCGTGTCCGCCGCCGTGGACCGCTGGGTGTACTACGCCGGATGGACCGACAAGTTCGCCCAGGTCCTGGGCGGGGCCAACCCCGTGTCCGGGCCGTTCTACAACCACTCCGCGCCCGAACCCACCGGGGTGGTCGCGGTGTTCGCGCCCCAGGACGCCCCGCTGCTCGGGCTCACCTCGGTGATCGCCCCGGTCATCGCGACCGGTAACACCGCCGTGGTGGTCACCTCGGAGCGGGCGCCCCTGGCCGCGATCGACCTCGCCGAGGTGCTCGCCACCTCCGACCTGCCGCCAGGCGTGGTCAACCTGCTCACCGGCAGGGCCGAGGAGCTAGGACCGCACCTGGCGTCGCACGCCGACGTCGACGCCCTGGACCTGGCCGGCGCCGGGGAGCTGGCGGCCGAGTTCGAGAGGGCCGCGGCAACCACCCTCACCCGGGTGCTGCGCCCCGGGGCCGGGGACGGGGACGGGGAGGAAGCCTGGCTCGACACCGACCCCGGCACCTCCCGAATGACCCCTTTCCTGGAGACCAAGACGGTCTGGCACCCGGTCGGGGTGTAAGACTGGCGGACCGGTCCGTCCCACCCCCCGGGGCGGCCCGGTCCGACAGCCGAGTGGAGGAACGGTGCCAGCGAACACCCCCGAACAGGCCGAACCCCGGATCCCGGAGCCCCGCGCGTCCGAACAGCGGCGCGTCCCCAGCCTGCGCCTCGTGCGCCTGGACCGCACCACCCCCGAGGTGGCCCTGCTGCGTGAGGTCCTTCCCCGCCAGCGCGTGGCCCCCGGACAGCGCCGCTTCGTCGACGAGGCGGTGCACACCCTGCCGCGCGCCGACGACGACCCGCACCGCTTCCCCTACGCCGTCGTCCGCAACGACGTCCCGCTGACGGACCGGGCGGCCGTCCTCGAAGCCTGCCTCGGCTTCGGGATCATCGACCGGGTCGGCCCGCTGCGCGACCTGGTCGAGGACCCCGAACACGCCGTGCTGCTGCGCGCCTTCTACGTCACCCCCGAACACCAGGGCCGGGGGATCGGCCGTGCCGCCTGCTCCGCGCCGCTGCTCGACCTGCTGGTCGCGGCGATCGCACCCGGGGCCGCCGAGATCGTGCTGTGCGTCAACGACGGCAACGACGCGGGAGAGCGCACCTACCGCTCCGCCGGATTCGTCCCCACCGGCCGCAGGTACGACGCGGGAGAACACGGTATGCAGAGCGTCTTCGCGCGCCCGGTGGACACCGGGTCCCGCCCCGTCCCGCGATTGCCGGGGACCCGATGACCCGATGGCGAGGCTCGGGCAGGCGGGCCGCCGCGAGCTGGGACACCGCGCAGGTGCGCCTGGTCCGACTGGACCAGGAGACCGGCGAGAGTGCCCTGCTCAGGCGGGTCCTGCCCGAGCACGGCCTGCCGCCCGAGCAGCTGCGCTTCACCGGTCTGCCCGCTCAGACCCTCCCGGACGCGGACTCGGACCCCGAACGGTTCCCGTACGCGGTCGTGGCCCTGGCCGGGCCGCTGACCGACCCGGCCGCGGCCCGGGCCGCCTGCGCCGGCTTCGGGGTCCTGGACCGGGCCCTGCGCGCCCAGCTGGTCGACGCGCCGGAACGCGCGGTGCTGCTGCGCGCCTACTACGTCACGCCACAATGGCAGGGCCGGGGGGTCGGCCGGGCCTCCTGCTCCCCGCCCCTGCTGGACCGCCTGGCCGCGGAGGTCGCGCCGCACGCCGAGGAGATCGTGCTCTGCGTCAACCAGTCCAACCTCCCGGCGCAGCGCGTCTACCGGGCCGCCGGCTTCGGCTTCACCGGGAACACCGTTCCCGGGGACGCGGGCCCCCAGGACGTCATGTCACGTCCCCTGTACACCGGAATCCACCCCGAACCGCACCCGCGGTACCGACGATCGGAGAACTCGCAGTGACTCGCACACCCCAGGCCGCCGCCGAGGAGGCCGCAACCGAACTGCGTTCGCGCACCGGTGTGGACAGCTATGACGTCGCCCTGGTGATGGGTTCGGGCTGGGCGCCCGCCGCCGACCTGATCGGCGACGCCAAGCACGAACTGGCCTCGGCCGAACTGCCCGGCTTCCTGCCCCCCGCGGTGGAAGGCCACAGTGGAACCGTCCGCAGCATCGCCGACGGTGACCGGAACGTGCTCGCCTTCCTCGGCCGTACCCACCTGTACGAGGGGCACGGCACCGACGCGGTCGTGCACGGCGTGCGCACCGCCGTCGCCGCGGGCGCGCGGACCGTCGTGCTCACCAACGCCGCGGGCGGCATCAACGCCGACTACGCGGTGGGCTCGCCCGTGCTCATCGCCGACCACATCAACATGACCGCGAAGTCGCCGCTGACCGGGGCGACCTTCGTGGACCTCACCGAGACCTACAGCCCCGAGCTGCGCGCGATCGCCCGCGAGGTCGACCCCGGACTGCGCGAAGGCGTCTACGCGGCCATGCCCGGACCGCACTTCGAGACCCCCGCCGAGATCCGCATGCTCCGCGCCATGGGCGCCGACCTCGTCGGCATGTCCACCGTGCTGGAGGCCATCGCCGCCCGCGCGGCCGGAGCGCGCGTCCTGGGCATGTCCCTGGTCACCAACGTCGCCGCGGGCCTCCAGGACGCCAACCTCGACCACGAGGACGTCCTCGCCACCGGCCGCGACTCCGCGGCCGCCGTGGGCCGCCTGCTCGCGGACATCGTCAGGCGGTTTTAGTGCTTGCCTGGGGCCTCCGCCGGCGCTTCGGCCCGTGTTCGGGCGCCTGAGGGGAGATGTTCGGGTTGTAGCAGGCACAGCATCCTCGTCTGCGCCTGGCTCGCCCACCCGTCCTTCGCCCTCAACGGACGCCTACGGCGCGGTACCCGTTCCTGCCGGCGGCTTGACTCGTCTTGCACTGTGTTTGCCCAAACCCGGACTCCCGCGCCCGAACGAAAGAACACCCCCTGGGGCGGAGGTAGGCGCGTAGGGGACAGAACACCCCCTGGGGTGAAGGTAGGCAATCAGGGGCACCCCTCCGGCTGAGGTGAGTGGGAGGGGGCCGACGTACCCCCTGTGGCTAGTCATCCAGACAGGAGATCCGCATGACCGACACCGAACTCCTCACCCGGGCGCGGGCCTGGCTCGACCAGGACCCCGATCCCGTGACGAGGGAAGAGCTGGGTGCGCTGCTGGCCCGCGCGGAGGCCGGGGAGGCGGTTGCCCTGGCCGACCTCACCGACAGGTTCGCCACCGGCCTGGAGTTCGGTACGGCCGGTCTGCGCGGAGCCCTGGGCGCCGGTCCCAACCGGATGAACCGGGTCGTGGTCATGCGTGCGGCCGCGGGGATCGGTGCGTGGCTCGGGGCGGGCGGCAAGCACGTGGTCATCGGGTACGACGCCCGGCACCGCTCCGCCGACTTCGCCCGGGACAGCGCCGCCGTCCTCACCGGGGCCGGGCACCGGGTGTCCCTGCTGCCCGGCCCCCTGCCGACCCCGGTCCTGGCGTACACCCTGCGCGATCTGGGCGCGGACGCCGGGATCGTGGTGACCGCCAGCCACAATCCGCCCCAGGACAACGGCTACAAGGTGTACGTCGGCGGTTCCGGTGACGACGCGGGCACCCAGATCGTCTCCCCGGTGGACGCCGAGATCTCCGCCGCGATCGACGCAGTGGGCCCGGTCGGGGCTCTCGCCACGGGTGAGGGCTGGACCGTGCTCGGCGAGGAGGCGGTGCAGCGGTACCTGGCCGCCGTCACCGCGCTGCCGTTGGAGGCGGACCGGGACCTGTCGGTGGTCTACACCCCCATGCACGGGGTGGGCGGCCGGGTGCTGGTCGAGGCAGTGGAACGGGCCGGGTTCGCCCGTCCGGCGGTGGTCGCCGAACAGTTCGACCCCGACCCCGACTTCCCCACGGTGGACTTCCCCAACCCGGAGGAGCCCGGGGCGATGGACCTGGCCGTCGCGGCGGGGGAGGCCCTCGGGGCCGACCTGGTGGTGGCCAACGACCCCGACGCCGACCGGTTGGCGCTCGCGGTCCCCGGGCACGGGTTGCTCACCGGGAACGAGGTGGGCGGGCTGCTCGCCGAGTACGTGCTCGACCACACGAGCGGCGCGGACCGGGTGGTCGCCACCTCGATCGTCTCCTCCGGTCTGCTCGGCAGGATCGCCCGGGACCGGGGCGTGCACTACGAGGAGACCCTGACGGGGTTCAAGTGGCTGGCCCGCGCGGGCACGCCCGGGCAGCGCAGGGTGTTCTCCTACGAGGAGGCCCTGGGGTACTGCGTCGGTGGTGACGGGGGGCGGCCGGTGGCGGACAAGGACGGGATCAGCGCGGCGCTGATGGCGCTCTCCCTGGCCGCGGCCGCGAAGCGGACCGGGCGCACCCTGGTCGACCTCCTCGATGATCAGGCGAGGAAGTACGGCCTGCACCTCAGCGACCAGCTGTCGGTGCGGGTGGAGGACCTGGCGGAGATCTCCGCGGCGATGCGGCGGTTGCGCGCCGAACCGCCCGCCGCGTTCGGCCCCCTGAAGGTGTCGGGGGTCGTCGACTTCGTCGGCGGGCACGCAGGTCTGCCGCCGACCGACGCACTGCGCTTCGAACTGACGGGTGGGACGCGGGGGCGCGTGACGCTGCGCCCCTCGGGGACCGAGCCCAAGCTGAAGGCCTACGCCGAGGTGGTGTCGGGGGTCGACGGCGACGTCGCGGCCGCCCGCGCGCGGGGCTCGGAGCTGCTGGCCGAGCTGATGGCCTCGGTCGCCGAGATGGTCAGGGGATGATCCGGGGGTGGGGCGGGTTCACCCGCTTTCCTCGTTCGGCTCCACGACAGGCCGGTGTACGACCTCGTCGATGACGGTGAGCGTCTGGGTGGACGTCACGCCGGGAAGCGATTGGAGACGGCTCAGGATCAGGTCGCGCAGCTGGTTGGTGTTGGCGACGCGGACCAGCAGGACGATGTCCGCCGACCCCACCACGTACCAGCAGTACTCGATCTCGGGGTAGGAGGAGAGGATCTCCCGGTTGGCCCGCCAGTCGGGTTGGCTCCCCGAGATGAGTACGAGCGCGGTCACGCCCAGCCCCATCTTGGAGTGGTCGGTCACCACGGAGTAACCGCGGATGACGCCCTCGTCGGTGAGCCGCTTGATCCGGTTGTAGGCCGTGGCCCGGGAGACGTTGGCCAGTGCGGCGATCTCCGTGATGCCGGTTCGAGCGTCCTTGGCGAGCGCACTCAGGATGGTCTGGTCGGTCGTGTCCGGCCGCCGGCCGTTCCTACGCTGGTCGCCCATGGCCATGTGCGTGCTCCTCGTGTGCTCTTGTCGCAGTGCTCAACTCCTTGCTGTCATCGTTGACAGGGAGCTAAGGAAATACCAGGTAAACGTTGTTTTCGTCCATAGAAATCTCAGCCGGCGAGATACGGCGCGCGTCCGGGCGGCGGAGTCGGGGGCGGGGGATCGGGGTTCGCGCGGCGACCTCTTGTGCGAACCGCCAAGCGGGGGCCTGACGGGGAAGTCCGACTGTACTCATGGTTGACGCACGGAGTGGGGCGAGGGTTTCCCCGACTGGCCAGTAACCACAACGAACTGGCTGGAATCAGCCAGAAATTCTTACCTATGGACCCATTTCGGCCATATTTGTCGTATCTGTAAGTACAGACAACAACTCGTTGGGTGCGGCTCCGAGGGTGGACGCATCCCTGGGGCAAGCACGCTTCGTGTCGGCGCAAGAACTCTTGGTGGTCGTCGGTCCGAGTTCGGGGGGTGCCCCGGGCGGGGTTCCCGCAGAGGCAGGAGTGGCGCTCCCGGGCGCAGGGCGTCGATGGTGATTCGTGATGTTTGGCACGGTGTGTCGTTTTCCCGTGCTGGGGGTGCTGGATCTTAGACGTATAAGAATATTTTCGGGCATTTCGTCCGCGTATGTATCGACTATTCGGCAATATCTAGCGTAACTGTCCAGTTGTCCGGAGAATCAAGAGCAGACCGTGACCACCCCGAGCCCCGGTCGCGCCACCATGCGCGCAGGGCCACGTTGGGAGCCTCTCGACATGCCACCCCAAGAGTCGAAGGGCCAGGGCGCCATCACCGTGGAGCACCTGCCGCCCGAACTCACCCGCCGGCTCTACCGCGACATGCGCACCGCGCGCGACCTGGACACGGAGGCCATCGCCCTCCAGCGCCAGGGCGTCTTCCCCGCCTACGTCTCCGTCCGCGGCCAGGAAGCGGCACAGGTCGGCAGCGCCACCGCGCTCGACCCCGCCCGGGACTTCGTCTTCCCCACCTACCGGGAAATGGCCTCGGCCCTCGCCTACGGCGTCGAGATGGTCGGCTACATGGCCACCCACCGCGCCCTGTGGCACGGCGGCCTCTACGACGTCATGGACTCGCGCTTCGGCGCCATCAACGCAGTCGTCGGCGGCCCCGTCCCGCACGCCGTGGGGTGGGCGCTCGGTGAGCGGCTCCGCGGTGACGACGGCGTCGCCATGGCCTACTTCGGGGACGGGGCCAGCTCCGAGGGAGACGTCCACGAGGCCATGAACTTCGCCGGGGTCCTCGCGGCGCCCGTCATCTTCTTCTGCCAGAACAACCAGTGGGCCCTGTCGGTACCCAACGAGCGCCAGGTCGCCGGCGGATCCGTCGCCGCGCGGGCCGAGGGCTACGGCATGCCCGGGGTCCTGGTCGACGGCAACGACGCCGGCGCCGTGCACACCGCCACCGCCGAAGCGGTCGAACGCGCCCGGAACGGCGGCGGCCCCACCGTCATCGAGGCGCTCACCTACCGCATCGAACCCCACTCCACCTCCGACGACCCCGGCCGCTACCGGGACGAGGCCGACACCGAGCACTGGCGGCGGCGGGACCCCGTCGCCCTGCTGCGCGCCGCCATGCTCGAAGCCGGGCACGCCGACACCGAGCACTTCGCCGCCGTCGACGCCGAGGCCGCGCGGCGGGCCGAGCAGGTCCGGGACGGCGTCGCCGACGCCCCCGAACCCGACGGCTCCGAACTGTTCACCCACGTCTTCCGGGAGACCACCGAGGAGCTGACCCGGCAGCACCGCACCTGGCAGGAAGAGGTCGAGCTGTGACCGAGCTGATCGAACGCGCCGACACGACGGTGGAGTCCGCAGTGGTGGAGCTGTCCATGCAGCAGGCCATCAACCGGGCCCTGCGCGTCCTGCTCACCGAGGACCCCGACGTCCTCGTCTTCGGTGAGGACGTCGGTGCCCTCGGCGGGGTCTTCCGGGTCACCGACGGGCTCCAGAAGGAGTTCGGCGACCAGCGAGTCTTCGACACCCCGCTCGCCGAGTCCGCCATCATGGGCATGGCGGTCGGGCTGGCCATGAACGGCTGGCGGCCCGTCCCCGAGCTCCAGTTCGACGGCTTCGCCTACCCGGCCGTCGACCAGATCGTCAACCAGGTGGCACGCATGAACTACCGCACCCGCGGCGCCGCCCCCATGCCGATCACCCTGCGCCTGCCCTCCTTCGGAGGTATCCAGGCACCCGAGCACCACGGGGAGAGCCTCGAGGCCCTCTTCGCGCACACCCCCGGACTGAAGGTCGTCGCGCCCTCCGACCCCGCCGAGGCCTACAGTCTGCTGTTGCAGTCGGTGCGTTCCGACGACCCGGTCGTCTACATGGAGCCCAAGGCCCGCTACTGGGACCGCCGACCGGTCCGGTTGAGCGAATCCACCGACCCCATCGGCACCAGCCGAATCGTCCGCCCCGGACGCCACGCCACCCTCGTCGCCTGGGGCGCGATGGTGCACAGGTGCGTCCAGGTGGCCGAGTTGGCCGCGGAGGACGGCGTCGAGCTGGAGGTACTGGACCTGCGCTGGCTCAAACCCATCGACGCCGCCGGGCTCGCCGCCTCCGTCGCCCGCACCAAGCGGGCCGTGGTCGTCCACGAGGCCCCGCTCACCGCCGGGCTCGGCGCCGAGGTGGCCACACTGATCACCGAGAACTGCTTCCGTGAGCTGGCTGCCCCGGTCCAGCGGGTCACCGGGTTCGACGTCCCCTACCCGGCCGGGCCCCTGGAGCCGCAGTACCTGCCGACGATCGACCGCGTCCTGCTCGCGGTCCAGCGAACCCTGGAGTACTAGCCGACATGGCAGAAGAGAACATCACCTTCACCCTCCCCGACCTGGGCGAAGGGCTCGTCGAGGCGACCGTGCTGGAGTGGCAGGTCGCCGTCGGGGACACCGTCGGCCGCAACGATCCGCTGGTCGAGGTGGAGACGACCAAGTCGGCCGTGGTCATCCCCTCGCCCAAGGCCGGCCGGGTGGTCGAGCTGCACGCTCGGGAGGAGGAGGTCGTCCCGGTCGGGGAGCCCCTGGTGACCTTCGCCGTCGAGGTCGAGGAGAGCGCTCCCCAGGCCGGCATCGTCGGGCGGGTCCCCGAGGAGGACGCCAAACCGAAACGCAGAGTGAGGCTGAAGCCTCCGACGGACTGACGCGTCAAAGGTCCCATCTCTGGCGGGGGCCCGTTCGGATGTCAGCACAATCGGCATGCCCAATCCGGGGTTGTCGTTTATGCAAACATCTGAATGGGCCCCCGTTCTCCCGACCAAATCCCGCCCCGGACATAAGAAGGAGGATTCATGACCGTGAATCCCGTCGGAGACGTGACAATGCGCTATGCGGATTTGCCTGCACAGGATCCGACCGAGGACGTGCCGGTGCTCCTGCTGCACGGTTTCGGTACCAACTTCGACATGAATTGGCGCGCCACGGGGTGGCCGCGCGTGCTCGAAGAGGCCGGGCGCCGGGTGATCGGCCCGGACCTGCGCGGCCACGGAGCCAGCGACAAGCCCACGGATCACCGGCTCTACCTGCCCGAACACTTCGTCACCGACATCCTGGCGATGCTCGACGAGTTGGGCGTCCGGGCCGTGGACGCCGTCGGTTACTCCATGGGGGCCCGACTGGCCTGGGAGCTCGCCCTGACCGCGCCGGAGCGGGTCCGCAGCCTCGTCCTGGGCGGCTTCGGTCCGGTCAATGCCCTGGCCGGCCTGGACACGGCCCGCCCGGGAGAGGGCGACAGCCCCTTCGACCACGTCTACCGCACCGTCGCCGGTCTGGCGGGCAACGAAGCGGAGGCGCTCGCCGCCTGTGTCCGCGGTCAGGCCGCACGCCCCTTCCGGGAGGAGCCGCGACCCGAGGGCGTCCCCCTGCTCGTGGCCGCCGGCGCCAAGGACACGGTCGCCGAGGGCGCCGCGGCGTTCGCCGAGCGCTGCGGTGGCTCGTACGTGGAGATCCCCGGTCGGGACCACGCCAACGCGGTCTCCTCCAGGGTCTTCAAGCAGGCCGTGGCGGACTTCCTCGGTGGTCGAGGGCCCGGATCAAGGGGTTAGTCCGGTCTAGACCGGTTGGTGCGGATATGCGGCTGTGACCACCGGTGAAGGTCACGGTACAACCGGTCGTGCAGGCGGTCCCTCCGGAGGAACGGGAGGTCAAAAACGGCGAATAGGCCGTTGGTTGCCACGGTTCGGTGTGCTCTTGGTAACTTCCAGGTAAGGTGCCGTGTCGCTCTGCTCTCGCCTTCATAACAACTCCGTCCGTTGGTTAGGTGTACTTTCGACCAGCGGATATCGTCCGGCAACAGAACTCAGGTCGGATCCGCGCTGAATGCGGGCCGCTGAGAGGGCGAAGGGGAGAGTTACTCAAGTGAAGCGCAGCAACGCAGCCAAGTTCGCCGCGGTCGCCGCGGCGGGCGTGTTGGCACTCACCGCGTGTGACAACGCGGCCGAAGACACCGGCGACAGCGGAAACGGCGGCGGCGAAGAGGCTTCCGAGATCCGCGTCGGCCTTGCCTTCGACGTGGGCGGTCGCGGCGACCGCTCGTTCAACGACTCCGCCTACCGGGGCCTGCAGCAGGCCGCCGACGAGCTCGGCGTCGAGACCGCCGACTTCGAGCCGGCCGACGGGGAGGCCGACTCCGACAAGCAGGACCGCCTCGCCAACATGGCCGAGGAGGGCTTCGACGTCGTCATCGGTGTCGGCTTCGCCTACCAGGAGCCGATGGAGGCCGTCGCCGAGAACTACCCGGACACCAACTTCGCGATCGTCGACTCCGAGGTCGAGGGCCACGACAACATCACCAGCCTCGTTTTCGCCGAGGAGCAGGCCTCCTTCCTGGCCGGTGCCGCCGCGGCGCTGACCACCGAGGAGGACCACGTCGGCTTCGTCGGCGGTGTCGAGACCCCGCTGATCCACAAGTTCGAGGCCGGATACGTCGCCGGTGTCGAGCACGTCAACGAGGACATCAACGTCGAGGTCGACTACCTCAGCCAGCCGCCGGACATGAGCGGCTTCAGCGACCCGGCGCAGGGCCGTGAGGCCGCCCAGGCCCAGTACGACCGCGGCGCCGACGTGATCTACCACGCCGCCGGCGCCTCCGGCAACGGTGTCCTCCAGTCCGCCGTCGACAACGAGTTCACCTTCATCGGCGTCGACAGCGACCAGTACGAGAACGCCGAGGAGCAGCAGAAGCCGTACGTGCTGACCTCCGCCATCAAGCAGGTCGACGTCGCCGTCTTCGAGATGATCAAGTCCGTGGTCGAGGGCGACCCGCAGACCGGCATCCAGCGCTTCGAGCTCGCCGACGGCGGTGTGGACTACACCCTGTCCAACGAGGAGGCCATCGAGCCGATCCAGGAGGAGCTCGACGCGCTCAAGCAGGAGATCATCGACGGCGAGATCGAGGTTCCGACCCAGCCCTAGTCGGCCGGGTCCACACGGTTCGCCCCACCGCGGGTACGGCCCGCGGTGACAGTGCCCCAGGGCGGTACCGGGGGCAGGGGGAGCAGTCCCCTCCCGGTGCCGCCCTGGTTGCCGTTTTCCGCGACGATGGCGTCCGGACACGAACCCTTCGGGGGCCCGTGCGCCACGTTGCTGTTTCCACGAGGAGAAAGATGAGCAGCACGCCATCGGGCGAAGAGGCCACGGGGCCCTTCGCCGTTGAGCTGCGCGGGATCACCAAACGTTTTCCCGGCGTCGTGGCCAACCACGACATCGACATCACCGTGGCTCCCGGTACCGTGCACGCCATCGTCGGCGAGAACGGCGCGGGCAAGTCCACGCTGATGAAGACCCTGTACGGCATGCACCGGCCGGACGAGGGCCATATCCGTATCCGCGGTGAGGAGGTGCGCTTCCACTCGCCCTCCGACGCCATCAGGCACGGCATCGGCATGGTGCACCAGCACTTCATGCTCGCCGACAACCTCACCGTGCTGGAGAACGTGGTCCTGGGCGCGGAGCGCAGGCACGGCATCGGCCGCAGGGCCAGGGCCCGCATCCAGGAGCTGTCCGCCCAGTACGGGCTCGGCGTCGACCCGGACCGCCTCATGGAGGAACTGGGCGTCGGGGACCGCCAGCGCGTGGAGATCCTCAAGGTGCTCTACCGCGGCGCCGAGACGATCATCCTGGACGAGCCCACCGCCGTCCTGGTCCCGCAGGAGGTCGACGAGCTCTTCGACAACCTGCGCGAGCTCAAGCGCGAGGGCCTCACGGTCATCTTCATCTCGCACAAGCTCGACGAGGTCCTGTCCGTCGCCGACGAGATCACCGTGATCCGCCGCGGTACCACGGTGGCCACCGCCGACCCGCGCACCACCACCGCACGGGAGCTGGCCACCCTCATGGTCGGCGGCGAGCTGCCCGTACCGGAGCTGCGCGAGTCCACCGTCACCGACCACGTCATCCTGTCCCTGAACGGGGTGACCGTGCGCTCGCCGGAGGGCCGGCCCGTCGTCGACGACGTCACCCTCGACATCCGCAGGGGCGAGATCGTCGGTATCGCCGGGGTCGAGGGCAACGGCCAGTCCGAGCTGATCGAGGCGATCATGGGCATGCGCCGGGCCGCCTCCGGCAGCATCGCCCTGGAGGGCCAGGACATCACCGACTGGCCCACGTTGCGCATCCGCGAGGCCGGGGTCGGCTACATCCCCGAGGACCGGCACCGGCACGGCATGCTGCTGGACTCCCCGCTGTGGGAGAACCGGATCCTGGGACACCAGACCCGGGGACCCAGTGTCCGCGGCCCCTGGATCAACCGGGCCGGGGCGCGCGCCGACTCCGAGCGCATCGTCACCGAGTACGACGTGCGCACCCCCAACATCGACGTCATCGCCGACGCGCTGTCCGGGGGCAACCAGCAGAAGTTCATCATCGGCCGGGAGATGAGCGCGCAACCGCACTTCCTGGTCGCCGCACACCCCACCCGAGGCGTGGACGTGGGCGCCCAGTCGGCCATCTGGGAGCAGCTGCGCGAGGCGCGTGCGGCCGGGCTGGCCGTCCTGCTGGTCTCCGCCGACCTCGACGAGCTCATCGGCATGTCCGACACACTCCACGTCATCCTGCGTGGCCGCCTGGTCACGGAGGCCGACCCGAACAGCGTCACCCCCGAACAGCTCGGTTCCGCCATGACCGGCGCCGGGTTGGGCGGCGATGACGCGCACACAGAAGGTGGCAGCGGTGCTGAGGGCACCAATGGAAACGAGAGCGAGGGCGGCGCATGAGTAACCCCGAACGCCGCACCATCGCGGCACCGATCGTGTTCGGCCTGGCCGTACTCCTGGGCGTCGCGGCGACCTTCGCCCTGGACCTGTTCCTGCTGTGGTGGGCCGCGCTCATCATCGGCGTCACGCTCGCCTTCGGGCTGGTGGCGGCGCTGGCGCCGTTCACCCCGGACGAGAGCCGGATCGGCGCCGACGGGACCAGGGAGGAGGGCACGCCCCTGCACAACGTCCTGGTCGTCCCGATGTCGCTGATCCTGGCGGTCGCGGGCGGTCTGGTCTGTGCCTGGGCCCTGGACCTGCAACTGATCGAACCCGTCGCGGTCGCGCTCGGCGCGCTCATCGGCTCGGCCCTGGCGTTCGTGCTGTTCCACCGCCTGGCGGCGATGATGGCACTGTCCTTCGCCGCGGTCCTGACCGCCGGTGTGCTCGCGGTCGGCGTCACCGCCGCCGTGCTGCTCCTCAGCGGCATCGCACCGTTCCAGACCTTCGGGCGGATGGCCGAGTTCGGTACCCGGCCCGACAGCCTGGTGCAGATCATCAACAGCAGCATCACCTACTACCTGGCCGCCGTGGCCGTGGCGATCGGCTTCAAGATGAAGCTGTTCAACATCGGTGTGGACGGCCAGTACCGGCTCGCGGCGCTGCTGGCCGCGGCCGTGGGCGGCTACCTCGTGCTGCCGCCGGTGATCAGCCAGGTCGTCATCATCGCCACCGCCATCACGGTCGGCGGCGTGTGGGCCGGTATCGCCGGATACCTCAAGGTGGCGCGGGGCGTGTCCGAGGTGATCTCCACGATCATGCTCAACGCGATCGCCACCGGCATCACCGCCTACCTGCTGAGCACCGACCGCCTCGCGGTGGAGATCAGCACCAACAACATCGGTACGCCGCCCATGCCCGAGTCGGCGTGGGTGCCCGGCATCCCCGCTGGCTTCCTCGGCTCCGACCGGGAGATCTACGGCCTGGTCCTGCTGGCCGTCGCGGTCGGCTTCCTCTACTGGATGATGCTCAACCGCACCCGCTTCGGGTTCGAGCTGCGGGCCACCGGCCAGTCGCAGACCGCGGCCGAGGCCAGCGGTGTGAACGTCAAGAGGATGGTCTTCCTGTCCATGCTCTTCTCCGGCATGGTCGCGGGGCTCGTGGGCCTGCCCCAGCTCCTGGGGCACTCGCACTACTACGCGCTGGACTTTCCGGCGGGTATCGGCTTCATCGGTATCGCGATCGCCCTGCTGGGCCGGAACCACCCGGTGGGCATCGTCTTCGCGGCACTGCTGTGGGCCTTCCTCGACCAGGCGGCGGGGATCCTGCCCTTCGACGGGATCCCGCAGGAGATCGCGGTCATCGCGCAGGCCACCATCGTCCTCACGGTCGTCGTGGTCTACGAGGTGGTACACCGCTGGGGCCGCCGCTACCAGCAGCAGCAGATCGGTAAGCAGCTCGGCAGGGCCGTCGAGTCCAGCGGGGAGGCACAGTGAGCCAGGAACTGAGTGTGAAGGAAGCGGCGAAGACGCCGTCACGGCCCAGGGGGTGGGCGCGGTGGCGTGTCCTGACCCTGTTCGCCGCGGTGCTCGTCTCCCTGGCCGGGCTGCGCGTCATCACCGGCCAGGACATGCTCACCGACTCGGGCACCATTCGCACCACCCTCACCTTCGCGGTACCCATCGGACTGGCCGCCCTCGGCGGACTGTGGGCCGAGCGCGCGGGCATCATCAACATCGGCCTGGAAGGCATGATGATCCTGGGCACCTGGTTCGGTGCCTACTTCGCCTGGAGCACCGACAACCCGTGGATGGGCCTGCTCGCGGGCGTCCTCGCCGGGATGGCCGGCGGCCTGCTGCACGCGGTCGCCACGGTGACCTTCGCGGTGGACCACATCGTGTCCGGTGTGGCGATCAACATCCTCATGCTCGGCGCGATGCGCTACCTGTCGATCCTGGTGTACTCGGACGTGCCCGGCGCGGGTGCCGCCCAGTCGCCGACCACACCCGAATTCCCGACACTGAACCTGCCGGTCCTGCCGGAGCTGCTGCGGCCGGTGGAGGCCGCCGGAACCTTCCTGGTCAGCGACCTGGCCTCGCTGGTGATCGGTCTGACCACCCGCCTGTCGGCGCTCACCCTCGTCGCCCTCCTGATGATCCCGCTGACCTACCTGGTGCTGTGGCGGACGACCTTCGGCCTGCGCCTGCGCTCGGTCGGTGAGAACCCCGACGCCGCCGAGTCGCTCGGCGTGGCGGTGTACCGCCTCAAGTACGTGGCGGTCGTCGTCTCCGGCGGTCTGGCCGGTATGGGCGGCGCGTTCCTGGCCATGGTGGCCTCGAACATCTACCAGGAGGGGCAGACCGGCGGCCGCGGCTACATCGGTCTGGCCGCGATGATCTTCGGTAACTGGCGTCCCGGTGGCCTGGCGATGGGAGCCGGACTGTTCGGCTACACCGACGCCCTCCAGCTGCGCGGCGGCGGCGAGGCCATCCACGCGCTGCTCCTGCTGTTCGTGGCGGCGCTGCTGGCCTGGACGCTGTGGCGTTCGCGCACGGTCCTGCTCGGCCGGATCGGTTCCGTGGCGACCGTGCTCGGTGCGCTGCTCTACGCGTTCACCGCGGCCGGCCCACTGGCCGCCCACTCCGGACTGCTCTACCCGGCGGCGGCGCTCCTGCTGCTGGCCGGCCTGCTCCTGGCCCTGTGGGGCACCCGGGACGCGCAGACACCCCCGCTGGCCGTGGTCGCGGTCGGACTGCTGGCGGCCGGTGCGCTGGCCTACTGGACGAGTTCCTTCCTCCTCGGCGGCGCGGCCCTGAACACCGCGTACGTCGTACTGACTCTGCTGGGTATCGCGGCGGCGTTCGCGGCGATGTGGCGGCGCAAGCAGCGGACCACGGCGATGGCGGCCCTGGCCGTCGGAGCGGCCTCGCTGCTGCTGTTCTGGTACTTCGGCACCGACTCGCTGCCGCGCGAGCTGGCCACCTACAGCCCGCACATCGCCACCCTGCTGGTGCTCTCGCTGGCCTCGCAGCGGCTGCGTCCGCCCGCCGGGATCGGCCAGCAGTGGAGGGCGGGACGCTCATGACCGAACACACCGGCGTGGACTGGGCGGCACTGCGGGAGGCCGCTCGGGAGGCCATGGGCCACGCGTACGCGCCCTACTCGAAATACCCGGTGGGCGCGGCGGCCCTGGTCTCCGACGGCCGGACCGTGAGCGGCTGCAACGTGGAGAACGCCTCCTACGGGGTGGGCCTGTGCGCCGAGTGCGGTCTGGTCAGCGCGCTGCACGCCTCCGGCGGCGGGCGCCTGGTCGCGTTCAGCTGCGTGGACGGCCGGGGCGAGACCCTGATGCCGTGCGGCCGCTGCCGCCAACTGCTGTACGAACACGGCGGGCCGGACCTGCTGGTGGACACGCCAGAGGGGATCCTTCCCATGGAGCGGGTGCTGCCGCAGGCCTTCGGGCCGCACAACCTCGCCTGAGGGGCGAAGCACGATCGGGTGCCTCCCCGGCCGCCGACCCACGGTGGCCGGGGAGTCGTTTTTTCCAGCCACGGAGAGGAACACGACATGGACGTCATCGAGGTCATCCGAGCCAAACGCGACGGGGGAGAGCTCACCCCCGAGCAGATCGACTGGGTGATCGGCGCCTACACCCGTGGTGAGGTGGCCGAGGAGCAGATGTCGGCGCTGGCGATGGCGATCTTCCTGCGCGGCATGGGCCGGGCGGAGGTGGGCCGCTGGACCGAGGCGATGCTGTCGTCGGGGGACCGGCTCGACTTCTCCGACCTGGCCCGGCCCACCACCGACAAGCACTCCACGGGCGGGGTGGGCGACAAGATCACGCTGCCGCTCACGCCCACCGTCGCCGCCTGCGGGGCGGCGGTCCCGCAGCTGTCCGGGCGCGGGCTCGGCCACACCGGCGGGACCCTGGACAAACTGGAGTCGATCCCCGGCTGGCGCGCGTCGCTGTCCACCGAGGAGATGCGGCGGGTCATCACCGAGACCGGCGGCGTGATCTGCGCGGCGGGCACCGGGCTGGCCCCGGCCGACCGCAAGCTCTACGCACTGCGCGACGTCACCGGCACCGTGGAGTCCATCCCGCTCATCTCCGCGTCCATCATGAGCAAGAAGCTCGCGGAGGGCACCGGGGCCCTGGTCCTGGACGTCAAGGTGGGGTCGGGCGCGTTCATGAAGGACACCGGGTCCGCCCGGGAGCTGGCCCGCACCATGGTGGACATCGGCAACGACCACGGCGTGCGCACGGTCGCCCTGCTCACCGACATGGCCACGCCTCTGGGCCGGCAGGTCGGCAACGCACTGGAGGTCGCCGAGGCCGTCGAGGTGCTCTCCGGGGGCGGCCCCGCCGACGTCGTGGAGCTCACCGTGGCGCTGGCGCGGGAGATGCTGACGGCGGCCGGTCTGACCCCGGGCGAGAACGGAGTCAAGGACCCGGCCCAAGCCCTGCGCGACGGCAGCGCCCTCGAAGCCTGGAAGGACCTCGTCCGGGCCCAGGGCGGCGACCCGGACGCGTCGCTGCCCGAGGCGGCCGAGCGCCGGGTGGTGCTGTCCCCGTCCAGCGGCGTTCTCACCCGGCTGGACGCCTACCAGGTGGGGCTGGCCGCCTGGCGGCTGGGCGCGGGCCGGGCCCGCAAGGAGGACGCGGTGTCCTTCGGGGCGGGCGTGACCCTGCACGCCAAACCGGGTGAGGAGGTCCAGGCCGGGGAACCGCTGTTCACCCTGCACGCCGACGAGCCCGAGCGCTTCGACCGCGCCGCCCGGGCACTGGAGGGGGCCTTCGACATCGGTGACGCGGCCGAGTGGGAGACGCGACCGCTGGTCATCGACCGGATCAGCTGACCTCGTCGGCGGCCCGACCGTGTTCCGTGCGGGCCGTCCGTGCCGCCCATCGGGCTCCGACGGAGCCGTGGGCCCGGGGCGCGACCGCGGGGACGCGTAGATGCGGAGGGGCCGGCCGACACACTGGTCGCCGGCCCCTCCCGCGCATGTCTGAAGGCCGCCGAACTAGTCCATGATGGGCGGCATCATCTGCTGCGGGGACGCCTCGGGCATCAGCAGGAAGGCCGCCGCGGCGACGATCACGAACAGAAAGCCCACGATGGTCGTCGCGGTGGCGGTCCACTTCGCCCAGGGCCGGGTCCCCCAGTTGTGCAGGGCGAGCGCCAGGGTCGAGGTGAGCACGGTGAGCAGGGCCACCGCACCGCCCATCCAGATCTGCATCTCGATCTGCCTGATCTGCGCGGGGTCCACGGTCTGGTCGCCGACCAGGAGCATGCTGGTGAGGATCTCCAGCAGTTGCCCGGTCAGGATGGTCACGGCGAGCAGCACCACGCTGACGATGCTCAGGGTCTCGGTGGAGAAGGCGCCCCCGGTCCGGGGCTCGGCCGGAACGGCCCCGTACTCCGCTTCGGGAGCGGTCCCGTACTGGTTCTCCTCGGCCTCCGGGGCCTCGGCGGTTGCCGGGGTCCCGGTTCCGGCGGGCGCCTCCGCGGCGACCCCCGGTTCGAACTTCGGTTGGGGAGCGCCCTCCGCGGGTCTGTCGTTGTTCTCGGCCCTGGCGTTGTCTTCCGGTTCGGTACTCACGCGGCCAACGTACCCGGGGGTCTGTATAAGCGGGGCCTAAGAATCGCCTGATCAGACCATGAAAGCGCCCCGAATCCGTCACGGGGCGCTGATGGTCAGGCGCCGGTGAGCAACACGTACGACAGCACGGTCAGGACCACCAGCACCACGCCCACCAGGACGGTCGCCGCGGCCAGGTGGCGGGCCCAGGCACGGGTACCGGGATCGGCGCGGAGCAGGGCCACGGCGGCGCAGACCACGGCCAGCGCGGAGAACAGTCCGGCGCCGGTCAGCTCACCCTGCACCTCGTAGGTGAGGGAGCCCTCGGCCCCGGTCAGGGTCTGTTGGTTGAAGATCCTGACCAGCTGGGTGGAGAGCAGCGTCGTGGCCAGGAAGAGGAGCCCGGTGACGCTGAAGGTCTCGGGGCCGAACAGGCCGCTCCGGGGCCGGGTGCTCCGCCCGGAGAGGAAGGCCTCGCCGGCGGCGGAGGCGGTGGGGCTCTCGGAGTCGGGGTTCTCCGGGGCGCCGTCGGCATCGGAGGGGGCGGTGGTGGAGGGAGTGTCTTCTGAGGAGGTACTCACCCGCGCCAAAATACCGTCCGGTTCTCCCGAACACGGGGCTCCGTAACGGGTTGGGCGCGGCCAGTTCCGGCCATATCGCCCAAGGGTGCCCAACGGGGTAAAAACAATCATGAGTGCTTGTTTTTTTCTGTGTCCGGTGTCACTCTCTTTGCCATGACCGCTACACCAGCCCCCGCCCTGTGGGTCGGGAACGCCTCCGGTTTCTACGGTGACCGCCTCGGAGCCGTCCACGAGATGCTCACCGAAGGCGCCGTGGACGTCCTCACCGGTGACTACCTGGCCGAACTCACCATGGCCATCCTCGGCCGCGACCAGCTGGCCGACCCCGGCCGGGGCTACGCCAGAACCTTCCTGCGACAGATGCGCGAGTGTCTGGCGATCATCATGGAACGCCGCGTCCGCGTGGTCACCAACGCCGGCGGCCTCAACCCCCGCGGCCTGGCCGACAAACTCACCGAGCTCGCCGAGGGCCTCGGCTTCGAACCACGCATCGCCTGCGTCACCGGAGACGACCTGCTCGACCGCGCGGAGGAGCTCAACCTCGGCGGCCCCCTGACCGCCAACGCCTACCTGGGTGCCTTCGGTATCGCCCGCTGCCTGGACGCCGGGGCCGACATCGTCGTCACCGGCCGCGTCACCGACGCCTCCCTCGCGGTCGGCCCCGCCATCTCCCACTTCGGCTGGACCCGCGACGACCTCGACGCTCTCGCCGGGGCGACCGTCGCCGGACACGTCATCGAGTGCGGAACCCAGGCCACCGGCGGCAACTACGCGCTGGCGCACGAACTCGCCGGACGGAACCTGGACCACCCGGGCTTCCCGATCGCCGAGATCGCCGCGGACGGCTCCTCGGTCATCACCAAGCACACCCGGACGCAGGGCGCGGTCACCGTCGGCACCGTCACCGCCCAACTCGTCTACGAGGTCGCGGGCGCCCGCTACCCCGGCCCCGACGTCACCACCCGGCTGGACACCGTCCAGCTCACCCAGGAGGCCGACGACCGGGTGCGGATCAGCGGGGTGGTCGGCGAGGCACCGCCGCCGGACCTCAAGGTCGGCCTGACCGGGATCTCGGGCTTTCGCAACGACGTCGAGTTCCTCATCACCGGGCTGGACGCCCAGGCCAAGGCGGAACTGGCCGAACGCCAGATGCGCGCCGCCCTGGCCGACAGCCCGCCCGCGGAGCTGGGCTTCGAGTTCCTCCCGGCCCGCGACCCGCACGGCGACACCCAGGACGAGGCCACCGCCAGGCTGCGCGTGGTCGCCCGCGACCACGACCCCGCCGCCATCGGCCGCCGTTTCGGAGCCGCCGCCGTGGAGCTGGCCCTGGGCAGCTACGCCGGATTCCACCTCACCTCACCGCCGCGCGAGGCCCGACCCGACGGGGTCGCCGTCACCCACGCCCTCGTGCCCGCGGCCGAGGTCGGGCACACCGTGATCACCCCCGAGGGCGTCCGAGAGAACGTCGCCCACCCCGAGCACACCCGGGAGCTCACGGAGGTCCCCGAACCCCCGCTGCCCGAGCCGCCGCCCGCGGGCCCCACCCGGCTCGCCCCCCTGGGCCTGGTCCTGGGCGCGCGCAGCGGCGACAAGGGCGCCGACGCCAACGTGGGCGTGTGGGCGACCTCGGACGAGGCCTGGCGGTGGCTGGCACACACCCTCACCGTCGAGGCACTGCGCGACATCCTCCCGGAGACCGCCGACCTCAAGGTCACCCGCCACCTGCTGCCCCGCCTGCGCGCCGCCAACTTCTGGATCGAGGGCATCCTCGCCCCCGGGACCGCCCGCAGGGAGGGCCAGGACCCCCAGGCCAAGGGGCTCGGCGAGTGGCTGCGGGCCCGCCGCGTCCCGATCCCCGAGTCCCTGCTGACGGAGCACCCCGCGCAGACCCGGGCGGCCCCGCCCCGGTCCCCCTCCGCCCCGGCCGAACCCCCGAACCCGCAGAGCGAGGAGTCATCGTGAGCGTCCTGACCTCCAGACTCGACACCCGAGGCCCGGCCTACGCCGAGGCCAGGGACACCATGCTCGCCAAACTGGCCGAGCTGGACACCGAGCACGCCAAGGCCCTCGCCGGAGGAGGGGAGCGCTACGTCGAACGGCACCGCTCCCGGGGCGGGCTGCTGGCCAGGGAGCGCATCGAGCTCCTGCTGGACGAGGGCAGTCCCTTCCTGGAACTCTCCCCCCTGGCCGCCTGGGGCAGCGACTTCCACGTGGGCGCGAGCGTCGTCACCGGCGTGGGGGTGGTCTCGGGCGTGGAGTGCGTGGTCGTCGCCAACGACCCCACCGTGCGCGGCGGGTCCAGCAACCCCTGGTCGCTGAAGAAGTCCCAGCGTGCCGGTGAGATCGCCGAACGCAACCGGATGCCGATGATCAGCCTGGTGGAGTCGGGCGGCGCCGACCTGCCCACACAGAAGGAGATCTTCATCCCCGGCGGGGGCACCTTCCGCCACCTCACCCAGCTGTCGGCCGCCGGGATCCCCACCATCGCCCTGGTCTTCGGCAACTCCACCGCCGGCGGAGCCTACGTCCCCGGGATGAGCGACCACGTGGTGATGGTCCGGGACCGCTCCAAGGTCTTCCTCGGCGGCCCGCCGCTGGTCAAGGCGGCCACCGGGGAGGAGAGCGACGACGAGTCCCTGGGCGGCGCACGGATGCACGCCGAGGTCTCCGGCCTCGCCGACCACCTCGCCGAGGACGAGCACGACGCCATCCGCATCGGCCGCCGCATCGTCGCCCGGCTCAACCACACCAAGGCCGGGCCGCCCCCGGCCGCCGCGGTCCGCGAACCCCTCCTGCCGGCCGAGGAACTCCTCGGGATCATGCCGCCCGACCTCAAGGTCCCGGTGGACCCGCGCGAGGTCATCGCGCGCGTGGTGGACGGCTCGGAGTTCGACGAGTTCAAGCCCTCCTACGGGCCCGGCCTGGTCACCGGCTGGGCCACCCTGCACGGGTACCCCGTCGGCGTCCTCGCCAACGACCACGGGGTGCTGTTCAGCGCCGAAGCGCAGAAGGCCGCCCAGTTCATCCAGCTCGCCAACCGCTCGCACACCCCGCTGATCTTCCTGCACAACACCACCGGCTACATGGTCGGGGCCGAGTACGAGCAGGGCGGCATCATCAAACACGGCTCGATGATGATCAACGCCGTCTCCAACAGCACCGTCCCGCACTTCTCCGTGCTCATCGGAGCCTCCTACGGGGCCGGGCACTACGGCATGTGCGGCCGCGCCTACGACCCCCGGTTCCTCTTCTCCTGGCCCAGCGCCCGCTCCGCCGTCATGGGCCCCAAGCAGCTGGCCGAGGTCATCTCGATCGTCTCGCGCGCCTCGGCCGCCAAGAAGGGCCGGCCCTACGACGACGACCAGGACGCCGCCATGCGCGAACTGGTCGAGAACCAGATCGAGGCCGAGTCACTGCCGATGTTCCTGTCCGGCAGGGTCTACGACGACGGCGTCATCGACCCCCGCGACACCCGCACCGTCCTCGGGCTGTGCCTGTCCTTCGCCAGCAACGCACCCGTACGCGGCACCGACCGCTTCGGCGTCTTCCGAATGTGAGAAGGGGAGGACCATGACCCACACACCCCTCACCGCCCCCGCCAACCCCATCACCACACTGCTGGTCGCCAACCGCGGCGAGATCGCCCGCCGGATCATCCGCACCTGCCGGACCCTGGGGGTGGCCACCGTCGCCGTGCACGCGCCCGGCGAGGAGAACGCCGCGCACGTGCACGAGGCCGACACTGCCCTGTGCCTGACCGTCCCCGAGGGGCGCGGCCCCGTGGACGCCTACCTCGACCCGCACGCCCTCGTGGCCGCCGCACGGGCGTCCGGCGCCGACGCCGTCCACCCCGGATACGGCTTCCTGTCGGAGAACGCCGCCTTCGCCCGCGCCGTCACCGACGCCGGACTGACCTGGGTGGGGCCCTCCGCCGAGGCGGTCGAGCAGATGGGGTCCAAGACCCTCGCCAAGAAGGTCGCCCGCGACGCCGGGGTGCCCGTCGCCGACGCCCTCGACCCCGCCGACGTCCGGGCCGAACACCTCCCCGTACTGGTCAAGGCGGTGTCCGGGGGCGGCGGGCGCGGCATGCGCGTGGTCCGCGACCTCGCCGGGCTCGCCGCCGGGGCCGAGGCCGCCCGCGCCGAGGCCGCCTCCGCCTTCGGCGACCCCGCCGTGTTCTGCGAGCCCTACGTGGAACGCGGCCGCCACGTGGAGGTACAGGTCCTCGCCGACCACTACGGCACCGTCTGGGCGCTGGGAGAACGCGACTGCTCGGCGCAGCGCCGCCACCAGAAGGTACTGGAGGAGGCACCCGCGCCGGGGCTGCCCGAACGGCTCCGGCAGCGGCTGCACCGCGCCGCCCGCGACCTGGCCTCGGCCATCGGCTACACCGGTGCCGGGACCGCCGAGTTCCTCGTTCCCGTCACCGGCGACGGCCTGGGCGAGCCCGTCTTCCTGGAGATGAACACCCGCCTCCAGGTCGAACACCCCGTCACCGAGTGCGTCACCGGCCTGGACCTGGTGGAGTGGCAGCTACGCATCGCCGAGGGCGAGCCCCTGCCCGCCGACGGCCCGCCCGCGCCGCGCGGCCACGCCGTCGAGGCCCGCCTGTACGCCGAGGACCCGCGCGAGGACTGGCGGCCCCGGACCGGGCTGCTGCACACCTTCGACGTGCCCGCGGCCACCGTCGGCTTCACCCCCCTGACCGGACCCGGGGTGCGCCTGGACCACGGTGTGCGGACGGGCGACACCGTCGGAACCGACTTCGACCCCATGCTCGCCAAGGTCATCGCCTACGGCCGTGACCGCCGCGACGCCCTGCGGCGCCTGTCGGCAGCCCTGGCCGGGGCCCGGCTGCACGGCGTGGGCACCAACCGCGACCTGCTCGTGCGGGCCCTGCGCCACCCCGACTTCGCCCGGGCGCACCACCGGCCCGAAGGGCTGCACACCGGCTTCCTGACCGGCGACCGCCTCACCGAACTGGCCCGGCCCCTCGCCGACGGCGACACCGAACGGCTGGCGGCGCTCGCCGCCTCCCTGGCCTCGTTCGAGGCCTCCCGGGGCGGCGGCACCCTCCCTGCCGGGATCCCCGCGGGCTGGCGCAACCTGCCCTCGGCCCCCCACCTGCGGCGCCACACCACCCCTGACGGGCGTGAGATCACCACCGCCTTCCGGTCGGTGCGCGGCGCACACCTGCCCGAGCAGGAGGGCGTCCGGGTGCTGTCCGCCACCCCCGACCGGGCGGTCCTGGAGGTGGACGGGCTGCGCCGGGCCTTCGACGTGTACCGGACCGCCCCGGACCGCCGGGGACCGCAGGGGGCCGACGGACCGGAGGTGTTCGTCGAGTCCGCACTCGGACCGGTCGCCCTGAGGGTGCTCGACCCGCTCCCCGAACCCGAGGCGACCGTCGACCCGGGTGCGCTGCCCGCGCCCATGCCGGGCACCGTCACCGCGGTGGACGTCACCGCGGGGGAGGAGGTCCGGGAGGGGCAGACCCTGCTGCGGATGGAAGCCATGAAGATGGAGCACCGCATCACCGCCCCCGCCGCCGGGACCGTCCGGGAACTCCCGGTCGCCGCGGGGGAGCGGGTCCCCGCGGGGGCTCCCCTGGCCGTACTCGACTACACCGACCCCGACAGCGGCCCCGCGCCCGTCTCCGACAGCGGCTCCGACGGCCACCACGCGGAGGCCACCCCCCACGACGAAGGGCTCGAACATTGACCGGTGCCATGACCTTCAACGAACCCCCCGAGCGTGTGGAGCTGCGGGCCGCGGTGGCGGGCCTCGCCGCCGAGTACGGCTCGGAGTACTACAGGGCCAGGGCCAGGGAGGACGCCTACCTCACCGAACTGTGGCGCGAGGCGGGCGGGCTCGGCTACCTGGGCGTCAACATCCCCGAGGAGTACGGCGGCGGTGGCGGTGGCATCGCGGACCTGGCCGCCGTCCTGGAGGAGCTCAGCGCCGCCGGGTGCCCCACCCTGATGATGGTGGTCTCACCGGCCATCTGCGGCACCGTCCTGGCCCGCTTCGGCACCCCCGAGCAGCGCCGGCGCTGGCTGCCCGGCCTGGCCACCGGCGAGTCCGTCATGGCCTTCGCCATCACCGAGCCCGACGCCGGCTCCAACGCCCACCGCATCACCACCACCGCCCGTCGGGACGGTGGCGGCTGGGTGCTCAACGGCCGCAAGACCTTCATCTCCGGGGTGGACGTCGCCGACGCCGTCCTCGTGGTCGGCCGCGTCGAGGACGAGGACACCGGGCGCCTGTCCGCCGCCCTGTTCGCGGTCCCCACCGGCACCCCCGGGTTCGAGGCCCGCCGGATCGAGATGGACATCGTCAGCCCGGACCACCAGTTCCAGCTGTTCATGGACGACGTCCGCCTGCCCGGCGACGCCCTGGTCGGCGACCCCGACGCCGGCCTCCTCCAGCTCTTCGCCGGACTCAACCCCGAACGCATCATGGCCGCGTCCCTGGCCACCGGCAGCGCCCGGCACGCCCTGGACAAGGCGGTCGCCTACGCCAAGGAGCGCACGGTGTGGCGGGACCGGCCCATCGGTACCCACCAGGGGCTGGCGCACCCGTTGGCCCAGGTGAAGATCGAGATGGAGCAGGCCCGCCTGATGACCCAGTACGCCGCGCTCCGCTACGATTCCGGCGACGACGCGGGCGCGGGCGAGGCGGCCAACATGGCCAAGTACGCCGCCGCGGAGGCGTGTGTACGGTCGGTCGACCAGGCCGTGCAGACCCTCGGCGGCAACGGTCTGGCCAGCGAGTACGGACTGGGAGCGGCGATCGCCGCCTCCCGCCTGGCCCGGATCGCCCCGGTGAGCCGGGAGATGGTCCTCAACTACGTGGCACAGCAGTCCCTCGGCCTGCCCAAGTCGTACTGACCACGGGCAGACCACAGCGGAGAAGAGGCGCGCAGTGGACACGGCATCCGACCGGGAGCCGAGACAGGAACGCAGCCGGGCCACCCGGGCCCGGCTGCTGGACGCGGCGGTGGGGTGTCTGTCCGAACGCGGGGTGGCAGGGGCCACGGTGGGCGCGGTCGCCGAGCGCGCCGGGGTGTCCCGGGGTGCCGCGCAACACCACTTCCCGACCCGTGAGGACCTGCTGCTGGCGGCGCTGCGGCACATGGTGGACAACCGCGGCGCCGACCTGCGCCGCCGGGCCGAGGCGGTCCCCGAGGGGCCCGACCGTACCGAGGCCGTGGTGCAGATGGTGGTGGACGCCTTCAACGGGACCGGCTTCAACGCCGCGCTCCAGCTGTGGGCCGGGGCCGCGAGCGACCCGGTCCTGCGCGAGAGGGTCATCCCGCTGGAGGAACAGGTGGGCCGCCAGGTGCACCGGGCGGTGGTGGAGCTGCTGGGCGCCGACGAGTCGGTCCCCGGCACCCGCGAGGCAGTTCAGGCCACCCTCGACCTCGCCCGGGGGCTGGGCCTGGCCAACCTCCTCACCGACGACCGGGCCCGCAGGCGCCGCATCGTCCGCCAGTGGGCCCGGATGCTCGACCAGGCGCTGGGAGCCGTCGGCTGAACCACCGCCCCGGGGCCCGCGCGGGCCGGTCCGTCCGCGGCTACGGGGACACCGGACCCCGGACCGCCTACCGCATTCGCGCGGTGGGCGCTTATGATCGAAAAGGTTGGGCAAAGTCCCGACCGCAGCGGTTGTTCCACAACAGTTTTCGTGCGACAGGCCTTCGGGCAGGTCGAGAGGGTCGGACAAGGCGGTGTGTCGGTGAGTGCGGATTCGGGCAGGGACATCCCCGGCCTGGCCCAACGGGCGTTGGACGCGTTCGCGGAGAGCTCCGAGCGGGGCAGGGACCGCGACGCCCTCATGGACACCGCCTTCGCGCGGCTCTTCGACCTCTACCGGGCGACCACACGGGCCGAGCGGAGCTCCCCCGCGGGGCAGAACTTCAACGCGACCCTCGCCGGACTGCTGGTGAGCGGCAACAACCCCGACCGGCTCAGCCTGTACGTGGTGCGCAGCCAGACCGCGGCCGAGAACGGTCGGCACGAGGGCTACCGCCCCGCCTGCTGGCGGCGCTCCATGCTCCAGGTCCTCGGTGACGAGTTCGTCCCCCTGCGGGACTTCCTGCGCCCGGTGGACCTGGACGCCATCCCACGCATCGACGACGCCCTGGAGGCCGTGGCCGGCGACGCCAGCCCGGCCACCGTCGAGGCGGTGCCCGCCTGGGTGCCCGAAACGCACTGGTGGTGGTGGGAACCGGCCCGCCGGCGCGGCGAGGAGGCCCCCGGCCACACCCGCACCGACAGCGGGACCCTGGACCCGGTCACCGACTGACAGGGTGCCCTGACCGCAGGGCCGTGCGGCCGACGGGCTTCACTCAGGGGGCTCGGGCAGGGAGTCGAAACCGCCCCGGCTCGGGACCAGGTGGGTCTCCCCGGGCCTGGCGGTCCCGACGGTCTCCTCCAGGTGGAGCATGAGCAGTGCGTAGGCCTCCTCCAGGCCCCCGCGCCGCCGGGTCCCGAACGCCTCCACCGCCCCCTCGGTCAGCTCCCGCAGCCGGGCGGCCAGGGCGGCCGGATCCAGGTGCAGGGTCATCGGCTGCTCCAGTTCCCGGCCCATGAAACAGCTGATCCGGATGGCGTGCTCGCCCGGCAGGACCTCCGCCCGGCTGGTGGCCCGGTAGGTGACCGGCGGGCCGGCTCCCCCCGGGTAGACGGTCACCTCCGTGCCCTCGGTCAGCTCGCCGACCAGCCGGTCCCACCACTCCCGAGCATCCATGCCCGCCATGTTCGCTCCGGTCGGGCGCGGGACGCCGGAGGCCACACGGGCAAGCACGGATCCGGTCTCAGGCCACGCCCCTGATCCGCCAGACCACCGCCGCGCCGAGCAGCGAGATCACCCCGCAGGCCGTGTACAGCACCGGGTAGCCGCCCAGGTGGACCACGATGGGCCCGGCCAGGGCGGGGGCGATCACCTGCGGGCCCGAACTGGCGATGTTGACGATCCCCAGGTCCTTGGCGCGCCCCTCGGCGGTCGGCAGCACCTCGGTGACCAGGGCGTTGTCCACGGAGAGGAAGACACCGAACCCCACACCCAGCACCACCGCGCAGACCAGCACCGACGCCCAGGTGGGGGAGAGGGCCACCATGAACGCGGGCAGGCCCATCACGACCCCGGCGAAGGAGACCATGCCGCGTCGTTTCCCGAGCCGGTCCGAGACCGCGCCCGCCACCACGGTGGTGGCCACGACCGCCGCCGTGTACACCAGGATCAGGGTGAGCAGCCCGTCCGTGGCGGAGGAACCGGGAAAGAGGTCCTCGTAGCCCACCTCGTCGCGCAGGAAGTACAGCAGGTACAGGATGAACATCGCGTTCCCGGTGCCGATGAGGAACCGGGTGAGGAAGGCCCAGGCGAAGTCCGGATGGCGGCGGGGCGAGACCCACAGCCCCCGGGCGAAGTCGCGCCAGGGCGGCCGGGCCCCGCGGGGCAGCGGCGGGTCGGGGGAGAGCAGGGCGAAGGGCAGCACACAGGCGACGGTGAGGACACCGATCAGGGTGTAGCCCGGTGCGGTCTCGGTGACGACGACGGTGACCAGCACGACCGCCGCCACCACCCCGGCCGACTGCGGGATGCCGACCCAGCCCGAAACCGCTCCGCGCTGGCTCCGCGGCACGTGGTCGGGGACGGCGGCGAGCAGGGTCGCGTTCAGGCAGGACAGCGAGGTCTGTACGAACGACCAACCCAGCAGGATCCCGGCGACGCTCTCCTGGGTGCCGAGGACCACCAGCCCGGCACCGCCGAGCACCGCCCCGGCCAGGACCCAGGGTCTGCGGCGTCCCAGCGGCCCGGTGGTGCGGTCCGAGAGCGCCCCGGCCAGCGGGGTGGCGACCATGGCCATGGCCGCGCCGATCCCGGTGACCCAGGCCAGCACCGTCTCCTTGTCCGCGGGCGAGGCCCGGCCGACCTGTTCGGGGAGCAGGACCTGGAGGGGACCGAAGAAGGCCATCCACATACCGAGGTTGGCCAGGCTGATCCCGGCCACCCATAGGGCGCGGACGTTGCGGGTGGGTTCGGCCAGGGCCGGGGGGAGGGAATCCGGGGGCGGTGGCGCCGGGGGTGTGCGCACGGGGTGACCTACCTAACATGAAGGTCACTCATGTTAGGCGGAGCCCAGGTTCCGGGGGAAGAGGGGAAAACGGGTGCGTGCCCGGTCCGGCCGGGGCCCGGGGCGGGCCCCGGCCGGACCGGAAGCGGTCACCCGGAGGGTGCCCGCCGGGTCACTCCTCCTGGCGCCGCTGCTCGGCGCCCAGGGCGATGGGTGCGGCCAGCCACTCGTCGCGCAGGCCGAAGGCGTCGACCAGCTGGACCGCGTACGGGCGCAGTCCCTGACAGAGGTCGTTCACGGCCTGGGTGACCGCCTTGGCCCGGGCGGTGGAGAGCCGCTCGTGCTCCAGGAACCAGGCCCGGTCCTCCTCGATCACCGACAGCACGTACAGGTCGCACAGGCGGTTGAGCAGTTTGGCCGTCGGCTTGTCCCCGCAGCGGTCGATGCCCGCGACGAAGGCCTCCAGCACCACCCGGTCCATGTGCGCGCGGCCCGCCGCGAGCACGTGGTCCTGGGCCTGGTTGAACACGTCGAAGGCGTCGCTGCCGTCCTTCCTGGAGCGGCGCAGGCGCCCCGCCAGGCCCTCGATGATGTGCTTCTCCCGGTCCTCCAGCAGTTCCAGCTGCCAGCCGCGGTTGTACAGGTTGGCCTCCTCGCCCCGGCCGGGGGAGGCGTCGATCAGCCGGTCGATGAGCGGGATCGCGGCAGTGCGCTCGATGACGGTCTCGAACACCTTGCCCGCCATGAACTTGGCCAGGCCCAGTTGGTCCAGGTCGCCGAAGGAGTCCTTGAAGTTGGTGAGCAGACCCTTGGTGAGCTGCTGCAACAGGACGGTGTTGTCACCCTCGAACGTGGTGAAGATGTCCGAGTCGGCCTTGAGCTGCGGGATCCGGTTCTCCGAGAGGTAGCCCGCGCCGCCGCAGGCCTCGCGGCAGGTCTGGATGGCCTCGGTGGCGTGCCAGGTCGCGACCGCCTTGAGCCCGGCGGCGCGCGACTCCAGTTCGCGCTGGGCGTGCTCGTCGCGCTCCTCGGAGCGGGACAGCTCGTGCAGGCGGGTGACCAGCTCCTCCTGGGCGAAGTGCAGCCCGTATGTGCGGGCCAGCGCGGGCAGGAGCTTGCGCTGGTGGGCGAGGTAGTCCAGGATCCGCACCTCCTGCTCGGGCTGGGAGTCGGTGGCCGGACGGGTGAACTGGCGGCGGGTGTCGGCGTAGCGGACCGCGATGGCCAGTGCGGCCTTGGTGGCGCTGCCCGCGCCCCCGGCCACGCTGATGCGGCCGCGGATGAGGGTGCCCAGCATGGTGAAGAAGCGCCGGTTGGGGTTCTCGATGGGACTGGAGTAGGTCCCGTCCGCGGCCACGTCGCCGTACCGGTTGAGCAGGTCGGTGCGGGGCACCCGCACGTCGTCGAACCACAGGCGGCCGTTGTCGACTCCGTTGAGTCCGGCCTTGGGGCCGCAGTCCTCGATGGTCACCCCGGGCATCGGCCTGCCCTTCTCGTCCCGGATGGGCACCATCAGCGCGTGCACGCCGTGCTCGACGAGTCCGCCGTCACCGTCGGGCGTGCGCAGTTGGGCGAAGACCACCGCCATGCGGCCGTCGCGGGCGGCGTTGCCGATGTAGTCCTTGCGCGCGTGCTCGTTGGGGGTGCGGACCACGAACTCCTCGGTGTCCGGGTCGTAGGTGGCGGTGGTGCCCAGGCTCTGCACGTCCGATCCGTGGCCGGTCTCGGTCATCGCGAAGCAGCCGGGCAGTTCCACGCTCATGATGTCCGGGAGGTACCGCTGGTGGTGCTCGTCGGTGCCCAGGGCCTTGACGGCACCGCCGAACAGCCCGAACTGCACGCCCATCTTGACCATGAGCGACATGTCCGCGACGAGCATCTCGAAGGCCACCACCGAGGCGCCGACGTCGTCCGCGCCGCCCACCGACTCGGGAAAGCCGTACGCGGGCATGCCGGTCCCGTTCAGCGCCATGAGCTGTTTGAGGGTGCGGGCGCGGTGCTCCTCCACGGACAGGCCGTGGACCGGGGCGAAGTCCTCGCCCCGGATGACGTCGCGGGCGCGTTCGCGCACGTTGGCCCATCGGCCGTCGAGCAGTCCGCGTAGTTCGGCCTCGTCCAGCTTCAGCGGTGTCTGTTCACTCATGATGTTCCCCCTGTGGTCGACGTTGACGCGACCTTCACGTGGTTACCACCGCGCGCGGGCGGGCGGCTGTGAACACGCCCGGGCCGCGGGTGTGAGTCCCAACCTAGGCGTTGCCCGGGTGTCGGTCCTCGGAGCGGTTTCCCGGGTGCCGGGCGGTGGCGTGTTCTCCGGCACCCGGCCCGTGCTCAGACAGCGATGCCGTGCGGGTGCAGGGGGGCGGGTCCGACGGCGGCGGGTTCGGTCGCGGAGCCGACCCGGTCCAGAAGGGCGTCCAGGGACAGGCCCAGGGTGGCGGCGACGGCCGCGACGGTGAAGAAGGCCGGGGTGGGGATGCGGCCACCCTCGATCTTGCGCAGGGTCTCCACGGAGATCCCGGAGCAGCGGGCGACGTCCACCATCGTGCGATCGGCTCGGGCCTGGCGCAGGAGCGCGCCGAGGGCACGGCCGCGTTCGATCTGCTCTTCGGTCAGCGGTTCACGAACCATGCGGCGAGTGTATCCCGCACCCTCAAAGAGCGTATAGTAATACCGGTATAATTATCTGAGTCCCGTCCTCGAAAGAGTTCCCATGGTTGAGATCAAGACCCCCGCCGAGATCGCCCTGATGCGTGAGGCCGGCCGCGTCGTCGCACACGCGCTCGCCGCAGCCCGCGAGGTCGCCGAACCCGGTCGGACCACCGCCGAGCTGGACCGCGCCGCGGCCGGGACCATCGCCGCGGCGGGCGCCGAACCCCTCTTCCTGGACTACCACCCCGCCTGGGCGCCGATGCCCTTCCCCGGCGTGACCTGCATCAGCGTCAACGACGAGATCGTGCACGGGGTCCCCGGGGAGCGGGTCCTGGCCGACGGCGACCTGGTCAGCGTCGACTGTGGCGCACGGCTGCGAGGCTGGTCCGGCGATGCCGCTATCAGCTTCGTGGTGGGCACGGCCGACCCGGCCGACCTCGCCCTGATCGCCGACACCGAGGCCGCCCTGGCCCGAGGCGTGGAGGCCGCCCGCCCGGAGAACCGTGTGGGTGACATCGGGCACGCCATCGCCACCGGGGCCCGCGCCGCCGGGTACGGTCTCACCGCAGACCACTGCGGACACGGCATCGGCCGCACCATGCACGAGGCCCCCGACGTGCCCAACGACGGCCGCCCCGGAAGAGGGTTCAAGCTCCGCCCGGGACTGGTCATCGCCATCGAACCCCAGCTCGTGCGCGGCGGCTCCGACGGCTACGCCCACGGCGACGACGGGTGGACGGTCCTCAGCGACGACGGCACCAGGGCCGCCCACTGCGAGCACACGGTCGCCGTCACCGAGGACGGCCCGGTGGTGCTCACCCTGCCCTAGCGAACCGCTCCCGGCGCCCCCGGCACCCGCCGCCGTCGTCGTCCGCATGCTTCTCGGGGTGCGGGACGGGTAGCAGGGCGGGTATGGCCATCATCTCGATCGTCGGAATCATCCTGACCGTGCTGGTCGCCTGCGACGCCGCGGTCACCGTGCTGCACCCGGACGCCGAAGGGGTGGCCGCCGTGCTCGTCCGCCGGGCGGTGTGGCACCCCATCGTGTGGTTGAGCACGCGCCTGCCCGGCCCGGGCCAGCACCTCCTCAGCCTCGCCGGACCGTTGATCCTGGTCACGACCTTCCTGGTGTGGCTGGTCTCGCTGGCGCTCGCCCTCGCGTTGGCGGTGTGGCCGATGCTGCCGGAGGAGTTCCAGATCGGTGCCGACCTCGATCCGCTCACCTTCCTCGACGCCCTCTACTTCGCGGCGGGCACGATCACGGTGCTCGGCTACGGTGAGCTCACCCCGCTCTCCACCCTCGGCCAGGTGGTGTCGGTGGTGGGGGCGGCCGTCGGCTTCACCCTGTTCACCGGCATGGCCACCTACGCCATCGAGGTCGTCAACGGGGTCGCCGCCCGCAACCGGTTCTCCCTCGCCGTCCACGACGACGTCCGTGATCGGGACGGGATCACCGTCATCGTCGCTTTGCTGGCCGAGGCCGGCGTGTCCGAGACGCGCGCGCAGTGCCGGCGCTGGGCCGAACACGTGCGGGAGGTCGAGGAGATGGTGCACCGCTACCCGCTGGTGGCCTTCACCTACCGCTCGAAGAGGGAGGAGTACGACCCCGAGACCGCACTGCGCCACCTGGAGGAGAGCACGGTGGCCGCGCTGCTCGCGGGCCGACGCGACCCGGCGCTCCTGTCGGCGGCTCAGACGCTGGACTCCGCACTGGCCCGCCTGCAGGGGACCGTCGCCGGAACCTACCTGGGCCGCAACGTGGCGCGGCGGCTGGCGGACCCCCGGCCCACCGACCAGGACCGGCGGGCCGTGCGACGGGTGGAGCGCATGCTGTCCGAACGCCTCGGCGAAGGCGACCAGCACCCGGAGCGCTCCGAGGCCGAACGGGCGGTGTGCCGCTGCCGTGTCTTCCTCGAAAACCTGCACCGCTGGTCGCACACCCGGCCCCCGGCCCATCGGTGGGACACCGGGTGAGACCGCGGGGAGGCGGCCGCGGTCCCGGCCCCGCCCGCCGCTACCGGTTTTGATCCGAGAGTGCTCCGGCCTTCGGGCCGGAGGTGAATCGGCTCTGGAAAGCCTCCCGTGTGTCCTTGGTCGGTCACGTTCTGTCCTAGCCCGCCTCTACTGTCAAAGGTATGCAGTTGCGGTACAACTTCCGTGTGTACCCGAACGCCGATCAGTGCACAGATCTGGCCCGCGCCTTCGGGTGCTCCCGTGTGGTCTACAACGACGCCCTGCGGGCGCGTGAGACCACGCGGGCGCAGGGTGAGGCCTTCCCCAAGACGGGGGAGTTGTCCACGCGGTTGATCACCCAGGCCAAGGGAACCGAGGAACGGTCCTGGCTGGGCGAGGTCTGCTCGGTGATCCTCCAGCAGTCGTTGCGCGACCTGGATACCGCGTATCGCAACTTCTTCGCCTCCCTGAAAGGTAAGCGCAAGGGTCCCAAGGTGGGTCGGCCCCGGTTCAAGTCCCGCAAGGACCACCGGCAGTCGATCCGGTTCACCGCCAACGCCCGCTGGAAGATCACCGATCAGGGCAAGCTGTGGTTGCCCAAGGTGGGTGAGGTGAAGGTGAAGTGGTCACGGGCCCTGCCCTCGGCCCCGTCCACGGTCACGGTGATCAAGGACGCCGCCGGGCGCTACTTCGCCTCGTTCGTGGTCGAGACCGATGACACACCGCTCCGGGAGAGTGCGGATGATGTGGGGATCGATCTGGGGTCGGGCCACTTCGCGGTGCTCTCTGATGGCACCAAGGTGCCCAACCCGAGGTTCCTGCGCCGTGCCGAGAAGAAGCTGAGGAAGGCCCAGAAGGACCTGTCCCGTAAACGGGAAGGGTCGAACAACCGGGCCAGGGCACGGGTGAAGGTCGCCCGCGCCCATGCGAGGGTGGCCGATGCCCGCCGTGAGTTCCACCATCAGCTTTCCACCACGATCATTCGCGAGAATCAAGCGGTGTTCGTGGAGGAGTTGTGTGTGAAGGGGCTCGGGCGCACCCGGTTGGCCAAGAGTGTGCACGACGCCGGGTGGTCGGCGTTCGTGGGCATGCTGGAGTACAAGGCGCAACGGTACGGGCGCACCTTTGTCAAGGTGGGCCGGTTCCTGCCGTCGTCGCAGACCTGCTCGGTGTGCTGGGTGGTCGACGGGCCCAAACCTCTCCATGTGCGTACCTGGACGTGTTCTGGGTGCGCGACGGTCCATGACCGGGATGTGAATGCGTCTCGGGTGGTGCTCGCCGCTGGACGGAAACTCGCCAGAGAGCGGGAAGCGGAGAACTGAAACGCCGGGCCCCCGCTGTGCGATCATGCCGAGCTTGCGAGGCAACGCACAGTAGGGGCGGGAGGTTGGGTAGGACCACCACCCTTCCGGGTGGGGCGCCGGCCAGCGAAACAGGAACCAGCGGACGCCGTGAGGCGCACCGCGCCTACAGCCGCGAGGCTGTGGGAATCCCCGGGGGGTTCACCCCGAGGAGGACGTCAATCCAGTCCGGGGACGGCCAGCGCGAGAGTGCCCTCCCCGGTGTCCAGCACGGCCGGTACCCCCAGCGGGAGGGTGAGCTGCGCGGCGCAGTGGCCGAAGTCCAGGCCCGCCAGCACCGGCACCCCGAGGGGGGCGAGGCGGTCCCGCATCAGGTCGGACACGGCCTCCGGGCCAGGGGGGCAGTCGGTCCACGTGCCGAGGGCGATACCGGTCACGCCGTCCATCCACCCGGTGCGCAGCAGGTGGGTCAGCATCCGGTCGATGCGGGCCGCGTCCTCGTTGACGTCCTCCAGGACCAGGATGCCGCCCGCCGCTGAGAGCCGGCTGTGCGGTGTGGCGAGCCCGTCGTTGAGCAGGCTCAGGTTCCCGCCGAAGGTCACCCCCTCGGCCCGGCCCGGCACCAGGGCATGCGCCCCCGGGGAGGTGAGCACGGTGCGCCGTTCGGGTGTGAAGAGGGTGGTGTGCAGTTCGTACTGGGCCGCCGCGTCGCCCACGAAGTAGCGGGTCCCCACCACCGGCCCGTGCACGGTCGCCATGCCCAGCTCGACCGCGAACGCCTCGTGCAGCGCGGTGATGTCGCTGAACCCGACCAGGGCCTTGGGGGCGGCCCGGCGCATCGCGTCGAAGTCCAGCAGGTCCAGCATCCGGTGCGCCCCGTCGCCGCCGCGCGCGCAGAACACCGCGCGTACGTCCGGGGCGCACCAGGCCTCCTGGAGGTCCGCGGCCCGGTCCCGGTCGGCCCCGGCGAGGTAGGGCAGGAGCGGGTGGCGGTCACGCACGTGCGGGGCCAGCTCGACCTCCAGACCCCAGCCCCGCAGAACCTCCGCCGCCGCGTCCAGCTGGGGCGCCGGAACCGGGCTGCACGGGGCCACCAGACGCACCCTGTCGCCCTCCCGCAGCCTCGGCGGGCGGGTCAGCGCCCGCACCGTCCGCGGGCTCGGGTCCCCTCCGCCGCCCGGCCGGCGACCCCCGGCCGGTTCCTGCGCACCGCCTGGGCCGTCAAGCGCCTCGGCCACCGACTCACCCACGTTGGTCCCCCATACCTGTCGTCCTGTCCTTCACCTGTCCCGCAGTGCCGCACCGTGTGCGCGGCGCCGCAGCGGGACCCCGGCTGCGCAGGCCTCAGCCGCGCAGGAAGCTGTCCAGCACCCGTACCCCGAACCGCAGCCCTTCCAGCGGCACCCGTTCGTCCACCCCGTGCAGCAGACTCGGGTAGTCGATGCCCGCGGGCATCCGCATGGGGGAGAAGCCGTAGCACTCGATCCCCAGCCGGGAGAACACCTTGGCGTCCGTACCGCCGCCCAGGCACACCGGGACCACCAGGCCCCCGGGGTCGTGGGCGAGGATCGCCGAGCGCAGCGCGTCGAAGGCGGCCGAGTCCACCGGTGCGGCCACCGGCGGCGAACCGTGCGCGTACTCCCATTCCACGTGGTCGCCGGTCAGCGCGTCCATGGTCTCGGTGAACTGGTCCTGGCCGCCGGGCAGGACACGGCCGTCCACCCCGGCCGTCGCCTCGCCCGGCACCACGTTCACCTTGTAGCCGGCGGAGAGCATCGTGGGTGCGGCGCTGTTGCGCACCGTGGGGCCGACCAGCGGGGCGGCAGTTCCGAACCGGGCCACCAGGGCGTCCACGGCCTCGTTGGTGTCGGTGTCGCCAGGGGTGCGTTCGATCCCCAGGGAGCTGGCGATGGAGTCGATGGCGGCGCGGGTGACCGGGGTCAGGTGCAGCGGCCAGCGGTGCCCGTCGATCCGGGCCACGGCGGCGGCCAGAGCACCGACCGCGTTGTCGCGGGGAGGCCGGGAGCCGTGCCCGGCGGTGCCCTGCGAGCGCAGGGTCAGCCAGGCGCTGCCGCGCTCGGCCGACCCGATCGGGTACAGGCGGACGGGGGAGCCGGAGGAGTCCCGGGCGTGCACGGTGTGGCCACCGCCCTCGCCGATGGCCACGGTGCAGCCCTCGAACAGGTCGGGGTGGCTGCGCACGAGGTAGTCGGCCCCGTAGGCGGCGCTGTCCTCCTCGTCGGCGACGAACGCCAGCACGATGTCGCGCCGGGGGCGCAGACCCAGTTCGGACCAGTACCGGACCACGGCGGTGACCATGCCGATGGTGTTCTTCATGTCGACGGCGCCGCGCCCCCACAGTGAGGGCACCCCGGTGGCCGGGCAGTCGGCGACCTCCCCACCGAAGGGCGGGAAGGTCCAGTCGTGGGGGTCGGCGGGCACCACGTCCAGGTGGCCGTGGACCAGGAGGGCGTCGGCGTCCGGGTCCGTGCCCGGGATACGCACGACCACGTTGGCCCGCCGGTCGGCGGACTCCAGGATCACCGGGGACAGGCCCGTGGAGCCGAGCGCCTCGGCGATGAACTCGGCGGCGGCGCGCTCGTCCCCCTCGCCTTTGCCGTGGTTGGTGGAGTCCCGCCGGATCAGCTCGCGGGTGAGGTGGACGGCGTCCTCGCCGGCCTCGACCAGGGCGTCCTCACGGACGCTGTCGGGCAGGGAGGTGTTGGTGTGGCCCACGGGCTCGGCCTCGCTCTCAGCAGGGGTTATGCAGCACGTTCGGGGTTTTCGGTCACTTCGGGCACACGGGCGTCCCGTGCGGTTCGGTGCTGGTACCCGCCACCGTTCTACCGGTTCGCGCGGGGCAGCGCCCGCACGTTCGGCCGGAACCGCCAAAAACACCCCGGTCGTGGGGTCAGCCGTGGGTGGGCCCCGGGACGGGCGCTCGGTGCCGGTGGAGCGGGGGCGGGGGTCAGCGGTCAGCCGTAGTCCTTCTCCATCGCGTTGGAGATCAGGGTGCAGACCGCCTTGAACGCGCGGATCATCTCGTAGGCGTCCGGTGAGATGTACCGTACCCGCCGCGCTCCGGTGCGTGTGACGCCGGGGACGACGGCAGCGGCCTGGGCGAGCTGGGCGGAGTCGACCTCGATCTCCATGGTCTTGGGGGCGGGTTCGGCCGGGGTCAGGCGTCCGGCGAGCGCCATGGCCCGCTCCGCCTCCGCGCGAATGTCGGCGGCGGTGCGGGCGGGTGGGCGGCAGCGGGCGGCGTACCGGCTGACGTGGTCCTTGACCGCCACGGTGCGGGCGGCGGGCGCGTAGGATCCAGCGTCCTCGCAGGTCCGGTCGTCGCCGGTCACCAGGATGACGGGGGTGCCGTACTCGGCGACCACGGCGGCGTTGAGGTAGCCCTCGCCGGCCGGCTGACCGTCGAGCCACACCCCGGTGATGGCGTTGGGCAGGTAGGTGTGCGCGAGCACGCCGTCCTCCCCGGCCCCGCAGTGGTATCCGAGGAAGACGACGCCGTCGACGTCGCCGGTCTGGACACCCTCGACCATGGAGAGTTCCTTGTGGCGTCCGGTGATCATGGTGGCCCGCTCGTCCAGCTCCTCCAGGAGGAGGTTGCGCATGGTGGAGTGGGCCTCGTTGACCAGGACTTCGGTGGCGCCGCCCCGGAGGAGCCCGTCGATCGCGGCGTTGACGTCGCTGGTGAACATGGAGCGGCAGCGCTGCCACTGTTCGGTCCCGGGTTCGCAGTCGGCGGGCCAGGTGACACCGGTGGCGCCCTCCATGTCCGCGGAGATGAGGATCTTCATCCGGCAGAGCCTAGGCCCGGGAGGGGCGGTTATCCACGGTCCGAAGGCCCTGGGGTGGCATCGGAGGGCGAATCGCGATCCCATGGATCCCGGGGGCGCCCGGTCCCAGCCCGCCTCGTCCTGCCCGGAGACCCCCGGGCCTCACCCCGGCCTGCCCTGCCCTCGATCCTGTCCCGACGCCGGGGCAGGAGCAGGGTTCGCGCCGGCCCCGCTAGCAGTCCGGTGTGCGCGACAGGTAGAGCCTGCGCAGCAGCAGGCGCAGTGTCTCCCGCTCGGTGGCGTCCAACGGAGCGAGGTAGTCGTCCTCGGCGCGCAGGAGCAGGGCGGCGGCCTCCCCGAAGGTCCGCTCGCCGTCGGGCGTGCGCGTGACCGCCTGTCGGCGCCGGTCGGCGGGGTCGCGGCGGCGTTCGGCCAGACCGCGTTCCTCCAATCGGTCGACCACCGCCACCATCGTCGTGCGGTCCAGCCCGCTGATCCCGCACAGGGCGCTCTGCGAGAGGGGGTCCTCGGACAGGAAGCCCAGCACCCGGACCTCCCGGGCCCGTAGTCCGGTCGGTTGCAGGGCTCGCTCGATCACCCGGGTCGTGTCGTTGCCCAGGCGGTGGAGCAGGTACCCGGTGAAGTCGGCGATCTCGATCCGTGCGCTGCTGGTCATGGGGAGAGTGTAGGGGCTGCTTGGAAGGGTGCTGATATTCCTCTAATCTGATTGTCAGCAGTGCTGACAAACAGTCTTCGGAAGGACCCCCCCGTGAACCTGCTCCTTCTGGCGCGTACGGCCGCCGCGGCGATCGGCCTCGTGACCTTCGTGTACCTGTTCCACCACGACTCCTGGCACGCCGAGAACCTCTTCCTGGTCCCCGACCTGGTCCTCTGCGCGGCTCTGGCCGCGACCGCACTGCTACCGGCGAGGTGGGCCCGAGCAGGCCTGCTCTTCGCCTTCGGCCTGGGCACGGGGGTCCTGATGACCTCGGCCTCCTCCTACGCGGTGCGGGCAGAGCTGGGCGCGGCGAGCCTGTTGGGCGCCGTCACCTGCGCGGCCTTCGCCCTGTTCCTGGCCGTGCGCGGCACGGAGGGGGCTCGCCGGGCACACGCCGAACCGTGACCCGCCCAAGGTGGCTACGCCAGCTGGGCAGGCTCGCAGGGACGGCCCGGGGTCCGGCGCAGCCACGGTTCCCACCCGTTCCCGCGCCCGACCCCGGGGGCTGAGTTCACACCGGGCGCGGCGGGCGGGTGCTCTCCGACCGGAGGGGCCGTTGAGGCGCTCACCCGGATTCCCCCTGTGGACGACCGCCGTGGCGGCCTCCGTCGCCGTAATCTGGAGGTCGGAGTGAGGAGGACACACATGCCAGCACGTTCCCGGCGAGCCCAGGGCAGCCCAGAGCAGAGCCCGAACGAGCGGATCAACAGGAATCCCAGAGCGATCCGGTCCGCGCTTCTTCCGGAGGAGGCGGGTGACTTCGACCGGGAGTATCGGCGGGTGATGAACGAGGCACGGGAGAGTTTGGACATCGCTCCGGTGAACGAGTGCCTGGATCGCTGGTGGCATGTAGCCATGTCCTCCCGTGACCCTGAAGCCCATCGTCGGATGCTGGACACTGCGGCCAAGGTGGAGAGAGGTGAGCCCGTCTCCACGGTGCCATGGTCAGAACTCAAGGCTCGGTTGGGTTTGTAGTTGTACGCTGTCGCCGGGAACCGGACGCACCGGGGGACGGCTCAGCGTCCGTGCGGCTGCGGTGATCCGGACGGGGTGCGGGTCAGGTGCGGGCGCCGGTCGGTGCGGGTGGCGAGGGCCACCACCGCCTCCTCACGGACCTGCAGATCGGGGTCGGCGGCCAGTCGGGTGAGGAGGGCGTCCACGCCCGGGGTCGACCAGGCCGCGACGGCCTCGGCCAGGGAGGCCCGCACCAGAGGATGCGGATGGTCGGCCAGCGGGGCCAACTCCTCCACGGGGCCGCGGCGGCGCCGACTGAACCAACCCAGCGCCTCGCGCAGCGCCGCGGCGTCCCCGCGGGTCCGTGCTTCGGAGATCCGCCCCACCAGCACCCGGGGCGGGGGTACCGGGCCGTCCAGGGGGTGCGGACGGCGCTGGCGCAACCGCCTGGCGCCGTACCCGCCGCGCACCGCACAGTCCGCGCAGGCGCAGGGGGCGGGGCCGTGGGAGTCGGGGAAGTAGCGCCATCCGGTCACCTGCCGGACCTCCCGGATACGGTGCACCTCGCTCCGGGTCACCGGGCGGGGCACGACCACCTCCCAGCCGCGCGGGTCCTCCAGCGCGGCGATCACGCGCACCGCCTCCGCGGCGGTCACCTGCCGCGGTCCCCGCCGGTCGTCGTGGTGGCCGACCGTGACCGTTTCACCGTCGGGCAGCCGCACGTACACCCCGACCAGGCCACGCGGCCCGTGGTGGCGGGACAGCTCCCGCAGCCACTGATGGGTCACCGTGTACGACGGCAGGACCGGGAAGCAGAACACTCCGCGCGCATCCCCGAACCCGGTGGTCGTGCGCAGGCCGGACCGCCGGACGCGGGTGATGTTGGCGCGGGGGGTCAGGTGGACGAACATCGCCATGGCAGGGTCCCCGTGTGTCGGTCGGACGTGGTCACCGGCGCGGCGGCCGGGCTCGTACAGGGTTCTCGACACCGGCTCGGCGGCCGGAGCCCGGCGGCGCCTTCGGGGAACGAAGGCGCCGCGGCCGGGCCCTCGGGCGGCTGGGGGACGGGCACGCCCGGTTACGGCAGGGTGAGGATCTCAGCTCCGGAGTCGGTGATGACCAGGGTGTGCTCGAACTGCGCGGTCCACCGACGGTCGGCCGTGACGGCGGTCCAACCGTCGTCCCACATGTCGTAGTCCACGCCGCCCAGGGTGATCATGGGTTCGATCGTGAAGGTCATGCCCGGCTCCATCACGGTGGTGGCGCGCGGGTCGTCGTAGTGCGGGACGACCAGCCCGGAGTGGAACTCGGGCCCCACCCCGTGGCCGGTGAAGTCACGGACGACGCCGTAGCCGAACCGCTTGGCGTACGACTCGATCACGCGGCCGATCACGTTGATCTGGCGGCCGGGCCGGCACGCCTTGATCGCGCGCATCGTCGCCTCGTGGGTGCGCTCCACGAGCAGGCGGTGCTCCTCGGAGACCTCGCCGGACAGGAACGTGGCGTTGGTGTCGCCGTGCACGCCGTCCCTGTACGCGGTGATGTCGATGTTGACGATGTCACCGTCCTGGACCACCGTGTCGTCCGGGATGCCGTGGCAGATGACCTCGTTGAGGGAGGAGCACAGGGACTTCGGGTAGCCCTTGTATCCGAGGGTGCTCGGGTAGGCGCCGTGGTCCAGCAGGAACTCGTGGCCGATCCGGTCCAGCTCGTCCGTGGTCACACCGGGCTGGACGTTCTTGCCGACCTCTTCGAGGGCCTGGGCCGCGATCCGGCCCGCGACCCGGATCCGCTCGATGGTCTCCGGAGTCTGGACGTCTCCCAGAACACCCTCCACCGGGTGCTTCTTGCCCACGTATTCCGGTCGGACGATGTGCGGGGGAACCGAACGTTGTGGCGAGATGCGCCCAGGAACCAGCGGAGTAGTCATGGACACTGATTGTAGTTCGTGGGTGCACCCTCCCGGCCGGGCCGCGGCACGTCCGGGGCGGGTGTGAGGAGCGCCCCAGGTTCGGGTAGGTGCCCCACGTATCCGAAACGAGAGAGGTGGTTCGGTAGTGGGCGACGCACAGGACGACGGCTGGTGGTACTGCCTCAAACACAGCAGGGTCGAACACGGCGCGGGCTGCCCCAACAGCCAGCGGCTCGGCCCCTACCCCGACGAGGCCACGGCGGCGCGCGCCCTGGGCATCGCGGCCGAGCGCAACGAGGCCTGGGAGGAGCAGGAGGAGAACGGGGGAGACCGCTGATGGCGCGGACGCCGGGCCGGTCGGCCGTCCAGCCCCGCCCGGGAGCGGCCCTGACCAGGGGCGGGAGGGGTTGGTCCGGCGAAGACCGGCCCTGTGCGTTCCGCACCGAACCCCGTTCTGACAGGATCGGCGCATGAGTGAACAGAACGCGACACAGGGCGCGGACATCACCGGGCTGACCATCGCCGTCCTGGGCGGGACGGGTGACCAGGGGCGTGGTCTGGCCCGCAGGTTCGCCCTGGCCGGGCACACCGTCTACATCGGTTCCCGAAGCGCCGAGCGCGCCGCCAAGGCAGCGGGTGAGCTGGTCGAGGCCGAGTCGACCGCCATCCGGGTGCACGGGTTGGACAACGTGGAAGCGGCCGTCCAGGGGGACGTGGTCATCGTCGCCGTGCCATGGGACGGCCACCGCGAGCTGCTGGTGTCCCTGGCCGACAGGCTCGCCGGCAAGATCGTGGTGGACTGCGTCAACCCGCTCGGCTTCGACAAGAAGGGGCCCTTCGCCCTGGACGTCGCCGAGGGCAGCGCCGCCCAGCAGGCCGCAGAGGTCCTGCCGGGCAGCCGGGTCACCGCGGCCTTCCACCACGTGTCCGCCGTGCTCCTGCTCGACCCCGAGGTCGAGGAGATCGACCTGGACGTCCTGGTGCTGGGCGAGGACCGGGAGGCCACCGACGTCGTGCGCGCCCTGGCGGAGCGGATCCCCGGCGTCCGGGGCGTGTTCGGCGGGCGGCTGCGCAACGCCCACCAGGTGGAGGCGCTCACCGCCAACCTCATCGCGGTCAACCGCCGCTACAAGACCCACGCGGGGATCCGCATCACGGGTCTGTGAGCCCCGGGCCGTGCCGCGCCGGTCGGGGAACCGGGGGCGCGGCACGACCGGGAGTTCCGTGGGCAGGAGGCCGGGTCAGCCGCAGAAGGCGGCGCGCTCCCCGTCCGTCATCTGCCTCGTGGACTGGGTGACGGTGCTGCCCTGGTCGTCCGCGGGTCCTTCGGCGGTGAAGGGCGCGTACCAGATGTAGTGGCCCCACTGGCGGCTGCCGAAGTGCAGCTCGTAGGTGCCGTGCACGCGCTGCATCCTGGGCCCGTAGTACACGGTGGCCACCTCGCCCGGCTGGGCGGTGATCTGGGTCCGCTGGGTCTGCGTGTGCTCCGAGCTCCACTCGTGGCCGTAGGAGACGGTGAAGCTCTGCTTGAAGATCGCACCGAACGTGGCCGTCATCGACAGGTTCACGCTGTTGGACTCGCCCGTGGTCTTGGACCAGGACACCTGGGAGAGCTGCTCGTGGTCGGTGCAGTTGTAGACCGGTGCGCCGACCTGTTCGGCGGTGTTCTGGAAGTACTCCGGGGCGCCCGAGGGGTGGAACTCGCACAGGTCGGTGCTCTCACCGCACCTCTCCAGCAGTTCCCGGACGGTCGGGGTGCCCTCGTGGTCGGCCGCGGCCGGTGCGGGGGACAGTACCAGGGCCGCCGCCACCGCGCTCGCCGCGGCGCCGGCCGCGAGGGTCCTCATCGTTGTGCCCCTCCCGGGGCGGGGGGTCACGGGCACGCCGCCTCCTCCGCGTCGGTCATCGGCCGCACGTTCTGCGTGACGATCTCGTCCGGTGATCCGGGCACGGGTCCTTCGGCGGTGAAGGGCGCGTACCAGATGTAGTGGCCCCACTGGCGGCTGCCGAAGTGCAGCTCGTAGGTGCCGTGCACGCGTTGCATCCGCGGTCGGCGCTCGACCCAGCCCACCTCACCGGGGCCGGTGTTGACGAAGGTGGTCTGCGCCTCGGTGTGCGAGGTCGTCCAGGTGTGCTGGAAGGACTGTTCGTAGGACACCGAGAAGACCTCTCCGAATCCGGCCTCGGTGGTCAGGGCCAGGCCGACGCTGTTGCTCTGGGACGTGGTGTCGGACCACTGCACGGCCATGTTCTGGCGGCCCGAGGTGCAGTTGAACACCTCCGATCCCACGACGCGGCCATGGGCGGAGAACAGCTCGGGCTCTCCGCCGGGGTGGAACTCGCACAGGTCCGTGGACACGTCGCACCGCTCCAGCAGCTCGCGCACCGTGGGCGTGTCCTCGTGGTCGGCGTAGGCCGGGGTCGGTGCCGTGGTGACCGCGGTCGCCACGGCGACCGCGGCGGCGGCGAGCACGGCGTACGTGCGTCTCATGTCGGTTCTCCCATCGAGCGGGGGTGGGGGGAGTCGGACGTCAGCCCAGGGTGGTGGAGACGGTGCGGTCGTTCATGTAGCCGCCGATGTCGGGGGTGTTCTCGCGGTAGGGGCCGTCGCGGTCGCCGGTGCCGTCCGGTCCCGAGTGCAGCCACAGCGAGCACCGCGCCCAGGGCTGGGCCGAGGAGATGATGTTCTGCCACTCCGGGGGGAAGGTGAACCAGAACTCGATGTCGTCGCCGCCCTGGCAGGTGTTGTCCCCGTGGAGGGTGAACGTGGCGCCGCCGTAGTTCCCGTGTTCGAAGTAGGTGCCGATGATCACGTTGGAGCTGCTCTCGGCGGCGAGGGCGCTGATCCGGGGCCCGGACAGGGTGTGTTCCTGTTCGGCGAGGGCGCGTTCCTGTTCGGCCAGGGTGTGTCCGACGCGGTTCTCCGCTGCGTCGATCGCCTGGGCGTAGGTGTCGAAGCACTCCTGGCTGCTGCCGTCGATGTCGCCGACGCAGTGTTGTGCGGGGGCGGCGGCCGCAGGCAGCGGGGAGGCGAGGACCGAGCCGAGGGCGGCCGCCATCAGGAGGGCGCTCGCGCCGAATCTGCGGGGTACGGGGGGCATGCGTTCTCCGGTTTCGTCCGGGGGCGGGACGTTACTTAACGCATGTTAACAGAGCAATAAGTGGGATTTCGGTTACCGAGGGTATCGAATGCGGGGTGCGCTGCGCCTTCGTGTGGAAAAGAAGTCCCCCGTTTCTTGGGGAACCGCGTGCCCCACGGGAGCGCGGGGCACGCGACCTGGTGTTACGGGTGGCTCAGGAGGCCCACTCCTTGACCTTCTCGATGAGCTTGGCGGGGTTGTCGCCCACGGGCGTCACGTTGAGCTGGGTGACTCCGGCGGCCCGGAAGGCCTCCACGCGCTCGCGTACGTAGGACTCGGGGCCGACCAGGTTGGTCAGCTCCACGAACTCGTCCGGGACCGCCGCGGCGGCCTCGTCCTTCTTGCCGTCCAGGTACAGGTCCTGGATCTTCTCGGCGGCCTCCTCGTAGCCGTACCGCTGGGCGACCGTGTTGTAGAAGTTCTTGCCCTTGGCGCCCATGCCGCCCACGTACAGGGCGATCATCGGGCGGGTGAACTCCATCAGCTTCCTGGTCTCCTCGCCCTCGCCGATGGCGAGCAGGCCGCCGGCGGAGATCTCCAGCGCGCCCAGGCCCGGGTCGCGTTTGGCCTTGCCCCTGGCGAGGGACTCGCCCCACACGGTCTCGGCCTTCTCCGGGATGAACAGGTGCGGCAGCCACCCGTCGGCGGTCTCGGCGGTCATCTCGACGTTCTTCTCGCCCAGGGAGGCGACGAAGATCGGGATCGCGGGCCGGACCGGGTGGTTGATGATCTTGAGCGGCTTGCCCAGGCCGGTGCCCTTCTCCGGCGGCAGCGGCAGCTGGAACACCTTGCCGTCGTGGGTCAGGCGCTCCTCGCGGGCCCAGATCTTGCGGCAGATCTCGATGGTCTCGCGGGTGCGGCCGAGCGGCTTGGTGTACGGGATGCCGTGGAAGCCCTCGATGACCTGCGGGCCGCTGGCGCCCAAGCCGAGGATGGCGCGCCCGTCGGACAGGTAGTCCAGCCCGGCGGCGGTCATCGCGATCAGGGTGGGGGTCCGGCTGTACATCGGGAGGATGGCCGAACCGATGGCCACCCGCTCGGTGCGGGCGGCGAGGTAGCCCATCAGGGTGGGGCTGTCGTAACCGTAGGCCTCGGCGACCCACACGGTGTCCAACCCGGCCTTCTCCAGTTCGACGACCTGGTCGACGGCGGCCTTGGGCTCGCCCGAGTACTGGAGCGGCATCGAGATGCGCATGTGCTGTCCTCCCGGTGGGCCGGGCTTCCCGGCCCGCGTAGGTGCTCGGTGTGCCGTCACTGTACTACCGAGTCCAGTTCGGTTTGTTGTCTGGCTCACCGGTTCCGTAACCCTCTCCGAGACCGCCCCCCAGACGCGACGAACCGCCGGTCGCGGCACGAGGGCCACGTCCGACGGTTCGCCCGCCGTCCGGCGGATCAGCTGGAGTAGGTGTGCTCCTCGGCCGGGAAGCTGCCCCTGACGACCTCGTCCGCGTAGGAGGTCGCGGCGTCGCGCAGGGTTCCGGCCAGGTCGGCGTAGGTCTTGACGAACTTGGCCACCCGCGGGCTCAGCCCGGCCATGTCCTGCCACACCAGCACCTGGGCGTCGGTGGACGGGCCCGCGCCGATACCGATGGTCGGGACGGACAGCTGCTCGGTGACCTCGGCGGCCAGGTCGGCCGGGACCGCTTCGAGCACCACCGAGAACGCGCCCGCACGCTCCAGTTCCTTGGCGTCCTTGAGCAGGCCGGCGGCGGCCTCGCCACGGCCCTGCACCCGGTAACCGCCCAGGGTGTTCACCGACTGCGGGGTCAGGCCGACGTGACCCATGACCGGGATCCCCGCCGAGACCAGCATCTCCACCTGGGGAGCCACCGTGTGGCCGCCCTCCAGCTTCACGGCCTGGGCGTTGCCCTCCTTCATGAACCGGGAGGCCGCCTCCAGCGCCTGCTGGGGGGAGCCCTGGTAGGAGCCGAAGGGCAGGTCGGCCACGACCAGCGCCCGCGTGGTGGAGCGGGAGACGGCCGCGGTCAGCGGAACCAGCTCGTCCATCGTCACCGGGACGGTGGAGTCGTAGCCGTAGACGACGTTGGCGGCGGAGTCGCCGACGAGGAGGACGGGGATGCCCGCCTCGTCGAAGATCCGCGAGGTGAGGGCGTCGTAGGCGGTCAGCATCGGCCAGCGCTCGCCGCGCTGCTTGGCCAGGGCCAGGTCGCGGATGGTGACCCGCCGGTTGGTGACCCCGCCGTACAGGGCGTTCCCGGCGGAGGGGGTCTTCGGGGTGGTGTTCATGATGTTTCTTCCTCCGTTGTCTCGAAGCACCCGCTGGGGGTGTCCCCGGACCTGTGGACGAAAACAGTTGTCGTACGTGCTCTCGCACGCGGGTTCCCCGGAGGGAACGGTGTCGCCGTGCGGGTTGTTCCCCGCGTCCGGTTCCGGGCCGCCCGGCGGAACCGGTGCGGGAGGAACAGGTGTGCGGGGGCCGCACGCAAGCATCATCGCACGCTGCCGTCCCGGCGTCTGCCCCCGGGGACGGACTCGTTCGCACCGGCACGGGCACCGCACACGCCACCTGCGGGAGGGGCGGGACGGGTGTGCGCGACAGGTGCTGTGCGGCCCTACCGTGGCGGAGCGGAACCGTACGTCAACGCCGCCGCGCCCCCGTCTGTTCCCCGGAGCCCGTCCGGAGCGGCTGCCTCCCTCGGGGTGGCGGACGGGTGGTTAGCATGACACCGGCACCGGCCCCCGACACCGGGACCAGGGCAGCCGCGCGGGTGTGTGGCCGGCGCGCGGGCCGGGCGCCGTGGACCGGAAGGTGTTCCCGTGGACCAGCAGACAGCGTATCGGCGCAGGTGGGGCGGGTTGGCGGTGCTCGTCATCTGCCTGTTGGTGATCGTGGCCGACAACACCATCCTCAACGTAGCGCTGCGCACCCTCTCCGATCCGGTCCTCGGCCTGGGCGCCAGCCAGTCGCAGCTCGCATGGGCGATCAACTCCTACACGCTGGTCTTCGCGGGGCTGCTGTTCACCTTCGGTGTGCTCGGCGACCGGTGGGGCAGACGCCGGCTGCTCGTGGCCGGGCTGGTGGTGTTCGGCGCGGCCTCGGCGCTGTCGGCCTACTCGCAGAGCCCCGAACAGCTCGTCTGGGCGCGTGCCGTGATGGGTTTCGGCGCCTCCATGGTGATGCCGCAGACCCTGTCGGTGATCACCAACGTGTTCCCGCCGGAGGAACGCGGGCGGGCGATCGGGCTGTGGGCCGGCGCGGTCGGCCTGGCGATGGCGATCGGCCCGTCAGCGGGCGGGCTGCTGCTGGAGAACTTCTGGTGGGGTTCGATCTTCCTGGTCAACGTGCCCTTCGTGATCGTCGGCCTGGCGCTGATGTACCTCCTCATCCCCGAGTCCAGGGACGAGGACGCCGGGCGCCCCGACGTGGTCGGCGTCCTGCTCTCCATCCCGGGGCTGGTGCTGATCATCTACGGGATCATCACGGCGGGGGAGCGGGCCTCGCTGTCCGACTGGGACGTGTTCGGCTCGCTGCTGCTGGGGGTGGCGGTGCTCGTGCTGTTCCTGGTCCACGAGTCGCGTACCCCGAACCCCTCGCTGGACGTGCGCTTCTTCCGCGACCCCCGGTTCAGCGTCTCCATCGCCACGATCATGGTGTTGTTCTTCAGCATGGCCGGGATCATCTTCTTCCTCAGCTTCTACTGGCAGAGCGTGCGTGAGTTCTCCCCGTTCTTCGCGGGCCTGCTGGTCCTGCCCGCCGCGCTGGGCCAGATGATCTTCGCCCCGCTCAGCCCCACCCTGGTGCGCCTGCTCGGCCCGCGCACGCTCGCTGCGGCGGGGGTCGTCGCTGTCTGCTGCAGCTTCGTCTTCTACACGCAGATCGCGGTGGACACCCCGCTGCCGCTCATCATCGGGTTCTTCTTCCTCCAGACCTCGGCGATGGCGGTGGTGCTCACCCCGGCCACCGACGCGATCATGTCGTCGGTCCCGTCGGGCAAGGCCGGAGCCGCCTCGGCGGTCCAGAACACGGTCCGCCAGGTCGCCACCGCCATGGGCGTGGCGGTTCTGGGGGCGGTGATCTCCTTCCACTACCGGGCGGGGATCGCGCCCACCCTGCGCACCGTGGCGGAGGAGTCCGAGGACGTGGGCCCGGGGGAGCTGCGCTCGGCCGGTGAGTCGATCGAGGGCACCATGGCGCTGGCCCGGAGGCTGGGGGCGGAGGGAGAGGCCCTGGTCGCCCCGGCCAAGGAGGCGTTCCTGGCGGGGCTGCACCTGGCGGCGCTGGTCTCGCTGTGCTTCGGTGTGGTCGGGCTGGTCGTGGTGCTGGTGTGGATGCCCCGGGACGCCGCTGTCCACCGGCCGGATCGGGGGAGCCGCGAGGCCGAGGGGAGCGGGTCGGAGCGCCCCACGGGCTAGGCGCTCTCTGCGTTCGGTCAGGGGCCGGACGTTCTGCCGTTGACCGGGGCCGGACGTTCTACCGTCGGTCCGCCTGACGAACACGGTCTGGGAAGGGTGAGCGCCACGACTGCCCGAAACCGCTGTCTCCCCGTGATCTTGCTACCAGGGGCAAGTTCGGCGCCGAACTTGCCCCTGGTAGCAAGATCACCTTCGAACAGGGGGCCGTGACAGCTCCAGGTGTCGACCGCCGGGCTGGGGACATCCGGAGCCGGGGCCGGGGTCGGGCGCAGGACCTACCATGGGTCCATGCGCCTGACCGCCTTCACCGACGTCTCCCTGCGCCTGGTCATGCGGCTCGCGGTGGCGGGGGAGGGCGAACTCCTCACTACCCGCACCGCCGCCGGGATGCTCGCCGTGCCCTACACCCACATGGCCAAGGCCGTGGCGCGGCTGGCGGAGATGGGGCTGGTGGAGGCGCGGCGGGGCCGCGGCGGCGGGCTGCTGCTGACCGAGGCGGGACGGCGCTCCTCGGTGGGGGCGATCGTCCGCGAACTGGAGGGGGCCGGGGACCTGGCCGGGTGCGAGGACGACCCGCCCTGCCCGCTGCGCGCGGCCTGTCGGCTGCGCGGTGCGCTGGCCCAGGCCCGGGAGGCCTTCTACGTGTCCCTGGACGGGGTGAGTGTGGAGTCCCTGGTGTCCCCGCCCGCGCGGCAGACCCTCATCGTGCTCGGTGAGGACGCCCCTCCGGCCTGACCGCTGCCTGCCGCTGTCTGCCGCTGTCTGAACGCGCCCTGACTGCCGGAGTGCTCGCCCTGGCAGGGGCGGGGTCTCCCCCTCTGGTGTCCCGAATGATCTGCTGACCTGCCCTTTCGCGTTTGAGCCCACCCCGGTGCGGGGATCTCGGGCCTCGGTTTTAATATGCATTTCATATACCAATTATCTGACACGGGCCCCGCCCCGACGAAGGAGGAAGCGTGCTCTCCACCGAGTCCGCAGCCACGATCCGCGCCACCATCCCCGCCGTCGCGGGTGCGCTGGAGGCCATCACCGCCCGGTTCTACGACACGATGCTCGGCGAGCACCCCGAGCTCCTGGACGGGCTGTTCAACCGGGGCAACCAGGCCAGCGGCGAACAGCGCAGAGCCCTGGCCGGATCCATCGCAGGCTTCGCCACCGCCCTCCTGGAGCACCCGGACGAGCGCCCCGACGCCCTGCTGTCGCGCATCGCGCACAAGCACGTCTCCCTCGGCATCACCGAGGACCAGTACGTGATCGTGCACAAGTACCTGTTCGCCGCGATCGCCGACACCCTGGGCGAGGCCGCCACCCCCGACGTCGTCGCGGCCTGGGACGAGGTCTACTGGCTGATGGCCGGAAGCCTCATCGCCATGGAGGCCCGCCTCTACCAGGAGTTCGGGACCACCGGCCGCGACGTGTGGCGCCCCTGGCGGGTGGCCGACCGCTCCGCGCAGACCCCCGACACCGTCTCCCTCACCCTGGAGCCCCGAGGCGACGAACCGGCACCCGGCTTCCGGCCCGGCCAGTACGTCAGCGTGCGCGTCCAACTGCCCGACGGCCTCCACCAGGCCCGCCAGTACTCCCTCTCCGGCTGGGACGGCAGCCGCCGCCGGATCACCGTCAAGCGGCTGCGCGCGGGCGAACACCCGGCCGGCGAGGTCTCCACCCTCCTGCACGACACCGCCGTCCCCGGCGACACCCTCATGGTGTCCACCCCCGCGGGCGACGTCACCCTGGCCGACGGCGACCACCCGCTCGTCCTGGCCTCGGCCGGGATCGGCTGCACCCCGATGGTCGCCATGCTCCAGCACCTGGCCGAACAGGGCAGCACCCGCCCGGTCCTGGTGCTGCACGCCGACCGCGGCCCCGAGGACCACGCCCACCGCGAGGAGATCGCCGCCCTGGTCGACCGGCTCCCCGGCGCCACCGCCCACACCTGGTACGAGAACTGCCAGGCGGGGTGCCCCGGGGACGACGGCACCGGCGGCGACCACCACGCCGGGACGATGGACCTGGACCGGGTCGAGGTGCCCGAGGGCGCCGAGGTGTACCTGTGCGGCCCGCTGCCGTTCATGCGCGACGTCCGGGCCCAGTTCCTGCGCGCGGGCGTGCCCGCCCGCTCGGTCCGCTACGAGGTCTTCGGCCCCGACCTGTGGCTCGGCGCCGACGACTGACCGCGTTCACCGGGGAGGGTTCGACGGGAACCGGCCGTTTTCCGGGGCGGCCGCCCTTCCGGGGGCTGTCCGCCGCTCGGCGAGTCGGCCGGTTCCGGCCCGAAAGCCTGCTGCCACAGGCGGTTGCTCCGGACATACTGGACAGCATGCAGGTCCACGATCCCTCCTCCCTCATCGGCCGTCAGCAGCAGCTGGACCAACTCCTGTCCGCGGCCCGGACCGCGAGGGAGGGGGCCCCGCAGACCACAGTGCTGTGTGCCGACGCCGGGATCGGCAAGACCAGGCTCATCACCGAGTACCTGGCCCGCACACCCCTGACCCGCACCGTTGTCGGCGGCTGTCTGGAACTGGGCACCGAGGGCATCGCCTACGCGCCCTTCACCACCGTCCTGCGCCACCTGGTCCGCGAGGGAGCCCCCGGCGGCACCGTTGGGGGAGAACTGGCCCGGCTGGTCCCCGGCCTGGGCCCGGCCCCGGAGGCCACCGAGGAGAGCCGCGCCCGCCTGTTCGAGGCGGTACTCACCTTCCTGGAGGAGCGTGCCCGACCTGAGGGCCTTGCCGTGGTCGTCGAGGACCTGCACTGGGCCGACGCCTCCACCCGCGACCTGCTCGTCTTCCTGCTGCGCAACCTGGAGGCGGCCCCCGTCCACCTCCTGATCAGCGTGCGCACCGACGACCTGCACCGCAGTCACCCGCTGCGGCGCCTGCTACCCGAAGTCGAACGCCTGCCCGGGGTCCGCCGTCTCGACCTGGGACCGTTCTCCCGGGACGAAGTGGCCGAACAGGCCGCCGCTCTGGGCCGACAGGCCGACCCCGACCTCCTGCACGCCCGCAGTGGCGGCAACCCGCTGTTCGTCGAGTCCCTACTCGCTGACCCCGGCCCCCTGGACACCGCTCTCCCTGACGGTCCACGCGAACTCCTGCTGCGCGGCGTCGACCCCCTGCCCGAGACCACCCGCGCCGTCCTGGGCCTGGCCTCGGCTGCCGGGGACCGGGTCGACCACAGCGTCCTCGCCGAGGTGGCCGAACACTCCGGGATCAGTGAGGGGGCACTCGACTCCGCCCTGCGTCCGGCTATCGATGCCAGGGTCCTGCGCGCCACCGAGGACGGTTACGTGTTCCGGCACGCCCTGCTCGCTGAAGCCGTCTACGCCGACCTGCTGCCCGGGGAACGCGTGCGAGTCCACCGCCGCTACGCCGACGTCCTCGAAAAGGGCGTCCCCGGCCGGGTCCCCGGTGAGACCGCCGCCCAGTTGGCCCGGCACGCCCACGCCGTGCACGACCACCCCAGGGCCCTGACCGCAGCCTGGACCGCAGCCGAGCACGCCGCCGTCACCGCAGCACACCCCGAGCACCTGGACCTGCTCGAACGGGTGCTGGAGCTCTGGGAGCTGGTGCCCGACGCCGCCGACCGCCTCGGTCTGCCCCACGGCGAGATCCTGCGCCGCGCCTGCACGGCCGCGCACGTCTTCGGCAGCCCCCGCCGCGCCGTCGCGCACGCCACCGCCGGACTGCGCGCCACTGATCCGGCCACCGCACCCGACCTCACCGGCGAACTCCTCATGGCCCGTGGCCGGGCCCGCAGCGATCAGGGCCGGGTTGACGCCCTGGAGGACCTGAGGGCCGCCGCCGAACACCTGCGCCACGACCACCTCCGGCGGCCCGTACTGGACGCCGCCAGCGCCACCGTCCTGATGCGGCTGGGACGCGAGGAGGAGTCCGAACAGGTGGCCCGGGCGGCGCTCGCGGCGGCTCAGCGGACGGGCGACCAGGTCAATGAGGTGGACGCGCTGATGACCCTGGCCAACCTGCTCGGTGAGACCTCGGGGATCGGACAGGACCCGGCCGGTGGCCGAGGAGCCGGTGGTGGGTCCGGGATCGGTGTGGAGAGGAACGAGGAACCCGGTGCGGGGAAGGCCGTCGCCGCGATGCTGCACCGGGCGATCGACCTCGCCCAGCGCACCGGGCAGGTGCGCATGGAGGTGCGCGCCTGGCGCAACCTGGCCGCTCACCTGGATCAGGAACTGCGGTTGGCGGAGGCCTACCGTGCGGCCCAGCGAGGGGTGGAGCGCTGCGCCGAGCTCGGGGTCTCCCGTAGCCAGGGGGTCGGCTGCGGAGCGACGATGGCGGCCCTGCTCACCGACATGGGGCGGCTCGACGAGGCCGAGGCTCTGCTCGCCCGGCTGCCGCGCGGTGAGTCACGCCAGGAGGCCCACCGGCTGAACCTGATGGCCCAGTTCTGCGCGCTCCAGGGGCGTTGGGCACAGGCGGAGCAGGCGCTGGAGGCGTTCACCCGGATTATGCCCCGGGACGTCTCCTCCCCGGTCGAGTACCTCAACCACTACTACGCCCGGTCCCACCTGTTGATCTTCCGGGGTGAGTTGGTTGAGTCCGCCCGAGAGGTCGAACGCGCCCACGACGACATCGGCATGCTGGAGCCCGGCCGGTTCCCCCTCGACGGGCTCGCCATGGTCGGCGTACTGGTGTTCCGGCTCCGGCGTCAGCGTGACCCCGAAGGGCTCCGGATGGCCGAGAAGCTCGCTGCTCACCTACGGGCCAATCTGGACCACGATCAAGGGCGTATCTCTCCCATGGGGTGTCTGGGCCGCAGGGTGCTTGTGGGTTTCTTGTCCGAGGACCCTGCGGAGATGCTGGAGCACCTGGTCGGGGCAGCGGAGACCGCCGAACGCGCCGGATACCGGGGATTCCAGTTGCGGTCTCTGATGGGAGCCTTCCACGCCGCCCTCGACCTGGGCGACCACGGCCGGGCCCGGGCGCTGCTGGAACGCTACGAGACCTCCCTCGGCCCGGGGACCGCATGGAACTTCGATCAGGAAGCCGGGTGGATGCGCACGGACCTGAAGGAGGCCGTCACTGTCCCGGCGACCCTCCCCGACGGACTGACCCGGCGGGAGCTGGAGGTGCTGGCGCAGGTGGCCAAGGGGTTGAGCAACCGCGAGATCGGCCAGGTCCTGTTCATCTCCGCCAAGACGGTGAGCGTGCACCTGAGCAACCTGATGGGCAAGCTCGGGGTCGGCAACCGCACCGCCGCCGCGGCCAAGGGGCGTGAGCTGGGCCTGGTCTGAGCGCGGGCCGGGGACCCGGGCCGGGGCGGGAGAGGTCAGACGGGGTGGCCGGCGCGGGCGGTGCGGGTTCGGGCGGCGCGGGTGTGCTGTTCGTGGGCGCGGTAGTAGGTGCGCACGAGGTCGACTCGGCCAGCGGCAGCGGAGGATTCCGGCACGGGCGTGTGGCCGTGGGAGACGCGGAAGGTGGGCAACAGCGCCCGGGGCGTGTCCGGGGCCGGGTGCGTGGTCCGGGGGTCGGCCGGGAGCGGGGTCGGGTGTTGGACGTCGACGGGACGGCGGGGGCGGGGGATGAACGGGCCGGCCTGGTCCGGGGCCTGGGCGGTGACCTGCTTGGGTCCGGTGTTGCTCGCGGTGCTCGCGCTCTGGATGGGGCTGGTGCGCGGCACGGTGCCGTCCGGGCGGCTGGGGATGTGCTCGGGCAGGGTGTAGCGGCGGACCCGGCGGGAGCGGCGCCGGTACTCGGCGGCCAAGGTGCGCAGGTAGCCGGAGGGGTCGGCGTGCAGCCCGCCACAGGGGCGGAGCAGGCGCACCAGGGTGCACAAAGCGGCGGTAACGTACGTCATGGCAAGTGGTTCCTTCACTTGTCCGGGCCCGGGGTGTTGGTAGCACCGCCGGGCCGCTTCGGTTGTCAGGCCCCTGCATGTCTGTGCGGGGCGGGCCTCCGGTTGCCGGGGGGCGAGGGGCTGTCCGGGGGTGTTCCCGGATCAGCGGGGTGTTTCAGTCAGAGGTCAGGGCCTGCGGGGCAGGGGCGGGACGAACCCGGCGAATTCCTCGACCACTTCGTGTACCAGGCGGCGGACCTGGGACCGGGGGACGTAGCGCCAGGTACGGCCGTCCCGGGACTGGTAGACCCAGTGGCTGCGGTCCTTCAGCCCCAGGGCGACATTGCCCAGGTAGGCGGGGCCGACCAGCGCGCGTTCGAGGTCAGCGCCCCGGGTCCAGGGGAAGCGCCGCCATTCGACGGTGAAGGTCAGCCCCCGCATCTCATGGAAGGCCTGCAGGGCCTCCGCCCGAGGGTCGGTGTTCTGGCTCTGAGTGGTCCGGGTGGTCTGCGTCTGCCGCTGTCCGAAAACGTCCATGACCACATGCTGAGCCCAACGACTTTTGTCGCCTAGGGCATGACAATGTTTCTCAGTAGACACTCCTCACCCGTGTTGAAAGTGTGTGATCCTGTGTCATGTGAATGACTTTCAAAGAGAGCTTCGTCGTTTGCGTAAACAGAACGGTCTCACGCAAGCGCAGGTCGCCAGCCATGTCGGCTACGTTCCCTCAGCCGCTTCTAACTGGGAAAACGGTCGAACGACACCAGATGAGGAAACTGCGAAAAAACTGGACGAACTTCTTGGAGCGCGGGGCGGTCTGCTCCGGGTTCTTCAGGACGTGACACAGACTTCGGGTGCACCTCCGTGGTTGCGTGATGATGATCAGCTATCTCGACAAGCTGTGACGATCGAGGTCGTCACACCCGTGTTGGTCCCCGCGATTCTGGAGTCGCCGCTGTACGCGCGTTATGCCTTGGCGGAGGGCAGGCCATCTGACCCCATGGGGGTCATCGATGAACTGGTAAAAATCCGTTGCTCGCAGCTGTCCCGTTTGGACCCGGGACTGAGAGTGTTCGCGACCTTCCCTGAGGTGGGCCTTACGGGGGTTCCAGCTACTGCGAGGAAAGAACAGGCGGCTCACCTGTTAGACCTGGTGTCGACCGACCGGGTAAGGGTCAACATGGTTCCGACCAACAGCATCCTTGCTGGAGTGACGTCGCCCTTCCAGATCTACAAGCTGAGGGACGGCTCCCGGGTGGCGACTTCGGAGCATACGAACGGGAGTATCGTGGTGAACGAAGCCCGTGGTGTTCAGCGGTTGCAAGACCTCGCGCGCACCGCTCTAGGTAGTGCCCTCCCCGTAGACGACACCCTTCGCAGACTGAAGGAGATCAGTGATGAGTGACTGGCACAGGTCGACGTACTCCCAGAACGGGGGGCAGTGCGTGGAGGTCGCTGTCGTTCCCGGTCACGAGGTGGTTGTGGAGAACAAGAGCGCTGATGGCGAGGTCTTCGTCGTCCGTGACTCGAAGAACCCTGATGCCGCGCCGTTGGTCTTCACTCGTGCTGAGTGGGATGCCTTCGTTGAGGGTGTCAAGGATGGGGAGTTCGACGCCGAGCGCCTGCTCTCCGCCCTGGTCAGCTGACCCCCGACCTCCCCCTTCAAGGGTCCACCTCCGCCCGGTGGGCCCTTTCTCCTGTCCCGGCCCGGGTGATGTGAGGACAAGCGAGCACGGGGACCACTGACCACCCGACCCAGGGCGGCGAGGGCTGTCGCAGACCCGGCGAACCGGCCGGTTCCGGCCCGAAATCCGGCTGCCGGACCGGGATCAGCCGGACATACTTGGCCGTATGCAGGTCCACGATCCTCTCCCCGCCCTCGTCGGCCGTCAGCAGCACCTCGACCGCCTCCTCTCCGACGCCACTCGAGCGCGCACGGGCGAATCCAGGGCGGTCCTGCTCTGCGGCGACGCCGGGATCGGCAAGTCCCGGCTCCTGGAGGAGTACCTGGACCGCACGCCGCTGCGGCAGGCGGCCCTGGGCGGCTGCTTGGAACTGGGCACCGAGGGCATCGCCTTCGCCCCCTTCACCGCACTCCTGCGCCAACTCGCCCGCGCTGACGGCGGCGCCGCAGAGCCCGGCGGTGAACTCGCCCGCCTCCTCCCCGGTCCCGGTCGAGAATCCACCCCGGCCCCGGGAACCGACGACAACGGCCGGGCCCGCCTGTTCGAGGCGGTCCTGACCTTCCTGGAGGAACGGGCTGCCCCCGGCGGGCTCAGCCTGGTCGTCGAGGACCTGCACTGGTCGGACGCCTCCACCCGCGACCTCCTGGTCTTCCTGCTGCGCAACCTCGGCGCCGCCCCGGTCCACCTGGTGGTCTCGGTGCGTACCGACGACCTGCACCGCACCCACCCGCTGCGGCCCCTGCTCCCGGAGCTGGAACGGCTGTCCCGGGTGACGCGCCTCGACCTCGAACCGCTCTCCAGGGAGGCCGTCGCCGAACAGGCCGCCGCCCTGCGCGGCACCGCCCTGGACCCGGCCGCCCTGGACCTGCTCGTCGAACGCAGCGGCGGCAACCCCCTGTTCGTCGAGTCCTTCCTCACCGTGCCGGACGGCGGCACGGTGCCCGACGGCCCGCGCGAACTCCTCATGCGCCGCGTCGACCCCCTCACCGCCACCGCCCGCAAGGTCCTGGGCCTGGCCGCGGTGGCCGGGGACCGCGTCGACCACGGCCTGCTCGCCGAGGTGGCCGAGGCCTCGGGGATCGGCGAGGACGACCTGGACGAGGCACTCCGCGAATCCGTCGACGCCCAGGTGCTGCGCGCCACGGACACCGGATACGTGTTCCGGCACGCCCTGCTCGCCGAGGCCGTCAAGGGCGACCTGCTGCCCGGACAGCGGGTACGCGCCCACCGCCGCTACGCCCAGGCCCTGGACGCCGGGGTCCCGGGCCTGCCCCGTGCCGGGACCGTCGCCCGGCTCGCCCACCACGCCTACGCCGCGCACGACCATCCGCGCGCGCTCACCGCCGCCTGGGAGGCGGCCGGGCACGCCGCCGTCACCGCGGCCCACCCCGAGCACCTGGAGCTGCTCGAACGGGTCCTGGAGCTGTGGGAGCTGGTGCCCGACGCCGCCGACCGGCTGGGGCTCTCCCATGGCGAACTCCTGTTGCGGGTCAGCCTGGCCGCGCAGATCGCGGGCGGTCTGCGCCGGTCGGTCGAGCACGCCACCGAGGCCCTGGCCGACCTCGACCCGGAGGCGGTCCCCGAGCTGACCGCCCGTCTGCTGGTGGCCCGCGCCCTGGCCTACAAGGACCTGGGCCGCCTCTCCGCGCTGGACGACCTGCGCACCGCCGCCGGACTCCTGCCCGAGGGCCACCCCGAACGGGCCGCGGTGAGCGCCACCACCGGTTCGGTGCTGATGCTGCGGGGCCGCGACGCCGAGGCGGAGCAGGTCTCCCGCGCCGCCATCGAGGAGGCCCGCGCCTGCGGCGACCGGGCCAGCGAGGCCGACGCGCTCATCACCCTGGGCAGCCTGCTCGACGTCACCGGCTCCGAGGAGCCCCTGGAGATGCTGCGCGAGGGCATTCGGATCGCCCGGGAGCTGGGCGAGGTCCAGGTGGAGATGCGCGGACTCAACAACCTGGGCAGCAACCACGCCAGCCGGTTCGAGTTCGAGGAGTGGCTGGCCTGCGCGCAGGAGGCACTGGACCGCTGCGCCGAACTCGGACTGCTGCGTACCCAGGGCGCCGGGTACGTCAACGGGATGGCCAGCGCCCTCGACAGTCTGGGTCGGTTCGACCAGGCCCGGGCGAAACTGCTCGCGGCCCCCGCCGCACAGGACCTCGTCGGCGGGCGCCGACAGGCCCTGCTCGCCCAACTCGCAGCCTTGGAGGGCGAGTGGGAGGCCAGTCGGCGCGCACTGGAGGAGTTCGCCCGGCTGCTGCCCCGGGACACCACGTCCTCGGTGGAGTACATGCCGGAGTACCACACGCGGATCCTTCTGCTGCTGCACGGACCGGGCGACCGGCTGGCCGAGGCGGCCCGGCTGGTGCTCGCGGGGGAGGCCGACATCGGCATGCTCTCCCAGGTCCGGTTCAGCGCCGGCGGACTGCCCACCATGGCGAGGGTGGCCTGGCGGCTGCGGCGGCGGGCCGCCCCCGGGGACCGCGAGCTCGCCGAGGAGCTGGCCGGGGTCCTGCTGGGGCTGCTGGCGCGCGAGGACTGGCCGGTATCCCCGATGGGGGAGCTGGCACGCCACGCCGGCAGGGGCTTCCTGGAGGAGGACCCCGCCCGGGCCCTGGCCCACTGGGACCGGGCACTGCCGCTGGCCGCCAGGGCCAAGGGCACCGTTCGGAGTGAATGCCTCTACGGGGCCTTCTGGGCCGCCCACGGGGCGGGTGAGGCGGAGCGCGCCCGCGCACTGCTGGACCAGGCCGAGGCACTGCTCACCGAGCTCGACGTCCACGTCGTCCGTCAGGAGGTGGCACAGATGCGTGAGGTTCTCCCTGCCGACCCGGTGCCGAAGGCCACTGCCGTGCTGCCCGCCGGACTGACCCGGCGCGAACTGGAGGTCCTGGCCGAGGTGGCCGAGGGCCTGTCCAACCGGGAGGTGGGCCAGGCGCTGTTCATCTCCGCGAAGACGGTGAGCGTGCACCTGAGCAACCTGATGGGCAAGCTCGGGGTCGGCAACCGGACCGCCGCCGTCGCCAGGGCCCGCGAGCTCGGGCTGGTGTAGCCCTCGGACCGGCGGCTCCCGGCCCGCCGGGCAGCGGCCCGGCGGGCCGGAAGGACAGGGGGCCGGCCCGCTCCCCGGGGCTAGAGCGTGGGCAGGTACCGCTGCAGCTCGTAGGGGGTGACCTGGCGGCGGTAGGAGTTCCACTCCGCCTTCTTGTTGCGCAGGAAGAAGTCGAACACGTGCTCGCCCAGGGTCTCGGCGACCAGCTCGCTGTTCTCCATCAGGCGCAGGGCCTCGTCCAGGCTCTGCGGCAGCGGCTTGATGCCCAGCGCGCGCCGCTCGGCGTCGGTCAGCGCCCACACGTCGTCCTCGGCGCCCGGGGGCAGCTCGTAGCCCTCCTCGATGCCCTTGAGGCCGGCGGCCAGGATCACCGCGTAGGCCAGGTACGGGTTGGCGGCGCTGTCCAGCGAACGGATCTCGATCCGGCTGGAGTTCGACTTGCCGGGCTTGTACATCGGCACCCGGACCAGCGCGGACCGGTTGTTGTGGCCCCAGCAGATGTAGGCGGGGGCCTCACCGCCCATGCCCGCAGAGGCGGCCGGGTCGTCCCAGATGCGCTTGTAGGAGTTCACCCACTGGTTGGTGACGGCGGCGATCTCGTCGGCGTGCCGCAGCAGGCCCGCGATGAACCCGCGTCCCACCTTGGACAGCTGGTACTCGGCGCCGGGCTCGTAGAAGGCGTTGCGGTCGCCCTCGAACAGCGACAGGTGGGTGTGCATGCCCGACCCGGGGTACTGGGTGAAGGGCTTGGGCATGAACGTCGCGTACACGCCCTGCTCCATCGCCACCTCCTTCATCACGAGCCGGAAGGTCATGATGTTGTCGGCGGTGGTGAGCGCGTCCGCGTAGCGCAGGTCGATCTCCTGCTGACCGGGGCCGCCCTCGTGGTGGCTGAACTCCACCGAGATGCCCATGGCCTCGAGCATGTTGATCGCGTTGCGCCGGAAGTCGTGCGCACTGTTGTGCGGTGTGTGGTCGAAGTAGCCGCCCGAGTCGTTCGGCTCGGGGAACTCGCCGTGCTCGGGGAACTTCTTCAGCAGGTAGAACTCGATCTCGGGGTGCGTGTAGAACGTGAACCCGAGGTCGGAGGCCCGGCTGAGCTGCCGCTTGAGCACGTGCCGGGGGTCCGCGGGGGAGGGGGAGCCGTCGGGCATCAGGATGTCGCAGTACATCCGCGCGGTGCCGTGCGGCTCGTTGCGCCAGGGCAGCACCTGGAAGGTGGAGGGGTCGGGCTGGGCGAGCATGTCGGCCTCGTAGACCCGGGCGAACCCCTCGATGGCCGAACCGTCGAACCCGATGCCCTCGGAGAAGGCCGCCTCCAGTTCGGCGGGCGCCACCGCCACGGACTTGAGGTACCCGAGCACGTCGGTGAACCACAGCCGCACGAACCGGATGTCGCGCTCCTCCAACGTGCGGAGCACGAATTCCTGCTGTCGATTCACGATCAACCTTCCTCGATGCCGGTCGGTCCCGGTCCCGGTCCACGCTCTGCGGGGCCAAGCCGGACACGTTGTCCCAGGACCAGTCTGCCGTGCGGATATTTCCAGGGTATTTCCGCACACGCCAGCCAGCCTGCCCGGTCCGTTCCCCCTACACGCATTATGGCCTCAGCCCGGGGGGTCCGGGGCCGTTCCCGCCGCAAGGAACGGCCCGGATCCACCGGGCACGGCCGGGCGCGACCCGGGGCGGAAACATCCGGCCGTTAGGCTCGGTCCCGTGGCACAGCTGAGAATCGCACTGGCCCAGGTCAACCCCACCGTGGGTGACCTGGAGGGAAACCGGCGAACCGTGGTCGGCGCGGCCCGCCGGGCCGCGGAGAAGGGCGCGCACCTGGTGGTGCTCCCGGAGATGGTCGTCACCGGGTACCCGGTCGAGGACCTGGCCCTGCGGGACTCCTTCGTGTCGGCGTCGGTCCGGGCCACCCGCGCCCTGGCCGCCGACCTCGACGCCGAGGGGTTGGGCGACCTGCCCGTCGTGGTGGGGTTCCTCTCCCGCAGGGAGGGCCCGGGTGAGCGGTACGGCCAGCCCTCCGGGGCGCCGCAGAACGCGGTCGCCGTGCTGCTGCGGGGCGGGGTCGAGCTCACCTCCGCCAAACACCACCTGCCCAACTACGGGGTCTTCGACGAGTACCGCAACTTCGTGCCCGGCGACACCCTGCCGGTGATCCGGGTGCGCGGCGTCGACGTGGCCCTGGCTGTCTGCGAGGACCTGTGGCAGGACGGCGGTCCGGTCACCGCGGCCCGCGCCGCCCGGGTCGGCCTGCTCGTCACCCTGAACGGGTCGCCGTACGAGCGGCACAAGGACGACGTGCGCCTCGAACTGTGCTCGCTCCGCGCCCGCGAGATCGGCGCCGCCCTGGCGTACGTGAACATGGTCGGCGGGCAGGACGAGCTGGTCTTCGAGGGCGACTCCCTGGTGGTGGACTCCGAGGGCGAGCTGGTGGCCCGCGCGCCGCAGTTCGAGGAGGACCTGCTCCTGGCCGACCTGGACCCGGCCGCGGCGGACGGGGAGCGGGGCGCCCGGGACGGGGACGTGGTCGACGGGATACGGATTGTCCGGCGCACGCTGTCCGCCGACCCGGTGCCCGCCTACGAGCCCGGGGCCAACACCGTCACGCCGCGCCCGGACCCGCTGTCCGACACCGGGGAGGTCTACCGGGCCCTGGTCGTGGGGCTGCGCGACTACGCGGCCAAGAACGGTTTCGCCTCGGTGGTCCTGGGGATCTCCGGGGGGATCGACTCGGCGCTGGTCGCGACCATCGCGGTGGACGCGCTGGGCCCCGACCGGGTACACGGCGTCCTGCTGCCCGGCGAGTACTCCAGCGCGCACTCGGTGGCCGACGCCGAGGACCTCGCCCAGCGGCAGGGGTTCGCCGCCCGCACGGTCCCGATCGCCCCCGCGGTCGAGGCCTTCGAGCAGGCCGCCGCCTCCGCGGACGCCGCCCTGAGCGGGCTGGCGGCGGAGAACCTGCAGGCCCGGGTGCGCGGCACGCTGCTCATGGCGCTGTCCAACCAGGAGGGGCACCTGGTGCTGGCCACCGGGAACAAGAGCGAGGCGGCCACCGGCTACTCCACCCTCTACGGCGACTCCGTGGGCGGCTTCGCCCCGATCAAGGACTGCTGGAAGACCCTGGTGTGGGAGCTGTCGCGCTGGCGCAACGCCGAGGCGGAGCGGCTGGGCCAGACCCCGCCGATCCCGGAGAACTCGATCAGCAAACCGCCCAGCGCCGAACTGAGCCCCGACCAGACCGACGCGGACTCCCTGCCCGACTACGCGCTCCTGGACTCGGTCCTGGCCGCCTACGTGGGCACCGACCGCGGTGAGGCGGAACTCGTGTTCGCCGGCTACGACCCCGACCTCGTGCGCCGGGTGATCCGCCTGGTGGACCGGGCCGAGTTCAAGCGCCGCCAGTCCGCGCCCGGTACCAAGATCAGCTCCCGCAACCTCAGCCGGGACCGCCGGGTGCCCATCACCAACCGTTGGACGGTCTGACCAACCGTTGGACGGTCTGACCAACCGTTGGACGGTCTGACCAACCGTGGGTGGTCAGACCCTCCGCCGGGGGCGGGTGCGAGGGGCGGTCCCCGGCCGGTCCGCTCACCTCGCACCGGCCGTGCTGCGCCGGAACAGCGTGTAGTCCGCTCCGCCCCCGAAGACGGTGCCCTGCACCCGCTCGAAGGCGGCCGGGTCGAACGCCGCTCCCTCGAAGAACGTCCTCCCGGACCCGGCCACCACCGGGTAGCGCTTGATCATGAGTTCGTCGATCTCCGGCAGCAGGTACCCGGCGATGGCCGGTCCGCCGACCATGCAGACGCCCAGGGGGCCGTCCTCCCCCTTGAGTTCGCGGACGGTCTCCAGGGGGTCGGTGGCCACGACCGTCACGTTCGGGTCGGTGTCGGCGGGCAGGGTGCGGGAGAACACGTACTCGCGCATGTGCGCGTAGGGGCTCGTGACGCCCAGGTCCAGGGCGACCTGGTAGGAGCCCCGGCCCTGGAGCATGGTGTCGTAGTGCCTGTTGGGCACGTCCAGCCCCAGGTGGGCGCGGACGTGGCTGGGCAGCAGTTCCGGGTACTCGTTGGCGTGGAACTCGCCGGTCTCCCCGAGCTCCCCGCCGTCCCCGCCCGGGGTGAGGAAGTCGAAGGAGCCGTCGGGCGCGCAGACGTAGCCGTCGAGCGAGACGGCGACGAAGTAGGTGAGGTTTCGCATGCATCTCCTTGGCGGGGTGTCCCCGCGTCCAGTTGACCACTATGTTTGGAGTACTACGAGTAAAGTACTTCAAGCGTAGTGGTTTGCCAAGGGTTTTCCGGAGAACAGGAGAGGACCATGGTCAGGAACCCGGAGCGCCGCGCCGCGCTGCTGGACGCCGCCATCGACGTGCTCGCCGAGGAGGGCGCCCGCGGGCTCACCTTCCGCGCGGTCGACACCCGGGCGGGGGTCCCCGCGGGCACCGCCTCCAACTACTTCGCCAACCGCGAGGAACTGCTCGCCCAGGCGAGCGTGCGCACCTACGAACGCTTCACGCCCGACCAGGCCGAGTGGGACGACGTGTTCACCGGTCCCCGCGACCGCGCCAAGCTCGTGGAGCTCATGCGCGCCACGGTCACCCGCCTGGCCGCCGACCCGAACGTCTACCTGGCCACCCTGGAACTCCAGCTGGAGGCCACCCGCCGCCCCGAACTGCGCCGGAACATCACCGAACGCGTCCGAGCCGACCTGGACGCCAACATCACCTCCCACGAGAAGGCGGCCATGCCCGGAGGCCGCGACACCGTCCTCGTGCTCTACCTGGCCCTGAACCGGCTGGTCGCCGACCACCTCACCCTCCCCGGCGTCCTCGCCGCGGAGGGGTCCCTGGACGAGCTGGTCGCCAAGGTGGTGGAACACGTCGTCCCCGAGCACTGAGCCCCGGCCCCGGAACCGTCCCGGACAGGGAGGCCGCGTCCGCCGGGACCCGTCCCAGCCCCCGCCGCACGGCCGGGACGGGGCACCGGGCGGGCCCGCTACCGGACCAGGCCGAGCCCGCGGGCCCGCGCCCCGGCGGTGGCGCGGTTGGGCACGTCCAGCTTGGCGAGGATGTTGGACACGTGCACGCTGGCGGTCTTGGGGGAGATGAACAGCTCCCCGGCGATCTGGGCGTTGGTCGCACCCGAGGCGAGCAGCCGCAGGACCTCGGCCTCCCGGGCGGTCAGCCCGGCGGGCGCGGGCGGGGGCACGGACTCCTCGGACAGTCCCGTACCGAGCCTGCGGGCCAGGTCCTCGGCGGCCCGGGCCAGGGGCGCCGCTGCGCACTCCGTGGCGGCCTGGTGTACCTGCCGGGTCCGTCGCACGGCCAGGGTCCGGTCACCGGTGGCGACCAGGGCCTCGGCCTCGCGGAGCCGGGCCCGGGCCCGGTGCAGCCGCAGAGGGGTGCGCTCCCACGCCGCCACCGCCGCGGCCCACAGCCCGGCCAACGCGGCGGGGCCGGGCCCCTCGCCGCGAGCCCGGTCCACCTCGGCGACCAGGGCGCTGACCGTCGCCGCGTACGCCGGACGGACCAGGCCGGTGAGCGGTAGCTCGGCCGCGATCCCGCCGACCAGCTCGCGCACCCGCAGGGCCGCACCGGCCGTCTCCGCCTCGCGGCCCCGCTCCGCCCCCAGCCGGGCGGCCTCGGCCATCTGCTCCAGCAACGGCCACGTGTAACCGGGCGAGCACTCCAGGACCACCCGTTCCAGCACGTCCCGGGACAGGGACAGGGCCTCGGCGACGTCGCCCTCGGCCAGGGCCGCGTCCAACAGGCCCATGGTCCGCAGCTGGACCATGTTCATCCGGTGCGCGTCCAGCATGGAGCGGTCGCCCACCGGCCCCGCCTCGGCCCGTGCCGCGGCCGTGTCCCCCATCGCCGCGGCGGCGCGCGCCTCCACCGCCTGGATGTAGTGCAGGTGCTTGCCGTCCCGTTGGTCCCGACTGAGGTAGCGCCGGAAGATCTCCCGGGTCCCGCGCAGGTCGCCCAGTTCCAGCAGGATCTCGGCCCGGTTCTGGTGGTTGAATGACTTGCGCGCCGGGGCCCAGCCCAGCGACTCGTGCCGGGCCAGGGACGCCTCCAGCACGCGGAGCCCCTCCTGGTGGTGGCCCAGTTCGCGCAGGAAGTGGCCCAGGTTCCCGGCCCCGCGCGCCTCCATGTGGGGCTGGCGCAGCTCCTCGGCCCGGCGCAGGCCCTCCTCCATCAGCGGGCGCCCGCGTTCGAGGTCGCCGTCCTGCATGAAGACCCCGCCGAGGGTGATGCGGGCGTCGGCGGCCGCGCACAGGTCGGAGGGTCCGTCGGTGTCGGCCGCCTCGATCGCCAGCCTGGCCAGGTCGCGGGGCCCGTGGCCGCTGCGGGCCAGTTCCAGCAGAAGCTTCTGCTCGGGGGTCTCCTCCCGGTCCTCGCGCAGCAGGGCGCACTCCCGGGCCAGGATGGCCAGGAGCTGGCTGTACCCGGGCATGTGCGGCGGATGCAGTTCCAGGGCCCGGACCAGGTCGCTGAGCCCCCCGTCGCGTACGTGGTAGGCGCGGGCCTGGCCGCGCTGGCGCAGCAGGACCGCCCGCAGGGCGCGGGTGGCGTCGTCGTCGGGGTGCTCGGGCAGGGTCGCCAGCGCCTCGTCGACCAGCTCCAGCGCCCGCCGGTTGCGGTTCGCCGAGATCGCCGTGTTCGCCGCCCGGCTGACCACCTCGGCCCAGCCGAGCCCCTCCACCCGGCTGCTGGGGTCGGGCACCCGGTCCCACAGGGCCAGGACCCGTTCCAACATGCCCAGCCGCTCGTCGAAGGCGAGCGTCTTCTCGGCCTGGACGGCCGCCCACCAGGCGGCCTCCATGGCCCGGGGCAGGTCCTGCGCGGCCTGGTAGTGGTGGGCCTGCTCGGCCGCGCGGCGGTCGGCGGGCACCGCGTCGGGGTACTCGTCGATGAGCTGGGCGAAGCGCAGGTGCAGTCGTGAGTGCGGGCCGGGCAGGATCTCCTCGTGCACGGCGTCGCGCAGCAGCGCGTGCCGGAACCGGTAGTCGGTGCGCCCGGGACGGAGCACGTTGGCGTCCACCAACGTGTGCAGCGCCGCCTCCAGTTCGTGTTCGGGCAACCCGGCCGCGTGGTAGAGCACCTCGTGTTCGATGCTGTCCGCCACGGCGCCCACCGCGGCCGCCCGCAGCACGGTCAGGGCGGTGCCGTCGAAGCGGCGGACCGGTTCCAGCAGGAGGTCGCGGAAGTGGTCGGGCAGCTCGGGGTCCTCGTCGTCCGGACAGGTCTCGGCGGCGGCCAGCGCCTCCACGAACAGCGGCACGCCCTCGCTGCGCCGGTAGAGCGTGTTCAGGGCGTCGTGCCCCAGCTCCTCGCCCCGGATGGCCGCGGCCTGGCGGCCCACCTCGTCGCGTGTGAACGGCTCCAGCACGATCCGGCCCACCCCGGGCAGGCGTTCGAGTTCGGGCAGCAGGCGGCGCAGCGGGTGCGTGCGGTGCAGGTCGTCGCTGCGGTAGGTGACGACGATCTGGGTTCCGGGCCGGTCCAGGTTGCGGCTCAGGAAGACCAGCAGGTCCCGGGTCGCTCCGTCGGACCAGTGCAGGTCCTCCAGTACCACGGTGATCCCGTGGTCCCCGGCCACCTGCTCGAACAGGCGCAGCACCTGCTCGAAGAGGATGCCCCGGTTCTCCCGCCGGTCCGCGGGGGGCTCGCCCAGCTCCGGCAGGAGCCGGGCGAACTCGCCGACCCCGCCCGGTGCGGCAGCCTCGAACGGGGCCCGGCCCCGCTCGCGCAGGATCTGGCGGAGCACCGCGGTGAAGGGCGCGTAGGACAGACCGTCCACGCCCAGTTGCAGGCAAGCCCCGACGAACACCGTCCCGGCGGGCCGGGTGGCGGCGAACTCGGTGACCAGACGGCTCTTGCCGACCCCCGCGTCCCCGCCGACCAGCAACGTCTCCGGCGGCCCGGTGCGTACGCGGTGGGCCTGGTCGGTCAGGAGCCGCAGCTGGTCCCGGCGGCCGACGAAGAGGGGACTGGTATCGGAAATCAGGGGCATATCGCCCATTATGCTCTCCGTGGCTGAATCCGCTCCTGGTTTTCCCGGCTGGCCCGTGCCTCGGCGCGCAGCCGACGGGCGCGGCGGCCGAGCTCGGCCTGGCGCAGGCGCTCGTCCCGCAGCGCGGTGGCGGTGACGGAACGCAGGTCGTTGTAGGTCATGGTCTTCCTCCTGGTGCTGGGGCGCCCCTCGGCGGGCGCCGGGGCGGATCGGGCGGGTGCGGTCCGGGTCAGGTCCCCTTGGCCCGTCGCCTCGCGCGTTCGGCCCTGCGGCGGGCGCGTGCCTCGGCCCGTGCCCTCGTCGCCGCCCGGAGGTGTTCGCTCTCGCGGGCGGCGGTCCGGGAGAGGGTGCGGCTGTCGCGTGGTGGTTCGAGGTGGAACACGGTGGTCCTTTCCGTGGTGCGGCGGAACCCGTGTTCCGCCCCCGTGCCCTCCACGATCCGGCTAAGGGGTGCCCCCGCACATCGGAAGGAATGACCGGTTTTCCGCAGCAAGTGGCGGGTCGGTGGGCCAAGCGTCCTAAGGCGGGTGAGATGCGTCCTAAGCGCTCGGGCCCGGAGGCGGACCGGAGCGGTTTCCGTCGGAGGTTGTGCTGGTCGGGGGCGTGTCACCGAGCGTTCGGAGATGATCGCGCGTAGTTGTCTTGAGGTGTCACAGGGTGAACCTCAAGGAGGCGTGGGATGACTCGGGTCGCTTGCGGGACCGGTCGGCGGGGCACGGGCCGGGAAGGGCCGTGCCGAGAGGGGACGGACGGGCCAGGAGCAGCCGGGAGCGGGCTCGGCCCGAGGTCCGGCTGGGTCCTCGCGGGGCTGACCGCCGCCGTGCTGTGCGCGGCCCCCGCCGCAGCAGACGGTCAGGGGGGAGGGCGGGCGCAGCCCGGCGCGCTCGCCGACGGCGGCGACGGCCTCGCCGACTCCGAACTGGTGGGCCTGACCCTGACGGGTGCGGAGCAGTCCCCGCTGCCGGGCGAGGAGGTCCGCTACCGGGCGACCGTGGCCAACGGCGGTGCGGCGGCCGTCGAGGGGGGTCTGCTCGCCCAGCACGTCCCCGAACCCCTGGAGGTGGTCGGGATCGACCGGTCCGGCGTGGTCGAGGAGGGCGTCGCCAACTGGCGGGTCGACGTACCGGAGGGAGGGGAGGCCGTGTACACGGTCCGGGTCCGGGTGCCCGAGGACGCGGAGGCGGGGGACCGCGTGGTGAGTACGGCCTGCCTGCTGTTGGACCGGGACGCCGAACCCTCGGCGTGCGCGAGCGACACGCTCCAGGTCGCCGACCGGACGGTGCTCTCGCGGGTGGGGGAACTGATGGACCGGGACGCCCTGGTGCGTGCGGCGGGTGCGGGGGTGCTGGCCGTGCTGGTCTGGTTGTTGTGGCGGCAGTGGGGGCCAGCCGGGCGGAGGTGAACGAAGTAGCGGGTTGTCTGATTTGTTACGTCAGGGCGTCAGTAAGACGGGCTCTTCAACTACAGCGCGTAGTAGTCTGTCGGCATGGACTTTCTCTACTCCGCGCTCGTGTTCCTGCACATGATCGGCCTGGCCGGCATCATCGCCGGGTTCCTGATGCAGCTGATGACCGACAACGTCAAGGCGACCAAGGTCCTGCTGCACAGCGCCCTGCTCCAGTTCGTCACGGGGCTGCTGCTGGTCGGCGTCGCCGAGATGGCGGACCTGACCGAGCTCGACCACGTCAAGATCGCGGTCAAGCTCCTCGTCGCCCTGGCCGTCGTGGTCCTGGGTGTGCTGAACCTGCGCAAGCCCGCCAGGAACCTCGCGACCATCGCCGGGGTCCTCGCCATCGTCAACATCGGTGTCGCGGTCTTCTGGTAACGCCCCCCCGGGCGGCGCCCGCCGCGGGGCGCCGCCCGCTCCCGCCCGCACGGGGTCAGCCGGTGGCGGGCCAGGCCGAGAGGTCTGGTCCGCCACCGGCTTTTTCGTGCCCTTCCGGGGTCCTCCAGAGGGCTCTCTACGCACCCGTCGTTGAAATTTTTGCAGCTTCTTTCGTCGGTATTCACCGAGCTTGCGCGTTCGGGCAGTGGAAAGGTGCCGGAAATCCGTTGTTCACAACCCAGAGTTCATCTGTTACCTTCGTCACGCTTGCGCAAACTCTTGCAAAGACTGCAAGAGAGTGTCGGCGGGGCAGCGTGGCCCCGCCGAGGACCTCCCCCCAAGGAGCGCACATGAGAACACCCCGCCCCGGCGCCCTCATCGGCGCCGTGCTGCTGGGAACCGGCCTGCTAGCGGTTCCCGGCCCGGTCGGCCCCCAGGAGGCCGTCGCCGCCTCCGCGGACAGCCCCGCCCCCCTCCGGGAGGGCGGCGACACCATCGTCCACCTGTTCCAGTGGAACTGGGATTCCGTGGCCGCCGAGTGTGAGGACTTCCTCGGCCCGAACGGGTTCGGCGGCGTCCAGGTCTCCCCGCCCCAGGAGCACGTGGTCATCCCCTCCGCCGAAGGCGGCAACTACCCCTGGTGGCAGGACTACCAGCCGGTCTCCTACCAGATCGACAACACCCGGCGCGGCACGGCCGAGGAGTTCGAGGCCATGGTCGCCACGTGCCGCGAGAACGGCGTCCGGATCTACGCCGACGTCATCATCAACCACATGACCGGCCCCGGTTCGGGCACCGGCAGCAACGGCACCGAGTGGGAGAAGTACGCCTACCCGGACCTGTTCGGCGACGGCAGCGCCGCCTACGGAGGCGACGACTTCGGCCCCTGCTTCGAGACCATCAGCGACTGGAACGACAAGTGGGAGGTCCAGAACTGTGAGCTCCTGGAGCTCTCGAACCTGAACACCGCCACCCCGCACGTGCGCGAGCAGTTGCGGCGCTACCTCAACGGGCTCGTGGACATGGGCGTGGGCGGATTCCGCGTGGACGCCTCCAAGCACGTTCCCGAGGCCGACGTCGAGGCGCTCTTCAACGGACTGAACGAGGTCCCCGGCTTCGGCGGACAGCCCGACGTCTACCACGAGGTCTACGGCGACCAGACGGTGCCCTACACCGCCTACACCCCGTACGGCAAGGTCACCAACTTCGACTACAAGAACGACTTCGCCGGGAAGTTCGCGGGTGGGGACCTGGCCGGACTGGTCGACATGCCCGACTACGGCGGCCTGACCACGGACGAGGCCGTGGTCTTCGTCGACAACCACGACACCCAGCGCTACACGCCGACCCTCACCTACAAGGACGGCGACCGCTACCACCTCGCCACCGCCTTCATGCTCGCCCACCCCTACGGCACCCCCGTGGTGATGTCGAGCTACGACTTCGGCGACAACCAGACCGAGGGCCCGCCCAGCGTCGGCGAGGTCGACGGCAACCCAGCGGGCTGGATCACCGAGGACAGCGACTGCGCCGACGCCGACTGGGTCTGCGAGCACCGCGACGACACCGTCGCGGGGATGGCCGCCTTCCGCAACTCCACCGACGGCACCGGGATCACCCAGCGTGCCACCGACGGCAGCGCACGGGTCGCCTTCGACCGCGGTGACCGCGGCTTCGCGGCCTTCAACGCCGGCGGCGGCACCTGGAACGTGACCGCCACCACGTCCATGCCCGACGGCATCTACGAGAACGCGGCGGGTAGCGGCTCGGCCACCGTCTCCGGCGGTCAGGTCACCGTGGACGTCCCGTCCGAGGGCGCTGTCGCCATCCACGTCGACGGCATCTGCGACCTCGACGAGTGCGACGGCGGCGGCGACCCGGGGGAGCCCGGCGACCCGCACACCATCACCGCGACCGTGCAGACCGAGTTCGGCCAGGAGGTGCACGTCGTCGGCTCCACCCCCGAACTGGGCTCCTGGAACCCGGCTGACGGCGCCCCCCTGAGCACGGACTCGTCCACCTACCCGGAGTGGTCCGGCAGCGCCGTCATCGGGGCCGACACCGAGTGGAAACTCGTCAAGGTCTCCCCGGACGGCAGCGTCGCATGGGAGAGCGGTGCCAACCGGGTCGGCCCGGACGCCTCCGTCACCTGGCGCGACTGACCACCGACCGCTGACCGCACGACCAGGGCCGTGACTCCCCGGCCCGCCCCCGGCACCCCGGCGCCACACTCCTCCGGCGCCGGGGTGCCCCCACTCCGACATCCTCAGTCCGCGGACGCGTCCGCCACGGGCTCGGGGCAGGTGCCGCCGGGTTCCACGGTGAGCTCGTAGTGCCAGATCTCGTTGGCGTAGGTCTGGCAGAGCCCGAACCGCGGGCCGTGCTCGGCGAACCAGTACGCCGCGTCGGTGCGGCCGATGTCCACGGCCTCGCCGGTCACGTGCGAGGACTCCTCGGGCCCGGCGACCCATCTGGCCGCCTCCTCCTCGCTGCCGTACACCCCGACCGCCGAATCCAGCAGGAACCGCTGGTAACGCTCGCTGCGCCACCCGCTCGTCACCAGTACCTCGATTCCGTCCTCCGCCAGAGCCGCGTCGGCGGCATCGTGCACCGCCGCCAGCAGCTCGGTGTCGAGTCCGGTCAGGGCGGGCACGTCCTCGGAGGGGTCCAGGGCCCCGCCCTCGGGGACGAAGCCGTCGTCCTCGTCCAAGGGGGTGGACCGGGTTACCGGGAGGTCCTCCGACCGCGACCGGTCGGGGCTCTCCCCGGACACCTCACCACGGTCGGGGCCGCCACCGCTGTCCGTGCCGCCGGCCGAACCGCCGTCCGCGCCCGACGCCGCACAGCCACCCAGTGCCAGCACGGACACCACGGTCGCGGTGGTGAGAACAGCCGGTCGGAACCGCAACCAGCGCATGAGACGTCCCTTCGCCAAGGCCGGGCCCCGTGCCCGGCACCGAAGGGACCACAGCACCAGGGAGGTTGTTGCGCGGATGTAGGCCGGCGACCCAACGTTTTCGCAACACGGCCCCTGCCTACACTGAGTTGCCTCAGCCCCTCTCCGTGGTCTGTGAGCTGCCCGAACCCGGAGAAGCGGGTCCGCCGAACAGGGGGAACCACATGCGCGTGCTGGTCGTCGAGGACGAGGTCTTCATGGCCGAGGCCCTCCAGTCGGGGCTGCGGCAGGAAGCCATCGCCGCTGACGTCGCGCTGGACGGCGACGCCGCGCTGGAACGGATCGGGGTCAACGACTACGACGTGGTCGTCCTCGACCGGGACATCCCCGGTGTCCACGGCGACCAGGTGTGCGCGGTCCTCGCCCGCGACCACCCCGGCACCCGGGTCCTGATGCTCACCGCCGCGACCCGGCTCAGGGACAAGGTGGACGGGTTCGCCCTGGGCGCTGACGACTACCTCACCAAACCGTTCGCGGTGGAGGAGCTGGTCGTGCGCCTGCGCGCGCTCGCCCGGCGGCCCTCCGCCACCGTCCAACCGGTGTTGGAACAGGCCGGCCTGCGCCTGGACCCCTACCGCAGGGAGGTCTACCGGGCAGGCCGCTACCTGCGGCTGCCCCGCAAGCAGTTCGCCGTCCTCGAACTGCTCATGCGCGCCGACGGGGGAGTGGTCAGCGCGGAAACCCTCCTGGAGAAGGTCTGGGACGAACACGCCGACCCCTTCACCAGCGCGCCCCGGGTCACGGTGTCCCAGCTGCGCAGGGCCCTGGGCGACCCGGACCCCATCGTCACCGTGCCCGGCGCGGGCTACCGTCTCGTCTCTCCCGGCGAGGACCGGTGAACGGCCGCGAGAGGGACGCGGCGCCGCCCGGACCGAGGGTCAGCGCACGTCTGCGCCTGACCCTCGGCTACGCCGGTTTCCTGGTCATCGCGGGGCTGGCCGTCCTGGCCGGGATCTACGTGGTTCTGCGGTACGTCCCCAACTACCCGCTCACCGCGGCCAACCCGAGCGACGCCCACCTGGTGATCCCGGCCCGCTCGGAGATCCTGAGCGCGCTCGTCAACGTCTCGGGGGCGGTCCTGCTGGTGCTGGCCGTGCTCGGGCTGGTCGGCGGCTGGTTCCTGGCCGGCTGGGTGCTGCGTCCTCTAAGGCAGATCAACGACGCGGTCCTGAACGCCGCGACGGGGCGGCTGGAGCACCGGATCGCGCTCTCGGGGCGCAACGACGAGTTCCGCCAGCTCGCTGACGCCTTCGACCACATGCTCGACCGCCTCCAGGACGCCTTCGAGGCGCAGGAGCGCTTCGCCGCCAACGCCGCACACGAACTGCGCACCCCGCTGGCCGTCAACGCGACCCTGCTGAACGTGGCCCGCCGCGACCCGGAGGGACAGGACCACCCCCGCCTGCTCGAACGGCTCGACATCACCAACGCCCGTGCGATCGAACTCACCGAGGCGCTGCTGCGGCTGGCCGACGCCAACGCCGTCACCGCGGCCGCCGCGTCGACCGACCTCGCCGAGGTCGCACGCGGTGTGGTCGCACGACACGCGGACGAGGCGAAACGGGCCGGTGTCCGGTTGCGACACACGCTGCCCCCGGCCCCGACGGTCGGTGACATCACCCTGCTCACCCAGCTCACCGAGAACCTGGTGCACAACTCCCTGCGCCACAACGCCCGGGCCGGCACGGCCGACGAGGGCACGGCCTCCGTCACCACCGGCCGCGACCCCCGCACCGGCGGCGCCCTCCTGCGGGTCGAGAACACCGGCCCCGTGTACACGCCGCAGACCGTCGCACGCCTGCACGAACCCTTCCTCCGCGGGCAGGGCCGGGTCAGCACCGGTCAGGGGCACGGCCTGGGCCTGGCCCTGGTGGCCCGGGTCGTCGACGTCCACGGCGGCACCCTGGAGCTGTGGCCGCGCCAGGCGCGGGAAGGGGGAGGGCTGACCGTCACGGTCACACTGCCTCCCCCGTCGGATCCCCCCGTGAAGCCGACCGCGGCCCCGTCCGCGCCGCGGCCTCAGTCGTCGTAGAAGGTCCTCTCCATGACCGCGCGGGCCCGGCGGGTGGCGCGCAGGTAGGCGTCGGTCAACTGCTCCGCGGGGCCCTCCGGCTCCAGGCCGTCGCCGCCGTCCTCGTCATCGTCCCCGTCGTCCTCGCCGTAACCCATGGCCTGGGCCAGCGCGGCACGCACCCGCAGGTCGTTCGGGATCGAGTCGCCGCCCCGGCCGCGCACCAGCATGACCATCCCGCGCACCCGGGAGGCCAGACGCCAGGCCTCCTCCAGCACCACACCGTCGTCGGCCGCCAGCAGACCGTGCGCCACCGCGACCCCCAGGGCCTCCAGGGTCCCGGTCGTGCGCAGGTCCGGGTGCTCGTGGGCGTGGCGCAACTGCACCAGCTGGGCCACCCACTCCACGTCCGAGAGCCCGCCCCGGCCCAGCTTCGTGTGCAGGGTCGGGTCGGCCCCGCGCGGCAGCCGTTCGGCCTCCATCCGGGCCTTGAGCTTACGGATCTCCAACACCGCGGACCCGTCGATGCCCCCGTCCGGGTAGCGCAGGGGATCGATCAGGGCGGTGAAGGCCGAACACAGCCCCTCGTCGCCCGCGATCGGCCGCGCCCGCAACAGCGCCTGGCTCTCCCACACCTGCGACCAGCGGCCGTAGTAGGCGGCGTAGGAGTCCAGCGTGCGCACCACCGGCCCGCTCCTGCCCTCCGGCCGCAGGTCGGTGTCGATCTTGAGCGGCGGCTCGGCCTGCGGCATCTCCAGGAGCCGGGCCAGCTCCCGCACGGTCGCCAGGGCCTGCCTGGTGGCCGAGCCCGTGTCCACACCGGGCAGCGGGTCGTGCACGTACATCACGTCGGCGTCGCTGGCGTAGGTCAGCTCACCGCCGCCGAACCGCCCCATGGCCACCACGCACACCCGGGTGAGCCTCTCACCGCCGGAATCGGCCACCGCCTTGGCGTAGGCCGCGCGCAGGGCCGCGTCGATGGTCACCGCCGCGATGTCGGTCAGCGCGGTGCCGACCTCCTCCACCGAGGACACGCCCAGCAGGTCCGCGGCGGCCGTGCGCAGCAGTTCCCGGCGGCGCAGGGCCCGCACCGCCGACACCGCCTCCTCCGGGGTGTCGTAGCGGCGCAGCGCCGCATCGGCCTCGGCCATCAGGGTCCTGGTCTGGCGGCGCCGCAGGTCGGCGTCGTCGGCCAGGGTCGCCACGGCCTCCGGGGCACGCAGCAGCAGTTCGGTGGCGTAACGGCTCGTCCCCAGCAGCCAGGCCATCCGCTCGGCCACCCGCACGTCGTCGCGCAGCAGCCGCAGGTACCAGGGGGTGGTGCCCAGGGAGTCGCTGACCTGGCGGAAACCGAGCAGGCCCGCGTCCGGGTCGGGGGAGTCGGCGAACCAGCCCAGCATCACCGGCAGCAGCGTGCGCTGGATGGCCGCACGCCGGGACAGCCCCGACGTCAGCGACTTCAGGTGGCGCAGGGCCCCGCGCGGGTCCACGAAGCCCAGGGCGCCCAGCCGTTCCACCGCCTGCTCGGGGGAGAGCCGGGCCTCGTCCTCGGGGAGCTTGGCCACCGCGTTCAGCAGCGGACGGTAGAAGAGCTTCTCGTGCAGGCGGCGCACCTCGGCCGACACCCGCTTGCGGGCCTCGGTCAGCTCCCGTACCGGATCGGCGGTGAACCCCAGGGCCCGGCCCAGTTGGCGCAGCTGCGCGGGGCCGTCCGGGGACTGGGGGTCGGGCAGCAGGTGGGTGCGCCGCAACCGCTCCAGCTGCAACAGGTGCTCCACCCGGCGCAGGAACCGGTAGGCCTCGGCCAGCCCGGCCGCGTCCTTGCGGCCCACGTAGCCGTACTCCGACAGGGCGGTCAGGGCCCGGAGGGTGTTGCCCGAACGCAGCCGGTCGTCGGAGCGCCCGTGCACCAGTTGGAGCAGCTGCACGGAGAACTCGATGTCGCGCAGCCCGCCCGGGCCCAGTTTCAGTTCCCGCTCGGTCTGGCCCGCGGGGATGTGCGCCACCACCCGGCGGCGCATCGCCTGGACGTCCTCCACGAAGTCCTTGCGCCCGGCGGCCTCCCACACCATCGGGGAGATCGCCTCCGAGTACGCCCGGCCCAGCTCCGCGTCACCGGCGATCGGACGGGCCTTGAGCAGCGCCTGGAACTCCCAGGTCTTCGCCCAGCGCTCGTAGTACGCCAGGTGCCCGGCCAGCGGACGCACCAGCGGACCGTTCTTGCCCTCGGGGCGCAGGGCCGGATCGACCTCCCACAGGGTGCCCTCGGCGTCGGTCTCCGACAGGATGCGCATCATCGCAGTGGCCAACCGGGTGGCCGCTCGCTGGGCCCCCTGCTCGTCCCCGGCCGCCTCGCCCGCGTCCACGGCGGGTTCGGCCACGAACACGACGTCCACGTCGCTGACGTAGTTGAGTTCCCGGCCGCCGCACTTGCCCATGCCGATCACGCTCAGCCGGCACAGCTCCGCGTCCTCGGGCGCCTCGGCCCGGGCCACCGCCAACGCCGCGTCCAGGGTCGCGGCGGCCAGGTCGGCCAGCTCGGCGGCGACCTCGTCCACCGTGTTCACCCCGGTCAGGTCCCGCCCGGTCAGCCTCAGGACCCGCCGGCGGTAGGCCACCCGCAGCGTGTGCCGCAGCACGGCCGAGGGCTCCGCCTCGGACCCCTCACCCAGGGAGAGGTCGGCGACGGGGGCGGTGTCGTCGGGGTGGGCGCCCACGGTGTGCATGAGTCCCCGGCGCAGCTCCTCCGGTTCGGGGGTGCGCGCGGCGTCGGCCCCGCGCAGCTCACGCCAGTCACCGGGGTGGCGGACCAGGTGGTCGGTCAGGGCCGTGCTGGCGCCCAGGATCCGGCACAGCCGGGTCCGCAGCTCCCGTTCCTCCCGCAGCGCGAGGAGTACCTCCTCGGGGTCGGGCGCGGCCTCCAGCAGCCGGAGCAGACCCAGCAGGGCCTGGTCGGGGTCGGCGGCCGCCGCGAGTGCGCCGATGATCTCGGTGTCGGCCCGGGCGTCCAGGCCGGCCTCGGTCACCAGCCGCAGAGCCCGGGTGCTGTCGCTGAAACCGAGCCTGGCGAGCGCGCCTGCTGTCATGTTGGTTATTCCGTCCCTTGCCACGCGTCAACGGTAGCCGCACGGCCCGCGCACGGACCGCACGGCCCGGCCCTGGGTCCGGGCGCCGACGAACGGCCCCGGAACCGACTCGGGGCCGGTATCCGAACTGGATACCGGCCCCGAGGGGTGCTGCTAGATGTCGTAGTAGAGCTCGAACTCGCGCGGGTGCGGGCGCAGACGCAGGGAGTCGATCTCCTCGGTGCGCTTGAAGTCGATGTAGGTCTCGATCAGGTCCTTGGTGAAGACACCGCCCTCGAGCAGGAACTCGTGGTCGGCCTCCAGGGCCTTCAGGGCGTCGTCCAGGGACGCGGGGACCGTCTCGATGGCCGCGGCCTCGGCCGGGGGCAGCTCGTAGAGGTCCTTGTCGACCGGCTCCGGCGGCTCGATCTTGTTCTTGATGCCGTCCAGGCCCGCCATCAGCATGGCGGAGAAGGCCAGGTAGGGGTTGGCCGACGGGTCCGGCACGCGGAACTCGATGCGCTTGGCCTTGGGGTTGGAGCCGGTGAGCGGCAGGCGGATGCAGGCCGAACGGTTCCGCTGGCTGTAGACCAGGTTGATCGGGGCCTCGTAGCCCGGCACCAGGCGGTGGAAGGAGTTCACCGTCGGGTTGGTGAAGGCCAGCAGCGCCGAGGCGTGCTTGAGCAGGCCGCCGATGTAGTAGCGGGCCGTGTCGGAGAGCTGGCCGTAACCGGACTCGTCGAAGAACAGCGGCTCGCCGTCCTTCCACAGGCTCTGGTGGCAGTGCATGCCGGAGCCGTTGTCGCCGAAGAGCGGCTTGGGCATGAACGTGGCGGTCTTGCCCGCATTGTTGGCGACGTTCTTGACGATGTACTTGTACAGCTGCGTCTTGTCCGCCATCTGGAGCAGCGTGCCGAACTTGATGCCGATCTCGGCCTGGCCGGCGGTGCCGACCTCGTGGTGCTGGAGCTCGACCTCGACGCCGGACTCGATCAGGGTCTGCACCATGTCGGAGCGCAGGTCGCTGTAGTGGTCGACCGGCTCGACGGGGAAGTAGCCGCCCTTGAAGCGCGGACGGTAGCCGCGGTTGCCGCCCTCGATCGCGGAGCCGGTGTTCCAGGCGCCCTCGATGGAGTCGATCTCGTAGTAGCCGGTGTTCGCACGCGTCTCGAACTTGACGTCGTCGAAGATGTAGAACTCGGCTTCGGGGCCGAAGAAGGCGGTGTCGGCCACGCCCGAGCCCTTGAGGTAGGCCTCGGCCTTGCGGGCGACGTTACGCGGGTCGCGGCTGTAGGACTCCAGCGTGAGCGGGTCGTGGACGAAGAACGTCATGTTCAGCGTCTTGTGCTTGCGGAACGGGTCCAGGACACCGGTGCTCAGGTCGGGGAGCAGCAGCATGTCCGACTCGTGGATGGCCTGGAAGCCGCGGATCGACGAGCCGTCGAACATCTGGCCGTTGGTGAACGTGGACTCGTCCACGTTCTGGACCGGGAGGGTAACGTGGTTCACGCCTCCGAACAGGTCCGTGAACCGGACGTCGAGGAACTTGACGTCCTCGTCTCGGATGTAGGCGAGAACCTCGTCGACGCTGCTGAACAAAACGGAACCTCCGTGCAGGTGGCTGAGACGGTGGGCTCGTGATCCGCTCCGTCGCGGACATGTCGAACCACACGCCGTCTCCCGGCTTCGCTATCGAAGCTAGGAGCGCGTGATTTCCACACCATGTCTCGATTGTTTCCTGCATGTTACGGAGCTGGGTGTTTTCGCAGACCAATGCTGCTGACCCGGTGATTCCGCCTGTTTGAGGGGCAAAACGGGGCGCATCCGGCCTTCGGAGTGACCGTCGACACGCAAGGCCCCGGCCCAGGTCACAGTGCTCCTGCGCACCCGCGCGCGGGGGGTCGTTCCGGGCCGATACCGTGAAAAGCATGAGTGACGAGAGCCGGAGCGGTGCCTCCGCGGCCCCCGAGGACGACTTCCGCTACCGGGGCAACCGGCTCGGTCTGCCCGAGAGCGGTACCGGTTCGGTCCCCGGGGTCATCCGGCGCCTGGTCGGCCTCGCCCTGGACTGGGGTATCGCCGCGATGCTGGTGTGGGTCGCCGTCAACCTCGGCCTGATCGGGCAGGAACTGGCCGCGGCCGCGGCCGCGGGCGGTGACGAGGAGGCCCTCGCCCTGACCAACTTCACCGCCCTGTCCACCCTGGTGGTCTTCGCTGCGATGAACATCCTGCTGCTGACACTGTTCGGTACAACGATCGGACGGCGGATCGTCGGTGTGGGGATCGCGGCCACGGGGGAGCGCCCCTGGCCCTGGTTCTTGTCGATGACCGTGCGTACCCTCCTGTTGTGCCTGGTGATCCCGGCGGTGGTCTACGACCGTGACACCCGCGGCCTGCACGATCGGGCCGCGGGCACCGTGGCGTCCCGGTACTGAGCGCCCACCGACGGTTCGGTCGCCGTCCCCGCGCGCGCCACGCGCGTGCGTACCCCGCACAAGCTGCTGTTAGCATCCGTTCACGGCATTGTGCAGGGGACCGCGACCCTCGCAGGCGGCGTTCCCTCCCCGACGGGTGAGAGCACGCACGGAACACGCCTCGGCCGCCCTGACCCCGCCACCCAAGGTCTCACCGCACCCTCCGAAGGTTCGCATGGCTGGAAAACGCTCCGCCCCCCACACCTCCGGCGTCCTCGGCGTCGCCCGATTGTCCGCCGGACAGTGGATCGCCTGTGTGGTGACCGCTCTGGCCATCATCGCGAGCCTCGGCAGCTACGGCTGGTACCAGGGCCTGGTCGGCAACATCACGACGACGCAGGTCGACACCGACGCCTGGGACCGGCCGACGAGCGTCGAGGGGGTCATGAACCTCCTCGTCATCGGCTCCGACGTCCGCTCCGGTGAGAACGCCGAGTATGGGGAGGTCGAAGGGGAGCGGCCCGACACGATGCTCATCGCGAGCATCGACGTGGACGACGGCGCGGCCACCCTGGTGAACCTGCCCCGCGACCTCGTGGTCGACCTGCCCGGCTGCGAGGCGGTGGAGGGCTACCAGGGCATGAGTCCCCAGCAGGGCATGATCAACTCCGCGATGACCTTCGGCGGGGTGGGCTGCCAGTGGAACGCGGTCGAGCAGGTCACCGGTGTGCACCTGGACCACTTCATCATGATGGACTTCACCGGCTTCAAGGACATGGTCGACGCCATCGGCGGCGTGGAGATGTGCGTTCCCGAACCGATCGACGACCCCAAGGCGCACCTGGAGCTGGACGCCGGACTCCAGACCCTGGACGGTGAGGACTCGCTGGGCTTCGTGCGCTCCCGTTACGCCCAGGGCGACGGCAGCGACCTGTCGCGGATCGACCGCCAGCAGGAGTTCATGGGGGCCATGCTGCGTGAGGTCCTCAGCAGCGAGGTCATGACCAGCCCCGTCACCGTCACGAACTTCCTCGGGGCCGTCACCGACTCGATCAGCACCGACGACGACCTGACCGTCGAGACCATGACGGACATCGCCATCTCCATGCGCGAGGTCGACCTGGACCGGGTCCAGTTCGTCACGGTCCCCAACGGCGCCCACCCCGACGACAACAACCGCATCATGATGAGCCAGCCCGCCGCCTCGGAGCTGTTCGAGGCGATCAACACGGGCGCGGACCTGGCCCCCGGTTCCGGCGAGGACGAGGACAAGGACGCCGACAGCGCCGAGGAGAGCTCGGTCGAGCCCTCCGACGTCTCGGTCGAGGTGCTGAACAACACCGGTATCGACGGCCTCGCCCTGGAGATCCAGGCGGTCCTCGTCCAGGAGGGCTACGTGGTCACCGGGGTCGGCAACCCGGAACTGCGCGCCCCCGACGCCACCACCGTCTACCACGGGCCGGACGACGCGGCCGCGGCCGAACTGCTCGCCGGTTCCCTCACCAACGCCCGGACCGAGGAGGCCCAGGGCCTGGAACAGACCCTCGAACTGGTGGCCGGGTCCGACTGGAACGGGTTCGGCGGCGACCCCTCCGAGACCGACCTGTCCATCACCGAGGACCTCGGCGGCGTCACCGCCGAGCCCGAGGAGAAGAGCGCCTGCTAGGGCACGTCCGGCGGACCGTTTCGGTCCGCCGGACGTTCCGGCGGGTCCCCGAGGGGCCCGCCGGTTTTTCTTTTCCGCTGGTGCCGGCGCCGGGCTGCGGGAGGACACCCACTCCTCGGTGCCGGGCGCCGACGAGGTGAGCGGAGCCGCCGGTCGTCGTCTGACACGTCGTGACCGTTCCGGTAGCATCCGGGGGGTTACGTCCTAGTATCCGCGCGGTGGTCCCCCTCCCGCGGCGGTGCTCCCCTCACGGGCGGACACCCCTCTCGTGCCCCGGATCGGATCGCAGGTGCCCTCTTGGCCCCAAGAAACGTGTCTACGGCCGTCGACGCCGTCAGGATGACCCTCGGCAAGTGGGTGGCGTGCGGCATGACCGGTGTGGTCATCGCCGCGAGCCTGGTCGCCTACACCGGTTACCAGGACATCCTCGGAATCGAGACCGCCGAGGTCGATCCGGACAGCTGGGGCGAACGCCCGGCCCAGGTCGAGGGGCTGCACAACATCCTGCTCCTGGGCACCGACGAGCGCACCGAGGAGAACGCCTCGTACAGCGAGCTCCACGGCATCCGCCCGGACGTCCTGATCCTGGCCAGCATCGACGCCGACGACGGCGGTGTGACGATGGTCAACCTGCCCCGCGACACCATGGTCGACATCCCGCCGTGTGAGGCCGACGAGAACAACGAGGGCTGGAACGGCGGGGTGGACCAGCTCAACCACGCGATGGCCTACGGCGGCATGGACTGCCAGGGGAAGACGGTGGAGGCGATCACCGACATCCACCTGGACCACATCGTCATGGTGGACTTCGCGGGCTTCCAGAACATCGTGAACACCCTCGGCGGCATCGAGATGTGCGTTCCGAAGTCGATCGACGACCCCAAGGCCGACCTGAAGCTGGACGCCGGCGAACAGACGCTCAACGGCGAGCAGGCCCTGGGGCTGGCCCGGTCCAGGGACAGCGCGGAGAACGGCAGCGACCTGGGTCGGATCAAGAACCAACAGCGCATGATGGGCGCCATCCTGCGCGAGGTCACTGAAGGCGAGACCCTGTCCAGTCCCAGCACCGTATACGGGTTCCTCGAGGCGGTCAGCGACAGCCTGGTGACCGACAGCAACTTCTCCACGGAGAAGATGGGCGAACTGGCCATCGCCATGCGCGAGGTCGACCTGGGCCGGATGAACATGGTCACCGTCCCGGTCATGGATTACCCGCCCAACACCGACAAGGTCCAGTTCAACGAGCCCGACGCGGGGGAGTTCTTCGCCGCGGTCTCCGCGGGTGAGCTGACCGGGGACGAGGGGGCCGAGGAGGAGGCCGAGGAGAGTGTCGAACCCTCCGAGGTGTCCCTGCGGCTGCTCAACAACACGACCACGAACGGGTTGGGGGCCCAGGTCGGGCCGCTGCTGGAGGCCGAGGGCTTCGTCGTCACCGAGATCGACAACCCCGGAGCCCGCGCCCCCGCCGCCACCACCGTCTACCACGGTCCCGACCGGGCGGAGCACGCCGAACTCCTCGCCTCGGCCCTGGACAACGCCCAGGTCGTCGAGGAGCCCTCGTTGGGTGAGGAGCTCGAACTGGTCATGGGCTCGGCCGACTGGGAGGGCCTGGCCGACGACGAGCCCCTGGACGCGAAGGACGGGGAGGCCCTGCTGGAGGAGGTCGGCGCCACCTCGGCGGAGGAGGACAAGGTCAGCTGCGGCTGAGTCGAGGGCTCTTCCGGGGCGGCGGTCCGACACGGACCGCCGCCCCGTTCGCGTTCCAGGGGGTGTCGGACCGGAACCCCGGAGGGGTGACAGCACGGGGCATATCGTTTATCGTTAATATCGAAAAACGATATGTTGGAGTAGCCCATGCCCCCACGCAAAGCGTTCCAGCGCCTCCTCCCGCGCTGGAGCCGTACCGACTCGGTGGTCGCACAGGTCGTCCTGGTGCTCCTGATGGCCGGGGTCGTCGCGTCCTTCCTGTACGTCCTGGCGTGGATCACGCCCCTGTTCCCGGCGGGAGGGAGCGACTGGATGAACCAGGCCACCGTGTACCACCCGGACGGCGCCCCGGGCGGCGTCCCCGGGATGGAGCCCGTGCGCGAGGACGTCACCGTCAGCGCTGCCGAGACCGTGGTGGTCACCTTCGATGACCCCAGCACCAGGGAACGCCTCCTCCTGGCCCTGCCGACCCTGGTCCGCCAGGTCACCAGCCTCGCCGTGGCCTTCCTGGCGCTGCGGATCGTCCAGAGCCTGAAGGCGGGGGACCCCTTCGTCCCGGCCAACGTCCGCCGCCTCTACGGCATCGCGTTCACCGTCATGGCCGCCGCCCTGGTGTGGACCGCCGTGGACGGGACCACCGCGTCCGCGCTCCAGCGTGCGGCCCTTCCGGTCGAGGGCCACGTCTTCTTCGAGGCCCGGTTGGACTTCGGGTTCACCAACGGACTCCTCGTCGGCTTCCTCCTGGCCGCGCTGGCCGAGGTCTTCCGGCGCGGTACCCGGATGCGCGACGACGTCGAGGGCCTGGTCTGATGCCGCCGGAGGAAGCCACCGGGGTCCGGATCCACCTGGACAAGCTGCTGGCCGAACGGGGGATCACCCTCACCGAACTCTCCGAACGGGTGGGGGTCACGGTGGTCAACCTGTCCGTGCTCAAGAACGGCAGGGCCAAGGCGATCCGCTTCTCCACCCTGGCCGCGCTCTGCCGTGAACTGGATTGTCAGCCGGGCGACCTCATCAGCCACCGGGACGGACCAGGGGATCCCTGAAGGAGGCCGGGCACGCGAACGGGGCCGTCACAGCGGGTGTGACGGCCCCGTCGGGGAAGCGTGGGGCAGACTCAGCCTCCGGCCTTGTTGCCGCGCATGCCCTTGGGCAGCTTGGCGCCCTTGGGCATCGGACCCTTGGGCATCTGCGTCGCGGCGGGCAGCGCCTTGAGCCGGTAGTTCAGCTCGGCGGTGTCTGACTTGTCCAGGTTGCGGGGAAGCTTGACCAGCGTCCGCTGCAGCTTGGAGACCGGGACCTGGCCCTCGCCGTTGCCGACCTTGAAGTCGTAGATGGGGGTGTCCAGGGAGACGCGAGCCACGCGCTTCTTCTCCCCGGCGATCAGCCCCTTCAGGCGGCCGGGGTCGCCCTCGCCGACCAGGACGACACCGGGACGGCCCACCACGCGGTGGACGACGTCCATCTGCTTGTTGGCGGCCACACCGGGCTCGACCACCCAGTTGCCGCGCATGTTCTCCAGGATCGCCATGCCCGCGCCCAGCCGTCCGTCCAGCATCTTGTACTGGACCCGCTGGGCGGCACGGGTGAACATGATGAAACCGACCAGGAACGCGATCGGCAGACCGGTCAGCGGCCAGATGATCCAGGAGCCGGTCCAGATACCGATGCCGACGAAGGCGGCGAAGATCAGGACGGCGATGGTGATCGCGATCGGGATCGTGCGCGGGCTCTGCTGGTGCACGACCTTGGCGACCATGCCGATCTGCTTCAACCGGCCCGGCTGCTTCTCGCCACCCTTACCGGCGGTCGTGTTCTCGGACTTCTTCGCCATCGTGCTTTCAGGCAGCGCACACCGAGCGGATCGGCGGGGAAGGAGCTCCCTGTGCTGCCTTGCCTCCTCTTCGCGGTCGACCTACGGTGTGGCGCCTTCCGGCGCCACGAGCTGGGCGCCTGGGACCACCAGGATATGTGTCCGACCCCGAGATGCGGAACGGTGGCCCGCGGGCCACCGTTCCAGCTTGGTCACGACTCGGGTGATTCGGCCGTTATGCGTTGCTCGTGGTTTCGGCGGCCTCGGCGTCACGCTTCTCGCGGGCCTGCTTGTACAGGGTCCCGGCCCGGTAGGACGAGCGTACGAGCGGTCCGGACATGACCCCGGCGAAGCCGATCTCCTCGGCCTCCTTGCCCAGGTCCGCGAACTCCTGCGGCTTCACCCAGCGGTCGATCGGGTGGTGCAGCTTGGAGGGACGCAGGTACTGGGTGATGGTCAACAGGTCACAGCCGGCCTCGTGCAGGTCGCGCATGGCCTCGCTGATCTCCTCACGGGTCTCGCCCATGCCCAGGATCAGGTTCGACTTGGTGACCAGGCCGTCCTCGCGGGCCCTGGTGATGACCTCCAGGGAGCGCTCGTAGCGGAAGCCCGGACGGATCCGCCTGAAGATCCGGGGCACGGTCTCCACGTTGTGCGCCAGGACCTCGGGGCGCGAGCCGAAGACCTCGGCCAGCTGTTCGGGGTCGGCGTTGAAGTCCGGGATCAGCAGTTCGACGCCGGTGTCCGGGTTGAGCTCGTGGATCTTGCGGACCGTCTCGGCGTAGAGCCAGGCGCCGCCGTCCTCTAGGTCGTCGCGGGCCACACCGGTGACGGTGGCGTAGCGCAGCTCCATCTTCCTGACGGAGGTGGCGACCTTGGTCGGCTCCATCCTGTCCAGGGGGCTGGGCTTGCCCGTGGCGATCTGGCAGAAGTCGCAGCGCCGGGTGCACTGGTCGCCGCCGATGAGGAAGGTGGCCTCGCGGTCCTCCCAGCACTCGTAGATGTTGGGGCAGCCCGCCTCCTGGCAGACCGTGTGCAGGCCCTCACTCTTGACCAGGGACTGGAGCTCGGTGTACTCCGGCCCCATGTGCGCCTTGATCTTGATCCACGGCGGCTTTCTCTCGATCGGGGTCTCGCTGTTGCGCGCCTCCACGCGCAGCAGCTTGCGGCCCTCAGGAGCGATGGTCAACGCGAACCCGTTCCCTTCTGTACCCCTTGGCGGGGACCCTCGCGCCCCTTGTGGGGGCTGCACGTCCCGGTGGGGACTGGCTCATGGTGTGCTCTGTCATCCTCGGGCAGTGGCGCCGGAGAGCATTCCGGTGCCGTCGGTGTGGCTGTACTCCGCCGCACCGAGGACGTCGGCCAGATGCCGTTCGAGGCGCGGACGCACGTCGGTGACGGTGACGGCGCGCCCCAGTTCTTCGGTGAGCGAGGTGACCCCCGCGTCGGAGATCCCGCAGGGGACGATCCGGTCGAACCACGACATGTCATTGTCGCAGTTCAGGGCGAGGCCGTGCATACCGACCCCGCGCGCGATGCGGCAGCCGATCGCGGCGATCTTGCGTTCGCTCAGCCCACGTTCCGGGTCGGCGTCCAGCCAGACCCCGGTGCGGCTCTCGACCCGCCTACCGGTCAGGTCGTAGTCCGCGAGGGTGCGGATGACGGCCTCCTCGAGCATGCGGACGTAGGCGATCACGTCGATCGGGTCCGGCAGGCGGACGATGGGGTACACCGTGAGCTGCCCGGGACCGTGCCAGGTGATCTTGCCGCCCCGGTCGATGTCCACCACGGGAGCACCGGGGTCGGTGATGGGACGATCCCACCTCCCGGTACGTTTGCCCGCCGTGTACACGGGCTCGTGCTCCAGGAAGAGGACCGTGTCCGGCACCTCATCGGCGACGCGGCTCCGGTGGAGCCGCTTCTGGAGGTCCCAGCCCTGGTGGAACGGGACGGGGGTGTCGCCCAGCCATGCGTAAACGAGATCACTCACACCACCACCTTACGCCCCGGCGGGAGGGGCGGGTCTGACCAGGATGTCGGATAGCGCACTGTCGACGGTGGGCAGGACGAAGGAATACCCCGCCTCCTCCAGCCGTTGGGGCCGCGCCCTCAGGTCGATCAGCGCGGTCTCCTCCGCGAAGTCCCCCAGGGTCGCGCGCATCGCCGTCGCGGGGACAGGCAGGATCGTCGGACGTCCCAGGGCCCGGCCCAGCGCTTCGGTGAAGGCGGCGTTGCTGACCGGTTCGGGCGCGCACATGTTCACCGGTCCGGTCAGCTCGGGCCGGTCCAGCAGGAAGCGGATCGCACCGATCTCGTCCGTCAGTGATATCCAGGTCATGTACTGGGCTCCCGAGCCCAGACGGCCGCCCAGACCGGCTCGGTACAGCGGCAGGAGCGTTTTGAGCATCCCGCCGGAGCGGGCCAGCACCACGGCCGTGCGCATGTGGGCCACGGACAGGCCGACCTCCTCGGCGGGCCGGGTGGCCGCCTCCCAGTCCCGGCAGACCCGGGCGAGGAAGCCTTTACCCGGAGGGCTCTCCTCGGTGGCCACCGTCCCGCCGGTGTCCCCGTAGTAGTGCATCCCGGAGGCGCTGAGCAAGCGGGGCGGGGGAGACTGCATCCGGGCCAGGGCCCGGCAGAGGGTCCGGGTGCCGCGCACCCTGCTGCGGCGGATGACGGCTCTGCGGCGGCTGGTCCACAGGGCGGGTCCGATCGGTGCGCCCGCCAGGTGGACCACGGCGTCGGTCCCGTGGAGGGCCACGGTGTCCACCCGCCCCTGTTCGGCCCGCCACTCCGCCTCCTCCAGGCGCGGGTCCGGGCCGGAGCGGGGCGGCCGCCGGACCAGGTGCACCACGGAGTGGCCGTCCTCGAGCAGGGACGCCGTCAGCGCTCCGCCGATCAGTCCGCCCGCTCCCGTGATCGCCACTCTCATGAGGGGGTTCTACCCGCTCTGTCCGGTTCGGACCGTGTTCGGACCGTGTGCGGGTTCCTCATGGCCCGAGCCGGGCGGCGGGTCGGGGCGGGGACGGAAAGATTTCTTCGGCTTTTTCGGCGAAAGCACTGCGGGCGGTGCCGGGGTCTTCTAGGTTGAGTGTGGGACATGGAACTCCGCGTCAGCGCGGGGCTACCGTGAGCGATCCCCTGTCGGGCTGGCAGGCTCGCACTCCCGCAGACCTTTGATGATGGGGATCATCAGGGGATGGTGATTGGTGGGGTAGAAAGACGGGGCGGCGCCGTTCAGGCGCCGCCCCGTTCACCGTCGGGGCGGGCCGGCCGTCTCGGCTCAGCCCGGGTAGGGGCGGCGTGCGCGGGCCTCGCGCAACGACAGCGCCCACCACGCCAACTGGTCCAGCATCTCCCCGACCGCGTCCTCCGCGTCCCGCAGGACCTCCGGAGCGGTCCCCTGCGTGCCGAACACGCGCTGCGCGTTGTGCAGGCTGACGGAGGTGCGCACCGTCGTGGCGTGCAACTCGGCGAAGACCGCGCGCAGCTGCTCCACGGCCCGCAGGCCGCCGGACATGCCCCCGTAGGAGACGAAGGCGACCGGCTTGGCGAACCACTCCTTGCGCGCGGAGTCGATGGCGCTCTTCAGCGGCCCCGGGTAGCCGTGGTTGTACTCCGGGGTCACCACGACGAAACCGTCCGCCGCCTCGATCCGGGACGAGAACGCACCCAGCGGCGTCCCGTGCCCGTCGCCGAGGTCGAACTCGGCCACGTCCAGCGCGTCGATGTCGACCCCCGTGCGGGACGCGGCCAGGTCGAGGAACCAGCCGGAGACCACGGGGCCGGTGCGGCCGCTGACGTTGCCGCCCAGGATGACCGCGATCCGAAGGTTCTCTTGCTGCATGTGGTTCCTCGTCTTCGGCCGGCAGGGCTCGGGGGCGGGGTTCAGGGGGTCCTACCCACGTTAGGACGTCAAGTTAGGTTGAGGTCAATTCGGGGTCCGGGCCCGGCCGCACACGGAAGCGGCCCGGGCCGGGCACCGGTGTACGGTGCCCGGCCCGGGCCGGGACGAACATCCCCGGACGGGGGCGCGGGGTCAGCCCAGGCCCAGGTCGTCCTCGAAGGACCCCTCCTCCAGCCGCTCCTTCACGGTCTGCAGGAAACGGCCCGCGTCGGCGCTGTCGATCAGGCGGTGGTCGTGCGCCATCGACAGGTAGACCATCCAACGGACCGCGATGACCTCGCCGCCCATGGCCTCGTCCTCGACGACGACGGGACGCTTGACGACCGCGCCGGCGCCCAGGATCGCCACCTGCGGCTGGTTGATGATCGGGGTGCCGAACAGCGCACCGGTGTGCCCGGTGTCGGTGACCGTGAACGTGCCGCCGCCCAGCTCGTCCGGGCCGAGCTTGCCGGTGTGGGCGCGCTCGGTCAGGTCCGTGATGCTTCGGGCCAGACCGCCCAGGTTCAGCGAACCGGCGTCCTTGACCACGGGCGCGAGCAGGCCGCGCTCGGTGTCCACCGACACACCGAGGTTCTCGACCTCGTGGTAGGTCACCGTCCGGTCGGTGCCGTTGATCACGGCGTTGACCTTCGGGTGGGTCTTGAGGGCCTCCACGGCGGCCAGCGCGAAGAACGGGAAGAAGTCCAGTTCCACGCCCTCGCGCTGGGCGAAGGAGTCGCGGGCCTGGTCGCGCAGGCGCGCGATCTTGCTGACGTCCACCTCGATGACCTGGGTCGTCGTGGCGGAAACGTGCAGAGACTCGACCATGCGGTCCGCGATGGACATGCGCAGCCGGGACAGCTTCTCGGTGCGGCCGCGCAGCGACGGGTCCGGGGCGACCTTGTGCTGGGCAGCCGGTGCGGGCGTGGCGGCGGCTTCGCGCTGGGCCTCGGCGGCCTTGAGCACGTCCTGCTTGCGGATACGACCGCCCACGCCGGTGCCGGAGACCCGGCTCAGGTCGACCCGGTGCTCGTTGGCCAGCTTGCGGACCAGCGGCGTCACGTACGCCTCGGTCACGGCGTCGGTGCCGGTGGCCCGGCCGGTACCGCTGAGCGTTTCCACGTCCACCGACGGGCTGCCACCGTCCTGCTCTCGTGCGGCGGGAGCAGGCGCGGACTGGGCTGCCGGGGCGGGCTCGGCCTTCGGCTCGGCCTTCGGCTCGGCCTTCGGCTCGGGCTCGGCCTTCGGCTCGGCCTTGGACTCGGCCGGGGCGGGGGCCGAACCGGAGCCGCCGACGATCGCGATCTCGGTGCCGATCTCGACCGTCTCGTCCTCGTCGACGAGGATCTTGGTGAGTACACCGGCCACCGGGGACGGGATCTCGGTGTCCACCTTGTCGGTGGAGACCTCGAGGAGCGGCTCGTCCTCCTCGACGGTGTCGCCGACGCTCTTCAGCCACTGGGTGATGGTTCCCTCGGTGACGCTCTCGCCCAGGGCGGGGATGGTCACGGGGGTGCCGGAGCCGTCGGAGGCGTCGTCACCGGAGGCCGGGGCGGCGGGCTCGGGCTCGGCGGCGGGCTCCTCCGCGGCCTCTTCCGCGGCCGGTGCGGGCTCCGGCTCGGGCTCGGCGGCCTGTTCGGGTTCAGCGGCCTGCTCGGGCTCGGCGGACGCGGAGGACGCGTCGTCGTCGGCGTCCTCACCCTCGCCGCCGATGACCGCGATCTCCGCGCCGATCTCCACGGTCTCGTCCTCGTCGACGAGGATCTTGGTGAGTACACCGGCCACCGGGGACGGGATCTCGGTGTCCACCTTGTCGGTGGAGACCTCAAGGAGCGGCTCGTCTACCTCGACGGTGTCGCCCACGTTCTTCAGCCACTGGGTGACGGTCCCCTCGGTGACGCTCTCACCCAGGGCGGGCATGGAAACGGAAGTCGGCATGGGTTCCTCGTTGGATCTGGGCGCGGTACCTGCCCAAGGCCTTGATGGGCAGCGCGGATGTGTGCGGGGGCGGGCCCGTGGGGCCCGCCCCCGGGTGAAGCGGTCAGTCGTGGACGTGCAGCGGCTTGCCCGCCAGCGCGAGGTGCGCCTCGCCCAGCGCCTCCGACTGGCTCGGGTGCGGGTGGATCAGCTGGGCCACCTCGGAGGGCAGCGCCTCCCAGTTGTAGATCAGCTGGCCCTCGGCGATCAGCTCGCCGACACGGCTGCCGACCATGTGGACGCCCAGCACGGGGCCGTCCTTCTCGGCGATGACCTTGACCGCGCCCTGCGTCTGGAGGATCTGGCTCTTGCCGTTGCCCGCCAGGTTGTAGTTCATCTCGACGACGTCGTGACCGCGCTCCTTGGCCACCTTGGTGGTCAGACCCACGGACGCGACCTCGGGCTCACAGTACGTGACGCGGGGGACACCGTCGTAGTCGATCGCGGGCGGGTTCTGCCCGGCGATGTGCTCGGCGACGAAGATGCCCTCGGCGAAACCGACGTGGGCGAGCTGGAGGGTCGGGATGAGGTCGCCGACCGCGTAGACGTTGCCGACACCGGTGTGCAGGTTCTCGTCGACCTGGACGAAGCCGCGGTCGAGGGTGACGCCCTGCTCCTCGTAGCCCAGGCCCTCGGAGACCGGGCCGCGGCCGATGGCGACCAGCAGGACCTCGGCCTCGAGGGTCTTGCCGCCCTGGAGGGTGACGACCACACCGGAGTCGGTGGTCTTGACCGACTCGAACGGGGTGCCCAGCTCGGCCTTGATCTTCCGCTTGCGGAAGGCGCGCTCCAGCAGCTTGGAGCTGGACTCCTCCTCGACGGGGACCAGGTTCTTGAGGGCCTCGACGACGGTGACCTCGGCGCCGTAGGAACGCCACACGCTGGCGAACTCCACGCCGATCACGCCGCCGCCCAGGACGATGACGGACTCGGGGACACGGTTCAGTTCCATGGCCTGGTCACTGGTCATGACCTTCTCGCCGTCGATCTCCAGGCCCAGGGTCTTGGGCTTGGAACCGGTCGCCAGGAGGATGTTCCTCCCCTTGTAGACCTTGCCGTCGACCGTGACCTCGTCCTTGCCGGTGAGCTTGCCCTCACCCTCGACGACGGTGATCTTGCGGGACTTGACCAGCCCGCTCAGGCCCTTGTAGAGGCCGCTGATCACCTTGTCCTTGTACTTGTGCACGGCCTCGATGTCGATGCCCTCGAAGGTGGCCCTGACACCGAAGTTCTCGCTCTCCTTGGCGGAGTCGGCGACCTCGGCCGAGTGCAGGAGGGCCTTGGTGGGGATGCAGCCGCGGTGCAGGCAGGTGCCGCCGAGCTTGTCTTTCTCGATCAGGACGACGCTCAGGTCCAGCTCGGCGGCGCGCAGTGCCGCCGCGTAGCCGCCGCTGCCGCCGCCAAGGACGACGAGGTCGAAGGTGCCGCCGCTCTCACTCACGGGAACGAACTCCTAGTTGTGGTGGCTGGTGATGGGTGGTGGAAGACCGCGGTACGCCGCCGGGGGCGGATCGCGGCTGCCGGGGAGGGGGCGGCAGTCCGGCTCACAGGACTGCCGCTCCGACCTTGCAGGACTACTGCTTGCGGGCGTAGTCCTCGGCGATGCGGACGAGGGTGCGGGTACCCGCACCCGTCCCGCCCTTGGGGGTGTAACCGTGCGGGCCGCCCTGGTTGAAGGAGGGCCCGGCGATGTCGAGGTGGGCCCACTTGGTGCCCTCCTCGATGAACTCCCGGAGGAAGATGCCCGCGGAGAGCATCCCGCCCCAGCGCTCGCCCGCGACGTTGGCGATGTCGGCGACCGAGGAGTTGAGGCCGGCGCGCAGCTCGTCCGGGAGCGGCATCGGCCAGGAGGCCTCGCCCTCGGCGCCTGCGGCGGTGACGATCTCCTCGCGCACGGTGTCGTCGTTGGACATGACCGCGAACACGCGGGTGCCCAGGGCGACCAACTGGGCGCCGGTGAGCGTGGCGATGTCCACGATCAGGTCCGGCTCGTCCTCGTGTGCGCGGACCAGCCCGTCGGCCATGACCAGGCGGCCCTCGGCGTCGGTGTTGAGGACCTCGACGGTCTTGCCGCCGTAGATGCTCAGGACGTCGGAGGGGCGCTGGGCGGTGCCGCTGGGCATGTTCTCGGCCACGGTCAGGTAACCGACGACGTTGACCTTCAGGCCCAGGGTGGAGATGGCGCGCATGGCGGCGAGCACGGAGGCGGCACCGCTCATGTCGGACTTCATCCACTCCATCCCGCCCGAGGGCTTCAGGGACAGGCCGCCGGAGTCGAACGTGATGCCCTTGCCGACGAAGGCGACCGTCTTCGTGGCCTCCGGGTGGCTGTGGGCCAGCCGCACCAGGCGGGGCGGGTTCGCCGAACCCTGGCCGACACCGGTCAGGCCGCCGTAGCCGCCCTCGGACAGGGCGCGCTCGTCCAGGACCTCGACCTCCAGGCCGGCCTGCCGGGCGATCTCCTGTGCCGCGGCGGCCAGGTCCTCGGGGACCAGGTCGGCCGGGGCGGTGTTGACGAGGTCGCGCGTGAAGGAGACGGCCTCGGCCAGGACGGCGGCGCGCTCCACGGCGTCGCCGGCGCCGGCGGCCTCGCTGACCACGGTCAGCTTGGTCTCGGCGGCCTTGGCCGCCTTCTTCTCGGCCTTCTCGCCGGTGCGGTACCGGTCGAAGCTGTAGTTGCCGAGTTCGGCGCCCAGGGCCACGGCACCCGCCTGCTCGGCGGTGGTCGCGGGCAGCGCCAGAACGACACGGCCCGCGCCCTCGGGGCGCGAGCCCAGTGACCGCAGGGCGGTACCGGCCGCACGGGACAGGACATCGGAGTCGACGGGGCCGTCGGTGGGTGCCGGGCCGAGACCGACCGCGACGACGACCGGGGCCTTGACGGCTCCGAGGGAGGCAATGGTGTGCACCTCCTCGGGTGCGCCGCTCGCTCCCAGGAGCGACAGGGTCGAGCCGAGGCCGCCCGCGAAGGCGGCGTCGACGGAATGAGCGCCCGATGCGGGCTCCGGGGCGTCGCCTCCGGAGTGGTAACCGACGACAACCGCGTCGGCGTCGAGCGAACTGGGGGACTCCGTGTTTACTGACAACGTCGTGCTCACGTCCCCGATGCTAGTCCTCCCGTGCCCCCCGCGGCGACGCGGCGCCCCGTGCCCCGTGGGCTCTGACGCGGCGCTCCGCGCCGTCGGGCGAAGTGGAGCGCCCCCCGGGCGGGTCCGCGCCCGTCCGCGGCGTGCGGGGGCTCTGGCCCCTCGCGGGGGGTCTCGCAGGCGGTTGCCGGTGCGGGCCCCCGTCTGCCCGTGGGGTGATCGGGTGAAACTCCGTGTGAAAAAATGTGATCATGCCGACATTGGGGTGCGGGTAAGGTCTACCGGCCAGTAAGAACCGCCTGGTGGGAGCCGCCCCGGCCCCCGGCCACGGCGGACGGTGTGCCCGGGGGCCGGGGCCGGAACTCTCTCAGACCCAGGCGAGCGCAGCCGCCGTCACCAGCAGGGAGGTCGTCGCGGCCGTCTCCACCAGGGCGCCCAGCACGTCCCCGGTGATGCCGCCCAGGCGGCGCACCGCACGGCGCAGCAGAGCGCCCGCCGCCGCCAACCCGCACACCGCCCCCGCGGCACAGGCCGCGGCGAACCCGGGTGAGTGCGCCAACCCGAGCGCGCACAGTGCCAGCACCCCGGCCGCGCACACGGCCGCGGACCGGGGGCGCACCGTCCCCGCCACGAACGCGCCCAGCCCCTCGGGCCGGGCGGGGGGAACCCGGGGCGTGCACGCCAGGGTGGCCGCCAGGCGACCGGTCGCGCCCGCCGTCACCGCGCCGGCCAGAGCGGCCCACGGGGAGGCCCCGACGAGCTGGCCCAACGCCAGGACCTGCGCGCCGACCGCCACCAGCAGGGTGATCACCCCGAACGGGCCGATGTCGGAGCGCCGCATCACCTCCAGCGCGCCCTCGGCCGGGCGGCCGCTGCCCAGGCCGTCGGCCAGGTCGGCCAGCCCGTCCAGGTGCAACCCCCGGGTGAGTACGGCGCCCAGACCGGTCGCGAGCAGCGCCGCCAGTGGAGCCGACCAGCCCCACCACACCCCAGCCGTCGCGAGGGAGGCGGTGACCGCGCCCAGGAGGGCGCCCAGCACCGGGGCCCACCGCATCGCCCACCCGGCCACGGGGCGGTCCACCCGTTCCACCCGCACCGGCCAGGCGGTGAAGGTGCCCACGGCCATGCGGGCCCCGTCCACGGTGTCGGAGCGGCTCACGGAAGCTCCACCACGCGCCCGACCGTGGCCAGCACCACGTCCTCGGACTCCGCGCCCACCCACTGGTTCAGCAGCCCCAGGTGGTCGCGGAAGAGCCGTCCAGACCGGGTCGCCGGGACCACACCCGACCCCGCCTCGTTGGTGACCGCCACGACATAGGCCTGGGTCGAGCGCCAGGCGTCCAGGAGGTCGTGCACGGCGGCCTCCACCCGCTCCTCGGCGTCCCGGGGCGGGTTCTCCTCCCACAGGCCGCACTCGCCCATGACCCAGGTCAGCCAGGTCCCCAGGCAGTCGACCAGGACCGCGCCCCGTGTCTGCCGGAGCAGCACCGCGAGGTCGGTGGTCTGTTCGGTCCGCCACCACCAGGGGCGGCGCCGTACGTGCCGGGCGACGCGCTCGGCCCACTCCGGATCCGCCTCCGCGTCGGGAACCGGGCCGGTGGCCGCGTACACCACCTTCGGCTCGGCCAACAGGCGCAGCTCGGCCTCGCGGGACTTGCCCGAACGCGCACCCCCGGTGACCAGGGTCCGGTGCGGACCGCGCGGTCGGGACTCCGGCCACACCGCGGGCGGGCACGGGATGACGGTGCCGTCCCCCGGGACCAGGGCGCCCCACAGGCGGGCGCGCCTGGCGAACTCCTGCGGTGAGCGGACCCGGTGGTCGCCGCCGACCGCGACCACCGCCGTGGTCACCCCGATCACCCCGGACCGGCGCAGCTCCCCGATGACCTCGGGACGCTGCACGGCGTCCACGATGACCATGTCCACCTGTTGCTCGGGCGCGGAGGAGTACACGGACGAACCCGCGGGCCGGGCCCCGGCGGGCGGCCCGCCGGGCAGCGGGCCCTGGGTGGAGCGGGCGTACAGCAGGCGGCCGCCGTCGGCGCCCTCGACACGGACGCCGTCCGGGGTGGGGGTGACCGTGTACTCCGGTGGGACCGGGCCGACGACCCCGGCCTCGCGGATGCGGAAGCGGTCGTCGACGGTCACCCTCAGCGGCAGACGGCGTTCCGCGTGGGCCTTGTTGCAGGACGAGCAGGTGCACTGCGGGGCCGGCCAGCCCGAGTGACCCGCTGTCCCCAGAAATCGGATACGCACCCAGCAGAGTAAACAGCATGAAGCGCCAAGCCTTGGTTAAGCTCGGCACAGGATCGCGGTGTACCCACCGTGGAACCGGCGACGAAGGGCGGTCGAACATGGCGTGGACGTGGCGCTACCACGAGGCGGACGGTGCCCAGATGAGGGCGGAGGAGCTGCCGGCCGAGTCGTTCACGTCGCGTGGCGACGCCGAGAGCTGGCTGGGTGAGAACTGGGCGGAGCTCGCGGAGGGCGGCGTGGGCAACGTCGCCCTCCTGGAGGAGGACCGGGAGGTCTACACGATGCCCCTGGCCGCCGAGTAGCCCCGCTCCGGGGGTACGCGAAGGCCCCGGCGCCGCCAGCTTAGGTTCTAGTGGTTGTCGCAACACTCCTGCTAGGGAGTGCGATGGATTTCAAGATCCGGAACCGATCCGTCAACCGGGGTCGCCGTAAGCTGACCGATGAGCGACGCGTCTACCTTGAGCTCGTGCAGCAAGGCGTGAGTAGTCAGGAAGCGTGCCGGATCGTCGGGATCAACTATCGGACCGGGAAGCGATGGCGTAACGGCCGCGCCCCGTCCGCAAGGACCGGCGGGGCTCCACCGATCACCACGGTGGAGCCCTCCGGCCCCTCGCGCTACCTGCATGAAGCCGACCGGATCCACATCGCCGACCGGCTGAGGGAAAAGGCCACCATCCGGCAGATCGCCGCGGAGCTGGACCGCGCCCCCTCCACGATCAGCCGGGAAATCCGCCGCAATCGGCACCCGGTCAACGGCCAGTACCGCCCGCACGCGGCCCAGGCCCGGGCCGAGGCCCGCCGTCCCCGCCCCAAGAGGGGGAAGATCGGCCACACCCCCCTTCTTCGGGACTTCATCCAGGACCGCCTCGACAAGAAGTGGAGCCCTGAACAGATCTGTCAGGCTCTGCGGATAGCCTTTCCCGGCCAACCGGAGCTGCACGTGGTCCACGAGACGATCTACCAGGCCCTCTACGTCCAAGGCCGAGGCGAACTCCGCCGAGAGTTGGCCAAGGCGCTGCGATCGGGCCGGGCACGCCGCAAACCGCGCCGCCAAGCCCAGCAGCGCACCCCGCGGTTCTCCACCCCGATGGTGATGATCAGCGAGCGCCCCGCGGAGGTCGAGGACCGGGCCGTGCCCGGTCACTGGGAGGGCGACCTGATCATCGGCAAGGACGGGGCATCGGCCATCGGCACCCTGGTTGAACGCGCCACGCGCTACGTGATGCTCGTGCACCTGCCCCACGGCCGCAGCGCGGAGCACGTCCGTGACGCCCTGGCGGACACCGTCCAACGCCTGCCCACTCATCTGGTGCGGTCGCTGACCTGGGACCAGGGCAGCGAGATGGCCTCCCACGGCTCCTTCACGGTCGCCACGGACGTCCCGGTCTACTTCTGCGACCCGGCCAGTCCTTGGCAGCGCGGCTCGAACGAAAACACCAACGGTCTGCTGCGGCAGTACTTCCCCAAGGGCACCGACCTGACCCTCCACAACCGGGAGCGCCTTGAGGCGGTCGCGGCCGAGCTCAACGGCCGCCCACGCAAAACGCTCGGCTGGGAAACCCCAGCCGAGCGCTTGCATAAACTACTCGCGGCCTGAACCGACTGACCACGTGTTGCAACGATCCCTAGAAACCGCCCAGGGCGCCGGGGCCGAACGAACCCGGGTGGGGCGAGCCCCTCACCGGTCACGCCGACGTCAGCCGCGGATGTTCTCCGGGCTCTTGGTGAGCGCGGGGTCGCGCTCGATGCTGTCGCCGAGGACCTCGTCGATCCGGGCCATCAGCCCGGTGTCGAGCTTGACCCCGGCCGCCTTGACGTTGCTCTCGACCTGCTCGGGGCGGGAGGCGCCGATGATCGCGGCCGAAACGTTGGGGTTCTGCAGGACCCAGGCCACCGCGAGCTGGGACAGGGTCAGCCCGGCCTCCGCCGCCAGGGGCTCCAGGCGCTGCACCCGCTCCAGGAGAGCCTGGTCGGAGACCTTGTCCGCGAGGAACTTCTCGCTCTTGGGGTCGGCGGCGCGCGAACCAGCGGGCAACTCCTGCCCGGGGCGGTACTTGCCGGTCAGGATCCCGCCGGCGATCGGCGACCACACGATCTGACCGATCCCCTCGCGCTCGGACAGCGGGACGACCTCGGACTCGATGACCCGCCAGAGCATGTTGTACTGCGGCTGGCTGGAGACGATCCGGTCGAAGCCCATCTCGTCGGCGATCTTGAGGGCCCGCTCGATCTCCTCGGCGCGCCACTCGGAGACACCGATGTAGAGGGCCTTGCCCTGGCGGACCAGGTCCTCGAAGGCCCGCATCGTCTCTTCCAGCGGGGTGGTGTAGTCGAACCGGTGCGCCTGGTAGAGGTCCAGGTAGTCGGTGCCCAGACGGCGCAGGGAGTCCTCCGCGCCGCGGATGATGTGCTTGCGGGACAGGCCCTTGTCGTTCTTGCCCTCGCCCATGGGCCAGAAGACCTTGGAGAAGATCTCCAGGCCGTCGCGGCGCTCGCCCTTCAGCGCGCGGCCGAGCACCTCCTCGGCCCTGCCCTGGGCGTAGACGTCCGCCGTGTCGAAGGTGGTGACGCCCGCGTCGAGCGCGGCGCGGACACAGGAGGCGGCGGTGTCCTCCTCGACCTGGGAGCCGTGGGTGATCCAGTTCCCGTAGGCGATCTCGCTGATGATCAGACCGCTGTTGCCTAGATGCCGAAAGTCCATGGGGAGCACTCTAGCCCGGGGGAACAGGATGGCGGAGAGCGCCCGCGGTCTTTGCCGGGAACGCTCCCATCGGGGGTGGAAGTGAAGGGCCGGTGCGGACACCGGCCCTGCTCACTCACGTCGGACGGGATGGGGATGACGGGGATACGGTCGGGCGGGCCGTTCAGCGCGTGCTGCTCGGAGCGGGGTCCTCGCCGACCTTGACGCGGGGCTTGGGCAGGCGCAGGCGCCGGAACTGGAGCTGGCGCATCGCGGCGTACAAGCCGATGCCCTTGAGCCCGGAGTCGTCGGGGAAGTACTCGGCGGCACGCCGCTTCACCGTGCGGCCGACCAACAGGCCCTCCGCGATGAGCGTGACCATCATCAGCGGCCACAGGACGTAGGCCACACCCACCTGGAACGCGGGGTTGTTGATGAACAGCAGCGCGATGATCAGGATCGAGAACGGCAGGAAGAACTCACTGGCGCTGCGGCGCGAGTCGATGAAGTCGCGGGCGAAGGCGCGGGCCCTGCCCATGTCCTGCTGGCGGAAGTACTTCTCGTCGCCCTTGGGGGCGCCGGAACGCTGCGCGCCCTTGCCGCGTTGACGTTCAAGACGATCCCGGTAGGCGCGGTATGCCTCCTTACGGGTCTCGGGAGCCTTCACCGGTCGGCGCGGGGTGCTTTCGGATTCCCTGCGCTTGGGGGTGGGCACACCCTTCTTCGGGGTGTATCCCTTAGGTTGGGTGGACTCAGTGGCCTCAGGGCTGGCGGATTCGGCAGAGTTCGAATCCGGGGCTGCGGAAGCGGAGCGACGTCGGAACACACCCTCAGGGTAGCCGGTCATAGCTTTATGGCGACCGCGGGCCAGACCGCGTAGGGTTGGGCAAAGCGCCCGCTGGGAACAGCCGATGTACGCACCGAGAAGGGGACGGCCACGCCAATGAGCGTGTTTCAGCGACTTTCGATGATCTTCAAGTCCAAGGCCAACAAGGCCCTGGACTCGGTCGAGGACCCCAGGGAAACCCTCGACTACTCGTACCAGAAACAGCTCGAACTCCTGCAGAAGGTCCGTCGCGGTGTCGCCGACGTCGCGACCTCCCGTAAGCGGGTCGAGCTCCAGATCCAGCAGCTCGAACAGCAGTCCGGCAAGCTGGAGAACCAGAGCCGGGCCGCCCTGACCCAGGGCCGTGAGGATCTCGCCCGCGAGGCCCTCACCCGCCGGTCCGGGCTGACCAGCCAGATCGAGGGACTGCGCGAGCAGCACGCCAACCTCCAGGGCGAGGAGCAGAAGCTCACGATGGCCGCCCAGCGCCTGCAGTCGAAGGTGGACGCCTTCCGCACGCGCAAGGAGACCATCAAGGCGACCTACACCGCCGCCCAGGCCCAGACGCAGATCAGCGAGGCCTTCTCCGGTATCTCCGAGGAGATGGGCGACGTGGGCATGGCCGTGCAGCGCGCGGAGGACAAGACCGCCGACATGCAGGCCCGGGCCGGCGCGGTGGACGAGCTCCTCGCCTCCGGCGCGCTGGACGACGTCACGGGCACCGGCCCCAGGGACGACATCCAGAACGAGCTCGACCAGATGGCGAGCACGTCCGGTGTCGACGCCGAGCTCGAGCGGATGAAGCTCGAACTGGGCGGCGGCAGCAGTGGCGCTCCCCAGCAGATCGAGGGTGGCAACGGCTCGGCCGGGAACAGGGAGGGCGCATGATCGTCCGCATCATGGGCGAGGGTCAGATGGACCTGACCGACGCCGACATCGACCTGCTCAACGACTTCGACTCCGCCCTGGAGGCGGCGATCGAGTCGGGTGACGAGGCCGAGTTCCGCAAGGCCCTGCACGACCTCCTGGAGAAGGTGCGCCAGGACAGCAAGCCGCTGCCGCCCGACTCCCTGGAGCCCTCGCAGTTCATCCTCCCGCCCGCCGACGCCACCATGGCCGAGGTGCGCGAGATGCTGCAGGACGACGGACTCATCCCGGGCTAGGGGCGTGTCCGCCGAGGACCCGCCACCACCGTCCGGGCGGGTCCCCGGGACAGGCGACCCCGTCGGCCGTTCCGCCCCGGCCCGGGTCGCACTCGGTGCCCCCACAGGCCTTGTTTCCACCGCGGCCGCCGTGACGTGGTCACGGCGGCCGCGGTGCGTCCGGCGGAGGCCCGCGGGCCGGCCGGGGGACGTGTCGCAGGAACACGCGGCGGCCCGCTTTAACCCGTTTCTCACCTGCGCGAACTACACTCCGAACCATCCAGAGGGAAGGAATCGGCGTGGCAGGTTCGAAGTTCCGTCCGGACCGGGGGCTGACGGCCCGGATGGTCATGACCATGGTCCTGCTGTTCCTGGTCTATGTCGCCTTCGTGTTCGGGCTGGTCCTCGCCGGACTCAACATCTGGCTGGTGCTGGTCCTGGTCGCGGCCTTCGCACTGTTCTCCTACTTCTCCTCCGACCGGATCGCCATGTTCGCCATGGGGGCCAAGGAGGTCACCCCCCAACAGGCCCCCGACCTGCACGCCATGGTCGACCGCCTGTGCGCCATGGCCGACATGGCCAAACCGCGCGTGGGGATCGCCGACACCGACGTGCCCAACGCCTTCGCCACCGGCCACAGCGAGAAGTCCGCGGTCATCTGTGTGACCACCGGGCTGATGCGCCGCCTGGACGGACCGGAGCTGGAGGCGGTCGTCGCGCACGAGCTCTCCCACATCGCCCACCGCGACGTCATGGTCATGACCATCGCCGGGTTCCTCGGCATCGTCGCGGGTTTCCTCACCCAGGCCGGGCTGCGCTTCGCCATGTTCGCCGGCGCCGGCGGTGGGCGCAGCAACAACAGCGGGCCCGCCCCGGCGGTCGTCGCACTCCTGGTCGTCGTGGTCAGCGCCCTCGCCTGGGTCCTCAGCTTCCTGCTCACCCGCGCCCTGTCCCGCTACCGCGAGCTCGCCGCGGACCGGGCCGCCGCCTACCTGACCGGCCGCCCGTCCGTGCTGGGCAGCGCCCTGTCCAAGATCACCGGTGACATGGCGCGCATCCCCACCCGGGACCTGCGCCAGGCCGAGCCGTTCAACGCCTTCTTCTTCGCCCCGGCCTTCGCGAAGAAGGGCTTCAGCATGAACCAGCTGATCGCCACCCATCCGCCGGTCGAGCAGCGTCTGGCCCAGCTCTCCGACATCTCCCGCCAGCTCGGACGCGGAGCCTGAGCCCCGCCCCGGGCCCCGCCCCGGGCCCCGCCACCGAACCACCCACGAGGGGAACCCACCACATGAGTTTCTGGCGCGCCCTGCTCGGCCGTTCCAAACCGGTCAAGCCCGACCTCGACGCGCTCTTCGGCCTGCCCTCGGCCGCCCTCACCCTGCGGGCCGGAGCGGGCCTGACCCCGACCGGGACCGGGTCGGTGGCCTTCCGCGCCTCCGAGGGCGCCGCCTTCGCGGACGTCGAGCGCGACGTGACCGAGCTGCTCAACACCGGTGACGGACCCCCGGTCGAGCAGACCACCGACGACTACGGCTACACCTGGCTGGTCCTGCGCGCCGGGGGAGGGGATCCCGGCGACGGGGAGCTGGTGGACACCGACATCACCGGCCTGGTCACCGACCTGCACGCGGTCAACTCGACCCTGGAGGCCAACGGTTACGGCCCCTCCCTGCTGTGCTCCCTCGTGGGTTTCACCGACGGCGGGGGCCGCTCGGCCGGCCTGGTCTACCTGTACAAGCGGGGCACCTTCTACCCGTTCGCACCCCTGGGTGGCCAGCGCCGCGACAACGCACTGGAGCTCCAGGTCGAGGCGGCGGTCTCCGGCGACCTGCCGATGGAGGAGGACCGGTCCCGCTGGTTCCCGGTCTACGGGGCGCCCGGCCTCTGACCGGGCCGGGGCAAGGGGCCGCGGAGGCTCGCCGAGCTGGGCGGACCGTCCCGTGCCGGCCGCGCGGCCCGCATCCGGACCCGCGGAAGATGGCATCCGGGGCCGGGACAAATTACCCTTGGACCCACGGGCACACCCGTGCGCCGCCACGACCGCACGGACACCGTGTGACCGCGGCGGCAGGGCGAACACAGCGGCCACACGGCGGAATGCCACACGGGCTCCCGGCGTTGGGACCCGTTGAAGAGGACTGGACCCGCCCAGGCGGGCCGATCCGGTAAGCGACCGGGGTCGCCAGACGGCCGCAACCCCTTTCAAGAGGAGCTTTACAACATGACGGTTCAGAGCGAGGCCACCACGCAGGGAGTCATCCTCACCGACGGCGCGGCCGACAAGGTTCGGGCGCTCCTTGACCAGGAGGGCCGGGACGACCTGCGCCTGCGTGTGGGCGTCCAGCCCGGTGGTTGCTCGGGGCTGCGTTACCAGCTCTACTTCGACGAGCGCGACCTGGACGGTGACGTCATCGCGGACTTCGACGGCGTCGAGGTCGTCACCGACCGCCGCAGCTCCGCCTACCTCATCGGCGCGACCATCGACTTCGTGGACACGATCGAGAAGCAGGGGTTCACCATCGACAACCCCAACGCCACCGGCTCCTGCGCCTGCGGTGACTCCTTCAACTAGGAGCATCCGGGCGCCCCGGCGCATCAGCGAGGCGTGACCGGACCCGGTGGAGCTGGGGACGGTGTCGGGGGAGGTCGGACGCGTTCGAGCGTCCGCCCTCCCCCTTGTCGTGCCCATCCGCCTGAAGGCGTGTCGACCTGGATACCCTGTGCAGGTCCGAACGGGCCGCCCCCGGCGTGCCCGAACCAGCTCGCTCAGCTCGCCCCCGAGCGAAACCTTCCCTACCAAGGAGCCCACGTCCCGTGCGTATCGCGGTTGCCGGATCCATCGCCACCGACCATCTGATGACCTTCGAGGGTCGGTTCGCCGAGCAGATCATCCCCGAGCAGATCCAGCAGTTGTCCCTCTCCTTCCTCATCGACGAGCTGGACGTGCGCCGCGGCGGCGTCGCGGCCAACATCTGTTTCGGCATGGGCGGGTTCGGCCTCAACCCGGTTCTGGTCGGCGCCGCCGGAGCCGACTTCGAGGAGTACCGCTCCTGGCTCGACCGCCACGGGGTCGACACCTCCGCGGTGCACATCTCCGAGCTGCGGCACACCGCCCGGTTCGTCTGCACCACGGACAAGGACCAGAACCAGATCGCCTCCTTCTACGCCGGTGCCATGGCCGAGGCCCGCAACATCGAGCTCCAGCCGATCGCCGACCGCGTCGGCGGTCTCGACCTCGTTCTCATCGGCGCCGACGACCCGGCGGCCATGGTCCGCCACAGCGAGGAGTGCCGTACCCACTCCATCCTCTTCGCCGCCGACCCCTCGCAGCAGCTCGCCCGGATGGAGGGGCCGCAGGTGCGCACGCTCATCGAGGGCGCCGCGTTCCTGTTCAACAACGAGTACGAGAAGGCCCTGGCCGAGCAGAAGACCGGCTGGTCGGACGCAGAGATCCTCGCCAAGGTCGGCACCCGCGTCACCACGCTCGGCGCCAAGGGCGCCCGTATCGACCGGCAGGGCGAACCGAGCATCCACGTGCCCTCCGCCGCCGTCGACCAGCTCGTCGACCCCACCGGTATGGGCGACGCCTTCCGCGCCGGGTTCCTGGCGGCCCACTCCTGGGGCCTGTCCCTGGAGCGCGCCGCCCAGGTCGGCAACGCCACCGCCGTCCATTGCCTGGAGGCCGACGGCCCGCAGGAGTACGTGCTCACCGGCGCCTCCCTGCTGGAGCGCCTGGAGCGCTCCTACGGCGCCGGGGCCGCCGAGGAGGTCCGCCCCTTCGTGTGAACCGCGCCGCCCGCGGCCGGAAAACGCGCGTTCTGGTCGGGGTGGTGCCCACAAGCCCGTAAAGTGGATGGTCGTGACCCGCACGGGATCCCCGTGCTCCCCCGGTGCGTTGAAACGCGTGCCGGGTCATTCGCCCAAGCCGTTCGCGCCGGGTCACGCGCGGCGGTGGGGAACCCGCTTCCGACCCGCACCGCGGGAACCGGGGCTCGGGCGCCAGGAGCGCCTCCCAGATCTAGGCCAGCCTTACCTGGGATTCCCTGATTCACCCTGAAAGGACTCTGCATGCGCTACACCGGACCGAAGGTGCGGTTGTCCCGGCGCGCCGGCACCCCGCTGACCCGTAAGGCGGTCAGCTACTTCGAGAAGCGCCCGTACCCGCCCGGCGAGCACGGCCGCCGCGTCCGTCGCAACAGCTCCGACTTCGCCGTCCGTCAGGCGGAGAAGCAGAAGGTGCGCTGGTACTACGACCTGACCGAGAAGCAGCTTCTCAGGATCTACGAGAACTCCAAGAAGCGTTCCGGCCGTACCGGTGAGGAGATGCTCGCCGAGCTGGAGCTGCGTCTGGCCACGGTCGTCCTGCGCGCCGGTCTGGCCGCGTCGATCTACGCCGCGCGCCAGTTCATCAACCACGGCCACATCACCGTGGACGGCAAGAAGGTCGACATCCCGTCGTACCAGGTCAAGCCGGGCCAGATCATCAGCGTTCGGGAGAAGTCCCGCTCGATGGTCCCGTTCGTCGAGGCCGCCGAGGGCATCCACGCCGACGACAAGATCGCCGGATTCCTCGCGGTGAGCCACAAGGACCTGCGCATCGCGGTCATCGACCGCCCCAAGCGTGAGCAGATCCCGGTTCCCTTCGACGAGCAGCTCGTCGTCGAGTTCTACGCTCGCTAAGCAGCTCTCGGAGTCGCGGGCCCACCCTCCTCCAGGGCGGACCCGCAGCGCGGGAAAGGCCGCGCGGACCACGTGTCCGCGCGGCCTTCGCCTTGCCCGGCGGCCCCCCGCGCGCCGGACGGGGGTGCGGACGCGCCGTGCCGCCTCCGAAAAACGGGCTGGCGCGAATCGTTATCGCAACGGAACCGGAACCTCCGATCCGACCCCGGGGCCCTCGCCGGGCGGTCAGTACATCCGGCGGATGTGAAACGCGCTACCCCGCGCCAACGGCTGCTCGACGACGAACTCGTGCATCTTCATCCGGCACCAGGCAGGTATGTCCGCGCTCGCCGCGGGATCGTCCGCGGTGACCGCGATGACCGCGCCGATGGGCACTTCGTGCAGTCGGGCGGCGAGCATGATGATCGGGATCGGGCACTTGCGGCCCAGCGCCTCCACGGTGACCAGAGGCCGCGGTCGTTCGGGCACGTCCACCCCTTTCGGTTGTCGTCCTGTGGCCCAATCTTGATCCGGGCCGCGCGAAAAGGCGCACCCGGTTAAGGGTGTCGTAAACCCAGCGATACGCTCGCCTTAGTCTCGCGCCGTGAACGCGTACACCACCGCCGCGGGCGGCGATGTACACGATCGCGGCCGAGGGCTCGGGGGAACGCCGGGCCGCGCCTCGTAGCCAGCCGGGAGGAAGTCCCTCGGGGGCGACCTGGCCCGGCTCCGCGAGACCACCGGGCGTTCCGGGGGGCGTGTCTGGCAACACGCTGACCAGGCAAGCCCATGAACGGCACGCTGGGCGGTTCGCGATAATGTTTCCCCCTGACAAGCTTTGGATACTTAGGCCGCCCGTGGAGGATCCACGGGCTTCACCGCTGGGAAGGCAATCCGTGAGTCCGACCCGCCAAGAAAATCGGCGCTCAACTCTGCGCCGATGGGCACCACGCGGCGCCGCGCTCGCCGTGCTGGGGCTGGCCGCGACCGGCTGCGCGTCGAACGAGCTCACTCGTTTGGGCATGCCGGAGCCGATCACCGAGCAGGCCGAGCGTGTTCTCTCGCTCTGGCAGGGCTCGTGGTTGGCGGCTTTCGCGGTCGGCATTCTCGTGTGGGGACTGTTCATCTGGACGATCCTCTTCCACCGCAAGCGCTCTGAGCAGCTGCCGCCACAGGTGCGGTACAACATGCCCATCGAAGCGCTGTACACCGTCCTGCCGATCGTCATCATCTCGGTGCTCTTCTTCTTCACCGCGCGAGACCAGGCCTACCTGCTCGACACCGAAGAGCCCGCGGACGTCCATGTAGAGGTCGTGGCCTTCCAATGGGCCTGGCAGTTCAACTACATGGACGACACCAAGGAGAACGGCGGGGAGGTGCTCTTCTCCGAGACCGGTGTCCCCAACCCGGACGGCACCGCCAACCGCGACACCCAGACCACCCTGGTGCTTCCCGAGGACGCCGTCGTCCACTTCGACCTCCACTCGCCCGACGTCATCCACTCGTTCTGGATTCCGGCGTTCGGCTTCAAGATGGACGTCGTCCCGGGCCGTGACAACGCCTTCCAGGCGAACATCAACGAGGGCACCGCGGGCGACTACGTCGGACGCTGCGCCGAGCTGTGCGGTGTGGACCACACCCGCATGCTCTTCAACGTCGAGGTTCTCCCGCAGGACGAGTACGACACCTGGGCCGCCGAGCAGGAGGCCGAGGCCTCCGAGGCCGAGCAGGCCGAGGGTCCCGGCGCCGAGACCGACCTCGCCGAGGGCACGGGTGCCGACGGCACTGACGCTGAGGGCACGGGCGCCGAGGCGACCGAGTCCGAGGAGAATGACGAGTAAATGGCAACCGAACCCCACGACGGGCAGACACCGTCACGCAAAGGGTCGATCATCGTCAACTGGATGACGTCGACCGACCACAAGGTCATCGGGTACATGTACCTGATCACCTCCTTCGCCTTCTTCCTCCTGGGCGGCGTGCTGGCGCTCATGATGCGTCTGGAGCTGTTCCTGCCGGGCATGCAGGTCATGTCCAACGAGCAGTTCAACCAGATGTTCACGATGCACGGCACGATCATGCTGCTGATGTTCGCGACCCCGCTGTTCGTCGGGTTCTCGAACATCCTCATGCCGCTGCAGATCGGCGCCCCGGACGTGGCCTTCCCCAGGATCAACCTGTTCGGCTACTACCTGTACCTGTTCGGCAGCCTCATCGCCGTCGGCGGGTTCCTGACCCCGGGTGGCGCGGCCAGCTTCGGCTGGTTCGCCTACACGCCGCTGTCCGACGCGGTCCGCTCGCCGGGCCTGGGCGGCGACCTGTGGATCCTGGGCCTGGCCGTCTCCGGTCTGGGCACCATTCTGGGCGCGGTCAACTTCATCACCACCGGCCTGTGCATGCGCGCGCCCGGTATGACGATGTTCCGGATGCCGATCTTCACCTGGAACACCCTGCTCACCAGTGTTCTGGTGCTCATCGCGTTCCCGGTGTTGACCGCGGCCCTGATCGCCCTGGGCGCGGACCGGATGATCGGTACCCAGGTCTTCAACGCCGAACACGGCGGCGCCATCCTCTGGCAGCACCTGTTCTGGTTCTTCGGGCACCCGGAGGTCTACATCATCGCGCTGCCGTTCTTCGGTATCGCGACCGAGATCCTGCCGGTGTTCAGCCGCAAGCCGATCTTCGGCTACAAGAGCCTGGTGGCGGCCACCATCGCCATCGCCGGCCTGTCCGTGACCGTGTGGGCCCACCACATGTTCCCGACCGGCGCCGTGCTGCTGCCGTTCTTCTCCTTCATGACGTTCCTCATCGCGGTTCCCACCGGTGTGAAGTTCTTCAACTGGATCGGGACGATGTGGCGCGGCCAGCTCACCTTCGAGACGCCGATGCTCTTCACGGTCGGCTTCCTGGTCACCTTCCTCTTCGGTGGTCTGACCGGTGTGCTGCTGGCCTCTCCGCCCATCGACTTCCACGTCACCGACTCCTACTTCGTGGTGGCGCACTTCCACTACGTGGTCTTCGGCACCGTGGTGTTCGCGATGTTCGCGGGCTTCTACTTCTGGTGGCCCAAGTTCACCGGCAGGATGCTCAACGAGAAGCTGGGCAAGTTCCACTTCTGGCTGCTGTTCCTGGGCTTCCACGGCACCTTCCTGGTGCAGCACTGGCTGGGTGCGATGGGCTTCCCGCGCCGTTACGCGGACTACCTGCCCGGTGACGGGTTCACCGAGCTGAACCAGATCTCCTCGGTGTCCTCGTTCGTGCTCGCGGCCTCCACGCTCATCTTCTTCTGGAACGTGTACATCACCGCGAAGAGGGCGCCGCTGGTCACCGTGGACGACCCGTGGGGCTACGGCTGCTCCCTGGAGTGGGCGACCTCCTGCCCGCCGCCGCGGCACAACTTCACGTCGCTGCCGCGGATCCGGTCCGAGCGTCCGGCCTTCGACCTCAACCACCCGCACGCCGCGGCCCCAGGTGCGACCGATCCCGAGAGGAACAGGGTGAGCATGCCATGAAGATGCAGGCCTATCTGTTCATGGGCATCTCGACCTTCTTCGGTCTTGCTGCTGCCCTGTACATCTACTGGTCCATCCAGGACACCGGCCAGATCGAGTGGGCGGGTACCACCGCCCTGGTCGTGGCCATCGGCTTCGGCTGGATGGTCGGCTTCTGGCTCTGGCAGGCGGCCCGCCGCAGTGAGCACTTCCACGGGCTCCCGCCCGAGGAGCGCCTCGACGGTGAGATCGCCGAGAACTCCGGCGAGTACGGTTTCTTCAGCCCGCACAGCTGGTGGCCGATGTTCGTCGCGCTGGCGGTCGCCTTCACGGCGGTCGGCGTCGCGATCGGCTGGTGGATGGTCATCACCGGCTTCTTCGCGATCATCCTCACCGCGATCGGCTGGATCTTCGAGTACTACCGCAAGGAGTTCCAGCACTGACGTGCGCACCCCACGTGGCGATTACTCTTTGAGAGGGATTGGCTACGCAGGGTAGGATGCGAGAGTCACCGCCCCGGTGGCCGGACGGTCGTCCCAGGACGATCCCCGGGCACCGGGGCGCTCTTTTCCGGTGACCTCCGCGGCCTCTTCCCAGGGGCCGCGGTGCATTCAGGCCCTGACGGCGTCACACCGGCGCGCATCCGCTCCGCACACGCCCGGGCCCGTCGAGACAGACGCTGGAGGTCCTTGGTGTGAAGCGACGAATCTCCCACCCGCGACCGGCCGTGACGGCCGCTGCCACTCTCGTGTTCCTCACGGCGGCCTGTACCTCCCCGGGCGGGCCCGAACCCGAGGGCACCGCGGTCCCGGGGGAGGGCTCCACGGGGCCGGAGGTGGAGATCACCCCCGAGCCCGGAGCCACCGCGGTCCCGCCCAACAGCCCGGTCCGGGTGACGACCGCGGACGGAACCGTCACCGACGTCCGGATCGAACAGGCCACCCCGGACGAGATCGCCTCGGGCGGCTCCGAGGACCCGGAGGAGGGCGGGAACGCCTTCGAGGTCACCGGCACCCTCAACGAGGGCGGCGACACCTGGGTGAGCGACTGGAACCTGCGCCCCGGGGCCGCGGTCACCGTCACCGCCACCGCCGCGGACGCCTCGGGTGAGGAGACCGAGGTCGTCTCGGAGTTCACCACCCTGGAGGCCACGCCCGGGCAGCGCCTCGAACTGGCCGCCAACTTCCCCAACAGCGGTGACGTCGTCGGGGTGGGCATGCCGGTCATCGTCACCTTCGACCTGCCCGTCACGAACAGGGAACAGGTGGAGAACTCCATCGAGGTCACGGCCGAACAGGAGACGGAGGGCGCCTGGAACTGGATCACCGACGAGACGGCGGTCTTCCGGCCCAAGGAGTACTGGGACCCCTACCAGGAGGTCTCCGTCGACCTGCGCCTGTCCGGAGTGGAGGCCGCGGACGGCGTCTACGGAGTCGAGGACCACCGGATCGAGTTCGAGGTCGGCCGCGAACTGGTCTCCACCATGCACGTGCCCGACCACGAGATGAACGTGGCGATCGACGGCGAGAACGTCCGCACCATCCCGGTCAGCAACGGTGCGGCCCAGGAGCGGTTCAACACCACCACCTCCGGGACCCACCTCACCATGGAGAAGTACCGGACACTGGTCATGGACTCCGCGACCGTGGGCATCCCCGAGGGTTCGCCCGGCTACTACCGGTTGGACGTGGACTGGGCGGTCCGCACGTCCAACAGCGGCGAGTTCACCCACGCCGCCCCCTGGAACGGCAGGATCGGCAGCGCCAACACCTCCAACGGCTGCACCAACATGTCCGTGCAGGACGCACGCTGGTTCCACGACCAGTCGCTGATGGGGGACGTCCTGGAGACCACCGGAACCGACCGGCAACTGGAGTGGGACAACGGCTGGGGCTACTACCAGCGCTCCTGGGAGGAGTGGCTCTCCCACAGCGCGACCGGCCTACCCCAGAGCACCGACGGCTCCGGCACCCCCGGCTCCGTGCACGGGGAAGGCCTCTAGGGAGCCGTCCCCGCGCCCCCCAGAAGGCCGTCCAGGCGTTCGAGGGTGCGGTCCCAGGTCCATTCCCCGGACACCCACTCCCGGCCGTGTGCGCCCATCTGGGCGGCGCGGTCGGGGTCCTTCAGGAGCCGGATGAGCGCACGGGCGGTCGGCCCGGGCACCGAACCGTCGACCACGTGTCCCGTCCGGTCCTCCAGCACGGCGTCCGGGGCGCCCCCCGAGGCCCCGGCGACCACCGGGAGCCCGGTGGCGGAGGCCTCCAGGTAGACCATCCCCAGGCCCTCGACGTCCAGGCCGTCCCATCTGGTCCGGCAGGGCATCGCGAAGACGTCGCCCGCGTCGTAGTGGGCGGGCAGTTCGTCGGCGGGGACCGGGCCGGTGAACCGTACGGAGTCCATGCCCCGTGCCGCCGAGCGGAGCCGGGGGGCGTAGGGGCCGTCGCCGACGAACAGCAGGACGGCGTCCGGGACGTCGGCCAGGACCCGGGGCCAGGCCCGGATCAGGGTGTCCTGGCCCTTGCGGGGCACCATGCGGGACACGCACACGACCACGGGCCGCGTGCCCAGACCGAGGCGCTGGCGGACCTCGTCCCCGCCGACCCCGGGACGGAAGCGTTCGGTGTCCACGCCGGGGGCCAGGCGGCGCATCCGGGACGCGGCCGAGGGGGAGAGCGAGCGCGTCAGCCGTCGCCTGGTGTACTCGCCCAGATAGGTGACGGTGTCGACGGTCTCCCCGATGCGCCTGAGCACCGAACTCCCCCCGGGGACCACCGTCCAGCCGGTCTCGTGTCCGTGGGTGAGCGCCACCTGGCGCCGTACCAGCGGACGCAGGCCGGCGGCGAGCAGGCCCAGGGGGGCGGCGGCCCCGTAGAGCACCGAGTCGCACCCCTCCAGCTCGGCGATGGCCCGGGCCCTGCGGGCCACCCTCGGCGTGGGCAGCAGCACCCTGGCCGCGTCCCGTACGACGGGGAAGGGCTGGCGCAGGTCGAAGTGCGGGTCGGCGGTCCGGTCCGCGTCGCCGGGGGAGGAGCAGTAGACCAGGACCGACCCCTCGGGGCGGCGCCGGGCCAGCTCGTGCACGAAGGACTCGATGCCGCCCGCGCGCGGAGGGAAGTCGTTGGTGATGATGAGGGTTCTTCGGGACACCCCAGGATTCTAGGGCCCGGGGGCGCGGACGTCCTGGAGCGGCGCGGGCGGGCCGGGACAGGTGCCCGGCGATCTTGCTACCAGGGGCAACTTCGGCGCCGAAATCGCCTCTGGTAGCAAGATCACCGCGGGGGAGGGCCTAGGGGCGCACGGCGGCGACGAAGTTGGAGCGGTAGTAGTCGCTCAGCTGGACCGTGCCGATCGGGCGTGAGGAGGTGGAGGCGTGGACCATCACGCCGTCGCCCGCGTACAGGCCCACGTGGCTCGGGCTGGAACCGTAGAAGAAGAGCAGGTCACCGGGCTGCTTGTTCTCCCAGGACACCCGCTGGCCCGCGTTGACCTGGTCGTAGGTGGTGCGCGGCAGGTTCACGCCGACCTGGGCCCAGGCGGCCTGGGTGAGGCCGGAGCAGTCGTAGCCGTCGGGGCCGGTGCCGCCCCAGACGTAGGGCTTGCCGACCTGGTCGTAGGCGAAGCTGAGCACGGTCTGGGCATTACCCGAGGCCGGGCCGGTGTAGGTGGCTCCGCCGCCCCCGCCGCTCCCACCGCTGTCGGTACTGACGTTCTCGGTGGCCGCCGCCTGCTCCTCGGCGGTCAGGTCGGCGAGGATCGCCTCCTGCTCGGCGATGGCCTCCTCGGATTCCTCGGTGGCGGTCTCCGCCTCCTCCAGCGCCTCCGCGGCGGATGACTCGGTCTCCTCCGCCTCGGTGCGCAGGCTCTCCAGGTGCTCCAGCTGCTCCACGTACTGGGAGAGGCTCTCCTGGTGCTGTTCCGAGAGGTAGGCCAGGTCGGCCTGGTGCTCCAGGGCCTCCTCGGGGCCGGTGGCGCCGATCAACTGGGTGGGGGAGGTCAGGTCCACGCCGGTGTAGGCGGTGTTGGCCAGGGTGCGCACACCACCGCTGAGTTCCTCGACCCGCTCCTCGGCGGTCTCGATGTCCCCGAGGATGCCCTCCAGCTTCTCCTCGGCGGCTTCGTAGGTCTCCTTGGCCTCGTTGTAGGTCGCGTTGAGTTCGATGAACTCCTCTTCGAGGCTCTCGATCTCCTCGCGGACCTCGTCGGCGGTCGGCTCGGCGTGGGCCACGGCGGCGGGGAGGAGGAGGGCGCCGAGGGCGAAGGAGGCGATGACCGCGGTCTGGCGCCGGCGGTCGCCACGGGATGCAGACACAGGGAAACACCTTTCTCCCCTTGTCCCAGACCTACGGGAACAAGGGACTGCACCGGGTGGGATCCTCGGGCCAGAGTGGGTGGCCGAAACGGTGTGGGGGTGTGCCCGACCCGGTCGCGGCTGTCACCACCGGGGGGTGGTGAAGAGGAGCAACCACGCTCGGCGATGAACACTAGTGCATCTCTTGGGACGCTCTCAACTGTTTCGTGACGTTCCAGCACAAGACGTGGACTGTCCGAAATACGATTCCTCGGCCCGGGCACGCCATCCGAGCTCGGCCCCGCATGCGTGAGGCCGCCGCCCCGGAACGGGACGGCGGCCTCACGGACGGGTGTGGAACCGCGGTCTACAGACGCACCGCGAACTCGAACTGGCCGGCCCAGTAGGCGGCCAGGTCGACGACCTCGATGTTGCGGCCGCTGCTCGGAGCGTGCACCATCTGGCCGTTGCCGGCGTAGAGGCCGTTGTGGCCCTGGCCGGAGAAGAACATGATGTCGCCCGGCTGGAGCGAACCGTAGTCGTTGATCCGCGTGCCCATGCCGGCCTGCGCGTAGGTGGTGCGCGGCAGGTTGACGCCGGCGTGGCGCCAGGAGGCCTGGACCAGTCCGGAGCAGTCGTAGCCGTTCGGGCCGGTGCCGCCCCACACGTAGGGCAGACCCACCTTGGAGTAGGCGAAGTCCAGGGCGGCCGAGGCGTTGCCACTGCCCGCGTGGGTCTGGCCGGCGCTGTCGTCGGCGCCCTCCGCCGAGGGGTCGGAGTCGGGGAACTGGGCCAAGAGCTCCTGCTGCTCCTCGATGGCCTCCTCGACCTCCTCCTTGGCCTCCTCGGCCTCGTCCTTGGACTCCTCAGCGTCCTCCAGGGCCTTCTCCGCCTCGTCCTTGAGCGCGAACAGGCGCTCGGAGGACTCGCCGAAGTCGTCGAGCTGGCTCTGCTGGCTCTCCGACAGGTAGTTCAGGTCGGCGTTCTGCTCGAGCAGCGTCTCGGGGCCGTCGGAGGTCAGCACGTTGGCGGTCGAGTTGAGGTCACCGCCCTGGTAGGTGGCGTTGGCGAACTGCTGGACCTGTTCCCGCAGCTCGTCGTAGCGCTCCTGCTCGTCGCCGACCTGCTCGTCGAGTTCGTCGTAGGCGGCCTTGGCGGCCTCGTAGTCCTCCTCGGCCTGGTTGTACTCCTCGACCGCGGTGGAGGCCTCCTGGTTCAGCTCCTCGATGCGGTCCTCGACCTCGTCCTGGGTCGGCTCCGCGTGTGCGACACCAGGGGCGATGAAGGTACCGGCGGCGACCACGCCGAGACCGGTCGTAGCGATTCGGCGAGCCGTACGCCGACCACCGGGGTTCTTCATGGCGGTCCACGCTCCTTGGAATTGGGAAGTCCGCATGGGGTATTCGGGAGACGGAGAGGCGCGGGGGTCCCGTATGCGGGCACGGGCCTCGTGTGAGTGTGCGGGCCTGTCGCCGGTCAGGAGAGGGCACAGGGGCGGCCTTCTATCCGACGAAGCACTCACGCTCCGGGAAGAACCTAGCGGACCGGCCCGTGCCTCTCAACCACGACGCGGAACGGACTTCGCCCGTAACGGCGGCCCCAGCCGCCCCGGTCCGGGCGTTTGGGCAGTGGAACGGGGGTGCGCCGGGCCCGGCCGGCATCCGCGCGTGGGTTCGCTCTCAGCCGGGGCGTCCGCACCCGGGTCCGGTCCGGGTACGGGCGCCCCGGCTGCGGGAACCCGGTTCAACCGTGCGAGTCCAGGCGGCGCAGGAAGATCGGGGAGGGCACCGCGCGTGCACCCACCCGCCGTACCGCCGTCACGATCTCCTTGTCGGAGGTCACCACGGCGATCGGCCGGCCGGGAGGTTCGGCCCGCACGAGGCGGACGATCAGCTCGTCCGCGGTCTCACCGGGGGCGCTGAACAGCAGACGGACCCGGCGGCTGGGCACCACCGGAGGGGCCTCCACATCCGCCCCGTCGAACACGCAGGTGATCTCCGCCTTGGTCCGGCTGGCGAGCCCCTCCAACGAGGTGAGCAGCCGGTTGCGCTGGTCGGCCAGGGGCAGGGTCCCGTACCCGGTCTTGGTGACGTTGTAGCCGTCGACCAGCAGGTGCACCCGGGGGACCGTCAGCAGGTGCTCCAGCAGACCCGGGTCGTCGTCGGGCAGACCGCCCAGCGACACCCGGCGCTGCTCCTCCTGCGCCTCGGCGAGCAGGTCGGCCGGGCTGTCCAGTGCGGTGGGCAGCGCCAGTTCACGCCGCAGACCGTGCGAGGCGTCCACCAGGACGTCCAACAGCACGCGCAGGCGCGCCTCGTCGGCGTTGCGGCCGGTGCGCACCGCCCGGCGGGCGTTCTCCACCTGGGCCTCGGCGTCCGCGAGCCGGGACCGCAGCCGGCGGTTCTCCACCTCCAGCGCGCTGACCTGGTTCTCGCTCTCGTGGCGCCGGTCGGCGGTCTCGGCCAGGGCCCGGTCCGCCTCGGCGGTGGCCCTCCTCGCGCGCTGCCGCTCGGTGTGCACCTTGCGGCGCAACTCGGCGATCTCCGCGCGCTGGTCGCCGATCTGCCCGCGGAGCCGTTCCAGCTCCGCCTGGTGTCCGCGCCGGGCCTCCTCCAGGCGTCTGCGAACGTCCTCGAGGGCCTCCGCGGCCTCGTCCACCTCCTTGGCGCTGGTCTGCCGGTCCAGCTCGGCGTGGACGTCCTCGATGATCCCGGACCAGCCCCGTGGCCGTAGCAGGTAGGCGCTGGCGGCCACCGCCACCGGGTCGGCCGCGGGCGGGACCACCCCGGCGCGCATGCCCTCGGCGAGTTCGGGCCACACCTGCTCCACCCGGGCGGCGACCATCCCCCGGAAACCGGCGTCGTTCTCCAACTGGGCGGCGATCTGCGGACCGGCCAGCCTGGCCCGGCGGCGCGGTTCGAACCTGGCGACCCTGCGCAGCAGCGGGGGAAGGTCGGCCGGACGCATTCCGCCGAGCACGTCGGAGCCGTACTCGACCACCCGGGCCCGCACCGCCTCGGGCAGGGGACGCCGGAGCAGCTCCCCGCCGTTCTCACCGTCCGTGGTTCCGGCCGCGCCGTTCCCGTCGTCCGGGTCGGCGCCGTCGGCCTCGCCGCCCGCCTCCGGGCGGGCGCTCATGACCGACCCGTCGGGCTCTCCGACGAGGAGCCGGAGACCGGGCTGTCGGCGTCGGGACGGGGGACGATCTCCACGCTGTCGGTGGCGCCGCACCACCGGCACCTGACCCGCTCGACCGTTTCGGAGAGCACGGTGCGCTCCTCGACCTCGCCGGCACCGGACAACTCCTGGTGCACGAAGTCCTGGGAGCGCACGGTCCGGGTCACGTCGAACCGCGTGAGATTACCGCACCCGGTGCATCGCCAACGCTCACTGTCACCCGGCATCGCGATCCCCACGGTTCCTCCTTGCGTCGTGCTCCTCGCGGGGCGGCGGTCCGTGCCGCCCCGTCATCCACATCTTTCCATGTCGGGCGGGGCGGACCGTAGCCCGGCGGTGTTTGGTCGTGGGCCCCGACTACCCTGACCGGGTGCTTCGACAGTCAGCGGCGCCCGCGGGCGTCCAAACCAGCCTCGAAGACCTGGGCACGCCGCTGTCTGAGGTCTCCTTCGTCGTGGTCGACCTGGAGACCACCGGCACCAGCGCCTCGAAGTCCCGGATCACCGAGATCGGCGCGGTCCGCGTGCGCGGCGGGCGGGTCGTGGACGAGTTCGCCACCCTGGTCGATCCCGGCACCCTCATCCCCGCCGACGTCACCCTGCTGACCGGGATCACCCAGTCGATGGTGGCCACCGCCCCGCCGGTCGGGGAGGTCCTGCCGGACCTGCTCGCCTTCCTGACCGCGGACCCGAACACCGTGCTGGTCGCGCACAACGCCCCCTTCGACACCGGTTTCCTCCGGGCGGCCTGTGAACGCGAGGCCGTCGAGTGGCCCGCGCCCCCGGTCGTGGACACCCTGCGCCTGGCCCGGGCCGTGCTGCCCCGGCCCGAGGTCCGCAACCACCGCCTGGGCACCCTGGCCGCCTACTTCGGCACGCCCACCACCCCCAACCACCGGGCTTTGGACGACGCCCGCGCCACCGTCGACGTGCTCAACGGGCTGCTCGCCCGGCTCGCGCCCCTGGGGGTGAGCAGCCTGGAGGAGCTGCGGGCCGTCAGCAAGCCCCCCACCCGCGCCCAGCGCGAGAAGCGGCACCTGGCCGAGGACCTGCCCGAACGCCCCGGCGTGTACGTGTTCACCGACGCCCGGGGCCAGAGCCTGTACGTCGGCAAGAGCAACAATCTGCGCCGCCGGGTCGCCTCGTACTTCACCGCGGCCGAGTCCCGCAGACGGATCAGGGAGATGGCCGGGCTGGTCGAGGGGGTCACCCCCATCGTGTGCACCACCGACCTGGAGGCCTCGGTCCGCGAACTCCGCATCATCGCCGAACGCAAACCGCCGTTCAACCGCCGCTCGCGCAACCCCGAACGCGCCGCCTGGGTCAAGCTCACCACGGACGCCTATCCGCGCCTGTCCGTGGTGCGCGTGATCAAGGACGACGGAGCGCCCTACCTGGGCCCCTACAACTCACCGAGGGAGGCGGAGGCCGCCCGGGAGGCGATTCTGCACGCCCTTCCGCTGCGCCAGTGCACGCACACCTTCAGCCCGGACCGGCCGGTGGCCCGGTGCGTACTCGCCCAACTGGGGCGTTGCGGCGCCCCCTGCGACGGCTCGGAGACACCGGCCGCCTACACCGTGCACGCCGACGCCGCGCACACCGCCATGACCGGGGACCCCGCCGTCGTCGTGGACGCCCTCACCGGCCGCATCCGCGAACTCGCCGCCGAACTGCGCTACGAGGAGGCGGCGAGTCTGCGCGACCGGCTCGCCGCCTTCCTGCGCGGCGCCCGGCGTGCCCAGCGGCTCACCGCGATCGCCGCGGTGCCGCACCTGGTCGCCTCCCGGCCCGGGGCCACCGGGTGGGAGACCGTCGTGGTCCGCCACGGCCGCCTGGCGGCCAGTGCCGTCCTCGCGCCCGGCACCGACCCCGCCGCGTTCCTGGGCTCCCTCACCGCCACCGCCGAGCGGGTACCCGCCGGGTACGGTCCGGTCCCCAACGCCACGGCGGGGGAGACCGAACTGGTCCTGGACTGGCTCACCGGAGCGGGCACCCGCCTGGTCGAGATCGAGGGGGAGTGGACATGCCCGCTGCGGAGCGCCGAAGCGCACGCCGAGATGACACACTGGGCCCATGGCCGCGCTTCCGCTCAATGACGACTACCCCGTCCGTCGCGCACCCGTCGTCGCCTTCGGGCTGATCGCGGTCAACGTCCTCGTCTACCTGCTGTCACCGCAGGCGACCACCGCCGTCTGGTACCCGGTGGACATGGTGGGGCGCTTCTGCGCGATCGACGACTACTTCATGCGCTGGGGCGCGATCCCCGACGAGATGCTGGGCCGGACCGACCTGGCCGCCCCGCTGACCCCCGAGTGCGGCGGCATCGAGGGCAAGTCCGTCTGGTTCTCGGTGCTCAGCTCGATGTTCCTGCACGCGGGGCCCGCGCACCTGCTGGGGAACATGGTCTACCTGTTCGTGTTCGGGCCGGTCGTCGAGGACCGGATCGGCAAGTTCCGCTTCCTGGTCCTGTACCTGGTCACCGGGATCGTCGCCGCCTACGGCTTCGCCCTGGCCGACGCGGACGGAACCGTGCCCATGATCGGTGCCTCGGGGGCGATCTCCGGGGTACTCGGCGCGTACCTGGTGGTGCAGTTCCGCAGCCGGGTCACCACGTTGGTGTTCGGGGTCATCCCGATGCGTCTGCCCGGGTGGGCCGTGGTGGGCAGCTACTTCGCGCTTCAGTATCTTCTCTACGTCACATCCTCGACCGCTCCGGGCGCCGGATCCAACGTGGCCTACGCGGCGCACGTCTACGGGTTCGTCGCAGGGGTGATCGTGGGACTCGTGGTGTACCGGCTGCGATGGCGCTCCGGGACGCGGCTCTCCGACGTCTACTAGTGCCCCGCCGGCCGGCGCCCGTCCCGCACCGAACCGCCCAGGAGGCACAGTGATCACCGCGATCGTCATGATCAAGGCCGACGTCCACCGCATCCCCGAGGTCGCCGAGGCGATCGCCGAGATCGACGGGGTCAGCGAGGTCTACTCCGTCACCGGTGGGGTCGACCTCATCGCCATGGTGCGGGTGCGCCGCCACGAGGACCTCGCCGAGGTGATTCCGGGCCGGGTCAACAAGGTGCCCGGTGTGACCTCCTCGGACACCCACATCTCCTTCCAGACCTACTCCAAGCACGACCTGGAGTCGGCCTTCGCCCTGGGCTGGTAGCCGTACCCGGCCGCAGGGGGCCCAACGGACGGCAGGGGCCACGGATACGGCCGGGGGCGCGGTGAACGGCTTCCGTCCACCACGCCCCCGGCGTGTGTCCTCGGCGCTCCCGGCCGTGCCTAGAGGCCCTTGGCCAGGCCCTGGCTGGTCTCCACCCAGGAGGCGAGGAGGCGCTGCGCGGCGCCGCTGTCCACCGCCGCGGCGGCCCGCTCGTAACCCGAGCGCACCGCCTCGGTCAGCGAGCCCTCGACCCCGTCCACGGCGGCCAGGGCGGCGCCGGCGTTGAGCAGCACGGCGTCGCGCACCGGACCCCGGCGCCCCCCGACCAGGTCGCGCACGGCCTGGGCGTTGAACTCCACGTCGCCGCCGCGCAGGGCGTCCGGCGCGGACCGTTCGATGCCCAGGTCGGCCGGGTCGAGCCGTTCGCGCCGGGCCCGGCCGTCGGAGACCACCCAGACCGTGGACGAGGTGGCCGTGGTCAGTTCGTCCAGGCCGTCGTCGCCCCGGAAGACCAGGGCACGGGAACCGCGCCGGGCGAACACCCCGGCGATCACCTCGCACATGCGCTCGTCGAACACGCCGATCGCCGAGGCGGTGGGCTGGGCGGGGTTGGTCAGCGGACCGAGGAAGTTGAACACGGTCGGCACCGCCAGCTCACGGCGCGGCTTGGCGGCGAACCGCAGCGAGGGGTGGAACAGCGGGGCGAAGCAGAAGGTGATGCCCGCCTCCTGGGCCACCCGTACGGTCAGCTCCGGCGGCAGGTCCAGGACCACGCCGAGGCGCTCCAGTACGTCGGCGGTACCGCAGGAGGAGGACGCCGCGCGGTTGCCGTGCTTGACCACACGGGCGCCCGCGGCCGAGGCGACGACGGCGGCCATCGTGGACACGTTCACGGTGTGGGCCCGGTCGCCGCCGGTTCCGACGATGTCCAGGGTCGGGCCGTCCACGCTGATTCGAACCGCGTTGTCGAGCATGCCCTGGGCCAGACCGCTCACCTCGGACACGCTCTCGCCCTTGGCGCGCAGGGCGATCGCGAAACCGGCGATCTGGGCGTCGGTCGCCGACTCCGACATGATCTCGTTCATCGCCCACTCGGTGTCGGCGGTGCTGAGGGAGACCCCGCCCAGCAGGGCGGTGATCAGGTTGGCCCAGGTCCGCTCCTCGACGGCGGAGTCGGTCCGCTCCTGTTCCGGCCGGTTCGGTTCGGGGGCTGAGGCTTCGGGGACGTTCATGGCGTTGACTCCACGGGTGACGAAAGGGGCGGACTGGCGAGACAGCCGTCGTGGGGCGGGCGGAAGCGGACCGCCCGCCCTCAACGGCTCCGGGGGAGGGAGAGGGACAGGGCGCGGCCGCGCCATCGCCCTCGGCCCCATGATTCGGGGCACCGTCTGCTGCGTGGCTGAGAATCCATGTCCCTGTCGCCGTTCTCTCGCTCGGTCATCGCCTGACCGGGTTCGTCACGCCCCACCGGTTCACCCGCTGAGCGCCGCGGTGCGCCGGCGCATGAGTTCGGCCAGCGACTCCGCGAGCGCGACGGGGTCGATCGGGTGGCTCACCACCTGGTCGGCCTGCGACCAGGTCGCCAGCCAGCCGTCGTCGCGCCGCCCCACCAGCAGGAGCACCGGCGGGCAGCGGAAGATCTCGTCCTTGATCTGGCGGCACAGGCCCATCCCGCCGGTGGGCGCTGCCTCACCGTCGAAGACGGCCACGTCGATGCGCTCGGCCGGGTCCTTGGACTCCAGCTTGCGCAGGACACCGGGCGCGGTCGCGCACTCGACGAACTCGACCTTGGGAACATCGGCGGCGGGGCGGCGACCGATCGCCAACCGCACCTGCTCACGGGTGTCCGCCTTGTCGCTGTAGACCAGCACGCGCATCCTGGCACCCGTGTCCGTACCGCTGACCACCATCGCGCAACCGTCCCATCGCGTCTGTCCGCGGCCGCCGCCGTGGGGGGTGCGGCCGTGGCGTTCGTTGGCTGTATGCCTATGACTGTATTGCCTCGAGGTCACCCGGCCCAGAAGGGCCGGGGAACCGGCGAAGGGGTTGAGACCTTCGACACCACAGGATGCCAGGCCCCCGGGGAGCTTCGCTAACCAGCCCCGGGGGCGGCGTTGCCCAACGGTGACCGTTTCGATACCTCAGCGTTGGGCGGGTGGGGTTCAGGCGTCTCGTCGGCGGGTACGGATCGCCTCAGCCGCCCAGGATCGAGCTTTTCCGCCCATGTGAGCGCGTCAGGTGCCGACGGACGGCGCACGAGCGGTTACAGTAACGCCTGAGTCACAGTGACAGAGCTGCTCCGGGCCCTGGCGGCGGTCGATACCGGGACCGATCCGCCTCCTTACGGGGGGTCGAGTACGGACCTTCGCGAGAAGCCGTAATAATGCTCCCGTGGCGACAGCAACCGCGAACCCAAAAACAGCAACCGCATCAGCGCATGGTGCGGCAAAGCGTCCTGACCTGGTGAGCGTTGGCACCATCGTGTGGCTTGCCAACGAGCTCATGTTCTTCGCTGCGCTGTTCGCGATGTACTTCACCATCCGATCGGTGACCAACGGGAACCCCGAGCTCGGCGAGTGGGCGGACGTCCACCTCAACGTGCCGTGGGCGTCCACGATCACCGTTGTCCTGGTGGCTTCCAGCTTCACCGCGCAGTTCGGCGTCTGGGCCGCGGAGCGCGGCGACGTCAAGAAGCTGCGCATGTGGTTCTTCATCACGTTCTTCATGGGCCTGTTCTTCATCCTTGGACAGGCGTATGAGTACTACGAGCTCATCCTCCACGAGGGCCTGACTCTGCAGTCGAGCGCCTACGGGTCGATGTTCTTCATGACCACGGGCTTCCACGGACTCCACGTCATCGGTGGTTTGATCGCGTTCCTCATCATGCTGGGACGCACGTACGCCGCGAAGCGCTTCACCCACCAACAGGCGACTAGTGCGATCGTCGTGTCCTACTACTGGCACTTCGTCGACGTCGTCTGGGTCGCTTTGTTCGTAACCATCTACTTCATCCAGTAACCCGAAACGGGGAAACCGTGAAATGGATTACCGCGCGGCGACGGCATCCCCTGGCGGGGTACGTCGTCGTCATCCTCGCGCTAGCCCTGTTCGGGGTGGGGTACGCCGCACTGGCCCCCACCTCCGACCAGGCGCAGGCGCAGACCCTTGCCGCTGAGGCCCCGTCCGCCGACGAGGTGGACATCGCCGAGGGCAAGGCCATCTTCGACCAGACCTGTGCGAGCTGCCACAACTACGACGGAAGCGGCACCTACGACGAGGACGGGAACGTCACCAACGGTCCCGACCTGCGCGAGGTCGGATCGGCCGCGGTCGACTTCCAGGTCAGCACCGGTCGTATGCCGTCGATGGACCCGGACACCCAGATGCCGCGCAAGCCGATGGCCATGTCCGAGGAGGAACTCGACAACCTGATCGCCTACTACAACGATCAGATCAGGACCGACGGTGCCGGCGCCGACATTCCCTACGAGGTGCCCGGCGAAGCTCCGGAACGTGCGAACTTCGAGGACGAGGAGTCCTACGAGGAGGCCCTCGCCGAGTACGAGGCCGAGTACGACGCCTACATCGAGGGCGCGGACAACACCGACATGGGCATGAAGCTCTACCTGACCAACTGTGCGCACTGCCACAGCTGGTCCGGTGGCGGTGGTGCCCTGACCGACGGCCGTTGGGCCCCCGAGATCCACGACGCGACCCCGCGCCAGATCTACGAGGCCATGGTCAGTGGACCCGGCGCCATGCCGATGTTCAGCGACGGCGTCATCACCCCGGAGGAGAAGCAGGAGCTCATCTCCTACGTGAAGACCCTCCAGGCCGAACCGAACGCCGGCGGGATCTTCGACCTGGACCGAGTCGGCCAGGTGGCGGAGGGTTTCATCGGGTGGACCGTAGGTCTCTCCCTGATCATCGCCTGCGCGATCTGGATCACCGCGAAGCAGCGTGCCCATGACTGAGAACAACAACGACAACAACGCCGGGGACGACGCCAACGAGCGCGTGGTCGGCACCCCGACGGAAACCGCGGACGTGGTGTCCGAGACCGCCCCCGAAACACAGGGTGAGCACGACGGGCCGTACCTGGCCTCCGAGACGCACAAGCGTCCGGAGGAGCAGCAGCGGCGGGGCGAGAAGATCGCCTCGCTGTGGTTCGTCATCGCCTTCCTGGGCGGCATCGGATTCCTGGTCTCGTACTTCCTCTTCCCGCCGAACGCGGCGGGGGAGCCCGCGATCGGGGACCCGCAGATCGCCCAGTACTCGAACATGCTGCTCGGTGGCACGCTCACCCTCGCCATGTTCGGTATCGGTGCCGGTATGACGGTCTGGGCGCGCAACGTCATGCCTCACTACGAGGTGGCCTCGCCCTACGACGAACTGCCCTCCAAGGACGAGGAGAAGGGCTCCTTCAGCGAGTTCTTCATGAAGAGCGCGGACGAGAGCGGCTTCACCAAGCGTCCTCTGATGCGTCGCACCCTCATCGCGGCCATGCTGCCGCTGGGTATCGCCCCGATCGTCCTGCTGCGCGACACCGGCCCCGTTCCCGGGGACAGGATGAAGGAGACCCGGTGGACCGACGGCATGCGCATGTATGTCGAGGGCACCCACCGCTACCTCCGGGCCGAGGACGTGGAGAACGACCCGTACGGGATGATCTCCGCCCTCCCCGCGCTGGACGACGAGGGCTACCCGCACGGGATGAGCCTCACCGACCAGGCCAAGTCCGTCATCCTGCTGATCAAGATCCCGGAGGAGGACTGGGAGTCCGGGATGAAGGAGAAGGTCAGTGAGGACAGCGAGGACACCCACCTGAACTGGACCCACCAGGGCATCGTGGCGTACTCGAAGATCTGCACGCACGTCGGCTGCCCGGCCGCGCTCTACGAGCGCACCACGCACCGCATCCTGTGCCCGTGCCACCAGTCCACGTTCGACGCGGCCAACGCCGCTGAGGTCGTCTTCGGCCCGGCCCACCGGCCGCTGCCGCAGCTTCCGATCGGCGTCGACGACGAGGGCTACCTCGTCGCCCGGGGTGACTTCAACCAGCCGACCGGGCCGACGTTCTGGGAATACGCGGAGGACTAGTCGATGAGTAAGACCACGCAAGCACCCAAGGCGCTGCGCGGCGTCGGAAACTTCATCGACGACCGCTTCCACCTGGCCAAGACCGGTGAGAAGAACCTTCGCAAGGTCTTCCCGAACCACTGGTCCTTCATGCTGGGCGAAATCGCGCTCTACTCGTTCATCATCCTGCTCGTCACCGGCGTGTTCCTCACGCTGTGGTTCAAACCGAGCATGGCGGAGATCGTCTACGACGGCTCCTACGAGCGCCTCCAGGGCGTTCCCATGAGTGAGGCGTTCGCCTCGACCCTGCACATCGACTTCGATGTCCGGGGCGGGTTCCTCATGCGTCAGATCCACCACTGGGCGGCACTGATCTTCGTCGCCTCGCTGGTGGTGCACATGCTCCGGGTGTTCTTCACCGGTGCGTTCCGCAAGCCGCGTGAGATCAACTGGCTCATCGGTGTCGCCATCTTCACCCTGGCCATGGTCGAGGGCCTCTTCGGCTACTCGCTGCCGGACGACCTGCCCTCGGGCATGGGCGTGCGGATCCTCCAGGGCGTGATGCTGGCGATCCCGCTGGTGGGTTCCTACATCTCGATGTTCCTGTTCGGCGGGGAGTTCCCCGGCGAGGACATCATCACCCGCCTGTACATGCTGCACGTGCTGTTGATCCCGGCACTCCTGCTGGGGCTCATCGTCGCGCACTTCATGATCCTGTGGCACCAGAAGCACACGCAGTATCCGGGGCAGGGGCGGACGGACAAGACCGTCGTCGGAACACCCATGTTCCCGGCGTTCGCGGTCAAGGCGGGCGGCTTCTTCTTCTTCACCTTCGCCGTCATCGCCGGACTGAGCGCGTTCGTCCAGGTCAACCCGATCCACCTGTTCGGCCCCTTCACTCCGACGTCCATCACCTCCGGTCTCCAGCCGGACTGGTACATGGGCTTCATGGAGGGTTCCCTGCGTATCTTCCCGAACTACCTGGACTTCACGATCCCGATCGGCGACGGGTACCCGATCATGACCGCGGTCCTCGTGCCGGGTCTGGTCGTTCCGGGCCTGATCTTCGGCGCGCTGGGCGCGTGGCCGTTCATCGAGCAGTGGATCACCGGTGACAAGCGTGCCCACAACGTCGCCGACCGTCCGCGCAACGCCCCGGTCCGCACTGGTCTGGGCGTCGCCGGGATCGTCTTCTACGGCGTGCTCTGGCTCGCCGGCTCGAACGACATCCTGTCGGAGACGTTCTCGATCGACCTGTACCTGACCACGTACATCTTCCGCGTACTGGCCATCGCCGGTCCGATCGTGGGCTTCATCGTCGCCAAGCGGATCTGCCTGGGTCTGCAGCGCCGTGACCGGGAGACCCTGGAGCACGGTTACGAGAGCGGCATCATCCAGCAGCTGCCCAGCGGTGAGTTCATCGAGGTCCACAAGGAGAGCTCGGACGAGACCACCCACGTGCTGGAGAGCAAGCCGGTCATCACCTCGACCGCTCTGGGAGAGGACGAGACCGACGACAGGGGCGTGGAGAATCCCGAGGCGCGTAAGCCCAAGGGCAAGCTCCGCAGGGCTCTGGCTCACTGGTACACGAAGGACAACGTGTCCTTCGAGGGCGTGGCTGCCCACAGCGGCCACCACCTGCACCACTCCGCAGACGGAGACGAGGGGGCCCACTAGGGTTCGACCCACCAGGGCTCCGAAGTGACGACGGACCCGGCCGCACCGCGCGGCCGGGTCCGTCGTGTTTCTCCTGGGTGGCGCCGCTGCCGCCGCTCCGACCCGCGCGGTGCGCCCGGTCCCGTTCCGGGCCCCGTCTGAGGGGCGGCCCCGTCGTCGGAGCCGACCCCGAGCCCCTCGGGCCCGACCCGTGGGGCGGCCGGGGCCGGTAGGGGCCCGCAGCGTACGGCTCAGGGGCGGGGAGCCCCGGTGGTCCTCGCACTGCTCCCCGCCCCGACGTACCCCCGCCCGGACACGGAAAGGCCTGAACCCGCCGAGGACACCCCGAGGAAGCGCAGAAGCCCCTCGGGTACGCGAAAGGGGCCGGCCGCCCGTCGGCGACCGGCCCCCCTCGGCTCAGCGGGAGCGTCGGGCTCAGCCCGTGTAGATGTCGTCGATCTCCTTGCTCCACTGCTTGCTGACGACGTGGCGCTTGACCTTCAGGGAGGCGGTCATCTGGCCGCCCTCCTCGGTGAAGTCGTACGGCAGGATCTTGAACTTCTTGATGCCCTCGGCCTTGGAGACGGCCTTGTTGGCGTCGTCGACGGCGTCCTGGATGGCCGCGTTCAGGTCGGCGTCCTCGGTCAGGTCGGCGACCTCACCGGTCTTGTTGTTCGACTCCTTCCAGAGCTCGAACGAATCGGGGTCGATCGTGACCAGGGCCGCGATGAACTTGCGGTTGTCACCGACGACCATGCACTGGCTGACCAGGGCGTGGGCGCGGATCCGGTCCTCCAGGACGGCCGGGGCGACGTTCTTGCCACCCGCGGTCACGATGATCTCCTTCTTGCGGCCGGTGATGCTGAGGAAGCCGTCCTCGTCCAGCGAGCCGAGGTCGCCGGTGCGGTAGAAGCCGTCCTCGAAGGCCTCCTCGGTGGCCTTCTCGTTCTGCCAGTAGCCGCTCATGATGTGGTCGCCCCTGAGCAGGATCTCGCCGTCGTCCGCGATGCGCACGGTGGTGCCCGGCATGGGCTGGCCGACAGTGCCGATCTTGTTGAACCCGGGGCTGTTGACCGAGGTCGGAGCGGTGGTCTCGGTGAGGCCGTAGCCCTCGACGATGGTCAGGCCGGCGCCGCGGAAGAAGTGCCCGAGCCGGCTGCCCAGGGCGGAGCCGCCGGAGACCGCGTACCTGGCGTCGCCACCGAGACGGGCCATGATCTTCCCGTAGACCAGTTTCTTGAACAGGCCGTGCTTGAGCTTGAGGGTGAACGGGACGTTCCCCCTGCTCAGGGCCTTGCTGTACTCGATGGCGGTCTCGGCGGCGGCGTTGAAGATCTTGCCCTTGCCCTCGCCCTCGGCCTTCTGCTGGGCCTTGGTGAAGACCTTCTCGAACACGCGGGGGACCGCGAGGAGGAAGGTGGGCTTGAAGACCGAGAACTGGTCGATCAGGTCCGGGCCGGTGCTGGGGAAGTGGCCCAGGACGGCTTTGCCCTCGACGACCATGACCTGGACGAAACGCGCGAAGACGTGTGCCAGGGGCAGGAAGAGCAGGGTGGAGGGGGTGCCCTCGTGCTCCAGGATGATCGGCTTGGCCGGACCCTCCAGCGCCGAGTGGGCGATGAACAGGAAGTTGCGGTGGGTGAGTTGGCAGCCCTTCGGGCGGCCGGTGGTGCCGGAGGTGTAGATCAGGGTGGCCAGGTCGTCGGCCCCGACCGCGGTGCGGCGCCTTTCGAGGTCCTCGTCGGAGACGTCGGCACCGGTGGCGCGCAGAGCCTCCAGGTCGCCGCCGTCGAACTTCCAGAGGTTGGCCAGCTCGGGGGTGTTGTCCCGGATGGTAGCGACGCGCTCGGCGTGGGCGTCGGTCTCGACGAAGGCGGCCTTGGCCCCGGAGTTGGAGAGGATCCACTCGATCTGCTCTGCGGAGGAGGTCTCGTAGATCGGTACGGTGACGGCACCGATCGCCCAGATCGCGTAGTCGGCGACGGTCCACTCGTAGCGGGTGCGCGACATGATGGCGACCCGGTCGCCCTGCTCGATGCCCGCGTTGATCAGGGCCTTGGCGTATCCGACGATGTCGCCGTGCAGCTGCTCGACGGTCACGTCGCGCCACTGACCGGATCCGGTTTCCTCCTGGCGACGGGCGGCGACGGCGTTCGGCTCGCTGGCCGCGCGCGCAAAGAGCGTGTCGGTCAGTCGCGCGTCATCGGAGATCTCGGCCTTCGCGGGAGAGCTGTATTCGCGCACGTGGTGCTCCTGGACATGTACGGATTCTTGGTGGTGGGGACGTGATGACCGTAACAACACAACCCTACTCATGAGTAGGACAGGTTGCCGTTCGGTATTCAACGGTGATCGGAGCTTGACGCGTGAGTGAGGGTGAACGCGCTGTTCGGTCGCGTTTGCACCGGCTGCTGCGCGCGGCTGGCCCGGGTCCTCCCCGTGTGGTGTTGTGCGCGTGACCGGGTCCGCCGACGGGCTGGTCGGCCTCCGTCGACCTGCCCGGGAAGATGCAGGTCAGGCGGGTGATTCCGGTTACTTCTCGCGCGGAGCCGAGACTATCGCCTGCCGGGGGCGTGTGCACATCCGGTCGGATCCGTGTCGTTTTCGCCCAAGCGGAGCGTTCCCTCCTTCTTGGCGGGTCCCGTCCCCGCCCCTCCCAACGCTGCCGGGCCCCCGAGTCATCCCTGCCTTCGTCCCCCCTCCTTCCCTGGTTCCCCCCTGAACCTGCCCTGAGACACCTGCCGGTGCCCGGTTCGGGCGGTTAACGTGATGCCACAGGACGCACCACAGGAGGCTCGAACATGACCGACAACAACGGTGCGGGACCGGGGCGGCCGAACAGCGGCCGCCCGGACGGCCCCGACCTCATCGACGACGCCCTGCGCCTGGTCGACAGCCTGCAGCGCAAGCTTCTGGTGGCCGGGGTCAAGCGCGGTGTCAGCGCGGTCACCAGCCCTCCGCCCAAGGACGACGTGTGGGAGGAGGCGATCCGCATGGAGACCAGGCAGGAACGCCCCCCGCTGGAGGAGTTCGTCGAGATCGTGCGCAGGAGTGCCCCCGAGGTCGCCGGGCACCTGGGGAAGGCCGGACTGTCCTTCGCGGACGCGGTGGGGCGGACCTGGGGGGTGGTGGAGCGCTCCTTCGAGCAGGGGCGGGAGGAGGCCGCCCGGGCGCGTGCGGACCGGGAGGCGCGTGAGCGCGCTGACCGGGAGCGCGACGCGCGGGTCGGTCACGAATCCCCTTCCGGTGCCGGAACGGGCGACGGGAGCGGTTCCCAGGACGATGTGGACGAGCAGGTCAAGGCGGGTGAGTAGGGATAAGTGAGAGGTATCGGCCCTCGGGGTGTTCTCGGCTGTCCATGCCTGGTTTAATCGAGTGGTTTACACCATTTGAAAAATCTCTGACATGAACCTTGAGACTTATGTCAGAGTTCGGGCGTAAGTAGAAGGAGCTGCCCCCATGCTGACCATCGGCGTAGACATCGGCGGAACCAAGGTGGCCGCCGGCGTCGTCGACCACGAAGGGCAGATCCTGGACAAGGTCAAGTACCCCACCCCCGCCAACGACCCCCGGCAACTGGCCGAGGTCGTGGCCAAGGCGGTGGAGGAGCTCCGCTCGCGCAGGCCGCAGGAGGTCGGCGCGGTGGGCGTGGGCGTGGCCGGGTTCGTCGACGAGGACCGGGCCACCGTCCAGGTCGCGGTCAACCTCGGTCTGCGCGAGGAGCCCCTCAAGGAGCGCGTGCAGCAGCGCGTGGAGTTGCCCGTGGTGATCGAGAACGACGCCAACGCCGCGGCCTGGGCCGAGGCCCGCTTCGGTGCCGGGCGCGGCAGTGACCACATCGTCTGCGTCACCCTGGGCACCGGGATCGGCGGCGGCCTGGTACTCGGCGGTGAGCTGCACCGGGGGCGCTTCGGGGTGGCCGCCGAGGTCGGCCACTACCGCATGGTGCCCCACGGCCGCCGCTGCGCCTGCGGCAACCACGGTTGCTGGGAGCAGTACGCAAGCGGGCGCGCCCTGGTGGCCGAAGGGCAGGACCTGGCCCGCACCGACCCCGAGCGGGCCGAGAGGATGCTCAAGATCGCCGGCGGCGTGGTCGAGCAGATCGGCGGGGAGTGCATCACGCAGGCGGCCCTGGAGGGCGACGCCGCGGCTCTGGAGTGCTTCCGGATCGTGGGGGAGTGGGCAGGGCTCGGCCTGGCCGACCTGGCGGCGATCCTGGACCCCGAGTGCTTCGTCCTGGGCGGCGGGGTCTCCGACGCGGGCGAGGTCATCCTCGACCCGGTCCGGGCCTCCTTCGCCCGGCACGTCTCCGGGCGCCCGGGCCGCCGACTGGCGCAGGTCCGCGTGGCCGAACTCGGCGGTGAGGCGGGCATCGTCGGCGCGGGCGACCTCGCCCGGCACTGACCGGCCCGCACCGACCGGCACAGCACGAGGGGCGGCCACCGGAAGAACCGGTGGCCGCCCCTCGCCGTCGGCCGCGGATGCCCCGCGTCGACCTAGCCCTTGGCGTCGTCGCTCTCGGCGGACTCCTTCGCGGCCTTCTTCTCGGCACGCTTGGCCTCCTTGCGGGCCCTGCGCTCGGCCTTGCGTTCGGCGCGCCGGCTCCGGCGCTCGTCCTTCGCGCCGGCCTGCTGTTCGCGCCGGGCCTCCTTCTCCTCGGCCTCGATCTCGGCCTTGACCGCCTGCGCGTAGCGGTCCACGTACTCCTGGCCGGAGAGCTCCATCAGGGCGTACATGATCTCGTCGGTGATGGCGCGCAGGACCCGCTGGTCCTTCTCCATGCCGTAGTAACGGGAGAAGTCGAGCGGCTTGCCGAAGACCACCTTGGGGCGCACGCCCAGCTTGGGGACGGTGCGGCCGGGGGGCATGATCTTCTCCAGGTTGATCATCGCCATCGGTACCACCGGGGCCTTGGCCTCCAGCGCCAGCCGGGCCACACCGGTACGCCCCCGGTACAGCTTGCCGTCGGGGGAGCGGGTGCCCTCCGGGTAGATGCCCAGCAGGTCGCCGCGCTTGAGAACGCGCAGACCGGTGCGCAGCGCCGCCTCACTGGCCCTGCCCCCGGACCGGTCGATCGGGATCTGCCCCACCCCGGTGAAGAAGGCCCGGCTGACGAACCCCTTCACACCGGTGCCGGTGAAGTACTCGGCCTTGGCGAGGAACGTGATCTTGCGCGGCAGCGGCAGCGGACCGAAGAAGTGGTCCGAGAACGACAGGTGGTTGCTGACCATGATGGCCGGACCGCGCCTGGGCACGTTCTCCACGCCCTCCGCGCGCGGTTGCCACAAAACGGCCAGAACCGGCCCCAGGATTGCCTTGACCACCCAGTAGAACATCGCTTCAGATCACCCCTGCACACGCGGGGAGCACTGGGCAGGGTCTGCCACGTCTCACTGTCCCGCTCGGCCGATATCGTTCGGAACACTCCCACCGCGGGTGCGGGGGAGGCTGACAAGCGTCATCTTCCCACCACGTGCGGGTAACCGCCAAAGCGCCCGAAACGGACCGCATGGTCCGTCACGTGTGAAGAGGGGCTCACAGGAGCCGCACCGTGGGGGCTCAGTCGAGGATACTCACCGGCGGCGGGGCGCATCGCGGCTGACCCACCCCGGGGGCGGGGAACACGCCGGGCCCGCCCGCGGTTCGGGCATGGGGAGCGCTGACGCGCCCCGATGGCAAACGCCCGTCCGAACGGCTAGCCTCACGCCTGGGGGCAGCCCGCCACCGGAGCCCTCCGCCGTACGATCCCGGGAGCAGACCTGTGAGACCGACCAACGCCATCCCCCTCGCCCCGGGGGCGGAGCCTTTCAGCCACATCGGGTCCGGCGTCGGAGTCCTGCTCTGCCACGGCTTCACCGGTTCGCCCCACTCGATGCGTCCCTGGGCCGAGCACCTGGCCCGGTCGGGGCTGAGCGTCGAGGTGCCCCGACTGCCCGGGCACGGCACCACCTGGCAGGACATGGCCCTCACCACCAGCGACGACTGGTACGCCGAGGTGGAGGGGGCGCTGCTCGACCTCGCGCGCCGGTGTGACGAGGTGTTCGTCATGGGCCTGTCCATGGGAGGCGCCCTCACCCTGCGCCTGGCCCAGGAGTACCCCGAGACCGTCAGGGGCGTCGTCCTGGTCAACCCCTCCCTGGCCGTGGAGGACCCCAGGCTTCCGCTCATCGCTCCCTTCCGCGGCCTCGCCGCGCGCGTCCTGCCCTCCACACCCGGGCTGGCCGGCGACATCTCCCTGGACACCGCCACCGAAGGCGGCTACGACCGGGTCCCCACCGCGGCGGCCGCGACACTCCCGAAGCTGTGGCGCGCAGTTCAGGACGGCATGTCCGGTTTGCGGGCGCCGGTTCTGGCCTATCGGAGCACCCAGGACCACGTCGTGGGGCCGGACAGTCTGCGTATCCTCGCCAGGAGAGCGGTCAACACCCGGCTGACGATCCACCTGCTTCACGACAGCTACCACGTGGCGACCCTCGACCGCGACGCCGCGACCATCTTCGAAGGAAGCCTCGCGTTCGTGCACGAGCGCAGTAGAAGCGGGAAAGGAGCCGCCCGATGACACAACGTCGGGGCAACGGCCTGCTCGCCGACGCCTACGTTCCCCTGATCCTGCTCGCGCCCTCACATGCCGACCGCATGCTGGAGGCGCTCCGGGCCAGCGGGATCGCGGCCTACGCCGTCCCCCTGGAGGAGGACGTCCTGGAACCCACCGGCGGCCAGGCGGACGACGACCCGCCCACCGACCACCTCTACGTCGACGCCGAGGAGCGTACGGCGGCCGAACAGGTGCTCGGCTCCGAACTGCCGGACCTGGGCGACCCGGAGGACGGACCCGATCTGCTCGCTCCGCGCGGCGAGGCCCGCTCGGAGACCGAGGGCGGGGAACACGGCCCGCAGACCCCGGCCGCGCACGAGGGCGGCGAACCCCCGGTCGGCGGCGACCTGCTGGACGGACCTCCGGCCGACTCGGCCACCGAGGCCGCCCCGGCTCGCGACGACGAGGACGGCGTCTGGAAGGACCTGGTCGCCCGCTTCTACGACGACACCGAGACCTCCGGCGAACAGCGCGACCGCGTCGCCTGGCCGGACGCGGAGAACCTCGACGCCCCCGACGAGGGCCGGACGCGAATCGGCGACATCCTCGCCAACCTGCCCCGGGACCGGGACGAGGACCAGGACGAGGACCGCTCCCGCGGGGAGGAGCAGCGTAGGGCCGAGGCGGAGCTCGAAGGTCACTACGAGCCCCCGCCCCCGCCGCCCCTGCTCCAGGGGGACCGGGTCGGCATCGCCGCCTGGTTCGGTCTCCTCGGCGGCCCGGTGCTTCTGTTCGGAGCCGCCTTCCTGGGTATCTCGCTGCCGAACTCGATCATGTTCCTGGCCGTCGCGGCCTTCCTGACCAGTTTCGTCGTGCTCATCCTGCGGATGACCGACTCCCGGCCGCCCGGTGACGGCGGACCGGACAACGGGGCGGTGGTCTGAGCCCTGGGCTTCGACGTCCCCCTATGGCGCGCCTTCTCCCTCTTCCGCGCCGTCGCCCTGATCTACGCCTTCGTGTCGATCGTCCAGCACCACGAGCACCTGGTCCGGCCCTGGGCGGCCTGGGCGGTGCTCGTCGTCATGTCGGTGTGGACCCTGGTGACGGCCTACGCCTACGCGCGCCCGGCCTGGCGCACCTGGCGGCTGCTCACCGCCGACCTCGCCGTGGCCTTCGGCTGCCTGTTCGCCACCGGACTGGCCGCCAGCCCCTACTTCCTCACCCAGGCGCCACCGCTGAGCTCCTACTGGTTCGCCGGGGCCGCGCTGTCGGCCAGCGTCATCTGGGGTCGGCGCGGGGCCGCCACGGTCGCCCTCGCCTACGGGTTCGCCGACATCACCCTGCGCGTGCTCATGGCGGCCGACATCACCGCCGCCACCGTTCGGGGGGTGGTGCTGCTCCTGCTGGCCTGCCTGGCCGTGGGCTACATGGCCCGGGTGGCCGAGCAGGCCGAGGAACGCTTCGCCCGTGCGGTGGCCCTCGAAGCGCGTATCCGCGAACGGGAACAGCTCGCCCGGTCCATCCACGACTCCGTGCTCCAGGTGCTCGCCCTGGTGCGCCGACGCGGGGACGAGATCGGGGGAGAGGCCGCGGAGCTGGGCCGGATGGCCGGCGAACAGGAGGTGCGGCTGCGCTCCCTGGTCGCCGAAGGCCTGGAGACGGCGGTGTCCGGATCCACGGCCGCCGAGGAGGCCCCGACGGACCTGAGGGATCCGCTGCGCCGCCTGGAGAACGTCCGGGTCTCGGTGTCCGCCCCCGCCACCCCGGTGCTGCTGCCCGGGCACGCGGTCGCCGAACTCACCGCGGCGGTGGCCGCGGCCCTGGACAACGTGGAGCGGCACTGCCCGCCGGGAACCCGGGTATGGGTTCTGGTCGAGGACGAGGAGCACGCCGTCACCGTGACCGTGCGGGACGACGGGCCGGGTGTGCCGCCCGGCCGCCTGGCCCGGGCCCGGGCCGACGGTCGCCTCGGAGTGGCCCAGTCCGTCCTCGGCCGGGTACGCGACCTGGGGGGTACCACCGAGATCCACTCCGAACCGGGTGAGGGCACCGAGATCGAGATGAGCGTCCCCCGGGGCTGAGGGTCACGGCGGTGGCCCCGCGCCGGTGTCCTCCTGGTGGGAGAAGCGCTCCTCGTTCCAGGGGTCGGCCCGGTTGTGGTAGCCGCGCTCCTCCCAGAACCCGCGCCGGTCGCCGACCATGTACTCCACCGACCGGAGCCACTTCACGCTCTTCCACCCGTACAGGTGCGGCACCACCAGGCGCACGGGGAAACCGTGCTCGGGGGCGAGCGGAGCACCGTCCCGGTGGGTGGCGAGCAGGACGCCCTCGTCGAGGAAGTCGTCGAGGCGCATGTTGGCGCTGTAGCCGTACTCGCCCCAGGCCATCACGTGGGTGACCTCGGGGGAGGGCGGTGCCAACCGGACGAGGTCGGTGGCGCGGACTCCGCCCCAGGGGACGTCGGGGACGCTGAACCGCATCACGCAGTGGAAGTCGCGCACCACGCCCGCGCGGGGGAGGCCGCCGAACTCCTCCCAGGTCCACCGGTAGGTGCCCAGGGACTCGGTGGCGCCGAACACGCGAAAGTCCCATCGCTCGGGGCGGAAGGAGGGGACCCGCCCGTAGTGCAGGGGCTTGTGCTCGTACCGGACCGCCTGGCCGGGAGGCAGCCGGCCCCGCTCTCCGCCGCCTTCGCCGCCGGTCTCCGTACCCTCGGACACCCCGTCCCCCTGATCCTGTCGTTGCGGCCCCGCGGCCCCTGCACGTCCCCCCGCACGGGGAGACGACGGATTCCTGTCATCCTGCCAGGCGGCGGAGAGAGCCAGATCACTCCCCCCTGGTGTGCGACGCAACGTTGACTGTGCGCTATAGTCACAGCCATGCAGCGAAACTTTTGGCGCTTTTATGGCTACCGGCCCCACTCCCCGGTCGCCTGTAAAGCGCTGCGCTGACACAGACGACCTCCAAGGAGCCCCGGGCCGGTACAGGCCCGGGGCTCCTTTGCTTTTCACCACCGGGTCTGTCTCGACTCCCGGTCAGGCGCGACACCGCGCGGCTCAGCCAACAACCGACGAACAGGGACAACCCACATGGTCATCGTTATGGCGCCGGACGCCACCGCCGACAACATCGACGCGCTCGTCGAACTGGTCACCTCCGCCGGGGGCGAGGCCTACGTGACCCGCGGTGTGAGCCGCACGATCATCGGCCTGGTCGGCAACGTCGAACGGTTCCAGGACCTGGGCCTGGCCGCCAAGCCCGGGGTCAGCGACGTACTGCGCATCTCGGCCCCGTACAAGCTCGTCAGCCGGGAGAACCACGACAGCCGCACCGTGGTCAGCGTGCGCGGCGTCCCGATCGGCGGCGACAACATGACCGTCATCGCCGGCCCCTGCGCGGTCGAGACCCCCGAACAGACCCTCGAAGCCGCCCGCATGGCCAAGGCCGCCGGTGCCGCGCTCCTGCGCGGCGGCGCCTACAAGCCCCGCACCTCCCCGTACGCCTTCCAGGGACTGGGCGAGGAGGGCCTGAAGATCCTCGCCGACGTGCGTGAGAAGACCGGCATGCCCATCGTCACCGAGGTCGTGGACGCCGCCGACGTGGAACTGGTCGCCTCCTACGCGGACATGCTCCAGGTCGGCACCCGCAACATGCAGAACTTCGCCCTGCTCCAGGCGGTCGGCGACGCCGGGAAGCCGGTCCTGCTCAAGCGCGGCATGAGCGCCACCATCGAGGAGTGGTTGATGGCCGCCGAGTACATCGCGCAGCGCGGCAACCTCGACATCGTCCTGTGCGAGCGGGGCATCCGCACCTTCGAGAAGGCCACCCGCAACACCCTGGACATCAGTGCGGTCCCGGTGGCGCAGAACCTCACCCACCTGCCGGTGATCGTGGACCCCTCGCACTCCGGCGGCAAGCGCGAACTGGTCCTGCCGCTCTCGCGGGCGGCCATCGCGATCGGTGCCGACGGCGTGATCGTGGACGTGCACCCGAGCCCGGAGACCGCGCTGTGCGACGGCCCCCAGGCGCTGCTCGAGGAGGACCTGGCCGAGCTCCGCGACCTGGCGGGCACCCTGGCCACGCTGAGCGGCCGTACCCTCACCCCGGCGCCCGGGCGCGAGCTCGCCGCACTGTGAGGCACAGGTGCCCCGGACGCTCGCGAGCGTCCGGGGCACCTTCGTGTCGGTGCCGGCCCCGCTACCCGGCGACGGTGGCGGCGCTGGGCGTGACCCGCTTGGGCGCCGCCTCACCCAGGAAGCTGGGCTTGTGCAGCTGGGCGGTGGTGACCAGCTGCTCGGCCAGCTCCTCGGCGTCCAGGCGCTTCTCGATCTGCCGCAGGTCGCCGATCTTGGCGGCCGTCTCCACCTGGCGCGGCGTGAGCATCGTGCAGCAGTCCTCGTCGGGCAGCTCCGAGATGGCCAGGGTGCCGATCCGGCGGGCCTGGTCCATGATCTCGGTCTTGTCCATGCCGATGAGCGGCCGCAGGATCGGCAGGTCGACCGCGTCGTCCAGGGCGGTGATGTTGGTCATCGTCTGGCTGGAGACCTGGCCCAGGGCGTCGCCGGTGATCAGGCACTCCGCGTTCAGGTCGTCGGCCAGGGCCTCGGCGGTCTTGAGCATCAGGCGCCGCTGGGCGACGATCTGGAGCCGTTCGATGCCGGAACTCTTCAGCTGCTGCTGCGCCTTGCCGAAGGGCACCACGAACAGGCGCGAACCCACCTGGTAGCGGTCCAGCTGGCGGACCAGGCTGTAGGCCTTGTAGATGGACTCCGGGCCGGTGAAGGGCATCCCGGAGAAGTGCAGGAAGTCGACCTTCAGGCCGCGCCGGATCATCCGGTGGGCGGCGACGGGGGAGTCGATGCCGCCGGACATCAGGACCAGCCCGCGCCCGCTCATCCCGGCGGGCAGACCGCCCTGGCCGGGGATGCCGTCGGTGAAGACGAACGCCTCGTCCTTGTCGACCTCGACGTACAGGGTGTTGTCGGGGCGCTTGAGGTTCACCCCGTAGCCGTGGGCCTCGATGATCCTGGATCCGAGGAACCCGGCGAGCTCACCGGAGTTCATCTCGAAGCGCTTGTCGCGGCGGCGGGCACGCACCGCGAAGGTGCCCTCCCGATCGGCCATCGAGCGCACGGCGATGTCGGTGATGGTCTCCAGGTCCTTGGCCACGCGGCGCACCAGGTGTACCCAGACCACGCCCATGACGTTGGCCATCCGGTCGGCGATCTCGGCGACCTCCAGGTCGGAGGCGCCGGGCTTGCGCACGATGATCACACCGGCGCCCCGCTGGGACAGGCGGACGTCGCCCAGGTCGCGCACGGAGTTCCGGATGTTGTTGTGCAGACGGCGCTCGAACAGCTTGCGGTTGGAGCCCTTGAGAACGATCTCGCCGAGCTTCATGAGCACGCAGAGCTCGCCGAGCCCGGCGTCGGCTCCGACCTCGGTTGCGGGGAGCGGCGCGGACTCCAGCGACGCGGACATGGTGCTACCTCCGGAAGATGGTGCTTCGCGCCCCGGCGGGGCGGAGTCGTGGTGACGGAGCCGGATGGGGATCCGGCTCCTCCCAGTATCGAACAATCCCCGGACCGCTCGGTCCATTCCCGCCTTCGTCCGCCGTCCGGTGAGATCCCGGACACGGAGCGGCCCCTCCCCGGGCGGGGAGGAGCCGCGTGCCGGTGCGCGGGGGCCGACCCCTAGCCGAAGAAGACCTCGGCCTCCTCGTACCGCTCGGCGGGGACGGTCTTGAGGGTGTCGGTGGCCTCGGCCAGGTCCACGCGCACGATGTCGGTGCCCTGGAGCCCGACCATCTTGCCGAAGGACTTGTCGTGTACGGCCTCGATGGCGTTCACGCCCAGGCGGGTGGCGAGCACCCGGTCGAAGGCGGAGGGGGTGCCGCCGCGCTGGACGTGGCCCAGCACGACCGAGCGGGCCTCCTTGCCGGTGCGCTTCTCGATCTCCTCGGCCAGCGTCTGACCGATGCCACCCAGGCGCACGTGGCCGAAGGCGTCCTTCTCACCGGTGGCCAGTTCCAACTGCCCCTCCTTGGCGTGGGCGCCCTCGGCGACCACGAGGATGGGGGCGTATTGCGTCTCGAAGCGGCTCTCGACGTGCTTGATGACCTCGTCCATGTCGAACGGCCGCTCGGGGATGAGGATGACGTTGGCCCCGGCGGCCATGCCCGAGTGCAGGGCGATCCAACCGGCGTGGCGGCCCATGACCTCCACCACGAGGGCGCGGTGGTGCGACTCCGCGGTGGTGTGCAGGCGGTCGATCGCCTCCATGGAGATGTTGACGGCCGTGTCGAACCCGAACGTGTAGTCCGTCGCGTTGAGGTCGTTGTCGATGGTCTTGGGTACGCCCACGACGTTGACCCCGCGGTCGTGCAGTTGGCGGGCCACGCCCAGGGTGTCCTCACCGCCGATGGCGACCAGGGCGTCCACGCCCAGCCCGGCCATGTTGTCCTTGACCCGCTCGACACCGCCCTCGATCTTCATCAGGTTGGTGCGGGAGGAACCCAGGATCGTTCCGCCGCGCGGAAGGATGCCGCGCACGGCGCTGATGTCCAGCGGCATGGTGTCGCCCTCCAGGGGCCCGCGCCAGCCGTCCCGGAAGCCGATGAACTCGTAGCCGTAGTCCTTGATGCCCTTGCGGACCACGGCCCGGATGACCGCGTTCAGACCCGGGCAGTCTCCGCCACCGGTCAGCACACCGACTCGCATGCGACTTCTCCTCGACGTTGTGGTTGTCCACGGCGCATGGCGCCATATGGTCTAGACCATAGTGCGCGGGGGGAGCCCAGGCCAACCCCGGTCGGCAATCGCCCTCCGAAACTCCGGGGGCGGGCTGGGAGCGTGACCGAAAAAGTACCGGAGGGGCGTCGGGGGGAGGTTATTCGTCCAGGCCCTGATCGATGGCGTAGCGCACCAGCTCCACCCGGTTGTGCAGGTGCAGCTTGGTCAGGGTGTTCTGTACGTGGTTCTGTACCGTGCGGTGGGAGATGCCCAGGCGACGGGCGATCTGTTTGTAGGCCAGCCCCTTGGCGACGAACCTCAGCACCTCGGTCTCGCGCGGGGTCAGTGCGGGCACCCGCTCCGGCCCGTCCGGCGAGCGGTCGCTGCCGGCCGAGAGCCGCCGGTACTCGCCGAGCACCAGACCGGCCAGCCCCGGGGTGTAGACGGCCTCGCCGGTGTGGACCCGCCGGACGGCGTCGAGGAGCTCCTCGCGCCCGGCCGACTTCACCAGATAACCGGTGGCCCCGGCCTTGACCGCGGACAGTACGTCCTCGCTCTCCCCGCTGGCCGACAGGACCAGCACCCGGGGAGGCTCGGGCAGCCCCACCAGGGCGGCGGTCAGCTCCACCCCGCCGGTGTCCGGCAGGTGCAGGTCCACCACGGCCAGGGTGGGCCGGGCCGCGGGCGCGATACGCAGTGCCTTGGCCCCGTCGCCCGCGGTCCCCACCACCCGCAGGCCCGCCTCGGTCAGGTCGCGGGCCACCGCCTCGCGCCACATGGGGTGGTCGTCCACCACCAGGACCCGGATGTCGTCGCCGTTCATGCCGCCGACGATAGCGTCGCCGCCCGAACCCGCACCAGAGCGGGCCGGGTCAGTCCTCGTCCTCGTCCTCGTCGAAGTCGCCCAGGTCGATCCCGCCGGGGGTGGCGGTGATCGTGATCGTGGTGTCCTTGGGCGCGGTGCCGGTGTGCGACTGGTGCACGACCTCCCGGCCGCCCAGGATGCGTTCGACCTCCACCTTGAACCCGGCGTCCTTCAGTGCCTTGCGGGCGTCCTTGACGGACTCGCCGGTCACGTCCGGGATCTCGATCTCGGGCGGTCCGCTGGAGACGGTCAGGGTGACGGTGGCCCCGGGCCCGAGGTTGGTGCCGGTGTCGGGGGACTGGGTGATCACCTTGCCCTCGTCGATGCTCTCGCTCGCCTCCTCGACGACCTCGACCGTCAGGCCCAGGTCGGTCAGGATCCTCTCGGCCTCCTCCAGCTCCTCGCCGGCCAGGCCCGGAACGGGGATGCCGCTGGAGAAGGTGACCGTCACCGTCTCCTCCCGGTCGGCCTCGGCCCCCGCCTCGGGCACGGTGGCCATCACCTCACCCTGCTCGTGGTCCGGGGAGTCCTGCTCCTCCTGGACGATGTTGTCCGGCTCGAAGCCGAGGTCCTCCAGCTCCTTGAGCGCGTTGGCGACGTCCTCGCCCACCAGTTCGGGCATGGTCACCGACTGCGGCCCCTTGGACAGGAACACGGACACCTCGTCGCCGGGGGAGAGCCGCTCACCGACCTCCGGCTCGGTGCCGCTGACCTCTCCCGCCGCCACCTCGTCGCTGTAGACGTTCTCCTCGGACAGGTCGAAGACCAGGCCCGCCCCGCGGATCTGTTCGCTGGCGGCCTCGGGGCTCATCCCCACCACGTCGGGGACGGGCTCGAACCGGCCGATGAGGAACCACCACCCCGCCACGCCCACGACCAGGGCCAGGGTGGCCGCGCCGACCACCATGAGGAGGTTGCGCGAGGACCGCGGACGTTCCCGATCGGGGTAGTCGTCATCGTCGTCGTAGTCATCGCCACCCAGGTCGACACCGTTCATGTCGACGACCATGGTCGCGTTCTCGGTACCCGGACCGGCGCCCCCGGCGATCAGCTGGGGCGCGGTCATGGTGGCCGCCGCGGGCGCCGGGGCGGCCACCGGGGGCATGCGCCCCGGGGACTCCGCAGGGGTCTCGGGGAGGGTCCCCAGGACCTCCAGTACCTTCGCCAGGTACTGGCCCGCGTTGCTCGGCCGGTACCTGGGGTCGCGCTCGGTCGCCTTGGTGACCAGGGCGTCCACCGCGGGCGGCAGCCCGGGCAGGAAGTGTGAGGGGCGGGGGACGTCCTCGTTCACGTGCTGGTAGGCGATCGCGATCGGGGTCTCGCCGGTGTGCGGCTGGCCGCCGGTGAGCAGTTCGTAGAGCATGATGCCCGCGGCGTAGACGTCGCTGCGGGCGTCGGCCACGCCCCGCTCGATCTGCTCGGGCGCCAGGTAGGCGGCCGTGCCCATCAGAGTTCCGGTGCGGGTCAGCCCCTGGTTGGACTGCTCCACGGCGCGGGCCAGCCCGAAGTCGGCCACCTTCACCCGGCCGTCCTTGCTGATCAGGACGTTCTCGGGTTTGACGTCGCGGTGCACCATGCCCGCCTGGTGGGCTGCCCCCAGCGCGGCCAGCGCCGAGGCCGTCACGTTCAGGGCGTCCCGGGGGGCCAGCCGGCCGCGCGCCTTGAGCAGGTCGCGCAGGGTCTGGCCGGGGACGTACTCCATGGCCAGGAACACGTGTCCCTGGTCCTCACCCTGGTCGAAGACCTGCACGACGTTGGGATGGGAGAGCTTGGCGACCGAGTGGGCCTCGTTGATGAAGCGCTGGACGAAGGAGGGGTCCTGGGCCAGGGAGGGGTGCATCACCTTCAGGGCCAGACGTCGGTCCAGGCGAAGGTCGTGGGCGACGTAGACCGTCGCCATACCGCCACCGGCGATCCTTGACTCGACGAAGTAGCGACGGTCCAGCGTCGCGCCTACAAGCGGGTCGGAAGTCGTCATGTCCACGGCGGAGTTGTGTCCTTGCTGCGGGGAGCGCGGGCGGTCGCGGCCGGTGGCGCGTACCCGACACCTGGTGTCGAACCGACACGATAGCGGAAGCCGGCGCCAGGTCTTGCCCCGCGGTTCACGGTCGCGGTGCCCCCGTACCCACCGGTGTGGCGGCCGACGCGGGGTCGGTGCGGGGCGTTCGCGCCTGGGTGGTCTGTCGGTGTGGGCACCGCCGAGCGGCCCGCACACCCCTCCCACGGTAAGGGACGTCGGCAAACCCGCCGCGATGCCGCGCCGGCCCGCGATCCGCCCGGCTCCCGCCGTGGCGCGGGAGCCCCCGCTCCGGTTCAGACCACGTCGGGGCTGGACGCTCGGGCATGCCGGCGGACCGGGATGCGCCCGGCCAGCCTGGCACCGCGGCCCGCCCGGACGGCGTCGCGCATCGCCGTGGCCATGCGTACCGGGTCCTGGGCGCGGGTCACGGCCGTGGCCAACAGCACCGCGTCGCATCCCAGCTCCATCGCCAGGGCGGCGTCGCTGGCGGTTCCGATCCCCGCGTCCACGATCACCGGGACGTCGGCCTGCTCGACGATCAGTTCCAGGTTGTGCGGGTTGCGGATGCCCAGTCCCGAACCGATCGGCGCGGCCAGTGGCATGACGGCCGCGCAGCCCAGCTGTTCCAGGCGGCGCGCCAGCACGGGGTCGTCGTTGGTGTAGGGCAGGACCGTGAAACCGTCGTCGACGAGCGTCTCGGCGGCGTCCAGCAGCTCCACGGGGTCGGGGAGCAGGGTGTGTTCGTCGGCGATCACCTCCAGCTTCACCCAGTCGGTGTCCAGGGCCTCGCGGCCGAGCCGGGCGGTGCGCACGGCGTCGGCGGCGGTGAAGCACCCGGCGGTGTTGGGCAGGGGCCGGATCCCGTTGCGCTTCAGCACGTCCCACACCGACCCCTGGGTGCCGGGGGCGACCCGGCGCATGGCCACGGTGGTCAACTCGGTTCCCGAGGCCAGGAGGGCCTCCTCCAGGACCTCCAGTGAGGGGGCTCCGCCGGTCCCGGTGATCAGGCGGGACCCGAAGGAGGTGCCCGCGATGACGAGGGGGTCGCCGAAGGCGCGGTCCGGGGTCCGCCCGGACGGGGCGGCCCCGGAGGGGCCCGTTCGGGGTGTGGTCGTCTCGGACATGGTTCAGCCTCCCTGTACGGCGGTGAGTACGTCCACGCGGTCTCCCGCGGACAGCGCGGTGTCCGCCCACGCGGAGCGCCGCACCACCTCGTCGTTGACCGCCACCGCGATCCCGCCGGGGATCTCGCCGTCCCCGGACGACGTGAGGTCGCGTACGACCGCCGCCACCGTGTCGGCCGCGCTCTCGCGGCTCCGGCCGTTGATGATCAGTTCCACTGCTCTTCTCCCTGCTGTTCCCGCGCGGTCCCTTCCGCGCGCTCCCGGAACGTGTCGTCGGCACCGCCGGGTCCGGGCGGTCCCTGCCCGGCGGTGAACCGGTCGGCGGCGAACCGGCGCGCGTACGCGGGCAGCGCGCCCCGGGTGAGGGCCTCGGCCACGGCGTCGCCGGTCGCGGGGGCCAGCAGCACCCCGTGCCGGAAGTGTCCGGCGGCCAGGTGCAGGCCGGGGACCCGCGTGGGCCCGAGGAGGGGTTCGTTGTCGGGGGAACCGGGGCGCAGCCCGACACAGGTCTCGGTGACCTCCAGTTCGCTCACCCCGGGGACGAGTTCGCGCGCGTCCCGCAGGACCTGCCAGAGTCCGCCGACGGTGAGAGCGGTGTCGTGGCCCAGTTCCTCCTGGGTCGCGCCCACGACGACCTCGCCCCCTTCCCTGGGCACGAGGTAGACCGGGAAGCCCCTGACCAGACCGCGCACGGTGCGGTTGACCAGAGGGGGTTCGCCGGCGGGGACCCGGGCGCGCAGCAGTTGTCCCTTGACGGGTCGCAGCGGGGGCACCACGGGTTCGGGTACCCGGACGCGGTCACCCCAGCACCCCGCCGCCAGGACGGCCTGGTCGGCCGGCAGGACGGAGCCGTCGGTCAGGCGCACGCCCAGACGGGCACCGGCGGGGCCGGGGGAGGTGATCTCCTCGGCGTGCCCGCGGACCTCGCGCACCCCTTCCCGCTCACCGGCCAGGGCAAGGGCCAGGAGCAGCCTGCGGGGGTCCACGGAGTGGTCCTCGGGGGCCAGCACCCCGCCGCGCACACCCGGGGCGAGCGCGGGTTCGAGGCGGCGGCACTCGCGGCTGGTCAGCCGTTCGGTCGGTACGCCCAGGCGCCCGTGCAGCTCGTGCAGGCGGGTGAGGACGGCGAGGTCGTCGCGGTCGAAGGCGACCAGGAGCGTTCCCGTACGCCGGTGGCCGACGTCCACACCGCTCGCCGCCTGGAGCTCGGTGACGAAGTCGGCGTACAGGCCCGCCGAGCGCACGCCGAACTCCATCAGCTCCTCCTCGCCGAACACCGCCTCGGTGGCGGGGGTGAGCATGCCCGCGGCGACGGTCGAGGCGGCGCGGGCGGAGGAGGGTTCGGTGACGGGGTCGGGTTCGACGAGGGTGACGGACAGGCCGCGCTGGGCTGCCCGCCAGGCGGTGACCCGGCCGATGACGCCGCCGCCGACCACGACCGCAGTATTGGTAGGACGAATCTTCTCGTGAGGGGGAGCGTCGAAGGTACGCACGGCGCCGTGTTCCACTCCCTTCGCCGGCATGACCCGGATCAGGTTCGTGCGGTCGGAGGCGGTGAGCCTCCCTCTCAGCCGGGTCCACCCGGCTCCCGCGGGACGTGTCTGTTCGACCCCATCCTAGGGCAGGGCGTCCAGCGCCGGCAGTGGCGGGGATCTCCGGACGGGGGCCGCCCCGCCCGGACGGATGGTCCCCGGGGGCCGGTCGGGTGTGGCAGATTGGTGGGGTGACACAAAGCGACCGTGAAATCGACGAACTCGTCGGCGACTGGCTGACCCTGCGTGAGGCAGCCGTGCCGTTGGGTGTGAGCCCCAACCGGATCAAGACGCTCATCCGCGAGAACCGCCTGATGGGCGTGGTCCGCGGTGGCGAGCTCTCCATCCCCGCCGCCTTCCTGGACGGCGAGGACCTCGTCAAGGGGCTGCCGGGCACCATCGTGCTGCTCACCGACGCGGGTTTCTCCACCGAGGAGGCCCTGCGCTGGCTGTTCACCCCGGACGAGAGCCTTCCGGGCACCCCGATCCAGGCCATGCGGGAGAACCGGGGCACCGAGGTCCGCCGTCGGGCCCAGGGGATGGCCTTCTAGTTCCGGGCGCGGCCCGCCGGGCACGCCGTCCCGGTCGCGCCCTTGGGCCGCCGGGGCGTCAGGGCCTAGTGTGGTCGGTGTGAGGACCAGCCACGGAACCAGCCTGCGCAAGCGCCTGGACGCATCCCTTCTGTACCTGTGCACCGACGCCCGGACCGGGCGCGGCGATCTCGCGGAGTTCGCGGACGCCGCCCTGGCAGGGGGTGTGGACATCATCCAGCTCCGGGACAAGGACCTGGAGGCGCGCCAGGAAATGGCGGCGCTCGAGGTCCTGCGGGAGGCGTGCGAGCGCCACGGGGCGCTGCTCGCCGTCAACGACCGGGCCGACATCGCCCGGGCGGTGCGCGCCGACGTCCTGCACCTGGGCCAGCGTGACCTGCCGGTGCCCATGGCCCGCGACATCATCGGTGCCGACCCGATCATCGGCCGCTCCAACAACGACGCCGAGGCCGCCGAGCTCTCCGCGGAGGAGCCCGGGAGCGACTACTTCTGCGTGGGGCCGACCTGGGCGACGCCCACCAAACCGGGGCGTGCGGCCGCCGGTCTGGAACTGGTGGAGCGGGCCGCGGCACTGGGCACCGACCGGCCGTGGTTCGCGATCGGTGGTATCGACCTCGGCAACATCGACCAGGTGCTGGGCGCCGGGGCCACCCGGGTGGTCGTGGTGCGCGCCATCACCGAGGCGGAGGACCCCCGCGCGGCAGCCGGCGCGCTGAAGGCACGGCTGGCCGCTCGCGCCGACAACACCTGACCGCCGCCCGACCGCTTGACCAGGAGTGCAGGGGCGGTGCCCGTCAGGGCACCAGGAGCGCCTTGCCCAGGACCCTGCGGCCCTCCAACGCGCCGTGCGCCTCGGCGGCACGCTCCAACGGCAGGGTCAGCCCCACGTGCGGTCGGATCCGACCGGCCCGGGCCTCTTCCAGGATCAGCCTGGTCAGGTCCCGCTTGCCTGTTCCGTCCGCCGGTTCGAGGTCGAACAGGCCCAGGGCGGTGATCCCGCGGCGTCCGGCCTCCGCGTCGTCGACCTCGGCGAACTCACCGCTGGGCGTTCCGTAGCTCACGAAGCGGCCGCCGTCGGCGGTGGCGGCGAACGCGGCGGTGCCCAGGGCGCCGCCCGCACCGTCGACCACCACGTCCGCCCCGCCTCCGGTGATCTTTCCGACCCGCTCCAACCAGTCGGGTTCGGAGTAGTCCACGACCTCCTCGGCGCCGAGCTCGCGGGCCAGGGCCAGTTTCTGGGGGCCCTTGGCAGCACCGATCACCCGCGCCCCCGCCAGGCGTGCCAGCTGGACGGTCAGGCTGCCGGCTCCGCCGGTGGCGGCCAGCACCAGTACCCAGGAGTCCGGGGTGAACCGGGCCGCCCGCTCCAGGAGCAGGGCGGTGGCACCGTCGGTCATCAGTGCGAGCGCCTCGTGGGCGCCCACGCCCTCGGGCACCCTGATGAGCGAGTCCTGACGCAGCACCGCCCGCTCGGCGTAGCCGTTGACCGGTACGGACGCCTCCTCGTCCCCGTTCGGCGGGCCCGTCTCACCGACGACATCCGTGCCCAGCCACGCCGGGTCCGTCTCCGGGCCGGTCTCGACGACCCTGCCCGACACGCCTCCTCCGGGCACGTAGGGCGGGGCCACCGGGAAGTGGTCCGTGCCCCGGCCCGATCGGATGAGGGTGTCCAGGTACATCACGTTGGCGCCGGTCACCTCCACCAGGACCTGGCCGGGTCCCGGCCTCGGGTCGGGGACCTCCCGGGCCACCAGGACCTCGGGTCCGCCGAACTCGTCCACCCGTACTGCGCGCATCTGCACCACACTCCTTCTCGGCGGGATCGTTCCCGCTGCCCACAGTCTTCTTCCTCAACTAATGTTGAGGTCAACTGGTGGCTCCGGAAAGAACGAAACCGCCGAGCACGGGGCACGGCGGTGGCGGAGAAGGGCGCGGTCAGACCGCGACGTGGGAGAGGGCGCTCGGGTGGCGGCGCAGAAAGCCCTCCATGGACTGCGCCGGATGCCCGGTCAGGTCCGGGACGGTGGTCGAGACCACGTCCATCTCCCCGGCGGCGATCGCCGTGTACGAGGAGGCCCAGCCCTCGATCTCCCACTCGGCGGCCCCGCTCCGGCGGCGCGACTCCAGCGCCTCCTCCCAGGTCTGGGGCACGTATCGGATGTTGCGGCCGGTCAGTCGGCTCAGCTTGGCCACGGTGGCGCCCACCGACAGGGCCTCCGGGCCGGTCACGTCGTAGGTCACCCCCTCGGAGGCGGCCACCACCACGGGGTCGGTCAGTACGGCCGTGGCCACGTCCGCCACGTCGTCACGGGAGACCCACGCGGCCCTGCCGTCCCCGGCCGGTCCGCGCACCACACCCTCGTCGTCCACCCAGCCGGGCAGCAGGTCCAGGTACAGGCTGGGTCTGAGGAACGTGTGCGACACACCGGTCGACCGGATATGGGCCTCGGTGTAGAAGTGCGTACGGGCGAACGTGAACGTGGAGGCGGGGCCCGCGCCGAGGAACGACAGGTACACGATCCGGGACACCCCGGCCCGCACCGCCCCGTCCACCGCGCTCAGGTGCGTACGCACCCGGTCCTCGGACTCGGTCGCCGAGACCAGGAAGAGCGTGTCCACGCCGCGGCAGGCCCGCTCGAAGTCCGCGGTGTCCTCGTAGGCCGCCATCGCCGCGCTGCTCCCCGGGTACTCGGGTGCCCGGTTGATGTCACGCACGATGAGACGCTGCACCAAGCCGAGCCTCGCGATCCGGGCGGCCACACGCCCGCCCAGCGCACCCGTGGCCCCGGTCACCCCTATGGTGTGGTTTGTCATGTGATCGTCGCCCATGGAAACCCATCCTGGGGCATGAGCGGCTGCCCAGCGCTCATCGGCACGCCCCTTTTTGCGCCCGCCGGTCAGGGAGTGGTGCGCTCTTGGTGATCACCCGCCGGACCGCCCCCGGAGGACGGGCCGACCGCTCCGGCCGGGCGCCGGTAGGACAGCCTGCGCAACAGCGCCTCGGCCGGTCCGCGCCGTCCCGCGCGCTCCATCGCGTGGGCAGCCGCCACCGTCACCAGCCACACCCCGGTCGCGTACAGGAACATCGTCCACGAGGACATGTGCGCGGCCAGCCCCAGCCCCCAGGCGGCCAGAAGCGGGGCGCACAGCACCGATTGGGCCAGATAGGAGCTGAGGGAGCGCTTGCCGGTGGCGCTCAGTGCGGTCACGACGACCCCCGGGGCCCGGCCGCGTCCCTGGATCCGGTGTGCGACCAGGGCGATCAGCGCGACGTAGCCGACCCCGCAGAACAGGCCGGTCAGCATGTGCGGCATGGTCAGCATCTGCCCCTGGGTCGGAGACAGTTCCCAGGCACCGGTCTGGGCCAGCGCCAGGGGGAGGCCGCCGAGCCAGCCGACGGTGATGCCCACGACCGCGGCCCAGCGCAGGAGGACGAGGTGGCGCCCCGGCTCCTCCAGAACCCGGCGGCGTGCCGCCCAGTAGCCGAACAGGATCGCGGCGGGCACGGCCAGGCCCAGCAACCCCTGGCCGACACTGACCAGGGGCCAGAACGCCACGCGCTCCAGTGCGGCGGCGAGGGGGGACGCGTCACCGATGTTGGCGGCCGAGGCGCTCAGGTCGAAACCACCCTGGCCGCCCGTGCCGGCCTCGTCGACGAACGGTAGGGCCAGCAGGCTGAACGCGGCCAGCAGCGTGATCAGGGCGGTCAGCACCGCACCCCACACGAGCAGTGTCACGTCCCTGCGCCGGAAGAACAACCATCCCAGGAGCAGCCCGGCCAGACCGTAGGCGCCGAGCACGTCGCCCATCCAGAGCAGGAGGGCGTGGAAGAAACCGAAGACGATCAGCCACAGGTTGCGGCGGCGCAGCAGTGCGTTGACCTCCTTGACGGGCGTGCCCGCCGCCTCCTGGCGCGCGGCCAGCTGCACCATGCCGTAGCCGAACAGGAAGGCGAACATCGGGTAGCTGCGCATGTCCACGGCCATGACCGTGAAGAACTGCGCCGCCGTGTCCAGGACGCCCTCAGGATCCGGGTGCATGGTGGCGCCGCCCCGCGGCGCGGCCCACAGGTACCAGACCGTGTTGGCCAGGGCGATGAACAGCAGCATGAAACCGCGTGCGAGGTCCGGCGCGAGCGCCCGTTCGGACGCGCTGGTCGGTCCGAGCGCGGCGGTGTGTCTGGACATGGGAGGGCTCCGGTTCCGGGATCTGTCTCGGGCTCCGATTCAAACCGGAACCGGACAGCGGGCACAACCGGAAAAAGCCTGAGAAATCCCTCGAATCCTCAGGGTTTTCCCCTGGGGCCTCCGGGAACCGAGGCCCTCGGGGCGACGGATCAGTGCGAGCGCCGGGTCGCGGCCACGACCAGCTCGCCCAGCGGTCCGCGGGCGGACTCGTCCAGCTCAGGGCTCTCCAGGGCGTCGAGGGCCTGCCCGGTGTACTCGGAGATCATCGACTCGCAGGCGGCCAGGGCCCCGGAGGACTCGATCAGGCCGCACATCCACTCCACTGATTCCACCGCCAGGTCGGGGGCGCCCAACAGGTTCCGGAAGCGTTCGGCGTCGGCGGAACCGGACCGGGCCAGGGTCTCGGCCACGACCAGGGTGCGCTTGCCCTCGCGCAGGTCGTCCCCGGCGGGCTTGCCCGTGGTGGACGGGTCGCCGAACACCCCGAGCACGTCGTCGCGCAGTTGGAAGGCGATCCCCAGGGGGATGCCGTAGGCGGTGTAGACCCCGGCCAACTCCTCGTGGCGCCCGGCCAGGGCGGCGCCCAGGTGCAGGGGCCGCTCCACCGTGTACTTGGCCGTCTTGTAGCGCATCACCCGCAGGGCGGCCTCGCGGCTGGCCGTGCCCCGGACCTGCTCCAGGGTGTCCAGGTACTGACCGGCCATCACCTCGGTGCGCATCGCGTCGAAGGGGACCCTGCCCTCGCGGAGGGTCTGCGGTGCGAAGCCGCTCGCCTGGTACATCTCGTCCGACCAGGCCAGGCACAGGTCGCCGATGAGGATCGCGGCGCCCCTGCCGAACTCCTCGCTGTCACCGTTCCAGCCGCGGTCGGCGTGCAGTCCGGCCATGCGCTTGTGTGTGGCGGGCCGTCCCCGCCGGGTGTCGCTGTTGTCGATCACGTCGTCGTGGACCAGCGCACAGGCCTGGAGGAACTCCAGGGAGGCGGCGGCCCGGACCATCCGCTCGTCACCGGCGCCGCCGCCGGCTCCGCGCCACCCCCAGTGGGCGAAGGTGGGGCGCAGGCGCTTGCCGCCGGAGACCATGGCCTCCAGGGAGTCCATCGCCGGGGCCAGCTCCTCTCCCACCTCCAACAGCTGCTCGCGGTGCGAGGCACAGAAGGAGGAGAGTTCACGGTCCACGTCGGAACGGATGACGGAGGCGGCTGAGAAAGCGGAGGAGACGGCCATACCCTGCACATTATCGGCTGTCCGCGACGGGGCGGGCGCCCCTGCGGCGTTCAGCGCGTCCCACCCCGGACAGGGCGTCCGAAGTCGCTCCCGAGACGATGGCGTCTCTTTATCTGGAAGGTTTTTCGGCGAAGGCACTGAAACCTGCTCACATTCTGGGAAAGAGACGGTTTCGGCTCCTCGGGTCTCACCAAATGGGACTCGGTGTCCGGCCACCGGAGGGGGCTCGCCTAGGATTGGTGGCATGTTGGCTGCACCGACCCACCCTGTGGCGCCCCGAACCCCGGCCTCGAAGCCGCGTCATATCCGTGAGCTCCTCGACTCGGGTGAGCCGATGTTCTCCTTCGAGTTCTTCCCGCCCCGGACTCCCGGGGCCAACGAGCGTCTGTGGCGGGCGATCCGCGAGATCGAGGCCCTGGGCCCCTCCTTCGTCTCGGTCACCTACGGCGCGGGCGGCAGCACCAGGGGTATGACGGTGGAGACCACCGAGCGCATCGCGACCGACACCACCCTGCTGCCGGTCGCGCACATGACGCTGGTGGACCACTCCGTGGCCGAACTGCGCCACCTCATCGGACGGTTGGCCGACGCCGGGGTGTCCAACATGCTGGCCGTGCGGGGCGACCCGCCCGGGGACCCGGACGGCGATTGGGTCAGTCACCCGGAGGGGCTCACCTACGCCGAGGAGCTCGTGCGGCTGCTCAAGGAGAGCGGCGACTTCTGCGTGGGCGTGGCCGCCTTCCCCTACAAGCACCCCCGCTCCGCCGACGTGGAGACCGACACCGACTACTTCGTACGCAAGTGCGAGGCCGGTGCCGACTACGCCATCACCCAGATGTTCTTCGACCCCGAGGACTACCTGCGCCTGCGCGACCGGGTGGCGGCCCGCGGCTGCGAGGTCCCCCTCATCCCCGAGGTCTTCCCCGTGGTGCGCACGTCGTTCATCCCGCGTTCGGAGAAACTGTCGGGGGCCCCGTTCCCGCGCGCCCTGGCGGCGAAGTTCGAGAGCTTCGGCGACGACACCGAGGCCGTGAGGGCCTTCGGTATCGAGTACGCCCAGCGCATGTGCGAGCGGCTGCTCGCCGAGGGCGCACCGGGCATCCACTTCATCACCTCGAACCAGTCCACGGCCACCAGGCAGATCTACCGGGAGGTCGCCGGTCCCCGGGCCCGGCGAGCGGAAGCCGGGCGGCCATGATCGCGAAGGGCTGGTCGGGCGATCCGGGGAACGAGAAGGACTCCAGGAGCTCGACGAACCCGCACGAACGGTAGAGATGGCGCGCCGCGGAGGGGCCCGTACGGGTGGACAGCACCGCGGTGTGCTCCGTGCGTCCCGAACACAGGGCGTGCAGGAGCGAACGTCCGATGCCGCGGTTCTGCGCCTCGGGGTGGACGTGCACCTCGGCGATCTCCAGGGGGTCGGCGAGGTAGCGGCCCACGTGCCGTGAACGCCCGTGGGCGCGCAGCCCCTCGGTGACGACGTCGTGCCACCACTGCCCCGCGCGGCCGTGGAAGGCGTAGGCGAAGCCCACCGGGTGCTCGTCGTGCAGCGCCACCACCGACCTGAACCCGGGGTGGCGGGAGTGCTCGGCCATGACGGCGGCCCGCCCCGGGAGCTGCGCGGACGGCGGGCGCATGGCGGCCCCGTAGATCTCCAGGAGCGCCGGGACGGCGTGCGTGAACGCTGGGGGCGCGAGTTCGCGCAACTCGGTGTCGGCTGCCACGTCCCCAGACTAGACCTCGGGCTCCGCCGCCGCTGGTGGTTCCGGCGGGCGGGCCGCGGTCGCCGTTGCCCCCGCGGGTCTCCTTGACGCCCCGAGCCGGAGGAGTGTTAACTGGTTTCTGTCGAACATGAGTTCGACGAGCCCGCCGGTTCGACCGGCGGGGTTAGGCGCGGCCGGGCAGGGGAGGGGAAGCCCCCGCCCGGTCGTGCTGCGCTCCGGGGGCCGTTCCGGCGCCCGGCGTTGACACGGGTGCCCCGGGCCCCGGGCGCGCGAAAGCCGGGTGCCCCGGCTGAGGGGCCACCCGGCTTTCGTGGTCCGCGTGTGTGCGGTCGCCGCTGTTAGAAGGCGTCGACGGCGCGACGTGCCTCCGGGTCGAGGACGCCCCAGTTGATGAGCTCCTCGGTCAGGTCCCCGGGGGACTTGTCGTAGATGACCGCGAGTGAACGCAGGTCCTCCTGGCGGATGGAGAGCACCCGCCCGTTGTAGTCGCCCCGCTGGCTCTGGATGGTGGCGACGTAGCGGGAGAGCGGTCCCGCCTTCTCCTGCGGGAGCTGCTGCATGCGCTCCAGGTCGATGACCAGCTTGGGTGTCGGGCCCAGAGGTGTGGGTGCGGCGCCGCCGGGCAGCAGCTCCGACATCGGCACCCCGTAGAAGTCGGCCAGCTCGGCCAGCTTCTGCACGGTGACGGCGCGGTCGCCACGCTCGTAGGAGCCCACCACGACGGCCTTCCAGCGTCCGTGGGACTTCTCCTCCACCCCGTGCAGGGACAGGCCCTGTTGGGTGCGGATGGCACGCAGTCGCGCACCGAGGGACTTGGCGTATTCGGATGGCATTTTCTTGTCGCTCCCGGCCGTGACGGTGGCTGGCGTGAGTGGGGAGACGTCCGCTCGTACTCGGCGGGCCGCCTGGGCGGTCCAGCGGATGGTCACGGGGTGCAACCCCACCCGGTAGTGGTTACAGACAGTGACGGTAGAGGGGGGCTGGTGTCCAGGTCAAGCCGTTGGTGTGAAACGCGACTAATCAGTGGCCAAACCGTGCGTAGGTGAGACGGCTCTCATTTGTGGACCAGTTGGGGCGAGTAGGGCACGTCTGGAGGGCGGAAAGCCCGCTCCTGCAGGGAATTTCGTGTTTCCTCCCCGTGGGGTGCGAATCCGTAGTGTCATGAAATGAATACCCTTAGCTGGGAAAACGGTGGCATGGGATGTGACTAGCATCACATCCATGGTCTCGGGTTGTGGAACGAGCCCGAGGGCTCCTCCGTCCGCGCTGGTAGCGTGGGCCCGATCGACATCCTTTAACGACCTGTTCTGTGAGGCAGGGAAGGGGTCATTACTTTGCGTGCGCAAAAATCAACAAAAGGTGATGTGGGTTCCGCGCCGGATCCCGACGCACCCGAGGTGCCCGAAGGCACCAGAGCCGTCCTCGACGGCAACGAGCTCAACCGGGCACTGACCCGTATCGCCCACGAGGTGCTCGAACGCACCAAGGGCGGCCAGGACGTCACCCTCCTGGGCATCCCCTCACGCGGCGTACCGCTCGCCCGGCGCCTGGCCCGGCGCATCGAACGGGTCGAGGACCTCAGCGTCCCCACCGGCTCCCTCGACATCACGATGTACCGCGACGACCTGCGGCTGGCTCCCGCCCGCGCTCTCGGCAGGACCGAGATCCCGGCCGGCGGACTCGACGACCGCGTCGTCGTCCTCGTCGACGACGTCCTCTTCTCCGGCCGCACCGTCCGCGCCGCCCTCGACGCGCTCGGCGACCTCGGCCGCCCCCGCGCGGTCCAACTCGCCGTCCTCGTCGACCGGGGCCACCGCGAACTGCCCATCCGCGCCGACTACGTGGGCAAGAACCTGCCGACCTCCCTGCGGGAGAGCGTCACCGTCCGTCTGGACGAGACCGACGGCCACGACGCGGTCCTCCTCGGACCCTCCCGCCCCTCGCCCGCCACCACCATCAAGGGCGGCCTCAAGGGCGGCCCGCGGCCCGGTTCCCCCGACACGTCGCCCGCCACCACCGAAGGGGACGACTGATGCGCCACCTGCTGTCCGCCGGAGACCTCGGCCGCGACGAGGCCACCCTCGTCCTGGACACCGCCGCCGAGCTCGCCCAGGTCGGGGACCGCTCCGTCAAGAAGCTCCCCACCCTGCGCGGCCGCACCGTGGTCAACCTCTTCTACGAGGACTCCACCCGCACCCGGACCTCCTTCGAGCTGGCGGCCAAGCGTCTGTCCGCCGACGTCATCAACTTCTCCGCCAAGGGGTCCAGTGTCTCCAAGGGCGAGAGCCTCAAGGACACGGCGCTCACCCTGCAGGCCATGGGAGCCGACGCCGTCGTCATCCGGCACAGCGCCTCCGGGGCCGCCCACCGCCTGGCCAACTGGGTGGACGGGTCCGTCCTCAACGCGGGCGACGGCACCCACGAACACCCCACCCAGGCCCTGCTGGACGCCTACACCATGCGCGACCGCCTGGGGCGCCTCGAGGGCCTGCGCGTGGCCGTCGTCGGCGACATCCTGCACAGCCGGGTCGCCCGCTCCAACGTGCTGCTGCTCACCACCCTGGGCGCACACGTCACCCTGGTCGCCCCGCCGACCCTGCTCCCGGTCTCGGTGCACACCTGGCCGTGCGAGGTCTCCTACGACCTCGACGAGGTGCTGCCCAAGTCCGACGTGGTCATGATGCTGCGCGTCCAGGCCGAGCGCATGCGCGACTCCTTCTTCCCCTCGGTCCGCGAGTACAGCCGCAACTACGGGCTCGACGGAGAGCGCCTGAACCGGATGCCCGCCGAGGCCATCGTCATGCACCCCGGCCCGATGGTCCGCGGAATGGAGATCTCCGCGGAGGTCGCCGACTCGCCCCGCTGTACCGTCACCGAGCAGGTCGCCAACGGTGTCAGCCTGCGCATGGCCGTGCTCTACCTGCTGCTCGGCGGCTCCTAGCCGACCCTGCCGGCGCCCGAACGGCCCGGCGCCCGAACGGACCCGACACCCGCGCCCGGTGAGCTTCCCGCAGCCCGGACGCCCACGAACCTCATTTCCACCGAACACGAGAAAGCCGACACCCCGATGCCCCATACCAAGGGACCGCACCTGGTCCGCGGAGCCCGCCCGCTCGGCGGCGACCCCGTCGACCTGCTGTTCGTCGACGGCCTGATCGCCGAGACCGGATCCGGCCTGCAGGCCCCCGAGGGCACCCAGGTCGTGGACGCCACCGGCCTGATCGCCCTGCCCGGCCTCGTGGACCTGCACACCCACCTGCGCGAACCCGGCCGCGAGGACGCCGAGACCGTCGCCTCCGGCTCCCGTTCCGCCGCGATGGGCGGCTACACCTCCGTACACGCCATGGCCAACACGGACCCCGTCGCCGACACCGCCGGCGTGGTCGAACAGGTCTGGCGCCTGGGCCGTGAGGCCGGATACTGTGACGTGCGCCCCGTCGGCGCCGTCACCGTCGGCCTGGCGGGCGAACAGCTCTCCGAGATCGGCGCGATGGCCGACTCCGCCGCCCAGGTCAGGGTCTTCTCCGACGACGGCATCTGTGTCTGGGACGCTCTGCTGATGCGCCGGGCCCTGGAGTACGTCAAGGCCTTCGACGGCGTCATCGCCCAGCACGCCCAGGAGCCCCGCCTCACCGAGGGCGCCCAGATGAACGAGGGCTGCGTCTCCGACCGGCTCGGCCTGCCCGGCTGGCCCGCGGTCGCCGAGGAGGCGATCATCGCCCGTGACTGCCTGCTCGCCCAGCACGTCGGATCGCGCCTGCACGTGTGCCACGTCTCCACCAAGGGCTCGGTGGACATCATCCGCTGGGCCAAGGAGCGCGGCTGCGAGGTCACCGCGGAGGTCACCCCGCACCACCTGCTCCTCACCGACGACCTGGTGGAGAGCTACGATCCCATCTACAAGGTCAACCCTCCCCTGCGCACCGCCGAGGACGTCCAGGCGCTGCGCGAGGGCCTGGCCGACGGAACGATCGACATCGTCGCCACGGACCACGCCCCCCACCCGGTGGAGGCCAAGGAGACCGAGTGGTCCACGGCCGCCATGGGAATGGTCGGCCTGGAGACCGCGTTGCCGGTCGTGCAGCGGACGATGGTCGACACCGGCCTGCTCACCTGGGCCCAGGTCGCCGACCGCATGTCCGCCGCTCCGGCCCGCATCGGCCGGGTGAGCGGCCACGGCCGCGGCCTGACGGTCGGTGAACCCGCCAACGTCGTCCTGTACGACCCCGAGGCGCCCGTCGACGTCGACGGGGCGGCCATGGCCACCAAGAGCAGCAACACCCCGTTCCGGGGGATGACCCTGCCCGGCCGGGTCCGCGCCACGTTCCTGCGCGGCGCGCCCACCGTCCTGGAGGGGAAGATCAATTGAGCACAGTGAACAAAGGCACCCAGGCCAGTCCTGGTGGCACAGAGGGGGGAAACGTGTCCGAGGAGACCGGTGGGCCGGCGATTCTGGTACTCGAGGACGGGCGTGTGTTCCGCGGCCGATCCTTCGGTGCCACCGGCGAGACCTTCGGCGAGGCCGTTTTCAACACCGGGATGACCGGCTACCAGGAGACCCTCACGGACCCCTCCTACCACCGCCAGATCGTGGCGATGACCGCGCCGCACATCGGCAACACCGGGGTCAACGACGACGACCCCGAGTCCGGCCGGATCTGGGTGGCGGGATACGTCGTCCGCGAGCCCGCGCGCATCCCCTCCAACTGGCGCGCCCAGCGCACGCTCGACGAGGAACTGCGCCGCCAGAACGTGGTCGGCATCGCCCTCACCGGGACCCGGGCCCTCACCCGTCACCTGCGGGACCGCGGCGCCATGCGCGCGGCGATCAGCACCGTCGAGATCGACCCCGAGGCGCTGCTCGCCCGCATCCTGGAGCAGCCCCGCATGGCCGGCTCCGACCTGGCCGCCGAGGTCAGCACCGACGGCGCCTACGAGATCCTGCCGCCCGAGGGGGTGGCGACCCGCTTCCACGTCGCCGCCGTCGACCTCGGGATCAAGGCGATGACGCCCCAGCGGCTGGCCGAGCGCGGCTGCCGGGTCACCGTGCTGCCCGCCTCCGCCACCGCCGAGGAGATCCTCGCGCTCGACCCGGACGGCGTCTTCTTCAGCAACGGCCCCGGGGACCCCGCCACCGCGGACCACCCGGTCGAGGCCATGCGCGGCGTCCTGGACTCCGGGAAGCCGCTCTTCGGTATCTGTTTCGGCAACCAGATCCTGGGCCGGTCCCTGGGCCTGGGCACCTACAAGCTGCCCTTCGGCCACCGGGGCGTCAACCAGCCGGTCATCGACACCCGTACCAGGAGGGTCGCGATCACCAGCCAGAACCACGGCTTCGCCGTCGACGCCCCGCTCGATGCCCCCTTCGACACCCCCTACGGCCGGGCCGAGGTCAGCCACATCGGCCTCAACGACCAGGTCGTCGAGGGCCTGCGGCTGCTGGACCGCCCCGTCTTCAGCGTCCAGTTCCACCCGGAGGCCGCCGCGGGTCCCCACGACGCCGCCGAGCTCTTCGACGAGTTCGTCGACCTGATGTCCGACCAGCCCGCACCGGCTGCCAAGTAGTAAGAGGAACAGAGCATGCCGCGCCGTAGTGACCTTTCATCCGTCCTCGTGATCGGCTCCGGTCCGATCGTGATCGGGCAGGCGGCCGAGTTCGACTACTCGGGCACTCAGGCCTGCCGTGTCCTGCGGGCCGAGGGCCTGCGGGTCATCCTGGTCAACTCCAACCCGGCCACGATCATGACCGACCCGGAGATCGCCGACGCCACCTACGTCGAACCGATCACCCCCGAGATGATCGAGAAGATCATCGCCAAGGAGCGCCCCGACGCGCTCCTGCCCACCCTGGGCGGGCAGACCGCGCTCAACGCCGCCGTCGACCTGGACGAGGCCGGGATCCTGGCCAAGTACGACGTCGAGCTCATCGGCGCCAACATCGAGGCCATCCAGTCCGGCGAGGACCGGGAGAGCTTCAAACGGATCGTCGAGCGCATCGGCGGCGAGTCCGCCCGCTCGCGTATCTGCCACACCCTCCAGGAGTGCCTGGACACCGCCGAGGAGCTGAACTACCCGGTCGTGGTGCGCCCGTCCTTCACCATGGGCGGCGCCGGTTCGGGCTTCGCCCACAACGAGGGCGAGCTGCGCCGTATGGCCAGTCAGGGCCTCACGCTCTCCCCGACCACCGAGGTGCTCCTGGAGGAGTCCATCCTCGGTTGGAAGGAGTACGAGCTGGAGCTGATGCGCGACACCAACGACAACGTCGTGGTCGTGTGCTCCATCGAGAACCTCGACCCCATGGGCGTGCACACCGGCGACTCCATCACCGTGGCCCCGGCCATGACCCTCACCGACCGCGAGTACCAGAAGCTGCGCGACATCGGTATCGCGGTCATCCGCGAGGTCGGGGTGGACACCGGCGGCTGCAACATCCAGTTCGCCGTCCACCCCACCACCGGCCGGATCATCGTCATCGAGATGAATCCCCGGGTGTCCCGCTCCTCGGCGCTGGCCTCCAAGGCCACCGGCTTCCCGATCGCCAAGATCGCCGCCAAGCTGGCCGTCGGCTACACGCTGGACGAGATCCCCAACGACATCACCAGGGAGACCCCGGCCAGCTTCGAGCCCACGCTCGACTACGTGGTCGTGAAGGTCCCTCGCTTCGCCTTCGAGAAGTTCCCCGGCGCCGACCCCACCCTGACCACCACCATGAAGTCGGTGGGCGAGGCCATGGCCATCGGCCGGTCCTTCCCCGAGGCCCTGCAGAAGGCCATGCGCTCCCTGGAGAAGGCGGGTGTCGGCCTGACCTGGGCGGGCGAGCCCGGTGACAAGGACGAGCTGCTGCGCCGCGCCGCGCAGCCCACCGAGCACCGGCTCCGCCAGGTCCAGCAGGCCCTGCGCGCCGGAGCCACGGTGGAGGAACTGCACGAGTCCACGAAGATCGACCCCTGGTTCCTGGACCAGATGCTGCGCCTGGAGGAGATGGCCCGCGTCCTGGCCGGAGCGGGCAAGCTCGACGCGGACCTGCTCCGCGAGGCCAAGGGCCTCGGTTTCTCCGACGTCCAGATCGGCGAGATCACCGGCAAGTCGGAGGACGTGGTCCGCGAACTCCGGCACGCCCTGGGCATCCACCCCGTCTACCTGACCGTGGACACCTGCGCCGCCGAGTTCGAGGCCCAGACGCCGTACCTGTACTCCAGCTACGACGAGGAGACCGAGGTCCCCACCGGGGACAAGCCCAAGATCATCATCCTGGGCTCGGGGCCCAACCGCATCGGCCAGGGCGTGGAGTTCGACTACTCCTGCGTCCACGCCTGCTTCGCGCTCTCCGACGCCGGGTTCGAGACCGTCATGGTCAACTGCAACCCCGAGACCGTCTCCACCGACTACGACACCAGCGACCGGCTCTACTTCGAGCCGCTCACCCTGGAGGACGTGCTGGAGGTCGTGCGCGCCGAGCAGGCCGCCGGACCGGTCGCCGGGGTCATCGTCCAGCTCGGCGGCCAGACCCCGCTGGGCCTGGCCCGCCGCCTCAAGGCCGCCGGGGTGCCCATCATCGGCACCAGCCCCGAGGCCATCGACCTGGCCGAGGACCGCGGCGCCTTCGGCAGGGTCCTGGCCGACGCCGGACTGCCCGCGCCCAAGTACGGCATGGCCTACTCCTTCGCCGAGGCCAAGGTCGCCGCGGACGAGATCGGCTACCCGGTCATGGTCCGCCCGTCCTACGTGCTGGGCGGCCGCGGCATGGAGATCGTCTACAGCGAGAAGATGCTCGCCGACTACATCGAGCGCAACGCCGAGGTCAGCCCCGAGCACCCGGTCCTGATCGACCGCTTCCTCGACGACGCCATCGAGATCGACGTCGACGCCATCTACGACGGCAAGGACCTTTACCTGGGCGGCGTCATGGAGCACATCGAGGAGGCCGGGATCCACTCCGGCGACTCGGCGTGCACCCTGCCCTCGATCACCCTGGGCAGCGAGGACATCGAGCGCATCCGCTACTCCACCGAGGCCATCGCGCGCGGTACCGGGGTGCGGGGCCTGCTCAACGTCCAGTACGCGCTGGCCTCCGGCGTCCTCAACGTCCTGGAGGCCAACCCGCGCGCCTCCCGCACCGTGCCCTTCGTCTCCAAGGCCACCGCGGTGCCGCTGGCCAAGGCCGCCGCCCGCGTCATGGCCGGGAGCAGCATCGCCGAGCTCCGCGCCGAGGGCATGCTGCCCGCCCAGGGCGACGGCGGCGACCTGCCCGCCGACGCCCCGGTGTCGGTCAAGGAGGCCGTGCTCCCCTTCAACCGGTTCATCAACAAGGAGGGCGAGGGCGTCGACACCGTCCTGGGCCCGGAGATGCGCTCCACCGGTGAGGTCATGGGCCTGGACACCGAGTTCGGTTCGGCCTACGCCAAGTCCCAGCTGGCGGTCAACGGCACGGTACCCACCCGGGGCAAGGTCTTCGTCTCGGTCGCCAACCGCGACAAGCGCTCGATGATCTTCCCGGTCAAGCGGCTGGCCGACCTCGGCTTCGAGATTCTGGCCACCGAGGGCACCGCCGTGGTGCTGCGCCGCAACGGGGTCCACGCCACCGTGGTGCGCAAACACAGCACGGGTGTCGGTCCCCAGGGCGAGCCCACCATCGTGCAGCTCATCCACGACGGTGACGTCGACCTGATCGTCAACACCCCGTTCGGCAGCGCGGGCCAGGCCGGTCCCCGCCTGGACGGGTACGAGATCCGGACCGCCGCCATCGTGCGGGGGGTGCCCAGCGTCACCACCGTGCAGGGTCTGGCCGCCGCTGTGCAGGCGATCGAGGCCCGTGTGCGCGGCGACGTCGGGGTGCGCTCCCTCCAGGAGCACGCCCGGACGCTCACGGCGAGTCGCCGGAGCTCCTAGGCTGTAGCCAGCCCGGGCCCGAGCGGAACACGGGCCCACAGCAGGTATGGCCCGGGCGCCGCGGGGACCCCGCGGCGCCCGGGCCGCACAGCCGAGTTCTAGAGAGGCCGCCAGGACACATGAGCGACAACGGACCGGTGCAGACCAGGTGTCCCGTGCTGAACGTGCGCAGGGTGGACGCCTACTACGCCATCACCGTCGTCGCTCCGGGTATCGCCGAACGGTTCCGCTCGGGGCAGTTCGTGTCGGTGGCGGTCGGCGGCGACCACTCCAGCACCCTGTTGCGCCGCCCCTTCGCCGTGCACGACGTCAAGCCCGACTACGGCGGCACCGTCGAGTTCCTGTTCGCGGTGCGCGGTAGCGGGACCGCCTGGCTGGCCGAACGAAGATCGCGCGATCTGCTCGACGTGGTCGGCCCCCTCGGCCGCCCCTTCCCGCTGCCCCGGGACCCGGTCAACTGTGTGCTGGTGGGCGGGGGCTCCGGGAGCGCGCCCCTGTTCCCGCTCGCGCAGTCGCTGCGCCGTCGGGGCTGTCGGGTGGATTTCGTGCTGGGCGCGACCTCCGCCGATCGTGTGTTCAGCGCCATCACCGCCCGTCGTATTGCCGAAACCGCCGCCTTCACCACCGACGACGGCTCCTTCGGCACACGCGGCCGGGTCTGTGACGTGCTGGGCCGGGTGATCGAGGAGGCCAGGTCCGACGCGGTCTACGCCTGCGGACCGATGCCGATGCTGCGCGCGGTCACGGCCGTGGCGGGCAGCCACGGGCTCCCCGTGCAGGTCGCGGTGGAGGAGACCATGGCGTGTGGTGTCGGTATCTGTATGAGCTGCGTGATCCCGGTGGTGGGAGAGGACGGCATCACCCGGATGGTGCGCTCCTGCGTGGACGGCCCGGTCTTCCGGGGCGAACACGTGCGCTTCGACGATGTCGGCACGATCCCCTTCGACGCCCTGGGCGCGCCCGGCTGGAAGGGGTCCAGCGCGGCCCGTGCCGCCGAGTCGGCCCGCGACATCGCCTGATCCCAGCGCCGTAGAGACCACAGCAGGACCGTGCTGACCGGCCACGAGTGAGCGAAGGCAAGTGAACGCAGACCTCAGGACCAGACTGGGCTCCCTGCGACTCCCGAACCCGGTGGTGACCGCCGCCGGGTGCGCGGGGTCGGGGCGCGAGCTGGCGCAGTTCTTCGACATCGCGGAGATCGGCGCCGTCACCACCAAGTCGTTGATGCTGGAGCCGCGTGCGGGTCGACCCGCGCCGCGTATGGCGGAGACCCCCAGCGGGATGCTCAGTGCCACGGGTATGCAGGGGCCGGGGATCGACGTGTTCCTCCAACGCGACCTGCCGTGGCTGCTCTCCCGAGGGGGGAGGGCGATCGTCTCCCTCGCGGGGTCGGGCGCGGGCGAGTTCGGCGAGCTGGCCAGACGGGTCTCCGAGGCGGAGGGGGTGGGAGCCATCGAGGTCAACCTCTCCTGCCCGAACCCGGCCGACCCGGCGGGGCGCCACTTCGCCGACGACGCGGCCCAGGCCGCGGCGGTGGTGCAGACGGTGCGCTCACACGCCCGCTCCGACGTGCCGGTCCTGGCCAAGCTCGCCGCGGACGTCCCCGACGTCGTCGAGCTCGCCGGGGCCTGCGTCGCGGCCCGTGCCGACGGGCTGACCATGATCAACACCCTGCGGGGGATGAGTGTGGACACCCGTACCCTGCGCCCGGCGGTGGCCGGGGGGATGGGCGGGCTCTCCGGTCCGGCGATCCGCCCCCTGGCGGTGGGGTGCGTCTACCGGGTCCACGAGGCCTTCCCCGAGGTGCCGATCATCGGGACGGGCGGGGTGCGTACCGGGACCGACGTCCTGGAGTTCATGGCTGCGGGGGCGAGCGCCGTGGCGGTGGGGACGGTGAACTTCGCCGACCCCTCGGCGTGTGTGCGGGTGCTGAGGGAGTTCACCGAGGCACTGGACACCAGGGGGGTTTCCAGGGCCTCGGACGTGGTGGGGGCCGCGCACCGGTCGGGAACCGGTGTGTGACGACGGCTTCACGGATCGATAGCGCCCTGACCGGCCTGAACGGCCCTGAGATGGCTCTGTGTGGCCGAACGGGTGCATTCGGGACCGGGGGCTGGGTTCGTTGGGAAAGTGTCCCCAGAGTCGTTTCAGTGGCCGTTACGGGGAAGTGACACGGGATGGGTGCATGAAGCGCCCCATCCGGGGAATCGCACACCTGATGGTGTGCACATGACAGTGGACGTGCATCGGCCGGTGCGTCTGTAATCGCAGACGTAAATACTGGCGGATGCTTCAGTCGCCGGCGTCGACCGCCGGTGGCACACGATTGGAGATACCGACATGACCGCGCCCTCCGCGCCCATCGCCGTCGCGATCGACGCCAACGAGATCGAGACCGCGGCCACCTGGGCCTCCTCGGTCGCACCGCACGTGAGCACGGTGAAGGTGGGTCTGGAGCTGTACCTGCGGTACGGCCCCGAGGTGATCAGCGCCGTGCGCGGCGCCAACCGTGTCGGCGTCTTCCTGGACCTGAAGCTGCACGACATCCCCGCCACCGTCGCCGGTGCGGCGCGCAGCGTGGCGGGCCTGCGGCCCTCGATCCTGACGGTTCACGCGGGTGGGGGAGCGGACATGGTCCGGGCCGCGGTGGAGGCGGCACCGGACACCAAGATCGCGGCGGTGACGGTGCTCACCTCCATGAACGAGACGGACCTGGAGCAGGTGGGGCTGCTCGGTCCGGCACGGGACGCGGTGCGACGCCTGGCGGTGCTCGCGGTGGGCGCGGGTGCGCGCGCACTGGTGTGCTCGCCGCAGGAGGTCGCGCTCGTGCGTGCCGAGGTGGGCCCGGACGTCACCCTGATCACCCCGGGCGTACGTCCGGCCGGGGCGGACACGGGCGACCAGTCCCGGGTGGCCACCCCGGAGGAGGCGATCGAGGCAGGGGCGGACCTTCTGGTCATCGGTCGTCCGATCACCCGTGCCGCGGACCCCGGTGCGGCGGCGGCCTCCATCGCGGCGGCCGTACGGCGTGCCGGGGTCCGTGTCTGATCCTTCGGCCGGTTCCGCGGGCCCGTGGGCTGCGCTGTTCCGGCGGGGAGAGGGGAGGGCGGGCGTTCTCGGCGCACCCGCCTCATCACTCCCAGTTGTGGGTCACGGACGGTTACTAATTGGGTCTGTCCGAAACCAGAAAACCATGGCAAAGGGTGACCCGCGTCACCGCTGGGTGACCTGCGCTGGTGACACGCTTCCCCTGGTCATCAATCGGGACCAAAGTCCTGTTTTTCGTCTCTTAAAGCAATGGACCGGTAACCCTGTGTAGTTCCTTCGATGAAATAGCCCTTGAAAGGGCACTTTACGTTGCCTAACAGGGGTCAGACCTACTAACTTGCGCAGGCGTCCGCCCTCTACAAACGAGTAGAAATCCGAGGTGACCCGGCGTGGCCCTTCCTCCCCTCACACCCGAGCAGCGCAGCGCGGCTCTCGAGAAGGCCGCCAAGGCCAGAAAAGAGCGTGCGGAGGTCAAGAACAAGCTGAAGAACGGCGGCATCTCGCTGTCCGAGGTGCTCTCCAACGGCCTCAAGGACGACGTCATCGGCAAGATGAAGGTTTCGGCTCTGCTGGAATCCCTCCCCGGTGTCGGCAAGGTGCGCGCCAAACAGATCATGGAGCGGCTCAACATCGCTGAGTCGCGCCGTGTCCGGGGCCTGGGTACCAACCAGCGCGCCGCCCTGGAGAGCGAGTTCGGCGACCTCACCAAGTAACACCGGTCCGTTGGGACCGGCCGACACCGCACCCGTCGCGTCCCCCACAGTCGCGCGGGGCCGTCGCAGTCAAGGCGGCGGCAGGCGGTGAGCAGTACCCGGCGCCGCGGTCGGCGGACGGGTGGGCCCCAGGTCACACTCCGTCCGTCGCGCCGTGGCTCGGTGGTATAAAGGGAGCTTCCCGCGACCGTACGCTGCGCACCACAACGCCAGCACGAGCCGCCCGCGCGGTGACGCGTCGGACCGCGAGCCCGGCCACAGGCAGCGCACCCAGGCCCGCCCGCGGCCCACCGCGCGGCGGAGAGCCGAATGGAAGCCTGATCTCACATGCCTGCGCAGACCGCAGACCAGTCCCGACCGGCCGAGAAGCGGCTGACCGTCCTCTCCGGCCCCTCCGGCGTGGGAAAGAGCACGGTCGTCGCACACCTGCGCCAGGTCAACCCCGACGTGTGGCTCTCGGTGTCGGTGACCACCCGCAAGCCCAGGCCGGGTGAGCAGGACGGGGTCCAGTACTACTTCGTCACCGACGAGGAGTTCGACCGCCTCGTCGCCGAGAACCAGCTCCTGGAGTGGGCCCAGTTCGCCGGCAACCGCTACGGGACCCCGCGCGGCCCCGTCGAGGAACGGCTCGCCCAAGGGGTGCCCGTGCTGTTGGAGATCGAGCTCCAGGGCGCGCGCCAGGTGCGCGATTCCATGGACGACGCCCTGCACGTCTTCCTCGCACCGCCCTCCTGGGAGGAACTGGTACGCAGGCTGACCGGCCGCGGCACCGAGTCCGACGAGGTCGTCCAGCGCAGGCTGGAGGTCGCCAAGGTCGAGCTTGCCGCGGAGAAGGAATTCGACACGACCCTGGTCAACACGTCCGTACAGGAAGTGTGCGACGAGCTGCTAGCGTTGATGACCGCGCCCAAGGTGTGATAGCGGCCGCGCCGGCCCCGGCTGCGGCGCCCCGCCTCGGGCCCCGAGAACCGTTCCATCCAACCAACGTCACGGCTTTCGACGAGCCGGAGACCGTCCCTGGGGGTAACAAAGTGGCTGGTACCGAGCCCGTCGCCGAAGGCATCACCAACCCGCCGATCGACGACCTGCTGGAGTGCGTCGACAGCAAGTACAGCCTGGTCACCATGGCCTCCAAGCGGGCCCGCCAGATCAACGCCTACTACGCCCAGCTCGGCGAGGGCCTGCTGGAGTACGTCGGCCCGCTGGTGGAGACCCAGGTCCAGGAGAAGTCCCTGTCCATCGCCCTGCGCGAGGTCAAGTCCGGTCTGCTCACCGCGGAGCCGTACGAGGGCGCCTGATCCCTCGCCGACCCCACGGGGTCGGTGTCGTACACCGCGTGCCCTCCGCGGCGCCCATCAGGGGCGTGCGGGGGGCGCCGTCGTCCCCGGGGGCGGTCCCCGGGAAGCGCCGGGCTGCGGGCCTGGTAGAACTCCTTGTGTGAGTGACACAGAATCCGTTCCCCAGGTGGTCCTCGGAGTCGGCGGGGGCATCGCCGCCTACAAGGTGTGCGATCTGCTTCGTCGGCTGACCGAGTCGGGCCACCGTGTCCGGGTCGTACCCACCGCCGACGCCCTGCGCTTCGTCGGTGAGCCCACCTGGGCCGCCCTGTCCGGCCAACCCGTCGACACCGGCGTGTGGGACCGGGTCCACGAGGTTCCGCACGTGCGCATCGGCCAGTCGGCCGATCTCGTGTTCGTCGCGCCCGCCACCGCCAACATCCTGGCGAAGGCGGCCGCCGGTCTGGCCGACGACCTCCTGACCAACACCCTCCTCACCGCCCGCTGCCCGGTCGTGTTCGCCCCGGCGATGCACACCGAGATGTGGGAGCACCCGGCGACCCGGGCCAACGTGGCGACGCTGCGCTCGCGCGGAGCCCTGGTCCTGGATCCGGCCGTGGGCCGCCTCACCGGTGCCGACAGCGGGCGCGGGCGGCTGCCGGAGGCCGCAGAGCTGTTCGAGGCCGCCCGTCTCGTGCTCCGCCGCGGGGCCGTGGAACCCGACCTCACCGGTAAGCGCGTGCTGATCTCCGCCGGGGGCACCCGCGAGGCCATCGACCCGGTCCGCTTCATCGGCAACCACTCCTCGGGGCGGCAGGGGTACGCCCTGGCGCGGACCGCCGCCGCCCGTGGCGCCGACGTGACCGTGGTCGCCGCCAACGTCAGCCTGCCCGACCCCGCCGGCGTACGCCTGGTGAGAGTGGGTTCAGCGGTGGAGTTGGCCGAGGCGGTGGAGGCCGAGCGGATCGGTGCCGACGCGGTGGTGATGACCGCTGCGGTAGCCGACTTCCGCCCGGTGAACAGCGTCGCCTCCAAGATCAAGAAGTCCGGTACGGCGCCGGCCCCCATCGAACTGGCGGAGAACCCCGACATCCTCGCCGGGCTGGTCGCCTCCCGGGAGAGGGAGGGGCTCGCCCAGGCCATCGTGGGCTTCGCCGCGGAGACCGACGACGTGATCTCCAACGGCCGGGCCAAACTGGCCCGGAAGGGCTGTGACCTGCTCGTGGTCAACCAGGTAGGTGGGGGGAGGGCGTTCGGTACCGACGACAACCAGGCGACCGTCCTGGGCGCCGACGGAACCGTCGTGGACGTCCCCACGGGGCCGAAGGAGGACCTCGCCGACCGGGTGTGGGACCTGGTGGCCGAACGGCTCCCGGGCTGAGCCCCGGTCGGCGGTGGAGGGGCGGTGGAGGGGAGGTAAATCTCCTGCTCGCCACGCTGGATTCCTACCGCTGAGTACGACAGACTTCCTTCGGGTGTCCGTGCACGGCTGAGGAGGCCGAGCAGTGGGCGCCCACCCCCACCAGTCCGGTTACAGTGGACGAATAACCAACCGCGTCGGTCGGTATTGCCGCCCCGGCAGGAGCCGTGGAGGAGCGAAACCGCCCGACACATGTCAGCCAGCAGCCGCTGCAAGGAGTCACGCAACGTGTCCCGCCGCCTTTTCACCTCCGAGTCGGTCACCGAAGGCCATCCCGACAAGATGGCCGACCAGATCAGTGACGCGATCCTCGACGCGATGCTCACCAGCGACCCCAGCAGTCGGGTCGCGGTCGAGACGCTGATCACCACCGGTCAGGTCCACATCGCGGGTGAGGTCACCACTCAGACCTATGTCGACATCCCCGCCATCGTGCGCGAGAAGATCCTCGAGATCGGATACGACTCCTCCGCCAAGGGGTTCGACGGTGACTCCTGCGGGGTCAACGTCTCCATCGACGCACAGTCCCCTGACATCGCCCAGGGTGTCGACACCGCCTACGAGGCGCGTGTCGAGCACGAGGAGGATGTCCTCGACCGGCAGGGCGCTGGTGACCAGGGTCTGATGTTCGGCTACGCCAACCGTGAGACCCCCGAGCTCATGCCGCTGCCGATCAAGCTGGCGCACGCGCTCTCCGAGCGGCTCTCCGAGGTGCGTCGCAACGGCACGGTTCCCTACCTGCGGCCCGACGGCAAGACCCAGGTCACCGTCGAGTACGAGGGCCAGACCCCGGTCCGTCTGGACACCGTCGTGGTCTCCAGCCAGCACTCCGCGGACATCCACCTCGAGGAGATGCTGACCCCGGACATCCGGGAGCACGTCATCGAGCCGGTTGTGGCCGCATACGGTCTGGAGTCGGACGACTACCGTCTCCTGGTCAACCCGACCGGTCGCTTCGAGATCGGCGGTCCGATGGGCGACGCCGGTCTGACCGGCCGCAAGATCATCGTCGACACCTACGGCGGCTACGCCCGCCACGGCGGCGGCGCCTTCTCGGGCAAGGACCCGTCGAAGGTGGACCGATCCGCGGCCTACGCCACCCGCTGGGTCGCGAAGAACATCGTCGCCGCGGAGCTGGCCGAGCGCGCCGAGGTCCAGGTGGCCTACGCGATCGGCAAGGCGCACCCGGTGGGTGTGTTCATCGAGACCTTCGGCACCGAGAAGGTGGCTCCGGAGCTGATCGAGAAGGCGGTCAAGGAGGTCTTCGACCTGCGTCCCGCCGCCATCGTGCGCGACCTCGACCTGCTGCGCCCGATCTACTCCAAGACCGCCGCCTACGGCCATTTCGGCCGTGAGCTGCCGGAGTTCACCTGGGAGCGCACCGACCGCGCCGCTGCGCTGCGGTCGTTCGTGGGGCTCTGACCGGGGACGCATCCGCCCGGGGGCGGGTGGCCGTACGCGGCCGCCCGCCTTCGGTGTGTTCGGGGGCTCCGCATGGCACACGCCCAATATGACTACTTTGTGTTATCAAATAAATACAGAAAGTCATTAGTTGTGCCGCCATGCGGAGGGGGAGCACCATGGCCGTGCCAGCGGTGGTGTCGGCAGTTGGTTTGGCCGCGTTGATCGCGGCGCCCGGGCAGCCGGTGCAGGAGGACGAGGGGCCGGTCCCTGGGGCGGGGAGCCTGTACGTCACCGTCCAGGAGCGAGCGGAGGAACCGCTCCGTGCCGGTGACCGGGTGGAGTACACGATCAGGGTGCGCAACGCCGGGTACGAGGCTGCGCCCGGGGCCCAGGTCGTGCAATACCTGCCGTCCTCGATGCGCTACGTCTCGGGTGTCCCCGAGGGGGTCGAGACGGGTCGGGCGGAGTGGGACCAGCCCCTGGAGCCGGGTGAGCGCGCCGTTCTCTCGGCGGTCGCCGAGATCACCGAGGCGCCCGAGCGGGGGCGGCAGCCGGTCACCACCGTGTGTCTGCGTCCGGGGGCCGAGGCCGAACTCGCCTCCTGCACCTCCTCCGTGCACCAGGTCCATCGCGTACTGCCGTTCGCCTGGGTGGCGGCTGGACTGCTCCTCGTCCTCTCCGCCGCGGTCACCGTCGGCGGCTTTCTGCGCTACCGGGGCACGAGGAAGCCGCGTCCGGTGGCGGAGGCGCCCGGTGGTTCCGGTCCGGATCCCGTGGCCGATGTCGCCGCTCTGCCGGAGCGGGCGCCCGTCTACCATCTGGACGCGCACCGCTAGACCGGGCCGATGGGCCGCACCCTCCTGGGTGCGGCCCATCGGCGTGTATCGACGGTTTGCCACTTTTTTCCGGGACTTGCTGATGTTGCTTAGTCACTTTGAGTAGTGATCTGTGCACAATCCTCGTATGAACTATTGCTCCAAGTACACGCCCAAGGCACCCGAATCCACCGTCAGCGCCCGCAGCCTGATCCGCATGGCCGCTGTCTCCGCAAGCGCCGCGATCGTGGCCCCGTTCCTGTGGGGGATGACCCCGGCGCTCGCCGACGACACCCTCCGTGTCGAGCAGGCCGTCGAGTCGGTCGCCCAGCCGGTCGTCCCGGCGGACACGGCCCCTGCCGGTCCGGTTCAGGTCGAGCTTCCCCAGGTTGTCGAGAACGCGATGCCGGAGCAGCCGGCGCGCCCGGTCGAGCCCGTTGAGGTTCCCCCGGAGCCCGCCCCGGCTCCCGCGCAGGATCTCGCCGAGAGCACCGCGGCCTCGGCTGAGAGCGAGCCCGGCAAACTCGGCGGGGACAAGCCCGGCAAGTCCTATGGGTACGACGGCGACGACGGCCACGATGGCGACGACGGCCACGACGGCAAGGACGGCAAGGACGGGAAGGACGGCAAGGACGGGAAGGACGGGAAGGACGGCAAGGACGGGAAGGACGGGAAGGACGGCAAGGACGGGAAGGACGGGAAGGACGGGAAGGACGGGAAGGACGGCAAGGACGGGAAGGACGGGAAGGACGGCAAGGACGGCAAGGACGGCAAGGACGGGAAGGACGGCAAGGACGGCAAGGACGGCAAGGACGGGAAGGACGGCAAGGACGGGAAGGACGGCAAGGACGGGAAGGACGGCAAGGACGGCAAGGACGGCAAGGACGGCAAGGACGGCAAGGACGGCAAGGACGGCAAGGACGGCAAGGACGGCAAGGACGGTCACGATGGCCACGACGGTCACGACGGTCACGATGGCCACGACGGCAAGGACCATGACCGGCCCGAGCACCCCAAGCACGAGGCCCCCGAACACGATGCCGAGCCCGTCCTCGCGCAGACCGGTGCGTCCGCCGCGGTCCCGGCGGTGAGCGGCCTCCTGGCGGCCCTGACCGGTATCGGCGCCATGGTGATCGGTCGCCGCCGCCCCGCCACGGAGGAGGACGACAGCTAGCGCCCCCGGCCACGAGGCCCGAGAGCGCGAAAGGGCCGCACCCCTGCTCGGGGGTGCGGCCCTCGGTCTTTCCTGCGGAGCGTCAGCTCATCTCGTCAAGAGCCTTCTCCGCCTCGGCCAACCAGGAGCGGCGGGCCTCCAGAGCGGCCTCATGCTCCTTGATCCGGCGGGCGTCGTCGGCGGCCCTGGCCTTCTCCAGCTTGGCCTCCAGCCCCGCGATCGCCGTCGACAGCTGGTCGACGGTGTCCTTGGCGCGGGCACGTGCCTCGGGGCTCGTACGCTCCCACTCCGCGTCTTCCGCCCGGCGCACACTGTCCTCGATCTGCCGGAACGCGCCCTCCAGCTGGTCCCGTACGTCCCGGGGCAGTTCACCGGCCTCCTCCCAGGCCTCCTGGAAGTCACGCAGACGGGCGCGGGCACGGCGCGGGTCGGAGATACCCGGGATCTCGTCCTTGGCCTCCGCCAGGATGCGCTCCTTGGCCTCGGCGTTGACCCGCAGTTCGGCGTCGCGTTCGGCGAAGGTCGCGTTGCGCGCGTCGAAGAAGACGTCCTGGGCGGCCTTGAAGCGGGCCCACAGCTTGTCCTCGCTGCTCCGGTCGGCTCGGCCGCTGGCCTTCCACCGCTGCATCAGGTCCCGGTAGGCCCGGGCGGTGGGCCCCCAGTCCGTGGAGTTCGAGAGGGCCTCTGCCTCGGAGACGATGCGCTCCTTCTCGGCGCGCACACCCTCGCGCTGCTGGTCCAGATTGGCGAAGTAGGTCTTGCGCCGCTTGGAGAAGGAGTTGCGCGCCGCGGACATGCGCTTCCACAGGGCCTGCTCGGTGGGGCGGTCGGCCCGGGGGGCCTTCTTCCACTCCTCGATGAGCTGGAGCATGCGCTCGCCGCCGGACTTCCAGTGCGTGGTCTCCACCGCGACGCGTTCGGCCTCGGCGACGATCCGCTCCTTGATCTCGCGAGCCTGGCTGCGGGCCTGCTCCTGGGCCTGCTTCTGCTCGACCTTGCGCTCCTCGGCGCGGTCGGCCAGCTTGTCCAGTCGCTGGGACAGTGAGTCCAGGTCACCCACCGCGTTCGCGTCCTTGACCGCCGTGCGCAGCTTGTCGATGTTGGCCATCGCCGCGGTGGCGGACAGGTCCGTGCTGCGGAGCCGTTTCTCCAGCAACTCCACCTCGGTGACCAGAGAGTCGTACTTGCGTCGGAAGAAGGCCAGGGCCTCCTCTGGCGCGCCCGCCTGCCAGGATCCGACGACCCGTTCGCCTTCGCCTGTGCGCACATAGACCGTGCCGTCTTCGTCTACGCGGCCCCAAGGGTCCGTGGTCACCGTGTCCTCCTGCTGTCGTGAACCCGGCCGGTCGGGGTCGGGTTCGGGTCGTCGCGGCGGCATCCGTGCCTGTTCGTGATGGGAACCACCGTGCACCAGCACGATATCCATACGTTTCGGCGGACAACGACGCGCCGTGTCTCACATCAACGCAGATCGAGAGGTCTGCTCCCGCTGTCGTGCCGTCGGCCGGGTTCGGCACCCGCCCCGAAAAGGGGAGGCACAGGTCGAAGACCTCGGTGTACACGACGACGGTGACCAATATGGCACTACCACGCGCTTTGGCAAAGAGCCCGGGCGCGCGCGGTGATCGAATGGTGATCAAACGCGTTCGCCGAGAAGCCACCGGTTCGCCCGTCCCGACCCGGCTCGGTAGGCTCTGCGGCCGGGGGCACGTGGCCCGGCCGTGTTCGGGCGTCCCCCGTGGCCAGTGAAAACCACCAGGACAGGATGACCTCCGCCGTGCTCATCGCCGCACTTCCCACCGGGCCCCTCTCCGCGAACTGCTACGTGCTCGCACCGGCCCCGGGCGGCGACTGCGTCATCGTGGACCCGGGTCAGGACGCCGCCCCCCAGGTGGCAGGGGTCCTGGCCGAACACGGGCTCACCCCGACCGCCGTCCTGCTGACCCACGGACACTTCGATCACGTCTGGTCGGCCGCCGAACTCGGTGACCGCCATGGGATCCCGGTGCACCTGCACGGTGCGGACCGCGGTCTGCTCACCGAGCCCGCCGCCGGAGTCGATGCGGGCTTCGCCGCCCAACTGCAGATGCTCCTGGGGCCCGGCCCCCACCCCGAGCCGACCCACCTGGTCGAGATCGGTGACGGCGCGGTGCTCACCCTGGCGGGGATGGAGTTCACCGTCGAGCACACCCCGGGGCACACCCCGGGTTCGGTCGTCTATGTCACGTACACCGAGGACGGGGCTCCGGTGATGTTCGCCGGCGACCTGGTCTTCGCCGGGTCCGTCGGCCGCACGGACTTCCCGGGCGGTGACGGCGCCGCGATGACGGCCAGCCTCGCCAGGGCGGTCCTGGCCCGCCGCGACGACACCCAGATCCTGCCCGGGCACGGTCCCGCCACCACGGTGGGGCGTGAGCGCGCCACCAACCCGTACCTGCGCGGCGTCGCGGGCTGACCTTTCGGCCCCGCCCCCGCCGTTTCGACCAGGAGGCCAGGTGGTGCCGTTGGCGGTAGGATTCCAGATGTTCAAGGGGCAATGCCATGCCTTCAGGCCATGCCTTCAGCCGGGCCCGGTCACGGGCTCCCCGGCATCCTCGCTCAGCCGTGTAGTTAGTGGACTTGGTAACTCATGCATCGTTACAGGACTCATTCGTGTGGTCAGCTCCGTAAGGAGCACGTCGGGCAGCAAGCGCGCCTCTCTGGCTGGGTGCACAACCGCCGTGACCTCGGCGGCCTGCTCTTCGTCGACCTGCGCGACCACTACGGCGTCACGCAGCTCATGGCCCGCCCCGAGTCCCCGGTGTTCGAGGAGCTCAGCCGGATCTCCAAGGAGTCGGTGATCCAGGTCACGGGGCTGGTCAGCGCACGCAGCGCCGAGAACGTCAACCCGAACCTGCCCACCGGTGAGATCGAGATCGAGGCGGCGCAGGTGGAGGTCCTCGGCACCACCGAGGAGCTCCCCCTGACGGTCTTCCCCGAGGACAACACCTCCGAGGAGCGCCGCCTCACCTACCGCTTCCTGGACCTGCGCCGGGAGCGGATGCACCGCAACGTCATGCTGCGCTCGCAGGTGGTGGCCTACATCCGCCAGAAGATGACGGAGCTGGGCTTCAACGAGTTCCAGACCCCGATCCTGACCAGCTCCAGCCCCGAGGGCGCTCGCGACTTCCTCGTGCCCTCGCGCCTGCACCCGGGGGAGTTCTTCGCCCTGCCCCAGGCGCCGCAGCAGTTCAAGCAGCTCCTGATGATCGCCGGGTTCGACCGCTACTTCCAGATCGCCCCCTGCTTCCGTGACGAGGACAGCCGCGCCGACCGCTCACCCGGCGAGTTCTACCAGCTCGACGTGGAGATGAGCTTCGTCGAGCAGGAGGACGTCTTCGAGGTCATCGAGAAGGTCATGACCGAGGTCTTCCGGGAGTTCTCCACGGACTGGGAGATCACCTCCCCCTATCCGCGCATCGCCTACCGCGACGCCCTTGAGTGGTACGGCACCGACAAGCCCGACCTGCGTGCGCCGATGAAGATGCTCGACGTCACCGAGCTCTTCGGCAAGACCGACTTCCGTGCCTTCGAGGGCAAGAGGGTCCGTGCCCTGGCCGTGCCCCAGGTGGGCGACAAGCCCCGCAAGTTCTTCGACGGCATCGGCGACTTCGCGGTCGAGAACGGCGCCAAGGGCCTGGCCTGGCTGAAGGTCGGCGAGAACGGCGAGCTGACCGGCCCCATCGCCAAGTTCGTCACCGAGATCACCGACGAGCTGCTCCAGACCCTCGGTGCCGGCCCCGGATACGGCCTGTTCTTCTGTGCCAGCGAGGACGACGCCGAGATCAACCGGATCATGGCCCCGGTCCGTGTGGAGGCGAGCAAGCGCGCCGACCTCTTCGAGGAGAAGGTCTACCGTTTCTGCTGGATCGTGGACTTCCCGATGTTCGAGCGCTCCGACGAGGGCCACATCGAGTTCAGCCACAACCCGTTCTCCATGCCCCAGGGCGGAATGGACGCGCTCGAGAACAAGGACCCGCTGGACATCCTCGCCTGGCAGTACGACATCGTCTGCAACGGTGTGGAACTGTCCTCCGGGGCGATCCGGAACCACTCGCCCGAGATCATGTACCGGGCCTTCGACATCGCGGGCTACGACAAGGAAGCGGTCGAGGCCGAGTTCGGCGGCATGCTCAGGGCGCTGAAGTTCGGCGCCCCGCCGCACGGCGGCATCGCTCCCGGCATCGACCGGATCGTGATGCTCCTCGCCGACGAGCCCAACATCCGGGAGACCATCGCCTTCCCGCTCAACCAGAACGCGCAGGACCTGATGATGGGCGCCCCCGCGGCCGTCTCCGACCAGCAGTTGAAGGACGTGCACATCCGCACGGTGGTTCCGCCGAAGGACCAGAAGAAGTAGACGCGCGAGGGCGGGGCGTCGGAGTCCGGGTCCGCCCGGAACCCGGCGCCCCGCCCCCTTGCGCCGGGAGCGTTCTCCACGGGGCGGCACACGGTTCTGCCGGGTGCCGCCCCGCCGTCGTTCCGGGGCGGGGTTCAGCGCTTGGTAGCGCCGCACTGTTGGCAGCAGATGTCCTCGTCGTCGGGATTGCTGTAGGTGCAGAGCCGACAGGTCCAGTTCCACGTGGTGCCGTGAAGGAGCCGTCCCGTCACGGAGCGGGCGTGTGCAGGGTGCATGGTGAGTCCTCGGGGTGTCGGACGAGTTCTCGGCTGAACAGTTCGGTGCCCGTAATAACCGCACTTCGAACTTGCCACATTCGGTCAGAATGCGAAGAAAAGGTGATTAACAGGTCAAATAGTCTGCCCGTAAAGGGGAAGTCGATGACACTCGGATGCGGTCGGGCCCGTCATCCCCTACCGTTGGGGGCGAATCACCCTCCCACGCCGCGAACCGCACGTGTTCTGGAGTGAACACGGTGCACCAGCGGGACCGCCCCCATTCGGGGCGAGGTGGGAGCGGAGTGCATTTCTGCGCCGCCGAGTCACACGAGCGTAACGATTCACGCCTCGGGGTCGGTAGGGTGCGGCCACCGGAGCGGAAGCAGCCGTTACCCCGTCACGTTGATGGACCATGAGGGTCCGTGCCCGACGAGGCGGTGCAGCCGACGGGCGGGGCGCCGATACGCCCGCCCCGGTTCCCACCCGGGCCGGGGCCGCCGCCGGACACTACAATGAGCCGAATCGGTACGTTCCAGGGGTGACCGCGCCGGAGCGCGGGTGTGACGTCCGAGCCGACATGAGGATGAGTCATACGTGAACGGAAAACGCGCTTCAGGCGGTGGCTCCGAGAACGCTCTCGCGGAGGCGTTCCGCCACGCACCCGAGCCCATGGCGGTCACCGGGGCCGACGGCGCGATCCAGCACGCCAACCACGCGCTCACCGCACTGTTCGGCGCAGACGAGGCGGAACTCACCGGCAGGCCCTGGTTCGACCTCCTGGAATCCCATGACGTCGAGCATGGGGCGCGGACCCATCGGGAGGCGCTCTCCGGGAACTGGGACCGCCGCTCCCGCCTGCGCCTGTCGGTCACCGACAAATCCTCCCGGATGGCGGAGATCGGGCTGCGCCCCCTCACCGACGGCCACGAGTCCGCTTCCGGTGCGATCGTGCTCTTCCACACGCTGTCCACCGAGGAGGCCGACCTGCGCGTGGTCGGGGACCTGCGCACCGACAACTCCGACTCCGTCCTGTGGAGCCTGGACCTCAGCAACGGCCGCCTCCGGGAACTCTTCGGCCCGACCCCGCTGGGCGGTCTCCTGGCCGGGGACGACCGCGAGCTCGAACACATCCTCGAACGCGTCCACCCGGACGACACGGCCCGTGTGCGCGACGCCATCGCGGTCTCCTTTTCCGGGCGTGACTACGAGCAGCGCTTCCGGATCTTCGACCGCCTCGGCGACGAACGCTCCCTGCACGTGCGCGCCCGGTACGTACCCGGGCAACCCGACCGCCTCGTGGGGATCGTCGACGACGTCACCGAGCACGTCCAGTTGGTGCGCAGACTCGCCGACCGCCGCCGCACCGAGGCCGAGCACGGTCGCCTGGTCACCGAACTGTCCTCCAAACTCGTCTCGGCCACCACCGTCGACAAGGTCATGGACCTGCTCAGCGAGGAGTTCCTGCCGATCTTCGGCGGTACCGGCGCCGCGGCCCTCTACGTCGAGGAGGGGCTGCTGCGCACCTCGCCCAGCGCCCGCGAGCGCGGTTACGTGGAGCACATCGACGGCCGTCGCGCCGATGACACCGACTTCCCGATGGGCGCGGTCATCCAGGACCGCCAGCCCCGCTTCTTCGAGAGCCGGGCCGAGATCGTCAGCCGGTTCCCCGCCGCGGTCGAACTGATGCGCTCGGTCCGCGGCCAGGCCTGGGCCACCGTGCCGATCTTCGGGGACGGCAAGATCGCCCTCGGGGTGTGGCAGATGGTCTGGGACCGGCCCCACCACGCCAGCCGCGACGAACGCGCGCTCATGCTCACCTTCGCGGGCCTGGCCGGTCAGGCTCTCCAGCGGATCAAGGCCCAGCAGGCCGAGCTCGAACTGGCCGATGCCGTCCAACGCCGGATGCTGCCCCGACAGGTGGCGAGCTTTCCCGACATGGACATCGCCACCAAGTACCTGCCCTCCCGTGCGGAGTGGCGGATCTGCGGCGACTTCTACGACGTCATCGAGCTCCCCGACAACAAGGTGGGCCTCCTCGTCGGGGACGTGCAGGGCCACGGGGTGGAGGCGGCCGCGGCCATGGGCCAGATCCGTGTGGCCTTCCGCGCCTACGCGACCAACCAGTCCGACCCCGGCGTGGTCCTGGGCGAAACCAACCGGCTGCTCACCGAGACGGGTGAGATCGTCTTCGCCACCTGCGGCTACCTCGTGGTGGACCGGGGGAGCGGTGTCATGCAGGCGGCCTGGGCGGGCCAGCCCCCCGCCGTGCTCGCGTCCAGGGGAACCTACGAGCTGTGGGCCCCCGAGACCGGCCCGCCCCTGGGCGTGCTCGCGGACACCGAGTACACCGTGACCACCCGGGTCCTGGCTCCGGGCACCACGCTGTTGCTGTGCTCCGACGGGCTCGTGGAGAGTTCCGAGGTCACCATGCAGGACGGGCTGACCCAGGTCGGGGAGGCGCTCGCCGAACACGGAGAGAACCCCGGGGCCGCGGCCCAGGTCCTGGCCGAGATGGCGCCCGCGGGCCGGGGCGACGACATCGCGCTCCTGATCACCCGGATGATCCCGCGCGCCGCGCCGCCCCCCGAGCAGGCGGAGAGCCCGGAGAACCTGCCCGTCAACGCGGGCTGAGGAACACCGGAAGCGGCCGGGAGCGTCCCCGGTCTCACCTACCCTGGGTGGGTGTCCGAAACACTGTTCGACGATGCCGGGGCCGAGGCCGCCAAGGGGCAGGAACCGCTGGCCGTGCGCATGCGGCCGCGCTCCCTCGACGAGGTCGTGGGCCAACGCCACCTCCTGGGCGAGGGCAGCCCGCTGCGCCGCCTGGTCGAGGACGACGCGCCCATGTCCGTGTTCCTGTGGGGCCCGCCGGGGACCGGGAAGACCACCCTGGCCACCGTGGTCAGCCGGGTCACCCAGCGCCGGTTCGTGGAGCTCTCCGCGGTCAACGCCGGGGTCAGGGACGTGCGGGCCGTCGTCGACGAGGCAAAACGCCGCATGGGTATGCACGGCACCCGCACCCTGCTCTTCGTCGACGAGGTGCACCGCTTCAACAAGACCCAACAGGACGCCCTGCTGCCCGCGGTGGAGAACCGCTGGGTCAGCTTCATCGGTGCCACCACCGAGAATCCCTTCTTCTCCGTGGTCAGCCCACTGCTCTCCCGCTCCCTGCTGCTGTCCCTGGAGTCCCTCGACGACTCCGACATCCGGGCCCTGGTCGAGCGGGCACTGACCGACGAACGCGGTCTGGACGGCCGCTACACCCTCACGGAGGAGGGCGGCGACCATCTCATCCGCCTGGCCGGGGGAGACGGGCGCCGTTCCCTGACCTACCTGGAGGCCGCCGCGCTGGTCTCCGGCCCGGTGGGCCCCGAACCCGTGGAGATCACCGCCGACCACGTCGAACGGGCCGTCGACCGCCACGCCGTGCGCTACGACCGCTCCGGCGACCAGCACTACGACGTCATCAGTGCCTTCATCAAGAGCATGCGCGGATCCGACCCCGACGCCGCCCTGCACTACCTGGCACGCATGGTCGAGGCGGGAGAGGACCCCCGCTTCATCGCCCGGCGCCTGGTCGTGCACGCCAGCGAGGACGTGGGGATGGCCGACCCCACGGCCCTGCAGACCGCGGTCGCGGCTGCCCAGGCGGTGGAGCTCATCGGTATGCCCGAGGCGCGCATCAACCTGGCGCAGGCGGTCATCCACATCAGCCTGGCCCCCAAGTCCAACGCGGTCATCACCGCCATCGACGAGGCGATGGCGGACGTGCGCGCGGGACGGGCCGGCCCGGTCCCGCCGCACCTGCGCGACGGCCACTACAAGGGCGCCGCCGATCTCGGACACGGCAAGGGCTACCGCTACGCCCACGACTACCCGGGCGGGGTCGCTCCGCAGCAGCACGCCCCCGAGGGGCTCACCGAGCGCGAGTACTACCGCCCCACCCAGCACGGGACCGAACGGCGGTTCACCGAGGTCCTCCAGCGGATCAGGAGCGTCCTCAAGGGCGGCGGTTAGGGGACCGGCGGGCGGCCCCGGGGGCGGGGAACGCGCGCGGCCCGCCGGGATCCCCGGCGGGCCGCACTCCTGGCGGCGGTTCAGTCGGAGAACAGCTCGACGACCTCCACCACCTCGCGGGGCCCCTCACCCTCCTGGTCCTCGGCGAAGGTGATCTCCACGATCATCACCGGCCCCCAGGAGAGGTAGTCGATGAAGTCGCTCCCGCTCAGCTCCCAGGTACCGCGCGCCTCCTCGTCGAGGAAGACGTGCTCGGGCGCGGCACAGAACCTGGCGCACAGCACCTCGGCGTCGGTCCGGATGACGGCCTGACCGGGTTCCCCGGCCTCCTCCCACTGCTCGGCCCAGGCCTCGTGGCTCGGAATCCCCTGGTTGCGCGGGATCTCGCCGTCCCGGGTGACCGGGGTGTACACCCACACCCGTTCCCCGTCCCCCTCCTCCGGCTCCTCCTGCTCGGCGGGGTCGAAGCGGACCACCAGGGTGCGCGGGTCCTCCTCTTCCTCCGAGGCGGTCTCCTCCGGCTCCTCCGGGACCTCCTCCGCCACCGGACCGGCTTCGGTGCCGCCGCCGACCACCTGGGCGACCCCCCAGGCGCCGCCGCCGATGAGCACGCCGGCCACCGCCACCACACCCGTCAGGAAGAGGGCCCGGGAGGGACGGTGGTTGGACAGCCGCCCCTCCAACCGGATCACCTCGGGGACGCGCGGGGCGGGCTCCACGGCGTGCCACTCGCGTTCGAGGATCCGTCCGATCTCCTCGCGGTCCCCGGGCGCGGGGACCGCCCCCTCCTCGGTGTTCTCGGCCTGCCAGACCGCGATGACCGCTCCGATGACCTCCCGCAGGCTGGGCCGCTGGTCCGGGTTCGGGTCCAGGGCCCGGCCCACGACCGGACGCAGGCCCTTGGCCAGGCCGTCCAGGGAGAAGGAACCGGACGCCACCCGCTGGGAGATCTCCTCGGGCTCACCGGTGCCGAAGGGCAGCCGCCCGGTCCCGGCGAACGCCACGACGGCGCCCCAGGCGAAGACGTCCGCGGCCGGGGTCGCCACACCGCCCCGATAGCGCTCGGGGCTCAGCCACGTGGCCCCCGAACCGCGCAGCCGCTCGGAGTCCGCGGCGACGGCGCACTCCATGATGTGCGGACCGTGCGACTCCAGGAGGACCTCGCTGGGCCGTAGCGAACCGTGCGCCACCCCGCGTGCGTGCAGGGCCGACAACCCCTCGGCCAGCCCGATGGCCAGAGCGATCAGCTTCCCGGTGCCGAGTCCGCCCCGTTTGGTCACGTAGTGGGAGAGCCGTTGACCGGCGAGGTAGGGCATGGCCAGCCACGGCGGGTTGGCGTCCGCGTCGAAGTTCAGGGGGGCGACCACCCGCTGGGGGTCGACGGAGGACAGGTTGCGCAGCCTCTGGGCGAGGGCGGGGTAGACGTCGGGTGATTCCAGCTCGGGGGAGCGGAGCACCTTCACGGCGACCAGTCGGTCACCCGCGGTGGTGGAGGAGGTGTCCACCGCGGCGTAGACGGTACCGGTAGTGCCCTGCCCCAGGCGTCCCAGGGCGAGATAGGGGCCGATTCGTGCCGGATCGTCGGGGTAGAGGGGGGCCAGGTCCGGTGGTACCAGTACGGAGATCTCTCGGGGAGAACGAGGGCTCATGCGTGTCCTGTCGGTGCTTCTGAGGCCAATGAGCGGCTGAGGTGTCCGGACATCGTAGTGAAGTTCCCGCTCTGTAGTGATTCTCCCGGAGGACGCCTGCTTCCGTCGATCCCCGGGGCCCACCGGCCAGGGAGGGCCCGAGCGCGCCCGGTACGTGAGAGGACTCACCGACAGGCCGCACCGTGGCGTGCCCGCACGTCCGTGGGGAGGACGCGATAGGGTCAGCCGAAACCGACCGCCTCGGCCCCACCGGCGGGGGCGGCGGACACGGCTCGGGAGACCCGACCCGGCGCAGTCGCCGGCCCCCCGTACACGCCCCGCGGTACCGGTGCGCGCCTCGCGCGCCGCGACCGTTCGCACACCCTCGAAGCAACCCTCTATCTGCCCTACGGAGCCTTCATGCTGACCGGAGGAGAGGTCGCCGCGCTCGTCGCCGCGGTGGTCTGGGCGGTGCTTGCCACGTTCATGTGCGTGGCGCTCGTCAAACTGATCAAGCTCATCAACGAGACCACGAAGGTCGTCTCGGAACTGGGGGACCGTACCCCGCCGCTGCTGGACGACGTGGCCTCCACGGTGGAACGCACCAACACCTCGCTGGAGCGGGTCGAGGAGATCACCGCCAACGTGCAGGCCTCCTCGGAGGACGTCTCCACCATGACCGCGCTGACCCGGTCGGTGTTCACCGGCCCGCTGGTGAGGGTCGCCTCGTTCTCCTACGCGGTCCGCCAGGTCCTGGGGCGCCGCAAGGCCCTGGCCGTGATGCGCGGCCGCAGGCGGAGGGAGAACCGGTGATCGGCAGACTGTTCTACCTCGCCGCGGGCGCCGCGCTCGGCGGCTACGTGGTCCACCGCGTCAACCGGGCCCGCAACGCCCTGACCCCCGGCGGTATCGCGGACCGGGTCGAGGGCCGGGTCAGCGAGTACCGGGGAGCCCTCCAGGAACTCAACGAGGACCTCGCCGAGGCGGTGCGCCGGGAAGAGGCCGAGATGCTGCGCCGCTACGCGCCCGAGAACCGGTCCCTGCGCTCTGCCGGCACCTCATCGGGGGAACTCCCCGGCCCCGGGTAGCCGCTGAACGCCACGGCTGCGGGACGCAACAGGACTGGTCAAAACTGTGACGTCACCAGGGCGAACCGGTTTCCTCCAGCGTGCGTCTGTACGGTTGACGAAACAGTCAATGATGGAGGAAAAGCCATGTACCCGCCCGAACAGCCCTACGGTTCAGTCCCCGGTGGGCAGGGCCCCTACCAGCAGGGCCCGCCCGGGTTCCCCGGTGCGCCGCAGCAGTCCGACAAGATGCCCGGGACCGCCATCACCGTCCGGGTGCTCATGTTCATCGGGGGTGTCACCGGCCTGATCTTCGGCGGACTCCTCCTGGCGGTGGCGCTCCTGGCCGGTGGTGACAACGAGTTCTCCCAGGGCTTCGCCGAGGGCGTCCAGACATCGGGCACCTACGTCAGCCCCGGGGAGGTCGCCATCGTGATGGCGATCATGGGCGGCATCATGTTCCTTTACGGGTTCGTGTCCACCGCCCTGGCCTCGTTCCTGGGCCGGCGCAGCCCGGTGATCCTGTGGATGACCGTCGTCTTCCAGGCGCTGGCCGCCCTCTCGCTGGTTTTCGGCGTCGCCACCGGCGGCTTCCTGGGGGTCCTCCCGCTGCTCTTCGCGGTCGGCATGATCGTCCTGATGGTGCTCCCCGTCACCCGCGCCTACTACGGACCCCGGCCCGTCAACCCCTACGCGGGATACTGACGGACCCGGGCACCGGCGGGCCGGCCTGAGCCCCCGGCGCCCCGAGGCGGCCCCGCCCCACGACCGGGGCCGGGCCGCCGACGGCGGGTTTCGCCGAGTCCCGGCCAGCGCCTGCCCGCGTCTGTAGGATTTCTCCGCCGTACCCCAGTCTCCCCAGAGAGGACCACAGTGCATCCCTCGTCTTCCCCCGACCCCCACCAGCCCCCCGGCCAGGGCCAGCAGCCGCAGTACCCCCAGCAGGGCGGCTACGGCTACCCCCAGGGCCCCGCGGCCGGTCAGCCCTACGGTGCTCCGGGCGGCCCGGTCCCGCCCCCGCCCCAGTACGGCGCCGCTCCGGGCACGCCCACCTCGCTCCCGGGCGCTGCCATTGCGGTCCGGGTCCTGATGTTCATCGGCGGCCCATTCGGCGTCATCTTCGGTCTGCTCATCGGCTTCGCCTTCCTGGTCGCGGGCGACGAGCTCGTGATGGAGCTCCAGAGCGCGGGCCTCAGCAGCGTCTTCGCCGCACTCGGGTTCCTCTTCGCCCTGATCCCGCTCGTTTACGGCATCGCCTCGATTACGCTCGCGGCCATGATGGGTCGCCGCAAGACCGGGCTCTACTGGGGTGTCGTCGCCTTCAACATCGTCGCTGCTCTGATCCTGGTGTTCCTGATCATCACGGGGGGCTTCCTGATGATCATTCCGCTCCTCTTCCACGGCACGATGATCGGCCTCATGTTCGTTCAGCAGGTGCGTGCCTACTACGCCACCGCCTAGAACGGCCCGCGGCTCCCGTCGGCCCGACGGCGAGCGCGGTACCGGCAGCCAGGGCCCGGCGCTCACGCCGGGCCCTTCGGCGTTCCCGTGCCGGGGCCCGCGTTCGCCCGGGGCCCCGGCCGCGGCGGCCTCCGTGCGGATCCGCCGGTGGTCGGCGGCGATAGCCTTGGAATGGCCGGACCACCGCCGTTGTCCTAACGGTGCGGGTCCCGGCGGCCACAGCAAACCATGCGCGCAGGCGTGGCGGTTCCCTCTACGATGGGCCCCTATCGACCACGCGTGACCACGGTCCCACCCAGGGACAACCCCGCCGCCAGTCGGCGGAGCCAAGCACAGGAGGGCATCAATGGAGACGGCAGAGATCGCGCGCCGCTTCCTCAGTTTCTTCGAGAAGAACGGACACACCGTGGTGCCCTCGGCAAGCCTGATCGCCGAGGATCCCACCCTGCTGCTGGTTCCGGCAGGCATGGTCCCCTTCAAGCCCTACTTCCTGGGTCAGCGCACGCCCTCCTACAGCACCGCCACCAGCGTCCAGAAGTGCATCCGGACCAAGGACATCGAGGAGGTCGGCAAGACCTCCCGGCACGCCACCTTCTTCCAGATGCTGGGCAACTTCTCCTTCGGCGACTACTTCAAGGAGAAGGCGATCCCGCTGGCGTGGGAGCTCGTCACCAGCCCGGTCGACCAGGGCGGTTTCGGGATCGACCCGGAGAAGCTGTGGGTGACCGTCTACCTCGACGACGACGAGGCCGCCCGGATCTGGCGCGACGAGGTCGGGGTCCGCCCCGAGCGCATCCAGCGCATGGGCATGGACGAGAACTACTGGGACATGGGCGTGCCCGGCCCCTGCGGCCCCTGCTCCGAGATCTTCTACGACCGCGGCCCCGAGTACGGCGTCGAGGGCGGCCCGGAGGCGGACGAGAACCGCTACATCGAGATCTGGAACCTCGTCTTCATGCAGTACGAGCGGGGCGAGGGCAGCGGCAAGGACTACCCGATCCTCGGCGACCTGCCCAAGAAGAACATCGACACCGGTCTGGGCCTGGAGCGCCTGGCGGCGGTCCTGCAGGGCGTCGACAACATCTACGAGACCGACATCATGGGCCGGGTGCTCAACCGGGCCGCGGAGCTGACCGGAACCTCCTACGGCGACAACAACGAGCACGACGTGATGCTCCGCGTGGTCGCCGACCACGTGCGCAGCGCCGTCATGCTCGTCGGCGACGGCGTCAAGCCCGGCAACGAGAAGGCCGGGTACGTCCTGCGCCGCATCCTGCGCCGCTCCATCCGCAACCTGCGCCTGCTCTCGGGCACCGAGTCCTTCTTCCTGCACGAGCTGACCGAGGTCAGCATCGACGCGATGAAGGACATCTACCCCGACCTGCTCGACAAGGCCGAGGTCATCCACGGGGTCATCGACAACGAGGAGCGCAACTTCGCGGACACCCTGCGCGCGGGCACCACGCTCTTCGGGCGCGCCGCGGAGCGCACCCGCGCTTCGGGCGGCACCGTCTTCTCCGGCGCGGACGCCTTCCAGCTCCACGACACCTACGGCTTCCCCATCGACCTCACCCTGGAGATGGCCGCCGAACAGGGCCTGAGCGTGGACGAGGGGTCCTTCCGCGAGCTCATGCAGCGCCAGAAGGACACGGCCAAGGCCGACGCCAAGGCCAAGAAGCTCGGCAACGCGGACATCTCCCTGTACGCCCAGATGCACGAGAAGGCCGGGAACACCGACTTCCTCGGCTACACCGACTCCGAGAGCGAGTCGCACGTCAAGGGCATCGTCGTGGACGGGGTCGGGGTCCCGGCCGCGCGCACCGGCGACAGGGTCGAGATCGTCCTGGACCGCACCCCGTTCTACGCCGAGAGCGGCGGTCAGCTCGCCGACACCGGCACCCTGTCGGTGGACGGGCGCGGCACGGTGGAGGTCGAGGACGTCCAGAAACCGCTCCCGGGCCTGTTCGTGCACCGGGGCACCGTCCGCTCGGGCGAGATCGTCCTGGACGACACCGTGCACGCGGAGATCGACACCGGGCGCCGCCACGCGATCGAGCGGTCCCACTCGGCCACCCACCTCATCCACTCGGCGCTGCGCAACACGCTCGGCCCCTCGGCCGGACAGGCGGGTTCGGAGAACCGGCCCGGCCAGCTGCGGTTCGACTTCACCGCCGACAACGCGCTGGGTGGGGAGCGCCTGGCCGAGGTCGAGGAGGAGGTCAACACCGTCCTCGCCGGCGACATCGAGGTCCGGACCGAGGAGAAGAGCCTGGACGAGGCGCTGAAGATGGGTGCCCTGGCCATGTTCGGCGAGAAGTACGGCGACCAGGTGCGGGTCGTGGAGATGAGCGACTACTCGGTCGAGCTCTGCGGTGGTACGCACGTCGGGTCCACCAGCAGGCTGGGCATCGTCAAACTGCTGGGGGAGTCCTCCATCGGCTCGGGCGTGCGCCGCGTCGAGGCGGCCGTGGGAGTGGACGCGTTCAAGCGCCTGTCCAAGGAGTCGGCTCTGGTCGGCCAGCTCTCCGAGCAGCTCAAGACACCGCGTGAGGAGCTGCCCGAGCGGATCGACTCGATGGTCTCCCGACTGCGCACCGCGGAGAAGGAGATCGAGAAGCTGCGTGCCGCGCAGGTGCTCCAGGCCGCCGGCGAGATCGCGGCGGGCGCGCGCCGCCACGGTTCGGCCCTGGTGGTGGCCACCGGGGCGCCGGAGGGCGCCGGCGGCGACGACCTGCGCAAGCTGGTGCTCGACGTACGCGGCCGCCTCGGGGAGGACGAGCCCGTGGTCGTGGCGATGACGGCGGTTCCCAAGGACCGTCCCGTCGTGGTGATCGCCGCGAACAAGGCCGCGCAGAAGGCCGGGATCAAGGCGGGCGAGCTCGTGGGGATCGCGGCCCGCGCCCTCGGCGGCGGTGGCGGCGGCAAGCCGGACATCGCACAGGGCGGCGGCAGTGACGCGAGCAAGGTGGACGAGGCCCTGCGCGCCGTGGAGGCGCGCGTCGCCTCGGCCTAGCAGCGGAGCCGTCCTCGCGGGCGGCCGGTGAGACGACGGTGACGGGTGTGGGGCCGCTGGGCTCCACACCCGTTGTCGTCGGCCCGACCGCGGCCCGCGGCTCGCCGCCGCAGGGGCCGGTTCCGGCCGTACCGGGGCCGTGTCACGACCTCGCCGTACCGGGCGGAGCCGTGCCAGGGCGCCCAAGGTTGCCCCAACGTCCTACCGGAGTGGCTTACACTCTGACGGTACGTGCCCAGATCCGGGCCCCGTCGCGGCCCGCCCGACACGGAGCACCGCGGCCCCCGGCGGAGCACACCCACGCAGGTGACGAACAGCGATTCTGCGCACCGTCATCGAATCGGGCATACTGTGGCGCGTCACGGCCGAGCACACGGCTCTCTGCGCGGCCCAGCCCGCGATCCACGCTGATGAACAGGACCACCGTGTTGAGGATTTCCCAGCCGCGGTGCCGTGCCCGTACTGGCACAGCCCGCCCGCGAACCGTCCCCGGTCCGGGGGAGACGTCCTCTTGAGGAACGGTGTGCGCCTGGCCGTCGACCCAGGCAACGCCCGCATCGGGGTCGCGGCGAGCGACCCCGGCGGTATGCTCGCCAGCCCGGTGGAGACCGTTCCGCGCGGCAGGGGCGACATCCAGCGGATCGCCCAGCTGGTCCTGGAGCGCGAGGCGCGTGAGGTCGTTGTGGGCTACCCCGCCTCGCTGTCCGGCGGCGAAGGGCCGGCCGCCAGGTCCGCCCGGGAGTTCGCCGGTACGCTCGCCAAGCTCCTGCACCCCGTGCCCGTCCGGTTGGTAGACGAACGACTCACCACCGTGACCGCCCAGGGCCAACTCCTCTCCGGTGCCTCCTTCGGCAAGAAGGGCGCCAGGGGCGGCAGGGCCCGCCGCTCGGTCATCGACCAGGCAGCCGCCACGGTCCTCCTCCAGAGCGCTTTGGACCAGGAACGGTCAACAGGCCATCCCCCGGGCGAGATCGTCCGCTCCAGCCAGGGAGACTCATGAACGACAGGGATGACTACCCCGACAATCCCTATCGTGGGCGTGCCGACCGCGAAGGCGGTTACGACTACGACCCGCTGTCCGACCCGCTGCCCGCGCAGCCGCCGCCGCGTGGGCGCCGGGCACGCCCGGAACCTCCGTCCGCCCCCTGGCCGGAGCAGCCGGACACCGGTGAGTTCGGACACACCGGACCCTTCACCGGGGAGTTCCGCACCCCCCGGTACGCCCCCCCGCCCTCCGGGGAGTTCGACCCGCAGGGCCGGCCCGGGCGCCGCCGCAGAGCCGAACCGCCCGCGGACGAGGCGCCGTGGACCGGAGAGCGGCCGACGGCGCCGCCCCGGCGTTCGGGCGCGGCCGAAGCGCTACGGGGCAGTCGTGCCGCCCGCGGCGGGGGACAGGACCCCCAGCGGTCCGGGGCGGGTTCCCCATCGGACACCGGCAGCCATCAGCGCCCGGGCGGCGACCCGACCCAGGAGGCGCTCGCCGCCCTGGCCAACCTGGGCGGCGCCCCCAGTGCCCCCACTGCCCCCGGTGACCTCGGCGCTCATGGTGACCCCGGCGCTTTCGGCGGCCCAGGCGGTTCCGGCGAGCGCGGGTACGGCCAGGCCGAGGAGCCGTCCCACGAGGAACCGCCCCGCAGGGCCCGGCGCGCCCGCGCCGAGGAACCGGCGGAGCCGCGCTCGCCCCTGTGGGACGACGACTCCGACGAACCGATCCCCGCCTTCCTGGCCGACGAGCCCGAGGAGGAGCCCAGGGGCCGCCGCGCTCGCCGCAAACGGGCCAGGGGGGCCGAGGAGGAGCCCGCGCGCGACACCGGTTCCTTCGAGGCCCCGCTGGACGAGGCACCCGCCGGTCGTCGCGGCGGCCGTCGCCGTTCCCGCCGTGCGGCCGCCGAGGAGCCCGCCAACACCGGCGCGTTCCGCGCCTCGCCTCCGCAGGACGAGGAGCCCTCCGGTCGCGGGGGCCGTCGCCGTTCCCGCCGCGCGGCGGCCGAGGAGCCCGCCGACACCGGATCCTTCGCCGAGGCCCCCGCGGACCCGCCCGAGCCCGAGGAGGAGCCCGCGCGCGACACCGGTTCCTTCGAGGCCCCGTTGGAGGAGGCACCCGCCGGTCGTCGCGGCGGTCGCCGCCGTGCCCGCCGTTCCCGCCGCGGCGCGCCCGACCCCGAGCCCCCGGTGGAGGACGAGGCCGAGGACGAGGAGGACCTCTACGAGGAGGAGCGGCTGGAGGACATTGCGGCCGCCTACGGCAACAGCCGCGCCAACCGCAAGCGAGCCAGGAGGGCCAAGGCCGCACAGGCGGCCCGGCGTGCCGCGGGCAGACCCCGCAGGCGCAGGAGCAAGGGCCTGATGGTCCTGCTCGCCCTGGTCCTGATGCTCGTGGTGGCCGGCGGCGGATACGGGGTCATGCGCACCTACGTGTTCCCGGCCGACCACGAGGGCGAGGGCGAGGGCGAGGTCGTCTTCACCATCGAGGAGGGCGAGAGCGGCACCGCCATCGCCCAGCGCCTGGTGGACCAGGACGTCGTCGCCAGCGTGCGGGCCTTCACCAACGCGCTCGACGCGATGCCCGAGGACGAGCTGGGTGACGGCCTGGTGCCCGGCACCTACTCCCTGGCCGAGAACATGAGCGGCCAGAGCGCGGTGACGGCCCTGCTCGACCCGGCGAACAGGCTCGGCGGAGGGATCACCATCCGGGAGGGCCTGCGTTCCGAACAGGTTCTGGAGCACCTGGCCGACAACACGGGCCTGACCCTGGACGAACTCCAGGAGGCCTACGCCCAGACGGACGAGCTCGGTCTGCCCGAGTACGCGACGGAGGGCCCCGCGGGCTACCTGTTCCCGGCCACGTACGAGTTCGAGCCCGGCACCGAGGCCCTGTCGATGCTGCGCACCATGGTCACCCAGCACCGACAGGTCGCGGCGGAGGTCGATCTGGAGGGCAGGGCCGCCGCACTCGGCTACGACGCCAACGAGATCATGGCGATCGCCTCCATCGTCCAGGCCGAGAGCGGCGGGGCCGAGGACATGCCCAAGATCTCCCGGGTGGTCCACAACCGCCTGGACATCGACATGGCGCTCCAGATGGACAGCACGTGCTTCTACGCGATCGGGGAGTACGGCATCGCGCTCAACAACGAGCAGCTGGCCGCCTGTGAGGCCGACACCAGCGGGTTCGACACCTATCACAAGCCCGGTCTCATCCCGGGGCCGTTCGTGGCCCCGGGGCAGGACGCCATCGAGGCGGCCCTGGACCCGGCCGAGGGCGAGTGGCTGTACTTCGTGGCCACCGACCCGGAGAACGGCGTCACCGAGTTCGCCGAGACCCACGAGGAGTTCGAGGTCCTCAAGGAGCGCTTCGAGGAGACCTGGGGCGGTGGTGGGGACTGATGCGCGCCGCGGTCCTGGGCTCGCCGGTGGCCCACTCCCTCTCACCGGTCCTGCACTCCGCGGCCTACGAGGCCATGGGGCTGCGGGACTGGTCCTACGGGTTGTTCGAATGCGACGAGAAGGATCTGGCGCCCTTCCTCGACGGGCTGGACCCGGCCGAGTGGGCCGGGCTCTCCCTGACCATGCCGCTCAAGCGCCGGGCCATGGAGCTGGCCGCCGAGGTCGAGGACCTGGCCGCGGCGGTCGGCGGGGCCAACACCCTCGTCCGGCGGGGCACGGGCTGGGCGGCCCGTAACACGGACGTGGCGGGGATCGCCGAGGCCCTGACCGAGGCCGGGGCCGGTACCCCGCGCGACGCGGTCGTCCTGGGCGCGGGAGCCACCGCGGCCTCCGCCCTCGCGGCTCTGCGGGAACTGGGAACGCCCGGCCCGGTCACCGTCCTGGCCCGCGACACCGCGCGCACCGGCGAGGTCACCGCGGCGGCCGAGCGCCTGGGCCGTCCGGTGCGGGTGGCGCCGCTGGCGGAGATCGCCCGGCACCTGGACGTGGACCTCGTACTCTCCACCCTGCCCTCGGGGGCGGCGGACGCGCACGCCGAGCAGCTCGCGGCCTCCCGGGCCGACCTGTTCGATGTGATCTACGACCCCTGGCCCACCGCGGCCGCCAGGGCGGTGGCGGCCCGCGGCGGACGCGTGGTCGGCGGTTTCCCGATGCTGCTGCACCAGGCCGTCGCCCAGGTGAGGCTGATGACCGGGACCGAGGACGTCCCGGTCGGGGCCATGCGGGCCGCGGGCAAGGCGGAGTTGGCCCGGCGCTCCGCGTCGGCCGGCTCCTGACCCGGAGGGCTCGGTGGTCAGCCGGTCGCTGGGCCCTGCTATATTGGACGTAATCGACTTGGTCCGGTGTGCTCCGCACACCGGCAGCCGCAAGCGGAGATGATCCTCCCACCTACCGGGCCCCGCCCGTGTGGGTCCCGGTCAGACGATGGGCGTACCGCGCCGTGTTCGCCGGTCTCCCCTGCAGGGGTGTCCGCGGAACGTGTGGGGTCTCCGTCGTGAATATCCGGTCGGATCACCCCGCTTGCACACGCTGGCGGGGTTTTCGCTTTTTGGTGAGATCCCAACGCGGGCGGGTGGCCTGAACAAGCACGGGCGACCCGGTCGAACAGGCCGACCACCACACGGTGGACGGCCGGTCCCAGGTAATCCGAGAAAGCTAGGGAGGGGTCTCATCAGCACAGAGCCCCGCATCAATGACCGTATCCGGGTGCCCGAGGTCCGACTTGTCGGACCCAACGGTGAGCAGGTCGGAATCGTCTCCGTGCAGGACGCCCTGCGTCTCGCCCAGGAGTCGGACCTCGACCTCGTCGAGGTCGCGCCGACCGCGCGCCCGCCGGTCGCGAAGCTGATGGACTACGGCAAGTTCAAGTACGAGTCCGCGGTCAAGGCCCGTGAGTCGCGCAAGAACCAGTCGAACACGATCATCAAGGAGATCAAGCTCCGCCCGAAGATCGATCCGCACGACTACGAGACCAAGAAGGGTCACGTCGTCCGGTTCCTCAAGAGCGGGGACAAGGTCAAGGTGACGATCATGTTCCGTGGTCGTGAGCAGTCCCGTCCCGAGCTCGGGCGCAGGCTGCTGGCGCGGTTGGCCCAGGACGTCCAGGATCTTGGCACGGTCGAGTCCCAGCCCAAGCAGGACGGCCGCAACATGGTCATGGTGATCGGTCCGCACAAGCGGCGTTCCGAGCACAAGGCCGAGGCCCGTGCCGCGGCGGGGGACAAGACCCGCCGCGAAGAGCGCGACCAGGCGTAGGCGCCAGGGGAAGTCCCCCACCGCCCGGCCGTCGCGAAGGCGGAACCGGGCGGTGGGGCGGGCTGTGCGCGAACAGCCTGTGATGCACCGGTGTGCGACGCAGATCCCGCCGTAGCAGCGGAACAACCGCGTCACCCGTCAGCCGAGACGGGGGCGCGCCGACGGAGTAGGAGACGACGGCGACATGCCGAAGAACAAGTCCCACAGCGGAGCCAAGGACCGTTTCAAGGTCACCGGATCCGGCAAGATCATGCGCCGCCGTGCCAACAAGAACCACATCCTTGAGCACAAGACCTCCAAGCGCAAGCGCAAGCTGGGCAACGAGGCCGTGCTCTCCCCGGCTGACACCAAGGGCATCAAGAAGCTCCTGGGCAAGTAAACACCGGAGAACCTCCCGTCCTCCTCGGCAGTTGCCCGTGCGTCCGACCAGGTCGGCGCGCGCCAGGCGCTCGGAGGACGACCACCTGAAGCGAACACGGCCGCCGGGCCCGTCCTGGCCGGACCGGTCGGCGCGCCGTGCGCGCCGGAAGAACCAATGAGGGAGTCACTGTGGCACGCGTGAAGCGGGCTCTCAACGCCAAGAAGAAGCGCAAGGTCGTTCTCGACCGGGCCAGTGGTTACCGCGGGCAGCGCTCGCGTCTGTACCGCAAGGCCAAGGAGCAGATGCTCCACTCGATGACCTACTCCTACCGGGACCGCAAGGACCGCAAGGGGCAGTTCCGTCGTCTGTGGATTCAGCGGATCAACGCCGCCTCCCGCGCTCACGGCCTGACCTACAACCGTCTCATCCAGGGTCTGAAGCTGGCCGAGATCGAGGTCGACCGTCGCATGCTGGCCGAGCTGGCCGTCAACGACGAGGCCGCCTTCGCCGCGCTCGTGGAGAAGGCCAAGCAGGCCCTTCCCACCTCCGCCGCGGCCTAGCGGGCACAGAAGCAGACAGGTAGCGATGGCGAGCCACGAGTTCACGAGTGTCCGGTCACCCAGGATCAAGGGGGTTCGGCGGCTCGCCAAGCGCACCTTCCGCCAGCGTGAGCGGCGCTTCCTCGCGGAGGGGCCGCAGGCTGTACGGGAGGCACTGGCCGCCGTCAACGGCGGCGACGGGCGGTCCCCCTACGGTGGGGCCGCCCACGGTGTCGTCGAGGTCTACGCCACGGCGGAGGCCATGCGGCGCCACATCGACCTCATGGACGCCGCCCACACCGCGGGCGTGCCCACCCACCGGGTCAGTCTCGACGTCATGTCCGAACTGGCGCAGACCATCACCCCACAGGGGATCATCGCGGTCTGCGAGTTCGTCGACGTGCCCCTGGAGAGCGTCACCGACGTGCGGCTCGCCGTCGTCCTCTCCCACGTGCGCGACCCCGGCAACGCCGGAACGGTCCTGCGCACCGCCGACGCGGCCGGAGCCGACGTCGTCATCTTCACCGACGCCTCGGTCGACCCCTACAACGGCAAGTGTGTGCGGGCCTCCGCCGGGAGCCTGTTCCACCTGCCCGTGGTGGTGGGTGTACCGGCGGCCCGGGCGGTCGACTTCCTGCACGGCACCGGGGCCCGGGTCTGGGCCGCCGACGGGGGCGGGGACCGGGACCTCCACCAGCTCGCCGACGACGGTGACCTGGACGGCCCGGTGGGCTGGGTCTTCGGCAACGAGGCCTGGGGCCTGCCCGAGGAGATCGTGCGGTTGACCGACGGCGCGGTCAGCGTTCCGATCTACGGCGGGGCCGAAAGCCTGAATCTGGCCACGGCCGCCGCGGTCTGCCTGTACACGACCGCGAGGCAGCAGCGCCGCCCCTGAGGCCGTCCCGCGACCGCCCGAGGTCGTTCCCGCATGTCGTGGGCACCCTGGAGGCAATCACTCTCAGTGATTATTTTTCTCTCGGCCCAGGTCGGGCCGTGGGGGGTGTACACGCTCGGTAACAGGTTGTCTCAACCATCCGAAATGCACGTGCACGGGCTTCGAGTGTCGATAGGGTCGGACCGTACCACCGCGGTTCATGCGGATCCGGCGTGGGCGCCCTCACCCGACCCGTGTCACGGGTAGGGCGGTGCGCAGGGCCGTGGTGCCCCGGCAGGCTTGGCGACAGGGTGTGAGCACACGGTGCTCCCGGACCGGACGCGGGCAGACCGGGGCGGCGCCTTCGGGCCGATGACGGTGCGGTGGTGCCGGTCAGCCCGGCTCCGCCCGCGCCGCCGTATCCCGGGTCATCAGGCGTACCAGGTGGGAGTGCAGGGTAGGTCTGCGGTGGTGTTCGGGGGAGAGGTACGACGGACATCACCGGTCAGCGATCCCGACCCAGGAGTCCTGTGGTCGCGGACCTTCGGAGGGGAGCGGGGAGAGGCGTGGGCAGCGGCCGGCAGGTGGGCCAACCGGCGGAGGACTCCGACGGTGCGGCGGCGCAACCCTCACGAACCCCCGTTCCCGAGGTCGAACCCACCGCCGACGACTCCGCCGGACGGGACAGGACCACGGAGCCGGAGAGCCGGTCCGGGGGCCAGCACGGCCCCGCACCCGCCCTCTGGGACGTCGACTCCGCCCTCGCCGGGGGGGCCGGCCCCTCCCTGCACGCCGACGACCTGCCCGACGGGGTGGTCGTCGCGGACGCCAGGGGCCGGGTCGTCCTTTTCAACGTCCAGGCCGCCCAGCTCACCGGGGTCCCGGCCGAGTCGGCGCTCGGCCGCGACTACCGTGCCGTACTGCCCCTCAACGGACTCGACGGCAACGACTGGTGGGAGTCCAGCGACCCCTACGGCGGCGACCGGGATCGCACCCGCCAGCCCGAACGGGTGCTCTGCCTGCCGGACGAACGCGAGATCCTCGTCGCCGCCCGTTACGTGCGGGCCCGGCCCGGGGGTGCGCTCGTCCGCCTCGTCGTCACCCTCAGGGACGCCTCCGCACGGGCCGAGCGCTCCCGGGCCGATCTCGTCTCCGAAGTCGCCCACGAGCTGCGCTCCCCGCTGACCAGTGTGAAGGGCTTCACCTCCACCCTGCTCAACAAGTGGGAGCGGCTTTCCGACAAGCAGAAGCTGTTCATGCTGGAAACGGTCAATGCCGACGCCGACCGCGTCACCCGGCTCATCCACGACCTGCTGGACGTCTCCCGAATCGAGTCCGGGCGGCTGGAGGTACGCCGCCAGGTCGTCGACCTGCCCGCCATGGTGCGCCGCGTCGTCGCCAGCCGCGTCGCCTCCGGCGAGGCCGAGGAGCGTTTCCGGGTCGAAGCCCACGGCGAGCTCCCCCAGATGTGGCTGGACGCCGACAAACTCGAACAGATCCTCGTCAACCTCGTGGAAAACGGGGTGCGGCACGGCGCTGGTACTGTCAGTATCGTGATCGAGCCGTGTGAAGGAGGAGCAGCGGTGTCGGTGCGCGACGAAGGCCAGGGCATAGCACCCGAGACCATTCCGCGCGTCTTCCGCCAGTTCTGGCGCAGCAAGCGCCGTGGCGGAACCGGCCTCGGACTGTTCATCGTCAAGGGCCTCGTCGAGGCCCACGGCGGCACGATCACCGTCGGACGCGCCCCCAACGGCGGCGCCGAGTTCCGATTTACCATGCCCGCCGGGACCCCCGAGTTCGTCTGAGCCCTCAGAACCCTCGGCCTCCCCGGCGGGCTGCACGCGGCATGTCCCGGACCCCGCGACGGACCCTTCCCGGGCTGCCCGAAAACCGCCTGTGCTTTTCCTGTCGGCTTCGTCCGCCCTGTGGCGGACCGTGACTGCCGTCCCGCACCCCTGATCGGGGAGTGGTGGCGGCGAGGCAACCAACCATGTCTGCACCGAACAATTCCTTCGATCCGGTCGAGGTGACCCCCCTGCACCCCGACGAGGTCGCCCGCATGCGCGAGGAGGCGCTGGCCGCCATCGAGGCCGCCGCCGACCTCGCCGAACTCAAGGAGGTCCGGCTCGCGCACGCCTCGGACCGCTCCCCGCTGGCCCTGGCCAACCGGGAGATCGGCGCACTGCCCCCGGCCGCCAAGGCCGATGCCGGCAAGCGTGTCGGCGGAGCCCGGCGCGACGTCGGGCAGGCGCTCAAGGCCCGCCAGGCGGTCCTGGAGGCCGAGCGCGATGAGCGTGTCCTGGTGGAGGAGCGCGTCGACGTCACCCTCCCCTGGGATCGCGCTCCCCGCGGCGCCCGCCACCCCCTGACCACGATCGCCGAACGTATGGCCGACGTGTTCGTCGGAATGGGCTTCGAGGTGGCGGAGGGGCCCGAGGTCGAGGCGGAGTGGTTCAACTTCGACGCGCTCAACTTCCAGCCCGACCACCCGGCCCGCACCATGCAGGACACCTTCTTCGTGGAGGGCCCCGAGGGCGGTGAGTCCGGCCTGGTCATGCGGACCCACACCTCCCCGGTGCAGGTCCGCGCGCTGCTCTCGCGGGAGCTCCCGGTGTACGTGGTCGCGCCCGGCAAGACCTTCCGTACCGACGAGCTCGACGCCACCCACACCCCGGTCTTCCATCAGCTGGAGGGCCTGGTCGTGGACAGGGGCATCACCATGGCCCACCTGCGCGGCGCCATCGACACCTTCGTCGAGTCCTTCTTCGGCGAGGCCCTGCGGACCCGGTTCCGCGCCTCCTACTTCCCGTTCACCGAGCCCTCCGCCGAGGTGGACATGGAGTGCTTCGTGTGCCACGGCAGGTCGGTGGGCAACCCCGACGAGTCGTGCCGCACCTGCTCCAGCGAGGGCTGGATCGAGATCGGCGGCTGCGGTGTGGTCAACCCGCGAGTGCTGACCGCTGCGGGCGTGGACACCGAGGTCTACAGCGGCTGGGCCTTCGGCCTGGGAATCGAACGAACACTGATGTTCGCGCACGGCGTGCGCGACATGCGCGACATGGTCGAGGGTGACGTGCGCTTCACCTCGGCCTTCGGGAGTGAGATCTGATGCGTGTTCCCATGACCTGGCTGCGCGAGTACGTCGAGCTCCCCGCCGACGTCACCGCCCGCGAGCTGGCCTCCCGCCTGACCCTGGCGGGTCTGGAGGTCGAGACCGTCGACGAGCTCGGCGCCGACCTGACCGGACCCGTCGTCTTCGGCCGGGTGCTGGAGATCGAGGAGCTCACGGGGTTCAAGAAGCCCATCCGCTACTGCAGGGTCGACGTCGGACAGGCCAACGGCACCGGCGAACCGCAGGAGATCGTCTGCGGAGCCCGCAACTTCGCCGAGGGCGACCTGGTCGTCGTCTCCCTGCCCGGGGCCGAGCTGCCCGGCGGGTTCCGGATCGGCGCCCGCAAGACCTACGGGAAGATGTCGGCCGGCATGATCTGCTCGGCCACCGAACTCGGCCTGTGGGAGGACCACACCGGCATCGTCGTCCTGCCCGAGGGCTTCGGTGAGGTCGGCACGGACGCGATCGGGGCGCTCGGCCTGCGCGAGGACGTGCTCGACATCGCGGTCACCCCCGACCGCGGCTACGCGCTGTCCATGCGCGGCGTGGCCCGCGACACCGCGGCCCTGTACCAGGTCGACTTCCGCGACCCCGCCGAGGTCGACGTCGCCGAACCGGCCGGCCCCGGCCACCCCGCCGCCATCGCCGACCCCGCCCTGGCGGACCGGATCGTGCTGCGCGGCGCCACCGGGTTCGATCCCGAGGCGCCCACCCCGTTGTGGATGAAGCGCCGCCTGCACCAGAGCGGGGTGCGCCCCGTCTCCCTGGCCGTCGACGTCACCAACTACGTGATGCTCGAACTCGGCCAGCCGCTGCACGCCTGGGACCGCGACCGCCTCACCGGAACCCTCACCGTGCGCGCCGCCGAGGCGGGCGAGAAACTGGAGACCCTGGACCACGTCCAGCGCTCCCTGGACCCCGACGACATCGTCATCGCCGACGAGACCGGCTCCCAGGCGGTCGCCGGTGTGATGGGCGGCCTGGACACCGAGATCGGTCTGTCCTCCAACGCCGTGCTGGTGGAGGCGGCGCACTTCGATCCCCGGCACATCGCCCGGGCCTCGCGCCGCCACCAGCTCTCCTCGGAGGCTTCCCGCCGTTTCGAGCGGGGGATCGACTCCCGGGCGCAGTTGGCGGCCGCCACCCGCGCGGTGGAGCTGCTCGCCGAACTGGGCGGGGCGGACGTCGAGACGGCCTACACCGACGTCAGTCTTCCGGTGGAGCCGACCAGGATCACGATCCGCACCGGTCACGCCGGTGCTGTCGCCGGGGTCGACTACCCCGAGGGCACCACCGAGCGGTGGCTGCGCGCCGTCGGCTGCTCCTTCGAGGCCGACGGTGACGTTCTCACGGTGACCCCGCCGTCCTGGCGGCCGGACCTGACCGACCCCAACGACCTCGCCGAGGAGGTCATCCGGCTGGAGGGGTACGAGAACATCCCCTCGATCGGGTTCAAGGGCTTCGGCCGCGGCCTGACCGGGAGCCAGCGCCTGCGCCGGGCCGTGGGCCGGACTCTGGCCGCGAGCGGCCACAACGAAGTGCTCACCTACCCCTTCCTGGGTGAGCGCGACCTCGACGGGCTCCAGTTGGCGGCCGACGACCCGCGCCGGGTCAGCATGCGTCTGGCCAACCCGCTCAACGACGAGGAGCCGCTGCTGCGCACCACGCTGCTGCCGGGGATGTTCCAGGCCCTGGCGCGCAACGTCGGCCGCGGCCTCAACGACGTCGCCCTCTTCGAGATGGGTCTGGTCTACCTGCCCAGGGCCGGGGCCGGTCGGGCCCCGCTGCTGCCGGTGGACCGCGGTCCCAGCGCCGAAGAACTGGAGCTGGTCGACGCCGCCCTGCCGGAGCAGCCGCGCCGCGTGGGTGTTGTGCTCTCCGGTGCCGCCGAGCACGCGGGCTGGTGGGGTCCGGGCCGGGAGGCCGGATGGGCCGACGCGATCCAGGCCGTCCGTGACGTCGCCCGGGTGGCCGGGGTGGACCTGGAGGTCGAGGCCGCCCAGTACGCCCCCTGGCATCCGGGTCGCTGCGCGGCGCTGTTCGTGCGGGTGGAGGGCGAGCGCGTCCTGGTCGGACACGCCGGTGAACTGCATCCGCGCACGGTCAAGGCCTTCGGGCTGCCCGAGCGCAGCGCCGCGGCGGAGTTCGACCTCGACCTGGTCGAGCGGGCACGCACCAAGGTCACCGCCCCCGAGGTGTCCGCCTACCCGGTGGCCACCCAGGACGTGGCCCTGGTCGTCGACGCCTCGGTCCCGGTCGGCGAGGTCAGCGCGGCCCTGGCGGAGGGCGCCGGGGAGCTGTTGGAGAGCGTGCGGCTGTTCGACGTCTACACCGGCGAGCAGGTCGGGGAGGGGCGCAAATCCGTCGCCTTCGCCCTGCGGTTCCGTGCCGGTGACCGGACGCTGACGGCGGAGGAGGCCGGTGCCGCCCGTGACGCCGCCGTGGCCCTGGCCACCGAACGGACGGGCGCGGTCCTGCGCGGCTAGCCCGGGAAACACACTGTTGACACGGTGGCGGGGCGGGTTTCTTCTCCGGAGGAGGCCCGCCCCGCCACCGTGTGTCGGGAGGATGTCCCGGGAGCCGCCCACCCTGGCCCGGAAGCCTCCGCAGAGCCCGGTGTGTTGCGAAACAGTGGGTCTCGGGTCCCGGATTCCAAGAAAATTATCGGGCTGTCTTTCCAGCGCAGTAGGGGTTTTGGTGCGAAGAGCCGAGGGTAGCCGGAATGAAGTTTGGGTTTCGGGGCATGAAAGCTCGTTTTGGCTCTTGCTGCGGAGCGTCCCTAGAACTTAGCCTGCAGTTAGCTGCCACAACCTGGGCGCCCGGGTGAGGGTCAGATCCGTTTTCCGCTGCGCGCTCTCGCGCATGTCACGGCTCGGAGGTCGCCATATGACCGAAACGGTTGTCTCGTCCGCGCTCACTCCCAAGGAACACCGGGAGCCCAGCCGTCTTTGGCATACCTTCTGCGATATGAACACCGTGGCCAAGGGCCCGGAGTTCGTGGTGGCCCGCGCCGAGGGTGCGTGGCTCTGGGACCAGTTCGGTGACCGCTACCTCGACGGTACGGCCAGCCTCTGGTACTGCAACGTCGGCCACGGCCGCGCCGAGATCGCGGACGCGGTCCACCGTCAGATGAGCACCCTGGACGCCTACACCGTCTACGGGGACTTCGCGAACGTACCCGCCATGGAGCTCAGCGAGCGCCTGGCCGCGCACGCGCCGGTCCAGGACCCGCGTGTCATCCTCACCTGCGGGGGCGGCGAGTCGATCGACACGGCCGCCAAGCTCGCCCGCAGCTACTGGGTCACCCAGGGACAGCCCGGTCGCCAGCACCTGATCAGTCGGACCGGGGGCTACCACGGCCTCAACGGGTTCGGGACCAGCATCATCGGGATGGAGCGCTTCCGTACCGGTTACGGCAAGCTCATCGAGGACACCTCCGTGGTGCCGCACGACTCCGCCGCTGCGCTGGAGGCGGAGATCCTGCGGGTCGGCGCGGACCGGGTCGCCGCCTTCTTCGCCGAGCCGGTGATCGGTGCGGGCGGCGTGTTCCTTCCGCCGGAGAACTACTTCACGGACGTGGCGCGCATCTGTCAGAAGTACGGCGTGCTGTTCATCGTGGACAGTGTGATCTGTGGTTTCGCCCGGATGGGGAACTGGTTCGGGATCGAGCGGTTCGGGGTGAACCCGGACATGATCGTCTTCGCCAAGGGCGTTTCCAGCGGATACCTGCCGCTGGGCGGTGTCGTGGTCAGCGGCCGGGTGGCCGACCCGTTCTGGAACGAGGCGGGCAACCCGTTCCTGCACGGGACCACCTACGCGGGACACCCGACGGCCTGTGCGGCGGCCATGGCCAACCTGGACATCCTGGAGCGCGAGGACCTGTTCACCGTCTCCCGCGAGGTGGAGACCCACCTGGACTCGGCGCTGCAGGGCCTGGCCGGCCACCCGCTGGTCGCCGAGGTCCGTTCCGGGGTGGGGGTGATGGGCGCGGTGGAGCTCACCGAGGAGGCCCTCACGGGACGGGGGATCACCACGGCCGAGGTCTTCGCGGAGGCCCGGACGCGCGGGGTCATCGTCCGGCCCGTTCCCAAGGCCCTGCTGGTCTCGCCGCCCCTGATCGTCACCTGGGAGCAGATCGACCATCTGGTGTCCACCCTGTCGGCGGCCCTGGACGCCGTGATGGCCCGTCACTGAGGACGGGGGCCCGGAAGCCGTCCGGGCCCCGTCCGAGAAGCCCTTGTGGGTCCCACCGTTGCCGTGTGCGGCGGTGGGTTTTTTCGTTCCCCCGGGAAACCTCTGTCAAAAATCGCTACCTTAGAGTAATATTTACTGGGAAGATACTTCTTCGGGGGCGGGATGCCTCCCCCGAGGGCACGACAGGGGGCAGGCTATGACCACACGGCCGGGCGGGATCGAGGAGCGCTCAGACGAGGGCGCCGGGCCCAGCGACGACGACCTGATCACGGCCTGGGGCCTGGTGCACGAGGCGATGAACGAGATACAGCCCCGGCTGCTGTACGGGATCACCCCCGACGGCAAGGACATGGCGGGCCCGTGGTTCGAGGTCCTCATCCGTCTCCAGCGCACCCCGGACCACCAGCTGCCGATGAGCCGCCTCGCCCGGGAGGTCAGCCTCAGTACGGGAGGGTTCACCAAGCTGGCGGACCGTCTGGAGAAGGAGGGCTACCTGGAGCGGCACAACTGTTCCAACGACCGCCGCGTCGTCTACGCCACCCTCACCGAGAAGGGGCTCGATTTCATCGGCACGGCCAGGGACCGCCACGTCGAACGGCTGCGAGAGCACGTTCTCGCCCCTCTCGGAGAGGGAGGGGTTCGACAACTCGCCACCATCGCGCGTACGCTCCGTGACAGCTCTCGCGGCTGACCGGAGCTCCAGGATGGAACTGTGCGTAGTCGAATCCCTACCTCCTGGGGGCGATGATCCTCGCGAATGCGTAGAAAACATCCCACGTGCCTTCGTTCCCATGTAGGTTGGCCAGAGGTCGAGGGCCCAACGCGGGGTGGGTCGGGGGCATGAGGTTCCGGGGGGAATGATGAGGCTGTTCACCACTGCTGCCCAGATGAGGCCGATTCCCCGATCCTCGCGTTTCGCCAACGGCGGGGTCTCCTTCTGGTTCCGCGAGGGAGGCCTCCCCGAGCGCAGGGCCCCCCTTCCCGGCGGTGCCGACTACGACGTCTGCATCGTCGGCGCCGGTTACACCGGTCTCTGGACCGCCTACTACCTCAAGAAGGACCAGCCGGACCTGAGGGTGGCCGTCCTCGAGCGGGAGTTCGCCGGCTTCGGCGCCTCCGGTCGTAACGGAGGGTGGTTGTCGGCTGACTTCTCGGGCTCCCGGGAGGACTACGCACGGTCACACGGCAAGGCGGCCATGGTCGCCCTGCAGCGCGCGCTGATGGCCACCGTGGACGAGGTGGTCACGGTCGCCGGGGCCGAGGGGATCGACGCCGACATCGTCAAGGGCGGTATGCGCCTGGTCGCCGCGAACGCAGCCCAGCACGAGCGGCTCGAACGGCAGATCGAGTACCTCCAGGAGTGGGGGTACTGGCCCGACGACATCCACATGGTGGGCCCCGACCACGAGCCCCGGCTCTCCGTGAACGGGGCCGTGGCCTCCGGGTACTCGCCGCACGCCGCGCGCGTCCACCCGGCCAAACTGGTCACCGGCCTGGCCGGAGTGGTCGAGGTGATGGGTGTGGAGATCTTCGAGGACACCGCCGTGACCGAGATCCGGCCCCGGTCGGGCTCCGAACGCCCGGCCGTGGTCACCGAACACGGCACGGTCCACGCCGACCACGTGGTCCGGGCCACCGAGGGCTTCACCTCGACCCTGCGCGGCCAGCGCCGCCGGTGGCGCCCCATGTACTCCTCGATGATCGTCACCGAGCCGATCTCCGCCGAACTGTGGGAGGGCATCGGCTGGGAGGGGCGCGAGGTCCTGGGCGACACCGCGCACTCCTACGTCTACGCCCAGCGCACCGCGGACGACCGCATCGCCATCGGCGGTCGGAGCGGGCCCCAGCGCATCGGCTTCTCCGAGGACAACGAGGGCGCCACCCAGCCCCAGGCCATCGCCGGACTCTGGCGGTCCCTGACCCGGATGTTCCCCGACCTCGTGGACGTGCCGATCGAGCACGCCTGGTCCGGGGTGCTCGGGGTCCCCAGGGACTGGTCCCCCACCGTGAACCTGGACGCCGAGTCCGGCCTGGGCTGGGCCGGCGGTTACGCGGGCAGCGGGGTCGCCACCAGCAACCTGGCCGGGCGTACCCTGCGCGACCTCGTCCTGGGTCGCAGCACCGATCTGACCCGGTTGCCGTGGGTCGGACACGAGGTGCGCGGCTGGGAACCCGAACCGCTGCGCTGGATGGGCACACAGGTCGTGCGCGGCCTCTACCGTACGGCCGACCGCCGCGAGTCCAGGACCGAGGGCAAGGGGCACACCTCCCGCCTGGCCGACCTGGCCACCCGGATGCCGGGCAACTGACACCGCCGGGGCTTCCTCCGCTTCCTGCCGTACTCCGGTCGACCGTTCCGTGGGATTGGCCGCCCCTGCTTGCATAAACTTGCAGAGCCATGCATGATGGTTCAGTCCAAGCGGGAAGAGAGGATCTCACCATGGGATACACAGCGGCCATCGCCGGAGCCAGCGGCTACGCCGGAGGCGAGCTGCTGCGCCTGCTCCTCGGGCACCCGGAGATCGAGATCGGCGCCGTCACCGCCGGAAGCAACGCGGGGACGCCCCTCATCCAGCACCAGCCGCACCTGCTGCCGCTGGCCGACCGGATCCTCGCCCCCACCGACGTCGAGGAGCTCCGCGGACACGACGTCGTCTTCCTCGCCCTTCCGCACGGACAGTCCGCCGACATCGCCCAGCAGCTGGGAGAGGATGTTCTCGTCGTCGACTGCGGCGCCGACTTCCGGCTCAACGACGCCGCCGCCTGGGAACGCTTCTACGGCACACCCCACGCCGGAACCTGGCCCTACGGCCTCCCGGAACTCCCCGGGCAGCGGGAGCGCCTCGCCGGCGCCCGCCGGATCGCCGTCCCCGGCTGCCACGTCACCGTCGCCACCCTCGGCCTCCTCCCCGGACTGGCCCAGCAACTCGTCGAGACCGATCTCACCGTGGTCGCCGTCACCGGGACCTCCGGCGCGGGCAAGGCCCCCAAACCGAACCTGGTCGGCAGCGAGGTCATGGGCGCACTCAGCCCCTACGGGGTCGGCGGAGCGCACCGGCACAACCCGGAGATCGTCCAGAACCTCACCGCCGTCACCGGCGAACCGGTCCGGCTCTCCTTCACCCCGGTCCTGGCCCCCCTGCCCCGCGGCATCCTCGCCACCTGCACCGCGCCCCTCAAACCGGGGACCAGCGCCGACCAGGTCCGCGCGGCCTACGAGACCGCCTACGCCGACGAACCCTTCGTCCACCTCCTCCCCGAGGGCACCTGGCCCAGCACCGCCATGACGGTCGCCGCCAACACCACCCTCGTGCAGGTCACCGTGGACGCCGACGCGGGCCGTATGGTCGCCGTCGCCGCCCTGGACAACCTCACCAAGGGCACCGCGGGCGGCGCGATCCAGAGCACCAACATCGCCCTGGGCCTGCCCGAGGACACCGGCCTCCCGCTCGCCGCGGTCGCGCCCTAGAGAAAGCTGACAGGGGAGAGGCTCCGACGTGAGTGTCACCGCACCACAAGGGTTCCGCGCCGCGGGCGTGAGTGCCGGAATCAGGGCCGACCGCGCCCGAGACGTCGCCGTCGTCGTCAACGACGGCCCCCTCCGCACGGCCGGAGCGGTCTTCACCGATCACCCCGACCGGGCCGCACCGGTCCTGTGGTCCCAACAGGTCGTCTCGGGCGGACGCGTACGCGCGGCCGTCCTCAACTCCGGCTGCGCCAACGCGGGCACCGGACCACTCGGCTTCCAGGCGGCCCACGCCGAGGCCGAACACGCGGCCGACCTGCTGGCCGACTCCGCGGCCGAGATCGTGCTGTGCTCCGCCGGCCCCGTCGGCGCGAACCTGCCGACGGACGCACTGAACACCGGGGTGAGCGCCGCGCTCGCCGAGGCGGGCCGGGGCGGCGGGCTCCCCGCCGCCGACGCCATCCGGACCGGGGACACCGTCGCCAAGTTCGCCTTCCGGCGCGGCGAGGACATCACCGTCGGCGGTATGGCCAAGGGCCCGGACGACTCCCTCGGCGCACTCCTGTGCGTCCTGACCACCGACGCCGCCCTGAGCAGCGAACAGTGCCAGCGCCTGGTCGCGGACACGGCCGCCAGGACCTTCGCTCCGCTGACCGGCACCAACGACACCGTCCTGCTCATGGCCAGCGGCGCGGCCCAGGCCGCCCGGGGGGAAGGGACCGCCCCGGACGAGGAGGCCGTCGCCGACCTGCTCGCCCGGGTGTGCGAGGAACTCGCCGCCCAACTGGAGGCGGACACCCCCGAGCCGGAGGACGCCCCCGCCCCCGAAGACCAGAGGCCACCCGAGGACAAGCAGGCAACTTCATGAACTCCCGTATCCCCGACGATCCCACCCAGGATCAGGCCCAGGCCATGGGCAAGGCGGCCAACCTCATCGAGGCGCTGCCCTGGCTCTCCCGCTTCCACGGCCGCACGGTCGTCGTCAAGTACGGCGGCAACGCCATGGTCAGCGAGGAGTTGCGGGTCCGCTTCGCGGAGTCGATCGTCTTCCTCCACTACGCGGGCCTGCGCCCCGTCGTCGTCCACGGCGGCGGACCGCAGATCAGCGCGATGCTGGACCGCTCCGGAGTGGAATCGACCTTCACCGCCGGCCTGCGGGTGACCACCGACGAGGCCATGGACATCGTCCGGATGGTCCTCACCGGCCAGGTCAACCGCGAGATCGTGGGGCTGGTCAACCAGCACGGACCCTTCGCGGTCGGCATGTCCGGCGAGGACGCCAACCTCCTCCACGCCGAACGCAAGCGTGTGCAGGTGGACGGCGAGACCGTCGACATCGGACGGGTCGGCGAGGTCAGCGGGGTCAACCCGGGTGCGGTCTCCGCGCTCATCGCCGACGGTCGCATCCCGGTCATCTCCAGCGTCGCCCGCGCCGACGACGGCGGCGTCTACAACATCAACGCCGACACCGCCGCGTCCGCGCTCGCGGTCGCCCTGGGCGCGAGCAAACTCATCATGCTCACCGACGTCGAGGGCCTGTTCGCCGACTACCCGGCCAACACCGAACTCATCAGCCGTCTGAACGTGGACGAGCTGCGCGCCCTCCTGCCCTCCCTGTCCGCGGGCATGCTCCCCAAGATGGAAGCCTGCCTGACCGCGGTCGAGGGCGGGGTCCCCCAGGCCCACATCATCGACGGCCGTGTCCCGCACTCCCTGCTCCTCGAGGTCTTCACCGACCAGGGCGTGGGCACCATGGTCGCCGACGAGGAACTGGAGGCCGAACTCCTCGCCGGGAACGGCCACTACCCGCGCCCCTGGCGCCCCGCACACACCAGCACCGCAGCACAAACAGGAGGCTCCCGATGACCAGCAGCGAACTGAGGGAGCGCTTCGCCGCCTCACTCATGCCCAACTACGGTGTCCCGCCCATCGCCCTCAGCCTCGGACGGGGCTGCGAGGTCTACGACGCCGACGGCCGCCAGTACCTCGACCTCATCGCGGGCATCGCCGTCTCCAGCCTCGGACACGGACACCCCGCCCTGGTCAAGGCGGTCGCCCACCAGGCGGCCACGCTCGCCCACACCAGCAACCTCTTCGTGCACGAACGCGAGGTCGAGCTGGCCGAGCGCCTCGTGGAACTGGTGGGCGGCGACGCCAAGGTCTTCTTCGCCAACTCCGGCACCGAGGCCAACGAGGCCGCACTCAAACTGGCCAAGCGCGCCGCCGGGCCCGGCCGCCACTACTTCGTCGCCGCGGACAAGGGCTTCCACGGCCGCTCCGCCGGGGCCCTCGCCCTGACCGGCAAGGACTCCATCCGCGAACCCTTCGGCCCATTCGGCATGGACGTGCGCTTCGTGCCCCACGGCGACCTCGACGCCCTCACCGAGGCGGTCGACGACAACTGCGTCGCGGTGTTCGTCGAACCGACCCAGGGCGAGGCCGGGGTCGTCCCCGCGCCCGAGGGCTACCTCGCCGGGGTCCGCGCCCTGTGCGACCGGACCGGCGCCGCCTTCGTCCTGGACGAGATCCAGAGCGGCATCGGCCGCACCGGTCAGTGGTTCGCCCACCAGGCGGAGGGGATCCGCCCCGACGTCCTCACCCTCGCCAAGGGTCTGGGCGGCGGCCTGCCGATCGGAGCCTGCGTCGGCTTCGGCCGGTTCGCCGACGCCTTCGACAAGGGCGACCACGGCTCGACCTTCGGCGGGAACCCCGTGGCCTGCGCCGCCGCCCTCGCCGTCATCGACACCATCGAGAGCGAGGGCCTGCTCGCCCACACCGAGGTGATGGGGGACCTGCTCGCCGAACAGATCGACGGCATCGACCACCCCCTCCTCGCCGGGCAGCGTGGCAGCGGGCTCTGGCGGGCACTCCGGCTCACCGGACCGCACGCCGCGCACGTCCAGGAACAGGCCGCCGTCCGCGGGTTTCTCGTCAACGCCGTCGCCCCCGACGCGATCCGCCTGGCCCCGCCCCTGGTCATCACGCCCGAGCAGATCGGTGTGTTCATCGAGGCCCTGCCGACCGTCCTGGACGCGGCCGAGGCCGCCGCGACGAAGGAGAACCACTCATGACCCGGCACTTCCTGCGTGACGACGACCTCACGCCCCAGGAGCAGGCCCACGTCCTCGACCGGGCCGACGAAATGAAGAAGGAACGCTTCGCGCACCGGCCGCTGGCCGGACCGCGCACGGTCGCCCTCCTCTTCGACAAGCCCTCCACCCGGACCCGCCTGTCGTTCTCCGTGGGCGTGGCCGACCTGGGCGGCAACCCGCTGGTCCTGGACTCCACCAGCACCCAGATGGGCAGGGGCGAACCCCTGGAGGACACCGCCAGGGTCCTGGAACGCCAGGTCGCGGCCGTCGTCTGGCGCACCTTCGCCCAGACCGACATCGAGCACCTCGCCCGGCACATCAACGTCCCGGTGGTCAACGCGCTCACCGACGAGTTCCACCCGTGCCAGATCCTCGCCGACCTCCAGACGGTCCGCGAGCACAAGGGCTCCCTGGCCGGCCTCGCCCTCGCCTACCTGGGCGACGGCGCCAACAACATGTCCCACTCCTACCTGCTCGGCTGCGCCACCGCCGGGATGCACGTGCGGATCGGCGCACCGGAGAGCCACCACCCCGACCCCGTCGTCCTCGCCCGGGCGGCCGAGATCGCCCGGAGCACCGGCGGATCGGTCACCGTCACCACCGACCCCCGCGAGGCCGCCGGAGACGCCGACGTCGTGGCCACCGACACCTGGGTCTCCATGGGGCAGGAGGACGAGAAGCAGGACCGCGAGGCCCCCTTCCGCCCGTACGCCATCGACGAGGCGCTCATGGCCGCCGCCGACCCCGAGGCGATCGTGCTGCACTGCCTCCCCGCCTACCGCGGCAAGGAGATCACCGCGGGGGTCATCGACGGCCCTCGGAGCGTGGTCTGGGACGAGGCCGAGAACCGCCGCCACGCGCAGAAGGCCCTGCTCGCCTTCCTCCTCGAAAGCAGCGACGCACCCGACCCCGGACCGCGATGACCAACGACAACAGCGCCACGGCCCCGATGACCAAGGCCGCCCGGCACGCCCGCATCACCGACGTCCTCACCCGCGAGGACGTCCGGTCCCAGGGAGAACTGGCCAAACGCCTCTCCGAGGCCGGGGTCCAGGTCACCCAGGCCACGCTCTCCAGGGACCTGGACGAGTTGGGTGCGGTCAAACTCCGCACCGCGGACGGCCACCTCGCCTACGTGCTGCCGGGAGAGGGCGGGGAGCGCCTCCAGCGCACCCGCCCCGACACCCTCAGCCTCGAACAGGTCTCCGGCGCCCGCCTCACCCGGCTGGCCGAGGACCTGCTCGTCTCGGCGGAGGCCTCCGCCAACATGGTCATCGTCCGCACCCCTCCGGGAGCGGCGCAGTACCTGGCCTCGGCCATCGACCACACCGACTTCCACGCCATCCTGGGCACCATCGCCGGAGACGACACCATCCTGGTGATCTCCCGCGACCCCCGAGGCGGCGAGGACCTGGCCACGGCACTCCTGCGGCTGGCCGACCGCAACCCCTGACGGCCGGCGCGCCGTCCCGCACCACCCGAACTTTCCACGAAGGAGACCACGATGGCCGACCAGCCCGAGGCCCTGCGCCTGTGGGGCGGCCGCTTCGAGGGAGGACCGGACCAGGCCCTGGCCCGCCTCTCACTGAGCACCCACTTCGACTGGCGCCTCGCCCGCCACGACATCGCCGGATCGCGGGCCCACGCCCGCGCCCTGCACCGCGCCGGACTGCTCACCGGGGACGAACTCGACAGCATGATCGCCGGCCTGGACCGGTTGGAGGCCGACGTGGCCTCGGGGGACTTCACCCCCGGGCTGGAGGACGAGGACGTGCACACCGCGTTGGAGCGCGGCCTTCTCGAACGGGTCGGCCCCGAGCTCGGCGGACGGCTGCGCGCCGGGCGCTCCCGCAACGACCAGATCGCCACCCTGGTCCGCATGTACCTGCGTGAGGAGGCCCGGTCCGTCGCCGACCAGCTTCTCGACCTCGTACAGGCCCTCGCCGACCAGGCGGGCGCACACCCCGACGCCGCCATGCCGGGCCGCACCCACCTCCAGCACGCCCAGCCGGTCCTGCTCGCCCACCAGCTGATGGCACACGCCTGGCCGCTGCTCCGCGACGTCGAACGGCTCCGCGACTGGGACCGCCGCGCCGCGGTCTCCCCCTACGGCTCCGGCGCTCTGGCCGGCTCCTCCCTGGGGCTGGACCCCGAGGCGGTCGCCGCGGAGCTCGGTTTCCCGGCCTCCTCGGAGAACTCCATCGACGGCACCGCCGCCCGTGACGTGGTCGCCGAGTTCGCCTTCGTGACCGCGATGATCGGTGTGGACCTGTCCCGCCTGTCGGAGGAGGTCATCCTGTGGGCCACGAAGGAGTTCTCCTTCATCACCCTCGACGACGCCTTCTCCACCGGCTCCTCGATCATGCCGCAGAAGAAGAATCCCGACGTCGCCGAGCTCGCCCGGGGCAAGTCGGGTCGCCTGATCGGTGACCTCACCGGTCTGCTCACCACCCTCAAGGGGCTCCCGCTGGCCTACAACCGGGACCTCCAGGAGGACAAGGAACCGGTCTTCGACGCCGTGGACAGCCTGCGCCTGCTGCTGCCCGCCATGACCGGCATGGTCGCCACCCTGACCTTCCACACCGACCGGATGGCCGAGCTGGCCCCGCAGGGCTTCTCCCTGGCCACCGACATCGCCGAGTGGCTGGTCCGTGAGCGGGTGCCCTTCCGTGAGGCCCACGAGATCGCCGGCAGCTGCGTACGCGTGTGTGAGGAGCGCGGCATCGACCTGCCCGACCTCACCGACGCCGACTTCGCGCGGATCTCCGCACACCTCACCCCGGACGTCCGGGAGGTCCTGGCCGTGGCGGGCTCCCTGGCCTCCCGAGCGGGTAGGGGCGGCACCGCCCCCGCCCGGGTCGCCGAGCAGCTCGACCGCCTTCGCTCCGAAACCGCCGAACACCGCAGGGCCTTCACCGGGTAGCCCGACGAGCTCAGCACCGCCCCGCCCGGAGCCCGGGCGCCCCCGTGACCGGGGCGCCCGAACCGGGAGGGGCCGGGGCGCGTGCCCCAGGGGCGCGTGCCCCCGTGCGTTCGGCGGAGACTTCCGGCGCCCCGACCACCGGATGCGCACCCCGTTCGACGGGGAATGTGGAATTCCCCCTTCACGGGACGGGGGAGTGCGGTAGCGTCCAAAGCCTGCGGGCACCACACGTGTTCCCCTTTGCGCGTACCGTGACGACCCGCGCGGGAACCGGCACGCACCACGCGTGGCCTCCGGTGCCCGCGCCGAGTCCGTGGGAGGAGCGCAGTGGGTCAGTCAGGGGGCGCGGGACGCGGGATCAGGACGCAGCTCAACCGGATCGTGCTGATCCCCAGCATCACCTTTCTCGCGCTGTTCGTCGTGCTCAGCGCGGCCACGCTCGCCCAAGCCGTGTCCCTGCGCTCGTCGGTCGTCGACGGCAGGGCCGGCACCGAGCTCGCCGGGGCGCTCACCGCGCTCCAGGCCGAGCGCCGCCTGAGTATCGAGTTCCTCGCCGATCCGGGTGACGCCACCCGCCAGGCACTCGTCGAGGCGGCGGCGGAGACCGACGGGGCGCTCGCCCGGGTCAGGGAGACCCGCGGGGCCCTCGACGGGGACGGCGACGAGCCCGCCCCCCTCAGCCGGGCGTTCTTCGGCTCCCTCGAGGACGTGGAGGACCTGCGCACGGACAACCTCGCCGAGCCCGGTCGGACCGAGGCCGTCCTGGACACCTACACCGGCGCGATCCACGAGGGTATTCGCCTCTACTCGGAGACCGTCCGGGGCCTGGACGACGGACCGGCCTCGGACGCTGCCTCCGCCGCCGGAAACCTGCTGTGGGCCCAGGAGAGCTTCGGCCACGCCGACGCCCTCGTCACCGCCGTCCTGTCCGAGCGCCGCCTCACCAGGGCCGAGCAGGCCGACATCGCCTCCCTGACCGGGGAGGCGCGCCGCCGACTCGACTCGCGCAGCCCGGAGGGCGGGCGGACCGAGGCGGACGTCGACGGGACGGCGCCGCGGACCGGCGAACCCCCCGCCGCGGACCCGCTCACCGGGAGCGACGCCTGGCGGGAGGCCCTGGGGATCGCCGACACCATCACGCACCACGAGGCACCGGTCAACACCGACCCCCTCACCGGAGAGCAGACCCGGAGCCCGGCGCCGCCGGCCGGACTCGACGGTTGGCGCGACGCGGCGGACGAGGTCACCGCCGGGCTGGCCGAGGCCGCCGCAGGCCAGGCGGACGCCGTCGTGGACCTCACCGAGGCGGCCAGCTCCTGGATGTTCACCCTGGCGGTCGGGGGAGGGATCACCTCCGTGTTCGCCGGCACCGTCGCCTACGGGGTCGCCGCCCGTTCGGCCAGCCGCCTCACCTACCGGCTCGCCAGGCTCAGGGCCGAGACGCTGGGCATCGCCCGCAACGACCTGCCGCGGATCGTGCGCCGCCTGGAGGCGGGGGAGAGCGTCGACCTGGACACCGAGATGAAACAGCTCGACCACGGCACCGACGAGGTCGGCCAGGTCGCCGACGCCTTCAACACCGCGCAGCGCACCGCGGTCGGCGCTGCGGTCAAACAGGCCGACATCCGGGCCGGGGTCAGCCGGGTCTTCCTGGGGATCGCGCACCGCAACCAGTCCCTCGTGCAGCGCCAGCTCCAGCTCCTGGACCGGGTCGAGCGAGAGGAGGAGGACCCGGACCTGCTGGAGAGCCTCTTCCAGCTGGACCACCTGGCGACCCGGGGGCGCCGCCACGCGGAGAACCTCATCATCCTGGGCGGGGCCCAGCCCGGACGGCGCTGGCGCCATCCCGTCCCGCTCGTCGACATCCTGAGGGGCGCCATTTCCGAGACCGACGAGTACGCCCGGGTCGAACTCGTCGCCGTCCCGGACCTGGCACTGGCGGGAGCGGTCGTCGCCGACGTCATCCATCTCCTCGCCGAGCTGGTCGAGAACGCGACCGCCTACTCGCCGCCCCACACCGACGTCACCATCGCCGCCGAGAACGTCCCCAAGGGGGTGGTGGTCGAGATCGAGGACCGCGGCCTGGGGATGACCGAGCACGACCTCGCCGAAGCCAACACCACACTGTCCGAGGCACCCGAGTTCGACGTCATGACCCCTGGCACCGACGGCCGTCTCGGCCTGTTCGTGGTGGCCAGGCTGGCCCGCAAGCACGACATCGGAGTGCAGTTGCGCCCCTCCCCGTACGGGGGCACCCGGGCCGTGGTGCTCCTCCCGGGGACCCTGGTGGCCGCCATCAGCGGTCCTTCGGCGGAACGGCCCCGGGTCGCGGCGCTCGCCCGCTCCGGAGCGGGCGGTCCCGACTCCCCCGAAGCAGCAGGTCCCCGGGGCTCCGCGGACCTTCTGGCCGCCGAGGCGAGGACCGCGCGGCCCGTGCTGAGGTCGGTCCCCGAACACGGCGGTCCCGAGGACGGACCGCGCGAGCGCGCCCCGGGCGCTCCGGTGCTCCGCCAGGTGCCGGACCTGGACCGCGAAGCCGAGGAGCGGGTCCCGGAGGAGGCTCCGGCGCCACTGCCCAAACGGGGGGCCGACGACCTCAGGGTCGGCGCCGGGCCGGGCCGGGCCGGGCTGCCCAGACGTAGGAGGCAGACCAACCTCGCCCCCCAGCTTCGCGGCGGGTCCGCCCACGGGGAGGAGACCGCGCGCGAACCGGAACCGGCGTCCCAACGGAGCCCCGAACAGGCGCGTCGGATGATGGACGCCTTCAGCGCGGGGACCCGGCGGGGACGGACCGAGGAGAGCGGTCCGACCGGCTCCGGACACAGCAGTGATGACCAGGTCGGTGCAGGCACCGGCGACCATACGGGAGAGAGCGACTGAGATGGTGGGCAAGAGCAAGGCGGCGGACAACCTGGACTGGCTCCTGGACGACCTGGTCGACCGTGTCGTCGGGGCCGGCCACGCGATCGTGCTGTCGGCCGACGGCCTGTTGCTCGGGCGCTCCCGGGGGTTGGTCTCGGAGGACGCCGAGCACCTGTCCGCGTTGGCCTCGGCGTTCCAGAGCCTGGCCCGGGGGACGGGGCGGCACTTCGGCGGCGGGGACGTCCGCCAGACCGTGGTGGAGATGGAGCACTCGTACCTGTTCGTCACCGCCGCGGGGGCGGGGGCCTGTCTGGCGGTCCTGGCGACGGAGGACGCGGACGTGGGCCTGGTCGCCTACGAGATGAATCTGAGGGTCAAACGGGTCGGCCAGTTCCTGACCGCGGCACCCAGGCGCCCGGGCCGGCTCACGGCCATGGGAGGCGGAGGATCGTGAGTATCTTCGGTGAACAGCGCGGGTCACCGCTGTCGGGTGCGGCCCCGGCGGTGCGGAGCGAGGAGGGTCCCGACCCCTCCCGCAGCCAGCCCCCGGTCTGGCACCGGGGGCGGGGGCACCCGACCTCCGAGGGCCCCTCCAACGGGGTCACCCCGGGCGATGCGCCCGCAGGACCGCTGGTGCGGCCCTACACCATGACCAAGGGGCGGACCCGGCCCGGCGCCGGGGGACGCGGGCTGGACCTGATCACGATCGTGGTGGCCGCCCGCGACCGTGCGGACCGCCCCCGGGGCCCCGAACTCCAGGCGATCCTGACGCTGTGTCGCAGACCCATATCGGTCGCGGAGATCTCCGCGCGCCTCGACGTGCCCCTGACGGTGGTCAAGGTGCTCATCGGCGACCTCGTGGCCGAGGGCGACGTCCGCACCCGGGCAGCGATGCCCGTGGCCCAGCTTCCCGAGAAGAAAGTACTTCAGGCGGTACTCGATGGCATCCGCAGACTCTGAGATCCGGCCGGGCGCGCAGGAGGCGATCCCGCAGGCCGTCAAAATCATCGTCGCCGGGGGGTTCGGCGCGGGCAAGACCACCATGGTGGCCTCCGTCAGCGAGATCACCCCGTTGAGCACGGAGGAGGTGATGACCGAGGCGAGTCAGGGGGTGGACGACCTGGGGGGCGTGGAGAACAAGACCACCACCACGGTCGCCCTGGACTTCGGCCGCATCACCATCAACGACGACATCGTGCTGTACCTGTTCGGCACGCCAGGGCAGGACCGTTTCTGGTTCATGTGGGACGAGTTGGCGGAGGGCGCCCTGGGCGCCGTGGTCCTGGCCGACACCCGGCGCCTGGACACCTGTTTCCACGCGGTGGACTACTTCGAACGGCGCGGGGTCCCGTTCGTCGTCGCGGTCAACCGCTTCGAGGGGTCCACCCCCTACGAGGCGGAGGAGGTGCGCGAGGCCCTCGACGTACCGGCCGAGGTCCCGGTGCTGATGGCGGACGCACGGGAACGCGAATCCGCCAAGGAGGTCCTCGTCCGACTGGTCACCCACGTCATCCACAGCCGCAGCCCGGCTCTGAGCGGTTGACCGGGTGCCCCGCTCCCCAGCACCGTGTCGGTCCGGTATACGTTCAGGAGATACGCCCGGCAATGTGGTGTTGAACGCTACAATGTCGCGGCAGTGACCACCGCTTCGGCGGTGCGCCCATCCACCTCTCGTCTGAATCCTGGTATGCGAAACTCTGACCGACTTCCCCCACGCGAACTGCCCAAGCGGCGTTCCGGACGCCACCGCAACCCGCTGTCCTTCGACAACTGGTTCGGTACCCCCGCCCTGATCATGGCGGTCCCGGGCACGGCTGAACAGGCCAGGGACGCCGACGGTGAGTTGATCGGTGCCCGAATGGCCGATCTCGTCCGGGCCTACCGCCCCGAGGTCACCATCAGGTTCGGACACACCGAGGGCCGTGAACACAGCCTCGACGAGGCCCTGGGCGGGCTGGAGAAATCCGGCGACCGTCCCCTCGCCGGCGTCGTGGTTCCGCTGGTCACGGCTCCGCACGCGGGGACCAGTGCCGCTGTGGAGGCCGCGGTGGCCGAGGCCGGTGCCGACGTCCGCGTCACCGAGGGGCTGGGTCCGCACCCCATGCTCGCCGAGGTGCTGCACCTGCGTCTGGCCGAGGCCGGGTTCGTGCGGGCCGACCGCATGCGCCTGATCAGTGTCACGGCTCGGAACACCACCATGGCCGACGGCGTCGTCGTCGGTGCCGTCGGCGGAGAGGGCGCCGTGGGCGCCGCGGGCGTGACCGCGGTCCTGCTCGCGGCCCGGCTCGGTCTGACCGTGCTCCCCGCCGACCTGGAGAACGAGGCCGCGCTGGAGCAGGTCGTCTCCCAGCTCCGCCAGGGCGGTTGCCAGCGACCGGTCATCGCGCCCAGCGCGCTGGGGCCGGAGATCCCCGCGGACCAACTCGCCGATCTCGCCGAGCGCTTCGGTGCCCGGGCGGGTACACCCCTGGGCGCGGACAGCCTCCTGGGCAAGATCGCCGCGCTGCGCTACGCCGAGGTGCTGAACTCGCTCGGTGTGGAACAGCCTCCGACCGCGGAGGAGCTTCCCGCGCCGGTGGGCTCCCGACACCGTCCGGAGTCCTGATTCCGCGACACGCCCCGCCAGGATCCTGTTGCACAGGGCCGCCCGGACCTCCGGGCGGCCCTGTTGCGTTGATTGGTGTGACCTGCTCTTTCCCCCGGTCGCGACACGCCCTAACACGGGCGGCGGTGGACGCTTCCGCAAAGAAGGATAACTAGTCGTGATTGTTTGACAACGTACGGCAATGGTTTTTCGATAGCCTCGGCAGGACCGAAAGCCGCCGCGGCACCTGTCCAGGACGCCTCGGCACCCGCACGGGCTGGAGGGGGCCATGCGCAGAACTCACGCGTCCACCAGGACGATCCGCGGGCAGCTCACCCGCATCGTGCTGATCCCGAGCCTGTGCTTTCTCGCGCTCTGGCTCATCGTCGCCACACTCGGCACGGTCCAGGCGGCACAGCTGATGAGCGCCGTCAGCCAGGCCAAGGAGGGCACGCAGACCCTCTCCCGAGCGGCGACCGAGCTCCGTGCCGAACGCCGCCTGTCCATGGTCCATCTGGGAATCCGGGACAGCGGTGACACCTCGACCCTCCAGGACGACCTGGACGAGCAACGGGAGAGTACGGACGGAGCCCTCGGTGAGGCCGTGACCCTGGCCGAGCGGCTGCGCGGCGGCCGGGACGACGAGGTGAACCGCAACGCTGCTGCGCTGGCCGAGAGCCCGGACGAACTCGCCGCGCTGAGAACGGCCGTCGACGACGGTTCGGCCAACCGTGAGGAGACCCTCTTCCGCTACGGGGGGCTCCTCGATTCCCTCACCGACACCGCCACGTCCCTGCTGCACACCACCGAGGGCGGGGAGAACCTCACCGACGCCGTCCTCACCAGGGAGCTCCTCGCCGCACGGGAGGACTACGCGACCGCGGACGCCCTGCTCGCCGGGGTCATCCCCGCAGGACGCATGACCTACGAGGAGACGGCGCACTTCACCTTCCTCACCGCCTCCTACCGCGCCACCCTGGGCGCCGTCACCCACGCGATGCATCCGAGTATCAGGGCCCAGCACGAGGCGCTGCTGGAGGAGGAGGCCTGGACGACCGCCGAAGGGCTCAGCCGAAGGGTCGTCACCCGGCCCCCGGTCGCCCAGTCCGACGAGACGGTCCCCGGCCAGGAGCCCCTCGCGGAATGGAACTCGGAGATCGATGTCGAGGCGGACGAGTGGGACGCCTCCTCGCCCGCCGCCGCCCTCGCCCTGGGCGAGGTCGCCCAGGCCCAGACCGAACGCACCGTGGACCTGGCGTGGAGCGCCGCACTCCTCAGGGTCGCCCTCGGGGTGGCCGCGGCGGCCGTCACCCTGCTCGGCGGGGTGGTTGCCATCTCCCTGGTGAGCCGGTCCTCGCGCCGTCTCACCGAACGCCTCGCCTGCCTGCGCGAACAGATCCTGGACCGGGACGCCGACCTGCCCGACATCATCGACCGCGCCCAACGGGGGAGCAAGGTCGACGTCGTGGACGAGCTCCCGCCCCTGGACGAGGAGGGAGACGACGAGATCGGGCAGGTCGCCGAGGCGTTCGACAGCGCCCAGATCACCGCGGTGGAGGCCGCGGTCCGGCAGGCCGAGATCCGACGCGGCGCCAACCGCGCCTTCCTCGGGATCGCCTTCCGGAACCAGACCCTGGTCCAGCGCCAACTGAGGCTGCTCGACGAGATCGAGTACAACGAACAGGACCCCGAGGCCCTGCGCCAGCTCTTCCGCCTGGACCACCTGGCCACCAGGGCCCGCCGCTACGCCGACAACCTCATCATCCTGGGCGGCGGCCAGTCGGCCCGCCGCTGGCGTCAGCCGCGGCCCCTGGTGGACGTGCTGCGCGCGGCCATCGCCGAGACCGAGGACTTCGACCGGGTCCGGCTGATGTCCGCCCCCCGGGTGCTCATGCACGGACAGGTCGTGGCGGACATCGTCCACCTCCTCGCGGAACTGGTGGAGAACGCCACCCAGTTCTCTCCGGCGGGCACCCCCGTCGACGTCAGGTGCAGTCCCGTCGGCGGCGGACTGGTGGTGGAGATCGAGGACCGCGGCCTGGGCATGTCCGAACAGGGGTACGCGGCCGCCGAGCGCACGCTCACCCGGCCGCCGGAGTTCGACGTCATGGCACTGCCCGACGACCCCCGGCTGGGACTGTTCGTCGTGGCCCGCCTCGCCGAACGGCACGGTGTCCGCGTGTGGCTCAACCCCTCGCCCTACGGGGGCACCCTGGCCACCGCCCTGGTCCCGGACAGTCTCCTGGAGCCCGCGGACGCCCCGCTCACGGTTACCAGCGCCCCCGTGGGCGCCCCCGCCTTCCCCGGCGCCCTGGGCGGTTCGGGGCCGCAGGGGCGGGTGCCGCCTCCGGCCCCCCAGAGCCCGTTCCCGGGCTCCGGACCCCGGGCGCCGTCCGGAGCCCAGGGGGCCAACGGCCTCCCCGGGCCCTGGAACCAGGTCGGCCCCTCGAGTCCGCAGGGGCCGTTCGGGCACTCGGGGGAACAGGGGCGCTCCGGGCCCCGCCACCGGAACGGTGCCCCCGGTCCGCAGGGGCCGTTCGGGCACCCCGGCAGCCAGGGTCCCCACGACCCGCCCTCACCGCCGAACACCTCATCCTTCCCGACACCGCCAAGAGGAGGGCCCAGTGAGCGTTGAGGGCCGCCACGCCCGTCGCCTGACGGACCGCGGCACGGACAGCCGCTCCGAGGGGTACGAGCCCAGACCCGTCGGTCGGGGGGAGGACGCGCAGACCGAGCGCTTCCTGCGCCCCTACGCCGTTGACGCCGGGGCCGCGGAAGGCCCCGGGCCGCCCACCACCACGTCCGCCGACCTCGATCTGCTCACCCTGGTCATGGCGGCCCGCACCCCCGGACGCCACGAATGGCTGCGCCCTGAACGGGAGACCATCCTCAACCACGCGTTGAGGGCCCGGACCGTGGCCGAACTGGCCGCGGCTGTCGGTCTGCCCACCGGTCAGGTTCGCGCGATGGTCGCCGAGATGGTCTCCGACGGCTCCCTGCAGCGCTGCGGCCCCTCCCGCCCCCTGGGCCGGGAGGACATCCTGCACGCCGTCCTGGTCGGGCTGCGCTCCCTATGAGGACCCCCGGGCCCTGCCGCGCCCCGAACCGGCCCTCCCGCGGGCGTCCGCGTCCGGCTGTTGCTAGCGTGCGCCCATGCGCAGCACCGAACACATCGGCATCGTCGGAGCGGGAATCGTCGGGCTGGCCCTGGCCCGCCACATCACCCGCCACCGTCCCGGCACCCGGGTCACCGTCATCGAGAAGGAGAACCGGGTCGCCGCGCACCAGACCGGCCACAACAGCGGTGTCGTCCACGCCGGGCTCTACTACCGGCCCGGATCCCTCAAGGCCACCCTGTGCCGCCGGGGCGTCGGTCTGCTCAGGGACTACTGCGCCGAGCACGGCCTGCCCTACGAGGAGGCGGGCAAGCTGCTCGTCGCGGTGGGCGCCGAGGAGGAAGCGCGCCTGGACGGCATCGAGCGCAGGGCCCGGGAGAACGGCGTCCCCGGTGTCACCCGGCTGGGCCCCGAGGGGATCCGCGAGATCGAACCCCACGCGGCCGGGGTCGCGGCCCTGCACTCGCCCACCACCGCGATCACGGACTTCGTCGCGGTCGCCGAGCAGCTCGCCGACGACGTACGCCGCTCCGGCGGCCGGGTCCTGCTCAACACCCCTGTCATCGACCTGAGGCAGGACCACGACGGCGCGGAGGTCCTCGCCGGGGACCCGAAGGCGGAACGGGTCATCCACCGGTTCGACCGCCTGGTCCTGTGCGGCGGCCTGCAGAGCGACCGGCTCGCCCGGATGGCCGGAGGATCCGCGGACCCGCGGATCGTCCCCTTCCGCGGCCACTACCACGAGCTCGCCCCCGAACGCCGGGGTCTGGTACGCGGGCTCCTCTACCCGGTCCCCGACCCCCGGTACCCCTTCCTGGGCGTGCACCTGACCCGGCACGTCCACGGCGAGGTGATGGCCGGACCCAACGCCCTCCTGGCCACGGCACGCGAGGGCTACCGGGCCCGGGACCTGCAGGTCCGCGAACTCGCGCAGACCCTGGCCTGGCCCGGGTTCTGGCGGCTCGCCCGCAGGCACTGGGCCGTGGGCGCCCGGGAGACCCTGGTGTCGGCCTCCCGGGCGGTGTTCGCCGGCCAGGCCCGCCGCCTGCTCCCCGAGCTCACCGCCGAGGACCTGCGCCCCGCCCCCGCAGGGGTGCGTGCCCAGGCCCTGGGCCGGGACGGAGACCTGCTGGACGACTTCCACGTCGACACCCGCGGACGTGTCGTGTGCGTGCGCAACGCCCCCTCGCCCGCGGCCACCTCCGCCCTGGCCATCGCCGAGTTCCTGTATGACGGGTTCGTCGGGAGGCACTGATCCGCGCCCGAAACGGTACGGGGCGTGTCGGAACGGAGTTATCCACAGGTTCGGACACACCCTGGTACTGGCCGCCGTCCCGGCCGACCATGGAGGAACCGGTGGTCCGGGACGGTCCCGTGGTCATCGGCGGAGGTGACCATGACCCTGACCAGGTGGGCCCCGGTGGCCCTCGCCACCGTGCTCGCGATCGTTCTCACGGCGGCCGCGCCCGCGGTCGGCCCTCGAGGAGGACCCTTGGACGGATTCACGATCGGGCACCTGCCCGCCCGGATCGGGGCGGAGGCCTCGACCGCGGACTTCAACTACGAATGGGAGGGCGTCTCCTTCACCTCCCGGGCCTGGGAACAGGCCAAGGACGGTGGCGGGTTCCAGGTACTGCTCCAGGTCCTGGTCCTGCGCGGGGAGGAGCTCACCGACCTCTCGGCGGTCCGCGCCTTCCTCGCCCGTTACCACGAGCGCGACCCCGACGCCTGGGAACTCGAGGACTTCGACAACAACGGGACGCCCGGCCTGTACGGCGGGAACGAGGCCTTCTGGTCCCCGGACGAGGGGGTCGCGGTCGAGGTCCGCGACCCCTTCGGCCTGCTCGGGGAGGAGGAACTGCTCGCCACCGCCCGAGGCGTCGGCCGGCAGAACCCGGCCTAGTCGGAGCGGTGGCGGGGCGGGGCTCAGCAGCCTTCGAGGACCTCCCGCAGCGCGGCCTCCTCGTCCGGGTCCACGGTCAGGTCCCACACGTGCTTGACCTCGATCCAGGAGACCACGTAGTCGCAGTGCGCGGACTCCAGCGGAGGCAGCCAGTCCGCCGGGTCGGAGTCGCCCTTGGAGCGGTTGCTCGACGCGCTCACCGCCCACAGCTGGGACGAGTCGAGGTCGTTGGCGAACTTCTGCCGCTGTTCGGTCGACCACGCGTGGGCGCCCGACCGCCACCCCTCCTTCAGGGCCACCATGTGGTCGATGTCGATGTCCTGCGCTTCGGTGAAGGTCTCCCCGTCGAATTCGCTGTACCAGGACCCCGACACCGGCTGGCAGTCGTCGTCGGTCTCCACGTTCTCCCCGTCGCGGAGCAGGACCACCTGGCGGGTGGTGCAGTTGCCCTCGACGCCGGAGTCCCAGTGGGGGAAGAGCGCGCGGTCGTATCCGGGCGGGTCCTCCTCGGCCTCGATCCGGAGCTCTTCCATCTGCTGTCCGGCCTGCTCGACATCGGAGGACGTGGTACCGGAGGAGCCCTGGGGAGCGGTGGCGGAGTCGTCGGTCTCCAGGTCGATCACCCCGAGCTGTTGCAGCACGAAGGCGGCGATCACCAGGGCGCCGACCACGGTTCCGGCGATCGCGGTCAGCTTGGACGCGGGTTTGCCGCTCTTGGAGGAGGGATTCTTGGCCATCAGGGAACTCCAACACTGTCTTGCTTCCCGCGACGGGCGGGTCGTCCGGTCCGGGCCCTTCAAGCTTGGCCCATCGAATGGCCAGTTCCTAACAGCACCCGGGGGCGGTTCTTCCTCGCCGGGCGTCCTGCCGTCAGCGGTGTGAGTACTGAGGGCGGTGGGACCGGTGGGACCGGTGGGGCGGGAGGGGTGAAACCAGCGGAGTGGCGCCGCGGGGTCGATGGAACCAGGGACAGACGCCTCGGGCGGTTCAGCCCAGCAGGTCGAACAGGAAGGATCCCGCCAACAGCAGGGCGATGCCCGCGCTGTACCCCCAGGCCCGCCGCCGACCGGGCCGCTCGCGGAGGGTGCGCCAGGTGTAGGACACGATCCCGGCCACGACCAGGGCGCCCTCGACCATGGCGGCCGCCACGGGGGTCTCCCATAGTCCCAGACCGACCAGCGGGAGGTCCCCGGCGGCGCCCGGAAGGAAGGGCAGATCCGGGCGGTGCACCAACAGGTCCAGGAGCCAATGGCTGAACACCACACCGCCCACGAGCAGGCCCGCGTCGCGCCCCCATCGCTTCCGGAGGAAACAGTGCACGAGCAGGCCCGCCAGAAAGGCCAGCAGGAGGTTCCCCACCAGGGAGTGCGAGTACTCGGCAGTGATGAGCAGGGAGCCGTAACCCGAGAGGCCGGGTTCGGCGGGGGCGCCGGTCTCGATCCCGGCGACGGCCAGGGGTGCGAAGACCAGGTCCGGTAACTGGGTGGCGACCAGCAGTGCCGCCATGGGGATGCCGGGTCGCCAGGCCTTGACGGCCCCCGCCACCCCGAAGTGTCCAGCCAGCATCAGTTCTCTCCCTCGTGTCCGTTCCTCGCGGTGCGTTCGGGCCAGTGCTCCAGGGCGCGCACGAAGCCCTCCACCAGTAGGTCGTAGCTCTCGTTGATGTCCTCGGGCATCCCGAACCCGCCCCGGGCCTCCAGGTCGATGAACCCGTGTACGGCGCTGCGCAGCGCACGGATCGTGTGCACTATCTGGCCTTCGGGGATGTCGAACCCGCGCAGTACGGCCGCGATCACCTCGACGGGTCCGGCGAAGGCCGCGTACGCCTCGGTGTCCGAGGGGGCGGGGGCCTGCTGGATCGAGGTGTAGCCGCCGGGGTGCTCGTGCGCGTACCTCCGGTAGGCCCGGAACAGCGAGCGCACGGCCTCGGCGCCGGACCTTCCGACCGCGGCGGCTTGGAGACGGCCGCTCAGTTCGGCCACGGCGAGGAGGGACACCTCCCGGCGCAGCCCGGCCAGGCTGTCGACGTGTTTGTACAGGCTCGGGGTCGCGACTCCGAACCGTTTGGCCACCGCGGCCAGGGAGAGGGCCTCGAACCCTCCCTCGTCACTGAGCGCGGCGGCCTCGGCGGCGACCAGTTCGGGGGTGAGACCGGCCCTAGGCACCGGCGTCCACCCTCTCGATGAGCTCGGTGATGACGGACACCACGACGTCGGGGTGCTGCGACTGCGGGTAGTGGCCGCAGTCGGGCACCATCACGAGACGGCCGCCGACGACAGAGGCCGCCCACCGGGCCTCGGCTCGGGGATCCTTCCAGTCGGGGTCCCGCTCTCCCATGACCACGACCGCCTCGGCGTTCGGATGTTCGGAGCCCTCGATCCACTCCACCGACCGCTTCGGGCCGTTGACGGTCGCCAGGACCGCGCGGTAGCGGTCCGCGGGGCGCAGCATCCGGCGGATTCTCCCCAGCTGCTCGCGGTGCCCCTCCGGAGTCCGACCCGCGTGGAGCCTGTCGTAGAAGAGGGCCAGTGCATGGGGACCCCAGAGGCGGGTGAGGAGGACCCTCTGCAGGGCCCTGGTCGCCCGGGTGGACCTGGGCGGCCGTAGGAAGGGGGCGAGCAGGGCGATTCCCGCCACCACGTCGGGGCGGTCGAGGGCGGCGATGGTCACCGCTCCGGCCCCCAAGGAGTTGCCGACCATCACTGTCGGCCCTCCGCCCAGCTCCTCGGCCAGGGCGGTCGCGTCGGTCGCCGCCGCGTGGTCGGTGTGGTCGTCGAAGGCGGTGTCGCTGTCCCCGTGACCGCGTAGGTCCATAACGGCCACGCGGTGCCCCGCGGCGGCGAGTGCGGCGCCCACGAACCTGAAGGAGGACCGGTGGTCGAACATGCCGGGAACGCAGATCACGGTGGTTCCGGTGTGCTCGGCTCCGTACAGGTCGTAGGCGATCCGCCCCTCGGGGCGCTGGAGGTGGTGCATGGGTGCTCCCTGGTCCGCGGCACGAGTCGATGGGCTCATGCCTATAGCCAAAAAGCTAATGGCATTAGCCAACCTGGTCAAGGCCCCGCCTCCCGGATGTTCGGGGCGGCGTCGGCGGCGGTATCGGCGGCAGGGTTGGCACCGGTGCTGCCGGTGGCCGCGTGAACTGGGGTGACGTCCAACCGATAGCGTGGCCGTGTGAGGGATAACCGGGTGCCCCGGCGGTGCACAGGATCTACACTGCGGGGCAGATCGGGCCGAAGGGCCCGCCTAGACAACAAGAGAGCTACACAGTGATCGACATCATCGACGAACTCCAGTGGCGCGGCCTGATCGCGCAGACGACCGACCTTGACGCACTCCGCAAGGCGCTGGCCGATGGTCCGATCACCCTCTATTGCGGGTTCGACCCGACGGCGGGAAGCCTGCACGTCGGCCACCTCACCCAGGCACTCACCCTGGCCCGTTTCCAGCAGGCCGGGCACCGCCCCATCGCCCTCGTCGGCGGCGGCACGGGACTCATCGGTGACCCCAAGCCCAACGCCGAGCGGCAGATGAACTCGATGGAGACGGTGCGGGGCTGGGTCGGGAACCTGGCCGGGCAGCTCTCGGCCTTCCTGCGTTTCACCCCCGAGGGGGAACAGGCCGGGCCCACGGACGCGGTCCTGGCCAACAACGGTGACTGGCTGGGCGAGATCAACGCGATCGAGTTGCTCCGTGACGTCGGCAAGCACTTCAGCATCAACCAGATGCTGGCCCGCGAGACGGTCAAGAGCCGCCTTGACGGTGAGGGGATGAGCTACACCGAGTTCAGCTACGTGCTCCTGCAGTCCTACGACTTCGTCGAGCTCTACCGGCGTTACGGCTGCACGCTCCAGACCGGTGGCTCCGATCAGTGGGGCAACATCACCGCGGGTCTGGACCTGGTCCGCCGGATCGAGGGCAACGAGCCGCACGGGCAGGCGCACGGACTGACCACGAACCTGCTCACCAAGGCCGACGGCACCAAGTTCGGCAAGACCGAGTCCGGCACGGTTTGGCTCGACCCCGAACTGACCTCGCCGTACGCCTTCTACCAGTTCTGGTTCAACGCCGACGACCGCGACGTCATCCGCTACCTCAAGGTGTTCACCTTCCTCTCCCGCGAGGAGATCGAGGACCTGGAGCGCCAGACCCAGGAGCGCCCCCAGGCCCGTGCCGCCCAGCGCACACTCGCCGAGCAGCTGACCACTCTGGTGCACGGCGCGGAGGAGACCCGCAAGGTCAAGGAGGCCAGTCTGGCGCTCTTCGGCCGGGCCGACCTGTCCGAGCTGGACGGGCCCACCCTGGGGGCGGCCCTGGCCGAGGTGCCCAAGGCCGAGGTCTCCGGGCCGGTCGGCGACCTGCTCGTCGTGGACCTGTTCGCCCAGAGCGGCCTGGCCCCCAGCAAGTCGGCGGCACGCCGCGCCATCCAGGAGGGCGGTGCCTACGTGAACAACGTGAAGGTGACCGACGTCGAGGCCAGGCTCAGCGCCGACGATGTACTCGGAGGCGGTTTCGTCGTGCTCCGCAAGGGCAAGCGCAACGTCGGCGGCGTCGTTCTCCAGGGTTAGGCGCATCGAACAGCCGAGCGGTGGAGTGCTCGAGTGGCGGAGTAGCCGGATGGTCGAGTGCGCCGGGTAGGTGTTGCACCGGGTGGCGAGCCCTCCGGGTGGGTGTACTGGTCTGATCTGCCGGAACCACGGGCCGGCCCCTTCCGGGGGTCGGCCCTCGCTGTACCCGGGGCCCTGTGGAGGGGACCTGGTGTGCTCGGTGCCCGGACGCGGGGCTCGGAGTCAAAGATCTGGTTTGGTCCTGGAATGATGCGGGCAAGATGGCTGTTGTCTGACAACAGCCGACGTAACAGCGCGATCCGGGTGTGAGGACCGCGCACGTCAGGGCCTTGAGAAGCCGCCCGAACAGGGGTGACTGAGGCCCGGGTTGCCGAGACGGCATCCGATCCGGGTCCTGACTTGACGTCCACCCCCGCCTTGCCTATAGTTGCACGAGTCGCTGCGGGACGGCGGGCGGACCCACTTCGGGTGCTGGCCCAGAACCGGACCGCGATCACAGACACCTCTTTTCGAAACACGGTGGTTCGAGCGGTGCTCGGGGCATGTAAACTTCGGAGAGTCGCTTCAAAAGCCCGGTGGAAGCCAACACGGCGGAAACGCAAAGGCAAACGGAGCACACGGGCTTTACCCCGATCAGGAAAGACACAAACCGCCGATTTGGCGGGGCGCGGAACACCTGATAAAGTAAAGACACAACACAGCGAGAAAGCCGCAACAGCGGCCGGACCGCGACAAAGCCTTCCACGGAAGAGCAACCGGAACACAAGTTCCGGAGCTTGTACGGGAAAAGCGATTGTTTCTTGAGAACTCAACAGCGCGTGTTTGATTTTCTTTAAGCCATGTTTGTTTTGGCCCCGACGCACCACGGTGCGTAGGGTTCCTTTGATTAACCAACGCGAGTTGGTTGGTCAGGATTTCTTCTAGGTTTACCCGTCCCAGGCAGACCCTCGGGTCGCCGGGTAGGGTTGTAGGACCTTTATGGAGAGTTTGATCCTGGCTCAGGACGAACGCTGGCGGCGTGCTTAACACATGCAAGTCGAGCGGTAAGGCCCTTCGGGGTACACGAGCGGCGAACGGGTGAGTAACACGTGAGCAACCTGCCCCTGACTCCGGGATAAGCGGTGGAAACGCCGTCTAATACCGGATATGACACACCATCTCCTGGTGGTGTGTGGAAAGTTTTATCGGTCAGGGATGGGCTCGCGGCCTATCAGCTTGTTGGTGGGGTAAAGGCCTACCAAGGCGATTACGGGTAGCCGGCCTGAGAGGGCGACCGGCCACACTGGGACTGAGACACGGCCCAGACTCCTGCGGGAGGCAGCAGTGGGGAATATTGCACAATGGGCGAAAGCCTGATGCAGCGACGCCGCGTGGGGGATGACGGCCTTCGGGTTGTAAACCTCTTTTACCACCAACGCAGGCCCCGGGTTCTCTCGGGGTTGACGGTAGGTGGGGAATAAGGACCGGCTAACTACGTGCCAGCAGCCGCGGTAATACGTAGGGTCCGAGCGTTGTCCGGAATTATTGGGCGTAAAGAGCTCGTAGGCGGCGTGTCGCGTCTGCTGTGAAAGACCGGGGCTTAACCCCGGTTCTGCAGTGGATACGGGCATGCTAGAGGTAGGTAGGGGAGACTGGAATTCCTGGTGTAGCGGTGAAATGCGCAGATATCAGGAGGAACACCGGTGGCGAAGGCGGGTCTCTGGGCCTTACCTGACGCTGAGGAGCGAAAGCATGGGGAGCGAACAGGATTAGATACCCTGGTAGTCCATGCCGTAAACGTTGGGCGCTAGGTGTGGGGACTTTCCACGGTTTCCGCGCCGTAGCTAACGCATTAAGCGCCCCGCCTGGGGAGTACGGCCGCAAGGCTAAAACTCAAAGGAATTGACGGGGGCCCGCACAAGCGGCGGAGCATGTTGCTTAATTCGACGCAACGCGAAGAACCTTACCAAGGTTTGACATCACCCGTGGACCTGTAGAGATACAGGGTCATTTAGTTGGTGGGTGACAGGTGGTGCATGGCTGTCGTCAGCTCGTGTCGTGAGATGTTGGGTTAAGTCCCGCAACGAGCGCAACCCTTGTTCCATGTTGCCAGCACGTAATGGTGGGGACTCATGGGAGACTGCCGGGGTCAACTCGGAGGAAGGTGGGGACGACGTCAAGTCATCATGCCCCTTATGTCTTGGGCTGCAAACATGCTACAATGGCCGGTACAATGGGCGTGCGATACCGTAAGGTGGAGCGAATCCCTTAAAGCCGGTCTCAGTTCGGATTGGGGTCTGCAACTCGACCCCATGAAGGTGGAGTCGCTAGTAATCGCGGATCAGCAACGCCGCGGTGAATACGTTCCCGGGCCTTGTACACACCGCCCGTCACGTCATGAAAGTCGGCAACACCCGAAACTTGTGGCCTAACCCTTCGGGGAGGGAATGAGTGAAGGTGGGGCTGGCGATTGGGACGAAGTCGTAACAAGGTAGCCGTACCGGAAGGTGCGGCTGGATCACCTCCTTTCTAAGGAGTCTTTTGAAGGCCAACTTTTTCCTATCGTTGGTCGGACTCGAAAGTGGACCCGAGCGTGCTGGTCTTGATGGCCGGCAGGTGTTCGGGAGTGGCTGAAGAGAATCGGACTCATACCTCTGGTGACTAGAAGCACCGGGGGGCGCGCTGTTGGGTATCTGAGGAAGCAATCGTGGCCATCGGCCTTCACCATGGGTGGGGGCGGGTGGTCTGGTTGGTTCCCCTGGACCACCCCTGAGAACTCCCAGCTGGTGCTGGTGTTGAGGTATCGGGGTTTGTGGTGGGTGTTTTGACTTGTGAATAGTGTGCGCGAGCATCTTATTATCTGTAGTGGCCAAGTGATAGTGGCACACGGTGGATGCCTTGGCATCAGGCGCCGATGAAGGACGTGGGAGGCCACGATAGGCCGCGGGGAGCTGTCAACCGAGCTTTGATCCGCGGGTGTCCGAATGGGGAAACCTAGCCCGAGTTGTGTCGGGTTGCCGCTACCTGAATGTATAGGGTAGTTGGTGGTGACGCGGGGAAGTGAAACATCTCAGTACCCGTAGGAAGAGTAAACAACAGTGATTCTCCTAGTAGTGGTGAGCGAACGGGGAAGAGGCTAAACCGTATGCGTGTGATAGACGGCAGTCGTTGCGTGTGCGGGGTTGTGGGGTGCATCTTTCCAGGTCTGTCGGCCTGGAGCGCTGATGGTTCTTCTAGCTGAATCCGTTGGGAAGCGGTACCGGAGTGGGTGAGAGTCCCGTAGGTGAAGGAAGAGTCTAGGTGTTGGTGTGTTCCCGAGTAGCGCGGAGCCCGAGAAATTCCGTGTGAATCTGGCAGGACCACCTGCTAAGCCAAAATACGTCCTGATGACCGATAGTGCACTAGTACCGTGAGGGAAAGGTGAAAAGTGCCCCGGTGAGGGGTCGTGAAATAGTACCTGAAACCGTGTGCTGTCAAGCCGTCAGAGCTGGGACTTGTTCCTGGTGATGGCGTGCCTTTTGAAGAATGAGCCTGCGAGTCATGGTGTGTGGCAAGGTTAACCCGGGTGGGGTAGCCGTAGGGAAACCGAGTCTGAATAGGGCGGTTGAGTCGCATGCTGTGGACCCGAAGCGGAGTGATCTACCCATGTCCAGGGTGAAGCGGGGGTAAGACCTCGTGGAGGCCCGAACCCACCAGAGTTGAAAATCTGGGGGATGAGGTGTGGGTAGGGGTGAAAGGCCAATCAAACTCCGTGATAGCTGGTTCTCCCCGAAATGCATTTAGGTGCAGCGTCACGTGTTTCTTGCTGGAGGTAGAGCTACTGTTTGGCTGATGGGCCCGACAAGGTTACTGACGTCAGACAAACTCCGAATGCCGGTGAAGTGAAGCGTGGCAGTGAGACTGCGGGGGATAAGCTTCGTAGTCGAGAGGGAAACAGCCCAGATCATCAGCTAAGGCCCCTAAGCGTGTGCTAAGTGGGAAAGGTTGTGGAGTTGCCCAGACAACCAGGAGGTTGGCTTAGAAGCAGCCATCCTTTAAAGAGTGCGTAATAGCTCACTGGTCAAGTGGTTCTGCGCCGATAATGTAGCGGGGCTTAAGTACACCGCCGAAGCTGTGAAGTTCAGCCCGTTGAGGGCTGGGTTGGTAGGGGAGCGTCGTGCATCCAGTGAAGCTGCCGAGTGATCGTGTGGTGGAGGGTGTGCGAGTGAGAATGCAGGCATGAGTAGCGAAAGCAACGTGAGAAACGTTGCCGCCGATTGACTAAGGGTTCCTGGGGCAGGTTAATCCGCCCAGGGTGAGTCTGGACCTAAGGCGAGGCCGACAGGCGTAGTCGATGGATAACGGGTTGATATTCCCGTACCCGTGCATGAGCGTCCAATACTGAATCAGGTGATGCTAACCACGCCGGATCTTTCAAAATCCTTCGGGAGATTGTTTGTATCTGGTCTGGGACCCGAGCTTGTAGTAGGTAAGTGATGGGGTGACGCAGGAGGGTAGCTCTACCCGGCGGTGGTTGTCCGGGGGTAAGCGTGTAGGCCGAGGGGTAGGTAAATCCGCCTCTCGTTGAGGCTGAGACGTGATGCCGAGCCGTTTTTGGTGAAGTGAGTGATCCCATGCTGTCGAGAAAAGCCTCTAGCGAGTTCGTGTGTGGCCAGTACCCTAAACCGACGCAGGTGGTCAGGTAGAGAATACCGAGGCGTTCGGGTGAACCATGGTTAAGGAACTCGGCAAATTGTCCCCGTAACTTTGGGAGAAGGGGAGCCCTGTCTGGTGACGGTCTTTACGGCCTGAGCTGGGTGGGGTCGCAGATAGCGGGGGGAAGCGACTGTTTATTAAAAACACAGGTCCGTGCGAAGTCGTAAGACGCTGTATACGGACTGACGCCTGCCCGGTGCTGGAACGTTAAGAGGACTGGTTAGTTGGGGTTCGCCCCGGCGAAGCTAGGAATCTAAGCGCCAGTAAACGGCGGTGGTAACTATAACCATCCTAAGGTAGCGAAATTCCTTGTCGGGTAAGTTCCGACCTGCACGAATGGCGTAACGACTTCCCCACTGTCTCAACCATGGGCCCGGTGAAATTGCACTACGAGTAAAGATGCTCGTTTCGCGCAGCAGGACGGAAAGACCCCGGGACCTTCACTATAGCTTGACATTGGTGTTTGGGATGGTTTGTGTAGGATAGGTGGGAGCCGGTGAAGTCGTCACGCTAGTGGCGGTGGAGGCGTTGGTGAAATACCACTCTGACTGTTTCGGGCATCTAACTTTGGACCGTGATCCGGTTCGGGGACAGTGTCTGGTGGGTAGTTTAACTGGGGCGGTTGCCTCCCAAAGAGTAACGGAGGCGCCCAAAGGTTCCCTCAGCCTGGTTGGTAATCAGGTGTTGAGTGTAAGTGCACAAGGGAGCTTGACTGTGAGACGGACGTGTCGAGCAGGAGCGAAAGCTGGGACTAGTGATCCGGCACCGGCGTGTGGAAGCGGTGTCGCTCAACGGCTAAAAGGTACCCCGGGGATAACAGGCTGATCTTCCCCAAGAGTCCATATCGACGGGATGGTTTGGCACCTCGATGTCGGCTCGTCGCATCCTGGGGCTGGAGTTGGTCCCAAGGGTTGGGCTGTTCGCCCATTAAAGCGGCACGCGAGCTGGGTTTAGAACGTCGTGAGACAGTTCGGTCCCTATCCGCTGTGCGCGTTGGAGACTTGAGAAGGGCTGTCCCTAGTACGAGAGGACCGGGACGGACGAACCTCTGGTGTGCCAGTTGTCCTGCCAAGGGCATGGCTGGTTGGCTACGTTCGGGAGAGATAACCGCTGAAAGCATCTAAGCGGGAAGCTTGCTTCGAGATGAGGTCTCCTGCCTCCTGGAGAGGGTAAGGCTCCCTGTAGACGACAGGGTTGATAGGCCGGGTGTGGAAGCCTTGTGAGGGGTGGAGCTGACCGGTACTAATAGGCCGAGGGCTTGTCCGCTGCAGATAATTGGATGTTCGCGCACACTGTATTCACACGAAGCTTGCTCGTGGTCATCGTTCCCTCTTTTTTGGGGTTGAGTGGTGGTTGTGGGTGTTAGGTTTCCGTGGTGGTTGTAGCAGGAGGGTCACACTCGGTCTCATTCCGAACCCGGTCGTTAAGTCTCCTTGCGCTGATGGTACTGCCCTGTGGTGGGGTGGGAGAGTAGGTCGCTGCCACGGTTTTTCTTGAGAAGAAGGAGGGGGTTGCTGTTATGGCGGCCCTCTCCTTTTTGTTTTTTGTGGTGGTTTGTGAACATGTGAAAAGCGGGGTTGTTGGCTGGGATGCCGGCCCCCCGGGGGTGGCTTGGAGGGGTTTTTCCGGGTGGGTGGGTTCGGCTCCTCTTTTTGCGGTGATCTTGCTACCAGGAGCAATGTCGGCGCCGAGGTTGCTTCTGGTAGCAAGATCACCGTGGTGGGGGTGCGGGGGTCTGCCCGGGTGGTGCCTTCCAACGGTCTGTGGTCGGGGTTCAAGGCACCCCCCTGGGGTGGTCTGGGCCCGGTGTTCGTCCGGCTGAGCCCTGTGGGGGTTGATGTCGGGCGTACTCGGAGGCCGCTACGCACCTCGCGGGACGTGCTTGATCTTTCTACGTCTGGTTCTGGAAAAGGGCGAGGCCCGTAGCTCGCCAACCCCCGGGATCACTGATGTGTTCCAGAGATGCGTGTCCCCAGCCCTGGCGAAAACCCCCTGTGTCCGGGCGCCGCCCACCGCGCTCCGGCCAACCCCCACCACTGGGGGAGGGCGGGCAAGATGCACGTTCTGTGACCCCCTGGGGCTGAGGGGGTCTGCACCGCCCGCCTGACAACAGCGCAGGGTGGGGGTCCCAAACCCCCTGGGGTGCTGCCACTTGAAAGCGCACGCCCAACCCCCAGGGGTTGAGGGGATTGGGGTTGTTGCGCTTGCTGCGGCGGATGGTGGGGGCCTGAACCCCCTGGGGCACTGGCAGCTGGGAAGTGGGACGGAAGGGGGTGCTGTGCTGTGGACAAGCACACCGTGGTGGGTTGCGGCTTTGGTGATGTGTGGACACACCATGTCGTAAGCTGGAGGATACGAGTACTTCTACGCGCTGCTACTGCTCAGGTGGCAGCGCTTTTGAATGTTGACGGACGGGTTGGATGACTGAGGACAGCCGATCGGGAGACCGCGAGGACTCCGGAGCAAACGACCACAGCGGTAACCGCTCCGGTGAGCCTGGCGGTCGCGGGCGCGGTGACGAATCCCGTCCCCGGTCTGGCTACAGGGCCCCCCGGGACGACAGGGGCAGCGGTGACCGGCGCGAGTATCGTGGGAGCGACGACCGTCGTGGTGGCTTCCGCCGCGACGACCGTGGTGGGTTCCGTGGTGACCGTAACCGTGGCGAGGGCCGGCCGGGCGGCGACCGACGAGGGGCTCCCGGTGGGGACCGTCGGGACGACCGCAGTGGGTTTCGTGGCCGCGATGACCGCCAGGGTGGCGACCGCAGTGGGTTCCGTGGTGACCGTAACCGTGGCGAGGGCCGGCCGGGCGGCGACCGACGAGGGGCTCCCGGTGGGGACCGTCGGGACGACCGCAGTGGGTTTCGTGGCCGTGACGATCGCCAGGGCGGGTTCCGCCGGGACGACCGTGGCGGGCAGCGGGGTCGAGACGGCCAACGTGGCGGGCAGCGTGACGACCGTGGTGGATACCGCGGCCGCGACGACCGTGATCGGCGTCCTCCGCGCGAGGACCGCGACCCGGCCGACATCGCTCCGCCGCTGCCCGACGAGGCCACCTACGGCCAGTTGGACAAGGAGACCAAGCGCGACCTGCACTCGCTGCCCAAGTCCCTGGCTGAACTGATCGGCAAGCACATCGTGGCCGCGGGGCTGTTCGTGGACGAGGACCCGGAGCGGGCCTACAAGCACGCCGCGTACGCCCGCCGCAAGGCCTCCCGTCTGCCCAGCGTCCGTGAGGCCTCCGGCATCGCCGCCTACACGGTGGGCAAGTGGCAGGAGGCCCTGGCCGACCTGCGGGCGGCCCGTCGTATGAGTGGCCGGGACACCTTCCTGCCGGTCATGGCCGACTGCGAGCGAGGCCTCGGCCGCCCCGAGAGGGCCCTGGAGATCACCAACGACCCGGCGGGCAAGGAGCTGGATGCCGAGGAACGCATCGAGCTGCGGATCGTCGCGGCCGGTGCCCGTCGTGACATGGGCGATGTCAAGGCGGCCCTGGCCGAGCTCCAGGTACCGGAGTTGAAGGAGCGCCGGGCCCGGCCGTACGTGGCCCGACTGTTCTACGCCTACGCCGATGTCCTGGCCGAACTCGGCCGCACCGAGGACGCCCGGGAATACTTCGCACGTGCCTCCTCGGTGGACCGCGAAGGTGTGACCGACGCCGATGAGCGCCTCGCCGCGATCGAGGGCGTCGAGCTGGTCGACATCGACGTCGAGGACGGCATCGTCTGGACCGACGTCGAGGCGGAGGCGGACGAGGCCGCGGCCGAGGCTGCTGAGGACCGTAGCCGTCGGGAGGGTCGGGACTGACCCCCTCGGAACACGCGCCGTCGAGTGGCCCGGAGCCGCTCGGCGGCGCTGCCGTGTATCTGGGGGAGCTACCCGAGGAGTACGACTCGGTGGTGTGTCTGACCTATGAGGGGGGACGCCTCCTGATGGTGCGCCACCGAAGGCGGGCCTGGGAGTTCCCGGGCGGCCATCGGGAGCCCGGCGAGGACCTGTACGCCACCGCGCGGCGGGAGGCACACGAGGAGGCCGGAGCCACCCTCGGCGAGGTCAGGGCCATGGGCTACTACGTGTTGTCCGGCGGGCACACCACCGTGGTCACGCACGCTGAGGTGAGCCGGCTGGAGCCCCTGAGCGGGGAGTTCGAGACCGTCGAGGTGCGGACTTTCGGTTGTTTGCCCTCCGACCGGGAACTGTCCTGGGCGGACGGCCTGTACGCCCACCTGATCCGCGCCCTCGGGCTGCCCGGAGCATGACCCTCAGGGCCTCGGCCGCTTGACGTAGGTACTCTCGGTCCCGACCAGGCTGTATCCGATCCGGTTGTTGATGGCGAGCATCGGCTCGTTGGTCTCGTGGTTGCCGGTGTAGGCGTGGGTGAAGCCCCGTTCCCTGGCACGGTGCAGCGCCATGGCCTTGACGTAACCGCCCAGGCCGCGCCCGCGGTGCTCGCGTAGGGTGCCGGTCATCGCCGACTCCATGCGGGTGTCGCGATCGGACATGTAGCAGGAGATCGCCACGGGGACACCGTCGAGCAGGAGGGCGAGGCTGATCTCCAGGTCGGCCATCGGATTGCCCCACACCGCCTCGAGCCAGTCCCCGTAGGACATGAACTCCTCCGACTGCTCGCTCGGCTCGTCCTGGTCGGCGGCCCTGTCGATCTCGTAGAGCGGTCGGGGGTCCTCGGCGAACTCCGACCACCGGCGCAGTTCGACCCCCTCGGGCGCCTTCGGGGGGTCGGGGAGCCTGTTCAGGTCCATGCCGAGGACGTGGTGGCTCTCGACCAGCTCGTAACCCCGGTCCAGGGCCGCCGCGCGGAACAGTTCGCCGTCGGCCTGGACGCCCTGTTGCGCGGCGGCGGTGCGCAGGACGGTCGCCCCCTTCTCGACCAGGCCGGCCTCGGAGGCGGCCAGGAGCCGGGCGGCGAGGTCCCCGCTCCGGTGCCGTTCCGCCATGGCCCCCAGGTAGGACCGGCCGTTGTCCGTGCGCAGCCTGCCCAGGATGTACCCGACCACGGTGTCGCCCTCCACCGCGACGAGGCGTGTGTCGTCGGCCCCGGGCACCGGGTGGTCGAACCGCCACAGCATGAGCTCCTCGGTGAGGACCATGCCGGGGAAGGCGTTCCTGACCAGGGCGTGGGCCTGGGGGATGTCGTTCCTGCGCAGGGGACGAATCTGGGGAGTCATGCCCGGAGGCTATGGGGGCGGTCCCGGCGACGCACCTGGTTTTTCCGCTGCCGTCAGGTCTGCTCCTTGGCGTCGGCCTGCTCCTGGGCGAGCCTGTCCAGCCAGTGCACGATCCCGCCCACGTTGGCCTCCGGGCCGCTGAGCGTGTCCAGGACGGCCGCGGCCTCGGGGGAGGCGTCCGGGGGGAGCGGCTTGTACCGGGAGATCACCTTGTCGCGCACCATCGCGATGGCGTGGTCCAGGTCCCCTCCGGTGTCCCGGGAGTCGCGCACTGTCTCCACCCACAGGCGGAGCTCGCTCTCGGCGCGGTCGATGGTCTCGGCGACGAGGTCGTGTGCGCCGAAGTGGGAGAACATCAGCCGCTGTGCGCCGATGTCGCCGAACAGGCGCAGGGTGCGCAGGCAGGCGTCCATGTCGAAGTCCGGCGGCGGGGTGGCCGGGCGCAGGTCCCCGGTGAGCGGGTTGTACACGCCCAGGGCGTCACCGACGTACAGGTCGCCGGTCCCGGTGTCCACCAGGCCCATGTGGTGTTTGGCATGCCCGGGGGCGTAGTGGGACACCAGCTTGCGGCCTGCGCCGAGGTCGATCTCGCCGGTCCCGGCCACCGAGCGGATGCGGGCCGCCTCGGTGGGGTGCATGTGCCCGAACAGGGTCTCCAACCGGTCGCCCCACACCATCTTCGCGCTGGCCATCAGACGGCTGGGGTCGGCCAGGTGGCGGGCGCCGCGCTCGTGCACGACGATCTCCGCGTTGGGGAACAGCGCCGCCATGTCCCCGGTGCCGCCCGCGTGGTCCAGGTGGATGTGGGTGACCACGATGGTGGCCAGGTCCTCGGGCGCCAGTCCGAGCCGGACGACGGCGTCCCGCAGGACCGGGGCCGAACCGGCGGTGCCCACCTCGACGATGCAGGGCCGCTCGGTGCGGATCAGGTAGGCGGACACGACCCCGGGGTACCCGGCGAGCATCGTGTCGATGGCATAGATCTCGTCGCCCAGCGGGGTGATCCCCTCGGGCAGACCGCTGACGTCCACATCGTCGTGCACGGCAGACACCCCTCTTCCTCGCGTGGTGCGGTCCGGTCAGGACCGAACCCGACTCTAGGACAAGGATGTCATGGCAGCGTGTGGTGGGGGTCACCTAACTGTCGGGGTCCTACCAGCCCAAGCAGGCCAGGGCCTCCGTCACGGAGGTGCTTCGGGGGTCGACCGAGCCGTCGGACCAGAGTGCTGTGCACAGGGCGCGCAGACCGTTCAATCGGTCACCGGTACCGGACAGGTGCACGGCGCCCGCGGCGACGGTGGCGGTCCAGCCGCCGCACACGGTCAGCGCCGTGTCCCCGTCGGTGCGGCGCACCGGGCCGGGGTGGGTCTCGTTCATCCCGGACAGGTCCCACGACAGGTAGCGGGGGCGCCGGTGGGCGGGGGCGGCCAGTACGTCCCTCGGAGTGGCGACCCCGGACAGGACCAGCAGGCCCGCGGCGCCGTGCGTGGTGGCCCCCTCGATGTCGGTGTCCAGGCGGTCGCCCACGATGAGCGGGTAGCTCGCGCCGGTGCGCAGCATCCCCTCCTCGTGCAGCGGGCGCATCGGCTTGCCCGCGATCACCGGTTCCACCCCGGTGGCGTACGCGATGACGCGCACGAAGGAACCGTTGCCGGGGGTGTTCCCCCACTCGGTGGGCGCGGTCGCGTCGGAGTTGCTGGCGACGAAGAACGCGCCGGCCGTGACCGCCAGGGTGCCCTGGTCGAGGAGGTCGCGGGACATCGTCCGCGAGTAGCCCTGGACCACGGCCACCACCGACTCCCCGGCCACGGTGACGGGTCGCAGCCCCATCCTGCGGACGGCCTGGCGCAGCCCGGTGTCGCCGACCACCAGCACGTCCGACCCCTGCGGGTACCGTGCGGCGACCAGGCGGGCGGCGGCCTCCGCGGAGGTGACGACGTCCTCGGGGGCGGCGGGTACGCCCAGGTGGGTGAGGTGTTCGGCGATCCGGGCGGGGGTGCGTCCGGCGTTGTTGGTCACGAAGGCGACCCGGGCTCCGGCGGCGCGGGCCTTGGCCACCGCCTCGGGGGCGGCCGGGACGGCCTCGGCGCCGATGTAGACCACGCCGTCCAGGTCGAGGAGCATCGCGTCGTGGAGCTCGTTGAGCGGGCGGTCGGCGGCCTGCAGGGACATGGCGGAAGGTCCGATTCGGTGTGGCGGGAGAGGGTCCTCCCCAGATTAGGGCGCCGGGCGGCCCTGCGGGGTGTGGGCTCCGTCCCAGGGCCGGGGCGGACGGTTCCGGGCCAGCCAGGAGGTGGCGAAGGCGACGGCCTCGGCCAGGGGGAACAGGCGGGCGGTCGCCGACCCCACCGGGCCGGTGGTCACCGCGCCGGTGGCCTCGAAGGCCGTGCCCAGGGCGGGGAAGTCGGACTCGTCGAGGGCGACGCCGGTGTAGGTGACCCACTCCCGGGCGCCGTCGGGGGTGCGGACCGCGCAGGAGGAGGGTTCGGTGGGCGGGTCGGGTACCCGGTACTCGGCGAGGTGGAAGGCGGTGCAGGAGTCGTACCCGGCGCCCAGCAGCAGGACGCGGGCGTCCTCCTCCTCCAGCCGGGCCAGCGGGGAGCTCTCGCCGAGGGCTGATTCGAGGGGATGGGGATGCATGAGGCGGGTCGCGTGCGGGCCGAGAGCGGCGAAGGAGGTCTGCGGGTGGGTGCTGCGCACGGCGCCCGGCCAGGTGCGGATCCGCTCGGGTACGCGGCCCATGCGGACACTGGGGGTGGTGGCGGGGTCGAAGGCGGGCGTTTGGGCGCGGATGGTCTCCCACCACGACTCCGGGACGGGCGGGTCGGCCCAGCCGGAGGGGTCGCTGTTGTCGCCGGTCTGGGTGGGCACCACCAGGGTCCCGGTGGGGCCGACGGCCTCCAGGAGGGCATGGACCACCGTCTGGTCGGCGCCGCACACCCAGCCGAGCGAACGCAGGGAGGTGTGCACCAGGAGGGTGTCGCCGGGGGCCACCCCGAGCCCGGTCAGGTCCTCGGCCAGGTCGGGACGGGTCCGGGGGCGGTGCGTGTTCGGGAACGAGGTGGGCACGGGGCCTCCTCTCGGGGGTCGGGCCCGTCAGTATGGCGGGCGGGGTCGGGGACGGCCATCCGGTTTTCGGTTCCCGGACCGGAATCGCCGGGGAAAACGCCACCGGTCCTTCCGGGACGGCCCGTGAGGTGCTTGCATGGCGGTATGGGTGCCCACGAGTTCCTGACACTGGCCCTGGTGCTCGCTGTCGTGGCGGCGCTCGGCCTGGTGGGCAACCTGCTCCGCCAGCCCCTGATCGTCGTCTTCATCGCGGTCGGGATCATCGTCGGGCCGGTCGGGCTCGGTTGGATCCACCCCTCGGGGACACTGGAGCTGTTGGCCCAGGTGGGCATCGCCCTGCTGCTGTTCCTGGTGGGTCTGCGGCTGGACCTGCACCTGATCCGGGCCACCGGTCCGGTGGCGTTGGCCACCGGCCTGGGGCAGATCGTGTTCACCTCGGCGGTGGGCTACGGGCTGGCCCGCCTGCTCGGTATGGACCCGCTGCCCGCCCTGTACGTCGCGGTGGCGCTGACCTTCTCGTCGACGATCATCATCGTCAAGCTCCTGTCCGACAAGCGTGAACTCGACAAGCTCCACGGACGCATCGCCATCGGTTTCCTCATCGTCCAGGACATCGTCGTGGTTCTGGTGATGATCGCGCTGACCGCTTTCGGCCAGGCCTCCGAGGACTCGGTTCCCGCCGAGATCCTGCAGGTGCTGTGGGCCGGCGGCGGTCTGCTGCTGGGGTTGGCCCTGCTCTCCCGTTACGTGCTGCCCCGACTGGTCCCCCTGGTGGCTCGTTCCCAGGAACTCCTGGTCCTGTTCGGGGTCGCCTACGCGGTGTCCGTGGCCGCGCTGAGCGAGTCGTTGGGTTTCAGCGCCGAGGTCGGCGCGTTCCTCGCCGGGGTGTCGCTGGCCTCGACCGAATACAGGGACGCGCTCGGGGCCCGCCTGGTGAGCCTGCGCGACTTCATGCTGTTGTTCTTCTTCCTGGAGCTGGGCGCCAACCTGAACTTCGCGGACGCCGGGCGCCAGATCACCGAGGCCGCGGTCCTTTCGGTGTTCGTGCTCGTGGGCAACCCGCTCATCGTGCTGGTGATCATGGTGCTGATGCGCTACCCGGCCCGGGTCGGTTTCCTGGCGGGGCTCACCGTCGCCCAGATCAGTGAGTTCTCGCTGATCTTCGCGGCCCTGGGGCTGGGGTTGGGGCACATCGACGCCGGAACCGTCAGCCTGATCACGGTGGTCGGTCTGATCACCATCGGTGGCTCCACCTACATGATCCTCTACTCACACCAGGTCTACCGGTGGTTGGGCCGCTGGCTGGACCCCCTGGACCGGCTCTTCCCCGACCGGCGCCACCGCGCCGAACAGCCCGCCAGGGACGTCGACGTGATCGTGTACGGGCTGGGGCGGTTCGGCAGGGAGGTCGTCACCCGGGTCGCCGCGGCCGGTTACCGCGTCCTCGCGGTGGACTTCGATCCGCAGAAGGTGTCCGCGGCCACCGAGCAGGACAACGTCACCACGGCCTTCGGGAGCGCCGAGGACCGGGACTTCCTGGAGACGCTCCCCCTGGGCCGTGCCCGGATGGTGCTCAGCGCGATCCCCTCCTCGCAGGCCGACCTGGTGCTCATCCACGGTCTGCGCCAGCACGGGTACGAGGGGTCGATCGTGTTGACCGCGCTCGACCCTGCCCTGGCCGAGCAGCTCCGTGAGGCCGGCGCCGACCACGTGGTGGAGCCCTACCGGGCGGGGGCCGAGAACCTGGTCGGGGAGCTGCGCGAACACATGGGGCCGCCGGGCCCGGCCGGGCCCGGGTGAGGACGGTTCATCGAAGGGTCCGCATGACCAGGCCGGTGCGCGGTTTGGGGCCGAAGGAGGTGGACTTGCGCGGGGTGAGCTCTCCGCGGTCGGCGACCGCGTAGACCTGGTCCACGCGCAGCGGTGGCACGATGACGGCGGTGCCCTTCTCGCTGCGGGCGGCGGCAGCGGCCTCCGCGGGGTCCTCGTGCACCATCCGCACTCGCTCCTCGGGGTAGTCCCACAGCGGCATGAGTACCTCGTGCAGTGCCGCCGTGGCCAGGTGGCGCCAGTCGGGGGAGCGGTCGGGCATCGCTCGTTCCAGGGCTCCCTCGTCGAACCCGCTCACGAGGTGGGCCCCGCCCCCGGCGGAGACCAGCAGCAGGGCCGGGGCGTCCACTCCGGCCAGGGCGGCGGGGTCGGCGTCCGGGACCGGTTCCACCTCGGCCACCTCCCGGGCCGCCCTCAGCGCCCGGTCGGTGTCCAGCCCGGGCAGGACGCGGTGGATCGCCCCGAGACAGGGCGGGTGGGTGTCGCTGTCCACGAGCAGGGCCAGGCCGTGGCTCCAGCCCGGATCGGTGTTCTCCCGGCGCAGGCGCAGGTAGGCGGCGTAGCGGTGGTGCCCGTCGGCGATCAGCGCGGAACGCGCGGCCAGGTCGGCGCAGACCCCCCGCTGCAGTTCGGGGTCGGTGATCGCCCACAGGCTGTGCCGGGCGCCGTCGCGGGTCCGGGCGCTGACCAGGGGGGTGTCCCGGGCGACGGTCGCCTCGGTGGTGGCGGAGGCCGCCCCGCCCGCGCCGCGGTAGACGAGGAAGATCGGTTCGAGGTTGGCGCGGGCCACCTCCATCAGGCGGAAGCGGTCGCGTACCGGCGGGTCGGCGACGTCCTCGTGCGGGCGTACCGCCGGGACACCCGCCTCGGGGCCCTGTTCCGGAAGCCCCAGGGCGCCCACGAGTCCCCTCTGGACCCGACCGTCCGCCGTGGTCTGCTCGTACACGTACAGGGCGGGGGCCTCGTCCAGGGCGAGCACGCCCTCGTCGATCCAGTCACGCAGCAGGTCGGCGGCGGCGCGGTAGCGGCGGGTGGCGGTGTCCCCGCCCTGGGGCGCCTGCCGGGAGAGTTCGAAGGGCAGTGTGACCCTCGCCGCGTTGTGCGGGTCGGAGCGCTGGAGTTCGCGTGCCTCCTCCGCGTCGGGGATGTCGTAGGGCGGGGCCAGGAGGCGTGCGAGGTCGAAGCCCCCGTCGATGAAGCGGTCGACGTCGGGGGCCACGTAGCGCAGGCCGCGGAAGGGGGCCAGGTCGAGAGGTTGGCGGGGCATCCCAGCAAGGTACCCGCCACCCGGCGGTGCCGGTGCGTTCCGGCCGGGGCGGGTCGGGCGGTGGCCGGGCGGGGTCAGAGCAGGCGTCGCATCCGCAGCAGGTCACCGATGCTGGCGTCGACCTTCAGGCGCCGGCTGAACAGTGCTCTGGCCGGGTCCAGCCGGTCCTCGGCCAGTTCCACCAGGTCGTTGCTGGAGACCGTCACCCGGACCTGGGGGGCGGCGGGTGCGTCCAGCGGTCGCGGGGTGACGTCGGTGAGGCCGTCGGCGGTCAGCCGCATGTCGAAGGCGGTGTCCAGGTCGGGGACGATCACGCGCACCGTGCGTTCGCGGATGTGTTCGCGGCGTTTGTCCAGCGGTTGGGCGAGGAGGCGCTCGTTCGCCCGGGCGATGCCCTCCAGGCAGGCGTTGATGCTGCTCATGGGCACATGATGCCCTATCCGGCGGTATCTGTCCGACCCCGGGCCAAGGGGGCGGGTGCGGACCAAGGGTGCGGTTCCGTCGGGGCGGGCGGTGCGGCGGGGTGAGCTCCGCCGTTTGCGTGCCAGGGGCGCCCTGTCCCCGGTAGCGTTGGCGTCGAACCCCCCTGGAGCACGAGACCCCTCCCGCTCCGCGCCCTCTTCGTCATTTCCTCCTGCGGTCCCATCAAGGAGCACTTCATCATGGTCGTCGACGCGGTACGCACCTATCTGGACGCCGCCAATGGCCTTACCGAACTCTCGCGTAAGCAAGCCGTCGCGGCTGCCAAGACCCTGCTCAGGGCCGACGGGGCGGTGGCCCCCGCCCCTCCGGCCGCGGGGGGCGAGGCGCCTCCGCGGGTGGGGCAGAGCATCCAGACCTTGGCGGGGGAGCTGATCGAGACCAGCCAGGCCAACCGGGCGGCCGTCGCCGAGCTGGTCCGGGCCGAGGTCGGGCGCGCCCTGGAGCAGATGGACGTGGTGCCGCGCGCCGAGTACGAGCGGATGGCCCGCCGGGTGGCGGAACTGGAGCGTCGGATGGCGGCCCGGCACGCGGTGGAGCGGGTGCTGGCGCCCCGGGGCGGGGCCTCCTCCGTGTTGCCCGCCGGGCAGGAGGGCGCTTCCGGGGCGGCCTCCCCGGCGGCCGGGCAGGTGCAGGAGGCGCCCGGGGGTGAGCGTCGGGGTGCCGGTGACGCGGAGTCCGGGGCGCGGCCCGAGGCCGAGGGCACCGACGCGACGGGTGCCGGAGACGCCGACGGGGCCGGACCGGAGGCGGAGGAGTCCGTCCCGGCCGGAAGCGCCGAGGAGAAGGGCGCTGACGGGGCCGCTGCCGCCGATACGGGCGCGGACGCCGGGGACGGGCCCGAATCCGGGGCCGCCGCCAAGCGGACGGCCTCCCGTGGCAAGGGGAAGACCGCCGTCAAACCGCCCAGGTCGCGTTCGACGGCCAAGCGCCCCGCCAAGGGCAAGGGCGCGAAGAAGTAGGGTCCGTCCCGGCGGCCGAGTGAAGGGAGGAGGCTCCATGGACCGGAGCGAACAGGCCGAGGCACTGGCGGAGCGGACCCTCGACGCCACGAGGGAACGGCTGGCCGGCCTGGATGCGCTGCCCACCGCGGAGCACGTCGCGGTGTTCGACGCGCTGCACCAGGAACTCTCCGGTGTTCTGGGCGCGCTGGGACAGAGCCCCCAGAGTCCTCGATAGCGGCCGGTACCCTAGGTGACCATGGCAAAACGTAGTCGGCTCGACGCGGAACTGGTCCGCCGCGGTCACGCACGCTCCCGGGGCCACGCGGCCGAGATCATCGAGAACGGTTTCGTCCGTGTGTCGGGCATGGTGGCTTCCAAGGCCGCGACCCAGATCGGAACCGACCAGCCCATCGTGGTGCGCACCCCCTCCGAGGAACCGACCTACGTGTCCCGGGGTGCCCACAAGCTCGTCGGGGCGCTGGACTCCTTCGGGTTGGCGGTGCGGGGACGCCGGGCGCTGGACGCCGGGGCCTCCACCGGGGGTTTCACCGACGTGCTGCTGCGTCGTGGTGCGGCGCACGTCACGGCGGTCGACGTCGGGTACGGGCAGCTCGCCTGGGCGTTGCGCAGTGACGAGCGTGTACGGGTGATGGAGCGCGTCAACGTCCGGGAACTGACCCCGGAGCAGATCGGTGAGCCCCGCCCGGACCTGGTGGTCGGCGACCTGTCGTTCATCTCCCTCAAACTCGTGCTCGGTGCACTGCGCGACTGCACGGCCCCCGACGCCGACTTCGCGATGATGGTCAAACCCCAGTTCGAGGTCGGTAAGGCGCGTGTCGGTGCGGGTGGTGTGGTCCGTGAACCCGCCCTGCGGGCCGAGGCCGTCTCCGAGGTCGCGGCGCACGCCCTCACCCTGGGACTGGGTGTGGTGGGGGTGACCGCGAGCCCTCTGCCCGGGCCCTCGGGGAACGTCGAGTACTTCCTGTGGATGCGGGCCGGTGCCCCGCCACTGGACCCCGCCGCGTTGGAGCGGGCGATCCAGGAGGGGCCGTCCTGAGCGCGTGGCCTCCTGTCGCAGGAGTCCGGTAACGTGACCCGGCCGGGTGCGGTCGAGTACCCGGCCAGCAGCAGGCTTCCCGCGGGGGAGTGAACGTAAGGGGACGGCGATGACCGGCGGACGCAGTGTTCTCCTGCTGGCCCATACCGGCCGGCCCGCGGCGGTGCGCAGCGCGGAGTTGGTCCACGGCCGCCTCAGCCGGGCGGGGCTGACCGTGCGCATGCTCCGGAGCGAGGTCGAGGACCTGGCCGCCGTGGGTTGCACCCTGGCTCCGGTCGAGGCCGTCGAGGCGGCGGAGGCCGCCGAGGGTGTGGAGCTGGTCATGGTGCTCGGCGGTGACGGGACCCTGCTCAGGGCCGCGGAGCTCGCCCGGCCGGCCGGTGCCCCGCTGCTCGGTGTCAACCTGGGGCACGTCGGTTTCCTGGCCGAGGCCGAACGCGAGGACCTGGGCGCCACGGTGCGCAGTGTGGTCGACCGCGACTACGCCGTCGAGGAACGCATGACCCTCGACGTGGCGGTCTTCAACGGAGGACGCGGTGACGGGGCGCCCCCCGTGCGCTCGTGGGCGCTCAACGAGGCGACCCTGGAGAAGGCGGAGTCCCGCCGCATGCTGGAGATGGTTCTGGAGGTGGACGGGCGCCCCCTGTCCAGTTGGGGCTGTGACGGTGTGGTGTGCGCGACTCCCACCGGATCGACCGCGCACGCCTTCTCGGCGGGCGGCCCGGTGGTGTGGCCGGACGTGGCGGCGCTGCTGGTGGTGCCGATCAGCGCGCACGCGCTGTTCGCGCGGCCCCTGGTGGTGGGGCCCGAGGCCACGGTGGCGCTGGAGGTGCTGCCGGACACCACGCCGGGCGTGCTCTGGTGTGACGGACGGCGTATGGTCGAATTGCCCGCGGGGGCACGAATCGAGATCACTCGTGCTGATACGCCGGTCCGGCTGGCCCGGTTGCACCGCGCCCCGTTCACCGACCGCCTGGTGGCCAAGTTCGGTCTGCCGGTCAGCGGTTGGCGGGGGCGGGCCGAAGACAGGCGCTGAACGCCGTCACATGCAGAGGTCGTCAACTATCAGGAGAGGGATCGGTGCTCGAAGAAGTCCGTATCCAAGGCCTCGGTGTCATCGACGACGCCGTGTTGGAGTTGTCACCGGGCCTGACCGTCGTCACCGGTGAGACCGGCGCGGGCAAGACCATGGTCGTCACCGGGCTGGGACTGCTCTTCGGTGGGCGTGCCGATCCCCAGCGGGTTCGTCCCGGGGCCGACCGCGCGGTGGTCGAGGGGCGGCTGACCGTTCCCCGGGGCGGTCGGGTGGCCGACCGGGTCCTGGAGGCCGGCGGCGACATCGACGACGACGTCCTCATCCTCACCCGTGCGGTGTCGGCGGAGGGGCGTTCGCGGGCCACCATGGGCGGCCGTTCGGCCCCGGTGAGTCTGCTGGCCTATCTGGCCGACGACCTGGTGGCGGTGCACGGGCAGTCCGACCAGCAGCGTCTGCTGCGCGCGGACCGTCAGCGCTCCTCCCTGGACCGTTTCGCCGGCGAGGAACTGGCCAGGAAGATGAAGCGGTACAGCTCCGCCTACCGCCGCCACCGGGAGGTCTCCGCCGAGTTGGCGGAGTTGGTCGAGCGGGCGCGTGAGCGCACCCAGGAGGCCGACATGCTGCGGTTCGGGGTGGAGGAGATCGCCGCCGCGGAGCCGCTTCCGGGGGAGGACGCCGAGCTTCTGGCGGAGGAGACCCGGTTGGCGCACGCCGACGGGCTGCGGGTGGCGTCGACCACCGCGCACGAGGCGCTCACCGGCGACCCGGCCGCCGCCGAGGTGCAGGCCGACGTGGTGGGGTTGTTGTCGGCCGCCCGCCAGGCGGTGGGTGCGGTGAGTGAGCACGACGAGGAGCTGGCGGCCATCGGGGGCCGGTTGGACGAGGCGTCCTACATCCTCACCGACGCGGCCACCGAGCTCGCCTCCTACGCCGAGTCGGTGGACGCCGACCCGGCTCGCCTGGCCGCGGTCCAGGAGCGCAGGGCCCTGCTGACCCAGCTTTCGCGCAAGTACGGTGAGACCACCGACGAGGTGTTGGCCTGGGCGGAGAACGCGACCAAGCGGCTGGCCGACCTGGAGGGCGACGACGAGCAGATCGACGCTCTGCGCGCGGAGGCCGAGGAGCTGCACGCGCGGATGGACGAGGCCGCCACCGAGTTGACCCGGATCCGCTCCGCCGCGGCCGAGCGTTTCGGCGCTGCGGTCACGGAGGAGCTGACCGCGCTGGCCATGCCGCACGCGCGGGTGAGTGTGCGCATCACCACGGGTGAGGAGTTCGGGCAGCACGGGCGGGACGAGGTCGAGCTGTTGTTGGCCCCGCACCCGAGCTCCCCGCCGCTGGCTCTGCACAAGGGGGCCTCGGGCGGTGAGCTCTCCCGGGTGATGCTGGCGATCGAGGTGGTCTTCGCCGGAGCCGATCCGGTCCCCACCTTCGTGTTCGACGAGGTGGACGCCGGGGTGGGTGGCAAGGCCGCGGTGGAGATCGGGCGACGGCTGGCCCGGCTGGCCCGGCGCGCCCAGGTCATCGTGGTCACGCACCTGCCGCAGGTGGCCGCCTTCGCGGACGCGCACCTGGTGGTGGAGAAGTCCACCGAGGGGCTGGTCATCGAGAGCGGTGTCGTCCGGTTGGACCGGGGCGGGCGGGTCCGTGAGCTCTCGCGGATGCTCGCCGGGTTGGAGGACTCCGAGCTGGGCCGGGCCCACGCCGAGGAGCTGCTGGGCAACGCCGATCCGGAGCGCGCCTACCCGGCGGCCTGATCCCTTCCTGACGGTGCCCGTGCCGGTCCGGCGCGGGCACCGTTGGTGTTTTGCCCCGAAAACGCCGATCGCCCGCCTGTTGTGACACAGGGTTATCGAGTTCTGACAGTATGCCACCGATGAAGGTATCGGATGCGCTCAGAGCCACAATGCGATTCCGCCGCTCGGGGGCGGAAGCTCCCACCGGTTTGGTCGCTCCCGTTCGTTCGGACCGTCGTACCAAGAACCTGACCAAACGGCTGCGCCCCGGCGACATCGCGGTGATCGACCACGTCGACCTCGACCGGGTCAGTGCCGAGGCCCTGGTGGGGTGCGGGGTGTCGGCGGTCCTCAACGTCGCCCGCAGCATCAGCGGTCGCTACCCCAACCAGGGGCCCGAGATGATCGTGGCGGCGGGCATCCCCCTGGTGGACGACGTCGACCCCGAGGTCCTCACCCGGGTCCGTGACGGGGAACGTCTCCGGCTCCAGGGGGCCACCCTCTACCGGGGCGGGGAGGTCGTGGCCAGCGGTGTCCGGCAGGACAAGGACACGGTGGGCGCCGCCATGGCCGAGGCCCGTGCCGGGCTCGCCACCCAGCTGGAGGCCTTCGCGGCCAACACCATGGCCTACCTCCAGCGTGAACGCGACCTCCTCCTGGACGGCGTCGGCATCCCGGTGATCGGGACCGCGGTGGAGGGCCGCCACGTCCTCATCGTGGTGCGCGGTTACCACTACCGGGAGGACATCGCCGCGCTCAGGCCCTACATCCGCGAGTTCAGACCGGTCATCGTCGCGGTGGACGGGGGAGCCGACGCGGTGATGGAGGCCGGATACCGGCCCGACATCATCGTCGGCGACTTCGACTCGGTCTCCGACAGGGCGCTGAGCAGCGGTGCCGAACTCGTGGTGCACGCCTACCGCGACGGCCGGGCCCCGGGGCTGCGACGGCTGACCGACCTGGGCCACGAGGCCGTGGTGTTCCCCGCGACCGGCACCAGCGAGGACGTGGCGATGATGCTCGCCGACGGTTCGGGCGCCAGCCTCATCGTGGCCGTGGGCACCCACGCCACCCTTGAGGAGTTCCTCGACAAGGGCCGCTCGGGCATGGCCAGCACCTTCCTCACCCGGTTGCGGGTCGGCGGCAAGCTGGTGGACGCCAAGGGGGTGAGCCGCCTCTACCGGTCCCGTATCTCTCCGTGGGCGCTGCTCGGCCTGGTGGCCGCCTGCCTGCTCACCATCCTGGTCGCCGCCTACAGCTCACCGGCCGGGCAGGTCTATCTCACCTTTCTCGCGGCGCGCTGGGACGCGTTCGTCTACTGGATGACGGGGCTGTTCACGTGATCGACTTCCGCTATCACCTCGTGTCCATCGTCGCGGTCTTCCTCGCGCTGACCGTCGGGCTCGTCCTGGGCACCACGATGCTCCAGGACCCGCTGCTCAACACGCTGCAGTCCGAGACCGCGGACCTGCGCGGACAGAGCGAGGAACTGCGCGCCGAACGCGATGACTCCGAGCTGCGCAACGCCGGCGCCGACCAGCTGGCCGACGCCGTGGCCGGGGACGTCCTGGAGGACCGGCTGCTCGGCCGGGACGTGGTCCTGGTCGCGGCCCCCGGGGCCGACGAGGATCTCGTGCGCGCCCTGGGAGGGCGTGTCGAGGAGGCGGGTGGAGGGGTCGTGGGGCAGCTCGTGTTCGAGGAGGCGTTCCTGGACCGCGCCGGCTCCGCCTTCGTCGACGAGCTCGCCCTCCAGGTCTGGCCCGGTTCCGAGGAGCTCTCCGGCAGCCCCTACGACAAGGCCGGGGTCGTGCTGGGCCGGGCGCTGGCCGCCGGGGACGGCGGCGACGGGGACAGCGAGGACGCCGAGGAATCCCGGGACGACGAGGCCACCGGGGGCGACGAGGAGGACAGGCAGGACACGGAGGACCGGGACGACGCCGAGGACGGCGGGCAGCGGGACTCGGGCCAGGACGCGGAGGCGGTACTGTCGGCCTTCGCCGAGGGCGGTCTGCTCTCGGTCGAGGGTTCCGTGGCCCGCTCGGCCGACACCGTGGTCGTGGTCGCCCCGGACGCTCCCCCCGAGAACGGTGCGGAGGAAGCCGGCACCGCCCTGACCAGTCTCACCACGGCCCTGCACGAGGAGGTCGGGCCCGTCGTCCTGGCCGGGAACGCCGCCTCGGGCCGGGACGGCGGACTCATCGCCCGGGCCCGGGCACAGGAACCGCCCTTCGCCACGGTGGACGTGGCCGGGCGGCCCGCCGGCGACCTGGTCGTGGTGCTCGCCCTGGCCGAGTCCCTCACCGGATCGGGCGCCGCCTACGGCATCGGTGAGGGTGTTTCCGGTTACCTCCCCGACCCGCTCCCCGGGCCCGTCGAGCGTTCGGTGGCCGACGGCGAGGGGCAGGACCCGTCCGGCGACGGGGACGGGGCCCGCCGGGCCGCGCCCGGGAGCGGGGAGTGAACCCCGTGCGAGAGCCCCACGCCTTGCTCCGGGCCGGCCAGGGGCTGGCCGGGGCGGCACTCGGCGCCCTGGCCGCCCGCTCCGCCTACCGACTGCTGACCCGGTCCCGGGACGCCCGGTCTTCCGGGGCCGCCGGCGATCCCGACCGTCCGCAGACCTGGCAGCGCACCAACTTCCGCGGCCGTACCGTCACCCTCCAGGAGGGACCCGCCCTGGCCTCGGGGGTGTGCGCGGCCTGTGCGCTCTCCCCGGGGTTGACCCCGCGCGTGCGCGCGGCCGTGGTCCTGGCCGCCGCCGGTTCCGCCGCTTTCGGCGCCTACGACGACCTCGCCGGGTCCGCGCGGGCCAGGGGGTTGCGCGGCCACCTGGGTGCCCTGTCCCGGGGGGAGGTCACCACGGGGGCGGTCAAGATGGCGGGTATCGGTGCGACGGGTCTGGCCTGCGCGTTCATGCTGCGCAGGGGGCCGTGGGACACACTGGCGGACGGGGCCCTGATCGCGGCCGGCGCCAACCTGGTGAACCTCTTCGACCTGCGCCCCGGGCGCGCGGTGAAGTTCGCCCTGCTCGCTGCGGCGCCCGCCCTGGCCTCACCGGCCGCACCCCTGGTCGGTCCCGTACTGGGGGCCGCGCTCGCCCTGCTGCCCGACGACCTCGCCGAACGCTCCATGCTCGGCGACGCCGGGGCCAACGCGCTGGGCGCCGCCCTGGGGGCGGCCGCCGTGGCCCGGGCCCCACGGCCCGTTCGGCTGGCCCTGCTCGGCGGGGTGGTCGGGCTGACCCTGGCCAGTGAGCGCACGAGCTTCTCCCGGGTGATCGACGGCGTTCCCGTCCTGCGCCGTCTGGACCGGTGGGGCAGGACCGTACCGGAGGAGTCCGCCGGGGGCGGGCCGAGGCGTGTACGGCGGGTGGTCCGGCGCAGGGCAGGGGCCGAGCCGGAGCCGGCACCCGGGTGACCCGGGGGGTCGCCACGGCGGCGGCGCTCATCGCGGTGGTCACCGTGGGCGCCCGGCTGGCCGGGTTCGGCCGTACGGTCGTCTTCTCGCAGACCGTCGGCGACACCTGTCTGGGCACCGCCTACGTCACCGCGAACCAGCTTCCCGCGGTGCTGTTCGAGATCGTCATCGGCGGCGCCCTGACCGCGATGGTGGTGCCGGTCCTGGCCGCCGCGGTCGAGCGCGGCGACCGGGAGCAGGTCCACCGCACCGCCTCGGCGCTGGTCACCTGGGTGCTGTTGCTGTCCTTGCCGCTGGCCGCCCTGCTGGCTTTGGTCTCGGTTCCGGCGATGACCCTGATGCTGGGCGCGGGCACCGGCTGCCAGGGCCGGGCCCTGGTGGGGCTGGCCGCGCGCATGCTGGTGGTGTTCGCCCCGCAGATCGTCTTCTACGGGTTGGCGGCGGTGCTGTACGGGGTGCTCCAGTCACACCGCCGGTTCCTGGGGCCGGCCCTGGCACCGCTGGTCTCCAGCCTCGTGGTCATCACCGTCTACCTGGTGTTCGTGCCGCTGGGCGCCGACCACCGCCAGGACATCGACGCCCTGCCGCTGTCCGCCGAGCTCACGCTCTCCCTCGGCACCACCGCAGGGGTGGCCGCGCTCTTCCTCACCGTTCTGGGACCCGCCCGGGGGCTGCGGATCCGGCTGCGCCCCCGGTTCACCTTCCCGCCGGGGGTGGGGGAGCGGGTGCGGTCCCTGGCCGCGGCCTCCCTGCTGCCCCTGGTGGCGATGCAGGTGTGTCTGCTGCTCTCGGTGGCCCTGGCCAACTGGGGCGGGGGAGCGGGCGCGGCCGTCCTCTACAGCTACGCCTGGGCACTGTTCACCCTGCCCTACGGGGTGATCGCGGTGCCCATCGCGACCAGTGCGTTCACCGCGCTGGCGGTCGCCGACGCCGAGCAGGACCGGGCCGGGTTCGCCCGGTTGCTGTCGGTGAGCGCGCGGGCCGGAGTGGTGGTCACGGCCGGGGTCGGTACGGCTCTGGCCGCGGCTGCGGGCCCGCTCGCCGCGGTCTTCGCGCAACTCGATCCGCTGCCGTTGGAGCGGGCACTGCTCGCCTACGCTCCGGGGGTGGTGGGCTTCGCTCTGCTGGCCCTGCTGAGCCGGGCGCTGTACGCCTCCCATCACGGGCGGAGCGCCGCCGCCGCCCAGGTCGTGGGCTGGCTCGCGGTGATGGTGTGCGCCTCTGCCCTGGTCTGGGTACTGCCTGCGGGGTGGGCCGTCGCGGGGCTGGGTACGGCGACCACGGTCGGGCTCACCCTGGCCGCGGTCCTGTTGTGCGCGGGGGTGGTCCGTGCCCACGGCCGTGACTGCCTGGCCGGGCTGGGGCGGTCCCTGGTCGCCGCGGTCCTGGCCGGTGGTGTCGGCTGGGTGGTGGGGCGAGCGGCCGCCTCGGGGCTGGCGGACCTCGCGCGGGTCCGGGGGGTCTGGGGGTCGGTGCTGGCCGCTGCTGGAACGGGTGCGGTGGCGCTGGTGGTCTTCGGCGCGGTCGCGGCCGCGGTGGACCGCGGTGCGTGGGCCGTGGTGGCTGACCGGGTTCGGAACGTACGTGAACGTAGGAGGGGGACACGGTGAACGGCAGGGTCGCGTTGGTCGTCGGGACCGTCAGCGGAGGGGTGGGCCGCCATGTCCGCTCGTTGGGGGAGGGGCTGCTGCGGCGGGGCTTCCAGGTGGCGGTGGTCGGACCGGCCTCGGCCGAGCGGGAGTTCGGGTTCTCGGAGGCGGGGATGCGTTTCGCGCCGGTGCAGATCGGTTCCTCGCCCTCCGTGGGGGACGCCGGGGCGGTGCTGCGACTGCGGGCCCTGCTGCGCGGGGCCGACGTGGTGCACGCGCACGGGTTGCGGGCCGGTGCGGTGTGCGCGTTGGCGGGTGCCGGTCCGCTGGTGGTGACCGCGCACAACGCCCCGCCGGTGGCCCCGGGGCCGATGGGCGCGGTCTACCCGGTGCTGGAGCGGATCGTGGCGCGTCGGGCGCGGGTGGTCCTGGGGGTCTCCGGTGACCTGGTGCGTCGTCTGCGCCGGGCGGGTGCGCGGGACGCCCGGATGGCGGTGGTGGCGGCTCCGGAGACGGGCCGGCCGTTGAAGGGAAGGGAGGCCACCCGGGCGGACCTGGCGGTGGAGCCGGACCGCCCGCTGCTGCTGACGGTGGCGCGGCTCGCGGAGCAGAAGGGCCTGGGAATGCTGCTGGAGGCGGCTCCGGCGATCGCCGACCGCGTCCCCGAACCCGTGGTGGCGATCGCGGGGGACGGCCCGCTGTGGGGGGAGTTGCACGACACCGCGGCCGAGATGGACGTGGACGTGCGGATGCTGGGGCACCGCGGCGACGTCGCGGACCTGTTGGCCGCGGCGGACGTGTTCTGCCTCACGAGTTGGTGGGAGGGTCCCTCCCTGGTGATCATGGAGGCGCTCCGGGCCGGGTTGCCGGTGGTCGCCACCAGGGTGGGCGGGATCCCCGACCTGTACGCGGACACGGTTCTGATGGTGCCGCCCGGCGACGCCGGTGCGTTCGCGGCCGAGGTGGGCCGGGTGCTGGACGACCCCGCCCTGGCCGCCGACCTGCGGGCGCGGTCACGGGAGGCGGCCCGGGGGCTGCCCGCGGAGGAGGACGCGGTGGAGGCCGCGTGCTCGGTGTACAAGGCGGTGGCGCGCGGGTGAGCGGGTCCGGTGCGGGCCGTCCGTCCCCCGCGGAGGACGTCGGACGGTGTCCGGAGGGTGTGCGGGACCTGTCCTCGCGGTGTGGTGGCCACCGCCGCGCGGGTGACTTCCACAGAGAGGTTTTCGGTGGCATGCTGAGGAACGGCTCGGATGGCGTAGCCTGTTCTGGTGCGCTTCATGCGCCTGCTTCACCACGTGAGGGGAGTATCCCTGTCGCGGCGGTGCCGTCATCACGGAGTACAACGGCGTGCTCCCGGTTCCGTCGGTTCACACCGTTTCGGTGTGAACGGGAGAGACCTCCGGTTTACCGTCGTGCGTGCAAAACGCTCGCGCGCACCAACCGGAGGAGAGTCCGTCCGTGAACGTTCCCCTGTGGGTCTGGGCTGCCACGATCGCTGCCATGGTTCTGATCCTGGCGCTGGATCTGGTGATCGTCGACCATCCTTGGAGCAAGACCAAGGGTCCCAAGGAGTTCGGGATGAAGCAGGCCGCCTGGTGGGCGGTCTTCTACATCGGCATCGCCGTGTTGTTCGGCTTCGGGGTGATGTACTTCGGCGGTGTGACCTCGGGCGCCGAGTACTTCGCCGGGTTCGTCACCGAGAAGAGCCTGAGCATCGACAACCTCTTCGTGTTCTATCTCCTGATGACCGCCTTCGCGGTTCCCAAGAAGTACCAGCACGAGGTCCTGCTCGTCGGCGTCGTCATCGCGATCGTCATGCGCGGTATCTTCATCGTCCTGGGCGCCCAGGTCATCAACGCCTGGAGCGAGGTCTTCTACCTCTTCGGCGTCTTCCTCATCTACACCGGGTACAAGATCGTCCGGGACCACCTGAAGGGTGACGAGGAGGACAAGGACTTCACGCAGACGCCGGTCGTGCGCATGGTCAAGCGGTTCTGGCCGGTGACCGACGACTACCACGGCGCCCACCTGACCGTGAGGCTCGACGGCCGCCGCCACGTGACCCCGATGTTGTTGGTGATCGTCGCTATCGGCGTCATCGACCTGGTCTTCGCGGTCGACTCCATCCCGGCCATCTTCGGTCTGACCCAGGACGCCTACATCGTCTTCACCGCCAACGCCTTCGCCCTGATGGGGCTGCGCCAGCTGTACTTCCTGCTGGCCGGTCTGATGGACCGCCTGGCCTACATCAGCTGGGGCCTGTCGGCGATCATGGTGTTCATCGGTGTGAAGATGATCCTGCACGCCCTGCACGAGAACGGTGTGCACGTCGTGGACATCGGTATCGGCGCCTCGCTGACCGTCATCCTCGGCATCATGACCGTCACCATCATCGGCAGCCTGGTCAAGTCCCGTTCCGCCGGTCCGGGGCGCTCGGGATCCGGTGGCGAGCGGGACGAGCGGGACGCGACGGCCGACCGCTCCTGAACCCGGGCCGCCCGGCCCGCGGTGCGAGCCGGGCGGGCGCGGGGGATTGTGGAAACCCGCCTCCTTCGAACGTCTGTTCGCCTATAGTGGTGGTGTCCTGGCGCCTGAGCGCCATGGGCACCACCACTTCTGCGTGGTGGAAGAAACCGTCATGGGCGATCGTTAGTCTTGTCGGGTGGGGAGGAACGTCGTCCTCCCCGTCCCTTCAGCGGCCCGGTTCCGGGGCCGCCGCGGCCCCGGGGGGCCGGCGACCGCCGTACCGCGAATCCGCACACGGGTCAGCCGACGTCACGCGACGTGGTCCACGTCCTGTGCTTCAGAGCCGAAGGATGTCTCACTCGATGGTCGAACAACTCGTGGTCCGTGGAGCACGGGAGCACAACCTCAAGGACGTGTCCCTGGACCTGCCGCGCGACTCCATGATCGTGTTCACCGGCCTGTCCGGTTCGGGCAAGTCGTCGCTCGCCTTCGACACGATCTTCGCCGAGGGGCAGCGCCGCTACGTCGAGTCCCTGTCGGCGTACGCCCGCCAGTTCCTCGGGCAGATGGACAAACCCGAGGTCGACTTCATCGAGGGGCTCTCGCCCGCGGTGTCCATCGACCAGAAGTCGACCAGCCGCAACCCCAGGTCCACGGTCGGCACCATCACCGAGGTCTACGACTACCTGCGCCTGCTCTGGGCCCGCGTGGGCGTTCCGCACTGTCCGGAGTGCCGCCGCGAGATCGCCCGGCAGACGCCGCAGCAGATCGTCGACCGGGTCATGGAGATGACCGAGGGCACCCGCTTCCAGGTGCTCGCGCCCGTCGTGCGCGGCCGTAAGGGGGAGTACGTCGAACTCTTCAAGGACCTGCAGTCCAAGGGCTACACCCGCGCCGTGGTCGACGGTCGGGCGGTCCGGTTGGACGAGGCGCCCAAGCTCGGCCGCTACGACAAGCACGACATCGCCGTGGTCGTCGACCGGCTCAGCGTCAAGCCCGGCTCCCACGGGCGGCTCACCGACTCGGTCGAGACCGCGCTCAAGCTTGCCGGCGGCACCATCGTCCTGGACTTCGTGGACCTGGCAGCCGACGACCCCGAGCGCGAGAAGGTCTTCTCCGAGCACCTGTACTGCCCCTACGACGACCTCTCCTTCGAACAGCTCGAACCGCGCTCCTTCTCCTTCAACGCCCCCTACGGCGCCTGCGACGACTGCTCGGGTCTGGGCACCCGGATGGAGGTCGACGCCGAACTGCTGGTCCCCGACCCCGAGAGGACCCTGGCCGAGGGTGCCATCGCTCCCTGGTCGAGCGGGCCCAACGGTGGCTACTGGGAACGCATCCTCAAGGCCCTGGGCGAGGCCGTGGGCTTCGACACCGACACCCCCTGGGAGCGGCTGCCGCGCCGCGCGCGCAAGGCGATCCTGGAGGGGCACGACACCCAGGTCCACGTCAGTTACCGCAACCGGTACGGGCGCAGCCGTTCCTACTACACCGAGTTCGAGGGTGTGGTGCCCTGGGTCAAGCGCCGCCACTCCGAGGTGGAGAGCGACCACACCCGGGAGCGGCTCGAGGGCTACATGCGCTCGGTGCCCTGCCCGACCTGTGACGGCACCCGCCTCAAGCCGGTCGTGCTCGCGGTGACGGTGGGCGGCAAGTCCATCGCCGAGGTGGCCTCGATGGCGCTCAGCGAGAGCGCGGCCTTCCTGGCCGACCTCCGGCTCTCCGACCGCGACATGGTCATCGCCGCGCAGGTGCTCAAGGAGATCAACGCCCGACTCGGTTTCCTGCTCGACGTCGGGCTCGACTACCTCAGCCTGGCCCGGTCCTCCGGTTCGCTCTCCGGCGGCGAGGCCCAGCGCATCCGGTTGGCCACCCAGATCGGCTCCGGGCTGGTGGGTGTCCTGTACGTCCTGGACGAGCCCTCCATCGGCCTGCACCAGCGCGACAACGCCCGGCTCCTGGAGACCCTCCAGCGGCTGCGCGACATCGGCAACATGCTCATCGTGGTCGAGCACGACGAGGACACCATCCGCGCCGCCGACTGGGTCGTGGACATCGGCCCCGGCGCCGGTGAACACGGCGGACACGTCGTGGTCTCGGGCATCGTCGACGAGCTGCTCACCTCGACCGACTCGCTGACCGGTGACTACCTCGCCGGGCGCCGGGTCATCGAACTGCCCTCGGTACGGCGGCCGCTGACCCGGGGTCACGAGCTCGTGGTCCGGGGCGCGCGGGAGAACAACCTCCACGGCATCGACGTGTCCTTCCCGCTGGGTGTGTTCACCGCGGTCACCGGTGTGTCCGGCTCGGGGAAGTCCACGCTGGTCAACGAGATCCTGTACAAGGCCCTGGCCAAGGAGCTCAACGGCGCGCGCAGCGTGCCCGGCCGCCACCTGAGGGTCAACGGCATGAACAAGGTCGACAAGGTGGTGCACGTCGACCAGAGCCCGATCGGCCGTACTCCGCGCTCCAACCCGGCGACCTACTCCGGTGTCTTCGACCACGTGCGCAAGCTGTTCGCGCAGACCACCGACGCCAAGACGCGCGGCTACCAGCCGGGCCGGTTCTCCTTCAACGTCAAGGGCGGCCGCTGCGAGGCCTGCTCCGGTGACGGCACGCTCCGCATCGAGATGCAGTTCCTGCCCGACGTGTACGTGCCCTGCGAGGTCTGCCACGGGGCCCGGTACAACCGGGAGACCCTCCAGGTGAAGTACAAGGGCAAGAACATCTCCGAGGTGCTCGACATGCCCATCTCGGAGGCCCTGGAGTTCTTCGAGCCGGTCAACGCGATCCGCCGCCACCTGCAGACCCTGGCCGACGTGGGGCTGGGGTACGTGCGGCTGGGGCAGCCCGCCACCACGCTGTCGGGTGGTGAGGCCCAGCGGGTCAAGCTCGCCGCCGAGCTCCAGCGCCGCTCCACCGGTCGGACCGTGTACGTGCTGGACGAGCCCACCACCGGTCTGCACTTCGAGGACATCCGCAAGCTGCTGGGCGTTCTCAACCGGCTGACCGACACCGGGAACACGGTGATCGTCATCGAGCACAACCTCGACGTGATCAAGACGGCCGACCACGTCATCGACATGGGCCCCGAGGGTGGGTCCGGCGGCGGCACGCTCGTGGCCGAGGGCACCCCCGAGGAGGTCGCCGCGGTCGCCGAGTCCTACACCGGGCAGTTCCTGGCCAAGCTGCTCTGACCGGGGCCCGGAGCCGGGTCCCCCACTGGTCGGGGACCTTCCGCCCGCGGGGGGCGGATGGAAGACTGTGACGCATGATCGGACGACTACGCGCCATCGCCATCGACTGCCCTGACACCGGTGCCCTCGCCGACTTCTACTCCGAGCTCCTGGGCCTGCCCGTCACCAGACGGGATCCCGACTGGGCGCAGATCGGCGACGGGACGTCCCCGGCCATCGACTTCCAGCAGGCCGAGGACCACCGCCCCCCCGGCCTGGCCGGACCCTGAGCGGCCCCAGCAGATGCACTTCGACATCGGGGTCCAGGACATCGAGGCGGCCCAGGAGCGGGTCCTGGCCCTGGGCGCCCGGCTGCTGGCCGTGTACGAGGAGGACCCCGACAACCTGTACCGGGTCTACGCCGACCCCGCCGGCCATCCGTTCTGTCTGGAGTTCACCCGCTGACCGCCGGACCCACCCCGGTACGGGGCACCCGGCCTGGCCTACTACATTGTGTAGTGGAATTCAGGCGCAGGTGAGGAGCGTTCGGTCGTGGCCGGAAAGAGGACATGCGGGTGCGGGGTGAGCAGGCGGCGTCTGCTCGGTTCGGCGGGGGCGGCGGCCGCCGTGTCCGCCGTGAGCGCCTGCGGAGAGCCTCCCAGCCCGCAGGAGGTCCGGCGCGGGCACGTGGTCGGCCAGACCACGGACGTGCCGGAGGGCGGCGGGGCGGTGTTCAGCCACAGCAAGCTGGTGGTGACCCAGCCCGAGGAGGGCGAGTACAGGGCCTTCAGCGCGGCCTGCACCCACGGCGGCTGCACGGTTCAGGAGGTCGAGGACGAGGTGATCCGCTGCCTGTGCCACGGCAGTGAGTTCGACATGGCCTCGGGGGAGCCGCTGGCCGGACCGGCCAAGGAACCCCTGGAGTCCTTCACCGTCACGGTCGACGGAACCGACATCATCCTCGACTGAGCACACGTCCGGGAGACGACGGAACCCCGCCGAGGACTTCTCGGCGGGGCTCCGTCGTCTGTGGTCCGGCCGGGCTCAGACCTCTTCCGGGTTGCCCGCCTGGGCGGACCCGTTGGTGCTGTCGTGGGCCGTGCCCGGGGCGGCGGCCCGGCGGAACGCCGAGGTGGGGAACTGTGCGGCGTAGTCGGAATCGTCGTTCCCGGCACCGGTGACGAACTCGGTGCGGCTGCGCGGCAGCGACTCCGGGTAGTTGGTGGCCAGCCAGGTGATGAGGTGCTCGCGGATCTCGCAGGCGATGTTCCACTGGTCGCCGGTGTCTGCGGCGGTGGCGACCACGCGGACCTGGATCTCACCGGTTCCGCTGATGTCCACGACCTGGCAGGACCAGCTGCGGCCGTCCCAGTGCTTGCTGCCGGTGATCAGGTGCCCGGCTTCCTCGCGGAGCTCGCTGATGGGCACCTCCCAGTCCAGGGGGAGCACCACCTTGGCGGTGATGTTGGTACCCGACTTCGTCCAGTTCTCGAAACTGGTCGTGGTGAAGTTGACGACCGGTACGACCAGGCGGCGCTCGTCCCAGATCTTGATGGTGACGTTGACCAGGCTCAGTTCCTCGACCCGGCCCCACTCGCCCTCGACCACGACCACGTCGCCGATGCGCAGGGCGTCGCTGAAGGCCAGCTGGAGCCCGGCGAACAGGTTGCTCAGGGTCGACTGGGCGGCCACACCGGCGACGATACCGATCACACCGGCGGAGGCCAGGAGTCCGGCACCCAGAGCGCGCACGGAGTCGAAGGTGAAGAGGATGGAGGCGATCGCCAGGACCACGATGACGGAGGTGATCACCCGGCGCAGCAGGCGGACCTGGGTCTGCAACCGGCGGGCGCGGCGGTCGGCGTCACCGTTCTTGGCCGACAGGCGCTGCAGAACCATGTCGGTGGCCGCGTAGGCCAGGCTGATGCCCAGGGCCGTCAGCGTGCCGATCATCAGGATCTGCATCGCGTGCTGGATGATCTGGTAGGTGCTCCAGCCCACCTCCCCGCGGTCGGGCAGGGCCAGGTTGGCGCCCACGACCGCGGCCGCGGTGTAGGCGGTCACGGCCGAGCGCGAGGCCACGTAGCGCGCGTTCGGCCAGATCTTTCCCAGCTTGTGGTTGAGCAGCCAGTGCACCACGAAGACCAGGGTCATGGAGACCGCGACGGCGATGCCGATCGCGATCCAGTGCGTGATGCTCACGGCGCGGAGCCCCCTTGTCGTCTATTTCGGGAAGTTGCGGCGGTACCCGCCCAACCTAGACTATGCAGATATCCAATCGTGACGTTTGCTTGAACAATTATTCGGTAGTGAGCTGCCCCACCGGCGGACGTGAGCCGTACAGGTGGCCGTCCGTCCTTCGGACCCACCAGAATGGGGTCATGGCTGCGACTCCTCACCTGCGCCCCGCGCCCGGATCGATCCCGACCGAACCGGGTGTCTACCGGTTCCGGGACGCCTCCGACCGGGTCATCTACGTGGGCAAGGCCAAGAACCTGCGAGCGAGGCTGTCCTCCTACTTCCGGGACTTCGCCGGACTGCACCCCCGCACCCAGCAGATGGTCTCCACCGCCGCCGACGTGGACTGGACGATCGTCGGCACCGAGGTCGAGGCGCTCCAGCTGGAGTACTCGTGGATCAAGCAGTACAACCCGCGGTTCAACGTCAAGTACCGCGACGACAAGAGCTACCCCTACCTCGCGGTGACCCTCCAAGAGGAGTTCCCGCGGGTGCAGGTGATGCGCGGCGCCAAACGGAAGGGCGTGCGCTACTTCGGCCCGTACTCGCACGCCTGGGCCATCCGCGAGACCGTCGACCTGCTGTTGCGGGTCTTCCCGGTGCGCACCTGCTCGGCCGGGGTCTTCCGGGGGGCGCGCAACAGCGGCCGCCCCTGCCTGCTCGGCTACATCGGCAAGTGCGTGGCGCCGTGCGTGGGCAAGGCCACGCCGCAGGAGCACCGCGCCCTGGCGGAGGACTTCTGCTCCTTCCTGGCCGGGGACACCGGGCGCTTCATCCGGGAGCTGGAGAACCGGATGAGCGAGGCGGCCCAGGAGATGGAGTACGAGCGGGCCGCGCGGATCCGTGACGACATCGAGGCGCTGCGCGCCGCCCTGGAGAAGCAGGCCGTGGTCCTGCCCGACTCCACCGACTGCGACGTCATCGCGATGTCCGAGGACCCCCTGGAGGCGGCGGTCCAGATCTTCCACGTGCGCGGCGGCCGGATCCGCGGCCAACGCGGCTACGTGGTGGACAAGGTCACCGACGCCGACTCCGGTGAGCTCATGCAGACCTTCCTGCGCCAGATCTACGGCGCCCTGGACGGTGAGGAGGAGACCGCGGGCACCGGTACCTCCGTGCCGCGCGAGGTCCTGGTCTCCCACGAGCCGACCGACCGCGAGGCCGTCGCCGCCTGGCTGTCCGAGCACCGCGGGTCGGCGGTGGACCTGCGGGTGCCCCAGCGGGGCGACAAGAAGTCCCTGATGGAGACCGTCGACAGGAACGCTCGTGAGGCGCTGGCCCGGCACAAGACCCACCGCGCCGGAGACCTGAGCACCCGCAGCCGCGCCCTCAACGAGATCCAGGAGGCGCTGGAGCTGCCCGAGGCGCCGCTGCGCATCGAGTGCTTCGACATCTCCAACCTCCAGGGCGAGCACGTCGTCGCCTCGATGGTGGTCTTCGAGGACGGCCTGGCCCGCAAGTCCGAGTACCGGCGCTTCTCGGTCCGCGGCAGCGGCGCCGGGGGAGCCGAGCAGCATGACGTCGCCGCCATGTACGAGGTGGTCAAACGGCGTTTCCGCCGCTATCTGGAGGAGAGTTCGCGCTCCGGCGAGGTGGCGCGGATGGGCGGCGGGCCGACCGGCCCCGGGCCCGAACCCGAACCCGGGTCCGCATCCGAGGTCGAGTCCGCACCCGGCAAGTTCGCCTACCCGCCTAACCTGGTGGTGGTGGACGGTGCCCGGCCCCAGGCCGAGGCGGCCCGGCGTGCGCTGCAGGAGCTCGGGATCGAGGACGTGGCGGTATGCGGCCTGGCCAAGCGCCTGGAGGAGGTGTGGCTGCCCGAGGACGAGGACCCGGTGATCCTCCCGCGTGCCGGTGAAGGCCTCTACCTGCTCCAGCGGGTGCGCGACGAGGCCCACCGTTTCGCCATCCAGTACCACCGGCAGAAACGGGCCAAGGCGCTCACCGGCAGCAGCCTGGACGAGCTGCCCGGGCTCGGCCCGACGCGCAGGACGGCGCTGATCAAGGAGTTCGGTTCGGTGAGACGACTGGCCTCGGCGAGCGCCGAGGAGATCGCCGCGGTGCCCGGGATCGGCCCCAAGATGGCCGAGGCCGTGCACGCGCACCTGTCCGGTGGCCCCGGTCGGCAGGGTGGGGACGACGACGGGGCGACGGCAAGGCAGAGCACAGACGGGGGAGGAGACACATGACGGTCGAACTGGGCGGGGAGCTACCGCCCGAGGTGGTCATCGTCACCGGTATGTCCGGTGCGGGTCGCAGCACGGCGGCCAGGGCCCTGGAGGACCTGGACTGGTTCGTGGTGGACAACCTGCCACCGGGCCTGCTGCCGACGATGATCGAGCTTGCGGGTCGCACCCACGGTGCGGTCCCCCGGGTCGCGGTGGTGGTGGACGTGCGTTCGCTCGCCTTCACCGAGGACCTGCTGTCCACGGTCGAGGAGCTGCGCAAGCGCGACATCACCGCGCGGGTCCTCTACCTGGAGGCCTCCGACGAGGCCCTGGTCCGCAGGTTCGAGAGCGTCCGCCGTCCGCACCCCCTCCAGGGGGACGGCAGGGTGACCGACGGTATCTCCCGTGAACGCGAGACCCTGTTCGCGGTCCGCGGCGAGGCCGACCTGGTCATCGACACCTCCCAGCTCAACGTGCACCAGCTCAAGGCCCGGGTGATCGGGTTCTTCGGGGAGAGCGACGAGGCGCGCCCCCGCGCCAACGTGGTCTCCTTCGGTTTCAAGCACGGGCTGCCGGTCGACGCCGACCTGGTCCTGGACTGCCGTTTCCTCCCCAACCCGCACTGGGTGCCCGAGCTCAGGCCGATGAGTGGCCGCGACGAGCCGGTCCGTGACTACGTGCTCTCCCAGGACGGCGCGAAGGAGATGCTGGAGGCGTACTCGGAGGTCCTGAAGCTGACCACCGCCGGCTACGAGCGCGAGGGCAAGCACTACATGACCCTGGCGATCGGCTGTACCGGCGGAAGGCACCGCAGCGTGGCGATGGCCGAACAGTTCGCCGAGCGCCTGCGCGGACAGGGCGTGGACGTGAACGTCGTCCACCGGGACGTGGAAAGGGAATAGTCCGGAGACGGCCCGCCGGCGAACCGAATCGCCAAGAGCGGCGTCTTCCCTTACATTGGCCCGGTCATTATTGGTGCCGGTCCGGAGGGGGCAGGCCACAGGCATGTCGAAGAGCACCGCGTCGGACGGGGACGACCTCGGGCGTCCGCCCCGGGTGGTGGCGCTGGGGGGCGGGCACGGCCTGTACGCCTCGCTGTCGGCGCTGCGCAGGGTGACCACGGACGTCACCGCGATCGTGACGGTCGCTGACGACGGGGGGTCCAGCGGTCGGCTGCGGGAGGAACTGGGCGTGTTGCCGCCCGGTGACCTGAGGATGGCCCTGGCAGCGCTGTGCGGGGACGACGAGTGGGGGCACACCTGGAGCCAGGTGCTCCAGCACCGGTTCCGCTCCGAGGGCGACCTGCACGGCCACGCGGTGGGCAACCTGCTGATCGTCGCGCTCTGGGAACTCCTGGGCGACTCGGTGGCCGGGCTGGACTGGGTGGGTCAGCTCCTGGGCGCCCACGGCAGAGTGCTGCCGATGTCGTCGGTGCCGTTGGAGATCTCCGCGGAGGTGTCGGGGATCGACCCGGCCCGGCCCGAGGAGCTCACCACGGTGCGCGGCCAGGTGGCCTGCGCGAGCACCAGCGGCCGGGTGCGTTCGGTCTCGTTGCTCCCGGGGGACCCTCCGGCCAGCCCGCAGGCGGTCAAGGCGGTGCGTGAGGCCGACTGGGTGGTGTTCGGCCCCGGTTCCTGGTTCACCAGTGTGCTGCCGCACCTGCTGGTACCCGAACTCGCGCACGCCCTGGTCACCACCCGGGCCAAACGGCTGGTCGCCCTGAACCTGTCGCCCCAGCGGGGGGAGACCGACGGTTTCCGGCCCGAGACCTACCTGGAGGTGCTGCGCGAGCACGCGCCCAAGCTGGGGGTGGACGTGGTGCTGGCCGACTCCGGCACCGTGGAGGACGTCACTCCGCTCATGTCGGTCGTGGCTGAGCTGGGCGGCCGTCTGGAGCTGGCCGAGCTGAGCCGTGACGACGGCACGCCCCGGCACGACTCCGACCGGCTCGCCACCGCCCTGGAGCGGATCCTGGGGACCGAGGGCCGCTGAGGGGCCGGGGGCCGTCGTTTCCGTCCCGGTGGTTTCCTCGTGGCCCGCGTCCGGGAAGGGTGGCCCCATGGACGCTCACCGTATCCACCTGGAACGTGTCTACGACGAGGTGCGCGCGCAGGAGCACCCCGGGCAGGAGGAGGTCCCGCCCGGGAGCCGGTTCCTCGTGGACCGCCTCTGGCCCCGCGGCGTGCGCAAGAGCGCGGTTGCGGAGGGCCGGTGGATCAGGGACGCCGCGCCCAGTTCCGAACTGCGCACCTGGTTCGGGCACGACCCGAGCCGCTTCGCGGAGTTCGCCGAGCGCTACCGCGCCGAGCTGGAGGAGCACCCCGAGGTGCTCGCCCCGATTCTCTCGGCGGCGCGTTCGGGGCCGGTGACCCTGTTGTACGCGGCCAAGGACACCGAGCACAACCACGCGGTCGTGCTCCGGAACCATCTGGAGTCCCTTCTGGCTTCCTCCGGCCCCGGGAGCAATTGACCGCACAACGCCACGAAGACCGACACGCCGCCTGTGAGCAGGGAAGGGGGATCGGCAACACGCCGTGCGGGGGTCGGCGTGAGAGCCCGCGTCACGTAGTCTGCACCGAGAAAGCCGCCCGTGGCCCGGCCCCGTGGCGGCTCCCCCGGCACCGGGTGTGTGGTGTCGGAGTTCTGCCAGTTCAAGGGGAGGATCGCAGCGATGGCGATGACCGGCGTGGTGAAGGACGAGTTGAGCCGTCTGGCGATTCTCAAGCCATGCTGCCGCAAGGCGGAGGTGTCCACCATCCTGCGTTTCACCGGAGGACTCCACCTGGTGGGCGGTCGGATCGTGATCGAGGCGGAGCTCGACACGGGGGCCGCCGCCCGTCGGCTGCGCAAGGACATCTCGGAGGTCTTCGGGCACGAGTCCGAAGTGGTGGTGCTCTCCCCGAGCGGGCTGCGCAAGGGCAACCGGTACGTGGTGCGGGTGATCAAGGACGGGGAGTCCCTGGCCCGCCAGACCGGTCTGGTGGACAACAACGGGCGTCCGGTGCGCGGCCTTCCCCGGCACGTCGTCGCGGGAGGCGCCTGCGACTCCGAGTCCGCCTGGCGCGGTGCCTTCATCGCGCACGGCTCCCTGACCGAACCGGGCCGTTCGATGTCGTTGGAGGTCACCTGCCCGGGCCCCGAGGCGGCGCTGGCGCTGGTCGGCGCCGCCCGTCGGCTGAAGGTGCACGCCAAGGCGCGCGAGGTGCGCGGAGTGGACCGGGTGGTGGTGCGCGACGGTGACTCGATCGGTGCGCTGCTGACCCTGCTGGGCGCCCACCAGAGCGTTCTGACCTGGGAGGAGCGCCGGATGCGCCGGGAGGTGCGGGCCACCGCGAACCGGCTCGCCAACTTCGACGACGCCAACCTGCGCCGCAGCGCCCGCGCCGCGGTCGCCGCGGGTGCGCGGGTGGAGCGGGCCCTGGAGATCCTGGGCGAGGACGCCCCCAAGCACCTGGTGGCCGCCGGCCAGCTGCGACTGGCACACAAGCAGGCGTCCCTGGAGGAACTGGGCCAGCTGTCGGTTCCGCCGTTGACCAAGGACGCCATCGCCGGCCGTATCCGCAGGCTGTTGGCCATGGCCGACAAGCGGGCCAGTGATCTGGGCATCGAGGGGACAGAGGCGAACCTCACTCCGGACATGCTCGTTCCCTGACCCCGGGCGGGGGCCGAGCGGAACGGAACGCGGACGCAACACGGATGTTCGGCTTTGTTAACTGCGAAAACTCCGGGATAACTTCCGAAAATGGTATAGACCTCTTCGCTTTGCGGTGCCAGGATGGTCGCGAAACCGCGAAGGGTCGAAGAGCTGTCGAGCACGGGGTGGGAACTGCTCCCCGTCGACACTCCGCTAGGCTCTCTGTGAACACCTGTTATGCGTTCACGCTGCTCAACACCGGTGGCTCCGGCCGTACCAGTCCGGATCCCCGGAGCGGCCGGACGCCCGGGTGAAAATGATGTGCGACAAATGAGGAGATTGGTTCCGTGACCATCCGTGTAGGCGTCAACGGCTTCGGTCGGATCGGCCGCAATTTCTGGCGCGCGGTCGCCGCCGGCGGCAGCGACATCGAAATCGTCGCGGTCAACGACCTCACCGACACCAAGACGCTCGCGCACCTGCTCAAGTACGACACCGTGCTCGGCACCCTCGAGGGCAACCTCGAGGTCGGTGAGGACTTCATCCGCGTCGGCGACCAGACCATCAAGGTCCTGGCCCAGCGCGACCCCGCCCAGCTGCCCTGGGGCGAGCTGAACGTCGACGTCGTCGTCGAGTCCACCGGTATCTTCACCAAGGCCGAGGACGCCAAGAAGCACATCGCCGCCGGCGCCAAGAAGGTCATCATCTCCGCCCCGGCCAAGGGCGAGGACATCACCGTCGTGATGGGCGTCAACGACGACAAGTACGACGCCGCCAACCACGACGTCATCTCCAACGCCTCCTGCACCACCAACTGCGTGGCGCCGATGGCGAAGGTGCTGCTGGACAACTTCGGTGTCCAGCAGGGCTTCATGACCACGGTGCACGCGTACACCAACGACCAGGTCATCCTGGACCTCCCGCACAAGGACCTGCGTCGCGCCCGCGCGGCCGCGCAGAACATCATCCCGACCAGCACGGGTGCGGCCAAGGCCACGGCCCTGGTCATCCCCGAGCTCGCGGGCAAGCTGGACGGCATGGCCATGCGCGTCCCGGTCCCGGACGGCTCCGCCACCGACCTGGTCGTCACCCTGGACCGCGAGGTCACCAAGGACGAGGTCAACGCGGCGTTCAAGGCCGCGGCCGAGGGCCCGCTCAAGGACGTCCTGGTCTACACCGAGGACCCGATCGTCTCCTCCGACATCGTCGGCACCGCGCCCTCCTGCACCCTGGACGCCGGGATGACCATGGTCTCCGGCAACCAGGTCAAGATCCTGGGCTGGTACGACAACGAGTGGGGCTACTCCAACCGCCTGGTCGACCTGGCCAAGCTGGTCGGCTCCAACCTGTAGCCGGTCCACCGACCCCATGGTCGCGAACGCGTGACCCGGCACCCCCTCCGCCTGCGCGCGGTGGGGGTGCCGTCACGTGCGCACCCCTCCCGGCCCGCCGCCCGGGACCCCCAGACCCCAACACCCCAACGAGGAGACCAGCATGCGGACGATCGAGGACCTCGACGTCTCCGGAAAGCGCGTGTTCGTCCGGGCCGACCTGAACGTGCCCGTGGACGGCGACCGCATCACCGACGACGGTCGCATCCGCGCGGCCCTGCCCACCATCACCAAGCTCCGTGAGCGCGGCGCCCGCGTCATCGTCGCCGCGCACCTGGGCCGTCCCAAGGGCGCACCCGACCCCCGGTACTCCCTGCGCCCCGTCGCCGCCCGCCTGGGCGAGCTGCTCGGCACCGAGGTCGCCTTCGCCGCCGACACCGCCGGAGAGGCCGCCCGCGCCACCTCCGCGGCCCTGGCCGACGGGGAGGTCGCGCTGCTGGAGAACGTGCGCTTCGAGCCCGGCGAGACCAGCAAGGACGACGCCGAGCGCGGCGAGCTCGCCGACCGCTTCGCCCAGCTCGCCGACCTGTACGTGGGCGACGCCTTCGGTGCGGTGCACCGCAGGCACGCCAGCGTCTACGACCTGCCCGGCAGGCTTCCGCACGCCGTCGGCGGCCTGGTCCTGACCGAGGTCGAGGTCCTGCGCAAGCTCACCGCCGACCCCCAGCGCCCCTACGCCGTGGTCCTCGGCGGTTCGAAGGTCTCCGACAAGCTCGGTGTCATCGACAACCTCCTCGGCACCGCCGACCGCCTGCTCATCGGCGGCGGCATGGTGTTCACCTTCCTCAAGGCCCAGGGCTACGAGGTCGGCTCCAGCCTCCTGGAGGCCGACCAGCTCGACACCGTCCGCGGCTACCTGGAGCGCGCCGAGCGTGAGGGCGTGGAGATCGTCCTGCCCGTGGACGTCGTGGCCGCCGAGAAGTTCGCCGCCGACGCCCCGCACGCCGAGGTCGGCGTCGACGCCATCCCGGCCGACCGCATGGGCCTGGACATCGGCCCCAGGAGCCGGGTGCTCTTCGCCGAGAAGCTGGCCGACGCCAAAACCGTGTTCTGGAACGGCCCCATGGGTGTGTTCGAGATGGAGCCCTACGCCGGCGGCACACGCGCCCTGGCCCAGGCGCTCATCGACTCCGACGCCTTCACCGTGGTCGGCGGCGGCGACTCCGCCGCGGCCGTGCGCGCCCTGGGCTTCGACGAGGCCTCCTTCGGCCACATCTCCACCGGCGGCGGAGCCAGCCTGGAGTACCTGGAGGGCAAGGACCTCCCCGGTATCGACGCCCTCGCCTAGGGGCCGTGTTCCTCCCGGGCCCTCGCACGCCCCCGGGGACACCACGTTCAGCACGCCCTCTCCGACGAAACGAAGTGAGTCAAGGATGACCAAGCGCCAGCCGCTCATCGCGGGCAACTGGAAGATGAACAACAACCACCTGGAGGCCATCGCTCTCGTCCAGAAGCTGGCCTTCGCCCTGAACGACAAGGACTACGAGGCCGCGGAGGTCGTCGTCCTGCCGCCGTTCACCGACATCCGCAGCGTGCAGACGCTGGTGGACGGGGACAAGCTGCGGATCAGGTTCGGTGCGCAGGACATCTCCGCCCACGACAAGGGCGCCTACACCGGTGAGGTCTCCGGTGCGATGCTCGCCAAGCTGGAGTGCTCCTACGTCCTGGTCGGCCACTCCGAGCGTCGCGAGTACCACGCGGAGGACGACGCCCTGGTCAACGCCAAGGTCAAGGCCGCCTACAAGAACGACATCGTCCCGCTCCTGTGCGTGGGCGAGGGCCTGGAGGTGCGCAAGGCCGGGAAGCAGGTCGAGCACGTCCTGGCCCAGCTGGACGGCGCCCTCAAGGAGGTCCCGGCCGAGCAGGCGGAGCGGATCGTCATCGCCTACGAGCCGGTGTGGGCGATCGGCACCGGTGAGGTCGCCACCCCGGAGGACGCGCAGGAGGTCTGCGCCGCGATCCGCGGGCGCCTGGCCGAGCTGTACTCCTCCGAGGTCTCCGGCGCGGTCCGCGTGCTCTACGGCGGTTCGGTCAAGGGGGACAACGCCCCCGGCATCATGGCCAAGGAGGACGTCGACGGCGCCCTGGTCGGCGGTGCCTGCCTCAAGGCCGACGAGTTCGCCAAGGTGATCCGCTTCGGTGAGAACGGCTGACCAAACGTCTTGCGAAACCCCGCCCGTCACTCTCTGATGTCCAGGTGTGACGGGCGGGGTGCCCGACAGGTGCCCTGTTCGGGCTAGACTTCGCTATGGGGATTCCCGTGCCTCGTGGTTTCCCCTCCCGTGTCGGCGACGGCACGGTAAAATCCGAAAACGTCCCCGGTCTCCTCCTTCCGCGACCCGCTCTCAGGTCGGTGCCCTCATGCCGACGCTGTCAGGGGTGGGGAAAGGGGGCCGAGGTGTCCATCCCCCCGCTGCGGGGTCGAGCTACGGGTGAGCGTGTGATCCTCGGTCTGTCCATCTTCGTGATGCTTCTCAGTGTGCTGCTGGTCCTCCTCGTGCTGATGCACAAGGGCAAGGGCGGTGGCCTGTCCGACATGTTCGGCGGTGGTGTCACGTCCTCGCTCGGCGGATCCTCCGTTGTCGAACGCAACCTCGACCGGATGACCGTCGGCATCGCGGTCACGTGGATCGTGGCGATCGTCGTTCTCGGCCTGTTGATCAACCGGGGAATGTAGCGCGCCGATCGGCCGTAGGCCCCCCGTCCAAGTCAATCTCGTCCGAGTCAGTCGGCGAGTTCGCCGAAGGAGTTTTTCGTGGGTAGTGGCAGTGCCATCCGTGGCAGCCGAGTCGGAGCCGGCCCTATGGGCGAGGCGGAGCGGGGCGAGGCCGCTCCCCGCGTCCGGGTTCCGTTCTACTGTGCGAACTTGCACGAGGTCATCCCCAGCTTCGCCAGCGAGGCCGCGGTGCCCGACGAGTGGGACTGCCCGCGCTGCGGGTTCCCCGCGGGCAAGGACAAGGCCAACCCTCCGTCGCCGCCGCGCACCGAGCCCTACAAGACGCACCTGGCGTACGTGAAGGAGCGCCGCAGCGAGGAGGAGGGCAAGCTCATCCTCGATGAGGCCCTCGCCAAGCTCCGCGCCGACCGCGCCGCGGTCGAGGCCCACATGAAGGCCTCCCAGAACTAGGCTTCCCGGTCTCCCCGTCGGGGCCCGCCGTCAGTCACCCCGGTCGCTGGCGTCGGGCCCCGACGCGTGTGCGGAGGCGGGCCCGCCCGGACATGCGACTCCGCCGGACATGAGGAAGAGGCGCATCTTCTCATTCCCGCGACTGGTGTTGCTGGTGGGAAATACGATGACCGACACACCCCCGAAGCCCCCTTCCTGAGGAGTTGGTGTCGATGTCAGCGTGCCCTACCGGCGGGGACCACGACTGGATCCTCGGCGACGACCGCAAGTTCCAGTGCGCCAAATGCGGAGCTCAGAGCGCCAGGCGGTTCTGAAGCACCTCGCCCGGCCGCGCGGTACCCTGCGCCTCCGGTTCGTTCTTGGCCCTGGCCCGCCACGTCACCGGACGCCCCAGACTCTCCGCCACGCCCTTGGCCCAGCGCTCCAACGGCGCGAACCGCTCCGCCCCCTCCTCGTCGAGCATCGTCCGCCCCCGGTAGACGATCCCCCCGACGACCAGGACCTCACCGTCCACCAGGAGCGCCGTCTCGTACTCACGTGTGCTGCGCCTCATGGGACAGGACTGTAGCGCTGTGCGCCGACGGACATCAGGTGTTTACCGGGATTGACCGCACGCGGCCGCACATCGACGACGAACCGGGGTGAGCCACCGCACCGAGCACCCGCAGAACTTGGAAGAATGGGGGCATGGCCTCCCCCGAACCACCTGACGTCCCCCCTGACGCGCGGGGGGTCCCCTCGGACCTGACCCAACCACCCGCGAGCGTGTCCCACCTGCGCCGCTACGTCAGTCTGCGCGGTCCCAACACACGCATGTGGATGACGGCCGCCTACTTCTCCGGGGCCCTCACCCTGGGGTTCCTCGTGGTGGTGGGGTCCACGTTCTGGCACGTGCTGCGTGAGGAGACCACGGTCGGCTCCGTCGCGCTGTGGGCGTCCGCCGGGCTGGTCATGTTCTTCATCGGCCCCGGGAGCAACGTCTTCCTGGTGCGGGGTCTGCCCCAGCGCATCACCCGCCAGGGCATCAGCGCCGACAGCGACGGCATCACCGTCCTCCAGGAGCGCAAGTGGTGGTTCCCCGGAGAGGGGACCTTCATCGCCTGGCCGGAGATCCGCCGCATCCGCGAGGTGCACACCGGAGGTCGCAGGCTCACCTACTTCATCGAGTTCGCGCTGGACACGCCCCGGACCGACCCCGAACTGCCCAGCTGGGCGGAGACGGCCGAAAGCCTCGATCTCGACGCCGACCCCGACGCCGCCACCCAGTTCTACGTACAGGTGCCGCGCAACCGGAAGGAGCACATCCTGAGGATGGTGGAGCGCACCGCGCCCCTGCCGGCCGTCGTCGAGCGGACCCCGCCGCTACGTCGCCGGTGATCCCGACCGGCCGCTCAGCCTGCGGGTGAGCTCGCCCGCCGCGTCCCGCACCCGCGCGGCCAACGCCTGCGGGGTGACCGGCCGCGCGCTGGGAACCGTCAGACTGATCGCCGCCGCGGGGCGCCCGTTGTGGTCGGCCGCGGCCGCCGCCACCGAGACGAACCCCTCGGTGACCTGGCCGTTCTCGATCGACCACCCCTGCGCACGCTCCTCGGAGAGCAGCGTGCGCAGTTCCCCCGGGGTGGCGGGCCCGCGGCCGGTGCGGTCGGTGAAGGCAGCCTTGTCCGGGTACAGGGCGCGCACCTGGGCGCGCGGCAGCCGGGCGAGCATCGCCCGCCCCGAGGCGGTCAGGTGCGCGGGCAGGCGCACCCCCACCCCGGTGATGAGCGTGGGCGCGTGCGGGGGCTGTTCCTTGAGCAGGTACAGGGTGTCCGAGCCGTGCAGCACCCCCAGGTGGGCGGTGGCCCCGGTGGTCTCGGTGAGCTGGTGCAACAGGGGGCGGGCCAGCCGCTCGATCCCGTCGTGGCGCAGGTACGCCGACCCGATCTCGAAGGCCGCCACCCCCAACCCCCACCGCCGCTCCTCGGGCAGGTGCGTCACGAACCCCTCCTCGGCCATCGCCTCCAGGAGCTGGTAGACGCTGGAACGGGGCAGCCCGAGCCCGTTCGCGATCGCCGAGGCCGACACCGGGCCCGGCCGGGAGGCCAGGAAGCGCAGCAGCCGCAGCGCACGCGTGGCCGCCGGGACGAGACTCATGCCCCGATGATCCCACAGTCCGTTCCTGCGCCGCTGTAGCGCTCGGTCGGATGCCTTCCACTGCTGGTCACGCTTGCTTCTCCTCGTCCCCGGGGACGCCTGGGGTGCGGCTCGCCGGGGCTCAGGTGCGAGGTGCGGGTGATCCGGTAGGGGGGCCGGGGCAACTGTCTGAAATATCGGACAGAACCCACGTGTTGGCACTTCCCGCAGGGTCCCGGGAGCGGTGCAATGGAGGCATGTCCACAGCAGTTGCTTCCGTTTCCGTCGGCGGTGCCCCGCTCACCCCGGCCCAGGTCCTCGCCGTCGCCCGCGACGGCGCCCCCGTCACCCTCAGCGAGGAGACCCGCAAGGCCGTGCGCCACGGCCGCGAACGGGTCGAGGTGCTCGCCCGGGGCGAGGTACCCGCCTACGGGGTCAGCACCGGGTTCGGCGCCCTGGCCACCCGGCACATCGCCCCCGACCTGCGTGCCCACCTCCAGCGTTCGCTCATCCGCTCGCACGCCGCCGGAGCCGGACCCGAGGTGGAGACCGAGGTCGTCCGTGCCCTGATGCTCCTGCGCCTGCGCACCCTGGCCTCCGGCAACACGGGCGTGCAGACGTCCACCGTCGAGGCCCTCGCCGCCCTGCTCAACGCGGGTGTCACCCCGATCGTCCACGAGTACGGCAGCCTGGGCTGCTCCGGTGACCTGGCGCCCCTGTCCCACGTCGCCCTGGCCCTGATGGGCGAGGGACGGGTCCGTGACGCCGACGGCGAGCTCAGGGACGCCGCGGACGCCCTGGCCGAGGCGGGCATCCGGCCGGTGGAGCTCGGCGCCAAGGAGGGGCTGGCCCTCATCAACGGCACCGACGGGATGCTCGGCATGCTGGCCATGGCCTGCATGGACCTGGAGCGCCTGCTCAAGGTCGCCGACATCACCGCGGCCATGAGCGTCGAGGCCCTGCTCGGCACCGACCGGGTCTTCGCCGAGGAGCTCCAGCGCCTGCGCCCGCACCCCGGCCAGGCCGCCTCCGCCGCCAACCTGCGCGCGATGCTCGCGGGCTCGCCGATCGTCGCCTCCCACCGGGGCCCGGACTGCAACCGCGTCCAGGACGCCTACTCACTGCGCTGCGCCCCGCAGGTCGCCGGTGCGGCCCGCGACACCCTGTCCCACGCCCTGCTCGTGGCCGGGCGCGAACTGGACAGCGTCATCGACAACCCCGTCGTCCTCGACGACGGGCGGGTGGAGTCCAACGGCAACTTCCACGGGGCGCCGGTCGCCTACGTACTGGACTTCCTCGCCGTGGCCGTCGCCGACACCGCCTCGATCGCCGAGCGCCGCACCGACCGCATGCTCGACGTCTCCCGCTCCCACGGGCTGCCCGCCTTCCTCGCCGACGACCCCGGTGTGGACTCGGGCCACATGATCGCCCAGTACACCCAGGCCGCCATCGTCTCCGAGCTCAAGCGCCTGGCCGTGCCCGCCAGCGTCGACTCCATCCCCAGCTCGGCCATGCAGGAGGACCACGTGTCCATGGGCTGGTCGGCCGCACGCAAGCTGCGCCGCGCCGTGGACGGGCTCACCAACGTGCTGGCCGTGGAGCTGCTCACCGCCGCCCGCGCCCTCGACCTGCGCTCACCGTTGGAGCCCGGTCCCGCCACCGGCGCCGTCCTGCGCACGGTGCGCGAGCGGGTCCAGGGGCCCGGCCCCGACCGCTACCTCGCCCCGGAGATCGCCGCCGTGGCCGCGATGGTCGCCGACGGCTCGGTCGTCGAGGCCGCCGAGTCCGTCACCCCGCTCGCCTGACCCCCGGAGGAGAACCCGATGAGCAACCCACGCACCGTCCGCGCGGCACGCGGCCTCACCCTGTCGGCCAAGGGCTGGCAGCAGGAGGCGGCCCTGCGCATGTTCCACAACAACCTCGACCCCGAGGTCGCCGAGCACCCCGAGGACCTGGTGGTCTACGGCGGTACCGGCAAGGCGGCACGGGACTGGCGCAGCTTCGACCGGATCACCGCCTCCCTGCGCGACCTGGAGGGCGACGAGACCCTCCTGGTGCAGTCCGGGCGGCCGGTGGGGATCATGCGCACCCACGAGTGGGCCCCCCGGGTGCTGCTGGCCAACAGCAACCTGGTGGGGGACTGGGCCAACTGGCCCGAGTTCCGCCGCCTGGAGGCCGAGGGCCTGACCATGTACGGGCAGATGACCGCCGGTTCGTGGATCTACATCGGCACCCAGGGCATCCTCCAGGGCACCTACGAGACCTTCGCCGCCGTGGCCGCGAAGAGGTTCGCCGGTTCGTTGGCCGGGACCATCACCCTCACCGCCGGGCTCGGCGGCATGGGCGGCGCCCAGCCGCTGGCCGTCACCATGAACGACGGTGTGGCGATCGTGGTCGAGTGCGACGGCAGCCGGATCGACCGCCGTATCGAGCACCGCTACCTGGACGTGCGCGCCGACAGCCTGGACGAGGCCCTCGACCTGGCCGTGCGCGCCCGCGACGAGCGCCGGCCGCTGTCCGTCGGCGTCCTGGGAAACGCCGCCGAGATCTTCCCCGAACTCCTGTCCCGGGGCGCGCCGATCGACATCGTCACCGACCAGACCTCGGCCCACGACCCGCTCGCCTACCTGCCCGCGGGCGTGCCGTTCGGAGACTGGAAGGACCTGGCGGCGGCCAAACCCGAGGAGTTCACCGTCCGGGCCCGCGAGTCCATGGCCGCGCACGTGGAGGCGATGGTCGGCTTCCTGGACGCGGGCGCCGAGGTCTTCGACTACGGCAACTCCATTCGCGACGAGGCGCGTGAGGGCGGGTTCACCAGGGCCTTCGACTTCCCCGGGTTCGTGCCCGCCTACATCCGGCCCCTGTTCTGCGAGGGCAAGGGTCCGTTCCGCTGGGCCGCGCTCTCCGGCGACCCCGCCGACATCGCCCGCACCGACCAGGCCGTCCTCGACCTGTTCCCCGACAACGAGCACCTGACGCGGTGGATCCGGATGGCCCAGGACCGGGTCGCCTTCCAGGGCCTGCCCGCCCGCATCTGCTGGCTGGGCCAGGGCGAGCGCGCCGCCGCCGGGCAGCGCTTCAACGAACTGGTGGCCTCCGGTGAGGTCTCCGCGCCCCTGGCCATCGGCCGCGACCACCTGGACACCGGTTCGGTGGCCTCGCCCTACCGCGAGACCGAGGGCATGAAGGACGGCTCGGACGCCATCGCCGACTGGCCGCTGCTCAACGCCCTGGTCAACACCTCCTCGGGCGCCTCCTGGGTGTCCATCCACCACGGCGGCGGCGTGGGCATGGGCCGATCCATCCACGCCGGTCAGGTCAGTGTCGCCGACGGCACCGAACTGGCCGCCGCCAAACTCGACCGGGTCCTGACCAACGACCCCGCCATGGGCGTCATCCGCCACGTGGACGCCGGTTACGAGGAGGCCGAGCGCGTCGCCGGCACCCACGGCATCCGGGTGCCCATGAAGGAGGGCGAGTGAGCTTCGACCGGCTCTGGGCCGAACTGGCCCCCGTCGGGCGCTCCGCGGACAGCGGTGGCTACCACCGATACACCTGGGCGGGCGCCGACACCGACGCCCGCGCCTGGTTCACCGAGGCGGCCGCCGCCCGCGGTCTGGACGTGCGGACCGACCGCAACGGCAACCTGTGGGCCTGGTGGCCCGCGCCCGGTCCCGGGGCCGTGGCCACCGGTTCCCACCTGGACTCCGTACCCGACGGCGGTGCCTTCGACGGGCCGCTCGGGGTGGCCAGCGCCCTGGCCGCCGTGGACGAACTCCGCTCCCGGGGGTTCACTCCCGCACGGCCGCTGGCCCTGGGCGTGTTCGTCGAGGAGGAGGGCGGCCGGTTCGGCGTGCCCTGCCTGGGCAGCCGCCTGAGCACCGGGGAGATCGACCCGGCGCGCGCCCGGACCCTCACCGACGCCTCCGGCACCACCTGGGCGCGGGCCATGGCGGACGCGGGGCTGGACCCCGAGGGGATCGGCCCCGACCCCGAGCTCCTGGCCCTGCTGGACGTCTTCGTCGAACTGCACGTGGAACAGGGGCGGGCCCTGGAGGAGACCGGGCACCCGGTCGGCGTGGCCAGTGCGATCTGGCCGCACGGACGGTGGCGGATGGACTTCACCGGCCGCGCCGACCACGCGGGCACCACCCGCTTGGAGGACCGTGCCGACCCCATGCTGCCCTTCGCGCACACGATCCTGGCCGCCCGCGCCATGGCCGAGAAGCACGACGCCCGAGCCACCGTGGCCAGGAGCCTGGTCGCCCCCAACGGCACCAACGCCATCCCCTCACTGGTCAGTGCCTGGCTGGACGCCCGGGCCGCCGACTCCGGCACCCTCGCCGCGGTGGTGGACGGTGTGCGCGAGGCGGCCGAGCGGGCCGCCCGCGACCACGGGGTCACCCACACCATGGCGGCCGAGTCCACCACGCCGCTGGTGGAGTTCTCGCACGACCTGCGCGACCGGCTGGCCGCGATCGTGCGGACCCGCGCCGCCGAGTCCGCCGGGCCGGTCCCGATCCTGCCCACCGGGGCCGGACACGACGCCGGGGTGCTCTCCGCGCACGTGCCCACGGCGATGCTGTACGTGCGGAACCCGACCGGGGTCTCGCACTCGCCGCAGGAGTGGGCCCGCCCCGAGGACAGCCACGCCGGGGTCACCGCCCTGGCCGACGTTCTGGCCGACCTGCTCTCCGTTCCGGGAGGTGCCCCGTGAACGCACACTCCCGGGAGCGCCGGTACTGGTGCGAGTGGGCGTGGCTGGGCGGAGACGCACCCGAGCCCGGGGTGCTCCTGACCGTCGACGCGCGGGGCCGGCTGGCCTCGGTCGCGGCCGTGGACACACCCCCGGCCGACGCCGAACGCCTCACCGGGCTGACCCTGCCCGGCATGGCCAACGCCCACTCGCACGCCTTCCACCGGGCCCTGCGCGGACGCACCCACACCGGTGGCGGATCCTTCTGGACCTGGCGCGAGGTGATGTACCGGGTGGCCGAACGCCTCGACCCGGACTCCTACCACCGTCTGGCCCGGGCCGTCTTCGCGGAGATGGCCCTGGCCGGGGTGGTCTGCGTGGGCGAGTTCCACTACCTCCACCACGGCCCCGGCGGACACCGCTACACCGACCCCAACGCCATGGGCCACGCCCTGGTGGCGGCCGCCGCCGACGCCGGGATCCGGCTCACCTTGCTGGACGTGTGCTACCTGTCCGGCGGACTCGGCGAGGACGGCGCGCACCTGCCGCTGTCCGGACCCCAACTGCGCTTCGGCGACGGCACCGTCGGGGCCTGGGCCGACCGGGTCGCCGCGTTCACCCCCCGGGGCGCGCACGCCCGGACCGGTGCGGCCGCGCACTCGGTGCGCGCGGTACCCGCCGCCGACCTGCCCCGGGTGGCGGAGTTCGCGGACGGGAGGGGGCTGCCCCTGCACGTGCACGTCTCCGAACAGCCGGCCGAGAACGCCGCCTGTCTGGCCGCCCACGGGCTCACCCCAGTGCGGGTCCTGGCCGAGGCCGGGGCGCTCACCGAACGCACCACCCTGGTGCACGCCACCCACCTGACCGACGCCGACGTGGACACCGTCCGTGAGCACGGGTCGGCGGTGTGCCTGTGCCCGACCACCGAGCGCGATCTCGCCGATGGCCTGCCGCGCACCGGAGACCTCGTGGCCGCCCCGCACCGGGTCCCGCTGAGCCTGGGTACCGACCAGCACGTCCAGTCGGACCTGTTCGAGGAGGCCCGCGCGGTGGAGCTGCACGAACGCCTGCGCACCCACCGCCGGGGAACCCTGGGCAGCGGTGCCCTGCTGCGGGCCGCCACCGCCGCCGGACACGCCGGGCTCGGCTGGCACGACGCCGGTGCCCTGCTCCCCGGCGCCCGCGCCGACCTGGTCAACGTCTCCCTGGACAGTGTGCGTCTGGCCGGGGCCGACCCCGAACGCGCCACCGACGCCGTGGTCTTCGCCGCCACGGCCGCCGACGTGCGCCACGTGATGGTGGACGGGGAGTGGACCGTCCGGGACGGGGCGCACACCCGCCTGCCCGACACCGCCAGTGAACTCGACTCCGTGATCAAGGAGCTGCTTTGACCGAGAACGAAACCGCCTCCGGGGTGCCCGGGACGATCCTCGTCGACGCGATCGGCACCCTGGTCACCAACGATCCGGCCCTGGGACGGGGCCCGCTCGGGGAGATCGCCGACGCCGCTCTCGTGATCGAGGACGGCCGTGTCGCGTGGGCGGGCCCCCGCGACCGGGCGCCCGCCGCCGACGCTCGGGTGGACGCCGCCGGACGCTGTGTGCTGCCCGGTTTCGTCGACAGCCACTCCCACATCGTCTTCGCCGGGGACCGCAGCCGTGAGTTCGCCGCCCGGATGAGCGGGCAGCCCTACTCGGCGGGCGGTATCCGCACCACGGTGGCCGCCACCCGCGCGGCCACCGACGCCGAACTCCTCGACGGGGCACGGAGGTTCGTCCGCGAGGCGCACGGGCAGGGCACCACCACCCTGGAGGTCAAGTCGGGCTACGGGCTCACCGTCGCCGACGAACGGCGCTCCCTGGAGGCCGCCTCCCGCGTCACCGACGAGGTCACCTTCCTCGGCGCGCACGTGGTCGCCCCCGAGTACGCCGACGACCCCGCCGCCTACGTCGACCTGGTGACCGGGCCCATGCTCGACGCCTGCGCGCCGCACGCCCGCTGGGTCGACGTGTTCTGCGAGCGCGGCGCCTTCGACGAGCAGGCCTCGCGCCGGGTGCTCACCGCGGGCATGGAACGGGGCCTGTTGCCCCGGGTCCACGGCAACCAGCTGGGCGAGGGGCCCGGGGTCCGGCTGGCGGTGGAACTGGGGGCGGCCTCGGTCGACCACTGCACCTACCTGAGCGCCGAGGACGTCGACGCTCTGGCCCAGGCGGCCGGGCGCTCCGAACCCACGGTGGCCACCCTGCTGCCCGGGGTGGACTTCTCCACCCGCCAGCCCTACCCCGACGCCCGCGCCCTGGTGGACGCCGGTGCGCTCGTCGCCCTGGCCAGCGACTGCAACCCCGGGTCGTGCTTCACGTCGAGCCTGGCCTTCTGCATCGCGGTGGCGGTGCGCGACATGGGTCTGACCCCGGACGAGGCCGTGTGGGCGGCCACCCGGGGCGGTGCCCGGGCGCTGCGCCGCGAGGACGTGGGCCACCTGGCCCCGGGGGCACGCGCCGACCTCACGATGCTCGACGCTCCGAACCACCTCTACCTGGCCTACCGACCCGGCGTCCCCCAGATCGCCGCGGTGTGGAAGGACGGGGGACTGGTCTCCGGACGGCCCTAGCTGTACTGACCACAGAGGTTGAGTACAGCCCGGCAATGATTTGACAGCAAGAGAGGGCCTCCGACATAGGTGTGGATTGTCTAGATCAACACCTGAAGAAGGTCAGGAGGCCCTCCGTGGCCCATATTACCCATGCCAACGCCAAGCTCACACCCACCGGACGCCTCGCGTTGGCCCGCTGCGTGGTCGAGGACAAATGGCCGCTGCGCCGGGCCGCCGAACGCTTCCAGGTCGCGGTCACCACCACCAAACGCTGGGCGGGCCGCTACCGCGCACACGGCAAGGCGGGCATGGGCGACCGTCCCAGCCGCCCGGCCCACTCACCCCTGCGCACCCCCACCCGATGTGAGCGCCGCGTCATCAAGCTCCGCGTTACCCAGCGGTGGGGACCGGCCCGCATCGCCGGACACCTGGGCATGCACGCTTCGACCGTGCACCGGATCCTGACCCGCTACCGCATGCCCCGCCTGACCCACACCGACCGGGCCACCGGGCGCACCGTGCGCCGCTACGAGCGCGAACGCCCCGGCGAACTCGTGCACGTGGACATCAAGAAGAGCGGCAACATCCCCCATGGCGGCGGCCACAAGAGCCTGGGACGCGCCCAGGGCCGCAAACACCGCTCCGGGGCCGGCTACGCCTACATCCACAACGCCGTGGACGACCACTCCCGCCTGGCCTACTCAGAGATCCTGCCCGACGAGAAGAAGGAGACCGCCACCGGGTTCTGGAAGCGCGCCCACGCCTACTTCGCCTCGGTGGGCATCGCGGTGGAGCGGGTGTTGACCGACAACGGGGCCTGCTACAAGTCCCACACCTGGCGCGATGTGCTTCACGCCCAGGGCATCAAGCACAAGCGCACCCGCCCCTACCGGCCCCAGACCAACGGCAAGGTGGAGCGCTTCAACCGGATCCTGGCCCAGGAATGGGCCTACGCCCGCCCCTACACCAGCGAGACGCGGAGGCGGGAGGCGTTCCCGGCATGGTTGCACCACTACAATCACCACCGGTTCCACACCGCGATCAGCGGCCCTCCCGCCACCCGCGTACCTAACCTCTCAGGGCAGTACACCTAGCCCCCTGCTCTCCCGAGCCCCTGGCGTGGGCCCACCCCGTGCCCGGGGTCCGTTCCACCCGCTCGCGGACCCTCCGCGCCGTACCGCCCGTCCCGTGCCCGGTCGGCCAGCCGGTGCGCGGCCCGGCGGAGCATACCGCGCACGACGACGGGGTGCAGCTGTCGGACCACGGCCCAGTACATCCGCCCGCGCCGGTTCTTCAGCCGCACCACCGTGGTGAGCGTGACCGACCGTTCGCGGACCAGGAGCGAGACGCGGAAGTCGAGATGGCCCGAATCGGTTCCGAGCAGGACCTCCGCCGGACGCGAGGAGAGCGTGTCGAAGGCGGACCGGCCCGCGCGTTCGATGCCGACCAGCCCCACCAGAGCCTCGCGCAGGTACAGGAGGGCGAGGACCCAGCGCGGCGGATCCCGGAAGACCGCGTCCGCCCACTCCTGCGGATCGGTGCTGACACCGGGGCGGTGCTCCACCGTGAAGGCGCCGGTGTGGTGGGGGTCGTCGAACGCACCGCGCGCGAGCCGGGCGCCCTCCGGGACCGGGCAGGGCCTGGTGCGCGGCCGTTCGGTGATCCGCAGGAGGCGCACCCACGCCGACCAGCGGGCCGGTCGGGGCGGCCGTGCCGCGAAGGCGCGCTCGGCGTTGTCGAGCAGGTCCTCGACCACGGCGTCGTGCAGGGGGCGGACCGCGAGGGGCCACAGCAGGCGCATGGCCCCCCGGGGCGCGGCTTCGACGTGGTGGCGCAGCAGGGCCCTGTCGTCGGGGAGGGGTTCGACCACGAGTTCGTGGAAGCCGCGGAGCCCCGTCCCCGGGTGGAAGGTGAAGCGCACCCGGCGGCCGGGGGCGTGTGCGCTCACCCGGTAGCGGATCGGCCCGTGCCCGCCGTCGGCACCGACGGACAGCGGTCGGTCCAGGCGCATCGGAGGCCAGGCCGGGTTCGGCCACAGGCGGTCCCCGTCGCCGCCGAGCGTGGCGAGCAGCTCGCCGACCGCTTCGGCGGAAGCGGGGACGACGCGTTCGTGGGTGTTGCGGACGAGTCTCACGGTGACCTCCGTCGACCTTCACCATACGCAACCGTATGGTTCGTTTCCATACGGTACCGTACGGGGATGGCGAACGAGAAGACCCGTAGACGGCTCACCGCGGGGGACTGGGCCCGCGCGGCCCTCACCGCGATCGGGGACGGTGGGATCGCGGCCGTGGCCGTCGAGCCGATCGCCGCGCGGCTGGGCGCGACGAAGGGGAGTTTCTACTGGCATTTCGCCAACCGCGACGCACTCGTGGAGGCGGCACTGCGGCTGTGGGAACAGCAGCACACCGAAGCCGTCATCGCCAGGGTGGAGGAGGAACCGGACGCCCGTGCCAGGCTGCGCCGTCTGTTCCTCGACGTGACCTCGGGGGAGACCGAGGCGGCCGAGAACCGCATCGAGGTCGCGCTGCTCGCTGCCGCCGAGCACCCGCTCGTGGCCCCCGCCGTCGGTCGCGTCACCGAGCGGCGCATCGCCTACGTCGCCGATCTCTACGAGGAGCTCGGCGTGCCCCCGGCCTCGGCCCGACACCACGCACTGCTCGTCTTCACCACCTGGATGGGGCACACCCAGCTCGTGCACGCGGCCCCCGGGGTACTGCCGACCGGTGGGGACGCCTCGGCCTACCTGGACTTCGTGCTCGGCAGCCTCGTCGGCACGGGGGAGAGCTCCTGACGTTGCCTCGGTTCGCCCGACGGGAGAGCGCCCCTGACGTTGCCTCGGTTCGCCTGCTGCGCGACAGCGGCAGCCGGGCTCTCTACGGTGATGAGGGATGACGGGGGCGGTTCCCGAACCTCCCTAGTCGCGGTGATCTTGCTACCAGGAGCGAAATGGGCGCCGAAGTTGCCCCTGGTAGCAAGATCTACTGGTTCATCCTGGTGTGTGTCGGGAGGGTTTCGACGGGAGCCGCCCGACAGCGGGGCTGGGGTGACTCCAGCAAGATCTGTCCCACGTGGACCTTGTCGTGACCTGTCCACCAGCACCCGCAGGCCAAGACCCTGGCCGCGGGAGTGACCTCATAGAAGCCTGTGCAGCCGATAACTCACAGTAGATCTGTCCCCCGGGCCAGGGCCCTGGTAGTCGTCCCGTTCCTGAACAAAGGAAAGACAGGACACCACCATGGTGACAGTGGGCATCGATCCGCACAAGAACATGCACCAGGCCCTCGCGCTGGCCGATGACGGCACCCGGCTGGGCACTGCCAAGAAGGTCACCGCGGGCCCGCAGGCCCTGGGCGAGCTCCTGGCCTGGATCCGCCCTCTGGCGGGCGATGCCCCGGTGTTGTGGGCGATCGAGGGCGGCCCCGGGCTGGGCCGGGCCATCGCTGACGCCTTGTTGGGGGCGGGCCAGGAAGTGGTGTGGGTGCCGGCGCGCGCGATGGCCGCCCACCGCCGCCTGAGCGGGGCGGTGGGCGCCAAGTCCGACGTGATCGACGCGGTGGCGGTGGCCCGCGCGGCGATGGCCGACCCTGATCTGGCCCGCCACCGTCTCGATCCGCTGGTGCGGCAGGTGCGTGTGCTGGTGGATCTGCGCCAGGACCTGGTGCGGCGGCGGGTGGCCCTGACCAACCGGGTGCTGGCGATGCTGCACCGGGAACTGGACCACAACCTGGGCAAGGGTGCGTTGGCCACCCGGGCCAAGGTGGGACGGGTGCGTGCGCTGGTGGAGGGGGCCGAGCTGGGTGAGGTGGTGCGATGGGCGCTGGCCGAGCAGCTGGGTGAGGTGCACACGCTGTTGGTGCGTATCGCTGGGGTGGAGCGGCGGCTCAAGGAGTTGGTGGAGCCGTTGGCGCCGAACCTGTTGGGGATTCGTGGTGTGGGTGTGGTCTGGGCTGCGGTGTTGCTTTCGCAGGTAGGGGACGTGTCGCGGTTCAAGACCTCGGCGAGGATGGCCCGGTGGGCGGGGTGCGCGCCGATCCCGGTGTTCTCCTCGGGGCGCCAGCGGCACCGGTTGCATCGGGGTGGGAACCGGCAGGTGAACCGGGCGCTGCACTCGATCGCTGTGGTGCAGGCCCGGTTCCATGGGCCGGCCCGGGAGTTCGTGCGTTCCCGGCAGGAGGCCAAGGGCACCAAGGGTGCGTATCGGGCGTTGAAGCGGCATTTGATGGATGTGGTGTATCGGGCGATGGTCGCTGATCAAGTGGTGAGAGAGCGGGCTGTTGTCTCTCTTCAGCCCGCCACTTGACATAGAAGCGTCACCGCGAAAAAGGTGACCCGCACAGCGAAGACGGCCGTACTCACACGGCCGGAAACAGGGCCCTCTTGAGCCGGTGGTGGGCGGGATCCCCGAACCGTCAGCGGACGGGGTACTCCAGGCCGACGACAAACCACAGGTGTCCACCGAACCGAAGCAACGTCACTCCGTCGGATGAGCCCTGCGGGTGCGCGCGGTCCGCGTCGCGCCCGGGATGAGGAGGTGCCGGGGCCGATTCGCCCGACCGGGCCGAGAAGAGCTGTGGGGCGTGCGGTGCTCGCCCCCGCGAAACACCGCGCGCCCCACGTGCGGGGGACCTCGTGGTCAGGTCAGGAGGTCATGGCGGATCCGTGCCAGGCCCCGTGTCAGGAGCAGCACGACACGGGGTCGGGGCAGGTCCAGGGCGTCGGCGATGGCGTCAGCGGACTCGTGGCCGGACAGGCGCATACGGACGACGCGGCGCTCGGCCGGGGGTAGCCGGCGGAGCGCCGCCCTCAGCGCCCGGTGGTCGGCGCCGCCGCCGAAAAGGGCGGGGCCGCCGGCGAAGAGCGCCTCACGGGCGTGTTCGGTGTCGCTGAGCTCCACCCCGCGGTCGATGTCCTCGGTGGCGGGCGCGGCCCAGGTCAGATCGGTGCTCACCGGCAGTTCTCACCACCCCTCCGCGTCGGCAGCGGCGGCGGTGGTGGCCCCGCCGGGGACGCCGTGGTCCACCAGGCGCAGACGCGCCCGCAGGTGCATCCGTTCGGAGTGGATCATGGTCGCCACGGTCCGGTGCGGTACCCCGAGGACGGTGCTGATCTGCTCGGAGGTGCACCCCCGGTAGTAGGCCAGGAGGACGGCCCTGCGTTGCGCGGCGGTGGAGGGAGGGGGTCCGGGGCCGGGTTCGACGCCGACGGACCCGGTGGGTGCGGACTCGATCCGGGCGTACGCGGCCTCGCGCGGGGCGGAGCGGATCCGCTCCACCACCGTGCGCTGTGCCAGTGCCATCACCCAGGCCGGCGCCGAGCCCTGATCGGGGGTGTACCGTCCGGACGCGGGAGGCGCTGCACACCGGCGACGAGGCGAGGGACCGGATCCAGCGGTTGCGGGAAAGCCTGGGCGAAGGGCCCTCCTACGAGGCGTACGAGAGACGCAGGCCGACCCTGGTCCTCGACCTCGCCGCCGTCCCGGGAACTCGCTGGCCGGTGTTCGCCACCGAGATCGGCGCGTACCCGGTCGGAGCGATCTTCGCCTTCCCCCTGCAACGCGGGGCGATCACGATCGGGGCCCTGGACATGTACCGCCGTGAGCCGGGATGGTTGTCGGCCGAGGAAGTGACCACCGCTCTGCGCGTCGTCGACATCGCCACGTTGGCCCTGCTCGCGCTGCGGGTGGACTCACTCCACGGGGACTGGGTCGTGGCCCTGCCCCTGGAACGAGCCCAGGTCCACCAGGCGACGGGGATACTGATCTCGGGTCCGGGTGTGTCCGCGGAGCAGGCGCTGGCGAAACTGCGGGCCCACGCGTTCTCCGTCGGCCGCATGGTGGACGAGATCGCCGACGACCTGGTCTCCGGTTGGTCGGCCCCGGCCGACATCGAACTCAACGGGCGCCTAACCGCAGCGAAACCTCGGGCCGCCACAGTGGAACCACGTCGGTGCGCGTACCTCCGCCGCGGCACAGTGTCGTGGAGCGGCGGAGGGTACCGCCCGCGCTGCGCGAGGAGGTAGCCCGTGAGCCTGTGGCGTGTCCGTACGGCGGTCGAGGACCGCCCCGGCGGCCTTTCCGGGGTCGTCAACACCCTCGCCGAACACGGCGGGAACATCGTCGGCCTGTCCGTGCACACCGACGTCCGCGGTGTGGTCGACGAATTGGTCGTGGACTTTCCGCGAGGCCCGGACGACGCGGTCCGGGAGCTGTCCCGACAGTGTCCCGCCGGTACCGTGACGGCCGTCGCCGCCCGGCGGCGCGAGGTCGGTGACGACGTCACCCGGGCCCTGCTGCTCACCGCACGGCTGCGCTCCCACCCGAACCGGCTCCCCGGGGCGCTGGCCGAGCTCCTGCTGGCCGACGGCGCCCGGTGGACCAACCCGGCTCCCGGAGAGGTGGACCGGGGCACCTCGATGCTGGTCCCCGTCGGACCGCTGCGCGGGGTCCTGGTCAGTCGGGAATCGCACCCCTTCACCTGGACCGAGGCCAGCCGGGCCGACGCCCTGGTGCGTTCGGTCATGCCCTCCGCCGGACCGGTGCCCGCCGACCGCGTCATCCACACTGCCGAGGGTCTCGGGCTCTGCCTCGGCCAGGTGCACGAGACCGAGGCCGCGGCCCTGCGAGCCCTGCACCGCCGCTGCTCGCCGGGGACCCTGCGCAACCGCTACTTCGCGGGCGTCAGCGAACCGGGGGCGCACATGCTGCGGGTGTTCTGTGACGCGGAGCGTGGTCTGACCGTCGCGGTGCGCCCGCACGGCCAGGAGGAACCGGTGGCGCTGGGCCACCTGATGTACACGCTGGACCCGGGGGTGGGCGAGATTGCCTTCCTGGTGGAGGACGCCTGGCAGGGGCGCGGGGTGGGCACCGCGCTGACCCGTGCGCTCACGGTCGTCGCCGCGGACTGGGGACTGGCCGAGGTGCGTGCCGAGACCACGCTCGCCAACACCGCGATGCTGAGGATCATGCGCCGTTCCGGTGCCTCGGTCCAGGCCCGGGAGGGGACGTACGTGCACGCCCGACTGCCGGTCGCGGAGGCGGTCCAGGGCGGGTTCGCTGCCCGGAACCGGCGCGGCGGCCAGGTGGCGCGGCTGACGGGGCCGGGCTGACCCCGTCCGTTTCGCGGGGCGTTCGGGCCGGGCCCCGGGGCCTCCGAGGCGCGGACGAGGGCGGGGGCCGGCGGCCACCGCGGTGGCCGCCGGCCCCCGCCTCGCGGTTGACGCGATGAGGCCGTCCTTCCGTGTCCCCGGGTGGGGCCGCGGAAGCGAAACCTAGTTGTTGTCGCTGTCCGCGGCGTTGTCGGAGCCCTGGGGCTTCTCGGCGGCGGGCGCGGACTTCTTGGTGGCGCGACGCTTCTTCACCGGACGCGAGTAGTCGACGAGGGGCTCGTAGCGGGTCTCGTGCTCCTTGAAGCACTCCTCGCAGGCGTCGACCTCGCGGACAGCGCCCTCCCAGGCGAACTGGATGACCTCAGAGGCCTCGACCTTCTCCTCGCGGACGGCGTGGGGGTCGCAGTACTTGCGCGTGAAGACCTCGGTGACCACGGCGGGGATTTCCCTTCGATATCGCGTGAACAGTGCGGACCCCGCAATCATACACGTGTACGAAAGCGGAAACGGGTGATGAGCCGGGTTTCCGTGATGGGTCGGGGTCGCCCCGAAGCCTAGCGAAGTCGGAGGGGTCGCTGCGCCGCCGAGCGCCGCGTGTGGCCCGGGTGACCAGGCAGTCCGTTCGGGGGCGGGCACTGTGATCCCGGTCGCCGTCGGTTCGGGGATTCGATCCGGGGGCGGACAATGTCTTTCGTCCCTTTTCCTGTTCCCGTCGCGGATATTCGCACCAGCCGATTTGTGTATTTGGTGAACACGGCGCCCGGGGTGTGGTTAGTGTGATGGCCACCCCGGGGAGGGGCCGTCGGCCGCAGCCGGCGGGTCGCCCCGGGAAACCGGCCGCAGCGCCCTTGTCGGCGCGCGCCGAGGGAAGGACCGGAGGCCGTGGGGGAGCGGGTCCGGTGCCGTACGAGTGGGCCCCGCGTGCGCGGGGTGCGTTTGCCGTGTTCAGGGGGATGGTCGTGGTCGAGTACATGGAAGGTGCGCCCAGAAGGCGTGGTGACAGCGCTGGGGAGGGGGCGCGCCCCGGCGGTGGGAGATCGGCGCGCCTGCGCGCCGAGGCCGATATGGCACACGCCTGCGAGCGCATGTCCGTGGATCCGAGTTTCGTGAAACTCCGTAGGAGGTTCGCACTTCAGGCGGGAGCGTTGGTGGGAGCCTTCCTGTTCAGTTACACGGCCTATCTCCTCCTTTCCGCCTACGCGCGCGATTTCATGAGTGTGCAGATCGTCGAATCCGTCAATGTCGCCCTGGTGTTGGGCGTCGGGCAGTTCCTGCTCACCTTCGTCCTCGCCTGGGCGTTCTGTCGTTTCTCCACGCTTTCCATCGACCCGTTGGCCGAGGAGATCCGGGACCGGGCCCGGGACGAGGAGACGATCAGCGGACGGGTGATCGGCTGATGGGTACCGTGATCCCGCTCCCGGGAACCGCCCTCCACCCGGCGGCCGCACCGGACCCGGGAAGTGTGCTCAGCGGCCAGTTCGGCGTCGCGCACGCCTGGACCATCGGCCTGTGCGCCCTGTTCGTCCTGGTCACCCTGGCCGTCACGGTCCGGGCCCGGCACACGACCAAGGGCGCCGTCGACTTCTACGCGGGAGGCCGCGGCTTCTCCAGCACCCAGAACGGCCTCGCCCTCACCGGCGACTACCTGTCCGCCGCCTCCTTCCTCGGCATCGCCGGGATGATCGCCCTCCAGGGCTACGACGGCTTCCTGTACTCCATCGGCTTCCTGGTGGCCTGGCTGCTGGTACTGCCGATGGCCCAGCTGATGCGCAACACCGGCCGTTTCACCATGGCTGACCTGCCCGCCTTCCGGATGCGGCGGATGCGGGTACGCCTGGCCTGCACCGTCTCCACGGTGATCGTGTGCGTTTTCTACCTGGTGGCCCAGATGGTCGGGGCGGGAGCCCTGGTCGCCGTCCTGCTCGGTCTGCACGACGGCGGCACCTTCCTGGGACTGGGCGCGGACCAGGCCCGCACCGGCGCGATCGTCCTGGTGGGCGTACTGATGATCGTCTACGTCATGTACGGCGGGATGAAGGCCGCCACCTGGCTGCAGATCATCAAGGCCGTGGCACTGCTGACCGCCACCGGGCTGCTCACCGTGATGGTGCTGGCCCTGTTCTCCTTCGACCCCAGGGCCCTGCTCGGCAGCGCTGCCGAGGCCAGCGGGCACGGGGCGGCCTTCCTCGAACCCGGGCTGCGCCTGGGCGTGGAGGTCCCCGGCGACGCGGCGCAGACCTTCTTCAACAAGATCGACCTGATCAGTCTGGGTCTGGCCCTGGTCCTGGGCACCGTCGCGCTGCCGCACATCCTCATCCGCTTCTACACGGTGACCGACGGCCGGGCCGCCCGCTCCTCGGTCAACCGCACCATCGTGATGGTCGGCGCCTTCTACCTGATGACCCTCGCCCTGGGGTTCGGCGCCGCGGCCCTGGTGGGCTCGGAACGCATCATGGCCCTGGACCCCTCCGGCAACTCCGCGGTCCCCATGCTCGCCGAGGAGCTCGGCAGCCGGGCCGCCGGTCCCGCGGGCGCCGCCGTGCTGCTCGCGCTGATCTCCGCGGTCGCCCTGGCCACCATCCTCGCGGTCATCGCCAGCCTCACCCTGGCCTCCTCCTCCTCGATCGCGCACGACCTGTTCGGCCACATCCTGATGTGGGGACGTCCCCGCGAGTCCCAGGAGATGAGTGTGGCCCGCCTCTCCGCCTGCGTGATCGGCGCGGTCGCCATCGCCCTGGCCGTGCAGGCCCAGGAACAGAACGTCGCCTTCCTGGTTGGGCTGGCCTTCGCCATCGCGGCCGCCGCCAACCTGCCCGTCATCGTCCTCACCCTGTTCTGGCGCCGCTTCAACACCAGGGGGGTGGAGTGGGGGATCTACGGCGGCCTGTCCGCGACCCTGCTGCTGATGCTGTTCTCCCCGGTGGTGTCCGGCAAGACCGACCCCGTCACCGGTGAGAACCTGTCGGTGCTGCCCGCCTGGGTCGACATCCAGCTCTTCCCGATGGAGAACCCCGCGCTGGTCGCCGTGCCCGTCGGCTTCGCCTGCGCCGTCCTCGGGAGCCTGCTCTCACCCGAACGCAACAGCGCCCGCTTCACCGAGCTGCGGGTGCGCTCCCTCACCGGGTGGGGCGCCGACCGGAGCTGAGCGGTCGTGCCCGCCCGGGCCGGGTCCGTCCCCGGCCCGGGAACGGCGGGACGACGGGCCTCAGTCCCGGCCGCTGGGTTCGGCCGTGGCCACGGACTCGGCCATCTCGTGCAGGAACCCCGGGAGGTCGGGCAGTACCCGGACGGTCTCGTCCCAGTCGCGCTCGAAGGCGGCGGCGTGTTCCGCCACGGAGGCGCCCTCGGCCCGGCGGATCGAACGCAGCAGGGCCCACGCGGCCGCGGCCACCAGCGGCCGGGACAGCCCGCGGCCGCGTACGTCCAACTCACCGGTCACCGACCACCGCCCGTGCGGCGCCGGGGCGGGCACGGCCGTGGCTCGCCCGCGGACCAGGCGGTGCTCCACCTCCAGGGTCAGGGGCGGATCGACCGTGGCCCCGGAGGCCGCCGAGAACCAGGCGCGCAGGTCCAACCGGGCGCTGACCCGGGCCGTCAACAGGTTCGAGCCCCAGCGGGCCAGCGCGCTCTGCACCGGAAAGCTCAGGTCCGCGCTGATCACCAGGGTCTGACGCGCGTGGTCGTGGACCACGCTTCCGCGGGTGGCCGGGGGAGCCTCGGACCCACCGGGTGCCTCGTCCCCGCGCATCGCGAAGTCGACCGAACACACACCCGTCTCGTCCCAGGCGGTGACGGTCAGGTCGGTACCGAGCCACCCCTCGCCGCCCTGGTCCAGGACGGGCCTTCCCTCGGCGTCCACCTCGGTCAGCAGGTACCTGCTCCCCGGGGCCAGGTGCTCCCCGTCGAGCAGCCTCAGGGAGGGGGCCGCCTCGCCCACGGCGGCCTCGTCCGCGAGGTCCCGGGCCCGCAGTTCCCGCTCCGTGTCGCTTTCCGGCGCCTCGGCGGGGTCGGGCCCCGGGACGTCGGCCAGTCGCCCCCGGTCCGTCCGCTCCCTTTCCCGACGCTCCTCAGCGGACAGGAGCAGTCCCAGTTCCTCGGCCCGTCCCCGGAGCCGCTCCCGCTCCGGCTCGCGGGGCAGGAGCAGCTCCCCGGTGCCGTCGAAGCGGGCGCGGCGCAGGACCTCGTACACCGCGGACACCGTGCGCGCGAGGTCGTCCCGGTCCGCGGAGGACAGGTCCAGGGTGTGGCTCAGGCGGGGCATGCGTCCCCTCCGCTTCGGTCGGTGCTCCGGTGTGGCCAGGCCATTGTGGTCCCTGGCGGTCAGGGAGGACAAGCGAGGCGGGCACACCCGGACTGTCCCAGGGGTCGGGCAGGATGACCCCGTGACCAGATACGTCGTACTGCTGCGCGGGATCAACGTCGGCGGGCACCGGAAGGTGCCCATGGCCGACCTTCGGTCCCTGCTGACCGGACTCGGGTACACCGACGTCGCCACCTACATCCAGAGCGGCAACGCCGTCCTCACCGCGCCCGGGGCGGGCCCGGCCGCGCCGGACAGGGTGGCGTCCCGGATCCGTGCGGCGATCGCCGCCGAACTCGGCCTGGACGTTCCGACCGTGGTGCGCACCCGGGACCGGCTGCGCGCGACGGTGGCCGAGAATCCCCTGGAGGTGCCCGACCCCGCCCGGTTCCTGGTGCTGTTCAGCTCCTCGCCGATCGACCCCCGGGTGCTGTCCGACGTGGACCCGGCCGGGTACCCGGACGAACACCTGGCCCTGGGGCCGGACGCGGCCTACACCCGGCACGAGCGGGGGATCCGGTATGCCAGGTATCCCGACCTGCTGGTCAACCGGGTCCCCGGGACCGTCACGGCACGCAACTGGCGTACGGTCCTGCGTCTGCTGGAGATAGCCGAGGGCGGCTGAGGGGGGTTCCGGGCCTGAGGTCCCGGGCCTGACGCCCCTTGTGGCTGAGGATCGCCTCTACCAGCACCAGCCATTACCAAGGAGGGGTGACGTTGCTTCGGTCCGGTCGGCATCTGTGGTCCACAGACTCGTCGCCGGTTGGGGCCCGTTTGTTGCCGGGTCGGGTTCGGGTCCCCTTTTTCCCGGTGATCTTGCTACCAGGGGCAACTACGGCGCCGAAATTGCCCCTGGTAGCAAGATCACCGCGGTTGGGCCGGGGCCGGTGGTGGGGACTGTCCGAGAGGAGTCAGCGGTGAACTGAGTACGGCGGTCGGAGCACCGCCGGTGCGACCACGTGAAGGGGTGGTGTCCGTGCCCAGACGGTGGACGGTGATTCTGCGGGACCACGCTGACGCGGCGCGGCCGATCCGGCCGGAGGACTGTCACGGGCTGCTCAACCACTGGTGGCCGCAACCGGCGTCGGAGCACACCGCGCCCAAGCGCTGGGCGATGAACGGGTGGCCCCGGCCCCTGGGCGACCGGCTCCACCACTGGACCCTGACCTGGTTGGACGACGCCGACCCGGCGCCCCTGGACCCCGGCGAGCTGCTCGGCGCGGTCCAGCGCATCGGCGACCACGTACTCGAACCCCTCTCGGTCACCCGGACCTTCGACCGCACCTACACCGAGATGCTCACCCCGCCGAGCGGCCCCGCCGCCGTGCGCGCCGCCGAGGTGCGCACCCGCACACCCGTCGTGACGACCACCCGGGACACCTCCGGTGAGCGCGTCCCGCACATCTGGCCCAGCCCCCGGCGCCTCTTCGGAGCCGTGCACCGTTCCGGCGGCGGGATCGTCGGCGGCAGCGGCGCGTTGGGTGCGGTGGCCCGCTTCGCTCCGCCCGCCCTGGCCGTCCCCTGGCTGGAGCAGGCGCTGGCCGGGCTGGCCCGGGTCCGGCGCTCGGCCCTGCCGGGACATGAGGTGCGACTGTGCGAACACCACCACGCGGAGAACCGGACGGTGCTGGGCTGGCGCGGCGGCCTTCTCCTGGAGGTGTTCGGCGGGGGGAATCAGGACACCGCCACCTTCGCCGCCCTGCTGGAGCTCCTGGAACTGGCCGGGGTCGGCAAGTACACCGCGCAGGGCTTCGGGTCGGTGCAGGTGGACACCGTCACCCGCGGTCGGAGCGCCGCCGCGGTCCCCGCTCCGCGCTCCGGCCGGGCGCCCCACCGGGTCCGCCGGACCCCGCCCCGGTCGGTGGAGGCCCGTGCGCACGCGGCGGCCGAGGCCGAGGAGTTCGGGGGCACCCTGTTCGACTGACCCACAGACCGCCGGTTCCCGCCCGAGGACGGCGGGCGGGGGCCGGTGCCCCTCCGGGCGGCCGTTCGGTCGCCCTGTCGGCTCCCACCCGGTGGACGGGGTGGGAGCCGACACCTGTCTCCGGGACGTTCAGATCGGGCTCTGCCGGGGCCCCGGCCCCGGGGCCGTTCTCCCGTCACCCCGCCGCAGGGCCCGGGCCAGCCCGAGCAGGTGCGGGACCAGGTCCTCCGGGGCCAGCGCGGGGCCGGTTCCGCCGTCGGAGGCGGGGTGCTCGCGTTCGGATCGGGGGAGCTGTTCGTTTCTGCGCGGGGTCGGCATGGGGCGCCTTCCTGGCCTGGGAGCGGGACGGGTCCGTGTACCCAGCTCTCTCGGACAGAGGCGGCGGCCCCGGCGCGCGCGAGGTGACCGGAAGAGGTCAACCGGATGACGCGGGGCCGAGACGCCTGGTATCGGTGGTGCCGACGGCACCGCCGTCCGAGAGAGGTCGGCAATCCCGATTCCGTTCGGCATCCGGACCGTTCCAGCCGTTGCCCCCGGCCATGAGGAGTCCGTCGCGGTGATCCACGCCCCCGAGAACCGACCGACCGAACCCCCGGAGAACGGCCCCCGCGCCCCCGTGGGCCCGCCGGACAGCGGGGTGGTCGTCGGGGTGGACCTGCGGGGGATCCAGGCCTACGTGTACAGCGGCCGTCGCATCCTGGACGCCGTCGGCCGGGCCGCCCTGGTCGCCGAACTCACCGACACCGCCGACCCCGTCCACGGGGTGGCCGACCTGGTGCCCGAGGACTGCCTGGTCCTGCGGGACGCGGGCGGCGCCCTGACCGTCGTCCTGCCCGACCTCGCGGCGGCCCGGTACTTCACCGCCCGATACACACGGCGGCTGCGGGAGCGAGCCGGGGAACTCACCCCGGTGGTCGCGTTCGTCCCCTACGGGCCGCGGGCCCTCCCGGTCCCGGGCGAGTCCGTGCTCCCCGACGTGGACACGGCCCTGACCGAACTGCCGGTCCGTCTGCGCCGGGCCCGCCGCCACATGTCCGCGCTGCACACCCCCGCGCACGGCTACGGGATCACGGCGGTGTGCTCGGTCAGCGGAGCCCCGGCCGAATCGGTGGACAGCAGCAGGTCCCTGGACAGCCGGGCCGGAGTGTACGAACGGGTGGCCGCCGACGTCGCCCGGGCCCGGGGGATCGGCCGCCGCTGGCACCGCGCGCACGGCGACGCCTGGCTGGCGGGTGCCGACACAGCCGCCGGAACACCCGAACTGGCGCTGCCGATGGAGGTGGACCGGCTCGGCCGCGACCGCGGTGACGTGAGCCGGCTCGCGGTGGTGCACCTGGACGTCAACGGTCTGGGGGCGATCCTCGGCGGGTACCGGGAACGGGCGGGAGACCCCCGTGCCCCCGGTTCCGGCGCCCTGGCCCAGCGGACGCTGTCCACCAGGATCGCCGGGCTCACGGAGGGGCTGGCCCGGGTCCTGGTGCGCGCGGTGGCCGCCACGGTCCGGACCGGCCCCGGACGGCGGCCGGTCATCCCCGCCGCCGGCGGGGGCGGTCCGATCACCCTGGACCACGAACCGCCAGGCCCGGCCCGGCTACCGGTGCGGCCGATCGTGGTCGCCGGGGACGACCTCACCGTGCTGTGCGACGCGAGGCTGGCCCTGAGCATGGTGCGGTACGCCCTGGACTGGCTGGACGCCGACCCGGAACTGGTCGGTGACCCCGAGGATCCGCGGGTGGCCCTGCACCGCGCCCTCGCCGCGGCGTACGACGCGGACCGGTCCGACGGGCCGTCCGTGCCGGGTACGCCGGCGGGCGGCCTCCCGGACGGACGCGCCGTGGTGGCCGCGGACGGGCGGCGGCACACCACGTTCGTCCCCACGGTCGGGGTGGGGGTCGCGGTGCAGCCGGTGGGGGCCCCGCTCTCGCTCGGGTACGACCTCTGCGAGGCCCTGTGCCGGCTGGCCAAGGACCGACGGGCTGCGGCCGCCGACTCCGACCCGTCCGCCGCGGGGGAGCACACGGTGGCCTGGACGACCCGTCTGGACGGAGTCGACCGGGTCCTGGACCGGATGGAACACGCCCGCCTGGCGGAGCGTCCGCGCACGGCACTGCCGATGACCGGGACAGCCTTCGTCCGGTTCCTCGACCGCTACCTGTCCCCGGGCGGCCCGGTCGCGGACGACGACAGCCGCCACCGGGGCTGGCTGGTCTCCGCCCTGGTCCCGCTGCTGGAGTCCGGGGCCGATCCCGGTCCCGAACTGGCCCGTCGGGCACGCGTCACCGGACGTACTGCGGCCCTGCCCGCGGGGTGGACCCCCGGCGAACTGCTGGACGCGGTCGGGGTGATGGACCTGTACACGGACCCGGGGCTGGCCGAGGCGCTCGACCCCCGGCGCCCCGTCGGGGCCGGCGGTTCAGCTCCGGGCGGGGGCGGGGATCGGTGAACGCCCAGGACTCGGGGGATCTCCCGGACCGGATCGTGGTGCGCCTGGCCTCTCCCGCGCTGTTCGTCGGGGCCAGCGCGGACGGCACGGGTGCCGACACCGACGTGGTCACCGACGCCCACGGGCTGCCCCACCTGCCCCGGCACCGGCTCGCGGCCCGGTTGCGCGCGGGTGCGGTCAGCGCCGCGGCGGTCGCCCCCGACCTGGCCGGTGCGGTGGAGAGCCTGTTCGGCCGCGGGCGCTCGCACGGCCCCGACCGGATCCTGCGGCTGGGGCACGCGGTCTCCGGCGACGGGGTGCGCGCCGCCGTGGCCCGGGCGCTGGCGGGGCGCGCCGAACCCGCGCGCTCCACGCTGCGCCGGGCCGTCACCGACGCCCACACCACCCTGGAGTCGGGGGTCGAGATCGGCCCGTACGGGGCGCCCGAACCCGGACGGTTGCGCACCAACCGGGTACTCCTGCCCGGGCTGACCCTGACCGCGGCCCTGACCTGGGCGGCCCCTCCGGGGGAGGAGCACTGGCGGTGCCTGGCGCGAGCCTGCCTGGCCACCGACCAGATCGGGCTCAGGGCCACCCGCGGGCGCGGCCGGGTGGACGTGCGCCTGGCCCGGAGCGAGGGCCCCGACCCCCACGCCACCACGCTGTCCCTGGCAGCGCCCCCGGCACGGCCGCCGGGCCCCGCCCGGTGGGAGGGGGCGCGGACATGAGTTCCGCCCCGGCCGTGAGCGCCTACCTGCCGCTGCGGTACGTGCTCACCGACTCCCTGGCCGTGCGTACCGCCTTCGACCCCCTGCGGGTGGACTCCGAAACCGTGCTGGGCGGGCGCGCGCAGCGCGGCATGCTCGCCGCGGCGCTGCGCCGGGCCGGCCTGGAGGACGAACTGACGGAGTGGGTGGCGCGCGGTGAACGGGTCCGGTTCGCCCCGGCCCACCCCCGGCTGGAACAGCACGCCCGGTCAGGGGCGCCGGTGACCGCCCATCCGCCGCCCGCCCACCTGTACGTCCCGGGAAAGGACGGCGACACCCTCGTCGACGTCTTCGCCGAAGGCGCCGACCAGCCGGGCGTCCCCCTCCGCGCGCTCCGGGACCCGCTCACCCCGGACCGGTCGCTGCGCGCCGCCGTACGCACCACCTCCGAGCGCTACCTGGGTCGTTCGAGGTCCGGGGGAGCGGGGCGGGGCGTGCCGTTCTTCACCACGAGCCTGGACCCCGGGCAGGTCTTCGAAGCCAGATGGCAGCTGCGCGGACCCGACCACGCCTTCCTCCGGGGGCTCGCGGAACGGATCGTGGCGGTCCTGGCCGAGGCCGAGGGCACGCTCACCCTCGGGTCGGGAGGGACCCGTGCGCACGGCGGGGTGGCGGTGGGGCCCGTCGACCCGGACCGGTTGTTGTCCCCGGACCGGGTGGAGAGCCCGGACGCGGACCGGACCCGCGGGGCCGGGGACCCGGTCGACCTGCTCCTGCTCTCCCCGGCGCTGCTGGTGGGCGGGCAGGGGCAGGCCCGCCCGCACGCCCTGGTGCCCGCGGTCCGCGACCTCCTGGCCCGGCTGCTGCCCCGCACACCGGTGGAGGTGGTGGCGGCCCACGTCGAGCCCGTCCTGGTCGGCGCCTACCACCGGGGCTACCGGGGGCCCATGGCCCAGCGCTGGGCGGCGGCCCCCGGTTCGGTGGTGCGGTTGAGGCCGGGCCGGGACCTGACCGCCGCGCACGTTCGCGATCTGGAAGCCCACCCGCTGGGGGAACGCCTCGTGGACGGGTACGGCCAATTCGCCCTGCTCGACCCGCCGCCGGGCGGCCCCGAACCGCTGCCCCCACCGTCCGAGCCCCTCCCCGCCCGGGCAGGGGGCACCGTCACCCTGCCCGACGGCCGGTCCCCGGCCGCCCCCGACCTTCCGGAGCCGGGGCGGGACGGGGAGCTGGACGCCCTGTACGGCGAACTGCTGTGGAACGCCGCCGCGCAGCCCGTCCGCGACCACGCCCGCGCGCTGGCCCACGCCTGCGCGGACACACTCGCCCCGATCACCCCCAGCCTGCTGGGACGGCTGCGGGAGGTGCTGACCCATCCCGGACGCAGCGCCGAGGAGTCGTTGGCCGCACTGGAGCGCACGCTCTCCCGGTCGCCGTCCGGGGGCGGCGTCCGGGGACCGGAGGAGCACGAGGGCCCGGGCGAGCGCGCGGTGCGCGTCCTGGAACGGGCCCGTCTGCTCCGCCCCGGCCCGGCCGAACCCGTCACGGTCCACGCGTGGTTGGGCGGGATCCGTGCGGGCGCACCGGTCTGGTGGCGCGACAACCGGCCCCGGCCCGACCGGGACCCCGCCTACGCCCGCGCCCTGGCCGCCGTCGACCTGGCCTCCCCCGACGGCCTTCCGGCCAGGGACCGGGAGAGCGGTCTCTCGGCCCGCGCCGAACAGTGGGAGGAGCGGGCCTCGGCCCGGCTGAGTCTGCTGCTGGTCTCCTCGTGGCTGGCGGAGGCGGCCCGGGTCCTGCGCACCGAAGGGGACCGGACCGAACAGGCACGGGGGAGCACCGACCGGGACCGGGGGAGCACCGACCGGGACCGGGGGAGCACCGACCGGGACCGGAGCGGGGGTGCGCCGCGGTGACCGCGCCCGAGGACGCACGCGCCCCCCGATCCGCCGGCCTGCTCTGGGAGTTCGCGGTCCGGCTGCTCCTGCTCACCGACACCCACGTCGGCGCGGCCCGGGTCACGCCCCGGCACGCTGCGGAGAGCGACGTCGACCTGCACCTGGACCGCGACCCGCGGTCCGGGGCGCCCCGGCTGCGCGCCACCACCCTCGCGGGGTTGCTCCGACACGAACTCCTCGCGCGTACCGCCGACCCCGACGACGCCGCCGCCCTGCTGGGCTCGGGCGACACGGGCGGGGCCGACGGCGCCCAGGCCTCTTCGCCGCTGCCCAGCGCCCTGGACGTCGACGACGCGTACGCCGTCCTGCCGGACTCCGCGGCGGTGTCGGTGCGGGTGGGCACCCGGGTGGACCCGGCCACCGGCAGTGTGCGCCCCGGCCGGATGTGGCAGTGGGAGGTCCTGCCCGCGGGCACCGTGTTCACCGCGCACCTGCGGCTGCGGGTGGCCGCCCCCGCCGACGAGGCCCGACTCCTCGCCCTGCTGGTCCTGGCCGTCCGCGGCTTGGGGGGCGACGGCCCCGGGATCCGGATCGGCGGGCGTTCGGGGCGGGGCCACGGAGCGGTCCGGGCCGCCCGCTGGGCCGCGCGCCGACACGACCTCACCGACGAACACGGCTGGTTCGCCTATCACGCACGCGACTGGGCAACCCGTTGGGGTGAGGGCGCCGAAGCGCTCACGGAACCGCCGGAGGCGCCCCCGACCGGGGCGGACCCGGTGGAGCCGGACCTGGCCGCCCTCCTCGACGCCCGGCTGCGCGAACACGGGCGGGCCGCGACCGCCGCGCACCTGGCGGCCCGGTCCGCGCACACCGACCGGCGGCGCCGGGCCGAACTGCGGATGGAACTGTACGTGGCCGAACGCCCCGACCCCGTCCCCACGGGGCGTCCGCCCGCCCCCGGGTACCTGCGCCCCGGGCTCCTCATGGTCGGGGACGCGCCCGCGGACAGCCGCCTGGCCGAGGCCGACCGCGGCCACCGGCGGCGGCCGTTCGTCGCCGACCACGGGGGCGAGCGGGCGCTACTCCGCCCCGTCCTCGGCGACACCGCCCTGTTCGCCCTGCTCAAACGGTTGGGCGGCCGACTCGTGCGGGACGCCTGCGAACACCTCGTGGGACAGGGCGGCCGTTGGCGGCAGTGGCACGGGCACTGGTGGGGCGCCGACACCGACCACCGCCCCGGCGCCCCGCCGGCCCCCTCCCGGATCCGGCTGCGCGCCACCCCGCTCCTCGACGGCGGCGCGCCCCTGACCACCACGCGCCTGACCTCGGACGCCCTGTTCGGTGATGCCGTGGACGGCCACCTGTTCACCACCGACCTGCACTGCGGGGGCTCGGCCCGGGTCGTCGTGGACGTCACCGAACCCGACGACGCCGTCCGGGGGATGCTCGCCCTCCTGGTCCGGGAACTGGCCACCGTCCCCCTGGACACGCTCGGCGCGGGGGCCGGAAGCGGCCAGGGCAGACTCGTCGCGACCCGGGCGGTCCTGACCAGCCACGGGGGCGGCCGGGCACCGGCCGAGGAGGTGGACCTGGTGGCGGCGCTGAACGAACCGGACGGCCGCGACGCCCGGACCGCGCGGGGGTGGCTGTCCGCCCTGCACACCCGGATCACCGGCTCCGACACGGAAGGGGAACCGCGTTGAGCGTGCACGCACATGAACCGCCCGCACCGGCGGGGGTGGACGTCGGACCGCTGTCGCCCGAACGGGTCGAGGAGGTCCTCACCGACGTGTTCGTCCGGGGGGAGCGCTGCCGGGCGCTCGACGCCGCGGGACCGCCAGGGCCCCGGGGCGGCCCCCAGTGGCTGCTGGCCGAACTCGGCGACGGCCGGATCACCGGGGCCTGCCCCTCGGGCCGGTGGCGCCGGTCGGACGCACCGCCCACCGCGCACCTGTCCGCGCCCCCGCTCGACCCTCGCACCGACCGGTGGCGGGTCCTGGAGGTCCTGGTGTTCGGCCCGCACGCGCAGATCCGCCTGGGCGAGGGGGCGGACGCGGGGTGGGTCGCCGCCGACGCCCCGGGCGACCTCCCGGAGTGGCTGCGCCCCCGGGACAGGTCCTTCCTGCTCCAGGGCTGGGTCGGGGACGCCGACAGCCGCACCCTGGAAGGAGAGGTGCCCCTGTCGGTGACCCGGGAGCCCTCCGGGGCCGAGGCGGTCCTCCCGGTGGCCTGGACCGGTTTCTCCGGCCGCCTGCGGATGCTCCCGGAACAGGGGCGCGGAGCCCTGGAGAGTACCGGGACCTGGCTGACGGTCCGGGAGTACTGGGCCTGCGATCCCGTCACGGGCGCGGTCGGGGTGGCCTTCCACCGGCTCACCGGGGTGTGTGCCGGGACCAAGCCCACCGGCCCGGAGTTCGAGGTGGGCACCGGAGACGAGACGGGTACCGGTGGCCCGGCGGGCGTTCGGGGCCGGGCGGGGGAGCGCTGATGGTGGACCCCCGGCACGTCGCCGCCCGGCTGAACCCCGACGCACCGGAGCCCGAGGGACAGCCGCGCCACCACCGGGCCACGGCCCCCTACGGCCTGGTCCGGCTGGCCGAGACACCCGTGCCCGCCGCCGCACTGCACCCCGACCACGACACCCGGGCGGTGCTCCGCTCCCACGAGCGCACCGTCCCGGGGACGCACTCGGGCTGGATCGACCTGACCCTGACCACCCTGACCCCCACCTTCGTCGGCCGGACCCCGGGCAGGGGCGGTGTCCACGCCTCCATCCGCTTCCCGGACGGGGACCGGTCCCTGCCCGTGGTGCCCGGCTCCACCTTGCGCGGGCTGGTCCGCAACACCCTGCGCATGCTCACCGGCGGCGAGAGCGGTCCGGTCAACACCCCCATGCTGTTCTTCCGGGCACCGGTGCGCGTCGACCCGGACAGCGCCGACAGCTCCCCCTCCCCCCGGGCCCGCCACGTCGCGGCCAGGCAGCACGACCACTACCGCAGACGCCGGGCCGGGCTGCGCACCAGGCAGGGGTTCCTGTACCACTCCCCGGGTGAGGCGGCGTGGTACGCCGTCGAGGTGCCCGCCACCACGCTGGAACCCGAACCGGGCCGGGCGCTCAAGGTGTCCTTCGCAGTGCTCCGGGAGAGCCTGCGCACCTGGGACTTCGGGGTCGGCGACTTCCCCGACCCGCCCCGCGGCAGCACCTACGTCCCCACCGCGCACGAACAGCACGGCCGCCTCCAGCACCGCTGGGTGTACGCGGTCCACCTGCCGGGGCGGCGCGTGGTCGCCGCGGTCGCTCCCACCGAACCGCAGGCCCGCGCCCACCTGGCCGAACGCGCCGGGAACGGGGCGCGGCACGAACACACGGGTCCCGGGCACGGGAGCTCCGGGCGCACGGGTCCCGGACACGGCGGGGTGGTCCCGGCCCTGCTCGTGCTGACCGGGGCCGCCGCCGAGGAACGGCGCAACGCCTACCTCTTCCCCGCGCCACCGGACCTGCGGACCGGCCGGCGCCCGGTGCCCGACGCCATGGTGGAGCTGTTCGAATCGGCGGAGCAGGTCACCGACTACCAGCGGGCCGCCTTCCCCCCGACCCTGGGCACCGGCGACGGGGACCCGGCCCGGCCCCCCGTCGCCGGGACCGGGGGTGGCGGGCTGCCCCGACGGGGCCTGGAACCGGTCTGGTTCGACGTGGACCCCTCCGGCCGCGTGGTCTCCTTCGGCCGTTCCGGCGGCTACCGGATCACGGTCAGCGACGACAACCCGATCCGCCGCGCCGTCCCCGAGCGGGTCCTGGGGCCCCAGCACGGCGACCCCGACCGCGCCGACCGAGCCGGGCGGACCATCGACGTGTGCCGGGCGGTGTTCGGCGACACCGACGTCTTCGCGGGGGAGGCCGGAGCGCTCCGGGGCCGGGTCTCCTTCGGCAACGCCCTGAGTACGGACCCCGAGCCCGACTACCCCGACGGCGCCGCGCTGCGGGTGCAACTGCTCTCCCCGCAGCGCGGCTGCTTCGCCAACTACCTCGCCCAGGGCCCCGACGCGGCGGCGGGCGAGCGGCCCGACATCGTCACCTGGTCGCACGAGGGGCGGATCCGCCTGGGCGGGTACAAGGCCTACCTGCACCGGCACGACCCCCGCCTGGGCACGCCGGTCCGCTACGACGAGCGGGCCCGGAGCGAACTCGGGATCACGGTGGTCCCCCGAGGAGCCGAGGCCGTGCCGCCCCGGGACACCCAGCGCGACATCGTCCCGCTCCGCGACGGCCTCACCCTGCGCTCCCGCATCACCTTCACCAACCTCACCGACGCCGAACTCGGCGCCCTGATGCGGGCCCTGCTCCTGGCCAACCCCGCCGACGGGGGAGACCCCGCGGACCCCGGGCACGCCCACAAGATCGGTATGGGCAAGGCCCTGGGCATGGGCAGCGTGCACCTGCGCCCCGAACTCCACCTGGTCGACCGCCGCGCTCGCGCCGCCGACCTCTCCCTGAGCCCCGTCGCGGGGGTCACCCGTGCAACCGGGGAACGGGTGGAGGCCTTCCTGGGTGCCTTCTCCGCGGCCCTGGCGGGGTACCGGGGAACGGAGGACTGGAGAGAGGTGGACCAGGTGGTGGACGTACTCCTGGCCAGCCGCTGGCGGGGCCGTCTGCCGTGCTCGGAGACGGCGGTGATGTCGCTGCGCCGGTTCGCCGAGTACCCTGTCCTGCCCCCGCTCACCGAACGGTTCGGGGGAGCAGCCGCAGGATGAGCAGGCCGACGGCGAACGACACCGCGCTCCCGACGGCCACGGCGGCGTGCAGCCCGCGCAGGAACGCCTCCCGCGCGGAGTCGGCCACCGCCGCGGACAGCCCCGGGGTCGCCAGGGCCTCGTTCAGGGTTCCCGCGACCTCGGGCCCCGTCAGCCGGAAGACCAGGGCCGCGAGCGACCCGAGCAGGGAGATGCCCAGCGCGTTGCCGATCTCGTTTGGTGAATCCGGGCGGCTCACGGCCGAGGGGACTGGCCTCCGCTCAGCCGTGCCCGCTGATGGCCTCTGCGAGGGCCTCCAGCAGGTCGGCCCGGCGGTCGGGCTCGTCCTGGGCTCCCCGCCACAGCTCCGGGGGTTCGGGGCCCTTCTCCAGGAGGCGGCACAGCAGGGTGTCGAGCGAACCCCGGGGGTCGGCGTCGAAGTCCGCCCGGTGGGCCTGGGCCTGCGCGGTCAGTTCCCGGGCGAGCCGGATCAGCCACGTCCGCTCGCTTTCGCCCAGGACCTCGTGCCGGCGGCCGTTCGGCTCCGGGGTGTCGGGGGCGTCCCCGTACCGTGCGGGCGGGTCGGGGACGGGGGCGTAGGGGGCGCTGCGGGACCGCCCCCTGGCCCGTTGGACCAGTGCGAAGTGGCCGGGCATGTCCACGGCCATCCGGCCCAGCACCCCGGTGAGCCTGCGCGCCACCTCCTCACCGCTCATGGCCGGCAGCAACCGGCGCAGGAGCAGTCGTCGGCGTTGGTCGGGGGTGCGGCCGGGGTCGGCGTCACGGCCGGCGGCGAGTTCGGCGAGCTTGCGCAGCAGGTAGTCGCCGGTGGCGGTGGAGACCATCGGAGGTTCCCGGACCGCGGTGAGCGGGCGCCCGTGCAGGTCCGCGACGGGGACCGCGTTGCCGTCCTCGGTGAACGACACCGACTCGCCGGGGTGGACGTCCTCGGGCAGGTCGGCGGCGGGGTTCCCCCACCCGGCGGTGAGTACCAGCATGGCCAGGGCCTCCTGCTCGACCACGTCGGTGGCGATCCGGGCGACGTCGCGGCGCTGGGCCCAGCGCCGGGGGCGCTCGGAGAAGGCGCAGCGGATCCTGCCGTCGGGGGCGGGCTGCGGGTAGACGCGCCGCAGGTTCTTGTAGGACCGGTCGCGGCGGACGTCGTCCAAGGCGTCACGGAGCCGGTGCGCGGCGGTGCGGTCCACACCGTCGGTGCCCCCGGCGCCGGGCTCGGCCCGGGCCATGCGCACGGCCACGACGCCGCGCGGGTCGCCGCCGTGTCCGGTGCACGCGCAGTGCTCGAAGCACAGGTCGACGTAGTCGCAGAACTGCTCGGAGTGGCTGGCGCAGCCCTGCGCGGTTCCGTCCGCCGAGCACGGCCCGCAGCCCAGGACACGTGTGAACACGCGTAGGAAGGCGGCCGAACCGAACAGCTCCCCGGCGGAGCAGTGGTGCTTGCTCACGAACTCTTCTCCCCGGATGTTCCGGGGCTGGGACGCTTCCCCAGCCCTTCCGGGGAAACGCGCGAACGAGGCGTGAGCCTTTGGTGACACTCCTGCGTCAACGGGAGGTCGTACAACAAAATAGGACCGCTGTGGCTGGAATGTCAATAGCCGACCTTGGTGCCGAAAACGACCAAAAGTGAACATTTTCGATTAATCGGTCATTGTTCGCACGGGGCTCAGGGTGGACAGCGGGCCATCCCCGGTGGCGCCCCGGGCCCCGGTCGCAGGTGAGACGGAGTGCGTCACCGAACGTCAGCGGAACGTGGCCGGATCAGGCCATGCCTGCTCCCCTTCCCCTGGGGGTCGAGATGCGTTAGAGGCGCCGTTCTGGGAGCGGTCCCAGGCTTCGCGGTGCCCGATTTCCGGCGAGGTATGCGCGCGCTCCACCTGGCATTTTGGGGATTTCGTCGAATATGAAAGGAATCCTTGTGAATTCGGAGAGTATTCGACCCGTTGTCGGTATCCTCCGCTTCCCTTACGTTGGCCCGGTGTTCACCACCCCATGGACACATGGCCGTCCGCAGAGCCATTCACCTCACGGACTGTCTATCCCCCCGGGCTCAGGAGCGCGCTCCTGCCCAGAAAACGAAAGGGCAGCACCTTGCATCGACCCCCCATCGGGCGTGCCGTCGCAACCACCACCCTCGCGTTCGGACTGGCACTGGCAGCCACCGGAGTGGCCGCCGCCGACCCCGAGGTGTCCGAGATCCCCGCCGCGCAGGTCGCCGCCATGCAGGAGGCGTTCGGCCTCAGCGGCTCGGGCGTCGCCGACCTCCTCGACGCCCAGGACCAGGCCGCCGACCTGGAGGCCGAGCTGCGGGAGCAACTCGGCACCGACTTCGGTGGAGCGGTCTTCGACGTCGAGACCCACCAGCTCACCGTCCAGACAACCGACAGGTCGTCCTACGGCCAGATCCGCAGCGCGGGAGCCGTTCCCGAGTTGGTCACCCACGGCGAGGAGGGGCTCGGCGACGCCGTGTCGGCCCTGGACGCCGTCGAGGACAGCGCGGCGGTGAGCGTCCACGGCTGGTACGCCGACCCTGACCGCGACCGGGTCGTCATCGAGGTGGACGAGGGCCGGTCCGCCGACGCCGAGGCGCTGGCCGCCGAGGCCGGCGTCGACGCCTTCACCGTTCAGGAGAGCGCCGAGCGGCCCCGGATCTACGCCGACATCGTCGGCGGCAACCCGTACTACTTCCAGGACGGTGGCAGCTGGTACGTGTGCTCCGTCGGCTTCGGTGTGGAGGGCGGCTACGTCACGGCCGGCCACTGCGGCGACGAGGGCTCCGACACCTGGAACGACGCGCCGGGCACCGAACAGATCGGCACGGTCGCCGGATCCGTCTTCCCCCGCAGCGACATGGCGTGGGTCGAGATCACCGACCCCGGCTTCACCGCCACCCCGCTGGTCAACGACTACGACGGCGGCACCGTGACGGTCACCGGCTCCGAGGAGGTCCCCGTGGGCGCCTCGGTGTGCCGCTCGGGCCGGACCACGGGTTGGCACTGCGGCGTCATCGAGGCCAAGGACCAGACCGTGCGCTATCCGCGCGGCCAGCACGTCCACGGTCTGACCCGCACGACCGCCTGCGCCGAGGGCGGTGACTCCGGCGGCTCCTGGCTGGCCGGCACCGAGGCCCAGGGTGTGACCTCCGGTGGTTCCGGCGACTGCACGAGCGGTGGCACGACGTACTTCCAGCCCGTCAACCCGATCCTGGAGCAGTGGAACCTGACCCTGCTCACCGGCTGACCGGGAACCGGGTCCCCGTACCCCGCCCCGGGACGGCAGGCGCCGTCCCGGGGCGGTTCCGTGTCCGCAGGCGCGACCGGGCCGGGCTTCCTCCCTGCGGTGCCGCTGCCCGCCGCGGCTTCGGGGCCGGGCCGAAAGGTGTCCGAGAGAGTGCGGTGAGGGCCTCGGAGCGGGGTGCGTCGCGGCTGTTCGGGCGAAGCGGGCGGCCGGCATGGAGCGAGAGGGAGCGGGAGGTCGCCGGATGCCCGTGGTCAATCTGACCCCGCACGTGGTGACGGTCGTCGACGAGCAGGCGCGCGTGATCCGAAGTTGGCCCGAGTCGCCCGAACCCGCCAGGGTCGAGGCCGTCCGGATCCCCTTGCGGGAGGTGGAGGGCGTGCCGCTCATGGCGGAGGAGCGCACCCGCGCGGCCCTGCCCGAACCCGTGGAGGGGGTGTGGTTCATCGTCTCCTCCGTCGTGAGCTCGGCCCATCCGGAGCGGAACGACCTGCTGGTCCCCTCAGACCTGGTCCGCGACGACCGGGGGGTGGTCACCGGTTGCCGTTCCTTCGTGCTCACCTCCGCCCCGGTCCGCGACCGTGAAGGGAAGAAAGTGCTCCATTGATCCTTACTGCCCTTTTCGGGCGCGGGTGAGTACTGTGGTTCCGTTCCTGTCGTCTGGAGGCGGCCGAAGGCGGTGCCTCCGGGAGGGGAAACCATGGACGCACCCCGTACCGCCGTCGTCCTCGTGGGGCAGAACCCGACCCCCGCCCTGCTCTCCGGCCTGAGCCTGCCCGCCGACCAGCTCGTCCTGGTCGCCGGCGACGGAACCCTGACCGTCGCCCGACGGGTCGCGGAGGCCTTCGGACGCATCGCCCCGCGCCGTTCGGTACGCGTGCTCAGCGTGGGGCCGGACCCCCACGACCCCGATCGGGTCACCGACCTGCTGGAGACCGTCCGGCACGCACTCGACGGGCGCCCCTGGTACCTCGACTACACCGGCGGCACCAAGGTCATGAGCGTGGTCGCCGCCCTGCACCACGAACGCGCGCTGCCGCCCCGGGCCCGCGCCTGGCGCTACTACCTGGACTCCCACAGCGACCTGCTCCGCACCGCCGACACCGCGCGCCACGACCGTGCGGTGACCGGCCGCGGAATCGACCTGCGTACCCTGGCCGGGATCCACGGCGCCCACTGGCTGGCGGACCGCGACCCCGAACCCGTGCGCCGGTTCGTGCGGGGCGGGGAGAGCGCCCTGGCCGAAGCCTTCCCGCACCTGCCCGAGGGCGAGCGCAACGGGATCGCGGCCGAGGGTCGACTGCTCCGCCACCTGCGCCGCCTGCTGCGCGGACGGCCCGACACCGAGGTCCTCGGCGCCCGGCAGGTCGCCGACCCCTTCCGCCCCGGCGGTTCCGTCGCCGACTTCGACGTCCTGGTCCGCCACCGCCACCGGGTGCTGTGCGTGGAGGCCAAGACCCGGGCCGAGGACGTGGTCGCCCGGGCGGGCTGGACCGTCGCCAAGGCGCGCAGGGTCTTCGGCGGCGCCGCCCACGTCCTCTTCGTCCACTCGGGGCCGCCCGTGGCCGACCTGCGCGCCCAGGTCACCGAGTACAACCCGGCCCTGTCCGCGCGCCAGGTCCACGTGTGGCACCTGGACACCCTGCTGGAACGCCTCACCTCCTTCACGGCGCTGCGCGACGCCTTCTTTCCGAGCCTGGCCGGGGCGCCGCCGAGCAGACCCGACCCGGGGACGGCAACCCCGTCTCCCTCGGGGACTGCCGCCCCGGCTCCCGGCCCGCCCCCACCGCCCTCCCGCCATCCCGGGCCCCGGGACGCCCCGCTCCTGGTCACCCCGTTGGGCGGAAGCCGGCTGGGCACCCTGGCCGCCGTGCACGCCCACCGTCCGGCCCGGGCCCTGGTCCTGTCCTCCAAACAGAGCCTGCGGGGCGGGGTCCGGGAGGCGGCGGCGGGCACGCTGCGCTTCGCCGAGCGCCCGGACGCGCCCCCGGCCGACGCCGCCGCCCTGCGCGCCGAGGGCTACCGGGACCGGGTGCGGCTGTCGGGCGACCCGGTGGACGGTTACGACACCGAGGCGATCGACATGGTCGTGCGTGGATGGATCGAACGCGAACGGCAGGAGGGCCGCCCTGTGGTCGTGGACATCACCACCGGGACCAAGGCCATGAGCCTGGGGCTGGCCAGGGCCGCCCGGTTCCACGGGGCCTGCGCCACCTACCAGTTGGCCCGGGAACGGGCCCTGGTCTGCCTGACCCACGGCCGCAGATCGCTGGAGGGGCGGGCCGGGATCGACTGGTCACTGGTGTTGTCCGGTTACCGGCCCCTGACCGCGCCCCTGGGCGCTCTGGTCACCGGCCCGGCCCGGGACCAGGTGGACGTGGCGCTCCTGGAGTCGGCGGGGGCGGCCCTCGGCGCGGCCGCGTCGGGGGAGTGCCAGGTGTGGTGGGACGTCAGCCTGGCGGACCCGGAGGGGTTCCTGACCGCGCAGGAACGGCCCGGCCTGGTGCTGACCTTCGGGGACCGGGCCGTGGGGCTGGCCGCACCGGCGCGCCTGCGGCGGCGCACCGCCGGCGGTCCGCTGCGCGGGGTGAGCCCGGGGGCCTGGGCGCAGAGCGTGTTCGCGGCGACCCTGCACCTGAACGTGCGCTGCGACGTGGCCGGGACGGTCCTGGCCCTGACCCGCCCGGGCCGCGACGTGGCCCGGGCGGGCGAGCTGGTGGCCTGGATCTCCCAGGCCGACCCCGGTGAGGAGGGCGGAGGCGACCGGTCGGCCCCGGCGATCCGCTTCGGGGACCCGCTGCGCCCGCTGGTCGTCGAGGTGGACCCGCAGGCCCCGCCGGGCCTGCTCACGACCGACGTGAGCGGGCTCTGACCCGCCGTGTCCCCACCCTGAACTACTTATGGGCTATTTGTCCTATTTGTTACTGGTGGGTCGCAAACCGTTCGAGGCGCGCAACCGTCCATCCACAGACACATCCCCCTCCCAGAACGGAGCCGCCCACGTGCGGTACGGATCCACACCGGCCCTGACCGCCGGTGCGCTCGCCATGGCCCTGACCACCGGCTGTTCCCTGCTCCCGGACCCGGCACAGGAGACCGAGGAGGCGGCCCCGGCAGCGGAGGTCGACACCGCCGCCCTCCTCGCCGAGCGTTTTCACGACCAGGAGGTCACCTGGACCGCCTGCCACAACACCATCGAGATCGAGGAGGCCGAGGAGTGGGGTGGAGACGGGGAGTGGCTGGAGGGCCTGGAGTGCGGTTCGCTCATGGTCCCGTTCGACCACTCCGACCCCGAGGGCGACTGGGTCCGCCTCCACCTCTACCGACAGCCCGCCACCGGCACTGACGAGGAGCGGATCGGATCGCTGCTCCTCAACCCCGGCGGGCCCGGGGTGACGGGTTACGACATGCTCGCCTACGAGAGCTTCAGCGAGCCGATCCGGGAGGCGTACGACCTGGTCTCCTTCGATCCGCGCGGAATCGGCTCCAGTGAACCGGTGGCCTGCGGTGACCTCGATGACGAGGGGGACAGCGGCCCCTGGGGGCCGCTGGAGCGCTGGGACGCCGACCCGGCCGACCTCTCCGAGGACGAGGTCACCGCTCTGGTGGACGCTGCCCGGGAGTACGCCCGGGAGTGCGAGAAGGAGGGCGGCGACCTCCTGCCCACCATGGGCACGGTCAACGTCGTCCGCGACCTGGACATCATCCGCGAGGTCCTGGGAGACCAGGAGCTGAACTACGTGGGCTACTCCTACGGCACTCACATCGGGGCCCTGTACGCCGAGACGTTCCCCGAGAGCACCCGGGCGATGGTGCTGGACGGCGCCGTTCCCAACGACCGCACCGGCGAGGAGATGCTGCTGGAGCAGACCGAGAGTTTCCAGGCGACCTGGGAGGGCTTCGTCCAGGAGTGCGTCGACACCATGCCCTACTGCGCCTTCGACGGCGTCGAGGGCGCCGACGAGACGATGGGGCAGATCCTGGAGGGGCTGGACGAGGACCCCTTCCGGTTCGACGAACCCCTCTGGTCGGAGGAGGAGATCGTCATCGACGGGAACACCCTCCTGGACATGACCGCCAGCGTCCTCTACTCCGAAATGTTGTGGCCGGCCCTCAGTGACGGGCTGTACGCCCTCCAGGTCGGTGACGCGGAGACGGTCGACCTCGCCCTGCTCTTTCTGTACGAGGCCGTCTACGGGCACCCGGACGCCGCGTACGAGGACGAGGACACCGAGATCAACGGCCTCACCGCCCGTTACGCCGTCGAGTGCGCGGACTGGTCATACGGCACCGACCCCGACGGGTTCCTGGACCTGGCGGTCCGGTCCCACGAGGCCTCCCCGCTGTTCAGCGGTGTCTCCGCCTGGCTGGCGGCGGCCTGCGCGCACTGGGTCGAGGCCGAGGCGTCGCCGAACGGGTTCACCGCCCCGGACGCCCCGCCGATCGTGGTGGTCGGCACGGTCGGTGACCCCGCCACCCCCTACTCCTGGTCCCAGGACCTGGCCGAGCAGCTGGAGAGCGCCACTCTGGTCACCTACGAGGGCTCGGGCCACGGGGTCTACGGCTTCGGCTACAGCGACTGCGTGGACGACGTGGTCGACACCTACCTCCTGGAGGGCGTGGTGCCCGGTAGCGGGCACTTCTGCGCCCCCGAGGAGTACTGACCGCCCCGGTCCCGTCCGCCCGCCTGGCCGGCCGACCGGACGGGACCGGCAACTCCGAGCTCCGGGCCGGAACCCATCGGTAAAAGGCACCGGAAAGCCACCCGTACGGAGTGTTTACCCCTCCGCCGGGATGTTCACCGCGCAGGCACGGACGATGACCCGGAGTATGGAGGCTTCGATGGTTCGCGGTTCGGGGCGGAGGTGGGCGTGCGGGTGCGCTGCGCTGGCGGAAGGGCCCTGGGGGCCGTGGGGATGACGACCGTGCTGGTCGCGGCGGCGGGTTTCGCCCCGGCCGACCGGTGGGACGGCGAACTCCCCTTCTACGGGCAGACCGTCGACTGGCAGCCGTGCTTCACCCCGGAGGAACTCGCCGCCGCAGAGGGCACGGAGGGCGACCCCGACTGGACCTCGCGCCTGGAGTGCGGCACCGTCACCGTCCCCGTCAGCCACGGCGACCCCGAGGGCCGGACCATCGACATGGCGGTGGTCAGGCACCCCGCCCAGGGGCCCGCCGAACAGCGGCGCGGCTCCCTCGTGTTCGACTTCGGCGGCCCCGGCGTCCCCGGGGTCGAACGGATGAGGAGCGGCCCCCTGCCTCTGAGCAGACAGACACGCGCCTCCTTCGACCTGGTCTCCTTCGACCCGCGCGGGGTGGGGGAGAGCGCCGGGTTCACCTGCCCGCGGTGGCGGGCCATGCGGGCGCCCCTGGAGGCGCTCCGGAACCTCGGACCGCAGGAGGTCACCGACGAGCGGCTCCGTGAGCTGGACAAGGCCGCCGAAGCCTACGCCCGAAGCTGTGTCGAGGAGGTCGGCGAGGAGTTCCTCGCCAACGCGGGCACCGTCAACGTGGTCCGTGACCTCGACATCCTCCGCGACGCCCTCGGCGACCGCCGCCTGAACTACGTGGGTTTCTCCTACGGCACCCGCATCGGGGCCCTGTACGCCGAGATGTTCGCCGAGAACACCCGGGCCCTGGTCCTCGACGGGGCGATGCAGATCGAACGGGACGTCGTCGCGGACGGGGTGGAGCAGAGCGGTGGAGTCCGGACCGCATGGGAGACCTTCGTCGACTACTGCCTGGAGCGGGCACCGGAGTGCCCGTTCACCGACGCGGCGCAGGCCACCGCCGAGACGGAGGCGATCCTGGCCGGGGTCGCCGCCGACCCGGTCGTCCTCGAGGAGGGCGGCGTCGGCCGCCACGAACTGCTCGTGCTGCTCCGCGAGTCCCTGTACACCGAACACAGGTGGGAGAACGCGGCCCGGCTCCTCGCCCGGCTCGCGGCGGGCGACACCGGGGACGAGTTCGTCCGGGGCTACCTCGAGGGCGCCCTCGCGTCCCGGGACGGGGGGTCTGGGCCGGAGGAGTCCGCGTTCACGGCGGTGCGCTGCGCCGACCACACCAACCCCACCGACCCCCACGAGTACCGGGAGGGCGCCCGGCGCGCCGCGGACCTCTCCCCGCTCTTCGGGGGCGAACAGGTGTGGTCGTTGCTGCCCTGCGCCCACTGGCCCGTCACCGAGGTCGTCCCCACCGGGGTGAGCGCCCCGATGGCGCCGTCGATCCTGGTGGTCGGCACCCGGGGCGATCCCGCCACCCCGTACGAGTGGGCGCGCGAGCTGGCCGACCAGTTGGCCTCCGCGACCCTGTTCACCTACGAGGGCGGGGGCCACACGGCCTACGCGGGCGGACGGTCCTGCGTCGACCGGGTGGTGGACGCCTACCTCCTGTACGGCGAGGTCCCCCCGGAGGGCTCCTCCTGCCCGGGGGAGCTCTGAGCGGTCGGGAACCGCACGAACGACAGCACCAGGGCCAGGGCCCCGCACCCCCGGCCAGACCGGCCGGCCATGGACGCCACCCCCGACCCCCTCGATGCCGGGACCGCCGCCCGGGTCCGGGGCGGAGGCGAGCGGTTGCTGCGCCGCGTCGACGAGGCCTTCGCCGCCGTCCCCGCCAGCCTCGCCCTGTCCGCCGCCTGAGCGAGGGCAGCCGCCCGCCCTCCCTCCCGGGGACGACCCGGCTCCCCCGCACGGGGGAGGCGGCCCCGCGCCGTGCCGGGCAGACTCGGACACGAGCGGGGCAACCGAAGGGAAGGACCGGCCATGGCAGCGCGGACGCGGGCTACCGGAGGGGCCGCCACGGGGGCGGGCCCGGAACGGACGCCACCGGTGTGGCTCGGACTCTCGGCCGCGGCGGCGGCCCTGGTCCTGGCTGTCGCGCACCTGGCCGTCACCGGCGGCCCCGTGGCGACCGGGCAGCAGGACCCCACTCCGGGCCACCTGGCCTGGGTGCTGCTCCCGGTCGCCGTAGTGCTGGGCTTCGCCGTTTCGGCGGTCGCCCTGGTAAGCCCCGGGGCGGGACGGGCCCCGGGGCGTTCACCGGTCCGGGTCACCGGTACGGCGGCGGTGTGCACGGCCCTGCTCACCTTGGTCGCGTTAGCGCCGTTGGCCTTCGGGGCGGCCCCCGCGTCCCTCCTCCTGGGCCCCGGCCCCTACGCCCTGCCCTGTGCGGCGCTCTTCACCGCGCTCACCCTGAGCGCCCGTGCGGTCCGGCATCCCCGGGTTCCTCCGGCGGGACGGCGCCTGCCGCCTGCCGGTACCGGCCGGGAGGGGCCCCGAACTCCCGCTTGAACGCGTTGGCGAAGGCGAACTGCGAGGAGTAGCCCACCCTGGCGGCGACCGAGCCGATCGGCGCGTCCCCCTCGCGCAGCAACCGGGCGGCGGTGGTCAGCCGCCACCACGTCACGTAGGCCAGGGGGGACTGACCCACCAACGAGGTGAAGCGCCGGGAGAAGGCCGCCCGGGACAGTCCGGCCCGAGCGCCCAGCTTCGCCACCGTCCACGGGTGCGCCGGGTCCCGATGGACGGCCTGGACCGCCGCCCGCACCCCCGGATCGCGCATGGCACCGGCGAAACCGCAGCCGGAGCCCCCGCCCGAGGCGCGGGACTCCTCCAGGTAGGTGCGCAGGATGTACACGAGCAGCATGTCCAACAGGTGTGGGACCAGGGTGTCCCCTCCGGGCCGGTTCGTCCCCAACTCCCGGCCGAGCAGCCCCACCGCCAGCGGGAGCTCCGAGCGCTGCCCGACCCGTGCGGGCAGGTGCACCACGGAGGGGAGTTCGGTGAGCAGGGGGTGCGGGCGCGAGGCGCTGGCGTGGTAGGAGCCGCCCACGGTGACGCAGGCGGGCTCGCCCGACTGTGCGTCCCCCACGGAGGCGGCGGCGAACGGCGGCGCGGCGGCCGGGTCCCCGGGCCGGGCGTACCCCTGGGAGCACACCAGGGTGGGCACGGTCCCGTCCGGCGGGGCGGCGCCTCCCCGCTCGCGCAGGAGGCTCACGCAGTCCAACCGGTCGGCCGGTGTCTCGGGGGAGCTGGTCAGGGAGTGCGCCCGGCCGCGCGGCAGGAACAACACGTCCCCCGGGCCCAGCTGGAGCGGGTCGAGGCCGTCTGCCAGCAGCCAGCACGAACCCTGCAGGACCACCAGGAACTTGGCCCCGGGGACCTCCGGGAAGCGCATGCCCCAGGGGGCGTGCCACTCGATCCGGGCCGAGTGCGGATGACCGGTGCGCACGGTCGAGATGACGTCGCTGAGCACATCCATGCTGTCAACGTATCCGTACACGAGGCCCGGGTGGACGATCGCGTATGCGAGGGAGCCGAAAACGCATGGGAAGTCTCGCTCCGGATCCGTACGGTCGGGAAGGTACCGACCGAACGCGAGGAGACCCCGTGACCGCCATCGAGAACCGCACCGCGCGTACCGCCCGTCCCGCCTGGCAGCCGCGGCTGGCCGCCGTCGTCGCCGTCACCGTCCTCAACATCCTGCTGGCCCTGAGCGCACCTCTGCTCGGCGCGGACCTGGTGGTCGCGCCGCCCGGCCAGGAACCCGCCCCCGTCGACTGGCCCGCCTTCGCCGTCTTCAGCGCCGGCTTCGCCCTCCTGGGCTGGGGCGTCCTGGCCCTGGCCGAGCGTTTTCTCGGCGCCGCCCGCGGCCGCCGGGCCTGGACCGTCGCCGCGGTGGCCCTCACCCTGGTGATGTTCCTGCCGCCCCTGGCGGCGGAGGCCTCGGCCGCCACCGTCGCCGTCCTCGAACTCAGCCACCTGGTGGTCGCCGCCGTCGTCATCCCGGTGTTCCGGCGCAGCTCCGGGGCGGCCTGAACCCCGTCCGCGCCCTCCCGGAAGCGGGGCGGTGGGAGCACCGCGGCGTTCCCACCGCCCCGCGGCCGGGGCGGCCCGGGTTTTGGGTGTGGGCGTATAGTTCGGACATACCGGCTGGCGACCGCATCCGCGGCCGTGCCGCCTTCGAAGGGACACCCCCTGCAACTGAGCACACTGCTCAACGGCCATGCCCACCAGGTCATCCACGGGGATCCGGCCCTCCCCATCACCGCGGCGCCCTGCGTCGACATCGACCGGGTGGCGCCGGGCTCCCTCTACCTCGCTCTCCCCGGGCATCCCGAGGGCGGCCCGGACGGGATCGCCACAGCGTTCGCCCGGGGCGCCGTCGCCGCCATCGTCGAGAAACCCCTCCCGGCGGACGGGCCGTCCGCGCCATCCGGCACCTGCCTGGTGCAGGTCGCCGACGCCCGGATCGCCGCGGCGCTGGTGTCCGCCCGACACCACGGCGAACCCGGCGCCGCCATGGACGTGGTCGCGGTCACCGGCACCAACGGCAAGACCTCGGTGGCGGCCGTGTACGAGTCGCTGCTGCGGATCGCCAACGGGGCACGGGTCGGTGTCATCGGTACCTCCGGTGCCCGGACCGGCGGCGACTCGATCCCGATGCCCCGGTCGCTGCTGACCACTCCCGAGGCCCCGGACCTGCAGTACCTGCTGGCCCGGATGCGCAGCCGCGGCACCCTCAGCGTCGTCCTGGAGGCGACGTCCATGGGACTGCTCCAGCACCGGGTGGACGGTTCGCACATCGACGTCGGGGTCTTCACCAACCTGACCCAGGACCACCTGGACGACCACGGCACGATGGACAGCTACCGGGACGCCAAACTGCGGCTGTTCCAGGGCCTGTGCCGTCAGGCCGTGGTCAACGTGGACGACCCCGTGGGCGCCACCATCCCCGCGATGATGCCGGGTGCGGTCACCACCTACTCCGTCGAGGGCCCGGCGGACTACCGGGCGAGCGACCTGGTGGTGGACGCCTCGGGCACCCGGTTCGTCCTGCACCACGGGGGCCGCGAGTACCCGGCGGCTATCCCGATGCCGGGCCGCTTCTCGGTGTCCAACGCACTCGCCGCGCTGGCCGCCTGCCACGTGCAGGGGCACGACCTCGAAGGCCTGGTGGCCGCACTCGAACACATGCCGCAGATCCCGGGCCGGTTCGAGCACTTCGCCGCGCCGCACGGGGTCTCGGTGATCGTCGACTACGCCCACTCGCCCGACTCCCTGGACAAGGTCCTGGCCACGATCCGCGGCTTCGCCCCGGGCGGTGTGATCACCGTCTTCGGGTGCGGCGGGGACCGGGACACCACCAAGCGGGCGCGGATGGGCGAGATCGCGGGCACCCACTCCGACCGGTGCGTGATCACCTCGGACAACCCGCGCCACGAGGACCCGGAGGCGATCATGGATCAGGTGGCGGAGGGGGTGGAGCGGACCGGGACCCCGTTCGCCCGGATCGCCGACCGCCGGTCCGCCATCAGCCGGGCCCTGTCGGTGGCCCGCTCCGGTGACGTCGTGCTGATCGCGGGCAAGGGCTGCGAGCCGTACCAGATCTTCGGCGACCAGATGCTGCCCTTCGACGACATGACCACCGTCCGCGAGTTCTCCACCGCGTCCGTCGGCCCGCTGACCGGGATCTACGAACCGACCTCGCGGGTCGCCGAGAAGGGCTGATCCCCGCACGGTGGCCCGGGTGCTGTACGTCGCCCCGGCCACCACCCGGTACGGGGGCGGGGGAGTTCCGCCCCGTCCGAATGACGGGCTCCGGTGAGGCCACCCGGCCCCGGGCCCGTCAGGTCCCCTCACCGGTCCGCGGTGGCACGGCCCCGGTGAATCCGCTGCCGTGTCAGGCAGGAGCGCACCACCACGGCTGCCGGACTGAGTGCGCGTCCTCGTCCGGGGCCGCCGCGCCCACCCTGCCCGGCTGGTGAACTTCGGGGTCTGCCTCGCCCGACCCTGGTCCGCGCTCCGGAGGACTTCTTCCCCGGCTTCTCCGGGGCGCCCCACGTCCCGCACGGGACGGCGCCGAGTCCGCCATGCGTCTGCGGCCACCGGGCAGGAACGGTCATTCCTCTCCGGGGTCGGTACGGTCGTCCGAAGCCCCCGCGTCCCGCCTGGCGTGCCTGGTGGGCCTGATGCGCAGTTCGTCGCTGGTTCGCTCGGTGCCGTCCTGACCGACGAAGCCCACGCGGACGGGCTGCTCGGAGATGTCGTCGACCACGGCCAGGGGCGCGCCCTCAGGCTGGAGGTGCTGGGCGCCCCACTGCATCAGGGCCAGTACCACGGGGGTGAGGTCGCGGCCCTTGTCCGTGGGCACGTACTCGTACCTGGTGCGGCTGCCCGGCTCCTTGTACGGCTGCCGGATGAGCAACCCGGCTTCGGTGAGCTGTTTGAGGCGGGTCGAGGCGACCGCCTCGGTGACCCCGACGCGTTCGACGAAGAGCTCGAACCGCCGGGTCCCGTACAGCAGGGCCTCGCGCAGGATCAGCATCGACGAGCGGGGTCCGATGACGTCCAGCGCCATCGCCATCCCGCAGGCGTCCGGATGCCAGGAGCGCAGATCGGCGAGGGATCGGTCAAGCTTGATGGTCATGTTCAGCAGCTTAGCCACGCCCGCCTGACTTGACATTCCCATAGTCAGCGATCTATTTTCCTGACTATGGAAAGCCAAAGTCAGACTCTGGGTGAAGCAACGCGGCCCGCCGTGTTCACGGACCACTGGGCCGGTTTCGGCGGGACCCACGGCGGTCTGGTGGCCGCCGCGCTCCAACAGGCCGTCACCGACCTCCTCGGCGGCACGCCCGGGACGCTGTCAGCCCACTTCCTCCAAGCCGTGCCGCCCGGACCCGCCGAGATCAGCGTCCGCCGGCTCCGCGGCGGCCGGTCCGCGGCCGCGCTCGCCACCATCGACGGCCTGGCCACCGCCCTGATCCGGCACTCCCACGGCCCCGAGGAGCCCCCGACGATCCGTTCCGGTGACGCCTCGCCCCCGGAGCGGCGTCCCGATCCCGCATCCCTGGAACGCTTCACCCCTCCGCGCGCCCTGGTCGCCTTCGGTTCCCACGTGGATATCCGGCCGCTCGGTGCGTCCCGACCGCTCGCCGCCGGAACCGACCCCGCTTACGAGGCCTGGATCCGGATCTCCCCGCAGGCCCCCGGCGTCGACCACCTGGACGCCCGGTCCCGGCGCCTGATCCTCGTCGACGCGATGCCGCCCGGCCTGTTCGCCGTCTGGAACCGGCCCGCGCTCGTTCCGACCCTGGAACTTTCGGTGCACTTCGCTCCCTGCCCCGACGACTCCCCGTGGCACCTGGTGCGCCACCGCACGGTGTGGGCGTCCGCTGACCTGTGCGTGGACGAGACCACCCTGCACACCCGGCACGGTGAACTCGCAGCCCAGGGGCGCCAGCTCCGCCGGATCCTGCCCGCCTGAGCCCCGACGCCCGCCCCCCCCGCGTCCGCACCCGGGACGGCACCGACGCGGACCCCGGGCCCGCGCTCGACCACACACCGCGCGTCCCCCACCCCGTCTCCGCTGAAATCCGCCGCGGGGACCCCACCGAGGAGACCACAGACATGCCCGAAGCCGTCATCGTCGACGCAGTACGCACGCCCATCGGTAAGGGAAAACAGAGCGGTGCCCTGCACGGCGTCAACGCCGTGGACCTGCTCGCCCACAGCCTCGAAGCCCTCGTCGAGCGCACCGGCCTGGACCCCGCACTGGTGGACGACGTCATCGGCGGCGTCGTCACCCAGCACGGAGAACAGGCGGCCAACATGACCCGCCGCGCCCTCCTGGCCGCCGGATTCCCCGAGTCCGTGCCCGCGACCACCGTCGACCGTCAGTGCGGCAGCAGCCAGCAGGCCGTCCACTTCGCCGCACAGGGGGTCATCGCGGGCGCCTACGACATCGTCGTCGCCGCAGGCGTGGAGTCGATGGGGCGCGTGCCCATGGGAACCAACCTGGCCGGGTCGGCCGACGCGCTCGGCTCGGGCTTCGCCAAGCGCTACCCCGAAGGACTCGTGGGCCAGGGCGTGTCCGCCGAGCTGATCGCCGCCCGCTGGGACATCTCCCGGCGGCGGATGGACGAGTTCGCCCTCACCAGCCACGCCCGGGCGGCGGACGCCACGCGGCGCGGCGCCTTCGACGGCCAGCTCGCACCGGTCAACGGCCTGGCCGCCGACGAGGGCATTCGTGAGGGCGGCACCCCGGACACGCTCGCCGCGCTGCGCCCCGCCTACCGCGACGACGCCACGGCCGCCCGCTTCCCGCAGATCACCTGGAACGTCACCGCGGGAAACGCCAGTCCGCTCAGCGACGGCAGCGCGGCCGTCCTCATCATGAGTGCGGAGCGCGCCGCCGAACTCGGCCTGCGCCCGCTCGCCCGGCTGCACAGCTTCGCCGTCGCCGCCGACGACCCGCTGTACATGCTCACAGCGGTCATCCCCGCCACGCGCAAGGTGCTGGACCGGGCCGGGCTGACCATGGACGACATCGACCTGTTCGAGGTCAATGAGGCCTTCGCCTCCGTCGTGCTGGCCTGGGCCGCCGAGACCGGTGCCGACCTGGGCCGGGTCAACGTCAACGGCGGCGCGCTCGCGCTCGGCCACCCGCTCGGTGCCAGCGGTGCCCGGCTGATGACCACCCTCGTCCACGGGCTCCACGAACACGGCGGCCGGTACGGACTGCAGGCCATGTGCGAGGCCGGGGGACTGTCCAACGCCACCGTCGTCGAACGGCTCTGAGCGCTCCGCCCCCGAGCCCCGGCCTCCGGCCCCCGGACACGACGGCGCCCCGGCCGCGGATCTCCTGAACGGAAACCCTCCGGCCGGGGCGTGCGTACGTACCGCTCCCGGGCGACCTCAGAGCTTCGAGGCCGCCTCCTCGTCCACCCAGAACACCGTCCGCTCACTACCGCGCGCACCGGCCACCGGGGCCCGGTCCACGCTCGCGCCGGACAGCCCCAGGCGTACGGCCTCGGCCTTGGACTCACCCGAGGCCAGCACCCACACCTGCCGTGCCGCCCCGATGGCCTGCAGGGTCAGGCTGATCCGCGTCGGCGGCGGCTTGGGGGAGTCGTGCACCGCCACCACGGCGGCCTCGTCCTCGTGCACCCCCGGCAGTCCCGGGAACAGCGACGCCACGTGCGCGTCCGGCCCCAGACCCAGCAGGCACACGTCGAACTCGGGCACCGGGCCGTTCCCCCGCGCCGCCACGGACAGCGCCGCCGAGTAGTTCGTGGCCCCCCGCACCGCGTCGTGGTTGTCGGTCCCGTCCGAGGACGGCATCGGGTGCACCTGGTGCGCGGGGATGTCGATGTCGTTGACCAGCGCCTCGCAGGCCTGGGTCTCGTTGCGTTCGGGGTCGCCCTCGGGCAGGAAGCGCTCGTCCCCCCACCACAGGTGGACGTGCGACCACTTCATCCCGCTGGCCTTGGCCTCGTCCCGCAGCGCCGCGAGGGTCCGGATACCGACCCCGCCGCCGGTCAGCACCAGGTGGAACTCGCGCTCCTCCACCTCGGCGCTCACGATCAGCTTCGCCAGCCGCGACGCGGCGCTCTGCGCCAACTGGCCCGCGTCGTTCGTACGGACGATCTCCGGTTCGGTCATCGGTCCACTCCGCTTCCAGCGAGCAACGGCCCCAGGTGGCGGGCCGCGCTCGCGTAGGTCTCGTCGGCGTCCAGACGGCGCAGCTCCTCGGCCAACGCCAGGGCCGCGCCGCGCCGGGCCAGCGCCACCGTCTGGTCCGGCTGCCCGGTCCGGGACAGGGTCGCCACCCGGCCGTCCACCCGGGAGATCGTGATGTCCCCCTGGTCGGTGGTCAGCCGGACCTCGGTCAGGCCGGGCCCGTCCGAGGTGCCGCGTTCCACCGGCACCTCCAACCGCTCCGACAACCACGCCGCCAACAGCTCGGCGCTCGGGTAGTCGCGTTCGGCCGTCACCCTGGCCGAGGTCACCCACCCGCACGGCTGGTCCATGGCGCTGGCCAGCAGCGAACGCCACGGGGTGAGCCGCGTCCAGGTCAGGTCGGTGTCACCCGCACGGTAGTGGGCTACCCGCTCCACCAGGTCCCATACCGGGTCCGGGGCGCGCAGGGCGTCGGTGATCCGACGGTGGGCCAGGCGGCCCACCGGGTCGGCGGCCGGGTCGGCGGGCCCCTGGCCCGGCCACCACACCACCACCGGGGCGTCCGGGACCAGCAGCGGGGTCAGCACCGAGTCGGGGTGCTCGCCCAACGGCCCGTACAGGCGCAGCAGCACCGCCTCGCCCGGCCCCGAGGTGCCGGGGCGGCGGATCTCCGCGTCGATGGCCGGTTCGGCCTCCGGGTCGCGGCGGATCAGCGCCACCACCCGCGAGGGGTGCTCGCGGCCCGCCTCGGTGGCGGCGCGCACGGCGTCGTAGTGGTCGGCCTCGTCGGTGACGATCACCAGGGTGAGCACCATGTTCATGGCGCCCCCGCCGACACTGAGCCGCTCGGCCATGAGCGCCTCGGTGATCTGCGAGGTCGTGGTGCGCGGAAGATAGAGCGTCATCTGTCCCTCCGGAAGCGGGCTCGGGCGGTCACGGGCGGCGCCACTGGCGGCCGTCCCTGCTGAGCAGTTCCTCCGCGGACTCGGGGCCCCAGGTACCCGAGCCGTACTGTTCGGGCCGGCCGTCCTTGGCCCAGTACTCCTCGACCGGGTCCAGGATCTGCCAGGACAGCTCGACCTCCTCCTGGCGCGGGAACAGCGGCGGGTCGCCGATGAGCACGTCCAGGATGAGCCGCTCGTAGGCCTCCGGGCTGGCCTCGGTGAAGGACTGCCCGTACGTGAAGTCCATGCTCACGTCGCGCACCTCCATGGAGGTGCCCGGCACCTTGGAGCCGAACCGGAGGGTGACCCCCTCGTCGGGCTGGATGCGCAGCACCAGGGCGTTCTGGCCGAGCTCGCTGATGTCGCTGCGGGCGAACATCTGCTGCGGTGCCGCCTGGAACACCAGCGCCACCTCGGTCACCCGGCGGCCCAGCCGTTTGCCGGTGCGCAGGTAGAACGGGACCCCCGACCAGCGGCGGGTGCCCACGTCCAGCTTCAGCGCCGCGTAGGTCTCGGTCACCGAGTCGGAGGGGATGCCCTCCTCCTCCAGGTAGCCGCGGACCGACGCCCCGCCCTGCCACCCGGCCGCGTACTGGCCGCGCGCCGTCCCCTTGGCCAGGTCGTCGGGGAGCGTCACCGCGGACAGGACCTTCTCCTTCTCGGCGCGGATCGCGTCGGCGCTGTAGGAGACGGGCTCCTCCATCGCGACGAGCGCGAGCAGCTGCAGGAGGTGGTTCTGGATGACGTCGCGTGCCGCGCCGATGCCGTCGTAGTAGCCCGCGCGGCCGCCCACACCGATGTCCTCGGCCATGGTGATCTGCACGTGGTCCACGTAGCTGCGGTTCCACAGCGGCTCGAACAGGGTGTTGGCGAAGCGCAGCGCCAGGATGTTCTGGACCGTCTCCTTGCCCAGGTAGTGGTCGATGCGGAACACCGACGACGGCGGGAACACGTCGTCCACCACCGCGTTGAGCTCCTTGGCGCTCTCCAGGTCGTGGCCGAACGGCTTCTCGATCACCACCCGGCGCCACGGCGTGGCCCCGCCCGGGCCGGCGGGTTCGGGGGTGGCCAGACCGCTGCGCTTGAGCTGGGTGACCACGGTCGGGAACAGCTTGGGCGGCAGCGACAGGTAGAAGGCGTAGTTGCCTCCGGTCCCGCGCTCGGAGTCCAGCTCACGGACGGTCCGGGCCAGGTTGTCGAAGGCGCTGTCGTCGTCCAGGTCGCCCTGGACGAACCGCACGCCCTCGCTCAGCTGGCGCCACACGTCCTCACGGAACGGGGTGCGCGCGTGTTCGCGCACCGCGGCGTAGGCCTCGGCCGCGAAGTCCTGGTCCTCCCAGTCACGGCGGGCGAAACCGACCAGGCCGAAACCCGGCGGCAGCATGCCGCGGTTGGCGAGGTCGTAGATGGCGGGCAGGAGTTTCTTGCGGGCCAGGTCGCCCGTGACGCCGAACAGCACCAGCACGCTGGGCCCGGCGATACGGGGGAGCCTTCGGTCCAGGGCGTTGCGGAGCGGGTTGGGTACCGCTCCCGGCATCACCGGTTCTTTCACGCTTGTCCGCGCTTCCTGTCGAGAGTGGCCGGTGGATCGGTGGCTGGCGGTACCCGCGTCCGCGCGCCCCGGGCCGGGTGCGCGCGGACGCGGGTCGGGCCCCGAAGGGCCCGTCGGCTCAGGCGAGCTCGTCGAGCTTCATGGTGAGGCGGCCGAGCAGGCTCTCCCAGGAGTCCACGAACTTGACCACGCCGTCCTCCTCCAGGTGGCGGGTCACGTCGGCCAGGTCCACGCCGACCTCGGCCAGGGCGTCCAGGTCGGCCTGGGCGGCCTCGTAGCCCGCACGGACGGTGTCCCCGGTGACCTCGCCGTGGTCGGCGGTGGCGTCCAGGGTGGCCTGCGGCATCGTGTTCACGGTGCCCGGGGCCACCAGCTCGGTGACGTACCGGGTGTCCGGGTAGGCCGGGTCCTTCACACCGGTGGAGGCCCACAGCGGGCGCTGCGGGGTGGCGCCCCCGGCGGCCAGGGCCTTCCAGCGCTCGGAGGAGAACACCTCCTCGTAATCGCGGTAGGCCAGACGGGCGTTGGCGATGGCGGCGCGGCCGAGCAGCTCCTCGGCGCGCGGGGTGCCGATCCCCTTCAGGCGCTTGTCCGTCTCGGCGTCCACCCGGCTGACGAAGAACGACGCCACCGACTGGATGCGGGACAGGTCATGGCCGTTCTCCCGGGCCAGCTCCAGCCCGGCCAGGAACGCGTCCATGACCGCGCGGTAGCGCTCCAGGGAGAAGATCAGGGTCACGTTGACGCTGATGCCCAGCCCGAGCACCTGGGTGATCGCGGGCAGACCCTCGAGGGTCGCCGGGATCTTGATCATCAGGTTGGGCCGGTCGACCAGCCACCACAGCGACTTGGCCTCGGCGACGGTGCGCTCGGTCTCGCGCGCCAGACGCGGGTCCACCTCCAGGGAGACCCGGCCGTCCACGCGGTCGGTGGCCTCGTACACCGGGCGCAGGGTGTCCGCCGCCCAGCGGATGTCGTAGGCGGTCAGCAGCCGGACGGCCTCGCCCACCGACACCCCGCGCACACCGAACTCGTGCACCTGCAGGTCGTAGGCGTCGCCCTCGGCGAGCGCCTTGTCGAAGATGGAGGGGTTCGAGGTGACGCCGGTGACGTTGTGCGTCGACATCAGTTCGGCCAGGTTGCCGGTACGCAGCCGGTTACGGCTGATGTCGTCCAGCCAGACGGACTGTCCGGCCGTGGCCAGGTCCTTCAGAGCGGTGCTCATGGTTCTCTCACGCCTTCCTCACGGGGCGCGTGCGCCCCTGTCACACGGAGCGGGCCCGCCGGGGATCCTCCCGGCGGGCCCGCGTCGTCAGCTTCCGGCCTTGGCCAGACTGTCGCGGACCGCCGCGACGACGGCCTCGGAGGTGATGCCGAACTTCTCGTAGAGCGTCTGGTAGGGAGCGGAGGCACCGAAGTGCTCCAGGCTCACCGACACGCCGGCGTCGCCGACGTAGGAGCGCCAGCCCATGGCGATCCCGGCCTCGACGGACACGCGGGCGCGCACCGAGGAAGGCAGCACCTGCTCCCGGTACTCCTCGCTCTGGGAGTCGAACCACTCCACGCACGGCATGGAGACCACGCGGGTGGGCGTGCCGGCCTTCTCCAGTTCGGCGCGGGCCTCCAGGGCCAGGTACACCTCGCTGCCGGTGGCGACGACGATCGCCTCGGGGGTGCCGCCGCCGGCCTCGGCCAGCACGTAGCCGCCCTGGGCGGCGCCCTCGGCGGAGGCGTGGGTGTCCCGGTCCAGGACGGGCACGTTCTGGCGGGTGAGCGCCAGCGCGGACGGGCGGTCGGCGTTGGCCAGGACCTCGCGCCAGACGACGGCGGTCTCGTTGGCGTCGGCCGGACGGATCACGTCCAGGCCGGGGATGGCGCGCAGCGCCCACAGGTGCTCGACCGGCTGGTGCGTGGGGCCGTCCTCGCCCAGGCCGATGGAGTCGTGCGTCCACACGTAGGTGACCGGCAGCTTCATCAGCGCGGCCAGGCGCACGGCCGGGCGCATGTAGTCGCTGAACACCAGGAAGGTGCCGCCGTAGGGGCGGGTGGGGCCGTGCAGGGCGATGCCGTTGAGGATCGAGCCCATGCCGTGCTCGCGGACGCCGAAGTGCAGCACACGCCCGTAGGGGTTGCCCGGGAACATGCTGCTGGCCCGGTCGAAGGGCAGGAAGGACGGCTCGCCCTTGGGCGTGGTGTTGTTGGACCCGGCGAGGTCGGCGGAGCCGCCCCACAGTTCGGGCAGGAGCGGGGCGATGGCGCCGAGCACCTCACCGCTGGCCTTGCGGGTGGCCATGCCCTTCTCGCTGGCCTCGAAGGACGGCAGGGACTTCTCCCAGCCCTCGGGGAGCTTGCCCGACTGGAGGCGGTCGAAGAGCTCGCCGTGCTCCTCGGCACCCTTGCGCCAGGCGTGCAGGGCCTCGTCCCAGGCGGCGTGGGCCTCACGGCCGCGGTCCAGGGCCTTGCGGGTGTGCTCGATCACGGCGTCCTCGACGGCGAACGGCTCGTCGGGCAGGCCCAGGATCTCCTTGGTGGCGGAGATCTCGTCGGCACCCATCGCCGCGCCGTGGATGGCGCCGGTGTTCTGCTTGTTCGGCGAGGGCCAGCCGATGACGGTGCGCAGACGAATGAAGGTCGGACGCTCGGTCTCGGCCTTGCCGCGCAGGATCGCCCGGTGGAGAGCCTCGACGTCCTCGACGTACTCGCCGGTGGCGGTCCAGTCGACCTCCTCGACGTGCCAGCCGTAGGCGGCGTAGCGCGCCACGACGTCCTCGCTGTGCGCGATGCGGGTGTCGTCCTCGATGGAGATCTGGTTGTCGTCCCAGATCATGATGAGGTTGCCGAGGTTCTGCGTCCCGGCCAGGGCGCCGGCCTCATGGCTCACGCCCTCCTGGACGTCGCCGTCGGAGCAGAAGGCGTAGACGTGGTGGTCGAAGGGGCTGGCACCCGGACCGGCCTCGGGGTTGAACAGGCCGCGCTCGCGGCGGGCGGCCATGGCCATGCCGACGGCGTTGCCGACGCCCTGCCCCAGTGGGCCGGTGGTGGTCTCCACGCCGGCGGTGTGGCCGACCTCGGGGTGGCCCGGAGTCAGGCTGTCCCACTGGCGCAGCCCCTTGAGGTCGTCGATGGTGAGGCCGTACCCGGCCAGGTAGAGCTGGATGTACAGGGTGAGGCTGGAGTGGCCGATCGACAGCACGAACCGGTCCCGGCCCACCCAGTCGGGCGCGGCGGGGTCGTGCCGCATGATCTTCTGGAAGAGGAGGTAGGCGGCGGGAGCGAGGCTCATCGCGGTGCCGGGGTGACCGTTACCCGACTTCTCTACCGCGTCCATGGCCAGCGCCCGGACCGTGTTGACGGCGCGGAGGTCGAGGTCCGACCACTCCAGGGTGTTCGGGGTGTGGGCGTTCACGGCCTTTGGTCTCCTTCTCGGGCACCCGTGCACCCGGTTCCGGGGCGGGTGTGCGGTTGTGCGTGCAGGTTGTCGCCGGGCACCCCGTCGGCGGCCCGCCGGTCGGGCGGGTCGCGGGGGGAACGCGGGAGGGCGGGGTCGCCATCGGCATCGGCATCGGCTGTGGACGTGGCTCGGCCGCACGTTGCCGACTTTGAGCCTATCGTCCGTGGCCGGGGATGTCGTTGCCCGACACCTCCTATTAGTTGTGGGTAACGCAGCAGGTGCGCGGGTTCCTGCACACCCCGGCCCTCCTCCCGGGCGCGTGGCACGTTGGAAGCACGGCGAGGGCTGTGCGAACCTTCTCTACACCCGTGCGGGCGGCGGGCGCCCGATGCGGAGGCCGCCGGGCCCCTGCCGGAGGCCACCCGTACGGAGGGGGTTGGTCACCGGCCCCCGCAGCCAAGTACTACACTTTGTCGTTGACGGGGTTTTGGCTGATCCTGACGCTTTGTCGGGCCGTTCGACCCCGCGTGGCGAGCAGTGTCGAAATCCCCAAGAGTTGTCGAGGTATCCGCGTGTCTGAAACCGAGCCGGCCCCCCGGGGGACAGCAGTGCTTCCGGACGTGAGGACGCGGAACTGATGGCGCTCACCAACCGTTCCCCGCAGACCCAGGAGAGCGGCGAGGCGGCCGCCCCCGCGCCGGAGGCCCCCCGCAGGGCCTCGTTCGGCGCCTACGCCCGCGCCTACGTCGCCCTCTCCAAGCCGCGCGTCATCGAGCTGCTGCTCATCACCACCATCCCGGTGATGTTCGTCGCCGCCGGGGGTGTGCCGCCGCTGTGGACCGCGGTCGCCACCCTGCTGTTCGGCACCATGTCGGCGGCCAGCGCGAACGCGATGAACTGCTACATCGACCGCGACATCGACCGTGAGATGCGTCGCACCCGCCAGCGTCCGGGCGCGATGGACCTGGTGACCCCGCGCGGCGCCCTCGTCTACGGCCTGATCCTGGCGGTCGGTTCCACCGTCGGCTTCCTCGCACTCGTCAACGTGCTCTCGGCCGTGCTGTCGCTCTTCGCGATCGCCTTCTACATCTTCGTCTACACGATGCTGCTCAAGCGGCGCACCGCGCAGAACGTCGTGTGGGGTGGCATCGCCGGCTGCATGCCGGTCCTCATCGGCTGGGCGGCCGTCACCAACAGCCTCGACTGGGCACCGTTCGTGCTCTTCCTGGTCGTGTTCTTCTGGACGCCGCCGCACACCTGGACGCTGGCCATGCGCTACCGCGAGGACTACGCGGCCGCCAAGGTCCCGATGCTGCCCGTGGTCGCCAGCGACCGCCGGGTCCTGCTGGAGTCGGTGCTGTACAGCTGGGCGACCGCGATCGTCTCGCTGATCTTCTGGCCGGTGGCCGGAACCACCTGGTTCTACGGTGCGGTCGCCCTCGTCCTGGGCGCCCTGCTGGTCATCCAGGCACACCGCCTGCTCAGCCGCTCGAAGGCGGGGGTGACCGGGGCCCGGCTGAAGACGATGGGTTTCTTCCACCTCTCCAACGCCTACCTGGCGCTGCTGTTCGCCGCGGTCACCGTCGACCCCCTGATCGCGCGCTTCCTCGTCTGATCCTCGTCCGAGGGACGCCCCGAAGACCCGGGGCGGTCCGGGGCTCAGCCCCGGCGGCCCCAGACGAGGACCGCGGACCACACGACCAGCGCCACCAGCAGCATCGCCAGCGGCACGTGCGCCTGGAGCGGCCCGTAGGTGCCCAGCGCGGCCTGGCCGAAGCCGAGCAGGAACGCCAGCAGGCTCACCACCGCGACCAGGCGGTCGTGCCGGGGCCCGCCGGGCGACCCTGCTCCCGGCAGCCGCCACACCAGGAGTGCCGCCAACAGCTGCACGCCGGTGGCCGCATGCACGGCGAAGGCCCCGCCGTAGTGCAGCGGCAGCGCTTCGGTGTTGAAGGTGACCAGTTGCCCCGCCGTGGCGAACTCCCACAGGAGGGCGGCCAGACTGGCACCGACCGCGATGCGCAGTACCAGGAGCCAGAGCGGGTTGCCCGCCCGGTCGGCTGTCGTTTTCGGGTCCATGGTGCGGCCTTCCTTCGTGACGGTTGAACAGGTCCGATTGTGTCGTACCCGGGTCGGCCCCTCCGGCTCCTCCCGGCGGGCGTCCAACCGCTACGATCTGTCCCCATGCCCCGACTCGACAGCAAGGCGATCCTCCAGGGACGCCGCTCCCGTTACTCGACGACCCTCATCCTGGGCACCACCGTCAGTGTGGTGTGCATGCTCGGCATGCTCGGGTACCTGTGGATGCTGGCGATGGCCGGGGGAGCGGCGGCCGGGATCGACGGTGCGACCGGGTTCCTCGTCAGCCTGGTGACCGCGGTCGTCCCGGTCACGATCCTGGTGCCGCTCATCCTCATGCTCGACCGGCTGGAACCGGAACCGGGCTGGGTGCTGTTCTTCGCGTTCGTGTGGGGCGGGGGCGTGGCTGTCGTCGCCTCGCTCCTGCTCAACACCTGGGGGCTGACCTACTTCACGGTGCCGGTGTTCGGCGAGGGGGTGGCCGACTTCCTCAGTACGGCGCTGGTGGCTCCGGTCGTGGAGGAGAGCGCCAAGGGCGTGGTCCTGCTCATCCTGCTCTGGCGGCGCCGCAACGAGATCGACACCTTCACCGACGGTGTGATCTACGCCGGGATGGTGGCGACCGGGTTCGCCTTCACCGAGAACATCCTCTACTTCCTCAGCGCCTTCTTCGACGGCACGCTCGTCGCGACCTTCGCCATCCGCGGCCTCGTCGCGCCCTTCGGGCACCCGGTCTACACCGCGATGATCGGCCTCGGCGTGGCCTACGCCGCCATGCGCACCGGCGGCCTCCGCTTCCTGGCGCCGTTCGCCGGATGGGTGGCGGCGGTCCTCCTGCACGGCATGTGGAACGCGGCGACCACTTTCGGCTGGTCCGGGCTGGGGGCGGCCTACCTGGTGCTGTTCCTGGTGCTCCTGGGCATCCTGGTGCTCGCCGCCCGCGACCGCCGCAGCCAGGTCGCGGCGATCGACCGGTACCTGCCGCCCTACATCTCCACCGGCCTGGTCACCCCGTCCGACATCACCATGCTCAGTTCGATGACGGCGCGGCGCCAGGCCCGGGAGTGGGCCGCGCAGAACGCGGGAGCCCGCGGCCGCCTCGCGATGAAGGAATACCAGCTGGCCGCGACCGAGCTCGCCCTGCTGCACCAGAAACTCGACCTCGGCCTACCCCGACAGGACTGGAAGGTTCGCCGTGACTCGTTCCTGGCACTGATGCACGTGGCCCGGGACACCTTCCTGGGGCGGCTGCCCCAGCCGGTGAAGCCGGGGTGGGCGGAGAACCCCACCGACTCGGGTTTCCTGCGCCGCGCGGACTTCGCGCACGTCATCGCCCAGACGCAGGCTCAGCAGGACTACGTGCCCCGGCACGGGCAGCCTCCGCAGTGAGGTCCTCGCCCGGCGGCACCAGCCGTGTGGTGGCGAAGTACAGGCGGGAGACCGCGACCCAGGTGAGCGCGGAGCCGAGCACGTGCAGCACCACCAGGGCCTCGGGCAGTTCCAGGGCGTACTGGGTGTAGCCGAGCACGCCCTGGAGCAGCACGATCGCGAGCAGGGCCGCACTGCTCCTGCGGGCGGGCCGGGAGGCGCCGCCGCGGAAGGCGATCGCGGTGGCGAGGAGGCTGCCCAACAGGGTGAGCCAGGCCAGGGCCGAGTGCACCCGGGTGATCGCGGGCAGGTCCAGGTCCCAGCGCGGGGCCGCGGCGTCACCGCCGTGCGGCCCGGTGCCGGTGACCACGGTTCCGGCGATCAGCAGCAGGAAGCCGACCACGACCAGGCCGACGCTCACCGTGTGCAGCATGGGGCCCACACAGATCCGGGGCCTGCCCTCGGGCTCCTGGCAGCGCACGTACAGCGCGACGGTGATGAAGACCATCACCATGGACAGCAGGAAGTGGGCGGCGACCGAGGCGGGGTGCAGGTCGGTCCAGACGGTGATGCCGCCGACCACGCCCTGGCCCAGCACACCGATCGGGATGATCGCGGCCAGCCGGACGAGATCGCGTCGGCGCGGGCTCGTGCGCAGCACGGCGACGAGGGTGATCACGGCGACCGCCAGGACCACGAAGGTCAGCGTGCGGTTGCCGAACTCGATGGCGGCGTTGAGGGCGGCGTGCCCGGTGTCGATGGGTACGAAGCTGTCCGGGGTGCACCGGGGCCATTCGGAGCAGCCCAGGCCGGAGGAGGTGACCCGTACGGTCGCCCCGGTGACGGCGATCCCGGCGTTGACGACGATGTTCCCCAGGGCCCAGGCGCGCAGCGACCTCGGGGTGGGCTCCCAGATGCTGCGGGCCAGCAGGACCAGCGCCAGGACACCCGCGGCGGCCAGGACGATCTGCCAGCCCCAGAGGGGGACGCCGAGGAGGACGATGTCCTCCATCTCGTCCGCAGCGAGCGGTGTGAGTGTGTTCGTGGCCGTCGCCGCGGAGGCCGGGGATGCAAACATACGACAAAGCGTAGTACACGCTTCCGGGGTTTCCGACGCACCCCCGACACAGGTCGCCACCTGCGATGACGGGTTTCTTCCGGAACACGCGAGGGGTCCCGGAACGCGTTCCGGGACCCCGGGCGGGCGGTCGGTGCTGACCGGCCTCGGTGCCGGTCAGCCGCGGCGCCTCAGTCGTCGTACTGCGCGATGCACTGGTTCAGCAGGTTGAGGTTGAGGTTGAGCAGGCCGAGCGACTGCTGCTCCTGGACGCACTGCTGGTAGGCCCACGTGCCGGCTGAGGCGGCACCGGCGCCCAGCCCGAGCAGGCTGGCGGTGAAGAACAGGGTCAGGGCGAGCTTGGCGGCGATGCGCATGGTTTCCCTTCCGGATGCGAGTACTCAGGAGCGGGTCGGCCTTCCCAGGGGCATCAATTGCCGGGCTCGGGTGGGAGAAAACGCAGCCCGTGCGATGTTTGTCCTACTTGTGGTGATGTGCTGCCGTGCTGATGGCTCAGCAGGCGGGGGCGTGGCCTCCCGTTGTCCCGGGTCGTGCCCGCATTGGCCCGACAGGGGCCGGTGTGGTCCGGAGTCCGCGACGGGTACACGGGCGAAGCTTCACCGACAAATATACCCTCACGAGAGGGTAGGGTTTGCTGTGGAGGGTCGACCTGCTTCCTTCGCGCTCCGCGCCCTCCCGTGGTGGCACGGCCGCGGCCGCGACCCCTGCCGTGGTCCGTGCCACCTCGCAGGTGTTCCGGTCGGGCGCGGGCCCCGCGCCCGAGTCCTCATCGACGGGGCTCCCCTTTCCTACGTGGTTCGGACGGGTCATCCGACGCGGCATGAAATCCTCCTGGTGCGGGAGCGCACTAACATGGCGCCTTCGACGGCCAACATCACCCGAACGAACCTGACGTTAGAGTAGAGTTAATAAGAAGGGGCGCCCCGATGCCTGAACCGGGCCACATGCAGATCGGTGAGGTGGCCGAACGGACCGGCCTGTCCTTGCGGACCATCCGCTACTACGGCGAGGTCGGCCTCGTCGTGCCGTCCGCCCGTTCGCGTGGGGGCTTCCGTCTCTACACCCAGGAGGACGTCGACCGACTGAACCTCATCAAGCGGATGAAACCGCTGGATTTCAGCCTGGAGGAGACCCGGGAGCTGCTGGAGACCCTCGACCGGCTCGGGGCCGAGCAGACCTCCGTCCAGGACCGGGAGGCCCTCAGCGAGAGGCTCGACGCCTTCGAGGCGGCCATCGTCGCCCGTTGCCAGGCCCTGCAGAAGCAACTGGCCATGGCCGAGGAGTTCGCCGGACGGCTACGCGAACAACGGGCCAGGGCCGACGCCCCCACCTGAGAACCCACACGTGCGAGGAGTGATCGTGACGGCGCCGGCGACGGACAAGGTGACTGCTGAGGTCGTTCACGAGGCGGAGCGGCGGCGGACCTTCGCGGTCATCTCGCATCCGGACGCCGGTAAGTCGACGCTGACCGAGGCCCTGGCGTTGCACGCGGCGGCGATCTCCTCGGCCGGGGCGGTGCACGGCAAGGGCGACCGTCGTGGGGTGACCTCGGACTGGATGGAGATGGAGCAGGACCGGGGGATCTCGATCACCTCGGCCGCGTTGCGCATCGACTACGCCGACCGGGTGTTGAACCTGGTGGACACCCCCGGTCACGCGGACTTCTCCGAGGACACCTACCGGGTGCTCTCGGCGGTGGACTGCGCGATCATGCTGCTGGACGCGGACAAGGCCGCCGAGGTCGAGCTGGAGGCCTGGGAGCAGGCCACCGAGGAGATCGAGCCGTTGGAGGCGCTGGGCGCCGACTTCGATCACGAGTCCTTCATGGCGGGTGAGTCCTCTCCGGTGCTGTTCGGCGCGGCCCTGTCCAACTTCGGGGTGGGCCAGCTGTTGGAGACCATCGTCGGCCTCGCCCCCGCTCCGTCCGCGAAGACCGACACCAAGGACGTGCCCCGGCCCGTGAGCTCCCCCTTCTCGGGGCAGGTGTTCAAGATGCAGGCCAATATGGACCGTAACCACCGGGACCGGATGGCGTTCGTGCGGGTCTCCTCGGGCCGGTTCGATCGGGGATGGTGCTCACGCACGCCTCGACGGGGCGGCCGTTCGCGACCAAGTACACCCAGGCGGTGTTCGGCTCGGACCGCTCCACGATCGACACCGCCTACCCGGGTGATGTGATCGCGCTGGTCAACGCGCATGCCCTGGCGGTGGGCGACACCCTCTACGACGGCCCCAAGGTGGTCTTCCCGCCGATTCCCAGCTTCGCGCCGGAGCACTTCGTGGTGGCGCGGGCGGTGGACGCGGGTAAGTACAAGCAGTTCCAGCGGGGGATCGCCCAGTTGGACGCCGAGGGTGTGGTGCAGGTGCTGACCTCGGATGTGCGGGGTGAGCAGGCCCCGGTGCTGGCGGCGGTGGGTCCGCTGCAGTTCGACGTGGTGCGGCACCGGATGGAGCAGGAGTTCCGCTCGCCGATCGAGGCCTCGCCGTTGGAGTACTCGGTGGCGCGGCGCACCGACGCGGAGTCGGCTCCGGTGTTGCACGCGCTCTCGGGTGCGGAGGTGCTCAGGCGGCGCAACGACGGGGAGTTGTTGGTGCTGGTGCACAACAAGTGGCGGTTGCGGGTGATCGAGCGGGACAACCCGTCGTTGTTGATGGAGCCGCTGCTCGCCGGCGGCGTCGACGAGGAAGACTAGGGGCCCGGCTGTCCCCGCCCCCACGGAGCGCGCGGCACCGCGCCGCGTGTGAGCACCGAACAGAGCGCCCGTACCCGCCACGTCCGAGGAGTTTCCCTGCCCTCCGCGCCGTCCGCCTCCGAGACCTCCGCCCCCAACCGTTCCATCCCCAGGATCGTCATCGCCTCCGCGCTGGTCCTGGCGCTGAGCGGCCCCGGACAGACCGCCGGTATCGCGGTCTTCGTCGACCACGTCATCGCCGACCTCGGGGTCGGCCGTTCCGCGGTCTCCCTGGCCTACATGGCCGGGACCCTGTCCGGCGCTCTGGCACTTCCCTGGATCGGTCGTGCGGTGGACCGTTTCGGGGTCCAACGGGTGCTGGCCCTGGTGGCGCTCGGCTTCGGGAGTTTCCTGATGCTGCTGGCCTGCGCCCAGGAACTGGTCGGGCTGACGGTTGGTTTCGTCGGGGTGCGCGCCCTGGGACAGGGCGGCATGAGCATGATCGCGACCACCGCCGTCGCGATCTCGGTGACCCGTAACCGGGGCACCCTGCTCGGCCTCACCAGTGCCCTGGGGGCAGCGGGGATCTCCCTGTTCCCCCTGCTCGCCGAGCGGGCGATCACCGTCCTGGACTGGCGCTACACCTTCGTCGCCGAAGGGCTGCTGATCTGGGTCGTGGTCCTGCCGCTGGCCCTGTGGGGGCTGCGCGGCGCGACCCGGGCGCCCTCGGCGGACCAGGCCTGCCCGCAGAGCCCGGGCTCGGGCACCGGGACGTCGGCCTGGCCCCTTTCCGCGATCGCTCGCACCTCCATGTTCTGGGCGATGGCCGGAGCCATCGCGTGCAGCGGTCTGGTCTCCACCGCCGTGTTCTTCCACCAGATCTCCGTCCTGGGGGAGCAGGGGCTCACCCCCGCCCAGGCCGCCGCCAACTTCCTTCCCCAGACGGTCGCCGGTCTGGGCGCGGCCCTGCTGTTCGGGTCGGCGGCGGACCGGGTCTCCCCGAAAGCGCTGATGAGCGCGGCCATGGCCATGCACGCCCTGGCCCTGGTTGCCCTGCCGCTGGTGGCCCCCGGGTGGGGCGCTCTGCTCTACGGGGCCGCACTGGGCGCGGCGGCCTCCGGAGCCCGTGCCGTCGAGAGCGCCGCGCTGCCCTTCTACTTCGGTACGGCGAGTCTGGGGACCCTGCGCGGTCTGACCCAGTCCGTGGCGGTCGCCTCCACCGCCGTGGGGCCCATCCTGCTGTCCCTGGCCCACGGCTGGGCGGACTCCTATCGCCCGGGAATCATGGGTCTGGTCCTGCTGTGCGCCGTTGTCGCGGTCGCGGTGTGTTTCGCGCGCAAGCCCCGGACCTCCCTTGCCCCTCCTGCGCCACACCACGATCAGGTCGGCTGAAACCCCAGGTGAACCGCCCCGTCGAGGGGGCGCTCCCGGTGTGGCTGAGCAAGGCGTGTGAAAATCCCAGGATTCCGCCCAAAAAATCACTTTGGGTTATCCCGCCGGAAATGCGGCTGCCATCGAGATCACATATTTTGATCAGGGAAGATCCGTCATTCTCCGCCTCTGTGACAGTTGTCTCAGTCGCTCTGCGTGACTCGAACCCTCACGTAACTGTAAATTTGAAGCAGGTCGGTTCCGCACGCACAAGGCGGAAACCCCACATGCCTCCCGATCCGCCTCCAGGGACGGAGTCGGGCACGCGGCGACGAGGCCGCGCTCCGGGGCACCCGTCGGGTGCCGCACCGGAGAACCCCAGGCGCCTGCCGCCGCGGTCCCACCGGGCCGGGTGGCGCCCTCCGCGCCGTCGCCGCACCACCTGACGTGTGAACACCGCAGTCCTCGACGTGGACTGCCCGAACCAGATGGGTTCCATGAGTCTGCTGAAGACCCGACGAGGGTCCCTGATGTCCAAAATCCCCAGCGGGGCCCAGTTGCGCGCCGACGTGATGGCCGGTCTGGTCGTCGCCCTGGCCCTGATCCCCGAGGCGATCGCGTTCTCCCTGATCGCCGGGGTCGACCCCCGGGTCGGCCTGTACGCCTCCTTCATCATGGCCGTGTCCATCGCCTTCCTGGGCGGACGGCCGGCGATGATCTCCGCCGCCACCGGCGCCATGGCGCTGGTGGTCGCCCCGCTGTCCATCGAGTACGGGGTCGACTACCTGATCGCGGCCACCATCCTGGCCGGTCTGATCCAGGTCGGACTGGGTCTGCTGGGCGTGGCCAAGCTGATGCGGTTCGTGCCGCCCAGCGTGATGACCGGGTTCATCAACGCCCTGGCCATCCTGATCTTCCTGGCCCAGCTGCCGCACCTGGCCGGGGTCGGGGTGCCCATCTACGCGATGGTCGCCGTCGGGCTGGTCATCATCTTCGGCCTGCCGCTGATCACCAAGGCGATCCCCGCCCCGCTGGTGGCCATCGTGGTGCTCACCGTGGGCGCCCTGGCCATGGGCATCCCCGCTCGCACCGTGGGTGACATGGGCGAGCTGCCCAGCACCCTTCCGATCCCGCTGATCCCGGACGTGCCGTTCAACGTCGAGACCCTCACGCTGGTCCTGCCCTACGCGGTGACGTTGGCGCTGGTGGGCCTGATGGAGTCGCTGATGACCGCCAAGGTCGTCGACGACCAGACCGAGACCTCCTCCGACCACGCCCGTGAGGCCCGCGGCCAGGGCATCGGCAACGTGCTGGTCGGCTTCTTCGGCGGGATGGCCGGTTGCGCGATGATCGGCCAGACGATGATCAACGTCAAGTCCGGCGCCCGGACACGGATCTCGACCTTCCTGGCCGGTGTGTTCCTGCTCATCCTGTGCGTGGGGCTGGGCGACATCGTCGGGATGATCCCGATCGCCGCACTGGTCGCGGTGATGTTCTTCGTGTCGATCGTGACCTTCGACTGGCACAGCATCGCCCCCTCCACGGTCAGGCGCATGCCCTGGACCGAGACCCTGGTCATGGCCGTCACCGTCGTCGTGGTGGTCTGGACCCACAACCTGGCGCTCGGCGTGATCGTGGGCGTGATCGTGTCCATGGTCCTCTTCGCGCGCAAGGCCGCCATGCAGGCCGACGTCACCAGCGTGCTGGACCCCGACGGCGGTACCCGCGTGTACTCGGTCAACGGCGAGGTCTTCTTCGCCTCCACCGGTGAGCTGGTGCAGCGATTCGACTACGCCGAGCAGGGGCTGAGCAAGGTCGTGGTGGACATGTCGGGGGCCCACGTGTGGGACTCCTCCGCCGTGGCCGCGCTGGACCAGGTCACCGAGCACTTCCGCAGGCACGACGTGGAGGTGGAGATCACCGGTCTGAACAAGCCCAGTGCGCACCTGCACAAGGAGCTGACCGGAACCCTGGTGGGCGGCCACTGAGCCACCGGTCGGGCGCCCGGAAGCGACTCCGCGGGGCCGTCGGAGATCCTCCGGCGGCCCCGCCGCCTTCTCCGGCCGTCCAGCCCCGTCGGCCGCGCCCCGTCCCGTGGCGGTCCCGCCGCCCGGTGCCCCGCCGGGTCGGTTACCGGTCGTCCTCCTGTGCCGCCTCACGCGCGTCGCGTTTGGCCGAGGTGCGGGTCGAACCCGCGCTCGCGGTGATCACACACGCCACCGCCAGCCACTGCCACACGGTCAGCAGCTCACCCAGCAGGACCAGGCCCACCAGGGCGGCCGCCGCGGGCTGGAGGCTCATCAGCACCCCGAACACCCTCGGCGGCATCCGGCGCAGAGCGTTCAGCTCCAGGGTGTAGGGCACCACGGAGGAGAGTACGCCCACCGCCAGGCCGAACAGCAGCAGCCGCCAGTCCAGCAGGGCGGCGCCGCCCTCGGCGATCCCGGCCGGAGCAAGCACCACCACACCCACCACACTGGCGACGGCCAGGCCGGAGGCCCCGCTGAACCGCTGCCCCGTGGCGGCGCTCAGCATGATGTACCCGGCCCAGGCCGTGGCGGCCAGCACCGCGAACAGCACGCCCACCGGGTCGAGTTCACCGAACTCGATCCCCAGCGCCGCCACGCCGAGCCCCGCCAGTCCCGCCCACAACAGGTCGACGCGGCGGCGTGAGCCGATGATCGCGATCGCCAGCGGCCCCAGGTACTCGATGGTCACCGCGATACCCAGCGGGATACGGGCGAAGGCCTGGTAGATGAGGTAGTTCATCGAGGCCAGGGCCACGCCGTAGCCGATCACCACCAGCCAGTCGCCGCGGCTCCGGGCCTTCAGCGCGGGCCGGGCCAGCAGGACCAGGAGCACCGCCGAGGTGAGCAGGCGCAGCCACACCACCGCGGCCGGGGGCAGGGACTCGAACAGGTTCTTGGCCACGCCCGCACCGGTCTGCACCGAGACGATGCCGGCCATCACCAGCCAGACGGGGGGCAGTGATCCCAGCGCCGCGCTGGGGGAGAAGGTGCTGGTCGAACCGGTCCGGGTGCTCATGATGGGTCATCCTACGTTTTCGGCTGCCCTCTTCGTCTCCTCGGCTCCCGCGCTGTCCGGGGCCGTTTCTTCCGGCCTGCGCCGGGACACCGCCGCCCACAGGAGCAACAGCCACGCCACGACCACCACACCCGGTTGCAGCAGCGTCATGACCAGCCCGACCACCGTCGCCTCGCCCAGCCCGGTGAGGAGCTGGACCGCGATCCACAAAAAGGGCAGCGCCGCCGCGAGCAGGTTCACCACCAGGGCGGCCCACACCAGCCCCGGGCGGGCCGGGCGCCGCCACACCAGGAGGACTCCGCCCACCGCGAGCAGGAACAGGGGAGGCCCGAGGTAGCGGACGACGATGAACCAGGGCACTCCGATGGCTTCCATGGCCGCACAGCCTATCGGGGGTTCCCGTCTGCCCCCGGTCTGCCCCGGACGGGGCGCGAGAGGCCCCTGATATGCGCGAAGTAGGGCGATTGGTGTGGAATAGTCCGGACCCGTAGTGAACCGGACCGCCCCCGTCCCGCAGGAGAGTTCCGCCATGTCCCGACGTAGAGCACCGCGTGCCGCATCCCCGGAGTGGCACGTGCCCAGGTGGCCGATTCTCGCCGGTGCGCTGGCCCTGGTCCTGGCGGTGGGGCTCGCCGGCTACGTGGCGGGCCTGTTCGTCGCCGACACCGACGCGGAGCCCGAGGAGATGGCCGTGGTCTCGGGGATCCTCGTCCAACCCTCGGACGCCCCGGAGGAGGAACCCGAACCCGAGGAGCAGGAGGAGGAAGAGGAGGAGCCGACCCACCCCGCGGGGCTCGACCCCGAACGGACCTACGTCCTGCAGAACGTGCACGGCGACCGGGTCCTCGACGTCGCGGGCTCCTCCGACCAGAACGGGGCCCACGTCCACCTCTGGGACCGACACGACCAGGGCAACCAGCAGTGGCGCTTCGTCCACCTGGAGGCCGACCTCTACGAGATCGTCGGTGTGGGCAGTGGCAAGCTCCTGGAGGTCCCCACCGGGGAGGAGGCCGGTCCCGGAGCCGCCATCCTCACCCGGACCGGCGGGCAGAACCAGCACTGGAGGGTGGTCGAGGCCGGGGACGGGGTGGTCCGCCTGATCAACCGCGCCACCGGACGGGTCCTCGAGGGGCAGGGCGGCGCCCCCGACAACGGGACACTGGTCACCCAGGCCGAGGACGGCGGCCACGCCCACCAGCAGTGGCGGCTGGTCCCGCTGGACTGAGCTCTCTCCGGGCCGACCGGGCCCCAGGGACCGGCCCCGGGGCTGCTGGTGTGTATCCGTGTTCTCCACCCGTGCGTAGACCGACGCCCCCGCCGCGGCGGGCAGCCGCGGCCCTCCGGCGTTCACGCACACCCGCGGCGCCGACCACCCGCGGCGCCCTCCTGACGGAGAACACCCATGTCCTCGCCCCACCGGGCGCCGACCTTGCCCGTCACGCGGGTCCCCCGTTTCCTCGTCCCCGCCTTCCTGGGCCGTCTGTCCTACGGGATCGTCTCGCTCGCCCTGACGCCGGCCGTCACCCACACCACCGGCTCCTACACCGACGTGGGGATGGTCCTGGGCCTGTTCGGGCTCACCGTCACCGAGGAGCTCATCTTCCTCACCGGGCCGCTGCTCCTCGGCGGGTGGCGCGGCCGTGGGCCTGTTCCTCGCCACGGCTCCGCCGGGCGCGGGCTACCTCCTGGCCGGGCGGTGCTCCTCGCGGCGTCCGCCGCCGTGCTCCTGGTCTCGGCGCGCACCGCCCGGTCCGTGCAGCCCGGCCCGCTCCCGGGCGGCTCAGGCCAGCAGGAGTGAGCGCACCGTCCGCCAGGTCGTCTCGTCGGCGGCGTTGAGCAGGCCGACCCGTTCGTCGTCGGGCCGGTAGGGGTCGCCCTCGGGCCTGAGGGCGACCCCGCCCGCCTCGGTCAGCAGCAGGCTGCCGGGGGCGTGGTCCCAGGGCAGGGTCCGATGGAACAGGACGAAGTCCAGGTCGCCCTCCACGAGCTGGGGGTAGTCCACCCCCGCGCAGTGGGCCCCCGGGCCCACCTCGGCGAACGCGGGGGTCGCGGAGACCACGCGCTCGCGGGCCGTGGGGGACAGGAAACGGGACAACACCGCCCCGCGCAGTTCGGCGGGGTCGGCGGGTGCGGGTTCGCGGTGCAGTCGGACGCCGTTCCGCCACGCACCGGAGCCGAGTTCGGCGACGTAGACGCGGTCCTCGGTGGGTCGCAGGATCCAGGAGGCGACGGTCCGCCCCTCGCGGACCAGGGCGGCCATGACGGCGAACGCGGTGCTGCCCCGGGCGAAGTTGCGGGTGCCGTCCACCGGGTCGACCACCCAGGCCGCCGGCTCCCGACGCAGCGCCCGGAGCAGGCCCGGGTCGGTCGAGGCGGCCTCCTCGCCCACCACAGGGACGTCGATTAGCTCCCGCAGCCGGGGGGTGATGAGTTCTTCCGCCTCACGGTCGGCCACGGTGACGATCTCGCCGGGCGACTTCTCCGAGACCTCGTGCTCGGCCAGGGTTCGGAAACGGGGCAGGACCGCGGTGTCGGCGGCCTCGCGGAGGATCCCGGTCACCGCGTCGATGTCGATCGTCATGACCGACAGCCTAGAGGGGCGCGCCGGTCGGCCCGGGGCCGCGTCCGGGTGGAGCGCTACTCCCAGCGGAACAGGCGCGAAGCGAGGAAGCCGGCGCCCGCGGTCCACACGGCCAGCACCACGAAGGCACCCGGTCCGGGGAGGGCCCCCTCGGTGAGCACGGCGCGCAGGCCCGAGCTGAGCGCGGTGATCGGCAGGGCCGAAACCGCCTGCTCCATCGGGCCGGGGAAGCTGCTGGTGGGGAACAGGACCCCGCCCAGTCCCAGCATCAGCACGTAGACCAGGTTGGCTCCGGCCAGGGTCGCCTCGGCGCGGAGCGTGCCCGCCATCAGCAGGGCCAATGAGCTGAAGGCCGCGGTCGCCAGCAGCAGGAGCCCCAGCACGGCGAGCACACCGGCCGGTTCCAGCGACGGCGACCAGCCCAGGAGCAGGGCCACCGCGCACAGCACGGCGATCTGGATGGCCTGCACCGCCAGCACGGCCAGGGTCTTGGCGGCGAGCAGCCCGAACCGGGACAGCGGGGTGGCACCCAGGCGTTTGAGTACCCCGTAGCGGCGCTCGAACCCGGTGCCGATGGCCAGTCCGGTGAAGGATGTGGACATGACCGCCAGCGCCAGCACCCCGGGCGTCAACGCGTCCACGCGCGCCCCCTCGCCCACGTCCAGGACGTTGACGAGGCTGAACCCCACCAGCAGCAGGACGGGGATGACCATGGTCAGCAGGAACTGCTCGCCGTGCCGCAGCATGACCCGCAGTTCCATCCCGGCCTGGGCCGCGACCATGCGCCGCATCGGGGCGGCGCCGGGCGCCGGGATGAACAGGCTCGCGTCGGGGGCGGGTGTCTGGGCGTCGGTGACGGCCGGGCGGGCCGTCCCTGAGGTGTGCTCGGTCATGTGTCGCGCAGTTCCCGGCCTGTGGTTTCGAGGAAGACGTCTTCGAGGGTACGCCGCCGCATGCGCAGGTCCTCCGCCAGGACACCGGAGGAGGCGCACCAGGCGGTGACGGTGGCCAGGAACTCCGGGCCGAGGTCGCCGGGCTCGTCGGTGGCCACGGCGTACTCGTGCCGTCCGCCCGCGGCGGTGGCCGACACGCGGCTTCCGGAGGGCAGGGCTGCTTCCAGCGCCTCGGCGTCCACGGGGGCGTCGGTGTTGAAGCGGACCTCACGCCGCCCCTGGGTGAGTTCGGCGGGGGTGCCCTCGGCGACGACCGCACCGCGGTCGATGATGACCACGTGGTCGGCGAGCCGTTCGGCCTCCTCCATGTAGTGCGTGGTCAGGATCACGGCCACGCCCGCCTCGCGCAGGGCCGAGACCAGGTCCCAGGCGGCCATGCGCGCCTGCGGGTCCAGTCCGGCGGTCGGCTCGTCGAGGAAGACCAGCTCGGGGCGGCCGATCACGGCGCAGGCCAGGGACAGGCGCTGCTGCTGGCCGCCGGACAGGCGGCGGAACGGTGTCTGCGCGGCGGCCGTCAGGCCCAGGCGCTCCAGGAGGACGCCGGGGTCGATCGGGCTGGCGTGGAAGGAGGCCATCAGCCGCAGCCACTCGGCGGTCCGGGCGCCGGTGGGCACCCCGCCGGACTGGGGCATCACACCCACGCGGGGCTTGAGCGCGGTGGCGTCGGAGACCGGATCGAGTCCCAGTACCCGGACCTTCCCGCCGTCGGCGTGGCGGAACCCCTCGCAGATCTCGATGGTGCTGGTCTTGCCCGCGCCGTTGGGGCCGAGCAGGGCGGTCACCGCGCCGCGGCGCGCGGTGAACGTGAGGCCGGTGACGGCCGTGGTGGCGCCGTAGCGCTTGACCAGGTCGACGACCTCGACGGCGGCTGTGTCCATGGGGCCTGAGTTTACGTGCGTCCCGGCCTCGTGCCGCACCACCCCGCCCCGGGGCGGGCGGCGGTGGGCCGGGGCGCGGCGAAGGGCCTGATCGGGGCGGTCGGAACCCGCCGGCGGACCGTGCCCCGGAGAACAGGTCCGGGTCCCCGCGGTGGAAGAATGGTGCGGCCCGGGTGGTTGTGCCACACGGTGCCCGGCGAGGACCGTTTCGTTCCGAGCGGAACCGTTCGCCGTGCCCGGGCGCGGTCGGGCACACCTGCGATATTGCCCGAATGGCGGTATTCCAGTCTCAGTGGCTGGGACGGTTTGGGCGGTCGGTCCCGTGCGGAGGTGGGCCTGTGCGGCTTTTCCCGCGCGTTCGTCCGCACGAAGCGCCTGGTTAGGCAAGCCTGACCTTCGTGATGAAGTGCATGAATCCGGGTTTGCCTAGGTGGACTTATTTAGGCCACACTGATGTTGTCTAAACCAGAAGCCGAGTGACTACGGGAGGGGAGCACCATGCCTGAGGCAGCGAGCGCGCCCCGCCCCCTGAACGGGCCCGACCACGGAACCCGTGCCCGCGTCGCCCGGCTCATCCTGGAGAAGGGACCGATCACCGCCTCCTCACTGGGGGAGCGGCTCGGCCTCACCCCGGCGGCCATCCGCCGCCACCTCGACAACCTGACCAGCGAGGGCATGGTCGAAGCCCGCGACGCGCGGCCCACACACGGTCGCCGCCGCAGGGGCCGTCCCGCCCGGGTCTTCGCCATCACCGAAGCCGGCCGTGACGCCTTCGTCCACGCCTATGACGACCTCGCCTCCAACGCGCTGCGCTTCCTGGCGCGGACCGCTGGCCCCGAGGCCGTCGGCGACTTCGCCCAGAGTCAGGTAGCCGACCTGGAGCGGCGCTACAAGCCCCTGCTGGACGCGGTTCCCCAGGAACAGCGCGTCCGGTTGTTGGCGGAGGCGCTCTCCAACGACGGCTACGCCGCCACCGCGGGCCAGGCACCCGCACCCGGAGGCGGCGACCAGTTGTGCCAACACCACTGCCCCGTCGCGCACGTGGCCGCCGAGTTCCCGCAACTCTGTGAGGCCGAAGTCGAGGCCTTCGCGCGGCTGCTGGGCACCCCGGTGCGCAGGTTGGCCACCATCGCCCACGGCGACGGTGTGTGCACCACGCACGTCACCCCACGGGGGGACGGGGCGAGCGGGGAGGACGGCACCCCCGCGTCCAAGAAGGCCATCCGCCAGCGGGCGGGCGGCTCAGTTCACCAAACGGACGTCTGAGTCCAGGAGGAGTCCGCGCATGACTTCTGTCGCGCACCCCGAGCTCGAAGGGCTCGGAACATATGAGTACGGCTGGGCCGACTCCGACGACGCCGGGGCCACGGCCCGTCGCGGCCTGAACGAAGAGGTTGTCCGCGACATCTCGGACAAGAAGAGCGAGCCGGAGTGGATGACCAAGCTCCGACTCAAGTCGCTGCGGCTCTTCGACAAGAAGCCCATGCCCGACTGGGGCGCGGACCTGTCCAAGATCGACTTCGACAACATCAAGTACTTCGTGCGGTCCACGGAAAAGCAGGCCACCTCCTGGGAGGACCTGCCCGAGGACATCAAGAACACCTACGACAAGCTGGGTATCCCCGAGGCGGAGAAGCAGCGCCTGGTCGCCGGTGTCGCCGCGCAGTACGAGTCCGAGGTCGTCTACCACCAGATCCGCGAGGACCTGGAGGAGCAGGGCGTCATCTTCATGGACACGGACACGGCGCTCAAGGAGCACCCGGAGATCTTCGAGGAGTACTTCGGCTCCGTCATCCCGCCCGGTGACAACAAGTTCTCCGCGCTGAACACCGCCGTGTGGAGCGGCGGGTCGTTCATCTACGTGCCCAAGAACGTGCACGTGGAGATCCCGCTCCAGGCCTACTTCCGGATCAACACCGAGAACATGGGTCAGTTCGAGCGGACGCTGATCATCGTCGACGAGGGCGCCTACGTCCACTACGTCGAGGGCTGCACCGCGCCGATCTACAAGTCGGACTCGCTGCACTCCGCGGTCGTCGAGATCATCGTCAAGAAGAACGCCCGCTGCCGTTACACGACCATCCAGAACTGGTCGAACAACGTCTTCAACCTGGTCACCAAGCGCGCCATCGCCGAAGAGGGCGCGACCATGGAGTGGGTCGACGGCAACATCGGCTCCCAGGTCACCATGAAGTACCCGGCCGTGTACCTCATGGGTGAGCACGCCAAGGGTGAGACCCTCTCGATCGCCTTCGCGGGCGAGGGCCAGCACCAGGACACCGGCGCCAAGATGGTGCACTGCGCACCCAACACCTCCTCCAAGGTCGTCTCCAAGTCGGTGGCGCGCGGCGGCGGCCGCTCCTCCTACCGCGGCCTGATCCAGGTGCAGGAGGGGGCGCACTCCGCCAAGTCCTCGGTCGAGTGCGACGCCCTGCTGATCGACACGATCAGCCGTTCGGACACCTATCCCTACAACGACCTGCGCGAGGACGACACCGAACTCGCGCACGAGGCCACCGTCTCCAAGGTCAGCGAGGACCAGCTCTTCTACCTGATGAGCCGGGGAATGGGCGAGGAGGAGGCCATGGCCATGGTCGTCCGAGGATTTGTGGAGCCCATCGCACGGGAGCTCCCGATGGAGTACGCACTGGAGCTGAACCGTCTGATCGAGCTCCAGATGGAAGGATCGGTGGGATAAGTTGACGACCGCGAACACAGAGCCCAAGGCGCACAGCCACGGGCTGGGGCAGATCCCTGTCTCCAAGCTCGACACGCACGGCTCCTACGACGTGGCCGCCTTCCCCGTCCCCAACGGGCGTGAGGAGGAGTGGCGCTTCACTCCGGTGCGCCGCCTCAAGGGGCTGCACGACTGGAAGGGGACCGCCGACGGCACCGACGAGACCGTCGTCGACGCCCCCGAGGGCGTCACCTTCGAGACGGTCGGCCGTGACGACGAGCGCCTGGGCAAGGCGGGCCTGCCCGTCAACCGCGTGATCGCGCAGGCCTACACCTCCTTCGAGGAGGCCACCGTCGTCACCGTGCCGCAGTCGCTGGTCGCCGACAAGCCGATCACGATCGACCGCCAGGCTCTGGGCGGCACCGCCTTCGAGCAGCTGGTCATCGACGTCAAGCCGATGGCCGAGGCCACCGTGATCATCAGCAACACCGGTACCGGTGTGCGCGCGGGCAGCCTCGACGTCCACGTCGGTGAGGGCGCCAAGCTCACCCTGGTCAGCCTCCAGGAGTGGGACCACGACACGGTCGAGGTCAGCCAGCACAACGCGCGGGTCGGCAAGGACGCCAGCTTCAAGTCGATCGTCATCACCCTGGGCGGAGACCTCGTGCGGCTGTCGCCGCGCGTGTCCTACGAGGGCCGCGGCGGCAACGCCGAGCTCTACGGGCTCTACTTCGCCGGTGACGGTCAGCACCACGAGCACCGCTCGCTGATCGACCACAACGTGTCCAACACCCGCTCCCGGGTGGACTACAAGGGCGCGCTGAACGGTTCCGGCGCCCACACGGTCTGGATCGGCGACGTGATCATCGGGGAGGGCACCACCGGTACCGACTCCTACGAGAACAACCGCAACCTCCAGCTCACCGACGACACCCGGGTGGACTCCGTTCCGAACCTGGAGATCTTCACCGGTGAGGTCGCCGGGGCCGGGCACGCCAGTGCCACCGGGCGTCTGGACGACATCCACCTCTTCTACCTGCGTTCGCGCGGGATCCCGGAGGAGGAGGCCCGGCGCCTGATCATCCGCGGCTACTTCCTGGACATCGTCAACCGGATCGAGAGCCAGGAACTGCGGGACCGGGTCATGGAGAAGGTCGAGCGAAAGCTTGCCGCACATGAGTGAGACGGGTAACTGGACCAAGCTCGCCGAACTCGACGAGATCCCCGAAGAAGGGGTTCTGGCGGTCGAGACCGACGACGAGACCCCCATCGCACTGGTGCGCACCGAGGGCGAGGTCTTCGCCCTGCGGGACGTGTGCTCGCACGCGGAGGTCCGTCTCTCCGAGGGAGAGGTCGAGGACGGCACCATCGAGTGCTGGCTGCACGGTTCCTGCTTCGACCTGCGTTCGGGGGCGTCGATCAACCCGCCCGCGACCCAGCCGGTTCCCACCTATGACGTGAAGATCGACGGCGACGACGTGTTCGTGTCGCTGGATGAGAAGAATTCCTGAGGCCTGAAATGACGAAGTTCGAAATCCGCGGTCTGCGCGCCGACGTCCTCATCAGCGAGGACGAGCGGCAGGAGATCCTCAAGGGCGTTGACCTGACCATCAACTCCGGCGAGACGCACGCCATCATGGGCCCCAACGGCTCCGGCAAGTCCACCCTCGCCTACGCGATCGCGGGCCACCCGCGCTACGAGATCACCGAGGGCGAGGTCCTCCTCGACGGTGAGAACGTCCTGGACATGGAGGTGGACGAGCGGGCCCGCGCCGGCGTGTTCCTGGCCATGCAGTACCCGGTCGAGGTCCCCGGTGTGTCCATGTCCAACTTCCTGCGCAGCTCGGTCACCTCGGTGCGCGGCGAGGCCCCCAAGCTCCGCCAGTTCTCCAAGGAACTCCAGGGCGCGATGAAGAACCTCTCCATCGACTCGGCCTTCGCCGCCCGCGGCGTCAACGAGGGCTTCTCCGGCGGTGAGAAGAAGCGCCACGAGATCCTCCAGCTGGAGCTGCTCAAGCCCAAGGTCGCCGTCCTGGACGAGACCGACTCCGGCCTGGACGTCGACGCGCTCAAGATCGTCTCCGAGGGCATCAACCGCGCCCAGGCCAACAGCGACCTCGGCGTCATGCTCATCACGCACTACACCCGCATCCTCAACTACGTGAAGCCGGACTTCGTGCACGTCTTCTCCGAGGGCCGTATCGCCGAGTCCGGCGGTCCGGAGCTGGCCGACGTGCTCGAGTCCGAGGGCTACGAGCGGTTCGCGAAGGCGGGCGCATAACCATGGCCCTCCGCGAGTCCGGTCAGCCCGACACTGGCCTGCTCGACACACAGGCGATCCGGGAGGATTTTCCGATCCTGTCCCGGACCGTCCGTGACGAGCGCCCGCTGGTCTACCTCGACTCCGGGGCGACCTCGCAGAAACCGCGCCAGGTGCTGGACGCCGAGCGCGGGTTCTACGAACGCCACAACGCGGCGGTGCACCGTGGCGCGCACCAGCTCGCGGAGGAGGCCACCGACGCCTACGAGTCGGCCCGGGAGACGATCGCCGGTTTCATCGGCGCCGACTCCGACGAGGTGGTCTTCACCAAGAACGCCACCGAGGCGGTGAACCTGGTCGCGTACGCGATGAGCAACGCGGCCACGGCCGAGGACGGCCTGCGCGGGTTCCAGGTGGGCCCCGGGGACGAGATCGTCGTCACCGAGATGGAGCACCACGCCAACCTGGTGCCCTGGCAGCAGCTGTGCCGGCGCACCGGCGCGACGCTCCGCTGGTTCCCGGTCACCGAGTCGGGCCGCCTGGACCTTTCGGACCTGGGCGAGCTGGTCAACGAGCGCACCAAGCTGGTGGCGTTCGCGCACCAGTCCAACGTGCTCGGCACCGTGAACCCGGTCGGAGCCATCACCGCACGGGCCCGCGAGGTCGGCGCGATGGTGCTGCTGGACGCCTGCCAGTCGGTCCCGCACATGCCGGTGGACGTCAGCGGGCTGGACGTGGACTTCCTGGCCTTCTCCGGGCACAAGATGCTCGGTCCCAACGGGATCGGGGTGCTCTGGGGGCGCCGGGAACTGCTCGCCGCCATGCCGCCGTTCATCAGCGGTGGTTCGATGATCGGCGTGGTGCACATGAGCCACTCCACCTGGGCGGACCCGCCGCAGCGCTTCGAGGCCGGGGTGCCGATGGCCCCGCAGGCCGTCGGCCTGGCCGCGGCCTGTGACTACCTGTCGAAGGTGGGCATGGACCGGGTCGCCGCACACGAGCACACGCTCACCGAGTACGCCCTCAAGCACGTGGGCGCGATCGAGGGCGTGCGGATCGTGGGCCCGACCGAGGCGGTGGACCGGGGCGGCGCGGTGTCGTTCGTGGTGGACGACATCCACCCGCACGACCTTGGCCAGGTCCTGGACGACAAGGGCGTCGAGGTGCGGGTGGGCCACCACTGTGCCTGGCCGCTGCACCGCAAGCTCGGCATCGTCGCGACCACGCGCGCGTCCTTCTACCTCTACAACACGTTGGAGGACGTGGACGCGCTGGTGGAGGCCATCCGGGCCGCCCAGAGGTTCTTCGGGACCAGGGCCTAGGAACGATTCGGTGAACCACCGGGGGTGTTCTTCGCACGGGCCGAAGCGCAGCGCAGGCCCACGGAGAACACTGCTTAGGACGAGGATTCTGGCTGACCATGCAGTTGGACGCGATGTACCAGGAGATCATCCTGGACCACTACCGGAACCCGCACAACAAGGGGCTGCGGGATCCGCACGACTCCGAGGCGCATCACATCAACCCCACCTGTGGGGACGAGGTGACGCTCCGGGTGGCGCTGACCCCCGCCCCCGGCTCGGTGCTGGACGAGAAGGCCGTCGTCAGCGACATCTCCTATGAGGGGATGGGCTGCTCGATCAGCCAGGCCAGCACCTCGGTGCTCACCGACCTGCTCATCGGCAGAACGGTGGCCGAGGGTATGACGACCCTGGACGCGTTCACCGAGTTGATGCAGTCCAAGGGCAAGGGTGAGCCCGACGAGGACGTGCTGGAGGACGCCGTGGCGTTCGTCGGCGTGTCCAAGTACCCGGCTCGGATCAAGTGTGCCCTGCTGGGATGGATGGCCTGGAAGGACGCGGTGTCGCAGTCCTTGGAGAAGGAAGGCGCCTGAATGAGTGACAACGAGACCACGACGACCGAGCCCGCCGAGAAGCCCGAGGCCGCTCCGCTCTCCCCTGAGCAGGAGGCGTTGGCCGAGGAGATCGGCGAGGCGCTCAAGGACGTGATCGACCCCGAGCTCGGCGTGAACATCGTCGACCTGGGTCTGGTCTACGGGGTGAACCACGACGACGAGTCGATCACCCTGGACATGACCCTGACCAGCGCGGCCTGCCCGCTGACCGACGTGATCGAGGACCAGGCCAACAGCGCTCTGGACGAGTTCGAGCGCGAGGTCAAGATCAACTGGGTCTGGATGCCGCCGTGGGGTCCGGACAAGATCACCGACGACGGTCGGGACCAGCTGCGCATGCTGGGCTTCAACGTCTGATCTGATCCGACGTGCGAACGGGCCGGGCCCTGGGTGACTCCCAGGGGCCCGGCCCGTTCGTGTGTGCACCCGAACGGGCGTGCCGCGTCCTGGTCAGCACCGGTGCCGGTCGAGTCCGGCCATCTCCTGGACCTCGTGGGCGATGTCGTGCGGGGTGCGCACGAGCCTGCGGAACGGGATGCGGACGTCGTGGTCGCCGCCGGGACCCTCCAGACGCAGGCACAGGCCGTGCCGGTCCACCCCGAGGGGGCGGGGGCGGCCCTGGGGGAGCGGGGTGGGGCAGTGGGCGACCAGGGCCCGGAGCACGTCCGGGTGGTCGTCTTCGAGGTGGCGCAGCCAGGGCCCCTCCCAGCGGCCGAACGGGTCCGCGGCGGCTTCGGTGAACTCCTCCGGGTGCAGCAGGTGGCAGCCCTCGTTGTCGGAGTGGACGACCAGGTGGGGGTCCATGACGACCATGGTGCGGCCGTGGCCCAGGTCGAGCAGGCGCTCGTCGGGGTCCTCGGCCAGGACGGCGAGCGCACGGCCGCGTGCCTGGGCGGGGGGTGCGACGCTCAGGTCCCCGCTGATCCAGAGCAGCGAGCGGGTCGGGTCGCGCAGGTCCACCGGGGCGGTGTCGGTGAACTCCACGGTGGCCTCCAGGGTGCCTTCGCCGATCTCGGCCAGGACCCGGTGCTGGTCGGGGAGCAGCAGGGTGACCTCGCCTTCGGCCGTGGTGTGGCAGACGGCCCCGGTCAGGTGCAGGCAGGCGCGGGCGGTGGTGACCGTGGCCGGGTTGGGCCGGGAGAGGACGGAACGGGCCCTCTCGGCGGGGGAGGGCGCGAGGGAGTGCGGAGACAGGAGGACCACCTCAATTCTTTTAGGTAAGCCTAACCTATCTCTTTTTGGGTCGGTTCGGAACCCGGCAGGGGGTGGTTCACGGAGCGGCCCCCGCCGGGCGGGGTGCGACGGTCCCCGGCCGGATCCGGACCATCCGGACAGAGAAAAGGGGCCCGCGGTCGGAAGGTGTCCGGCCGCGGGCCCCGTCACGGGCTCGGGCGTCAGTGGGCGGCGAACATGGCCGAGCGCAGCTCGCTCGCGATGTCGTCGTCCCCGCGCAGGGACAGCACGTCCAGCAGCGCCTGGGGGTCGGCGAGGGACTCGTCCCCGTTGTCGGTGATCCGCCGGGAGAGGATCCTGAGCGCTTCCTCCGGGGCGGCCGGCGCCGTGTAGCCGATCAGGTGCAGGGCACGGGCGGTCGGCGGGTGCCCGCTCAGATCCCCGGCGGGCAGTTTGCGTGCGTCCAGACGGTCGCCGGAGACCGTGATGAAGATGCGGTCACCCGGCTGTGCGGCCTGGCGCCGCAGCAGCGGACGCAGGGAGTCGAAGGCGGGCTGGTCGCGCCAGACCAGGACCAGCAGGTCCGCGCCGGGGGCGGTCAGGCACAGCAGCCGACCGGGCTGGAGGCCCAGGAGGGTCGCATAGCCGTTGGGCACCGCCACGGGGGCACCGTTGAGGTGGTCGGCGGTGACGTCGATGCGGTGCCACCAGCGGCCGTCCGGGGCGCGGAAGCAGCGGGCCGACATGGCCGGTCCGCTCGCCCCCGGACGGACGGGCGCCTGTGCGTGGGTCGCCGCCGGAGTGGGGGGCATCGGCGGACGTGCAGCCGGAGCGGGGGCGTGCGGGGGCGGGAAACCGCCGTGGTCGGGTCCGGGTCTTTGCTGGTAGCCCTGGTCCGCGCCGGGCGGGGAAGGGTTGAAGGGCTCGGTGGTCGGCTGCCCGTCGGCGCGGCGGCGGATCGGTAGCCCGTTCTCCGTGGTGATCCCGGACTCCTCCGGTGAGTGGCCACCGCTGGGCGCCTCCATGGGCACCGAGGCGTCCACGAACACGTGGCCGTCGCGCAGGCTCACCCCGGGGGTGCTCAGCAGCCAGGCGCGCAACTCCTGCTGGCGGATACCGATCCGGCCCAGCCGGATGCCCGCCTCGGTCAGACTGGGGGCGTCGCCCAGCAGTTCCCGGGTCTGCCAGCGCAGCCGGTTCGGGTCGTCGGCGATGAGCCAGCCGTTGTGCATGCGCCGGTCGGTGAACAGGGTGATGATCACGCGCCACAGGGGGGTGTGCAGCGTGGGCACGTCCACCGGGTGGTCCGGATGCGCGTTGATGAGCCGGTCGATGGTGGTCGCGGCTCCGAGCTGCTCGGAGAGCTCCCGCAGGTGCTTGGTGATGGCGGCGCCCTCGGGGGAGCCGAGCCAGTGCAGCAGGCGTTCCTCGACCTTGCGCTGGGCGCTGCGGATGTCGGTCACGTCCACCGAGATCTGCTCCGACAGGACGCGGATGCTGATCGGGTCGGTGGCGAAGAGCCGTTCGGCGGCCACGGTCCGCTCCAGGTCCGGCCAGGAACGGAACATCTCCTCGACCAGGTCCACCAGCGGGTGCTGGCCCAGTGCGGGCGGGGCGGGGCGTTCCTCCGCCTGCTCCGGGAGCGGTGCCTTGGTCCGGCGGAAACTGGGGCGGCGCAGGGTGCGGCCGGGGCCCAGGAGCGAACTCCGGAACTGGGAGCGCAGGTCGCCCACACCGCTGTGCTCGGGACTGTGCTCCTGTGCGCCTCCCGTGTCGGAGGCCAGGGCCGCGCCGGGCAGCATCGCGGCGGAGCTGACCATGCCCCCGGCCACCGCGGAGGGCTGGGCCTCGGCGTCGGGGGAGTGGTGGTCCGCCGGGGCCTGCCGGCTCTCGGGTACCTGCTCCTGGTCCCGTTGGGCCCGCAGGGCCCGCAGGGTCCGGATGGCGCGGGTGGCGGGGGTCTGCGGCGGGACCGAATCGTCCCCGCCGCCCTCGGCGGAACCGGTGGACCCGTCCACCCCGGTGGCGGAGGTGAGGTAGTCGAGCGCGTTGCGCACGTGTTCGGGGGCCGACTCGGGGAGCCAGTGCGAGATGGTGCGCACGGCCTCCAACATGAGTGCGGGGGAGGGGGTGGGGCCGCTGGGGAGCTCACAGCAGGGCTGGAGGGCGCGCCAGGCGACCGTGCTCACGACGTCGAGGACCCCGCAGCTCTGGAGGTGCCACTCGTGGATCTCCGCGGGGCTGGCCGAGATGAGCCGGTCCCAGTCCCCGGCGGTGGCGGTCACGGCGCCGCGTACGGGATCGGCCAGGTCCGAGCAGTCCACCGGTTGGGTGCGCAGGCTGGGCAGGAACTCCGCGAGGGGGATGTGCCCCCACTGTTCCACGGCGAGGCGGGCCAGACCGTTGGCCAGCCAGGGCGGTCCCGCGATGTCCAGGACGCGGGCGACGGGCAGCGAGTGCCACCAGCCGTCGATCAGACGGTCGTGGTGGAGCAGGGGTGCCACGTCCGGCGACCTCGACCACCGCAGGGCGGGCGCGAGGTCGACGAGGCAGATCGGAGAGACGGCGTTCATCCGCTGGGGACCTCGACCTCCTGGTGTCTGCACGTGAATTCGGGAGGAACCGCACGGGCCTTCGGTTCGATGCACCACAGTACGCGTCCTTGACCCGGAGGGGGACGGGTCGGGAGCCGGCTCGGCCGTTTCGCGCGGGGCACGGTCAGCCGAGGGACAGGGGTGCCGTGAGCACTTCTCCGAGATCGTACGTGTCCTGGGGCCACATGGGTAGTCCCAGGACGTCCCGGTACGCCTGCGCCCGGGGGTGAACACGCTGTGTGATGGCCGTGACGGAAGAGATCCGTGCCAAAAACAGACCAACTTATGTGATCTACCTCATGTCGGACTTTCGGCTCTTCTCGTCGCCGTCCTTCGTTCTCGGTACGACGCTCTCGCTGCCCGCACCGCCCTCGGTCGGAGCCGGGTTCCCAGGGGCGTCGGGCCGGGACGCCCCGGCCGGAGAACTCCTGTCCAGGCCCGGCGCTCCGATGCCGGGCGCGGGTATGCTGAACGGGCACTGTCCTCGCCCGAGCGCCCCTCGGCCGGGTGGCCATGGCGCGGCCGACCCCGGGGCCGACGGTGCTCGGACATTCGGGCCAGCGGCACACCGCGACCCGCCAAGACTTCCGTTCCCGCGCACCCCGGCGCTTGGCAGGCGTGGGACGGTCGATCCGGATGATTGGTTGACGTGACAGACCTTGAGATGAATCCCCCCGCTGCCGCGCCCGTGGCCAGACCGGAACTGATCCGGTCCTACGTGGCGATCGGTGACAGCATCACAGAGGGGATGGAGGACGACAGCGGCCCCGGCGGCGAGTACCGGGGGTTCGCGGACCGCCTCGCCGAACACCTGGGCACGCTCTCTCCCGACTTCCGCTACGCCAACCTCGGTGTGCGCGGGCGCCGGATGAAGCACATCTTCGGCGAACAGCTCGACCAGACCCTCGCCTGGAAACCGGACCTGGTCACCGTCCTCGCCGGAGGAAACGACGTCCTGCGCCCCGGGGGCGACCTGGACGAGCTGGCCGAGAACTTCGAGTGGGGCGTACGTCAGCTGCGCGACGCGGGAATCCGGGTCGTGATCCTCGCCGGGCACGACACCGGATGGATCCCCGTCCTGCGCCTCTACCGCGGCCGTATCGCGGTGTTCAGCATGCACATGCGCGCGGTGGCCGAACGCACCGGAACCGAGATCGTCGACCTGTGGGCGCTCAACGCCCTCAACGACCCCCGCGCCTGGAGCGACGACCGGCTGCACCCCAACGGCGCGGGACACCAGATCGTCGCGGCCCGCGTCGCCGACCTGCTCGGCCACCCGATGGGACCGCCCGAGTCCTGGACCGACCCCTGGTCCACCCCGCCCCAGCAGCTCCCCCGGATCCTGCGCCGCCGTGAGGGCCGACGCTGGGCCCGTCAGCACCTCGTACCGTGGCTGCGCCGCCGGGCCATGGGCCGTTCCTCCGGGGACGGCCGGCTGCCCCGGAGACCGGAACTGGACTACCTGCACGACGAGGAGACCCGCGAACTCCTCCGCCGGAAGTTGCAGGAGGCCGGGGCGGACACGCACTACAACGACTACTCCGCGGACGACACCCCGCCGACCAGCAGCCCCTCCGGCACCAAGGGCCCCGAGCCCCAGCGCTGACCGGGCACCGGCCGACTGGGCGGTGTGAGCGCAGGCGAGCCCGACAGGGGCCCGCGGCGGGCGGCAACCCAGGTTCGGTGGGCCCCAGGGCTCCTCGCGCCGGGCGCCGCCTCAGTTCCGGGACAGGGACTGGATCAGAGCGCTGACGTGCACCATCCCCAGGCACTGACCGTAGGGGTTGGTCGCGATCAGGTCGTCGTAGACGCGCTCGCGGTCCTGGCCCGCGACCCGTAGCGCGGCGATCGCCGACATCCAGGCCGGAACCGTCCGCGGGGCCTCGGCCAGCCGAAGGGCCGGGCGCTTGGCGTGCAGGGCGTGCCCGTAGCGCCCCGTCACCGACAACAGGAAACGCGTCCGGTCGATCACCCCGAGCGGACGCTCCCGGTGGTCGATCAGCACGACACTGTTGAGGGCGGGGTCGTCGGTGAAGGCTTCCAGGATCTGCTCGGCGGTGGAGTTGGAGTCGAAGCCGACCGGCGGGACCATGAACTCGGTGACGCGCGGGCCGGAGTCCACGTCGCCCTGGGCGGCCGCCGCCGGCTCGGGCACCGGGGTCACCCGCTCACCGGGCCGCCACCCCTGGTCGGCGAAGAACGTCCCGCCACCCAACCGCACCCCGCACTCGCGCAGCCGAACGATCTCCTCGGCACTGGTCACCCCCGCGGCCACCGCGTACACGCCGCTGCTCCGCCCGATCCGGGCCAGCCCGGCCACGATCCCCCCGTTGCGGTGGTCGCCGTCGATCCCCGAGACGAGGGAGGGGTCCAACCGGATCAGGAACGGCGCCGCCTCCACCACCAGGTCCGGGCGGGCCATGGCCGTACCGAACCCGCAGCGGAAACCGGAGGCCCGAAGCCGGGCCACCCCCGACAGGACCGTGGTCCGCGGCAGCTCCGCGAGGTCGGCGGTCAGCATGAACGTGACGTCACGCGGGCGTCGCCCGGCCCGTCGCAGGCCGCTCTCCGCGAGGACCGCGAAGTCCTCCCCGGCGGCCAGCGCCCAGGCGGGCAGCGGAAGCACCAGGGGCAGGAGGCCCTCGGCCCCGGCGGCCTCGCGCACCAGTGACAGCAGCCACTCGGCCACGGCCGCGGCCTCCCGTTCGGAGACCTCGGCCCCGCCGCGTCTGCCCGGCGGAGCCGCGGCCACCTCCACCGCCACGACGGCGCCGGAGTCCAGGTCCACCACGGGGCGGTAGGACAGGGCGGTACGGGCCCTCGTCGGGTCCGTTTCAGGGGTACCGGACGCCGGGGCAGCGGTGCCGGGGGCCGGGGGCGGGTCCTGGCGTACTGGGTGCGGGGGAAGCGTGGACACGGGACCCATGGTGACGGGCGGGGGCACCGACCTGAAGACCTGTCCGACTCTGTTCAACACACCTTCACGAGCCGTTTCGCGCGGGCGGCCGGTGCGGGGAAGGGCCCGGGTACGCAGAACGGGCCCCGTCCGGTGGACGGAGCCCGTTCGCGGGTGCGGTCGGTCAGGCCCGGCGGAAGGCCACCGCGATGTTGTGGCCGCCGAAGCCGAAGGACTCGTTGATGGCCGCGACGTCCCCCTCGGGCATGTCCCGGGGCTTGTCGCGGACGATGTCCACGGCCACGTCCGGGTCGAGCTCGGCGATGTTGATGGTCGGCGGGATCCGGCCCTCGTGCAGGGCCAGGATCGTCGCGATCGACTCCACCGCGCCCGCGCCGCCCAGGAGGTGGCCGGTCATCGACTTGGTGGAGGTCACCGCGACCCGGTCGGCGGCGGAGTCGCCCAGAGCCGAGCGGATCGCCCGGGTCTCACCGACGTCTCCGGCCGGGGTGGACGTGGCGTGCGCGTTGACGTGCACGATGTCGCTGGGCTCGAGGTCGGCGTCGGCCAGGGCCTGGGTGATGGCGCGGGCCTGGCCGGCGCCCTCCGGGTCGGGCTGCACGATGTCGTAGGCGTCGTCGGTGTAGCCGACGCCCGCGGCGTGGGCGTACACCCGCGCACCGCGCTTGGCCGCGTGCTCGGCCGACTCCAGGATCAGGATGCCCGCGCCCTCGCCCATGACGAAGCCGTCGCGGTCGGCGTCCCAGGGGCGGGAGGCGCCCTGTGGGTCGTCGTTGCGCGTGGACAGGGCCCGCATCGAGGCGAAGGAGGCGATGTTCAGGGGGTGGATCGCGGCCTCGGTACCGCCCGCGATCACCACGTCGGCCCGGCCTGCGCGGATCATGTCCACACCGTTGGCGATGGCCTCGGCACTGGATGCGCAGGCGCTGACCGGGGCGTGCGCCCCCGCGCGGGCGGTGAACTCCAGGGCCACGGCCGCGGCCGGGCTGTTGGGCATGAGCATGGGCACGGTGAACGGGGAGACCCGCTTCCAGCCCTTCTCACGGAAGGTGTCGTACTGCTCCAGGATGGTGAGGATGCCACCGATCCCGCTGGAGACCACCACTCCGAGGCGGATGGGGTCGATCTCGGGAGCGCCCGCGTGGTCCCACGCCTCCTGAGCGGCGATGAGCGCGAACTGCTGGGTCCGGTCGAGGCGGCGCAGGCGCGGGCGCGGCAGCTTCTCGGAGGGCTCCTGCGCGATCTGCCCCGCGAAGTGCACCGGGAGCTTGTCGTGCCAGTCCTCCGGCAGGGTGCTGATCCCGGAGCGGCCGTCGAGGAGCGCGGACCATGTGGTCGCGACGTCACCCCCGAGGGGGGTGGTGGCGCCGAGGCCGGTGACGACGACATCGGTCTTGGACATGATCCGATCGCCCTTCTCGTGGGTCGTTCCCGGCCGTGTGCGCCGGGAGGCGTGGCGGATGGTTCGGTCTGGGTGTCCGGGGTGCGGACGGGTGGGCCGCCGGGACCGGGTGGGCCCCGGCGGCCCGGACACAGCTACTTCTGGATGAAGTTGATGACGTCCTGGACCGTCTTGAGGTCCTTGAGCTGGTCGTCGGGGATCTCCACGCCGAACTTGTCCTGCGCGGCGACGGCGATCTCCACCATGGACAGCGAGTCGATGTCCAGGTCGTCCACGAAGCTCTTCTCGGGCGTGACGTCGGAAGGCTCGGTGCCGACGATCTCCTCGACGATTTCGCCGAGGCCGGCCAGGATCTCCTGCTCGCTGAGGGCCATGTCTTGTTTCTCCTTGCTTGACGAATGTGGTGTCGGGAAACGGTCCCGTGTGGAACGGGCGCACCCGGGCTGCCGGGGTCGGATCAGGGGATACGGATCACCTGTGCGGCGTAGACCAAGCCCGCACCGAATCCCAGGGTGAGCACGGTGCTCCCCGACGGCAGTTCCCCGCGTTCGATCATGCGCGACAGCGCCAGAGGGATCGAGGCGGAGGAGGTGTTGCCAGCGGTGACGATATCGCGGGCCACGAGTGCCTGGGGCGCACCCAGCTTGCGCGCGATGGACTCGACGATCCGCAGGTTGGCCTGGTGGGGCACGAAGGCGGTGAGCTCGGAGGGCTCCACGCCGGCCCGCTCCAGGGCTTGCAGGGCCACCTTGTACAGCTCGGTGGTGGTCCACCGGAAGACTGCCTGGCCCTCCTGGTAGAGGTACTTGCCCTCACGCAGGTAGATCTTGTCGGCGCGCTCGCCGGAGGAACCCCACACGACCGGACCGATGCCGTGGTCCTCGGTGGCGGAGACCACGGCCGCCCCGGCACCGTCGGCGAAGATCACACAGGTGGAGCGGTCCTGCCAGTCCACCCAGTCGCTGAGCTTCTCCGAACCGATCACCAGGACGTTGCGCGCGCTGGCGGCCCGGACGGAGTCCGAGGCCAGCCCCAGGGCGTAACAGAAGCCCGCGCAGGCGGCGTTGACGTCGAAGGCGCCCGGGGCGGTGATGCCGAGCCGGGCGGCGACGGTGGCGGCGGTGTTGGGGATCTGGTCCTGCACGGTGCAGGTGGCCACGATCACCAGGTCGATGTCCTCGGGGGAGAGCCCGCCGGCCGCCAGGGCCTTGCCTCCGGCTGCCACGGCCATGCTCGCCACGGTGTCCTCGGGGCCCGCGATGCGGCGCTCCTTGATGCCCACCCGGCTCTGGATCCACTCGTCGGTGGTCTCGACACGGGCCTCCAGGTCGGCGTTGGTCACCACGCCGGACGGCTGGTACTCGCCGAAGGAGAGGATCGCGGCGCCGCCGGGCACGTTCGGGGACTTGAACATGGTCAGCCTTCCTGCTGGGTGCTCGCGGAGGAGGCGGTTCCCGCGTGCTCCTTGATGAGGGCGCCTGCGCGATCGAGGTCGTCGGGGGTCTTCACCGCGAGGAGTTCGACACCGCGCAGCGCGCGTTTGGCGAGGCCGGTGAGCGTGCCCGCGGGCGTCAGCTCGATGAGCGCGCTCACCCCCAGGTCGGCGAGCGTCTGGGTGCAGGCGTCCCATCGGACGGGGGAGGAGACCTGGGCGATCAGGCGCTCCAGGTATTCGGAGCCGCTGCCGACCACGGCACCGTCGGCGTTGGACAGCAGCCGCACCGCGGGGTCGGCGGGCTCCAGCCCCCGGGCGGCGGCCCGTACCCGTTCCACGGCCGGGGCCATGTGCTCGGTGTGGAAGGCACCCGCGACGGACAGGGGGCGGAGCCGGGCCCGTTCGGGCGGGTTCTCGGCGAAGGCGGCCAGTTGCGCGGTGGTGCCCGCGGCCACGATCTGGCCGGAGCCGTTGTCGTTGGCCGGGGTCAGTCCGGCGGCCTCGACGGCGGCCAGGACGTCCTCGCGTTTGCCGCCCAGGACCGCGGTCATGCCGGTCTCGGCCTGCGCGGCGGCGTCGGCCATCCCCCGGCCGCGTTCGGCGACCAGCGCCAGCGCGTCCTCGGGGGAGAGCACGCCCGCGATCGCGGCGGCGGTGAACTCGCCGACGCTGTGCCCCGCCGTGGCGTCCACGAGCGAGGGGTCGGCGGGCAGCGGGGCCCCGGGGACGGACGGCGGGCCGAGCACGGCGGAGGCCGCGGCGAGGCCGGCGCTGACCAGCAGGGGCTGGGCGACGGCGGTGTCACGGATCTCTTCCGCGTCCGCGGTGGTGCCGTAGCGCACCAGGTCGAGGCCGGTCACCTCGGACCACGAGGCGAACTTCTCGGTCATGCCGGGGAGTTCGAGCCACGGTGAGAGGAAACCGGGAACCTGGGCGCCTTGGCCGGGAGCAACGATTACAAGCACGACATCAACCTTGCCCTGTAGGAGATCACCAGTTGGATAGGGAGAGACACGAAGTTAGGAGGAGACCGTTTGTAGGTACTCCACAAAACGGCGTCCGAGCTGTGCCCGCAAGCCCGAAACGGGTGGAGGAGATCACTTTCCGACGTTACGCGGGCCCCTCCGGGCGCCGTCCGCGGACCCCGCTCACCTGGAGGGTGACGGCCGACACGGGGGTGAACCCCGGGGCGGGACCGGAGAGGATGCGAACCTGGACGGGTGAACACCGAATCCCAACCGACTGAGGACGGCCCGGCCGCGCCGTCCGCCTCCGAGGCCGCACAGGACCAGACCCGCGCGGAGACCGTCCGGCGCCTGGAGCGCTCCATGGGCGTACTGGGCACCGCCGCCGTCAACCGGATGGAGGAGCGGCTCGGCTGGTTCCGCAGGATGTCGGCCCAGGACCGCTCCTGGATCGGGTTGGTGGCCCAGTCCGGGGTCGCCGCCTTCGTGGACTGGTTCCGCAACCCCGGGCGGGGCCGGCCCGCGATCACCGTGGAGGTCTTCGGCACCGCCCCGCGCGAGCTCACCCGCTCGGTCTCCCTCCAACAGACCGTCGACATGATCCGTGTGGTCATCGACGTGGTGGAGAGCCAGGTCGAGGAGCTGGCCGCACCCGGCGGTGAGCAGCAGCTGCGCGAGGCCATGCTCCGCTACACCCGCGAGGTGGCCTTCAGTTCCGCGAAGGTCTACGCCCGCGCGGCCGAGGCGAGGGGGGCCTGGGACGCGCGCCTGGAGGCACTGATCGTCGACGCCCTGCTGCACGGCGACCAGGTGGAGGGCCTGCAGACCTGGGGTTCTGCGCTGGGCTGGTCGCACACCCCGGTGATCGCGGTGGCCGGGGACGTCGGCGAGGACACCGGCGGCAAGGTCCTCGACGATCTGCGCTCGGCCGCCCGCCGCCTCGGTTACGACGTGCTGGCGGGCACGCAGGGGCGTCGCGTGGTCGTGGTGATCGGCGTGGGCGACCGGTACCCGGTCGACGAACTTCCGCTCGCCGCCGCCGAACCCCTGGCCGGGCTCTTCGGGGACGGGCCCGTGGTGGTGGGGCCGACCGTGCCCGACCTGCACGCGGCGGGGGCCTCGCTGCGCGCGGCCGTGAGCGGTCTCCGGTCCGCCGTGGCCTGGCCCGACGCGCCGCGCCCGGTGCTCGCGGACGACCTGCTGCCCGAACGCGCCCTGGAGGGCGACGCCGAGGCCCGCCGCCAGCTCGTGACCGAGGTCTTCCTCCCGCTGCGGAGCGCGGGCTCCCCGCTCCTGGACACGCTGTCGGTGTACCTGGAGCACGCCTCCTCGTTGGAGGCCACCGCGCGGATGCTCTTCGTGCATCCGAACACGGTGCGCTACCGGCTCAGCCGTATCTCGGAGCTCACCGGACACATCCCCTCCGACGGTCGGGGCTCGTTCGTACTCCGGATCGCGGTGGCCCTCGGAAGGCTGTCCGAAACCCGGGAGGGATGATTCGCCTCACCGGTATCAGGCATAACCGTGACGGAGCCCGCCGGGACGTCGTAATCTTATCGTTGCCTGCTATTTCGGCTGCCTTATGGAAGTTTCACCAGCGCCGGGTATGCCTGTAACTGACCGTGTGCGCCCGGGGACCAGGCGAAAGAGATAGCTTTGATACGGGCGGGCTGCAGGTGGAGCCAAGAGGCGACGAAAACCCTCGGGCGACGCTCCCCGCACCGCCTCGTCACGACGTTCTTGGGGGGTCCAACGCTGTGGTCGAGCGACCGAGGAAGAGGTTCCGGATACTACGCCCGGTGATCGATTTCGTTCTCCAGCCCACTCAGGAGGGCGAGCTGCGCAGACGGGTGCTGTTCTGGGTCCCCGCGCCGATCCCGGTCCTGGGGCTGGTCTACCTCATGGTGGGAGGGACGTTCTCCGCCGCCGGATGGACGATCCTGCTCGCCGCCAGCGTGGGGGTGGGAACGATGCTGCTCGCCATGCTCGTGCAGCCCACACCGCTGCCGGAGGGCCTGGCCCCGCCGGTGTCGGCCCGCCGTTCCCTGCACCGCTTCCGCCAGTTCACCCAGCTGCGGGTGGCGCTGGCCCTGGTGCCGATGGCGATCGGTGCGGCCGCCGCGGTCGCGGGCGGCGGCATGTACCCGCTGTTCGCCGCGCTGGCCCTGGCCTGGCCGCAACTGCTGCTGGCCGTGCCCACCTTCTTCACCATCACCAAGGCGCGCCGCGCCATGGAGGCCTGGGGCACCACGGCCTACCTGTGGCACGCGCTGTCCCGACCGGCCAGGGTCACCTGGCCGGTCGCCACCCCGCTGGCCCGCTCCTACCGTGCCTGGCGGGCCGACCGGGACCGCCGTCTGGCCCAGCAGAAGGAGCAGGACCAGCAGCAGGAGAAGGCGTGGCAGGAGGCCGTGCGGGAGGAGAAGCTCAACCCGACCGGGACCGCGGCCCCCGAACCGGAGGCGTCCGGCAGCGAATCCGGCACCGGGGAGTCCGGGCTCCAGCGGACCCGCAGGCTCCACGCGCTGCCGGAGGAGACCGGTAACGAGGACAACGAGCCCACCGCGCTCCTTCCCAAACCCGAACCGGCCGCTTCCGAGGGCGCTCCCGCACCGGCCGCCGGGACCCGCGGCACGGTGCACCGGGCCGCCCGGCAGATCCTCGAACAGGGCGGCGCACTCGGCCTGGGAGTCCGGCGCAGGCGCCGCGGCCCCCACACCACCCGGCCTCCCCGCTCCAACAAGCCCTGACCGGTCCGGCGGCGCCCCGTCCGGGCGCCGCCGGGCGTCGTCCGCCGACCGGTCGTCCTCGGAGTCCCTGGCGTCGGTCGGCGGGAGAGCGGTTCCGGCCAGGCGGCCGCGATCACACCCGGGCGCGGCGGTGCACCTCGGGCAGGGCTTCGCCGCCGCCCTGCGGGCAGTGGTACCAGCGCGCCTCGGCCTCACGGCCGTCGAAGGCCACCTCACCGATGGTGTTGCCGAAGTACGGGCGCCCGGCCAGACGCCACGACAGCGGGCTGCGGCGCACCCCGGCCAGCCTCGTCATGACCAGTCCGGCCAGATGGAAGGGCCGGCTCGCGGACAGGGCGGCGGCGCGGCGGAAGTTCAGCGGGAGCTGGTTGCACAGCGCGGAGGAGACCAGCTGGGTCACCCGGGACGTCGTCCCTCCCGCGCGGGCACGGGCGCGGGCCAGGTAGGAGAAGTGGACGTCCCCGCCGAGCAGGAGGACGGTGGCGGGGGCCGGGCCGCGTCCGCCCCGGGCGACGTCGAGCAGCGCGTCGGCGAGGCGGTGGAAGGAGTACTGGAAGGCGCCCCAGTGCTCCAGGTCCAGGGCCTGGCGGAGCCTTTCCGCGGGGCCGCGCGCCGCCGCACCCCAGGCGCCGCCGCAGACCGCCTCGTTCCAGGCCTCCAGGTGGTGCACCGGCGGCGGCAGCAGGACCGGGACGGTGGAGGCCACGACGATGTGCTCCGGGCCGCCGGTGAGGTTCTCGTCGAGCCAGTCGTGTCCCTCGGAGCCGAGGATGGACCGGGAGCCGTCGGAGGGGTCGCCCTCGCCCAGGGCCCGGTTGCAGCGGGTGTCGGCCACCAGGATCCGGACGCCGCCCACGTCGTGGCGGTGGCTCCACCGGTAGGAGGACGGTTCCTCGTGGGCCCGCCAGGCGAAGGAGTCGAGGGTGTCCCCGGCATCGGTGCCGCGCTCCCGGTGGTCGCGGACCGCGGCCCACAGCGGGTCCTTGGCCCGCGCGTCGGGGGAGAGGTTCCCCACGTGCTGGTACACCCAGTAGGCGCCGAGCCCGCTCGTCACCCGGGTACGCCACCACGGATGCTCGTCCATCTCGCGCCGCCAGGCCGCCGAGGTGTTCCAGTCGTCGCGGATGTCGTGGTCGTCGAAGACCATCAGGGTGGGGACGGTCGACAGCAGCCACCGCACCTGGGGATCGGACCAGGCCTGCCGGTAGAGCTCGGCGTACTCGTCGTAGCGCACCACCTCGTCCTCGGGTGCGTCGTCCCCGGACGCGTCGTCACCGGAGTCGGTGCGGCGCACCTGCCCGAGGAAGGCGCGCATCGGCTCCTGGACCTCGTCGGCGTAGACCTGGTCGCCGATCAGCAGCAGCGCCAGGTTCTCGTCGGCGGAGTCGAAACCCTCCCGTGCCAGCCGGCGCGCGCTCGCGCGGAGCATGTCGGGCCCGTAGCGGACCAGCCCCTCGGGTGTGTCCCCGGTGGGGGTGCGGCAGGAACCGTACAGGAGCCGGGTGGGCGCCTGCGGGGAGAGCGTGCGCAGGACGCTCGGCGGCAGGGGGCTGTCGGGCTCGGGCCAGACCCGGTCCTCGCCGAGGAAGACCTCGTAGGGAAGGACCGCACCGGTGGGGAGGCCGTCGATTTCGCACACGGCGTAGTGGTGGCCGTGGACCGTGAAGGTCCGGGCGGTGTGGACCGCCCCGCCGTCCACACGGATCCGGACGTCACAGGGCGCGTCCGTCTCCACCCACACCGTTGCGGTGGTGGGTCCCACATGCCGCAGCATGGGGCCCAAACATAACGAGACAGTCACCCTTTTCCCTTCTTTCGACCAGTTTCACACACGTCGACGACGAGTATGGACCCTCCGCGCAGCTCGCGGCCACGCACGGTTGACATGGGATGGTTGCGCCCGGGGCCCGGCTGCGCGAAGGTGGCGCTATGCGGACACAGATCCTTGAGCTGCACACCGGCGGATCGGAGAGCATCACCGACATCACCGGGCAGTGCAGCGACTTCGTCGCCAGTAGCGGAGGCGACGGCCTGCTCAACGTCTTCGTCCCGCACGCGACCGCGGGTGTGGCCATCATCGAACTCGGGGCGGGGTCCGACGACGACCTCCTGGCCTCCCTGGACGACCTGCTGCCGGCCGACGACCGGTGGCGCCACAAGCACGGCTCCCAGGGACACGGGCGTTCGCACGTGATGCCGGCGTACGTCGCTCCCCAGGCCACGGTGCCCGTCCTTTCCGGCAGACTCGAGTTGGGAACGTGGCAGTCCATCGCGTTCGTCGACCTGAACGTGGACAACCCGGACCGACGGGTGCGGTTGTCCTACCTGAGGTCGGAATGAACGGAAGCCGACGCGTGCCGGGTTCGGCCGCGCGTTGACGGGAGATGCCAGTAGCGTGTGAACTAGGCCATCAGCGATGGTTACGGACCCACGTGACGGGCGACCGAAAAGCCCGGCATCGTTGTGACAACTGCTTCGTGCAGGCAAGATTGAGAAAAACCATCTGTGGAGGAGAACTTTCGTGAGCGCGACCGCGGGCCAGGCACAAAGCGAACGCGGCTTGGCTGACCGACTCGGAATCAAGCCGGGTCAGGTGGTGCAGGAATTCGGGTTCGACGACGACGTCGACGAGGGACTGCGCGCATCCATCGCCGAACTCACGGGCGAGGCGCTGGTCGACGAGGAGTACGACGGCGACGTCGACGCGGCCCTGCTGTGGTGGCGGTCCGACGAGGAGGGCGACCTCACCGACGCACTGATGGACACGGTGACCACCATCGCCGACGGCGGGACCATCCTGGTCCTGACCCCGAAGGCCGGGCGTGATCTGCACGTGTCCCCCAACGACGTCGCGGAGGCGGCCAACACCTCGGGGCTGTCCCAGACCAGTGCGGTCAGCATCGGCGCCGACTGGTCGGGCACCCGCCTGGTCGTCCCCAAGAGGTGACGGTCGGCACCCGCACCGGGTGAGACGTCCGGTGCCGCGCGTCCCGGCAGAACAGACGCGCGGCGCTGAAGGGCGCCCGCTGAACGGCGGGCGCCGATACCGGCCTGTACGCCGACGAACGCGAACGCGAGTATGACCGACACCGTCTCCGCGGGTGCCAGCGCACCCGAGATCGCCCTCCGGGACCAGTACGGCCAGGAGGTCCTCCTGAGTTCCCTGCGCGGCGGGCCCGTGCTCGTGGTCTTCTACCCGCTGGCCTTCTCCGGTGTGTGCTCCGGCGAGCTCGCCGAGCTCAGCGAGCACCACGCCGAGTTCAAGGAACTGGACGTCACCGTCCTCACGGTGTCCGTCGACTCCACCTTCGCCCTGCGCACCTGGTCCGACCGGGAGGACTTCCCGTTCGCGCTGCTGTCCGACTTCTGGCCGCACGGCGCCACCGCCCGGGACTACGGGGTCTTCGACGAGCAGCGCGGGGTCGCCCGCCGGGGCACCTTCCTCATCGACGGCCACGGCACCGTCCGCTGGACCGTGCACACCCCCGCCGGCGAACCCCGGGACGTCACCGAGTATCTTCGCCAGGCCCGGGAGCTGGCCGGATAAATCAGGCGCGAGGACCACCGAGAAGCGGTATGATCGCTCGCGACGCACACACGGGGCGCGTAGCTCAGTTGGTTAGAGCAATTGCCTTACAAGCAATAGGCCAGGGGTTCGAGTCCCTTCGCGCCCACTCCACTCAGGACGACCCTGCTCGGGGGCCTTCGGCCGCCTCGCCGGGTCGTCCTTCGTATTTCCCGGGGGAGACCCCCCGACCCCCCGAGGTACCCCCCTGTGGCCGGGGCCGCGCCGATCGGCAGGGCGGGCGGGGCATTCTCTTGCATCGCGAGGCTGTGCCTCGGGGGTTGTAGTTGGCTTGCCCAGGGCCTACTCCACTCCGGGACGACCCTGCTCGCGCGTGACCGCGCTCGCCGGGTCGTTCCGTCGTTTCTTCTGGGGGGGCGACCCCCCCAGACCCCCGGTGTGGGGCTTCGCCCCACGGGTTGTAGTTACGTTGCCCAGGGTTCACTCGACTCTGGGACGACCCGGTTCGGGGGGCTTCATCCTCATCGCCGCGGTCCGCTCCTGCTTTCCGGGGGAGGCCCCCGGTGTGTACTCGTCATCACCCCCGTTCGGACTCACCGCGTCCACGGGTAGCGCGTCGTCACCGGCTCGGGGGCCGGCAGCGCCTGGGGCGTGGCTGAACCGCTCGGTCGCGGAGCGGGGCCGACCCGCAGAACGGACGTGCGTTCGCCGACCCGTACGCCGATGAAGGACCCCCGGTCCGGTACCTCCTCGGGGATCGCGATGGCATGGGTGCCGGGCGACCGTTCGCCGCTGCTCACCGTGATCTCGTGGGGGATCGGCTCGGGCGGCACAGCCTCCGTCCAGAGTCCGGTGACCACGACGCGGGCCGCGCCGGAGAGCGTCAGGTGCAGTGTTCGCCTGTCGTGGTCGTAGACGGCTCCCGGTGCCGCTCCGTGGGTGTACTCCTCGACCTGTGCGGCCAGCAGCGGTGCGAGGCCGCCCAGTCCGCTGAGGAACCGTGCCCGCGGGTTGCGCTCACTGATCGCCGTTTCCAGATGTGCTCGCACCGCGGGCGGTACCTGGCCGCCGAAGATCACGAGATCGAGTTCGGTGGTGTCGTAGTCGTCGAGGACCCGGTCGAACTGGTTCGTGGCGTTCGCGGCGTAGCCCCGGGCCCGAAGTAGTTCCACGGCTCCGGTCAGCGGCAGGGCGCTGCGTCCGATGATGAGTGTCCGCGGTCTTGCTTCAGTGGTGATCAGGAACTCCTTATGTTGGCCAAACCAATATTGGCAAGGCCAACATACACTGTTGGGCTTGCCAACATAAGACGCGTAGGATGACCGGAATGAGCGACTACGGTGAACCCGGCCGCACCCCGGACCGGCTCAAGGACCGCCCGAGTTGGCTGCTCGGCCGCGCGGCCGCGCGCTCTTCGGCGCTGCTGAGAGAAGGCTTCGCCGAGCACGGCGGGGGACTGCGCGGCTACCACTACCGACTGCTGGCCGCGCTCGAGCAATGGGGGCCGGCGAGCCAGGCGGAGCTCGGGCGCGACACGGGCATCGACCGCAGCGACGTCACTGCCGCGCTGCTGGAGCTGGAGTCGCTCGGGCTCGTCGAGCGGGAGGTGGATCCGTCGAACCGTCGGCGCAAGATCGTTTCGATGACGGCCTGCGGAGCCGACCGGTTGCAGAGCCTCGATGCCGTGCTCGACGGGATCCAGGAGTCGTTGCTCGCCCCGTTGACCTCGACACAGCGTCGCCAGCTCGTGACGATCCTGGCGAGTCTCACCGGTCGGTGAGTACGGCGCTTGACCACCGGTTCGGGCAATGACCGCAGCCGTACAGCGTCAGCGCCGGTCGGTGCCGTTGGGGAGCCGGGTGCCCGTCGGCGGCAGAACCGGACGGGGCCGCGGGTTCCGGATCGTCGCGTGCTCCGGTGGCCAGCACGGGCGGCCGGCGCCTGTGCGCGGCGGCCCGGCGTCCGAGGGGTGGCGCTGTCGGTGCGGGCAGCTCACGAAGAACAGCTTCGAGCTTGGCAGTGAGCCATGCAGGGTTGTCGTCGGTTTGCCCAGGGTCCACCCCATTCCGGAACGACTCTGCTCGGGGGCTTCGGCCGCCTCGTTGCGTCGTTTCCCGGCTTGTTCTGAGCTCAGGAAGCAGACTCGGGAAAGACCCTTTCTCAGGGTGTGCGTCACCCGCCGACGGCGCCTTCCCCGACCATCCGGGCGAGCACGGCTGTTCCGCTTCCACCGTGCTTCCGGGTGACCCCTGCCCGTTACCCGGACGTCCGAGTCCGGTCCGCCGTGTATCGGCGAGGTGTCCAAGCGGTTGCAGAATTTTGGGTACCCGGTTCCGAATTCGGCGCCCGATTCCGGTGAATCCGCAGTACACGGGCTTGTGAAGCCGTAGGGGCGTCCGATCGCTCTGCAAACGGTTGCATTAACACCCCTTGACATGGAAAGCGCTTTCTCTACTCTCAGGTAAAGCACTTCAAAGCTCATGCCCCACTACGAAGGGTAAGCAGTGAGACGAACAAGCACCCGTCGACTCCTGTCGACGCTGGCCGTCGCGGCCATGGTGGCGGCCGGTCTGGGCACGATGTCCTCGGCATCGGCGCAGACCGGCGACGCCACGGGTTACGCGAGCGAGAACGGCGGAACCACCGGCGGCGCGGGCGGGCAGACGGTCCGGGCCACGACCGGAACCCAGATCCACGAGGCCCTGTGCGAGCGGCCCGACACCGACACCCCGATCATCATCGAGGTGGAGGGGACCATCAACCACGGCAACACCTCCAAGGTGTCGGGCGACGGTTGCGACACCGCGGACGACGTGATCGAGCTCAAGCGGATCAGCAACGTCACGATCGTCGGCACCGGCGGCGGAGCCGTGTTCGACCAGCTGGGCATCCACATCCGCGAGTCCAGCAACATCATCATCCAGAACGTGACCGTCCGGAACGTCAAGAAGTCCGGCTCGCCCACCTCCAACGGCGGTGACGCCATCGGGATGGAGAGCGACGTCCGCAACGTCTGGGTCGACCACGTCACCCTGGAGGCCTCGGGCGGGGAGTCGGAGGGCTACGACGCCCTCTTCGACCTGAAGAACAACACCCAGTACGTCACCCTCTCCTACAGCACCCTGCGCAACTCCGGCCGCGGCGGCCTGGTCGGGTCCAGCGAGAGCGACCGCTCGAACGGCTACGTCACCTACCACCACAACCTGTACGAGAACATCGACTCGCGCGCCCCCCTGCTGCGCGGCGGCATCGGGCACATGTACAACAACCACTACTCGGAGCTGCACAAGTCCGGCATCAACTCCCGGGCCGGGGCCAGCGCGAAGGTGGAGAACAACTACTTCAAGGACTCGAAGGACGTCCTGGGCACCTTCTACACCAACGAGAAGGGCTCCTGGGAGGTCAGCGGCAACGTCTTCGACAACGTGACCTGGTCCGGCGAGGGCGACAAGAACTACCCCGCCGGCCCCGATCCGCAGTCCAACACCTCGGTGAGCATTCCGTACTCATACGAGCTCGACGACGCCGGCTGCGTGCTGGAGGTGCTGGAGCAGACCGCGGGCGCGGGCAAGGGCAACCGGACCTCGGACGGCGACTGCGAAGCGGAGGAGCCGACCGAACCGACCGACCCGGACCCCACCGACCCGGTCGACCCGGACCCGACCGACCCCTCCGAGCCGGAACCGACCGATCCCCCCGACGGGACCAACCTCAGCATCGGGGCCGGCGCCGACGGCTCCGGCAAGGCCGGCGGGACCAGCTACGGGAACGTCATCGACGGCGACATGAGCAGCTACTGGTCGCCGACCGGTTCGACCGGCCGTATTTCGGTCAAGTGGGGCTCCGACACCACGGTGTCCACGATCAACATCCGCGAGGCGGCCGGAGCCGAAGGCAACATCGGCTCCTGGCAGGTCGTGGAGCACGACAGCGGTGACGTCCTGACCACCGGTAGCGGAGCCGGCGTCATCACCTTCGATCCGACGGCGCTGCGAAAGATCAACTTCGAGATCACCAGCTCGAACGGCACGCCGCGCGTCGCCGAGTTCGAGACCTACGCCGGCTCGCCGCAGGACGGCGGAGGGGACACCCCGCCGGATGACGGCGGCGGCGACACGCCTCCGGACGGTGGCGGCGACACCCCGCCGCCCTCGGGCGACGAGCTCTTCGTGGCTCCGGGCGGCAGCGACGGCGCCGACGGCACCGAGTCCGACCCGACCACGCTCCCCTCGGCGATCGACCGGATCGAGCCCGGTGGGTCGATCTACATGCGCGACGGCACCTATGACTTCTCCGAGACGGTGCACATCGAGCCGGGGAACGACGGCCTGTCGAGCGACCGCAACGAGCTGTTCGCCTACCCCGGTGAGACCCCCGTACTGAACTTCTCCGCCCAGAGCGAGGACTCCGCCAACCGGGGACTGGCCATCGGCGGCGACTGGTGGCACATCAACGGCATCGTCGTCGAGCGCGCCGGCGACAACGGCATCCTGCTGGGCGGCAACGACAACGTCATCGAGAGGGTGACCACCCGCCACAACCGCGACACCGGACTGCAGCTGTCGCGGTACACCGCCGGCGCCCCCAAGGCGGAGTGGCCCTCGAACAACCTGATCGTCAGCTCGGTCTCGCACGACAACGCCGACTCCGACGGTGAGGACGCCGACGGGTTCGCCCCCAAGCTCACCGTCGGGGAGGGGAACGTGTTCCGCCACACCGTGGCCTACAACAACATCGACGACGGCTACGACCTGTACACCAAGTCGGACACGGGCCCGATCGGCGAGGTGACCATCGAACACTCGCTGGCGTTCGGCAACGGCTCGCTCTCGGACGGCTCCCAGCACTCGGACGGCGACCGCAACGGCTTCAAGCTCGGCGGTGCGGGCATCGAGGTGGACCACGACGTCCACCACAACATCGCCTTCGAGAACGGCAAGCACGGGTTCACCTACAACTCGAACCCCGGCACCATGACGGTCTCGAACAACCTGAGCATCGGTAACGAGGAGCGCAACTTCCAGTTCGACGGCGGCGACTCGGTGTTCCGCGGCAACACCTCGTGCGACAGCGGCTCGACCGACCGCTACAGCGGCGACGCCGACGGCTCGAACCAGTTCTGGGACGGCTCCAACGGTTCCCGCTGCGCCCAGTACTCCGGGGACCTGGACTGGAGCTTCGACTCCGACGGCCGCCTCGTGGTGACCATCGGCGGCAGCGAGGTCGACCTGTAACCGATCCCGGCCGACAGCGCCGAAGCAGCCTGGACGCCGGCCGGCCCGCCCGATGCATTCGGGCGGGCCGGCCGTTCCGGATGCGGCCCGACCGACCCCGGACCGCGACGGACTCAGTCCACGATCGTCCAGGTGCCCCTGCGGTGGTTCCGGGCCCTACCGTCGGGGTCGTAGCCGCCCTCGACGTTGCCCGCCACGTCCACCGCGAACCAGTGGACGGTGGTGGTCTCCTCGATCAGCAGGGTCTCCCGCTCCCCGCGCACGCCCGTCAGCTCCAGCTTGGGGGAGTCGAAGTCCGGACGGCTGCCGTCGAGGGTGTAGTGGATCTCGGCGGGTTCGCTGGTCTCGAAGACGACCTCCACCGGTCCGGTGTGCCCGCCGTGACGCGGCGAGACCCCCGAACGCGGGCGGAACCGGTCGTTCTGGTGCGCCAGGGCCACCTCCAGCATGGTGTACAGCCCGTTTGAGTACTCCATGCCCTGGGCGTGGGCCTCCTCCCACGGCGGCTGGAACCCCGCCTGGCCCAGTTCGAAGTTCCAGGCGAAGATCCCGTTCTCGTACCAGAGGTGGTCGCCGGAGTTGCCCGCCGCGGAGTACAGCACGTCGATGATCGGACCGGTGCGGGCCGGGGTCACCACGGTGCCGCGGTGCTCCTTGATCGCTCCCAGGATGCTCGCCGAGGACTCCCAGAAGTAGGCCTCCTCCATCGCCGTCGGCCGGGGGGTGGAGACGCGCCCGTCGGCGACGTAGGCGCCCGGGGACCACATGAAGTAGTCGCCGGAGGAGTGGATGTTCATCGAGAAGTCGATGTTGTCGTGGGTGTCGACCAGCCACACCAGGTTCTGGTTCTCCGGCTGCGACAGCGGCCCCAGCTCCTCGGGGCCGGCGAACGTCGTGGCGGTGCAGTTGAACGAGGCCCCGGAGTAGCCGTCCCACAGGGTGTAGGCGCCGTAGTTGCGGTTGTTGTCCACGCCCCACTGCGCCCCCCGTTCCACGGCCCACTGGTCGCGGGCGCCGTCGGTGCCGCAGTAGTTGGTCATGTTCTTGCGGTGCAGCGGTACGTCGTGGAACGAGTAGTTCGCGCCGTCGGGGTTGAACGAGGGCATCAGGAAGATGTCCAGCTCGTCCACCAGCTCGGTGGTGGTGTCGTGGACGCCGTAGTTGCGCACCAGGCGCTCGGCGGTCTCGATGGTCACCAGCGGGGTCTGCCACTCCCGTGCGTGTTCCTGGGCGTAACCCAGCACGCCGGTCCTGGAGCCGTCCCGGGTGGAGCCGATGCGCAGCGCGTAGACCGGCGCCGGTTCGCGGGAGACGTCCTCGGGGGCGTCGAGGAAGTCGCCGGCACGCACCATCTCCGGCTCCACCACCCCGTCTCCGGGGTTGCCCCGGAAGGTGAAGGCGCGGACCAGGTCGCCCGCCCCGGCGTTGACCGCGTCCACGACCTGGGCCGCGGTCGTGATGACCGCGCCGCTGTCGTCGGTGGCCAGGGACACGGTGATCTCCTCGCCCGCAACGCCCACCGACAGCTCGGAGTCCGGTGTGCCGGGGGCCGCCAGGTCCACGACGATCTCGTTTCCGCCCTCGTGGCCGTACGCGAGTGACTCCACGACGACGCCGCGGTCGGCGTTGCGGCCGTCGACGCCCACGCCGAGGATCGCCTGGGCGTGGCGGCGGTAGCCGTTGGTCCGGTGGGGCAGTTCGACGACCTCGGCGATGTCGGGGAACTCGTCGGCGATCTGGTGGATCCGGTCGTAGAGCTCGTCCGGTGTCATGTAGGCGTTGAGGAAGTCGGTGTGGGGCAGCGGGTCCCCGGGGCTGTCGGGGTCCGGCAGCCACTCGTTGACCTCAGCGACGGCGGTACCGCCGTTCGGGCTGGTGACGAGGATGCGTTCGGGCCGCTCAGCCACCTCCGCCTGGCCGCGGTGGTACATGTACACCCCGACGTCGACGAAGCGGTTCAGCGTCTGGGTGCCGCCGTCACCGATCTCGGTGCCGGGCCCGGCGTCGCGTTCCACGGTCAGCTGGAAGTTCCCGCTCTGCCCGGAGCTTGAGTCGACCTCCACGGACAGGTAGTCGCCGTTTCGGCCCTCGAAGTAGTCCGCCCGCAGGACCCGCAGCTCGTCGGTGTCGGAGAGCGTGCCCACCCCGTCGTCGGACCCGTTCTCGGCCCGTAGCCGTTCGATGGTCGCCTCGCGTTCGTCGAGGCGGTCCCGGGAGTCGGACTCGGTGAAGAGTACGTCGCCGAAGGTGAACCCGGCGTCGTTGTAGGTGTCCAGGTCGAAGGGGCCGATCACGGTCTGGGCGACGAACCCGTGCTCACCCGACGGGTCCAGGCGGGCGATGTCCCCGCCCAGCTCCACGAGCCGGTCGAGCTCGTCCCGGTCGTCGAGGAGGACCTCCACCACCGATGTCTCGTCGATTTCCAGTACCGTCGCGTCGGGTTCGGCCGCGGCCGGCACCGCCGTCGGCAGCAGCAGCGCGGCGGCCGCCCCGACGACGAGTCCGGTGCGGCGCGCACGCCGCGACCCGCTCCATGTCGCTTGTCCCATTCCGGTCCTTTGCGCTCAGCGCGGAGCGGGCGGGTGGCCCGGCGTCCGCGGCAAGTGGCGCCACCGCCGTTCGGGCGGGGGCGGACGGGTACGGTCGGACCGGCCGCGGGACCACTGGACAGCACTCACACCGTCGGGATCAACGTGCTCGGTGACGGGGGTTCGGGTCGGGGGAGGGGGTACGGGGGGAGGCGCCCGGGTGGACGGCGCGGCCGTCGTCACGTACCCGGATCTGGTTGTTGCTCAGAGGCTGTCGTGCTGCCAGGGTCGCGTCAAGGACGGTAAGGCGGGAAATGTTGACGGAGTGCCGGAGCGGACCCGGGATGGACCCGCTTCCTCCGGCGCCCCTCGGAGTAGGAGCGCGGACGGCCGATGACGGACAAGACCGACTTCAAGAGGAGCCTCGACTCCTACCGGGCCGGACGCGGCCGGTTCCGGATCCTGGACGTCCCCGACCTGCGGTACCTGATGGTGGACGGCCACGGCGATCCGAACACCTCGCCGGTCTTCACCGAGGCGGTCGAGTCGCTCTACCCGGTCGCCTACAAGCTGAAGTTCGCCAGCAGGCAGGAGCTGGGCCGTGACTACGTGGTCCCGCCCCTGGAGGGCCTGTGGTGGGCCCCGGACATGGACTCCTTCACCGTCTCGCGGGACAAGTCGCGGTGGCTCTGGACGCTGATGATCATGGTCCCGGACTGGATCGGCCAGGACATGGTCGCTGCCGCCGTCGAACGGGCCGGGGCGGGGAAACGGCCGCCGCGGCTCGACGACATCCGCATGGAAGCGCTTTTTGAAGGCCGCTGCGTGCAGACGCTGCACGTCGGGCCCTTCGACGAGGAAGCGGACGTACTCGCGCGGATGCACGACGAGTTCATCCCGGAGAACGGGCTGCGGATGGTCGGCAGGCACCACGAGATCTACCTCGGCGACTTCCGAAGGGCCGCACCCGAGAAACTCCGCACCATCCTGCGGCAACCGGTCGCCTCCGCCGCCTCCGGCTCCGGTGGCCCCCTCCGGGAGGATTCGGTCAACCCCTGACCGGGGGCGCACCGACCCCCCGCATCCGGCGGATTGTGGCAAACCTCGCGTGAAACGGTGGTCCGGCGGTGCGGTGCGGGGCACTTTTTGTGGAGATCCCACAAAGCAGCGGCTCCGGCGTGAGCAATTCGGGACATTGGTGTACCTGGAGGTAATCCAGCAAGCTGGATACCAGGCCAGGCGGCGCTCCGGGACCCGGACGTCGCCTTCTGTGTGTTGGTACTTGGGAGGGGCATCCGGTGTTCAGTCGTGTCGCCATCGTCAACCGTGGGGAAGCCGCGATGCGGCTCATCCACGCCGTCCGGGACCTCTCGGCGGAAACAGGGGCGCGGATCGAGACGGTCGCCCTCTACACCGACGCCGATCGCAACGCGACCTTCGTCCGCGAGGCCGACGTCTCCTACGACCTGGGACCGGCCTCCGCACGCCCCTACCTGGACCTCGCCGTCCTGGAACGGGCCCTGCTGGAGACCGGGGCCGACGCCGCCTGGGTCGGCTGGGGCTTCGTCGCCGAGGACCCGGCCTTCGCCGAGTTGTGCGAGAAGATCGGCGTCACCTTCGTCGGCCCGAGCGCCGAGGCGATGCGCAAACTCGGTGACAAGATCGGCTCGAAGCTGATCGCCGAGGAGGTCGGCGTCCCCGTCGCGCCGTGGAGCCGCGGCGAGGTCTCCACCCTCGAGGACGCCCTGCGCGCCGGGGACGAGATCGGCTACCCGCTGATGCTCAAGGCCTCCGCGGGCGGCGGCGGCCGGGGCATCCGGATGGTCGCCTCCGCCGAGGACCTGACCGAGGCCTACGAGCGCACCAGCCAGGAGGCGCTGCGCGCCTTCGGCTCCGGCGTGGTCTTCCTGGAGCGCCTGGTCACCGGCGCCCGGCACGTCGAGGTGCAGGTCATCGCCGACGGGCAGGGCACCGCCTGGGCGCTGGGCGTCCGGGACTGCTCGGTGCAGCGGCGCAACCAGAAGATCATCGAGGAGTCCGCCTCCCCGGTCCTGGAGCCCGACCAGGCCGCCGAGCTCAAGACCTCGGCCGAGCGGCTCGCCGTGGCCGTCGGCTACCGCGGCGCCTGCACCGTCGAGTTCCTCTACCACCCCGGCGAGCGGCTCTTCGCGTTCCTGGAGGTCAACACCCGGCTCCAGGTCGAACACCCGATCACCGAACTCACCACCGGCACCGACCTGGTCCGCATGCAGCTGCACGTGGCCGGAGGCGGCAGGCTGGAGGGCACCCAGCCGGAGGAGTCCGGGCACGCCGTCGAGGCGCGCCTCAACGCCGAGGACCCCGACCGCGACTTCGCGCCCGCCCCGGGCCGCATCGCCCGGCTGAGCATGCCCGCCGGGCCCGGCATCCGAGTGGACACCGGTGTCCGCGAGGGCGACAGCATCCCCGCCGACTTCGACTCGATGATCGCGAAGATCATCGCCTACGGCCGCGACCGCGAACAGGCGCTGGGCCGCCTGCGCCGCGCGATGGCCGAGACCACGGTGATCATCGAGGGCGGCGCCACCAACAAGAGCTTCGTGCTCGACCTGCTCGCCCAGCCCGAGGTGATCGACGGCAGCGCCGACACCGGCTGGATCGACCGGGTGCGCGCCGAGGGCCGCCTGGTCACCCACCGCCACTCCGCCATCGCCCTGGCCGCGGCCGCGATCGAGGCCTACCAGGACGAGGAGGAGGCCAGCCGCCAGCAGCTGCTGTCCACCGCGCACGGCGGCCGCCCGCAGGTGCAGCACGACACCGTCCGCCCCCTGGACCTCAAGCTCCGTGGCGTCGGCTACCGGGTGAACGTGGCCCGGACCGGGCACGATCGGTTCCGCGTCGGCGTCTGCGGCGGCGGCGACGTGTACCCCGCCGACGTCGAGGTGGAGCGGTTCGACACCCACAGCGGCAACATCACCGTCAACGGCCGCCGGTTCCGGATGGTCTCGGCCACCCACGGGCCGATCCACCTGGTCGAGATCGACGGCGTCACGCACCGGATCAGCCGTGACGAGGGCGGCGTCGTCCGTTCCCCCGCACCCGCCCTGGTGGTCGCCACACCGCTGGCGGTCGGCGACGAGGTCGAGTCGGGCGCCCCCATCCTGGTGCTGGAGAGCATGAAGATGGAGACGGTCCTGCGCGCCCCCTTCCGGGCCCGGGTCCGCGAGTGCCCGGTGGCGGTCGGCGGCCAGGTCGAGACCGGCGCACCGCTGATGCGGCTGGAGCCGCTGGCCGAGGAGGGCGCCGAGGACGCGCAGGCGGCCACCGAGGCCGTCGAGATCGATCTGCCCGAACAGCCCCCGGCCGCCTCCGCCGCCGCGCGCGCCGAACAGGGCCTGCGGGACCTGCGCGGCCTGCTGCTCGGCTTCGACTACGAACCCGCCGAACGCGAGCGGGTGCTCTCGGACTACCTGGCCGCGCGCGCCGAACTCGGTTCGCGGCAGGTCGAGGGCGAACTGGACCTGCTCACCGTGTTCGCCGACCTGTCCGAACTGAGCCGCAACAAGCCGGGCGGCGCCCTGGAGAGCGCGCAGGACAGCCGGGTGCACAGCCCGCGCGAGTACTTCCACAGCTACCTGCAGAGCCTGGACGTGGAGCGCGCGGGCGTCACCGAGGGCTTCCAGACCAAGCTCACCCGGGTCCTCGCCCACTACGGCGTCACCGACCTCGACCGCACCCCGGAGCTGGAGAACGCGGTCTTCCGGATCTTCCTGGCCCAGCAGCGCATGGGCGCCTGCGTCACCATCGTCTCGGAGCTGCTGCGCCGGTGGCTGGCCGACGCACCGCCCCAGGAGGCGGTGGGCGAACGCGCCGGGCTCGTCCTCGAACACCTTGTGGAGGCCACCCAGGTGCGCTTCCCCGCGGTCTCCGACCTGTCCCGGGGCGTGGTGTTCCGCTGGTTCACCCAGCCGCTGCTGCGCCGCAACCGCGCCAGGGTCTACGCGGCGGTCCGCGACGAACTGCGCCACCTCGACCGCGACCCGGACGCCCCGGACCGCGCCGAGCGGATCCAGACCATGGTCGCCAGCTCCGAACCGCTGGTCCGGCTGATCGGCCAACGCATCGGCCGCCCCGGCAAGGACCACGCACCGCTGCTGGAGGTGCTGACCCGCCGCTACTACGGCAACCGCGGACTGTCCGGGGTCACCGAGCTCCGGGCCGCGGGCAGCCAGCTGGTCACCGCCGAGCACACCGGCTCCGAGGGCACGGCCCGGGTGGTCACCACCGCCGTGGACATCGCCGCCCTGCCCGACGCGCTGGGGGCCGTCGCCGGACTCGCCGCCGACGCATCCGAGGGCGGCCTGGTCGCCGACCTGTACCTCACCTGGGAGGACCAGCCGGAGGCCGACGCCATGGCGGTGCGGCTCGGGGAGATCCTGGCGGAGCGCGTGCTGCCCGAGGGGGTGCGCCGGATCACCGCCACCGTCGCCGGTACCAGCGGCGCCGTCATGCACCACCACTTCACCTTCCGCCCGCAGGACGGCGGGCTGGCCGAGGACCGGCTGATCCGCGGCCTGCACCCGCAGATCGCCCAGCGGCTGCAGTTGGAGCGCCTGCGCGAGTTCGACCTCACCCGGCTGCCGTCCGCGGACGAGGAGGTCTACCTGTTCAAGGCCGCGGCGCGCAGCAACCCCGCCGACGAGCGGCTGTTCGCGATGGGCCAGGTCCGCGACCTGACGCCGCTGCGGGACGCCGAGGGCCGACTGGTCGCGCTGCCCGCCGTGGAGGGCACGCTCGCCGCCTGCCTGGACGCGATCCGCAACGTCCAGGCGCAGCGGCCGCACAACAAGCGGTTCGACACCAACCGGATCCTGATGTACGTGTGGCCGCCGGCCGAGCTGAGCATCGACGAGCTCAACGCGCTGGTCGAACGCATCCTGCCGACGACCGAAGGCGCCGGGCTGGAGGAGGTCCAGTTCGTGGCCCGCCAGCGCACCGACGAGGGCGAGCTCACCGAGACGGCCGTGCGGATCACCCTCGACCCGGGCAAGGGCGCGAGCGTGCACGTGGATCGGCCCTCGACCGAACCGGTCCAGCCGTTGGACGACTACCGGCAGAAGGTGCTGCGCGCCGCCCGCCGCGGAACCGTCTATCCGTACGAGCTGACCGGCATGCTCGCCGGGCCCGAGGGCACCTTCACCGAGCACGACCTCGACGAACACGGCGCGCTCGTCCCCGTGGACCGGCCCAGGGGCCGCAACACCGCCGCGATGGTGGCGGGCGTGGTCACGACCCCGACCGAACGGCACCCCGAGGGCGTCACCCGGGTGGTGCTGCTCGGCGACCCGACCAAGGCGCTGGGCGCGCTGTCGGAGCCGGAGTGCACCCGGGTGATCGCCGCGATCGACCTGGCCGAGCGGATGCGGGTGCCGCTGGAGTGGTTCGCGCTCTCGGCGGGCGCACGGATCTCGATGACCTCGGGTACCGAGAACATGGACTGGGTGGCGGCCGCCCTCAAGCGGATCGTGGAGTTCACCCAGGACGGCGGCGAGATCAACATCGTGGTCGCGGGCATCACCGTCGGCGCCCAGCCGTACTGGAACGCCGAGGCGACGATGCTGATGCACACCAAGGGCATCCTGGTGATGACGCCGGACTCGACCATGGTGCTCACCGGCAAGCAGTCGCTGGACTTCTCCGGCGGCGTGTCGGCCGAGGACAACTTCGGTATCGGCGGCTACGACCGGGTGATGGGCCCGAACGGCCAGGCGCAGTACTGGGCGCCGAACCTGCCGGCCGCCCGCGACGTGCTGATGGCGCACTACGACCACACCTACGTCGTGCCCGGCGAGGGGGCACCGCGCAAGGCGGTCACCAGCGACGCGGACGAGCGGGACGTCTCCGACTTCCCGCACGCCATCGAGGGCAGCGACTTCACCACCGTCGGCGAGATCTTCTCCGCGGAGCACAACCCGGACCGCAAGAAGCCGTTCGACATCCGCACGGTGATGCGGGCCCTGTCCGACCAGGACCACCCGGTGCTGGAGCGCTGGGCGGGCATGGCCGACGCCGACACCTCGGCGGTGCAGGACGTGCACATCGGCGGCTGGCCGGTCTGCCTGATCGGTATCGAGTCGAAGTCGGTGCAGCGGCACGGGTTCCCGCCCACCGACGGGCCGGACACCTACACCGCGGGCACGCTGTTCCCGCGTTCGTCCAAGAAGACCGCGCGGGCGATCAACGCGGCCTCCGGCAACCGGCCGCTGGTGGTGCTGGCCAACCTGTCCGGGTTCGACGGCTCCCCGGAGTCGATGCGCAAGCTGCAGTTGGAGTACGGCGCGGAGATCGGCCGGGCGATCGTCAACTTCGACGGCCCGATCGTGTTCTGCGTGATCTCCCGCTACCACGGCGGTGCGTTCGTGGTGTTCTCCAAGGCGCTCAACCCGAACATGACGGTGCTGGCGCTGGAGGGCTCCTTCGCCTCGGTACTCGGCGGCGCCCCGGCGGCGGCGGTGGTCTTCTCCGGTGAGGTGAACAAGCGCACCGCCACCGACCCGAGGGTCACCGAGCTGCAGACCCGGGTGTCGGAGGCCGGGGCCGGGGAGCGGGCCGAGCTCAGCGCCGAACTGTCCGAGGTGCAGTCCGCGGTCCGCGCGGAGAAGCTCGGCGAGGTCGCCGCGGAGTTCGACAGCGTGCACAGCATCCAGCGCGCGGTCGAGGTGGGTTCGGTGGACGCGATCATCAGCGCCGCCGAGCTGCGCCCGAGCATCATCGAGGCCATCGAGCGTGGCATGAAGCGCTAGGGGACCGGACAACGCACGAACGGCCGGCCCTTGCGGGGGCCGGCCGTTCGTCCGTGTGCAGGGGAGTGCGGGGACCGTTAGGTTGGCCCGATGGGTTTCTCCTCGGTCACCGGACTGTTCCCCCTCCTGCTCGTCCTGCTGCCCGTGGTCGCTGTCCTGGTCCTGGTGGTGTCCCTGGTCCGCCTCGGCCCGGGACACGGCTGGCGCGGGGCGCTCTCCCGCGCCGTGCCCGACGTCCTGGTGGTCTTCGCCCTGGTGCCGGTGGTCGTCCTCACCCTGGTCAACCCGGGTGGCCCGCACGGCGTGGAGCTGGTCCCGTTCGCCGACATGTGGAGCACGGGGGTCAACTCGACCACCCTGTACCAGAACGGCGGACACATCGCGCTGTTCGCCCCGTTCGGAGCCCTGCTGCCCCTGGCCTTCTCCGGGGCGTTCGCGTCCTTCGCCCGGGTGGCCCTGGCAGCCGCGGGGATCGCGATCACCATCGAGATCCTCCAGTACCTGAGCGAGGACAGCTGGGTGACGTCGACCGACGACGTCATCCTCAACGTTCTCGGCGCCCTGGCCGGGGCGGCGCTGACCTGGCTCTGGTGGCGTCCCGCCGGGGGCCGGGCGGCGGCCCGGCCCGGACGGTCCTGAGGCCGCGGCGCCCCGGCGGTCCGGGTTCAGCGCACGACGTCGAAGACCTGCTTCTGGACGCCGTTGGAGTACACCGCGTGCTCGACCAGGTCCAGTTTGGTGGCGTCCTTGTCGGTGTCGCTGAACAGGCGCTTGCCCGCGCCCAGGAGCAGCGGGAAGACCAGCAGGTGGTAGCGGTCGACCAGCCCGGCGTCGGCGAGTGAACGGCCGAGCGTGGCGCTGCCGTGCACGGAGATGGGGCCGCCCTCGGTCTCCTTGAGTTCGGCGACGTCATCCAGCGTCCGCAGGACGGTGGCGGGCCAGCGCGGGTCGTCCTCGGTGAGCGTGGTGGAGACGACGTAGCGGGGCATGGCGTTGTACCCGGCGAACTCGGACATGGAGGGCCACACGGGGGAGAAGGCCTCGTAGCTGCGCCGCCCCAGCAGGAGGGCGGTGGCCTCCTCCTGTTCGCGGCCCTTGATCTCGTAGGCCGCCTCGTCCATCTCGACGGCGTTGACGGTCCAGCCGGAGTTCCGGTACCCGGGTTCCCCGCCGGGAGCCTCCATGACTCCGTCGACGGACACGAACGCGGTGACGATCAGGGTGCGCATGCTCGGTTCCTCACTGCTCGGTTGCCCTTACATCCTCTCGACGAACGGCCTGGTCCGCGTTCGACACGTCGGGAGGTTCTTTTTCGTCCGGGGGCGGTCCCGGGGCTGTGCCATGGCTCTGTGGCCGGATGCGGACAGCAGAGTTTCCTCGCAGATCAGAAGTGGGTCTGAGTACCAGTTTTTTGCGGACGAGCTCCGTGTGAACTATGTCCTGTTTGTTGTGGTCAGGGTGTTTTTGTTAAGGTCCCTTCCGGATCACGGGTGTGAGTCATCACCCAGTGGTTCCCACATCCCCTGACAACTGACTGAACGGCATCCCCCATGCGTCGCTCCATGCCCCGCGCGACGGCGGTCTCGACCGCTGCTGCTGTGGCTCTCTCGTTGCTTTTCGTGCCCCCTGCGGCTGCTGAACCCGAACCGCCGGACCCGGCCACCTCCGAGGAACAGCAGGAGCTGGACGCTCTGGCGTTGGCGGAGCAGTCCGGTGAGCGGGTGGAGATTCCGGGGCTGACCGATGAGAAGACCCAGCACTTCGCCAACCCGGACGGGTCGTTGACCGCGGAGATCTCGGCCCTGCCGGCGCGGGTGCGCGCCGAGGACGGTTGGGTCGATGTGGACACCACTCTGGTCAAGGCCGAGGACGGGTCGGTGCGTCCCAAGGCGGCGGGGATGGACATCGCCTTCTCCGGAGGCGGGGATGACGCGATGGCCCGGATCGGGATCGGTTCCAACAGCGTCTCCCTGGGGTGGGAGGGTGAGCTTCCCGAACCGGTGCTGGACGGGGATCAGGCCACCTATGCCGATGTGCTGCCGGACGTGGACCTGGTGCTGACCGCGGGGGTGGAGGGGTTCACCCAGGTGCTGGTCGTGCATACCGCCGAGGCCGCCCAGCTGCCCGAGTTGGCTGAGTTGGACCTGCCGTTGGACACCACCGGTGTGACCATGACGGCGGACGAACACGGCAACCTCGACGCGACGGGTGATGCCGGTGGGCAGAGCGTGTTCTCCGCCCAGTCACCGTCCATGTGGGACTCGGCCGGAGAGGAAGAGCGGAGCCAAAGCGAGGATCCGACAGTGGCCGCCCCTTCGGGTGCTCGCAGGGAGCTGGTGGAGACCTCGGTGGAGGTCGACCGGCTCCGTTTGGTACCCGACCAGGGCATGTTGGTGGACGAGGCCACAGAGTTCCCGGTCTACATCGACCCCTCGGTGAGTGCCAGCCGACCTAACTGGGCCTACGTCGATCGGGCTTATCCCAACCAGCCCTACTTCAACCCCTCCGACGGCAAACCAGTAGCAGTGGGGCGATACTCCGATCACACCGGCACCTTCACCCGCCGTGCGTTCTTCCAGTTCACGATGATGGGTCGCACCATGCACCCGAACACCATCATCAACTCCGTCACGTTGCGCACCGAGGTTGACTGGGCCTACAGCTGCCACAGCGACTCCTACGTCCAGTTGCAGCGGGTCAGCGCGTTCAACAGCAAGACCACCTGGAACAACCAGCCCTCCACCCGGGGCGGTGTGCTGGACACCCAGAACGTCACCGGCGGCTGGGCGACCTGTCCCTCGACCAGCGGGGTGGAGTTCGACGCCACCGACGCCTACAAGTGGGGCCTGGACAACGACGCCTCGCACATCTACCTGCGGCTCAAGGAACGCGACGAGTCCGGTATCTCCGCCTGGCGCAGGTTCGATGTGAAGGACAAGCCCCCGGTACTGGTGGTGGACTACAACCACCCTCCGCAGAAGCCGGTCACCTCCACCCTCTCCGACTCCCTGGGCGGAGTGTGCTCGACCGACGCCGACCAGCCCAGGTTGGTCAACGACACCGAGATCAGGTTGAACGCCCAGATCCGCGACCGCGACTCCTACTGGGTCGGGCAGCAGGTCAAGTCCCGGTTCGAGTGGAAGAGCGTCGAAGACGACGCCCCCGTGGGCTCAGCGGACTCGGCCTATGTGACCGTGGGCAAGTGGTCGGGCGGCAGCTACCGACCGGTCACCGCCTCCGACCTGCCAGAGAAGGAACTACTCGCCTACCGGGTCCGCGGCTACGACCGGTCCGACTGGGGGCCGTGGTCGTCCTGGTGCTACATCAAGATCGACACCACCAAACCCGACTCCGGCCCCGAGGTGACCTCGACCGACTACCCGGCCGGGGACGAGGTGCACGGATCGGTGGGCCGCTCGGGCGAGTTCACCTTCGCCAACAACGGTGTCGAGGAAGCCACCAGCTACCACTACAGCGTCAATGACGCTTCCTGCTCCACCGAGGTCGAACTCGACGAGCCCGGCCAGAGCGTGACAGTGGCGCTCACCCCGACCCGGGACGGCCCCAACCTGCTCCACGCCCGCACCGTGGACGCCTACGGCAACTCCTCCGAGTGCGGTCTGGCCTACACCTTCACCGTGGATTCCCCAGCCGAACCGGTCTCCTACTTCCCTCTGGACGAGGGGCAGGGGGAAACCGTTGTTGACCTGCGTGAGTCCGGACGTACTGCGACAGCCTCCGGGAACCTGGACTGGACCCGAGGCCGAGTCGGTTACAACGACGCGGGTTCCTACCGGATGGAGGAAACGGCGGCGGACCTTGACGGTGACACGCTCCTCACCACTGAGGGACCGGTCATTGACACCACCGAATCATTCGCGGTCTCGGCCTGGGTGTTCCTGGACGAGCTCCCTCACGGAAATGCCACCGCGGTCTCGCAGGCAGGTGAATTCCAGTCCGGTTTCCATCTGGGCTACCAGGGCTACAACGCACAGGCATGGACCTTCAAGATGGCTCCGCACGACGACGAGCCCACCGAAGGTGACTCCGGGTGGACCTATGCCTACGCGAGCGATCCGGTGGAACTCGGGGTGTGGACTCACTTGCTGGGTACCTACAGCCCCGACACCGGAGAGCTCGCACTGTACGTCGACGGGGTGGAGCAGTCTCGGGTCCAGCACCCCACGGCTTGGAACGCTGAAGGCAAGCTCACCCTCGGTGGGGGCCAGCACCGGGGAGACCTGACCTACCACTGGCCCGGCGGCATCGATGACGTTCGAGTATGGGACCGCTCGATCCTGGACGATGTGGTGCATGAGGACGACGAAGAGCACCTTGAGGTGTGGGAGCTCGCCAACCGTCCTGCGGCTTTGGAAGGACGCTGGCGCCTGGACGAAACCGAGGGAACGGTCGCGGCCGACGCCTCCGACCACGCTCTGGACGCCACCTTGGAGGCCGACCCGCTCACCGCCTGGAACCAGGCCCTGAACGAGGTCACCTTCGCCCCCGGCGTCAGCCTGAACATGGACCACAAGGAACACCTGCACACCGACGCCCCGGCGGTGCGCACCGACCGCAGCTACAGCGTCGCCGCCTGGGTCCGGTTGGACGAGGTCGGCCACAACGCGGCCGCGGTGGCCCAGAACGGCACCGACCACAGCGCCTTCTACCTCAGCTACCAGCACACCTACGACTGGGACAACTGGGTGATGAAGCTGCCGCCCGAGGACCGGGCCGGGGCCAGCGGCTGGCACCGCTCCCTGTCCGAGCACGCCCCCGAGTTCGGCAGGTGGACCCACCTGGCAGCCACCTACGACCACACCCTGGGCGAGGCCACCCTCTATGTGGACGGTGTGGCGCAAGAGCCCGTGGAGGTCCCCGACGCTTGGCACGCGAACGGCCCGGTGGTGATCGGCGCCTCCCAGTTCGAGTCGAATCTCAACGGTGAGTGGGCCGGCGACATCAGCGACGTCCACCTCTACCAGGGCGTGTTGAACGAGGCCGATATCAGCGACGTCATGTTGGGATACCTGCCCGTGTCCTGACACCCCACCAGCCCCCGCCATCCCCCGAGCCCTGTGATCTGCCCGGCAGGCGCGCACCTGCCGGGCGGGAGGAACCCCCTGTGTCTGACATCCCCCAGGCCCCCGCGACCCGTCGTCGCCGGAAACCGATCGTCTCCTTCGTCTCGCTGTTGCTGGTGACCGGACTGGTCTCGGCGCTGCCCGCCTCCGCGCTGGGATACAACACCCGCCCGGAGGTGGATCTGGGGGAGTCGGTGGACGGCCATGCCGTTACCCAGGCCGCGATCGCCGCCGACAGTGCGGTGGCCGATGCCGCGGTGTCCTCGTTGGAGGAGGCCACCTGGCCTGAGCCCGGCAGCGTGGCCTTCGATGAGCGCAACCTCGCACCGCAGGCCCGCAGCGGCGCTGCTGGGGGCGAGCCCGTGCGGGTCGAGGGCACTGACGCTGAGGAGTTCGAGGACTGGGTCTCACCGATCCCGGAGGAAGAGGAAGCAGCGGCGCCTGAGCCGGAGGCCGACGCGGGGCGGACCAGTGAACGCAGGGCACCGGCCGAACCTGGGACGGAGGAGTCCGAGGACGCCGGGGACACCGAGGCACAGGTCCCCGAAGAGGAGGCCGGGGAGTCCGACGATCCTGATCCTGGAACACCCGAGTCGGACCCACAGACGGAGGACGGCTCCGACCAGGACGTCGAGTCCGAGCGCGAACCCGAACCTGCCCCGGAACCCGAAGAAGAGGAACAGCGGGAAGAGGAGCCACAGGAGAGCAGTGCCCCGGCGGGCCCTGTGACCTCGGCCGAGGTGGAGGTGTTGGACCGCGCCGAGGCCGCCGAGCTGGGGCTGTCCGGTCTGGCCCTGCGCGTGCGCCGCACCGACGACGCCGAGGAGGCGGGTCCGGTGCGCGTTGAGGTCGACTACTCCGGATTCGCTTCCGCCTACGGGGCCGACTACGGGGCACGGCTGGACCTGGTCGCGCTCACCGAGTGCGAGGCCGAAGAAGGCTCGGGGTGCTGGTCCACCCACGAGCTGGACTCGGAGAACGACACCGAGGCCCAGGCGCTGTCTGCTCTGGCTCCGGCCACCAGCGGCGGGGTCCTTCTGACCGCTGCGGCCTCGGGGGAGAGCGAGAGGGAGTCCACCGGTGACTACACCGCTACCTCCTTGAGCCCCTCCTCCACCTGGAACGTGGGCACCCAGTCCGGCGGGTTCTCCTGGAACTACCCGGTCCAGGCCCCGAACGTCGCCGGTGGCCTGAAACCCGAGGTCAGCCTCGGCTACTCCTCCCAGTCGGTGGACGGGCGCACCTCGAGCACCAACAACCAGACCTCCTGGATCGGTGAGGGCTTCGACTACCACCCCGGCTACATCGAACGCCGTTACCAGACCTGCCAGGAGGACGACACCGAGATCCCCGACCAGTGCTGGTCGCACCACAACGCCACGTTGAACCTGGGCGGCCGTGCCACCGAGCTGGTCTACGACGACGGCGAGTGGACCCCGAAGAACGACGACGGCGCCAAGATCGAACGCCTGACCGGGGCCACCAACGGTGACGACGACGGTGAGCACTGGAAGGTCACCACCACCGACGGCACCCAGTACTACTTCGGCCTCAACCGCCTGCCCGGGCACTCCTCGGGCGACGACGAGACCAACTCGGCCTGGACCGTGCCGGTCTTCGGCAACGACTCCGGCGAACCCTGCTACGAGTCCAACCTGGACGACGCCTGGTGCGACCAGGCATGGCGGTGGAACCTCGACTACGTCGTCGACGTCCAGGGCAACGCCCTGGCCCACTACTACCAGGCCGAGACCAACAACTACGGCCTCAACTTCGAGTCCGACCCGGTCGAATACGACCGCGGCGGCTACCTCAAGCGCACCGCCTACGGGCTGCGCGACGACGACGCTCAGGCCACCGCCCCGGCCCAGGTGCTCTACACCACGGGCGAACGCTGCGTGGACACCGACTTCGGCTGCAAAGCAGCCGACCGGGACGAGGATAACGCCGAGTACTGGCCCGACACCCCACTGGACCAGGAGTGCGACGACGACTGCGCCGGCCAGCACAGCCCGACGTTCTGGACCACCAAGAAGCTGAACAAGATCACCACCCAGCTCCACGACGGCGACGCGTACGTGACGGTGGACTCCTGGGAGCTGGAGCACTCCTTCCCCGAACCGGGGGACGGCACCGACCCCGCGTTGTGGTTGGACTCCATCACCCACACCGGGCACACCGGTGGGGACAGCAAGACCAAACCGGCGATCACCTTCGCCGGCACCCCGATGCCCAACCGCATCGACTCCACCACCGACGGCCTGGCGCCGATGAACAAGTGGCGCATCACCGCCATCTACACCGAGACCGGCGCCCAGGTGGACGTGTCCTACGCGGACCCGGGCTGTGACCCCGAGGACCTGCCCGAGGCGCACGAGAACACCGGGTTGTGCTTCCCGGTCATCCGCTCCCACCGCCCGGGGGCCGATGACATCACGGACTGGTTCGCCAAGTACGTGGTCACCGACCTGGTCGAGGTTGACCTGGTCGGCGGAGCCCCGGACGTGGTCACCAGCTACGACTACGTGGGTGACGGTGCCTGGGCGTACATGGACGAGGACGGGTTCGTCGACGAGGACAAGCGGACCTGGTCCCAGTGGCGGGGCTTCGACCGGGTGATCGAGCGCAAGGGCCACCCCGACGAGACGCGCACCGAGGTCGAGCACCTGTTCTACCAGGGCATGGACGGCGACCACCAGCCCTCCGGGACCCGCACGGCGAGCGTGACCGACTCCACCGGCACCAGCGTGGACGACGACCCGGTCTTCAACGGGCAGGTCCGCGAGACCATCGTCCGCAATGGTGTCGAAGGGGAGGTGGTCTCCAAGACCATCAGCACCCCCTGGAAGAGGCGCACCGCCTCCACCTCCCACGACTGGGACCTTGAGGCACACCTGACCAACACCGAGCAGGTGGACGCCTACACCGCCCTGGCCGACGGCGGGTTCCGCCAGACCCGCACGGTCAACACCTTCGACGAGTTCGGCATGGTCACCTCGGTCCACGACCAGGGCGATGTGGACGAAGCGGGTGACGACTGGTGCACCACCACCACCTACGCCCGTAACACCGACCTGCACCTGCTCACCCCCGTGGCCCGGGAACAGAAGGTGACCGCGGCCTGCGGGGAGGACGCCTCCTACCCCGGCGACGTCGTCAAGGACGAGCGCACCCTCTTCGACGGGGGCGACTTCGGCGACGCGCCGACCAAGGCCCGGCCGACCGAGACACAGCGGGTCGCTGACTACGACGGCGCCACCCCCGTCTACCAGACCCTCACCCGGACCACTTTCGACACCTACGGGCGCGCTCTGGAGATGACCGACGCCGAGGGCAACACCACGGTCACCGACTACACCTCCGACGTCGCAGGCGGCCCCGACACCGAGGTGAGTACCACCAACGCCCTGGGCCACACCAGCACGGTCGAATACGACGAACGCTCCCAGCCGGTGGCCGAGATCGACGCCAACGGCAACCGCAGCGAGATGGCCTACGACCCCCTGGGCCGGATGACCGAGGTGTGGCTGGCCGACCGGCCCCGCGACCGCGACTTCTCCCCCTCGATGCGGTTCGAGTACCACCTGTCCAAGGACGAACCCACCGTCGTGGTCACCCACGCGCTCAACGCCTCCGGTGACTACACCACCAGTCACAAGATCCTCGACGGGATGCTCCGCGAGCGTCAGAGCCAGGCCCCGGCCCCGGGCGGCGGGCGCGTGCTCACCGACACCTTCTACGACAGCCGCGGCAACGCCATCATCTCCCGGGAGCCCTACTTCAACGAGGGCGACCCTGGTGGGGAGCTGTTCGAGGTGGCCAACCACGACGAGGTTCCCCGCTGGACCCGTACCGTCCACGACGGTGCGGGCCGGGTCACCGATGCCGTCCAGATGGCCCGCGGGGTGGAGCAGCACCGCACCAGTACCCAACACCAGGGCGATCGCACCCTGGTGAGCGAGCCTGAGGGCGGCACCGGTACCACCGCCATCACCGATGCCCGCGGCAACACCGTGGAGCTGCGCAAGCACCATGGCCCCGCAGCCGAGGGCGAGTTCGACTCGACCTTCTACACCTACACCGCCCGCGCCGAACTGGAGACGGTCACCGACCCGGGCGGCAACACCTGGACCTACGACTACGACCTGCGTGGTCGAAAGGTCAGCGAGAGCGACCCCGACACCGGGGTGAGCGAGATGGTCTACGACGACCTGGACCGCCTGGTGGAGACCACTGACGCACGCGGCCAGACCCTGCAGACCGTCTACGACGAGCTGGGACGTCAGGTCGAGCTGCGTGATGGCGACGGAGACCTGCGGGCCGAATGGACCTTTGACAGCGTGGCCATCGGCCAACCCGCCGCCTCCACCCGTTACCAGGACGGACAGGCCTACACCACCCGAGTCCTGGGCTACGACCCGGTCAACCGGCCCCGCGCCCACCAGATCTCCATCCCCTCCAGCGAGGGAGAGCTCGCGGGCAACTACCTGTTCCGGACCCTCTACTACCCCGACGGCAGCGTGCAAGCCACGGACATGCCCGCAGCCGGAGGGCTACGCGCCGAACCGGTCAAGTACGGCTATGACGACCTGGGCAACCCCACCACGCTCTCGGGGTCGGACCACATCGTCACCGAGACCGTCTACTCCAAGATCGGCAACCTCGTCCAACGCGAGTTCCACCTCGGGTCCCTGGGCGCCAACCGCACCTGGCAGAGCTTCGACTTCGACGAGAAGACCAACCGGCTCGACATGGCCAGCGTCGTCCCGCAGTTGGGCGAGGGTTCGCTCTCGACCCAGACCTACGACTACGACGACCGGGGTAACCTGCTGTCCATCAACGATGAGCCCACCGACACCGAGCGCGCGTCCGACGTGCAGTGCTTCGACTACGACCACCTGCGCCGCCTGAACCAGGTCTGGACCCCCGATGCGACGGGGGAGGAGGCCTGTGCGGCCCAGCCGCAGGTGAGCGAGCTGGGCGGGGCGGCCCCGTACTGGCACGAGTTCACCTATGACGAGGTCGGCAACCGGGTTCAGGAGGTCCAGCACGGTCCCGGTGGGGGTATCACCCGCGACTACACCAGCCCAGAGGATGGTGAGGGGCCGGCGCACGCCGTCACCCAGGTCGCGGAGTCCGGCAGCTCGGGTAACAGCACCCATTCCTACGACTACGACCAGGCCGGGAACATGATCTCTCGGGCTGATGGTGAGCATGACCAGACCCTGGAATGGGGCCCTGAGGGTGAGCTGACCAAGGTCACGGGCGATCTGTCCACGACCGAGTACGTCTACGACGCCGATGGCGAACGTCTCTTGCGCCGCGCCAACGGTGCGACCACCCTGTACCTGCCCGGGATGGAGGTGACCTGGGACGAACCCGCGGGAACCGAGGAAGCGACCCGGTACTTCTCCCATGCGGGGGAGACGGTGGCGGTGCGGGAGAACGATGGTTCCCTGCACTGGACGATGCCGGATCACCATGGCACCGGTCAGATGAGTGTCGCCGCGGTGGGAGATGAGGTCACCCAACGGCGGATGACGGTGTTCGGCCAGGAGCGTGGCACCACGGGGACGTGGCCGGGCGAGCGCGGGTTCGTGGACGGCATGATCGATGCCTCCACTGGGCTGACCCAACTCGGAGCCCGAGCCTATGATGCTGATCTGGGCCGGTTCATCTCCGTGGATCCGTTGATGGACCTGGTCGACGCGCAATCGATGAACGGATACGCCTACGCCAACAACAGTCCGGCGACCTATTGGGATGGTTCGGGTCTCTCCGCTTGTACGCCTGCGGATGGGGTCTGCTTGACCCCTGGAGGCGGGGCGACCGTTGTTTGGTCGGACGGGAAAGGGACCGGCGGCCAGCAGAATTGGAACTACAGCAGTAGTAGCGGATGGAAGCAGACATCAGGAGTGAAGTACCGTCCGGCTTCGGGTGGTGCTCACCAGACGAACCACTACAATTCCTCCAGCGGATGGAGTGGGTGGAGTACGGTCAAGTCGGCCCCCAAAGAAAATCCTTTTGCGGGCGTAAGCGTAACCGTTTCGACAGAAGACCAGGCCCTAAACGAATCCAACTGGTTTCAGGAGCGATACTCAAACCAGGGAGATGGCCCGCACTGGGGAAATATTCTTGGTGACGCTGGTCTAGCTCTCGGTGTCGTTGGGATGGTTGCCTGCCCAGTTTGTGCCGCTGTTGGTGCAGGTCTTTCTATGGCCTCAGGGGCGTGGCACTTTAGTCAGGGTAATACTGGGGCAGGAATTTGGGGCCTCCTTGGTGGGGTGCCAATTGTAGGCGCGGCGGGCGTGCGTGTCGTATCTTCGGTTAGAGGTGTTAGGGCGCAAAGGTCATGGTGGTCTAATATTACTACGAATAACGGAGTTATTCGAAATAGACAGCGCGCCCACCAGTGGGCGGATAGGCAGCTGGTTTCCGCTGAACAATCGATCTCCAGGGCGTCGGATTCTTTTAATTCTGCTCTATCACATGTTGGTACCCACATCACCATTGGGGGTGTCGCATACAATGAAGCGAACGCATTTCGCTAAAAAACTAGCTCTCGCCCTGGCTGATTTTGGACTTAGGTGGGAATATGGGCTTGAGTCATAGTGTATGGATCCGGTTCCTGCTGAGTTTTTTTGGACTCCGTTGGGTTGGGGTTTTTCGGGTGGGGGCCGCCGCTACGGCTGCTCTTGTTCCGTCCTCACGTAGTTTTTTTGCTGATGTTCGGGAGATGAGAATAGAAGCCAGGTCGGGTGATCTTGATGCTGAAGAGGTAGGGCACTTGTGTGCCCTTGACGGAATTGCTTCCGCGGCATATGGAATATTTTTCTCTTTGGCCTCAATGTCAATCCACTTTCTATTGTTTGAAGTGTTTTATTTTCCTGGTTCGGAGGTGTACAAGACATTTTTTTGGGTTGTTCTCGCTGCTCTTCTTGCCACTGTGGCGGTTGAGTCTTTGGAGTATTTGAGGGTTTACGCAACGACATGGATTAAAGGCGAAGGGGTGGTCGTCCGGCTTGTTGGTCATAGAGTTTATTTGCTTCTTTATGTTGGTTCCTTCCTTCTTATCTCTCTGGTTTTCAGTTCATGGTTTTCTAGATGATGGAAATAATTTTATTTAAGAGATCATCTTAAAAGCCATCGGCATGACTGGTAAGGTGCTTGTAGCAGGTGCAGGCGATGTCGAGCATGGCCAGAAAGTTCGGGGCTTTGGGCTTCCCAAGGCCCCGGAGTTCTCAAGGTTCAGCTCCATGCAGGCTGGCCTGGGATGATGCTGTGGGGTTCGAGGACCTTGACTGGGCCGGTGTGGCTCTGCGCTCTGACGCGAGATTCTTCCACTCCGCGGCGGTCAGCGCCTGACGGACGATATCGTCAAATCCCCCAGTACGACCGGGGTGGCCCCGGTACGGGTGCGGCGGGCATCCTCTTTGGAGGTCAGGTCCCGCACGTAATACACCCGGTTCTCCGCCGCCCGAGGACCACGGACATGAACGGCCAACTTCGCAGGTCAAACCTGGTGAGCGTCCAGGTTGGGGGCGGCGAAGGCCATCTCGCGGCTGCCCTCTTCCTTGTCGTGCGGGCGGCGGTGGCACTCGATGTGCACCATTTGGCACGCCCCGGGGATGCCAGCCCACCCGCTGCAGTGACTTTGAGAAAGTGGTGTTCCTTCCTCCTATGGGCGTGGGTGGGCTCCTCGGCGTGGGCTGGTGGGCTGACCGGAAATGTTGCTGGTGTGAGCCAGGGGGTCTCCTCCCCAGTGACGCTTCTATGTCAAGCGGCGGGCTGAAGAGAGACAACAGCCCGCCGCTTGACATAGAAGCGTCACCGCAAGAAGGGCCCGGTCCGGCGAACCCTTGTGGCCACCGCACTAGGTTGCGCCAGTCGGCCTTGATGTCTTCGTTGCTGCTGCCGACGGAGTAGCTGGACGGCGCTGTTTCCGGAGGAAGGGGTACCCCGGATATGGCGCGGGGGTACCCGTTCGCGTCAGCGCTGGAGAGTGGTCAGGAGATTGGCCCACTCGGTGCTCTGGAAGGCGAGGTGTCCGTGCTCGCGGTGTTTGGTGTCGCGGACCAGGACGCGTTGGCCTTCCGCGACCTCCACGCAGTTCCCTTGGCCTCCGGTGTACGAGGAGACGTGCCACGTGAGCGGTGCGGGGTCTTCAAAGGACTTCATGTCACCATCCATCTTGTCTGCGGTGCTGCTAGTTGATGCGCTGAATCGCATCCTTGATGAGGCCTTCTGTCTCGGGCAGCGATGCCGCGTCCTGCCACAGGCTGTCGAAGATACGGCTGTGCAGGGAGATCTCGTCTTCCGCTTCGAGGTAGAGGGCGCCCCCGGAGTACTCGACATAGGCCAGGGCGTAGTCCTTGTTGACCACGGTGTAGTCGAGTAGGACGAACGCACCGTAACTGGCCGCGTGAGCGCCTGAGGCGAAGGGCAGCACCCTGACGTTGAGGTTGTCCCGCCGGCTCATCGCCAGGAGGTACTCCATCTGTTCACGGTGTGTGTCGGGGCCGCCCACCTGGCGGTGCAGGGCTGACTCGTTGATGACCGCCAGAAGGGCCGCGGGGTCGTCTCCGGTCAGTTTCTCCTGTCTGCGCTGACGAAGGCTCACCGCGTCCTGAACCTGCTTCTCGACTGAGGGGACCTGGACGTCCTTCTCGACGAGTGCTCGGGAGTATTCAGGGGTTTGCAGGATGCCGGGGACCAGCTCCGGTTCATAGGTGCGGATCTTGTGCGCGGCGCTCTCCACGCCGACGAACAGACTGAACCAGTCGGGGAGCGCCGACTTGTAGCGCTGCCACCAGCCCGGCTGCTTCGCGGCATAGGCCAGGTCGGCGAAAGATTCGATCAGATCCGAGGGGACTCCGTAGTGAGTCATGAGGAGCCTGGCGTCACCTGGGGAGACGGTGGTTTCTCCGCGCTCCACGCGAGACAGCGTGGCCTTGCTGAAACCGGCCACGGCGGCTGCTTCCGCGGAGGAGCGTTTGCCCCTGGCTTCCTTGAGGAAGTTGGCCAGGCCGAGCCTCGCCACCATCGGGCTTCCGACTGACACCGAAGTCCACCTCTCGACACGGACGCATGACCTCATCAGTCTCGCGCATCCAGTGAGCGGCGACAACTTTCTGCAAATCTCCTTGTGAGATTTTCACTATGAGGCTTGCAGTTCGTGCGGTCTCAGGGCACTATCGAAGCTAGCAGGGAGTAACGAGGTGCATACCGAAGTTGCGGAAACCTGTGCTGTGCCTGGCTGGGCGTGGCGTTGATCTGGGTGCTTCGTGTTCTTGGAGGGCGTTGTGAGTGGTGGTCGGATACCTGGGCCTCGGCGGCCTGGTGGTGGGGTGGGGTGGTCGTCCGCGGCGTGGTGCTACCTGGGTGGGACCTGCGCCGATGTGGCGCGGGCCCGTGCGTGGTTCGTGCGGGATCGGCGGCTCCAGGGCGGGCGCGGGTCCTGGGTGGAGCTGGTCGGCAGCGAGCTCGCGACGAACGCCGTGCGGCACACGGCGAGCAGTGAGAAGTGCGGGCGGATGGGGCTCTCGTTGGAGTTCCTGGGGGAGCGGACCGTGCTGTTGGGGGTGCTGGACCAGGGGCCCAGGTTCGGCGGGCCGGTGTTGGTGCCGCAGGTGGTGGACCGTCAGCCCGGGGAGCTGAACCCGGGCGGGCGTGGGCTGTGGCTGGTGGACCGGATCGCGGACTTCTGGTGGTGGGAGGGACAACGCGGCCAGCCGTTGTTCCTGCGGGCGATCATCCGTCTGGACCGGGAGCCGGACCTGGGCGAGATCGGCCTGGACCTGGCCAGCTGAGGGCACGGAGACGGTTCGCGGACTGGGCGGGAGCGACGGGAAGCGCAGCCCCGGGGCGCGCAAATGCGACGTGCACCGGGGCCATTGACACCCGGGCGCCCCCGTGGAACGCACCAGAACAAGAAGCAGTGTGCCCGGGCCGGTGCACCAATCACCGGCCCGGGCCGATCAACCACCTGAAAAGAGCAGGGGATCGACCATGCAGAACTCTAACGGTGGCCGTCACCGCAGGCCCCGGGAATCGATGACCGCACGCCTGTGGTGGGTGTTCGCCTCGGCACTGGCCTGGACCCTGGCCCAGGTGATCGGCGCCCCGACACGGAGCGAACCGAGGATCGCGCTGGCCCCGGCACCTCGGCGGCTGGAGCTGTCCGGCAGGGCCCAGGGAGCGGGATCGGGAAGTGACTGGGTCCACCCCGACCGGGTGGCGGGCGCCCTGGTGCGGCCCTACATGCTGCGGGAGTGAGCCGGGGTAGAGCACTGAACGCCGGGGCCCGGGCCCGCACGCGGGAGGCCGCCACGACAACGGGATCGTGGCGGCCTCCCTCCGTGTCCGAGCCCCGGCGGCCCCCGCTCAGCCCTCGGCGGGCGGTTCCTCGCCCAGGTAGAAGGCGGTGGTCCGCTCCCGGGCGGCCTCGGCGTCCGCACGCGGGGTGCCGAGTTCCACGTTCGCCTCGGCCCAGGCCGCGCTGCTCCCGGAGATGAACTGGCGCCCCTCCTCCGTGGCCTCCCAGCCCTCGGCCTCCTGGGGCTTGGCCGCCCCCGAGTGCAGGTGCTGCGCCAGCCCGAGGAAGGCCAGGTCCCAGCCCACCCCGGTCGCGCCCGGGCCGAACTGCTGCCAGAACTCCGACTCGGTGTCGGCGGGCGCGGTGTGCTTCAGCGTCAGCCGTGCCCCCTCGTCCTCCGGGTCCACCCGGACGGTGATCCAGCTCGTGTTGCCGCCGAACTCCCAGGTGGCGCTGAAGGAGTGGGGCGCCGTGCAGGCCTCGATCGTGCCGCTGGCGTTCCCCTCCACCTGGTACTCCCCGCCCAGGCGGAGGTCACCCGTCACCGGGGCGAACCAGCGGCGGAGGCGCTCGGCCGAGGTACACGCCTCCCACAGGTCCTCGACCGTGGTGTCGTAGCGCTGGCTGATCGAGGACACCATCGTCTGTTCCCCGTCGCGCTCCCCGGCCTTCAGCTCCCGGGACACGGCCCGGATCTGCCCGTCCACGTCGACGGCTGTGCTCTCGCTCATTGCTCCTCCTGGATGCGTCGTTGCCGCTTCCCCCGGGCGATCTCGGTCTCCAGCGCGGCCAGGCGCGGCCCCCAGAACCGGCGGAACGGGTCCAGCCATTCGTCCACCGGGCGCAGGGCCCGGGCGTCGACCGAGTACAGCCGCCGGGTGCCTTCGGCGCGCACGGTCGTGAACCCGTGTTCGCGCAGGACCCGCAGGTGCTGTGAGACGGCGGGCTGGCTGATCCCGAACTCCTCGCGGACCACCGCGGTCAGTTCGCCCGAACTGAGCTCGCCGTCGGCGAGGAGTTCCAGGAGGCGCCGCCTGACCGGGTCACCGAGAACGTCGAAGGCGTGCATGGCTCCACGGTATCAATGAGGACTTATATAAGCGAGGATTGATGGAATCTGTCCGTGGCCCCGGACAGGGAGGAGCCCCGCGCACGGGGTACGCGGGGCTCCGAAGGCGCGGCCGGGCCGGGAAACGGGTCAGCCGAGGACGACCGGCAGTCGGGCGCGGCCGCTGGCGACGATCGAGGGCGCCTCGGGGACCTCCTCGCCCTCGGCCAGACGGATGTCCGGGAACCGGGAGAACAGCGCCTCCAGGGCGGTGCTGCCCTCCAGCCGGGCCAGCCCCGCGCCCAGGCAGAAGTGCGGGCCGTGCGAGAAGGCCAGGTGCCCCTTCTGCTCCCGCTTCAGGTCGAAGACGTGGGCGTCCGAACCGTGCTGACCCGGGTCCCGGCCGGCGGCACCGAAGCCCACCAGCAGGGCCTCGCCCTTGGGCACGTGCACCCCGGCCAGGGTGAGGTCCTCGGCGGTGTAGCGCAGCGGCAGGTACTGGATGCTGGCGTCCCAGCGCAGCGTCTCCTCCACCACGTCGGCCCAGGACGCCTCGCCGCTCCGGACCAGCGCGAGCTGCTCCGGGTGGGTGAGCAGGGCGTGCGCCGCGTTGCCGATGAGGTTCATCGTGGTCTCGTAGCCGGCGCCGATCATCAGGATGAGCGTCCACACGAGTTCGCTCTGCGAGAGCCTCTCGTCGCCCTCGGCGCGTGCCGCCAACAGGGCGCTGGTCAGGTCGTCGCCGGGGTTCTTCGCCTTCTCCTCGGCCAGGCCGCCCAGGAAGGTCTGCATGTCGGCGTTGGTCCGCGCCGCCACCTCCGGGGTGGTGGTCGCGTCGAAGACCCGGTTGATCAGCGTGTGCAGGGCGTCGCGGTGCTCGGGGGCGACCCCGAACAGCTCGGAGATCACCGTCATCGGCAGGGGCAGCGCCAGCGCCGCCTTGAGGTCGACCGGCTCGGGCCCCGCAGCCTCGGCGGCGTCCAGCAGCTCCGCGGTGATCTCCTGCACGCGCGGGCGCAGGACCTCCACCCGGCGGGGCGTGAACGCCTGGGACACCAGGGTGCGCAGGCGGCGGTGCCGGTCCCCGTCCGCGGTGAGCATGTTGTCCGGGGCGACCCAGGAGATGAGCGGCCAGTCCATCGGGATCTCGCCCTGGGCCCAGGGGCGCCAGTGGCGCGCCTCCTTGCGCACGTCGGGGTGGGCGAGGGCCTCCATGATCACGTCGTGTCCGGTCAGCGCCCGAACAACCACGCCACCAGTGATTTCAACTTCGACGACGGGGCCTCGGTCGCGGAGTCCGGCTGTCTGCCGGTGGAGGTCGTAGGGGTGGAGGACGGGGATGTCTGCTGCCATGGCGGCGTGCTGCCTTTCGGGGAGTCGGGGGTGAAGGTGACCGGGAGCTGGGCCAGTGCCAGAGCGAAGGGGGCGGGGCGCCACTGGAGGGTGTCCTGGGCCGTCCGCAGACTGGGGAGCCGCTTGGTCAGGGTCTCGACCCCGACCTGGGCGATGGCGTAGGCGAACCCCTGGGCCGGGCAGCGGTGTGGGCCCACCCCGAACGCCAGGTGTGCACGGTTGCCCTGTTCGAGGTCCGGGCCGCCCCCGGACATGGCGGCGTGCGCGGCCGCGTAACCGAGCAGGATCGGCTCACCCGCCCTGATCAGGGTCCCGGAGCTGGTCCGCACGTCCTTCACCGGGTAGAGGACGGGGTAGTTGTTCACCGGGGGGTCGCGCCAGAGCACCTGGTCGATCGCCTCGCTGACCCCCACCCGGGCGCCCCGGAACGCCTGGCGGACCTCGTCGTCCACCAGGAGCGTGCGCGTGGTGCCGGAGATGAGGTTGGCGGTGGGTTCGGCCCCGGCCCCGATCGTCACGACGAGCTGGGCCAGCAGCTCCTCGTCGGTCAGGCCCGCACGGTGCTGGAGCATCCACGAGGTGATGTCGTCCCCGGGCGCGGCGTGCTTGGCGGAGATCGCGTCGGACAGGGCGCGCTCGTACTCGCCGTTGGCCTTGGCGGCGTCGACGCCGTCCCACAGGTCGCTGAGGGAGTTCAGCACGCGCTGGCCGACGTCGGGGGAGAAGCCGAAGAGGTCGCACAGCACCAGCAGCGGCAGCAGGCGGGCGTACTCGGAGACGAGTTCGGCGCGGCCCCGCGTGCAGAAGGCGTCGATGAGGGTGTCGGCGTGCTGGCGGGTGATGTCCCCGACCCGGCTCTCGGGGACCCGGCCCAGCGAGTCGACCACGGCGCGCTTGAGGCGGGCGTGCTCGTCACCGTCGGCGTAGAGCAGGTTGGGCCGGTGGCCCATCATCGCCAGTGCCGGGGCGTCGTCGGGTATTCGGCCCTCGCGCCAGTCGAGCCACAGGCGCGAGTCGCGGCGGAAGGTGCGGGTGTCCCGGCACCAGGCGGTGATCAGCGTGTAGTCGGCGACCACCCAGGCCCTGATCCCCGGGAAGATCTCGGCGGGGAAGACGGGCCCGTGGTCTCGGACCATCTGCTGGTTGACCGCGTGCGGGTCGGCCTGGAAGTCAGCGGAGTGGAGTTCGGCGTACGGGCAGCGGGGGGCCACAGGCATCCTGTCATGGGGAGGTTACGGGGCGCTCAGTCTAGTGACATACCAAGGGTTTCCGACACCTGGGGCCACACCTGGAACTCCTGTCCCGTAGGGCTTCCCGGACCCCGGAGTCGGCGCCGGGGCGCTGTCCGGGCCGGGCCCCGGGCACGGAGGAGGCCGCTGACCTGTGCGGGCGTCCGGGGAGGGCGGTTGCGGGCCTCGCCCGGCCACGGGGCCGCCCAGCGGTCAGGTGCGGGGCGGCGGGCTCAGGGAGACGGCGGCGGGAAGGGCGTCGAAGGCGGCCACCAGCTCGGTGACCAGCGTCTCGCCGTCCCCGGTCCGTTCCGCGGTCCGGTTGGCCCGGAGCCAGTTCTTGCTGCCGTAGCGCACGGCGGAGAGCGTCATGTCCGCGGCCAGGCGCAGTCGCACGTCCTGGCGGCCGTCGGCCCCGAACGCCTCCTCCAGCGCCTCGGTGATCCGTGCCCGCAGGCGGCCGTCGGCGTCCGTGTGCTGGTCGTGCACTGCGGGGCCCGGCCGCCAGACCCCCGGGCGGCGGGGTAGCGCCCGGCCCAGTCCCCGGGCATCTCCCGCACCGAACGGGGGTAGCGGTCCCGTAGTCGGGCGGTGTGCCGGGGGCGAACCCGGTCAGCCGCCGGTAGTCCTTCCACGGTTCGCCCACCGCGGCCATGGCGACCTCCTCCTTGGAGTAGTAGCGGAAGAAGGTCCGCACCGACACCTACGCGTGTTCGGTCAGCTCGTCGAGGGTGACGTTCTCGTAGCCGTGCCGGAGGAAGAGCCGGAGCGCGGTGTCGGCCAGGGTACGGCGCGTCCTGAGTTTCTTGCGCACGCGCAGGGGCAGGTGCTCTTCGGTCGGTCCGTGGGACTGCGTGGTCATCGGGCCAGGGTAGCGAGCCCGGAACGGAAAACCCCTTGCTTCCGGGCAAGCTCCGTGAAAAATTGCCAGTCGCTGGCATTTTATGAGGGGTGTTGTCATGACGGACGAACCGGACACGAACGAGGGCCAGCACATCGAGGCACTGGGCGACCAACTCGTCAAGGTCCACGACATGCTGCGCGGGCAGCTGGTCGGCGCTGGCGGGGTCGGGTATGGGACCAGGTGGCGGGCCCTCGGCCTGGACCTGTAGCTCCGCAAGCAGTGTCTGTCGTTCTGCGAGTTCCTGCTCGGACACGGAGGGAGGCCGCCACGATCCCGTTGTCGTGGCGGCCTCCCGCGTGCGGGCCCGGGCCCCGGCGTTCAGTGCTCTACCCCGGCTCACTCCCGCAGCATGTAGGGCCGCACCAGGGCGCCCGCCACCCGGTCGGGGTGGACCCAGTCACTTCCCGATCCCGCTCCCTGGGCCCTGCCGGACAGCTCCAGCCGCCGAGGTGCCGGGGCCAGCGCGATCCTCGGTTCGCTCCGTGTCGGGGCGCCGATCACCTGGGCCAGGGTCCAGGCCAGTGCCGAGGCGAACACCCACCACAGGCGTGCGGTCATCGATTCCCGGGGCCTGCGGTGACGGCCACCGTTAGAGTTCTGCATGGTCGATCCCCTGCTCTTTTCAGGTGGTTGATCGGCCCGGGCCGGTGATTGGTGCACCGGCCCGGGCACACTGCTTCTTGTTCTGGTGCGTTCCACGGGGGCGCCCGGGTGTCAATGGCCCCGGTGCACGTCGCATTTGCGCGCCCCGGGGCTGCGCTTCCCGTCGCTCCCGCCCAGTCCGCGAACCGTCTCCGTGCCCTCAGCTGGCCAGGTCCAGGCCGATCTCGCCCAGGTCCGGCTCCCGGTCCAGACGGATGATCGCCCGCAGGAACAACGGCTGGCCGCGTTGTCCCTCCCACCACCAGAAGTCCGCGATCCGGTCCACCAGCCACAGCCCACGCCCGCCCGGGTTCAGCTCCCCGGGCTGACGGTCCACCACCTGCGGCACCAACACCGGCCCGCCGAACCTGGGCCCCTGGTCCAGCACCCCCAACAGCACGGTCCGCTCCCCCAGGAACTCCAACGAGAGCCCCATCCGCCCGCACTTCTCACTGCTCGCCGTGTGCCGCACGGCGTTCGTCGCGAGCTCGCTGCCGACCAGCTCCACCCAGGACCCGCGCCCGCCCTGGAGCCGCCGATCCCGCACGAACCACGCACGGGCCCGCGCCACATCGGCGCAGGTCCCACCCAGGTAGCACCACGCCGCGGACGACCACCCCACCCCACCACCAGGCCGCCGAGGCCCAGGTATCCGACCACCACTCACAACGCCCTCCTCAACACACCAACCACACGACAACAGCTTGTTCTGCTGCCCTCCGCCCCAAGCATGGACCGCCAAAACTAAAACTGCAATACTGCAGAAAGAAGTCATGCTGTTTACGTAGATTGATTGTCGAATCATGCTGAGTGATACGGTTCACGAAGATCAAGGGAGGTCAGACAGCATGGCCGTACGTCTCAGCCCCACCGCCCGCCAGCGACGCCTCATGGCCGAACTGAACCGGCTACGCGACAACTCAGGCCTCTCCAGAGCCGAGGTCGCCGAACGAATCGGAAGCACCGACAGCACGCTGTGGCGCTACGAGACCGGCATGACCCGCCCCAAGCCCGGAGATGTGGCCATCCTCCTCGACGTCTACGGCGTGCACGGGGCAGAACGCGAAGAACTCATCGAGATGGCCAAGCACGCGCGCAAACGCGGCTGGTGGCACCGGCACCGTCAGACTCTGAAGCCCGGTTTCGACAGCTACATCGGCTTGGAGGCCGCCGCCTCGGTGGTGCGCACCTTCCAGACCGCTGTGGTACCCGGCATCCTGCAGACCGAGGCCTACGCCCGCGCCGTCATCGAACAGACCGCCATCACCTCGGCTCCAGACATGGTGGACGAAAAGGTCCTGGTCCGCCTGTCACGCCAGGAACTCCTCACCCGCGAGGACGCCCCGCTTCAGGTCGTCGCGATCCTGGACGAGGCAGTCCTGTGCCGCCAGGTCGGCGGGCCCGAAACGATGCGTGGACAGGTCCAGCACCTCATCGACCTGGCCCAGCGCCCCAACGTAACCATCCGCGTGGTGCCGTTCTCCCATGGTGCCCATCCCGGACTGGACGGACAGTTCAACCTTCTCGAGTTCCCCGAGCAAGCCGACCCGGATCTGGTCTACCTGGAACAAGCTGGTAGCGGTCTGGTTCCGGAGGACCCGGAAGAGGTACGCAGGTATACGCTGATGTTCGGGAGCCTGTTGGGCAAGGCCCTCAAGGCCGACGAAACCCTCTCCTTCATGCGCGGGCTCCTGCCAGACGACCAGTAAGCCCCCCTCGAACGATGAGGAGGCCCGGAGATGTCCGCGCCACGCACCCCCGCTCACACCTCATGGCACAAGAGCAGCTACAGCACCAACGGCGGCGACTGCGTTGAGGTGGCGGAAGGCCAAAACGTCCTGGTCCGCGACACTCAACACCGCGAGCACGGACACCTCGCCTTCCAGAGCACCGAGTGGGCCAATCTCCTGACCACTCTTCAGCGCTGACGCGAACGGGTACCCCGCCCCATATCCGGGGTACCCCTTCCTCCGGAAACGGCGCGTGCGTTGGGTCAAGGCCAGCGCGAGCACCAGCGCACAGGGCTACGCACAGGTCAGATCCGCCCGCGAAAGTGCGACCGAGATCGAGGACACCAAAACCCCGAAGGCCCCACCCTCACCGCCCCCACGCCGCCTGAGACCACTTCCTCGACCAGGTCTCCATCGGCCGCACCACCCACGGACGCCTACGCCCCGAGTCCCTGCCTGCCGGAGGCTTCACCCTCACCGCCACCCCGAACTCCCCCACCCTCGTCTATCCCAAGGCAGAGTGGGACGCCTTCAAGCTCGGAGCCCGGCCAGGAGAGTTGCGCGACCCCGTCCCCAGGGCGTCCCTGTGAACTGACGGGTAATCGACATCCCACCCTCGCCACCCTTAGAAGTCCACGAACCCCCGAGGGCTATAGTGCACCCATTCGCCATCAAATACCAGCAGCACCTTCATGTGAGACCCAAGAAATAAAGACCAAAGAGATAAAAATAAATGAAATTAGATAAAGCAGAATATAAACAGTGGGACCAGTCAGTTTGACCGGACGCGATCCCTCGTGGAAAAAATTCACACAAGAAATTTTTGCAAAATCAATCAGCTCCACCAAGGTCGTGGCCAAGAGCGTGGCACAGACAAGCAACAATGCAGTCTTGTAAGCCTCACCCCCAGAGAATTCTAGAAATTCAAATATCAGATAATGGAATACCATTCCAGGGATTAGGACGAATATCGAGTAACCCACTGAAAAAATTCCGTCAACGACACAGAGATTTCGAACCTCCTCTAAGTCCAGCTCACCCGACCTACCCTCCATCCTTAAATCTTGAACATCGGAAAAGAAATCACGCAGCCCGGAATGGAAAAACCCAACGACCATGGGAACTATCCGAACCACTCCCACCCACCAAATAAACGAGCGCCCCACTAAGAACCCCTAAGCACATAAGATCACAAATTTTCAGCAGATCAATCCCACCTAACTCACCTTAACTAGAGCCTTCCCTGGGCGATCAAATGCTCCTTCATTGTAGGCCACTCCGCCCACAGTAATATTCGTACCGACATGACCAAGCAAACTATTAACATCACTGGACATGCCAGCAATTGAATCCTCGGCAGCCTCAAGCTTTGCATTTGCCCATTTATGAGCCTTTGCCCTCTTCCTGACAACTCCATTGTTCGTGGTAATGCTTTTCCACCATTTGCTCTTCGCCGACGCTCCCCTAGCAAACGCCGCTGTACGAACTCCTACTGCACCAACGATTGGAACCCCACCTAGAACTCCCCAAATTCCGGCACCCGTATTTCCCTGAGTGAAATTCCACACGCCCGAACCCACAGAGAGAGCCGCACCAGCCATTCCACATACTGGGCAAGCAACCATTCCAGCAACCCCCAACGCCAGCCCAGCGTCACCAAGAATATTACCCCAATTTGCGCCGCCATCGTGGCTCAAATAGCGCTTCTCGAACCAATTAGCTTCTTCAAGCGATTTTTCCTCTGGAGTCTTCACAGGCTTCGGAGGTGCAGTTATTTCCTCAAACATCCTCTGGACATTCGAAGACGGTGGCGCATATCCGCGCGCAGGATGCCATGAAGGAGGCGATCCGTAATTCGGCATCGGTTCATACCCACGAGCCGGATGCCAAGAACGATTCGGTGTGGACACGCTACTGGAAACGCTGATAGGTGCATACCCACGAGCCGGATGCTTCGAAGACTCCGAACTATCGCCAGGCATAGGCGCGTACCCGCGAGCAGGATGCCAACTCAACCCTGAAGGGTCAGTGAAAACGGTCGGGCTATTGTTCGAATACACATACCCGTTCATCGATTGCGCGTCGACCAGGTTCATCAACGGATCCACCGAGATAAACCGGCCCAGATCAGCATCATAGGCTCGGGCTCCGAGTTGGGTCAGCCCAGTGGAGGCATCGATCATGCCGTCCACGAACCCGCGCTCGCCCGGCCACGTCCCCGTGGTGCCACGCTCCTGGCCGAACACCGTCATCCGCCGTTGGGTGACCTCATCTCCCACCGCGGCGACACTCATCTGACCGGTGCCATGGTGATCCGGCATCGTCCAGTGCAGGGAACCATCGTTCTCCCGCACCGCCACCGTCTCCCCCGCATGGGAGAAGTACCGGGTCGCTTCCTCGGTTCCCGCGGGTTCGTCCCAGGTCACCTCCATCCCGGGCAGGTACAGGGTGGTCGCACCGTTGGCGCGGCGCAAGAGACGTTCGCCATCGGCGTCGTAGACGTACTCGGTCGTGGACAGATCGCCCGTGACCTTGGTCAGCTCACCCTCAGGGCCCCATTCCAGGGTCTGGTCATGCTCACCATCAGCCCGAGAGATCATGTTCCCGGCCTGGTCGTAGTCGTAGGAATGGGTGCTGTTACCCGAGCTGCCGGACTCCGCGACCTGGGTGACGGCGTGCGCCGGCCCCTCACCATCCTCTGGGCTGGTGTAGTCGCGGGTGATACCCCCACCGGGACCGTGCTGGACCTCCTGAACCCGGTTGCCGACCTCGTCATAGGTGAACTCGTGCCAGTACGGGGCCGCCCCGCCCAGCTCGCTCACCTGCGGCTGGGCCGCACAGGCCTCCTCCCCCGTCGCATCGGGGGTCCAGACCTGGTTCAGGCGGCGCAGGTGGTCGTAGTCGAAGCACTGCACGTCGGACGCGCGCTCGGTGTCGGTGGGCTCATCGTTGATGGACAGCAGGTTACCCCGGTCGTCGTAGTCGTAGGTCTGGGTCGAGAGCGAACCCTCGCCCAACTGCGGGACGACGCTGGCCATGTCGAGCCGGTTGGTCTTCTCGTCGAAGTCGAAGCTCTGCCAGGTGCGGTTGGCGCCCAGGGACCCGAGGTGGAACTCGCGTTGGACGAGGTTGCCGATCTTGGAGTAGACGGTCTCGGTGACGATGTGGTCCGACCCCGAGAGCGTGGTGGGGTTGCCCAGGTCGTCATAGCCGTACTTGACCGGTTCGGCGCGTAGCCCTCCGGCTGCGGGCATGTCCGTGGCTTGCACGCTGCCGTCGGGGTAGTAGAGGGTCCGGAACAGGTAGTTGCCCGCGAGCTCTCCCTCGCTGGAGGGGATGGAGATCTGGTGGGCGCGGGGCCGGTTGACCGGGTCGTAGCCCAGGACTCGGGTGGTGTAGGCCTGTCCGTCCTGGTAACGGGTGGAGGCGGCGGGTTGGCCGATGGCCACGCTGTCAAAGGTCCATTCGGCCCGCAGGTCTCCGTCGCCATCACGCAGCTCGACCTGACGTCCCAGCTCGTCGTAGACGGTCTGCAGGGTCTGGCCGCGTGCGTCAGTGGTCTCCACCAGGCGGTCCAGGTCGTCGTAGACCATCTCGCTCACCCCGGTGTCGGGGTCGCTCTCGCTGACCTTTCGACCACGCAGGTCGTAGCGGAGGACGCGCAGGTGTTCCCGGGGCTGGCCGCCAGCCACCCCGGACTCGCGCCCGTGCTGGAGCGGCTGACGCGGGAGCACTCCGTGATCAGCCGAACCCTGGACCGGATCCAGGAACTGGCCTCCGGCCGGAACGGCTCGCCGCTGAGGTCGGGGCCCACCTCGACTACGAGGAGGCCCAGATCGTCGAGGTCCTCAACTCCTACGGCCCCGTGACGCTCCGACCCCCTGCCGGGGCGGGGCCGCCACGGCCGTCGTGTTCCGGCGATCCGGACGCCGTCGCGGAGTCTGATCGAGTCCTCGCCCCGCCGATGCCCGGCACCGTTCGATGACCGGGACGGCTGCGGTGGCGATCCGGTAGTGCACCTCGCACCATGTGGAGTTCGAGATGGTGCAGATCGCCACTGGCCGCTTGAGCTCCCATGCTTCACGATGGTGGAGTCCGCACGCCGTCGCCTGGAGTCGCCATGTCCTCTGCCCCGCCCTCCCCGGGTCCAGCCGCAGCCGAGCACCTCGACGTCCTGATCGTCGGCGCCGGGATCTCCGGGATCGGAGCCGGTCGCTACCTCAAGGCCGAACTCCCCTCGAAGTCCTTCGCGATCCTGGAGGCGCGGGCGGCCTCCGGCGGCACCTGGGACCTGTTCCGCTATCCGGGTGTCCGGTCCGACTCGGACCTGCACACCTTCGGGTACGAGTTCAAGCCGTGGCGGGACGAGGAGTCCATCGCATCGGCGCCGCGGATCCTGGACTACCTGCGCGAGACCGTGGCCGAGAACGGCCTGGACCGCCACATCCGCTACCACCACAAGGTGGTCTCGGTGTCCTGGTCGAGTGAGCAGGCGCGGTGGACCGTCCTGACCGAGCGCACCGACAGCGGCGAGCAGGCGACGCTGACCTGCTCGTGGCTGTTCGCGGCCGGCGGCTACTACCGCTACGACCAGGGGTTCACCCCGAACTTCGAGGGCCGGGAACGCTTCCGCGGCACGATCGTGCACCCGCAGCACTGGCCCGAGGACCTCGACTACGCGGGCAAGCGCGTGGTGGTCATCGGCAGCGGCGCCACCGCCGTCACCCTGCTGCCCGCGATGGCCGAGACCACCGCGCACGTGACGATGCTGCAGCGCACCCCCTCCTACATCATGGCGGTGCCCAAGAAGGACGCCGTCGCCAACGCCCTGCGCGGGCTCTTCGGGCCGGAGCGCGCCTACGCGCTGACCCGGCGCAAGAACATCGCCCAGCAGCGCCTCGTCTGGTCTCTGTGCCAGCGCTACCCCAAGGCCGCGCGCCGGTTCATCCGCTGGGCCAACACCAGGCAGCTGCCCGAGGGCTATCCGGTCGACGAGCACTTCAACCCGCCCTACGACCCCTGGGACCAGCGCCTGTGCGCGGTGCCCGACGGGGACCTGTTCAAGGCCATCCGGGAGGGGAGGGCCTCGGTCGTCACCGACCGGATCAGCACGTTCACCGAGAACGGGGTGCTCCTCGAATCCGGCCGCGAGCTGGAAGCCGACGTCATCGTCACCGCCACCGGCCTGAACGTGCAGGCGTTCGGCGGGATCGGGATCACCGTGGACGGCGAGCAGGTCCGCCTGCCCGACACCGTCGCCTACAAGGGCATGATGCTCTCCGGGGTGCCCAACCTGGCCTTCTCGATCGGCTACACCAACAGCTCCTGGACGCTGAAGGTCGGCCTGCTGTGCGAGCACTTCTGCCGCCTGCTGGCGCACATGGACGCCCACGGCCACGACGTGGCCCGACCCGAGGTCTCCGACCCGGCGATGCCGACCCGGCCCCTCCTCGACTTCGACGCGGGCTACGTCAAGCGGGCGATCGACCAGCTGCCCCGGCAAGGAGACCGGATGCCGTGGCTGACCTCGATGGACTACCGATCGGACGTCAAGCTGCTGCGCGCCGACAGCGTCCTGGACCCGGAACTGCACTTCAGCCGGGCCGGGGCCGCGCGCACCGGCTCCGCGCGCACCGGGACGGCGGCCACCCGATGAGCGCCGAGCACACCGAGAACGAAGCCGCTGACCCGGCGCTCGCGCCCGCGGAGGCGTCCGGTGACCGGTTCGCGGACCTGCCCGGCGGGATCCGGATCTGTTACCGCGTCGACGGCCCCGCCGACGGAACCCCGCTCCTGCTCGTCGCGGGCCTGGCCCTGGACCTGACCTCCTGGCCCCAGCGCATGGTTCAGGGTTTCGTGGACCGCGGGTTCCGGGTGATCCGGTTCGACAACCGCGACGCGGGCCGCTCCACCCGGATGGCCGCACCGCCGCCGGGGCGGCTGCGCCAGCTGCTGGCCCGGCCCCGGAGGGACGCCTACGACCTCACCGACATGGCCGCCGACACCCGCGGCCTCCTCGACCACCTCGGCGTCGACCGCGTCCACCTGGTCGGCATGTCCATGGGCGGCATGATCGCGCAGACCCTCGCGGCCCGGCACCCCGACCGTGCGGCCACCCTGACCTCCATCTTCTCCACCACGGGCAACCGCAGGGTGGGCCAGCCCTCGACCTCGACCCTGATCCGGATGGCCAGGCCCGCGGCCCGCACCGCCGCGGAGTCGGTGGAACGGCACCTGTCCCTGCTCGCGCACATCGGGTCCGCGGTCTACCCGCCCGACGAGCAGCTGGAGCGGACCTGGGCGCGCGCCGTCTGGGACCGCCGCGGCGGTCCCCGCAGCGGCGCGGAGGTGGCCCGTCAGATCGGCGCCATCCAGGCGTCCGGCGACCGCACCGCGCAGGTGCGCCGGATCACCTCGCCCACGCTGGTCGTCCACGGGGACGCCGACCCCATGGTCCACCCCAGCGGAGGCCGCGCCACGGCCCGGGCGATTCCCGGGGCCCGGCACGTCCTCATCCCGGGTATGCGCCACCATCTGGCCCCCGGGGTCCTCGACCATCTGGTCGACCTCACCACCGGCCTCGCCCGCACAGAGCGCGCCAGGGGCGAGGACCGCGAGGGCTGAGCTCGCCGACGCCCGCGCCCTCGATGCCCTCGTCCGTATCCTGCCCACCGGTCATCAGCGCCTCTTCACCGCCGCGGTGCGCTCGCGCCGTAGCAAGGGCTGAACGGCATGGGCGGATCATCATGGCCAAAACGCCTCATCCGAGCTGCTTGGGAGGTATAAAATCCACCGGTGAAAGACGACTGGGATCCGCCTTCCCCACGGGCGCGCGAGGTCATCCGCAAGGGTGCCGAACAGGCGCTGGACCCTCAGGAGGAATGGCTCGACGAGCTGTTCGACGCGGTCCGGCACGCCAGCGGCACGTCCCCCGCGCACGTGGACCCGGTGCTGGAGGACGGCGCCCGCCGGGCCAACCTCTCCAACCTCCTGCACTGGGCCGCCGCCAACATCCAGTGCCCGGGGGCCCGGGTCAGCGCCAACCTGAGCCCCGAGCTGCTGGAGTCCGTCCGGGACATGGTCCGCCGTGACCTGGACGAGAAGGCCCTCGACATCTGGCGGCTGGGCCAGAACGTCGCCTGGCGCCGCTGGATGGAGATCTGCTTCGGCCTCACCTGCGACGCCGAGGTCCTGCACGAGGTGCTCGCCCTCACCTCGCGGTCGATCTACACCTTCATCGACGACACCATCGACGCTGTCAGCGAGGTCATGCGCCAGGAGCGGCGGGAACTCGGCCAGGGCACCCACTCCGAACGGCTGACCACCGTGTCCCTGATCCTCGAAGGCGCACCGGTCTCCCGTTCCAGCGCCGAATCACGCCTGGGCTACCACCTGACCGGCAGCCACCTGGCCGCCATCATCTGGGGAAACGACGTCACCGGCGACCAGCTCGAACAGGCCGCCGAGCTGGTCCTGGCCGCCGCCGGAACACCGCGGCGCCTCACCGTGCCGGCCACCGGTTCGTCGATGTGGCTGTGGCTCCCGGTCTCCACCGCGCCGCGCACCGAGGACCTGGAGTCGGGGCTCGCCGCCGTTCCCGCGGTCCGGGTCGCCCTCGGCCGCCCGCGGGCGGACCTGGACGGTTTCCGGCAGAGCCACCTGGAGGCCGCGGCCGTCCAACGCATGATGGCCCGCCTGAGTACCTCTCGTCGTGCGGGCGGTTACACGGACGCCCAGCTGGTGGCGCTGCTCAGCCAGGACGTGGGCCGGGCGGACGAGTTCGTCGCGGACACCCTCGGCGAGCTGGCACGCGCCGACCCCGTCCTGCACCTGACCCTGCGTACCTACCTCGACCAGCAGTGCAACGCCGCCCGGGTGGCCGAGCGCCTGTACACCCACCGCAACACGGTGGTCCGGCGGCTCGCCCGCTGCGACGAGCTGCTGCCGCGCCCGCTCGCCCACGACCCGGTCAGCGTCGGCGCGGCCCTGCACCTGCTGTCCTGGAGCGGACCGAAGGAGTGATGGCCCGGGGCTGTGCGGGGCCTGGTCGAAACAGGCTTGGCGGAACACGGGTGCGGATCGCGGCTGAGATCCCAGCGCGGCGGGAAGCGCAGCTTCGGTGCACAGGGGCCCTTGACACCCGCGCACAGGATCACGGTGATCGGCGCACCCCTGAAAAGCACAGTGCCCGGGTCGGTGCGACAACCACTTGATCCCAGGGCGCCTACGTCGCTTCCGGTAGCAAGAACACCAAGAAGACCCCGCTGGGGAGAGGGACGGGAGCCTTCACAGGGTGGCGAGGAAGTCCAGCAGGGCGGCGTTGACCTCCTTGGGGCGCTCCTGCTGGGTCCAGTGGCCGCAGCCGGGCAAGGTGACGTCGGCGTGCAGCTTCGGAGCGATCAGCGGCAGCATCTCGCGCAGCTCCGGCACGCCCTCCAGGATGGTGACCATGTCCCTGTCGCCTGCCACGTACAGGGCCGGGACCTCGATGCGCAGGCCGTGGAAGGCCGACATCAGGCCCTGGTTGCGGTCGATGTTGCGGTACCAGTTGAGCGGGCCGGTGAACGCGTCCGGCGCCGAGTAGTCCTCGGCGAACACGGCGACGTCCTCGGCGGTCAGCCAGTCCGGTAGCTCCGCCGGTTCGGGCATGCCGTCCAGCAGCGCCTCGCCCTCGTCGACGATCCAGGGGCGGGGTGCGTCCTCGTCCGGGTTGTCGCCGGAGGCACCGACCAGCAGGCGGCGCACGGTCGCGGCCGGGTCCGCCGCCAGTTCGGCGTCGGCCCTGCCGGGCTCCTGGAAGTAGACCTGGTAGTACCCCTTCCCGTAGGTGCGCCGGGACGACCCGATCGAGGGCATCCCGGTGGGCGGAAGCGGCGGCACGCTCAACCCCGCCACGGCGCGCACCAGGTCCGGGCGGAGCAGCGCCGTGGTCCAGGCGACCGGGGCGCCCCAGTCGTGCCCGACCAGCACCGCGTCCTCGGCGCCCAGCGCGCCGATCAGCGCGGTGACGTCCCCGACCAGGTGCGGCAGGGTGTACTCCTCGACGCCGGCCGCCCGGTCGCTGCGGGCGTAACCGCGCTGGTCGGGGGCGACCACCCGGTACCCGGCGTCGGCCAGGGCGGCGAACTGGTGCCGCCAGGAGTACCAGCTCTCGGGGAAGCCGTGCAGCAGCAGGACCAGCGGGCCCTCGCCCTGTTCGGCGACGTGCAGACGGAGGCCGTTCACCTCGACGTGGTGGTGCTTGACGTTCAACTCGACTCCTCTCGCCGCCCCGCCGGGCGCCCCGCAGGGGCCGGGCCGAGGGGACGGCCCAGGTGGGTTGGACCGGCGGAGCCAGCGTAGGGGAGCGGGCACGGCGCGAACAGGGCCCGTGGGCCCGAGAGGGCGGCGCCCGCAGTGGAGGGTCCACCCGGCCAGGGCCGATACATCCGGTTTGACCTGCTAAGGGACACGCGGGCCGAAGGCTGGGCCGGAGCTTTCGCCGGTGTGACACTGAGACCTTCGGGGGTGGGACATGCAGGAGCCGGGAGTGGCGGAAGTGACACCGCTCAGCAGGAGTGAGCTGCTGTTCCAGGAGCTCGTCAGGTCCGTGCACGAGAGTGGGCCCATCGAGGTCCTGGAGGCCGCCGGCCGCTACGGCATGGCGATCGGCCTCACCAAGATCACCGTGCACCTGGTCGACCTGCAACAGCGCCTGCTCGTCCCGCTCACCGGCGGGCCCATCCTCGACGTCGACTCCAGCGTCGCGGGGGAGGCCTACCGCTCCGACACCCTGCGGCTGGCCGAGGGCGGCGCCGACGAGCTCAGCCTCTGGCTGCCGCTCAAGGACGGCGCCGACCGGGTGGGGGTCCTGCACATCCGCACGCCCCGGATCGACGAACCCATACTCCGCCGCTGCCACACACTCGCCTCGCTGCTGGCCCTGGTCGTCACGTCCAAACGCGCCTACAGCGACACCTACGTCCGTCGCACCCGAACCCGCGACGTGCAGCTCCGCACCGAGATGCTGCGCGCCTTCCTCCCGCCCCGAACCCTGGGGGCCAGGCGCGGGGTCTCCACCGCGGTCCTCGAACCCGCCTACGAACTGGGCGGCGACGCCTTCGACCACTCCATCACCCGCGACACCCTGCACGCCGTCATCCTCGACGCGATGGGGCACGACCTCGCCTCCGGGCTGACCGCGTCGGTGGCCATGGCCGGTGCGCGCAGCGCCCGCCGCAACGGCGCCGACCTGGCCGAACTCACCGACAACGTGGAACACGCCCTGGTCACCTGGCTGCCGGAACGCTTCTGCACGGCGGTCTTCGCCACCCTGGACCTGGCCACCGGGGTGTTCTCCTGGGTCAACTGCGCCCACCCCGCGCCCCTGCTGATCCGCGACAGGCGACTGGTCGAGGGGGCGATGGAGCGCACCCCCGAACTCCCGCTCGGCCTGGACGGGGTCTTCACCGACGTCTCCCCGCGCACCGTCCACGAGTTCGCCCTCGAACCCGGCGACCAGGTCCTGCTCTACACCGACGGCGTCACCGAGGCGCACGACAGCGACGGGCAGATGTTCGGTCTGGAACGCTTCACCGACTTCGTCATCCGGGCCGCCTCCGCCGACGAACCCGCCCCCGAGACCCTGCGGCGCCTGATCCACGCCATCCACGACCACCAGCGCGGCAGCTTCACCGACGACGCCACCATCATGCTGCTGGAGTGGACGCCCGACCGCGGTGTCCCGCGCCCGCGGGCCGACTGACCGGCCGGATCAGCCGACCGGCTGCCCCGACCCGGCCGACCGGCCGTCCCGTCCCCCGAAAGGTCACCACAGGGCGAGCACCCGGCTCGGGCCGCCGGAGGCGTCCAGACCGGGCAGTACCCCCACCGTGATCACCGCTCCGCTCGGCGGCAGCTGCTCCAGCCCGGTCAGGGCCTCCAGCCCCCACCGGTCGGCGCGCCCCACCACCTCGTGGGCGGGGAACTCGGTGGAGTTCCCGGGGTCGGTGCTCAGCGTGTCCACGCCCGTCCCGGCGATGCCGCGCCGGGAGACCAGGAACTCACAGGCCTCGGGGGAGAACCCGGGGAAGTGCCACGAACCGTCCTCGGCCGCGCCCCGGACCCGCTCGTCGCCCTCCGCCCAGCGGGCGCTCCACCCCGAACACATCAGGACCGCCGCCCCTGCCGGGATGCGGCCGTGCGCGCGCTCGAAGGCGCGGACGTCGTCCACGGTCACCGTGGTGTCGGGGTCCTGTGCGGCCCGGGCACGGATGTCGATCACGGCGGCCGGGGCGACGAGTTCACCCGGGTCGATGTCGGGCACCAGCCGACCACCGCCGATCACGTGCCCGGGGGCGTCCAGGTGGGTCCCGGTGTGCTCGGACATGCTCCACCGCTGCACGTAGAACCCGAACTCCCCCTCGGGGGCGGGCGGTGCGAGCGTCTCCCGGACCGGCTTGTCCTCGTCCCAGGACGGCATTCCGGGGGAGAGGGTGTGGCTCAGGTCGGCCACCCTGTGGAACCCCTTCGGCCAGGGGCGGTGTGCGGCGGGCGGGGCCGGTGGTCCGGCGGGCGCGGAGCCCTCGGCTCGGGCCCTGACGGTCTCACCGGTTCCGTGCAAGCACATGGGGTCCCCTTCGTCTGGTCTCTCCTGTGGTCCTATGCCTGGCGGGCCGGGTGCGTCAACTTCCACCCCGGCTCCGGCACGCGGCCCTTCCCGGGCCGCACGCGGCGCGCAGGAGGGCACCGAAGCGGATCCGCCACGCGTTTCCCCTGCCGTCACGGGCCCGGGAACGATTGAATGGTGAGCCGACCACGAGCGGAGAAGGAACCCATGCCCGAACCCAGCGCCGACTGGTGGAAGTCCAGCGTCGTCTACCAGGTCTATCCGAGCAGCTTCAACGACAGCGACGGCGACGGCGTCGGCGACCTGCCCGGAGTCATCGAGAAACTGGACTACCTGAAACTGCTCGGTGTGGACGTGGTGTGGCTGTCACCCGTCTACCCCTCGCCGTGGCACGACAACGGCTACGACATCAGCGACTACACCGGCATCGACCCCCGGTTCGGGACCCTGCAGGACTGGGACCGGCTCCGGGACGGGCTGCACGAGCGCGGTATGCGCCTGGTGATGGACCTGGTCGTCAACCACACCAGTGACCGGCACCCCTGGTTCACCGCCTCCCGGGCGGGCGACGACGACAAACGCGACTTCTACTTCTGGCGTCCGGGCCGGGACGGGGGGCCGCCCAACAACTGGGGCTCGGTCTTCTCCGGGCCCGCCTGGACCTACGACGAGGAGCGCGGCGAGTACTACCTGCACCTGTTCAGCCCCTCCCAGCCGGACCTGAACTGGGAGAACCCGCGGGTGCGCGCGGCCGTGCACGAGGTGGCCCTGTGGTGGCTGGCCCGCGGCGCGGACGGGTTCCGGCTGGACGTCATCAACTTCGTGTCCAAGAACCCCGAGCTCCCGGACGGGCCGGTGGTCGGCGACCACGGTGTCTTCACCGAACACGCCGTCAACGGGCCGCGCCTGCACGAGTTCCTGCACGAGATGCACGAGCGGGCCTTCGCCGGGCGCGACGTGCTCACCGTGGGGGAGATGCCCGGGGTGGGCGTGGAGCAGGCGCGCATCCACACCAACCCGGTCAACCGGGAACTGAACATGGTGTTCCAGTTCGAGCACGTGGACCTGGACCACGGCCCCGGCGGCAAGTTCGACCCCCGACCGCTGGACCTGGTCCGGTTGAAGGCCTCGCTCAACCGCTGGCAGGTGGGCCTGAACGACCGTGGCTGGAACAGCCTGTACTGGAACAACCACGACCAGCCGCGCGCGGTCTCCCGGTTCGGCGACGACGGCCGGTACCGGGTGGAGTCCGCGACCGCGCTGGCCACCACGCTGCACATGATGCAGGGCACCCCGTACGTCTACCAGGGCGAGGAACTGGGCATGACCAACGCCCACCTGGACGACATCGCCGACTACCGGGACCTGGAGACCCTCAACTACCACCGAGCCATGGTGGAGACCGGCAAGGTCGACGCCGACGCCGCCATGGCCGGCATCGCCCGGATGAGCAGGGACAACGCGCGCACCCCGATGCAGTGGGACGCCGGTGAGAACGCCGGGTTCACCACCGGGACGCCGTGGATCGGGGTGAACCCCAACCACACCGAGATCAACGCCGAGGCCGCGATCGCCGACCAGGGGTCGGTCTTCCACCACTACCGGCGCCTGATCGAGCTGCGCAAGGAGCACCCGGTCGTCTCGCACGGCAGCTTCACCCCGCTGCTGGAGGACGACCCCCGGGTCTACGCCTACACCCGCAGGTTCAACGGACAGGTGCTGCTGGTGCTGGCCAACTGGAGCGACCGGACGGCGCGGGTGGACCTGCCCGGGGACGTGGCTGGACCCGAACCCGAACTGCTGCTCGGCAACTACCCCGCGCCCGAACACGCCCTGGCCCCGCTGCGTCCCTGGGAGGCCCGTATCCATCTGGCCCGCTGACCGCGCCGCCCCTCGCGGAGCGGGGCCGTGAGTACTGTGTTGGCAGCCGAGCGAGCGGAATTGGGGCTTTTCATGAGGATCGTCATCATCGGAGCCGGTACGGGCGGACTCGCCCTGGCTCGTGGGCTCATCCGGCAGGGGCACGCGGTCGAGGTCCACGAGCGGGCGGCCGACCTCCGTTCCGACGGTGTCGGGCTCGGCCTCCACCCCAACGGCACCGCCGCCCTGAGCGCCCTGGGCGTGGACGCCGGGGGGATCGGACGCCGTCTCGACAGTGTGCGCAACCGTGACCCCTCGGGGCGGGTGCGCCGCACGCTCGACACGGACACGGCCCGCGACCACTACGGCTTCGGGAGCCGGACGGTGCCCGGGCACGCGCTTCTGGAGTTGCTCGCCGAGGGGCTGCCCGAGGGCACGGTGCGCTTCGGTCGGGCCTGTACCCGGGTACGGGTGAACCCCGACGGCACCGTGAGCGCGCTCTTCGGTGACGGCAGCAGCGCCACGGGTGACGTGGTGGTCGGTGCCGACGGGGCCCGCTCGGCGGCCCGGCGCGACCTGTGGGACCGGGATCCCGCCCGCCCCACCGGGTGGGCGAGCTGGCAGGTGCTCGCCCCGGTGCCCGTGGGCCTGGCGGCGGGCACCGACGCGGCCCTGGTCCAGGGGAGGCAGGGCACGTGCGGGATGGCCCCGGCCGGGGACGGGCTCGTGCGGTGCTGGTTCGACGTGCGCTGGCGTCCGGGCACCCCCCGCCCCGAGTCCCCGGCGGCCGTGCTGCGCAGGCTGTTCGGCGACTGGACGGACCCGGACGTGCGCACGGTGCTGGAACACGTCCGGGACGAGGACCTGGTGCTGACCGAACACGTCCGCCACCGGGTGCCCAGGGTCTGGGGCAAGGGCGGTGCGACCCTGTTGGGCGACGCCGCGCACGCCTTCCCGCCCTCCGCGGCGCAGGGGGCCGACCAGGCGTTGGAGGACGCGTGGGCGCTGAGCCTGGCGCTCGCGGAGGAGGGGGCCGCCGCCGATCCCGCCGCCGCGCTGCGCCGGTACGAATCGGTCCGCAAAGGGCCCGTCTCCCTGGCGCTGCTGGCCTCGGGGGCGGAGGCGGTCCTGCGCCTGTCCGCGCCCCGTGTCCTGGGCCGGGAGCGGGCCGGTGCCCTGGCCGCCCGCCGGTACGTCGGCTATCTGGGCGGGGTGAGCAATGTGCTCACCGACCGCCGTCCCTGAACCGCGACTCCCGAACCGCGACGCACGACGGGCGCCCCTCCCACCGGGACGGGCGCCCGTCGTGCGTGCGGGACCGGGCGAGTCGGCACGCAGGTTTCATATTTTTTGAAATCCTCTCAAGTGAGGTTAGACTAACCTATGTTCCTATTGGGGATTTGCCCCGATATGCCTGGATTTTGTGCTGCCCGTACCCGGGCGTCCCCCCTGCAAACGGCCCGCCGAAGACGACGCGGCCGCTCCCCGTGACGAAGAAAGCAGTGAGCATGAACCCCACCCTGCGCCGTGTCGGCGGTATCGGACTCACCGCGGCCCTGGCCCTCGGCCTGGCCGCCTGCGGCAGCGGCGACGAGAGCGCCGAGAGCACGGAGGGCGGCGCGACCTCCGCCGAGGGCACCTTCCCCGTCAGCATCGAGAGCGCCCTGGGCACCGCCGAGATCCCCGACCGGCCCGAGCGCGTGGTCACCCTCGGCCAGGGCTCCGCCGAGACCGCCATCGCCCTGGGCACCGTGCCGGTCGGTATCGAGAGCTACGAGTGGGGCAGCGATGACACCGGCTACCTGCCCTGGATCCACGAGGCCGTCACCGAGTCCGGCGAGGAGCTCCCCGAACAGTTCGCCGGCGCCGACGACATCGACTTCGAGGCGATCATCGAGCTCGCCCCCGACGTCATCCTCGCCCCCTGGTCCGGTGTCACACAGGAGCAGTACGACATCCTCAGCGACATCGCCCCCACGGTCGCCTACCCCGACCTGCCCTGGAGCACCGACTGGGACCAGCAGATCGAGATCATCGGCGAGGCGCTCGGCCGGCCCGAGGAGGCCGGAGAACTGGTCGTCGAGATCGAGGAGCGCTTCGAGCAGGCCGCCGCCGACCACCCCGACTTCGCCGACCTCACCTTCTCCTACATCTACACCGACGGCCCCGGGACCCTCGGGGTCTTCATGCCCGACGAGCAGCGCGTGGCCATGGTCCGCAGACTGGGCCTGGAGGTGGACCCGGTCGTGGAGACCCTCCCCGAGGCCGAGGGCACCGACTCCGCCATCATCGGTCTGGAGAACGCCGACAAGCTCGCCGACAGCGACCTCGTCTTCACCTTCTACAGCGACCCCGAGACCCGTGCCGAGATCGAGGGCCAGGACCTGTACGCGGCCATCCCCGCGATCGAGCGGGGCGCCGTGGTCACCAGCGACGACACCTCCTTCGTCACGGCCTCCTCACTGATCAACCCGCTCACCGTCCCCTGGGTCATCGACCGCTACGTGCCCCTCATCGAAGAGGCCGCAGACCAGCTCGACGACTGACACACCCCAGGTGAACGTGAAGACGACGACCCCGAAGGCCGGGCCCGCCCGCGCCGTGCTCGTGCTGAGCGCGGGCGCGGCGGCCCTGGCCGGGGCGGTCCTGCTCAGCCTGGTCGCGGGCAGCAAACCCACGGCCCCCGCCGAGGTGTGGCGGGCCCTGGCCGGCGGCGCCGACCCCTACACCGTCACCGTGGTGCAGAGCCGGATCCCCAGGACCCTCGTCGGGGTGGTCGCCGGGGCCGCCCTCGCGGTGGCCGGGACCCTCATGCAGGGCATCACCCGCAACCCGCTGGCCGACCCCGGGCTGCTCGGCGTCAACGCCGGGGCGGCCGCCGCGGTGGCCACCGCCACCGCCGTGCTCGGCCCCACCTCGGTCACCGGAACGGTCTGGTGGGCGCTGCCCGGCGCACTCCTGGCGGGACTGGCCGCCTACACCGTGGGCACCAGGGGCGGCGACGGCGGCATGGTCCGCCTGCTCCTGGCCGGGGCGGTGGTCTCGGCCGTCCTGACCGCCTACGTGCAGGCCGTCGCGCTGAGCATGCCCGAGGTCTTCGACAGCTACCGCTACTGGGTGGTGGGCTCCCTCGCCGGACGCGGCACCGACGTGGTGACGGCGGTCCTGCCGGTCCTCGTCCCCGGCCTGCTCATCGCCCTGGCCGTCATGGGCGGCCTCAACGCGCTGGCCCTGGGCGACGAGGCGGCCGTGGCCACCGGCGCCAACGTCACCGTCACCCGTGCCGGGGGGCTGGTCGCCGGGGTCCTGCTGGCCGCCGGGGCCACCGCGGCGGCCGGCCCCATCGCCTTCGTCGGCCTGGCCGTCCCGCACGTGGTGCGTGCCCTGGTGGGGGCGGACTTCCGGCTCCAGGTGCCCTTCGCGCTCCTGGCCGGCCCCACGCTGCTGTTGGCGGCCGACGTCCTCGGTCGCACCGTCGTGCGGCCGATGGAACTGATGGTCGGCGTGGTCACCGCCTTCGTGGGCGCCCCGGTACTGCTGTACGTACTGCGCAGGACGAAGGGGGCCGCATGAGCCGGACGATCCCGAGGCACCCGTCTCCCGGAGCGGAGCCCCCGGAGCCGGAATCCCCGGACACGAACCCCTCGGATACTGGCCTCTCGGGTACGGACCCCTCGGGCAGCGGACCCTTCCCGACCCCGGACGTGCGTCCCACCGGGCGCGTGCTGCGGATCGGTCGCGTCCTCGCCCTGCCGGTGCGCCCGCGCTCGGTCGCGGCGACCCTGCTGGTGCTGGCGGGCCTGGCCGCGGCTGCCGTCGCCACGCTGAGCCTGGGGCGCCTCGGCGTTCCCTTCGCCCAGCTGCCCGCGGTGCTCGGCGGACAGGGCGAGGCCACCCACCTCTTCGTGCTCGAACGCCTGCGCGGCCCCCGACTGGTCGTCGCGGCGGGCACCGGGGTCGCCCTGGGCCTGGCGGGCGCCCTCTTCCAGTCGGTCACCCGCAACCCCCTGGGCAGCCCCGACGTGATCGGACTCGCCCCGGGCGCCGGGGCGGGGGCCGCCGTGGCCGCCCTGATGCTGCCGGGCGTGGTCCCGGTGCCCGTGGGCGCCCTGGCCGGCGCGGTCCTGGCCATCGTCACCGTGTACCTGGTGACCGGCACCGGGCTGCGCGACCCCGGTCGGCTGATCGTCGCCGGGATCGGCGTGGCCGCCATGGCCACGGCCTTCACCCACTTCGTGGTCTCGGTGATGGCCCGCGACCAGGCCAGCGTCCTGTCCGCCTACGTCAACGGCAGCCTGGGCGCGCGCTCCTGGGACCATGCCGCCACGATCTGGCTGGCGGTGGCCCTGACACTGCCGTTCGTGCTGGCCCTGGCCGGGCCGATCACCGTGAACGAAATGGGCGACGAGCTCGCCGACTCCCTGGGCGCCCGCGCCACCGCCACACGCACCGGGGCGGTCGCCCTCTCCGTGGTGCTCTCGGCCGCCGCGGTGAGCGTCGCCGGGCCGATCGCGTTCCTCTCGCTGACCGCACCGCAGATCGCCCGCCGGCTGAGTGCCGCGCCGGGACCCAACCTGGTCCTGTCCGGGGCGGTGGGCGCCCTGCTGCTGGTCTGCGCCGACCTGGCCGTCCAGCACTCGCCCGTCGGGGACGGACTGCCGGTCGGCCTCTTCACCATGGCCCTGGGCGGCGTGTACCTGGGCTACCTGTTGATCCGTGAATGGCGAAAGGGAACTCTTTGAGCAGCGAGGACGTGCGTCAGGAAACCACACCGGTGCTGTTCGCCCAGGGGCTCACCCTCGGCTACGGGGGCGACCCGGTCGTGCGCGAGTTGGACCTGGGTATCGAGGAGGGCGAGTTCACCGTCATCGTGGGCCCCAACGGCTGCGGAAAGTCCACCCTGCTCAAGGCGTTGGGGCGGGTCAACAGGCCCGAATCCGGCCGGGTGCTCCTGCACGGCCGCGACATGCGCTCCCAACGGCCCAAGGCGGTCGCCCGCCGACTGGCGCTGCTGCCGCAGAGTCCCCTCGCGCCGGAGGGCATCACCGTCCGGGCTCTGGCCGCACGCGGCCGGTTCCCCCACCACACGCTGCTGCGCCAGTGGACCCCGCAGGACGAGACCGCCATCGCCCGCGCCCTGGAGCTCACCGGGCTGTCCGAGCTGGCCGGGGCCCGGGTGGGGTCGCTCTCCGGCGGTCAGCGCCAACGAGCCTGGGTGGCGATGGTCCTGGCCCAGGACAGCGAGACCCTGTTGTTGGACGAACCCACCACCTACCTGGACATCGCCCACCAGTACGACCTGCTGGAGCTGTTCGCGGAGCTGCACCGGCGCGGCCGCACGGTCGTCGCGGTCCTGCACGACCTGGCCCAGGCGGCCCGCTTCGCCACCCGCCTGGTGATGATGGACGGGGGAGCGGTGGTCGCCGACGGCGCACCCGCGGACGTCGTGACGGCCGAGCGGGTGGAGACGGTGTTCGGGCTCGCCTGCGACGTGGTCCCCGACCCCCGGACCGGCACCCCGTTGGTCATCCCGCACGAGCGCGCCCTGCGGGGTGAACGCGCCGGCCGGTGAGTCCTCCGGTCCCGCGCCCTCCGCGGACGGGGTCAGCGGGGAGCGGACCCCGGGCCCTCGCGCTCGGGCCGGGCCGCCTTGTACTCCTCCCAGCGCTCCAGGAGGACGTCGTGGTAGCCGTCCAGCCAGGTCATGTAGTCGTACATGTTGCGCAGCCGGGTGCGGGAGGACGCGCCCAGATCGGGGAGGCGTTCCAGGGCGCCGGCGGCGAGATCGCGCTGCCGGCGCAGGTAGGAGCGCTCGTTGCGGAGGAAGCCGCCCCACACGTCCTCGTCCATGCTGATCAGCCGGGAGCGCCGGCCGGGCACCTCGACCAGGGTCACGAAGCCCAGCTCGCGCAGGCGGCGCACCGACTGTGACACCGAGCCCCGGCTGACCCCGGCCCCCTCGGCGACCTCCTCGGCGCTGACCGCGTCCCGGTCGGCCACCAGGAGGTAGCCCACGATGCGCCCCTCGGTCCTGGGACGGCCCTGGGAGTTCCAGTACTCGGAGAAGCGTCCGACGAACTCGTCCCTGAACCGGTCCGCCTCCTCCCCGGACCCGCGGGCCGGATCCGCGCCCGACGGTCGTTCCTGTTGTGCCCCCTGCGCCATGGGGGCCACGATATCGCCCCGCCCGGGCGCTCCGGTGTCAGTCACGGCGCCGGGACTCCGAACGGCGCTGGGACTCCAGCAGGCGGGACAGCGCCGACCACACGTCCTCCAGGTCCTGTCCGTTCCCCGACTCGGCCAGCCACAGGGCCGCCTCGTTCATGGCACCCGACAGCAGACGGGCCAGGGGGGCGACCGGCTGGGGGCGCAGGATCCCCGACTCGGCCAGCGCGGTGAGCGACTCCTCCAGGTGGCGGGCGGAGGAGGACTCGTCGAGTGCGCGCCACTGGTTCCACCCCAGCACGGCGGGGCCGTCCACCAGCATGATCCGGCGTACGTCGGGTGCGGTGCTGGCGGTGAGGAAGGCCCGGCACCCGGCGATCAGCTGCTCCCACGGGTCGGTTCGGGCCTCGGCGGCCTCGGCCACGGTGGCACCCACCTCCTGTTGGACCTGTTCCAGGACGGCGCGGAACAGCGCGGGCTTGCCGTCGAAGTGGTGGTAGAGCGCGCCCTTGGTGACCGCCGAGGCGGCCACGATCTCGGCCAGGCCCACCCCGCCGTACCCGTGTTCGGTGAACAGGCGGCGGCTCTGAGCGAGCAGTGTCCGTCTGGTCCGGGCGCGCTGTTCGGCCCGGGCCCCGGTGTCCTTGGGCAACGGTCCTCCTCTTGACATACCGATGGTACGTCAATAGCGTAACTCGACATACCGTTGGTATGTAAAAGGAGAGCCATGAGACTCAAGAGCTTCTATCCCGTCCTGTGCACACCCCGGCTCCAGGAGAGCCACGCCTTCTACAAGGAGTGGTTCGGCTTCGAGGACGCCTTCGTGGCGGACTGGTACGTCAGCCTGCGCCACCCAGGGTCGCCCGGCTACGAGCTCGGTTTGCTGGAGGCGGGGCATCCGACCCTGCCCGGGGGCCACCGGGACGCGGCCCGGGGCGTGCTGCTCAACTTCGAGGTCGCCGACGTGGACGCCGAGTGGGAACGGCTCGTGGTCCGGGGCGGCCTCGAACCCGTGCTGTCCCTGCGCAGCGAGGACTTCGGCCAGCGGCACTTCATCGTGACCGACCCCGCCGGGACCCTGGTGGACGTCATCACCCCGATCGAGCCCTCCGGCGAGTACGCGGAGCAGTACCTCGACTGACCGCTTCCGATCCCCGTTCCCGAAGGGCCCGTGCCCGTACGTCGGGTACCATCCGGTCGGTATGCTGTCTCGGTCGGTGGCCGAATCACCACCGAGGGAACGGGGGCACGACGTGAGGCGGGACATGGTACGAGAACAGCGGACGGCCGAAACCGGAGCCGAGCGCGGGACCGTGCCCGAACGCCTGCTGGGGGCCGCCACGCGGCTCTTCGCCGAGAAGGGGTTCGAGAGCACGTCGGTACAGGAGGTCGTGGCCGCCGCGGGCGTCACCAAGGGCGCCATGTACCACTACTTCGGTTCCAAGGACGACCTGCTCCACGAGATCTACGCCCGGGTCCTTCGGATGCAGACCGACCACCTCGTCGAGATCTCCTCCCGCGAGGCGCCCGTCGCCGAACGCGTCCACGCGGCCGCCGCCGACGTCATCGTCACCAGCATCGCCAACCTCGACGACAGCAAGATCTTCTTCCGATCCATGCACCAGCTCGCCCCGGAGAAACAGCGCAGCGTCCGCGCCGAGCGCCGCAAGTACCACGAGCTCTTCCGGGCCATGATCGGGCAGGGTCAGAGCGAGGGCGTCTTCCGCGACGACGTGCCCGCCGAGCTGGTCGTGGACTACTTCTTCGGCTCGGTGCACCACCTTGGCACCTGGTACCGGAGCCAGGGAGAGCTCTCCGGCACCGATGTGGGCCGCCACTTCGCCGACCTGCTCCTGGCGGGCCTGCGCCCCGGGGTCTGACCTCCGGGGCCGCCCGGGCCCGGGCGGCCCCGGAAGAACGATCCGGCACCGGGCGGGGCCGGACCGGCACCGGGTACGGCCGAAGGGCCGGGGGCACCGACCACCCCCGACCCTTCGGACCGCGCCGTTCCCGGCCGTCGACGACCGCTACGCGTACTTGCGCAGCTCCGCACGGGCCAGCGAGCGCAGGTGCACCTCGTCGGGACCGTCCGCCAGTCGCAGCGAACGGATCCCCGCCTGCCAGGCGGCCAGCGGCAGGTCCTGGCTGACACCGGCGGCGCCGTGCGCCTGGACGCACTTGTCCAGGATCCACTCCACCGTGCGCGGGGTGGCGATCTTGATCGCCTGGATCTCGCTGTGCGCACCCTTGTTGCCCACGGTGTCCATCAGGTAGGCGGTCTTGAGCACCAGCAGGCGCAGCTGCTCGATCGCGACCCGGGCCTCGGCGATCCACTCACGGACCACCCCCTGCTCGGCCAGGGGCCGCCCGAAGGCCACCCGGTCCAGCACCCGCCTGCAGGTCAGCTCCAGGGCCCGCTCGGCGACGCCGATGGAACGCATGCAGTGGTGGATGCGGCCCGGGCCCAGACGGGCCTGCGCGATCGCGAACCCCTCACCCTCACCGCCGATCAGGTTCTGCGCGGGGACGCGCACGTCGTCGAAGAACACCTCGGCGTGGCCGCCGTGGTCGCTGTCGTCGAAACCGAACACGCTCATGCCGCGACCGATCCGCAGACCCGGGGCGTCGCGCGGTACCAGCACCATGCTCTGCTGCCGGTGCCGCTCGGCCTCGGGGTCGGTCTTGCCCATCACGATCAGGATCTCGCAGGCCGGGTTGAGCGCCCCGCTGATGAACCACTTGCTCCCGTTGATCACGTACTCGTCACCGTCCCGGACGATGCGGGTGGTGATGTTGGTGGCGTCGGAGGAAGCGACGTCGGGCTCGGTCATGGCGAAGGCGGAACGGACCCTGCCGTCCAGGAGCGGCTCCAGCCACTGCTTCTTCTGCTCCGGGGTGCCGAACATGGTCAGCACCTCCATGTTCCCGGTGTCGGGGGCGGCGCAGTTCAAAGCCATGGGGGCCAGGCGGGAGCTGCGCCCGGTGATCTCGGCCAGCGGCGCGTACTGGAGGTTGGGGAGCCCGCCGTGTTCGGGGTGCCCGGCCAGGAACAGGTTCCAGAGCCCCTGCTTGCGGGCCTCGGCCTTGAGGTCCTCGACGACCGGGGGGATCGCCCAGGGGTCCGTGCGCTCCTCCAGTTGGGCCTCGAACACGGGTTCCGCGGGGTAGACGTGTTCGTCCATGAAGGTCAGGAGCCGCTGGCGCAGTTCCTCGGTCTCGGCGTCGTAGGCGAAGTCCATCTAGTCCTCCTTGAGCATGGTGTGGGCGCGCTCAACCAGAGGGGCGACGACGTCGCCGATCCCGTCGAAGCCCGCTCCCACGGTGAGTCCCCGGCTGTGCCGGTAGTGGATGCCCTCGGCGATCACCGCGAGCTTGAAGCAGCCGAAGGCCACGTACCAGCCGAGCCGGGACACGTCCCGACCGGTCGCGGCCGCGTACATCTGGACCAGTTCGGGGGAGTGGGGGAAACCCTCGACCGAGGTGGCGGGCAGGCCGCCGCCGGTGACCGGCTGCTCCCGGTAGACGAGCATCAGGCCCAGGTCGACGAGGGGGTCGCCGAGGGTGGCCATCTCCCAGTCCAGTACCGCGGTGAGCCGTCCGTCCCCGTCGACGAGCACGTTGTCGAGCCGGTAGTCGCCGTGCACGATCGCGGGCGCGGACTGTTCGGGCAGCGAGGCGGCGAGCCGGTCGCGCAGCTCGTCGATCCCGGGGATGTCCCGGCTGCGGGAGGCCTCCAGCTGCTTGCTCCAGCGCCGCACCTGGCGCTCCAGGAAGCCGGCCGGGCGGCCGAAGTCGCCCAGGCCCACCTCCTCGGGGTCCACCGCGTGCAGGTCGCCCAGCGTGGTGACCAGCCCGTCGGCGACCCTGCGCACGCCCTCGGCCCCGAGCGGAGCGATCTCGTCGCGGGTGCGGAAGGGGGTGCCCCGCACGTGCTCCATGACGTAGAACGGTGCTCCCAGCACCTCGGTGTCCTCGCACAGCAGGTGGGTGCGCGGCACCGGGACGGCGGTCTCGTGCAGGGCGGTCATGACCCGGTACTCGCGGGGCATGTCGTGCGCGGTGGCCAGTACGTGCCCCAACGGCGGGCGGCGCACCACCCAGGATCCGGTGCCGTCGGTGACCACGTAGGTCAGGTTGGACTTGCCGCCCGCGATCACCTCCCCGCTGAGCGGACCCGAGACCAGCCCGGGGGCTTCGCCGTCCAGATGGGAGCGGAGTCGGTCCAGGTCCAGGCCGGGAAGTTCGTCGCTCATGCCTGCTCCTCGTCGCTGAACACCTTGGCCTGGAGGCGGCGCATCCCGGCCAGCCAGGCGTCGGTGTCGGTGGCCCTGGCCGCGTAGTAGTCGGCGGCCTGGGGGTGGGGCAGGATGAGGAAGCGCCCGTCGGCCAGCCCCGCCATCACGGCGTCGGCGACCTCCTCGGGGGTGATGGCGTCCCCGGACAGGATGGCCTGGCCTCCCGAACCCGAGTCGTCGAGCATGTTGGTGCGCACGCCCAGGGGGCACACGCACTGTGTGGTGATGCCGCGGTCCCCGTAGGTGGCCGACATCCACTCGCCGAAGGCCAGCGCCGCGTGTTTGGTCACCGAGTACGGGGCGCTGCCCAGCATGGTGAGCAGGCCCGCCGCGGACACGGTGGTGAGCAGGCGACCGCGGCCACGCTCCAACCAGCCCGGCAGCAGCTCCCGGGAGGCGCGTACGTGCGCCATCACGTTGACCTGCCAGGACAGGTCCCAGTCCGCCTCCGGGGCCTCGGGGCCGCCGCTGACGGCGACCCCGGCGTTGGCCATGTACAGGTCGATCCCGCCCAGGTGGGCCCCGGCCTCGGCGATCAGGGCGGTGACGCCCTCCTCGCTCGCGGCGTCCCCGGGGACGGCGATCCCGCCGATCTCGCTCGCCACGGCCTCGGCGGCGTTCGCGTCCAGGTCGTTGACCACGACGCGGGCCCCGGCCCCGGCAAGCCGGCGGGCGACCGCCGCGCCGATCCCGTTGCCGCCGCCGGTGACCACGGCTCCGATGTCGTTCAGCTCCATGCCGTTCACACCCCTCCGGTGAGGGTGACGCCGCCGTCCAGCACCAGGGTGCGGCCGGTGACCCACGCGGCGTCCTCGGAGAGCAGGAACGCGACCGCGCCCGCGACGTCCTCGGGCAGGCCCAGGCGGCCCAGTGGGTACTGAGCGGCGACCTTCTCCTCGCGCCCCTCGTACAGGGCCTCGGCGAAGCGGGTCTTGACCACGGCCGGGGCGACGCCGTTCACCCGGATGTCCGGGCCCAGCTCCACCGCGAGCTCCTCGGTGATGTGGCTGAGCATGGCCTTGGTGGCCCCGTAGAAGCCGATACCCGGGGCGGGCTTGGTCCCGGCGACGGAGGAGACGTTGACGATGGCGCCGCCGTGCTCGGCCAGCCAGGCCTTGTGGACCTTCTGCACCCAGGAGATCGCCGAGAGCGCGTTGACCTCGAAGATCTTGCGGGCGGCGTCCAGGTCGAGGTCGACCATGCGGCCGTAGACCGGGTTGATCCCGGTGTTGTTGACGAACAGGTCGACGCTGCCGAAGGCCTCCAGGGTGGCGGCGATCGCCGCGTCCTGGTGCTCGGGGTCGTCGGCGCGGCCGGGGACGCCGATGGCGTGCTCGGGGCCGCCGAGGGCCTGGACCGCCTCCTGGAGGGTTTCGGGCTTGCGCGCGGTGATACACACGCGGGCGCCCTCGGAGACGAGCCGTTGGGCGATGGCCAGGCCGATGCCGCGACTGGCACCGGTGATGATGGCGGTGCGCCCGCCGAACCGCGAAGTCATGCGTACTCCTTAGACCGACTGGTCGGTATGTCAGGGAGACTCTATGTCCGCGAAGGTGCGTGCCGCAAGGGGTACGCGGGCAGGTCAAGGGGCGAGAATGGCTCGGACGCGGGCAGGGGCGCCCGCACCGGACACACAGGAGGTGCCGCCATGGCCACCGAGGTCACCGACGTTCCCGACAAGCGCCGCTACGAGGTCAGAGCCGACGGTGAGGTCGCCGGATACGCCGAGTACATCCTCACCGACGACCTCATCACCTTCACCCACACCGAGATCGACCCCGCCTTCGAGGGCAAGGGGATGGGCAGCGTCCTGGTCCGCGAGGCGCTCGACGACGTACGCGGCCGCGAGCTGGCCGTGCTCCCGTTGTGCCCCTTCGTCAAGGGGTGGATCGAACGCCACCGCGACTACGCCGACCTGGTGTACCGCTCCCCGGACGAGTGAGTGCCCCGGGCCCCGACCATCCGTCACCCGTCACAGGAGGCCGAGAGTGAGCATCGACTACGGGCGCGAGATCGGCTTCGGTGTCTTCCCCTCACCCGAGGCCGCCGCGTTGGAACGCACCCTGGCCGTGGTCGACGCCGCCGAACGCGGCGGACTCGACTTCGCCGGAATCCAGGACCACCCATACCAGCGGCGGCACCTGGACACCTGGAGCCTGATGGCCACGGTCCTGGCCCGCACCGAACGGCTGCGGGTCTTCCCCGACGTGGCCAACCTCCCGCTGCGCCCGCCCGCGGTCATGGCCAAGAACGCCGCGAGCCTGGACGTCCTCTCCGGAGGCCGGTTCGAGCTGGGGTTGGGCGCCGGCGGCTTCTGGGAGGCGATCGAGGCCATGGGCGGGCCCCGGCGCAGCCCGCGCGAGGCCGCCGACGCCCTGCTGGAGGCGGTCGAGGTGATCCGCCTGCTGTGGTCGGACCAGCGGTCGGTGCGTTTCGAGGGCGAGCACTACCGCCTGGCCGGGGTCAAGCCCGGACCGCGGCCCGTGCACGACATCGGGATCTGGCTGGGGGTGCTGGGTCCGCGCCTGCTCGGGGAGGCGGGCAGGGTGGCCGACGGCTGGGTGCCCTCCTACGCCTTCGCCGGCCCCGAGAAGCTGCCCGGGATGCACGAGCGCATCGACGAGGGCGCGGCCCGGGCGGGGCGCGACCCCGCCTCGATCCGCCGGGTGTACAACCTGTGGGGGACCATCGGGGAGACGGGCGCCTCGGACAACCCCCTGGACGGCCCGGTGGGCAAGTGGGTGGAGCAGCTGACGGAGTTCGCGGTCGAGTACGGGATGGACACGTTCGTCCTGGGCCCCGCGCAGGACTCACCCGAGCAGGTGGAGCTGTTCGCCGCCGAGGTCGCTCCGGCGGTGCGGGAGGCCGTCGGCCGGGCCCGGGGCTGAGGGGCCGCGGTGAGAGCGCACGAAGGCCTCCCGGGCGGTGTTGCCGCGCCGTCAGGGGGAACGATCGCTCCCGCGTCCGGTTCCTACGGGGGGAGTGGCCCTGGTTTCCACGAGCGACAGCAGGCAGATCACCTGGGAAGGCTTCTTCAACACCCGTGACCTCGGCGGCCTCCCCACCCGCCACGGCCGGACCACCCGCCCCGGGGCCTTCGTCAGATCCGCTGACCCGCGTTTCGTCACCGCTCAGGGGTGGCGGGCCGCCCGTGCCGCCGGTGTGCGCACCATCGTGGACCTGCGCAACCCGGACGAGATCCGGCCGGCTCCGGGCGAGGGACTGACGGGCCGGGGAGGATCCGCCTCCTTCCCCGCGACGACGCCCCGGGCGCCCCTCCCCTCGGGGATGACGCGTCTGGAGGTGCCTCTGGACCACGTCGAGGACGTCGAGTTCTGGCAGGAAATCAACCGTGGGCGGCTGAACGGGACCCCGCTCTACTTCCGTCCCTTCCTCGAACGCAAGGCCGAACGGTGCGCCGCGGTGATCACCGCGCTGGCACGGTCCGGGCCCGGCGGCGTCCTTTTCCACTGCGGAGCCGGACGCGACCGCACCGGCCTGGTCACTCTGCTGCTGCTCGCCCTGGCGGAGGTCGAGGCCGACGCGATAGCCGAGGACTACGCGCTGTCCACCGCCGCGCTCGGCCCCCTGTTCGCCGCGATGGGGCGTAAGGACCAGGGGCCGGTGGTCGAGTCCCTGCTGGCCGACCGCGGACTGACGGTGCGCGGCAGTGTCCTCGACGTCCTCGGAGACCTGGACGCGTGGGCCCGCCTCCTGGAGGCGGGGGCCGCCGAGGAGGACCTCGCCCGGGTCCGGGACCGGCTCCTGGTCTGACCGGGCCTGCGGGACCAGCGTGAGCCGGATCCGAGAAATGTCGGATATGTGATCTACGTCGTCAAGGTGAAGCTTGTCGGTGTCTGACGGCAAGCTGAGGGGTCACCACACCGGCACCGGCGAACGCCCGCCCCCGGAATTGGGAAACCGACAACGGACTTTGCGCGGGCGGCAAGCCCGTGGTTACTGTCGAAGGGTGAACGACGACTTCGAGACCGTGCTGGACGCGGTCGGTCCGAGGCTCCGTGCGCTGCGCCGCCGGAGCGGAAGCACCCTGGCCGAGTTGTCCGAGGCCACGGGTATCGCCGTCAGCACGCTGTCCCGGCTGGAGTCCGGTCAGCGCAAACCGGGGCTGGAGCTGCTCCTACCCCTGGCGAAGGTCTACCAGGTGCCGCTGGACGAACTCGTCGGCGCCCCGGACAGCGGTGATCCGCGGGTGTTCCCCCGGCCTTTCACCCGCAACGGCATGACCGTCGTCCCCCTCACCCGCAAACCGGGCGGGCTGCAGGCCTTCAAGCAGATCCTTCCGCCAGGGCCGGACGAGCCCCTGGCGGAGCCCCGTTCGCACGAGGGCTACCACTGGCTCTACGTGCTCAACGGGCGCCTGCGCCTGATCCTCGGCGACCAGGACTTCGTGCTCGCCGCGGGTGAGGTCGCCGAGTTCGACACCCACCTGCCGCACTGGTTCGGCAACGGAGGCGCACAGCCGGTCGAGTTCCTGAGCCTGCTGGGCCCCCAGGGCGAGCGGTTCCACATCAGGGCCCGTTACCGGCCCTCACCGTAGCCCCGGGGGCACGCGGACCCCGACTCTAGGCCGAGGTGTCCAGGGTCAGTTTGCCGACGGTCCCGCGGCCGCGCAGGTCCTCGTGGGCGCGACGGGCCTCGGACAGCGGGTAGCTCTGGCCCAGGACCGGCCGCAGGCGGCCCTCGGCGACCAGGGCGAACATCTCGCGCATCGCACCGCCGACCACGTCGCCCGGCAGTAGCCAGGCGTGCGGCAGCCACATGCCGCTCACGGTGGTGGAGAAACGCATCAGGTTCGGCAGCTGTACGGACTTGGGCTGCTCGCGCGAGGCCATCCCGTAGAAGGCCAGCCGACCGAAGGGTGCCAGCGCACGCACGCTCTCGTCGGTGACGCGTCCGCCCACCATGTCGAGTACGACGTCCACCCGGCGGCCTTCGTTGGCCTCGATCAGGGCGGCGGTCATGTCGGGGGCGGCGGAATCCACGGCGGCGTCCGCGCCCAGGTCCAGGGCCAGCTTGCGCTTCTCCTCACTGCTGGCGACCGCGATCACCCGGCCCGCGCCGAAGTGCTTGGCCAGCTGTACGGCGAGCGTGCCCACACCGCCGGCGGCGGCGTGCACCACCACCGACTCACCGGGCTCCATGCGCACGTTCTTGCGCAGCAGTACCCAGGCGGTCGCCCCCTGCACGACCAGGGACAGCGCGGCCTCGTCGGAGACCCCCTCGGGGATCTCGAAGAGGGTGTTCGGGTCGGCGGAGGCCTTCTCGGCGTAGCCGCCGCCCCCGGTGAGCAGTCCCACGACCCGGCGGCCGTCCGCGGTCCGCCCCGCGATCTCGGCACCCGGGACCATCGGCAGGGTGGAGGGCGCCAGGTAGGTGTTCTCGGCCTGGTGGGTGTCCGCGTAGTTGACGCCGCTGCGGGCGACGTCGACGAGGATCTCGCCGGGGCCCGGTTCCGGGTCGGGCAGCTCGGTGGGGGTGAGGACCTCGGGTCCGCCGAACTCGGTGATCTGGATGGCACGCATGGTGGGCCCTTCCTACTGGTTGAGCGGCATCAGCAGGCATCATACCGACCAGGTGGTATGCCCTGGGGTGCGGCCTGGTGGTCGGATCGGATCTCGCTCGCACGGCCGGGACCCTCGCGGCTGCGGGTCCGTCCGTGCACCGCGGGGCCGCCCGTGGGCCCCTCCGCCGCCGCTGCGGCCCACCTGGTGACCGGGCCGGGTGCGCTCCCGGGTCGTGGCGAGGTCTTGCGCGGTCAAAACTAACGGTGTTAGGTGGATGTGCTACCGACTCCCAAGGAGGCACACGTGGACGCCGAACACACCGTGACGACCGTGAACGGCCGGGTCCGCGGGGTCCCCTCGCCGCGCTCCCGAGACGGTCGGGTCACGGTCTACCGGGGCATCCCCTACGCCGCCGCCCCCTTCGGCGAGCACCGCTTCGCCGCGCCCGCGCCCGCACCCTCCTGGGAGGGAACGCGCGACTGCGCCGAATTCGGCCCCCCGCCGCCCCAGGGCAACCAACTGATCGGCGCGGCCCACTGGGACCCGGACACCTCCCTGGACTGCCTCGTCCTCAACGTCTGGACCCCGGCGACGGCAGGGGAGGACGCCCCGGTCCTGGTGTGGATCCACGGCGGCGCCTACATCGTCGGCTCCGGGTCCGAGGCCCTCTACGACGGCACCCGGCTGGCCGAAAGCGGCCTGGTCGTGGTCAGCGTCAACTACCGCCTGGGCTTCGAGGGCTTCGGCCACGTTCCGGGCCGCCCCGACAACCGGGGCCTGCTCGACCAGGCGGCCGCCCTGCGCTGGGTACGCGACAACATCACCGGGTTCGGCGGGGACCCCGGCAACGTCACCATCGCGGGGGAGTCCGCGGGCGCCGGCTCCGTGGTCTGCCTGATGACCTCGCCCGAGACGCGCGGGCTCTTCCACCGCGTCGTCGCGCACAGCGTCCCCGGCGACATGGTCACCGTCGACGTCGCCCGCTCCGTCTCCGAGGCCGTGGCCAAGGCCGCCGGGGTGCCGCTGGAGGCCGAGGCACTGGCCGCCCTGGCACCGGAGAAGATCCTGGAGGCCACCGACGAGGTCCTGTCCGGCAGCGGCCAGGAGGGCAAGGGCGTGCGCACCAAGGCGTTCACCTGCTACGCGCCCGTCATCGGCGGCCCCGAACTCCCCGAACCCCCGCTGGAGGCGGTCGCCCGGGGCACCGTCGCCGAAACGGACCTGCTCGTCGGACACAACACCGAGGAGTACCGGCTCTTCACCGAACTCGGACAACAGGTGCAGATCGACGACGAAGAGGCCCTCGCGCACACCGCGAGCCGCCTCGGCCTGGGTGAGGGCGCGGTCGAGGCCTACCGGTCCGTGTACCCCGACGCCTCCCTGCGCGACCTCTTCAACGAGATCCGCGGCGACGCCCTGTTCTGCGAGTACTCCGTCCGGCTGGCCGAGGCGCACGCGGCGGGCGGCGGCAGCGCGTACTTCTTCCGGTTCGCCGCCCAGAGCCGGGTGATGGAGGGCCGACTGGGGGCCTGCCACGCCTTCGACCTGCCCTTCGCGTTCGGCAACCTGGACTGCGACCTGGCGGTGTTCCTCTGCGACGGGGAGCCGGACGCGGATCTGCGTGCGCTGTCCGAACGCATGGTGGCGGCCTGGAGCGGTTTCGCCGCCACCGGCGACCCGGGGTGGCCCGCGGTCCGTCCCGGCACGACCGTGGTGCGCATCTGGGACACGGAGGACTCGTTGGTGGAGGGTGACGCCTCCCCCGTGCGCGCCCTGTGGGCGGACGTGCCGATCCCCTCCCGTTAGGGCGCGGCCCCGACTCCGAGAGCGTGCGCGACGCCTCGCGGCAGCCCCCGTCGCACACCGGCTCCCGACCGGTATCCGGATCGATAACATGCGGATACGGGGTCGGTTACTGGTGTGACGGGGGTTGTTTCATGGTGGAGGACGTTCCGGAAGCGCTGCTGTCCGCCCGCGACGACGTCGCGCGCTTCCTCATGTCCTACAAGTTCGCCATCGACACGGTGATGGCGAAGGTGAACATCCTCAACGAGGAGTTCCGCTACACCCACGACCACAACCCGATCGAGCACGTCGGCTCCCGGCTCAAGACCCCCGCGAGCATCATGGAGAAGGCACGCCGGCGCGGGGTGCCCTACGACCTGAACCAGATCCGCGAAGCCATCCTGGACATCGCCGGAATCCGTGTGACGTGCAGTTTCATCTCGGACACCTACGAGATCCGGGACATGCTGGCCGGGCACGAGGACATCACGGTGATGGAGGAGCGCGACTACATCCGCAACCCCAAACCCAACGGTTACCGCAGCCTGCACCTGCTGGTGGAGACGGCCGTGCGGATGTCCGACCGCACCCTGGACGTGCCGGTGGAGATCCAGATCCGCACCATCGCGATGGACTTCTGGGCCAGCCTGGAACACAAGATCTACTACAAGTACGCCAAGTCCGTACCCCAGGGACTGCTCGACGAGCTCCGCGAGGCGGCCGAGACCGCCAACCGGTTGGACGTGACCATGGAGCGCCTGCACGCCGAGGTCCGGGAGCAGGGCGACCGCGCCGGAACCCCGCTGCCGGGGCCGGAGGAACTGCGCAAGCTGCCGCTGGCCGACGAGCTGTTGATCGCCCTGGCCGAGCGGGTCAACTCCGGGCGCTCCGACTGACCTCGGGCGCGGCGCCGGGGATCAGTCCGCCTCGGTGCGGGAGGTGACCTCGCGGGAGAGCAGGATCCGTTTCTCCCGGGTGTCGGCGGTGAGCACGGTGAGGAACTGGCTGCCGTTCTGCACGACGTAGGCGTGCACCACCTCGTCGTCGAGTTCGATGCGTTCGGCGGGCACCCACACCTCGTCGACGACGGCCGCCCCGAGGAGGACCGCGGCCAGGGCGAGGATCCCGACCCGGGCGACGAGGCGGTGGAAGAACCGGCGGACGGGGCCGCTGCGCAGGTCGACGAGGACCAGGAACGCGAACCAGGCCAGAGCCGCGGCCAGGGCGGGCCACGCGGAGAAGGAGAGCACGGCGGCCGCGAACACGACCGCGAGGGCCACGACGACCAGCAGGGAGCCGGGGGAGCGGTTGCCCTCGCGCAGGTGGCGCAGATGCCCGGCCGCGGTCAACGGTACGAAGAACGCCATCAGCCACAGGGTGATCCGCTCCGCGCCGAGGAAGGTCCCCACCACGATGGTGACCGCGTCGCCGAAGTCGATCGCGTCGGCCAGCCCGAACGCGGTCCGCCAGTCGTAGTGGGTGACGGCCATCAGACGCAGCAGGACGAACACGAAGGCGGCACCGGCCGCCGTGGTGCCCGCGGACCACAGGTGCGCGTCGCCCTGCTCCTGCCGCGGCTCGGTTCCGGTACCCGCCTCGCTCGTCCCGCCCATGGGCCCTCCGTGGTTCGTGTGGCGGACCGGCGACCGTCGGGGCGGCCCCGATCCCGGTGCTCACGCTAGTGACAGGCGGCCTGACATGCGTCGATGCCGCACCGGTGGAAGCGGTACCGACCGGTTGGCGCGCGGGATCGGGTTTCGGGGCGAGCGCACCCGGATAGTCGAGGGTCAGGACCGGGGCCCGCCAGGGCCGGGCAGCGCTGCGGAAGGTCATCACCGGTGGACACCACGATCACCCTGCACGTGGACGGCGAGGAGCGGGTGCTCACCGTCGACACCCGAACCACACTCCTGGACGCGCTACGCGACCGGCTGGGGGAGACCTCCCCGAAGAAGGGCTGCGACCACGGCCAGTGCGGCGCCTGCACCGTCCTGCTGGACGAGCGCCGCGTCCTGTCCTGTCTGAGCCTGGCTGTCGCACACGACGGTGCCCGGGTGAGGACCGCCGCCGGTCTGGCCGCCGGGGGCGGACTTCATCCGGTCGCCCGGGCGGTGCTCGACCACGACGGTCTCCAGTGCGGTTACTGCACGCCCGGTCAGGTCTGCTCGGCCGTGGGGATGCTGGCGGAGGTCGAGGCGGGGTGGCCGAGCCACGCCACCGAGGACCTGACCGCCACCGTCGAACTCGACGACGCCGAGATCCGCGAGCGGATGAGCGGCAACCTCTGCCGCTGCGGAGCCTACGCCGACATCGTCGCCGCGATCCGGGAGGTGTCCGGGTGAGACCCTTCGACTACGAGCGCCCCGCCCGCGCCTGTGAAGCCGTCGCCGCGGTGGCCGCCGACCCCGGCGCCCGCTTCCTCGCCGGCGGTACCAACCTCGTCGACCACCTCAAACTGGGGGTGAGCGCCCCCACCGCCCTGGTGGACGTGCGCGACGCCCTCGACGACACCGTCGAGACGCTGGGCGACGGCGGTGTCAGGATCGGCGCCGGGGTCCCCAACAGCGACCTCGCCGCGCACCCGGAGATCCGGCGGCGCTATCCGGTACTCAGCGCGGCCCTGCTCGCCGGGGCGTCCGGGCAGTTGCGCAACATGGCCACCACCGGCGGCAACCTGTTGCAGCGCACCCGGTGCGTGTACTTCCAGGACGTGACCACGCCCTGCAACAAACGCGAACCCGGGTCCGGCTGTTCGGCACTGGAGGGCCACGGCCGCGACAACGCCGTCCTGGGGGCCTCGGAGTTCTGCGTGGCCACCCACCCCTCCGACATGGCGGTGGCCCTGTGCGCACTGGAGGCCCGGGTCAGGGTCCTGGGCCCCGACGGGGAGCGCACCGTCCCCCTCGATCACTTCCACCGGCTGCCCGGTGCGGCCCCGGAGCGGGACACCGTCCTGTCCCACGGCGACCTCGTCACCGCCGTCGAACTCCCGCCCCTGCCGGAGGCCGCGCGTACCTCCTACCGAAAGGTCCGGGAGCGTGCCTCCTACGCCTTCGCGCTGGTCTCCGTGGCGGCCGTCGTCCGGGTGCGCGGCGGCCGGTTCGTCGACGCGCACATCGCCTTCGGGGGGCTGGCCCACGCTCCCTGGCGGGCCCGCCGTGCCGAGGAGGCACTGCGCGGCAGGCCGGTGACCGAGGAGGCCTTCCGGGTGGCGGCCGACACCGAACTCGCCGGGGCGCGTCCCGGCCGTGACAACGCCTTCAAGGTGCCGCTGGCCGTGAACACGCTCGCGTCGGTCCTGCGCGAACTCACCGAGGAGGTTCGATGACCGAACCACGGACACCGGCGGTCGGCGCCCCGACAGCCCGGCTCGAGGGCCGTGCCAAGGTCACCGGCACCGCACCGTACGCCTACGAGCACCCGGCCGCCGACCCGCTGTACCTGCACCCCGTGCTCTCGACCGTGGCCCGCGGCCGCGTCACCGTCGTGCACACCGCCGAGGCCGAGCTGCTCAAGGGCGTTCACGCCGTTCTGACCAGTGCGAACGCGCCGCGTCTGGCCGACACCGAAGACGCCGAGTTCGCCGTCCTGCAAAGTGACGAGGTGGCCTTCCGGGGCCAGTTCGTGGCCGCGGTCGTGGCGGACGGCCCCGAGACCGCGCGGGAGGCGGCCGCCCTGGTGCGGGTGGAGTACGAGGAACGGCCGCACGAGGTGGCGCTGGACCCCGGTCACCAGGACCTGCACACGCCGCGGGAGAGCGACATGGAGTCGCCTCCCGACACCCGTCAGGGCGACGTCGAGGCCGAACTGGCGCGTGCGGCGGTCCTGGTCGACGAGGTCTACCGGACGCCCCGGCAGGACAACAACCCCATGGAGCCGCACACCACGGTCGCCCTGTGGGAGACCCTTCCCGACCGGCTCACCCTGTACGACTCCACCCAGGGCGTGCACACCGTCCGGGAGACGATGGCCGCCGTGTTCGGCCTGGACCCCGAGAATGTGCGCGTCACGGCGCCCCACGTCGGGGGCGGGTTCGGCGCCAAGGGCGCGGCCAAGGCGCACAACGTCCTGGCCGGGCTCGCCGCGCGTGCCGTGCCCGGCCGCACCGTCAAGTTCGCGCTCACCCGGCGGCACATGTTCAGCCTGGTCGGCTACCGCTCGCCCACCGTCCAACGGATCCGGCTCGGCGCGGACGCCGAGGGCCGCCTGGGCGCGGTGGTCCACGACTCCACGGGGCTGACCTCGAGGGTCAAGGAGTACGTCGAACAGAGCGGGCTGTGCTCACGGATGATGTACGCCGCACCCGCCCGTGCCACCACCCACCGGTTGGCCGCCCTGGACGTTCCGATCCCGTTCTGGATGCGCGCGCCTGGCGAGGCGCCCGGCATGTTCGCGCTGGAGACGGCCATGGACGAGCTCGCCGAGGCGTGCGGGGTGGACCCCGTCGAACTGCGGGTGCGCAACGAGCCCGGGGCCGATCCGGAGACGGGGCGGCCGTGGTCGGGGCGCCGTCTGCTGGAGTGCCTGCGTGAGGGCGCCGAACGTTTCGGCTGGTACGGGCGGGATCCGTCCCCGGGGCCGCACCGGGACGGGCGGTGGCTGGTCGGCACCGGGGTGGCCTCGGCCGTCCACCCGCGGGCGAACAACCCGGGGTCGGTGGCCGAGGTCGAGTACGGGGCCGACGGCCGGTACACGGTCTCCATCGGTGCCGTGGACATCGGTACGGGTGCCCGGACGGCGCTGACCCAGATCTCCGCCGAGGCTCTGGACTGTCCCGTCGGGCGGGTGCGGCTGCGGATCGGTGACTCGGACCTGCCCAGGGCCACCGTCGCGGGCGGTTCCTCGGGGACCTCCTCGTGGGGGACGGCCGTCTTCGAGGCGGTCCGCGCCTTCCGTGACGAACACGGGGCCGATCCCGTGCCGGGGGCGCGCACCCGGGCCGAGGCCTCGCACAACCCGGACCTGGAGCGTTACGCGATGTACTCGTTCGGGGCGCACTTCGCCGAGGTGCGGGTACACGCCGACACGGGGGAGGTCAGGGTGCCCCGGATGTTGGGCGTGTTCTCGGTGGGCAGGGTGATCAATCCGCGCACGGCCCGCTCGCAACTGGTGGGCGGCATGGTCATGGGGCTGTCGGCGGCCCTGCACGAACACAGCGTGGTGGACCCGCGCCACGGCCATGTCGTCAACGGCGACCTGGCCGGATACCACGTGGCGACCAACGCCGACGTGGGCGATGTGCAGGCCCACTGGCTGGACGAGACCGACCCGCACCTGAACCCGATGGGTGCGGCGGGCGTCGGTGAGATCGGCATCGTGGGGATGCCCGCCGCCATCGGTAACGCCGCCCGCCACGCGACGGGTCTGCGGGTACGCGAGCTCCCGCTGACCCCGGACCGCTTCCTGCACTGACCCGCGGAGGACCGGCTCCGCACGGGTGCCGCGACGGTGTCGCCACCGGCTCGACCACCGCCATCGGCTCAGCGGCCACCACCGCAAGGCACGACCACCGCACGACCACCGACACCACTGCCGCAACGGCGACCGGGGCACGCGTTCCCGCTCCCGGGGCGTCGCACAGGAGGCAACATGAACGGAGCGACCTCGCGGGCGCCCGAGGCCGACCGGAGGACGCCACGACCCGGCGGGGCCGACGACGCCCACCACGCATGGGTCGCCGACGAACTCACCCGGGCCGTCGGCACCGGGGAACTCGACCTTCCGTTCCCGGGCGGAGGCGACACCCGGAAACGCTGGCGGGCACTGCGGGACCTGGCCGAACGCGACCTCTCCCTGGCGCGGTTGGCGGAGGGCCACACCGACGCCGCCGCGATCCTGGCCGAGCTCGGGGCGAGGCAGCCCGAACCCGGACAGGTGTGGGGGGTGTGGGCGGCACACCCTCCCGGTGCCGTGCTGACCGCGGTGCCCGCGGACGGCGGATGGCGCCTGCACGGCACCAAACCCTTCTGCTCCGGGGCGCACACGTGCACCCGCGCGCTGGTCAGCGCCGAGGTCGACGGCGGTGAACGACGGCTGTTCGCGGTGGACACCGGCGGTACCGAACCGGTCGAGGGGACGTGGGCCTGCGCGGGTATGGCCGCCGGCGACACCCTGACCGTCGCCTTCGACGGCGTCCCCGCCGATCCGGTGGGCCCCGCGGGCGCCTATGTCCGACGGCCCGGCTTCCACCACGGCGGCGCGGGGGTGGCCGCCTGCTGGTTCGGCGGCGCACTGGCCGTGGCGGCGCCGCTGGCGGCCCGCGCCGTCCGGGACTCCGCCGACGTGCACACCCGTACCGCGTACGGGGCCGTGGACCGTGACCTGCATGCCGCGGGCGCGGTGCTGGAGCTGGCGGCGGACGAGATCGACGCCGACCCGCAGGACACCGGGGGAGGGGCCGCACTGCGGGCCCGACGGGTGCGCGCGGTGGTCGCCCGCGTCTGCGGCGACGTCCTGCGCCGGACCGGTGAGGCGTTGGGGGCGGGACCGCTCGCCGCCGACGCCCGGCACGCCCGCGCCGCGGCCGACCTCGCGGTCTACCTGCGCCAACACCACGCTGATCGCGACCTGGCCGTTCTGGGCGGCCAGGCCGCAGGAGAGGAGGGGGACACACATGGGCTCCGAAGGTGACACACCCGCACAGGTGCATCCGATCGACGCCGAGGGCACGCCCGAGCGCCGATGGCGGGAGTGGGGCGACCTGGAACGGCTGCCGCGCCTGGACCTGGGCGGAACCACGCACGCGGTGGTCGTCGCTCCCCACCCCGACGACGAGACCCTGGGGTTCGGGGGAGGCCTCGCACTGCTGGCCGACCAGGGTGCCGCCGTCACCGTCGTGGCGGTGACCGACGGCGAGGGCTCCCACCCGGGCAGCAACGCCCTGACCAGGGCCGGAATGGTCGCCGCGCGGGCGGTCGAACGCGGGCGCGCGCTCTCCTCACTCGGTGCGCGCGGCGTCGAACTCCTCCGGCTGGGCCTTTCGGACGGGGACGTCGCGGCGCGCGAGGACGAGCTCACCGAACGCCTCGCCGCCGTGTGCGCCGACGCGGACCTGTGCGTGGCGCCCTGGGAGGGCGACCTGCACCCCGACCACGAGGCCACCGGTCGCGCCGCCCGCGCAGCCGTCCGGGACCAGGGCGCACGGCTGCTCTCCTACCCGGTGTGGATGTGGCACTGGGCGAGCCCGGAGGACGAGGCGGTGCCCTGGTCCCGGGCGTACCGGATCGACCTCACACCGGATGTCCAGGACCGCAAACAGGGGGCGGTCGGCGCCTTCACGACCCAGACCGCCCCGGTCGGAGCGTTGCCCGAGGACCGCGCCGTCCTGACCCCGGACATGCTCGCCCACTTCTCCCGCGATTACGAGGTGGTCTTCCGGTGAGCGTCGAAGGCGTCTACTTCGAGGCCGTGTACGCGGACTCCGAGGACCCGTGGGGGTTTCGCACCCGGTGGTACGAGCGGCGCAAACGGTCACTGACGCTGGCCTGCCTGCCCCGGGAGAGGTACGTGCGCGCCTTCGAACCGGGGAGTTCGATCGGTGTCCTGACCCGCGGCCTGGCCGACCGGTGCGACTCGCTCCTGGCCTGGGAGGGGGCGCCGGAGGCGGTCGCCCGGGCCCGTGCGGACCTGGCCGAGGTCCCCCACGTCGAGGTGGTGCGGGCCAGGGTCCCCGAGCGGTGGCCGCGGGGTGCGTTCGACCTCGTGGTCCTCTCGGAACTGCTCTACTACTTCGACGACGGCGACCTGGGCGTGTTGTTGGACCGCACGGTGGAGTCGCTCGCCGGCGGGGGGACACTCCTCGTCGTGCACTGGCGCCACCCGGTCGCCGACCACGTCCGTTCCGGGGACGACGTGCACCGGGTGGTCGCCGCGCGGGCCGAGCTGGCCCGCACGGCCCGCCACGAGGAGCGGGACTTCCTGCTGGAGGTGTACGAGGCCGTTGGCGGGGGCGCGCCGCGTTCGGTGGCCGAACGGGAGGGGCTGGTGTGACCGGCGCCGTCGTCGTGGTGGTTCCGGCACACGAGGAGGCCGCGTCGATCGTGCCGTGCCTGCGCGCCGTGCACGCCTCGCTGCGCCTGTGCGGTGTGGCCCCGGAGCGTCGCCACTCGGTGGTGGTCGCGGACGACTGCACCGACGCGACCGCCGCCCTGGCCCGGCGGGAGGGCGCCCGCGTCGTCGAGGTCGCCCACCGCAACGTGGGCGCGGCCCGGCGTGCGGGCGCGGCCCGGGCGTTGGAACTGGTCCGGCCCCGGGCGATGGAGGACGTGTGGCTGGCCACCACCGATGCCGACACCCTGGTCCCCGTGCACTGGCTGCCCGCACAGCTGGCCCTGGCCCGCGCCGCGGACGCGGTGGTGGGGACCGTGGAGGTGCGGGACTGGTCCGAGCGCCCGCCCTGGCTGGCCGAACACTTCGCCCGGACCTATCCGGTGGCGCGGGCGGACGGGCACCCCCACGTGCACGGGGCCAACCTCGGTGTGCGCGCCTCGGCCTACCTCGCCTGCGGCGGGTTCCCCGAGCTGGCCCGAGCGGAGGACCACGCCCTGGTGGCCGCGTTGGCCGCCGGGGGCTACCGGGTGAGCCGTCCCCGCGACCTGCGGGTGGTCACCTCCGCCCGCAGGGTCTCCCGGGCCGCCGGAGGGTTCGGGGACTGTCTGAGCCGGATCGGCGGTCCCGACCCCCTCCGTTCCGGGGCCGGGGCAAAGAGGGGGGAGCCTGGCCCGGGCTGAGCCGGTCCGGCGACGGAACCGCTCACGGGCCTTCCGGAGCCGGGCCTTCCGAGGCTGGGCGGGGCCGGGTCTTCCGGGAGGGAGGCGGAGGGGTGGGGCCCTCCGCCTCCTCGTCCGCGGCCCGGTCAGCCCTTGGTCAGACCGGCGCGGCGCAGCGCGTCGGCCATGGCGCCCGAGGCCGCCGGGGCGCTGTCGCGGCCCCCGCGGCCGCCGTTGCCTCGGCCACCGTTGTTCTGGCGGCCGTTGCCGCCGCCGCGGCGCTGCTCACCGCCCCTGCCGCCGTTGGCCCGGCGACCGTTGTCGCCCTGTCCGCCGCGGCCGCCGCGCTCACCCCGGCCGCCTCCCTGACCGCCGGAGGCCGGGGCCTCGTCGTCCAGGCGCATGGTCAGCGAGATGCGCTTGCGCGGGATGTCCACGTCCTGGACCTTGACCCTGACGATGTCGCCCGGCTTGACGATCTCGCGCGGGTCCTCCACGAACCTGTGCGAAAGGGCCGACACGTGCACCAGGCCGTCCTGGTGCACACCCACGTCCACGAAGGCGCCGAAGGCGGCCACGTTGGTGACCACGCCCTCCAGGACCATGCCCTGCTCCAGATCGTCCAGCTTCTCCACACCCTCCTTGAAGGTGGCGGTGGTGAAGGCGGGGCGCGGGTCGCGTCCGGGCTTGTCCAGCTCGCTGAGGATGTCGGTGACGGTCGGCAGCCCGAACTTGTCGTCGACGAACTCCTCCGGGCGGACGGCGGACAGCGCCTTGCTGTTGCCGATCAGCGACGGCAGGTCGCTGCCGGTCCGGTCCAGGATGCGCCGGACCACGGGGTAGGCCTCGGGGTGCACCGCGGAGGCGTCCAGCGGGTCGTCGCCGCCCGGCACCCGCAGGAAGCCCGCGCACTGTTCGAAGGCCTTGGGGCCCAGCCGCGGCACCGAACGCAGGGCCTCACGGGTTCGGAAGGGGCCGTTGGCGTCGCGGTGCGAGACGATGTTGCGGGCCAGGGTGGAGGTCACACCCGAGACCCGGGTCAGCAGCGGCACGGAGGCGGTGTTGACGTCCACGCCCACACCGTTCACACAGTCCTCGACCACCGCGTCCAGGGAGCGGGACAGCTTCGCCTCGGCCAGGTCGTGCTGGTACTGGCCCACGCCGATGGACTTGGGGTCGATCTTGACCAGCTCCGCGAGGGGGTCCTGCAGGCGCCGGGCGATGGAGGCGGCCCCGCGCAGGGACACGTCCAGGTCCGGCAGCTCCTCGGTGGCGTAGGCCGACGCCGAGTACACCGACGCGCCCGCCTCCGACACCATCACCTTGGTGAGCCCGAGTTCGGGGTGGCGTTTGATCAGGTCGCCCGCGAGCTTGTCCGTCTCCCGGGAGGCGGTGCCGTTGCCGATGGCGACCAGCTCCACACCGTGCGCGGCGCACAGCTTGGCGAGGCGGTCGATCGACCCGTCCCAGTCGCGGCGCGGGGCGTGCGGGAAAACGGTGTCGGTGGCCACGACCTTGCCGGTCGGGTCGGTGACGGCGACCTTCACCCCGGTCCGCAGACCCGGGTCCAGGCCCAGCGTGGCGCGGCTGCCCGCGGGGGCGGCCAGCAGCAGGTCGCGCAGGTTGGCGGCGAAGACGTTGACACCGTCGTCCTCGGCCTGCTGCCACAGGCGCATCCGCACGTCGATGTCGAGCCGGACCAGGATGCGGGTGCGCCAGGCCCAGCGCACGGTGTCCTGGAGCCAGCGGTCGGCGGGGCGGCCCCGGTCCACGATCCCGAAGTGGGCGGCGATGGCGTTCTCGTAGCTGCTGCGCGGCACGGTGCCGTCGGGGCCCGCCTCGGGGGTCTCCTCCGGCTCCAGGGAGAGGGTGAGGACCTCCTCCTTCTCGCCGCGGTACATGGCCAGGACGCGGTGCGAGGGGAGCGCGGTGAGGGGTTCGGAGAAGTCGAAGTAGTCGGCGAACTTGGCTCCGGACTCCTCCTTGCCCTCGCGGACCGCCGAACCCAGGCGCCCCTTCTTCCACAGGCGTTCGCGCAGGTGACCGGTGAGGTCGGCGTCCTCGGCGAAGCGTTCCACGAGGATCGCGCGGGCGCCGTCCAGGGCGGCCTTGACATCGGCCACGCCCCTGTCGGCGTCGACGTAGGAGGCGGCGAGCGCCTGCGGGTCCTGCTCCGGGTCCCCGAACAGGGCCTCGGCGAGCGGTTCGAGGCCGGCCTCGCGGGCGGTCTGGGCCTTGGTGCGGCGTTTGGGCTTGTAGGGGAGGTAGATGTCCTCCAGGCGGGCCTTGGAGTCGGCCGCGTTGATGCGGGCCTCCAACGCCTCGTCCAACTTGCCCTGGGAACGGATCGACTCCAGGATCGCGCTCCGGCGTTCGGCCAGTTCACGCAGGTAGCGCAGGCGTTCCTCGAGGGCGCGCAGCTGGACGTCGTCCAGCGCCCCGGTCGCCTCCTTGCGGTACCGGGCGATGAAGGGCACGGTCGACCCGGCGTCGAGCATGTCGACGGCGGAGCTGACCTGGTGCGCGCTGACGCCGAGCTCCTCGGCGATGCGCTGGTCGATCGTGGGTGTCACCATGTTTTTTGGGCGTGCAGACCCGGTCCCTCAGAACCGGGAGGAAACGCCCTCCTCCTTCTTCCAGGTGTAGGCATAGCCGTCCGCCCGCTGGAGCAGACGCACGTGCTTGTGGTTGATCCCGGCCCTCCATGACCGGTGGTGATATCAAAGCTCCCCCTGGCCCGCACGAGGACACGCCCGGTGTGAGTGCCCGCACGTTTCCCAGAAGGCACGACGGCGCGGACATTCTCGCGGCGCGCGGGGGCGTTGTCACTCCGGCGCGTCGCCGTCCGCACTCCCAGGTTCCCGTACGGCGGTGCGTGCTCGGGCCCGGGGTGCTCGGGGCGGGTGGGGAAGGGCTGGGCCGGAGCGGGGAGGATCCGCTCAGTTGGTGCCGTCGAGGTAGTCGGGGGCGTAGTACTCGTCGACGGGCACGGGGCCGCGGTAGCCCTGGCACATGCACTGGCGGTAGGTGGAGTTGGCCTGCCCGGTCCAGCGGCCGGGGATGACGACCTGGGTCTGGCAGCGCTTGGTCTCCTGGTCGTGGAAGACCAGGTTGTGGCCGCAACCGCAGATCGGCTGGGGTGTCTGCTGGCCCCGGGAGAGGGCCCTGCGGCCGTTCTGGTGCTGCTGGAGTTCCTGCCTGGCCCGGCGGTTGGCCGTGTGACGGCCGGCCAGGAACCCGCCGATCGCGATCGCCACCCCGATGACCATGGAGAACGGCTCCATGCGGCAACACCCTCCTTTGCTCCGGGTCCGGCCCCACGTCGGCCCCCGTTCATTGTCACCCATGGGACGGCTCTTCGGGGAGGGAGGTTCCCGGCGCTCCGGTACGCGGCACCGGAAGTTTCACAAAGGAACCTCTGCAAAGTTATTTTTGCAAAGAAAGCTTTGTAGTATGGTGCGAGTATGAGCGACGAAGAGGACACGACGGAGCCCGACCCCGGCCCCATGGAGGTCGGCGCCGACGCCCTGCGCGGACTGGCCCACCCCCTGCGCGCCCGGATCCTGGACGAACTCTCCGTCCACGGGCCCGCGACCGCGACCATCCTCGGCAAGCGGCTCGGGGAGAGCAGCGGATCCACCAGCTACCACCTGCGCCAGCTCGCCCGGTACGGGTTCGTCGAGGTCGAACCGGGCCCCGGCCAACGCGACCGCTGGTGGCGGCTCCGCCCCGGCGGCTGGCGCATGCGGGGAACCGAACTCCTGCGCAGCCCCGCCACCCGCGAGGCCGCCGGGATCGTCCTGGACCGCTACTACGGCGGGCGCCGTGAACGGCTCCGTCAGTGGCACGCCCTCAGCGGCGAACGACCCGACGATCCGGAGGTGCGCCGCTGGATCCAGGCGGCACAGGACTCGGTCGCGCACGTGCGGATGAACCCGGAGGAGACCGAGGAGTTCGCCAGGGACCTCCAGGCCTTCGTCCGGGAGCGCTCGCTCCCCTTCCAGGGGCGCACGGCCCGGAGCCACCCCGACACCGAGTCCGTCGAGCTCCAGACCGACCTGTTCCCCAACCTCCTCGGACCGGAGGAGGATCCCGTCGTCCCGGACGCGCCCGCGGACGGCGACGACGGCACCCCCGACGACCAGTAGCCACCTGAACCCCCGCCCTCTTCAGGAGCCCACTGTGCCCACAGCCCCCGCCGGCACCGCCGACGCCGCACTCCCGAACACCCCGCCTCCGGACACCCCGCCCCCCACCGCCGCAACCGCCCCCCGTGACCGGCGCCTCAGCGGCACCTTCCACCGTTTCTGGGGCGCCGGGGTCTTCACCAACCTGGGCGACGGCATGATCCTCGTGGCCCTGCCGCTGATCGCCACCACCCTCACCCAGGACCCCCTCCTGGTCGCCGGACTGACCGCCACCCGTTTCCTGCCCTGGCTGCTGCTGGCTCCCCTGTCCGGGCTGCTCATCGACCGGGTGAACCGGATGCGTGCCATGGCGGTGGCCAACGCGGCCGCGGCCCTGACCATGCTCGCCCTTGCGGGAGCGATGTTCACCGGCCACCTCTCCATCTGGCTGCTGTACGCGGCCATGTTCGTGGTCATCGCCTGCGAGACCGTCTCCGACCCGGCCAGTCGCATCGCCGTTGTCGAACTGGTCCCCGCCCGGTTACTGGACCGGGCCAACAGCCGGCTGGAGGGCGGACGCCTGGTCGCCCAGGACTGCCTGGGCCGCCCGGTCGCCGGTTTCCTGTTCGCCGCCGGTGCCGTCGCACCCCTGCTGGGGATCGCCGGGGCCTACGCGCTGTGCGCCGTGCTGCTGTGCGCCATCCCGCTGGTGTGGCGCAGGCACACCCCGCAGCCGGGCCCCGACGGGGCCGACACGAGCGCCGGGGCCGACGCAAGCGAGGACCAGGAACGGCAGAGCTTCCTCCGCTCGCTCGGTGAGGGGTTCCGGATGGTCTTCACCGACCGCATCCTGCGCGGCAACATGCTCTGCAACGCCGGACTGATGATCGGCATGAACATGACCGCGTCCCTGCTGGGCCTCTACGCCCAGAACGCCCTGGGGGTCCCCATCACCCTCTTCGGACTCTTCCTGCTCTCCAGCGCGGTCGGCGGCGTCCTCGGCTCCCTCGTGGCCGCCCGCCTCCTGCGACGTGTCGGCCGTCGCACGGTCGTGACCAGGGGTTACGCCGGAGCGGGGCTGTGCCTGATCACGGCGGGCCTCGCCACGGAACCCCGCCTCGCCTTCCTCGCCCTGGCCGGGGTCGGTTTCTGCGTGGTCGTGTCCAACGTCGCCGCCGGACTCTACTTCCAGACGGTGGTCCCGAACGCGGTCCGGGGCCGGATCGCCGGGGCCAGCAAGACGATCGGCTGGGGGCTGGCCCCGGTCGGCGCTCTGCTCGGCGGCCTGCTCGGCCGGGTCGACCTGGCCCTGCCCTACCTCGTGGGCGGTGCCGTGATCCTGCTGGCCACCTTCCTGGCCCGGAGGATCATCGCCGAGACCGCACGGCTGGCCGACGAGGCCGCCGCCCGGCTCACCACGGAGGCTGCCGGGCGGTGACCGCCCGCACCGGAAACCGGGGCGGGTCCGGGCGTCAGGCCTCGGCGCGCAGCTTCTTGAGGATGGTCACGTCCTCGGCGTGCGGGCCCTCCGGACCCGGGGTCTCCAGGGTGATGGGGATTCCGGCGGTCACCGGGTGCCGGAACAGCTCCGCGAAGGGCGCGGCGCCGATGTGGCCTTTGCCGATGTTCTCGTGCCGGTCCTTGTTGCTGCCGCACGGAGCTTTGGAGTCGTTGCCGTGGATCAGCCCGAGCCGGTCGGCTCCCACCACCTCGCCGAAGCGGTCCAGGGTCTCGCGCATACCCCCGACGGTGGAGATGTCGTGCCCGGCCGCGAACAGGTGCGCGGTGTCCAGGCACACGCCCACGTTCGGGTGCCAGTTCAGGGCCTCGAAGTAGGGGACGAGGTCGTCGACGGTGGCGCACAGGACCTGCCCCTGACCGGCCATCGGCTCCAACAGCACCGGGGGGACGTCCTCGCCGAGCCTGTCCAGGAGCGGGAGCAGCCGGGAACGGACGCGCTCCAAGCCGGCCTCGCGACCACCGGAGACGGCCGAACCGGTGTGCATGACCACGCCCAGGGCGCCGATCTGCGCGCCGCGGCGCAGGGCGTGCTCCAGGGAGACCAGCGACTTGGCGGCGGTCTCCTCGTTGGGGGTGCCGGGGTTGATCAGGTAGGGGGAGTGCACGAACTTCGGCAGGTCGTTGCGCTCACGCATCATCGCGTCCTGCGCCGGGTCGCCGTCGTTGGTGGCCCACCCGCGGGGGTTGGACACGAACACCTGGACCGTCTCGGCGCCGATCCTCTCCGCGTAGGCCAGTCCCTTGACGGCCATGCCGCCCGCCACGGGTACGTGTGCTCCGACCGGGGTCCGCTCGGCCGGGGGCCGGGGCCGCTGTTGCTCAGTGTTGTTCATAGCCAACCAACTCTAGGCGCGGGGCCGGGGTGGGTCGGGCGTGCCCCACGGGGTGAACGGCCTCCCGCCCGGACGGGGCGCCGCTCAGGCGCGGTCGCGGAGTTCGCTGAGCAGACCGGGCAGCTCCCACAGCACGGTGACGTGTCCGTGGCCGGGCAGCACGCGCAGCTCCGCCCCGGGCACCAGGCCGGCGGTGTGCCGGGAGTGCGCGATGGGGACGACGGTGTCCTGTTCACCGTGCACGACCAGGAACGGCGCCTCGGCGGCCGCCGGGTCGAAGGACCAGGGGCGGCCCTGCACCCATGAGTCCTGTGTGTAGCCGCCCACTCCCTGGGCGAAGGCGTCCTTGGCCGCCGCGGCCAGGTGCGGGACGTGCTGTTCGGCGAACAGTTCCCGGTCGGGCTCGGGCCACTCGGAAGGGCGGTCTCCGAGGTTGCGCTCACCCCACTCCAGGGCGGCCTGTTCGTCGGGCAGACGCATCATGGCCTTCTCGTCCTCGACGTAGTCCTCCCAGGCCGGTTCCCACGAGAAGTCGGTGACCCCGCCCAGTACGGCCGTACCGCGCACCCGTTCGGGCAGCAGCGCGGCGGTGACCACCCCGTAGGGTCCACCGGAGGAGTGCGCCGCCACCAGGAAGCGGCCCAGGCCGAGGGCGTCGGCGAATCCGGCCATGTCCCCGGCCCAGCCGGTGAGGGTGCGTCCGGGCGCGGGGGAGGAGCCTCCGTACCCGGGGCGGTCCGGGGAGATCACCCGTAGCCCCGCTGCCGCGAAGCCCTCGTCCTGGTCCCCCAGGTTCCTCCGACTCATCGGCGCGCCGTGGAAGAACAGGACGGGGGTGCCGTCCGGGTCGCCGATGTCGGTGTAGGCGACCTCGCGTCCGTCGAGGACGACCTTCGTGTCCAGCATGTTCCGCACACCCGCTTTCGTGGTCAGTGTCTGAACGCTAGGCGGCGTCCGGACCGCGGGCAAACGGATCGAAGCGGCGGTTCAGCCCACGGCCGGGATCGGACGGTTCGAGTGGATCCGACGGTGCGGGTCCATCCGGTCCCGGATCCGTGCCAGACGCCGCAGGGTCGCGGGCTCGTACATGGCACCCACCTCGTCCTCGCCCACCGGGCCGAAACTCAGGTTGGCCGAACGGCCCAGAGTGTGCTCGGTGAAGAGCCCCGAGACCCCGGCGCGCAGCTCGGCCATGGCTGCGGTGTCGACGCCCTCGGCACCGGCGAAGGTGAGGGTGCTCAGCGCGTGGACGGCGCCCCGGTGGCCGACCGCGTCGGGGACCCGGGGCGGCCGGGCCATGGCCCCGCCCAGGTGGCGCAGCCAGACCACGCTCATGAAGGGGCGTTCGGCGGCGACCAGCCCCTGGAGCGCGGTCAGGGCCTCGGGCTCCAGGGAGTCCACCAGGATCCCCTCACCGCGGAACCCGGCCCGGTCGTCGTGCTCGTCGAACACGGACCCGGACTCGGCGTAGGGGAGTTCGCGCAGGGTGTCCAGGAGCACCGGGGCGACCGAACGCAGCTGCTCCACCAGGTCGGGCCCCCGCTCCGCAGGGCCGGACCAGACCAGGGAGACCTGGACGACCAGCCGCCCGCGCATGGGTTCGGGGACCTCCTCCATGTCCGGGTAGACCAGTGCCGACACCCCGGAGGTCAGCTCCTCGGGGCTCTCCTGCGCCCACCGCCGCCAGCCGTCCAGGGCCCGCGGGGCGTGGGTCGCGTCCAGGTACAGGCTGCCGCCGTACAGGCGCGCCACCGGGAACAGGTCGAGCTCCACCCCGGTGACCAGACCGAAGGAGCCTCCTCCGCCGCGCAGGGCCCAGAACAGGTCCGGGTCGGTGCCCTCGTCCACCCGCAGATGCTCTCCCCCGGCGGTGACCAGGTCCAGGTTCCGCACGTGGTCGGCGGCGTACCCGTACCGGCGTCCCAGCAGGCTCAGCCCTCCGCCGAGGGTGTACGAGACCGCACCCACCCCGGGTGCGCTGCCCGAGAGCGGGGCGAGCCCGTGCGGCGCGGCGGCGTCGACCACGTTCTGCCAGGTGGCCCCGGCCCCGATGCGGGCCGTACGCTTCTCGGGGTCGACCCGCACCCCCGACAGGCGTCGGGTGTCCACCAGGACACCGCCGCGCATCCCGGTCCCGTGGCCGTGCCCGGTGCGCTGCGCGGCCACGGGCAGATCCAGGTCGGCGGCGACCGCCACCGCGGCGCGCACGTCCTCGGCGGTGGCGGCCTCCACCACCGCGTCGGGTGCGTGCCGCTCCAGCTGCTGCATCCCCGAACGGCCCTTCTCGTGGCCCCTGCTCCCGGGTGCGTGCACCGGCCCGGACACCCTGGCCCGCAGTGCGTTCAGTACCTCGGTCGTCCTCGCGGTTTCAGTGCTTTCACGTCCGGTCTCACTCATGCGGCCACCGTAGGAACCAATGCGGTCACAACACGGCCGCAATGACTGGCAGCATGGGATCCATGGACCGGGAGAGCGCGGGGTCGGCACGGGGCACCCTTCCGCAGCGGCTGCTGCGCCTGCTGTCCCTGCTCCAGGTCCGCCGGGAGTGGAGCGGGGCCGAACTCGCCGAACGGCTCGGGGTCAGCGCCCGCACCCTGCGCCGCGACGTCGAACGCCTGCGCGACCTCGACTACCGGGTGGAGGGCACCCCCGGCGTGGCCGGCGGATACCGGCTGGTGTCCGGACGCGACCTGCCGCCGCTGCTGTTGGACGACGAGGAGGCGGTCGCGATCGCGCTCGCCCTGGCCACCGCCACCGGGGTCGAGGAGAGCGCCCTGCGGGCCCTGGCCAAACTCGAACGGGTTCTGCCCGCGCGGCTGCGGCCCGGCCTGGTGGCGGTGGGCAGGGCGGCGTCCGTCGTCCCCCACCCCGACGCCCCGGGGGTGGACCCGACCGTGCTGGGGGTCCTGGCCGCCTGCCGCCACGAACGGGCGGTCACCGACTTCACCTACCGGGACCGGGCGGGGAACAGCACCGAACGCCGCGTCGAACCCCACCACCTGGTGTCCCACGGCGGGCACTGGTACCTGCTCGCACACGACACCGCCCGCCAGGACTGGCGGACCTTCCGGGTGGACCGGTTGAGCGACCCGCGCCCCACCCACGGCCGGTTCCGCCCGCGCGAGCTGCCCGCGCCCGACCCAGCGACCTTCCTCACCCGGCTGTTCGTCCGGGGGACGTACCGGTACACGGCCACGGTGACCGTGGAACTGCCCGAGGAACAGGTCCGGGAACGGCTGTACGGCCCCCTGCCCGGCCGGGTCGGCCCCCGGGGCCCCGACCGCTGCGAGGTCCGGATCAGCGCGGACTCCCTGGACCTGGTCTGCCAGTACACGGCGGTGGTGCTGTCCCTGGGCGCGGGGTCCGCACTCGACGCCCCCGCCGAGGTCACCGACCGGCTGAGCGGGGCGGCCGCCCTTCTGGACCGGTGAGGAACCGCCGGCACCGGCGTTTTCACGCTCGGGCGGGGAGACCGTTAGTCTCGTGCCCGTGAGCACCTCGACCGCGCAGCCAGTCACCCTGTCCGACGTCACCGCAGCCTTCGAGGAGGTCTATCCGCCGCAGTGGGCGGCCTCCTGGGACGCCGTCGGCCTGGTCTGCGGTGACCCCGCGCAGCCGGTGGGCAGGATCCTGTTCGCGGTCGACCCGGTGGACGCGGTGGTCGACGAGGCCGTGACCTGGGGCGCCGACCTCATCGTCACGCACCACCCGCTGATGCTGCGCGGGGTCACCAGCGTGGCCGCCGACACCCCCAAGGGCCGGATCGTGCACCGCCTGATCCGCTCCGGAGTGGCCCTGTACACCGCGCACACCAACGCCGACACCGCCTCGCCCGGGGTGTCCGACGCCCTGGCCCGCGCGGTCGGGATCACCGGGCGGCTGCGCCCGCTGGAGCCCGACACCACCGACCCGGAGGGACGGCGCGGGATCGGCCGGATCGGTGAGCTCGACCAGCCGCTCGTCCTGCGCGACTTCGCCGAGCAGGTCGCCCGCGGGCTGCCCGCCACCGCGGGCGGTGTCCGTGTGGCCGGCGACCTCGACCGCCTCGTCAGTACCGTCGCGGTCTCCGGGGGAGCGGGCGACTCCCTGCTCGGCGCGGCCCGCGCCGCCGGGGTCGACGCCTACGTCACCTCCGACCTGCGCCACCACCCGGCGTCGGAGTTCGTCGAACGGCCGGGCGGCCCCGCACTGATCGACATCGCCCACTTCGCCGGCGAGTGGCCCTGGCTGGCCGACGGCGCCGACCACCTGAGTGACGCGCTCGGGCGCGCGGGCGGCCAGAATGGGGCTAACGTGGAGTTCCGAGTGTCGACCACCGTGACGGACGCCTGGTCACGGACCTTCCAGCACGTGTAGAGCGTGTGCGGGACCCGCTCCAAGAGATCCACCCAGAAGACCACAACTGCACAGGGCGCGGGCGGCCTCCCCGGCCTCCCAACCGCGATTCCCAGGAGACTCCAAGTGAAAGCCGAACCCGCCGCTCAGGCCAGACTTCTCGACCTCCAGGAGCTCGACTCCCAGCTCCACCGTCTGGACCACCGTCTCCGGAGCCTGCCCGAGATCGCCGAGGCGGCCGAGCTCAAGGAGCGCGCCGACGCCCTCGACGCCGAGCTGATCACCGCGCAGACCAGGGCCTCCGACGTCGCACGCCACCAGCGCAAGGCCGAGAGCGACGTCGACCAGGTGCGCACCCGTGCCGAGCGTGACGCCAAGCGCCTGGAGTCGGGGCAGATCACCAACGCCAAGGACCTGCAGAACCTGCAGTCGGAGATCGAGTCCCTGGGCCGCCGCCAGTCCGAGCTGGAGGAGGTCGTCCTGGAGGTCATGGAGCAGGCCGAGGCGCTCAACGCCGAGGTCAGCCGCCTGGCCGAGGAGCGCGAGGCCGCGGTGGCCAAGTTCACCGAGGTCACCGCCCGCCGGGACACCGCGGCCGCCGAGATCCAGTGGGACCGCACCCGCCTCACCCAGGACCGTCAGCGGGTCGCCGAGGACATCCCCGCCGACCTGCTGGGGCTGTACGACAAGCTGCGCGCCCAGTACGACGGCGTGGCGGCCGCTCCGCTGCGTTACGGCCGCTGCAACGGCTGCAAGCTGGCGCTGAGCACCGTGGAGCTCAACGAGATCCGCGCGACCCCCGCCGACGAGGTCGTGCGCTGCGAGGACTGCCGCCGCATCCTGGTGCGCACCGAGGAGTCGGGGCTGGGCTCCCCCGCCGCCGAATGAGCGGGGGGTGGGGCGGGCCGGACACCGAACCGACCCGTCTTGTCCTGCTCAGGCACGGCCAGACCCCGCTGTCCGTGGAACGCCGCTTCGCCGGACGCGGTGACATCCCCCTCACCGACGAGGGCCACGTCCAGGCCGAGGCGGCCGCCCACCGCCTGGCCGGGTGGGGGATCGAGGCGGTGGTCTCCTCTCCGCTGCTGCGTACCCGGCAGACCGCCGGGTACGCGGCGGACCTGCTGGGCCTCGCGGTGGAGGTGGACGAGGGGTTCGTGGAGACCGATTTCGGGGCCTGGGAGGGACTGACCTTCGGCGAGGCCCGGGAACAGGACCCCGAGCACGTCAGCCGGTGGCTGGCCGACCCCGAAACGGGGCCGCCCGGCGGTGAGAGTTTCGCCGAGGTGTCCCGCCGGGTCGGCGGGGCCCGTGACGCCCTGCTGGAACGCCACCGGGGCCGCCGGGTCCTGGTGGTCAGCCACGTCACCCCGATCAAGGTGGCCGTGCAACAGGCGATGCTCGCCCCGATCGGAGCGCTGTACCGGATGCACCTGGACACCGCGTGCCTGACCGAGGTGGACTGCTACGCGGACGGACCCCAGGTGGTGCGTTCCCTCAACGACACCGCGCATCTGGATCGGCGGACCTCCCGGGGAGCGGTAGGCTAGGGACAGAGGGGGAGTCGGCCAGACGGTCGCGGCCCCGCGCCCAGCGCGGGTTCGAGGAAAGTCCGGACTCCACAGGGCAGGGTGGTCGGTAACACCGACCCGGGGCGACCCGCGGGAAAGTGCCACAGAAAACAGACCGCCACCGCTCGCGGTGGTAAGGGTGAAACGGTGGTGTAAGAGACCACCAGCGGCCGGAGCGATCCGGTCGGCTAGGTAAACCCCACCCGGAGCAAGGTCAAAAAGGGAACCTTCGGGTTCCCGCGCGGATGTTCGAGGGCGGCCCGCCCGAGTCCGCGGGTAGACCGCACCGAGGTCGTCGGCAACGGCGGCCCCAGATGGATGACCGTCCGGTCTTCGGACCGACAGAATCCGGCTTACCGGCCGACTCCCTCCTCTCTACCTCTTCGCGCTCCGGGACCGTCCCTACGAGCGACCCGTCACCTTCTCCGAGGGTGAGGGCCGGTACCCGTCCCCCTCTGTTCACTCGACCCCCGTGGCCCAGGTCCTCTGCTCTGGTGGCAAGATCACGGCGGTTGGGCCTGCGGACACCCTGCCGGAGGGGTTTCGGCGGTCCGCGGATACACGGTTACAGCCTGCCGGTGATGGCTACATCCCCTGCGGCACCGGTAGATTGGGCCTGCGCTCCGTACCCCGGTTGCCTCCCGGAGCGCGAACGCCCGCGGGCCGACGTTTCCGGGGTCGGTGGTCCGGCGGGCATCCGCGTTCACGGGAATGGGTGACTCTTGTTCGACTCCACCGGCTTCTGGGTGGTCCTCTTCGGTCTGCCGATCCTGGCGATCGTGGCGATCATCCTGCTCGCCGCCTACCAGGCCTCAGGTGTTCAGCAGGACGGGCGTGACGACGCGCCCGAGGACGACGGCTGATCCCCCGCCGTGCCCTCCCGGGGGTACGGCACCGGTTCGGGCACGTCCTGGACGCCCTGTACGGGGGAGAACTCCCCGGTCTCGGCGTCCAGCAGGTGCACCTTGGCGGTCTCCAGGTCGTAGTACATCCCGGACAGGGTCAGCTCACCCGACTCCACCCGTTCGCGGACGACCGGGTACCCCATGAGGTTGCCGAGCTGCTCGACCACGTTCGCCTGGGCCAGACGGCGCAGGACCTCCGGGGCCGGAAGGCCCGCCAGCGCTCCGGCGTCCGCCCCGGCCCGCCGCAGGCTCCCCTCGCCGTTGGCCAGCCAGCGGCGCAGGTGCGCCGTCTCCGCCTCCTCCGGGCCCTGGTGGGTCTTCTCCGCCAGGGCCCGCATGGCACCGCAGTGGGAGTGCCCGCAGACCACGATCGAGGGCACCCGCAGGACGTTCACCGCGTACTCCACCGCCGCACCGGCGGAACCGTCGGTGCTGCCGTGCGGCGGCACCAGGTTGCCCACGTTGCGCAGGGTGAACAGGTCGCCCGGCCCGCTCGCGGTGATCAGGTTCGGCACCACCCGTGAGTCCGCGCAGGTGATGAACAGGGCGGTCGGGCTCTGGCCATGTGCGAGGCGGCTCATCACCGAACGCATCCGGTCCGCGGTTCCGGCGTGGTATTCGCGGGCCCCGGCGGTGAGCAGCCCCAGCGGGTTCACCTCCGGTGCGTCCCCCGACTCGCGGCGCATCCCCCACGGTGCCCACCAACGGCCCTTGGGGATGGTCTTGGCGGCCGGTGCGGACCTGGTGGAACTGCGCGCGTACCACTTCTCGTGGACCTCGTCGATGTCGACGCTGCCGCCGGTGCGCTCGTGGTCCACCCGCCAGGCGTGGATGGCCTCGAAGGCGGCGTGGTCCATGAAGTCCACGTGCAGGTCCAGGTCGACCGCGGCGCCCGCGGGGACGGTGCGCAGCACGTGCGCGAGCCGGGGGACGCCCAGGAAGGTCAGCGAACCGTGCACGGTGACGTGCACGCGGTCGGCGCGCTCCTCGGTGACCACGGTGAGCTTGGTCAGCCGGCGCAGGGAGACGACCATCGCCAGCGCGAAGCCGAGGAACACCCCCTCCAGCAGCCCGAGGAGCACCACACCGGCCAGGGTCACCAGGTAGACGCTGGCCTCGTGGTGCCGCCGGAGGTCGCGCAGGTGGGCGACGGACACCATCTGGGTACCGATGAACACCAGGAGCGCGGCCAGGGCCGCCATCGGGATCAGTTCGACCACGTGCGCGAACAGGGCGACGAACAGCAGGATCCAGACGCCGTGCAGCACCGTGGAGAGCGGGCTGTGGCCGCCCGCGCGCACGTTGGCGGTGCTGCGCACGATCACACCGGCGACGGGAAGGCCGCCCAGGGCGCCGCTGACGGTGTTGGCCGCGCCCTGGCCGAACAGTTCGCGGTTGAGCATGACCCGGCGGCCGCTGTGCAGGCGGTCCACCGCGATCGCGGCCAGCAGTGACTCGACGCTGGCGACCATGGCCACGGCGGCCACGGACAGGGCGATACCGTGCCACTGACCGGACTCGGGCAGCATCGGTCCGTTCCAGGCCTCGGAGATCGAGGCGGGCAGGGCGACGGTCTCGACCTCCCAGCGTCCCAGGGTGGCGATGACCGTGGCGGTGCCCACCGCGACCAGGGCGGCCGGGATCATCCCGGGGCGGAGCCGACCGATGGCGGGCAGGCGGTTCCAGCCGAACAGGATCGCGATGGTGATGACCCCGACCGCCACCGCGGCGGTGTGGTTGTGTGCGATCTGCTCCGGCAGGTCCGTGATGTTGGCCAGGGCCGAACTCTGCGGTTCCCCGCCCAGGACCACGTGCAGTTGGGCGAGGGCGATGGTGACGCCGACTCCGGCGAGCATGCCGTGGACGACGGCGGGGGAGACGGCCAGGGCGGCCCGCGCGATGCGGAAGGCGCCCAGGGCAAGCTGGACCAGTCCGGCCAGCAGGGTGATCAGGCAGGTGACCCGCCACCCGTAGGTCATGATCAGGTCGGCGACGATGATGGTCAGACCGGCAGCCGGGCCGCTGACCTGCACCATCGATCCGCCGACCAGTCCGGCGACGATGCCGCCGACGACGGCGGCGATGATCCCGGCTATCAGGGGCGCGCCGGAGGCGACGGCGATCCCCAGGGACAGGGGGACGGCGACCAGGAAGACCACGAGGGAGGCGCCGACGTCGGCGGCGACCCCCTTGCGATCCGTGTGGGTCCCGGGCAGCGGGGAGGAGGCGGCGGCCTCCGGCTGCTCGGGTGGTGCTCCCTGGGCGTCGTTGCGCATGGTTGCTCCGTTCGGGTTGGACCAGGCAGGTGTATGCGTGGGCGCACGGGGACAGCGGTGTCCGGGACGGGGCGCGGCTGGACGCGTGACGACAGCGGAACCGCGAAGGGTGCTTTGTCAATCACCGATTGTAGTCAATGGGGATGACCCTGTGTTACGAACTGTTGTGGTTTCGGTAACCATTTTCCCGGCTTCACACGTTCGCGGGGCAGAACGGGACATAACAAAGCCGAGGCTGCGGGGGTCTCCCGCAGCCTCGGCGGTGTGAAGCGGTGGGTGCCGGGCCCGAAAGCGCTCGGCGCGGTCGTCACTCCGGGTGGTGTGCCCGGAACGGGGGGGCGGTCCCGTTCCGGCCCCGAGGAGGCGGACCGGGGTGCGGGTCCTAGCGGAAGCGCCCGTCCTCGTAGCCGCCTTCGTAGTAGTCCCGGCCGGGTGCGGGCCGCCCGTAGGGGTCCTGGCCGTAGGGGTCCTGGCCGTAGGGGCCGTTCCCGTGCCGCTGGCCGGGCCCGCCCGGGCCCTCGGCCTCCTCGCCGCGCGGCTGCCAGCCTTCCAGAGGCGGGTAACCGTAGTCGGACTCGGGGGACTGCGGCGCGAAGCCGCCACTCAGGACATCGGAGTAGCCGCCCCCGGGGGGCGTCCCTTGACCGCCGGGGTTCATCGGGTGGCCGTAGGGGTCGCTCTGCTGGGTGTGGCCCGGGTAAGCAGTCGGCAGGTCCCCGCTGAACTGGCTGGACTGGTAACCGCCGGTCGGGTACCCCGGCGCGCCAGGGTGCCCGGGGCCGCCCTGGCCGGGGCCGTTCTGGCCGAGGGATCCGGGGCCGTGGCCGAACGGGGAGGACTGGTCGGGGGTCCGGCCCCCGCCCGGCATCGTCGGACGGCTCGCGGTCCCGAAGGCGCCGGTGTCGTCCTGGGCCCCCCACAACTGGTCGCTGCCCTGGGCGCTGGGGGCGCCGCCCGGGACGTTCGGACCGGAGGGTCCGCTCGGGTAGTCCGGTCGGGTGTGGGTGCCGCTGTCGTAGGGATTGCGTTGGTGGGTGCCGGTGTCGTAGGCGGGGCGGGCGAAGGGGTCGGTGTCGTAGGTGGGTCGGGTGTGTTGGCCGGTGTCGTACTCGGGGCGGGAGGGGGTGGGGGGTCCGCTCGGGTAGTCCGGTCGGGTGTGGGTGCCGCTGTCGTAGGGGCTGCGTTGGTGGGTGCCGGTGTCGTAGGCGGGGCGGGCGAAGGGGTCGGTGTCGTAGGTGGGTCGGGTGTGTTGGCCGGTGTCGTACTCGGGGCGGGAGGGGGTGGGGGGTCCGCTCGGGTAGTCCGGTCGGGTGTGGGTGCCGCTGTCGTAGGGGCTGCGTTGGTGGGTGCCGGTGTCGTAGGCGGGGCGGGCGAAGGGGTCGGTGTCGTAGGCCGGTTCCGATCGGAAGGAACCCGCCGGGTACCCGCCGGTCCGAGAGGCGGTGTCCCCGGGGAGGGGGTGTCCGGGCGTGTTCGGGCCGCCCATCGGCTGACCCGTGGAGGGCCGGGCGCCCGTGCCGGGGAAGGACGGGGCGCCGCTGCCCGTGTCCGGCCCGCTGCCGTAGCCGCCCGTCGAGGACAGGTCCGGGCGCTGGTGGGCGCCGGTGTCCATGCTGGACCAGATCGGGGAGTCCAGTTCCCTCTCACCCGAGGTCCCCGGACGGAAACCCGGGTCCAGCGGATCGGCGGGAACGGAGCGCTCCGTACCGCTCAGGGACGGGTAGTCGGAACGGTTCATCGACCCGCTCTCGTAGGGCGAGTGACCGCTGCCGCCCGAGGAGGAGCCCTCCAGGGGGTCCGGGGCGAGCGGATCACGCCGCTCAGTGGGCCTGAGGGGTTCGCGGCCCTCGAACGGGTCACCCGTCGAAGGCGGCCGGGGCGTCCAGGAGCCCGGCCCCAGGGGGTCGTCGTCGGAGGCGGCCCGGGGCGCCGCGGGCTGGACCGGCGGGAGCCCCTGCGTGGGCGGTAGGCCCTGGCCGGACGACAACGCCGACTGCCCCGGATCCGCGCCGGCCGGACGCGCTCCGGTGCCCCCGGTCCGAGGGGCCGGCTCCGAGGGCCACTGCTCCGCATGACGGGGAGCGGGTTCGGGCCGGTCGGGGGTACCGCCCTGGCCCAGACTGGCCAGCATCGCCAGGTCGGCAGTGGAACCCGCGCCCGCTCCGGGGGCTCCGGAGGTGCCTGTAGCGGAGGGCTGGGCGTTGGGCCCGCTGGGCGGCCCCTGCTCGAAGGGTTCCCGCCCCGCGGTCTCTTCGTGGTCGTCGTAACCGTCGTCGTACTCGTCGTCCGCGTAACCGTCCCCGGCGTCACCGCGGCGCCCCGACCTGCCGGGGTCCTCGTCGCTCAGGCTGGACCAGAAGTCGTTGTCGGAGAGCTCCTCGGGGCCGTCCTCCCAGTCGACCCCGCGCTGACGCCTACCCCTGGGGCGTCGCTCCGCCCGGCCCCCGCCCTGACGCGACCTGCGGGAACGGCCTCGCGGGGCCGCCTCCTCGTCCTCGGGGCCCTCTCCCCGGTCACGCCGGTCGTCCGGACCGCTGTCCTCGACGTCGTCGTACTCGTACTCGTCGTCGTAGTCGTCCTCCCGCGAGCCGAGGCTGAGCGCGCGCATACCCAACAGCAGGAGCACGAGCACGGCGAGCACGACGATGACGGCGATGATGATGATGACGGTGACGGTCATGATGTACGCACTACCTTGGGGAGGTCGGCCGCGCCCGGGGAGCGCCGGGGACCGGCCGGGCAGGGGCCGGTCGGGAAGAGGCGGCGGCCCGGTCCCGCGTGACCCCGTTGTGCTGAGCCCGTGTGCCTGGCAGGGTGCGGCCGCCGGTGTTCCGACGCGGTCTCAGGTCAGGGTGCCGCGGAGCGGGTGGACGGGAATCGGTCATCTGAAAAGGGGCGAGGGGCACAGCCCTACTGTATGTGCTGTCGTGCGCTATGTGCAGAGGGCGATAGGAGCTTCCTCGGTTAATCCCCGGGTCCTCCGTCAGGAGCGGCACCGTACGGGTCCGGGCCGACGGAAACGCTCGGTAAGGCCCGTTTCACCGTTGGCGGGGCGGGCAGCCGGGGCGTTCGCGTACGGGAGCGAACGGTGCCGATACGTCCGGAGAGGCGGTCTGCGCCGCCTCGGGAACCGGCCAGGGAGGAAGAACGCCGCCCCCGGAGCCGCCCGCCCGCGGTCCCGCGGCCTCAGTCGCCGGTGGTGGCCTCGCTGTTGGTGACCAGCGTCCCCCGGGCCACGGCCTGCTCCGCGATGGCCTCCAGCGTCAGCTCCAGAGCCGCACCCTCGGGCAGGCCGAGGGTCCCGTCCAACGCGTAGACGGTGAAACGGTACTCGTGCACGTCCCCCTTCTCCGGGCACGGTGCCCCGTAGGCGGTGTCTCCGGCGGTGTTCTGACCCAACTTCGCGTCGGCCGGAACGGTGTTCTGCCGCAGTTCGACCAGTTGCGGGTCCAGGTCGTAGACCAGCCAGAACACGACGGCGTCGCGCGGATCGTCCACCACCAGCGCGATCGAGCCGACATCGTCGGGCAGTCCCGACCAGCTCAGCGGCGGCGAGACCGGGTCGCCCTCGGCGCCGCAGGTGTACGCCACCGGCAACGGCTCCCCCTCCTGCATCATCGGGCTGCTCACGTTGATGTCGGTCGGCATCTCACCGCGCAGGTCCGAGGACAGCACCCCGCAGCCGGTCGAGGCGAGCAGGGCGGCCCCCGCCGCCACGGCTCCCACCCGGGCACCGGGGGACGTTCGGGCTGCGCCGCGCACGGCGGTGGTCCGGGTGGAAGGCAAGACCGGGAACAAAATGGGGCTCCTGCTGGACTTTCGGGCCAAAAGGCGAGACTCGCTGTGGACCGGACCCGGTACCGGGGCGGCCCCGGAGCGGTCACGGTGGAACCGCGTGCACGGGAACCACCACGGGTCCCGGAAAACGGTCCTGAGCGAACCCTACTGCGATCGGCCCCGGCCCCGGGATTCCGGGAGTTCGGCGTGCCCGCGCCGTGCCGGTGCGGGCACGCCGCCGACGGGCGCCCGCCGCCCCGATCGGTGATCATGGGTCGGTGCGGTTCTCCATTCTGGGCCCCCTCCAGGTGCACGACGCCTCGGGGCACCCCATCACCATCGGCGGCGCGCGTCTGCGCGCCCTCCTGATCCTGCTCCTGCTCCGCCCCGGCCAACAGGTGGCCAACGAACAGCTCACCGACGCGATCTGGGGGGAGGACGTCCCCGCGGCCGCGGGCAACGCCCTCCAGGCCCTCGCCTCCCGACTGCGCCGCGCCCTGGGCGAGCGGACCCGCCTGCACGGCGACGCCTCCGGCTACCGGTTGGACGTCGTACCCGACCAGGTCGACCTGCACGAGTTCGAGGACCTGGCCAGACGCGGAGGGGACCGGCTCCAGGCCGGCCGCCCCCGGGAGGCCGAACGCGCCCTGTCCGCCGCGGCCTCCCTGTGGCGCGGCCCGGCCCTGCCCGACCTCACCGCCAGGGGAGTCGCCGACGACATCGCGCTGCGCCTGTCCGAGACCTATCGCACGGTGCTGGAGGACCACCTGTGCGCCCGCATCGAACTGGGCCGATTCGCACAGGCCCTGCCCGAGGCGGAGGCCCTGGCCGCACGCGAACCGCAGCGCGAACGCCCCGTCGAACTGCTCATGCGCGCCCTGGCGGGCAACGGTCGCACCGCCGACGCCCTCGCCGCCTACGAGGAGTTCCGCAAACGGCTGGCCGAGGAGACCGGCCTGGACCCCTCCGCCCGCCTGAGCGAAACCCACCTGAGCCTGCTCCGCGGGGAGCTCGCCGCCGCCACGGCGTCCGGACCGTCCCGGCACCCGGATCCGCCCGAAGTGGTCCGGTTGCCCCGGCAGCTGACCAGTTTCGTCCCCCGCGAGGCCGAGGTGTCCGCCGCGGTCGCCCGCCTGTCCTGCGCCCGCATGGCCACGCTCACCGGACCCGGTGGCTCGGGCAAGACCCGTCTCGCCGTCGAGACCGCCGCGACCCTGGTCGAACGCACCCCCGAACTGGTCTCCGGCGGGGTCTGGTTCGTCGAGCTCGCCCCCGTACGACAGGGGGACGACCTGCCCGACGCGATCGCGACCGCACTGGAACTGCGTGGGCACACGGTGCTCCAGACACGTACCGGCACGGCGCCCCAGCCCTCCCTGGAAAGGGTCCTCGCCTTCCTGGGCGAGCGTGCGGGCCTGGTCGTGCTGGACAACTGCGAGCACCTGGTGGCCGACACCGCCCGCATCGCGCGGACCCTGCTGTCGCGCTGCCCGAACCTGCGCGTACTCGCCACGTCGCGGGAGCCGCTGGGGGTGGACGGGGAGAGCCTCCTGCCGGTGCCCTCCCTGGCCCTGCCTCCCGAGGACGCCGACGTCGAGGAGGCCCGTACCTACACCTCCGTGGTGCTGTTCACCGAACGCGCCGAAGCGGTGCGGCCCGGGTTCACGGTCGGCCCCGACAACGTCGCCCACGTCGTCCGGATCATGCGGGAGCTGGACGGCATGCCGCTGGCCCTGGAACTCGCCGCGGCCAGGCTCAGGGCGATGTCGCCCGCCCAGCTCGCCGCCCGCCTCTGCGACAGGTTCCGCCTGCTCACCGGTGGAAACCGCTCCGCACTACCCCGACACCGCACCCTGCGCGCCGTGGTCGACTGGAGCTGGGAACTGCTCGACGAACCCGAACGCCTCCTGCTGGGCCGTCTGGCGGTCTTCCCCGGCGGGGCCGACCTGGACGCGGTCGAGCGGGTCGGTTCCGACCCCGAGGGTACGCCGGGGACCGTCGCCGGGCACGACGTGTGGACCGTACTGTTCGCTCTCGTGGACAAGTCCCTCCTGATCGCGGAGACCTCCGAACGCGAGGACGCCCCTCCCCGCTACCGGCAGTTGGAGACGGTCCGCGCCTACGCGGCCGAGCGCCTGGTGCGGAGCGGGGAACAGGAACGGGTCCGGGACACCCAGGCCCGGTACGCGCGTGACCTGTGGAGACGGGCCGACCCCGAACTGCGCGGACACGACCAGGGAAGGTGGATCGAACGGCTCGGCCGGGAGGCCGACAACTGCGCGGCCGCCTTCCAGTGGGCGCTGGAGCGCCGGGACGCCGCCCTGGCCCTGGACCTGGTCGAGTACTCCCAGTGGTACTGGACCCTGGTCGGGGGCTGGCGGCAGGTCCACCGCTGGTCGGAGCAGGCGCTGGAGCTGGTCGGGGACCGGCCGCCCGCGGGGCGCGAGGTGGCCTACGCCAGCTGCCTGTTCCACACCTCCGGTGAGATGGGGTTGGGCCGCACCACCGTTCTGGCGCGGATCGCCCGGGTGGAGGAGGTACTCCGGAGCGTGGGGCGGCGGGTGGAGGACCACCCCCTGCTCATCCTCTGCCTGGTCTACCACGCGATGTCGGACGGCCGGCCGGACAGCCCGGCCCGCGCACGCCTGGAGGAGGCCCTCGAGGAACAGCCGGACCCCTGGGCCAGAGCGGCCACGTATCTGATGCTCTCGCTGCTGGACGCGGTCTTCGGGCAGGCGGAGCGCTCCCTGGAACGCGCCTCGACCGCACTGGAGGCCATGCGCGGGCTCGGGGACGTGTGGGGCCAGTGCCACGCGCTCATCCAACTGGTGGACATCGCCCGCTTCACCGACCTCGAACGGTGTCGGCGTCTGCTCGCCGAGGGCGTCGAGCTGGCCCGGGAGCGCGGGCTGGAGGGGATGGCGGCCGTCTTCCGGACCCGGAGGGCCCAGATCCTCGTCGACCTGGGCGACCTGGAGGGCGCCGAGCAGGACCTGAAGCAGCTCGCGGGGACCTCGGCGGAGGGCGAGCAGCTGGTGGTGCTCAGCCAGACCCGGGTCCAGTGGCTGCGCGCCGCGGGCCGTACCGACCAGGCCCGGAGGCTGATGGACCGAACCGAGCCGACCGTGGCCGGTCTGGGTGGTTTCGCCCCGGCCTACCTCGAACCCGCCTGGCGGCTCCTGGCCGCGGACCTGGCCTGGGACGAGGGTGACACCGGCCGGGCCTGGCGGGAGGCGGGCCGGGCCTGGTGGCTGTCCCGGCACGGGCTGGGGACGATCAGTGCCGATGTCCTGGACGCCTTCGCGGGCATGGTGGTCGAGCAGGACCCGGAGTGGGCCGCTCTCCTGCTCGGCTACGCCACCGCCCTGCGCGGTGTCGCGGACTCGGCCTCACCGAGGGGGCGCAGGGTCCGTGAGCGACTGGTGGAGCGGCTGGGCGAGGCCGGACTCCGGCAGCGGTCGGCCCGGGGCGAGGGCGCCGGGGCGGATGCGGTCCGCGCCCGGGTGGCGCGGTGGCTCGCCCCGATCGTGCCGGACGACGTCGACCTGGGTGACTGGGCGCGCTGAGTCCGCGGGGCGGCGCCGCATTCCGCGGCGCCGCCCCGCGGCGGTGCGTCAGGTGCGTCGGCGGTAGGCCCACACGGCCAGCGGGAAGAAGACCGCGGTGATCAGGACGGTCCAGACCAGGGTCCAGGCCAGGGGGCCGGCGACGTCACCGCCGAGCATCAGCCCGCGCATGGCGTCCACGACGTGGGTGACGGGGTTGTTCGCGGCGATCGGAGCCAGCCAGCCCGGCATGTCGTCCGGCGAGACGAAGGTCGAGCTGCCGAAGGTCAGCGGGAACAGCAGGATCATCGCGAACGACTGCACGGCCATGGGTGTGCGGACGATCATGCCCACGAAGGCCGACATCCAGCACAGCGCGAACGCGAACAGCAGCACCAGCGCGCTGGCGGTGACCACACCGGTCACCCCGCCCTCGGGGCGGAAACCGATGGCCAGTCCCACGAGCATCACCATGACCACGGTGATCGCGTAGCGCACCAGGTCGCCCAGGACCGCGCCGATCAGCGGGGCCGAACGAGCGATGGGCAGGGACCGGAACCGGTCGAAGATCCCCTTCTCCACGTCCTGGCTCAGGCTGAAACCGGTGCCCATCGTGGCGAAGATGACCGACTGCGCGATGATGCCGGGCATCAGGAAGTCGCGGTAGGCCTGCCAGTCGCCCATCATCGCCTGTCCGAAGACGAACACGAACAGGGTCACGAACATGACCGGCTGCAGCATGAGCCCGAAGACCTCTTCGGGGTTGGCCTTGATCTTCAGGATGCTGCGCCAGGTGAGCTGGAGCCCGTTCTGGACGGTGGTCAGCGGGGAGATGTTCGGCGGCGCCACCGGGGCGCCCCCCGCCACCGTTCGCGTCGGGGTCGTCACGGTGCTCATGCGGGGGTCCCTTCGGTCGCGGGCGTGCCCGTGGTCTCGTCTTCGGCGGTGTGCCCGGTGAGGGCGAGGAAGACCTCGTCCAGGCTCGGCTTGCGCAGGGAGAGCTCGGCGACGGACACCCCCTGCTCGTCCAGGCGGCGCACCGTCTCGGGCAGGACGCCGGAGTCGGTGACCGGGACGCTGAGGAGCATTCCGTCCGTGGTCGCCGGGGTACTGGTGACGGCCTCGACGATCCGGGTGGCCAGCGGTAGCTGCGCGGGGTCGACGGTGCGCAGCTGCAGTACCTGGTCGCCCGCCTGGTTCTTCAGCTCCTCGGGGGTGCCCCGGCTGATCACCCGGCCGTGGTCCAGGACCATGATGTCGTCGGCGAGCTGATCGGCCTCCTCCAGGTACTGGGTGGTGAGCAGCACGGTCACGCCGTCGTCCACGAGTCCGCGTACGACCTCCCAGAGGCCGATGCGGCTGTGCGGGTCCAGGCCGGTGGTCGGTTCGTCCAGGTACAGCAGGGTGGGCCGTCCCACCAGGCTCGCCGCCAGGTCCAGCCGTCGGCGCATTCCGCCGGAGTAGGTCTTGGCGGGGCGGTCGGCGGCGTCGGCGAGCCCGAAGCGCTCCAGGAGCTCCCTGGCCCTGGCCCGGGCGTCGGCGCGGCCGAACCCGAGCAGGCGGGCGATGAGCACCAGGTTCTGGGTACCGGTCAGTTCGGCGTCCACGGCCGCGTACTGCCCGGTCAGGCCGATCTGGCGGCGGACCTCGTGTGGTTCGCGGACCACGTCGAAGCCGCCGACGGTGGCGTGCCCGGCGTCGGGCCTGAGCAGGGTGGAGAGGATGCGCACGGTCGTCGTCTTCCCGGACCCGTTGGGCCCCAGGACGCCCAGCACGGCCCCCGACTCGGCCGTCAGGTCCACACCGTCGAGGGCGGTCTTGCCCTTGAAGTGTTTGACCAGCCCTTCCGCGCGGATGGCGTCAGTCATTGGTCCTCCGTTTCAACGTCTGTCCCCAAGTGTGCCGACCTGCACTGACAGAACGCTGACAGTCTGACTCGCCCCGCTCTGACACCATCGGCGTACGCCCCGTCCGGGACACCACGGCCTAGACTCGTGCAGGTGATGAACACCCCGCCGCATGACGCCATTCCCCCAGGGGGAGAGCCCCCGCAGCCACCCGAACGGACCGTCGGCGCACGGCTGCGCCCACCCGCACGGCGGGTGAGCGGACGCGCGATCGGGGTGTGGACGCTGCGGCTGCTCTTCGGGGCGGTCCTCAACCTGGTCGTGTTGAGCTTCCTCGCCTGGGGTGCGAGCTCGGCACCCTGGGCCTGGATCCCCGAGCGGGTGGCGGAGAACGCCTGGATGCTGCCGGTGGCCTACTCGGTGTACGCGCTGGCCAAGATCGCGATCGTGCCCTCTTGGCGGTACCGGGTGCACCGGTGGGAGGTCGGTGCGGACGTCATCTACACCCGGGCCGGGTGGATCAGCCGCACCTGGCAGCTGGTTCCGGTCAACCGGCTCCAGACCGTGGACCACACCCAGGGCTGGCTGGAGCGGGTCTTCGACGTGGCCACGCTCCAGGTCCAGACCGCCTCCTACGCCGGTTCCTCGACCATCGAGGGCCTGGACTCCGACGAGGCGCGCCGGCTCAGCGAGGAGCTCGCCGTGCGTGCCGGAACCCTGCGGGACGACGCGACCTGATGGACCCACGGCACGAACCCGAACCGAACCCCCACGGCGCCGAACCCACCGACCCCGCGACGGGCGGCTGGGTCGCGCCGGGCAGCACACCCTCCGGAACCGCGCGTGGACCGGAGCGGGGCGTGGCGGACACCCCCGAACCCGCTTCCGTACCCTCGGCCCCTGCGGGCGGCGCGTCCGCCGCCGACGCGCCCTCCGCCGCCGAACAGCCCCGTTCCTGGTGGAGTGAGGCGCCCGAGGGCGGGCCGCCCGCCGACCTCGGCGCGCGCAGTGCCCGCCGGCTCAGCCCGCGCAGCATGGTCGTCGGTCCGATCAACCAGCTCAGGAACCTTCTCCTGCCCGTCCTGGCCGGCCTGGTGGTCGGTGGGTTCAACCCCTGGCTGCTGGCGGCCACGGGAGCGGGTGTCGTCGCACTCCTGATCGGCGGGTTCGTCACCTGGCGGACGTTCCGCTACGAGGTGGAGGAGGACCGGATCGAGATCCGCAGGGGGCTCATCCGGCGTTCCCGGCGTACGATCCCGCTGGAACGCGTCCGCGGGGTGGACGTCACCAGCACCCTCCTGCACCGGATGCTCGGCGTCGCGGTGGTCCGGATCGAGGCGGCGGCCGGGTCGGCCGGGGCCACCGAGGACGGCAAGCTCGACGCGGTCTCCGCTGCCGAGGCCGAGCGGTTGCGCCGGGTACTGCTGCACCGCAGGGCCGTGCTCACTGGACGGGACGCGGCGGCGCGGCAGGGCCAACGGTCCGGGGACCCGGCGCAGGGCGCCGAACCCGGCCGGCACGCCTCCGGAGCGCAGGACCCACCGAGCGCGGACGAGGCCGCCGATGACACCGGCGACGCCGATGACGCCGTCACCCACTTCACGATGCCCCGGAGCTGGTACCTGTACGGGTTGCTCAGCCTGGGGTACCTGCTGACCCCGTTCGTCGTCCTGGCGACCCTGCTCGGCACGGTCCAGCAGTCTGCTGGGGAGGTGGCCACCGATTTCTTCGTCGACTGGGTGACCAGCACCGACCGCGCCTTCCTGGTCGTGTTCGGGACGGCGTCCGTGGGTGTGCTGGTGGCGCTGATGCCGGTGTTCGCGGTGGTCTCCTACTCCCTGACCCACTGGGGGTTCTCACTCAGGGACCGGGACGGCTCCCTGGTCGCCGAGCGCGGCCTGTTCACCCGGCGCAGCGTCACCTTGGAGAAGCGGCGCATCCGCGGGTACGAACTGCTGGACAACCCCCTCGAACGCACCCGCGGGGCGGTGGGGCTGCGCGCCATCGTCACCGGCCTGGGCGACACCGCCACCCGCGCGGTGCTGTTGCCGGTCGGCCCGAGGCCCCGGGTGGAGGAGGTCGTGGGCGGGGCCCTGGCCCTGTTCCGGGGGTCGCTGACCCGGCACCCCCGGGCGGCGTTGTACCGGCGGCTGATCCGTGCGGTGCTTCCCTTCGCCGCGGTGGCGGCCGTGGCCCTGGCCCTGGGCGCCGTGTGGCCGGCGGTGGCCGCCGGGGTCCTGGCTCTGCTGGGGGTGCCCCTGGCGGTCGACCGCTACCGTTCGCTGGGGCACGGCTACGACGGTGAACGGGTGAGTGTGCGCTCGGGGTCGCTGTCCCGTTCCCAGGCCACGGTGGAGCGGTCCGCGGTGATCGGGTGGACCTGGACCCAGACCCTCTTCCAACGCCGGTCCCGCCTGGCGGACCTCCAGGTCACCGTGGGTGCTGGTGCGGGTGGTTACACCGCACAGGACGCCTCCCTGGCGGAGTCCGTGGACTTCGCCGCCCGGATCACCCCCGAGATGGTGCGGCCCTTCCTGGCCCCGGACGGGGACGAGGAGGGCTGGGCGGACGATCTGCGAGGGCCGGGCCGGCGACCGGCCTGACACGATCCGGACCATCGGGGGCGCCTCCGGTAGGAGGTACCGGGACGGGGAGGAGGGCGGCCGCTCTCGTGCGACCGCCCTCCCACGGGGTGTGCCGGTGCGTCTCCGGCACCTCTGTTCCGTTCGGGGCGCCCCTGTGTTGTTCGGGGATCCCCTGTGCTGTTCGGTCAGTCGTTCTTCTTCGAGCCGAACATGATCTCGTCCCAGGAGGGCACCGAGGCCCGGCGCCCCCGCCCCTTGCGCTTGGCGGGACCGGCGGCGGTGGAGCCGTTGGCCACGGCCGGGACGGCCGCCGCGGGCGGCTGCTCCCCTGTGGCGCGGCGCGGAGTTCCGGCGTCGTTGAGGTCGATGGTGGCGCGGCGGCGGCGCGGCCGCTGCTGTGCGGGCTCCTCGGCCGCCGGGCCCTCCTCCTCCGGGTCGGTCCGTGGTGCGGCCGCCGGTGCGGGCGGGGCCTCCGACCACTCCGGTGCGCCGGCAGGCCCGGTCCGCTGCCTGGGTTCGGTGTCTTCGGGAGCCCGGCGGGCGGCGGGCCCGCTCTCCTCCAGGCCGTACCCGCGGGGTTCGGGGCGAGCGGGCGGGGCCTCGGTCGGTTCGGTGAACTGCCGGTGGACCGGCTCGGGCCGGGGCGCGACGGGCCGGTGCGTCTGCGGCAGGGGCGCCGCGGGCGGCGCCTCGTCCGGACGTTCCGCGAAGCGTTCGCTGGGGCGCTCCAGGGGGCGTCGGGGCGCGGGTTCCTGGGGTCGCGGCGCCTGGCGGTGGCGCTCCTCCCGGAGCGGGACACCGAACTGGTCGGTCTCGGGGCGCCGTGCCACGGGGTGCAGCGGTTCGTCCAACGGCGTGTCCTGCGCGGGCGACAGGCGGCGCGGGGCGACGTGGTCGTGACGTCGCTCGGCGGCGGACTGTGCGTCCAGGCGGGGCAGGTCGGTGGAGGCCTCGTTGCGGCGCGGGGCGAAGGGCGTGACGTTCGTGCCGGGGGAGGGCGGCGCGTCCAGGGGCTCGTTGGAGGAGAACCGGTCGGCCTCCTCGTCGGCGGGGACGACGCTGTTGTGTCTGGGCTCGTACAGCCAGTGGGCGACGCGCTCGTCGCCGCCGTGCAGGAAGACGAGCTTGAGCTGCCAGGAACGGTCCTCCCGCTTCCACGAGTCCCACACCGCGTCGCCGGTCTCCAGCTGGTGGGCGCCGATTCTTCTGGTGACCACCTCCTCCAGGGAGGGGCCCGGTGCGGCGTCACCGTGTGAACGCACGGTGGCGCGCTGGGCCTGCTGCGCGATGTACTCGCGCTCCTGGAGGACGGGGCCCTCGAACCAGCGCACCCGTTCGATGGGTATCCCGGAGATCTCGGAGATGGCCTCCGCGGTCTCGCCGGACCGGATGCGGGCCTGGATTTCCTTGGGGCGCAACGGATTCTCCACTTCGATCTCGTACTGGCCGAGCCGGGAGAACTGGCCGCGTACTGCGGCACGGAGGCGGTCGTCGACGGGCAGCATGAAGCGGGTTCCACGGCCGGTGCTGGCCAGCACCAGGTAGGTGCCGTCCTCACTCACGGCCACGAGGCGAAGCTCGTGCATCGCCCTCCCTTTCGTGTCCCGTCGAGAGCCGGTCCGGCGGACCGTCCCCCGCGTTCTCCAAGTCTGGTCGGCCGACAACTGTTCGGCCAGTACCGCGCCCGGCATGTCCGAACTGTGCCCGCCTCCCGGCCCGTGGTGGGCACCACGGTGGGAGCTGCCCCGAGGTTCCGGGGCCCTCACGGTCGCTTCCGGTGCCAATCTTGACACGCTGAACCTTCCGCGACCGGGAGCGATCGTGGGGGAATGTCGCGGATCCCGCGCGAAGGCTCCGCGGTGATGGTATCCCGCGCTTCCCGAATCACCCCAGGGCTGTGGAAAACTCTGATCTCGGACCAGTTCCGAACATGAGTCGTCTTGGCGTGCGCAAATCGACACGCCGATGGATGCCAGACAGTGATCCTTCCAATCTCATGGCGTTATCAGCGATGAGTCCCCGTTATGGTGAAGTTTCAACTCATGGGCGGTTTGTGATGTCTGGGGCCTAAGTGGTCATATGCCCCACCACACGCCCATCCCACGACCAAGTGCCCCGCCGCGCCCGAACGCGGCCGATGAAGGGGGGACAACGCTATGCCAAGATCCGAGCACGGGGACGAACCCGAGGCGGGCGAGGAGGGACCGGAGGAGAGCGCGGGCAGAAGGAAGCGCATCGACCTGAGCGTGGCGCAGGTCGCCGGTGCCGGTGTCGCGACCCTGACCGCGGCCACCGCGGCCTCCTACCTCAACGTCTACGGCACCGTCATCGGTACCGCCGTCATGGCCGTACTCAGCACCAGCGCGGCCCCGGTGATCCAGCACTGGATCACCCGCAGCAGCGAGCAGGCGAAGGAGCTGGCGGAGAAGAAGGCCGTCAGGAACACCGGCGCGCGCTCCCTCGTCCGCCCCGGTGTCGTGGACCCGGAGTTCGACACCAACGCGATCCCCGCCGCGGACGCCGGCCTCCACGGGCCGCTCGGGGACCCGGACGCGGCCCGGACGACGGCCATGCCGATCCTGGGACGGGACCTGCCGGGGCAGACCGTCGCGCACGGTTTCGGCAACCCCGAGGCCCCCGCCGTCGTTGGCGGCCCGGCGGCCCCCGACGCCACCGAGCTCATGCCCGCCGCCCACGACAGATACACCGGCGACCCGGAAGGCCCCGGGGAAGGGACCGGCGGGAAGCGCCCCAAGCGCGGTTGGCGTACCGCGGCCATCTCGGCCGCGGCGGTTTTCGTCCTGGTCATGCTGGTGATCCTGGCCTTTGAGCTGTTCACCGGACGCTCACTGACCGCGTGGACCCAGGGGCAGGACGAACCCACCTCGCCCTCCCTGCTCGGCGGCAGCTCCGTCACGGCGCAGGTCGAGGAGGAAACCCCCGGGGGTCCCGGAGACGAACGGACCTCCACGGAGGACGGCGCCGGAACGGGGCAACCGGAGACCGGGGCGCCGACCGACCCCGAACCCACCCCGCCCCCGGCGGAGATCGACCCGGACACCCCCGAGGACACGACCGGACCCGTCGACCCGCCGGTCGACGAGGGCACCCCGGAGGAACCGGGGGACGCGGAGGTTCCCGACCCCGGGACGGGGGAGGCGCCCGAGGGCGGTGCACAGCCAGAACCCGCTCCGGAGGCACCCGCGGAGTGAGTCCGGCGCGGCGGCCCTCCCGCCCGTGGTGCGGTGCCCGGCCAGCCGGGCCCGCACCGCGGGCCGGGCCTTCCCCGAGGGTCCGGCCGAACGCCCCTCAGCCGAACACCCGGTCCAGGTATGCGTTGCCGAAGCGGCGGTGCGGGTCCACCCGGTCCCGCACCGCCAGGGCATCGCCCAGACGCGGGTAGACGCTCTCCAGGTAGGCGCGGTCGCGGGTGTGCATCTTGCCCCAGTGCGGGCGTCCGCCCACGGAGGTGAAGACCGCCTCCAGGTCGGCGAAGTAGGACTCGTAGGGCGTCCCCTTGTACATGTGCACCGCCACGTAGGCGGTCTCCCGCTCGTGGGCGGTGGACAGCCAGGCGTCGTCGGCCGGGGCGAACCGCACCTCCACGGGGAAGCTCACCCGGTGGTCGCCGCGGTTCACGATCTCCCGGGTCTGGCGCAGGACGTCCGCCACGTGCTCGGCCGGGATCGCGTACTCCATCTCCACGAACCGCACGTCGCGCACCGACGCGAACACCTTGTGCGAGACGTCGGTGTAGGACCGGGCGGACAGCGCCCGGGAACTGATCTGGTTCACGGCCGGGACCACCGAGGGGAAACGGCGGCACACCCGATTGATCCGGTCGAAGAGCGTGTTGGACAGGAAGTCGTCGTCCAGCCAGGACCGGAAGTTCGACAGCGGCTCGGCCGGCCCCCGGGAGACGTTGTTGCGCTTGGTGTTGGTGCTCTCGGTGTGCGGGAACCAGAAGAACTCGAAGTGGTCGTTCTCCGCGCGCAGTTCGGGGAGGCGCTCCAGCACCTCGTCCAGGGGCATCGGCTCCTCCCGGGCGTGCAGGAGGAACGCCGGGCGGACCGCCATCGTCAGCGCCGTCACCACGCCGAAGGCACCCAGACCCACCCGGGCCGCGTGGAACAGGTCCGGGTCCCGGTCGGCCGAGCACTCGACCACGGACCCGTCGGCGAGCACCATCTCCATTCCCACCACCTGGCTCGCCAGGCCCCCCGCGTCCCGACCGGTGCCGTGGGTGCCGGTCTGTACCGCGCCGGACACGGTCTGCACCGCGATGTCCCCCATGTTGGCCAGCGCGACGCCGCGCGCGGCCAGCGCGTCGTTGAAGTCGCACAGGGGCAGACCCGCCTCGACCGTGGCGGTTCCCGCACCGGGGTCGATCGAGCGCACACGGGTCAGGGAGGTGGGCGCCAGGAGCAGGCCGTCGGTGACGGCCACGTCCGTGAAGGAGTGGCCCGAGCCGACCATGCGTACGCGCAGGTCCTCGGCGGCGGCTGAGGAGACCGCGGAGGCGACCTCCCCGGTGCTGTTGGGGGTCGCCGTACGGCGGGGGCGGGCCTGGTGGGTGTCGGCCCAGGTGTGCCACAACACATCAGTCATGCGGTGACATTACCGATCAGTCACTTGTGTGACCAGAGGAAGAGTGTCCCTGGTCACGGAAGACGCGAAAGTTCCACGACGAGGGGCGGGGGCGGATCAGGCTGGTCCCGGAGAGCTGGTTTCATGAGTTCCATGAGGCCTTACGACGCGTTTTTGCTGATCTCCTTCGGTGGCCCGGAGGGCGAGGACGAGGTCATCCCGTTCCTGGAGAACGTCACCCGCGGGCGCAACATCCCCCGCGAAAGGTTGGCGGAGGTCGGTGAGCACTACTTCCTCTTCGGTGGAGTGAGCCCGATCAACCAGCAGTGCCGGGACCTGCTCGCCGCGGTCACCGCCGACTTCGACGCCAACGGCGTCGACCTGCCGGTCTACTGGGGCAACCGGTTCTGGGAACCGATGCTCACCGACACCCTCGCGAGGATGAGGGAGGACGGGGTCCGCCGAGTGCTGGCGCTGCCCACCTCGGCCTACTGCAACTGGTCCAGCCGGACCGCCTATCGCGAGGACATCGAGCGCGCCCGTGCCGCGCTGGGCGAGGACGCTCCCGAGGTCGACCTGATCCGCCCCTTCTACGATCACCCCGGGTTCGTCGGACCCCTGGCGGAGCACGCCCAGGCCTGTCTGGACAGGCTCCCCGAGGAGCAGCGCGAGGGCGTGCGCCTGCTGTTCTCCGCGCACTCCATCCCCACCGCCATGGCCGAGGCCAGCGGTGGTCCGGACCAGGACCTGGGGCCCGAGGGCGCCTACGGGGCCCAGCTCGCGGAGGTGGCCCGCCTGGTGGTCGGGCGCCTCGACCGGGAGTACCCCTACGAGCTCGTCTACCAGAGCCGCAGCGGTCCGCCGAGCCAGCCCTGGCTGGAGCCCGACGTCAACGACCGGATGGAGGAGCTCGCCGGGGAGGGCGTCCCCGCCGTGGTGGTCGTTCCGCACGGGTTCGTCTCCGACCACATGGAGGTCAAGTTCGACCTCGACGTGGAGGCCCGTGAGACCGCCGAGAAGCTCGGTATCGGTTACGAGCGCGCACTCAGCCCGGGCACGCACCCCGCGTTCGTGTCCATGGTGACCGAACTGGTGCACGAGTACACCGGCCGCGCCGCGGAGCAGCGGCTCACCTCCCTGCCGCGCTGTGCCGGGGGGAGCGGTCAGTGCTGCAAGCAGCGCTGACCGGGCCGAACCGCACTGGCGGGGCGCCCTCGTGTCCCACCGGTGCGGGCCCCGTGCGCGGTCGCCGGGGCTGACGGCGGCCCGGTCCCCGCTCCCCGGGGGAGGCCGGTCGGGACACGCTCTTGAGTGCAAGACGTTGTCAACGTTGTTGACGCCCTCTGAGGTGCGAGGAATACAGCGGTGACCCGGGTCACCGCGGCCGATAGGGTCGGGTCAGACCACAAGTCGACGGTTTCAGGAGATTTTGTCTTGGTTCGTTCCTGGTATGAACTGCCGGAGTACGTCCGCCTGCGCCGCGTGAACGGGCTGCGCCTGTCCCCGGACGGCACCCGCCTCGTCGCGCCCGTGAGCGACATCGCCCCCGACTCCAAGTCCTTCCGCAGCGCTCTGTGGGAGATCGACACCGCGACCGAATCCGAGGGCGGGCGCGCTCCCCGGCGGTTGACCCGCTCCACCAAGGGCGAGTCCGGCGCCGAGTTCCTCCCCGACGGTTCGGTGCTCTTCAGCACCGGACGCGTCGATCCCGAGGCCAAGGCCGAGGACAAGCCCAAGGCCGCACTGTGGCTGCTGCCCGCGGACGGCGGCGAGGCCCGCCAGGTCGCCTCCCGTCCCGGAGGCATCGGTGCCTTCGCCGTCGCCCGTGACTCCGGACTGGTCGCCTTCACCGGAAGGGTGCACCCCGGCGCCGAGGACGCCGAGGCCGACACGGAGGCCAGAAAGGCCCGTGAGGAAGCAGGGGTCACCGCGATCCTGCACGAGGCCCTGCCCGTGCGCTCCTGGGACAGCGACATCGGCCCGGACCACCCGCGGATCTTCACGGCCGCCCCGCCCGAGGACGAGGACGCCCGCTTCGGCGAGCCCAAGGACCTCACCGGTGACTCGGGCCTGTCCCTTCTCGGTGCCTCCCCGGAACTGACCCCCGACGGGTCCGCCCTGCTCACCACCTGGTCGGTGCCCACCTCCGGCGGCGCCCGCCGGGACGAGGTCGTCGCCGTGGACACGGCCACCGGCGAGCGCCGCACCATCGCCGGCGGAGCCGACGCCAGGTTCGACTTCGGCAACCCCCTGGTCTCCCCGGACGGCACCAGGGCCCTGGTCTTCGCCGATGACGAGGGCAGCTACGACGGAGAGCCCCGCAACGCCACGCTGTGGCTCACCGACCTCGCCACCGGCCAGGGCCGCGACCTGCTGCCCGACCACGAACTCTGGCCCCGCGGTTACGCCTGGTCGGCCGACTCCGGCACGGTCTTCCTCGTCGCCGACGAGAACGGCCGCCGACCGGTCTTCCGCCTGGACGTGGCCACCGGCTCCCTCACCCGGGTCACCGGGGACCACGGCGCCTACAGCGAGCTGAACCCGTCTCCCGACGGCCGCCACGTCTACGCGCTGCGCGACGCCTGGGACGCCCCGCCCGCCCCCGTGCGTCTGGCCGCCGACGCCACCGACGGCCGGCCCGAGTATCTGCGCACCCCCGGCTCCGAGCTGACCATGCCGGGCACCCTCACCGAGATCGAGACCACCGCCGACGACGGCACCCGGATCCGGTCCTGGCTGGTGCTGCCCGAGGAGGCCTCCGCCGCCTCGCCCGCACCGCTCATGCTCTGGGTCCACGGAGGCCCCTACATGAGTTTCAACGGCTGGTCCTGGCGTTGGAACCCGTGGCTGCTGGCCGCCCGCGGCTACGCCGTCCTGCTTCCGGACCCCGCCCTGTCCACCGGCTACGGCCAGGACATGCTCCGCCGCGCCTGGGGCCGTTGGGGCCCGCGCACGCACGCCGACGTCATGGCGATCACCGACGCCGCCGAGGCCCGCCAGGACATCGACGCCGAGCGCACCGCCATGATGGGCGGCTCCTTCGGCGGCTACATGGCCAACTGGATCGCCGGGCACACCGACCGGTTCAAGGCGATCATCTCGCACGCCTCCCTGTGGCAGCTGGACGGGTTCAGCGGCACCACCGACTACCCGCCGGTGTGGGAGAGCGAGTTCGGCACCCCGCTGGCCCGGCCGGAGCGCTACCAGCTGAACTCGCCGCACCTGCACGCCGACAAGATCCGCACTCCGATGCTGGTCATCCACGGCGACAAGGACTACCGGGTGCCGATCGGGGAGGGCCTGCGCCTGTGGCGCGATCTCCTCCTGCACGAGGTCGACGCCAAGTTCCTGTACTTCCCGGACGAGAACCACTGGATCCTGACGCCCGGCAACGCACAGGTCTGGTACGAGACGATCTTCGCCTTCCTGGACCACCACGTCCACGGCAAGGAGTGGACCAGGCCCGAGCTGCTCTAGGGTCCCGCACCGGAGGAGGGGCCCGGCACCGCGCGTGCCGGGCCCCTCCTCCTCGCGTTCGCCCTGCTTCCGTGGGCGACGGTGGGCTCCACGTAGAGTTCGGTGGCGGAAGCATCCGGGCACACCCGTCCGGAGGGCCACGACCAGGAGGGCAACAGTGACCACCATCCAGTCCCCACACGACCCGGAGAAGCTGCGGGACCTCGCCGTCGCCGTGGCGGCGGAGGCCGGTGAACTCGCGGCCAAGGGGCAGGAGGGCATCACCGTCCTGGACACCAAGTCCAGCCCCACCGACGTCGTCACCGAGATGGACCGGGCCACCGAGGACCTGATCCGGGAGCGTCTGCTCGCGGCCCGCCCCCACGACGCGATCCTCGGTGAGGAGGGCGGCGGGGTCGAGGGCACCAGTGGGGTGCGCTGGATCGTCGACCCCATCGACGGCACCGTCAACTACCTGTACGGGAGCCCCGACTGGGGCGTGGCCATCGGTGCGGAGGTCGACGGGGCGGTCGTGGCCGCCGCGGTCCACCTGCCCGCCCACGGGCAGATGTTCGATGCGGTCCTGGGCGGCGGGTCCCGGCTCGACGGTCGGACCCTGCGCGCACCGGACCGGGTTCCGCTGGACCGGGCCCTGGTCGCCACCGGCTTCGGCTACCTGCCCGAACGCCGGCTTCAGCAGGCCAGGGTCCTCACCGGGGTGGTCCAGCACATCCGTGACATCCGCCGGGGAGGCTCGGCCGCGGTCGACATCACCGGCATGGCCACCGGGCGCTACAACGCCTACTACGAGCGCGGACTCCACATCTGGGACTGGGCCGCGCCGGGGCTGGTGGCCAGTGAGGCCGGTGTCCGGTTGGGCGGCCCCCACGGGGGCCCGCCCAGCAACGACCTGGTGATCGCGGCCCGGCCCGGCCTCTACGAGGAGCTCGACGCCCTCCTGGCACCGCTCGGAGCCGACACCGACGGCTGAGCGTGGTTCGCACGCGGCCCCGGATACACGAAACCCCGGGCACACACGGTGCCCGGGGCGGGGGAGAGGCGGGGTCGGACACCCGAAGGTTGTCCGCCCGCCTCGATGCTGTTGCTGTGCGTCCCCGGCCCCTCGGGGGCGGGAACCGCGTCGGCCGCTCCGGTCAGGAGTGGGCGTCGACGCCGTTGCGAGCCGCGATGCGGTAGAGATCCTCGAGCTCCGACGCATGGGTGTCGGCAAGGAAGTCGTCCCCGGCGGCCTGCGCCGACTGGAGTGACCGGTAGGTCTCGTTGATACGGACCTTGATCTCCGCCATGAACTCGCCCATTGCACCTCTTCCAGGGGTAGGCACCGGGACACGGTCAGTGCCCCGGTGTGCATCCTTGTGCGCACGCTTGCGCGTGGGCACGAACCGAAGTCGTCACGACCCTGTGACATGCATGCTCGTCGCGGTCCGGGACGGTACCCCGGCTTCCACGCGTGCGTCTCCTACCTCTACCGCACTGTGATCCGCGTCAAACCTCGGCCCCCCGCGCGTGATCCTTCCGTGACGGTGGGCGGGCACGAGGACCGCTTCCGCAGGATGGAAAAGGGCCCGTCGGCGGGGGTGGCGCCCCACCGGGCGCCGTCGCCACCGGTGTCCGGCGGGGCGGTTTCGGCAAGCGGCGGAAAAAAGTGTCTCAAGACACATTTTCCGAACGGGGCTTCTGCTTACTCGTTCCTTATTCTTGATGTGTCAGATTTGAGATGTGCGGGGTTGAGCCGTCGCCGACGGTTGGGGGATTCGTCGGCGACGGCCGCCCCGCGCTCAGGGGAGCTGTGAAGCTCCCGGCCCAGCGCCCGTGTCACACGGGGCGAGGAGAGCGGGACTCCCCCCGGAGTCCCCGGCGGGTTTACCGTCTCCTTACCTCCACTGTGAAAGAACGGTTGACGCGGCCGGGACCAAGAACGCCGCTGCCGGTGTGTTGGGGGATGCGCCGGCAGCGGCCCCCTTTTTGTTTCCAGACACCGATGCTCTAGAAGGACAACGTTGCGCGTACTCGTGGTCGAAGACGAACGGGTCCTGGCCGACGCGGTGGCGGTCGGACTGCGACGGGAGTCCATGGCGGTGGACGTCGTCTACGACGGGGACACCGCCCTGGAGCACACCGCGGTCAACGATTACGACGTCGTCGTCCTCGACCGCGACCTCCCCGGAGTCCACGGCGACGACGTCGCCCGCTCCCTGGTCAACGAGAGCTACAACGGCCGCATCCTGATGCTCACCGCCTCCGACGGGGTCCAGGACAAGGTCGAGGGACTCACCATCGGAGCCGACGACTACCTGGCCAAACCCTTCGCCTTCGCCGAACTCATCGCCCGTGTGTACGCCCTGGGCCGTCGTTCGGCGCCCCCGCTGCCACCGGTGCTGGAACGGGGCGGCATCACCCTGGACCCGGCCAACCACCTGGTGCACCGCGACGGCCGCGAGATCTCGCTGACCCCCAAGGAGTTCGCCGTCCTCCAGGTGCTCATGCGCGCCCGGGGGACCGTGGTCAGCGCCGAGGGTCTCCTGGAGAAGGCCTGGGACGAGAACGCCGACCCCTTCACCAACGTCGTCAGGGTCACCGTCATGACCCTGCGCAAGAAGCTCGGTGACCCGCCGGTCATCCAGACCGTTCCGGGGGCGGGGTACCGCTTGTGAGACCGGGGGAGCGCCCAGAACCAGGGCAGGTGGAGCCCACGCGCCCCGGAGACACCGGGACCTGGCGCAGCCTGAACTCCGTCGCCCCCGACGGGGACGGGGCCGAACGCTCCTCCGCCCACGCCACGGTCCACCGCCTCACCGACAACCTCAGCCTGCGGGCCCGCCTCACCCTCATCTACGGGATGTTGTTCTTCGCGGCGGGCTCCCTGCTGGTACTGGTCAACTACCTGGTCATCGCGGTCCTGCTCAACGCGCTCCTGGCCGAGGAGAGCCCGGCGGAGCTGATCGAGAACAGCCACCACATCGAGCAGGTCCTCACCCACGTCACCCGGTTCTCCCTGCTCGCCCTGTTCCTCGTGGGCCTGCTCGCCGTGGGCCTGGGGTATGCCGTGGCGGGTCGCGCCCTGTCGCCCCTGCAGAAGATCACCCGGATCGCCAGGAGGCTCTCCGAACGGTCCCTGCACGAACGCATCGCCCTGTCCGGGCCGGACGACGAGATCCGTGAGCTCGCCGACACCTTTGACGGCATGCTCGAACGCCTGGACCGGGCCTTCGACGGGCAGCGGCGCTTCGTCGCCAACGCCTCCCACGAGCTGCGCACGCCGCTGGCGATCAACCGCACCCTCCTGGAGGTGGCCCTGAGCGCCCCGGACGTCTCACCGGACCTCAAGACCGTCGGGCAGACCCTCCTGGAGACCAACGCCCGCCACGAACGCCTCATCGACGGCCTGCTCTTCCTCGCCAAGAGCGACCGGGATCTGGAGGCCAAGGCCCGGGTCGACCTGGGTGAGGTCGCCGGGACCGTGCTCAGCCAGCTCGCCGGGGACATCGAGAAGTCGGGGCTGTCGTTGCGCCAGGACCTGAGGCCCGGGCCGGTGACCGGGGACCCGGTCCTGCTGGAGCGCCTCGTCGCCAACCTCGTCGAGAACGCCCTCAAGTACAACGTCGAGGAAGGCGAGATCACCGTGCGCAGCGGCATGTACGAGGGCATGCCCGCGGTCCAGGTGGAGAACTCGGGCAAGGTCATTCCGGCCTACGAGATCGAGGGGCTCTTCGAGCCGTTCCGCCGCGGTTCCGGAGACCGGGTGGGTTCGGGTCGCAGCTCGGGCCTGGGCCTGTCCATCGTGCGCTCGGTGGTCCGCGCGCACCGGGGCGTGGTGACCGCCTGGCCCCGTGCCGGCGGCGGCCTGGTCGTCACCGTGTGCCTGCCCGTGCCCCCGGGGCAGCGGGGCGGGGACGCCGAACGCCGTTGACGGCCCAAGCTGCGCAAGGCCGCGCTTCGTGGTATCTATACGTGTCCGAAGACACGCCCACCCCTGTCACGAGCGCAGACCCGGGGTGGGTATGCTTCCCCGGGCGTGGACACGGAGGGAATCCCTCCTGACGTGGGCATGTCTTGATTTTCGCCCGTACCCGGGGGAGTTTTCCACGCTTGCCCGGTATGTGGGAGCAAACGTGTTTTCAGGTCTGCGAGGTACCCGGCGTCGGGTAGTACGGCAGGGAACGATCCGCAGCGGCCGCTGAACCTTGGCCGCCTCCGGTCAAAATCCCGTCAAGATACTGCTGACCTGTGAACAGTGACCCGGGAGGGGGCACAGTTCATCGACACCGGGAAACTCGTCGGCCGAACCGGGCACAACGAAGGTCTCTCAAGCGTTACACCCGCGCGACGAGGCACTAAACGAGGGGGATGGAGTTAGCAGAGATGGCGACCGACTACGACAGCCCGCGCAAAACTGACGAGGACATCAACGAGGACAGCCTCCAGGAGCTGCAGGCGCGGCGCGTGGACAAGGGCACCGGCACCATCGACGTCGACCCCGACGAGGTGGCCGAGGGCATGGAACTGCCCGGTGCCGACCTGTCCGGCGAGGAGCTCGCGGTCCGCGTGCTTCCCCGCCAGGCCGACGAGTTCACCTGCTCGCGCTGCTTCCTGGTACACCACCGCAGTCAGCTCGCCGAACAGCGCGCCGGTCAGCTGGTCTGCAAGGAGTGCGCCTAGAACCGGCGACGACGGGTCCCGACACCGCCCTCCCCACCGTCCCGAGGACACCGGGGTGCCGGACAGGACCTGTTGCACCGTCGGTCATGACCGGTGGGCAGCCGAGCCGCGATCCGATGCGTCCCCACGGGGGCGCATCGCGCGCCTTCCCCCAGGCGGGGTACGGCCGGTCGGGCCGGTCAGCGAGAACGCGACGGTGGACGGCCGACCGCACCCGGGGCGGGACCCCTGTGCGGTGAGCCGCCCACCGTCGTCGTGACACGTCCGTCCCGGGCCGGTTCAGGCCTCCAGGTCGCGCCCGCCGGAACCGACCGTCCGCTTGCGGGTGGCACGCACGGCCAGCACACGGGCCACCTCGACACCCACACCGGCGACCACGGCCCAGCTCAGGGCGCGCCCCAGGCTGACGTCGGGGGACTCCAGGTCCGTCGGTGGCTCCTCACCGGTCGCGCGCGTCCAGGCGAAGGTCAGAGCCTTGCGCGTGACGAACTCCGCTGCGAAACCCGCGACGAGTCCGAGGACGACCGGTACGACCTCACCGTCCTTCTTAGCCATGTGAATCGTTCACCGTTCCCTTGTGCGTACGATGGTGCGCGCGAGGGCGCACCGTCTGCGTGAGAATCCTTTCACGCCGGCCGGGCCCGCGCATCGGTGGCCGCGGTCGGGGCGTCTGCCCACCGCCCCGGGGAAGCCGGAAAGCGGGAGCGACCAGGGTCGCGGGAGCACTAGCATTGCCCCATGACCAACCGCTCTCATTCCTTCCGTATGCCCGACAAGCCTTCGCTGGACGGTATCGAGGCGAAGTGGGTCGACGTATGGGATGAGTCCGGCGTCTACCACTTCGACCGGACCCGCGGCCGCGAGGACGTCTACTCGATCGACACCCCGCCGCCCACGGTCTCGGGTTCGCTGCACATCGGCCACGTGTTCTCCTACACGCACACCGACACCGTCGCGCGCTTCCAGCGGATGAACGGCAAGGCCGTCTTCTACCCCATGGGCTGGGACGACAACGGCCTGCCCACCGAGCGCCGCGTCCAGAACTACTACGGTGTCCGCTGCGACCCCTCGGTCCCCTACGACCCGGACTTCCAGCCGCCGGAGAAGCCCAACCCCAAGCGGCAGATCCCCATCTCCCGGCGCAACTTCATCGAGTTGTGCGACATCCTCACGGTCGAGGACGAGAAGGTCTTCGAGTCCATCTGGCGCCGTCTGGGGCTGAGTGTGGACTGGCGGCACACCTACGCCACCATCGACGACAACTCCCGCGCCGCCGCCCAGCGCGCCTTCCTGCGCAACCTGGCCCGGGGCGAGGCCTACATGTCGGAGGCGCCCACCCTGTGGGACGTCACCTTCCGCACCGCCGTCGCGCAGGCCGAACTGGAGGACCGGGAGCGCCCCAGCGCCTACCACAAGGTCGCCTTCCACAAGGGCGACGGCACCCCGGTCCACATCGAGACCACCCGCCCCGAGCTGCTGGCCGCCTGCGTCGCCCTGGTCGCCCACCCCGACGACGAGCGTTACCAGGACCTGTTCGGCACCACCGTGACCACCCCGGTCTTCGGCGTCGAGGTCCCCGTCAGGGCGCACCGCCTCGCCGACCCCGAGAAGGGGTCCGGCATCGCGATGATCTGCACCTTCGGCGACACCACCGACGTCACCTGGTGGCGTGAGCTCCAGCTGGAGACCCGCCCCATCGTCGGCTGGGACGGCCGCATCATCGCCGACCCGCCCAAGGGCGTGGAGTCCGACGCCGCCCGTGAGGCCTACGCCAGGCTGGCCGGGGCCACCGTCCACACCGCGCGTGAGCGCACCGTCGAACTCCTTCGGGAGAGCGGCGACCTCGTCGGCGACCCCAAGCCCATCACCCACCCGGTGAAGTTCTACGAGAAGGGCGACAAGCCCCTCGAGATCGTCACCACCCGCCAGTGGTACATCCGCAACGGCGGTCGGGACGAGGACGTCCGGGCCCAGCTCATCCAGCGCGGCCGTGAGCTCACCTGGTACCCCGAGCACATGCGCCAGCGCTACGAGAACTGGGTCGAGGGCCTCAACGGTGACTGGCTGATCAGCCGTCAGCGCTTCTTCGGCGTTCCGTTCCCGGTCTGGTATCCGCTGGACGCGGACGGTAACCCCGACTACGACCGGCCGCTGCTGCCCACCGAGGACCAGCTGCCCATCGATCCCAGTTCCCAGGCCCCCGCCGGGTACACCGAGGACCAGCGCGGCCAGGCCGGCGGCTTCATGGGCGACCCCGACGTCATGGACACCTGGGCGACCTCCTCGCTGTCCCCCCAGATCGCCTCCGGGTGGGAACGGGACCAGGACCTGTTCGAGCGGGTCTTCCCGATGGACTTCCGACCGCAGGGCCAGGACATCATCCGCACCTGGCTGTTCTCCACCGTGGTCCGCGCCCACTTCGAGAACGATAGCCTGCCCTGGAGCACCACGGGCATCTCCGGCTGGATCCTGGACCCGGATCGCAAGAAGATGTCCAAGTCCAAGGGCAACGTCGTCACCCCGGTCGCGCTGCTGGAGAAGTACAGCTCCGACGCGGTCCGGTATTGGGCGGCCAGCGGCCGTCTGGGCACCGACACCGCCATGGACGAGGGCCAGATGAAGGTCGGCCGACGGCTGTCCATCAAGATCCTCAACGCCAGCAAGTTCGTCATGTCCGTGGCCGGCGAGAACGCCACCACCGACGCCGCCCGGGTCACCGAGCCCCTGGACCGGGCGATGCTGGCCGCGCTGGCCGACGTGGTCGAGGAGGCCACCGCGGCGTTCGTCGCCTACGACCACACCCGGGCACTGGAGCGCACCGAGCGCTTCTTCTGGGACTTCTGCGACGACTACCTGGAGCTCGTCAAGACCCGTGCCTACGACACCGGGTCCGCCGAGGGCGCCTCCGCCCGTACCGCGCTGCTCATCGCCCTGGGGGCCCTGCACAAGCTGTTCGCCCCCTTCGTCCCCTTCGTCACCGACGAGGTCTGGAGCTGGTGGCAGGACGGTTCGGTGCACGCCCAGAGCTGGCCCGACGCCGCCGAGTACCGTGCCGCCGCCTCCGGCGGGGACCCGGCCGTCCTGACCGCGACCGCGGAGGTCCTGCGCGCGGTCCGCAAGGCCAAGTCCGAGGCCAAGCTGTCCATGCGCGCCGAGGTCGACAACGTCAGGGTCCGCGGCAAGCAGGCCGGGTCCGCCCGTGCCGCCGCCACCGACATCGCCGCGGCCGGCCGCGCCGCCGGGATCGATTTCGAGACCACCGACGACAGTGACCTCACCGTCGAGGTGACGCTGCCGGAGCCGACCGAGGCGAGCGAGTAGCGGCACGCGGCGGCGCCTTCCGGCACCGACACCCGCGGGGCGGGTCCGGGTTCCTTCCGGGCCCGCCCCGCCGTCGCACCCGGGCAGCGTCCGGAGAGCGATAGGCTCGGCGGATGTGAGTACCTCATCCCTGGAAGGCGGGCGGGTGCCGATCACGGTCCGTCGCCTGGACCCCGGCCTGCCCCTCCCCGAGTACGCCCACCCCGGTGACGCGGGCGCGGACCTGTACGCCGCCACCGACGTCAACCTCGACCCCGGAGAAAGGGCCACCGTCCCCACCGGCCTGGCCATCGCCCTGCCCGAGGGCTACGCGGCCTTCGTGCACCCCCGGTCCGGGCTCGCCGCCCGGTGCGGGATCACGGTCGTCAACGCCCCGGGGACCGTGGACGCCGGATACCGGGGTGAGATCAGGGTGACCCTGCTCAACACCGACACCGACACCCCGGTCAAGCTCGCGCGGGGCGACCGGATCGCCCAGATGGTGATCCAGCGCGTGGAGCGGGCGGAGTTCGTCGAGGCGGACACCCTCCCCGACTCGGTACGCGGTGCGGGCGGTTTCGGTTCGACCGGGGGCCACGCCGCACAGCGGTGAACGTTCCCCGACTCCCCGGTGTGATCCCGGGACCTACGGAAGAAGCGGAGAGGTGGAGGCGTGTTCGGACGCCGTCGCAAGAAGCGGGACGAAGAGACAGAGAGAACCGGGCAGACGGAGGCCCGGCCGAAGCGGCAGGGCGCCGCCGGCGCGGTCTCGTTCGACAACGAGGTCGAGCCGGAGCGTGCTGCGGGAGAGCCCGTCAAGGGCGCGGACCAGTACCGGCGGACCGGGCCGTGGGACTCCACCGAGGACGCCCCCGAGGCCAACCGGATGGACCTGGGCAGCATGCTGCTGCCGATGGAACAGGGCACCGAGATCCAGGTGAACGTCGCCCAGGACAAACAGAACAAGCAGAAGATCATCGGGGTCACCCTGGTGCGCGGTAAGACCGCGCTGCAGGTGCAGCCCTTCGCGGCCCCCAAGTCCTCCGGGCTGTGGGAGGAGATGCGTGAGGAACTGCGAGAGCAGGTGACCAAACAGGGCGGCAAGGTCGAGGACCACGACGGAACCTTCGGCCCCGAGCTCCAGGCGCTCATCCCCATCAAGGGGAAGAAGACCGAGGACGGCAAACAGCTGGGCCAGCGCGTGCGCTTCATCGGGGTGGACGGCCCCCGATGGGTGCTGCGCGGGGTGATCCGTGGCGAGGGTGCGAGCAAGCCCGAGATGATGTCCGAGGTCGAGCAGCTCTTCGCCAACATCGTCGTGGTGCGCGGTGAGCAGCCGGTGCCGCCCAGCGAACTGCTGCAGATCACGGTGCCGAAGAAGATCCAGGAGCAGATGGCGGCCGCCGCCAAACAGCGCGCCGCCCAGCAGGCGGCCCAGAGCGGAAACGCGGGCAGCTCGCCCAACGGTTCCGCCGGGGGGCCCGCCGACGGTTCCTGAGCAGGCGCCCGGAGGAAACCGGTGGTTTCCGCGGGGCCGGCCTGTGTACAACCGTGTCCGGGGGTGCGCCGTTCCGTAGTGTGTGTTTCATGGCACAGACGACGCAGAACAGCGCACCCCGGCCGCTTCCCGAGGACTGGGACCGGGCCCTGGCCGTGGTGGCCCACCCCGACGACCTGGAGTTCGGCGCCTCCTCGGCGATCCACCGGTGGACGGCCCAGGGCAAGGACGTGGTCGAGCTCCTGGTCACCAAGGGCGAGGCCGGGATCGACACCTTGGACCCCGGGGCCTGCGGGCCCCTGCGGATGGCCGAACAGCGTGCCTCGGCCGCCGCGGTCGGCGCGGCCGAGGTGGAGTTCCTGGACTTCCCCGACGGCACCGTGGAGTACGGTCTGCCGCTGCGCAGGGCGCTGGCCGGGGCGATCCGGCGGCACAGACCCGACGTGATCCTCTCCATCAACTTCCGTGAGTTCTTCGATGGCGGCAGCGGGTTCAACCACGCCGACCACCGGGTCCTGGGCCCCGCCCTGCTGGACTCGGTCCGCGACGCCGCCAACCGGTGGGTGTTCACCGAACAGCTGGTCGAGGGCGCGGAGCCCTGGCCGGGCGTGCGTTTCGTGGCCTTCGCCGCGGCCCCCGACCCCACCCACTTCGTGGAACTGGGGGAGCCGGACCTCGCGGCGGGCATCGCTTCCCTGGACGCGCACGAGGTGTACCTGGCCAATCTGGATGGTTTCGACCAGAAGACCTTTCTGCGGGAGAATGCCCTGCGTTCGGGGGAGTGGGCGGGCGTACCGTTGGCCACCTCCTTCGAGGTCTTCGACACCTGAGCTCCGGCTTCCGGAGCCGAGCTCGCACGGGAGGGAGCGCCATGGGCGCGAGGAGGAGCAGGGCAGGCCGGGTCCTGCTGTGGACACTGGCCGCGGTGACGGCGCTGCTGCTCGTCGCCGGGGCGGCCTTCGCCGTCTGGGCGCTGAACCCGTACCAGGCGGAGCCGGAGCCGCTGGCCCGTGCCGAGGCCGACCCGGCGGTCCTGGTGGAGCACCGGGAGGACGCCCTGCTGATCGCTCCCGCCGAGGACCCGTCGGGGACCGGGGTGGTCTTCTACTCGGGGGCACGGGTGGAGGCCGACGCCTACGCGGCCGTCTGGGCGCCGGTGGTCGCCGAGACGGGGCTCACGGTGGTCCTGCCCGACCTGCGCCTGAACCTGGCCCTGCTCGACTCCGCCCGGGCCGAGAGCGCCGTGGCCGAGGCCCCCGGTGTGGAGACCTGGTACCTGGGCGGGCACTCCATGGGAGGGGCCTTCGCCGCGCAGCACCTGGGCACCGGGGACGGAGCCACCGACTGGGAGGGTCTGGTGCTGTGGGCCTCCTACGCGGTGGCCGCCGCCGACCTCGCCGATCGCGGGGACCTGCGGGTGCTTTCGGTGGCGGGGGGACGTGACGGCGTGCTCACCTCGGAGAAGATCGCCGAACAGAGACCCAACCTGCCCGAGGACGCCGTCATGGAGGTGATCGAGGGCATGAACCACGCCCAGTTCGGCGCCTACGGGCATCAGGCCGGGGACGGAGAACCGGAACTGACCGACGAACAGGCGCACCAGGCCCTGGCCGAGGTCACCGGTGCCTTCCTCGCCCCTTCCTGAACGGTCTCCTGCTGACCGGTCGGGAACGCGCGGGGCGGTTCAGGCGCTGGGGGACCGGGCCGGCCCGGGGTCCACCGGATCGGTGACCCGTCCGGTGAACAGGACGGTCCCTCTGCGGCGCAGCACGAACCGGAAGGGCTGGTCCACCAGGAACTCCTTGGGCCTGGGCGGGACCGCGGCCGACATCACCATGACGGCGGCGGTGGCGGCGGCGCCCTCCGCCCCCTTCTCGTCCACGCGCAGCACGGCCTGGTGCACGATGGCGTCGACCCTGAGCGTTTCGCTGCTGATCCCACCGAAGTCGGCGTTGTCGGTGGCCAGGGTACGCACCCGGGCGGGGGTGGCGGCCAGGGGATCGAGCAGAGCCGCCTCGCTCTGGACGGCGAAGCGCGGCAGCGCCAGGCTCACCTGCTCGTTCCGACCCGCCTGGTACAGCTCCAGCAGGGTCCCGGGGGTCAACGGCGGAGCCTGAGCCCGCTGTTTCCCCGGCGCGGCGGGGATGATCACGTCCAGCGCCAGCCCTTGGGCGCCCTCCAGGGTCACCATGCGCAGGCCCGCGTGTTCGGCCAGGTGCATGCGGCCGGTGCGCCGCATGGTGGGGATCCGGCGGGTGCCCCCCGGAGCGTGGAAGGCGCGTTTGCGGGTCTGGGACACCTCGAAGGGCTCGCTCCACATCAGCTTCACCCACAGGGCGTTGACCAGGAGCATGCGAAGGCCGGGGTGGACGGTGCCGGGTGAGAGCAGTTCGGGGACCAGGCCCCGGGTGACCTCCTCGACCCGGCCGTTGATCCTGCCGCGCACGCCCTCGCTGTCGCCCCGGAAGTCGACCCGGTCCACCTCTGCGTCGGGCCGGGACCGCACCCGGTTCTCGAAGTCCGGGCGCAGCGGCAGGTCCGCGGGCACGTACAGCCCGTTGAGAGAGGCCATCTCCAGCCCGGCGGGCCCTTCGACCGCCTCGTTCAGGGCGGCCAGGTGTTCCCCGGGGTCACCGTGCACCGGTGCGAACAGGTCCACCAGCTCCTGCCGGGTCCGGCCCCCGGCCCCCGCGGCCAGCAGACCGAGCACGGACCCGACGGAGTAGGGCGACCACACGTGCGAGGCCTCCCCGAGAGCCAACTCCCGGTCCAGGGTGAGGGCGAAGCGGGTGTGCTCTTCCTGCGGTTCGTCCCGTGCGGTGGTGTCCAATGGTGGCTCCTGGCGAAAGGGGTCGGAGCCGCCAGCGTACGGAATCGGGCCGGGGCCGCGCCGGCGCCGGGCCGCGCCGCCGCAGCCCGCCGACCCGGTTCTGGTGCAGGTCGAAGTCTTCCTCCTCGCGATGCGACTTCCCATCGAAAGCCGGTTCGAAATGACCGGACGGTTCTTCCGGCGCGTCCGACTTCCCGTATGTTCGGTGCGTATTCTTGTTCCCACCCTGGTGATCCGTTGAAACATGCAATGGGTGGGCGGTTTGTGGAACCTGGGATGAGCCCGTGTTTCACAACGTCTGCGGTCCCGATTGGTCATCAGGCTTTCCGTTGCCCTTTTATTCGGATGTAGCAATCTGGAAGATGAAGCCCAAGGGGGGCGGTGTGAGCATGGAGCGGTGCCCGGAGCGCCTGCCCTGTAAGGGCTTCTGGATCTGGGTGAGGAGAGTGCTGCTGTTGACGCAGAGCGATGACGGGAGATCGTTTGGAACGGAGTTCCCCAGTGTCCCCTCGCTGTCCCGGGGTTTTCGTTTCCCCTTATTGCTCTTGTTGTTTTGTTTCCCGTGCTGTGCTGAAATATCTATTTCTGTATCTCAAGATGGATCCCCGGGTCCGGCGAGGAGACAACAGTGGAAGAATCTGTCCGTAGGGCTGCGGGGATCATCCGGAGTCGTTATTCAGAGCCTATTACCCTGAACGAGATCGCTGCGGAGGTGTTCGTCAGTCCGTTTCACTTCTCTCGGATCTTCTCGCGGGCCATCGGGCTGACCCCGGGGCGCTATCTCACCGCGGTCCGTCTTTTCGCCGCCAAACGTCTGCTTCTCACGACCGACCTGACGGTCTCCGACATCGTGTGCAGCGTCGGATACAACAGCGTGGGCACCTTCACGAGCAGGTTCACCCGGGTGGTGGGCATGTCACCGACCCAGTACCGGGACCCCGTCGTCTCCAGGCTGCTCATCGCGGCGTCCTCCGACTTCTCCCGGATGCCGGAGCCGGAGGAGCTGGCGGCGGAGGCGAGCAGGAGCCCGTGCCTGCCGGACCGGTACGCGACCACCATCCGGGGAACGATCGAGGTCCCCCGTGCGGCGGGCACGGTGGACGCGATGGTCGGAGTGTTCTCCGGGGCGGCCCCGCAGAGACCGCCCGTGGCCTTCCAGGTCCTCCCGGCGCGGGGCAGGACGGAGTTCGAGGTCAGGGGGATCCCCGGCGGCTCCCACCACGTCTTCGCCGTGGCGGCCCCCCAGGTCAGGGGGATGGACACGCCGGTGCTGACCGCGGCCACCCGAAGACACGTCAGTACCGGCCCCGGGCTCAACACCTACGTGGGCCTGTCCCTGCAGCCCCCCGAGGAGTCGGACCCGCCGGTGGCCGTGACCCTCGCCGACGCGTCGAGGCTGGCCGGGGCCAGGGAGCTGCGCCAGACGGTGTGAGAGGGCTCCGGGACCCGGACCCTCTCGGCAATCCCGGAGTAGATCCCCGCTCCGGGCGCGGAGAGCATGGGTGCCAGAACACGGATATCACTCGGGAGAGCGGGAGGACGGCGTGTCCAGTGCGATGGGTTCGCTTCGGCGCCGGATCATGACCCCGAAGGCGACCGAGGTGAAACTCGGTGTCAGGGGCTTCCACGACCAGGGGCCTCGGGTGCGCGAGGTTCTGGAGACGGTGGGCACCTCCTTCCTCACCGGACTCGGGGACGCCGTGGAGACGGCCTCACCGGAGCGCACGGACCACGGTCTGCGGGTGCTCGACCGCCGCTACCGGGGCTTCGCCTACGAGGGCGCCGCGATGGGCTTCGCCCTCCTGGACGGGTTTCTTCCGGGGAAGGGGAGAACGCGGCGCTTCCTCGACGGGGCGGGCTCGGACCACGTCTACATGGCCTACATCGGTATCGGTTGGGCGATGGCCCGACTGCCGCGGCCGCTGTGGCCGGACACTCGATCCCTGGACCCCGTCCTGCGGTGGCTGGTGCACGACGGCTACGGCTTCCACCAGGCCTACTTCCACACCGAGAAGTACGTTCGTCGGGGGCTGCGCGATCACCGTGCGGCCGACAGGACGGCCGATGGCGCCTACGCGCTCCGTGTCTTCGACCAGGGTGTGGGCAGGGCGCTGTGGTTCGTGGCCGGAGCGGATCCCGACACGGCGGTCTCCCTGGTCGAGGCCCTCCCGCCGGGGCGCAGGGCCGACCTCTACGCGGGGATCGGACTCGCCGCCACCTACGCCGGGGGCGTGGACGAGGCCGGGCTGGTGCGGCTCCGAGAGGGCGCCGGGGCGCACCGGTGGGACCTGGCCCAGGGGAGCGCCTTCGCCGCGGAGTCGCGGGTGCGCGCCGACCTGGTCGTTCCGCACAACGAGACCGCGACGGGTGTGCTCTGCGGAACGGACACCGGGGAGGCCGCCCGCCTGTGCCGCGAGCTGCGTCCCGGAGCCGGGGCCCGGGGGACCGGTCCCGACCGGCCGCGGTACGAATTGTGGCGGGTGCTGTTGGCCGGGGAGTTCGCCCGGCGGGACGGAGCGGCGCGGTGACCCCGGAAACGGGTAACCCCTGTTCTTATTGATCGAAGGATGGCGCCCCACCACGAGTCGCTCCGCGCCCGAGTTTCGTTTTCTTTGTTTTTTCGCCTTCGGTGTTGGTCGGCGTACGTGCTGGTCACTGGGGCTTTCGTGTGCTGAGGGAAGCCTCTTTCGAGCTTTTCGACATAGGGCAAGAATGAATATGGAAATGCCGTGCCGGTCTCCTGGACTCTGGACAGCGTTGCGAACCCTGATGGCCTCGCTACCGTTTTCTAGGAGCCTTTATGCGGCTGATGTACCGTTTGGCGACGCTGGCGCTCGCCCTGGCGTTGGTGGGTGCCCTGGGCGCCCTGACCGTTCGCCCCTCCACGAGTGACACCGTCAGACAGGAGCGGGCGGCCCCCTTCGCCTTCGAGTCCCTCGCGCTCAACTCGGCGCCCGAGGACGCGCGGACCGAACGCGCGACCGCGCCGGGGCTGGCACACCACGTGGGCTGGATCTCCGCGGTCGGGGCGGCCGGAAGCCTCCTGGACCTGCGCGGTCTGGACAAATCCGCGGACGTGTGTCTGGTCGACCCCAGGGACGACAGCGTGACCCTGCGCAACGCGCCCGGGAGCGGTGCCGACGACTACCCCGTGGTGACGCTGACACCACGGGGCCTGCCCTACTACCACACGATGGCGCCGATGGGGTGTGTGCCCGCGGACCTGGACCAGGACGGCGACCTGGACCTCCTCGTCTACTACTGGGGACGCTCACCGGTCCTGTTCGTGAACACGGCCGGGCCCGGGGCGGTTCCCGAGGCGGCGAACTTCACCGCGCACGAGATGGTCCAGCCGATGCAGGTGTGGAACACGACCGCGCTCAACGTCGCCGACCTCGACGGTGACGGCGGACTCGACGTCTTCGTCGGCAACTACTTCCCCGACGACGCCCGTGTGCTCGACCCCGAGGCCGAGGCCGACAGCCGGATGGAGATGCAGCAGAGCATGGGGCTGGCCACCAACGCCGGGCGCAACCGCGTCCTGCTGACGGAGCCCACCGGGGAGAGGGACACACCCCCGGTGTTCACAGACGCCGGCACGGCGCTCCCCGAACACGCGACCACCGCCTGGACCCTGGCCATCGGCTTCCAGGACCTCAGCGGGAACGGCGTCCCCGACGTCTACCTCGCCAATGACTTCGGCAACGACAACCTGCTCGTCAACCACTCCACACCCGGGAACCTCCGTCTGGAGCCGGTGAAGGGCGAACGGGACATGACCACCCCGAAGTCCCAGGTCCTGGGGAACGGCTCCTTCAAGGGCATGGGCGTCACGTTCACCTACGACGACGGCGCGGAGCTTCCCACGATCGTGGTCAGCAACATCACCAGCCCCTACGCGCTCCACGAGAGCAACTTCGCCTTCGTGCCGGACGGGGAGGGGGCCGCGCTCCTCGACGGAACGGTCCCCTACACCGAGAGCAGTGAGGAACTGGGGATAGCACGCAGCGGCTGGGCCTGGGACGTCAAGTCGGGGGACTTCGACAACGACGGGACCGACGAGCTCATCCAGGCCACCGGTTTCCTCCAGGGTGAGAGGAACCGCTGGCCGGAGCTCCAGGAGATTGCCATGGGTAACGACCAGCTCCTCAAGTACCCGCAGGCCTGGCCGAACTTCTCCGAGGGGGACGACCTGTCCGGGCACGAGGCCAACCCCTTCTGGACCCGGGGCGAGGACGGCCGCTACACCGACCTCAGTGAGTCCCTGGGCATCGCCGAACACGACGTCACCCGCTCCTTCGCCCTCGGTGACGTCAACGGCGACGGACTGCTGGACGTGGTGGTCGCCAACCAGTGGCAGGACTCCCGGCTCCTGTTGAACCGGGCTCCGGACCCCGCACCCGCCGCCGTCCTGCGCCTGATGCGTCCGGGGGCCGTCGACGGGGCCTGGGCCCCGGCGATCGGCGCGTCGGTCCATGCGGGCGGCTCCGGCCATCCGGAGCAGCGCCACCAGCTCTACCCGGCCAACGGGCACGTGGGGGTCTCCGACTCCATCGTCCACCTGGCGGCCCCCGAGGGACCCCTGCCGGTCACCGTCTCCTGGCGGGACGCCGACGGTACCGCGCACACCGCGGACCTGGAGGTGCGGCCGGGGAACCACACGATCCTGCTCGACGACGACGGAACGGCGGTTGCCCGATGACCGTGACCAGACCCCTCACCGGTGAGGCCGGCGACACCGGCACAGGAACCGACCCCCTCGGCGCCGGCACGGCCGACGGCAACCCGACCGGGGGCACCGGGCGGGTTGCCGGGCCCGCCCGGGACCGCCGGGTCATGGCCCTTCGCATGTTCGCGACCTCGATCACCGTGTTCACCGTCCTGGGGCACCTGCTCCTGGGGTTCGAACAGTCGCCCGTCACCCCGGTGGCGGCCGTCCTGTTCGGATACGCGCTCGACCTGGCACTGGAGACGCTGGACGCCCGGGCCTCCGGCAGGGAGGTCGGGTATGCGGGCGGCCTCGGCAGGATGATCGACCACCTGCTCCCCACACACATCGCCGGCCTGGCCTGTGCCCTGCTCCTGTGGGGGAACTCCTCCCTCTGGCCCTACCTGTTCGCGGTGTCCATCGCGGTGAGCAGCAAGTACCTGTTCCGCATCCCGGTCAAGGGGCGCAGGAAGCACTTCCTCAACCCGTCCAACTTCGGGATCGTGGTGACGCTGCTGCTCTTCCCGTGGGTGGGCATCGCCCCGCCCTACCACTTCACGAACAACACGGCCGGGACCCTGGACTGGCTGATCCCGTTGGGCATCCTCATGGCCGGGACCATGCTCAACGTCAACCTGACCAAGCGCTGGCCGCTGATCCTCGGCTGGGCGGGCGGCTTCGCCCTCCAGGCCGTGCTCAGGTGGCTGTTCCTGGACCACATGCTCGTGGCGGCGTTGCTGCCGATGACCGGTGTCGCCTTCGTCCTCTTCACCAACTACATGATCACCGACCCCGGCACGACGCCCTCCAGGCCCCGCAACCAGGTGGTCTTCGGGCTGACCACGGCGGCGGTGTACGGCCTCCTGGTCATCAACCAGGTCGTGTTCGGCCTGTTCTTCGCCCTCATCATCACCTGCCTCCTGAGGGGGCTCGTCCTGCTCTGTGCCCCCTTGTTCGCCAGGGCACCGGGGGCCGCGGCCCCCGGTACGGAGACAACCCCCGCCCCCACGTCGGAACGGAGCAGTACACAGTGAGCACCGGAACCGGGCCCCGCACCGGGAACACCAGCGCCATCGGGCCCCGCAACCCCGCGTTGCGCGCCCTCAACACCGACGGGCACCGGTGGTGCCTGCGGATCTACCTCTTCATCGTCATCGCGCACTGGGCCGAACACATCGCCCAGGCCGTCCAGATCTACGTTCTCGACTGGCCGGTCTCCGAGGCCCTGGGCGTCCTCGGCATCCCCTTCCCCTGGCTGGTCACCTCCGAGTGGATGCACTACGGCTACGCGTTCGTCATGCTCGTCGGGCTGCTGCTGCTCCTGCCCGGGTTCCACGGCAGGAGCAGGACGTGGTGGGTCGCCGCCCTGCTGGTCCAGGTCTGGCACCACTTCGAGCACCTGCTCCTGCTGGTCCAGGCGCTCAACGGGGTCAACATCGGCGGTGGTGATGCGCCCACCAGCCTCATCCAGCTGCTGATCCCGCGGGTGGAACTGCACCTGCTCTACAACACCGTCGTCTTCGTTCCGATGGTCGTGGCGATGTACCTGCACACGCGGCCGGAAAGCGCCCGGACCGAGGCGCCGGGCTGCTCGTGCGCCGAGGAGCCGAAAGGGGTGGCCGGATGAGTTCCGGTCGGCGCCGCGACCCGGTGTTCACCGTGGTGTTGCTGCTGGTGGCGGCCCTCACCGTCTACCTGGGGGCCGCGAACGCCGACCGGAGCCTGCGCGCGGCGCGCGCGGAGGGGACCCCCGGGACCTTCACGGGCACCCGGTTGGACTGCGTCCAGCATCCGGGGCACGAGTCCTGCACCTGCTACGGCACCTACACGCCCGACGCCGGCGGTCCCGCACGCGGCGACGTCTACCTCTACGGGCAGGACCGCGAGTCCTGCCCGTTGGAGGAGGGAGTCCCCTCCGTGGACGTGGGAGCGGACACCCGGGTCTACGGGCCGGAGGGCTCCAACGAGTGGATCATGACCGCCGGGATGATCCTGGTCGGCCTGGGCATGGGGGGCTACGCGCTCCGCCCGCGCCGCCGGGGCGGCGCCCCGGCGGCCGAGCCGCCCGAACCGTCCGGGTGAGGCGCCCCTTCCGAGGAGCGGCGAACACGCCTGCCGTCCGGCGGTGATGGGACGGCAGGGAAAAAGAAGACGGTTTTATCCCAGTATCCCATGCTTGGTAATGATTGATGGTTTTAGATCAATTAAGTGTGGGGTGGGTCTTGGAAGCCGTTCGTATCGCTGTTGTCGGCATGGGTCTGTGTTATCCGGACGCGAGCACTCCTTCTGATTTGTGGGATAATGTTCTCGCCGGGCGCAGAGCCTTTCGCCAGATCCCCTCGGAAAGGATGGACCTGGCCGACTACTGGTCCGAGGACCCGGCCGCGGAGGACCGTTTCTACGCGCGCAAGGCCGCGGTTCTGCGCGGTTTCTCCTTCGACCGGGTCCGTTACCGTGTGTCAGGGTCCTCGTTCCGCTCGACGGACATGACCCACTGGCTCGCCCTGGAGACGGTGGACCGCGCGCTCCGGGACGCGGGGTACCCCTCCGGGGAGGGGCTGCCGCGCCGCACCACGGGTGTGGTCATCGGCAACAGCCTCACCGGGGAGTTCTCCCGGGCGAACACCCTGCGGCTGCGTTGGCCCTACGTGCGCAGGACCGTGTCGGCGGCCCTGCTCGGCCACGGCTGGGGCGAGGAGGAAGTCGACGGCTTCCTGACCGAGCTCGAGAAGTCCTACAAGGAACCGTTCCCGCGCGTCGACGAGGACACCCTGGCCGGCGGACTCTCCAACACCATCGCCGGAAGGGTGTGCAACCACTTCGACCTCGCGGGCGGCGGCTACACGGTGGACGGCGCCTGCTCCTCCTCGCTGCTGTCGGTCGCCACCGCGGCCACCGCCCTGGCCCAGGGGGACCTGGACGCCGCGATCGCCGGAGGGGTGGACCTGTCCATCGACCCCTTCGAGATGGTCGGCTTCGCCAGGAACGGAGCCCTGGCCACCGGCGAGATGAGGGTCTACGACAAGGGCTCCAACGGGTTCTGGCCAGGGGAGGGCGCGGGAGCGGTGGTCCTGCTCCGCGAGGAGGACGCGATCGCCCAGGGACGGCGCCCCTACGCCCTGATCACCGGCTGGGGGGTCTCCTCCGACGGCCGGGGCGGCATCACCCGGCCGGAGGAGGAGGGGCACCGCCTGGCCCTGGAACGCGCCTACGCGCGAGCCGGATACGGGATCGGCACGGTCGACTACTTCGAGGGGCACGGCACCGGTACGGCGCTGGGTGACGCCACCGAACTCCTCGCCCTCTCCGGGGTCCGCGGCGCCGCAGCCCCCGACGCCCCACCGGCGGCGCTGGGCTCGCTCAAGGCCAACATCGGCCACACGAAGGCGGCTGCCGGAGTGGCCGGCCTGATCAAGGCGGTCCTGTCGGTGCACCACCGGGTCATCCCGCCGGGGACCGGGCACCACGACCCGCACCCGGTACTGGAGGAGTCGTCGGCGCTGCGTGTGCCCGACCGCGCCCTGCCCTGGCCGCAGGGGCGGCCGGTACGCGCCGGGGTCTCGGCCATGGGGTTCGGCGGCATCAACACCCACGTCACCGTCGAGGCCGCCGCGGACCGGCCGGGTACCGGCCTCACCTCCCGCGCACGAGCCCTGGTGGCCGGGCGCCAGGACGTCGAACTGCTCGTCGTGGACGGCGCCGACCTCGACGAGGTCCGCCAGCACCTGGCGGACCTCGTCGAGGTCCTGCCGCTGCTGTCCTACGCCGAACTCACCGACCTGGCGGCCTCACTCGCGGACCGGACCGGAGGCCGTCCGGCACGCGCCGCGGTGGTCGCCGCCTCGCCCGAGGCCGCGCACCGGGGCGCGCGCACCCTGCTGGAGCGCCTGGACGAGGGGGAGACCGAGATCATCGCCCCCGAGGCAGGCCTGTTCCTGGCGCACCGCGGCACCGCGCCGTCCATCCGCTACCTCTTCCCCGGCCAGGGATCGGGAACCGGCGGGGGCGGCGCGTTCCGCAGGCGTTTCACCGCGGCGGACCGGATCCTCGCCGCGGCCGACCTGCCCGAGGAGGGGGACCAGGTGGCCACCGAGGTGGCCCAGCCCCGCATCGTCTCCGGTTCCCTCGCCGCGCTGAGCGTGCTGGCGGACCTCGGAATCCGAGCCGACGGAGCCACCGGCCACAGCCTCGGGGAACTGACGACCCTGCACTGGGCGGGAGCCCTGAGCGCGGACAGGACCCTGGAACTCGCCGCGGCCCGGGGACGGGCCATGGCGCGGTCGGGACGCCCGGACGGGTCCATGGCCGGACTGGCCTGCGCCCCCGAGATGGCCGCGGCCCTGCTGGAGGACGAACCGGAACTGGTCGTCGCCGGCTACAACGGCCCCCGGCAGACGGTGGTCTCCGGCCCCGCCGCCGCCGTGGACAGGGTCGGGGACCGGGCCCGCGCCGCCGGGATCGGCACCACCAGGCTGCCCGTCTCCCACGCCTTCCACTCACCGCTGGTGGCCGACGCGGCCGAGGAACTGGGCCGCGAACTCGACAGGACCGCCTTCGGACCTCCGGCCCCGGGCGCCGTCTCCACGGTGACCGGTCAGGAACTCGGACCCGACACCGACCTGCGTGCGCTGCTCCGGGACCAGGTCGTCCTGCCGGTCCGCTTCCAGGAGGCGCTCTCGCGCCTGTCCGGCGACGCGGACCTGTTGGTGGAGGTGGGTCCCGGGCAGGTGCTGGCGGGACTGGCCGCGGGGACCGCCCCCGCCGTTCCCACGGTCGCCGTCGACACCGACGCCCCCTCCCTGGAACCCTTCCTGCGCACGGTCGCCGCCGCCTACGTCCTGGGAGCACCGGTGGACGTACGGGTGCTCTTCACCGGCCGGCTGCTCCGTCGCCCGCCGCAGGACTTCAGCTTCCTGGCCAGCCCCTGCGAAGCGGCGCCCGAAACCGTTCTGGGGCGCACCGAGCCCGCAGCGAACGTACCCGTGGACGACACCGGCACGGTGGACGGCGCCGGGGCCGACACCCTGGAGCTGCTGCGCGCACGGATGGCCGCGCGGGTCGAACTCCCCCCGTCCACGGTCGGCGCGGACACCCGGCCGCTCGACGACCTCCACCTGAGTTCCATCACCGTCGGCCAACTGGTCAACGAGGTCACCCGCCACCTCGGTCTGCCGCCGCTGGAGGCCGTCAGCGGATACGCCACCTCCACCCTGGGTGAGCTGGCCGAGATGATCGACCGGCTCGCCGGCACCCCCGCGGACGCCACCGAACCCCCCGAGCCGCCGGGCCTCGCCCCCTGGGTGCGCGCCTTCGAGGTCGCCCACGTCGCCGCGGGGCCGCCCCCCGAGCCCTCGCCCCCGGACGACGCGGCGGGGCAGTGGCGGGTCTACGCCCCGCCCGGCCACCCCCTGGCCGAGCCCCTGCGCAGGTCCCTGTCCGCCCTCGGCTCCGGAACCCTGCTCTGCCTCCCCGCCAGGGGCGGTCCCGCGCTCGTCGGGACCTTCCTCGACGCGGCCCGCGCCGCCGTGGCGGCCGGAGGCAGAACACGGTTCGTGGTGGTCCAGGGCCGCCGCGGCGCCGCCGGTGTGGCCCGGACCCTGCATCAGGAGGTCCCCGGCGCGGTCACCACCGTGGTCACACTGAGCGACCCCGAGCCCCACTCCGCGGCCGACCTCGCGGAAACGGTGCGCCTCGTGGTCGCCGAGACCGCCGCCACGACGGCGTTCACCGAGGTGCGGTACGACGCCGACCGCAGGCGCAGCGTGCCCGTCCTGCGCGTGCTCCCGACCGACCCCGTACCGGGGGAGGCGCCTCTGGGCGCCGAGGACGTCGTCCTGGTGACCGGTGGGGGCAAGGGGATCACCGCGGAGTGCGCCCTGTCCCTGGCCGGGGAGTACGGGGCCGCGCTCGCCCTGCTGGGCCGCGCCCCGCAGGAGGACGCCGAACTCGCCGCCAACCTGGAGCGGATGTCCGCGGCCGGGGTCCGGTTCGCCTACGCCCGTGCCGACGTGACCCGGCCGGACGAGGTCCGTGCGGCGGTCGACGGCCTCCAGGAACGGTTGGGCACGATCACCGCCGTGTTCCACGGGGCGGGCCGCAACGAACCGCAGGCCCTGCACGGCCTCTCCGAAACCGTGTTCCGGGACGCCCTGGCCCCCAAATCCGAAGGGCTGGAGACGGTCCTCGGCGCGGTGGACCCCGAGCGGCTCCGCCTGCTGGTCGCCTTCGGCAGCATCATCGGGCGCGCGGGGATGCGGGGCGAGGCCCACTACTCGACGGCCAACGACTGGCTCACGGAGGCGGTCGTGGAGTACGGCGAGGCGCACCCGCACACCCGTGTCCTGGCCCTGGAGTGGTCGGTGTGGTCCGGGGCCGGCATGGGGGAGCGGATGGGCGTCGTCGAGACGCTGATGCGCGACGGTGTCACCCCGATCTCGGTGGAGGAGGGGACCGGGATCCTGCACCGGGTCCTCACCGACCGGAGCGCGGGACCCGTCCTGGTGGTCGGCGGCAGGACCGGAGCCCTGCCCACCCTCTCCGCGGAGCGGACCGAGATCCCCCTCGGGCGGTTCACCGAGAGGGTGCTCGTCCACTATCCCGGGGTGGAGCTCGTCACCGAAGCCGTGCTCTCCCCGTCCGACGACCCCTACCTGGACGACCACCGGCTCGACGGCGACCTGCTCTTCCCCGCCGTCGTCGGGATGGAGGCGATGGCGCAGGTCGCCGCCGCGGTGAGCGGGCACACCGGGACCCCCGTCCTGGAGTCGGTGCGGTTCCCGCGCCCGGTGGCCGTCCGTCCCGGGGGCACGACCACGATTCGGGTGGCCGCACTCGTGCGGGACGCGCAGAGCGTGGAGGTCGTCATCCGTAGCGAGGAGACGGGTTACGGCGCGGACCACTTCAGTGCGCGCCTGTGCTGGCCCGGCGAGGAGGCCCGGTTCGGGCCGTCCGGGGAAGCGGCATCGGAGCCCGCCCTCCTGCCGCGGGTGCCGGTCGAGCCCTCCGAGCTCTACGGGGACCTGCTCTTCCAGGGGAAGAGGTTCCAGCGCCTGCTCTCCTACCACCGGGTCGGCGCCCGTCACGCGGTCGCGGACCTGTCCGCCGAGGCCCGGGACGACTGGTTCGGGACCTTCATGCCCCAGGACCGGTCCCTCGCCGACCCCGGGGCCCGCGACGCCGCCATGCACGCCCTCCAGGTCTGCGTCCCCGACGGGACCCTGCTGCCCGAGAGCGTGGACCGCATCGTCCCGGTCCCGCGCGGGGAGGGCGGCGCCCGCCTGTCGCTCAGTGCCGAGGAACGCTTCCAGGACGGTGACTCCCACGTCTACGACCTGGAACTGCGCGACCTCTCCGGCATGGTCGTCGAACGCTGGGAGGGGCTGCGGCTGCGTGTGGTCCGAGCGACCGGCGGAGCCGGTCCGTGGATCCCCCCGTTGCTCGGGCCGCACCTGGAACGCTGTCTCGAACACGTACTCGGAGGGACCAGAACGGTGGTCGTGGACCCCGATCCCCCGGGGGCGGGAACGGGGGTCCGGGACCGCAGGGACCGCACCGCGCTCGCCGTCGGCCGCGCGCTGAACCGCCCGGTCCGGGTGCACTACCGGCCGGACGGCCGTCCCGAGGTGGACGGCGCGCGGGTCTCGGCCTCGCACGGGGCCGGGGTGACGCTGGCCGTGGTCGGACCGGAGCGCCTGGCCTGTGACGTGGAAGCCGTGGTGCGGCGCTCCGAAACGGCCTGGGCCGACCTGCTCGGAACGGACCTCCTGCCGCTGCGGGACCTGGTGGCGACCGAGATGGGTGAGGCCCCCGATACGGCCGCCACCCGGGTGTGGAGCGCGCTGGAGTGCCTGCGCAAGGCCGGCGAGCCGGGCCGCTCCCTGCTCCTGGGCACGGTCGGCGAGCACGGGTGGACCGTGTTCACCTGTGCGGGCGCCCGGATCGCCACGTGGACGACGACTCTGCACGGGGACCCCTCACCGGTGGTCTTCGCGGTCCTGCACGGAGAGGAGGGGTGATGGCGGACTACTACGAGCTCCGGCACACGGTCGGTTTCGAGGAGACGAACCTCGTGGGCAACGTCTACTACGTCAACTACCTGAGTTGGCAGGGGCGCTGTCGGGAGATGTTCCTGCGGGACCGGGCCCCGGGCGTCCTGGCGCAGGTGCGGGACGACCTCAAGCTCTTCACGCTCCGGGTGGACTGCGAGTTCCTCGCCGAGATCACCGCCTTCGACGAGATCTCCGTCCGGATGCGCCTGGAGGAGCTGACCCGCACCCAGGTGCAGTTCGCCTTCGACTACGTCCGCCTCGGTACGGACGGGGAGGGGCCGCTCGTGGCGCGGGGACGCCAACGCGTCGCCTGCATGCGCGGCCCGAACAACGGGACCGTTCCCGCCACTGTCCCCCGGGAGCTGCGCGAGGCCCTCGCCCCGTACGCGCTCCCCGAGGCACGGGGGGCTGTGGTTTGACCGTGGTGGACCTTCGCCGGGTCATGTCCGCGTTCGCCACCGGGGTCACCGTGCTCACGGTCGGCGGCGACCGCCCCAACGGCATGACGGCCAACGCCTTCTCCTCGGTTTCCCTCGACCCGCCGCTGGTGCTGTGCTGTGTCTCCCGCACTGCCCGCATGCACGGGACGCTCTCCGGCGGGGGCCGCTTCGCGGTGTCGATCCTGGCAGCGGACCAGGAGGAGGCCGCACGCCGGTTCGCCGATCCCCGGCGTCCGCACGGCTGGAACCAGTTCGCCCGCCTGGGATGGCGTCACGGTCCGTGCACGGGCGCGCCGCTGATCACCGGGGCCCTGGCCTGGCTGGAGTGCGAGGTCGTCCGGGAGGTGGCGGCCGGCGACCACTCCGTCTTCCTCGCGGCCGTGCTCGACGCGGACGCGGGCGCGGACCGGTCGGCCCTGCTGTTCCACGACAGCGCCTTCCACGGTTTGCGCCCGGTACCGGCAGCCGACACCGCGGACTGACGCCGGCGCCCGGGTGATCCCGGGCCAATCCGCGTTCCCGCGTCCACCGGACGGTTGGTGGCGCTTTCCCGCCGAAAGCCAGAATCCATGCGAAATTCCGGGAAAACATCGGGGATCACCGGAGGGGCGGATTCCGTTTCCGCCCCTCCGTTTTCCGGAAAACACGCCTGCTTCCCGGAAAACACGTCCGTGCTCGGGCAGGAGGCGTTTCTTCCCGGGCCGCTGTTTTCCGGGCCGCCGTTCTCCGCTTCGGGTGCGTTCCGGGGAGGGAAAGGTGGCGGCATCGTGGAAAAGGGTTCCGCGGGCCGCTCCGATGGGGAGCGGTCCGCGGAACCCGCCCCTCAGGCGTCGGTGCTGATCCGTACGAGCTGTCCGGGCCCTTCGGCGACCAGGTCCCAGGAGCGGGTGGTGACGTAGAAGTCCCCGTCGGGGGCGAGGGCCACACCACCCGGGTGAGCCAGCCCCTCGGAGGCCAGCACCACGTGTGTACCGTCCGGTTCGACGCGGACGAGGCGGCCCGTGGGGTCGGGTGACTCCAGCCCCTGTGCGGCCATCTCCAGGACGACGAGCCGGCCCTGGTGGTCGAACGCGATGTCGTTCACGGCGGTGAAGCCCTCGGCGTACAGTTCGAGTTCCCCGCCCTCGGGCAGCCGCCAGATCCTGGCGGTCCCGGTCTCCTGCTCGGCACTGAACTCGCTCACGTAGTGGGCGCCGTCGGGGCCCTCCACGACAGCACTCGGCACGGCCTCGACCGTGCCGCCGTCCACCTCGTGGTCCGGGATGAGGGCGAGCATCTCCACGTGGCCGTCCTCGGACACGCGCAGGACGGTGTTGCCCCCAGCGTCGACGACGACGGTCCCCGAGGGGCCCACGGCGAGACCGTAGGGGTTGGAGTTGAGTTCCACCTCGTGGGGGTCGTGTTCCTCCTCGAACGCGGCGAGGTCACCGTAGGGGGCCACGCGTCTGCTCGGACCGACCTTGGCGACCTGGCCCAGGGGGAGCGCCCGGTCGCCGATGCCGTCGCGGGTGGACAGGCTTCCGGCCAGGCCGAACGCCACGTGGATCCGGCCCCGGTACACGTCCACACCGTGGGGCCCCATCACCGAGACCTCGTTGTCGACCGAGGGCAGCCCCACCGCGACGCGGGTGGAGGCGCCCGTGGCCGGCGTGTGGGAGAAGATCGCCCCGGTGGGGCCGTAACAGGCCGGGTAGCCCCCCACACCCGGTGCGCACGGCCCCTCCCCGCCGCTGCCGGCCTCCGCGACCAGCAGGCGTTGGTGCCGGGGGTCCCACACGATCTTGCGGGGGTTGTCGAGGCCTTCGTGGACGACTTCCAGTTCGGCCTGGGAACTGAGGTCACGGACTTCCTCGGCGGCCGTGGCCGGGCCGACGGGGAGCAGGGCCGCGGCGAGGACGGCCACCGCGGCCAGACGGGTCGCGGGTCTTGCTGACAAGGGCATGGCAGACTCCGGTCGGGTTCGGGCGTGGGGGAGGGAGAGCGGGGGCTCGGCTTCGGCCCCGCCACATCGGGGGAAGGTCAGCCGACGTGGTTCTGCGCGGTGAAGCGGCGGCCGGTCACCTCGGCCGGGCGCCGGCCCAGGAGCCAGTTCCAGAAGGGGAGGGTGCTCTCGGGGCTGGGGAGCGCGGACAGATCGGCGCCGGGTTCGGCCTCGGCGTACATCCGGGTGCCCATGTCACCGGGGTCCACCGCCACGACCCCGACGCCGGCCTCGGCCAGCTCCAGGGCCAGGATGCGTCCGGCCTGGTCCATGGCGGCCTTGCTGGCCCCGTAGACCCCGCCGCAGGGGAAGGCCTCCACCGCGGCCTCACTGGAGATGTTGACGATCAGCGAACCGGGGCCCAGGTGCGGGGCCGCCTCCCGGATCAGGGCGAGGGGGGCGACCACGTTGGTCTCCAGCACCCGCCGGTAGACGCCGGCGTCCGCCTCGATCAGCGGGGCGATCGGGCTCATGCCCATGAGGGCGGCGTTGTTCACCAGGAGGTCGAAGCCTGGCCAGGCGGAGGCCTCCGCCACCAGACGGGTGCGGTGGTCGGGGTCGAGGACGTCCCCGACCACCGGTACGGCCCGCCCCGGGCCGTCGGCGTTGAGCTTGTCCGCCAGTGCGGTGAGCTCGTCACCGGAACGGGCGGTCGCCACCACGGTCCATCCGCGGGAGCACAGGAACGCGGTGAGGGTGGCGCCGAGCCCGCGTCCGGCGCCGGTCACCAGGGCGGTCCGTTCCGCCCCGTCGGCCTGGGGCGTACGTGATTCGTCGGTCGTGTCGTCGGGCATGCTTGTCTCTCCTCGCCTGGAAGGGGGGTCAGGGGGGTGGGCCGGGCACTGAGGAAGAGGCGGGCCGGGATCAGCCCTGCGCGGCCCTGGTGTACTCGGGAAGCAGCTCCGAGTAGCGCGCGTCGGAGTCGACCAGCGGCGGGCGGCCGGTGAGGTAGGCGTCGAGCGAGTCGCTGTACATGTGCCAGCCGGCGGCGTAGTCGACGGGGTCGGCCAGCCCCCGGTGTTCGAGGGTGAACTCGGTCTGTCCATCGCCCGCCGGAGACAGGTCCAGGCGCACCCTGGAGTCGTTCTCGCCGGTGTAGCGCCAGGTGAGTTCCAGCTGGTGCGGCGGTTTCCAGGAGAGCACCTGGCAGGTGATGGTGTCGCCGTGCCGGCCGCGCCCCTCCAGCACGAAACGGTTGTCGGGGCCGGGTTCGCCGCTCACCGCGGGGCCGAACCACAGTGCGAGCAGTTCGTTGCGGGTCCACGCGTCCCACACCCGCTCCGGAGGCGCGGGCAACCGCCGGACCAGGCGCATCGAGGTCCGGTCCTGGGCGACTGTCGAGTAGAGCTTCTGATCGGTCATCGCTTGCCTCCGGGGCGGCCCCTGTTTCGGGGTGGGATCGTGCCGTGTTCGGTCGTCAGCGAGATCACTATAATCATCTATAGCAATAGTGTTCAACACTGCGTGCTGGCCGCGTGCCGGGCGGTCCGGCTCCCCCTCGATCAGGCCGAGCATCCGGCTGCACCGTTGGACGGCCTCCGCCGGACCCTCCACGCGCATGTCACCCGTGGCCAGGGCCTCGAACGGGGTCAGCATCCCGGTCCCCACGCGCACGAAGGTCTCCGCCGAGCTGTGGATCGTCAGGTCGGACGGGGGTAGGGGGTCGCGGAGGAACTCCGCCCGGCCCCGGCCCACCCGGACCCCGAACACCTCGTCGTCGATCCGGAACTCGTACTGCTCGCTGACCTGCGGAATCATCTCCGGGATGGTCATCGCCTGGATCGCGAGGAAGCCCCAGCCGGCCCGGACCGCACCGAGGCCCGCTTCCTTTTTCTTGCTGATCTGGCCCAACCCCCACCGGGCCAGGGCGAGGACGGGCTCGCGCAGGCCGAGCCCGTCCTCGGTGAGCTGGTAGACCTTCCCGCGCGAGTCCCCGGGTGCGGGGGAGACGCTGACCAGTTCGTGGGCCCTCATCGTCCGCAGCCGCTCCGACAGCAGGTTCGGCGCCAGCCCCGGCAGATCGTGCAGGAGCTCGTTGAAGCGGGCGGGGCCGATCAGGAGCTGGCGCACGATGAGCAGGGTCCAGCGCTCGCCCACGATGTCCAGACCGGTGGCCAGTCCGCAGAACTGGCCGTAGTCGCGTTTGTTGGTCATGGTGATTCTCGCTGAATGGTGAACATGCTTGCAGGATACTATCTATTATTATAGCTTCATTCCGCAAAGAGCTCACGTGCCCCGAGCGGAGGCGGCTCCATGTACATCATCTGGTTCCTGCACCGAGTTCCCACCCGGCGTGAAAACGACTTCGCCGACCTCGTCCACGAGGCGATCGAGGTCTTCGTCCGACACGGAGCGATCGGCGGGACCGTGTTCGAGCTCGCCGACCCCGAAGCGAAGTACGGCTGTGGCGCGATACCGGACGCGGTCGAGGTCCGACCCGACGAGTCGCTCTACGTCGAGCTCAACTACTTCCACGACCGCGCCCACTTCGACAGGGTCATGCCCCTGGTCGACGCCGACCCCGACCTGGAAAGGCTCTATGACTCCCTCGTCTCCATGACCGACATCCGACGCATCGTCCGGGGCGAGTTCGCCTCGCTGTACCACGTGATGAACTCCGAGGAGTTCCGCCACTACCTCGCCGCGCCCCGCCCCGCGTGGAAGCCTCGGAGCCACAAGGAGCCCAACCATGCAGAACACGCCTGAGCGGCCCACCCGGCCGCCCTCCAGCACCCGTGCCCTGACCTGGGTCTCCGGAGGCCAGTTCCTCGCCTTCGGTCTCGCGATCGGGGTCATGACCGTGATGTGGGCGGAGGTGATCATCGCCCTGGACCTGACCGAGGGCGTGTTCGGCACGGTGCACCTCCTGCTGCCGATCACCGCCCTGGTGACCCTTCTGGGCACCAAGTACCTCTACCGCCGTTACGGCAACCGTGACCTCGCGGTCTGGGGCCAGGTGGCGATGATCGCCATGCTCGTGGTCCTGGTGTGGGCGGACGGAGTCCCCGGCCTGCTGTTGGCCTTCGCCCTGGCGGGTGTGGCCAGCGCGCTGATCGACACCTCCACCAACAGCGTCTTCATGGACCTGGAGAACGGCACCGGTCGCAGCGTCATGAACGTGATGTACGCGGTCAACAGCGGCGGGACCGTCATCAGTGCCCTGGGCTGCGGGGCCATGCTCAGCCTGGGTATGGACTACCGCTGGGTGCTGGCGGTCAGCGCCGCGGTGATGGTGCCCTTCCTCGTGGCCACCTTCCTGGTCCGCTACCCGGTGCAGGCGGAGCCCGCCGAGGAGGGGGCGGACGGGGACGGCGCCCCCGACCTCGGCGTGCGCGCGCTGATGGCCGACAGCCGCCTGTTCCGCGTGATCTTCGCGATCACCGCTCTCGGCATCGCGGTGGAGAGCATCGTCCAGGTGTGGGCGGTGATCTACGTCGACCAGTTGATGGACGTCCCGATCGTCGTCGGCGGTGCCGCGTTCGCGATGTTCAGCTTCACCATGCTCCTCGGCCGTCTGGGCAACGCCTGGCTCGTGGCCAGGGCGGGTGTGCGCATGTCCTTCCTGCTCTCCGGAGTGGGCATGGCGCTCTCCGGGGCGGTGCTCATGCTGGGCGCCGGGGTGTGGGCGTCGGTCCTGGCCTTCACCTTGGCGGGGCTGGCCAACGCCGGGGTCCAGCCCACCGGGATCAGCGCTGCCTCGCGCATCGCGCCCGCCCACACCGGGATGGTCGCCGGTGCCATCATGATGCCCGCCTACGGTGCCTTCATCCTCTCACCGACGGTGTACGGCTGGCTGGCCGAGTGGACCTCCCTGGACATCGCCATGGTCCTGGTCCTGGTCTGCGGTGTGCTCACCGTCGTGCTGGCCTTCGACCGTTCGGTCGCCGAGGTCGACAGGGAGCTGCGTTCGGCCACCGCGGCCGACAGCGGAGCCGACCCCCGCTGACCCCGGCGGGTTCCGGCCCGGTCGTGCCCGACACGGGGCACGGCCGGGCCGCGGGCGTGTTCAGCGGGGGCGCCGTACCGTCCACGTCTGGCGCAGGGTGCCGTCACCGAGCTCTCCCGTCCCGTAGTCGTCGTCGGTGAGCACCGGCTCCAGGCCCGCGGCGGTGACCGCCTCCTCCAGTTCGTGCGGTGAGAACCACCGCTGCCGGTGGGTTTCGTCCGTGCGCGTGTAGCGACCGTCCTCCCCCCGGACGAACACGGTGACCAGGTAGTCGAAGCAGGGGGTTCCCTCCACCGCCCGGGTGTCCCACAGGTAGGTGAAGTCGCCGAAGTCCTCACTCGTACGGCCGAGCGCAGCCATCTCCTGGAAGACCCGTCGGGTGCTCAGGTCGAACACGAACACGCCCCCGGGGCGGAGCAGCTCCCGGACCTGGGCGAGCACGAGTTCCAGTTGGCCGGGCGAGGTGAGGTAGTTGATCCCGTCGTAGCAACACGTGGCGCCGTCGAAGGGGCCCGTACCGGCGATCAGGGGAGAGGGCAGGGTGGCCCGGTGGAGCCGGGTGCCCGGGGCCGCTCGTCGGCGCGCGTGCGCGAGCATCTGGGCAGAGCCGTCGACCCCGGTGACCTCGTAGCCCCGCTCCTGGAGCATCGCCAGTGTCACCCCGGTGCCGCAGCACAGGTCCAGTACCCTCCGCACGGGTGCCTCCGCCTCCGCGAAACGGTCGGTGATGTAGGCGGCCCAGGTGCGGTAGGGGACGCGGTCGGCCGCCATCCACCGGTCGTAGACCTCGGCCAGTCCGCTGTAGGGGGCCTCCGCGGTCTCTGTCATCTGTGTTCTCCCGTCCGGGTCCGTATGTCCTTGCGCCAGGGCATGGGAAGGACCCGCGCCGGGCACACGCCCGGCGCGGGTGACTGCGGGAGGGTCAGGCCCGAGCCTGCTCCTCGGTCAGGACGTCGATGCGCCCGTCGGGGGAGCCGTGGCACTTCTCGGTGTTGAGGGTCATCTGCCGGCCGGCGCCGGTGTAGTCACCCGACTTGCCGCGGAAGGTGCCGTAGAGGCGGGCGTTGGTGCGCTCACCCGCGACGGGGTCGGTGGGGTTGCCCAACTGCACGTGGCCCGCCTCGACCCGGCCGGCCTCCATGGTGGCCTCCAGGTTCACCGCGGCCCAGCCGAAGTAACGTCCCCGGACGCTCTCCACGAACGGCATCTCGGCGGCGCGCAGGCGGTCCGCCCGAGCACCGGAGCCCTCGATGTCGAACTCGCCCTGACGGGCGAAGCTGGTCATGGCGACCCGGGACAGGGCGATGGGCACGTCCACCGGCTCGCCCTGGCCCACGATCCCGCTCGGGAAGTACGGGCGCAGGGTCTCGGACAGGTAGGTGTGCTCCAGGTAGCGGTCCCCGTACGGCACGGAGGTGCCGCGGAAGGGGTAGATCTCCAGGTGCGGGGACCCGTCCGCGTTGAAGCCCTCGATGCGCTTCTCGATGGTCAGGTCGGTCCGGATGGTCTGGACGTTGGTCGAGGCCAGGACCCGGCCCAGCAGCGACTCGAACCACTGGGGGGAGAGCACCGCGCGCACGGGACCGGTCTCGGGGAGGTCGACGATGACGCTACCGCTGATCACCAGGGGAACGGTCTGGTCGAAGCCGCCGGTCTCCTCGACCCGCGCCGAGGTGTAGACCCTCGACTCGGCCTGGCCGGTGGCGTCCGTGCGCAGGATGCGTGCCCAGTCGGCGACCTCGGGGTCGTCGTCGTCCCGGTGCGCCTCCAACAGCCCGACCGCCTCGTTGCCCGCGGTCTTCAGGCCGAGCCACAGGGCGCCCTGACGGGCCGCGGAGTCGCTCTCCCGGTCGAGGAACCGTGCGATGGTCGGCAGGGCCTGGACCGAACTCCGGTCGGCCAGCTCCCACAGGGCGCGCTCGCGCTCCAGAGCGGTCTTCTCACCGAAGGCCGCCTCCTCCAGGTCGCCGTTGGAGCGGCTGTCGAAGGGGAGGTAGTTCTCGGCGATCGGCCGGGCGAAGTCGATGTACTCCGCGGGGTCGTTGTAGCGCGCCGGGTTCGGCGGCACGTGGGCGGTGATGCCCGACTTCTCGGTGGGGGTGTGCTGGATCGTCATGCGTTCTCTCCCAAGTTGAGAGGATCAGGACAATCACTATAAGAAAATAAATCTTTATTGCTGTCAAAGGGGCCTGGACGGTCACTCTTCGCAAGGATTCGGAAGAAACGCGACGTCAGGCTGCTTATGGCAGGTGGGGTCGTTGTTCTGCGGGGTGTTGAGTGCGCAGTATTGGAGAAACCGCGGGTCTCGACCTCCGGATCCGGGCGTTCGCATGCCGCAAGAAAGCTATAAAATTTATAGTGAAATCCACTGCTGCGGGTAAGGCGGGGGCCGGTCGGCCGGTCCGTGCGGTCTTCGGGGGTGGCGGTCGCCACCCCGAGGGTCGGAAAAGCGACTCCGTGTCACCGAAGGAAGTCGATGAAACACCGAGCGTGCCCGACCGTGACTCACGTAGGGTGGTGGATCATGGGCGGCGGCCCTCGGGCCCCACAGCGATAACCGGACCGGGAGCGGGATGACTGAGCAGCAGCGGGCCTCCGACGAGGCGGCCCAGGCCGAGGACCGAACGGGCGAGCCCGTCGTCACCGAGGGAACGGTCGAGGCCCTGGTCCGGACCAAGCTCGCCGAGTCCCTGGGTGGCAAGCGCGGCATGGTCGAGGCGGCCGTTCCGACGCTCACCTTCACGCTTTCCTACATCCTCAGCGCCGAACTGCGGACATCGATCCTGCTCGGTGTGGGAGCCGCCCTGCTCCTGGGCGTCATCCGGCTGGTGCAGCGCTCCTCGGTGCAGTACGTGCTCACCAGCCTCTTCGGTATCGGTATCGCCGCCGTCTTCGCGATGCGCAGCGGCAATGCCGAGGACGCCTTCCTGCCCGGCATCATCTACAACGCGGTCTACGCGGTGGTGCTGAGCATCTCGGTGCTGGTGCGTTGGCCCGCCATCGGCCTGATGATCGGCCCGTTCATCGGACACAGGGAGGACTTCACCTCCTGGCGCGGCAACCCCGCAGTGGTCAGGCTGGCCTCCAGGCTGACCTGGCTGCTGGTGTTGCCGTGCATCGTCCGGGTCCTGGTCCAGTATCCGCTCTGGCTCGCCGCCACCAACGACTGGGCCGACACCTTCGCTCTGCTGGGCCTGTCCAAGGTCGCCATGGGATGGCCGCTCCAGGTGGCCGCCTTCGCCGGCATGGTGTGGGTGCTGGCCCGCGGCCGCACCCCACTGGAGCGGGAACAGGACACCGAAGAGCCCCGGACCGGGCCCGCAGAGCAGGCCGAGGACCGCTGAGGGCTCAGTTCCCGGCGTCCGCTCCGGACCCGTCCACCGGCCCCAACAGCTCCTCCAGGGGGCCCAACGCGTCCGGTTCGGCCAGGAACACCACGGTGTTGCCCACCGACAGGGTCCGCCCGGGGTCCGGTGGGCGCACACCGCCCGGGCCGACCACCGCGACCAGCGCCACCCCCTCCGGCAGCGCACCCGTCAGATCGCTCTCCGAGCCACCCACGAACGGGCTCTGCGCGTGCAGGACCGACTCGGCGATCTCCGCGCCCGGCAGCGGGGGCAGAGCGCCCTCCTCCGGGTAGTCCTCCTCCGCGGGGACGCCCTCGACCAGGTCTGCGATCAGCCGGGGTGGGGAGACCGCCAGATCCACTCCCCAGGAGTCGTTGAACAGCCACTCGTTGTCCGGGTCGTTGATCCGGGCGATCACCCGGTCCACCCCGAACTCGGTCTTGGCGAGCAGGGACACGACCAGGTTCACCTTGTCGTCGCTGCTGGCCGCGACGACCACGTCGAAGTCGCCCAACCGGGCGTCCTCCAGGGTGGCCAGTTCACAGGCGTCCGCGAGCAGCCACTCCACCTGGGGCAGGTCGTCGACGCCGATCGCCCGGGTGTCCCGGTCGATCAGCAGGACCTCGTGCCCGCTGCCCGCCAGTTCCGTGGCGATGGAGCGGCCCACGCTCCCGGCACCCGCGATCGCGATCCGCATCTCACCCACGCCCCGTCTCGTCCTCGTGCCGCCCACCCAGCCGTTCGACCAGGCCCTCCATCTCCCGGCTGTGCGCCACCACGTGCAGCACGTCTGCCCGGGCGAGTCTCTCCTGAGGTCGGGCCAGCGTGATGCGGCCCTCCCGGACCAGATACACCACACGCAGCGAGGAGTCCTCCTCCAGGGCGGTGACGGTCTCACCCGCCCAGCGCTCCGGCAGGGTGAGTTCGTTCATGCTCAGGCTGCCCGAGGCGTCCTGCCATTCGGGTGCCGCGGCGAGTCGGTCGTCACCGGGCACGACCCGGCGCAGGATCGCGTCGGCGGTCCAGCGCACGGTTGCCACCGTGGGGATGCCCAGGCGCTGGTAGACCTCCGCGCGGCGGGGGTCGTAGATCCGTGCCACCACGTTCTGGACGCCGAACGCCTCCCGGGCCACCCTGGCCGAGATGATGTTCGAGTTGTCGCCATTGCTGACGGCGGCGAAGGCCGCGGCCCGGTCGATACCGGCGCTGAGCAGCACCTCGCGGTCGTGTCCGACACCGCGTACGGAGTGTTTGGCCACGGCGGTACGGAGCCTGCGGAACGCCTCGGGGTCCTGGTCGATCACCGCCACGGAGTGGCCCAGGTCCACCAACGTGTGCGCCAGGGTGGAACCCACCCGGCCGCACCCCATGATCACGATGTGCACCTCGACCGCACTCCCGTCGACCTCGCCGTCCGACCCGGGGCACGGAGTAGTCGAACATGCCCCGACAGCTACACCTTGGCACACATCACCCGCGCACGTGCGCCCGCCCCGGCTCCGCGGTGTTCGGACCAGCACGTGTGGTGCTCCGGGGCCGGTAGATTGGGGCTGGTTGGTGGCTGTGCGCGCAGGGTCACCCTTCACACGACCCGACCAGCGAAGGACGCCGCCATGAGCCTTGTGGGCAACGAATTCGAACTGACCGTGGACGACGTCGCACACGGGGGGTGGTGTGTGGGCCGCCACGGCGACCAGGTCGTCTTCGTCCGTCACACGCTGCCCGGCGAGCGGGTCCGGGTGCGTGTCACCGAACAGACCACCCGGTTCCTGCGCGGGGAGGCCATCGAGGTCCTCACCGCCTCACCGGACCGGGTCGAGGCGCCCTGCGTGTTCTCCGGCCCCGGGATGTGCGGCGGCTGCGACTGGCAGCACGCCTCCCTGGAGTCGCAGCGCCGGATGAAGGGCAGAGTCGTCACCGACCAGCTCAGCCGCATCGCCGGAATCGACCGGGAGGTCGAGGTGGAGGAGCTGCCCGGCACCCCTGACGGTCTGGGCTGGCGCACCCGGGTGCGTTTCGCCGTGGACGAGGACGGCAACGCCGGTCTGCGCCGCCACCGCTCCCACGACATCGAACCGGTCGACCGCTGCCTGATCGCACACCCCGGCGTCACCGAACTCGGCGTGACCGAGGTCGAGTGGGAGGGCGTCAAGGACGTCGAGGCCGTGGCCTCCGCCACCCGCGCCGACCGCGCCGTCGTGGTCACCCCCACCACCGCCAAGCTCGGGGCCCTGCCCGAACTCAAGGCCTCCAGCGCGGTGCTGCGCCGCTTCAAGGGTGGACGGGTGCAGTCGGTGCGCGGCCGCAAGGGCGTGCGCGAGGACGTGTCCGGCCGCGAGTACCGCGTCGGCGCGGGCGGCTTCTGGCAGGTCCACCCGGCGGCGCCGGAGACCCTGAGCGCGGCCGTCCTGGCGGGCCTGGAGCCCAAGCCCGGCGAGACCGCCCTGGACCTGTACTGCGGAGCGGGCCTGTTCACCGGTGCGCTCGCCGAGGCCGTGGGCGCCGAGGGGCGCGTGATGGGCGTCGAGAACGGCGAGCACGCGGTCCGGGACGCCCAGTACAACCTGAAGGACCTGCCGCAGGTCCGGGTCGAGCGCGCCGACGTGGTCAAGCAGATGCGTGAGTGGGCCGACGTGCGCGCCGACATCGTGGCACTCGACCCGCCGCGTGCGGGCGTCGGCGTCGAGGTCGTCCGCAAGATCGCGGGCATGAAGCCGCGCCGGATCGCCTACGTCTCCTGCGACCCCGCGACCCTGGCCCGCGACCTCGCCGAGTTCGACCGCTCCGGCTACCGGCTGGTGGACCTTCGTGCCTTCGACGCCTTCCCGATGACCCATCACATCGAGTGCCTGGCCGTCCTCGAACCGGTCAAGCTGGCCCGCCGCCACCGCGAGGCCGCCGAGACCGAGTAGGCACTGCGGTCCCAGCACGACGAGAACGCCCGGAAGAGTACGCTCCCGGGCGTTCTCCTCGTCCGTGGCCCGCCACGCGGCCGGGGACCGCGCCCCCCGCGCGGTCAGCCCCTACGGCGGGGGAGCGGGACCCTCAGGACGGCGAGGCCCAGGGCGAGCACGACCAGCCCTGACCAGGAGACCAGCGGTAGCCGTTCGCCGACCAGGGCCACGCCCAGCAGGGCGGCCACGGCCGGTTCGGCCAGGCTGAGGGTGGTCGCCGTCGCGGCCGGTGTGTGCCGCAGGCCGTGACCGAACAGCCAGTAGGCCAGGAACACGGTGAACAGGGCCAGGTGCAGGGCGACCAGTGCCCCGTTGACCGTGGCCAGCCAGGCGGTACCCGCGGCCGGCACGACGGGGAGCACGAGGAGGCCACCACCCGCGAACATGGTGCCCATCACCGCCCCGGAGGTGTGCCCGTGCCGGATCAGCTTCTCGGCGATGACCGCGTACAGGGAGTAGGAGAACCCTGCGGCCAGGGCCAGGAGCACGCCCAGGACGTTCACCGAGCTCTCGGCGCCGGTGAACTCCGGGCCCAGGACGAGTACGGCACAGCCCAGTACGGCCGCGACGGTCGCCACCAGCCACCGCGCGGTGGGCCGGGCCCGGTCCGCGCCCCAGGCCAGCAGGCCGGAGAACACGGGTGCGCTGCCCAGGGTGATGACGGTGCCGACGGCCACCCCGGCGTTGGCGACCGCGGGGTAGAAGGCCAGCGGGTACCCGGCCACCGCCACCGCGCCCAGCAGGAGCATTCGGCGGGTGCCGCGGTCGGAGCCGACCACCAGCGCGGTGGACCCCTTGCCGAACAGGAACAGCAGGACCCCGCCGAGGACGAGTCCCGCCGAGCCGATCGCGGCGGGGTGAGCCTCGGCGGGGGCGAAGGAGCCGGCGGTTCCGGTGGTGCCCCACAGGACGGCGGCGCCGAGGACCGGCAGCGGTCCGGTGCCCAGGCGGGCGATGCGGGAACGGGCGGACGGCCGGTCCGCGGCAGTGGAGGTGGTGTGCTCTGGCACGTGCTTGCTCTCGTCTTCGTGCGTCGGGAACTGGTCCGAGGGCGGGCGCACGAAGGACCCGGCCCAGGCGCGCGCAGGCGGGGCCGCGGGTTCTCCGGTGGTTCAGCCGGTGCGCCCGATCAGGCGCACAGCGGCGGAAGGACCTTGTGCCAGTGGTAGTTCACGTCTCCACGGTAACGCGAGGTGACCGGACGCGGAGCCCGGGGGCGGGCTCAGCCACAGGTGGGGAAGGGGGACTCCGCCCAGCGCAGCACGTCCTCCTCCGCCCAGATGCTCGTCCGCCAGTCCGCTTCGGGGAACTCGGCGGACCCCGGCTCGGGCAGGTTCAGCAGTTCCGTGAGTTCCCTCGGCTCGGTGCCCGGAGCGGTCAGGGTGTCCCAGTGCTCCTCCAGGGCCGTGGCGACGCGCTCCCGGGGCAGGTCGATGAGCGCATGGGCCAGGGCGAAACCGTCCGGGTCGGAGTCGAACCGGGTCAGCAGGCTGTCCGCCACGCTGATCCGCTTCCGCCGGGAGAGCTCCTCGTCCGAGGAGGCCAGCCAGGCACCCACCGCCATCCTGGCCTGACCGGTCGCGGAGCACGGCTCCTCACGGTCCTTGGGCAGGCCGACGAGCAGCACGGCGGCGTCGACGGACACGTCCTCGCGGGAGAACTCCATCTCCGTGTCCCAGTACTCGGTCACGATGATCGAGTGCTCCGGTGGGTCGGAGTGCAGGGAGCTGCGGATGTTGCCCCCGGCCTGCCACACCGTGAGCACGCGGGAGCGTACGCGCTCGGGCGCCGCCGCGACGACGGGCCCCAGGGCGGCGTGCCAGTGTTCCACCCACGACTCGTAGCCGGGCAGAGGGCAGTACGTCACCCCGTCCCGGGCCTGGCACGGGGCGGTCTCCGTGCCGTGCAGCTGGTCGACCGAGAACTCGGCGTCGAAGGGGAAGGCCCGGTTCGCCTGCGCTCCGGTCACCGCGATCACCACCGCCAGCAGCGCGCTCACGGCCGCCGTGACGGGCCGTACGCCCCTGCCGTCGTCCCTACGGGCCATGGCGACCGTCAGGAGGAGCACCGCCAACAGGGCGTTGAGCAACAGGTACAGCACCGCCAGAGCGGTCACTCCGGGGACGGTGACCGACAGGGGCTCCACCACGGAGCGCGCGGCCGTCTCCACCCGGTTGACGATCACGTCCGCCCTCCTGCCCATGGTCGTGGACGTGTACACCAGATAGGCCGGGATCAGCAGAACGAACGTGACCAGGGGCGCGAAGGAGCGCGTCCAGACCACGGCGGCCAGCGCGGCCAGGGGGCCGAACCAGCTCGTCACGATCACACCGGGGACGGCGTACGGGCTCAGCACCCCGGCTATCGGCACCGGGACGCGTACCAGGTACCCGGCTATCTGGAACGCCGTGCACACCGAGGCCAGCGCCACCGCGGCCAGGGCCAACGACAGCAGGCGGGCACGCGGGGACAGAGGCAGCGCCAACCCCGCCGAGTGGCGTACCTCGCGGATCGCGGGGAAGCTCGTGACCACGAACATGACCACGGCCACGCACAACGCCTGGTACACGCAGTACCGGTGGAAGCCGCTCACCGTCGGCAGAGTCATCATCTGCCTCGTCAGTACCGGGGCGAGCAGGGTCAGGGGCATGGTGAGGAGGAAGACGGGGCTCGTCACCAGGTGCCGGAGGTTGAACAGGGTCAACCGCCCGAACGTGGAGCCCGTGCTCAACGGCTCTCCCTTCGCGCGCCGGTGAACAGCAGGTAGGCGTCCTCCAACGACGGCTCCACCGGGACCCCGGCGGTGGAGTACGGGCTCTCGGCGCCCTCCGGTACGAGCACCCGGTAGCGGCCGTCCGCCAACCGCCAGGAGGTCACGCCCTCGGCGGGACGCGAGCCCTGTTCCCAGACCCGCCCCCTGGCCCGGCTGAGCAGCTCGTCCGGGGTGCCGTCGAAGATCACCCGGCCCGCGTCCAGGCACAGGACCCGGCGGCACAGGGCCGCCACGTCCTCGATCTGGTGCGTGGACAGCACCACCGTGCTGCGCGCCGCCAGCTCGGAGACCAGGTCGCGGAACCGGATGCGCTGCTCGGGGTCGAGGCCGATGGTGGGTTCGTCGAGCAGGAGGAGGTCGGGGTCGCCGAGGAGGGCGGAGGCCAGGCCCAGGCGCTGGCGCATCCCCCCGGACAGGCGGCGGACCCTGCTGTGCCTGCGGTCGTACAGGTCGACCCTGCGCATGGCGCGCCGCACCTCGTCGTGGCGCTCCCGGCGCCCGCCCAGCTCCTTGAGGACCGCGACGTAGTCCAGCAGTCCGAACACGGTGAAGTGCGGGTAGAAGGAGGGTGACTGCGGCAGGTAGCCCATGCGGCGGCGGATCTCGGTGCGGTCGGCCGCCTGTTCGGGGTCGCGGCCCAGCACACGCACCTCGCCCCCGGTGGCTTCCAGGTCGGTGGCCAAGCAGCGCAGCAGCGTGGTCTTGCCCGCGCCGTTGCGGCCCAGCAGCCCGGTCACCCCCGGCCCCAGGTCGAGGTCGATCCCGGCCAGGGCCCGGCGGGTCCCGTAGCTGCGGACCAGTCCGCGCACACTCACCCCGGCCGTCGTCGTGTCCGCCGTCATGCGGTCCTCATCCGGAGCAGGATCGCGCCCGCCAGCAGGGTGAGCGCCGCGGCCCAGCCCGACTGGGCGGTGGGGGAGAAGAGCAGCAGCGGGTCGAGTTCCTCGGCGACGCCGAGTGCCCCCACGGTGAGCAGCCATCCGGCCCCGAGGAGACCACCCGCCAGGCTCAGGGGCATCCAGCGGCTCAGTGACAGGCAGCCGGCGACCATGGCCAGCGCGGGGAGCAGCCAGAAGACCGCCTCCCACAGGGTCGAGGTCGAGGGCATCAGGGCCGCCGCGGCGGTGCACAGGGTCAGCGCCGGCACCAGCACGGCACTGGTCCGCAGGAAGAGGAGGCGGTAGCCGGCCAACGGGGTCACCGAGGTCAGGCTGTGGGCCGGATCCACCCACCGGCCGTAGGCGAGGGCCACGCCGAGCAGGGGGACGACCGGTGCGGTGAAGGAGAACAGCAGTGAGCCGCGGGGCAGCTCGTAGGCGACGGTCAGGGCCGTGGCGAGTACGAGCACGGTGGCCGTCAGCCAGGCGCGGTAGAGCTGAGGGGTGGCCGCCAGCAGTTTGGCGGTGTTCTCGCGCAGGCCGAGGACGGACAGCAGGCGTTCGAGGGGGCCGCGGCGGGGCCGGTCGACGATGTCGCGCAGGCTCGCCCAGCTCCGGTCCAGCCAGGCTTCGTCCGCGGGCAGCAGGTCGCGGCAGTGGGCACAGTTCATCAGGTGGGCCTCCGCGGACATGGCGGTGACGTCGTCGGCGGTGTGGGTCGCGTACTGGTGGAGTTGGTCGTGGGTCAGGTGCCAGCTCATGTGGTCAGTGCCTCCCGTAGCCGCGCCTTGGCGCGCATGACCCGTGTCTTCACGGTTCCTTCGGGTATTCGGAGGATCTCCGCCGCCTCCCGCACGGTCAGGCCGTCGAGCACGGTGGCCTGGATCGCCGAGCGCAGTTCGGGGGAGAGCTCGTGCAGGGCGGCGCCCAGCGGCCCGTGCTCGATGTTGAGCAGCACGGTGTCCTCGGCGGACGCGTCGCCGATGGTCTCGTACGGTTCGGGGGCACTGTCGGCGATCCACCGGTTGGCGCGTTTGCGCAGCTGTGAGATGAGCTGGCGGATCGCGATGGTCCACAGCCAGGCCCCGGCGTCGTTGTCGCCCGGGCGCGGGGTGAAGGAACCGGCGTTGCGCCATACCGCCAGGAAGGTCTCCTGGAGGGCGGCGTCGAGTTGGTCGGGGTCGGAACAGCGGTAGCGCAGACGTGTACGCAGCCAGGGGGCGTGCCTCCGGTGCAGGATCTCCAGGGCGTCGGTCTCCCCGGCCGCCACGGCTGACAGCAGCACCGGGTCGGTGCTGTCCGGTCCGTAGGAGGGGGCACGGCGTCGTGCACGGCGGAGAAGCTTCACGTGGGGTGCTATCGCGGCTCGGGGGCGGAACGGTTCAGCCGCGGGGAGACCGGGGGCGCGAGGCCCTGACCACGGCTTTTCCACGCTACCCGCGCGGCGGTTTCTGAATGGTCGGCACCGTGGGAGAAAATGGGGTGTATGCGCCTGAGGATCTTCCTTGAACCCCAGCAGGGGGCCACCTACGAGGACCAGCTCGCTGTTGCCAGGGCCGCCGAGGACCTGGGTTTCGACGCTCTGTTCCGCTCGGACCACTATCTCGCCATGGGGGACCACGTCAGCGGCCTCCCCGGCCCCACCGACGCCTGGATCACCCTCGCCGGTCTGGCCAGGGACACCTCCCGGATCCGCCTCGGCACGCTGATGACGGCGGCGACCTTCCGCCACCCCGGGCCGTTGGCCATCTCCGTCGCCCAGGTCGACCGGATGAGCGGCGGCCGGGTCGAGTTCGGTTTCGGCGCCGGCTGGTTCGAGCAGGAACACGCGGTCTACGGGATCCCCTTCCCGGACTCCGGTCGGGAGCGTTTCGACCGCTACGAGGAACAACTCGACATCATCACGGGATTGTGGGCCACTCCGGCTGGGGAGACCTTCCGTTACGAGGGTAGGCACTACCGGTTGGCGGAGGGCCCGGCCCTGCCCAAACCGCAGCAGGGGCCGCACCCGCCGGTGCTGATCGGCGGTACCGGCCCCAGGCGCACCCCGCGGCTGGCGGCCAGGTTCGCCGACGAGTACAACGTGCCGTTCTCCTCCCTGGAGGAGACCGAAGCGGCCTTCGGCCGCACGGCCGACGCGGTGCGCGCCTCGGGCCGCGGCACGCCGATGGTGTACTCGGCGGCCCAGGTCCTGTGCGCGGGACGGGACGAGGCCGAGGTGGCCAAGCGGGCCGCCCGGATCGGTCGGGAGGTGTCGGAGCTGCGTCAGAACGGTCTCGCCGGGAGCCCCGACGAGATCGTGGACAGGATCGGCCGGTTCGGGGAGGCGGGTGCTGAGAGGATGTACCTGCAGGTCCTGGACATGTCCGACCTGGACCAGCTGGAGCTGGTCGCTTCGCTGGTGGTTCCGCAGCTCGACTGAACCGGGCCCGGACCGGAGGGTGCCCGCAGGCGCCGGGGAGTCACCCGATAACTTGATATCGAGATACAAGTTAGATACCTTGACGTCAAGATAAAAGTGGGGCTTCCCCCCGGCCCGCTCCCGGTTCGGGCGTGTGAGGTCGACCGCTTTTCGACGTCGGACCCAGAACCCGTGGGCGTCCGCGGCCAGTGGGTCGCGCAACCCGTGACGATGTGGCGTCGTCGCAGGTGAAAGCGGCCTTGAAGGTTCACTGAGGCGGCGGGGGCCTGCACGTGTGCCCCCCGCGACCCGGCGAACCGGTTAGGGCGGCCTCAGTAGGTCCCGCATCCACCCCATGGGGCAGGATGCTGGGGACAAAGTGGCGATATCAGGAGGCAGACACCGTGTCCGCGAACAGCTTCGGCGCCCGTGACACGTTGCGCGTTGGCGACGAGTCGTATGAGATCTTCCGGTTGGACGCCGTCAAGGGCTACAACCGTCTTCCCTACAGCCTGAAGGTGCTGCTGGAGAACCTCCTGCGCACCGAGGACGGCAAGAACGTCACCGCCGAGCACATCACGGCCCTGGGCAACTGGGACGCCAAGGCGCAGCCCAGCCAGGAGATCCAGTTCACCCCCGCGCGGGTGATCATGCAGGACTTCACCGGCGTCCCGTGCGTCGTCGACCTCGCCACCATGCGCGAGGCCGTCCGCGACATGGGCGGCGACCCGGACCAGATCAACCCGCTCGCCCCCGCCGAGCTGGTGATCGACCACTCCGTCGTCGTCGACCTCTTCGGGAGCCCCGACGCCTTCGAGCGCAACGTCGAGATCGAGTACGAGCGCAACTACGAGCGCTACAAGTTCCTGCGCTGGGGCCAGACCGCCTTCGACGAGTTCAAGGTCGTCCCGCCCGGCACCGGCATCGTGCACCAGGCCAACATCGAGCACCTCGCGCGGGTCACGATGGACCGCAAGGGCCAGGCCTACCCCGACACCTGCGTCGGTACGGACTCGCACACCACCATGCAGAACGGCCTGGGCATCCTGGGCTGGGGCGTCGGCGGCATCGAGGCCGAGGCGGCCATGCTCGGCCAGCCCATCTCCATGCTCATCCCGCGTGTGGTCGGCTTCAAGCTCACCGGTCAGCTCAAGCCCGGCACCACCGCGACCGACCTCGTGCTCACCATCACCGAGAAGCTGCGCAAGCACGGTGTGGTCGGCAAGTTCGTCGAGTTCTACGGCGAGGGCGTCTCCTCGGTGCCGCTGGCCAACCGCGCCACCATCGGCAACATGAGCCCGGAGTTCGGCTCCACCGCCGCGATCTTCCCGGTCGACGACGAGACCATCCGGTACATGCGTCTGACCGGCCGCTCCGAGCAGCAGGTCGCGCTGACCGAGGCCTACGCCAAGGCCAACGGCTTCTGGCACGACCCGGCCAACGAGCCCGAGTTCTCCGAGTACCTGGAGCTCGACCTCGCCGAGGTCGTCCCGTCCATCGCCGGCCCCAAGCGCCCGCAGGACCGCATCGCGCTGTCCGAGGCCAAGACGACCTGGCGCCACGACGTCAGCAACTACGTCGACGACGAGGTGGACGAGGCGGGCGACGAGTCCTTCCCGGCCTCCGACGCCCCGGCCCAGTCCGCCAACGGCGCGCGCCCGCACAAGTCGGTCAAGGTCACCCTGGCCGACGGCACCGAGACCGAGATCGACCACGGCGCCGTCGTGATCGCCGCGATCACCTCGTGCACCAACACCTCGAACCCCTCGGTCATGCTGGGCGCCGCCCTGCTGGCCAAGAAGGCGGTCGACAAGGGCCTGTCCCGCAAGCCGTGGGTCAAGACCTCCATGGCCCCGGGCTCCAAGGTCGTCACCGACTACTACGAGCGTTCCGGCCTGACCCCGTACCTGGACAAGCTGGGCTTCAACCTGGTCGGCTACGGCTGCACCACCTGCATCGGCAACTCGGGCCCGCTGCCCGAGGAGATCTCGAAGGCGGTCCAGGACAACGACCTCGCGGTCTCCGCGGTCCTGTCCGGCAACCGCAACTTCGAGGGCCGGATCAACCCGGACGTCAAGATGAACTACCTGGCCTCGCCGCCGCTGGTGGTCGCCTACGCGCTGGCCGGGTCGATGGACGTCGACATCACCACCGAGCCCCTGGGCGTCGGCAACGACGGCAAGCCCGTCTACCTGGCCGACATCTGGCCCACCGCCGAGGAGATCCAGGAGGTCATGGACTCCGCGATCGCCTCCGACATGTACGAGTCCGCGTACTCGGACGTGTTCGCCGGTGACGACCGCTGGCGCGAGCTGCCCACGCCGACCGGCAACACCTTCGAGTGGGAGGGCGACTCGACCTACGTCCGCAAGCCCCCGTACTTCGACGGCATGGGCCAGAACCCGGACCCGGTCACCGACATCTCCGGCGCACGCGTCCTGGCCAAGCTGGGCGACTCGGTCACCACCGACCACATCTCCCCGGCCAGCGCCATCAAGCCGGGCACCCCGGCGGCCGACTACCTCAAGGCCAACGGCGTGGAGCGGCGCGACTTCAACTCCTACGGTTCCCGTCGCGGCAACCACGAGGTGATGATCCGCGGTACGTTCGCCAACATCCGCCTGCGCAACCAGATCGCGCCGGGCACCGAGGGCGGCTACACCCGCGACTTCACCCAGCCGGACGCGCCGGTGTCGTTCATCTACGACGCCGCGCAGAACTACGCCGAGCAGGGCACCCCGCTGGTCGTCCTGGGCGGCAAGGAGTACGGCTCCGGTTCCTCGCGTGACTGGGCGGCCAAGGGCACCCGCCTGCTGGGCGTGCGCGCGGTCATCACCGAGTCCTACGAGCGCATCCACCGCTCCAACCTGATCGGCATGGGCGTCCTCCCGCTGCAGTTCCCGGAGGGCCAGTCCGCCGACTCGCTCGGCCTGACCGGCGAGGAGACCTTCTCCATCACCGGTGTGACCGAGCTCAACGAGGGCCGCATCCCCGCCACGGTGAAGGTCACCACCGACACCGGTGTCGAGTTCGACGCCGTGGTGCGGATCGACACCCCGGGTGAGGCCGACTACTACCGCAACGGCGGCATCCTGCAGTTCGTCCTGCGCCAGCTGCTCGCCAAGCAGTAGTCACGAGCTCCGCTCCGCACCCAACAGGTGCGCCGCGCGGTTCACGGGCCGCCACCGTCCACCCGACGGTGGCGGCCCTTTTTCGCGGTGATCTTGCTACCAGGGGCAACTTCGACGTCGAAGTTGCCCCTGGTAGCAAGATCACCGCGGGTGGGATGGTTTCGGAAGGGGCGGGCACCCTGCTGGCGGGGTTTCGGGCGCCGCGGGTTTCGCTGCTGGCCTCAGGAGCCTCCCGTGCCTTGGGCTCGGTGTCCGCTTCCCCATGCCTTCCGAGCAGGGGTTCGGGTGGGTGTCGTGTGAATCCTGGAGCTCGTGTGGGTTGGGAGCCCGGAGGGCACGCCCCGTTCCGGGTCGTTTACGGGCCCGAATCACGGTTAGGGGCCCTGGTGAACGAGACGCGCACGACGACGAAAGGATTCCACGGTGTCCGAAGTCATTGAGGCCGTCGAGGTCGACCTGCCCGTCTCCGCCGTCTACACGCTGTGGACCCGCTTCGAGACCTTCCCGGAGTTCATGGAGGGCGTCACCCGTGTGGATCGCCAGAACGACAAGATCACGCACTGGTACATCGAGATCGGTGGACGCAAGCGTGACTTCGAGGCCGAGATCACCGAGCAGATCCCGGGTGAGCGTGTGGCCTGGCGCAGCACGGACGGTGTCTCGCACGCGGGTGTGGTGACCTTCCACCACATCACCGACACCCGCACCCGCGTCACCCTTCAGCTCGAGGTCGTCCCGGAAGGCGCGGTCGAGCAGCTCGGGGACAAACTCGGTCTGGTGAAGGCCCGGACGAAGGGCGACATGAAGCGTTTCAAGAGTTTCGCCGAGAACCCCAGGACGGCCTCCTAGGCTCTCCGGCCCTCCGGGCGGCGAGGGGCCGCCCCTTCCCCGGCGCACCGAGCCGTGCGCCGGGGAAACGTGTGTGCGCGGCCACCGCCCGAGCGCCGCGCGGCGGAGCGGGCCGAACGGTCCGGGGACCGGACGCGTCAGGGCGCGGGACATCACGTCCGGCCAACCACACGGTTGCGCTTCGGTGAAACCGGGTCATCGTGCGGGTTTGGTATCCCGTGTGGCGCTACGTTCTTTGACGTGCTCCGTTTCCCCCGTACTCCCCTTCTGGTGTTCTTCGCCCTCGTCTGGGCGTTTCTCGCCGTACCGGGAACGGCGCACGACCCCCTCCTGCTGGGGTGCTGACCGGAGCGGCGACCGGATCCGTGGTCGTCCTGGACCTGTGGGGGTACGCGCTTCGGACCCCCAACGCCCCGCCCGGGGCCGCCTGGCGCCCGCGCCGCTCCGCCTGGAGCCTGCTGGCCCCGCCCGGCCTGCTCCTGCCCGCGCCCCTGCTGTATCTGTGGGCCAATCCCGCCACCGGTGACGGAACAGTCCCAGGTGACCTGGCGGAACGTGCCCGGTGCGGGGACCCCGGGGCCGGACGGGTAGCGGTGCCCAGGTAGTTTCATGGAATGTCCGACTCGGTTTCCACGGCGGCGGCCCGCCGTCTCCTGTCCCCCCTGGCAGTGGCGCTGCTGACCGCACTCCTCGTCTTCTCCGCGGCACCCGCGCAGGCCGAACCGGAGGAGACCGGCGAGGAGGACGTGGGCGCCGCGGAACACTTCGCGGGTCTCCTGGCGGAGGAACCCGATGGTGCGGCGGTCGTCGTCCACGACTCCCTCGCCGGGGACTACAGCCTGTCGAAACTGGAACAGAGCCTGCACAACTCCTTCGGCAGGCTGGACGTGCCGTACTACGTCGTGGCCAGCAGCGTCCCGGACTACGCGACCACGAGCGGCGACCTGCTGGCCGGGTTGCAGGACCGGGTGGGCGAACCCGGCCTGTACGTCCACCTGCGGCCGCAGCAGTCCCGGGTCCACGCGGTGACCCGAAAGGTGGACCTGCCGCTGACCGACGCCGACCTGGTGCTCTCCAAGGAGCGGGCATTCACCATCTACACCCCGCTGGACACGATGGCCGACACCTTCGTGGACACCCTGACCGCACCCGACCTCGCCGAACGGGCCGAGCCGAGCTGGACCCAGGCGACACCGTTCACCTGGTGGCTGGACTCCCAATTCGGCACGCTGCGGCTGGACAGCATGAGCGGACCGGCCAAGCTGGGCGAGCTCACCGCGGCCGTCGCCGGAGCGGCGGCGACGCTGTGGCTGCTGCTGGCAGCGGTCCGCGCCGGGAGACGGCAGCGGGCCGCGAAGGCCGGGTACACCGGGGACCTGCCCGGGGACCGGGCCCTGGCGGTGGGCGGCGCCCTCGCCCTGGGCGCCGGCGCGGTCGTGGTGGCCGTCTCCCTGATCCACCTCGCCACCGCGACCCTGCCCTGGGAGGAACAGCAGCGGGGCCCGACCCCGCCGCAGGTCGCCCCCTACGTCGCCTCCACGGTCCGGGTCGCGCGGATCGCCGAGGAGTTGGACGAGGATCCCCTGTACGTGGACCCCCTGGCCCAGGTGGGTGTCCGGGACCTGCCCGGAGCCGCGGACCGCGTGGCCGGGGCCGAAACCGCGGTCTACACCGCCGTGCTGCCGATGAGCCGCACCGACGAGTCGGGCGGAGACCCCGAGGTCCTCGCGCACGCACTCCACCACGTCATGGACGAGGACGGCGTCTTCGTTGTCGTGGACGCCACCGACGAGGACTCCCCCAAGGTAGGGGCGGTCCTGTTCGGAGTCGAGGCCGAGGGCCTCTCGGAGGACCGGTACGGCCTCTGGGACGTGACCGGGTACCGGTTCGACAGCACGGTCGACCAGGCGCTGGTCGACCTGCTGGACTGGCTGGGGGAGACCTCGGCGGCTCCGGGGCAGGAACCGGAGACACCGGACTGGGCCGCGGAGAGGGCCGAACCGCCCTACGAGCCCTCACGGTGGGAGGAGTTCTTCTCCGGCAGTTTCGCCGGGGCGCTGTTCCTGGTCGGCCCGCTCACGGCCGCGGTGCTCCTCGCCCTGGCCGGAGTGGCGCTCAACGCCAGGGGGCGCCTTCGGGCCGTGCCGGGCCGTGCCCTGCGGCCGCGCGCCGACCGGGCGGTGCGCCGAGCGGTCAGGGCGCTGGAGTCGGCACCGCAGGACCGCCCGGACAGGGACAGGGCGATGCGCGAGATCGACACCGCCCTGGCCGTCCTGGCCGGGGAACCGGACGAGCTCGACCTGGTCGGGGTGATCGTGCTGGCGGAGCGGGCGGTGCGCAGGCTGGACCCCGATCCCGCGGTCTCGGCCGGGGCCGACGACCCGCTCTGCGCGGTCAACCCCCTGCACGGCCGGGCCGTACTCCACGGTCCTTCCCGCAGCCGGCCCCTGTGCGGCTCCTGCACGGTGCTGCGCGAGCGCGAACGCGACCGGCGTACACTCCGGGTCGGTGCCCCGGGGGGCGGACGCGTTCCGCACGGGGAACTGGACCGGCGGTGGGTCACCACCGGCTACGGGCACAGGGGCCGACTCAAGGCCGAAGATCTGCTGAGGGAATCCCATGTTCACTGACCACGGAACGGCGCGCGCCCGTTGGGCCGCGACCGTGGTGACGCCCCTGGCCGTCCTCCTCCTGGCCGCCGCCCCGGCGGTGAGCCGAGCCGACACCACGCAGGAGGAGCCGGGGGCGAGCGAGCGCCTGGCGGCCGCCCTGGAGGACTCACCGGTCTACGTCGACCCCTCCTACGCCAGCGCCCTCCCGGAGGACCTCGCCCAGCGGGTGGAGAGCAGGATCACCGACTCCGGTGTGCCGTTGCGGGTGGTGGCGGTCCCGCTGATCGAGGGCGGCGACTGGAACGGCGACTCCGACCTCATGGTCTCCGCCGTGCACGACAGGAGCGGCGCGGAGGAGGCGCACTACCTGGTCCTGGACGGCCGGACCCTGTCCGGGCACGACTTCGAGTCGGGGGACGACCGGGCGATGCGCGCCTTCTACGGCTCCCAGGGGGCCACCGCCGAGCTGGGCCGGGACTCCCCGGCCGCGGAGCGACTGGACCGGGCCGTGGACATCGCGCTCTCCGACGACCCGGAAGGGATCTACGAGACCGCCAGGGAGCAGCAGGACAGCGACCCGTTCGCCTGGATGTACTCGTTCGGCACCGGAACGTACGCGCTGTTCTCGGTGCTCCCCTGGGCCCTGGCCGGACTCGCGCTGCTGGGGCTCGGCTTCGGCTTCCACCGCTGGCGCAGGCCTCGGCCGGTCCCCGTGCTCGCCCAGCACGCCGCGTTCGACAACGCGAACCGGGCCCGCCGGGACGAACTGGCCCGCCGCGCCGGTGACGAGGTGGTCGAACTCGGTGAACGGCTGAGCAAGGCGGCCCCGAACGGCAGCGAGGCCGCGGCGGAGGCCCTCCACCGGGCCCTGGACGCGCACGCCGCGGCCCGCAGGGTCTACGACGGCCTGCCCACCACCGGGGCGCTGGCGGACGTCGTCGGTGTGCTGGTGCTGTTGGACCTCGCCGAGGACCACCTCAACCGCGCCATCCGGCCCGCCCGCCGCCAGCGCTCCACACCGGTGCGCTCGCACTGCTACGCGAACCCGCTGCACGGGACCGTCACCAGGACGACGAAGTGGCGCGAGTTCGGTGGGCGCAACGACATCACGGTGCCGTTGTGCGCCCAGTGCGCCAAGGCGGTCCGGGACCGGCTGCGCCCGACCGTCCTGCCGGCCCGGTACCGGGGACGTGAGGTGCCCTACTTCGAGGTGCCCGCGGCCGAGAGCGTGTGGGCGGCCACCGGATACGGGACCGTCCGGGACGACCTGGTCGAACGGATCCTGCGCGGTGACCACGCCGGGCGCGCGGAGCGGACGAGGTAACGGCCGGGCATCGGATCCCGAAACGGTGGAACCGGTTCCGCGCACCGGGTGTCAGTTCCTTGTGGCACCCTGACATGGCGCCCCGTCCGGGGCGCTCGGGCACTGCGACGGAACTAGAGACAGGGCGGGCTGTGGACGACCCCCAGAAACAGGAGGCGGAACCCCGGACGGTCGGCGGGTACCGGCTGTTGCGATCCCTGGGCCGGGGCGGTTTCGGTGAGGTGTTCCTCGGTGAGGCCGGGGACGGCACCCGGGCCGCGGTGAAGCTGCTGCACGCCAGCTGGGCGGGTGACGAGGACATGCGGCGCAGGTTCGCCGCCGAGGTGGACCAGGCACGCAAGGTGAGCGGGTTCTGCGTCGCGGCGATCCTGGACGCGGACCCGGAGGCGGACGAGCCGTGGATCGCCACCGAGTACATCGACGGCCCCACCCTCCAGTCCTCCGTCGAGGCGGACGGACCGCGCGCCGGGGTGGAACTCCAGCGCCTGGCCGTGGGTACCGCGACCGCGCTGGCGGCCATCCACGCCGCCGGGGTGGTGCACCGGGACCTGAAACCGGACAACATCATGCTGGCCCAGGACGGGCCCCGGGTGATCGACTTCGGGATCGCCCGCGCGGTGGAGACCACCTCGGTGACCGCCAGCGGTGTGGTCGGCACGATCGGGTACATGGCTCCCGAGCAGCTGGAGGGTGCCCGGCTGACCTCGGCCGTGGACGTCTTCTCCTGGGCTTCGGTGATGGTGTTCGCCGCCACCGGCCGGGAGGCCTTCCCCGGACCCACCCAGGCCTCGCGCATCGCCCGCATCCTGGGCGGTACACCCGACCTGGGCGGTCTGGAGGGCCCGTTCGCCGACACCCTCCGCGGCTGCCTGGACAAGGACCCCGGAGAACGGCCCGACGCCGAGTCCCTCATGAGACTGCTGATCGCCGCCCCCTCGGGCGGCGGGTCGGCCCGGGGACCGAACCGGACCGGGGAGCACGCGCCCGCGCCCGACCACGAGGCCACCTCGGTGGAGCCCCGCTCCGACGACCGGACCCGGATCGGTGTCGACCGGACCAGGGTCGCCGAGCACCCGCCCGCCGGTGTCGTGCCCGTCGACCCCACCCGGGTGGCGCCGCCCGCCAAGGCCGACCCCACCCGCGCCTACACCCGGGTCGCTCCGCAGGAGACCCCCGTCGCCCCACCGGTTCAGGCATCGCCCGCGCCCGCGCCGGCGCCGTACGCCTCCGGCCAGCACGGACAGGACACCCCCGGACCGGACCCGTCCGGTTCGGGCCACCACGGTTACGGCCCCTACGCCTCAAGGCCGCACACTTTTGCCCCCGGACACACCGGCGGCGTACCCCCCTACCACTTCGCCGGGGTCCGGTTCGTCGACCCGGGGTCCCTGGCCGAGGCCCTGCAGCAGAACTGGAACGCCGCCGTCCAGCTCTTCAACGATCCCGCCGAACGCGCGGCCCTGGGCGCCTGGATCATGGACGACCTGCGCGACACCACGATCGACCGCTCCCTGTTCCGACGCGAGGTCAGGGACGCCAACCTGGCCGTGGCCTCCTTCGTCGCCCAGGTACGCCCGGACCTGCCGCCGATCTTCCGCGGCCGGGGCGTGTCGGTGGCGGAGCTGAAGGAGCTGTTCGCGGACCCCCGTCCGCTGCTCACCGGTGCACCGATGTCCAACGAGCTCGTGCTGCTGGCCCGCCCCGAGGTGCTGAGCACCATGAACGCCCACCACACCCCCGAGCCCGGCGCCCATCAGCGCCTCGCCGAGGAGCTGTACCGGGCCGAACGCGCCGGGACCGCCCTGCACGAGCTCCTCTCCCGCGAACTCGCCGGATGGCGCTCGACCCGGCCCAACGTCAACCCCGCACTGGTCCTCGCCTTCCTCCTCAACCCCGAACGCGTGACCCCGCCGGGCACCGGAGGCGACCCCGGGGTGGCCGAGTGGGTGGACATCCTCTGGCAGCGCGTCACCGACGCCGCCCACCCGGACAGCGCCGGGTACGCCGCAGCGGTCTACGGGGCCATGAACACCATCCAGGCCCTGGCCCAGCAGCGCCGTTACTGGGAGGAGCGCTACTCCGAGGTGTCCGGGACCCACGAGGCGCTCCAGGAGAAGGTGCGCTTCCAGGAACGCCTGTCGGCCTGGACCCGGCGGTGCAGGTACGGCATCGTCGCGTTGCCCGTCGGGTTCGTCCTGAACGCGGCCGCGAACGCTGGTGACGTGGCCCTCGTCGCGAGCGTCGTCGGCAGCTTCCTGGTCTACGTGGGCCTCTTCGCGCTCCTCGGTACGTTCGGCAGCGCCGTCACGAACGTGGTGATGTGCGGCGACGCCAAACGTAGGAGCCAGCGGGTCATGGCGTTGCGCAACTCCGGTCACCAGCTGCCCCAGCTGACCTCGGGCGTGAACCGTATCCGCAGCGACCTGACCCAGGCACGGCGGATCACCGCGGGCTGACCCGGCGGTTCCTCCCGGACCGGACCGACAAGAGAACAAGGAAAGGTGGGCTCGTGGACGAGACCACGGACCTGGCCGCCCCCGGACGCACGGTCGGCCCCTACCGCCTGTTGCGTTCGCTCGGCCGGGGCGGTTTCGGCGAGGTCTTCCTTGGTGAGGCCGGGGACGGCACCCGGGCCGCGGTGAAGCTGCTGCACGCCAACTGGGCCGGCGACGAGGACATGCGGCGCAGGTTCGCCGCCGAGGTGGACCAGGCACGCAAGGTGAGCGGGTTCTGCATCGCGGCGATCCTGGACGCGGACCCGGAGGCGGACGAGCCGTGGATCGCCACCGAGTACATCGACGGCCCCACCCTCCAGCACGCCGTGGCCGAGGACGGTCCCCGCCGGGGCGACGAACTCCAGCGCCTGGCGGTCGCCACCGCGACCGCGCTGGCGGCCATCCACGCCGCCGGGGTGGTGCACCGGGACCTGAAACCGGACAACATCATGCTGGCCCAGGACGGGCCCCGGGTGATCGACTTCGGGATCGCCCGCGCGGTGGAGACCACCTCGGTGACCGCCAGCGGCATCGTCGGGACAGTCGGGTACATGGCCCCCGAACAGTTGGAGGGGATGCGGCTCTCCTCGGCCGTGGACGTCTTCTCCTGGGCTTCGGTGATGGTGTTCGCCGCCACCGGCCGGGAGGCCTTCCACGGACCCACCCAGGCCTCACGCATCGCCAGGGTGCTCTCCGGGGAGCCCGACACCGGTGATCTGTCCGGTCCGCTGCTGGACGTCGTCCTCGCCTGTCTGGACAAGGATCCGAAACGGCGCCCCGACGCCGTGGCCCTCTTCCACCACCTGGTGGCCGGCATCTCGCCGGAACCCATGGAGACCGCGGCGCCCACCCGGGTGGAAGAGGGGGCGCGCACCCCGCCCACCCTGCACTACACCGAGGTAGCGGGAGGCGCGCGTCCGTCTTCCCGGCCCGAACCGGGACACGCGCCGGGGTACGTGCCGAACCAGCCTCCGGCGCCCGCTCCGCCCGCTCCCGCTCCCGGTGCCCGCACGCCCTCCGCCGCAGGCCCGCCACCCTCGGGGGAGGCGCCGCCGTACCACTTCGCCGGGGTCCGGTGCACCCGGATCGAGGTACTCGCCGCGGCCATGCAGGAGAACTGGTCGGACGCGGTCATGGTCTTCGGGGACCACGCGGAGCGGGCGATGCTCGGGTCCTGGGTCATCAACGACATCAACGACACCCGCGTCGACCGGTCGCTGTTCCGCAGGCAGGTCCGGGACGCGAACATGGCGGTGGCCTCCTTCGTGGCCCAGGCCGCCCCGGAACTGGCGCCCCGTTTCCGGGGGCACGACCTGACGGTCGCGGGGCTGGGCCGGTTGTTCCACGACCCGCGCCCACTCGTCACCGGCGGCCACGAGGCCAACGAGCTGATGCTGCTGGCCCGCCCGGAGCTGTTGCGCCAGATGTCGGAGCACCGGGCCGGGGACAGCGCACAGCTGCGTCAGCTGGCCCGGGACATCGAGACGGCGGAACGGACGGGGGCGGCCTTCCACCGGGAGCTCACCCAGAACCTCGTCGGCTGGCAGAGGTTCGAGGGCAGGACGGACCCCGCCCTGGTGCTGACCTTCCTGCTGCACCCGGAACTCGCGGTGGCGCCGGACCCCGGCGACCTGCCCGGAGTGCAGGTGTGGACCTCGGTCCTGTGGTCACGTGTGGAGTCCGCCTCGGGTGCCCGCCGGGCCGGGTACGCGGCGGCGGTCTACGCGGCTCTTCCGTGCATCGTCACCATCGCCCGGCAGCGCGGGGTCTGGGAGCGGAAGAAGGAGGTGCTGGACCGGGAGCACCAGATGCTCGCCGGGGCGGTGGCTGCCCAGAACGAGCACCGGAGCGTACAGGTGATGCTGGGGCTGGCCGCGATCCCCCTCCTGGGTGCCGCCTTCGTCCTGGCCTCGGCAGTCCCGGGCTCCGGGCTCGGGATGCTGTTCCTCCTGGCCTCCACGGTCTCCTTCCTCGCCTGGGTGGTCCTGGCCGTGCAGCGGTCGCAGCGCCACGGGAGCGACGCCCTGCGGGTGTCCAGGGAGCTCCGTCTGCAGAACATCCCCGGGCAGGACCGCGAACTGGTGGAGGGCCTGCGGGTGATGGACCGCGATCTGGCCAGGGCCCGACAGCTCTGCTCCCAGCCTCCCCGGCACCGCGACTGACCGCTCGGAGCACCTGCCCTCTGCCGCCGGGCCTCCTCGGGCCGTTCCGTCCGTCAGAAGTTGTCCAGGTGCAGGTCGGCGCGGTCCCGGGGGTGGTCGCGGGCGTAGAGGGAGTCCTCCTGCCGGGCCCAGCGCGCACGGTGGGGGGCGTACGCCTCGGCGTCGTCGCGGCTGTCGAGCCGATCCGCCCGCACCCTCCCGGGCGCCTCCACCCACACCAACAGGTCCACCAGGTCGCGCACGGGCGCCGCACCCGAACCGCACCCCTCCACGATCAGGGTGCCCCCGCCCTCGACCAGGTCGGCGGGCAGACCCACCCGCTGCGTCCCGAAACCGCCGCGCTCCCAGTCGTACCGGTGCCAGGACGCCTCGTGTGCCCGGGACAGCGGAAGCAGGACCCGGTCCCGCAGCAGTACCGGCGCCTCGGCCAGGCCGTCCCAGCCGGGGTAGAGGTCCTCCATCGTCAGTACGGCCACCGGTTCGCCCCGGTCGGCCAGGGCCCGGCGCACCTCCTCGGCCACCGTGCTCTTCCCCGAGCCCGAACGGCCCTCCACCGCCACGACCCGCACGAGGGGCCCGTGTCCAGGAGTGCCCAGTACGACCCCGGACAACCGGTCCGCCCACCCGCGCCGGTCGGTTCTGTCCCTTGGCATGCTCCGGATCCTAGCCCCAGTACCGGGTCCGGGGTTCGGTGCTCCGTTCACTGCTTGTAGCATTCCTCGAAACAACGCCAGAGTGCGCGGAACGAGGACGAAGGGGTGTGTGGTGACCGAGACCGGCACGACCCCGGGATCCCAGTCCGCGCTGCGGCAGGCCAACGAGCGCCGCGTCGTGGACGTGCTCCGCCGCGACGGCACCCGGACACAGGCCGAACTGGCCCGCGCCACGGGACTGTCGGCGGCCAGTGTCTCCAACATCGTGCGGGGCCTGCGTGCCGCCGGGACCGTGTCGGTCCGCAACACCTCCTCCAACGGGCGCCGGGCCCGGGCCGTCACCCTCCTGCGCCCGCCGGGAACGGTGGTGGCGATCGACTTCGCCGTCGATCGGATCCGGGTGGCGATCGGTGACAGCGAGGGCAACATGCTCACCCATGAGTCCATCGCCTACGAGGTCACCGCCGATCCCGCCCGCGCGGTCCGCCGGGCCGCATGGTTGACCGAGACCGCGCTGCTGGGGGCCCGGATCGACCTGGGCACGGTCGCCTCGGCGGTGGCCTCGGTGCCGGGACCGATCGCGCCCGGCAGCGGTGCGGTCGGCGCCATCTCCTGTCTGCCCCGCTGGTCGGATTTCCGTCCGGCCGCGGCGCTTCAGGAGAGGCTGGGCCTGCCCGTGCTGGCCGAGAACGACGCCAATCTCGCGGTGGTGGCCGAACGTAAGCTGGGCGCCGCCCAGGGGGCCGACCACGTCATCCAGCTGGTCCTGGGGGAGGGGATCGGTGCGGGCATCGTCATGTCCGGCCAGCTCTTCCGGGGGGCGGGCGGTACCGCCGGCGAAATCGGCCACATCGGGCTCGACTCACGCGGGCAGGTGTGCCGTTGCGGCAACCGCGGCTGTCTGGAGACCTTCGTCGGCACCGGGTACCTGCTGAACATGCTGCCCAGGAACCACGATCTGGGGCCGGGGACGGACCGGGTCCGGCTGAACGAGGTGGTCGCCTCCGCTCTGCGGGGGGACCCCGGGAGCCGTCGGATCATCGCCGAGGCCGGAACCGCCCTGGGCCAGGGCACCGCGATCACGGCCAACCTGTTCAACCCGGACCTGGTGGTGGTGGGCGGAGACCTGGCCGATGCCGGTGACCTGCTGCTGGAACCCATGCGCCGGGCGATGGAGCTGGGGACCCTGGGCGGAGCCCTGGCCCAGCTCGAACTGGTGACCAGCGCCCTGGGCGAGGACGCCTCACTCCGTGGCGCGCTGCTCACGGCCGCTCACAACCTGCGCTGAACACGGCGCCGCGTCCCGGCCCCGGGTAGCTCGCCCCGGTCATCTCCGGGCTCCCTTTTTGGTGCCCGTCAACCGTCCCCGCACCCTCCACCCGAGGTGAGCGCCGGGCGCGGGAGGTCGGACCCACCCACCTCGCGGACGCCTGTCTGCGAATCCGTGGGCTTGCACCACGGGTGGTTGACAGCAGGTCACACCCCCTGGAAATCGCTCTGACCTGCGCTTTTAATGACTTCATGTTATGAAGCTAACACTTGTGATGTTTCGGTTATGTGTTCATGAGTTGACGGCAAGGTGGCCTCGGGGTTCTACTTCACATCATCAATCGCGAGTTCTCACCCGCACCGGTTCCGCAAGAGAGGTCCCCCGCGTTGAGCACAAGACGCCCCCACTCCCGACGTTCAACCGTCTTCGGTATCGCCGCCGCCGGCGCCGCATTGGCCCTGTTCACCAGCGCCTGCGGCTCGCTCACCACGAGCGGCTCGGACGAAGAGGTCGAGACGCACAGCATCGAGGAGGGTTTCCACGTCGGACTCCTCCTCCCCGAACTCCAGACGGCCCGTTACGAGGCCTTCGACCGTCCCTACTTCGAGGAGGCGCTGGAGAACCTCTGCCCCAACTGCGAGCTCTCCTACGCCAACGCCGACCAGGACGTCGACGAGCAGCAGACCCAGGCCCAGGCGATGCTGACCGACGGGGTCGACGTGCTCGTGCTCGGCGCGGTCGACTCCGAGGCCGCCGCCGGCACCGTCAACGAGGCGAGCAGCCAGGGCGTGCCCGTCGTGGCCTACGACCGCCTCGCCCAGGGCGGCGTGGACATGTACGTCTCCTTCGACAACTTCCGGGTCGGCCAGGTCCAGGCCGAGGCGCTCCTGGGCGCCCTCGAAAAGGAGGGCACCGCGGGCGACGGCCAGATCGTCATGATCAACGGTTCCCCGACCGACCCCAACGCCGGTGACTTCAAGGCCGGAGCCCACGAGATCTTCGAGGGCCAGGTCGAGATCGGCCAGGAGTTCGACACCCCCGACTGGTCGCCGGACGAGGCCAACAGCCAGATGGAGGGCGCCATCACCTCCCTCGGCCTGGACGAGATCATCGGCGTGTACTCGGCCAACGACGGCATGGCGGCGGGCATCATCTCCGCCCTGCGCAGCGCCGGTGTCCCGGCGGACGAGCTTCCCCCGGTCACCGGTCAGGACGCCGAGCTCCACGGCATCCAGCGGATCGTCTCCGGCGAGCAGTACATGACCGTCTACAAGGCCATCCGCCCCGAGGCCCAGGTCGCCGCCGCCATGGCCGTCTCCCTCGCCACCGGCGAGGACTTCGAAGCCGGTGAGCACACCCTCACCGAGGTCGAGGACGCCGACGGCGAGTCGGTCAGCGCCGTACTGCTCGACCCCGTCGCGGTCACCGAGGAGAACATCGGCGACACGGTCGTCTCCGACGGTTTCTACACCATCGAGGAGATCTGCACCGAAGACTACGCCGACTTCGAATTCTGCCAGGAAGCCCTCTAACCAGGTCCGGTGCCCGGGCCGCCCCGCACGGTCGGGGCGGCCCGGGTGCGACGCCCCACCTGGGACGGAGCAACCGGACCCGTCCCGCCGGGGCGAGAAAGAGAAACAAGCACATGAGCACACCCGTCCTGGAACTCTCCGGGATCTCCAAGACCTTCGGGGCCGTGAAGGCGCTCAGCGAGGTCGACTTCCACGTCGACCCCGGCGAGGTCGTCGCCCTGCTCGGTGACAACGGCGCGGGCAAGTCGACCCTCGTCAAGGTCATCGCCGGCGCCCACCCCGCGGACAGCGGCGGCGTCATCTCCTGGGACGGTGACCCGGTCACCATCGGAGCGCCGTCCGACGCCCAGCGCCTCGGCATCGCCACCATCTACCAGGACCTCGCCCTGTGCGACAACCTGGACATCGTCGGCAACCTCTTCCTGGGCAACGAGCGCCTCCACTTCCCCGGCACCCTCGACGAGGTCGAGATGGAGCGCCGGGCCGTGGAACTCCTCGACTCGCTGTCGGTGAGCATCCCCAGCCTGCGGGTCCCCGTCGCGTCCCTGTCCGGCGGCCAGCGCCAGATCATCGCCATCGCCCGCTCCCTGCTGGGCCAGCCCCGGGTGGTCATGCTCGACGAGCCGACCGCGGCGCTGGGCGTGGCACAGACCGCACAGGTCCTGGACCTCATCGAACGGCTGCGCGACCAGGGACTGGGCGTCGTCCTGATCAGCCACAACATGGCCGACGTGCGTGCGGTCGCCGACCGGGCGGTCGTGCTCCGCCTGGGCCGCACCGCCGGGGACTTCCCCATCGCGGAGACCAGTTACGAGGAGATCGTGGCCGCCATCACCGGTGCCGCGGACAACCCGGTGACCCGCCGTTCCACCCGTACCGGCTCATCGGCCACGGCCACGAAGGACAAGGAATGAGCCAGCAGACACACGTCCCCAACAGCGTCGACGGGGCCCAGCCGCAGGACGGTAACCGACGCGACCCGCGCCTTTTGACCACCGTCGCCTCGCCCAGCGGATGGCTTCAGGCGCTGCGCCGCAACATCAGGGGCGGCGAACTGGGCCCGTTGCCGGTGATCGTCGGCCTCCTGCTGATCGGCCTCGTCTTCCAGTCCATGAACGACCGGTTCCTGTCACCGCAGAACCTGTCGAACCTGACCGTCCAGATCGCCGCCGTCGGCCTCATGACCACCGGCGTGATCATGGTCCTGCTGCTCGGTGAGATCGACCTGTCCGTCGGATCGGTGTCCGGTCTGGCTGCCGGGGTCGTGGCGGTACTCGCGGTCCGGTACGGGATCTCCGAGTGGGTCGCCATCGCCGCCGCGGTGGGCGTCGGCCTTCTGGTGGGCCTGATCCACGGGTTCATCTTCGCCAAGATGGGCGTACCGGCCTTCGTGGTCACCCTCGCCGGTCTGCTCGGCTGGCAGGGCGTACACCTGAACCTGATGGGCAGCGACGGGAGCATCAACACCAGTTCCACCGGGCCGATCGCGATGCTCACCCAGACCTACTTCGTCCCGGTGGTGGGCTGGGCCCTGGTACTGCTGACCCTGGCCCTCTACCTGGTGTCGGTGCTGACGGTCGAGCGCAAGAGGAGCGGCGCGGGCCTGCCGCACAAGTCGCTGGTCGAGGTCCTCTTCCGGGCCGGTCTGCTGGCCCTGCCGCTGGCCGGCGGTGTGTGGATCCTCAACCAGTACAAGGGCGTGCCGCTCGCCTTCCTGATCTTCGTGGGCTTCGTGGTCGTGCTGGACCTGGTGCTGCGCAAGACCCGCTACGGCCGCATGGTCTACGCCGTGGGCGGCAGCTCCGAGGCCGCCCGCCGGGCCGGTATCAACGTGGACCTGATCCGGATCTCCGTCTTCGGTATCGCCTCCACCCTCGCGGCGCTCGGTGGCGTCATGCTCGTGTCCCGCAACTTCGCGGCGAGCGTCTCCACCGGTGGCGGCGCCGAGCTGATGATGGCCATCGCGGCCGCGGTCATCGGCGGCACCAGCCTGTTCGGCGGACGCGGCAACGCCTACTCCGCCCTGCTGGGCGGCCTGGTGCTGGGCGCCATCACCTCGGGTCTGCTGCTGCTGCAGATGGACACCTCCGTGCGCTTCATGATCACGGCGGCGGTCCTGCTGATCGCGGTCATCCTCGACGCGATCTCCCGTCGCGGCCGCAAGACCCACGCCAGGGGCGGCGCGTAGCCGCCGCCTCCCCGTCCCTCTCCCGGAGGAACACGGCGGTCGACCCCGGACCGCCGTAGGGCCCGGGCCGGTTCCACTCCCACCGGCCCGGGCCCTGGTGTGTGCGGCCCCGGCCCGGGTCGGCGGCGCCCGGGGCCGGGGTCCGGGGGAGGGGACTGTGAGTTGTGTCGCTCTCGTGGCCGCGGCCGGGACCGCCGTTCCCCGGGTGCGCCGCCGGACGGGCCGAGTCCGGGCCGCACCCGGCCGCGACCGTCCCCGCCGGGCAGTCCCGGGCCAGTGTCCGCGTGCTGACCTGCGCGGAGGGCTCCGGGAGCGCGGCGCCGCGAGCGAGGGCCCGAGCGCTCGCCATGAGCCGGCTCACCCTGGGACGGCGGATCCGTTGGTCCCGCCCCGTCGGGGACGAAGGTCCCAAGGTCAGGGGCGGAATCCGTGTCCTTCGGAGCCCTGTTAGCTTCGCCGGGTCAAGCCATACCCAGCGCCCGCGGCCCGCCGTGCCCGGGTGCGCCGCCAGGAGAACCATGCGCAAGATCCTCATCGTCGGTGCCGGACAGTCCGGGCTCCAGCTCGCCCTCGGTCTGCTCGCGGAGGACTACGACGTCACCCTGATCGCGCCCCAGGGACCGGAAGAGATCCGTGCCGGACGTGTGATGTCCACCCAGTGCCTGTTCGGCCCGGCCCTGCGCCGGGAACGCCGCCACGGTCTGGCCTTCTGGGACGGTCGGGCCCCGGAGATCACCGGGGTGGGGGTCCGCGTGGCCGGACGGTCCGGGGGAGCGGACCCGGAGGCGGACTGGGTCGGACACCTGGACGAGCCCGCCCAGTCGGTGGACCAACGCCTGAAGTTGGCCGCCTGGATGGAGCTCTTCGCCCGGAGCGGCGGCCGTTTCGTCCGCCGTCGGGTGAGTGCGCCGGAACTGGAGGATCTGGGCGCGGAGCACGACCTGACCATCGTCGCGGCGGGGCGCGGGGAGCTCGCCGAACTCTTTCCCCGGAACGAGCGCAGATCACCCTTCACGAAGCCTCAGCGCGTTCTGTCGCTGGCCTACGTCACCGGCGCCGAACCGCACCCCGCGGGCGGTGTCCTGGGGCGTACCGCGATCCCCGGGGCGGGGGAGCTGATCACCCTGCCCACCCTCTCCCTCGCCGGCGCCTGCCAGGCCGTGATGGTCGAGGCGGTGCCGGGCGGCCCCCTCGACCGGCCCCTGGGGCGAGAGGAGAGCGCCGAGGACGTCCTGGCGGGGCTGCTCGACGTCCTGCGCGCCCACGCCCCCTGGGACCACGAGCGCTTCGCCCGCGCACGACCGGCCGACCCCATGGCGGCCCTGCGCGGCGGTTACACGCCCACGGTGCGCGAGCCCGTCGCGCGGCCGGCCGGCGGCACCCCGGTCCTGGGCATGGCCGACTCCGTGGTCAGCAACGACCCCATCACCGCCCAGGGCGCCAACATGGCCTCGCTCTGCGCCGACGTGTACCGTCGCGCCATCGTCGACCACGGCGCGCGCCCCTTCGACGAGAACTTCATGCGTTCGGCCTTCTCCGCCTACTGGCGTCACGCCCGCCAGGTCACCGCGTGGAGCAGGGTCATGCTGTCCGGGCCCGGCCACGTGTGGGAGCTGTACCGGTTGGCCGACCGGCACCAGCCCACCGCGGACCGGTTCGCCAACTCCTTCGGCGAGCCCGGCGGACTCATCGACTGGTTCCTGCACCCCGAACGGGCGATGGAGTACGCGGACGCGGTGCGCGGCTCCGCCGCCGAATCATCCCGTGTCCCCATCTCCTAATCCCTACCGGAGACAGGGAGATATAGCGTCGTTCCCCTCATGTTCGCTGATCTCCTCACACCCACGCCCCACGCCCTGTTCGGCCAGATCGACGCGTGGGTCCTCCTCCTCGTCGCGGCGGCCGCGGTCCTCGCCGGGGCCGCCGTCCAGAGCATGGTCGGTCTCGGCCTCGGCCTCGTTTCCGCCCCGGTCATCTCCTTCCTCGACCCCACACTCATGCCCGGGGCGCTCCTGGTCACCGTGATCATCCTCCCGGTGCTCACCCTCCTCCAGGAGTGGCGGCACGTCGACTGGCGCAGCATGGCCTGGGGGCTGCCGGCCCGGGTCCCCGGGACCGTGCTGGGCGTGTGGGTCGTGGCCGTCCTGGAGCCGCGCGCGCTGGCCGCGGTCGTCGGAGCGATGGTGCTCGTGGCCGTCGTCCTGTCCGTGTGGGCCTTCCGGGTGCGGATCACCCCGACCTCCCTGGTCGCGGCGGGCGCCCTCTCCGGCTTCGCGGGCACCTCCACCTCGGTGGGCGGCCCGCCCATGGCCCTGCTCTACCAGTACGAGCCCCCCGAACGGGTGCGGGCCACCCTGGCAGCCTTCTTCCTCTTCGGCGGAGCGTTCTCCCTGCTCGCCCTCACGGTCGGCGGCCAGCTCGACGGCCGTACGGCCGCCACCGGGATCGTCCTGATCCCCTTCGTCGGCCTCGGCTTCCTCCTCGGCAGCCGGGCACGCCGCTGGGTCGATCCGGTCAGACTGCGGGTCGGGCTGCTGTGCGTGGTGACCGCCTCCGCGATCGGCCTTCTCACACAGGCGGTGCTCGGATAACCTCGGCAGCCGGGTGGCCAGCGGTAATCGCGCTCCCAAAAGCGAGTAACCTACGCCGAAACCCCGGTGGCGGAGGACGCCCGCCGCGCCGCCCGACGAAAGAGGGGGCGGACTCCTTCCGCCGGGGCGCGTCGATCCGCGGCCTTCGCGGGGTTCCGAGTAGGTCCCGTGGACGAACGCCCATAAACTCGGTATGTATACCTGCCGGTAGCCAGGACCGTCCCACGTCAGGGGTCGGGCACGGCAAACGTAAGCGGACACGCTGGACGAGGGGACTGACGAGACAGTGGCACTGTTCGAGTCGATACACAATCCGGAAGCGCTCAAGAAGCTCCCGGCCGACCAGCTCCCTGCACTGGCCCAGGAGATCAGGGACTTCCTGGTCGACTCCTGCTCCCAGACCGGAGGACACCTCGGCCCCAGCCTCGGCGTCGTCGAGCTGAGCATCGCGCTGCACCGGGTCTTCGACTCACCCAGGGACCCCATCCTCTTCGACACCGGCCACCAGGCCTACGCGCACAAGATCCTCACCGGCCGCCACGACTTCACCAACCTCAAGTCCGAGGGCGGCCTGTCCGGTTACCCGTCCAGGGCCGAGTCCGAGCACGACTTCATCGAGAACTCCCACGCCTCCACCTCCCTGTCCTACGCCGACGGCATGGCCAAGGCCAACGAGGTGCAGGGCCACACCGACCGGACCGTCGTCGCCGTCATCGGCGACGGCGCACTCACCGGCGGCATGGCCTGGGAGGCCCTCAACAACATCGCGGAGAAGAAGAATCGGCGCCTGGTGGTCGTCGTCAACGACAATGGCCGCTCCTACTCGCCCACCATGGGCGGACTGGCCGACCACCTGGCCTCGCTGCGCATGACCCCGGGCTACGAGCAGGCACTGGACCTGGCCAAGAGCACCCTCAACCGCACCCCGGTGGTCGGCCAGCCCCTCTACGAGGCCCTGCACGGTCTCAAGAAGGGCGTCAAGGACGCCATCCAGCCGCAGATCATGTTCGAGGACCTGGGCCTCAAGTACCTCGGACCCATCGACGGGCACGACGAAGGCGCCGTGGAGAAGGCGCTGCGGCGCGCCCGCGACTTCGGCGGCCCCGCGATCGTCCACGTCCTCACCCAGAAGGGCAAGGGCTACGCCCCGGCCGAGAACCACGACGAGGACCAGTTCCACGCACCCGGCCCCTTCGACATCGACACCGGTAAGGCCAAGCCCGGCCCCAAGGTGGAGAAGTGGACCTCGGTCTTCGCCGAGACCATGGTGGAGCTGGGAGCCGAGCGCGAGGACATCGTCGCCATCACCGCCGCGATGCTGCACCCCACCGGTCTGAACAAGTTCGCCGACGCCTATCCGGAGCGGACCTTCGACGTCGGCATCGCCGAGCAGCACGCCGCCACCTCCGCCACCGGCATGGCGATGAGCGGCCTGCACCCGGTGGTCGCCGTCTACGCGACCTTCCTCAACCGCTGTTTCGACCAGGTGCTCATGGACGCCGCCCTGCACCGCCAGGGCGTCACGTTCTGCCTGGACCGGGCTGGTGTCACCGGGAACGACGGCGCCAGCCACAACGGCATGTGGGACATGTCCATCCTCCAGGTGGTACCCGGCCTGCGCCTGGCCGCCCCGCGTGACGCCGAGCGCCTGCGCACCCTGCTGCGCGAGGCCGTGGCCGTCGAGGACGCCCCCACCGTGGTCCGCTACCCCAAGGGCGCCGTCGCCGAGGAACTGACCGAGATCGGAAAGGTCGGCTCCATGGACCTGCTGCGTGACGCCACCGAGGGCGGACACGCCAAGGACCTGCTCATCGTGGGCGTGGGCTCCATGGCCCAGGTCGCCTGTGAGGTGGCCGACCGGATGGCCGACCAGGGCATCGGCGTCACGGTCGTCGACCCGCGCTGGGTCAAGCCGCTGGACGAGGCGCTGGTCGCCGAGGCCGCCGAGCACTCCGTGGTCGCGGTCGTCGAGGACAACGGCCGCACCGGCGCCGTCGGCGACGCCGTGGCCCGCCTGCTGCGCGACCACGAGGTGGACGTGCCCGTGCGCACCTTCGGCATCCAGCAGGAGTTCCTGGACCACGCCAAGCGCGACCGGATCCTCCAGCAGCAGGGCCTGACCCCGCAGGAGCTGTCCCGCAAACTCACCGAGACGGTCTCCCGCCGCGGTGAGGGGGTCGGGGCCGCCCAGGAACTGGCCGACGAAACGGCCTGACCAGCCCCTCGCCCGATCCCTCTGGCAGCGCCGGAACGACCTCCGGTGCTGCCAGAATGGGTTCATGACCTCTTCCGAACCCGAGCACCAGAGCCCCGAGCAAAGCGGCCCGGAGCCGCTGCCCCCGCTCCGGGTGGCCGTGATCGGCTCCGGCCCAGCCGGGGTCTACACCGCTGACGCCCTCACCCGGCAGAGCCGTGTGCCCGTCCGAGTCGATGTCCTGGACCGGTTGCCCACCCCCTACGGGCTGGTCCGTTACGGGGTCGCCCCCGACCACACCAGGATCAAGGGGGTGGCGCGGGCCCTGCGCAGGGTCCTGGAACATCCCGACGTGAGGTTCGTCGGCGGGGTCGAGTTCGGTACCGACCTGACCCGCGCGGACCTGGCCCGTTCCCACCACGCCGTCGTCTACGCGACCGGCGCCGGCGACGACCGGCGCATGGGCGTGCCCGGGGAGGAGTTGCCGGGCAGCGTCGCCGCGACCGACTTCGTGAACTGGTACTGCGGCCACCCCGACAGCGGCTTGGCGCGGTTCGTGCTGGACTCCGAGGAGGTCGCGGTGGTCGGGGCGGGCAACGTCGCCCTCGACGTCGCCCGGATCCTGGCCAAGACCGCCGACGAGCTTCGGCACACCGACATCCCGCAGGCGGCACTGGAGGTCCTCGCGGCCAGCCGGGTGCGCACCGTCCACGTCCTGGCCCGACGCGGTCCGCTCCAGGCCAGGTTCACCGCACCGGAACTACGCGACCTGCTGGCCCTGCCCGGGGCGGACGTGGTCGTGGACCCGGACCAGGTGGACATCGACCCGACCGCGGTGGGGGCCGGCGGCCCCGAACTGCGCGAGATCTCCCGTGCCGCCCGCATCAACCTCAGGCTGCTGCGGGAACAGGCCGAGCGCCGCCCCGAGGGCCGCCCCCGCCGGATCGAACTCCACTTCTGGACCAGGCCGGAGGAGATCCTCGGTACGGAGCGGGTGAGCGGTCTGCGGGTCGAGCACACCCGCCTGGACGCCGACGGCCGCCTGGAGGGGACCGGGGAGCACAGTGTGCTGGACGTCGGGATGGTGCTGAGGTCGGTCGGGTACGCGGGGGTGCCCCTGGATGGTGTTCCCTTCGACCCGGCGGAGCGCACGGTGCCGCAGCGCGAGGGACGGGTCCTGGACACCGGGGGCCGGGCCGTGCCCGGCGACTACGTGGCCGGGTGGATCAAGCGGGGTGCCACCGGGGTGATCGGCACCAACAAGTCCGACGCCGCCGGGACCGTGCGGTCCCTGCTGGAGGACACCGCGGAGCTGCGTGCGGCGGTACCGGAACCGGTCGACCTGGCGGAGGTCCTGGCCGAGCGGGGGGTGGCGCACAGCGACTACGGGGACTGGCTGCGCATCGATGCCGCCGAGGCCGGCCACGCCGCCGAGCTGGACAGGGGCGAACGGGTCAAACTCCGCGACTGGGACGCCTACCGGAAGGTCGTCGACGAGAGGTGAGTCCGGCCGGGCGCGGCCCTCGCGGAGCGCGCCCGGCGCGGGTCAGGCCACCTCGCCCTCGTCGGCGCCGTAGGTGTTGCACCCGTCCAGGGTCTCCTCGGACCAGCCCGACTCCAGCCACTGGGACCGGTTGGCGGCGCTGCCGTGCGTCTCCAGGTCGCCGCTGCCGCTGTTGAAGTGCAGGTTGACCACGTCCAGGGAGTCCCCTGCGGGGTCGGTCAGACCGCGCAGGGCCACCCCCGCCATGCACTCGGCCTGGAGTTCGGTCCGGCGCAGGGTGTCCAGCTCCGCGGCCTCGCTGCCAGCCGTGCGGCGCAGGTCGTGGGCGACGTTCAGGATGCCGGTGGCGTCCTGGACGTGGTGGGCGTACTCGTGGCCCATCAGCGCGAGCCACACGTCCTCCCGGTGGTTGTCCGGGAGTTGGGCGTCGACCTCGCGCACGTTGGGCAGGACCACGGTGATCAGGCCCCGATCACTCTCGTAGTAGGCGAGGGTGAAGGAGTCCTCGGAATCGGTCTCCAGGGAGTCGGTGGTGACGGTCATCCGGGGCGGTTCGGGGACCAGCCCGAGTTCGTCCATGACCGGCGTCCAGAGTTCGGTCAGGCAGTCCCCTGCCCCGTTGGCGAACGACTCCCAGGAGTCGTCGGAACCCGACTCCAGGGCGGGCAGGTCGCAGTCGACGGCCTCGGGCATGGCGACGCCGTAGAGCGGGTGCTCGACGATGTCCACCTCCGCCGGGTCGGGCCGGGCGTGCAGGCCGTTGTCGTAGAGGGTGGACACGTCCGTGCCGCCGGCGGAGGGGTCCTCTCTCGGGGTGTTCGCCACGACGACCACACTGGCCACCAGAGCCATCAGGGCCACGGAGGCGGCGGTGAACGCCCCGGCCAGCACGGCCCGGCCGCGATCGCGTCTGGGTGGCTGGGGCCAGGGGTGGGGCTGCCCCCAGGGGTGCGGTCCCCACTGCTGGGGCGGCGGCCACTGCTGGAACCGCTGGTGGTTCCAGTACGGGGGAGCCCCCGGCGGTGGCGGCCCCGGCACGGGGTGCCCCTGTCCGGGGCGGCTCTGCCCGGGAGGGTTCGGCATGGGCCGGCCGTGCCCGGGAGGGCCCTGCACGGGCCGGCCCTGCGGGGTGGCGGTCTGCGGCCGGGGTCCCTGCGGGTACGCCCCGCGCTGGGCGGTCCCCGGTCCTGCCGGAGCCTGTCGGGGGTCCCACCGCGGCCCCGCTGGGGGCGCGGGGTACGCCGGAGCGGGACCCCCGGAGTGGGTCGGCGCGGGTCCCCCTGCCCGGCCGGGAGGCCCTGGCGGGGGAACCTGGTGGGCCTGCGGTGCCTGGGGGCTCCCGTCCCCGGGAGACGGGGGCGGGCCCCCGGGCCCGAACGTGCCCGTGTGCTCACCCGGCCGCGGCCGGGTGCCGGTCCCGTCCGGAAGGGGAGCGTTCTCCCCGGGCCGCTCAGCGCCGGTTCGGTTCTCCACGGGGTCGTCCTCGTCGTCGCGCCAACACGGGTAGGGCATGCCGGGTTCGTACCCACGAAACCGGCAACTGCCGCAGACCTCCAGTATGGGGCTTAAACGGTCAGGCTTTGGCTGCCTGTCCCCCTGCTTCCTCCAACGGGGAGTACCGCACACCCAGGTCCGCCGCCATGTTCCGCAGCTCGGACTCGAAGAGCGGTTCCATGTCCCCCACCACGAAGTTCAGGTGTTGGAACACCTCCATGCACACCACCCCGTACAGCCGCACCCAGCAGGTGGTGAGCACCATCACGGCGCCTTCGGGGACGTTGGGCGAGGAGAAGCCGACCGTGTCGGCGAAGGAGCGCAGCTCCCTGCGCAGCGCGAGCGGCAGGTCGTCGTCGTTCGGGAGTGCGAAGCGCTCCTGGGCCACCAGGCGGTCGAAGAGGGTGAAGAAGGTGGACCCGAACCGGCGCCCCGCCTCCAGGGCGGAGGTGATGTCGGCGTCGGGATCCAGGCGGGTGCGCGGCCCGAACATCACCGAGAACTCGGGCTGGTGGCTGATCGCCCAGTTCCGGAAGGCGCGCAGTGAGGTGAGGATGCGACCGTCGGTGTCCTCCTCGGGCATGCTGGCGTCGGCCTCGGCGACCACGTCGGCCAGTTCCTCGTACATGTCCGCGGTGATCGACACGAGCAGGGCGTCGATGCCCGGTACGTAGCGGTACAGGCCAGGGGCGGTCATCCCCATCTCCCGCGCGATGGCGCGGAGCGAGACCCCGGCGACCCCGAACTCCACGAGGTGTCTGCGGGCCGTCTCCTTGATCTCGGCGAGTGTGGCTTCGCGCACACGTTCGCGGCGGCTCAGGGTGCCCCCGGCCCGGTGGTCACTTGTGACCGGCGGTTTCGTCATCTGTTGCGGTACACCCCGTCTCACGCGCCAGGGTCGTGGCGCTCTGTGTCCATTGGCGATATTGACATCGTAACGCCCGCACGCTTAAGTGAACACCGTTAGCAAACGCTGTTCACGAATATGACGACTGTTCGCTTGAAAGGGCGGCCCATGCCGACACACACGGGGTTCTTCGGCCGACTGGGGCTCGGCGCCCACCGGGGAAGATGGTGGGTCCTGGCCCTCACCGGACTCTTCACCGCCTTGTCCGTCGTGTGGGGGCTCGGGGTCTTCTCGGACGTCAGCGAGAGCGGGTTCGAGGACCCGGGCTCGGAGTCCTCCCGGGCGATGGACGTCCTGCAGGAGGAGCTCGGACACGACGACATCGACATCATCGCCGTCTACCGCAGCGACGAGATGCAGGTGGACAACCCGACCTTCGCCAAGGCGATGCAGCGGATCGCCGACGACCTGCCCGAGGACGTCATCGCGGACTACGACCTCTACCTCGACGAGGAACTCGACGACATCGAGCGCGGAATGCTCGTCTCCGAGGACAGGCACGCCACCTACATGCCGATCACCCTCACCGGGCAGACGCACGAGGAACGCCTGCACCAGTTCGAGGAGGCCGCGCGGGTCCTGGAGTCCGGCCCCCTGGAGACGCACCTGGGCGGTTCGATCGCGGTCGAGAACGAACTCTCCGAGACCGCGGAGAGCGACATCATCCTCGCCGAGATCATCACCCTGCCGGTCCTGCTCCTCCTCCTGGTCCTGATCTTCGGCGGCCTGGTCGCCGGCCTGGTCCCCCTCGCCGTCGGCGGTCTGGCCATCCTCGGCTCCCTCACCGTCCTGCGTGCCCTCACCCACTTCACCGAGGTGTCGGTGTTCGCCATCAACGTGGCCACCCTCCTGGGCCTGGGGCTGGCGATCGACTACGGCCTGTTCATGGTCAGCCGCTTCCGCGAGGAACTGAACAAGGGCCGCCCCGTCCCCGACGCCGTCCGCCGCACGGTCGACACCGCCGGGCGCACCGTCGCCTTCTCCGGTATCACCGTCGGCATCGCCTTCGCCGGCCTGCTGTTCTTCCCCCAGCCCATCCTGAAGTCCATCGGCTTCGGCGGCATCGCCGTGGTCACCTTCGATCTCATCGCGGCCCTGGTCTTCCTGCCCGCCCTGATGTCGGTGGTCGGCCGCCGCATCGACCGGCTCAAGCTCCCCCTGCCGCGCCGGACCGTGACCGGGGCGTTCGATGAGAACGCGGGTGCCTGGGCCAGACTGGCCCGCACCGTGATGCGCGGCCCCGCCGTGTCACTGGTCGCGGTGGTGTGTGTCCTGACCGTCTTCAGCTCGGGTCTGGCCGCGACCCAGTTCGGCTCCACCGACCAGCGCTACCTGCCCGCCGACGCCTCCAGCCGGATCGGTACCGAGGCCATGGGGGAGGACTTCCCCGCCGGACAGGTCGGGCGGCTGCACGTGGCGGTACTGGGCCAGAGCACCGAGGAGGCGCTCGACGAGTACGTCGGACGCCTCGACGCCCTGCCCGGCTCGGTGCGGACCCAACTGCTGCGAACCGGAGAGGGTATCGCCCACGTGGAGGTGGCCTACCAGGGGGCAACCGACGACCCCGAGGTGCAGGAGCTGGTCCGTGACGTGCGCGGCGAGCCCGCCCCGGAGGGAGCGAGGGAGGCCCTCGTGGGCGGTGTGGCCGCCATGCAGCTGGACAACCTGGACGCCATCCTCGACGAGGCGCCCAGGACGGTCGGCTTCATCATCGGCTCCACCCTGCTCCTGCTCTTCCTCGCGTTCGGCTCCGTGGTGCTGCCGATCAAGGCGGTCCTGATGGGCGCGCTGTCCCTGGGCGCCTCGCTGGGCGTGGTGATCTGGGGTTTCCAGGAGGGGCACTTCGCCGGGCTGCTCGGGTTCGACCCGGTCGGGACGATCGACCCCACGTACCTGGTGCTCATCATGATCGTCTCCTTCGGCCTGGCGATGGACTACGAGCTGTTCCTGCTCAGCCGGGTGCGGGAGGAGTACCTGCGCAGCGGGGACAACATCCGTTCCGTGGCCCTGGGGCTGCAGCGCACCGGGCAGATCATCACGAGCGCGGCCCTGCTGCTGGGCGTGGTCCTGCTGGCGATGGGTACCTCGGGCCTGCTCTTCCTGAAGATCATCGGGATCGGGCTCGCCCTCGCCGTACTGGTGGACGCCACCCTGGTCCGGGCGATCATGGTGCCCGCCACCATGCGCCTGCTCGGCGACCTCAACTGGTGGCTGCCGCGCCCGCTGCGCTGGCTGCACGAGAGGATCGGTATCTCCGAGGGCGGCGACGAGGAGGAGCCCCTTCCCGCCGCCGGACGGGACAAGGAGCGCGAGCGGGTCACCGCGGGCGTCTGAGAGTCCGACCGCCGACCGCCGTGCCCGTGCCCGGTCCCGTGGAGGGGCCGGGCACGGCGCTGTGGGCTACGCGCCGCCGTCGACTATCGCCCCCACCGGGGGCGGTCGGCCGGACGTAGGGCTTCAGTCCTCGAAGAGTTCGTCCGCGTGATCGATGCTCAGGGCCCTGTCGAACCAGACGTCGAGCTGGTCGAGATCACGGCACTCCTCGATGCGCTCCCGTGCCTCATCCGTGGGGGTCTTGCCTCGTGCGTCCAATATGTGCAGGATGGCCTCGGCCTTGCCTTCGGCCTTTCCCTCTGCCCTGAGACTCTCGGTCCAGGCACTGGTGTACTCGTAGGTCTCCGTCATCATCGGTTTGTTGGGCGTGGAAACCCGGTCCTTCAGGACCGGGAGAAGACGCCCTCCTTCTTCCAGGTGTAGGCGTAGCCGTCGTTTCGTTGGAGCAGACGCACGTGCTTGTGGTTGATGCCCTGGACGGTGCCCTGGGTGGTGGTGATGTTGAAGCTGCCCGAGGCGCGTACCGCGACCCGCCCGGTGTGAGTCCCCTTCTTCGTGCCCTTGGGCACCACGGCGCGGACCAGGTCCCCGGTGGAGAACCCGTAGAACCCTTTGGTGCGGGGCAGGCGCAGCCGCGGGAACCCGTGTTTGTCGGGGCGGGTGCGTGCGTAGGAGCCCCGGCCCGCGCACCCGGCGACCAGTACCCGGGCCACGGTCTGGGTGATGGCCTCGATCTTGCCCACGGCCAGGGCGTCCAGGGTGTGGGTTTTGGGGAGCTGGTTGCGGGTGCGGTTGAACTTGGTGCGCCCACCCGAGGCCACATGGGTGGGTAGGCGCTGGTCCAACGCGTGCCAGAGCGCCCACCGGGTGGACTGCGCAGCGGCCGCGTCCCGTAGCGGGGCTTTTGCCCTGGCCAGAACCCGGGCCAGGGTGTGTTTTCTGGTCACGAATGCTTCGACGGGCCGGTTCGTTTTGGTCTGGTTGCAGGGCACGCACGCCAGCACCAGGTTGGACACCCGGTCCGACCCGCCCCGGGAACGCGGGTGGACATGGTCGAGGTTGAGCGGCACGTTCACAGCCCCGCAGTACACACAGGCCCGGTCGAACTTGGCCAGCAGGTACTCGCGCACCTCGAACCCGGCCAGGGTGCCCTGCTGGTACTCCGCGCCCTCCAAGGGTTTCCCGGCGGACAGGGCGTGGGTGTCGAACGCGACCCGTTCCACGTGTACCGCCTTGACCGGTGCCCACCGACACAGCCGCTCCACCCAACCGAGGGTGGTCTCCACCCGGTGCCGTAGCGAGGGTGCCAACCATCCCCGGGGGCGGGTGCGGTTGGCAAAGCGTGGGGTGCGATGGCGCAGGTTCGCGCTCCGGCGCCGCCGCCGGTACCCCGCACGTTGTTGCATCTTCTTGCGGATCTGGGCGCCTCGGTGGTCGAGCTGGATGCTGTATCGGCCCCGGCGCTCCCCCGCTCGGGCGGTGAAGAGGGCGATACCGGTGTGCCTACTTCCGGGGTCGATCCCGACCTGAACACCGTCCACTTCTGATTCTTCGGCGGTGCGGTTGGTGAGTCGGATGGTGAAGGGGGTGTGCCGGGCCACCACGGCACGCCCCTTAGCAAGGAGCTTGCGGGCCCGGGCGGGCGGGCAGGGTTGCAGGGGTGTTTTGTTCTTGTCCAGGACGAAGACGTAGGGGTCGCTCTTTTTGGTGTGGGCCTCACGGCCCTGCTCCCCAACAGGGTTGGGGGTGACGCCACCGGCATCAGGTGAGGTACTGGTGGTCTCCCCTCGCACATGGTCCGCGCCGGGTACCGCCTGGCGGCGGTGTCGGAGTCCCGTTTCGTGCCCGATCCGGGGCGTTTCTGCTGACTCCGATTCCAGAGCCAGAAGGACTGCGCCGGAGGCGTCTGTTGAGGGTGGTGGCGGGCGACGGGCGGGATGAGGAAGCACAGGTGGGTGGGTCTTTGGTCCTACGCGGAACGTAGCCATCAAGGTCACCTCCTTGGTGATGGCTGGTGGCTGGTAAAGGCGGCCCCCAACCACAAGGGCTGAAAGCCCGGGCCCTCAGACCCGAGATCTCTTTACGAGTGCCTCCAAAGCCCGCTGGCCGTTGCTGTCGGTGAGCAGGTGCAGCGCGTAGCCAATATACTTCGTCGCTATTTCCTGGTCGATGGAATCCAGGCCGCTGTGTAGAGCCTTGAGCACACCCGGGTCGGCCGGCCCGTGGGCGGCCGCGGACAGTACGCCCAGGGTCGGACAGCGGCCGACCTCCTCCGGGTCGGTGATCACCGGGATGCTCTCCGGCCCCAGGACGACGGGGGTGAGGACGAAACCGGGGTGCCCCAGGGGGATGGGTTTGCTGTACCAGTCGGCCACGTGCTGCCGGGGGCAGATGACCAGCAGTGATACCGGGCACTCGTGTTTGGTGCGGAGCGCGGCCACGTACTCGGGCCAGGTGAAGCGCTTACGCTGCTTTTCGTCTCTCTGGACCTCCACGACGATGCCCATCAGCTTGCCGAGGGGGCCCTTGCCGACCTTGCCGCGCAGCAGGACTGCCACGTCGGAACGGCGTTCGACCGGGTCGACGTGGCCGAGATCGCAGGAGGTCAGCTCGCTCCGTTCGTACTTCGGTACCTCCACCCCGAGATCCTGCAGAAATGCCACCGCCATGTCGGGGGAGTCGGAGAACAACTCCGCGTATATCTGGTGTTCAGGGGAGATCACCACGGGAAGAACATTACACAGGGCTACCGATAAGTATGTTCGAGTAGTTGAAATGCGTGCAGAAGTCGTTTTCCTGGGGAAACGCGAAAAGGGCCCGGCCTCCCTCGCGGGGAGACCGGGCCCTCAGGGGTCACTCAGACCTAGAAGGCCTTCGGGTCGCCCTCGTGGAACGGCTTGCCGTTCACCGCGGTGGACACGCCGACCTTGTCCAGGTACGGGGTGATGCCACCGGTGTGGAAGGGCCAGCCCGCGCCGGTGATCAGGCACAGGTCGATGTCGGCGGCCTCGGCCACGACACCCTCGTCCAGCATCAGCTGGACCTCCCTGGCCAGGGCACGCAGGGCGCGGTCCAGGATCGCGCTCTCCTCGGACGGGTTGTCCCCGCCCTTGAGGAGCTCCTTCACCTCGGGGTCGATGGTCAGGTCCGGGGCGAAGATCTCCGCCTTGCCCGCCTTGACCACGGCCTCCAGCTGCGGCGAGACCGCGAAGCGCTCGGGGAACGCCTCGTGCAGGGTCTCGGCCACGTGCAGACCGACGGCCGGGCCGACCAGCTGCAGCAGCATGAGCGGCGACATCGGCAGGCCCAGGGGCGCGACCGCGCGGTCGGCGACCTCGGGCTCGGTGCCCTCGCCCACGGCGGCCAGGACCTCGCCCATGAACAGGGTGAGCAGGCGGTTGACGACGAACGCCGGGGCGTCCTTGCACAGCACCGACGTCTTCTTCAGCTTCTTGGCCGTGGCGAAGGCTGTGGCCAGCGAGGCGTCGTCGGTCCTGTCGCCGCGGACGATCTCCAGCAGCGGCAGGACGGCGACCGGGTTGAAGAAGTGGAAGCCCACGACCCGCTCGGGGTGCTTCAGCTTCGACGCCATCTCGGTGATGGACAGCGAGGAGGTGTTGGTGGCGAGGATCGCCTCCGGGGAGACCACGGCCTCCACCTCGGCGAACACCTGCTGCTTGATCTCCATCTTCTCGAAGACGGCCTCGATGACGAAGTCGGCGTCGGAGAAGGCGTCCTTGCTCAGCGAACCGGTGACCAGGGCCTTGAGGTGGTTGGCCTTGTCCTGGTTGACGCGCCCCTTCTTCAGGAGCTTGTCGACCTCGCCGTGGACGTAGTCCACACCCTTGTCCAGGCGGCCCTGGTCGAGGTCGGTCATCACGACCGGCACGTCCAGGCGGCGCGCGAACAGCAGGGCCAGCTGGCCGGCCATCAGACCGGCGCCGACGACGCCGACCTTGGTGACCTTGCGGGCCAGCGACTTGTCCGGGGCGCCGGCAGGACGCTTGGCACGCTTCTGCACCAGGTCGAAGGCGTACAGGCCGGCCTTGAGCTCGTCGCTCATGATCAGGTCGGCCAGCGCCTGGTCCTCGGCGTCGAAGCCCTCGTCACGGGTCGCGGTCTTGGCCGCTGCTACCAGCTCGACGGCGCGGGCCGGGGCCGGGGCGGCGCCGTGCAGCTTGCCCTCGACGGTGAAACGGGCCATGTTGACCGCGTTGTCCCAGGCCTCGCCCTTGTCGACCTCGGGGCGCTCGACCTCGATGTCGCCCTTGACGACCTTGGCGGCCCAGCGCAGGGACTCCTCGACGAAGTCGGCGGGCTCGAAGATCGCGTCGGCGATCCCCATCTCGAAGACCTGCTTGCCCTTGATCATCTTGTTCTGGGCGAGCGGGTTGTCGACGATGAGCTTGAGGGCCTTCTCGGCGCCGATCAGGTTCGGCAGCAGGTAGGTGCCGCCCCAACCGGGGACGAGGCCCAGGAAGGCCTCGGGGAGCGCGAAGGCCGGGACGCTGGAGGAGACGGTGCGGTAGGCGCAGTGCAGCGCCACCTCGACACCGCCGCCCATGGCCGCGCCGTTGATCAGCGCGAAGGTCGGTACGTCCAGCTCGCCGAGCTTGCGGAACACGTCGTGGCCCAGCTTGCCGATGGCCTCGGCCTGCTCGCGGTTCTGGAGCGCCGGGACGCCGGTCAGGTCCGCGCCGACCGCGAAGATGAACGGCTTGCCGGTGACGGCCACGGCCACGATGTCGGTGCGCGCCCTGGCGGCCTCGATCTCGGCGTCCAGGCTGAGGAGGCCGCCGGGGCCGAAGGTGTTCGGCTTGGTGTGGTCGTGCCCGTTGTCCAGGGTGATCAGGACAGCGGTGCCCGCGCCGTAGGGGAGCTCGACATCGCGGGAGATCGCCTTGGTGACGACCTCGTCCTTGAAAAGCTCGCGGGCTTCTTCGATGGCGGTGCTCACTTGCCCCCCTCGTAGTTGGTGTTCTCCCACAGGATGGTTCCGCCCATGCCCAGGCCCACGCACATGGTGGTGATGCCGTAGCGGACGTCGGGGCGCTCGGCGAACTGGCGCGCGAGCTGCATCATCAGGCGACCGCCGGAGGAGGCCAGCGGGTGGCCGACGGCGATCGCGCCGCCCCACGGGTTGACGCGGGCGTCGTCGTCGGCGATGCCGAAGTGCTCCAGGAAGGCGAGCACCTGGACGGCGAAGGCCTCGTTGATCTCGATCAGGCCGACGTCGTCGATCGTCATGCCCTGGCGGGCGAAGAGCTTCTCGGTGGCCGGGACCGGTCCCACACCCATGACCTCGGGCTCGACGCCGGTGAAGGAGAAGTCGACCAGGCGCATCCTGGCGTCCAGGCCCAGCTCCTCGGCGACCTCCTCGGCCATCAGCAGGGTGCCGGTGGCGCCGTCGTTGAGACCGGCGGCGTTGCCGGGCGTCACGTTGCCGTGCGCGCGGAACGGGGTCTTCAGACTGGCGAGCGACTCCATGGTGGTGCCGGGGCGCGGCGGCTCGTCCTGGGTGGCCAGACCGAAGCCCTTCTCCGCGGAGCGGACCAGGGTCTCGACCAGGTCGGGCTGGATCTTGCCGTCGGCGTAGGCCTTGGCGACCTTCTCCTGGCTGCGCACCGAGTAGGCGTCGGCGCGCTCCTTGGTGATGGTCGGGAACCGGTCGTGCAGGTTCTCGGCGGTGTTGCCCATGACCAGGGCGGACGGGTCGACCAGCTTCTCGGAGATGATCCGGGGGTTGGGGTCGACGCCCTCGCCCATGGGGTGGCGGCCCATGTGCTCGACGCCACCGGCGATCACGACGTCGTAGGCACCGAAGGAGATGCCCGCGCCCGCGGTGGTCGCCGCGGTGAGCGCGCCGGCGCACATGCGGTCGATGGAGTAACCGGGGACACTCTTGGGCAGCCCGGCGAGGATCGCGGCGGTGCGCCCGAGGGTCAGTCCCTGGTCGCCGATCTGGGTGGTGGCGGCGATGGCGACCTCGTCGACGCGCTCCGGGGGCAGGCCCGGGTTACGGCGCATCAGTTCGCGGATGACGCGGACGATCAGGTCGTCGGCGCGCGTCTCGGCGTAGAGGCCCTTGCCTGACTTGCCGAACGGGGTGCGGACCCCATCGACAAACACGACATCGCGGGCAGTTCGCGACACGATGGCCCCTCCTTCTCCAAGCGGTGGGTGGACTGTATGGGCCCATGCTACTCGCCAGTAACAAATAGTGCGAGCGGCGGGGCCGACCACTTCCGAGGAAGAGGACAGCCCCTACTTTCGGCGCTTGTGGCCACAGGGACCAACGCGGTCGCCTGTAGGGAGATTCCGGACGAACGAGGGAGCGGCGTCAGTCCCCGTGCCTGAGCAGGGAGCCTACGAAACGGTCGACGTTGAGGCGCAGGCGTTGGACGCGTTCCTCCCGGGTGAGCGCCTCCGACGGCTGGATCAGCGGGGACTCCCGCTTGCCGCGCGTGTAGAGCGGGCAGGCGAGGTCGGCGCACACGTACAGGCCCACCGTGTCGCCCCGCTTGCCGGCCTTGCCGGGTTTGGGTGCGCTGAACAGGCGCACGCCCCCGGCGGGGTGCGCGGTCAAGCAGAACGAGCACGCCATCGTCTTGAAGAAGTCGGTCCTGCGGTTCGCGGTCGGCAGTCGCAGGGCGATCCCCACCGGATGGTCCCCGGCGTCGACCACCATGTAGGCGCGGCCGGGTGCCTTGGGATCGATCCAACCGATGAAGTCCATGTCCTCCCAGTCCAGGAGCGGCATGGTCGGTGGGAAGTGCATCCGCTTGGCCTCGCCCTTGGGGCAGTTGACGAACGAGGAGCGGATCTCCTCGGTGCTCAGTTCGCGCATGGTCTCTTCCGGTGGGTCGACGTTGTCACCGGACGGATCCTGCCAACCTCCGGCGGCTCGCGCGAATGGTTTTCGCACGTGGAGGGCACCTTCCCCGCGGGTGCCCCGCACACACCGGAGGCCGGGGACCCCTCATGGAGTCCCCGGCCCCGTGCGTGCCCCGGGTGTGTCAGAGCAGCGCGTCGGCCTCGCGGTGGCGGCCCGCCGCGTTGTAGGCGCCTGCCAGGTCCCTGCGCAGCCGCATGGTGAGTCGGCGGACCTCCGGGTCGCCGGAGGAGTTCAGCGCCACCCGGTACGCCTCGCGCAGCACCTCCACGGCCTCGTCCGCGCGACCGGCCTGGGTGTAGGAGCGGCCCAGCCGGTGGTGCACCGTGAGGGTGTCCAGGTGGCCCTTGCCCAGCCGGCGTCGGCGCCCGGCCAGCACCATGCGCAGTTGGGAGATGGCCTCCTCGTACCGCCCGGCCATGCTCTGCGCGGCGCTCATGCCCAGACGCAGCTCCTCACGGCGCTCGGTCGAGGTGACGTCCTCGATCGCCCGCGCGTAGTGGGCCACCGCGGCGTCCACCCGGCCGCTGCGCCGGTAGCACACGGCCAGGCGCATGCGCGCCTCCACGGTGTCCTCGTCGGCCGGACCGAACTGGTTCTCCCGCTGGCTGAGCAGGGTCTCCCACTGCCCGGCGGCGTCGGCCGGACGGCCCGCGTCCTCCAGGGCCCAGGCCAGGTTCTCCCGGATGATCTCGGTGCGGGGGTGGTCGTCCCCGTAGACCGCCACGGCCTCGCCCAGGGCCAGCTCGAACTGCTGCACGGCCGCCTGGCGCCGCCCCATCTGCGCGTACTTGGTCGCCAGGTTGTTGCGGGCGGTGATGGTGTCCGGGTGCTCGGTCCCCAACCGCTCCACCAGTGACCGCAGGCTCTGCTCCAGTGAGGCCGCGCGCATCCCGGGGGTCGGGGGCGCGGCGGCGGGCCGCTGGGGCAGGGATCGCTGGGGCGCCCCGGTGGACACCCGGACAGCGGGCTCCGGCACCCGCTCGGGCACGGGCGCGGTGCGTTCCTCGAGGTGCTCCTCGGCAGTGGGTGCGGCGGCCTCAGCCGACTCGACCTTGGCAGAACGCGTCAACCCCGTCTCGCGCAGAAGCGCACGCCAGAACGACAAGCAGACTCACCACATTTCCCTGATCACGCAGACCGGGGCCTTTTGGGCCCACGGTCCGGTACACACCCGTACAAGAAGCTGAACGCCCCTGAGGTCTCAGGGCACGTTTCTATAACTTAATCGGACAACGGGCTACGGAACAGGCGTGAACCGCCCTTGAGGGGTGGTGACTTCAATCACGTTTTGGTTCAAAGTGACGGAAGGGGGTAATGATCACGCTTTTGCCGCCTCCCGAAGGGCTGTCGCCAGCGGTTCCGCGGTCAGCCCGATCTGCCAGTTCCGGGCGCCTCGCGTGCGCAGGAACTCACCCACGGAGCCCGGGTCCACGGTCTCCGGAGGCGCCCACGCCAACCTCCGGACGGTGTCCGGCAGCAGCAGGTTCTCGGTCGGCATCACGACGTCCTCGGCGATCCCCGTCACGGTCGCCCGCGCGGCCTCCAGACGGCGCGCCGCCTCGGGGGCGCGGTCGGCCCAGCGGTTCACCGGGGGCGGGCCGTCGCCGGGCGCGTTGGGCCGGGGCAGTTCGGCCTGGTCCATCTCACGGGCGCGGTCGACCGCCTTGATCCACGTGTGCACGTAGCGGCGGGCCAGCTTGATCCCGAACTGCCGGATCCTGGTGAGGTCGGCGGTGGTGCGCGGCATCGCCGTGGCCGCCTCCACGATCGCCGCGTCCGGCAGTACCCGGCCGGGGGAGATGTCCCGCTCCTGGGCGATGCGGTCGCGCTCGTACCAGAGTTCCCGCACGGCGGCCAGGGCGCGCTGGTTGCGGACCTTGTGGATCCCGGAGGTGCGCCGCCAGGGGTCGGGGCGGGGCTCCTTGGGCGGGGCGGCCAGCACGGACGCGAACTCCTCCCGGGCCCACTCCAGCTTTCCGGTCTCGGCCAGTTCCGCCTCCAGGGCGTTGCGGAGCTCGATGAGGATCTCCACGTCCAGCGCCGCGTACCTCAGCCAGTCCTCGGGCAGGGGGCGCTGTGACCAGTCCACCGCCGAGTGCTCCTTGGCCAGGCGTACGTCCAGCAGCCGCTCCACCATGAACCCGAGCCCGACCCGCTGGTAGCCCAGCAGTCGTCCGGCCAGTTCGGTGTCGAACAGCAGGGTCGGCCGGAGATTGATCTCCGACAGGCACGGAAGGTCCTGGTGCGCGGCGTGCAGGACCACCTCGGCGTCCCCGATCGCCGCGTTCAGCTCACTCAGGTCGGGGCAGGCGATCGGATCGATCAGGGCCGAACCGGAACCCTCCCGGCGCACCTGCACCAGGTACGCGCGCTGCCCGTACCGGTAACCCGAGGCGCGCTCCGCGTCCACGGCCACGGGGCCGGAGCCGGCGCCGAGGGCCGCGATGACGCCGGACAGGGCGTCGGCGTCGGCGGTGACCGCAGGCAGGCCCTCGCGTGGTTCCCGAAGTAGGGGCGCCCTCTCCGCGTCTTCGTTGTCTGGTTCGCGGGGTTCTGTCTTGGAGTTCAACGCGTTCGCCACACCACTACGGTATGCGCTGTCGCCACCGGACGCAGATACGGGCCGTTCCGGGAGCGCCCGCCGGCGTTGCCCGGCGAGGTTCCGGAACGGCCCGTGGGCCGGTGCCTCGGACGCCTCAGGGACGCGACCGCTGGCGTGCGATGTCGGTGACGTCCAGGGGCGGGAGCCCCGACGCCGAGGCCAGCAGCGCCAGCCAGGCACTCATGTGTCCGGACAGGTCCTCCGACTCGGGCGTCCACGAGGCACGCATCTCGAGTTCGGTGGTGGCGCCCTCGTGGGCCTTGGTGCCGAACCCCTCGGTGGTGGCCCGGGTGACCGTTCCGCTCAGCGAGTGGTGGGCGGCGCCGTGGGCCTCCAGGGCGTCGGTGAGCCAGCTCCACGCGACCGGGCCGAGCAGGGGGTCGGTCGCGATCTCCGATTCCAGTTCGGAGTTGGCCTGGCAGACCACCCGGAAGGGGCCGGGCCAGTCGCGAGTGCCCTCGGGGTCGTACAGGACGATCAGCCGGCCCCAGGCGATCTCCTCGCCGTGGACCGACACTTCGGCGGACACGGCGGCGGAGTGGGGAGCCAGCCGTTGGGGTGAGGGGATCTCCCGGACGGTGATCTCGGGCCGGATGAGGGGAGAGTGCAGGGCCTCGACCGCCCGCCGGAACGTCTCTTGTGCGTTCTCGGCGCTACCGACATCGGGCATGGTGGAAACGTCAGCCTTCGTTTTGTGGTGATCACGTCCTGGCGGGGGTCGCCGGGACGGTCCCGCCGATGGTGTGATGGTGGGCACGGATTCGACCGTGGCACGAGTCACCGGCGGGCGGCCGCAGTTCCTCCGGCGTGTCGGTGTTTTGTGATGATCTTGGGACCGCACGGCCTGTGGCGGCCACGGTTCGGCCCCGTCCGCGCCCGCCGCGGGAAGCCTCTCGGGTGATCCGAGTGGGACCACCGGAGAGGGCATGGCACGATTCAAGGGTGACGCTTCAAGAATCTCCATTCCTCCGCGCCTGCCGGCGCCTTCCGGTGTCCCACACTCCGGTGTGGTTCATGCGCCAGGCCGGGCGCTCACTGCCCGAGTACCGAAGGGTTCGCGCCGACGTGCCGATGCTCGAGGCGTGTGCGCGACCCGACATGATCGCCGAGATCACGATGCAGCCGGTCCGCCGGTACGACACCGACGCCGCGATCTTCTTCAGCGACATCGTCGTGCCGCTCAAGGCCATCGGGATCGACCTGGACATCAAGCCGGGTGTGGGCCCCGTGGTCGACGAGCCGATCCGGGACGCCGGCGGGATCAAACGCCTGCGCGACCTCGAACCCGGCGACGTCCCCTATGTCACCGAGGCGGTCGGCCGGCTCGTGGGAGAGCTCGGCGACAAGCCGCTCATCGGTTTCGCGGGCGCTCCGTTCACGCTGGCCTCGTACCTCATCGAGGGCGGGCCGTCGAAGAACCATGAGCACACCAAGGCCCTGATGTACGGCGAGCCCGAGCTGTGGGACGAGCTCATGCGCCGCCTGGCCAACATCACGCTGGGCTTCCTGCGCACCCAGATCGAGGCCGGGGCCAGCGCGGTCCAACTCTTCGACTCCTGGGTCGGCGCGCTGAGCGCCGAGGACTACCGCGCCTCGGTGCTGCCCTACACCTCGTGGATCTTCGGTCAGCTGGCCGACTACGAGGTGCCCCGTATCCACTTCGGTGTGGGCACCGGCGAGCTCCTGAGCCTGCTCAGCGAGGCCGGGGCCGACGTGGTGGGCGTGGACTGGCGCGTTCCCCTGGACAAGGCCGCGCAGCGGGTCCAGCCGGGCACGGCGCTCCAGGGCAACCTGGACCCCGCGACCCTGTTCGCCCCCTGGGAGGTCGTCGCCGACCGCACGCGCGACATCCTCGCGCGGGGGCGGGCCGCCGACGGCCACATCTTCAACCTCGGCCACGGCGTGCTGCCCAGCACCGACCCGGCCATGCTCGAACGGCTCACCGCCTTCGTCCACGAGGAGACCGCCGGCTAGGGCGGTCCCGCGGACACCCGTCGGCGCCCGGCCCCCTCTCGGGGAGCCGGGCGCCGACGCGTCGGGTCATCTCTCGTCGTTTCCGGGGTCCCCGTCCGTTTCCGGGCCCTCGTCCGTCTCCGGATTCCGGACCGTGCCCTCGGGCCCCTCCTGGCGGGGCGGCGCGCCCCTGGCGCCGGTACGGTCCTGGTCGGTGTCGGTGTCGGTGTCGGTGTCGGCCGGGTCAGCGGGCGCGGCGACCGGGGAGGCAGCCAGGGCCCGTGCCCCGCGGCGTCGGCGCCACAGCCACAGCGGCCCGGCCCCGAGCACCACGAGCACCGCGGCGAAGGGCAGCAGCCACCCCACAACCACGGCCATCCCCTGGCCCAGACCGACCAGGGCCCGCCAGCCGCGCTCCAGACCGCCGAGGAAACCGACGGACTCCTCCGTGGTCTCCTCCAGGTAGGTGGCCGGGGGGACGAGGGTCAGGTGCACGGTGGAGTAGGCGGTCCGGTTCCGCAGCGACTCCAACCGGGCCTGGAACGCCTCCAACTCCTCCTGGCGCTGCTGGATCTCGCTCTCCACGCGCAGCAGGTCGTCGACGTCCTCCGCCTCCTCCAGGTAGCCCCGCAGGGTCTCCAGGGCCGTCTCCGAGGACTCGATCCGGCTCTCGACGTCGGCGACCTCCTCGGTGACGTCTTCCACCGACCGCTCCAGTTCGGAGCGGTCGCCCAGATCGGCCAGCCCGTCCAGCGCGCCCTCGTAGTCCTCGTTGGGGATGCGCAGGACCAGGTTGCCCTCGGGAGAGCCGCCGGCGGGCGTGGACAGGCTCTCGTTCGCCACGTAGCCGTCCGCGCCCAGGGTCATCTCCTTGGCCAGTTCGGCGGCCTCGGCCACGTCGTCGACCCGTACGGTCATGTTCGCGGTGTGGATCAGTTGCCGGTCACCGACCTCCACGTCCGAACCGACACCGCCCTCACCTGTGCCCTCCTCGGCGGTGGCGGCCTCCTCGGCGGCATCGGCTTCGGTCTGGGCGCCGGGGGCGGCCCGGTCGGCGGACTCGGCGGCGGAACCGCCGCCGTCGGCCGCACCGATGTTCTCGGTGGTGGCACCGCAGGCGGTGAACAACAGAGCAGCGAGGCCGGTGGCGACGGTCATCCCGGCGACACGGCCCGCCTGGGGGAGCGATGGAGTGTCCATACCGCTTCGACGCGTCCCGCGGCGCCGCCGTTGCGCCCCGGCGGTAACGAGACCGCAACGTCCGGCCCGGGGGGTGCCGACCGTCCCCCGGCCCCGGGCCCCACGGTCCCAATACCCGGACCGACGTCCCGCTTCGGGGGCGGCGGATCACTGTGACCCGCGGCATCTGGGAGGCTGGTGGTATGCCTGAAGCACCGCATGTCGTCGTGATCGGGGGCGGGGTCTCCGGACTCACCGCCGCGCACCGCTTCAACCGCCGGGGCGTCACCACCACGGTGGTCGAGGCCGCCGACACCCCGGGGGGCAAGCTTCGCGCCTCGCCCGTGGCGGGCGTGTCCGTCGACGCCGGCGCCGAGGCGGTGCTCGCCCGCCGGCCCGAGGCACTGGAGTTGTTCACCGAACTCGGCCTGGACGAGCGGGTGGTGCACCCCGGCCCCGGGGCCGCGGCCGTCTACAGCCGGGGCCGCGTCCGCTCCCTCCCCAAGGGGCAGCTCATGGGCGTCCCCGGCGACCTGCGCGCCCTGGCCCGCAGCGGTGTGCTCTCCCCCGCCGGGACCCTGCGGGCCGCACTCGACCTGGTCTGGCCGAGCACCCCGGTGCGCTCCGACGTGCCCGTGGCCGCCTACGTCGGCACCCGCATGGGCCGTCAGGTGGTGGAACGGCTCGTGGAACCCCTCCTGGGCGGCGTCTACGCCGGCCGGGCCGACGAGCTCTCCCTCGACTCCGCCCTTCCGCAGATCGCCCCGATGGCCCGCAGCAGCCGCTCCCTGATGGGGGCCGTGCGCACCAGCCTCCGGGAGAGGGGTTCCGCCCCCACCGGCTCCGGTCCCGTCTTCGCCTCCCTGCGCGGCGGGGTCGCCTCGGTGGTGGACGCGCTGGCGGAGCGGCAGCCGGACCTGCGCACCGGGACCCGGGCGCGGGCACTGGAGCGCACCCCCCAGGGCTGGAGCGTGCGACTGGACGGCGGGGAGCGGGTCGCCTGCGACGCGGTCCTGCTCGCCTGCCCCGCCCCCGAGGCGGCACGCCTGCTCGCCGACACCGAACCCGACGCCGCACGGGAGCTGGGCGGTATCGAGTACGCGAGCATGGCGCTGGTGACCTTCGCCCTGCCCGCCGCGGCCTTCCCCGAGCCCCTCACCGGGACCGGTTTCCTGGTCCCGGCGGGGGAGGGGCTGACCATCAAGGCCGCCACCTTCTCCAGCAACAAGTGGCCCTGGCTGGCCCGTGAGCTGGATAGGGTCAACCCGGGTGAGGACCTGGTCGTCCTGCGCTGCTCCATCGGCCGGTCCGGCGACGACGCGGCTCTGCGCCGCTCCGACGAGGACCTGGCCCGGGTCGCCCTCGCCGACCTCGCCCGGGTCACCGGCCTGACCGGTTCCCCGGTCCAGACCCGCGTCACCCGGTGGACCGACGGACTGCCCCAGTACGCGGTCGGTCACGCCGCCCGGGTGGAGCGGATCCGTTCGGGTGTGCGGCGCCACCCCGGCCTCGGGGTGTGCGGCGCCGCCTACGGGGGAGTGGGCATCCCCGCCTGTGTCGCCGACGCCGACCGCGAGGCCGGACGCCTGGCCGACACCCTCACCGACCACAGTCACACCGACCGCGGCGACCAGAGCGCCGACGGACCGAACCAGCAAGGAGTCAACCCGTGACGGGGCAGCAGAACGAGGCCATCACCCAGGACGGCACCGACCTCAACAAACTCATCCGGTACACCATGTGGTCGGTCTTCAGGGTCGACAGCCTGGAGGAGGTCGACCGCGGTGCGGCGGCCCAGGAGCTCCAGGGCCTGTTCGACAAGGCCGCCGAGCAGGGCGTGACCACCCGCGGCAGCTACGACGTCCAGGGCTTCCGCGCCGACGCCGACATCATGTTCTGGTGGGTGGCCGACACCCCCGAGCAGGTGCAGAACATCTACGCCGACTTCCGCCGCACCCGGATCGGCCGTGCCGGCACCCCGGTGTGGTCGGTCGTGGGCCTGCACCGCCCCGCCGAGTTCAACCGCGGCCACGTCCCCGCCTTCCTGGCCGGGGAGGAGCCGCGCGAGCACATCTGCGTGTATCCGTTCGTGCGCTCCTACGAGTGGTACCTGCTGCCCGACGAGGAGCGCCGCGCCATGCTCGCCGAGCACGGCCGGATGGCCGCCCCGTACCCGGACGTGCGCGCGAACACGGTCTCCTCGTTCGGCCTCAACGACTACGAGTGGCTGCTCGCCTTCGAGGCCGACGAACTGCACCGCATCGTGGACCTGATGCGCCACCTGCGCGGAGCCAAGGCCCGTCTGCACACCCGTGAGGAACTGCCCTTCTACACCGGGCGGCGCAAGAGCGTGGCCGAGCTGGTGCACGCTCTGCCGTAACCGCGGCCCCGCCCCGCCGGACGGCGAACGGCCCCCGCGCTCCGGCGGAGCGCGGGGGCCGTCGTGCGGGTGGCCGACGCCGGGCCTACTCGGCCCACTCGGGGCGCGCGCTCTGCCTGCGGGTGGCGAGCACGTAGAACGGGATCGTCACCACGCACAGCAGCACCACGGCGCTCATCAGGTAGATGAGCACGTCGCCCGCGGGAAGTCCGAGGCCCCACGCGGCCATCAGCGCCACGCCGGTGGCGAGCAGGCCCAGCACCAGGTAGGCCTTGCGCCCCCGGGGCTTGGGGTACTCCATCCGGCTGACCATCAGCCAGGCCACCAACAGCACGGCGGCCACACCCACCAGGACCGGCGGGTCCAGGAGCACGATGGTCACCACCGCGATCGCCCCGGAGGGGCAGGGCAGGCCGGTGAAGTAGTCCGAGCCCGGGGCCTGGCAGGAGAACCGGGCCAGCCGGACGATCACCGCGAGCAGCACGGCACCGCCTGCCACCACCGGCAGTACGCCTGCGCCGCCCGCGATGGTGCCCCACACGACGAAGAAGAACGCCGGGGCGACCCCGAAGCTGATCACGTCGGCGAGATTGTCCAGTTCGGCCCCCATGCCGCTGCCGCCCAGTCTGCGGGCGACCCGGCCGTCGAGCACGTCGAGGGCGGCCGCGACCATCATCAGGCCCACGGCCGTGGCCATCGCGGTCCTGGGCAGCGGGCCGGCGATTCCGGAGGCCAGGTGCGCGCTCTGGGCCGTGGCCAGTGCCCAGACCGCGAGGAAACCGCACAGGGCGTTGCCCAGGGTCATGTAGTCGGCCACGCCCAGACGTAGCCTGGGCGCCTCCTCGGGGGTGGAGGAGGCGGCCCGGCCAGCGGCGGAGACGGCCTCAGTCGGCGTCAAGACGGGTTTCTCCGGCGCGGACCGTCTGGCCGATCTCCACCGCCGGGGCGACCCCGGACGGAAGGTAGACGTCGACCCGTGACCCGAACCGGATGAGCCCGATCCTCTCGCCTTGCTCGACCTTCTGCCCCGCAGCGAGATACGGGACGATACGCCTGACCATCGCGCCGGCGATTTGAACGACCGTGATCTCACCGATCTCGGTTTCAAGGGTCCAGATGACGCGCTCATTACGCTCGCTGTCCTTGTCGAAGGCGGGTTTGAAACCCCCTGGACGATGTTCGACGCCGGTCACGATACCGGCGATGGGGGCACGGTTGACGTGCACGTTGAGGGGGTTCATGAACACCGCGACCCGGATGCGCCCGTCGGGCTGGGGGTCGAGGCTCTGCACGACGCCGTCGGCCGCGGACAGCACCCGTCCCGTGGCCGGGCCCCGTTCGGGGTCCCGGAAGAACCAGGCCATCCCCGCGGCGAGGGCGATCACGGGTGCTGCGGCCGTGGCCCCGGTCCGGGAGCGCCGGGCGAGGAGGGTCGCGGCCCCGGCGGCGCCGAGAGCGGGGAGCAGCCACGGGGCCGATCCCTGGGCCATGCCGAACCGCGGCCTGGCCGCGGGACGCGGGGAGGCGGAGGAGATGGGTGAGTCGTCGGTCATCGAGCGCTTTCGTTGCGGGTCGGTCTGGTCGCCCGCACATCGGTTACCGCTGTGAGGGGCCCGGACCCTGACGGGGGCCGGGTGTGCGCGGTCACCGGGTGGGGTGCCCCGCCGCGCGCGCCCTCCGCCCGGCCGGGGCCGGACTTCGGTGCGCTGGTGAGATTATCCCTGATCCCGCGGGGGCGGGAAGCAGGATGCTCCGGTGGCGGACCCGATCTCGGTGGGGTCCGGCACCAGGATGGTATGCGACCTACTCCGCGGGCTCCAGGGTCAGGGCGACGGAGTTGATGCAGTACCGCGCGTCGGTGGGGGTGTCGTACCCCTCGCCGTAGAAAACGTGGCCCAGGTGGGACCGGCAGGTGGCGCACCGCACCTCGGTACGCACCATTCCCATCGAGGCGTCCTCGTGCAGGGTGACCGCGTCGGATCCGGCCGGGTCGAAGAAGCTCGGCCACCCGCAGTGGGAGTCGAACTTCTCGTCCGAACGGAACAGTTCGGTTCCGCATCCCCGGCAACGGTAGACGCCCGTGGCCCTGGTGTCGACGTAGGCTCCGGACCAGGGGCGTTCGGTGCCCGCCTGGCGGAGCACCGCGTACTCCTGCTCGTTGAGGCGCTCGCGCCACTCCTGTTCGGTCCGGGGGAGTTCCTTCGGGGCCCCGCCGTTGTTCTCCGGGGCCTGGTCCGCTGCGTCAGCCATGGTGAAGACGCTACCCGGAATCGGGCTCGAATGCTGACAGGGGCCTCCGAGCCAGAAAAGGGTCATTCATCACCGAGCTATGTAAATCACTCTTAGGGGTCACATACACCTAACTTCACCCTTGATGACGTTCGGTGGCCATGTGGGCGGGTACGAGCTCAGGCAGGGGTCAGTGGTCGAGGTGCACTGAGGCAGGTGGCATGGCTGTTACAGCTCAACAGGCACTCGGAGTAAGCAGACGACCTCTGCGCGTGGGCAGGATCCGTTACGGACTGTGGTGGCTCGATCAGGCCACCATGGGGCCGCGGTCACGGGTACGCGCCGTCGGGGACGGTGCGGCCACCGTGGGCCGGGAGCTGCGCTGGGCCACGGAGCTCAGTGTCCGCTCCACCGTGGCGGGGATCGACCACGTGCGACCGGAGCCCTGGGGTGATCGCAAACTGCTGGTGCTGGTCACGGTCATTGCCGTCGGCGCGCTGGCGGTGGCGCTCGTCCTGGGAGCGGGGATGGCGCGTTGGGCGATGACCTCGTCCAACGCCATGCCCTTCGCGGCGGTGGGTGCCCTGGCGGTGGGACTCGCCTTCCTGCCGCTGGCGTATCTGGTCTTCGCCTCCAAACGGAGGGGTCGTCGAGGTTAGTACGGGTTCGACACGAGAGAAGGGGCGTCCCCTCGGGGCGCCCCTTCGGCTGCGCCGGAGCGCTCCGGCGCAGCCGAAGGGGCGGGCCCGGCCGGGTTCAGGCGTCGAAGTCGTACTGCAGCACGTACGCCGAACCGTCCATGGTGATCTCGTTGAACTCGACGGGCCGGTGGTCGCTGGTCAGGGCGGTGCGGGCCACCTCCAGAACGGGCGTCCCGGGGGAGAGCGCCAACTCCTCCGCCTCCTCGGGGGTGGGCATGCGCACGCGGATCTCCTCGGTGAAGTGGGCGGGGGCGTGTCCGAGCTCGGCCAGGCGCGCGTAGATGCCCCCGGGGCCGCTGTCGGGGGCTCGGATGCGCTGGGCTGCGGGGGAGTCCTCCCGTCCCGCCCACAGCAGCGGGGACAGGTAGGAGACCGCGCTCTGCACCGGCCTGCCGTCCACGAGGTAGCGCCGGGAACGGCGCACCGCCGGGTCCCCGGGGTTCAGTCCCAGAGAGCGCAGGACGTGCTCGGCGGGAACGACCTCGTCCACGACGAGCCCCTCCACCTCGTAGCCGCGGGTGTCGCTGTCGGTCTGCCAGATGGCCCGCCCGTTGCCCCACAGGTCCTTGGACAGGCGTCTGGCTCCGTGTCTTCGCAGCGGCCGGAACCGCCGCACGTATATGCCCGAACCGCGCACTGCCACGGCCAGGCCCTCGTTGATGAGTACGGACAGCGCCTGCCGGGCCGTCGCCCGGGCGACACCGTGGTGCTCCATGAGGGTGTTCTCCCCGGGAAGGCGGTCGCCGTCGGCGTACCGTCCGGAGCGGATCTGTCCTCGTAGTTCCTCGGCTATCTCCCGGTAGACCGGAGGGGACCCGTTTTCGGACGTCGGCACTACGTTCATCCTCTCGCCCAGGGGACCAGACCGGTGAGCCCCGTCGATGCGGTGTGTCCAGTCAAAGCGTTTCCAGTGGATGGCACACAACGGGTATGTCCGGTTGAAGGATGATTCATGCGTCATTGTGGGGCGGCCGAAACCGACCGTTCACGGGCGCCGACCCCGCGGATCCCTATTCCCTCAGGTAACGCGTGAACAGGTTCCCCTCGGCCTCCAGGAGGTGCGCCATCCGCACGGGTGTGCTCCTGGCCGGGGTGTGCTCCGGAGCGCCGGGCGTCCCCGGCCCGCCGGTGACGATCCGGGGCGATCCGGCGCCCAGCAGGTGCGGGCTCACCGTCAGGCACAGCTCGTCCAACAGACCGGCCGCCACGAACTCGGCCAGCAGATGCGGTCCCCCCTCGGTCAGTACCCGGTACAGACCCCTCTCGGCCAGGGCGTTGACGATGTGCTCGGGGCCGACCGAGACCCCATCGACCACCACGAGGTCGGCGTGCTCGGCAACGGACCTCCGACGTTCCGCGGGAGCGCCCCCGACGGTGAACACGATGGTCCGGGCGTCCTCCGGCGCGGTGGTGAGCAGCTCCTCGTGGATGTCCAGCGAACGCGAGACCACCGCGATCCGCGGGGTCGCCGGCCGGTCCGCACGTAGGTCCGACCACACCTCGCGCGGCCGGACCGGCCGGTAGCCCTCCTTGCGGGCGGTGGCCGCGCCCACCAGGACCACGTCGCACAGACCGCGCAGCACCCCCATCACCCGGCGGTCGGGGGCCGAGGACAGGTCACGGCTGCGGCCCGAGGGGCCGATCGCGCCCCCGTCGGCGCTGGCGACCATGTTGGCGCGGATCCAGGGGCGGTCCAGGGTCGGCGGGTAGGCGTAGGCCCGGGGCAGGTCCACGCCCGTGCGGCCGGGGGCGGGGAGGAGTTCGCGGAAGCCGGCGGGCTCCGGGGCGTCGCCCGGACGATGTGTACTCGACATGGTCACCCAGGCTAGGGGGCCGGACGGCGCGGGACCGGTGGACCCGCGGGTCCACCGGTCCCTCCGGCGTGGCCGGCTCCTCCGTCTCCGGTCAGTCGTGCCGGTGCGAGACGCGCCGCAGCAGCACCAGGGCGCGGTCGATCACCCGCACGGGGCCGCCGGCGGTCACGAACGGCCGCCCGCCCACGTCGGGCTCGGCGGTGTCCAGCACGGTCTCCCAAGCCATGCCGTACTCGGTGCCGGGGAGTTTGAACTCCACCGGCTGCGGGCCGCTGTTGAGCAGCAGCACGAACGAACTGTCACGGATCCTGCGTCCGCGCGAGTCGGGCTCGGTGATGGCGTCCCCGTTGAGGAACACGCCCAGCACCTGTTCGTCCGTGCTCCAGTCCTCACCCTCCATCGTCGACCCGTCCGGGCGCAGCCACGAGATGTCGGGCAACACGCCCGAGCCGGTCTTCCCGCTCTCCACGGGGCTGCCCCGGAAGAAACGGCGGCGCCGGAAGACCGGGTGCTCGCGCCGCAGTCGGGCCAGCTCGCGTACGTAGTCCAGGAGGTCGTTGCCGGGGTACTCACCGGTGAGCCCCGCGCCCTCCCAGTCGATCCAGGCGATCTCGTTGTCCTGGCAGTAGGCGTTGTTGTTCCCGCCCTGGGTGCGCCCGATCTCGTCGCCGTGCGAGAGCATCACCACCCCCTGCGACAGGTACAGGGTGGCGAGGTAGTTGCGGACCTGCCTCCGGCGCAGGGTGAGGATCGCGGGGTCCTCGGTGGGGCCCTCCACCCCGTGGTTCCAGGAGCGGTTGTCGTCGGTGCCGTCCCGGTTCTCCTCGCCGTTGGCCTCGTTGTGCTTGTCGTTGTAGGACACCAGGTCGGCCATGGTGAAGCCGTCATGGCAGGTGATGAAGTTGATCGAGGCCACCGGGCGGCGCCCGTCGTCCTGGTACAGGTCGCTGGACCCGGCCAGCCGCGAGGCCAGCTCGCCCTTGACCTGCTCGCCGCGCCAGAAGTCGCGCACGGTGTCCCGGTACTTGCCGTTCCACTCGGTCCACAGCGGCGGGAAGTTCCCCACCTGGTAGCCGCCCGGTCCCACGTCCCAGGGTTCGGCGATGAGCTTGACCTGGGAGATCACCGGGTCCTGCTGGACGATGTCGAAGAACGTGCTCAGCCGGTCCACGTCGTGGAACTCCCGGGCCAGCGCCGACGCCAGGTCGAAGCGGAACCCGTCCACGTGCATCTCCAGGACCCAGTACCGCAGCGAGTCCATGATGAGCTGCAACGAGTGCGGGTGGCGCACGTTCAGACTGTTGCCGCAGCCCGTGTAGTCGAGGTAGTAGCGCTGGTCCTCGTCGCTGACCCGGTAGTAGCCCAGGTTGTCGATGCCCCGCCAGGACAGGGTGGGGCCCATGTGGTCGCCCTCGGCGGTGTGGTTGTAGACCACGTCCAGGAGCACCTCGATGCCCGCTTCGTGCAGCGACTTCACCATCGACTTGAACTCCTGGACCTGCTGGCCACGGGATCCGAGTGCGGCGTACCCGCTGTGCGGGGCCAGGAAGGCCAGGGTGTTGTACCCCCAGTAGTTGGTCAACCCCCGCGCCACCATTGCGTGCTCGGGCACGAAGTGGTGCACCGGCATCAGTTCGACGGCGGTCACCCCCAGCGAGGTGAGGTACTCGATGACCTCGGGGTGGGCCAGCCCCGCGTAGGTGCCTCTCTGATGTTCGGGGATGGCCGGGTGGCGCATCGTCAGGCCGCGCACGTGCGCCTCGTAGATCACCGTCTGGTGGTACGGGGTGCGCGGTCGGGACTCGTTGCCCCAGTCGAAGAACGGGCTCACCACCACGCACTTGGGTACGTACTTCGCGCTGTCGGCCGTGTTCTTGCGCTCCGGGGAGGCGAAGTGATAGCTGAAGAGCGATTCGTGCCAGGTGAGGTTGCCGTTCAGCGCCTTCGCGTAGGGATCGGTGAGTAGTTTGTTCGGATTGCAGCGCAGTCCGTGCTCGGGCGCGTAGGGACCGTGCACGCGGTACCCGTACTGCTGCCCCGGACCGACGCCGGGCAGGTAACCGTGCCAGACGAAACCGTCGTATTCGGTCAGGGGTATGCGTGTCTCCTCGCCGTCGTCGTCGAACAGGCACAGCTCCACCTGTTCGGCCGCTTCCGAGAAGAGGGAGAAATTGGTGCCGGAACCGTCGTAGGTCGCACCGAGCGGATAGGAACTACCTGGCCAGACTTCCACCATAGGCGTCGTCAGTCTCTTGGTGTCGGGGCCCTGGAGGGCGTTTTTTGTTGGTGACGACTTCTTTCTTCCGCTTCGGTCCCAGAAATATGCAGAACACGGCCGATGATCATTCATCGGCCGTGTTCAGCGGGGGTCTGGTGTGGTTATCGGAAGGAAAGAGGGGTTCCTTGGCTCATGTCATGAAAAGGGTGGTTTCAGTTGCCGGGGCGGGCCCGCTCCAGGATCAGCCCGGTGTCCACGCCCCTGGGCAGGGTCCCGAACACGTGCCCCCATCCGCCGCCCAGCCGGGACGCGGTGAAGGCCTCGGCCACCGGTGTCGGCGCGTGCCGCAGCAGCACGGACGCCTGGAGGAGCAGAGCCATCAGCTCCACCACCGACCGGGCCCGGTACTGGATCTCGTCCGGGTCGCCGAGCGCCTGCCCCAACCGCTTCAGCGCCGCGTCGTAGTGGTCGTCCGAACCCGCCGCCGTGTTCAGCTCCGCCAGGAAGGCCTCCACCGACTCCGGCGACTTCGACATCGCGCGCAGCACGTCCAGCGCCGCCACGTTGCCCGAACCCTCCCAGATGGAGTTGAGCGGGGAGTCCCGGAACAGGCGGGGCATCCCCGACTCCTCGACGTACCCGTTGCCGCCCAGGCACTCCAGGGCCTCGGCCGCGTGCACCGGCTGGCGCTTGGTGACCCAGAACTTGCCCACGGCCACGCCCAGGCGGCGGAAGGCGGCCTCGCCCTCGTCACCGCGCACCGAGCGGTCCACGGCCCCCGCCAGGCGCGTCATGAGCGCGGTGGCGGCCTCCGACTCCAGGGCCAGGTCCGCGAGCACGTTGCGCATCAGCGGCTGCTCCACCAGGGGTTTGCCGAACGCGCTCCGGGAACCGGCGTGGTTGAGCGCGTGCACCACGGCGGCGCGCATACCCGACGAGGAACCGATCACGCAGTCCAACCGGGTGCTGTTGACCATCTCGATGATGGTGGGCACGCCCCGGCCCGGCTCACCGACCAGGTATGCGACGGCGCCCTCGTACTCCAGCTCGGCGGAGGCGTTGGACCTGTTGCCGAGCTTGTCCTTCAACCGCTGGATGAACAGACCGTTCCGGCTGCCGTCGGGCAGGACGCGCGGCACCAGGAAACAGGTGAGCCCCTCGGGAGCCTGCGCCAGGGTCAGGAAGACGTCGCTCATCGGGGCGGAGGTGAACCACTTGTGCCCGGTGAGCAGGTAGTGGCCCTCGGCGGTGGGAACGGCGCGTGTGGTGTTGGCGCGCACGTCCGAGCCGCCCTGTTTCTCGGTCATCGACATACCCGCGATGAGTCCGCGCTTGGTCAGGGGCGCGCGCAGCCCGAAGTCGTAGGTACGGGCGGTCAGCAGCGGCTCGTACTGCTCGGCCAGCCCGGGGGAGTGGCGCAGCGCGGGGACGGCGGCGTAGGTCATCGAGACGGGACAGCCGTGACCGCTCTCCGCCTGTGACCAGAGGAAGAACTTGGCCGCGCGGGCCACGTGGGCGCCCTCGCGGCCGTCGGCCCAGGGGGCGGCGTGCAGGCCGTGCTCCACGGCCTGATCCATCAGCACGTGGTAGGCGGGCTGGAAGTCGACCTCGTCCACGCGGTGGCCGTAGCGGTCGTGGGTGCGCAGGACCGGCGGGTAGGCGTTCGCGGACTCGCCCCAGGCGCGAACCCGCTCCGAGCCCGCGGCCTCACCGACCTCGCGCACGTCGGCCTCGGCCCAGTCGGCGCCCTCGCGGCGCAGACCCTCCAGGAGGGCGGGGTCGTCGGCGGCGTTGTGGTCGCCGAGCGGAGTGGCCTGGTTGAACACCTCGTGTGTGGCGGGCATACCGGTTCCGTTCCTGGTTCTGGGCGGCGGACGGGTGGCCGGAATCCTATCCGCTCGACGCACACGGAACCGAATCAGGTTCGGTTGTGTTCACCCACAGGAGAGGAGGGCGCGCCCGTGGGGGGCGCACCCTCCCGGCGCCTCAGGAGCGAATGGCGGTCTGCTCCCCGGCGTCGTGTCCGACCGCGATCTTGCGGGCCTTGGACTGCTCGGCCACCGGGATCCGCAGGGTGAGCACGCCGTCCGCGTAGTTGGCGGTGATCCTCTCGGTGTCGAGGGTGTCACCGAGGAACACCTGGCGGGAGAAGGTCCCCGAAGGGCGCTCGCCCACGATGAACTCACGCCCCTCCTCGTTCAGGCCGGGGCGTTCGGCCTTCACGGTGAGCACGTTGCGCTCGACCTCCAGGTCGATGCTCTCGCTCCGCACGCCGGGCAGGTCCAGCAGGACCACGAAGTCGTCCCCGTCCCGGTAGGCGTCCATGGGCATGACCGCTGGGCGGCCGTTCTCCATCAGACGCTGGGTGATGCGGTCGAACTCGCGGAAGGGGTCGGTGCGCATCAACATCATCCGTCACCTCCTGAGTGTGTCTCCATCCAATGACTTGATGCGACTACGCTCAATTTTATTGACCGCCTCAGAAGCCGTCAAGTCAGCGGCGGGGCCCCGGGGCAGGAAAGGAAAAGCCCGGACCTCCCCCAGGCCGGAGCCTGGGCAGATCCGGGCACGACGCCGACCGACCGGGCCGCTGTCAGGGCCAGAGGAGTTCGCTCCGCCAGGGGGAGCCGGCGTGCGCACGCCGGTACCGCAGACGGGTGTGCCGCCGGTCGGGATCGGCCTGCCAGAACTCGACCTCGGTGGCGGACAGGCAGTACAGCCCCCAGTTGTCGGGCACCAGGTCGGGGTCGGCCTCCAGGCGGGCGCGGCTCTCCTCCGCGGTCGTGTGGATGTCCGCGAGGTCGGCCAGGGGCCGGCTCTGCCTGCCGTGCAGACCGGCCACCCGGCCCTCCAGTGGGCGGGCGGTGAAGTCGGCGGCGCGGGCCCGGGGCCCGGCCAGCTCCACGGAGCCCCTGATCCGCACCTGGCGGCCCTGGGAGCCCCAGAAGAAGAGGAGGGCGGCCTGCGGGTTCCCCGCGAGTTCACGGCCCTTGGCGGAGGTCGTGGTCCCCGCGAACCACCAGCCCTCGGAGGTGAAGTCCTTGAGGATGAGGATCCGCGCCGAAGGCGCACCGTCGGCGTCCGCCGTCGCGACGGTCATGGCGTGCGGCTCGTGCACCCCGGCCTCGATCGCCTCGCCCAACCAGTCCACGAACAACTCCTCCGGCTCCGCGGGCGCGGCCTTCGGGTCGAACTCCGCGAGCGGCCCCGCGAACACCGGGAGCCCCCGCAACATGTCCCGAATCCCGTCGTCCTTGGTCATCCCGTGCTCCGTTCGGTTGGTGCCATTACGCCGAACCTACCGAGGACGCCGACCACGAGGAGCTCCTCGGCACCCGTGATCGGCGACCCCGCCGTACCCGGCGCACGCCCGTGACCTGCCTCCTCGGTAGGATGCCCAGCGCCGCAGGACACCCCGAGCACCGAGTGGTCCCGTCACGGGACGACTCACGGCGTGTCCCGGCCGAGCACGGCGCGAGGGAGAAGCATGACGGACACGGAACCGGTCGAACGCGCCCGGTGGCTCTGGGCCCTTCTGGGCAGCGTGGTCCTGACCCACACGGCCCTCAACCTCATCCGTCCCCTCATCTCGTACCGAACCATCGCCGTGGGCGGCGACGCCGTCGAGGTCGGTCTGGTCACCGCGGCCTACGCGCTGCTGCCCCTGGCCATCGCGGTCCCCCTGGGCCGCTTCACCGACCGCGCGCCGCGCATCGCCTGGATCGTGGGCCTGGGGTCGGCCGTCCTGGCCGTCGGCAGCCTGCTCCTGGCCGGATCCGGAGGCCTGTCCGCCCTGGCCCTGGCCAGTACCGTCGTGGGCGTGGGCCACCTGTTGTGCATGGTCGCCGGGCAGGGCCTCATCGCCCGGTACTCGCGCTCCGAACACCTGGACCGTGACTTCGGCTGGTTCACCGCCGCCGCCTCGCTGGGCCAGCTCGCCGGGCCGCTGATCTCCGGTGCCCTCCTCGCCGACGCTTCCGGCCCGGCCCTGCTCCCGGCCACCTCCACCGCACTGGTCGTCGCCGGGCTCGTCGCCGCCCTGGGCGCCCTGCCCCTGTTGCCGCTGGTACGGCTGCGTCCGCTGCGGCGCACCGCGGCGCAGCGGGCCGCGCCGCCGGTGCCCACCCGGGACCTGCTGCGGCAGCGCCGCATGCCCTCCGCCCTGCTCTCCAGCCTCGCGCTGTTGACCGCGGTGGACATCCTCACCGCCTACCTGCCGCTCATCGCCGAGAACCGGGGCATCTCCCCGATGCTCGTCGGAGTCCTGCTGAGCCTGCGCGCCGGCTCCTCCCTGCTCTCCCGGCTGACACTGCCGTGGATGCTGCGCCGGTGGTCGCGCAAGGCCCTCATCGTCACCAGCACCTCCGTGGCCGCCGTCGCGCTCACCCTGGTGGCCCTGCCCCTGGGCGGGTTCGCCGCCCTGGCGGCGGTGCTGGTCGTGGGCGGGTTCCTCCTGGGCCTGGGACAACCCCTGACCATGGCCCAGGTCACCACCCTGGCCCCCGAAGGGGCCCGCGGTGCCGCCCTGGCCCTGCGGATCTGGGCCAACCGGCTGGGCCAGGTGGCGATCCCGGCCGCCGCGGCAGGCGTCGCCGGCGCGGTGGGCGCACCGGGGGCGCTGCTGTTCTCCGCGGCGGTCCTGCTCACCGCCGCCGTCACCGCGGGCTGACCCCGGCCCCGAACACGCGGAGGCGGGCGGCCCCGGGGAAGGGACCGCCCGCCTCCGCCGGCGAGCCCTGCCGAACCCTCACACGGCGGCGTGCCGGGCCGCGACCGCCGCGTCGTAGCGGTCCAGCACCACGCGGGCGAGTTCGGGTACGTCTCCGAGCGCGGCGGCGACCATCGAGGCGCCCGCCGCCAGTGACTGGTCGCGGACCCGGTCGGAGAAGAAACCGGGGGCCAGCAGGTAACCGCTGACCGCCACCCTGGGGTGGCCGCGGTCGAGGAGGGACCGTACCGCCTCGCCGGGGGTCGGCCCGGCGGCCGAGGCGTAGGCCGCCACGACCTCGCCCCACGGGCCCCGCTCGGACAGCTCCCGGGCCATCGACTCGACGACCGCGTTGGCCTCCGTGTCACTCGACCCCGCCGACGCCAGTACCAGGGCCGTCCCGGGCTCCGGGCGCGCCCCGGCCTCGGCCAGCCTGCGTTCCACCGCCTCCAACAGCAGCGGGTGCGGGCCGAGGGTGTCGGCGTAGTGCACCCGCAGCCAGGGGCCGCGCTTGCGTGCCCGGGCCAGCACCCCGGGCAGGTCCACCTTGCTGTGGAAGGCGGCCGTCAGCAGCGTCGGCAGTACCACGACCTCACCGGCACCGCCCGAGGCCAGCTCGTCCAGGGCCTCCTCGGCGCCGGGCGCCACGTGGTCCAGGTAGGACAGCCGCACGTCCAGCTCCGGGCGCAGCGCGCGCACCCGCTCGAAGACCGCCGAGACCGCCTCGGCCGACCTCGGGTCCCGGCTTCCGTGGGCCACCGCGAGCAGAGGGATCATCTGAAGTTCGGGGCGCGCCCCGGTCTGTCGGACCGGGGAGGAAAACCCCTGCCTCCTTCTCTGGGTCTTGGGTGCGGCGGGACGGGGGTGAGCCGTCCCGCCGAGGCGGCCTCGCGGCCGTGGACGGAGGAATCCGTTACACGTGGATTCCGCACTCGGTCTTGCCGGTCCCCGCCCAGCGGCCGCTGCGGGGGTCCTCGCCCGGGGCGACCCGGCGGGTGCACGGTTCGCAGCCGATGGAGGGGTAACCGTCGTACTGGAGGGGGTTCACGAGCACACCGTGTTCGGCCATGTACGTGTCCACCTCCTCCTGGGTCCACCGCGCGATCGGGTTGACCTTGGTCATCCGCCTGCGCCGGTCCCACTGCACGACCGGGGTGTCGCGGCGGGTCACCGAGTCCTCGCGGCGCAGCCCGGTCAGCCACGCCGAGTACGGCTCCAGGGCGCGCTGGAGGGGTTCCACCTTGCGCAGGTGGCAGCAGATGCCGGGGTCGCGCCCGTGCAGCCGCGGTCCCAGGGCCAGGTCCTGCTCGGCCACGGTCCGCTTCGGCTCCACGGTGATCAGGTTGATGTCGTAGACGGAGGCCACCGCGTCGCGGGTGCCGATGGTCTCGGGGAAGTGGTAACCGGTGTCCAGGAAGATCACGTCGATCCCGGGGGCGGTCTTGGCGGCGAGGTCCACCATGAGGGCGTCCGCCATGGAGGAGGTCATGCACAGTTCGGAGCCGAAGGTCTCGGACGCCCAGGCGATGATCTCCTGGGCCGAGGCCTCCTCCAGCTCCAGGGCGGCCCGCTCGGCCAGCTCGGGGCCGCCCGTCTGGGTGATGGTGGCGTTCATTCGTTCCCTTCCGTCGGTCTGGAGGGGGCGCCGCCCGCCGAGAACGAGGCGGCGCGCAGGCCCACGTACTTGACCCGGAACACCCGGGCACAGGACAGACAGGCCCAGGGATAGCCCTCGCCCTTGACGGCGGCGCCCTCCTCGGGCACCAGGTCCTCGTCGCCGCAGTAGGGGCAGTAGTGGGGCGCGGCCCTTTCGGACATGGCGCACCTCCTCCTTCTGTTGGGGGCCCGGCCCCCGCGTGTCGGGGGCCGGGCGGGCCCTGAGGCCTCGAATCAGGTCGTCACTTGAGGTCGGCGTCGTCGGCGCGGCCCACCCAGGCCGCGAAGTTCTCGCCGTCCTTCTTCTGTTCCTGGAAGCGCCGGAGCACCCGTTCGACGTAGTCGGGCAGTTCGTCGGCGGTGGTCTTCAGCCCGCGGATCTTCTTGCCGAAGGCCTGGGTCAGGCCCATACCGCCGCCCAGGTGGATCTGGTAGCCCTCCACCTGTTCGCCCTGCTCGTTGAGCATCAGCTGGCCCTTGAGACCGATGTCGGCGACCTGGATGCGCGCGCAGGAGTTCGGGCAGCCGTTGACGTTGATGGTCACCGGCTCACCGAAGTCCGGGAGGCGCTTCTCCAGCTCGTCGATCAGCGTCGCGGCGCGGTCCTTGGTCTCCACGATCGCGAGCTTGCAGAACTCGATGCCGGTGCAGGCCATGGTCTGGCGGCGGAAGACGCTCGGGTTGACCTCGAAACCCTCGGACTCCAGGGCCGCGGTGATCGACGGAACTCGGTCCTCGGTGATGTCGAGGATGACCAGCTTCTGGTCGGCGGTGGTGCGGATGCGGTCAGAACCGTGCTCCTCGGCGATGTCGGCGACCCGCAGCAGCCTGCTGCCGGAGACCCTGCCCACCTTCGGGGCGAACCCCACGTAGAACTTCCCGTCGCGCTGGCGGTGCACGCCCACGTGGTCGCGGCGCACCCCCGGGTCCAGCACGGGCTCGGGCCCGTCGGGCAGCTCGTAGCCCAGGTACTCCTTTTCCAGGACCTCGCGGAACCTCTCCGCGCCCCACTCCTTGATGAGGAACTTGATCCGGGCGCGGGTGCGCAGGCGGCGGAAGCCGTAGTCGCGGAAGATCCCGCAGACGCCGGCCCAGACCTCGCTGACCTGGTCCGGGCGCACGAACGTGCCCAGCCGCTTGGCGAACATCGGGTTCGTGGACAGGCCGCCGCCGACGAACAGGTCGTATCCGGCCTCACCGGACCCGTCGCGCACACCCACGAAGGCCACGTCGTTGATCTCGTGGTTGACGCAGTGCGAGGTACACCCGGACAGCGAGGACTTGAACTTGCGCGGCAGGTTCGAGTACAGCGGGCTGCCGATGTGGTCCTCGTAGATCTGCTCGATCTGCGCGGTGGGGTCGATGACCTCGTCCTCGGCCACTCCGGCCAGCGGGCAGCCGAGGATGACGCGCGGTGTGTCACCGCAGGCCTCGGTGGTGGACAGGCCCACCGACTCCAGCTTCTCCCAGATCGCGGGGACGTCCTCGACCCGGATCCAGTGGTACTGGACGTTCTGCCGGTCGGTGATGTCGGCGGTGTCGCGCCCGTGGTCGCGTGAGATCTCCGCGACGGCGCGCAGCTGGGCGGCGCTCAGCTGGCCGCCGTCGATGCGCACGCGCAGCATGAAGTAGCGGTCGTCGAGTTCCTCGGGTTCCAGTACAGCGGTCTTGCCGCCGTCGATGCCCGGGGCGCGCTGGGTGTAGAGGCCGAACCAGCGGAAGCGCCCACGGAGGTCGGCCGGGTCGATCGAGTCGAACCCGGCCTTCGAGTAGACGTTGATGATCCGATCGCGGACGTTGAGTCCGTCGTCGTTCTTCTTGTTCTCCTCGTTCTTGTTCAGCGGCTCGCGGTAGCCGAGGGCCCACTGGCCCTCGCCACGGCGGCGCCGTGGCTTGGCTGCCGTCGCGGCCTTGTCGGGCTGCGCGGAAGAGGGAGGCATCGCGGGTGTCTCCGATGGGGTCACGGGGTGCTCGCGATCCCGGCGCCCGCACCGCAGGCCCGTATCCACCGCACGTCATCGTGGCTGGTGATACGGGTGAAGTCCGCGTGTGGGAGTTTCGAAGAGGGGAGAGCGCCGGAGCCGCGCGCACCCCTGAATCACGGGTGCGTCAAAAAGGCGGCGAGGAGTTATCCGACGCTGCAACAGATGGCGCTGCTGACCCGAAGAAAGTCCACGTGGCGGCGCACGCGGAGCATGGGGTCAAGAACAGCGGTCATGCTTCGAGAATGGCACGCGGACGCGGCCCTTGTCCAGGTGTGCCCGCGCGAGGGAGACGTGAGTCACGTCATGTCCGGCGTGTGACCGCTGTTCCGATGAGCGCTAACGTTCTCCCTGTGGTGGGTTTCTGGGAGGGCCTGTGGCGCGCGGCCGACGCCTGGCTCCGACGTCATCCCTTTTTCCACAACGGGGCGCTTCTCGTGCTGCGTACCGTCAGGGCCTTCGCCCGGGACCGGGTGGTCGGTCTGGCCGCCGAGTCGGCCTTCTTCGCGTTGATCTCCCTGCCCGCGCTGCTGCTCTGCCTCTTGGGGGCCCTGGGGCCGCTGACGGCCGTGTTCGGGGAGGACCTCGCGGTGGAGATCCGCGAGTGGATGCTGGACCTGGCGGCGCGCATCCTCACCCCCGCCACCGTCGACAGTGTCGTGGCGCCTCTGGTGGACGACTTCCTCGGCGGCGTCCAGGGCGGGATCCTCTCGGTGACCTTCCTGGTGTCCCTGTGGTCGGGCTCCCGGGCGATGAACGTCTTCATCCGGTCGATCACCATCTCCTACGGCCTGGATGAGCTGCGCGGCTGGCTCGGCCAGCGCCTCCTGGCCTTCTTCGCCTACCTGGGGGGCCTGCTGTTCGCGGTCCTGGTCCTGCCGGTCATGGTGGCCGGTCCGGACGTCGTCCACGAGCTGCTGCCGGTCACCGTGGGCCGCCTCAACCTCTTCTACTGGCCGATCGTGGGCCTGCTCGTCATCACCGCCGTCACCCTCCTCTACGCGCTCAGCGTCCCCGTGCGCACCCCGCTGTGGCGCCACCTGCCCGGCGCCGTCCTGGCCACCCTGGTGCTCCTCGCCGGTTCGGCGGGCCTGCGCGCCTACCTGGACGCCTCCTTCGGACAGGTGAGCATCTACGGTTCCCTGGGGGCGCCGATCGCGATCCTGGCCTGGTTGTACGTCATGGCGATCGCCGTTCTGGTGGGCTCCACGCTCAACACCGAGATCGATGCCCTGTGGCCGACCGTGCGTACCGCCGCGGCCCGGGCCGAGCTCGCCAACCGCCACTTCGAGCGCGCCGACCGGATGGCCCAGCGCAGGGAGAAGGCGGTCATCGAGACCCTCAATGGACGCTGACCGCAAAGGCTCAGGACCCCGGCCGCGGGCGGTTCGTCCTCGGCAGGAGATCGGCGGGAGAACCGTGAACGCTCCCTGTCCCCAACCCCCGCACGGCCGCGCGGCAGGCGGACCGGGGTTTCGGGAGCCCCCTGTGTGGCCGGATCCGGCCATTTCCGGCGTGAACCTCATCGCCTTCTGGAGTGTCCACTAAGGGGTCAGCTGATCGGGCCCGACCCGGTCTCCTGCGAGCGGAGGGCGGTTGTCGCAGGTCAGTGAAAGGGCGGTGAGGGGGCGGGTGGAGATTCCGCGAGCCGTGTCCGTTTTCCTCCCCGCCGACTGCGTCGGTTGTCTCCCGTGACCCTCAGTATGATCACGTTCAGCACCGGCCACCCGTGTGCAGTTCCCTCCGCTCGGTCACCCCGTCGAGCCGCGGCCGGCGTCACCGCTGACCTTCCCCTGCTCCCGTACACGAACAGGTTCACCTTTCCCATGCCTTCGGAGGCACCATGAGCCGGGCGTCCCGTCCGGGGTACCCCCGGCCCACCGCCGTCATCGTCATCGCACCCGACGAACACAGCGCCGAGATCGTCATCGAGGGGCACCGCCAGGTCGTGACCGGCCCCGCCCCCAAGGAGACCAGGCGTGCGGCGTTGGACATCGCCACCGGGTACGCCGCCCGGATCGGCCAGCCGGTGCTCGTCGACGCCCGGGACGCCAACGGGTACTGGCGCCTGGTCGCCACCCCCGACGGGGTCGTGCAGGCTGCGGACCAGGTCGCCCCGGCCCGCCCCCAGGGGCCGGTGCAGGGCCCGGTGCAGGGGCCGGTTCCGGCAGCGGGGAACGGGAACGGCCGCGGTAGGAAGCTCTTGGTGGGGGGAGCCGCCGTACTCGCCCTGCTGCTCGTCGTCGGAGCCGGAGCGGTCCTCACCCGGTTCCTTCCGGGACCCTCCGAGCCCGGGGCGTCCGAGGGCACCGAGGACAACATCGTGGCCCTGGAGTACTCGGCCCCGCCGGGGTTCGCGCCGGTCGTCGACATCACCGAGGAACTCGCCCCCGACACCGAGCCCGGTATCAGCCGCGACGGCGGGGCCCTCGCCTACGTCGACCCCGAGGAGCGGCTCAACCTGATCGGTGCCGACGGTTCGCGGCAGTGGTCCGTGGACCTTCCCTTCGAGGTGGCCGAAGGACTGGGTTCTCCCCGCTTCGTGCAGTACGGCGGCCAGAGCAGCATCGTGCTGGAGAGCGCCGACGCCCTGTGGTTCTGGCCGGCCGAGGGCGGCACGGCCACCAGCGTCGACCTGCCCGAGTCGGCCTCGGCCCGCTACGCCGGTGACTCGGTCATGGTCCGTGACGAGGACGCCGCCTACCTGGTCGTCGACGGCGAACTGGAGGAGGTCGAGGCACCCGGGAGCTCGGTTCCGATGCTCGCAGCCGCCGACGACCGTGTCCTGACCGCCGTCGTCAGCGGTCCCTGGAACTGGGTGCAGCCCGGCGGCGACCCCGAAAGGGTCCACGCAGAGCGCCCCGGTGAGGCCGGTGAGATGGAGGGCGTGCTGACCGCCCTGCGGGAGTACGTCATCGTCCGCTGGCAGCCACTCCAGGGTGAGGGGTCGATCCTGGCCTTCCACGATCGCGAGGACGGTTCCGTGCTCGGATCGGCCGAAATCGAGCAGGACGCCCTCGAGGGCGTCGCCCACCGCTCCGGGCCGATCGGGCTCGACCTGGTCGCCTACGGTCCGGTGCTGTTCACCCCGGACACCGGCGAGACCACCGTGGTTCCGGGCTTCGTTCCCGAGGTCTCGGTCGGAAACCAGGTCTTCGGGGAACTCGATGGGACCCGGGTGGCGCTGGACGCCTCCGGGGAGCCCTCCGAGGTCCCCGAGGACGCAGAGACTCCGCGCGGCCTGCTCGGTGACCGCGCGGTGGTGGTCCATGACGGCCACCTGTATGCCATCCCCCCTGAATAGATCAGTACCCAAGAGAAAGAAAGGAGTGGGATGACCCCTAAGAAGCGGGTATTCACCGTGACCGCGGCCAGCCTGTTCATGGCCGGTTTCTCGGCCGGACCGGTGTTCGCTGCCGAGACCCTGGACAAGACCGCGCCTGAGGCCGCCCCCGTGGCGACCCAGGAGGCGGCCGAGACCGTCCCGGACATCGGCCTGCAAACGGTCGAGACCTTCGACCTGGTTGCCCCGGGTCCCGGTGACGGCGAGGACCCTGGACCGGTGGACCCTGACCCGGTCGACCCTGACCCGGTGGATCCGGACCCGGTTGACCCGGACCCCACGGACCCCGGTGACGGCGAGGACCCTGGACCGGTGGACCCTGACCCGGTGGATCCGGACCCGGTTGACCCGGATCCCACGGACCCGGTTGACCCGGATCCCACGGACCCGGTCGACCCCGACCCGACGGACCCGGTCGACCCGGATCCCACGGACCCGGTCGACCCCGACCCGACGGACCCGGTCGACCCGGATCCCACGGACCCGACAGACCCGACGGACCCGGACGGTGGCACCGACCCGGGTGACGACGGTAAGTCGCCCGAGGGCAGCGCACCCGGGACCATCGCTCCCGGTGGCAACGCCCCCGAGGGCCAGGCTCCCGTTCGGAGCGGTGCGGCGGGCAACAGCAGCCCCGACCTCGCCGAGACCGGCGTCGACCTGTCGGGCTTCGTGCTCGGCGGCGCCGTCGTGACCGGTATCGGTGCTCTGGCCCTGTGGGTCGGCAACCGCCGTCCGGGCATGGCCGAGTAACACCGCGTTCGTTCCCGCGCCCCCGCGGGACCGGCGTGTGACAGGGCCCCGCCCGCCGGAATCCTCCCGGGTTCCGGCGGACGGGGCCCTTCCCTGTTCCGAGTCCCCGTCCCGGGCCCCTGCCCCGGAACCCTCCTGCCGCTGCGCGGCCGCTCAGGAACGGGGGCGCAGGGCCGAGGCGAGCAGGAAGGCGACCACCCCCGCCGCGGAGATCGCCCACAGGGCGCTGCCGAGGGTCACGGAGTCGGCGAGGAAACCCACCAGGGGAGGGAAGGCCAGGAACCCGGCCCGGCCGAGCCAGCCCACCACGGTCACCCCGTCCCCGGTGCGCACCCCGGGCACGTTTCCCGCCGCGGCCAGGGTCAGGGGGAACAGCGTGGACACGCCCAGCCCCATCACCCCGAAGCCGACCACCGTGGTCACCGGGTGCGGGAACAGGAGCGCGAACGCCAGGCCGCCCGCGGCCAGGAGCCCGCAGGCGTGGCCCACCACCGCGGCGCCGAAGCGGTCGGTCACCCGGTCGCCCGCGAGACGGCCGACCGTCATCATCGCCTGGCAGGCCACGAAAGGCATGGCGGCCAGGAAGAGCGGTGCGCCCAGTTCCCCGGTCATGTACACCGCGCCCCACGAGGCGGCGGAGTCCTCGATGCCACCGGCCATCATCAGGAGAGCGCCCAGCATCAGCAGCAGGAGGACCCCCTTCCCGGGGATGCGCGCGCGGCTGCCGTCGTGCCCGTTGACGCCGTCCTCGCGTTCGCTGTTCTCCGGGCCGGGCAGCAGCATCCGGCTCACCGTGAGGTTCACCACCACCAACAGGACCGCGACCCCGCCCAGGTGCCACAGGATCGGTACCCCGGCGCCGGCCATGGCCGCACCGAGCAGCCCTCCGGCGACCGCGGCCAGGCTCCACACCGCGTGGAAGGTGTTGATGATGCTGCGCCGGTAGCGGCGCTGGACGCGTAGGCCGTGAGAGTTCTGCGCGGAGTCGGTCCAGGCGTCGGCGCTGCCGAGGACGAACAGCGCGGCGGCGAGCATCCACCAGTTCTGGGCGAGCGCGATGAAGGGAAGCGCTCCCACCGAGATCAGACTCGTCCCCACCGCGGTCCGCCCGCTGCCGAACCAGTGGATCAGCGGCCCGGCGAGCATTCCGGTGAGGATCGCCCCGAAGGGCATCGCCGCGATCGCCAGCCCCAGTTCGGTGTTGCTCAGACCCAGGCTGTTCTTGATCACCGGCAGCCACGGAACCGCGTTCGTGTAGGTGAACCCGTTGACGAAGAACAGAGTGGACACCGCGGCCCGCGCGCGTCTCGCCTCCGGCGGCGGTGCGGTGTGCGTCTCGGTCTTCGCGTTCACGGGCTACTCCCAGGGTCGTTTCGGTGCCTGCGGATGGTATCGGTCCCATCAACGGACGACCAGGGATTTGCCCGGGAGTACCGCCCCCGGGGTCTCATCTGTTCGTGTGTGAGGTCACATGAGCGCACACGAACGTACACGAGTGAACACATTGAACAGCTCCGCTGGTGAGGGACTCCGGTGCCGGGCCCGACCGGTCCGCGCCCTGCTCGGTCACAGGAGTTTTTCGGTTTCTGGGACACCGGGCCCCGGGTGCGGCCAGCGTCGTTCTCGAACACACGAACGACTCAGAGGGGTGGGGGCGGAAGGACCGGTGGCTCGCACCAAAACGCGGGGGCTACGTCCGATCGCTGTCCCCTATCTGGCCCCGGGTCCGACCGGTGTGGCGGTGCGCACCCGCCTCAAGCACCTCCTCGTCGAGGACGAGGAGGTGCTTGAGGCTGCTCGGCTCCCACCTGGGCTCGCCGGCGGCCAGGGACCTCAAGGCCCGGTGCGCTGACGGTGTGGACCATGACGGCCACACGTGGGCGGCGCGTAAACGGGCGCTGACACCGGTTTCGTCGTCGCGGTGGGCGGGGTCGATCACCAGGGCCACCCATGAGCAGTGGGCACTGGCCCGCCGCTGCGGTGGCGATCGGGCGGCGCGCTCAGGGGTATCCGGTCCGGCTTCGGACGGCACCGCCCTGTACCCACCGGAGTGATGGGTGCGGGCCTCGGACCGTTCAGGCCGATCGTGGTGTCCCCGGGTGTGAGGGACCCCGCCACTCGGTCTTGGAGCGCGCACACGATGCGCGTGCCCGGGCCGAGGGAGAGAGAACCCGGGGGACCAGCGCGTCCAACACCGTTCGGGAGGCGCGCAGGACCGGGAGAGCACCACAGGGCACTCCCGCACACTGTCAAGGAACGGTTGCCATCGGACACGGAGTCGTTTTACATGGGTGTTCGGCCCTTCCCGTCGCCAAGCCCTCGGTCCTCGCCCGATCTCCGACCCGGCCCCTGCACCGGCTACGCCCCGCGGCCTGCTCTCCGCGTGCGGCACCCCTGACCGCCGACTCCCTCGCCCCGGGACGCGCCGTGCCCCGACGGTCCCGGCCGGAACCGGAAGACCACCATGATCAGAACGAGTGCGCTGCGCCAAACGCCCACCCTCGTCGGGAAGAGCGTCTGCCTGGTCCCGTTGGGTCCGGAGCACACGGACGCCTACTTCGCTGCGGGTCTGGACGAGGAGGTCCGCAGGCTCAAGGGCGCCCACGGCCACCTCACCTACGAGCAGGCCCGTCAGTGGTGCGAGAGCCGCGCGGGCCGGTCCGACCGGTTGGACCTCGCCATCCTCGCGCCCGGGGACGGCCGCTATCTCGGTGAGCTCTCCATCTACGCGGTCTCACCCGAGAACGAGACCGCCGGGTATCGCATCGCGCTGTCGGCGATCGAGTTCACCGGCCGGGGGCTGGGGAAGGAGGCCACCCAGTTGGTCCTGGAGTACGCCTTCGACCACATCGGCCTGCACCGGGTCTGGCTGCAGGTGTACGCCTTCAACATGCGTGCCATCGCCGTGTACCGTTCCTGCGGTTTCCACGTGGAGGGAAGGCTGCGCGACTCCCTGCTCTGGGAGGGGCGCCGACACGACGCCCTGTTGATGGCCGTACTGCGCGGCGGCTTCGAAAGGAGGTGAGTCGGGTCGGTTTTTGCCCTGCGGCGGGGTTGGAATCCGTGTGGGGCGGGGTATGCCGGTACCACTTTTCCAGCGGCTCACTCCACACAGCCGGAAGGAGCGGCGCCGGGCTCCGCGGCTTCGGCGCCGGTGAGGACATGAACCCGGTACCCGTTTCACTGCCCTTCGCAGACCGGTCCGACGCGGGCCGACGCCTCGCAGAGCGGGTGCGTCCCCATGCCGTCAACGATCCCCTGGTGCTCGCGCTGCCTCGTGGCGGGGTTCCGGTCGGCGCGGAACTGGCCCAACGACTGGCCGCCGACTTCGACGTTCTCATGGTCCGCAAGATCGGCCTGCCCGGACATCCGGAGACCGGGGTGGGCGCGATCTCCGAGGACGGCCACGTCCTGTACGACGACCTCGCCCTGGCCCGGCTGCACGTGCCCCGCCAGGCCCTGTCCGACACCGTTGCCTCCGAGCACAGCGAGCTCGACCGTCGGCGCCGTGTCTACCGGGGAGACCGGCCCGCCCCCAGGATCGCCGGGCGCGACTGCGTGGTCGTCGACGACGGGGTCGCCACCGGGGGGACTGCCCGCGCGGCCCTGAGGATGGTGCGCCAGGCGGGCCCGGCACGCCTGGTCCTGGCGGTCCCGGTCGCCGCGCCGGAGACGCTCGAGGCGCTGCGCGCCGAGGCCGACGCCCTGGTCGTGCTCAGTGTTCCGGACAACTTCCGGGCGGTGGGGGAGTGGTACCGGGACTTCGACCAGCTCTCCGACGGGAACGTCGTCGAGATCCTCTCCGAGCAGGCCCGCCACCACCGGGGGACCGACGCCGCCAGGGCGGTGCGGATCCGTGCGGGGCAGGTCTACCTCGACGGGGACCTCACCATGCCGACGGCGCTGCGCGGTGTGGTGGTGATGTCCTTCGGTCAGGGGCAGGGCGACCCGCATTGGCGGTCGACCGCCTCGGTGCTGCAACGCGCCGGGTACGCCACCCTGGTGTTGGACCTGCTCACCGGGCAGGAGCGCGCCCCGGGCGGTGAGGAGCCGGACACCGGCGTGCTGGGGGAGCGGTTGAGCGCCGCGGTGACCTGGCTGCGGCGTGCCACCGACGCGGCCAGCGAACCCCTGGGGGTGCTGGGTTCGGGGGCTGCGGCCCCCGCCGCCCTGGTGACGGCGGCGGAGCGGCCCCAGGACGTGGCGGCGGTGGTGGTCCACGGCGGGCGCATCGACCTGGCGGAGTCGAGCCTGCCCTCGGTGCGGGCCCCGTCCCTGATCCTGTTGCAGAGCGCGGACTCGTTCGTTCGCGAGCTGGGCGAGTGGACGAGGAACCGGTTGGGCGGCCCCTCGGAGCTCAAGGTGGTCTCCGGAGCCGAACAGCTGCTCGGGGACTCCCAGGAGTGGCGTCAGATGGCGGTGGAGACACTGGACTGGTTCGACCGGCACCTGTCGTACCGGCCGGAGTGAGCTCCGTGACCGGGGCCCGTGCGGGGTGCGTGCGGCGACGGGCATGAGAAAACCCGCGGCGCCCTCGACGTACTACGTCGGGGCGCCGCGGGTTAACGGGGCCGGGGCCACCGGGAGGAGATCCGCTCGGCGGGATGACGCTAGGCTGCGTTGGCGCGCCGCATACGGCGACGGCGCTCGGAGGCGCGCTCGTCCTCGTTCAGCCCGCCCCAGGTGCCGTACTTCTCCGGACGCGAAATCGCATAGTCCAGGCAGTCGGTTCGAACAGGGCAGGCTGCACAGATCTCCTTGGCCTTGCGCTCGCGAATCTCCCGCTCCGGCTGGCGTTCGCCATCGGGGCCGAAGAAGAGCACAAGGTCCTCGCCCCGGCACGCGGCGGCATCCTGCCACCCCCAGCTCGGGCGGGGGCGCAGCGCGGCCTGCCGACGTACCTGAGACATGCTTGAACCACCTCTACTGAAATCACTAGTAAGCTGTCTGAAAAAGCTTCAGTCACCAAAAGTTGGTCATGCGGCGTGAGTCACCCCGCACGACGCAAACGTCGAGCGGTGTTGGCGTTGTTCCCCGGTGTGGCTGAGACCACGAGAAGCGCCATCACAGAGGCGATGCCTGCGGATGATGGGGGTGCTCTCACGCGAACGGCCGCGGAGGCGGTGACAGCCTCCGTCCGAGCCGGTACGTAATCATGCCATCCCCACTCCCGATCCTGCACGGGGGGTGGGGAAATTACTCATCCAACCGTTACCGAAACCTGATGCTTGGCGTCCGGTCTCTGGTTGTCTGTCAGATTTTGTCGCAAATCGCTAGATCTACCGTCTTGCGAAGGACACAGCACATCGTATGGTGCGATGTCCCTCCTGCCTAGGGGGTCGTCCTGATGCGCCCATCACATTGCGGTCCCGCCATCCTTCCGAGATTCGGAGGGACCGTATGTCCTCACCCAGGGCGACGGTGACCTGAGGGCGATTCCCCTCCCCCTGCGGCGTTCGCAGACCCCGCCGACCCCTCCGCGACACGCCCGCGATCGTCCGGACACGCCCGTGACGTCCCCTAGGGGAAGGACCAGGGGGACGGAGCGGAACAGGCCGTGGTGTGCGGGCGTCCCAAACGATAGAAAACAGATGCGCCCCTTTCCCGATCCCTTCGGAGAAGCACGCGCCCCCGCACGGGACCGAACCTAGGAGACGAACACCGTGGCCCTCTTGCGGCTCATCCTGAACATCATCTGGCTCTTCGTCGCCGGATTCTGGCTGGCGATCGGCTACGCCGTCGCCGGCGTCATCTGTTGCGTCCTCATCGTGACGATCCCCTTCGGCATCGCCTCCTTCCGGATGGCCAGCTACGCGATCTGGCCCTTCGGGCGCGACCTGGTGCGCAGGTCCGGTTCGGGCGGCGGTACCACCGTCATGAACGTCATCTGGCTGATCGTCGCCGGCTGGTGGCTGACCATCGGGCACATCGCCACCGCGCTCGGCCTGGCGGTCACCATCATCGGTATCCCGATGGCGTGGGCCTCACTGAAGATGATCCCGGTGGCCCTGGCCCCCTTCGGCAACGAGATCGTCCGCAGCGGTCACCCCCGGGAACCCTGGCAGTTCTGACAGAGTTGTCCTCTCATCGGGCCCGGCGCGACCGGACCCCGCGGCGCATCCCCCAGACCGGTGTCTTCAGGTGGCGGCCTCCGCCGGACCGGCCACCGCGCAACAACCAGAGAATGGAGTCCATGTGCAAGCCCAGCGGCCGGGAGTATGGGCGCTCCTGAACAAGTGGCTCGTCGCCCGCAGGGCCCGCGCCGAGCGCCTCGCCCAACGCGAGGCGCAGGAGGCCGAGGCGGAGTCCGCTCCGGAGGCCGAGGACGAGGTCGTCGAGCAGGACGACGTGGGCGCGGGCGACCTGCTCCGGGTGGTCAGTGACGTCGCCTGGCGGACGCTCCTGATCGGTGTGGTCGCGGGCCTGCTCGTCTACGCGGTCATCTACCTCTCCGTGATCACCCTCCCGGTGATCCTCGCGGTCTTCCTCACCGCGCTGCTCATGCCGCTCGCCAACTGGTTGAGGAGCAAGGGCCTGGGGCGCGGACCGTCCACGGCGGCCACCGTGCTCTTCGCACTCGTCGTGCTCAGCGGCGCCATCACGATGATCGTCTCCCCGGCCGTGCAGGGGTTCGAGGGCCTGGTGGCCAGCGTCTCGAGCGCGATCACCGAGCTCCAGCAAGTGCAGGTCCCCTTCGTGGACCCGGCGCTGATCACGGAGCTGATCGACAACGCCTGGCTGCAGGTCCAGGGGATCATCACCGACAACACCGACCAGCTGCTCACCGGCGCCTGGACCGCCGGGGCCGCAGTCGTCCAGATCCTCATCAGCCTGGTCCTGATCATCGCCCTGACCGTGTACTTCGTGCACTCCGGCGACAAGCTCATGGACTGGGTCGCCACCCTGCTGCCCCCCAAGTCCCGCCCCGGCCTGCGCCACGCGGCCAACGTCTCCTACGGGGTGATGGGCCGCTACGTCCGCGGTGTCGCGATGGTCGGCCTGATCGACGCCGTCGGTATCGGCATCATCCTGGTCGCCTTCGTGGACATCAACCTCGCGATCCCGCTGATCGTGCTCACCTTCATCGGCGCCTTCCTGCCGATCATCGGGGCCTTCCTCACCGGTCTGCTCGCGGCCCTGGTCGCCTTCGTGACCGAGGGATGGGTCATCGCCCTGGTGATCGTCATCGCCGTGGTTCTGGTGCAGCAGTTGGAGAGCAACGTCTTCGCACCACGCATCTACGGTCAGGCGCTGGAACTGCCCTCCCCGGTGGTTCTGATCGCCATCACCGTCGGCGGAATCCTCGGCGGCGTCCCCGGCCTGTTCCTGGCCACCCCGGTGGCCGCGGTGCTGGCCGCGCTGCTGCGCAACCGGCCCCCGTCGCACCAGAGCGCCGACCCCGACAACTCCTCCGAGGCGGAGAAGGCCCCACCGGAGGGGTCGGAGCGGGAACCGGCCGCCGTCGTGGTCGTCGCCCCCGTGGAGGAGGGGGACCCGCCCGGCAGGGAGTGACCTCGCACCGGATCCGTGCCCCTGGGGAATGCACGGCGCCCCCGACCCCGTTGTGCGGGTCGGGGGCGCGTCCGTTCGCGCGGAGCCCCGGAAAAACCCTCGCCCCACCCTGCTCGCTTGCCGTTAGGCTGGTCTGGTTGGTCTGAGGACACGTCCGCCGCGGCCCCTTGCCGCCACCAGACGCCCGGCGAACCCCACGGGGCTCGGAGCGCCGCGCGGACCCCGGCCGCCCCGAACCGCCACACCACCTTGAGGATGCCCCACCCATGTTGATCGCCACCGACCTCGAACTGCGCGTCGGCCCTCGGCTCCTGTTGGAGCCGACGACATTCCGAGTCGCTGCTGGGGACCGGATCGGACTGGTCGGCCGCAACGGCGCGGGCAAGACCACGATGACCAAGGTGTTGGCGGGGGAGGGGATGCCCACCGACGGCACCGTCACCAGCTCGGGAACCATCGGCTACCTGCCGCAGGATCCGCGTACCGGCGACCTCGACGTGATCGCCAGGGACCGGGTGCTGTCCGCTCGCGGGATCGACGAGGCCCTCAACGGTCTGCGTGAGGCCGAGAAGAAGATGGCCAGTGACCACGAGAAGACCCGGAACAAGGGTGTGCGCGCCTACAGCCGGTGGGAGGAGCGCCTCCACGTGCTGGGCGGATACGCCGCCGAGTCCGAGGCCGCCGCCATCGCCTCCAGCCTGGGCCTGCCCGACAACGTGCTGTCCCAGCCCCTGCACACGCTCTCCGGCGGCCAGCGCCGCCGGATCGAGCTGGCCCGGATCCTGTTCAGCGGTGCGGACACCTTGCTGCTGGACGAGCCCACCAACCACCTCGACGCGGACTCCATCGTCTGGCTGCGCGACTTCCTCAAGTCACACCAGGGCGGCCTGATCGTGATCAGCCACGACGTGGAACTGGTCGAACACGTGGTCAACAAGGTCTTCTACCTGGACGCGAACCGCAGCGTCATCGACATCTACAACATGGGCTGGAAGCAGTACCTGGCCCAGCGCGAGGCCGATGAGCGCCGCCGCCGCCGTGAGCTGGCCAACGCCGAGAAGCAGGCGGACACCCTGCGCAAGCAGGCGGACAAGTTCCGGGCCAAGGCCTCCAAGGCGCGTGCCGCCCAGCAGATGCTCAACCGCGCCGACAAACTCCTGGACGGGGTACAGGGCGTACGCAAGTCCGACAAGGTCGCCAAGCTGCGCTTCCCCGACCCGGCCCCGAGCGGGCGCACCCCGCTGATGGCCGAGGGGCTGTCCAAGTCCTACGGCTCGCTGGAGATCTTCACCGGCGTGGACCTGGCCATCGACCGGGGCAGCCGGGTGGTCATCCTGGGACTGAACGGTGCGGGCAAGACGACACTGCTGCGCCTGCTGGGCGGGGTGGAGGAGCCGGACCGGGGGAGCGTCATCCCCGGCCACGGGCTCAAGCTCGGCTACTACGCGCAGGAGCACGAGACCCTGGACGTGAACCGGAGCGTGCTGGAGAACATGATGAGCGCGGCGCCCGACCTGCCCGAGGTCGAGGCGCGCAAGACGCTCGGATCGTTCCTGTTCACCGGTGACGACGTGGCCAAGCCCGCGGGTGTGCTCTCCGGCGGCGAGAAGACCCGTCTGGCCCTGGCCACCCTGGTGGTCTCCAGCGCCAACGTGCTGCTGCTCGACGAGCCCACGAACAACCTGGACCCGGCCAGCCGGGAGGAGATCCTGGGGGCCCTGCGCAACTACAAGGGCGCGATCGTCCTGGTGACACACGACGAGGGCGCGGTGGAGGCACTGCAGCCCGAGCGTGTCATCATGCTGCCCGACGGTGTCGAGGACGTGTGGAACGCCGAGTTCGAGGACCTCATCTCCCTGGCCTGAGCGCCGGGCGCGATCGCGGTGGACGGAGGTGGACGCTCAGGGCTCTGGGAGGTTCACCTCCTTTCTTTTCGGACACGGTTACCGGTGTTCCGAAACCCGGGCGGCCCGGCGCGGCGCCGGGCGGATGTGGCGCTGTGTGAGCGCGATGTCCGATCATGGCTGTGGCTGCCGGGCCGGTGGGAATCCAACCGTCGTCGAAGGGGAGAGCTGTGCGTGACACGTTGAGGAAGGGCACCCGTGTGTCGGGGGAGGACCGTTCGGAGCTGGCTGCAGAGCTCAAACGCCGCTACGACGGGGGCGAGAGCATCCGCAGTCTGGCGGCCGCGACCGGTCGCTCCTACGGGTTCGTGCACCGCCTGTTGGGTGAGGCCGGGGTGGAGCTGCGCGGACGCGGCGGGGCCACGCGCAAGGCATGACCTCCGGGCGGTCCGTACCCCGGGGCCCTTGCCCCCGGGCGGGGCGTCCGTACCGCCCCGGGGCGGGGAGGCGCTGCTCGTGGCCCGTGTCGTTTGGCCTGTGTCGTTTGTGGTCCCTGTTGCTCGCGGTCGGGGTTACCGACGAGTAAGGTCGGTTTGCAGCCAACCGAAGTGACGGAGGAACCCATGGCACAGGCCCCGACGGAGTCCGGGAAACAGGAACCGCCCACCGAGGAGGAACTGACCCGGGCCGGGCTCAGGCTCGCGGTGGACGGGGCGGTCGCCCGCATCACCATCAGCCGTCCCGAGCGCCGAAACGCGATGACCGGGCGCACCTGGACGACCCTGGCCCACATCGGCCAGGCGCTCCCAGGCGATGTCCGAATCGTCGTCATCGCCGGCGAGGGCGACATCTTCTCCGCCGGTATCGACCTCAACATGTTCACCCCCGAGGGCGTGGACGGGGAGCGCTCCATCGTCGCCGGGCTCGCCGACGGCGCGGCCGACGAGGCCGACCTGGACGCCTACATCGCCGAGCTTCAGCAGGGCTTCCTCTGGCTTCGCCGTCCCGACCTGGTCACCATCGCCGCGGTGCGTGGCCACGCCATCGGTGCGGGGTTCCAGCTCGCGCTCGCCTGCGACCTGCGCATCCTCGCCGACGACGCCAAGTTCTGCATGAAGGAGCCCGCCCTGGGCCTGGTGCCGGACCTCACCGGTACCAAGCCCCTGGTGGACATCGTCGGCGTCCACCGCGCCACCGAGATCTGCCTGACCGCCCGCAAGGTCGGCGCCGAGGAGTCCCGCGACCTCGGCCTGGCCACCCTGGTCGTCGGGGCCGACGAACTCGACGGTGCCGTGGACGACGCCGTCGCCGCCCTGCTGGCGACCAACCCCGAGGCCGCCGTCGCGACCAAGGGTCTCCTCCAGCAGGCCGCGGACAACACGCTCGAAGAGCAGTGCGCCGCCGAGCGCAGAGCCCAGATCTCTCGCCTGACCGCCCTGGCCAAGAGCATGGCCCCGGGCTCCTGACCATCGGGGTGCCCGGCCTCCGGGCGCTTCGGGGGCGGGGTGGGGAGACCCGTATCACCGGTGAAAAACACCCATCCCGTCCCCGGCCCGGGGCGACTTCTAGTACGCTGCTGCAGGCGGTCGTTGAATGCCGCGCGCATCCGAGCGCGCCGGGCCGCCAAGACGCGGAGAGCGTGCTGACCACGTCGGCATCACTCTTGACCCGAAGAGCACACGAACCCCGCACAGATCGGGGTCGCTTCCGCGTGTGATCAGGCGCGTTTGTGTGATTTCTTCGCTGGGTCCGCCGTGACCGTGTGGAGCCTTCCTCGAAACGCTGCCAAACGACGAGGAAGGTACACGTCACTTGACGACGGACACTGCCGTAATGCCCGCTTTCGACAGCCTTGGTCTTCCCAGGGACATCGTCGGAGAGCTGGCCAAGAACGGTGTGACCACCCCGTTCCCGATCCAGGCCGCGACCATCCCCGACGCCATCGAGGGCCGTGACGTCCTCGGCTGTGGTCGTACCGGTTCTGGCAAGACCCTGGCCTTCGGCCTGCCGGTCCTGATGCGCTGCTCCGAGCGCCGCGCCGCCGCCAACCGCCCCCGGGCACTGATCCTGGTGCCCACCCGCGAGCTCGCGCACCAGGCGCGCGACGCCCTCCGCGGCTACGCCCGTGTCCTGGGCGTCAAGATCGGCGACGTCGTGGGCGGTAGCTCCTACACCCGACAGATCAACGAACTGCGCCGCGGCGTCGACGTCCTCGTCGCCACCCCGGGCCGTCTCACCGACCTCATCGACCAGGGCGTCTGCGACCTGGGCGACGTCGAACTCTCGGTGCTGGACGAGGCCGACCAGATGTGCGACATGGGCTTCATGCCGCAGGTCAGCGAGCTCCTCGACCAGGTCCGCCCCGACGGCCAGACCCTGCTGTTCTCGGCCACGCTCGACGGTGACGTCGACAGGCTGGTCCGCAGGTACATGAAGGACCCGCAGACCCATTCCGTGGACCCGCCCGTCTCGCAGGTCACCACGATGGAGCACCACCTGCTCAAGGTGCTGCCCCGCGACAAGAACAAGATCGTCACCCAGATCGCCGCGCGCGACGGACGCACGATCCTGTTCGTGCGCAGCAAGTTCCGGGCCGACACCATCAGCGAACAGCTGGTCGAGGCCGGTGTGCCCTGCGCCTCCCTGCACGGCGGCAAGACCCAGAGCGTGCGCACCCGCACCCTGGCCAAGTTCCGTGAGGGCAAGATCCAGGCCCTGGTCGCCACCGACGTCGCCGCCCGCGGCATCCACGTCGACGGCATCGACATGGTCGTCAACATCGACCTGCCCACCGGCCACAAGGACTACCTGCACCGGGGCGGGCGCACCGCCCGCGCCGGTTCCTCGGGCGTCGTGATCTCCCTGGTCGCGCCCAACCAGCGCCGCCTGGCCCGCCGTCTGCTCAGCGACGCCGGCGTCGAGGCCAAGCAGCACCTGGTCAACCCCGGGGACGAACTGCTCTCCCAGGTCACCGGTGCCAAGGAGCCCAGCTGGGAGCCGTGGATCGAGCCGCCCGAGCCCGTTCGCGAGCGCCGCGGCCGTGGCGGCCCCCGTCGCGGTGGCTACCGCGGCGGCGGTGGTGGCGGCTACCGCGGTGGCGGCGGCGGTTACCGGGGTGGCGGCGGCTACCGGGGCGACCGTCCCCGCGGTGAACGCGGCGAGGGCGGCTACCGAGGCGGCGACCGCCGCAACGACCGCGGCGAGGGTGGCGGCGGCTACCGAGGCGAGGGCGGCTATCGCGGCGGCGAGCGTCGCGGTGAGGGCGGCGGCTACCGCGGTGGCGAGCGTCGCGGCGGCGGTGGCGGTTACCGGGGCGGGGACTCCCGCGGCGGTTACCGTGGCGGCCCCCGTCGCAACGACCGCTACGATTCCGCTCCGCAGCGCTAGCCGACGGCGGCGCCGCGGTACGGCGGCACAGTGTCATCCCGGGGACCCGGGCGCCACGAGGCGCCCGGGTCCCCGGCCCCGGGGCGGGTCCGACCACAGGTCGGGCCCGCCCCGTCATCGTTTACGGTCCTTTACCGCCCCTTCGCGTGTCCCCGGTGACCGAAACCGTGCCCAACAGGGACAGTTGCCGGAAACCCCGACGTCGCACTCGGGACCACACGCCGCCTGAAGGGGAACGCGTGACCGTCCTCAACAACGCACTGGTCGCCCTCAACGACTTCTTCTGGAGCGTCTTCGTCATCCCGCTCCTGATCGTGCTCGCCCTCTACTTCACCGTGCGCTCGGGGTTCGTCCAGCTGCGTCTTCTGCCCGAGATGGTGCGGGTCCTGCGCAGCAGCCCGGGCGTGGCCCCCGACGGCAAGAGGGAGATCTCCTCCTTCCAGGCCTTCGCGATCTCGGCCGCCTCCCGCGTGGGTACCGGAAACATCGTGGGCGTGGCCACGGCGATCATGCTCGGCGGCCCCGGGGCGGTGTTCTGGATGTGGGCGATGGCCACGGTCGTGGCCGCCGCCTCGTTCGTGGAGTCCACCCTCGCCCAGCTGTACAAGGTGCGCACCAGCACCGGGTTCCGCGGTGGCCCGGCCTACTACATGCTCCACGGGCTGGGGCAGCGGTGGATGGGCGCACTCTTCGCCGTGGTCATCACGATCACCTTCAGCCTGGTCTTCAACTCCGTCCAGGCCAACAGCATCACCGGCGCCATCTCGACCTCGGCCGACACCGTGGGCGCCCCCACCGGCTGGCTGCTGAACACCGTGGTCGGAGTGGTGCTGGTCGGGGTCACCGCCTCGGTCATCTTCGGCGGGATCCGGCGCATCGCGAACGTGGCCCAGGCACTGGTCCCCCTCATGGCGATCCTCTACATCCTGCTGGGCGTCGCGGTGCTGGTACTGAACATCGGCGCGGTGCCGGGGGTGATCGCCGACATCTTCGCCTCCGCCTTCGGACTGCGCGAGATCGCGGCCGGCGGTGTGGGCACCGCGATCGTGCAGGGCCTGCGGCGCGGCATGTTCTCCAACGAGGCGGGACTCGGCTCCGCGCCCAACGCGGGCGCGACCGCCTCGGTCTCCCACCCGGCCAAGCAGGGCCTGGTACAGACCCTGGGCGTCTACTTCGACACCTGGCTGGTCTGCTCGGTGACCGCGTTCGTCGTGTTGCTGTACGGACCCGACTTCGACACCGAGGCCGGTGCCGAGGTCACCCAGCGCGCACTCCAGGCCAACCTGGGCGACTGGTCCGTCCACGCGCTCACGGTCATCCTCCTTCTGCTGGCCTGGACCTCCGTACTGGGCAACTACTACTACGGGGAGTCCAACCTCCAGTTCCTGGACGCCAACCCCCGGCACATGCTCTACTTCCGCTCCGCGGTCCTGGTCGCGGTCTTCCTCGGCTGCATGGCACCGCTGACCCTGGTCTGGAACACCGCGGACCTCTCCATGGGCGTCATGGCCATCGTGAACCTGATCGCCCTGGCTCCGTTGTCAGCGACCGCCTTCCGGCTCCTGGCCGACTACAGCCGCCAGTTGCGCAACGGCCTCGATCCGCAGTTCACCCTGGCCAAGATGCCGGACCTGCGGAACGTGACCTGCTGGGGTGAGCCCGGCGGACCGCTGCCCGAGGAGGTCGACCGGTCCGAGGGCATCGCGTCCGGTGACCCCGGCCTCCGGGCGGACGGCAGGGACGCGGGGGATGCGGGCAGCGGCCCGGACACCGACGACGGTCCGGACGCCGGCGAGGGCCCGGGCCCGCGGCGCAACGACTGAGCACTGCGGTCCGGCCGGGCTCCGCCCCCGGGCCGGCCCCCGGTCGGACCAAAGAACGAACGAAAACGATTGTCGGTTACTATTCGTGGAGTCCCCAACCGACCCCACGGAGTACCCCTGTGTCCGAACGGACGACACCGGAGCGCGGATCCGCACCCGACCCCGCCACCTCGCTCGGCGACACGATCGCCGGCGGCTGGGACGACCGCGGGGACGAACTCCCCCCTGCCGATTGGGGGCGGAGTTCGAGTTCGCGCAGAACCGGAACGGTTTGGCTCTTCGCCCTCTTCATCACGGCCATGGCGGTGGCCCACGCCTGGCTCACCGACGACCTGACCGGGCAGGCCTTCCTGGCCTGGGCGACCATCTTCACCGCCATCAGTTTCCAGGCGCTGCCCTTCCTGGTCTTCGGGGTGGCCCTGTCCGCGGCGCTCGTCGCCTTCGTGCCGGCCTCGGCCTACCAGAGGTTCATCCCGAGCAGGCCGGGACGCGCGGTTCCCGTCGCCGGGGTCTCCGGTGCACTCCTGCCCGGGTGCGAGTGCGCCTCGGTTCCCATCGCGGGAAGCCTGATCAAACGGGGGGTCGCACCAGCGGCGGCGCTCACCTTCCTGCTCGCGGCGCCCTCCATCAACCCGATCGTCATGATCGCCACCGCCGTGGCCTTCGCGGGACAGCCGGAGATGATCCTGGCCAGGTTCGCGGCCTCGCTGCTGGCCTCCGTGGTCATCGGCTGGGTCTGGGTGCGCTTCGGCCGCGCCGACTGGCTGCGCCTGCCCTCGCGCACCCACGCCCCGGACGCCTCCAAGTGGGAGGTCTTCCGAGAGTCGATGGTGCACGACATGATGCACGCGGGCGGATACCTGGTGGTGGGCGCGCTCGCCGCCGCCACCCTCAACGTCATGGTGCCCCGGGAGTGGCTGCTGGCCGTGGCCGAGGCCCCGGTCATCTCGGTACTGGTGCTCGCCCTCCTGGCCATCCTGCTCTCGATCTGCTCGGAGGCCGACGCCTTCGTCGCGGTCAGCCTCACCGACTTCTCGCCCACCGCCAAGCTCGCGTTCATGGTCATCGGTCCGATCGTCGACCTCAAGCTGATCGCGATGCAGGCCGGGGTGTTCGGCTGGCGGTTCGTCGCCCGCTTCGTACCGATCTGCCTGGTGGTCGGCCTGCTCAGCACCTTCCTGATCGGAGGTCTCCTGCTGTGAATCGCATTGCTCAGGGGCTCACACTCGTGCTGCTCGGTGCCGCCGCGCTGACCAGTACTGTCCCCACCGACCTGTACCTGAACTGGGTCAAGCCGGGCTTCGGCCCGTTCCTGATTGCCGCCGGCGTGGTCATGGTGCTGCTCGGCGTCCTGGTCATCGTGGCCGAACTGCGCGGCGGCGACCAGGCCCTGGACCAGGAGGACGTGGTCCCGGCCGGTGCCGCCGCGGCGGGGGACGACGGACCGGCCCGCTCCGAACTCGACCACGCCGCGGCCGAGTACGCCGGGCACACCGGCGACGGGCACGGGCACGACCACGAGCGCGCCCCGGGGGTGGCCTGGCTGCTGCTGCTCCCCGTGCTCGCGGTGTTCGTCGTCGCGCCGCCCGCGCTGGGTTCCTACACGGTGGAGAGCACCGGGGGGTCCTCCGGGCCGCCGCCCAGGGACGAGAACGGTTCCTCCCGTTTCACCGACAACCTGAGCAAGGCCGCCCCGGGCGAGGTCGTCGAGCTCGACGTCCAGCAGTTCGTGATGCGGGCCTGGGTCGACGAGGAGCGGGAGTTGGCCGACCGCGAGGTCGAGCTGACCGGCTTCGCCGTTCCCACCGAGGACGGGGAGGACTGGTACCTGGCCCGGCTGCAGATGGCCTGCTGCGCCGCGGACGCGGTCGTCAACAAGGTCCTCATCACCGACCATCCGGCGCCGGAGGCCGACACCTGGTGGAAGGTACGCGGCACCTGGGTGGAGCCGGAGGGGGAACTGTACGACGTCTCCGAACACGAGATCGAGACCTCCTCGGTCGAGGCGGTGACCGACCCTCCGGACCCCTACGAGTAGGGCGACCGGAGCGGCTGGAGCGAACAGGACGGAGCGGGACCTCGGGCCCGCTCATGCTGGTCAGCCGCCACACCGGTGCCAATTCGACGGTTTGGGACCGCACCGGGTGACAATGGGGGCGTGTCAGAACGGGACGAGCGAGCACGGAGCAGGCGCGGACTCTGGCGCAGGGCGCGCCCCCGTTCGATCCGCGCCCGGGTCACCGCCGGGGCGGTCGCCGTGCTGGTCCTGGTCGTCGGCATCCTGCTGGTCCTCTCCTTCGTGGTCATCCGTGGGCTGGCACTCGACCAGGTGCGGGACCGGGCGGCAGACTCGGCGCGCGAGGTCGCCGAGCACATCACGACGGACCGCTACCCCGGGGCGGTCCCGTCCTCCGGAACCGCGGTCCGGCGCATCCAGATCGTCGACCAGGAGACCCACGAGGTCCTGGCTTCCAGTGAGTCGCTGCAGGGCCTGCCGGCGCTGACCGAGGAGGTCCCCGACCCCGGGGGCTCGCGGCTCGACACCACCGTCTGCGGGGCGGTCGAGGGGGAGGACCCCCAGGAGTGCTTTCTCGTGGCGGGCTACGCCGTCCCCGACTCCGCCTACGGGGACGTGACCGTCCTCGGAGCAGCGCACACTCCCCAGCTCCTGACCACCAACACCCTGCAGGGCGTGCTGCTCGGTCTGTCGGTGCTCCTGGTCGCCGGTACCGCGCTCGTTATCTGGCACGGGGTCGGCAGGGCCCTGAGGCCGGTGTCCAGGATCAGTGAGGAGATGGACCGGATCTCCGCCAGCGACCTGCACCGGAGGCTCCCCGTGCCCAGGAGTGAGGACGAGATCGCCCACCTGGCCCTGACCGCCAACTCCAGCCTGGCCCGGTTGGAGGAGTCGGTCACCCGGCAGCGCCGGTTCGTCTCCGACGCCTCCCACGAACTCCGCAACCCCATCGCGGGGATGCGCACCAAGCTGGAGGTCGAGCTCTCCGACCCCGAACCGGACCAGCGCGCCAGGGAGCGGCTGCTGACCGGGCTGCTCTCCGACACCGAACGGTTGGAGAACATTGTCTCCGACCTGTTGGAGCTGGCCCGGCTGGACACCGGTGTGGCGGTGCCGCAGGAACTGGTCGACCTCTCCGAACTGGTGGAGCGGGAGTTCTCCGGACGGCGCGGAAGAGTCGCGGTGGAGGTCCACACCTCCGGACCGGTGTACGCGTTCGTCAACCGGCTCCGGACCGTCCGGGTCGTGACCAACCTGGTGGCCAATGCCGAGCGGCACGCGAACAGCCGGATCGACATCATCGTCCACGGCCGGGACCCCGCGGTGGTGGAGGTGCACGACGACGGCTCGGGGATTCCGGTCAAGGACCGGGAGCGCGTGTTCGAGCGCTTCGCCCGGCTGGCGGAGTCCAGGGAGCGCGACCCCGGCGGGAGCGGCCTGGGCCTGGCCATCTCCCGGGAGATCGTGCAGGGCTACGGCGGCACCCTGGTGGCCGGGCACAGCGACCTGCTCGGCGGGGCCGTGTTCGTCCTGAGCCTCCCCGGCCGGGATGACCAGCGCTGACACCGACCGGGCGCCTCTATTCTGGGAGGAATGGTGCACAAGAAGGCGGGTCGGGTGCGGCGGGCGGCGCTGCTCGCGGGGTGGGTCCTGTTGTTGGTCTGGGCCGTGCTGCACGGGCCCGACCCGGAGACCGTGCGGTCCTGGACCGCCGACGCCGGAGTGGCCGGATTCCTCGTGTACCTGGGGGCCTACACGCTGGCGGTCCAGGCGTTGGTGCCCCGGCCCGCGCTGAACCTCGCCGGGGGAGCACTCTTCGGCCTGGCACTGGGGGCGGGGCTGGCCCTGGCCGGGGGTGTACTGGCCGCTCTGGTCCAGTTCATGGTGGCACGGCACGTGGCACACGACGCGATCGCCCGCAGACTGCCGGAGAGGGTCCGGGACAGGCTGGCGGGGCTGTCCGGAGGCCGCGCACTGTTGGCGGTGGTGCAGCTGAGACTGATCCCCGTGGTGCCCTACCAGATGGTCAACTACGGTTTCGGGCTGACCGGGATGCGTGCGGCGCCCTTCGTACTGGGCACGGCGCTGGGGTCGCTCCCCGCCACGGTGGCCCTGGTCCTGGTGGGTGCGGGCGGAGCCGATGTCGCGTTCCAGGTCGCTCTGGGCACGGGAACCGCGGCGGTGGTCCTCGGCCTGCTCTGGTGGCTGTACTCGCGTCGCGCGGCCGTGCGGAGGGCGCGGGGGGCCGAGTTGACGGAGACGGTCGCGCGGAGCGGGCCGACGGACGAGAGCGGCCAGGGCGAGTGGCGGGCGCGCGCCTGAGCGGTGCGCGCCCGCCCCCGCTCAGCCGGTGCCGCCGAAGAGTTCGACCTCGTCCGGGCCGGGCCGGTCCAGGTCGAAGGGGAGGATGTCCCCGCCGTCGCTGTCGGTGACCCGCGGCTCCTGGAGGACCTCGGGCTTCTCTCCGGCGCTGTGCTGGACCACCATCACGCCGGAGTAGCCGCTGTGGTCCTCCTCGGTGGCGGCGAAGGGCACCAGGCCGGGGCCGACCCACTCCTGGGAGTTCAGGGTCCGGATGAGGGTCTCCCGGTCCAGGTCGGGGCCGACCTCCATGAGGAGCTGGGCGAACAGGGTCGCCTGCACCATGCCGTACACCGTGGTGTCGGTGAAGGGGGCGCCGTCGTTGTACTCGTCGTGGATCTCGCGGTAGAACTCGGTCCACGGGTCGTCGGTCTGCGCCGCCATCGGCAGGAAGGCCGTGACGATCAGGCCGTCGGTGAAGGCCTCCGGCGGTACGTCCTCGGCGGGGGTGCCCTCGGCGTACTCCTCGATGAGCTGCGAGATGATCTCGACGTCACCGCCGAAGCTGGGTGCCACCCACTGGGGTTCGTAGCCGATGGACTGGGCCTCGAGGATGGCCAGGCCCAGGAAGGCGGGGATGCAGTAGCAGACCGCGACGTCGGCCCCGGACTCCTTCAGCGCGGCGATCTGGCCGTCGAGCTCGGGAACACCCGGGTCGTAGGACTCCCAGGCGACGATGTCGTCGATGAGGTACTGCTCGATACCCGCGTGCGAGGCCGGGCCGACGTCGTCGTTCTGGTAGAGCAGGCCGACGTCCGCGTCGGGGAGGTTCTGCGCGATGTAGGCCCCCTGAACCTTGGCCTCCGTGGAGTAGTCCACCTGGAACCCGTAGCTGTACGGGTACTCCTCGGGCTGGTCCCAGGCCAGGGCCCCGGAGGAGACGAACAGGTCGGGGACGCCCTCGTCGTTGAGGTCCTGGATGACCGCCTCGTGGGTGGGTGTCCCCAGACCGCCGAGCATCGCGAAGATCTCGTCCTCGTCGATCAGCTCGCGGGTGACGTCCATGGTCTGCGCGGGGTTGAAGGCGTCGTCCTTGACCCGGTAGTCGATCCGGCGGCCGTGGATGCCGCCGTTGTCGTTGATGTAGTCGAAGACCGCGCTCGCTCCGGTGGAGACGTGCACGAAGCCGGGGGAGGCCGAGCCGGTCAGCGGCTGGTGGGTTCCGATGACGACGCTGTCGTCGGTGACCCCCGTGGTGATGTCCGAGGCGGTGTCGTCCTGCGCCGACTCGGAGTCCGCGCAGGAGGCGGCGAGAACCGCGACGGCGAGCGCCGAAGAGATGATTCCCAGTGATCGCATGGTGGTGTCCTGAACTCGGTTGTGCCTTCGCAGCGGGAGGCCTTCTCGGCCCGTGGGGAAAGCGGCTTCGTAGCTCGGGAGAGGATCATGGGACGGATATACCTACTCGCCAGTACGTTACCGGTTGGTAAACATCATACGAACACAGCTCGTCACTGCAACCTGCGGTAACCCCATCAGGGGCGGGATCGGTGCTCGGAGGCCGCCGTCCTCGGGCGTGCGCGGGCCGGGGGAGTGCTTTCGGAGACGGCGAAGGGGACCACGCCGCGTGGTCCCCTCGAAGCTTCCCGGTCCCGGCTTCCCGGCCTCAGGCCCCGGTGCGGTCCAGGAGTTCGCGGGCCAGGCGGGCGACACGGTCCGAGGCCTGGTGCACGGCGCTGTCGCGGCGCCAGACCAGGAGGTGGCGGAGCTGTATCGGCGCCCCCTCCAACTGGCGCACCACCACACCCCGGCCGGCCTCGAAGTCCGACTGGCACGGGGCGATCGCGCGGCGGTCGGCGATGAGGTCGCGGATCTCGGACCGGTCGTAGAGGCGGTAGGGGACCTCGGGGCTGAAGCCGGCCCGCTGGCAGGCCAGGTAGAAGCACTCGGGCCAGCCCGTGCCGTCCGGCGGGGTCAGCGCCCACGGGCATCCGGACAGGTCCTCCAGACGGATGAGCGGTTTCTCCGCCATCGGATGGTCGGCCCACACGGCCACGTGCAGGGGGTCCACCGCGAGCATCGCCCAGGCCAGCGGTCCGTCGGTGGGCAGGTCGCGGTCCACGTAGTCGATGGTGGTTCCCAGGTCCAACCGGCCCGCCCGCACCAGGTCGGTGACCAGCTTGGGCGAGTACTCGGTGCGCACGTGTACCGGAACGCCCGGAAAGACCTCCGGCAGGCGTGCGGACAGCTCCACGGTCAGGGGGCCGACCCCGCCCACGCGCAAGGTGCTCGGTGAGGCGCCCCGGGCGGTGATGTCGTGCACCAGGTCGTCCATGGACAGCAGGACCGCGCGTGCCCGGACCAGAACGAACTCGCCGAGCTCCGTCGGCCGCACCCCCGAGCGACCCCGGTGGAACAGGGGGCCGCCCACCTCGCGCTCGATCCGCTGCAACTGGGTCGTCAGCGCCGGCTGGGACGTGGACAGCGCTGCCGCCGCCCTGGTCACGCTGCCGGTGTCGGCCAGCAGGCAGATCGTACGCAGGTGGCGGAGTTCGAGGTCCATGCGTGGAATCTAAGGCGAGGAGGCGCTCCGTGTACAGCCGGGCCGGGGCGGGCGGTCGCGTCACGCGTCCCGTCCGGCGGCCGGTGCGTTCCCGGCCCCGCCGTCCGGGCCCGTCTGGTCGAGGCGCCGGACGCCCCCGTGGGATAGGGTGCCGTTCATCACCATATAGTTGGACGACCTACTAAATTCGCGGAGACCCCGCGGGGGCGGTGGGTCCGAGGCGCACCCGGGCGCGTAACCGTGGGGGATTTCATGGCGGTCGAACGCATGCTGCACACACCCGAGGCCGAACAGCTCCTGGAGCTGACCAGGGAGCTCGTCGACAAGGAGGTCGCACCCCGTGCGGCCGCGGATGAGGAGGAAGCCCTCTTCCCCCGCGACCTCTTCGCCACCCTGGGCGGGAGCGGGCTGCTCGGGCTCCCCTACCCGGCCGAGTACGGCGGTGGCGAACAGCCCTACGAGGTCTACCTCCAGGTTGTGGAGGAATTGGCCCGCGGCTGGCTCGCCGTCGGGCTGGGGGTCAGCGTCCACACCCTCTCCTGCTACCCGATGGCGGCCTTCGGCAGCCGGGAGCAGAAAGCCGCCCACCTGCCCGCCATGGTCGGCGGTGAACTCCTGGGCGCCTACTGCCTGTCCGAGACCTCCTCCGGTTCCGACGCCGCCGCGCTCGCCACCCGCGCGGAGCGCGTCGACGGCGGTTACCGGGTCAACGGAGCCAAGGCGTGGATCACCCACGGGGGACGGGCCGACTACTACACGCTCTTCGCGCGCACCGGCGCCCCGGACTCGGGGACACGCGGCATCAGCTGCTTCCACGTGCCCTCGGACACGCCCGGACTGGGCTCCGCGACCCCCGAACACAAGATGGGCATGTGTTCCTCGCCCACTGCCGGGGTTCTGTTCGACGAGGTCTTGCTGGGCGCGGACGCCCTCGTGGGGGAGGAGGACCGCGGGTTCGGTATCGCCCTGGCCGCCCTGGACTCCGGCCGCCTGGGCATCGCCGCCTGTGCCGTGGGCCTGGCCCAGGCCGCACTGGACGCGGCCCTGGCCTACTCCCGGGAACGCCGCCAGTTCGGCAGCGCCATCGGCGACTTCCAGGGGATGGGCTTCATGCTCGCCGACATGGCCACCCAGATCGCGGCCTCCCGCGAGCTCTACCTCTCCGCCGCCCGACTGCGTGACGCGGGCCGCCCCTTCGGCAAGCAGGCGGCGATGGCCAAGCTGATGGCGACCGACACCGCCATGAAGGTCACCACCGACGCCGTCCAGGTCTTCGGCGGTTACGGCTACACCCGGGACTTCCCCGTCGAGCGCTACATGCGCGAGGCCAAGGTCCTGCAGATCGTGGAGGGCACCAACCAGGTGCAGCGCCTGGTCATCAGCCGCCATCTGGCCAGGGAGGCCTGAACCGCCGCAGGAGCGTACCCGGGGGCCCGGCGCCGGAACCTATCGGCGCAGCAGGGCCGGGGCGGCCTCGGGCGGGTGCACCGTCAGCTCCACCCGGCGGTCGGTCAGCACCGCCAGCGCCGACCGGTACTCGGGCCCGCGGTCCAGGTCCGACAGCCACGCGGCCCCGGGGTCGGCCCCGCCCTCCCAGAAGAGCAGGCGGGCCCGCGTGTGCGGCGGGGTGACCCCGACCCGGCGCAGACCGCCGGACAACCCCAGGCCGGTGGCCTTGAGCAGCGCCTCCTTGCGCGCCCAGTAACCGAAGAACGCCCCGGCCCGATCGGCCTCGGGCAGCGCGCTCCACACCTCGTGCTCGGTGTCCGCCAGGGTGTACCCGGCCAGCCCGGCCAGGTCACGGGTGTCCGAGACCCGCTCCACGTCCACCCCCACCGCCACCCCGTGGGCCAGCGCCAGCGCCACCCACTCACCGGAGTGGCTGACGGAGATCTCCCAGCCCTCGGCCGCACCGGTGGGCACCGGTTTGCCGTGGGGTGCGTCATCGCCCCCGCCCGCACCGGCCCGCGACTTCTCCTCGCAGGAGGCGCAGCGCAGCTCGAAGGTCACCTTCTCCGGCGCGCACCCGGCCCGCTCGGCCAGGACCAGCCGGGCCATCGAACGCCCCAGGAGGTAGCGGTCGCGGTCCGCCTGCAGCCGGAACCGGGAATGGCGGGCGAGTTCCCCGCTGTCCAGCAGGCGCAGCAGACGTTCGTTCGCGGCGGAGGTGTGGGCCCACCACACCGTGGACTCAAGGGGTGCGGAGCTGAGGGTCATCCCCCCATTGTGGCTGATCTGCCGCGCGATCAGTGGTGTGAGCGGGCGTGAAACGGGGCATTCGTCAAGTGGCAGGTCAGCCCGCCCCCTTGGAGGCTCAGATGTCTGTCGTCGTGTTGTTCGGAGCCGGAGCGCTCATCGGACTGGTCGCCCTCACCGCGGTCGTCCTGGTGACGCTCGTGACAGAGAAGCCGGAGCCCGGGACGCGGTCCACCGAGGATCACTCCGTACTCTAGGACGGCGCGGTTCCCTGCCGTGCAGCACAGTCAACGGCACGGAAAGCGGGACCGTACCCATGGTCGAGGAGAGCCGTCCGGCGTTCGCCGCCGAGCGCCGGGAACGCATCCTGGAACTGGTGCGAACCAACGGCAGCATGTCCCTGCGCGACATCGCCGCCAAGGTGCGCGCCTCGGAGGTCACCGTCCGCCGTGACGTGCGCGCGATGGAGGCCGAAGGGCTGCTCGACCGCCGCAGGGGCGGCGCCGCGCTGCCCGGACGGATCGGCCACGAGCAGAGCTACACGGGCAAGAGCAGCCAGTGCGCGGCGGAGAAGGCCGCGATCGCCGCCACCGCTGCCCGCCTGGTCCGCCCCGGAGACGCGGTCACGATCGGTCCCGGCAGCACCGCGGAGGCCTTCGCCCGAGCGCTCCTGGGCCACGGCGACCTCACCGTGGTCACCAACTCCCTGCGGGTCGCCGACGTGCTGGCCGGTGCCGCCGGGGTCGAGGTGGTCATGACCGGCGGCACCCTGCACGCGCCGATGAGAGCCCTCGTCGGGGCCGCCGCCGAAGCCTCCCTGGCCGGTCTGAGGGTCAACCGGGCCTTCCTGTCCGGCAACGGCGTCAGCGCGGACCGCGGGCTGAGCACCCCCAACCCCGCGGTGGCCGGCCTCGACCGCGCACTGGCGGCCTGCGCCGAGGAGACCATCGTGCTGGCCGACCACACCAAGGTGGGCGCCGACACCATGGTGCCCACCGTCGCCCCCGAGGAGATCGCCCACCTGGTCACCGACAGCAGCGCCGACCCCGAGGTCCTGATGACCCTGGAGGAGACCGGAGCCCTCGTGCACGTCGCCGTGGTCGCCGACGAACGCGGCCAGTGACCCCGGGCCCCGCCTCTGCCGCTTCGCCACGTGACGGGTGTGTACCCGGGTGTTCGGACGTATTGTGCGGTGAGCGTTCTATGCGTGATCCTGGACGCGTCCCGTCCAGTCGGTACCGACGTCCACGCACCAGGAGCCGCCGAGCATGACCTCCCAACCGCCGCCCCCGGAACACCAGCCGTCCGCGCCGGTGCGGGTCACCCCTGAGCCCGTGGCGCTCCCCGAACCCTGGCGGAGCTCGTCCCTGACCGTGGTCGTCCCGACCTACGACGAGGCCGGGAACCTGCCGGTGCTGGTGGCCCAGCTCATGGCGTTGGACCTGCCCGGGCTGCGGATCGTGGTGGTGGACGACAACTCGCCGGACGGGACCGGGGAGGTCGCCGACAAGCTCGCGGCGGAACTCGGCGGACGGTTGACGGTGGTCCACCGCACTCGCAAGGACGGTCTCGGCCGCGCCTACGTGGAGGGCATGACCCGGGCCCTGGCGGAGGGGGCCGAGTACGTGGTGCAGATGGACGCGGACCTCAGCCACCCGGTGGGCTACGTGCCCCAGCTCCTGGGAACCCTGCACGCGACCAACTCCGGGGTGGTCATCGGCAGCCGCTACGTGCCCGGCGGCAGTCTCTCCGAGGCGTGGGGCCTGCGCCGACGCCTCCTCAGCGGATGGGCCAACACCTACGTCAAGACGGTCCTGTCCATCCCGGTCCGGGACGTCACCGCCGGTTTCAAGATCTGGCGGGCCTCGGCCCTGGAGGCCCTCGACCTGTCCAGTATCGAGAGCACCGGTTACGCCTTCCAGGTGGAGATGCACTACCGGGCCTTCCGCCGGGGCCAGAAGATCATGGAGATCCCCATCCACTTCGAGGACCGTGTGGTGGGGCAGAGCAAGCTCGACGGGGCGGTCGCCCTGGAGGCGGCTCTGCGTCCGCTGCGGTTGCGGCGTGCGGAGAACGCCAGGCGCCGCCCGTAGCGGCCGTGGACACCCCGTGTCTTCCTTCGCCGCACCACCCTGAACTGCGATCATCGGGAGAACGCGAGAAGGGGGCGACAACAGTGTCCGAACAGCCCTACGACGTCGACGCCGACATGGGGGAGGACCCCCAGGAGAGCGAGATCGCCGAGGCGGAGAGCCGGCAGAACCCGGACGCGCCCGTCTACGGCTACACCTTCGAGGACGAGAGCGCCGCCACCGAGCGGGGTATCGACGAGGAGGTCCGGGAGGAACGCGACGACGTCATCCCCAGGGAGGACTTCGACATCGACGAGCCCGGAGCCGAACGGGAGGCGGTGCACGAGGTGGACGACTCCGACGCCTGAACGGCCGCGCCGGGCCCCGGGCCCCCGAGGAGGGCTCCGGGGCCCGGCCCGTGTCCGGCCCCGTTTTCTGCACAATCGCACGAGGATTTGCGATCATCGAGGTCAAAGCGGGGAAGACCGTGGGCAAGGAGGCGGACACAGTGACCGAACAGCCCTACGAGGTGGACCTGGACCTGGGTGACGACCCCCAGGCGAGCGAGGTCGCCCAACGAGAACGTGTCATCGACCCCGACTTCGGCATCCTCGGCTACAACTTCGAGGACGACGACAGCAAGGGGAGGCTGGGCATCAACGACGGGGTGCGCGCCGAGCGCCTGGGGGTCATCCCGCACCAGCGCTGGGGCGGTGACCGCAGCGCCGAGGAGGAGGCGCTGAGCGTGGTCCCCGATCCCGACGCCGTCAACGACCGGCCCCCGGAGGGGGACGAGGGCTGACCGGCCCGAGCCCCACCGGGTGCCCCTCATTCCGTCGCGGAGCCGTTCCCCTCCGCGGGGCCGTCCGTGGTGTCCCCGGCGGTCGATCCCGGGCAGGACCGCAGGGGAGGGCCGGACGCGCCGCAGAACCGCACCGGCTGTTCCTCGCCGAACGGCTCCAGGGCGCTGGCCTCCTCCGGCAGGGAACCCCGGTCGGCGGCCTCGGCCGCCTCGGGCATCCGTCCGCGCGGCAGCACCAGAGCGCACAGCGAGGCCAGCACGCACAGCCCCGTCAGGATCAGCATCGCCGCCCCGAACCCGTCCGCGAGCGCCGAGGAGTCCCCGGGCGTCCCCGCCCCCTCGCCGCCGGAGCCACCGATCCCGGCCAGCACCGGAACCGCGGCCACACCGATCAACTGCGCGCTCCGCGCGAACGTGTTGTTCACCCCCGAGGCCAGCCCGGCGTGCCGTTCGGGTACCGAGGCGAGCACCGTGGCCGTCAGCGGGGCCACCGTCGTGGCCAGGCCCAGCGCGACCAGCAGGACCCCGGGCAGCACCCCGGTCAGGTAGGGGGCGTCCCCCTCCAGCCGGGACAGCAGCACGAACCCGGCGGCCAGCAGCAGGGGCCCGGCCACCAGCTGGACCCTCGGGCCGATCCGGGCGGCGAGCTTGCCCGAGCGCGCCGACAGCAACAGCATCAGAACGGTGATGGGCAGGGAGGCGGCCCCCGCAGCGATCGGCGGGTAGCCCGCCACCTCCTGGAGGTAGATCACCAGGAGGAACAGCAACGGCCCCAGCGAACCGTAGATCAGCACGGTGGCGGCGTTGGTCACGCTGAACGGTAGCGACCGAAAGACACCCAGCGGCAGCATGGGGGCGGGGCTGCGCGCCTCGGTGAACAGGAACGCGGCCAGGGCCAGCACACCGACACCGACGGCGGTCCACACCGCGGGGGTGCCTCCCGACGCCCCCCACTGGATCAGGGCGTAGGTGATCCCGGCCAGCGCGACCACACCCAGCAGCGCGCCGTTGTAGTCCAGGCGCCGGGCCGCGGAGGAGTCCCGGGACTCGGGCACCTTGAACCAGGCGATCAGCAGTACCGCGGCCGCGACCGGCAGGTTGATGAGGAAGATCAGCCGCCAGTCGCCGATCTGTACCAGCCAGCCGCCCACGAACGGTCCCACGGCGGAGGCCACGCCGGTCAGCCCGGACCACGCCCCGATCGCACGCGCCCGGTCGTCCTCCCGGAAGCCCGCCTGGAGAATGGCCAGGCTCCCCGGGGTCAGCAGCGCCCCGCCCACCCCCTGGACCACCCGTCCGGCGACCAGCCACTCCAGGGTCGGCGCGAACGTGCACAGGGCCGAGGCCAGCGCGAACACCGCGACTCCGACCATGAACAGCCGCACCCGGCCGAAGCGGTCCGACAGTGAGCCGCTGAGCAGGATCAGCGCGGACAGCGTCACCATGTATCCGTTGACGATCCACTGGAGTCCGGCCAGGCCCGTGTCCAGGTCCCCCTGGATGGCGGGCAGCGCCACCGTCACCACCGTCGAGTCCAGGAACGCCATCCCCGAACCCAGGACCGTGGCCGTCAGCATCCACCGGGCGGCGGGCGTCCCCCACGCCACCTGCCCGGCGGCGACCGGTACCGAGGCCGAACCACTCATGAAAACCCTCCGAGCACTGGAAACACAGTGACATCCTCTCCCATCCGAAGGCGGGAGAACCCAGCTGACGGAAAGTGTCCACTGCTTCCGAAAACCACTAAACCATCGTGATCTTGCTACCAGGGGCAACTTCGGCGCCGAAATTGCCCCTGGTAGCAAGATCACGGTGAAAAGGGGTCCCGAACCCGCCCGGGGCGGTGAGTCCGGTGGGCGATTCACCCACCGGCTGAAGTCGGCGGCGCTCTCGCAAAGGAGAAGCTCGCAAAGGAGAAGTGGGCGCGGACCCCGCCCGAAGGTGGGGCCCGCGCCGACTTTCCGTCGCTCTGTGCGGTTTTGACTGATGGTTATTCGCTGGCCAGGGCCCCGGTGATCGAGGTCCCGGCGGCTCGGCGGGCGGGCAGCACCGCGGCCAGCAGACCGGCCAGGACCGCGATGGCGATGAACACCGCGATCTGGGGGCCCGGGACGCTGAACACCAGGCCCGGCAACACCGCCGCTCCGGCGGCCCAGCCGAACAGCACGCCCAGGACGATGCCGATGCCCGCGCCGATCAGGCAGAGCAGCACGGCCTCGATGCTGAGCATCCGGCGCAGCTGGCCCTTGGCCAGGCCCAGCGCCCGCAGCAGCGCGGACTCCCGGGTGCGTTCCAGGACCGACAGCGCCATCGTGTTGGAGATACCGAACACCGCGATGATGATCGCCAGGCCCAGCATCGCCGCGATCGTGTAGAAGGCGATGTCCATCATCTCGGAGAACTGGTTCTTCATCTCCGCGACCGACATGACCTGCACGGTCGGGTGGTCCTCGACCGCCGTGTAGACGGCATCGCGGACCTCGGCCGGGTCGGCCCCGTCAGCGGCGCTGATGTACAGGTAACGGCTCTCCTGGATGCCGGGGAAGGCCGATGCGAAGTCCTCGGGGGTGATGATCGCCCCCCAGAAGGTCCCCCCGTTCTCCAGGACCGCGGCGATCTCCAGGTCGAGGTCGCCTCCGGGGGCGGGCACGGGGAGGGTGTCACCGACCCCCCGGCCGTCGGCGTAGCTCTCGGTGAGCAGGACCTTGCCGGGTTCGAGGTCGGCCATGTCGCCCTCGACGGTGTCGCCCTGCATGTCGACGCCCATCTCGGCCCCGTAGTACGCGGACACGGGCAGACCCATGTTGGCGTCCTCGGGGTCCTCCACCGAAGTGGAACGCTCGGACATCACCTCGTCCAGGAGGGGGCTGGCAGCCAGCGCCTCCTCGACCTCGTTCGGGACCAGGGGCTCCCCGACCCCCTCGTTGATGGTCTCGGCCTCGGTGGTCCCGTCCTCGGCAGCACCTTCGTCCGGAGTGCTCTCCTCCGGAACACCCTCCTCGGAGAGGTCCTCCTCCGGGGCCCCCTCTTCGAGCTCCTCCTCCGGGTCCGCGGCGGCTGCCTGAGTCTCGGGGTCGTACTGGGCGCTCACCTGGTAGTCCACCGGGAACTGCTCGTCCAACTGCTTGGTCATGGTGGACTCGACCGACGAACTGATCACCGAGTAGCCGGTGATGAGCGTGGCCCCCACGGTGAGCGCGATCATCGCGGTGGCGGCGCGCCGCGGGCTCCGGGTGGAGTTGTCCACCGCCAGCATGCTGGGCACGCCCATCCGGCGCAGCGGTACCCCGACCACCCGTACGATCCCCCGCACCAGCAGTGGGCCGAGGATGACCACACCGACGAAGGCGACCAGGGCCGCGCCGGTCACGATGAACAGGCCCGCGGGGTCGGGGCTCGCCATCTGGGCCAGGGCGACCAGGCCGGCGGAGACTGCGAAGGCCAGCAGGCCGAACACCACGCGCACCCAACCGGTGCCCTTCTCCAGCCCGGAGGCGGTGGCACTGCTCTGCAGAGCCGCCAGCGGCGCCACACGGGTGGCGCGGGTGGCCGGAACGAGCGCGGAGAACACCGTCATCAGGGTGCCGACCAGCAGGCCGACGATCACGGCGGTGGGGCTGACCACCACGGAGGCGGTGGCCTCGGTGCCCATCATCTGGCCGCCGAACCGGGCGCCGGCCATACCGATGCCCACACCGGCCAGGACACCGAGCGCGGAGGCGAACAGGCCGACCACGAACGACTCGGTCAGCACCGAACGGAAGACCTGGCCGCGCTTGGCGCCCACACAGCGCAGCAGAGCGAGTTCGCGCTGGCGCTGGGCGATGAGGATCGCGAAGGTGTTGTAGATGACGATCCCGGCGACGAACATCGCGACGACACCGAAGAGCAGCAGGGCGATGCGCAGGAGTTCGGTCTGCGCGCCGGAGCTCTCCGCCATCTTCTCGCCGAATTCCATACCGGTCTGCACGTCGGTGCCGGTGACGGTGGCGACCGCGATGGCCGCCTCCTCGGGGGTCGTGCCCTCGGCGGCCAGCACGTCGATCTCGGAGTAGCCGTCGGCCCCGGTCATCTCCCGGATCGTGTCCGGGGCGAAGATGACGGCACCGCCGTAGCTGTAGCTGCGGTCGACGCCGAAGTTGACCAGACCGGTGAGGGTGAACTCACGCTTGTCCTGGTCGGGGTCGAGCACGGTGACGGTGTCGCCGACCTCGAACCCGGTCTGGTCCGCGGTGGAGGTCGCCAGGGCGATCTCGTCGTCGGCGGCGGGCAGCTCGCCCTCGCTCGCGGAGAACCTGCTGGTCTCCCCGAACGCGACGGCGGCGGGCGGGGTGAAGCCGAAGGCGCGGCCCTCGTCGTCCAGGAGCACGGCCTGGCCGCGGACCAGTCCGTCGGCGTCAGCCACCTCGGGCAGGGCTCGGATGTCCTCCAGGACGGACTGTTCGAAGGGGACGGGGTCGGCCGGGAAGCCGTCCTCGGTCTCCGCGTCCTCGTCCGCTTCGGGGGTGGCGATGGCGTCGACGCTGGTCGCCGACCCCATCACCGACTCCTCGTAGCTGCCCTCGAGGGTGTCGGCGAAGACCATCGTCCCGGAGACGAACATGACGCCGAGCAGGATGGCCAGAACAGTGGTGACGTACCGGGACTTGTGCAGTCTCAGCCCGGCGAGTGTGGTGCGCAGCATGGAGTTCAGGCCTCCAGCTTCAACAGGTGCTCGGAGACGGTCTCGGCGGTCGGGTCGAGGACCTCGTCCACCAGGCGGCCGTCGCGCAGGAACACCACGCGGTCGGCGTAGGAGGCCGCCACCGGGTCGTGGGTGACCATGACGATGGTCTGGTCGAGGTCCTTGGCCGAGTCGCGCAGGAAGGTCAGGATCTCGGCGCCCGAACGGGAGTCCAGGTTGCCGGTGGGCTCGTCGGCGTAGACCACCTCGGGTGCGTTGAGCAGGGCCCGGGCCACGGCCACGCGCTGCTGCTGGCCGCCGGAGAGCTTGGCGGGCAGGTGGCCCAGTCGGTCGCGCAGCCCCACGACGTCGACGATGTGGTCGAAGCGCGCCTGGTCGATCCGGCGTCTGGCGATCTGCGAGGGGAGCAGGATGTTCTGCTCGGCGGTCAGCATCGGCAGCAGGTTGAACGACTGGAAGATGAAGCCGATCCGGTCCCGGCGCAGCAGGGTGAGGTCGCCGTCGCGCATACCGGTGATCTGGGTGCGGCCCAGGTGGACGGTACCGGAGGTGGGCACGTCCAGTCCGGCCAGGCAGTGCATCAGGGTGGACTTGCCGGAGCCGGAGGGGCCCATGATCGCGGTGAACGCCCCCCGGTGGAACTCCACGTCCACGCCGGCCAGGGCGTGCACCTGGTTGCCGCCGGTGTCGTAGATCTTGGTGAGTCCTCGCGCCACCACCACCGGCGGGGCTTGGACCGGGGACGTGGGTTTCACAGCGGACTCGGTCACGGAAGAACAACTCCAGGAAATCGGGAATCGGGATGGTGCCGGTGGGTCGGGGCGGCCCCCGGCGCTTCGGCGTGGTCTCCACGCTAGGCCCGCGTGTCAGGTCGCGGCCTCCCCCCACGGGCCGAACCCGGTGTCGGCCAAAGGCATGACGGAAGGCGGGTTCGGGACTCCTTCGTCCGGCCGTACCCCCCACTTTCGTAGGGGGGACGTCCGCACCCGGAGCTTCGCCTCCTCCCGGGACGCCTCGTCGGCCTGGGAAAACGCAACGGACCGACGATCGGACCGAGGTGCGCGGCGCGTCGGCCGGTCGGGGGCGGCGACCGAACCGCGGACCTAGACTCGGGCGGGTGAGAGGCTGGCTGAGATCGCGGGCGGAGAGCGCCGCCGCCCTGGCGCGGCACAACTGGATGTGGTGGTGGGACCGTCGGCTGCGCATCGCCGACTGGTGCTACGCCGTCTTCACCCTGCCCTTCAGCGGGATGATGATGCTGGCCGGGACCAGCAGCGGTCTGGGCCTGCTCTCCTTGCCGCTCACGGGAGTGTTCGGCCTGCTCTCGAACGTCCTGGTAGCCCTGCCCGCGGTCCTCGTGCTCTTCGTGGTGCCCGGGACCCTGGCCTCGGTGGCGATGCTCTGGCGCCGCAGCAACCCCAAGTGGCTCATGCTGGCCGGGGTGCTCCTGATGGCCCTGTACGCCAACCCGATCCCGCTGATGGTGGGCCTGTACTCCTACCCCGCCCACTTCAGCGACCGCAGGCCCCTGACCGGCTGGTTCGTACTCGGCCTCCTCGCCACCGCGGTCACCTACAACCACACCCCGGTCTCCTTCGTGGTGCTGTCCGTGCTCTACCTGGTCGTGCCGGTCATCGCCGGGCTGTGGATCGGCACCCGCCGCCAGCTCATCGACCGCCTCCAGGAGCGGGCCGAACGCCTCGAACGCGAACAGCACATGATGGCCGATCAGGCCATCAGCGCCGAACGCACCCGCATCGCCCGTGAGATGCACGATGTGGTCGCCCACCGGGTCAGCCTGATGGTCCTGCACGCGGGCGGCCTGGAGGTCTCGGCGGCCGACGAGCGCACCGCCCAGGCGGCCGGGCTCATCCGCACCACCGGCCGGGAGGCCCTGGCGGAGCTGCGCGGCATCCTCGGGGTCCTGCGCGACGACGGCACGGACACGGCGCCCACCGCGCCCCAGCCCGTCCTCAACGATCTCGAACGCCTGATCGCCGAGTGGCGCGGGGCCGGGATGGAGGTGAGCCGGGAGGAGACCGGACCGCGGCGTCCGCTCCCGCCCGCGGTCCAGCGCACCGCCTTCCGCATCGTCCAGGAGGGGCTGACCAACGCCGCCAAGCACGCCACCGGCGCGGCCGTGCGGGTGTGGCTGCACCACGGCCCGAACCGGCTGGAGGTCGAGGTGGTCAACGAACCCGGCAACGGCCCGGTCCACGCCCCGCCGCGCAGCGGGTACGGCCTGACCGGGCTGCGCGAGCGCGTCGTGCTGGCCGGGGGCGAGCTCAGCGCCGGAGTGTGTCCTGACGGCGGGTGGCGGATGCGCGCTATCTTGCCGGTGGGGGAGGAGAGCCCGGACACGGCCGCCGAACCCGGACCGCACTCCGCCGAGGTTGAGGAAGAGGGCACCGACGGTGATCCGCACGCTCCTGGTCGATGACGAACTCCTGGTCAGGTCCGGGCTGCGGATGATCCTGGAGGCCGCACCCGACATCGAGGTGGTCGGGGAGGGCAGCGACGGCGAACAGGCCGTGCGCCTGGCCGAGGAGCTCGCCCCCGACGTCGTACTGCTGGACATCCGGATGCCCGGCACCGACGGGCTGGCCGCGGCCGGCCGGTTGACCCAGCTGCCCGAGGCGCCCAGGGTGGTTCTTCTCACCACCTTCGACCTGGACGAGTACGTGCACGGCGCACTGCGCGCGGGCGCGGTCGGCTTCCTGCTCAAGGACACCCCGCCGCGCGAGCTCATCAACGCCGTGCGCACCGTGTACGAGGGCCACGCCATGCTCGCGCCCAGCGTCACCAAGCGCATGCTCGAACGCTTCGCCTCGCCCGCCCCGGCCGACTCGGCGGCCGGCCGTACGGAGGCCCTGCGCCGTCTGTCGGTGCTGAGCGAACGCGAACGCCAGGTGCTGGTGGCGGTGGCCGAGGGCAAGTCCAACGCCGAGGTGGGGCGCGCCCTGAACATGCGGGAGACCACCGTCAAGGCCCATGTCAGCCGGATCCTCGCCAAATTGGAGATGTCCAACCGGGTACAGGCCGCCATCCTCGCCCATGACGCGGGGTGGGCCTGAATCGCCGGGAACGTTCGGAGGGGTCCTGTTCCTCACCTCGGTTGCGTCTACCGGCGGGTAGCTCGGTACCCTGCAAGGCGGTCCGCCCGCAGGAACATCACGTCGTGGCTGTTCACCACAGTCGCAGAGAAGAGGAGCCCCTATGTCGCGCTCGGTACTGGTCACCGGTGGCAACCGAGGGATCGGTCTGGCCATCGCCCGTGAGCTGGCGGCTGGTGGGGACAACGTGGCGGTCACCTACCGGTCCGGCGAACCCCCGGAGGGGTTCCTGGGCGTCCGCTGTGACATCACCGACTCCGCCCAGGTCGACGCCGCCTTCAAGGAGGTCGAGGAGGCCCAGGGGCCCGTGGAGGTGCTCGTCGCCAACGCGGGGGTCACCAAGGACCAGCTCCTCGCACTCATGAGCGAGGAGGACTTCTCCTCCGTCGTCGACACCAACCTCACCGGCTCCTTCCGCGTCGCCAAGCGCGCCGTTCGCGGCATGATGCGCAAGCGCTCCGGCCGCATCGTCCTGATCTCGTCGGTCGTGGGCCTGCTCGGCTCCGGCGGCCAGGCCAACTACGCCGCCTCCAAGGCCGGGCTCGTCGGCTTCGGCCGCTCCCTCGCCCGCGAGCTGGGCTCGCGCAACATCACCGTGAACGTCGTCGCCCCCGGCTTCATCGAGACCGACATGACCGCGGCACTGCCCGAGGAGCGCCAGGCGGAGATCAAGAAGAACGTCCCGCTGGGCCGCCTCGGCTCCACCGACGACATCGCCAAAACCGTCGGCTTCCTCGCCGGGCCCGGCGGCGGTTACGTCACCGGCGCCGTCATCCCCGTCGACGGCGGCCTGGGCATGGGCCACTGAGCCGCGTAGGCGCACCCCGCCCCGCAACGGCAAGCCACCGGCCGGACCAGTCCGGCCCCAGCCACAGACAGGACGGACCACCCGAACATGGGAATCCTCGAAGGTAAGCGCATCCTCGTCACCGGGGTGCTCACCGACTCCTCCATCGCCTTCCACGTCGCCCGCCTCGCCCAGGAGCAGGGCGCCACGGTCGTGCTCACCGGCTACGGCCGCATGGGTCTGGTGCAGCGCATCGCCAAGCGCCTGCCCGAGACGCCCCCCGTCCTGGAGCTCGACGTCACCAACGACGAGCACCTCGCCGGCCTGGCCGAGCGGGTCGGCGAGCACGTCGACGGGCTCGACGGCATCGTCCACTCCATCGGCTTCACCCCGCAGGAGGCCCTGGGCGGCAACTTCCTGAACACCGAGTGGCAGGACGTCGCCACGGCGATGCACATCTCCACCTTCTCGCTGAAGTCGCTCACCACCTCCCTGCTTCCGCTCATGGGGAGCGGCGGCTCGGTGGTCGCCATGGACTTCGACAACAGCGTGTCCTACCCCATCTACGACTGGATGGGCGTGGCCAAGTCCGCGCTGACCTCCACCGCCCGGTACCTGGCCCGCTACGTGGGCGACCGGGACGTCCGGGTCAACCTGGTCTCGGCGGGACCGCTGAGCACCATGGCCGCCCGCAGCATCCCCGGTTTCGAGGAGCTGGCCAGGCACTGGCCCGAGCGCGCGCCCCTGGGCTGGGACGTCACCGACCCCGAACCCGCCGCCAAGGCGGTCGTGGCCCTGCTGTCGGACTGGTTCCCGGCCACCACAGGCGAGATCGTGCACGTCGACGGCGGGTTCCACTCGACCGGCGCCTGAGCCGTTCCGAGGCCGGGGCGCCGTCCGCGTCCGTGCCCCGGCCACCGGTACGATCTGCCCGCCGGTACCCGAACGGGTCCCGGCCGCACGTAAGGCTTCGGAAGGTGGACGGTATGGATCTGGGACTGTCGGGGGCACGGGTCGTGGTGACCGGGGCCAGCAGGGGGATCGGTCGCGCCATCGCTCAGGTGTTCGCCGAGGAGGGCGCTGACCTGGCGATCTGCGCCCGCACCCGCCGCCCTCTGGACCAGGCGGCGCAGGAGCTGGCCGAGACCGGCGTGAAGGTCTTCACCCGGGACCTGGACGTCACCGACCACACCGCGCTGCCTTCCTTCGTCGACGACGCGGCCGAGGCGCTCGGCGGGCTGGACGTGCTCGTCTCCAACGTCTCCGGCGGCAGTGCGCCCACCCCCGACCAGTGGGAGCGCGGGTTCAACACCGACCTCATGCCGTTCGTGCGGCTGACCGAGGCGGCCGGGCCCTACCTGTTGGGCTCCGAGCGGGGCGGCTCGGTGGTGCTGGTCTCCACCACCTCGGCGCTGCACGTGACCAGGCCCGCGGGGGCCCGCTCCTACGGTGCGGTCAAGGCGGCGCTGAACCACCACGCGTCCTCGCTGGCCCGGGAGTGGGCGCCCGAGGGCGTGCGGGTCAACACGGTCTCGCCCGGCCCCGTCGAGTTCTCCGGCGGAGGCTGGGAGCGGCGCAGGGAGAACGACCCGGACTTCTACGAGAGCGTCCGCGCACGCATCCCCTCGGGCCGCCTCGGCCGCCCGGAGGAGGTCGCCCGTTCCGTGGCCTTCCTCGCCAGCCCCGCGGCCACCTTCGTCACCGGCCAGAACCTGGTGGTCGACGGGGGCTTCCTCGACCGGGTCTGAACCTCGGCTGCGCCTGAACCGCCGCCGTCCGACCCCGGTCCGGGCGCAGCGGATCCGCTCCGGGACGCGGCCGGGAGTCAGCCCTCGCGCAGAACGAGGGCCAGCCGGGTCGTCCGCTCCGGGGCGAGGGTCTCGCGCACCCCCGCCTCCAGCGCGCCGTCGGTGGCGTCCACCACCGACACGTGCCGGGTGGCCCTGGTCAGCGCCGTGTAGACCTGCGGGCGCGACACCGGGACCTGGGGCGGGAACACCGTGACCACCGCGGGCCAGCAACCGCCGTGCGCGGCCGCCACGCCCACCGCCCAGCCCGGGCGCAGCGCGGCCGGGTCGTGCACGGTCACCCGGCTGCCCCCGGTCAGCTCGACCACCGCCCCCTCGGAGACCGCACGCAGGTAGCCGGTGTCGCCCGGGCCGTAGCCGGGGCCCTCGGCGGCCAGGACCACCCGGTCGCCCACGTCGAACCCGCCGTGCGCCCCCGGGCCCGGGTTCAGCCTCTCCTTGCATGCGGCGTTGAGCGCCCGTGCGCCCGCCGGGCCGTCCTCGCGGGCGGCCACCACCTGGACCTGGTCGGCGTCGATACCCAGGGCCCTGGGTATGGAGTCGGTGACCAACTGCACCACGCGGTGGGCGGCCTCCTCCGCGGAGGAGGCCGGAACCCGCACCACCTCGCGGTCGGGCGCCTCCACCTCGGGCCACCCGCCCCCGGCGACCGCGCGGACGAGCACGGTCAGGGGGGAGGGTTCGGCCTCGTCGGCGAGTGCGGCCACGTGGGCGGTGCGCGAGGCGGCCACGTCCGCCACCACCCGGCCAGGGGTGGCGGAGGGGGCCTGATCCGGGTCGGCCAGCAGCACCAGGTGGGTGTCGTCGGTGCAGGTCGCCACCAGGTCGGCGGTCCGGGCCACCCCCAGCGACATCGACTCGTGCAGCACCACCAGTCCCGCGGGGTCCGGTTCCGCGGCCAGCAGCTCGGCCAGGGACACCGCGCGGACCGGGGTCGGCTCCCCGCCCGGCTCCCCCTCGTCCGCCTGTCCGGACTCCGGCTCCTCGCGGCCGGTGACCCGGGCCAGGTCGGCGTTGACGGCGGCGGCGGTCTGGGCGGTGGGGGCGACCACGGCGATCCCCACCTGACTCTCCCGCGCGATCGCGGCCAGGCACACCAGGGTTCGGGCGGTCTCGTCCCGGTCGCCGGGACCGTGGTGCACCACGGTCACCGGACGCAGGGTGGCGGTGAGCAGGGCCTCCCGGGTGGTGTCGGAGATCTCGAAGCCGCCCCGGGAGGTGGCGGCCTCCAGGGTTTCGGCGGCGGTCACCGGGTCCATGATCGGCTCGCTGCCACCGATGAGCCGGAGCAGCTCCTCACCCAGCCGCTGCTCGGCGCGGCCGACCTCGGGGGAGGCGTAGAAGCGTTCGGGGTCGGGCAGGTCCGGCACCTCGGGGACCCCGCCCTCCTCGAAGTCGAAGTCGTCGTCGGGCTCGTCGGCGCTCTCGAACAGGGCCGCCTCCTCGGCGGACACCGCGGCCTCCAGCGCCGCCCGCGGGTCGGCGACCCCGAGTTGGCCGACCACCGTGGCCAGGCGCTTCTCCTCGATCGCGGTGTGCCCGCGGCGCGCGGCGGTGCGCAGGGTGTGCCCGACCAGGGCACCCAGCCGGCGGGGGTCGTCGGGGCGGGCGGCCTCGCCCAGGTGTCTGCGCGCACAGTAGTCGGCCTGTTCGACGGTCACGACGGGCAGGCGCAGCAGCAGCCAGGGGTTGGCGTCCAGCTCGGCGGCGGGTTGCGGGCCCAGCGCGGCCGCCAGGCGCGGCGCCAGGGCGCTCGGGGCACCCATCCGGCCAAGGACGGCACTGACCTTCTCAACAGCCTCGGACACCGGTTCCCCTCGTCAGGTGGTTCGTGGACTCGGGGGGAGCCTATCGACTCGCGGGGACACCCGCGCCCGTTGTCCACAGGTGCGCCCGTCCGTCGGCCGCGGCGCTATCCGGTGCCGCGCCGTCCGCCCCCGGGCCTGGTGCCGGCACGCCCTCCGGCATCTCCCGACGCCGTCCCGCCCCCGGTCACCCGGATCACGGCGGCGCAGGGGTCGGTATCGGGGGAGGACTCCTGGATCGTGGTGGCGGCCCGTGCGGCGGCGGCCCGGAACAGGGCCTGGGTCTCGGGGTCCAGGCCGCCCAGGACCCGCTCCTCGGCGTGTTCGACCAGAGCGCCCACCCGGGCCAGGACCGCACGGCCGTGATCGGTGGCGCACACCCGGCGCACCCGTCGGTCCTCCGGGTCGGGCCGGCGCCGGACCAGGTCGGCCGCTTCCAGGTCGTCGAGCAGGTAGGTCATCACGCTGCGGTCGATGAGCAGCCGTTCGGCCAGCGCCGCCTGGGTGGGGGCCTCGCCCCGGGAGAGCGCGGCGAGCACGTGGTAGCCGCGGCCGCCGTGCGGCAGCTCGGCCAGGGCCGTCTCCGTGCGCTCGTGCCAGTTGCGCAGCACCACGGCCAGGGACCAGCCCAGATCGCCGTCCCCGGCGGTGCCGTTCCGGTCCGGCGTGGTGGGTGTCATGGTCCGAGATTACCAGGAATAGGTGTTCGAGAAGATAAGTTGTGCAAACCATCATTTGCCCGACAAACGATCTCGTATCCTCTGAGGAGAACCCGCCATGCCCGACTACGGCCGCCCCCTGGAGTTCGGCACCTTCGTCACGCCGAGTGCCCAGGACCCCGACGCGGTGGTCGGGCTCGCCGAACTCACCGAGGCGGCCGGGCTGGACCTGGTCACCTTCCAGGACCACCCCTACAACCCCGACTTCCTCGACACCTGGACCCTGCTGAGCTGGGTCGCCGCCCGCACCGAACGCCTCCGCGTCTCCGGCAACGTGCTCAATCTGCCCCTGCGCCCGCCCGCGGTCCTGGCCCGTGCGGCCGCCAGCCTCGACCGTCTCTCCGGCGGCCGCTTCGAACTCGGCCTCGGCGCCGGGGGCTTCCAGGAGGCCGTGCACGCCATGGGCGGCGGCCACCGCACGCCCGGGGAGGCCGTCGACGCGCTCTCCGAGGCCGTCGACCTCATCCGCGCCACCTGGGACACCGACGCCCGGGGCGGGGTGCGCGCCCAGGGGGAGCACTACTCCGCCCACGGCATGCGGCGCGGTCCCGAACCCGCCCACGAGATCGGCATCTGGCTGGGCGCGTACAAACCGCGCATGCTGCGCCTGGTCGGCGCCAAGGCCGACGGCTGGCTGCCCAGCCTCGGCTACCTGCGGGTCGAGGACCTGCCGGAGTCCAACCGGATCATCGACGAGTCCGCGGTACGGGCCGGACGCGATCCCCGCCAGGTCCGCCGCCTGCTCAACCTCAGTGGCGCGGCACTGCTCCCCACCGGCCGCGGCTTCCTCCGCGGCCCCGCCGAGCAGTGGGTCCGGGACCTGCTGCCACTGGCCCTGGAGAACGGGATCAGCACCTTCGTCCTGGGCACGGACGACCCGCGCACCATCCAGGCGTTCGGCCGGGAGGTGGCCCCCGCCCTTCGGGAGGCGGTGGAGAGCGAACGCACCTCGGCCGGGACCCCGACCGGCCCCGTCCGCCCGTCCGCGACCCTGGCCGCCCGCCGCCCCGGCATCGACTACGACGCCCTCCCCGCGGCCCTGCGCGACACCGCGGTCGAACCCGGTGACAGGGGCTACACCGGGCTCCGGCACGGCTACATGCAGCAGGGCAGGCCCGGCCTGGTGCTGCGGCCCGCGGACCCCGGGCAGGTCGCCCAGGCCCTGGCCTACGCCCGTGAACAGGACGTGCCGCTCAACGTGCGCAGCGGCGGACACGGCATCAGCGGCCGGTCCACCAACGACGGCGGCGTCGTCGTCGACCTCGGCCGGATGAACCGGATCGAGGTCCTGGACGCCGGGTCCGGCCGGGTCCGGCTGGGCGCGGGCGCCCGCTGGGGCGACGTCGCCACCACCCTCCACCGGCACGGCCTGGCGATCAGCTCGGGCGACCACGGGGGAGTGGGGGTCGGCGGGATCGCCACCACCGGGGGCCTGGGCTACATGTCCCGGGCCCACGGCCTGACCATCGACCGGCTCACCGCCGCCGAACTGGTCACCGCCGACGGCCGGGTGCTGCGGGTGGACGCCGAGCACCACCCCGAACTCTTCTGGGCGGTGCGCGGAGCGGGCGCCAACTTCGGCGTGCTCACCTCGGTGGAGGCCGTTGCCTCCCCCGTCCGCGACGTCGTCCTCGGCCAGTTCGTCTACGACGCCGCCGACACCGAGGAGTTCCTCCGGTCCTGGGGCGCGACCGCAGAAGCCGCCCCGCGCGAGGTCACCGCGTTCCTGACCATGGGGCCGGGCCACGGCGGGCAGGGTCCCGCGGCCCAGGCGATGGTCGTCCACGCGGGAGACGACACCGACGCCGCCGTCCGGGCCCTGGAACCCTTCCTCCGGGTCGGACCGGTCCTGGACCAGCGCGCCCAGGTCGCCCCCTACCCGGCCGTCCTGGTCGGCCACCAGGGGCCGCACGGCGGAGGCGCGACCCCGGTCTCCCGTTCGGCACTGCTGGAGCACATCACCCCCCGGGCGGCACGGGCCATGGCGCGGACACTCGGTGCGGGTGACGCGTACTTCATGCAGTTGCGCCAGGTCGGCGGCGCGGTCAACGACGTCGCACCGGACGCCACCGCCTACGCCCACCGGTCGGCCAACTTCTCCCTGGCCGCGATGGGGCGCCGCGCCGACCTCCTGGACCGCCGCTGGGCGGAGCTGGGCGAGACCGCCCGCGGGCTCTACCTGAGCTTCGACACGCGCACCGGCCCGCAGGTCCTGGCGCAGGCCTTCCCCGAACCCGCGCTGGGGCGGCTGCGTGAGCTCAAGGCCGAGTACGACCCGGACCACGTCTTCGACCAGAACTTCCCGATCGCCCCCGCGCCCGTCCGTTAGCCGCCAGCGGTCGCGTCGTCCAGGGCGTCCCGGATCTTCGGGGGGAGTTCCACGGCCTCGACCGAGAGGATCTCCTCCAACTGGGAGAGCGTGCGCGGCCCCACCACGGCCGCGGCCACCCCCTCCTGGTCGCGTGCCCAGCTCAGCGCGACCGCCAGCGGGGGCACGCCCAGCCCCTCCGCGGCGGTGCACACCGACTCCACGACCCGGCGGCTGCGGTCGTCCAGGTAGGGCTCCACGTAGGGCGCCATGTGGGGGAAGGCCGCGCGGGAGTCCGCCGGGACGCCCCCGCGGTACTTGGCGCTGAGTACACCGCGCCCCAGCGGCGACCACGCGATCACGTGCGCGCCGTTGGCCGCCGCGGCGGGCAGCAGCGCGTGGTCGGCCCCCCTGTTGAGCAGCGAGTACTCGCTGCCGACGCTCACCAGGGGCACCCGTCCGGCCTGTGCCCGCTGCCAGGTCGCCAACGTGGCGAACTGCCAGGCCTCCAGGTTCCCGGTCCCCACGTAGCGGGCCTTGCCCGAGGCCACGGCCGACTCCATCGCGGTGAGGGTCTCCTCCGGCGGGGTGTGCCGGTCGAACACGTGCAGCTGCCACAGGTCCACGTAGTCCGTCTGCAACCGGCGCAGCGACGCGTCCAGGGCTCCCAGGAGGTGGCGCCGGGAACCGTCCACCCGCCGGTAGCCCTCGGGGGTGTGTCCGCTCTTGGTGGCCACCACCACGTCCTCGCGGCGTACCGCGCCACGGAGCAGGCGGCCCAGGATCCGCTCGCTCTGCCCGCCCGTGTAGATGTCCGCCGTGTCCACGAGCGTCCCGCCCGCGTCGACGAACGCGGTGAGCTGCTGCCCGGCCTCCTCCTCGGAGGTGTCCTTTCCCCAGGTCATCGTGCCGAGAGCGGTCCGAGAGACCCAGAGCCCTGATCTGCCCACCTGTCGCTGTTCCATGCGGCGGAGAGTACCGTGTTCGCCCGGGACAGGCCTTGGGGACACCTTGTCCGCGTACCGTCATCGCAGCTCGGGCAGCAGCCGATCCCCGGCACGGCCCGCCCGAGCCGTCGGAGCGCCGGTTCGGGCTCCGTGCTCCTGGAGGCGGATCCGGCGGGAAAGCCCGTGCCGGGTGTCCGTCTTCGAGGGACCCGGCCCCCTAGGCTGTCCGCATGGCGACACCTGCTGACACCAAGGACACCCCGCCCGCGTCCGGGGCGGTGACCCTCCTGCTCGTCCGGCACGGCATGACCGACGCCACCGGGCCCCGTCTGGCCGGCCGCGCGCCCGGCGTGCACCTCAACGACAACGGGCGCTCCCAGGCCGCGCTCCTGGCCGACAGGCTCGACGGCCTCGCCCCCGCCGCGCTCGTCTCGAGCCCGCTCGAACGCTGTCAGGAGACCGCCGAGACGCTCTCCGAACGACTCGGCGCCCCCGTCACAACCGACGAGCGCTTCGTGGAGTGCGACTACGGCAGCTGGACCGGTCGTTCCCTCGCCGACCTCGCGGCCGAGCCCCTGTGGCGGGTCGTCCAGGACCACCCGAGCGCCGCCCGCTTCCCCGGCGGGGAGGCCCTGGCCGCGGCCTCGGCCCGCGCCGTGGAGGCGGTACGGGACTGGAACGGCCTGTTGCTCCAGCGGGCCGGTGCCGACGCGCCCCCGCCCGTGTACGTGGTGTGCAGCCACGGCGACGTGATCAAGGCGATCGTCGCCGACGCCCTGGGCATGCACCTCGACCTGTTCCAGCGCCTGCGCGTGGACCCCTGTTCGGTCACCTCCATCACCTACACGGCGACCCGTCCCTTCCTCAACAAGCTCAACGACACCGGGGAGCCGCTGGCCGGGACGCTTCCCACGGCGGCGGAGACCAGGGGCGACGCGGCGGTCGGCGGAGGCGCGGGCCAAAGCACCCGAACCGGTTAGGGCGAGCGCCCATCGGACCACACCGACGACTCCTCCAGGAAGGCATCGGTGTGTCCCCGACCGGATCCTGACAGGGTGCCCGTTCCTGCCCTTCGAGGCGGCGGAGTCCGCCTGATGCCGGGCATTGGCGTGGGCGGATCGCACCGTGTCACCTTCATCCCGTAAGGTTCTTGGTATGCCCGTCTTTCAGTTCAATCCGCCGGAACGGTTCGTCGCCGGGACCGTGGGTCAGCCTGGGGACCGTACCTTCTTCCTCCAGGCCGTCGGTGAGGGCCGCATCACCAGCGCAGCCCTGGAGAAGGCCCAGGTGGAGGCCCTGGCCACCCGTATCGAGGAGTTGCTGGAAGAGGTGCACCGCCGGTTCGGGACACCGCCGGACGACGTGGCCCCGCCCGAGGACGACGGCCCGCTGGAACAACCCATCGAACAGGACTTCCGGGTCGGCACGCTCGCCCTGGCCTGGGACGCCGAGGCGGCCCGCGTCATCATCGAGGCCCAGGAGATCGACGAGACCGCCACCGAGGAGATGCTGGAGGACGACGAGGAGGAGCTGGAGGTCTTCGCCGAGGAGGCACCCGCCCACCGCGACGTCCTGCGCGTCTACCTCACCCCCGGGGAGGCGCGCGCCTTCGCCGGACGGGCCCTGAAGGTCGTGTCCGCGGGGCGCCCCGACTGCCCGCTGTGCGGCCGCCCCCTCGATCCGAACGGCCACGTCTGCGCGCGTCAGAACGGCTACCGCCCGGACCGTCTCGTCTGACGGCCGTGGACGACGACACCACCGGCACCCGGCCGGGCGCGGCCGCCGCGGCCCCCGACGTCCAGGACGCCTTCGGCGGGCTCACCCCCGCTGAAGGGCTCGACCTGCTGCGCCGGGGCGAGATCACCGTCGAGGGCCGTCTGACCGCGGCCTCCAACGCCACCCTGTACTGCACGGTCTCGGACGGCAGCCGTTCGGCCGTGTGCGTGTACAAACCGGTGGCGGGGGAACGTCCGCTGTGGGACTTCCCCGACGGCACTCTGGCCGGTCGGGAGGTGTCGGCCTACGCCGTCTCCGAGGCCCTGGGCTGGTCGGTGGTCCCGCCCACCGTCCACCGGGACGGACCCTACGGCGAGGGCATGGTCCAGCTGTGGGTGCACGGCGACACCACCGTCGACCTCGTCGCGCTCTCCCGGGAGAGCGACCACCCCGGGCTGCGGCGGATGGCGGTCCTGGACGCGGTCATCAACAACTCCGACCGCAAGATCGGCCACCTGTTGCCCACCCCCGGGGGGCACCTGTACGGCTGCGACCACGGGGTGTCCTTCGCGGAGGACTACAAGCTGCGCACCGTCCTGTGGCAGTGGCAGGGCCAACCGCTCACCGAGGAGGCACTGGCCGCCCTGTCCGAGGTGCGGGCCCGTCTGCGGGACCCGGACGACCCCCTGTCGGCCGAACTCGCCGGGCACCTCACCGGGCCCGAGGTCCACGCGGTCCGCGCCCGGGTGGACCTGCTCATCCACCACCGTATCCACCCCTATCCGGCCCCGGACTGGCCGTCGGTCCCCTGGCCGCCGGTGTGAGCGCACACGTGCGGGCGGTCCCGGTGTGAGGAGCGTCAACCCCGTCGTGCGTGACTACCGGGGGGTAGGAATGGCGCCGGTGTCTGCTGTACCTGCACAATGGTGCACGTGAGCAATGAGTGGAACTACCTTTTCGACATGGATGGCGTGCTCGTACGCGAAGAGCACCTGATCCCGGGCGCGGACACGCTCATCGCGGAGCTCCGCGAGCAGCGGACCCCCTTCATGGTGTTGACGAACAACTCCATCTACACCCCCCGCGACCTGCGTGCACGGCTGCTCAACACGGGACTGGACATCCCCGAGGAGGCCATCTGGACCTCCGCCCTGGCCACGGCCCAGTTCCTCCAGACCCAGCGCCCCGGCGGGTCGGCCTACGTGGTGGGCGAGTCGGGTCTGACCACCGCCCTGCACAACGTGGGTTACGTGATGACCGAGCGCGACCCGGACTACGTGGTGCTGGGCGAGACCCGCACCTACAGCTTCGAGGCCATCACCCGCGCGATCCGGCTCGTCCGCAACGGGGCCCGCTTCATCGCCACCAACCCCGACCAGACCGGGCCCAGCGCCGAGGGGCCGCTGCCCGCGACCGGTGCCGTCGCCGCGCTGATCGAGAAGGCCACCGGCCGTCGGCCCTACTTCGTGGGCAAGCCGAATCCGCTCATGATGCGTTCGGCGCTGCGCCGGATCGGAGCGCACTCGGAGAACACCCTGATGGTCGGCGACCGGATGGACACCGACGTGCTCAGCGGGCTGGAGGCCGGTCTGCAGACCGTGCTGGTGCTCTCGGGGATCTCCGACAGGGGCACCGCAGACCAGTTCCCCTACCGGCCCACCCGGGTGATCGAGTCGGTGAAGGAACTCGTGGGTGTCACCCAGAACCCCTTCGGCGCCGAGGACTGACCGGGGCCCATCGCGCCCCGGGCACGGCGACGGGGGCGGTGGACCATGTCCACCGCCCCCGTGCTGTCGTCGCTCGGGCCGTTGCCGTCAGGCGCTCTGCCGCTGCTTGGCGATCTCCTCGACCTTCGCCGCTTCCTCGCGGCGACGGGCGCGGAGCAGGGCCAGGCGTTCGGCGAGGACCTCCTCCAGGTCCTCCATGCTGCGGCGTTCCAGCAGCATGTCCCAGTGGGTGCGGACCGGTTTGGTGTTCTTGGGCTCCTCGCCGCTGCCGTCCCGGCGCAGCGCTCGGTCGCCGCAGAAACGGCATTCCCATTCCGCGGGGATCTCGGCCTCGGTCGCGAAGGTGACCGAGAAGCGGTGACCCCGTGTGCAGTCGTAGGTGACTTCCTGCCGGGGAGCCAGGTCGGTGTTGCGGTCGTTCTCGTAGCTCGTCGCCCCGAGCCGGGTGCCGCGAAGTGCTCGCTCGGCCATCGTGTGGGTGCCTCCAGGCGCTTGTGCGGTCTCGCGGGGTGTAACGCGTCGGTCCACGTCAAGATTCCCCGCTGACCTGAGGTCGAACCACTCCGGCGGACTCGGGAGCAGCGCACGCCGCCAGGGCCTGCGACACCGAGCCCTCCGGTGTTTGTGACCTGCACCACTCTAAGGGGTGGGTGTCGCGGGTCCCGGATCCCTGCCCGGGACATCCTCCGCGCCGAGCCCCCACCCGTGCACCCCGACCTCCCAGGTGTGGCCGCGCCGGGTGAGAAGCCGCCCGAACGCGCGCTGCGCCCTCTCGACTTCGTGCACCAACCGGACCCGGCTCGCGCCGGCGGAGGAGTCGCCAGGATGCGTATGTGGGCGCGGTCCGCTCCAAGTTGGGTCGCCCGATTCCCGGTGATGTGGATTTCCCGGGTGTCGCCGCAGTTCAAGATATGTACCCGAGAGATCGGGGCAGAGTTTTCGCGTGTCATCGGGGCCGAGTTCGCGATGTGGTGATTCCTGCGGGAACCCCCTGTGTCGCCGGAGCCCCAGGCCGATCACTGGATTGCATTATCTTGTTCTTTTTCTGACATAGGCGACAGACGAACTTGATGGTATGTTGACTCGCTGTGTGCACAAAAAGATAGGTTGGAGTTAATTCGTCCACCTATTCAGCACGCCTTCGCACGTTGATTACCGGCACCCGTTCGGTGTGCCCTCCAATGTGTGCGAAGAGTGACGACATGTCCGGACGTGGAGCACCATGACTGACAAATCCCCCCGATCCCGCGGAGCGCTGCCACCGAGGCCGGCCGCCCAACGGTGGCTTCTCGTCCTGGCCCCGGTGCTGCCGGCCTGGGGCTGGGCCCTGTGGGCCGCTCACCCGGAAGGGCTGCTGCCGGTCCTGGTCGCCGGAGGCGTCGCCCTCCTGCTGCTCCTGGCCCTGGCGCTTCTCCTCGCGCGCCGGGACCGCCGGATCGCCGAACTCCGGGCACGGGTCGAAGAGGTACGGGCCGAAACCGAGGCCCTCGCCGAGGAGCACCTGCCCCGCCTGGTCGAACGGCTGCGTGACGGCGACTCCGCCGACACCGCCCTGCACCGGATGCCCGCAGTGTCGGATCCCTCGAACGCCGCCGTCCTGCGGGCCGTCGCCACCGGCATCTCCACCGCCGAACGCCGCCGCTCCGCCGCCATGGCCGCCTGTGCCACCGCCGCGGGCCGGGTCCAGGCACTGACCACCACGATGCTCGCCGACCTGCGCCAGATGCAGGAACGCCACGGCGACGGCAGCGCCGGGGCCGACGTCCTCGGCGACCTGATGCACCTGGACCACACCACGGCCCAGACCGGGCGGGTCGCCGACAGCATCGCCATCCTCACCGGAGCGCGTTCGGGACGCAGGTGGGGCCGCGCCATCCCGATGGAGAGCATCCTGCGCGGCGCCATGGGCCGCATCGGCGCCTACCAGAGGGTCCGCACCCACAGCGTCTCCGAACTCGCGGTCGCCGGGTTCGCCGCGGAGGGGGTCATCCACGCGCTGGCCGAGCTCCTCGACAACGCGGCCAAGTTCTCCCCGCCCACCGCCGAGGTCCACGTCCACGTGGAGGAGGTCCAGGCCGGGGTGGCGATCATGGTCGAGGACGGCGGTCTCGTCATGGGAGAGGAGGCGCTGCGCCGGGCCCGCCAGGCGGTGGAGGGCGGACTCGACCTCTCCGCCATCTCCGGTTCACGCCTGGGCCTGGCGGTCGTCGGGCAGATCGCCCACCGCTACGGCCTCGAAGTCTCCTTCCGCTCCTCCTCACGCGGCGGCACGGCCGTGATCCTGCTCCTGCCCCAGCGGCTCATCAAACCGCTGCCCGCCCCCACGGCGCCCCAGCCGGTCGTCGCCCCCGAACCCTCCCCCCGAAAGACGGCGGCAGCTCCCGCCGACTCCGCTCCGGCACCCAGGGCGGAGAACGGCCTGCCGCAGCGCCGCCGGGGCCGGACCCTCGCCGCCGCGGAGCGCAGACAACCCGCCCCCGAAAAACCCAGTCCCCCCGCCTCGGCGAAGGATTTCGGCGCGTTCCGATCCGCGGTGCGCGGCCAGGGGCCGACTGACTCACCGAAGGACACCTGATGGACCTCAACAAGCTGACCTGGCTGCTCGAAGGCCTCCTGGAACACACACCGGGCACCCGGCACGCGCTCGTGCTCTCCCGGGACGGGCTCAAGCTCTGCCACAGCTCGGGCCTGAGCACCGACAGCGCCGACCACCTCGCCGCCATCGCGGCCGGGGTGCAGAGCCTGGCACACAGCGCCTCGGTGGAGTTCGGTGACGGCAGAGGCGGCGTACGCCAGGCGATGGCCGAGTTCTACGGCGGCCTGCTCTTCATCGTCGAGGCCGGCCACGGCACCCACCTCGCCGTTGTCACCAGCGACGATGCGGAACCGGGACTGGTCGGCCACAACATGAACGAGCTGGTCGAACAGATGGGCGAGCACCTGACCACACCGCCCCGGGCCGGGGCCGAGACGGTATGAGCTCACACCGCGGGGAGAGCCCCGACCGGCTCTACGTCATCACCTCGGGGCGCAGCAGCGGGGCCGACGACTCCCTGGACGCGGTGACACTCATCGTCGCCGAGTGCCTCCCGACCCAGGGCATGCAGTCCGAGCACGCCGAGATCCTGCGCCTGTGCGTCAGCCCCATGGCCGTGGTCGAGGTCGCCGCCCACCTGCGCCTGCCCGTGACGGTCGTGCGCATCCTGCTCACCGACCTGATCGACACCGGCCGGGTGACCGCACGTCACCCGGTCCCCGCGCCTTCACCGGCGCACCCGCTCGCCTCACCGGACGTGTTGGAGAAGGTGCTCGTTGCACTCCACAACCTCTGAACCAGCCCCTGAACCCGGCACCCCGCCCGACGGGCCGGCCTCCCCGCTCGCCGACAGCACGGAACAGGCCCTGAAGATCGCCGTCGTCGGCGGTTTCGGGGTCGGCAAGACCACCCTGGTCCGCTCGGTCAGCGAGATCCGTCCGCTGACCACGGAGGAGACCATGACCCGGGCGGGGAACGGGGTCGACGACCTCAGCGGGGTGGAGGGCAAGCGCACCACCACCGTCGCCTTCGACTTCGGCCGCATCACCCTGGACGCCACCTCGGTCCTCTACCTCTTCGGAGCCCCGGGACAGGAGCGCTTCTGGTTCCTGTGGGACCGGCTCTTCACCGGGGCCCTGGGCGCGGTCGTGCTCGTCGACACCCGGCGCCTGGAGGACTCCTTCTACGCCATCGACCGCCTGGAGGCGCAGGGCACCCCGTTCATCGTCGCGCACAACGACTTCGGTGACACCGAACACACCCTGGACGAGGTGCGCTCCGCCCTCGACCTGGACCCCGCCGTCCCGCTCGTGCGGTGCGACGCCCGGGAACGGGAATCGGCCAAGCAGGTCCTCATCGCGCTCGTACACCACGTGCGTTCCCTGATCACGAGGAGGGCCGGATGAGCGGCTGCCCCGTCCAGTTGTACGGCCCCGACTTCCAGTCCGACCCCACCGGACACTTCGAGAGCATGCGTTCGGCCCACGGCCCGGTCGTGCGCGTGCGGCTGGACGGCGACGTCCCCGCCTGGTTGGTGCTGGGGTACCGGGAGCTCCACCACGTGCTGAGCAACCCGAAGATCTTCGGTAGCGACTCCCGCAGGTGGAACGGCTGGGAGGGGGTGCCCTCGGACTGGCCGCTCATGCCTTTGGTGTTCCCGGCACCGAACATTCAGCACGCGGAGGGGGAACAGCACCGGCGGCACGCCCTGGTGATCAACGAGGCCCTGAACGGGGTGGAACCCTACGAGCTGCGCAGGGTGATCACACGGATCGCGGACCGGCTCATCGACTCCTTCTGCGCCTCGGGCGAGACGGACCTGAGATCGCTGTACGCCTATCGGCTCCCGGCCCTGGTCCTGTGCTGGATGTACGGTCTGGACGACGACCAGGGGGACGCGCTCAGCGCCAAGATCACCACCATGCTCGACGCCGAGGCGGACTCCCAACAGGCCTACCTGGAGCTCAGCGCGGCACTCCGGCAGTTGGTGCTGGAACGCCGGGCCAGAGCCGGGGCCGACGTGGTGTCCCGTATGATCTCGCACCCTGCCGGGTACAGCGACGAGGAGCTCGTCGTCGACCTGCTGGCCATTATCGCCGCCGGTCAACAGACCACCGCCGAGTGGATGGGCAACGCGCTGCGGCTGATGCTCACCGACAGCCGTTTCTCCGCCTCGATGGCCGGGGCCCGCAGCAGCGCGGGGGAGGCCCTGTCCCAGGTGCTGTGGGAGGACAGCCCGTGCCAGATCCACGCGGGCCGGTACGCCGTGCACGACGTGGAGCTGGGCGGCCAGTTCATCCGCCAGGGCGACCTGGTGCTCCTCAGCCTGGCCGCCGCCAACCGCGACCCGCGGGTGCGCCCGGATTCGGGGGCCTCCGGGGAACGGGGCAACAAGGCACACCTGTCCTTCTCCCACGGTGAGCACCGGTGCCCCTATCCGGCCCAGGAGATCGCGGAGACCATCGCCACCACGGGGATCGAGGTCCTGTTGGACCGGTTGCCCGACACCGAACTCGCCATTCCGGCCCAAGACCTGCGCTGGCGCCCCTCCCCATGGGTTCGGGGGGTCGCCGTCCTCCCGGTCACCTTCACCCCCACCCTCCCCCAAGGAGTCCACTGATGCCCTGCCCCGTCTCCCACACCGACGGTTCCGACGACATCACGGTCATCCACCCCGTGGTGGACAGCCTGCCCGCCGAGCGTGAGCGCCTCTACCAGGCCGGGCCCGTCGCCCGAGTCCAGCTGCCCGGCGAGGTGACGGCCTGGGCCACCACGCACCACGAAGTCACCAAAGCCACCCTCAACGACCCCCGCCTGGTCAAGGACGCCGAGCACTGGGCCGACTTCCAGGCCGGGCGGATCCCCGAAGGGTGGCCGCTGCTGTTGACCGTCCCCATGGGCACCGAGGACATGCTGGGCCTGGACGGCGCACCGCACAAGAGGCTGCGCAACCACATCGCCAAGCCGTTCTCGGCGCGCCGGGTGGAGCGGCTGCGCCCGAGGATCGAGCAGATCACCGCCGACACGCTCGACCGGTTGGAGCTCAGGGCCGACCAGCCCCTGGACCTGAAGTCGGAGTTCACCTTCCCCATCCCGATCGGGGTCGTCGGCGAGCTCTACGGGATCGACCCGAGCCACTACCCGTACCTCGGCGACCTGTGCAACGCGCTCTTCGACTCCACCAACACCGCGGAGCGGTTCGTGGAGACCTACTCGACCCTCCAGAGCTTCTTCGCTGACGTGGTCGCCGCCAAGAAGGCCGAACCGGGCGACGACATGACCACCGACCTGTTCGGTGAGGGCCCGGACGGAGACCGTCTCAGCGACGGTGAGATCCGGCAGATTCTCCTGAACGTCATCGTGGCCGGGCACGAGACCACCGTGAACCTGCTCAACAGCGCGGTGCGCGCCCTGCTGGCCCACCCCGAGCAGCTCGACCTGGTCAAGAAGGGCGAAATCGGTTGGGACTCAGTGGTCGAGGAGACCCTGCGCTACGACCCGCCCAACATCTCGATGCTGTTCCGCTTCGCCACCGAGGACATCGAGATCGGCGGGGTGACCATCCGCAAGGGCGAGGCCCTGATGACCCACTACGGCGCGGTGACCGTCGACCGGGAGGAGTACGGCGAGGACGTGCACGTGTTCGACCCGGCCCGGACCAGGGGCCGCCACATCTCCTTCGGCTACGGCCCGCACGTGTGCCCGGGCGCGCCTCTGTCCCGTCTGGAGGCGGGCGTCATCCTGCCGATGCTCTTCGAGCGCTTCCCGGACCTGACCCTGGCGGTCGCCGACGAGGAGTTGGAACTCAACCCCTCGCTCCTGGTCAACAGCCTCAAGGAGCTCCCGGTCCTCCTGCGTCCCCGGGGGTAGCACGGGGTTCGCCGCCGGGCCGTCTCCGGGAGGGCCCGGCGGCGCTGTTCCGGGGACCAGGTCACGGGGGGACAGAGGGAATTCAGGAAACCCCCAAAAAAGGTTGAAAGCGGACTATTATCACTAATCCACCCTAAAATCGGCAGTCCGAATGTCGTTCCGAGAGGACGTCAGGACATGCCGAAGTCGGTCGTGACCGCCGCCGCCATCCTGGTCCTTCTCCTGACCGGATGCGACCTGGGCGGAGTCCGCGAACTCGTGCCGTCCGCAGACGAACGGGAGGTCTCCGAACCCGGCGACCAGGGGCAGGAGACCCCCGTCCCCGGGGCGGAGGAGCCGGTCGGCGACCCGGAGCAGACCTCCGGACCCGAGCGGACCTCCGAGCCCGATCCGGGGGAGCCCTCGCCCGATCCCGGTTCCGAACCCGCCCCCGATCCCGGCGCCGGGACCGGGGAGCCGACGGAACCCGGGGGAACGGCCGCGCCGGAGGAGTCCGGGGAGGAGATCCCGGACGAGGCGGCCGAGTACATGGCTGCCCTCGCCGCGAGCGACGATCCCGAGCGGATGCGCGAGGGGCTGACCCTGACCGCGGAGGACTCGACCGCCCACACCTACCTGCGCCACCACGTCCAGCTGTTCAGCGCCTGGGACTCGGCCGGCGACACCCGCCCGAGCGCCACCCTGGAACCCTCCGAGGAGGGCTTCGAGCTGTGCCGACCGGACACCGGTGGGCCCGTGTGCGTCGTCTTCGACCGGTTCACCACGGAGGACGGCCTGATCACCGGTTTCCTCATCGACGGCCAGGACCCCGGCAAGCGCCTGGTCTCCGGCAGCGGTGTCGCCGACAGCTCGGAGGGGGTCGACGTCCACCTGCTGACCGCCTACCAGAGCGTCACCGACGACGCCCTGGTCGTCACCGCCGAGTTCACCACGGTGGACGACGTCGCCCTGGACCTGTTCGGAGCCACCTACACCGCCCCGGACGGCCACGAGCACCGGGCCGAGGAGGCCGTGGGGGAGTACGAGCTGGACGCGGGGACCGCCACCCAGACCGCCCTGTTCTTCAGCGGCCCGGAGGTGGGCGGCGACCTGGCCGTGACCGGCTGCCTGGACGAGTGCTTCGCCACCGTCGACCTGGAGTTCCCTGTCGAGTGAACAGCCGCGTGGTCGGGGGCCTCTTCTGATCCCGGCCGGAACCATCGGATGAGAAGTTCGGTGCCCGGGTGCCGCCACGTGGCACTTCATGCCGTTGCGTCCCACATCATCCGAATCAGGTTGCCATTCTGTGCCGCGTCATGCCGCCTGCTGACGCCCCGGTCCAAAACTGCGGAGCGAAAACGGAGCACACACCGGCCCTCGGTGGTGTCCGATGGCTACCCGTGAGTTGTCTCCCCCAGCGGTGCTGCGGATGGTGTCCTATACCGCCGTACACACCCATGCCGGCTCGCGCCGTGAGGCCTCGGCCATGGCGCACCTGGCCGTACCCGCCGAGGGCATGGGCGCCCCGTGGCGGATGGGTGCCTGCCCTCCAAGCGGAGGACCCTTCCCGGCTCCAGTTGTGGCCCGCCGCGTTTGACTTCGACGGATCCGGTGGTGCCCGTATCGCTCGGAAAGGGGGTGGGCGGGAGACTCTGGCTGTGGGAGAGGGCGCTCTGGCTTTGGATGCCCGGACCCGGAGTGAGGTGTCTCCAGGACGGTGACCCGCATCAGCACGGTTCTCCGACGGATTCGCCAGGGAAGACCGGCTCTGAAACCGTTTCCCTGTACTCCCCTGTATCCTGGGTCTCCAAAGAGAGGGCCGCGGTGGGATGTTCCAAAGAATTAGGGATTACGGTTCCGACTGTCCTTTGAGGGAGTTGAGCCCAAGGGAGAAGGGTGTCCTCGAAGAGATCCTGTCCCGCGACATTCCTGGTTTCGAAGGGCTTCGCCAGCAGGTGCAAACTGCGCGCGTCAGCGGAAACTGGGGTTCAGATTTGCCGAGTATCGATATTGAAGTTCCGGAGACAACTCCACGGTCATCGGTTCGGAATATCATTGCTCCGGTGGATGTGAGCGTCTTGGGTGAGCGCGGAGAATATCTGGGGGAGATCCTGGTGTGGCTGGACGATGGCAGGATATCAGCTGTTGAATACGCCTGGGTCTCTGGCTCTCCCCCGCGTGAACTTCCCGAAGTTCGGCAGTTGAAAATTTCTCCCGACCGGAGGAATCGTGAGATCTTCCCGGGGGAGTGAAACGGGAGACTCGGTGAAGAAGGTTTGGGGGTTATCTTCTCCGAACTTTCTTGGGCGGGGTTGCTCGGTAGAGTTCTTTCTGCGGTCAAGGTTCCCGTGGTGCGCAATGTTCCGTTGTGGATCTGGTGTTTGTCGGGGCCGCCTACCGGCACTCGCCGTGCTTCGAGGTGTGGGTTCAGCGCATTATAATACCAAGGACCTCCGCAACTAATACTGGTTGCGGAGGCCGGTGTGATGACAAGGTTCTGGACTACTTGGTTCCCCGGTCCGGAGCAGCGGTTGAAGGGAAGGCTGCGTCGAGTCTGTCGGCCGCCGTCATGACCGCGTTCGTCAATCGATCGTGTAGGTACATGGGGAGGCCAGTCCCGGTGAGACCGGAAACGCGAAGCACTCTCGCTAAATCCCTGTTCTGATCAGCTGTGCCCTTCCACGAGCTGAGCAGCTCTCGGGCAGCGTACCCGTCCTCGGCACGTAGGACGATTGCCGTCACCGTGTTGGTGAGATCTGTTGTTTCGGCTCCCACACGGTGAAGCAGGTGCAGTGCTGCCAAGCCGAGCCGTGTGGAGAACAGAGGTCGGCTCACATCGAATGCCTGACTGACACTCTCGCTAAGATCATCGACTTCGAGCGAGGCCTGATCCGAGAGTTCCGCTCGACACCACAGGTTCAGGACCGCTCGGAGCGCCTGGTCCCACGGCTCTTGCGCGGCCGAGCCCTCGATGAGCGCCAGGGCGTGCTCGGTTCGGCCTGACAACAGATGGGCGATGATCAGGGTCTGGCGCCCGTCGAAGAGCCGATCCCCGACTCCGCCGTGCCGCTGAGCCTGGTCTGTGGCTTCGTCCCACCGGCCTGCTGAGGTCAGGGCGCGGAGCCCGTCACCGAGCAGGACCGTCCACACCCACCGGTGCAGTTCATCATGATCAGCCTCGGTCGCGGTGAAGCGACCTAGGGGCAGCGTTCGACCGTCGAACACGGTCGCCTGCCCTGTACGCACTCCTTCGTGAAGGGCAGTGAGCATCGTGAAGGCCTGTCCACCATCGCCCGCGCGGATCCGCAAACGGGCCAGGTTCACCACGGGCTCCAGGGCACGTTGGGCCATCGTTGCGTTCAACGGAAGGCGGGCGAGGTAGTGCTCGGCATGCTCCCAACACCAGGTGCGGGCCAACTCCTGCTGTCCGGTGTCGGAGGCGATCAGAGCGGCCCCGTTGTAGACACGCGAGGCCGCGTCCAGCGCCTCTTGCCCGGTCCCCTCGCGGGCCAGAACAGCGTCCTGGCTGATCATGTCGACCCGGTCGGTGAGCCGGTGGCCGGGTGGACGGGGCCGCGGAACGAGAGGAAACCATCGCTCGAGGTTCATACGGGGTCGCCCCAGGCGACCACCAGCGAGGAGCCGCCCCTCGCCATGACGCGCCGCGTCTCGGTCTCCTCAGCAGCCACCGAGCTGTAGGTCAGCGCGAAGTGCAACGGGTCGTTCCGGTGTGCCTCCCAAACGGCGACCTGTTCGGCCATCTGCTCCGCGAGCACGTGTCCGGCTTTGACGTGTCCGATGACGCCGAGCTCGTGACGGCCCGGCTGGTTCTCCACCGGGCGCAGGGTGAGGTAGGCCAGGCCGCGCTCGACCACGGGCACTCCGGCCATGTCGCCCCAGGGCAGACCAGGTGAGACCAGGCCGCTGTCCACAGCAGGTCGGGTGACGGGCATACGCGAGAGCCGGTTGGGCAGGTGGGTGGCCAGCCACAACCACATCGGGTCCAGCGGCTGCCCCTTGCCGAACGTCACCCCCGACCACACGGTGCGGGACGACTCGGCCAGTACCTCATGGACCTGGGCGCGTTCGATGGCCTGGTCCTGGTTGGTCTGGAGCAGCACGGTGGCGTCGGCGTCCAGAGCCAGAACGGTGCGGGGGTCGTCGCCGATCCCGCCGCCGCGCAGCGGCATGAACGTGCACAACTGGCTGTCGGTGCTCGACCAGTGGTCGCCGTCGGCTTCGAAGACGATGGAGCGGGAGACGTCCCCTGCGATACGCACCGGTGCGATGAGCCTCCCGCCCGGGGCGAGCTGGTCCACCCAGGCGCGTGGTACGTCGTGTGAGCCGACCGTGGCGATGATCCGGTCGAAGGGCCCGCCCCCGGGGTGGCCGAGTGCGCCGTCTCCCAGAAGGACCTGCACGTTGGTGCTGCCGTTCTCCTTCAACTGTGCCCGGGCTCCGTCGACCAGGTCGGTGTCGACGTCGATGGTGGTCACCGATCCGGTCGGTCCGACCAGGCGGCCCAGGAGAGCGGCGTTGAACCCGGTGCCGGCGCCGAGTTCGAGGACACGCATACCGGGTTCCAGGGCAGCCTGTTCGAGCATCATCGCGACCACGCCGGGCTGGGAGCCGCAGCTGATCGATGCGCCGTTCTCGTCGTGCTTGATGTGCACGGGCGTGTTGGCGTAGGCCTCTTCCAAGCTGGCGTTGGGGACGAAGGCGTGCCTGGGGACCGATCCGAACGCGTCGGCTACCGCCTCGGTCCGGATCTGGCCGCTCTGGCGCAGTTGGTCGACGAGTTCTTCTCGGAGCCGATCGGCATCGGCCGCAGAAGAGGTGGTGTAGGTGGTGTCGGTCATGACGACTTCTTTCGCGGTCGTGGTCAGGATGTGCTGGTCGCGGTAGGGCAGGCCCCACCGGTTGAAGGCGAAGATCAGGTGGTGGGCGAGCACGGCTCTGAGCCCTCGGGTCAACAGGCCGCGGGTCGACAGGTCCGCCAGTGCTCGGCCGGTCGTGGTGAAGGCTTCTGCCCACGGGGCGAGCGCTCTCAGCGGTTCTCTGGTGTCCCAACCCTTGGGAGCGGTGCGCATGAGGGTGTGCACCTGGGCGCGGAGCCGGTCGTCGGAGGTGAAGAGTTCGGTGGAGGGGCGCAGATCAGCCGCACGTGCCCACACGTCCCCCTGCTCGAACCAGTCCAGGCCCGCCCCGCGCAGCAGGGCGGAGCCGAGGAGGAGCGCGAGTTCACGCCGCCCCAACTCCCGTTCAGGGGCCGCGTGGAGGCGCTCCAGGTAGACCAGGGTGTGGCGGCTGTCGGCCTGGAACAGGTGGTGGGCCAGATCCATGCTCGCCCGACCTCCGAAGGCGTGAACCTCCGGTTCGTAGACGGAGTACACCCAGTCGGATACGGCACCGCCAGAGCGGAGCCTTGCGAGCTCGGTATCGAGAAGAGCTACGGCCCCGGGCCCCGCGCTGTAGCGCAGCCGCCAGTGCGGGCGCTTGCGGATGAACCACCACGGGCCCAGCGCCGCAGATCCCTCCAACGCCCGGTACAGACGCACCGCTACTTCTTCGGCGCTCTCCCAGTCCGACCAGGTGATCAAGACCTGCGTCTGTTGCTCAACCACGGGCACCTCCCGTGGTGTCGCACAGCAAGAACCCCGCCCACCCGGACTCAGGGGCCCGGCCGGTCAGGGTGTGCAGGGCCAGGGCGGTTCCGGCCGCGCCTTCCAAGAGGCCGATGCCGCCGGTGGAGATCAGCTCTGTCGCGACCGTGTGCGCGTCGCCGCCGCCCACTACCGGGGCCAGCAGGTCTTCCGCGCGCCCTGCGCCGGTGGTGTGAGCCAGCAGGGCCAAGCCCGCATATCCATGGCACAGCGAGGCATCGTTGACCAACGGCGAGACCGCAGCGGTGGTGAACACCCGGTGGAGCACAGCCCGGCACCGCTCGGCCCTGGTCGCGTCCCCCAGCGCTTTGGCGGCGAGCAGTTGGGCGTGGGCGACCCCGGCTGCTCCGTAGCACCAGGACGGCCGCTGAGGGCCGACAACTCTCTCTGCTCCGGAGCGCTGGGCGCGGGTGATCCAGTAAGGCCACCATGCCTGGTCCGCATCGTTGTGCTGCCAGACGTCGAGCCAGTCCAGAATGCGGCCCATCGCCCCGGCACACTCCTGAAGGGCGATACCGCGTTGCAGCGCCAGGGCGAGGAGCGCGAGCGGTCCGCAGATGCCATGCGCCATGCCAGTGTTGGCGTGCCCTGCCGGGAAACGCGGATCCACCTTTCCATCGGGCCCAACCCGGGCCCACCAACCGGGCGCCTCCGTGCCGTCCACCGTGAGGGGTTCGGTCAGGGCCGCCAGGTAGGAGACCACCCCTGGCAGGAGCGGGTGGTGTTCGTCGCGGCCCAGGAGCAGGGCGCCGAGCCCGGCCAGACCTCGGATGGTGTCGAACTCCGCCAGCACCGGACGTACCCCGGCCGCCAGGCGTGCCCGCGCGTGCCTCAGCCGGTCGGTGACGATCCGGTCCACGGCCGCATCGAGTCGGGCGAGCTGGGGCCCGAACTCCGGGCGGACGCTCTGCGCCCGGTTCAGGACGTGGGCGAGCGCGGGCGCCCCGTAGAACAGGTGCGCTGCGGGGGAGGCATCCACTCCCTGGGCTACCGCGCACTCCAACCACGCCTGGGCCCGCTCCCACGAACCCTCTCCGGTACGGGCGCGCTCGATGTGCAACAGCGCGACTCCGGCCGCGCCCCGGGCCAGGGACTGGGGCCACCAACGCTCTCCGGCCCAGGCGCGCGCCTGCGCGGGAGTGGCGAGCAGGTCGGAGACACGGGCGGCCACAGCACTCGCCCTGCTGGTGGTGCACGCCTCTCTCATGCGGACCTTCCTCGGCGCAGTTGCAGGACCACTTCGACCGGCCGGCCGCGGCACCACCCCGAGGCGGTGGGGGAGGGGGCTTGGGTGAGCACGGCGCTGCCTTCCTTGTTCAGGTGAGTACGCAACAGGAACAGGCACCCCGGCTCGGACAAATCCAGGCGGAGCCGTTGATCACCCGCACCCAGCTCAACCGCCTCGGGAAGGCGACGCCGCCGCGCCCAGGAGTTCCAGGCCTGGCGCCAGTGCGCCCAGCTAGCACTGGGAGGAGGGAGTTCGGTGGCAGTAATGCGCCAGCAGGCATCGGCGAGGACGAGGTTGCCCAAGCGCAGGCGGGGCAGGAACGGCAGCACGGAGGCGGCCCCCCAGTCGAAACCGGTGAGCACGGTCCTGTTGGCCCGGGGAAGCTCGGCCAGGAACCGGGCCAAAGGCGGGGCGTAGCGCAGGTTCAGCGCATGGGGCACGAACGGCTCGACTCGAGCGTCCAGGGCGTGGGACCACAGGAACAGTTCGCGGCCGTCGTCGCCGAACGCCAGGTCGTCCACCGCCAGGGATCCGTTCTTGCTCCCCGGATATTCACCGATGTGCAAGACGTGTTCCACCAGCTGCGGGGCGTGGGCCACATGAGCGCTCGCAGCCCGTACCGGCGGAAACGAGAGCTGAACCGGCACAGCGCCCACGCTTTGTGCGAATAGGGTCGCCCAGCCGGAGGTGGTGCCGGTGAGGGCGGCGAAACGCCCGGCCATGGTGGCCATGGCACGCGAGGCGCCCAGAACCGCCAGACGGAAGCGGCCGCTCTCCAACGCTCTGATCGACGGTGATTCGATACGCAGGTTCAGCTCGGTGTGCTCTGGTGGGCGCAGCTCGCGTGAGGTGGCCAGCTCCTGCATGAGCTCATCCACGAGGATCTCTCGCTCACCTTCCAGCGCTGCCACCTGGGCTCGTTTGAGCAACCACCGATCGCGCTGCCCCACCCGCTCCCCAGCTGTGGCCTGGTCGGGGGTGCTGTGGCCGCGCGGGAGCCCCAGCCCTCGGGGGGTGATGATTTCGGCCAAGGGCACGAGCCGGTCCCCGTAGCGGTCAGCGAAGCGTTCCCGGTAACCGCGCCAGGCCGGAAGGCCTTCCGGGTGGGGTGAGAGCACACCGAGCAGGTGCGCGGCCTGTTCGGCCGAGCGCGCCACCGAGGAGGGGAGTGTGATTCGGGCATCCACGCGCACGTCCACCCCCAAGGGGTGCGCCGGTGAGAGCTCGTCAACGGCCTCTTGTGTTTTGCGCAGCAGATCCGGATCGGCTCCGCACCGGTTGTGCGCACGGACCAAGGAGTGCACCTGCTCGAGCTGAGAGACCGAGGGGCGGGCCTGGGGCAGGGTGTGGCCGCCCAGTCGGGTGAGGGCACGCAACAGGTATTCGAGCGGGTCCTCGACAGTCAGGGGAGCACACAAGTGGGGGTGCAGGGCCCGCACACTCAGCAGACGGGCGAGCATGTCCTCGGCTTGGTCGGGCGATCCGCTGGGGTGGCTGCTGATGAGGGCCTGTACCAGGGCATCCCAGCTGGTCGGAGTACGTGCTTTGTCCAGAACGAGCCTGACTGGAGGGGACGCGCCGATCCGCACTTCACCCGGGCTGGTACTGGGCCCCGAACGGGCGAACTGCGCCACCGTGAACTCACCGTCCTGCTCGGTGACGGTGTTGTCCGCTGCCAGAAGTAGGCGTTCACGCACCTGGGGCAGCGACACCAGATCCCCGACGACCTGCGCCATCCAGGCTCCGCTGACACGGGCGAGGCGCTGATGATCGGTTCCGAACATTGCTGAGGCAGACTCGGTGAACTCGGCCGGCGCCACCCCGGCGAACAGCCCGAAGGGTGTGGCCCGGTGGCTGATGCGGAGTACGTACCGCAGCAGGGCCGCCGTTGTCTTACGGGCACGCTTGACCGACACGTCCCCTGGTTCTTGGGCGCACAGCGATTCGACACCTTCAGCCAGGGTGGGGGAAGCGTGCGTGATCGCTTCGGTCACCGCGGGCACGGCCCACACCTGGCGCGCCCATCGCCTCCAGGCGGCGGTATCCGTACCGGTCAGGTCCGGGATACCAGGGTCCGCGAAGCTGAGAACACACGTACGCACGTGAGGTTGGCCCATCACCTGCCAACCCGGTGTCATCGCAGTCATGATTCCCGCTTTCCTCGAACGGCGGGCAGGCCGAGACCGGACCCGCCCGCCCGCAACAAAGACCGGTCAGTCCGCCGTGCTGGTGGCGCAGGCGCTGGGGCAGCTGGATCCGCACCCGTCATCGGTGAGGTTGATCAGCGGTGTGGTGTCGCTGTTCTCGATCAGGCGGATGTCCAGAGCGAAGGGGGAAGAGGTCTCCTGTCGGGTTTCCTGTGCAGCCTGCAACGTGGGCTCCTTTGTCGTAAGGGGGTTGGTGCACGGGAAACACTAGGGACTCTGATAGGTCAGATGAAGGGCTTTCTCGGGTGCGAATAAATTCGCCCTACGGAATGTCCGCTTTTGCTCTGAAGCGGAACTCTCGGGCGAGTTCATCGAGGAAAGAGCGGCTCTTTTCACCTGAAAGGGCGTGCTCGTGGAAGAAGTCGAAGATCTCACGGCTGTAGGAGATGTCCTTGGGATCGCGCAGGGCGAGTTCCCCGGTGAACACCTCGATGGTGACCAGGCGGTCGTCGTAGAGCGTGAAGCCGTTGAGCGGGCCGCTGGGCACCGGAGGGTGGGCCGGGACGACGCGAATATCGACCCCCGCGAGTTCGCCGAGGGAAGCGATTCGGTCCATCTGCAGGGCCATGACCGCGGGCGGGCACAGCGGCCAGCGCAACGCGGCCTCGGTCAGTACGAACACGAACCGTTTGCCGGGGCGGTAGAGGATCTGCTGGCGTTCCAGGCGCCGTGCCAGGGCTGACTGCCACTCCGCACCGCGGTTCACCAGTGGATGGGTCAGAGTCTGGCGTGCGTACTCGGGGGTCTGGAGCAGCCCGGTGATCATGCACGGCAGGAAGAAACGCACCGTGGAGGCAGCGGTCTCGATCGCGGACAGGTCCCGCTGGAGCTCGCCAAGTCCCCTTTGCAGGGCGGTGCGGAACCCCTGGTAATCGGAGTTGGCGACCCTGGCCAGTTCGAGCAGTCGGGCACCGTCTTCGCCGGTGGTGGAGACCTCGAGCGCGGTGAGGATTCGCTCGACATCCACCACCGAGGGTCGGATCCGGTTGTTCTCGATCTTGCTGACCTTGGCCTGGCTCATCCCGGTACGGGTGGCCAGGCTGGCACCGGTCAGACCGGCAGCGCGGCGCAGGCGACGCAGTGCGTCGGCCAGCTCGCCGCGCTGCCGGTCAGCGTGTTCGGGCTCAAGGGTCAAGCGGTGCGGCCTTGTAGTACTCGGGGAAGGGGACAGCGTGTTGCAGGGCCAGGTCCTTGTACCGGACATAGGGGGCGGGATCCGCGCCCTCCAGGAGTTCCCGACCGGTCTGGGTGCCGTCGGCAGCGTAGTGCATCAGCACCACGTGCTCGTCGTCGAAGAGCCAGAAATCCTGTTGGGGCAGCCCGGGGTCAGGGGTGGTCGCGAAGTCGAGGATGTGGACCTCCTCGCCCGCCGCGACACTGAAGGCGTAGCCCCACTCGAACTGGAACCTCAGGTGGTCGTTGAGCGGGCTGGTGAGGGTGTGGACCCGGCGCATCCTGCGGCCCGCCTCGACGTGTTCGCGCACCTTGATCAGGTAGGTGTCGGTGTGCAGCTCCTGGGCTGGGCGGGTTACCCCGGCCAGGAACTGGCGTAGTTCGTCCTCCTCCTCGGGCACCGTGTAACCGGGCAGGGTTTCGAGCCGGAACGCCTCCCGTTGGAAGGAGTGGAAGAACTCCTGCCAGGCCTCACCTTCCAAGCGCACGGGCGGCCTCCTCGATCAGGTGGGCGGGGATGCGCACAGCGACCTCGCCTTCGGAGAAGGTCAGCCCTTCGGTGGTGGTCAGCAGGGGGCCCTGAACGATGACGGATCCGTCTCCGCTCGTGTAGACCCCGGGGCAGTCGTTGCGGTTGCAGTCGCCAGAAAGCTTCTGAAGTGCCACGAAATAGCCTTTCCGTTCAGCACAATGCGGAATTCACGGTAGAGATTTCAGAGGTGGTGGTCAAGATTCCTGGGAGTATTCACGCCCATGAATAAAATCCACCTACGAGAGGGACGCCTTCGCGGGGACCCTCGTTCATCGGGGGAGTTCTGCGAACACTCCGGTGCCGACCTTCAGCGGTCCCCAGCGAAGGGAGAGGGAGTCGACCAGTGCCAGGCCGCGGCCGTGTACAGACTCCAGGCGTGGGGTCCTTCGAGTGGGGGCGCGTCCGGTCCTGGGGCCCGCGTCCCTGACACCAACGCGAATGTGGTCGTTGTACAGGCTCAGACGCACGGTGAACTGTCCGTTCGGGGCGGAGCTGAGTGTGTGGCAGCAGGCGTTGGTCGCGAGTTCGGACATGACCAGGAGGGCGGCATCGGTAACGTGCACGCCCCACTCGTTGAGGGTGAGCGCGGTCCAGTCGCGGGCCCGGCCCACGGAGTGCGGGGTACCGGGCCAGGAGTGGCGGGCGTGCAGGGCGTCAGATGTGGCGATCACACGAGCCTCCTGTTCCGGTAGGAGGTCTCCCAGCCGAGTACGTCGAGGAGCTGTTCGCTGGTGCCGGCGTGCAGGCTGCCCTGGAATCCCAGGGTGATCTCCTGGCGGGTCAACGGAACCTGGGCGTCTGCGCTCCATCGTCGAGAGGCGATCGCGTCGGTGTTGACACGAACCGACCATCCGGGGTGCTGCATGGCGATGCTGCGGGCCAGCCGGAGCAGACCTGGTGGAGGTCCTTCCGACAGGGGTGGGTGCGGCATGTTCTCACCTCAAGGGCGTCTTGGCGGTTCAGCCTCAGGGGTGGTGCTCACCGCCGGGGTGCTGTTCACGAACAACGGCGCGGATTCTGATCAACGGAACCGCTGTGCGTGAGACGACCATGCCTGACCGGACAGTGAATACTCCACATGTGGTCGGATACTGAATTCGAACTAGTGCTTTCGCTATTCATCCGTGGTCTCTTGTGGTTTCCTGGTTTCATGCCTCCCAAGATGACCCCTGCGGAACGTGCGGCAACCACACTTTTCGGGCAGGAACTAAGGCGGTTGCGAGAGCTGGCCGATATGTCGCAATCGACTCTGGGAAAACTCTCTGGAACGTCGAAACAGCAGGTAGGGGCGGTAGAGCGTGGCATTCGCCGACCGTCCAAGCTCTTCGCCAAGCTCGCGGACGAAGCACTGGGTGCCCACGGACGACTACAGAATCTGTGGCCCGGAGCCAGGAAGGCTCAACCCAGGTGGCTGGAGGAGTTCGTGGAACTGGAGGCGAAAGCGCAGGTCATCTATGAATTCCAGCCGCAGGCGATCCCGGGGCTGTTGCAGACCGAGGACTACGCACGAGCGGTGGTGGGTGCGAGCTTCCCGCCCCTGTCCACGCTGGCGGTTCAACGTGAACTCGAAGCCAGGCTGGGTCGTCAGGAGATCCTCGACCGGGACCCGGCTCCGCTCACCCTGTTCGTTATCGATGAGGGCGCCCTGCGAAGGCAGGTTGGGGGAGCGGAGGTGATGAAGAGGCAGTTCCAGGCGTTGCTGCGGCGGGCATTGAATCCCGCTGTGCAGATTCAGGTGCTCCCGTTCGGTCGTGGCGCGCACAGCGCGATGAACGGCCCCCTGGTCATCCTCGACATGGACCATGCGGAGTCGCTCGTGTACGCGGAGACGCCCGGATCGGGTCAGGTGATCACCGACCAGGTGACCGTGGGAAACTGCCAGCAGCAGTACGGGCATCTGAGGAGTCTCGCGCTCTCCCCTGAGGAAAGCCTGCACTTCATCGCATCACTGTGAGGAGAACAACCGTGGACACCACCTGGCGGACGTCGAGCTACAGCGGCAACCAGGGCCACTGCGTGGAAGCGCGGAGGGATGCGGGTTCCGTTCTCGTTCGGGATTCGCAGAACCGGGGATCGGGCCACCTGGAGTTCCCCGGTGAGCAGTGGATGCTCCTCCTGGAAGTGGCTGCCTCGAAGCTCTGACTCCGCGAGGCCCGAGCGGCTCCGTGCGCTCTCGAGGCACGGCTGGTCGACCGGTGATGAGCCGCCGAGATGCTGTTCCGCGCTCTTGAGCGGGTGGCCGACCAGGTCGGCTGATCGGGGTAGACAAGTCCCAACTGTCGGCTTCGTCCAGGGAAAACGCTGCGTTGGATTTACGGTCCGATAGGTTCTCGCGCTTGCTTCGTCAGCACTGCCTCAACACGCGCTCGTCGTTGGGTCAGCGGAGGGGTGAGGGAAGGGTGCTGGAGGGAACGAGGCGCTCTCAAAGCGCCTCAAATCCTGCCAGAAGGCCTTCCTGTAGGCAGCCATGAGGCGGGTGGGGCCGCCCCAGGAGGTTTGGTGGGGAGGACTCAGCCGAGAATCCGAGGGGTGGCGTGGCTGCGAGGTGGCCAAGTCCGATGGGGTTCTCGCGGGTGCTGCTGCGACTGTGCTCCGACTGAAGAGCACGTATGGAGCACACATGGCCCCCAAACGCCGCGAGGACCTCGTTCGAGGCCCTCGCGCACCCATTCTGAACTGGGGTTTTGTGGTGCACCCGGCAGGATTCGAACCTGCGGCCATCGGATGAGAAGTTCGGTGCCCGGGTACCGCCACGTGTCACTTCGTTCCGCTCCGTCCCGCCCGCTGACGTCCCGGCCCAAAACTGCGGAGCACGAACGGAGCACACCCAAGCTGATGGCCGCGTCCGATGGCACCGCGCGAGGTTCTCGTCCATCGCCCGTTGGTCGGGGCACGCACCCGAACGTCGTCTTGCCTCAGCTTGCGCGCCGGCGCCTCCGGACCCTTGAGCCGGATCCGGCTCTGTCGGCGCAGTGAAGTGTCGCTGCGGTATCGCACACTGGGTGACCATGACGACCGACCCCGTGCTCCATTGCGTACGCGACTACTACTGGGGCTGCATCTACTGCGAGGACGGTGAAGGCCACGACGGGGACTACGACCACCTCTCCGGCGACGGCCCGTTCTTCGCCGTGGATGACCAGGTCACCATCCAGGTGGCCAACAGCCGCATGGTCGATCCGCGAGACGCCGACGTCGAACTGAACGTGTACGTTCACGCTGTTCCCATGGCCTCGTCCGACCACGCGTCCGTGATCGTCCTGCCTTCCGGGGTTCTCTCGATCGGCGACGCGGACCGCTTCGACGAGATCCCCCTCCGCCCCGGGCGCTGGCTGATGCAGGTCGACCTGGATCCCACGCAACCGGAGGAAGCCCGGTGGGTGAAGATCCATTTGTCTCCTACAGATCCCCACTAGATGAGGAGCCTTGTCCGAGTTCCGGTATGTGCCGGGACCGCCTCCCGTGCAGGGAACGCCCCGGGGTCAGCCACCCGGTCCCCGCACGGCGTGCGGGGCCGCGGCCACGTCGACGACGCGTTCGAGGCGGGCCAGGGTCTCGGCCCGGTGGGACGCGATCAGAACCGTGCCGTGGAATTCGGCGATGACGTCGGACACCAGCCGTTCGGTGGCCGGGTCGAGGCTGGCGGTGACCTCGTCCACCAGCAGGACACGCGGTCGGCGGGCGAGGGCGCGGGCCAGGCACAGGCGCGCCCTCTGCCCGCCGGACAGCCGCACGCCCCCCTCTCCGAGTTCGTCGTCGAGACCGATCCAGGCGGCGGCTTCGACGCGTTCGAGCACAAGGGTCAGGTCGCCGTCGGACCGCGGCCCGCAGCCGCGCAGCAGGTTGTCGCGCACGGTGCCGTGGAAGAGCATCGCGTCCTGGTCGACCAGGGCGACGGCCCCCCGCAGCGCCGCCTCGTCCAGATCGGTGACGGGGACGCCCCCGCCGTCCGCGGTGACGAGCTCCACGGTGCCCGCCGAGGGGTCCCAGAGGCGGGCCGCGAGGGCGATGACGGTGCTCTTGCCCGAGCCGGAGGGGCCGACCAGCCCGACGTGCTCGCCGGGGGCGAGTTCGGCGGACCAGGAACTGAGCGTGGGCTGTCGGCCCTCGTAGGAGAAGGACACGTCCCGGAACCGGAGGCCGAGCGGACCGGCGGGCAGCTGCCGTGGCGCCTGCGGGACGGCGACGACCGGGGGCCGGTTGATTCCGGCGGCGACGCGTCCGGCGCCGGAGACGAGCGGATGGAGCCGGGTGAGGGTGTCGGTGGCGTCCACGATCGCGGCGATACCGACCAGTGCCAGGGCGACCAGCGCGGGCAGTTCCGCGGGGGTCAGCCGCACCTGGGCGCCTTCCGAGAGCACGCCCGCGGCGGTGGCGCTGGTGGCGATGACGCCGATGACCACGGCGGTGAGGATGAGTTCCCGCAGGGCGGTGACCAGCTGCGACAGCAGCTCGCGCCGTTGCGCGATCGCGGTGGCGCGTGCGGTGGCGGCGCTGGTCTCGGCGATGATCCGGGGGGCGAGCCCGTAGGCGAGCACCTCGCGCAGGGCGCCCAGCGCGTCCACGATGCGCTCGGACAGGTCCGAGCGTTCCCGCTGTTCCCGCTCGCCCAGCCGCCGGGCGGCCTGAGCCCAGTACAGCGCGCTGCTCGCCACGACGGCGGCGCCGAGGAGCATGACGAGCGCGGCCTCGGGCAGCAGCAGGGACGCGGTCACCAGGGAGGCGGCGAACAGGGTGAGCGAGGCGCCGAGCTGGGCGACCGTGTGGGCGTAGAAGAACTCGAGCTTCTCGATGTCGTCCATCGCGACGGCCGCCGCGCGTCCGGAGTGCTCACGGCGCCGACCGGGGACGCTGCGCGCGTAGGCGTCGAACAACGCCATCCGCAGCCGGGCCAGCACGCGGTAGGCCAGGGCATGGGAGACGTCCATCTCCCGCCAGGTCAGGAGTACCCGCAGCAGCACGAGCCCGAGGACCAGGGCCCACCAGAGGGGGCCGGGCGGCGTGCGCTCCACCACTGCGTGGCCGACCGCCCAGGCCGTGAGGACGGTCAGGCCGGCCAGGCCGAGCGCGCTCATGGTGCCCAGCAGGTAGATCCAGACCATCCCCCGCCATTCGGGGCGCAGGACGGGCAGGAGTTCACGGAAGGCCCGGAACGCGGAGAGGGTGTTCACGAAGTGCTTCCCAGGTGTTCGGAGTCGAGGCTGAGCACGTCGGGGACCCCGGTGAGGGTCTCGGAGCGGTGGCTGATCATGAGGACGACGCGGTCGCGGGCCACGCGGTGCAGGGTCCGGACCACGTCCGCGGAGCGGTCGGCGTCCAACGCGCTCGTCGGCTCGTCCACCAGCAGGACCGGGCGCCGGGCCAGCAGCGCGCGGGCCAGGGCGAGGCGTTGGCGCTGCCCGCCCGACAGGCTGGTGCCGGCTTCGGTGACCTCGGTGTCGAAGCCGCGCGGGAAGCGCTGGACCTCGTCGAGGATCCCCGCGGCGCGGCAGGCCTCGACGAGGTCCGCCTCCGCGGTGGCACCGGCCACCGCGAGGTTGTCGCGAACGGTCCCGGCGAAGAGCACCGGCCGCTGGGAGACCACGGCGATGTCACGGGCACGGAGCGGCCGCCCGTCGAGGTCGATGCTTCCGGTGCGCGGGGTGAGGAAACCGAGGAGGAGGTCGAAGAGGGTGGACTTTCCGGCCCCGGAGGCTCCCACGACCGCGGTGAGGGAGCCCCGCCGGGCCGTCAGGTCGAGGTCGTGGATGACGTCGCGGGGGGCGTCGGGGTAGCGGAAGCTCAGACCCCTCACCCGCAGCACGTCCGCGGGCCGGTCCTCGGCCGCCCGGCCGCCCTCGGGGTCGGCCGCGGGGCCGGGCGCGGTGTGGTCGGGGGCAGCGGTGCGCCGTTCGGCGAGGGCCCCGATCCGTTCGAGGCCGGGGACCGCGGTGAGGCCGAGGAACCCGGCGTGCCAGTGCCGCGAGAGGTCCCGGACGGGACGGAACGCCTCGGAGGAGAGCAGCAGGATCAGGTAGACCTCCAGGGCCGGGGCCTGCCCGGTGACCGCGTGGGTGACGGCGACCGCCGCGGCGGCGACCGCTCCCCCCTGGACGGCCGCGTCGGTGACGGAGGTCTCGCCCAGGGAGACGCGCATCACGCGCTCGGTGGCCCTGCGCAGCGCCTCCGAGCGGTGGTGCAGCCGCTCGCGGGTGCCGGACACGTCGCCGAGCGTGCGCAGGGTGGCCATGCCGCGCAGGGACTCGAGCAGGTCGGCGCTGAGCGCCTCGTAGCTGTCCCAGTGGTCGAGTCCGCGCCGGGCCATCATCCGCTTCCACGCCATGGGCCCCACCAGTGCGAACAGGACCCCTGCGGCGACGCACAACCCCGCCCACGGCGAGAGTGCGAGCAGGACGATCACGATGATCGGGCAGGTGAGGAGCAGTTGCACGATCGCGGGAACGTACTTGGAGACGTAGGCGTCGATGCCGTCGACCCCGTCGCCCAGGCTGGCCCGCATCGAACCGTCCCGGGCCGCCGTGTCGTGCAGCCGCTCGGGCACCAGCGCGGCCTCCATCGCGCGGCGGCGCACCGCCTGCCTGACCCGGCCGCCCAGACGTGCGGCGGCCGACGCCTGGGCCAGGGAGAGCACCAGGCGCAGCAGCGCGATCCCGAGGATCAGCGACAGCGCGAGCAGCACGTCCTGGGCCTGGCCGCGCAGCACCGCCGACATCGACCAGGCGATCGCCACGGCCTGCCCGACGTGGGCGAGGAAGACGAGGACCAGCAGGGCGACGCTCCGCGCCAGATCGGCGGGGAAGCGGGCCGCCTCCCGCCACAGCGGGGGAACGATCATCATGCGGCTGACTCCTTGTCGAGGTCGTGTTCGCCGGGGAGCATCGCCAGGGCGTGGAAGGTCCAGCGGTCGTGCGAAGCGACGAACCCCGACACCGGGCGGCAGCGCCACCGCCGGGACAGGGCGCCCGCGTAGCACAGCTCGGCCGCGGCCCGGTGAGCCCGCCACAGGGCCCGGGTGAACTCGGTAGCGGGCGTGTCCACCGCGACGGACCACGTCTTGAGCCGGCGGGCCCCGAGGACCCACGCCTGCCCGGAGGCCTCGGCGACGTCCGCCACCCGCGGATCGCGGGTGCGCGGCGCGGCCTCGAACTCGCCGATCGCCGGGGAACGCCTCGCGGCCAGCGCGTCCCTGCGCTCGGGCAGGACCGACCAGGAGTCGGGCAGTTCGACCGCGGCCAGCGGGATCTCCGGCGCGAGTCCGCGCGCGAGCCACCGCCCGTGCTCGGCCGCGCGCGGGACGCCGAGCAGTTCGCGCAGCCACGGTCCGGGGCCGAGCCGTACCGCGGCGGGGGCCGGAGCGCACAGGAACTCCACCGCGGCCAGGGCGTAGGCGGTGTCCGCGATCCACAGCGGCCAGGCCCGGTGCCGGTACCGGCCGAAGCTGCGACCGGGTTGCACGCTCAGGACCAGGTGGGCGCCGGACGCGCCGGCGCCCACGCCGGGGGCGGGCCAGCCCGCTTCCCGTTCACGGGCCTCGTCGCGTCGGTGGAGGGTGCCCTCCTCCAGGTCGAAGGCGTAGCGGCCCGCGTCCAGGGGGCCGTCCGCACCGACGACCAGGTGGGTGTGCACGGGGTAGGTCGCGCCCGCGGAGGGCACCGGACGCCTGCGGACACGGGTCACCGTCCCGTCGGCCAGGCGGTGGTGTCCCGCGCCGCGCCACAGGCCGTCGAGCAGGGCGCGTTCGCGGACCGGCACCGCCACCGGGTCGGCTCCGGCCCGTTGCCAGGGGTTGGCGCGCGGTCCGGGCGGGCGGGGCGGTCCCGGTACCTCGGCCGAGAAGGCGCGTGCGAGTGCGGGCGGCAGGCGCGAGGGATCCGCCGTACCACGCCTCGCACCGTGTGCCGAGGGGACCGGGGGAAAGGGGAGGGGCATGGGTGCGGCCTCACATGTGCGGGGGCGGGACGAGGGTGAGGCTCTCGGGGCTCCCGTCCCAGGAGGTGCGCCACCCCCGTTCGAGGGCCGCGTGCTCGAAACGGGGCATGCCCAGGTAGGCGAAGGCCGCCGGGGCGTTCGGGACGAGCCCCGTGACGAAGCTCCGCACCACCCGCAGCGAGGTGCGGCGGACATCGCTCGTCGTCAGGTCGCGGGTGAGGACGCGGTGTCCGCGCTCCGCCAGCCGTTGGTGGACCTCGTCCATCGACACGGCCGCGACCTCGGTGATCGGCCGGGTTCCCAGGGCGGGTGCCGTGAAGCGCCGGGCCTCGCCGTGGACCCGGGGGTCGAGCCAGACCTGGACGTGTGCGCCCAGGTCGACGACGTGCTCGCACTGGCTGCCGGCGGCGTCGAGGTAGCCGGCGTCGGCGCGGAAGTCGAGGTAGAGGCCGCGGGCCATCAGGCCCTGTTCGACGGCGCGGAAGACCCACCCGTCGGCGGTGGTGCAGCCCTGGGTGTAGACCCAGGTGTGGACGGCTTCGAGGACGGCCTTGCGGGCGGCCCGCACGGGGTCGAGCGCGGCGGAGAACCCCGCGGCGTACAGGCCGCGTTCCCGGTCGTGCACGAGCGCGGCCACGGCGGGGGCGAACTCCGAGGGCATGAGTGCCAGGGACACGTCCAGGGAGCTGCCGCGCAGGTCGTCGGCGAGTCCGGGAACGCTGGCGGGGTCGATCCCGAAGGTGGGGCCGTCCAGGTGCCACCACAGTTCGAGGGCGTCGCGTTCGATGATCTCCAGGACCCCCCGGTCCCTGGCGTCGTCGGTCCCCTGCCCGGTGGCGATCCCGGCGTAGTTCAGGTGGTGCACGCGCGGCAGGTGGCGAAAGCGCGACTGCCGCCAGTTGAGGTGGACCAGAGAGGCGGGCATCCAGACCTCGGCGCCGCCGTGCTCCTCGCAGCGCGCCCAGAGGGTGGGGGTGTCCTCGGTGAGTGGCTGGTAGGGGAACCCGGCGCGGGAGTACTGCCACGGGGCGAACCGGGGCAGCTCGTCCAGGTCGATCGGGCTGCGGCCCGCGGCCAGCAGCTCCGCACGGGATCCGATGCGCAGTTCGTCGTGGGGGAGGTCGGCGGGGATCCAGTTCCCGCAGTAGCGCTCGACCCCTTCGGCTATCGCGGCGATCCTGGCCTGCTCGACGTCGTCGAAGGACGTGCCCAACGAGACGCGGTCGGCCGGCCACTCGCCGAGCTGCCGGGCGTCGGCGACGGCCGCGGTCAGCCCCAGGTAGGAGGCGGGGGCGCCGGCGGGGTGCGCCACGGCGCGCACGGAGCGGATGATCCCGCACTCGGGGTCGACCAGCGCGTCCACCGGTAGGGGGCGGTCGGCTCCGGCCGCGGCGGTTCCGGCGGCCCCCGGGTGGGGCCGCCCGGTTGTGGTGGGGGTCAAGGTGAGGTCCTTTCGTGGCGCCAGGCCTCTGACGCGGAATCGAGGGTCGACCGGGTGTGGGGCGCGGACGCGGACGTGAGGATCCCGGTCCACTCCGCCGGGGAACCGGGCAGCCCTTGGGCCGCCAGCCACGGGTCGATGACGTGGCTCAGTCCGCCCGCGGCCGAGATGCGGGCCCGCAGGGCCCGGTCGGTGACGCCGCCGGCCAACCGGTGCCCCCAGGGGCCGCTGGCGAAGTGGCTCGGGGCGCCCCACCCGCGCGCGAGCCGCCGGGCGTCCTCGTGGAAGAAGTCGTCGTCGCCGCTGACCACCAGCAGCGGCACGTCGATGCCGCCGTAGCGTGCCGCCGTGTCCACCCGGTCCGCGTTCCACAGCCGCCGCCAGCCGGTCAGCGCCGAGGGCGACCAGCCCCAGTTCCCGGCGGCCTCGACCACGCCCCGGCTCCGCGCCTGCGCGACGCGCCGGTCGAGCTCGGCCGCGGACAGCGGGGGCCGGGAGCGCCGGTGGCGTCCGTGTTCGTGCCACCATCCGATCCGGTGCAGGATCTGCGGTGAGCCTTTGGGGTCCCACGCGGTCTCGGCCAGTCCGAGGGCGGGGACGAGGGTGATGATCGCCGCGACCGGGCACGCGCCGTCGCGGGTCGCGGCCCGAGCCGCTTCCAACGCGGTGTGGGCGGCGTACGAGGCGCCGAAGAGGACCAGCGGCAGCCCCTCGTACTCGTCGAGCAGGTGGGCGAGCGTGTCGCCGCCGTCGTCCTCCTCGTGCGCGTAGGGGGACCAGGCCCCCGCCGACCCGTACCGTCCGCGCACGTCCTGGACGAGGCAGTGGTAGCCGCGGGCGTTCCATGAGCGTGCCGTCGACACGTGCTGTCCGGCGTCGTAGGGGGTACGGATCACCACGATGCCCTCGGGGTTCGGGCATTCCCACAGTCGCCCGCGCAGGACCGTGCCGTCGCGGCCCCGGCAGAGGTGTTCGCGTTCGGGCTCCACCGTCATGTCCGCCGACGCGCCCCTCGGTCGATGGAGGAGGGCGGGTCATAGGCCAGCACCGGGTGTTCGCTGATCGTGCCGGTGGCGGCGACCAGTTTCCACAGCGTGCCGCGGTAGCCCCCCAACGCCTCCGCCCCCTGCGCCCAGGCGAGGGCCAGGGTGAGCAGTCGGCTCGTCATCAGCACCTGTGCGGCGGCCGAGGGGGGTGCGGCGGCCACGGCCGCGCGTCGCCAGGTGTCGAGTTCACGGGGGACGAAGCTCGCCGCCAGGCGTCGCCGGTACACCTGTTCGGCTCCGGGGTCGTCCCCGTCGAGGCAGATCGGATCGACGAAGCAGTTCTCGCCCTCGCGGTAGGCGCGCAGCCAGGCGACGCCCCGGCCCGGCAGCGCGTCGAGCCGGTCCCACCCGGCGCGTTCGGCGGGGGAGTCCGCGTACGCGACCACCAGTCCCCACGGCCAGGCGTCCTCCTCCCGGGGACCGGCCGTGCCGCTGCCCCGGTGTTCGTCGCCGGTTGTCCCGTCCACCGAGGCGAGCAGGGCCTCGCCGTCGGTGTGGCGGGTGACGGCCGCGCCCCAGCCGGTCAGGGCCTCGGCCACCGCGTCGAGGGGTGGGCCTTCGCCGACCAGGGCGACCTCGCGCTGCGGGGACGGCCAACGGCGCTGTGCGTCCTCCTCCTCGAGCGCGGACATCTTCACCCGGAGAGTCTCGGCGTACGCGCAGGCCTCCCCGTCGCCGTACGAAGTGCCGCCCAGGGCGTCCAGGAGGCCGGGCGGCGGGGACACGAGACGGAGGAAGCGCCCCGAGGAGGTGCGTACGACGCCGGCACCCCCGCTGTCGACGATGACGTGCGCGCCGGTCCCCGGCACGCGGGCGATGGTTGGTTCTGGGGGCATGGCCGACCTCTCGAACGGCCCGGCCGGGCAGCGCGGGGCTGCCCGACCGGGTTGCTCACTGACTATGTCGTGGGCGGGTGCTAGTCGAAGGGGTTCTCGACGAGCGCGTTGGAGTGCGAGGCCGACAGGTGCGCGAGCTGCTCGGACTCCTCGATCTCGGTGACGACGTCGAAGGGGTTCTCGACGAGCGCGTTGGAGTGCGAGGCCGACAGATGGGCGAGCTGCTCGGACTCCTCGATCTCGGTGACGATCTGGTTGTCCATGGGTCGTTCCCTTCTCGGGTCATGACGCATCGGTCATAAGGGCCGATACGTGTTCGTGGGGGACGAACGACGATCACACTAGTTGATAATGATTACCGTTTCCAATAGCTTTGGTCCATGAACTTCCAGAAGCTCCTCGTGGCCGACTACCGCGGAGGCCGCATGTACGCCGTCGCGGACGGCACGGTGAGACCGCTCGGCGACGCCGTCCTCGCCGAGCACGCCGGGTTCCTGACGCTGCCCCGACGGGAAGGGGAGGGGTCCGCCGCATGGGCCTACGTCGACGACCGCTCCGGCGAGCTCGTGGTCTCGGGGGATCGCGGGGAACAGCGCTTCCCCGCGGCCATCCCCGGCGAGCACCTCGCCTGCGACGCCTCGGGCCGCTACGTGGCGGTGACGACCGGCCTGGGCGCCAACACGGAGGCGTGGAGCGACGTCGTCACCCTCGTCGACCGTGAGCGGAGCGGGTCGGTACGGTTCCGCTCCCGGACCGGTGAGCCCGGGGTGATGATCGTCCCCGACCAGGCCGGCGGCGAACCGGTGGTCGTGCTGCGCCACCGGGAGCCCGGAGCCCTGGAGGCGTTCCCCCTCTCCCGGTGCCTCGACGCCGCCCCGCACGTGCCCCGGATCACCGGTGAGGTCGTCCGCGAGATCGCCGACGACGGACACGGCGACGTCGTCGACCAGCGCACCGGCATCGCGGCGACCGCGACCAGCGAAGGACTGGAGCGTTTCGTCGTCGACGGCGGTGTCCCGCGCATGCTCGGCACCGTTGCCTGGCCCGTGCCCGGCCGCGCCTACTACCTGCGCCTGGACCCGGCCGCCGGTCGCGCGGTGGGCGTGGTCCGAGGCGGGCCCGTGTCCCCGACGGCATGGACCGAATGGACGAACCACCTGGTCGACATCGACCTGTCCACCGGCCGGACGCGCTGCCTGGAGCTCCCCCGAGGACTGGCCTTCCGCTTCGCGCTCGGCGGTACCCGGGCCGCCGTCGCCACGATCCACCCCGACGGAGACGAGCTCACCGTCATCGAGCGGGCCGAGCCGCTGATGCGCGTCCCGCACAGGACCCCGCTCCCCCCGATGTCGCGCCCGCCCGCCCCCGGACACCTGCCCTGGGACCCCGTCGGCGACTCACCCGCACAGCGGCGCTCCGTGGCACTCGACCCCACCGGGACGACGGTCGCGGTGACCCGGGGAGGCGACGGCCAACTGCACCTGTTCCACGACGGCGTACTCGAGACCGTCACCGTGTCCGGCCCGCTCGACGAGGGCGGGCACCTGTACTGGCACGGCGGCGCCACCGACACCATCGGCCGGTAGCGCGATGCACGACTCCCCTCCTCCCGTCGTCCCCGCCCTCGACACCGCGCTCACGAAGTGGGAACGGCACGGCCGCCCGGGCCTGCCGGAGAACGGGTTCGTACTCAGCCGACCGCCCGGACGCCGACGCCAGGGGATCTACCGGGCGGACACCGGCGCACCGGTGATCGAGCCCGAGGGCCACATCCTGCGCATGGCCCCCTCCCCGGACGGGCGCAGCGTCTGCGTCCAACTGGCCGAGCGCGCGGACGAGGACGCGGCCCTGGGGCTGGTCGACACCGCCACCGGAGCCCTGCGGCTGTACCCGCGGGTTCGCTGCCGCTACGACCCCATGCTCTGGGACGCCGACTCCTCCGGTGTCGAACTGGTCGCCGGCCGCTCCCACGGCCTCGTCCGCATCGACGTCGACACCGGGCGGCCGACGGTCTCGGCCGTACCGCCGGACACCCGGCTCAGACTCTTCCCCGGAGGCCGGCGCGGACTGCTCGCCGAGAGCCGTCCCGGCAGCCCCAGCCGCCTCCTCGACCGGGCCACCGGTACCGAGCTCGCCACGTTCGCCGCCATCGTCCGGGCCCTGCCCGCGGGGGACGACCTCGTCGTCGACGACGGCGCCCGCCTCCAGGGCCTCGACCCGGACAGCGGCGCCCGGAGATGGTGCTGGGACGACCCGGACCTGCGGATCACCTCGTTCGCCGCCCGCGGCCAGGACATCGTCGCCGTCGGCGTACGCGCCGGCCGCAGTGTCCTCGTGCGGCTCGTCCGGGGCGCGGTCGCGGCCGAACGAGAGGTCACCCACCGGGGCGCTCCGGCCGTCGCGACCGGGGTGAGCGCTGACGCCGGCCGGTTCCACGTCCTCATCGAAGGCCCGGTCCTGCCCCCACGGGTCGTACCCGCCGAGGAGCTGCTGTCCGACCGTCCGGCAGTGGCCGGCCCGGAAACCCCGGCACGCACCGAACGGCACGTCTTCACCGCCGGGGACGGAGCGCGCGTCCCCGTCGTGGTCACCTCACCGGTCGGCGCCGAGGGTCCCGCACCGCTGATCCTCACCTGCTACGGCGGTTTCGGTGTACCGAGCCTGCCGGTGTTCGAACCGACCGTGCCGGCGTGGGTCGAGCACGGCGGACGGTACGCCATCGCCCAGGTCCGGGGCGGCGGCGAGCACGGCCCGGCCTGGCGGCAGGCCGGGCGCGGCCCCGCCAAGGGACGCGGCATCGAGGACCTCGCCGCCGTCGCACGCGGCCTGGTCGAGGCCGGGCTCACCCGCCCCGACCTGCTCGTCCTGGCCGGCGCCTCGCACGGCGGGGTCCTGGCCACCAGTTGCGCTCTCGGAGCGCCGGACCTGTGTGCCGGGGTCGTCAGCACCGCGGCGCCGCTCGACCTGCTCAACCTCGGCGCCCACCCGCTCGGACGGCGTTGGGCCGCCGAGTTCGGCGCCTCGGACACCCCCGAGGGGACCGAACACCTGCGCCGGATCTCACCCCTGCACCGTGCCAGGGAGCTCACCCCCGGCACCGCGCCTCCCCGCTTCCTCGGCATCGTGCTGGCGGAGGACTCCCGGGTCGCCGCCGCCGACACTCTGGCGGTCGCCGACGCGCTACGCCGCGTCGGAGGCAGCGCCGACGTGTGGCACGCACCGGAAACCGGCCACGGCGGCAACCACCTCGACAGCCTGCACCGCCTCGGAACGACCGTCCTCGGCTTCGCCGCCACGACCACCAAAACCGTGCGGACCCATCCATCCACCAGCTAAGAGAGCCTCCGCAACAGATGGCACAAGCAACCAACGGGAGACGAGCGTCGGCCCCCTTCCGACGTCTCCTGACCAACGCGCGCCCCACAGGAGCGCCCCCCGACGGCGCACCGCCCCCGACCCCTCCCACCGGCAACACCCGGCGGCGCGGCGTGCTCGCCGCCCGGATCCTCGTTCCGGCCCTGGCCCTCACGCTGCTGGCGGTGGTGGTGCTGTCCAGCAGCGTCGGCACGATCGACGTGTCCCCGGCGGACGCCCTGCGCATCATCGTCGGCCATCTCGTGCCCGGGATGCCGTGGATGTCGGACGGATCACTGACGACGGTGCAGGACAACGCCGTCTGGCAGTTCCGGCTGCCCCGCGTACTCCTGGCAGCGACCGCCGGCGCCGCGCTCGCCCTGGCCGGTGCGTTGATGCAGGCCGTGGTCCACAACTCCCTCGCCGAGCCCTACATCCTCGGTGTCTCCGCCGGCGCCGGCGTCGGTGCGGTCTCGTTCATCGTCCTGGGTGTCGGGACCAGCGCTCTCGGTGTTGGGGGCGCGGCCTTCCTCGGCGCGCTCGCGGCCACCGCGGCCGTCTACACCCTGGCCCACAAGAACGGGCGCATCGCACCCCAGCGACTCATCCTCGCGGGCGTCGCCCTGGGCTCCCTGTTCAGCGCCGTGACCAGCTACCTGACCATCACCACCCACGCGCAGAACGTCTTCAGCATCATGTTCTTCCTCCTGGGTTCGGTCTCCGCCGCCACGATGAACCACCTCGCCCTGCCCTCGGCGGCGCTGCTCATCGTGGGCGTCTACGCCGCGTTCCACGCCCGGGCACTCAACGCGCTCCTCGTCGGAGACGACGCGGCCGCGTCCCTGGGCGTCAACGTCAACCGGCTGCGCAGCGGCGCCCTCGTCGCCGCCGCCCTGCTGACCGGATCGGTCGTCGCGGTCTCCGGAGGCATCGGCTTCGTCGGCCTGATCATCCCGCACATCGCACGCATCATCGTCGGCTCCGACCACCGCAGGATGCTCCCCGTCGCCCTGCTCGGCGGAGCGGTCTTCCTCGCCACCTGCGACTTCCTGGCCCGCACCCTGGCAGACCCCTCGGAGATCCCGCTGGGTGTGCTCACCGCGATGGTCGGAGCACCGTTCTTCCTGTGGCTGCTGCGACGCGACCGCGCCGACAGCGTGGGGGTGGGCCGATGAGAGTCGACGTCGAGAACCTCCAAGCCCACCGCGGCGGGCGGCCCGTCGTCACCGACGTGAGCGTCACGGTGCCCTCGGGCACCGTGCTCGGCCTGCTCGGGCCCAACGGGAGCGGCAAGTCCACCCTGCTGCGCGCCGTGTCCGGGCTCGCGGCCCCGTCAGCCGGCCGTGTGCGCTTCGACGGCACCGACATCACCGCGCTGAGCCGCAGGGAGCTGGCCCGGCACGTGGCGGTGATGGCCCAGGAGCACAGCGAGGAATTCGAGATCCCCGTCCTCGACCTCGTCCTGCTCGGACGCATCCCGCACGGACGCGGGTACGGACGCGATTCCGACCACGACGTCACCCTCGCCCGGCAGGCCCTGGCCCGCGTCGGCGCCGCGCACCTGGAGAACCGCTCGTTCTCGGCCCTCTCGGGCGGTGAGCGCCAACGCGTGCTCTTCGCCCGCGCGCTCACCCAGGACACCCCCGTGCTCGTCCTCGACGAGCCCACGAACCACCTCGACATCGCCCACCAGCTCGAACTCCTCGACCGGGTCCGGGCCACCGACCGCACCGTGCTGGTCGCCCTGCACGACCTGAACCTGGCCGCGCGCTCCTGCGACGCCATCGGTGTCCTGGCCGAGGGGCGCCTGATCTCCCTCGGCACCCCGGACGAGGTACTCCACACCGACCTGGTCCGCTCGGTCTTCGGCGTCGAGTCGACAGCCGTCGCCCATCCGCGTTCCGGACGGCGACACCTGCTCTTCGACGCCCGCAGCGCGCCGGAGCCGAACGACCCGACCCCAGCGAACCCAACCGCCCCGACCGAGGAAGAAGTAACCACCCCATGACACGCAACACCACCCGGGCCGCGTCCCGGCGCCGTTCCCGCGGCCTCTCGACCGGTTGGGCCGCACTCCTCGTGGCGCCGCTGGTGCTGACCGCCTGCGGTACCGGCGTCACCAGCGACCAGGCGGCCACCGATACCTCCGACACCTCCGGGGACACCGTGACGGTCACGAACTGCGGACGGGAGCTGTCCTTCGACACCGCCCCCAGCAGCGTCGTCGGGCTGATGCCCTCGCAGACCGAACTGCTCCTCCGCCTCGGTGTGCGGGACTCCATGGCAGGCCAGGCCCAGACCGAGGTCTCGGCGCTGCCGGAGGACGTCGCCGGGCAGGCCGACGGCATCCCGGTGCTCAGCACGGACGCCCCGCCGGCTCGTGAGGACCTCCTGGCCGTCGCCCCCGACCTGGTGGCCGCCCCCACGGAGTACGAGTTCACCGCGGAACAGGGCTTCGCCAGCATCGAGCAGCTGGACGAGAACGGCGCCCAGGCCTACGTCGCGACCGGTGGCTGCGCCGACCGCCGCAACACCGCGCAGGTCACCGACGTGCTGACGGACGTCACCGACCTCGGTGCCATCCTGCGCGTCCCCGACGAGGCCGAAAGGCTCGTCCAGGACACCGAGGAACGACTGGCCGCCGTGGAGGACGCGATCAGCGGCTCCGAGCAGCCCGGCGTCGCGCAGGTCTACGTCGAGGGCAACTCGCTGTCGGCCATCGGCGCCGGCATCGAGGCGGACATCATCAGGACCGCCGGCGGCGCCAACGTCTTCGACCCCGACAGCCCCGAGTTCGCCGACTTCTTCGCCGCGCAGATCAACCCCGAGGAGATCGTCAGCCGCAGCCCCGAAGCCATTGTGTTCGGTGTGAGCGGGCCGGAGCACGAAGAGCAGACGCGGGAGTACCTCCGCGACACCTTCCCCGAGGTCCCGGCGGTGGAGAACGACCTCCTCGTCGCCATTCCCGCGAGCGACCTGTACCCCGGCGCCCTGGGGAACATCGACGCCGTGGAGACGATCGCCCGGGAGCTCTACCCGGACGCGTTCTAGCCAGCCGTTCGACCCGCCTGCTCGGCCCCGGGGCTGCTGGTGCTGCCCGGGCTGCTCTTCCCCGGGTGCCGTTGGCGGGGAGCCGGACGCTGGTTCCGGCTCCCCGCCGGCCGCCCCGGACCGGGCGCGCGGAGTGTGCCGTGCCGATCCGCCCGACGCAGGAGCGGCACGGCCGGGTCAGGCCTTCGCCCCGGCGCTTCCGGTGTCCCCGGCATCCTCGGCTCGGTCGGTGTTCACCGCGTCCTCCCGCCGCCCAGGACGGGGGATCCCCGCCACGGCCCTGCCCAGGACCGGGAGGAGGCCCGTGACCACGAGGAAGACCGCGCCCGTGGCCGCGACGTAGCGGCTCTTCGCCCTGTCGAGGTTCAGGTGGCCGATGGTGGCCCCCCGCTTTTCCGTTCACGGGGCGCCGCAGGGCAGGGACGTGGCCCGTGTTCTGCTAGGAATGAACTGACTCCGTCCCGCGCTCGTGGAGTCCCTTCTGCCGTCCTCGGGGCCCCGGCCCCGGGACCCCCATCCCCCGAACTAGAAGGTCCTTCGGTATGACCTGTTCCAGGTTGACCCTCGGCGCCCTGGCCCTGGCACTCCTCGCCCCCCTCACCTCCTGCGGCCTCCTCCGGGACGCAGAGGAGGCCGCGCAGACACAGGTGGAGCCAGTGGAGGAGTCCCAGGGGACGGAGACCGCAGAGGCCACGGAACCAGCAGCGGAACCCTCACCCGAGCCGGGAAGCGCCGAGGACGCCCTGCCCTACGTCGAGGCACTGGGCCGTTCGAGCGATCCCGAGCTGGTGGAAAAGGGGCTGGAGTTCGCCCACCCGGACTGGCCCGCCCACGGGTACCTGCAACACCAGGCGAACGGAGTCCGGGCCAACCTCGTCAGCGGGCACCGCCTCCAGGACGACCCGGTCGAGCTGACCGACCAGGGCATCCGACTCTGTCGGAGCAGCGGGTGCGCCACCTTCAGCGACTTCGTGTTCGTGGCGGGGCTGCTCGCCGACTTCCGGGTGGAGGGCGACCTCGTCGGCGACCACTTCCTCCCCGGCGGAGGAGGTGACACAGTCGAAGGGGTCACCGTGACGGTCGCCAGCAGCTACCACGCGGTCCGGGCCGACTGCCTGATCGTGTTCGCGGGCGTGGCGACCGAGTCGGTCGAGGTCCGCGTCGCCGACGCCACGCACGAGGCCCCCGACGGCGAGCTCGGGCCCCTGGACCCCTCCTACGGAGTCACCGGTCAGGACCACTTCACACCCGCCTCCCCGGGTCAGGTCATGCTCTGGTTCGAGAGCATGGACGGGGGCGGCACCGTCGACCTGGTCCTGCAGTGCGTCGGGGGATGCGACGGCGAGGTCCACCTCTCCCTGCCACTGGAGTGAGCCCGAACCATCCGCCGTGCCGCACGGTGCCCGGGCCGCACGTCCCGGGCGCCGCTCTCCTACCGGGCTCGGCAAGTCCGCCCCCGTCCCACACCGGCCCGTCGTTCTCTCCCGCGCCGTCGCCCGCCACCACCCTCAGAGGAGAGCCTTCGGCTCGGATTCCTCCCTTACCTGCCCATCGGCACCGAACACCACGAACCGGTCGAAGCTCCGCGCGAACCACCGGTCGTGGGTGACCGCCAGAATCGTCCCCCGGTAGGCCTCCAGCGCCGACTCCAGGGCCTCGGCCGAGACCACGTCCAGGTTGTCGGTGGGCTCGTCGAGCAGCAGCATGGTGGCGCCCGACAGCTCCAGCAACAGCACCTGGAACCGGGCCTGCTGGCCGCCGGAGAGGGTGTCGAACGACTGCTCGGCACAGAGCGCCAGTTCGTAGCGGTCCAGCGCCCGCCCGGCCTCGTCCCGGGGCACGCCCTTCCGGGTGCCCTGCCCGCTGTGCAGGATCTCCAACAGGGTCCGCCCGGCGAACTCCGGGTGCTCGTGCGTCTGCGCGAACCACCCCGGCAGCACCCGGGCGCCCAGCCGCGCCCGGCCGGTGTGCGGAACCGGCTCGACACCGGCGCGCTCCTCCTCCGGGACCAGTGAGGACTCGGGGTCGTCACCGCCGCCGGCGAGCAGCCGCAGGAAGTGCGACTTGCCCGAACCGTTGGCGCCCAGCACCGCGACCCGCTCGTCGTACCAAACCTCCAGGTCGAAGGGGCGCATCAGCCCCGTCAGCTCCAGGTTCTCGCACACCAGGGCGCGCTTGCCGGTGCGCCCGCCGCGCAACCGCATCCGCAGGTTCTGGTCCCGGGGCTGCTGCTGCGGCGGCCCCGCCTCCTCGAACCGGCGCAGCCGGGTCCGCGCGGACTGGTACCGCGTGGCCATGTCCGAGTTGTAGGCCGCCTTCTGCTTGTACATGGACACGAGCGCCTTCAGCTTGGCGTGCTCCTCGTCCCAGCGCCTGCGCAGCTCGTCCAGGCGGGCGAACCGCTCCCGCCGGGCCTCGTGGTAGGTGTCGAAGGCGCCCCCGTGCGTCCACGTGCTGTTGCCCGCCGCGCCCAGCTCCACCGTGACGATCCGGTCCGGCACCCGGCTGAGCAGTTCGCGGTCGTGCGAGACGAACAGGACCGTCTTGGGGGTGGCGCGCAGAGCCTCCTCCAGCCAGCGCTTGCCCGGAACGTCCAGGTAGTTGTCCGGCTCGTCCAGCAGCAGCACCGGCGCGGGGCCGCGCAACAGCGCCTCGATGACCAGCCGTTTCTGCTCGCCTCCGGAGAGCGTGCGCACCTGCCGCCACCGGCAGCGCCCGTAGGGCGTGCCCAGGGCCGCCACGCAGCACTGGTCCCACACGACCTCGGCCCCGTAACCTCCGGCGTCGCCGTAACGCGCGATCGCCTCGGCGTAGCGCATCTGCGTCTTCTCGTCCTCGGAGACCATCATGGCCTCCTCCGCCCGCTCCAGGTCCGCGTGCGCTCGGCGCACGGCCGCGGGGGAGACCGACACCAGGAGTTCGTGCACGGTGCTCGCGTCCCGCACGTGCCCCACGAACTGCGGCATCACCCCCAGCTCGCCGTCCACGGTCACCGCACCCGACTGGGGCGCGAACTCACCCTTGACCAGACTCAGCAGTGTGCTCTTGCCCGCGCCGTTGGCACCCACGAGGGCGGTCCTGGACCCTGCGCCGACCCGGAACGAGACCCCGTCCAACAGCACCCTCCCGTCGGGCAGGGTGTGTGTGACCTGGTTGACGTCGACGTAACCCACGACCGCTGCTCTTCTCCCGATGCTCACGAACCACCCGCACGCCCGATCGGCGCCCGCGGGCAGGCTCGCACGCCTGGGCGACCGGCCGCAAAGGGTTATCGCGGGTGGTGGGAGGAGGGCCGGGGCAGTTCGGGAGGGCGGGTGCCGCTCATCCACAGGGCCAGCTCCTCCCGGCCCACCAGCACCATCTCGTCCCCCGCCTCCCACGCGGCGGCCTCGGTGAAACCGTCGGAGGCCACGAACATCCCCAGGTAACCCCGGTGGGTTCCGGCCAGCACCCCCAGGAAGGCCCGCACCTCGTTCGGCGGGACCGGTCTGCGCCAGCGCTTGCACTGCACGACCAGGGGGCGCCCGTCCGGGGTCTGGGCACGCAGGTCCGCCCCGCCGTCGAAGGAGCCGCCCACCACCGTGACCCTGGTGTAGCCGTGCGACCGCAGCAGGCTCGCGACGTACTCCTCGAAGCGCACACCCGTCATCCGGTCGACCGCGGACAGGTCGGTGCGGGCCACCACCCTGCGGTCCCCGGCCAGCCGGATCCGGCCCCGGACCCACCAGACCAGCACGGCCAGCGCGGCGGCGGCTACCAGGGCCAGGCCCAGCCACACCAGCGGACGGTCGGCGTTGTCGTGCAGCCAGCCCAGGGCCAGCAGTGACACCACCACGGCCAGGGGCAGAGCTCCTCGGAGCCATCGGGCCCGCCGCCGGGACCCGCGTCGGCCCCCTCGTGCGCTCACGTTCCTCCCCGGGACACGGTCTGCGGTGCCATAACGGAGCACATCATCCCACGGGTGGCCAACCCGACAGCCCCGTCCCGGTACGACGGGACGGGGCTGTCCCCGGGCGCTGCCACAATGGCACCAGCCGCCCTCCGGACGAGAGCACCGGTCCCGCCGGGGGCGACCCGCGCGCGCACGCGAGCCCTTCGGGGCGCGCGCCACGGGGGTGAACGGGAACGACCGGGGACCGATACCGCGGGGGTTGAGTGGTGGCCGAACGCAGGGCGTTGGACCTGGACGCGCTGGCGGTCAGCGACCGCTTCCGCCTGTTCAACTTCACCCGCCGGGACGATCACGTCACCTACCTGTGGATCCTGCGGGCCGTGGACCGCCTCCGCGAGGTCCACCAGGTGCAGGTCGGTGCGGACGAGGTCGAGGCGACCCTGCGCGAACTGGGCGCGGCCCACGCCGAGGTGCCCGCGGTCCCCGCCCAGGGGCTGCGCAGCCGCCTCGACGAACTCGCGGCCGACGGCGTGGTGCACCGCTTCGACGACGCCTCCCGCGCGGGCACGCTCGCGAGCTACCGCAACCGCCAGTCCGTCTACCAGTTCAGCGAACTCGGCTACCGGGCCTACCACGCGGTGGAGAACGTCCTCGGCGCCCGGGCGGAGGACGTCAACCTGTCCCGGCTGGTCTTCTCCGACGTGCTGGAGGACCTCGGAGCCCTGGCCGAGGCCAACCGCACCGGCCGCGCCGAGGACGTCTACCGGCGCCTGTCGCGCCTGGACTCGGTCATGGAGGACATGGGACGGCGCTCCGCGCAGTTCCACGTGACCCTCGGGGAGATCCTGCGCTCCACAGAGGCCTCGCCGGAGGTCTTCCTGCGCCACAAGAACGCCCTGCTGGTCCACATGTCCGACTTCATGGCCGAACTGGACCGCTACCTGCCCCGTCTGGACCGGGCCGTCCACGAGGTCGAGGCCACCGGCCTGAGCACCCTGCTCTCCCGCGCGGCCGAGGCCGACGAACGACTCTTCATGGAGCGGGCCGAACGTCTGGAGGACTGGTCGCGCCGCTGGTGGGCGGTGCGCGCCTGGTTCGCCTCCGAGGGCGGGGCGCCCACCCGGGCCGCCGAACTCGGCCAAGCCACCAGGTCCGCCGTCTCCGGGGTGGTCGCCCTGCTGCGTCAGATCACCGAGGCCCGGCGCGGCGGTGTCAACCGCTCCACCCAGCTCCGCCACCTGGCCGCCTGGGTGTTCGACACCCCCGACGACGGGGCGGCCCACGCCCTCATGGGCGCAGCCTTCAACACCCGTTCCGCTCGCCACCTGGGCGTCGCCCACGAGGACGGTGACGAGTTCTCACCCACCGACTCCTGGCACGACGCGGCCGGCGTGGAGGTCTCGGTCACCCTGTTCCGCAACGACCGGGCTCCCACCCCCGGGGTTCCCAAACCGGTGCGCCGCGACACCGGTGCCCGATCCGAGCTGCGCCGCCGCCAGCGTGAGGGACGCGAGGCCGAACGCGCCTCGGCCGCGCTCCTGGTCCGCGAGGGCGCACACGAGCGCGTCCTCGACGACAGCGACACCCGGGTCCTGCTGCGGCTTGTCACCAAAGCACTGGAGTCGCGGGAGGTGTACTCCGGCCCCGAGGGGTCGCCGCCGGCGGTCGTCGGGCGCCTGAAATCCGCCACCGGCGACGACGGAGGCACCCTCGTCAAGCTCGTGCCCGACCTGCGGGGCAGTACCGTGCGCACGTCGCAGGGCAACCTCCACCTGCCCGGCTTCCGGGTCGAACTCGCCTCCCGCGCCCGCGGAGCCCGACGGGGCACGGCAGGCGCCGACCGGGCCGACCGGGCGAGCACCCGGAAGGGGAACTGATGGCCGCCCGCAGCCGCCCCCGCGTCGAGACCGTGGACCTGGGCTCCTACCAGCAGGCCGTGCGCAAGGTCCTCACCTGCGACGTCATCACCGCCTCCCGGCCGCGCCCGGGCGTACTCGACCAGGTCCTGTACTGGGCCGACCAGATGGCCGAGGACCTGCGCGCCCTGTTCGGGTACACCCTCATCGCCACCACCGACCACGTCCGCCTGGTCCGCGAACTCGACCTGCTCGACCCCACCCAGCGTCAGACCTTCGCCCGCAAGGGCAAGCCCTTCGACCGCCGCCGCCTGGCCTACCTGTGCCTGCTGCTGGCCGCCTTCCAGCGCTCCCAGGTCGAGATCAGCCTCGGTGACCTGGTCCGGCGCGTCACCCCCTCGGCCAACCGGATCGAGGGTCTGGGCTACGACCCCACCGACTCCACGCACAAGGCCGCGCTGGTCGACGTCGTCCACTGGTTGCTGGACCGGGGCGCCCTGCACCTGTCCGACGGCTCCGTCGAGGCATGGGCACGCGGCGGCGAACAGGGTGACGCGCTCTTCGACATCGACCACGAGATCTGCGAGGTCCTCTTCCGGCCCACCCGGCCGATCCAGCACCTGCGCAGCGCCTCCGGGCTGCTCAGCGACGCCCTCGGCCAGGACGCCCCGCGCGAACGCGCCGCTCAGCGCGCTCGCCGCCTGCTGGTGGAGTACCCCGTGGTGTACTACGCGGACGTCGAACCCGAGGTCGCCGCCGCACTGCGCGGCAGGGGCCCGGCCGAGGAGGTGAGCCGCCTCACCGGGACGAAGCTGGAGCGCCGCGCGGAGGGGGTCCTGCTGGCCGACGCCTCGGGCACCTTCACCGACCGGGCCTTCCCGGGCCGGGGAGGCGCCGTCACCCGTACGGCCGGACTGCTGCTGGCCCAGATCGCCACCTACTTCGAGGAGTCCTGGGCGGGTCTGGCCCGCCTGCCCGCCCCGGGCGCCGTCCACGAGCATCCCGAGCTGGTCGCGCGGATCGACGCCGGGATCCCCCAGGAGGGGATCGTCACGGAGCTGGCCTGGGCCGAGGGGGAGCGCGTCCCGAGGGTCGGAGAGCCCGCCACGGTGCCGTTGGTGGAGCGCGAACGCCTGGAGGACATGATCGCCGACCTGTTCGAGGAGTTCGGCGCCGCCTCCTTCACCGCCACCTGGCAACAGGACCCCCAGGGCCTGCTCGACGCCGCCCTGGCCCTGCTGACCGACCTGGCCCTGGTCCGCCCGGTCCCGGGCGGGGTCCTGGTCACGCCCGCCGCGCTGCGGTACCGCAACATCCGGGGTGCGCTGCCCGAACGCCCCGACACCGGCCTGCTCCCGTTCGGTCCGCTCGACCAGCCCGAAACCGACCAGCTCGAGACCGGTCAGGCCGGTGGCGGCCCCGACGGCGACCGGTCCGACAGCGGCCGGCCCGAGAGCGACCGGCCCGACGACGGCGCCGCCGGGACAGAAACGCCCACCGCCCAGCCAGAGCAGCCCGAGACCGAAGGAACCGAGGAAACCGCGCCATGACCCGCAGGAGCGACCGCTTCCGGCCCAGCCGGGCCGGTGTCGTCAACGTCTGGGACTACGCAGACGAGGAGTTCGTCTTCGCTGACGGCCGCCTCGTCCTGCGCGGCCACAACGGTTCGGGCAAGACCAAGGCACTGGAGGTGCTGTTCCCCTTCGTCCTGGACGGTTACACCGACGCCCGCAGACTCGACCCCTTCAGCGGCCAGAACCGCACCATGAAGTCCAACCTCCTCTACCGGGGCGACGAGTCCGCCTACGGGTACGTGTGGATGGAATTCGCCCGCGCCACCGACGGCGACGAACCGGGCACCGACGACCCGGACACCGGCGCCCCGGCCGCCACCGACCCGGGTACCGAGACCGTCACCCTGGTCATCGGGCTGCGCGCACACCGCCACCGCGACGGCGTCACCCCCTCCTTCTTCGTCACCGACCAGCGCCTCGGGGTGCACTTCGGACTGCTGGCCACCGACGGGCGCCCGCTCACCGAACGCCAACTCAAGGCGGCCCTCGGCGAGGACGCCCACCACTCCACCGCGGCCGACTACCGCAGGGCCGTCGACGCGCGCCTGTTCGGGCTGGGAGAGCGCTACGTCCAACTCCTCGACCTCCTGCTCGCCCTGCGCCGCCCCCTGCTGGCCAAGGACCTGGACCCGGAGAAGGTCTCCCACACCCTCACCGGCGGCCTGAGCCCCCTCGACGACGCCCTCGTCGACCAGGCGGCGCGCGACTTCGCCAACCTCGCCGCCGTCCAGAGCCGGTTCGCCAGCGCCACCGCGGCCCACGAGGCCGCCCGGACCTTCACCGGCGTCTACGCCGACTACCTGAGGACCAACGCCCGCCACCGGCTGGCCCGGGTCGCCGCCGCCACCGAGCAGGCCGACACCCACGCCCGCACCGTCACCGAGGCCGCCGCCGAACTCGACCGGGCCACCGCCGCACGGGACCGGGCCCGCGAGCGCGCCGCCGAACTGTCCGAGGAGGCCGCGCGCCTGGACGCCCAGTGCGCCGCCCTGCGCCAGCACGAGACCCTCCGCGACCAGCAGGCCCTCCAGGTCAGGCGGGAGAACAACGACGCACGCGCCCGCCAGATCGCCACCCAGCGGGCGCGGGTGCGCGCCCAGGAGGAGGAGATCTCCCGCCTGAGCGGCGAGAGGGCCCGCGTCGCCGAGCGCGTCGAGCGCGAACGCGCCCGGGCCGAGGAACTGCGCACCGAACTCACCGTGGCCGCCGAACACTCCGGTATCGCCCACGACGCCGAAGGGCCCGTCGACACCGGCGACGACCTGCCCGAGACCGCACGGGCCAGGGCCGACGCCCGACTCGACGACGTGCGCGCCGTACGCGAACGGCTCGCCGCCCTGGACCGCGCCGAGGACGGCCGCGTGCGCGCCGAGACGGCCGCCGCCCGGGCCGAGGACGCCCTCGGTGCACGCGAACAGGAGTGTGCCGGCGCCGAGGAGGAGCTCGCCGAACTCCGCCGCACCGCTGCCCGGAACCTGGACGGCTGGTCCGAGCGGTGGGAGATCGCCGGACCGGACTGCCTGACGGCCCTGCAGGACACGCTGGAGCACTACGGTGAACCCGGCACCCCCACCCTCGCCCAGGTGTTCAACGAACAACTCCACGACCAGCAGCTGCACGTGGCAGCCCGGGCCAACGGCCTGGAGTCCGAGCAGACCCGGCTCGGCGAGGAGCTGGCCGCCGTCCGCCGCGAACGCGAGGACATCGCGGCCGAGCGCGACGACGCCCCGCCCGCCGACCCCCTGCGCCCCGCACCGCGCGGGGACCGGCCCGGCGCCCCTCTCTGGCAGCTGGTCCGCTTCGCCGACGACCTGCCCGAGGAGCACGGAGCCGCCGTCGAGGGCGCCCTGCACACCGCCGGGCTGCTCACCGCCTGGGTCCACCCCGACCCCGACCTGACCCGCCAGGCCCTGGAACGGGCCGAGGCCGACGTCTACCTGCTCCCCGGCGAAGACGCGGGCACGGGCGCGGACGCCGGTGACGGGGCCGGGCCCTCGCGGCCCGCACCCACCCTCGCCGACCTCCTGGTTCCGGAAACCCAGGACCGGGTCCCCACCGACACCATCGCCCGTGTCCTGGCCTCCGTCCCCCTCGCCGAAGGGGACGGCGCCCCGCTCGCCGAGCTCCCGTCCGGCGTGGACACCGGTGCCCGCTTCCGCCTGGGCCCGCTCACCGGCGCCCACCCCAAGCCCGCCGCCGAGTTCATCGGCGCCACCAACCGGGCCCAGCGCCGCCGCGAACGCCTGGAAGCCCACGACGCCCGCATCAGCGAGCTCTCCGCCCGGCACACCGAACTCGGCGCCCGGCTCGCCCGGGACCACGAACTGCTCAAGGACTTCGACCGCGCCCGCGCCGACCTGCCCGACGCCACCGAGGTCGTCCGGGCGCTGCGCACGCTCGAACACCACTCCACCCTCCTGGCCTCGGCCCGGGCCGCCCGCTCCGAGACCCGCCGCGAATTCGACGCCGCCGTCGCGCAGGTCGACGCCGAACGCCGCCAGGTCCGCACCGTGGCCGCCGAACGCGCGATGCCCACCGGCAGGGAGGACGTCGACGCGGTCGCCGCCGCGGCCGAGGCCTTCCGGGACACCGCCCGGAACCTGCACGCCACCCGCGCCGGCATCGTCGACCACGAGCGCGACCTCACCGGCCGCCGGGACACCGTCGCCCGGCTGACCGAAGCGCTCGAGGGCGACCGCGCCGACCTCGACCGGAGCCGCACCGAGCACGAACGCGAGACGGAGGAACTGGCCACCCTGGAGGCGGCCATCGACGCACCGGCCCGGGAACTCCTCGACCAGCTGGAGCGGGCTCGGACCGAACTCGGCGAAGTCCGGGACAGGCACCGCGACGCCACGGGGGAGGCCTCCCGTGAACACGACCTGGCCGTGCGCTCCGAAACCCTGCGCGACAGCGGACGCCAGTCCCTGGCCCAGGCCCTGGGCACCCTCTTCGAGCACGCCGCCGCCTTCGCCGGGCTCACCCAGCCCGCCGTGCGCGCGGTCATGGGCGTGGACACCCCGGGCACCTGGCCCGTGCCCGACCAGTGGCCCGCCCCGGAGGAGGCCGCGCAGCGCCTGCTCACCGATCGGGCCGCCACCGTCCGCGAGGTCCTGCCCGGAACGGCCGCCGACCTGCTGGACGGTTTCGCCGGGACCGTCGGCACCGGCGAGGTCGGCGAGGCCGAGCTCAAGACCGCGGGGAACCGCATGTCCCAGGCCCTGCGCACCTTCCAGGAGGCCCTGGGCGGTGACGCCGAGGGCTACCGCGTCGACCACGAGGTCGGTGCCAGCGGGCTGGTGACGGTGCACGTCAACGACGAGAACGGCCGCAACCCCGTCTCCGTCTTCGCGCGCGCCGTCGCCGAACGGGTGGAGGAGCAGGGCGCGCTCCTGCACGAGGAGGAGCAGGGGGTCCTGGAGGACGAGCTGCTCAGCGGTATCGCCCAGCAGATCCACGACCGGGTCCGCACCGCCAAGCAGTTGGTGCGCGCCATGGACCGCGACACCCGCGCCCGGCCCATGTCCTCCGGCACCAGGGTGGGCATCCGCTGGTCCCGCTCGGACGGCCTCACCGACCACCAGCGCCAGGCCACCGAACTCGTGCGCCGCGACGGCACCGGGCTCGGCCCCCGGGGCCTGGGCGAACTCCGCGCCGTCCTGCGGCGGATGATCCGCGACTACCATGCGACCCACCCCCGGGCCAGCCACAAGCAGGTCCTGGCCGCGGTCCTGGACTACCGCGACTGGTACCGGTTCGAACTGCGCCTGGCCGAACCGGGCAAGGACGAGGTCACCCTCACCAAGAACAAGCACGAGCAGATGTCCGGCGGCGAGAAGTCCGCCGCCATCCACCTGCCCCTGTTCGCCGCGGCCAACGCCCTGTACTCCTCGGCCGCGCCCACCTGCCCCCGCGTCGTGGCCCTCGACGAGGCCTTCGCCGGTATCGACGACCGCTACAAGCCCGAACTCATGGGCCTGACCGTCACCTTCGACCTGGACATGTTCATGACCGGCCACGACCTGTGGGTGCACTACGACACCGTCCCCATGGCCGCCCACTACGACATGCACCACGACAAGGCCAGCCACACCGTCTCGGCCCTGCTCATGCTCTGGGACGGCGAGCAGACCCTGGACGCCGACGCCGGATTCGCCGGAAACGAGGAACTCGCCGCGGAGCTGCTCGGCATCACCCCGACCAGGTACGTCCCCCAGTCCACCGCGGGCACCCTCCTGGACGGGGCGGCCCAGTGACCGACCTGGACGTCTTCCGCACCCGACTGGGCACCCTGATGACCCGTGTGCGCAAGGAACTGGAGGACCGCGACGGAGCGCTTTCCGGGGGTTTCAAGCTCAAGGGTCTGAGCGAGGAGGAGGCCCACCGGATCCGGGGCTTCGTCGGGAAGGAACCGGGCCCTCACCCGGACCAGGTGCGGATCGATCTCGCGCACCTCGACGAGACCGTTCGCCATGGCTACGGGGTCGGTCTTGAAGAGCTCTTCGAGGCCCTCGGAAACCCGCTGCGCTTCAGGAGCGCGGTCAAACGGGAGGAGGAGGAACTACGCGCGCGCATCCTCGCCCCGGCCCTGGCCAGCCCGCTGTACGAGGCCGACTGGTTCCGCGCCTGGCTCGAACACCGGGACACCCGGGCGGCGCTCACCCGACGGGTTCGGAAGAAGGACACCGGCACCTTCGGCCAGGCCGTCCGGGTCCTGGAAGCGGTCGACGCCCACAACACCGAGGCCTCCGCCACCGGGACCTCGCCGCTGCTCCTGCAGAGTCTGGCCGTGCACGCCACCGGCGACACCAAGGCGCTCAACAACGACCGCCCGCTGGCGGGCCTCGTGCTCGCGGCCCTGGCGGCGCGCTCCGGCACCACCCGCCCCGCCGACAGGGACGCCCAGGAGCGCCGTGCCCTGTGGGAGGAGAACGACGTGGTCCAGGACGACCTGGCCAGCCGCGTGCTGACCCTCAACCTGCCCGCCCGCGGCCCGGTACTCGGTACCTGGCTGACCGAGGCCGCGGAGCACGGCGTCCCGCTCCAGATCACGCTGCACCAACTCGTCCGCTTCCCGCCGGTCCCCACCGCACGCGTGATCCACGTGTGCGAGAACCCGGCCGTCCTCCGCCTGGCCGCCGAGAGGCTCGGATCGGAGTCCGCCCCGGTGCTGTGCACGGAGGGCTGGCCGTCGGCCGCCTTCCACCGGCTCGCCGCGGCCGCCGTCGGCGCCGGGGCCCGTCTGCGCTACCACGGCGACTTCGACTGGCCCGGAGCGGCGATCGCCCGACGGGTGGCCGAACGCTACGGGGCCGACCTCTGGCGCATGTCCGCCGCCGACTACCTCGACCACGTCCCCGACGAGCACCACCCGCTCGAAGGACGGGAGCGGCCCACGCCCTGGGATCCCGGCCTGGCCGAGGCCATGCGTGAGCGCGGGGCCGCCGTCTTCGAGGAGTCGGTCGCCCCCACCCTGGTGGAGGATCTGGCCCAGCGGTGACCCCGGCGCGGGCACGGGCGTTCGCGGGGGAGTAGCGTGCCGGTGGCCCGGCGGCGTCACCCCCGCCGGTCACGACGCGGGAAGGAGCACGGATGAGGGTCATCACGAAGGTCGCCGACCTCGTCGGCAGGTGGTTCGCGGTACTGGTCCTGGTTGGGGCGCTCGTCGGTCTTCTCCTCCCGGAACAGACCGCCCCCGTCATCCCCCACGTGCCCCTGCTGCTCGGGCTCATCATGTTCGGGATGGGCCTCACCATGCGCCCGGCGGACTTCACCGTCGTCACCAGACACCCCGGGACCGTCCTGCTCGGCGTGCTCGCCCAGTACACGGTCATGCCGCTGCTGGGCTGGGGCATCGCCCACGCGTTCGGGCTGCCGCCCCTGCTGGTGGTCGGTATGGTCCTGGTCGGCGCCTCGCCCGGCGGCACCGCCTCCAACGTGATCGTCTACCTGGCGCGCGGTGACGTGGCGCTGTCGGTCGCGATGACCTCGATCTCCACCATGCTGGCACCGTTCGTGACACCGCTGCTGGTGCTGGGGCTGGCCGGTTCGACCCTGCCGGTCGCCGCGGGCGACCTGTTCCTGTCGATCCTCCAGGTCGTGCTGCTCCCCGTCATCGCCGGCCTGCTGCTGCGCACCTTCGCCGAGCGCGTGGTGAGCCCGCTCCTCCCGCTGATGCCGCTGGTCTCCGTCACCGGCATCGTGCTGGTCGTCGCCGGGATCGTGGGCGCCAACGCCGACGCCGTGCTGGGCACCGGCCTCCTCCTCGCCCTGGCCGTGGTCGTGCACAACACCCTCGGCCTGACCGTCGGCTACCTGGTGGGCTACTTCGGCCGGATGCCCGAAAGCGCCCGCCGCGCCGCGAGCGTGGAGGTCGGCATGCAGAACTCCGGTCTGGCCGCCAGCCTGGCCACCACGCACTTCGAGCCCCTGGCCGCGCTGCCCGGGGCCCTGTTCTCGGTCTGGCACAACCTGTCCGGCGCCGCCGTCGCCACCTACTGGGCCCGCAACGCTCCCGAGGACGCCGAGGAGGCACTGGAGCCCGAGCGCCCCTGACACGCCGAGGGTTGCCCCGTCCCGGGTTCGCATGACACGCTCTGCCTCCGACATCCCCCGAGCAACGCGAGGACGTATCACGTGGCCGCCCGGAAGAAGAAGCGCAAGCCCGGACGCGGAAGAACCGACCTGCACCGCGGTCCCACCCGCGACCCCGGACCCACGGGGAACGTGGGCTGCTACTTCATCCTCTTCGCGATGCTCGCCATCGGCCTGGTCGTCCTGCTCCTGGAACTCCTCGGCTAGCACGGTGAGGGGTTCCTCCCCCCCCCGTGATCTTGCTACCAGGAGCAAGTTCGGCGCCGAAGTTGCCCCTGGTAGCAAGATCACCGGTGAGGAGACCCCCTGTCCCACACCGGTGACGCTTCCGCCCAGCCCCGAGGTCCCGGCACTGCCTCCCACGATTGCCGGATCCCACACCTGTCGGGCCTGGCCTGAACCGGCCAGTAGTGATCACACGAAGTAGTCGCGCGAACACCACAAGCCTGTAAGGCTGGTGCCATGTTCGCGTGTCACCGCATCGCCCCCTGCTCCGGGATGCTCGTACTGGCCCTGCTGTCGACCCCGGGTGTCCTCGTCGAACGGGTCGTCGCCCTCGCGCCGCCCCCGGACCCGCCGGGCGTCACCGCGCCCCTCCGCTGTCCGGGACCCCGACGCACCCCGACCCGGCTCCGCGTCCACCGCCCGCACAGGCCCCCGCACTGCGGATACCACTGACCCGGGAAAGGAACAGCGTGCGCCACCGCTCCCTCTCACGCAGAAGAACCGGCCTTCCCCAACCCCGCGGCGACAGATGCCCCTGACCACGAATCCTTGCCCGCCCCCGAACAGCCCGCTGACCCCCGTCAGCGGGTGACGGGGGTGCCAACACGGGAATCTGCCGGAGACACTCGGGGCTCAAAAGGACCGGACGGGTCCCGCGATGAACGGAACCCATGGGACACCCGAACCAACGGCTGCCCCACACGCCCCGACCCCTGAGTCACACAAACACCAGAGGGGGTCGGGACTACCCCGAGAATCGCAAGGACCCCCGTGCCCGGAGTACCCGAAGGGTTTCGGAGGACCGTCCGGAAGAATTCCAGAACCCGGCCCTGACCAGCGCGGACTCTTCCCGCCGTGCGGGATTCGCGCCCTGGACACAACAGGGGCCCGGCCCGGGAACACCCCCGGCCGGGCCCCGTGCCATGCCCGGGTGCGGCACGAATCGCGCAAGGGCCGTGCCGTCCACACGGCGGTGGCGCGCTTTTACGCACGTCGCAGGAGGTGAACCGAAAACCGTGCCGAAGATATTCGTTTCTTCCTCGTGTTTCGCCGGAGGAGGGTCTCTTTCTTGGGATCCAGGGTTTCCTGGTGAGAAATTGCAGGTGGAAGGCTTGGCGGTCTGGGAAAGGATGGTAATTTTCGTGATCGGTGGCACGGAGAACACCGAATTCGTTAGGATTCCAGCCCCCGACTGTTGGAGTCCGAAATGAACGAACGCTTTGTTCGCACGGTCGAAGTGCCTCTGGATGACGGTGGTACGGAAACGGTCCTCGTGCAGATCGTCGGTGTGGACGAGTCCCTTGTGCGGGTGGGGCGCGGCGACCGTTCCCTGGCACGGGCCAAGAGGTCCTTCGGGCAGATGCTCGACACCGTGCGACCTGTGGCGGAGAACTTCGTCGGACGGTTCAAGGACATGGCCGACGCTCCGGACGAGATCGCTCTGGAGTTCGGTATCTCCCTGTCCGCCGAGGCGGACGTGGTCATAGCCAGCACCACCACCGAGGCCAATTTCTCGGTGAGCCTGAAGTGGAAGAACGGGTGAGGTGCCGTGTCGGCCGATGATCCGGGGCGCGGGCGCCAGGGGCCTCCCACCGGAGTGACGGGACAGCGATGACGGAAGCGGTGCCACGGAGCACGGACCAGATACTGGCCTCGGGGGTCGTCCGGGTCGCGGGACAGGACGGGCAGCCCCGCGGCACGGGTGCCCTGGTCGCACCGGATCTGGTGCTGACCTGCGCTCATGTGGTGTCGGACTGTCTGGGGTCTCCCCGGCGGGACCCGGTGGAGGCCGGGGCCAGGGTCATGGTCGACCTCCCGCTGGCCGGACAGGCCGCCCGCGTCCTCGGCCCGAGGGTGGCCGAGGTGGAGCGGTGGATACCGATCAGACCCGACCGGACGGGAGACGTCGCGCTCCTGCGGATGCGGGATCCCGTACCGGGCACCCACCCCCTGCCCTTGGCCGACCCCGACGACATGTGGGACCACCGGGCCCGGACGGTGGGGTTCACCGGTGGTGAGCCGACCGCGCTGTGGTTCCGGGGGGTCCTGGGCGGGACGACGGAGGAGGGCTGGGTACAGCTTTCCCGAGCCGACGGGCAGGCGGCCCATGCCAAGGAGGGGTTCAGCGGGGGACCTGTCTGGGACGACGAACTGGGCGCCGTGATCGGCCTCGTGGTCGCGGCGCAGGCGGAACGGGAAGCCCAACAGGTCTTCGTGCTGCGTACCGGAACTCTCCTACGCGAGCTGCCCGAACTCGAGACCGTCCTGCTGCCGACCGCTCCCTTCCGCGGGTTGGCCCCTCTGGGGGAGGGCGACTCGGACATCTTCTTCGGCCGGGAGCAGGACGTCGACCGGGTGGTCGCGGCGCTGCGCGGCGGACATTCCATCGTCACCGTGTACGGCCCTTCGGGCTGCGGCAAGTCCTCTCTCGCCGTCGCCGGTGTGGTGCCGAGGATGCGCCAGGACGGACACGAGGTTCTGGTGGTCGACGTAGGCCGCACCTCGTCCCTGAGGGAGGCTCTGGCGACAGAACTCTTCACCCTGGCGGTGTCTGGCCGTTACGGGGTGGAACAGGCGCAGCAGGCCGACCCGGACCGCATACGGCGGTGGTTGGACAAACTGGGTCTCACGGACACCTTCCACCGGGTGACCGGGCAGCAGGGGGCGAACGTACTGGTCGTGCTCGACCAGGCCGAAGCGCTGTTGAACCTCTCCGGACCGGAGGTCGAGCAGGACGTCGCGCTGCTGTTTCCGGAACGGCGGACGGACGGCTTCCAGGTGCTGCTCACCCTGCGCGCTGATTTCATGGACGCCGCACTGAGCCACCCGGAGCTGGGATCCGCGCTGCGGCACGGCACCACGCTCCCGCTCACCCCGATGACCCGGGACCAACTGCATGCGGTGATCACCGAACCGATCAGACGTATCCCGGGGGTCGAGTACGATCCCGGGCTGGATCAGCGCATCCTGGACGACGCGGGCCAGGACCCCGGAGTCCTCCCGCTGTTGGGCTTTGTCCTGGCCAAGCTCTGGGAGCGCCGGACCGGCGGGCGGCTGCGGGCCGAAGCGTACGAGGAGCTGGGACGGGTGCCCGGCGCGCTGCGCCGCCACGCCGAACAGGCGTGGCAGGCCTGTGTCAGACCGGGGGAGGAAGCCGAGGCGCGCCTGCTGCTGACCGGCCTGGTGCGCGTCCTGCCCGGTGGCGAGGCACCGCTGCGGCGCGTCCTGACCCGCGAGGAGGCCGGTGAGCGGCGCTGGGAACTGGTGCGGGCGTTCGCCCGGGCCGACTGGCGCCTGCTGGTCCTGCACGGCGGCGACGGCCGCCCCCAGAGCGCGGAGCTGTCCCACGAGGCACTGATCACCGCCTGGCCGGAGCTCGCCGAGGAGGCCCGGGCCAGCGCCGGTTTCCTGGCCGGGCGCGCGGAGGTACAGCACGATCTGGAGCGGTGGCGCAGCGCTGGCCGCCCTGCGGATCTGTTACCCGGTCCCCTGCAGCTCGCTGCCCTGGAAGCCAGCCTCCGCCAGCGGGAGGCGGACCTGACCGGGGAGCAGCGGGAGTTCCTCGCGCAGGCCCGCCGACGCCGACGGCGGCGCCGGAACACCGTGGCGATGAGCTGGGGCGCGGGCGCCCTGGTCCTCGCGCTGATCGCCGGGTTGACCGTGTTCCTCGTTCAGGAGTCGAACGTGCGAGCGCAACGGGAGGCCGAGAGACTGTCGGGTTCGCTCGCGATCCAGTCGGACGAGGCAGCGGAGAGCAACCCCGTCCAGGCGGCCCTGATCGCACTCACCGCCTACGAGGCCGCTCCGACGCAGGAGGCACGCAGCGCGCTGATGCGCCGGTACCTGGATTTCCAAGAGGCCGAGTGGTCCCTGTCCGGCGCGGAGGGGCAGATCCAGGAAGCCGACATGAGTGCGGACGGCTCGGTGACACTGGCGCGGACCGAAGGCGGCCGCGCGACCCTGTTCGTGCGTACGGACGAGGGCGCGGTCAGGCAGGAGCAGCTCGGCCTCACCGAGAACGTCCTGTCCCCTGTGGTCAGCCGGGACGGTCGGCGGATCGCCTACGTGCACGAAGCGGGCGGGACCGTGGTCTGGCACGAGGTGCTGCCGGGAAGCCAGCGGTTACTCGGTCCGCCGCACCGGCTCGAGGGGGCGCTGACGGAGCGCTCGCTGGGGATGACGGTCTTCGGTGACATGCACATCATGGACTTCTCGCACGAGGCCCGAATGCTGGTCGGGGCACCGGCGGCGGACTCCGACCAGCCGGTCCAGGTCTGGGACCTACAGACGGGACGGCCACGGGAACTCCCGGAGGACACACCCCGGCTGACGGAGGTGTGGTTCGGCCCGGAGGAGGACGCGCTGGTGGCCGTGACCACCGACCCCGACCTGATGGGCGGCGCGGTGGTGACGATCGACGTCGGCACCGGGAGGGTGCGTGAATTGGCGGAGGGCGTCGATGTTGAGCATGTCGGGGTCTCCGCGGACGGCAGCGTGGCGGTCGTCTGCCGGAAGTCGGAGGGAGAACCCGGCCCCGCCGGGGTCGCCTGGGGCGAGGCCCGCTATCAGGCCGTGCAGGTGGCGGACGGGCGGGTGCTGGGGGAGTACGCCCTGGGGAAGAACACCTCCTGTGCCGACGTGACCGTCTCCGAACAGGGGGAGCGGTTCGTGGTGCCAGACACGGAGGACGAGTGGGTACTCGTCGAGACCTCGGGGCAGGAGGAACCGACGCGATTCCTCGGGCCACAAGGGCGTGTGAACAGAAGCCATCTGCCCCTGCTGGGGACGGCACGTGATCCGGTCCTCCCCACGCGGGAGATGAACGGGATCACCGGATGGAAGATGGCCGAATACGACGGCGAGACCGCCTACAGTCCCCCGCGCCTGATCGGTGACGGGAGCACCATGGTGGTCCGCCTGGGCCGGAACGGCGACAACCTGAGTGTCCTGGAGACCGAGGGTGAGGGGCGAACCCTGGCCAGCGTGGACCGTGACTTTTCCGTTCCTGCGGAGCCACAGCAGGAACTCCAGGTCAATCGCGCCGAGACACTGGTGGCGGACGTGTCGGACCAGAACCGGATCACGGTCTACGAGCTGCCCTCGTTACATGAGGTGAGCGAGTTCACCACAGTTCCGCAGTCTCCCGATACAGAGGGGGGATCGGAGCGGTTCCTGTTCCGGTTCCTGGACGGGGACCAGCTCATGACGCTCTCCGGAGCGACTCTCGAACACTGGGATGCCCGCACCGGTCGCCGGTTGTCTGAACTGGACCTGGAGGACCTGCGACTCACCGAAGAGGAGGAAACGTACTACTCCGTCTCCAGCCATCCCGAACCGGGGCGTGTGAGTGTCCTCGCCGACGGGGAGCAGGTGCTGCACGCGGTGGACCTGGCCACCGGAGAAAGGAAGGAGGAACTCGGTATCCGGCTCGACGACATCGAAGCGGCGATCTTCCTTGAGGACCCGCGCTACATGGCTGTGATGACCACGGGCAGAATGGTGGAACTGTGGTCGGTACGTCCTGGCCGGGCTCCTACCAGGGTTGTGGGTTCCCTCGGACCTTTGAACCCGAACCGCTGGTCGGCGACCGTCCCCGGAGAAGCAGTGTTCTTCCTGGCCAACGACAGTGCAGCGCAGTTCCTGTGGGCGGACGACCCTACGCGCAGGGAGACTTACCAGTTCGACGAGCCCCAGGGTTTCCTGGCGGTGACCCGGGACGGCCAGGCGTTGTTGCGGACACCCCTCGAAGGCGGCCGGGTGAGTCTGCTCCGCCTCGATCCGGAACTGTGGAAGCGGCACCTGTGCGCCGTCACCGGCCGTGAACTCACCGAGGGCGAGGCCGGTGCGCTTCCTTCGGACGTGCCCGCCGAGGTCTGCGCACAGGCTTCCTGACCGAGGTGGCGGTGGCTCCCAACGACGGCGCGCCTTTGATCCACACACTCGCCCTGACCAGCTGCGCGGTGTAGCGAAGGGGAACGAGCAGGACCCCCGCTTCCCGGAGGGAGCGAGGGCCCGTGCTGCTCGGAAGGCTTGTCGCCTGGGGCAGGCGTGAAGGGCTGGCTCAGCGAAGGTCGTCCCGGGCGGTTCCGAGGAAGGCCCGCCACTCGTCAGCGGCGAAGAAGAGCGCGCCGAGGTTGCGGTTCTGGGTGTCCCGAACACCAGTGATGGGGCCCTCGGAAACCTCCACGCAGGCGGCCTCGCTCTGTGAGTAGCTCGACTTGTGGAAGTTCAAGTGGTCGAGTGACGGAATCTGCGAGGTCTGCATGATCTAGTCCTTGTTGTGACTGTGTTCGTTAGTGATGCTGCGAAGAAGCTTCAGCGTCGGCTTGCCGTCATCGAGTGCGGAAGCGCGGAGCCGGTTAAACGTTCCGGAGTAATGCTCGATGTTCTCCTCGCTCGACATGAACATGTGAGATGACGGCCCTTGCAGATAGACAGTGACTAGGCCGTGGTGGTCTACGCGCAGGACCGAGAAGGAGGCGAGTGTCAGGGCTGCGTGTGCTCCCGCGCTGTAGGGAAGCACCTGGAGGGTGACGTTGGGAAGCGCAGCCAACTCTGTGAGGTGAGCGAGTTGCTCGGCCATGAGTTTTCCACTGCCGATACGTTGCCTCAACGCTGCCTCAGCGATAATCATCCATACCTTGGGCGGGGGCTCCCTGGTCAGGCTCTCCTGGCGAGTCAGGCGCACCTGGACTTCGCGATCGATGTCGCTGTCGGGGCGCATCGTCGCCTCGATCACTGCCCGTGCGTACTCTTCGGTCTGTGCCAGACCGGGAATGAGCTGGGACTGGTACATCTCGATCGATGTCGCCTGAGCCTCGATATTCGCGTAAGAGCGGTAACTACGCTCAAGGTCGTAGGGCTGCCACCGGTCGGGCTCGCGAGCTTGCTTGCGTAGCGCCAAGAGCCGGTCGAGCTCTTCAGGGACTTCGTAGAGGTTGAGCAGGCGCTCGATGGCTGCCGCTCCCGGAACAGCGCCCCCGTCTCCGGGCGTCTCCCATCGCGCCAGGCTGCTCGCAGCGGTTCTCATGGCCTTGACGACGTCCCCGAACTTCCGGTCGCCTCGGAGTCTGCGTAGGTCCTGCGCCAGTTGCCACTGCGCAAGTGTCGGGTTGTCTGCCATCCCTTGATGATGCCCTTCTTCGTACTTCGGGACAAACTTCGCTACTTTCAAGAGCTACTTGCAAATGCTCGTGGCGTTCAGTTTACTGGTGGTGAGGCTCCGAACATCCCAGGAGGGGTTATGGCAGGCAGGAAGCAGAAGCGCGCGACTCCATGCGACAAGGAACCGGCGGCGGTCTGGGAGGGGTTCGGGGCACGGGTCTGGACAGCCCGCCGGGAGCTCTCCCTCTCCTCCGACTACCTGGCCGCGCAGGTCTACGTCACTCCCGGGATGCTCCAGGAGGTCGAGTCCGGCGCCCTTGACCCCGGACGCCGTGTCGCTCAGGACCTGGACCGCGAACTCCGCCTGGCCGGGCAACTCTGGGACGCCTGGGCCGCCGCCCACCTGGCCACCTTCCTCCAGGGCACCGCCACCGTCACCGACGCGCTCCCCGAAGTCCTCCAGGTCCGCGCCTACGCGCCCCTCGTCCTCCCGGACCCCTACCTCACCGACGCCTACGCCAGCGCCCTGCACCAGGCCGAGCGCCCGATGGCCTGCGCGTCCCCGGACGAGGACCGCCCGCACGTGGGCCGGCTCCTGCCCACCTCCGGCAGCGCCCCCTACCACTGCCTGGTCATCGACGAAGGCGCGCTCACCCGCACCCTCGCGTGCCCCGACAGCACCCGCGCCCAGCTCCTCCACCTGCACCGCCTGGCCCAGTGTGACCGGATCACCGTGCACCTCATCCCCACCGGAACCCCCTACCACCCCGGTCTGCGCGGCGCCTTCTGGACGCTGAACTACTCGCCCGCCCACACACTCGTCTACACCCCGCAGCTCTGCGGTCCCGGCCACCTCACCAGCGAGGCCACCCACGTCAAGACCTATGCGGACCTCTTCGCCACCCTCCAGGGGGTCGCCCTGTCCGCCGAGGACTCCCTGCACCGCATCACCGAGATCGCCGCCCGCGTGCCCACCCCCGAACGCCGCGCGCTGCGCTCCTGAAACCCCGACTCCTGAGCTCCCGACCACTGAAACCCGCCGTCCCGGCGACCGGAACCCCCGAGACCCCGGGCCTCCTGGAACCCGGACGGCCCGACCCCAGAGACCGCACACGAAAAAGCTCTGGCGGGTGTTGGCGCACCCCCAGAGCAGGCCGATCCAAATTCCACGATTGCGAAACCCGAAAGAGAGATCGACATGGCCATTGTGCCGCACACCCGCGCCCCGATCCACACGCCCACCCCGGCCTTCTCCGGACGCCGCTGGCCCTCCCGCGTCTACCCCGGCGACCTCGCTCAGACCGCCTGGGTGCGCTCCGACCTGGCCGCCGACCTCGCCCGCCTGGCCGACCTGCCCCAGGACACCAGCGAGAACATCGTGCTCTGCGCCAGCGAGATGTTCGCCAACGCCTGCGACCACTCCCGATCCGGCCAGGACCCCGAGGGCCGGGTCATCCACACCCTGCACATGCCCGACGCCGCCACCCTGCACCTCGCCGTCATCGACGACGGCACCCGCGCCGGCGCCTCCGCCACCCGTCCCGAGATTCCGCGTCAGCGCAGCCTGGAGGAATGGGCCGAGGCCGAACGCGGCCGGGGCCTGCTGCTCATCCACCACCTCGCCACCGCCTGGGGCACCCGCGCGGTGCTGGACTTCCCCTTCTGCTCCGGCCTGGGCACCGTCACCTGGGCCGAGTTCACCATCCCCGGACCCACCGCCCGCAAGGCCGTCCGGTGAACGCCCCCGCCCGCCCCACCACCGCCGAGATCCGCCGGGTCCTGGACACGCCCCGGGGCAGCCGCTTCTCCCACACCCGGACCGGCACCCGACCGCCTACCCGCGAACAGCGCCTTCTGAACCAGATGGCAGACAACCCCCGGGTCGCCTACCGCCAGGCGCACGGCGAGCTTCCGCACTGGATGAAGGTCGCCGCCCGGCAGCGCACCGAACACGAACGCACCGTCCGACAGCCCTCGGAGGAACCCCCGCGCATCCCGCGCCCCCGTCCGGCCCCCGACGACGGACCGCGCCCCAAACCCCCGCTGCCACCCCTGCCCCGGCGGCCACGGCCACGCCCCCACCGGCCGCACAGCCACCGCAAACCCCGCTCCCGCAGCGGCTGGCGCCTGGTCGCCTACACCCTGGCCGCCGCCACCGGAGCCCTCGCCCACCACCTGGCCACGGTTGTGCTGTAGCCACCCGCCACCGCACCCATGCCAAGGCCGCGCCGGGACGCCCGTTCCGGCGCGGCCACCAGGGCATCGACACCAGTCGTCGGAGGTCGCGATAACGTCTCCGTCATGGACGGGACTGAGGACGGCCGGGGGCGCTGGGTGGTGCACGGAGAGCGCACCCTGTACGACAACCCCTGGGTGAAGCTGGGCAAAGCCGACATCACCACCCCTTCGGGAAACAGGTTCGAACACCACACCGTGACCCTGCCTTCGGCGGCGGTGATCGCGATCCTGGACCAGACCGAAGAGCACGTCCTGATGAGCTACCGGCACCGCTTCGTACCCGACGTGTGAGGATGGGAGCTGCCCGGAGGTCTCCTGGACCCCGAGGAGACACCTGAGCAGACCGCTGCCCGGGAGGCGTTGGAGGAGACCGGGTACCGGATCGGTTCCGTGGAGCACGTGGCCACGTTCGAGCCGATGATCGGCACGGTCCGCAGCCCCCACCACGTCTTCATCGGACGGGACGCCGTACTGGCCGCGGATCCGACCGAGTTCGACGAAGGCGTCTATGAGTGGGTGCCCCTGGCCAAGGTTCGCGGCCTGATCTCGGAGGGGCGGGTGCAGAGTTCGGGCACCCTCATCGCCCTACTCCACATTCTCCCCTCCTGACGGAGCCCTGGGTTCCAGGAGCTGGGCCAGGCGGGCGCGTTGGCGAACCGAACCGGAACGCTCGGATAGCTCGGTGGCGCTTTGTGCCTGTTGGCGGGCTTGGGTGAGGTCACCGTGGACGGAGTAGGCCACGGCCAGGTCGGTGCGTAGACCAGCCTCGGCGCGTCCCAGCCCACGCCGGATGAGCCCGAGAAGGCGGGCGCACACGGGGACGGCCCGCTCCCGGTGCGGCTCACTCAGCGACCGCCGGGTACAGCCAGGCTTCCTCCTCGTCCTCGTAGCCCTCCAGGTCCGGTTCCCGCCGGTCCGAGACGTCGACGCGGACTCCGGCCGCGGTGAACGCCTCGCGTATCCGCTCGGTCATGTCCTCGGACATGTAGTGATGGTGCAGGTCGAGCCGTTCGAGTGACCGGAAGGCCGGAGCGCTGAGCAGTGTCCGGGCGCCCTCGTCGGTGAGGGCGCCCAGGGAGAGGTCGAGAGTGCGCAGAGTGGGTGTCACGGGTGCCTCCGCCAGTGCCCGGACCCAGTCATCGGTGAATTCGGCATTGCGTAGCCCCAGGTGGGGCAGCCCGGGGAAGGCCGTGCCGGACAGGAGGGAGCCGAGGGCGTCGGGGGTGGCCGCTCCGTCCTCCTCCACCCCCAGCCACAGTTCCAGGTGTTCGAGCCCGGGCAACGAGGAGCCGGCGATGCTCTCGACCACGTCGGGGCTGATCCCGCTGCTCTGGACGGTGAGCCGGCGCAGTGACCGGTGTTCGCCGGCCCCGAGGCGGAGACCGTCGCTCCCCCGCACGGTCAGCTCGGTGAGCCGCGGGTAGGCGGTGAGCAGGGGACCCAGATCACCATGCCCGATCCAGGAGATCTCACTCTCCTCCCGAAGGACCTCTCCGAAGAAGAGCGCGCGCAGGCGGGGCAGGTGCGGGGCGAGCGCGATGAGCTCATCACGGAGCCGGTCCGACTCCGTCGAACAGTGGTGGGAGATGAACGGGAACTTTCCGATGATCAGCGCGGTGACCATTCGGGTGTCCACGGTCCCGGTGAACCGGTCCAGGTAGGCGCTCAGTCCCTCGGACGGGTCCGTGTGCTCCCCGGCGTCGGGGAGGAGGGGTCCGGTCGGTTCCATGCGCAGCCGTCAGGTGAACGCCCCCGGTTCACCGATGGCGCGCACCAGGTCCTCTTCCGGTTCCGGCCCCTGCGCAAGGACCCGTTTCCCCTCGCGCCACGACGGTTCCCGGTCTTCGCGGAACCGGTTGTCGGCGGTGTCCCGGCCGGTGAACTCGACGACGGGCAATCCCGCGAACCGGGTGAGGTGCTCGTAGTTCGGCACGGACGTACTCCCTGGTGGGCGAGGATGGCGGGCTCTTGTGTACCACTCTTGGCCCGCGCTCGTCGCCTGCCGCCCGTCATGTTCACCGGATGTCTGTCCGTTCCCAGCGAGGACACGTCCTCGAGCGGTGGGGGAGGGGCCGGAGGGTACCGCTGAACGTCACCTCGGCCCTCTACCTTGGCTGCTATGAACCCTCAGGCATCGCTGTCCGTCCCCCTTCCCTCCGGCCGCATGCTCTCCTCCCACGAGGGGGACCCCCTCCTCTGGGTGAGTGAGGAGCCCGTAGCGGTCGGCCTGTGGCCCCGGCTGTTCGCCGAGTCCCCGCGCTCGGGCTGGTGGCCGCTGCTGGTGGAGGGCTTCGACCGCGACCCGGACCTGTTCCTGGAGGTGTCGACGATCGAACGGTTCACCGCGCTCACGGACCACGACCCGGCCGGGGTTCTCGCCACGTGGTGGGGGAGTACGCCGGCTCTTCCGAGCCCGGCGCAAAGGAGAAGGACCCCCACCCGGAGACCGCCCCCTTCGGGAGGATCTGGTCCGGAACGGTTCCCGCTGCTTCCCTGGCGGAGGGCGCGGCCGAGGAAACGGCCTCGGAGTGCGCCGAACTCCTCGTCGAGCACGGATGCCCCCAGCGCCTGGGCCTGGTGCGCGCCTCCTCGGGAGCGCAGGCCCTCCTCTCGTGCGGATGGTCGGGGCCGCTCAACTACGACAACGACACCGCCGTGTTCGCCGCCGTCGTGGCCGACTGGGAGCGGCGCTTCGGAGCGCGCCTGCTGGGCCTGGGGTTCGACACCCTGACGCTGAGCGTTGCCTCCGCGCCCACCGACATCGATCAGGCACTGCGTGTGGCCGCTGAGCACTTCGCGTTCTGCCCCGACCTCGTCTGGCAGGGACGCAGCCCCCACACGCTCCGGGGCTACGCCGAACGCCTCGTCGACTGTCCCGTCTGGGACTTCTGGTGGGACTGAGGCTCTGTCACCCGACCACGCGGGTGTTCTGATCGCCGGGCCGGATCCGCCGGGACGTCAGCGCAGGTGCATCCAGGCGGGGGTCGTGTGCGGCACCGCGGGGGAACTTGAGATCGGTTCCGGGTGCCTGAGCGAGGTGGCGGCGAGCTCCTCCGACAGCGGGTGTTCGATCCACAAGTTCACCCTGACCAGCCGCGCATGGTCTACGCGTCCAACGGAACTTGAACGAGCCCTGCCCTCGGCCCGGTCCGGGGTGAGGACAGGAGAAACGGGACCCCCGCCGTGCGGGGCCTGGAACGCAGCGGAGGAAAACCTCCGTGGCATGGTCAGACAATCTGGTTCTGGAAAAGCCTGGAGAAGAAGCTTCCATGATCCTTGCACAGGGAGCGGGGTGCGCCTTCTTCAACGACCTGTCCATCATCAATGACATACACGTGGTCGGCTTTGAGAACCGTTGAGAGCCTGTGGGACACCACAACAGCAGCACGAGAGTCCAACTGTGTACGCAAACGATCCATCATGGCTGCTTCAGCGTCCGGGTCCAGAGCGCTGGACGGCTCGTCGAGAAGCCAAACAGAGGCTGGTGAGAGGATCAGGCGCGCAAACGCGATGCGTTGCCATTCACCTCCGCTGACGTTGACACCGCCCTCGTATTCTGCTCCGATCATCCGGTCAAGATCCTCTGGAGATATGAAGTACGCCCCGGCTTTCTTCAGAGCGGCAAGCATGAGGAAGTCAGGAAGTTCTCTCCCGGATGAGAGATAGTCTCGCAGGGGCACAGGGGGTCTCGGGGCCTCCTGCAGCATGGAATATATATCCCCGTTGAGAGAGGCTTTTGAGGCGGAACGGAAGTCTCTGTCCAAGAATTCGAGGGTGCCGGAGGTGGGCTCGTAGAGTCCCTGAACGACCTTCAGGAGCGTAGATTTTCCAGCTCCGTTCGAGCCCACGATCGCAGTAACGCTACCTGCAGGGAAGCGGCAATTGATGTTCCGTAATATGATGCCGGTGTTCGGGTAGGAGAAGTGAACACCGCGAGCTTCGAAGTCTTTTCGATCCCGGAGTGGATCCGGGGCGTCGGATGGTTGAGTGGAAGAGGAGTCGGCGCTGTCCAACTCCCGTGCCAACTCCACGACAAAAGGGGTCATCTGCACAAGGCTCGTCCCGATCGACACGAGGCCGATGATGCTGCCCATCGTCGTCAACGCAGTAAGAGTAGCGGCAACTTCTCCAGGACCTGCCCCTATCTGCACAAGAAACAGCAGCGCCCCGCCGAGAGTCATTGTGGTCCACAGGGCAAGAAGAAGTCCGATGACTGCTTCCTTGTCCACGGCTTTGAGGAAGTTCTTAGCCGCTGACTTCAGGAGTTGGCGATGGCGCTGGGCCAATGATGGGAATGATCGGGAAGAGACGGCGTCGAGGAAGCCTGCCGGGCTGACGAGATAAACACCCAGTACTCGGGAAAGTCGTTCCTTCGGTGCGTTCGCTTCGGCCACGGAGTTCCAGACCCTGTAAAGATAAGGCGTAGCCATGACCGGGCCGATCGCTGAAAGAACGATCAGCCCAGCAACTACCGGCGAAACACTGAAGAGTACGCTTACCACGCCGATCGCAGCGATGGCTGAACTCACCCACATGATGCCCTGGTCGATGAAATCGTTGATTCTTGTGCTGGCGGTATTCCACATGATTTCAAGGCGATCGCGATCATCTGGGCTCTCGAGTTTCGCTGGAGGCCAATCAGAGACAGTAGCTAAAAGATCTGCCTGCGTGGATACGCTCAAATGTGTGGCAAGGCGCTTTGCGCCTACGTCACGCAAACTGTTGATTGCGTTCGACACCCCGAAGAGGAAGCCAAGGAAAATGAACGAAGCAATTCCTTGAGAAGTAATAGATCCATCCTCGAACGACCCAACCGCCTGGCCCACGAGAAACACTTGTAATGGCGGAACCAAGCCGGTGGCGAGCGTCAGCAACACCGTTGCGGCGTATGCGCCTCTAGCTCTTTTGGCCGCCATCCTGTGGCCGATCCACAGGGCACTTATCGCGATCCGCGCGGTCAGTACCCGTTGCTGAGACTCCGAGACCTGAGGCGCATCTGCGTTATTTTCTTTTGTTGCCAACTTGCCCAACCTTTCAGCGCTACAAGCCCGTGCTGCGGCGCCGCGCCGTCAGTTCGAAGAGGGCGTCGACGACGATGACTATTGCCAGAAGAAGCGCAGGGACCGCGATGACACTTATTGCACTCGGCCCGGCCCCCAACCCTGAGAGTGCGAGACGGTTGGCCCACAGCAACAGCGCTGAGCCGATGGCAGCGATGATCGCACCAGGCAGGAGAACCTCAAGAACTGATTCCATGAGAGCCAACTGGTGTCTCGATCTGCGAGAGGCACCAAGAGACGAAAGTACCTCGTACGATCTTGCCTGACTGTCATTTGCCGAGATGCGGCTCGATACCATCAGAGTGAAACCGAGAAGCACCGGAGCAGCCATAAGCAATGCAGCCTCCGCCATGCCGGCGCCGCCGGAGTTGGACACCACCTGTCCAGCCGGAATGTGCTCGACCCAGGATTTCGCTGAAATATAGGAGTCACTGGTGGTGCCCTCCTGACCTGGGTCCGGAGCTGTCTCCTCAGGGGCGATGACAACTTTGCGCCCTGTGTTTGTGACCTTCTCGGGATCCTCAACTGACAGCACGACGAACGAGCCCAGAGTATCTGGAAGGTTAACAACTGCAGAAACATCGAGCAGCGAACCTTTCACTGAAAGGAGCGTCTCATCGCCCACTTCGATATCTAATGCCTGTGCCATCGTCTGAGTGACCAGCACGTTCGGCTCGCCTTTTATGATGTTTCCGTCTACGACTCGGTCTCCAAGCAGAACCGAGCCCTCTCGAGGTGTCGTCCAGACGTTGTCCTCGGGGCCGCCAGGGACGACTTCACCAATAATTTTATTGAGGATAATTACTTCATCTTCTGAAGTACTCGCAGGCAGGGAGTCGTCTGACTCTGCAACCAGTGAGTCACCGAGAAGAGCGTTCCAACTGTTCCGTGCAGCAGAATCTGCTACGAAATAATGACCCCCGAATATCGTTCCACCAAGAATGCAGATCATTACACCGTAGGTGACGCCAACTGACCTCGAGGCACTACGACTTCGTAACGCAGAGTGAAGCACTACATGATGCTTACCGATGTGGTGCGAAATAAATGAAGTCGTTCCAGGGATAATCTTGGAGAGCAGCCACGGCAGGGCGATGAAGAGGAAAATTGTTCCGAGAACAGCCAACCCGATGCCACTGCTTGAGAAGCCAGAAGCGCCCCAGACGGCAAGCACAAACAGGAAAACCAGAACCAGCGCCACTACTTTCAGGGCTCGAGGCCCTGCTTTATTTTTTCCGGCGGAACTTTTGGATGCTGTCGCTTCCTGCTTGCTGAGTGAGTGAATTGCAGCGAACGCACAAACAAGCGATATTCCCAAAATCGCGAGCAGGGAGCCGAAGGCGCCAGGTACGTTGAGTGCAGCTGATTCGGAAGGATGAAGCAAGCCCACAGAACGCAAGTACCAGCCAACAATCGGTGCCAGTGTCCACCCTGATATGAGTGAGAGAGGGAAGGCTGTTATCGCCAATAGCGCGGATTCGGTCAGGGCGAGCAGGGTGATCCGATTCCAACTGAATCCAACGGCTCTGAGAAGGTTGACCAACGGCCCTCTCAGGCTGTAACTGTGAATCTGGATTCCTCGAACCGCGAGAACGGCAGAGACTCCGGTGATGATCGAGAAACTGGAGGCGAGTCCTTTCCCCTCGGAGCCGGGCGCCCCGTCTCCAAGAGCAATGCTGAGCAGGATTGCCAGAACTGTTGCGCTGATCGTCAGAGTGACGACAGTGGCCACGTTGGACTGCCAGGACGCCAGAATTCCTTTAAAGAGCACCTTCACCGGGCCTCCGCGCTGTCAGCTGAGGACCCCCGTGACGAGTCATCGTACTCGTGGCGCAACGCCGTGTGTATGGACTCCGGCGACGCATCTGACAGAACCTGCTTGATTCTGCCCCCGGACATGATGAATACATATTTTGCGTGTGCGGCAAGAGTAAGGTCATGCGTTGAGATGATGAGGCCGCGCACCCCGAGGTCCAACGACCGGTACAACGCCTTCGAAACGTTTTCTGCGGTGATCGCATCAAGAGCTCCGGTCGGTTCGTCGCAGAGGAGTATCTCTGCTCCCTGACACACGGCTCTAGCGATAGCGACACGTTGCTGCTGCCCGCCGGACAAGCTGGAGACCGCACGATCTCGCAGGTGCTCAATCCCGAACTCATTCAGCACCTGCGAGATCCCGCCTGTGCTTCTCCGTGAAAGACGAGAGGGGAGTGTAGCGTTCTCTTCAACCGTGAGAAACGGAAGAACGCTGTAGTCCTGATGGATCACACCCAGAGAGGTTCGTCGCAACTCGGAGGCCCTGGAATCACTCAGTGAAGCAAGGTTGACCCCGCTGTACTCGATTTTACCAACGGTAGTCCTCAGCGACCCGGACAAGAGCTTGAGTAGCGTGCTCTTTCCGCAACCAGACGTGCCGACTACAGCAATTGATTCTCCTTCACCCAGCTCAAAAGTAACAGGCCCAAGATAAAAACCCTGCTCACTGTGATCGGTTGAATGATACCTGAACCCGACATCGGTAGCCTTGAGCACGCTCTTCCCCCTGCGTTGTTGCACATGCGAGACGGGCTCACATGGGAGTGTTGCGGTGGCTGCCTTCGAGGCGGCCACCGCAACACTCTGGTCAGATTCCGTCATGAAAAATACATTTCACGACGGATCAGCCGATTACTTGTTGCAGCTGGACCAGCTGACCCAGCTGGTCTTGCTGCCACAGTTGGTCCAGCTGACGCTGCTTGCCTGGGGCTGGATGTCACCGGCGTTGGCATCCAGCTTCTGGAGATTCTGTACTGAAGACATGAAAATTTCCTCTCACTTGTGTTTCATACTATCCCGGCAGGATTGCCGGAAGCCATTGGTCCGACGCCACATGGGCGCCGTCAAGTCTCTTGAGGGTCGCCTTGAGTGAAAGTATCGCTCCTGCAGATCCGGTCATCAGGTCCAGACTTGCTCGCAGATTGTGCTCACCAGTCAAGGACTCGCGACCTTCATCTTCTACGAAATGCGCACGAAGCCCGATCATATGACGTCGCAGTATCACTTGACGATCTTGGCCATTCAGGAAGGCATCGGGGAGGGCAGCACTGGACCAGAGCAGACCGGCACGCCCGAAGAACAACCCTCCGACAACGGTGAAGCGCGCATGGAGAACCTTGCTCATACGCATAATGGCGTCGTCGAAGCTGTCGTCCCCGAAGCGCTGCCGGTACTTGATGCATGCGAACATGACACCAAGCGAACCCCGGCCCAGGTAGGGAAGGTAGCGTCTGTCGTCGACCAAATACAGCGCGGGATCAGTGCCGAACGTTGAAAACCGTTTCAGCTCAGTCTCGAGTAGGCTCTTACAGGCATCACCGAGGGCGCGTTCGTTCCTGTACGGTGACAGATTCTTCAAAGAGCACAAGGACCAGACCACCCCTGAGACTCCCTCTAGAAACGATCGCCCGTCCTTCGTCAGATCCGTGGGAATAGATTTGTCATGCGTCAGGATCTCAATGGTCTCACGCAGTAATTCTCCATCTGCTTCGATCCTGCCTTCCAAAGCCGGAGGTATATGAATCGTTCCGCGGTCGATGATTCTGTCGAGGCCGAAGAGACGGCCGGCGGCTCCGGAAGAAAGGGTGATGTCAGGACTGGAACTCGACAGCGGCGAGTTTTCAACGAAACGCGCTTCGCTGAGGACCTCAGAAGCAAGATCGCTGAACCCCATGGAATCGGCGGTGTCCACAACTCCTGTGATCCCGGTGAGATATCCTGAACTGTTCCACACATGTCCGTAGGTGTCCGTTGTCACCTGATCAACAACATGGGGCGGGGCATTTTTGATGGGGGTCGCTGCTCCAAGCACTCCCCAAGCGCCTGTGCGCAGATTAAGGTGTCCGTCATCGGAGAAGCGCTCGACGTCACCTGGAAATCCTCGTATTCCAGGCTCATTAAAGTACTCGAAGGTCGAATTAACGAGTTCATCCAGACTGGATTGCGCAATGTCCCGAGTTGTCTTCTGATCCAGATCTTCACTCGGAATTACGAACCCATTGTTGGAGTGAAAACGGCCGCCTATCCAGGGCGGGCAGTCTTCAAGTTCCGACCAGGCAGGGGATTCTGGTCCGAGCTGTTCCCTCGTAGCCTCGGAGACTCTATCAAGAACTTCTTCAGCACCGCTGCCAAACGTTTGGCCAGCCATCAGTAGTATTCTTCGGTAAGCACTTGCTGACAGGTCCAGTGGATTGACTGCAGGAGCGATCGCGTAAAAGGACAGCCGGTGCAAGGCAAAGGCATCTTGCGATTTCCCAGGGCCGAGTGAGGGGTCGAAGTACCCGAGAGTGCCGAGGACCTGGGGTCTTGATTCAGATTGTGCGAGGTCGCTGGTCGCCTCGAAATCGATGAGGGATACGTTCAGGTCATCATCGACCAGTACGTTGTTCGGCTGGAGATCGTTGTGAGCGTATCCAACTCGCCATAAACCACCGACGGTATGCACCAGGCGTTCGAGTACGGTTGTCAGCGATTCGATGTAAACCGATGCAGCGTACGGATCCGCGATGTCACCATTGAACGCCGGATGCCGGGAGCCCACCCAGTTGGCAAAGCTTTCACCCGGAACTACGCTCTCGACGAGGTACGCGTTGTCTCCGACCTCGATGTAGTCCACGGCTTCTGGAATGCCTGGTACATCAATGCTGCTCAGAACCTCATATTCGTTCCGTACTCGCGTGTATGCGTCCTCATGTAGTCCATCAAGGCCGGCGAAGCGACGTCCTTCTTTGACGATAACTGGCCGTCCGCTCTCTGGAAGAGTGGCTCGGTAGACGCCACCACCATTGGGGAACGCCACCGCTTCGGTGGCAAGGAATGGCACGGGGCGGTCTTTGGATTTGTAGTGAGTAAATGCCTCTCGGTAATATTCCGGGGTCGGAACCGAAGGGTCGGGCAAGTCTTCGAAAAGGGATCGGTCATCCGACACGAGTTCGCCGTGTTCGTCGAACATGCCGTATCCCGTGGTGCCGCCGTATCCGTTTCGCTCAATGCGAATGAATGCTCCATGGCGAACATGGACCACCGAGTCGAACAGTTGGAGATCACTCAGAATCTGAGGGCCACGAAAATCCTTCAAGACCACCTGAAGAGAACGAGCGATCTCCTCCCCGGCCTGGTCGGTCAATGGGTAGATCGTAATAAACTTGCCAGAGTTGATGCGGTCGTAATATTTTGCGTTGCTTTCAAATACTGATCTCCTGCTCGGCAAGTATTTGAAGGCGGTCCTGTTGTCAAACAGGTAGTGCGCCGTAAGCCCGAGTATTTCCGTGGCGTTTTCAAGTGTGGCTGATACGTGCAGCTTCCAGCCCTGGACCGGAATATCATACTCTACCGGGGTGCAGTAGGACCATTCCGAGTCCGTCGAGTGCTGCCAGTCGTTCGGCACTGTCAGGGCGAATGGGGCGGCGGCTGATTCTGTGGCATCCGGCCGCCGATAGAAGATCGAGCCAGGAGTGCAGAAACGATAGTACTCGATCATTTTTTCCTCTCCTGGCTGTCGTCGATGGCCGATTGGATCCGCGTTTCAGGGAGCGCTCCCATGCGAAAATCAGAAATGATGCTCGATTCCAGAGAAGACCTCCGAGGTCATTGGTGCGCGCTCCGTGAGGGGTGCGGTGGCGACCTTGTCCGTCACTCGGGACTCTAGGGCAGTGCGCTTCTTGATCGCCAGTGCGATCTTGGGGAGCGATTCCCGAAGTTGTCCGATTCCGGCCGGGTTGAGTAGCGCGGGGGCGGAATCGGCAGTCGGGAAATCACAAGATCATTATCGGGAAAGTCCTTGATCATTCCGCGGTCGGGAAGGAGGGGGTGCGGATCGTCGTTTCTGGATGTTTTCGCTGCTCGGGGTGTGCGATGCGGTGGATCCAGGGCGTCCGCGAGGCACCCGATGGCGTGTCCTACGCGGCTGCTCCTGGGGTGCCGACCCCCAAACTTCGACCCCGCCCGGGGACAGGCGTTCGAAACTTTTCGGGTGACCGTTTTCGGCCATCCTTACGGCGGCTGTGGACTCGTGGTTGGTGGGGAAAGGGCCTACAAGGCAGCCTGCGGGGGAGCGAGGTCCGGTCTGCGCTGAGGGACGGCGGTCCGGTCGGCTCTACCAGGTGATTCCTAAGACAACGCCTTGGTCGAGGTGTTCACATCGCTGTTCGAGGCCGAACTCTTGGACCGAAGGAGGTGGCGGATCCGGTTGGATTTGGCCAACGCGGTCTTCGAGTACCTGGAGATCTTCCACAATCGGCAGCGCCGGCGCTCGGTTGGCTGACACCCCTGGAGTTCGAGAAGGGGCAACCGAGCACCGTGGTCTGAGTTTGCTCTTTAACCTTTGCCCTGGTGGTGGGCCTCCAGGGTTGACGCGCGTTTGACGGTTTTGCCGACGTCGTAGCGGAACGCCGGGCGGTGGTTCTTCACCCCGGGCGGGCGTCCAGGACCGGGCCGGGAAGGTTTCGGTGCACTGGCCGGACAGGCCGCCTTCGCTCGGAAGTGGCGAAACCCCCGACGCACCCGGCAGGGGTGAGTCGGCCCGGTTCGGCGGGCCGCTCCCAGGGACGACGCAGATCCTCGGCCAGCCGACGGGCCAGACACAACTGGGCACGCGCAGCGATGACCAGCCAGGTCCACCGGTCGGCCGCCTCGTAGGAGCGGACCCTCGGGCAGGCCTACCCCGGGGTCTGCTTGAACAGGCGGAAGGTGTGCTCCAGATCGAACCGGCGCAGGAACGCCGGCCAGAGCACGTCGACCAGCTTGCCGCTTGCGCCGGTGACTGAGGACCACAGCCACACCGGTTTGGGGCCCGGTCGCCGGGCAGATACTCGACTTCCAGGCGCACCAGGGTCCCCTTGACGACGGGGAGCTCACCGTCGTGGTCCAGCCAGGGGCCGCGGTGGGTGAGCCGGGGGTGCAGCCGGTCCCAGGGGCATAGCCGTGGCGGTGCCGTAGCGGGTGGTGTCGGTGGTGGTGTCCTGGTCGGGAGCGTGCCAGCTGTCCGGCTCGGCTAGGGTGAACACCCCGCCGTACTTGCGCGGGCGTCCGATGGTGCCCGGCGGTCGGGGCAGCGTGGGCCGCAGCATGACGCGGTCGCAGCGGATCCGGCCCACCAGTTCCACGGGCAGGTCGGCCAGGACGAAGGCCAGGCGGGTGACGTCGTATTCGGCGTTCATGACGATCCAGATGTCCGGATCACCTTGGTGCCAGTGCCCGGCGGCGATGCTACGGACCACGACCTCGTGCAGCTGGGAGCCGGTGAGGGTGGTGGCGTCGCCGGTCGGGCCCAAACGCACGGCGTCCAGGACCTGGGTCCAGGAGGTGGCGGGCCTTGACCCTGGATCCTGGGGGCTCCGTAGGTGCCGCGGGAGCGTTTGTGGTGGTGGCTGATCCTCTCGGTCAGTTCGGCGTTGGCGCGCTCTCGCGAGGGGGGCCTTGCTGTGCGCGGTGGTGGTGTTTGTAGTAGCCCTGCCGCGACACACCGAGCAGCTGGGACAGGCGGGAGACGGGGTGGTGTGCCTTTTCTTCGTCGATCAGCTGGTAGATCACCTGCTGGTCTCCTCAGGCGAAGAAAGCCGTGGCCTTGCGTAGGATTTCGCGTTCCTCGCGCAGTTGGGCGTTCTCACGGCGCAGGCGGGCCAGAGCGATGATCTGCTCGCGCTACTCCGGTGGGTACGCGGGTCGGGTCTTGGGCACTGCAATCTCCTCGTTTGGTGAAAAAACACCCGAAAGCGGGCATCTGTCCACCGAACCGAAGCAACATCAGACAGTCTCGGCGGTATCGTCTTTCCCCACGCCAGGCTGGCCATCAGGGTTCACCGCCGTCGTCAGTAAAGGGGCAAGAAGCAGACCCGCGAAACCGTCTACGCCCTCACCAGCCTGGATGCCCACCAGACCACACCGGACGAGTTGGCCGCTTACCTGCGGGGGCACTGAGGTGATCCCAGCGACTTTGAAGTGGGATGAAAACGGCAACCCGGACCCTGGAGGAGGAATGGCCGTTCAGCAGACATAGACGTGGAGCCCCAGGTAGAAGGCGAGGTGTCGAATCTTGCCGGGCTACCGTGAAAGGCTCCACGTGGTCACCTATCGTGCCATCCTCGACGTCCCCAGGGAAGCCGTTCTCTTCCTGGCCCGCCTCCTGGCCGTCGAACGCACACTGCGCGGCACCCGCAAGGGGACCCGTGCCCTGCCTGCTACCACCAGGCGATCATGGTCCTGCGCCACTTCCGTGAGGGGACCGACCCCGCCACTTTGGCCCGCGACCACGGTATCGGCCGATCCACCGGCTACCGCTACATCGACGAAGCCACCGACGTTCTTGCCGACCAGGCCCCGGACCTGCACCACACCCTCCAGCAGGCTCACGAGGCGGGCGTGCCCCACCTGGCACTCGACAGGAAAGTGATCCCGACCGACCGCTGCCTGGCCAAGACCACCAGCGTCAAAGGAAAGAGCATCGACCTGTGGTACTCGGGAAAGGCCCGACACCACGGAGGCAACGTCCAAGGCATCATGGAACCGGAGGGGTTCCCCCTCTTCATCAGCGATGTCGAGCCCGGATCAGTGAACGGTCTGCCCGCGGCCCGCTCCCACGTGCTCGGCGCGCTCTACGCCTTCGCGGCCAAAGGTCTGCCCACGTTGGCTGATCTGGGGTACGAGGGTGCCGGAGTCGGCGTCCTCACCCCCATCGAGCAGCCGAGTCAGGGGCCACCACTGGCTTTGGACGACCGCACCCTCAACAAGCTCCAACGGGGTTCGCGCTGTCTGGGCGAGCGTGGGTTCGCACTGCTCACCCAGCGGTGGCGGCTGCTCCAGCACATCACTGCCAGCCCCAGCAAGATCGGGGATATCGCCAAAGCCGCCCTTGTTCTCACGCACTTCGAACACGGGCGCCTGACATGAAACTCGCTGGGATCACCTCACTGGTGTTGAGGGCCAAATTCTTCGTCGTTCTCGACCAGGCATCCGGAGGGGTCCAATTTTCGTCTAGCCCGTGTTCTTTGAGTATCGTCTACGACTGTCTGGGGCAAGAGGTCGCCGTCTTCGCTCCATTCGTGTTTTCCGCTGAGGGCGGGTTGGTTTATTGCCATGTGGAAAAATTGGATCAAGCTGCCGTCTTCGGTTACTGTGTACCGGTCCCCGGGCGACGCCTCGAATGAAATTCTTAAATTCGGTGAATCCTGGGTCCTCCTCCACTGAGTGCCCAGTGAAACCTCTGCCCCCGTTCCTTGTTCGAAACTCATCGATGTAGTCGAGTTCGTCGGCATTGATCTTTTTCAATGTCAGGGTGTACATCCTGTTGCTTGCCGTCCGAGAGTGGAGCATGTACTGCCGTAATCGGTGTTCAGGCGTACCCGCCAAGCACGGACTCGGTCCTGTCACTACCGCAGGCAAGCATCCCGGGGATCATAAAAAACGGACCTGGAACCGGAACACTAATCATCAAGCGCGTCAAGAGCATCATGCTCCATGGGCGCCTTCGGTTCGCTCGCCATGTGCTGGACCATCAGCCCCCGTGATATGCCTACACCGTCCACATCGATAGTCTTGGTGGAAGACAAAGAAAAACCACCACCACGCTCATACATGAGGACTAGGGGTTCAAACATTTCTGGCAGCTTCGGAAGCACAATCCCTGAGGCCTCCACGGCTCGCATATGCAAAGACCACAAGCATGTGTCCCGCACCAGTGGGCCATTCTCAAAAACATTGGGATTCGCAGCTACGGCATCGATCGCATCTTGGCTTGCACGAATCTCTGGAGCGATCAAAGCAGCAGCATCAAAGAAAGGCCAACCCGTCGTGTTCAGTTCCCGAGCCCACAAGGCTGACCGTCGCAGATACTCGCGCATGAGGGCCACACGAGACTTAGTGCGATCCACACGGGGATCCCAGTCAATCGCAAGAATCCTTTCCGCGAGATCTTTCACTTCTTCACTCATGCGATTCCCTTGCCTTTCAAAACAATGTCAACAATACTATCCAGGTTGGACAGGTTGTCGGCAATCTCAAACGTTGGTTTGGGCAGTCCCCACTTTGGCCACAAAGCGAAGCTGTTCCGACTACCCTCCAGAGGGGCAAGGTCGTGAGCTCCTTGGCGCTCCGGAGTCGGGGTGTAGGTGCCTTCTTCATCCCATAGGTCAGCGCTGTGGTCACGGTAAGGCATGCCCGCTTCCATGAGGCGGCTCTCCACGTACTCATGCATCATGAGACGTCGAAAATGGGCAGCCTCAGCCGCATACTTGGGTTCGTTGATACGGCCACTCTCTGCCAACTGCCAAAATTGACCGATATGATCCATCGGCGCAAATCGACCAGAACGCTGAGCACCTTCTGGAGGAACCGAAACCCCCGCGTGTTCACGGAAAAACAAGTGCTCTTTAACCTGGTTTAGAATGTCAATATCAAATCCCGTGTTGTCAGAAATATTGCGGGTGCCATATTCGAACTCACGGATCTCATCATACCTCCTCAGTGCATCCGCGCTCTCCGGGACATCGACATAAGGATGACCGTTGTAGAAGTAGGTGCCCGTCTCGTCGCGATGGCCGATATCAACCTTGTGCCCATTCTGATCAATAAAACCTTCCCCAGGGTCAAGGTTGGATTGATCGTTAGGGCTGGTTGAGCCACCTGCCCGATCCACGAACACCCTGTCTTCCGGCGCCGAATCCTGGCCGCCACTCAAAGAGGAATCAGCGTCGTTGTCATTCAGGAAATCCGGACGTTCAAGATTGGAATGCTGGCCAGCCAGTACCCCATTGTTGTTCGGCAGGGAAGTGTCTTCATTTCCGATTCGATTATTTTGGCTGAATTCCGAGTTTCTTTCTTGGTGCGTGGAATGTGCTTGGTTCGTGTCGTTCTTCTGAGGACTGAAACCAGTGGTTTCCTGATTGATGAGCGCAGGTGCACCATGCTTAGGGTTGGCGCTGCGGTCGCCGGTCTGCTGCTCAGGGGGCTCGTTGCCTGAACGGGTGTCCGAGCCGGGGGCGTCGATCTTGGTGGCGTTGGCCTGGGTTGGGGTACCGGTGGGGGTCTTCTTGGGCTCGGCGAAGGTGTCATCATCGCCTCGGCCACCCGCATAGGCGGGTTCTTCCTCGGAGCCGTTCTTCTTGGGGTTGGGCTCGACGGAATCCTTGGGGTCACCAGTCCAAGTGGGGGCTTTCTTGGCGTCGGACTTCTTGGAGCCGTCGCCTGAGTCGGCCTCACGGTTGCTTGACTCGGGTGAGACGGCTTTGTCCGCCTGGTTCAGCTCTGTGGCAGTCGGATCGGCGGACTGGCGCGGCTGGGAGGGGCGGCCAGCTACAGAGGGCTCACCGCTGCTCGAACTTCCACCGCCACTGCTGGTGCTGGCGTTCAGCCGGTCCAGGGACGCCGTCACATCGGCCATCTGGGCCGGGGTGAAGTTGCTGGCGTCCACGTTGACCACCGGGGCACCGTTACCGCCAAAGGTGGGCACCTCCGGGAGCTGCGGCAGGTCCACATCCGGACCGCGGCCGGAACTGCCCATGCCGTCCAGGATGGCCGCGCCGCGCCAGAGCATCAACGGCACACCCACCACCGCGCCCACACCCGTGGCGGTCAGCACCGCACCACCCACGGTCGCCCCGATGTTGAGCAACGCGGTACCGATCACATAACCAGGGCGCTCCCCCCACTCCTCCCAGGGCACCACCGAGTGCGCCAGGTCCTTCCAGGCCTCACCCGCCGAGCCCAACCCCGACCAGCCCAGGGAGTCACTCTCGGCGTCATACATCCCCACCAACGAGGCCGCCGAGGTCAGGTTGTCCCAGTGGTACTCCTTGAGCGAATCCCCCCAGGACTGGTTGAACCACCCCTGTGAGGAATGCGCACCCACCATCGCGCCCACATCCTCGGCCGCGCCCACACCGAAGTCCCACACCGCATCACCCACGTCGCGGACCCACCCGTGGTCGGTCTCTGCGGCGGCCTCACCCCAGGAGGTGGGGATCTCCTCCAGATCGACGCCCACCCCGTGCACGAACTGGTTCGCCTGGGGCATCGCACCGCCCAGGTCGTCCTCGCTGACGAAGTCGGTGCGCCCGGCGATACCGATGTTGATCTTGTCGGCGCAGGCGACCTCGGCTTCCTTGAAGTCCTCCACCAGGTTCGCGGCCCGCAGCAGCAGCTCTTTGTTCCTGGCGACGTTGGAGCTGTCCCCCAAGCCGAGAGGGCCATCGCCCTTGTCCCAGTCCTCGCCCTCGTCGGCGATCTCGATCCGGAAGGCGTTGACGTCGTTCTTGAGGGTGCGCCAGTCCGCCTGGATCTCGCGGACGGTCTCGGCGAAGGTCTCCAGGGCGCTGGCCACACGTTCGGTGGCCAGCTCGATCACGGCTCCGTTGGAGGTCACCGGGGCCAGGGCCGAGTACAGGTCCTCGGCCTCGGGGGCGCTGTAGCACTCGCTCAGCCCGCCCCAGGCCGAGACGATGTCATCGCCGGTCTGGGACATGTTCACGCCGCCGGTGCGCAGCTTTCTGGCGTGTGATTCCAGTATGTGGGTAAGGGTTTCGGGAACCGGGAACAGGCTGGGGTCGATCTTGCCCGCGCAGTCGATCGGCTCGATCTCTTCGGTGGGCACGGCACACCACTCCAAAAGGGGGAAAGGCAAGAGGGGAAGGGGAGGCTGCGGGGTCAGTCCGCAGGAGCCCAGGGGGTCAGGGGAAGCAAGAGGCCAATGGTGGATCCGGGGCAGAGCGACACCACCGCCCGGCGGGGGCCGGTCAGGCCCCAAGAGGTCAGACGAGGCGGCCCGCGCCAGGTCCGCCCACCGGTCCGGAGGGGGCCGTGGGGTCGGGGACCTCCCCCGCGGTGCTCTGCGCCTCGGCGGCCATCTCCAGATCGCCGTTGACGTAGGCGTTGGTGGCATCACTGGCACCCTCGATGCCACTGGCCGTCTTGGCGACCATCTCGCCCATCACCCCGAAGTAGTGCCCGCAGAACTCACCCAACGCGATACTGACCGGTGTGCTGTGCGCGGCCGACTCACTGCCGGTGATGGCCTCCTGGATGGCGTCCATGTGCCCGAGCAGGCCCTCGCCCCCGCCCTCCTCGCCGATGTAGCCGGCGACCTGGGTCAGCACCGTGCCCACCTGGCCCGGGTCCACACTCCAGCTACCCAACGCCGCCTCCCCGGGGTCGGGGGCCGAAGGCCTCGGGACGGAAGAGCCCGCTCTCCTGCTCGGGGGGTGAGTCCCACTTCTTCTGCGGGATGAACTGGAACTTCACGGGCCTGCCTCTCCGTTCTGATCCGCACCACGAGATGGCTTTGTGTTCTATGAGTCGCGCCGTGCGTAGCCGCAGTTCTGATTCTGGCGGGTTTTGTCCCGATGCGTCAGTGACTATTCAGCGGCCCGGAAGGTGGCCGAGAGAGGGGTTCGGGCGTCGGGGGAGGTCACACGCACACCAAAGGCGTGCTGCACCTCGGAGAAGACGGGCTGGCCGAAATCGGCCATGTGATGCGCTTCACGCGGTTCGGCTGGCGCGGTTCCGAACTCACCCTGGAGGAGCGGTCGTAGGGGTTCAGGCTGCACGAAGCCAGCACAACCTGAACTCTGAACTCCTGATAGCCAGAAGGGGGGACTGTCAGCACCCTGTCCACGCAACCAATGGGCATCGCCGAGCGGTTGAAACCCGGTACTCGCCAGGTCCGGTGCGTAGCCCTCGCCCACCACCTGGCCACGGTTGTGCTGTAGCCATCCGCCACCGCACCCCCGACAGGGCCGCCCCGGAACATCCGCCCCGGCGCGTCCTCTACTCGTATACCGAGGCGGGGGAGAGCGGGGCTCCCGACAAGGAGTCCGGCACGGAAACGCTGTGTTCGTGGCATGGAGGTGTGCCGGCATCACGGTGACGGGTGGGTCTGGGGCCCGTGCCTTTATTGATCCCCCGATTCCTGCGGACCACCTGGTCGTGCACGCGGCGTGGCCGACAGGGGTGACGGGTAGGACCGGGGGAGTTGTGTTCGTGCCATGGCTGTTGTGCCCGGAGGTGTGAGGGGAGGCCGGGATGCGTGTGGACGTGGGGTCGTGGCTCGCCCTGGTGAGCCGGAGCGGTTCCTTCGACGCCCGTGCGACGCTCGTGCGCGCCGGGTCCGAGGTGCACGGTGGGGGAGAGGGGCTCAGGTCCGAGCACCGGTTGGGCGTGGCCGACCCACTGCACTGGGAGTACACGGTTTCCACGGGGGGCCGACAGGCCCGCTGGTCCTGTGACGGGGACGAACTGTTGCACGTCACCGACGAGAGGACGTTCCGCAGTCCGGTTCCCGGCGGGGTCGATCCCGACGAGCCCTGGTACTTCTCCTCGTGGCCGGCGGTCGTGGACACGTGGTTGGTGGAGATGGTGCGTCCGGTGGATCTCCTCGCCAGGGTCCTGGTCGATTCCGTCGAGGAGGAGGGCGAGGGCGAACGCGGGTTCGTGCGCGTTGCGGCCCGGCCCCTGGGCAACGAACCCTCCCCGTACAGCGGTTTCTCGGTGCCCGACGGGCGGTCGTTGAGCCTGCGGCTCGACGTCGGTCTCGGATGCCTGACCGAGGTGGCGGTGACGTCCTCCGATGGCGGGCGCTCGATCCACACGCTCGCTCTGACCAGCCGGGCGGCATAGCGCGGCGCCGGGCAGGACCCCGCTTCTCCTGGAAGGGAGCGAGGGGCCGAGTTGTGAGGCGCTGCCCGTGCAGGGTGAACCGGTGCGTGCCTGCGGGCGCTGTCGGCCTTTCTGCCGCCACAGCGGCGCCCCCGGCGGAGCAGCGCGGAACGTCTGTCCCGGCGCTGTCTCTCGCCGCCGTGCGGGTTCGGCGGCATTCGGTGGCGCTCGGAAAATAATTTGATGCACATCCGGAATCCCGGAGGTGCATAGATCACTATGATTTTACCGCATTGTCTCTTATGTCGGTGCGATAAATTCGCTGGATCCTATTGATTTGCTGCGCTCCTGTGGGCATGGTGGAAGGGTGATCCACCACCCAATTATCTTGGGGGATCATGAAATCCTCTGCTGCTGCCGTTCTGGAATTTCTGTCCCCGGGTGTTGGGTCAGTGGTATCTCCGGTGGCAGGGGTAAGCGGTGTCGACGGTTTCCGTGGTTCGTTCGACCCAGGCCCCTGTAGATCCAGCCCCGCCTTTCCCTGGGCCTGAGTCGCAACGGGTTCAGGAGAACTGGGCGAACTCTTTAATTCACCGACGGCGGGCACCTTTCTCAGGAGGGTGACGGCCCCCGGGGTCGGATGCGGAGAAGGTCAGGGGCGGCAAAAGATCCGGACCCTGCCGAAATAATTCGAGTCGGTACGGATATGCCATCGGACGGAATCAGGGCTGTCATGGGCGGCCGCCTCTCGAGAAAATCATGAGGAGAATCCATGTCCTTCAAGAACATCTTCGACAACGGCGAGAACGAAGCCGGATCCGCGGAGGAGTCGGCCCGAGCCGTGTACGACAGGATCCCGGGAGCGCGGCCCGAACGGGAAGGGATCGACCCGGAGCTCGCCGAGGGGATCCCCGAGGTCGAGCGCGACCCCAAGATCGTACGTGAGACGTCGCCTGAAGCGCTCAACGTCATGAACAGCTTCATCTCCCCCATGTTCAGGAACACCCGGACCGCCGCCGCCGAGCAACGGGAGGCCGGCGAGGACCCCGCATCGACCACCGCGATGGCGTCCTCGGCCAAGGACGAGGCATTCAAGGAGGTGGAGGTGGAGATCAGCGACGAGGACCGCCCCGAGATCAGCGATGAGGAGCGGGCGAACCTGAAGAAGGACAACCAGAAGTCAACCAGGAACGTCAGGAGGACCGAAAAAGGGTTCACCGAGGGGTGAGGGAAGTCCAACAGCCTGCTCCTCGGCCCGGGAAACTGTTCACAGGAGCCGTTTTTCCGGCCTGGGTCCAGGCCTGAGAAAACGGGCCCGACCGCTGCACTGGCGATGCCGCTTCCGGTCGCGCCGGAACGGAAGTATTCCAAAGAACCGGAAGATTATCGATTTCTGCTCTGCAAGGAGGTCGATGTTTCATGGGCGAGGCCATCAAGAACAACGTGAGCACTGCTTATCTCGGCGAACGGTTCATGCGACACCCGCTGACCGGGAGGAACCTGAAGGAGCTTGAAATCGCCGAAAAGGCGTCGGGGATCCTGGAGCGGAACAGGGAAAAGCTGAAGGCGAAGGCTGAGATGAAGGCGCCCGACGGGTCGGACCGATTCGTGTATCCCACCGGGTTCTCTCTGAACAAGGGGCGGTTCGAAGATTACCCCAAGGGAGAGGACACGGCACACCAGCTCGGGTGGCGGGCCTACATGACGGTGGGCGTGCCGCTCGTCGAAGAACGAAACGACATCGTGCAGCCGCCGCCCGACGTGGTCTCCAAGCAGACGTACGTCAACCGGACGGACCCCAAACCCACCACCTGGTCGCAACACCGTGGAGTTCTCGGTCGCGAACACCATCAGCTGGTCGCTCCAGGGACAGGTGCAGCTCACCTTCGGGGCCAAGGCCATCGCGTCGCTGCAGCAGCAACTGCAGAAGAGCATGGCGCTGAACAACTCACAGAAGACCACCCTGAAGAACAGCAAGGACAACCAGGGTGTCGACATGGAGTCCCAGTCGCAGTCGACCAGCACGACCACGGCCACGAGCAGCGCGACGGGGACCGGGGAGCTGTCGGCACAGCTGATGTTGGGGATCACCGGCTCTGTCAGCGGTTCGCTGACCACCTCGTTCAAGACCTCGTCCACGCTGAGCGGGGAGGTCGGCAGCCGGGTCGACGTCCTGGCCACGCAGCGGCGCCAGGTGAGGAGGTTCGACTACGAATACCCGGTCTCCTTCGGCGGGGGAGTCGCTCTGTACTACCCCGAGCCGGTAGAGGTGAAGAGGACCCGACCGGACGGACCACCGCCGAAGGAACCGGAGTACTCGCAGGTGATCCCGTGGGAACTCGGCGAGTCCGGTGCTGGGGGCAAGACCTTCGACCTGAACGACGAGGGCAGGCCGTTCATACAGAAGGGCGAAGCCGAGCTGGTCTCCACGTTCGCCGGCGTGCACGAGGTCTTCGAACTCGAGAAACTCCACTTCGAGCTGAAGGACCACCCTCTGCACAAAGACGGTGGTGAAGAGCGCAGGAGCCCGAAGGAGGCCCCCGTCGAGGTGCGCACCGGCCTCGGGACGGCGGACGGCCTGGTGTTGGACCCGGTGGCGCAGAAGGCCTACGTCACCGACCGGTACAACGGTGGAAAGCTCTACAAGGTGGACCTTGCCAGCGGCGGAACCGACTGGGTTCTGGAGAAACTCGGCGAAGTCAACGACGTGGCGCTGGACCTGCCCGGGAACAAGGCCTACGTGGCCGACTACGGCGGCCAGCGCGTGTTCACGGTGGACCTGTCCGACCACACCGCCCCTCCGGTCACGGTCGCCGAGGGCATCCGCGTGTACGGCCTCGCGCTCGAGCTGCCGGGTAGCAGGCTCTTCGCCTCCGACTACGTACGGGGCGAGCTGGTCGAGTTCGATCTGAGCAGCGGAACCGCAGAACGGCAGCGCACCTGGGACGTGCCGAATGCCGCCGGGGTGGCATTGAACGGGGGAAAGGCGTACGTGGGCCAGTATGACCGCGGCGGGCTGTACGAGATCGACCTGGGTGCGGAGGGAGGTGCTCCGCGCGAAGTGGCCACCAACCTCGGACGAAGTGTCCGCGTGGCGCTGCACGACGGAGCCGTCGCCTACGTCTCCGACTCGACCGGCAGGCTGCATGAGGTCGTCGTGGCCGAGGTTGACGCCAAGGGTCTTCGTCGTGTCGTGGCTGACGGTCTCGGCCCGGTCTGCGGTCTCGGGCTGGACGGCGACAACGGACGGATCTACGTCAGTAACCGGCAGGGCAAACTGTTGCGGATCACCGGTGTGCTGCCCGACCGCTCGACCGAGTCCTAGAGTCTGTGCCCGCCCCCGGTGTGAGGTGGAGCCGACGCGCGGCATGGTCTTCGGCCAGCTCCAGGCCCTGCCGATTCGTCCCGGGCTCTCCCTGTTCCGGGTCGTGCGCGCCCCGGAACGGCCTCACTGAAGTCCTCGGTGCTCCGAATGGTCAGCCTGAACCCGGCATCGACGCAGTAGGTCGGTTCGCGGCTGTCCGGTACCGGTGGAACCCCGGGTTCGATCATCGCCGACAACTTCGGCCTCGGCCGTCGGGTTGCGACGATCGGCGGTTCGGACGCGGGTTCGAGACCAGCGGTTGCGGTGGCTGGAAGCGCGTCTGAGCTCCGAACGGCAGTGTCGGCCCATCGAGGCGGCACCCTCGTCCACCCCCGTGTGGCAGGCGCCCGGAAGGGGAGGGCCGCCGCGGATCCTCCGGGTGTGACGCACCGAGCGCCTCCGAAACCTCCCCGGCCGGAGGGCGGTGGCGGAACCGGTTCGTCTGTCGGACACGGCTGAGAACATGTGGGGAGTTCGACATCCCGCTGCCGCAGTGCTCCCACGTCTCGCCCCCGAGTAACAGGAGGCCCGGTGCAGTCACGCACCCTCAGCCCGACGGACATCTTCAGCCACCACACCAGGTACGTGGTCCCCCTCTTCCAACGTCCCTACGTCTGGAGCCGGGACGAACAGTGGGAACCGCTCTGGGAGGACATGCGCGTGGTCGCCGAGCGCCTCCTGGACCCCGGGAACGGAGGCTTCCCGCCCTCACCGCACTTCCTCGGGGCCGTGGTCCTGGACCAGCAGAGCACCCCTTCCGGCTACATCGCCGTGCGTAGGGTCATCGACGGGCAACAGCGCCTCACCACCCTGCAACTACTCCTGGACGCGGTACGCCGGGTCGTCCAGCGGTACGGGGAGGCCATGGACGAACAGGCACTGAAAATCCTTGTGCGCAACGAGTCGCAGATCGCGCGCCATCCCTCCGAGGTGTTCAAGGTATGGCCGACCGACCGTGACCGGGCCGGTTTCCAGGCGGTGATGGGTGAGGAAGTCGACCGCGGCCAGACGAATTCGACACTGGTGCAGGCGCACGGCTTCTTCGTCGAGGTGATCACCGAGTGGGCTCTGGGCGGTGCGCAGGACCATCCTCTCGACACCCCGGCCAAACGCCTGGGAGCCCTGGTGCACACGGTCCGGGACCACCTGCGCCTGGTCGTGATCGACCTGGAGCCGGGTGACAACGCCCAGGTGATCTTCGAGACCCTCAACCACCGGGGCAGTCCGCTCCTGGCAGCCGACCTGATCAAGAACCTGCTGTTCCAGGTCGCCGAGGGGCAGGGGGTCGACATCGATCGCCTGTACCACGAGTGCTGGGGGCCGATGGACTACGACTACTGGCGGCAGAAGGTCAGCCAGGGCAGGCGTCTGAGGCCCCGGATCGACATGTTCTTCCAGGCCTGGCTCACCATGAGACTCCGCCGGGAGATCGCCCAGGACCGCATCTTCCTCGAGTTCCGGGACCTGTTGCGACGCGAGGAGACCGGGGTCGCCGAGCTGATGGCGGAGATCGCCGCCGACGCACGCGTCTACCAGGGCATGACGGAGATGCCGTCGCATACCGTCGAGGGCACCTTCCACTACCGGGTGGTCAGGGCGCTGGACACCGCGGTCGTGGCGCCCCTGCAGTTGTGGCTGATGCGCTGGAACGAAGCCCGTATGCCCGAGGAGCAGAGGCACGTCGCGCTGCGTGCCCTGGAGAGCTGGATCGTGCGCCGCTCCCTGTGCCGGGCGACCGTCAAGGACATCAACCGGTTGGTGGTCGAACTGCTCAGGGCGGTCCACGAGTCAGGTCCCCAGCAGGCCGGCGAAGCGGTGCGCCGACACCTGGAGGACCAACGCGCGGACTCCCGCTTCTGGATCGACGACGAACAACTGCGCACGCTGCTCAGCACGGCTCCCCTCTACAAGAGCCTGACCCGTCCCAGGCTGCGAATGCTCCTGGAAGCCCTCGAGGACTCACTGCGGGGGCCCATGGGGGAGGGGCAGCAGTGCCCCCGTCAGCTCACCGTGGAACACGTGATGCCCCAGGGGTGGGGTGAGCATTGGGGTGAGGGAGTGGCCGGCGATCCCGAGGCCGAACAGCTCCGAGAGGACCGCATCCACGTTCTGGGCAATCTGACGTTGGTCAACGGCAAGCTCAACCCCGCGATGTCCAACCGCCCCTGGACGGACGAGACCGCCGCCGCGCGAGGTCTGCCCGGGAAGGGTAAGAGGGCGCTGCTGCTGGAGCACAGCACCCTCAAACTCAACGCTCACCTGGCGGTGGGCCATGAGAAGGAATGGACCGAGACCGACATCGACCAGCGCACCGAGACCCTGGTCGACCACATCGTGCGGATCTGGCCCCGATCAGGGTCGGCATCGCGCTCGGTGGTGACCACGGCCCACATCGCAGCGGGGGAGACCGAAGAGGACGACGTTCAGAACGGGTTCTCGCACAGCGTCCACCAGGGCAAGTACCGGCCCCTGTGGCGTTGGCTGCGCGACCAGGCCCAGGACCGGGTGCTGATGGCCTTCGCGGAGGTGGTCGAGGTTACCGGGATCCCGTTGCCCGAGTCCGCCTACAACCACCCCGCCCACTGGTACGGCTACCAGGGGAGCGCGCTGGCACGGGCCATTCGTGACGCCGGATGGCGGGCCACCGAGGTGGATCTGCTGGCCGAGACCGTCTGCTTCGTACGCGAGACCTCCGAAGTCTGACTCGCACCGTACCCGGGGCGGGCCTGCAACCCGCCCCGGAGTCCGGCCCTGCTTGGGAAGTCGGCGGCCGTGCCGGTTCGAGCCGGATCCTTCGTGCTGTGAAGCACACCACGGGCGCCGAGGGTGATTGGCGGAATGGATACACCCGGGGGTATGTTGTGGCCTGTATGCGGGACGGAAGGGGAACCAGATGAAGCCTGAAATGGTGGGCGACGCCATCACACGACTCAAGCGCGCCCAGGGGCAGCTCTCCGGTGTCATCTCGATGATGGAGGAGGGGGAGGACTGCGCCGCCGTCCTCCAGCAGCTGGCCGCGGTCTCCCGCGCCCTGGACCGGGCCGGGTTCAAGATCGTCGCGAGCGGCATGCGGCACTGCAACACCGCGCGTGAGCAGGGTGAGCAGCCCGAGGTCACCGAGGAGGAGTTGGAGAAGCTGTTCCTGGCCCTGGCCTGAGTGTTCGCGGGCCCCGGCCGTGCGATCGGGCGCCCGCACACCGGCCCTGACTGGCTGCCCCCCGTTCCCTACGGAGATGTACCTGCGGCTTTTGGATACTCCCCCCTGTATGGGGGGGTGGTTCCGGCTGGTCGGTCCCCCGAACCCAAAGCTCCCGTCTGCTTTCTTGATACCCCCAGGGGTGTCAGCAAGGATTTGACCCCAACGAAGGAGAGACACATGAGTGACCGCGGCATCGACGTGTACGCCGTGCGCGACCTGCTCGAAACCGATCCCCACACCCTGCTCGTCGACGTGCGTACGCCCGCCGAGTACGAGAGCTCCCACATCCCCGGTGCGGTCAACCTGCCGTTGGGGCGCGTGGACGCCCACCTGGAGCGCATCGTCGCCGACGCGGGGGGCCGCCTCGTCCTGGTCTGCCAGTCCGGCGGCCGGGCCGGGCAGTGCCAGGACAAGATGGCCGCCGCGGGCCTGCACGACACGGTCGTGATGAACGGCGGCATGAACGCCTGGGAGGCACAGCACGCCCCCGTCGAGCGCGGCCGCAAGCGGTGGGCCCTGGAACGCCAGGTCCGGCTGGTGGCCGGAGGGCTCGTCCTGACCTCCGTGCTCGCCTCCCTGGTCTGGCCCCCGGCGGTCGCGGTCGCCGGTCTCGTCGGCGCCGGCCTGGTCTTCGCCGCCGTCACCGACACCTGCGCCATGGGCATGGCCCTGTCCCGCCTGCCCTACAACCAGCCGCGCAACGACGTCGACATCGAGGACTCCCTGGCCCGGATCAGCGCCCGCGGATGACCGCAGCGGCCTGAACGACCGGGTGCGCCTCGAGGCCGAAGGTGGCACGAGGCGTTCCCTACCAGGGCCGAACTCCGCCATCTGGATACCCCCCGGAGTATCTGATCAGCAAAAACACGCCACCACACACAAGGAGCAGGACATGCTGCTGGAACGCGTCTACGATCACGACCTCGCCCAGGCGGGCTACTTCATCGGCTGCCAGGCCAGGGGAGAGGCCATCGTGGTCGACGCCCGCCGGGACATCGGCGACTACCTCGACCTGGCCCGCCGAAACGGCATGCGGATCGTGGCCGTGACCGAGACCCACATCCACGCCGACTACCTCTCCGGTACTCGTGAACTCGCCGCGGCGACCGGCGCCGCGGTCTACCTCTCCGGCGAGGGCGGTCAGGACTGGCAGTACGGCTTCGACGCCGAACGGCTCCTGGACGGTGACACCATCACGATCGGCAATCTCACCGTCCGGGCCCGCCACACCCCGGGCCACACCCCCGAACACCTGTCGTTCCTGGTGACCGACGGAGCCTTCAGCCAGGACCCGGGCTACATGCTCTCCGGCGACTTCGTCTTCGCCGGAGACCTCGGCCGCCCCGACCTGCTCGACGAGGCCGCCGACGGGGTCGACACCCGGTTCGAGGGAGCGCGTCAGCTCTTCACCAGCCTGCGCGAGGTCTTCCTGAACCTGCCCGACCACGTCCAGGTCCTGCCCGGGCACGGCGCGGGCAGCGCCTGCGGCAAGGCGCTCGGCGCGCTCCCGGGCACCACGGTCGGATACGAGCGGCTCAACGCCTGGTGGTCCCCCTACCTGCGCGAGGACGACATGGAGGGTTTCGTCGCGGAACTGCTCGACGGGCAGCCCGACGCCCACGCCTACTTCGCGCGGATGAAGCGTCAGAACAAGGAGGGGCCGCGGGTCCTGGGCCCGCTGGCCGCACTGCCCGAACTCCCCGCCGAGGAGATCGGCCGTTCCCTGGACGAGGACTCGATCGTCCTCGTCGACACCCGGTCGCACGCCGAGGTGCACCGGGGCACCGTGGCCCGGGCGCTCAACATCCCCGGGCCGGACAAGGCCGCGACCTTCGGCGCCTGGGCCCACGACCCCGAGACCGAGACCCGGCCCCTGGTCCTGCTCACCCCCGACGGGGAGACCGCACAGCAGGTACGCGACCACCTGCTGCGGGTCGGCATCGACCGCGTGGTCGGCTACACCACCGCGGTGGAGGACCTGCCGACGGTCGTGCCGCCGCTCGTCAGCCCGGAGGAACTCGACGGTTTCGGCGCCGCGCTCGTCCTGGACGTACGCAACAGGGGCGAACACGCCGAGGGCCACATCCCCGGCTCCCGCCAGCTCAGCGCGGGCCGGCTGCTGTGGCACCTCGACGAGCTTCCGACCGGCGGCACCATCGTGAGCTACTGCCAGACCGGTGTCCGCAACTCCGTGGCCGCCGCCGCCCTGCGCCGCGCGGGATACGACGTCGTCGAACTCGACCGCGGTTACCCGGACTGGGCGGCCTGGAAGCAGGACCGGGGCACCGCGGCCGAGGCCGCCACCGGTTGAACGGAGGGACGGGGGCGGAGCCCGCCCGTGCGCGTCCGTCGCGTTCGGGGCGCGGGCTCCGCCCCCGGTCCCAGGGCGGGACCGAAGGCCCCGCCGCGAACCACAGCCTCGGCCGACCGCGTTTGCGGTCCCCGGTCACGGAAGAAGAGTCAACATGGAGTTCCAGATCGTCCTCGCCCTGTGTCTCGCCGTGGTGGTGGGGCTCGCGCTCGGACTGCTCGGGGGCGGCGGTTCCATCCTGATGGTCCCGCTGCTCACCTACGTCGCCGGTATGGACCCCAGGGAGGCCATAGCCGCGTCCCTGTTCGTCGTGGGCGCCACCTCGCTGGTCAGCGTCTTCGCGCACGCACGCGCCGGAAACGTCCGGTGGCGCACCGGACTGGTCTTCGGTGCGGCCGGCATGGCGGGGGCGTTCCTCGGCGGACTGGCGGGTGGCCGCATCCCCGGCACCCTGCTGATGATCGCCTTCGCGCTGATGATGGTGGCCACCTCTGTGACCATGATCCGCGGAAGGAAGAAGGTGCCCGCCGAGGGGGCGGAGGGCGGGGTGCTTCCCCTGCGCCGCATCGTCCTCGACGGTCTGGCGGTCGGCGCGGTCACCGGCCTGGTCGGAGCCGGCGGTGGTTTCCTCGTCGTGCCCGCCCTGATGCTGCTCGGCGGACTGGCCATGCCGGCCGCCGTGGGTACCTCCCTGCTGGTGATCGCGATGAAGTCCTTCGCCGGACTCACCGGGTACCTGACGACCGTGAGCCTGGACTGGGCGCTGGTCGGCGCGGTCACCGCTCTCGCGGTCGCGGGGTCGCTCGTCGGTGCGCTCCTGACCTCGCGCCTGCCCGAAGCCGCCCTGCGCAAGGGTTTCGGGGTCTTCGTCCTGGTCATGGGCGTTCTCGTGCTGGCCCAGGAGCTTCCCGCGCCCTACGGCCTGGTTCCGGCGGTCGTGGCGGCGGTGGTGGCGGCCCTGGTCCTGGTGTGCCGCCTGATCGGCGAGCACTGTCCGCTGGTGCCGTTTTTGCGGCCGCAGACGTGACCCCCGCGTTCTCGGAGAAGGGAAGGAAATCTATCTTCCAGGATAGATTGTGCTGCTGGTGGAGGGGATCGGAAGTGAGAATGGTGAGAGGTTTCCGGATAGACCACGGAAGGATTTGATAAGAGTCTTTCCAGTTCGGAGGATCGGCTGGGCGAACCTTCGGGCAGTACCAGTGGAGGGGGCGCTTCGGTGCCCCCTCCGTGCGGCTTTTCCGGTACGTGGTCCCAGGTGGGGGAGAGGTCTTGACCGGTTAATCGGATGCTGCCTAGCCTGCTTGTCAACAGGTCGTGGAAAGCACGGAGAAATTCTGGATTTCTGCAGACGACGCCCCTCGCGAACATTGGGAAATGTTCGAACCCCATGGGCGCGAAACAGACCGTCCTGGGTCGGAGAACGGCTCGGGTCCCCCCGCTACGACCCCGGTGTGCCTCCGGGAGTTCGTGACCCAAAGAAGGACGAAAACCCATGAAGAAGTACAGGTTCCGCTCCGCCGCCGCGGTGGCCGCCGCCACCGCGCTGGTCTTCTCCCTCATGCCGGCCGGAACGGCGAGCGCGCACGGTTACATCTCCAACCCCGCCAGCCGGCAGGCCCAGTGCGCCGCCGGTGTCGTCCAGTGCGGCCAGATCCAGTGGGAGCCGCAGAGCGTCGAGGGCCCCAAGGGGTTGATGAGCTGTTCGGGCGGCAACGCGCGCTTCTCCGAACTGGACGACGACAACTACGGCTGGCAGGTCGCCAACATCGGTACCAACGCCACCTTCAACTGGATCATCACCGCCAACCACTCCACGGCCACGTGGGAGTACTTCATCAACGGCCAACTCGTGGACAGTTTCAACGACCACGGTGCCCAGCCTCCGTCCAGCTTCAGCCACAACGTCGACCTGTCCGGCTACAGCGGCAGGCAGACCGTCCTGGCCCGGTGGAACGTGGCCGACACGGGCAACGCCTTCTACGCCTGCGTGGACGTCAACATCAGGTGACGACGGCTCACCGGACCCGAGAGCGCCCCGGTTCGCATCCCCCGAGCCGGGGCGCGGTCGGGGGCAGGCGAGAACCCCGGGCACCGCTATCCCCGGGACACTTCGGGCAGCCTGTGGCCGGCCACCACGCCGATCAGGCCCAGGACGGCGAGGAAGACCAGGGCCCACACCACGCCGAGCAGTGCCAGCAGCGAACTGAGGCCGCCGACCACGAGCAGGATGAGCCCCATCGCCGAATTCGACACCGCCACGTAGGTGGTGCGCCGGTCGCCTTCCGCCATGTCGACGACGTAGGTCTTACGTCCCACCCGGATGCCGGTGTGCGTCAGCGTCAGCAGGAAGTAGCAGCTGATGAACAGCGCTGACCCCCACACCGTCGTGCCGCTGAAACCGGGCAGGGAGACGACCAGCACCAGGACGAGGACGACCGCCGAGGCGGTCGCGGCCCCGAACGTCATCAGTTTCCGGCTCGACCTGTCGGCGAGCCGACCGGCCAGGCGCCCGCCCAACAGCGCGGCGACCCCCGAGGCGATGACGTACCCGCCCAGGCCGGACAGACCGCTGGTCCCCGACCGGGTGGCCAGGGTGACCACGAACGGCGGGCTCAACGCCGACACCAGCAGGAAACCGCGCACGGCGACGAAATGCCGAAAGGAGCGGTCCTCGCGCAGCAACCGGTAGGTCCGGACGAGCCAGTCGTGCCACCGCACGGGCGGCCCGTCATCGGAGCTGCGGCTCTGCCCGGCCGAGGCCTCGTCGTCGGCCGGTTCCCGAACCCGGGCGTAGACCCAGGCCACGCCCACCCACAGGGCCGCGCCGCCGGCCAGCAACCAGGCGAGCGGCCCGGCGTCCAGTTCCTCACCACCGAACACACGGATGCCCAGCCCCAGGGTGACGGCCACCAGCCCCGCCGCGGCGGTGGCCAACCCGTTGATCTGGCCGCGCTCTCCACTGGGCACGGTGCGGCCCTGGACGTCCTTCGCGGAGACCGAACACAGGCACCGGCCCAGGGAGAACGCCGCCAGGGCGACCAGGATGACCGCACCGGCGGGGAGCCCCCGGCCCAACGCCGCGGTCGCGGCCATCACCGCCACCGACGAGGCCTGGATGAGGGAACCGGTGACGAACACCCACTTGCGGTGCCGGGCCCGCAGGATCAGCGGAGTCAGGAACGCCTGCGGCAGCATCGAACCGGACTCGCGGATGGGGACCAGCGCACCGACCAGCGCCGCGGGCACCCCCAGGGCGTGGAAGAGCCACGGCAGAACGGTCGAGGCGTTGACCACCTGGTCCCCGGAGGACTGCAGGGCGTTGGCCCAGACCAGGCGTAGACCGTTGCCCGGGACGTCACCGCGCACCCGCTCGGGCAGTTCCTCTTCCGACTCCCGGTCGCGCCTGAGCAGAGCGGAGTAGATTCTCTCGGTCGGTTTCATGCCTTCACGCTAGAGGGACGGTGCTCCCGTGCGCCGGATACGCCACCCCGCCGCACGGTCCGCGCTCCACCGGTGTCCTCACCGAGGTGCCGGGCCGGGCTTCACCCCCGTTTTCCGGCCCCGTGCCGGATACTGGTGCCATGGCGATCATCTACCGGGCCACTCTCACCCCGAGCAAACCGACTCTGATCAGTACCTGGCTGGACGGCCGGCCGTGGGCGGGCCCGGGGCCCGACGAGGTACTCGGCACGTACAGGTTCGACGACCCGGAGGGGGAGGTCGGAGTGGAGGTGTTCCTGCTCCGGCGCGGGGAACGGCTCCTCCACCTGCCGCTCACCTACCGGGCCGCGCCCCTGCCCGAGCACGGGGACCATCTCGTCGGAACCATGGAGCACTCCGTCCTCGGCACCCGCTGGGTCTACGACGGGACCGGTGACGAGGTGGCGCTCGCCTGCTTCCGGCGGGCCCTGCGTGGCGAGCAGGAACAGGCGGAACTGGAGGTCTGGGAGGAGGGCCGCATCCTGGCGCGCCGGCCGCAGCAGGTCCTGGTCTCCCGGGAGGCCGGTGGTGACGGCGCCGAGGCATCGGAAGAGGGGCGGTTGCTGCTTCCGCGGGTACTGGACGAGGAACCCGAGGGGGAGCGGCGGCTGATCGCCCGGTGGGGCGACCAGCACAGGGCGGTCGCGGCGCTGGCCCTTCCCGGCGCCGGAGGGGTTCGGTAGGGGCCGGCCGGTCAGTCGAAGTCCCAGCCGCCGTCCTCATCGGCCCCGACGTCCGCCCCGTCACCGGTTCCCGTGCCCTCGTGCAGACCGCCCAGGCTCATTACGGTCCACAGGCAGAGCAGGGTGGGGGCGGCGATCACCAGGAGACCCGTGACCATGGTTCCGCCCTGGCCCTCGGTGCCGAGGGGGTGGGAGACCAGCGCCCCGGCGAGGAGGACGGACAAGCCGAGAAGTGCCGCCAGGACGGGGCGCTTGTACTTGAAGGCGACCAGGGCCCACAGCACGGACGCGGCGGCCACGATCCCTGCCAGGAGTACGCTCAGGGACGCTGTGTTCACACGTTCCTCCTGGTCCGTTGCGCCGGGTTGGGCACTCTTCCGAGGACAGCACCCGCACCTGTCCGCCCGGCGAACCCGGGGTGACCGACGGATGGACGAACGGCGTCCCCGTGTCCGGGGGCGGTCGACAGCACGGTGCCCTGTCGGTGGTGTGTGGTTACCTTCGTCCCATGGGTGTTGAGATCGAGCGGTTCCTGCGGTTGACGGACGCGCTGCCGGAGTGCGAGCAACAGGAATCGGAGCGGTACACGACGTTCCGGGTGCGGGGCAGGCCCTTCGGATACCTGTGGCCGAGGACCGCCACCGTGGGTTTGAAGCAGACCCTGTTGGAGCAGACGGCGCTCGTGGCGGAGCGGCCCGAGGTGTTCGAGGTGCAGTTCACGGCGGGCGGGTTCGGGTGGGTGGTCGTCCATCTGGACGGGATCGACCTGGACGAACTCAGTGAGCTCACCCTGGAGGCCTGGTACCTGACCGCACCCGAGGAACTGCTCGCCGCACCGCCCACCCCGGTCTCACTGGTCCGGGCCTGAACCGGGCCAGGGGCGGGGCCGCAGCGCTGCCGTGATCACTTCGCGAAAGGCGGGTGGCGGGTGCGGCGCGGGCGTTCTCCGCCCCGCACCCGCTGAATGCCCTGGCCGCGTCGCGGTCAGGCGGCGGCGCACCGCACGTCGGGCACGCCGTTGTTGCCCTCATGTGTTCCGGTGAGGCCGAACCCGGTGCTTTCACCGGCGCCGAGGGAACCGTTCCAGCCCAGGTCGGTCGCGCTCACCTGTGCCCCGCTGCTGCTGATGTCGGCGTTCCAGCCCTGGCTGACCCGTTGGCCGTCGGCGTAGGTCCACGTCACGGTCCATCCGGTGAGGTCGGAGCCGGCGGTGACCGTCACCTCCGCCTGGAAGCCGCTCTCCCAGTCACCGGCCAGCCGGTACTCGGCCGTGCAGTCCTCGCCCGGGTCGGTGGGGTCCCCACCGGGGTCGGTGGGCTCCTCGCCCGGATCGGTGGGCTCGTCCGGAGGCTGGGGCGCGTCCACCGCCATGTCGTAGGCGGCCTGTGGCACGAACTGTCCGGCGGGTGCGATGCAGCCGTCGGCCTCGCCCGGGAGTTTGGTCCAGATGAAGGCGTCGATCAGCGGGTTGCCGGTGTCCGTGGTGCTGGGCCGACCGATCATCCGCCCGGGCGGGTCGCACCACTCGTCGTCGGGAGCGGGTCCGTTGCCGTTGCGGCTGGTGTCGACCACGGCCCCGAGCCCGGCCACACCGGTGGCGGAGATGACGGCCTCCGCGAAGGCCACCTCGTCCCCGGTCCAGTTGTAGTTGGAGGTGTTGGTGGCCACCCCGTGGGCGCTGTTCGCGATGTCGGCGCCGTTGAGCAGGTCGGCGGCCGCCTGGGGTGCCAGCCAGGAGGAATGCCCGATGTCGAAGTAGACCCGGGCCGCGGAGGAGCCCGCGATGAGCGCCTTGCCCGCGTGGGCCATCGACTCCAGGAGTTCGGAGGGGTCACTGCAGCCGCTCACCAGGGGGAGGGCGTCGGGTTCCAGGACGATGGTGGCGGGACGGTCCTCCAGGCCCGCGGCGACCTCGTCCACCCAGGCGCGGTAGGCGTCGTGGTCGGGCGCCCCGCCGTCGCTGTGGTTGCCGCAGTCGCGCCCGGGGATGTTGTAGACCACCAGGATGGGGACCTGCCCCTGGGCCTCGGCGGCGCTGACCACCGCGTCCACGTCACCGCGGACCTCGTCGGGGTTGTACTGGGTGAACCAGGTGGCCTGCGCGACCGAGGCGATACGGTCGCCGATGACCTCGGCGCGCGGGTCGTCCGGGTTCTCCTGGACCCAGACGGCCGCTGACGTGTTGGGGTTGACGTAGAACTCGGACTCCTGGGCGGCGGCCGGCGACAGGCTGAGCAGCGCCGTGCCGGTGGCCAGGGCCGTGACGGAGCCGAGGGCGGCTCCGATGGCTGTGCGTGTGCGGGACATAGCCTTCCTTCGGTGGATTGCCTCCGTTATGAACCCCCGTGTCCCGGTACCTTGCGGTGACGGGTATCCCCGAACAGGCTGGGAGCGCTCCCAGCCAGGGTCAGGCTACCGGGAGCAGCCCTCCTGCCCCAGGGGGTAACGGCTATTTTTCGCACTGATTTCCTGGAGTGGGAGGGAAGAGGGACCATCCCGGCGCGCTGCCCCGGGTGGCGGACCCGCCTGCCCGTCCCGTTCTCCGCCTCGTGCGGAGAACGGGACGGGCAAGCGCCGAGGGGACGCCGCTGTCAGGGCTCAGGTGCTCGCGGCCGCACCGGTGGCTGCCGGGGTGCGGAAGTACTGGTGGGGCTGGAAGACGCAGATGTTGGTCTCGCTCTGCACGTTGGCGTCGGTGGCCTCGACGAAGTAGGCGTAGCGGGTCTCGGCCGCCAGGTCGGCCCGTACCCGCACCGAGGAGCGGTTGAGCCCCGCGTCGGACCGGCCCCGCATCCTCTGCACGAAGATGTTGTCCCACCAGGTCAGGTTCTGGGTGTCGAACTCCCGGGCGGAGCCGCCGGTGGACAGCCGGTGGATGTAGTAGGCGTCCGGGCCGCCCAGCTGGTCCAGGGTCGTCCAGGAGCACTCCAACTCGCCGTCCACGGGCACGGTCTCCAGCTCCCGGTGGCCGGAGGGGGCGAAGGAGGCCAGGACCTCCTCCCGTCGTGCGGTGTAGTGCTCGACCAGGCGGCGGGAGGCCGCGATGTCCTGGTGCCGGGAACGGTTCCGGACCGAGCCGTCGGTCCCCACCACCTCGATGCTGTACACACCACCGGGCAGGAACCCCTCCGGCAGGTTGACCATGTACCAGTAGTAGTCGAGGGTGCGGTCGTAGATGTGGCCGTTGGTGTTCGCCGGTGTGAACGGCTGGTTGGCGAACTCCACCCGGTACCCGTCCGGGCCGCGGGCGGTGATGGAGCGCACCAGTTCGGGTGTGGGGACCCCCGGGGTGGGGTGGAAGGAGACCAGGAACTTGTGCTGTTCCCTGGGCAGCGGCGTCCCGTCGAAGTCCCAGTAGACGTCGCAGGCCATGATGTCGTGGATGCGTAGCGGGCTGTCTTCCAACGCGGTTCTCCCTCTCCGGGGGCGTTCTGGGGGCCGGGCGCCGCCCAGTCTGGGCCGGGGAGGGTGTCGCGCGCATCGGTGGAACAACCGCGATCCCGTCGGTTTCCCGCGAGGGCATCAGTGATGCCACCCGTTGGCGCCGAACCCCTGTTGACACTCGTGTCGGCGGAACGGATATTCGCTTTCCGGCGTGCCGGAGGAAACCGGTGCGCACCTCCACCCGCAGGAGAACGCAATGGGAACAGCGAAGCTTGCCCGAAGATGCCTGGCCGTGCTCGCAGGTTCGCTCATGGCCGGAGCCCTGCTCTGGGCACCCTCGGGTGCGGCGGTGGCCGCCGCACCCGAGACCGCCGGCGGCACCGGCCCCTACGAGGCCGGATACGTCACCGAATGGCGGCTGCGCGAGCACACCGTCTACCGCCCCCTGGAGCTGCCCGACAACGAACCGCTGCCGGTGGTGGCCTGGGGCAACGGCGCCTGCCGTGCCGACGGGACGTGGTTCGAGAACATCCTCACCGAGTTCGCCTCGCACGGTTTCCTGGTCATCGCCAACGGTAGGCCCGGCGGTTCCGGCAGCACCGACGCCGAGATGCTCACCGAGGCCGTCGACTGGGCGGAATCCGCGAACACCCGCCTGTTCAGCGAGTACCGCGGCAAGATCGACACCGACCGGATCGCCGTCATGGGCCAGTCGTGCGGCGGCCTGGAGACCTATGAGGTCGCCGACGACCCCCGGGTCACCACCACGGTGATCTGGAACAGCGGTATGTTCAGCGACCGCGACCCCGACCGGCTCTCCCACCTGCACGCCCCCGTCGCCTACTTCACCGGCGGCCCCGACGACATCGCCTACGGCAACGCACTCAACGACTGGCGGGACCTGCCGGACGGGCTGCCCGCCTTCATGGGCCACCTCGACGTCGGCCACTACGGAACCTTCGCCGAGCCCAACGGCGGCGAGTACGGGCGGGTCGGGACCGCCTGGCTCGAGTGGCACCTCAAGGACGACGCGGAGGCCGCGGAGCAGTTCGTCGGGCAGGACTGTGGGCTGTGCGTCGACCCCGAGTGGGACGTCGACCAGAAGAACCTGTGACCGCGTCCCCTCCCGGCGCTGACTGACCCGGCGGTGCCCGGGGACGTGTCCCCGGGCCCTTCGCGGTGGACCCGGTCGCCGGAGGCGACCAGATCCACGTTCGGCGGTTCCCCGGCTCATGGGCGGTGCGGGGAGGCCGATCTCGGGAGCGCCGGGGCACTCCACGCCCTGTTCAGGCGTAGGGATCCGCCGCCGGGAACCGTGCCTCGTCACACCCGACCCTGAGTTTGCCGACCGTGTAACCGCCGTTGATCGCGTGGAACAGGTGGAACCGGCAGTTCGAGTAGCCGGGCACGTTGGGGGCTCCGCAGCACCGTTCGGGGCCTGCAGTCCCGTAGGTCAGACAGGCATCGCACTCCCCGGGCCCGAGCTCCTCCCTGGGGACACGCCGGCACTCCGAACGGTCCGGTTCCGGGCCCTGGACGAACTCCTCGATTTCCTGGGGGGACATTCCGCTCCTTCGGGGGTGGGGCCGCGACAGGGGATCCGGTGGGCCGCCTGTGCGGGAAAGGGTTTTCTGTCGTTTCCACCCTAGGAAAACACCGTCACGGAAGTGGCCTGTTCGCCTGGTCCCGAGGTGTTTTTCGCGGCGTGGACTCCGTTGGTTTCTGCGGGATGTCGGACTATTCGGGTTTACGGAGTTCGGTGATGCAGTCGCGGTACTTGTCGACGGTGTACTGGTCCTCGGGACCCCAGGAGGTGCGCCGGCCGACCACGGTCAGGCCCGCGTCCCGGGCCCAGGCGGCGAAGGCCCCGGGGGAGACGTCGGAGCGGTTGCCGTCGTCGCGCCAACGGCGCTGGCTCAGCCAGCGCTGCGCGATCCTGCCGGGGCGCCCGGCCCTGCGGGTCAGCGGGGACATCCTCAGGGTCCAGTCGGGTTTGCCGGCGTGGTGGACGACCGCGCTCGCGCCGGGTGCCATGACGCGGGAGACCTCGCCGAGGTAACCCGTGATGACGTCGGGGTCCAGGTGCACGAAGACGTCGAAGGACCAGACGAAGTCGACCGAGGAGTCCGGTACCGGGTCCATCGAGAAGCCGGGGGTGTGGTGGACGTTGAGTTCCGGGCGGTCGGCGAAGCGCTCGCGGCAGCGGTCCAGGCAGCTCTCGTTGACGTCGACGATCCACACCTTGGGGGAGTGCGCCAGCAGGTGCTCGGTCCAGCGCCCGTGCCCGGGCCCGATCTCCAGGGCCGTGCCCCGGCCGGCCCCCGGCACCAGCAGGGTGTCGATGAGGCTGCCCTTCCACGCCTCGTAGGGTTGGCGGCAGTAGGCGGCCATGAAGGCCCACTCGTCTCCGCTCCGTTCCCAGGAGTGGGTTTTGCCCCAGGTTTTTCGGTTCCATTCTACGGTGGGCATTTTCTCTTCTTCTTCCTTTTTCTGGGTTCGGTGAATTCTTCGCGTCGTGCCGGATGATCGCCTCGGATCATATCCCGGCTCCGGTCGGGTGTTCTTCGCTGTTCGGGTCTGCAGGTGCTTTCTGTTTTTCCGTGGCTTTTGTCGGAGGGCCGGTCCCCGCTCCGCGGTAGTGCGAGACCGGTACCGGGGCGGGGTCGGGGACGGGTGCGTCCCTGCTTTTCCGGCCCCGAGCCCGGCGGAGGGCTTGCGCGGCCGGTGCGCAGGGCATGACGTTCGGGTGGGAGAACTGGTACTCGTCAGGCACGGACAGACCGAATGGAGCAGGCAGCGCCGGCACACCGGGCGCACCGACCTGCCGCTGACCGAAGAGGGGGAACGTCAGGCGCGGGCACTGCGCCCGCTGCTGGCGCAGCGGGGGTTCGAACTGGTGCTCACCAGCCCGCTGGGCAGGGCGGCGCGCACCGCGCAGCTCGCCGGGCTCACCGACACCGTGGCCCATGCCGACCTCGCCGAGTGGGACTACGGGGCCTACGAGGGGGTCACCACCGCCGAGATCCACCGGGACCGGCCGGGTTGGAACCTGTGGACCGACGGGGTGCCACCGGGGCCGCCGGACCATCCGGGAGAGAACCCCGAGCAGGTGGGGGCGCGGGCCGACCGGGTCCTCGCCGACGCGGCGTCGGCGCTCGAACGCGGCGACGTGGCGCTGGTGGCCCACAGCCACATCCTGCGCGCGCTCACGGCCCGGAGGTTGGGGCTGCCTCCTTCGGGCGGGGCCCTGTTCCGCCTCGACACCGGCTCCGTCAGCACCCTGGGTACGGAACACGGCCGCTCCGTCATCACCTCGTGGAACCGTCCCGGAGCCTAGCCCGGCAAGCGTGCCCGCCGCGGCGGTGGGACGGGCGGAAACGGAAGGAAAGCCGAAAAGCCGGTGATCCCGGGTTTCGGCTCCGTTGGGGGACTGGGTACTGACCCTGTGGATGGACATCGCAATCCGGCACGGAAACGCCCTCCCGATCCCTCGTCCACGCCCCGCACCCGATGACGGGCCACCGCCCCGGTGGTTCCCGCCGCCCGAACCACGACGTCCGATCCGCTAGGGGCGTCGTGGTCGCAGGGCCGAGCCCGATCCCCTCGTCGGGCGCGGCCCTGTGCGGGCAGCGGGCCGCAGGGGGCGGGCCGAAGGGGTGGCGAACAGCCGCCAGAATGGGGGGATGTCCAAGCGCAGCTTCCGCACCCGGCCGGCCCACTCCGCTGACCTGCCCTGCCCCTGCGGCAGGCCCACGGTGTACGGGCGGTGCTGCGGCCGGTTGCACGAGGGCTCGGCGAAGGCGGCCACCGCGGAGGACCTGATGCGTTCGCGCTACAGCGCCTTCGCGGTCGGCGACGAGGGGTACCTGCTGCGCTCATGGCACCCCGACACCCGGCCGTCCGGTGTGGACCTGGACCCCCGGACCGAGTGGGTGCGGCTGGAGATTCTCGGCACCGGTGCGGGAACCCCCTTCCACAACGAGGGCACGGTCGAGTTCCGGGCGGTCTTCCGGGAGGCAGGCCGGGAGGGTGAACTCCGCGAACACAGCCGTTTCCTGCGTCACGGGGGTGCCTGGACCTACCTCGACGCGCTGGACGGCTAGCGGCCTGACCGTAGGCGTTCCCGGCGGGCACCGGGGTCTTTGCTCCGGGACCCCGGCCCGGGTCTGTGAATCTACGTCGTAAAGACGCTGATTCCGGGAAACTGAAAAACAGCCGACCGAAGCGACCGTCGGAACGCCGCCGGCCCCCTACCCCGGGGGCCCCGCCCGGCGGGGCCGGACACCGGGTGCGGCCCCCGGGCCCCGGCTCGGACCGCCGTGCGGATCAGTGGTCCTCGCGTATCCGCTCGGCCAGCGCGCGGGCCTTGCCGGAAGTGGCGGGGTCGGGGTGGTGCCGTCCCAGGGCCTCCAGCACGGGCAGCGCGTCGGGGTGGGCGCGCAGACGGAGCAGGTCGGGGGAGTCGAGGACGATCTGCTCGACGTCGGGGGTGCCCTCGGAGGAGAGGAAGTCGGGCAGGCCCGCGTTGTCGGGGGTCATCGCCGCGGCGATCATGTCGAGGACCACCCAGGGGCCGTACTCGCCCAGCATCCGGTCGAGGCCGCGCTGGGTGAGCATCCCGGAGGAGAGAAGGACGACCGCCGCCATGCTGGCGACGGCGGGGTGCGGTGAGCGCAGCAGGGAGCGGAGTTCGGGTTCGAGTTCGGAGCTGGTCGTGTTGAGGACCTGGGTGCCCACCCAGCGGCGCAGGGCCAGGCCCTGGCCGGAGACGACCGCGGCGATCTGACGCAGCGCCCGGTGGGGGCCGCGTCGGTCCAGCCAGGGGCCGGCCTCGGCGAGCCGGTCCTCGAAGGGCAGGACGGACAGCGCGTCCAGGAACCGGGCGGCCCCGGCCTCGGCGAGGGTGTCCACGAGGGGTGCGTGGATGCCCACCTCCAACAGGAGGCGGCGGACCCCGTAGCGGCCCAGCGCGGTGAGTTCGACGGTGCAGTGGCCGTGGCCGTCCTGTTCGGGGGTGTCGGCGGGGCGGTGGTCCAGGGCGACGGCGCCGGTGTCGGAGAGCTGCCACAGCACGTGCAGCAGGGGTGAGGTCGTCCGGGGGGCCGACGGCGTGGGGGAGTCCAGCGCCTCCCTGGCCAGGGTGTCCAGGTCGGGCCGGGAACCGTCGGGGGCCTCGTAGAGGTGGCGCAGGACCCCGGGGAGCAGTTCGGGGCCGGTGGTCCCGGGGGTGGGCCGGTCGGGGCGGACCAGGTCGCCCCGGGCGTTCTCGATGGTGTGCTCGAACTCCCGGAACCACCAGGACAGCACCCGGTGGGGGTCGCGTGTCTGCTGTTCCAGGTCGTGGGCGGGCCGGGCGTGCGAGGCGTTGATCTCGACCAGGCCCAGGCGCAGGGCCGCGGACCAGGGTACGACGAAGTGGGCGACGTCGGCCGCGGAGTGGAGTCCGCCGAGCCAGGTGGTGCGTTCGGCGGGCCGCCCGGGCAGGTCGTGCGGCCAGAGCGAGAATCTGGTGATCGCGGTGCGGGCGTCGTCGATGCCGGGCACCCCGTGGTGGGTGACCGGGATGGCCGGGGCACTCCACCGGGCCAGGCTGAGGGCGTCGCACAGCAGTGGGGAGTCCAGGGCCATGCGGGCGAGGACGTCGGTGGGCAGCAGGGACACGGGCCTGGCGGCGAGCGGCGGGTGCTCCGGGTCCGACGGGTTGTGAGAGGGCACGTCCGCTCCCGGTTTCTCTTCTGGGGGTATGCGTTCTCTTCGGAGGATGTTGGTCCACACCTCTTCTACCGCTCCGGGGCGGGGCCGCGGGGCGGTTTCGCACAGATCGGTACGAACCCGGGAGCCCGGGGACCCGGTCCGCGTACACGGCCGCGGCCCGCCGCCGTCTTCGGGCCGGGCGGCCCCGGGCCGGGGCCGGGGGTGTTCGGGGCGGTGGGCATGATGATCCTCACCGTGGTTCCCGGCGCCGGGGACGTGTGGATTCGGGCGGGGCGGGTAGCCGCTGCCGGAGTCGCGCGGGGCCCGGTCGAGTGTGAACGCTTCAACCGTCGTACTTTCCGGTTCCGTCGGGGCCTGCGCTGGTGGGAGGGGTGTGTCGGAGCTGTGGGTGCCGCAGGCCGACCGGTGTTTCGCCGGGGCCGGGGCCGGGGTCGGAGGGGTCGTCACCGTGTGTAGGATTCCCCAGGCGTTCGCGTAAGTTGAGCCGCTTCCCCGTGCGCGATCTACCTCCCAGCCACAGCCCCTGCCCGGTCGGGCGCCCCGCCGCGGGCCCCGTGTGCCCGCAGGGGCACACCCATGCCCCTGCACGCCTGCGGGACCGTATTGAGAGGTAGATATATGTCCCCTGACACCGTTGGTCTCGCGCTCCTCCTGCTGGGGGTGCTGTTGCTGATCTCGAAGTTCGTCCGGGTCAGGTGGAAGCTGACGCAGCGGCTGTATCTGCCGAGCTCGATCATCGGCGGCGGTATCGCGCTGCTGCTCGGCCCGGACGTCCTCGGTTGGGCCACGGGCCTGCTGGCCGACCGGGGCGTCGCGGTCGGCTTCGCGGAACGTGCGGCCGAGGGCGGGCTCTTCGGGGCCGACATCATGTCGGTGTGGTCGGCTCTGCCGGGCCTGCTCATCTCGGTGGTCTTCGCCAGCCTCTTCCTGGGCAAACGGATGCCCAGGCTGCGTGAGGCGGTCGACCTGGCCGGGCCCAACCTGTCCTTCGGGATCACCGTCGCCAGCGGTCAGTACGTCATCGGTCTGCTGTTGGCGCTGCTGGTCCTGGGACCGTTCTTCGACGTCCCGGTCATCTCGGGTGCGCTCATCGAGATCGGTTTCCTCGGCGGCCACGGCACCGCCGCGGGGCTGGGCAGCACCTTCGACCAGGTCGGTTGGGCCCAGGGCCAGGACGTGGCCCTGGGGATGGCCACCGTCGGGCTGCTCTCCGGCGTGATCATCGGCATCATCCTGATCAACTGGGGTGTGCGCCGGGGCAGGACCAACGTGATCAGCGCGGACAGCAGGGGTACCGAAGGGGAGCAGGCCGGTCTGGTCGAGCGGGAGAACCGCACCGCCGGGTCGCTGCTGACGGTCCACCCCTCGTCGATGGACCCGTTGACCCTGCACTTCGGCCTGGTCGCCCTCGCGGTGCTCATCGGCCAGCTGCTCCTGTCGGCCCTGCAGTGGGTCGAGCAGCTGGTGTGGGCCGACTCCATCGAGGTCATGGCCTTCGTGCCGCTGTTCCCGCTGGCGATGATCGGCGGCATCATCGTGCAGCTGTTCATCGACCGGTTCGACCGCAACGACATCGTCGACGCGCGGTCGGTGGAGCGGATCCAGGGGATGTCCCTGGACGTGCTCGTCATCGCCGCCATGGCGACGCTGTCCCTGCAGGCCATCGCCGACAACATCGTCGCGTTCGCGGTCCTGTCCGTGGCGGGTGTGCTGTGGTGTCTGTGCGCCTTCCTCTTCCTGGCGCCGCGGATCATGCCGGACTACTGGTTCGAGCGGGGTATCGGCGAGTTCGGCCAGTCCCTGGGCGTCACCGCCACCGGCATGGTTCTGATGCGGGTGGCCGACCCCGAGGCCAGGACGCCGGCCTACCCGGCGTTCGGGTACAAGCAGCTCGTCTTCGAGCCGTTCTTCGGTGGTGGTCTGGTCACCGCTGCGGCGATCCCGCTGATCGTCAGTCCGATGGTCGGACCGTGGGGTTTCCTGGCGATCATGGTCGCGACGATGGCGGCCGCGCTGTTCTTCGGTCTCGTCGTGCTCCGGCGCAGGCGTCGTAGGCACGGGGCGGGTCGGGAGCGGGACCTGGTCTCCTGATCCCGGCGGTGTCCGCTGTCCGGTCCGGGGCCGGGGAGGTCGTCCGTGGGGCGGTCTCCCCGGCCCCGCTGACGTCGGTGGGGCTGCGGTTCCGGGGTGTTGCGCCAGGTGTGCTGGGCGGGACTCAGGCGGGGGGCGGTGCGTGGATTTCGGCCGCGCGGGCCCTGGCCGCGATCGACGGGTCGGGGTGGTGGCGTCCCAGGAGGCGCAGGACCTCGCGGGTTTCGGGGTGTTCGGGGTTCCACAGGCGTGGGACGTCGTTGAGCAGGAACCGGTCGATGCCCTCGGCCGCCTCGGAGCCCAGGAAGGACTTCAGTCCGGTCTCGCCCAGGCAGGTGGCCGCTGCGAACATGTCGATGGCGGTCCAGTGGCCGTAGGCGGAGGTCAGTCCGTCCTGTTCGGGGGCCGTGAGCATCCTTGAGGCCAGGAGGACCACCGAGGTCAGGCTGACCACGGTGGGGTCCCTGTTGCGGAGCAGGGCGCGGAGTTCCGGTTCGATTCGGGAGCTGATGGAGCCCAGCGCCATGGTGGCGTTCCAACGGCGCAGGGCCAGCCCGGGGCCGGACGAGGCCGAGACGATTTCCCGCAGGGCGTGGTCGGGCGGGCGCGCGTCCAGCCAGGCGGTGAGTGCGACGAGTTGGCCGTCGGGGGAGAAGTCGGCCAGGGCGTCGAGGAACTCGTCGGCGCCGAGCCGGATGAACTCCTCGGTCAGGGGTGCGGGTTGTTCCTCGGCGAGGAGTAGTTGGCGGATACCGAAGCGGCCGAGGTCGGTGAGCTGTACCCAGGCCGGTTCCGGTCGGTGGCCGTGTGTTCCGGGGGTGTGCCGGCCCAGGGTGAGTGCTCCGGCGTCGTTGAGCTGCCACAGGGCGCGGGTCAGCAGGGCGGTGCTCCAGGGCGGGTGGCGGGTGGGCAGGTAGTGGGTTTGCCGGGCGGGCAGGATTTCCTGGGTGAGCAGTCGCAGGGGGACGCGGGCTCCGTCCGGGGATTCGTAGAGGCGGCCCAGGGCGGTGTGGGGGTCGAGTCCGGCGGTGCCGCGCAGGGCGCGTTCGGCGCACTGGCGGAAGGCGAGGGTCCACCAGTGCAGGACGCGTCCGGTGGAGCCGAGCCACCGTTCGAGTTCGGGGGCGGGGCGGGCCTGTCCGGTCTCGCATTCGATCATGCCCAGGTGTTGGGCGGTGTGCCAGGGGATGAGGAAGTCCTCGGCTTGGGCGGGTGAGGTGATCTTCGCTGTCCAGGCGGAGCGGCGTTCGGGGTCGCGGCACAGGGTTCGGGGCCACAGGTCGAACTCGTTGATCGCGGTGAGGGTGTCGTGCAGGTCCGGCAGGCCGTCCGCGTCCACGGGGGTGACGGGGCCGCACCAGCGGGAGAGGCCGACGGTGGCGCGCATCAGCGGGGAGTCCAGTGCCCTGCGGGCGAGTTCCTCGGTGGGCAGCAGGGAGACCGGGCGGGCCGAGAACCGGCGGGGGGAGGGCGCTTGCGGGTGGTGGGATGACATGGGTGCCCCCGGGTTGTCCTCGCGCTGCGTTTCCTCCTCTCCTTCTACAGCGAGTGTGTGGGGCTGTGGTGCCATTTCGTGGACATCGTGGGAAGAAGGCCGCCGAAAGGGGTTTTCAGGCCTTGGACAAAAGGGGCATTCAGTAGGAAAAGCCGTATCCTGGTTCCGTTAACGGTCTGTCCGTGCCTCCGAATCCTGGAATCCCGATAGTGGGCAGGGGAGCCTCGGCCCGGACCCCGTTCCGGCGCGGCCGTGCCCGGGTCAGCGAAGGTGGGAGGCGCCGTTCAGGTCCAGGACGGCGCCCGAGGTCCAGGTGGCCTCGGGAGAGGCGAGGTAGCGCACCGCGGAGGCGACCTCCTCCGGTGCCGCGACCCGCCCGAAGGGGCTCTGGGCGCGGACCCGGTCGGTCAGTCGGGCGGACACGCGCTCGGTCTCCACGAAGCCCGGGGCCACCGAGGCCACCGTGATGCCGTGCGGGGCCAGGGCCACCGCCAGGGACTGGCCGAGCGAGTGCAGGGCGGCCTTGCCGGCCCCGTAGGCGGGGTGGTCGGGTTCGCCCTTGAAGGCGCCGCGTGAACCGACGTTGACGATGCGGCCCCCGTGGCCGCGGTCGATCATGTGCCGTGCCACCAGGTAGGAGACGTTCGCCGCCCCGAACACGTTGACCTCCACCGTCTCCCGCCAGGCCGCCTGCCACTCCTCGTAGGAGGTGTCGGCGACCGGGTGCGGGAGGTTGACGGCGGCGTTGTTCACCAGCACGTCCACGCTGCCCAGGCCCTCGACCGCCCGCTCGACCAGTGTGGCCGCGGCCTCGGGGTCGCGCAGGTCGGCCCCGGCCAGGAGGTGGCCCTGTCCGGGCAGGGCCGCCAGGGTGGCCTCCGCCTGCGCGCGGCGGGTGCCGTAGTGCACGGCGACGCGGTCCCCCGTCTCGGCGAAGGCGGCCGCCACGGCCCGGCCGACCCCTCGGGCGGCACCGGTGACCAGGACGTTGCGACTCATGGGGACCTCTCGACGGGTGCGGTGGCGCCTGTGAGGTTACCGGTCCGCGGCGGACGGCAGAAACCTGTGGAGGCGCCGCCCCGCGGCCTGGTTGAATGCGCCCATGTTGATTCGGACAGCGCTGCCCTCCGAGCGGCGGGCCATCGGTGAGCTCCGGGTCCTGGCCTACGGGGCCCGGGGTCTGCTGGACGCGAGCCCCTCCTACGCCGACACCCTCCGGGAGCTGGGCTGGCAGGGGCGGGACGAGGTGCTGGTGGCCCTGGTGGACGGGCGTGTGGCCGGCACGGTCGTGTTCGTGCCCTGGGGGCCGCACAGCGAGACCGCCCGGGGGCCGGAGGAGGCGGAGGTACGCGCCTTCGCGGTCGATCCGTCGGTGCAGCGGCGCGGGGTCGGTGCGGCTCTGGTGGGTGCGGTGGTGGACCGCGCCGGGCAGGAGGGGGTCTCCCGTCTGGTGTTGAGCACCCAGACGGTGATGCGGGGCGCGCAGCGCCTGTACGAGGCGCACGGGTTCGTCCGTCTGCCCGAACGTGACTGGTGTCCTGTTCCGGGTGTCGACCTGCTGGCCTACGGGCTCGTTCTCAAGGACTGACCTTGGACGCCCATGAGTACGCGAACCTGGACGCGACCGCTCTGGCGGCGGTGCTGCGCTCGGGTGAGGTGACCCCCGACGAGGTCGAGGCGGTGGCCAGGAAGTGTCTGGCCGCTGCCGACGCCGACCTCAACGCGCTCACCCGACCGCTCTTCGAGCCCGGACTCTCCCATGACCCGGACGGCCCGCTCGCCGGTGTGCCCTTCGTGGTCAAGGACAGTGGTCCCGTGGCCAGGGGTGTGCCCTTCACCCTGGGCAGCCGGGCGCTGCACGGGGCGGTGGGCGTGGTCGACCAGGAGGTGATGGCCCGGTTCCGGTCGGCCGGTCTGGTGGCCCTGGGGCAGAGCACCGCGCCCGAGCTGGGGTTGAGTTTCGCGACGGAGTCCTCGGCGTACGGCCTCACCCGTAACCCGTGGGACCCGGGGCGGGGGGCCGGCGGTTCCAGCGGGGGTTCGGCCGCGCTGGTGGCGGCGGGGGCGGTGCCCTTCGCGCACGGCAACGACGGCGGGGGTTCGCTCCGGGTGCCCGCCTCGGCCTGCGGTGTGGTCGGGCTCAAACCCAGCCGGGGGCGGGTGCCCTGCGGGCCGCTGGTGGGGGAGGCGGCTTTCGGGCTGGTCTGCGAGTTCGGTCTGACCCGGACCGTGCGTGACGCCGCGCTGCTGCTCGACCTGGTGGGTGCTCCGCCCGTGGGGGAGAAGCACGCGGCTCCGCCGCCGCTCCGGGGTTCCCACCTCGAAGCCCTGCGCGCCGGTCCCGGTCGGTTGCGGGTCGCGGTGAGTACCCGTCCCTGGGCGGAGACCGGGGTGGATCCGCAGGTCGCCGAGGCCGCCCGCGACGTGGGCCGGGTGCTGGAGTGGATCGGGCACGCGGTGGCCGAGGGGGCGCCGGAGCTGGAGGCCGAGGACGTGGTGGAGGCGTCACTGCTCGCCGCGATCTCGACCACGGCCGCCCTGTGCAGCGGTCCCAGGCCCCCCGACCCCGCCCTGATGGAGGCGGTTCCGGCGCGGATCCTCACCGAGACGCGGGCCTACGGCGCCCTGGACGTGGTGGCCTGTCTCCAGGCCCAGCACCGGATCACCGGGCCGGTGGGGCGCTTCTTCCAGGGGTACGACCTGTTGGTGACCCCCACCCTGGCGGGGCTGCCGCTGCCGCACGGCACCCTCGACCACGGGGCCGGGCACACGGTGCGTTCCTGGTTGCGCGACATCTACGCGCACGGCCCCTTCACCGCGCCGTTCAACGTCTCCGGCAATCCGGCTGTCAGTCTGCCGTTGGCCCAGAGCCGGGAGGGCCTGCCGGTCGGGGTACAGCTCGTGGCCGCCCACGGCCGGGAGGACCTGCTGTTGGCGGTCGCCGCCCAGTTGGAGGAGGCCGTCCCCTGGCGGGACCGTCGTCCCGTGCCGGCTCTGGGCTGAGCGGTTTCCGGCCCCCAGGGGCGTCCGGGGGCTGTGGGGGCGGGGAGGGTCTATCGGGCGAGTTCGGCGGTGCCCTTCAGCGGGCACTCCGCGGTCAGGGCCAGGACCACGTCGGCCCAGGGGCGTTCGGCCACGGTGCGGACGAAGGTTCCGGCGTCCGCGCCGACCGGTGGCAGACCGGCGTTGACCAGGGTTCGGGCGGCGGTCTCCGGTGAGGGCTGCCCGGTGATCCAGCGGTCCAGGAGGGTCTCCACGTCCACGGGACGGACCTCCTCCAGCACGGCCAGGAAGGCTTCGGCGTCCAGGGCCGTCACCGACGGGGCCAACGGCACCTCGATGCCGGACGCGTGTAGGCGGCGGGCGGCGCAGTGGTCGCCCAGGGCTGAGATGCGGTACCGCCCGTTGGCGACCTCCTGTACCGCGTCGAGGCCGGCCAGTGTTGTCAGTATCCGCTGTACGTGCTGTTCGGCGGATTCCGGGCCCGGGGTCGTACCGGGCCCGCAGGCGTGCACCAGTTCGGCGGGGGTGTGCGCACGGCCGGACAGGAAGAGTTCGGTGAGTACCAGGAACGGGGCTGGGCCGGGGATCGCGGCCATGGTGGTCAGGGCGTCCGCCCAGGCGCCGGCGGCGGCTCCGGGCCGTTCGTCCGCCCAGGCGTGCGCGGCCGGTCCGGGCAGTACGTGCAGGTAGGTGGTGCGGAGCAGGCCGGCCGAACGGGCCACGGTGAACAGGAAACGCACGTCCTGGGGCGTGGTTCCGAGGGCCTCGGCGGCCTGGGCGGTGTCGGTCGCGCAGAGGTCGTCGTGGTCGGTGCCCGGGCGCAGGAGCCGGTCCGGGTCCACCCAGGCGGCCAGTCTGGCGGCCCGGTGCAGGGTGTTGACTGCCCCGGCCCGGGCGTCCAGTTCGCTGAGGGGGGCGGGCACGAACGGCAGCAGGAGCGGGGGTTCCCCGCTCTCCCCGTATCCCAGCCGTTCCAGGAGTGGTGTGGCGGCCTCGGCCAGGGGCTCGGTTCGGGGGTCGGTGGGGGTGCCGGGGGTCAGGTCGACCTGTTCGATGGCGGTGCGCAGCCTGCGCGGGCTCTCCGTGGACAGTAGTGCGCCGCAGGAGACGAGGTGGTCGCACCAGGACAGCCAGGTGTCCCGGAGGTGTTCGGGCAGTTCCTCCCGTTCGGCGAGCAGGGCGGCGACCTCGTGCACGTCGTCGACCGTCCAGTCGCCGGGTTCGTGTGCGCCGGCGTCCTCATGGGCGCACAGGAGGAGGACGAGTGCGTCCACCTGCAGCAGGGGCGGCGGGTCGGCTTCGTTCGCCCAGTCGAGGCAGCGGGAGATAGCGGTCATGAGTCGCTCAGTCATGGCAGTGTCACCGAACGTGATGAGGGTGGCCGAAACGGGATCAGGGTAACCCGTGCGGGGACTCCCGCAGGGCGGAACGGCCAAACCCGGTCTGCGGGAGCACGCGCTCCGGTTGTCGCGCCGGCCGGTGGAAACGGGTCGGCGGCCCCGGTGTCAGGGGTTCGGGGGTGGAAATGCGGAAAAGGAACCGGCGGAATCATGAGTGCTGTGCGCCGGGCAGGGTTCGTCTGGTGCGGGTGGGCGATGGTCAATCATTGTTTCATTGGCCGGAATCGGTCATTTCCGCCGAGGGGGTGACGTTTGGGGGTGGTGGGTCGGGAAGAATCGCCGGAGGTGGTTGACGCGGCCCGTCCCCGGGGGTGGGCCTTCGGGTCAGCCCTGCTGTACCACGGCGCGAGTTCTGACTGCCCGGGGGTGATGTTTGTGGTTACCCGTGGGGAGTACATAGACCGGTAAATGCGATAACCAGTCGTATTTCTCTTTTCCGTCATCCCAGGAGGTCGTCAGCGTGGTCGGCAACAGTGAGCCGGAAAGACGCCCCGAATGGCCCGAGGACTTGGATGTCGACCAACTCCTCGGCCAGGGGTGGCGGCCCACACCCTTTCGTGAGTTCATCCTCAAGATCCACAGCCGCTGCAACCTGGCCTGCGACTACTGCTACATGTACGAGATGGCCGACCAGGGCTGGCGCCGCCAACCCCGGCGCATGGCCCGACCCACGGTCGACCGGGTCGCCGAACGCATCGCCGAACACTCCCGGGCCCACGGGCGCGAACGGGTGGACGTCGTCCTCCACGGCGGCGAGCCCCTCCTGGTCGGCCTCGACCACCTGCGGTACACGGTCCAGGCCCTGCGCAAGGCCTGCGAACCCGACGTCCACGTCGTGCTGAGGATGCAGACCAACGGGGTCCTGATCGACTCCCACTTCCTCGACCTGTTCGAGGAGCTCGGCATCCGTGTCGGGGTGAGCATCGACGGGGCCGAGGCCGACCACGACCGCCACCGCACCCGGGCCGACGGGCGAGGCACCCACGCCGAGGTGCGCTCGGGGATCGAACGGCTCAACACCCGCGGCAGCCACCTGATGTCGGGCCTGCTCACCACCGTCGACCTGGAGTCGGACCCGGTCACCACCTACGAGCACCTCCTGGAGTACGGCCCGTCCGGCGTCGACTTCCTCCTGCCCCACGGTAACTGGGACGAGCCGCCTCCGGGGTGGTCGCCGACCGAACCGCGCTACGGGGCCTGGCTGGCATCCGTGTTCGACCGGTGGTACGGAGCGGCCGAGCGCGAGACCAACATCCGCATGTTCAACGAGATCATCCGCCTCGTCCTGGGCAGTCCCTCCCGCACCGAGAGCGTCGGCCTGTCCCCGGCCGCCCTCGTGGTGGTGGAGACCGACGGCAGCATCGAACAGGTCGACAGTCTCAAGTCGGCTTTCGAGGGGGCGGCCGGTACACCCCTGCACACCTTCACGCACAGCTTCGACGACGCCCTCTACCTGCCCTCGGTCGCCGCTCGGCAGATCGGGGCCAGGGCCCTGAGCCCCACCTGTGCCGCCTGCCCGCTGTCCCGTGTCTGCGGCGGCGGGCTCTACCCGCACCGCTACCGGAGCGGGAACGGTTTCCGCAACCCCTCCGTGTACTGCGCGGACCTGTTCCACCTGATCACGCACATCCACCAGACCGTGGCCGCGGACGTGGCCCGGATCAGGGAGGGACTTTGATGCCAGACCCGGTTCCGGCTCCGGTGTTCGATGCCCTGGCACGCGGCGGCGGTGGAAGCGGGGCCACCTCCTTCCTGCGCCTGGCCCAGTTCGGCAAACACCTCATGCTGCTGCGCCGGGTCGTCGACGCGGCGCGGGAGGCACAGCACCCCGAGGCCGACCGGGTCGGCGACGCCTACGAGTTATTGGTCCGTGCCCAGGAGAACGCACCCGAGCGGGTGGCCACGGTGCTGCGCCACCCCACCGTGGGGGTGTGGGCGCGGCGGACCGCCCTGGCCCTGGCCGGACACCGTTCGGAGGAGCCCCGGACCGCCGGGATGGCGGCGGTCGCGGCCGCCGCGGCGCTGCGCGGCGGTGTCGACGCACGGATCGAGGTACCGCTGGACGGCCCCACCGTGCCGCTGCCGTCCCTGGGCCGCGCCCTGGTCGGTACGCGGGGCGGCCGGGCGCTGTTCGAGAGCGGTGGCGGCCCGGCCACGGTACGGGCGGAGCGCGGCCCCCGGGTGGTGGTCCCAGAGGACCCGCACGAGGACGCGCCCGGCTGGCACGCCCTGCGCCGGCTGTCCGCCGAGCACCGGGGCAGGCGGATCGAGCTGCTTCTGGACGACCAGGACCCCGACCGCATGCCCGGCGCCGTCCCGGTGGCCCGTCGGCTCGGTGCGCGGGAGCTCGACCACTGGCGCCGGACCCTGTGCGGGGCGTGGCGGTTGTTGGTGGACCACCACTGGACGGTGGCGGCCGAGACCGAGGACACCGTGGTCACCCTGACGCCCATCACCGCCCCGGGCGGGCGCCTGCACACCAGCGCCACCTCCCGGCACGCCTTCGGTAATCTGGGGTTGTCCACACCGCCCGACCCGGTGCTGCTGGCGCTCACCTTCGCCCACGAGGTGCAGCACGCCAAGCTCACCGCCCTGCTCGACCTGGTGGACCTCACCCTGCCCGAGGACGGGAGCCGCTACTACGCGCCCTGGCGCCCCGACCCCCGGCCCGCCTCGGGACTGCTCCAGGGGGTGTACGCCCACCTGGGGGTGGCCGGTTTCTGGCGCAGGCACCGGCACACCCTCGCGGGGGAGGGGGCCCGCAGGGCCCATGCCGAGTTCGCGCACTGGCGCCGCTCCACCGCGGACGCCTCCCGGGCCCTGGCCGGATCCGGCAGGCTCACCGCCGAGGGCCGGAGGTTCCTCGGCGCCGCCGACCGGACCCTGCGCCGCTGGCTGGCCGAGCCGGTCCCGGCCGAGGCCGAGGAGACGGCCGGGGCCGCCGCCCGCGCGCACCTGGCACGGTGGCGTGAGCGCAACGGTTGAGCCGGTTCAGAGCAGGGGCGGGTCGAAGTCGGCGACGAGCCTGCGTCCCTCGGCCAGGGCGCCGGTGAAGGGGTGCTCGCGGCCCAGGGTTCGCACGTAGCCGGTGAGGGTGCGTTCGGCCAGTTCCTCGGCCTCCTCGGTCTCCTGTTCGCCGCGCAGGTCCAGCACCAGGTTGGAGGCGCAGGCCAGGGTGCTCGGGTGCTCCTCGCCCAGCAGGGCGCGGTAGCGGCGCAGGGTGCCGCGACCCAGCCGGGCGGCGTTCTTGGCCTCGCCGAGGGCGGCCAGGTCGCCGGCCAGGTTGGTGGCGGCCGCCAGCGTGTAGTGGTGATTGCGGCCGAGCCTGGCCTCCAGGGCGGTCAGCGCCGATTCGTTCATCGACCGGGACCGGGCCGGGTCGCCGGTCAGCCGGTACAGCAGGGCCACGTTGCTGGTGCACCCGTGTTTGTAGGGGTGGTCGGCGCCGTAGGCCTGGGCGTAGCGCATGTCGGTGTCCTCGGCCAGCTCCAGGGCACCGGCCAGTTCGCCGGTCATCCGCCACAGGTTGGCCAGGCACATCGCCGCGGCGAGGGTGCTGGGGTGGTTGATGCCGTGCAGCCGCAGGTAGCGCGAGTGGGCGTCCTGGCCGAGTTCGAGCGCCTCGTCCAGTTCCCCGGACAGCCGTCGGGCGATCGCCAGGTCGACCTGGGTGCGCAGGGTGCGCGGGTCCTCGACGCCCAGCTGGTCCCGGCCGTAGGCGAGCGCGTCCTCGCCCAGGTCGCACGCCTCGGTGAAGTCGCCGGACAGGCGCACCGCCTGGGCCAGTCCGAACCAGAACGTCAGCAGCGTGGGCGAGCCGCCCGCCGGCCCGCTGCGCTTGAGCAGCATGTACGCGCGTTCGTGCTTGCGCTGTGATTCCGCGAAGTCGCTGGTCAGCGCGTAGTCCAGGGCCAGGTTGTACAGGGCGCGCAGGGTGGCGGTGTCGCCCGGCCCGAAGGCCTCCTGGTGCTGGCGCAGCACCTCCTCGTCGTGTTCGCGCGCCTGCCAGAAGTCACCGTGGGCCCGGTAGTCCGCACCGAGACCGGAGAGCACCGACAGGGTCTCCGGGTGGGCGGGGCCCAGCGTGCGGCGCATCCTGGGCAGGATGGCCCGGTTGAGGTCGTGCGACTCGACGTAGCGTCCCAGGTCGCGGAGCCGGTTGGCGTACTTGGCCTGTGCCTCCAGGACGAAGGGGTCCTCGTCGCCGGAGTCGGCCGTCCACTTCTCGATGAAGTCGCGGGCGTAGCGGCTGGCGGTCTCGTAGTTGCCGGACACGTACAGGAAGTTCAGCATGTTCAGCGCGAAGCGCCGTACCTGGGGCAGGTCGGATTCGGCGATCCCGGCCGGGCGCATGTGGGAGAGCAGTTCGAGGTAGCGCGCCTGGGCGGGTGCGTCGGTGAAGGTGTCCGGTGCCGCCGCGCTGAGCAGCGACCACACCTCGACCCGGATCGACTCCTGGGTCTGCTCGTCCAGTTCCTCGCGCAGCAGGGCCTGGATGAGCCGGTGCACCTGGATGGTGCGGTTGGCCTGGTCGAGCCGGACCAGGGCGTAGCGGCCGAGGCGGCCGATGGCCTTGCTCAACCGGATCGGGTCGGCCAGCAGTTCCGCCATCTCCGGGCGCACGGGGCCGTTCTCCACCGGGAAGAACAGGTCGCGGGGGATGGGTTCGGGGCCGAAGAAGGCGCAGCAGCGCAACAGCTCCATCGCCTCGGGCAGGTTCTCCTGGAGTTTGGCCACCGAGAGCTGCCAGGCCGCGGTCATCGGTTTGGGGTACTCGGGGGGTTTGCCCTCGCGCAGGAGCGGGCCGGTGCGCTCGGCGAGCAGGTGCAGGTACTCCCGGGTGGACATGCCCGTCTCGGACTGGAGGGCGCCGGCCTGTTCCAGGGCCAGGGGCAGGTGGCCCAGGGCCTCGGACAGTTCGACGGCCTCCTCGACGGTGATGCCCCGGGGGATGCGCCTGGTGAGGAACTCCACGCTCTCGTGTTCGGCGAACACGTTGACCGGGACGGTTTCGGCGACCCCCTCCCACCGGTGGTTGCGGGTGGTGATCAGGACGTGTCCCGGCCCCTGCGGGATGACGTCGGAGAGCTCCTCGGGTTCGTCGGCGTTGTCGAAGACCAGGAGCCAGCGCGCGTACGGTTCGCCCTTGCGCAGGGCCTCCAGGACCCCGTTGGTGGCCTCCTCCACCCCGGTCACCGCCGGACCGGGCAGGTTCAGGTGCGGTGCCAGGTGGGCCAGCGCCGAGCGCACCAGGCCCGGCTGGTCGGCCATGATCCACCAGACCAGGTCGTACTCGCTGCGGTAGCGGTGGGCGTACTCCACGGCCATCAGGGTCTTGCCGACACCGCCGTAGCCCTGGAGCGCGCGGGGGACGGCCGGGTCCGCCGGGGCGTGTGGGATCACGGCCGTGACCTGGTTGAGCAGGCCGGCGCGGAGTTCGTTGATCTGTTCGCTGCGACCGGTGAAGTTCTTGTGGCGTGGCGGGACCCTGCCCCACACCTCCGGGAATCGGTTCTTGCCCCGGTCGGGGAGGTCCCCTTGGGAAGCGGTCACGCGGTGTCCTCCGGTTTCACATAGGCCCCACCAGGCTTTGTTTTCCCGTCGGTGAAAAAAGCCCGGTGTTGTGTTGTGTGGGTGGATGTTGCCTGAGGGAGACGTATGCACAATCAGCGTAGGCGAAGAGGTTAGGGAGCGACAGGTGTGTGGTAGGAACTTCGTACGACAAAAACAAAAACGGTTCTTGGGAAAGGGCGGTGCTCACCGTCCTTTCACGGTTGGCTGTCAAAAGGTGGACGCATGGAGGGAAGCTGATGGGAGAGCACGGTTTCGCCGGGGGGTCCGCGCTGGTGGACGTGGGGGGTCTGTCGCTGCGTGACCTCGACGGGATCGGCGCTTCGGCGATCGCGGAGGCGCTGCGTACGGTGCTCGACCCCCGTGAGGCGGGCGCCGAGGCGGTGGCCGGTTTCGTGAACGACCCGGAGTAGGAAAGCGGTTTCGGAGCTTCGGGAACCGGGCCGGTTCGGGCCGTTGGTGTGGTGTGTTCCGTGCCTTCCGCCGCCGCGGTGGGGGTTCCCGGTGCGGTGCTGCGAAAAGGACACAGGAATGTCGCCGGGGCTCGAAAGGGGGGCCTGATTCGTGGCACCATGGACAGCGCTGTTTCGCGCCAGAACAGTCCCCATTTCCGCTGGCCGGGAGCTGCTTCATGACACGAGCCGCCATCGGGCGCGCGCACGGCCCGTTCGTCGGGGCCCGGCCTTTCCTTGCCCGGGACCGCCGTTTCTTCCTGGGGCGCGAGGAGGAGACGGAGGAACTGGTGCGTTCCTGGAGCCGTCACCGGCTCACCGTGCTCCACGGGGCCAACGGGGTCGGTAAGACCTCTCTGGTGTGCGCCGGGGCCGTCCCCGCCCTCACCGACCGCGGCGACACGGCCCTGGGGTCGGGGGAGCTCCGCTTCGACCCGGCTTTCCCCAGCGCGGTCCTGCCCGGGCACAACCCCTACACCCGGGCCCTGTTGGCACTCTGGGGCCCGGCGGAGTTCCCCACCCATACCCCCGGCACCTCGATCGGTGATTTCCTGCGCACCCATGAGAGCACCGACCGGCACGGGCTCGCCCGCCCCCTGTTCGCGGTCCTGGACCAGACCGAACTCCTGCTGCGCCGTTCGGCCGCGCCCGAACAGTGGCGCAGGGACTTCCTGGACGAACTGTTCGCCGCGGTGGAGGAACGGGCGGACCTGCACCTGCTGCTGACCGTGCGCACGGGCCACCTCGACGAGCTACGACGTCTGGTGGACAAACGCGAGGTCGACCACGCGGAGGTCGGGTTGGGGCCGTTCGCTCCCGGCACCGCCGTCGACGCGGTCGAGCGCTCCTTGGCCCTGGTCGGCTCCCGTGCCGGTCCGGAGGAGCCCGGCCGCCTGGTCCGGGAGGCCCGCACGGTCCGTGACCCGCGCGGTCGGCCCCGCTTGTGCTCCGACGCCGTCGACCCCGCCCTGCTGCAACTCCTGGGGGCGACCCTGTGGCAGGAGGCGGACCGGGAGGGCGCCGGCCTGGTCCCGGCCTCCGGTACCGAGGTCGACCGGGCCCTGGCCGGGTGCCTGGCCGGGGTCCTGGCGGAGGTCGCCGCCGAGCACCTGGTGCCGCCCGACGTCCCGCACGCCTGGCTGCGCCGGGTGGTGGCCGCCGGGGAGCGGGGTGTGGGCCGCTCGGCCTGCGACGATCCGGACGGGGTGCTCACCCCCGGGGTCGTGCACGCTCTGGAGGACCGTCACCTGGTCACCACGAACCGGGACGGCTCCGCCTACCTCCTGCGGCACCCGAGGCTGGCCCGCCCCCTGATGGCGCCGGCCCCGTCGTCCCACGCGCCCGGCCCGCCCCCGTGGAGCGGGTGGGGCCGCCTGGGGGCTGCCCGGGCCGCGCACACCCGGGGCGAGGCGGAGCTGGCGGCCGAGCACGCACGGCAGGCCCTGCGCGCCGACCCCGGACCGCAGCCGCGGGCCCTGCTCACCGCGCTCCTGGGTGATCTGGCCTTCGAACGCGGCGAGCACCTGGCCGCCGCCGAACACTACGCGGACGCGGCGCGGGAACGGGAGGCGGCCGGTGACGGGGCGGCGGTCTCCCGGCTGTTGGTGGCGGAGGCGCGCAACCGGTTGCTGGCCGGTGAGCGTTCGGCGGGGTTGTCGGGGTTGTCCGCAGCTGAGGGGAGGGTGCACGCCGATCCCAGCCTGCGGGCGGGGATCGGTCAGGTGCTCTGGCTCGCCGGGCAGGCGCAGTCGGCCCTGGACGTGCTGGAGGAGGCCCTCGTGGGCGGGGGCGGGGTCACCGAGGCGCGGCGGACCTGCGGGGAGATCCGGTCGGAACGGGACGGGCGAGTCGACGGAAGGAGGGCCTGAACGTGGACAGTACTGTCCTGGTGGCCCTGATCACCGGCATCGTGACGGCGGTCAGCACCCTGGGGGCCACGGCCCTGGCGGCGTACCGGGCCGAGGCGGTCGAGCGCTGGCGGGCCGAGCACGCGCTGAAACGGGAGCGGGAGTGGCGTGAGCGCGAGCGGTTGCGCGCCCGGGCGGGGGAGGTGCGTACCCGGCTGGAGGAGGTGCGGCGCGCCGTCCTCCAACTCGACATCAGCATGCGGCACATCGCCCAGTTGCGTGCGCACGGACCGCCCAAGCAGGGCGACGACGACCTGCCCGAGCAGGTCCGTCAGGCGCGCACGCACCTGTATGAGGCGGTGGTGGCTGTCGAGCGGATGCGGGACGTCCTGCCCGCGGACCGCCAGGGCCCGGCCGACGAGTTGCGTGAGGCGGTGGACCGGGTGTTCAGCCACGTCCAGGCGCGGGCAGGCCGTGGCGGGGCCGACCAGGTGCACCGGAACCTGACGGCGGGGTTGAGGGTGCTGTCCGAGGCGGTCGTGGCGGAGGCGGCCCCGGGGGCGGCTCTGGGGGCGCCCTGACCGGGGACGCCCTGACCGGGGACGCCGCCGGGGCGGGGCAGCTGGGAGAAGGCTCGCGGTCAACTACCCGTGGTTGAAGCCATGGGCTTGCAGGTAGGCGCCCGCCGCGGCCGCTCATGTTTCAGCGGGCAAGGCGATTCCTCCCGGGTGTGCACGCTCGGTCTTCCTCGCCAACAAGCAGGTGAAGCCGAGGGTGAGGATCCCGGTGGCCCCGGTCACCAGCAGCACCGTGCTGTGGATTCCCAGGGATTCGAGCGCGTAGCCCCCGCACAGCGCTCCCACGGGCAGGGCGGCGCCGCCGAGGAAGCGGACGGTGCCGGTGAGGCGGCCCAGGAGTTCCGGGGGGACGCGGCTGGTGTGGTAGGTCGTCACGGTGACGTTCATGTGCGCCCCGACGAAGCCGATCCCGCACCAGACGAGGGGGAGAGCCGCCAGCAGCCAGGAGGCCCCGGCCCGCTCTGCGACGGCGAGCAGCACGGTCAGGGCCAGCCAGGACCACAGGCACAGCGCCACCATCAGGGTGGGGGACAGCCTGCGTACCAGGAGTGGGGCCAGGACCGCGCCGAGCAGCCCTCCCGCGCCGGTGGCGGCCAGCACCAGCCCCAGCAGGAAGGCGGACAGGTCCTCGTCGGTGGCCGTCAGCATGATGACGAGCCAGACCACCTGGAACAGGGCGTTGGTGGCCGTGCACACGAGCAGTGATCCCAGGAGGAAGCGGTCCCCGCGCAGGAGGTGGAAGCCGCCGGCGAGCTCCCGGAGGAGAGGGCGTCGGGAGGTCCGGCGGGGCGGTGGGGCGGGGCGCAGCCGGGGCAGGAGCAGTGCGGCCCACAGCGCCAGGGCGCAGACGAGGGTGTCGAAGAGCGCGGGCAGTCCGTGTGCGAGGCCGTACAGGGCCCCGCCGAGCGGGCGTCCGAGCATCTGGGTGGCGTCGTTGCGGGCCTCGTTCTTGGCGGCGGCCCCGGCCAGTTCCGCACGCGGGACCAGGAGGGGGACGGCGGCCGTTCCGGCGGTGGTGTGCAGGGTGCCGCACACCCCGTGCAGGGCCGCGGCCACCGCGAGCAGGGCCACGGGGGCGTCGAACAGCAGTACCGGGGTGACCAACAGGGCCACGCAGGCGATGCGGGCGGTCAGGCCGAGGGCCATGACGGTGCGGGGGTCGTGGCGGTCCACCACGAGGCCGACCGGGATGTACAGGAGGGTGCGGGGCACCATGCCCGCGGCCGCGATCCATCCGGCCAGGACGGGGGAGCCGGTGTGGGCCAGGGCCAGGAGGGGGATCGCCAGGCCGAAGGTCATGCTTCCGAGGCCGGCCAGCGCCACGCTGCTCCACAGCAGTGCGAAGTGGGTGCGCCAGCGGTTGGCGTACCGGGCCGGACAGGTCCCCCCAACAAGTGCATCCGTTTTGGACATCGTTCTCAATGCAGGTGGAAATCGGTAGGTGCTGAAAGCTCCGGAAGGGATGTCGGGGTGACAGGTCCGAATTCTGCGGTCCCTGTGGTGCAGGGGTCGCGCTGTTCCGTCCGGTGCGGCCGACCTGGTGGGGAAGGGCCCGGATCATGCTAACCGGAAAACCGTTCCCGCCGTCCGTCGGCGTTCGGGGTGGGTGTCGGGGCAAAAGGCGTGAACCGTGGCAAAGAGGGCCGGTTCCTTTTTCCGTGCCCTTCCGGTTGATCTCAACCACGGTTGAGGGTGCATACTCCCCGGGTGCGCACACCGACGCACACCACGAATCGAGGAAAACGGTGAACGGTACACAGGACTTCCTGTCCGCCCCCGAGACGGTACGCCCGCGCCTGGCCCTGGACCGCAACGTGTGGCTGTGCACGCTGCGCGCCGACGGCTCGCCCCACGTGGTCCCGGTGTGGTTCGTCCACCTGCGCGAACGCTGGTGGATCGGGGCGTCCACCGCCTCCGTCAAGGTCCGCAACGCGCTTTGCGACCCCCGGGTGAGCCTGGCTCTGGAGGACGGCGACGCCCCTGTCGTCGCCCAGGGGCTGGCGACCGTCCACGACGGTTTCCCCACCGACGTGCTCGCCGCCTTCGGTGACCGCTACGCCTGGGACCCGCGCACCCCCTACGGTTCCGACCCGCGGCGCTCCCTCCTGGAGGTCGGCGTCACCCGCTGGCTGATGGCCGGGAGCGCCCCCGAGACCACCCCGAGCCGGGGCTGAGCCCGCCGGTGTCCTCCCGGTGCAGCAGGTGGGCCTCGGTGGGGTCCGGGCACTCCCAGCGCCGAAGGAGCCGTTCCACCGCCGGGCAGGCGGAGACATGAAATGCCCGCTGAGGCCAGGTAAGACCGGTGAACTCGCTTTTCCGGCACCGGCCGATGAAACAGGAACCAGCTGTCACCGCGAGGTGCGCAGCGCCACCGGTGCCGTGTGAGGGTGCCCCGTCCTTCAGATCGGGGCTGAATCGCGCTCGTGGAGGTCTTCCTGAGTGACCGGAGCCAGCTTCGCGACGGGCTTGCCGTGCCGAGTCAAGATCACCTCCTTCCCCTGGTAGCGCACCTCGTTGAGGAGTTCGGCGAAGTTCCTACGGGCCTCTTCGACGTTCACGGTTTCCATACCCGGAGTGTACAGAACTGCTGTACTGTGAGTTCTGTACAGATCGCACAGAAGGGGGTCGGGTGCAGTTCCGTTACCAGTACCGGCTTTACCCCGCCCCCGGCCAAAAGCAGGCTCTCGCCCGTACCTTCGGATGCGCGCGGGTCGTCTACAACGACGCCCTTCGCGCCCGCAAGGACGCACACGAAGCCGGGCAGCCCTTCCCCACGTCCGGTGACCTGTGCAAGCAGCTCATCACCCAGGCGAAGAAGACCCCTGAGCGGAGATGGCTGGCCAACGCCCCCGTCGGGGTACTCCAACAAGCGCTCCGTGATCAGGACCGGGCGTACCGGAACTTCTTCGACTCCCTGTCGGGCAAGCGCAAGGGGCCCAAGGTGGGGGAGCCCCGCTTTAAGTCCCGTAAGGACAACCGGCACACCGCCCGCTATACCCGCTCGGACCGGTGGTCGATCACCCCGGGTGGCAAGCTGCGCCTTCCGAAGGTCGGCGGGGTCAAGGTCGAATGGTCGCGTGACCTGCCCTCCACGCCTTCGTCAGTGGCGGTGATCAAGGACGCGGCCGGGCGCTACTTCGCGTCGTTCGTGGTCGAAACGGACGCCTCCGAGGTGCTGCCCGAGACCACACCGAGGTCGGCATCGACCTTGGCCTGTCCCACTTCGCCGTGCTCTCGGACGGCACGAAGGTCACCAATCCCCGCTTCCTACGCCGCGCCGAGAGGAAGCTGAAGAAGGCCCAACGCGCCCTGTCCCGCAAGGTCAAGGGGTCGAACAACCGCAAGAAAGCTATCGTCGAGGTCGCACGGGCCCACGCTCGCACGGCGGATGCGCGCCGGGACTTTCACCACAAGCTGTCCACCATGTTGATCCGCGAGAACCAAGCGGTGCACGTGGAGAACTTGGCGGTGAACGGACTCGGCAGGACACGCCTCGCGAAGTCGGTGCACGACGCGGGATGGTCCGCGTTCGTCAACATGCTGGGGTACAAGGCCGTCCGGTACGGGCGCACCTTCGTCAAGGTCGATCGTTGGTTCCCCAGTAGCAGGCTTTGCTCTGCGTGTGGAGCGATCGCCGACAGCATGCCACTGAGCGTTCGCACTTGGACGTGTGATTGCGGTGTCACTCACGACCGCGACGTCAACGCCGCGAAGAACATCCTCGCCGCCGGACGGGCGGAGAGGCTAAACGCCCGTGGAGGCGACGTAGGACCGGACCTCGGCCCGGCGGTTGCCAGCGAAGCAGGAACCCACCGGAGCGCAGTGTAGAGCTGCGCAGGAGGAATCCCCGTCGTTCACGGCGGGGAGGGCGTCAAAGGGCCGGTGCGACCGCCGCCGCCCAGGCCTTCAGCGGTGCGAACTGCCGTTCCCTGGGGCCGCCGGCCAGGTAGTGGCCCCGGCTCTGGAGCCGTAGTTCACCGCCGGGGCCGAAGCTGATCCCCGCGTTGGCCCCGTCGAGCTTCTCCTCCACGACCAGGTGCCGTCCGGCCAGGCGCCCGAACGGCGCGGCCGACAGGTCGTGGTCACCGGGTTGGAGCCGTGAGCCCCGGATGTGCCGGGTCCGCGGGTACTTGTGCAGCATGTGTCGGTTCTACACAGCACCGGGCCTCGGGGGCCACCCGTTTTCCCCGCCCGGGGAGGACCCGGAGCGGGGCGGTCTCATCGGGCCAGTCGGTCGCGGGTGCCCAGGGAGGCGGCGTCGGCGGCGGCGCGGCCCTCGTGCCAGCCCTCGGCGTCGGCGGGTCCGCGCACCCGGGACGTGGTCAGGGCGCCGAACGCCTCGTCCACCGCTGCCTGCACCGCCTTCTCCCGGGCGGCGAACACCGGGACCAGGTCGGTGCCGGTCTCGGCGGTGACCGCCTCCTCGGCGGCGCGGGCCGACTCGGTCAGCCGCTCGCCGACCCGGACCGCGAACGCGGACATGAACGAGGCCCGGAAGTCCTTCTTCGCTCCGCGCCCGGAGCGGTCCCGGGCCGATCCGCTCACCCGCATCGCCGCTTCGGCCTGCACCAGCAGCGAGGTGTACAGCAGGTCCACGGCCTCCACGTCGCCGGGGAAACCCATCACGGTGCTCAACCCCAGCTCCCGGTGCCACACGGCCCGGCAGTGGTTGGCCTCGGCGACCTCGTTCAGCAGTACCGCCCGGTGCTCCTCGTAGGGGGAGTCCACCGGGAGCCTGCGGGCCGCGGCGGCCTCGGGCTCCTCGGGGTCCTCCGTCACCAGGGCGAGGTCGATGCTGTGCCGGGCCATCATCTCCTGGGCGCGGGCGGTCAGCGCCTCGGCCTCCAGCGGGAACTCGGTGGACTCGGCCTTGGCCAGGAGCGCGCGCACCCGCTGCAGGCGGCCCCGGTCCACCGGCGCGGCGGTGCGGCCCCCGGGGCGGAAGGTGCCGGGCGGGGGTCCCAGGCGGCGCATCGGGGGCAGGACGCGCAGTACCGCCAGGAGCCGGAGCACCACCTCGACCGCCTCGAAACGCAGCAGCCCGTGTTCGGAGCCCAGCCGGGCCAGGTGCTGGTCCCCCGATGCAGGGGCGGTGGCGCCCAGGGCGCGCACCTGTTCGGCCCAGCGGGGGTCCACCGTGGCCCCGGAGTGACGTTGCAGGTCGGCGGTGACGGCGTCGGCGCACACGGCGGCGGCCAGGGGGCCGGACTCGCGGGTGACGTGCCGGACCGTTTCCGCGGGCTGCCAGCCGCGTGCCCAGGCGTCGGCCACCGCGAACAGGAGGGTGTCCAGGAGCGTGCGGCTCGCCGACTCCGCCCAGGCGGGATCCTCCACGTCGGCCAGCCGGGCGGCGGCCAGGTCCACGCCGTGGCCCTCCTGTCCGCGTACGAGGGCGTCGACGGCGCCGGTGACCACCTCCACGGGTGTGTCCGAGGGATCGGGACCGGCCCAGGCGGCCTCCGCCCGTACGTCGCCGCGTCTGCGGTCTTTCCTGCCCACGGTGGTTCTCCCTGGTCGAAGGGGACTGTCGGCCCTCGTGGGGCCGACAGGCCACCCTACCGGCCCCGGTACGGCCGGTCGGGGCGGTGGCCCGGGCGACGGTCGTGTCCGGAAGGGATGGTTCCCGTCTTGTCCCGACTCGCCCCGTGGTGGGTTCCGGTGCCCGGCACCGAAAGGTGGCCCTTTCCTCGCGGAAGCACCCCGGAAACATCGGGGACATAGCCTCGCCCCCAACCGCAGCCACCGAGGGAGTCTCCATGAGCCAGGGAACCGGGTCCACGGGCGGCGACGCCGCCCACGGCGGTGAGGGGAGAGTCGCGCGCTGCCCCCTCACCGGGGAGGGCGCCCTCCCCCTGCACCGGGCGGACGGGCCCGCCTGGGACCGGTTGCGCTCCCGGTACGGCGGCCTGGCCCCGGTGGAGATCAGCCCCGGCGTACCCGGGTGGCTCCTGCTCGGTTACCAGGAGAACCTGCAGGTGCTGCGGGACCAGACCCATTTCTCCGCGGATGCGCGCCGGTGGGCTCCCGGCGGTGTTCCGCCCGTCCGCAGCGGGGCGCTGGCCCGGGACGGCGACGAACACCAGCGTCTGCGCCTTCCGCTGGTGGAGGCGTTGGCCTCGGTGGGCACCCCGCAGTTGGTTCCGGTCGTGGAGCGCGCCGCCGTGCACCTGATCGGCAGGGTCGAGGCGCGGGGCAGCGCCGACCTCATCGGTGGGTACGCCGCCCCGCTGACGGCGCTCGTCCTCAACGAGCTCTTCGGCCTGTCCGACCCCTACGGTCATCTGCTGGCCGACCTCACAGACCGGCTGTGGAGCGGCGACCCGGAACGGGCCGAAGCTGCGGCCCCGGCCCTGCGCTCCTACTTCCGGGGGCTGGTGGCCCGTAAACGCGCCGAACCCGGCCAGGACGTCGCCAGTCTGGTCCTGGGGCACCCGCACGGGCTCACCGACGAGGAGGCGGTCGAGGCGCTGTCCCTGCTGTGGGAGACCGGGCACGAGCCCACCACCCACCTCATCGGTAACTCCCTGCTCACGCTCCTGGAGGATCCGAACGTGTGGACCGCCTACCTCGGCGGGACGCTCACCCCGGAGGACTTCGTGGACTACGTCATGTGGACGGCCCCGCCGATCCGGATGCTCGCGGGGCGCTACCCGACCATGGACCTCAGGTTCGCGGGGGCGCGGATCGGTCGGGGTGAGCCCTTGCTCTTCGGGTTCGCCTCCGCGCACACCGACCCCTCGGTGTCCAGGGGTGCCGACGATGCCATGGCGCTGGCCGGGAACCGCTCCCATCTGTCCTGGGGCGCGGGCGCCCACCGGTGTCCGGCCACCGCCTTCGCCCGGGAGCTGGTGCGCACCGCCATCGACACCGCGGTGGACCGTATGCGGGGCATGGTCATGGCGGTCGAGCCCGAGGAGCTGCGCTGGCGCACCTCGCTGACCGTGCACGGCCTGGTGGAGCTGCCGGTGTGGTTCACCCCGACGGGGGAGCGCGACCAGCGCGGGGAGGAACCCGAGCCCGAGCCCGAGTCCGGGCGTTCGCCCGTGCGTTGGGTGCGTCGCAGGAAGCGCAGGCCGGCCGCCCAGGGGGCCCGTTACCAGGCGCCCCTGGGCAAGGAGGACGAGCGGGGGGAGCGGCCCGCACGGGCCGCTCCCGTGCGGGCCGCGGGCGCCAAGCCCCGCAGGGCCGCGCCCCGGGGCGCCGGTGCGCGCTACCAGGCGCCGTTCGCGCAGGAGGAGCACACACCCGATCCCCTGGAGCGGCTTCTGCAGGCCTGGCGCCCCGGGGCCGGGAGTCCCCGGGGCTGAACGCGGTACGGGGCCGGGTTGCACGGGCACCGGACGGCACGGGGGCCGATTCCGTAACCTCAACCGGTCTCGGGGTCCACCACGACCAGCTCGGGGTGGACGCCGGCCGGGTCCTCCAGGATCGGCTGCCCACCGCCGCGCAGGTGGTGGTCGAAGTAGGCGGCGGCGTAGGTCCGGACCAGGTGCACACCGCGTTCGACCGGAAGGTCGCCGAACTGTGCCCGCCACTGCTGCGGCGTCAGCGTGTCCCGCAGCCCGAGCTGTTCCATGAGCACACCCCGGTCCAGGCCGGTGGAGTGGCCGGAGCCGGTGATCCGGATCCACTGGCGCCGGCCGGTCAGGCCCGCCCAGCGCTCGTCCCAGCCCTCCCAGGGCCGGGCCTGGTCGTTGGCGAGCAGTGCCAGCGGCCGGTCGATCTCACCTTGGAGCTGTGCCGGGTAGTAGGGGCCGTCCAGGTTCAGCCCGGCGCGCACCCGGTCCTCGGTGAGCAGGGTCTGGGCGGTGGCGGCCCCGCCCCAGGAGTGGCCGACCATCCCGGTGCGGTCGGTGTCGACCAGGTGGGACCACCGCCAGGCTCCGCCCCGTTCCAGCTCGTCCAGGAGGAAGGCCACGTCCTCGGCCCGGTTGACGGCGCCGTCCTCCCACCGCCCGGTCGCGCAGCCCCCGCACTCCGTCACGAGCCCGTCGGGGAACTCCACCGGGGCGGCCTCGTGGCGGTGGTCGACCCCGGCCACCGCGAAACCGTGGCTGGCCAGCTCCTCGCCGAGCGAGGACATCATGGTCCGGGACACGCCCGCGCCGGGGGAGAGCATCACCAGCGGCAGACCTCCGCCGGTGCGGGCGGGCGGGACGTTCGCGCGGGCGTTGGTGCCCACCCGGGTCAGGGTGTCGGCGGGCAGGTGGTCGTATCCCGGCTGGGCCAGGACCGCCTCGGACTCGGCCCCGGTCATGTAGGGGGAGGGGCGTCCGACCTCGCCGCGGGCCGGGTACCACAGGGTCACCATCAGCTCCCGGTCGCCGCCGAACCAGAGGTCCTCGCGGTCGGTGTCGACCAGGTGCAGGTCGGTGGTGCCGACCGAGGAGGGGCCGGTGGGTTCGGGCAGTGTCGCCGTCGGAGGGGGGCTCCCGGCGGTTCCGGCGGCGGCCGGGGCACCGGCCAGAGCGGTGCCCAGGGTCAGTGCACAGGTCAGGGCCAGGGCGGTGGTGCGTCCTGGCCCGGAGGGGGCGGGTGGTCCCTGGTGGGCGGGGTGGCGCATGGGGGCCTTCCTGTCGTGGTCGTGCTGCCTTCCCCGAAACGCTAGGTATCCGGGCCTGGCCGGGGCGAGGGTGTACACCGTCGGTCCCGCTGCGGGCAGCCCCGACCCGGACGGTGGGGCAGGTACCACCCGGGCCCGCCCCACCTGTGCCTCCACCCCTCTGGGCGGCCCCGGGCCTCTCAGGCGGACGGTTCCACGATCAGTACCTCCAGGGTGCGGGGGCCGTGTACGCCCTCCACCCGGTTGAGTTCGATGTCGCTGGTGGCCGAGGGGCCGCTGATCCAGGTGAGCGGGCGCACGGGGTCCAGCAGCCGCACGGCCCGGGGCACCCCGTCCACCACCTGGTCGGCGCGTACCACGCACAGGTGGTAGTCGGGGACCAGCGTGACCGCCCGGCGGCCCTGGTCGGGCCCGGCGTCCAGGACGATGGTGCCGGTCTCGGCGATCGCGACCGCGCACCCCGTCACCACCCCGTCACAGGCGTCGAGTTCGGCCACCGACAGCGGGGCCTCGGGGAAGTCGGCGATTCGCCGCGCGGTGACGTCGGCGAACCACTCTTCGGGCGCGCCCGAGGGCACCGCCACCCGGGCGGCGCCGCGCCGTTCCAGCGCCGCGGCGATCCGACCGGGCAGGTCGGCGGCGCTCACCCGCTCCACCAGCGCCTTGTAGTCCAGCAGCCGGTCCACCAGCACGTCCAGGGTCTGCCCCGTGAAGTGGTGCTCGTCGTGGCCGTGCTCCACGGGCCGCTCCACCGGCTCGTTGTCGGGTACGTCGGCCAGTGCCGCTCGCACCCGGGCCAGGACCCGTTCGCGTGATCCGCTCAACGCTCCTCCTCGCGCTCGTTCCACCACCGGCGGAAGGACTCCCCGGGGACGTCGGGTACGTCCCGGGTATCGGTCCACTTCCCGGCCATGCCGGGCAGGTGCCGGGGTATGTTCCCGCCCACCAGCCCGGCCGCGCGCTGCACGGCGTCGAGCGCCTTCGGCGAGTCGAACACCGCGTCGGCCCCGGCCATCATGGCCTTCTCGCCCAGGTGCCCGGGTGCTGAGACGACCTGCTCGCGCAGGTGGACCAGGACCTCGGGGATGTCGATGGCGACCGGGCAGACGTCGTAGCAGGCTCCGCACAGTGAGGACGCGTACGGCAGTGCCCGGTCCGCCTCCGAGGACATGCCCTGGAGTTGGGGTGTGAGGATCGCGCCGATCGGCCCCGGGTAGACCGAGCCGTAGGCGTGGCCGCCGGTGCGCTCGTAGACGGGGCAGATGTTCAGGCAGGCCGAGCAGCGGATGCAGCGCAGCGCCTGGCGGCCCACGGTGTCGGCGAGCACGTCGGTGCGGCCGTTGTCGAGCAGGACGAGGTGGAAGTTCTGCGGCCCGTCCCCCGGGGTCACCCCGGTCCAGGTGGACGTGTACGGGTTCATCCGCTCACCGGTCGAGGACCGCGGCAGTAGCTGCATGAACACTTCGAGGTCGGACCACGTGGGCACGATCTTCTCGATGCCCACCACCGAGATGAGCGTTTCGGGCAGGGTCAGGCACATGCGTCCGTTGCCCTCGGACTCCAGGACCACGAGCGTTCCGGAGTCGGCCACCGCGAAGTTGGCCCCCGAGACCGCCACCTTGGCGCGCAGGAACAGTTCACGCAGGTGGACGCGGGCCGCCTCGGCCAGTGCCTTGGGGTCGTCGGTGAGCCCCGGCGGGGCAGGCACCCCCCACTCCGACATCTGGTCCAGGAAGATCTCGCGGATCTGGGAGCGGGCCAGGTGGATGGCGGGTACCAGGATGTGGGAGGGCAGGTCCTCGCCCAGTTGGACGATCAGCTCGGCCAGGTCGGTCTCGTAGGCGGTGATCCCGGCGGCTTCGAGCGCGTTGTTCAGCTCGATCTCCTGGGTGGCCATCGACTTGACCTTGACCACCTCCTGCTCGCCGGTCTCGCGCACCAGGCGGGTGACGATCTCGTTGGCCTCGGCCGCGTCGGCGGCCCAGTGGACCGTGCCGCCCGCCCGCCGGACCGACTCCTCCAGTTGTTCCAGGTAGTGGTCCAGGTGGCGCAACGTGTGGGTTTTGACCTGCTCGCCCGCTGAGCGCAGGCGCTGCCAGTCGTCGCCCAGCTCATCGACCACGGCGTCCCGTTTGCCCCGGATGGTGTGGGTGGCCTTGTGCAGGTTGTGCCGGGTCTGCGAGTCGCCGACCGCTTCACGGGCGGCTTCGGGAAAGGGCGGAAGGCCCAGGAACGTGGCGCTCATGTGTGCGCGTACTCCTTCTCGGTGCTGGCCAGGATCTCGGCGATGTGCGCGATCCGGATGCCGGAGCGCTGGCGGGACAGGGTGCCGCCGATGTGCATCAGGCAGGAGTTGTCCACCGCGCACAGGACCTCGGCTCCGGTCCCGGTCACGTGGCGGGCCTTGTCGAAGCCCATCGCCGCGGAGACGTCGCCGTTCTTGACCGAGAACGTGCCGCCGAACCCGCAGCACTCGGTGGCGCCGGGCAGTTCGAGCAGTTCCAGGCCGCGGACGGCGCGCAGCAGCTGGTAGGGGCGGTCCCCCAGGCCGAGGAAGCGCAGCCCGTGGCAGGTGGGGTGGTAGACGACCTTGTGCGGGAAGTAGGCGCCCACGTCGGTCACCTTCAGCACGTCCACGAGGAACTCGGTGAGGTCGTACACCCGTGGGCCCAGGTCGGCCATCTTGCGGGAGAGCCGGCTACCCGTCGCGCCCAGCCTCGGGTAGTTGTCGCGCACCATCGCGGCGCACGAGGCGGAGGGGACCACGACGGCGTCGGCGTTGTCGAAGGTTTTGACGAAGCGCACCGCGAGCTTGGCCGCGGGGCGCCGGTAGCCCGTGTTGTAGTGCATCTGGCCGCAGCAGGTCTGCTCGGCGGGGAAGACCACCTCGTGGCCCAGCCGCTCCAGGAGCCGCACCACCGCACGCCCGGTGTCGGGGAAGAGTGTGTCGTTGACGCAGGTGATGAACAGCGCGATCCGCATGTGCCTCCTTCGTGCCCCCGGCTCAACACAGGCCAAGTGGTCCGACCACTTTTGCACGGTCGCTGGGGTGGAGGCAAGCGGGGCCCGGCCGGTGCGAGCGGGTAGAATCCCTGCATGACCGGTAAAAATCCAGGAAACAAAGGTGGTTGACGGCGTGCGAACCCCGGTTGCCCAGCGGACCGTCGAGCAGATCAAGGCCATGATCTCCGACGGAGAGGTAGGACCAGGGCAGCGGCTTCCCACCGAACGTGAACTCTCCACCCGGTTGGGGGTCTCCCGGGGGTCCGTGCGCGAGGCGATCCGTTCCCTGACCACCCTCGGGGTGCTGGAGGCCCGCCACGGGGCGGGCGTCTACGTCACCGCGCTGCGCCCGGCCGACCTGTTGGAGGCCTTCTCGGTCCTGGCCGAGGTCTCCCGGGACGAGACCCTGCTGGAGGTCCTCCAGGTTCGGCGGATGATCGAACCGGCGGCCACCGCCATCGCCGCCGCCCGGGCCGCCCCCGAGGACCTGGAACGCATCGGTGCCCTGCTCGACCGGATGGAGGACGGGGCGGATCCCGGCGAACCCGCCGAACACGGGGCCGCCGACCTCGGGTTCCACCAGGCCATCGTGGCCTGCGCCGGCAACGCCACGCTCTCCGCGGTCCACGCCGGACTGTCCTCGCGCACTTTCAACGAGCGGGTCTGGGCCGGACACGACGAGGCCGGTTTCACCGCCGCCCTGCACGAGGACCACCGGCGCATCCACGAGGCCCTCCTGGCCCGCGACCCCGAGGCGGCCAGGGCGGCCGCGGCCGCCCACGTGCTGCGGGTGGAGCGCTGGCTCGGTGCCCAGACCCGGCCCGGGCCAGAGCCCGCGGAGCGGGACCGCCCCCGGTGAGCGGGACCCGGGCGCCCGGTGCACGAGGGTTCAGGGACCGCGCCGACGGTCCACCCTCTCGGCGAACTCCTCGGCCCTGAGCAACCGGGACAGTTCGCCCCGTCCCGGAGCGGGTGCCCGGGCCTCCTCCGGCCCGGGCGCCTGTTCCGGGTCCTCCTGGCCGAGTTCGGCGTCGATACCGAGCGCCTCGTGGTCCTCGATCTCCTCGATCCGGTAGTCGTCCGGGTGCTCCTCCAGGTACTCCGCCACGGCGGTGTCCTGGTCCGGGGCACCCACGTCCATCTCGGCGTCCACGTCGTCGATGTCCGTCGCGTCGCGGTCGAAGTCTGCGGATTCCGTCACCGGCGGCCCCCTCGCCTCGGTTCCCCTGCTTCCGATCATGCCTGGTCGGGGCGTCAGGCGCCAGTAGGACGGGCGCGGGGTGCGAGGGGCGCCAGCCCGGCGGCACCTTCACCTCCCGGCGCTCTGACGTGCACGGAAGGGCCCGTGGTTGGCGGCTTTCGTGGGAGGGTAAGGGGTACAGCTGCACACGGCGCACACGTCGCGCGGACCGAGCACCCGCGCGCCGCGGGCACCACTGAGACGATGGATGACGAGGAGCGACCGGATGTCTGCGAGTACACCCCTCCCTCGGACCGAGGACACCGGGAACCGGTCCGGCGTGACCACCCCCCTGGACCGGCGAGAGGAGTGGTCCGGACTCGCCGAACACCGTGACCGCTTCGGCTCGACCCACCTGCGCGACCTGTTCGCCGACGACCCCGCGCGCGCCGACCGCTACACGCTCGACGTCGGCGGCCTGCACGTCGACTACTCCAAGAACCTCGTCACCGACGAGACGCTGGGCCTGCTCAACGACCTGGCCGCGGCCACGGGGGTCGCCTCGCTGCGCGACGCCATGCTGCGCGGGGACCGCATCAACCTCACCGAGGACCGGGCCGTCCTGCACACCGCCCTGCGCGCCCCGCACGGCGAGGTGGTCAGGGCGGACGGGCACGACGTGGTTCCCGAGGTGCACCGGGTCCTGGAGCGGATGGGCGCCTTCGCCGAGCGCGTCCGCTCCCGCGCCTGGCTGGGCCACACCGGCAAACCCGTGACCAGGGTGGTCAATATCGGTATCGGCGGTTCGGACCTGGGCCCGGCCATGGCCTACGAGGCGCTGCGCCCCTACACCGACCGCGGGTTGGAGTTCCGCTTCGTCTCCAACGTCGACGGCACCGACCTGAACGAGGCCCTGGTCGACGCCGACCCCGAGCGCACCCTGTTCGTGGTCGCCTCCAAGACCTTCACCACCGTCGAGACCATCACCAACGCCTCGGCTGCCCGGGACTGGCTCCTGGCCGGGCTGGGCGCGGGTTCCGACGCGGTCGCCGAGCACTTCGTCGCGGTCTCCACCAACGCCGAGAAGGTCGTCGAGTTCGGCATCGACACCGCCAACATGTTCGAGTTCTGGGACTGGGTGGGCGGCCGCTACTCCTACGACTCGGCCATCGGCCTGTCCCTCATGGTGGCCCTGGGCCCGGAACGGTTCCGGGAGATGCTGGCGGGCTTCCACCTCATGGACACCCACTTCGCCACGGCCCCGCCCGAACGCAACCTGCCGTTCCTGCTCGGTCTGCTCGGCGTCTGGTACGGCGGCTTCTTCGACGCGCAGTCGCACGCCGTGCTGCCCTACAGCCACCACATGTCGAAGTTCCCCGCCTACCTCCAGCAGCTCGACATGGAGTCCAACGGCAAGTCGGTCCAGCGTGACGGCCGTCCCGTCAACTGGCAGACCGGGCCGGTGGTGTGGGGCACCCCCGGGACCAACGGCCAGCACGCCTACTTCCAGCTGCTGCACCAGGGCACCAGGTTCGTCCCCGCCGACCTGATCGGCTTCGCGAACCCCGCACCGGACCTGAACCCGGGCCTGGTCCCCCAGCACGACCTGTTGATGGCCAACCTGTTCGCCCAGGGGCAGGCGCTGGCCTTCGGCCGCACCTCCGCCGAGGTCGCCGCGGAGGGGGTGCCCGCCGACCTGGTCCCGCACCGGACCTTCCCGGGGAACCGGCCCACCACCACGGTCCTGGCCGAGCGGCTCGACCCCTCGGTGCTCGGCCAGCTCGTCGCCCTCTACGAGCACAAGGTTTTCGTCCAGGGCGCGGTGTGGAACATCAACTCCTTCGACCAGTGGGGCGTACAGCTCGGCAAGGTCCTGGCCAAGCGGCTGGAGCCCGCCCTGACCGAGGGCGCCGAGGTTCCCGGGCTGGACCCCTCCACCGGCGGCCTGGTACGCCGCTACCGTACGCTGCGCGGTCGCTGACGGGGCCCGGCCCCGCAGTGGATCGGCCGTCCCGCCCGGGGCGCCTGTTCCGGGCGGGACGGGAAAACCGAACAGAAAACCGCCCCCTTCCGGAGAAGGGGCCGGGGGCTGACCGCATGTGGCCTCTGCGGTGTTTCCGATGGCTTGTCGGGTTATCGTCACAGTGGGTTCAGAGGAATGGCCATTCATGGCCGACCGATGTTGTCCCCCTCGGCCGAGGTGCTTCCCTCAACTCCAATTGAAGGATGTTCCCTTGCGAAACAGGAAAGCCGGACCCGTCTCCCGTTCCCTGGTCCTGGCCGCCGCGGCCGTGTTCGGCGGTGCGCTGTTGACGGCCGCGCCCGCCCAGGCCGTGACCGCCCCCGCGGCCCCCAGGCCGGGGCCGCCGCCGTCGCTCCCGCCGAGGACATCTCCGCCCAGCAGGTGTGGTGCCGTTACAAGGTGACCGCCAACGGCGGTCTGAACGTGCGGAGCGGCCCCGGGGCCAACTACGGCATCGTGGGTTCGCTGTCCCAGGGGTCCCACACCATCGCGACCCAGAGCACCACCAACGGTTTCCGGCAGTTGGGCTCGGGCCGCTGGGCCTCGGCCACGTATCTGCGCTGGGACGGCAACAACTGCCTGACCTGACGGCGGCCCGGGTCGTTACCGGGCCGCCCTCCGGGTGCGGTGCGCCGTCCACTGGCGGCGCACCGGCCTTTTTCGACTGGTAATTCAACCCTTCACCACTGGCGGAATTCCTGGTGGTTCGTGTGGGTCGGAGGTCCCTCGGGAACCGGGGCCCGTTCGGGCCCGAACGCAGAATTTTCTTCGGGTGTGTTGTGGTCCGTTTTCCGGGTCCTTCGCCCCGGCCCGGGGCGAAGGACCCCGCCCGGCGGGCCGCGACACACGGGTCCCCCCGCCGGTTCCGGTTCCGGGTGCCGACCGTCGCCGGTCGGCGCGGACGCTGGAAACCCCCTCCCCCCTCGTGCAAACTCTGCGTAGTGATGTAGTCACGAACAGAGAGGGCGGGGTGTAGGGGCACATGACCACGCCGATGGACGTCCCCGAGTCGTCCCAGCACGCCGAGCCGGAAGCGGTCGCCGCGGGGGCCAGGGGCGCCGCCAACAGGTCCCTCCGTCAGATCGCCTGGCAGCGCTTCCGCAGGGACAAGGTCGGGATGACCGGCGGGATCGTGGTCCTCCTGCTCATCCTGGTCGCGTTCCTGGCGCCCCTGCTCACGTCCTGGTTCGGTTACCCGCCCAACCAGTTCAACCAGGCACTGGTCGACCCGCTCACCGGCGGGGTCCTGCGCGACCCCGACGACCCGGCCCAGGGCCTGGACCCCTGGGGCGGCATCAGCGCACAGCACCTCCTGGGCGTCGAACCGGTCAACGGCCGCGACCTGTTCAGCCGAATCGTCCACGGCGCCCAGACCTCGCTGCTCGTCGCCACCGTCGCCACCGTGGTGTGCGTGGTCATCGGTACCGTCCTGGGCATCCTCGCCGGTTACTTCGGCGGCTGGGTCGACGTGGTCATCAGCCGGGCCATGGACATCTTCCTGGCCTTCCCCCTGCTGCTCTTCGCCATCGCCCTGGTCGGTGTCATCCCCGACGGGGCCTTCGGCCTGTCCGGGAACAACCTGCGCATCGGCGTCCTGGTGTTCATCATCGGCTTCTTCAACTGGCCCTACATCGGACGCATCGTGCGGGGCCAGACCCTCACCCTCAAGGAACGCGAGTTCGTCGAGGCCGCACGCAGCCTCGGCGCGGGCAGCGCCCACATCGTCTTCCGCGAGATCCTGCCCAACCTGATCACCCCGATCCTGGTCTACTCCACCCTGCTCATCCCCACGAACATCCTCTTCGAGGCGGCACTGAGCTTCCTCGGCGTGGGCATCAACCCGCCCATGGCGACCTGGGGCGGCATGTTGGAGAGTGCGCTGCGCTTCTACACCACCTCGCCGCACTTCGTGATCATCCCCGGCCTGGCCATCTTCGTCACCGTTCTCGCCTTCAACCTCTTCGGCGACGGCCTCCGTGACGCTTTCGACCCGCGCTCCTCCGACTGAGCGCCCGGCCCGTTCGGCACCCCTGCCCAGCCGCCCCGATCAGCCACCCGTCGGGCCGTGCACCGCACGTCCCCACCAGCGAAACCGACCAGGAGGCCAAGGTGACCACCCATCACTCCACGCGTCAGGAGCCGCCGGAGCGGCGCGGCACACTCCACCGCCGGGCAGCTCCGGCAGCCGCCGGAACCGCCATGGTGCTGCTGCTGGCCGCCTGCGGCGGCGGTGGCGGGGGAGGCGGTGCAGGAGAGTCCGACGCCGAGTTCAACGAGGGGGAGACGACGGTCGTCAACCCCTCCGACGAGACCGGCGGCACCCTGCGCTACGCCATCTCGGCCGACTTCGACTCACCCGACCCGGGCAACACCTACTACGCGTTCAGCTGGAACTTCTCCCGCTACTACGCGCGCACCCTGCTCACCTACACGCAGGCCCCCGGCGAACAGGGCATCGAAATCCAGCCCGACCTGGCCGAGGAGATGCCCGAGGCCAACGAGGACTCCACCGAGTGGACCGTCCGCATCAAGCAGGGGCTGCGTTACGAGGACGGCTCGGAGATCACCGCGCAGGACATCAAGTACGCCATCGCGCGCAGCAACTTCGGCGACCAGGCACTGCCCAACGGCCCCAAGTACTTCCAGGACCTGCTGGCCGACAGCGAGGACTACGAAGGGCCCTACGGGGAGGGGGAGGACCCGCTGGCCGGGTTCGACGGTATCGAGACACCCGACGACCACACACTGGTCTTCCACCTGAACAAGAGCTTCTCGGAGTTCCCGTACGTGCTCATCCAGCCGCAGACCGCGCCGGTGCCCGCCGACGCCGACCGGGGCGAGCAGTACCAGAGCCAGGTGGTTTCCTCGGGGCCCTACAAGTTCGACGGCGAGTACCGCCCCGGGGTCTCGCTGAACCTGGAGCGCAACGAGGAGTGGGACGCCTCCACCGACCCCACCCGCAGGGCCCTGCCGGACCGCATCGAGGTGCAGTTGGGCGTCGACCAGAACGAGATCGACCAGCGGCTCGTCAACGGCGAACTCGACGTCGACCTCGGCGGTACCGGCGTCGGACCGGCGATGAAGGGCACCCTGATCACCGACGAGGGCCAGCGCCACAACGTCGACAACCCGCAGACCAGCACCCTGCGCTACCTCAACGTCAACACCGTCATCGAGCCGCTCGACGACCTGGCCTGCCGTCAGGCCGTCATGTACGCGGCCGACCGGGACGCACTCCAACGCGCCTGGGGCGGTGACACCGGCGGTGACATCGCCACCCAGATCATGCCCGGATCGCTGCCCGGCGCGGACCCGAGCATCGACCCCTACCCCTCCGAGGACAACAAGGGCGACCTGGACATGGCCCGGGAGAAGCTGGAGGAGTGCGGCGAGCCGGACGGCTTCTCCACCTCCATCGGCGCACGTGCCGACCGTCCCGCCGACGTGAGCACCGCCGAGGCGGTCCAGCAGGCCCTGGCCCGGGTGGGCATCGAGACGGAGATCAAGCAGTACCCCTCGGACACCTACACCAACACCCAGGCCGGCTCACCCGCCTTCGTGCACGAGAACGACCTGGGGCTGACCGTGTACGGCTGGGCGCCGGACTGGGCCAGCGGTTACGGGTTCATGAGCAAGATCCTGGACGGCGACGCCATCCAGGACGCCGGGAACTCCAACATCTCCGAGCTGGACGACGAGCAGATCAACGAGTGGTTCGACGAGGTCGTCTCCGTGGAGGACGCCGACGAGCGCGCCTCGATCTACACCCAGATCGACCAGCGGGCGATGGAGCAGGCCGCGATCCTGCCGGCCGTGTTCGAACGGACGGTCCTCTACCGGCCCGCGAACCTGACCAACGTCTACTACCACGCGGGCTACTCGATGTACGACTACATGGCCCTGGGGACCACGGAGAACTAGCGGACAGCGGGCAGGGCGGCGTCTGCCGCGGGGCAGTGACCGGCTTGCGCGCCTCTCGGGGCGGGGCGCGTCCTCCGGTCCCTGCCTCTCCCGTGCCCCGGGCACCCGACCCGGGGCACGGGGCGCCCCACGAGGTCCGCGCGGCGGCGCCTACACCCCCGGGTTGTGCGCCAGGACCAGGTCGGTCAGCTCCTGGCTGGGGAAGTCCATGACCACGACACCCGTGCGGGGCGCCCGGGAGTCGCGCAGGTGGCCGGTGGCCCGGTCGTTGACACCGCTGATGCCCAGCGCGCCCCAGGCGACCTCGCGCGGGTTGGCCCACGGCGCCCCGCTGCCGCTCAGATGGTTGACGTACAGGACGCCGTCCGGGCCCGAAGCGGCCACGTCCAGGTGGTCGCGGACCTTCTCCCACTTGGCGGGGATGTCGAAGAGTGTGGGCACCCGGTAGTCGTCCTGGAGGTCGACCGAGGGGCCGTTCCAGCGGATCCCGTAGTCGCGTGCGGCGGAGAAGTCCTGGACGATGACGATGCGGCCCCGGACCTCGCCCAGGTCGGGCACGTAGGAGCCGCCCTGCCGCGGCGGCACCCACAGGTGCTCGGCCAGCAGGTCCCGGGTGTCGGGGTTCTCCTCGATGTAGTGGTTCAGGGTCTGTTCGTAACTGCGGGTGTTCTCCTCCTCGGTGTGCTCCTTCTTCATCCGCACCAGCACCGTCTCGGTCGGGTTCTGCGCCAGGAAGGCGCTGACGTCGCGGACCACGTCGGTGAAGTTCAGGTGCAGGTACTCCGAACCGTGGTGGATGGGGAAGGAGTCGCGGTAGTGGCGCGTGCGCACGTCGAGGAAGCGCACCCCGGAGTCGAGTTGCCCGGAGATCGTCAGGTCCTGGGTGCGTGACCACACCGTGCCGCGCCAGGCGCCGCTGTCGTGCGTGCCGGGGACGGACAGGGCCGACAGGCCGGTGTCGTCGGGCACCCCGGCCATCCACGCGGCGTGCGAGGGCACGGGCGCGGCGGGGGCCGTACCGGCGGTCGCCGCCGGTGCGGGGAACAGGAGAAGGGCGGACAGGGCCGCGCCCAGCAGGGGCACGCGGACAAAGGAGGGGAGCAAGGGGGGTCCTTCGTTCGGAACGGTCGTGCCTGGACTGCCGATCACCATGCCACGGGTCGGGGGCACTGTCATCCCCCGTGCCGGCTGCCGGATCCGGCCGGGGTCGGGTCCTGGGCAAGGGATCTGGCGGTGCGCGGTTCGACGCGCATGCCCCTCACGTGCGTGATCATGTCAGTACTCTGCGTTACTGTGTGCGTCCTGGGCGGGTGTTCGCCTTGCGGTACCCGTCGGCCCACCCATCCCGCCGCCGGGCGTGGCGTACCGGCGCCACGCGAGGTGCGACCGAAGACAGGAAGCACGCGCCTTGCTGACCTACATCCTGCGCCGCCTGGGCGCCGGTCTGCTGCTCCTGGCCGTGGTCACCATGGTCACCTTCGCCATCTTCTACGTGGTGCCCAGGTGGGCGGGCCGGACCACCGAGCAGCTCGCCACGATGTACGTGGGCCGGGCCCCCACCCCGGAGGCGATCCAGGCCACCATCACGCGACTGGGCCTGGACCAGCCGATCGCCGTGCAGTTCTGGGAGTTCGTCCGGGGCATCTTCCTCGGCGCCCAGTACCAGTTCGGCCGGGACACGATCGAGTGCTCCGCGCCCTGCTTCGGCTACTCCTTCCAGACCTACCAGGAGGTCTTCCCCGAGATCGTCGCCCGGCTTCCGGTGACGGCCTCGCTGGCACTGGGGGCGGGGATCATCTGGCTGGTCGGCGGTATCGCGGTGGGGGTGGTCTCCGCGGTGTGGAAGGGCAGCGTCTTCGACCGCCTGGCGATGGCGGTGGCCCTGGCGGGGGTCTCCCTGCCGATCTTCTTCACCGGGCTGCTGACCCTGGCCTTCCTGGTCCACGCCTGGGGGCTGTTCGCCACCCCGCGCTACGTGCCCTTCACCGAGGATCCGTTCGGTTGGGCGCAGGGGCTGATCCTGCCGTGGCTGACCCTGGCCTTCCTGCACGCGGCCATGTACGCGCGGCAGACCCGGGCGGGGATGCTGGAGACCCTGAACGAGGACTACATCCGCACCGCGCGGGCCAAGGGCCTGAGTGAGCACAAGGTCGTGCTCAAACACGCACTGCGCCCCACCCTGACCCCCATCGTCACGATCTTCGGCCTGGACCTGGGCCTGGTGCTGGGCGGCGCCGTCCTGACGGAACAGGTGTTCTCCCTCAACGGGATCGGCCGGTACGCGGTCCAGGCCATCACCCAGAGCGACCTGCCGGTGATTCTGGGCGTGACCCTGTTCGGCGCGTTCTTCATCGTCATCTGCAACCTGATCGTGGACCTGGTGTACCCGCTCATCGACCCGCGTGTGCGCATCCACAACTGAGAGAGGCGTCCCCGATGACCGAATCCACTCCGCCCCAGGCCGCCTCCGGCGCGGTCGTGCGCGTGGAGAACCTGCGGGTGACCTTCCCGACGATGGACGGTGACGTCCATGCGGTGAAGGGCCTCTCCTTCGAGGTGCCCGCCGGCGGTGCCCTGGGCATCGTGGGTGAGTCGGGTTCGGGCAAGAGTGTGACCTCGTTGGCCCTGATGGGGCTGCACCGGGGGAGCCGCGCCCGGATCACCGGCGCCATCGAGGTCGTGGACACCGACGTGGTGGCGGTCAGCGACAAGAAGCTGCGTTCGATGCGCGGCAACGACATCGCGATGGTCTTCCAGGACCCCATGCAGTCGCTGCACCCGCAGTACACGATCGGCAACCAGCTGGTCGAGGCGCTGCGGGTGCACCGCCCGCAGGTGTCCCGGGCCCGCGCCCGGCAGCGGGCGGTGGAGTCCCTGGAGCGGGTGGGTATCCCCGAGCCCGCCGCGCGGATCAACTCCTACCCGCACGAGTTCTCCGGCGGTATGCGCCAGCGCGCGCTGATCGCGATGGGTCTGATGTGCGATCCCAAGGTGCTGCTGGCGGATGAGCCGACCACGGCCCTGGACGTCACCGTGCAGGCCCAGATCCTGGATCTGTTGGACGAGTTGCGCCGCGAGCTGGACATGGCGCTGATCCTGGTCTCGCACGACCTGGCGGTGGTGGCCGGTTCGGTGGACGAGGTCATCGTGATGAAGCAGGGCCAGGCCGTGGAGCGGGGCGGGGTGCGCAAGGTGCTCTCCGAGCCCGAGCACCCCTACACCCAGGCCCTGTTGGCGGCGGTGCCGCGGGTGGAGGTCTCCCGGGCCGAGCGCCGCGCCCAGGACCGCGCCGACCGTGCCGAACGGGACCGGCGGGCCTCCGGTGGGGGCCCGGGCGGCTCGGCGGAGCCCGCGGGGGCGACCGAGGCCGCCCAGGCCGACCGGGAGCGGGACCGCGCGGACGGGGCGAGGACCTCCTCCGTCTCCGATACGGAGCCGGGGGAGGAGCCGGGTGAGCCGTTGTTGCGTGTTCGGGATGTGGCGCAGCGGTTCCGGGTCCGTGGCGGCACCTGGGGCAAGTCGACTGATTTTTGGGCGGTGCGTGGGGTCAGTTTTGATCTGCACCGGGGGGAGACCCTGGGTGTGGTGGGTGAGTCCGGGTCGGGTAAGAGCACCTTGTCGCGGATGATCATGCGGTTGTTGGAGCCCACCGAGGGGTCGGTGGAGTTCGAGGGTCGCGATATCACGCATATGGCGGAGCGGGAGTTGCGTCCGTTGCGTCAGCATGTGCAGATGGTGTTCCAGAACCCGTATTCGTCGTTGAATCCGCGGTTGACGATCGGGGAGAGCATCGGTACGGCGTTGAAGGTGCAGGGGGAGCGGGACGGGAAGAAGGTGCGGTCCCGGGTGCAGGAGTTGTTGGAGCGGGTGGGGTTGGAGCCGCACCATTACAACCGGTTCCCGCATGCGTTCTCGGGGGGTCAGCGGCAGCGGATCGCGATCGCGCGGGCGTTGATTCTCAAGCCGAAGCTGATTATCTGTGATGAGCCGGTGTCGGCGTTGGATGTGTCGACGCAGGATCAGGTGTTGCGGTTGTTGTCGGAGTTGCAGGACGACTTCGGGTTGACCTATATCTTCGTGGCTCATGATCTGGCGGTGGTGCGTCAGGTGAGTGATCGGGTGGCGGTCATGCGTAAGGGTGAGGTGGTGGAGATGGGGGACAGTGACTCGGTGTATGAGAGTCCGCGGAGTGAGTACACGCGGCAGTTGTTGACCGCGGCTCCGGTGCTGGACCCGGACGAGGCCCGCGAACTACGCGCCGAGCGGGTGCGGATGCGGGCCGGGGGGCTCGCCTGATCGGACGGAGGACGGGCCGACCGCCGGGCCCCGGCCCGGCGGCGTCCCCGTGGCACCTCCGGCCCGGTCAGCCGGAGAGCCCGCCGAGGAGGGCGCGCAGACCGAAACGGAACCGGGCCAGGGCTTCGGCCTCGTCGGGTGAGTCCTCCTGTCCCTGGTGTCGGACCTGGTGGGCCACCGAACCCAGGCAGTAGGAGTGCAGGGCGTCGCAGGCCCGGGGTACGTCCGGCTCGGCCAGGCCTGCCTCGGTGAAGGCCGTGTGCAGGAGGGCCCGCGTGTCCTCCTCGCCCAGGGTGTGCGGCGCGCGGTGCATCAGCAGGGACAGCGCGCCGGAGTAGGTGAGCAGACGGGCGCGGTAGGCCTCGGCCCAGGTGGTCAGGCGCTCGTCCCAGGGGCGGTCGTCGGCTTCGGCCACCTCCGCCGGGGCCTCCTCCGAACCCGGCTCCTCCTCCTCGGGCGGGCCCTGCCCCTCGGCCAGCCCGCTGACCACGCGCGCCGTGGTGACGTAGGCGGCGATCGCGTTGAACAGCTGCTCCTTGCCTCTGGGGAAGTGGTGGTAGATCGCCATGGCCTCCACGTCCAGGGCGTCGCCCAGGCGGCGCATGGACAGCCCGCCCAGTCCTCGCCCGGCGATGATGTGGAGGGCCTCGATGATGATGCGTTCACGGCTGAGACCGGCGTAGTTCCTGCTCACTCTGCTGCCTTCCGGGGGACATGGGGGCCGACGGTGTAAAGCTGGCAGTTGCGTCGGCACGACGCCAGCACCGACTCACGGCCCGGCTCGCCAGATGATCTACGTCACCCATAGGGTTGCCTCGACACGGCTGACGGTACTCCCCACGGAGAGCGCACATGCGACTTGCCAAGCAGGACAGGACTAAGGCGCGGACACACCTCGCCCGGGACCGGGAGCTGGCCGAGCGCCTGCCCCTGTTCCTGAGGTCGGTGGCCGAGGCCGAGCGGGCCTTGGACGAGGCGCGGGACAGGGGCGCCCCGGTCGAGGAGATCCACGACCGCGGCGTGGAGCTGGACGAGGCGCTGACCGAGGCGATGCGCGCCGCCTACGCGCAGGAGCGCGTCCTGGTCGGGGTCAAGGGCTACGGTGACCGTATCCAGCGTCGTAAGCGCCTGGCCCGGCCCGAGGTCAAGCAGGCCACCCAGGTCGCCGAGCGGCTGCTCACCGCCCGGGAGACCCACCGGTTGCACGGTATTCCGGGGGTGCCCCGCCCGGTCGGGTGACCACCGGCCCCTCCTGAGCCCCACGGGTCCGCCCCGTGGGGCTTCTCCGTGTGTCCGGTCGTGTCGGTTGGTGGTGGGGGTGCTGAGTACGTGCAACTCGTGTTCGGCTTTGAGGAACGGTTGGTGGTGGGCGACGGGTGGGGGATGCTGCGCGCGTGAGCGTGTCGGTTGAGGGTTGGTGGTGGGCGACGGGTGGGGGATGCTGCGCGCGTGAGCGTGTCGGTTGAGGGTTGGTGGTGGGCGACGGGTGGGCGTAGGTTTGGTACCCGCCCGGACTCCGGGCGGAAAACCGGCAAGTCACGTGGGGAGCGAAGAAGGACATGGCGGATTTCATCCGCATTGATCCAACGTCGAAGGTACCGCCCTACGAACAGATCAGGGCCGTCGTCGCGATCGCGGCGGCCAACGGGGACCTGCCGGTCGGGTACCGGCTCCCCACGGTCCGTGCGCTGGCGGGCCAGCTCTCGGTCGCGGTGAACACCGTCGCCCGCGCGTACCGGGAACTCGAACAGGCCGGGGTGGTGGAGACACGGGGCCGCTCCGGGACCTTCGTGGCCGCTGCCGGGGACGACCAGCGGGCCGAGGCCCTGGCCGCGGCCAGGGCCTACGCCGAGGTCATCACCCGGGTGGGGCTGGACCACGAGGAGGCCGTGGAGATCCTGCGCGCCGCGCTGGAGGGCTGAGCCGGGCGGGGCCGTTCGGCGGTGCTCCCGGAGCCCTGTCAGCCCCGGTCCGGCCGTCCCCGCCTCAACGGCGCAGGCCGCTCACGGAGATCAGGTAGAAGGCGATCAGCCCCGCCCAGACGATGAACATCCCGCCCGCGCCCGCCATCGCGGCGCCGATCGCGGTCGAGGGGATACTGATGCCGAGGCAGACCAGGGACAGCACCATCCGCACGTTGTTGGCGGGCAGCCCCCTGCGACCTTCGGCGTCATTGGCGCCCGCCTGGCGCGCCACGTGGTGTTTGACGCGTTCCTCGATGGTGTCGTCGACGCGTTCGACGAGGGAGGCGGCCACCGCCTCGTCGTACTCGGGGCCCAGCTCACGGCTGGCCCGCAGGGCTGCGGCGATCTCTTCCCGCTGCCGCGGGGGATTGTTCGTCATCTGCCCATGGTCGCACCGGCGGAGGGGAGGGGACAGCGACGGCGGGCGATACCAGGGGAAAACCGGGGTTCCCCCTGAACCCGGGCCCGGCCCCGCACAGCGGTGGAGCCGCTCCCCGCGGGGAACGGCTCCCTACCGTGGCGTCGCGTCCGCCGGACCCTAGCTGGCGAAGTCCAGCAGCTGCTGGGCGCGGCTGGGGTGGCGCAGCTTGGACAGCGACTGCTTCTCCAGCTGCCGGATCCGCTCCCGGGTGAGCCCCAGGTGCTTGCCGATCTCGTCGAGGGTCCGCGGCCGTCCGTCCATCAGCCCGAACCGGAGGGACATGATGGTCGCCTCACGCGGCTCCAGGTCCGACAGCGCGTTGCGCAGCTGGTCGGCCATGAGCTGGCGGTCGACCACCTCGGAGGCCTCCGAGGCGTCCACGTCCTCGATCAGGTCGCCGATGCGGGTCTCGCCGTCCTCACCGATGGTCGAGTCGAGGCTGATCGGCTGGCGGGTGACCCGCAGCAGCTCCTCGATCTGGGTCGGGGTCTTGTCCAGCTCCAGCGCCAGCTCCTCGGGCGTGGGCTCACGCCCCAGGGCCTGGTGCATGTCGCGCTCCAGGCGGCTCACCTTGCTGAGCAGCTCCAGCACGTGCACGGGCAGGCGGATGGTGCGCGCGGAGTCGGCGAACCCGCGCTGGATGGCCTGGCGGATCCACCACATGGCGTAGGTGGAGAACTTGAAGCCCTTGGTGTAGTCGAACTTCTCCACGGCGCGGATCAGGCCGAGGTTGCCCTCCTGGACCACGTCCAGCAGCGACATGCCGCGGTCGCTGTACTTCTTGGCCACGGACACGACCAGGCGGAGGTTGGCTTCGAGCATGTGCGACTTGGCCTTGCGGCCGTCCTCGGCCACCCATTCGAGCTCCTCGCGCTCGACGTCGGCCATCTCGACGGTCTCGTCGACCTCGCCGTGCAGCCCGAGGCGGTACTCGGCGTAGAGCCCGGCCTCGACCCGCTTGGCCAGGTCGACCTCCTGCTCGGCGGTGAGCAGCTGACGCCGCCCGATGGCCTTGAGGTAGGTGTGGACCGAGTCGCCCATGGCGGGTGACTGGTCGTCGAGGTCGGCCTCACCGGTTTCCGGATCGGTGGTGGCCTGGGTGGTCTCGGCCTTCTTGGTGCGCCGCGTCGAGCGGGCCTTCCTCCGGGTGGAGGGGCCCTTGCGCGGTGCGACCTTGCCGGATGTGGCCTGGGGTACCTCGTCGGTGTCGGGCACCGTCGCGATGAGAGTGTTTTCCAGCACGTCGTCCTCGGCGTCAGAGTCGGCCACCATCGCGGAGTCCTCGCCCCCGTTGGCGAGTCGGACCCCGTTCTCGGTGAGTTCACGCAGAATGGAGCGGCCGTCACTGGAGGTGACCCCGGCCGCGGAGAAAGCGGTACGTAGTTCGGAGAGGGACAGGTGTCCCTGAGCGCGCCCCTGGGCGATCAGGTCGGCCAGGGCCACGTTGGCGGTGCGGTCCTCGTCCGGAGCGCCGCCGACGGGGGCGTCGGCCTCGTGGCTCGAAGCGGCCAGGGCAGTGCTCGTCATGTGGGCACCTCCCTCCCTTCCAGGACATGTGGCACGTGGCGGAGGGTTACCGCCGACTGGACGCGCCAATATGTCCAACGTGTCGGAGAGTCAAATGTTCCCCGTCTCGATTGGATATCGGCGAGGGTGGCATAGATCACTGTGCCATGAGTGGCGGAATGCTGATCCGTGCGGGTAAAGGAACACGCTCGGCTTCGGCGCCCGGACCGCTGTGCGGCAGGCGTTCCGGACACTGGGGAGGGCGCAGGGGAGCGGACGCGTGGACCGATGGCTGCCGCCAACCGCGGACCTCCTTGGGAGAGGGGCCGAAGAAACCGGATACTCAGGTAGACGCCAGGGAGGTTCGGTAAGTTCCCCGCTTTCCGGACAGACCCACCCGGGGCCGTGCCCGCGGAGCCGCCGGAGAACAGGGGGTGCCCCGGGCCTCGCCGGTATCGGCAGGTGCCGACGGCTCTGGGAACGGCACCCGCTGCGGTCAGGGTCCCACGTGTGCGGACCGCACCGGTAAACGCCGCTTTGCCCCAGGGGCGTTGCGGGGGCGGGACCGGGCCGCGGGCCCTCAAACGGTCGGTCGGCGCAGCGCCACCAGGTCCGGCTTGCCGGAGGCCAGCATCGGCAGGGCAGGGCGCAGGTCCAGCTCCCGGGGGGCGGCGTAGGACGGCAGCCGTTCGCGGACCCGCTCGCGCAACCCCTCCAGCGTCGGCGGATCCTGTGGGTCGGCGGGGACCACGACCGCGGTCACCCGCTCGCCCCACTCGGCGTCCGGGCGGCCCACCACCACGGACTCCGCCACGGCGGGGTGTTCGGAGACGATGGCGTTCACCTGGCCGGGGACCACCTTGTGGCCGCCGGTGTTGACCACCTCGTCCATCCTGCCGAGGATGTGCAGGCGGCCGTCGGCGTCCACCCGGCCCAGGTCGTTGGTGTGCAGCCGGCGCCGTCCGGTGCCGTCCAGGGCCAGCCCCGCCTCGTCGTCGTTCGTGGCCCAGGTGTCCTCCACCGCCGCGCCCGGGGGCAGCCGGTAGCCGGTGAGCAGTGTCGGGCCGCTGAGCAGGACACGCCCGGACCCGCCGGCGGCGGAGCCGGCGATCCGGACCCGGGTCCCGTCCAGGGGGAACCCGTCGTAGACGCACCCGCCGCAGGTCTCGCTCATCCCGTAGGTGGTCACGACACGGCCGCCCGCGGCCCGGGCGGCCGCCAGCAACGCGGGCTCGGCCGCCGCGCCTCCGAGCAGGATCGTGCCGAACACCGACAGGTCGGCGCCCGCGGTCAGCAGGCGGCGCAACTGGGTGGGGACCAGGGACACGTGCGGGCGCAGTCGGCGTGCCGACTCCATGAGGGTGCCGGTGTCGAAGGCCGCGTGCACGGCCTCGGTCCCGGTGACCAGCGCGCGCATCATCACCTGGATGCCGGAGATGTGCCCGGCGGGCAGGACGCACAGCCAGGCGTCACCGGGGCGGGCGCCGATCCGGGCCACGGAGGCGAGGGCGGAGGCTCGCAGCGCGTCCGCGGACAGCTCCACGCCCTTGGGTCGGCCGGTGGAGCCGGAGGTGGTGACGACCAGCGCCGTGCCGGGCTCCGCCGGGACACCGCCGTCGAGGGCGGTGACCCCCTCGGGTGTGCGCAACGAGGAGGGGCGCATGGCGGCGAGGAGTTCGGCGGTCCGGGAGTCGGGGGTGCCGTCCGGGACGGGCAGCAGGGCGGGGCCGGTGCCGTCCAACGCGGCCGCGAGCAGCCGGTTCAGGTGTTCGGGGGCCAGGCCGCGTACTGCCTGGAGGGCGCGCCCGTCCTCGGGGGAGGGTGCCTGGGACCGGTATTCGCTCGCTTGTGCCACGGTGCCCCAGCGTACGCCGGGCGGGAAGCGGCCCGTTCCACGGGGCCGGTGCCGGGGGTGTGCCCGTCCGTCCCGGCCCGCCTGGCAGAATGCGTAGGGTTGACGCTTGGACGCGGCGGTCACGACGCCCGCGGGCGTCCGCACCGTCCCCATCCCCGTGAGGAGAAGTAGAAGCCGTGAGCAGCGTGATCGACTGGCAGCGGTCGGGCGAGTATTCCGACATCATCTACGAGACCGCGGAGGGCATCGCCAAGATCACGATCAACCGTCCAGAGCGGCACAACGCCTTCCGTCCCCAGACGCTGTTCGAGCTCCAGACGGCGTTCAACATCGCCCGGGACGACTCGGGTGTCGGTGTGATCATCTTCACCGGAGCAGGCGACCAGGCCTTCTGCTCCGGCGGTGACCAGAAGATCCGCGGCGACGACGGCTACATCGGTGACGACGCCGTCGCCCAGCAGGGCATCGGCCGCCTCAACGTACTCGACCTCCAGGTGCAGATCCGCCGTCTGCCCAAGCCGGTGATCTGCATGGTCGCGGGCTGGTCCATCGGCGGCGGCAACGTGCTCCAGGTCTGCTGCGACCTGACCATCGCGGCCGACAACGCCAAGTTCGGGCAGACCGGCCCCAAGGTCGGTTCCTTCGACGGCGGCTACGGTTCCTGGCTGCTGGCCGAGACCGTGGGTCTGAAGAAGGCCCGCGAGATCTGGTACCTGTGCCGCCAGTACAGCGCCCAGGAGGCGCTGGACATGGGCATGGTCAACACCGTCGTGCCGCTGGCGGACCTGGAGAAGGAGACCGTGCAGTGGGCCCGGGAGATGCTGGAGAAGTCCCCGCTGGCGCTGCGCATGGTCAAGGGCGCGATCAACGCGGTGAGCGACGGGGCCGCCGGGATGCAGCAGTTCGCCGGTGACGCCACGATGCTCTACTACATGAGCGAGGAGGCGCAGGAGGGCCGGGACGCCTTCAAGGAGAAGCGCAGCCCCGAGTTCGACAAGTTCCCGCGCCGCCCGTGACCGGGACCTCGGAGCCCGACCCGGCGGGGGCGCCCGCCGGGGGGCGGGCCTTCGCGATCGGCCTGCGCAACCGTTTCCGGGGCGTCACGGTCCGTGAGGGCCTGCTGGTGCGCGGCCCCGCCGGGTGGGGCGAGTTCTCGCCCTTCGCCGAGTACGGGCCGCGCGAGGCCTCCCGCTGGTGGGCGGCCTGCCATGAGGCGGCCCACCTGGGGTGGCCCGAGCCGCTGCGCGACCGTGTCCCGGTCAACGTGACCGTGCCCGCGGTGGACCCCGAGCGCGCCGCTCGGATCGTGGCGGCCGGCGGTTGCGCCACGGCCAAGGTCAAGGTGGCCGAGCGGGGGCAGGACTGGCGTGCGGACGTCGCCCGCCTCGAGGCGGTCCGCGCCGCGATCGGCCCCTCGGGCCGGGTGCGGGTGGACGCCAACGGCGCCTGGGACGTGGACACCGCCGTGCGGATGACCCGCGAGCTGGACCGGTTCGGGCTGGAGTACGTGGAGCAGCCCTGCGCGACCCTGGACGAGTTGGCCGCGGTCCGCCGCCGGGTGGACGTTCCGGTCGCCGCTGACGAGTCCGTCCGGCGGGCGGAGGACCCCCTGCGGGTACGCGCCTTTGGGGCCGCGGACATCGTGGTGCTCAAGGTCCAGCCGCTGGGCGGTGTGCGCGCCGCGCTGCGGGTCGCCGAGGCCTGCGGTCTGCCGGTGGTGGTCTCCAGCGCCGTGGAGACGTCGGTGGGGCTGTCCGCGGGTGTGGCCCTGGCGGCCGCCCTGCCCGAGCTCCCCTACGCCTGCGGCCTGGCGACCATGCAGATGCTGACCGCCGATGTCACGGCCGAGCCGCTGCTGCCCGAGGACGGCTTCCTGCCGGTCCGCCCGGCGGTCGTGGACGAGGGGGCGCTGCGGTCGGTCGAGGTCGACCCGGGAGCCTGGCGTGCGCGGGCCGAGCAGGCTCGGGCCGCGGGAGCGGAGCCGTCCGGGCCGCGGTGACGTGCGACCGGGCGGATGGGCAGGAGATCACAGCCGGTTTCGTTCGCTGTTCGGCGCCGAACGGGGTTGACTGGAAGGTCCCGGGGCCGTGCGGTCGGGTCGGATCGCATGGTGATACTGGTACATAGCCTGACGAACGAAAGACTTTGATGAATCCGTCTACCGCCCTGGCGCGGGTCCTCGTCGACGAACTGGCCCGCTGCGGGCTGGCCGAGGCCGTCGTCGCGCCCGGGTCGCGCTCGACCCCACTGGCGCTGGCCCTGGTCGCTCATCCCGGGATCCGGGTCCACGTGCGGGTGGACGAGCGTTCCGCCTCCTTCCTCGCCCTGGGGTTGGCCCGGGCCTCGCGTCGGCCGGTGGCGGTGGTGTGCACCTCCGGGACGGCGGCCGCCAACTTCCATCCGGCGGTGATGGAGGCCGACGAGAGCGCGGTCCCGCTGCTGGTGCTCACCGCGGACCGGCCGCCGGAGCTGCGCGGGACCGGGGCCAACCAGACCGCGGACCAGATCGGCCTTTACGGCGCCGCTGTGCGTATGTTCACCGAGGTCGGCACCCCCGACCCCGCCCCGGGGATGGTGGCGTACTGGCGTTCCCTGAGCTGCCGCGCCTGGGCGGCGGCCGTCGGCGGCCGTCCCGGCCCGGTCCACCTCAACGTGGCCTTCCGCGAGCCGCTCACCCCGGACGAGACCGCGGATGCCCCGACATGGACGGCCCCCCTGGACGGTCGGCCGGACGGCCGGCCGTGGATCTCCCGGCCCGGGCACGCCGCCGAGCCCGCTCCGCTCACCCTGCCCGACGTGGAGCGGGGCGTCATCGTGTGTGGTGACGGCGACTACGACCCGGTGCCCTTCCTGGCCCTGGCCGAGCTGACCGGCTGGCCCCTGCTCGCCGAACCCACCTCCAACGCCCGCCGGGCCGGAGCGGTCTCCACCTACCGTCAGCTGCTGGCCTCGCCCGGCTTCACCGCCGCGCACGCCCCCGAGCTGGTCGTGAGCGTGGGCCGCCCCAACCTCTCCCGACAGATCCTGGCCTTCCTGCGCAGCGCCGAACGGCACGTGGTGGTGACCGCGGGCGCGGTGGGGGACCCCGCGGCGAGCCTGGCCAACGACTTCTCCGACCCCGCACGGACCGCCACCGACGTGGTGGCGTCGGTCGCGCCGCCGGCCGGGGCGGACCCGAACGGCCCGCGGCGTACCGGGTGGTCCCGGGAGTGGGCGCGCGCGGAGACCGCCGCCCGGGCCGCGATCGACGGGGTGTTGGACGCCGACGAGGCGCTCTCCGAACCGCGTCTGGCCCGTGACCTGGTCTCCCAGCTCGGTGCCGGTTCGCTGCTGTTCGCCGGGTCCAGCATGCCCATCCGCGACCTGGACGCCACGATGGCGGCCCGCTGCGGGGTGCGCCTGTTGGGCAACCGGGGTGTGAGCGGGATCGACGGGACGGTGTCGACGGCGGTCGGGGCGGCCCTGGCCCACCAGGCCGAGGGCGGGGGGCGCTCCTACGCCCTGCTCGGCGACCTGGCGGTGCTGCACGACCAGAACGGCCTGATCATCGGTCCCGGTGAGCCGCGCCCGGACCTGGCGGTGGTCGTGGTCAACAACGACGGGGGCGGGATCTTCTCGGGGCTGGAGCAGGCGGGCCACCCCGACTTCGAGCGGGTCTTCGGGACCCCGCACGGGGTGTCGATGGAGCGGGTGGCCGCCGTGGCGGACCTGCCCTACACCCGCGTGGAGTGGGCCACCGACCTGCCCAAGGCACTCCTGGGCGAGGGCCTGCGCGTCGTGGAGGTGTGTACGACCCGGGCCGACAGCGCGATCCTGCGCCGCCGTGTCCAGGGGGCGGTGGACGCGGCGGTCGCGTGAGGCGACCGTTCCCGCCGGGACGGTTCCCGGCGGGAACGGGCGGTCTCCTCAGCCCCGTTCGAAGTGGCGGCGGCGCTCGAAGTCGGTGACCGTGGCCGAGAACGCCGCCAGCTCGGCGCGCCCCGCGGCGGCGTAGTGCCGCACCACGTCAGGTCCGAAGCAGGCGCGGGCGATCTCACTGCCCTCCCACGCCAGCACCGCCTCCTCCAGGGAGGCCGGCAGCCGGGGCGTCTGCTGGTCGAAGGCGTTGCCCACCGTCGGTTCGGGCAGCGGCAGCGCCTGCTCGACGCCGTACAGTCCCGACGCGATGATCGCCGCCACCGCCAGATAGGGGTTGGCGTCGCCGCCCGGCACCCGGAACTCGATCCGCGCCGACTCCCCCGAGCCCACCACCCGCACCGGGCAGGTCCGGTTGTCCAGCCCCCAGGCGATGCCGCTGGGTGCGTAGGCCTGCGGGGACAGCCGCTTGAACGAGTTCACGTTCGGGGCGTACATCAGCGCGAAGTCCCGCATGCAGGCGAGCTGGCCCGCCACGAAGTGCTCCATGTACTTCGACATCCCGTACCGGCCCGTCCCGTCGTCGGCGAAGACCGGGTCGCCGGCCTCGTCGCGCAGGGACAGGTGCACGTGGCAGGAGTTGCCCTCGCCCTCGTCGTACTTGGCCATGAAGGTCAGCGCCACCCCGGCCTGGGTGGCCAGTGCACGGGCACCCGCCTTGTACACGACGTGGTTGTCGCAGGCGCGCAGGGCGTCGTCGTAGCGGAACACGATCTCGTACTGGCCCGGGTGGCACTCCCCGCGCGCCGACTCGACCGTCATGCCGGTGCGCTCCATCGCGGTGCGGATGCGTCGCATGAGCGGGTCGATCTCGGTGACCTCGGGTACCGCGTAGTCGGAGTTGAACCGCGTGGCCGGGGTCAGGCCGCGGTAATGCGACTCGAACGCGCTCTGGTAGTCGTCCCGGAACACCAGGAACTCCAGTTCGGTTCCGGCCAGGGCCCGCCATCCGCGTTCGGCGAGCCGGTCCAGCTGGGTCCGGAGCACCTGGCGGGGCGCGACGGCCACGGGTGTTCCGTCGGCGCCGTGCGCGTCGCCCAGGACGAGCGCCGTCCCCGGGTCCCAGGGCAGGTACCGCAGGGTGGACAGGTCGGGCACGATGTCGAAGTCGCCCAGACCGCCGCCCCACGGGTCGGTGGCGTACCCCGGCCGCGCCTCCATCTCCACGTCGGTGGCCAGCAGGTACAGGCAGGCCCCGAAACCGTCCCGGACGATCCGGTCGGTGAAGTCGCCCGGGCGCACCCTGCTGCCCTGGACCCGTCCCTGCACGTCGGGCAGGGCGACGATCACGTCGGTGATCGCGCCCGAGGCGGCGTCGGCGTCCAGCCGGTCCAGGGGGACCGGGAAGGGCGGCGGGGGAGGGGAGGGCGGCAGGGTCTCGGTCAGGGGCGGCAGGCCGTCGCCGATCAGGTCACTCACGCGGCGGCCTCCCGGGCGGGTCGGTACAGCGGGTTGGGGATCGCCGGCGCGTCCAGGTGGAACTCGGCGTCGCGTTCGGCGCGGTCGTGGTAGCCGCCGCCCAGCAGCCGCTCCCGGTTCAGGCAGACCCGCTCGAACTCGGGCGCGAGCAGGTCGAACAGCGCGAAGCGCTCGGCCAGCTCCGGGAACTCCTCCTGGTAGCGCAGCACCTCGGCGCGGACCAGTTCCCAGAAGCGCTCCTCGGGTACCCCCAGGTGGTCCTGGAGCAGCGGCGCCAGGTACCGGAAGTGTCCGACCAGCAGGGACTTGGCGACCGAGGAGGTCAGTTCGGCGGCGTCGAAGCGCATGAGCACACCCAGCGCCTCGCGGGGCAGGGAGGCGTACTCGGGCAGGTCGGTGTCCAGCAGCTTCATGTCGTCGACGAAGTCCTTGACCGCCAGTCGCGCGGGCCGGTCGCGGCCGTCGAAGACCACGATGGCGTTCTCTCCGTGCGGGTTGAACGCCAGCCCGTAGCGGTAGAGCAGGTGCAGTACGGGCGGCAGGATCGCCGCGAAGAGGGCGCGCAGCCACTCCTCGGCCGCCAACCCGGAGCGCTGGACGAGTTCGGCGGTGAAGGCCCGCCCCCGCCCGTCCACGTGCAGCAGCGCCGCCAGGGTGCGGGCCCGCTCTCCTTCGTCCAGCTGGGCGGTGACGGGTTCGCGCCACAGCGCGCCCAGCAGCTGCCGGTGCCGGTAGGGGGCGTCGGGGATGTCCTCCAGGACCGGGTGGCGCACGGCCACGGCGGCGACCTCGCCCGGCAGGACGACCCGGCAGCGCTCGGACAGGAAGGCGTCCCCCGCGTGCAGGGCGCGTACCCACCGGGTGCTGGCGGGCGCGGCCCGGCACAGCTCGGTGGGGATGCCCCGGTAGACCATCGTGTTGAGGATGGCCAGCGACACCTTGACGTTGTGCCGGTCGGGTCGGGAGAGGTTGGTGAAGGTGCGGATGGACTGCTGGGGCAGGTAGTCGTCGTCGGCCTCGCCCAGGGGCACGATGAGTCCGGCGGCGAGTTCGGCTGCGAACAGCGGCACGACCACCTCGTCCCACTGCCAGGGGTGGACCGGCAGCCACACGTACTCCGCGGCGGGTGTGCCCTGGGGGCGGCCCCGGTCGAGGCTCTCGGTGAACCGCCCTACCTCGGCGGGGTCCAGCTCCCGTGCGATCAGGGCGTCCTGGTCCAGGCCGGGGACGCCGTGGTGCTCGGCGAGGGAGCGGTGCACGGCGATCCACGGCAGGTGCAGGGGGCGGCGGGCCTCGGGCGGGAAGTGTGCCCGGTCGCGGCCGGAGAAACCGACCCGGCCCTTGTTGGCGAAGATCCACGGGTGGCCGCTCTGGTGGCCCTCCAGCTCGGCGTGGGGGAGTTCGGCCAGCTCGGCGGCGCCGGTGCGGCTCTGGGCCAGTCGGCAGTCGGCGCTGAGGGTGGCGGTCAGTTCCCCCACGGTGAAGGCCTCCACCGCCGGGTCGATGAGCCCGGCCGATCCCAGGTCGCGCAGGAGTGTGAAGGGCGAGGCGGGGGTGACGGAGCCGTCGGCGGCTTCGCGCCGGGCCGTGCCGGGGCGCACGAGCCAGCCGTCCATGGTGGTGCGTCGGCCCTCGAAGAGGTAGACGGCGCCGGGGGCGACGGGGGCGCGCCACCGGTGCCCCTCGCCCTCGACGGGCGCCTGTGGTGCGGCCCCTCCCGGGCCGTCGGGGACGGGGCGCAGCGCGTACTCGAAGCACAGCTCGGCCAGCATCTTGGCGACCAGGCGGTCGCTGGCGCGGCCGAAGTGCTCGGCGGTGAGCTCGGTGGGGACGGTGGTGGGCATGGGTGGTGTCTCCGGGGAAAGGGGAGTGGTGGTCATCGCGGGGCCAGCGGGTTGTCGACCTGGCCGTGCATGACGTCGAACTCGGCGTCGCGTTCGGCGCGCTCGTGGAAGCCGCCGCCCATGAGCTGCTCCCGGTTCAGCGCGACCCGGCCCACGCGCGGCGCCAGCAGGTCGAACCAGGCGAAGCGCTCGGCCAGTTCGGGGAAGCGCTCCTGGTAGGCCAGCACCTGCTCGCGGGCCAGCGCCCACAGCTGGTCGGGGTCCACCCCGAGCTGGCATCGGACGATGTCGGCGAGGAAACGCAGGTGACCGGCGCAGATCGCCGAGAGCACCGAGTGGGCCAGCTCGCCCGGTTCCCAGCGGTGCAGTTGGGCGCGTACGTGGTCGGGGATCTCGGCGTACTCGGGCAGGTCGAAGGGCAGGAGTTCGACGTCGGACCCGAAGTCCTTCAGCGCGATGCGGGCGGGCCGGTCGCGGTCGTCGAAGACCAGGACGACGTTCTCCCCGTGCGGGGTGAAGGAGGCGCCGTAGCGGTAGAGGTAGTGCAGCACCGGCGGGAACAGCGCGCCCAGGAAGCGGCGCAGCCACTCCACGGGCTCCAGCCCCGACCGCTGGACCAGCTCGGCGACCAGGGCGCGCCCGTCGGAGCCCTCCAGCAGCAGGCAGGCCATGGTGCGGGCCCGCTCGCCGGGGGCCAGGTGGCGGTGGATCGGCTCGCGCCAGATGGTGCCCAGCAGCTCGTGGAAGCGGTAGGGGGCCTGGGGCAGCCGGTCCAGGACCGGGTGGGGCACGGTCGCCGAGGCCCGTTCGGCGAGCATGATCACCCCGGTCTCGGCGAAGTAGGGGTCGCGCTCGGCCAGGGTTCGCAGCCAGGTGCTGGTGTGCGGGGCGCAGCCGGTCTGGGTGCCCGAGAGGCCGCGCCAGACCAGGGTGTTGCGGATCATCAGCGGCACCTTGACGTTGAGCCGGTCGGGCCGGTCCAGGTTCATCAGGGTGCGGATGGACTGGAAGGGGCGGTACCGGTCGCGGCTGGTTCCGAGCCGTACCAGGCGGCCCAGGGCGAGTTCGGCGGCGAAGAGCGGGGCGATGACCTCGTCCCACTGGAAGGGGTGCACGGGAAGCCACTGGTAGGTGTCGGGGTCGCCGCCCGCCTCGCGCACGCGCCGGGCGAACTCGGCGCGCTGGTCGTCGTCGAGTTCCTCCCGGAGCAGCCCCGGGCGGTCGGTGCCGGCCATGGACTGGAAGCGGGCCAGATCGGGGTGGACGGCGATCCACACCAGCTGGAAGGCACCGCGCGCCTCGGGGGTGTAGCGCTCGGCGTCAGCGGTCGAGAAGCCCAGACGGCCCTTGTTGACGAAGATGCAGGGGTGGCCGGTCTGGTAGCCCTCCAGGTCCTCGTAGGGCAGGTCGGCCAGGGCCCCCGCGTCGGGGACGGCCTGGAGCAGGCGGGCGTCGGCGGTGTGCGTGGCCAGCAGGTCGCGGACCACCTCGGCCAGGGAGTCACCGGGCAGCCCGACGGTCTTCTGGGCGTCGGTGACGAACAGGGTGGGGTCCCAGGCGTCCTCCTCCCCCTGGTCGGTGGTGCGGGTGAATGAGTCGGGGTCCACGTGCCAGGACCCGAACCCGCCCCGGCGCGCGGTGAAGGAGTAGGCGGCCCCGTCGTCCACGGCCAGGGTCCAGCGGTCGGAGCCCTCGCCCCGGGGCGTGATCATCTCCTCGTAGGCCATCTCGCCGACCATGTGGGCGAGCAGGCGGCGGCCCGCCCGGCGCCAGATGTCGGCGGTTGGGGGCGTTGCGGTCTCAGACATGCTGGTCCCTCTCCTCACGGGCCCGCGCGCTCGGCGCGGGAGGTGTCGGGTGTGACGGGTTGTGGTGCGATGACGGGTCGGCGGGGGCCGGGGCGGGGGCGTTCGTGCGGGGCGTGCCCGGCGCCGCGGGCAGCGCGATGAGCAGCAGCGAGAGTACGGCGAACAGCGCCGCGCCGGCCGCCAGCGGCAGTCCGAGTCCGGTGGCGGCCAGCCCGGTGGCCAGGACCGGGCTGAGCAGGGTGGCGCTGACGCGGACGGTTTCCACGGCCGCGAAGGCCGGGCCGCGTGCCCGTGTCACCGCGAACACCCGCAGGTCCAGGGCGACGTGCCCCAGGCCCAGGCCCGCGCCGAAGACCACCCGGCCCAGGGCGAGCAGGCCCAGCCCCGGTGCCAGGAACTGCACGAGCAGGCCCGCCGCCGCCAGCGCGCACGCGGCCGGGAGCAGGGCCCGCCCCAGCAGGGCGTGGGCCCGTCCCGCCAGGGGGAGCACCGCCAGGACGGTCAGCTGCGGGAGCAGGAACAGCCCGGCGGACAGGGCGGGGTCGACCCCCGTCTCCTCGGCGTACACGGTGAAGAAGGGGCGCACGACCAGGCGGGCGGTCTCGGCGGCCAGTACGGCGGCGCACACCGCCGCGAGCGCGGCCAGCGTCCGTCGGCCGGGTCGGGTGGAGGGCGCGGTCCCGGCCTCGGCGTCGAGGGCGGTCGGGGTTCCGGCCTCGGCCGAGGGAGTGGCGCGCCGGGGCAGGTGGCGGTGGCACAACACGGCCAGGGCCAGGTAGAGCAGCGCGCACGAGGCGATGCCCCACCGGGGGTCGGGCAGCGCCATGATCGCCGCGCCCAGGACCGTGGCCCCCACGATCCCGACGTTGATCACGTAGGCGTGGACCGTCACGTCACGCAGCCGGTCGCCGCCGCTGCCCACGAAGGCCGGGTAGGCCAGGGCGAAGGACATGGTGACCGCCACCTGGACGGCCGAGAGCACGGTGAAGGCGGTGAAGGTCGGCGAGAGCGCGATCGCCACCTCCAGCACGGCGGCGGCCACCAGACCCCAGGTGACCAGCGAGGCCATGGTCAGGCGGCGGGCCACCAGCCTCCACAACGGCATCGCGGCCAGGGCGGTGGCCCGGCACACCCAGATGTAGGTACCGGTCGCGGCCACGTCCGTGACGCCGAACAGACGCTCGAACAGCTGGGGGTAGAACGGGCTCAGCGCCACGTCCGAGACCACGTGCATGACGACGACGAGCAGGTACAGGCGGCGGAAGGAGGGGTTGTTCACCGTCCGGCCCCGGGCGCGGGCGCACCGAAGGAGGTGAAGGCGGTGCGTTCGGGCAGCCGGTGGACGGTGCGTCCGGCGATGCTGTTGAGGATGGTGGCCGCGCGCCAGGCGCCCAGCCCCAGGTCCGGTGCGCCGACGCCGTGCGTGTGCAGTTCGGCGTTCTGCACGTGGATGGGGGCCTCCAGGGCCGGGTCGGCCGACAGGCGCAGGTCGGCGCCGATGATCGGACGTCCGCGGTCATCGGTGTGCAGGAACTCGGCGACGGGCGCCAGGAAGTCGGGGTCGCGCTGGGCGTAGCCGGAGGCGGCCACGACGGCGTCGGTGCGCACGGTGAACTCGCGGTCCTGCTCGCGATGGACGAAGGTGAGCTCGTAGCCGTCCGCCGCGCGCCGGGCCGCCCGCAGTTCGCAGTGCGCGCGCAGGCTGGCCCCGGTGGGGGCGCCGGCGATGCCGCGTTCGTAGAGCACGTCGTGGATCTCGGAGATGGTGTCGGCGCTGATGCCCTTGTACAGCTGCCACTGCTCGGGCACGGTCCGGTCCTTGACCGGTTGGGGCAGGGCGTGGAAGTAGCGGGTGTAGTCCGGGGTGAAGTGTTCCAGGCCCAGCTTGGAGTACTCCATCGGGGCGAAGGCGGGCGAGCGGGTCAGCCAGTGCACCACGGTGTCGCGGTGCGCGGCCGAGCGCAGCAGGTCGAGGAAGACCTCGGCGCCGGACTGGCCGGATCCGATCACCGTGACGTCGTCGGCCCCGGCCAGCGCGGGGGCGCGGTCCAGGTAGTGGGCGGCGTGGAAGACCCGGTCGCCCTCCAGGGCGCGCAGGGGCTCGGGCAGGACCGGCTCGGTACCGATGCCCAGGACCAGGGCGCGGGTGCGCACGCTGGAGCGCCGGCCGTGGGCGTCGAGGTAGTCCACGGTGAGTACGCCGGAGTCGTGGCGCACGGCGCTGACGCGGGCGTCGAAGGTGCACGAGTCCAGGCTGTGGGCCACCCAGCGGCAGTAGTCGTCGTACTCGCGGCGGGGCACGTGGAAGTTCTCGGAGAAGTAGAACGGGAAGAGCCGGTCGTGTGCTCGCAGGTAGGACAGGAACGACCAGCGGCTGGTGGGGTCGACCAGGCTCACCAGGTCGGCGAGGAAGGGGACCTGGAGCCGGGCGCCCTCCAGGAGCAGGCCCGGGTGCCAGGAGAAGGAGGGCCGGGCTTCCAGGAAGTGCGCGGACAGGTCGGGGACGGCGTCGGCGAGGGCGGCCAGGGCCAGGTTGAACGGGCCCAGGCCCACGCCCACGAGGTCGTGCACGTGGCCGTCGCCGGGGGAGGGTGCACTGGTCAACGGGACTCCTGGAGGTGGGCCTGCTCGGCGTCGCCGGCGTCGGCGACCAGGGCGAGCAGCGCGGCGGTGTCGTCGGGGGTGGTGTCGGGGTTGAGCAGGGTGAGTTTGAGCCACACCCGGCCGTCGATGCGGGTGCGGCCCACGACGGCGCGGCCCTGCTCCAGCAGGCGGCGGCGGAGCCGGGCGTTGACCCGGTCGCCGTGTTCGGCCTCGCCCCCGGCCCGGTAGCGGAAGACCACCGTGGTCAGGGAGGGTTCTTGGGCCAGGTCGAGCCGGGGGTCGGCGGTGACCTGGGCCGCGGCGGAGCGGGCCAGGTCGTGGCAGGCCTCGACCATGGCGCCCAGCCCGTCCGTGCCCAGGGTCCGCAGGGTCACGGCGATCTTGAACACGTCGGCGCGGCGGGTGGTGCGCAGGGAGTAGCCGAGCAGGCTCGGGTAGCCGGACTCCTCGTCGTCGGTGGGGTTGAGGTAGTCCACCGAGCGGGACAGCGGGGCGAACAGGGCGCGCTCACGGGTGAGCAGCACACCTGCGGCGACCGGTTGCCAGCCGAGTTTGTGCAGGTCCATGCCGATCGAGTGGGCGTCCTCGATGCCGGTGAGCAGGTGGCGCAGGCGCCGGGAGAAGAGCAGGCCGCCTCCGTAGGCGGCGTCCACGTGCAGCCACACGTCGAACTCGCGGGCCAGGCGGGCGATCTCGGGCAGGGGGTCGATACCGCCCAGGTCGGTGGTTCCGGCGGTGGCCACGATCGCGACGGGCAGGTCGCCGTCGGCGCGTACGCGCTCCAGGGCCGAGCGCAGGTCCTCGACCCGCATCCGGTGCCGGTCGTCGACCTCGACGGGGACCACGGCGTCCTCGCCCAGGCCGAGCAGGGCGGCCGAACGCTGGACGGAGAAGTGGGCGGCGGCGCCGCACAGGATCCGGGGGCGCGCGGGGCCCGCCGCGCGCGCGACCCCGTGGCGGCCGGGGTCGGTGCCGGCGGCGCCCAGCGCGTGGTCGCGGGCCAGCAGCAGGGCGGTGAGGTTGGATTCGGTGCCGCCGGATGTGATCACACCGCCGGCCCCCGCGCCGTGGTAGCCGACGAGGTCGGCGAGCTCGGCGACGAGTTGGGTCTCCATCGCCGTCGCGGCGGGGGACTGGTCCCAGGAGTCCAGGGACTGGTTGAGGACCGAGGCGACGGTGTCGGCGGCCACGGCCACGGCCAGGGGCGGGCAGTGCAGGTGGGCGGCGCAGTGCGGGTGGGCGGGGTCGGCGGCCCCGGCGGTCAGGGCCCCGGTCAGGCGGGGCAGCGCGGCGGTGCCGGTGGCGGTCAGGGCGTCGCGGACCGCCTCGTCGACCTCGTGCGGGGTACTGGCCGGCAGGGGGCCGCCGCGTTCGGCGGTGGCCAGGGCCAGGGTTCGCATGGCGTCGTCGACCAGCGCCGCGACGGTGGCGGGACCCCGGGGTGCTCCGGCGAGGCGCGGGGGAGGGGGCGGTCCTTGGGGAGCGAGCGGGGTGTCTCCGGGGGTGGCCAAATCGGCACTGTGGGTGATCGGCATGGGCGCGTGGTACCTGGTTTCCGTGGGTCGGTTTCTCAGACGTTCAGCGGCAGGACCAGGCAGTGGTGGCGGCGCCAACCGGCGTGCGGGGCGAGGTCGCCCACCTGCCGCCAGCCGTTGCGCAGGAAGATCTCCAGCGCGTGGGTGTTGGTCTCGGCCACCAGGCCGGCCGCGCGTTCCTCCTCGCGTCCGCTCAGCAGGAAGGGGGCCATGCGCTCGGCCAGTCCGCTGCGCCGGTAGGGGGTGCGAATGAGGGCCTCGCACACGCCGAAGGTGCGCCCGGGCCATTCGCGTGCGAGGTCGTCCTCGACGTCCGGTGCCGGGGTGAAGCCGTCCCACCAGCCCGTGGTCGTGGGCAGCGTGTAGCCGTAGACGAACGCGGCCGGCTCCCCGTCGGCGTGGCAGGAGGTGAGGCGGAAGCCCGGGCGGGCCGCGCTGAAGGCCAGGCGTTCGCGGAAAGGCGGGTCGCTGTGGTCGGGCAGGTGCAGGGCGTGCGCGTAGACCTCCTCGTAGATCTCGACCCAGGGGTCGAGGTCGTTCAGGACGTCGGTGCCGGTGAGGTTGTCGATACGCCAGGCCGTGGTGTTCTGGGGGCGGGTCGCTGCGCTCGTCGGTGCGGTGGGCACGATGGTGCGGCCTCCTCGGTCATCGGCGCGCTGGGCGCCCGGGGGTGGGGGCGGGGTGGGACGAGGGGAACATCAGGGACAAAATAATTAGGCCAGGCTAACCTAACCATGTCAAGGTCGATGTGCCGCCTGAGATTCGGATCACACCGCCTCGGAGGAATCGACGCTCACCCTCGGCGCCGCCGGGTGGGCCAGGAACGCGGGCATCGCGAACTCGTGCCCGTAGGCGCCCGCGTTGGGAAAGACCAGCGTGTCGCCCGCGCGCAGCGCCTCCACGCGTACGTCCCGGGCCAGGACGTCCTCGGGCGTGCACAGCTCGCCCGAGATCGTCACCGACGCTCCGTCCACCCGGGGCCGGGGCATCCCCTCGGGCCACGACGGCTCCGCCACCACCGCGAAGTTGTGTCGGATCTCCCACGAGGTCGGTAGCTGGAAGTGGTTGATCCCGCCCCGCACGACCGCGAAGTCGAGGCCGTAGGCGGACTTGATGTCGGTCACGCGCGCCGCGTACCACCCCGCGGGGGCGGCGATCCACCTCCCGGGCTCGAAGACGACCTCCACACCCGGGTCGGGCAGCTCCGCCAGCGCCGCCCCGAACCCCTTGACGTCGAAGGCCTCCTCGTCATCCTCGAAGGGGACGCCGAGTCCGCCGCCCACGTCCACCACCCGCAGGTCCACCCCGTGCGCGTCCGCCGTCCGCCGGGCCCACTCCAGGCACCAGCGCACGTACGCGGCATGGGCGACGGCGTCGGTGTTGCCGCTCACCGCGTGCACGTGGAAGCCCGTCAGGTCCAGGCCGGGCAGGGAGAGGGCGGTACGCACCGCCCCGTCCACGAGGGGCTCGGGCAGCCCGAAGGGGGAGGGAGTGCCGCCCATGGCCAGTGCACCGCGCACCGGGACCCGCTCGGGGTTGACGCGCAGCGTCACCGGCAGCACCGTGCCCGCGGCCACGGCGGCCGCCGAGGCCCGGTACAGCTCCAGCTCGCTCTCGGCGTTGACGACCACCTCGGCGCCGCTCTCGGCCCGCAGGCGGGCCAGGCCGGCGAGCATCTCTGGGGACTTGCCCGGGCCGCTCACGGCGATCGGACGGCCGCGGTGGCCGCCGGCGCTGTCCCGCAGGTGCGTCAGGGCGGAGCTGGCCTCGTGCAGGGACGCGGTCTCGAAACCGTCGACCGCCTCGGCCAGGTGCGCCAGGACCTCACCGAAGCCGTTGGACTTGACCGCGAAGTACACCCGTGCCCAGTCGGGCAGCGCACCGCGCAGCTCACGGGCCCGGGACGTCGCCAGGGCGGGGTCGTAGACGTAGCCCGACCCGGGGTCGGCGGCCAGGCTCCGGGCCGCCTCGCGGACGGCCCGGGGGATTCGCTCGGGGGCCAGGGCCGGGGTGTGGTCGAAGGAGCGGGGCGGTTCCATGTGTTCCCTCCGGGTTGGTGGTCCCGCCGTGCCGCCTGCGCGGCGCACGGCAGGGCGAGGGCCCGCGCGGCTGCTGCCGCACGGGCCCGGGTCGGCCCGCTCGGGGCCGGTCGCTGTCACGGCCCGACGCGTGCGGTCGGGACCGGCCTCAGCGCTGGGCGTCGACGCCGAAGATCTCGGCGATGTCGTCCAGGGTCTCGTGGGCGGCGATCAGGCCCACGCCCGAGATCCAGTAACCGTCGTCGACCTCGGTGATCTCGCCCTCCAGCTCGCTCCACAGCGGGCTGGACTGGTACTCCTCCTTGGACTCCTGGACGCCGTCGGCGCCGCCGTCGTCGTAGGTGGCCACGAACACGTGGTCGGCGTCCAGGTCGAGCAGGCGCTCCTGGCTGTGGTAGGTGATGATCTCGTCGGTCTCGGTGTCCACGCCGGGGCCGGGCTCCAGGCCCACGTCCTCCAGGATCACGCCCACGTAGGACGTGGGGGTGTACAGGCGCACACCCTCCTCGTCGCCGGCGAAGCGGGCCACCGACACGGTCGGGGCCTCGCCGCCGTTGGACTCGACGATCTCCTCGCCGATCGCGGCGGCGCGCTCCTCGTACTCGGTGAGCAGCTCCTCGGCCCGGTCCTCGGCGTTCAGGGCCCGGGCGGTCAGACGCAGGTTGTCCTTCCAGATCGCACCGGTGGTCTCGGACATGACCGTGGGCGCGATCTCGGTGAACTGGCCGTAGCCGTCGCCGTGGCGGACCTCGGCGGACAGGATCAGGTCGGGTTCGGTGGCGGCCACCAGCTCCGGGTCCAGGTCCCACAGCAGCCCCACGGGCTGGGCGTCGTCGGAGGTGCCGGTGTTCCACTCGCTGTCGCGGAGGTAGGCCGGCAGCTCGGTGACGTCCTCGGAGAACGTGGTGAAGCCCACGACGTTGCCGCCCAGGGCCAGGGTGGAGTCCACGAAGGCGGCGTCCAGCGGCAGCACGCGCTCCGGCGGCGCCGGGATCTCGGTCTCGCCCATCTGGTGCTCGACCGTCATCGGGTAGCCCTCGGCGGACTCACCCCCGGTCCCGTCGGAGGTGTCCTCGGCCGGGCCGCTCGCCCCGCAGGCGGTGAGCAGGGCGACGGCCGCGGCCGTCGCGACGGTGGGCAGGCCCGCACGGCGCAGCGGGGTCCAGGCGTTCATTCTCAGGTACTCCATCGGTTAGGGGACGATCTGGGGCATGCGAGCAGCGGGGGACATACCCCGGATGTGTAGTTCCTGGTTGGGACGTGGCAAACTTAGATCATCAAAGTGTGGCTAGGCAAACCTAACTAAGGTTGACCTGGCCTTCGTCATGATGGGAGACCTCGGTGCACGACACCAGCGGGCCGCCCCCGAGCCCCGTGGCGGCCCCCGCCCCGGACGCCTCCGACCTGCGCGGGGGCGTGCTCGGAGCCCGACGCGCACGTCGCCTCGCCGGGCTGGCGGCCCTGACGCTCGCTCTGGGAGCGGTCGTGGCCGCCAGCGTCCTGGTGGGCGCCCGCGCCCTGGACCCCGTAACCGTGTGGCAGGCGCTCGCCGGGACCGCCGACCGCGAGGCCGACATCATCGTCCACCAGATCCGGCTGCCCCGCACCGCCCTGGGCGTGCTCGCCGGGATCAGCCTGGGACTGGGCGGCGCGCTCATGCAGGGCCACACCCGCAACCCCCTCGGCGACCCCAGCATCCTCGGCGTCACCTTCGGGGCCGCCCTGGCGGTCGTCCTGGGCATCGCGCTGGCCGGCATCACCGCAGTCCAGGCCCAGTCCGCGCTCGCCTTCGGCGGTGCCGCACTCGCCGCCGTCGTCGTCTACGCCATCGGCTCCGTCCCCGGACGCGGACCCACACCCATCACCCTGGCCCTGGCCGGGACCGCCGTCAGCTGGCTGTGCTACTCCGTGGTCTCGGGGGTGGTCCTGCTGGACCAGGCCACCATGGACAACTTCCGGTTCTGGCGGGTGGGCTCCCTCGTGGGCCGCGACCCCGACATCATCCCCCAACTGCTGCCCTTCGTGATCGCAGGCGTCCTCCTGGCCCTGTCCAACGCCGGCGCACTCAACGCCCTGGCCCTGGGCGAGGACACCGCACGCGCCCTGGGACACCGGGTGGGCCGGGCCCGCCTGACAGGGCTGGTCGCCATCACCCTGCTCACCGGCGCCACCGTGGCCGCCTGCGGGCCGATCGCCTTCGTCGGCCTCATCGTGCCGCACGTGGCCCGGGCCGTCGCCGGCTCCGACCACCGGTGGCTGCTGCCCTACTCGGCCCTGATGGGCGCGGTCCTGCTGCTGACCGCCGACGTGCTCGGCCGCTTCCTCGCCCCGCCGGGCGAACTCCAGGTCGGTGTGGTCCTCGCCCTGATCGGTGCCCCCTTCTTCATCTACGTCGTCCGCCGCCGGAGGCTGCTCTCCCTATGACCTCCACCCTCACCCCCACCGACGGCCGCGAGCGCGCCCTGGCCCGTCTGGCACTGCGGTACCGGGTCCTGCGCCTGGGACCCGTGGCGCTCCCGTGGCGGCCGCGCCCGGTCCTGGCCGGCGCCGTGACGACACTGGTCATGGCCGTGCTGGTGTGGCTCAACCTCATGATCGGGGAGACCGTCCTGACACCCGGCCAGGTGTGGGCGCACATCATCGGCACCGACTACGAGCACTACTTCACCCTCTGGCGGGTGCGGATGCCCCGTGTGGTGGTCGGTCTGCTGGCCGGAGCCGCCCTGGCCGCGGCCGGAGCCGTCACCCAGACCATCATGCGCAATCCCCTGGCCAGCCCCGACCTGCTCGGTGTCACCCACGGAGCCAGCGCCGGCGTGGTCGCGGTCCTGGCGTTCGGCGGCAGCTACGGCATCGTCAGCGGCACCACGGCCTCCTTCGGCATCCCCGCCGTCGCCCTCGTGAGCGGACTGGCCTCCGGCCTGCTCTGCTACGCCCTGGCCCGGCGCGGCGGCGTCGACGGTTACCGGCTGCTGCTGGTGGGCGTGGGCATGTCGGCGGTCCTGATGAACATCACCCTGTGGATGCTCACCCTCGGCGAGGTCACCGACACCGGCCGTGCCATGGTGTGGATCGCGGGCAGCCTGACCATGCGGACCTGGACCAACGCCCTGCCCACCGCCCTGGCCCTGGCCGTGCTGCTGCCGCTGGCCCTGGTGGCCGCGCGCACCCTGGACACGCTCTCCTACAGCGACGACGTGGCCCGGGGCCTGGGCCTGCCCCTGGAACGGGCCCGCACCTCGATGCTGGTGCTGGCCGTGCTGCTGGCCGCCTTCGGAACCTCGGCCGCCGGGCCGATCCTGTTCGTCTCCCTGGCCTGCCCGCAGATCGCCCTGCGCCTGGCCCGCGCACCCAGGCCGCCGGTCCTGCTCTCCGCCCTGGTAGGGGCCGCACTGACCTGCGGCGCCGACCTCATCGCCCGCAACCTGCTGACCAACATCCAGCTCCCGGTCGGTGTGGTCACCGGCTGCCTGGGCGCCCTCTACCTCATCTACCTGCTCGTCCGCGGCAACCGAAAGGCCCAAGCGTGACCACTTCACCCAGTACAGCCGCTCAGGCCCAGGTCCCCGCCACCGAGCGCGCCCCCTCCCGGCTGAGCGCCCGTGGCCTCACCCTGGCCTACGACGACCACACCGTCGTCGACGGCCTGGACGCCGACATCGTCGAGGGCACCATCACCTGCGTGATCGGTCCCAACGGTTGCGGGAAATCCACCATGCTGCGCGCCCTGGGCCGCCTCATGCGCCCGAAGTCGGGCGTGGTCGAGCTCGACGGTCGCGACATCCACCGGGTGCCCACCCGCGAGGTGGCGCAGGTGCTGGGGGTTCTTCCGCAGCAGCCGGTCGCCCCGGACGGCCTCACCGTCGCCGACCTGGTCGCCCGGGGCCGCCACCCGTCCCAGCGGTGGTACCGGCAGTGGTCGGGCGACGACCACCAGGCGGTCTCCCGGGCCCTCGAACAGACCGGCCTGCTGGAACTGGCCGACACCCCGATCCAGGAACTGTCCGGAGGCCAGCGTCAGCGCGCGTGGATCTCGATGGTCCTGGCCCAGGGCACGGACCTGCTGCTGCTGGACGAACCCACCACGTTCCTGGACCTGGTGCACCAGGTCGACGTCCTGGACCTGGTTCAGGAACTGCACCGGCAGGGCGGGCGGACGATCGTGATGGTGCTGCACGACCTGAACCTGGCCGCGCGCTACGCCGACACCGTCATCACCATGCGCGAGGGCCGGGTGGTGGCCAGCGGGAGCCCCGCCGAGGTGCTCACCCCCGAGCTCCTGCGGCAGGCCTTCGACCTGGAGGCCGTGGTCACCGAGGACCCGGTCACCGGCGGTCCGCTCATCGTCCCCGTCGGCCGCAGCACGGGAGCCGTATGACCGTCCGGACGGTCCGCGACAAGGCGCTCTGCTACGTCGTCCGTGCGGGACGGCTGCTGGTGTTCCGCCACGTCGACCACCCGCCGGAGGAAGTCGGGCTGCAGGTCCCGGGCGGCGGTGTGCGCCCGGGCGAATCCCCGGAGGCGGCGGCCCTGCGGGAGGCCCGGGAGGAGATTGGACTGGAGGGTCTGCGCGTGGTGCGCGCGCTGGGGACCGCCGAGTACGACCTCGCCCCGTACCGGTTCGAGCTCCAGCGCCGACACTTCTTCCTGCTGGCGGTGGAGGGACCGGTGCCGCAGCGCTGGTTCTCCGCCGAGGACAACGACGGGGTCGGGGGGCCGGCCCGGTTCGAGTGCTTCTGGCTCCCGCTGGAGTCCGCACACGTGCTGCAGTCCGGTCAGGGAGCCCTGCTGGGGAGAATGTACGACTGAGGCCCGGGGTTGCTCGGAACGCGACCCGCCGGGGCGAGGCTCGTGGACGGGGGCCCGTAGGTGGTCGAGGATCAGCGTAGGGTCACACGTTGAGTGTTCGTACGACTGTGCGGAGTGAGCACCCCCGACATGTGGGGGGAGTTGTAGGTGCGTTCACCCGGGTTTCACCGGAGCGTGTGAAACCTCAGCCAAGGTCGTGAGCGACCAGGCAGGAGACCTCCTGCACGATCGCCTCCGCACCCCGGGCGGAGCCCCGCAGCTCCTCCCGGGGCGTGTGAGCGGTCACGATCCCCAAGGAGTAACGCGTGCCCGAATCCGCGACCCCGCGCCGTCGGCTTCCCCTCCTCGATCTCGTGGGCGGCGGCAGATCCCGCGCGACGTGCCACTACCGCTGCGGCGACGCCTGCTTCCACCCCGCGCCCAACACCAGCTCCAACTCCTACTTCGGTGACATCTTCCAGGGCGTCCTCTCCCGCCGCTCCGCGCTGCGCGCCGGCGCGGTGACCGCCGGGGTCAGCGCCTTCGGCCTGGCCTCCCTCACCTCGGCGGCGGCCGATCGCGGCCCGAACCGCCCCCACCCCGCGCCCCGCCTCACCTTCAAGAGCGTGCTGCCCAACAACGACGACGCGCTCACCGTGCCCAAGCACTACGAGCAGCACGTCATCATCCGCTGGGGCGACCCCGTCCTGCCCGGCGCACCCGAGTTCGACGTCAACGCCCAGACCGCCGAGGCCCAGGCCCAGCAGTTCGGCTACAACTGCGACTATGTCGGCTTCCACCAGCTCGACGACGACCACGGCCTGCTCTGGGTGAACCACGAGTACACCAACGAGAGCATCATGTTCGCGGGCTGGAACGGCGGAGCCGACGCCGACCCCGAGCAGACCCGCATCGCCATGGCCGCGCACGGCGGCTCCCTGGTCGAGCTCGAGCGCGTCGGCAGGACCGGCCAGTGGAAGCTGTCGGAGGGCGAGCGTTCCTTCAACCGCCGCGTCCACACCTCCACCCCCATGACCCTCTCGGGCCCCGCCGCCGGCAGCGACCTGCTCAGGACCGAGGCCGACCCCACGGGCACCGAGGTCCTGGGCATGCTCAACAACTGCGCGGGCGGGATGACCCCCTGGGGCACCTTCCTCAGCGGGGAGGAGAACTTCCACCAGTACTTCAGCAACGCGCCCGGCACCGCCGAGACCAACCGCTACGGGCTCAGCACCCGTGCCTCCAGCCGCCGCTGGGACCTGGTCGACGAGCGCTTCGACCTGTCCAAGCACCCCAACGAGGCCAACCGTTTCGGCTACGTCGTCGAGATCGACCCCCTCGACCCCCAGGCCAAGCCGGTCAAGCGCACCATGCTGGGCCGCTTCAAGCACGAGGGCGCCAACACCATCCTGGCCGCCGACGGGCGGGTCGTGGTGTACCTGGGCGACGACGAGCGCTTCGACTACATGTACAAGTTCGTCAGTGACGGCCGGTACGTCGAGGGTTCGCGCCGCCAGAACCTGACGCTGCTGGACTCGGGCACGCTCTACGTCGCCAGGCTCACCGGCAACAGCCCCGCCGAGGAGATCGACGGCTCCGGCGCCCTGCCCGCCGACGGGGAGTTCGACGGCTCCGGCGAGTGGATCGCCCTGTGCAACTCCACCGAGAGCTTCGTCGAAGGCTTCAGCGTCGAGGAGGTGCTGGTCCACACCCGGCTGGCGGCCGACGCCGCGGGCGCCACCAAGATGGACCGCCCCGAGGACTTCGAGCCCAGCCCGGTCACCGGCAAGGTCTACTGCGCCCTGACCAACAACTCCGCCCGTGAGCCGGGTCAGGCCGACGAGCCCAACCCGCGCGGCCCCAACCGCTACGGCCACATCCTGGAGATCATCGAGGACGGCGAGGACAACGCCGCCACGTCCTTCGGCTGGAACGTGCCGCTGGTGTGCGGTGACCCCGAGGACGACGACACCTACTACGCGGGCTTCGACAAGTCCAAGGTGATGCCGATCTCGGCGCCGGACAACCTGGCCTTCGACAAGCACGGCAACCTGTGGATCTCCACCGACGGCCAGCCCGGCTCGCTGGGCACGGCCGACGCCCTGCACGTCATGCCGGTCGAGGGCCGCTTCCGCGGCGAGCTCAAGACCTTCGCCACGGTGCCGGTGCGCGCGGAGGCCTGCGGCCCCTTCATCAGCGAGGACAACAAGACCGTCTTCCTCGCGCCGCAGCACCCGGGCGACAACGGCACCTTCGAGTCGCCGACCAGCACCTGGCCCGACGGCGACTTCCCCCGCCCGTCCGTGGCGTGCATCTGGCACCAGGCCGGCCGCGACGTCGGCCAGTGAACCGGCCGCGACAGCGGTGATCCGGACCCGGCCGGGCCCCGCGGGCCCGGCGCAGGCCACCGGCCCCGGTCCTCTCCGTCGTGGGGGAGGGACCGGGGCCGGTCCTCTTCCCGCCCCCGGGGACGAGGGACCGGGGGCGCTAGAGGGTCCGCTCGAAGCACAGGGAGCCGGGGGAGTCCGCGTAGGCGCCGAAGGCGGGCACGGGTGTGTAGCCGGAACGGGTGTAGAAGCGCACCGCATCGGGCTGGCGGTCACCGGTCTCCAATCGGAGGCACTTCCACCCCTGATCGCGCGCCCACCCCTCCAGGGCGTCCAACAACATCCCCGCCGCCCCCGAACCGCGGTGCTCGGGCAGAACGTACATGCGTTTGACCTCACCGGCTCCCTCGCCGAGGTCACGTAGGCCGCCGCAGCCCACGGCCCTGCCGGCGCCGTCGCGCACCACCGCGAACACGGCGATGTCGGCGGCGGAGGGCGGGGTCCCGGGTTCGGAGTCGGGGGTGCCGTACCGTTCGGCGATCTCCCGCCGCTGACCGGAGCGCAGCGCGGCGGCATCGGGGTCGTCCCAGGGGACCAGTTCGACGTTCACGGCACGAAGGTGCCGCAGCGGTGTTTCCAGGATGTCAAGAACTCGTTTCGGGGGCGGAACCAAGCGTTCGCATCGCTCCGGAGCCCGTGGTGGAGGGCTCAGCCCCGCGGGTCGGCGAGGGCCTCGCGCATCACCCGGAACTTCGACTCGGTCTCGGCGGCCTCCTCGGCGGGGTCCGAACCGGCCACGATCCCCCCGCCGGCGTACAGGCGCGCGCTTGAGCCGTCCACGTGGGCGCAGCGCAGCGCGATCCCCCATTCGGAGTTGCCCGCGCCGTCCAGCCAGCCGACCGGCCCGGTGTAACCGCCCCGGTCCATCCCCTCGACCTCACCGATCAGCCGCATCGCCGTTTCGGTGGGGGTCCCGCCCACGGCTGCGGTGGGGTGCAGGGCCGCCACCGCGTCCAGTGCCGAGACCCCGGGCGCGAGCCGGGCGTGGACGCGGGTGGCCAGGTGCTGGACGTTGGCGAGTCCGAGCAGGTGCGGCCAGGCGGGGACGGCCAGCTCCGCGGCGAGCGGTTCCAGCGCGGTACGCAGCGAGTCCACCGCCAGCCCGTGTTCCTCGACGTCCTTGGCCGATGCCATCATCTCCTGGCCCAGGCGCCGGTCGGACTCGGCGTCCTCACCGCGAGGGCGGGTCCCGGCCAGCACCAGCGAGGTGAGCTGGTCGCCCTCACGGCGCAGCAGCAACTCGGGGGTGGCCCCGACCATGCCGGCGACGGAGAAGGTGAAGCAGGACGGGAACCGGTTGCGCAGCCGCTCCAACAGGACTCGCACGTCCACGGGGGACTGCGCCCGGGCGATGGCGTCCCGGGCGAGTACGGCCTTCTCCAGTTCCCCGGCCCGGATGCGCCCTACGGTCCCTGCGACCGCGTCCATCCACTCCTGGCGGGTCAGTGAACCGGGCCGCCACTCCAGGGGCCCGACCGGGCGCGGCTCGGTGGCGGGACGCAGCAGCTCCTCGGGGTGCTCGCCGGGTTCGTCGGCGACGGTGGTCAGCCAGGCGCGGTCGCCCCGGCGGCCCACGAGTACCCGGGGCACGACGAGTGCCGATCCCGGGGAGGTGGGGGCGAAGGTGAAGGTGCCGAAGGTGACCAGGCCGGTGCCGGGCAGGCCCACCTCGTCCTCGACCTCGGCGTGCTCCAGCAGCCCGGCGAACCAGCGGGCCGCCTGGGCGATACGGGAGTTGTCGGTGGGGGCAGTCCCGGCGGGGGCCGCCTCGGGCTCCAACCGCGCCGCCTCGCCCCAACCCACGATCCCGTCGTCCCCGGACAACCAGGCCAGGGCCGCTCCCTCGGGCAGCCGACGGACGAGGCTGTCGGCGCGGTCGCGCAGGGGGACGGTGCGGACGAACAGTTTCGGTGGGCTCAGCACGGCGTTCACAGCAGCAGAGTCTAAATCCCGGTCCGGCACGCCGTGCCCCTGGTCCGGCGCGTACGGCGGGCCCGGGAGATCCGTGTCCCCGCCTCCTCCGGGGGCGGCGCCGGGGGCCGGAGACGGGCGGCAGGGCCGAGGAACCCGGCCGTTTCCGGTGCCCGTCCCGCGGTGTTTCGCTGACCTGGGAGAAGATTCCCGGCGATCACACTGTGCGATGTTATCCACACATTGGTCGGATCGTGTCCAAAAATTGACATCTTGCTTTAATCTGGGTCGCGGCGCGACGCCAGGGGGACGGCGGTGCGCGGACAGGCCGGAGGGAATTGTTGATGCGTTCGATGGCACGGGCCGTGACCACGCCGCGCGCCGGAACACGGTGGGCGGCGGCCGCCGCCGCGACCACGGTGCTGTTGGCCGGGTGTTCCGCGAACGGGAGCGACTCCGGGGCCGGGGACCCCGTGGCCGGAGGCGAGGGGCTGGCGGCCCCCGCCGCCTGCGCCGCCGACGGCGACAAGCGCCAGATGCGCGGCACCTGGCTCACCACGGTCCGCAACATCGACTGGCCCTCCGAGCCCGGCCTGTCCGCCGAGGAGCAGAAGGCCGAACTCGACGCGTGGCTCGACGAGTCGGTCGAAATGGGGTTGAACGCCGTCTTCCTGCACGCTCGGCCCACCGCCGACGCCGTGTACGAGTCCGATCTCGAACCCTGGGCCCGTTACCTCACCGGGGAGCAGGGCGGCGATCCGGGCTACGACCCGCTGGAGTACGCGGTCGAGGAAGCGCACGAGCGCGGCCTGGAGATGCACGCCTGGTTCAACCCCTACCGGGTGGGGCTCCAGGACCCCGACGTGGAGAACCTCGCCGACGACCACCCCGTCAGGCAGAACCCGGAATGGCTGGTCGACTACGGCACCGAGGCCTACGTCGACCCCGGCAACCCCGAGGTCCGGGAGTGGGTCACCTCCGTCATCATGGACGTGGTCGAGCGCTACGACATCGACGGCATGCACTTCGACGACTTCTTCTACCCGTACCCGAAGGACGGCGCGACCTTCGACGACGACGCCAGCTGGGAGGCGCACGGCGGCGACTTCGACGACCGCGGCGACTGGCGGCGCGAGAACGTCAACCAGCTCATGCGGGACGTGCACGGCCAGATCCAGGAGACCAAGCCCTGGGTGAGCTTCGGTGTCTCCCCGTTCGGCATCTGGCGCAACGACAGCACCGACCCCACCGGTTCGCCCAGTTCGGGCCTGCAGTCCTACGACGCCCAGTACGCGGACACCCGTGCCTGGATCGAGGAGGGCACCGTCGACTACGTCGCTCCACAGCTGTACTGGGAGCGGGGGTTCGCCACGGCCGACTACGAGGCTCTGACCGAGTGGTGGGCCGACGAGGTCGAGGGGAGCGGCGTCGACCTGTACGTGGGCCAGGCCGCCTACCGTCTCGGCGATGATGGCTGGACCGACGACGACGCGCTGAGCAGACAACTCGACTTCTCGGGTGAACTCGACCAGGTCTCCGGAGACATCTACTTCTCGATCAGGAGCCTGCGCGAGAACGGCGGCGCGGTCGAGCACCTGCTCGACACCCACTACGCCGGGCCCGCGCTGCCCCCGGTGATCGACTCGCCCGGGGCCGAGGGGCCCCTGGTCGGCGCGCCCACCGGCGTCTCCGCCCGGGAGGGCGACGGCACGGTCGAGGTCGAGTGGCAGCAGATCGAGGACGCCCGCTTCTACGCGGTCTACCGTCTTGCGGCCGACGCGGCCCAGGCCCTGGAGGACGGTGACGACCAGGCCTACTGCGCCGCGTTGGCACCGGAGAACCTGGTCGGGATGACCGGCGGTTCCACCCTGACCGACACCGAGCCCCTGGAGGACGGCGCCGGTTACGTGGTCACCGCCCTGGACGACTACCGGGTGGAGGGGCCGGTCAGCGAGATCGCGGACCCCCGCAGCTGACCCGGACCGCACCGGAGCGGCGGCGCCCGACCGGCGCCGCGGCTCCAGCGGGACCTGCGGGCCCGCCCCACGCCGGGGCGGGCCCGTTCGCATTTCCCCGGACTGGCAAAAACCACAGCAACTTGGTGAGGAAGTTATGATCTGCTAGCAGAACATCCATAACAACCTTGTAGGTGAGGCTAGTAGGTTCTTCCCATGCCGACCTTTCAGATCAGTGAGGCCGCCGAGCTGCTCGGTGTCAGCGCCGACACCGTGCGCCGCTGGGTGGACTCCGGCCGACTGCCCGCCGAGCGCGACCCCTCCGGGCGCCGTCGGCTCGACGGCGCCGAACTCGCCGCCTTCATGCGCGCCGGAGCGGACGAGGACCCCGGCCGCAGCGTCTCCTCCGCACGCAACCGCTTCCGGGGGCTGGTCACCAACGTCGTCCGCGACCGGGTGATGGCCGGGGTCGAGATCCAGGCCGGGCCGCACCGGGTGGTCTCCCTGATGAGCCGGGAGGCCGCCGACGAGCTCGGACTCCGGGTCGGGACCGTGGCGACCGCGGTCGTCAAGTCCACCAACGTCGTCGTCGAGGCCGCTGGAGGCCGGCATGCGTGAACACGCCCGGCGCCGTCCGCGCCCGGGCGGCCCCTTCCGTGGCCGGGCCGCCGCTCTGACGGCCCTGGTCCTGGGGGCGAGTGCCTGCGCTCCCGGCCCGGGTACCGGAGCAGGGGGTGAGGGCCTCGGGGCCGGCGGGGAACTCACCGTTTTCGCCGCGGCCTCCCTGATCGACGTCTTCGAGGAGATCGCGGGGTCCTTCGAGCAGGAGCGGCCGGGGGTCACGGTCACCCTCAACTTCGCGGGCAGCAGCGAACTCGCCCAACAGATCAACTCCGGCGCCCCCGCCGATGTCTTCGCCGCCGCCGACACCGCCACCATGGGGCAGGTCGTCGACGGTGCGGGCCTGGACGCCGACTGGGCCGCCGAACACGGCGGGCAGGCGCTGGTCTTCGCCACCAACACCCTGCGGATCGCCGTGCCGCCGGATAACCCGGCCGGGGTCGGCGGGCTCGCCGACCTGGCCGACGAGGACGTCTCGGTCGCCTTCTGCGCGCAGGAGGTGCCCTGCGGCTCCGCCACCGCGACCGCCCTGGAAGCGGCGGGTCTGGAGGTCGCCCCGGTCACCCTGGAGGAGGACGTGCGGGCGGTGCTCACCAAGGTCGAACTCGACGAGGTCGACGCGGGCCTGGTCTACGCCACCGACGTCGCCTCCGCCGGGGGTCGTGTCGAGGGCCTGGAGTTCCCCGGAGCCCAGGAGACCGCCAACGACTACCCGATCGGGGTCCTCGCCGGGGCCGCCGACCCGGACCTGGCCGCTGACTGGGTCGAGTTCGTCGCTGCCGAGGGCGCCCCGGCCCTGCGGGAGGCGGGGTTCGGTACACCGTGACCGCCGTCGTGACGCGCGCGAGCCGACGCGCCCCGCGCCCCCGTTCGGGGCGGGTGCCCTGGATCCTCCTCGTCCCCGCCGTGGTCGGTGTCCTCTTCCTGGTCCTTCCCTTCGCGGGGATGCTCCTGCGGGCCCCCTGGCCCACCATGGGCGCCCGTGTCACCGATCCCGACGTGGTGGCGGCCCTGTGGCTGTCACTGTCCACCGCCACCGCGGCCACCGCCGTCTCCCTGCTGTTCGGTGTCCCCCTGGCCTGGCTGCTGGCACGCACCGAGTTCCCCGGCCGCCGACTCGTGCGGGCGCTGGTCACCGTCCCCCTGGTGATCCCGCCGGTCGTCGGCGGGGTGGCCCTGCTGATGGTCCTGGGCCGCAACGGACTGGTCGGCCGGTACCTGGACGCCTGGTTCGGCCTGACCCTGCCCTTCACCTCCGCCGCCGTGGTCATCGCCCAGGTGTTCGTGGCCATGCCCTTCCTGGTCATCAGTGTGGAAGGGGCCCTGCGCGGGGCCGATCGGCGCTACGAGGAGGCCGCCGCCACCCTCGGCGCCAGCCGCGTCACGATCTTCGCCCGGGTCACCCTGCCCATGGTCCTTCCCGGTATCGCCGCCGGGGCGGTGCTGTGCTGGGCGCGGGCCCTTGGTGAGTTCGGCGCGACCATCACCTTCGCCGGGAACTTCCCCGGTACCACCCAGACCATGCCGCTGGCGGTGTACATGGCCATGCAGCGCGACCCCGAGGCCGCAGTCGTGCTCAGCCTCGTCCTGCTCCTGGTGTCCCTGGCCGTCCTGGCCACCCTGCGCGAGAGGTGGGTGAGGGCCGGATGAGGCCGACAGAGCGTGCCGCCGGGTCCCGGTCCGGGGCTTCCCGGGTTCCCGTGTCCACGGCCGGACCCGCGCTCGACGCCGAGCTGCGCCTGCGCCGGGGCGACTTCACCCTCGACGTGGCGCTGACCGCCGGACCGGGGGAGGTCCTCGCGCTGCTGGGCCCCAACGGTGCGGGCAAGTCCTCGGCGCTGCGCGCCCTGGCCGGGCTGGCCCCCCTCAGCGGGGGACACGTGTTCGTGGACGGCGCGGACGAGACCACCACGGCCGTCGAACAACGCCCCATCGGCATGGTCTTTCAGGACTATCTGCTCTTCGAGCACCTGAGCGCTTTGGACAACGTCGCCTTCGGCCCGCGCTGCCAGGGCGCGACCAGGGCCGAGGCGCGCTCCCGCGCGGCCGACCTGCTCGACCACATGGACCTGGCCGACCACGCCCGCGCGCGCCCGCGACAGCTCTCCGGTGGTCAGGCCCAGCGGGTCGCCCTGGCCCGGGCCCTGGCGGTGCGCCCCCGGCTGCTGTTGTTGGACGAACCGATGGCGGCGCTGGACGCCAGCACCCGTATCGACGTCCGGGCCCGTCTGCGCCACCTGTTGGAGGGCTTCGAGGGGGTGACGGTGCTGGTCACCCACGACCCGCTGGACGCGATGGTGCTGGCCGACCGCATCGCGGTGGTCGAGTCGGGCCGGGTGGTGCAGCGGGGCGAACCCGCCGAGGTGGCGCGGCGGCCGCGCACCTCCTACGTGGCGCGCCTGGTGGGTCTGAACCTGTTCCGGGGGGAGGCGTCCGGGGAGGTGGTGGAGCTCGCCGACCCGGCCCCCGGCGGCCGGGTCCGGGTGTCGGTGCGCGAGCCCGGCCGGGGCCCGGCCCTGGTGGCCTTCCCGCCGCGTGCGGTGGCCCTGTACCCGGAACACCCCCACGGCAGCACGCGCAACGTGTGGCGGCTGACCGTGGACGGGGTCGAACGCTTCGGCGACCAGGTCCGTGTGCATCTGCTCGGCCCGCCCTCCCTGGCCGCGGACATCACCCCCGCGGCCCTGGCCGAACTCGGCCTGTCCCGTGGGGACACGGTCTGGGCCGGGGTCAAGGCCTCCGAGGTCGAGTGTTATCCGGGCTGAGCAGGGACCGCGCGGGGCGGATCAGGGCGTGGGCCGTACGCCCCGCTGCGGGGCCGGGGGCCCGGACCGTGGTGACAAACGGCTCTCACATACCGGAACGAGATGTGCCTTTTTGGTGCCGTTCGCGAAAAACGGGTGGAAATCCTCTGCATGCTTGGATATCCGGGCCTCACCTGGGGGAGACTGTAGAACACCCGGTGACGACAGTCCTTGCCCCCGCGGCTGAGGAGGGTTCCATGTCCCTGAGAGAGCATGAGCGCAGAGTCCTCGCGGAGATCGAGCGGCAGCTCAGCGAGGACGCTCCGGACCTTGCCGGCCGCCTTGAGGCCTTCGGGAGCGATGATCCCGACGCCCCGGTTGATCCGGGGCTGCGGAGCTGGAAGCCGTGGGTCGCCTGCGGCCTGATCGCCGCGGTGACCGCGGGGCTGTTGGTGATGCTGTTCGTCCTCACCCCGAGCGCCCCGCAGCCCGAGGCGCCCGCCCCGGCCGAGACCTCACAGGAGAGCGTCCCCGGACCGGAACCGGAGGGCGATCCGGCGGACGGGCCGCCCGAACCCGCCGAACCGGTCGGATAGCCGGAGCGCTTCCCCACGACGAGGGCCCCGCCCGGGAGATCACCTCTCCCGGGCGGGGCCCGACGGCCGGTCCGGCCGCTGTCGCTCCGGGTACCGCTAGAGCGCGTTCGTGAAATCGGCTGCCAGCGGGCCGGCCACGGATCCGCCGCCGCCACCGCCGTCGACCACCACGGCGAAGGCGACGTCGCCCTTGTAACCGACCATCCAGGCGTGGGTGGGGAGTTCCTCGTCCTCCTCGGGGGTGCCGAACTCGGCGCTGCCGGTCTTGCCGTACACCTCGCCCTGGAAGGAGACGTCCTTGGCCGTGCCCTCGGTGACCACCGCGCGCATCATCGGACGCAGCGCCTCGGCGTTGCCGATCGGGTTGGGCCCGGGCAGGCCCTCCTGAGCGGGTTCGGTGACCAGCACCGGGTGCCGCCAGGAACCGTCGGCGACCGCGGCGGGAACCGTCGCCATGTGCAGCGGTGAGGTGAGGACCTGGCCCTGGCCGATGCCCTGGGCACCCATCATGGTGGAGCTGTCCACGGGCGGGAAGCTCGGCTCGTGGGTGGGCACGCCGATGTCCAGCGGGGCGTTCATACCGAACTGCTCGGCGCTGGCCTGCAGGGTCTCCGGGTTCAGGTACTGGTCGACCTCTTGCACCAGGGAGGTGTTGCAGGAGGTCGCGAACGCCTCGGTCACCGTCTGCGTGCCGTACTCGGCGCCGCCCGCGTTGCGGAACGGCCAACCGCCCAGGTCGTACTCCTCGGGGCACTCCATGGTGGCGTCCACCGAGAGGCCGTTGTCCAACAGCGAGCTGTAGGTGATGATCTTGAAGGCGGATCCGGGCGGGTACTGGCCCTCGAAGGCCCGGTTGAACCCGCCGGGGACGTTCACCGCTGCCAGGATCTCCCCGGTGGAGGGGCGTACCGCCACCAGGCCGGCGGGGTCGTCGGCCTTGATGATGGCGTTGGCGGCCGCGTTCTGGACGCCCATGTCGATGCTGGTGGTGATGTCCGTACCGTCGGAGCCGTCCAGGGACGCGACCGTGTTCTCCTCGGTGACCTCCACGGACGCCAGGTCCTCGGCCTCGGCGGCGTCCACCATCAGGATGGTGGTCGCGGCCTCCCCGGCCAGGTGCTCCTCGTAGGTGCGCTGGAGCCCGCTCACACCGACGGTGTCGCCGACGTCGTAGGCCGGGCCCAGCCGCTCGGCGTCCTCCTCGTCGGCCTCGCCCAGGGAGCCCACGATCATCTGCAGGGAGCCGGCCACGTCCGGGGTGTCCAACCGGGTGCCGTCGGCGGCCAGAATCCGGCCGCGCTCGCCCCACACCGCGGTACGGGCCAGTACCTGGCCCTCGCCCAGCCCGGGGAAGGCGACCTCGGGGGAGAACTCGACCCACCACTCCCCGTCCTCGCGCAGCAGCGGGAGTTCGCCCTCCCAGCCCCAGTCGTCGGCGTTGGTCAGGGACACGGTCACCTCGTAGGGGGCGCTGCCGGTGCCGCCCTCCGTGACGGGCGCTCCGACCTCGACGTCGACGGCCTCGACGCCCAGACCGGTGTCGATCCCGTCCATGACCGCCTCGGCGTCCGCACCGGTGGTGACGGCGGCCAGACGTGCGTAGTCCTGCTCCTCCCAGGCGGCTTCGTACTCGGCCGTGGCCTCCTCGGGCTGGGGCAGCGTGTAGACGTACCAGCCCGCTCCGGCGCCGATCAGCGCCAACACGACCACGCTCGCGACCAGGCCGATGACCAGCCCGCGGCGGGATCTGCGCCGGGGCGGCGGGGGCCCGGGGTCGTAGGCGTCGTCCTCGTGTCCGTAGGGCTCGTCCGGCCCGTCCGGGCCCTGCGGCCCCGGGGGAGCGCCCCGGTCACCATCGCCGTAGAGGAACCCGTAGCTGTCGCTCTGGTTCTCTCCGGCCTGCGGCCCGGGTTCTTCCCGGCCGGGTTCGTACGGGCCGGAGGCGGTTCCGCCGTAAGGCGCGGGTGCGGTGCCGGGATAGGGCGTGTCGCCCGCGTAGGCGGGCTGTCCCGCGTACGGGGTGCCCCACGCCTCGGGGGAGGCCCCGGGGTTCCCCTGGTTCTGGGCGGTCTGTCCCCAGTCGGGCTGCGGGCCGGTGCCCGGACCGCTCCAGCTCTCCTGCGGGGGCTGTGCGCCGGCGGGGTCGTTCCAGCCCGGCGGCGGGCCCTGCGGTTCGGCCGGTGTGCTCCAGTTGTGCTGGGCGTGGGCGGGGCCGCCCCAGGCCTCCTGCGGGCCCTGCGGTTCGGCGGGCGCGCTCCAGCCCTCGGCCTGCGGGGGCGCCGGTGCGCTCCAACTCTCCTGCGGGCCCTGCGGTTCGGCCGGTGCGCTCCAGTTGTGCTGGGCGTGGGCGGGGCCGCCCCAGGCCTCCTGCGGGCCCTGCGGTTCGGCGGGCGCGCTCCAGCCCTCGGCCTGCGGGGGCCGGGGCTCCGCAGGAGCGCCCCACGGTTCCTCACCGGGGGCAGGGGCGGCGGAGGGGTCGACGGAACGGCCCCAGGACGGCTGGTCGCCCCGGCCGGGAGCGTCCCAGCCGCCCGACGGCTCGGGCGTGCCTGCGGACTGGGCGTCCCAGCCGCGGTCGGCGTCCTGCGCGGGCTGTCCCCACTGCTGCCCGGGGCCCTGTGTCGCCTCGTCCGGTCCTGCGGGCGGGGCTTCGGGCACGGGAGCAGGGGGCACCACGGGGTCCGCGGGGCGCGGGTGATCGAACCTGAAGTCTCCGGTGTCCACGGGGCGGGCCCCGGGAGGCCGCTGGGGGATGCGGTAGGGGTTCTCCGGGCGCGGCCGATGCGCCTCTGTGCCGTCCGAATCCTCGGGCGGCCCGGAGGAATCCGGCTGCCGGGGGGACCGTTCGTCCACGCCTGACCGTCCTTCGTTACGTTTTCAGGAGATACCACGATGCCCCGCCCCCACCTCGGTGGGAGCGGGGCACGAGGATGATGGTCGGCATGGCGGTCGCCTCTCGGCGCGGGGCACAACGGGGCTCCTGGCCGTCCGATCAGCCCGCCCCGGAGGGCGGGTGCCGGACGCGGTATTCCGCGAAGGCAATAGTTGAGGCCCGGGGGACACTTGCTACCACACCGACCAACAGTGACTCTAACCCATCAGTCCGGGGAGTTGTTCCACGAACTCTGGGACAGCCGCATGTGCAATCTCACGGTGACAGACGGCACAGATCGGGTAAAGACAAGGGGCCGGTCCCGCAAAGGGGTACGGGACCGGCCGGGAAGCTCACACGAAGGCCCTAGGCCTGGCGTGCGACGCTGGTCTGTTCCTCGCGGGAGAGCAGTTTGAGGCGCTTGCGACCGCGCTCGGCGCCCAGCTCCTCCTCCTTGGCCTCGATCCGCTTCCACCCCTCCCAGGTGGTGTACTGGACACCGCGCTCGGTGAGCAGGGCCCGGAAGGAGACCGGGTCGGGCTCGGCGGCCGGGGTGAAGGACTCGCGGTCGGCGACCAGGTTGGTCACGGTCTCCAGTGCGTCACCCTTGGTGTGGCCGATGAGGCCGACCGGGCCGCGCTTGATCCACCCGGTGGCGTAGACCCCGTCGACGTGCTCCTCATCCAGGTCCAGGACCCGGCCCTCGGAGTTGGGCACCACCCCCCGCTCCTCGTCGAAGGGCAGGTCGGCCAGGGGGGAACCCAGGTAGCCGATGGCGCGGTAGACGGCCTGTACCTCGGTCTCGACGTACTCGCCGGTGCCCCTGACGTTGCCGTCGCCGGTCAGCTCCATGCGCTCGGTCCGCAGGCCGGTGACCCTGTCCTCGCCCAGGATCTCCACCGGTGAGTGCAGGAAGTGCAGGTGCAGGCGGCGTTCGGCGCCGCGCTCGTCCCGGATCGCCCAGTTCTGCAGGACCTTGACGTTGGTCTTGACCTGGTTGGATTCCTCGCAGGCCCGGAGGCTGCCCTCGTCCATCTCGAAGTCCTCGGCGTAGACCAGGACCTCGACGCCGGGCTGCTTGTCCAGCTCGCGCAGCTCCATCGGAGTGGCCTTGCACTGGGCGATGCCGCGCCGGGCGAACACGTGCACGTCGGTGATCTGCTTGGCGCGCAGGCCCTCGTAGACGTTGTCGGTGATGTCGGTGGCCAGCAGGTCGTCGGCGTCCTTGGCCAGGATGCGCGCGACGTCCACGGCCACGTTGCCCGCGCCGATGACGGCGACGCTGGTGCCGTCGACGTGCCAGGAGGGGTTGACGTCGGGGTGGGAGTCGTACCAGAAGACGAAGTCGGCGGCGCCGTGGCTGCCGGGCAGGTCGACGCCGGGGATGTCCAGCGGGCGGTCGCGGTCGCTGCCGGTGGCGAAGATGACCGCGTCGTAGTGGCGGCGCAGGTCCTCCAGCTTGAGGTCCACGCCGTACTCGACGTTGCCGTAGAAGGTGATCTCCGGCTTGTCGAGGATCTTGTGCAGGGCCCCCTGGATCTGCTTGATCCGGGGGTGGTCCGGGGCCACTCCGTAGCGGACCAGGCCGTAGGGGGAGGGCAGCTTGTCGAGGATGTCGATGCTGACGGACGTGCCGCACGCGGACAGGGTCTCGTCCTTGGTGAGCAGGTCCGCGGCGTAGATGCCCGCCGGGCCCGCACCCACGATTCCCACTCGCAGTGGTCGCGTCATCGCACAGCTCCAAGTCTTCGCGCCAGGGTCGGACGCCATAGGTAAGGCTTGCCTAATCTACCCGATGTCGCCACCGGAAAAACCCACTATAAGGGTAGGGAATTCTGTTCTCTCCGCCAGGTAGGGGGAAACGGCCTGAAGTCCGCCCGGCGCCGACAGTCCAGGTGGGAGGCCGGGTCCGAGGTCGCTGGAAGGGCCTTCAGTGTGGGGTCAACGCCCCGCCAAGGAAGAATCAGCCCCAGGATGAATGTGGGGAAAGTCACTACTGTTCGAGTTCGGCCTTGACGGAGGCGGCGTACCGGGACACCTGCTCCTGTCCGGACAGCTTGGCGATCGCGCTCATGATGGCGTCGGTCGCCTCCCGGCGCGGTTTGGCCCGTCCCGCCTGCCCCGCCCAGGGGGAGAGGTCGACCGGCTCGCCGAAGCGCACGCCCACGCGGTTGAGCGAGGGGATCCTGCGGCCGGGCGGCAGGATGCGCCCGGTGCCGGCGAGCGCCACCGGGACCACGGGCGCCCCCGTGGTCAGGGCCAGCCAGGCCAGGCCGGTCTGCCCCTTGTACAGACGGCCGTCGGGGGACCGGGTGCCCTCGGGGAAGATCCCGAAGACCTCTCCGCCGTTGATGACCTCCAGGCTGTTGTTCATCGCCTCCTGGGAGCTCTGTCCCGGCCGGCGGTCCACCGACAGCGGGCCCAGTGCCCGCAGAACTCGGGACAGCGCCTTCCTCGGCAGTGTGCTCTCGTCGAAGAGCTCCTGCTTGGCGATGAAGCGCACCGGCCTGGGGCAGGCCACCCCGATGAAGAGGGGGTCGATGAGCGCCAGGTGGTTGGCGGCCAGGATCACCGGGCCCCGCGCGGGGACGTGCTGCGTGCCCTCCACCTTCTGGGGCCACGCCACGCGACTGGCGGGCGCGACGACGGCCTTGGCTGCTCCGTACAGTGACACTATGAAGTCGCCCCTTCTCGGTGGGTCGCTGATGCTCGCGGGGTTCGCACGCACCGGACGGGGCCTCGACCCGTGGGTGTGCCCTCCGAGCTTAGCGGGGCCCGGCGGGTGGCTGTCTGGCCGAGGTGGCCGAAGAGAACTCCCCGACCCCTGCCGTGACATGCACCACACGCGCTAGGGTTATGGTCTAGACCTCTGGCCCGGGTCAGAGGCTTCTCCGGACGCGAGCGAGGAAGACAGCCATGCCGAAACTGGTCGATGTCAGCCACCAGATCACCGACGGAATGACCACCTGGCCGGGCCTGCCGGAACCGGTGATCGAGGAGAGCACCACCGTCGCGGGCGGTGTTCCCGGACACGGGAACAGCAGCGGGCGGGTCACCATGGTCGGGGCGACCGGGACCCACGTCGAAATGCCCGCCCACCGTTACCGGGACGGGGCGGACCCGGCCGACCTGGACCTGGAGAGGGTCGCCGACCTGCCCGGAGTCGTGGTTTCCGCGACCGAGGACCGTCAGATCGGCCCCGAGGCCTTCTCCGGTCCGGACCTGCGCGGACGCGCCGTCCTGGTACGCACTGGCTGGGACCGGCACTGGCGCACCGAGGCCTACGGGCGGTCCGACCACCCCCACCTGACCGAGACGGCGGCCAAGGCCCTGGTCGAGGCCGGAGCCACCCTGGTCGGCATCGACTCGGTCAGCGTCGACGACACCTCTCCCGCGGCCGAGGGCGCCCGCCCGGCACAGGCCGCCCTGCTCGCCGCGGGCATTCCGATCGTCACGCACCTGTGCCTGCTGGACCAGCTCCCCGCCGAGGGCTTCTCGTTCTACGCGGTTCCCGCCAAGGTCCGCGGCATGGCGGCCTTCCCCGTCCGGGCCTTCGCCGTGCTCGCTTAGTACCACCGCCCCATCCGCGGTGACGCTTCTATGTCAAGTGGCGGGCTGAAGAGAGACAACAGCCCGCTCTCTCACCACTTGATCAGCGACCATCGCCCGATACACCACATCCATCAAATGCCGCTTCAACGCCCGATACGCACCCTTGGTGCCCTTGGCCTCCTGCCGGGAACGCACGAACTCCCGGGCCGGCCCATGGAACCGGGCCTGCACCACAGCGATCGAGTGCAGCGCCCGGTTCACCTGCCGGTTCCCACCCCGATGCAACCGGTGCCGCTGGCGCCCCGAGGAGAACACCGGGATCGGCGCGCACCCCGCCCACCGGGCCATCCTCGCCGAGGTCTTGAACCGCGACACGTCCCCTACCTGCGAAAGCAACACCGCAGCCCAGACCACACCCACACCACGAATCCCCAACAGGTTCGGCGCCAACGGCTCCACCAACTCCTTGAGCCGCCGCTCCACCCCAGCGATACGCACCAACAGCGTGTGCACCTCACCCAGCTGCTCGGCCAGCGCCCATCGCACCACCTCACCCAGCTCGGCCCCCTCCACCAGCGCACGCACCCGTCCCACCTTGGCCCGGGTGGCCAACGCACCCTTGCCCAGGTTGTGGTCCAGTTCCCGGTGCAGCATCGCCAGCACCCGGTTGGTCAGGGCCACCCGCCGCCGCACCAGGTCCTGGCGCAGATCCACCAGCACACGCACCTGCCGCACCAGCGGATCGAGACGGTGGCGGGCCAGATCAGGGTCGGCCATCGCCGCGCGGGCCACCGCCACCGCGTCGATCACGTCGGACTTGGCGCCCACCGCCCCGCTCAGGCGGCGGTGGGCGGCCATCGCGCGCGCCGGCACCCACACCACTTCCTGGCCCGCCCCCAACAAGGCGTCAGCGATGGCCCGGCCCAGCCCGGGGCCGCCCTCGATCGCCCACAACACCGGGGCATCGCCCGCCAGAGGGCGGATCCAGGCCAGGAGCTCGCCCAGGGCCTGCGGGCCCGCGGTGACCTTCTTGGCAGTGCCCAGCCGGGTGCCGTCATCGGCCAGCGCGAGGGCCTGGTGCATGTTCTTGTGCGGATCGATGCCCACTGTCACCATGGTGGTGTCCTGTCTTTCCTTTGTTCAGGAACGGGACGACTACCAGGGCCCTGGCCCGGGGGACAGATCTACTGTGAGTTATCGGCTGCACAGGCTTCTATGAGGTCACTCCCGCGGCCAGGGTCTTGGCCTGCGGGTGCTGGTGGACAGGTCACGACAAGGTCCACGTGGGACAGATCTTGCTGGAGTCACCCCAGCCCCGCTGTCGGGCGGCTCCCGTCGAAACCCTCCCGACACACACCAGGATGAACCAGTAGATCTTGCTACCAGGGGCAAGTTCGGCGCCGAAGTTGCCCCTGGTAGCAAGATCACCGTGAAAAAAGGGGTTATGAGCTGTTCTTGGTTGAGTGTGCGCAGGTGTGTATGGGTGTGCATGAGTGGTTTCTGGCGTGATGGTGGTTGTGCTGGTGTCACGCCGGTGCGGTTGCTATGGGTGTGCGATCCGGGACACCTGGTGTGGTGTCGGTGTTCGGGCCCCCTTGCCACCAGTGCGATGGTCCGGGGCCTCCTGCGAACCCTTTGACCACACCCAGGACCGGTTCGTGAGGGAACCGGTCTCCCGGGATCGGACCACGCACAGGACGCGTGTGGCCGCCCCGGGGCCCGAGTACGCCGGGGACCAGTGCGCCCAGGACCGTTCGGGGCGCGCGGCTGAACGGGAACACTCCCGACCAGTCCACAGGAACGGTCTCTTACAGGTCGGCGTCCACGTCCTTCTGGGCCCGGCGCCGTTCGCGCTGGGCCCGGCGTTCGGCCTCCTGCTGGGCGGAGCGCTCGTCCTGGGCCACCGCGCTGGTCATCGAGTTGGCCAGCGCACGCAGCTCCATGTTGATCCGCGGATAGGCGGGCAACCGGGGCAGGGCGCCCAGCCTGGGGGTGCGCCGCTCCTCCATCGCCAGGATGAGCTCGTGGAAGGCCAGGTCCACCCGCTGGAGCGTGATCGTGCCCGCCGGATCGGGGCTGCGGTCCTGGGACAGCGCCGCCAGGGCGAGGTACCCGATGCGCTGGGTGGCCACCACCACCGGCCACAGCGGGCGGGTGGAAGCGGCCCGCGGCACGTCCCCGATCGCGCTCTCGTACACACCGCGCAGGCTCACCAGAGCCGCACGCATGTCCCGGCGCAGCCGGTAACGGCGCTCCTCGGTGAGCTCCACGTCCTGGTCCAGCACCGCCATCATGCACTGACGGGTCCTCTCCAGCACGCCCGCGATGGCCTGCGGAAGCCGGGTCGCCGACGCCTTGCGCCAGAGCAGCAGCGACCCCGCCATGCCGAAGGCCGCACCGACCAGCGTGTCGATGATCCTCGACCCCGCCAACTCGGCGACGGGGTAGGGGTTGGCGGTGTAGGACAGCAGCAGCGCCATCGGTGTCAGCAGTACCGAGGCGTAGAAGAAGTTGCGGCCCACGACCAGCTGCGTGCCGCCCTGGAACAGCCCGGCCAGGACGATGACCGCGGCCAGCGGCAGGTCGGTCGTGAGCAGCGCGACCCCGCCCAGCACACCCAGCAGGGTGCCCAGCGACCGCTGCACCGAACGGTTCAGGGTCAGCACCACGTTGCCGCCCTGCAGGACGGCGGTCGTGGTCAGCGCCACCCAGTAGTAGTGCTCCAGGCCCAACCACAGCCCGAACGCGCCCGCGAGGGTCACGGTCAACCACATGCGCAGCGCGGTGGGGCGGATCAGGGAGTCGGCGCTCAGACTGGAACGCAGCGAGTTCCACAGCGCGGGGTAGCGGTCGTCGTGCAGGTCGGCGCTGCGTTTGTCGTCCTCCTCCCCGTCGCCCCGGGCGCTCCGGTGCGCGGCTTGGGAGGCCCGCGACAGCAGGTTGTACAGGCGTGCCTCCAGCGACCGCGGGCGCATGCCCCGGCGCAGCTCGTCCAGGGAGTCCGGATCGGGCGCCCGATCCGGTTCGGCGACGGCCAGGGCCATCCGGTCGGCGAACTCCGCAGCCTCTTCGGGCAGCGCCGTGGGCCGGGCCATGCACACCTGGGTCGCGGCCAGGTGGATGTCGGAGACCCAGCGCAGCAGGGCGCGCAGCCGGGCCGCCTCGGCGGTGGTGCGGTAACCGCGGGTCTGTCCCAGCAGCACGATCCGCCACGCCTCGGCGACGGCCACCGACGCCCTGTGCTGGGCGTGGTCGAGTTCGGGGCTGCCCACGGCCCGGAGCAGTGTGGCCAGGGCACGGTAGGCCCCGGCCACCGCCCGGTACTCGGGATGCCGGGCGCGCACCGGGGCGCCCGACATCGACACCGCCCACCCCACCGCCGCGCCCGTGGCGGCGACCAGCGCGTGCAGGGGCACGTCGGCCAGGCCTCCGGGGGCGATCGTGGAGATACTGGCGACCAGGACGAAGAACATCGTCCCGGGCTTGTCCACCCGCCAGGCCGCACAGACCCATGTGGCCAGCCCGGCGGTCAGACCGATGGAGACCACCGCTGCCCACGGGGAGAACGACGCGGCCAGGGAGTTGACGGCCACCGCGGCGACGAAGCCCGACCCCACCAGGGCCAGGGCCGCCGCACGGTAGGAGTAGGGGGTCTTCTTCTCGTACAGGACGGTCATGGACCCCAACGCGGCGAGAGTGCCGACCTGGGGGCCGAAGGCCAGCGCCGCCAGGGCGAAGGAGACCGTCATCGCGACGGTCGCCTGCACGGCGGTCGTCCAGGCCCAGGCGCCCGCCTCCAGACCGAACACGGCCCTGAGGTCGACGCGCGGCCGTGGCCGCTCACCCACGGTGACGCGTTCCGGGCCCTTGGCGGAGTCGTCCTCGCCCAGGTTCATCGGGCCGGTCTCACCAGTGGTTCCCAGATCTCGCACGGGCCCCATCCTAAGCCGAACGGGACGAACAGGACGTCGGCCCCCGTGCGGGTGCGGCAGTCTCCGGTCAGGACTCCCCGGTGGCCGCCCGTGCGGATGTCTCCTCCAGTGCTGCCTCCGCCCGTGCGGCCCGCTCCAGAGCCCGGTCCCGGGTCTCCTCGGCCACCGACAGGCGTGCGGCCGCGGCTTCGCGGGCCTCCGCCAGGGTGAGTTCCGCGTTGCGGCGCTGGGTGTCGAGTTCGGCGGTCAGGCGTTCGCGGTCCGCCGTCAGACGCTCCAGTTCCGCGGTGAGGCGGGCGCGTTCGGACTCGGCGGCCGCCCGGTCGGACTCCAGGCGCTGGTGGGCGCGCTCCAGTTCGGTACCCAGACGGGAGCGCTCGGACTCCAGGGCCGCGGCGTCGCGGCGGCTCTGCTCCTCGGCGCGCTCGGCTCGGGCCAGAGCGTCGCGTTCGGCCAGCTCCGCCTCGTCCCGCCGGCGGGACTGCTCGGCCAGTTCCGTGCGCAGGCGCTCGGTCTGCGTCCGGGCCAGCTCCAGACGCCGCTCGGCCTCGGCCCGCTCGCGTTCCAGCTCCGCGCGGGCGCGGTCAGCGGTCTCGGTGATCCTGCGTTCGGCCGCGGCCAGTCCGGCGTTGGCCTCGGCGGTGGCCGCGTCGCGCTCCTCGGCCGCGATCCGGGCCAGTTCCGCCTGCCGGTCGCGTTCGGCCTCGGCCGCCTCGCGGCGGTGCAGGGCCTCCTCGGCCATGCGCTCGGCGTCCTGGGTCGCGGTCACGGCGGCGGCGGTGGTCTCCTCCGCCGCACGGCGGGCCGCCTCGGCCTCTCGGCGGCGGTTCTCCGCCTCCAAACGGGCGGAGTCGGCCTCCGAGACCTGGCGGGAGGCGGCGAGCCGGGCCGCCTCGACCTGGGACTCGGCGGCTGCCGGGTCGGTCATGGTGGTGAAGGCCTCGGTGGCCGAGTTCAGGGTCGCGCTGAGTTGTTCCGCCTGGACGGCGAACCGGGTGAGCAGGTCGTCCGCGCGCAGCCGGGCGGTGGTGACGGGTTCGGCCTCCCGGCCGGTCGTCGCGGAGGGCGTGTTCTCGTTCCTGTCGGCGCGGACCGCCTCCTCGGCGTGCTCCGCCTCCTGGGCCAGCCGCTGGCGTTCCTTCCATGCCCGCCACCGTGTGTGCTCGGGCAGGTCGCAGTACTGGGGAGGCCGCCCGGGGGAGGAGCCGCGGGGCACGGGTCGGGTACAGCCGGGGAAGATGCAGGTGCTGGAGTCGGAGGAGGCCACGGGCCGAGCGTAGCGTCTCGGGCCCGTCGCCGCCGGGGTGTGTCGCCCGGGGGGCGGGCAGCGGGAAGCCCCCGTGCGGGACGTGGGTATGACCGCACGGGGGCTGGTTCCTGGTCGAGCTCCAGCCGGTTTCCGGCCGGGGGCAGCCGTCAGTCGTGGGCGCCGAAGCCGTCGACGCGGCAGACCATGGTGGTGACGAAGGGGCGGAAGCCCTCCTGCTCCAGGAAGCTGATGTCCTCGGAGGCGGTGGCCAGCGCGGAGAACTCGATGTCCCGGATGCCCATGGCGGCGAGCTGGCGGCGCACCTCCTCCAGGAGCTTGGAGCCGACACCGGAGCCGGTGTACTCCGGGTCGATGGCGAAGGTCTGCACGACGGCGACCCGTTCGCCGCGGTCCCAGCTGCCCTGGGCGTTCTTGCGGATGGTGACCATCGCGTACCCGGCCAGGTCGCCCTCGTGCTCGGCGAGGATGGCCATGGTGTCGGGGTCGGCGAGCCACTCCAGGTACTGGGCGCGGCGTCGGCGCCAGGACTCGTCCAGGCTCACCGCGCTGATGATCTCCTCAAGGTGCGGGGCGGTCACCGTGTGCTGCTGGTGCAGCGCGCCCCACAGGTCGGCGAGCTCCTCCACCTCGTGTGCTCCGAGGTAGCGGAAGCCAAGGACGCCGACGTTCGTTGAACGAGGTTTGGTCATCAGCGAAGTTTGCATTTTCTTCTCACCCGTTCCACCAGCATTGGGTGCTGATCCCCTGCGGTCCGCACTCTGCGGGCCCGTGGTTGAGCTGTGGGTCTGACTGTACGTGCCGGTATCGGCGGGAACAGGCCCGACACGAGGAAAAACCACACACGACATCTCTTGGTGGAAAAAACTTCGAATGTTTCTCCCGCGGGTTCTCCCGAGGGGGTGGTAGGGGACTGGACGGTGTGCACGGAATCACGCACAAAGAGTGGGTGATCCGACCGAAACCATCTAGAAACCTGGGCGTTCTGCCATAAATTGGGATCCATGATCGACGTTCGGCGGTTGCAGCTCCTTCAGGCCCTTGACCACCACCGCACGGTGGCAGCCACCGCGGAGGCGCTCAACGTCACCCCGTCGGCGGTCTCCCAACAGCTCGCCGCCCTGGCCAGGGAAGCCGGGGTCCCCCTCGTCGAACGCCAGGGCCGCCGATTCCTGCTGACCGGCGCCGCCCGGGTCCTGCTCAAGCGCGCGCACGTCATCTTCGCGGAGATGGAACGCGCCACCGCGGACCTGGCCGAGTACGTGGACGGCGACCGGGGGGTGGTCCGGGTCGGTTCCTTCTCCACCGGCATCAGCGACCTCCTCGCCCCGGCCCTGGCCCGCCTGCGCACCAGCCACCCCGGCTGGACCTTCGAGGTCGTGCAGGCCGAGCCCGAGGAGAGCGCCGAGATGGTGCGCTCGGGCCACCTGGACGTGGCCCTGACCATGTCCACCGCGCACATGCCCGCCACCGGGGACCCCGACTTCCGCACGGACCCGGTCATGGTCGAGCTGTTCGACGCGATCCTGCCCTACCAGCACCCCCTGGCCACCCGTACGAGCCTGCACCTGGCCGACGACCTGGCCGCGCAGGACTGGATCATGTCCGCCCCGGGCACGGCCTGGCACTCCTGTGTGACCGCCGCCGCCAGCCAGGCGGGGTTCCAGCCCCGGGTGGTGCACACCGTCGACGACTTCAGCGCCGTCTTCGCCATGGTCCAGGCGGGGCTGGGGGTCGCCCTGATGCCGAGGCTGGCCTGGACCGGGCTGAACAAGCCCCAGATCGTGGTCCGCGGGGTACGGGAGACCGCCCGGCGCCACATCATCACCCTGTCCCGGGCAGGTTCGACACCCGAGCCCCTGCTCACCGCCGTTCGCGAGGCCGCCAGCAAGGTCCCGGTCCCCTCCGTCGGCCCCTTCGCGGTCGCGGGCTGACCCCGGCACCGAGCCGGGGGCGGCCCCGGTCGAGGACGGCCCCTCCCGCCACCGTCGCGGTCGCCGTTCAGAACGGGGACGGCGGGACGTCGTCGAGTACCTCCGAAGCGGCCTGGTGCAGGTAGGCGGCGGCCAGCCGGATCGGCCGCCAGGCCCAGCCACCGGTGCGTCCGGCCAGGTAGACCCGGCGGACCCCGCCCAGTTCGCCCAGCGGGGCGTGGGCGACCCCGCGCCGTGTGGTGGTCGACAGGCGCGGCACCACGCCCACCCCGACCCCGGTGGCCACCAGTTCCTCGAACAGGTCCAGCGTGTCGATGCGGTGCGTGATCCGGGGGGTGAATCCGGCGTCGGCGCACATCCGTTGCAGCAGGGCCTCCTCGTCGCCCCGGTAGGGGCTGGCGATCCAGGAGGCTTCGGACAGTTCGCGCAGGCGGCGCCGGGTCAGCGTCCTGCTGTCCGCGCCCTCGGAGGGCTGGGAGAGCAGCAGTGCCTCGCTTCCCACCGGGTGGACCGTGAGCGTCCCCGGGAATTTCCGGGGGAGAAGGCTGTACTGGTAGACCACCCCCAGATCCGCGCCCCCGTCCTGGAGGAGATCCAGCGCCTGGTCCGACTCGTACTCGGTCAGGCGGATGTCCATCCCTGGGTGGTCGCGCCTCAGGCGGCGCACCGCAGGGAGCACGATCGGCGCCGCTGACGTGTACATCACCAGGTCGACACGGCCCGCGGGGGCCGTCTCGCCGTCGAACTCCGCCTGGGCCGCCTCCACCCGGGCGAGGATGTCCACGGCGTGTTCGGCGAGCCGCCGTCCTGCCGGGGTGAGCCGTACCCGTCGCCCGTCCGGGACGATCAGTGGAACACCCGCCTCCTTCTCCAGGACGGCGAAGTGTTTGGACACCGCGGAGGTACTCATGCCTGTGACCTCGGACACAGCGGACATCGTGCCGAGTCGCTCCAGTTCCACGAGTAGGCGGAGCCGAGTGAAATCCATCCACCAAAACTACATGGTCCATCAACCATGAGTCCGTGGACAGAAACGAACCATGTAGATCCAATGGTCGGGTGATCCGCTCTTTCTTTCCCTCGCTCCGCCGTGCCCAGACCCCGATTCCGGCTCCGTTGATGCTGCTCGTCGGCATGTTCACGCTGCACACGGGCAGCGCTCTGGCCGTGACCGCCTTCGAACAGGCCAGCCCGGCCACGGTTACCTGGCTCCGGCTGAGCTGGGCCGCGCTGCTCCTCCTGGCGCTCGGCGGTCGCTCCCTGTGGCGGGCCGTGCGTGCGGCGAAACCGCGTGAGCTGGGAGCCGTGGTGATCCTGGGCACAGCGAGTGCGGGGATGATGCTGTTCTACTCCGAGGCGACGGCTCGAATCGAACTCGGTACCGCCACCTCCATCGAGTTCCTCGGCACCCTGGTGGTCGCCGTCGCCGCCATGCGCCGCCGCCGCGAACTGGTGTGGATCGTCGCGGCCGTGGTCGGCGTGGTCTGCCTGACCCGTCCCTGGCAGGGCGAGCTCGACCTGGTGGGGATCGGCTTCGCCCTGGCCGGGGCGGTCTGCGTGGTCGGCTACATCGTGCTGACCCAGCGGGTCGGCGCCGGGTTCAACGCCGTGCACGGCCTCGCCCTGGCGATGACCGTCGCGGCCCTGGTCACCGCGCCGCTGGGCGCCCCGGCCGCGATCGCCGACCCCGACCCCGGGCTCATCATGTTCACGCTGCTCATCGCGCTGCTCTTCCCGATGGTGCCGTTCCTGCTGGAGATGATCGCCCTGCAGCGGATGAGCCGGACCGCCTACAGCACCTTCTCCAGTCTGGAACCCGCCGTCGCCCTGGTGATGGGGCTGGTCGTCATCGGCCAGGCCCCGGCCGCCGTACAGCTGGTCGGAATGGGGCTGGTGGTGATCGCCGGGATCGGCGCCGCCCGAGGGGACCGGGGCGCCGGGCCCGCGGTCCCCAGGGCCGTGCGCAGGCAGCGCGGCCGTCTCGCGCCGGCGCAGGCCGCCTGAACCGGCCCTTCGGTGCGGCCCCCGGGGGGCGGACGCACGCGCCGAAGGGTCCTCGGGCCCGTTCCGTCGCCCTTCGGGGCGGCGGAACGGGACCCAGGCCGCGTACGCGAGTGCGCGGCCGTACTCGTTCCCTGCCGCCGATGGTTCGTCGGCCGAGACCGTCCCGGACCTCCTCCTGGACGTGTCGCAGCCGCGTGCGGGAGGAGCCCGGAGCGATCGGTGACCGCAGGAGGGTCAGTCGGGGTCGGACGGGTGCGGGCCGACGCCGGAGGCGATGTCGCGCAGGGCTCGTACGTGCTGCTCGAAGGCCCTGCGTCCCTCCGGGCTGAGCAGGAGGGAGGTGCGGGTGCGCCGCCCCACGCGGAACTTGTTCACGACCACGTATCCGGCCTCCTCCAGGGTCGCGATCTGCTTGGACAGCGCGGAGTCGCTGACCTCCACGGTGTCCCGCAGGACCCGGAACTCGATCTGGTCGGCCGAGGCCAGCGCCGCGACGATGGAGAACCGGACCGGGGAATGGATGACCTCGTCCAGGCGGCTGCGGGGGTGGCTCACTGCTCACCCCGGCTGCGGCGCAGGACGACGATGCCCGCCACGGACGTGGGGACCGCGCTCAGCACCGCCATCGTTACCCACCAGGCCGGCTCTCCCCGGAAGAAGACGCTTCCGACCCCGACGGCCGTGACGTAGACGGCGGCCCACACGCCCATGCCCCAGTGGTGCAGCTTGGTGTAGCCGAGGGGCTGCACCGGCTGGCGGCGGCTGTAGACGATGAGCGCGGTGAGCATGACCAGATAGAACGCCAGGCCCACGAACACGCCCGTGACGGTGCCGGTGATCCCGATGGTCAGCAGGAGCACCGTGCTGACCAGGCCGAACCCGAAACCGTAGACCGCGTACCAGCGCCCCCTCGGGCCTACCTTCGCCTGCATCACCCGGGCCCGCTCCAGGGCGTCCCGGGCCTCTTCCTTGTGCATACGAGACTTCCTCTCTGTCAATGTTTTTCCATGATTGCACTCACTTTCCATTTTGGCAAGTAATTGCGATCCGAGGTTCCCGGGCCGGGCGGCGACCGGCATGACAGGGCCCACTCCGACCGCGGCCCCTTCCAGGCACGGCACCGTCCCCGCATGCACTAACTTGGTCCGAATCATGGCGGCCAAATCTGACCTCGAACTCCTGCGCGCCCACGAACCGGTGCTCATGTGCACCAAGGGGGAACTCTTCTTCCCCGCCGACGTGGACGCCTACGTACGCAACTGCAGCCTCTGGATCGAGGAGCCCGGCGGACGCGAGAGCGTCATCGTTCCCGTCGGCGAGCTCACCCTCGACAGGCTCGCCCGGGCCGAGGAGGAGTGGCCCGGGAGGCACAAGCACCTGCGCTTCGTGCAGGAGGAGACGCTGCGCGAGGAGGCCCGCCGGTTCAAGGGCATCGCCCGCTCGGTGATCCCCAAGAGCGGCCGCCTGGCCGCCGTGGGCGTGCTCGGCCGCGTCCTCGACATCCTGATGAAGCTCTCACTGCTCATCCGCGGAGCGGTCCCCGGAGGTGTCACCTTCGCCGCGGTGACCCGCTACCGGGAGCGCGTCGACAACGGCGGCGCCACCTACTACGGGCGCGTCACCCGCGAGGGCGGCTACATCATCCTCCAGTACTGGTTCTTCTACGCGATGAACGACTGGCGCACCATCTACGGCGGGGTCAACGACCACGAGGCCGACTGGGAGCGCGTCACCGTCTACGCGGTGGAGAACCCCGACGGCAGCACCCGCCCGGTATGGGTCGGCGCCTCCTCGCACGAGTACCAGGGCGACGACCTGCGCCGATCCTGGGCCGACCCCGAGCTGCGCCGGGACGGACCCCACCCGGTGGTCTACGTCGGTGCGGGATCGCACTCGCACCAGATGCTCGCCGGCGACTACCTCATCCAGGTCGACCCCGCGGTACTGCGCGGACTCGTCCGCTTCTGGCGACGGATCACCCAGCGCCTCTTCCGGGCCGACAGTGCCATCAACCGGCACGGCATCGGCGTCCCCTTCGTCGACTACGCGCGCGGCGACGGCGAACGGCTCGGCCCCGGCGGCGACCGGGAGTGGAACGCCGTCCTCATCGACGACGACACCCCCTGGGTGCACGGCTTCCGCGGACTGTGGGGGCGCGACACCCGCGACTTCTTCGACGGCGAGCGTGCTCCCAGTGGCCCCCGCTACGAACGCGACGGCACCATCCGCCGCTCCTGGGCGGATCCGCTGACCTGGGCCGGACTGCAGAAGGTGGCGCCCAGCGAGCGCGCGGCCCGCGCCGAACTGGGCTCCCACCTGCGCGGCCTGGACACGCGGGTGCGCGACATGGACGCGGAGATCGTCAGACGCCGCGACCGGCTCCGCCAACTCGACTCGGCCCGTATCGTCCTCGAACGCGAGGCCCAGTCACGGCCCCGCGCCCGCGAGTACTCCCAGCAGGTCGAGGAACTGGAGAAGGAACTCGCCGAGGTGTACGAGAAGCGGGTCCTGATCGCCGACGAGCGCGAGACGCTCCAACGCTCCCTGGACAGCGACACCCCGCTGGTGCCCTCGCCCACGGGCCACCTCAAGGCACCGCACCTGCCCTACGCCTCCGGCGAGCAGCGCACCAATCGCTTCCTGCACCTGTGGGTCGCGTTGAGCACGCCCCTGCTGCTCATCTCCCTGGCGCTCCCCCTGTTCCTGCTGGACGGGCACATGACCCTGTGGGCCATGCTCGGGGTCGTCCTGGGCTTCGCGGCGATCGACGCCGTCGCCCGCCGCAAGTTCGTCCAGTACCTCACCGGACTGGCGATCGCCGCCGTCGTCACAGGCCTGATCGTGGGGGTGGTGGCGGCCTTCATCGCCGACTGGCGGATCGCCGTCACCGTCCCCATCGTGCTCATCGTGGTCGTGCTCCTGGTGGTCAACGTCCGCGACCTCATGCGCCGCTGATCCGGGTCCCCTGCCCGCCCGCGCCCCGCGCGGTTCTGTCACCCGCGCGGGGCACCATGGGGGCATGGACGAAGCACTGTTCGGCTCACCACCGGTCACCGTCGCTCCGGGCGCCGTCCACCTGCCCGGCTGGCTGTCCCCGCAGACCCGGGCCGAGCTGGTCCGGCGCTGCCGGGAGTGGGCGCGCGGGCCTGCGGGGATGCGTCGGCACCCGATGCCGCGCGGTGGGCGGATGAGCGTCTCGATGGTCTCGCTCGGCTGGCACTGGCAGCCCTACTCCTACGCCCGCGAGCTGCCCGACGGCACCCCGGTCCAGCCCTTCCCCGACCTGCTGGGCGACCTGGCGGACCGCGCCGTCGAGGCCGCCTACGGGGCCCCGCACCGGGGGGACCCCTACGACGTGGCCCTGGTCAACTTCTACGACGCCGACGCCCGGATGGGTATGCACCAGGACCGGGACGAGCGCTCCCGTGCCCCGGTGGTCTCGTTCAGCCTCGGCGACACCTGCGTCTTCCGGTTCGGCAACACCGAGACCCGGAACCGGCCCTACACCGACGTCGAGCTGCGCGGCGGTGACCTGTTCGTCTTCGGTGGCCCCTCCCGGATGGCCTACCACGGGGTACCGCGCACCCGCCCGGGCAGCGCGGACCCCGGCCTGGGCCTGACCGGAAGGCTCAACATCACGGTCCGCGCCTGCGGCCTGCAGGACTGAACCGCCCGCCGACCACGCCCCGCCCCTGCGGGCGTGCTGGACGGGAATCGCCGCCGCGGCCCGGGCCCCGTGGCGTGTCGGCGCGCGCCCGTGCCCGCACCGGGTCAGGATCGGGCAGGGCAGGCCGCACACGGGAGGGCAGACCATGACCGAATCCGCGCCCGAGCGCACCATGGCCCTGGGCGGTGGGGGAGGCGTCCCGCCCGCCGACACCCCACCCGGCGAGGTCCGGATCGGCCTCTACCGGGACGGGCGCCGCCAGCGCGAGACCCGCTCGCTCGCCGAGGCGGGCGAGGCCGTCCACACCGGTTCGGGGCTGATGGCGTGGGTCAGCATGAGCGCCCCCAACCGGGAACAACTGCTGGACGCCGCCCACCACTTCGACCTGCCCCGGCTGGCCCTGGAGGACGCGATCGTCGCCCATCAGCGGCCCAAGGTCGAGACCTACGGCGACGTGCTGTTCGTGGTGCTGCGACCGGCCCGCTACGACCAGGAGAGGGAGCTCGTGGAGGTCGGGGAGGTCCACGTCTTCGGTGCCCACGACTTCGTGATCACCATCCGGCACACCGAGCAGGTCGACTTCGAGGCGGTCCGCTCCCGCCTGGAAGCCGAACCGGGGATGCTCGCCCACGGCACGCCGGCCGTGGTCTACGGGGTCCTGGACCAGGTCGTGGATGCCTACGCCCCGGCCATCGCCGGGCTTCAGGACGACATCGACGAGGTGGAGAACCAGGTCTTCGCCGGTGACCGGGACGCCTCCCGGCGCACCTACCGTCTGGCGCGCCAGGCGATCCGCCTCCAACGAGCCATCGATCCCCTGGACGAACTCCTCGACCACCTCATGGCCCCGTTGGAGCGTCCCGAGCGGGCCGGTTCCCATCCGCTGCCCCGCCCGGGCCCGGAACACCGCACCGAGCTGTACCACTACCTGCGCGACGTCGCCGACCACGTCCGCGCGACCCGTGAACACGCCGACAGTTTCCGCCAGCTGCTGGAGAACATCACCGAGGTCCACAGCGCCCTCATCAGCCAGGCACAGAACGAGGCGATGAAGAAGATCTCCTCCTGGGGCGGCATTCTGGTCGTCCCGACACTGATCTCCTCGGTCTTCGGGATGAACATCTCCCCCCAGCCCGGATTCCACTGGGTCTTCAGCTGGCCGCTCGTGCTCTCCCTCATGTTCCTGTCCGCGCTGCTGCTCTACGTGCTCTTCAGACGCAACGGCTGGTTGTAGCGGCTGGGGTCGGCGGGTCCGCGCGGGGTGTCCTCCGTGCCGGGCCCCGCCGTGCGGCTCAGGGGTCGAGCAGGCTCCGGATGCGGTCCAGGTCGCTCCTGGCCGCGGAGGCGAGCTCCTCGCTCTCCGTCCTGGCGCGGCGCAGCTTCTCCACGGCCCGGGCGACCTGCTGTTCCAATCCACGCGTCTGCGAGCTGAGGACGGCGTCGCCGTCCTCCCTGGCCCGCTCGGAGGAGGTGTAGGCGATCCCGGTGGTGACCGCGGCCCCCAGGGTCAGGATCCACAGGAAGGCGTTCGCCGTCAGCAGGGACAGGACGAGCAGGACCACCGCCGTGGCCAGGCTCATCCAGAGGAAACCGTGGCGGCCGCGGTCGGCGCTGTGGCGTTCCCGCAGCCCGCGGCGGGCGCGCTCGACCTGTCGTTGGTCGGCGCCGGACTCGGTGACGGTGATGGACAGGCCCTGGAAGGTCGTGTCCGCGGTCTCGGGGACCCGGGTGGTGGCCCGTGCCGCCAGCTCCTCCGCCGTGTCCAGGACGGCGGCGCGCTGGAGGACGAGTGCGAAGGTGCGGCGCTGCGGTGGTACGTCCTCGCGGGTCAGGTCCTGTCGGAGGAGGGCCTCGACACTGTCGACGGTGTCGCCCCAGGCGGGCAGGGCCCCCTCCCGGCCGCCGTTCTCGATCACCGCTCGGAGCCGGTTGGACTCGGCCAGCAGGGGCGCCTCCTCGGGGCTGCCCTCCTCCACGAGCAGGTGCAGCGTCTCCCGGAGGAAGCCGGAGCTGGCCTCGTCGGGCGCCATGGCCTCCGAAGAGGTGTCCTCCACGCCCAGCGCGGTGACCTCGGTGACCCGTTCGCGCAGGCGGACCAGGGCCCGGGCGGCCTGGAGCTGGGAGGCGGCGGAGGCTGTGGCGCCCCGTCCCCGGCCGGACACCGCCGGAACGGCGACCCAGTCGTGGACCCGGGAGAGCCGGACGTCCTCGGCGGTCCACCGGCGCAGCGTGGACAGCAACAGGTGTTCCCGGGCGTCGTCGCCGAAGGAGCCGTCGGCGGTCAGCAGCCACAGGGCGCGCCGGCCGCGGGTCAGCTGGACGCGCGGTCCGGGCAGGTGGGGCAGAAGGTCGTCGTCGAGCAGCGCGTGCAGCCCCCGGGCGGCGGGGGCCAGCCAGTACCCGGGCACGTCCTCGATTCCGGGGGCGGCCGGGGCGGTGCCGGCCAGCATCTGGAGGGTGCGGTGGCGCGTGATCGCGGCGTCGTCGAACATCGCCAGGGTGGCGCGGACGTCGCTGAGTTCGATGAAGGCGTCCAGGGTCGCGGAGACCCGGTCGAGTCTCTGTTCCAGGGTTTCCCGGATCCGGCCCACTTCGGAGCGCATGCGCCTGCGTTCCCGCGCCATCTGCGAGTACGTGTCGCTCAGGTCCTCCTGGAGTTCCCTGATCCGCGCGTTCTGCGAGTAGTCGATCCAACTCAAGCTTGTCTTCCTTTCCCGCGCCTGTGGGGCGGTGGCGCACCGGAGGTTGTGACGGCGGTGGAGCAGCTCCGGTTCGGGGGTTGCGCGGGCGGTGTTTCCTGAACCAGACTGGGAGCGCTCCCAGAGGAAGGCTCCCCATGAACGAACCGAAGCTCCCGCCGGGCCTGCTGTTCGGTACCGCCACCGCCGCCTACCAGGTGGAGGGCGCTGCCGGTGAGGACGGGCGGGGCCCCTCGATCTGGGACACCTACTGCCGCACCCCCGGGCGCGTGGCCCGCGGTGAGAGCGGGGACGTGGCCTGCGACCACTACCACCGCTACGCCGAGGACGTCGCCCTGCTCGCCGAGCTCGGAGTGGACCTGTACCGCTTCTCCGTCTCCTGGCCCCGGATCCAGCCCACCGGCCGGGGGCGGCCCAACCCCGCCGGGCTGGCCTTCTACGACCGCCTGGTCGACACGGTCCTCGCGGCCGGAGTCGAGCCGGTCCTCACCCTCTACCACTGGGACCTGCCCCAGGCCCTGGAGGACGAGGGTGGCTGGCGCGTCCGCGACACCGCCCGCCGTTTCGGCGATTACGCACGGATCGTGGCCGAGCACCTCGGCGACCGGGTGAACCACTGGATCACCCTCAACGAACCCTTCTGCTCCGCCTTCGTCGGACACGCCGTCGGCCGCCACGCCCCCGGGACCCGGGAGGGGACCCCCGCCCTGGCCGCGGCGCACCACCTGCTCCTCGCCCACGGCGCCGCGGTCGGCGAGCTCCGTGCCTGCGACGCGGGACGGGTCGGCATCACGCTCAACCCCGACCACCTGCTGCCCGCCACCGAATCCGAGGCGGACCGGGCCGCAGTGGAGCGCGCCCGCACCCTGCACAACCGCACCTGGTTCGACCCCCTCTTCGCCGGCGCCTACCCCGACAACGAGCAGGAGGTCTGGGGCGAGCTGGCCGACGGTTCCTACCGGCGGGAGGGCGACCTGGAAACCATCGGCCAACCACTGGACTTCCTCGGGGTCAACTTCTACCGGCCCATCATGCTCCGCGCCGTCCCGCACGAGCAGGCGGATCCGCGGCTGCGCACGGCCGTCGACATCGGGGCCGAACGTGCCCCCTACCCGGGGGTCCGGCACACCACCATGGACTGGCCCGTGGTCCCCGAGAGCTTCGCGGACCTGCTCGTGGACCTGGACCTCCGGTACCCCGGACTGCCACCGATCCTCATCACGGAGAACGGCTCCGCCGAGGCGGACGAACCCGACGAGGACGGCCGGGTCCACGACGAGGACCGCATCGCCTACCTGCGCGACCACCTGTCCGCGCTGGCGCGCGCGATCGACGCCGGGGTGGACGTGCGCGGGTACTTCGTGTGGTCGCTGCTGGACAACTTCGAGTGGGCCTACGGCTACGACCGCAGGTTCGGCCTGGTGCGGGTGGACTACGAGACCCTGGAGCGCCACCCCAAGGACAGCTACCACTGGTACCGGGACTACCTGACCTCGCACAGGCTCCGTCGGGCGCCGGGCGCGCCCTCCTGACCCACAGGGGTCCCTGGACGCCCAACGTCGTGTTGGCATCCGCTCCGATCTGGGGCAGGGTGGAGGACGACAGGCACACGAGGGCCGTGAGGGCTCATGACGGATGGATCGGGTATGACAGCGCCGCCGGATTCGGGTTCGGGTACCAGCGGAAGCCTCCGGGCCGCGCAGCGGATGCTCCAGCTGCAGAACAGCCTGGTGGAGCTGTTGCGGACCAAGCCCTTCAGCCAGATCACCTACAAGGAGATCACCGAGGGCGTCGACATCGACCGGTCCACCGTCTACCGCTACTACAACCACAAGAACCAGGTGCTCCAGGCCGCCGTCGACGTCCGGCTCACCGCCTTCGCCTCCCGGGTGGACCTGACGTTCGGCCGGATGGAGACGATCGACGGGTACATGGGCCGTCTGGTGGACGCCTGGATGGGGCTGTGGCTGGAGTCGGGCGGGCTGCTCGCAGCGGCCTCGGGGCTGGGGACGGAACCGGGCCCGCAACGCGACTGGTGGCGCGAGCGCACCGGACCGTGGACCGAGGCGGTCCGCGAGGCGATCGAGGTGGCCCGCTTCGTGGAGGAGCTGCCCGGGGACGGGCGCCCCGCGCTGCCGCTGGCGGAGATGACGGTGGGGCTGTGCCAGTCGACCTTCAACAACGAGTTGACGGTCGGGCACAGTGAGGAGCACCGCACAATGGTCCGTGACCTGCTGCTCGACGCGATCCTGCGCATGATGGGGCGGAGGTAGCCGACCGGCCCCCGAACGCCGGGGACGCGGGTCAGACCCTCTGCCGGGCCACGCTGCCGAAGGCTCCGACGACCGCCCCGAGAGCGAACATGGCGGCCTCGTCCTCGTCCATGTGGACGATCCCGGCGGGGACGCGCACACGGTAGGGCTTGTTCTCGGCCGGCAGGATCTCCAGGCCGTCAATGATCCGTTGGCCCTCCAACATCAGGAGGGCCTCCCCGACCCTTCCGGTGCGGTCGGCCCGCGCCCATATCGACATGCGTTTACCCTAACTACGGCCCAGGGCCGTCAGCGGAGCCGACCCGCAACCGGGGGGAGCGGCCCGGCGGGAACCCGGGAGGTTCCGTGACGGGCGCACCCGGCCCGGAACCTCCGCCTCGCCAGTTCCCCTGTTCCCCGGACGGGGTGAGGGACTGCGTACCCAGTGATATCACCGACGGTGCACCTGCACGTGCACTCACCTCGGCGCCTGGCCGGATCCGGCCAGGGGAGCGGTCGCGGCCTCAGCGCCCGAGGACGGTCATCTCCTCGCCCCGCACGTCGACGGCGGTCAGGGTGACCTCCTCCGAGGGACGGTCCTGCGAACGCGGACCGGCCACTGCCAGAACACCCTCGCCGCCCTCGTCGGCCCCCTCGACCACGCCCTCCACGGTGATCGAGGCGACCTCGCGGGAAGCGGCCGCCAGATAGTGCCAGCGGTTCCCGGAATCCTGCCACCAGGTGCCCGCGGCCACGTGACGGTTGAGGTTGCTGCAGTCCCAACCGTTCTCGCTCTCCCCGGCCAGGACGGTCTCGGTGCCGTCGTCGGTCTCCGTGACCAACACGGCTCGGGCCAGCCCGCCGCCGTCGTGCCCGCCGAACCGCACGCACGTCCACCGGCCGTCTCCGCCACCGGGCAGTTCCTGGACGGCGAACTCCCAGGCCGTGGCGGTGCGCACGGGACCTTCGGGCAGGTCCCCGGCGCAGGCCAGCTCGCCCCACAGGTCGAAGCCCTGTTCGGGACCGAGCACCTCGTGCGGCCCCAACCTGCGGATCTCGGCGGGAGGCGGAGGCATGTACCCCAGGTGGGCGGTGTCCGGGCCGCCCAGGTCGATCGCCGTGTACGGCTGACCGTGCGCCACCTCGGGGGCGCGCAGCCGCAGGACGGGGCCCGCCCCACAGTGGTCCCCGGCGGGTACGGCCCCGGTCACCCCGTCCCGGTGTTCGACGTCGGACCAGTCGGCGCCGCCTCGGCCGAGCGGGGCGCCGGCTGCCTCGGTCACCCAGGGCGGCAGCAGGTAGTGGATGCCGTCGTCGGTGTCGGCCAGGCGGAGGGCGGGCCAGTTGGCCACACCGTTGCCGGGTTCGGCGAACACCTCGACCAGTTCCTCGGAGCCCGCACGCGTGTAGCGGGCGAGCCGGGGCCCGTCGTGCAGGAGCACGACCTCGCGGTCGGCCACCTCGCCGGCGAACAGGAGGGAGGGCGAGACGGGGGCGCCGTCACCGTTCTCCTGTTCGGCCCAGACGGCCACGGCCCGTCGGGTGAGCGCCCGGTCGTCGACCGCGTCACCCCTGGGGTGCCAGGCCGTCAGGTCCAGCCGGAAGCTCGTCCGCCAGGCGTCCGGTGCGGTCGCCCCGGCCAGTGGAGGCGGTGCCGCGGTGGGCGCGGTGGCACCCGCCCCGGTGTCGGGCCCGGCCGCGGTCAGTCCCAGCACCGTCACCGCCAGGGCGAGCAGGCCCGCGGAGGCGACCAGGCCACGCCGGTGCACCAGGGGCCCCTTGCCGCTGACCCGGACGAGTGTGGGGTCGGGCAGGGGCAACGCGGCCGGTACCCCGGTGGCGCGTTCCACGGCGGCCGTGGCGTCGCGGACCCCGACCGAGGAGAGGAGTTCGGTCGCGGCGCGGGCGTCCAGGCCCTCCCTCCGGAGGAGGACGTAGGCCGCACGGGCCGGCGCGTCCAGGCCGTCCAGCGCTTCCAGGCCGCGGGTCTCGCCGCCGAGGCCGTCGACGGGCGAGACCCGCAGACCGGACTGGCCGTGCGGGTGCCACCGCCGGGGGAAGAGCGACCTGCGCAGGACCTTGTGACGTATTCGCGCGTACTCGTGGGTACGGGGGTGGCGCCGCCCGCGCGGAAGCGCTCCGGTCACCAGCCGGTGGGCGTGTTCGAGCAGGCCGTGCGGCTCCCGGTGCCCGGAGAGGGTGACCAGGCAGAGCAGGGCCAGGTTCCGGTAGGGGGAGCGGGGAAGGGGCTGCTCCGGGGTTTTGGGCATCGAAGGCTCCTCGGAGATCTCTTCGAGTGACCCTAGGGAAGGCGTACCGCCCGCACCTGGCGAACGCCGAAAGCCGCGGCCTATGCCGGAAATATCCTGCTGGGGTTCCGTCGGACCACCGACCGGGGGGAGCCCCACCGGGCCACCCGGCCGGCTCCGGGTACATCCTGCCGGCCGTCATCGCGGGTGCGGTTGACCAGGGCTCCGAGGTCCCCCGAGGAACCTCCCGGGCCGGGACGTCCGGCGCCGGGAGGTTCCGGGCCCTAGCGGGTCTTGATGACGGCCGCGAGAAGACCGGAGATGATCATCATCGACAGGCTGATGATCATGAGCACGAACGCGACGGTTCCGACCATGGTGTTTCCTTCACTGTGTCGTCCCCCGGGCGCCGCGGACCGTGCCCCCGGCACCCGGCACACCGGGACACCCGGAGTTTCGGGCGCGGCATGTACCTCTTCGATGGATCACCCTATCTCGCCGTCGCGGCGGTGCCGCGTCGGGTTCCCGCTCTGACCAGCGTGGTTCAACGATCGTTCCAGACCCGTGGGTAGACCTCGCACAGCCAGCGGTCGGCCCAGGCGGCGTCGGCCGTCGCGGGCAGGTCGCTGCTCCCGCACAACCCGGCGAGCCGGGCCTCCAGTTCCGCGGCGCGCTCCAGGGCCTCCTCGCGGCTGTGCTCCCCGCGGCGCAGGGCGAGCAGCCAGGCGCGGTCGGGTTCGGGCACCGGCAGGGTGAGGCCGCCGGTTTCCAGCAGTTCCACGCCCTGGAGACCCAGCCGGACCATGTGGTAGGCGTACTTGGTGTCGAAGCCGTACCGTTCCACCAGTTCGGGGCGGTTGGTGTGTCGGCCGCCGCGGGTGCCCGCCAGCCGTTCGCGCTGGGCGCGCAGGTAGCCCAGGAAGCGTTCTCCGGCCCGTCGGGACGGGAAGCGGTGGGCGTTGGCGCGCAGTTCCCGGCCGACCGGGGTGAGGGTGCGGACATCCTCGTCGGGCACGAAGAGGGGCAGCAGGACGGTGGGATTGCCGTCCAGGGCCAGCCGGGTCCACTTTCGCAGCGAGTACACGGTCAGGTCCAGGTCGCCGGGGCCGGACCGGGCGTGTGCGGGCCGGGTGCGGTGGATGTACTGCTCGAAGACGCGCAGACCGATGACGTACTCGGGCGGCTCGACGCAGATCCCCATCTCGTCGCGGTCGTTCTGGCCGTCGAGGTCGAGGCCGTGGACGCCGGAGCCCACCTGGCAGCGCAGCACGGTGCCCTGCTCGGCGATGCGGGCGAACTCCTCGGTCGAGTGCTTCACCGTTTCTCCAACGCGGTCGGGGTGCGGTCGCCGAAAGCTACCGTGACCCCCTCCCGGCCCACGAGTCGTTTTCGCCGAGGCGCCAGAGCGCCGGACCGCCGGCCGACCCCCGCCCCGACCCCCGACACGGTCAGATCGCCCCAAAGCGCCTAACGGTAAGGGAACCATCCCTTCCGGCACTTGCCGGTATGTTCCCGGGGCCGTTTTACTGGTCGGACCGTCCGGCGCCCGGCCGGACCCCGCAGTGGAAAGCAGGACCGTGCCCTCCGAGATCCCCGACGCCAAGATCGACACCTCCGTTCCGCACAACGCCCGTATCTGGAACTACTGGTTGGGCGGCAAGGACAACTATCCGGTCGACAGGGAGATGGGCGACCAGATCCGCTCGTTCTTCCCCGAGATCGTCGACAACGCGGTGGCCGACCGCGGGTTCCTGGTCCGTACCGTCACCTACCTGGCCGAGGAACAGGGGATCCGGCAGTTCCTGGACATCGGCACCGGCCTTCCCAGCCACAACAACACCCACGAGGTGGCCCAGACCGCGGCCCCGGAGGCCCGGGTGGTGTACGTGGACAACGACCCGCTGGTGCTCACGCACGCCCGTGCCCTGCTGACCGGCACCGACCAGGGGGCCACCGACTACGTCGACGCCGACCTGCGCGACCCGGAGAGCATCCTGGCCGCCGCCGGGAAGACCCTGGACTTCTCCAAGCCGGTGGCCCTGATGCTGCTGGGTGTGGTGAACTTCGTGGCCGACGACGCCGAGGTGCGCTCGATCCTGGACCGGTTGCTGGACGCGCTCGCCCCCGGGAGCTATCTGGTGGTCTCCCACCCGACCGACGACATCGACCACGAACGCGCCCACCAGGTGGCCGAGGCGTGGAACGAGCGGGGCACCCCCAAGCTCACGATCCGCAGTGCCGCGGGGATCCGGGCGCTCTTCGACGGCCTCGAACTCCTGGAACCGGGCGTGGTCTCCTGCTCGCTGTGGCGCTCGGCGCCGACCGAGGTCGGCGAGATCCGCCCGGTCGCCGAGTACGGCGGCGTCGCCCGGAAGCCGTAGCCATCCCCCCGGAGGAGTACACCGTGGAGCAGGTGACACGTGCCGACGGCCCGATGTCGGACCGGGCGCCTTCGCCCGTGATCGACGAGGGGCACTGGCGGGGACGGCTCGCCGAACTGGCAGAGCGGCACGGGGTCCCCGGTGCGCAGCTCGGGATCCTGCGGACCGGCCCCGCTCCGGGCGGGGCCGGGGAGCTGGTCCAGGTCGAGCACGGCGTCCTCAACGCCGGGACCGGGCACCCGGTCACCGCAGGGTCGGTCTTCCAGATCGGTTCGATCACCAAGGTGCTGACCGCGACCCTGGTCATGGGTCTGGTCGACGAGGGGGCCCTGACCGTGGACACCCGGATCGCCGAGGTGCTTCCCGGGCTGCGGCTGGCCGAACCGGAACTGGCCGCCGGGCTGACCGTCCGGCACCTGCTCAACCACACGAGCGGGATCGACGGGGACGTCTTCACCGACACCGGCCGCGGCGACGACGTCCTGGAACGCTACGTCGCCGAGCTGGCCGGGGCCGCCGTGATCCATCCGCTGGGCGCGACCTTCTCCTACTGCAACTCGGGTTTTCCGCTGTTGGGCCGGGTCGTCGAGAAGGTCACCGGACTGACCTGGGACGAGGCGATGCGCGAGCGGTTGTTCACCCCGTTGGGGACGACCCGCACGGGCACGCTCCCGGAGGAGGCACTGCTGCACGGGGCGGCCCTCGGCCACGTGGTGGGCCTGCCCGATCCGGTGCCGGCCCCGGTGTGGGGCCTGCCCCGGTCCCTGGGGCCGGCGGGTCTGGTCACCGCCAACGCGGAGGACGTGCTGCGCTTCGCCGGGATGCACCTGCGCGGTGGTCGCACGGCCGAGGGCGAGCGGGTGCTGTCGCAGGGGTCGGTCGAGGCGATGGCCCGGCACGAGGTGGACCTGCCCGACCAGTACACCCTGGGGGACTCCTGGGGCCTGGGCTGGATCCGCTACGGCTGGGACGGTCACCGGCTGCTGGGCCACGACGGCAACACCATCGGCCAGTCCGCGTTCCTGCGCCTGCTGCCGCGGGCCGGGCTGGCGGTGGTCCTGCTGACCAACGGCGGTCAGACCCGTGACCTGTACCAGGACTTGTACGGGGAGGTCTTCGACGCGGTCGCCGGGGTGCGGATCCAGGAGCCGCTGACGCCCCCGCGGGAGCCGACGGCGGCGACCGGCCCGCTTCCCCGGAGTGTGTACGAGAACGCTTCGCAGCGTCTGGAGGTGCTGGAGGACGCGCGGGGGCGGGTGCTGCGCATGACCGCTCTGGGTCCGTTGGCCGAACTCGAACCCGAACCCGTCCGGGAGTGCCCGATGGTTCCGGTCGGGCCGGGCCGATACGCGGTCCGGCCCGGGGAACAGCGCACGTGGGCCGCGCTCACCTTCTACACCCCGGGGACGGGGGAGGAGTACGCGCACTTCGGCGGACGGGCCCTGCCACTGGTGGGCGGCCCCGGCTCCGGCACGCCGTGACCGGTGCGCACCGGAACCGGGACCGCCCGGTCCTCAGTCCCGGGGACGCTGGTCGATGATGCGGCGGAACTTGCCGACCGAGCGTTCGATCTGCTCGGGGTCGACGACGTCGACGGTCACGCTCACCCCGACCCTGTCCTTGACCGTCGCGGTGATCTCCCTGCTCAGGGCCGTGCGACGGTCGGCGGTGCAGTCCGGGGCCGCCTCGACGCGCACGGTCATGCCGTCCAGGCGCCCCTCCTTGGTGAGCACCAGTTGGAAGTGCGGGGCGAGTCCGTCCAGGCCGAGCACGATCTCCTCGATCTGGGTGGGGAAGACGTTGACCCCGCGCAGGATGATCATGTCGTCGCTGCGGCCGGTGACCTTGTCCATGCGCCGCATCGGGCGGGCCGTGCCCGGGCGCAGGGTGGTCAGGTCGCGGGTGCGGTAGCGGATGACCGGCATGGCCTGCTTGGTCAGCGAGGTGAAGACCAGCTCGCCGTTCTCGCCGTCGGGCAGGACGGCCTGGGTGAGCGGATCGAGGACCTCGGGGTAGAAGTGGTCCTCCCAGACGTGCAGTCCGTCCTTGGTCTCCACGCACTCGTTGGCCACGCCCGGGCCCATGACCTCGGAGAGGCCGTAGATGTCGACGGCGTTGATGTCGAAGCGCTCCTCGATCTCCAGGCGCATCTTCTCGGTCCAGGGCTCGGCGCCGAAGATCCCGACCTCGAGGGAGGTCGTTCGGGGGTCGATGCCCTGGCGTTCGAACTCGTCCATCAGGGTCAGCATGTAGCTGGGGGTGACCATGATGATCTCGGGCCGGAAGTCCTGGATGAGCTGGACCTGTTTGGCGGTCTGGCCGCCGGAGGCGGGGATGACCGTGCAGCCGAGCTTCTCGGCGCCGTAGTGGGCGCCGAGGCCGCCGGTGAACAGGCCGTAACCGTAGGAGACGTGGACCTTGTGGCCGGGGCGGCCGCCCGCGGCACGGATCGAACGGGCCACCACGGTGGCCCAGGTGTCGATGTCCTCGCGGGTGTAGCCGACCACGGTGGGTTTGCCGGTGGTCCCGCTGGAGGCGTGGATGCGGCTGACCTGCTCCTGGGGGACGGCGAACATTCCGAAGGGGTAGTTCTCGCGCAGGTCGGCCTTGGTGGTGTGTGGGAAGAGGGCGAGGTCCTCCAGGCTTCCCAGGTCCTCGGGGCGTACTCCGGCCTCGTCGAACTTGCGCCGGTACAGGGGCACGTTCGTGTAGGCGTGCTCCAGGGTCCAACGCAGCCGTTCGAACTGGAGGGCGCGCAGTTCGTCGGTGCTCATGCGCTCGGCCGGGTCCAGGGCCCCGGGGGCGGGGGCCCGGCCGAGGCGCTGCCGCGGGGCGGTGCCGGCCGACTGCTTGGTGCTGTCCTGGATTGCCATGGGTCTCTCCGGGTACTGTGCGCGGTGTCCCGCCGGGGAGTACGCCGCGGATGCTCTCGGTGCTTCGGCGCCGCGTGGGACCGTGCGGCGGCCCCGGGCCGAAGCGGTCCGGTGAGCACGGCCCGCGGCGGGCGCTCGGGCGGGTCGGCGGGGTCCGTCGCGCTGAGGTGGGTCCGTTGCCGGTCCGGGTGCGGGGGCCGACTTGCTTACTGACCGAACGTTCGGTTACTAATGCATTTACTCAGTCTCTGACCTGCTGTGTCAAGGAGACGTGTCGATGGGTTCACACAGGACGGTGGCACAGGCCACCGCAGTCAACATGGGAGGCCGTTCGTGAGCGACGTCTACGTGGTCGACGGGGTGCGCACCCCTCAGGGCCGTTACGGGGGCGCCCTCGCGGCCGTCCGCCCGGACGACCTGGCGGCCCTGGCCGTGTCCGAGGTGGTCCGCCGCGCCGGCCTCCCCGACGGGGTCGTGGACGAGGTCATCCTCGGCGCCGCCAACCAGGCGGGCGAGGACAACCGCAACGTGGCCCGGATGGCCGCCCTGCTGGCGGGTCTGGGCTCCGGGGTCCCCGGTTACACCGTCAACCGGCTGTGTGCCAGCGGCCTGACCGCCGTCGCCTCGGCCGCCCAGGCCGTCCGTGCCGGGGAGGCCGACGTGGTCGTCGCGGGCGGGGTGGAGTCGATGACCCGCGCCCCCTGGGTGATGGCCAAGCCCGGGACCCCCTGGGCCAAACCGGGGGAGGTCGCCGACACCTCCCTGGGCTGGCGGTTCACCAACCCGCGCTTCGCCGCGGCCGACGCCCAGGCTCCCGTCGACGCCGCACCCGACGAGCTGCGTTACACCCTGTCGATGGGCGAGACCGCCGAGGAGGTCGCGACCCTGGAGGGCCTCACCCGCCAGGAGTGCGACGCCTTCGCGCTGCGCAGCCACGAACGCGCCGTCGCCGCCGCGGAGGCGGGCCGCTTCGCGCGCGAGATCGTCCCCGTCACCGTCCACGGACGCAAGGGCCGGACCCACGAGGTCACCGAGGACGAGGGGCCGCGCCCCGATTCCACCGAGGAGAGCCTGGGCAGGCTGCGCCCGGTCTTCCGCGAGGGCGGCATCGTCACCGCGGGCAACTCCTCCTCCCTCTCCGACGGTGCCTCCGCTCTGGTCCTGGCCAGCGCCGAGGCCGTACGCAGGTACGGGCTCACCCCGCGCGCCCGGGTGGTCGCCTCCGCCTCGGCCGGGGTCGACCCGCAGGTCATGGGGCTGGGCCCGGTCCCGGCCACCCGCAAGGTCCTGGACCGCGCGGGGTGGAAGCTCGACGAGGTCGGCGCGGTCGAGCTCAACGAGGCCTTCGCCGCCCAGTCCCTGGCCGTGATGCGCCGGCTCGGCCTGGACGAGTCCCGGGTCAACGCCGACGGTGGCGCGATCGCCCTGGGCCATCCGCTCGGCTCCTCCGGCTCCCGTCTGGTGGTCACGCTGGTGAACCGGATGGAGCGCGAGGACGCCCGGCGCGGCCTGGCCACCCTGTGCGTGGGCGTCGGCCAGGGCACCGCCCTGCTGGTGGAGCGCGTATGAGCCACGACCAGTACGGCGGGGACCACGGCCCCCGGGCCGCGGAGTTCGAGACCCTCGCCGTCGAGTGGCGCGAGGACCGTGTGGTGGTCGAGCTGCACCGTCCCGAGGCCCGCAACGCCATCAACGGTCGGATGATCTCCGAGCTGCACCGGGTGTGCGCCGAGCTCGAGACCGAGCCCAGACCCCTGCTGCTGACCGGGCACGGCACCGTGTTCGCGGGCGGAGCCGACATCGCCGAACTGCGCGAACGCGGCCGTGAGGAGGCCCTGGCCGGGATCAACAGCCGTCTGTTCGAGCGGCTGCACCGGCTCCGGGCGCCCACCGTGGCGGCGGTCGACGGGTTCGCGCTGGGTGGCGGCGCCGAACTGTCCTACGCCTGTGACATCCGGATCGCCACCCCCACCGCCGTGTTCGCCCAGCCCGAGCCGGGCCTGGGCATCATCGCCGGCGCGGGTGCCTGCTGGCGCCTGAAGGAACTGGTCGGCGCCTCGGTGGCCAAACAGGTGCTGCTCGGCGGGTTCAGGCTGGACGCGGAGGCCGCGCTGCGCCACGGCCTGGTGGCCGAGATCGTTCCCTCCGAGGAGCTGCGCGAGCGCGCGCACGGTCTGCTGGACCGGATGGCCGCCTCCTCGGCGGCGGCCCTGCGGTTGACCAAGATGGTGCTGGACGCCGACGGTGTGCACCCGCTGGCCGACGACCTCACGCAGGCGGTGCTGTTCGAGAGCGCTGACAAACACGACCGGATGACCCGTTTCCTGGAGAGGAAGAAGCGTTGACCTCCGACAACCCCGTACAGGGCGTGCCCGCCTCCGTCGCCGTCATCGGCGGCGGCACCATGGGTGCCGGTATCGTCCAGCAGTTCCTGACCTCAGGGGCGCGCGTGGTGCTGGTGGAAGCCACCGTGGAGGCCGCCGAGGCCGGCCGCGACCGGGTCGCGGCCGGACTGGACAAGGCGCACGGGCGCGGCAAGATCGACGCCGAACCCGCCTCCTACCTTGCCCGGTTCGACACCGTCACCGACGCCGCGCAGATCCCGTCCGGGACGGGTCTGGTCGTGGAGGCCGTCCCGGAGCGGCCGGACCTGAAGATCGCGGTGCTGACCGCGGCCGAGGCCGCGGTCGGCGAGGACACCGTCCTGGCCTCCAACACCAGTTCGCTGTCGGTCACCGAGCTGGCCGCCGCGCTCCGGCGTCCCGGGCGCTTCCTGGGAACCCACTTCTTCAACCCGGTCCCGGCCTCCAGGCTCGTGGAGCTCGTGACCGCTCCCGAGACCGAGCCGGCCGTCCTGGAGGCGGTGCGCGGCTGGGTCGGGGCCCTGGGCAAGACCGAGATCGTGGTCCGGGACGCGCCGGGCTTCGCCACCAGCCGGCTCGGCGTCATGCTGGGCCTGGAGGCCATCCGCATGGTCGAGGAGGGCGTGGCCTCGCCCGCCGACATCGACACTGCCATGGAGCTCGGCTACCGCCACCCGATGGGTCCGCTCAGGCTCACCGACCTGGTCGGCCTGGACGTGCGCCTGGCCATCGCCGAGCACCTGGCCGCCGAACTGGGGGACCGGTTCACCCCGCCGGAGCTCCTGCGCCGTAAGGTCGCCGAAGGCAGGCTCGGCCGCAAGAGCGGCGAGGGCTTTCACATCTGGGACGAGGGAGACAAGGCGTGAGTGAAGACAGGGCTGCGGAGTTCGGTGAGACCGACGGCCTCGCCGTCGTCCGGCTGAACCGGCCGGCGCTGACCCGGCAGGTCAAGGAGGAGCTGCTGGCGGCGGTCCGCCGGGCCAGTGAGTCCACCACCGCCCGCGCGGTGCTGTTCCTGGGGACGGACAAGGCCTTCTGCGTGGGTCAGGACCTGGCCGAACACGCCCGGATCCAGCAGGAGGAGCCCGATCAGGCGTTGAGCACGGTGCGTGAGCACTACAACCGGATCGTGCTGGCCCTGGAGGGGATCCAGGTCCCCCTCGTGGTCGGGATCGGCGGTGCCTGCGTGGGGGCCGGTCTGGGTTTCGCCCTCGCCGGTGACGTGCGCGTGGCCGCCCGCAGGGCGAAGTTCGGTACGGCTTTCACCGGGATCGGCCTGGCCTCGGACTCGGCTCTGGCCTACCGGCTGGTGCGTTCGCTGGGTCAGGCCCGTGCGATGGAGCTGATGCTTATGGCCACGGTGTTCGGTGCCGACCGTGCGCAGGAGCTGGGTCTGGTCACCGAGGTCGTGGACGACGGGGACTGGGAGGCGCGCGCCCGGGAGGTCGCCGTCCAGCTGGCCTCGGGGCCCACGTCCGCGTTCGTGGCGGCCAAGCGCGAGGTGCGCTCCGCCGCCTCGGGTGAGGCGGACCTGCCGGAGCTGCTGGAGGAGGAGGCCGAGCTGCAGAACCAGCTGGGCGCCACCGCCGATCACGTCGGCGCGGTCAAGGCCTTCCTCAACAAGGAGAGGCCCGCCTTCACCGGCCGTTAGCACGCGCCGAAGCGGAGCGCGGGCCCCGCGGAGTGGGGTGACCTGCTCGGATTCGGGTGTCCGAGGACTTGCGTTGGACACCCGGCTCCGGGGATACTAATTACTGACCGAACGTTCGGTTATGAATGGGGAAAGATCAATGCCGACCACGGCCCAGGAAGCGCCCCCCGGCGCCGACGAGGCGCTCCGGGCGGAGTTCGACGCCCGGATCGCCGACAACCAGCGCATCGAACCGCGCGACTGGATGCCCGAGGCCTACCGCCGGACCCTCATCCGCCAGGTCTCCCAGCACGCGCACTCGGAGATCATCGGCATGCAGCCCGAGGGCGACTGGATCACAACCGCGCCCAGCCTGCGCCGCAAGGCCATCCTCCTGGCCAAGGTCCAGGACGAGGCCGGACACGGCCTGTACCTGTACGCGGCCGCCGAAACCCTCGGCGTGGACCGCGCCGACCTCACCGAACGCCTGATCGAGGGCCGCCAGAAGTACTCCTCGATCTTCAACTACCCCTCCCTGAACTACGCCGACGTCGGCGTCATCGGCTGGCTGGTCGACGGCGCCGCGATCTGCAACCAGGTCCCGCTGTGCCGCACCTCCTTCGGCCCCTACGCCCGGGCGATGGTGCGCATCTGCAAGGAGGAGTCCTTCCACCAGCGCCAGGGCTACGAACTGCTCATGCGCATGATGGAGGGGACCGAGGGCCAGCGTGCGATGGTCCAGGACGCCGTCGACCGCTGGTGGTGGCCGTCCCTGATGATGTTCGGCCCGCCCGACGCGGACTCGCCCAACACCCAGCAGTCCATGACCTGGGGCATCAAGATCGACACCAACGACGACCTGCGCCAGAAGTTCGTCGACATGACCGTCCCGCAGGCGGAGAAGCTGGGCGTCACCCTGCCCGACCCCGAACTGGCCTGGAACGCCGAGCGCGAGCACTACGACTTCGGTGAGCCCGACTGGAACGAGTTCAAACAGGTCATCTCCGGAAGCGGTCCCAAGAACGCCGAGCGCGTCGCCCGCCGGCGCACCGCCCACGAGAAGGGCGCGTGGGTCCGCGAGGCCGCCACCGCCTACGCCAGGAAGCAGCAGAGCGCCCGGGAGGCCGCGGCATGAGCAGGAACGACAACGCGACACCGGCCCGCCCCGAATGGCCCCTCTACGAGGTCTTCGTCCGAGGCAAGCGCGGCCTGAACCACGTGCACGTGGGTTCGCTGCACGCCCCCGACGAGACCATGGCGCTGCACAACGCCCGCAACCTCTACACCCGCCGCAACGAGGGTGTGAGTATCTGGGTCGTGCTCGCCGAGGACATCACCGCCTCCAGCCCGGACGAGAAGGACCCCTACTTCGAGCCCAGCGGTGACAAGGTCTACCGCCACCCGACCTTCTACCCCATCCCCGAGGACGTCCCCCACATCTAGGTCCGGGGGACCCCGGGGCCGGGCCAGCACGAGTCTTCAAGGAACGACATGAGCGGCGAGAACATTTTCACCGGACTGACCGAGGAGCACGACGGCGACGCCCGTTGGGCCTTCGGCACCGGCTTCACCGAGGCGCTCGCGGGCGTGGACACCACCCTGCCCGAGGGGGTGGACGGCGCGGACCTGGCGGCGTACTGCCAGATGCTCGGCGACGACGCCCTCATCCAGTCCCAGCGTCTCATCCACTGGGTGACCGACGCCCCGGAACTGGAGGAGGAGGTGGCCCTGGCCAACATCGCACTGGACCTGCTCGGCCAGGCCCGCCTGTTGCTGGCCCGCGCCGGACAGGCCGACGGCACCGGACGCGACGAGGACGCCTTCGCCTACCGGCGACCGGCCGCGGAGTTCCGCAACGTGTGTCTGGCCGAGATCCCGCGCGGTGACTTCGCCCGCTGCGTCACCACGCTGCTCGTGCTCTCCACCTGGCGCCTGGCCCTGTTCACCCGTCTGGCCGACAGCAGGGACCCGGTGCTGGCCGCCATCGCGGCCAAGGGCGTCAACGAACTGGCCTACCACCGTGAGTACGCCGTGTCCTGGGCCCTGCGCCTGGGCGACGGCACCCCCTACTCCAACGAGCGCATGCGCGAGGCCGTCGCCCACGTGTGGCCCCGCACCGGCGAACTCTTCGCCACCCACCCCGTGGAGGCCGCTCTGGCGGACCGGGGCGCGGGTGTGGACCCGGCCTCGGTGCGCGAGGAGGTCCACGGGGTCCTCACCCAGGTGCTGACCACCGCCACTCTGCCCGCCCCCGGGGACTTCCCCGAGGCCGGTGTCGCCGGGCGCGACGGCAGGCACAGCAGTGAACTCGCCCCGCTGCTGGAGGAGCTCCAGCGCGTGGCCCGCGAGCACCCGGAGGCGACATGGTAACCACGACCGGTACCGGGCGCGACGCCGACACCCGTCGGCGCCTCTGGGCGGCGGCCGCCGCGGTCACCGACCCCGAACTGCCCATGCTCACCCTCGCCGACCTGGGCATCCTGCGCGAGGTCGAGGTCGAACAGGACGGCACCGCGGCGGTGTGGATCACCCCCACCTACTCCGGTTGCCCGGCCCTGGCGGAGATGCGCGTGGACGTGGACCGCGCCGTGCGCGCCGCCGGCTTCGGGAAGGTGGAGGTGCGCACCGCCCTCTCGCCCGCCTGGACCACCGACTGGATCACCGACGAGGGCAGGCGCAAGCTCGCCGAGCACGGTATCTCCCCGCCCGGAGGGGCGCCCCGGCGCCCGGCGGGTCCCGTCCCGCTCACCCTGATGCCCACCCGTACCGCCCCGCGCTGCCCCCTGTGCGGGGCGGCCGACACCGAGGAACTGTCCCGGTTCGGCGCGACCTCCTGTAAGTCGCTGCACCGCTGCCGGACCTGCCTCGAACCGTTCGAGCACGTCAAGGAGATCTGACCGTGACCACACCCGTCACCGAGACCGCCCCCGCCGCCCCGCGCGGCCGGGCCGCGTTCCACCGGCTGCGCGTGGCCGCCGTCGAGCGCCTGTGCGACGACGCCGTCGCCGTCACCTTCGACGTCCCCGACCACCTGGCCGAGGCGTTCGCCTTCGCCCCGGGGCAGTCGCTGACCCTGCGCCGGGTGGTTGACGGCGTGGAGGAACGGCGCAGCTACTCCGTCTGCGCGGCCGTGGGCGAGGCCCCCCGGGTGGGGGTGCGCCTGGTCCCCGGCGGACTGTTCTCGCACTGGCTGGTCCGCGAGGTCGAACCGGGCGACGAGATCGAGGTGGGCCCGCCCACCGGCCGGTTCAGCCCCGACCTGGACGAGGCCGCCCGCCACGTGCTCGTCGCCGCCGGCTCGGGCATCACCCCGGTGCTGTCGATGGCGTCCTCACTGCTGCGCCGGACCGACTCCCGTGTCACGCTGCTCTACGGCAACCGGCGCAGCGACACCGTGATGTTCGCCGACGAGCTGGCCGACCTCAAGGACTCCTTCGGTCCCCGGCTCGAACTCGTCCACGTGCTCTCCCGCGAGCCCCGCGAGTCCGAGCTGTTCACCGGACGACTGGACGGCGCGAAGCTGGACGCGCTGCTGTCCACCGTGGTCGCCGCCGACGCGGTCGACCACTGGTGGCTGTGCGGCCCCTACGGGATGGTCACCGACGCCCGGGAGGTCCTCGCCGAGCACGGTGTGCGGGGCGACCGGATCCACCAGGAGTTGTTCTTCGTCGAGGGCGCCGAGCCGCCGCCCCAGACTCGGCACGAGGATCCGGGGGTCGAGGGTCCGGCCAGTGAGGTCACCGTCGTCCTGGACGGCCGTACCACCACACTGACCCTGCCGCAGGGGGTGCCGGTCCTGGACTCCGCCCAGCGCTACCGCCCCGACCTGCCCTTCGCCTGCAAGGGCGGTGTCTGCGGCACCTGCCGGGTCAAGGTGTGCGACGGCGAGGTCGAGATGCGCCGCAACTACGCGCTCACCCCCGCCGAGGTCGAGGCCGGGTACGCCCTGGCCTGCCAGTCGCTGCCTCGGACCGACACCGTGACCGTGGACTTCGACTCATGAGCGGCCCGGCGCCGGAGGGGCGCAACGAGACCGCCTGGCGCATGTTCGAGGCCGACCGTGCCTCCAAGAACCTGGGGATGCGCCTGGTCGAGGCCCGGGACGGTTTCGCGGTGGTGGAGATGACGGTGGGGCCGCTGATGGTCAACGGCCACAACATCGCCCACGGCGGGTTCGTGTTCACGCTCGCCGACACCGCCTTCGCCTGTGCCTGCAACCGGGACGGCGGCGGGGTCACGGTGGCCTCGGGCGCCGACGTCACGTTCGTGGCCCCGGCGAAGGAGGGCGAGGTGCTGGTGGCGACCGCCGTCGAGCGCGTGGTCCACGGCCGCAGCGGCGTCTACGACGTCACGGTCCGCCGGGACGGGGACGTCGTCGCCGAGTTCCGGGGGCGCAGCCGCACCCTGCCCGACCGGACCTGACCCGGGGGCGGAGGTGCCCGCCCCCGGGGTCCGTCCCGGTCAGCCGCTGACGGGCTCGCGCACGGTCTCCGGGACGGGCTCCGAGGCCGCGGAGCCGACCGCGGGCCCCCTGCGGTCGAGCACACCCGCCGACATGGCGATGCCGAGCCCGACCAGGGCCAGGACCGAGCCGATCACCGCGGGGGAGACGTAGCCCAGGCCCATCCCGATCCCGAGGCCGCCGAGCCAGGCGCCGCCGGCGTTGGCCAGGTTGAACGCCGAGTGGTTGGAGGCCGAGGCGATGGTGGGGGCCGCGCCCGCCTTGTTCATCACCAGGACCTGGAGCGGGGCGGTCACCCCGAAACCGACCGCGCCCAGGACCACCACCGTGACCGCGGCCGTCCAGGGGTTGTGCACGGTGACGGTGAACAGTGCCAGGACCAGGGCCAGGGAGGCCAGGGAACCGTAGATGGTGGGGCGCAGCCACCGGTCGGCCAGCGGCCCGACCACCAGGGAGCCCAGCGTCATACCGACGCCGAACAGAGCCAGCACGATCGGGACCCCGGTGCTGGGCATCCCCGCCAGCTCGGTCATCATCGGCGAGATGTAGCTGTAGACGGCGAACACCCCGGCGAAGCCGAAGACCGCGGTGGTCAGCCCCAGGACGACCTGCGGGTGGCGCAGCGCCGAGAGCTCCCCGCGCAGACCGCCGGCCCGGGACGCGGGCGTGTGCGGCACGAACAGGGCCACACCCGCGATGGTCAGGGCGGTGAGGGCCACGACCACCAGGAAGGCGGCCCGCCAGCCGACCAGCTGTCCGAGCAGGGTTCCGGCGGGCACCCCGACGATGTTGGCCACGGTCAGGCCGAGCATCACCCGGGCCACGGCGGTCGCCCGGCGGGCCGGACCCGCCATGTGCGCGGCGACCAGGGCGGCCATGCCCAGGTAGGCGCCGTGCGGGAGCCCCGCCAGCACCCGGGAGGCGAAGACCGCACCGTAGGAGCTGGTCACCACGGTGGCCAGGTTGCCGACCAGGAAGACACCCATGAACACCATCAGCAGGGTCTTGCGTGGCAGGCGGTTGCCCAGGGCGGTGAGCAGGGGAGCGCCGACCACCACCCCCAGGGCGTAGGCGGAGATGAGGTAACCGGCGGTGGAGATGGGCACGCCGAGGTCGGTGGCGACCTCGGGCAGCAGGCCCATGATCACGAACTCGGTGGTGCCGATGGCGAAGGCCCCGAGGGCCAGGGCGAGCAGGGCCAGAGGCATGGCTGTGCCCCCTTCCGGGCGGTGGGTCGTGTGTGCGAGCGGGCTTCGTGCCGCGGGCCTCGTGGGTGGGAGACGGTCGCGCGGAGGCGTCGGGGTTCCTGGAACCGGTGGCGTGGGCGACGGGCCGTTGGCCGAGGTGCGCCAGGCCCGCGGACGGGCTCCGGGGGTCCGCGCAAAGTGATTTAGCACGTGCTAAATCAAGGATGTCACCGATGACCGCCGATCGCCAACGGTGCGGCACGTGATCTGTCTCGCCCCGGGCATGCCGAGCGCTGCCCTCCGAAGTGCGCGGGCCCGGCCCGTAAGGCCCGGGAACGGAACTCAGGAGCGAGGGGGAGCGGTGCTGCCCCGCACCGTGAGGGTGGTCGGCAGGACCACGTGGGTGCTCTCGGTGCGGCCCTCCTCCAACCGTTCGACCGCCGCGCCGACCGTGAGCTCGGCGATCTGCGCCACGTCCTGGCGGACCGAGGTCAGGTTCAGGAACGACAGCCGCGCGGCCCGGCTGTCGTCGTACCCCACCACGGACACGTCCCCCGGCACGGAGCACCCCGCGTGCAGCAGGGTCTCCATCAGGCCGCGAGCGGACTGGTCGTTGCAGCAGACCACGGCCGTGGGCAGCGTGTCCCGGGCCAGGAGCGACGCCGCGGCTCGCGCCCCCGACTCCTCGGTGTAGGCGCCGGGGACCAGGTCGGTGTACGCACCCAGGCCGTGCTCCCGCATGCCCTCCAGGTAACCGGTCCGGCGTTCGGGGGCACTGGGCAGATCACCGCCGTACACGTGCGCGATGTGCCGGTGGCCCAGGCCGACCAGGTGTCCGACCGCCTGGCGCACCCCGGAGACGGCGTCGGTGCGGACGCTGTCGGTCCCCCTCGCGTTGGTACGCTGCCCGATCTCCACCACGGGGACCCGCTCGGCGACCCTGGCCAGGTCCTCCGGGGCCTGCGCGGACATCCCGATGAGCACCAGCGCCTCACAGCGCAACCCCACGAGTTCGTCGATCGCCTGGCGTTCGGTGCGGTTGGCCAGCATGGCGCTCAGGGCCACGCTGTAGCCGAACCGGGCCGCCACCGGGTACAGGGCCTCGACCAGGTCGGCGTCCATCGGGTGCTCCATGGTGAAGAGCACGCCGAGCTGACGGCTGCGCGCCCGGCGCAGCAGCTGGGCTGCGGTGTCGGCACGGTAACCGAGTTCCTCGGCGGCGCGCAGTACCCGCTCCCGGGTGGCCGCGCTGGGGCCCGGCCGGTCGCCCAGCACGAGCGAGACCAACTGCCGGGAGACACCCAGGTGCGCCGCGACGTCGGCCATCGTCGGCCGCCCGCCCGGCGTCCCGCCGCCCCTGACGCCGTTCGCCACTTCGACCCCCCTCCCACGCAGGCGCATCGTACCGCCGCACGGCCCGCCCCGTGATCGACCGGGCAACGGTCCCTGGAACCACCGACCCCGCGTAACCCGTACGAACCTTCGAAGAAGCAGCGGCGTCAGATCGTCCGGGCGGAGTCCCCCCCGCCCCGTTCGGCACACATTCTTCCGAAAGGCAACGATGTCCACTTCCCCTGACACTTCCCCGCCTCCCGGGCTCGCGCCACTGGAGACGGGCGACCCGGCCGGGATCGGGCCCTACCGGGTGGTGGGGCGGATCGGCTCGGGCGGTATGGGAGCCGTCTACGGAGCCCTCGACGGGCAGGGGGTGTGCGTGGCGGTCAAGACCGTCCACGCCGACTTCGCTCGCAGACCCCGCTTCCGGGACGCCTTCGCCCGCGAGGTCGAGATGCTGGGGCGAGCCGACGGGATCAGTACCGCCCGCCTGCACGCCGCCGACACCGGGGCGGCGGTTCCGTGGCTGGCCTTCGACTACGTCCCCGGCCGCGACCTGCGCGCCCACGTGCGCGTGTTCGGTCCGCTGGAGGGCGAGATGCTCCGCACCTTCGCCCTGGGAGCCGCCGAGGGCCTGGCCGCCCTGCACACGGCGGGCATCGCCCACCGCGACATCAAACCGGGCAACGTCATCCTGTCCCCGGACGGCCCGAAGATCGTGGACTTCGGCATCGCGGTCGAGATCGGCACCGAGCGCTCCGAGGACGGTTCGGCCTCCTACGGGACCCCCGGCTGGTCGGCCCCCGAACGCTACTCCGGGGCAGCCGCGGACCCGGCCGCCGACGTGTTCGCCTGGGGCGGGCTGGTGGCGCTGGCCGCCACCGGTCGCCAGCCCTTCGGCGCCGGTGACGCGGGGGAGAAGGCGCGCCGGGTGCGCGAGGGCGAGTACGACGTCGACGGTGTGCCCGAGGACCTGTTGGGCCTGGTGCGGGCCGCGCTGTCGGCGGATCCGGCCCGGCGTCCGAGCTCCGAGGTGTTGGTGCGTTCCCTGCTGCCCGAGCCGCAGGAGGAGGGACAGCGGGGCCCGGTCACCACGGCGAACGTTCTGCGCCGGATGCTCCGCGACTACTGGCGCGGCGTGGACGATGCCGGCCACGACCCTGCCCGCTGGGCGGCCGCGCTGGGTATCGCCTCCGCGGCCGGCCTGGGCGCGAGCGCCGTGGGCTCGGGCGCGCTGGGCTCCGGAGGCGCCACAGGAGCCGGAGCCGCCGGCGCAGGCACGGCGGGTGGAACCGGAGCGGCGGGTACCACCGCGTCCGGTTCGGCAATGGCGACCGCCGGAGGGGCCGGTGGCGCCGCGAGCGGCGGTGCAGCCGGGACGGGCATGACCACCGGCGGTGTGCTGAGCGGGGTCGCCACGTCCAAGATCGGCCTGGCGGGCGCGGGCCTGCTCGCGGTGGCCGGACTGGCGGCGGGCGGTTTCGTGGTCTACGAGCAGGTGAGCGAGAACCCGTCGGAGACGGTCGCCGCCGCCGCGGGCTTGCTGGAGGAGGGGCCGGGGTTCACCGCCCGGGTCGAGCGGGCCTTCTCCCGGGAGCACGCCGAACAGGTCTCCGAACGCACCGGGACCCCCGTGGACCAGGTGGTGGCGGACAGCCGGGTGGAGGAGGAGTACCTGTACTCGGCCGACGGCGAGAGCTTTCTCATCCGGGGGGCGGCCATGGGTCCGGGGACCACGGCCGTGGCCAACCATCAGGGGGACCTGTACGTGTACGCGCCGCGCGAGGAGGCCCCGGAGCTGTGGGAGGAGTCGCCCCACGAATTCTGGTTCGATTCCGCGCTCGTGGACGTTTACTACGGGCAGGAGGGAGACCACGGATTGTGGCGGACCTCTCCCGCACCCTTGGAGCGCGCCCCTGGCGTCGACGCCGACTCGATCGCTCCCAGCCTGGTCACCGCGCCGCTGCGGGCCCTGGCCGAGGAGGGGGGACCCGAGGCGGTCGACGGGCCGGGGCGGGCATACACGGGGTCCACCGTGTTGGGACTGCTGTCCCCAGAGGCCTTGATCGAAGAGGAGGTGGTCGGCCGTGTCGAACTCGACGACGAGGGCGCGCCGGTACGGGCCGAGTACACCTCGGACCGTTGGGAGGTGCGGGTCGACTTCGAGGAGGTGGACACTGCTGTTCCCCTGGAGGACCCGCAGGTATGGGCGGCCGACAACGACGGGTTCGGCTGGGTCGTGGTGCACGCCCCGGTCTGCGGGACCGTGCGCTTGCCGAGATGGGCGGAGGACAACGGCGGGCGCAAGGAGTGGGAGGTCCAGGCCAGTGGTTGGGACATGGACTGTGACCAGGCGATGGAGGTGGCGGAGCTGCGGGAGGATCCGTCGATCGACCCGGACAGGGCCGTGGTGTTGGACGCGAGAAGGGGCAGAATGAGCCGGATCACACAGTATGACGACATGATGGCCTGCGGCGTCTTCTGGCGTGAGGAACAGGGGTTCAGGCCGGATGGTTCCCCGCCGGAAAGCTATTATTTCGGGCCATGCCAGGAGTCCACCGTGCTGAGTGAGGATCGGTCCTCCGCGGAAGACGGATACTTCAGAGCGGAGGTCGAGTTCGGCCCCGTGACCCTGATCGACTTCCACCAACGGTCCTGAGCGGGGCGGTTCCGTGTTCGCGGTGTGGGGGTCCGTGCGGCGGCGGCTTCCCGCTGACCCGGACACGAAAAACGGGGGGCGCGCCGTCTGGCGCGCCCCCCGGAGTCCGGCCGGATTCCACGTCCCCCAACGTGGAACCGGCCACGCGGCCCGTGCACTGAGTGCGGGGGCCGCTGGGAGGCGAATACGGTGATGGTTTCGTGTCGGAAACCCCCATTTACGACACGAGCACTCGTATTCGCTAGGTCTGGCCGGGTCCCACGTCCCCCAACGTGGGACCCGACCGCGCGGCCTACGCACTAGGTGCGGTCTGGCCGCTGGGAAGGCGGTTGTAGCGATGGTTTCGTGTCAGAAACCCCCATTGCCGACACGAACGCGTACAACCGCGCATGGTCTTGAGGTGATGTCGAAGCTACGCACAGACGTTGGTGGGATTGTTGGGGTCGGGGTCGCTCTGGGGTGCTTCACCTGTGAGAACGCTTCGTCTGTGTCTGGTGTTCCCGCCCTGGCAGCCGATTTTCATCCGGTCCGGTAAAAAGCGGGTGCGGACTCGGGCACGGAATCCCTAAGCTCCCCTCCGACCCTGGCGCAGAAGGAGGCACGAATGTCCGAACTGATGCCCCTCTGGCGGCCGACCGGGTCCGCGGAACTCGCCCTGCTCAGGGATTCCGGTTGGCGGGAGTGGCCGCCCCGCCTGCCCGAACAGCCCATTTTCTACCCGGTTCTGAACGAGGACTACGCGAACCGGATCGCCCGGGAGTGGAACCTGCCACACGACGGCGAGGGCCACGTCGCCCGCTTCCGGGTGGAGGCGGAGTTCGCGTCCCGCTGTCCCGTCCGGCAGGCGGGCGGGCGCACGATCCTGGAGCTGTGGGTGCCCGCGGAGGAACTGGCCGAGTTCAAAGCGCACATCCGCGGGGAGATCGAACTGGTGCGTTCCTTCCTGCCCGGGTTCCCCGAGGGGATCGACCGCCCCGCGGGGAGCGTTCCCGGCTGAGGGCCCGGTGCCACCCGGGCGTCGGGCGTGGAAGCCCGGGCGTCCGTGCCCGGGATCCCTTTATCGGCCCGCCTCGTGCACGGTGACCAGGTCGGGGTCCAGTTCGGTGAGGGCGGCCATGACGTCGCCCAGGGCGTCGGCGAGCACGACCGGCTCACCGGTGCCCTGTTCGCTCTCGCGCTGGCGGGGGAGGGGGTGTGGGGTCCGTCGGGGGTCGAGGGTGGTGGCCATGGGGATGTCGGGCGCGGCCCGCGGGGCGCCCTCCTCCTTACTCGTTCCTCGCGTGCTCCGCCGGGGGTGACCCCCGGTGACGGTTTCGGTGCCTGCCCTCTCAGGAATAGCACGCGGCGGTGACATTCGGTGGGTACGGAGTGTGCCTGTGGATGAACAACGGGGTGCGCAGTCGGCCGTGTGGAGCGCCCTCGGGGGGCGTTGTCGACTGTCACCGGGGTGCTGTCCGGATCCGCCGCGACCGCCCCGGCGGTACCGGTCGACCTTCTCCCCGGCTCCGCGGCGCTCGCGGACCCAGAGCGCTGTGATCCCCCGGCGTTCTGTCTGACCAGCGCTTTTCCGACCACCCGGGCCCTCGGTCCGGGTGGCCGGCGCGTGTCGAGGGAATACCTGTTTGGGGCCGACTGTTCGGGCATGGTAGCTTCACAGGAAATTACTTCTTAGGAAACAAACTCGGGGAGCGTGCCATGCAGTTCGGAATCTTCTCGGTCAGCGACGTGACGCCGGACCCCACCACCGGGCGCACGCCGACCGAGGGCGAGCGGATCAGGGCGATGGTGCGGATCGCCCTCAAGGCCGAGGAGGTGGGCCTGGACGTCTTCGCCACCGGCGAGCACCACAACCCGCCGTTCGTGGCCTCCTCGCCCACGACCATGCTCGGCTACGTGGCGGCTCGGACCGAGAAGCTGATCCTGTCCACCTCCACCACGCTCATCACCACGAACGACCCGGTCAAGATCGCCGAGGACTTCGCGATGCTGCAGCACCTGGCCGAGGGGCGGGTGGACCTGATGATGGGGCGCGGCAACACCGGGCCGGTCTACCCCTGGTTCGGGCAGGACATCCGCCAGGGCATCCCGCTGGCGCTGGAGAACTACAACCTCCTGCACCGCCTGTGGCGCGAGGACGTCGTCGACTGGGAGGGCAAGTTCCGCACCCCGCTGCAGGGTTTCACCTCCACCCCGCGTCCGCTGGACGGCGTTCCGCCGTTCGTCTGGCACGGCTCCATCCGCAGCCCGGAGATCGCCGAGCAGGCCGCCTACTACGGTGACGGCTTCTTCCACAACAACATCTTCTGGCCCGCGACCCACACCAAGAAGCTCATCTCGCTGTACCGCCGCCGCTTCGAGCACTACGGCCACGGCAAGGCCGACCAGGCGATCGTCGGACTCGGCGGCCAGGTGTTCATGCGTAAGAACTCCCAGGACGCGGTCAGGGAGTTCCGGCCCTACTTCGACAACGCCCCGGTCTACGGCGGCGGGCCCTCCCTGGAGGAGTTCACCCGGGAGACCCCGCTGACGGTCGGCAGCCCGCAGGAGGTCATCGACCGCACCCTGGGCTTCCGTGAGTCCTTCGGCGACTACCAGCGCCAGCTCTTCCTGATGGACCACGCGGGCCTGCCGCTCAAGACCGTCCTGGAGCAGCTGGACCTCCTCGGCGAGGAGGTCGTCCCGGTGCTGCGCAGGGAGTTCGCCGCCAAGAAGCCCGCGCACGTACCCGACGCGCCCACGCACACCTCGCTCCTGGCCGAGAAGGAGCGCGCGACCACGAACACGGAGGCCCAGTGATGACTCGCAAGCTCGTCACCGTCACGGCGGGGCTCAGCAACCCCTCCTCGACCCGCCTGCTCGCCGACCGGCTGACCGCCGCCGCGGAGGAGGCGCTGGCCGACCGCGGGGAGAAGGCCGAGGTCCGGGTCGTGGAGTTGCGCGAGCTGGCCCACGACATCATGAACGCCATGACCACCCGGGTGCCCACCGGTGAGCTGCCCGGGGTCCTGGAGGACGTGGCCGGGGCGGACGGGATCATCGCGGTGACCCCGGTCTTCAACGCCTCCTACAGCGGCCTGTTCAAGTCGTTCTTCGACGTGGTCGAGTCGGGCGTCCTGGACGGCAAGCCGGTCCTGGTGGCCGCCACCGGGGGCAGCCCGCGCCACTCGCTGGTGCTGGAGCACGCCCTGCGTCCGATGTTCTCCTACACCCGCTCGGTGGTGGTGCCCACGGGCGTCTACGCCGCCTCCGAGGACTGGGGCGTGGGCGAGGGCGGCGGGCGCGAGCTGTCCGAGCGCATCGCACGGGCGGCCCGCCAGTTGGCCCTGCTCGCCACCGAGAGCGCGCCGGCCGCGGCCGACCCCTACGAGGAGCCGACGCCCTTCGCGGACCTGATGTCCGGCCTGGGAACCTGACCGTCCGCTCCCGCCGGTCACCACCGGCGGGAGCGGGCAACGGGCGGGGGCGGTGGGCGACACGTTCCAGCGCTCTGGTAAGGGTTTCGCAGAGGTTTCTTCTCATCACCCATTGCAGTCGGTTTTCAATGGTGTTAACTTTCCGGAAAGCGTTGCATGGGAGCGCTCCCGAAACGGGGTTCCCGGCCACGCAGTCCGGACCGCACCACGACCGACAGGTGTAGGACCCGGCTCGGGAGAACGCGTCACCCGGCCGAGGGGCCACACCCCCGTCGCCCTCCCGGCCTCTCCGGGACCCGTGCGACGTTCCCCGCAGGCTCACGATCCTGGCACTCCCCCTACGCGAGGAAACACAGATGAGCAGACCCCCCTCCGACAACCCCCGAACCCTGTCGCGCCGCGTGCTCGCCACGGCCTCCACGCTGCTTCTGGGCGCCACCGCCGCACTCACCGCCTCCGCCCCGGCCGCAGCGGCCACCGGCTGTTCGGTCGACTACCAACTCAATGACTGGGGCTCCGGCTTCACCGCCGACGTCGAGATCACCAACCTCGGAGACACAGTCGACGGCTGGTCCCTGGACTGGACCTTCGACGGCGACCAGCAGATCAGCAACGCCTGGGGAGGGTCCCACAGCCAGTCCGGCCAGAGCGTCTCGGTCACCGACGCCGGACACAACGGCACGATCCCCCAGGACGGGACCGCCTCCTTCGGCTTCCAGGCCTCCTACTCCGGGGACAACGCCGTCCCGACGGACTTCAGCCTCAACGGCGTGCTCTGCGAGGGCAGCGTGGACCCGGGGCCCGACCCCGACCCGGACCCGGACCCGGATCCCGACCCGGACCCCACCCCCGGTGAGCGCGTCGACAACCCCTACGTGGGGGCCGACGTCTACGTGAACCCGATCTGGTCCGCCAACGCCGCCGCCGAGCCGGGCGGCGAGGCCGTGGCCGACGAGCCCACCGGTGTGTGGATGGACCAGATCAGTGCCATCGAGGGCAACAACAGCCCCACCACCGGGTCCATGGGACTGCGTGACCACCTCGACGAGGCGGTGGAGCAGGCCGCGGGTGAACCGCTGGTCTTCCAGCTGGTCATCTACAACCTGCCCGGCCGCGACTGCGCGGCCCTGGCCTCCAACGGTGAACTCGGGCCCGAGGAGATCGACCGCTACGAGGCGGAGTACATCGACCCGATCGCCGACATCCTCGCCGACTACGAGGACACCTCCCTGCGGGTGGTCACCACGGTCGAGATCGACTCCCTGCCCAACCTGGTCACCAACGTCTCCCCGCGCGATACCGCCACGCCTGAGTGCGACGAGATGCTCGCCAACGGCAACTACGTCAACGGCGTCGGCTACGCCCTGGGCCAGCTCGGCGCGATCGACAACGTCTACAACTACGTGGACGCCGGCCACCACGGCTGGATCGGCTGGGAGGACAACTTCGCGCCCTCCGCGGCCCTGTTCCACGAGGCCGCCAACGCCAACGGGGCCACCCCCGACGACGTGCACGGCTTCATCGCCAACACCGCCAACTACTCCGCCCTGAAGGAGGAGCACTTCGCGATCGGTGAGACCATCAACGGCACGCCGGTGCGCCAGTCCGACTGGGTGGACTGGAACAACTACCTCGACGAGCTCTCCTTCGCCCAGGGACTGCGCGAGGAGCTGGTCTCCCAGGGGTTCGACTCCGGCATCGGGATGCTGATCGACACCTCCCGCAACGGCTGGGGCGGCCCCGACCGGCCCACCAGCGCGGGCCCGACCACCGACGTCAACGCCTACGTGGACGGCGGCCGCATCGACCGCCGTATCCAGGCCGGGAACTGGTGCAACCAGTCCGGCGCCGGACTGGGCGAGCGTCCCACCACCGCCCCCGAGCCCGGGATCGACGCCTACGTGTGGATGAAGCCCCCGGGTGAGTCGGACGGCTCCAGCGAGGAGATCCCCAACGACGAGGGCAAGGGTTTCGACCGGATGTGCGACCCCACCTATGAGGGCAACCCGCGCAACGGCAACAACATGAGCGGCGCCCTGCCCGACGCGCCGGTCGCCGGCCACTGGTTCTCCGAGCAGTTCCAGGAGCTGCTGGCCAACGCCTACCCGCCCGTGCAGTAACCGTTCCGCGACAGCAACCCCGACAACCGGGCGCCCGCCCCTCCCCATCCCGGGGCGGGCGCCCACCCCGGGGACACCGCGCACGTTCCCCGGCACACAACGTCTGGCCCGGTACGGCGGCATCGCCGCCCCGAGCCCCTCCACAGACCCCCGCCCCGTCTCGTGCGCCCGCACGGTGGCACCGCCACGCGCACCCCCGCGCCCCGGGCACCGGCAGCGCCGAGGAGGGTCCCCCCGCAGGAGGACAACGTGATCACCCCCCGCTCCGACCGGCGCACGGGCCGACGCCCGCGTCCCGGCCCCCTCTTCTTCACCGTCGCCCTGGTCGCGGCGCTGCTCCCGGCCGTCCCCGCCCAGGCCCAGAGCCCCTGTTCGGTCGACTACAACGTCACCAACGACTGGGGTTCGGGTTTCACCGCCGAGGTCACGCTCACCAACGAGGCGGCCGACCTGCCCCAGTGGTCCCTGGGCTGGGAGTTCGCCTCCGGCCAGCAGGTCACGAACGCCTGGAACGCCGAGGTCGTCCAGGACGCCGGTTCCGTCACCGCGAGCGGTCCCGACTGGTCTCCGGGACTGGCCGAGGGCGCGAGCGCCACCTTCGGTTTCCAGGCCGGCCACGACGGTGACAACCCCGTCCCCGACAGCTTCACCCTCAACGGTGTGAACTGCGACGACGAGGAGGACCCGCCCCCTCCGGAGCACGCACTGCTCGTCGAACCCGCCACGCTCACCCTGGACCCGGCGGGGGAGGCGAGCTTCGAGGTCGCCCTGTCCGCCGAACCGGACAGCGGGGTGCAGGTCGCCGTCGAACGCACCCAGGGCAGCGACAGCCTGTCCGTGGACTCCCCACAGCCCCTCTCCTTCGACGAGACCGACTGGGACACGGCCCAGGAGGTCACCATCGCCTCCTCGGGCGCCTCCTCCGACGAACCCGCCCGGGCCGAGTTCACCGTCTCGGCACAGGGCTACGAGCCGGTGGTCGTCACCGCCAGGGAACGCACCGAGGCGACCAGCGACTACGAGCAGCGTTTCCTCGACCAGTACGACAGGATCAAGGACCCCGACAGCGGCTACTTCCGTGACTTCGACGGACTCCTGGTGCCCTACCACGCCGTGGAGACCCTGATCGTCGAGGCCCCCGACCACGGCCACGCCACCACCTCCGAGGCCTACAGCTACTACCTGTGGCTGGAGGCCACCTACGGCCGGATCACCCAGGACTGGGCCCCCTTCAACGCGGCCTGGGAGTCCATGGAGGCCTTCGCCGTCCCGGGGACCGCCGACCAGCCCACGAACGCCTCCTACGACCCCGCCGCACCGGCCACCTACATCGCCGAGTCGCTGGAGCCCAGCGACTACCCGATGCCGCTGCGACCCGAGGTCCAGGCCGGCGAGGACCCCCTCGCCGACGAGCTCAGCGGTACCTACGGCACCGACGAGGTCTACGGCATGCACTGGCTGCTGGACGTGGACAACACCTACGGCTTCGGCTTCTGCGGTGACGGCACCGACGACGCCCCGTCCTACTTCAACACCTTCCAGCGCGGATCCAACGAGTCGGTCTGGGAGACCGTCCCGCACCCCTCCTGCGAGACCTTCGAGCACGGCGGGGACAACGGCTACCTCGACCTGTTCACCGACGACGAGACCTACTCCGAGCAGTGGCGCTACACCAACGCGCCCGACGCCGACGCCCGGGCGGTCCAGGTCGCCTACCTCGCCCACGAGTGGGCCTCGGAGCAGGGCAACGAGGCCGACATCGCCGACAGCGTCGCCAAGGCGTCCATGATGGGCGACTATCTGCGCTACGCCATGTTCGACAAGTACTTCAAGGAGGTCGGCGACTGCGTCGGGGCCCAGACCTGCCCGCCCGGAACGGGCAAGGACTCCGCCCACTACCTGCTCTCCTGGTACTACTCCTGGGGCGGCGCCCTGGAGAGCGCCGAGTACCCCTGGGCCTGGCGCATCGGCGGTTCCTCCGCGCACCAGGGCTACCAGAACGTGATGGCCGCCTACGCCCTCTCGGAGGTCGAGGCGCTGCGGCCGCAGTCAGCCACCGGAGCCGACGACTGGGGCGTGAGCCTGGACCGCCAGCTGGAGTTCCTCCAGTGGCTGCAGTCCTCCGACGGCGGCATCGCCGGAGGCGCGACCAACAGCTGGGAGGGCGTCTACGGCGAGCCGCCCGCGGACACCCCGACCTTCTACGGCATGTACTACGACGAGAAGCCGGTCTGGCACGACCCGCCGTCCAACCAGTGGTTCGGCTTCCAGGTCTGGGACATCGAGAGGGTCGCCGAGTACCACCGCCTCACCGGCGACGAACGGGCCGGGGACATCCTCGACTCCTGGGTGCCCTGGGCGATCGCCAACACCACGGTCGGTACCGGTGGGGACTTCGCCATCCCCGCTGACATGGAGTGGACCGGCGCGCCCGACACCTGGACCGGTACGTCCACGGGCAACCCGGGCCTGAGCGTCGAGGTGGTCTCGCACAACCAGGACGTCGGTATCGCGGCTGGCCTGGCCAAGACCCTGATGCACTACTCCGCAGCCACCGGGGACGAGGACGCCCTGGAGACCGCCGAGTCCCTGTTGGACGCGCTCCTGGAGCACGAGGGAGAACTCGGCGTGGCCGTCCCGGAGGTCAGGGCGGACTACGAGCGGTTCGACGACACCTACGACCCGGCCACCGGAGAGGGCACCTACGTGCCCCAGGACTGGACCGGCACGATGCCCAACGGCGACGTCATCGACTCCGACTCCACCTTCACCTCCGTCCGCTCCTTCTACCGGGACGACCCGAACTGGGGACAGGTGGAGGACTACCTGAACGGAGGGCCGGCCCCCGAGTTCACCTACCACCGCTTCTGGGCCCAGGTCGACGTGGCCACGGCCCTGGCCACGCACGGTGAGCTCTTCGGACCTTAGCGGGCAGTCGCCGTGCACGGGGCCGGGCGCACGCCACCGCCCGGCCCCGCACCACCAGCTCATCCGAGGAGGAGACCATGCCGAGAACCCCCGGACGGGTGCGGGCCGCACTCGCCTCACTGACCGCCGCCGTCCTCCTGACGGCCGGAACCGCCACCGCCGCGCAGGCACAGCAGGCCCCGCTCCGCGACCTGGCCGACCAACAGGGACTGCGGATGGGCGCCGCGGTCGCCGCCCACCGATTGGACGAGGCCGACTACCGCCGGACCGCGGCCGCGGAGTTCAACTCCGTGACCCACGAGAACGCCCTCAAATGGGAGAGCGTCCAGCCCCAACGGGGCCAGTACTCCTGGTCCGGCGCCGACCGGCTCGTGGAGTTCGCCCAACAGAACGACCAGCGGATCCACGGCCACACCCTGGTGTGGCACAGCCAGCTCCCCTCCTGGGTGGAGAACGGCGACTTCACCCCGGCCGAGCTGACCCGGGTCATGGAGGACCACATCGGCACCACCATGGGCCGCTACCGGGGGCAGATCGGGACCTGGGACGTGGTCAACGAGCCCATCGGCGACGACGCGCAGTTCAGGGACTCGGTGTTCCACCGCACCCTGGGCGAGGACTTCGTCGCCGAGTCCCTGCACATGGCCCGGGCGGCGGACCCCGACGCCACGCTGTTCATCAACGACTACAACATCGACGGGATCAACGCCAAGAGCGACGCCTACTACGAACTGGCCCAGGACCTGCTGGCACGGGGAGCGCCGCTCGACGGCATCGGCTTCCAGGGCCACCTGGTCTCCGGACAGGTCCCCTCGGACATCCAGCGCAACATCCAGCGCTTCGCCGACCTCGGCCTGGAGGTGATGATCACCGAACTCGACATCCGAATGCAGCTGCCCGTCACCCAGCAGAAGCTGGAACAGCAGGCCAGGGACTACACCCGGGTCGTGAACGCCTGCCTCGACGTCTCCGGCTGCTCCGGTGTGACGGTGTGGGGCGTCACCGACGCCTACTCCTGGGTTCCGGACCACTTCGACGGACAGGGCGCGGCACTGCCCATCGACGAGGACTACGCCCCCAAACCCGCCTACTGGTCGATCCACGAGGCCCTGGGCGGCGACGGCCAGGATCCGGGCGACCCCGGCGAGCCGGGAACCGGCACCTGTGAGGTCTCCTACGACATCAGTTCCCGGTGGGACCAGGGAGCGGTGGTGCAGGTGAGCGTGTACAACGGCTCGGACTCCGCGATCCGGGACTGGTCCCTGGCCTGGGAACAGCCCGCCGGTGAGCAGATCACCTCCTCCTGGAACGCCCTGGTCGAACAGACCGGTACCGCCGTCACGGCCGGTCCTGCCGGGTGGAACCGCACCCTCGCCCCCGGGGGCCAGGTCTCCTTCGGTTTCCAGACCACCCACACGGGAGGGCCGGCGGTCCCCGACGGTTTCTCCCTGAGCGGGCACAGCTGCACCACACGATGATCCGTCATGGCCCCGTGCCCTCGGGCACGGGGCGCCCCTCCGGAACGGAGCCCCCATGAGACAACGCCTGACGATCGCCTCGGCGGCCGTCCTCGCCCTGATCGCCGCTCTGCTCGTCCACGTCCTGCCCGCCCACGCCGACACCGGGTTCCGCGTCAGCGAGGGACGCCTCGTCGACGCCGCGGGCAACGATTTCGTGGTGCGCGGGGTCAGCCACCCCCACTCCTGGTACACCCAGGAGACCGATTCCTTCGCCGACATCAAGTCGCTGGGCGCCAACACGGTCCGCGTCGTTCTCAGCAGCGGTGACCGCTGGGAGGAGAACGGACCCTCGGACGTGGCCAACGTGGTCTCGCTGTGCAAGGCCAATCGTCTGATCTGCATGCTGGAGGTCCACGACACCACCGGCTACGGCGAGGAGTCCGAGGCCGCCACCCTGGACCAGGCCGTCGACTACTGGCTGCGGACCCAGAGCGTGCTCGAGGGCGAGGAGGACCACGTCCTCGTCAACATCGGTAACGAGCCCTACGGCAACGACGCCACCGCCAACCAGAACTGGGCCGACGACACCTCCGAGGCCATCCAGCGCCTCCGGTCGGCCGGATTCGACCACACCCTGGTCGTGGACGCCCCCAACTGGGGGCAGGACTGGGCGCACACCATGCGTGAGGGCGCCCAGGGCGTCTTCGACTCCGACCCGCACGCCAACACCGTCTTCTCCATCCACATGTACGGCGTCTACGAACAGGAGTCGGTGGTCGTCGACTACCTGGAGCACTTCACCGACAGCGGACTGCCCCTCCTGGTCGGGGAGTTCGGCTTCGACCACAGCGACGGCAACCCCGACGAGGACGCCATCATGCACCACACCGAACGGCTCGGCCTGGGCTACATAGGCTGGTCCTGGAGCGGTAACAGTGAGGGCGTCGACTACCTGGACATGGTCGAGGACTTCGACGTGGACTCCCTGACCCCCTGGGGCGAGCGGATCTTCCACGGGCCGGACGGGATCGCCGAGACCTCGGTCGAAGCGCCCGTCTACGGCGGCGGGGGGCCCACCGACCCGCCCACCCCGGACCCCACGGACGAGCCCACCGAGCCGCCCGCCGACTCCGACTGCGAGGCGGTCTACAGCGTCGTCGGCCAGTGGGAGGGCGGCTTCCAGGCCGAGGTCACCGTCACCGCGCTGACCGACCTCACCGGCTGGAACACCACCTGGACCCACACCGGCGGCGCGAGCGTGAGCAGTGCCTGGAACGCCTCGGTCACCCAGGACGGGCCCCTGGTCCAGGCCGCCAACGTCGCCTACAACGGCACACTCGCCGAGGGGGAGTCCACCTCCTTCGGTTTCACCGGTAACCGCACCGGCACCGTCACGGTGCCCGACGTACAGTGCGCCGCGGCGTCCTGACCGCGCGTACGCGACAGTCCCCGGCCACACATCCAGTGCGGCCGGGTCCCCCCGACAAGCAACGAAGGAGTGACCTATGCGGTCACGTCACACCATCGCCGTGCCTCTGGCGCTCGGCAGCCTGGCCATCGGCTACGCCGTCGTCGCCGCCCCCCAACCCGCCGAGGCCCACGGGGCCTTCACCTACCCCGCCTCACGCACCTACGCCTGCTTCCAGGACGCTACCGGGGGCAGCTCCGGCGGTGCCCTCCAACCGGTCAACGACGCCTGCGCGGACGCTCTCGAGGAGGGTGGGAACTACGCCTTCTGGAACTGGTTCGGCAACCTGATCAGCGACTCCGCGGGCCGGCACCGGGAGTTCGTCGCCGACGGTGAGCTGTGCGGGCCGACCGAGCAGTTCAGCGCCTTCAACGCGGCCCGTACCGACTGGCCGTCCACCCAGCTGCAGCCGAACACGACGGTGGAGTTCCACCACAACGCCTGGGCGCCCCACCCGGGGACCTTCTTCACCTACGTCACGGACGACGGCTGGGACCCGAACTCACCGTTGACCTGGGACGACCTGGAACTGATCGACGAGGCCGTCGACCCCCCGCTGCGCAGCGGGGGAGAGGCGGGCGCCGAGTACTACTGGGACGTGGACCTGCCCGACCGGGAGGGGCGCCACATCGTCTACTCGGTCTGGGAGCGCTCTGACAGCCCGGAGGCCTTCTACAACTGCTCCGACGTCGTCTTCGGCGACGACCCGGGGCCCGGGCCGGACCCGGACCCCACCGACCCGCCGGACCCGGACCCCACGGACCCGCCCGACCCCGACCCGACGGACCCGCCGGACCCCGACCCCACGGACCCGCCCGAGGGGGAGTACTGCACGGCCGAGTACGCGGTCACCAACGAGTGGGCCGACGGCTTCCAGGCCGAGGTCGAGGTCACCGCGGGCGAGGACGGGGTGTCCGGGTGGATGGTGGACTGGGTGTTCGCCAACAACCAGGAGATCACCAACATCTGGAACGCCTCGGCGGTGAACCACGGAGCGCACTTCGAGGTGTCCAACGCGGCCCACAACGGCACCCTCGAGGCCGGTGACTCCGCCTCCTTCGGGTTCACCGCCACCTTCGAGGGGGCCAACATCCCGCCCGAGGTGGAGTGCCAGGAGTCCTGATCCCGCTCCGGCCCCGTAGCGGCCGGTCCGGTCCCGGGCCCCTCCTCCCGGGGCCGGACCGGCCCTTTCCTAACGGTGTTAGTTACGATGGTCCGATGGACTCCGCGCGCATCTACGAGAACTGCCAGAGCCGCCTGCTGGACCTGGCCGCCACCCTGGACGGGACCCAGCTCGGCACCGTCGTCCCCGCCTGCCCGGACTGGACCGTCCAGCAGGTCTACGCCCACCTCGCCGGGCTCAGCGCCGACGTGGTCTCGGGGCAGGTCACACCCCCGGCCGGTGACGAGGTCACCGGGCGACAGGTCGCCGACCGCGCCCACCTGGGCATCGGGGAGATCTCCGCCCAATGGCGCGAGAGCGTCCCGGCCCTGCTGGAGATCATGGCCACCGAGAGCCGGCGGCGTTATTCTCTGCCCGCGCTGGACGTCTGGCACCACGAGAACGACATCCGCGGCGCCCTGGGTCTGGGCGCCCAGACCCAGGACGCGGACCAGCTCGCGGACTTCCCGCTGGGCGGCCTGGCCAAGGGCTGGCCCGCCGAACTGCCCTCCGTGCGCGTGGTGGCCACCGACACCGGCCAGGAGTGGAACCTCGGGGAGGGCGCCGCGCTCACCCTGAGCGGCACCGCCCACGAGTTGGCCAGAGCGGTGACGGGCCGGCGCAGCCTCGCCCAGATCCTGGCCCTGGACTGGACCGGCGGCGACCCCGCCCCGGTGGCCCCGTTCCTGCCCACCCTGCCCGCGGCCGGGTCCGACCTGGAGGTGTGACCTCCCCGGGGTGCCCCGCAGGGGCGATCAGGGTGTGTAGGGGAGGCGGTCGATCACCCGCACCTCTCCCAGGGTCGACCACTCGTTACGGCCCAGCCGGGCCAGCGGGCGCAGCAGGGTGACCTCCGGGTGGCCGTCCACCAGCACGCTCTCGTCCACGGCCACGTTCAGCACCCGCCCGAAGACCACGGTGGAGTCGCCCAGGCGCAGCGTCGAGTGCAGTGCGCACTCCACCGCCACCGGGGAGGCGGCCACCCGGGGAGGGCGCACGGCCGTGCTCGCCTCCCGCTCGATCCCGAGTGCGTCGAACTCGCTCACGTGCTCGGGATAGGGGGTTCCACTGGCGTTGACCTGGTCCTGGAGCGACTCGGGCGCCAGGTTGACCACGAACTCGCCGGTCGCCTCGGCGTTGCGCAGGGAGTCCTTGCGTCCCACCGAGGTGAACTGCACGATCGGCGGTTCGGTGCAGGAGACCGTGAAGAAGGAGTGCGGCGCCAGGTTGTCCACGCCGGTCTCGGAGGTGGTGGAGACCCACGCGATCGGGCGCGGGACCACCACCGACGTCATCAGCTTGTAGAAGGCCCGTCCGGGCAGGTCGGCGGGGCTCTGTTCGTTGCGCATCGGCACGATTATCCCGTGTTCCGGGGGCGGGCGCGGGCATACTCGACGGATGGAACTGGTCACAGCCGACGACGTCCGGGCCGCTGCCGCCCGGATCCGGGGCCACGTGCTGCGCACACCCCTGACGGCCGGCCCGGAGGGGGCGGGTTTCCTCCTCAAACCGGAGAGCCTCCAGCCCACCGGGGCCTTCAAACTGCGCGGCGCCACCAACGCCGTGTCCCTGCTCGACCCGGTTCGAAGCGGGTGCGGGGTGGTCACCCACTCCTCGGGCAACCACGGCCTCGCTCTGGCCTGCGCCGCGGCTCGGCAGGGGGTGGCCTGCACGGTCGTGGTGCCGGAGGGGGCTCCCCGGGTCAAGGTCGAGCGGATCCGGGGGTACGGCGCGCGGGTGGTGACCGTGCCGCCCGCCGAACGCCTCGCCGCCGTGGAGGAGTTCGTGGACCGTGAGCACCTGGCCCCGGTCCCGCCGTTCGACGATCCACGGGTGATCGCCGGCCAGGGCACCGTGGGGTCGGAGATCCTGGAACAGTCGCCCGAGGTCACCACCATCGTGGTCCCGGTCGGTGGGGGAGGGCTCGCCTCGGGGGTGGCCACCGCCGCCCGGGCGGCGCACCCCCGGCGGGTCCGGGTGGTAGGGGTGGAACCGGAGCTGGCGGCCGACGCCGCCGAGAGCCTCCAGGCGGGGCGGCTGGTCACCTGGGAGCCGGAGCGCACCTACCGGACCATGGCTGACGGGGTGCGCACCTGCCTGTCCGAACGCACCTTCGCGCACCTGGCGGAACGCCTGGACGGGATCGTCACTGTCACCGAGGACGAGATCGCCCGGGCGGTGGCCGCGCTCGCGCACGGCGCCCGGCTGGTCGCCGAACCCAGCGGGGCGGTGGCCGCGGCGGCGGTGCTGTCCGGCCGGGTGGACGTCGCCCCGGAACGCCCCGGGGCGACGGTCGCGGTGCTCTCCGGCGGCAACGTCGATCCGGACCTGTTCGCCCGGCTGGTCGCCACCGCCTGAACCCGGCCAGTGGCCGGGCGCGCCCGGGCCGGACCCCGCCCGGTCAGGCGGCGCGCCAGCGGAAGCGCGAATCCTCGGCGGTGGTCGTGCACTGCATGAGCGTCCCCTTGTTCGTGTGGCCGTACTGCCAGTGCTGGGAGCAGAAGGCCCCAGGGTGCACACCCTGCACGGGGCCGGGGTCCGGAGCCGGTTCGGGAGCGGGTTCCGGCTCGGGGGCGGGCTCCGGTACGGGCTCGGGTTCCGGCTCGGGCTCCGGTTCGGGCGCTGGCTCCGGTGCCGGACTGGGGTCGCCGATCTCCTCGGGGCAGTCCTGCTCTGCGGAGACCACGAACAGCTTCACCTTGAGGGTGTCGGAGAACGGTGCCGATTTCTCGCCCCTCTCCGGAGCCTGGCCGCACACGGAGTCCCCGGAGGCGTCCGCCGGCTTCGGGGCCTCCACGTCCCCGAAAGCGCTCTCGACCACGACGGTCAGGCCAGCGCCTTCGGCCCACTCGCGAGCGTCGCCGACGGACCCGTCGGTGAACTTCGGCAGCTCCGGCCACTCCTCGGTGGCGTCCTCGTCCTCGGGGCAGTCCACTCCCTCCGGCACCACGGTCAGGTCGGCCAGGTCCTCTGTCACGTCCTGGCCGCACACGACCATCGCTGAACGGGTCCACTCCGCTTCCGCGCCGGTCGCGGCGAGCACCAGCTCGCCGAGGTCCACACCCACCTCGTCCAGCCGGTCTTCGGCGTCCGGTAGGTCCAGCCCCACCAGTTCGAGCACCGGCTCTGCCGAGGGAGATTCGGCCACGGACACCGACACGGGTTCCTCTGACGGCGGGGGTGGCAGGACCATGCCGAGGATGATCAGCCCGACGAACCCGAGGAAGGACAGGGTCGCGCATCCACCGCAGCCCAGGCCGATTCTGGCCGGCGGGGACAGCTTCTTCCGTGCGGGGCTCGGGGCGGGTCCGGGCACGGGTGGGGGAAAGGTCATCGGACTCCGTCTCGATTGCTGGGGTGGGTGGAGCGGGCACCGGTCACCACGCCGCGCGGTGCGACTGCCCCGACCTTAGTGAAACCGGTCGATCGGAACAGTCCGGATCACTGGATTCGGTCAGCTCAAACACGCAGGGTGAGGTCTGGTCGCGCGGTCGACAACTCCCCGTGCGCGAGTGGGAGCGGGCCGACCCCGTGGGAGGACTTCCGCGTTCGGGAGAAGATCACCTACTCGATCACTTCACGCCCTACGAGGGCGAAGTCCGCGGTTCGTTCCTGGTCCCTTGTGGGCGGACGGCTTTCGCCATAAGTTAGTGAGTACACACTCACTAACGGAGGTTGTCATGCCCCTGGCGGACCGTCACCCCCGGGCCTTCGACGCCCTGGTCGCCACCGTGGTCCTGCTCGTCGAACTCTTCGCGACCTACGGCGCCCTGACCGGACCACCCCTCGACCCCGTCGACGGATGGGCCACCACCAGACAGATCGACCCGCTGTCCTTCGCCCTGGTGATCGTGGGCTGCGGGGCCCTGTACTGGCGGCGCCGGCTGCCGGCCACCACCCTGGCGGTGGCGACCCTCGCCTACGCCGCCTTCCTGCTGCGCGACCACGAACTCGGCATGTTCCTGGCACCCATGGTCGCCCTGTACACCGCCTCCGCCCTCGCCCTGCCCAGAATGATCCCCACCCTGGCCACCGCGGTCGGGCTGGGTGCTTCCCTGTGGTGGGTGCACACCCGCACCGCGAGCCTCACCGACCCCGGCGTCGCTATGCTGGCCTGGATCGCCTTCGGTGCCGTCATCGCGCTCTTCCTCGTGGGCTCCTATGTCGCGGGAGAACTGGTGCGGTGCCACCGAGAGCTCAACGAACACGAGGAGCGCCATGGCAACCGAGCCCGGGAGACGACGCCGCTCCACACCTGAGCGAACCCGCGAACACCTCCTGGACAGCGCTGCCGAGGTTCTGCGCGAGCTCGGGATGGCCAGGGCCACCACCAAGGAGATCGCCCGCGCCGCCGGTTACTCCGAGGCGACCCTCTACAAGCACTTCACCGACAAGTCGGACCTGCTCCTGGCGGTGATGCGGCACCGTTTCCCTCCGTTCGTCGAGGTACTCGCGGAACTCCCCGGCCGGGTCGGTCGGGAGGACGTACGCGGCACCCTGCTCGACCTCGTGCCCCGGGCCGTGGCCTTCTACCGCCACGGGGCGCCCATGCTCGGTTCGCTGTTCGCCGACCCCGGGCTGCTCGCACGCCACCGCGAGGGAATGGCCGGACACGGAGCCGGTCCCCTCAACGTCAACCGCGCTCTCGCCGACTACCTGGACGGCGAACGCGCCCTGGGACGCCTCCCCGCGGGCATGGACCCCGGGGCCGCCGCCTCCCTGCTGGTCGGCGCCTGCTTCCAGCGTGGTTTCCTCGAGGCCTTTCTCGGTCACGACGACGACTTCCCGCCCATCGAGCTGCACGCCGCGGAACTGGTCGACACTCTTCTCGGGGCCTGACCGGTCCCGGGGCTGATCGACCGGGCACCGGGGACGCCGGGGGTCCGCGGGCCGCGGAAACCGTGCGAAGGTCAGCCCCGGTCCTGCTCGTCCGCTGTCTGCTCGGGGTCGGAGATGTCCGCTTCGGGCGGTGCCCCGACGATCAGGCCGAAGACCGCGTGGTCCACCAGCAGGGCCAGCCTCTCCTGCGGCCGCGGCCTGTTCGCGTGGGCCAGGTCGAGGGCCGGGGCCAGGGCCAGTTCGAACAGGCCCCAGGAGAGCACCCCGTACACGGGTCCCGTCAGCCTCGACCTGCGGATGCGCGCCGGTACCAGGCCGAACGCCGCACCCGCGGCCGCACCGTAACCCCAGTGCGCCAGTTCGACGAAGGCGGTGCGGCGGTGGGCGGGCACCTCGCGGAGCAGGGCGGGGACCCCCTCGCTCAGGATGGCGTCGGGCGGTGTGCGCTCGATCATCCCCAGGCCCACGGCGACCTGACGCATCCCGGTCATGGCCATCGCGGCCACGCCACCCCTGGCCGCCCCCCTCAACCAGGGTCGACGTCGCATCCGCTCCGTTGCGCTCCTCATCGTCCCCCGCAATCAGTGGTTGCCTCGTATCCATCCCCACCCCTAGCCGACGCGGTCGCCGTTTACACGTGCCCGGCCCGGCCGGTGTCCGGCCCGCGGATGTTTGTACGGGTGCCGGCCCGGTCAGGGCGAACCACGACGGCCCACCGATGTGGGAGCCACCCGACGGGAGGGTTTCGAGGATGAACGAGGAAACACCGGACGCCAAGAACCGGCAGCTGGAGAACGACCGCACCGACTCCGAGGGGCCCCTGACCACCGAGACCGGTGTCAGGGTCGAGGACACCGACAACTCCCTGAGCGTGGGCGAGCGCGGGCCGACCCTGCTGGAGGACTTCCACGTCCGGGAGAAGATCACCCACTTCGACCACGAGCGCATCCCCGAGCGGGTCGTGCACGCCCGGGGGGCGGGCGCCTACGGTCACTTCACGCCCTACGAGGGCCTGTCCGACCTGACCGCCGCGCACTTCCTCAGCAGCCCCGAGGTCACCACCCCGGTCTTCGTCCGGTTCTCCACCGTGGCCGGATCGCGCGGGTCGGCGGACACGGTGCGCGACGTGCGGGGTTTCGCGGTCAAGTTCTACACCGAACAGGGCAACTACGACCTGGTCGGCAACAACATGCCGGTCTTCTTCATCCAGGACGGCGTCAAGTTCCCGGACTTCGTGCACGCGGTCAAACCCGAACCGCACAACGAGATCCCGCAGGCCCAGTCGGCCCACGACACCCTCTGGGACTTCGTGGGCCTGCAGCCGGAGGCCACCCACATGATGATGTGGCTGATGTCGGACCGGGCGATCCCGCGCAGCTACCGCACCATGCAGGGCTTCGGGGTGCACACCTTCCGGTTCGTCAACGACCGGGGACACGGCACCTTCGTCAAGTTCCACTGGAAGCCGCTGCTGGGCACGCACTCGCTGGTGTGGGACGAGGCCCAACGCATCCAGGGCAAGGACCCCGACTACAACCGGCGGGACCTGTGGGAGGCCATCGAACGCGGCCAGTACCCCGAGTGGGAGCTGGGTGTGCAGCTGGTTCCGGAGGAGAACGAGCACGACTTCGACTTCGACCTGCTGGACCCCACCAAGATCATTCCCGAGGAGCAGGTCCCGGTCCGCCCCGTCGGCAGGATGGTCCTGGACCGCAACCCGGACAACTTCTTCGCCGAGACCGAGCAGGTCGCCTTCCACACGGCCAACGTGGTCCCGGGGATCGACTTCACCAACGACCCCCTGCTCCAGGCCCGCAACTTCTCCTACCTGGACACGCAGCTGTTGCGTCTGGGCGGTTCCAACTTCCAGCAGATCCCGGTCAACCGGCCGGTGGCCGAGGTGAGCAACAACCAGCGTGACGGCTTCTCCCAGCACCGTGTGCACCGGGGGCAGACCTCCTACTACCCCAACTCTCTGGGGGGAGGCTGCCCGGCCCTGGCCGACGAGGGGGTGTACCGGCACTACACGGAGAAGGTCGAGGGCGCCAAGGTCCGCAAACGGGCGGAGAGCTTCAGGGACCACTACTCCCAGGCGAGGCTGTTCTACAACAGCCTCGCCGACTGGGAGCGGGACCACCTGGTGGCCGCGTTCCGGTTCGAGCTGGGCAAGTGCGAGGAACTCGCGGTGCGCGAGCGCGAGGTGGCCAACCTGGTCAACGTCGACCACGGCCTCGCCGTCGCCGTCGCCGAGGGGGTGGGGGTGGAGCCCCCGGAGGACCCCGGCACGGCCGGCCACGGCGATTCCTCACCCGCGCTCAGCCAGGCCAACACGGCCTTCGGTGACCTGACCGGCCGCCAGGTCGCCGTGCTCGTCGACCACGGGGTGGACGGCACCGCCGCCGAGGCACTGCGCGACGCCCTCGTGGGTCGGGGCGCCGTGGTGGAGATGCTCGCCCCGCTGGACGGTTCGGTGCGCACCCGTGAGGGCGGGGACCTGCCCGTGGACCGCTCCTACACCACGGTCTCCTCGGTGCTCTACGACGCGGTCGCGGTTCCCGGCGGCCCCGATTCGGTCGCCTCGCTCGCCGGGGACGGGGAGGCGCGCCACTTCGTCCTGGAGGCCTACAAGCACCATAAGCCGATCGCCGCGGTCGGCCAGGGGACGTCCCTGCTCTCGGGCGGGGGGCTGCCCGAGAGGCTGTCCGAGTCACCGCTGGAGACGGAGAGCATCGAAGGGGTGGTGCGGTCCCCGGGCGCGGACTCGGACCTGACCGAGGAGTTCGCGCGGCTCATCGGACTGCACCGGCACTGGGAACGGCCCACCGACGCCGTCTCCGCCTGACCCGTCGCCGGGACCGGCGCTGAGCCGGCGCCGGGCGCGGACGCGGGTGGAAGGACGCCTTCCACCCGCGACCGTCACCAGGTCCCGTCCGGCACGGACGTTCCCCGGAACCGGACTCAGGTGTCGGACGGTCCGGAGTCGGGTTTCAGCGGGTCGTGGCCGACACGCATCAGCTTCCTGCGCCAGTCGTCGTCCTGGCGGCGGGGCTGTGCCAGCTCGTCCTGCACGAACCGGGTGACCCGCTCCATCAGCTCGACGTCGGAGGACGTCACGTCCGTTCGGCGCTTGTCCAGGAGCTGGACGACGTGCTCCCCCTCGGCGCTGACATCACCACCGGCGGGAAACGCCTCCTCCCCCGAAGCATCGGTGAGAAGCCAGCGACGCAGCTCCTCACCGGTCATGTTGACCGAGGCGTGGAACTCCTCCCAGAGGCGATCGGCCTCCGGATCACTCACCGCCATCGCGGCGCCCCCTCTCAGGTCGTGGACGCCGGGACGGGCCCGAGGACGGGCGGCCCCGGCGCCGCGGAGCCGACGGTGACGGTGTGCCCTCGCACACCCGTGCACCGCCCTGTCGGGGGAACGGCTACCCCGAGTACCGCGCGTTCATACGTCCGGCCCCGGGGCGGCCGGGCTCGGGGCGACGGCGGGACGGATGAGGTTTTACCGCGACGGAGGCGGGTTAGGGCGGCCCATGAGGACGACGAACACGGAGGAGGCAGTGACCATGGGCGACCTCGCGCAGGCGCTCGGGGAGCGCTCCGCGCCGGCGGACGTGAGCGCGGCGGAGCCCAACCACTGACAGACCATTCCGGAAAGAGGAGGGGCCCCGCCCGGTCTGGGGGGATCCGGGCGGGGCGCCCCTCCGTCGAGCGGCTATGTGACCAGGGGGAACCATGCGCGCCGTGCTGTGGAACGGTACACGAGACGTTCGGACCGAGACCGTCCCCGACCCCGGCATCGAACAGCCCGGTGACGCCCTCATCCGAGTGACCAGTTCCGGCCTGTGCGGTTCCGACCTGCACCTGTACGAGGTCCTCGGGCCGTTCATGACCCCCGGCGACGTCCTCGGGCACGAACCACTCGGCGTGGTCGAGGAGGTGGGCTCGGACGTCGTATCGCTGACCCCCGGCCAGCGGGTGGCCGTCCCCTTCCAGATCTCCTGCGGCCACTGTCCGATGTGTGAGACGGGGCTCCAGACCCAGTGTGACAACACCCGGGTCGAGGAACAGGGGATGGGCGCGAGCATCTACGGTTACAGCTCGCTCTACGGTTCGGTGCCGGGCGCCCAGGCCGAGTACCTACGGGTGCCGCGCGCCGAGAACAACGCCGTCCCCGTCCCCGACCAGGGTCCCGACGACCGTTACCTGTTCCTGTCCGACGTGCTGCCGACGGCCTGGCAGGCCGTGAGGTACGCGGACGTCCCTCGCGGGGGTTCCGTGGCCGTTCTGGGCCTGGGGCCGATCGGGGAGATGTGCTGCCGGGTGGCCCAACACCTGGGGGCGGGGCGCGTGTTCGGCGCGGACCCGGTGCGTGAACGGCGCATCCGCGCCGCCGCCCGGGGGATCGAGGTGTTCGACCCCGCCGAGGACACCGACGAGTTCGTCCGGGAGGTCCGCGACCGTACCGGTGGACGGGGACCGGATGCCGTGATCGACGCCGTGGGCATGGAGGCCCAGGGGCACGGATCGGCCTGGCTCGCCCAGCGCGCGGCCGCCCTGATGCCCCGGGGAGCGGCGGCCAAACTCATGGAGACCACGGGGGTGGACCGCCTGGCCGCGTTCCGGACCGCGATCGACCTGGTGCGTCGCGGCGGAACCGTCTCCCTGATCGGTGTCTACGGCGGTATGGCCGATCCGCTGCCCATGCTCACACTCTTCGACAAACAGATCCAGCTGAGGATGGGGCAGGCCAACGTCCGCCACTGGGTGCCCGAGATCCTCCCGCTCCTGGACGAGGAGGACGTCCTGGGAGTGGAGGACTTCGCAACCGACCACCTGTCCCTGGAGGACGCGCCCGACGCCTACCGGCGCTTCCAGCACAAGGAGGACGGGACCTTCAAGGTGGTCTTCAAACCCTGAACCGACCGGTGTGCGGGACGGAGCCGTACGGCCGCGGAAAGGAGCGGACATGGTGCAGAACGTCGCAGACCACCTGTTGCGTCGACTGTCGCAGTGGGGGGTCACCGAGATCTTCGGTTATCCGGGGGACAGCGTCAACGGGCTGGTCGCGCAGATGGCCGAGGTCGATGACGGGCCGCGGTTCGTGCAGAGCCGCCACGAGGAGATGTCCGCGTTCGAGGCGGTGGGATACGCCAAGTTCGGCGGCGGTCTTGGGGTGTGCATGGCCACCGGCGGGCCGGGTGCGGTCCACCTGCTCAACGGCCTGTACGACGCCAAACTCGACCACGTGCCGGTCCTGGCGCTGGTCGGCCAGGCCAGCCGTAGCGCGATGGGCGGCGCCTACCAGCAGGAGATCGACCTGCACAGCCTGTTCAAGGACGTGTCCTCGGCCTTCCTGGAGACGGTCAACGTCCCCGAACAACTGCCCAACGTCCTGGACCGGGCCGTGCGCACAGCCCTGTCCGAACGGGCTCCGACCACGGTGATCATCCCCGCCGACGTCCAGGAACTCGACTACTCACCGCCCCAGCATGCCTTCAAGCACGTGCCGTCCAGCGCGCCCGACCGCGTGGTCGGCGGTGGCACGGTGCTGCCGCCCGAGTCCGAATTGGACCGTGCCGCCGAGGTGATCGACGCGGGCGAACGAGTGGCCGTCCTGGTCGGCCAGGGCGCCCGGGGCGCGGCCGAGGAGGTACTGGAGCTGGCCGACGCGACCGGCGCCGGAATCGCCAAGGCACTCCTGGGCAAGGACGTGCTGCCCGACGCCCTGCCCCAGGTCACCGGGTCCATCGGCCTGCTGGGAACCAAGCCCTCCTGGGAGCTGATGCGCGACTGCGACACCCTGCTCATCGTGGGCTCCAACCTGCCCTACTCCCAGTTCCTGCCGCCCTTCGGCAGACGCGCCGTGGAGATCGACATCGACCCCCGCTACATCGGCATGCGTTACCCCACCGAGGTCAACCTGGTGGGTGACGCCGCGAGTACGCTGCGCGCGCTCAGCGAACGGTTGAACCCGTCCGCCGAGCGGAGCAAGGGACGTCGGGAGTGGCGGGCCACGGTCGAGGAGAACGTACGGCGCTGGTGGTCGGTCCTGGACGCCCAGGCCGAAGTGGGCGCCGACCCGGTCAACCCGATGCTGGTGATCCGTGAGCTCTCCCCGCGTCTGCCCGATGACGCCGTGGTCACCGCCGACTCCGGTTCGGTCACCAACTGGTACGCGCGCTTCCTGCGCCTGGGGGAGGGGAACAGGGCCTCCCTCTCGGGCACCCTCGCCACCATGGGGTGCGCGGTCCCCTACGCGGTCGGTGCCAAGTTCGCGGTCCCGGACCGGCCGGCGGTCGCCCTCGTCGGGGACGGGGCGATGCAGATGAACGGGCTGATGGAGATGCTCACGGCGCGCCGTTACCAGGACCTGTGGCAGGACCCGCGCCTGGTGGTGTGCGTTCTGCACAACAACGACCTCAACCAGGTCACCTGGGAGTTGCGCGCCATGACGGGATCGCCCAAGACGCCTTACTCCCAGGACCTGCCGGACATGTCCTACGCCGACTTCGCCGAGGCGATCGGGCTCACCGGCATCCGGGTGGACCGCCCGCAGGACGTGGGACCGGCCTGGGACCGGGCCCTGGCGGCGCGGGGTCCCGTGGTGCTGGACGTGCGCTGTGACGGTGACGTTCCGCCGATCCCGCCGCAGGCCGAACGGGAGCAGGTCACCGACACGCTCAGGGCGCTCCTGTCGGACGACCCCGACCGGGTGGGGGTGGCGGCTCGCGGGCTGGCCACCAAGATCCAGGAGTTTCTGCCGCACCGTCGGTAGCCGCGGCCGGCCGTCCCTCCGAGGCGGGCGGTGTGGTCCCGGGTGCCACCGGGCATGCCTGGGACGTGTCCGAGCCCGAGACCACGCCCGACGGCCGTTACCTCCTGATCCGGGGGCGGCGGTGGCGCGCCAGTGATCCCTTGCTGCCGGAGCGGGTGCGTGAGCGCCTGGTCCGGCACCTGATGTCCGCCCGCCGTGCCGTCGCGGCGGCACGGCGGGCGGGGGACCCCGAGTCCGAGCGCGGGGCGAGGCAGCGGGTCGGGTGGGCCAAACAGGGCCTTGGTGAAAGAGGTGTGCCCTGGTGGGAGATGTCCGGCGACGAGCGGCGTCGCCGTTGGGAGCAGGCCCTGCACCGGCTCGACGACCGGTGACGGCTGCCCGGACGGGCTCGTCGGGGCGACGTTGCCGGGCACCGACGGCCGGCGCGGCCCGGGAAGCCTCCTCCCCGGGCCGTGCGAGGGCCGGACGGGTTCAGGACAGTTCGGCCTTGCCGAACATCACGGCGTAGCCGGACGGCAGGTGGCTCAGGAGCTGGTTCAGCTCGCCCCCGGAGACCGCTTCGGCCACGGTCGTCAGGACCGCTCCCGTGTCCTGTTCGGCCGTCAGTGCGCGCCCGCCGAGCAGCGCCGCCACGCGGTTGTGGAACTCCTCGACCCCGAAGGACTCGGCCTCCGGCTGTTTCGCCTCCCGGAATCCCTCCCGCAGCGGTTCCGGCAGCTGTGCGGCCAGCTTCTCCGCGGTCGGGCCCGGCAGCCGGGTCGCCAGGACCGAGAGGACCGCCGACGTCACCTGTTCGGCCTCCTGCTGGTCCCGGTACTCCCCGAGCTCGCGCACCTCGGCCAGGAACTCGTCGTAGCGCATCGCACACCTCGCCTCTCGTCGAAGTTCGAGCTCCTTGTTCGGTACCGGTCACCCTGCCCGGCCACGGAAGGTCCGAATCACCGGATCGGGCGGGGCCGACCGGGGCGGGAGCGGTGGACCGGCGGTCGTGCCCCGGTCGGGGGCGAGTCCCCTTCGGTCGGCACGCGGACCCCGGGGCCTCCCGAGAAAGCAGACAATGGTGACGTGTGAATATTGTGGTGTTTTTTGTGGAAAATGGGCTGTCGTGTAAGAACGGGGCAAGTCTGTTTCGAAGAAGGCGCCCGCCGAGGCCGATGCGCTTCCCGGGTGAAAGCTTTCGGGCTTGCTAGGTTGGCTGATCGGGTGGGAGGATCTGCCACGATTCCCCGTCGAGTACGCGTGCCCTGTCGTTCCGGGGTCGGCGTCGAAGCCAAAATCATCGTAACGGTCGTTTTCGCGCGGGTCGCCCGGGGGCGGAGGGGCGAGGGGTCTCCTTCTCTCGTTCGTGTTTCGCTTCATCCGAAGGATTCCGTTCCGGGCTTTCCTGTGCATGATCCTGATAAGGAACTGTATGTCGGTTGAGACGAGTGTGCGGACCTCGGAACCGGAGGAGGTGAGGGGCAAGGGTTCGATCATTGTGAGTTGGTTGTCCTCGACCGACCACAAGGTCATCGGGTACATGTACCTGATCACCTCCTTCGCCTTCTTCCTCCTGGGCGGCGTGCTGGCGCTCATGATGCGTCTGGAGCTGTTCTCGCCGGGCACGCAGATCATGAACAACGAGCAGTTCAACCAGATGTTCACGATGCACGGCACGATCATGCTGCTGCTGTTCGCGACCCCGCTGTTCGTCGGGTTCTCGAACGTGATCATGCCGCTGCAGATCGGTTCCCCGGACGTGGCCTTCCCCAGGATGAACCTGTTCAGCTACTACCTGTTCCTGTTCGGCGGCCTCATCGCCGTCGGCGGGTTCCTGACCCCGGGCGGCGCGGCCAGCTTCGGCTGGTTCGCCTACAACCCGCTGTCCGACGCGGTCCGCTCGCCGGGCCTGGGCGGCGACCTGTGGATCCTGGGCCTGCTCGTGTCCGGTCTGGGCACCATCCTGGGCGCGGTCAACTTCATCACCACCGGCCTGTGCATGCGCGCGCCCGGTATGACGATGTTCCGGATGCCGATCTTCGTCTGGAACACCCTGCTCACCAGTGTTCTGGTGCTCATCGCGTTCCCGGTGTTGACCGCGGCCCTGATCGCCCTGGGCGCCGATCGCATGGTGGGCACCCAGATCTTCAACGCCGAACACGGCGGCGCCATCCTCTGGCAGCACCTGTTCTGGTTCTTCGGGCACCCGGAGGTCTACATCATCGCGCTGCCGTTCTTCGGTATCGTCACCGAGATCCTCCCGGTGTTCAGCCGCAAGCCGATCTTCGGCTACAAGAGCCTGGTGGCGGCCACCATCGCCATCACCGGCCTGTCCGTGACCGTGTGGGCCCACCACATGTTCCCGACCGGCGCCGTGCTGCTGCCGTTCTTCTCCTTCATGTCCTTTCTCATCGCGGTTCCCACCGGTGTGAAGTTCTTCAACTGGGTCGGGACGATGTGGCGCGGTCAGCTCACCTTCGAGACGCCGATGCTCTTCAGTATCGGATTTCTGGCGACGTTTCTCTTCGGTGGTCTGACCGGTGTGCTGCTGGCCTCTCCGCCCATCGACTTCCACGTCACCGACTCCTACTTCGTGGTGGCGCACTTCCACTACGTGGTCTTCGGCACCGTGGTGTTCGCGATGTTCGCGGGCTTCTACTTCTGGTGGCCCAAGTTCACCGGCAGGATGCTCAACGAGAAGCTGGGCAAGTTCCAGTTCTGGCTGCTGTTCCTGGGCTTCCACGGCACCTTCCTGGTGCAGCACTGGCTGGGTGCGATGGGCTTCCCGCGCCGTTACGCGGACTACCTGCCCGGTGACGGGTTCACCGAGCTGAACCAGATCTCCTCGGTGTCCTCGTTCGTGCTCGCGGCCTCCACGCTCATCTTCTTCTGGAACATCTTCATCACCGCGAAGAGGGCGCCGCTGGTCACCGTGGACGACCCGTGGGGGCACGGCTGCTCCCTGGAGTGGGCGACCTCCTGCCCGCCGCCGCGGCACAACTTCACGTCGCTGCCGCGGATCCGGTCCGAGCGTCCGGCCTTCGACCTCAACCACCCGTACGCGGGGACCCCGTTCCGGACCGATCCGGAACGCAACTGAGCGGGCCAGGGACGAGACGTTGCGCAGCCGAGGAAGAGGAGGCCCCCGCTGTGAGTGTGAGTGACCACCGGCCGGGTCCGGTCCCCCGGAACGGCCGGGCCGCCGCGGTCTTCTCCCTCCTGCTGTCCGCGGCCGGTCTGATGATGATGTGGACCTGGACCGGAGGGACCGTGTTCGCCGTCGTCGCCGGGGTACTGGTCGCGGCCGTCGTACCGTTCTGCCTGGGCGGCCGCCACCAGGCCGCGTTCGAGGTGATCGGCGGGCCCATGGACGGCGCCCGCCTGCCTCCGGACACCGTGGGCAGGGACACGGAGGTCCTGGTCCTGCCCACTCCCGACGGCGGTGGCGCCCGTTACGCGGTCACGGGTTTGCGCAGCCTCGTCTACCGGGGGCAGACCGGAACCGTGGACTGAGGCCGCAGGCCCGGTCGGGCGGGACCGGCACGGGAACGGTGAGCGCGGCACAGGAGTGGAGGGACCGAAGATGGCGGAGAGGGAGCGGGGGCCTGCGGCGGGGCTGCCTCCGGCGCAGGCGCCGCCCCTGCCGGGGCCCGTTGCGCTGAGCCAGGGATGGACGCGGGTCTCGTTCCTGCACTGGTCGGTGGAACCCGGGCGTGTGGCGTCCCTGCTGCCGCCGTTCACCCGTCCGGACGTACTCGACGGAGTGACCTACGTGGGCCTCGTCTCCTTCCACGCCACCTCCACCCGGGCCCTGGGGGTGCTGCCGGTCGGCGGGTTCCGCGAGGTCAACCTGCGTCTGTACTCGATCGACGGATACGGTCGCCAGGGTGTCGTCTTCCTGTCCATGGACGCTGACTCCCCGCACAACATCCTGCTCGGGAGGGCCCTGGCTGGGGTCCCCTACCTGTGGTCCGACATCTCCCTCCGACAGGACGAGGCGGGTCGGTGCGCCGGGGCGGTACGGCGACGCCTGCCCCGGAGCGGGGCCTGGGGCCGCTGGAGCCTCGCCGCGGACGAACACCCCGCTGCCCCCACCCCGACGGAGCGCTTCGTCACCGCGCGCTGGGGGCTGCACACCCGCCACGCGGGCGCCACCCACTGGGTGCGGGTCCGCCACGCACCGTGGGTCCTGCACCGCGCCGAGTCCTTCTCCTACGAGGGCGACCTCCTGCGCAGGGCAGGGATCCCGATCCCGGATACGCCCCCGGTCTCGGCCCTGTGGTCGCCCGGCGTGTCGGCCGAATTCACCCCGTCCACCGTGCCGAGCACCGGGAAAATACCGGTCAAGGCTCGTGCGAGGCGCGTATCCGGGGGAGTACCGCCCGCCGACCGGGGGTAGCCGGGGCCGTATGAGACTCGGTGAACGAATCCGCGAGATCGAACGCGACGACCGACTCGACCCGGCGGTCTCCCGGATGAGCAGGCTCGCCGAACGCCTGCCCGCCGGCGCGGTGCGCGACGTACTGCACGGCGTCCAACTCGGGCATCCGCTCCACCCGATCATGATCCATCTGCCCCTGGGGGCGTGGACCGCCGCGGTCCTGTTGGACCTGTTGCCCGGGGACCACCGCCGCGGCGCCCGCGCATTGGTCAACGTCGGCCTGCTCACCGTCCCGCCCGCCGTGCTCAGCGGGTTGGCGGACTGGTCGCGCCAGCACGAGCGCCAGCAGCGCGTGGGCGTGGTGCACGCTGCCGCCAACGGACTGGGGACGCTGCTGTTCGGCGCCTCCTCCCTGGCGCGTGCGCGCGGGCGGCAGGGGTGGGGCGGGGCCCTGGCCCTGGCCGGCCTCGGCGTCGTCGGCCTCGGCGGAGCGCTGGGCGGGCACCTCGCCTACTACCGGGCGGCCGGTGCCAACAGCGCCGACCACCTCCTGGACCTGCTGCCCGAGGGCTGGCACGACCTGGGGCCGCTGGAGCGGTACCCCGAGGAAGACCCGGTCGGGGACGAGGTGGAGGGCGTTCCGGTCGTGGTGGCCCGTACGCAGGGCTCGGTGTACGCGCTGTTGGGCACGTGCCCCCACATGGGAGCGCCGCTGGCGGAGGGCGAACTGACCGACGGCTGTCTGCGCTGCCCCTGGCACGGGAGCGAGTTCCGGCTCGACGGGGGCACGGTCGTGCACGGTCCCGCGACCGCTGCGCCGCAGGCACTGGAGACGTCGGTCGTGGACGACCGGTTGTGGGTCCGGCTCCCCGTGGCCGCGAGGTAGTCCGACGGGCCTGGTGGTGGAGCGGGTGGGTGCCCGGGCGTCCGTCCGCTCCGCCTCAGGTAGGGCTGGTCCTGGGCCGGGGCACCGGTGCCGGCCGACGGGCCGCCCCCTGGGGGGAGTCTGGAGACTCGTCGTCGGTCAGTTCCCTGTGCAGCTGTTCCAGTGAGGCCGCGAGCAGTCGGGAGACGTGCATCTGGGAGCAGCCCACCTCCTCGGCGATCCGCTCCTGTTTCCACTCGTCGAAGAAGCGCCGTTTCAGGATGAGTCTCTCCCGGGCGGGAAGGCTCCTCAGGACCGACCGCGCGGTCTCCCGTTCGACGACCAGGTCCAGATTGGGGTCCTCCGCTCCCAGGAACCGTTCCCAGGGGGAGGAAGAGCCCTCCCCGCGGGGTTCGGGCGCGTCCAGGGACAGGGTGTCGTAGGCCTCGGACACCAGGAGGATCTCCTCCACCTCCTTGACGCTGACCCCCATCTCCCGGGCGATCTCGGCGTGGGAGGGGGTACGGGCCAGGCGTTGTTCCAGTTCCCGCCTGGCCTGCCTCATCTGGGGTCTGCGCGACTGGGGGGTGCGTGGTGTGTGGACCGCCCACGTGTGGTCCCGGAAGTGGCGTTTGATCTCTCCCGTGACGGTGGGCAGGAGGTAGGAGATGAAGGCCTTGCCCCGGTCGGGCTCGTAGCCGCGGATCGCCTTGGCCAGCCCCAGGTAGGCCGTCTGCCGCAGGTCCTCGCTGTCCTCGCCGCGGCCCCCGTAGCGACGGGCGATGCGGTTCAGCAGCGGCTGGTAGTGCGACATGATCCGTTCGCGTAGTCGCATGGCCAGGGGATCGTCCCAGTTCAGGCCCTGCAAGGCCGAGAGCAACTCCTCGGCGGAGGCCTCCTGGTCCGGTTCTCTCCCGGTGGCGGGAGCCACGGGCGTCTGTGCGGGGCCCGTCGCAGCGGCGGTCGTCATGGATGCGTGCATGTGTGCCTCCTCGTCCTCGGTGTACGGGACTCCGTACGAAAGCGGAGTGGTGTTCCGCTTGCGGACGGCTCTCCGCGTGGACCCTGGTGTGGGGGACGCGGCCCACGGAGAACACATCAGAGGCAGAGGTGCCCTTGACGGCGCGGAGGGAAAACACCGATGTGCGGTCTTGGCCGACTCTTGCTGCCGCGTTGGGCCCACAGGGCCGTTCCGAGACCGTTTCGTGGTCTTTTCCACCGGGACGGGCGGGGGTCGGGTGTCCGAGGGCTGCTTCGTCCGGGCCGTTCGAGGGGCCCGGGGCGCTCCCGGAAGGAAGGCTTCCGACCCCAGCCGGGGCACAGCGCACGGGAGCACGCGGAGCCCGGGGCCCGCGCCCCCGTCACCGGTCCCGGTCGACCGCGTAGCCCACGGCCCCGGCCAGGAAGACGGCGGCGCCCAGCAGGGCCAGGAGGCGGCGCCTGCGGTTCAGCGCGTCCAGGGGGGACACGTCCCGGGCCTCGTCGTCGAACTCCCCGTGCGCCCCGAAGTCCCGGTCGTCGTCCACGGGCTCGAACAGGTTGTCGCGGTCGGGCGCGGGCGCCTCGCGTACCTGTGCCCGCCGCCCCGTCCGCCCGAGCCACAGGTCCAACACCCGCGGCGCGAGCCGTTGCGCCAGGACGGTGCCCACGGTCGACGCGCCCACCCAGTACCGGCGGCGCCGGGGGTGCTCGGCGGCCCACACGATCGCGCGGGCCGCGACCTCCGGCTGGTACACCGGCGGCACCGGCCTGGGCCGGCCCCCCATCCGTGAGCGCACCCACGAGAACTGGGGGGTGTTGACCGCGGGGAGGTGGACCTCCGTCAGCCTGATCCGTGAGCCCTCGTCCACCAGTTCGGCGCGTACGGAGTCGGTGAATCCGCGTACCGCGTGCTTGGCCCCGCAGTACGCGGACTGGAAGGGGATGCCCCGGTAGGCCAGTGCCGAACCGACCTGCACGACCACACCCCGGTCCCGGTGCGCCATCAGCGCCAGCGCGGTGCGCGTCCCGTGCACGTAGCCGTGGTAGCAGACATCGGTGGCCCGGTGGTACTCCTGCGGGGTGACCTCCGCGAAGGGGGCGATGACGGACGCGAAGGCCGAGTTCACCCACACGTCCACGGGACCGAGCTCGCTCTCGACCCGCTGTGCCGCCTCGTGCACCGCCGCGGCATCGGCGACGTCCACCCGCAGCGACAGCGCGGGCACCCCGGCCTCGTGTGCCTCCCGTGCGGCGGCGGCCAGCCCCTCCTCGCCGCGGGCGAGGAGGGCGACCGCGTAACCGCGCCGGGCGAACTCCCGCACGGTCGCCCGGCCCACACCCGCGCTGGCCCCGCTGATGACGACGACCCCCGGTTCCGTGTTCCCGGGCCCCATACCGGCTCCCCTCCCCACCGACGACGGCAGTGCTGGTCTCCCCGCCTGCGCTACCCGGGCGGGGGAACACTTATGTGCCGGTCCGTCGCGGCCGGGGAACCGCTGTTTTGTCGGAGGCTCCCGAGGGCAGTCGAGCACAGAGGAGCACCGCGGCGACGGCGGGAGGGCTGATGGGGCGGACGACACCGATCGGGGAGCACGGTTTCCTCTCGGACTGCCACACCGCCGCGCTCACCGACCCGGACGGCGCGGTCACCTGGCTGTGCGCGCCGAGGTTCGACGGGCCCGCCGTACTCGCGGGGATCCTGGACCCCGAACGCGGCGGTGAGTGGACGCTCCAGGTCCAGGGGGCGCGCCCGGTGGGCCGGACCTACGTGGACGAGAGCCTCGTGCTGCGGACCCTGTGGCGCGGAGAGGACGTGGAGCTCGTCAGCCACGACCTGCTCGCGGCGCGCATGCCGCAGGAGGGCACCGGCCCGTACCGCGAGGGCCTCCTGGTGAGGATCATCGAGTGCCGGAAGGGGAGCGCGTCCGTGTGCTCCCTGCTGCGGGCCCGTCCCGACTTCGGGCGTTCGCGGCCCGCGTGGGCACAGGCGGAGGGGGCCCTGCGGGAGGAGTCGGGGCTCCTGGTGTCGGGGACTCCTGCTCCCGCCCTCGCAGGTGACGGAGACCCCGAGTTCCGTGCGGAGCTCTCCGAGGGCCAGAGCGCCGTGCTCGCCCTGGACTATCTGGGCGGTGAGCGGCGGGTGGGTCCGGGCACGGGGCGCGCACTGCTCCGGCAGACCCTCGACGCCTGGCGGTCCTGGGCGGGCAGGACCCGCTACGAGGGGGCGGGAGCCCCCCACGTCCGGCGCAGCGCGGTCGTCCTGCGCGGCCTCCTGTACCAGGAGAGCGGCGCCCTGATCGCGGCGCCCACGACCTCCCTGCCCGAACACCGCGGGGGGACCAGGAACTGGGACTACCGCTACGTGTGGCACCGTGACGCCGCCCTGGTGGTCCTGGCCTTCCTGCGTCTGGGGCACGAGGAGGAGGCCAGGAGCTACCTGCGTTTCCTGCTGCGGATGTGTGCCAGGGACATCGGTTGGATCCCTCCCGTGCAGGCGGTGGACGAGCAACCGCCCCCGGAGGAGGAGACCCTGGACCACCTGGCCGGGTACGGCGGTGCGCGACCGGTCAGGGTCGGCAACGCCGCGTACTCCCAGCACCAGCTCGACGTGTACGGACACGTCCTCGACGCGGCCCTGTGCTACGAGGAAGCCACCGGCGACCTGCGGGCGAGCGAGCTGGACCAGCTCGACTCCGTGGTCGAGTCGGCGTGCGGACTCTGGCGGGAACCCGACAACGGGCTGTGGGAGGTCCGCTCGACCCGGCGGCACTGGACCCACTCCAAGGTCTACGCCTGGGTGTGCCTCGACCGGGGGATCCGGCTCGCGGAGATCACCGGCCGCGAGGAGAAGGTGCCGCTGCGGGAATGGCGGGCGAACGCCCGGGCGATCCGCGAGTACGTCCTCCAGCACTGCTGTGACCCCGCCACGGGTTCCTTCGTCCAGTCGCGGGGGGCGAGCGCCGTGGACGGGTCGCTGCTGCGGATACCGCTCCTGGGGTTCCTCCGGGGGACCGACCCGCGCGTACTGCGCACCCTGGAACGGGTGGAGGAGGAACTGGGGGAGGGGCCGGGGCTCGTCCACAGGTACGACCCCCGGCGGACCGACGACGGGATCGGTACGCCGGAGGGCGCGTTCCTGCTCTGTTCCTACGACATGGTGTCCGCCCTGGTGCTCGCCGGGCGGTCGGAGGAGGCCCGGCGGAGGTTCGACCGGTTGTGCGCACGCTCCGGAGAACTGGGCCTCCAGGCGGAGGAGATGACCTCGGACGGGGACCAGTTGGGCAACTTTCCCCAGGCGTTCACCCACCTCGCCCTGGTGGAGGCCGCCGTCAACCTCGACGCGGCCGACGACGCCGAGGCACTGCACCGCTGGGCCCGCGACAGGACCGGCGGCGGGAGCGGAGACAGACGAAGAAAGGAGGACGACGATGGCTGACGACAACACCGGCGCGCGGGAAGCCGGGGAAGTCGGGTCGGCTCTGCGGAGGGAGGCCCGGGCCTACCGGGGGAACAGTGACCAGCCGCTCGCCGGGTACACCATGGTCGCCTCGGCCTACGCTGGCCTGGTCGGGGCGGGTGTACTCCTCGCACGCCGTTTCGACACCAGGGGGGCCGCGGCCGCCGTGGGGCCCTGGGACCTGGCGCTGATGGGGCTCACCACGCACAAACTGGGGCGGATGCTGGCCAAGGATCCGGTCACCAGTCCGTTGCGGGCGTTTTTCACCCGTTTCCGGGGTGTGTCGGGGCCCTCCGAACTCGCGGAGGAGCCGCGTGGCGAAGGCGGCCGCAAGGCGGTCGGTGAACTGCTCACCTGCCCCTTCTGCACCGCCCAGTGGGTGGCCACCGGGTACGCCTTCGGGCTGGTGTTCGCTCCCACCCTCACCCGTAGCGCAGGGGCGGTGTTCAGCACCGTGGCGGTGTCGGACTGGCTGCAACTGGCCTATGCGCGTCTGCAGCAGGCACAGCAATGACCGGGAGGGGAGGCGTACGGGGCTCGGGCCCCGTCCCGCTCACTCGAGGGCGCGGAGTCTGGGCAGGACCTCCTCGGCGTAGAAGCCGAAGAACCCTTCCTGGTCGTCCCCGACCTGGCAGACGTACACCTCGTCCGCCCCCGCCTCCAGGTACCTCTCGATCGCGGCCACGTGCCGGTGCGGGTCGGCTCCGCAGGTGACCTTCTCGGCGACCGCCTCCGGGGTGACCAGCTCCGCGGTGAGCTGTTCGAAGTGCCGGGGCGAGGGCAGCATCTGCACCGACTCCCCGGGCAGTGCCTCGGTGGGCCACCGCTCGTACGCGGTGCGCACCGCCTCCCGCTCGCTCTCGGCCCAGCAGACCTTGAGTCCGCCCTGGACGGGCTTGTCCTTCCCACCCCCGGCGCGGAAGTCCGCGATCGTCTCGGGAGCCGGTGCCACCTGGACGAGACCGTCCGCGATACGGGCGGCCAGCGCGGTGGCCCTGTGGCCGAAGGCGGACATGTGGATCCGCGGCGGCTCCTCGGGCAGGGTGTACAGGCGCGCGGTGTCCACGGTGAAGAACTCCCCGTGGTGGCTGAACGTCCCGCCGCCCCAGAGGCCGCGCATCACCTCGACGGCCTCCTCCAGCATCGCGAGCCGCCGGGCCGCGTGCGGCCAGGGGTCGCCGAGGATGTGCTCGTTGAGAGCCTCGCCCGTGCCGACGCCGAGGACGAAGCCACCGTCGGTCATGGTCGCGGCGGTGGCCGCGGCCTGTGCCACGACCGCCGGATGGATCCGGGTGGTGGGGCAGGTCACGGCGGTGGTCACGGGCAGGGAGGTGACCTGGCCGATCGCCCCGACCATCGACCACACGAACGGGCTCTGCCCCTGGGCGCCCAACCACGGATGGTAGTGGTCGGAGATCCAAAGCGCGTCGAAGCCGGCCGCCTCCGCGGCCCGGGCCTGGCGTACCAGCTCTCTCGGCCCGTGCTCCTCACTGGCGAGGAAGTATCCGAAACGTGCCATGACGTCCTCCCTGTCGGAGATGGGTCGCCGGCGGTCCGCGAGCAGCGCTCAGCTCCGCCGTGCTCGCGCACTGCGCGCCTGACGGGTGCGCGAGACCTGGTTGAGGCGGTCGGAGGCCCGCTCGTTCAGGGCCGTGACGACGCCGACCGCGCGCCCCGTCCGGCTCCGGGCCGCCTGTGAACCCGAACGCTCCCCGGGGGCGGACGGCGTGTCCGGCAGCAGCCGCCCGACCAGACGCGAGGTCTCCTGGACGAGCCCGGGAGCGAGGCCGTGGACGGCCAGACCGAGCCGGGCGGCCGGAGTCAGGACGAGGAAGCCCCGGTGGCGCACGACCGCGTCGACGATGCGGCGGGCGGCGCGTTCGGCGCTCACGCTGAGCAGCGGCAGCCCGGCCAGCAGGGCGAACCACGCGTACTCGCGTTCGGGGTCGCCGTCGAACACCGCACCGCGGTGCGAACCGGTGCGCATCAGACCGGGCACCACCGTGGTGACGCGCACCCCCGTACCGGCGCTCTCGGCCGCCATGCCCTCGGACAGGGCCGCCTCCGCGTGTTTGGCCACCGAGTACGGCATCAGGTGCGGTACCGACAGGTAGGCACCGATGGAGGTGATGTTGACGATGGCGCCGCCCCGCCCTCGCATCCGCTCCACGGCAGTGCGGGACAGGTGGAACGGCCCCCGGAACACGGTGTCCACGGCCTGGGCGAAGTGCTCCTCGGCCAGGACCTGCTGCGGACCCACCCGCATGATCCCGGCGTTGTTGACGAGCACGTCCAGGCGGCCGTACCGTTCGTCGACCTCCGCCAGGAGGGCCGTGGTCCGCTCCGGGTCGGTGACGTCGCAGGCCACCCCGTGGGCACGCACACCCCTCCCGGTGAGATCGGCGACCGCCCGGTCCAGGTTCTCCCGGCCGCGGGCACAGATCACCACCGTGGCGCCCCTGGCCCCGAACTCGCGGGCCAGCTGCAGCCCCAGCCCGCGTGAACCACCGGTGACCAGGACGACCTTCCCGTTCATGCGTGGGGCTTTCCCGCGCGCGGACAGGGCCGCCGCCCCCGCGCCGAGGGCGGCCCCCGCCGCGCCCCAGGCGAGGAGTCCGGCGCCCCTGCGGCCGGCGGACGTCGCTCCGGGCCGGGTGGAACCGCGACGGTGCCGTTTCCACGCCCAACGGGCCCCGGCCAGGGTCGGGAACGTCTTCGGGCCGAGCATCGAAGCCCCCGTTCGGTCGGATGCACGGGACGGGGGATGTGCGAGTACGGCTACCCGGTGTTCCCGGCGGGAAAACCGAGGTCGGAGCTGTTCGCCGCCCTCGGCCGAAGCCGCGCGGACGGTACGTATGAGACAGGAGTGCGCCGGGTAGGCGCGTGAGTAGATCCCCCGTCCCTGTCACCCACACTCCTGTGCGAAGGACGGTGTAGGACATGAGAAACGTTTTCGTCATGGGCCTGGACGAGCGCAACCTCGACCTGCTGGAGCGGACCCCGACCGGCCGGGACTGCAGGTTCCACCGGCTGCTGAGCATCGAGGAACTCCAGAGCGGCGAGATCGACATCGAGGAGACCCTCGCCTCGGCCAGAGCCCTGCTCGACGACTTCGATGGCACGGTGGACGCCATCATCGGCTTCCGTGACTTCCCCATCACCCTGCTCTTGCCGATCCTGTGCGCCGAACGCGGGCTGCCCGCTCCGAACCTGGAAGCGGTGGTCAGGTGCGAGCACAAGTACTGGAGCCGACTCCTCCAGCAACAGGTCACCGACGCCCACCCGCCCTTCTCCCTGGTCGACCTGGACTCGCCCGACCCCCGGCGGGACCTCGAACCGGACCTCGGCTACCCCCTGTGGCTCAAACCCATCAAGTCGGCCTCCTCCGAACTGGCCTACCGGGTGGGCAACGATCGGGACTTCGATGACGCGGTCGAGCGCCTGCGCCGCGGCATCGACCGGATCGGACGGCCCTTCGAGAGCATTCTGGAACGGGTGGACCTGCCGGAGCGGGTCGCCGCGGTGGGCCGGCACCACTGCCTGGCCGAGGGCGCCCTGCACGGGTCGCAGACCGCCTCCGAGGGATACGTGTACCAGGGCGACGTCAACGTGTACGCCATCCTGGACTCGGTCGACTTCCCGGGGAACCCGTCCTTCCTGCGCCACCAGTACCCCTCCGGCCTGCCCGAGGGGGTCCAACGGCGGATCACCGACATCTCCGAACGCGTCATCCGACAGCACGGGCTGGACAACTCGACGTTCAGCGTCGAGTTCTTCTACGACCCGCTCGAGGACGAGCTCGCCATCGTGGAGATCAACCCCCGGCACTCGCAGAGCCACACACCCCTCTTCGAGCTGGTGAACGGGGTGGCCAACCACGAGCGTGTGCTCCGTATGGCGCTGGGGCGGGACCCGGCCCTGCCCGCCTCGGCCGAGGGGGAGTACGCGGTGGCGGCGGAGTGGTTCCAGCGCAGGTTCCGGGACGGTGTCGTCACCCGGATCCCCACCCCGGAGGAGGTGGCGGACCTGGAACGCTCCCTGCCCGGGGTGCGCATCCACATCGTTCCACGGGAGGGGCAGCGGCTCTCCGAGATGCTCGCCCAGGACAGCTACAGCTACGAACTGGCCAAGATCGTCATCGGCGGCGCGGACGAACTCGAGATGCATGCCAAGTACGAACGCTGCGTGAAGGGCCTCCGGTTCGAGGTCGAGGACGACCGGAGACGGTCCGAGGACGAGACCGCGCGGAGCTGAGGAGGACCCGCATGCACCTGGTGGACGAACTACCGTACGAGATCCGATCCGAGGAGCACTTCTGGGTGCCGATGTCGGACGGTGTGCGCCTGGCGGGCAGGCTGTGGCGGCCCGGCTCCTCGGACCGTTCCCCCGTACCCGCGGTCCTGGAGTACATTCCGTACCGCAGACGGGACCTGACCGCGGTGCGCGACTCCATGCACCACCCCTACATCGCCGGGCACGGCTACGCCTGCGTGCGCGTCGACCTGCGGGGTACGGGCGACTCCGAGGGCGTGCTCACCGACGAGTACCTGGAACGCGAGCAGCGGGACGCCGAGGAGGTCCTGGCCTGGCTCGCGGAACAACCCTGGTGTGACGGCAGCACGGCGATGATGGGCCTGTCCTGGGGCGGGTTCTCCGCCCTGCAGGTGGCCGCACGCCGACCCGCGAGCCTGCGCACCATCGCCATCACCTCCTTCACCGACGACCGTTACGCCGACGACTTCCACTACATGGGCGGCTGCCTGCTCTCGGACAACCTGGCCGAGGCCGGAACGACGTTCGCCTACAGCACCTGCCCGCCCGACCCCGAGATCGTCGGTCCGGACTGGCGGAGCATGTGGTTGGACCGGTTGGAGGCCAACCGCCCCTGGACCATCGAGTGGCTCCGGCACCAGCGCCGGGACGACTACTGGCGGCACGCCTCCGTCAGCGAGGACTACGCCCGGATCGGGTGCCCGGTCCTGGCCTCCAGCGGCTGGGCGGACGGTTACTCCAACGCCGTGCTCAGGCTGATGGAGCACCTCGACACCCCGGTCAAGGGCCTGGTGGGCCCCTGGTCACACCGGTACCCGCACATGGGCGATCCCGGCCCGGCGATCGGTTACCTCCAGGAAGTGGTCCGCTGGCTCGACCGCTGGACCAAGGGGGAGGACAACGGGGTCGAGAAGGAGACCGGGCTCTGGGTCTGGATGCAGGAGAGCGTCCCGCCCTCCACCTCCTACCGGGAGCGTCCCGGACGCTGGGTGCACGAGCCCCGGTGGCCCTCCGACCGCGTCGAGGACCTCGCCCTGCCGCTGTCCGAGAACCAGCTCCTCTCTCCGGGGGAGCAGGGGACCACCGCGGCGCAGACCATCCGCTCGCCCCTGTCCGTGGGGCAGTTCGCGGGCAAGTGGGCCTCCTACAGCGCACCGCCGGACCTGCCCTACGACCAGCGGGAGGAGGACGGAGGGTCCCTGGTCTTCGACACCGACCCCCTGCGGGAGCGGCTGGAGATCCTGGGGACCACTCGGGTGGTCCTCGAACTCTCCGTCACCGAACCCGTCGCGATGGTCGCCGCGCGGCTGTGCGACGTGGCTCCCGACGGCAGCGCCACCCGGGTGACCTACGGCCTGCTCAACCTGACCCACCGGGACGGCCACGAGGCCCCCCGCATGCTGGTCCCGGGTGAGCCCTACCGGGTGGAGGTCACCATGAACGCTGTCGCGCAGGCCTTCCCGCCCGGGCACCGGGTACGGCTGTCGCTGTCCACCTCCTACTGGCCGCTCGCCTGGCCGCCGCCGCGGCCGGTGCTGATGTCGGTCCACCCCACGCAGAGCGCCCTCGTCCTCCCGGTGCGTCCGGCGCCCGAGGAGGAGAGCTCCCAGTGGGAGGGGTTCGAGTGGGAGGGCTTCGACCCGCCGGAGGCGACCCCCGCCATCGCGACCACCCGCAAACGCACGGGCGAACACAGCTGGTCGGTCCACCGGAACCTGGCGGACAACCGCTTCTCCCTGGAGATCGTCAAGGACGGGGGCATCCTGCACCTCGACGACATCGACCTCGACGTGACCCGCAGGGCCCACGAGGTCTACGACGCGGTGGGGGACGACTTCACCTCGGCGCGCGGCCGATCGGCGTGGACGATGTGCTTCTCCAGAGGGGAGTGGCACACCAGGACCGAGACGCACACGACGCTCGAGTGCACCGAGGACGGGTTCCGGGTCCACGCCACACTCGACGCCTACGAGTCCGGGGAGCGGATCTTCTCCCGGCAGTGGACGGAGACCGTGCCCCGCGACCACGTGTGAACCGCACGCACTCAACCGAGAGCGGTTCGCAACCCCACGAGCCAGCCACGACCACGAGCCCGCACCGCGCGGGCGGACCACCGGAGGCCGGGAGCCCATGCACACCGATCAGCGGCGCAGGACGAGGGGGACGAGTCCGGCGGAGACCGCGGGGCTGCTGTCCTCGGTCCTGCTGCCCACCGTGGCGCGCGGGGCCATCGTGCGCCGTCCCCTGGGGGAGGCCCTGGTGACCGGGGCCGACAGTGACCGCAGAATCGTCTCGACCCTGCGCGCACTGCGTGAACGGCACGGCGACGACCCGTTGCCGCTGAACTACCTGGGGCGCCGCGTCGCCCTGGTGCTGGCGGCGCAGGACGTGCGCCGACTGCTCTGCGACACCCCGGATCCGTTCTCCCCCGGGGGTTCCGAGAAGCGGGGTGCGCTCTCCCACTTCCAGCCGCACGGCGCGCTGGTCTCCGAACACCGTTTCCGCCCCGAGCGGCGGGCGGCCAACGAAGAGGCCCTGGCCCCGGGACGGGCGGTCCACCCGGAGGCGGACGGTATCGCCGAACACGCGGACGAGGAGGCGCGCGCCCTGGCCGGGGCGCTGCGCGACGCCCGCTCCGGGAACGGGGTGCTGGACTGGTCGCGGTTCTCCGAGACCTTCGACGCCCTGGCTCGCAGGGTGGTCTTCGGGGCCTTCGCGGCTCGGGACCACCGCACCACCGAACTTCTGCGCGCACTGCGGGCACGCGCCAACTGGTCGTACCTGCTCCCGGTGGACCGGAGCCTCAGGAGGGAGTTCCTCGACCGGGTGCGCGGGAACATCGACCGCGCCGGGCCCGGGAGTCTGGCCGCTGCGCTGGGGCGGCCCGGCTCCGGGGAGCGGCCCGAGGACCAGGTGGCCCACTGGTTGTTCGCCTTCGACGCGGCCGCCATCGCCGCCTACCGGTCCCTGGCCCTGTTGACCTCCCTCGGACCGGCCGCCGAGGAGGTCCGTGCCGAGGCCCGGTCCCGGAACGGCAACGACCTGCCCCTGCTGCGGGCGACCCTGCGGGAGTCGGTCCGGTTGTGGCCGACCACCCTGGTGGTGATCCGGGAGAGTACCCAAGAGACCGCCTGGCGCGACGGGACCATTCCCGCGGGAACGGCCTTCCTGGTGCTGAGCACCTACTTCCACCGGGACTCCTCCCGGCTCTCCTTCGCCGACGCCTTCGAACCCGACGTCTGGCGGGACGGCCGCGCCGAGGACGAGCCCGGGCTGCTCCCCTTCAGCTACGGTCCGGCCGGGTGCCCGGGGCGCGAGCTGGTCCCGCTGACCGTCTCCCTCTTCCTGCGGTCGCTGCTCGCAGGGGGGACGCCGCGCCGACAGGACGGGGGACCTCCCCTGCGATCCCGGGCCCTTCCCGCCTCGCTGAACCACTTCGACCTGCGTTTCTCGTACAGGGACGCAGTAGCGGAAACGAGATAGGAGGTAGCGGCCATGAGCGTGATCGGACAGATGCTGTACGCCCACCCCGACGACCCGGAGGGGGTGGGGGAGAAGGTGCGCGCCGCGGTGGAGGCGTGCGGGCTCTGCGCGCAGGTCTGCGCGGTGTGCGCGGACGCCTGCATGCGGGAGGAGACGGTGGCCGAACTGATCTCCTGCGCCCGCTCCGACCTGGACTGCGCCGAGCTCTGCGCGGCCACCCAGCAGGTCCTCGTACGCCGGACCGCCGAGGAGGACGGTTTCGTCACCTCGGTCCTGGAGGCGTGCGTCCAGGCCTGCGAGAGGTGCGCCGAGGAGTGCGAGCAGCACGCGGAGCACCACGAGCACTGCCGGGTCTGCGCCCAGACGTGCCGTGACTGTGCGCGGGCGTGCCGGGACCTGGTGCTCGCCCTCGTGTGAGGGGGGAAGGTCGCGCCCGGGTACCCGGGCGCGGTCTCCGTCAGCCCGAGGAGGAGCCGTTGGCGGCCGGGTCGCCGGTCGGCGCGCTGGCCACCAGCTCGCGGGTTCGGCCGGGCTGTTCGGTGCGGGTCTCTCCGCTGTCTGCCGAGCCCCGGGTTTCGCCGGCCGGGCCGGCAGCCGCGGCGCGGTCCTCGCGGCGGCGCATGGCCATGTCGGACAGGGCGGCCAGGCCGAAGGCGATGACCATCGCGGCGGCGACCGCCAGCGCGGTCAGTGCGGTGCCGAACGAGGTCGGGTCGATCATGGGGGCTCCGAGGGTCGTGGGACGCTCCGACACCCACAACCGTAATAGGCGTTAACTTTTAAACCCAGTGTTAGCGCGAGTGAACTGCGTCATACCCGGGGCGGTCCAGTAACGGTGTTCCCGGCGGGCGGGACCGCACACGACGAAGGGCCCCGGCCCCCGCCGAACCGCTCTCGGCGGCGTCGGGGGACCGGGGCCCTGTCACGGGCGGGGGCCTACAGGATCGAGCCCGGAGTGTAGGCGGCGGCCTCGGGGCGGGCGGCGGTGATCCCCTCGATCCGGGACACCACGGCCGCCACCTGGTCGGCAGCTGCGCCGGTGAAGGTGATCCGGTCGGCCAGCAGGGCGTCCAGGGCGGCACGGTCCAGCGGGAAGCGCTCATCGGCGGCGAGCCGGTCGAGCAGCTGGTTGTCCGCGCCCTCCTGGCGCATGGCCAGGGCGGAGGCCACCGCGTGCTCCTTGATGAGCTCGTGCGCGGTCTCCCGGCCCACGCCGGCGCGCACCGCGGCCATCAGCATCTTGGTGGTGGCCAGGAACGGCAGGTAGCGGTCCAGCTCCGCGGAGACCACCGCGGGGAAGGCACCGAACTCGTCCAGCACCGTCAGCATGGTCTCCACCAGGCCGTCGAAGGCGAAGAACGCGTCCGGCAGCGCCACCCGGCGCACCACCGAGCACGAGACGTCGCCCTCGTTCCACTGGTCGCCCGCCAGCTCACCGGTCATCGACGCGTAACCGCGCAGGATCACGGTCAGACCGTTGACCCGCTCGCACGAACGCGTGTTCATCTTGTGCGGCATCGCCGACGAACCCACCTGGCCCTCGGCGAAGCCCTCGGTGACCAGCTCGTGCCCGGCCATCAGGCGGATCGTCCTGGCCAGCGAGGACGGGCCCGCGGCCAACTGCACCAGCGCCGTCAGCACCTCGAAGTCCAGCGAACGCGGGTACACCTGGCCCACACTGGTGAACCGCTGCTCGAAGCCCAGATGGGCGGCGACCTCGTTCTCCAGGGCGTCCAGCGCCGCGCGGTCGCCGCCGAGCAGGTCCAGCATGTCCTGGGCGGTGCCGACCGGGCCCTTGATCCCGCGCAGCGGGTACCGGGCGATCAGCTCCTCCAGGCGGCCGTGGGCCACCAGCACCTCGTCGGCGATCGACGCGAACCGCTTGCCCAGGGTCGTGGCCTGCGCGGCCACGTTGTGCGAGCGGCCGGCCATGACGGTCTCACCGTACTCGGCGGACAGGCGCCCGAGCCGGGCCAGCAGCGCCACCACCCGGTCGCGCACCAGCAGCAGGCTGTCCCGCACCTGGAGCTGCTCGACGTTCTCGGTCAGGTCACGCGAGGTCATGCCCTTGTGGACGTGCTCGTGCCCGGCGAGGGCGTTGAACTCCTCGATCCGTGCCTTCACGTCGTGCCGGGTGACGCGCTCGCGTTCGGCGATGGAGGCCAGGTCGACCTGTTCGAGGACCTTCTCGTAGTCCTCCACCACACCGGCCGGAACGTCCACGCCCAGACGAGCCTGGGCACGCAGCACGGCCAGCCACAGTCGCCGTTCGGCGACCACCTTGTACTCGGGGGACCACAGCCGGGTCAGCTCCGCGGACGCGTAGCGGGCAGCCAGGACATCGGGGATCAGAGGTTTCGCGCTCACGTCGTCCGACCCTATCGCCCTGAACTGGGGCGGGCGTGCGTCGGCCCACCCCCAGCGCTCGCGTCGGACCACCCGTGGCGCCAGGTCGGCACGCCCCCGGTGCCCCGGGTAGGGCCGTCCCTACCGTGAAGTGGCGGGCCCGGCGGATGTCCCGGCCCGGGGCCGGCGCCCTAGCGTTGTGGCATGACCACGCTGAACAGCCGGAGAGGCGGACCGGGGACCCTGCTCCAGGCACTGGCGAGCCCGAGGTACCTGCTCACCGCCTGGCCGTGGCGGTCCCTGGCCTACACCCTGACCACCCTGTTCGTCGGCGGTCTCCTGCTCCTGGTCGCCCTGCCCGTCTACACGCCCTGGACGGTGTTCGTCGCGACACTGGGGGAGCAGGACGCCACTGGCCCGCTGGCGTTCTGGTTCACGTTCGGCGCGCTCATGACGTTCTGCTTCGCCCCGCTGATCGCCATCCCCCTGGGCGCACTGGAACGCCGACGCCTGCATCTGGTCCTGCCCGGGGAGAACGGAAGCGGGCACCGCCTCCCCCCGCCCGGCCTGTGGGGGTGGGTCCGCACCCGCTACACCGAAGCCGCCACCTGGCGCGAGGTCGCCTACGCGACGGTGATGTTCCCCGTCTTCGGCCTCGCCTTCCTCGTGACGGCAACCTTGACGAGCGCCACGGTCCTCCTGGCGATCAGCCCCCTCCTGCTGGCCGACGAGAACGAGTCCCCGGTGGTCGTGGGCTGGGTCGCCCTCACCACCCCCGCCGAGGCCCTGCCCTACATCCTGCTCTCCCCACTCCTGGCGGCACTGCTCCTCTACACCTGCGGACTGATGTCCTACGGCCACGGGGTCATCGCCCGGGCCCTCCTGGTCGGCCCGCCCAAGGAGGAACTGCGGGCCGAACTCGACCAGGTCACCGAGTCCCGCGCCCGGCTGGTCAACGCCTTCGAGTACGAGCGCAGAAGGATCGAACGCGACCTGCACGACGGCGCCCAGCAGCGGCTCGTGGCGCTCAGCATGGACCTGGGCATGGCCCGCGTCGACCTGGAGGAGGACTCACCGGCCGACCGCCGGGTGGCCGCCGCCCAGGCCAAGGCGGACGAGCTCATCGACGAGATCCGCGAACTGGTGCGCGGCATCCACCCGCGTGTGCTCACCGACCGCGGACTCCACGACGCCCTGCAGGAACTGGCCGACCACTGCCCGGTCCCCGTCACCGTGGAGACCGCGATCCCGCACCGCCTGCCCGCGCACGTGGAGGGCACCGCCTACTTCGTGGTCGCCGAGGCGCTGACCAACGTCTACAAGCACGCCGACGCCGACTCCGTCACCGTGCGCGCCCATCTCGCCCCCGCCGACCCCAGGGCCGAGGGCGCCGGCGCGATCCTGTCGGTCGAGGTCACCGACGACGGCAGGGGCGGAGCGGACGCCGTGCACGGCAGCGGGCTGACCGGGCTCGGGGACCGGGTCGCCGTCATGGGCGGCACAATGGGGCTGACGAGCCCCGAGGGCGGGCCGACCCGAATCCGAGTGGAGCTGCCGTGCGGACCGATTCCCCGGAACCCGATGCCGTGACCCCCGTACCGACCGTTCTCGCCGAGGACGGGGTGCTGCTGCGCGAGGGGCTGGTGGGCGTACTGGAACGGTTCGGGTTCCCCGTGGTCGCCGCGGTCGAGGACGGCGACGCCCTGGTGGAGGCGGTCACCGAACACCGTCCCGGACTGGTCGTCACCGACATCCGGATGCCCCCGGACTTCACCGACGAGGGGCTGCGCGCGGCCGTTCGGCTGCGCAAGGAGAATCCCGGGCTGGCGGTGGTGGCGCTCAGCCAGTACGTGGAGCTGAGCTACGCCACCGACCTGCTCGACTCCGGCGACGGCAAGGGCGTGGGATACCTGCTCAAGCAGCGGGTGGGCGACGTCCGCGAGTTCGCCTCGGTGCTGCGCCGGGTCGTGGAGGGCGCCACCTTCGTCGACCCCGAGGTCGTCCGGCAGCTGCTGCGCCGCAGTTCCGACCCGCTCGAACGGCTGACCGCGCGGGAGCGCCAGGTGCTCGAACTGATGGCCGAGGGGCACTCCAACGGGGCCATCGCCCGCAGGCTGGTGGTCAGCGACGCGGCGGTGGGCAAGCACGTGGGCAACATCCTGGCCAAACTCGACCTCGCCCCCGACGACGACGTGCACCGCCGGGTCCAGGCGGTCCTCGCCTACCTGCGCACCCAGAGCGGCTGACCGCCCGGCGGTTCCGCCCCCGCAGCCGCACGCACGGCGCGGAACCGTCGGGCGACCTGATCACTCGCACATGCGCCAGTCGATGAAGACGGCGGTCTCCTCACCCACGACCCATCCGTCGTGCCCGGGCGGAAGGTCGATGACCTCGCCCGCGCCGAACTCCGCCTCCGTGCCGTCGGCCATGCGACAGCCCATGGTCCCCGAGACCAGGTAGCCGCTGTGGTGCATCATGCACAGGTCCGTGCCCTGGGTGGGCTTGACGTGCTCGCTCCAGCGCCATCCGGGCTGGAGCACCATGCGCACGACGTCGCGGCCACCGATGTGCGCGAACTCGATGCGGCCCATCGGGGACTCGTCGACCCGCGCGGGTTCGGAGAAGTCCTCCGAGACCGGCGCGGCCGAGGGCTCCTCGTCCCACGCCTGGACGGTGGACTGGTGGACGATGCGGCCGTCCGCGAGGTCCAGCATGGCCATGCTCAGGACCTTGTTGCCGTCCGGGTAGACGCACCGTTCGGTGTAGGCCGCGTGGTCGCCCTCGATGACGCACTGGAGGACCTCGTGTGTCATCTCCCTGGAGTGGATCTGGCGCATGAGGTCGCCGATGGCGCTCCTGCCGCGCACGACGGTGGGCTGGCTGGGCGGGGTGCGCCGGTCGATCATCTCGAACTCGGCGTCCTCGGCGAACAGCTGGACCAGGGAGCCGGTGTCACCCTCCTCGACGGCCACCCTGAACATGTCGGGATCGAAGTGTGTGCTGCTGGGGGAGGACATGGGCGTTCTCCTTCCGAACGGTCGCCCCCGCCGGTCCCAGGGGCCCACTACCCAGCCTCCTCCTCCGCCCGGGTTCGGTTCGCTCAAGTTCCGGTCAGGAAGCGTTTGCCCCGGGGTGCCGGGAGCCGGAACCGGGCCGGACGTATCTTGGACAGTGCCCCCGCCAGACGGTGCGAGCCCCCGCGCAACCCCTGAGGAGACAGGATGCAGCCGACGGTCGCCGCCCCCGAGAGCGTCACGTGGAGAGTGCACCTGGACCGGTCGATGTGGGTTGCGGGAGTGCGCGCGCTGATGCTCCAGGCGCTCCACCCCGTGGCCATGCAGGGCGTGTGGCAGCTGTCGGACTTCCGTTCCGACCCCACCGGCCGACTGATGCGCACCGCCCACTTCGTGGCGGTCACTACTTATGGCAGCCTGACCGAGGCCCGGACCCTCGGCGAGCACATCCGCCGGGTTCACCGCTCCCTGGGTTTCACCGACCCCGCCACCGGACGGCCGCACCGGGTCGACCAGCACGACCTGCTCGTGTGGGTGCACTGCGCCGAGGTCACGTCCTACCTGGAGACCACCTACCGGGCCGGACTCGAACTCGGTGCCGCGGACCTGGACCGCTACCTCGACGAACAGTCGCGTACCGCCGCCTACGTCGGCCTGGACCCCGACGACGTGCCCCGCAACGTCGCCGACATGCGTCGCTACCTGGCCAAGGTCCGGCCGAACCTGCGCGTCACCCCCGAGGCACGCCAGGCGGTGCGCTTCCTGCTGTGGCCCAAGGTCCCCGAACGGCTCTCCTGGCTGGCCCCGCTCAAACCGCTCTGGTTCCCGGTGGGCGCCCTGTCCTACGCGACCCTGCCCGCCTGGGCGCGCCGGGCCTACGGGACGCTCCCGGAGCTGCCCGGTGCGGACGCTGCGGCCACCGCGGGCCTGCGGGCGCTGCGTTCGGGGCTGAACCGGGTGCCCGAGCGTTACTACAACCTCATCTTCGACGAGGCCACGGTACGCAGTGCCGAGGAGGCCAAACAGCGGTTGCTGGCGGCCGGGTACGAGATGGAGAACGGCTTCCGGGCCCTGCGTTCCCGCACCCGTTTCCGGGCGCCCGCGTCCGCGGGCACCGCTGCTCCCGAGTCCGTCCCGGGATTCTCCCCCTCACCTGCGGACGAAGGGTGTCGTCCCAGCCCGGCTGGGTAGCGTGAAGAGAGAAATGTCCGATATGTCCATTTCGGCAAAGGGGAGAGCGATGACCACCGCAATGGAGATCATGCACTCGGAAGCCAAGTGCGTCAGTGAGACGGACACCCTCCTGGACGTGGCCAAGGTCATGCAGGACCTCGGCATCGGAGCCGTGCCGATCTGCGGAAGCGACGACAGGCTCAAGGGCATCATCACCGACCGCGACATCGTGCTGAAGTGCGTCGCCCAGGAGAAGGACCCGGCCACCTGCACCGCCGCCGAGCTCACGCAGGGCAAACCCTTCTACGCGGAGGCGGACGACGAGATCGGCCGGGTCCTGGACATGATGGCCAGCCACCACATCCAGCGGGTGCCCGTGGTCCGCGACCGTCGTCTGGTCGGGATGATCAGCGAGGCGGACATCGCGCAGAACCTGCCCGACTCGATGGTGGGTCACTTCCTGGAGTCGATCAAGCAGGGCCAGAGCGACCAGGTCACCTGAGCCCGGCCGCACCCGGACCCGGACGGGTCCCGCGACGGCCGCGGTCCCGGTCCCGGGTCCCCGTGTCTCGGCGTCCTCACCGGCCCCGCCCGTGCACGACGAACGGCGGGGCCCGCGTCAGCGGCCCAGGACGCGGCGCAGCGCGCTCAGGACCAGCTCCGCCCGGTCCAGGCGGGCGTTGTGGCCCATCAGGCCGATCCGCCAGACCGAGGCCGCGTAGGGGCCGACCCCGGCGCCGATCTCCAGGCCGTAGTCGCGCAGCAGCCGCTCACGCACCTTGCCCGAGTCCACGCCCTCCGGTACGCGCACCGACGTCAGCTGCGACAGGCGGTGCCCCTCCTCGGCGAACAGCTCCAGCCCCATCTCCTGGAGCCCCTCGCGCAGCCGGGCCCCGGCCGCCTCGTGCCGTGCCGCGACGGCCTCCGCGCCCTCCTCCTCGATACGGCCCAGCGCCGCGTCCAGGGAGGCGACCATCGAGGTCGGAGCGGTGTGGTGGTAGGCGCGTCCGCCCGGGCCGCCGCGCACGTAGGCGCCCAGCAGACCGAGGTCGACGTACCACACGGGCGGGGCCTGCACCCGGCGCTCCCAGGCGCGTTCGGAGAAGGTGAAGGGAGCCAGCCCCGGAGCCACCCCCAGGCACTTCTGGGTGCCGGAGTAGGCGATGTCCACCCGCCACTCGTCCAGGGCCATGGGCATACCGCCCAGGGAGGTGACGCAGTCGGCGATCAGCAGGGTGTCCTCGGAGCGCTCACGCAGGGCACGTCCCAGGGCGCCGATGTCGCTGACCGCACCGGTGGAGGTCTCCGCGTGCACGGCCGCCACCAGACTGGGGGCGGGGTGGGCGTCCAGGACGCGCTGGACGTCCACGGGCCGGCCCCACTCGTGGTCCACCCGGACCACCTCGGCGCCGTAGCGCCCGGCCACCTCGCACATCCGCTCGCCGAACAGCCCGTTGACCGCGACGACCACCGTGTCGCCGCGCCGCACGGTGTTGGCGAAGGCGGTCTCCATACCCAGGGACCCGGTCCCGGACAGCGGCAGGGTGAGCGGGTTCTCGGTGCCCCACAGGGAACGGAGGCGCCCGCAGGTGCGTTCCAGCAGGGTGATGAACTCGGGGTCCAGGTGACCCAGCAGGGGAGCGGCCAGGCCCAGGGTCGCCTCCGGGTACGGATTGCTCGGGCCCGGTCCCAGCAGGATGCGTTCGGTGACTGACATGGTCGAACACTAGCCGGGGCCTGGCGCCGAAGGCGAAACCGGGGTGGCGTGTGCGCGGGAGGCCCGGGGGCGGAACCGGTCCGGCCGCTTCCGTGGCGGGCCGTGCCGGGCCGTAGTATTCCGGCGGACGCGAGACACCCCGGACTCCCCGGGCCGAGGGACCGGGGCGGGGTGCGCAGGAGGGGAGGGACGCCGATGACCGAGACGAACACCGAAGCGGCCGCCGGGGCGGACACCGGCGGTGTGCGGATCCTGCGGGTGGAGCACGACGACCCCAGGGTGGACGGACTGCTCGCCGGGCTCCTGGAGGAGTACACCGAGCGCTACGGGGCCGAGGGCGCCGCGAACGAGCTCAGCCGCTACCCGGTCACCGAGTTCGTCGCCCCGCACGGCTGCCTGGTCCTGGCCGAACTCGACGGCGGGATCGTCGCCGGCGGAGCCCTGCGCCCCTACCGCAGGGACCGGGCGAGCGAGGCGGACACCGTCGAGTTCAAGCGGATCTGGACCTGCTCCCGGCACCGGCGCCGGGGCCTGGGGCGCCTGATCATGGCCGCTCTGGAGGACGCCGCGCGAGATCTCGGCTACACCCGTGTCATGCTCTTCACCGGCCCCTCGCAGCCCGAGGCCGTGGCCCTGTACGAGCGGTTGGGCTACCGGTGGGTGGACCCGGCCACCATCGACGACCTGCCCTACCCGAAGGCGATCCCCTTCGCGCACGAGCTGCTGCCCTGACCGCGCCGGAACCGGACCGGACCCGCCCGCGTTATGGGCAGCGCTATGTCCCGCGGGCGGACAGGGGTGCGAACGCGCCCGTACGATGAGGAGACACCGGCCGCCACCAGCGGTCACCGGTTCTTCACACCCTTCCGACGAACTCTGGAGAGTCACGACGTGAGCGAGCAGCAGCGCCCCGAGGCCGAGACGAACGCCCCCGTGTTCAGTCCACGTAAGAACGGCCAGGCGCAGTCGGTCTCCGACGAGCTCGCCGCGTGGATGACCACCGGTTGGGCCGACACCGAGCTGCGCGACCTGGAGCCCGTCGAGCAGGCCGGGCACACCGCCCGCCGTCGCGCCGCGCTCAGCGCGGCCTTCCCCGGCGACCGCCTCGTGATCCCCTCCGGTCAGCTCCTGACCCGGTCCAACGACACCGAGTACCCCTTCCGGGCCGCCACCGACTACGCCTACCTCACCGGGGACACCACCGACGGCAACTGCCTGGTGCTCACCCCCCGGGCCGACGGCGGCCACGACGCGGTCCTCTACCTCAAGCCGCGCTCCGACCGCGACAACGGCGAGTTCTGGCTCGGCGGCTACGGCGAACTGTGGACCGGCCGCCGCAACAGCCTCGGTGAGGCCGCCGACCTGCTGGGCCTGCCCACCGCCGACGTGCGCACCCTGCCCGGGGCCCTGCGCGGCGACGCCTCGGTCACCACCCGCATCGTGCGCGGCCACGACGCCGAACTCGACGCCCTGGTCGACGGGCTGCGCGCCGACACCGACGAGGGTGCCCGCGCCAAGTCCGCCCAGCTGGACGAGGACCTGGGGGTGACCCTGGCCGACCACCGCCTGGTCAAGGACGAGTGGGAGATCGCGCAGCTCCAGTTGGCCGTCGACGCCACCGTGCGCGGCTTCGGCGACGTGGCCAGGGCGCTGCCGCAGGCCAAGGACACCTCCGAGCGCTACGTGGAGGGCACCTTCTTCCTGCGTGCCCGGGTGGAGGGCAACGACGTCGGTTACGGCACCATCGCCGCTTCCGGCCCCAACGCCACCACCCTGCACTGGACCCGCAACGACGGCCCGGTCCGCGAGGGCGACCTGCTCCTGCTGGACGCCGGGGTGGAGACCACCACCCTCTACACCGCCGACGTCACCCGCACCATGCCGGTCTCGGGCACCTTCACCGACCTGCAGCGCAAGGTCTACGACCTGGTGTACGAGGCCCAGGAGGCCGGGATCGCCGCCGTGGCGCCGGGACAGCCCTTCACCGCCTTCCACCAGGCCTCCCAGCGAGTCCTCGCCGAGGGCCTGGTCGAGTGGGGCCTGCTGGAGGGGCCGGTCGACCGCGTCCTGGAGTTGGGCCTGCAGCGCCGCTACACCCTGCACGGCACCGGCCACATGCTCGGCCTGGACGTGCACGACTGCGCTGTCTCCCGTCAGGAGGTCCACCTGTACGGCGACCTGAAGCCGGGCATGGTGCTCACCGTCGAACCGGGCCTGTACTTCCAGCCGGACGACCTCACCGTCCCCGAGGAGCTGCGCGGCATCGGTGTGCGCATCGAGGACGACGTCCTGGTCACCGAGGAGGGCCGCACCGTCATGTCGGCCGGCCTGCCGCGTTCCTCGGCCGAGGTCGAGGCCTGGCTCGCCGAGCGGCTTCCGCGCTGACCGGGCCCGGGGTCAGTCGAACCCGACGAAGGAGCGCAGCGGCGGCGTGTGGTCGTGGACCTCGGTGAACCCCAGGTCCTCGTAGAACGCCCGCTGCCGCTCCTCGTCGTCGGTCAGCAGGACCCGCTGCCGGACCCCGGGGTAGCCCGCGAGGAGCTCCGTCAGGAGGAGCCGTCCCACGCCCCGGCGCTGTTCGCCGGGGTGCGCCAGCACGTCCTGGAGGTGGACGACGGTGGCGCCGTCGGAGACCGACCGGGCCAGGCCCACCAGCCGCCCGCCCCGGCGGGCGGCCACCACCCGGTGGGAGCCGGCGAGGGCGCGGACGAGCACCTCGGGTGAGTCCGTGTACGCCGTCCAGCCCACCGCCGAGTAGAGGGCCAGCACCTCGGCGCGGTCCGGTTCCTCCGCCGTACACACCGCGACCCGGAGCTCCGACACGTCCCGCCTCCGATTCGGTCGTCCGCTGGTCCGCGGCACGCCTTCCGTGGGAGTGTGGCATGCCCGTCCCGTGCGGACGTCCACCGGGACGGTGGTGCCGGTATCGGTGCTGTTCGCCGGGCGTCCTTCCGGATACGGGGGCGGCCCGTTCCGGTACCCGCTACGGTTTTTCGTGTCGGGCACTACGCAGGGAAGAACCGGGGGAGGTCCGCACGTGCGCGCGGAACGACTGTGGCGCAGGGGGTTGAGGTTCCCGCGTCTGTTCCTGGCGGACCGGACGGTCCTCGTGCACGGGGACGTCGACCCGAGCCCGGATCCCAGGAAGTCACGGTACGAGGCCCGTGCCTTCGACACCCGCTCGCTGCGCCCGTTGGGTACGGCCTTCGAGGTGCAGGGGCCGGTCAACCTGGCCCGGGCCCCCGAGGGCGAGGTGTGGCCGGACACCGTGCTGGTCCAGGCCTCACGCCGCTCGGTGAGCGTGCGCGATCCGCGTACCGGCAGCCCCCTGTTGGAGACCGACCTGGCCGAGCCGGGGGAGCGCTGGCCCGACGACGTGGCACTGTGCGTTCTCAACGAGGCGAAGGAGGCGGTCGTCCTCCTGTTCGGTGAGTCCGGCGACCCCGGAGGGGACGGCGGCGGGGGCACCCGCTGGTGGGCGGTGGACCCGCGCACCGGCGCGACGGTGCCCGACCTCACCGACTCCAGACCGGGCCACGAGGCCCGGGGCGAACGCATGTCCTTCGCCGGTGACTTCCTGGTGGCGCCCGGCCAGGACCCCGGCTTCGACCCGGTGCTCCTCGCCGACTACGAACACCCTCGCGAGCGGGTGTACCGGCTGGAGGACGGAGAATACCTCGGCGAGGTGGAGAGCCACGCCGACTCCGAGACGGTCGCCGCCCTGGTCGGCGGCCGACCCCTGCTCGCGGTGGCCGGGCGCGTGCACTCGCTGCCGGACCTGGAACTGGTCGCCGAACTCGGCGGGCCCCGCACCCTGGTGTCCCTGGTCGAGTGGGACGGCGAGGCCGTCGCCGTCTACCAGGAGGAGGACGCCCGCCCGGAGGGGCTGGGCTCCTGGTACCTGGAGCGGTTGCGGATCCGCTACCTGGACCGACCGGGGCAGCCGGTCGTGGAGCTCCCCGGCACCTGGCCGGGCGAGCTGGAGGACCTGGTCGCGGCCCCGGACCGGGTGGTGGTCCTGGCCACCACGGAGGGCGTGTACGCGCTGCACGCGCCCGACTGAGCGGGAGGGACGCGGTCGGCCGCGCACCTTCCGGTGACCGCGCCCCCGGCGCCTCCGGGGCGCTGTCCTCGGAGTGTTCGGGCACATCTGCCCCGCCGGGTGCGGGCGGGGCACCGTGTGTCGCGGGGCGCGGTGTGATCGGGTGGCGGTGTGCGACATGTTCCGAGCCGACCCCTGGGGGACCAGATGAGAGTTCCGACCGCCTCGACCATGGCCCGGGCGATCCTGCTCGGTCTCGCCGCCGGATCCCGGAGCACCCTCGGCGCGGCCGCGCCCCTGTGGGCCGGGGCCCGGGCCCGGGGGAGCGTGTCCGGCCGGGGCTCCGTGGCCCTGGCGGTCATCGGTGAGCTGGTGGTCGACAAACTCCCCTGGGCGCCGAGCCGCCTGGAGGGACCGGGCACGGCGGTCCGGGTACTGGCGGGTGGTCTCGGCGGCGCGCTCCTGGCCCGCGGGCTGGGCCAGCCGGTCCTGGCCACCGCCGGGATCGCCGCGGCCGCCGCGCCCCTGGGTGCCGCCGCCGGGCTCCGCTGGCGCTCCTGGTGGGGCACCGGCCGCGGGGCCTGGGCGGGCGCGGCCCTGGAGGACGCCGCGGCGGTCGGCCTCGCCCGTGCCGCCTGTTCGGGGTGGCCACGGGCCCGGGGCCGGTGCTGAGAACGCTGCGGCCCCGGGTCAGTCCTCGAACGTGCGCAGGACCTCGAACTCCACGCCGGCCCGGGGCAGGCGGCGGATGAGCGACTCACCCATGGCCGTGGCAGGGGTCACCTGACCGGAGGTCGGCGGCAGCTCGTCCTGCCACAGGCACAGCGCCGACTCCGCGAGCATCCCCGAGGTCGCCGCGTACCCCGGTTCGCCGCCGGAGACCAGGGTGTGCACCCGTCGCCCGCCGCCCGAACCCGCGAAGTGCACGGTGAACCAACCGTTGGCGAGCTCCTCCTCGGTGGCGCCCGCACCTGACGGGCGCAGGGCCCCGAGGCGTTCGCGCAACGGCGGCACCTGGGCCGCGGCCATCACACCGGCGGCACCGCCGACCGCGCCCGCCGCGCTGGCCAGCCGCCGGAAGGCCGCGTAGTGACCGTAGGAGAAGTCCGGGCCGTACCGCTCCGACGCGGCCGCGGACCTGACCACCACCTGCGGGTCCAGGGTGGGCAGCGGGACCGTCCATCCCCGGGCCAGGCGGGTGCGCGGCCGGCCGCGCTGGTCGATCCGGACCCTGCGCCCCTCGGGCCGCCCCTCCAGCGCGCGCCGCTCCCGGGCCGCCGCCAGCATGCCCGCGGGATCGGCGAAGGCGCCCAGCGCCGAGTGCAGGGTGCCGCCGGAGACCGTGCCCCGGGCCCGGACGAAACCCTCCACGTGCAGGGGCACGCCTTCGGGCAGCTGTCCGACGGTGAACAGCACCCCCAGGTCGTGGGGGACCGAGTCGAAGCCGCAGGCGTGTACGAGCCGGGCCCCGGTGCGCTCGGCGGTGGCGTGGTGGCGGACGTACATCCGGTCCACGAACGCGGGCTCCCCGCACAGGTCCATGTAGTCGGTCCCCTCCGCCGCGCACGCGGCGACCAGCGGTTCGCCGTACTCGCTGTAGGGCCCCACCGTGGTGACCACCACCCGGGCCGAGGCGGCCAGGTTCCGGATCGAGGCGGCATCGCCGGCGTCGGCGAGCAGCAGGTCGGGCAGGGGCCGGTCCGGGTCGATCTCGGCCAGTTCCGCGCGCAGCGCCTCCAGCTTGTCCCGGTCACGTCCCGCCACGGCCCACCGCAGCTCACGCGGGGCGTTCGTGGCCAGGTACTCGGCGGTCAGCGCCCCGGTGTACCCGGTCGCGCCGAACAGGACGATGTCATGACCGCGTTCCAAGATGGTCCAGCCTCCCAAGGTTGTTCCGTAAGCCGCTGCTCAGTCTCGCACGGACCGCCGAACCTGTTTGACCCCCCGGGGAGACCGGGTAGACAGGCCCGGAACCGACGTCCGCTTCCGGGGGAGAACATGACTGAGCTGGTCGATCTGCACGGTACCGCGATGGCGGAGTTCGACCGCCGGGTGGCAGCGGTGGCCCTGACCGACTGGGCGCTCGACACCCCCTGCGCCGACTGGGACGTGCACGATCTGGTCAACCACCTGACCGCCGAGCAGCTGTGGGTGCCGAACCTGCTCGCCGGGGCACGTGTCGAGGAGATCGGGGACCGCTTCGACGGCGACAACCTGGGAGAGGAACCGGCCGCCGCCTGGGCGGTCGCCGCCCGCGAGTCCCGCGCGGCCTGGCTGGCCCCCTCCGCCCTGGACCGGACGGTCCACCTGTCCTTCGGGGACGTCCCCGGCCGCGAGTACCTCTGGCAGATGACCTTCGACCTGGGGGTGCACGCCTGGGACCTGGCCAGGGCGATCGGTGCGGACGAGGAACTCGACGCGACCCTGGTCGGGGAGCTGTACACCTGGGCCGGGCAACACGAACGGGAGCTGTCGGGCAGCGGCCTGTTCGCCGATCCGGTTCCGGTGGGCGAGGACGCCGACACCCAGACCAGGCTGCTCGCCCTCACCGGCCGGAAGACCTGAGACCGGCGGGGCTCACTCTCCGCAGACGTGAGCTCGGCCCGGCTCAGTTCCCGCAGGCGTGCTCCAGGGCCCGGCCGATCACCCGTGCCCCCTCCGGGAAGGCGCCCGGGCCCGGGCCCGAGTAGTTGAGTCGCAGGTGGGGGCCGGTGGGTTCGGCGGGGAACCACTCGTCGCCGGGGGCGACGAGGACCCCCGCGGCCTCGCAGTCCCGGACCAGCCGGGGCAGGTCGGTGGTGTCCGGCAGCCTCACCCACAGGTTCAGCCCTCCCCGGGGCACCGACTCCAGGTACGCGGTGGGGGCGTGCTCCCGGACCGCCCCGGCGAGCAGGTCCCTGCGGGCGGCCAACTGGTGGCGCAGCCCCCGCAGGTGGGTGCGCCAGGCGGGCTGGGTGACGACGTCGAGCGCCACGGTCTGCAGCATTGCGCTGACGTACATGGACTCGGCCTGGGTGTCGGCGAGGATGCGCTCGCGGGCGGGGCCGCGGGCGACGATCCCGGCGACGCGCACGGCCGGGGAGACGCTCTTGGTCAGCGAGCGCAGGTACACGACGTGCCCTCCGTCGTCCCGCGCGGCCAGGGGTGCCGGATCCGCGGTGATCCCGAAGTCGTGTGCCCAGTCGTCCTCGACCAGGAACGCCCCGTGCCCGCGTACGATCTCCAACACCTGGTCGGCCAGCTCGGCGGACCACCGGGCTCCCGTGGGATTGGCGAAGTTCGGCTGGGCGTACAGGGCCCGCGCCCCGGTGCGCTCGAAGGCGCGGTCCAGTTCCGCCGGGTCCGGCCCGTCGGCGCCGCTGGGTACCGGCACGACCGCCACGCCGGCCTGGGCCGCGGCGCGGATCGCCCCCCAGTAGGTGGGTGACTCCACCAGGAGGGGGCGGCCCGCCCCGACCAGGGCGCGGAAGGCGCCGCTGAGTCCGCTCTGGCTTCCCGGCAGGATGATCGTGTCGCTCGGAGCGGGCGGCGCCACCCCGACGGGGGCCGCCGCGCCGAGTTCGGTCGCGAACCAGGCCTGGAGCTCCGGCAGGCCCGCGGCCGGGGGCCTGCTGACGGTGGCGTCGCCGCGGGCGGCCCGGGTGAACGCGGTGCGCACCAGACGTTCGGGGAGCAGTTCCCGGTCCGGGTAGCCCGAGTGCAGGGCGATCATGTCGTTGGGCGGGCTGCGCAGCGCCGTGGACAGGCCCCGGCCACGGTTCCGGGGCGTGCCGAGCGCGGCGGTCTGCCACCCGTAGTCGTTGGGGCGGGCGACGCGGACCGCGCGCACGAAGGTGCCCACGCCGGGGCGGCTCTCCACCGCCCCCTGCGCGGCCAGTGTCCGTAGCGCCTTCTGTACCGTGACCGGGCCGGCCCCGTACCTGGCCACCAGTTCCCGTGTCGACGGCAGTCGCGCCCCCGGCGGAGCCGTGGCGATCCACGCGCGGAGTCCCTCGACGATTCGCGTACTGCTATCGTTGGACATGAAGAATGATAGTAGCGCTACTCTCCAGAAAGCTCCAGTGCTATCCCGGCGGGTCGGGCTCTGGTGGGGTCTGCTCGGGGTCGCGGCGTTCTCCTTCACCGTCCCCCTCACCCGCGTCGCCGTTGCGAGCGGCACCATGTCTGCGCTGTTCATCGGATCCGCCCGGGCGATCGTGGCCGCCACGCTCGCCGCGGCCGCGCTGGCCCTGACCCGGCAGCGACTGCCCCGGGGCACCCAGTGGGCCCGTCTGGCCCTGGTCGCCGGCGGGGTGGTGATCGGCTTCCCGCTACTGACCTCGTTCGCACTCACCACCGCGTCGGCCGGCCACGGCGCCGTCGTGATCGCGATCCTGCCCGCGGCCACCGCGGTGATGGTGGTGCTCCGCGGGCACGAACGGCCCCCGTCCTCGTTCTGGGCCATGGCCGCGGTGGGCGCTGTCGCCGCGGTCGTCTTCGCGGCGCTGCAGGGCGGCGGGTTCGGCGGGTTGCACTGGTCCGACCTGCTGTTGTTCGGCGCCGTCGTCGCGGCCGCGATCGGCTACGCGGAGGGTGGCCTGCTCGCCAGGGAGCTCGGCGCCTGGCAGACCGTGTCCTGGGCGCTGGTGCTCTCCGCGCCGCTGACGGCCGCCCTCACCGGGCTCGCGGTGGCCCAGCAGCCACCGAGCGGCACACCGGTCGAGTGGGCGGCGTTCGCCTACCTGGCGGCGGTCAGTATGTTCCTCGGCTTCTTCGCCTGGTACCGGGGGCTGGCGATCGGCCCGATGGCCCAGGTCAGCCAGGTCCAGCTCACCCAACCGGTGATGAGCCTGAGCTGGGCCGCACTGCTTCTCGGCGAACAGCTCACCTGGCCCACGGTCCTGGGCGGCCTCGCGGTGGTCCTGTGCGCCACGGCCGCCGTCCGCGCCAGGCTCGGGCGGACGGCGGCCGCGCGCGGAAAACGGGGGGAGCCGCGGGAACGGCCACCGAACCCCCTCCGGGCCGACCGCGGTTAGTCGGTCCCCGCCCCGTCCCCGGAGTGGCGGGCCAGCCACGCCCTCGTCCGCTCCGGGGTGGCGAGGGCGTCCCAGAGACGCTCGGGATGGTTGAAGTCGTCCGTGAACTCGTCGGCCGGCGACCCGCCCCTGCCCAGGGCGCCCAGGAACTCCTGGAACTGCGGCGTGGGCGCGGTCAGGTTCTCCAGCATGAAGTTGCTCCACCGGCTGGCCGAGAGCACCCGGTCACCGCGCCGCCGGTCGACGTGCTCGACGAACCTCGCGTCGTACACCTCCCGCGCCACGATCTCCTCGCCCAGGATCCATGCGGCGTAGGACGCCATGTTGGCGCCCTGGCCCACGATCGGGTCCACCGTGGAGTGGGCGTCGCCGAGCGCGATCGCCACGGTGCCGTCGTCGAGGATGGTGTGCGACCGGCGCACCACCGGGGTCACCCCGCCCTGGATGATGTCCTTCGGGCCGTTGGCCAGGTCGAACTCGCTCACGTCGATGCGCTCGAAGCATCCCGGGTAGTGCTCCCGGTACAGGTCGAGCAGGAGCCGGACGTAGGCCCCGGGGTCGTCCGCGTAGGGGGTGGTGGCCAGCGCCTCCAACGGCGAACCGAAGTGGTTCTCGATCACCATCGCGGTGGCCAGGCCGCCCTCGGTCCAGGTGGGGATCTCGATCATCTCGCCCGCGCCGGGGGAGATGTGGAAGGTCACCGCACGGGTGGGCTGCTGGGCGACCCCGGTGAAGATCCCGGCGCACAGGGCCCGTCGCGGGGCGGTGAACGGGGACAGTTCCGGGTCCCGCGCGAACATCTCGGCGAAGGGTCCCCGGCCCGTGCACACGACCAGCAGGTCGAAGCGGGCGGCCAGGGCGGGCAGGTCGTCGGGGGACAGGCGCCCGAACTCGAACTCCCCGCCGCGCTCGGCGAAGTCCTCCATCAGCCGGGGCAGGTAGATCCGGTAGTCCACCGAGCGGCTGGGGGCGTGCAGGTCGCCCTCGAACCGCAGGGGTTCGGGGCCGACCCGGTACTGGTGCTGGGTGTAGCCGTACTCCTCGGCCGGCCAGTGGTCCACGTCCAGCGCGCGTTCGCGCTCGACGGTGACGGCATGGTGGGACACGGTGTTCAGGATGCGCGTCCCGCGCTGCTCCTGTGGTGTCCGGTCGGTGAAGATCGTGGCTTCGACCCCGTGGTGGCGCAGGTACAGACCCAGGTGGAGGCCCGCGGTCCCGGCTCCGATGATGCCGATCCTCTTGCTCACGCTGCTCCTGTGGCTCGTGTGTTTGCGGGGGGGCGGCAAACAGGCCGTGCGGCCCCGCTCCCCCGGGGGTAGGAGGTACGCACGCCCGTACACGCACAGGAGTGATCCTAGGGCGCGCGGTGCTCCCGTGTCCGGTCCCCCGGGACGGACACGGGGCCGGACGTTCCGACCTGCCGGGCCCTCGCGCGTCCGGTCGACTAACCTCGTTCCGGGGCCCGCACCCGGTCCCGGAAAGCCCCGCGCACGTCCCGAGCCGGCGAGGAACGGAAGAACCATGACCGAACCGAACGCCGTCTCCCGAGACGGGCACCACCGTGTCGACGCCCCCGCAGGACCCGTCATCGGGAAGGTCCGGGACGGGGTCGTCCGCGCCCTGGGGATCCCCTACGCACGGGCCGAACGGTTCGCGCCGCCCCGGCCGGAACCGGAGTTCGCCGAACCCTTCCACGCCACCCGGCCCGGGCCCGCCGCTCCCCAACTGTCCTCCCAGGTGGTGGCGGGGGCCATCGAGGGCATCTCGGTGGGTCGCCACGACGAACACTGCCAGCGGCTCTCGGTCACCTTCCCCGCCGACCGGGACCCGGACGAACGCCTCCCCGTCATGGTGTGGATCCACGGCGGCTCCTATGTCACGGGCGCGGGCGACCTGGAGATCTTCGACCCCACGAGACTCGTCGCCGAGCAGCGCGTCATCGTCGTCGCCCTCACCTACCGCCTCGGGGTGCTCGGCTACCTCCGCATCGGTGACACCGCGCCCGCCAACCTCGGCCTGCTCGACCAGATCGAGGCGCTGCGCTGGGTGCGCGCCAACATCGCGGCGTTCGGCGGGGACCCCGACCTGGTCACCCTCTTCGGCCAGTCCGCGGGCGGCGACGCCGTCGCCCACCTGATGATCAGCCGGGGCGCCGAGGGCCTCTTCCGGCGTGCCATCGTCCAGAGCGCGCCGCTGGGCCTCCTCTCCGGCCGAGCCCGCATGTCCGAGGCGATGTCCGAGGCCGTGGGCGCCCCCGCGCCCGGGACCCCGGTCGCCGCCCTGGTCGCCCTGGAGACGGAGGCGGTCCGGGCCGCCAGACGTTTCGGTCTGCGCAGCGCCATGCCGTTCGGCACCCAGTACGGGCACGCGCCGCTGCCCCCGGAGTCCCTCCGGGACCGGGCCTGGCGCGCGGCGGCGCCCGGGATCGATGTACTCATCGGCGCGACCAGCGAGGAGACCGGGCTCTTCGCCGAGTTCCTCCCCCCGGTCCGAAGGCTGAGCGGACTGCCCCTCGTGGGCGCGGCCCTGCGGCGCCTCCTGGTCCGGGCCACCACGGACCTCATCTACACGGTCCCGGCCAGGCGGTTCGCCCGCCGGCACCGCCGCGCCGGAGGCAGGGCCGTCCGCTACACGCTCACCTGGCGTCCGCGGGGCAGCCCCTTCGGCGCCGCGCACATCGTCGACGTCCCTCTTCTGCTCGGGACCCGCAGGTCCTGGGAGAACGCCAGGCTGGTCGGCCGGACCGGCTGGGCGGAGCTCGACCGGCGCGGCCGGGCGGTGCGCAGGCTGTGGGCCGACTTCGCCCGCACCGGCACGGTGCCCGCGGAGGCGGCCGCGGCCGCCTCCGGCAGCCTGACCGTGCACCGTTCCTAGCCCGACCGTGCAGCCTTCCCCCGACGGGATCCGGGAGTGAGCCCCGGCCCCGTTTTTCGCGGTGATCTTGCTACCAGGGGCAACTTCGGCGCCGAAATCGCCCCTGGTAGCAAGATCACCGCGGTTCTGATCTGCGCGGAATCCGGCGGGAACATGCCCCGGTGATGTTTCGGTCCGCTCTTCTCCGGTCAGGGCCCTGAACAGGACCAACAAACGTGAAGGGAGTCAGTCATGGTGGACAGTGTTGCCGAAGTGATGAGCCCGATCGTGCGTAGCGTCACCCCCGACACGCACCTGCGCGAGGTCGCCCAGATCATGCGCGACGAGAACGTGGGCGACGTCGTGGTCACCGAGTCAGGACACCTGCACGGCATCGTCACCGACCGCGACATCGTGGTGCGCTGTCTGGCCGACGGAGGCGACCCGGACAGGGTCCGCGCCCAGGACGTGTGCAGTAGCGAGCTCGTGACGGTACCGCGCCAGAGCAGTGTCGGGGACGCCGTCCACGCCATGCGCTCGGCCGCCGTGCGCCGTCTGCCCGTCGTCGAGGGGGACGAGGTCGTGGGCGTGGTCACCATGGGCGACCTGGCCCGAACGGTGGACTCCGACTCGGCGCTCGCCGACGTGAGCGCGGCCGAGCCCAACACCTGACCGGCGCCCCGGGCCGGGGCGCCCGCCCGGTACGGGGGCCGGGCGGGCGGGGCCTCGGCCCGTAGCGGGCCCCTCACCCGAGGGGCCCGCGGACCAACTCGTCGAGGGCCGCGCTCCGCGGCCCGTGGTTTGGAGGTGAGGGCGGTGCCCGGAACGGACGAACTCCCGGACACCCTGCGCCGGTCGCCGGAGAAGGCGCAGCGCACCTGGATCGAGGCGCACGACAGCGCCGTCCAGGAGTACGGGGAGGGCGAGCGCGCCCACCGGGTCGCCTTCGCGGCGGTCAAGCGCAAGTTCGAGAAGGTCGGCGACCGCTGGGAGCCGAAGGAGTCCAAGGGCCCTTCGGACGAGCAGGCCAAGAACCCGCGGGCCGGTCGTCGGCCCGGCCGCGACAAGCCCACGGCCGGGGGCGTCGACGCCAAGGCCACCAAGGAACACCTCTACCAGCGGGCCCGTCAGCTGGACATCGCCGGGCGTTCCCGGATGCGCAAGGACGAGTTGGTGGAAGCGCTGCGCAAGGAGAGCAACCGCAGGACCTCCGGGTCCGGTCGCTCCCGCTGAGCCCCGCCGAATCCGGCTGAACAACGCGGTCCGGGGCCGGGAGGCCCCGGTGCCACGGGCCCCGCGCAGCGGCGGCCCGACCGGGAGGGCGGCTCGTGCCGCCCTCCCGTCGCGGGTTCAGCTGCCCTGGATCTCGCCTCCGGTCGGGGTGAGGGTCTCGCCCGTGTAGTAGGACGAGAGCCGGTCACTGGCGAAGAACACGTAGGAGGGCGCGATCTCGTCCGGGTCGGCGGCCCGGCCCATGGGGGCCTGCTTGCCGAAGCCCTCGCTGCCGCTTTCCCCGAGCGTGGACGGGATGAGCGGTGTCCACACCGGTCCCGGGGCCACGCAGTTCACCCTGATGCCCTGGTCCCTCAGCACCTGGGACAGGGACAGGGACAGGTTCATCACGGCCGACTTGCTGGCGGCGTAGTCGATCAGCGAGTCGTTTCCGCGCAGGCCGTTGATCGATCCGGTGATGATGATCGAACCCCCTTCGGACATGTGCGGGAGCGCCTCGCGCACCGTCCAGAACACCCCCATGACGTTGACGTCGAAGGTGCGGCGCAGCTGCTCGGTGGTCAGGTCCGTGAAGTTGTCCACCGGGTGCTGGGTGGCGGCGTGCTCCACCAGGATGTCGATCCCGCCGAGCTCCTCCACGGCCCGTCGCACCAGGTGCGAGCAGTGGGACTCGTCGGCCAGGTCGCCGCGGACCCCCACGGCCCGGCGGCCCTGCTCCTGGACCAGGCCGACGGTGCGCTGGGCCTCGGCGTCCTCGCTGAGGTAGCCGAAGACGACGTCGGCGCCCTCCTTGGCGAAGGCCACCGCCACGGCTCGGCCGATCCCGGAGTCGCCCCCGGTGATCAGGGCGCGTTTGCCCCTGAGCAGCCCCCGGCCCTCGTAGTCGCGCATCTCGTCGCGGGGCTGGGGGTCCATGGGTTCGGTCCGGCCCGGGTGCGGTTGGCTCTGGGCCGGCGGTTGCGTGTTGTCCATGCTCGTCCTCCCTTTCCGTTGGCCGCCCTGCCCGACCGGTCCGGTCGGCACACGCGGCTCACGGTCCGATGCCGAAGCTTTGCCCGACTGCCGATTCGGCTGCCGGGCCGGTCAACGGGGCTCGGCCGGGCCTTCGTGGCCCGGCTCCGTGCTCGTCGGATGCCAGCCGGTGAAGTGCCACACCTGGGGTTCCTCCAGGCTGAGGGGGCGGTACTGGGCCACGGGCGGCGAGGGTCTGAGGTCTCCCGGCTCGGGCAGGTCGGCGCCCAGTTCGTGGAAGGGCACCCGGAGGATCTCCCAGCGCGTGTACACGTCCTCCATGACCAGGCCCGCGTAGGCGCGCGGGCCTCCCACCAGGCTCACCGGCATGTACGCGTCATCGTCCTGGACCGCGCCGTCGGCGATCTGGTCCGTGCTTTCAGTGATGCTCATATGCCCATCCTGCGGTGGATCGTGCCGAGCCGGGGAGTCGGCCCGCCGGGGGAGGGCCGATCCGTCCGACAGTTCCGGGCTCCCCGCACGGTTCGGGGGGCTCCCGGGGACGGATCAGCGGGTTCCGGGCCCGGGCGGGGCCTCAGCCCCGCAGGTGTTCGGGCGTGGCCCGGCGGGTGCGGAAGTCGCGGGCGCCGGGTGCCAGGGCGGCCAGGGCCGGGGCCAGGACGCACAGGGCGGCGCAGGCCAGCAGCACGTTCTGGGCGCCGAAGGCCTGGGCGGCCGGGGCGATCAGGGCCAGGCCCACCGGGGCGAAACCGTAGGCGAACAGGAAGTCCAGGGAGGACACCCGGGCCAGTTTGTCCGGGGCGACCTCGCGCTGTGCGGCGGTGAACCACGGGACGTTGAACAGTTCCACGCCCAGGCCCACGAGCGCGTAGGCGGCGAACACCCAGACGGCACCCACGGGGAACACCAGGCTCAGCGGGGCGAGGGCGTACAGTCCCAGGCCGAACAGGGCCCACCAGCCCTGGGCCCGTGGTTTCCACCGGGCGACCAGCAGGGCGCCGGCCAGCGCGCCGCCGGTGTAGGCGGTCAGGGCCCCGGCCAGCACGGCCTCGGTGCCGTAGTGGTCGCGGCTGGTGAGGGGGAGCAGGACGTTGGTGGCGGAGTAGCCCAGGGCGATGACCACGGTCAGGGCGCCCAGTCCGGCGAGGAACCAGGCGTGGCGTCGGGCCTCGGTGAGGCCCTCCGCGAACTCGACGTGGAAGGGCGAGCGGGCGGGGCGTTCGGCGGGGGCGGACCCGCCGCCCCGGGGCAGGAGCGCCGCGGCCAGCCACAGGGCGGCCGTGACCAGGAGCAGGGCCCCGGGGCCGGTGACCGTGGCCAGCAGTGCGGTCAGCCCGGGGGCGAGGAAGGTGACCCCGCGCACGGAGAAGGTCAGGGCGGCGTTGGCCTGCTGCCGGTCCTCGGGGGCGACGACCTCGGCGGTCAGTGCCTGGAAGGCGGGCCGACAGGCCCCCTGGCCCACGCCCACCACGGCGGCGGCCACCGCCATCAGCGCGGTGGAGGTGCCCAGGCCCGCGGCGAGGACGGGGCTGGCGGCGGCCGCGGCGAGGCCGGACCACAGGACGACCGAGCGGCGCGAGTGGCGGTCGGCGAGCAGCCCGCCCAGGGGGACCGCGACCAGGAAACCGGCGGTGCGGGTGGCCAGGACCAGGCCGAGCCCCACCGCGCTCAGCGAACCGTGCAGGACCGCGAGGCCCAGGATGAACGGCATCGCCCAGGTGGCCAGGCCCGAGGCGGTGGTTCCGCACCACAGGCGGACGAAGTCCGGTCGCAGGAGCGGGTTGCGGCGGCGCTTCAGCGGATCGGTCATGTTCGGCGTCGTCGTTGACACGGAGAGTACTCATCTCGGTTCGGTGTGTGTGCGTGCACCACTATAGTGAAAACGGTTATCAATTGCGCCTTGGCTGGGCGGCTCGCTCTCCCGGTTGCGGGGTTTGTCCGGCGGGGCGATGGATGTCCCGCCCGCGGGGGTTGGCGCCCGCGGGGAGGGGGCAACGAGATTCCGTGGGGCGCGTGGATTCCGGTGGACGGAGTGTGACAACGATTATCGTTTTCGCTATGGTCGGCGAAGGTACCGCTCCCCGGTGGACCCCCGCCACCGGACTCCGACCCCCACGCCCGCCCGACCCCGAGGGCCGCCCCGGAACCGGACCGGCCACCACACGCAACCCCCTCCCCCCGAAAGGACCCGAGTGGACCCCTCCCAGATCGCCCAGCTGCCCCCTCCGCTGCCGCCCGAGCAGATCATCGGCCTCAACCAGCCCAGGGCCGACCTCCACACCCTCCGCGGCTACACCTGGAACGGGTGGGAGTTCGACGTTCCCCCAGGGGTCTTCCTACCCGGAGCGACCAGCCGCATGATCCACCAGCGCATCCTCGACGACGACATCGACGTGCGCGGACGCGTCTACGCCGCGATGGGGGCCGGGCTCGGTGTCGAGGCCGTCGTCGCCGGGCTGCGCGGCGCCGAACGCGTCCTCGCCGTGGACGTCCACCCCGCCAGCGTCGCGGCGGCCGAGCACAACTACCACCGGCTCGTCGGGCCCGGCGGCGGGAGCGAGTTCGTCCCGCTGGTCTCCGACCTCTTCGCGGACCTGCCCGAGGGCACGAGGCTCGACACCGTCACGTTCAACCCCCCGGCGGTGAGCCGGCCCGTCAGTGACGACCCCGACATCGTCCGCAACGTCTGCGCGGGCCGCCCCGTCACCGACGCCTTCTTCACCCAGCTCGCCGAACGCGACCTCCTGGCCCCCGGCGCAGAGGTCTACTTCATCGCCTCCAACACCGCCGACCTGCGCCAGATCATCGGACACGCCGCCGACTGCGGCTTCACCGCGCACGTCCACCACCTGCACGACTGGGACGACGGCGTCCTGACCTACCTGTTCCGCCTCACCAGGGAGACCGGCCAGTGAGAGACCTCGAAGAGCTGCACCGGTCCGTGCTCGCCACCCCCGACCTCCCCGTCGCCACCAGCGTGTTCTGGGTTCACCACGGCACCCGCCTCGCCGGAGGCGAGGTCACCTATCTCAACCAGTACGTCCTGGTGCGGATCGGTCGGGCCTTCGGAGCCTGCGCGTTCGAGGCGGGCGAGGTGGACCCCGGCGTGTGCGCCGAACTGTCCGGCAGTCCCCTGGCCGACCTCCTACGGGGCCCCGCCCCGGTCCGGCTGGCCGCACTGGACGCCTACCTGGGCCAGGCCGAACCGCACTCCGAGGACGCCCGCGCCGAACGCCTCACCCTGCCGTACGGCACCCCCGAGGAACGGGCCCTCGCCCGCGACCGGGCCATCGCCGGGCTCCTCCCCGACCCCGACGGCCGGCGAATCGCACTGATCGGCGTGGTCAACCCGCTCGTCGCGGCCATCCGCGAACGGGGCGGCGAATGCCTGCCCTGTGACCTGAACCTGCGCCGCACCCAGTGGGGCGACCCCGTCAGCACCGACATGGACGAGGTCCTGGCCGAGGCCGACGCCGTCGTCGCCACCGGAATGACCCTGGGCAACGGCACCTTCGACCGCATCCTGGAGCGCTGCCGGGAGCGCGCGGTGCCGCTGGTCGTCTACGCCCAGAGCGGCAGCGCGGTGGCCCGGGCCTTCCTGGGCTCCGGCGTCACCGCTCTGTCCGCCGAGCCCTTCCCGTTCTCGCAGTTCAGCGCGGAACCGACACATCTCTACCGTTACCGATAAGGAACCCACGAGTGACCCTTGGAACTGGACAGGCGACCTGCCACCACGGCGAGATCCTCCAGGGCGTGTTCCTGGACGGGCGGGGACGCCCCACCCGTGGCCTGGTCACCCTGCCGATGGCCGATCCCCGCACCCGTGCGGTGTTCACCCCGTTCTCGGCCCGGGCGCCCCGCCGCGTCGTCGTCGACCCGCCGGACCGGGCCAAGGCGGCCCGCGCCGCCGAGCTCGCCGTCGCCGAGTGCGCGCGCACGGGCGGGGTGCGGCCGGTCGGCGGCTACCTCCGGGTCCGCGGCGGTGCCGTGCCGGGGCTCGGTATGGGGTCCTCCACGAGTGACGTCACGGCGGCCGTGCGCGCGGTCTCGGCGGGGCTCGGGGTGGAGCTCCCACCCGCTGCCGTCGCCCGGGTGGCGGTCGCCGCGGAGGGTGCCAGCGATCCGGTCATGTTCGGTGACCGGCCGCTGCTCTTCGCCCAGCGCGAGGGCCGGGTCCTGGAGGAGCTGGGGCCGGATCTGCCGGAGATGGCAGTCGTGGGCTGCCTGACCGGATGTGGCCAACCGGTCGACACCCTCTCCCTGGCGGGTACCGCACGGCGGGGGGACATCGCCGTCTACGAGAGGTTGCGTGCCGTGCTGCGTACCGCGATCACCGACCGCGACGTGGCCGGGGTCGGGCACGTGTGCACCGAGAGCGCCGTCCTCAACCAGCGTGTACTGCCCAAGGAGGAACTCGGTGCGCTCCGGGAGGTCGCCCGGGGCTGCGGGGCGGCGGGCATCCAGGTGGCGCACAGCGGCAACGTGGCCGGGGTCCTCTTCGACGCGGCCGACCCCGAACTCGGGGCCCGCCTCGAATCGGCGGTCGACCGGCTCGGCCGGCGGGGGCTCGCCCCGCACCGCGTCTTCTCCACCCCCACCCGGGTCACCGTCGCCCCGGGGCCACCGAACCCGAGCAACTCCAAGCCGAACACCGCCGCGCCCAACACCCCCGCCCGCGGCGGGTACTCGCAGGTCCCATCCACCCAGAGCACCGGGGAGCGATCTTGGACGAACACGTCTCCGAAGCCATCGCCAGACCTGATCTGATCGACCTCGGCGCGGGCCTGCTGTGCCTGCGCTTCGAGTCCATGAAGGTGGCCTCGGCCCTGGCGGCCGTACGGCACCTGCTCGACACCGGGGCGGTCCGCCCCGGTGACACCCTGATGGACAGCTCCAGCGGCATCTACGCCTACGGGCTGGCGCTGGCCGCTCACCGGTACGGGTTGCGCTGCCACATCATCGGATCCACGACCATCGATCACACCCTGCGCCTGCAGCTCGCGGTCCTGGGCGCCACCCTGGAGCAGATGCCGCCCTCGGACGACCTGGGGCTGGACCAGAACCGCCGGGTCCGTCGGGTCAAGCAGGTCTTACGCGAGCACCCGGACTACCACTGGATGCGCCAGTACCACGACACCGTGCACGGTCTCGGCTATCGCGCCGTGGCCGACCGGATCCGCGAGGAGACCGGTGCCGGGCCGCTGACACTGGTGGGCGGGGTGGGTTCGGGTGCCTCCACCGGGGCGCTCGCCCGCTACCTGCGCCAGAGCTCCCCGGACACCCCGTTGGTGGGTGTCCAACCGTTCGGCAGCGTCACCTTCGGCAGCGACCACGTCACCGACCCGCAGATCCTCATCGCGGGCATCGGCAGCTCCATCCCGTTCGGCAACGTCGACCACACCCTCTACGACACCGTCCACTGGACCGGCTTCGACGCCGCCCTCGCCGGAAGCGTGGACCTGCTCCGCCGCCACGCGGTCTTCGCCGGGCTCTCCACCGGTGCCGCCTACCTGGTGGCGCGCTGGGAGGCGGCGGCCGACCCCGGCAGGCAGGTGGTGTTCGTGGCCGCCGACACCGGCCACCGCTACGTCGATTCGGTCTTCGCCCGCCACGGGCAGGCCCCCGAGGTCGCCGACCTCTCCCCCCGGGAGGTCGGCGACCTCAAGGAGCTGGCCCCGCCCTGGTGCCGGATGGAGTGGGGCCGGCAGCCGGCCCCCGACCAGGCGGTCCACCTGGCCGATTGAGGCGCCCGCGCGCCCGAGGGCCCGGGAGGGGCGCACCGCCCCTGCCGGGCCCGCACCCTAGCGGTCCAGTTCCCGCAGGTACTCGGCGAACTTCTCCAGGCCGTCGATGTTGCGCGGCCCGGAGATGCCCTCGTTGTAGTCCAGGACGAAGAAGTTCTCCTCCACCACCGCGGGCACCTCCGCCATGGCGGGGGAGGAGGTGAGGAAGTCGATCTTCTCCTGTGCGGGCTGGTCGCCGTAGTCCAGGATGATGATGACCTCGGGCTCGGCCTCGACCACGGGCTCCCAGCCCACCTGGGTCCAGCGCTCCTCCAGCTCGCCGAAGACGTTCTCGCCCCCGGCGTACCTGATGATGTCGTTCGGCGGCACCTGGTTGCCCGCGGTGAAGGGCTGGTCGGTACCGGAGTCGTACAGGAAGACCGGGACGGGGTCGCCTTCGGGCGCCTGCTCCTCCACCGCCGCCACCCGCTCCTCGAACCCGGACACCAGCTCCTCGGCGCGCTCCTGCACACCGAAGATCCGCCCGAGCCGGTCCAGGTCGGCGTACAGGCCCTCGAACGGTGTCACCCGCTCGGGGTGGCCCGGGTAGTTGTAGCAGGACTCGGTGTGCATGAAGCTCTGGATGCCGATTCCGTCCAGGATCTGCGGCGTGATGCCCCGCTGGTCGCTGAACCCCGAGTTCCAGCCCGCGACCACCAGGTCGGCCTCGGCGTCCACCACCAGCTCCCGGTTGAGCAGGTCGTCACCGAGGAACTCCACCGCCTCGTAGTCCCGGGCCCACGGCGACTCCGAGACCGGCGGGTTGGCCGGGGGCATCACGTAGCCGTGTACGTGGTCGACCAGTCCCAGGGAGAACAGCTTGTCGGCGCTGCCGCCCTCGTAGGCGACCACTCGTCGGGGGGTCGTGTACTCGACCTCCTCACCGCACCGCTGGACGGTGACCGGGCCCGTGCCCGCCTCGGTGACCTCCTCCACCTCGGCACCGCACCCGGCGAGCAGGACCGAGGCGGCGGCCAGGGGGAGCAGGGCCCGGGGGCGCACGAGGGGGACGGAGCGGGACGAGGGGCGGTTCGGCGGGAGAGAACCCGCCGGTGTTCGGATGGTCATCGCAGGCCCTTCTTCGGGGGTGGGAGTTCGTACAGCAGCTGGGGGTCGCCGGTGAGGGGATGGGGCACCACGGAGGCCTCCACCCCGAAGACGTCCCGCAGCAGGGCGGGGGTGAGGACCTCCTTCGGCGTTCCGGCGGTCGCCAGGGCGCCCTCGGAGAGCACCCCGATCAGGTCGCAGGCCGAGGCGGCCAGGTTGAGGTCGTGCAGGACCACGAGCACGGTCACGCCCGCGGCGCGCAGCAGGGAGAGCAGTTCGAGCTGGTGACGCACGTCCAGGTGGTTGGTCGGCTCGTCCAGCACCAGGACCTCGGGTTCCTGGACCAGGGCCCGGGCCACCAGGACCCGCTGGCGTTCGCCGCCGGACAGTTCGAGCACACCGCGCCCGGCCAGGTGGGCCACGTCCAGCAGCTCCATCGAACGGCGGCACAGGTCGCGTTCGCGTGCGCTCAGCGGCTGGTTCCCGCGCAGGTGGGGTGTGCGGCCCAACGCGACCAGCTCCTCGACGGTGAAGTCGAGGTCGCTCCCACCCTCCTGCGTGAGTGCGGCGATCCGCTGGGCACTCTTGCGCAGGCTCGTCGCGGTCAGGTCCTGCCCGCCGAGCAGTACCCGGCCCGCGCTGGGGCCCAGCGCCCGGTACACGCAGCGCAGTGCGGTGGACTTTCCCGAGCCGTTCGGGCCGACCAGCCCGACCACCTGCCCGTCGGGGACGTCCAGGGTCAGTTCCCGCACGATCCGTGCTCCGCCCAGGTCCACGGAGAGGTCGTCGAGTAGCAGTTCCATCAGCGGCTCCCGAACAGGTAGCCGCGGCGGCGCATCAGGATGATGAACACCGGTACGCCGACCAGCGCGGTGATGACGCCGAGGGGGAGTTCGCGGGGAGCCACGGCCACCCGGGAGACCAGGTCGACCCAGACCATGAGCACCGCTCCCGCCAGTGGTGCGACGGTGAGGACCCTGCGGTGGTCCGCGCCCACCAGGATGCGCACGATGTGCGGGACCACGAGGCCGACGAAACCGATCGCCCCGCTGACCGCCACCATCGCCCCGGTCATCACGGCGGTGAGGACGAACATCCGACGGCGCAGGCGGTCGGCGTCCACGCCCAGACTGGCGGCGGTCTCGTCGCCCAGTGCCAGCACGTCCAGGGAACGGGCCTGGGCCCGGAGCAGGAGGACCCCCAGGAGTACGGCGGCCGCGACCACCGGGAGGGAGCCCCAGACGGCGGCGCCGAAACTGCCCATGGTCCAGAACAGGACGGTGCTGGTGGCCTCGTTGCTGGGGGCCAGGTAGACGATCACGCTCATGATCGCCTGGAACCCGAAGGACAGCGCCACCCCGGTCAGGACCAGCCGCAGAGGAGTGGTGCCCGTGCGCGAGTAGGAGATGGCGTAGACGAGCAGGGTCGCGGCCAGGGCCCCGGCGAAGGCACCGGCGGAGACCGCGTAGATGCCCAGGGCCGAGAACGCCCCGAGGACGCCGACCAGGACCGCGCCCACGGAGGCTCCGGAGGAGACGCCGAGGATGTAGGGGTCCGCGAGCGCGTTGCGCACCATCGCCTGGATGGCCACACCCACCACCCCCAGACCGGCGCCGACGACCGCGGCGAGCAGCACCCGGGGGGTTCGGATCTGCCAGATGACCTGGTAGCGCATGAGTTCGTCGGCCTGGATCAGGCCGCCGGTCAGCGCGGCCCACAGGTAACGGACGGTCTCACGCGGGGGGACGACCGCCGAGCCCAGGCCGATCGCCAGGACCACGGACACGGCCAGGGCGAGGACGAGGACAGCGGCTGTGGTGGCCGTTCCGGTGGGGGTGGCCAGCCAGCGGGGCTTGGGAGCGGGGGCGGGGGACGCGGCGGGGGTGTCGCTCCGGCCGGGGGACGCCGGGCCGGGCGGGGTGTCGGCGGCCTCGCCGGGGGGAGCGGGGGCTTTGCGCATCGGACCTCCCTTCCTGTCTGGTTATGAAAACGGTTTTCATTCTAAGCTCAGAGTTGACCGCTTGTGTCCATAACCGGAAGACGAGGCAGGGGAGAAGGCGCGGTCGGGGCAGGGGAGTAGCGGGAACGCCGAAGCGCCCGTCGGCGGTCCGCCGCCGACCGGTTCGGGTGAATCGGGGCGCGGGCCACCGGCGGGCGCCTGGGCCCCGGTGGGTCGGATGTGTGCCGGACGGGTGCGGGTCTGCCGGTTGCCTGCCTCAGGCGGACCCGATGGAGAACAGGCCCCGCCCGCCGAAGGCGAGCTCCGCGAAGCGTTCGCCGATACGGCGGTGCGCGGCGGTGTCCGGGTGCAGCTCGTCGGGCAGCGGCAGCTCGGCGTAATCCGCCTCGCCGTAGAGGTCGCGGCCGTCCAGGTAACCCAGGTTCGGGTCCTCGGCGGCCCGCTCGCGCACGATGCGGGCGAGCTCCTCCCGGATGGCGGTGAGCGTCAGCTTCCCCGCGGAGCGCTCCTTCGGGTCACCGGTGGCCCGGAACCGCTTCTCCCCGGCGCGTAGGGCGTCCGTGTCGAAGGCGCACGGCCCCGGGGTGTCCTCGTGGATGGGGCACAGGATCGGCGAGACCACCAGGAGCGGAGTGGTGGGGTGTCCCTCCCTGAGGGTGTCCAGAAAGCCGTGCACCGCGGGCGTGAGGGCCCGCATCCGCATCAGGTCCGCATTGACCAGGTTGATGCCGATCTTGACGCTGATCAGGTCGGCCTCGGTGTCCCGCATGGCGCGGGCGGTGAACGGGTCCAGCAGGGCGCTGCCGCCCAGGCCGAGGTTGACCAGCTCCGCGTCGGCGCGGGCGGCGGCGACCGCGGGCCAGGTCCCGGTCGGACCGGAGGCGTCGGAGCCGTGGCTGATCGAACTCCCGTGGTGCAGCCACACCCGGCGGCCCCGGTCTGGTACCGGCTCCACGGGGGCGTCGGTGCGCAGGGCGGCGAGCTCGGTGGTCTCGTCGTGCGGGAGCCAGATCTCGACGTCCTTGACCCCCTCGGGCAGGTCGGTGAACCGGGCGGTGCCGACCGGGCCCGGTCGGTGCTCGAAGCCTCCGGTGGCCGCGTCGATCGTCAGGGTGTCACCGCCGGCCACGGTGGCCCGTGCGGTGGGGCGGCCGTCGACGAGTAGTTCGTACACGCCGTCCGGGCGGGGCGGCAGGCCCGGGTAGATCCTCTTGGTGGGCACCGTGTCGAGTTCGATGACGGTGGCTCCGGTGCGCAGGCACAGCCGGACGCCGGAGGGCTGGGCCTCGGCCATGGCCAGTTGCGGGTCGGTGTTCTGGGCGCGGGCCCGGGCGGGCAGCCGGTGCGGCAGTACGCCGCGCCCGGTGTCCTCCAGGTCGAGGGCTCCGCGCAGGAACTCCGCGGTGACGGGTGTCGTGGTCAGGTGCGGGGTGTGCATGGTGTCGGCCTTGCTGTTCGGGGTGTTCGGGTGTGCCCGCTGCGGGGCGTGGAACCGGACGCGCCCGCTGCGGGACGCGGATGCGCGGTCAGCGCGCAGGCCAGTTCCTCAGCAGCGCGTCGAGGGCGTCCAGGGTTCGCGACCAGGTCTCCTGGGTGTCCGGTGCGCTGTGGCTGAACCCGCCGCCCATCTCCAGGGAGACGTAGCCGTGGAAGACGCTGCCCAGCAGGCGGACAGCGTGGGTCTGGTCCGGTTCGGACAGGTCGTAGCCGCGCAGGAGCGCCCTGGTCATCTGGGCGTGCCGGACCCCGGCGCCGGCAGCCGCCGTCTGGGGGTCGAGCCTGAGCTGGGCGGCGGCGTAGCGGCCGGGGTGCTCGTGCGCGTAGTCCCGATAGACGTCGGCGAGGGCGGTCAGGGCTTCCTTGCCGGAGCGGCCGGCCAGGGCCTCGGCGGCCCGGTCGGCGAGTTCCTCCAGGGCGAGCAGGGCGATCCTGGTCCGCAGGTCCTGGGAGTTGCGTACGTGCGAGTACAGGCTCGCGACCCTGACGTCGAACCGTCTGGCCAGCGCCGAGACGGTCACCTGGTCGAAGCCGACCTCGTCGGCGAGCTCGGCTCCCGCCTGCGTGAGTCGTTGCGCCGTGAGTCCTGCACGTGTCATGAATGCCCCCTACTTGCCTAAGGCCTTATTGTATTTGCCTAATACCTTTAGGCAAATATTCGATCCTCAGAGGAAGCGGGCGCGGACACGAAGGCACCCGTGACGCGGGGCGTCACGGGTGCCGAAGAGCGTTCCTGCGGAGGCGGTCAGTCCTCCAGGGTCTCCTGGATGAGCGGCACGATGCCGTCCAGGGCGTGGTTCACGCCCAGGGTGGAACCGCTGGAGAAGGCGTTGACCAGCTCAGGGTCGTCCAGGACGATCAGGCGTCCGTCCTGGGCGGAGGGGATCCCCTGCAGGACCGGGTCCTCGTTCAGGAACTCCACGGCCTCGGGGCCGCCGATCGGGAAGACGACGGTCAGGTCGGCGTCCAGCTCCTCCACGAGCTCGGAGCTCAGGTCGGCGTAGAAGGCGCCGTCGGCCATCTCCACGAGTTCGGGCTTGTACTCGAAACCGAGTTCGGTGAGCACGTCCACCCGGGTGTCACCGGGGACGTAGGCCCCGTACTGCCCGTCGAAGTAGGCGCCCACCGCGATGGTGAGGTCCGCGAAATCGGGGTTGTCCGCCCGCAGCTGCGCGAAGCGGTCCTCGAGCTCGGTGACCAGTTCCTCGCCGCGCTCCTGCTCGCCGAGGACCTCGGCGACCTGGCGGGTCTGCTGCTGCCAGGTGGTGCCGTAGGTGACCTCGACCCCGGGCGGTGGGCCGACCACCGGGGCGACGGGGGAGAGGAGGTCGTGCCGTTCCTGGGAGTTGTCGGAGCGCGTGTCGAGGATGACGTCGGGCTCCAGGGAGGCGATCGCCTCCAGGTTGGGCTCCATGGTGCCGAGCTGCTCGGGCTCTGAGTCGAACAGGTCGGAGGCCCAGGGGCCCACACCGGTGCCACCGTAGCCCTGCCAGTCGGCGACGCCCACCGGCTGCACGCCCAGGGCGAGGGCGGTCTCGGCGTCGGACCAGCCGAGCGCGACCACGTTCTCGGGGCGGTCCTCGATCTCCACGTCGCCGAAGAGGGTCGCGACGGTGACGGGGTAGCCCTCGGCCGTCTCGCCCGTGGGCTCCGTCGAGGTGTCGGATCCGCCGCAGGCGGTGAGCAGGACGATGGCCAGGGCGCCGGCGGTGATCAGGCCGGGACGGGTGGGCGGACCGGGGTTCATGGGACCTCGCTGTCGAAGATGAGCTTAGCCTTGCCTAAGCTTAATTTGACCAGGTTAGCGCTTCCTGTGCACGGTGTGGTCACAGGGTCCGGGGTCAGTCGACCCCGGCGACGCCGGCGCGCCAGTAGCCCACGAACGTGATGTCGTCCTTGGCGACCTCGTGCTCGCGCACCAGGGCGCGGCGCAGCCCCGTGGGCAGCCCGTTCTCTCCGGCCACCCAGCAGTACGGGCGCCCCTTCGGCAGGGGGCCGGACCGGACCGTCTCCAGGGCCAGTCGCCCCGGGACGGCGTGCTCGTCCTCGCGCGGCAGCCAGTGCACCTCCACGCCGGGCGGCGCCTCCACCGGGCGGACGTCACGGGGCGAGGGGACCTCCAGATAGACCTGGGCGCGCAGGTCCCGGGGGGCCTGTTCGACGATGGACAGCAGGGCGGGCACGGCGCTCTCGTCGCCGACCAGCAGGTGCCAGTCCGCCTCGGGCGGGGGCAGGTAGTAGATCCCCTCGGGGAACAGTCCCACCTCGTCGCCGACCGTGGCCGAGGCGGCCCAGGTCGAGGCCGGGCCCCCGTCGGCGTGCGCCACGAACTCCACGTCCAGTTCCAGGGCCTCGGGGTCGAACCGGCGCATCGTGTAGTTGCGCACGTAGGGACGCACCTCGTCGGGCATCTCGCGGTACTCGGGGTACCAGCCGTCCGCGTCGGAGTCCGGCAGGGTCAGCCGGTCCTGGCCGGGGCGCCGGAGGAAGACGCGCACGCACTGGTCCAGTCCCAGGAACTCGAACCGGGCCAGGTCCGGGCCGCCGAAGGTCACGGTGACGAAGTGGTCGGTGGTCCGTTCGGTCCGCACGACCCGGGCACGGATCATTTGGCGGTGGCTCGGGTGCTGGATGCGCAACGAGGGGTCCTTCGGCGGCGAGTGCGTGGGTGGGGCGTGAGGTTAGCCTAACCAATATCATGACTCCTGGGAAAACGCCCTTCCTGGGACGGAACGGTCATCCTGTGGTCGGAGGGCGCGCCCGTAATGGCTAGGATTGCCCGGTTGGACGGCTGACACGAGGGGACGGGAAACGGATGATCATGCCTGAGGGGCCGCCCCCGCGCCCCCGCGGACGGGGCGGACGGGCCCCGAACGGAGACGTACCGTGACCCAAGCCCCCACCGCCCCCGAACCCGTCCCCGCCACCGCCGGGGAGCTGCGTTCGCGCACACTGCGCCGCCACCGCGGCCGCGTCACCCTCGGGGTCCTCCTCCTCTCCCTCCACCAGGTCTGCGAGACGCTCGTCCCGGTCGCCATCGGCCTCACCATCGACCTCGCCGTCTCCACCGGGGACGTCACCGCCCTGGCGTGGTGCGTGGGCGGGCTCGCCCTGCTCTTCGCCGTCCTGGCCAGTGCCTACCGCTTCGGCGCCCGCTTCACCCTCGGCGCCCTGGAACGCGAGGCCCACCTGCTGCGCCTGGAGTCCGCCCGCCGGGTCCTGCACCCCCGGGGTGAACGCAGCGGCCTGCGTTCCGGCGAGGTCCTGGCCGTGGCCACCTCCGACGCCGAACAGGCCGCCACCTACGTGCGCGCCTGGGCCGTGGGCATCGCCCAGGCCACCGGGATCGTCGTCACCACCGTCGTCCTGCTCACCATCAACGTCCCCCTCGGCCTCGGCGTGCTCCTCGGCGTCCCGCTCATGCTCCTGCTGCTGCGCGTCCCCGCCGCCCGCATCACCCGCCGCACCGAGGCCAAACAGGCCACCGCCGCCCGGGCCACCGCCATGGCCACCGACCTCGTCGGCGGCCTGCGCGTACTCATGGGCATCGGAGCCCGGCACAACGCGGCCCTGCGCTACCGCGAGGTCAGCGACCGCGCCCTGACCGCCTCCGTCGGCGCCGCCGCCACCAACGGCCTCTACAAGGGCCTGGTCACCGCCACCGGTGCCCTCTTCCTGGCCTGCGTCGCCGGAACCGCCGGGTGGATGGCCCTCCGGGGGCACCTCACCATCGGCGAACTCGTCATCGTGGTCGGTCTCGCCCAGTTCCTCGCCGAACCCGTCCAGATGCTCGGCATGGTCGGGCAGATGTTCGCGATCGCGCGCGCCTCGGCCCAGCGCCTGGTCCGCCTCCTCAACGCGCCCGACGCCGTCACTCCCGGCGACCGGACCCTCCCGGAGGCGCCGCACGCCGTGGAGCTCCGGGGGGTCAGCCACCGCACGCTCGACGGCGTCGATCTGACGGTCGACCCGGGGGAGCTCGTCGGGGTGCTCACCACCGACCCCCGGGACGCCGAGTCCCTGGTCGAGGTCCTCGCCGGACGGGCCGAAGGGGCCGGAGGCAGCACCCGGATCGGCGGGGTACCCGTGAGCGAACTCGGCCTCACCTCGCTGCGCGCGACGGTGCTGGTCGAGGAACACGACAGCGTCCTGTTCGAGGGCACCCTGCGCTCCAACCTGGTCACCACCGACGGACGCCGCCGCGACGACACCGCCCTGCTGGCCGCCCTGGCCGCGGCCGCCGCGCAGGACCTGGTCACGGGGCACCCCCGAGGGCTCGACCGGCCCGTCACCGACCACGCCGCCAACCTCTCCGGCGGCCAGCGCCAGCGCGTCGCCCTGGCCCGCGCCCTGGTCGCCGACCCACCGGTACTGGTCCTGCACGACCCCACCACCGCGGTCGACGCCGTCACCGAGGCGGACATCGCCCGGGGCACGGCCGAGCTGCGCGCCGGACGCATGCCCCTTGGCGCCACCCTCGTCATCGCGGGCAGCCCCGCGCTGCTCGCCCGCGCCGACCGCGTGGTGGTCCTGCGGGAGGGCAGGGTGCACGCCCTGGGCACCCACGCACAGCTGGCCGAGGACGACCCCCACTACCGCGAGGCGGTGCTGCGTTGAGCACGGAACCCACCACCGAGGCCGGGCCCCGGGAAACGGAAACCGCCGCCGGGGCCGGTCCCCGGGAACACGAGGGGGCCGACAGCGGGCCGGAACTGCTGCCCACCGCAACCGCCAAACGCACCGGGGCCGTACTCCTCGACGGGGTCCGCGCCGCCCCCCGGGCCACCGCCCTGGCCGTCGTGACCGTCCTCGCGGGCAGCGCGGCCGGGCTCGTGGCGCCCTGGGTCCTCGGTTCGATGGTCGACGACATCTCCGCCGGGGCCGGACCGGACGCGATCCTGCGGTCGGCCGCACTCATCGCCGCGTCCGCCCTGGTCGGCGGAATCCTGGTGGGGATCGGTGCCTGGCAGGTCAGCCGGGTCGGCGAGACCATCCTCGCCCGGTTGCGCGAACGCGTGATGGAGCGTGTCCTGCACATGCCCGCCGCACGGTTGGAGAGGGTACGGATCGGCGACCTGCTCTCCCGGGTCGGCGACGACGTCGCCGTGGTCACCACCGCCATCGCCCGCAACGGCCCCGAGGTCGTCACCGCCCTGGCCGTGGTCGTGCTCACCGCCGGGGGGATGACCGCCCTCGACTGGCGTCTGGGTCTGGCCGGCCTGGCCGCCGTGCCCTTCTACGTCTGGGCGGTGCGCTGGTACATGCCCAGGTCGGGCCCCTACTACGCCCGGGAGCGCATCGCCATGGGCGAGCGCTCGCACGCCCTCATGGGCGCACTGCGCGGCCGCGGCACCGTGCGCGCCTACCGGCTGGAGGAGGAGCACGAACAGCGCATCGCCGACCGCTCCCGCACCGCGATGCAGCTGACCCTGGACGTGTTCCGGTTGTTCACCCGGCTTGGCGCGCGGATGAACGGCTCCGAGTTCGTGGGGCTGGGCGCCGTGCTGGTGGTGGGCTTCTGGCTGGTTCGAGGAGACCTCGCCACCGTCGGCATGGTCACCGCCGCCGCCCTGTACTTCCACCGCCTCTTCGGGCCGCTGGGCTTCCTCGTGATGAACTTCAACGACGTCCAGCAGGCCGGCGCGAGCCTGGCCCGCCTGGCCGGGGTCGTGGACCTGCCCACCGCCCGGGACCCGGGCACCGAGGAGGGACCCGCCGGGTCCTCCCTGCACGTGGAGGGGGTCAGCCACACCTACGCTCCCGGCGCCCCCAGGGCCTTGGACCGGGTGGACCTCAGAGTCGCCCCCGGCGAACGGGTCGCCCTCGTCGGTGCCAGCGGAGCGGGCAAGACCACCCTGGCCGCCGTCGTCAGCGGCCTGCGCACCCCCACCTCGGGAACGGTGTACCTCGGCGGGATCCCCCTGGACGAACTCGGCGAACAGCGCGTACGCGAACACGTCTTCCTGGTCAGCCAGGAGACCCACGTGTTCGCCGGGACCCTCCTGGACGACCTGCGCCTGGCCCGCGCCGGGGCCACCGCCGCGGAGGCGGAGGAGGCACTGGACACCGTCGACGCCCTCGACTGGGTGCGCGCCCTCCCCGAGGGCACGGCCACCGTCGTGGGCGAGGGCGGCCACGCGCTCACCGCCGAACAGGCCCAGCACCTGGCCCTGGCCCGACTCGTCCTCGCCGACCCGGACCTGGCGGTGCTCGACGAGGCCACCGCCGAGGCCGGGAGCTCCGGAGCACGCCGACTGGAGAGGGCTGCGGTCGCCGCCACCAAGGGCCGCACCACCCTGGTGGTCGCGCACCGCCTCACCCAGGCACAGACCGCCGACCGCGTGGTCGTCATGGACCAGGGACGGATCGTCGAGGAGGGCACCCACGAGCGCCTCGTCGCCGACGGGGGGCGCTACGCCCGCCTCTGGCGCAGCTGGCAGGGCTGACCGCCCGCGCACCGGCCCGGAGGGGCCCGGACGGAGAGGGCACCGCCAGGACGCGGTTGCGGCGGCCGAGGGCGCCCGTCCCGAGTCGCGGCCCCTACGGCAGTTCGGACTCGTCCTCCTGGCGCACGGCCTGTTCCTCGGCGCTGTAGGCGCCCCGGTCGTGTCCGACCTCGCCGGCCACCTCCGTCTTCTCCGTGTCCCCACGGACCCCCTCGTCGGGTTCGGTCAGCCGCACCCCCTCCGTTTGCTCCTCGGGCGGGGAAACGGTGTCCGGGCGGGCCGGGGCGGTGCTGCCGCCCGCCTCCGGAGCGTCCGGCTCCTCTCTGGCGAGCGCCTCGTCCAACGTGTCACCGGTGGGCTCCACCGGGCTGTCGGCGGTCTCGCCCATCACGGCCGGGCCCTCGCGGTCGGTCGGTAGCGCCTGCTCCTCGGTGGAGTCCTCCTGGGCGGGCAGCCCGGCCTCCTCCCAGTCGGAGGCCTCGTCGTTGATCGGGTCCTGGGGTGCTTCCGGCGTGTTCTCGCTCATGTGCTCCCCCTAGCCACTCCGGCGCGGGCCCAATCCCCGTTCCGCGTCAGGAAGCCCCACGTGCTCCCCGCGCGGCGGACGGCCGGGACGCCCGCCGCGCGCGGTCATCCGGACGGCGCGCCCCGGGCGACGGTGGCTCAGCCGCCGTACTCGGCGCGGATGCGGTCGGCGAACCGGGCGAAGTCGGCCCCGTGCAGGAACGCCGACCTCATGGTCCCCGGGTCCGCGACCCCCTGGCCCGCGATGTCGAAGGCGGTCCCGTGGTCCACCGAGGTGCGCAGGATCGGCAGCCCCACGGTCACCGAGACCGTCCCGTCGAAGTCGACGGTCTTGGCCGCGATGTGCCCCTGGTCGTGGTACTGGGACAGCACCCCGTCGAAGCGCCCCGCCAGAAGCTGGTGGAAGACCGAGTCGGCGGGGACCGGGCCGTGGACGTCCGCGCCCCGCTCGCGCACGGCCCGCACGGCGGGGGCGATGTGCTCGATCTCCTCGTCGCCGAAGGCCCCGTTCTCCCCGCCGTGCGGGTTGACGGCGGCCACGGCCAGCCGGGGCTCGTCGTCGCCGAACACCCGGAGCGCGGTCAGCGCCTCGTCGATACAGCGGACCTGCTGCTCCTGGTTGATCCGGTCCAGGGCCCGGCGCAGGGACACGTGCCGGGTGGCGAAGAAGATCTTCTTCCCGCGCACCACGAACATGGTGTTCTGCCGGGTGGCGCCGGTCAGCGCGCCGAGCATCTCGGTGTGTCCGAGGTGCTCGCTGCCCGCCGCCCAGACGGCCTCCTTGTTGATGGGGCCGGTGACGATCCCGGCGACCTCCTTGGCCATCGCGGAGGCGGTGGCGACCTCGACGGCGCGTACCGCCGTGGCGCCCGCCCGGGCGTTCACCTCGCCCCAGGGCAGCTTCGTGCCGCCGAGGAACTCGATGTCGAGGCAGTCGATCACCCCCTCCCGTTCGGGCGGCAGGGTGTCCCAGGTCGAGAAGGAACGGATCTCCGCGTCGATCCCGCACAGGCGTACCGCCCTGACCAGCACGGACGGGTCGGCCACCACCACGCCGCGCGCGGCGGCCCCCGTCCCGACCTCCGCGAGCGCGCGCACGGTGATCTCCGGGCCGATGCCGACCGGATCGCCGACGGTCACGGCCAGGATCGGTCGTTCTGTCATCTTCTGATTCCTTCCTGTCCGGGACGGGGGCGGCACGGTGGCGCTCCCCGGGTACGAGTATCCCCACGGACGGGGTCGACAGCACTGACCGTTCAGGTGTGGCCCGGCTCGAACGAGTCCTCGTTGAGGACGACGACCGCGCCGTCCGGTACACACGCCTCGGGCAGGTCGGCCCCCCACTCCGGTTCGGCGTCCCGGTGGCCGCCTCCGGCGGTGAAGCGGTCCCCGACCACGATCGGCCCCATCGCGGGCTCCTCGACCCCGCCCCGCCCGTCGTCCAGGGGGGCGACGTTGGCCGGCCAGAGCGGAGCCGCTGATCCCACGACCTCCCCGGAAGCATCGTCCCGGAAGAGGACGACGAGGCAGCGCTCCTCGGGCAGGTAGGCGAGTTCCCCGTGGACCTGGGCCTCCATCGCGGTCGAGAAGTCGTGCACGAGGACGCGCGGATCGTCCCCGAGGGTGGTCACCTCGTCCCGCCCCGGTCCGGGGGACGCCTGTTCCGGCCCCGGGGACGTGCACGAGGTCAGCAGTACGACGGCCAGGAGGATCGTGAGGGAGCGCGCTGTCGGCACGGTGGGTGCACCTTCCAGGAGACGGAGGGGTTGCGGATCGGACGCCCCCGGGGCGCGCACGGTTCCCCGTGCCGCTTTCCCGGCCGGGCCCCGAACCGACCGCGGCCCGGGCGCATCCTCCCCGATGGGCCCACGGGCGGGGCCGCCCGTCGAGGAGGACGTATGGACACGGGCTGCTCGGTCGCCCTCGCCCTGGCGGTTCCGGGGGCGGTCGCGGTCCTGCGCACGGTGGCCGCGGCCCTGGTCGAGGCGGCCCCGGCCGTTCACCGGGACCCCATTCGTCATCAACCCGGAAAAGTAGCGGTCCTCCCCTGGGAGACGTGCGCCTGCACCCAGTCCAACAGGGGCAGCAGAAGCGCGGTGACCTCCGCGCCGTCTCCGGTCAGGCTGTACTCGACGTAGGGCGGCACCACCGGTTTGGCGTCACGCGCCACGAGGCCGTCCGTCTCCAGGGTGCGCAGGGTCTGGGCGAGCATCTTCTCGCTGATGCCGTCGATCCCGTGCCGCAGGTCGCTCCAGCGCCGCGGCCCCTCCGACAGGCCGACCAACACCAGCACCCCCCACTTGCTGGTGATGTCGCCGAGCAGGGCCCGCGACGGGCAGCCCGCGGGCAGGACGCGCCCGCCGATGCGGGGAAGCTCCGTCCGGGGCTCCTTCTTGCGAGTGTCCTGAGTGGTGTCCATCCACATAACTTACCAAAAGGTGCGTACCCCACTCATGGAATGTGTGAAAGAGGCGGCTCGTTGGCAACTACGAACTGTCGGGAGGGCTTTCCGACAGGTGATCGAAGGGAGACCCCATGTCCGTCGTCGTCACCGGTGCCACCGGCCAACTGGGCCGCCTCGTCGTCGAGTCCCTGTTGGAGAGGGGGCACCCCGCCGAGGACATCACCGCCACCGGCCGTGACACCGCCAGGATCGCCGACCTGGCCGACCGGGGCGTCACCGTCCGCCGAGCCGCCTTCGAGGACCCGGAGTCGCTTCGGGAGGCCTTCCGGGGAGCCGACACCGTCCTCCTGGTCTCCGGTACCGAACTCGGTCGACGGGTGGAACAGCACGGCAACGCCATCGAGGCGGCCAGGGAGGTCGGGGTCGGGCACCTCGTCTACACCAGCGCGCCCAGGGCCGACGAGACCACGCTGGTCCTGGCACCCGAGCACAGGGCCACCGAGGAACTCCTCGCCGCCTCCGGGCTGACCCACACGGTTCTGCGCAACGGCTGGTACAACGAACTCTCCCAGCAGGCACTGGAGCAGGCCCGGGAACACGGGGCCTTCGCGGGCAGTGCGGGTCGGGGGCGCACCGCCAGCGCGGCCCGCCGGGACCTGGCCGAGGCCGCTGCCGTGGTGTTGGCCGACCCCGCACCGCACGCCGGGGCCGTCCACGAGCTCAGCGGCGACACCGCCTGGACCAACGAGGAGCTCGCCCGGGACATCGGTGAGCTGCTGGGGCGCGAGGTCCGCTACCGGGACCTGAGCCCCGAGGAGCACCGCACCGTGCTGGCCGGGGCGGGCCTGGACGAGGCCACCGTCGAGTTCGTGGTCACGCTGGACCGCAACGTCCGCGACGGAGAACTGGCGGCCACCCCGGGAACCCTGTCCAAGCTGATCGGACGCCCCACCACCCCGGTGGCCGAGACCCTGCGCGGACTCCTCTGAGGGTTTCGCCCGGGGTGCCGCGCAGACTTGAGCGGCACCCCGGGCGGCGGGAACCGCCGACGCCCGTCCAGGGGCGGATCAGCACTCGGGCGGAAACTCGTCGGCACCCACCAGGGCGCCGTCACCGGGGTCCTCCGTGCCCACGTACACGCCGTCGTCGGCGGCCAGGAGCTCGGTGTTGAAACTCAACGTGGCGATGTCGTGCTCGGCTTCGTCCTCGAGCGCGTCGGCTGAGGTCACGCCCAGCGTGTACTCGGTGGCCGCCGACTCCGGGACGACCCGGTAGGCGGGCGCCCCCTCGCTGTCGGTGATCTCCCAGTCCTCCCCGGGGGCGGACAGGTCCACCTCGACCTCGTCGCCGGGAAAGTTCCGGGTGGCGTGCAGCTGCCATCCGTGCTCCTGCGAGTCCAGGTCGATCCGCGCGGGAGGGCTGTCCCCGCACCAGGAGATCATGACGACGGGGAACTGGTGCCGGGCGGAGAAGTGCCCGGTGGCGACGGCGCCCACGGCGCCCCCGTCGGACATGCACGAGGTCAGGAGCAGACACGCCGGGGGCAGGGCTACCAACTGTCTGAGGGTGGCTCTGTCGAGGACTGGCATGCCGTGATTGTGCCAACCGGGTTCACGCGTCGTGCGCCCGCCGGGACGGCTCCGGAGGGTGCTGGGAACGAAGAACACAGGTCACACCGGGCCTGGCGGAAATCCGCCGCGGAGTGTCGCTTCGGCGTGTCCCCGCGGGCGGTCCGGGCCGCCGGGCACCGGGTGCCCGCCCCGGCTCGCCCGCCGGAGGAGATCCGGCTGCATCCCCTGTGCCGCGGGGGATCCGGTGTTACCCGATGACCGTAGGATCGTGGCACTGATACGGCTATACGCGGTGATGAGGTAACAAACGATGAGCGATCAGGCACCTGCGATCGACACGACGATTCCGCACTCGGCACGGGTGTGGAACTACTGGCTGGGCGGTAAGGACAACTACCCGGTGGACCGGGAGGCGGGGGAGCAGTTCCTGAAGGTCTTCCCCGGGATCGCGCAGCTGGCGCGTTCCTCGCGAGCCTTCCAGGAGCGCGCCGTCAGACACCTGGCGGGCGAGGCGGGCGTGCGGCAGTTCCTCGACGTGGGCACCGGCCTGCCCACGCACAACAACACCCACGAGATCGCGCAGTCGGTGGCCCCCGAGGCGCGGATCGTCTACGTGGACAACGACCCCCTCGTGCTGACCCACGCGCGTGCCCTGCTGACCAGTTCGCCGGAGGGACGCACCCAGTACGTCCACGCGGACCTGTACGAGCCCGAGCTGATCCTGGAGAAGGCCGCCGAACTGCTGGACCTGGACCAGCCGGTCGGTCTGATGTTGATGGGTGTCCTGGGGCACGTGCAGAAGTACGAGGAGGCCGTCTCGATCGTGCGGCGCCTGCTCGCGGGCCTGCCCTCCGGCAGCTACCTGACCGTCAGCGAGGGCAGCAACGTGCACAGCGAGGAGAACGTCGAGGCCCAGGGCGAGTACAACGAGAGCGGTGCGGTGCCCTACATCCCGCGTACCCCCGAGCAGATCGGCGGCTACCTGGAGGGGTTGGAGCTGGTGGAGCCGGGGCTGGTCTCGGTCACCCAGTGGCGTCCCGTGCTGAGGGGTGATGGCCCTCCCGCCGAGGTGGACCAGTACGGCGGGGTCGGCCGCAAGCCCTGACGGGCGGACCCGCCCCCGGGACGGCGCCGCCGCCGTCGTCCCGGCGGGGCCCGGTCAGCCCCGGGCGGCCGAGTACACGCTCAGGTGCGTGTGGGCGAGGGAGAACAGCGGGGTGGGGACCCCGAGCGCGCGGCCTCTGGCGACCAGGTCGCCGACGATGTGGTCGCCCTCCACCGGGTTGTCGTGGGTGAGGTCCCAGTACATGGACGTGGAGGTGTCGCGTTCGGTGTCGGAGATGACGTCGTTCGCGAACTCCAGGATCCGGTCGCCGGGCGGGTGGCCGGCGGCGGTGGCCACGGCGACGGCCTCGGCGAGCATCCCGGCGCTGAACTCGGCTCCGCCCGGGGCCCGGTTGACCCGGCCGACGGGGGCGCGCATCAGACAGGTGACGGCGCCCAGGCTGGCCAGGAAGATCCACTTGTCCCACATCTGCTGACGGATCTCCTTGGTGGGGCGGGCGGTGAACCCGGCCCCCTCCAGGGCGGTGTGCACCCGGTCCAGGCCGATCACGGGGGAGTCGGAGAGCGGCCCGTAGACGAGTTCGCCCATCCTGCCGACCTCGACGATGCCGCCCCGCTCGTCCAGGCGGGTCATCACCATGCACACCCCGCCGTAGACGCGGTCCGGGCCGAAGCGCCCGGTGAGCACGTCCAGGTGGCGCATGCCGTTGAGGAGGGGCAGCACGACGGTGTCCGGGCCGACCGCCGCGGCGAGGTCGTCGACGGCGCCGTCCAGGCCGTAGGACTTGACCGAGACGATGACCAGGTCGTAGTCGGGGGTGAGCCGCTCGGCGGTGACCGCGCGGACGGGGACGTTCTCGGTTCGCCCGTCCAGGGTGTGGATGTCCAGGCCGTGCCCGTTCAGGAGTTCGGCGCGTGCCGGGCGGACCAGGAAGTCGACCTCGCGTCCGGCACGGACGAGTTTCGCTCCGAAGTAGCCGCCGACCGCACCCGCACCCACGACAAGGATCCTCATGTCACCTGACCTCCCGGAGGATGCCCCGCCGTTCACGGCGGGGAGGAATCCGGGACAGCAGACCTCCGCCGCACCGACTCGCATTACTCATGCCTCTCCCTGGTGTAAATCTGCTGTATGCGGACGGCGTACAAATGCCGGGCCTACCCGGACCCCGAACAAGCGGCCCAACTGGGCCGCACGTTCGGATGCGTGCGCCTGGTGTGGAACAAGACTCTCGCCGAGCGGCACGCCGCCTACCACCAGCGCGGCGAGAAGACCTCCTACAAGGCCACCGACGCCGCCCTGACCGGGTGGAAGAAGACCGAGGACCTGGCGTTCCTGTCCCAGGTCTCCTCCGTGCCGTTGCAGCAGACCCTGCGCCACCAGCACACGGCGTTCGCCAACTTCTTCGCCAAACGCGCCCGCTACCCGAGGTTCAAGTCCCGCAACGGCCGCCAGACGGCGCACTACACCCGGTCGGCGTTTCGCATCAACAACGGCAATCTGTTCCTGGCCAAGCAGACCTGCCCGCTGAAGGTGGCGTGGTCCTGGCCTGAGACGAACCTTGCGAGCCTGAACCCGACCACGGTGATCCTTTCCCGTGAGCCGGACGGCCGCTTCTACGTGACCTTCGCCGTGCAGACGACTGATCCCGAGCCCACGCCGCAGACCGGTGGTGAGGTCGGTATCGACCTGGGGGCGAAGGACTTCGCCACGTTGTCCACGGGCGAGAAGATCGCCAACCCCCGCCACCTGGAACGTAAAGCTGCGAATCTGGCCCGGTACCAACGCCGGATGGCCCGCACACAGCGCGGCTCCAACAACCGCAGGAAGGCGAAGAAGAAGGTCGCGGTGGCGCACCGCAAGATCCGCCACGCTAGGCAGGACTTCCTGCACAAGGTCTCCACGCGGATCGTGCGCAATTATGACGTGATAGCGCTCGAGGACCTCAACGTACGGGGCATGACCGCTTCCGCACGCGGCACCATCGAGCAACCCGGCAAGCAGATTCGCCAGAAGGCCGGGCTCAACCGGTCGGTGCTCGACGCCGGACTCGGGGATTTCCGCCGACAGGTGGAGTACAAGGCCGCACGGTACGGCCGCGCCCTGGTCGTGATCGACCGTTGGTTCCCCTCGTCCAAGACGTGCTCGCACTGCGGGCACCTGCTGAAGAAGCTTTCCCTGGGCACCCGGTTCTGGAGGTGTCCCATCTGCCGCACCCGACACGATCGGGACGTCAACGCGGCGAAGAACATCCTTGCGGCTGGTCGAGCCGTGGTCCGCGAACACGCGGGCGATGCCTGTGGAGCTGGTGTCAGTCGGCAAGGGTCCTCCCTTCCGCAGTCGGCGACGAAGCAGGAAACCGGACCCGTGAGGGTCGAGCCCTAGGCTCATGCGCGCGCAAGCGCGTATCGGAATCTCCGGCCTTCAGGCCGGGGAGGAAGTCAATCCCGGTTCGACGGCCCCTGTGGAACAGGCAAAACGTATGACGAGGGGATGCCCTGCCGCAAGGGCGGTCCGTCGGCCTGTGGACGACGGCGGTCCCCGTCCGGAGAGGTCCGAAGCGGGACGGGGCGACCACCTTTCTCCGAACGTACTCCCGACATGAGGCGAAATTTGGTTTTATGACCATTTTCGGGTGCTGTGCTGTTCGGGTTTTGTCTCGGGTGTTCGGTTGTCCGAAAAAGGGGTGCTCGGCCAGGGGGTTGCGGTGTGCAACGGCTTCGGAGACCATCTTCCTGATGCTCCTCCGTGTTGTTTGTTTCGGAGGGGTTATTCCTGTGGAATGTGCACAAGAAAAAGGGAGGATGTGGGATGAGGGCTCTTTCTGCTGCTGTCGTCCTGGCTCTGGGGAGTCTGCTCGCGGGGGCGGCGCCCGCTCACGCGGCGACCGGTGAGGTCGTGGTCTTCACGACCGAGTTCGAAGACCTCGTTCACTACCAGGACCCCGAGTCGGGCAGCTGTGTGCGGCTCCCCGCTACCGCACACGTGCTGGTCAACCTGACCGACTCGGACGTTCGCCTGCACCCCGGACCCGGGTGCCTGACGCCGGGTGTGCTCGTGGAGCCGGACCGGGGGTGGCACGCTCCGCCCAGCGGTCTGTTCAGCTTCTCGGTGGCCTGACCCGGGGCCGACGAAGGGGACAAAGGGCATCTGTTTCGGATTCCCTGTTTTTCTCGCCCTTTCGTGCGTTTGGGGAATGCCCGATGGTGTGGTTTGGGGTATCCGGTCTGGCTGTGTTTTTGACACGGTTTTCGCGTGGGGTTCATGATGTGTTCCTGCTTCGATGGCCCCGTGCCCCTGGAAAACGGCCCCGAGCCCCTGGAAAGGGCGCGGGGCGGGGACAGCGAACCGGAAAGGTGCACGCCCCTCATGCTGCACACCCTCATCGTCGGCCTGGGCAGATCGGGACTGGGACTGCATGCGCCGTCGCTCGCCAAGGCGCGGGCGGCGGCCCCCGCCCGCTTCGCTCCGGGGCCGGTTCTGGGGTACGACCCCCACCGCGGCCGGGCCGAGGGGGTCCTCACGGTCCCCTCCCTGGAGGAGGCCGCCCGGCGCCGTCCGCCGTCCGAGACGGTCGTCCACCTGTGTACGCCGCCGCACCTACGGGCGCGGATACTGCAGGACCTGGCCCTCCTGGGCTACCGCATGGTCATCGTGGAGAAGCCCCTGGCCCTGGACCTGGCGGAACTGGCCGAGATCGCCCGGCTGCGCCGCCGCTGGGGGATGGACCTGACCGTCTCCACTCCGTGGTCGGCCAGCGCGCTGAGCCGACGGCTGCTCGCGGTACGCCGCGGTGGAGCCTTCGGACGCCTGCGCGCCCTCACGGTGCTCCAGCACAAACCCCGCTTCACCCGCACCCTGGAGTTTCCGGGGCACCCCAGCGCCTTCGACGTCGAGGTCCCCCACGCCCTGGCCCTGGCGGTCGCACTCGCGGGCGGGGCCGACGTCGCCTCGGCCGAACTGTCCGACATGGCCGTCGCCGGAGCCCGGCTGCCCGGCCTGGGCGGGGCACGCCTGGACCTGGTTCACCACACCGGGGTGCTCACCCGGATCGAGTCCGACCTGACCGCGCCGCTGCGTGAGAGGCGCATCGTGCTGGAGTTCGACGAGGCGGTGCTGACCGGCCACTTCCCGTGCAGCGAGGCCGACCACACAGCACAGCTCTCCGTGGCCGTCCCAGGACACGAACCGGCCCGGTCGGTCTTTCCCGACGACGCGCTCACCGAGCTCCTGGGCTCCTGCTACGCACGCTACTCCAGCTCCCCCCGTCCACCGGGCGACCTGTCGGTGCACGTGGAAGCGGTCCGGCTGCTGGTCGAGGCCAAGAACCTGTGCTCACCGCACACCGCCGACCAGGAGGTGAACAGTGCTGTCGGAGCCTGAGCCGTTCCGCCTGGCAGGAATCGGGGACGAGGCCGCACCGGGGCTGCCGGAGCAGCTCACGGCCGTGACGGAGCTCGGTTGGAACCTGCTGGAGCTGCGCACCCTGGAAGGTGTGCCCGTCGCCGCCCTGACGGAGGCCGAGTTCGCGCGGGCGGCGGAGCAGATCCGCGCGCACGGTGTGGAGGTGGTCGCCGTCGCGGCCAAGATCGGGGACTGGTCGCGCCCCGCGACCGGGGACTTCGCGGTGGACCTGGCCGAACTCGACGTGCTGGCCCGGCGCTGCGCCGTACTGGGGACGCGCATGGTGCGGATCATGTCCTACCCCTCCGGAGGGCTGGCCGAGCCCGAGTGGGGGCGGCTGGTCCGCTCCCGGATGCGTGAACTGGTCCGGCGCGCCGAGGACTCGGGTCTGGTCCTGGTGCACGAGAACTGCGCCGGGTGGGCCGGAGAGGACGCCGACCGGGTCCTGGACCTGATCGCGCGGATCGACAGCCCCGCGCTCCGGGTGCTGTTCGACACCGGCAACGGGGTCGCCCACGGCTACGACGCCGTGGCCATGCTCCGCCCGCTCGCGGAGTACGTGGCCCACGTCCACGTCAAGGACGCGGTCGGCCTCCCCGGCGGCGACACCGCCTACGTGCGGCCCGGCGAGGGCGAGTCCGGGGTGGAGGAGTGCCTGCGGGTCCTGGTCGACCACGGGTACCGGGGGGCCCTGTCCATCGAACCCCACCTGGCTCTGCGCCCCCACCTGAGGGCGGACGGCGCCGACCCCGGACGCGGCGACCGGGTCGCGTTCGTGGAGTACGGGCGGGTGCTGGAGGAGATGGTGCTCCGGATCCACGACATGGAAGAGACCCGATGACGTTGACCGAGCCGGACCGCGCCCTGCTGCTGCGGTTGTTGGAAACGCCCACCGCGGGTCCCTTGGAGGTCGGTGACGCCGGCCCCGCTCCCCGCCTGTGGGAGGCCCAGCACGACTACGCCCGCGCCGCCGGACGGATCGGATTCAGGGTGGTGCACCACGCCCCGGCCGAACCGGCCGACCTGGCCGGGGACGGGGTGCCCGCCACGGTGCGCGCGGCCGCCGCGGACCCCGCCTTTCTGGCCGACCAGCCCAGCCTGGTCCTGCGCCTGGGGCCCGAGGAGGTGCCGCGCGAACGCACCGTGATGTTCAACGTCCACCTCGACACGGTCGCGGGGGGACCATCGGTCGCCTTCGACGGGGAGGTCTTCCACGGCCGGGGAGCCATCGACGCCAAGGGGCCCGCGGTGGCGCTGCTGGCCGGGGTGCGCGCCGCACGGGAGCGTTCGGCGGCTCTGGGCCGCGACAGCGCGGTGATCGTCCAGGCGGTGGCCGGGGAGGAGGGTGGCGCCATGGGTGTGCTGGGCACCCGCCCCCTGGTCGAACGCGGCCACGTGGGCCGGCTCAACGTGTTCTGCGAACCCACGTCCGGGAGGTTCCTCACCCGGTCCACGGCCTCGATGACCGCCCGGGTGTCGGTGCACGGCGACGACGCCGTCGACGACCGGCCGCACACCGGGCACAACGCCTCGGTCCTGCTGGGGTTCCTCGCCCAGCGGATGGGCCGCTCCCTGGACGGGCGAGCCCGCGAGGGGGCGGTGTGCGTGGCCGGACTGCACACCGGCACCCTGCACAACCGGGTGTACGGCACCGGAGGACTGCTGCTCAACCTCTCCTACGGCGACGCCGGGGCGGGCAGGACCCTGGAGGAGGCCGTGACCACGGCCTTCGACACCGCCGTGGCGGAGTTCTCCCACTCCTTCGCCGACACCGCCCTGTTCGCCCGGACCGCCAGGGACGCACGGCGGCTCACCCGGCTGGACTGGCCCAAACGCGGGCTGCCGGTACTGGACGACCGCGACGGATGGGGACACGACCTGCTGCGCGGGGCCGGGGTTGCGCCCTGGCCCGAGGACGAGCCCGCCTTCACCTGTGACGCCATCTGGATGGCGGACGTCCCCGACGCCTGCACGGTCGTGTTGGGCCCCGGGGACCTGGCCGCCAACGGAGCCCACGGCGACGCGGAGTTCGCCCGCCTGTCGGACCTGGACGGGTTCGCCGCCACGGTGGCCCGCCTCCTGACCTCCTTCACCGACGAGACGATTGGACGACTGTGACGACCCTCTCCCCGGAGTCCCCGGGAGCCTCCCCGCCAGGAGCGACCGTCCTGACCGACCACGGAGCCCTGCTGTCCTTCCTCACGGAGGTGTTCACGGGCCGGGGCGTGCCTCCGGGCCGTGCGGCCGAGGCGGCGCGGGCCCTGTGCCACGGCGATCTGACCGGGATGGACTCCCACGGCGTCGCCAACCTGGCCCGGCTCTACCTGCCCCTGCTCGACGAGGGGCGGGCCGACCCCCGGGCCGAGCCCCGGATCCTGGCCGACCTGGGCGCGGCCGTGCTGCTCGACGCCGAACGGTCCCTCGGGCTGTGGTCGGCCCCGGAGGCGATGGACCTGGCCGTGCGGCGGGCCGAGAGCCACGGGGTCGGGCTGGTGTCGGTGCGCGGAGCCACCCACCTGGGGTGCGCCGGACACCCGGCGCTGCGCGCGGCCGAACGCGGGCTGGTCGGCGTGGTGGCGAGCAACTGCGGGGGCCAGCGCATCGCCCGGCCCCCGGGCGGCGCGGTGACCATGTTGGGCACCAACCCGCTGGCCGTGGCCGCCCCGGCGGGCGCGCACCCCCCGTTCCTGTTGGACATGAGTACCACGGCCGCGCCCACCGGCCGGGTGCGTCAGGCGGCGCGGGAGGGTCGGTCGTTGCCCGAGGGACTGCTGTGCGACGACTCCGGTGCCCCGGTCACCGACCCGGCGGAGTTCGACGCCGGCCGGGCCCACCTGAGGTGGTTGGGCGGCGAGGTGGGCCGTTTCAAGGGCTTCGGCCTGGGACTGATGGTGGAGGTGCTGTCCGCCGTGGTGTCCGGTTCGGGGCGCGGCCCCCACGCCGACGCCCTGGCCGGTGACGGAGGGCCCGGCGGTCGGGACGACGACATCGGGTTCCTGCTGTTGGCCATCGCCCCCGACGCGTTGCGCGAAGGGGCCCGAGCCGACGCCGAGGACCTGTTCGGGGCGGTCACGGCGTGCCCTCCCCTCGACCGGGGCCGACCGGTGCGCTACCCGGGCTGGCACGAACACCACAGGATGCGGGAGCGGACCGCCCACGGGGTGCCGCTGGCCGCGGACCTGTACGCGGAACTGGTGGAGGTGGCCGCGCGGGAGGGTGTCCCCGCACCGCCGGTCTCGGGGGAGGTGCGATGAGCGGGCCCCTGCGAGTGGGAGTGGTCGGGCTGGGGGTGATCGCCCGCTTCCACCTGGCGGCGCTGGCCGACTCCCCGGACTGGGACCTGGTGGCGGTGTGCGACCTGGACCCGGCCAGGGCCCTCGAACCGCGGCCGGGCGTGACCGGGTACACCGACCACACCCGGATGCTGGCCGAGGCCGGCCTGGACGCGGTCGTGGTCACCGCACCCAACGACACGCACGCCCGCATCTGCGCCGACGCCCTCACCGCCGGGGTGGCGGTGTGCGTGGAGAAGCCCCTGGCACTGGACCTGGCGGAGGGAGAGGCGCTGGCCGCCCTGGCCCGGGACCGGGGGGTGCCGTTGACCACGGCCTTCCACCGCCGCCACAACTCCGAGTTCGCCGCCCTGCGGGAGCGGATCGGTGGGCGGACGGTGACGGAGGTGACCGTGCGCTATCTGGAACGGATCGAGGAGCACGCGGGGTCCGACACCTGGTACCTGGACCCGGCACGCTGCGGAGGCGGGTGTGTGGCCGACAACGGGCCCAACGCCTTCAACCTGGTGGAGGCGCTGCTGGGCCGGGCCGAGGTGACCGGTGCCCGGGTCGGCTACGACGAGGCCGGGGTGGACCGGTGGGCCGACGTGACGATGGTTTCCGGGCGGGCCCGGGCCCGGGTGCTCCTGGACTGGTCCCATCCCGGTGAGCGCAAGGACGTCGAGGTGCGCACGGCTGACGGCCGGGTGTGGACGGCTGACCTGCTGTCCGGGCGCCCCGCCTTCAAGGAGTCGCTGTGGCACGAGTACGAGGGCATCGCCGCCGAGTTCGCCCGGCGGGTGCGCCGGGTCGGTGCGGCGGGCGAGGACGGTGTGTCGGAGCTGCGCCTGGTCGGTGAGGTCTACCGGACGGCGCTACAGCAGGAGGGGGCGGGGCGGTGAACCCGTACGAGGACGGGCCCAAACGAGAGGTGTCCGCTGACCTGGTCAAGGTGCTGGTGCACCGCAGGGATGAGCGGGGGATGCGACTGGAGCCGTTCGCGAGCCGGTGCGTGCGCGCGGGTGAGGTCCATGAGCTGGTGGCGACCGACCACACCGGGACCGCCGCCGGTTCCAGGATCGACCGGGTGGGGTTCCTGGGTTTCGCCGAGGTCACCCGTGCGGGGGTCGTGGACCGGGGCGACGAGGTGTGGATCGGCTCCCGCCGGGTGGGTGTGGTCCTGGGGTTCGACGCGTGCCACACGCCCAACCACTACAACGTGTTGGTGCACGCCGATCCGGTGCCGACCGGGAGCGATCTGGAGCTGTCCCCGGGAGAGCCGGTCGTGTTCCGCCAGGGTGTACCGCTGGACACGGCGGGCCACCCTTTCGTGCAATCCCCCGTGAATTCCCACAAATGTCCGATATAAAAATTCGGTAGGCATGGAATTCTCTTTGCTCTGGCTTTTGCAGCGTTACTCAATGGGGTAACCTATTGGCGAAGCCGAGGTGATCACCCGGCCCTCCGGGGCTTCTTTACCCGATGTTTTATTTCCGTTTTCCGTGATTTTTTGTGGAGGATATCCTATGACGACTGCCACCAAGTCCAACGAGCGCCTCGAAGAGCGTTTCCGTCTGTGGGACAACGACGGCAACGGCGTGATCGAGCGCTCGGACTTCGAGACCGAGGCCGACGACATCATCAACCGCTTCGGTGTCCAGGACAGCCCCAAGGGCGCGGCGCTCCGGACTGCCTACCTGGGCATGTTCGACCTTCTGGCGAACGCGGCCAACACCGACCGCATGAGCAAGGAGCAGTTCACCGAGGTCGCCATGCAGGAGATCGTCAGCAAGGGTGACGCCGGCTTCGCCCGGGTCGTCCAGCCGACGATCCAGGCCATCGTCGACGTCCTGGACGTCGACGGCGACGGGGAGATCAGCCGGACCGAGATGGAGAAGTGGTTCTCTTCCATCGGTCTGAGCGGTGCCCAGGCCGACAGCGCCTTCACCGACATCGACACCGACGGCAGCGGCAACCTGTCCACCGCCGAACTGGTGGCCGCCGTGCGCGACTACCACCTCGGCAAGAACGACATCCCCCTGCTCGGCGTCTGACCTCCCCCGGAGCCAGAGTCCCGGTTCGGCCACGAACCCTCGTGGCCGAACCCCTGCCCCCCGAACCCCCAACCATTCTCCGCGAAGCGGGAAAAGTGAATTCAGTTCTTTCCTCCCAGGATTTTGAAGAGCATAGTACACGCGGGCCGGGAGTCCCTTTCTTCGACCAGTCGAAGACCTTCCGAAGACTGTGGGAAGGGATCAGGGAGAACTGCGTCCGGGTCATGGACGACGGTAAGTTCTCCCACGGCGCCACGGTCGCCGAACTCGAACGCGCGCTGGAACACCGAACCGGGGCCCGACACGTCGTCGGCGTCAACTCCGGGACCGACGCCCTCGTTCTGCTGCTGCGCGCCGCAGGGCTGTGCCCCGGGGACGAGGTGATCGTCCCCGCCTACACCTTCGTCGCCACCGCCACCGCCGTCGTACACGCCGGCGGCGTCCCTGTCTTCGCCGACATCGAGGAGCGCGGGTACGGCATCGACCCCGCCTCGGCGGCGCGGGTCCTCACCGAGCGCACCCGCATGATCATGCCGGTCCACCTCTTCGACCGGCTCGCCGACATGGAGGGCGTGAACCGGCTCGCCCGCGCGCACGGGCTGACCGTGCTGGAGGACAGCGCGGAGGCCATCGGCATGCGTTCGGGCGGAACCCACGCCGGGCTGCTCAGCACCGGAGGCGTGCTCTCCTTCTTCCCGGCCAAGACGCTGGGGGCCGTCGGTGACGCCGGGGCGATCCTCACCGACGACGACACCGTCGCCGAGACCGCGCGGATGCTGCGCCACCACGGACGCTCCGGGCGCACCCTGGCCGCCTTCCCCGGCATCTCCAACCCCACGGCCGTCACCGGGTGCAACAGCAAGATGGACGACATCCAGGCCGCGGTGCTGCTGGCCAAGCTCACCCGGCTGGACGCCGACATCGAACGCCGGGCCGCCCTGTCGCGCCGCTACGACGAACGGCTGCGCGACCTGCCCGGGGTACGCGCGGTGCCGGGCGGTACCGCGCCCCGCCCCGGAGAGGACCGGGTGGTCTACGTCCACCTCGTCGAGGTGGACGACCGCGACGGCCTGGTGGCCCACCTGACCGCGGCGGGCATCGGCACCGAGGTCTACTACCCGCGCCCGCTGCACCTGCAGCCGTGCTTCGCCCACCTGGGCCACCGGCCGGGCGACCTGCCCCGGGCCGAGGCGGTGTGCCGCTCGGCCGTGGCACTGCCGCTCTACCCCGACCTGGAACCGGAACAGGTCGACCGGGTCTGCGACGAGATCGAACGCTTCCTCACCGGGGGGACCAGGTGACCGTGACCACGGAACGGGCCATCCCGTTCTTCCCGCCCGACCTGTTCGACGGCGACCGCGAGGTCCTGCTGGGCGCCCTGTACGAGGTCGGCACCGACCCCGAACAGAAGTTCATCCTGGGACGCCGCACGGCCCGGTTCGAGGAGGCGATACGCACCCGGCTGGGCGCGGGCGAGGCGGTGGCCTGCTCCAGCGGGACCTCCGCGCTCACCCTGGTTCTGGCGGCCCTGGACCTGGGCCCCGGCCAGGAGGTGATCGTCCCCGCCTTCGGGTGCGCGCCCCTGGCGAGCACCGTCCTGTCCCTGGGCGCCACCCCGGTGTTCGCCGACATCGTCCCGCAGACGATGACCATGGACCCCGAGCACGCCCGGACGCTGGTCAGCGACCGGACCCGGGTGCTGATGCCCGCCCACATGTTCTCCGTCATGGCCGACATGCCGCGCCTGCGCGCCCTGGCCGACCAGGCCGGGGTACGGCTTGTCGAGGACGCGGCGCTGGCCCAGGGAGGCGTGCTCCGGGGCCGCCCCGCCGGGCTGTGGGGCGACGCCGGCGTGTACTCCTTCGTCCAGGTCAAGACCTTCGGTATGCCCGGAGAGGGCGGCGTGGTCCTGTCCGACGACACCGGGATCGCCGACCGGGTGCGGATGCTGCGCAACCACGGCCAGGACGGACGCAACAGGTTCCTCCACCACCGCGTCGGCCACAACAGCCGCTTCGATGAGGTGATGGCCGCCTTCCAACTGCACCGCCTGGCCGGACTGGAGGAGCGCCTCGCCCGCCGCACCGCGATCTGCTCCTACTACTCCGAGCAGTTCCGTGACCTGGCCGGCGCGGGGATCGTCGCACCACCCGTGGGCGGGGACGGCCGCTTCCCCTACGTGTACACGCTCCTGTGCGAGGACCGCGACGGGCTGCGCGACCACTTGGCGGCGGAGGGGATCGACACCCACGTCTACTACCCCAGGATCCTGCCCGAACAGCCCGCCTTCGCCCCGCACGCCCGGCCCGACGGCCACTGGCCCCGGGCACGGGACGCGGCGCGCCGCAACATCTCCCTGCCCCTGTACCCGCACCTGACCGACGCCCACGTCGAGCACGTGGCCGCCGCGGTCCGCGCGTTCGCCTTCGGGAGGCAATCATGACCGACCACATGACCGCACCCCCGGCAGCACCGAGCCCGCCGGCGGCCGCACCGCGCCCCACCCTCGGCGCCTACGCCCGGCTGGCCAAGCTCGACATCGTCGACTACTACATCGGTCTGCCGCTGGTCTTCGCCATGACCCTGCCCCTGCTGGGGCTGCGCGTCCAGAACCTCGGCTTCCTCCTGCTGGTCCTGGTCGCCGAGATCGCCGTGGTGGCCGCGATGGTCGCCTTCGACGACGTCACCGGGTACCGGGACGGCTCCGACGCCGCGAACTACGGCTCCGACGCGGCCCGACGCAGGCTCGCCCGCAAACCCCTGGTCGCGGGCACCCTCACCGAGCCCCAGGCGCTCAACTTCGGGCGTGCGGCGACCGCCGCGAGTGTGCTGCTGTGGGCCCTGGTGGTGGCGCTGGCCCCGCACCGGCCGCTGTGGGCCGTGGCCGGCGCGGCGCTGTGCCTGGTCGCGTCCGTCCAGTACTCCTGGGGGCTGAAGATCAGCTACCGGGGGTTCCAGGAACTCTTCCTCATCGGGTTGGGGGTCGGCTGGGTCCTGGTCCCCTACGGGCTGCTCGTCGGGCAGGTCGACGGGTTCGTCGTCGTCCAGGCGCTGATCTTCGGGGGCGGCCCGATGATCTTCGGCCTGTACTCCAACACCAACGACGCCGACGGGGACCGGGCCGCCGGACGGATCACCGTTGCCGCGCAGGTCTCGTCCCGCACCAACACGGCCTTCATCGTCGCGCTCACCGCGGCGGAGACCCTGCTGGTCACCGGTTCGCACCTGGTCGGTGTCGCCCCATGGTGGTTCCCGGTCGTCCTGCTGCCCGTCATCGCCCTGCGCGCGGCCCAACTGTTCATCGGGTTCGTCCGCGGCGACATCCTGCGCGCCCGCCGCATGGCCATCCACACCCACCGGGTCACGGTGGTGCTGCTCATCGGCGCCAACCTGCTCGTCCCGTTCCTGCCCGGGATGTCGGTGTGAGCGCCCCCGTCGACGTGGCGGTGGTCGGCGCCGGACCCGCCGGGCTCGCCACCGCGCACCTGCTGGCCGCCGCCGGGCACACCGTGCGGGTCCTGGAGGCCGCCGACGCCGTGGGCGGGCGGATGCGCACACTGCGCACGGACGGCCACCTCGTCGACACCGGAGCGGAGATGCTCCCGTCCGCGGACGCCTACCCGGCCACCTGGCGGCTCATCCGCGCCGTGGGCCTGGACGCCGACCCGCGGGCGGTCCCCCTGGTACGCGAGGCCCTGTCGGTGTGGTGGCAGGGGCGGTCCCGCCCGCACGCCGGCCGCCCCCTGGGCCTGCTCACCGGCATGGGCCTGCCCCTGCGCGCCCGCCTGGACCTGGCACGCCTGCAACTGCGGCTGGGCAGGGCCGGGCTGGACCCCGATCGGCCCGAGCGGGCCGCGCTCCCCGAACGGACCGTCGCCGACCTCCTGCAGCACCACCACCCGCACCTGCGCGAACGCCTGCTGGGCCCGCTGGCCTCCGGGTTCTTCGGGTGGCCGGTGGAACGCGCCGCCGCCGCGCCCTTCGCCGCCCACCTCGTCGCCTCCGGCAGCACCGCGACCTGGCGCACCTACCGGGACGGGATGGACACCCTCACCCGGGTGCTGGCGGCCCGGCTCGACGTGCGCACCGACCACCCGGTCACCGGGGTGGACCCCGGCCCCGGCGGGGTGCGCCTGGACTCGCCCAGGGGGGCACTCACCGCCCGGGCGGCCGTCCTGGCCGTACCCGCCCCCGTCGCCGCTCGCCTTCACCCCGGGGCGCCCCCGGCCGAACGCGAGTACCTGACCTCCTGCGGGTACGCGCCGATGCTCCGGCTGTCCCTGATGCTGGACGCACCGCTGTCCCCGCGCGGAGCACGCCGGGGCTTCGCCCACCTGGTGCCCGAGGATCCGCTGCTCGCGGTGGTCACCGTCGACCACGCCAAACACCCCGGCCGGGCGCCCCGGGGGCGGGGGCTGGTCTCCCTGATCGCCACCCCCTCGGGAGCGGAGGAACTGCTCGACGCCCCCGACGACGTGGTGGTCCGGCGCCTGGTGCAAAGGGCCGAACGCGTCCTGCCCGGGGTGGGTGCGCGCGTGCGCGGGGCGATCACCCACCGGTTCCGGCACGGTCTGCCCCTGCCCGAACCCCGGACGCTGGCCGCCCGCTCCGCGTTCGCCGCCCGCACCCCGGCCGCCGTCGACTACGCCGGGGACTGGATCTCACTGCGCCCGTGCAGCGAGGGGGCGGTCACCTCGGCGTTCACGGCCGCCGAACGCGTGTCGGCCTTCCTCGCCGCGAACCGCGAACCGACCCCGATCGAGGCTTGGTAAAGGGATCCCGGGCCTGAAGGCCCGGGCTTTCAACCCCTGTGGTTGGGGGCCGCCTTTACCAGCACCAGCCATCATCAAGGAGGTGACCTCGATGGCTACGTTCCGCGCAGGAGGGCAGACCCACCCTGGCGTGCTTCCTCATCCCGCCCGTCGCCCGCCACCACCCTCAACGGACGCCTCCGGCGCGGTCCTTCTGGCTCTGGAATCGGAGTCAGCAGCGCCCACCGCGAACGGCGGGACCCCGCCCCGGATCGGGCACGAAACGGGACTCCGACACCGCCACCAGGCGGTACCCGGCGCGGACCATGTGCGAGGGGAGACCACCAGCACCTCACCTGATGCCGGTGGCCTCACCCCCAACCCTGTTGGGGAGCAGGGCCGTGAGGCCCACACCAAAAAGAGCGACCCCTACGTCTTCGTCCTGGACAAGAACCACATCCCCCTGCAACCTTGTCCCCCGGCCCGGGCCCGCAAGCTCCTTGCTAAGGGGCGTGCCGTGGTGGCCCGGCACACCCCCTTCACCATCCGCCTCAAGCACCGCGCCGCCGCAGAGTCCGAGGTGGACGGTGTTCAGGTCGGGATCGACCCCGGAAGCAAACACACCGGTATCGCCCTGTTCACCCAGCAGGCGGGTGAGCGCCGGGGCCGGTACAGCATCCAGCTCGACCACCGGGGCTCCCGGATCCGCAAGAAGATGCAACAGCGCTCCGCCTACCGGCGGCGGCGCCGGAGCGCGAACCTGCGCCACCGCGCCCCACGCTTTGCCAACCGCACCCGCCCCCGGGGGTGGTTGGCCCCCTCGCTACGCCACCGGGTGGAGACCACCCTTTCGTGGATGGAGCGGCTCGCCCGGTGGGCACCGGTGAAGGGGGTCCATGTGGAACGGGTCGCCTTCGACACCCACGCCCTGTCCGCCGGGAAACCCTTGGAGGGCGCGGAGTACCAGCAGGGCACCCTGGCCGGGTTCGAGGTGCGCGAGTACCTGCTGGCCAAGTTCGACCGGGCCTGCGTGTACTGCGGAGCCACCAACACACCCCTCAACCTCGACCATGTCCACCCTCGCTCGCGGGGCGGGTCGGACCGGGTGTCCAACCTGGTGCTGGCGTGCGTGCCCTGCAACCAGACCAAAGCAGACCGGCCCGTCGAAGAGTTCGTGACCAGAAAACACACCCTGGCCCGGGTCCTGGCCAGGGCAAAAGCCCCGCTACGGGACGCGGCCGCTGTGCAGTCCACCCGGTGGGCGCTCTGGCACGCGTTGGACCAGCGCCTACCCACCCGTGTGGGATCAGGGGGCCGTACCAAGTTCAACCGCACCCACAACCACCTGCCCAAGACCCACACCCTGGACGCCCTGGCCGTGGGCAAGGTCGAGGCCGTCACGCAGACCGTGGCCCGGGTACTGGTCGCCGGGTGTGCGGGGCGGGGCTCCTACGCACGCACCCGCCCCGACAAGCACGGGTTCCCTCGGCTGCGTCTGCCCCGCACCAAAGGGTTCTACGGGTTCTCCACCGGGGACCTGGTCCGCGCTGTGGTGCCCAAGGGCACGAAGAAGGGGACTCACACCGGGTGGGTCGCGGTGCGTGCCACCGGGAGGTTCAACATCACCACTGCCCAGGGCACCGTCCAGGGCGTCAACCACAAGTATGTGCGTCTGCTCCAGCGGGCGGACGGCTACGCCTACACCTGGAAGAAGGAGGAGGGCGTTTCCTCTCGGCCTTGAAGGACCGGGTTTCCACGTCCAAAAAATCGATGACACTGCTGAGCAAACCCATTCACCTGGGCACCCTCTTCGACGACCTGACCGCGCGCGGGTCCACCACCGCCGTGCGGTTGAGCCGTCCCCTGGACATCGCCCCGGAGGCGGGTGCCGAACTCGACGTGCCCGGAGCCGCGGCCCTGGTGCGCCGGGCCGCCGGATGGTTCGCCGAGGCCGGTGTGCGTTCGGGGGACCGGGTCGCCATCGCCAAACGCAACCACTGGGACTACGTGCTGCTCTCGTGCGCCGCCGCGCGTCTGGGCGCCGTCCCCGCCTCGCTGTCGGCGCACCTGGCCCCGGGCACCCTGGAGGTCCTGCTGCGCCGGTTGGACCCGGCGCTGCTGGTCACCGACACCGACCTGCTCCGGGGCGCGCGGGACGCGGGCCACGACCCCTCGGCGCACGCCCGGCGCACCCTGGTCGTGGCCGGGACCGCCGAGGGCGCGCTCTGCCTCGGCGACGTGCGCGGCGCCGCCGCGCCACCGCCGCGCCGCCCGCACCTGGACGCTCCGCTGGCGATCATGCACACCTCCGGGACCACCGGGGTGCCGAAGCTGGCCGTGCACTCCACCCGCACCATCATGCGCCGGCTGGCGGGGTTCGAATCGCACCGGTGGCCGGTGCTGGGCAGCCGCCGCGACGACACCGTCACCTCCTCGTTCTCCTACGCGCACGGCCGTGCCCTGGCCTGGACCGCGGGGGTGCTGTGGCTGTTCCCCGAAGCGATCTCGGTGATCACCTCGGCGGACTGGTCGGAGGCCGGGCCCGCCCTGCGCCGGCACCGACCCACCACCCTGGAGGCCCAACCCGCTACCCTGGTGCGCTGGCAGCGGCGTCTCGACGAGGCGGGGGAGGGCCTGCGGCGGGTGCGGTTGTTCGTCAGCACCTTCGACGCGATGCACCCCTCCACCGTCCGTGCCTTCCTCGACGCCAGCGAACGCCGCGCCCCGGTGTGGATGCAGGGGTGGGGGCAGAGCGAGACGGGGCCGCTGACCTTCCGTTTCTTCACCCGCCGCTCGCTGGCCCAACGGCAGGGGGTCGAACCCACCACCCGCGACCTGGGGCGCCCGATCCCGGGCCGGGCCCGGCTGCGCGCCGTCGACCCCGGGACCCTGCGCCCCGTCCCGGTGGGCACGCCCGGTCTGCTGTTCTGCCGCACCGACGCCCTGTGTCTGGGCTACGTCGGCGAGGAGGGCCGCTGGCGTGACAAGCTCGTCGGCCAGTGGTGGAGCACCGGCGACATCGGCTCCGTCGACCGCACCGGCAGGGTCCGGCTGGTGGACCGGGAGGTGGACGCCCTGGCCGAGGGCGGCTGCCTGGAGATCGAGGACGTCGTCGACGAACGGCTCCCGCAGGTGCTGGAGTGTGTCGTGCTGGGGGTCGCGGACGGCCCGCCGGTCCCGGTGGTGGCCGTCGAGGACGGGGCCCTGGAACCCGGTGTGTGGAAGGAGGCCGTGTCCGACCTGCCGACGATGGCCGACCCGGTGGTCCTCACCTGGGACGAGCTGCCGCGCACCGGAACCGGGAAGGTCCGACGCAACGCGCTGCGCGAACACCTCGGGCTGCCCGCAGACACCCGCGGGAGGGGGCGGTGGACATGACCGCGACGGTGGTCGCCGCCGCCCCGTTGGCGGGGACCGCGGTGCGGGCCGTGGGCGACACGGTGCCGGTACGGGTCGCGGCGTCCCGGTTGCGGGCGCTGGGCTGCGCGGTCGAGCGGGTGGGCGGCAGACCGCCCGCGGCCGCGTCCGCCGGACGGATCGACCTGGTCACCGGGCCCGCGGGAACAGCCTCTCCGGCCGGGTGCGACCTCGCCTGGTCGCTGCCCTCCCTGCCCCTGGCCGACGAACGCGACGTCCAGGCGGCGTGCGGCCTCGCGTACCTGCACGGACGGGCCCGGGGTGGTCCCCGGTTCCTGCCGGTCGACTACGCGTCGCTGTGCGCGGGGGCACTGGCGGCCCAGGCGGTGGCGGTCGCGGCACTCACCCTGCTGCGCGGAGGACCGGCGCTGCGGGCGTCGGTGTCGGTGGCCGGGGCCGCGCTGCTCGCGGTGGCCCCCTATACCGCCGAGGCCACCGCGACCCGAGGGACGCCGCCGTCCCCGGGGCCGGGGGAGCCGCCGCCGTTCCGGTCCGCCGACGGTGTCCGCTTCGAGATCGAGACCCTCGACCCCGAGGCGTGGCTGCGGTTCTGGGAGGCGCTGGGCGCGCCCACGGCCGCGATCGCCGCCGGATGGGCGCCGTTCCAACGCCGGTTCGCCACCGCGGTGTGCCCGCTGCCTGCGGCACTGTTCGTGGCCCTGGCGTCCGTGCCTTTCACGGCCGTGCGCGACCTCGCCCGGGAACACGGTGTGGGCGCGGTCCCCCTGCGCCCGCTGGCCGAGGTCACCGATGGGACCGCGGAGCCTCCGCGGCGCCTCCGCGGCCTCGACGCGCCGCCGGGACCGGACCTGCCGCCGTGGTCGGCCACGGGCCCCGGGCCCCTGGCCGGACTGCGGGTGGTGGAGGCCACCAACCGGGTCCAGGGACCCCTGGCCGGACTGCTGCTGACCCTGCTGGGCGCCGACACGGTGCGCGTCGAACCGCCGGGCGGCGATCCCATGCGCGGCGTCCCGCCCCTGGCCGGCGGTCTCTCGGCCCGCTTCGCCGCGTTCAACCGGGGCAAGGAGGCGGTCGAGCACGACCTCAGGACCGTCGGGGGCCGCCGTGCGGCGGCCGACCTGGCCTCCGACGGCCACGTCCTGCTCTACAACTGGCCGCCCGGCCGGGCCGAACGGTTCGGCCTGGGCGTGGACGACCTCACCGACCGCGCCCCGGGCCTGGTGCACGTCCACGCCGACGGGTGGGCCGGTGCGGAGCCCTCTCCCGGGGTTCCCGCCACCGACTTCCTGGTCCAGGCCGACGGGGGGATCGCCGACCTGCTGTTCGACGGTGTCACGGACCCGGCGCCCTCCCTGGTCACCCTCACCGACGTCCTCGGCGGGCTCCTCGCCGCCGAGGCGGCCCTGGCCGGTCTGCTGCTGCGCTCCCGTACGGGCGCCGGCGCGAGCGGCCGGACCGCGCTGGCCGACGCAGCCCGCCTGCTGCGTCAGGTCGGGCGCGGCACAGCACACCGGCCCCGGGCCGGCACGGCGCCGGTCGCGGACCCGGCGTCGGTGGCCCGGACCTTCCCGGAGGCCTTCACCAGGGTCCACGGGGCGGACCTGCCCCGGGCGCCGTGGACGTTCGTCCCCCTGACCGAGGAGGGCCGCTGATGACCTGGACCTCCTCCGCTGGGCTGTCCCTGACCGACCTGGTCCCCGCCGACCTGCGCTCCCGCTGGGTCCGGGAGGGGTTGTGCCCGGGCCTGGACCTGTACTCCCTCTTCCTGGAGCGGGTACGCGAGGACCCCGGGCACGAAGCGGTCGTGGACGGGCGCGGCAGCCTGGACCGCACCGCTCTGGCCGCGCGGGTCCGACGGGCCGCCGCCGCACTGGCCGCCCACGGGTGCGGTGAACGCGACGTCATCGGGGTGCTGCTGCCCGACGGCCGGGATGCGGTCGCCGTCGAACTCGCCGTCGCCGCCCTGGGCGCGGTCGCCCTGCCCGTCCCACACGGGCGCCCTCGCGCCGACGTGCGCTCCCTGCTGGGGCGCTCACGCGCCGCGCTGGTGGTCACCGACCCCTCCCGCGCGGACGACGTCGAGGGCACCCCGGCCCTGGTCGTGGACACCGTGTCCCTGGACCCCGGCGGCCTGTTCGCGCACACGGGCGTGCCCGAACCCGTGCGCCCCGACCCGGAGTCGCCCGCCCGCTTCCTCGTCTCCTCCGGTTCGGAGGGGCAGCCGACGATGGTCGCCTACTCCCACAACGCGATGGCCGGGGGACGGGGCAACTACGTGGGGGCGCTGCTCGCGGGCCCCGGTCCCGCACGCGCCCTCGTGCTGGTCCCGCTCGCCTCGTCCTTCGGCTCGCTGGGCATCGTGGCGCTGGTCCGGCACGGGGCGACCCTGATCGTCCCGGGGCGGTTCGACCCCGTGGCCGCCCTGCGCGCCGTCGAACGCCACCGTCCCACCCACCTGGTCGGCGTGCCCACCATGCTGCGCCGCGTCGCCCTGGCGCGGGAGGGGGCCGACGTCTCGTCGCTGCGGATGCTCGTGGCCAGCGGGGCGCCCCTGCACCGGGAGGTCCGCGACCTGTGCGCGCGGCGTTTCGACCGACCGGTGGTCAACGTCTACGGCTCCACCGACGGGGTCAACTGCCACACCGGGCATGATCCCGGCGCCTGGGAGCCGGGCATGGCCGGCCGTCCGGACCCGGCCGTCACCGACATCCGGGTGTGCGATCCGCTGGGGCGGCCCCTGCCGGACGGGGAGGTCGGGGAGATCCGGGCGCGGGGCCCGATGACGCCCCTGTGCCATGTGGCCGACCCCGGCCTGGATACGGCGCGGCGCGACTCCGGCGGGTGGGTGCGCACCGGCGACGCCGGCCGCCTGGACGCCGACGGCGTGCTGTGGGTCGTGGACCGGATGAGGCGCACGGTGGTCCGGGGCGGGGTCAACCTCTTCCCGGCCGAGGTGGAACGCGCCCTGAACGCCCACCCGGCGCTGGGCGAGGCCCAGTGCGTGCCCGTGCCCGACCCGGACCTGGGGGAGCGCATGTGCGCCTGTGTGTGCCCGCTGCCGGGGGTGGACCCGCCCTCGCCCCGGGAGCTGATCTCGCATCTGCGTGAGGGGCACGGCGTGGACACGCGCGCCCTGCCCGAACACGTGGTGTTCCTGCCCGCGCTGCCGCTCGGCCCCACCGGGAAGGTGTGCACCACCACCCTGTCCCGGATGGCGGCCGAGGCGGTCGGCGACCGACCGAACGCACTCCCAGGAGGCTCCTGATGACGGACACCGCCACCGCGGATCCCGGCTACGTCTTCGACAACCACAACGAGAACGCCCGGGACCAGCACCGGTTCCTGGCCGCCGCATACGACCCGCTGACCACCCGCAGACTGGACGGGGCCGGAGTCGGGCCGGGATGGCGCTGCCTGGAGGTGGGCGCGGGCGGCGGAGGTGTCGCCCACTGGCTGGCCCGCCGGGTCGCCCCCGGCGGCTCCGTGGTCGCCACCGACGTCAAGCCCGACCACATCGCCCCTGCCGAGGGGTTGCAGGTGTGGCGGCACGACGTCACCAGCGACCCCCTGCCGGAGGCGGAGTTCGATCTGGTGCACTCCCGTCTGGTACTGCTGCACCTGCCCGAGCGGATCGAGGTCCTGAACCGGTTGGTGCGCGCCCTCAAACCGGGCGGGGTGCTGCAGTTGGACGAGTTCGACATCACCTACGGCCCGTCGCTGCTCATGCCGGACCCGGGGGCCCAGGAGCTGTACGAGGAGTTCCTGGCGGCCAAGATCCGGGTGATGTCCCGTGCGGGGGCCGACCCGGCGTGGGGGCGCCACGCGGCCGGGGCGATGCGCCGCGCGGGCCTGGTGGACGTCGACCCGCAGCCGCACGTGGAGCTCTGGGACGCCGGTTCCCCGGGGGTCCACCTCATCGCGCACCACACCCGCCACCTGCGGGACGCGTTCGTGCGGGAGGGGATGACCGACGAGCGACTGGCCCGGGTACGTGATCTGCTGGCCGACCCCTCGTTCCGGGCCTGCTCCTGCGTGGTCTACTCGGTCCAGGGACGCCGCCCCGAGTGAACCCCGCCCCCGGCGAGGCCTGTAGTGAGTCCCCGCCGGGGGAGGGGCCGGCGAGGTCAGCGCACCGGCGGGGCCATGCCGGTACCGACCCCCAGCCGGTTGTAGAGGTTGATGAGGGAGACGGCGGTGATGAGCGCGGCCGTCTCCCGTTCGGACAGGTGCGCGGCGGCCGCGGAGTAGACGTCGTCGGGCAGTCCGGCCTCACCGACCCGGGTCAGGGCGTCCACGAGCGCCAGTGCGGCGCGTTCGGCCTCGGTGAAGTGCGACCCGGCCTCGCGCCAGGCCGACACGAGGGCGATGCGCTGCGGTGACATCCCGTCCGTGAGGGCCTGGTGGGTGTGCAGGTCCACGCAGAAGGCGCAGCCGTTGAGGACGGAGGCGCGGATCTTGACCAGGGTGTGCAGGTCCCCGTCGAGGGCGGTGTCCACCACGGCGCTGAGCCGGGCCAGTTCGGTGTACGCCTCGGGCAGATGCTGTGCGATCTGTACGCGGGCCGTGCCCATGGTTCGTCCTCGGTGTCGTACGCGTCCGGACACGGGGTGCCCGCTGAACACCGGAAAAATACCAAGGGTCACCGGGCCGGTGCTGTGGGTTTCCGAATGGTCGTCCTGGCGGTGATGGGTCCCGATTTGGCCTGGGGGTGAGCCCCTTTCGCCCGTGGGAACACGTACGGACCGGCAAAGGGGGCGGTGGCCTCTTGCCGGTGCGGCGGCGGCCCCAGCAGGATGGGGGTGTCCGCGCCCCGGGTCGGGGCGTACCGGAGAGCAGGGAGCGACACCTTGGGTCCCATCACGTCCAGTACCGTCGACGACGTCCTTCGGCGCAGCGCGGCCAGGGCCCCCGGGAGCACCGCGCTGGTCTTCGCGGACCGGGAGTGGACCTACGCCGGTCTGGACGACGCCGTCACCCGGGCCGCCGCCCGGCTGCTCGGGCTGGGCGCGGTCAAGGGCGACCGGGTCGCCGCCTACGGGCGCAACTCCGACGCCTACCTCATCGGCTACCTGGCCTGCGCCAGGGCCGGGTTGGTGCACGTGCCGGTCAACTTCGCCCTCCAGGGCGGGGAACTGGCCTACCTCCTGGAACAGTCCGGCAGCACCGTGGTGCTGGCCGACCCCGCACTGCGCTCGGCGGTGGACGCCCTGCGCGCCGAGACCGGGGTGGAGCAGGTCCTGGAGTTGCGTGACGGCCCGGGGTCGCTGTTGGCCGAGGCATCGGAGGGGCCGGTGCCCGAGCTGGCCGTGGAGGTGGCCGACACCGACCTGGTCCAGTTGCTCTACACCTCGGGCACGACCTCCCGGCCCAAGGGCGCGATGATGACCCATCGGGCCCTGGTGCACGAGTACCTGTCCTGCCTGGTGGGGCTGGACCTGGACCCCGGCGACAATCCGCTGCACGCGATGCCGCTCTACCACAGTGCCCAGATGCACGTCTTCCTCATGCCGTGGCTGGCGGTGGGCGCCCGCAACACCCTGGTGGAGGCACCGGACCCCGCCGACCTGCTGCGTCGGATCGAGGCCGAGGGGCACGGGGCGTTCTTCGCCGCGCCGACCCTGTGGGTGGCCCTGGCCAACCACCCCGAGTTCGCCGACCGCGACCTGTCGAGCCTGCGCAAGGCCTACTACGGGGCCTCGGTCATGCCCGGACCGGTCCTGACAAAGCTCCGGGAAGCCCTCCCCGAACTGGGGTTCTACAACTGCTTCGGGCAGTTACAGAAACTTGCCCTAGACGACCCATCAACCCAACCAGCGATCAAGCAAAACCCCAGTAAAACCGGGGCTTCACGCCACTCTACCCCGACCCGCCGCCTGGAGTCGAGGCTTCGCATCTGGAGCGGATCTGGAGCCGACCCCTTCCCGCCGCCCCAGCAAACCCCGAAGAACAGACACCGACGACTCCACCCCCATCTGTCGACGCTGCTCAAGAGCCCCCTCCCACACCCCTGACAGCCCCACCTTCAAGTGGTCCCGCATCACCTCTGTCGGATGTGAATAACGCCCCGAAACCGTGTGATCCCGATGCCCCATCCGCTCATCCATGAGCGGCTTCGGTGTCCCCAACTCCTCCATAAGGGTCTTGTGGGAGTGCCTCAGCCCATGCGGAGTCAGATCCGGGGCCAGGGGAGCCCAGCACGCCACAGCCGCCTCAGCGCGCTCCTCGCCCACGCGGGCACTGTCCCAGTCAAATGGGCCTGGAGTGCCGCCGTCTTCCCGGAGTGACTGATACACAGGCCGCTCACCGCCCATCCCCGGGTAGAACCGCCCCCACGCAGCCGGATACAGCAGCCGGTATCGAAACGCGGTCTGGTCCCAGTGGTGCCACACGTCCCCAGCGAACAGATGAACCCCAGGCTTGTGCCGGTTCTCCTCAGGCACCTCATCACCGCAGGGACACCACTGGGCCTCATCGGGCACATCGTGATGGGCGACCTGGCGGGCCTGCAGGCGCCACAGCTCCAGGAGGAAATCTGGGATGTCGATCGTGCGTCGGGAGTCGAACTTCGGACCCTTGGAGTAGAACACCTTGGTCCTGCGGCCACGGGACAGCTGCTTCTGGAGCCGGTATTTACCACTGACGGAACCCAGCTCAACGGCCATCGCCTCCGAGATGCGCATCCCGGTGTAGTACATCGATGTGAGGAGGATGAACTCGTCGTCGCGGCCCGTGAGTACGGCCGCCCGTTCAGCGAGGAGCAGCGCAGTCAGGGGGTTCACGATCACTGCGGGCCGGGTCGATGTCTCACGGCGGGCGGCGAATTTCCCCCGGTTGCGGCGCGACACAGCAGGGTTGCGGTGCATGAGGCCAGCATCGACAGCATCAGCGCACAGGGTCCCGAGGAGGCTGACGATTCCGGTGGCGGTCCGGTAGGTGTACCCAGCATCATGGAGACTCTTGGACCAGGCTTTGATCTTCGCGTCTGAGGTGGCTAGCTCTCTCATCCGCACCTCACCCCACCTGGGGAGGATGTGGTTGATGAGGGAGCTCTTGTAGCCCAGCAGGGTGTTCAGCTCCAGGTCGAGGCCTGCGTACCACTCTTCCACCCAGTCGCGCACGAGCATCTGCGAGGCGTCCTCGCGGGCACTACCGCGGCGGGAGGCCTCAACCTCTTGTTCTTTGGCGTAGTCGAGAGCCTTCTTCTTGGTGGGAAAGCCGGATTGCTTCTCGGGTTTCCCTGCGGCGTTTTTCCAGCATGCGCGCCAGGACTTCACCAGCTTCTCGGCGTAGGCCATCGATCTCCTCCGGGGGTCAGGGTTCCAGTGTGCCCTGCGGGGGCGACGTTGGGGAGGGATAGCGAAGCCCCGACCACACCGGTCGGGGCTGGGTGTTGCTATGCCCTGTGGCGGGCGAGTTGTGGCGGGATGATCCCTGGTGCGACGGTGAGGTTAGCGAGGGGGCCGAGGGCTGCGATGGGGTCGGCGCGGACCTGGTCGATGGGGGTGGTGATTCCCCATACGGCGCAGACCGCGGCGAGGAGGTCGTTTTCGAGTACGGCGAGGAGGTCGGTTGCGGTCTCGTGTGTGCTGGTGCCGATGCCGAGGGTGAGGACTACTTCGTCGAGGGTGTCGAGGCGGGTGGCTGCGGTGCCGTGGGGTAGGTGGGCGAGCTGGGCGGCTAGTGGGATCCCGTCTGGGCCTGGTGTTCTCACGTAGACCTCGCTGTCTGCGGGCCCCGGGGGAAGGATCGGAGCGTGTTCAGTTTGTGGGATGTGACTGTACGTGGTGTTTTACCTGTCCGTAAAGGTGGACACACCGGACGGGAAGGTAAATTTTCAACCACTCAGCCAGTAGAAACGGGCGTTTCCGGCGTTTTGGGCATGAGAAAAGACGACCCGAAGGCCGTCACGGAAAGTAAGAGTCCGGGTTCTGGTTACTCCGTGGGACGCCCCCGGACGCCCCACGGTTCACATCTGTGTGACCTCCACGGCGACCCGAACACGCCGCACTGCCTCCTCTAGGGAGAGACCGTCGGGCATCGGGATCCGGTACACCAAAGGCGGTGTGGCCGAGTGAACGGTGTACACGTACAGGATGCGGCCCTCATCTGAGGGCCACCCGGACAGCTCCTCGTCCTCGCGCAGAGGGGTGACCCCGCGTAGATGAATCCGGGGCTCACCTGTCTCCGCGAGTGCGGGCCCGGGCCGGCGGGGGAGCCGGGCGATATCTCGTGGGGCGATACGAGGTTCGCCGCCAGCGAGGACGGCATCCACGGATCCGGCAGCCCACCCTATGGCTGACTCGATGCGCAGCAGGGTTTTGCGGCTGACCTTCTTGCCGGTGCGTGCCTTGGAGAGGGTTTCGGTGCTGACTCCGATGGCGTCGGCTGCGGTGTTGTAGTCGGGCCACAGGTCAGCGATGCGGGCGTCGATGGCGTCGCCGAGGTGTTTGGGGTTGGGGCTCATGAGGTTCACGGTACAAAGTTCTCCAATCTAATCCCAGCGAATCCAAGCACCCTTTGCTGAGGCTTGCCTATCCCCAAAAGGTCACAGATTGCTATCGGGTTGAACCCGCGTGTGAACCTGCGAGCACATCTGCACGTGCACGATCCCAAAATTTCCCAAAGTTACCTGCCGGTACTACTCCAAAGTTCTCCAACTTTGGATTACCTTGGGGTCATGCGCAACCTCGAAGTCGACGGAGCCAAGCTCCGCACCGCACGTGAGGCCGCCGGGATGACCGTCGCTGACCTCGCAAAAAAGGCGCACTGCACGGCCTGGAACATCTACCGCGTCGAGCAGGGCAACGGCCAACCCTCCGCGAAGGTCTACGGGCTCATCAAGCGGGCCCTCAAGGCCACAGACGCAGATCTGCTCGTCAACGAGGAGACCGCCGCATGAACGAACCGCTGATGCACACGCTCCCCGAAGCGGCCGCGAAGCTCCAGCTCAACGAGCGCTACCTCCAGCGCCGGTGCCAGAAGAACGAACTCCCCCACATCTGGGTGGCTCGTCAGTACCGGTTCACCGACGGGCATCTCGAAGAGATCATCCGTCAGCTCGAAGCGGAGACACCGCGCAAGTCGATGGTGAGGCCGGGGTTGGGCGAAGTCACACCGCTCAAACCGCGCACCCCGCGGGGTCCGAACCGGCGCCGCAAGAGCGCCTGACCCCCGCACATGAAAAGAGCCCCCGCCCGGATTGCGCCCGGACGAGGGCGATGGCACCACCACACGAAAGAGAGAGTGCCGTGAAGAACGATACCCCGATTCCCGAGATGCCGATGTCAATGCTCCGCATCCTCGACGTCGCCCACCAGCTCACCGCTGAACTCGGCGGATGGCAGTTCCACCCCGGCCTGTCCATGACCCCCCACAACGACATCTGTGGCCACCCGGACCTGTCCGTGAGCCTGTCGCACAAGGCCTCCCCAGAGGAGGTGAGTGCACTCCTGGATGACGCGTCGCTCGTGCTGGGTGTGGATGTGAACGTCAACCGCCACGAGGAGGGGGACATCGGGTCCTTGCGCGTCAAGAACTGGCGCGGCACCGGCGTGACGGTGTACGTGTCCGGGCGGGTCACGGCCCCGAAGGCGGTGGCGTTGTGACTGCCCCGTTGACGGAGGCCGAGCAGGCCTACCACCGCACCCTCCAGGTGCCGCCCCAGAAGCGGCTGTGGCGGATCACCCCCAACAACCACTTCTGGGTGGCGTGCTGCGACACCACGAGCGCGATCCGGTACGACGACCCGGCTGAGGCCACGGACGCCGCCCTATACCACCTCAAGCACTGCCCGGAGGCCAGACATGGCCGGTGACGCTCTCATCCTGTACGGCGTGTTCGGCGCGACCGTGTTCACCCTGCTGGTCGGCGGGGTTGGCGGCTACTGGATCCGTGCTGGTGAGGACCAGTGGCGTCGGGCCCGTGACCGTCACCTGATTGAGGGGCTCCGAGCCAAGCTCGCCCCCACCGCACCGCCGGTTCGTAAGCCTCGCCGTGGTCGTCACGCCGCCCCGAAGGAGACCCCCAATGAGTGAGCACACCACCCACATGACCCCGGCGATGCTCCGCTCCGAACTGGCCGGCCTGCCCCGCCTGGCCGCTGAGGGCAGTGAGCTGCTGGGCCTGTACGAGGACGTGTACGCCGACGAGATCTCGGAGGAGATCACCGCCCTGTTGGGTCGGATCGGGGCGCGCGCTCACGTGCTCCGCAAGCAGCACGTGGCGGCGCACCGGCGGGATGCGGCGTTCGCGGATGCGGTGAACGCGGACCTGGCCGGACTGGAGGTGGCCGGTGGTGACCTGTTGGAACCGGAGCCGTTCGGGTGGGCGCCCGAGGCGCACGACCTGGTGTTCCCGGTTGCTGGCCCGCAGGAGGACCGCGAGGACCGGACTGCGCGGGAGCACGACGAGACCACGCAGGACTGGAACCGCGCCGCAGAGGAGGGCGAGAAGTGACCTCCTCGAAGATCCACGCGCTGTGTCCCTACTGCGGGTCCACGATCCAGGTCCGCGCCGACGACACGATCCGCCACCACCGTGGCCCCAACCCCGCGTTCCCGAACGCGAACCACTGCAAGCGCGGAATCGGCACGGTCACCACTGAGTGGCCGGAGCACATCGACAGCAAGGGCCGCACTGTCCGCACACACCCGGGCGAGTTCAAGCCGGGGCGGCTGGTGACCTCCCGGGAGATGTGGGACTTCATCCACGACACGGACTTCGCCGCTGCGTGGACCCCCGATCAGGTTCGGATGCTCGACCAGTTCGAGATCCGCGTGAAGGGTGCCAGCGCCGACGAGGCGAGGGCCTCCGACGGTCAGGTGGTGGTCGACAGGTTTGACCTGGCGATGCTGCTGCACGCCTCACGCACGAACCCCGACCTGGTGCCCGCCGTGAGGCGCATCGAGTCCGCTCTCGACCGCGCCCGCGAGACCGATGCCCAAGATTCCGTGACTGACGAAGGCCCGGAGGTGCCGTTCTGATGACCGCCACCGAAGAGCGCACCATCCAGGCCATCACCCAACCCGGCGTCTATGACGGCATCCCCGAGGCGCTTTATCACCGCGATCCTGTGCCCGGCGGAAGCCTCTCATCCTCCGGGGCCCGCAAGCTCCTCGCACCCAGCTGCCCGGCCCTGTTTCGCTACGAGCAGGACCACAAGCAGCCCCACAAGAAGACGTTCGACCTGGGCACCGCCGCGCACAAGCTCGTACTCGGCGAAGGCCCCGAGCTCATCGTCATAGACGCCGCCCGGTGGGACACCGACAAGATCAAGGCCGAAGTCGCCGCGATCCGCGAAGCAGGAAACGTCCCGCTCAAGCGGCACGAGTACGAACTCGTTCAGAACATGGCCGCTGAGCTCAAGCGGCACCCGATCGCCGGAGCCCTGTTCCAGCCCGGCGCTGGAAAGCCAGAGCAGTCCCTGTTCTGGAAGGACCCCGCCACCGGGGTGATCTGCCGGGCACGGCTGGACTGGCTGCCCACCCAGGCCAAGGGCAAGCGGCTGATCATCGGCGACTACAAGACCACGAAGTCCGCCGCACCCGCTGACATCGCGAAGTCCGTGGCCGACTACGGCTACCACCAGCAGGACGACTTCTACCGGCGCGGCGCCCGCGAGCTGGGCATCGGCGACAAGAACACCAGCTTCGTGTTCGTGTTCCAGGCCAAGACCCCGCCCTACCTGGTGACCGTGGTCGAGCTCGACCACGAGGCCCGCCGGATCGGCAAGGAACGCAACGACTACGCGCTGAAGACCTACGCGCGCTGCATGGAGTCCGGCGTATGGCCGGGCTTCTCCGACGACATCACGATGCTCTCCCTGCCCGTGTGGGCGGAGCGTCAGCACGACGACCAGGAGTTCATGGCATGAGCGAGATCGCGAACCGAGACGACAACAGCGCAGAGCTGGCCGCAGTCGAGCAGGCTGCACAGAACGACGAGCTCGTGCAGTGGGCGTTCCGCGCCGACCGGGCCTACCAGATCGCGCAGAAGCTCCAGAACACCAGCTTCATCCCGGCGTCGATGCGTGGCAAGCCCGGAGACATTACCGCCGCGATCCTCGCCGCGCAGGAAATGGGCATCCCGCCCATGGCCGGGCTGCGCAGCTTCGACGTTATCCACGGCACCCCCGGCATGAGGGCGCACGCTATGCGGGCGCTCGTGCAGTCCAAGGGCCACAAGGTCAAGCTCATCGAGTCCACCCCTGAGAAGTGCGTGTACCGCGGCAAGCGCAAGGGCGAGAGCGAAGAGGAGTGGCAGGAAGTCACCTGGACGATCGAGCGGGCTCGTGATCTCGGGCTGGTTGGCAAGGGCGAGTGGAAGAAGCAGCCGCAGACAATGCTGGTGGCCCGCGCGACGGGTGAGATATGCCGCCTGATCGCCGCGGACGTCCTGCACGCGATGCCCTACGCCAGTGAGGAGCTGGATGGGTTCGGGCAGGCGGACGGTGCGGCGCAGGTTCCTCGGGTGACGGTGCGGGAGCTGAACCCGGACGCAGCGCCGCAGCGGGAGGAGCCCGAGTCGGGTGAGCCGCGGACGGAGTTGCCGAAGGACGACCCGTGGTACGTGCCGAAGGACGAGACGCCCTCGGATGAGGAGCAGGACGCCACCTTCGAGGAGTACGTGGGGTCCCAGTCATGAGCTGGTTCCGTCGCCTGTTCGCCGCCCCCTCCGAAGAGGGGGCGGCCCCCACCCCCGAGCTGCGGCCCGCCCCGTACTCCTCTGCGTGGCACCAGCGCCGCGCCCACCGCGCCGGAACCGCCGCGCACATGGGCTACGGCAGGTTCCTGCGCGGCTGCACCGCCGCGACCGCGGAGGAGATCGCGGTTGTCGCTGACACCGCCTCGCAGGAGTGGGCGGCGTTCGCTGCGGCTCTGCGCGCTGAGGACGTGGACGTGACCGTCCCCCACGACCTGTCCGGGCTCGAAGAAGGGGGCATGTGATGGCCACCCCGATCGGTTCTGTGTGGCCGTTCCTGAGCGGTCGGCAAAGGGCCGCTGAGATCGCCCGGCGCGGCACCACCACCAAGTCCGCGCCGACGCCGGTGCCGCCGCGTCCTTCGGATCTGCAGACCGCTGCGGCGGAGGAGGCCAGGCACGCCGATGAGTGGGCGGACGGCATGACCCCTGATGAGTACTTGCTGGCTTTGGTGGGTCGGGGCCAGGAGCGGATGAACCCCCCGAAGGAGACCCCCGATGAGTGATCTCGAAACGACCCGCCGCGAGTTGGATGACGCGAACTCGACCATCCGGCAGTTGCTCCAGCAGCGGTCTGATCTGCGCAAGGAGCGTGACGCCGCTGAGGAGAAGGGCGCCCGGTCCATGCGCGAGCGGGCCGCCCTCGCTGTCGAAGAGGCCGTTACGGGGACCTACGAGGCCCTGGACGCCGCCGAGGCGATCCGCGCCCTGCCGCTGCTCCCCGACGGCGACGACACCGAGGCCCAGGACGGCGAAGTTCCCGCAGGTCACCACGTGAATCCTGCCGCCAGGAAGAACGAGGACAAGACCACGGTCCACGTGGCCACACCCGAGGACATCACCCCGTGCGGGGAAGGCCACCACGACGTCACCGTCGCAGCGCTGGTCACCGAAGCGAACTGCCTGGAGTGCCTGCGCACCCTCGCACAGCTGAACGGGGCCGCGCGCCCGGTCACCGACTACGAGGACCACACCCCCGCCGCCTACCAGCGTGGCTACGACGCCGGGTGGGGTGACGGCGGGCGTGCCATGCGCAAGGCTGCCGCGAGGGTCGCGTACAAGACAGTCGGGCCGGACGCGGAGACCCGCATCAACAACACGTGCCTGCCGGTCAGGCCCGACGAGTGGCAGGACACGGCCCCGGCCCGCTCCGACTACGACGCCGGGTTCTCCGATGGGCTCCGCATGGGTGACGCCCGCACCACCGACGTCGAGTCCCGGCTGGCCGCACTGGAATCCCTCACCTCCTCGCAGGCCGACGCGCTCGCAGACCAGTCCCGGCTGATCGACAACCTGCGCACCGACATGCGAGGAGCCCAAGCCGCCCTGCGCGGGCTCGGGCAGCGCGGCGACGAGATCCAGATGAACGTGTCCGCGCTCGGCGGTGACCACGACGACCTCAAGGCTGCAGTCAAGGCGCTCCGGAAGGGACGCCCGGGCCGTCTCGGAGGCGACGGGTGAGCGCCCGCGCCCTGTGTCCCGAGTGCGGGCGCACGCTGACCGTCCGCTCTGACGACCGGCTCCCACGCCACTGGTGGTCGGCCCGCGAAGAACGCGCCAGCGCCGACCAGTGCGAAGGATCGCAGATGGGCACCCGGTTCTGGCCAACACGGGAGACCGGCGGAGAACCCATCCGCTTCCAGCGCACACCCCGCCACTGACCACACCCCCGTGGGGCGCCCGGAGCGGGGGCCCGGGCGCCCCACCCACACTCCTGGAGAAGCACATGGACACCACACCGAAGGTCATAGGCCTCGACCTTTCGCTGTCAAGCACCGGAATCGCCTCCTCTGCCGGATGGGTCAACTGCGTCGCCACCAAACCCGACCAGTTCCCCACCACGTTCGCCCGACTCCGCCACATCCGCGCCGAAGTCATCCTCCACGTGCGGGGCGCCCACCTCGTCGTTGTGGAGCAGCTCGCCATCGGGTCCCAGACCGGGCAGCACCTCACCCGAGCCGGGATGTGGCACCTGGTCATGGAAGCCATCGACGCCGCTGACATCCCGTGGACGTCGGCCACCACACAGCAGCTGAAAAAGTACGCGACCGGGAAGGGCAACGCGTCCAAGGACGCCACGTTGTTGGCGGTGGCCCGCCGGTTCCCGGCCTGGGACATCACCGGGAACGACGAGGCGGACAGTCTTGTGCTCGCGGCGATGGGTTCGGACCACCTCGGGCACCCGCTCGCGGACATGCCGCAGACCAACCGGGAAGCGCTCGACAAGGTTCGGTGGCCCGACCTGCTGGAGGTGGCCCGGTGAAGCGGTACGCCATCAAGTTCGGGGCTGGCTACACACCCACCGCCCCACACGACTGGCAGCGAGACGCCGTGTGCGCTGGTGAGGACCTGGAGCTGTTCTACGGGCCCGACGGTGAACGCAGCGCCGAACGCGAGACCCGGGAAGCCGAAGCTCTCGACCTCTGCTGGGGGTGTCCGGTGCGCACACCCTGCCTGGATGACGCGCTCATCCCTGCGAACACCGGGCAGCACGGCGTGCGGGGCGGCATGACCGCTGAGGAACGGATCGTGGAGCGCCGCACCAGGATGCGGCACACCGCCGCAGGGAGGGTCGCGTGATGGCCATCGCCCCCACCACCTGCTACAACCGGGGCTGCGAGCACCCCGAACACCGACTCGCACGCAACGACTACGTCAACCACCGGCGCCGCGAAATCGCCTACGGCCGCTGGCAGCCCTACGTCGACGCCGAGCCGGTCCGCGCCCACGCCCTCTGGTTGATGAGCCAAGGCGTACCCCTCAGCAAGATCAAGTCCGCCTACTCCGAAGCTCAGGTCCTCGTCTACGGGCGGCCGAGCCGAGGCATCAAGCCGAGCCGCCGTGTTCGCGCTGAGACCGCTGAAGCGATCCTCGCGATCCGCCCCACCCTCCAATGGCTCGGGCCGCGTACCGAGGTGGACCCCGCGCCCGCCCGTCGCCGTCTCGAAGCGCTGTACGCGCTCGGATGGGGGTGGGCTGCCATCTCCCGCCACATGGGGGCGGCCGAAGTGCAGGTCCGCTATTCCTTGTCAGCGCGGGTGGTGACGGCTCAGTGGACACGTCGGGTGATGGCGGTCTACGACGCCCTGTCGATGAAACGCCCTGAGGGGCAGTACGCCGACCGGACCCGCGCCTTGGCAGAGGACAAGGGGTTCTTGCCGCCTTTGGCGTGGGACGACGACCTGATTGATCTCCCGGACGCCGACCTCGAAGTAGAGCTGGCCCGCCGGGTCGAGCAGATGGACCTGACGGAGCTTCACCGCTGCTACCGCGCCCACCACGAGTGGGGCGACCGGTCTCCGTTGATCGTCGCCGGGGCGAAGGCGTTCCCGGGGCGCCGGCGTGAAGCCCGACGTGAGCGCGACCGCGCCGCCGCCTGATCCGCCCGCCGTGTCTGCCTGGACCACCACGGGCACGGCGGGCCCAACCCCCCAAGGAGGAGACATGAACTTCACCGACGACAGCCCGACGCTCTACCCGGTACCGACCCCGCCCGCTTCCACCGTCACTCGCCAGCAGCGCTGGGTGATCCCTGGGTTCGGGGCGCGCGGCGTCACCATGTGGACGCTCCAACAGGTCCTGACGGAAGCCCAGGACGCCTACCAGCGCGACCAGCAGGAAGTGGGCGCTCCTGCCGCCGCTGACGCGATCACCGCCCGCATGGAGGGCGACTCGCTGGTGGTCAGCTTCGAGTCCCGGAGTGGGGTGAGCGCGTCATGAACACTCAGCTCACGATCGGTGAAGCGCTCGCCGCCGACGGCATGGCACGCGCCACCGCCGCGTCCACACCGACCGCCGTCGACGAGGTCAACCGCATCATCCGCGAGCTCGCCCGCGCAGGACAGCCCTTCTCCGCGAACGACGTCCGCCCACGCCTGCCCGAGGGCATCCGTCCCGCCGCTGTCGGGGCCTGCTTTCGGAGGGCGGCCCGGTTTGGTCTGATCCGCCCGGTCGGCTACGTGGCGTCCACGGATGTTCGCACCCACGGGCATCCGGTGCGGGTGTGGCAGGGCACTAGGGGGGCCGTGTGATGGTGCTGCAACTGCCCGAACCCGATGCCGCAGAGCAGGCGTTCCCGTTCGATCCGACGACCGCTGACCGGGCTGCTGTGGACGCTGAGCGGGCTCGTGAGCGCCGTATCCGCGAGGACCAGCGGGACCGCACCCTGGCCGCGTTGGCCGCGTACTTCGACCCTGAGGACTGGCCTGCCGCGTTGGTGGCCCGGGTGGACGTGGAGCCGAGGTGGTAGGGCACAGCGAGAAGCCCGCACCGGACGTGGTGCGGGCTGGAAGGGGCGAGGGCTATCGGCCTTCGCCTCGGGGTGGCCTGGGGGCTTCGCCGTGTGCCCTGGAGTTCCTGAGCTTGGCGATGTACTCCCGTGACCAGTCCACGGACCGGGCGATGCGCGCGTTCTTCTCACCTGCGTCGATGTGCTTGCCGATGGTCTCCATGAGCTTGTCGCGGGCGGCGTCGTACTCGTCTCGTAGCTGCCGGAGTTCGGGGATCTCGTCTCGTGCCATGAGTGCCATGTTGTCACGACCTTCCTTGCGAACTGAATGCGGAACTAAGTTGACACTCCCATGCAAGGGGAGTAGCGTCAACTCTAGACGGAACAAAGTTGACAAGCAATCACCGGGGGATGGATGACCAACCAGATCGACACCCAGAGCAGCAGCCCGTTCGACGCGATCAAGGAGATCGACGAAGACGGCACCGAGATCTGGAGGGCCCGCCGCCTACAGGACGTCATGACCTATCCGCGATGGGCCGACTTCCTCCCGGTCATCGAGCGGGCGATGGAAGCCGCCAAGAACACCGGGCACGACGTCTCGGACGTTTTCAGGGAGTCGCCTGAAAACCCCTCCCCCCAGGGAGGACGCCCCCGCAAGGACTACAGGCTCACTCGCTTCGGGGCCTACCTAGTCGCGATGAACGGCAACCCGAACAAGGCCGAGGTGGCCGCCGCTCAGGCGTACTTCGCCGTCCGCACCCGAGAAGCCGAACTTGCCCAGGCCCAGCCGAAAGGCGACGAACTCGACGCCATCGAGTCGCTGGTTGCCGCGATCCGTGTTGACCGCCAGAGGCTCACCGTCGTCGAAGGCCGCCAGGACATCACGGAAGCCCGACTGGACTCCATCGAAGGCAACCACGACTGGTTCGCCGCCGTGGCCTACGCCAAGCTCCACAACCTCCGCAGCGAGGTGAGCTACCTGAAGAGGGTCGGCTCCCGAGCGGCGAAGATCCTTCGCTCGCAGGGCCAGGAGCCCGGCAGGGCTCAGCATCCCGTCTGGGGAAAGGTCAACCTCTATCCGGTCGACGTGCTCGCCCAGGCGTTCGCTGAGACCCAGTCCTAGCCAACGACTCGGGCCGCCCTCATCCGAAGTGAGGGCGGCCCACCACCACCGTAACCCAAGGAGAACCACATGGGCCGCCTGCTCGCCACCGCCCGGATGACCGCCCGCCACAACCTCACCTGGTCCATCGAAAGCGGATGGGAGCCCGCTGACTGGTCCGACGTCCACCAGCTCCCGGAGCGCATCGCTGACCAGCTCATGGGGGAACTGCGGGCCCGCATCGCTCCCGACGCCACGGCCGACGAGATCCGCGACATCATCGCCCGCTTCGACACCCGCTGACCCCACTGCCAAGGGCAACGCCCCAACGAACGGAGAACCCATGAGCAACGACCACATCCGCCCCGGCCGCAAGTTCGCGCACTGCCACCCCTACGACTCAACGGTCCTGATCGTCCGCGAGTACGACGGCGGCGACCGGGTGGTCGTGACCGACACCAACGGCAAGAACCTGCGCGGTGTCCTCGCGAAGAACCTCCACCCCGCCGCGACCACGAAGACCGGACGCAAGCGGCGCAGCGGCTACGCGCCCGCCTGACCCAACGCAAGGCGGGGCGTCCTCACTCGACCTGAGGACGCCCCGCACCACCCAGCAAACCACAGGAGGAACCCCATGGCCGCTCACGCCGAACTCGCCGCCGGTCTCCGCAACCTCATCGACACCCGCGCCGAAGACCCCAGCAACCTGCCCTGGTGCTCCCTGTGCCGGGTGGACATCAGCCTCGACACCGGCCAGTGCGAATGCGAACACCTCGGCTACGGCATGGAGATCGTCACCGCGGCCGAGGTCACCGCACCTCCCCGGGCCGCACACCACATCCCGCGCCTCATCGGTGCGGGCCTGCGCCACAACATCCCGCTCGGCAACACCCGCTACTGCCCCGGCTGCGAAACCCCCGTGCACCCCGTGACCCTGGCGTGCGCCTGCTTCACCCCGACCCGGAAGGACACCTGATGCACCCCTGGTGTGACGGATGCAAGGACTACCCCGACAGCAACGGCATCTGCTTCTGCCACGACGTACACGAGGAGATCGCCCGATGAGTGACTACGACACCCCCTACGACCTCGCCGCCGACCAGTACGCCAACGGCGACTACGACGAGCAGGAACCCACCACCGCACCCCGCGAAATCCAGGTCACCCGCTACGTGTGCCCCCACTGCTCCCGAGGCCACTCCAAACGCGACGCCGCCACCGACCACATCACCCGCTGCTGGAAGAACCCCGCACTCCAGGGGTGCAAGTCCTGCGTGCACTTCGAACGGGGCCGTGCCGAGCGGTGCGACTGCGGACACCCGCACTGCGACGACTACGACTCGCAGCCTGACATCTGCCTGGTGGGTGTCGCCCTGGCCGACGGGAAGCCGGTCACTGGCTGCCCCGAGTGGAAGCCCGCCAACGACATCGAGGAGACCGCATGAGCTTCACCGACACCTACCCGCAGCCCACCCACGAGACGGCGACCGCACGACAGGTCGCCGGCTACCTCGCCACCGAAGCCCTGTGGCTGCTCGGGCGGGCCGAGCGACGCCGCGAACTCCACGGCCCCGCCGACACCGCCGCCGTCAACCTGTTCGCTCTCGCCGACGCCAAGGCCGAAACGGCCTACGCCCTGCACGCCGCCCATGAGGGGGCTGACGTCGAACACATCGCCCACATGCTCCTGCTCGGGGCGGAAGCCGGTGGGGCTACTCAGCACCGCGCCAAGCAGATCGCTCGCCGTGGCGGCTACGACCCCGACAAGGCCCGCACCGCGGGCTACGAGTCCTGAGGAGGCGACATGACCGAGAACTTGCTGGCCGCCTTCGCCAAGCTCCGCGCGGAGAACACCGAGCTCCGCACCCGACTCGCCGCGGTAGCGCGTATCCCCGCTCACCACGACGAGCACGGCCGCGAGGTGCTGTTGGCCGCTGACGTCCTGACCGCGATCGAGCCTCTGCCTCCGGCCGACGAGCTGTAACAGCGGGCGGGCCCCGGATGGAGAAAGCACCCGGGGCCCGCACCCACCGTACCGAACCACCAGGAGACACCGTGAACACCCAGAACGCCATGACCGCCAACCTCGAAGCCATCCGCGAACGCCTCGCCGTCGTCGCTCACCTCGGAACCGACTGGACCTACATCGACGACCCCAAGAACCACAACTGGCTGGTCGCCTACGACATGGACACCCCCGGCGCTGGGCTGGCCGCGACCGTCCCGGACTACGGGGAGCACATCGCGGACCTGCTCGCGAACGCCCCGAAGGACCTGACGGACCTGCTGGCTGTGATCGACCACCTCACCCTCAAGCACGCGGAGGTTCAGGCCTTGTCGATGCGGCGCGGCGAGGAGATCGCACGTCTGCGCGGCGAGCTCAAGGCCAAGGCCTAACCCCCGCGGCCGTGACCCCGCCGCACCCAACCCCGAAGGAGACACCGTGAGCACCGACATCCACCGCGACCCCAACCGGTTCACCCACGGCAGCGACTACGACCACGGCGAGCCCCGCACCTGGGAAATCACCTGGACCAGCGGACACACCGAGAAGGTCACCGGCCACCAGGTCACCCACAGCGGCACTCGGGCCGTCAGTCCGCTCTTCGGGGCGTCCGGCTCGGAGGTGCCGAAGCTGCTCGTCCACGGAGTCGTTGACGGCCACTGGGGACTGAGGCTGTCCGCCCGAGAGGACGACATCCGCACCATCCGCGACGTCACCGACGGCGAGCCGACACCCGAGACCTGACCCCTTCAGCCCGACCGGACCGAGCCGGGGACCGCGTGCAAACCGCGGATGGGCGCCAACACCAACCACACCGACCACCAGGAGCCAGACGTGACCGACCACCGCTACCCCGCCGCCACCCGCGACGACTTCATCCGCATGCTCGACGCCTCACACGAAGAGGTCGACGCCGCTACCGACGCGATCATCAAGGCCGTCGAGGACGCCGCCAGCGGGAGCGGAAGCGTCGCGATCGCGACGCTGGCCCGGTACGTGCTCGACAACGGGCACGTCCGCGAAGCCACCGACACCACCCTGGGGCAGCTGGCCAACCTCGCGGACCCCGACCCCAACAACCCCGTCGGGTTCGAGCAGGCCCTCAACACGTGGGAGGCCGCGTGGGGGGACCACGCCGACAACTACACCGGGATGCCCACCAAGCAGGACGACGCGACCGCGGCGAAGGCCATCCGCGAACTCATCGCTGCCGGCCACGAGCAGCTCCACATCCTCCAGGCCGCGCGTGCTGCGGGGGCGACGTTCAGTGCTGACGTCGGCCACTACCTCACGCCCGCCAACGCCTGACCGCACACGACCCCGAAGGAGAACCCGTGGACAACACGTCACTCGGAGACCGAATGAAGGCCTACGAGGAAGCCACCCGCCACACCCTCACCCCCCGAACCCACACCATCGTCCGAGTTGACGGGCGAGCGTTCCACACCTTCCTCCGCCACGCCGACCGACCCTTCGACGAAGCAGTCATGGCCTCCATGGACGCCACCGCCGCCGCCCTGTGCTCGGAGATCTCAGGGGCCGTGTTCGCCTACACCCAGTCCGATGAGGTCAGCGTTCTGGTCACCGACTACGGGAACCAACACACACAGCCGTGGTTCGGCGGAGTCGTGCAGAAGGTCGCCTCCGTCGCCGCATCGGTTGCCACGGTCGCGTTCAACAGCGAGTACAGCGTCCACTACGACGGCGCTACCGCGACCTTCGACGCCCGCGCCTTCACCATCCCCGACCCGGTCGAGGTCGCCAACTACTTCCTGTGGCGCCAACGCGACGCCGTCCGCAACGCCATCTCCATGGCTGCGCAGTCCGAGTTCTCCCACCGCGAACTCCACGGCGTCAACACCGACCAGATGCAGGAACTCCTGTGGTCGAAGCGCGGCATCAACTTCAACGACTACCCGGCCGGAGCCAAGCGGGGCCGCGTGTGCGTGCGCATCACCCGCGAGGAGGACGTCACGTTCACCGACAAGCGCACCGGACAGGAGCAGACGACTCGGGCTGTGCGGTCCCGATGGGAGTCGCAGCCTTCCGAGCACTTCACGGCGAACGCAGGTGGGTGGCTGGCCGAAGCCATCCCCACGCGAACCACGGCCTGACCCCCGGGGGCGCCTTGACCCGCGCCCCACCCCGGGCATGACGAAGGGCCGCCGAAGCGGCCCAGAAAGGAGAGAGGTGTCAGGAGGTCAGTTGTCCAGGTCAGCGTCAGACACCAGCCCCGCCTTCACTGCCTCGTGCCACGCGTTCTCCAGTCGGCGCACCTGCTCGCGGGTGATGTCGAGTTCCTTCGCGATGTCGGTCTGCTTCACGCCGCGGGAGCGCAGGCGGGCGATGACACGGCCCAGCTCCAGGCGCTCCCGGCGGACTTTCTCTTCGGCCTGCTCGATGCGGGCGTTGGCTTCGCGGATCTCGGTGAGGTCGGTGTCTGTCATGGCGACAGTTTCGCATAGCAACATGTGGCCAAGTCTAAGGTGGCGACATAAGAGTTGGCAACGTATAGAGTGGCCACATAGAATGTTGCATAGCGCCCTTGAAGGAGGAGCCGTGACCGTCCGAACGCACGCACCCCCGAAGACCGACCTCGACCAGTACCGGGACGCCTGCGACCACTGCATGCCAACCGAGACCGACCGCGCCAACTACACCGCCCTGCCCACGCGGATCCGCCACACCCCCAGCGGCATCGTCGCCCGCTACCGCCACACCTGCGGCCACACGTGGACCGTCGGCTGGTTCCACAACCGCACCTGACCAACACCACCAACGGGGGGCCGCACATGGGTTACGAGCTCTACCGGCACGTACTACAAAACGCGCCGACCGAACTCGACGCCGCCGCGCGCCTGGTTCTCGCTGTCATCGCCGATGACGCCAATGAGAGGACCCGCAAGAGCTATCTCGGGATGGACCTGCTCTCCCACAGGACTGGGTTACTCCCGGACTCGGTCGGCAAGGCCCTGCGGCGCCTCGCCAAAGCCGGAATCGAGATCCGCACGCCGATCGGCGTCGACGGGAAAGGGCGACCGGTATTCGCGGCGAAGGGGAACCGGACGACGTATCTCATCCCGGTGTTCCCGGAGAGGGCGTTCATGGCACCAAAGCCCGGACGAGAGGCAGACCTTTCACGGGCTCAAAGCCCGGACGGCGAGCAGGCCAAAGGCGACTCAAAGCCCGGACGAGAGTCCGCAAAGCCCGGACGAGAGTCCGCAAAGCCCGGACGAGAGGCAGACCCTCCTCCTCAGTCTCCTCAGTCTCCTCATTCTTTTGGCGCCGACAGCGACAACCTCTTCCCCGATCTCGACGACGCCCCCGCCGACAAAGAAGAGAAGCCGAAGGAACCCAAGAAGCCCAACAAGGCGACCAAGAGGACTCACGCCCCCGAGCACTTCCCCATTACCGACCGAATGCGCGCATGGGCGAAGGAGAACGTGCCCACCATCGACATCGACTTCGAGACCGCACAGTTCCTCGACCACCACGGATCCAAGGGCAACACGTTCCTGGACTGGAACCGCGCCTGGCACACGTGGATGCGCAACGCCCGCAAGTTCGAGGAGCGCCGCAACCAGAACCGCCGCAGCAACCTCCGCGTCGTCGGCGGCTCCCGTGACGAGATCGGCGACGCCGACTACTGGAACAGCCTCACCGAAGAAGAACTGAGGAACATCCTGTGACCAACACCTTCGACCCCAACGACTTCGCCGCCCACCTCGCCGAAGCCCAACAGTCCGTCCTGCGCGAACAGGCCGAACACCGCACCAACACCTTCCTCGCCCGCCGGCCCGCCAAGTTCTCCCCCGACGGAGAACTCCACCCCAAGGTCCTCAACTGGTGCCGTGACTTCTACCGCGGCACCGCCACCGGCGGCCTCGTCCTCGTCGGCGGTGTCGGCGCCGGGAAAACCTGGACCCTGTGGAAGGCCGGGGAAACCCTCACCCGCAACGGGTGGCGGGGCCGGTTCGAGATCGTGGACGCCTACGACATCAAAACGGCCATGCGTGACCGCGACAAGGACGCCGAACAGGTGTGGCTGGACGCCGACTTCCTCGGCATCGACGACATCGGCGCTGTCGGCATGCAGGGCTGGGACTCCGACAACCTGCACAAGCTCATCAACGAACGCTGGAAGCACGACCGGATCACCGGGCTGACCACGAACTCTCCGAAGTTGAAGGAGCTGCTGGAGGAGAGGGCCGCGTCCCGCCTGTCCGATGGGGCGACGTTCGTGGCCATGGGCGAGACCGACCGTCGGAGGGCCGCATGACGATGATCGAAGAAGCCCCCGCGACGGATGTGCGCAAGCCCCCGTTCGATGAGCTCGCGGAGCAGCAGGCCCTCGGGGGGATGCTGATCTCCCGGGCCGCGGTCCGCCAGGTGGTGGGGATTATTCGCCCCGGTGACTGGTACCGGCCCGCACACCAGATGATCTACGACGCGATCGTGGACCTGGACTCGCGCAACGACCCGGTCGACGCCATGTCGGTCGACGCCGAACTGCAGCGGCGCGGGGAGGCAGGCAGGTACGGGGGAGCCCCCTACTTGATCGAGCTGACGGAGAAGATCCCGACCGCGGCGAACGCCGGGTACGCCGCGAAGCGGGTGTCGGACGTGGCGGTGCTGCGCAAGCTCGTTGAGGTCGGTACCACGGTCGCGTCGCTGGGCTACCGGGGCGAAGGGGATCTCGCTGACTTGGTGGCGCGTGCTGAGCAGCTCATCAGCGAGGTCGAGACCCTGCAGGACACCGAGAGTGTGGGTCTGGTCAAGCTCGACCAGGTGTTCCAGGAGGTCGTGGACGACCAGGACGCCGCAGAGGTCTACGCTCCGGTCGCCCCGCCGTATGCGGACCTGCGGGAGGTCATGCCTGACGTCAAGCCGGGCCAGGTCGTCATCGTGGGCGCCCGGCCCGCTGTCGGCAAGAGTGTGGTCGCCGCTGACTTCGCCCGCTACAACGCCATGCACCGCGGGGTCGGTACGGCGATGTTCTCCCTGGAGATGACCCGCCTGGAGCTCGGGCAGCGAGTCATGGCCGCTGAGGCCGGTGTGCTGCTGTCCCGGCTGCGTGACAAGCAGATGGACGAAACCGACTGGGCTCGGGTCATGGGCGTCAAGGAGGTGTGGGACCGGTCGCCGCTGTGGATGTCCGACGACTTCAACATCAGCCTGCCGCACATGCGGTCCCGGTTGCGTAAGCACACCCGCACCCACCGGATCGACTTGGTGATCGTTGACTACCTGCAGTTGTTCGACGGCCCCAAGGGGGAGAGCCGCCAGCAGGAGGTGTCAGCGATCTCGCGTGGGCTGAAGAAGCTCGCGAAGGAGTTCGGGGTCGCGATCATCGTCCTCAGCCAGCTCAACCGTGAGTCGACGAAGCGCACGGACAAGCGCCCGCAGATCTCGGACCTACGCGAAAGCGGAAGCCTGGAGCAGGACGCCGACGTGGTGATCCTGCTGGACCGGGAGGACACCCGCGACAAGGAGTCACCCAGGGCGGGGGAGATCGACTTGCTGGTGGAGAAGAACCGCAACGGCCGGGGCGGGTGCGAGGTGGTGTGCGCCATGCAGGGCCACTACTCCCGGATCGTGGACATGGCCGGGGTGGCGCACTTCGGCCCGGCGAAGGGCGCGTGATGGGCATGCGCATCCTGGATCTGTTCTGCTGCGCCGGTGGGGCTGGCATGGGCTACCACCGGGCCGGGTTCGACGTGGTGGGGGTGGACATCAACCCCCAGCCCAACTACCCGTTCACCTTCCACCAGGGCGACGCCATCGAGTTCGTGCGCTCCCACGGCCACGAGTTCGACGCCATCCACGCGTCCCCGCCTTGCCAGTCGTATTCGGCACCCACCCGCGGCACCAACGCAACCCGCAACGCCGCGGCCGGACGCTCGCACCCGGACCTGATCCCCGCCACCCGAACCGCACTGGAAGCCGCGGGCCGGCCGTTCGTGATCGAGAACGTGCCCGGATCCCCACTCCGGCGGGACCTGCTCCTGTGCGGCGAACAGTTCGGGCTCGGAGTCCTGCAACACCGGGTGTTCGAGCTCGGAGGGTGGGCCACCGTCCAGCCGGCGCACAAACCGCACCGCGGCCGGGTCCGCGGCTGGCGGCACGGTGAGTACTTCGACGGCCCCTATGTGGCGGCTTACGGCAAGGGTGGCGGCAAAGCGTCCGTGGGGGAGATGCAGACCGCGAAGGGCATCGGGTGGACGGATGTTCATCACGAGCTGACCGAGTCGATTCCGCCGGCGTACACGGAGTGGATCGGTGGGCGGCTTGCCGCGGAGCTTTGTCCGGGGCAGCTCGCACTGCCGCTGACATGAGTGCGCCCCGCCAGCTGGTACCTGGCGGGGCGCGCCCCCAATGCTCTCACACGTCCACCATTCGCACGCTGACGGCCCCACGGGTTTGTCGGCACCACGACCTAGGCTCAACATTCATGAGCGCTCCACGCGCACCACAGCCCCAGGAGGGGTTATGTCCTACGAAGTCATCCTGATGTGGTCCGCCGCAGTGATCCTCGCGGCTCTCGCACTCGTCATCGCTGGGGTGGCCATCGTCGCCTTTGGTGCCGCTCTCCACAACGCCATCAACCGGTGGCGCATCAACGGACTCACGGCCGCTGAGGTCCGGTATGTCCGCAGCGTGGCCGCGCGCCTCCGTCACCGGAGCAAGGCTCGCGACCGCAACCCGAAGCGCCAGATCGACACCTGGGAGTTCCACGATGGATGACGCCGCCCACCCCCGCTACCGGGACACCCACGGCCGCGTCTGGGAGGACCGTGACGGCCCCGTGCTGCTCACGGATGACCCCGACGAGTACCCCGACTGGGTCACCATGCAGGCCATCCGTCACGCCTACGGGCCGCTGACCCGCATCGACCGCGAGGAGACCCCCGATGTCTGATCCCCGCATCTTCGCTCTCCACGAAGAGATCGCCGACGCCGTCAACGGGCGCCGCGCCGCTGAGCAGTACCTCGAAGACGCCAACAAGACCAACAACCAGCTGCGCGGGGCCATGCGGAAGCTGCGCGAGGAGAACGACCGTCTGCTCACCGAGATCGCTGAGCTCAAGAAGGAGCCCTCTGATGTCTGACTCTGATCTGCTGCGTCGGGCCGCCGCCCACGTCCGCTACCTCGCAGGCGACCCCGCCGAATGGGACATGGACACCAACAACCTCACCACCTTCGAGGTTCATGAACAGGACGAACGCGGCTGGTGGTCCCGCCTGATCGGGCGTTCCTTCCGCCCCACCCGTGCCTTGCACGTCGCCGCGTGGGACCCCAAGACGGCACATCACGTTGCCGACTGGCTGGAGCAGCACGAGGAAGAGCACAGCACCTACGACTGCCAGTGGGAAAAGTCCGCGTGCGCCGCCATCAAGACCGCCCGCGCCCTGCTCAACGAACCCGCCAACGACCCGGGCGCCGCACCCTGCCCGCACGGCGTCAAGTTGGACATGTGCGACACCCGGGAGTGCGCCCACACGCTCAACCAGATCACCGGGCAGGCGTGATGGGGCTCGCGCTCATCTGGCTCGCCTGCATGGTGCTCGCCTACACCATCGGCCGGACACGGCCCTTCCGCGAACTTGGCTACCGGCTGGAGGACTGGGGACGCCGCAACAGCCCCCGCCACCTGCCCTGGTACCGCAAGCACACCTCCGACGCGCTCGGGGCCGCGTGGATCGGGCTGATGTTCGCCACCCACCCCGTGCGCACCTGGCGGCGGCTCCGCGAGTACCGCAACCCGACCCCGCGCCCGCCCGCGCCCATGCCGAACCCCGTATGGCCCGACAACCTCAAGGAGAACTGATGGCTGGCGAAACCCAGATCGTGATCGTCGGGAATCTGGTCGACGACCCGGAGATGAAGTTCCTGCCCTCGGGCGTGGCCGTGGCCAACTTCCGTGTGGCCAGCACGCCCCGCACCTTCGACCGGCAGGCCAACGAGTTCAAGGACGGCGAGAGCATGTTCCTGACCTGCACTGTGTGGCGGCAGCAGGCAGAGAACTGCGCCGAGACCCTGCAGAAAGGCATGCGCGTCATCGTGCAGGGCCGGTTGAAGCAGCGGTCCTTCGAGACGCGTGAGGGCGAGAAGCGCACCGTGTTCGAGATCGACGTGGAAGAGGTCGGCCCGGCTCTGCGCAGCGCGTCCGCGAAGGTCACCAAGAACGCGCCGTCGGGACGTCAGGGCGGCGGGTTCGGTGCCCCGTCCGCGCCGCAGGGAGGGTACAGCCCCGCGCAGCAGGGGTTCGGGCAGCAGACCACCGACGCCCCTCCCTTCTGACCACCAACCCCGGGGCGGGCCACGGTCCGCCCCACCAGCCCCCTGGAGGGCACATGGCAGACACCCACGAGAACGCCACCATGCACGTCGACGCCCCCACCCACGACTGGTGCCCGCACTGCCTCAAAACCACCCTCACCCGATGCAACATCTACGCCCTGCTGCCCAGCGGGCCGCTCCGGGTCGGGGAATGGGCGATCTGCGAAGAGTGCGGACACAGCCCCTACGAGGAGGACACCCAGTGAGCGAAACCCCAGTCACCCGCAACCTCACCGCCGCCGAGCTCTACCTCGCCTGCACCATGCGCCGAGAAACCAAAAGCATGAACTACGCCGACCGGTTCGACGCCTCCACCCTCACCAGCGAGGACGTCGCCAACTACAGGAAGGTGTTCGGCAATGCCCACGGCCATCCGACCAGCAAAATCACGGAGGACACCGATGGGTGAGCGCACCACCCGGCAAGCCGCGGACGCCGACGCCTACGAAGCCGCCGAACGTACCCCACCCCGGCCTGTGACCACCGTGCACCTGCCGCCCGACCCCGCAGACGCGCTGACCCGCCACGACCAGGAACACGGACACTACGAGGACGGCAAGTGACCAAGCTCCGCACCGGCCGGAAAGTCAAGCTCCACCTGTACAAACAGACCGGCCCCAACCCCTCCAACTGGGACCCGCCCGTCGGCACCGTCTTCACCGAAGAACTCGCCACGGAGATCGTGGCGGCCGTCAACGCCGTCGCCCGCATCCGTGCCCTGCACGCCCCTCAGCAGCGCGGCCCCGCCAACGAGGAGTACTGCTCCGCCTGCGGAACCATGAGCCCCTGCCCGACCATCCGCACCCTGGAGGACCAGTGAACGACCTGCGCGACCGCATCGCCCAAGAGGTGAACGACCACCTGCACCGGCTCGAACGCACCATCCGCGAAACCGCACGCGACGTGGACGACGACAGCCGCGCCCTCGGCATGCTCGACGCCGCCGACATCATCAAACACGCACGCACCCAAAACTGAACCCGCACTCACCCGGGCCCGGCCAACCGCCGGGCCCCACCCATGCCCGCACACGAAAAGCGGGGCACCCACCGGGTACCCCGCCCCGTCCTCCGTGATCCCCATCAACTCGGACACCAGCAACGATACCCAAAAAGCATCAACATAAAGAAAGTCATGCACTTTAGGTATCATCGCTGGTATGCACCCCACACACGTAGGGTCCACACCCACCACGTCCCCCCACACGGACGTGCTCCACACCATCCGCATCCCGCGCCTGCGCCGCGACTCCCACTACCTACACCGGCTCGTCGCGTCCCTCACAGACGGGTACGACCGGCCCCTGTGGGCGCTCCCCGCCCCGGAAACCCTGGTCGTGCGCGCACCCCACCTCGTGGAGGATGCCCTGCCGGACCGTGCCCGGGTGTCCACCACCACCTCCCTGATCCCCCACACGGGGGCGCGTGTGGAGTGGGCGCTGGTCGCGAACCCGTGCAAGGCCACCGGGCCGCGCGGCGACGACGGGCGGATCATCGGCCGTTCCAAACGGGTCCCGCTCCCCGAAGGGCAGGCCCCCGACTGGGTGACCCGCAAACTCACCGGCCCCCTGTCCGAGGTCACCGTCACCGCGTGTGAACGCACCCGCTCCCTGACCGGCCACAACCCCAGGACCGGGAACACCATCACCCACACCCGGTACATGGCCACCGGAACCGGAACCGTCACCGACCAGGAGGCGTTCGCCGCCCTCCTCCACGCGGGTGTCGGCTCGGGTAAGGCGTTCGGGTGCGGGCTCCTCCTGGCCAGCGAGGTGGCCTGATGACCGCCCCCAAAAAGTGCCCCGGCTGCTCCCGCCCCATCTCCAAAGTCGAGATGCGGTGCACCCCCTGCCATCTCCGTCTGCCCGAGGATCTCCAGCACGCCATCGAGGACGCCGAGCGGACCCTGCGCACGAAGAACGCCGAAGCACACGTGTGGCTCGGGCAGCACCCGCACGCCACCGAACGTGAACTCCAGGTCATCGCGCTTGCTGCTCAGGGCCGTGACAACGATGAGATCGCGGAGGAGCTTTCCGTCAGTGTTCACACAGTCCGGGACTACTGGCGGAACCTGTCGAAGCGGTGGGGTTGCCGCGGTCGGGCTCATGTGGTGGCGACGGCGTTTCGGCTGGGCTACATGTCGTTGGAGGTGACGGCATGACGTATGCGTCCGCCCCGGTGATGGTGTGGGAGTTGGCTGGCCGCCCGCACCGGCCCACGCTCGGAGTGACCGACACCCCCGGAACCTGCGCGATGTGCGCCCGCCACCAGGAGCAGACAGCCCCGGCGAAAAAATGGCTGGAAGGCAAGTCGTTCACCGACCCCGCCCACCTGCGCGCCAAGTCGTCCCGGGTGTGTGAAGCCTGTGCGTGGTGCTGCACCGGCAAGGGCATGGACCAGATCCGCATGTGGTCCATCGTGGCCCGCGAGGACATGGTGCTCCCGGCCAGCAACCCGAAGGCCGTCTTCGCTGGGGATCACCTGCACTTCACCAGCCGCGCCGACATGCGCACGGTGGTCGACACGCTCGCGCACCCGCCCGCCGGCCAGTGGGTGGTGTCCATCGCGGAGTCGGGCCAGAAGCACACCACCCCCTACTCCGTCATCAACCACGGGGGAGGCCGGTGGCGGGTGCGCATGGACGCGTTGGACATCGACGCCACCCCGGCCGACTTCCGGCGCGTGTTCGCCCACGTCGTCGCCCTGCGACGGGCCGGGTTCTCCGCTGATGAGATCGAACACCTCGACCCGTCGTTCTCCCGCTTCAAGACCCCGGACGACCTTGCCCTGTGGGGTCACCACTCCGCTGTCCTGGCCCCGTGGCGGTCGTCGCCGCTGCTGCACCTCGCTGTTTTCCTCCCAACCAAGGAGCACCTTGATGAGTACGCCCACGACTTCCCAGCCGCCGGACCTGATGTCGGCGCTCACCCCGCAGGAGCAGCGGGCGGTCCGCTTCCTGGACGCGATGTTGAACAGCGCGGACGTGGACACGATCGGCAGCACCCGGTGGTGGGACCGGGCGAAGACGGCGCTGGAGACAGCGGCGTCCAGCTCGACCTCTTTCGGTGAGGCCGTCTCGACCGCCGCAGGGAAATTGGAGATCCACACCAGTCTGTCGGCGCGAACGTGCGAGGAAGTCGGCAAGCTCACCCGGGAGTTGGCGGACTCGGAGGTGTTCGCGGAGTGGCGTGAGCTGTGCGCCTCCAATGCGCCTCACCTGGCCAGTATCACCCGCATGATCCGCACCAGCAGGAAGGCCAAGTAGATGCCCCGCTACCGCAAGAAGCCCGTCGAGATCACCGCCATGCAGTGGGACGGCACCGCCGAAGGCGCCCGCCCCATCATCGACTGGATCCTCGCCAACGACGGCACCGCCACCTACACGTGCTCCAACCCCACGCGGTGCTCCGAGCACAACGGCGACACCCCGCACACGATCGCCATCTCCACTCTCGAAGGCACCATGACCGTGTCCCTCGGTGACTACGTGATTCGAGGAACCCGGGGCGAGTTTTACCCGTGCAAGCCGGGCCCGTTCGCTGACACCTTCGAGCCCATTGAGGAGACCCGATGACCGCCGTCGCCCCTGACTTCACCTCGCTCGCTGCCGTCGAGGACATCCACCTGCCCCTCACCCTCACCGCGCTCTCCCCGATCTCGCACGGGGCCGGGACGTCCGGCAACACCCAGCTGCTCCGCACGAGGGACATCATCACCCCCGACGGCAGGCGTGCCAGTGTCCCCTACGTGTCGGGCAACAGCGTCCGCCACACCCTGCGGGCTGCGCTCGCCTGGCACCTACTCCGCACCCTGGAAGTCCCCGACCGGTCCTTGCCCAAGTCCGTCATCGACCTGCTGATCTCTGGCGGGGCGCTGACCACCACCGGCAGTCAGGCCAACCTCGACCTCAACCGGCGGGTTCACCAGCTCCTCCCCGGCCTGGGGATGCTCGGCTACTCCGCCCAGTCCGACATCACCGCCGGCACCCTGTGGGCCGACGACGTGGAGCTCGTCTGCTCCGAGAACGCTGCCCGGCTCCCCGCCCGACTCGCGGACCACCCGCACGTGAAGCTCCCGAACGGAGCCCTGCGCACAGAGACGTTCGGGACCCGCCACGACGTGGTCGGCACCCCGGTGGACCGGTTCATCGCCCTCGCCGAAGGCCTCGACCAGACCATGGACACCGTCCAGATGATCTACGACCAGCAGGTCATCAAAGCCGGAGCGACCCTGTCCACCGGTCTGCACCTGGCCACCCCCACCGAAGGGCACGTCGCGGCGCTCGCGACCGCGCTCGATGAGGCCGCCCCCGAGATCGACGGGCGTCGGATCATCAACCTCGGCGGGAAACGCTCCACCGGGCACGGGCAGTGCGCGATCGCCGACGACCTGCCGTTCAGTACTGGCGCGCTGCGGTCCGCCTACGAGTTCCACCTGCGTGACCACCGCGACGAGGTTCTCGCGCTCCTGGCGGAGGTGACCGGATGATTCACGCCTTCGACACCGAGTTCATCGAGCACTCCGTCTACGCGGGCCTGTGGCCGTTCGGCCGCCGGGTGCGCACCATCGAGCTGATCAGCATCGGGATCGTGTGCGAGGACGGCCGCGAGTACTACGCCGTCAACGCCGACATGCCCGTCCGAGCCATCCGCGAGCACCAGTGGCTGATGGACAACGTCATCCCGTCACTGCCGCAGATCCGCGGCGACCGCCGCCACTACATCCCCGCGCGTTCCCTCAGCGTCGACTTCGGCGACCGCCGGGTGAAGCCGCACCAGCAGATCGCCGACGAGGTCCGTGACTTCCTTCTCGCGGGCGACAGCGCCCCCGAGCTGTGGGCGTCCTACGGGGCCTACGACCACGTCGTGCACTGCTGGCTGTACGGGTCCATGATCGACCTCCCCGACGGGCTGCCGATGTGGACCCGCGACCTCCAGCAGGAAGTGGACGAGCACGGGTGGCTGTACGAGGAGCAGGAGTCCGGTCAGCACAACGCGTTGGAGGACGCGAGGCACGTCATGGCGGTGCTGCGCGAGTGGGGGCGTGTCTGATGGACACGATCAGTGAACCCCCGGGCGACACCACCGCTGACCCGCGTTGGGCCCCGGTGAGAGTGGTCGCGCACCTGTCCACCCCGGTGGTTGGGTTCGACGTGCACCCGCCGCACCTGGACGGTCCGCTGTCCTGGGGCGCCTACCAGCAGTACCGGGCACAGCACGGCACGGACGCGCTCCCGCCCATGACCGATACCAGCGCGGTCGACTTCGCCCTGCCGCTGGCCACCTGGGAGCAGGACGGCACGTGGGGTTGGGCGTGCTCCCGCGCGGTCTACGAACCGGCCGGGTACGCCACGTCTGCGATGCGCCGCCGCCCCGCCGTTGACGAGATGGCCCGGTACGCCCCGGATCGGAAGCACCACCTGTCGGCTGGCCCGATGAAGGCGCGTGACACCCCGTTGCCGGCCACGCTCATCTCCGAGGTGGTGTGGTTCGCGCTCGCTGAGGTCGAACCCCTCCGGGCCCTCCTCGACCGGGTGTGGTCGCTCGGGCGTCTGGGACGCCACGGCCACGGCCGCATCCTCCGCTGGGACGTCACCGACCACCACGACCGGGACGCCTGGAGGGACCGCACCATGCCCCACCCGGACGGACGCATGCAGGGCATCCGCGCCCCCTACCACCACCAGACCAGGAAGGTGCCCGCGTGCTAATCGACTCCCCAAGGCTCACCGGCCGCGACCGCGCCGAATGGGAACGGTGCGAACACTACGACGACGTACTCTCCCGCGACCCCAAACTCAACCGCCTCCAGGACGACGGCATCCACGCGGTCCGAGAGTTCGCCGCAGCAGGCGACTACACCGTCTCCACCTCGTGGGGGAAAGACAGCGTGGTCGCCGCGCACATCGCGCTGCTCGCCGACCCCAGCGCGAAACTCGTGTGGGCGCGCGCCCGCGATGTGGAAACCCCCGAGTGCGAACAGGTGCGGGACGCCTTCCTCGCCGCGCACCCCGGCGCCCGCTACGAAGAGCACACCTACACGTTCCGTGTGCCGCTCCGGTTCGAACCCGGCCACGAACACGCCGACACCCAAGACGCCCTCGGAGAGACCCTGCAAGGCCGGTACGTGTCCGGGGTGCGTGCGCAGGAATCCAAGATCCGCCGTATCAGCATCGGGCACCGCGGCCTCGTCACGAAGAACACCTGCCGCCCCATCGGCAAGTGGGACGCCGGGCAGGTGTTCGCCTACGCCCACCGCGAGGGCCTGCCCCTGCACCCCGTCTACGCCATGACCCAGGGCGGCTGGTACGACCGGGCGTGGTTGCGTGTCCACCCCCTCGGGACCGCCACACCACCCCAGTCCGCCGTGTACGGGCGTGACCACACCACATGGGAGGACACCTACTACCCGGAGGTGCTCGCCGCGGCGAAGAAAGCGCGCACCCACATGTGGGAGGCCGCATGACCACCGACCAGACGCCGCTCATCCTCACCGACCCACCACCCCCACTCGAACCCCGCGACGTCACCCCGCTCTCCGTCCTCCAAGCCGCACGCGGCCCGTGGCAGGCCCGGAAGAAGGCGTGGGCCGCCGCTGGGCTCACCGGGGACGCTGGCCGGGACCACATCACCATCTGGCCCACCATCTCCAAAACCGCTGGCATCGAGTGGCAGCGCGCAGTCAGCGTGTTCGACCCCCACCTGACCGACCTGCACTACCACTGGTACTGTCCGCCCGGCGGGCGCATCCTCGACCCGTTCGCCGGCGGCGCCACCCGCGGGCTGGTGGCAGCGGTGCGCGGCTACCACTACACCGGGGTGGACCTGTCGGAGCGGCAGGTGGAGGCGAACCGAGAGCAGTACCGGGTGTGGCAGGAGCGGGGGTTGGTCACCGGGTCCGCTGAGTGGATCGTGGGGTCCGCGCAGGACGTGCTGCCGCGCTACCGCGATGACTGGGCTGACTACGTGTTCACGTGCCCGCCCTACCACCAGCTCGAACGCTACTCCGACCACCCGGCGGACCTGTCCGTCATGGACTGGGACGAATACGTGAACACGGTTAACACCATCGCCCGTGAGTGTGCGCGCATCCTCAAACCCGACCGGTTCGTCACCTGGATCACCGGGGACATCCGCGACAAGGCCGGACATCTACGACGCCTCCCCGCCCGAGTCGACGACGCCCACGAGCACGCCGGATTCGCGCTGGTCAACGACACCATCATCGCTGCCCCGCTGGGCGGCAAATTCGGGGTGATCTGGCGGCTATGGACCCCCACCCGATCCGCCACGAGGATCCACCAGTACGCCCACACCTACATCCAAGGCGACCGGCGGGCAGCCACCACCGCCACCCATACCCCAGAAGCATGAAACAGAGCCTATTCATGCAAATCCGGTATCATCACAGGTAGACCACACCCCGAGTCCCATGCGGGTGGGACAGCCCGGGGCCGCTGGAACACTGGGGGGTCGACCAGCAGCCCCGGGCACACCCCCGAGGAGGCGCACGTGAGCACCCCACTACCACCCGACCTCACCCCCGAACTCGCCCCCCTCGAAGAAGACCTCCAAACCGACATCGACGAAGCCCTAGCAGCCACCATCGCCGCAGGCCTCACCGGTACCGCGCTCCTCGCAGCGCAAGACGAGATCACCGAACTCGTCACCGAAGCCGCCGAAGACGCCCTCCACATCGGACACACCACCGGCGAAACCGTCACCGGCGAGGACGCACCCGCACCCGACGACGAGGAAACCCAAACCCTCCTCCGCGACCTCGCCATCGCCGCCGGAATCCTCTTCATCCTCGAAGACGCCGCCCGCACACTCCCCGCAGCAGAAGACCCCACCACCCACCTCGGACAGACCGTCCGCCGCCTGTGGCGAGACGCCACCACCAAAGTCAACGCCGCCCTCAACGAAGGTCTCGCCTACTACGCGCGCACCACCGGCATGGACCTGGTGTGGACCACCAGCGGCGGAAGAAACGTGTGCCCCCTGTGCCGATCCATGGCCGGGCAGGTGATCGCCTACACCACCTCGTTCACCGGCGACGGATTCTGGGACGGGTTCACCGGACTACCCCCCGCGCACCCGAACTGCCGGTGCCGTCCGCTGCCCCGCCGCCGCTGAATTACACAAACCATAAAAGGTTGCTTTACAATAGGCGTAGACACTAAAAGAATTCTTATAAACACTTATGAAAGGCGGGCGGAACAATGACCGGGAAAACCTCGCCCGCCCACGAAGGCCGCCAAGGTGAAGTGTGGCGCCGTTACACCATCGGCAACCAAACCCAACAGCAGATCGCTGACGACCTCGGGATCTCCCAGCCCCGTGTCTCCCAGATCCTCACCCAAGTGCGTGCTCAGCTACCGCAGGAAACCCGTGATGACATCATTTCCCGCCGTCGTGAGCAGATCGACGCGGTCATCCGAGGACACCTCGCAGCAGCCGCGTCCGGGGACAAGGACGCGACCCTGTCGTTGATCAAGCTCCTCGAACGCGAATCTAAATACCTGGGGTTGGATTCCGCAACGAAGGTCGAAGCGACCGTTACTGAGGTCACTCAGGCTGATGTGGCGTTGCAGGAGCTGCTCGCGGAAGCGCGCGCCACGGCGGCAACCACCGAGCAGCAGATCAAGGGCGGGCGGACGTGACCGACGAGTATCAGAACCGGTACCTCGCTCACCAGGCGCGCAAGCGTGACGTGCTGAAGAAGCTGGTGGAGGAACGCCACTCCACCCGCATGTTCGCCGACGAGCCCGTAGGCGAGGCGCTCCAAGATCTGCTGCGTGCCGCTGAACGTGCCCCGTCCTCGTGTGATCGGCGCGGGGTGACCGTGCGGGTGGTCGCGGACCGCGACTCCAAAGCCCTCCTCGGAGGGCTTCTCGTGGGCGGGGTCGGGTGGGTTCACCGCGCCCCCGCCGTGCTGCTGCTCATGGCTGACCCGCAGGCGTACAAGGCGGGCCGGGAGATCGAGTGGATGCCCTACCTCGACGCCGGCGCAGCCGTGGGGCAGATGTACCTGGCCGCTACTGCGGCCGGGCTGCACTGCTGCTTCATCAACCCGAACGTGCGCGAGCACAACCAAACCCACTTCGCGGGCACCTTCGGGCCCGGGGTGTTCTGCGGTGCCCTCGCCGTGGGGTGGCCACGCGTCGACAACCCGCCCCTGTGGACCTGGGAGACCTCATGACGAAACTCGTCGCTGTGTGCGGATGGCGGTGGGAACCCGAATGGCTCGTGGAGGAGTTCATCGAGAACGCCTTCCAGGTCGTGGACGACGTCCACATCATCGACAACCGGCACCAGGCCGGGCCGTGGCAGGACGAGGGCGCTTACCGGCGCCAGCAGCGCCACATCGCGAAGAAGATGGGCGCGGACTGGTTCTGGCTGACCTCCCCCGATGAGCGGGTCGAGGACGGGGCCGCCCCGGTCATCCGCCAAGCCATCGAGGAAGGCCCGCACGCTCCGCGCATGGTCCGTCTGGTGGAGATGTGGACCCCGACCCATTACCGGGTGGATGGCCAGTTCAAGTACCGGCCGCGGGCGCGCTTGTTCCCCGTTGCTGCCATGTTCGGGGACGTGCGCCACCGCAGGATCCACTCCAGCGCCCTCAACTCCACGGCGCGCCGCCAACGTAAACAGCACCCGCACCTGGACGTGCGCGTCTACCACCTGAAGAACGCCCTGGAGGGCAACCGGGTCCGGCGAGTCGAGGTGATGAAGCAGCTCGACATCGAGATCGGGAACCCCAAGCACCACAAATGGGATGACTTCCTGGCCGAAGACGTGCAACTGGAAGCGGTCCCCGCAGACCGAGGTTTCACCCCGCCGCTGACCCGATCCTTCGTCTGGGACCCCAAGGGGGAGGTGCGGCCGTGATCTGCTTCTGCTCGAACTCCACCGGGTGGGACCCTAAGACACGGGCGCTCATCCCCGGCGGTCAGGTCGACCGGTACATCAGTCCGGTCCTGGCTCACCTGCCGGACGGGGCGTACACCGTCGCCCGCCAGCCCATCAGGGGTGCGGTGAACGTGCTGCTGTCCAACCTCGACTGTTACGAGCCCAAGGCCCGTAGCGCGGGGAATCTGGTGCACATCAGTCACGGCATCGGCGACAAGGGGTACCGGCGTCACGCTCTGACACGCGACTTCGACTGGATGCTCGTGCCTGGCCCGGCGCACGCCCGCACGGCGGTTGCGTCTGGTGTCCCTCCCGCGAAGGTGGTGGAGGCCGGGTATCCGAAGTTGGATCCGCTGTTCCGTGGCGAGGTCGCCAGGTCCGGCACCTGGGCTGACGACGACCGCATCCGGGTGCTGTATGCCCCCACCCACGGTGGTGGTTCTGAGCATCACAAGGAGGGCAACCGGCAGGCCCCCGGCGCTGGGGCGACTTCGTGGTGGTACCGCGACCATGTGATGTCGCTCCTCGATGAGACCACGTTCCAGGTGGTATTGGCCCCCCACCCTCGCCACGCACCGGGCGGGCAGGCCACCTACGAGCAGTACGTGGGTGCGCAGGTGGTCATCGCTGACGGCGGATCCACCATTTACGAAGCCATGGCCCTGAACATCCCGGTGGTACTCACCAGCTGGCTGACTGCGGCCCGCAACCTCACCCGCAAGGAAGGCCAGCTCCTTGAAGCGGCCGTCTACCGGGACCGGTACGGGTACCACGTCGACTCTGCTGCCGCTCTGGAGGACACCGTTGTGGTCGCTTCCGAACAGGGTGTGGGGGAGCGCGATCACACGTTCATGGAGAATGTTCTGCCCGCCCGGTTCCGTGGGGCGAGCGGCACGGTTTACGCCGAGTTCCTGACCAAAATCGATGAGGAGATGGCATGACTGAGAAGCCGTTGGATGAGATGACCCTGTCGGAGCTGCGCACCCTTGCGGAGGAGCGGGGGGTGCCGAAGTCGGGGACCAAACCCGCGCTGATCGGCCGCCTCCAGGACGTCGACGCACTGGCGGAGAAGCCCCAGGATGACGCAGGAAGCGAACCCACCGGGCTGCTCACACAAGAAGAAGCCGACACCATGAAGGCCGACATCGACGAGTCCAAGGAGCGAACCACCGAGCAGGTGATGCAGGCTCTGGACGTCTCGAAGACGCTGGAGCGCACACCGGTAGCCGAAGGCGAGCATGTCTTGACCGCTGCCACGACGCGCGAACACAAGGTGTACACGATGTCGGTGACCGCAGTCCGGCCCGACACCGTGGACCCGCGGTGGCACGAGAAGAACCACCGGCTGGTGCAGCGGCGTGCCGCTGACGCCGGGAAGGTCCCGGTCGGGCAGGTGCGGCTGGTCGGGCAGGTGCCGGTGCAGGAGAAGGGGCAGCGCCCGAAGGTCGCCTACCACTACGAGGTGAACGTCGAGTAGCAGCCCGCCCGCACACGCGAGAGGAGGTGACACAGGGTGGACCCGTATGACCCGCGCACAAAAGCCGACCAGTTCGACTGGCTGACCTACCTCAGCCAGTTCGACCCACGGCTACTCACCAACCCCGAAGGGCGGCGGGCACTCACCCGTATGGACCCCGTCCTGTGGGCCATCCTGTACTTCCGCCACCACCTGTCCTCCAACGAGACCGGCGGGCAGACCAGCTTCTCTGACTTCCACCTGGACCTGTGCCGGGCAGCCCGTCAGTGGGTGCGCCAGGACTTGGAGCCCATGGAGTTGAGGGAGGCGTGGATTGCCCCAAGGGAGAGCGGGAAATCCACGTGGTGCTTCCTGATCCTTCCGGCGTGGGCGCTCGCCCACCAGCATCGCACCTACATTGCGGCGTTCGCTGACAGTGGGACGCAGGCCGAACAGCACCTCACCTCGTTCAAGGAGGAGCTGGACGACAACACCCACCTGCGTCAGGACTACCCCGATCTGTGTGCGCCAGCCCGCCGGGAAGCTGGCACCACGGTCGCTGACCGCAAGTCCATGTACGTCTCCCAGTCCGGGGTGGCGTTCCTCGCCCGCGGTATCGACGCGTCCACGCTGGGCACCAAGCACCGCAACAAACGCCCTGATCTGCTGCTGTTTGATGATGTGGAGCCGGACGCGTCGAACTACTCCGACTTTCAGAAGGAGAAACGACTCCACTCGGTGATCGCGACGGTGTTCGCGATGAACCTGAACGCCGCCGTGCTCATGGTGGGGACGGTCACGATGGCGGGGTCGATCTTCCATGACCTGGTCCGGCAGGTCACCGACACCAAATCCACCGACCTCCCTCAGTGGCCGTCGGATGAGAACATCGTGGTCCGCTACTACCCGGCCCTGTATGTCGATGATGACGGGCAGGAACGGTCGCTGTGGCCGCAACGGTGGGCGCTCGCCTACCTTCAGTCGATCCGGCACACCCTCGGGTTCCTGCTGAACATGCAGAACAACCCCAGGGGTCGTGAGGGTGATTACTGGCGGTCCGATGACTTCACGTACACGACCCTGGGTGCGGCGGCGACCCGGTGGATTTTGCAGATCGACCCTGCGGTCACCACCAAAGGTTCCTCGGACTGGACCGGGCTCGCGGTGGTCGGGTACCGGCCTCCGTCACCGGACGGCACTGTCACCGGTAAGTGCGAGGTCGCTTACGCGCAGAAGATCAAAGCCGCCGGTGAACGCCTGCGCTCCGAAGTCTTACGCATCCTCACCATGTTCCCGCGCATCAAAGCCGTCCGCATCGAGGTCAACCAGGGTGGGGAACTGTGGCGCACCATCCTGCACCACCTGCCGTCCGGGGTGAAGCTGCTCGTGCACACCCAGTCCGCATCCAAGGAAGTCCGGTTCGCTGAGTCCCTGGACTACTACCAGCGGGGCCGGGTCGTGCACACCGAACCCCTCCCCAAAGCCGAAGACGAGATGACGTCGTTCCCCAAGGGCGCACACGACGACGTCGCTGACGCCGTGTGCTCCGGGGTGCTGTACTTCCTCACCCCCAAACCGAAAGCCACCAAGACCAGCACCAGCTACGTCAGGTAGCAGGGGGAGGACCACCTGTGGGCACCAACATCGCACCCGCCAGCCCGGACACCGGCCGTATCTACGACAACATCCCCCCGGGGGTGCCATTGGACGTGGTGCGCGGCCTCGAAGGCCTGGACCAGGCCATGCCCGGGTACGAGGAGGCGCGCGCCTACTACGACGGGGACATCACTGAGTTCTTCGAGTTCACTTCCTCCAATCCGCGCCTACAGCAGCAGATGGCGCAAACGTCGCTGCGGTACCGGTTCCGGTTGGCGAAGACCCCGGTGACCGCGCTCGCTCCCCGGTTGCGTATCGCGTCGGTGTCTGTCCCGGACAACCCTGAGGCCACGAAGAGGATCGAGCAGATCCGTAAGGCCAACAACATGGCTGTCGCCGAATCCGACCTGATCGTGGACACCCTCGTCGATGGTGACGGGTACATGGTGGCGTGGCCCTATGAGGACGACCCCGACGACAACGCCGATGACGAGTTGGCCGCCGCTGGGGTGGAGGTGTCCTACAACAGCCCGCGTTGTGTGCGGATGCTCTACGACGCCGACCACCCGGGCCGTAAAGCGTTCGCGATCAAACGGTGGCAGGAATGGGACGAGGAGGGTCGCCCGTCCGGGTGGCGGGTCGACCTGTACTACTCCGACCGGTTGGAGCCCTGGTTCTCGACAGACCACAAGCCCGGCCAGACCTTGGGCACGTGGGTTGAGTACGAGCTGGAGGAGTCCGAACCCACCCAGGTTGATGGTGGGGAGATCCCGGTGTTCCACTGCCGGACCGCGTCCCCCTATGGGGTTCCGGTCCACAAGGACGCCTACGGGCCGCAGGACGCCATCAACAAGTCCATCATCACCCAGCTGACCACCATGGACGCCCACGGGTGGCCGCACCGGTTCCGGCTGCTGGAGCCCGGCGCGGAGCTTGACAACAACTCCGATGACCCCGACTGGGATGACGACGCCGCCCCGACCAGCTCCCACCAGGGGGGTGCGTCAACGTCAGCGCGTAACGGGCCCGGCACTGAGGATGTGTACACCGGCACCAAGCAGGTCGGCCAGCACCCTGCTGCGGATCTGGCGGCGTTCAACGACCCTGTCGAGCTGTACACCCGGTTGATGGCGTTCACGACTGGCACCCCTTTGCACTACTTCCCGCTGTCCGGCCAGCAACCTTCGGGGCTGTCCCGGCTGATGGAGGACGCTCCCCTGAACGACAAGGCGGAGGGGTTGAAGCGGCGGATGGAGGGGCCGCTCGGGGAGATGTGGCGGTACATCCTGCGGCTGGTCGACATCGACGTGGACGAGGTCGTCATCGAGTGGGCGCCGCCCGGCCTGGTGATGGACAAGGAGTTCTGGGAGGTCGCAGGCCTCAAGACCAGCATGGGTGTGCCTCTGAAGCAGGTACTGCTGGAGGCTGGTTACACACCTGACCAGGTGGAGGAGTTCCTCGGGGGCGAGGACACCAAGCCACCGCCGCCTGTGGAAGACGGCACCGATGAGAGCCAGCAGCCGGGGGCTGCGGCAGAAGACGAAAACGATGACACGGGGGAAACCAATGGCTGAGACCGAACGCGACACCCGCCAGGACGACGATGATGTCGAGGACATCGAGGTGACCGACGAGGACACCGAACGCGACGAAGAGGGTGTCGACCACGACAGTGTGGACGAGGACACCGAGGAGACCATCGCGGAGCTGAAGGAGCGCCTGGCCAAGCAGGACGCTGCGCTGCGCAAGGCGAACCGGGAAGCGGAGAAGCTGCGGCTGGCCGCGAAGAAGAAGGCCCGGCCGACTACCCCTGCGCCGCGGCGTGCTGCCCGTGAGGACACGGAGGAAGACACCGACGCCTCCGATGCTGCGGAGCGTGCTGCGACGGCTGAGGCTGCCGCCGCGCGCACAGAGGCCCGTCTCAAGCGGCTGTCCGCGACGGCTGCGCTGGCGGGGGAGGGGCTGACCAAGGCGCAGGCGAAGCGGCTTGCCGGGATGCTCGACCTGGAAGACGTCGACCTGGACGAGGACGGCGACGCCGACTGGGGCGAGCAGATCGACGAACTCAAGGACGAGTTCCCGCAGCTGTTCCCCAAGGACGAGGAGCCCGAGCCGAAGCCGCGCCGGCGTCGGCGTCCGGTGACCGCGGACCGGCAGCCTCCTGCTGCGGGTGGGGGGAAGAAGTTGACGGCGTCGGAGCGTCAGGCGTTGGCGTTGCGTGGTGGTGGGCGCCGCTGACGTCCTGGCCGGGCCCTCACGATCCGTGTGGTCGTGGGGGCCCTTTCATGCCCCCAGGGCATGAACATGTGAACTCTCAACTGTTTCGGGTATGATCACTGGTAGAGGGCCGTGACGGCTCCCAGCTCAGGCGCACCCCGCGACGGGGACCCGAGAACCAAACGCGAGCGCACCCCGCGACGGGGACTCGGAAAACCTGCGTCCCAGAAGCGAGGAACGTCATGCCCCGCATGACCTTTGAGGACTGGATCCCCGAGGAATGGGGAAACGACGTCATCACCCGGGTCGCTCAGCGATCCGCCGTCGAGGCTCTGGCCCGACCCGAACTCATGTCGACCGCGACCAAGCACGTCCCGCGTGAAGAGGGCGTCGACGTCGACAACACCGCCAAGGGCGGCACGTACAACCGCGACACCTCCACCAACGGTGAGGTGCTGCTGACCCGCCGCAAGTTCACCCGGGCGATCCAGATCGCCGAGGAGGACCTGACCGACGCGGCACCGAACATCATCGAGACGAAGAAGTTCAACTGGGCCACCAGCGTCGCCAAGTACTACGACAACTCGGCGCTGTGCACCACCGTCGCGATGAACGGCACCACGGTCCCGTTCGACTCCCTGTACTACCTGCTCACCCAGTCCAACGCCGACACCTCCTACACCGGTGGCGCGAACCTGGTCGTGGGCGACGCGACCTACGACAACTTCTCAGAGGTCGCTGGCCGCTACGAGGACTCTGACTTCTTCGAGGAGTCCGAGACCGTCGCGATCGCGTCCCCGGTGTTCAAGAAGCTGTTCCGTGGGGTCAAGGACAACGAGGACCGTCCGATCTTCGTGCAGGGCCGGGACGGAACCCCCGACACCCTGTTCAACTACCCCGTCACCTGGTCGACCGGGTGCCGCACCTCCGCGACCGCCACGAAGTCGCCGACCGGCAACCCGGTCCTGTTCATCGGCAACCGCGACTACATGATCCGCGGCCTCGGCTTCGGCCGTGGGATGACCGACAACCAGGGGTCCCTGGAGTCGCAGATCATTCCGCCCGAGATCTCCGACTCCGATGAGGCGCTGCTGAAGATGCGGCTGTTCCGTGCGTTCGCGGTCGGTAACGAGCACGCCTTCGCGGCTCTGGAGTACGACGCGGCTGAGTCCTGAGTTTTTCGGTGACTCCAGGTCGTAGCGCACTCCACTCCTCCGGTCGGCGCTGCGACCTGGTCACCCGAACCCGTGTTGAGGGGGTGCGGTAGTGGCGACGTGGGCGACTGTAGCTGACGTGTTCGAGGTGACGGGGGAGACCGTCACCGAGGCTCAGTTGAAGCAGGCGCAGGGCACGGTCAGTATCTACGCGAACCGGTCCCCAGCGCTGGACACCGAGAAGATCTCCCCTCGTGACCTTCACACCTTGAATCAGGCGGTGTGCTGGCAGGCCGCGTACCAGGCGCAGCAGCCGGGGTACGCGGGCCGGCAGAACGCCCAGGAGGTTGGGCAGGACGGCGGGAAGATCATCTTCTCGCGGAACGCCAACGAGGTCGGGGCCGGTCACGCGGTGACGTTGGCGCCGTTGGCTGCTCGGGCGATCAAGAACCTGTCCTGGAAGGGCGACCGTACTCAGCGGCGCCGCCACATCCGCAACAAGACCGGCGCGTCCGCGTTGGGCGACAGCCCGTTGCGTGACCAGGCGTTCCCGTGGCAGCGGTGGGGGTGGCCCTAGGTGGACGCTCTCCCCAACACGACCGTCACCCTTCTGCGCACTCTCGGCGACGTCGACGAGTACACGGGCGAGCAGGCCACCGATGACTCGGTGACGGGTGTGACCGCTGCTTTGTCGGAGGAGTCCCGCACGGTCCGTGACCCGGTGACGGGGGATCCGCGGGTGGTGCGGCACACGATGATTCGGCTGCCTGCTGGTACTGCGGTGACGAACGATGACCGGCTTCGGGATGAGGCCGACCAGACCATTTACGCGATCCAGTCCGTGCGCCAGCACAAGCTCGCTGGCCGGGTCGGTGACCTGATTTGTCAGGTCGCACGCATGGACAACCACCAGCCCTAACTGCGGCAAACGCGACTGGGTTGGACAACCGAACACGACCACCGGTGCCCGCAAAGGGACAAGGGGGTGATGGCGTGGCTGAGCCACGTGTGCGGGTCGTCATGGACCCGCAGTGGGAGCGGCGTGTGGACGCTGTGGTCGACCGTAACGCGGTCGGGCCACTAGCTGACGCGATCGCTGAGGACGCTGGTGATGGTGCGGCGATCGACACGGGGGCGCTGTCGGAGTCGTATGGGACCGAGAAGCCGCGTCAGGGTGTCAGGTACGTCGGGTCCAGCTTGGACTACGCCGACCATGTGGAGTTCGGTACCGACCCGCACGAGATCGTGCCGCGCTCGAAGCAGGCCTTGTGGTGGCCCGGTGCCGCCCACCCGGTGAAGGTCGTGAACCACCCGGGTACTCCGGCGCAGCCCACGTTGCGCCCGGCGGCGTCGAAGCGGCGCGGACGCCCCAAGGGATCGAGGCACTCATGAGCCTCAAGCGGGCGAACGCTGAGCTGACCGCCGTCGCGTGGATCTTGTCCCTGCCCGGATCCGAGCACGGCATGTGCTCCACCAAACTCCCCAAGGACCAGGAGTCATGGGCTGAGCGCGGGTTCATCGTGGTGGGCCCCGACGCGGGCGGCAACCAGAACCCGGACGTGCCCTGGCGCGAGTCCGTGATGCAACTGGACGTCCGGGCCGTCAACCCCAACTCCCTGAACCCTGACTGGGGCAAGGCCAACGACCTTGCCGAGCTGGTTGTGGACGGCGCCTACACCAACCAGTCCCTTAACACCCCGCTCACTCTGCGACCCGGCTACCACGGGGCGCGGGTGACCAGCGCGTGGACGTCTGCGGCCCCACGTCGCATCCCCATGGACCCGTCCTCCTACGCCCTCTATCGCATGGACCTGGCCATCAACTGGGTGCAGGTCGACCTCACCGAAGAAGGAGACAACGAATCATGAGTGGACCCCGCGCGGTCGTCGACCGCGAAACCATCCTCGCCGGACCCGCGCAGCTGTGGCGCGGACGGTTCGGCGTGTCAGTGCTGCCCGACCCCGAAGACGTCGCCTCCCCGCTCCTCGAAGCGGACGGGTGGCACGACTGCGGCGCCACCGACGGCGGCGTCACCCTCACCAACAACCAGTCGTTCTTCCGCATGGCCGTCGACCAGGTCCCCGACGCTGTCGGCCAGCGCCTCACCGAACGCGACACCCTCGTCGGCACGTCGCTGGCGCAGGGAACCCTGGAGAACCTCGCCCTGGCCCTCAACCACGACCCGGACGAGCGCATCACCACTGGTCAGGGGTTCAAGCGGCTCACTCTCAAGGCTGGCCAGGACGCCATGCTTCCCGACGAGCTGTCCATCGTGATGGACGGGTGGGCGCCGGGCGGGAACCTGCGGCGCCGGGTGGTGCTGTACCGGTGCGTGTCCATCGAGAACGTGGAGTCGGCTTACCAGAAGGACGGCCTGTGGCTGTACCCGGTCAGCTTCAACGCGATGTTCGTGGACTCCGACACCTCCCCGGTGGAGTACGTCGACGAGACCGCTGACGAGTCCTAACCGCCCATCTGACCGGAGGAGAGAGCTATGACCGCGAAGAAGACCACCACCAGCAGTAGGGCGAAGAAGGGCCCGACCCCCGCCAAACCTGTGCAGGCCGCGCCGGTCGGGTCCTTCGAGCCCATCCGTATCAACACCAGCCAGCCAGTCGAGGAGAAGCGGGAAATCCTCTTCGTGCTGGAGGAGCAGCCCGTGCTAGACGAGGGCGGGCAGCCGGTACTCGACGAGGACGGGCAGCCGCGTGTGGAGGACGTGGAGTACACCATCCCCGTCAAGGTGCGCCCCAAGTTCGCCATGCAGGTTCTGAGGGATCTGCGGGCCGGTGACGAGACCGTCGTCATCGCGAACGCCGTCCACTCCGTGCTCGGGGCCGAGGCGATGGACGCGCTCGCGGAGTGCGACCACGTCACTGAAGAGCAGATCGGGCAGATCATCCGGGTGGTGGGAGACCGGATCCGAGGAGCGACGGATGACCTGACCACAAATTTTTGACCCGCTTCGTCCACCTGATGTGGGTGGCCGACCACCTCGACCTGGTCGATGCGGACTTTCGGCGCCTCTACTCCTGGCCGCCTGACTGGGGGCCGGGTGTCGCGGACGGGAGGTTCCCCGAGGAGATGGACACCGCCGTGTTCTTCCGCCTCTGTGAGCAGCTCAAATACCAGGACGGGTCAGCGGTACGCGGGTGGATCGAGAACGAGAGCAACAAGCGAGAACAGGACCAACACCCACAACAGTCGAGCGCACCCACACCCACAGCGCCACCACCATCTACCCGGTCTGCGCAACCCACCCGACAGATCGACCAGCTCGCCCTGTCGCCAGCGTTCGCAGGTGACAGCTACGGCACACCGCCCGTCATCGGACGCATGAAGAAACGCAAGTAGAGGGGGACGCATGGCCCGGGGCTTCCGTATCGCCAGCGCCTACGTCGAGGTGTCGGCGAAGACCGACAAGGCGCAGATGAAGCGCGCCGCTGAGCAGGTCGGACGCCAGGGCGGCGGCGCGTACTCGTCCGGGTTCGGGGCAGCTGCGGGCGCGGGGATGCGCCGCAACGCCGACCAGGCGCACAAGCCCATCCGTGACGCCACCGGCCGGTTCACCAAAGCGGGCCGCGGCGGAGGGTCAGCGTTCTCGTCCGGGTTCGGATCATCCGCCTCAGAGGGCATAGGCCAGGCCACGAAAAGCGTGGAGGGGCGGGTAAGGGAAACCTCGGGGCGGTTCACCTCTGCTGGCCAGGAGGGCGGCAAGGGGTTCACCAAGGGCACCAAGATGGGCCTGGCGGGGTTCGGGGCAGCCTTCACTCCGGTGACCGCGGCGGTCGGGGTTGTCGCTGGGCTGTTGGGCGGGACGGTGCTGGGCGCGTCCAAGGATTTCGAGGCCGCGCTGAACGGCGTCCGCGCGGTCACCGGGGCGACCGGCAAGGACTTCCAGGACCTTGAAGCGCTCGCGAAGGACATGGGTTCAACCACCCAGTTCTCCGCGACTGAGGCCGGCAACGCCATGGAGTTCCTCGGCATGGCGGGGCTCTCCACATCACAGATCATGGCGTCCCTGCCGGATGTGCTCGACCTGGCTGCGGCAGGCAACACTGACCTCGCCAGGACCGCGGACATCGCCTCGAACGTGATGTCGGGGTTCGGGATTGAGGCGGAGGAGTCTGGGCGGGTCGCGGATGTGCTCGCGCAGACGATGCGGTCCACGAACGTGGACTTGAACATGCTGGGTGAGTCGTTCCAGTACGCGGCGCCGCTCGCGTCCGCTGCCGGGTGGTCGTTCGAGCAGACCGCGTCCGCGATCGGTTTCCTCGGCAACGCCGGCATCCAAGGCTCTGCTGCGGGTACCGGCCTCAACAACATCTTGGCGACCCTGTCCGACACTTCCTCCACCGGGGGGAAGAAGCTCCAAGAGTTCGGTGTAGCCGCCCATGACACCAACGGCGAGGTGCGCCCCCTCACCGACGTCATGCGGGACCTCGCCGCTGAGGGCGCGGACGTCGCAGACGTCGTCGGCATCTTCGGTCTGGAAGCGGGCCCCAAACTCCAGTCCCTTTTGGGTCAGGGGGCGGAGGGTATTGAGGAGCTCATCACTGACCTGGAGGGCGCTGACGGTGCCGCCAGCGAGATGGCTGACATCCGCATGGACGGCCTCACCGGTTCGCTGAAGAGTGCTGGCTCCGCGCTTGAGGGCATGATGATCGCACTCGGGGACATGGGCATCCTCGATGCGGCCACCCAGACAGTCACGTCCTTTTCGGAGGGCATCCGCTCCCTGACTGGGTTCCTTTCTGAGCACTCCGCTGTCCTGAAGCCGATCATTACCGCGGTGGGGATTTTCGCGACGGCGATTGGCGGGGTCATCGCGGTTGTGCTTGGGCTCAAGTTCGCGGTCGCCGCTGTGGGTGCTGTGCTGGCGGTGGTGGCGTCCCCGATCGGGCTGGTGGCCGGGGCTGTTGGCCTGTTGGCGGTGGGGTTGTGGCAGGCGTGGAAGCGTTCGGAGACGTTCCGCACCGGGGTGTTGTCGGCGTGGGGTGCGATCAAGGACGCGTGGTCGGCTCTGTGGGACAACGCCCTCAAGCCTGGCTTGGATGCGTTGATGGCGGCGTGGCAGGACAACTGGCCTACGATCCGCGCTACTGCGGTGGAGGTGTTCGACCGGGTCAAGGAGGCGTGGTCGAACCTGTGGGACAACGCCCTGAAGCCGGGGTTGCAGGCGGTGGTGGGGTTCGTGCGCGAGCACTGGCCCGCCATCAAACAAACCGCCTTGGATGTGTTCGGTGCGATCCAAAGCAAGATCGATGAGATCCGCCCGCACGTGGAGAAGGTGTTCGGGCAGATCGGTGAGATCGTCGCCGGTGTGCTCGGGTGGCTGCAGGGCGCTTGGGAAAAGCACGGCGGGTGGATCATGGGGACCATCAAATTCCTCATGGCAACGGTGGGTGGGATTTTCAAGGGCGCGTTCCAGATCATCGGTGGGATCATCACCTCGGCGTGGACGATCATCTCGGGGATTTTCAAGGGCGCGTTCCAGATGATCGGGGGCATCCTCGACATCTTCATCGGTTTGTTCACGGGTGACTGGGCGCGCATGTGGGAGGGCGTCAAGGGCATATTCCAGGGGTTGTGGACCGCTGTGGTCGCGATCTTCCAGGGGGCTGTGTCACTCCTCGGTGGAATCGTTAGTGGTTTGATCACTGCGATTACAGCGCCGTTCAAGTGGTTGTGGAACTGGCTGGTCGGTAACAGCCTCGTTCCCGATCTGGTGAACGCGGTCGTGTCCTGGTTCGTGAAGATGCGTGACTGGGTCGCTGAGAAAGTCCGAGCCCTCATCGACAAGGTGGTTGGGTTCTTCACCTCGCTGTATAATCGTGCGGTTGCGATCGTTACAGCTTTGATCAAGGCCGCTGTCGCACAGTTCACCTTGATGCGGAGCCTGGTGATCGCGGTTGTAGCGGCGCTCCGTGACCGGGCCTTGGCGGTCTTCTCGGGGCTGCGTGACAGGGCTCGGGGGATCGCGGACAACATCCGGGACTGGATCACCTCACGTATCAGCACGTTGCGGGACCGTGTCGTGAACCGGTTCGAGTCGCTGCGGGACAAAGCGATCTCAGCGTTCACCAAGGCCAAGGACGGAATTAAGGACGTCTGGGACAAGCTGAAAAGCGCCACGAAGGCCCCGGTGAACTTCGTCATCGAGACGGTGTACACCGAGGGCATCAAGAAGTTTTGGGACTCCATCGCCACGAAGATCGGCATGTCCGAGCTTCCTCCGATCACGAAGCTCGCTACCGGTGGACGGACAAAGGGCGGAACCCCCGGGGTCGACTCGATCCCCGCCCTGCTGATGGCGGACGAGTACGTGGTGAAGAAGTCCGCTGCGCAACGCATCGGCTACGACAACCTGGAGTACATGAACCAGACCGGTCAGATGCCGGTGCAGAAGTTCTCCAAGGGCGGCATCGTTGACGCAGTCGGCGGTTTCATCAGCAAGGGCAAGGACTTCTTCACTGACGGGTTCATGAAGGCGGTCCGGGCGGTCACCACCCCGATCATCTCCACACTCAAAAGCGAGTTCGGGACCTCGGGTTTCAAGGGGTTGCCGACGAAGATCGTGCAGAGCGTGGTGGGTAAGCTCCACGATTTCCTGTCGCCGTTCGAGGATGACCTGTCAGGCGGTGACGGCAGCAAGGTTGTACAGGTCGCGCGCGACCAGGTCGGCATCTCGGGGCGCCCGAACAAGTTCACGAAAGCACCCGGGATGTGGACTGATGAGTGGTGCGGGATGTTCGTGGACTGGGTGTTCAAGAAAGCAAATGCTTTCGGTGCACTCAAGGGCGTGAACGGCACTCCTGCGGTGCGGAACTACACCTCCCTGCCGAAGGTGTCGAAGGCGAATGCCCGCCCGGGTGACTTGCCGCTGTACCGGGGCGACACCGGGCACATCAACATTTTGGCTGACCCGAAGACGGGGGAGACGGTCGGCGGCAACGAGTCGAACTCGGTGCGGAAGCAGTTCGGGTACGTCAACAGCGCCTCCTCCATCCGCCGCCCGAAGTTCGCGTCCGGTGGTCTGGTGGACGCCGCAGCTGTGCAACGCGCAGGCGGTCTGGAGGAGCTGCGGGCCATCGCCCACCAGGACGGCGAGGAGACCCCCGACCGGTTCCTGACCAGTGCGGAGCGGCAGCGCCGGGACCTGTTCTCGCCGATGCCGGACCTGCCCGCCACCCACGACGACGGCGGTGTGGTCCTCGACAAGCACGCCGGAGTGAACCGCAAGGGCGAAGCGGAACTGATGGTGCTGCGCGAGGAGATGCGCACCTGGGCAGCCGCGGCCAGGGGTGGAGGGGACACCTACAACTTCGGCCCCGGGTCGGTCGTCATCGAGGCGCGCACCCTCAAGGAAATCCAAGACGTGAAGGACTTCTTCGACCGTATCCAGCAGGAGTCGCGCCGGCACGGCGCCCGCGCACGAGTAGGAGCACCCACGCGATGAGCACAGCCAAAGACCGGTGGGAGGCCAACCCCGACCGGGGTACGGATGGGCGGCTACGCGCAACAGGCCGGTACGGCGCGGCCACAGTCGGCCACGTCGAGGACGCCCCGGGCGGCGTGCTGCTGGTCTGGGCCGGGCCGAAGAAGGGGCGCCCCGCCCTGCGCCTGGTCGACCCCGCCCAAGGGGACCCCGGAGCGACCGTCGTGGCACTCACCGGCGGGGCACAGGAGGCACGCAGGTGAGCACCACAGTCATCCTCGGAGAGTCCTCCGACGGCTATCTCGAATCCAGCAGTAGCAGCTATTCCAGCGCCCTGTCCGGGGCCAACCTGCTCGCACCCGGCAGCAGTGACCCGCTGATGTTCCACGGCCAGTCCCTCGCCTCCGGCGTTCGCTACGTGTGGCAGTCCTTCCTCCAGGTGAGCTGGACCGCGGACAGCAGCGAGACCCCCGTGGCCGCGTACCTGCGTGTACAGGCCGGGTCCACCTCGGGCGCCGGGACCGCCCGCGACCTAGAGGTGCGCAGCTACGACTGGGGCGCCGGCGTGAACACAGGTGACTGGCGTACCCCCTCCCAGCTGGGGGCTTTGACTTTAGCAGGGCGGGTCGCTGACGCCCACCAGGCGGGCAGCCTACAGATCCGCGCCGGCTTGGGGCTGGGCGAGCTGTCCTCCTCCGGGTCCTTGCGGTATGTGGTGTGCTCCTCCCGTAACCGCCTCCAGCAGGCACCGTCCGGGGTGGAGTGGCAGACGCTGCGCCAGGCTGAGACGTCCAACACCACCAGTCAGCGCCCGACCCTGTACTCCACTGCGGCGACCAAGCACCACCTGGACCTGTCCGTGGGTGGGCAGGTGCAACTCTCCGATGGCACGCATGTGTACCTGGAGCAGGACGATGTGGCGCCGGGGCCGCTCACCTTCTCCGTGGTGTGGCATGACGGCACCACAGCCACGGTCATTGACACCCTCAACTCGGTGGCGCCCCGCCGGGGCGTGCAGACCGTGGGGGTGTGCCGCGATGAGGACGACACCGTGTACGTCGCGAACGACTCCGGGTCCAACCAACTCATCATCCGCTCCTACACCCGGTCGGGTTCGTCGTGGTCGGTGGGGGCGAACCGCACCGGGGCGCTGCCCACTTACGGGAGGCGGGTTAACAACCTGGCTATGGCTTGGCATCCGCAGGGAGGCACGCGCGGCACGGCCGTGGCCCTGGTCGGCCGGGAAGTAGACGACAACACCGGCACCCAACTGGCCTACGCCCTCATCTCGTGCGACCACGTCGTGGACGGGTCTGGGAGCCTGTTGCGCGGATCCGGCAACGCCGACGGCACCCTTGTGGATGCCTCCGCCCCGCCCGGGTACAACAACTGGCCCAACGAGACCGGCACGCTCGCGGACGTGTGCGCGGTCCGCGACGCCAACGGTGACGTGTCCAACCGCGGGTTCGTCCAGTGCACGGCCAAGCACCAGACCCTCGGGCAGCGCTCCTACCAGTCCATCGGCCGCTACCAGCTGGCTTCGGACGGGACCACGATCAGCACCGCCCGCACCCTGGACACCGTGTCGGGGTACGCCGTCAAGGACGCCGACGCTAAATCCCGCATCCTGCCTATCTCCACAAGCCAGTTCGTGACCGTGGCCGCCTCCTCCTCGGAGGAGTACGGGCTGACGGTCAAGCACCGCCAGCAGAGCACCGGCACCAGCAGCTTCAACGTGCTCGCGGACGTGCGCTTGGACGCCCAAGGGCTGGCCACCATGCCCGACCCCGGCACCCTGGCTACGAGCTCGGCATGGGACGCAGTGTACGACCCGGTCACGAACCTGGTGTGGGTGTACTACCTCGACGCTGGCGACGGTCAGCGGCTGATGAAGACCCACGTCGACTTGACCACGGGCCTGGCGGCGGGGGATGAAGTGGAGGTCGACGCCAGCGTCGGCTCCGCGGGGTCAACCAACCACGCCCTGCGGGTGCACCGCGGGGAGACGGTGGGCCAGCAGATCCTCATCTCGGTGGCGAACGAGGCCTCGGGGGCACACTCGACCCTGTACGTGGTGGAGGAGGTGAACCTGCCCCCCGACGCGCCGGCGTTGGACTCGCGCGCGAACTTCGATGCCGACGACGCTGCGACGTTCACGTGGACATTCCGCGACCCCAGCGACACCGACACCCAGTCAGCGTTCCAGCTGGAGATCTACGATGACACCACCGACACCCTGGCGCACGACACCACCAAGACCGCCAGCACGGACGAGTCCTATGAGATGACTGCGGCCACCCTGGACAACGGGGAGGACTACCGGTGGCGGGTGCGCACATGGGACTCCTCCGACGAGGAGGGCCCCTACAGCGGTTTCCGGTCCTTCTCCACATCCGCGTCGGGCAACGTCACCGTCACCTACCCCGACACCGACAATGAGGACGGCATCGAAACCGCGGACGTGCAGATCGAGTGGGAGGTGACGGGAGCAACCCAGGAGGACTACCGGGTTGTGGCTGTGGCCACCGCGGATGAGTCCACACATTCGGACACCGGGTGGGTGGCCAGCACTGACACCACCTACCTGGTGGAAGGCCTGGTGTCGGAGGCCGAGTACCGGATCGAGGTGACGATCCGCGACACCGGCGTGGAGTCCTCGACTGGTACCCGGCTGATCACCCCCGACTACACCAGCCCGACCGTTCCGGTGGTGACAACCACCCCGGTGCCGGATGGGGCCTACATCCGTGTGGCCGTGGACAACCCCACCCCGGGCGAGACCCTCGCCGCGCTGGATGGGACTTTCGAGGACGGCGTCACCGGGTGGGAGGCCGCCCCGGTCGGCACGGTGACGGTGGGGCAGTCCACCGATCAGGCCTATGCGGGCACCTACTCGGCGAAGGTGGCTGCGGTCGGCGCTAGCGCGGCGGCGGGGATACGGCCTGAGGAGGACAGCCGGGTGGAGGTGGCCGAGAACGACCGCTACACCGTCACCTTCTGGGCGTACAGCGCGGCCGGGCACACCGTGCGCGCCGCCCTGGATTTCTACGATGATGACGGGGTGGCGCTGTCCACGAGCTCAGCGGACGTGCCGGTGCCCGCAGCGGAGTGGACGCTTGTGGAGCACTCGGCGTCGGCACCTTTGGGTGCGGTGGCCGCCGGGTACGGCCCGTCGCTGGTGTCACCGGTGGACGGGGACGTGCTGTATGTGGACAACCTCGACGTTCGTACCGCCACCGACGTCCCGTCGCCGACCGGCAACGAGATCTGGCGCTCCGACAACGGGGATGCTGCGGTACTGGTCGCCACGGTCACTCCCGGCACGTCCTACCGCGACTATCTGGCAGGGTCGGGGCGCGAGTACACCTATCACGCGCGCGTCCTCACTGCGGGCGGGGCGACTACCACCTCCGCTCAGGTGGCCGGGTCGGTGTCCTTCCTCGGGGTGTGGATCCACGACCCCACCGACGCTGAGGGCACGATCCGCCAGTACATGTACGGCAGGTCGCAGCGTTCCGACAACACCACCGTTGAGCAAGCTTCCCACCACTTTGTGGGGCGCCCCAATCCGGTGACGTTCTTCGGGGAGCACGAGACCCACGTGTGGGATGTGATTGTGGATCTGCCCGAGGGGCCCGAGCGGATGGAGGTCACCGACGGCCTGCGCGCGTGGGCTACCGCTCGCCGCACCCTTGTCGGCCGTGACAACCGGGGCCGGGTGTTCATCTCCACGATGGGGGACCTGCCTGTGGACGACCAGGACTGGGGCGAGCAAGTCAGTTTCACGCTGACACGGGTGTCCTCGGACCTGCCGGGAGGTGAACTCTGATGCAGCCCATTCCCGGGCAGGGCCCCCACAACCCCAACGGGCACGCCGAAAGCTCGGTTCTGCGCGGCATCCAAGGGCTGGACGGGTCCACACGGTGGACGTTCCGGTTCGAGCTCCTCGACAAAGACGACACCTTTCTGCGGCACATGGATGACGGTGAGGTCGAGGCGCGCTCCAGCCGGGTCACGTTGAACAACCTTGCGGACATCCCCCGGGACGCGAAGTTCCGCGTCCGCGCGGACGCGCGCGTGGACTGGCTGTCGGACCGCATCAAACCGTGGGCCCGTCTACACCTGCCGCCCTACGGGGCGTCGGATTGGGTGGAGTGGCCGCTCGGGGTGTTCGTCCTGGAAACCCCCGACCGTCTCGCCGACGCCACCGGTACCACCTGGCGCGATATCGAGGCTTACGACAAAACCATCATCCTCTCCGAGGAGGAACTGCCCGACCGGTACTCCACGGCTGGGCACCTGGACGCTTCCGACGATTTCCTACGCGATGTGTCCGGGGCATGGGGAACCCCCGATGTGGGTGAGCCATGGGCGAGCAACGCAATCCCCGGAACTACCAGCGCTGTCACCTCCTCTGATGGCGGGTACGGGTCCGTGACACTGACATCGTCATCGTCCACGGTGCGGGTGTGGGTGCCGTTCCGCCGCTACCGGGACGGGGAGGTGTATACCCGGGTGGGTGTGGATCAGGTTGCGGCGGGCTCAGCCATGCTGCCAGCGGTGGTGCTGCGCTACATCAACAGCTCGGCGTTCTACCGGTTGCGGGTGCACTTCAACACCGACAACACCATCTGGGTGACGGTCGCGAACGTGGTCACGCAGGTGGGGGCTACCGAGGACACGGGGCTGACATATGCGCCGGGGGATTGGGTGAATGTGCGCGCCCGCCTGGTGGGGCAGGAGTTCCAGGGCAAGGTGTGGGCGGACGGGGATGAGGAGCCCGCAGGGTGGACGATCGAGCGCACCATCGAGTCCGCGCTGCTCTCCGAGGGCTATTTCGGGGTGGCCGGGTCAACGTTCGGGTCCAACACCAACACCGACCCGCAGTTGCGGTATGAGGTTTTCGAGCTGGATGCGAACCCGGCCAGGCTGGTGACGGGGCACGTGCGTCGGGCTCTGGAGCAGGGCGGCCTGGCCCGCCACGATGTCACTCCCTCCACTGAGACTCTGTCGTCGGTGCGCGAGTGGGATCCGGGCACCACACGGCTGGCCATCATCAACGACCTGCTGGCCATCATCAACTACCGGCCGCTGCACTTCGATGAGCACGGTGTCGCGATTGCGCAACCGTATTTGCCCCCTTCGGAGCGCGCCCCTGAGTACGTCTACGCTGACGATGACCGATCCATCATGCTGCCTGACATGGGTGAGACCCTGGATCTGCACTCTGTCCCCAACCAGTGGACCCTGACCTCCAGCGAGGCGGACACCGATCCGGTGTCGGTCACCTTCACCAACTCGGACCCGGCTTCCCCCACATCGACGGTGCGGCGCGGGCGGACGATCAGCGCACGCCACACCGAGGAAGAAGCCTCCTCCGAGTCCGCGCTCATTGAGCGGGTGGCGCGCATCGCCACCGAGTCGAGCCAGCTGTTCCAGGCGGTCGACCTGGACACCGCCCTCAACCCTTTGCATTCCGCTCATGATGTGGTGAGGCTGCGCCGTGACGGCATGGCCTTGGATGCGGTGTACACCTCCCACACCTGGGAGTTGCCCCTGGATGCGTCCGGGGTCATGCGGCACAGTATTCGCCGTGTCGTCACCCTGGGTACCCCCTCTGATCCGTCCATCGTGGTCGGGGATGTCACGGTCACCGGTGCTTTGGAGGCTGGCAACTTCGCCACGGGCACAGTCACTTTCAGCCCGGTCGCGGGGGTTCCCACGTCGGTGCAGATCACCGGCCTGGGGTTGGCGGGGCGAGGCCCGGTGCGGGTGCAGGCCACCCCGGTCACTACCAGCCCCGGCAGTGGGGTGGTGGAGACCAGTATCGGCTACCCCACCCCGGACGGTTTCGTGCTGTGGCTGTACCGCACCACCACCACGGCCACTGACGTGCACTGGCTCGCGATCCGAGGAGCATGATGGCGACGATTTTGGACCATGACCTGCGTATCTCCGGCGCCTTGGAGGCGGGAAACATTGCCCAGGGCAACGTCACGATCACACCGAACGCGAACACTCCGACCTCGGTGGCCGTCACTGGGCTGTCCCTGGCCGGGGCGGGCACAACCCGGGCGTGGACGACCGCGAACACCCTAGTTCCGGGGACCGTGGTGGAGACCTCCGTGACGGGTGTGGACGAGACAGGACTGACCATCTGGGTGTACCGGGAGAACACCACCGACACCTACATCCGGTGGCTGGCGATCCGGGATCGGGAGTAGATGATGGCGGCCTATGACGACGATGTGGTGGTGACCGGCGCCGTGTCCGCCGGGAACATTTTCCAAACCATGGTGACGATCACCCCCACCCCGGGGGTGCCCACCTCGGTGGAGGTGGCCGGGGTGAACCTGCGTGGTACTGGCCCAGTGCAGGCGCAGGCGACCGCGCACACCACGGTGCCCGGAGTTTCTGTGACCGAGGTAGCGGTGTCCTCGGTGACCCCTTCTGGGTGCCTGGTTTGGCTGATGCGCAGCACATCCGCTGCGACGAACGTTTCCGTGCTCATGTGGAGGGACCAATGAGGCAGGACAACCGTGGACAGAGCCGCGCCGACTACGACACGCGGGCCCGCCAGTTCCGGAAGAAGCTCGCGACGGAGGCAGCCAAACCCACCGGGCAGCAGCACTTCCCCGAGGAGGCCCAGGACTGGGAAGGGGTGTGGGCCGTCGCGACCTGCCACACCAAGGGGTGCCGCTCCCAGGGCGTGCCTGACCGCCGCTGGTTCTCAGAGACCCCCTCGGGTGTGCAGGCGGTATGCGGGTACTGCGGTCAGCCACCTCGTCTGATCGCGACCTTCGACGACGGGGAGCACGAGATACCCAACGCTTTCCCCGCCCCACCTTCCCATGAGCCCTCACCCGCAGACGAGGAGACCACCGTGCAGGGGCCGCTGGAGGTGCCGGGTGGACACTGAGCGGATCCTCTCAGCGGTCGCCGGGTACACCGAGGCGACCCGGCCCCGCACGTCAGCGGACCGCCCCAACCGGTTCGCGACGATCTCCTACGACCACGACCCCGGCGGGGCGCACGCACGCCGCCCACAGGTTGTTTTCGACGGGGAGGACACGCCGGGCCACAAACGCTACCCGGCACTAGGGGGGTACCTCCCGATGCCTGGGGACCGCGTCATGATGGTCCCGGACGGGATGCACTCCTATGTGATCACCGGGGTCGCGCGCACAGCCCAGGGGTGCCCACTCGACCCAGGAGTGCTGGTGTTCCAGGCGTTCCGCTCTGGTTCGCAGTCCATCTCCAGCCAGGTCAGCCCGGTGGCTGATGACGCCCTGCAGTGGGATCTGGTGACGCTGGACCGGGTGCGCGGCTGGGCACAGGACGCCCCTACCCGATGGTCGCCAACGGTGCCTGGGTGGTGGCAGCTGTCGGGCGGGGTGGGTTTCGCTGGTTCGACCTCGGGTTCGCTGCGCGCCGCTGCGTGGGCGGTGGACGGGTCGCTGCTGACGGGCGGGTCGGGGCGCCCGCATGTGACGTCGTCGCTGACGAGTGCTGCGTTGTCTGCTGAGGCGCGCACGCTGTCGGTGGCGTTGCTGCCGGGCCAGTATGTGGAGCTGTGGGCTCAGCAGAACACCGGGGCGGATCTGGGCTTGTCGACGGGGGCGCTGCGCCCGTTTGTGGAGGTGCAGTACGTGGGTCCGCTATGAGCGCCCGAGGAGCCTTCTCCAGAGCCTTCTCCAGAGGCTGGGCCGGTTGCGTTTGGCCCGGGTGTGGAGTTCGCGGCGCGCGTCGCGTGCAGCGACCACCAGGGCGGCTTGCCAGTACGCGGCGTCGGGGGAGGCGGGGCGGCGCCGTTTCGGGGTGCGGCGTGCTTGCTGTTCGACACGCGGGTCTTGATGGGTGATGAGGGTGCGGGCGCGCAGGCTGTGGTCAGGCATCGAGGCACCGCACGTCCACCTTGGTGATTTTGTCGATCGCGACCAGGGTGAACCCGCCTTTTCTGTCGTCGAAGGCGGTGAATTTCTCCTCGGAGAGCTTACGGCCGAGGTAGGCCTCCAGGGTTTCGTCATCGTCGTCGCTGGTGGTGAGACGGACGTCTTGGGTGTCGGTGTCTCCGAGGTGGAACGTGGCCAGGTATTTGGGCATGCGGGCCTCCTGATCACGAGTGTAAGACGGGTCGGGGTTTCCCCGCAGCAACCGCAGGGCTGCGGGTAGCGTCCCATCTCCTGATATCCCCCTAAGCCGAGGAGCGCGCCATGGACGACAAGCAGCCAATGCCAACGTGGAAGAAGTGGGCGATCGGAGTTGGGATCTTCGTTGGGCTCGGTCTGGTCGGTGGGCTGATGCAGGCGGTCGGCATCATTGAGGAGGACACCCCGGTCCCGCGCGAGGAGCCCACCGGTGAGGCAGCCGCTGAACCTGAGGAGGAGGACGCCTCGCCGGCCTCCGGGGGAGAAGAAGCGGAGGAGTTGAAGTCCAGCGAAGGCCAGTTCCTCGAAGCGGTCTACGAGGCCGCGGAGGAAGCTGGTTCGGGGATTCACGGTAAGGGCGATGAGTGGGTGCTCGATCTGGGGTGGGCAATCTGTGATGACATCGAGGGTGGCATGACGCCCACGGAGGTGGTGGTGTCGTTGGAGCGGGCCAATGATGGGGCGGTGGATCCGGTGGGGCCGGTGGCGTCGCCGTTGGTGGGTAACGCTCAGCTCTACTTGTGCCCGGACGCCTGACCTGTGTTGACGCGGAAGGCCCACACCATTCGTGGTGTGGGCCTTCCTTTGTGCCCGGCAACCCCCAGGAGCGGGTCCTCGCACCTGCGACCATACCTCAAAAGCATGGTTCTCTATGTGTTCATGCCGGTAAGGCATAATAGGGGTGTGACAAAAAGGGACCTTTCGGGGGGAGGGGCCAATGCCTGTCTGTGAAGGGCGCCTATGAGTGCCCCCATCGAGTTCGGGCCTTGGGTTCTATGGCTGGCCGCGTCGGTGCTCGCGTTGGGCGCTTTTGCGACAGCGTGCGCAGCGATCACTAGGGGAGTGCGGGCGGCCACGAAGTTCGCGCGCACAGTGGACCGGTTCTTCCGGGAGTGGTTCGGGGAACCCGAGGACCCGCAGCGTGGAGAGCCTCGGAAGCCGGGGATACCGGAGCGCCTGGGCGAGGTCGAAACGCACATGGGTCGTATGTGTGACCGGCTGGGGTCTGTGGAGTCACGCACGGAGGCCATAGAGCACGAGATGCACCCGAATTCGGGGACGTCGTTGCGGGATGCGGTGGATGACATCCGCAAGCAGACCCGTCGCCCTCATGCGCCGTCGGTTCATCAGACGTTCGTGTCCCAGGGCGATACAGCGTCCGATCCGCACCACTCAGAGGAGTAGGCCGTGAGCCGACCATCTAAGTACGTTTCCCGGTCCGATCTGGGGTGGGGCACGTCTCCGGCCTCTCGGGCGGACCCGCGGTCGGGGCTGGTGGTCCACTACGACGGGTCCGATCAGGGGCTTGTGCACGGGGACTTGGGCGATTTTCTCGCCTACTGGCGCAACACCCGCGCGTTCCACACCGGCCCCAGCAGGGGTTGGGACGACATCGGGTACAGCTTCGGGGCCACGCCTGGCGGCTACATCGTGGAGGGGCGCGGGCTGTACCGGCAGCAGGCCGCACAGCCGGGTGGGAACTCGACGCACTACAGCGTGACGCTGGGGCTGGGCCCCGGCGAGACCCCGACCGCCAACCAGATCAACGCGGTGCGGGAGCTTCGCCAGTGGCTCATGGAGGAGGCCGGCAACGCCGGGACCGTGCTCGGACATCGCGACTTCATCGCGACGTCTTGCCCGGGGGACAGGGCGTATGCCCTGGTCAAGGACGGAACGTTCACGCAGCCCCCCGGGGCGATCACTACCGACGAGATGGGGACAGAGCACATGCTGGGACTCAGGCGAGGCGACACGGGTGTGGCGGTTAAGGACCTGCAGCACTACCTCAAGGATGCTGGGTTTCCCCCGGCGAACTCCTACTTCGACGGTGACTGGGACGGGGTCTATGGCGACGGTGTCGCTGATGCCGTGCTGGCCTGTCGTCACTCCATGGGTTCGGGTGCGACCAGCGGCGACACTGTCAGCTACTGGGCGCTCAACCAGATGAGGAAGGCTTGGTTCCGTCGCCAGTTCCAGATCAGCCTGGCGGACGTGGACCCTCCCTCGGGTGGTACAGGCACCGTTGACCCGCAGGCTCTGGTGGGCGCCACCCTGACCACCAAGGTCACGGAGGTGCAGCCTTAATGGGCGCTGGCTGGTCGTGGCAGTGAGCACCGTGCACGTCGTCCCGAACGGCGACTTGATTGAGCACGACAGCAGCGGCGGTGAGTGCCCTTGCGGCCCTACCACGGAGCCGGTGAAGGCTGTCGACGGGTCGGTGGGCTGGCTGGTTTCCCACCATTCGCTCGACGGGCGAGAAGCGCATGAAGAAGCGGGGCCGGATGGCCCATAGAGCAGGAAGAGAGCCCATGCAGAAGATCGAGACGAAGGTGACTGTGGCGACGTTCCTCAGCCTCGCGGCTGGTGTGGCGCTGGCGGTGCTGACGGCGGTGCAGTCGGACCCGACGGTGATCTCCGGGTTGCCGGACACGGTGCAGTTTCTGCTGATTTCGGCGTTGCCGCCGGTGGTGACGTTCCTGGGCGGGTATGCGGCGCCGCACACGGCGCGTCCTCCGTCGGATAGCTGACCCCACGCACACGTGCGCCCCACCTCCTTTTGGGGGTGGGGCGCTTTGTTGTGTCAGGCGCGGGGGACGTAGACCTTGGTCTTGCAGACCGGGCACGGGCCCAACCGCGAGTCGAACATCCCGTGCCCCTTGCGGCAGGGGATGAGCGCTGTCAGGATGTGGCGGATCATCGGGGGTCCCCCTCTCCCTGCCACGTGAGCTCGGGCCGGTCGAGGTCGTTGACCTCGGTGTCGAGTTCGCACAGGGTGTGCCCCTGGGGGATGTGGACCTGCCCGATGACGCCCCGGGTGTGGTCGAGGATGGTCAGGTCGTGCCCCCACATGTAGGCGACGGCGTCGATCCCGACGGCCTGGAGCTGCGCGAGCACCCACCGGCCGACGGGGGACGCGGACGGGGTGTCGTCGCTGCAGGGGTGCCCGAGGATGTTGTCCTGGGCGATGAGGCCTGCGAGCTCGTTGGTGGTCAGGGCTTCGGTGACGTCGATGATCTGGTCGAGCTCAGCGTTGACGGTGGTGGTTCCGAGGCGGGGCGGGGCGATAGTGTTCAGCACGGTTCCTCTTCTCTTCACGGGGTTGGGTTCCATCGGGCCCGCTGGAGGTGGAAGCTCCAGCGGGCCCTCTTCATGTGGTCAGGTGTCGTCCTCGTCGCGTGACCCCTCCAGCCCTCCGACAAGTCCTCGCGCCCTGTTGACAGCGTCGCGCTGGTTTTCGAAGTGCTCCACGAACTTCCAGCCACGTGCGATCCACACGGTCTCGCCGTCGATCTCAGTGCGGGACACTTCCGCGTAGTCCTCCATGCCGGAACCGAACCGGAACTCAGTGGTGTGCTCCAGGGCCTCCTTAGCCCACGCAAGTTCGCCACCGACGACACCCATGACCCGATCGATGCGCTTCACGTTCTGCTTCTCGTTCAAGGCGCGGCGGATGAGGGCTTCGATCCCGGACAGGTCGGTGGACTTCCCGCTCAAGGCTTCTTCGAGCTCGATCACCCGGCGGCACAGGTGCTCGTTGAAGCTCTGCTCGCTTTCCAGGTGCGTGTACACGCACCGTCCGCAGGTGACTTCGTCGAGGTTCTTGCTGCACATGCCCTGGGAGTCTTCGCCGCAGGCAGCGCGCCCGCGTCCGCTGCGGGCGGCGACCCAGTGGATGGTTCTGGTGGTCATCTAGCTGCTCCTTCGTTGTGGTGTTCCATCATGCGATCTGGTAGTGGGCTTGGATGGCCCGGTACTCCTCCCAGCTGATCCGGTCTTCCTCGAAAGCGGTCAGGTGGGTTTCGCAGAAGATCGCGTCGTCGTGCGCGACCTCCTCCCCACAGACGTCTTCGGCGTTGTCGGGTTCGTACAGGCACGTCTCGGTGAGCGGCGTGTACATGGCCTCCGGGGGCTCGTAGTAGCGGTCCTCAGCCGGGGTCACTGGACCACCTCCACTTCGGCGTCGGGCTTGGCGTACAGGTCAGCGGTGTCGTAGCAGCGGAAGGTCCCTTCGCCGTCGTCGGCGTCGAGGTAGAGCTTGAGCTCGTCGCCGTGGGGCTGGATGAGGGTGATGGTCCAGGTGCGGCCACCTGCGGGGTGAGTTCGCTGGCCTTCATGCGGGTCTCCTGCGTGTTGGTCAGTGCGGTTAGACGGAGTACATGCCGAGGTGTTGGATTCGGGCCAGGAGCGGGTCGGACCCGTTGGTGATGTCGGGGGCCCATCGCCACATCCAGCCGAGCATCTTCGCGTCGCGGCGCCGGTAGGCCTGGTGGGCGATGGTCATCCAGTGGGCGTAGTCGGTGCTGGTGGGGTCGAGGTCGTAGTCGGGGTTGGGCAGGTCCTGTCCACCGTTGTGTTCGGCGGCGAAGGCGCGGATCTCTTCGCGGGTCATCGGTGTCTCCTATGCGGCGAGGGCGAGCAGCTGGGTGATGGCGTGGCGGCGGGCGTCCTTGTACTCGGCCTTGCGGGGCTTGTAGGCGATCAGGCCGGTGAGGAACTGGCCGGCGGTGTAGCGGGTGCAGTCGCGGCGGATCCCGTTCTTCTTGGCGATGCCCTTGACGCCGCCGGTGATCTTCTTGCGGAGGGTGGACGCCATGCCTTCGGCGGTTTCGGCGTCGATGCCGAGGTGTCGGAGGTGGGAGGCAGCGGTGTGGAGGGAGTTGCGGTGCGCGGCGCGGCTGGCCTTGCGGGTGGCGACCTTGGCGCGGCGGCCGGCGCGGTGCATGTGGCGCTTGAGCTGGGCTTCGGTGACGGTGGGGCGCTGCTTCATGGGGTCTCCCTCGGGTTCGGTGTGAAGGTCAGTTGTCGAGTGCGGCCAGCGCGGTGGCGATGAACTCGCCGTCAGCGGTCAGAGTCAGCCGGGATCCGGAGAACTCCAGGAGGCCGATGTTCCGCAGCCCGTGCACCGCGTTCCCGTGGGTGCCGATCGCGCTGATCGAGGTGAGGTCGTAGGAGACCGACCCGCCGTTGCCCGCGATGGCCAGCAGTGCCGTGGTCCGAGCGGGGCTGAGCTTGGGGAGCGCCCGGATGCTGGCGGGGCGGACCATGTACTCGGTGCCGTCGGCGGTGGCCACGGTCACGAACTGCTGGATGCCGTCCTTGGTGCTGCCTTCGCCGTGGTCGGTGACCTTGCCGGTGAAGTGGACGGTCTCGCCGTTGAGCTCGGTGGATACGGCGACTCGGGTGTGGAGGGGGAAGTCCGCGCGGACCTGGCGGCGGTCTTCGTTGACCTTGCTGTCCTGGTTCTTCGTCATGTCCGCTCCCTCGTTCGTGCTGATGTCTCCATGATTACACATTCACTGTGAACTTGCAAGTGACTGTGACTATGTATTTACGGGTCACAGTGACTGTGAGACCCTAGAACCATGACCACCCACACCACAGACGAAGAACGCCTCAAGCGCATCCAGAGACTCAGCGACCAGATAGCCGACCTAGAAGAACGCCATCGCAAAGCGACGGCCCAGCTCAACGAGGAGATCTTCTACGCCTTCCCTGAGAACCGAGGGGAGACGGGCAAGCCGGCGCACGGATGGATCAAGAAGCTGATCGAGGGATCCAGGAAGTCCCGACAGCACATCAACGACGTGCGCGCCGGGAAGTACCGACAGGAGAAGGAGACCGGATCATGACCGAACCGACACGCGAGCAGCTCACCGAAGCTCTCCGCTGGGAGCTGGAGTGCCTGTGGGGCGACATGGCCGAAGCGCGCCGTGTCGCCCACAAGGGGTGCTGGTCGGTGGGGTGCGAGAGCATCGCGTCGCGCATCCAGGACATCACCAAGCTGATCGGCCCGGTCCCGTGGACGCATGTGCAGATGACGATCTTCCGTGAGGGGGAGGACGTCTTCGAGCGGGTGCACGCCGAGATCGGCATCACCATCTCGCAGGACGACATTCGGCAGGGCCGCGAGGCATGCGCCCGCTACCTGGAGACGCAGGGGGTCACCTCATGACGATCGTGGAGTTCCTCAACGCACGCTACGACGAAGGCACCCAGGTCGCGCTGCGCATCATCCAGACCCGGCCCGACGGGCTACTCGTGCGCCCCGTCCCCGGCTCCGGTCAGCTCTGGAGCGTCACCGGCGAAGGGCTACTCCGAGACATCGAAGCGAAGCGGAAGGTCGTTGAGGAGTGCGCTCGCGCGAACGTCAGCGACGTCGGGGACTTCGCTGCTGTGAACCTCGCAGACCTCGTGCTCCAGCAGCTCGCGTCCGTCTACTCCGACCACCCCGAGTTCGACCCCGAGTGGGCGTCATGACCAGCCCAGCGGGGGAGCAGTGGTACTGCCCGAACGATGACACCTGGACTCCAGCCGCCGACTGGAGGATCGAGGTCGAAGACGAACCCGGGCACCGCGCCTCATGGCACCACTGCCCCAACGGCCACGGGTTCCCAGGACGCAGCCCGCGCACGTTCCCCGACGCGGTCACGGCCGCGCGCGTCGTGACGTGGGAGGAGTACGTGCGGGACTGGGAACGCGGGTAACCCCTGCATGACGAAGCCCCGCCCCGGGGAAGTTGGGGCGGGGCTTTCGCTATTCGTTGAGGTCGATTCCGAGCAGGTCCGCGATGGCGTAGGCGCCTTCGGGTCCGGTCTCTTCGAGGAGGCCGGCGAGCCACACACGGTCGCCGTCGGTCAGCGGGGGTTCGTCTTCCGGGGGCAGGGGTTCATTCATGAGGCGGGTGTACCCGCCTGGCCGGCGGTCGAGCGGTTATCCACAGCCCGTTTCAGCGCGGCCTCGGACCGCCCTTGCGCGGCGCGACCGGCACGTCCGCCTGTACATCCCCGGTGCGTTTGCGGCGCTCGTAGTGGGTGCGGCACAGCCCGTCCGCGACGTGCTTGCGCCCGCATCCTTCCACCTCACACAGGCGCTTGGGGCGCGACCGGGACGCTTTCGCGGCCTGCTTCCTGCGAGCCTCCAACGCCTGCGCACGCAGCGGCTCCCGCAGGGCCCGGAGGGATTCTTGGCGTGCGGCGTCCACATCACGTGCCGCGGCGAAGCGTTCCCACTCGGGGGAGCCGACACGTTCGGTGGAGCGTTCGGACCAGGTGGCGCGCAGGGAGTCCGCGGCCAAGCTCGTGGACCGGCCGAGCCCGTGCGCTTCCCGGTACTGGTCCGCACTCATGCCGTGCTCACGCACGTGCCGCCCGAGGAAGCGCCGCTCCTGCCCGCACTCGTGGCAGATGAGCCCGCCGTCATCGCCGGTCGTGAGCTGCCCGTGGATTCCGTGACCGTCAGGGTCGCCGTATTGCATGGGAGAGTCCTAGCATGAGAGGCGGCCCCGCGCACTTCTCCTGCGCGGGGCCGCTTCCAGTATGGCGAGGTGGCTACTCGCCTTCCCGAGGCTTCTCAGTCTGGGCTTGAGAACTGCCGAAGAGGGACGCCAGCCCTGACGTCACCGTCTTTTCGCCACCGGATGTAGTGGCCTTGGCAGTACCCGCGCTTTTCACTTGGCCGCTCGCATGAGCCCACCGAGCAAGAGGTGATCGCTCGGTGGCGGCTCTTGAGGGGCGCCTCCGGGCGAGGATCCCCTTCACTCCTCAGGCGTTCATAGTGCCCTGGGCACAACCCCTTTGCGCGGGCAGGGAGTTCGCACCCATCGAGAGTGCACACGTCGGGCATCCCGAAGGACGCGACCGGAGTGCCAGCTTGAACATCGCCATTTCGACGCTGGCGCATGTAATGGGCTTGACAGAGACCGTTGCCCTTAAGCCTGCGTTCACAGCCGGGGACAGTGCACCGTCGAGTGTTGCTGTGGCCGTCCATCTTTCTCCTTCTTGACCCTCAGTGCCCATGGCGGGGGTTTGTCCTCATTCTGCTGGCAGTGACTACTCGGCGGCGATCGCTTCTCGGATCGTGTCCGCGGCCTCCTCGGTCACCCACAGGGTCTCCCCGATGGTCCGGCCCGAAGCGTTCTTCAGGTCCTTGCGGTCCATGACCACCGTGTCCTCCCCGTCGATGTCGATGATCTGCCCGAGGTAGATCTGAATGACGTCGTGCGCCGCCTGCCGGGAGTCGAAGCGGTCCTCGACCTCATTGAGGAGGTCGTAGTTGCTGACCACGCTGGCGATCTCGATCATGTGCTGCTCCTTGTACTTGGCGTAGAGCCGCCCCAGGAGGGCGGGGGAAACCTTGAGGGACTTCGCGGCGCGGGCCTGAGCGCCGGGCCGGTGGCGGGCGATCTCCTCGCGGACGGTCTCGCCAGCCAGTTGGATCCTGGCCGCCGTGAAGGGGTTGTCCTTCAGGTCCGCGAGCTGCCCGAGGACGGACAGGGCTTCAGCTGGGGGCAGGGCGCGGATGCGATCCCAGTCCACGAACTCGGTGGCGTCGGGTGTGGTCATGTCAGGCTCCGTGGATCTCGTCGTGCTTGGCGAAGACCGCGGCGACGAACTCGTCGGTGACGGGGCGGACCGCCACGATCTTGGTGGGGAGGATGAGCTGCTCGCCGAGGTGGGCGTCGTGGCCGTCTTCGTCGGAGTAGTCGCCTTCGAGCTCGACCAGGACGGTGTTGTCCATCTGGGGTCCGACGGTGGCGAGGTATTCGATGAGGTCGTCTTCGTCGGCCATCACCGAGATGCCGTACCGGGTGTCTTCGAGCTCGCGCTCGCCGTAGCACTGCCAGCGGGTTTCGCCGCGCAGGTAGTCCTCGGCCTGGCAGTCTTCGCAGCCGCGGCAGTCGCGGAGGGTGTCGCCGCCCCAGTTGCTGCTGATCCAGTTGGTGGGGTCGAGGAGCTCGGTGTGGTCGCGGTCGGCGCGGTCGATGCGGATCATCTTCGGCTCCTCGGGGGGGGGCTGGTTCCTGCTGACACCCCTAAATATACACATGGGTGAGCGCAATGTCTAGCCATGCCTATATGTTTTTCTGGGAAGGCCCCTGACATGCGAAAACCCCCGCCACCTGGTTGGTGACGGGGGCCGGGCCCGGCAAGCAGCCGAAGCCGCCCTTCCCCGCCGGACCCTCCCCGGCCGTAGCCGGGGCCCTACCGCGCGATCACCTTTCGGTGGAAGGGGGCGCGCGGAGCCCCTGTTGGTGCCTCGCCGGGGTCTCCAGTCCCCGGGGTCCGGTCACCACCCGGACCAACCAGCCGCACGCACCGCGCGGCCGGGAGCTTCTATGCCCGCACGCTGGCGGTCCGCAGCGCTGCCATCCACTCGGCGCCGGGGAAGTCCAGGTGGCCGAGGCCGCGGTTCTGGACGTCGCGCACAGCCGTGGTCGCGCCCACCTTGGCCTCCACGCACGCCCCCTGGGAGTTGGAGTACGTGGACTTGCGGAAGCCGTCCTCGGAGTACATGACGGTCTTTCGCCCCTCGATCTCGGTGTGCTGCATGTCTAGCCTTTCTGGTAATCCGCTGCGGATTCCTGGGGGCGGCTGCCACCGTGATCCCCAGGTCGGGACCCGTAGGTCCCTACGGCGCCCCCACCCATGGCGGGGGCGCCGGGTCTTGTGCGCCCTAACCGGCCTGCGCGAACTTCGGGCCGGCCGGGATGTTCATCAGCCACCGCCGTCCCCGCAACTGGTCGAGAGCCTCAGCCGGTGCCATCCCGGCGTAGGTGATCTGGTCCACCAGCCAGGAGATCTCGCGCTGACGCTCCTCGATAGCGATCAACGCCTGCCACCTCGCCTGAGGCGCGAGCCCCTGGGGGACGGCGATCATGCGCGCGATCTCGCGCAGAAGCGTCTGGTAGTCGGTGGTGACGTCCTCGTGGACGTTGGGCATGGGGATCTCCGTGGGTTTGTGTCAGCCAGATACGAACGAGCGGGGCGAGCTCGGGGAACCCCGGCTGTGGTGGGGGTTCGCACCGCCACAGCGCAGCCGGGCCCCTCACGTCCTCACGCCCTGCGGGTACAGCGACCCCCGATTCGCCCGCAACGCCGCCACCAGCGCCTGCCACCGGGTCGCGTCCGCGATCGTCAGGTCCATCAGCACCCCAGGGCGGGCCACACGCGACTCCGCGGCCTGGTCCACGAGAACCTGCACGATGTCAGCGAGCCCGTCGGCCTGCTCTGCGGTGAGCGCACCGGAGCGGATCGCGGACACGAGCGGGTCGGGGGTCGCACTCACAGGACCGCCTCCGGTCCGTCGCCGCGCAGCACCTGCTGCATGAACAGGGACTCCTCCAGCATGGGGAGTTCAGCGCGGCGCAGGTGCGTCTGGATGCCGACGCGCTGGGTGCGGGGGTCGGGGGCCTCGGTGCGGTGGAAGGCCTCGAACCCGCCGGGGCAGCGGTCGATCTGCCAGGCGGGGAAGCGTTTGCGCAGCTCGATGATCTTGGTGTTGTCGTCAGCGGTCGTGGGGTGCCCGTGCAGGGCAGCGGCTTCGGCTTGTCGTGTCATCGTCATCACCTCGCGTTACATCCCACGATGGTGGTGACACAGGCCATAAACCAGATGAGGGGAGGGCCGTTTACGACCCTCCCCTTGCGGGTTCTGCTCTTGTGGGAGCGGTTCTAGGCGGCGACACCCATATGTGTGGCCAGAGCAACCATTTCCGCGGTGGGGGTGCGCCGCGATTCGAGGATGGCCTGGACCGTGGGCCTGGCATACCCCTGGCGGCGCAGCCACTCGGGGGCGCGTTGGAGCACCCCGGACAGCACGTGGGTGGCCTGGTCGGGGTCACGGGTCGCTACGAGCGCCTCAGCGACGTCGAGGCGGTGGCGTTCCCAGTTGATGGGGGTGACGTCGCCGACGTCTTGGACGCGGGGGAGGCGTTCGGCTAGGCGCAGGGTGTGGTCGGGTTTGCCTTCGATGAGCGCGAACTCGGCTTCTTTCTGCGCAACGGTGAGGGGCCCGAAGGTGGCCCAGCAGTCGGTTTCCTTGCGGAGCGCGGACGCTGCGGATCCGGCCACGGACAGCAGGTCGCGGGCCCGGTCGTGGCCGTTGTTGCGCACCGCCGCACTGGCGCCGCGGAACAGCAGGTGCCCCCACGCGGCGAGTTCGGCCGGGGTGGCCTTGCGTAGGCTGCGGGGTTCCATCTCGTCCGCGGACAGCACACTGAGGCGTTCGGCCTCGTCGAGGCGGCCCTGGCGGACGAGTGCCCACCCCTGCCCGCTGATCCCGATCGCCGCCAAGGTGCGGTCACCGGCCTGCGCAGCGTCACGGATGGACGCCCGCAGCGCGGCCAGGGCGTCGGAGATCTGCCGGGTCTGGGTGAGGTAGCGGCCCGCCATCTGGAGTGCGACCGCGCGCGCACGGTAGGCCTCGTCGGTGTCGTATTCGGCGACGGCCCGGTGGCCGGCGCCTACGAGTGCGGGGAGCGCGGCGGCGACGTCGTTGTACCGGTCGGCGCGGTAGAGCACTTCGAGTCGGGCTGCGGTGGTGTGGAGTGCTTGGAGGTCGACGGGTTCGGTGGTGTCGGTTTCGGGGAGTATGGGTTGTCCGTCGATGCCCACGGCGGGGCTGATGGCGGCTCGGAGGCGGGCGAGCGCCCGGTCGTTGCCGGGGTCTTCGGCGAGTGTGACTTGGGGTGCGCGGTCGGTGTAGAGGTCGACGGTGGTGACTCTGAGGGCGTCAGCGATTTGGTGGAGGAGTCCGGTGCGGATGTCGCTGACGGTGGTGGGGTCTTCGGCGCGGCGGACGGTGGAGAGGGATACGCGTGCTTCTTCGGCGAGGCGTTCTTGGCTCCATCGTTTCTGTTTGCGGAGTCCTCTGATTCGGGTGCAAGGGGTATCGTTGGTCATGAAAAGCCCCGTCCTTCCTGTTGCGTCGCTGCTCTCAGGGTAGGGCGGGGCTCTGGTCTTGTCAGGGGTGCGACCGTCCTGTGACACATGTAAGGCCCGGCGGGCGGCCGGGCCTCGTGGTGGTGGTTGGGTCAGATTGGGTCGACGGGCGGGGACACGGGCCCGTTGCTGGTGCCGTTCTCGCGGCGGTACTGGGCGGCGAGGTTGCGGCACTCGCCGATCTGGTCTCGGGTGAGGCCGTGGATGCGGTAGCGGCGGACGTGCCCGTGGGTGGTCGCGGCGACCATGAATGCGGCTCCTGCGAGTGCTGCGATGGCGACGGCGGCGAGGATGATCGCGGCTGCCCACATGAGGACGGTTTCGTAGCTCACTTCTCCTCCTTGGCGATGTCGCGGGCGCGGGCGGTGTTGAGGAGGAGCCCGCATGCGGTGGGGCGCGCGCAGAAGTCCCCGGCTCGCGCCACGGTGTCCCGCAGCCGCGTGTTCTCTTCCTCCAGCTCCCGGACGCGGGCGTTGGCCTGCTCGACCACTGCGCGCGCTTCGACGACTCCTTGGTAGCGTCCGGCGGCGAAGTCGTAGCTGACGTCTGCGACTGCGCGGTCGCGGACCTTGTCGAGTTCGTGGAGTAGGTCCATCACTGCTCTCCCCTTACGTCCTTGAGCGCTTGGTAGTAGCCGTAGTCCCATGGGTCGCCGCTGTAATGGTGTCCGGCTTCGAGCTCGGCCAGGCGGCCTTCCACGACCTCCATGACGGCGTCTGCGATCCTCGCCTCGTCGTCCTCTGACGGGTGGTGGTCCAGGCCCTGGAGGGCGCAGACCGCTTCCGCCACCTTCTCTCGGAGCCCCATCACGCCTCTCCTTCCGCGCGGGCTTCACGAAGCGCTGCCTTGGCTTGCACGGGGGTGGCGCCGTTCGCTTCGAGCCACTGGAGGGCTTCGTAGGCGCTGACGGGTTCGCCGTCGTCGATGTGGAACCGGTTGGTTCCGGCGTAGCGGATGGCGGACAGGTCGAGGTCGGACATCAGGACTCCTCGGTGTGCGACTCGGGTGCGACGGTGGCAGGCCACCCGCCCACGGTGACCAGGTCCACGAGGAAAACTTCGTAGTCCGCCATCAAGGGCTGGTCGAGCTTCACTCGGACGGTCCACTCGGATCGCCCGTAGCAGGTTTGGAGGGTGGGGGGTTCGGTGATGGTGCCGGTGCCGTTGGGTGTGCGGACGTGTGTGCCGGGGTGCAGGGCGGTGTCCATGTGGTCTCCTCGGTAGTCTTGTGCCGGGCCGCCCCTGATTCGCGCAGGGGCGGCCTTCGTCGTGCACGGGGTCAGGCGCACCAGCGGTTGAAGTTGATGGACTTCGTGCCGAGCGCGGTCCTCGCGAGTTCGGCGGGGTTGTCGGCTCCGTCTGCGATGGCGCGGAGCACGTCCTGGTGGAGGGTGTCTTCCATGCTGTGGGCGGCTTCGTAGTCGCCCTTGTCGGCGGCGTTGATGATGCGGGTGATCCGGTCGCGGATGTTCTGGAGAGTCATGTCTGGTTCCTCCGTCGGTGCTCAGGGGGTTAGTAGTCGGCGTGCACGAACCCGTAGAAGCGGACGTCTGAAAAGTCGCTCGCCAGGTCGGACCCGTCGTAGTTGTAGGCGTCCAAGATGGCCTTGAGCTCAGCGCTCAGCGCCCGCAACGACTCGGTGCCCTTCCGCACCACGTCCCCACGGTCGTCCACGGACTCCGTCCACCCCCAGTCGGCGGGGATGTTCTTGATGATCACGTCGATGCTGCTGCCGCCCGAGTAGGTGCGGGTGCGCACGCTGTAGGTGACCTGTACGGGGGCGTTGGCGATGGGGTCGGTGGTCGCGAGCGCCCCGTCTGCGTCGGCCGCCTGGGCCTGCTTGCCGATCTTGCGGGCCATCTTGATGTCGGCGCGGACCAGCTTCGCGATGTCGGCGGTGCGCAGGCCGTGGGTGCGGTCGTGCTTGGCGCCGTAGGTCCTGCGGTCGATGACGCCGTTCTCACCGAGGCGGACGCCGTTGGCGCGGGCTTTGTCGACGAGGCGGTAGATCATGCGCCGGGCGGCGGCTCGTTCGCCTTCGCCTGTGCGGGGGTGGTTGATGAGCGCGTTGAGCAGGTGGACCTTGGACTTGAGCTTGAGCACTGCGCTCATCGAGCCTCCTTTTATCTACGGCGTGTAGATGTCTTGGGGCCACTCTATCGGACCGACCCAAGCTTTGTCCACACCGTGTAGATAAGCTAGGCTCGGAGCATGAACGAGAAGATCCCCGGATACCTCACCATCGCCGACGTCGCCGACCGCCTCAAGGTCAAACCCGCGACCGTGCGCCGCTACCTCCACAAGAAGGACCTACCGAAGCCCGACAGCCGAGCGGGCCAGTCGCCGTTGTGGCGCGAGGAGACGATCTTGGCGTGGCAGAAGGACCGCAAGTCCGCCTCCTGGAACCGCCGGAAGTGACCCCCGGATCCCCCGCCTGCCGGGGGTTTCCGCCCCACAGGTGCACGTGCAACTGGGGTAAACTGGGGGGACAACCGAAAACAGCGAAGCCGCCGGGTGCTGGACACACCACGACGGCTTCTGACCACCAACCTGAACAGCTCTCAGGAGGCGGCTTTGAACAAGCCTAACGGTCTTACGCCCACGAGCAACCTCGGGGCTCAGACTTCTATCCAGCCGGACAGCCCCATCCCGGACTGGATCACCCTTCACCCGAAGGTCACCCACACCGCATACCGGCTCTACGCCATGATGCGAGCGCTCCTCGCACAGGAGGGGCGAGACGGGGATCTGTGGCTCAGCCACGAAGACATCGCCGCTCTCATGCCCGGCCCCGGCGGGAAAAAGAGCAGCATCAGCACCATCAAGAGTGCGCTCAAGGTGCTCGAAGGAATCGGGGTCGTGGCAAACCCCAACGGGGAGCGCCTCGTCACCTCGCCTGGTTCAGGCCGGGGCAAGGCAGCGAAGCGGTACCAGCTCAACGACTGGCCTTCCGAGCACAACGTAGGAGCAGACGCCGATTACATCGACCTCCCGAGCGTCGTCTACCTGATCGGCGAAACTGAATCCTCCATCGCCAAGATCGGCATCACCAAGCACCTCGACCGACGGCTGAAGGCGATCCAGCGCGCGTCCGGCCGCAAGCTCGAGGTTCTGTGGACTACGCCGGGCGGCCTTGAGCTCGAAGGGTGGCTGCACCGCCAGTTCGACGAGCTGCGCACCCACGGCGAGTGGTTCGACTTCGGAGACCGCGACCCCGTGGCAGTCGTCGCCGCCAAGGCAGCGGAGTTCGACGGGGGTGCCAAGTGAGCATCCAGCACATGCAGATGGTCTTCGACGCCGGAGACCTCGCCAGCGGAGAGAAGTCCGTCCTCCTCGCGTACTGCAACTTCACCGACGCCCACGGGTACTGCTGGCCCGGAGTCGAGCGCATCGCCGACATGACCGGATTCTCCGACCGGGGCGTCAAGAAGATCCGCAAGAACCTCATCGAACGCGGCCTGCTCGCCACATCCTCGCGCGTCAACGCCCAAGGCGTCCGCACCACCAACATCACCCGGGTCAACCTCGAACGGCTCGCGGTCCTCCGTATGCCCGAGAAGGTCTACAAGGACAACCTCGTTCACGAGCTGGAGTTCAAGGACGACACCACCCCTGACCAGCCAAAGGGAACCACGGGCACCGACTCTGACCAGCCAAAGTGCACAGAGTTCCCCGACCCGGTGAACACAGTGCCCCTTAAGGATGGGGCACACAGTTCCCCCTATCCATCAGGGGACCCATCAGATGAACCATCATCTTCTTCGGCTGAGGTCGAGGACATCACCGAGGACGCAGCACCTCCCGTCCCGGAGAAGAAGACGAAGATCGAGACTTCCTCGAACATCATCAGAACCCGCCTCGCAGACGAGCACTGCACCGACGGCGAAGCCGACCAGATCGCGAAGAACATCAACGACGCTGGCGACGGACACGGCGGGCGCATCAAGTGGCTGCCCACATGGGTGACCAACCGCGACATCAACACCCTGCGGGATGACCTGATGCTCGTGCGCGGCCTTCAGCCGCCCGCTACGGCGTCAGGAAACCAGGGCGGTACCCGAGGGGGCGCACGGGGCGCCATCGGCACCCGAGAAGAGATTGAAGCGCTCGCCAACATGACCAACCAGCAAGCCCTCGCCGAGATCTTCTTCGACGGCAAACCCGCCAAACCCCTCGAACCAGTCGGCGCCGACGACTTCAGCGGAGACTTCTGACCAACAGGCATCATCAGAGCAGGAGGAACACCATGACCGTTGTCCGGTTCCCCATCCCCCTCCAACAGCGCCTCAACCAGTGGGACGCCACCCACATCGATCTCGGCCAGTGCGTCCACGACGACTGCGACAACCCGGCGATGTTCTACCTCGACCACCGGCCCGGCAAGCAGCCATCCATCAAGTTCTCCACGGGGGAGCACGCCGCGAAGATGAAGCGGTTCCGCGAGCGGGAGGCAGAGGGCAACCTCGGGGAGTTCGCGCCTGCCCCGTCACGCGCTCCGCTGGTGTGCGGGGACTGTGCGATGGGCGCGCTCGCTGCTGTGATCGCCTACGGGAGCTGACCTACCCGGGCCCGCCTGTCACCCCGGGCGGGCCCACACCAGCGACAAGGACACAGGAGGAACAGCATGGACCAGCCCGCGCCGATCATCAGCGAATCCCACGGAGACCTGCCCACCGCAGGGATCGCAGCCGCACCCGTGCACGCACAGATCACCGCTGAGCAAGCAGGCGGACTCGTCGACCCCGTGAACGCCGTCCTGAAACTCCACGCCCCGATCGTGGAGTTCGCTGACGCCGACAACCCCCGCAACGCGGCCGTGTGCGCTCACTGCGGCGACAGCATCACCGACACCCACTTCCGCGACGAGTGGTACAGCGACCTGCTGTGTCCGAAGAACCCGACCCTGTGGTGCGCCGAGTGCAACGACGGGCGAGGTGGGCGCGCTGACTGGCCGTGCGCGACCGTGAAGGCGCTCGGGATCGACGCCTGACCCCCGCGCCCGGTTGGCACACCACCAGCCGGGCCGGGCAGGCACAATCAGAGCAGGAGGCACCATGACCACCACGTCAGCCCTCACACTCCAGTGGGACACGGCCACGACCATCCACTACCGCCTTGACCCTGGGGAGGTCGCGCGCCGCCGTAAAGCCTCAGCAGGCCTAGTGACGAGCTGGGACGCCCTCGAACTCCTCTCAGCCCTGCCCGTCGGTGAGCCTGTCCCTGAGGTGTCGCTGACGGACAACGAGCGCCGCCGGGTTCGTCACCTGCCCGCCGGGTCCGTGCACCGCGACGGGGCCACCATTACCCGGCTGGCGGTGCGTCCGCTGGCCGTGGACGTCGCCGTGGTCGCCGGACCTCCCGCGAAGGCGTTCGAGTCCGCGACACGGTTCGCGCCCGTCTGCGCCCGCGCCGTGTCCCTGGGCCGCCTGCCCGACTCCAAGCGGGACATGTACCTGTCGCAGGCCAGCTTCTACGGGGTCGGTGTGACCGTCGCGGGGGAGGAGCTGTTGGCCCCGGCCCCGTACCGGCCCAAGAGGCACACCCCAGCGGCATGGCGGTTCGTGGAGCGCGTGTACGAGAAGGCGGTGATGGCGTGCGCATCATCGTGACTGGGGGGCGCGACTACACCGACGCGATGGTGGTCGCCTATGCCCTCTCCCACTACGCCCCTACCGGGCCGCACACGCTTGTCCACGGGGCGTGCAAGGTCCGGCGGGAGGACGGGATCCCCTACGAGTTGAAGGCGGGGGAGAAGCCCGGAGCGGACCGGTTGGCGCACTTCCTCGCGCTCGCACTCGGGTGGGAAGTTGAGCCTCACCCCGCCCTGTGGTCTGTGCACGGCAAAGCAGCAGGGCCCAAGCGCAACGAACTCATGGCGACGCGCGGCGCGGACGGGCTCATCGCGCTCCCGGGCGGGCGCGGCACCACGAACATGATCGGGTGCGCGAGGCAGGCAGGGATCCCCGTATGGGAACCCTGCCGGGCGCAGACGGCATGAGATGTCACACCGCTCCGAGATTGTTGCCTTCCTTGTCGACCTCCACGATGACGGCCGACCCTTCCAGAGGCCAACCCTCAGCGACCTGGGCTCGCCGAGCGGCGTCGGTGTTCGGGTGTCGAGGCCGGTTTTTGGGGATCACATCCCACTGGGACTCCGATGATTTGACGTTGACGTAAGCGGTGTTGGCCATGGTTCGCTCCCGATCGTGGATGGTCACACGAACGCTACGCTCCGGCACGGACAAAGCCCAGCCCGACCGTCACCACCACACGGCATCATCAGACCAACGCCACCAGCAAGGAGAACACGATGACCCTCCCCGAACACGAACTCGCCGCGACCTGCGACCACGACGTCACCATCGCCGCGTGCGAAACCCCCGAGTGCAGCGAGACCCTGCTCGGACGGGAACGCGAGTACGCCGAAGCCCGCCTCGCGCACGCCGCTGAGACCGGCGAGTACGACGGCTGGGACGACTGACCCCGGGCTCGGCAGGCACGCGCGCCCACGCCACACCAAGACACAGGAGACCCGATGACTGACACCACCCCACCCACGCCCGCACTCACCCCCGAGGAACAGCCCCGTTTCGAGGCTGCCATCAACCAGCGCTCCGACGCCGCCGACCGTGCGGTCCTTCGCCTACTCCTCCACGCTGGGCTGCGCGCCAGCGAAGTCGTCGCCCTGGACATCCACCACATCGACCTCGCCAAGCAGGTCGTGCACGTCCCCGAGGGCAAGTCCCCCGTCCGCACCGCCCCCATCACCGACCAGGCCACACTGGCCGACCTCGCCGCGGTGGTCGAAGGGCGCGGGACGAAGGCCACCGCCGTCCGGCCGCTGTTCGTCGGCAGGACCGGGGAACGGCTGCGGCTCGCCCGGGTGCTGTGGCTGGTCCGCCACGTCGCCACCGAAGCCGGCCTGGACGTTCGGGCCGCCGCGCTCCGCCGCACCTACGCCGCCCACCTGGAACGCGAGGAACTGGAAGCTGCGGAGATCGCCGTGCGCATGGGGTGGAGCCTGACCGCAACCGAATGACCCCGTGGTTGCTCATTAGGTTGCCCACAAGGTGTCTCACTTGGCTGTGGGCAACCTGAAAGGAATCCTTACAAGCTCAGGAGGCAACATGACTGACACCGCGATCCCCGAAGCCCAACCCGACCCGTGCGCGTGCGGCACCCCGTCCATCCGCTGCCAGTGCGGCGACACCCGGTGCCCGAAGTGCGACCCGACCTGTGAGGAGACCTGATGGACGAGCTTGTGGCCTGGTTCCGCCGCATGTGGCACCGCACCGTGAACGCCGCGTGGAAGTGGTCAGGGATGCGCGCGTGGAACCGCACCATCCGACGGATGCTCACACGAGCACACCAGCAGTGACCGGGCACCCGAGCAGGACGGGCACATGAAAACGGCCCCCCGCGGCAACGGGGGACCGTCTCTGCAACCTGAACGGTCAACGCAACCTGAACGGTCAACCCAACGCTAGCAGCGGCCGGGCTCGCACGCGGCGGAAACTACAGAACGCTCCCAACGGTGCCCCCTGAATCGCTACTCTCCTGCCGTGACCCTCGAACGCGAACCCGAAACCAACTCCCCCTGGGAGTTCTTCGTCGACAAAAAGCTGGCCCGCCAGTACGTCGCCTGCAAGCAATGCCTCGACGCCCACTGCTACTCAGACCAGCTTGAGGCATGGCTTCTTCGCCAGCGGCCCGTGCCGGTGCGGGTGCTCGCGGTCCTCGCGGGGCTTCCTCGATTCACTGCTGAGCTGTGGCCTTTCTTGAGGCGACACAAAGAGTGTGCGCATGAGTGGCGCGAAGACAGAGACGAAGACTGACGGCACGCGAAAGACCCCGCACGCGCGCTCATCTACAAGACCAGCTCTACAACCCAGATCCACAAAGCAGAAGGCCCCGCACGGGCTCACGTCAAGACACCTGACACACCCTCGGGACGTGTTAAGCCCAGCCGGGATCCTTAACGTCTCACATCCGCCGCCCGCCACCACCAGGTGGCCCGCTCCGCGCACCCGCCCGTCGCGACCGTGAGCACACCCCACACCCGCCACGTGTCCGGCAACCAGTACCGGGGCCAGTCCACGACGTGCATGGCAGCCCACCACAGGTGGCCCATGAGACGGCACAGCACGTAGGTCATGGTGTGACGGTAACGCAGAAGGCCCCGCACGAGGCGGGGCCAACGCTCACGTCCTCCGCTGGGAGGGACAGTGCGAGTCTACGCGTGGAACTCCGGCAGCGGCTCCGGGCCCACATACTGCTGGCGCCGGCAGTCCCGCGACGGAGCATCCTCGGCCGCGCACGCGCCAGCGCCCGACTCAGCAGCAGCGTGGAACGCACGCCCATGCCCGCACTGACACACCGCCGGCGGGTTCAACTGGTCACGCCGCGACTGCTCCAGCTCGGAACGACGCGACTGCTGGGAAACAACGAACTCACGGATCTGAGGCCACCCGAGAAGCCCCACCAGAGCCAGCAGCCCGATGGTCCCTGAGATGGCAGTAAGGGGGTCCATGACACCAATGGTAAGCACAAAAACCAGCACCGCCAGAGCAATCACGCGACCATCAACGCGTGCATTCCGAACACCACCAGAAGCGGCGACCCGACCAGAGAGCACCACCTGATACCGTCCTCCACCTTCGACTCACCCGCCACGAACGCCACCGGGCTGCGGAACATCCACCAGCGTTTCCCGCGATGCACCAGCGGCCACGCCAGCGGAACCCCAGCCCGGGTCAACCAGTCACCGAGGATGTGCACCAGGGCGCCAACGCTCACCGTCAACCCGACCAGCCACGGGGCCACGCCGAACACCACCGCCACACCAGCAACCACCGCAGCCGCCACACCCACCGACTGCGCACCGACCAGCCACGCCCGCACCCTCCACCGCCACCTCGGCTCGCCCTTGCGCCGCCGCGGCTTCGAGCACAACCCTGACGCCCGCAACACCAACCCCCCACCCAGCGCTGCCATCGCGATCACCACCACCCCCAGCCCGAGCGCACCAACCGCGGACAGCACCCACGCCAGCAGCCCATAGAAGACCACCGCGGGAATCGTGTGCGTCAGGTGCCGGTGCCCTCCCGGAGTGCTCTCCTCGTCGCGGCGCAACTGGCCGGTGTCGTACCGGGTCGCTGTCGCTCGGAACACCCACGACGACAGGGTGCGCGTCCGCGCCGACAGCTCCTGCGTGATCCGGCCCAGCGACCGGCCCACTGTCGAACCCGGCTCATCAAGGTCAGGGAGCAGCGCCGCGCCTGCGCCAACCGCCGCGCACACAATGAGGTCGGAGGGGTGGGAGCCCAAGGCCGCGGCGAGGGCAGTGCCGACCAGGAGGCCAGACGCAGCATGGCTGACGCCCATCATCGGGGGCCTCGCTCAGTAGGGGTACTCACAGGGGGTCTCCAATCAAGGGGAAGGGGCCCGTTCAGGGCCCCTCGCGTAGCGCAACTCAGTAGTTTGTGCAGGTCAAGCAGTTGTGCACTAGGTAGCGCTCACGAGCGCAACCGGGGCCGCTACTCGGCCTCCGTAGCGGCCCACACCTCATCCGGGACCCTCACCACGCCCGCCCGCACCCGCTCGATAGCGACCGCGAACACCTCCAGCTCGTAGGCGCGCGCACCCCGCCACGGCGACTGCCGCGGCTCCACACCCACCTGCCGCAGCAGCTCACCCAGACGCCGTGAGGTGACCCCGAACCGGTGCGCGAGGTTCGCCATCGCCACCAGACCCTCAGCCGCGGCCATGTCCCGCCCTGCGGTCAGCAGGGGCGGTACCTGGAGGTCGGACAGGGAGTCTGCGGCGATGCCCTCGAACCCGTCACCCGGCGTCTCCTGCGGCTTCTCGGGGGCTTCCCCGGGCACGGGCATCCCGGAGTCACGGAGTGCCTTGCGCATGGCCTCCATGGCGACGTCACCGCCCGCAGCGGGGTTCACCGGACCCGAGGGTGCAGACGGCCGCGACGGGCCCGCAGGCGCGCTCTGAGAGGCTTTCCGTGGGGCCTGCTTGCCCGACAACCACGACTCCTTCGCGCGCTCCCACCGGGCGTCGTACACGCCAGGAGCAACCCTGTGAGTCAGCGCATCGAGCAGCGGACGCCGATCCGCGGTCTTCGCCGCAGCCTCACGAGCGCTGGAGGGCTTGGTGCGGAACCCCTTGAACAGGCGCGGCACCGAACCCTCCTCGCCGAACACCCCGAACCCCACACCGGGGATCTCCTCACACCGCGGCGCCTTCCCCCAGTTGAACAGGTACGCCAGCTCCTGGTCCCCGTCGACCTGCATGCTGATCTTCACCGCCGCCTGCGCGTTCAGCTCGATCGGCAACCCCTTACCGCCGGCGTCCACCGCCCGCAGTGCACACACCAGCGTCGACACCGACGCGCCCCGGCCGCGGTTGGAGATCTCCACGAGTTTCTGCTTGATCGCGTTCGGAAGATCGTTGGACTCGTCCGTGACGATGAGGATGTGTGGCACCCGGTGCGAGCTGGGAACCTTGTCGTCGTCGGCTTCCTCCATGGCGTCGGCGTAGCCGATCTTTCGTGCGGGGATCGCAGCGATCGCGAAGTCGAGCATCTCCACGGCTTCGTCTTCGTCAGTGGCGACCCAGTCGATCGCAGGACGGTCGGCGTCACCGTTCAGCCACGGCTTCAGGTAGGGGCGGAACACGCCGCCGCCGTTGAAGTCGACTCCCCAGATCAGCACGTCATCGCACGCCAGCAGCTGCGACATCAGCGTGACCAACTGGTTGGACTTGCCCGAACCCTTCTGGCCGATGAGCAGCGCAGACGTCCACTTCAAGCCGACCTGCGCGATCTGCCCGTCCGGGGTGATACCGAACCTCACCGGGTCGTAGATGGAGGCCTTCTCGAAATCCGACGGGAGCGGTAGGTCCTCCGCGAGGACGTTCACCGTGGACACGTCCACGATCACCTGACGGGCCGTCGGGCCCCGCCGCACCTCCACGCCGCACCCCTCGGGCAGGTCGGCGTCACTACAGAGCTCCAGGCGCTTGGAGGAGATGTCCGTCCACCGGTACCCGCCCGCGGGCAGCTCCAGCAGCACCGAGTACCCGGTCTTGCGCGTCTTCCCGGGGGTGTCGGGGACGGGACGCTCCCAGTCGTCCAACCCGGTCACCCGCACACCCTTGATGCGGCACACCCGGTTGATGCGTCCCTCCCACTCACCGGCAAGGCCCCGACGCCGCGACGCCTCCTCAACCTTGGCTTCGTGTTCGCGGACGTTCTCGGTGTGCACCGCCGCGGCCTTCGTCGCGACCACCGCTACCGCGCTACCGGTAGCCAAGGTGGCGATACCGTCCACCGACCAGGGGGTGGTGGCGAGCGCGTCCCACGTCCACCACCCGTAGAACCCCCACGCCGCCAGGTGCGTCCACCGCGCGAACTGCGGCAGGCGCCGTTTGGTGTCCTGCGCGAGAGTGAGCAGCCCGCACGCGGTAGCGCCCGCCACCGCATACCAGGGCGACACCTCGAACACCGACCCCCACCCCGCTACCGCCACCGACGTGCACGCAGCCGACACCGGACCGCTGAGCGGCCCGAACTGGCCGGGTTGGATGCGCTTCCTCTTCTTGCCCACCACAGCCACCTCCTTTCTCGCTACCGGGCGTTGTGGGCGTGATCCCACTTGTGGTCGTTGGTCGCCGTCTGCTCCCGCAACCGCGCCAACTGATCCCTGTGAATCTGCTCAACCAGTGGCCGCAACTGCACCGACGACTCCGCGATGCTGCCCTGCCCCTGCGCGATCCCCGTGATGAACTCACCGATGCGCGGGTCCAGCGGCTGCTCCTGCAACGTCGACACCGCGAGGTTGTTGATGCCGCGCGCCACCGCGTCCAACGCCTGCGGTAGGGCATCCAGCCCCTCCACGTAGGCCAACATGCCCTCCTCGTTGTAAGCCGACAGAGCAGCGGCCAGCTCGTGCGCGGCCACCATGACCCTGTGGTGCGAAGTCCCAGACATACGACGTGCCCTCTCTCCTCCCGGCGTCTGGCCGGGGTTGGTGCCGGGCTCGAACCCGGACTTGTACTTGTCTTCCTCCTGGTCGCGCCGCCCCTTCAACAGCAGCTCCGACCACGCGCCCGCCAGATACGTCCCGGCGCGTTTGATGTGCGGGGCGGCGTGACGCCACGACCCCCGAGTGAGCGCCCACAGACCCGCGCCCAGAGCGCCCACACCGGCTCCGAGGAGCGCGCCGGCCCGCCACGTGCGGATCAGGGCACGGCCGCCACGGGTGCGGGCCAGGCGGGTTCGGGCGGCTCGGGCCATGCGCGCGGCGCGGGACGGACGCGCGGACGTGCCACGGGAACCACCGGTGGGGCCGTTGATCGCCCGCCGTGCCCGGTTGGCGTTGGCGCGCTCCCTGCCGGTGAGCCCGTCCCCACCGACCCGGCCACCCCTGCGGCCACCGGTGGCGCCGCGGCCCCTACCGCTACCGCCCGGGGGGTTCTTGCGCTTCGCGGTTTTGACACCGGTAGCGCGCGGGCCGAGACCACCATGCGAACGGCCGTGTGCCGGGCCACCGATGCGGCGGCGACCGGTAGCGGAACCGCCACCCCTACCCCCACCGGAACGGCCGCCGGACCACCCGGCACGGCTACCGGTACCGCCAGGGCGGGGGGCGCCACCGCGCCGCCCCGAGTAGCCACCAGCCACACCACTACCGGCCCCCGACCTGCGAGTAGCGGCCTTCCGTCCCGCCACCGCACCCGAAGCCACCGCACCAGACCTACGGCCACGCGCCGCAGCCGAACCGGCCGAGGAGCGAGCGGGGAGCCCACCGGACCGCTTCGCAGTAGTGACCGAAGACCGCGCTACCCGGGACGCACGGGCCATACCGACCCGCGACGATCGCCACCGACGGCGGGCCAGTAGCGCCCCACCGGCCGCCACCGCCGCACCACCAGCGACCAGCCCGAGCGGGCCCGCCGCAGCGAACAGCGCGGCAGACCCAGCAGACAGAGCAGACGTGGACACCCCCGCTACCGGCACCAACCCCACCGAGGCGCTACCGAAATCGGTACTGGTAGGGGTGGTAGTAGCGGTATCGGTAGTACCGGTGGCGGTAGCTTCCGGGACGATTTCAGTAGCGGGGATCTCGCTCATCCGGTCTTCTCGCTCTCGGTGCGCAGCATCTGGTGCAGCGGGTGCGCCTTGCCCATGCCAACCCCGAGCGCCTGCCGGAAGCTGTTCAGCGACATCCCAGGCTCGTAGACCTCGCGGGCCTTGGCCTCCAGCTCGGCGGGCGACCGGCGAGGCTTCATCGGCGTCACATTCGACGACTCCACCGCCGCCCCACGCACCGCAACCTCAGCCGCAGGCGCAGACACCTCCACGACCGTGGCCGCCGACCCGGGCCGCTTCAAGTTCATCCTGGCCAGCGATGGGGCATCCTTCATCGGCTCCGCCTTGGTGACCGCGTCGTCGATGACTCCGATCAGGAACGCCGTCATCGCAGCACCCACCGGGCCAATCGAGTGCGCGACCAGAGCGACGACCGCGGCGAACGTCCCCGCTTCAGGCCAGTGGCCGGCAGCATTCAACGCGATCGACGTCGCCAGCGCTGACCACTCCGCTGCGGTGGCCCGCCAGTCGAGGTCGCCTCCGGAGGAGCGGAGCACGGCGCGCACGATGATGATGCCCGCGACGATCGTGATCAGCGCCGGCTCGATGCCCCACGCCGTCCACCACATCGCAGACCCGGAGGTCACCTGGAGGAGGTGGGTGAACCCGTAGTGCACGCCCGTGGTGGACCAGGCAGCGAACGCCAGCAGAACCGGCACGAGCACGAGCAGCGAGGTGCGGCGCACCTTCTCTACCCGCATCGCGCGCATCTCCGCGGACTGGTGAATCTGGGTGCGCACCCGCGCCCGCTCTCCGGATACCGACGCACGCCGGTACAGGTCCGCGAGTGTGGCCTCCTCGTAGTGGTCCCGGTTCTCCTCCTGGCGTGAACGCCGGTCCCGGCGAGATTCCGCGCGGGCTGCGGACTTTGCCAGCTCGTAGCTCACCCGGGCTCGGAGACGGGCCACGGCGTCCGTGCGCTTCAGTTCGGAGAGGGATCTGCGCAGGGACAGCCGCCGCTCCAGGTCCTCAACGGGACCCGGCGGACGGGTTTCCTCAGTCGGGGTTTCCTGTGTCATGGTGGTGTCTCTCCTGCTCGTCTGTGATCGTCGTGTGGGGGCCGAGGCCCGCCCGGTTCGGCAAACTCGGGGCGGGCCTCACGTGTGTCAGAACGACAGCTTCTGGATGACCTCAGTGATCGCCGCGGGAATGTCGCCCTCCGCCGCAGGGTGAACAGTCACGACGTGGGAGTCGTCATAGGCGGGCTTGGCGCGCACCACCCACCGGACCTCTGACGGCTCCCAGAAAACCTGCCCCTTCAGCAGCCCGCCATGGGCGAGCCACATCACGGTCCGAGAGTGCGGGCCGGACGGCGAGTGCGGGTGCACGGTCACCTCGGGGTGGTTGGCGATGATCTGCTTCAGCTGGAGCTCCAGCTGGGACGGGCCAGTAGCGCGGGCACGGATGCGCGGCATCGGGTTCTCCTCAAGGGGTTGTGGGATGGTCGTCCGCGGGTGACTACCGGCGCCACCACGGCACGTGCTTCTCGGCCTCGGCAACCGCCTGGTTCGCGGCGAGGTAGGCGTCGGTCTCGTAGTGGCGGCCGGCCGCCTGGTCCGCTGCGGTGACCTTCTCCAGGCGGGCCTTGGCGGACTTCAGGGCCTTCGCGGCATCAGACATGGTGTGCTCCTCAGGGGTTGGTGCACCGGATGGTCCCCGCACCGCCCGGACGGGCCGGGCAGCACAGGGGCCAGCGGGTCAACGGGCCTCAGAGCCAGCGATCCACGCCCACCCGACCGCGCAGATGGCGACACCGAGGACAACCCCGAACGCGGTCCCGAAAGGGTGCGCGGCCACGAAATCGATGAAGGTCACCGCTGGACCTCCAGCGCCTTGTAGCTGACCACCGTCGTCGGGCCCTCATGCCCGGCCGCGCGGAGCTGCTCGACGACCAGACCAACGAAGAACTCCCTCAGTTGGTCCTGGTCCATCAGGGACTCGTCGACATGGATGTCCTGGTCGCGGTCGGCCCCGTACACGGTGCCGTCGGGGGTGGTGACGTGCACGGTGGCCTTGCACCGGTAGGTGGTGCTCATCGGGTCACCTCCACACCGGTCTCAGCCGTGTGCGTGGCGACGGTGACCACAGGGGTGCGCTGACGGGTCAGATACACAGCGGCGACGACCAGAAGGGCCGCGGCGGCCAGAAGAGTCCACGCGGTGGGGGAGAGGGACGCCAGCAAGTCCACGAAGGACTGGAGGGTCAGGGGTGCCGCCGAAGGGGCGGCGGAAGATACGCTGTTCACAGCTCGACTCCTGCTCAGATCAGGTGATCGGGTTAGCCCTCGGGTTGGTGTTCCACCACCACCCGGGGGCGTTTTGCGTTCTAGGCCCTGGAGTCATCTGGAGTGGATCTGGAGTGGACTACCTCCACTCGCCTACATCCGACTCCACCCAGTGACACTCAACGGTGCCTCTGAACTGGGGTTTCGCTGATCAGCTGGGGTGCGTAGACCGTCTATCTCTTCTTCGGGCAGAGCGAGATCGGTCCGCTGGCCACCGTGCTGCGTCCCGAGGAGCACGCGGACCGGCCCGCCTCGGCGGGGCGTTCGGCGCTCTTCGTGGAACTGCGGGTGGTGGACGACAAGGGCGCGGACGTCCCGCCGGGCGAGCTCGGCGAGGTGGTGTACCGGTCGCCGCAACTGTGCCTGGGCTACTGGGACAAGCCCGAGGAGACCGAGGAGGCCTTCCGCGGTGGCTGGTTCCACTCCGGCGACCTGGTCCGCGCGGACTCCGAGGGCTACATCGAGGTGGTGGATCGGATCAAGGACGTCATCAACACCGGCGGTGTGCTGGTGGCCTCCCGGGAGATCGAGGACGTGCTGTTCGCCCACCCCGGGGTGGCCGAGGCGGCAGTGATCGGTACCCCCGACGAGAAGTGGATCGAGGCGGTGACGGCCTGCGTGGTGCCCGTCCCCGGCACCGACACCGACGCGCTCCCGGAGCTGCTGGTCGAGTACGTGCGCGAGCGCCTGGCCCCGTTCAAGGTGCCCAAGGCGGTGCGGGTGGTCGCCGAACTGCCCCGCAACGCCTCCGGCAAGATCCTCAAACGCGAACTCCGGGATCGTACCGCCTGAGCGGCCGCAGCTTTGGAGCGTGTCTCAACCCTGGTCCGTCGTTCCGCCCGTGTCGACCCGGACCTCGGCGCCGTAGCGGCGGGCCAGGGCGTGGAAGCCCTCCTTGGGTTCCCAATGGCCGTCGTCGGGGGACAGCCCCGACTCCAGACTCGGCGGGCGCACGATCCCGAAGCCGGCCATGTCGCAGTCGCGGGAGGGGTCGGGGGAGTACCGGCAGTCGCCCTCGACGAACATGCACAGGAACGCCCCGTGCACGTCCTCGGTCTCGTACACGTCGAGCAGCCTCTCGATCGTGTCGGCCTGCACGCTCTCGTCGCGGACCAGGCCGCCGCGCACCCGGCGGTCGTCCAGGTCGCGCCAGTCCAGGGGATCGCCGCCGGAGCCGCCCCTGGTCTCGGCGCCCCGGTAGGAGCAGCAGCCGAACTCGGTGACCACCACCGGTCTGCCCCACCGGCCCAGGCTCCTCAGCCCCTGGCGGTAGGAGCTCCGGGTGAGCTCGTCCAGGTAGTAGTCCACCCCGATGATGTCGAAGGGCGTCCAGTCCACGGTCTCCCAGGTGCCCGAGCCGTAGGTGAGCGGACCGGGGAAGTGCTTCCGCGCGGTGGCCGCCAGGCGGCCCAGCAACCGGTTGAGCCTGCGGTTGTAGTAGGAGGGGAACAGGCCGAACACGTACAGGGCGCGCGCTCGTTGGCCCATGTCCCGTCCGGGGAGGATGCCCCGGTTGAGGACGGTCAGTTCGCAGCCCACGTTGAGCACGATCCGGCCGGGGTACCCGGCGGCGAGCCGTCCGGCGAGCTCGGCGGCACGCCCCACGTGGTCGATGATCTCGTCGTGTCCGGCGTCCAGGGAACGGGGCTGCAGCCACACGTCCAGGCCCTGCTCCAGGGCGAGGCGACAGGCCTGCTCCAGGCGGTCCAGGTCGTGGCCGAACAGGGACACGGCCGTGCAGTGCAGGTCCTCGTGGATGACGCGCATCTCCTCGCGGACCGCCTCGGGGTTCCATCGTTCACGCGAGTTCTGGCCGGGCACGTAGCTGGAGCCGACGTCGTACATGATGCCGCGCACGGGGATGCGTCGGCGCGGTAGGGCGTCCTGCGAGGCCGGGGCCCGTGTGAGTTCGGGGCGGGCGGCGACCAGGAGGCGGATCACCAGGTAGGCGGCCAGGCCGGTGCCCACGTTCATTCCCAGGCTCCAGAGCGGGGCGCTCGTGGTGAAGGTGAAGTCGGTGTGGCTCAGTACGAGGGCGGTGCCGGTCATGGCCAGGCGGGCTCCCAGCCCGGCCCAGATTCCGCCGGTCGTCATCCGCAGCAGTCCGAAGAAGACGCCCGCCAGCGTGAGGTCGAACAGCGCCTCGGTGTGGCCCAGCGCCAGGGAGACCGATCCGGCGAAGAGGAGGGCCTGGACCACGGCCGTGATCAGTGGGGAGAGGTGGGAGCCCAGCAGGTGTTGGACGTAGCCGCGGAAGATCAGCTCCTCGGGCAGAATCTGCGCGGTCAGTACCAGGGGGAGCAGTAGCAGGGCGGTCAGAGCTGCTGGGGCCAGGGCGGCGGGGTCGAGGGTGGCGTTGCCGGTGAGTAGGGCTCCGGACACGATCAGAGTGGTCACGACCCCGCAGGTCAGGGTGCTGACGACCAGTGGGAGCCAGGACCGGCCGTGGGTGGCCGGGCCGAGCGCTGCCAGGGTGGTGCCTTTGGCGTGGCACAACAGCCGGACCAGGGGCAGGAGGACCAGGAGGAAGACGGCCGAGTGCACCGCCAGTCCCAGGGGTTGTGAGGGGTCGGCGCCCAGGGAGTGGGCCAGGGCCTGCGCGGCCGCGGTGACCAGGGTGAAGGTGAGAACCAGCAACCCGATCCGGGCCAGGTGGCCGCGCAGTCGAGTCGGTTCGGGCTGCGACATGGGACTCCTCAAGAACTCCGTACACTGTTCGATGAAGGTAGAACGGTGTACGGAGTTTTGGCAAGGGGGAGCCGAATGGGCAGTACACGCAAGGGCATCGAGGCCACCCTGGACCTGCTGTGGGCCGGGCTCGGACAGCCCCGACGCGGTCCCCGCCACCAGCTCACCGTGGAACGTGTGGTCGAGGCGGCCACGGCCGTCGCCGAGGCCGAGGGGGTCGAGGCGCTGTCCATGCGCAGGGTCGCCGCCCGCCTTGGGGTCGGCGCCGCCACCCTGTACACCTACGTACCGGACAAGGCCGCCCTGCTGGCCCTGATGGTCGACGAGATGGTCGGGCAGGCGCCCCTGCCGCACACCCGCCCCGGCACCTGGCGGGAGAAAGTCGAGGCCTGGGCGCGCGAGGACCTGGCCTCCTTCCGGGAACACCCGTGGTTGGCCGGGGTCGTCACCGGCCCGTTCGTGGGCCCCAACGGCTTCGCCTGGACCGACTCCGCCATCCGGGTCTTCGACGGCACCGGCCTGAGCGCCGAGGAGGCCCTCGCGGTGGTGGAGGCCGTCGACGGCCTGGTCCACGGCCACCTCGCCAAGGTGGTCGCGGCCGACCGCGCCGAACGCTGGACCCTCCCCGACGGGCGCTCGTTCGCCACCGTGCAGGAGAGCTACCTGACCACCCGCTGGATCAGTTCGGGCCGTTTCCCCGCCATCGAACGCCTGGCCGCGCCCCTGGCGCCGGCGGAGGTCTTCGAGAGGGCCCTGGCCTGGCTGCTCGACGGGGTCGAACGCAGGATCGCCGAGATCCGGGCCGCCCGGAACGACGCCCGGGGCTGAGCGGTCAGCCCGTCAGCATCCGGGGAACGACGTAGACGAGTGAGTAGGCTTCGTAGACCGCGCCGATGACCAACAGCGCCAGTGCGGGCAGGCTCAGCCAACCGAACCGCCGCAACCCGCGCGCGTAGCCCTGACGGCGGTTGGGGGCGCCGACCGTCGCGGGGCGCAGCCAGGCCCTTCCGAGGACGTAGGAGCCGAGCGAGAGCAGAATGTAGGCCTGGAACTCGATGACCATCGTCGGGGAGTGCGGAACGAGGACCGTCGCCATGGTCTCGTCGACCGGAGCGAGGATCACGCCGCTCTCGAACGTCTTGTGGACGAGCAGGGCGATCCCGACGAAGGGCACGACCAGCGAGGGCAGCAGGATCTTCAGCACGCCGACCGTCAGCACGTTGACCGCGAGGATGGTCAGGGCGAAGAGCCAGACGTTCCCGAGCAACGACACCACCAGGTCCGCCGTTCCGTCGTCCTCCTGACCGGTGACCAGCGCCGAGGTCAGTTCGGGGAAGAGCAGCCCCACCGCCAGACCGGCCAGGAGCACGCCGTACACGATCGCGTTCAGCGCGAGGTAGGCACCGAGGTCGGCGCGGATGATCCGGAAGGGTTCGCGAAGGATGCGCATGGGTCCTGCTCCGTGGTCGAGAGAGGTGGCGGGCCGCTCGGGCCCCTTCGCTCGACATTGCGCACCATGACCTCGGGGCAGAGTCAAGCCCGGGGCGGACACTTGACCCTGCCCCCGGGGCAGGGTGTGGACTGTGCGTGGAGTGCGGGACCCCGTACCGGCTGTGCAGGAGGAGGCAGTACGTGGCGTGGAGTACGCAGCAGGTCGCCGAACTCGCCGGGACCACGGTCAAGGCCGTCCGGTACTACCACCGGATCGGGTTGCTGGACGTGCCGAAGCGGGCTGCCAACGGCTACAAGCAGTACGAGGTACCGCACCTGGTCCGGTTGCTCCAGATCAGGCGTCTGAGTGATCTGGGGGTCCCGCTGTCGGAAGTGGCGTCCATGGAGCGGGCGGACGAGCAGCCGGACGAGGCGATCCGCGTGCTGGACCGGGAACTGGAGGCGACGGTCAACCGGCTCAACCGGGTCCGGGAGGAACTGGCCCTCATCCTGCGCCACCGCGCGCCCGCGTACGTTCCGCCGGAGTTCGCGCAGATCTCCGGCGACCTCTCCGAGCGGCAGCGGTCCCTGCTGATGGTCTTCTCGACCGTGCTCAGCGAGGACTCCGTCGAGAGGTTCCGCGATCTGATCAGTGAACCCGACGAGACGGACGAGGAGTTCGAGGCCCTGCCGCCGGATGCCGACGACGCCGTGATCGAAAGTCTCGCCGAACGCATACTGCCGATCGTTCTCCGAGGCCGGGAGGAGAATCCATGGTCGCGGGCCCCGACGCTGGACGCGCCGTGTGGCGCGGAGCACGCCGCACAGACGATGGCCGAGGCTGTCGTGCAGTTGTACAACACCGCGCAGCTACGCGTGCTGAAGCGGTTGAACGAACTCCTCACGGAAGAGGCCTCGGCCGCGACCGGCGACGTGCCCTGACGGGTGCCGGGGCGCGTCGACGCCGTGGCGGTCAGGCCCCCAGGTGCTCGCCCAGGGCGGTGAGCAGCCGGTCGACGTCCTCTTCCGACACATACGGTGCCATACCCACGCGTAGTCCGGCGTCGTCGTCCAGACCCAGCCGGGCGAAGGCCTCCTGGGCGTAGAAGCTCCCGGCCGGAGCCAGGACGTCCCGTTCCGCCAGGGCCCGGGAGACGTCCAGGCTGCGCCGACCGGGGAAGGCCATGAACAGGGTCGGAGTGCGCTCGGCCGCCATCGAAAGCAGGACGACGTCCTCACCGAGGCTGGCCAGCCCCGACTCCACCCGCTTGCGCAGGGCGTGTTCGTGTTCGGCAATCGCCTCCTGCGCGGCGACCAGGCGCGCCCGCCTCGACGAACCGCCGGGGGCCAGGTCCGCGAGCACCTCCACCGCCTCGGTCGCCCCGGCCATGGTCTCGTAGGGCAGGGTGCCGAACTCGAACCGCTCCGGCACCTCGTTCGTGGAGGGCAGCAGCTTGTCCGGGGTGATCGACTCCAACAGCGCGGGGGAGGCGGCCAGCACCGCGCAGTGCGGGCCGAGGAACTTGTACGGGGAACACACGAGGAAGTCGGCGCCCAGTTCCCCCGCGTCCACGGTCTCGTGTGCCGCGAAGTGCACGGCGTCCACGTACACGAGCGCCCCCACCGCGTGGGCGCGGTCGGCGATGACACGCACCGGAGGCTTGGTGCCGAGCAGGTTGGAGGCGGCGGTCACCGCCACCAGCCGGGTGCGCTCGTTGACCACCTCGTCCAGGTCGGACAGGTCCGGTTCGGCCGTGTCCGGGTCCAGGTCGATCCACCGCACCGCCGCGCCCGCCCGCTCGGCCGCCTGGATCCAGGGCCGCACGTTCGCGTCGTGGTCCAGCCGGGTCACGACGACCTCGTCGCCGGGGCCCCATCCCCCGGCCAGGTGCCGGGAGAAGTCGTAGGTCAACTGGGTGGCGCTGCGCCCGTAGACGATCCCCGAGGGGTCGGCGCCCAGCAGGTCGGCGTAGGCGCTCCGGAAGGAACGGACGGCCTCCTCCGCGTTGGTCTGTGAGACCAGACCGGCGCCCCGGATGGACAGGGGGCCGGTGAGGGTCCGGGCGATCGCCTCTCCCACCCGCGCGGGGGTCTGGGTTCCCCCGGGGCCGTCGAAGTGCGCGATACCGGACTTCAACGAGGGGAAGCCGGACCGGAACGAGTCGAGGTCGAACTGGGGCATGGGGCTCCTTCGCTACCGAGGGCGTTCGCCGACCACGATCGCACACGCCCGGCCTCGCCCGGGAGGCCCGGGAGGAGGAGCGGTGAAATGGTCGTGGTGGTGACCAGGCCAGGGCAGGGGCCCGGACACTCACCCCTGGAGGGAGCCCACCAACCCGGCGGCCAGGTGCGCCCGTTCCACCATGGCGTCGACCACCAGGTACTCGTGGTCGGCGTGCGCGCCGCCGCCGACCGCTCCCAGGCCGTCCAGGGTCGGCACCCCGAGCGCCGCCGTGAAGTTGCCGTCGCTGCCACCGCCGACCGCCACGCCGCCGACCCCGGGCAACAGCCGCTGGGCCTGTGCCAGCAGTCCCTCCGCCACGGCCGCGGGCATCGGCGGCCGGTTGACCGAACCCGTCACCGCGGCCCTGGCCCCCTCCAGATGTGGGGCCAGAGTCGCGAACGCCGCCTCGACCCGTCGGCGTTCCTCGTCCGTCTCGACCCGCACGTCCACGGTGACGACCGCCTCCGCCGGGACCACGTTGTCCGTGGTCCCGGCCGCGGCCACCGTCGGCGTCACGGTCGTCCCGACCTCCGGGCGGTTCAGCGCCGCGATGTCCAACACCTGGTGGGCCGCCTCCACCAGCGCGTTCACCCCGGCCTCGGGTTCCAGCCCGGCGTGCGAGGCGCGGCCCCGCACGGAGACCTCGAAGGTGCCGCACCCCTTCCGGGCGATCTTGAGGTGTCCGCCCTCGGCCGCACCCTCGAACACCAGTACCGCGCCGCACGCGCGGGCCCGCTCCTCGATCAGCGCCCGCGAGTGGTGCGAGCCGACCTCCTCGTCGGCTGTCACCAGGACCTCCACCCCCGCCAGGTCCTCCAGCGTCGCCAGACCGTGTACGGCCTGCACCAGCCCGCCGAGCATGTCGTACACCCCGGGGCCGGTGGCGTGTCCCCCCGCCACCCGGAACGGGCGCCGCTCCAACGTGCCCAACGGGAACACCGTGTCGTGGTGGCCCAGCACCAGTACCCGGGGCTCACCCCCGCCCGACCAGTGCACGTGCGGCCCGGCCGGGCTCTCCACCAGGGCGGCCCGCCCGCCCAGCCGCCTCTCGACCAGCGCGGTCACCGCCCCGGCCGACCCCTTCAGGGACTCCACGTCGCGGGAGGGGGACTCGGTCTCCACGAGCGTCCGCAGGTCTTCCAACATCGCGTCGACGCTCGCGCCGCCGTCTTCGTGCTTCACCATGCCGCAAGGCTAACGGTGTTCGCCCTCAGTCGATCGGCAGCGGGGAACTGGGTTTGGTGACGCTGATGGCGAAGGTCGTCTCGATCGAGGAGACCGCCGGGATCGCACGCAGTTCGGTGCGCATCAGCTCCTCGTAGGCGGCGAACGAACGGGAAGCGACCTTCAGCAGGTAGTCGTGGTCACCCGCCAGCAGATAGGCCTCGGTGACCTCCGGGATCGCCCGGATGGCCTCCTCCACCCGCTCCACCACACCGGTGCCGTGCGAGTCCAGGCGCAGCCGCACGAACGCGGTGATGTCGAGCCCGACCGAGGCCGGGTCGACCACCGCCGTGTACCGGTCCAGCACACCGGACTGCTCCAACCTCCGCACCCGGCGCAGACAGGGGGAGGGGGACAGGCCCACCCGGTCGGCCAGGTCCTGGTTACTGATCCGCCCGTCACTCTGAAGCTCGTGCAGAATCCGCAGATCGATCTCGTCCAGTCCTTGCATGTGGCAGATCCTGCCAAACCAACCTCCTGTGGAGCAATAATTAGCAATCGTCAGCCCCTTCTGTCCCCGTACCTTCGCTTCTATGAGCAGACCTACCGGGGCGACCCCCGCGCTCGCCCTCGGGCTGACGGCGATGGCGGCGACCGTGGTGCTGTGGGCCGGGTTCGCCCTGAGCATCCGCGGGATCGGCGCCTCCGACCTCACAGCCCTGGACACCGCCTTCCTCCGTTTCCTGACCCCGCTGGTCGTACTCGCCCCCTGGATCCCCCGCGCCCTGCGGCGGGTGCGCCACGAACGCGGGGGAGTCCTGGCGGCGCTCTGCGTCGGCGCCGGACTCCCGTACTTCCTCATCGCCGCCTGGGGCGGTTCACTGACCAGCGCCGCCCTCGTGGGGATCGTGATCCCCGGCACGGTGCCGCTGTTCGTCACCGTGCTCGCGTTCGGACTCTGGCGCACCCGGGCCCGACCCGCCCAACTGGGCGCGCTCGTGCTGATCGTCCTGGGTGTGGCGGTGACCGTGGTGGCCGCCGTCTCCCCGGACCAGGTCACCGGGGTCGCGGTCCTGCTCTGCGCGGGACTGGTGTGGTCGGTGTACACCCTGGCTCTGCGGGAGACCACACTCGACCCCGTCAGTGCCGCGATCGTGCTCTGCGCCCCCTCCGCCCTGCTGTCCGGGATGCCGATCCTGCTGCGCCTGGTGCCCTCCTCCCTGACCGGCGGCGCCACCCGTGACGTCCTGATCTTCATCGCGGTCCAGGGCATCGGCGTCGGTGTGCTCGCCGCCCTGTGCTACGCCACCGCCATCCGCGTGCTCGGCGGTCCGGTAGCCGCCACCCTGGGCGCGTTGAGCCCGGTCCTCACCCTCATCGTCGCCGCACCGCTGTTCGGCGAGCCCGTCACCGTCGCGACCACGGCCACCCTGCTGCTGGTGCTGACCGGGGTGGTCGCCTTCAACCTCCTCGCCGCCCGGCCCGTCCCGCCCACCGCCGAAGCCGCGGACCGACGCCCCGAACTGGAGCCCTCATGCTGATGCCGTCCCTGCGGGAACCACGCACCGACCCCCTCTGGCAGCTCACCGCCGCCTGCGACGCCGACCGGCGCCCGAACCGGCTCGACCTCATCGTCGGCGTCTACCGGGACGACACCGGCACCTCGCCCGTCTTCGGCGCCGTCGCCGAGGCCGAACGCCGCCTCGCCGAACGCTCCCCCTCCAAGGAGTACCTGGGACCCGCCGGAAACCGCGCCTTCACCGGTGCGCTCACCGAGCTGCTCCTGCCCTCCGACAGGGTCCGTGAGCGCACGCTCGCGATCCAGTCGGTCGCCGGCACCGGCGCCCTGCGCCTCCTGGCGGAACTGCTGGCCGAGACCGGCCCCGACCGGACCGTGTACCTGGGCACGCCCGCCTACCTCAACCACCGCACCATCCTCACCACGGCCGGGCTGCGTGTCCGCGAGTACCCGATGCTGCTGGCCGACGGCCGCCCCGATCCCGACGCGGCGCTGGAGGCGATCGCCACCGCCACCCCCGGGGACGTGCTCATGATCCAGGGGTGCTGTCACAACCCCACCGGCACCGCGATGCCGACGGAGCGCTGGGAGGAGCTCGCCCGCGCCATGCTCGCCCGCGGGGTGGTCCCGTTCGTCGACCAGGCCTACTTCGGTCTGGGGGACGGGCTCGAAGCCGACCTCGAGGGCATGCGGCGGATGCTCGACCTGCTGCCCGAGGCGGTCGTCGCGGTCAGCGCCTCCAAGGCGTGGGGCCTGTACAACGAACGCACCGGCTGCGCCGTCGTCGTCTCCGACGACCCCATCCGCAGGGCGCACGCCTACGGCATCCTGGAGACGGTCGCCCGGGCCGGTTACTCCCAGCCCCCGGACCACGGAGCACGGATCATCCACGAGATCCTCCGGGACCCCGGACTGCACACGGACTGGCTGACCGAACTGGAGGGTATGCGCGAGCGCCTGGGAACCCTGCGCGGCGGTCTGGCCGACGCCCTCGCCCACCGGACCGGAACGACGGTGTTCGAACCGCTCCGCGAACAGCGGGGGATGTTCCTGCGACTGCCCCTGGCCGAACCGGACATGGGCCGGCTGCGCGAGGAACACGCGATCCACGGCCTGCCCTCCGGACGGATCAACCTGGCCGGGGTCCCCACCCACCGCCTCGACCACCTCGCCGACGCGATCGCCCGCGTCCACAGGGTTTCCGAGCAGGCCGCCCGACCCCTGCCGGTGGGGTGGGCGACCGCACGGTGACGCCCGCCCGGGCTCCGGGCGGGGCCGGGGTTCAGGAGCGGTCGGCGCTCGCGCCGGAGGGCGGTTCGTCCGGTCCCGGCCCGGTCCCGGCCCGCTCCGGTTCCTCCGCGCCGTCCGCTGCCGGGGAGTCCTCCGGTTGCGTAGTACCCGGGCGGTTGCGCAGGAGCGCGGCGAGTACCGCAGCGATCGGGGTGGCCAGGAACAGGCCCGTGACCCCGCCCAGGATCCCGCCGACCGTGAGAACGACCAGCACGACGGCCGAGGGCAGCTCCAGCGCCTGGCCGTAGATCCGCGGCGCGAACACGTTGCTCTCCAACTGCTGCACGATGATCACCGCGACCAGTACCACCAGGGCCACGATCCAGTTCTCGGTCACCAGAGCCACCAGAACGGCCAGGAGACCGCTGAGGAACGCGCCGATGATCGGCAGGAACGCGCCCACGAAGGTGAGCACGATCAGCGGGATCGCCAGAGCGGTGTCGATGAGCAGGAGCAGCACGATACCGATGCCCACCGCGTCGAAGACACCCACCAGGGCCACCCCGCGCACGTAGCTGCCCATCACCCGGTAGGAGACCTGTGCGCCGTGGCGCAGACCCGGGCGGGAGCGGGGCGGCAGGAGGCTGGTGATCCAGTCCATGAGTTTGTCGCCCGAGTGTACGAAGTAGATGGTCAGGACGATGATCAGCACGATGCCGAGTACGACCCGGGTCACGGCGGTGGTCGCCGTCCACGCGCCGGTGAGGATCTGGTTGGTGTTCTCGGTGATCAGGGACTGGGTCTGGGCCCAGGCGCTGTCGATCGCCTCGGTGAGCAGCGCCGGGTTCAGGCCGAAGGGCAGGTCCATGGCCTGGAGTTGGGCGACGGCGCTGTTGACGCTGTCCACCAGGTCCTCGAAACCCGCGACGGCGGGGGTCACGATCAGGGTGATGGCCGCGCTGTAGACCACCAGCGCGATCAGCAGGGTGATGGCGGTGGAGGATCCCCGGCCCAGCCCCGAGCGTTTGATCGGGTTGGGGCGGCGCAGCCAGTTGGCCAGCGGCATGAGCAGCGCGGTGAGGAAGACCGCGATGATCAGCGGCAGGGTGACCACCGACAGGTAGGCGAGTGCGTAGACCACCAGGCCCGCCAGTACGCCGATGACCAGGATGCGCCAGGCGGTGTCGCTGACCGTGCGCAGCAGGTCGCCGGCGCGCGCGTCGTCCTGGGTTTCCGGGACCTGGGCCTCCGTGTCCCGGGGCTCCGGGGCCTCGTCGACGGGTTCGGTCTCCTTCCTTCGCGCACGGGCGCTCCGCGCGGCGTTCCACTTGTTCACAAGGGCGCCGACCCCTGGCCACTGGGCTTGCACATGGACTCCGATAACTGGGTGACACTGAGCTGGGCGCTACAGAGTCTGTCCGGATCGCCCGGCCCGGGCCAGGAGGTTCGCGGGCGAGTCCGAAATGGGCGTGTCGCGGGGTGATCAGGTGACGAAGTCCGACACGGCATGTTTTGTCGTGTCCGCCAGGAGGATCCGCCTCCGACGCGTTGCGGTCCTCGACCACCCGGTCGTGAACGACCCGGGGGCAGGTGGCCCGGGCCGCCCCCGCCAGGCCGCACACGCCCCGCCGGGGTGCGCGGCCTGACGCGGGCTACTCGGAGGGTTCGGGGACGGGCGGGCACTCGACGGTCGGGTTGACACCGAGGTAGTTCAGCGGACCGACGAAGACGGTCACCACTGTGCTGCCCAGCGTCGAACAGGAGGCCTCCGAGGTACGGAAGTAGCCGCGCTGGACGGCGGCGGCCAGGCCGATCGCCAACCAGAGCAGGACGAGTACCGAAAGGATGATGCTGGTGCGCACTGCTACCTCCTGGGGGTGGGGCGGTAGGTGGTCGTCGGGGTTCTCGGTACTGCGGGTTCCCCAGGGATCTTTACCCGCAGAGCCCCTTCCTCACCCGGTTTCCGGACCCCGGGGCGGTTCGGGGGCCGGCGCAGGGGCGTACCGGCTGCCTCACGTCCCCGAACCCGGTGCCTCCCGAGGGCCGAACCGCCACCGGGTGGCTCCGTGGCCGACGTCGCCGGTGGGGAAGGCGTAGCCGGTCCCGGGGACGATCCCGTACACCGCGTAGGGCGGAGGGCCGGCGGTCGGGGCGCCGTCGGGGCCGGTCAACAGGTCGCCCTCGGCGACCGGCGGCCACCCGTACACGACGGGGTAGGCCCCGGCCACCTCCTTCACCCGGCCCTCGTCCCGTATCCGCTCGACCCGCCCTTCGATCACCACGTCCAGGAGACCGGTGGACACCGCCAGGCTCACCCGGGGCGAGGCCGAGAGCAGCCGGGCCTTCTTCGTCCCGTCCCCGCAGGCGAAGTACGGCCGCCCGGCCACCCACACCGCCAGCAACGGACGGGTGTGCGGGGCTCCGTCCTCCTGGGGCAGGGTCAGCCAGTACGTCCCGCTCACCCCCGCCAGGTGGTCGAGCACCTCCTCCCAGGAACCGGGGGCGTCGTCGGTCAGGGCTTCGGTGCGGGGGTCGTGTGTGACCATGGCTCGGCCTTCCGGGGTCGTGTCCTGTGGTGCCGGTCACCCTAGTTTCCGGTGCCGACAGTCCCCTGACGTCTCTGCTCGCCAGGCTCGTACCCCGTTCGGCCACGGTGAGACGGAGACGCCGTCCGGGGAATACGAAAAAGGTTGCCGTGGCCTGGTTACTGGGTCAGTGAATTTGCTGTCAAATTGTTCCATCCGAAAGCAAATATGTCCTTTGCTTTTCCTGTTTTCCCGGGGAGGTGCGTGACCCTGGAAGGGGGATGTTTTGCCCTCCGCTGAGATTGTCTAGGGAGTTGTGCGCCATGAGCAGCATGCAGGGCGGACCGTCGCAGAACGATCCGCAGCAGCACGGGCCACAGCAGCAGGGGCCGCCGCAGTACGGGCCACCACAGTACGGTCCCCAGCAGTACGGACCGCCGCTGCATGGTGGCCCGCAGCAGTACGGTCCGCCGCCGCAGTACTGGCCTCCGCAGGCGGCCCCGCCGAAGAAGAGGAGGAAGTGGCCGTGGATCCTGCTGGCCGCCGCCGTGATCGTCCTGGGGATGTTCGCGTGTACCGCCGGAGGCGGTCAGGAGGCCGAGACCACTTCGGGTGGCGAGGAGAGCATCTACGGAGCGGGAGAGGAAGGCTCCGAGGAAGCCGCCGAAGGCGAGGAGACCGTCGGTGTCGGTGACACCGGTGAGGTGGGTGACTGGATGGTCACGGTGAACAGCACGGAGACCGCCGGTACGTTCGGCGGTGAGTTCACCGAGAAGCAGGCCCAGGGCGAGTTCGTCATCGTCGACCTGACGGTGGAGAACGGGGGCAGCGAGGCCACCACCTTCGACAGCAGCGCGCTCTCCCTGATCGACGCCGACGGGAACAGCCACTCCGCGAGCACCACCCTGGAAGCCGACTCGTTCTTCCTGGAACAGATCAACCCGGGGAACCAGGCCACGGGCAGGGCCGCCTTCGACGTCCCCGAAGGGACCGAGGCGGTGGCGCTGGAGGTGAGTGACATCTGGAGCATGGAAGCGCCGCTCGAGATCAGGCTCGACTGAACGCCGAGGATCCGGACACCGTACGGCAAACCGTGAACGGGCGGTGCGGGGGGCTGCCCCCCGCACCGCCCGTTCACGTGGATCCGGCACCCGGGTCCACGCTCCCGCTCGGGCTACTCCTGGATGTTCGGGGCCTCCGCGCCGATGGTCGTGGAGTCGCCGTGCCCGGTGTTGACCACCGTGTCCGCGGGCAGCGTCAGCAGCTTCCGGCGGATCGAGTCCACGATGGTCGGGAAGTCCGAGTACGACCTGCCCGTCGCGCCCGGACCGCCCTGGAACAGGGTGTCACCGCTGAACAGCACACCCAGTTCGGGCGCGTACACGCACACCGCCCCCGGCGCGTGGCCCGGGGTGTGCAGCACCGTCAGCTCCGTGCCCCCGACCCGCACGCTCTGACCGTCGGCCAGGTCGCCGTCCGGGGCCCGGTCCGGGTGGGTCATGTCCCACAGCACCCGGTCCTCGGGGTGCAGCAGGATCGGCGCCCCCGTCGCGTCGGCCACCGCGGGGGCGGCGTTGACGTGGTCGTTGTGGCCGTGTGTGCACAGCACCGCCACGACCCGCCGCCCGTCCACCGCGGCGGTGATCGCCCCGGCGTCGTGCGGGGCGTCGATCACGACGACCTCCTCGTCGTCCCCCACCAGCCAGACGTTGTTGTCCACGTCCCAGGAACCGCCGTCCAGGGTGAAGACCCCGGACGTGGTCAGGTGTTCCACTCGCGCGTCACTCACAGTCGCACCACCGATCGCAGTACATCGCCCCGCTCCATGCGGGCGAAGGCCTCCTCGATGTCACCGATACCGATCTCCTCGGTGACGAATCCGTCCAGGTCCAGCCTGCCCTGGGTGTAGAGGTCGATGAGCATGGGGAAGTCGCGGGAGGGCAGGCAGTCGCCGTACCAGGAGGACTTCAGCGCACCGCCCCGGCCGAACACGTCCAGCAGCGGCAGTTCCAGCCGCATCTCGGGGGTGGGCACGCCCACCAGCACCACGGTGCCCGCCAGGTCGCGGGCGTAGAACGCCTGCTCGTAGGTCTTGGGGACGCCGACGGCGTCGATCACCACGTCCGCCCCGAACCCGCCGGTGAGTTCGCGGATCGCCTCGACCGGGTCGATCTGACCGGCGTTGACGGTGTGGGTGGCGCCGAACCCGCGCGCCCACTCCAGCTTGCGGTCCTCCAGGTCCACGGCGATGATCCGGTCGGCCCCGGCCAGGCGGGCCCCGGCCACGGCCGCGCTGCCCACACCGCCGCAGCCGATGACCGCCACCGAGTCGCCGCGACCCACTTCGCCGGTGTTGACGGCGGCCCCGATCCCGGCCATGATCCCGCAGCCCAACAGGCCCGCCGCGGCGGGGGAGGCGGCCGGGTCGACCTTGGTGCACTGGCCGGCGGCGACCAGCGTCTTCTCCGCGAACGCGCCGATCCCCAGGGCGGGGGAGAGCTCGGTGCCGTCCTCCAGGGTCATCTTCTGCTCGGCGTTGTGCGTGTCGAAGCAGTACTGCGGCCGTCCCCGGCGGCAGGCGCGGCACTGCCCGCACACGGCACGCCAGTTGAGGATGACGTAGTCGCCGGGCTCGACGCTGGTGACACCGGCACCGACGGTCTCCACCACGCCCGCGGCCTCGTGGCCGAGCAGGAAGGGGTACTCGTCGTTGATCCCGCCCTCGCGGTAGTGCAGGTCGGTGTGGCAGACCCCGCACGCCTGGATCCGGACGACCGCCTCGCCCGGACCGGGGTCGGGAATGACGATGGTGGTCAGTTCGACCGGTGCGCCCTTCGCGCGTGAGATCACACCCTGGACCTGTTGGGACATGCGAGTTCTCCCTGAACCTCGTGGCCGGTGGGCGGTGCCGGAGGGCACCGCCTCAGGTCACCCTGCCGCACCGCCGGTACGCGTGTCCAACATGTGGAAAGTGTGGGACTCACAAATGGGAGTCATCAATCGGATGCTTCTCACCGAGCAGTTGCAGGAAGGCGCGGGTGGCCGCGGAGGGGCGCGCGGAGCCGGGCAGAGCCAGAGCCACCCGCCACCGCGTCCGTCCGGGGAGGGCGGTGCTCCTGAGCCCCTCGGCCTGGGGTTTGTGGGTCACCGGGCGGGGGACCACCGCCACCCCCATCCGCCGGTGCACCAGGTCCAGCAGCGTGTACACGTCGTTGACCTGCAGGGCCACCCGCCGGGCGATCCCGAAGTCGGCGAACGCCCGGTCGGCGCAGTCCCGGGCGCCCCACCCCGGGTGCAGGTCCACGTACTCCTCTTCGCCCAGCGCCTCGGGGAGGGCTTCCCCGCCCACCGGGTGGTCGGCGGCGGTCAGCAGCATCAGCGGCTCTTCGGTGATCCGCAGCAGCCGCACACCCCCGACCGCGTCGAGCGGCCCGGCCACCAGGGCGGCGTCGAGCCTGCCCGTGCCCACCAGGTCGAGCAGCTGCCCGGTGGCGGCCTGCTGGAGGTTGATCGCCACGTTGGGGTGGCGCTCCCGGTACCAGTGCAGAAGGGGCGCGGCCTCCACCACGCCCATGCACTGTTCGGTGCCCAGGGACAGGGCGCCGCGCACCCCGTGGTCGTCGGTGACCAGCTCCCGCAGGCCGTCGGTCGCGGCCAGGATGCGCTGGGCCTCGGCCAGGAGAAGCCGCCCGGTCGGGGTCGGGGTGACCCGGCGGGTGGTGCGCAGCAGCAGTTGCGCGTCGAGGTCCCGTTCCAGGGCGCGGATCGACGCGGACAGGCCGGACTGGGTGATGCCGAGGTACTCGGCGGCCCGGGTGAAGTGCTCCTCCTCGCAGACCGCGACGAAGTGTCTCAGATGTCGTAGCTCCACATCGCGCAGCCTAAGGGGTCGGGCGCGGTCCCGGACCGGCGAACGGACCCGTCCGGGGCAGGCTTCGGCGGCGGGCCCGGTGCCTGGGAGAACTGACGGGACCGTGTTCAGGCGACCCTTTCGGTTTCCTCGGCAGCCTTGCGGATGCGCTCGGCCGCAGGGGTCAGGCGCCCGGTCCGGTGCAGCCACCAGTCGGCGGGCAGGGTGCCCAGGGGAGGGATGGAGGCGGCCAGCGCGACCAGGGTCGGCCACACCCCCCAGCGGAACTGGTAGGCGGCGACCAGGCTCACCAGTACGTACACCATGAACGCTCCGCCGTGCAGCGGTCCGAAGACCTGCACGCCCAGCTCGCTGCCGCTGCCGAGGTACTTGAAGTACATGCCGACGAGCAGTCCGGCCCAGGTGAAGGCCTCGAAGACGGCCACCACGCGGAAGGTCCGGGCGGTCAGGGATGTGATGCTCAACGCGGTTCCTCGGGCTTGTCGTCGCTGTTCAGGGGAGGTCCCGGGAGACCTCCGGGCCGTGTCCAGGTTAGGCCACCCTTTCCGGGGCCCGCCTCCGGGGCCGTGCCCGCCGAAGGGAAGGGCGACCGGCCAGGTGTCCTGAGCCCGCGCGGTACCACCGTGCACCACGGGAGAGCTTGCACCACGAGGAGGACGGCGGGCGGGTAGTAGCGTCTCCGTATGCCTGAGGAGCCACCAGGAGCCGAGGAGATCCGCGTCCGGTTCCCCGTCGACGACGAGGAACTGTCCCGCCTGCACGCCGAGGCGTTCGACCACGAGTTCGAGCTGACCCCCTGGTCCGAGAGGCTCGCCAGGCACAGCCGATCCTGGGCCGGGGCCTTCGTCGGCGGGAGGCTCGTGGGCTTCGTCCACGCCGTGTGGGACGGCGGCAAGCACGCGTTCCTGCTGGACACGGCGGTGGCCCCGGACATGGGGCGCCGCGGTGTCGGCGGGCGCGTCGTCGCGGCCCTGACCGAGGACCTGCGCGGGTCGGGCGTGGAGTGGCTGCACGTCGACTACGAGCCGCACCTCGAAGGGTTCTACCGGCGGGCCTGCGGGTTCGGTCCCACCCGGGCGGGCCTGCTCCGGCTGCGGTGAGGCCGCCCCGCGTCCGGACCCCGGCCCCACGGCCTCGCCCTGCTGACCGCGGAGTACTAGGCAGCGGTCAGGGGCGTGTCCGGACCGGGGTGTGGTTGCCTTGTGGCGGCACTGTCACCGAAGGCCGGGAGTTCTCCGTGCGCTGGACCGTTCACTCCGAAACCTCCCTCTACACCGACCGGTGGTTGGACATCCGGGTCGCTGACGTGGAGATCAGCGGTGGACGCCGCCTGGAACACCGGCTGATCCGCTCCGCGCCCGGAGCCGGGGCGGTGGTCGTGAACCGTCACGACGAGGTCCTGCTGGAGTGGCGGCACCGGTTCATCACCGACACCTGGGCCTACGAGATCCCCATGGGTGCCGTCGAGGAGGGTGAGACGCCCGAGGCTGCTGCGGCACGCGAGGTGGAGGAGGAGACGGGGTGGCGTCCGGGTCCGCTGCGACCGCTGGTGTACGTGCAGCCGAGCGCGGGGATCAGCGACTCCGAGCACCATGTCTTCCTCGCGGAGTCCGCCGAACACGTCGGCGACCCGGCCGATGACTGGGAGGCCGAACGCGTCGAGTGGGTGCCCCTCACGGAGGTCCCGAAGCTGGTCGGGGAGCGCAGGCTGGTCAACGGCACATCGATGACGGCCCTGCTGTACCTGTACGGGACGGGCCGCCCGGGATGAGCGCCCGCAACAGTGACCGGAACCGGGGCGAGGGCCCGCCTGCCCTGCTGTCGAACAACCGAGCCAAGGAGCCGGCGTGACCCGCATCGGTATCACCGGTCACTCGAACCTCACCCCGGACAGCGTGCCGCTGGTACGCGCGGCCCTGGCCGAGGCACTCGCCTCCCATGCGGGTGACGGTCTCGTCGGCGTCTCCTGCCTGGCGCGCGGGGCCGACCAGCTCTTCGCCGAGGCCGTGCTCCGGGCGGGCGGCGGGCTCGAAGTGGTCCTGCCCTCCGTCGACTACCGGGAGGCCAAGGTCAAGCCCGACAACCTCGAACGGTTCGACACCCTGCTCATGCGTTCGACCCTGGTGCGGTACATGCCGCACCGGACCGCGGACAGGGCCGCCTACACCGACGCCAACGAGGCGGTCCTGGGCGGGATCGACCGCCTGTTCGCCGTGTGGGACGGCAGGCCCGCGGGCGGCCGGGGCGGGACCGGTGACGCCGTCGGGGCCGCCCGGGAGCGCGGGGTGCCCGTCGACGTCATCTGGCCCGCAGGGGCCCGCCGGGAGTAGCCGGGGCGGGGAGTCCGGCGGCCCTCGCCCCTCCGGACCTGTTCCGGTCGGCCCGGGGTCGTTCCGGTCGTGACATGAAACGCCCCTGTTCCGGCGGATACGGATAAGGTCCTCCTGCCCCCGGCGTACGGGGATCACCGGATACGGAACGGATACGGGCTGTCGTGCGTGGATACCTGTCCTTCCTGAGAGCCGACCGGCGCTGGCTGCTGGGCTGTTTCGCGCTCTTCCTGTTCTGCTCCTTCGGGCACACCTTCTTCGTCTCCCTCTTCTCCGCCGACATCCGGGAGTCCCTGGGCCTGTCGCACGGGCAGTTCGGGTCCCTGTTCACGGCTGCGACCCTGGCGGGCGCCCTGGCACTGGCCCAACTCGGCAAGGTCGTGGACCGCCACCCCGCCGGACGGGTCGTGCCCGCGCTCATGCTGATGCTGGCCGCGGGAGCAGTGGCCCTGGCGCTCGCCACCAACGTGTGGGTCCTCCTGCTGGCCCTGTTCCTCCTGCGCCTGTTCGGTCAGGGGATGCTCTCGCACACCTCGTTCACCCTGGCCGGGCGGTGGTTCGACCGGGAACGCGGCCGTGCCACCTCGGTGGCCACCCTGGGGCTGAACACGGCGGAGGCCCTGTTCCCGCTCGCCGTCGTGGCGGTGCTGGCCGCCGTCGGCTGGCGGGAGGCCTGGTGGCTCGTGGCCGGTGCGCTCGTACTGCTCGCCTGGCCGATGTCCGTTCTCGTGCGCAGGGAACGCACTCCGCCCCGGGCCGCCGGTGACCGGCCGACGGCCCCGGCCCGCAGCTGGACCAGGAACCAGACCCTGCGGGACCCCTACTTCTTCCTGCTGCTCACCGCGATGGCGGCTCCGGCGCTCATCGGCAACACGGTGTTCTTCCACCAGGCGCACCTGGCCGAGCTGCGGGGCTGGCCACCCGCACTGTCCGCCTCGGCCTTCTCCGTGTACGCGGCGGTGACCGTCGCGGCCAACCTGGCGGGCGGCGTCCTCGTCGACCGGGTCACCGGGCTCCGGCTCGTGCCCTGCTTCCTGATTCCCCTGGGGCTGGGGCTGCTCGTCCTGGCGGTCGCCGAGGGTCCGTGGAGCATCCTGGTGTTCATGGCCCTCTACGGGGTCACGAACGGCCTGTCCCTCAGCCTGATCGGCGCCGTGTGGCCGGAGGTGTACGGGGTCGCCCACCTCGGAGCGATCCGGTCGAACATCGTGGTGGTGCTGGTTCTGGCCTCGGCCGCGGGTCCCGGGGCCGCCGGTCTCCTCATCGACGCGGGGGTGGGGTACCCGGCCCAGGTCGCCGCCCTCGGCGCGTACTGCCTGCTGGCGTCGGCTGCCGCGCTGTGGTTCGTGCCGCGGATCCGGGCCCGGCTCCGCCTGGAGCGGAGCCGGGCGGTGTGAGACATCCGACCTGATCGGACCCACTCGGACGCGGGTTCCGGAAGGCGGAGCCGGATTCAGGCGCCGGGTTCGGGGAAGGGTTCGGGGGACACCGAGCGACGATGAGAGGGGGAGTGATGGCCGAGCTCGAACAGGCCCGGTATCCGGCCGGGGTTCCCTGCTGGGTGGAGCTCTCCGAACCCGGGGACGAACTCGCGACCGCGTTCTTCGGGGACGTGCTCGGATGGCGGTTCGAGGACCGCACACCCGAGGGGGCTCCGAAACCCTACTTCGTGGCGCACCTCCCCGACCGCGAAGGCGACGTCGCCGGACAGGGCTCGTTGCTCGCCGAACCCGTGGACGCACCCGTGTGGACCACCTACGTGCGGGTGGACAGCGCGGACGAGACCGCCGAACGGGTGGTCGCGGCGGGCGGCAGCGTCCTGCGCGGACCTGACGACGTCGAGGGTGTCGCCCGCGTGGCGGTCTGCGCCGACTCGGCGGGGGCCCGGTTCGGGCTCTGGGAGGCCCGGGGAAGCGGCGGCGCCCACCTGGTGAACATGCCGGGGACCTGGAACTTCAGCAACCTGGTCACCTCCGACCCGGAGGCCGCGGAGGCCTTCTACGGTGAGGTCTTCGGCTGGAAGATCCAGCGGGTGACCATGGGAGGGGCCGAGGAGGCCACGATGCTGTACCTTCCGGGGTACGGCGACTTCCGGGAGAAGCAGGACCCGGGGCTCCGGGACCGGCACGCCGCGACCGGCGCACCCGAGGGGTTCATGGACGCGGTCGGCTGGTTGTCGGTGGTCCCCTACGAGGCCCTCGCGGACACCGTGCCGCAGTGGTCCGTGGAGTTCACCGTCTCGGACGCCGAATCGGTCCTGAGCCGGGTCGCGCAGCTCGGCGGAACCGTCGTCACCCCCCTCGCCGACCTGGGCGGCCTGCGTTACGGCGCCTTCCAGGACCCGAGGGGTGCGGCCATCGCGGTCAACGAGTTCCACCGCCCTGCGGAGTGAGACCGGGTCCGAACCCGAGAGGTTTCGCACCGGTGCTTCGGCGCCGGTGAGCACCGGAGCACGAGGGGTCCCCTCGCTGGACGGGGTGGCTGTGCCCGCCCTCCGACCGGGCCCGAAACTCCGGTACGACAGTGCCGCCCGTCCTTCGCGCCTCCGTGCGGGAGGCGTCCGAAGGCTGGGCGGTGGGTTGTGCACAGCCGTGGTTTCCCCCTTGCCGCTGGTGTTGCCGCTGCGCAGACTGGAGCCGGAGGCAGCTCCCCGGCCCCAGCACTCGCACAGCGACCCTGCGGAGCGGCTGAGAGTCTCCAACCGGTACCAGGGGAGGGGCCCGGAAGCGGTGGTGGAGCGTCCGCTCAGCCCTGGATGAGCTTCATCGACACGTAGGCGTGGAAGCCGCTCCACCTGGTGTGGTTGACTCGGCGGCGCCTGTACTCCCGGAACCCGAGGCGCTGGTAGAGACCGAGCGCGGCCTCGTTGTCGTCCTTGATGTCCTCCAACGTGTACTCGTCGTACCCGGGGAGGGCGAGGATGTGGTTCAGTACGGCCTTCGCAGCACCCCGGCCGCGGAACCGCCGGGAGCTGGCGACGAAGCCGATCTCGGCCCGGCCCGCCTGCGGAGCGGGGCCGTTTCCCTGGAAGTGCTTGCGGAACACCCGGTCCGCGATGGTCCCCCTGACCGGACCGAGGTGTTCGCGCAGAGTCCGGGCGTCGTGGTCGATGGCCTCCTGGCTGCCTTCGGTGAGGCTGGCCAGTGCCGCCGGCCGCCCGTCGATCAGGGCCACGTGGAACCGTTCCAGCACCAGCATGTGCTCGATGGCCGTGACGAGCCGCTCCGGGTCCTTCGCGAAGTAGGCCAGGTCCTCGCCGAACCCGTCGACGAACACCTCCGCGATCCCGTGCCGGTGTTCCTCGCCCAGTTCGTCGCCGCGCCGGACCTCGATCATCACCGTCTCCTCAGACATCGCCGCCCTCCTCGAGCAGAAGCCCCATCACGGTGGACGCGGTCGGTACGGTGCCCTCCTCGCCCAGCGCGGAGCGCATCGTCACCAGACCGTCGAACACAGCGAAGAAGCAGGTCGCCAGTTCCTCGGGCGGTCCGGGGCGCAGGGTCCCCTGTTCCTGGCCGAGGCCGATCAGCCGCACGGTCGCCCTGAGCAGTTCCGTGTTCCGTTCGACCAGTTCGCGGACGGCGGGCGGGGCTTCCGGTCCTGCGCTGCCCCCCTGGGTGAACGCCTGGTGCATGAGCAGGAAGAAGTCGACGAAGTCCCCCTCGCCCCGCAGGTCTGCCAGGAACTCCCCGGTGAACTCCCGCAGTGACTCCACGGGGGTGTCCGAGTCACGGAACCGTTCGGCTGTCGCCCGCAGACCGGCAGCCGCCGCCGTGACCAGGTCGCCGAAGAGTTCCTCCTTGGTGGCGAAGTGGCGGTAGATCGATCCGGTGCTGATACCGGCCTCCGCCGCGATCTGGCGCATGTTCACCGCCGCGTATCCGTGGCGTGCGAACAGCCGCACCGCCGCCGAGCGCACCCGCTCCCGGGTGGCGGCACGCATCGCCTCGTGCTGTTCCGGAGTCCGTGGCATCGGCCGTCAGCCTCTCATTTTTTGAATGAACATGTGTTCATTGTACCTGGGGTTGCGTGGATGGCAAGAGAGTTGAGTTCGTCCCAGGCTGCGGATGCCGGTGGTTCTGGGCTTCTCGGAACTCGTCCGGGTCGTGTCATGATGACTGGGCACGAGCCAGCTCGTATCTTTGTTGCGGGGAGATAACGGCTTGTGTTGTCGCAGGTCATTAACTGTGAGCCCCGCGCACGCGGGGATGGACCGATGAACCGGGCGGTCTCCTGGGCGCCTCGCTCGTGAGCCCCGCGCACGCGGGAGGAACCGGGGGCCTGTGAGTTCGCTCGGGATCGAACAGACAAGGTCTCGCCCAGCAGCCTGAAACGCCGCCGGTCCCTCGCCAACAGCTCTGGCAAGGGACCGGTTTCGCGTGGCGCTACTTCGTCGCGACCGTACCCACGAGAGCGGACCACTCAACGGCTGTGAAACCGAGATGTCCGAGGTCACGGTTCTGAGTGTCGCGCACGGCGGCTCCGTGAACGTCGGCTCGCGCCTCCACGCAGTTCCCACCCGTGCCGTTGCTGTACGACGACTTGTGCCAGTCTTCGGTCATCATGAGAGGTCGCCTCGAATCTCTTCCAGTTTGGTGCGGGACTCGGGAACCGGCAGCGCAGCGCTCCTCAGTTCTGCGAAAGTCCGGTCGTAGCTTGTCACAACCTCGGGCTGCCTCAGCACGAACCCGGTCTCCTGGCTCTCCACGTATACGAAGGTGCCCGAATCAGGTACTTCGATCAGGGTAAACGCCCCACCCAGTCCGGCATGGCCCTCAGCCTGCAGCGGAACGATCTGGATCCTCAACCGTGGCTTCCAGGACTGGGTGATGAGGTGGTTGATCTGTGCAGTCATCACCTCCGGGGCCTGAAAACGGCGCATGAGGGCTGATTCGTCCAACAGCACCGTTAGCGCTGGCGGGTGCTTCCGAGAAAGGAGCTCCTGCCGCATTCGGCGGGCAGCAACGGTCTTCTCGATGTGCTCGGGGGCAGCTTGGGGTCGAGCCAGCAGGCTGATCGCACGAACATACCCCTCGACCTGGAGCAGGCCCGGGATCAGCCCCAGAGCGAATTCCCTGATCTCCACCGCAGTCTGCTCGGCTTCGGCGACCTCTCGGAAGTAGGCGCTCGTACCTGCCTCGGAGAATGCCGCGTCCCATGCACTGATCAGCACACCGTGCGCGGTAAGAGCGGAGTCCAACCGGACCACATAGTCCCGCTGCGTCCGTTTCTTCCCCCGTTCGACATCGCTGATCGTGCTCTGACCGACGGTGGAGGCAACGGCGAGTTCTTGCTGGGTCATGGTGGCCTGTAGCCGAAGTTTCTTCACGAGCTTGCCGAACCGGGTCAGCGATACCTGGCCATCGTTGCTCTTCACCACGGAACTCCGGTCGAATATCTGAAGTTATCGCTGCTTATGGAACCTCTACCGAGCTTGCCGATAAGCATAGACCAGGGGACGGGACCCAGGGCAGTGTTTCCGGGGAAAGGGCTGCTCCTCGCAGCTAAAAGCCCCGGGGTCGAAGTCGAAGGCGGACGCACCGGGGCTGTGGCCCACCCCGAAACCCCGAGGCGAGAAGAATGCAGGATATCCCCGCACGACAGGCGGTGCCAGAGCGGCCCTACCCCCGACGGCTCCGGCTCGACAGCCCCCACCAGCACGGCATCCTCCTGGGTCACACCCGCGAGTACGCACCCCTGATCGGCTGGTGCCGCAGTGTCCTGCCCGGGAACGCCCGCCCGCTGATCCAGGTCGCCCGTGCCCTGGTCGACAACGCCCACCGGCACAGCCGTTCCGGGAGTCCCGGCGGCACCGTCCGTGTCGTGCTGGACCGGGCCCGGCCTCTCCTGCCGCACCTCTACGTCACCGACAACGGCCCTCTGCACGGGTCAGGTATCGACTACCCCCGGTTGGAGAGGCAGGCAGACGGGTGCGGTCTGGCCCTCGTTGAGCGGCTTTCCGTGTACTGGGACTTCTCCTGGTCCTGGGACGGGCACCGTATTCGCGAACTGACCGTTCAGGTCGTTCTGGATCTCACCGACTGGTGAGACCATTTCCCGAGAACCAGAACGGGCCCGGAAAGCGCTGCAACGCTTTCCGAGCCCCGATCCCGAAATCCAACATCCCAAAACAAGAAGAAAGCAGGATCAATGACGAACCCTATCCCCGAACCCCGGGGCGCCGCACGGGTTTCGCTTCGTGAATCCGCCCAGTCCGGACCGGCCTGCGACACCTGCGCCCACCGGACCTGTCGCCTCCTGCGCGCCCGTCACCTGCCCCTCCTGGGCGGCCACCGCCGCGAGTTCGCCCGCGAACACCTGCGTGCCGCCGCTCTGCAGGCCCGCAACCCGCACCGGCTCATCTGGTTCGGTGAGAGCACCCAGTCCTACTGGGTCGCCGACGCCCGGGGCCTGACCGAGGCCGCCGACTCCGGGAGCCTGCTCGTACTGCTGGACCCCTGCCCGGAGTGGTAGCCCCGCCGCTCCCCGCCGGAGGAACCCGAACGGCTCCACACCTTTCTGCTCCGACGGGCCCGCCCGTGAACATCTACGCGCCACCGAGGCGGGCACGCCGAGGCCGCGCCGAGGGCCCTGCCCCCGGCGCGGTCGAAACAGACGCCCTCCCCGGCGCTCAGGCCAGCGCGGTCCTCAGATCACCCCGAACCCTCCGCCCGCCCCGACCCCCCAGGACCCCGGCCCCTCAGGACAGGCGCGGGGTCCGGGGCGGTTCCTGACGGCGCTGCCCGGTCGCCTCGAAGGCCGCCGCGATCCTCAGCAGCCGTGCGTCGTCGTAGGCGCGTCCGGCGAAGGTCAGCCCCACCGGCATACCGGTGTCGGGCATCGTGCCCATCGGCACCGTCACCGTGGGGATGCCCAGGTGCCGCCAGACGAGGTTCCCGTTGGCGACCCACACCCCGTTGCGCCAGGCGACGTCGGCGGACTCGGGGTTCACGTCGGCGTCTGCCGGGGCGACGTCGGCCACCGCCGGGAAGGCGATCGCGTCCAGCCTCAGCTCGTCCAGCCAGTCCTCGAAGTCGATCCGGCGCGTGCGCTCCAGGCCCCGGACCCCCTCCTCCAGGTGCGGGATCTCGGTGAGGGAGGAGGGGACCCCCGTGCGGCGCACGAACTCCGGATAGGCGGCGATGTCGTCGTCGAACCCGTCGTAGCGGTCCGGAAGGGTGCCCGGCTCGTGCGGGAAGATGCGGGCGCCGTCGACCTGTCCCAGGTCGTTCAGCTCCGGGTCGCCGTTGGCGCGCAGGAAGTCCTGCCAGGACCAGGCGGACAGGTCCAGCAGCTCACGGTCCAGGTACTCCCGGCTGACCAGCCCCCGCGTCCTGATGGTGGGGGCGCCCGGCCGGTCGCCCTCGTAGTTGGTCACCACCGGCAGGTCCGTCTCCCGGACGCGGACACCGGAGGCCTCCAGGTCGGCCCGGGCCTCCTCCCACAGCCGCAGCACGCTCGGCCGGGTGGCCACCGGCTGCCCGGTGGGACCGCCGATACCGGGGTTCTCCGAGGTCCCCGCCTCGGGGTCCCGGCCGGTGTAGAGCCTCGGGGCACCGATCCTGAGCCCGTCCAGGGCCCGCCGCCCCGCGTCCGCGTCGGCCACACCCAGGTCGGTGAAGGACCCGGGCCGCACCCGGGAGGCCGCCGGGACCTCGACCCAGGGCTGGCAGCGCCAGAAGTCCCCGCGCGTCTCGGTGTCGTCGGCGACGAGCACCTCCAGCAGCTCCAGCATGTCGGTCATGGTGCGGGTGTGCGGCACCACCACGTCCATGGTGGGCACCAGCGGCCAGTTCCCCCGGATGGAGACGACCCCCCAGGACGGGGTGTAGGCGCAGAGCGCGTTGTTGGAGGCGGGCGCGCGCCCGGACGACCAGGTCTCCTCGGCCAGCCCGAAGGCGGCGAAGCTGGCGGCGGTGGCCGTGCCCGAGCCGTTGGAGGAACCCGAGGCGAAGGCCGAGGTCAGGTAGTCCCCGTTGTAGGGGCTCTCGGCGCGCCCGTACACACCGCGCTGCATGCCGCCGTTGGCCATCGGCGGCATGTTGGTCAGCCCGATCAGCACGGCCCCGTTCTCACGCAGCCGCTGCACCGTGAACGAGTCGCGCTGGGCCACCAGGTGCTCGAAGGCCGGGGATCCGCCCGCGACCGTCAGCCCGCGCGCCTGGTAGCTGTCCTTGGCGGTGTAGGGGATCCCGTCCAGCGGCCCCAGGACCCGACCGCGCGCCCGGCGCTCGTCGGAGGCCCGGGCCTCGGCGAGGGCGTCGGGGTTCGCCACCACCACGGCGTTGAGCGCGATCCCGCTCCGGTCGTAGGCCTCGATCCGCGCCAGGTAGTTGCGCACCAGCGTCTCACTGCTCACGCGGCCCCGCTCCAGGTCCTCGCGCAGCTGCGGGATCGTGGCCTCGACGACGTCGTAGAGCTCCATCAGTGTGTCCTCTCCTGCTCACACGGGGTCGGCTGCTGCTGGGTGATGCAGTGGACGCCGCCGCCGAAACGGAAGATGTCGCGGGCGTCGACCTGCTCGATCCGGCGGCCCGGGTAGGCCTCGGCCAGGATGCGCGCGGCCTCCTCGTCCCGCGGGTCGTCGAAGGCGCACAGCACCACGACCCCGTTGGCGACGTAGTGGTTGATGTAGGACCAGTCGACGAACTCCCCGTCCTCGTCGGTGAGGGTTTCGGGGGCGGGCACGTCGACGATGCGCAGCGGGTTGCCGTCGGCGTCCGTAGCGTTCTCCAGGACCCGGCGCAGGGACCGGGTGATCTCGTGGTCCGGGTGGCGGGGGTCGTCCTGACGGTGCAACAGCACGGTGCCGGACTCGGTGAAGCTGGCCACGATGTCGACGTGCCCGCGGGTGCCGAACTCGTCGTAGTCGCGCCAGAGCCCGCGGGGCAGCCAGACGGCGTGGCTGGTGCCCAGCCTCGCGTGGATCCGCGCCTCCACGTCCGCCCTGTCCAGCCCCGGGTTGCGGTCCGGGTCCAGCTGCACGGTCTCGGTCAGCAGGACCGTGCCGCAGGCGTCGACGTGGAACCCGCCGCCCTCGTTGACCAGGCTGCTCGGGATCCGGGGGACCCCGGCCAGCTCGGCCATCCGGCCGCCCACGAGCCGGTCCGACTCCCAGGCCGCCCACCCCTGGGCGCCCCAGCCGTTGAAGACCCAGTCCACGCCCCGGACGCTCCCGTCGCGACCGTGCACGAAGGTGAGCCCGATGTCGCGCATCCAGGCGTCGTCCAGGGGCATCACCACCGTTTCGACCCCGAGTCCGAGCAGTGCCGCGGCCGTCTCGGCGTCCTCGGGGGAGACCGCCACCGTCACGGGTTCGTGGCGTGCGATGGTGCGGGCCACCGCCGTCCACGCCGTACGGGCACGCTCCAGGGTCGGGCTCCCGTGCGGTCCGAAGGTGTCGTTGGCGGGCGGGAAGGCCATCCAGGTGCGTTCGTGCGGCGCCCACTCCGGTGGCATCACCGTGGTGGGGGGCTCGTCGGCGGAACTGTGAGCGAACATGCCAATCCTTGTCAGGGAACAGGGGTCACGGGACCCGGGGCGGGGCCGGGCCCACAGTGGGCCCGGCCCCGGGGTGTCAGCCCTGCGTGGGGTACTCCGTGGTCACGAACCGGCGTCGGAAGAACTCGGGGCTGCGCAGGTACTGCACGACCATGGCCGCGCCCCCGAGGACGAAGATGGCGACCCCCAGGACGAACACCAGCCCGATCCCGCCGATCTGCGACCCGGAGCCGTAGGCGGGGTCCATGGAGTCCCAGGCGGTCTGGAAGAAGAAGACGAGCAGCAGGAGCCCGCCGATCAGCGGTGCCACCAGCTTGGTGAACAGGCCGCCCAACGACGCGGTGGCCTCGCGCCGGAAGTACCAGGCGCAGGCGAGGGCGGTCACGCCGTAGTAGAAGCAGACCATCATGCCCAGCGTGGTGATGGTGTCCCACAGGACGTTCTCGGAGAGCACCCGCATGACCGCGTAGAAGACCGAGGCGATGACCACCGACACGACGGTCGCGTAGCCGGGGGTCCGGTGCACCGGGCTGACCCGGGCGTACTTCGGCGAGAGCGCCCCGTAGTGGCCCATCGCGAGCATGGTGCGCGCCGGCGAGATCATCGTGGACTGCAGCGAGGAGGCCGAGGAGGACAGCACCGCCAGGGACATCAGGACGGCGAAGGGGCCCATCACCGGGCCGGCCAGCGCCGCGAAGACGTTCTCCTGGATGCCGGGGTTGCCCAGGCCGAACTCACCGGTGGAGACACCCGCGAAGGAGAGGGTGGCCACCGACACCGCGGTGTAGAGCGCGACGACCACCAGGATGGTGGCGATGGCGGCCTTGCCCGGGGTCGTCGTCGCGCCGCGGCTCTCCTCGTTCATCGTCACGACCACGTCCCAGCCCCAGTAGATGAAGACCGACAGGGCCACACCGGCGGCGAAGGCGGAGAAGGAGTCGACGCCGAAGGGGTTGAACCACTCCAGCCGCACGGGGGTGGCGTCAAAGGCCGAACCGGCGTTGACCTGGACGAACGCGGCGATCGAGAACCACACCAGCACCACGAGCTGGAACGTGACCAGGATGTACTGGAAGGTCTTGGTGGCCTCCAGTCCCCGGTAGGAGATCCAGGCGGCTGCGGCCATGAAGGCCAGGCAGGTCAGGATGTTGACCGGCACGTTGCGGGTCAGTTCGGCGATCTGCCCCTGGCCGGTCAGCTGCGCGATCGCCAGGTAGAAGAAGTCGACGGCGATCCCCGCGAGGTTGGACAGCACCAGGATGGTCGCGGCCAGCAGGCACCAGCTGGCCATCCAGCCGACCCAGGGGCCGAAGGCCCGGGAGGCCCAGGTGAAGGTGGTGCCGGAGTCGGGCATCGCCTTGTTGAGCTGGCGGTAGCCGATCGCCACCAGCAGCATCGGGACGAAGCCGACCAGCAGGATCGCGGGCAGGTGCTCACCGACGGCGGAGGCCGTCGGGCCCAGGGCGCCCGAGAGGGTGTAGGCCGGGGCGATGGTGGAGACGCCGATGACCAGGCCTCCCAGGAGTCCGATCGCTCCCTTGCTGAGGCCCTTCCAGTTGTTCGGGGTGTCGGTGCCGGCCTCTGCCGGCTGTCCGGTGGTGTGGGTCATGGGTTCTTCCTGTGGTCGCCGGGTGGGTGTCGGCGCCGAGGGGACGGCGCCGCGGGAACCGGTGGGCCTGCGGGCCCACCAGGGGATGGGGTTCGTGCGCCGCGGCGCCGATCCCTCGGGACTGGGTCACCCGAGCGGTGCCTGCGAGCCGGGGGAGGCACCGAGGATCTCCTCGGCCGCACGCCGACCCTGGCGCAGCGCGCCGTCGACGTGCTGGTAGCCCTCGGCCGCCAGGTCCGAGCAGGCCCAGTGGACGGGGCCCACGGGACTGCGCTGGTCGGCCCCGTAGCGGTGCAGACCGCCGAGGTCGTAGCTGGCCGCGTACGCGCCGCGGGTCCACTCCTCGGAGGCGAAGTCCGACTCGAAGTAGACGAGCGGGTCGAGTGCCTCCTCACCGAGGTAGTTCGCCAGGGAGCGCAGGATCGCGTCGCGGCGCTCCTGGGCGGACCTGCGCAGGAGGCCGTCGGCGAGCTCGTCGGAGACGAAGGCGACCAGGGTTCCGCGGGTGTCCCCGTGGTTGGTGTTGTCGTAGACCTCCTGGCACAGCTCCTTGGCGCCGAAACCGGTGCCGGACAGGCCCCTGTCCCGCCAGAACGGGGTTTCGTAGACCGCGTGGACCTTGATGACCAGGCCCATCGAGGTGTGCTGGTGCATCTGCTGCTGCAACCAGGGGAGCGGAGGCTCGAAGGAGATGCGCGAGTAGAGGTTGGGCGGCACCGCCGCGACCACGTGGCGGGCCCGCACGGTCACGCGGTCGGACCGGACGATGGCGGGGCCGGTGTGCTCCGCGCCGTGGGAGGAGGCCTCGTCCTCGCTCCAGCGGATGGTCCTGACCGGGCTCCGGAGGAAGACCGTGCCCTCCTGAAGGGCGTCGGCCATCGTCTCGGAGACCGACTGCATGCCTCCGACGACGCGGCGGTCGAGGATGAAGTCCTCGTCCACGAGGTTGGAGAAGGACCCGGCCGAGGCGGCCATCAGGACGGCCTGCAGCACCGAGAAGGCGTGGGCGGGCTTGGTCAGCATGCCCCCGGCCATGAAGATGCCGATGTTCTCCCGGGCGGCCTCGTCGTCGGTCTGGCGGCGCAGCCACTCGGTGAACGAGAGGGTGTCCAGTTCACGTGCGCGCGGGTGGTCCCAGGGGCGTTCGGCGCCGATCTCGGCGACGAGCTTGTCCAGGGCGGCGATGACGCGCTCCATCTCCGCCTCGGTCCTCTCCCCGGCGGGGAACATGTCCCCGGTGTACTCGTGCCGGGAGCCGTCCGCGGCGAGGTAGACGTTGGCCCCCTCGCGGTGCCGCGGGAAGGTGCTCATGCCCAGTTCGTCGAGGAGCCCGAGCAGCTCGGTCTGGTCGGGTGAGACCCACTGGCCGCCGATCTCCAGGAAGGCGCCGTCGATCTCACGGGACCAGGTGCGGCCGCCCACGCGGTCGCGGGCCTCCAGGACCGCGACGGAGCGGCCGGCGGCCTGCAGGGTGCGTGCGGCCATCAGCCCGGCCGGGCCGGCGCCCACGATCACGACATCGCGGTCGAGGATCTCGTCGCTGCCGATGACGTGTGTGCCACTCATGGGTGTGCTCCTTCGAACATCAAAATGAACTTCATTCATTAACGGGTAAGGCGTCCCCGATGTCAAGTAGCTCACTCTCCACTCGGGGATGACATACGGGCCGGTCAGCGGGCTGAAGGCCCACCACCGCACCGATTCGGCGCTTTCGCACCGCTTCTACACTTGAGGGGAAAATGCATCGAGGCCCCGCCGCGCGGCCGACAGGAAGAAGGCATCAGTGACCCAGCAAGCCCGCAACGGACGGGGCCGGGGCAGGCCCTCCTCACCGGTCCTGTCCCGCGAACGCCTCACCCAGGCCGCGATCCGGATCGTGACCGAGCAGGGCTACCGTCACCTGACCATGGCCTCCCTGGCGCGCGAGCTCGGAGTCGCGGCCTCGGCGCTGTACAACCACGTCTCCGCCAAGCGCGACGTGCTGGTACTGATCCAGGACCGCATCAACGAACAGATCGACTGCTCCGCGTTCGCCACCGAGCCCTGGGACCGGGCGCTGCGGCAGTGGGCGCGCTCCTACCGGCGGTGCTTCACGGAGCACACCGCGCTCATCCCGGTCATGGCGGTGCTGCCCGTCGCCGACTCCCCCCAGACGCTGCGCATGTACGAACGCGTCACCCGCGCCCTGCAGGACGCCGGGATCGTCGGCGCGGACGCCGTGGACATCATCGTCGGGATCGAGGCGCTCGTCTTCGGCGCCGCCTACGACGCCTCCGCCCCGAACGACATCTTCGACCCGGGCGGTCTGGAGGAACTGGCCCCGACCTTCACCCGGTTCGCCGCCCAGCGGTCGGCGGACCCCCGCGCGGCCGCCGACCGGGCCTTCGAGCTCGCGCTCGACGCGCTGATCGTCGGCCTGCGTCACAGGTACGCCGTCACCGACGGCTGAGGCGTGGCGGGCCCGCGCGGGCGGCGTCCGCTCACACCTGGAGCGCGTGCATGACGTGCTTGACGCGGGTGTACTCCTCCACCGAGTACAGCGACAGGTCCTTGCCGTACCCGGACGACTTGAAGCCGCCGTGGGGCATCTCCGCGGTGAGCAGCACGTGCGTGTTCACCCAGACGCAGCCGAAGTCGAGGGCGCGCGTCAGGCGCATCGCCACGCCGTGGTCGCGGGTCCAGACGCTGGAGGCCAGCGCGTAGTCCACGTCGTTGGCCAGCGACACGGCCTCCTGCTCCGAGGCGAAGCTCTGCACGGTCAGGACCGGTCCGAAGGTTTCCTCCTGGACCAGCTCGTCGTCCTGGCGGACGCCGGTGACCACCGTCGGTTCGAGGAAGTAGCCCGGGCTGCCCTCGACCGGCCTGCCCCCGGCCACCACGGTGGCGTGCTCGGGCAGCCTGGCGAGCTTGTCGGTGACCGAAGCGAAGTGCCGCGCGTTGTTCAGCGGCCCGTAGTCGTTCTCGGACTCCTCGGCCCGGCCGGTGCGCGTCTGGCGGGCCGCCTCGGCGAGCAGTTCCACGAACCGCTCGTGCGCGCTCTCCTCGACCAGCACCCGGGTGACGGCGGTGCAGTCCTGTCCGGCGTTGAAGGTGCCGAACTCCACGAGCGCCTTCGCCGCCGCGGGCAGGTCGGCGTCGGCGAACACCACGGCGGGCGCCTTGCCGCCGAGTTCCAGGTGGCCGCGCTTGAGTCCCTTGGCGGCCGAGGCGGCCACCTGCCGGCCCGCCCGCACCGAACCGGTGAGCGAGACCATGGCCGGTTCGGGGTGCTCCACCATGAGCTCCCCGGTGCTCGCGTCGCCCAGGAGCACGTTGAACACGCCCGCGGGGAAGATCTCCCCGATGAGCCGCGCCAGGACCAGCGTCGACTCGGGGGTCGTGTCCGAGGGCTTGAGCACGATGCAGTTCCCGGCGGCCAGGGCCGGACCGATCTTCCACACCGCCATGAGCAGCGGGTAGTTCCAGGGGGTCACCTGCGCCACGACACCGACCGGTTCCCGGCGGACGTAGGAGGTGTGGCCCTCCATGTACTCCGCGGCCGCGCGCCCCTCCAGCGTGCGGGCGGCGCCCGCGAAGAAGCGCAGGTGGTCCACGCCCATACCGATCTCCTCCTGGGAGATCATCCAGCGCGGCTGACCGGTGTTGCGGTGCTGGGCCTCGACGATCTCGTCGGCGTGGGACTCCACCGCGTCGGCGAGCCTGAGCAGCAGGAGCTGCCGTTCGGCGGGGGTGACGTCCTTCCAGGACTCGAAGGCGGCGCGCGCCGCGGTGAAGGCGCCGTCGACGTCGACGTGGTCCGAGACCGGTGACACCGCGACGGTGCGCCCCTGTGCGGGGTCGACGACGTCGATGCTTCCCTGCCCGTGCGCGTCGACGAACTCACCGTTGACGAAGTTCTGGAGGCGGCTGCCCATGGGGTCTCCTCGGCCGTGTAGAAAAATGATGCTCGTTCATTTTAGGGGCGCGTGTGGTGAGGGGCAACACACGACCCTGCCGGAGGGATCACCCGACCGTAGGTCGGGGCGCGGCGGAACCGCCCGGCCCGCAACGGGCGGCGGGCCTCCGGGAGCGCCCGGCGGGCCCCGGAAAAAGCTTCGCGAAACGGCATTCGACCGTGGCACAATCACCCCCGTCCACGACGGGTACGGGTGACGAGAGAAGCGCACATGACAAACCCGGGCGCCGGTCCGCAACCCGAGGAGAAGAGGACGGGAGGACTGCGCCTCCTCCTGACGAACGCGCCCTTCCGCGCCCTGTTCACCTCCCGGACCGTTTCGTACACGGGTGAGGCGGTCAGCCTGGTCGCGCTCATGCTGTTCGTCGCCGACTCGACCGGCCAGGCGATCGCGGTGTCTCTCCTGCTCCTGGTCGGAGACTTCGTCCCGGCCCTGCTCGGGCCGATCACCGGCGCGGTCAGCGACCGCTTCGACCTCAAGCGGGTGATGATCGCCTGCGAGGCGGTCCAGGGGGCCGCGCTGCTGCTGATCGCCCTGTCGATGCCGCCGCTCCCGCTGCTGCTGGTACTGGTGGCCGCACGGGCGGCGGCCGGTCAGGTGTTCATGCCGGCCTCCCGCGCGGCGGTGCCCGCACTGGTGCGCGGACGCGACCTGGAGGTGGCCAACTCCAGCATCGGGTTCGGCACCAACGGGGCCGAGGCCGTCGGTCCGCTGCTGGCCGCCGCGCTGTTCCCGTTCCTGGGGATCCAGGGCGTGCTGTTCGGCGCGGCGGCGGCCTACGGGTTCTCCGCGCTCCTGCTGCTCAGGGTGCGGCCGCTGCCCCCGGTCCGGGAGGAGCACGAGTCCGCCTCGCTGCTGACCGATGCCAGGGAGGGGCTGGGCTACATCTGGTCGGTCCCGCCGGTCCGGGTGATCGCACTGGGATTCTGCGTCGTGGTCGCCTTCAACGGGATCGACGACGTGGCGCTGGTGCTGCTGGCCAAGGACACCTTCGGTGCGGGGGACTCGGCCGTGGGCCTGCTGCTGGGCGCGGTCGGTATCGGCCTGGTGGCCGGTTACGCGCTGCTCGCGCGCCACGGCATGCGCGGCTCGATGCTCGCCCTGCTGCTCCTCGGGTTCGCCGTGAGCAGCCTGGGCAACCTGCTGACCGGTCTGGCCTGGGCGGTCGCCGCGGCCTTCACCCTGCAGGCCGTGCGGGGCATCGGTATCGCGGCGATGGACGTGGCGACCAACACGCTGCTCCAGCGCATGGTCCCGGCCAGGATGCTCGGCCGGGTCTTCGGCAACCTGTACGGCGCGGTCGGGGTGGCCGCCGGGCTGTCCTACGTGGCCGGCGGGCTGCTGCTCGACGCCACCTCCGCCCCCGTCGCCCTCGTGGCCTCGGGTGCGGGCGGGCTCCTCGCCACCGTCGCGGTGGCTCTGACCCTGCCCCGCGCACTGCGCCGCGGCGGCGTGTCCACCGACGGGGACCGCCCCGGTGACGGAGGCGGTCCCGATGGCGGGGAGGACCGTGGCGCAGGCCCGGCCGACCCCGGCTCCCGCCCGCGCGGAACGGGGGAGGAGCCGCCCCTCCGGCCCGGCGACGGTGAGTAGGGGCTTGCCGGTGTCGCCGGGCGGGCTTCAGACCTGGACGAGGACCTTCAGCGCCTCGCGTTCGTTCATCGCCCGGTAGCCCTCGGGGACCCCCTCCAGGCCGACGGTGCGGTCGAAGACCCGGCCCGGTTGCACCCGGCCCGACAGCACGTCGGGCAGCAGCTCATCGATGTAGGCCCGGACCGGTGCCGGTCCACCGGTCAGGGTGACGTTTCCGCAGAACATCGGCACGAACCCGATCGGCCCCTGTTCGTACTGCGGCACGCCCACCCGGCTGACCACGCCTCCTGCGCGGACCACGCCCATCGCGGTCTCGTAGGCGTCCAGGTGGCCCACCGCCTCCAGCACCGTGCGGGTCCCCTCGCCCCTGGTCAGCTCGCGGACCCGCTCGACACCCTCCTGGCCGCGCTCGGGTACCACGTCGGTGGCGCCGAAGTCGCGCCCCAGGTCGGTGCGGTCGGTGTGGCGGCCCATCAGGATGATCCGCTCGGCGCCCCGGCGCCTGGCCGAGAGCACGGCCAGGAGGCCCACCGCGCCGTCACCGATCACCGTGGTGGTCGTTCCGGGCCTGATCCCGGCGGTGACGGCGGCGTGGTGGCCGGTGCAGTAGACGTCGGCCAGGGTCAGCAGGGAGGGAAGCAGCTCGGAGTCCTCGCCCACGGGCAGCCGCACCAGGGTGCCCTGGGCCTGGGGCACCCGCAGGGCCTCGGCCTGGGCCGCACCGAAGATCCCGCCGCGCGGGCAGGAGGTGTGCAGACCCTCCCGGCAGAGGTCGCAGGTGTTGTCCGCGAAGGTGAACGGGGCCACCACCAGATCGCCTGCCTTCAGCCCCGTTACCTCGGAGCCGGTTTCCTCGACCACGCCGATGAACTCGTGCCCCATCTGCTGCCCCTGTGCACAGGCGGGCATGGCGCGGTAGGCGTGCAGGTCGCTACCGCACACACAGGAGCGCACCACACGTACCAGAGCGTCGGTGGGCTCCTCCAGTTTCGGGTCCGGCACGTCCTCCATGCGGACGTCGCCAGCTCCGTACATCAACGCAGCGCGCATTGTTCCTTCCCCGTGGGTCGTCGGTGGTTCCGTCCCCGGCCGTCGCCGCCGCACGCGGGACACCCCTGTGCTCACCATCAGGGAAGACAGGGCATCAGGGAGGGCAGGGCGCCAACGCGGCCGGGGAAACGGGGGCGTGTACCGGGCGATGCCGGTGCCCCCAGGTGATCGTGGCAGCTCACAGCCCTGAAGGGGTGGAACTTCGCCGCCGGATCCGCGAGTCTCTGTACTCCTGGGGGAGCTGGACTGCTCCGGGACGGGTGTGCCCTCCGGTTTCGGTGGAAAGGTCGGCTTCGGGCCCGAGGGTGGGCCCAACGGATCAGCCGTAGACTGAGGCGGAGAAACACTCCTGGAATGGCGCCTGATTTGTCTGTTTTTCGAGAAGTTGCAAAAACGGCCCCTTGCCGCCGGTAAGTTGCCAGGTCAAAGAGTCTGCTCCCCGCGCACGCGGGGATGGTCCCCGCCCCCACGCAGCCGGATACAGCAGCCGGTACTGCTCCCCGCGCACGCGGGGATGGTCCCCACTGCCGGTGCCCTCCCACCTCGGGCATCATCTGCTCCCCGCGCACGCGGGGATGGTCCCCCGGGGAAGGAACTACCGATCAGGAGCTGCGTCTGCTCCCCGCGCACGCGGGGATGGTCCCCAGCCCCACACGGCGAGGACAGCGGCGAAGGGCTGCTCCCCGCGCACGCGGGGATGGTCCCTGCTCGGCTTCCACCTGGTCCCCGGCCTCCTCCTGCTCCCCGCGCACGCGGGGATGGTCCCCGGCCCACCCACCCCGCGGGGTCGATCGCGGTCTGCTCCCCGCGCACGCGGGGATGGTCCCCGGCCCACCCACCCCGCGGGGTCGATCGCGGTCTGCTCCCCGCGCACGCGGGGATGGTCCCGCGCCGGTCATCGTTGATGACGCTCCAGGAGCCTGCTCCCCGCGCACGCGGGGATGGTCCCATCAACATCGACAGTGGCTGAGGTTGTCTGGACTGCTCCCCGCGCACGCGGGGATGGTCCCGCATTGTATGTCAGTCGTTCTCGGGGATCTTGCTGCTCCCCGCGCACGCGGGGATGGTCCCCGGTCCAGCGCCGGGTACAGGATCTGCAGCATCTGCTCCCCGCGCACGCGGGGATGGTCCAAGAACCCGGGCGGGCCGCACCACTCCCAGAAGCTGCTCCCCGCGCACGCGGGGATGGTCCCGGCTCCCACCGTCCACCCGTCCATCCCTGACCACTGCTCCCCGCGCACGCGGGGATGGTCCCGTCAACGGCAGCACGAGCGCACTGGGGTCACCCTGCTCCCCGCGCACGCGGGGATGGTCCCTCGGGGTTGGTCGGGCGGGACCAGGCGGTGATCTGCTCCCCGCGCACGCGGGGATGGTCCCTACTGGAAAGAAACCTTCCCATGGCCGAGGACCTGCTCCCCGCGCACGCGGGGATGGTCCCAGGGTGTGCCGACAGTTCGGGTGGAACAGGCCCTGCTCCCCGCGCACGCGGGGATGGTCCCTGGGGGAGCGGAACGCCGACGGCGAGTAGGTCCTGCTCCCCGCGCACACGGGGATGGTCCCCGGCCGGTCGTGCGCCCGTGGCCTAGGTTGAGCTGCTCCCCGCGCACGCGGGGATGGTCCCGAACCGCACAGCAACCCCGACGTCTCCGAGCCCTGCTCCCCGCGCACGCGGGGATGTCCTACGCCGCTGCCTTCCTGTCGTCGGGCTGTGCCAGACTCTCCCGCGTATTGGGGGGGTGAACAGATCCCCCAACCATGACGGGAAGAGGGTTCGGTGACCGCGCGGATCGAACGGCACAGGGTGAGCGAGAAGGCTCTGGGGAAAGCCACCGAGGGCTTCTTCGACGAGCTCAGTCTCCAGGTTCGGGGCCAGCAGGAAACGGGACGCGACGGGTTCGGCTGGGAGATGATCTCCCGGGACCTGCTCGATTACGCGGGTGCGCGTTCGGTGGCCGTTCCGGAGACCGACGCCGACATCCGCGCCGCCCTGTACTCCGCCGCCGAGGCACGGATCGGCGGGCTCAAGCTGGACGGGGCGCCCAGCTCCGCGGAGTTCTCCGTCCACCTCACCTACACGGGGACGGGGGTCTCCTACCGGGACCACGACGAGGAACTGGGGGACGAGCCCCGGAGCCAGCGCCGAATTCCTCCCAGGGACTGGGCCGAGGCACTCTACCTGTGTGTCGTCGCCGACCTCCACGACAGCAACGAGGGCGCCCTCGTCCAGTTCGCCTCAGCCTTCGGCGAGGACGACGTGCTGCATCGCGCGCTCGCCTTCTACGTCTTCCCCGAGCTGGGCGCCGAACGGGACCAGCTCGTGCGCTACGTGGAGTCCACGCTCGAACCCTTCTTCGCCTCCCTCGGCAAGGCGCCCGGGGACAAGCACCCCGACCTCGGCTCGGTCGACTCCGACCTCCTGCTCCTGCACGCCCTGCTCACCCGCAACGAGGAGGCGTTCTGGATGACCATGGCCGCCCGCCTGTCATGGTTCCGGGACACCCTGGGCGATTCCTCCCCCAGATCCCTGCTGCCGATGGCCGAACTCGCCTTCGCGGCCCTGGCGGTGCGGGTCGAGGGCTGGGAGATGCCGTTCGAGTCCGCCTACCTGCCCAGGCGGCTGGTCGAGGGGGAGAGCCGCCGCAGCGGCCCACGGGTCGGCCCGTACGGAACCGGCAAGGACCCCGAGGCGCTCCGGGCACTGTCCGAAGGGCCCTTGGCCGTCGAGCGTCCCACGGAGAACTTCTCCGGGGGACGCGAGGCCGATGCCCTGTTCGAGTCCGCGGACCGGAAGCTCGACACGATCTGGCGGCCCGAGATCATCCCGACGGAGCTGCCGTACGCGTTGCAGAGCGCTGCCTGGAGCGAACTCCTCAGCTTCCGGCTCTACTCGGTGGTCGACCCGCGCGCCCGGCACCCGCGCCAGCTCGCCGCCCTCACCCACGCCTCGCAGTACACCGCGGCGGTCTTCGCCAGCGCCACCGGGGAGCCGGGGGAGACGGTCGACGTGACCATCGGCCGGACCACGGCACCCCTGCGTTGTGTCGCACCGACGAGGAAGGTGTCCGAGGGCGCGCGCAGGATCGCTATCGAGTACGCCCTGCTCTCGGGTTCGCTGGAGCGCCTGGACACCCTGGTCGCCTACCCCCAGGATTCCTTCCTCCGTAAGGACGAGGGACAGGGCTTCGCGGTCTTTCCCCGCTACAACGCCGCGTTCCTGGCCTATCTGAAAACGGAGCGGGCACGCGGCTGGCGGCGTTGGTCGCGGGACGAGACCCGATCGTCGAACGGGGCGGTGCGCGCCGCGATGGACGACGCCGTGGCCGCGCTCGCCGAATACCACATGCCCGGCTTCCCGCCCCCGCCGGTGCTGCTGCTCTCCCAACTGGTGGCGGGGGACCGGGAGGGGTTCAGCCTGGCGCTGGCCGACGCGCTGGACCAGCACCGGGAGGCGTACAGCATCGGTGACCGTGCCGAGGACTCCGACTCCCTGGTCAACCCGCACCTTCTGGCCCTGGCCTGCCTCGCCCGAGCCCAGGGCTGGCAGGTCGGGGTGGAGAGCGGTTACCTGCCCGAGGGCGTGCTCGCTCGGGCAGCCGAGATGTTCGGCTGAGGCCCTTACCACGTCCGGTGAGGCCCCTTCTGTGCCCGCCCCCTGGGGGAACACGAGGAGGGGGCGGCGGCCGGTCTCCCGGCCGCCGCCCCCACCTGCTCGCCGGGTGCTCAGTGCACGGCGGGAGCGCTCTGCTCCTGGGAACCCTCTCCGGGCGCGGACCTGCGCACGAGGAAGGAAGCGAAGAAGGCCAGCGTCGTGATGGCGGCGCCCAGCATGAAGGCGACGTGGATCCCGCTCGCCTCGGCGGCGACGGCGTCCGCGCCCTCGCCCAGCTGTCCGGCGGCGACCGCGGACATGACCGCGATGAACGTGGCGGTACCCGCTGCGCCCGCCACCTGCTGGACGGTGCCGACCACGGCGCTGCCGTAGGAGTACAGCTCAGGGCGCAGGGAACCCAGCGCGCCGGTGAGCAGCGGCGTGAACATGAAGCCCAGGCCGACGCTCAGCACCATGTGCGCGGCGACCACGTAACCGATCGGGGTGTCGACGCCGAAGGACGTCATCCCCCACATCACCAGGGTGACCACGGCCGCTCCCGGGGTGACCAGGGGGCGGGGGCCGAACCGGTCGTACAGGCGGCCGACGAACGGTGCCAGCAGACCCATCACCAGGCCGCCGGGAAGCAGGGTGAGCCCGGTGACGAGCGTGTCGTGACCGAGGACGTTCTGCATGTAGAGCGGTAGCAGGATGATCGTGCCGAACAGCGCCATGAAGCTGGCCATGACGAGGGCGATCGAGACCGAGAACTGGCGGGACAGGAACACGCGGAGGTCGAGCAGGGCCCGGTCCTCGCGCTGCAGCCTGAGCTGACGCCACACGAACAGCCCCAGCGCGACCGCGCCCACGACGATCGCCGTCCACGGCGGGACGGCGGCGTCGGGGTCGGCCGCCTCGCCCATTCCGGAGAAGCCGTAGACCAGGCCGCCGAAGGCGAAGGCCGACACGATGACGGAGAGCACGTCGATCCGGGCGGCACGCGGTTCGGTGACGTTGCGGATGAAGGCCGCACCCAGACCCAGGCCCAGGAGGGCGATCGGCAGCACCAGGCCGAACATCCAGCGCCAGTCCAGCACGCTCAGGATGAACCCGGACAGGGTCGGGCCGACGGCCGGAGCCACCGCCATGACGATGGAGATGTTGCCCATCACGCGGCCCCGGCGGTCGGCCGGGACCAGGTTCAGCACGGTCGTCATGAGCAGCGGCATCATGATCGCGGTGCCGCCGGCCTGAACGATGCGGCCCAGGAGCAGGAAGGTGAAGCTCGGGGCCAGGAAACAGATGAGGGTGCCGAGGCTGAACAGGCTCATCGCGGTGATGAACACCTGGCGCAGGTGGAACCGCTGGAGCAGGAAACCGGTCACCGGGATGACCACGGCCATCACGAGCATGAAGGCCGAGGTCAGCCACTGTCCGGTGGAGACCGGGATGCCCAGGTCGCGGTTGAGCGCGGGCAGAGCCACGCCCATGATCGTCTCGTTCAGGATGACGACGAAGGCCGAGACCAGTAGAAGCGGGATGACCAGGCGGGTGGCTTTCTGGTCCGCGCCACCGCTTTCCGCGGCCTCTTCGTCGTGTGTTGCGTCGGGTTGCCTGGTCACGTACTTCCTTGCGCGCTAGAGACGGGTTGGGGCAGGGGCGGGCCGGGAGCGGGGGGCTGCCGGAGGGGTCCGGTTTCCGGTCCCGACGGGGGGTCAACCCCGCCGCCCACGGCAGTATTCCGGTTCCCTCGGGGAGAGGAACAGGGATTTTTCGCTCAGGACGGCCCCGGAGCTCAGCCTAAGTGACGGTACGTCCCGTCTCGCCCCGTTTCCGGCGCTTCGGAGCCCTGCCTGTGCCCTTCGACACACCGGGTGTGGGGGCCGCGCTACCCGTCACCAACTCCTCCGCCGGGTCCACCGGGAACCGCGGGTCCTCGTCCCGGTCCCCCGTGAGTTTCCGACCGGTGGACCCGGACCGCTCACCGGCCGCGAACGCGAGGTCCTGCGCGCCGTTGTCGCTGGGGCGCGCCGCGGCCTCCGGGCCTGGTCCGGGGCGGGGCGACACGGCAGGATGTCCCCATGGACTTCTCCGACCCCCTGCCGAGCAGCACCAGCGAGGACGAGGGCGCTCCCGTGGCCCGGGTGGCCCTGTTGCCGGTGGGCAGCCTCGAACAGCACGGCCCGCACCTGCCGCTGACCACGGACACCGTCATCGCCTCGACCCTGGCCCGGGTCCTGGCCGACGCCCACCCCGGGCTGCGGGTCCTGCCCCCGATCGCCTTCGGCTGCTCCCACGAGCACGAGGCCTGGCCCGGCACGGTCAGCGTCTCGGCGCCCACCCTGTACGCGATGGCCTCCGACATCGCCGGTTCCCTGCGCAGGGCGGGCACCCCGAAACTGGTCCTGGTCAACGGGCACGGCGGCAACCACGTCCTGGCCAACCTGGTGCAGGCCTCCGGCGGGGACATGGCCCTCTTCCCCGGCCCGCACGACTGGGAGGCCGCCCGGAAAGCGGCGCGGATGAGTACCTGGAACGACCGCGACATGCACGCCGGTGAACTGGAGACCTCCGTGCTGCTGCACGTACGGCCCGACCTGGTCCGCCCCGGATACGAGGAGGCCGACCACCTCGCGGACCGGCGCGACCACATGCTCACCGCGGGCCTGGCCCGCTACACCCGTTCCGGTGTCGTCGGCCAGCCCTCACGCGCCACCGCGGCCGAAGGCCGTGATCTGCTGGCCTACCTGGTCGAGGCCTTCGCGGGGTACCTGCGCGTGCTCGACCCGAAACAGCCGCCACACCAGGACCAGCGCACCGGGCAGGGCGGCGACCAGGGCCAGGACCCCGTAGACCACCGACGCGGTCAGACCCGCCGCTGAACCCAGCCCGGCCACCCCGAAGGCCAGCGCCGTCACCGCCTCACGCGGCCCCCATCCGCCCACGTTCATGGGGACGCTCATCGCGACCAGAGCCAACACCAGCAGCGGGACCAGTGCGAACACGGGCGCGGTGATCCCCGCCGTCCGGGCCGCCACCAGGAACAGGGTCACGTGCCCGGCCAGGGCGGCCACCGACAGCACCAGCACCCCCGGGCCGGTCGCGCCCGTGCACAGGCCGGCCCGGGTGTCCGCCACCGTCACCGCCAGCGCCCGCCACCAGCGCGAACGGCGCCGTCGCCCCACCACCCAGCCGATTCCCACCGCCCCGGCCACCACGGCCAGCACCCCCACGGAGGCGGCGACCATGATCAGCCCCGGTCCCAGCAGGGCGGCGGGCAGGGCGAACAACAGCACCGTGCACGTCGCGGCGAGCACCACCTGCCCGGCCATCCGCTCCAGCACCACGGCGCGCACACCCCGGGCCAGGTCACCCGCGTAACGTCCGTGGCTCACCGCCCGGTGCACGTCGCCGAGCACCCCGGCGGGCAGGACGGCGTTCAGCAGGACCGCGCGGTAGTAGTCGCCCACGGCCCGCCCCCAGGGCAGGCGCAGCCCCACCCCGCGCGCCACCAGAACCCAGCGGGAGGCGCACAGCACGGTGGTGACCAGACCGATCGCCAGGGCCGCCGCCAGGGCTCCGGCGTCGACCGCGCCGAAGGCGTCGGTGAAGGCCCCCAACGGGTACCACCACAGCACCCCGGCCAGGATCGCCGCCCCGGCCAGCGACCGCAGCCACGCCGAGCGACGCGATGCCGTGCGACTCATGGCCGTCCCGCGCCCCCGTCGGGCAGCGCCAGGAGGTCGATGTGGTGTACGAGGGCACCCAGTTCGCCGCGTTCGCACTCGCCGAGTCGGCGTTCCGGGTAACCGCCGGGGACCGCGGCAGGGTCCTGTTCACGGGCGGCCCCGACCCACCCCCGCAACCACGCCAGGGTCAGCGGCACGCTCTCCGGGCACAGCCGCCACGGGCTCGGGAAGGTCAGCACCCGGTAGCCCAGTTCCCCGAACAACGCGACGGCGGTCTCCGCCGCGTCCGGTCCCAGCCGGCCCTCGCGGCGCTGGTGCCCGTTGAACGCCCCGGTGACCGCGGCGTCGGCCGGATCGCTCGGGAACAGTTCCACCCGCCCCGACACGGACAGGGTGAACAGGGCCGCGCAACCCGCCCCGGCCACCGCCCGGGCCACCGACACGAGTTCCTCGCGGGTGAGCAGGTCCAACAGGGCGGAGCCGGTCACCAGGTCGGTTCCGGCCAGCTCCGGCGCGGTGACCGAACCCAGGTCCCGCAGGCACATCCGTGCGGTCACCGGCGCCCCGTCCGCCGAACGCGCGGGCAGGTGCGCCCCGGCCAGTGACAGCAGGGCGGAGTCGATGTCGTACAGGAGCCACCGCTGGGCGCCCGACAGTTTCGGGGCCAGCCAGCGCCCCTGGGATCCGGTGCCGCACCCGAGGTCGGCGATCCGGACCGGCGCCGCGCCCGGGCCCGTGCCTCGCTCCGCCAGGTGCACCCGGAGCGGGTCCAGCGCAGCGGTGGCCCGGGCGTCGTCGTCGGCGGTCTCCCGCAGGGACAGCCAGGCCGGATCGAACGCCGGAGGTGGGTTCTCGGAAACTGGACTCAACGGGACTCCTCCCGGTGGCGTGCGGCCGCCGAGGGGTGGCCGCCTCCTTCCAGAGTGCCAGCTCGACCGGGCCCGGGCGGGTCGAACGCGCAAGCTTTTGCCCGGTTCTGTCACCGCCCGGCCGGTCCGCTGCCGTACGCCCTTCCGGTGCCGGTCCGTCGGGGCGTCCCTCCCGGGGCAGGCTCCGGTCAGACCGGAGCTCCGTGCTCCCCGCGTTCCCCGTGCTCCCCGCGCTCCTCGGTCCGGTCCGTGCCGGTCGGTTCCGGCCGGCCCTCCTGTTCCCCGCCGTCCTTCGGCCGGACCAGGTCGAGGGTGTCGCGCAGTTGGACCCGGGGCAGGAAGCACACCACCACCAGGCCGACCACGGCGATCGCTGTGGCGACCAGGAAGATGTCGCCGGTGGCCGAACCGTAGGCGCTCTCCACGATGTGCCGCAGGAACGGGGGCATGCCCGCCAGGTCCAGGGTGCTGCTGTCGCCCCCTCCCGCGGGGACGTCGGCCCCCGAGGCCGCCAGGCCGTCGGAGATGTTGGTGCTGACCCGGTTGGCCAGGATCGCGCCGAGCACGGACACCCCGACGGTGCCGCCCAGGGAGCGGAAGAACGCGACCGCTCCACTGGCCGCGCCGAGTTCGCGCAACGGCACCGAGTTCTGCACGACCAGCACCAGGTTCTGCATCGACATGCCCACGCCCACGCCGACGCCGAGCATGCCCAGGGACACCACGAGCAGCGAGGTCGTCTCGTCGATGGTGGACAGCAGCAGGAAGCCGAGGGTCAGCGAGACCAGGCCGGTGATGACGTAGGGCTTGACCCGGCCCGAGCGGGAGACCAACAGGCCGGAGACGGTCGAGGAGGCCATCATGCCGAGCATCAGCGGGGTGGTCAGCAGCCCGGCCTCGGTCGGCGAGTAGCCGCGGGCCAGTTGGAAGTACTGGCCCAGGAAGACGGCGCCGCCGAACATCGCCATGCCGACCGCCGCGCTGGCCACGATCGCGATCGCGGTCTCCCGGCGGACGACCAGGCGCAGCGGAATGACCGGCTCGGACACCCGGTTCTCCACCCACACGGCCAGGGTCAGCAGCAGGAGGCCGCCGGCGACCATCGCTCCGGACTGCCAGGAGATCCAGTCGAAGCTGCCGCCGACGAAGGTCACCCACAGCAGCAGCGTGCTGACGCCGGCGGCGATGAGTGTGGCGCCGAGGTAGTCGATGCGCACGTTTCTGCGGCGCTCCTCCACCAGGTTCAGGGTGCGGGTGAGGACGACCAGCGCGACCAGCATGAACGGTACGCCGATGAAGAAGCACCAGCGCCAACCCAGCCAGGAGATGTCGGTGAGCGCGCCGCCGACCAGTGGGCCGCCGACGGTGGCCACGGCCATGATGGCGCCGATGAGCCCGTTGAAGCGGCCGCGTTCCCTGGGGCTGACCAGGGCCGCGATGGTCGCCTGGACCAGGACCTGGGAGGCGCCCATGCCCAGTCCCTGTACCGCGCGGGCGGCGATGAGCTGTCCGGTGGTCTGCGCGAAACCGCACAGCAGGGAGGCGACGATGAACAGGACGATCGAGACCTGGAGCAGTCGCTTCTTGGGGAACAGGTCGGCGAGTTTGCCCCAGATCGGGGTGGAGGCCGTGGACGCCAGCAGGGTCGCGGTCACCACCCAGGTGTACTGGGACTGGGTCCCCTGCAGGGAACCGACGATCTGGGGCAGGGCGACCGAGACGATCGTGCCGCTGAGCATCGTCACGCCCAGGACGATCAACAGCCCGCTCAGGCTGCGCATGATCTGTGGGCGTCCGGTGCCCGGAGACTGAGGAGTACTCAAGGGCTGACCTCTGGAAAAGAGAACTTGCAGACGGAGAAAGAGTGCTGGGTGAGCAAAAATACAGAGTAAGAATTTTTGCACTCAATGCACGTTATCACCGCGGGTGAGACAGGAGCGAGACATGCGGGGGAGAAGACCGCCACATTCGCGGGGCCGGGCCCGTGGTCACAGGCCGAGCGCTCCGGCCATCGCCCGGGCAGCATCCGGCCAGCCCGCCAGCTCCCGGCGGCGCGACCGGGCCGCCTCCCGCAGCTCCTTTCGCAGCCCCGGATCGGTCAGCCACCACCGCAGCGCCCGGCCCAACGCGTCCGGGTCCCCGGGCGGCACCAGCAGTCCCGGCACCCGCCCATCCGAAACGCGCCCCAGCGCCTCGGGCACACCCCCCACCCCGGCGGCCACCACCGGCACGCCCCGGGCCAGAGCCTCGGTGACGACCATCCCGTAGGTCTCCGCACGCGAGGCCAACACCAACAGGTCCGCCGAGTCGTACACACCGGCCAGCTCCGCGCCGACCACAGGGCCGGTGAACCGCACCCGATCCTCGATCCCCGGACGTGGGGGAGGGGTGCCCGGACCCGCGCACACGCACTCCCAGGGCAGGCCGCGCAGCCCGGCCAGGGCTTCGAACAGCAGGTCGTGACCCTTGCGCGGGGTCAACGAGGCCACACACACCAGACGACCGCCCGTCGCCTCCCCGCTCCCGCGCGCCAACGGCGCCGGATCCACCCCCGGTGCCACCACCCCCACCCCGGTCCGCCCGTCCGCCCCGGCCAGGCCGTGGTGCGCGGCCAACCGCCGGGCCGCCCACCCGCTGGTGGTCACCACCCGCACCCCGGACCGCAGCACCTCCCGCTCCCGGGCGTCCAGATCCCGGGCGGTCTCCGGCGCCAACCCGGTCTCGTCGGCCAACGGCAGGTGCACCAGCACCGCCAGGCGCAGCCGCGCCGCGTGCGGGACCACGGCCGCGGGCGCCCCGCACGCCACCAGACCGTCCACCAGCACCCGCGCCCCGTCGGGCTCCCCGGCCAGCACCGAGGCGAGCCCGTCGAGCTCCTCCCGGGCGGGGCGCGGCCATCCGCCCGTCACCACCGCCGTCCGCACCGGCCACCCCAGCGCGGTCATCGCCCGCGCGATCCGCCGGTCGTAGGTGTGGCCACCGCTGGGCGCGCTCGCCTCGGGAACGACGAAGAGTACCGTCACAGCTCCCGTTCGTAGGAGGCCCAGGCCACGTGCGACTCGTGCAGCGTCACCGTGACCGAGGCCAACCCGTCGGCGTGCGGCCCCAACGCTCCCGACCAGATCCGTTCCGCCAGCCGGTCGGCGACCACCTTGGCCAGGAACTCGGTGGAGGTGTTCACCCCAGCGAACTCGGGCACCTCGTCCAGGTTGCGGTAGTTGAGCGCGGCCAGGACCCCGCCCAGCTCCCGGGTGGCGGCACCGATGTCCACCACGATGTTGTCGGGGTCCAACTCCGGGCGGCGCAGCGTCGCGTCCACCACGAACGTCGCCCCGTGCAGGGCCTGGGCGGGGCCGAAGACCTCACCCCGGAAACTGTGCGCGACCATCAGGTGGTCCCGGACGGTGACACTGAACAAGAGGGCTCCCAGCGGGGTGTCGCGGTCAGGTGTCGTAGGTGATCCGGTGGCAGAGCGCGGACAGCGTGCCCTCGGACAGTCGCGGTAGTACCCGCGGCAGCTCCTCGAAACCGCTCTCCCCGGTGACCAGGGCGTCGAAGGCGGGGTCGCCGAGCAGTCGCAGCGCCAGCCGTAGCCGCTCGGCGTGGTCGTAGCGGGAACGGCGTGCCGGTGAGATCATGCCGACCTGGCTGGCCCGCACCGCCAGCCGGTGCGAGTGGAAGTCCTCGCCCAACGGCAGGATCACCTGCCGGTCCCCGTACCAGCTCAGCTCCACGACCTCGCCCTCGGCGTGCAGCAGCCCCAGCGAACGGACCAGCCCCGCCTCGGTCGCACTGGTGTGGAAGACCAGGTCGCGGTCGTCCTCGGCGTCCTCGGCGAGGGCGAAGTCCACCCCCAGCCGTGCGGCGACCTCCGCCCGGTCCGGGTCGATGTCCACCAACTGGACCCGAGCGCCCGGCACCCGGGACACCAGACGGGCCACACAGCACCCCACCATCCCCGCGCCGACCACCGTCACCCGGTCACCCACCAGCGGAGCCGCGTCCCACAGCGCGTTGACCGCGGTCTCCACCGTGCCCGCCAGCACCGCCCGGCCCGCCGGCACGTCCTCGGGCACCACCGACACCGCCGAGGCGGGGACCACGAAGCGGGTCTGGTGCGGGTACAGCGTGAACACCGTCCGCCCCACCAGCTCCTGCGGCCCCTCCTCGACCACACCGACGTTCAGGTAGCCGTACTTGAGCGGACCGGGGAAGTCACCCTCCTGGAAGGGCGCCCGCATCACCCCGTACTGGTTCGGCGGCACCCCGCCGCCGAACACCAGCGTCTCCGTGCCCCGGCTGATCCCCGAGTACAGGCTCCGCACCACCACCTCGTCGGGTCCGGGGTCGGGCAGGGCGGCCTCCCGCACCTCGCCCACACCGGGGGAACGCACCCAGAACGCTCGCGCCGTCCGCTGCATACTCACCTCTCCCGGCGGGCGCCCGTTCGAGGGGAACGCACCCGCCACAGTCCCGATACGTCACGTCCGAACGACCACACCAGGGCGGCCAGCGCACCCGCCACCGCCGCCACGGCGACCGGTACGGGCAGCAGCCCCGAGGCGGCCGCCGTCAACACGATTCCCTGCGCGGCCGCCACCGCCTTCCTGGCCCGGCTCGGCGGCAACGGCCCCCGCAACCACGGCACCGCCCACGCGGCGGCCCCGAACAGGTACCGCAGCACCCCGATCACCAGCACCCAGGGCCCCAGCGACCAGGAAACGTACACGCTCAGCACCAGGATGAGGAACGCGTCGGCCTCCATGTCGAAGCGCGCCCCGAAGTCCGACTCCGTGCGCGTCCCCCGGGCCACCAGCCCGTCCACCCCGTCCAGGACCAGGGCCAGCACCGCCACCGGCACCAGGACCCCCACCGGGCCGCCGTCGGCCGCCAACACCGTCACCGCGCCGATCAGCCCGACCCGGACCAGGGTCACCAGGTCACCCGGGCCGGGTGGCCAGCGCCGGTACCGGCCCACGGCCGCCACCAGCAGCACGGACACCACCAGGGCGTACAACGCCCCCGCGGCCCACCCCCGGACGCTCAGCCAGGAGGCCGGATCAGTCACCCGCGGCCCCCGGACCGCCGTCCAGGTGCGGCAGGTCGTGGCCGAGCCGGTCCCGTTTGGCGGTCAGGTACCGGATGTTGTCCACGTGCGCGGCCACCAGCAACGGCACCCGTTCGGCCACCTTCAGCCCGTACTCCTCCAGCGCCCGCGCCTTCTCCGGGTTGTTGGACAGCAACCGCACCGAACGCACCCCCCGGTACCGCAGCACCCGCGCGGCCGGCCCGTAGTCGCGCACGTCCACCGGCAGGCCCAGCTCCTTCGCCGAGTCCACGGTGTCCAGCCCCCGCTCGTCCTGGAGCGTCTGCGTGCGCACCTTGTCCACGAGCCCGATCCCGCGCCCCTCGTGGCCGCGCAGGTACACCAGCACCCCGCGGCCCTCGGCCAGGATCACGTCCAGGGCGGCCTCCAGCTGGTCGCCGCACTCGCAGCGCAGCGCGCCGAAGACGTCACCGGTCACACACTCGGAGTGCACCCGGACCAGGACCCGCTCGCCGTCCCCGACCTCACCCAGGACCAGGGCCAGATGCTCCCGGCCGTCGACCGGGTCCCGGAAGGCCACACAGCGGAACGTCCCCCGGCGCACCACCAGGTCGGACTCGGCGACCGCGCCGTCGTCCAGTGCGTGTTCTGACATCTGTCTCCTCCCACCGCCGGCGGCGGTATGCCCGGGTGTCTCCCCAGTCGGCCGCGGCCCTACTCGGGCAGGTCGACCCGGATCTCCCCGCCCAGCGCGAACCCGCCCTCCAGCTCCAGGGAGTCCCCGCTCCAGAACCGCCCCGGGTCGTAGTAGCCGGGACGCCTCCCCGGGGGCAGCAGCCCCATCTCCTCGTAGGTCAGCGCGATGACCTCTGCGCAGTAGGCGGTCTCCAGCCGGTCCGCGCGGGCCCGCCGCCGGGACGGCATCCGGCCCAGCGCCCACCGGCCGGCGAGCTGCGCGGTGGACGGGAACGGGGTGCCGTTCAACCGGGCCACCATCCGCAGCGCGGCGTCCTCCATCCCACGGTCGGCCAGCGGGTCGAGCTGGCGCAGCCAGCCCTTCTGCCCGTACCGGCGACCCCACACCAGGACGGCGTCCCGGAGATCGTGCAACTGCACCCCGCGCTGGTGGGTTCCGGTCCACATGTCCACCAGGGACCGGCCCAGTTCCGCGTGCCACATCAGCGGCGGGAGGTCGTCGACCACGATGGACATACCGACGTGGTTGACCGGGCTGTTGGTGGTGAGCTGGATGGCCCGGTCCGGCACGCTCGTGCCGCGGAACACCCACACGTCACCCGTTCTGGTCAGGTCGACCGCCTCGTCAAGGGCCATACTCATATCTGCCACAGGCCCTAGCCTAGGAGTATGAAGTGGTGGAAAGCCTTGGGAGCGGCCGCCTTCGTGGGCGTGGCGGCCAGCGGAGTGGCGATCGCGCGGGCCGAACGGCAGCGCCGTGCCTACACCCCGGAGCAGGTCAGGGAACGTCTCCACGCCCGGGCCGCCGAGGTCGGCCGGGCGGAGGAGGGGCAGGTCGGAACCGGGCCCGCCGGGGACACGGCTGCCGGAGCCGCCGCCGGTCACGGGTCGCGCGGCCCGGGGGACAGGGTCCGCTCGGGGCTGGCGGCGGTGCGGTCCAGCCTGCCGGTGGCCACAATCGGCCGCCTGCTGCGGCGGGTCCGCGGCAGCGGGGACGGGAACCGCTGACCGGTCGGTCCCGCGGCTCAGCCCTGGACGTAGGAGAGCAGGGTGCGTTCGACCTCGGGGGCGGGGCCCACGTCCAGTGGCGGCTCGCCCCTGTCACGGTCCCAGGCCAGCACGTCGGCGGCGGTGGTGAGCAGCGGGGTCGAGGGCAGGCCGGCCTCGCGCGCCCTGCCGAAGTCGCGCTGGAAGGACTGTTCGGCCACCCGGTCGGGGCGCACCAGCGGAAACGCGGCCATCATCGTCTCCGGCGGGACCAGGACGAGCTCGATCTCGCTTCCGGCCGCCTGTGCGCAGACACGGACCATCTCGGACAGGGTGAGGGGTTCGGCGGGCCCCATGGCGTTGAACGCGCCGCCGCGGTCGTCGGCCAGCAGCCGGGACACCAACCGGGCCAGGTCGCGCACGTCCAGGACCTGCACCGGCTGGCCGGGGTCGCCGGGTAGGACGACCTTGCCGCCCCGCGCGGTCCGCCGCACCCAGTAGGTGAACTGGTTGACGTTGTCGTGCGGGCCGGCGAGCATCCCGGGCCGCACGATCGTGGCGCGCTCCCCGTAACGGGAGGTCACCTCCTGTTCGCAGGCCGCCTTCAACGGGCCGTAGGTGTCCCGACCGACCTCCTCGGTGGTCCACTCGGCCGCCCTGAGCGGGGCCGTCTCGTCCGCCCCGGGGCCGACCCCGGCCGCGTAGACGGCGTTGTTGGAGACGAACAGGTACCGGCCGACGCGGTCACCGAGCGCGTCGGCGGCCTGCCGTACGTGCCGGGGCACGAACCCGCTGACGTCCACGACCGCGTCCCACGAACCCTCGGAGAGGGCGGTGTAGTCACCCTCGTCCCGGTCCCCCAGGAGCCGTTCCGCCTGTGCGAAGAGTTCCGGTCCGGTTCTGCCCCGGTTGAAGAGGGTGACCTCGTGTCCCTCCCGCAGTGCGTCGTCAACGATGGCCCGACCGACGAAAGAGGTACCGCCCAACACCAGAATCCGCATGGGGACAGACCCTAGCGTGCTGTCCCGGGATCGCTGGTCAGCGCCCTCACCTCGGTGCGTTAGCCCGAGGTGGGGCGGCCGGCGGGGTGAACGGGCCTCGTCCCGGATCGGGAGGTCCCCACGGATCGCGGTCGGGGGACGCTCAGAGGGGCTTGGTGAGGAAGCCGACCTGCTCCAGCAGACGGATGTGGTCGGTGCCCAGGGTCTCCAGGAAGGCGAGCACGTCACGGTGCGGGACCCGGTGCAGCGGGGCGCTGGTGCGCAGCAGGCCGACCCGGGACACGCCCTCGCCGCCGCCCAGCCGCGAGGACGGGGTGGCGGGCGGGTCGACCCGGTACAGGCGCCAGGCGCTACCCCTGGGGGCGGAGGCCAGCAGCATCATCGGCCGCTTCCACACGATGAGCGCCCACCCCTTGGGGCCCTCGGCGTGGACGTAGACGGTGTCGACGTGCTTCTCCAGCAGTTCGGCGACCTGGGCGACGACCGGGATCGGGTTGGTGAAGCCGCCGTACACGCGGTGCATGCCGGCGTCGTACTCCAGGCTCCAGCCGGACGCCTCCAGGTCGGCGGCCACCTGGGGCAGGTAGTCGTCCTCCGCTGCGGAGGGGACGGGGTTCTCGGGCTCGGGTGAAACGGTGGTCGGGAGGATCAGGCCCAGCTCCAGGTTCGTTCGCTCGTCGGCGGTACGGGTGAGTGCGTTCGGGTTGGCACCGCAGGTGAGTGCGGAGTGCCGGTCGTGCACGGTCCATTCGATGAGACCGCCGTGTTCGGGAAAGCCCTCGGCGACGGGGCGGACGGTGGCCTCGATCCCCGCCGCGGCCAGGGAGTCGGCGGCCGCGTCCCGGTCCTGCGCCGGCCATGAACCGGGGACGCCCAGGACCACGCGGGCAGGGGCGAGCCGGTCCGTCAGGGCGTGCAGCGCCCGCGCGTGGTCACCGCGCAGCGGCGCGTGCAGGGTGAGTTCGGCCACGGGACCCTCGGGGAGGTGGCTGACCAGCGGGGCGTCCAGATTGTGCACCACGCGCGCCTCGGTCTCCACCGGGGCGGTCAGCAGCAGGTCCTCCAGCCGGTCGGCGACCTCGGCCAACCGCTGGGCCGTGGCGTCGGGCAGTGTGACCGAGCTCGGGCAGCCCCGAAGCCACACCCCCAGTTCGGCCAGCGCCCACGGAACCCCCTCGGGGCCGCCGCGCAGCACCGTCCAGGTGCGATCCCGGGTGCCGGGCGCCCCGCTGCCGAAGGCGGCCGCGACGTACTCGTCCCCCACCAGCAGGGCCAGTTCGGGGAGGAGGTCGTGGCAGGTCCGTTCGATCAGGGCGTAGACGCGGTCCGGACGCCGGACCCCGGCGGGGTCCTCGCCCTCGGCCGCCGTGCCCAGGACCGTGACCGCCGCACCGAGGCCCAGGGCAGCGGGGACGATGTCCTCCTCCAGGGCGGGGAGATCGATCTCCGTACCGACCAGGAGGAATTCGCGGAGCGGAGCCCCGTCGGTACGGGAGGTCCACTCGTGCAACAGGGCGAGCGGGGAGACGGACACAGGCGACCTCTGTTCTCACACTGGGGACGTCCACGAGCATAGTCGAGACCGCCGCGTCAAGCCCCGGCGGGCCCGAGCCGCGCGGAACCCGCCCCCGTGGCGGACACCCGGGAACGGGTGCGACGATGTGGGGGCGATGACCGAGAGCGAACAGTGCCGACCGCTGCGCGCCGGGGTGTTCACCCTGGTGTGCGCGAGCCTGTCCGCGATCGGGCACACCGTCAGTTCGGGACACGACGTGCCCCTCGCCGGTCTCCTGCTGGGAACGGCCGCCGTCCTCGCCATGGCGTGGGCGGCGTCGAGCCGACGGCAGAGCCCCTGGATGCTCACCGGGTGGATGCTCTGGGGGCAGCTCGCCCTGCACGTGACCTTCGCCTACACCCAGGAGGCGGGTTCGGGGCACGACGGCCACGGTGGGGCGGTCCTGGCACAGGAGGCCATGCCGGCGTGGGCGATGATCGTGATGCACCTCGTGATGGCCCTGGTCAGCGCGTGGTGGCTGCACGTGGGTGAGAACGCCCTCTTCGCTTTCCTGCGCTTCATGGCGCTCTCCCTGATCCCGCTGCTGCTGGTGGTCGGCGCGGTTCCGGCCGCCCGCGAAACGACGCGCCCCAGGTTCGCCGCCACCGACGAACACTCCCGGTCGCGCCCGCCCTACCTGCGCCACTCCCGGGTCCTGCGCGGGCCGCCGCCGGTTCTGGCCGCCTGACCCACACCAGCCAGAACACCCCGTGGTACCCGGCAGCCCGGACGGGCGCGCGCCGCGCGGACCCGTCCCGCGCCGCCCCGTTCCCGAGCGGCCCGACCCCGCGCCGAAGCGGTCCCGATCCGGTTCCTCCCGAACTGACCCCGGGCCGCTCCGCCCTGAGCGCGAGTGCCCTACCCTGCCGGGCCACCACGCGGTCGGTGACAGAAAGCACACACGTTATGACCTGTGGCAACGGGCGCGTGGTCGCCCGCACCTCCTACCCCGCATCCCGCCCCGACCCGCAACACCCCGACCTGGCCCGGCTGGCCCTGCGCGCCGGTGCGGGCTCACCCGGGGCGATGGACACCCTGTTCACACTCACCCGGGGCGACGTGGCCCGCTACATCGCACGCCGCGTCGACCCCTCCTGGGTCGAGGACCTCACCCAGGAGACCTTCTCCCGCGCCATGCGGGGGCTGCCTCGCTACGCCGGACGGGCACCTGTCCGGGCATGGCTGCTGTCCGTGGCCCGCCACACCGTCGCCGACCGCTACCGCAGCCGGGAACGCGCCCCCCGAACGGAACCGGTCGACGACTGGGAACGCGTACTCGGCCCCGGTTCCGCGTCACCGGGGAGGTTCGACGAGTACCTCGCCCTGGTCTCCCTGCTGGAGAACCTGCCCGAGGACCGGCGCACGGCCTTCGTCCTCACCCAGGTCCACCGGGTGCCCTACGCCGAGGCCGCGGAGCTCACCGGTGTACCCGTCGGCACCGTCCGCTCACGCGTGGCCCGCGGCCGCCGCGACCTGGCACGCCTGCTCCGGGAGGCGGCGTGAACGCCCGCCGGACACACCGATCCACGAGGAAGCACCTGATGACAGATCCACGTACCGGCCCCGCCCGGTGGAGCGCCCTGGCCGCCTCGCTCCTGTTCGGCGCCACCGCCTGCGGAGGAGTCGACCCGGCCGAGGTCGAGCACTACCTCGACCTCTCCGACCAGCCCATGGCCGCCTCGGGGATCGAACTCGCCACGGTGAACGGCGAGCCCTGGGGTTTCACCGACGTCGCCGAGGACCGCCTCACCCTGCTCTTCTTCGGTTACACGAGCTGTCCGGACGTGTGCCCCATGACCATGGCCGAGATCGACCTGGCCCTGGACGAGGCCGGGGACGACGCGGACGGGTTCGACGTGGTGATGGTGAGCAGCGACCCCGTCCGCGACACCGACCAGCAGCTGCGCTCCTGGCTGGACCGGTTCGACCCGGACTTTCAGGGGGTGCGCGGGGACGTCGACGCGACGGTCGAGGCGGCCCGCGACTACGGCGTCCCCATCGAGGCGCCCCAGGAGACCGAGGGGGAGTACCTGGTCTCCCACGGAGGACGGATCCTCGTCCTGACCCCGGGCGGCGAGGCCGCGGGCATGTTCGACGAGGGGGTCACCGCCGACCAGATCGCGCCCCTGCTGCCCGCCCTCCGGGAGGAGCTGCTGTGAGCCGGTCCGGCCCCGCGCGGGGGCGCACCCCCGGGGGCGTCTCCCGCCGGGGGCTGCTCGCCGGGCTGGGCGCCGCCGGGGCGACGGGACTGGTGGGCGGAGGGCTCCTCGGCGCGGGTGCGGCTCGGAGCGCTTCCGGGGCGGGCGATCCCGCCCGGGACCTGTCCCTGTCCCGGGGAGGGCCGCGTCAGGGGCTGCCGCCCGCGGTCCTGACCCCGACCCCGGCCCACGTGCACGTGGTCGCGGTGGACCTGAACGCCGAGGAGCCCGCGCAGGTGTCCGAACGGGCCCGCCTGGTCCTGGAACGGTGGAGTGCGCAGGCCCGCGAACTGCACGGGCACGGTCTGCCGGAACTCGCCCCCGGCACACCCGTCCAGGGGCTGCACCCGGCCTCCCTGGGGGTCACCCTCGGCCTGGGTGCGGACCTGCTGGAGCGGGCCGGACTGGCGGACCGCCGCCCCGACCCGTTGGCGGACCTGCCCGGGTTCGAGGCGGACCGGCTCGAACCCGGGCTGTGCGGCGGCGACCTGATGCTGCACGTGGGCGCCGAGGACCCCCTCGTGGTGAGCGCGGCGGTGGAACACCTGCTCGGCGGGGCCCGCGAGCACGCCACCGTGCGGTGGTCGCTCCCCGGGTTCCAGCGGGCGGCGGCCACCGCGGTCGACCCCTCGGCCACTCCGCGCAACCTCATGGGGCAGATCGACGGAACGGTCAACCCCGACCCCGGCGAGGCGCGGTTCGCCCCACAGGTCCTGGCCGCGCACCCCGGGGGAGGCGCGTCCTGGATGGACGGCGGAACCTACGTGGTCGTGCGCCGGATCCGCATGCTCCTGGACGACTGGTCCGCCCTGGAACCCCGGGCCCGGGAACGGGTGGTCGGCCGCCGCCTGTCGGACGGGGCGCCCCTGGGCGGAGCCCGGGAGGACGACCTCCCCGACCTGGCCGCCCGGGACGCCGACGGGGAGCCGGTCATCCCGGCCGACGCGCACATCCGCCTGGCCAGCCCGGAACGCACCCTCGGCGCCCGCATGCTGCGGCGGGGGTTCAACTACGACCTGGGCTGGGGTGCCAACGGACGGGAGGCCGGGCTGCTGTTCACCGCCTGGCAGGCCGACCCGCGTACCGGCTTCACCGCCGTGCAGCGCGAACTCGACGAGGGCGGGGACGCGCTCAACGCCTACGTCCGACACGAGGGCAGCGCCGTGTTCGCCGTACCCCCGGTCCGTGAGGACGAACCCCACGTGGCGCACGGCCTCTGGTGACTCCCGCGGCAGCAGGCGGGGCACCCCGCGCAACCACCCGAACGAGGACAGGAACGAGAACATGAGAACCAACCGGACGGTCACCGCGGCGGCACTGGTGGCCCTGCCCCTGCTCGCGGCGGCCTGCGCCGCGGTCCCGGACGCCCAGCCCCAGGAGCACGCCGCCACCGACACGGCCGAGGCCGCCGGGAGGGGCAGCGCCCGGGTCGGCGACCTCCTCGTCGAGGACGCCTGGATGCCCGAGCCCGCCAACCCCGAGGTGGGCGTGGTCTACCTGGCCGTCACCAACACCGCCACCGAGGACGACACCGTCACCGGGGTGCACACCAGCGCCTCCGAGGACGCCGACCTGTGCGAGACCGGGACCACCGGGTCCGGTGCCTCGGTCATGCGGACCGTGTCGCGGATCCCGGTCCCGGCCGGGGGGACCACCACCTTCGTGGACGGCGGCTACCACGTCATGGTCAACGACATCCCCGAACCCCTCACCGTCGGTGACGAGGTCACCGTCGGACTCACCTTTGCCAGCGGAGCCGAGGTCGAGGTCGACGCCCCGGTCCAGGAGATGACCGCCCGTTCCGACAACGGTGACCCCGGAGCCCACGACGGCCACCACTAACCGGCCTGCGGGCCTCGCCGCTCCCGCCAACCCGCGACGGTGTCGACCAGCAGGAACAGGGCCAGGGAGGCCCCCAGCACCGGCATCGCCCAACCGACCGCCGCGAGGAACACGACCACCGCGGCCCTCAGGGGCCAGGACAGGGCGAGGAAGGACCCGCGCGGGTACGGCCGGCCCGGGCCGGCCGTACCCGCACGTACCGGGCCACGCTGCCACCACATCCGGTAACCCAGGACGATCACCCAGACCAGCCCTGCGGCCACGGCGGTGAGCAGGATCTGGTTGGGTACCCCGAACAGCACGCCCATGTGCGCGTCCACACCCCAGCGGCTCAGCTTGGCCATCAGGGGGTGGTCGGCGAACCGGACCACGTCGGTGACCTCGGCGGTGTCCTGGGCCACCGCCGCCGAGTCCGCCCTGGTCGGCCAGGAGCGTTCGATCTGGGTGACGACGTAGGGCGAGGTGTGGTCGCCGGGAACCTCCACGGAGACCCGCCCGTCCAGACCGGCCTCGCGGGCCCCGGCCAGGACCGCGTCCAACCCCGCGTCCACCCCGGGGCTCGCGGACGAGGCGTCGGTGGCCACGGCCGGGGTGGTCCAGGACATCTCCCGGCGCAGGTCGGTGATGTTCGCGCCCGCGTACTTGGACCAGGTCAGACCGGTGGCGGACAGCATCAGCAGCCCCAGCAGGAGCCACACCCCGGTGGCGGCGTGCAGCGAGACCGTGCGGCCCCGCCCGGGCGCGGTCCCGGCCCCGGGGACCAGCAGGCGGCGCGCCCGTCGGCGCCGGGCGCGGGCCACCCAGAGCGCGAACCCGCCCAGGGCGACCACCCACAGCCAACTGGCCGCGAGTTCGCTGTACAGGCGGCCCGCCTCGCCCAGGTGCAGTTCGCGGTGGAGCAGGTCGATCCAGGTCCGCACGGGCAGGGCGCCACTGGTGCCGTAGGTCTCGGCCACCCCCAGCACCTCGCCTCCGTGGGGGTCCACGAATACCGTCGGCTGCGGCCCCGAAGCCCCGTCGGGCAGGGCCAGCAGGACCCGGGTGGAGTCCTCGGGGGTGGTGGCCGGGCGTACGGAGTCCACCCGGGAGCCGGGGACCTCGGCCTCGGCGATCCGCACCTGTTCGCTCAGGGGGAGCGACTCCTCCGCGGCGGGGACCCGCAGCTGGTCGGCGTACAGGGCGTTCTCGATCTGCGGCGTCCACACGTACAGCAGCCCGGAGACCGCAGCCACCAGGACGAAGGGGGCGACCAGTACGCCCGCGTAGAAGTGCAGCCGCAGCACCAGCGGCCTGAGCTGGGCCCAGACCCCCGGGCGGGGCGGTGTACGTTCGGGGTCCCTTCCGGTTGCGGGTTCGGTTGTGCTGGGCGCCGGTTCCATGGGTCTCCTCGCCGTCGGTGTCCCGGTCGCCACTGACGTCGTCCGGCGGGCCCGGGGAGTTCCCGGCAGCGGGATTTTCCGGAAAAGGGCGGGGCGCGGCGCGTTCAGAAGAGGGAATTTTCTGAGGCGTCCGCGGTGCCGGGGTGCGGGTCGGCGGGAGGGGGCCGGTCCGCCAACCGGCTCACCCCGGGCACCAGGAGCGGGAGCAGACTGGTGGCCACACCCACCGCGGCCGCACCGAACAGCACCGGTCGGGCGCCCGCGGTCTCCGCCAGGGCGCCGGCCACTGCGTACCCGACGGGTTCCAGTCCGAAGCTGCCCACCTGGTCGATGCTGATCACCACGCTCAGCCTGTCCTGCGGGACGGCCCGCTGCAACGCGGTGTACCAGTACACGCCGAAGACCATGAAACCCACTCCGGTGGCGGCGTAGCCCGTCAGCAGCACCGGTACCGGCGCGGTCAGCGCCAGACCCAGCAGCACCAGCGGGTAGCAGAGCACGCCCGCCAGCGACACCAGCCCGGGCCGGGCCGGACTCCACCGGGCCGCGAGGACTCCGCCCGCCAGTTGGCCCGCCGCCATGCAGGACAGGGCCAGCCCGTAGACGGGTTCGGCGTAGGAGTCCGCGACCACGATCGGCAACAGGGTGAACCCGGGGGCCAGGGTGGCGGGAGCCTGCACGGTGGCGACCGCGATGACCGCCAGCACCCACGGTCTGCGCACCACCTCGCGCCAGCCCGCCCGCAGACTCGTCCCCATGCTCTCCGCGGACCGCTCGGGTGCGGGCGGCGCCTCCCGGATCCACACCAGGGTGCCCACGCAGACCGCGAACAGCGCCGCGATCAGTACGAACACGGCCCGCACGTCCAGGACGGCGAGGAGTACCCCCGCGGTGGCGGGCCCGGTGACCCCGGCGGCGCGTCCCACGATGTTGCGCAGGGCGTTGGCCTGCTGGAGCCGCTCCCGCGCGACGATCAGCGGCATCAGGGAGCCGCTGGCCGGTTCCACCACGGAACCGGTCATCCCGCTGAGCACGGCCAGGGCGATCAGCCACGCTCCGCTCCCGGGGCCGAGAGCGAACCCCAGCATCACCAGCAGCTGTACGGAGTCGTTGGCCACCAGCGCCGTCGACTTGCGCATTCGGGTCAGCAGCGCTCCGCTCAGCAGGGCGAACAGCGATCCGGCCGCTCCGCGCACGCCCAGGACCAACCCGAGAATCAGGGGCCCGTGTTCGACGAGCACCAGGCCGACCATCGCGACCGGCAGCATTTCCGAGCCCAGGTCGCCCGCGCCCCTGCCCATGAGCAGCAGGCGCAGGTTCCGGTGTCGCAGTGCCCGGGGGATCGGCAGGGCACTGCGTGGCAAGTCGCGGTCTCCGATTCGGGTCGTTCGGTTCGTCAGGGGCGGGGCGTGGCACGTGTCGGGGCCCGGGACAAGCTAGGGCGTGGCACGTGTCGGAGCAAGGGAGTTTCCGGCCCCTCCCGTGGCGGAAGGGGCCGGAGCCGTCCGTCAGCGCGCCGCGGACAGCGTCTTGACCAGCAGGTCCACGTCATCCTCGGTGTTGTACAGGTGGAAGGAGACCCGCAGCCGCCCGTCGCGGGTGGCCCCGGCGATCCCCGCCTCGGCGAGGCGTTCGGCGGCCCCCTCGGGGACGGGCAGCGACACGATCGCCGAACCCGCCTCCGCCAGCCCCATCGCGGTCCGGAACCGGTCGCCGAGGGCGGTGTCGTGCGCGTGCACGGTCTCGATCCCGACCTCGTTCAGCAGGTCCAGGGCGGGTGCCAGGCCGATCCACGCCGACCACACCGGGGCCAGGTCCAGGCGGCGCGCCCCCTCGGCCAGGCGCAGCGGGCCGCCGTAGAGCGCGTTCCACGGTTCGGCGCCCGCATACCAGCCGGGGGCGAGGGGTTCGAGGGTGCCCAGGGCCTCCGCGGTCCCGGTGAGGAAGGCCGCGCCCCGGGTGCCCAGCAGCCACTTGTAGGTGCTGCACACCAGGAAGTCCACACCGGCGGGAACCGGCAGCCAGCCCGCTGACTGGCTGGTGTCGAGCATGAGCCGGGCGCCGTGGTCGGCGCAGGCGGTGACCAGGTCCTCGACGGGGGCGAGCGCCCCGGTGGCGGACTGGGCGGCGGCCACGGCGACCAGGGTGGTGGCCGGTCCGACCTCCTCGGGCAGCTGTTCGAGGGGGACCTCCCGGACCCGGACCCCGTGTGCCTGCCTGGCCAGGAAGGGGAAGGCCACCGAGGTGAACTCGTCCCGGGCGAGCAGGACCTCCGAACCCGGCGGCAGGCTCGCGGCGATCGTTCCGGCGAACTGCGAGGTGTGGGTGCCCACCGCGACGCGGTCGGCGCTGGTCCCGGCCAGGCGCGCGTAGGAGGCCCGGGCGCCGTCGATCACGCTGTCGACGGCGCCGGGGGAGAAGCGTCCGGTGGCCACCTCGTGGGTGTGGCGCTCCAGCGCCAGCCGGGACCGGTGGGGCGTCAGGCCGTGGGTGGCGGTGTTGAGGTAGGTGTTCTCGAAGGAGAACTGCTGCTGTGCTCCGCGCAGACGGGCGCGGTCGGTGTGGTCCATGCGGTGATGCTCACAGGGCGGGGCGGTTCACTCAAGGGCCAATTCGGGCCCGGGAGCAGGCCACTTGCCCGGGAGGCGGCCGCGGTCCGGCCCGCGGGCGTGCCGGGGCCGACCGTGCCCTGGCGGCCCTAGTTGCGGAACTTGGCCTCGGCGTCGGTGGAACCGGCCATGAGCTTGTTGAGCAGCCGGACCAGTTCGCGGCGTTCCTTGGGTTCGAGGGCCTGCGCCCAGGCGCTCTCCCGGCGGTTGTGGGCGCGGAAGACGCCCAGGATGGCCCCGTACCCGGCCTCGCTGAGGCCGAGCTGGAGGGCGCGGCGGTCGTGCGTGGCGCGTTCGCGGGTGATCAGGCCGTCGCGTTCGAGCGTGTTGAGCAGGGCGGACAGCGCGGCGCGGCTCATGCCGGAGATCTCGGCGGTGGTCTTGGCCTCCATGGGCCCGGTCAACCAGAGCGCGAAGAGCACGCGAAAGCCCGGCCAGGTCCATCCCCGGGGGCGGTGGACGGAGGACTCCAGGTCATAGACGACCATGCTCGTCGCCCGGTTGAGGGTCAGGACCATGCGCATGGCCTCGGCGTTGACCGAGGGGAGCTCCCGTTCGGCCTTCTGCACCGCGTAGTCCACGAATGACCAGAAGGTGAGCTCGTCGGGGGGTGCGGTGTTGTGAGTCACGCGAGCCAGCCTAGTACGCGGAGGTATCCGTGGTTCGCCCTGTCTTTACCGTGCGTTCTTCCCCGGTCCGACTCGGCCATGGGGCTCCGGTGCGTGTCCGGGGTGGTGCGCGGGGGCGATGGGTAGCCTGATTGAGTGATCTGCATCACGTATCAGGTGGTCGCGGACCTCTTGGCCCTGTGGTGCGGAACACGTTATGGTCAGATTCATCAAACGTTTGATCATCTGGGCGGTGGCAGCCGCCCGCGACGAGTGAAGGGTCCTTCGACCATGGCAGCCAAGCCGTTCGCCTCATCCGCCGACACCGAGGCCAAGGAGCAGACCCTGGAGGTCCTGGCCGATGGCGTCTACGCGCTCACCGCAGAGGGCGACCCCAACGTGGGCGCCATCGAGGGCGAGGACTTCGTCGTGGCCTTCGAGGCCCTGGCGACCCCCACCGCGGCCAGGGAGTGGCTCGCCAAGCTCCGCGAACACACCGACAAGCCCATCCGCTACCTGGTGCTCTCGCACTACCACGCGGTGCGCGTCCTGGGCGCCAGCGCCTTCGACGCCACGGTCATCCTCACCCACGAGAAGACCCACGAACTCATCCGCGAACGCGGCAAGGAGGACTGGGCCAGCGAGTTCGGCCGCATGCCCCGCCTGGCCAAGGACGCCGACTCCGTCCCCGGCCTGACCTGGCCCACCCAGACCTTCGCCGACCGCACCACCATCGACCTCGGCGGCGACCGCGGCGAACTCGTCCTGGAGTACTTCGGCCGCGGCCACACCGAGGGCGACATCGTCGCCTGGCTGCCCAAGCAGAAGATCCTCTTCGCCGGCGACCTCGTCGAGGCCCAGGCCGCCCTCTACACCGGCGACGCCTTCCACAAGGACTGGGCCGGGGCCACCCTCGACAGCGTCAAGGCACTGGAGGCCGAGATGCTCGTCGGCGGACGCGGCGCCGTCAGTCGGGGCCGCGCCGAGGTCGACGCCGCCATCGAGCAGACCCGCAACTTCCTCGACGTGATGATCCGCGAGGTCGGCGCCGTCCACGAGCGCGGCGGCACCCTCAAGGAGGCCTTCACCGCCACCCACGCGGCCCTGGTCGACGACTACGGCCACTGGCCGATCTTCGAGCACTGCCTGCCCTTCGACGTCTCGCGCCTGTGGGACGAGTTCTCCGGCATCGAGCGCCCGGTCATCTGGACCGCCGAGCGCGACCGCGAGGTCTGGGACCAGCTGCAGGACTGACCCGGGTCCGCCCCGGGAGCCTGTCGGCGCCTCGGCCACGGGTCCGGTCGGCCGCAGCGCTGACCACCCGTGGCCCCGGCCCTGCCCACGTCCACCGCGCCCGTACGGGGCGCCCCACGAACGGAGCTCACCATGCGCCCCCCAGCGCCTCGTACCCCGGCCGAGACCACCGCCGACCCCGTGCTGGTGCTCGGCGCGGGCCCGGTCGGACAGACCGCGGCCCTGCTGCTGGCCCGCCGTGGGGTCCCCGTACTGGTCGTCGACGGCCGCCCCGAACGCGACGCCGTCGGCTCCAAGGCCATCTGCCAGCAGCGCGACGTCCTCGACGTCTGGGACTGGCTCGGCGGACACGCCATCGCGGCGGAAGGGCTGACCTGGGACACCGCCCGCACCTTCTACCGGGGGCACGAACTCTTCAGCGTGCGCCTGCCCGACCCGGGGGCCTCCTCCCTGCCCTCCTTCGTCAACATCTCCCAGTCCCGCACCGAGGAGGTCCTCGACGACCTTCTCGACCGGGCGGGCGTGGCCGTCCACTGGGGCCACGAGGTCACCGGCATCGACCAGGACGCGGACGGCGTCACCGTCGAGTGCGACACCCCCCGGGGCCCGGTGCGCCTGCGCGGCTCCCACGCCCTGTCCTGCATGGGCGCCCACGGCGGTGTCGTCCGCAGGGCCCTGGGCCTGGACTTCTCCGGCACCAGCTTCGACGACCGCTTCCTCATCTGCGACATCCGAGCCGACCTCGGCGACTGGGCGCGTGAACGCCGCTTCTACTTCGACCCCGAGTGGAACCCCGGCCGCCAGGTCCTCATCCACCCCTGCCCCGACTCGGTCTTCCGCATCGACTGGCAGGTCCCCTCCGAGTTCGACCTGGAGACCGAGGAGTCCAGCGGCCGCCTGGACGCCCGCATCCGCCAGATCATCGGCGACACCTCGTACGAGATCGTCTGGCACTCGGTGTACCGCTTCCACACCCGCGTCGCCGACCGCATGCGCTCGGGACGGATCCTGCTCGCCGGGGACAACGCCCACCTGGTCGCGCCCTTCGGGGCCCGCGGCCTCAACTCCGGGGTCCAGGACGCCGAGAACGCCGCCTGGAAACTCGCCTACGTGCGCAACGGCTGGGCCGGTGAGGAGCTCCTGGAGAGCTACCACACCGAACGCCACGCCGCGGCCCTGGAGAACGCCGACGTCACCAGCGCCACCATGCGCTTCCTCGTCCCCCAGGACGACGCCGCCCGCGAGCGGCGCGTCAGCGTCCTGGAACGGGCCCTCACCGACGCCGCGGCCCACCCGCAGGTGGACTCCGGGCGCCTGGCCGAACCGTTCTGGTACACCGGGTCCGCGCTGACCACCGCCTGTCCCGAACGCCCCTTCGGCGGCCGCCCCCCGCGCGGCCGGGCACCCGACCCCTGCCCCGGCGTGATCCTGCCCGACGCGCCCGTCACGGTGGCCGACCGCCCCGGCACCACCCGGCTGCGCCCGCTGCTGCGTGAGGGACTCACCCTGCTGCTCGGCGCCGGACCGGACACCGGTACCGACCGCGAAGCCCTGCGCCGCGCCGTGCACACCGCGGCCACGGAGGCCACCCCGGCTCCCGTCACCACACTCCACCTCGACGAGATCGACACCACCGGCGCCCTGCGCCGCGCCCTGGACCCAGAGCCCGGCCAGGTCTGGCTGGTGCGCCCCGACGCCCACGTCGCCGCGGTCGTCCCGGGGACCGACGCCGACACCGTCCGCAGGGCGGTCCGCACCGCCCTGGGACACCCGGCCGCCGACACCGTCTCCGCCTGACGGGGCCCGGACAAGGACAACCGGGACGGGGCCGGACCGGGCCCGCACAGACCACCGGACACATCCAAGGAGGAGGACCACATGGCGTACTACCGCCAGGTCGGCGAGGTGCCCCGCACCCGCCACACCCAGCACCACAACCCCGAGGGCGGCCTGTACTACGAGGAGCTGATGGGGGAGGAGGGCTTCTCCTCCGACTCCTCGCTCCTGTACCACCGGGCCATCCCCTCGGCCATCGTCGACGCCGCCGAGTGGCAGGTACCCGACCAGTCACTCCAGCGCAACGCGCCGATGGTGCCCCGCCACCTCAGGCTGCACGACCTCTTCGGCGGCCAGGACTGGAAGGCCGCCGACGTCGTCGAGTCCCGCCGCCTCGTCCTGGGCAACGGCGACGTGCGCATCTCCTACGTGGTGGCCGGAGCGCCCTCGCAGCTGTACCGCAACGGCATCGGCGACGAGTGCGTGTACGTCGAGTCCGGCACCGCCCGCGTGGAGACGGTCTTCGGCGCGCTGGAGGTGGGCCGCGGCGACTACGTCATCCTGCCGCGCGCCACCACCCACCGCTGGGTGCCCACCGGCGACGAACCGCTGCGCGCCTACGTGATCGAGGCCAACAGCCACATCGCCCCGCCCAGGCGCTACCTGTCCCGCTACGGCCAGCTCCTGGAGCACGCCCCCTACTGCGAGCGCGACCTGCGCGGCCCCGCCGAGCCCCTGCTCGTCGAGGGCGAGAACGTGGACGTGCTCATCAAGCACCGCGGCGACGGCCCCGGCGGCATCTCCGGTACCCGCTACACCTACCCCACCCACCCCTTCGACGTGGTGGGCTGGGACGGCTGCCTGTACCCGTACGTGTTCAACGTCGACGACTTCCAACCCATCACCGGCCGCATCCACCAGCCGCCGCCCGTGCACCAGGTGTTCGAGGGCCACAACTTCGTCATCTGCAACTTCGTGCCCCGCAAGGTGGACTACCACCCCGCCTCCATCCCGGTGCCGTACTACCACTCCAACGTGGACTCCGACGAGGTCATGTTCTACTGCGGCGGCGACTACGAGGCCCGCAAGGGTTCGGGGATCGGCCAGGGCTCCGTCTCCCTGCACCCCGGCGGCCACTCGCACGGCCCGCAGCCCGGAGCCTACGAGCGCAGCGTCGGCGTGCAGGCCTTCGACGAACTCGCGGTCATGGTCGACACCTTCCGCCCCCTCGACCTGGGCGAGGGCGGCAGAGCCGTCGACGACGGCAGCTACGCCTGGACCTGGGCCAGGGGACGGCGCGGCGAGGGGCGGGGGAAGGCGTGAGCGACCTCCTCGGCCGCACCCTCTATGGGGCCCTGTTCGACGACGCCGCGCTGTTCCCGCCCGGCAACGCGCCCATGGGCGAGGCGATCCCCGCTCACCGGGGCCACCGGACCTCGCGCCGGGCACCCTACGTGGGGCCGTTCCTGGTCTCCGACGCCCGCACCGCCGAACTGCGCGCGGTCCTCGCCCGGGAGGACGGCGACCACGGGCCGCTCGCCGTCGCGGTCACCGTCCCCGGCGGCGCCGACGGCGTGGCCGCGGCGGTGGAGGCGGTCCGCGCCGACCCGGCTCTGAGCCTGGTCGGAACGGAGGTGGCAGCGGCACCCGGGCAGGCCGCCCGGACCGCCGCCGTGCTCACCGGGATCCTGCCCACGGGGGCCGAGGGCTACGTCGAGGTGTCCCGCGGGGACGGGGCGGCGGCCGACACCGCCTCCCTCGCCGGGACCGGCGCCGGCGCCAAGTTCCGCACCGGCGGGGTCACCGCGGCGGCCCACCCCGGCGAGCACGAGCTCGCTTCGCTGCTGGCCGCCGCGGTGGGCGCCGGGGTGCCCTTCAAGTGCACGGCCGGGCTGCACCACGCCGTCCGCCACACCAGCCCGGAGGGGTTCGAGCAGCACGGCTTCCTCAACGTGCTGCTGGCCACCCACACCCTGCGCACCGGGGGGACGCCCGCCGACGCCGAGGCGGTCCTGGCCGACCGGGACGGCCCCGCCCTGGCCGCCCGCGCCGCCGCGCTCACCCCCGCCGAGGCGGAGGGCGTGCGTTCGAGTTTCCGCTCCTTCGGCACCTGCAGCATCACCGAACCCCTGGAGGACCTGGTCGTCCTCGGGGCGCTCACCCTCTGAAGACCCAGAAAGCGAGACCCATGCCTGACAGCTGGCTCGACATCACCCCCGACGCACAGTTCGGCCTGGCGACCCTGCCCTACGGCGTCTACACCACCGGTGCGGACGCGCCCCGGGTCGGCGTGGCCGTCGGCGACCACGTGCTGGACCTGGGTGCGGCGGCCCGCGCCCAGGGCGCCCCGTTCGCCGACGCCGTCAGCGGCCCGAACCTGGACGCCCTGCTGGCCGCCGGGCGGCCCGTGTGGGACCAGGTGCGCGAGAGCCTGCTCACCTGGCTCACCGATCCGGTGCACGAGCACCTCGTGCGCCCGCACCTGGTGGACCGCGCCTCGGTGACGCTGCACCTGCCGTTCACCGTCGCCGACTACGTGGACTTCTACGCCTCCGAGCACCACGCCACCAACGTGGGCCGCATCTTCCGCCCCGAGCAGGAGCCGCTCACCCCCAACTGGAAGCACCTGCCGATCGGCTACCACGGCCGTTCGGGCACCGTCGTGGCCTCGGGCACCGACATCGTGCGCCCCACCGGCCAGCGCAAACCCCCGGCCGAACCCGTCCCGGTCTTCGGTCCCTCCGCGCGTCTGGACATCGAGGCCGAGGTGGGGTTCGTGGTGGGCACCCCCAGCCCGATGGGGGAGCGGGTGGCCGTGGACGACTTCGCCGACCACGTGTTCGGGGTGTTCCTGCTCAACGACTGGTCCTCCCGCGACCTCCAGGCCTGGGAGTACGTGCCGCTCGGCCCGTTCCTCGGCAAGTCGTTCGCCACCTCGGTCTCGCCGTGGGTGGTGCCGGTCGCCGCGCTGGAGTCGGCCCGGGTGGAGCAGCCCGCCCAGGACCCCGAACCGCTGCCCTATTTGCGGGGTTCGCAGCCCTGGGGCCTGGACCTGCGTCTGGAGGTCCGTCTCAACGGGCACGTGGTGTCCCACCCGCCCTTCGCCCAGATGTACTGGACGGCGGCGCAGCAGCTGGCCCACATGACCGTCAACGGTGCGTCCCTGCGCACCGGTGACGTGTACGCCTCCGGTACCGTCAGCGGCCCCGAACCGTCCCAGCGCGGCTGCTTCCTGGAACTGACCTGGTCCGGCAAGGAGCCCCTGCGGCTTCCCGACGGTACCGAGCGCACCTTCCTGGAGGACGGCGACGAGGTGACCATCACCGCCACCGCCCCCGGCCCCGGCGGCACCCGGGTGGACTTCGGTGAGGTCACCGGGCGGATCCTGCCCGCGAAGTAGTCGCAGCGGAACCGGAACACGACGCCGCACGGGCGGCGGTGCGCTGCGCACCGCCGCCCGTGCGTGGCTGTTCCCGCCCGCTGCCCGCCGCCCGTGTCAGTCCGGGGCCGTCGGCGCAGGGGCGCCCGTCACGGCTTGCGCGCCACCCCGCCGTACTGGTCCAGGCCGCGGCGGGCGCCGACCTCCAGGAGGTAGGGGCGCCACAGCGGGCAGGGGACCACCCCGGGCTCCAGCAGTTCCAGGCCCTCGAAACGGGCGGCGATGTCCTCCGGGCTGCGCAGCAGGTAGGGGACGTCGCCCTGCTTGTTCCCGACCTCGATGGCCTCGTTGTAGGCCTCGCTGGTGTTGGCGCCGGCGTAGCTGGCCAGGTAGCTCCCGGAGGGCAGCGCGTCCACCAGGCGGCGCACGATCGGCAGGAACTCCCCGTCGGGGACGTGGCCCAGGACCCCCATCAGCATCAGCGCGACGGGCTGGTCGAAGTCCAGGGTCTCGGCGGCCCTACCGAGGATGGTGTCGGGGTCGCGCAGGTCGGCGTCGAGGTAGTCGGTGACCCCCTCCGGGGTGCCGACCAGCAGGGCGCGCGCGTGGGTGAGCACGAGCGGGTCGTTGTCCACGTAGACCACACGGCATTCCGGAGCGGCGGCCTGGGCGACCTCGTGGGTGTTGTTGGCGGTGGGCATGCCGGTGCCGATGTCGAGGAACTGCCGGATCCCTGCCTCGCCCGCCAGGTGGGTCACCGGATGTCTCCGAGGATGCCCCGGCCTTCAGGCCGGGGAGGAATCGGACCCCTGCAGAGCAGGGCAGAAAAAGCCGAATCGCCGTCAGGGCGATTCGGCGTCTGCCACGGCGGCGTCGCGCTCCACCTCCAGGCGGTAGACGATCTCGGAGTTGAGGGACCTGCGGGCGGACTTGGCCTGTGCGGTGAGCCACTCGTGGAGGTCGGCGGGCAGGCGGAGGGTGATGCGCTTCTCTTCATCCATGACCCCATTTTAGTGGGTTTCGAGTGTCTGTTCAGCGGTAGAATGACACCATGACGACACGAAAAAAAGACTCGGGGGATGCCGGGCGCGCCCGGTACACCTACCGCCTCCGCGTGTCGTCGACCGCCCGCACCGCCCTCGAAGCGGAGTGGGGCCGGTGCCGGTGGATCTGGAACGAATGCGTGGCCAAGTCCCGGCAGATACACGCGCACACCAAGACACATCCCCAGGACAAGCGGACGTGCGGCCCGGCCCAGCTCGACAAGATGCTGACCCAAGCCCGCGCCGCCATGGGTTGGCTGCGCGAAGGTGCTTCGGTGCCGCAGCAGCAGATCATCCGGGACTTCGCCAAGTCCCGCTCCAAGGCGCTGAAGGACATCGAGAAGCGCCTGCCTGTGCGGCAGCGCGCCGGGATGCCGCGCCATAAGAAGAAGCGCGAGGCGGATCCGAGCCTGAACTACACCACCGGGGCTTCCGTCTCAAGGGCAGGCGCTTGTACCTGGCGGGCGGGATCAGCCTGACGGTGGTGTGGTCGCGTGACCTTCTGGCCGCGCCGCCCTCGGTGCGGGTCTACCGGGACGCCGTGGGCCACTGGTACGCCTCCTTCGTCGTCGCCACCGAGACACAGCCGCTCCCCGCCAAGGGCCGTGTACTCGGCGTCGACTGGGGCGTCAAGGAGACCGCCACCACCACGAGCGACGCTCATGACCTGCCGCACGCCCAGCACGGGAAGACCGCCGCGCAGCGGCTGGCGAAGTACCAGCGGATGATGGCCCGGCGTAAGCCGAAGAAGGGGCAGGCCGCTTCGAAGGGCTACCGCGAGGCGAAGCGGCAGACCGCGAAGGTGCATAAGAAGGTGGCCCGGCAGCGCCAGGACACCGCCCGCAAGTGGGCCAAGCGTTTCGTGACCGACCACGACGCGATCGCTGTCGAGGACTTCCGACCGAAGTTCCTCGCCAAGTCGACCATGGCCCGTAAAGCCGCTGACGCGGCGATCGGCGCCACCAAGACGGCCCTGATCGAGATGGGCCGCAAGCACGGGCGGGACATCCGTCTGGTGCATCCCGCGCACACCACCATGGACTGCGCGTGGTGCGGAGCGAGAACCAAGCACGCACTATCTCTCTCAGAACGTACCTACACCTGCACCGCGTGCGGAGTTATATCCCCCAGGGACAAGAACTCCGCTCGCGTGATGCTGGTCCGGGCTGGTCTCAACCCGGCTGGTGCTGATCGTGTAAGAGCTGGCGGACCGCTGGCCCCCAGCCAACGTGAGCCAGGAATCCCCGTCCTTCAGGGCGGGGAGGATGTCAAGACACGGATCAGGAACTCCCGGCTGGTGCGGGCCAGGTCCACGATCTCCGGGAAGGACGCGGCCACCTGGTCGCCCGCCGTGCGGTCGATCGGGTAGTGGTCCTTGCCGCCCATCCAGTAGTTCCAGATCCGGGCCGAGTGGGTCCGGGTGGTGTCGATCTGCGGGGGGTGGGGGCGGTCGGCGCCCGCGGGGGTGGTGGAGGACGGGCCTTCGGTCATGATGCATCTACCTCGATACGCAAGGGGGTTCGCGCCGGGAGGCGCAGACCCGCACGCGAGCGCCCGGGAATCCGCCCCCCGACTGGATTCTCGTCGCACCAAACATAGAGGAACGCGGCGTAAAGCCCCACCGGATTGCGGATGCGGGGGAATCGGCGTCCCGGGCGCGACCGCCCGTCGGCACCTCCGCTACCGCTGGCTCTTCGCCAGGCGTTCGCCCGACCAGCGTTCGACGTCCCGGCCCCGGCTGTCCCGGAAGTCGTGCAGGATCTGCTCGGGGTCGACGAGGATGATCCGGTACCCGTTGTCGACGAGTTTCGTGGCGGTCTCCGCCGAGGTCCTGCGCGCCACGGGCAGGACCTCGTCCACCCGGCTCATGTCGAAGACCACGACGTCCGTGGCGGGAGGACGCTCGATGATCTCGCGCACGAGCGACTCGACGCTGCTGAGCACCAGGTCGCCCTGGAGCACGTAGACCGTCGCCGTGCGCCCCTCCACCGTCGTCGTGTGGGTCTCCCGCAGCGAGGACCGCGCCGGCCGGCCCGCCTCCATCAGGTGCAGACCCAGGTCCTCGGACAGGCGCCGCATCATCTCCACTCCCCGCGCGCTGTTGCCGTGGGGGTCCAGCCGGGGGGAGAAGACCGCGAGGCCGACCTGCCCGGGCAGCACCCCGATGATGCCTCCGGCGACGCCGCTCTTGGCGGGGATGCCGATGCCGGTGAGCCAGTCCCCGGCCGCGTCGTACATGCCGCACGAGGTCATCACGCTGAGGAGGTGCCTGGTGGTGCGCCTGCTGAACAGCCGGACGCCGGTGTTGGGCTGGACCCCGCCGTTGGCGAGGGTCGCCGCCATGAGGGCGAGGTCGTGCACGGTGACGGAGGCCGAACACTGGCGGACGTAGCCCCGGACGGCGGTTCCGGGGTCCTGTGCCAGGCGGCCCGAGGCGTGCAGCAGGTAGGCGAGTCCGAGGTTGCGGTCCCCGGTCGCCAGCTCGGAGGCGGCCAGGGACTCGTCGATCCCGACCGGTCGCTGGGCGAGCTCGGAGAACAGCGCCAGCACACGGTCGACGGCCTCCGCACCCCCGCCCCTGACGAGCGCGTGTGCGGCGATCGCCCCGGCGTTGATCATCGGGTTGCGGGGACGGCCGGTCTCGGGGTCCAGCGACAGTTCGTTGAAGGCCTCGCCGCTGGGCTCGACGCCGATGCGTTCGAGGACGTCCCCGAGCCCGCGGTCCTCGATCGCGAGGGCGTAGGCGAACGGTTTGGACATCGACTGGATGCTGAACAGGTGCTCGCTGTCCCCGCTCGCGTACACGGTTCCGTTGACCGTGCACAGCGCGACCGCCACCCGGTCGGGGTCGGCGGCGGCGAGCTCCGGTATGTAGTCGGCCAGGGCGCCGGAGTCGACGTGGGCGGTCCCGGCGATGATGCCGTCGAGGTAGTCGAGGATCGGTGAGCGCATCGGGGTCCCCCGTCTCGGGATCGGTACCGCCGATCGGTCGCCGGGACCTTCGTCCCGGGGCTCGCCCCTCGGGACGTACACACCCCCCCGGTTCGGCGGCGAGCCTCAGACTAACCGCGCGCCCCCGCGCCGGCCTGGGCCGACATGCCCGGCTGTCGTTTCGGTGGAAGGAGGCAGGAACCCCGGACACGGCGCCGCCCGCCCGGTGGGGGCCGGGCGGGCGGCGTGGCGCGGAGTCGTGGGCAGGTCTACTTGACCAGCTCCTCGGCGGGGCCCTCCGGCCTGTCGGCCGAGGTCTCGGGCTCGCTCTCACCGCGCAGGTGGGTGAGCAGGCGGGCCAGCTCCTTCTTGACGACCGGGGCCAGCAGGTAGAGGCCGATGATGTTGAACAGCGCCGCGGAGAACACCAGGGCGTCGGCCATGTCCAGGACCGCACCCAGGGTCAGGACGGAGCCGATGACCAGGAACGCGCAGTAGATGACCAGGTAGACGCGCTCGCTGCGCCGGCCCCCGCCGAAGAGGTGCGTCCACCCCTTGAGCCCGTAGTAGCTCCAGGTGATGACGGTGCTCAGGGCGAACAGCACGACCGCCACGGTCAGCACGTAGGGGAACCACGGCAGGACGGTGCCGAAGGCGTCCGAGGTCAGGCTCACGCCGCCGGGCAGGGCCTCGCCCTCGGCGGCCGCCTCACGCGCCGCGATCCAGGACTGCGGGGAGGCGATGACGATGGTCAGCGCGGTCATGGTGCAGATGACCACGGTGTCCAGGAACGGGCCGAGCATGGCGACCAGACCGGCGCTGGCCGGGTAGTTGGTCTTGACGGTGGCCAGCGCGATCGGGGAGGAGCCGATCCCGGCCTCGTTGGAGAAGGCCGCGCGCTGGAAACCGATGATCATCGCGCCCAGGGCTCCGCCCGCGACGCCGCTCGGGGCGAACGCGCCGCTGATGATCTGGCCGATCGCGTCGGGCAGCATGGGGATGTTCATGCCGATGACGACCACGCAGGCGAGCACGTAGACGACGGTCATGCTCGGGACGAGCTTGCTGGTGACCTTGGTGATGCTGGTGATGCCGCCGATGACCACGGCACCCACGAGCAGGGCCAGGAACACTCCGAAGACGAACGATCCGGTGCTGCCGCCGAGCAGGCCCTCCTCGCCGCCGGTGACCGCCCGCAGCTGCTCCAGGGTCTGGTTGGCCTGGAACATGTTGCCGCCCGCCACGGCGAAGATGAGGATGAACGCGGCGGTCAGCCCGGCGAGGAACTTGCCGACGCCCGCCATGCCGCGCTCGGCCAGACCCTTGGCCAGGTACTTCATCGGTCCGCCGCTGACGGTTCCGTCCGGGCCGATCTCCCGGTACTTCACGCCCAGGGTGCACTCGGCGAACTTGACGGCCATCATCAGCAGGCCCGCCAGGACCATCCAGAAGGTCGCTCCGGGGCCGCCGATGGTGACCGCGATGGCCACACCGGCGATGTTGCCCAGGCCCACGGTGCCGGAGACGGCCGCGGTGAGTGCCTGGAAGTGGGAGACCTCGCCCGGAGCATTGTCGCCCAGGCCCCTGCGGGCGATCCGGACGGCGGTGAGGGGCCTGCGGAACTGCACGAACCCGAAGTACAGGGTGAGGGCGACGCCCGCGGCGATCAGCCAGGCGACGATCCAGGGAAACTCGATCCCGAAGAGGTTGACGTTGGCGAACACCACGTTGCTGAGGGTCGTGGCGATCGGGTTGAAGACGACGTCGACCGCGTTCTCGATGGTCGCGCCGATTCCTCCCTCGGGGGAGGCGGCGTCAGCGCTGATCATGTAGCGCACCTTTCGGCCGGAGTGACGGTCAGAACGGCTCCGCGGTCCGGTGGTCGGACGCACGGCACCCGGCCGGTCGCTTCGTGGGCGACCGGTTCTGGCCCGTCGGACGGGAAGTGGTGGGCGAAGTTCCGCTGACTCCGCGGTTGGCGGAGGGTTTAGACGCCCTACGTGCGGGCTTTAGCGGAACTTCACTTTTGGGATCCTAGGCGCATAAATGGACCTGAGTCACAAAGGTCACGAAGTTTTACTTTTGCCCCGGGTTCCCCGGTCGGATGGGGGATTCGGGTAAACACTGCTGATCAGAGCGCCCTCGTCAAGCCCCGATGTCCGACGGTTGGGGGCTTGGCGGCGGCCTCCGTGTGGTGGGCGGCCGATCCGTCCCGGTGTCCGGGCCGGCGGGGTTGATTGATCAATTCGTTATGCCGCCGTGATCAACTGCTCGGAGTTCGAATTAAACCGATTATGGAATCATGGGATGTTTTTTGGGGCTCCTCGTCAGCGCCGCGAGCAGGCAGCCCGAAGCTCACCCGGACCGCGTACCCGACGCCCTCCCGCCCCGGCCAGGAGGGGAACCAGCACCGTTCGTGCCGGGCGCCGTCCCCGCCGAGACCGAGCCGAGCAGGGCGAGGGCCTCGGCGCTGCGGCTGCCCGGCTCCGCCTGGTAACAGAGCAACTGCTGGCCCGGAGCCTGGGCGACGTCGAAGGTGTGCATCCACAGGGTCAGCTCGCCCACGGCCGGATGCACGAACTCCTTGACCTCCATGCGCTTGCCCCGGGCGCGGTTCTGCGCCCACAGCCGCGCGAACTCCGGACTCGCCCCGACCAGGCCGTCGACGACGGCGCGGATGCGCGGATGCTCCGGCGCCCGTCCCTCGGCGAGGCGGATACCGGCCACGGAGTTCTCCGCGGCGAGCCGCCAGTCGGTGTAGAAGCTCCGCGAGGCCGGATCCAGGAACACCTTCTCCAGCAGGTTGCGGCTGACCGCGAACCCGCAGAACAGGGCGTTACCCAGCACGTTGCCGGCGAGCACGTCGTAGGCGGCGTTGACGACGAGCGCCGGGGTGCCCGCCCAGGAGTCCATCAGCCGCAGCAGGTGCGGGTCCACGCGCCCGCTGACGAGGTCGGCGCGCGGACGGGGCGCCAGCCCGGCCAGCCGGTAGAGGTGGCCGCGCCCGTCGTCGTCCAGGGCCAGGGCATCGGCGAGGGAGTCGAGCACCTGCGCCGAGGGCCCGGTCTCCCGACCCTGTTCGAGGCGGATGTAGTAGTCGACGCTCACGTCGGCGAGCATCGCGACCTCCTCCCGGCGCAGACCGGGCACCCGCCGCCGGGTGTTGCCGCGCAGTCCCACGCTCTCCGGCGGGGTCGCGTCACGGCGGGCTCGCAGGAACCGGGCCAGGGGCGATGCTGTCATGCCGCGACGCTACCCCGCGCCGTCCCGGACAGGGAGGGTGCGTCGCACCCAGGCTCAGCCCGGCCTGGTACCCCGGCGGCGGGGCGCACAGAGTGGGGTCCCGACACAAGAGGGACTTCCGCCAGGAGGGCGAGCAGCACCATGACAGACCACCCCTACGTCGGCCTGTGGGTCACCGCCGACGGCCACATCCGCCACGAACTACTGCCGCGGGGCCGCTACGTCGAGGCCCGCGGCAGCCGTGAACGCGCCTACACCGGTCGTTACACCGTGACCGGCACCCACATCGACTACGTCGACGACACCGGTTTCAGCGCCGACGGGGACTTCGTCGACGCCAACACCCTGCACCACGCGGGCATGGTGCTCACCCGCCGCGCCGGGAAGGAGAACACCTGATGGACAGGATCGTGCTCATCACCGGAGCGTCCAGCGGTATCGGCGAGGCCACCGCACTGCACCTGGCCGAGCGCGGCTGCACCGTGGTGCTCGGGGCACGCCGCCTCGACCGCCTGCACTCCCTGGTCGAACGGATCGAGGCCGCAGGCGGGCGGGCCGGCGCCCGCGCCCTCGACGTGACGGACGCGGCCGACGTGCGCGCCTTCGTCGAGGGAGCCGTCGACGAACACGGGCGCGTGGACGTGCTCGTCAACAACGCGGGCGTCATGCCGCTGTCCCCGCTGGCCGCGCTGAGGACCGACGAGTGGGACCGGATGATCGACGTCAACGTACGCGGGCTGCTGCATGGCATCGCGGCCGCCCTGCCGGTGTTCGAGGCCCAGCGCGGCGGCCACGTCGTCACGGTCGCCTCGATCGGCTCCCACGAGGTGTCGCCGACCGCCGCCGTGTACTGCGGCACGAAGTACGCTGCCTGGGCGGTCACCGAGGGTCTGCGGCTGGAAAGTGAACCCTGGCTGCGGGTGTCCACGGTCACCCCGGGGGTGGTCGAGTCCGAACTGGCCGAGACGATCACCGACGACACCGCCCGCGCGACGATGGCCGCCTACCGCGCGAACGCGATCCCGCCCTCGGCGATCGCCCGCGCCGTCGCCTTCGCGGTCGAGCAGCCCGAGGACGTCGACGTCAACGAGATCGTGGTGCGACCGGCGGCCCAGCGTTGACACGTCAACGCTGACACCCGGGCGCGGGGCCGCCCGACCACCCGGTGCCCTGGTGTGCGCCTACCGGTGGGGGAGGTCCACACCGGCGGAGCGCAGTCTCTCCTCGACCAGCCTGTTCAGCCGGGCCATGGCCGGGACCTGGTCCTCCTGGTGCCGGTTGAGCAGGCCGTACCGGGTGGTGTCGGCACTGGTCCGGACGCTGTCCGGGATGGCGAGCAACGCGGGGTTGGCGAGGAAACCGTCGGCCACGGCGGCGGCGAGTTCCTCGATGCGGGGGTCGTCGGGGTCCCAGTCCCGGGCGGCCCAGCACCGCTTGTTCAGAGAGACGAATCGGCTGTCGGCGAGGGCGTGCTCCGCACCGGTGAGGAAGTCGTCGAAGCCTTCGGGGGCCAGGGCCCTGGTCAGCACCATGCTCTCGCGGTAGGCCGCCAGCGCCTCCGGTGGGAAGCCGAGTTCGGCGGCCCGGTCCAGCAGCGCGCAGGCCCGGTCGGGCAGCAGAGCCCGATCACCGCTGGCCAACCTGGCCAGCTGGTCGCGGCGCCTGGTCAGCTCCTCGATCCGCTCGGTCAGTCGTCGTTCCACCTCGGCCAGGTCGGCGGCGAACCGCTGCGCATCGGCGTCGAGCAGGCCGCCGATCTCTGCCAGCGGCACACCGGACTCGGCCAGGGCCCGCACCTGGACCAGCCGCAGCAGGTCGGATGAGCCGTAGCGGCGGTAACCGGAGCTGTCGCGGCGGGGTTCGCCCACCAGGCCGATCCGGTGGTAGTGCCGGACGGTCTTGATCGTGACACCGACGAAGGCGGCGGCCCGGCCGATGGTGACACCGCTGGTCATGGCGGTCAGCTTTCTCGAGTGAGGGCGGCGAGCTCGCGTGTGGCCTCGGCGATGGCGCGGAAGTCCCTGCGCACGACCGTGCCGTGGTTACCGGCGACCTTGGCGCCTACGGTGAGGTTCGGGTTGCGGGCGAGCACCGGTTCGACGGTGACGCGCATCTGTGCCTGCTCGTCGTTCTTGCTGCCCAGGGCCTCACCCGAGGCGATCACGTACCGGAGCGGGACGGTCAGCCGGTCGAGGATCGGTTCGAGGGCGGCGTGCAGTTTGTGGGCCTCGATGTTGACCTCGGCGTGCTGCCGCGCGCTCATCCGCGCGGCGTTGCCGACCAGGCGCGCCATCGGCAGCGCCCACCGGAGCTTGCGGAACAACCGCCGGATGCTCTCGTGGTCGGCGTCGTCGGTCCAGCCGGAAGGGTAGGGGCCGTCGACCCCGACCACCCCGGTGACGCGGTCCGGATACCGGTCGGCCCAGTGCGCCCCGATCAGGGCGCCGTAGGACCAACTGACCAGGATCGGTCGCTGCACGTCCCGGGCTTTCAGGACGGCGTCCAGGTCCCGGACGGTGGCCTCGAAGGAGTAGTCCGCCGAGCGCTCCGACCTGCCCCGGGCCCGCTCGTCGTAGCTGATGTGCCGCCACCCCGGGCCGAGGTTCTTGATGACGGGCTTCCAGTGCCGCTGGCTGGCGTAGGAGCCGTTCAGGTAGATCACGGGGGTGCCGGGGCCGCCGGTGTCGGTGACGTGGAGGGCGGTGTCCTCGACCGGCAGCATGCCGCTCCAGGCTGGTTGAGTCGTGTGTGAGTTCGTCATGCCATGAGCTTCGACCTTGACCTCGGGTCAAGGTCAAGAAGCAATCGAGCGTCACCCGCCGGGCGAGCGAAAGCGCTGGCCGCAGACCCCGGGAAGGGCTTGTCACGGGTGTCCTCCGTGACATCGGGGGTCACCGGTGGCTCAGCACGTTGACCACCCGGCCGTTGGGGTCGCGGACGAAGAACCGACGCACCCCCCACTCCTCGTCCCGCAACGGGTGCACGATCTCCGCGCCGTGTTCGAGCATCACCGCGTGGACGGCGTCCACGTCGTCCACCTCCACGCTCATGTCGGGCACGATCGGAGCGGATTCGTCGTGGCTCATGAACGTGACCTGTGCCGTGGGATTGGCGGGGGAGGCGAGCGTCATCACCCAGCCCAGGTTCATGACGGTCTCGAAGCCCATGAGGCCGTAGAAGTCCCGGCTCTCCTCCATCGCCTCTGAGTGGATGTCGGGCATGACGCGGCGGATGGACATGGGCGAACCCTCCTGGCGGGTGGTGGCCGTCGTGCTCCCGGGTCTGTCCTGGAGTGGTGGGAGTGTAACCGGGGCCGCCCACATTTCCGCGACGGGCGCGAGGACGAAGAACGCCTTTCAGTTCAGGTGCTCGGCCACGTGATTCCGGGTCGCGGTCAGCCGGGCTCGCCGGTACGGCGATACCGCTCGTACACCACGTGCGAGGCGAACGTCCGGCTCTCCACGAGTTCAAGCGCGATCGCATCGGTGACCGGCGGCAGCAACGGCGTGCCCCCGCCGACGATGATCGGGTGGCGGAAGAGCCGGAATTCGTCGACGAGCCCGAGTTCGATCGCCTGCCCGGCCAGGGATGCGCCGCCGATCTCCACATCCCTGTCGGTCGAAGCGAGCATCGCGGCGACCTCCTCGGCCACCGATCCCTCGGCGAGCCGGGCGTTGCCCTCGACACGGTCGAGCGTGCGGCTGAACACGACCTTCGGCAGCGCCGACCACGCGTCGGCGAACGCGGCGCCGAGCTCGCCGTCACGCATCGACGGTTCGGTCTCCCACGGAAGCATCGTCTCGTACAGCCGTCGGCCGCACAGACAACCGCCGAGTTCCCCCACCCGGGCGAGGTGGAAGCGGAACAGCTCTTCCTCGGGAACCGTCCAGTCGAACCTCCCGGCGCGGTCGGCGATGAAGCCGTCCAACGAGACACCCATCGATACGAGCAGCATGGTCGAGCCCCTTCCCGGGCCGCCGGGTTTCTCGGGCACTTCGCGGTGAACCGCGGCACGAGGATCGCTGTTGGTGGAACCCGGACAGCCGTTTCACAGCTCCCGTTCCCCGCGCGGATCGCGTCCAAGCAACGCTGAGCGGATGCGGCGGCAGTCCGAAGTCCGAGAGAGCGGCCGGGGCTCAGCGGGCGTTCCAGGGTTGGGGGAGGGGCTTGCCCTCGCGCATCCAGGCGTGGAGCCTGTCGAAGGCCCGGTCGGCGGCGCGCAGGGCATGGATTGCCTGCTCGGGGTCCTCAGGGGCGTGGCGCAGCACGGCGGAGAGTTCGTCGAAGAGGGAGTCGGCCTGTTCCTGGAGCGGGTTCATCAGGATTCTCCTTCGCGCGGAGGCGGTGCGGGCCTGCGGTTCCTGCGGGGGAGGGGGAGTTTGTGCTGCGGAGGGCTGAGGGAGTCGGGTGGTGTGCGCGGCCTCAGCAGGCGTGCGAGGTCGGCGAGCGTGAGCGCCCTGGGCTTTCCGGGCTCGGGAGCGGTGGTCACGGCAGCCGGTCCAGGAGCTCGCGGGCCAGTTGCCGTGCCAGGGTCTCCTCGTTTCCCTGCCGTGCGATGACCACGGCGGAGCCGGGTTCGCCGGGGACGGACCGCGCCCACCCGTCGTCGCCGAGGCGTACGGCGATCACCCGATAGCCGTATTCCACCGTCACCGTTCCGTCGCTGGAATCATTGCGGGGGATCAGCCCCCGTCGCCGCAGCGCGGAGAGCAGCGCACACCGTGCGAGGTCAGCGGAGTCAGTCGAGGGTTTCGTTTTCCTTTGCATGAGTCCACGGTGCCTCCCACCTGCTGGCTTGCTCCAGTGGTTGAGAAATTTCCGAGTAATCGGGACAGGAGGCAGCATGGATATGCACAATGGTTGCCATGAAACCCCCCGTGTTTCGAGACGCTCTCAGTCAGGAACTGCAAGTCCAGGGCATGACACAGGCGAAGCTGTCCAGGGTGTCCGGGGTGTCACAGTCATCCCTTTCGCGCTATTTGTCAGGCAAATCGAGCCCTTCGAGGGACGCGGTGAACGCCCTGGACTCAGCTCTCTCGGCAGACGGAGGGCTGATTGCCTCGTGGCGCGAGGAGATCACCGAGGACCTGCCCCCGTTCCTCCGTGACGCGGGCAACCTGGAGCGGCAGGCCCGGCGGATCGACCTGATCTCCCCCGTGGCGGTACCCGGGTTGCTCTGGTGTGTGCCGTACGCGGAAATGATCTATCGGGCTGGCCGAAAGGTGAAGGAGGAGGACATCGAGCGGCTCGCCCGGATGCGATCCGAGCGTTTGCAGTCCCTGAGCGCCGAGATCGTCGCCGTGTTCCCGATGACCGCGCTGTCCTGTGCCCCCGAACCGGTGCGGGTCGAACAGGCCAAACACCTGCTCGCGCTGCCCGAGCGGGTCACGGTGCACCTGCTGCCCGAGGGGTCCGTCCTGTGGGGGATTCCAGGTCCGTTCAGCTTCTACCGCCTGGTGGACGGGCGCGAGGTCGTGCTCTCCGACCGATTGGAAGGCGACGAAGTGTATGGAGAGTCGGTGCTGCCCCGGGCAAGGGAACTCGTTCGTGATGCGCTCTCGCTAGCATTGCCCCCGATGATCAGTACCGAGAACCTGCGGGGGTTGGCATGCGCCTGAACGAGTGGAACAAATCGACCTACAGCGGCGCGTCGTCCAACTGCGTCGAGACGTGCCTCCGCGCCCCGGCCCACCCGGTGGTGGACCTCCGCGACACCCAGAACCGCGAGGCCGGGCACCTGACCTTCGCTCGCCGCGAGTGGTTGGCCCTGCTCAGCGGAGCGCGCTCCCAGTAGTACCGGCCCTCGAACACTTCAAGGGGCCTTCGCCCCGGCGGGTTCTGGCGATCCTCGCAACACCCTGCATTTCGGGGAGGTGCGGGGATCGTGGCTTTCGAGGGGTCGAGGGCAGGGTTCTTCGATGCGGGGGCTCCCCTCAGCGGTCCTGTGGTGGAGCGGAGAGCAGTCTCACAAGCTTTGACCAGCGTGGAGCTGCGCAAGTACGTTCTACGGCGATCGTTGCGTACATCCCTCTGACAAAGTGGAGCATTTTCCATGACACCCGCCGAGCTCGCCCTGGTGAACAGCGAAGCTGTTGATCAGGCCGCCGCCCTGCCCGAGTGGCTGCAGGACAACCTCGATCTGCTGATCGGTGTCCCCCTGCGGATCCTCCTGATCGTCGTCGGCGCGTTGGTCGTCCGAGCCCTGGCCAGGCGCGCCATCTCCCGCCTCATGGAACGCGTCCTGCGGCCCGGCGAGGGCCGGAACGGGCAGCGCCGCCCCGCACGGGGCCCTGCGGTCCTCCAACGCGACCCGTCGCGGGCCGACGAGCGGCGCCAGCAGCGCGCCAAGACCCTCGGCTCGGTGCTCGGCAGCTTCGCGTCCATCGTCATCGTGGCGACGGCCCTGGCGATGGTGCTCGGCGAGCTCGGCATCGCCCTCGGTCCGCTGCTGGCCAGCGCGGGCGTGGTCGGCCTGGCGATCGGCTTCGGCGCCCAGAGCCTGGTCGCCGACTACCTGTCCGGCCTGCTCATCATGGCCGAGGACCAGTACGGCGTCGGCGACGTCGTCGACCTCGGCGAGGCGGTCGGCGAGGTCGAGAACGTCGGTCTGCGCCTGACGCAGGTGCGCGACATCAACGGCGGCCTGTGGCACATCCGCAACGGCGAGATCCAGCGGGTGCGCAACGACAGCCAGGGCTGGGCCCGCGCCGTCCTCGACGTCTCCGTGGCCTACGAGTCCAACCTGGAGAAGGTCTACGCCGTCCTGGAGCAGACCGGTCGGGAGATGCGCGAGGACCCGGAGTTCGGGAAGTTCCTCCTGGAGGACCCGTCCGTCTGGGGCGTGCAGTCCCTGGACGCGGACGGCGTCGTCGTGCGCATGGCCGCCAAGACCGTTCCCCTGGAGCAGTGGGGCGTGACCCGTGAGCTGCGCCGCCGGGTCAAGGCCGCCCTCGACTCCTCGGGTATCGAGATCCCGTTCCCCCAGCGCACCGTCTGGATGCGGTCCGGCGAGGGCAGCGCCGTCTGACGGATCCGCTTCCGCCCGGTGTGGAGCGCCACCGGACGGTGGTCCGCGAGCGGGGTCGTCCACACGGGTGCCTGGTCACTCGTGAGGGCGGCCCCGTAGTGTGTGCGGGAATGCTGTTCAGGTACAGCACACGAAGGCCCGCTGACCCAGAAGGCGGAGGTCCGTTTTGTGTGAAAAGGGAGTTCTCGTGTAATGGGCCAAATAGTGCGAGCTTCGCATTGTGGGTTTGCGGCTGGTTCTTCGTCTCTCTCGCGTGTGTGGATTTGAGAGAAAGCCCCGCGAACTCTTGTTCGGCTCGCTAGGTTGGGTGGCGACAAGAAAAACCCGGCCAGGTGCGTCAACACCTGGCCGGGTTGTGGCCGACGCCTGCGTGAACAGGTTTGTCGACTGAGCCACTCCCTCGTATACCCATGAAGGTGACTCGCCATGGAGTCTAGCGCCTCAGCCCTCTCCCGCACATCCAAAGCCCGGAATCCGGCTGAGTTCTCCCCGCCCCGCAAACGACCCAGGGGTGCGTTCAAGGGCATCGGGTTCATCCTCGCGATCTGGGTGCAGCAGGTCTACCGCCGGGGCGTGCTGCCCACGCTGCGCTCGCTCTCGGCCCTGCTGGCCATCGCCGATGTGGTCGACGCCGACGGCCGGTGGTGCTTCTTCCTCCTGGAGAACCTGGCCGAACGCTCCGGTGGGACCCTCAGTGTCAGCAGCCTCAAGCGCGCCATCGACGACCTGGTCGAGGCCGGTGTGGTCCGCAAGCTGACCCGTTCGGAGACCATCGAGTTCTTCGCCAGGGACATCGAGCGCGGGCGATCCTCCTACCAACTGCCGTGTGTGCTGGAGCTCCTCATCCCGGCTGAGGACTATCCCAAGGTGGTGCTCGAAGAAATCAATGCCTGCCGTGCGCAGCTGGGGGAGGAGCCCCTCACTTCGCACAACCGGCCGTCGTTGAAGCGCCGTGGCACCCCGGTTCAGATTGAACCCGCCCCCAGCTCAGATCGACCCACAGACTGTTTCCCTGGGCACTGTTCTGATGAGGGGGCCGGCGGTTCCGTCCGTGGCAGTGCAAGTACAGGAGAGCAAACCCGGACAAAGCCCAGGAACGGGCCGTTCGGTGTCATTGATCGAATCCCCGACACATTCCTGTCCGACCCGGTCGCGGATCGGGTTCGGCTGGGGGCGGCTGTGGAAAAGCTCCTCCGCCAAGGCTTGAGCGTGGACGATGCGCGGGGGCTGATCTCGGGACTGGAAGCACTACGACGTCCGTTCCCAGCGCTGATGTGGCGGATGCGCAACATGCGCTCCGCGCGTCAATACCTGGACGGCTTGCTGGGTCGAGGCATCCACTCGGGCTTGCCCGCGCCGTCATGGCCGGTACTGGGTGGAGGCGACCCGTTCGCCCAGCCTGAGCGGTTCCCGGTGGACAGCCAGGGAAAGGCCACCGGCACCTGCCCCGAGCACCACAACACGCGCAACGTCCCCGGCGGTACCTGCGTGATCTGCGGAAGGCGGTGCCGCTCGGTGCCCGGCGAGCTCATGCACGAACCCGCCCCGACGCCCGCACCCGAGCCGGAGAAGGGCCCTGAGCCCGACCCGCGAAGCCCTCTCCCGCTCCGGAGGAGGGCCTGGATCCGGAACTGCTGGCACGGATGAGCGCCTCCCTGGGGCTCGCCTGCCGACCCTCCCCGGCGCGGGCAGCCCCCGCCCGTGCTCCCCGACGCGTCCCGCGCGTTGTCTCCTCACCTCGGAGCCAGCATATGGAATCTACAAGGTAAAGGTGGTGTTGGGGTTCGCTCACGAAAAGAACACGGGTCTCCGGCCGAAGGTGCGGCGAGGCTAATATCATGCCATGGGCTTCTCGGGTGGGACTGGAAGAAAAGTACATCAGAAATGGGGCTTCGGGATGTCCCCCGTCAAACCTGGTGAGCAAAGGAAACGAGCCGCTTCGGCGCGCTCCGTGGCCGCTCTGCTGTCGGGGGACCGGGCGTCGAGCCGGGATGTGCTTGATGATCTGTCAATGGTCAAGGGTCTTTTCTCGCGTAGTTTCAGGAAGGACCAGTGGGACTGGTTCACCGTGTGGTCCCAACTGGGGTACCCCGAGTATCACAAGGCACGGTGGGTGGCCGAGGCCCTGGGCGGCATGCGCCGATCCCTGCGGGACGGGGACGAAGCGGAGGAGAGGCGCAGGGTCGTGCAGTTGAGGGGGTTGGGGGTGCCCGACACGCTCGACGGATACGTCTGCGGTGTGATCCCCGACAGTTCCGAGTTCGGTTTCGTCTACATCCTGTCCACGCGTGAGATGCCGGACCTGCTGAAAATCGGTTACACCAACAGGGACATAGCCACACGTGTGAAGGAGATCAACTCCGCTACCGGTGTGGTCGTCCCCTACGGGGCGCGGGGTGCCTGGAGGGTTCCCCAGGCGAGGAGCGTGGAGTCCGACGTCCACGCCCTCCTCTCCGAATACAGGGTTCGCCGCGACCGGGAGTTCTTCGAAGTCTCCTTCGCTGTCGCGGCCGCCCGCATCGAGGAATACCTGCGACGGTCTCGGGGATGACGGGCCGCTCTGCGCAGACACCTCGGATTGCACCCTCGGCAGCACCGTCACCGAACCGCCGTCCGCTCGGGGGCCGGTGACACCACCGAAAAACGGGTGCCGCGTGCATCCCTCCTGGTACCCCCGTCCGAACACCTCAGATTCTGCGGCGTCAGCGGTACTCGGGCGCTCCAGGACTCCGCAGAGTAACTAAAATCCTCCCATGGCCACCCTTCCCCCCGATTTCCCCGCAAACGAGACGCTCGGGCGACGTTTCCGTGTGCGCGGCGAGCGTCGGATCTCCACCCGTACCACCCTGCTCGAAGCGGACGACACCGAGACCCGGAGCCCGGTCCGAGTGGAGCTCTTCGACGTCTCGGGCCCGGACGGGGCGGCCCTGACCAGGGACTTCCGTGAGCGTCTGCGCGCCTTCGAGGAGATCGAACACCCCACCCTGACCCCCGTACTGTCCGGCGGGATGCGCGGGGACGCGGCGTACACGGTCACCGAGCCCCACCACGGCGCCTGGGTGGGCGACCTGACCGGCGAGCGCTTCCAGGAAAGGGTCTCCCACCGGGAGGCGCTCGACATCGCCGACGTCCTCCTGGGAGCGCTCCAGGACCTGCACGAGCGGGACCTGGTACACGGGCACATCGGCCCGCACAGCGTCTCACTGGCCGACGACGGCGGTGTCAGCCTTCTGCTCCTGGCCTCCCCGCCGCCCCCCGCGGCGGACGGGGCCGCCTTCGGCCCGCAGGACGACGTCGCCGCCCTCGCCGGTCTGTTGGAGGCCATGGTCGCGGGAGGCCACCGGGACGAGGGAGACCCGCCCGCCGGACACGACGCGGTGGGAAAGGCGATCAGTGCCCTGGTGGCCAGGGGGACCGACCCCGACCCGCGGCGCCGTCCCGCCGACGCCTTCGAGTACCGCGCCCTGCTGCGCCGCACCGCCGACTCCCTGCCCCCCGCCTCGGGCAAACACGTGGCACGGGAGGAACCCGACGAGGAGGAACGGTTCCCGGCTGCGCCGCCCCGCCGCCGGGCGGCGCTGTGGGCCGCCCTGGCGCTCGTGGTCGTACTGGCCGGGGGAGCGGCGCTGTGGGCCGTGACGCAACAGGGGTCGGGCCAGAGCACGGGCCCGGGCGGGGCGTTCATGCCCGACCTGGTCGGTCTCTCCCCGGCCGAGGCCGCCGAGGAACTGGCGCGGCTGCCGGTCTCCCCGGAGGTCTCCTACCAGGACGTGCGCAGCGACGACGTCGAGGCCGGGCTGGTCGCCTCCTCCACCCCCGAGAGCGGCAGCGAACTGGCGGAGGGCGCGGACGTACTGCTGTCCGTGGCCTCGGGCCCCCTGACCGTCACCATGCCCGAAGTGGTCGGCTCCTTGGAGGAGGAGGCGCGCCTGGCCCTGGTGGCGGAGGGGTTCACCGACGTCGAGATCGTCCAGGAACCCTCCGAGGGCCTGCCCGCCGGAACCGTCACCGGGAGTGACCCGGAACACGGGGAGAGCGTGCCCTACGACTCCGCGGTGGTACTCACCGTCGTGGAGGGGGTGACCGTGCCCGACCTGGTCGGCAGCACCGAACAGGAGGCCGTCGACGCCCTGGCCGAGCTGGGCCTGGAGTCCCGGGTCGAGGAGGCCGCCGACTCCGAACGCCCCGAGGGCGAGGTCGAACGGCACACCCCCGGGTCCGGGGCCGTGGTCGAGGACGGGGCGACCGTCGTGCTCGGAGTCTCCCCGGGCCCCGACGAGGACGAGGAGGACGAGGAGCCCACCCCGGAGGAGGAGTCACGGGCCGAGGACGGGAGCGACGACGGGCAGGCCGCCGCCGAGCCGCCGGCACAGACCGACCCCGAGGAGGCGCCGTCCGAGGAGGAAGAGCCCGCCCCCTGCACGTCCGGCGGATGGTCGGAGGGCGAGGTGTACTCGGAGGGGGCGCGCGTCGTGCACGAGGGCGAGGAGTACGAGGCCGTGTGGTGGAACACCGACAGTTCGCCGGCGGAGTCGAACGAGTGGGGCCCGTGGCGCCCGGTCGCCTCCTGCTGACGGCTCCGGCCGGGCCCACCCCGCCGGAGCCGGACCGCTGAGCTGTTCCCGCGCACGTCCTCGTCCGGAGGGCCGGGCGGGGGCCGCGCTCAGAAGTCCAGCGGGGCCTCCGGCGGCATCCCGGAGGGGCGCGTGCGGGCCCGCACCCGGGAGAGGTTGACCTGGCGGCCGAGCCGGATGAGCGGTCGGATCAGCAGCTCCACACTGCCCGCCAGGAAGCACCACGTCCCCGCGACCGTCCATTCGGGGAAGAAGAACATGATGCTGCCCGCGATGAACCACAGGGCGATCAGGATGTCGTTGAGGACGCTCAACGCCTCGTAGCGCTGACGGACGACCAGTTCCTCGTGCCCGATGTGCACGGTCAGGGGACGATTGGACTGGGGGTCGGACATGCGCGGCCTCCTGCGGCTCCTGCGTTCTCCTCCTGTCCGGCCATCATCCGTCCCCGAGCCTGTCGCCACGGTTCAGGGTGTGTTCCTCGGCGCGTTGCCGACGGATCGAGCGGCGTCGCGGCCCGGCGCTCCGCGTCGGTCACCGGCCACCGGGCCCGGCGAGGTCGAGGGACAGTTGGGCCTCGGTCCCACCGGCGGCGGGCCCGGCGGCCGTGTCGGGTCCGGCCTCGTGCTGCGGCTTTCGGGCCGAACCAGGCCGGTTCAACCCGTACCGCTCGGCGATCTCCCGGACGGCCGTGGTGACGATCCGCTGGTAGGACTCGGGTGCGTAGGAGCCCCGGCCGTACAGCTCCCGGTACAGCGGAAGGAGTCGGGGGTACTCCCGGTGCAGCCAGGACCGGTACCACTCACGGGCGCCGGGTCGCAGGTGCAGCACCACTGGGGTGAGGCGGGCGGCCCCGGCCTCGGCGACGGCCGCCACGGTCTCCTCGATCTGCTCGACCGAATCGGTCAGCCCGGGCAGGATCGGGGCCATCAGCACCGAACACCCCAGGCCGCGCTCGGTCAGCCGGCGCACCGCGTCCAGACGGGCCCGGGGGCTGGGCGTGCCCGGCTCCACCGTGCGCCAGAGGGCCTCGTCCACCGAGCCCACGGAGAAGGCCATGCCGACGTCGGTGACCCGGGCGGCCTGTTCGAGCAGGTCCAGGTCGCGCAGCACCAGCGTCCCCTTGGTCAGGATGGAGAACGGGTTGGCGGCATCGCGCAGCGCCCGGATGATCTGCGGCATCAGCCGGTAGCGGCCCTCGGCCCGCTGGTAGGGGTCGGTGTTGGTGCCCATCGCGATGTGCTCCCCGCGCCAGGAGGGTCGGGCCAGCTCCGCGCGCAGCCGTTCCCCGGCGTTGACCTTGACCAGGATGCGGGTGTCGAAGTCGCGCCCGCTGTCCAGGTCCAGGTACTCGTGGCTGCGCCGGGCGAAGCAGTACACGCAGGCGTGCGAGCAGCCGCGGTACGGGTTGACGGTCCACCGGAACATGGGGTCGGCGCCGGGGACCCGGTTGATGATCGAGCGGGCCCGGACCTCGATGGAGACCGGTTCGCCGTCCTGGCCCGCCCGTACCGGCCCGGGCGGGGGCGTGCCCAGTCCGGCCCGGCCCGAGCCGCGGGCCACGGGGGCCGCGGGTGCTTCGAACAGGGCGGTCTGGCCGGTGGCGGTGTCGTCCCGCAGGTTCTCCCAGCGCATGCCCTGATTCGAACACGTTTTCGATTAGCTGTCCAGTCCCGTTGTGGGACGGGGCCTGAGCTGCTCAGCACGTCCTAGTAGTCACGCCAGGCGGGTGCCGCGTCCGCGGCGTAGTCCCTGAAGTCCTTCGGCTCCCGGCCCGTCACCCGCAGCACGTCTCCGCTGGGTTCGGCGTCCCCCATGTCGCGCAGTGCCTCGAAGCCCGCCACGGCGCCCCGCGCCTCCTCCTCGGACAGCCCCTCGGCGACCTGGGCTCGGACGAAGTCCTCGGACTCACCGCTGTACCGCACCGGGTACCCGGCGGCGTCGGTGATCGTCTCGGCGGCCTCGGCGAAGGACAGCGCGCGTGGCCCCGTCACCTCGTACGTCCGCCCGGCGTGCCCGTCCCCGGCCAGCGCCTGGGCCGCCACCGCGGCGATGTCGCCCGCGTCCACGAAGGCCTGCCGTATCCCGCCCACCGGGAGCGTGATCAGCCCCGAGCGCACCGAGGCGCGTAGGAACCCCTCGTCGAAGTTCTGGTCGAACCAGTCGCAGCGCAGCACGGTCCAGTCCGCGCCGCTGGCACGCACCGTACGCTCGGCAGCCAACAGCCTCTGGTCGTCCATCTCCTCGATCGCCCTGCTCGACAGCAGCACCAGGCGCCGCACGCCCCGCTCCACCGCGAGACGGACGAACTCCGGGTCCACGGGCACCCCGTCCGGTGCCATCAGATACACCGCCCCCGCGCCGTCGAGAGCACCCTCCCAGGTGGAGGAGGCGGACCAGTCGAAGGGCACCCGGCTGTTCCGTGAAGCCGCCCGCACGGGATGCCCCTGTGCGCTCAGGAGTTCCACCAAACGGCGGCCGACGGTTCCGGTGGCGCCCAGGACGAGAATCGGTCGTGCACTCATGTCTCCACCAGAACACCGGGCGGCGCCGTCTGTGAAGACTCCGTCGGCGTGTGGCACCAGCCCGTTCTCCAGCCTGGCCCGACTCCCTCCGGGCAGCACCTGGCCGTCGCGAACGGTTGGCTGCCGCGGACGGTAGGGAGGTCATCGCTCGCCGAGAACAGAATCCCCTACCGGTCCGGTGAAGGTCCTCCGAAACGGGTGAACCCTGCCAGGCGGGGATGGACGGTGACTGGGAGGTCGCGGCCGAAGGCCTCCAACACGCTCCTCACCTGTGCGTCGGGCTGCCCGTAGACATCGAGGCGCTCGACGGAGCAGTGGTCCATCACTCCGTTGACGACGGCACCCGACATCCGCCGGTGCGCGCGGATCGAGGCGGAGTCCGCGTAGAGCTGGAAGCTGTGGGCCAGCATGTTCGCCTCGTCGGTGAAGAACTCCACCATGATCTGGGGTGCCTGCTTCTCGGTGAAGTACACGGCACGTCGTGCGGCCAGACGGAAATCCTCCCAATGGCCCTCCGCCACGCGCATGGTGTTGTGGAACAGGATCCGTGCTTCGGGTGCGGTCGGCATGGGTCAATGCTGCCGCCCCGTGGCGTCCCGCGGTCAATCCCGATCGGCACCGACGAGGGCAACGCCGCACACGTGTTCCGGCTCCTGGGCCTGCCCGTGCTGGTGGACCTGGGATCCCTTCACCCTCGGGTGGACGGTACGAGGAGGAAGAGGCCCGGCCCCGCCTCGCCGAGCCGGGGGAGGGGCGATCGCGGCAGGGTCGGATCCGGCGACCGAGGAGCAAAGCGGAGCAAGCCCGGGGGTGCGGTGCCGTAACGCACTCTTCCGGGAGGCGGGAGCACACCATGTGTCCCTGCCGGCCCTGGAGCCGGCACGAGGGCTGCGCTGCTGAGCGTGGGTGGTGAGACTACTAAGAATCTACGTCGTAAAGGTGGGGCGATTTTTTACTTCCCACACCTCACGAAGATGGCGTCATTCGTGCGCAGGGCCTGCTTGACATGACGTCACTTGTGGCGTCATGATGACATCATGGATTTGATGCCGTATGTCGAAGAGCTCCGCCGACAACTCCTGGTGGCCGCCGAGGCCGGGGGAGAGGACACCCGGGTCACCGCCGAACGCCTGGCCGCGGCGCTGGAGCCCTCCGCCCGGTTGGCCCTGATGGACGCCCTGTCCGCAGCCGCGGACGAGATCACCAGGGACCTCGCCCCGGGGTCGGTCGAGGTCCGCCTCCGCGGTGGGCGGACCGACTTCATCGTGACGCCGCCTCCGACCGACGAACCGTTCGGCGACGAGGAGGACGAACCCGTCGCATCACCGGGACGTCATGGTGACGTCAGTCTGCTTCGAGGTGACGGTGAGGAGGGCGGAACCTCACGGATCACCCTGCGCCTCCCGGACCGCCTCAAGCCGCTCGTGGAGGAGGCTGCCAAGGCCGAGGGGCTCTCGGTCAACGCCTGGCTGGTGCGGGCCGTCGCCACCTCCCTCGAACCCGGGGGCGGCCGGGGCACCCGACGAGCCGGCCGCCAGATGGGCCGCGGCTACACCGGCTGGGCCCGCTGAGCGGACCGAATCGCATGACCTACACCGACACGTCTCCCACCGGGGGAGACGCCCACCCCACCCATCTCAGGGAGACAGCCATGCCAACTTTCGCCACCCCCGAACCGATCACCGCCAGCATCACCATGGTCGCCGGGGCCCTCCAGATCTTCGCCGGAGAGCGCACCGAGACCACCGTCGAGATCCGACCGCGCGTCGAGGACAAGGACGGTGACGTGCGCGCCGCGGAACTGGTCGAGGTCGACTACGCCGACGGCCGCCTCGAGGTCCGCGACCCCCAGCCCTCGGGCCTGGGCCGGATGATCGGGCGCAAGGGCATGGTCGACATCACCGTCGAACTGCCCGCGGGCTCGCGCGTCCACGCCTCGGGCGGGTTCGGCAACCTCCGTTGTGAGGGCAGCCTGGGAACCTCCGAGCTCTCCCTGACCAACGGCAACGTCACGGTGGACCGCATCGCGGGCAACACCGAGCTCACCACGGGCCACGGCTCGATCCGGGTGGCGGAGATCGACGGTTCCGCCGTGGTCAGGTCCACCAGCGGCACCATCACCCTCGGCGAGGTGACCGGGGAGCTGCGGGCGAACTCCGCGCACAGCGACGTGGTCGTCGATCGCGCCCTGGGCTCGGTCACCGCGCGGACCACCCACGGCAGTGTCCGACTCGGCCAGGTGGTGGAGGGCAGCGTCAACGTGGAGACCTCCTACGGCGAACTGGAGATCGGTGTCCGCGCGGGCACCGCGGCCTGGTTGGACGCGGTCTCCACGAAGGGCGTCGTGCGCAGCTCCCTGGAGGCGGCCGACGGACCCGCTCCCACCGAACAGACCGTCGAGGTCCGGGCCCGCAGCGTCTGGGGCGACATCCTGCTCCACCGGTCCTGACGGCACACCACGCAGACGAGGCAGAGATGAACCAGCACACCCCCCGGTCAGCCGTCACCGCCACCGGACTGCGCAAGTCCTACGGCGACCACACGGTGCTCGACGGTATCGACCTGGACGTTCCGGCGGGCACGGTCTTCTCGCTGCTGGGCCCCAACGGCGCCGGCAAGACCACCGTGGTCAAGATCCTGTCCACACTGATCAACGCCGACCACGGCCGGGTGCGCGTCCTCGGCCACAACCCGGAAGAGGAGCCCGACGCGGTGCGCGCCGCGATCGGCGTCACTGGCCAGTACTCGGCGGTCGACGGCCTGCTCACCGGACGGGAGAACCTGATGCTGATGGCCGGGCTGCACCGCCTGGGCCGTGACCGTTCCCGGCGGCGCACCACCGAGCTGCTGGAACGCTTCGACCTGGTGGAGGCCGGGGGAAAACCGGCCGCCACCTACTCCGGGGGCATGCGCCGCCGTCTCGACCTGGCGATGACCCTGGTGGGGGAGCCGCGGCTGATCTTCCTGGACGAACCCACCACCGGACTGGACCCGCGCAGCCGCCTGGGCATGTGGGAGGTCATCCGGGGCCTGGTCGCCGAGGGTGTGACCGTCTTCCTCACCACGCAGTACCTGGAGGAGGCCGACCAGCTCGCCGACCGGATCGCGCTCCTGGACCACGGCGCCATCGTGGCGCAGGGCACGGCCGCCGAACTCAAACGCCGCGTTCCCGGCGGTCACATCCGCCTGCGCTTCACCCGGGCGGACGCGCTGGAGTCGGCCGCCCTGACCCTGGGCGGGGAGAGCGACGCCGACGCGCTGGCGCTCAAGGTGCCCGGCGACGGCGGGATCGCCTCGTTGCGCACCCTCCTGGACCGCCTCGACACCGCGGAAATCCACCCCGAGGAGCTGTCGGTGCACACCCCGGCCCTCGACGACGTCTTCCTCGCCCTCACCGGGCAGCGCAGCACGAACGGCCACGAACGGAAGGTGAACCGATGACCACCCTCACCCACGCCGTCGGCGACTCGGCCACCATGGTGGGCCGCCAACTGCGGCGCATGGTGCGCTACCCGTCCATGACGCTGTTGCTGGCGGGTATGCCCATCGTCTTCCTACTGCTGTTCGTGTACGTCTTCGGCGGCGCCATGGGCTCCGACGGGGCCGCCGGAAACCGTGCCGACTACCTCGACTACATCGCACCCGGCATCATGCTGATCACGGTGGCCAGCGCGGCCCAGGGCACGGCCATCTCGGTGGCCATGGACATGACCGAGGGCATCGTCGCCCGGTTCCGCACCATGGCGATCGCCCGGGTCTCGGTCCTGACCGGGCACGTCGTGGGGAGCCTGGTCCAGGCGATGGTGAGCACGTTCCTGGTCACCGCGGTGGCGTTGCTCATCGGGTTCCGGCCCGATGCGGGTCCGGCGCGGTGGCTCGCCGCTCTCGGTCTGCTCATGCTGGTCTCCTTCGCCCTGACGTGGCTGTCGGTGGCGCTGGGCCTGGTCTCCAAAAGCGTCGAGACCGCGAGCAACCTGCCGATGCCCCTGGTCTTCCTCCCCTTCGTGGGCAGCGGCTTCGTGCCCACCGAGACCCTGCCCGCGGGCCTGCGGTGGTTCGCCGAGTACCAGCCCTTCACCCCCATCACCGAAACCCTGCGCGGTCTGCTGATGGGCACCGGGATCGGCAGCAGCGGGCCGCAGGCCGTCGCCTGGTGCGCCGTCATCGCCCTGGCCTCCTACGTCTGGGCGAAGAGGCTGTACAACCGGGACCCCTCGGCGGTCTGAGCACGGCCGGGACTCCGGGGTCCCAGGGGTACCTGTTCGGCAGACCCAACCACGGCAGCGGGCCGGTGCCCGGTGCCGTGGTCCTCCTTCCGGACCGGGCACCCGTCTCGGCTGCGGGTGTTCCGCTCAGAGTTCCCGCGCGCCCAAGGCCCTGAGCAGGTAGGGCAGGAGGCGTTCGGCGATGTCGGTGCCGGGGGTGGCGGCGTCGCCCTCCTGGGGCGGGACCAGGAAGGTGTGGCTGACCATCGGTCCGATGACCATCTCCGCGACCACCAGGGGGTCGGCCACCGGGGGGATCTCCCCGCGTTCCACCGCCCGTTCCAGCAGGGCGAAGACCCGTTCCTGCAGGGGGATCACGAAGGCGCCGAAGAGCACGTCGGCCAGGGCCCGGTTGTGCGCGGCCTCGCCGAGCACGGCGCGCAGGAGGCGGCCGGAGGGGCCCTCCAACGCGGTGGCCTTGTCGCGTAGCAGTGCGCCCAGGTCCGAGCCCAGGTCTCCGTTGTCGTGGTCGGGGCCCAGGTTCTCGGCCCAGGCCTGGGCGGCGCCGACCACCAGGTCCTCCTTCGAACGCCAGCGGCGGTACAGGGTGGCCGTGGACACCCCGGCCCGGCGGGCGACGGCGGCGGTTGTCAGACCGCTGTAGCCGTGCAGCTGGAGTTCGGTCAGGGTGGCGTCCATCAGCGCGCGGTCCCGGTTGGCGTCCCGTGGCCGGCCCCGATGGGCGGCCACGGCGGACGTCTCCGGCAGATGGTCCGTCGTCATGGGGAGATCTTATGCCAGAGCCCTATTGGAAACGAAACGTTTTCGTTTAGTCTTGTGGCATGGCTAACATCGAGACCCCCCAGCCCCTGACGCTGACCACCGACATCCCTCCGGTCGTCGCCGGGCTGCGCGCCGCCTTCGACAGCGGCCGCACCAAACCGATCTCCTGGCGCCGCGCCCAGTTGCGGGCCCTGCGCCGCATGCTCACCGAGGAACGACCCGCCCTGGAGAAGGCCCTCAAGGACGACCTGGGCAAGCCCCCGGTGGAGGCGCACACCACCGAGATCGGTTTCGTGGTCAACGAGATCGACCACACGCTCAGACACCTGGCCTCCTGGCTGCGGCCCCAGCGCGTGTCCGTGCCGATGGCCCTGGCCCCGGCCAGAGCGCGTCGCGTGCGCGAGCCCCTGGGCACCGTGCTGATCGTCAGCCCGTGGAACTACCCCGTCAACCTGGCCCTGTCCCCGCTGGTCGGCGCGATCGCCGCGGGCAACAGCGCCGTGGTCAAGCCCAGCGAGCTCTCCCCGGCCACCTCCGGGGTGCTGGCCGACCTGATCCCGCGCTACCTGGACAGCGAGGCGATCGCCGTGGTCGAGGGGGGCGTCGCGGAGAGCACCGCACTGCTGGAGGAGCGCTTCGACCACATCTTCTACACCGGGAACTCGGCGGTGGCCCGCATCGTCATGGCGGCCGCGGTCAAGCACCTGACCCCCCTCACCCTGGAACTGGGCGGCAAGAGCCCGGCCATCGTCGAACCGGGTGTGGACCTGGCCACCACGGCCCGCCGTCTGGCCTGGGGCAAGTACACCAACGCGGGCCAGACCTGTGTGGCCCCCGACTACGTGCTCGCCATCGGTGACACCGCCGAGGAGCTCCAGCGGGAACTGGGCGCCGCCATCACCGAGATGTTCGGATCCGACCCGGCGCAGAGCCCCGACTACGGTCGCATCATCAACGAGCGCCACTTCGAGCGGCTCAGCGCGCTGCTGGAGAGCGGTGAGGTGGTCGCGGGCGGCCGCACCAACCGTGAGGACCTCTACATCGCGCCCACGGTGCTCGGTGACGTCGAGCCGGATACCCCGGTGATGGCTGAGGAGATCTTCGGACCGATCCTGCCGGTCGTACGGGTCCCCGACCTGGATGCGGCGATCCGGTTCGTCAACGAGCGCGACAAGCCCCTGGCGCTGTACGCGTTCACCGGCTCCGAGGCCACCAAGCGCCGTCTGACCACCGAGACCTCCTCGGGCGGTCTGGGGTTCGGCCTGCCGATCGCCCACCTGGCCGTGCCCGATCTGCCCTTCGGCGGGGTGGGGGAGAGCGGCATGGGCGCCTACCACTCCTCGGCGTCCGTGGACACGTTCTCGCACACCAAGTCGGTGCTCGACAAGTCCCTGCTGATGGACACGATGCGGGTGGCCTACGCACCGATCACCCAGGTCAAGGAGAAGCTCCTGCGCAGGATGCTCTAGTACCGCGAGGGCTCGTCGTCACGGTACCGGGGACGCGCCGACCGCGCGGGCCGGCTGCCCGGGCCGGCCGGTCCGGGGCCCCTCCCGCCTACTCGGGCCGGGCGTTGGAGTAGGCGGTGCCCGCTTCGAGCCCGTGCTCGAACAGGTAGCTGACGGTCACGAAGTGGTAGTCGTTCGCGTTCATCTGCTCCAGGACGTCGGGGATGGCGTCGACGCTGGTCTTGTGGATGTCGTGGAACAGGACCACGCTGCCCGCCCGGGTCTCCTCCTCGGTGATGTCGAGGATCCTGTCGCCGTCGCGGTGCTCCCAGTCCAGGGTGTCCACGTCCCACAGCATCATGGGGTGGTCGATGGCCCCGCGCGCGGTGTCGTTCAGCGACCCGTACGGCGGGCGCATGGTCGCGGGGACCTTGCCGGTGATCTCGCTGATGGCCTTGTCGGTCCGGTCGAGGTCGTCCTGGATCTGCTCGGCGGAGAGCGTGGCCAGGTCGTCGTGCTTCCAGGTGTGGTTGCCGACCTCGTGGCCCTGCTCGGCCATGCGCTCGACCTCGTCCTCGTAGCTGCCCACCTTGGAGCCCAGGAGGTAGAAGGTCGCCCTGGCGTTGTGCTCCTCGAGGGTGTCCAGGAGTTCGTCGGTGTACTGCCCGGGGCCGTCGTCGAAGGTCAGCGCCACGCACTTGACCTCTGTGCAGTCCGGGGACCTGTCAGTGGGGGACGCGGCCGCGGGTACCGCCGTACCCAGGAGGAGCCCCGAGGTGATCAGCAGCCCTCCGGCCGTCCCGACGGAAGCTTTGTGCATCAGAGAGGTAACGTTCACGCGTCGAAATGTATGTGACGTGAACCGATGAGGCAAAGATAAAGCCAGCTCAGAGTCTTGAAGTGAGAAAGGACTCTTTGGTTTCACACGGGAATGAAAGCCGGTTCGCCCTGTGGCTCCGGGACATCCGAGGGACCCGGCCGGGCGCTGGCGCTATGGCCTCGTGTTGGGGCGGCCGGGCCCCTGGGCGTGGTCCGTCCCCGCGGCCGGGAACCGTTCAGCTCACCCGGGCGTCGGTGTGCAGCGCGCCGGGTTCCATACCGCCCAGCCCGAAGATCTCGCTGACGGTCACGAAGTGGTACCCGTCGCCGTGCAGCCCCTCCAGGACGTCGGGGATGGCGTCGACGCTGGTCTTGTGGATGTCGTGGAACAGGACCACGCTGCCCGGTTGGGTCTCCTCGAGCGCGTGCTCGGCCACGGCGGCGGTGTCGCGGCTCTTCCAGTCCATGGTGTCCACGTCCCACAGGATGATCGGGTGCCGGGTGGCGCTGCGCACGGTGCCGTTCAGCGCGCCGTAGGGCGGGCGCAGGGTGGGTGGGAGTTCACCGGTCACCTCCTGGATCGCCTTGTCGGTGCGGTCCAGGTCCTTGGTCACCCCGTCGGCGGACAGGGTCGTGAGGTCGTCGTGCTTCCAGGTGTGGTTCCCCAGTTCGTGCCCTTCGGCGTGGGTGCGCTCCACGATCTCGGGGAACTCGTCGACCAGTGAGCCCAGGACGTAGAAGGTCGCCTTGGCGTCGTACTCGTCCAGGGTGTCCAGGAGTTCCTCGGTGTGCTCGCCGGGGCCGTCGTCGAAGGTCAGCGCCACACACTTGAGGCGTTCGCAGTCCAGGGTGGAGCCCTCGGCGGTCAGGGTGCCGTCGAAGGGAAAGTCCTCGGGGTCGGAGTTGCCGGCCATGGCCGCGCTCCGGGCGTGGTAGCCCAGTTCGGAGAGGAGTTCCTCGGTCTCCTCCGGTTCCACCGGGAGCAGGACCTCGTCCACCCGGCCCGCGCTGGGTACCACCGCGGGGTCCATCCGTACGGCCAGCCCGCCTGCGGTGCTGAAGGCCAGGTCGGACAGGGGGGAGGTGGACCAGCGCTCGGCGGCCTCCCACGCCTGTTCGGGGTCGGCCAGGTCGCCCCCGCCGTCCTGCGGGGGCTGTTCGGCCGGTTCTTCCGCCGGGTCCCCCTCGTCGGGGTTTCCGGCGGCCTCCTCGGGGGCGGAGGCTGCAGCCGAGGCCGGGTCCGCATCCGCCTCGGCGCGTGCGGCGACCTCGCCGAGGAGCCCGGGCAGTTGTTCGAGGGACAGGTCGTAGCCGTCCCGGAGGACCTCGGCGACCGCCAAATGTGCGCTCTCCAGGGCCTGTTCGTCACGGAAGAGCGAGGTCCAGGGCAGTACCTCCCCGCCGGCGGAGTCGTACCACAGGGTCGCGGACTCGGCGCCGTCGCCGGGCACACCCGAGGTGACGGCGGTGGTTCGGACCCCGGTGACGTGTTCGGAGGCCGCCAACAGCTCCACGTCCTGACTCAGTTCGGGGCTGCCGCGGTCGGGCAGCTCCTCCAGGAACGCGGTCTGGCGTTCGGCCATCCGGGTGCGGACCTCGATGGTCAGCGGATGGGACTCGCCCAGGACCGGGTAACGGTAGCTCACCGTGCTGTGTTCGGCCTGCACCTGCACCGTGTGCGTCCGTAGGTGTTCCAGGGAGTCGGGGGAGAACCGGATCGCCTCGGCGTAGGGCAGCGCGTCCTCCGCCGCGTGACAGCCGGGGACCAGCAGCAGCCCCAGGGCAGCGCTGACAGTGAGTTTTCGTCGCAGAGAGGTGGCATCCACGTGGGGACCATATCGGAGCCGCGGGCCCGAAAGGTAACCCCAGCGTGATGTTGCGAAATCATAGAGTGATGAATTGCCCTCTGGTGGCCGGAACGCGAAATTTGTCATCCAGTCCCGGGCTCGGGAGTGTCACCACGCACCCAGCCCTGCCTCAGGGGCTCTCCCCGGCCACGGCCGCCACGAGGGCGCGCACCTGCGCCAGGGTGGCGGTGTGCTCCTCGGGGCGTGCGGTTCCGGGCAGGTGCACGTGCCCGGCGGGGATCTGCGATCCGGCGCGATCACGCAGGAGCGTGTTCCGGTAGGCGACCTCGTTGGACAGGTAGTCACCGCCGCCCCCGCTTCGCGCCGTCGAACCCGGGCTGGGGCCCTCGGGGCGCAGTACCGGTCCGCCGCCCGCGGCGGGGACCTCGCTCACCTCGGTGTTGGCCACCACCTCGTGCCGGCCGGTCGCCGCGCCGAGGATCCGCTCCAGGGGCAGGGAGGAGCGCGTCCACTCCGGGGCCCCGGTTCCGGGCACCGGGGCGCGCCCGGTCCGCGAGACCCCCAGGTTGTCCCGGCCGCCGCCCCGCCACACCCCGTTCCAGACCTCCAGGTCGAAGCGTTCGGGGCGGCCCCGGCTCAGCGTGACGACCGCGTCGGCCGCCCCGTACTGCCCGGCCAGGGCCTCCTCCACCACTCCGGCGTCGAAGTCGGCCCAGCGCACGGGGAAGATCGCGGTGCGCACCACCGCGGTGCGCTCGCCCACCGGGAAGGTCCACCCGTTCAGGTCCAGGGCGGCGGCCCCGGAGGGGTTGGAGCACTCCACGTCCGTGTCCAGGTGGAAGGGGTCGAACCCGGTGACCACCAGGCGGATCCACCTCTCCCCCGGAGGGAAGTGCAGGTCGGCGATGCCCCGCGAGGTGCTCTCGAACAGGTGGAGGAGTTCGGCGTGCTCCTCCTCGGACAGGGCGAAGGAGGGCGCCCAGGTGCGCAGCCGGGCGCGGAGCACCAGGCGGGCCCAGTACAGCGGGCGGTCGTCGACGGGGTCGGTATCGGTGCGGGTGGCCTCCGTCCACAGCCGGGAGGCGTGTGAGGCGACCACCTCACGGGCCTGTTCGGGGTCGGCGCTCGTGCGCAGGTCGGCGGCGAACAGGGGCTCGGCGGCGCCGAACCCGGAGCGCGCCAGGATCCGACGGGGCTCGGGACGGTCGGCGCGGTCCTCTTCGGGGGTGGTGTCGTGGTGCACGGGCCAGCTGTCTGGTTCGGGGGCGGTCTGAGCGGGCCTGGCGAGTCTAACGCCGCCGTGCGGCGCCGACACCGGCGGGCGGCTCCGGTCGCGGGGCCCGGCGGTGTTCCCGCCAGTCCTTGACACCGGGGCTGGACCGGGGGGCCCGGAGTTGGCAAGGTGTGTGGTGACAGCCTCCCACTCTCAACGGAGAGAGAACACACATGCACAATGGTGCCCTCCCCGACACCGAGGTCCTCGCCGAACGGGCGCGGGCCGCTCTGGAGCGGTGCGGAGCGACCCGGCTGCCCGAACCCGTCGGGGCGCCCGGAGCGGCGCGTACGCCGATCACCGGACGGACCCTGTTCCCCCTGGAGTTCGACACCCCGGACACCGCCGAGCGCGCCGTGGCCGCGGCGCACGCCTCCTTCACCTCCGTCTGGCGGGACACCCCGGCCCCGGTCCGGGGCCGGCTCGTCCACCGATTGGGTGAGTTGCTGCGCGAGCACAAGGCCGACCTGGCCGAGCTGGTCACCCTCGAAGCGGGCAAGATCCGCTCGGAGGCCCTGGGCGAGGTCCAGGAGATGATCGACATCTGCGACTTCGCCGTCGGCCTGTCCCGGCAGCTCTACGGCCGCACCATGCCCTCCGAACGCCCCGGCCACCGGCTGATGGAGACCTGGCACCCGCTGGGCGTGGTCGGTGTCATCACCGCCTTCAACTTCCCCGTGGCCGTGTGGTCGTGGAACACCTGTGTGGCGCTGGTGTGCGGCGACACCGTGGTGTGGAAGCCCTCCGAGCTCACCTCCCTGACCGCGCTGGGCTGCCACGGCCTGCTCATGCGTGCCGCCGCCGATGTCGGGGCGCCCTCGGACGTGCACCGGGTCGTCCTGGGCGGCGCCGATGTCGGCGACGTGCTGGTGGGCGACGAGCGGGTGGCGCTGCTGTCGGCCACCGGCTCCACCGCGATGGGGCGGACCGTGGCTCCCAAGGTGGCTGCCCGGATGGGCCGCTACCTCCTGGAGCTGGGTGGAAACAACGCCGCGGTGGTGGGCCCCTCGGCCGACCTGGACCTGGTGGTGCGCGGCAGTGTGTTCGCGGCCGCCGGGACGGCCGGGCAGCGCTGCACGACGCTGCGCCGGCTGATCGTGCACGAGGACGTGGCCGACCAGGTGGTCGAGCGCGTGGTGGACGGCTACCAGCAGTTGAGCGAGCGCATCGGCGACCCCTACGAGGAGTCGACGCTGGTCGGTCCCCTGGTGGGGGAGCGCGGACACACGGCCATGCGCGCTGCCCTGGCACAGGCCCGCGCCGACGGGGGCGAGGTCCTGGTGGGTGGCGAACGGCGTCTGGAGAAGGACGCCGAGGACGCCTACTACGTCGAGCCCGCGGTGGTGCGTATGCCCGCGCAGACCGAGGTCGTGCGCCAGGAGACCTTCGCGCCGATCCTGTACGTGCTGACCTACCGCACCCTGGAGGAGGCCGTGGAGCTGCACAACGCGGTCCCACAGGGACTGTCCTCGGCGATCTTCACCCAGGACCAGGCCGAGGCCGAGCGCTTCCTGTCCGCGGCCGGTTCCGACTGCGGCATCGTCAACGTCAACATCGGGACCTCCGGGGCAGAGATCGGCGGCGCCTTCGGCGGTGAGAAGGACACCGGCGGCGGCCGGGAGTCGGGTTCGGACTCCTGGAAGGCGTACATGCGCCGGGCCACCAACACGGTGAACTACGGCGGAGAGCTCCCCCTGGCCCAGGGCGTGCGCTTCCTCTGAACAGCGCAGGGCCCGGACACGGGGCCCGGGCGGGCGGGGCCGCACCCCCCCGGGGGTACGGCCCCGCCCGCCTCCGGCACACCGCATCTCAAAACAGTTGTGTCCAATACTGTTGTGCACAACCATTTTCTGTTACGGTGATGACGGCAGCGAGCGAAGACGGAGGAGGAACCATGGCGGGCACCGACGAGGGGGACCCCCTTGCCCTGGACCGGCAGCTGTGCTTCTCCCTCTACACCGCCTCCCGTGCCCTGACCGGGCTCTACCGGGAGATTCTGGCCGACCTGGAGCTGACCTACCCGCAGTACCTGGTGATGCTCGTGCTGTGGGAACAGGGGACCCTGCCGGTCAAGGAGCTCGGCCTGGCCCTGAACCTGGACACGGGAACGCTCTCACCTCTGCTGCGCCGGATGGAGGGCGCCGGACTCCTCACCCGCAGACGCGGGCCCGAGGACGAACGGATCGTCCACGTCAGCGTGACCGAGGAGGGGTCCCGGCTGCGTGAGAAGGCCGGACCCGTCCCCGCCCAGATCCTGTGCGCCACCGGCCTGCCCCCGGAACGGCTGGGGGAGCTGCGCACGCTGCTCGACCAGGTCACACGTTCGGTGACGGCCGCCACGGAGGCAACCGCCACGCGCACCGACCGCGGCACCGACACCTGAACCCACACGACACCGGGTCCGGCGCGTTCGGACCCAGGAGAGGGAATCCATGGCTTACAACGTCCTGTACACCGCCGAGGCCACCGTCACCGGCGAGGGCCGCAAGGGCTTCGGCAAGACCGACGACGACCGCCTCGCGGTCGACCTGTCGGTGCCCAAGGGCCTGGGCGGCGACGACGGCCCCGGCACCAACCCCGAGCAGCTCTTCGCCGTCGGCTACGGCGCCTGCTTCCACGGCGCCCTGCGCAACGTCGCCCGCCAGGCCAAGACCGACGTGGACAACGCCACCATCAACCCCAAGGTCAGCCTGGGCAAGTCTGACGACGGCCTGGACATCGCGGTCGTGCTGACCGTCACCATCCCGGGCCTGGAGCAGGCCGAGGCCGAGAAGCTCGTCGAGGCCGCCCACCAGATGTGCCCCTACTCCCGCGCCACCCGCGGCAACATCGAGGTCGAGCTGATCACCAAGACCGCCTAGCGTGTCTCCTCCCGTCCGACGGGAAACGGGGCCGGCCGCACCCAGTGTGCGGTCGGCCCCGCCGTGTCCGGGACCCGGGCGCCTCAGAGACCGCGATAGGAGGCCAGGCGGCGCTCGAACCGGGGGTCCACCGGATGGACGCTGGGCCTGCTGCGGTCGGCGACCATCACCAGCTTGCCCACCTCCGGGAACAGCAGGGCGGTCACCGCGTGGCTGAAGGTCTCGGGGGACAGGAGGGGCTCGGCCCCCAGGACCAGGGCATGCCGGACGGCCCCCTCCAGGCGGGACCAGCCGCGCCGCTCGTCCCAGCAGAACCGCAGACCAGGGGTGTCCTCGGTCGGCTCCAGGCGGACCAGGGCACTGCGTATGTCCTTGCTCTGGAGCTGGTTCTCCGGGAAGTACACCTGGGGTTCGTGGCGCACCTCCTTCCTGAGCCGGTCAGCGCATGCGTGCACGTAGGCGTGGTGGTTGAGCGGCCAGGGGGTCGCGTTCGCATCGGGGTACACCAGGCGGCTGCGAGCCGGAGGAGTCGACACGGTCTTCCTTTCCTCGCCGGGCTTGGCGAAGGGTCGAAGAGGGAGGGAGGGGCTCACGGGGCCCCGAGCACGGTGAACAGCACCGTCACCGGGTGGCCGGAGTGGTCGCCGCGTAGCGTCACCACGCGCTCGCGGCTCCTGAGTCGTTCGCTCGCGGACTCCTCCGGTCGGCCGAGCAACGACCGCCAGCGTGCGACCACGCCGTCCGGACCGAACAGTGCGGAAGCGTCCCGGCTGCCCCGTCCTGCGGCGTAGTGCAGGATCAGCCGTCCGTCGGTGTCGGTGACGAAGGCGGTCAGGCCCGGCCAGAGCGTGGGCTCCTCCTCCAACAGCCGTGCTGCGGCGCGGGCGGAGGTGACCACCTTGCGGGGCCCGGGCACGCGGGGCTCCGTTCCCGGCCCGCGCAGCGATCCGCGCCGGGAGGGGAGTCCGGGGCGGCCGACGATGGCGAGTCTGTTCCCGTGGTCCGCCTCAGGGGATTTGGCCCTCCTTTCTTGAGTTGTCGGAATGGGATTCTCTGCGGGCTTTTTCGACATAGTGGTTCAGGGACTCACACGTGATTCGACGGATCCATTTCTTGGGTCCGATCTTGACGGATTCGAGTTCATTCGTGTAGCAGAGGTCATAGACAACGCGCTCGGATATATCCAGGATTTCCGCAGCTTTGCGCACGCTGACCAACAGCTTTTCCTGCTCGACTACGCGGGCTTCCCGCACTTGAGTCATGGGTGTGAACCTAGCAATCAGAGGGGATCGTGTACAGAGTCCGTACGGACTCGGGCCAAGGGTAACGAACGTGGTGTGTCATAGTTCGGGTCTTTGGTCACCCGGCTGTTCGTGGCCTTTGTTTTCGCTAGGCGCTGCGAGCTTTTGCGAGCCTCGAAGCGCGCCTTTTTCGGAGGTTGAAAAATGTGATCTGGAAAATATTCCAGCTTGGTCGGGAACCCAGCGGGGGAGCGCGGGCATACGAAAGGGGGAGGGCGCGAACGCCCTCCCCCCGGGACACGGATCCGCGCGGTCTCCTACGCGGCGGTGTCCAACAGCAGCAGCCGGTCCAGGATGTCCTGGAGCGTCACCAGGCCCAGCAGCTCCCCGTCCGTCTCCACGAGGGCGAGGTGGCTGCGGCTCTCCCGCATGATGCTCATCGCCGCGTACATCGGCGTACCCGCCGACAACGTCAGCACCGGGCGCATGAGGTCGGCGGCGGTGGTTCCGGCCGGGCTCGTCAGTGCCTCACGCACGTGTAGTACCCCGACCGGCTCGCCATGCTCCAACACCACCAGACGCAGGTGCGTGGACTCGCGCGAGACCCGCTTGATCTCCTCCAACCCCGCCTCGGGGGCCACCCACGCGATGTCCTCCCGCGCGGTGATGTGCCCTTCCAACGGCTGGGAGTTGACCTCCAGAGCCGTGGCCAGCTGGTCCCGGCGTTCGGAGTCCAGCGCACCGGCCTTGGCCGAGTGCTCGACCAGCTCGCGGACGTCGTCCGGGTTGTGGCCCGCCGTCATCTCGTCCACCGCGTCCACCCCGACCCTGTGCAGGCACCAGTTGGCCAGACCGTTCAGGGCGAACAGGAGTGGCCGGGTCACCCACATGAACCCCCGCATCGGCAGGGCCAGCATGATGGCGGAGCGTTCCGGGTGGGAGATCGCCCAGGACTTGGGCGCCATCTCGCCGACGACCAGGTGCAGGAACGTCACCACGACCAGGGACAGCACGAACGAGACCACGTATCCCACCGAGCCGGGAAGGCCGCCGAACAGCGGTTCCATCAGGTGGTGGACGGCGGGCTTGGAGATCGCGCCGAGCGCCAGCGTGCACAGTGTGATGCCCAACTGCGAACCGGCCAGGAGCAGGGACAGGTCACGGGCGCTCTTGACGGCCGCCCGGGCCGCCGCGCTCGTCTCGGCGGCCTCCTCCAACCGGTAGCGGCGGGCCGCCACCAGGGCGAACTCGATGGCCACGAAGAACGCGCTCAGCACGATGATGCCCACGGTCAGCGTCAGAGCCAACCAGACGTTCATGTCACTCATGCGCGCACCTCCTGCGCTTCCTCGTCGGCGAGCTCCCGCAGCCGCAGTTCCACCGTTTGCGGTACACGCCTCTGGACCGCGCTGACCGTCATGGTCAGGGCCATGTCCGGGTCACCCTCGTGGGCGCTCGGCGGCCGGGGGAGCCCCAGCTCCACCCGGTCACCGACCTCGGGCAGTCGGTGCAGCTCGCGGATGACCAGACCCCCGACCGTCTCGTAGTCGCCCTCGGGCAGGTCGTGGCCGATCAACCGCTCGACCTCGTCGATGTGCAGCGCCCCGGGCACGAGGTAGCCGTCCTCCCCCTCCAGGTGGGCGGGTGACTCCTCCTCCGGGGTGTGCTCGTCGGCGATCTCACCGACCAGTTCCTCGGCCAGGTCCTCGGTGGTGATGACCCCGGCCAGACCGCCGTACTCGTCCACCACGCACGCGAACTCCTCACCCACCTCGCGCAGCTGGTCGAGCACCCCGGGCAGCGGAAGCGAGGCCGGGACCATGACGGACTGCCGTGCCACCTCACTGACCCGGACGGCCGACAGGTCGCGGTCGCCCAGCGCGAGCACGTCGCGCAGGCAGATCACACCCACGATGTCGTCCACGCCCTCACCCAGTACCGGGAAACGGGAGTGGTCGGAGGCCATCAGCTCCACGACCCGGCTGACCGGGTCGCCCTCCTCCACGGTGGTGATGTCCGGCCGCGGGATCATCGCGTGCCCGGCGGTCTGGTCGTGGAAGTCCAGGGTGCGGTCCAACAGGGTGGACAGCTCGGGCGGCAGGTCACCGCTCTCCCGGGACTCGGCGATGATGCTCTCCAGGTCGCGCGGGGTCGCCGCGTGCTGGACGTCCTCCACGGGCTCGATCCGTACCGCCTTGAGCAGGACGATCGCCGCCTGGTCGAACAGCCAGATGACCGGACCGAAGACCTTCAGGTAGATCCCCGTGGACAGTGCCAGCCAGCGGGCCACCGGCTCGGGCCTGGCGATGGCCAGGTTCTTGGGGAAGAGCTCACCGAAGACCATCTGGACGACGGTCGAGAAGAGCAGGGCGAACACGGTGCCGGCCGCGACGCCGGTACCGATCGGGACACCGACACCGCCGAGGAGCACGCCGATGCCGTTACCGATCATCGGCTCGGCGACGTAACCGACCAGCAGGCCGGTGACGGTGATGCCTAGCTGGGCGCCCGAAAGCATGAACGAAGTGCGTTTGGTGACCGCCAGGGCGCGTTTGGCCCCGGCGTCACCGGCCGCGGCGCGCGCCTTCAGGCGCGAGCGGTCCACGGCCATGTAGCCGAACTCCTGGGCGACGAAGTAGCCGTTCGCGGCGATCAGCAGCAGGACGACCAGGAAGCCCAGGGCGATACTGAGGACGGTGGTCATCGGACGCACACCGCCCGGGTCCGTCTGTCAGCAGAGTGCCTGGGAAGGTGTGCGCCCCCCAAAGAAGGAGGGTCGTCGGAGTCTGGGTCACAGCATCCCTGGGGGACGCTGCTGGTACTTCGGGACGGATCCACTGTTCCTCTCTCTGCGCCGTGGCGCGTCGGGTGTGTCAGATGCGTGGGTCTGGTCAATGAGGGGACGTCCGGCGGAGGGGAAAGATTCCCGGCTCGGATTTCCTCGGCTCAGGTTCCGGCGGGGGCGTCTGCCTCGCCGCCGAAGCCGGCCCACTCCCGGCGGCGGGCCTCGGCGAGGGCGATCGCGGTGGCCACGGCCACGTTGAGCGATCCGACCCGGCCGATCTGGGGAATGTAGGTGACGGCGTCCGCGCCCGCCAGCAGGGCGGGGGAGCAGCCGTGGTCCTCGGCTCCCACGGCAAGGCACACGTCGGGCTCCACCGGAGCGGCGTGCAGCGGCACGGCGCCCTTGGCCAGTTCGACCGCGACCACCTTGTAGCCGTCGGCGCGGGCGGTCTCCAGGGCCTGCCCGGTGGTGGCCAGGCGCGTGTGGGGGACCTTGGCGGCGGTGCCCAGGGCGGTCTTGCCGACCTTGGGGTCGTCGGGGTCCGCGCTGTTGCCGGTGAGCCAGAGCTGGTCGACGCCGAAGGTCGCACAGGTGCGCAGGATCGATCCCAGGTTGTAGGGCTGGGTGACGGACTCGACGAGAAGGGCCAGACGCCCCTCGGTGCGCCTGCGCCACTGGCGGTTCAGGCGTTTGACGTCCGTGGGACGCAACTGCGTGCTCAACTGCGGTGTGTTCCTCGTGGGTGCGGGCCGGGGCGGTTCCCGGCGGTCGTCGGTACAGATTACCGGTCGGGAGTCGGGCACGCACGCGTGACCCGGATCACCCTCCGGCGGGTCCGGTCAGGGGGCCGGGGCGGGGTCGCCGGCCCTGCGTACGGCCAGGACGCGGAATCCGGCCCGGGAGGCCACACGCTCGGCGGGCAGCCCCTGGGAGTCCAGCCACTTCTGCAGCGAGTCCGAACCCAGGTGGCGCTGGACGACGAGGTGGGCGACGCCCTCGGGTGTGAGCCGGTTCAGCCAGGTGCGCAGCATCGAGTGCAGTACGCCCTTGCCCACCCGGATCGGTGGGTTGGACCAGATCGCGTCGAAGGGGCCGAGCAGGTCCTCGGCGGCGGGGGCGTCCTCGGGGCCCTGCTCCACGGCCGGGCCCCCCTCGGGCCCGACCACGGCGAACCGGGTGTGCTCCAGGCCGTGCTCGGCGGCGTTGCGACGGGCCAGGCTCACGGCGCGGGCGTTGACGTCGACCCCGAACACCCGGGACCGGGGCGCGCGGGTGGCCATCGTCAGGGCGACGGGGCCGTACCCGCACCCCAGGTCGAGCAGGCGCCCCTCGGCGGGCGGGGCCGGAACGCTCTCCAGCAGGACCCGCGTGCCGAGGTCGACCTTGTCGGGTGAGAACACCCCGCGGTCGGTGTGCAGGCGCAGGTGCAGGTCGGGCAGGACCAGGTCGGCGGTGGAGGGCCGACTGGCGGCGCCGGGATCGGAGTCGAAGTAGTGCTGGGCCACGCCGTGACGCTACCAGGGACGGGTGGGGGATCTGACCGGCAAAAACCTCGCATATCACCGGAAACGAAAGAGCCAACCCCCTGTCGAAGGGCGAATCAGAACGGAAGATGGGGATAAGCGAGGTTTGTGGGGGGACCCATGCGAGCAGATGTAGGAGACCGGCTGGTCGTCGAGAGCCCGAACGCCGACACCCACCGTCGCACGGGGGTGGTCACCGAGGTCCGGGGCAGGCAGGGGGAACCGCCCTACCAGGTGCACTGGCTCGGCACGGACGAGGGCCGCGACGCCCTGGTCTACCCGGGGCCCGACGCGCACATCGAACACCCGTCCGAGACGGGCGCGGACGGAGAGGGAGCGGATGCCATGCAGACGATGAAGCGCTGGAACGTCGACGTGGTCCTCGCCGAGGAGAGCGAGGGGGACGCCGCGCGCACCTGGGCGGAGGTGGGCCTGGTCGCTGACGACGGTACGGCGCTGCGCGGCCACGGTATGGCCCGCAAGCACCCGTCGGACCTGGACGTGCCCGAGATAGGCGAGGAACTCGCCGTCTCGCGCGCCCTGTCCGACCTCTCACGCCAGCTGCGCCAGGTGGCGGCCGAGGACATCAACGACAACACCGGATCACCCTGGCGTCCCACCTGACCGGTCTTCGCCCGCCGGCGTGGACGGCGGCACAGGTATGGGCGGCCCCCGGCTTCGGCCGGGGGCCCGCTCGTGCCCGGAACACCCGGCCCGGCACGGCCGGCGCCGAGCGACCGGGCCCGGGCCTCAAGGGTCCGGAACCGGCCACCCCGGCACGGGGAGTTCGCACCCGGTGGTCACCGGCATCGGGCACACTCGGAAGTCGGACACGACCTTTGGCCCGTTCCGAACGGCTTCCCGGCCCCGGTGGTCAGCGGCTTCGGGAACGGGGGACAAGCGCGTCCGCCGGCCACAGGCCGGAGGCACTCACCCAAGGAGACCTCGTTGGCCACCTCTTCCGGACCGCAGGCCAGACCCGCCCGGACGCTGGGAACCATCGACGCGGCCGCTATCGGCGCCGCGGCGATGCTCGGCGCCGGGGTGTTCTCGGTCTTCGCCCCGGCGGCCCTGGGCGCCGGGGCCTGGCTTCCCGTCGCCATCCTCATCGCCGGACTGGTCGCCTACTGCAACGCGATCTCCTCCGCGCGCCTGGCGGCCCGCCACCCCGAGAACGGCGGCACCTACGTCTACGGTCGGGAGCGCCTGGGCGACCTGTGGGGTTACCTGGCCGGATGGTCCTTCGTGGTCGGCAAGATCGCCTCCTGCGCGGCGATGGCCCTGACCTTCGCCACCTACGCGCTCCCGGGCTGGGAGAAACCCGTCGCGGTGGCCGCCGTGGTGCTCCTGGCAGCGATGAACTACCGGGGGGTGCACAGATCCGTCCTGGTGGTCAAGGTGCTGCTCCTGACCGTCATGGCGATCCTGGTCGCGGTGCTCGTCACGATGCTCATGAGCGGGCGCCTGGCGGCCGTCGCCGAGGTCGAGGGCCTGGGACCCTGGCCCGGTTCCTTCGGCGTCCTGGGGGCCGCGGGTATGATCTTCTTCGCCTTCGCCGGGTACGCGCGCATCGCCACGCTGGGAGGCGAGGTCCGCGACCCCCGGACCACCATCCCCCGGGCGATCACGCTCTCCCTGGGCGTGGTCCTGGTCCTCTACCTGGTGCTCGGCACCGGCCTGCTCATCGTGCTGGGCCGGGAGAACCTCACCACCAGTGACGCGCCCATGGTCGACGCGGTTCTGGTCGCCGGGTTCCCCATGATGGTGCCGTTCGTGGTGGCCGGCGCGGCCCTGGCCAGTCTGGGCGCCCTGGTGCCGCTGCTGATGGGGATATCGCGCACCACCGCGGCGATGGCCGCCGACGGGCACCTGCCGCGCCCACTGGCCGCCGTGCACGAGCGCCACGGCGTTCCGCACCGGGCCGAGGCCGTGGTGGCAGCCGTGGTGATCGCCCTGGTCCTGGTCGCCGACCTGCACGGCGCGATCGCCTTCTCCGCCTTCGGGGTCCTGGTCTACTACGCCATCACCAACGCCTCGGCGCTGCGCCTGGGACCGGACGAGGACCGCCCGCCACTGATCGCCCCGGTGTGCGGTCTGGTCGGGTGTGTGGTCCTGGCGACCAGCCTGCCCCTGCCGGTGGTGGTCATCGGTGTCCTGGTGCTGGGCACGGGTGCGGGCCTGTGGTGGCTGCGTCACCGCCTCACCTTCTGAGGGCGGCCGTTCCCGCTCCCAGCGCCTGTTCCGGGTGTTCGGAAGGGGCGCCGGGAGCAGCCCAGCCAGGGGTCAGCCGCGGCGGTGCCGGACCAGGAAGTCCATGCCCCGTCTGGCGGTGGTGGACAGTTGCAGCTCCGCCAGTTCGACGGGGGTGAACCAGCCGCAGTCCGCGGTGGAGCCCTGCTCCTCGGTCACCCGGAGCTCACATGGGGCGGAGACGTGTACGTGGGAGAAGACCCACACCGCGTAGATGTCGGTCCCCGCGGACTGGGTGCGGCAGTGGCTGGACACGGTGATGAGCTCTCCGACCACCCCGGACTGGCCGGTCTCCTCCAGCACCTCGCGCCGCAGCGCCGCGCGCACGTCCTCACCGGTGTCCACACCGCCGCCGGGCAGGTGCCAGGTCCCGGCGCCGGGGAAGCCCTCGGCGATCCGGCTCAGCAGGACCCGCCCGTCGGGATCGGTGACGATCCCGTAGGAGGCGAACCTGCGCAACCGGGGACGCGCGTCGGCCGGGGCCGGCTCCTCCTCGTCCGCCAGCGCCGGAGCCGTGGGCGTCAGCCCCTCGGCGGGCACGACCGCGGGCCAGGCCGACACCAGACCGGGTTCGGCGAACACGATGCGGTCCACATGCAGGCCGCGCCCGCTGGCGCGGGACAGGATCATGGTCTCGGTGAGCACGTCCAGGGCCACCAGCGGCGCCTCCGGGGGCAGGCCGCCCAGTGCGCGCGCCACCTCCCCGGGGTCCTGGCCGAACAGCACACGTGTGCCGAGCAGGACCGGACCCCGGGTGCCGGAGGTGATCAGGTGCACGGTGACCCGGCGGGCCATCCAGTCATCGATCGAGGTCACAGCACGCCTGTCGCGGCCGTGCTGGGCAGGCCGACCTGTTGCATGAGCCCGTCCAGGCTGCCCAGGGTGGTGACACCATCCAGGGGCTGGCGGCCCTGGCGGTCGATGATGACCGGTCGCATGCCGGAGGCCACGGCGCCGACCCCGTCGGCCTGGACCTGGTCGCCCACGTGCCAGCAGGAGTCGGTTTCCACACCCAGGCGCTGGGCGGTGACCTGGAAGATCCTCGGGTCGGGCTTGCCGGCGCCCGCGGTGTCCGCGCAGACCACCGTGTGGAAGTAGGGGGTCAGTTCCAGGGCCTGGAGCTTGGCGTGCTGGATGGCCTCCACACCGTTGGTGAGGATCGCCAGCCGGTATCCGGCCGAGGCCAGGGCGCCCAGCACCGGGAAGGTGTCGGGGAAGACCTGCCAGCCGGTGCGGTGACCGTCCAGATAGGTTCGGTAGAGCTCGTCGCAATGGTGGTCGGCGATCTCGTTGTGGCCTGCCTGGACGGCCAGGGCCCGGATGCGTTCGCGGCGCTGTTCCTCAAGACTCAGGTGTCCGCGCAGGTAGGCGCCGAAGGAGATCTCGGTCTGGGCGTCCCACAGCGCGCGGGCCGCGCCGAAGTCCGGGTGGCCGAGCCGCTCCATGACCGCGCGCAGACCCGCGGACGAGGCGGCGACGTCATCGATGAGGGTGTCGTCCAGGTCGAAGCAGATCGCAGCCGGGGGTGCGGGTGTGTTCGGCATTGTTCCTCGAAGTGGATGGGCATGACAAAACATGCCAACGCTAACCTGTGGCGGTACAGGAAAAGGTGTAAACCCCACCTAAAGGGATGTGACCAACATCACCAACGGCGAGGATTGGGTCTCACCTCATCAGGGAAGACGCTGGAACCACAGCAGTGAGGTCAATGCCGTCGCCAACGCCAGCACGATCGCCACCAGCACGAACCGGGTGACGATCTCCTCATGTACCAGCTCCGAACCGAGCGAGGACCCGATGTCCTCGTAGACCTGGTTCAGCTCCGTCTCGCTCTCGGCCTCGTAGAAGTGACCCTCGGTCTCCTGGGCCAGCCCCTGCAACGCCTCCTTGTCGATGTCGGCGGGTACCTGGTAACCGTCGATCTCGATCATCGCCGCCCCGGTGCCGAAGGCGATCGTGGACACCGGAACCCCCTCCTCGGCGGCCTCGGCCGAGGCCTGGCGGATCTCGCGTCCGCTGGTGTTCTCACCGTCGGAGAGCAGCACGATCGCTGACGGAGGCGGATCCTCGGCCGCGTCCTCGTCGAAGCTGCGAATCGCCTCCATGGAGGCGAACACCCCCTCGCCGATCGCGGTCCCCGGGCCCAGACGCAGGTTCTCGATCGAACTGATCACCGACTCGTGGTCCTGGGTGGGCGGCGCCACCACCGTCGCGGTCGAGGAGAACGACACCAGCCCGACGTTGAACCGCTCCGGAAGCGTGGACACGAACCCGCGCGCCGACTCCTTGGCCGCGTGCAACCGGTCCGGCTCGATGTCGTTGGCGGCCATCGACAGCGACACGTCCACCGCGACCATGATCGTCGCCCGCTCCCGAGGCGCCTCCACCGGCATGGCGGGCACCGCCATCGCGGCGATCAACACCCCCATGGCCAGGGTGAACAGGGTGGCCGGCACATGTCGGCGGATGTCCGGACGGTGCGGCGCCACCTGGTTCAACAACTCCAGGTTGGTGAAACGCACCGTGTACTCGCGCCGCTGACGCTGCGCGAACACGTACGCGCCCACCAACAGCAGCACGATCAGCAGCCACCACAGCCGCTGGGGCTCCAGGAAGGTCATGGCCGCCTCACGTCCCCCGTACTCGTCGCGGCGCGGGAACCTCCCGCGCCCTCCTACTCACCGTCGCGCCCCCCGCGCCGCTCACCGCGGCACCCCCGGGGTGTGCCTGGCCATGTGGTGCGCGGTTCTGCGCTGGTCGATCACGAACCGGGCCGTGTCCAGGACCCAGTCCCGGTCCGTGCGCAACACCAGATGGTGTACTCCGCAGCGGCGCAGGGCCCCCCGGATCGCCGCCCGCTGGGCCTCGGCGGCCCGACGGTAGCGTTCCCGCACCGTGCGGGTCAGGCGCACGTCACGCACCCGTCCGGTGGTCGGATCACGCAACGCCACGTCCCCCACCTCGGGCACGTCCAGTTCCCGGGGGTCCAGGACCTCCACCGCCAGCACCTGGTGCCGGGAGGCGAGTTGGCGCAGCGGACGCTCCCAGGCCACCTCCCCGCCGAACGCGGGCGTGTCGAGGAAGTCGGAGATGACCACCCGCAGCCCTCGCCGGCGCCGGGTCCGCACCAGGTCGGTGAGGGCGTCGGCCAGACCGGCCTGACCGGCCTCCGGGGCGCGCCGGTCGCCCGGCGGGGCCGCAGCCACCGTCGCCAGCAGTGACAACAGGGCCTCCTTGCCGGAACGGGCGGGCCAGCGCCGGATCCGTCCCTGGTGCAGGAAGTGCGCGCCGAAGCGGTCACCGACCCGTTGGGTGAGCAGGTTGGCCGCGACCAGGGACCCCACCGCGACGTCGCGCTTGGAACGCAGGCCGGTACCGAAGTCCATGCTCGGTGACAGGTCCAACAGCGTCCAGCTCTCCAACTCCCGGTCGGCGACCAGGTCGCGCACGTGGGGCGTGTCGGTGCGGGCGGTCACCGCCCAGTCCATGTGCCGGACGTCGTCCTCCCCGGGCTGGTACAGCCGGGCTTCGGCCGCCTCCGAACCCGGCCCCAGCCGCAGCCCGAGGTGTTCGCCGTGCAGCAGTCCGTCCAACCGGTGCACGATGCGCAGGTCCAGTCTGCGCAGCGCCGCCCGCAGGCGGGGATCGCTACCGACGGAGGGTGTGTTCACCTGGTGTTCGGGGCGAACGCCCCCGCCTTCGGGCGGAGGAGGAAGCCCCTGCCTCCCCACTGTGTGGTCTGGGTGCGACTGCCCGGCCGCCGGACCGGACGGATGCGCCCGTTTCGGATGTACCGGCCTTCTTCCCCTGCTGAGGTGCGGTGTGAACCGGATCGCCGGACAAAACCGGGCACCCTTCTCACCTCTGCGAGGCGAAGGAGGCGGTTTCGCCCGTCGGTGGTTCGTCCCAGATCACCCGGGGAGCCGGGACGGTGGACAGGATGCGGTCGACCACCTGTTCGGAGGTGATCCCGTCGGCCAGTGCGTCGAAGGTCAGGACCAGGCGGTGCGCGATGACGTCGTGGGCGAGCACGCGCACGTCGTCGGGGAGCACGTAGTCCCGGCCGCGCAGCAGCGCCAGCGCTCGGGCGGACGCGACCAGTCCGAGGGTGGCGCGCGGGCTGGCGCCCACCTCCAGCGCCTGGCGCAGGTCGGGCATCTGATGCTTCTCCGGCTCGCGGGTGGCCATGACCAGGCGCACCACGTAGTCGGCGATGAGCTGGTGCACGTGTACGCGCTCGGCGTCGGACTGGAGCTCGCCGAGAGTGACCGGGTCCAGGACCTGGTGCGCGGTCGGTGGCGTCGAGCTCATCCGGCGCAGGATCTCCATCTCCTCGTGCGCCTGGGGGTGGCCCACGTTGACCTTCATCAGGAACCGGTCGCGCTGTGCCTCGGGGAGGGGGTACACGCCCTCGGACTCCACCGGGTTCTGCGTGGCGATGACGATGAAGGGGGAGGGGAGCGTGTAGGTGGTCCCGCCGAGGGACACCTGCCCCTCGGCCATGACCTCCAGCAGGGCGGACTGGACCTTGGCGGGGGCGCGGTTGATCTCGTCGGCGAGCACGAAGTTGGCGAAGACGGGACCGAGCTCCACGTCGAACCGCTCGGTGGAGGGATGGTAGATGCGGGTACCGATGATGTCGGAGGGCACCAGGTCCGGGGTGAACTGCACCCGGGAGAACGAGCCCCCGGTGACCTTGGCCAGCGTGGACACCGCAAGGGTCTTGGCGATGCCGGGAACACCCTCGATGAGGCAGTGCCCCTTGGCCACCAGGGCGATGAGGGTGCGCTCCACCATGCGCTCCTGGCCGACGATGACCGTGGACACCTCGTGCAGCGCCGCGCGCAGCAGCCGGGTCGGCTCCCCCGGGGTGCTCTCCGGAACCGGTGCGGAAGCGGAGCCGTTCCCGGGTGAGGTTTCTGCCATGTCCCGCCTTCCCAGACTGGGCGCCCCGTGCGAGGACGCCGGTAGGAGTAGGTTGTGGATCACCTGTGGCGACACTACCTGCTCAGGTGCTCGCGGTCCGTCAGACAACGCGAGAATGGAACCGGACGAGCTGGGAGGGGACAGCACATGACGGCTCCCGCACAGGGGTTGAAGGAGGCGGACCCGCGTCAGCTCGGCGGGTACCGGCTGCTGGGACGGCTCAGGGAGTCCCGGCTGGGCGTGGTCTACCTGGGCCGGGACGCCGCCGGGGAGCGGATGAGCGTGGCGATGCTCAACGACGCCGCGGGGATCGACGAGCCGACCCGGGAGCGGTTCGCGCAGGCGGTGCGCGACGGTTCGGGCGTGGCGGCCGCGCGCACGAGCGGACGTTCGGCGCTGTGGGTCGCGGTCCCCTACGAGGAGGACGGCGCGGGGGCACAGCGTTTCCTCGAGGAGGCGGCACGGGGAGGGCCCCTGGTCCGTCAGGGCCCGGTGGTGATGCCGCACTGGGCGGGGGAGCGCGGCGGCTCCGCGGTGCGCTGGGCCCCCTGGGCGGGGCGCAGGGACAGCGCGGTGGCCGCGGGTGAGGCCAACTGGTGGCTGATCGGTGGCCTCGGCGCGTTGCTGGCTCTCCTGTTGTTGCTGGTGTTCTTCCTGTACGTGTGGATGATGCAGTTCCCCTCCCCGGAGATGCCGACCACGGGGCCGCCCGACTTCGAGCAGTCCGAGCCGGCCGAGGAGAGCGAGCCGAGCCCGGCCCCCGGGGAGGAGGGGGAGGGCGAACCGGCAAGCCCGGTGCCCACGCTTCCGGGCGGGAACGGTGGGGACGGCTGGAGTGACCAGCCCGAGGACAACCTCTAGGGGGCCTTGCCGGGGTCCTGGGCGTCTTCCCGGGGGCTCTGGCGGCCTTTGGGTCGGGCTCTCAGGTGTGCGCGTTCGCCCTGGCGGCCGAACAGGCTGAGCATTTCCACCGCCTCGTCGTCGGCGGCCCCGAACCAGTGGGGGAGCCGGGTGTCGATCTCGGCGGCCTCCCCGGGGACGAGTACCAGGTCGTGCTCGCCCAGGACACACCTCAGCCGTCCGTTGAGAACGTAGAGCCACTCATAGCCCTCGTGGGTCTGCGGGTCGGGCTCCCGCCTGGAGCTGTCCGCCGGGATCACGAGTTTGTACGCCTGGATGCCCCCGGCCCGGCGGGTGAGGGGGACCATGGTCATGCCGTGGCGGATGACCGGGCGCAGGTGGATCCGGGGATCCCCGGTGGGAGGGGCGTCCACTAGTTCGTCGAGGGTGACGCCGTGCGCCCGGGCGAGGGGGAGCAGCAGTTCGAGGTTGGGTCGGCGGTCCCCGGACTCCAGTCGGGACAGTGTGCTCACCGAGATACCGGTCTCCTCGGACAGGTCGGCGAGCGTGGTCTCCCTCCTGCGGCGCAGTTCACGCAGCCGCGGACCGACCGCCGAGAGGGTTTGGTCGAGCTCCTCTGCCATGCCTCCAGTTTGCCAGGCCGGCAACGGGGATCGCCTCCCGAGCCCAGCGGTCGGTGTATCACTGCCGTGGGGGTGTGGAGCCTCCGGTGGGGGAGCGAACCCGTCCTGGACGCATCCCCTCTGAGGGGGGAGTGGAGGTTGCCAGGGGAGGCGCCGGTTTCCTGAGGGGAGGGCGTCCGCTCTCAGGACTCCACGGGGGTCGGGCGGCGGGGGCTTGGAGGAGGAAACGGCTTCGGGCGGGTGACCACGTGTTCCATGTATATAAATCTACGTCGTAAAGGTGGGGCAGCTGTTCTATAAAACAGCAAAGACAAAAACATTTCGCGCGGCTACGCCGCCCGCCTCCCAACCTTCCGTTTCGAAGATGTTCGGCGTGTCGGAACCATCAGGGCTCGCGCCTAGAACGTGTTCAGCCTTGTTTAGCCGACCCCGGGAAGGTGGCCGACGGTCTTCCGGTGGGTTCGGAGGGCAGTTTCGTCTGTGTTCGGTACAGAGCATCCGGGGAACTCGTCGAGCACGGGTGCCGTGCGGGGTTGCCTATGCTGGCCAGCGTGCTGAAAAAGGTGATCGCGACGCGGTACGTGCTGCCGTTGCGCGAAGGAGGTTCGCTCCCGGGGCTGGTCGAGGCCGACGACCTGGGAATGTACGTGGTCAAGTTCATCGGTGCCGGGCAGGGGCGCAAGACCCTGGTGGCCGAGGTCATCACCGGTGAGTTGGGCCGGGCCCTGGGACTGCCGGTCCCGGAACTGGCCCTGGTGGATTTCGACGCGGTCATCGGCCGCGGCGAGCCGGACCAGGAGGTTCAGGAGCTGCTCAAGGCGAGCGGTGGCCTGAACCTGGGGATGGACTTCCTGCCGGGCTCCCTGGGGTTCGACCCGCTGACCTTCGAGGTGGACCCGGTTTTCGCCGGGCGGGTGCTGTGGTTCGACGCCCTGACCGGGAACGTGGACCGTTCCTGGCGCAATCCGAACATGCTGCTGTGGCACGGTCGGCCCTACCTGATAGACCACGGTGCGACGCTGATCTTCCACCACAGCTGGGCCAACGCCGACAGGTTCGTGGCCCGGGCCTATGACTCCTCCGACCACGTGCTGTCCGCGACCGCCCCCGACGTGGCGGCCGCGGACACCGCACTGGCCCCGCTCGTGGACGAGGACCTGTTGCGCGCAGTGGTGGGGCTGGTGCCCGATGAGTGGCTGGTGGACGAGCCGGGGTTCGCTTCGGCGGAGGAAGTACGTGAGGCGTACGTGAAGCACCTGAGGGCCCGTGTGGCGAACCGTGTCTGGCTGCCGGAGGTGGCGTCGTGAACGAGCGGTACACCACGGTGACCACCGGACAGGTGGGCGTGGAGCGGGAGCGTGCGGTGTTCGAGTACGCCTTGTTGCGGGTGGTCCCGCGGTTGGAGCGCGGTGAGTGCGTGAACGCCGGGGTGATCCTCTACTGCCAGGAGCGGGCGTTCCTGGCCTCGCGTTCGGCCCTGGACGAGGACAGGCTGCGGGCGGTGGACCCCGGGGTGGACGTGCCCGGGGTGCGACGGGCTCTGGCGGCGGTCGAGATGATGTGTGCGGGCGGTGCCCGTGCGGGGTCGGCCGGCCGGGAACGGCCGGGGCCGCGGTTTCGGTGGTTGACCGCGCCGAGGAGCACGATCGTGCAGCCGGGGCCGATCCACGGGGGGCTGACGGAGGATCCGGAGGCCGAGGTGGAGAGGCTGCTGGACTGTCTGGTGAGGTGAGCCGGATGTCAATGTAAGGGACGTCACGGACTTTGGGGCGGTCGGGTGGGGAGCGAATCCCCCCGTTCCGGTGTTGGTATGTAGTGGTCCATGCCTGTGGGCACGCTCCCGACCTTCCTTTCCCTCGTCCTCGTGAACTGGAGTGCCTGTGCAGTCCCCGACGTCCCCCGCCCCCGCCTCTGAGCAGGAGGTCGACCCGAAACCGAGCCTGATGCGGTCGCGCAAGTCGATCGCTTTGTTGGTACTGGTCCTGGGTGTGCTGACGGCCACCGGGCCGTTGGCGACCGACATGTACCTTCCGGCCTTCCCGCAGATCACCCGGGAACTGGGAGCCACCGAGGGGCAGATCGGACTGACCCTGACCGCGATCATGCTGGGGCTGTCCGTCGGCCAGTTGATCATCGGGCCGATGAGTGACGCCTGGGGGCGTCGCGGCCCGCTGCTGGTGGGTGTGGCCCTGTTCACGGTGACTTCGGTGCTGTGTGTGTTCGTGCCGAACGTGACGGTGTTCATCGCGTTGCGTTTCGTGCAGGGAGTGGCCGGTGCCGCGGGTGCGGTGGTGGCCCGGGCCGTGGTGCGTGACATGTTCCAGGGCGATGACGCGGTGCGGTTCTTCTCCCGGCTCGCATTGGTGATGATGCTGGCTCCGCTGCTGGCGCCGTTGGTGGGTGCGCAGCTGTTGCTGGTGGGGCCGTGGCAGTTGAGTTTCTGGGTGTTGGCGGGGATGTCGGCACTGAGCTTCGTGCTGGTGCTGTTGTGGCTTCCGGAGAGCCTGCCGCCGGAGTCCCGGCAGAGTCAGGGGCCGCGTCAGCTGGCCTCGACGGTGTGGTCCCTGGTGCGCGACCCGAGGTTCGTGGGTCCGGTGCTGACGCTGGGGTTGAGTTTCGGGATGCTGTTCACGTACGTGTCGGCGTTCTCGTTCGTCTCCCAGAACGAGTTCGACGTTTCGCCGCAGACCTATGCGTGGTTGTTCGCGGTGAACTCGTTGGCGTTGATGACCGGCACCCAGAGCAACGGTCTGTTGGTGGGCCGGGTGGACACGCGGCGGCGGTTGTTGATGGGGCTGGTTCTGGCTCTGGTCGCGGTGGTGTCGCTGTTGGTGTCGGCTCTGCTCGGGGTTTCGCAGCTGTGGGTGGTGGTCGCCCTGTTGGCGCTGATGATGCTCAGCGTCGGTTTCATCATGCCGAACGCGACGGTGTCGGCTCTGGACGGTCAGCCGGCGTCGGTGGCGGGTACGGCTTCGGCCCTGATGGGGTCGTTGCAGTTCGCGTTGGGTGGTTCGGTGGCCTCGTTGGCGGGGTTGACGCCCTCGGGTGAGGCTTCGCTGCTGAGTATGTCCGTGGTGATGGCCTCGGTGGCGGTGTTGTCGTTGTCGGCGTTTGTGTGGTCAGCCCGTTCAAAGGTCCGATGAGCCCAGGTTTTTGTGCTTTTATCCAAACCCTGAGGTTGCCGTTCTGTGGGGAAGTGGGCACAGTAGGGCAGAATTCCCCGATTGAGGCGGGTGGGGATCGTGTTGGGCCCGCCTTTCGACGCGACAGAGGATGAGTGGGTATGGGCGAGACCCCCGGTTCGTTGGCTCGAGGGCATTCCGGGTTGAGTGACCTGGTCTATGAGATGGCGAGCTCTGACGCACACGCGCACATGTTTTCGGTCCTGGGGGCCGGGGGCTGGGAGCGCCGGACGGCGGGGGAGTTCGCCACTGAGGTGACGGCACTGGCCAAGGGTTTGGTGGCTGCCGGTGTCGCGGAGGGCGACCGGGTGCTGTTGGTGTCCGGTGCGCACCATGACTGGGTGCGGTTCGCCTACGCGGTGTGGTCGGTGCGGGCGGTGCTGGTGCCGTTGCCGGAGGTGGCGACGGCGGAGCGGGTTGCCCAGGTGGTGCGTCAGGTGCGTCCTGCGGCCGCTGTGGTGCAGGGCGAGCGCCAGTACCGGACCGCGGTGGGGCTGCAGCGTGAGATGCCGGATCTGGGGCGGGTGTGGCGCCTGGAGGAGGGCTTGCCGGATGTGGTGAGTCTGGGGACGTACATGGACGCCTCGGCGGTGCGGTTCCGTCGGGACGAAGTGGTCTCCGAGGACGCTGCTGTGGTGTTGTTCCCGATGAGCACGGTCTCGCGGCGGATGCGGGGTGTGGTGCTCTCGCACGGTGCGTTGTTGACGGCGGCGGCCGATCTGGTTGATCGGATGTGGCCGCGGTTGTCGGAGTTGGCGCCGGGTAAGGCGAGCGCGGTGTTGGACCTGCCGTTGTCGGAGCTTCCGGGGCTGGCCTCGTTGGTGGCGTGTGTGGTGGGCCGGGTCCGGGTCGGGTTGGTGGCTCCGGGGCGGTTGCGGGGTGAGCTGGAGCGGTTCCGGCCGACGGTGCTGGTGTGCAGGCCCGGTCTGTTCGAGCGGATCCACGGTTCGGAGCGGGAGAGCGCCCATTCCACGGACTGGGATTCGGTGGGGACGTTCAACGCGGCGATGGACGCGGCGGTGCAGTTCGACCAGTCACCCAAGAAGGGGGCCTGGCAGCGGTTGTCCCGGTCGATGTACGACTGGTCGTTCTCGAAGGTCCGGGACCTGGTGGGCGGCCGGGTCCACCTGGCCGTGTGCTGGGGCGGCGGGCTCTCGGAGCGGTTGGACAGTTACTTCTCCGGTGTGGGTGTGCCGGTGATGCAGGTCTTCGGTGCGGCTGAGACCGCCGGTGTGTTCACGGCCAACGCTCCGGGGGAGCGGCGTCCGGGCACGGTGGGTCAGGCGATGCCCGGCCGTGAGGTGTGGGTTTCGCGTGAGGGCGAGCTCTACGTGCGCGGTGGTGCGGTGTTCTCGGGTTACTGGGCCGACGGCGAGGGTTCGCGGGCGGCGTTCCGGGAGGGCTGGCTGGCCACGGGGGTGCTGGCCGAGGTGGACGAGGCGGGGTTCGTGCAGGTGCGTGGCCGGGTGCGGCCGCAGGCCTCGGTGGCGGAGGTTCCGGGTCGGTTCGTGCCCCGGGGGCCGGTGTCGGCGTTGGAGGGTGTGGTGGAGTTCGGGCCGGAGGCGGTGCGGGCTCCCGATGTGGTTCCGACGGTGGAGGCGCCTGCTGTCGTGGCCGAGTTGGCTCCGGCTCCGATGGGGTCGGGGGAGCGGCCCCGGGCGGGTACGGGGGAGTTCGCGGCGGTGCAGGACGGGGACCGCTCGCGCGATGCCGAGTTGGTGGCGGAGTTCGAGGCTCGGTTGCGGGCGCATCCGCTGATCAGTCAGGTGTTGGTGATCGTGGAGGGGCGTCCGTTCGCGAGTGCGCTGGTGACGCTGGTGCGTGATCAGTTGGAGTACTGGCGCCTGGTGAACGGGCGTCCGTTGTCGATGGCGCCGGAGGAGATCGCGGGGGACCGTGATCTTCTGCGTGAGGTGCAGGGCTTGGTGTATGAGGCCAACCGGAGTGTGCCGCGGCATCTGGCGGTGCGGTCGTTCCATGTGTTGGCGGAGGAGTTCACGGTGCAGTCGGGGTTGGTGCGTCCGACGGGGGAGTTGCGGCGTGAGGCGGTGTTGCGTGCGTTTTCGGAGGAGATCGACGGGTTGTATCGGGTGCGTCGTGATTAGGTCCGGTTCTTCCGGAGTTGCGGCGAGCCGCAGAGTAGCGGTCGGCATGCGTGTCGGCCGCGAGCTCGAAACCGGTGGATACGAAGTCTGCCGGTTCGGTACCTGAGAACACGGGCCGCGGGGCGGGAGGGTCGGGGCGGCCACCACCCGCCCCGACGCGGTGCCGGCCGTTGACGGCACCCGGCTCACCGGGAAGGGTCGCCGTTCGGTCGACGACGGGTCGGCCCGAAGGTCCGGATCCCCGCGAATCCGGTGCTTTGACACCGGTGCGGTCCCCGGACAGGATGATTCGATGGATGCTACCCCTCCTTCCTACCCGCCCCCGCCGCCCGGTCCGCCCTCCCAGGGGCCTGGGGGTCCCGGTCACTTCGGTCGTGGGGCGAAACCGTCCGGGCGCATCAGGGCCCTGGTGGTCGCGTGCGCGAGCGTGGTAACCGCCCTCGCCGTTGTGAGTGGCTATTTCGTCTACGACACCTACCTGAGGGCTGACGCCCCCCGTGAGGAGCTCCTGGCGGCTGCGGCCCTGGTCGAGGAGGCGCCGGGGCTGAGTGTCGAGGCGACACGCTCCTACACCATCGACTACGACGAGGCGGTCGCCCGCACCGAGGACGGTGTTGCCGCGCAACTGTGGCCCGAGGGTGAGACCAGGTTCGAGATGCACTATGCGGGCGGCGCCGAGCAGGTGTTCAGCATCGAACCGGTCGATCTGGACCTGGGCTACGCACTGATCGCCAATGCCGACGATGCCTTTGTCTATACCGAGCCGGCCGTCTCCATCGCCTTTCGGGAGGAGGGCGGTGCCGGCACCGACGGCGAATTCGTCTATGAGGGGGGATCGAACAACCCCGTTACCGTCCGGGGGCTGGATGACAGCACCACCGGTGAGGAGAAGGCCGCGCAGTTCTCGCCCGAGGACTACGGCCCGGAGCTCTTCGCCGGCCTGTTGTCCTCGCTGGCCGAAGATGAGGGGCTGGATCTACTCGACTCCGATGACCCCGATGCGGCCTCCTACGAGGGTCTGTTGATCGAGGGGGACCTGGCTGCCTGGGACCTGGATCTGGGGCGCGTGCGTCCCCAGGACGGGACCGGGCGTGTATGGCTGTCGGAGGCCGGGGTCCCGGAGCGGGTGGAGTTCACCGTTGAGGAGGCCCGGTTCGTGCTTGAGTTGTCCTTTCCGGACGAACCGGCGGTCCCGCCCGTGCCCGAGGACCACCACGAGAGCGAGTGGAATCTCAATGACCTCTGGTGGCCGGTCAACACCTATCAGCTGAGCCACCCCTACTGTGGCCGGATCGAGGCGCAGGGGCAGGAGTGGTTGGTGGTCACCCGCACCTGGACGCTTGCCTGTGAGGAGGGCGTGTCGGTCGCTGAACAGATGGTGTTGGGGGACCACGATCCCACCTCGGTCTTTCAGAGCGGCCCCTCCGATCCGATCGAGATCGGCGGCCTGGAGTGTGTGTGGACGCGGCGCGGCGCCGATGACGGTGGCTGGCGGCCCGACCTGTGCCGTGGTCCCAGCGGCGCTGATGTCCTCGCCCTGTACCCCCGTTGACTGCTCGGGCGAGTTGGCGGTGAGGGTGCGGTACCGGTGCTGAACGGCCTGGGGGTGTCGTGGTCTGCTTCCCCCGGGTGCCTCTGTTCGGCCGGCCAGATCGTTCGGTGGCCGCGGTCCCTGTGGGGGCCGCGGCCTTTGTTGGTTACTGGCCGTTGAGGTAGGCGAGGACGGCCAGGACGCGGCGGCTGTCGTCGGAGGAGGGGGGCAGGTCGAGTTTGGTGAAGATGTTGTTGATGTGTTTGCTGACGGCTTTTTCGGTGATGTAGAGGCGTCCGGCGATGGCGGAGTTGGAGCGGCCTTCGGCCATTTCGGAGAGGACTTCGCGTTCGCGGGGGGTGAGTTGGGCGAGGGGGCCGCTCTGGTCCTGGCGGGCGAGGAGTTGGGAGATGACGGCGGGGTCCATGGCGGTGCCGCCGTCGGCGACGCGGCGGATGGCTTCGATGAACTGGCCGATGTCGAAGACGCGGTCCTTGAGGAGGTAGCCGACGCCTCCGCCGTCGTCGGAGAGGAGTTCTCGGGCGTAGAGCTGTTCGACGTGTTGGGAGAGCACGAGGATGGGCAGGCCGGGGACCTGGGTTCGGGCTCCTATGGCGGCTTGGAGGCCCTCGTCGGTGAAGGTGGGGGGTAGGCGGACGTCGACGACGGCGACGTCGGGTTTGTGTTCGGTGAGGGCGGTGTGTAGGTCGGGTCCGTTGTCGACTGCGGCCACGACGGTGAAGTCGTGGGCTTCGAGGAGTCGGATCAGCCCGTCGCGGAGGAGGGCAAGGTCTTCGGCGATGACAACTCGCACGGGATCTCCAGGGTGACGATGGTGGGTCCGCCCGGTGGGCTGGTGATGTTTATCGTGCCATCGAAGGCGTCCAGGCGGCGTGCGATGCCGGAGAGCCCGCTTTCGGGGGTGGGTTGGGCTCCGCCTTGGCCGTTGTCGGTGATGGTGATGACGAGGCGTTGGCGGCCGTGGTTGATGTGGACCCAGGCGTGGGTTGCGTTGGCGTGTTTTGCGGTGTTGGTGAGGAGTTCGGCGATGGCGAAGTAGGCGGCTGATTCGACGGGGTCGCCGGGGCGTCCGTGGAGTTGGGTGGTGACGGTGATGGGGAGGTTGTGGGTGAGGGCGAGGGCGTGGACGGCTCCGTCGAGTCCGCGTTCGACGAGGACGGGTGGGTGGATGCCGCGGACGAGGTCGCGGAGTTCGGTGAGGGCGTGGCGGGTGGTTTCGCGGGCTTCGGCGAGCATGTGTTTGGCGGTGTCGGGTTTGGTGTCGATCATTTGTTCGGCCATGCCGAGGTTCATGCCGAGGGCGATGAGGCGGGCTTGGGCTCCGTCGTGGAGGTCGCGTTCGATGCGGCGGATTTCGGCGGCCTGGGTGTCGATGGTGTCGGCGCGGCTGGTGGCGAGGTGGGCGACGCGTGCGGTGAGTCGGGCTTTTTCGGAGGGGGCGAGGATGAGGCGGGAGAGGCGGGTGTAGGCGCTGAGGGTGAGGGGTTTGAGGGTGTGGGCGAGGAGGAGGGTGAGGGTGGCGGGGATGAGGATGAGGAGGGCTTGGGTGGGGGTGTGGGGGGTGATGAAGCCGTAGAGGTCGGGGTGGAAGCGCCACAGGAGGAGGGCGTAGAGGGTTTGGTAGAGGGCGTGGGCGTAGAGGGTGTAGCTGAGGAGGGCGAGGAGGGTGAGGAGGGGGGCTGAGGTGAGCCAGAGGAGGTCGCGCCAGGTGGCGGGGTCGGTGAGGATGACGCGGACGCGGGAGTGGACGCCGGTGGGGGGCATGGGGCGGTAGGCGGTGGGGACGGGGTGGTGGGGGTTGAGGCGGGTGAGGGTGGTGCGTTGGGCGTTGGCGATGGTGCGGAGTGTGGCGGCGGTGAGGATGGTGAAGGGGAGGCCGACCCAGATGAGGGTGAGGAGTGCGGAGGCGAGGACGAGGGGGAGGAGGAGGAAGGCGGCGATGTTGTGGGAGACGAGGAGGAGGATGTAGGCCAGGGTGGTGAGGGGGCCGGCTTTGTGGGGGCTGGCGGTGGCCATGGGGTTCTCTTCCGTCGTGGTGGTGCGCCTTTCTTTTATTTTGGGGGGTGGGGGTGGGTGGTTTCGGGGGTGGTGGCTCCCTGTTTTTGTGTGCTTTGGGTGTTGGTTTGTGTTCGTTGGGTGATGATGGTGGCCGTTTTGGGGCGCTGTAGGCGTTTTGGGTGGGTGCGGACCGGTGCGGCGGTCGCCTCACGGCGTGGTGCACAACGCGGCTCCGTGGCCGCCCGCCCGATGGCGGGCGCGGTATTCCGCGAAGGCGTTGGGTGAGCCCGGGGGACACTTGCTACCGCACCGGTCCGCAGTGGGGTCAACGGGGTGTGGCCTGTGGGTATTCCGGGGTGTGGATGGTGTTTTGGGTCGGTCCGGGGTGGGGAGTTGATGGATTTTCGGCGCAACTCGCCGTCCTCGATTTCCCGTGTCTTGCCACGACCTGTGATGATCGTGGGTGTGTGGCGTGAACTGATCCTGGAGATGTATCCCGAAGCCGATCTGAGCGATCCGGCTGACGAGGTGACCCTGGCCGAGGTCGAGAAGCACCTGATGCTGCCCCTGCCGTTCGAGTTGGCTTCCCTGCTGCGGGAGACGGACGGTGTGACCAACGAGTACGGGGACGCGGTGGTGTGGAGCGCGCGTCGGCTGGTGGAGGACAACCTGGCGATGCGGGGGGAGCCGGACTATCTGGAGTTGTACGCGCCTTTCGACGAGATGATCTTCTTCGGTGACTCGGACATGGGGCCGCAGTTCGCCTACGTGCACACGGACTACGGTCCGGGGATCGTGGTGTGGGATCATGAGAGTGATCGGCGGCGGCTGGTGGTGGTGTCGTTGCGGGACTATCTGGCGCGGTGTTTCATCCAGGGCAACGCGTGGTTCCGTTAGCGCCGGGTCGGGGTGGTCGGTCATGCTATTTTTCATGGTCGGTGGTGTTGTGGCCGCCGGTTCCCCTTGAGTTGGCCGTGAGAGAAGGACCATGTCGGAGCAGCCCGTGCCCGTGCCCGTTGTCGTTGTCCAGGGGCGGGAGGTGTCGGACTTTCCGGAGTTCGCGCCTGAGGCCGCCCGGGGTCGTGTCCTGCGGGTCACGGTGACCGGTGAGGAGGTCCTGCATCGGGCCAACGCCGATGTTCCCGAGTCGATGCTGGGCGGCGCGGAGCTGTCGCGGTTGATCGACGACATGTTCGTGACGATGTATGCGGCCGAGGGCGTGGGGTTGGCCGGCAACCAGGTGGGCGTGGACCTTCGGGTGTTCGTCTACGACTGCCCTGACGATGACGGGGTGCGGCATGTGGGGCATGTGGTGAATCCGGTGCTGGACGAGCGTGACCTGGACGATCCGGTGGTGGTGGAGAGCGAGGGGTGCTTGTCGGTGCCCGGACCGCACGCGGACCTGGGGCGGGCCGAGCACGCCACGGTGCGCGGGGTGGACAAGGACGGCAACGAGGTGGTGCTGACCGGCAGCGGTTACTTCGCGCGGTGTCTGCAGCACGAGACCGACCACACCTTCGGCAAGTTGTACGTGGACCGGCTCTCGGCACGTGAGCGCAAGCGGGTCCTGAAGAAGATGAACGAGATGGCTGACAACGTTTTCGCCCGTCGTGAGGAGCGCGCCCAGGAGTTGGAGCGTGAGTTGGCGGGCTAGCGTGGTCCCGTGCGGGGGCGTTCCGGGTTTTCCGGGGCGCCCCCGTCGTCGTGTCCGGGGGTGACACCCCGAGGTGGACCAATGCTTGGTTTGAGGGTTTCTGCTCGTTCTCCCGGTGTTTTCGCGGTCAGGTTTCAACCGAATATTCAACGATAGCGTTGAAGGTATGGTCACTGGCATTGAGGACACCGTCCATCCGGTCGATGCGGGCGCCCTCCTGGGGTTGCTTCCGGGTCGGCCCCGGCTGCTCGCGCTGGGCGAGCCCGCCCACGGCGAGGAGAGCCTGCTGGAGCTGCGCAACGCGCTCCTGGAACAGCTCGTCGAACAGGAGGGCTACCGGACGGTCGCGATGGAGAGCGACTGCATGAGGGGACTGGTCGTGGACGACTACCTCACCTCGGGCACGGGCACTCTCGACGAGGCCATGGAGCGCGGGTTCAGTCACGGGTTCGGCGCCTGTGCGGCCAACCGTGAGCTGGTGCGCTGGATGCGCGCCCACAACGAGGGACGGGCCGCCGAGGAGCAGCTGCGCTTCGCCGGTGTCGACGGCCCGCTGGAGATCACCGGTGCGGACAGCCCGCGACAGGCCCTGAGCGCACTGCACGACTACCTCGTGGCCCGTGTGGAGGCCGACCTGCTGCCCTGCACCGGGCAGAGACTGGAGCGGCTGCTGGGCGAGGACGAGGAGTGGAGCGATCCTGCCGCGATGAGGGACCCGGCCCGCTCCGTGGGGCGCTCGGACCGGGCCGCTGCGCTGCGGGTGTTCGCCGACGACCTGGTGGCGCTGCTCGACGAGCAGGGTCCGTACCTGATCGCGGCGACCTCGCGCGAGGCGTGGGAGCGGGCGCGCCTGTACGGGCGTACCGCCCTCGGTCTGCTGCGGTACCACTTCTGGATGGCCGATGCCTCGCCGGGCCGGATGGGGCGGCTGTTGGGTGTGCGGGACGCGATGATGGCCGACAACCTCCTGGCCGTGGCCGAGCGGGGGCCGACGGTGGTGCACGCCCACAACTCCCATCTTCAGCGGTCCGAGAGCACGATGCGGATGTGGCAGGGGCCGGTGCGGTGGTGGAGCGCGGGTGCGCTGGTGAGTGCTCGTCTGGGCCGGGACTACGCCTTTGTGGCCACGGCCGTGGGCACGATCGGGCACCGGGGGGTGGGTGTGCCGCCCGCGGAGAGTGTTGAGGGGATCCTGTACGGGTTGTCGCAGGAGAGTTGTCTCGTGGACGCCCCGCGGTTGGCCGCTGTCCTGGGCGAGCGGCCCGTGCCGCGGGAGTCGCCCTGGTTCGGTTACGCCCCGTTGGATCCGGGCCGGTTGGCGGACAGTGAGGGCCTGGTGTTCGTCAGGGACGCCCTGGAGGGTTAGTCGCGCCCCGTGCAGGTCGGTGCTGGCCACGGCGCCGGGGGGACATTTGCGGGCGTTCCGACGTTCCGCCGGAGGGGCGGCCGCGGGCGTGCTACGGATGGACCCGTTCCCCGACGGTCTCTCCTCCTGGAATCCACATGCTGACGCTGTTCCTCGTTCTCATCGTCCTGATCGCCATGGTCGGCGGCGCCCTGCTGGCCGTGGGAAGGTTCCGGGTGGACGATGAATCCTCGGGGGGAGCCGTCAGCGTCGTGGTCGCCCCCTGCGTGCTCGCGCTCTATCTCGCTTCGGCGGCGATGGGGGTGGTGATCGGCTGGGAGAACTTCACCGGAGCCGGGGACGGGGTGATCGCCGAGGTGGGCGCGGCCGAGTCCTTGTACTGGAGCACCGCTGCCTTCCCCGAGGGCGAGGCGGATGCGGTGCGTGAGCAGTTGCGTACGTACATGGGTGCCGTTGCGGAGAAGGACTGGCCGCTGATGCGTGACAGCGGTGAGTTGAGCTCCGAGAGCGAGGAGGCACTCGCTGACCTGGCGGCTTCGGTGCGGGAGCTTTCGGTCTCCGACAGCGGGGACGGCCTGGACCGTCTGACCGCGCGCCAGGAGCTGGCCGAGCTCAGTGACGCGCGGATCAAGCGTGCCGATGCGGCCGAAGAGGGGATCCCGCCTGTCCTGAACGCCATCGCGGCCCTGTCGGCCGTCGCCGTGGCGGTGCTGCCGTTCGCCATGATTCGGCGGGGTTCGTCGGTGGCCTACTTCTGGGCCGCGGCCAACCTGGTGTTCGTCTTCTCCACCATCTTGCTGCTGTTCTACCTGGGTAACCCGTACAACGGCGCCCTGGCCCACGACGCGGGCGCGATCCAGGACTCACTGGCCGGGTTCGACCGGACCGACGCCGTGCTCAATCCCCAGTAGCCGGGGGCTTGGCCTGTGTGGGTGGTCGGTGTCGTGTCCGGTCAGTTCACCGAGCGTGCGGCGGCGCGGCCCGCGCCTGTGGCGGCCACGGCGATGACGACCGTGAGTACCACCATGGTGCGCATGGGGGTGAAGGCGCCGGCGCTCTGCGGTGCCGAGGGCGTGGAGATGTCTGCCAGGAGTTGTCCTCCGGCCGCTTCCTGTGCTGGGGGTGGAGCTGTGGGGGAGGCGGAGGGGAAAGGGGAGGGTTGGGCGGGGGCGGTCGTGCGCTCCTGGTCGGGGTCCGGTGGTGTGGCCGGGGGGCTCTGGGGCGGGTCGGCCGGTTCGGGCGGTGCCTGGCTGGGTTCGTCCGGGGTCCCCGGGTCGTTCGGTGCCTGGGGGGCGGGGCTCTCAGGAGCGGGTTCGGGTGCCTGGGGAGGTTGTTCCTCGTGTGGGGGAGGGGTGGGCTGTTCCGGTGTCTGGGGGCGGGGCTCGCACGGCGGTGCCTGGTCCCTGCGGACCACCACCCGCACACCGTTGGCGCACACCAGGACGTAGGAGTCCGAGGACACCTCGACCAGTGTGCCGGGTGCCTGGATCCGGACCCCCGTGGGGTCCACCTGCACATTGGAGGTTCCGTCGTCCACGCTCACGTGCGGGGTCGGGTCCTCGGTGTCCGCACTCGGCGGTGTGGGCGGCCGATGGCTCTCCAGGGCGAGTGCTGAGGGGAAGCCGAAGGTGAGCAGGAGTGCGCTCAGGGCCAGCAGGACGGGTGGGATACGGCGCAAGGGGAGCATGTTGCCCATCGTATCCATGTGGGGACGTGGAGTGATTGGTTGTGCTTGTGGAGCGAGCGGGGCTGGTGAGGAGAGGCAGGTCCGACCGGGCCCCTCGGGGCTTGCCACAAGCGGTTGTAACAACTATGGTTACGACCAGCGAGGAGATCAGGGAGGTGGAATCCGACGTGAGCGCCAACAGCAGACTGACCATCGCGGCGCACGCCCTGACATGGATCGGGCTGTACCAGCGGCGCGGCCACGAGGTCGCCACCTCCGAGCAGATCGCCACCAGCGTCAACACCAATCCGGTGGTCATCCGTCGCCTGCTGGCCGAGTTGCGCAAGGCCGGCCTGGCCGATTCACGGCGGGGGGCGGGGGCGGGCTGGATGCTCGTTCGGGACCTGGCGGCGATCACCCTGCTCGACGTCTATCAGGCGATCGAACCGGGGCCGGTCTTTGCCCTGCACCCCGCGACACCGGACCCCGAGTGCGTGGTGGGCCACGGCATCGGGCCGGCGATGACCGCCGTGTACGACGATGTGGAGGCCGCCCTGCGCGGGGAGCTGGCCAAGACCACGCTGGAGGACGTACTGCGGGACGTCTTGAAAGCCGTCTGATGTCGGACCGTCGACTTCCCCTGGCCGAAGGGGATCGTGCCCCGCGCTCAAGGATGTAACAAAAACGGTTACATCAAGAAGTCGGAGAGTCTCATGGGCCGGCTGGACGACAAGACGGAATTCGGGTTCGCGCCGGTCGACCCCGGTGCGCCGCGTGAGGGCGGGGCGCTCATGCGGCTCGACGGGCCGCGGACCCACAAGCACTTCCTGTTCCAGGGCCCAGGCCCGACCGACACACCCCATACGAACGAAAAGACGAGGACAAGGACGATGGCAACAGATCTCGCGGACCGTGGCCGAGAAGTTCGTGGAGCGCCTCGGCAGGCAGGACCCCGACGGGATCCAGGAACTCTTCGCCGAGAAGGTCGACTGGCACGTCCCCGGCAGTGACACGCTGCCCTGGACCGGGAGTCGTGCCCGTAGGGAGGAGGTCGCGCCGTACTTCACCACGATGTGGCCGCACTTCGCGCACGGCAGGAGCACGGCAGGAGCAAGGTCGTGCTGGAGCGCGTCATCGCCGACGGTGGTGACGTGATGCTGTTGGCTGTCTGGACACACACCGTCGCGGCCACTGGGAAGGAGTTCACCGCACCGGCAGCCATACACCTGATGGTCGAGGACGAGCGGATCGTCCGCATGCACCTGTACGAGGACACGCTGACCGTCGAGAAGGCGTTCAACGCCGACTGAATCGGTAGGGCGGTAACACGCGTTCGCGGAGCGGCCTGCGAGTCCTGGGCGGTGGCGTGGGTGCCGCACTCCTGACGGATCTGGTGCCGGGGCCGCCCCGGAACCCGGGCGTTCCACGGGTAGTTGCCGAACAGGGCCCCGTCCACACCAACTTGTCCTGGTCGCCCTCCTCGAGGGTCCACTGGTCGACGAGCTGTTCGGGGATCCAGTCCTGTCGGGGCTCCAGTCCTGGCGTATGAGGGGGTACTCCCAGACCGTGGCGAGGGGCACGGTTGTCGGCAGGTTCGCCTGCTCCGTGACCTTGGAAGCTACTCACGGGTTACTGGTCCTGTTGCCGGGCGTTCGGGAGAACCACCCCTTCCGGCAGCGGTGGACGAACCCGCAGCGGAGTCGATGGTCGCGGATGCGGTGGTTGGTGGGGTAGGGCGCGGAGGCGCCTTTGGTCAGTCCGAAAGTCCGTAATGGCCGTTTTATGGGTGCCAATGATGTCGATTGGTGCTGAAAGCGGCCCTCTTCCTGGGGGTTGTGGCCTTTTTGTGACCTGGGAGGGCGGTAGATTGCGCGGCATGCACAACGGGGACGAGGTCGACCAGGGGTCGACGGAACGCGTGGTCATCTACACCGACGGGGCATGCAGCGGCAACCCCGGCCCCGGAGGGTGGGGTGTGTGGTTGCGCTACGGAGAACACGAACGCGAGATGTTCGGCAGTGAGGCCCAGACCACCAACAACCGGATGGAGCTGATGGCGGCCATCCAGGCGCTGGAGAGCCTGAAGCGGGACGTGCCGGTGCTGCTGCACACCGACTCCTCCTACGTCAGCAACGGCATCACCTCCTGGGTGCACGGGTGGAAGAAACGCGGGTGGAAGACCGCGGACAAGAAACCCGTGAAGAACGTGGACCTGTGGCAGCGCCTGGACGAGGTGGCCGCACGCTATGACGTGGAGTGGAAGTGGGTGCGCGGGCACAACGGCGACGAGGGCAACGAACGCGCCGACGAGCTGGCCCGGCGCGGACGTGACGAGGCCGCCGGACTGTAGCGGTCCGGTGTGCGGGGTGTGAGCGGCGGTGCCCGGCGGGGCGCCGCCGCTTCGTGGTTCAGCGCTGGTGGCGCAGGGGGCGGGTGGGGCGGGTCAGGCCAGGGTGGTGCGGATCAGTGCGGTGGGCATGGTTCCAGGATGGGTGCGCACCGGTGTGTGGGGCCTCCCGCCGGGGCGGGAGGCGGCTCCCCCGTGCGCAGGAGGGTGGGGTCAGTCCTGGTCCTTGAAGGGGCCCACGAGTAGGCGGCGGGGTCCGGAGCCGGTGGCGGCGAGTTCGTCCTCGGGGTTGGACAGCACGCAGGTGTCCAGGGACAGGCAGCCGCAGCCGATGCATCCGGTGAGGTCGTCGCGCAGGCGGATGAGCTGAGTGATGCGTGCGTCGAGTTCGGTGCGCCACTGGGCGGAGACGGCGGCCCAGTCGGCGCGGGTGGGGGTGCGGTTCTCGGGGAGTTCGTCGAGGGCTTCGCGGATGCGGGCCAGGGGGATGCCCACGCGTTGGGAGATGCGGATGAAGGAGACGCGGCGCAGGGTGTCGCGGCGGTAGCGGCGTTGGTTGCCGGTGGTGCGGCGGCTGTGGATGAGGCCTTGGCGTTCGTAGAAGTGCAGGGCGGAGACTGCGACTCCGGCGCGTTCGGCGACCTGTCCGACGGTGAGTTCCTTGGCGATGGGTGGCACGGGTCCAGTTTAGGGCGTGGTGGGGGTGGGGGTCCGGGTGCTTTGGCGGGCGTACAGGCGTGCGTAGGCGCCGCCGCGGAGAAGGAGTTGGCGGTGGGTGCCGGTTTCGGTGGTCCGTCCGTGGTGGAGCAGCAGGATGCGGTCGGCGGTGCGGGCCAGGGCGGGGTGGCTGGTGAGGGTGAGGTGGGCGGTGTCGGGTGCGGGGGGTGGGGTCGGGGTGTGGGGGTGGTTGATGAGCAGGAGGTGGGCTCCGGTGCGGTGGGCGTAGAGGGTGCGGGCGTGGTGGATGCGGGGGGTCAGGGCGGGGTCGAGGTCGGTGAGGGGGGTGTTGAGGTGGTGGGGGTCCAGGTGGGTGGTGGTCAGGGTGTGGGCCAGGTGGTGGTCGTGGGGGTTGGGGTGGGGGTGTCCGGTGATGGTTTGGGCGAGGGTGGGGTTGGGCCGGGTGGTGTGGATGGGTGTGTGGGTGGTGATGTGTCCGTGGGTGGGGTGGGCGGTGTGGTTGATCAGGTGGGTGAGTGCGGTGGCGGCGGTGGTGGTGAGGCCGACCAGGGCGATGTGTTGGCCGGGTCGGATGGTGAGGTCGAGGTGGTGCAGGAGGGAGTGGTGGGTGTGGGTGAGGGACACGTCGTGAAGCTCGAGCAGAGGCGCGGCGGGTGGTGTGGTGTGGGTGCTGTGCCGTAGGTGGTGGCGGGTGGAGAGCCTCACGGGTGTCCGTTCGTGTGGGTGGTCGTCTCCTGCCTGGGATCGTCCCGGGCGCGCGAGAGTTCTCGTTATCTTTTCGTGTCCTCACAGGGTAGGCGTGGGCGGGTGAGGGGCCGTGAGGCCGCGGGGTGGTGTGTGTCGGGCGCTGGTGGGAGGGGTGGTGGCCGGATGGTTGGGGCACGCGACCTTGTGGTCGTTTCCCGGGCGCTGGTGGGGTGGGGGTATGGAGCACAGCACACACCACGAGGTGGTCATTGTTGTTTTCGAGGGCGTGCAGAGTCTGGACGCGACGGGGCCGTTGGAGGTCTTCGCCGGGGCGGCGCGGGCGCCCGGTTCGCGTTATCGGGTGCGTACGGCTTCCCTGGGCGGGGCGGTGGTGACCGCTTCCAGTGGGGTGGGGTTGGTGCCCTCGGTGGCGTTGGAGCGGGTGGGTCGGGTGGACACCCTGGTGGTGGCTGGGGGTGAGGGCGCCCATGAGCCGGATGCGGAGCTGGTGGCGGCGGTGCGGGAGTTGGCCGCTCGTGCGGGGAGGGTGGCGTCGGTGTGTTCGGGGGCGTTCGTGCTTGCTCACGCCGGTCTGCTGGAGGGGGTTCGGGCGACCACGCACTGGCGGCACTGTGAGCGCCTGGCGCGGGAGTTTCCCGGGGTGCGGGTGGAGCGGGATCCGGTGTTCGTGCGTTCGGGGCGGGTGTGGACCTCGGCTGGGGTGACGTCGGGGATCGATCTGGCGTTGGCGGTGGTGGAGGAGGATCTGGGGCGGCAGGTGGCGTTGGGGTTGGCGCGCACCCTGGTGGTGTTCCTGGTGCGGCCCGGAGGGCAGGCGCAGTTCTCCACCCAGTTGGCCACCCAGAGGGCGGAGCGGGCCGAGGTGCGTCAGGTGCAGCATCTGGTGGATGCCGACCCGGGGCGGGTGTGGTCGTTGGCGGTGTTGGCCGAGCGGGCGGGGTTGTCGGTGCGTCAGTTCTCGCGGGTCTTCGCTGAGCAGGTGGGGTGTACGCCGGGGCGGTACGTGGAGCGGGTGCGGGTGGAGTGGGCGCGTAGGCGTCTTGAGGAGGGGTCGGCTCCGGTGGCGGCGATCGCGCGGGGGTGTGGGTTCGGTACCGATGAGGCGATGCGGCGGGCGTTCGTGCGGGTGCTGGGGTGTGCGCCGACTCAGTACCGGGAGCGGTTCCGGGTGGGGGCGGAGGGCGGGGGCGGCCGTGCCGGAGCGTAGGTTTTCGCGCACGTGCTGTCTTGAGGAGGGTGTGTGCCCGTGGATGTGAGCGTGGAGCGGGAGCGGTTGGCTGAGGGGTACCGGCGGTTCGCGGCCGGCTGTGCCCGTGGCGGTTCGGCGGAATATGAGCGGATCGCTTTGGGGGTGGCCCGGGACGAGCGGGTGCTGGACCTGGTGTTGTCGTTGCCGGCGGGCAACAAGCGCCAACCCAACTTGTTGTTGGGGGCGGTGCGCTACCTGGGCGGGCCCACCGGGCCCTGGGAGAGGTTTCGGGACTGGTTGGTGGCGCACTGGGGGTCGGTGCGCCAGGTGGTGCTGGCGCGGATGAACCAGACCAACGAGGTGCGCCGGTGTGCGACGCTGCTGCCCGTTCTGGCCGGGTTCGAGGGGCCGTTGGCGTTGGTCGAGGTGGGGGCTTCGGCGGGGTTGTGCCTGTACCCGGACCGGTACCGGTACTCCTATGACGGGGCGGCGCCGATCGGGCCGAAGGACAGCCCGGTGCTGTTGGAGTGCCGCATGCGCGGTGAGGTGCCCGTCCCCGAGGGGCCGCCGCGGGTGGTGTGGCGGGCGGGGGTGGACCTGAACCCGTTGGATGCGGGGGAGGGGTCAAACGTGCGGTGGTTGGAGTCGTTGGTCTGGCCCGGGGAGGTCGGGCGGGCGCGGGTGGAGCGGTTGCGGGCAGCGGCGTCGGTGGCCGCGTCCGATCCGGCGCTGTTGGTGTCGGGGGACCTGTTGGAGGTGTTGCCGCAGGTGGCGGCCCGGGCCCCTGCGGGGGCCACGTTGGTGGTTTTCCACAGTGCGGTGTTGGCTTACCTGTCGGTGGCCGAGCGGGAGCGGTTCGAGCGGTTGGTGGGTGAGTTGCCCGGGCACTGGGTGTCCAACGAGGGGTGGCGGGCCTTTCCCGGGTGGGAGCGCGCCCGGCCGCCGGTGGAGGGTGACTTCACGTTGGCGGTGGATGGGCGGGTGGTGGCCTACACCGGTGAGCATGGCCAGTCGCTGACCTGGCGGTGATCGGGGGCCGGGGGTGGCAAGGACCTCGGAGGGGCCCTCGTATGGGTGCGAGGGCCCCTCCGGGGTGTGGGGGGTCAGAAGGTGTAGGCGTCGACTTCGGCGATGAGGGCCTCGCGGCGTTGTGCGGGCAGGAAGGAGGCGGTGAAGGAGTTGCGGGCCAGGGTGCGCAGTTGTTCGTGGTCCAGGCCCAGGTGTTGCTGTAGTGCCAGGTAGTTGTCGTGGACGTAGCCGCCGAAGTAGGAGGGGTCGTCGGAGTTGACGGTGACCAGCAGGCCTGCCTCCATCAGGGCGGGCAGGGGGTGTTCGGCCAGGGTGCGGACGGCGCGCAGGCGCACGTTGGAGAAGGGGCACACCGTCAGGGGGGTGCGGGTGGCGGCCAGGTGGGTGACCAGGGCGGGGTCGTCCAGGCAGCGGATGCCGTGGTCGATGCGTTCGGCGCCCAGGAGGTTGAGGGCCTGCCAGATGTAGGAGGCGGGGCCTTCCTCGCCGGCGTGGGCCACGCGGTGCAGGCCGAGTTCGGCTGCGGCGGCAAAGACCTCGGTGAACTTCTCGGGCGGGTTGCCGACCTCGGCCGAGTCCAGGCCGACGGCGCTGATGCGGTCCAGGTGGGGGCGGGCGGCGTTGAGGGTGTCCATGGCTTCGGTGGCGGGGCGGTCGCGCAGGAAGCACAGGATGAGGGTGGTGGAGATGTTGTGGCGCTGCAGGCTGGTGTCCAGGGCGGCGGTGAGGCCGTTGATGACGGTGTCCAGGGAGATGCCGCGGCTGGTGTGGGCCTGGGGGTCGAAGAAGATCTCGGCGTGTCGGACCCCTTGGGCGGCGGCGCGGGTCAGGTAGGCCTCGGCCAGGTCGTGGAAGTCGGCTTCGGTGCGCAGTACGTCCATGAGGGCGTAGTAGAGGTCGAGGAAGGACTGCAGGTCGGTGAAGGAGTAGGCGGAGTGTAGGGCGTCGATGTCGGCGTGGGGCAGAGTGATGTTGTTGCGCTCGGCCAGGTGGAAGGCGAGTTCGGGCTCCAGGGTGCCTTCGATGTGCAGGTGGAGTTCGGCTTTGGGGATGGTCATGGCAGCCGGGTGCCCTTTCGTGGGGTGGGTGGTGGTTGTTGGCCATTGTGGCTGATGGTGGGGGGTGCGCGGGCCGGTGGCGGGGTTGGTGTGGGACACACGGTCGTGCGTGGGGTCGGGTGCCCCCTGTGGTGCGGGGGCGGGGTGTGGCAGGGTGCGGGCAGATGTGGTCCCCGGTTGTTGAGGAGTGGGTTCGTGGTGGATGTGGTCGGGCTGCGGGAGGACACCCCGGGGTGCGCGGGGTTGGTGTTCCTGGACAACGCGGGGGCGTCGTTGGTGCCGCGGCAGGTGCATGAGGCGGTGGTCTCCCACCTGGAGTTGGAGTCGCGGGTGGGGGGTTATGAGGCCGAGGGTTTGGCTGCGGGGCTGGTGGAGGAGAGTACGGCGCAGGTGGCGGGGTTGATCGGGGCGTCGCCGTGGGAGGTGGTGTTCTTCGAGGGCGCTTCGCAGGCGTGGTCGCAGGCTCTGGGCGCGGTGGTGTTGGAGCCGGGGCAGCGGGTGCTGACCACGACCAGTGAGTACGCCGGCAACGGGGTGGGGTTGTTGCGGATGGCGGCTTTGCGGGGTGTGCGGGTGCAGGTGGTGCCTGATGATGCCGACGGGGTGCTGGATGTGGGTGTGTTGGAGGAGGAGTTGGGGCGGGGGGATGTGGGGTTGGTGGCGATCAACCACATGCCCACGTACAACGGGTTGGTGAACCCGGCGGAGGCGGTGGGGAAGCTGTGTGCCCGGTTCGGTGCGGTGTACCTGCTGGATGCGTGCCAGTCGGTGGGCCAGTGGGAGGTGGATGTGGAGCGGATCGGGTGTGATCTGCTCTCGGGGACCGGGCGTAAGTACCTGCGGGGGCCGCGGGGGACGGGGTTTTTGTACGTGCGGGACGGGGCGCGGTTGGGGGAGCCGTTGTTGGTCAACCACATCGGGGGTGAGTGGAGCGGTCCGGACTCCTACCGGGTGTTGGCGGGTGCGGCGGGGTTCGCGTCTTTTGAGCACTCGGTGGCGGCCCGGATCGGGTTGGGGGTGGCTGCGCGTTATGCGCGTGGTGTGGGGATGGGGTGGGCTCGTGAGCGCATCGGTGGGTTGGCCGGGTTGTTGCGTGAGGGGTTGGCGGGGGTGCCGGGTGTGGAGGTGCGTGATCGGGGTCGGGAGCGGTCGGGGATCGTGACGTTCACGGTGGCTGGGCGGGAGGCACCCTGGGTGGTGGGGCAGTTGCGTGAGCGCGGGGTGCGGGCGGAGGTGTCCCGGCCCGGGGCACAGCGGTGGTCGGGAGAGGGTGAGGGTGAGGTGGTGCGGGCTTCGGTGCACTACTACAACACCGAGGAGGAGTTGGGGCGGGTGGTGGACGAGGTGGGTCGGCTGGTCTGAGCGGGCCGGTGGGTGATTTTGTCGAAGGCCCTCGGGGGTGATGCCCTTCCCGGGGGCCTTCGTGCCGGCGGGGTCAGGTCAGGTGGCGCAGGTGGTCGGTGGCTTCCAGGACAGCTTGGCCGATGCCGTGGTTGTTGGCGGTGTGGGCGGCTCCGCCCACGATGCGCAGTTCGGCGGCGGGCCAGCGTCGGGCCAGGTGGTGGGCGGTGTCGCTGGGGCCGCTGATGTCCAGGCGGCCGTTGATCAGGTACGCGGGGATGTGGGCGATGCGTTCGACGTTGTCCAGGAGTTGGTTCGGGGCGAGGAAGCAGTCGTTGGACCAGTAGTGGGTGACCAGGCGGGCGAAGGTGAGGCGGAAGTCGGGGTCCTGGAAACGGGGGTTGGGGGTGAAGTTGGGGACGGTGGCCACGTGGGTGTCCTCCCAGCGGCACCAGGCCAGGGCGGCGTCGTGGCGTACCCGGGGGTCGGGGTCGGCCAGGAGGCGGGCGTAGGCGGCGGGCAGGGCGCGGGGGTCGGCGTCGGGGCCGGCTGCGGCGTGGAAGTCCTCCCATTCCTGGGGGAAGATGCGGCGCATGTCGTGGGTGATCCAGGTGATCTCCTGGCGGGTGCCGGTGGTGACGGCGAACAGGATGAGGGAGAGGACCTGGTCGGGGTGGGTTTGGGCGTAGGCCAGGGCCAGGCAGGACCCCCAGGAGGCGCCCATGAGGTGCCAGCGGTCGATGCCCAGGTGGGTGCGTAGGGCTTCGCAGTCCTGGATCAGGTGGGGGGTGGTGTTGGTGGTCAGGTCGGTGGTGGGTGCGGCGGCGTTGGGGGTGCTGGCTCCGGCGCCGCGTTGGTCGAGCAGGATCAGGCGGTAGTGGTCGGGGTCGGTCAGTGCGGACCAGCGTGGGTTGGAGGAGGAGCCGGGGCCGCCGTGCAGGGCCAGGACGGGTGTGCCGTGGGGGTTGCCGCTTTCTTGCCAGAACAGGTGGTGGCCGCCGGGGCGGGGCAGGTGGTTGCTGGTGTGGGGGTCGCTGGTGGGGTACATGGTGTGGGCTCCTGGGGCGGGCCGGAGGGGGTGTGTCTGGACGCCTGGGGCCGGGGCTGTTGTCGGGGGTCGGGCGCGGGTGTGAGCCGACGCTGATGCTACCGCCGTGCGTGCGGGGGCGGGGGCGGTTGTGGCGGGGGTTGACCGTGCCCCTGGGGCACGGTCCAGACTCGGGGCCATGAACGGGTCGGTGGTCTCGGAAGAGTTGTCGCGGGGGGAGTTCTCGCGGCGTAGTGGCCTGTCCGCCAAGGCGCTGCGGCTGTACGAGCGGTCGGGGTTGTCGGTGCCGCACCGGGTGGAGGAGGCCAACGGGTACCGGTACTACCTGCCTGAGCAGGTGGGGGCGGCGGTGCGGGTGCGGGAGCTGCGCCGGATGGACATGCCGTTGGCGATGGTGGCGCAGGTGGTGGCGGCCCCGCCGCAGGAGGCGGTGGGATTGGTGCGGTCCTGGTGGCGGGCGCGTCAGGAGGCGGAGCGTTCGCGGCAGGCCATGGTCGAGCGGGTGTGTGCGTTGGTGGGTGGGCAGGGGCCCGGCCCGGACGGGGGCGGTCCGGTGTGGCAGACCTCGTTGGAGTCGGTGTCCGGGGTGCGGGTGGCCTGCGCACGGGCGCGGGTGGGTGTGCAGGACCTGGTGGAGACCTATGTGGGGTTGGCTGCCGGGGTGCGGCGGGTGTTGGCGGGGCAGGGTGCGCGGGCCGGGGAGCAGACGTGGGTGCTGTACCACGGCACGCCTTCGCCGGACGGTGCGGCGCCGATCGAGGTGGCCGTTCCCTACGAGGGGGTGGCTGGGCCGGAGGAGGGGGTGTCGTTGCGGTGGGAACCGTCGGGGGTGTGGTTGGTGGCTGGGGTGGCGCGTGGGGACTGTTTCTATCCGCGGATCATGGGGGCGTACGCGGGGGTGGAGCAGGCGGCCCGGGAGCGGGGTGTGCGGCCTGTGGGGGGTTTTCGGGAGGTGTATCTGCGTCCGTGGGAGCGGGTGGGAGAGCGGGAGACGTTCGCGTGGGTGGCGCGGCCGGTGCGGGTTGGTGGGTGAGTCGTGGTTGGTGGAACGAACAGTGGTGTGGAGGTCGGTGCTCTGATGGGTGCGAAGCGTGGGCGGGGTGTGGAATCGGAGGCGGTGGGCGTGGAGCGTTGGCGTGAGCACACCGCCTTCACCGATCCGGGCGCCTACCGGGAGGTGTTGGCGGGGCTGCCGGGGGATGTGGCGGGTGTCGGTCGGCTGTTGCGCGGGGTGTTGACGCATTACGTGTACGGGGGCCGGGTGGGTGTGGGTCAGCGGTGGGAGGAGATCGACCACCGTTGGGTGGAGGCGATGTTGGCCACCGATGCGGTGCGTGACGGGCGGGAGTGGTCGGCTGGGCGGTCGGAGCCGTTGGTGGGGTGCTGTCGGGATTTTGCGCTGTTGACGGTGGCGGCGTTGCGTGAGCACGGAGTGGCGGCGCGCACGCGGGTGGGGTTCGCGTCGTATCTGAGTGCGGGTTTTGGCACGGATCATGTGGTGGTGGAGTACTGGGACGGGCGGCGTTGGGTGTGGGCGGACACCCAGTTGGATCCCGGGGGTGGGTGGGGTGTGGACCCGTTGGATCTGACGCATGCGGGAGCGGTGGGTGAGGTGGCGTTCTCGGGGGCTTCGCAGGTGTGGTTGGCGATCCGGGCCGGGCGGGTGCGGGGGACCGACTTCGGGGTGGCTCCGGATCTGCCGATGATGCGGGGCGGGTGGTTGGTGCGGGACTACGTGTGGTTGGAGGTGGCGCACCGGTTGGGGGTGGAGACGTTGTTGTGGGATTCGTGGGGTGCGATGGGCCGGGACGGGGACAGTGTGTTGGCTGATGAGGTGGCGGGGCTGGTGGTGGCCGCGGATGCTGGGGATGCGGGGGCCGAGGAGGAGTTGACGGCGTGGTTCTGGCGTGATGAGCGGTTGAACCCGGGTGGACGGGTCTTCTGTGCGTCGCCGTCGGGGTACCGGGGGTGGGTGGATCTGGGTTCGCGGGTGGCGCAGCCGCGGCTGTGAGGGGGCTCTGGGGGTCCTGACCTGCACCGGGGTGGTCGTCGTCGGTCCTGTGGGGCCGTGGGCGCCGCCCGGGCGGGGTGTGCTCGTGCCGGGGTCTTTTCCTGACCTGGGTCGGGGCGTGGTGCGGGGGCTGGGATGCTGGTGGCCTGGCAGGTCAGCCGACGATGGGAGTCCCCGTGCCCGACAGGAAAGTGTCCGAGGAGCCCGGTTCCGTGCCCGAGGAGCCCCGTGAGCAGGATCCCTTCCTGGTGTTTTGGGGTGAGCGCCGTCTGTGCACGTTGGCTTCCCCGCGCCCGGACGGCAGTATCCACCAGGTGCCGGTGGGGGTGACCTATGACCCCGAGCGGCACCTGGCGCGGGTGATCGCCTCCGGGAACAGTTACAAGGCACGCAACCTGGGATCTCGTCCGGGGGCGCGGGTGTCGGTGTGCCAGGTGGAGGGGGCCCGGTGGTCGACGTTGGAGGGCACCGCCACGGTGCGTGCCGATGAGGGGGCGGTGGCCGAGGCGGAGCGGCGTTACGCCCAACGGTACCGGCGGCCGCGCCCCAACCCCGAGCGGGTGGTGATCGAGATCGCGGTGAAGCGGGTGCTGGGCAACGTGCGCCCGGAGCGGGAGGGGATCGTTCCCTAGGGTCCCGGCTCCGGCGGTTGCGGGTGGTCGGTGCGGCTGGTCGGCCGGGGCGGGAGCGGTACCCCGGTGGGGGTACTCACGCGTCCCGGACGGTGATGCCCGTGTTGGCTGCGAGGGCGGGGGCGATCGCGAGTAGTTGCGCCTGTCCGATGACCGCGCCGCTCAGTGACTCGAAACCCGAGGCCAGGTCGAGTTCGCTGGCCCCGCGCAGGTCCACCTCGTGCAGTGTGGCCTTGGCCAGGTGCAGGCCGCGCAGGCTGGAGCCGGGGAAGGTGACCCGGGTCAGGGAGGCCTGCCCGAAGTCCACGTCGGTGAGGACGCAGTCCTGGAAGACCACGTCGACCATGCGTGTGGCTCGGAAGTTGACCCCGCTGAGTTTGCAGGAGGAGAAGACCACGCGTTGGGCCTCGGAGTTGAAGGACGCGGTTCCGGCGAACATGCTGGCCACGATGTGGCTGTCGAGCCAGGTGCATTCTGCGGTGTCGGTGCCGGCCATGCGTACCTTGTGCATCCACACCTCGGTGAACCTGCACCTGCGCAGTACTCCGCCGTCCCAGTGGGTGTCGGTGAAGGCGCTCTCGATGAACCGGGCGCCGGTGAGGTTGATGGCCTCGAACCTCTCACCGTCGAAGTGGGTGGCCTCGTGGGGGTCCATGTGGAGTTGGTCCCTGTCGAAGGGGCGCAGTTCCTCGGCGTAGGGCAGGTCGGAGAGCGTGGTGGGGACGGGGCGGATGGTCACGGGGTCCTCTCCGGGTGCGGCCCTTCAGGGGTCGCGGGGTGGATGCGGGTGCGGGCGGGTTCGTACCTGAGGGCACCACGGTCTCCTGGCGAGTGGAACCTACCACCGGGCCGGTGGAGGTGGTGACCGGTGCGTTCGGGTGCGGGGACTGTTCCGGTCCGGTGTGTGGGCGGGGCGGCGGTCAGCTCTGCGATCTCCTCCGGGTCCGGGTCAGGGGGTGAGGGTCATGCCGTCCGAGCGCCACTCCAGGACGCCCTCCTCCAGCAGGGCGGCGTTGCGGCCGTGGGCGCGCAGCAGGCGCACGGCCTCGTGGGAGAGCACGCAGTAGCGGCCACGGCAGTAGGCCACGACCTCGGTGTCGACGGGGATCTCGGTGAGCCGGTCGGCCAGCTCCTCCAGCGGGATGGACACCGCTCCGGGCAGGTGTCCGGCCTCGTACTCCTGGGTGGGGCGTACGTCCAGGACCAGGGCGGTGTTCTGGGCGACCGCGGCCAGCAGTTCCTGGCGTCCCACCAGGCGGATGTCGTCGTGGTCCAGGTAGGAGCGGCGGGCGGCTGCGGCCTCGGCCTGGTGGGTGTCGGCGACCCGGCACACCGCCGTCATCAGGGCTGCCACGTCGTCGCCGGCCAGCCGGTAGAAGATCCGGGTGCCCTCGGCCCGGGTGGTGACCAGCCCGGTCTGGCGCAGTACCTGCAGGTGGGCCGAGGCGGTGGACAGTTTCAGCTCCACCGCCTGGGCCAGGTCCTGGACGGGGCGCTCTGCCTGGGCCAGCAGTTCGATGATCTCCAAGCGCTTGCCGTGGGCCAGGGCCTTGCCGGTGCGGGCGAGGGCGTCGTACAGGTCGGTCTTGCTCATCCCGAACTCCATAGTTCCATGTATCTTTGGAATATATGGTACGTGATCGAGGGGCCGCGGGAAGTGCGCGGCCCCTCCGTCTGGAGAGCGCCGTTGTGCGCCCCGCCGGAGGAGGCCGACGTGGACACCGATCTGGGCGCGTCCCAGCGCGAGCACTGGCAGAGCGTCTACGACCGCAACCCGCACATGTACGGCGCCGACCCCTCGGAACCCGCCCGGCACGCGCTGGAGGCGTTCACCGACCGCGGAGCCCGCACCGTGCTGGAGCTGGGAGCCGGGCACGGGCGCGACACCCTGTGGCTGGCTGACCGGGGACTCCGGGTGCACGCCGCCGACTTCAGCGCCACCGCCCTGGAGCAACTGGCACGTACCGCCCGGGAACAGGGGGTGGCGGAGCGCGTGGACACGCACCTGCACGACGCCCGCACACCACTGCCCCTGGCGGATGCCTCCGTGGACGCGGTCTTCGCGCACATGTTGCTGTGCATGGCACTGACCACCGACCAGGTCCGGGCGCTCATGAACGAGATCGGCCGGGTGCTGCGACCCGGCGGCACGCTCGTGTACACGGTGCGCCACACCGGTGACGCCCACTACGGGACCGGGATCTCCCACGGTGACGACATCTTCGAGCACGGCGGGTTCGCCGTGCACTTCTTCGACCGCGCTCTGGTCGCCGACCTCGCCACAGGGTGGGACCTGGTGGAGGTCGTCCCCTTCGAGGAGGGTGAGCTGCCTCGCCGGTTGTGGCGCATCACCCAGACCACACCCGCGTTCCGCTGATTTCTGGGCGCGGTTCAGCCGGTGAGGACCTTGGCGGCCAGGTCGGCGTCGGCTTCGGTGTTGTACAGGTGGAAGGCCAGGCGGGTCTGTCCGCCGCGCTCGGTGGCCACGATGCCGGCCCGGCGCAGGGTTCGTAGGGCGTCGGGGATGTCCACGGTGGTGATGGCCGAGTGGGCCGGGGGCTGGTCCAGGTGGGCGCGCAGCCGGTCGGCCAGGCGGGTGTTGTGGGTGTGGATGTGTTCCACCCCCTTGTGGAGGAGGGTTTGCAGGGCGGGGGCGGCGGCCTGGGCGGCGAACCAGTTGGGGGACAGGTCGAAGGCGCGGGCGGTGGGGGCGGGGTCGAAGTGGTCCCGGTAGAAGGCGGTGGCGGGGTTGGTGTCGGCCATGGGTCCGGCGTTGGTGGGGCGCAGGCGGGTGCGCAGGGCAGGGGAGAGGTAGGCCAGGGCCAGGCCGCGGGGGGCCATGAGCCATTTGTAGGCGGAGCAGACCAGGGCGTCGAAGCGGGTGGCATCCAGGGGGAGCCAGCCTGCGGCCTGGGTGGCGTCGGCCAGGACGAGGGTGTGGTGGGTGTGGGCGGCGGCCAGGATCTGGTCGGTGGGGGCCAGGGTGCCGTCGGCCGACTGCACGGGGCTGAAGGCGACCATGTGGGTGGTGGGGGTGATGTGTTCGGCCAGGGAGTGCAGGGGTGCGGTGTGCACGGTGATGCCGCGGTCGGTGTGGGCGTGGAAGGGGAAGGTGGTGGAGGTGAATTCGCCTTCGGGCACCAGGATGTGGGAGCCGTGGGGCAGGGAGGCGGCGATGGTGCCCACGAGTTGGGAGGTGGAGGCGCCCAGGGTGATGTCGTCGGTGGGTGCGTGGAGCAGGTGGGCGAAGCGGGCGCGGGTGGTTTCGACGGCCTGGGACCAGTGCTGGGGGTCGCCGGTGCCGGTGTGCCAGGCGTTGATGGCGTGGGTGAGTGCGGTGTGGGCGGTGGTGGGTGGGATGCCGTACTGGGCGGTGTTGAGCCAGACGGTGTCGGTGTTCCACAGGCTGTCCATGGCAGGGGAGCCTAACGGCCGGGGCGGGTGCGGGGCCGCCGGTGGTGTTGGTGGGCGTCCTTGATCTGGGGTTTTGCTGCTTTGGCAACGTTTGTTGTCAGATGGTGGGGCGGTGCGCAGGATGGGTGTACGAGCAAAGGAGACATCCATGAACGAACCCACACGCAGCTTCGAGGTCGTGGTCGTCGGTGGTGGCGCCGCCGGGCTGAGCGGGGCGCTGATGCTGGCCCGGGCCCGCCGTTCGGTGCTGGTCATCGATGCAGCCCAGCCGCGCAACGCCCCGGCCCGGGGGGTACACGGCTACCTGGGGTCGGAGGGGGCCTCCCCCGCCGAACTCCTCGCGCGCGGGCGCACCGAGGTCGAGTCCTACGGCGGCGTGGTCGAACAGGGTCGGGTGGTGGCCCTGGAACGCAGCGGGGAGGGTTTCACCGTGGAGTGTGCGGACGGATCGGTGGTGGCGGCCCAGCGGCTGCTGGTCACCACCGGGCTGGTCGATGAACTCCCCGACATCCCCGGTCTGGCCGAGCACTGGGGTACCGGGGTGCTGCACTGCCCCTACTGCCACGGGTGGGAGGTGCGCGACGAGCCGGTGGGTGTGGTGGCCAGCGGGCCCGTGGCGGTGCACGCGTCCCTGTTGTGGCGGCAGTGGACCGATCGGGTGACCCTGTTCGCCCACCCCGGTGCGGGTCTGGCCGCCCCGGATCGGGAGAAACTGGTCGCGCGCGGCATCACCGTGGTCGACGCCGCGGTGGAAGCTGTGGAGGCCGACGATCGCGGGGTCAGCGGGGTGCGTACCGCCGACGGGTCGGTGGTGCCCGTGCACGCGGTGGTGGTGCCCACGTTCATGCGTTCGCGTTCGCAGCTGCTGGTGGACCTGGGGCTTGAGGTGGTCGAGCAGAAGATGGGCGAACACGTGATGGGTACCTGTGTGGAGGCCGGGCCCATGGGTGCCACCGCGGCGCCGGGGGTGTGGGTGGCTGGCAACGTCACTTCGGTGACCGAGCAGGTGCTCGGTTCGGCCGCCGCCGGGGGTAGGGCCGGGGCGGCGATCAACGCCGATCTGGTGATGGCCGAGGCCGAACGGGCCCTGGAGCGGGGCCGCGGTGTGCAGGAGGCCCCGGTGGCGTAGGAGGTAGCGGCGCGGTCAGGGGCTTCTTCCGAGTGGCCTTGGTCCTGCCGCAAACGCGGGGGGTGTGGTCACAGGGGCGTCTGTGACCACGCCCCCGTTCGTTCGGCGGTGTTGGGGCGGGGCACCCGGGCCACCCGCACGTGGCCTCGGGCGCCCCAGGGGAGAGGGCCTGATGGGGGCAGTGCGCGGGAGGGGTGGTTTTCCGTGCGCGCAGCCGGACGGTGTCGAGGCTAACCGGGCGTGGGCAACGGGGTGTGAACAGCAGGGAACCGCGCTGTTCCCGTGGGGTCACGCCCGGGTGGCACCGCACCGGGGCGCCGTTCGGAGCTTTCGGAGCTGCGGAACTGGGCGTTGTGGGGGCGTGTGGGCCAAGAGCGTGCCCTGTGTGGTCCGGCCTTTCCGGTAGGCACGGAAGATGTTCCGCGAACGCGGGGAATACCTGATCGCCCTTACCTGTTCCAGCTGATCCGGGCCGGTGCGGTAGCAAGTGTCCCCCGGGCTCAACCGAAGCCTTCAGGGAATACCGCACCCGTGAGGTGGCAGGAACCCTGTTGTGCCATCCGCCGTGAGGCGACCGCCGCACCGGCCCTCTTCTCCTACTTCTCCCCCGGCACCGTCGACACGCTGCGCCACGCACCGTGGGAGCGCCGTCCCCCGCGGGGGCCTCTCCGGACCGCACCGCAAGAACGGTTCGTAGCGCAGAGGGTCGGCTCATGACAGGTGCAGCTCCTCCACCACACGCACAACCTGCTCCCGCTGGGAAGCGGTCAGCCCCACAAGCGGGCGGGGCAGGCAGGACGGGGCGACCAATCCCAGATGTTCGGCGATGACCGCCGTCACCCGCAGGCTGCCGTGGACGGCGAACAACTCCCACAACGGCCGCAGGCGCTCGGAGTGGGCCAGGGCGACCTCGGGGTCGCCCTGGCCTGCGGCGCGCACGATCGGCAACACCGCCTCGGGCACGGTGCCGCCCACGACAGAGAACCACGCCTGGCAGCCGGCGTTCAGACCGGTGGCTGCGGCGCTGTCCCCGGACACACCGATGCTCACATGGTCGGGCACGACCGCGCGGATCGCCTCGACGCGCTCGCGTGCTTCGTTTGTCTCCAGCGGGACCGGAGGGATCTTGATCGCGGCCACGTTGGGCAGGACCGCGATGCGCGCGTACAGCTCGGTAGAGAAGGTGAAGTGCGTCGTGCCCGGATTGTCGTAGACCACCAACGGTACCGACAGCCCTGCGGTGACGTCCGCATAGAGTCCGAACACGTCCTCGTCGGTGAGCGGCTGGTAGCTCATCGGGGCCAACAACACGGCCGATGCCCCGGCTTGTTGGGCGTCATCGGCCAGGGCCTGCACGTGGGAGGTGCGCAGCGCACCGATACCGACCATCACCGGTACACCGTCGGCCTCGCGCACACTGGCACGGGCGACCTGGCGGCGCTCGTCGCGGTCGAGGTAGGCGTAGGAGCCGGTCGAGCCCAGCGCGCCGATCGAGTCGACACCGGCGTCGACCAGGCGGGTGATGAGCCGGGCGTGTGCGGCTTCGTCGAAGCGGTCGGCGTTGAGCGGGGTCAGAGGGAAGGCGCTCAGTCCGGTGAACATGGGGTTCCCTAAGGTTGTGGTTGTTCAGGACGGGATGTTCTGGATGCCCAGGACGGCGGGGTGTGGCTGATGGGGTGTTCGCCCTCGGTGGCTCCAGGAGAATGGCCGCCCCACCGTCCGGGACTCCCCGACCTCTGATTGAGATCTGGGAAGAAGTCGCTGTTTAGGGACCTGGTGGCGGGGCTGTCCACGGGGACCACCAACAGCGAGGAGCGGCATCGCATGAGCACAGGGCCGATGTGGATCGGGATCGACGCGGGCAAGACCAACCACCACGCCACCGCCATCAACAGCATCGGTGAGGTGGTCTGGTCCAAGCAGGTCCGCAACGACCAGGCCACCATCGAGACCCTCATCGACAAGGCCACCGCCAGCGACGCCCAGGTCCACTGGGCGGTGGATCTGACCAACAGCTACGCCGCTCTGCTCCTGGCCGTGCTCGGAGCCGCCGGCCAAACGGTGGTCTACGTTCCGGGCCGAATGGTCAACACCATGACCAACACGTTCGGCGAGTCCAAGACCGACGCCAAGGACGCCCTGGTCATCGCCCAGACCGCCCGCATGCGCCCGGACCTGTCCACGGTCACCACCCCGCCGGAACAGGTGGCCGAACTGTCCCGGCTCACCGCCCACCGGGCGGACCTGGCCGCGGACTGGGTGCGCGGCGTCAACCGACTCCGCGACCTGCTCGGAGCGATCTTCCCCGGCCTGGAGCGGGCTTTGGACTACACCAAGCGGTCCCCGCTGATCCTGCTCACCGGCTTCGCCACCCCGGCCGAGATCCGCGCAGCCGATCAGGACGGGCTCCTGTCCCACCTGCGCGAGCACGGCCCGCACCGGCCCAGCATCGCCAAGATCGCCGCCGAGGCGCTGGAGGCCGCCCGGGCCCAGACCATCGTGCTTCCTGGCGAGGCGAGTACCGCGGCCCTGGTCAAGCGCCTGGCAGCCAAGCTGTTGGAGCTGGACCGCGAGCGCAAGGACCTGGACAAGACCATCACCGGTGTGTTCCGGTCCAACCCCCAGGCCGAGATCATCGAGTCCCTGCCCGGGATGGGGCCGGTCCTGGGAGCGGAGTTCATCACGGTCACCGGCGGTGACCTGGCCGCGTTCGCCCACTCGGGCCGCCTGGCCTCCTACGCCGGGCTGGCGCCGGTGAGCAAGGACTCGGGGCGGGTGAGCGGCAACCTCAGACGCCCCAAGCGCTATAACCGGCGCCTGCGCAGGGTGTTCTACCTGGCCGCATTGTCCTCGATCAAGGCCGATGGGCCCTCGCGGGCCTTCTACGGCAAGAAGCGCGGGGAGCGGATGCTGCACAAGCAGGCCCTGCTCGCTCTGGCTCGCCGACTCGTGGACGTGTTGTGGGCGTTGCTGCGCGATGGGAGGCTCTTCGAGCGCACGGCACCGGTCAGGCCCGTGGCGGCTTGACACGGTCATTGAGATTCTCCTAGTTGATCCAGGCAAGGGTGGTGGCCAGGCGTGCGGCGAAGGCCTCGGCGTGCTCGGGGGTCAGGGTGGCGGTGGTGACGCGGAAGGCGCTCCCGTGCTGACCATCGCGAAGAAAGCCCGCGCTGCAACGAAGGAAGTGCGCTCACACGCACCGAAATCACCGCTTCGGCTTACGCCCGGTCCACATCGCGGCCATGCGACGCAGCCTGATCGGGCCCGCGGTCTTGGTCGCGGCGAGCAGGCGTGCGCGGAACTCAACGCGACGATGCGCCGACAGGTCCTCGAAGTAAGCGAGGGAACCATGGGTCAACCCCCACTGCCACAGGGTCTCACCGTCGGCCACGGGAAGGTCCACAGTGATCGTCGTGACCTTGACATCGACGAATCCGGCGGCGGTGAGCAGTTCCCGGGCATCGAGCCGCTGACCCATACCGCCCCCTGGCGACAGGTACTGACCGAACTCGGTGAACAGTTCTGCGAGCGGATCGGTCGCCTCGAAGGATTCAGGGACCCGAAAGTCCGGGGCGGCTCCGGGCACAGTGAAGGCGAAGACCCCTTTCGGGGAGAGGACTCGCAGCACTTCGCCCAAAGCCTCCGAGGGATGGTCGAGCAGGTGCACCACGAAACCGGAAACCACCGCGTCGAAGCCCGCCGGGAAGCTCCAGGCGGTGGGCGTCCATCACGTGAGCGGCATCGAGGTCGGCGTGGTCTGCGTACGCCTCAAGAAGCCGCACCACCATGTTCGGAGCGGCGTCGATCGCCGTGACCCGGCAGCGGCGGGCCAGAGCCTGCGCGGTGAAGGCGCCGCGTCCCGATCCGAGATCGAGCACCCGGTTTCCCGAAGTGAGAGGGAGTGTTGACGCGGTCTCCTTCGCGAACGCGGTGAAGAACGGTACGACCTCGTCGTACCGATCAGCTACCCGGTTGAAGACATCGATGTCCCTGGACGTCATGATCAGTGAGTCTGCCAAACCACGAGACTTCCCGGCACCTGGTTTATCCCTCCCGCCAAGGACACACGGTGAGGGGCCCGCCATGGTCAGGGAGACGGGCTTTGAACGCGCGCTCCTTGTTTGGTGTGGGTATTCGTTCCGATGTTCCCCACCTCCGGGGTCCGGGGCGGCCAGGCCGCCCGAAGACTCGGACACGTGCCCGTCCGCACCAACAGCGGGCGTGGCGGCCAGCGGCCTCGTGTGCAAAATCCACGAGCCTGGCGGATCCGTCCGTGTAAGGATCTGCGCCCATGGAGTACCCCGCACCCAACGCCGCGTACACGATCGCCGCCCGCCACCGCATCCCGCCCGCGCAGGTCCGCCCCCTGCCCCAGGGAGTGGCCAACCACGTCCTGACCCTGGGCCGCAACCTGGTCCTGCGCCTGCCCCGCACCCCCGGTTACGTTGCCGACCTGCGCAAGGAGGCACTCCTGATCCCCATCGTCCACCGCGCGGGGGTACGCACCCCGGCGCTGGTCGAGTTCACTGATCCGGAGGACCAGCTTCCGCACATGCTCCTGGAGCGCGCCCCCGGTACCGACATGGCCCACCACGAACCCTCACCCGGCTTCCTGGAGCAGGTCGGCCGCCAACTGGCCCGCATTCACCGCATTCCCACCGCCGACCTGCCCGAACTTCCCCGAAACACCCACGTCACCGACCCCGCGCCTCTGGTGGAACAGCTGCACCGGCAAGGACACGTCGACGCCGGGACCGCCCGCTGGTTGGAGTCATGGTGCGACCACCTGGCCACCCGCCTGCCCGCAGATCCCGTCCCCTGCCTCGTGCACGGCGATCTGGCACCCCAGAACCTGATGGCCACCCCTGCCGGTGAGTTCTCCGCCGTCGTGGACTGGGGCGATGCCGCCCTGGCCGATCCCGCCACGGACTTCGCCAAGCTCCCGCCCCACTGGCTGCCCCGGGTTCTGCACGGCTACCGCCGCACGGTGGACGGGGACCCCGACCACCCCTGGGAGGCTCGCATCCTGTGGCACCATCTGACCTGGGCCCTGGCCCGCCTGGGCGAACCCGTCCCCCAACCCGGGCAGCGCCACTGGACCGCCCCACCCGCCAGCCGCCTGTTGGGACTGCTGCGCCTGTTCACCGAGAACCCGCCCACGCCCTGGACCGAGCCGGCACCCTCGCTCGCCTCCAAGGAGGGCGGCCGCCGCGGTCACAGGGCGTGCCCGCCGGCGACCTGCAGAACCTGACCGGTGACCCATCGGGCCTGGTGGGAGGCCAGGTACACCACCGCGTCGGCGATGTCGTCCGGCTCACCCACCCGGCCCATCGGTACGATCTGCCTCGCCTGCGCGAGGAGCTCCTCGTCCATCCAGCCGGTCTGGACAGGGCCCGGAGCGACGGCGTTCACGCGTATACCGCGCGCCGCCAGGTCCAGCGCGGTCGAGCGGGTCAGCGCTTCCAACGCCGCCTTGGACGTGCCGTAGCCGATCTGGCCGGAGAAGGCCTGCGCGGCGTCGGTGGTGATGTTGATGACGCACAACGGGTCGTCCCCGCGGTGCAGTCGCGCCACCTCGGCGGTGAGGAGCGCGGGGGCGACGGCGTTCACCCGGTAGTGGCGCTCCAACGAGGCGTGGTCCAACGTGTCGACGGTGTCCGGGGTTTCGCAGTGGGCGGCGTTGTTGACCAGGACGTTGATCGCACCGGTCCGGGCCGCGACCTCACTGACCAGCCGGGCCGGCCCGTCCGGGGCCGACAGGTCGGTGCTGAGGGCGAAGGAGCCGTTGCCGAGTTCCTTGGCGAGTGCGGCTGCCTCCTGCGCGGCGGGGGTGATGTGCGCCCATTCGGTGCCTGGGGGAGCCGGAGGGTCCTGGGTGAGGTGGTGGATCGCCACCCGTGCCCCCTGGGTGGCGAACGCACGGCTGATCGCCGCACCGATGTTGCCGGACCCGCCGGTGACCAGGACGGTCCGCCCTGCCAGGCGAGTATCGATCATCGCTTCTCCTCGGTGGTTCTCGGCTCGGTCGGGGGCAGGGGAGACGGGCGCGGGCACCCGTTCTGCGGGTGGAGATCCACGGGCGGGAACTGAAGGCGCACACCGAGGGCAAGGGGGAGGTCGGGAGTGGGCAGGGGCGGGTTTCGTCCCACGGGGGCGTACGCCGCGCACGTGGGGACCGGCAGCTCTCAGGGACGCATGCGGGCATGGTACACAGATCGGCCCGGCTGGAGGATTCGTTGTGCACAGGGCGGCGGTGCCGTTCGGTGCCGCCGGTGGGGGAAACGGGTTGAAACACCCCCGGTAGTCGAACTGTGTCGCTCTGACACAACCCGGACGGTACAGCCCACGGTGTATTCGTCTCGTTTTCGCGGGTCCTGACCTGGGCTGAATAACGTTGCGGGGGCGTACCGGAGGCTCGGAGGGCGTTCGGACACCCCTGGGGGTCTGACTTCCTAGAAGGTTGACTTATCGGAAGTCAGGATTTTCGACCCCACGGAGGGGGTTTCGTTTCTCAGAACCATTTAACGTTATTAAATAACGTTACAAACCAAACGTTATTCAAGAAGCGCCCCCCACGTACATCGGCGCCTTCGGCCCCCTGGACACGTGATGCGACCGCCCTTCCACCCCGAAGGCGGCGATGCCTGCTTTCGGTGTTTCCCACAGGTGGCGCTACGGCGCGACGACGGCCGCCCCGACCCGCGCGTGCGGCCGATTCGTACAGCCCGGTGTCAGGGGCGCGGGCGGTGTGGGGGCTGGTGATGTCAGCGGCCAACCGCACCAGGTGTCAGCGGCAGGCGCCCGTGGAGTCGGCGCCGGGTGCGAGGTGGACGCCACCGCCCACGTCCTCGGCGTCGGCCGCCTCCAGCAGAGCCTCGACCAGCCCGGGGAAGCGCTCGTCCAGGTCCTGGCGGCGCAGCGTGACGAAGCAACGGGTGCCTTCCTGACGGGTACGGGTCACCCCCGCATCGCGTAGGACCCGCAGGTGGTGGCTGAGCGTCGACTTGGCCACCGGCGCTCGCAACTCTCCCCACCCGCGCTCGGCGCCGTCGGCGAGCACACGCACGAGCCCGATGCGCAACGGGTCGCTGAGCGCCGCCATCATCTCGGGCAACGACAGTTCCTCGGTCGCCGGGTGGTGTGCGTGTCTCATGCCCCCATGCTAGCTTGTTCGATATTCGACGAACAACGAACAAAGGGGTCGGGTTGACCGAGCCGAATCACCACCAACACACTGACCTCGACGGCCGGGTCGCCATCGTCACCGGTGCCGGATCGGGCATCGGCCGCGCCACCGCGATCGCCATGGCCCGCGCCGGAGCCCGTGTCCTGGGGGTGGGTCGGCGCCACGAGGCGCTCCAGGCCACCGCCGCCCACCACCCCGGTATCGCCGTCCACCCCGCCGACCTGCGCGCCCCCGACGCCCCTGCCAAGGTGGTCCAGGCCGCGACGCAACGGTGGGGTCGCATCGACGTGCTCGTCAACAACGCCGGCGCCACCGCGATGATGCCGCTGGCCGAAACCGATGCGGACCGCATCGCCGCGCTGTTCGCGCTCAACGTCACCGCCCCCAGCCTCCTGGCCGCCGCGGCCCTGCCGCACCTGCGCGAACAGAGCGGAACGATCGTCAACATCTCCAGCACCTATGGGCACCGGCCGCTGCCCGGCGCCGCCCACTACGCGGCCTCCAAGGCCGCCATCGAGCAGTTGACCCGCTGCTGGGCGCTGGAACTGGCCCCCGATGGGGTACGGGTCAATGCCCTGGCGCCGGGCCCCACCGAAAGCGAGGCGCTGGCGGCAGCCGGGCTCACCGAGACCGGCGTGACCCGGGTCAAGGAGAGCGAGACCGCGCAGATCCCGCTGGGCCGCCGCGGTGAACCCGACGAGGTCGCCCAGTGGGTGCTGCGGCTCGCCGACCCGGGCACGACCTGGCTCACCGGGCAGGTCCTCACCGTTGACGGCGGCCTCGAACTCACCTGACCCCGGGCTCGCACCCCAGGGGGTTCGGGCCCGGGCGTGCAGAGGTCACGGCCCCTGCACGCCCGGGCACCCCTTTGTAGGCCACCTGGTCGAAACCCGGGGGCCTACCAGCGGTCTCCCCTTGCGCCAGCGGTACTCACGCTGGTCGCGGGGCCGGGCGATCGTCGCTTTGACCCCTCGCTTGCGCCGGTGGTCCCGGTCGGCGCGGCTGGAGCAGGCCTTGTCGCCCAGGAATCGATCCGGACGGGGGCGGATGGTGTTGCGGAGCAGCCTCAGCGATCGCAGAGGGCGATTCCATCTCGGTGTGCGGGGGACGGGTGTTCGCGCCGGGACCGAATCGGATCCAGGCCAGCTCACGCGCCCGGCGCCGATCGAGTGCGAGCAGACTGCGCACACCCGGCGCGAACGCCGCCACTCCGCGCCGGGTGGCCGCACGCAGTCGCCGCCAGCGCCGCGAATGCGCCCGGTGGCTGAGCTCGGTCACTCGCCGCCCCCGAGCGTTCTGTCCGCTCCGGGCTTCCTGCGGGGTGGCGTCGATCATCAACACGTGCACCTCGTACCGGTGGAGTCGGCAGAGCAGGGCGAGCAGCACACGGACCGGGCGCCGGGTCCCGCACTCGTGCACAACAACCGGGCCGCCGCGCAGCGCCGCGGACACCTGGCCCAGGTGCAGTACGTGCACCACCCAGCGCCACAGCGGGTAGGGGATCCGACCGAGCAGCGGACCCAGCCGGTACCGCGACTGCAGCGAGTCGATCACCCGCACACCGTCCGCGGTGAGTACGGGCCGGTCCTCGTCCCCGTGGAGACCGAACAGCCGCCGCAGCAGGGTGCTCTTCCCGGCCCCGGGCACCCCGGCGACCAGAACCAGGGACCGCCGAGGGTAGACCGCTCCGCGCACCATCGCCTCATTCACCGCGGGCACATACCGCACCAGACCCTGGAACATCTTCGGTAGCTCCTCAAAGCCGACCTTCGCGCCGGTGGGGCGCGGCTCTACAGTGGCAGTGCCACCAACGTCATGGCGCTGTCGGGCATCGACGACTCCGACGAGTACCACGTCTTCCTGCGCACCCCGGGTAACGGCCAGTACCTGCTACCACGACCTGGATGGGTGCACCGGCCGCTTGTTGGTGGGGGCGGGCGATGGTGGAGTACACCGAGATGTCCCAGGTGATCAACTCCTTCACGTCGACTCGGGCCTGGAGCCGCTCGAAGACAACGGCTCCGGCACCCCCGCTGAGTGTCGGTCGGGTCTGTCCGAGCCACGAGACATGATCATCGTATGACCTTGATCCACTTACGAAAAACGTCCTCATCCGGGTGAATGTCCGGGCTGCCACGCCCGGTAAAAAGGAACGCCGTAGGAAGGGCCAAAAGGTTTTCCGGTGGCGGCCCCGTGTCCAAGCCAGGTGTTTGTCATGGCGGGGGAAGCCTCTTCTCCTTTCTCGTGCTGGCGGGCGTTGGCGGGCCGGCGGCGGTGCTGCGCAGGGGAAAACCGTTCGACCGGCTTCGAGTCGATGCGGCACGGTTGCCCGCATGAGCACACCCGCCTTCATTCCCGGCTTGGAACTCGCCCGCCGCTTCTACGGCGAGGCGGTCCGACCTCTGCTGGAGCAGGCCCTGCCCGGGGCGGCATATTCCGCAGCTCTTCTGGGCCGCGGTTCGGAAGTCCTCGGTTTCGACACCGCCCGCTCCCGGGACCACGACTGGGGGCCTCGCCTGCAGGTCTTCCTGGCACCGCAGGAGGCCGCCCGGCACGGTGACCGGCTCCACGCCCACCTGGCCGAGCACCTGCCCAGGACCTTCGGCGGCTATCCGACCCACTTCGCCCCCACCGGGGAACCCGGGGGTATCGGTGTCCTACGACAGACCGACGGTCCGCTGCGGCACCGCGTCGAGATCACCGACCCGACCGCCTGGTTCACCTCCCGCCTGGGCTTCGATCCGAATCAGGGCCTCACCCTCGGGGATTGGCTGGCCACCCCCACCCAGCTCCTGGCGGAGGTCACCGGCGGCGCGGTCTTCCACGACGGCCTGGGGCTGCTCGGCCCGGCCCGCGCCGATCTGCACTGGTATCCCCACGATGTGTGGCTGCATGTGCTCGCATGCCAGTGGCAGCGCCTCTCCCAGGAGGAGGCCTTCGTCGGGCGCTGTGGCGAGGTGGGCGACGAACTCGGCTCCGCCGTGGTCGCCGCACGCCTGGTACGCGAGCTGATGCGGCTCTGCCTGTTGATGAACCGCCGTTACCCGCCCTACGGGAAATGGCTCGGCAGTGCCTTCGCCCGCACTCCCCAGGCCGGCGAACTGACCCCGCACCTGTCCGCCGCCCTCACCGCCCCGGACTGGCGCACCCGCGAGCAGCACCTCTGCCACGTCTACGAGGCCCTCGCCGGCCTGCACAACCGGCTCGCCCTGACCGACCCGGTCGATGCGACCACACGCCCCTACCACGGTCGCCCGTTCCGGGTCCTTGGTGCCGCACGCTTCACCGCGGCCCTGACCGCCCGCATCACCGATCCCGACGTCGGTGCGCTCCCGCTGGTCGGTGCCCTGGACCAGTGTGTCGACAGCACCGACATCCTCACCCGCCCCCGAAGGGCGCGCGCCACCGCCCGTGCCGTGCTCGCCGGACCGGAACCGTGGTGAGCCCCGTTCCGGTCCGGCTGATCCGGGTTTCACCCGGTTTCCTGATGGGGCCGTTCCCGCTGCCCGGGGTTCGACAACCTTGGACGGCGGTCGGCCTCACCCGCTGGTGAGGACGACCAGTTGCCGGGTGGCCCGGGTCATCGCCACGTAGCGGTCCACCGCTCCTTCGGTCCCCCGGCCGAACTCCTGCGGGTCCACCAGAACCACCAGGTCGAACTCCAGGCCCTTGACCAGGTTCGGGGGCAACGACCGCACGCGCGGCCCCGCCTCGAAGGAGGGGGCCCCGACCACGCAGGCCACCCCCTCGGTGTTCTGGGTCAACCATTCCGTGAGGACCGAGTCCAGTTCCGTGACGCTCCCGTGAGTCACGGGGATGCCGCTGCTGCGGATCGAGGTCGGTACGTTGGCGTCGGCGAGCACCTCCCGGATCACCGGTTCGGCCTGTGCCATCACCTCCTGCGGTGTCCGGTAGTTCACGCCCAGAGGGGCCAGCTCGACCCGGTCGAACCCGACCCGCTCCAGGCGCTGCGACCACGATTCGGTGAAGCCGTGCCGGGCCTGGGCACGGTCCCCGACAATGGTGAAGCTGCGGGAGGGGCAGCGCAGCAGCAACATCTGCCACTGCGCGTCGGTCAGCTCCTGGGCCTCGTCCACCACGATGTGCGCGAACGGGCCGGCCAACACGTCCGTTTCGGTACTCGGCAGGGCCGACTCGTCGACCAGGCTCTCGCGCAGGTCCTGTCCGTGCAGCATCGTCACGAGCCCCTCGCCGTCGTCGTCGGCCTGGAGCAGGTTGTCGATGACGTGGGACATGCGCTCGCGTTCCACGGCCGCGGAGGCCGTACGGCGGCGCCTGCGGTCTGCGGCCTTCGGGTCACCCAATCGCCGGCGTGCCGCGTCCAGTAGCGGCAGGTCCTGCACCGTCCAGGCCCGGGTGTCCTGGCGTTGCAGTCTGTGGATCTCCTGCGGGCTGAGCCAGGGCGCACACTTGCGCAGGTAGGCGGGTACCGACCACAGGTCCCCGACCAGGTCCTCCGCCTCGATCAGCGGCCATGCCCGGTACAGGGCCCCGATCAGTTCCGTGTTGCGTAGCAGCGACCTGCGGACCAGGTCGGGTGGGACCTCGTCATCGTCGTGGCCGCCGTGCTTGTCCACCAGGATCGTGACCAGCTCCTCCAGGAGTTGGTCACGTGCTTCGTTGTGCGCGGTCCCAGTGTCCAGCGCGTCGAAGGCCTCGGCCCAGTCCTCGGCGCCCAACCACAGGTCGAACCAGTCCGTGGAGACCGTCATCCCCCGGGTGGGAGGTTGCTCGTAGAACCTGACGGCTTCCTCGATCGCCCCGACCAGGTCTGCCGAGGCCTTCAGCCGTGCGACGTCCGGGTCGGTCTCGGCCACCGCATCGGCGCCCTGTGGAACCAGGTCCCGCAGGGTGCAGGTGTGCACGCCTTCCTCTCCCAGGCTGGGCAGGACGTCGGCGACATAGGCCAGGTAGGGCTGGTGCGGTCCCACGAACAGCACGCCGCCCCGGCGGTGGCTCAGGCGGGGGTCGGAGTAGAGGAGGTGGGCGGTGCGGTGCAGGGCGACGACGGTCTTGCCCGTTCCCGGGCCGCCGTCGACGACCAGGGCTCCGGCCGAACCAGCGCGGATGATGGCGTCCTGGTCGGCCTGGATGGTGCCCAGCACGTCGCGCATCCGGTCCGATCTGCTGCTGCCCAGGCTGGCGATGAAGGCTGATTGGTCGTCGAGTGCGGCGTGCCCTTCGAGCCCCTCCTCGGTGAACACCTCGTCCCAGTAGTCACTGATGCGTCCGCGCGTCCAGCGGTACCTGCGGCGGCTCCTCAACCCCATCGGGTTGGCGTGGGTGGCCGCGAAGAACGGTTCGGCGGCGGAGGAGCGCCAGTCGATCAGCAGTCGGCGTCCCTCGCCGTCGGTGAGTCCGAGCCGTCCGACGTAGACGGGTTCGTGGTGGTCCTCGCTGATGATGTGGCCCAGGCACAGGTCCAGACCGAAGCGGCGCAGGGTGCGCAGCCGGGCGCTCATCCGGTGGACCTGCAGGTCCCGCTCCAGGACCTCCCGGCCGGTGCCGCGGGGCGCGCTTCGTTCGGCGGCCAGGCGCTCGGTCAGGTCGGTGACCGAGTCCCGGAGGCTGTTCGCGATGGTCGCGAAGTGCTGCTCGTCGTTGGCGATCAGGGCCGGGGCGGCTTTGGCGGCGAGGTGGTCCGGGAGGTCGAACGCGCTGGTCATCATTGGTTTCATGTCGTCTTGCGACTGGTGTGTTCTGGTCACGGATGACGATTGTGCGGCATGCCCCGGGTCTTGCCGCAAGCCCCGGGGTGCGCTATAAATTAAGAGTGGCGGGGAGTGTCCAGAACCCCGCCTTTTCTTGTGTGACCCTTCGGGGGGCGGTCTTTTCGCGTGGAGTTCCCGCGCCGCCCCGCGCCCTCTCCTCCTGTGACGCCCGCTGGTTCGGGCAGCACCCCCGGTGTGGTCGATGCGTATCGCGGCGAAGTGTGCCGGTGTCCTGCCCGAGCGCCATGTCGTCCACCGGTGCACGTATGCGCCCCCTCGGGCCCCTGAGCGTGTGATGCCCTCGGTGAAGATCTCGGCGTGCTCCGCGGTCACTACTCGGATCGAGCACCAGTCGTCGGCCGGTGCGCTCGTTCCCGCAGCGGGTGCCCCTGAGGGTGTACACGGGGCGGGCTTCGTGCCATGCTAAAAATTGGACGAACGCCCAGTGCACTTGTTCAGTGCGGGTGCCCAAAAATGATGCCGGAAGGACGGACATGACGACCGAACGGAGCCGACAGGTGCGCGAGCGCCTGCTCGGAGCGGCTGCCGAACTCATCGGGGAGCGGGGATGGTCCGCGGTGAGCACACGGGTACTGGCCGAAAGGGCCGGGGTGGGTCCCGGACTGGTTCACTACCACTACCCCTCGTTGAACGCCCTGCTCAACGAGGCCGCCCTGGGGGTGCTGGCCGAGGTCGCCGACCAGACAGCGGCCCACCTGCGAGGCACCACACCCCAGGAGGGGCTGGACCTGGCCCTGGGTGCCCTGGACGACTACCCCGGCGACGACCCCACCTCGGCCCTGTTCATCGAGGCCTACCTGGCGGCCGGACGCGACGGGGAACTGCGCCGGGGCATCACCGACATCCTGGAACGCTTCCGCGCCGCACTGGCCGACTGGCTCAGGGCGGGCGGGGTCCCCGACCCCGAAGCCACCGCCCGGGTCCTGGCCTCGGCCGTGGACGGCGTCATGCTGCACCGGGCCCTGGACCCCGACCTGACCGCAGGCGCGGTCGCCCCAGTCCTGCGGCGGATCCTGCAACCCGTGCCCGTCGCCACCGAGGGGGAGCGATGAACGCCGCGCCCCCGACGGGGCGGGGAGCGGGACGGGCACTCATCGTGGGCGCCGGTATCGCCGGGCTGGCCCTGGCCCACCGGCTGGACCACCACGGTTGGCGGGTGAGTGTCCTGGAACGCGCCCCGGGTCCGCGCCCTCAGGGGTACATGATCGACTTCTTCGGGCCGGGCTACGACGCGGCGGAGGCGATGGGGCTCCTTCCCCGGTTGCACGAACTGGGCCACCACTTCACCGAGGCCGTCCTGGTCGACGAACGGGGCCGTCGACGGGCCTCGGTCGGGTTCGAGCGCTTCGCCGAGTCCCTGGGCGGTTCCCTGATCTCGATCATGCGCCCCGACCTGGAACTGGCGCTGCGCGAGTCGCTGCCCTCCCGGGTGGAGCTGCGCTATGACAGCGAGGTCGTGCAGGTCAGTGAAGGCGCCGAGGGGGTGGGCGTGCGTCTGGCCGACGGCACGGTGCTGGAGGCCGACCTGCTGGCGGGGGCTGACGGAATCCACTCCACCGTGCGCCGTTCGGTCTTCGGCCCGGAGGAACGGTACCTGCGCCACCTGGGTTTCCACACCGCCGCCTACACCTTCGACGACGCCCGCGTGCACGCCGCCACCCTGGGCCGCTTCCAGCTCACCGACAGTTTGGGAGCCCAGATGGGGCTGTACGCGCTGGCCGGGGACCGGGTGGCGGCCTTCACCGTGCACCGCACCCGCGACACCCGTCTTCCCGAGGACTCCCGGGCCGCGGTGCGCGAGGCCTGTGCCGGACTGGGCTGGGTGGTGCCCCGGGCCCTGGAGCTGTGCCCGCCTCCGGAACGGGTCTACTACGACCACGTCGCCCAGATCGAGATGGGGAGCTGGAGCCGCGGACGCACGGTGTTGCTGGGCGACGCCTGCCAGGCGGTGTCGCTGCTGGCGGGGCAGGGTGCCTCGCTGGGGGTGGGCGGGGCCTACGTCCTGGGGGAGGAGCTGGCCCGTGCCGACGGTCTCGCCGAGGGGCTGGCCCGCTACGAGCAGCGGTGGCGTCCGGTGGTGGAGGAGCGACAGCGCACGGCCCGCACCGGTACCTCCTGGTTTCTACCGGATACACCCGCGCGGTTGCGGCTGCGGCGGATGTTCCTGCGGCTGTCCGCCCTGCCGGGAGTGGACCGGCTGGTGGCGACGTCCCTGTCGGGCAAACCGACCCGGGTGGTGAAGGACCTGGCCTCCACCACCGTCGGGCGGGACTGAGCGGCGCCGGGCGCCGGGGTCCCTCGGGAGGCTGATCGAAGGGGCGCTCGAAGACGGGCGGGTGGACCCGGTGTTCGTGCTCGGTGAGCGAGGCGGGGTCGACCCGCCCGCTGGTGGTGACGTCGGGGCCGGTGGACCTGCCCGAGAGCACCCCGGCGGCCGGCCCGTTGTAGGTGGCCACGCTCAGGCCGTGGGAGCGGGCCATGGGCAGGAGTTCGCGTTCGATGTCGCGGCGCAGTGACTTGTAGGGCACCTGGAGTGCGGTGAAAGGGGTCCACCCGTGGTGTCGGGCCAGGGGGTTGGCCTGAGCGACGGCCCAGGCGGGCATGTTGGAGGCGCCCGCGTGCAGGATTTTGCCCGCGCGCACGGCGTCGTCCAGGGCCCGCATGGTCTCCTCGATCGGTGTGCACTCGTCCCAGGAGTGCACCCACAGCAGGTCGACGTGGTCGGTGCGCAGCCGGCGCAGGCTCCGCTCCAGGGTACGGGTGAGGTTCTTGCGGTGGCTGTCGCCGGTGTTGGGGTCGGTGGGGTCGCGGGGCAGGGTGAACTTGGTGGCCAGGACGAAGAGGTCGAGCATGCGGCGGGCCTCTTCGGGGCTGCGGAAGGTCATGGCGCCGAGGAAGAGCTGGGAGACACGGAGTCCTGAGGACCCGAGGATTCGGTGGTGCATCGCGGTATGGGTGCGTTCCTGCGTGAGTGTCGTGAGTCGACCCCACCCGGGCGGGTGGGGCTGCCGGTGGGGGCGCGCCGTCGCACTCCGGGGTTGCGGCGGGCGGAGCTGGCCACGTTGTCGGGGGTGAGCGTGGACTACCTGACCCGGTTGGAGCAGGGACGGGACCGCAACCCCTCGCCGCAGGTGCTGGTGGCGTTGGCGGACGCTTTGGGTCTGTCCGTGGGGGAACGGGTGCGGTTGCGCAACCTGTCCAAGGCGGCTTCGGGGGCGGGTGCGCTGTGTCCGGGCGGGTCACCGCCGGAGCGGGGGTGCGTGCGACGATGCGGGCTCTGCTCGACCGGTTGGAGCCGACTCCGGCGGCCCTGTTCAACCGGCTCGGTGAGACGTTGGCGTACACCGCGGGCTATGAGCGTCTGGTGGGGCCGTTGGGGTTGTTGGACACGGAGGGGGACCAGCCCTCGAACCGGGTGTGGTTCGTGTTCGCCGACGACCGGGCCCGGTCGGCCTATCCGGACTGGGAGAGTGTGGCCGATGCGCGGTTGGCGGAGCTGCGCGCGGAGGCGGCTCCGCAGGATCCGCACCTGAGGCATCTGGTGGAGGAGCTGGAGATCGTGGGAGGGGAGCCCTTCGCCAGGTGTATGGCAGCCGCCCCGGCCGCCCCGGCCAGTACCGGTGTGGAGTCGCTGGCACACCCGCGGGTGGGCGAGGTGCGGTTGTCCTATGAGCGGTTGGACGCGGAGGGTCAGTACCTGGTGGTCTACCTGCCCGCCGACGGGGTCGCCGCCGAGGCCTTGGACCGGCTCAACCGGTCCGCGTTGCGCGTGGTGGGCGGTTAGGGCTTCTTCGGGTGTGTTCCCGTGGGCCCCGGCCCGCTCCGCCCGGGGCCGGCCGGGGGCTGTTCGGTTCGGGTCCCTAGGCTCGGGGTGCCCGTTGGTGTGAGCAGAGAGGAGGGCCGCGGTGGCCCCCGTGGTGGAGTCGGTCAGTAGTAGTCCCGAGCACACGTTCAGCAAACCGGTCCGTCCCCGCATCCGGCTTCTGGCCGGGTTGGGGGTGGAGGGCGACGCTCATCTGGGACGCACGGTCAAGCACCGGTCCAGGGTGGCGGTCGACCCTACCCGGCCCAACCTGCGCCAGGTGCACCTGATCCACACCGAACTCCTCGAGGAGGTGGCCCTGGCCGGGTTCGAGGTCCGGCCGGGGCAGATGGGCGAGAACATCACCACCCGGGGGCTGGATCTGCTGGCACTGTCCCGGGGCACCGTGCTCTGCTTCGGGTCCGCGCGAGTGGAGGTCACGGGGTTGCGTAACCCGTGCGCGCAGATCGACGGGTTCTCCCCGGGGCTGCTCAGGCAGATGGTGTACCGGGACGAACAGGGTGATCTGGTGCGTCGGGCCGGGGTGATGGGGGTGGTGTTGGAGGGCGGTGTCGTCGAGCCCGGGACGGCGATCGGTGTGCGTGAGCCCGCCGGTGCGCACGTGCCGCTGGAGCGGGTCTGACCTGTACCTGTTCCGGGCAGTGCCTGCTGTTCAGGGGTCGGATGTCTTGCGGCCGTGGGTGGCGGCGTACTCGGCGGCCAGCCAGGGGGCCAGGTCCTCGACGAGTCCGTGCAGGTGTCCGGGGTCGGCGCGGGGACGGTGTGCGGCACCGGCGGCGGCGCGCATCTGGTCGCGGCGGCCGGGATAGTAGTGGCCGAAGATGTCCGCGGCCAGGTCCAGGTCGCTGGTCCAGCCGCCCCAGGATGGCATGACCAGGGTGAGACCGGTGCGGACCAGACGGCGGGAGATCCTCCGGCTCAGGCTGAGGTGCTCGGCCCGGCCGGCGGCCCGGGCGATGCCGGCGCGCCAGCGCGGCAGGACCTGGTGCAGGTCACCGTTGGTCTGGCGGGCCAGCAGCGGGGTGGGCCGGTACCGGGGTAGATGTTCGGCCAGGTCGGGGCCGAGCACCGGGGTGCACAGGCAGGCGAGGAAGAACCCGGAGTCGTGGCGTTCGGGTGCGCTGGTGAGGAAGTCGGCCCCTCCCAGGAGGATGCCGACCCCGTTGACCTGGTCGAATGTTGAGTCGAGTTCGTTCTCCAGGGCTCGGGTCCGTGCGTGTTCGGTCTCGTCGGGGTTGGTGTGCAGCGCCACCAAAGCGTCCAGGTCCGATCTGCCGGGGAGGGCGGTGCCGCGGGGGATGCTGCCGTAGAGGTAGGCGCTGTGCAGGCGGGGGCCGAAGATCTCGGGGATACGGGCGAGCAGTGCGGTGACCGCTGGCGCGAAGGCCGCGGGGATCTGGTCCACCGAGCCCTCACGGGCGATGGTGCCGTCGGGGCGCAGTCCCCGGGGCCGGGGCGGGGGTTCTCGTCTGTTCATGTGTGAGGTCACATGAGCGCACACTAATGTACACGGGTGCACACGTTGAACCGCTCCGCTGGTGAAGGGCGCTGGTGGCGGATCCGACCGGTCCACGCCCTACTCGGTCACAGGAGTTTTCCGGTTTCTGGGACACGTGCCTGCGGATATGGCTAGCGTCGTTCTCGAACACATGAACGGGTCACGGTCAGGGGGCGGGGGTGAGAGGCGGGCGGCACAGACCAGCCAGCAGGGTTTGCGGCCGATCGTGGCGCCCTATCTGGCCCCGGGCCCGGCCGGTGTGGCGGTGCGCACCCGCCTCACACACCTCACCGTCGGGGACCAGGAGGTGTTGCGGCTGGTCGGCGCCCATCTGGGTTCGCTGGCGGCCAGGGACCTCAAGGCCTGGTCCGCTGACGGTGTGGACCACGACAGTCGCACCTGGTCGGCGCGCAAACGGGCGCTGACGCCGAAGTCGGCGCGGTGGGCGGGGTCGATCACCAGGGCCACCCATGAGCAGTGGGCGCCGGCCCGCCGCAGCCAGGTCGCGCACCTGCGTTCCCTGGACGCTGGGGTCGGAACCCTCTCGCACCGGTTGTCGTTGCCGGTCGGTGCCAAGGGCACCAAGAAGGTACCGGGTGGCTATCGCAGTAGAGCAGGAGTGGCACGCCAAAGCCCGGCGCCTGTGTGTCCTCCAGGGCCGCCTTGCCGCTGTGCGTGCTGACTTTGAGGTCGGTCGGGTGTGGGGCGGCAAGAGCCTGGCCCGCAACCGCCCCGAACCAAGGGAGAGAGAACGCGGGGGACCAGCGCGTCCAACACCGTTCGGGACGCGCGCAGGACCGGGAGAGCACCACAGGGCACTCCCGCACACTGTTAAGGAACGGTGTCATGGAGGTGATACTCCCAGCGGCGATCGGGTTTGGGCCGTTCAGGGCGCCGGCCGGGATTTCCGGTAGTGCTGGCACCACTGTTCTTGGTGGGCGGGACTGGACCTGTAAGAGGGTGTCTGCGTCATCGTGCCGGTCATCTCCGTAGATCTAGCGTGGAACAGGTCAGAGAGCCTGTTGTACGGATCTTCGGGGAGAGTCATGATCGCGGCCCCAACCGCTGTTCCGGTTACCGGTCCCTTGCGTTACGAGCGCAGGGTGGGGCACGGCGTTCGTCTGCTGGCCTGTGACGAGACCGAGGACGGTCGGATCGTGGAGGAGTTGGGGGATGCGGCCACCGCGGACCACATCGCGGTGCTGGTTCCGGGCAACGACAACTACCTGGGCAACTACTTCAACCAGAAGAGGCTCACCCGGCCACGGGTCAACGCGCAGACGCTGTTGGACACGATGCGCCTGGTGGCTCCGGGGGAGCGCGTGGCGGTGGTGGTGTGGGTGGGCTACCGGACCCCGCGCGGTTTCCGGGAGGCGTTCTCACGCCGCCCGGCCCTGGAGGGGTACCGGGACCTGGTGCGGTTGACCGAGTTCCTGCCCAGTACGGCGCGGGTGACGTTGGTGGGGCACAGCTACGGGACGGTGGTGTGCGGTCTGGCCCTGGAACAGGGGCGGGTCAGTGACTGCGTGGCGCTGGGCAGTCCCGGGATGGGGGTGCGTGAGCGTGCCGAGTTGGGGTTCGAGGGGAACCTGTGGGCGGCGCTGGGGCCCAATGACTGGATCCGGTTCTTTCCCCGGGGGCATGTGGGCGAGATCGGGCACGGCCCCTCGCCGGTGCGGCGGGGGTACGGGGCGCGGCTCTTCGAGACCGGTGACATCCCGGGGCACTGTTCGTACTACCAGCAGGGCAGTGAGTCGGTACACAACATCGCGCGGATCGCGGTGGGGCGCCACGCCGAGGTGACCCCGGTGCGTGTGCCCGCTCCGCGGCGGTCGTGGGACGTGCGGGCGAGGGAGACGGTGGTCTCGTGAACGGCGAACCGGTGATCCTGGCCGAGGGGGTGCGCAAGCTCTATCCGGGCGGCAGGGTCGCGCTGGATGGTGTGGATCTGGCCGTGGCCCCTGGGACGGTGCACGGTTTGTTGGGGCCCAACGGTGCGGGCAAGACCACCTCGGTCCGGGTGCTCGCGACCCTGTTGGGGTTCGACGGGGGGCGGGCCCGGGTGGCCGGCGCCGACGTGGCCACGCAGGCCGGGTTGGTGCGTTCCCGGATCGGGTTCGTGGGCCAGTACGCGGCGGTGGACGAGATTCTCAGCGGGCGGCGCAACCTGGAGATGTTCGGTCGGCTCTACCACCTGGGCAGGCGTCGGTCCAGGGAGCGGGCCGCGGAGTTGTTGGAGCGTTTCGACCTGGTGGAGGCCGCCGACCGGTCGGTGCGCACCTATTCGGGTGGGATGCGGCGCCGGTTGGACCTGGCCGCGGGGTTGGTGCTGGATCCCCGGGTGCTGTTTCTGGACGAGCCCACGACGGGTTTGGATCCGCGTAGTCGCGCCGAGGTGTGGCGAGCCGTGCGTGAGTTGGTGGAGGCGGGCACGACGGTGCTGTTGACCACCCAGTACCTGGAGGAGGCCGACCGGTTGGCCGACCGGGTTTCGGTGGTCGACGCGGGGCGGGTGATCGCCGAGGGGAGCCCGCAGGAGTTGAAGTCGCGGGTGGGTGGCGGCCGGGTCGAGGTCGTGGTCTCGCAGGCGGACGAGTTGCCGGTGGCCGCGGAGGTGATGGGCCGGATGGCGGGGTCGCCGCCCGTGGTCGACCAGGACGCGTTGAGTGTGTGCGCCTCCGTCGGGGGCCGGGGTGGGGCGCTGGTCAAGGTGGTGCGGGCCCTGGACGAGGCGGGTCTGGACGTGGAGGACATCGCGTTGCGCCGCCCGACGCTGGACGACGTTTTCCTGAGTCTGACCGGGCATCAGAGCACGCGGGAACCGGTGGCCGGGGACCAGAGCGCGGAGGGGGATCGGTCATGACGCGAGTGCTGGGCGGCCCGGACGGGGATCAGGGCGAGGACGCCCCCGGGGGTGGGCCCCGGGGGCCGCGAGTGTGGGCGGCCCGGGCGGGGTGGGCGGTGGCCGACTCGGCGGTGGTGGCGCGCCGGTACCTGGCGCACCTGGTGTACAAGCCTGACGAGGTGGTCGGCACCCTGATGATCCCGGTGCTGGCGGTGCTGTTGTTCGGGTTCGTCTTCGGTGAGGCGATGGGCGCGGCCATGGGGGTGGGCGGTGAGGACTACCGCGACTTCCTGATGCCGGGGCTGTTCGCGTTGACGATGGCGTTCGGGATCGGCAACACGACGATCGCGGTGGTCACGGACGTGGGTCGTGGTGTGGTGGACCGTTTCCGCACCTTGCCCATGGCGCCGTCGGCGTTGCTGGTGGGGCGCAGTATGGCCGATGTGGTTTCGGCGGTGGTGGATCTGCTGGTCCTGGTGGGGATGGGGTTGCTGATCGGGTGGCAGTGGCACCACGGCCCCTGGGCGGCGTTGGCGGGGCTGGGTTTGTTGCTGCTGTTGCGGTTGGCCTTCACCTGGATCGGGATCTACCTGGGGCTGTTGGTGCGCAGTCCCGAGGCGGCGATGAAGTTCTTCTCGCTGGTGTTCCCGTTGGCGATGGTGGCGGAGACGTTCGTGCCCACCGAGGTGATCCCGGGTTGGTTGGCGCCGGTGGCCGAGTGGAATCCGTTGTCGGCCACGGTGCTGGCCTGTCGTGAGCTGTTCGGTAACACCACGGTGGTGGGTGAGTCGTGGGTGGCGCAGAACGCGCTGTTGATGGCGGTGGTGTGGCCGCTGGTGCTGATGGCGGTGTTCGTGCCGTTGGCGGTGCGGCGTTACCGGCGGTTGAGTCGTTGAGTGCGCTGCGGGTTCAGTCCCGGGCGAGGAACTGGGCGAAGGTGGTGCGGCCCACGGCCCGGTCGGGGGCCAGGTGGGCGCCGGAGCGGTAGCCGGCGAAGATCCGGCCGGGCAGGCGTAGCGGCCACAGGCGGCGTTGGGTGTGGGTGGCGTCCAGGTAGGCGCGGGCCAGGTCGTGGAAGGACTCCACGTGGGGCCCGCCCAGGTCGGGGACGCGTCCGGCGGGTTCCTCCTGGGCCAGCCGGACCAGGCGCAGGGCGACCTCGGCGGCGTCGACGGGTTGGACGTCGATGTCGGGGTAGGGCATGGCGGGCAGGCGGGCCGCGCGGGCGCAGATGCTCCGGACCAGTTGGTGGAACTGGGTGGCGCGTAGGACGGTGACGCCCAGGCCGGAGGCCAGGAGGGCCTCCTCGACGGTGTGTTTGGTGCGGTAGTAGCCCAGGGGGATCTGGTCGCATCCGACGATGGAGACGTGGACGAGGTGGCTGACTCCGGCGGCGCGGGCGGAGCGGATGAGGTGGGTGGCGGCGCGGAGGTCGCCGCCGGTGGGGCTGGTGGCGCAGTGCACGACGGTGTCGACGCCGTTCAGGGCCTGGTCGAGTCCGTGTCCGGTGCGCAGGTCCACGGCGTGGGCGGTGGTTTCCAGGGAGCCGGGGTGGCGGCTCAGGGTGTGGATCTCGTGGTCGGTCTGGCGTAGTTGTTCCACCACGGGTGTGCCCAGGGTGCCGGTGGCGCCGGTGACCAGGATCGTGCTCAAGTCCCCACCTCCGAGTCCGTTGCTCAGGGATTCACGCTAACACCGCAGGGGGGAGGTTTCCGGGTATTTGACGTGGTTTCGGTGCTGGTCGTCGTGGGGGGAGTTCGGGCCCCGGGCATCCGTCTCTGGTTTCCTGCCTGCCCCCGGGAGCGGATCCGGCCTGTGTTCCTTGCTGTGTCCCTTGTGGGATGGGCCGTCCCGGTTAGAGTGCTGGACAGCGTTGGCGCAGTGAGCGCTGAGTCACAGTGATGAGGGGTGTTCCCATGCCGGGGATCGTTGAGGAGCTGCTGTCCGCGATCGGGGCGGAACAGGTGGTCACCGATCCCGCGGTGATGGAGGGTTACTCCCATGACGAGGCCGAGTGGGCGCCCTACGGCGGACCCGCCGCGGTGGTGCGCCCCCGGGACACCGCCGACGTGGCCCGGGTGGTGCGGGTCTGTGCCGACCTCGGTGTCGCCCTGGTGGGGCGCGGTGCCGGGACCGGCCTGTCGGGTGCGGCCAACGCGGGCCGGGGCTGGGTGGTGGTCTCCTTCGAGCGGATGAACCGGGTGCTGGAGGTCGACACCGTCCAGCAGACCGTCACCGTGCAGCCGGGTGTGGTCAACGGCGACCTGCGTGAGCGGGTGGCCCGGGACGGGCTGTGGTATCCGCCGGACCCGGCGTCGGCGCCGTGGTCGACCATCGGCGGCAACGTGGCCACCAACGCGGGCGGGCTGTGCTGTGTCAAGTACGGGGTGACCCGGGACTACGTGTTGGGCATGGAGGCGGTGGTGGGCTCCGGTGAGGTGGTGCGGTTGGGCCGGACCACCGCCAAGGGGGTGACCGGGTACGACCTGGCCGGGCTCATGGTCGGTTCCGAGGGAACGCTGGGGTTGGTCACCGAGGTGACGTTGCGGCTGGTGCCGTTGCGCACCGGGGTGGAGCACACCGTGGTGGGTTACTTCGACTCCCTGACCGATGCCGGCCGTGCGGTGGCCGCGGTGTCGGCGGCGGGCATCGTGCCCTCGGCCATGGAGCTCATCGACCGGTTCTGCCTGCGGGCCGTGGACGAGTGGAAGAACATGGGGCTGTCCGCGGAGGGTGAGGTGCTGTTGCTGGCCCGCAGTGACCTGCCCGGGGAGTCGGGTCAGGCGGAGGCCGACCGGATCCTGGAGTGCTTCGAGCGGGAGAAGGCGGTCTACGCGGTGCGTTCCACCGACGAGGAGGAGGCTGAGGCGCTCTTCCAGGCGCGTCGTCTGGCCTACCCGGCGCTGGAGCGGTTGGGGCCGTTGCTGACCGAGGACGTGTGTGTGCCCAAGGCGAAGGTGCCGCACATGTTGGAGGCGATCGAGGCGGTCGGGGAGCGGTTCCGGACCCGGATCGGAAACATCGCGCACGCCGGTGACGGAAACCTGCATCCGCTGTTCATCGTTCCGGCCGGTGACGATGCTGCTCGGGAGCGTGCCAAGCAGGCCTTCGAGGTGATCGTGGACGAGGCACTGGCCCTGGGCGGGACGGTCACCGGAGAGCACGGGGTGGGTCTGTTGAAGATGCGCGGTGCCGCTGACGAACTCGGCCCGTCCGTGCTGGCGATGCACCGGGCGGTCAAGGGAGCGCTGGACCCCCGGGGCATCTTCAACCCGGGCAAGGTCTTCGCCTAGCCGGGCGATCGATCGGCCGGCGGGTCCTCGGGGGCGTGCCGTCCCTGCCCGGGGTCCTCAGCGCAGGTCCGCCTCGTGGGCCAGCAGTCCGGCCTGGGTGCGGTTGTCGCAGCCGAGTTTGTCCAGAAGGCGGGAGACGTGGCCCTTGACGGTGGTTTCGGCCAGGAAGAGCCGCCCGGCGATCTGGGCGTTGGTCAGTCCGGCGCCCAGGCAGGTCAGGACCTCGGTTTCGCGCTCGGTGAGGGCGTCCACCAGGGTGGCGCGGTCCAGGCGGGCGTTCCGGTCGGTGCGGGCGCTGGTGAGCAGCCGGCGGGTGGCTTCGGGGGACATCACGGTATGGCCCCCGGCGGCGACCCGGACCAGGGAGGCCAGTTCCTCGGGCGGGGTGGACTTGAGGAGGAACCCGGCGGCGCCCGCGTGCAGGGCACGCAGCACGTACTCGTCGGCGTCGAAGGTGGTCAGGGCGACCACGACCGGGGGTGCGGCCAGGGCAGTGATGTCCTCGGTGGCGCTGATGCCGTCGCGTACGGGCATGCGCAGGTCCATCAGGACCAGGTGGGGGTCGTGGCGGCGGACCGCCTCGAGGGCGGTCCGGCCGTCGTGTGCCTGGCCGACGACGGTGATGTCGGGGTCCACGCCCAGGATGGTGCGCAGGTGGGCGCAGACGAGGGGGTCGTCGTCCACGACCAGGACGCGCAACGGTGGGCTGGGGTCGCCGGTCACGGGCGGGTCCTTTCGGTGGGGTCGGCGCTGGGGGTGAGGGGGACGTGGGTGGGGAGTTCGGCCCGGACCTCGAATCCTTCCCGGCGGGTGGGGGCGGCGGACAGCAGGCCGCCGAGGAGTTCGACCCGTCGGCGCAAACCGTTCAGGCCGCGCCCGGAGCCGGAGGAGACGAGCTCGGGGTCGGGGGCGCGTGTGGGGGCGGTGTTGGTGATGTGAACCCGAACCGCGGCGGGGCCGTAGCGCAGTCGAACCTCCACCCGGGCGCCTGGGGCGTGTTTGTGCACGTTGGTGAGGGCTTCCTGGATCACCCGGTGCAGGGTCGCGGCGACCAGGGGGGAGGCGAGCGCGGGGTCTCCCCGGGTGTGCAGGTCCACGGTGGTGCCGGTGCTCCGGGTGGCCTGGACCAGGTGGTGCGGGTCGGGGTCGGTGAGGGGGACGGGGTCGTGCCCCTGGGAGAGCACACCGGTCAGGTCGCGTAGTTCGCCCAGGGCGCGGTGGCCGGTGGAGCGCAGTTCCTCGGCGGCGGCGCGGACGGTCTCGTCGGGGGCGCTCACGCGTAGCGCCCCGGCCTGGAGGACGATGAGGCTGACCCGGTGGGTGACGATGTCGTGCATCTCGGCGGCCAGGCGGGCGCGTTCCGTGGCCCGGGCCCGGTCGGCGAGCAAGTGTCGTTCGTGCTCGGCGCGTCGGGCCCGCTCGCGTAGGGCCTCGATCAGGCGTCGGTGGGTGGCCAGGTACAGGGCGAGGGTCGCGGCCAGGTCCACGAACAGGAAGGTGCGCACCCCGGTGCCGCTGATGCCGGTGGGGTCGGCGGCCAGCAGGCTCACCAGGGCCAGTGCGACCAGGGAGAGCCACAGGGTGCGGTTGGTGGGGGTACGCAGGGCCGCGGTGTAGGCGGCGAAGGGCGCGGTGGGCGGGAACCAGGCCAGGGCAAGGGCGGTTTCGGCGCCGAACAGAGGGCCGATGGTCAGGGCGGTGGCGATGGCCAGCACCCCGGCGACGGTCGCAGCCCACAGGACGGTCAGGGGTGCGGTGCGCCGCCACAGCAGGGTGGCGGCGAGGAGCAGGCACAGGGCCAGTACCGCGCCCGCGGGGACGGGGGAGGCCGGTTCGACGGTGCGGGCCAGGGCCACCCCCATCAGGGCGCTGGTTCCGACGGCGGCCAGGTCCGGCAGGGTGTGCCGGTCGGGTGGTGGCAGGCCGAGTCGCATGGGGTCAGCCTAGGGCGCGGCGCCCGGGCTCAGGAGGGTGTGCGGGGTGGTTCACGACGAAGGTCGGGGCGGTCGGCGGGCGGGCCCCGACCTTCGTCGGGGGTGGCCCCCTCGTGGGGCGCTGGTGTGCGGGGGCGCCCGCGCGCTGTGCTGGGGGAGGTGAGGGGAGGCCGACGGTGGATGTCCTTGTTCTGGCCCGGTGGCAGTTCGCGGTGACGACGAACCTGCACTTCCTGTTCGTGGCGCTCACGCTCGGGCTTGTTCCGTTGGTGGCGCTGGCGCAGACCTGGTTCGTGGTCACGGGGCGGGAGCGTTTCGAGTTGATGGCCCGGTTCTGGGGGCAGGTGTACCTGGTCAACTACGCCCTGGGGATCATGACCGGGCTGGTGCTGGAGTTCCAGTTCGGGATGAACTGGAGCGGACTCTCCCATTTCGCAGGGGACGTTTTCGGTGCGCCGTTGGCGATCGAGACGATGACCGCGTTCTTCCTGGAGTCCACGTTCCTGGGATTGTGGATCTTCGGGTGGGGGCTGCTGCCGCGCGGCGTGCACCTGGCGTTGGTCTGGTTGGTGGTGGTGACCGCCTACACCTCGGCGTTCTGGATCCTGGCGGCCAATTCCTACCTGCAGAACCCCGTGGGTTCCCGGGTGGTCGACGGGCGCCTGGTGTTGGACGACCTCGGTGTGCTGGTGACCAACCCGCACCTGGTGACGGCGTTGCCGCACGTGGTGGGGGCGGCGTTGTTGAGCGCGGCCTGGGTGGTGATCGGGGTGAGCGCCCACCACCTGCGGCGGGGGAGCGCGCGGGAGTTCTTCACGTTGAACCTGCGCTGGGGCGTGGCGGTCGCGGGCGGTGCCTCGGTGTTGGTTTTCGTGAGCGGGCATCTGGCGGCGGCGCCGGTGGAGGCCACCCGTCCGGGCAAGTTCGAGGGGGCACTGACCCCGGTGTTCGATTCGATGATGCTGATGGGGGATGCGCTGGGGCTGTTCACCCTGCTGGTGCTGGTGCCGATGTCGTGGCGGGACCGGTTGGCGCGGGCGCACCGGTTGCTGGGGGTTCTGCCGGTGTTGGTGCCGTTGCCGTTCGTGGCTTCGGCGCTGGGGTGGGTGGTGCGCGAGGTGGGGCGTCAGCCCTGGTTGGTGTACGGGCATCTGACGGTGGCCGAGGGGATCTCGCCCGGGGTGCCGGCGGGTGCGGTGCTGGTGTCGTTGGTGCTGTTCACCGTGGTGTTGGGGGCGTTGGCGGTGACCGATGCGGTGCTGATCTGCCGGGTGGCCGCCCGGGGGCCGGACCGGGTGGTGCTGGGGGCGCCGCCCGGAGGGCCTGAGGTGTGGGAGCAGCAAAGGGGTGCGGGGGCGTGAACGAGCTGTGGCTGGGGGTCTTCGGGTTTTTGGTGGTGGGCTGTTTCGCTCTGGAGGGGGCGGCTGTGGGGGTGGCTCTGGCGCTGCCGGTGCTGGGGCGTGACGGAGCCGAGCGGGGCCGGGTGGTCTCGGCTCTGGGGCCGATGGTGTTGTTGACCGAGGTGTGGTTGGTGGCGGCGGTGGGGCTGCTGTTCGGTCTCTATCCGCGGGTGGAGGGCGAGCTGTTGTCCGGCCTGTATCCGTGGGTGGTGTTGTTGCTGTTGGCGTGGGTGGTGCGCGATGCCGGGGTGTGGTTCCGGGCGCGTGGTGCCTCGGCGCGGTGGCGGAGCTGTTGTGAGTGGATGGTGTGCGCGGGTGGTGCGGGCACGGCTGCGGCGTGGGGGTTGGGGCTGGGCTCCCTGGCTACCGGAAGCCTGGTGGGGTGGGCGGGTGCGGGTTTGGCGCTGTTGCTGGCGGGGCTGTTCGGCGTGCACGGGGTGTGTGTGGCCGCGCGGCGGTGGGGTGTGCCGCGCGCGGTGGCCCTGGTGGAGGCTTCGGGTGCGGGGTGGTGGCTGCGGCCGTGGGTGAGCGGGACGGCGGTGTCGGTGCCGGTGGTGGTCGCGTTGGCGGCGGGTTCGGCACACCTGCTGCAGGACACGGTGGGGTCGGGCACGCTGGCGGTGCTGGCGGTGTTCGTGCTCCCCGCTCTGGGGGTGGGGGTGGTGGCGCAGTGGTGGGGGTGGCGCCTGTTGACCGGCCCTGGTGGGGTGCCGGTGCGGGCCCGGTCCTTTTTCTGAGCGCTTTGTTCGGAGTTCGCTGGAAGACGTTCCGGTGGGATGTCGAGAATCCGGGCGCGGCTCCGTCTCCCCAGTGAACACGGCCACAATGGGTCGTGCCGCACCAAGGAGGACATGATGGCCAAGTACCTGCTGCTCAAGCACTACCGGGGCGCGCCGAAGGCGGCCAACGACGTACCGATGGACCAGTGGACACCGGAGGAGGTCTCGGCCCACGTGCAGTACATGCAGGACTTCGCCGACCGGCTCGAGGGCACCGGCGAGTTCGTCGACAGCCAGGCGCTTTCCCCGGAGGGCACGTTCGTCCGCTACGACGGCGAGGGGCGGCCGCCGGTCACCGACGGCCCGTTCGCGGAGACCAAGGACCTGATCGCCGGCTGGATGGTGATCGACGTCGAGACCCATGAGCGGGCGCTGGAGCTGGCCGGGGAGCTGTCCGCGGCCCCTGGGGCGGGTGGCAGGCCGATTCACGAATGGCTCGAGGTGCGCCCGTTCCTTGCCGCACCGCCGACCATCACGGAGTGAGACACGGTGGACGAAGCTCTGCTGCGAGCCCTGGTCCCCAGCGTGATCGGTGTTCTCGTCCGTCGCGGAGCCGACTTCGCGGCGGCCGAGGACGCCGTCCAGGACGCCCTGGTCGAGGCCGTGCGCGTGTGGCCTCGGGACCCGCCGCGCCACCCCGAGGGCTGGCTGGTCACCGTGGCCTGGCGTCGGTTCCTCGACACAACTCGTGCCGAGAGCTCCCGACGTCGGCGCGAGGTCCGGGTCGAGGTCGAACCCGTGCCCGGGCCGGTCCGGGCGGTGGACGATACCCTCCAGTTGTATTTCCTGTGCGCGCACCCGTCCCTGACACCGGCCTCGGCCGTCGCGCTCACGCTGCGCGCGGTCGGCGGCCTGAACACACGTCAGATCGCACGGGCCTACCTCGTGCCGGAGGCGACCATGGCCCAGCGCATCAGCCGGGCCAAACGGACCGTCTCCGGTGTCCGGTTCGACCGGCCCGGCGACATCGCCACCGTGTTGCGGGTGCTCTACCTGGTCTTCAACGAGGGCTACTCCGGTGACGTCGACCTTGCCGGCGAGGCGATCCGGCTCACCCGCCGACTGGCGGCCGGTATCGACCACGAGGAGGTCGCGGGCCTGCTCGCGCTCATGCTGCTGCACCACGCGCGACGCTCGGCGCGCACCGGACCCGACGGCAGGCTGGTGCCCCTGGCCGAGCAGGACCGCGGCCTGTGGGACACCCGCCTGATCGCCGAGGGGGTCGACGTGCTCCAGACGGCCCTGGCCCGGGACCGTCTGGGCGAGTTCCAGGCCCAGGCCGCCGTCGCCGCCCTGCACGCCGACGCCCGCACGGCCGAGGAGACCGACTGGGTGCAGATCGTCGAGTGGTACGACGAACTGGTGCGGCTCACCGACAGCCCGGTGGTGCGTCTGAACCGGGCTGTCGCGGTCGGGGAGGCAGACGGCCCGAGGGCCGGGCTGGCCGCTCTGGCCGAAGTGGACCCCGGCGTGCCCCGGCACACCGCGGCTGCGGCGTACCTGCACGAACGTGAAGGTGACCCGGTCACCGCGGCGCGATTCTACGCCCGGGCCGCCCGGGCGGCGCCCAGCCTCCCCGAACGCGACCACCTCACGCGGCAGGCGGCCCGGCTCAACGCGCGGTTGCGTGGTTGAGCCTCCGCCCGAAGGGCAGCTGATCGGCACGTTTGCCCACATTCGGGGCGCCGGGCAGGTGAGCGGTCACACCTGGGCGGGTAGGGCGGCCAACGCGGTACGGGGCTTGTCTCGGAGGGGCGCCCGGTACCCGAGAACAACGCCGCAGTACGTGAGGGGGAACGTCATGGCTGACACACTCACCGGACGCCGCGTGGCGGTTCTGGCCGCCGACGGGGTCGAACAGGTGGAGCTGGTCCAACCGAGGCAGGCGCTGGTCGATCAGGGCGCCGACGTGGAACTGGTCTCGTTGCACGACGGCCGGATCCAGGCGATGAACGGGGACATCGAACCTGCCGACCAGTTCACGGTGGACCGGGAGGTGTCCAAGGTCGGTGTCGACGACTACGACGCGCTCGTGGTCCCGGGCGGCACCGTCAACCCGGACAACCTGCGTTCCGACGGCGACGCGGTGCGGTTCGTGCGCGATTTCGTGGCCCGGGGCAAGCCGGTCGCGGCGATCTGCCACGGCCCGTGGATCCTGGTCGAGGCCGACGTGGTGCGCGGACGCACCCTGACCTCCTACCCCAGCATCCGTACCGACATCCGCAACGCCGGGGGCGTGGTGGTGGAGGAGGAGGTCGTCACCGACCACGGGCTCACCACCAGCCGCAACCCGAACGATCTTCCGGCGTTCTGCGAGCGGATCGTGCGGGAGTTCGCCGGCTGATTCCTCCCGCGGACGGATCGGCCCGGGCCTGGCCGGGGACCGCGAAAGGGGGTCGCGGACACGTGTCCGCGACCCCCTCGGTGTGGTTGGTGTTCCCCGACCGGCTACTGCGACTCGGGTTCGTCGGGATGGTTGCGCAGGTGGAGGATGGCGGCCACCAGGCCGCCCCACAGCACGACCATGGAGATGACCATCATGGTGATGGCGCTGGCGGACATCAGCGGTCCCCTTCCTTGTCTGTGTCCTCGGTGGGACGGCCCAGGGGCGCGATCCTGTCGGGCTCGTCCAGTTCGACCGGGGTCCGACCGTCCCCCTGGGCGGCGCGTTCGGCGTCCATGCGGGCGATGGCGTCGGCGCGCCGCCAGGGAAGGCAGGAGATGACGATGCCGAAGACGATCGCGCCGATGGCCACGCCCCAGCCCGCGACCAGCAGGAAGCTCTCCGGGTAGCCCTCGTAGTTGGTCGTCAGCTCGGTGCGCAGGCTGTCCCACATCATGAAGCCCAGCAGGACCGGGGTGATCCCGCCCAGGGCGATCTTCCACCACCAGCCCAGGCGGATCGAGGAGACGGCGTTGGCGTGCTTCTCGAACAGCGGCAGCCTGCGCAGGATCCAGCCGAACACCAGGACCATCACCAGACCGGCCAGGGCGATGCCGTACTGGTTGATGAAGCGGTCCGCGGCGTCGAGGATGTACAGGCCCTCGGGTGTGGGGAAGAGCAGGATGGAGGCGAGCGCGGTGGCGCCGCCCACCAGCAGCACGGTCTGGACGCGGCCCAGTCCGGTGCGGTCCTGCACCGCCGAGATGATCACCTGGACGATGCTGATCAGTGAGGTGAGACCGGCGATGACCAGGCAGACGAAGAACACCACCCCGAAGAGCGTCCCGCCCAGCGGCAGTGTGGAGATGATCTGCGGGAAGGCGACGAAGGCCAGCCCGATCCCGGAGGTGGCGACCTCGTCGACACTCGTTCCCGCGGCGGTGGCCATGAAGCCCAGCGCGGCGAAGACACCGATACCGGCCAGGAGCTCGAAGGAGCTGTTGGCCAGGCCCGCGACCATCGCCGATCCGGTCAGGTTGGCCTTGCGGCGCAGGTAGGAGGCGTAGGTGACCATGATGGCGAACCCGATGGACAGTGAGAAGAAGATCTGTCCGTAGGCCGCGATCCACACCCCGCCGTCGAGCATCTTGCTCCAGTCCGGGGTGAACAGGGTGTTCAGGCCCGCGGCGGCACCGTCCAGGGTGAGCGCCTGGATGACCAGCAGCACGAAGAGCACGACCAGCATGGGGATGAAGATCCTGGTGGTCTTCTCGATACCCTTGCGCACGCCCAGGGCCAGCACGATCAGGACGATCGCCCAGACGGCCACCAGGGGCCAGGCCACGCCGGCGACGAAGCCGGAGATCATTCCGGGTTCGTCGCCGACCTGGAGGAAGTCGTTGAAGAAGAACGCGTCCGGGTCATCGCCCCACTGCTGGCCGACGGAGAACCAGGCGTAGCGCACGGCCCAGGCGACGATGACGGCGTAGTAGCTCGCGATGACGAAGCAGATCGCCACCTGCCACCAGCCGATCGCCTCTGCCGGTCGGGAGATGCGCCGGTAGGAGAGCGGAGCCGAGGAGCGGTACCGGTGGCCGATGCTGTACTCGAGGATGAGTAGCGGGATGCCCGCGGTCAGCAGGGCGATGAGGTAGGGCAGGAGAAAGGCTCCGCCCCCGTTTTCGTAGGCGATGTAGGGGAATCGCCAGATGTTGCCCAGTCCGATGGCCGATCCGATCGCGGCCATGAGGAATCCCGCGCGCGTTCCCCACTGCTCGCGAGGCTGTTGCCCCATGTTCAGGTCTCCTAAATCATCCCGTAGTTCGCGATCCGCACGTTAGCAGGATTTGGCCCTCTGAGCATGGTGGAGCCTGGCCTGTGGGCTGGATGTCTTTGTGATGAGCGCCTTTGGTTCTGGTTTGTCTAGCCCCCAAGAGAGGGGGAGGCGGTTGCGAAAGCTGTCAAGGCGGGCTTACCGGACGCTTTCAGTACGGCTGGGGCAGCGCGCGTGGCGACCTCGGCGGGGCCGGTCCCGCCACGCGCGCCGGGACCGACGGGATACGGCCCTCCCGGAGGCTGTCAGGCTTCGCGGTGTCGCGGTCTGGGGCGCAGCCGGGCGTTGGGCAGTTCCGGCGCGGGCAGTGCTTCGCCACCGTCCGCCGTCACGGGGGCGAAGCGCGTTCCCCCGGTCCGACCGTCGCGTTGTTCCTCCCACTGGGCGCGGGCGCGCACGATCTCTTCGTGGTCGCGGCCCACGAAGTTCCACCACATCACCAGGTCCTCGCTGAAGGGCTCCCCGCCCAGGAGAAGCAGGTGGGTGCGTTCGTCGGCGTGCACCCGTACGCCCTCCCGCCCGCTGCCCAGGTAGAGCAGGGAGCCGGGCACGACCCGGTGCCCGTGCGCTCGGACGGGACCGTCCAGGGGCAGCAGGCCGTGCTCGAAGGCGGGATCGACCGGAAGGTGCACGCTCTGGCCCGCCTCCACGATGATCTCCGCCCCCAACAGGGGCGTGTGGGTGTGCGCGGGTGAGCGGTGCCCGTCCAGTTCTCCCATGATCACCGTGACCCGCGCTCCCGGCACGGTGAACTCCGGTAGGTCGGCGTGGTGCTCGAAGTGGGCGGCGCCCTCACGTGTGTCCGCGGGCAGGGCCACCCACAGCTGTGCGCCGTGGAGCAGACCGGGAGCAGCGGAAGGGGTGCGTTCGGAGTGGACGATGCCGTGCCCGGCGGTCATCAGGTTGAGCTGGCCGGGGCGGACCATCTGGTCCGAACCCAGGCCGTCCAGGTGGTGGACGGTGCCCTGGACCAGCCAGCTCACGGTCTGCAGTCCGATGTGGGGGTGGGGCGGCACCTGCATGCCCGCCCCGACGGTGACGTCGGTGGGCCCGTAGACGTCGGCGAAGCACCAGGCGCCGATCATGCGGCGGTTCTTGCCGGGCAGGACGCGGTGGACCAGCATCGCGCGCGGTCCACCCAGGGGGACTTCGCGGGATTCGAGGAGTTCGGTGTCGGGTTCGGGGCCGGTCCGGTCGACCTCGCCTCCGCAGACCCGCTGTTCGGTGGGATGGGGCTCTACGTTGCTCACGTGGTTGACGCTAACCCAGTCGGCCGCGGCAGTCCCGGACCGGCGTGCCCTGCTGGGCGGTCTCCGGCCACCGGCGCATGTGCCCTTGTCCGGTGCGACCGGACAGGCCTCGGACCCGCACGGGTGTGCCCACCCCGGTGCGGACGGTGCCCTCGCTTGGAGGACGGGACCGGTGTTTCCCGCGGGTCGGGAGGGGCCGAAGGGACATTCGTGGGTAGAAGTGGGTTGAGGATCCATGTCGGATGCTCACACACGGTTCACCGGGAGGCAGCCATGAGCCATGTCCCCTCCGAGGTCGCCCCGGGTGTACACCGGCTCGGCGACCACCTCGTGAACTTCTACCTGGTGGAGACCGCCGACGGACTGGTCATGGTCGATGCGGGGCTGCCCGCCCACAGCGGCCGTTTCCTGGACACGGTCGCCTGGGTGGGTGGCAGACTGCGTGCCGTGGTGCTCACCCACGCCCACCCCGACCACACCGGGTTGGCCGAGCGCGCCCGGGACAAGGCCGGGGCCCGGGTGTGGGTGCACGAGGCCGACGCACCGATCCTGGACGACGGTCCCACCAGTTCGGTGATCCACGCCCGACCCGAACGCCCGATGTTCTCCTACCTGGTGCGCCGCCCCAGTGCCGTTCAGACGCTGATGCGGTTGGGGTACGCGGGGGCCTTCAGTTCGGCGCGGGTGCGTGAGTACACCACCTTCGGCCACGACCAGGTACTGGACGAGGTGCCGGGAGCGCCCCGGGTGCTGTCGGTTCCGGGACACACCCCGGGCAGTTCCCTGGTGCTCTTCGAGGACCGCGGCGTGGTGTTCAGCGGTGACGCCCTGGTCACCGACGATCCCACCACCGGTTGTGTGGGGCCCCGGGTGGTGAGCCGGATGTCCACGCACGACTCCGTGCTGGCCCTGGAGTCGCTGGACAGGCTGGCCGCGCTGCCCGAGCACACGCTGGTACTGCCCGGACACGGCGACCCTTTCGCCGAGGGGCCACGCCTGGCGGCCGTGCGGGCCCGCTCCACGGGGGTGCGCTGAGCGGACCGCCCGGGGCCGGCCGGGTCTGCGCAGACCCGGCCGGCCCCGGGCGGGCACCAGGTCGGGGCGCCCTTCGCCGTGGGCCCCCCAGGGGTGCGCTGTGGTGGGACAATGCACCCCATGTCGGTACGCGAACTCGTCATCCTGGGAACCTCCAGCGCGGTGCCCACCCGTCGGCGCAACCACAACGGATACTTCCTGCGCTGGGGTGACCAGGGGGTGCTGTTCGATCCCGGGGAGGGCACGCAGCGGCAGATGCGCTTCGCCGGGCTGGCCGCCGGCGACATCACCAGGATCTGTGTGACGCACTTCCACGGTGACCACAGCCTCGGTCTGCCCGGCACGATCCAGCGCATCTCCCGTGACCGGGTGCCGCACACGGTGCGGGTGGCCTACCCCGGCGCCGGCGAGGAGTACTGGCGCCGGTTGCGTCACGCCACGTCCTTCCACGACACCGACGTGATCCTCCCCCAGCCGGTGGGCGGATCGGGTAGTTGCCCGCTGGGGGAGGAGGAGCCCTTCACCGTGACGGCGCTGCCGCTGCGCCATTCGCTGCCCGCCTACGGGTACCGGCTGACCGAACCGGACGGGTGGCGGATGCTGCCCGAGCGGCTTGAGCACTTCGGGGTGCGCGGTCCCGACGTCTCCCGCCTGTTGCGTGAGGGGGCGCTGGTGCTGGGGGACGGGCGGGTGGTGGACCTGGCCGACTGCGCGGAGCCCAGGCCCGGGCAGGTGTTCGCGTTCGTCATGGACACCGGGGTGTGCGCCCAGGCGGTGGAGCTGGCCCGGGGAGCGGACATGTTGGTCATCGAGTCCACCTACCTGGACTCCGAGGAGGAGTTGGCCGAGCGGTACGGGCACCTGACCGCACGGCAGGCCGGCAGGATCGCCGCACAGGCGGGTGTGCGCCTGCTGGTGCTGACCCACCTGTCGGAGCGCTACGAGGAGGACGAGGAGGAGCGTTTCGTGGCCCAGGCGGGTGAGGAGTTCGAGGGGTCGGTGGTGTTGGCCGCCGACCTGGACCGGATTCCGCTGCCCGCGCGGCGCTGAACTGGGATGTACTGTTCGAAACGGATCAGGCGGGCACCTCAGGAACGTTCCGGGGCGGTGCGGTCCTCGTCGGGCCCGCGCGGCTCGGTCCGGGCAGGGGCGCCCGCCCTCTCCGCGGCCGGCTCCGGGTGGGTCGCGGAGGCGGCGGCCGGCGAGGCGGGTACGGCGGTCTGGGCGATGAAGGCTCCGGTCACGATGACCGCTGCGCCGAGGAGCTGCACCGGTGTGAGCGCCTCGCCGAGCAGCACCCAGGCCAGCACGATCGCGGTGACCACCTCCAGGTAGGCCACGCCTCCGGCGACCTGGGGGGACAGTCGCCTGATCGCCGAGACCCCGACGAAGTAGGCCAGGGCGGTGCACACCAGCCCAAGCCACAGCGCGACGCCCCAGCCCGGCAGGGGGACGCCGCCCAGCGGAAGCGGTTCGGCGAGCAGACCCCACGGCAGGGTCCAGGGGCGAGCGAGCACGCCCAGCAGGACCGTGGCGACCAGGGCGCCGAAGGCGATCACCGCAAGGGGGTCGGTGTCCTCTCCCATGGCGTCGCCGAGCAGGAAGAACGTGGCCTGGGCGGCTGCGGCCCCCAGGGCCAGGCCGACACCGATCGCGTCCAGGCGCATCCCCGCCCAGACCTCCAGCAGGAGGCCGAGCCCGGCCACGGCCAGGACCACGCCCGCCATCGCGGCGGGGGAGACCCGGTGGCGGCGCACCACCCGTACCCACAGCAGGACCAGCACCGGGCCGAGGAACTCCAGGAGCAGTGCGATCCCCACCGGGATGCGGGCGACGGCGGCGAAGTACAGGGCCTGGACACCGGCCATGGGGAAGACCCCGTAGGCCAGGAGCAGCAGCGGTCTGCGCCGGACGATGCGGCGGTGCCGGATCGCGACCGGGAACAGGATCAGTGCGGCGACGGCCAACCGCAGCCAGGTCACGTGCAGGGAGTCCATGCCCGCGTCCAGCAGGGGGCGGGCGAAGACCCCGGCCCCGCCGAAGGCCAGGGCGGAGGCGAGCGCGAAGGCCAGACCCGAGGGGCGGTGGCGGGCGGTGTGCGCGGACACGGGACGCTCCAGGGGGGTATTGGGAGAAGGAAGGAATCGCGTGGAGCCCAGGGGGGACGATCCGCGCGGAGGAGGTGAGGAGCGGACCCGACCGCCGGGGGGCGGGCCGGGGTTCAGCCGGTGGGGCCGAGCTCCAACTGGGCCCAGGCCACGTCGTGCCAGGTGCCGTGTTTGTGTCCCACCCGCCGCATGATGCCCACGTCCTCGAACCCCATGGCCCGGTGCAGGCCCTGGCTGGCGTCGTTGGGCAGGGTCATGCAGGCGATGGCGGTGCGCATGCCCCGTTCGGCCAGGCGGGGCAGGAGTTCTGCGTACAGGGCCCGGCCCGCGCCGCGGCGGTGCCGCCCCCGTTGCAGGTAGACGCTTACCTCACAGGTCCACCGGTAGGCGGAGCGGGCGCGGAAGGTGCCGCCGTAGGCGTAACCGGCCACCCCCTCCTCGTCCTCCAGGACGATCCACGCGTGCTCGCGCTGGGCCGCGGTGATGCGTTCGGCCATCTGCTCGGGCGAGGGCGGGGTGAGTTCGAAGGTGATGGCGGTATCGGTGACGTAGGGCGCGTAGAGGGCCGCGCACGCCGCCGCGTCGGCGACGGTGGCGTCGCGGATACCGGGGCGCGTCAGCAGGGAATCCATAGTTGAACATGGTAAGCGATTATGTCCACTATGGTGAACGCATGAGCGACGAACTGGGCCCCGCCCTCGCCGTGACCCTGCAGACCCTGCGCCGGGACCGCGGTCTGAGCGGCGCCGCCCTGGCCGAACTCTCCGGGGTCTCCCGCGCCATGATCAGCCGGATCGAGAACGGGGACGCCCAGCCCACCGCCTCCCTGCTGGGCCGCCTGTCCGGGGCCCTGGGCATCACCCTGTCCGAACTGATCGCCCGGGCCGAACAGGGCGACCGCCGTCTGGCCCGGCTGGACGAACAACCCACCTGGAGCGACCCCGAGACCGGTTACCGTCGCCGCGCGGTCTCACCCACTTCCGGCGGACCGCTCGAGCTGGTCGAGGTCGAACTTCCCCCCGGGGCACGGGTGGCCTACCCGGCCGAGTCCTACAGCTTCACCCACCACCAGATCTGGGTACTGGAGGGCACGCTCGCCTTCGGTGAGGGTTCGGAGGAGCACCTCCTGGACCGGGGGGACTGCCTCCAGCTCGGCCCGCCGGCGCCCTGTGAGTACCGCAACCCGACCGGGAGTCCCTGTCGCTACCTGGTGGCCATCACCCGGCGGGGTTAGGGCGGACCCGGGTTACCCGGTCAGGGCCGCCAGGAAGGCGGGTCGCTGTTGCGACAGCCAGGCGCTGCGGCGTTCCCTGCGGCGCTCCCACTCGGCCCATCCGCCCACCCGTTCCACCTCCTGGGCGAACAGGGGTTTGCCCTGATCGACCATGTCCTTGACGAAGGCCTGGGAGGCCTCGTCGTACTGGTCGATGGTCTCGGGTAGGAGCAGGCGGGCCGAGGCGGTCACCACCCAGTCCCGGGCGGACCAGTCCGGGAAGGGCGGAACGGCCACGTCGCCCTCGACGAAGGTGAGCTCCTCGGTGCCGTCGCCGTGCAGGGCCAACGGGCGGGGAGCGCCCCCGAACCCGCTTTCGGTCAGGGCCGCCAGGAAGGCCTGCAGTACGGGGGCCTGGGGCGGGGCCGTGCGCAGGACCCGGTCACCGCGGCGGATGACGGTGTTCATCATGCCGCCGCTCAGCGGCCGGTCCCGGTCCCGGTCCCCGCTACGGGAGTTGGTGGTCATGGTGTCGGCTCCTGAAGCTGCGCGAAAACCCGCGGGTACGACGCACCATCCCCCTCGGCACCGAAGAAGCCCCGTTCCTGTACCGCGAAGGTGCTCTCGCCCCCTCCAGCCTGCCGCTCAACCACTCGGTCGTGCACGCGGCCGGGGCCCGGCGCCTCGGGTGCGCTCACACCGGTTCGTGCCGTTGGCCGTCCCCGACGGCTCCTGAGGCAGGTGCGGACAGGCACCCCCGCCCTGGGGACTCGTGCCTCGCTCCTCAGTCGTCGGCGGCGCCCAGGTGGAGTTGGACGGCTGGCGCGGTACGCGCGACGAGCGTTTCGAAGTCGGTCTCGGCCAGTTGCGGGATGCGGACGAGGTGCCGGGCGAAGGCCACACCGACGAGCTGGGTCATGGCGAGGGCGAACCCGCTCTGCCGATCCGTGATGAGGGGGGTGACGCCCGGTCCGGTGATCGTGCCGGTGATCAGGGTGCGCATGCGTTCGGCGGCGGTCTCGTTTCCCAGCACCGACCGGGCCAGGGCCTGCATCTGCGGTCCGGTGGCAGGGTTCTCCCACAGGCCCAGGTAGCCGCGGGTGAGGCGCTCGCCCTGGGTCTCGAGGGGACCGGACAGGGCCTCGGTGAGTACGTCCCGAGCTTCCTCGGGCAGTTCCATGGTGGCGGCGAACAGGCCTTCCTTGTTGCCGAAGTAGTGCGAGAGCAGAGCGACGTCGAGGCCGACCCTGGTCGCGATCGAGCGCATCGTCGTGCCGCGGAAGCCCTTGGCGGCGAATTCCGCGCGCGCGGCCTCCAGGATCCGCTCCTTGTTTCCGCCTTTGCTGCCAGCAGGCCTGCCCGTGCGCTCACCGTTCCTCATGGTCGCAGTCTACCCGGACATCATCAACTGTTGACATCATCAGTTGTTGAGTTGATGATGAAGGGGAAAGGAGACTGCGCGGCACCAACAGCGGGGAAGGCTTCGGACAGTGAGGTCCACGCGCCGCCGGTGCCCTGCGGCCGTCCCTCACTCCGAACCGAGAGGAAACCGTCATGGCCGACACATCCGAGGCCTCCTCCGCCTCCGTCGGAACGTCCAGGACGACCTGTGCCGTGGTGGGCGGCGGGCCGGCCGGGCTCGTCCTGGGGCTCCTGCTCGCCCGTGCCGGAGTCCGGGTCACGGTGCTCGAAAAGCACGCGGACTTCCTGCGGGACTTTCGCGGCGACACCGTCCACCCCACGACCCTGGCCCTGCTGGACGACCTCGGCCTCTTCGATCGCTTCGACGCCCTGCCGCAGTCCCACCTGAAGCGGGCCGCCTTCACCTTCCCCGACGGACGGCAGGTTCCGGTCGCCGACTTCGGACGGCTGCCGCTGCGCCACCCCTACATCGCCATGGTCCCGCAGTGGGACCTGCTGAACCTGCTGGCCGAAGCGGCCGGCACGGAACCGACGTTCACGCTGCGCACCGAGCACGAGGTGACCGGTGTCGTCCGCGAGGGCGGCCGGGTGAGCGGCGTCGACTACGACTCCCCGGAAGGTCCGGGCCGACTCCACGCCGACCTGGTCGTCGCCTGCGACGGACGGTGGTCGGCGGTGCGGCGCGCCGTCGACCTGCCCAGCAAGGAGTTCCCCGTGGACTTCGACGTCTGGTGGTACCGCGTACCGACCCCCCGCCGACTGGCCGAATCACTGCTGCCGCGCATGGCGAAGGGGCGGGTGATCGTGACCATTCCGCGCGAAGGCTACGCACAGGTCGCGTACATAGGCCGGAAGGGGACCGATGCGACACTGCGCGCGCGGGGTGTGCAGGCCCTCCGCGCCGAAACCGCCTCGATGATGCCCGAACTGGCCGAGGACGTCTCGGGGATCGCGTCGATGGACGACGTCAAACACCTCGACGTGCGCATGGACCGTCTGCGGCGCTGGCACGCACCCGGTGTGCTGTGCATCGGCGACGCCGCTCACGCCATGTCACCGGTCGGTGGTGTGGGCATCAACCTCGCCGTGCAGGACGCCGTCGCCGCGGCCCGCCTGCTCGCCCGCCCCCTGGTCCGCGGAGCCCTGACGAGTTCGGGGGGCAGGCGCTTCCTCGCTCGGGTGCAGCGGCGCCGCACCTTTCCCACGGTCGCCGTCCAGGCCATGCAACGCTTCGCGCACGCCCGCGTCATCGCTGCCGCGCTCAACGGCGAAGTGACCGGACCGCCCCGCGGGCTCCTCGCCCTGGTCCGCCGCGCCCCCGCCCTGACCGCGCTGCCCGCGGCCTTCATCGGAATCGGTCCGCGGCCGGAAAGGGTGCCCGTGTGGGCTCGCCGCACGGCACAGCAGGAGAACCCCGCCCGCCCCTGAGGAGACCGTGGACGGGCTCGGGCCCAACGGGCGTGTTTACACCGGGGCAATACACTGGCAACACGAGCGGCGGCCGCCACCTGTAAGGGCCCTGGGGCGGTGCCCCGCCTGCTTCCAGACGATCGAGGTTCCCGACACAACGGCGTGCGGGCTGCCCGTTCCAGCGGTGAGAAGGGAACACACACGCATGCCGTTTTCCAATGGCGACCGGGAGGACCACCACCCGGGAGTCCGCAGCGCCTACGAGCACGTAGCGCGCCGCAACCCCGACGAGCCGGAGTTCCAGCAGGCTGTCCTGGAGGTACTCGACAGCCTCTCGCCCGCCCTGTCCCGACACCCCGAGTACGCCACCGAGCGCGTCCTGGAACGTCTCTGTGAGCCCGAACGCCAGATCATCTTCCGGGTGCCGTGGCGTGACGACCAGGGCAGGGTCCACGTCAACCGGGGTTTCCGGGTGGAGTTCAACAGCGCGCTCGGCCCCTACAAGGGCGGGTTGCGCTTTCACCCCAGCGTCAACCTCGGGGTGGTCAAGTTCCTGGGTTTCGAGCAGATCTTCAAGAACGCGCTCACCGGGATGGGCATCGGCGGCGGCAAGGGCGGCAGCGACTTCGACCCCAAGGGGCGCTCGGCCACGGAGATCGAACGCTTCTGCCAGTCCTTCATGACCGAGTTGCACCGCCACCTGGGTGAGTACACCGACATCCCCGCCGGCGACATCGGGGTGGGCACCCGCGAGATCGGCTACCTGTTCGGACAGTACCGGCGGCTGAGCAACCGCTGGGAGGCCGGGGTCATCACCGGCAAGGGCCTGGACTGGGGTGGTTCGGCGGTCCGTACCGAGGCCACGGGGTACGGAGCGGTGCTGTTCACCCAGCGGATGCTGGAGCGCAACGGCCGTGATCTGGACGGCATGCGCGTGGTGGTGTCGGGGTCGGGCAACGTGGCGATCTACGCGGTGGAGAAGGCCCAGCAGTTGGGCGCCACCGTGGTCGCCTGTTCCGACTCCACCGGCTACGTGGTGGATGACAAGGGCATCGACCTCGACCTGCTCAAGCAGGTCAAGGAGGTCGAGCGTGCACGGATCAGCGACTACGCGCAGCGGCGCGGCGACGCGAAGTTCGTCGAGGGCGGCAGCGTGTGGGACGTTCCGTGCGAGGTCGCGCTGCCTTCGGCCACCCAGAACGAGTTGGGAGCCGAGGCGGCCCGGACCCTGGTGGACAACGGTGTGCTGGCGGTGGCCGAGGGCGCGAACATGCCCACCACCCCCGAGGCGGTCAAGGTCCTCCGGGACGCCGGAGTGCTGTTCGCACCCGGCAAGGCGGCCAACGCCGGCGGTGTGGCCACCAGCGTGCTGGAGATGCGGCAGAACGCGCGCCGCACCTCGTGGTCCTTCGAGCACGCGGAGTCGGAGCTGGCCGAGACGATGGCCGGGATCCACGACCGCTGCGAGGAGGCCGCGGAGCGGCACGGCGCCAGGGGCGACTACGTGCTGGGCGCCAACGTGGCCGGATTCGAGATGGTCGCCGACGCGATGCTGGCCCAGGGGCTCATCTAGGGCGTGGAGCAGGTCGTGAGGGGCGGCCTCGGGAAGCCGGAGAGGGCTTCCCGAGGCCGCCCCGACCACGCTCGGGCCGGTCATTGCAGACGGGTGCGGGACTGTTGTACTGACCTGAGAGGTTAGGAACGCGGGAGGCGGGAGGGCCACCGATCGCGGTGTGGAACCGGTGGTGATTTTAGTGGTGCAACCATCCCGTGAACGCCTCCCGGCGCTCGATCTCGGACCGGTAGGGGCGGGCGTAGGCCCATTCGTCGGCCAGGGTGCGGTAGCGGTCGGCCCAGCGTGAGGTGGAACTGGACCCGAATGGCTCCAACACAGGGAAGCGGACGATTGCGTTCGAGCCGACACACGGATCGGCACCCCCGGTTGCCGGAGGAGTTCTACCGCGTAAAACTCGCTGAGCTGAGCGCTGTACTTACCCAGTGGGACGCACAGGAGACGCCCCTTGACGTAATCGAGGAACGCCACCAGCTCGGAGCGGGTGAAGGCGCCCTTGTCCGGGTCGGACTCGGGTTCTTGCAGTTGGACGGCGGTGTTCCACTCGTGGGCGGTCTGGACCGGGTGCGTCGCGAAGCGGTTCCCGCACTCGGTGAGCCGTCCGCAAGCGGGGTCGGTCGGTGAGGTAGGCGGAGAACGCGCGGACGGCTTCGGAGCAGCCGCGCAGGGCGGAGTGCTTCAGACCCCGTAGGACCCCCCGCAGGTCGTCGAGCCATTCGTCGCGCATTTGCGCTGACCAGACCCAGGGAAGGTGTCGGCCCGGCGGGTGACGCCTTCACTTCCTTGTGGCGGCTGTCGATGGTGGAGAAGGCGAGGTCGCGGGCGAGTTGCTGGTTGCACCAGTCCTCACCGGCGGGAACTGAGCCCAAGCTCAGCGGTGGTCGGCCTTCCTGCGCGAGGCTGTGAAGTGCCTGCTTGCGTCCGGGCCGGGGATCGAGGTCAGCGCCCCAGGAGGGCGGATGCAGCACCATGACGGCCGTCACCGTACCCACGCGATGCTCGCTACTGGGGTCCGACGCACGGTGGTCATCTGAAACGAAAGCTGAGATCACGCCTTGGCCTTTCGGATGACCGGATCAAGGGCGGTTCTTCCACCGGAAGTCGGGTTGAACGCCGATCAGGAGGCTACTCGCGGGCTAGTTGTTGCCTGCCGGGCACCCGGGAGAGCCGGGCCGTGACGCCTGAGAGGCCGCTCCATCGGCTGCGGCAGGGAGTCGGAGGGCGCACAAAGGAGTTTACTTTCTTGATTCCAAGCCAGAATGAAAGTTTCCTACAAAGGGTACTGCCAAGATCATCGCGTCCTTCGCGGCAGCAGGGAACGCGGATGAATCCGCAGCCACTACACAACTGGAGCTCCATGCGCTTGAAGAAGCCCCTCGCGGCCACCACCCTGACCGGACTCATGGTGACCGGCTTGCTCATCACATCCTCCGCCCACGCCGAGACCGCCCCCCCAGGAAGCCTCCTCCCTCTTCGGGCCTGCGGTTGAGCACTGTGCCGTCCTCGTCGGCCCCGCTGAGAACGGCGGGGCCTCACCGGTGCTGGAAGCCGCCTGTGCTCCAACTGACAACCAGGCCCGCGGGGAAATCAACGCGCTCGCGAGCCCCGCAGTGTCGTCGAGCGACCTTCTGATCACCCTGTACGAAGATGCCGGATACGAGGGGTCCTCCACCGACATCTACGGAAGCGCGGGTCCGTGCGACAGCGCCGGCTATGAGTTGCACCTCAGCACGAGCTTCTTCTGGGAGTGGGGCAACCGCGTTTCCTCGGCGCAGGGTACGCAGACGTGCGACACTGCTGACTTCGTTTCCCAGAGCAACACCTACGCTCGCACCTACAACCTGCCCACGCCGACGCTGGACTCCACGTTGAACGACAACGTCGGGAAGATCACGGTCTTCAACGATTGAGCTGCTACCCCCGCCCGGATGTCGCTTCTGACCTCCGATAAGTGGGTCAGCGGCAGGGACCAAGCCCTGGTGGCGACAGGGGAGCGGTGCACGGTCGTGCTGTGTAAGCGGCTGATTCTACGCCAGGGGCGGCCCAAGTACGCCGGCAAGCGATAATGGGGCAGTGTTTCCACAGGTCAAGAGGTAGACCAATCCGGGGTTTCCTAGTGGTCTAGCGATCCATCCTGGTTCGCTCCGGTATCGACTGTTATCGACCTCAGGTAAATGCTCTTTCTGGTGCGGTAAGACCGCTCCTCGGTCACCGCAGGAGAGCCTCCGTTACCACTTCGGGCTTACCTGGTTCGCCCCTGACCCGGGCCGGGGCCGATGCGTTCTGTCGGCCCTGGCCCGGGCGTGGGGCCCGCGCCCCGGGTGAAGCAGGGATCAGCTCACCACAGGTGGTGGACCTGGGGGCGGATGAGCTCGTCGTAGACCTCGCGCACCTGCGCGTGGGTCTTGGCGTCCAGCGGGGGCAACTGCGCGGCGGCGGCGTTGCCGCGGGCCTGCTCGGCGTTGCGGGCGCCCGGGATGACCACGCTCACCCCGTCCTGGTCCAGGATCCAGCGCAGCGCGAACTGGGCCATGGTGGCGCCCTCGGGGACCAGCGGGCGCAGTCGCTCCACGGCCTCCAGCCCGGTCTCGTAGTCGATGCCCGAGAAGGTCTCGCCGCGGTCGAAGGCCTCACCGTGGCGGTTGAAGCTGCGGTGGTCGTCCTGACCGAACCGGCTCTCGGCGGTGAACTTGCCCGACAGCAGACCGCTGGCCAGGGGGACTCGCGCGATGACACCGACCCCGGCAGCCCTGGCGGCGGGCAGAACGCGCTCCAGGGGCTTGTGGCGGAAGGCGTTGAGGATGATCTGGACGCTTGCCAGGTTCGGTCGGGCGATGGCGGCCAGGGCCTGGTCGCAGGTCTCGACCGACACCCCGTAGGCGCGTATGCGGCCCTCGTCGACCATGGCGTCCAGGTCGTCGAAGACCGCGTCGCTGTCGATGACGGTCGAAGGCGGGCAGTGCAACTGGACGAGGTCGATGGTGTCCACACCCAGGTTGCGACGTGAGTCGTCGTTCCAGGCCCGGAAGTTGCCCGAGTTGTAGTGGGCGGGCTCCTGGGCCATGCGACGACCCATCTTGGTGGCCACGGTCAGATGTGGGTGCTCCTTGAGGAGCTGCCCGACGAGCCGTTCGCTGCGCCCGTCGCCGTAGACGTCAGCGGTGTCGACGAAGGTGACGCCCTCCTCCACCGCCGTGCGCAGGGCGCTCATGGCGTCTGGTTCGCTGACCTCGCCCCAGGCGGAGCCGATCTGCCAGGCACCGAAGCCCACGGCGCCGACGTCGGCGATGGTACCGAGTACACGTGTGTCCATGCACGTGATCCTAGGCCCTCTGGAATCGCTCCCAGCCGGGCCTTTGGCCCCGGACCGCGTTCGAGGCGGGCCAGGAGCCGCCAACCGGCCCGTGCGGCTGGCCGACCGGACGCGGGGTCAGTCCGTCAGGCCGTGCTCGGCCCGGTACTGATCGAGCAACTCCTCGTGGTCGGCCTCCACGAGGCGGGCGGGACGCCCCAGCAGTACGCCGATGCTCTCGGCCGTCCGCTCGGCCCTTTCCTGGGTGGCGCAGATGGCCGCGACCACGCTCTCCCCCGTGCCCGCGGGGTACTCCTCCTCGGGCTCGGTGCGCGCGGCCAGACTCCAGGGGACCTCGCAGGGGCCGGAGTGGTCGGGTTCGGGGCACAGCAGCAGTGCCACACGGCTGTTGGCCGCCATCACCTCCTCGAAGTCGGCGTAACCGGACACGATGACCTCGAAGGTGCGGATCCGGTCGCTCATGTGTGCGCTCCTTCCTCGAAACCGTGGGCCGTGTTCCACTCCCCGGTCAGGATCCGGTCTCCCCGCACGCTGTCAGGCCAGGCGCGCCGAAGTCCGTTGCCGCGGCCACCGCCGTACCCGGGGGAGCTCGTGGTCGACCCCGTCGCCCGGGACCATGCCGCTGTCTGGGGCGAAGGTACACCTCGGAGCCGGTTCGGTGCGCCCACCGACGACGACCGGTATCGCCGGTGGCGGGGGGAGCGGGAGACCCGTTGCCGGAAAACTCATTGCCCGAAGCGGAGCGGGGCCCTAGGGTCACGGCTCATGAGCGATCCCCGCACCGCCCCGCCCTTCATCGCCGACGAGCGCACGATGCTGAACAACTGGCTGGACTGGCATCGCCAGACCCTTGCGGTCAAGTGCCAGGGGCTGTCCGCCCCGCAGCTACGCGAACGCTCCGCCCCGCCTTCACCGATGTCCCTGCTGGGCCTGGTCCGGCACATGGCCTACGTGGAGCACATGTGGTTCCGCGTCGTCCTCAACGGGGAGGAGTACCATTCCCCGGTCAAGACCCCCGACAACCCCGACGGTGACTTCCTGGACGTGGATGCCGCCTCGCCCGAGGAGGCCTTCGCGCTGTGGCGGGCCGAGATCGAGCACGCCCACGTGGTGTCTGAGGGGCTGTCGCTGGACGCGGTGGGCAAGGCCCAGCGGCACGGTGAGGACTGCTCGTACCGCTGGATCCTGGTGCATATGATCGAGGAGTACGCCCGCCACAACGGTCACGCCGACCTCATTCGCGAGCGGATCGACGGGGCCACGGGGGAGTAGCCGGCACTCGGGCCCGCACGGGCCCGTGCGGTTCCGGTGCCGGCTCTGCCGCACCCCGTGTCAGGAAGAGGCCTTCCGTTCGAAAGCTGGCCCGGGCGGGTACCCGGTTCCGGGCGGTACACCCTCAGTCGGGTGGGTCGGCGGCGCGCAGTTCCTCGTTCATGCGCTTGGCCTCCTCCAGCTGGTCCTCCAGGATGATGATCCTGCACGCGGCCTCGATCTGGGTGCCCTCGTCCACGAGTTCACGCGCCCGGGCGGCGATCCTGAGCTGGTAGCGGGAGTAACGGCGGTGTCCGCCCTCCGAGCGCAGCGGCTCGATCAGCCGGGCCTCACCCAGAGCGCGCAGGAACGCCGGCGTGGTGCCGAGCATCTCCGCGGCGTTGCCCACCGTGTAGGCGGGATAGTCGTCATCGTCGAACCGGTCACCGGTTGCGGGACGGGACAAGCGTTTCTCTTTCTCTCCTGATCGCACGTCGAGGGCCCCAGCACCAAACGGCGCTGGGGCCCGAGAGTTCATTACCACCTACCGGCAGCTGCCGGTCTTCCGCTTCCCGAGGTCAAGCTGGGACGGGATAGCGGGGATCGCGGTTGTGTGACCGTGGACCACCTTCTTCCGAACCGGGGCCTGCGGTACCCGGGCTGTGTTCTCGCGCGCCCAGGCGATCCTGATGGCAACTACTCCTCTCGATCTCAATTCGTGCACTTCTCACTACTACGGTGCTACCGGCCCCCGGCGCCTACAACCATGCGCCGGTCAAGCCTTACTGCACCTTTCGTCCTGCTCGGCGTCCCCCGTGCGGGCGGGACTCCGTCCTGCGGTGATGCGTACTGCGGTCCTACCGGCTCCCAGCGCCTTGAAGCACGTGCACGCTGGTCGAGCCGTCCTGCTCTCTTCCTTGCTGCACGGCCTTCCCCGTACGGGCGGAAAGCCGCTTTCTGCGGTACTTCTGTCCTGCTCCCACCGGCGTATCCGGTGGTCATGCTGGTGGATCTCTGTTCCTACGACAGGAAATCTAACAGCACCCCAAGGGGATGTCTACAGTGGCCGCTATAGATTTTTTCGTGTCCCGCGAGGAGGTATCCGAGCTGGCCGCCAGAGGAGGACGGTTGGGGACATTTCGCCGGGGGGAGAGACCGAGCATGACCTTCGAAACCCCCGCCGACCCCGGTGCACACGGACAGCCCCAGCTGACCGGAGGGCCGGGCACCGGCCCCACCTGGGACGAGGCCCCTGATTCCCTCGGCAAAGGCGCGGCCGAGAACACGACCGTCGCGGTACGAGCCGCGAGTGCACGCATCATCGCCCTGGACACCAGTTTCGGTGCCCGTGACGTGGTGGACACGGCGGTCGGGGCGGCCGCACTGGCGCGCCGTGCCCTCGCGACAGGGTTCGTCGAGCACAGGGACGTCATGGCAGCCGCCTCGGAGGCACACCAGGTCGCCGGGTGGATCGCCTTCGACTCCGAACACCAGGACCTGTCCAGACGGATGAGCGTGACGGCCCTGCGGCTCGCCCGGGCGGCCGGGGACCGGTCCATGGAGTACTTCGTACTCAGCCAGCTGGCCATGCAGGACGTCCACCTCCGCCGACCGGCCGAGGCCGCACGGATCTGCGACACCGCGCTGTCCGGCGGTATCCGGGGTAGCGCGGCCGCCTTGTTCACCCTCCGTGCCGCGCGGGCCGCCGCCCAGTCAGGCGAACACGCCCGCGCCCGACTCCTGATCCGCCACACACGCGCTCGCCACCTGGAGGGGACCCGACCGGAGGATCCGGCATGGGCGTGGTGGCTGACCGAGGCGGAGATCAGCTGGCACCACGCCATGACCCTGGCCGACGCCGGGGACTGGGGGCAGGCCGCCGAACTCTTCCACGCCGCCTGCCGGGGAGCCCCGCACCACGGACGATCGATCGCCGTCTACCGGGCGAGCCTGCTGTGTGCACTTGCCAGAGCCCGTTCCTGGGACGAGGCCGAGACCGTACTGGTGCGCGACGTCCTGCCCCATCGGGGAGAGGTGGCCTCGGTGCGCACCCGACGCATACTCGACCATGCCGCCCGCCTGCTGGACGGCGCCCGCCGCAGGCCCTCCCTGCGCGAGGCGGCCCGCCAGCTCTGACCAGCGCCCCTGCCCCGATGCTCCCCGGGGCTGCCTGTCCTGCTCGTTGCCTACCGGTCCGAGCAAGTCTGGATGTCGCGCAGAACTGTGGATCTCCGGTACGGGGGCGGCCAGGACAAGGCCCGACCCGGGTGAGTGCCTGATGATCGGCCCCTGTCCTGGCCTGGTTCCGGCCCGTGGAAGGTCAGAGCTTTTCGGTGAAGAACGGAACGACCCTCTTCAGGGCCTCTCCTGCCCCGTTGGGGCGGTCGTAGAGGTCGTAGTGGGAGACGTTCTCGAGCTCGAGAAGCTGCTTGTCCGCAGAAGCGGCCCTCTCGTAGATCTCGTGGCCGTCGCGGTAGGCGCCGAACGCGCCCTGCTTGTCGCCGACCACGATCAGCAGGGGCTGGTCCAGAAGCTCCTCGGCCAGATGGAATGCGTCCCACCCCAGCGCGGTCGTGCCGTGCGCGGCTTCGAAGAGCACACAGCCGTTCTCAGCCCGGCCCCGATCGGTCCGGTAGTAGTCGAAGGCTTCGATGATGTCGATGTCCCCGGTCTGCTTTGCCGCCTCGGCCGTCTCGGGCAGGAAGCCGTTGACCGCGCTCTCCGTCCCGCGGGCCTCAGCTGTGCGCTGCTGGGCGATGCCCTCGAGCGCCGGTCGGATCCCGCCGTTCTGCCGGGCCATGTCGCGCTGCATGCGACCGAAGTTCACCCCGGTGATCGACACGACGGCGTTGAAACGCTTCTCGGTCTTCGCCGCAGCCAGCGTGTACCCGCCGCCACCGCAGACGCCGAGCACACCGATGCGGTCCTCGTCGACATACGGCAGCGTGACGAGGTGGTCGACGACGCGGCTGAAGTCCTGGACCCGCTGGGACGGGTCTTCCAGGAACCTTGGCACACCGCCACTGGCACCCTGGAAGCCGGCGTCGAACGCGATCACCACGTGCCCGGCCGCTGCGAGTGCGGGGGCGTAGACGTTGCCGGCGGTCTGCTCCTTGCAGCTTCCGATCGGATGCGCCGCGACGATCGCCGGGTAGGACTTCGACGTGTCGAAGTCCGGCGGGAAGTGGAGGTCCGCTGCGATGTCCCAGTACATGTCGGAGTTGCGGAACGTGATGTGCTCGATGGCCCCGGTGGTCATGGTGCCCCCTCTGTCGTGGCTGGGGTGTTCCCCGTCGTGACATCCACCCTCCGGCCTGACCGGGAGCCGAACCAGTCCACGTTCCCACCCAGGAACGATCTGTCCCAGGACAACGGGTGCGGACCCGCTCTAGGGTGACGTTATGTCCTCGTCACCCCAGCTCAAGGCCCTAGGTGAGTTCTTCCGCGCCCGACGCGGCGAGATCTCCCCGGGCGCGATCCCCGCACACGTCGTGAGCGCCGCCGGACGACGACGCGTCGCTGGCCTGAGGCGGGAGGAGGTGGCGCAACTGGCCGCGGTCAGCGTCGACTACTACACGCGGGTCGAGCAGGGGCGACTCGCCCCGTCCGACCAGGTCTTCGCGACCCTGTGCCGAACCTTCGCGCTGTCCTCGGAGCAGAGGGCCTACGCCGAGGACCTCCTCAACCACGCCCGCGGCTACGTGATGACAGTGCCGGGGCGAGAGGCCGCCCACAACCGGCTCCAGCTGTTGCTGGACCAGCTCACCGAACTCCCGGCTCTCGTCCTCGGGCCCCGGATGGACGTCCTTGCCTGGAACGGACCCGCCGCAACGTTGATCACCGACTTCGCGCGGCTTCCAGCCACCGAACGCAACTATGTCTCGATCACCTTCACCACGCCCGAGATGAGGGACCTGTACGAGGACTGGAGCTCTGTCGCACGCACGTGCGTGGGGATCCTCCGACGTGAGGCCGCGGACAACCCCGACGACCCGGAACTGGCCGGCCTCGTTGGGCGGCTCTCCATCGCCAGCGACGACTTTCGCCGATGGTGGGCCGAGCACCGCGTCGCGGAGCAGGATTTCGGAGCCAAGGTCATGCTCCATCCCACCGCAGGACGGATGCGCCTGAACTGGGACTCCTTCAGTTACGCAGGCGCGGCACGACAGCAGCTCATTCTGTGGTCGGCCGAGGCCGGAAGCCCTGACGCCCAAGCCCTGGCAACCCTCGTCTCGGCGTCGCGAGGTGCGCCCGAAGCTTGAGTGCTCCGAGCGGGCTCATACCGTGGCGGGGCGACGCCTTTCCCGGAAGCGAGTTCGAAGTCGTGCATCCGCCGCACAGGATGCTTCATGCGCTCACGGACGGCATGGTCTTGGACAGGTCCTTGACGACGGTGCGCTCGGGTCGGAAACGGACCAGGCGCGCGTCGTCGGCGTAGTGCCGGAAGTCCGGATGCCAGGCCGTTTCGTCCTCGCCCAGATAACGGCTCAGCTTCCGTCGGGCGAGCGCCGGGGCAAAGGGCACCACCTCGGCTCTGCCCCGCATGATCACCTGGAGGAACTCCATCCGCTCCAGGTCGCAGGTATCCACCACCACGGCGGTACGCGGGTCGCGTTCCAGGTGCTCGGCCATGACCGCGTACTCCCCGGTGATCCACCACAAGCATCCCTGCTCCCACAGAAACCAGACCGGTCTGACCGTGGGTTCGCCGGAGGCGTTGGTGGTGGCCACCCGGGCGACCAGGGGTCGGGCAAGGAAGGCGTCGACGTCGAAGGGATGGTCCTGCCGAGGGCTGCCAGGGGTGTTGGTCACCCCTTCAGGCTAGGTCGCGATCAAGCACGGGAGAAGAGGTGCCCGAAGGCTGTGGAAAACCCGTTGGCCGCAGGGGGCCGGAGCGCCACAATGTGCGGATGGTCGATCGATGCTTCTCCCACCCGAACCTGGCCGAGCTCTACGACTACTTCGACCACTGGCAAGTCTCCCCACAGGACGACTTCTACCTCGACCTGGTGATGGGAGCCCGCTCGGTCCTGGACGTGGGATGCGGGACCGGCAAGATCCAGCGGGTGGCGCGCGACCGCGGTCATACGGGACGCCTGGTGGGGCTGGATCCGGCCGACGCGATGCTGGAGGTGGGCCGCCGCGAGCGGGACGACATCGAGTGGACCCTGGGCGATCTGGTCGCGGGTCCCTACGACGGGGAGGCCGAACCGCTGGAGGAGGGCGCGTTCGACCTGGTCATCATGTCCGGGCACGCCTTTCAGGTGTTCCTCACCGACGAGGAGGTGCACGCCAACCTGGCCGCAGCGCGCAGGATGCTGACCGACGATGGCCGGTTCGTGTTCGAGACCCGCAACCCCGCCGTGCGGGGCTGGGAAGCCTGGAACCCCGAACGGGCGCGCACCGTGACGGGCCCGGACGGGCGCAGGGCCACCTGTGTGCACCGTCTGCGCGGGGTCGAGGGCGACCTGGTCACCTTTACCTCCGACTTCAGTGTCGAGGGCTGGACGCAACCCCAGGCCAGCCGCAGCACCCTGCGGTTCCTGGACGCGAAGACCCTCAACGGTTTCCTGGCCGGGGCCGGGCTGGCGGTGAGCGCGCAGTACGGGTACTGGGACCGCAGCCCGCTCACCGACACGAGCCCGGAGATCATCACCTTCGCCCGCCCGGCCTGAGAACCGTCGCCGGGTCGGGGTAGATACGGGGCACCGGAAAGCTCACGGAGCTGAGGGAGGTGCCCATGTTCGTCTTCTACAACAGCCGGTGGGGCTGTATGACGTCCCTGCTGGTCTCGATCGCGCTGACCGCGCTGCTGTTGTTCCTGCTGAGCTCCTGCTGATCCGCGGTGCTCCTCAGGAGCGCCCGGATTCACCTGGGCGGGGGCACCCCGGGCAGGCCGTCGATACTGGCGGCGTTGCGTTCGAGCCAGTAGTTGTCGAAGTAATCCGGGCCGTTGCGTTCGTGGTGCCGGTCCAACAGGTCGCGGTCCTCGCGCAGGTCCATCAGGGGAACGGAGAACCCGCAGGAGTCCGCGATGCGCTGGACCTCGACCACGATGATCGAACGCTGGCCAAGGGTGCGCTCCTTGGGGAAGTGGGGGCGCAGTTCGTCGAACTCGGGGGTGCCGGGCAGGACGGCGCGGCCCTGCCCGTGGAGGCGGACGATGTTCGGCGGTCCCTCGAACGCACAGAACATCAGCACGATGCGGCCGTTCTCCCGCAGGTGGGCGATGGTCTCGGTGCCCGAACCGGTGTAGTCGAGGTAGGCCACCCGGCGTTCGCCGAGCACGGCGAAGGTGCCGCCCATTCCTTTGGGGGAGACGTTGACGTGGCCCTGGGAGTCCAGCGGTGCCGTGCCGACGAAGAAGACCGGTTGGTCGAGGAGGAACCGTTCCAGCCGGGGCCCGATGGTCTCGTGGATCTTTCCCATGGCCGAAAGTGTGGCACGCGGGTGTTCCCCGGCCGCGGGAAGGTCGCACGGCCGGGGGCCGTGCGACTCAGGGGGCGGCGGACGAGGATTCGTCGATCTGGCTCTGGATGCCGTCCAGCAGCGCGTTGAGGCCGAAGCGGAAGGTCTCCCAGGCTTCCTGCTCCAGGTAGGGCTCCTCGGGATCCGCGTTGTCGAAGGCGCCGCCCTGGCTCATCAGGGTCAGGGTGGGGAAGCGTTCGGAAAAGTCCACCGCCACCTCCTCCAGTTGGGCGGAGCGGGCGTACCACCACTCGTCCTCGGCGATCCCCGTCACGGCCTGGGCCTGGCGGGCCTCCGCGGCGGTACGGACCATGCCTCGGACCAGGTTGAACAGGCTGCCGTAGGCGCTGCTGATGGCCTTGGGGCCGAGTCCCGCGCGGTGGAGGACCGCGGCCAACGCTTCGAAGAGCCGGTAGTCGTTGGGCCCCAGGACCGGCCGTGCCTGGGAGATCTCCAGGCTCCAGGGGTGGCGCAGGTAGAAGCGCCACAGGTTCCCGGCCCAGTCGAGGACGGCCTCGCGCCAGCCCGTTCTGTCGTCGGTGTCCTGCAGGGTGGGCGCCTCGGGGAGGTGCTCCTCCCACTCACGTACCAGTTCACCGAAGGCGTGGTCGTACATGAGGTCGATGAGTTCGTTCTTGCTGGCCACATAGGTGTACAGGGACATGGCGGTGCGGCCGAGCCGTTCACCCACGGCGCGCATGGACAGGGCCTGCATGCCCTCGGTGTCGGCGACCTCGATGGCGGTCTCCACCACCAGGTCCACGCTCAGCTGTGCCTTGGGGCCGGGGCCGGTGCGTTCGGCCGGTTCCTGGCCGCGCCACAGCAGTGACATGGAGCGGCGTGGATCGCCCTGTCCGGCGTAGACCACCACTTGCATCTCCTTACGGAATAAACTAATGTTCGCTGGCTGTTAGTTTACCGCATAAGGATTTACCAGGACCCTGAGGAGCAGCTTGCCTTCCGAACCCACCACCATGGCGGACACCCACGACACCATCGAGGTCCGCGGGGCCAGGGAGAACAACCTCGACAACGTCTCCCTGGACATCCCCAAGCGGAGGCTGAGCGTCTTCACCGGCCTGTCCGGCTCGGGCAAGTCATCACTCGTCTTCGGCACCATCGCCGCCGAGTCCCAGCGGCTGATCAACGAAACCTACACAGCTTTCCTGCAGTCCTTCATGCCGAGTGTGGGCCGACCGGACGTGGACGCACTGCGCAACCTCAGCGCGGCGATCCTCGTGGACCAGGAGCGGATGGGCGCCAACTCGCGCTCGACCGTGGGCACCGCCACCGACGCCCACGCGATGCTGCGGATCGTCTTCAGCCGGGCGGGCACCCCGCGCCTGGAACCCTCCAGTGTCTTCAGCTTCAACAACTCCGAAGGCATGTGCCCCGAGTGCGAGGGGTTGGGCCGCACCAACCAGATCGACGTGCAGGAACTCTACGACCGGGACCTGTCCCTGAACGAGGGAGCCATCACGGTCCCCGGGTACGCGGTCGGCAACTGGTACTGGCAGGTCTTCGCCCACTCCGGACTGCTGGACCCGGACCGGAAGCTGCGCGACTACACCGACGAGGAGTGGCAGTCCTTCCTGTACCAGCCCGTCACCAAGGTGAAGGTCGGCACCAGCAACCTGTCCTACGAGGGCCTGGTCCCCAAGATCAAACGGACCTACCTGGCCAAGGACCGGGAGAAGATGCAGGCCTCCATCCGCGCCTTCGTGGACCGGGCCGTGGTCTTCTCGGTCTGCCCCGAGTGCGCGGGTACCCGGCTCAACGCCGCGGCACGGCAGGTCAGGGTCAACGGGCACACCATCACCGAGTGCGCCTCCATGCAGATCAGCGACCTGGCCGAGTTCGTCCGGGGCATCGACGAGCCCTCCGTCAAACCGCTCGTGGACAACCTCGCCCACACCCTGGGCTCCCTGGTGGAGGTGGGGTTGGGCTACCTGAGCCTGGACCGGGAGTCGGGCACGCTGTCCGGCGGCGAGGCCCAGCGGGTCAAGATGGTCCGCCACCTGGGCTCCAGCCTCAGCGACGTCACCTACGTCTTCGACGAGCCCACCGTGGGCCTGCACCCGCACGACATCGAGCGGATGAACAACCTCCTGCTCAGCCTGCGCGACAACGGCAACACCGTACTGGTGGTCGAGCACAAGCCCGAGACCATCGCCATCGCGGACCACGTCGTGGACCTGGGCCCGGGCGCCGGGCCCGACGGCGGCACGGTCACCTACACCGGGGACGTGGCCGGGCTGCGCGAGTCGGGCACGCTGACCGGGCGCCACCTGGACCACCGGGCCCAGCTCCGGGAGAGCGTGCGCACCCCCACCGGGGCCATCCCCATCCGCGGGGCCAGCTCGCACAACCTGCGGGACGTGTCGGTGGACATCCCGTTGGGTGTGCTCACCGTGGTCACCGGGGTGGCGGGTTCGGGCAAGAGCTCACTCATCCACGGGGCGCTGCCCGGCCGCGAGGACGTGGTGGTGGTCGACCAGTCGGCGATCCGGGGGTCGCGCCGCTCCAACCCGGCCACCTACACCGGGCTGCTGGACCCGATCCGCACCGCCTTCGCCCGCGCCAACAAGGTCAAGTCCTCCCTGTTCAGTGCGAACTCCGAGGGGGCGTGCGGTGAGTGCAAGGGGGCCGGGGTCATCTACACCGACCTGGCGATGATGGCCGGGGTCGCCTCCACCTGCGAGAAGTGTGAGGGGCGCCGGTTCAAGGCCGAGGTACTCGAACACAAGCTCCGCGGCAGGGACATCAGCCAGGTGCTGGCCATGTCCGTGGTGGAGGCGCGCGACTTCTTTCCCTCGGGCAACGCCCGCACCATCCTGGACCGGATGTACGACGTGGGCCTGGGATACCTGGGGTTGGGCCAACCGCTGACCACCCTGTCCGGTGGTGAGCGCCAGCGCCTGAAACTGGCCGTCTCCATGGCCAGGAAGGGCGCGGTGTACGTGCTCGACGAGCCCACCACCGGCCTGCACCTGGCCGACGTGGACCGGCTGCTGGCGCTGTTGGACCGACTGGTGGACGACGGCAACACGGTGGTGGTGATCGAGCACCACCAGGCCGTCATGGCCCATGCCGACCACGTCATCGACCTCGGCCCCGGAGCGGGCCACGACGGCGGCCGGATCGTGTTCGAGGGCACCCCCGCCGAGCTGGTGGACGGGGCGGAGACCCTGACCGCCCGCCACCTGCGCGCCTACCTGGGGCTCCAGGCACAGGACGGTTAGGGCGAGGACGACGCCACGCGGTGTGGGGCCCGTCTCCCGGGCCGGGCCCCGAATTTCAACGCGGTCGTGGCGGGCACGCTGTCGGAGGGCTTCCGCCATCCCGTGCACGGCTACGTCGGTCTGCACGTCATGTACCGACTGCTCTGAGCACAGCCCTGCTACGGCCGCGGGCCGCCTGTTCAGGCCTGGTCGTCGAACCGCTCGCGTGCGCGCTCGACCTCGGGCATGTTGACCGTGGTCCAGCGCAGCAACGCATCGATGAGGTCCTGGAGCGTCTTTCCGAGCGATGAGATGCGGTACTCGACGGCGAGCGGGCGCGTGCTCACCACGATCCGATCGACCATCCCGTTGCGCTCCAGGCGCCGCAGGGTCGCGGTGAGGGACTTCTGGGTGACGGCGGGGATCGCCCGGCGCAGTTCGTTGAAGCGCGAGGGCTGCTCGCACAGCCGGTCGAGCACGTGGAGCGACCACTTGTCGAGTATCTGGTCGAGCAGTTCTCGGTGCTCCGCGCTGATCTGGGGCGGGGTGGCCGGGGATTGGGCGGTTTCCTGCATGACACCTGGTCTCGTTGAGGTTCCCTTTGGCTACCTAGTAGACATTGGATACCGAAAAACGCCAAACGGAGGAACCTTCCATGAGTGTGCAGCTGCTGACCCCCGAGGGCATGTTCCAGCCCGTCCCCTACCACCACGTTGCGATCGGCACGGGCACCCGTCAGGTGCACGTGGCCGGTCAGATCGCGCGCGACTCCGACGCCGACCTCATCGCCACGGGTGATCTGACCGGCCAGGTCGAACAGGTCCTGCGCAACGCCGCGCGCGGCCTGGCCGGCGCGGGGGCGACCTTCTCCGACGTCGTACGCCTGCGCTTCTTCCTCACCGGCTGGGGTCCTGACAAGGGAGAGAAGGTGGGCGCGTTCATGGCGGGCATCGAGAACGTCACCGACGAACTCGGACTTCCGCAGCCGCTGCCTCCGGTGTCGGCCATCGGCGTCGACTACCTGTTCGAGCCCGACGTGCTCGTCGAGGTCGAGGCGTACGCCGTCCTGGACTGACCGTCGTCGGCAGCCTCCGAGTTCGTTCGGACCGGAGGCCGCCCCGCAATACTGGCCCGCATGACGAATTCATCCGCCCCCGCACCCTTCTCCCGCATCAAGATCCGAGTGGGCGCCCTGGTGTTCTGCGAGGAGGAGGTCGCGCTCATCCGCCGCGACCGCCCCGGCTCCGTCCATTACACGCCACCCGGCGGGAACGTCGAACCCGGCGAGGATCTGCAGGCCGCGCTCCGGCGCGAACTGCACGAGGAGCTGGAGCTGCCCCCGGACCGGGTCGGCACGCCGGAGCTGCTGTGGGTGGTGGACCAGCGCGTCACCCGGCCGGGACCCACCCCGCCGCGCAAGCTCCACCTGCTCTACCGCCTGCACGTCACCCCTGAGATGCGCGACGTACTTGCGACCGAGGAGTACGACGAGCTACCCGGCGGGGGCCACGAGGTGGGCGTCGTCGAGTGGGTGGACTACCGCAGAACCGCAGACCTACCGCTCTTTCCGCCGATCGGACCGGCTCTGGCCGCTCTGCCCGATCCTCACGCGGTTGTCGCCGACGCCGCCCTGGCAGCGGTCACCGACGACAACTACGTGTGGGTCTAGGCTGCTCACAATGCGCAACTGGCCTCACGTGTTGTGACGAATTCATCCGCAGGGCTCTGTCGCGGCAGTCTGCGGTTGCGCGACCTCTTCTCCGGTCGGGGCATGCCCCTTCCTGGGAAGCGGTTCCTGGGCCGACGGCTTCAGCGTGCCCCGGGCGGAACAGCACCCGTACGAGGACGCGCTCGCTTTCGAGCCCGTCGGGTCTTCAACGAGCCGAAGCCCTCGGGCCGGGCGGGCTCTCACCACGGTCCGGGCCCGGGTGCGCCCCCTCCCGTGAAACGCAGGGCACCGACTGCGGGCGAGTCGTCCGGCTGCACGGAGGCGCAAGAGCTCACGACCTTCGCAGCAGGCCCAGACCCAGGCCGGTGACGCTGTGCAGCACGTATCGGCCCTCCTGACGGCTCTGCACGAGGTGGGCCTCGCGGAGCACGTTCAAGTGCTTGCTCGCCGTGGCGGGGGAAACGGTGAGCCTGCGGGCCAGGCCCGTCGTGGTGCACACCCCGCCCTCGGCCACCAGCTCCAGGAGCCGGGAGCGCGTGGGTCCCAGGAGCGGGGCGAGGCCGACTGGGTGCGGGGCCGGTCGTGCCCAGCCGAGGCTGTGCTCGATCGGGTGGACCAGTACCGGAGGGAGACCGGGGTCGGCGAGCGCCACGGGCCTGCCCCAGCAGAAGAAGGAGGGCACCAGGAGCAGGCCGCGGCCTTGCAGGTGGAGTTCACGGTCGAAGGGGTAGTCGGTCTCCAGAACGGGTGACCTCCAGAGCGCGGTGGGGCCCAGAGAGGCCAGGAGCGCTTCGGAGCCCCCGCCCCGCAGGGCACGTGCACGGTGCACCAGGTCCGTGTGTACCTGGGCGTGGATCCGAGTCCAGAACGGCGCGAGCGCGGCGCGGTGGTAGGTGCGAAGGGCTCCGCCGAGCAGGCGCATGGATCCGGCCTCGCCCGAGGCCAGCCAGCCGAGTGGCGAGGGCGAACGGACGTGGTCGGCCAGGGTGCCCAGCTCCTGACGGATTCGGGGGACCGGTGTGGTCAGCACGGACTCGATACCGAGATCGGGGTCGGGGTCCGCATCGGTCGGGGTGAGGAAGTCGGGGCAGTAGTTCCCGTAGGGGGCCAGCGCCAACAGCAACCGCAACGTCCGTTCCCGGGGGCCGCCGTCCAGCAGCGTCCGGTGCACGGCTTTCCGCCATTCGTCGAAGAACAGGGCGCCCTGCCTGTGCTGCAGCATGTGGAGGCTGTTGACGGTCTCCCACAGGGGGTTGGCGGAGTCGGCCAGGCGCAGGCGCATGAGGTCGTCACTGCTGAAATAAATGCGCAGCTTTGTGCTGGTTTTTGACATTTCGGACTTTCCCGCTTATGGCCATGTTGTCGCCAGGAGGAAAACGTACGCACGAACCCGAAAACGAGTGTTAATAATAACCAGGAAAGCAGCGAAGGGTGAGTGGTGCGGGCAGGGAGGGAATTCCATGAAAGAGGAAGCGGCGTCCGGGCGTGACAGGCGTCGGGCAGCCCGCGCGGGAGGTGCTCGCACGCCTCTCGCTGTCTTGGCCCTCACCAGCCTTCTCGCCACCTCCTGCACCGCTGACCACGAGGACCGGGGCACGCACGCGCGGGACGTCACGCCAGAGGAGGAGAACCTGCTGGAGATGGCCGGGCAACTCCTGCTCCGAGAATGCATGGAAAGCCGCGGATTTGAATACCAGGTCGTTTCGGACGACACTGTCGCCGATTTCGAGGAATTCCGTTACGTCATCGACGATCCGGAATGGGCCTCTGAGTACGGCTACGGAACCGCTCTTCAGCGCGAGGTCGCGGAACTGCGCGAGAACGACCCCAACGAGCGCTACTTCGAGAGCCTGTCTCCCGAGCGCCGGGCCCAAGCGCTGGTGGCCGCCAACGGGCCCAGTCCGGTCGGACTGACGGCGACCACACCCGACGGGATGGAACTCGGCCGCAGCGACCAGGGGTGCCAGTCACAGGCTGACAGAGAACTCTACGGCGACCTGGCCTCCTGGTTCCAGGCCCGAACCACCGTCGACGCCCTTCCCGCGCTCCGCCACCAGGGCGTGGTCAACGATCCGCGCTACCTGGAGGCCGTCCGGCCCTGGGCGGACTGCATGCGCGCCGCCGGACACGACTACGCCACACCGGCCGACATCCGCGCCGCCCTGCCTCCACCGCAGGACCCCCTGCCCCGGCAGGAGGAGATCGGGCTCGCACTGGCGGAGGCCCGCTGTGCCGTGGACTCCGGACTGGCCGGGACCGTGGCGGACCTGGACGAACAGCACAGCCAGGAACTGCGCGAGCGCCATCGCTCCGCGCTGGAGACGCAGCGGCGTCTGCAACTTGACGCCCTGCCCCGGGCCCGCGCCGTCGTCGGTGAGGCGGAGCGGACCGAGGGCCCCGAACTCCGGGGGTGACCCCCACCCCCGGAGGAGTAAGAGACACGGCGAGAAAGGCAAGAAACCATGAGGACCAAGCGCATGACGGCCCTGGTCGCCGCGGTGATCACCGCCGCGGCCCTGTTCAACGCCCCCGTTGCGCAGGCCGAGGAGATCGGATCCCCCACCGCGGCCTCGGCCGCCGACGGCAGGCTGCACGCCTACTACGGCTTCGACTACAAGAACTACTGCGGGTCCTGGTCGGGCAACTCCTCCAACTGGGGTTCGTGCCGCAACACCACGTCCTCACTGTGGAACAACGGCTACCCGGGCAACCTCGACGACGTGTGGGTCTACTGGGGACTCAACCACTCCGGTGCCCGCAGGGGAGTGCACAACGGCGTGGCCCTCGCCAACCTGAGCCGCTGGTCCTTCGACGCCAACACCGGCGCCGGTTCCGGCCAGGCGCTGAACAACAACATCTCCTCCCACATGTGGACCAACCTGTGACCGATGCGCCGGCCATGGCGGGGCCGCACGGCCCATAACCGGCCAGGGGAGGCGGGGAGGGCCTTCGGGGCGGTGGGGACGACCGTCCTTTCCGTCCCTGAGGCCCTCCTTCGGTACTCGGAGGCAAGACTGGCGGACTCGCGTATCTCCGTGGTGCGTACTTCGCCGTTCTAGCTTTCCAAGAGCTTCTTGAGGTCGGTCAGCCAGGTGCGCCATTCGCTCTTCCACCCGGCGGCACGCTCGGCGGTGGTGATGCGGGTGTGCTCGATACCGACCAGGGCCTTGGACTCGCCCTTGGCCTGGAAGGTCACGGCGATACGGGTGGCCTCGGGCAGGTCCGCGGTGAAGCGCCTGCCCGGCTTGGCCGTACGCTCGGCCGCCTCGACGGGCAGCCAGCGGGCACGCAGTTCGGGGTCGGCGAAGGCCGCGAACAGCCGCTCCACCGGAACGTGCACGGTCTTGCCGGCGCTGGCGGCGAAACCGTCCTTCTTCTGGCCCGGGACGCGCAGACCGCGTTCCTGCTCGTAGGCAACGGTGACGGTCTGGGCCCACCAGCCGTTCATACCGTGCTCCTCGACCAACCGGGCCGCGATCTCGGTGTGGGTACGAGCGGTGGCCTCCCAGGCGTCCAGCAGCGCGAACCAGACCTCGTAGTCGCGGCCGGTGGCCTCGGCGAGCTTTGTGCCGGAGACGCGCTCGCGGATGGTGGCGGCGCCGGTGCCCGCACGCGGGGCGGATTCGTCGGCGGGAGCGGAGCTCGGCACGGGTTCGGGGTCCGTGATCAGGTGGGCGCGGGCGGCGGTGTAGCTCTCGCCGGTCTTGTCCATCCGGGAACGCACGCGCTGCTTGAAGGACTTCTGGCTGGTCATGACAGCTCCTCGGCGGTCCGCGACGAGCCCCACGCTCCCGCCGCCCCGCCGGAAGGGCCACACGTCAGACCGGCGTCCCGAGAACTCCAGGGTCCCCTTTGCCTCCGCGAAGCCGACGGCGTGGGCGCCGGGGCCGGAGGTTGGGCGCGGGACCGCGCCACGGTCCACTTTACTCCGGTCGCCGGCGGGCCACCACTCCCGAGCAGGTGGAGCCCGGTCGGGAACGGGCCGGGTCACCGGGCGCGTCGGGCGCGCAGGACGGTGTCGTGGGTGTGGTGCGAACCCGGCGGCACGGGGACGACCCGCGGGCGGGTCTCGTTGACGGAGATGTCCCAGTCGGAGCCCAGGAGATCGGCGACCTCGGCGGGCTGGTAGTAGTCCGCGGGGACGTGGCCGTCGTCCAAACGCTCGGGCAGGCCGATGATGTCGTGGCCGACGAAGAGGAGTGTGCCGCCCGGGGCGACGGCGGACAGCAGGCCGCGCAGCGCACAGTGGTCGGCCCGGCGCGGGAGTGGGAAGTAGTGGACCGAGACCAGGTCGAAGGCCTCAGCCGGAGGAGGGGTGGTGGTCAGGTCGCCGTGTTTCCACGACACCCGTCCCTGGACGTCGGCTCCGGCGGTGGCCGCGCGTTCCAGGGCGATCTGGGAGATGTCGACTGCGGTGACCAGCCAACCCCGTCGGGCCAACCACAGCGCGTCGCCACCCTCACCGCAGCCCGCGTCGAGGGCCTGCCCGGGCGGCAGGTCGGCCAGCTCCGTGACGAGGACGCCGTTGGGGTCACCGCTGAAGAGCTGGGTGCGTCTGCCGTACCTGTCGTCCCAGAACTGTGCGTCCATGATCGGTCTCCTCGGTGACGGGGTTCGGAGGAACCTGCTGGCCTCCTCCGCCACCACGGTGCCCCGACCACCGGCTCTGCGGCAAAGCTTGTTGCCGGAACGGCAATAATTGGGTGTGGGTCAGGCCGGGTGATCGTAGACCAGGGTGTACCGCCAGAACAGACGTCTGCGCACGCGCGCCCCGGGCAGCTCCCTGGCGGCCACGGCACGGATGCGGGAGAGGGTCTCCCGTGGTTCCGCGGTGGGCGCGCGCATGTGCGGAGGCAGGCCTGCAGCCGGGGCCGGGTGTCGGCACAGACCCACGAGCGGGTTGAGCAGGAGCGAGACCAATCCTGCGAACTGGCCGGCCGGACCTTCGTCTCGGTGGCAGCCGACGACCACCAGGCGCCCGCCGGGGGCCAGATCGGCGCGGAGTTCGCGCAGGGTCGGTTCCAGGGGCAGGTGGTGCAGGACCGCGACCAGGGTGATGGCGTCCCAGCGGCGGGTGGTGTCGCGCTGGTCGAACCGGGCCCCGGTGATGGTGATGCCGGGGGTGTTCACGAAGCGGGCCGCGGCGATCCATGCGGTTTCCGGGTCTGGTTCCAGACCTGTGACCGAATCCGCTCGGCGGCCCAGACGGGCGACCAGGTTTCCGGTGCCGCATCCCACGTCCAGGACCTCGCGTGCCCCACTGGCCGCGACCCTGCGCACCACCCAGGGGGAGAGGCGGTCGTTGTGGCTCCAGGGGTGGCGCCGATTGAACCGGTCCAGTCGGGAGAGCAGAGGTGTCAGCAGGGGCATGCGGCCACAATAGTGAGATCGGGATAGGGCCAGCAGCGATCAGTCCAGGCCGAGCAGGAGGGCCGTCGCGGTCAGGCCCAGCCACGCCGAGCCCAGCCCCAGACACAGGCTCGCCAGCACGTACGCCAGGGCCCGACCCCGAGCATTGGCCCTGGTGAGCTGGACACTCTCGTAGGCGAACGTGGAGTAGGTGGTCAGAGCCCCGCACAGCCCCGTGCCCAGGAACGCCGCCGCCCCGGAGGACAGCGGCAGCGCCATCAACGCGCCCAGGAGCAGGCTGCCCACCGCGTTCACCAGCAGGGTTCCCCAGGGGAAGTCCTCCCCGAACCGGCGTTTGAGCGCCAGGTCCACGAGAAATCGGGTGGGGGCTCCCAGGGCGGCACCCAGGGCGACCATCAGCGCGCTCACGGTTGACCCCTTCCGTTGTGGGACAGGATGCGGTGGGCCAGGGACGAGGCGGCCCAGGCGGCGGTGAGCGCCCCGGCCAGGGTGAGGGCGAGGTAGGCGAGCGCGACCTGTGGTGCTCCCCGTTCCAGGGCGGTCACCACGTCCATGGCGTAGGCGGAGAAGGTGGTGTAGCCGCCGAGGAGGCCCACTCCCCAGAAGGGCCGGACGAAGCGGTTCTCGGGTCGGCGGTGAGCGATCAGCTCCATGAGCAGGCCGATCAACAGGCTGCCGCTGACGTTGACCGCCAGGACCGTCCAGGAGACCCCGGAGGCCGACTGCGGTCCGAGCACGTCCAGGCCGTGGCGGACCAGCGCGCCCAGGGCCCCGCCCGCGGACACGGCGGCGACCAGGGGCCACGGAGCGCCCCGTGCGGAGGAGAACATGGGTTCATTCTGCACCTGGGAGACTCCTTCCCCCTACGCGGCCCCGTGCCTGAAGCTTCCCTGCCATGCGGGGAAAAGCCCTGGCCCGCCCGGCGCGGACAGGGCTAGGGTCCGGCCATGGCTCGACTGCGCGACATCGTCCTGGACTGCCACCGCCCCGCCTCACTGGCCCGCTTCTGGGCCGCGGCCATGGACGGGTACGCCGTGGCGCCCTACGACGAGGAGGAGTTGGCGCGGCTCCGCTCGTTGGGGGTCCACGACCCCGAGGACGACCCCCAGGTGATGGTGGAGGGTCCTCAGGGGAGCCCGTCCTTCTTCGTCCAGCGGGTTCCCGAACCCAAGGCGGTCAAGAACCGGGTGCACGTCGACCTGGTCGGGGACGGTGCGGAGCTGGAGCGGCTGCTGGCCCTGGGAGCCCGGGTGGTGGACCGTCACCCCGGCCTGGTGGTGTTGGCCGACCCCGAGGGCAACGAGTTCTGCCTGATCGACGACTGAAGCGTCCGAGGGTCCGGATCAGGGAGCGTTCAGGGGCATCCCCATGGCCTTCTGACCCTGCGTATTAGATTCTGGCCATGCAGTCAGAAAACAAGCCAGATGGCCAGAAACGGTCCTTCATCGAGGAGGCGCGGCGGGCGCAGATCATCGAGGCGGCGGTGGAAACCATCGCAGAGGCGGGATACCGTTCCTGGAAACTGAGCATGAGTTGCGCATGCTCAGCCGAACACCCAAGACCGCTCGGGACGCGCGCAGGACCGGGAGAGCGCCAGAGGTCACTCCCGCACACTGTTAAGGAACGGCCAGGCGCATCCTCTGACCGGACTGGCGTGTCGGCCGTTCGGACCACCGGTCCGAGCCCGGCCGCTGTGCCCGGCCGTCCCCGGTCAACGTGGGGGCCGCCCGGGTCGGCGGGCGAGCCGTCTCATCCGCCGGGGCGCAGGTGGATCTCGGGGACCTGGGCGTCGCGCGGCAGCTCCAGCACACCGACGACAGCGCGGGCCAGGGTGGCGGGCTGGATGCACGCAGCCGGGTCGTAGTCACGCCCGAACGCGCTCCGCACCTGGTGCAGCAATTCCGTGGCGGTACCGCCCGGGTGGACACCGGTCACCCGCACCCCGTGCGCGGCCTCCTCCTGACGCAAGGAGCCCGCCAGCTCGCTCAGCCCCGTCTTGCTCGCGGCGAAGGCCGCCCACCCCGGCACCTCGCGCAGACCGGGCGCGGCGTTGACCAGCACCACGTGCCCGCGGTTGGCGCGCAGGGCGGGCAGCAGGGCGCGGGTGAGTTCGGCGGCCGAGACAAGGTTGACCGCCAGTACCTCCTGCCACAGGCTCACCGAGGAGGCCGCGACCGGGGCGACCGGGGACACCCCGGCACAGTGCACGAACGCGTCCAGTTCCCCGATGTCGGCCACCGCCTCGGCGAGGACTTCGGGACGGCGCAGGTCGGCTCGCACCGTGCGTACCCGCGGACGTCCGTGGGAGAGTGCGGCGAGGCGTTCGCGGTCACGGCCCAGGGCCGTCATCGACCACCCGCGCGCCACCAGCGCCTCCACCAGGGCCGAGCCGATCCCGCCGGTCGCCCCGCTGACCAGGACCCTGCCGCTGACCGGATCCGTAGCATCGTCCGGGGACGCTTCGTGTGCCTCGTTCGCTGTCATGGCGGAGAGCCTGGCACGGGCGCCGCGCCCGGGGCCACGGATTTACGGGTGCCGCCCGCCTTCGGGCCGCGCTCGTCCGCCGACCGGTGCACGGTCCCGCTCGGCTTCGTCCCCGTTCACGCCGCCGGAATTCCCTAGGCTGAAGCCATGCACCTGGACCTGGTCACCATTGTCGTCGACGACTACGATCCCGCGGTCGATTTCTTCGTCAGCGCCCTGGGCTTCGAGCTCGTGGAGGACTCGCCCTCGCTGACCAACGACGGGCGCCCCAAACGCTGGGTCGTGGTACGTCCGCCCGGTTCGGGGACGGGCGTGCTCCTCGCCCGAGCCGACGGTGACAGACAGGCCAGGGTGGTCGGAGAACAGGTCGCCGGACGCGTCGGTTTCTTCCTGCGTGTGGACGATTTCCAGGCAGCCCACACGCGTATGGCGGCCGCCGGGGTCCGGTTCGTCACCGAGCCGCGCACGGAGCCCTACGGTCGTGTCGCGGTCTTTCTCGACATCGCCGGAAACCGTTGGGACCTGCTCGGCTGATCGAACCCGCTCCGTCGTCCGTGACCGAACGCGGCCGTCCCCCGGTGTGGCGCCACCGGGGGACGGGGTTCCTGGCCGGGTTCCGGCTCCGGAGGGGCCCGGCCCTCCGGTGTTCCTGGGAGGTGCCTAGCTGACCGTGGCCGGTTCGGGGTTCCCCTCGGCGAACTGGGTCCGGTGGAGTTCGGCGTAGCGTCCGCCCCGGGCCAGGAGTTCGGTGTGGGTGCCGCGCTCCACGACCCGTCCGGCCTCGATCACGAGGATGGCGTCGGCGGCGCGCACGGTGGAGAGCCGGTGGGCGATGACCAGGGCGGTGCGGCCCTCCAGTGCCTCGGCCAGAGCCGCCTGGACCGCGGCTTCGGAGGTGGAGTCCAGGGCGGAGGTGGCCTCGTCCAGGATGACCACCTCGGGTCCGGCCAGGAGGAGGCGGGCGATGGTCAGCCGCTGGCGTTCACCGCCGGAGAACCGGTAGCCGCGTTCACCGACCACCGTGTCCAGGCCGTCGGGCAGGGAGGCGACCAGGGTGTCCAGGCGGGCCCGGCGCAGGGCGTCCCAGATCTGGTCGTCGGTGGCTTCGGGGGAGCCCAGGCTCAGGTTGGCGCGGATGGACTCGTGGAAGAGGTGGCCGTCCTGGGTGACCATGCCCAGGGTGGCGCGGATGGAGTCGAAGGTGAGGTCGCGGACGTCGGTTCCGGCCAGGCGGACGGTGCCCTCGTCCACGTCGTACAGGCGGGGGGTGAGTTGGGCGATGGTGGACTTGCCCGCGCCGGAGGAGCCGACCAGGGCCACGGTCTGTCCGGGTTCGACGCGGAAGGACACCTTGTGCAGGACGGGCCCGTTGTCGGTGGTGTCGAGGGTGGCGACCTCCTCCAGGGAGGCCAGGGAGACCCTGTCGGCGGTGGGGTATCCGAAGGTGACGCCGTCGAACTCCAGGGACACCGGCCCCTCGGGGACCGGACGCGCGTCCGGCTTTTCGTCCACCAGGGGCTTGAGGTCGAGGATCTCGAAGACCCGGCTGAAGCTGACCAGGGCGCTCATGACCTCCACGCGGGCGCTGGCCAGGGCGGTCAGTGGCGCGTACAGGCGGGTGAGGAGCATGCCCATGGACACGACGGTTCCGGCGTCGATCTGGCCGCGCAGGGCGTAGAAGCCGCCGAGCCCGTAGACCAGGGCCAGGGCGAGCGCGGAGACCAGGGTCAGGGCGGTGAAGAACACCTCCTGGACCATGGCGGTGCGTACGCCGATGTCGCGGACGCGGGAGGCGCGGCGGGCGAATTCGGCGGACTCCTCGCCAGGGCGGCCGAAGAGCTTGACCAGGGTGGCACCGGGTGCGGAGAAACGCTCGGTCATCTGGGTGCCCATGGCGGCGTTGTGGAGGGTGCGTTCGCGTTCGATCTTCGCGAGGCGGGCGCCCATGCGGCGGGCGGGCAGGACGAAGACGGGCAGCAGCAAGAGCGCGATCAGGGTGATCTGCCAGGACAGGGTGGCCATGACGACCAGGGCGAGGACGAGGGTGACGAGGTTGCTGATCACCCCGGACAGCACGTCGCTGAAGGCGCGTTGGGCGCCGATGACGTCGTTGTTGAGCCGGCTGACCAGGGCTCCGGTGCGGGTGCGGGTGAAGAAGGCGACCGGCATGCGTTGGACGTGGTCGTAGACGGTGGTGCGCAGGTCCAGGATGAGGCCCTCGCCGATCCTGGCGGACAGCCACCGCACGATCAGGGACAGGGCCGCCTCGGCGACGGCGACCAGGGCGATGAGCCCGGCGAGGCGGAGGACGGGTTCGATCGCGGAGCCGCTGACGATGGCGTTGACGACCTCCCCGGCCAGGAGCGGGGAGGCCACGGCCAGGACTGCTGTGAGCACGCTCAGGGCGAGGAACCAGCCCAGGTGCCGGGAGTGGGGGCGGGCGAAGGAGGCGATCCTGCGCATGATCGGCAGGGAGAAGGGGCGCTGGTCCTCTTGGGCGTGCATCGCGTGGTAGATCGAGTTCCACGCGGCCATTTCCATACTCATGGTCGTCCACCGGTCCGTTGGGTTGGGTTCCCTTGAACCGTAGAACCTCAAGATTAGTTGAGGTCAAGTTTCCGATCCCACTTCCCTTATCTTCCCCAAAGTCTTCTCGAGGAGGGGATTTTAGAGTAGTTTAGGGAGCAAGAAGGAGGTTCCACATCATGAGCATGATTTACCGAACCGAAGCCGGAGGGCTGAGGCTGCAGGAGCGGTACCGCCAGGCCCTGACGGAAGGGCCGGTCCCTGCCGAGCACCTGTACCTGCCCACCCGCGAGGGAGAGACCTTCGTGCTCGCCTGCGGGCCCGAGCAGGCCCCGCCACTGGTACTGCTGCACGGCTCGGGGGCCAACACCACCACCTGGTTCGCGGACCTACCCGCCTGGTCGAAACACTTCCGGGTGTACGCGGTGGACCTGCCCGGCGAACCCGGGCTGAGCGCACCCTCCCGCCCCGACCTGGCCACCGAGGCCAGCGCGCTGTGGCTGGACGACGTGTTCGCCGGTCTCGGTCTGGAACAGACCGCCCTGGCGGGGATGTCCCTGGGCGGCTGGGCCGCGCTGGACTACACGATCCGCCGCCCCGACCGGGTCACCCGGCTGTCCCTGCTGTGCCCTGGTGGCGTGGGTGACCAGAGGCGGTGGCGAATCCTGGGCGCAGCCCTGTTGAGCCTGTTCGGTCACCGGGGCAAACGTCTGTCCGCCCGGTTGATGACCGGCTTGGACCGGCCCGGGGACCAGGCGGTGCTGGACTCGGTGGTCGAGAACTTCACCCAGTTCCGGCCGCGCACCGAGACCCTGCCGGTCTTCCCGGACGAGGCCCTGCGCACCCTGGCCATGCCGGTCCAGGTGACCGTGGGCGAGCGCGACCTGATGTTCGACTCGGCCCAGACCTCCCGGCGGGTACGCGAGTGCGTTCCACACGCCCAGGTCAGGGTCCTGCCCGAGGTCGGCCATGCCGTCCTCGGCCAGACCGAACCGGTGCTGGACTTCCTGCGGGGGTGAGCACCGCCCATCAGGAACGTCCGCCCAGGGTGGCGGCGCCGGCCTCGCCGATCCGGCAGGGCTTCCAGCGCCTCCCCGCAGGCGGAGCCGTCGCTATCGGTCCCGGCTCCCGGCGAGCCTCCCTCTCCGAGGAGCCGCCCCGGCGCTCAGCGAATGGACACGATCCTGTGCCGCCGCAGTCGCTGACCGGATTCCGCGTCGGGGTCGGGCGGGTCCTCGGAGCCCGGGGCGGGCAGGACCCGCACACCGGTGTCCTCAGGGGCGAGCAGCAACGCGCGGGCGAGGGTGGACTCGGCCTGGGCCAGCACGCGCAGGACTGCCGGCAGGGTCAGGGCGAACAGCGCCCCGCCGACCATGTGGATCGCGAGGGTGGCCAGCACCGGGTACTCGGGGAGGACGAAGCTGCCCACGTCGGTGTAACCGGGGACGAAGTACAGCGACCAGCCCCAGAGCGGGTAGAGCAGCCCGCCCAGAGCGAGCGCCCACCAGGTCACGGCGACGGTGAAGGTGACCAGGGAGACCGGGAGTCGCAGCAGGGGATGCAGTGTGTCCAGCCAGGTGCGTGAACAGGTCAGCGGGTTGAGCAGGCGACGCAGGGGACCGGCCCCCTGTGGAGCCCCGCGGTAGGGCAGGCGCATCACCGGATGCCCGTAGAGGTCCGAGAGGCGGATGCGGTCCGCGTGTGCCAGTCCCCGGGCAGCGACCAGGGTGACGGACAGCAGCAACAGACCCACGAAGAGCACGGAGGTGCCGGCTCCGACGGCCAGGCCGGTCAGGACGAGGACGAAGGAGAGGAGCGCCAGAGGGAAACCCAGCAGAACGTAGCGGGTGTCCCGACCCATACGGGTGAAGAGGGAGGAGCTCATGTTCCCGACGCTACGCCGGGAGGCTCACCCGAGTCATGGCTGCGGACGGGCGAGTCCGTGGTGGTGCCAGCCCTACCGTCCGTCGGCGCGATCGGGCCCGGGGTCTCCCGGACTCCGGGCTCGGTCCGCTCCAGACAGCGCTCCGGGCGGGGGCGCGGCCGCTCTCCGATGGGGCTGCCCCGGGCCGGGCGCGAGTACTTCCCGAACTTGTACATACTGGGTGGCGTAGTCGGACGGAACCGAGGGGAGCGGGGCGTGGGCACCATGCGGAGCGGCCGGGGCATGCCGGACGAACAGGCCAAGATCGACTTCCGGGGCGCGGTGGCCGCCGATGTCCCCGCCCTGGTGGATCTGGTCAACTCCTGCTACCGGGGCGACAGTTCCCGGCAGGGTTGGACCACCGAGGCCGACTTCCTCGATGGCCAGCGGGTGGGTGCCGAAGGCATGGCCGAGCTGCTCACCCGCCCCAACACCCTGGTGCTGGTCGGTGAGTCCGAAGGGGAGATCGTCACCTGCTGTGAGCTGCAGCGTAGTGTCAACGGAGCGTACTTCGGGATGTTCTCGGTGCGCCCCGAACTCCAGGGGGCGGGGCTGGGCAGGATCGTCCTGGCCGAGGCCGAGCGCATGGCAGCCCGGGAGTGGGGGTGCCGACTGATGCGGATGAAGGTCCTCAAGCAGCGCCCCGAACTGATCGCCTGGTACGAGCGGCGGGGTTACACCAACACCGGCAGGACCGAGCCCTTTCCCTACGGCGACGAGGCGTTCGGGCTGCCCAAGCGGGACGACCTGGCCTTCGTCGAGCTCACCCGGGAACTGCCCGCCGACTAGCGGCGGGGAGTCCGGGTCAGGTCTGCTCCAAGTTGGCCGACATCCGCTCCAGGACGTCGACGGTGTCCTGGTACTCCTGGTCGCTGATCCCCTCGCGCAGTCGACTCCGGGTCCGCTGGACCTGTTCCAGGAGTTCTCCGTGGGCCCGGTGGCCCTCCGGGGTCAGTTCCAACGAATCCGAGCCGCTCACCCAGCCGCGTCGGCGCAGAGTCTCCACAACCGGGGCGACGGTGGTTTCGTCCTCCTCCAGGAACGGGGTCAGGCGCTGGTCCAGGTCGTGCACCGTGCCGGATGCGCCGTGCAGGGAGTTGAGCACCTGCCACTGGCGTCGCCCGAGCGACTCCGAGGCCAGGGCGCGGTCGAAGTCGTTCTCGATGAGTCGGTCCAGGTGTTTGAGCCAGAATCCGATCGGTAGGTCGGACATGGTCCCTCCGGATGGCCAATGACTACATGCCGATAGATCAACGATATATCGCCGGCCGGAGGTCGGCCAGCGTTCCCGGAGAGTGTCCGAGCTGTTCGCCGACCGGCCCGGTCGCGGTGGTTCAGTCGGAGACCCGACACAGGATCGCGCCGCGGGGGATGACGAACACGGCGTCGGGGTGTTCGCTCCAGCGACGCCAGCCCGCGGAGATCTCCGCCAGCTCCTCCTCGGTGGCGTACCCCTTCCGAACCGCGTCGCGACCCATCGCCGACTCCAGGATCCGACGCGCCCACATGCCTCCCCACCAGGAGCGGCGGTCGGGCTCGGAGTGGTTCCAGACCTCGGCGACATAGCTCACCTCCCTGAACCCGGCCGCGTGCGCCCAGGCGAGCAGGTGGCGCCCGGCGTCGGGTTCGCCCCCGTTGAGGCGGGCCATTCTCTGGTACAGGTCCATCCAGGAGTCCAGTTCGGGCAGGCGCGGGTACCAGTGCATGGCCGAGTAGTCACTGTCGCAGGCCGCCACCACACCGCCCGGCCTGGCGACGCGGCCCATCTCGACCAGGGCGCGTACCGGGTCGCCCACGTGCTGGAGGACCTGGTGGGCGTGGACGACGTCGAAGGTGTCGTCGGGCAGGTCCAGGTCGTGGACGTCGCCGACCAGGAAGTCGATGTTGGTGGCCCCCACCTCCTCGGCGCCCGCGCGGGCCTGCTCGACCGCCTCGGCGGAGTTGTCCACCGCGGTGACCCGGCCGGGGGCGACCCTGCGGGCGAGATCGGTGGTGATGCTGCCCGGGCCGCAGCCCACGTCGAGCAGGGAGCGACCGGGGCGTATCTCGTCCAGGGCGTAGGCGGCGGAGTTCTCCGCGTCACGCCACAGGTAGGAGGTGGTGACCGTCGGGTGCTGCCCGTGGGTGTACCTGGCCATCGCGCACCGTCCTTCGTTCGGGGTTCCTGGTCGGCCACCCTATCCTGCTGTCTCTATAAATGAGATAGAATTCTCATTATGTAAGACATCTCTTGTTGGGGCCGATCACCCGGAAAAACGTTCCGCGCCGCCCGGCCCCGACGGACCGGCGGAGGCCCTCACCGGCCCGGGGCGGGATCCCGAGGAGGTCAGGGAGCACCCCCGACCAGCCGCCCGGTACACGCGACTCAGGCGGCGGCCAGTCGCCTCCCCAGCGCGTCCAGGTCGGGAACGAACCAGCACTGTGTGCCGCGGTCGCACTCGCGGACGAGGGCGCGGAAGGCATCACTGGCCGCCACCTGCCGCGAGACGTCCCCGACGAGGGCCAGGCGGAGCCGGTAATTGGCGAACTTCTGGAGGAAATCGCCCGCCACGCCCGTGCGCAGTCGAAAGAAGTCGGGGTCGAGGCGTTCGACGGGCACCGCTATCCAGGAGACGCCGTGGTGGAAGGCGTCCCCGATCACGTCCGCGGCCTCGCGCAGGGGCGGGCCGTCCGAGGGGCAGAACATGACCGGGTGCCCGCCCACCTGGCGGGTTTCGGGGAGGGTCTCGGACACCGGCTCTGCTTCCCTTCCGTCCGGACGCGGGGCGGGCGTGTCCGGGAGGTTCACGGCTGGTCACCCGTGAGGGAGTCGACGTATTCCAGCAGGACGGCGGTGGCGGCCAGGTCACCCACCACGACGATCTTCAGTCGGGAGCGCTCCGGATCGTGGACCACCTGAACGTGCGCACGCCCGTGCTCCTCACGCCGACCCGAGGCGGCGGTGACCAGTGTGGTCAGACGGTCGACCGTGGCCCGGTCGACGCCGTCGACCTGGACGACGGTGGAGGCCTCCGCGTGCGGTGCCTCCCCGGCCCGGGGGGCGTCGTCCTCGACCACCGGGCCACCGGTGAACTCCTCCAGGTCACGGCGCCGGATCCGGTACTGCCTACCGATGCGCGCGGCCGGCAGCCTCCCTTCCCGCACGTAGGCGCGCACCGTCTTGACGTGCAGCCCCAACAGGTCCGCGACCTGGTCCACCGAGTAGTACTGCTGGGCCACAGCTCTCCTTGATCATGACTTGTACTGCTGGGAACTTCCCGTATGTTACTCCGGCAGAAGGAAGTCCAGGGATGTTCGGAGAGCGCGGGTCCGGATGAGGGTCGGGGAGGCGCCGACGTCCAGGAGCGTCGGCGCGGCGGGCCCGGTCAGCGGCGCAGCGCGCAGTCCCCGCACAGACCGCCCCCGGGCAACCGGTAGTACAGGCAGCAGGTGGCGCGCCCGAACACCGCCGACCCCGACCGGTCCACCCCCGTGTAGGCTCCGGTCCCCTTCAGGGAGGGGCGTTCCAGCATCAGCCGGACCACCTCCTGCGCCCCCGGCCGGTGCTCGGGCCGGGCCTCGCCCAGGGCCCGGGCCGCCCCTGCCAGCGCCGACGCGGTGTTGCCGCGCAGCAGGCCCGGGGCGATCCGTCCGATGCCGGCCAACACCGCCTCGACCTCCGCCAGAACCCCTCCCACCACGGTCTGGTCCAGCCACTCCGCGACCTCCCCGGGACGGTCGGACATCGGTTCGGCCCGGGTCTGTGCCGTACGCAGCACCAGCGTCCCCGCACGCTCGGGTTCGAGGAAGAAACGACCGGCCCGCAGACGCACCCCGTGGCACAGTGCGGCAGCCAGGACGGGAGACAGCAGGCGGGAGGCCAACCCCTGGTGGAACAGCGACGCGCCCACCCGCCACTCCACATCCCCGGCCCGCCCGCCCGACAACGCCCCCAGCCGGGCCCGCACCAGCTCCACCTCCTCGACGACCCGCTCCCGGGTGAGCCCGTCACCGGTGGCCGGAACCCACCCCGGCGCCGGCGGCCCTGGCTCCACCCGGAAGAACATGTTGACCCGACCGACGTCCAGGAACACTGAAGTGAGCGGCGACTCCCCGCCCGGCAGCGCGGTGGACCGGTGGTACTCATGGCCACACATCGAAACCTCCCCGGACACCCACCGTGCGCGCACCATCGGACCACGTCCGGGACCGCGGCGCCAACCGGGTAGCCTGCCCGAGCCCTACCAGCGCGAACGCTCCAGTGCGGCACCACCGGAACGGTAGTGTCAGCACCACCCGCGTTTCTCGTGCTGATGGCCTCGTACCGATGTGCCCGCGAAACCTAGATTGGTGCTGTGATCGGGAGACAGGGAAGACGGGCGCGGAGCGCGGGGCACAGGGCGGAACGGCGGGCGAGGCCCCGACCGACCGCCCGCGTGGACGTACCCTTCCTCGCCGACACCCAGGGCAGGTCCTGGCGGGCCCTCCTGGTCGAGGTCCTGCACCTGATGACCTCCCTGGCGCTGGCCCTGTTCTACCTGCTCCCGGCGGTGCTCCTGGTCGCGGCGGCCTCCTGGCTCGGACTCCTGCTGTTCCTGCCCTGGATGCTCCCGGAGAGCCGCGGCGCGGGTCGGCTCGCCGTGGAGGTGCTGCTCCTCGCCGCCCTGCCGCCGGTGGCCACGACCCTGCTGGCCCGCCTGGCCTGCCAGGTGCAGCGCAACCGCCTGGCGAACGTGTTCGGGGTCGTGGAGACCAACCCGCCCGACCCCCTCGCCGAGGACAACGTCTGGCTGCGTGCGCTGCGCTACGTGTTCGGCCGCGAAGCCTGGTCGATGGTGGTCTACAGCACCGTGGCCGGTATCCACGGTCTACTCGCCGCGGGCCTGATCGTCGTGCTCGTGGTGTGCGGCGGGGCCGCCGCCCTCGGAGCGTTCTTCGGCATCATCTACGTCCTGGCCCAGGGCTCCGCCAAGGACCTCATCGGACCTCTGGTCCTGGTCGTTCTCGGGCCCCTGGCCGTCCTGGTCGGACTGCGCCTGACCCCGTACATGATCTCCTCCGAGGTCCTCCTGCACCGGATCCTGCTCTTCGACGCCCCCGAGGTGCGGATGCGGCGCCGCCTGCTGCACGTCCAGGACAGCCGACTGCGCATGGTGGACGCGGCCGAGGCCGAACGCCGTCGCATCGAACGCGACCTGCACGACGGCGCCCAGCAGCGCCTGCTCGCGCTGACCATGACCCTGACCCGGGCGCGCGCCCGGCTGGCCCACGACCCCGACGGCGCCCGGGAACTGATCACCGAGGCACAGGAGGAGTCCAAGGAGGTCATGACCGAACTGCGCCAGGTCGCACGCGGTCTGCACCCCCGGGTCCTGACCGACCACGGGCTCGGGTCGGCGCTGCCGGTCGCGGCCGGGCGCTCCCCGGTCCCCGCGCGGGTGGAGGTGGACCTGGAGGAGCGCCCCTCCGCGCGGGCCGAGGGCGTGGCCTACTACGTGGTCTGCGAGGCCCTGAACAACATCGCCAAGCACGCCGGCGCCGGGCAGGTCACCGTGGCCGCGGAACGGGTCGCGGGCACCGGGCGCAAGGGCGACCTGCTGCGGATCTCCGTCACCGACGACGGCGTCGGGGGTGCCGACCCCGAAGCGGGCACCGGTCTCTACGGACTGTGGGACCGGGTGGACGCCGTCGACGGTGTGCTGACCGTCCACAGCCCGACCGGCGGGGGCACCGTCCTTACCGCGAACATCCCATGGGAGGCATGACCGTGAGTGCGGCCGACACACAGCAGGAGCGGCCCGGGCCGCGCGTGATCATCGCCGAGGACTCGGTGCTGTTGCGCAGCGGCATGGTCCGGCTGCTGGAGGACGCGGGGGTGGAGGTCCTCGCGTCGGTGGGGGACGCCGACGCACTGACCCGTGCGGTGGCCGAGTACCCCGACGTGGACCTGTGCCTGGTCGACATCCGGATGCCGCCCACCTACTCCGAGGAGGGCATCCAGGCGGCCGTGCGAATCCGGCAGGACCACCCCGAGGTGGCGGTTCTGCTGCTGTCCCAGCACGTGGTCAGCCGCTACGCCGCGGACCTGCTCGGCGGCGGGGCGTCCAAGGTGGGCTACCTGCTCAAGGACCGGGTGGCCGACATCGAGGAGTTCCTGTCCGTACTGCGCCGAGTGGCCGACGGCGGCGCGGCGATCGACCCTGAGGTGGTCTCACAACTGCTGAGCAGGCACCGCGACCGCTCTCTGGAGCGGCTCACCCCGCGCGAGACCGAGGTGCTGGAGGTGATGGCGCAGGGCCTGAACAACGCGGGGATCGCCGGTCGGCTCTCCATCACCGAACGGGCCGTGGAGAAGCACATCAGGTCGATCTTCACCAAGCTCGACCTGGGTCAGGACGACCACGACCACCGCAGGGTCCAGGCGGTGCTGCGCTACCTGCGCGGCACGGACCGCGACTGACGCGAACCGACCGAAGAAGGAGGGCCAGGCCTTCCGGGAAAGGGAGAACATGACTTTCAGAGCACGGGGCCTGTACGCCTCGTCGAGCAAGGAACGGGGGCGCTTCCGCTGGGGCCCGTGGATGGTCCTGGGCGGCGCACTCGTGCTGATCCTCGTGGTGGTGACGGCGGTGTCCGTGCTGGGCAACGTGGTCGTCCACCAGACGGACCGCAACGACTCCTTCGGCGGGGTGTCCGCGCTCGAACTGACCAACGAGACCGGTGGGCAGGTGACGCTGCGCGGCGGCGACGGGGACGAGGTCCTCCTGGAGCGCAGCCTGCGCGGCAGCCCCCTGTCGGAACCGGACGAGGACGTCGACACGGACGGCGACACGCTGGCGGTCGACACCGACTGCGACGGCTTCCCGTTCTTCACCACCTGCGCGGTGGACTACGAGGTCACCGTCCCGGCGGGGACCCGGGTGACGGTGGAGACCGTCAGCGGCAGGGTCGACGCCCGTGGTCTGGAGGGCGAGCTGAGCGTGGAGGGCGTCAGCGGCGGGGTACAGGTGGCCGAGCAGAACGGCGACACCCGGATCGAGACGGTCTCGGGCCGGATCACGCTCGACGGTATGGAAGGTGCGGTCACGGCCCACTCCACCAGCGGCGGTATCACGGCCGCAGGCGAGGGTCCCCTCCTGGACGTTTCCACGACCTCGGGGACGGTCAGCGCCGCGGACTTCACGGCCGAGGAGATCCGGGCCGAGTCGGTGAGCGGTTCCCTGGAACTCGGCGGCGGGTTCACCACCCTGGAGGCGTCCTCCACCTCCGGCAGTGTGGACATCGCGACCGGTACCCCCTTCGACCTGATGTCGGTGGAGACCGTCAGCGGCAGGGTCGAGGCGTCCGTCCCCGAAGGGGTCTACGAGATCACCGGGGAGTCGGTGTCCGGCTCACGCGAGTTCGACGTGGATACCTCCTCCGGCGCCGACAGCCGCATCGACGTCAACACCACGAGCGGATCGGTGCAGGTTCTCCACTAGGCGACAGCCGGTTGGTCAGCGGCGTTCGAAGCGCAGCGCCGCCCAGTCCGAGTCGATCGGTACCTGGGCGGTGTTGCGCCACCCGGCGTCGGTGAGGGTGTCCCAGCCCTTGTCCGCGGTCAGGTCGGTGATGATGGTCCCTCCCCGTTGGGGGAAGCACACCCACAGCCGCCCCGTGGAGCCCGCCAGCTCCAGGGCGCGCGGCCCCTCCCGATCGACGGTGCCCCGGTCCAGGGCGAACATGTGCACGTCGTCGTACTCGGCGCCCTCGATCGGCCCGAGGTCGATGTGGATGTCGGGCGGGGGGTCCAACAGCCTCAGATAGCGTTCCGGGGCGTTGAGGACGAGCAGCCGGTCCCCGGGCTCGACCCCGAGCCTCCGGGCGAGTGTCTCCGACATTCCTCCTCCGTTTCACCTTCGTGGTCTCTCGGCCACCGTACGGTTCCACCGCGTCGAATCCGAGGACCTTCCCCGCCTCGACCCGGACATGACCGGGTTTTTAGGATGCCTGTATGACACAACACAACGGTGGGCCGCGCTGGGGCGTGGTGGGAACCGGCGGTATCGCGCACGCCTTCGTCGAAGGGCTCCGGGCCGTCCCCTCGGCCAGGGTAACGGCGGTGAGCTCCCGCACCCGAACCCGCGCGGAGGAGTTCGGGGAGGCGTGGGGGATCCCGAACCGCCACGGCAGCTACGAGGAGCTCGCCGCCGACCCCGAGGTGGACGTGGTGTACGTGGCCACACCGCACCCCTGGCACCATCCGAACACCCTGCTGATGCTCAACGCCGGCAAGCACGTGCTGGTCGAGAAGCCCATGGCGATGAACGCCCTCCAGGTGTCGGAGATGGTGGCGGCGGCCAGGGCCAACGACTGCTTCCTGATGGAGGCGATGTGGACGCGTTGTCTGCCCGCTTCCAGGCTGGCCCGCGAACTGGTCGCCGAGGGCGCCCTCGGCGAACTGCGCGCGATCTCGGCCGACTTCGGGATCAACGTTCCCTACGACCCCGACCACCGGCTGTTCAACGTCGACCTGGGCGGCGGCGCCCAGTTGGACCTGGGTGTGTACCCGTTGGCCCTGGCCTCCCAGTACCTGGGAGAGCTCACCGTGGTGGGCGCGACCCGACAACTGTCCCCGGACCGGATGGTGGACACCCACACCGTGGTCCTGGCCCGCGGAGAGAACGGTGCCTCGGCCACCCTGGGCTGCGCCTCGCGCACCGCTCTGCCCAACCGCGCGGTGCTGGCGGGAACGGCGGGTTGGTTGGAGATCCCGCGTTTTTGGGCCGCCACCGATGTGGTTCTGCACCGGGACGGGCACGATCCGGAGCGGTTCCACCGCCCCTTCCGGGCCAACGGCTACGAGTACGAGGCCGAGGAGGTGGGCCGCTGTCTGGCCGCGGGGGAGCGGGAGAGCCCGGACATGCCCTGGGCAGAGAGTCTGCGGCTGGCCGGGGTCATGGACCAGGTGCGAGACGTGAGCGGGCTGGTCTACAGCCCGGCCACCGTCAAAGCCGTCCCCCTGGAATGAGGCCGCTCGCGCCCGCCCCGGTGGGGGCGGCCCGGCCGGTGAGGTTCGTGGGAACCGAGCCCCGGACGGGTCGGCCTCCGCCGGCGGGCGCGCGGTGTGTGCCGCGGAGCGCGCGGGCGTGCAGGACCCGGCCCAGGTTGGCGCGGGCCAGGGGGAGCGCGCCCATACGCGCGACCACCAGAACGGCGTCCTTGGGGCCGACGTCGCGGGCGAAGCGCGCGTCCAGGGCGGCGTCCCCGCTGCGCGGGGCGACCCCGTAGATCTCGCCGTCGAACATCCGGTAGGCGTCGCGGACGAGCAGGCTGTCCGGGTCCAGGCGGGGTCCGTCGCCGAGCCAGTCGGCGGCGTCGGCGGCGATCCGGCGGACCAGGTTCGGGACGGGACGGTCCTGGCGGGGGAAGACCCGCGTGCGCCCCACCCCCTTGCGCCAGCCGGCGTAGACGGCCGGGTGCCGGGTGCGCAGGACGACGTAGGTGTTGGACAGGGGGTGGGCCATGACCTCGCGGCCCAGGAAGTGGGTCATGAGGGCGGCCGAGAGCCCGGAGCGGCGGTGGGCGGGGACCACGCCGGCGGCGTCCAGGTACAGGGCGCGACGGGAGGCGAAGCGGCGCCGGTGGTAGCCGCCCCAGCCGACGGGGACGCCGTCGGGCCCCAGGACCAGGGCGAGCGAGGAGACCTGGTCGAAGAAGCCGGCGGACATGCGGGCGCGCCAGTAACTGGAGTGGTCGGCTCCGAAGGCCCGGGCCGCCAGGTCGCGCAGGGTGGTGTGGAGCAGTTCCCGGCACTCGGGTGCCAGGTCGGCCGGGGTGTCCCAGCGGGCGATGCGATAGCCGGGCCGTAGCGGGCGAACCGTCGGGGGGACACTGAGTTCGCGCAGTTCCGGGCAGGGGAGTCGGGTCTGGTCGGGCACGCGGAAGCCCCACTTTCATTACTCTACGAAAGTAAACGACTCCTTAACGTAGCGTCTTTGGGGTGTTCCCGGGCCGGGTTGGCTCATTCGGAGGTTCCCGGGACTACCCGGACAGGGCGCCCCCGACCCTCGCGGCCCGCCTCCGGTGCAGGTCCCGGGCGGCGCCCGCGTAGGAGAGCGCGACAAGGCCCGCGATGACGTAACGCGAGGTCATCAGGTGCTCTGCCGGGTAGAGGACCCCGGTTATGTGGTGGTCGATGAACCCGGATCCCATCACCTCGCGGCCGGTGTTCAGCCGCGACCAGTTCTCGGCCTCGGTGAGCGGGCACGGCCAGCCGACGATGACGATCCCCAGCGCGTAGGCGGCGACGAACAGGTGCGGCCAGAACATCCGCGGCCACCTCCAGGAGAGGAACCCGCCGAGGACCACGTAGGCGAAGAACAGATAGTGGAGGACCATGGCCGTGTGGCCGATGAGGAGGTGCGGCATGGCACGAACCTAGGCGAGGAGGGGCCCGCGCCCATCGGTTCCCGTACCCACTGCCGGTGGGTACCCGTACTCATGCGGCTGGCTCGTGCCCTTGCCGGACCCGTCTCGGCCGTCGTTCGTTGGAGTCGAGCGCGCGGGAGCACCCGCGGCTATCCTCGTGTCGAGGACCCGATCAGTGGAGGCAAGATGTGCGCTCAGCCCGTGCCTGACTGGCTCATCCCGCCGACGGAGGGTTTCAGAGCGGAGGACCTGGACCATCTGCCGGACCTGCCTCCGCACACCGAACTGATCGACGGGAGCCTCGTCCTCGTGAGCCCTCAGAAGGTCTTCCACAGCATCCTGATCGACGTGCTGGTGGCGGCCCTGTATCTGGCGACCCCTCGCGAGTACCGGGTCCGCCGGGAGATATCGGTGACCCTGGCTCCCCGGCAGCGCCCCGAACCGGACCTGATGGTGGTCAGGGCGGACGCCTCCACCGGTAAGGACCAGACCGGGTACACGGCCGACTCCGTACTCCTGGCGATCGAGGTGGTCTCACCCGAGTCCGCTGAGCGCGACCGCTACCGGAAGCCTCAGCTCTACGCCCAGGCCGGCATCCCGCACTTCTGGCGGATCGAGGACGACGACGGGTCTCCGGTGGTGTACGTCCACGAACTGGAACCCGTCAAATCCTGCTATGTCGTTACGGGCATCTATCACGGCCGTGTCAGGGTCGATCAGCCGTACCCCATCGACATCGACCTGGACGAAGTCCGACACCGGATCTGAGCCGGGCAGCGCTCGGACGCCCGTGCCGTGGGCAGGGGCCGGTTCCACCTTCAACTCGGGGTCCGGCCGGTGCGGGTGAGACGCTCGCCCAGGCGCGCCATCTCCGCGCGCAGTTCCGCGGGCTCCTCGACCTCCATCTCCACGTCCAGCATGGCCAGGTAGCAGGCCATGCCCACCAGCTCCTGACCCGCGCACAACAGCACACAGGAGTGCTCGTCCACGGCCTCGATGGGTCCGTAGCGGGCGGCCGGGCCCTCCAGCGCCTCCTCGGCGGGCACCCCCAGGCGGACGCGCGCCTTGATCGGCCACATGTGCAGGTTCATCCGTTCGGCCAGGTAGGCCGCCACCCCCTGTTCGGGCGCCTCGCGCGGCGGCACGCGCGGGCCGGTGGGGGTGAGCGGGCGCATCCGGTCCACCCGGAAGGTCCGCCAGTCCTCGCGACCGGTGTCCCAGGCCACCAGGTACCAGCGGCGCCCGTGGGACACCAGCCGGTGCGGCTCCACGATCCGGCGGCTGGCCGCACCCCCGTGGCTCTCGTAGTCGAACCGGAGCCGTTCGCTGTCGCGGCAGGTCGCCGCGATCAGGGCCAGGGTGTCGGCGTCCACCGTGGGCCCCTCGGAGGGCATCGGCACGGTGAAGGCGCCCAGCGCGTCCACCCGGCGGCGCAACCGGGAGGGCAGGACCTGCAGGAGCTTGGCCAGAGCCCGCACCGAGGTCTCCTCGATCCCGGAGACCCCGCCCTGGGCGGCGGTTCGCAGCCCCACCGCGACCGCCACGGCCTCGTCGTCGTCCAGCAGCAACGGGGGCAGTGCGGCGCCCGCCCCCAGCTGGTAGCCGCCGCCGGTGCCCATGGTCGCCTGAATGGGATAGCCCAGGTCCCGGAGCCGGTCCACGTCGCGCCGTACGGTGCGCGGACTCACCGCCAGGCGGTCGGCGAGGTCCGATCCGGGCCAGTCCTTGCGGGTCTGGAGGAGGGACAGGAGCTGGAGCAGTCGGGCCGATGTCGACTTCATGCCCTGAGTCTGCCAGGGGTCCAGGTCAGTCCCTGTCCTTCAGCCGGCAGCTGCGTGGACGCCGTTCCCTCCGGGGCCCGGACGTACCGCGACATGGGTGAGGGCGGCACCGATCTGGAAGGCGGCGGCCACCCCCAGGCACAGGTCCGGGGACCGGTCGGCGAGGGGACCGGCCAGGGCGGCCCCGGCCGCGAAGGCGCTGACCTTCAGGCTCGCCGCGGTGGTGAAGACCTGGGTGCGCAGGCGCTCGGGCGCCTCCCGGTGGCGGACCGCGAAGAGACTGGTCAGCTGGGGGCCTTCGGCTGCGCCCACCGCGATGGCGGCCAGGACCAGCCACGGGGCGGAGGACGCCACGAGTACGCACCCCACCCCCACCGCCTGTACCAGGACACACACCAGCACCACGGTGTCCGGGCGCACCGGCAAGGGGCGGCGGGCCAGGAACAGGTTGATCAGTACAGAGGCCACGGCCATCACCGACAACAGGATCGCCCCGTGTTCGGCCCCGCCCAGCAGGCGCTGGCCCAGGAGCGGCGCGCTCACCACGAGCATGCCGGTCCCGGTGACCGACACCGTGGAGACCAGGGTGACCCGCAGCAGCGCCCGGTTGCCCAGCACGGCACGGGCCCCGGCGGCGAGCTCGCCCAACACGGGAGAGGGTTCGGGACGGGCGGGGCGGGCAGGCAGCGCCCAGGCCACGGGGACCGCGAGGGCGATCAGGACCACCGCGGTCACCACCGCCGCCGTGGCACCGGACCAGACCGCGACCACTCCGGCCAGTGCGGGCCCGAGCAGGCCGGCCGCGCTGAAGGTCATCGCGTCCCAGGCGTTCGCCCCGGCCATGCGCTCAGAGGACAGGAGCCGGGGCAACTGGGCGGTCCAGCCGCCGGACAAGGCGGGCCCCAGCAGGCCGATACCCAGGGCCAGCACCACCACCGAGGCGAGCGGGATCCGCTCCAACAGCAGTGCCACGGAGGCCAGCCCGGCCGCGTAGACAGCCAGAGCAGCTGCCAGGACACGGCCGGGGTGTAGTGCGCGGTCCAGCAGGACACCCACCGCAGGCCCGCCGACCGCAGCGGTCGCGGTGATCCCCGCGAGCAGGGCCGAACCCGTGGCAGCGGTACCGGTCGCCGCCACCCCCAGGAGCAGCAGGGCGGGGCCCGACATCTCGTCGCCGGTGCGGGCCGTGGCCGCACCGAACAGGTACCGGGGCAGTGCGTGGCGTCGGATCATCCACAGGACGCTACAAAGTAACGCCAGAAGGCACCATGGGCGTTACATTGGAGTCATGGAGACACCCGGCGTGATTGCGGTGGGGGCGGTCCAGTCCGTGGTAGACCGCACCGTCGACCTGCTCGACACCCTGGTATCAGAAGGAGTCACCCCCGCCGAGGTGGCCGTGGTCCTGCGCGAGCACGGGGAGACCGCCCCCGACCCCACTCCAGAGGACGTGGCGGCCCTGCGCGAGGCCGCCGCCGAACTCCGTTCCGTGCTGGCCGCCCCCACCCTGGACCTGGCCGCCGAACGGGTCAACGCCCTGCTGGCCCGCACCGCGCACCCGCCCCGGCTGAGCAACCACGGCGGCGCCTTCAGCTGGCACGTACACGTGGACAGCGACGACGAGGAGGCGCCCTTGGCCGAGTGGTTCCTGTCCTCCGCCGGTCTGGTGCTGGCCCTGCTGATCAGTGACCGCCAACGCCTCCCGGGCGGGGTGTGTGCGGCGGGCGGCTGCGAGCGGGTGTTCGTCGACACCGCGCACGGCAGCCGCCGCCGCTACTGTTCACGCCGCTGCGCCACCCGGGAGCGGGTCGCCGCCCACCGCGCACGCACGTGACCGGGTTCGGGTCCGACGGCGCTCCCGCCCCATCGCCGGTCGGGCAGACCGTGGCTCAGGGTCTCCGTCCGGACTCGGCGCCGGACCCCTCCGGGCGGCCTCAGGAGGTGACGGCCACCGCCTCCACCTCGACCAGCTGGTCGTCATAGCCCAGCACGGACACACCCAGCAGAGTGCCGGGCGCGTCGTGTTCTCCCATGTGGGAGCGCACCACCTTCCAGACCTCGACCAGGTCCTCCTGCCTGTCGGAGACCACGTACATCCTCATCTGCACGATGTCGGTGAGTTCGGCACCGGCCCCGCGCAGGGCGGTGGCCAGGTTGCGCATCACCTGGTGGGCCTGGCCCGTGGGGTCGCCCACGGCCACCGTGGCGCCGTGCTCGTCCAGCGGACAGGCCCCCGCCGTCCACACCACGCGTGCCGGGGACTGCGCCGAGGCCGCGTAGGCGTACTCCACCACCGAGGTCAGTTCCTCGTTGCGGATCAGCTTGACCGCACCGCTCATGGATTCCCTTCCCGCCGTTGGAGGTTTCGGGGGGACAACGGCCGCGCGCGGCCCGCGGTTCCGCCCCGAGGCGGAAATCCGTCAGGCGCGGCGCGCCCCGTCCGGGATCAGGACGCTCAGGCAGGTCACGCAGGCCTCCAACCTCTCGAACTCGGAGATGTCCACGGGCAGCACCCGCCAGTGGTCCGCGGTCAGCCCGCGGATGGTCTCGTGGGCGGCTGCGCTGACCAGGACGTCCCGGCCGCCCAGGGGCAGCACGTGCGCGCCCGATTCCTCGGGGGCGCGCCGGATCTGTGGCAGGGAGGGGGCGTCGACCAGTTCGGGCAGGCCGACGAGTGAGCCGTCGGGCAGAGCGGTCACCGCGGACTTCAGGTGGAGGGCCCGGCCCAGGGCGACCCGGTGAACCTTGCGGCCCAGCGGCGCCAGGAGCTGTTCGAGCTGCTCGACGCCTTCTTCGTTGGTCCTGGCGCCCACACCCGTGTAGACGGTCTCCCCGACCTGGAGGACGTCGCCGCCGTCCAGGGTTCCGGGCGCCTCGATCCGGGCCACCCGCAGCCCCAGGGCGCGGACGGCCTCCTCCACCCCCTCGACCTCACCGCGCCGGGTCTCGGCCCCGGGCCGGGTCAGGACCGCGAGGTCCTCGCACACCACCAGCGGGTCCTCGACGAACACCGAGTCCGGGTACTCCGGTGCGGGGTCCACCTCGCGCACCCGCCAGCCCGCCGAGGCGACCGTCTCCTGGTAGATGGTGTACTGACGCGCCGCCAGCACCGGGTCCACCGGGGTCCGGGGGATGTGCGTGACGATGCCCTCCGCCAGCCGGGGGCTGGGACGACGCATCAGGGCGACCCCGTGGTAGGTGTAACCGTCCATACGACCTCCTGGGATTGGTCAGGGAAAAAAGGGGGCCGGGCTCCGTAGGGAAGCCGCAGCGTATCGCGCCCCCATACCCCGTTTCCCGGACCGGCACGCGGGCCCGTCGGCTTGTTCGGGGGATCCGGTCGGGGCAGGGTGGGACCCATGGACGTCATCGTTGTCGGCGGCGGGATCGTGGGAGCCAGCGCGGCCTTCCACCTGGCCAGGAAGGGCGTGTCCACGGCGCTGGTGGACTCCTCGCACCCGGGGCAGGCCACGGCGGCCGGAGCGGGGGTGGTCTTCCCCTGGCCGTTCCCCTGGGATCCGCCCCCGGTGCGGGACTTCAAGGCTCGTGCGGCCGAGCACTACCCGCGGCTGATGGCGGAGCTGGCCGAGGACGGGCAGGTCACCGGTTACGAGGTGGTCGGTGGGATGTCGGTGGACCGCGAGGGCGAGGACGCGGGGTACGAGCTGCTCAGCACCCTGGCGGAGCTGCCCGAGTACGCGTCGATGGGGCGCGTGGAACGGTTGGCGGAGGGCGAGCCGCGCGGGCGCTTCCCGCTGGTTCCCGAACCCTACGCCGGGGTGTACGTGGAGGGCATGGCCCGGCTGAACGCCGTGAGGGCGCGCACGGCGCTGTTCAACGCCGCCGAGGAACGGGGGCTGCGCTACTTCAAGGGCGACGCCCGGCTGTTGTGGAACGGGAGCCGGGTCACCGGGGTCCGAGTAGGTGCCGAGGACCTGGAGGCGCCGGTGGTGGTCGTGGCGGCCGGCGCGTGGTCGGCCGGCCTCCTCGCGGTGACCGGTGTCGAGCTGGGGGTGCGCCCGGTCCGCGGCCAGATCACCCACTTCGCGCTGCCCGGGAGGGACACGCGTGCCTGGCCGGTGGTGCGTTTCGGCGATCGGGACTACTTCGCTCTGGCGTTCGGTCCCGACCGGGTGGTGACCGGAGGCACCCTGGAACCCGAGGCGGGCTTCGACCGGAGGGTGACGGCCACGGGCCTGCTGCACAACCTGTCCACCGCCCTGGAGGTCCTCCCCGGGCTGGCCGACGCGACCGTGGTCGAGACCAGGGTCGGCTTCCGGCCCGGCACCCACGACGGACATCAGCTGCTCGGCCCGGTCGAGCGCCTCCCCGGGGTGCTGGTGGCCACCGGCCTGGGCTCGGAAGGGCTGACCTTCGGTCCTTTCCAGGGGTTGGTCGCCGCCCGTCTGGCGATGGGGGAGGACCCCGGCGTGGACCTGTCCGCCTTCGTTCCCGACCGCAGCCAGACACCGCTGTCAGCTTCTCGGCCCTGAAGGACCGAGCTTGCGGTTGAACACCTGACTGGCTGTCAGGAACGTCCACCGCGTCTTACCCCGATCCTAGAATCCGAGTGGGACGTGTGACTTCCGCCCCGCGTTCCACACAACCCCGCCACGGTAGGCGATGTTGCGGGAAGCGTTCCGGTCGGCGTGCGCAACGACGCCGCACGACCGGCAGACAAAGGAGTCCTGGCTGATGCGGTTGCCCTTCTCGCGGTACTCGCACCAGCTACACGTCTGGGACGTGTACGCCGGATCCACGAACACCACGGGCACACCCGCCCGCCTGGCCTTGTAGACGATAAAACTCCCGAGCTGGGCGAACGCCCAGGAATGCAATGTGACCCGTTGGGGCTTGCGAAACCGTACCCTCTGCCGGATACCCGAAAGATCTTCCAGGGCCACCCCGCGCGAGGTGCGTTCAGCCTCGGCCACGATGCGTTTGGAGATGCAGTGATTGGCGTCCTTGGCAACGCGTGATTCCCTGCGTCGCTGCCGCTTCAACACACGTTTGGCGGACGTGGTGCCCTTGGCTTGAAGCTTGGCGCGCAAACGGAGTTGTCGTCTTCGGTACCGGTTCAGCTTCCGCCCGGCCATGACACGGCCATCACTGGTGGTGACGATATTGGCGATCCCGAGATCGACACCCAGGAATCCCTGCGGGTCATACTCCTCGTCGTCGGGCACGGTGAGCGTGACAGACAGGAACCACACGCCGTCCCGATACAGCAAATCGGACTCTCCACGCTTGTGCTCGCCCAAGGCCTTGGCCGCATCAGGTGAGCAAGCGAAGGGCACGTCCTTCAACCGTCCCCGGACAGTCCACAACGAGATCGTGCGGGCGTCCACACAGAAGGAAAGGTTCCTCTGGTCGTAGGGCTGTGCGGCGTCCGACCGGAAGACGATCGGCTTTTCCTCGACGCGCTTGCGCCGCTTCGACCCGGGTTTTCCATAGTTCCCGGCCTTCAGGTTGGCCTTGAACGTCGTGTAGGCGTCGGCGACCTTCTTGACGACGTGCTACGCCGCTTGGGATCCGACACCGGCCGCACGCACGTCGGCGTAGACGAGCTTGCGCAGCGCGTAGTTGCGGTGGGCACCTTCGCTGTGGGCGATCCGGGAAACACGGTTGGCCTGCTCGTTGACCGTGTACAGGGTTGCCTCAAGCGCCGCCGCCTGTTCGGGCGAAGGCGTGAGGTTGAGCTGCACGACGATCGTGGACACCATCGCATCGTAGCATTGATCTATGTCACCGCGATGGGAACAAGACCCCGACATACGCAGGGGAAGAAGCGTCGTCTACAACCTCCACGCACACTTGGTCTTCACACCGAAGTACCGCCGGGGTGTGTTCGACGACGCCCTGCTCACCCGATGCGAGGAGATCATGCGCGAGGTGTGTGCCGACTTCGGGGCGCAACTGCGCGAGTTCAACGGCGAGAGCGACCACGTCCACCTGCTGGTGCACTACCCGCCCAAGGTCGCGTTGTCTCGCCTGGTCGGCTCGCTCAAGGGTGTGTCCGCTCGCAGGCTTCGTCAGGAGTTCACCGGACGGGTCAACCGTGCCAGCACGCACGGACACTTCTGGTCGCCGTCCTATTTCGTCGGCTCGTGTGGTGGAGCGCCGATGTCGATCGTGCGGGAGTACATCGAGAACCAGAAACGTCCCGGTCCCGGCGCTCCAGGGATCGAGCGGCGCTCCACCTAGTCTTGGGGGCGATTCCTCCCGGGGCTGAAGCCCCGGGGTTCCTCGCTAAGACACGCTGACTCCGACCGGACCGGGTGTCGGGGTAGGGGCCCGGTCGTCTCGGTCTTCGGGGTCCGGTCTGCGGCGGGGCGGGCGGTTGAGTAGGGATACTCAGGCGCTGACCGGAGGACTCGGCCACCATGGACCCATGAACGCACCGATCCCTCAGCCCCGGTCCACCCCCCAGTTCTACCTCCAGTCGATGCTGGCCTTCGCGGTCTCCGCCGCCGGTTCCGGCGTCGGGATCGCCTTCCTCCCCGTCGACCTGTGGATGCGTGCCTTCCTCGGCATGAGCCTGCTGTTCGTCATCACCTCCACCTTCACGCTCGCCAAGTGCGTCCGGGACCGGCAGGAGGACACGGCCATGGCCGAGCAGGCGCAGTACTACCAGCAGTTGCCGATATGGCAGGGGGACCAGCAGGTCCAGCCCAGGTCCTGAAGCCGGGCACCGCGCCGGGGGAGCGCGGTGCCCACCGGAACGGCGCCGGCGGGGGCCGCGCCGTTCCGGTGGGCACGTCAGCGGTCAGGCGTTGGGCGGAAGGGCGGTCCCGGCGCCCCGCCGGCGTGTCCTGAGCAGGTCGTGACGTTCGCCGGGGAGCGTGGGCTCGCCCGCGCCCTGCACCACGAAACCGGCGTCGGCGATCATCTCCAGGTCGTCCCTGCCCTCCTGTCCCTCACTGGTGAGGTAGTCGCCGAGGAAGATCGAGTTGGCGATGTGTAGCGCCAGGGGCTGGAGGGAGCGCAGGTGGATCTCGCGCCCGCCCGCCAGGCGTACCTCCACGTCGGGGAAGACGAACCGGGTGGCGGCCAGGATGCGCAGGCAGCGCTGCGGGGTCAGGTCCCAGGTGCCCTCCAGCGGTGTGCCCTCGAAGGGCATGAGGAAGTTGACCGGGACCGAGTCCGGGCTGAGCTCGCGCAGGGCGTACAGGGCGTCGACGAGGTCGTCGTCGCTCTCCTTCATGCCCGCGATCAGCCCCGAGCAGGGGGAGAGTCCTGCGTGCTTGGCCTGTTCGACGGTCTCCACGCGGTCGGCGAACTCGTGCGTGGTGCAGATGTCGGCGTAGCGCTCTTCGGAGGTGTTGAGGTTGTGGTTGTAGGCGTCGACCCCGGCCTCGCGCAGTTTCTCGGCCTGGCCGTCGGAGAGCAGTCCGAGGCAGGCACACACCTCGACCCCGGGGTATTCGTCCTTGATCCCCTCCACCGCCGGGGCGAGACGGGCCACGTCGCGGTCGGTGGGGCCGCGTCCGCTGGCGACCAGGCACACGCGGCTGGCCCCGGCCTTGACGCCGTGGGAGACGGCCTCACGGGTCTGGTCGGGTTTGAGCCAGGTGTACTTGACGATCTCGGCCTGTGAACCCAGGCGCTGGGAGCAGTAGAAGCAGTCCTCCGGGCACAGGCCGCTCTTCATGTTCACGAGGTAGTTGAGTTTGACGCGGCGCTCGAAGTAGCGTCGGCGGACCCGTGACGCGGCGGCGACCAGGTCCATCAGGTCGTCGTCAGTGCTGGTCAGCACCTCCAGAAGTTCGTCGCGGGTGGGCGTCTCACGGCGAAGGGCCTTCTCGGCCAGGGTGTGGAATGTCGTCACGGGGTCGATCCTGGAGGCTGGGAGCGCGCCCACACAGTTGCCGAACCCGCCAAGAATCCGGCCGAAGTCTTGTGTGCTGCGCAAGTGTGCCTGGTCAGGCGCCTTCTCGGGGAGTGTGGCCATATCCGGCCACGGCTCTTCGGGGGACGTCGCCGGTGGCCGGGGCGCGGCGAGCTGCGCCACGCCCGGTCGGTCGGGGCGGGCATGGGCGTGTGTTCGGCCTTCTCAGCGTTGCGTTCACACATTCGCCAGGCGCGTGCTGCATCGTGGTGCCAGCCCGGGCAGTCGGGCACGCCCAGGGGAGGGAGTCCGGAGTGAGTGGAGTCGGAAGCAGCCAGGTGGGGGAGTCCGGTGGGGACGTCAGCCTGGTCCACGTGACGATGATCGCGGCAGCGGCCGCGATGGGCGGATTCCTCTTCGGCTACGACAGCGCGGTGATCAACGGTGCGGTCGACGCCATCCAGCAGAGGTTCGAGGTGGGCCCCGGGGTGCTCGGGTTCACCATCGCCGCGGCCCTGCTCGGCTGTGTGGCGGGGGCGGCGACGGCGGGCAACCTCGCCGACAGGCTGGGCCGGATCCGGGTCATGCAGATCGCCGGTGTGCTGTTCGCCGTCAGCGCCATCGGCTCGGCCCTGCCGTTCTCGGTGGTGGACCTGACCCTGTGGCGGATCATCGGCGGTGCGGCCATCGGTATGGCCTCGGTGATCGCGCCGACCTACATCGCCGAGGTCTCACCCGCCGCCTACCGAGGGCGGCTGGCCTCCCTGCAGCAGCTCGCCATCGTGTTGGGCATCGCGTGTTCGCAACTGGTCAACTACGCGATCGCCCAGGCGGCCGACGGCAGCGCGCAGAACGCGCTGGGGCCCGTACAGGCCTGGCAGTGGATGCTGGGCATCGAGGTGCTGCCCGCCCTGGTCTACCTGAGCCTGAGCCTGGTCATTCCCGAGTCCCCCCGGTACCTGGTCCGGGTGGGGCGGGTGAATCAGGCCCGCGAGATCCTGAGCGGCGTCGAGGGTGGCGGGACCGCACGGATCGAGCAGCGTATCGGTGAGATCCGGGAGGCCCTGGGGGCGGAGGTCCGCCCCAGGCTGCGCGACCTCACCGGGCGCTACGGGCTGTTGCCGATCGTGTGGATCGGTATGGCCGTCTCGGCCTTCCAACAGCTGGTGGGCATCAACGTCATCTTCTACTACTCCAGCTCCCTGTGGCAGTCGGTGGGCGTCGCCGAGTCCGACTCGCTCCTGTTGAGCCTGTTCACCTCGGTGGTGAACATCGTGGGCACCGTGATCGCGATCCTGCTGGTGGACCGGGTCGGCCGCAAACCCCTGCTGCTGGTGGGTTCGGCCGGGATGACCGTGGCACTGGCGGCGACCGCCTACGCGTTCAGTAACGCCGTGGTCCGGGGAGAGGAGGTCGTCCTCCCGTTCGACTGGGGTGTGGTGGCACTGGTCTCGGCCAGCTCCTTCGTGCTGTTCTTCGCGCTGTCCTGGGGCGTGGTCGTGTGGGTGCTGCTGGGTGAGATGTTCCCGCTGCGTATCCGTGCCGCCGCCATGGGTGTGGCCACCGCGACCCAGTGGCTGACCAACTGGCTCATCACCGTGAGTTTCCCGAGCCTGCGTGACTGGAGCCTGCCGGGCACGTACGTGATGTACGCCGGGTTCGCGCTGCTGTCGTTCCTGTTCGTGTGGAAGTTCGTCAAGGAGACCAAGGGCAAGACCCTGGAAGAGATGCAGGGCTAGGAGCTCGGCGGCCCTTTCCCACCGTCCGGGAGCCAGCAGCTCAGGCTTCCGGGGGGCAGACAGGGGGCAGGAAGGGCGAGCGGCCGGTGCGTTTCCCCGTGCACGGGGAAACGCACCGGCCGCTCGGGGCGGGTCCCGGGAGCGTCCGTTCAGACCTGACCGGGCGCCCGGCCCCCGAACAGGTCGTGCACCTCCTCGGCCGTGCTCTCCCGCAGCTCGTCGTCGAGCAGCAACCATCGGGTGATCCCGACCGACTCCAGGAACCGCAGGTCGTGGCTGGCGACCAGAAGCGCCCCCCGGTAGGCCTCCAGGGCGTTGGTCAGCTGCCGCACGCTGGACAGGTCCAGGTTGTTGGTCGGCTCGTCCAGCATCAGCAGCTGCGGGGCCGGTGAGGCCAGCATCGTCGCTGCCAGGGCGGCCCGGAAGCGCTCACCACCGGACAGCGTCCCGGCGCTCTGCGCTGCCCGTGCCCCCTTGAACAGGAATCGGGCCAACTGGGCGCGGATGTGCTGGGCGGTCACGTCCGGCGCCATCCGGGACACGTTCTCGAAGACGCTCAGCTCCTCGTCCAGCACGTCCAGCCGCTGCGGCAGGAACCGGACCGGAACGGACACCCTGGCCCGGCCCTCCACCGGCTCGTCCGCTCCGGTGAGGGTGCGCAGCAGCGTGGTCTTACCGGCGCCGTTACGGCCGACCAGGGCGATCCGCTCGGGGCCGCGCACCATGAGGTTTCCCTCGACCAACCTGCCGAACCGGGGGCGCAGCCCGCTCAGTTCCAGCACGTCACGGCCGTTGGGCACCTCGGTGTGCGGAAGCTCCACCCGGATCTCGGCGTCCCTGCGGACCGCGTCGGCCGCCTCCTCCCGCCGCTCGCGGGCCTCCTCCAGCCGGTCCTCGTGCACGCCGCGGAGCTTGCCCGCGGACTGCTGGGCGGCCTTCTTCAACTCGTTGGCGACGATCTTCGGGACACCGCCCTGGGCGTCCAACCTCCTGCTCCTACTCTGCCGTTTGGCCAGTTTGACCTGGGTCTCCTCCAGTTCGCGCTTCTGCCGGCGCACGTCCGCGTCGGCGGAGCGCAGCATACGTTCGGCCGCCTCCTGCTGGACGGCCAACGCCTCCTGGTAGTCGGACCAGCCGCCCCCGTAGACCGTCACGGAACCGGTGCGCAGTTCGGCGATGCGGTCCACCCGCTCCAGGAGTTCGAGGTCGTGGCTGACCACGATCAGGGAACCGGAGCGCCAGGTCTCCACGGTTTCGTGGAGTCTGCGACGCGCGTACAGGTCGAGGTTGTTGGTCGGCTCGTCCAGCAGGAGCACGTCGGGGCGCTCCAGCAGTACCGCGGCCAGGCGCAGCAGGACGGTTTCGCCACCGGAGAGCTGGCCTACGGTGCGGTCCAGACCGATGCCGTCCAGACCGAGTGAGCCCAGGGTCGCCAGAGTGCGCTCCTCGATGTCCCAGTCGTCGCCGACCGTCTCGAAGTGCCGTTCCGAGGCGTGGCCCGCCTCGATGGCGTGCAGCGCGGCGCGCTTGTCGGCGATGCCCAGGGCCCGGTCGACCCGCAGGTCGGTGTCGAGGGTGACGTTCTGCGGCAGGTAGGCCAGGCTGCCGCCGACGGTCACCGAGCCCCGGGCGGGGCGCAGCCGCCCGGCCAGCAGCCGGAGCAGGGTGGACTTGCCTGCACCGTTGGTACCGACCAGCCCGGTGCGGCCCCTGCCCAGGGTGAGGGAGAGCCCGTCGAAGACGGTGGTGCCGTCCTTCCACCGGAAGGACAGGTCGGAGCAGGCCGCGGCGGCACTCGCGGTGGTGCTGGTTTTTGGCATGGGTGTTCTCGCAGTCAGAAGCGGTGTGGAAAGGGCTTCGTGTGCGAGCACCACGCGGCCGACGGCCGAGAGGACAGGCGAGAGAGTCCTGGACTGGTCAGGGACGGCTCATACACCGAGGTTCCATGCACGCGACGGGCAGGCCGGTTACCGGCGCCGTACCGCGTGATGATCGCGAACCTCAGATGCGCAACGTCCACCTCTATCGGAGACAACAGGACGTGAGTACCCTACCCACCCGGTCCGTGCTGTCAACCGTTTTCCGAGTTCCCCGGTGAGGGGTGAGGGAGGTGCGGGAAGGCCGCGGGGGAGGAGGTCAGTACTCCTCGAGATCGATTTTGCGCTGGAGGTACTCCTCCCGGCTGATCTCACCTCGGGCGTAGCGCATCCGCAACTCCTGCGCGGCAGCGTCCAGCTCCGGGGATGCGGGCCGCCGGGGAGCCTCGGGGAGCGGTTTCCCGTGGCGCTGCCTGAGGGTCCGGCTGACCTCGGTGACGGTGAGCACGAAGAAGAAGGCCAGCGCCAACATGACCAGGATCATGACCGCGGCGACGAAGATGTTCACGGAACCGCTCCCTTGGCTGTGCGAGGGCCGGTGTACCTCACCTCCTCCCTGTCTACTCCCTTCCGGGGGCGTCCCGCCAGAACGGGGACCGGCCCGGTGAGGGCCCGGGCAGGGGGCCGACCGGGGGTCCGAGCGCACCCGGGGCCGGACAAACCGCCGTAACCTGGGGTATCGCGATCCGGAAGCCGTTGCAGAAAGGGCGGGATGCGCGTTCTCCTCGTGGACAACCACGACTCATACACCTATAACCTGTTCCAGCTCCTCGCCCGCGTACTCGGCGAGGAGCCCTGGGTGCTGACCAACGACGGCCCGGGCTGGGCGGACCTGGACCCCGCCTCCGTGGACGCCGTGGTCGTCTCCCCGGGGCCGGGCCGCCCGCAGACCGTCCGCGACCTGGGACGGGTCCCCGAACTGCTGGCGCACACCCCCCTGCCGGTCCTGGGGGTGTGCCTGGGCCACCAGGCCATCGCCCACCTGGCCGGGGCCGAGGTGTCCTCGGCACCCGAACCCCGCCACGGTCACCTGACCCGGGTGCGACACGACGGCGCGGGACTCTTCGCGGGGGTGCCGCAGGACTTCACCGCCGTGCGCTACCACTCCCTGGCCGTCCCCGAGCCCCTCCCCGGCTCCCTGGCGGCCACCGCCTGGGCCGAGGACGGGGTGGTCATGGGCCTGGAACACCGCGAACTCCCGCGCTGGGGCGTGCAGTTCCACCCCGAGTCGATCGCCAGCGAGCACGGCTCCGACCTGGTCGCCAACTTCCTGGACCTGGCCCGCCCGCATGCCCGTGTACGCACCTGCCCGGATCCGGCCCCCAGCGAGGGCTCCGCCCGGCGCCCGGACGCCGCGGCGGCCCCCGAACCCGTGGTGGTGGAGATCGCACGGGCCGTGAACACCGAACGCGCCTTCGCCCGGCTGCACGCGGACGCCGAGTACGCGTTCTGGTTGGACAGCTCCCGCCCCGAGGGGCCCGCCCGATTCTCGTTCCTGGGCGAGGCCTCGGGACCCACCGCCGAGGTGCTCACCTACGACGTGGGCGATACGGGGGTGCGGGTACGCACCGCCACCGGTACCCGGGTCGAGCCCGGGAACGTGTTCGAGGCGCTGGAGCGCCGCACCGGCCACACCCCCCGTGGCACCGGCCTGCCCTTCGGTTTCACCGGCGGTTACGTGGGCTACCTCGGCTACGAACTCAAGGCCGACACCGGAGGCGAACGCGCCCACGACGCACCCACCCCGGACGCGGTGTGGATGCGCTGTGACCGCTTCGTCGCCGTCGACCACCACGAGGACCGCACCTACGTGGTCTGCGCCGACGGGGCGGCCGACGCCCGCGCCTGGGCCGAGGACACCCGTGCCGCCCTGGTGGACCTGCCCCCGCTCCCCGAACCCGCCCCCTCCGCCACCCCCGTCGACCTGCCCGGCCTGCTGGAGCGGCCACGCGAGGGGTACGTCGACGACGTCAAGGCGTGCCTGGGCCACCTCACCGAGGGGGAGAGCTACGAGATCTGCCTGACCAACCGGGTCCGGCTGCCCGACCCGGGCGGGGACGACCTGGACTTCTACCGTCGGCTCCGAGCCGCCAACCCCGCCCCCTACGCCGCCTTCTTGCGGCTGGGCGCGGTGACCGTGCTGAGCGCCTCCCCGGAGCGCTTCCTGCGCGTGGACGCCGACCGGATCGCCGAGAGCCGGCCCATCAAGGGCACCGCGCCCCGGCACGGGGACCCGGCCACCGACGCCCGCATCGCCGAGGAGCTGCGCACCGGAGCCAAGACCCGCGCGGAGAACCTGATGATCGTGGACCTGCTCCGCAACGACCTGGGCCGGGTGTGCGAGGTGGGTTCTGTGGAGGTTCCCGCGTTCATGTACACCGAGTCCTACGCCACCGTGCACCAGTTGGTCTCCACGGTCCGGGGGCGGTTGCGTCCGGGGGTGTCGGCGATGGAGGCGGTACGGGCGAGTTTCCCGGGCGGTTCGATGACCGGCGCCCCCAAGTTGCGGACCATGGAGATCATCGACCACCTGGAGTCCTCGGCCCGCGGGGTCTACTCGGGTGCGCTGGGGTACGTCTCGCACTCGGGCGAGGCGGATCTGAGCATCGTCATCCGTACCGCCGTGCGCGCGAACGGCGAGGTCACCGTGGGTGCGGGTGGCGCGATCGTGCTGGACTCCGACCCGGAGGAGGAGTACGGGGAGATGCTGCTCAAGGCCGAGGTCCCCCTTCGCGGCCGCTGAGGCGTCTGCCCCTCAGTGCCCCGATGGGGCACTCCCGGGACCGGCTTCCAACTCATCGGTAACAACACCCGACGGTGAACTAGAACGTGTTGCAGTCCGGTGTTAGGTTCCGGCCATGCGAGTAGACGAGTACCTCGAACACGACGCCGTCGGCCTGGCCGCACTGGTCCGGGCCGGTGAGGTCACCCCGACCGAAGTCCTGGAGGCCGCCATCGAGCGCGCCACGCAGGTCGACCCCGCGCTCAACGCGATCATCCTGCCGATGTACGAGGAGGGCCGACGCCTCGCCTCGGCCTTCCCCGAGGGCCCGCTCGGCGGAGTCCCCTTCCTCCTCAAGGACCTCTTCCAGGACTACGCCGGGTATCCCACCTCCGCCGGCAACCGGGCACTGCGCCACCGGCCCGCGGTCCGCAACTCCGAGGTGGTGAACCGCTGGCTCTCGGCCGGTCTGGTGCCCTTCGGCAAGACCAACACCCCCGAGTTCGGCGCCAAGGGGGTCACCGAGTCCGACGAGTTCGGCCCCGCCCGCAACCCCTGGAACCCGGCGCACACCCCCGGCGGCTCCTCAGGTGGTTCGGCGGCCGCCGTGGCGGCGGGCATCGCACCGGCCGCGGGGGCCAACGACGGCGGCGGTTCCATCCGTATCCCCGCCGCCTGTTGCGGGCTGTTCGGGCTCAAGCCCGGCCGCGGCCGGGTACCGTTCGGGCCCAACGGGGGCGAGCCCATGCACGGCGCCTCGGTCAACGGGGTCCTCACCCGAACCGTGCGTGACAGCGCCGCTCTGCTCCAGGCGACGGCGGGCTCCGAGGCCACCTCGCCCTACCCGATCGCTCCGCCCGACCGCCCCTACACCGAGGAGGTCGGCCGCGACCCGGGGCGGCTGCGAATCGGTTTCACCGACCGCTCGCCGCTGGGCACCCGGGTGCACCCCGAGGCGGTCCGGGCGGTCCGTGAGGCGGCCGCACTGCTCGAGGGACTGGGCCATGAGGTGGTCGAAGCCGAACCCGACATCGACGGCCGGGCGCTCACCGAGGACTTCCTCACGCTCTGGTACGGCTCGATGGCCGCCCTGGTGGACGGGGTCAAGGCCGACACCGGCTGCTCGGACGAGCACTTCGAACCCGACACCCTCATGCTCGCCGCCATGGGCCGAACCCGCACCGCCGCCGACTACGTACGCGGCAACAACCGCTGGCACGAGCACGTCCTCGCGCTCGCCGACTTCCACTCCCGCCACGACCTCCTCCTCACCCCCACCATCGCGGGACCGCCGGTGACCGTGGGGCGCCTGGACCCGCCGCCGTGGCTGCGCACCGTCGAACGCCTGCTGGTGCGCACCCGCACCGAACGCGTCGTCACCGCGACCAACCTGGTGACCACCGAGGTCATGAACAACCTGACCGCGACCCCGTTCACGCTGACGGCCAACCTGACCGGCACCCCCGCCATGTCGGTGCCGCTGCACTGGACGGCCTCCGGCCTGCCGTTGGGCGTGCAGTTCGTCGCGGCTCCGGCGGGCGAGGGGCTCCTGCTGCGCCTGGCCGCCCAACTGGAGGAGGCCAGCCCCTGGGCGCACCGACGTCCGACGGGGGTGCCGTTCCCCGCCCCGGCGTGAACCGGCCCTGACAGCCCCCGCCGCGGCGGGGGCTGTTCCGGCGCAGCCGCTCCGGGCGCAGGAGCCCGGCGACCGCCGCTGCGCCGGCGCACCTGCCCTTAAACGGTCAGGACGATCTTGCCGGTGGTGCGGTCGGTCTCACCCAGTGTGTGCGCCTTGGCCGCCTCGGCCAGCGGGAGGACGGTCTCCACGTGGGCCCGCAGTTCTCCCCTTTCCACCAAGTCGGCGATCGCGTTCATGCCCTGGTGGTCGGCCTCCACCAGCAGTGTCTCGACCCGGACCCCCAGGCTCCGCGCCCGGTCCTCCTCCTGCGGGTCCTGGCCGGGCAGGAGCGAGACCAGGGTCCCGCCCGGGCGCAGCACCTCCAGGGAGCGGGTCCGAGTTTCTCCCGACACCGGGTCCAGGACCACGTCGATGTCCCCGGTGGCCTCGGTGAAATCGGTCGTGCGGTAGTCGATGACCTCGTCCGCGCCCAGCTCGCGCAGGAGGGCGTGCTTGGGCTCGCTCGCGGTGCCGATGACGTACGCGCCCAGGGACTTGGCGATCTGCACAGCCACGTGTCCGACCCCTCCGGCGGCGGCGTGTACCAGCACGCGCTGTCCGGCCCGGAGCCGGGCGGTGTCGACCAGTGCCTGGTAGGCGGTGAGGGAGACCAGCGGCAGCGCTCCGGTCTGGACGTGATCGACCGAGGCGGGTTTATGGGTGAAGGCGCGCGCGGGGCCCAGCGCGTACTCGGCGTGCGAGCCCACCCCGTGCGGGTAGGGCAGCATCCCGAAGACCTCGTCACCGGGCTTGAACAGGGTGACGCCGTAACCCACGGACTCCACGACCCCGGAGACGTCCCAGCCCAGGACGAGGGGGAGGCGGTTCAGGAAGAGGCCGCTCGCACGGTGTTTCCAGTCGGTGGGGTTGACCCCGGCGGCGCGGACGGAGACCAGGATCTGGCTGGGGCCCGGGGCGGGGCGGGGGAGCCGGATCTCGTGCAGGACCTCCGGTCCGCCGTGGGTGTCCTGGCTGATGGCCCGCATGGTGGCGTTGTTGTCGTTGCTCATGGTTCCCAGGTTGGCGGATCGGGCGCCGTCGGCACCATGGCATGATTGCCATCTTTGGATAGGATCTTGCCATGAGCACTCCGCACCGTGTCGTGGTCCTGGCCCTGCCGGGTGTCTACCCCTTCGAGCTGGGCATCCCGAACCGGGTCCTCGGGTCCGCCGAGGGCCGGTACGAGGTGCTGACCTGCGGGATCGAGGGTTCCTCGGTGCGCACCAACACCGACTTCGCGATCACCGTCGAACACGGACCCGAAGTCCTGTTCACCGCCGACACCGTGGTGATCCCGCCCTTCGACCACCACCTGCTCTCCGAAGGGCTGCCCTCCGCCGCCGGCGCGGCCCTGGACGCGGTACGACCGGGGACACGTGTGGTCTCCATCTGTACCGGAGCGTTCCTCCTGGCCGCCGCGGGGTGGCTCGACGGGCGCCCGGCCACCACCCACTGGAAGCTCGCACCGCTCTTCCGACAGTGGTACCCGCGGGTCGACCTGGACCCCGACGTCCTGTTCGTCGACGACGGCGACCTGCTGACCTCCGCGGGGGCCGCCTCGGGGGTGGACGTGTGCCTGCACCTGGTGCGCGCCGACCACGGGAGCGAGGTCGCCAACCGGGTGGCGCGGACCTGCGTGGTGCCCCCCTGGCGGGACGGCGGCCAGGCCCAGTACATCGAACAGCCGGTGCCCGAGGAGGGTCGGGACGGGACAGCCGACACCCGGGGCTGGGTGCTGGAGCACCTCGGTGAACCGCTCGCCCTCACCGACCTGGCCGAGCACGCCAACATGAGCCTGCGCACCTTCATCCGGCGCTTCAACGAGGAGGTCGGGGTGAGTCCGGGCCGGTGGCTGACCCAGCAGCGGATACTGCGGGCCCGACACCTGCTGGAGTCCACCGATCTGCCCGTGGAGGACATCGCCGGGCAGGTGGGCTTCGCCACCGGGACCTCGTTGCGACAACACCTGCGGGCCGCGATCGGAGTGTCCCCGCTCACCTACCGGCGCACGTTCCGAGGCGCCATGGCCGACGTTTCCTGAGGTCAGAGGCGCTGATCAGGAAGTCATTGAAATACTGATGACAGACATAGGGTGCCTCATTGGAAAATAATTGCTCGGACAACTAGCGTCGGTGACGTCGCGGTCCTGACTCTGTCGTGTGCGGTCCGTCAGGGCCGGCGACAGGCAACACATCATCCAGGCCCACCGCCCGAGCACCTTCGGAGTGACACAGCATGTCCAAGATCCTCTTTGTGATGACCGGCGCCGACCACTGGACACTGGCCGACGAAACCCCGCACCCGACCGGTTTCTGGGCCGAGGAGGCCGTGGCACCCTACGAGGCCTTCAAGGACGCCGGACACGAAATCGTGGTCGCCACCCCCGGCGGGGTCGTTCCCCCCGTCGACCAGGGCAGCCTGGCCGCGGGAGCCAACGGCGGCCAGGAGAACGCCGACCGGGTCGCCGCCGCCCTGGACTCCTTCACCGAACTCCGCTCGCCCGTCAAGCTGGAGGAGGTCGACCTCGACGAGTACGCCGCGGTCTACTACCCCGGCGGACACGGCCCCATGGAGGACCTGGCCGTGAACACCACCTCCGGCCGGCTGCTCACCGCCGCCCTGGACTCGGGCAGGCCGCTCGGCGTGGTCTGCCACGGCCCGGCCGCCCTGCTGGCAGCCGAGCGCGCCGACGGCACCAACGCGTTCGCCGGTTACCGGGTCAGCGGCTTCACCAACGACGAGGAGACCCAGGCGGGGCTGGCCGACAAGGCTCGGTGGCTGCTCCAGGACCGCCTGGTCGAGGCCGGGGTGGACTTCCAGGAAGGGGAGCCCTGGGCGCCCAAGGTCGTGGTGGACCGGAACCTGGTCACCGGCCAGAACCCGGCCTCCTCCGCCCCGCTGGCCCAGGAGCTGCTCAAGCAGCTGGGCTGAGCGGAGCCCGAACGGGCGGGCCCCGCCCCGGGGCCTGCGCTGGCCGGCGGAAAACCGATTGCCCCGGCCGCCGGCCAGCGGCACCCTGGTGCCCCGTGAGCATTCCCCCGTTCCAGATCCGCGCCCGGTACACCGACACCACGGTCACCGTCTACCAGGCCTACGCCCCCGCCATCGGAGTCCCCGCGGCGCGCGACGGCCGCTTTCCGACCTCGTGGAAGCGCGAGCGGATGACCTGGGTAAAACCGTCGTTCCGGTGGATGATGTACCGCTGCGGCTGGGGGCTCAAGGAGAACCAGGAGACCGTCCTGGCGGTGGAGATCGACCGCGCGGGGTTCGAGTGGGCACTGCGCAACTCGGCACTGTCGCACTACGAACGGGGCGTGCACGCCGACCGGGACGCCTGGAAGCGCGAACTGCGCGAGGCCCCCGCACGGGTGCAGTGGGACCCCGAACGCGACCTCTACCTGAACCCACTGGGTCACCGTTCGCTCCAGCTCGGTCTGTCGGGTGAGGCATCGCGCCGCTACGCCGACGAATGGACAGTGGCGATCACCGACGTGACCACGTTGGCCCACGAGGTGCACGGCCTGGTGCGGAAGGGGGACCTGGACGCGGCGTCCGAGCTGTTGCCGCGGGAGCGCCCGTACCCGGTCGCGGAGGGGACGATCGCCCACCTGCGCCCGGCCGCTGCTTCGGCCCGGACGGGCTGACCCGGCAGGGCCCTCCTCCTCCGGGGCCTTCCGTGCGGAGCGCTAGCCGGCCGGTTCCGCACGGACGCGGATGCCGTCACGGGTGTACGCCCAGGCGGTTCCGCAGGTGAAGGGGAGTTCCCGGCACCCCTTCGACAGACACGGCTCCCAAGCTCCGCAACGCCCCTTCCCCGCGTGGGCGGCACCGTCCGGATCCGGCTCGTCGGGACCCAGGGTGGCCAGGAGCGCGTGGGCCTCCTTGGTACCGAAGGCCGAGACGGCCAGGCCGCGCAGCTCCCGTTCCCGGGTCGGGTCCAGGCCGTCACGGAACACCAGTACGTCGGACAGTGTCCGGCGGGCCAGGTCCACGACCTCGCGCTGGGCGGCCGAGAGGTGGGGGTGGGCCCGTTCGTAGCGTCGTAGGTGCTCCAGCCACAGGTCACGGCGGGCCAGGGGCGGGAGTTCGGCGAAGACGAGGCGGCGGCGGACCAGTGGGTGGGACACGAACGCGTCGTAGTCCCTCGGCAGCCGGTCCCGGTTGGTCTCCACCCACTCCCGGGCCAGGGCGTGGTCGGAGCGGGCCAGCCCGGGGGTGCGTCCGGCCAGCGCCAGGGTCACGAGCGCGGCGCCGCCCGCGGCCCAGCGCAGCAGGCGCGGCCGCACCGGGACACGGGCGGCGGAGATTCGAGCCCGTTCCCAGGGGGCGCGGCAGCGTTGGCGGCTCAGTTCCCCCAGCGCCTCCAGGACCCGCAGCGCCACCCGCGCGCCCAGGCCGCGCACGAACGGGCGGACCATCGCCGCCCCGCTCCAGCAGCGGATGTCGTCGCCGCGGTGGCGGACCAGCGTCGGTACCCAGGGGGCGTTCGGCCCCCACTGGCGGACCCGCCACTCCCGCACGTCCGGGTGGGTGAGCGGCAGCGTCTCCAGCCTGCCGCCGGACACCGCCTCCACCGCGTGGGAGATGTCGGCGCACCTGTCGCACGAGGAGTCGAAGGCCAGTACGTACCGAGTCCGAATGTTCCTCATGTTCTCCCTTCCCCAACCGCCACATCCCAGTGTTGGGGCACGGGCTCCGGCGTGGGACAGGTTTTCGGAACTTGGTATGCCCAATCAGCGGGAACCGGAGGCAGAAACGGTGCGAACACGGATGAATCCGCGCTCGCACCGCCCGTTCTCGCTCGTTTCGGTACTACTCGAACCCGGGTTCTCCCTTGCACACCAACCACCCCGGGCCGTGGGGCCGACCCGCCTGCCGATCACCTCGGTCCGGTCGGGGCGGCCACGACAAAGGTGCCGGAACGCGGTCCGCGGGGACGGTGGCGGAGGTTGTCCACAGGACGAGTGGCGAAAATCGTTGTCCCAGGGCCGTCCGCGATACGGTTACGGGCATGGGGAACACACCGGCGCGGCCTTCCACTTCGGCCGAGGACTACGTGAAGGTCATCTACGACCTCCAGGAACGCGGCACCGGGCCGGTGACGATCTCCGGAATGGCCGAGCGGCTCTCGGTGTCCAACTCCTCGGTGTCGGGGATGCTCCGCAAACTCAACGAACTCGGTTTCGTGGAGCACCAGCGATACGGCAACGTCAGCCTCACCGAGACCGGGACCAAGGCCGCACTGGCGGTCCTGCGTCGCCATCGGCTGCTGGAGACCTACCTGGTGGCCGAGTTGGGCTACTCCTGGGACGAGGTGCACGACGAGGCCGAAATCCTCGAACACGTGGTTTCGGACAAGTTCGTCGACCGCATCGCCGCCCATCTGGGGGAACCGGTGGTGGATCCGCACGGCGACCCCATCCCCACCCGCGAGGGCACCATCGTCGAACGCGAGTCCGTACTGCTCTCCGAGGCCGAGGCCGGGACGTCCGGAGTGATCGTCCGGGTCAACGACACCGACCCCGAGCTCCTGCGCTACCTGGCCGACATCGACATCGGTATCGGCATGCGCGTGGAGGTCGTGGAACGACTTCCGTTCGCCGGTTCCATCCAGATCTCGGTACATCCGGAGAAGGGCGGCGAGGAGAGGGACCAGGCTCTCGGTCTGGTCGCCGCCGAAGCCCTCTGGCTCAGCCCCGAGGACAGGTAAAGGAAACCCAGCTCCGAAGGCCCGGGCTTCCACGCCCAAAAACATGGTGGGCCAGGACGCCTCCGGCGATCCCGGGCAGGAAGTTCCCCGAAATCCCATTGACCAGGCCGAAGGAGCGGCTACCGCGGGCCACGGGAACAGTCCTACCTCCGGTGGTCACTCCCGGCCCTCTGCGCGCCGGGGCCGGTTCGGGCGCTCAGCGCCTTTCACGATGGACATCGACCTCAATCAACTCCGGCCCCGCGGGGCCGACCGCCGGTCAGCGCGGCCTGGCAGTGAAGGCACACCCCGGAGACGATCGGTACCCGGGCGGCACGGACGGCCCGCCGCCTCGACGGCGGGCCGCTGACCAGGCCCGTGCCCTACTGCTGCGGACGCACACCGGGGTTGCCCGAATCGATGACGAACCTGGCCCGGTCACGGATGGGCGCCCCCGGTTCGCTCACGTAGTCGACCACCCGGTAGTCGGCGATCCACTCCGTCGGGGTGACCGTGTTGCGCACGTAACCCCGGTTGCGGTTGATGAACCTGATGTGCGGGTTCTCGGCGAGCTGGACCGCGTCGCCCGGGTTCTGCTCCACCCCGTCCCGGCCGCTGGTGAAGGACGTACCCACCAGTTCGGTGGCCACGGTCGCCGAGTACTCGTCGTCGAAGTCGGCCTTGACGTCCACCACGTAGTTGGCGTGCACGTCGCCGGTGAGGACCACCGGGTTGGACACCCCGGCGAGCTCGTCACGGACGCTGTCCCGCTCGACCCGGTAGTTGTCCCAGGCGTCGTTGCTGAAGTTGGTGGCCCCGCCTGTGGCGAAGTCACGCTGGGAGAAGAACACCTGCTGGGCCAGGACGTTCCAGGTGGCGGTGGAGTCGGTCAGTCCCCGGGACAGCCACCGGCGCTGGTCGGCGCCCAGCAGGGTGCGCTCGGGGTCGTCGCGCTCGGAGTCCTCCACCTGCACGTCCCGGTACTGGCGGGTGTCCAGCAGGTGCATGTCGACCAGGTTGCCGAAGGTCAGTCTGCGGTACAGGTGCAGATCGGGACCGGCCGGGCGCTGGGCGGCGCGCAGCGGCATGTGCTCGTAGTAGGCCTTGAGCGCGTGTTCCCGGCGCAGCAGGAACTCCTCCGGCGGCACGTCCTCCCCGTAGGAGGTGTCGTCAGCCCAGTTGTTCTCCAGCTCGTGGTCGTCGAAGACCACCGCCCAGGGGAAGGCCGCGTGCGCCGCCTGGAGGTTGTGGTCGGTCTTGTACTGGGCGTGCCGGATCCGGTACTCGGCCAGGGAACGGACCTCCCTCTCCGGGAGGTGTCCACGGCCGATCTCACCCTGGTCAGCGGTCTCGTAGATGTAGTCGCCGAGGAAGGCCACCAGATCCAGATCCTCCTCAGCGAGGTGGGCCTGGGCGGTGTAGTGGCCGTTGGTGTAGCTCTGGCAACTGGCGAACGCGAAGGCGAACCGGTCCAGCCGGGTACCGGGCACCGGAGCGGTCCGGGTCCGGCCGACCGGGCTGATCTCGTTGCCGACCCGGAAGCGGTAGAAGTAGTCGGCCCGGGGGCGCAGGTGCTCCAGTTCCACGTGTACCGAGTGCGCCTGCTCGGGACCGGTCTCGGCAGTGCCCGAGGCGGCGAGCGTGGAGAAGTCCTCCCGGTGGGAGACCTGCCACTCGACCTCGACCGTGCGGTCGGGCATCCCGCCCAGACCGTCCTCAGCGAGGGGGTCGGGGGCCAGCCGGGTCCAGAGCACGACACCGTCGTGGCGCGGGTCGCCGGACGCGACGCCCAGGGAGAAGGGTTCGGTGATCACGGGGCCCCGGGGGACGGCCGCGAACGCGGAGGGCGCGCCCAGGGCGCTGCCCAGGGCTGCGGCGCCCAGAGTGACGGCTCCACCGACCAGGGCCCGGCGGCGGGTCGTGGCGGACCCCGCCACGGGGGGACCGGACGGTTCGGAAGCTACGGGGGATACGGGCGATACGGGTGTACCCGGCATGCACGGTCTCCTGGAGTTCACGTGGGGGCCGCCCCGGCGAGCGCTCAGGACGGGAGAAGCCGTGCTCCATCCCGCCACGGAAAGCAGTACGTCCCAACCACTGCACGGTGAACATTGTCCTCCCCAGAGTGACTGGAAAGTAACTGAGAGTTGTGGCTTGGGCGTTTCTGTAATTTCCAGGCGTTGGTGTCACCGCCGCCATCCGCCCCGTGCCCGCGCCCCGCGTCATCCCCGGTCCGGCGCCGACCCCTGGTCACCTCGACCACGGCTCAGAGCAGGCTGATGACGTGCTTGCCCCGCACACCCCCGGCCTCCAGTGCGCGGTGGGCCTTGGCGATGTCGGCGAGCTCGTGCACCGTGTCCACGACCGGACGGACCTCACCGCGTTCCACGTACCCGGCCAGGTCGGCGAAGAGCGCGGTCTTGGGATTCCCGCTGAAGAAGACGGTCCGACGCCGCCCCAGGCTCGGTCCGCATCCGGCCCTGCGGGGGCCGCACTGGCGGTGAACGCCTGGCCATGCGAGCGTCCGGCCCCGGGACGGTGCCCGACGAAGGAGTCCGCAACCCCTCGCGCCGCTCCGCCCCCGGCACCTATCCTGGACGCATGGAACAGCGACATTAACTCCTAGGCCGCGGCCGAGGCCGGTCCGAGGCGAACGCCCGGGCACCACCGGGTGACCACCACCCCAGGTGCCCCAGTTCGCCCGACCGAAAGTCCTCCATGACCACCCTGCCTTCGCGCGTGCCCGACACGCGCCCGGCCAGGCTGACCCGGCCGCTCTACGCCTACGCCCTCCTCGAGGAGTTCGTCCTCCTCTATCCGCTGTACGCCCTGCTCTTCACCGAGACCGGGCTGTCCGTCGCCCAGATCAGCTCACTCTTCGTGCTGTGGTCCCTGACCAGCGCGCTCCTGGAGATCCCGGCCGGCGCCTGGGCCGACGTCGTGCCCCGCCGCCACCTGATCGCCGCCGCACCGCTCCTTGCCGGCACCGGGTTCGCACTGTGGCTGCTCCTCCCGGCCTACTGGACGTTCGCCCTCGGGTTCGTCCTGTGGGGCGCGGGCGGCGCCCTGTCCTCGGGCGCTCTCGAAGCGCTCGTCTACACCGAACTCGCGCACCGCGGCGCCGCCGACCGGTACGCCCGGGTCATGGGGGTGGCCCGGGCCCTGGGCGTGGCCTCGGTGGGCGCGGCAACCCTGCTCGCCGTGCCGGTGATGGCCCACGGCGGCTACGCGGCGATCGGTGCGGCCAGCGTGGCCGCCTGCGTGCTGTGCTCACTCGCCGGCACGGCCCTGCCGGAGAACCGCCCCCGGCGCTCCGCCGGCGCCGCGACCGAACGGAAAGAAGGTGCTGATCCCGCCCCGGGCTACCTGCGGACCCTGCGGGCCGGCCTGGCCGAGGCGCGCGGCAGCCGAACCGTACGCCACGCGATCGTGCTGGTCGTGGTCGTCACCGTGTTCTGGGAGATGCTCGAGGAGTACGTCCCCCTGCTGGCCGCCTCCGCCGGGGTGGCCGACCAGGACGTGCCGCTGGTGGTGTTGACGGTGTGGGTCTGCGTCACCGCGGGCGGGCTGCTCGCCGGCCCCGCCTCCCGCCTGTCCCCGCGGACCCTCGGTGCGCTCCTGGCCCTGGCCGCCGTGGCCATCGGCGCGGGGGCCCTGTTGGGGAACCCGGTCGGCTGGCTCCTGCTCGGCGGCGGTTTCGGCGTGTGTCAGATGATGAACGTGGTCGTCGACGCCCGGCTTCAGGACAGCATCACCGGACCCGGCCGGGCCACCGTCACCTCCCTGGCCGGTCTGGGCACGGAGGCGGTGAACGTCCTGTCCTTCCCGCTGTACGCCGGGGTGTTCCTGGCGCTCGGGCACGGGCCGACCTTCGCGCTGTTCGCCGCCCCCTACCTCCTCACGGCCGTGCTGATGGCCCGGGGCGGCAACCGCCGGGCACCGGCACGATGAGTTGATACGGTGCGCGGGCCGTGGGCGGGAGGGACCGCCTGCGGCCCGCCCGCTTTCCCGGCGCCCCCTGTTCATTCCCTTGCATCGGTGAATAGCATCGTTTGTTGTGACACACCAGACGACGAACACCGCGAACAGCGACGGCCCGGGCCTTGCGTCCGTGCGCGGGATCAGCGTCAGTTACACCGACCGTGGAGCAGGGTGCCCCGTCCTGTTCATCCACGGCCACCCCTTCGACAAGAGCATGTGGGAACCCCAGGTCCGGGCACTGGCCGGACGCGGGTACCGGGCGATCGTCCCGGACCTGCGCGGCTACGGACGCAGCACCGTCGTGCCCGGAGTGACCTCGATGGACACCTTGGCCCGGGACCTGGCCGCACTCCTGGACCACCTGGAGCTGGACGTGGTCAACGTGGTGGGCCTGTCCATGGGCGGACAGGTCGCGTTGGAGATGTACCGGCTCTTCCCCGACCGGGTGGACTCACTGACCCTGGCGGCGACCAACCCGATGCCCGAGACGGACCAGGGCAGGCTCTCCCGCAAAAGGATGGCCGCGCGTCTGCGCGAAGAGGGCATGCGCGGCTACGCCGACGAGATGCTGGTCGGCATGATGACCGCCGAGAACGTACGGGACCTGCCCGCGGTCGCCGACCACGTGCGCGCCATGATGTACGCGGCCCCGCCCGAAGGGGCTGCCGCAGCACAGCTGGGCAGGGCCGAACGCCCCGACCACACCCCACTGCTCAAACGCATCTCCGCGCCCACCCTGCTGCTGGTGGGCCAGCACGACGGTTTCACCCCGCCCGGGGGAGCCGAACTGATGCACGTCCAGGTCCCGGACTCGGTCGTGGAGATCATCGAGGGCGCCGGGCACCTGCCCAATCTGGAGCGCCCGGACCGGTTCAACGAGGTCCTGCGCCGCTTCCTGGAACAGGCCCGCACCCGCTCCCGCGCACTCTGACCTCGGGGACGCCCGCCCCGGCCCGGACGGTTCGGCGGGCCGGGGCGGACCGGGTCAGACCGCGGTTCTCTCCACCGGCATCCACACCTCGCCCGTGGCGAGGTCCCCGTCCGTTCCCTCGTACTCCACCCTCACCATCTGCGGGCCCTGCCTGGCCCGGTAGGCGGGATTGGCCGGGAACCACTCCGCGTGCGCGTACACCCAGATCCGCTGGATGGACTCGGGAAAGGTCACCCGTTCGAACTGGAAGGCCACCCAGGTGCCCGCAGGCACCTCCAGGGCCTCCATGTCCTCGGGGACCCCGGCGGCGGAACTGGCGGCCGCCACGTAGAAGTCGACGTCGCTGCCCTCCCGCTGGTCGGGGTCGTGGGCGACGGTGACCGACAGGCCGCCGTGCGGCTCCTGGTCGGACAGTTCCCCGATCCGCTCGTGGACGTTCCCGCCCAGTCCCCGGACGAACTCGACCATGGGCTGGTTGACGCCCTCGTGGACCAGCGGGACCCTGGCCCTGGGACCGATGAGGCGGAACGCCTCCTTCTCGAGGATCCGGTAACGCATGGCGGTGCTCCCTTCGACGGTGAGGTGGAAGGTCAGGCGTGACTGGGAGCTGAGCGCGGCACCCGAGCGCCGGGCCTGGCCAGGGCCGACCCCGTGCACGGCCCGGAACGCCCGCCCGAAGGCCTCCGCCGACCCGTAGCCGTAGCGGACCGCGATGTCGAGCAGGGTGTCCCTGCCCTCGATCACCTCGGCCCCGGCCAGGGTGAGGCGGCGTCGGCGCACGTACTCGGAGATCGGCATCCCCGCCAGCACCGAGAACATCCTCCGGAAGTGGTGCTCGGAGGTGAGCGCGGCCCGCGCCATCGCGGCCACGTCCACCGGTTCCCCCGGGTTCTCCTCGACCCGTCCGAGTGCCTCGTTCAACCGGTCCAGCACCTGTTCCTCCCTCGTTCACCAGCCAAGTTACGGACGGCGTCCCCGCCCCGACCCGACAGTTCGGGTTCGTCTGCGGTCAGGTCGGCGCCCCTCCTCGACCTGTGCCCCGGACGGGCTTGCGCCGAGGGAAAACCGTCTGTCGTCCCGTCCGCCTACGCTCTAACGTGTCAGCCTCAGACCGCCCCCCCCGCCCGGAAGGCCCCATGGTCCGGAGCACGCCCCCGCCCGCCGCCGAACGCCCCCGCCGCGCACCCCTGGGCGCGGAGTTCCGCAAACTCCTGGGGGCGGTGGGCCTGGGAAACCTGGGCGACGGGATCGCGGTGGTGGCGCTTCCCTGGTACGCCACCACCCTCACCGACGACCCCTTCCTGGTCGCGTCGGTGGGCGCGGCCACCCGCCTGCCCTGGTTGTTCGCCCTGGTCGCCGAGGTGGTGGGCGACCGGGTCGACCGCCGCCGTCTGATGGTGGCCGCCGGGTGCGCCAAGGCGCTGCTGCTGGTGTCCCTGACCGCGATGGTCGCCCTGGGAGGCGGGTCGATCCCGTTGCTGATCGTGGTGGCTCTGGCGGTGGGGGTGTGCGAGGTGTTCTTCGACAACACCGCGCAGTCGGTGGTGCCCACCGTGGTGCCGCACTCGCGGCTGGAACGGGCCAACGGTTACCTGCAAGGGGTGGAGCGGATACTCAACAAGTTCCTGGGCGCCCCGCTGGCCGGGGCGCTGCTGGCAGCCTCCACCGCTTGGGCCTTCGGTGCCCAGGCCGCACTCGTCCTGCTGGCCGTGGTCTGCCTGCTCAGCCTGCGCGGGAACTTCCATCCGACACCGGCCGGGGGACCCCGGCCCTCCGTCCGGTCCATGTTGCGTGAGGGGATGGTGTGGCTGTGGCGTCACCCGGTACTGCGCCCGCTGGCGCTGGTCACCGGTGTTTCCAACCTGGCCTCGGCGCTGATGGGGTCGGTGCTGGTGCTCTTCGCCCAGGACGTGCTGGACGTGGGGCCGCAGGGGTACGGGCTGCTGATGACCGTCACCGCGGCGGGGGCGGTCCTGGGGGCGCTGGTGGTGCCCTCCTTCTCCGCGCGGATCCACCCCTCCACCGCCCTGACCGTGATCCTGGCGGTCCTGGGCGCGACCGCGCTCGCCGTGGGCCTGCTGCACGAGGTCGCGGTGTTCGTGGTCTGCTACCTCCTCACCGGGTTCGTTTCGACGTGGTGGAACATCACCGTGCTCTCGCTGTTCCAGCGGTTGACCCCCGACCGGTTGCGGTCCCGGGCCTTCAGCGCCCATCGGACCCTGTCCTGGGGGATGCTGTCGGTGGGGTTGGCCCTGGGCGGGGCCCTGGCCACCGCCCTGGAGGGGCCGCTGGGCCGCGAATGGGCGCTCTCGGCCCCCTTCGTGGGGGCGGGGCTGATCGGTCTGGCCCTGACCGGGCCCCTGCCCTGGTACTCACCGTCGGGGCGATCGACCGGGCCCTGGCCGAGGCCCCGGATCCGATCTGACCGACCCCGGACCCGCCCGGGAGGTACGGACGGGAAAAATCTGGAAATCATCGGGCAAGGACCGTGTCTCGTTCGACGTGGCGTGCTGACGGCCACCACCATGGCCCCCAGGATGACTCGCAGGCCGACCCCGAGAAGGAGGTGGGCGGGGCGGGGGTACACACGCCCCGCAGACTATGGACCTTGGTTTTCTGCGACCTCTGTACGAAAGCGACGGCCCAGTGGCCTCGGTGCACCTGGACACCAGCCGCGACACCACGGACGCCGAGAAGAAGATCGAACTGCGCTGGCGGCACCTGCGCGAGCATCTGGCCGAGCTCGGGACCGACAAGGCCACGCTCGATGTCCTGGAGGAGGCCATCGGGCAGGGCGACTCCCGCGCCTACGGCGACCACGGGCAGGCGCTCTACGCCTCCGAGGGGCGTCTGCTGGGGGCTCACACACTCGCCGAAACACCCAGGCAGGACCGGGCCTCGCTGCTTCCCATTCCCGACGTCCTCCCTCTGGCGGTCGACCGGGGCCGTAGCGTCCCCTATGTCCTGGTGGCCCTGGACCGGATCCACGCCAAGGTGTTCGCCTACACCGCACAGCCCACTTCCAAACCCACGGTGGAAATGGAGAACGAGGGCTACGACCTGCAGGACATGGAATCGCAGGGACGAGTCCACCCTGGCCAGCGCGGTGATGCCGGAGGCCGCCGTGCCGACACCAACATCTCCCAGGAGCTGTGGAAGGAGAACACCGCCCAGGTCGCCGAGATGGTGCGTGAGGCGGTACACAAGGTCGACGCTGCGGCGATCATCGTCGGCGGTGACGACGAGGCCATCGCCTATCTGCGTGACAACCTCGGCCCCCGCCAGCTCACGATCCCGATCAAGGTGGTCGCGGGCGGGCGCGGCGGCGCCGACGCCGAGGAGCGCCTGCACGAGGCCGCTGAGGAGTGCCTGCGTGAGCTGATCCGGGAGGAGCACGAACAGGCCTTCTCCGACTACCAGCGCAAGCTCGCCCATGACCAGGCCGTCAAGGGCACCGAGTCCGTCCTGCCGATGCTGTCGGAGGCCCGGGTGGAGACGTTGCTGTTGGGCTCCGACCGGATCAACGAGCCCGAGCTGTGGGGTTCGTACCACTCACCGGTCCTGGTGGACACCTCTCCCAAGAATCTTGACGATCCGAACGCGGGCTTCAAGGCCCCGGCCAGCGCGCTGATGCTGCGTGCGGCGGTGATGTCGGACGCCGGTTTCGCCGAGCTGCCCCAGACCGAGCAGAGCGCCCCTCCGGAGGAAGACGTGCACCCCGTGGAGGCGTGTGCCACGCTGCGGTTCCCGAAGTAGCGGGACCCCGACAGGTCCGGAAAAAGCCGGCGCCCCGCTCCCGTCCGTGGGGGAGCGGGGCGCCTCCGTGTGCCGGGACCGCCCGTGGGCCGCGGCGCCTAGGACCGGGCCCAGACACCCAGCTCGTTCCCGCTCGGGTCGGCGAAGTGGAAACGCCGTCCGCCGGGGAAGGCATAGGGGGCCTCCAGGATCCGACCGCCGGCACGTTCCACGTCCTTCACCGTCCGGTCCAGGTCCTCGGAGAAGAGCAGAACGAAGGGCCCTCCTCCGCGTACCTCGCCGTTCGGGTTGAACCCGCCCACCTCGGACTCACCGTCGGGCGACCGGATCCCCGTGTACGCGGGCCCGTACTCGTTGAACCGCCACCCGAACGCCTCGGCGTAGAACCGTTTGGCCTCCTCCATGTCGGTGACCGAGATCTCGATGTAGTCCAGGGCGTGGTGCCGGTGCTGCGCTGATTCGCTCATGCCGGGCATTGTCCCCGACGGCTCCGACAGAACGAGGGCGAACACCCCGGTGCGACCGCACCGGTCCTGCCGGGTACAGCCGCCGCGCCCCGGCGGTGCTGCGCCTCCCGGGCTCCTGACACCCGGCCTCCGCGCCCTGGCGGTCAGGGGCTGATGGCAGCCAGGTCCCGCTCGGCCAGCTCGGGGTCCTCCGCCAGAAGCCGGTGGACCGTCTCCAGCACCGGCAGCTCCGCCTTCGCCGTGGCCAGGGCGACGTCCTTGGCCGCCAGGCGCACCGGGTACAGGGCCTCGGTGGCGAAGGCCCGACCGGCCACCCCGCCCGCGGGTCCGGCCAGCAGCCCCTCGCGTGCCTGCGCCTCGGGCACCCCCAGTTCGCGGGCGAGCCTGAGGGTGTCGGCGACCACCGCCACCCCGCCGATCACCGCGTTGATCAACACCAGTTTGAGCGCCGCTCCCGACCCCGGCCCACCGCAGTGCCGGACGGTCCCCAGATGGTTGAGCACCTTCTCCACTGCATCGTTCTCCGTCGGCGCGGCCGCGCCCCCGGCCAGGACGAGCAGCTCACCGGAGGCCACACGGTCCACGCTGCCCATCACCGGGGCGTCCACCAACGACACCCCCTCGGGCAGGCGGGCCCGCAGGTCGGCGACGACGTCCGGGCCCACCGAGGACATCTCCACCCAGACCGTTCCCGGCCGCAGGGCGGGGAGCATCTGTCCGGCGACCGAGCTCACGGCGGCCGGGTCGGCCAGCATCGTGATCACCACCGAGGCCCCGGCCACGCAGGAAGCGGGGGAGCCGGCCACCGTGGCCCCCTCCGCGCCCAGGCTCCGTGCCTTGTCGGTGGTGCGGTTCCAGACGGTGAGGTCGTGTCCGGCGGTCAGGAGGCGGCGGGCCATGGGCGTACCCATGCGGCCCAGCCCCAGAAAGGCGATCGTGTTCATGCCCTCGACGCTAGGGCCGCGCGCACCCATGCCACAAGCGAATGTCTAGCATGGGAGGCATGCCGGAACGACATGACGTGTACGAGACCTTCCTCCGGGTGGCCGAAACCGGTTCCCTGACCGCCGCCGCCCGGAGCCTGGGGTACACGCAGTCCGCGGTCTCCCGGCAGATCCACACCCTCGAACACGACCTCGGCACACCCCTGTTCGACCGGCTGCCCCGGGGCGTGGCGCTCACCGGGGCCGGACACGTCCTCGTGCCCCATGCCGAGGCGGTCGTGTCGCGGCTGGCGGCGGCCCGCACCGACCTGGAGGCCCTGCGCCGCCTGGACGGCGGGCGCCTTCGGGTGGGTTCCTTCGCCACCGCCGACGCCGCCCTGGTGCCCCGTGCCATCGCCGCCTTCCGCACACGCCATCCCCGTGTCCACCTGTCCCGGGACGAGGGATTCACCGTGGACCTGCTGGACCGGGTGCAGCAGGGCGGACTGGACCTGGCCGTGGTCAGCTCACCGCCCGACGGCGTCGGGGTCCGCCTGTCGCACCTGGCGGACGAACCGGTTCTGGTGGCGCTCCCGGCCGGACACCCGATGGCAGGACGGCGGGGGGTGCGGTTCGCGCAGCTGGAGGGGGATGAGTGGATCGCCGGGGGAGAGCGCCCCGAGAACACCCTGCTGGCCGCGGCGGTACGCCCGGGGTTCCGGCCCAGGGTGGCGCACGTGGTGCGCGAGTGGATCGCCAAACAGGGCTTCGTCGCCGCCGGACTGGGCGTGACACTGCTGCCCGCGCTGGCGGCCGCCTCGGTCCGCCCCGACATCGCCCTGGCCGCGATGGACCCGGGGGAGCTGCCCCACCGTGGCGTGTACGTGGCCCTGCCCGCGGACCGGCGCACCGCCCCGGCCACCGCGGCCTTCCTGGAGGAGCTGCGGGCCGCGGCCCGGTCCGTCCTGGACGGAGCGGCGACGTGAGGAGGACCCCGCCCCGCGTCCTGCTCAGGTGGCGGCGCGGGTGAAGGCCTCGGTTACCACGCTCTGCTCCAGCAGGCTGCGGGTCTCGCGCAGGGCGGCCAGGCTCTCCCGTTCGAGCTCCTCGCTGTGGCGGGCCGCGGGGATGGAGCAGCTCAGGGCGTCGGTGGCGGGGCGGTCGTAGCGCAGCGGGACCGCCAGGCAGCGGACGTCCTCGACGCTCTCCCCGTCCTCGGTGGCGTAACCCCGGTCCCGGATGGCGGCCAGTTCGGTGAACAGGACCCGGCGGTCGGTGACGGTGCTTGCGGTGAGCGGGGCCAGGGTGTCGGGGAGCAGGGCGTCGACCTCGGCATCGGTGCGTTCGGCCAGCAGTGCCTTGCCCAGGGCGGTGGCGTGCGCGGGCAGCCGCCTGCCCACCCGGCTGTAGGGCCGCAGGTAGTGGCGGGAGTCGCGGGTGGCCAGGTAGACGACGTCGGCGCCGTCCAGGCGGGCGAAGTGCAGGGTCTCCCCGGTGCGTTCGGAGAGCGCGTCCAGGTGGGGGCGGACCTGGGCGGTGCGGGTGTCGGCGTCGATGTAGCCGGTGCCGGTGAGCAGGGCGCGGATACCGAGCGTGTAGAGGGTGCCGGTGGCGTCGGTGCGCACCCAGCCGCGTTGGACCAGGGTCTGCAGGAGCGCGTACAGGCTGCTGCGCGGCACCCCCATGCGCTGCGACAGGACACGGAGCGAGGCGGCCTGGCCCAGCCCGCTCAGCAGTTCGAGCAGTTCCACGGTGCGGGCCGCCGACTTGACCTCGCGCACGCCCTCCTTCTCGCCGTCCACACCTGTCCCCACGTCTGTGCCTTCCGTTCGCCGTCGAGCGGAGTCTAGCCGCGCCCCGCCGCGGATGTTCTCGGCCGGGTGTTGACGTCCTCCGATCACAAACATAGCCTCTGTTTGTATATGAGAATACCATCTACATACGGAGACAACATTGATTCCCCCAGTTGAACGCCCCGAACACGTCGCCGAGGCGACCCGACGTCTGGCCCAGGGCATGGACCGCTCGGTGCTCGCCTTCCCCCTGACCCCCTTCGACCAGGACGGGGCCGTGGACCTCAAGGCCTTCGAGGCCCACCTGGAACACCAACTGGCCGCCGGCCCCGGAGCGCTCTTCGTCGCCTGCGGCACCGGTGAGTACTTCTCCCTCGACCTGGACGAACACGAGGCCCTGGTCTCCGCCGCCGTGCGGATCGCCGACGGCCGGATCCCGGTCGTGGCCGGAGCGGGCCACGGAACCCCGCTGGCCGGCGCCTTCGCCCGCTCCTCCGAACGGGCCGGGGCGGACGCGGTCCTGCTGCTGCCCCCGTACCTGGTCAACGGACCCCAGTCGGGCCTGGTCGAGCACACCCGCCGGGTGTGCGCCGCCACCCGCCTGCCGGTCATCGCCTACCAGCGCTCCCAGGTCTCCTTCACCCCCGAGAGCCTGATCGAACTCTCCGCCATCCCCAACCTGGTCGGCGTCAAGGACGGCCACGGCGATCTGGACCAGATGCAGCGCCTGGTCCTCGCCGCCCCCGAAGGCTTCCTGTTCTTCAACGGCGTCCCCACCGCCGAACTCCAGGCCCGCTCCTACGCGGCGATCGGTGTCAGCGCCTACTCGTCCGCCATCCACGCGGTGGCCCCGGAGATCTCCCACGCCTTCCACGCCGCCCTCGGACGGGGTGACGACGCGTTGGTCGACCGCCTGCTCAACGAGTTCTTCGTGCCCTGGGTCCGGCTGCGCGACCGGGGCACCGGCTACGCGGTCTCCCTGGTCAAGGCCGCCGCACAGGACCGTGCCGACGAACTCGGCTACCACGTGGGCCCGGTGCGACCGCCGCTGGCCCAGCCCGCCCCCGAACACCTCGCCGAGGCCCGGACCCTGATCCGCGCCGGTTTGGAGATCGTCCGATGAGCAACCCCGAAACCACCCCCGTCACCAGCATCGACCCCCGCACCGGCAAGGACGTGGAGACGGTCACCCGGGAGAGCACCACCGAGGAGGTGCGGCAGGCCTGCCGGGCCGCGGCCGACGCAACGCCCGCCCTCACCCGCCTCGGCCGCCTGTGGCGGGCCGACCTCCTCCAGGCGTGCGCGGACGCTCTGGAGAAGGACCGGGAGGAGCTGGTCCGCTTGGCCGACCGCGAGACCGCCCTGGGTCCGCAGCGGCTCAACGGCGAACTCACCCGCACCACCTACCAGTTCCAGACCTTCGCCGAGGAGATCCGTGGGGGCGCCTACCTGGAGGCGGTCGTCGACCGTCCCGGCCAGACCCCCGCCGGCCCTCGGCCGGACCTGCGCCGCATGCTGGTGCCCCTGGGCCCGGTCGCGGTGTTCGGGGCGAGCAACTTCCCCTTCGCCTTCTCCGTACCCGGCGGGGACACCGCCTCGGCCCTGGCCGCGGGCTGCCCGGTCGTGGTCAAGGCGCACCCCGCCCACCCCGCGACCTCACAGCGCACCTTCGAGGCACTGACCGGAGCCGCCCGGGCCGTAGGCGCCCCCGAGGGGCTGCTGGGACTCGTGCACGGTCTCGAATCCGGTCGCGACCTGGTCCTGGCCCCCGAGATCCGTGCCGCGGCCTTCACAGGCTCCACCCGCGCGGGCCGCGCCCTGTGGGACCTGGCCTCCTCCCGGCCCGACCCCATCCCCTTCTACGGCGAACTCGGCAGCCTCGACCCCCTGGTCGTCACCCCCGCGGCCGCAGCCGCCCGAGGTGAGCAGATCGCGGAGGGCCTGTTCGGCTCCTTCACACTGGGCGCGGGACAGTTCTGCACCAAGCCCGGACTGGTCCTGCTCCCCGGCGACCAGGCCGGCTCGGCCCTGGTCGACCGGCTGGCACAGGCCGTGCGCACCCACCCGGCCCAGACCCTGCTGACCGAGGGCATCAAGGCCGCCTACACCTCCGCGGAGCTCCCCGGCCGTCTGGTCGCCGAGGGCCCGGCGGACGAGGAAGGCTGGTCCGTTCCCGCACGGCTGCTGCAGGCCCGGCTCGCCGAGCTCACCCCCGACGGCCTCGACGAGTGCTTCGGACCCCTCACCCTGGTCGCCACCTACGACGACGAGGAGGAACTGCTCCGCTTCATCGAGGAACTGCCGGCCTCCCTGACCGCCTCGCTCTTCTCCGAGTCCGACGAGAGCGCGTTGCGGGGCAGGCTGGCGGAACGCCTCCTGACCCGGACCGGCCGCCTGGTGCACGACGGATTCCCCACGGGGGTGGCGGTCAGCGCCGCCATGCAGCACGGCGGCCCCTGGCCCGCGACCACCAACGCCCTGCACACCTCGGTGGGCGCGACCTCCCTGCGGCGTTTCCTGCGCCCGGTGAGCTGGCAGAACGCCCCCGCGGACCTGCTGCCGGACGAGCTGCGCGACGAGCCCGAACACCCGGTCGCCCGACGCGAGTCCTGACACACCACACACACGAGAGCGGCCCCGGGAGGTGATCCCGGGGCCGCTTCGTCGGTTACCGAACCTGGGGTGCGGGCGCGCTCCCGGCGCGCCCGCACCACGGATCAGGAGCTGCCAGTGGCCTCGCTGACGTCGTTGATGAACTGCTCCGCGGCCTCCTCGGGAGTCAGGTCGCCGAAGCCCAGGTCGTCGGAGGTCCGCTTGGTGATCTCCACGACCTCGCCCGCGCCGATCGGCGGCGGCGGGTTGCCGTCGACGATGTCCCCGGTGATCTCCTCCAGGAACGCGGCGCTGCGCTCGTCCGCGGGCGGAAGGTCGCCCAGGATGTGCTCGCGCATGTCCACGTTGGCCGGGAGCCCCAGGTCCGACAGGGTCAGCTCGGCGGCCTCCTCGCTGTTGAGCAGGAAGTCCACGAACTTGGCGGCCTCCTCCGGGTGCTCGGAGTTCGCGGAGACCGCGTAGAACATCGCGGGCTTGAGGTACATTCCGGTGCGCTCGTGCTCGGTCTCACCCGGGTAGCGCAGCAGCTCGATGTCACGCCCGGAGGACTCGCTGATCCCGCCGAGCTGGTTGGTCCAGAAGTGGGCCATCGCCCCCTGGTTGGTGGACAGCACCGACTGGTCGGGACCGCCGGCCTCGATCTCGACGCTCTGCGAGGCGCTGGGCTGCCCGCCTCCTTCCAGCAGCCGTTCGGTGATCTCGAACCAGGAGGTCAGGGTCTCCTTGGAGAAGGCCAGGGTGCCGTCCTCGGCGTAGAGGTTCTCCCCGCGCTGGCGGGCGAAGATCTGGAACCCGGACTCGTTGTAGGCCATGCTCTGCACACCGGCGAGCTCGCCGTCGGTGGCCTCGGAGATCTCGTTCGCGATCTCGACGTAGTCGTCCCAGGTCCAACTGGTGTCGTCGGGCATCTCCACCCCCGCCTCCTCGAAGGCCTGGGGGTCGGCCATGATCGCGTAGGCGTTCACCCCGGTGGGGATGCCGAAGGTCTGCCCGTCGAGCACGCCGGTCTCGGCCACCAGCGGGTCCAGGGCGGACAGGTCGAGCTGGTCACCGTACTGGCTCAGGTCGGCGAGGGCGCCGCGCTGGCCGTACTCGCGCAGGTACCGCTCCTCCTGCATGAGGATGTCGGGGGCGTCGTTGGCCGCGGTGCTGGTGGCCAGGCGGTCCCAGTAGGAGCCCCAGTCGGTGTAGTCCGGCGAGATCTTGATGCCGGGGTTCTGCTCCTCGAAGACCTCGATGAGCTCCTGCCTCGTGGAGTGGCGGTCGTCCGCGCCCCACCAGGAGTAGCGCAACTCCACGACGTCGCCCTCGGAGTCCGAGGAGCCGCAGGCGGTGGCGGCCATGACCAGGGCGGCGACCGCCGCGGTCGTGGCGAGCAGGGGACGGCGTCGGCGCCGTGCGGGCGCACTGCCGGAGAATGGGTTCATGGGGGGATTGACCTCTCTGTGCGTGATAAACGTGAGTACGAAGTTCTGGCTGGGTGTTGAAGCCGGAACCGGGTTCAGGGGCCGTTGCCGATGGCCGTTTCCAGCTCCTCGATGAACTGTTCGGCCGCCTGCTCGGCGGTGAGGTTGCCGAAGACCAGCTCCTGGTAGATCCGCTCGTTGATGTTGGCGATCTCGCCCGAGCCGACCGGCGGTGGCGGGTTGCCGTCGATGACCTCGTCCTCGACCTCGGCGAGGAAGGCCGCTCCGCGTTCTCCGGCCGGAGGCAGGTCGTCCGCGACGGCTTCGCGCACGTCCAGGTTGGCGGGCAGCCCCAGGTCGGACAGCACCAACTCGGCCGCGTCCGTGCTGTTGAGCAGGAAGTCGACGAAGCGCGCGGCCTCCTCGGGGTGGTCGCTTCCGGCCGCGATCGAGTAGTACATCGCGGGTTTGAAGTACATTCCGGTGCGTTCGAGCTCGGTCTCGCCCGGGAACCGCAACAGCTCGATGTCACGGCCGGAGGCTTCGGTGATCGCACCGAGCTGGTTGGTCCAGAAGTAGGCGGTGGCACCGGTGTTGGTGGAGAGCACGGACAGGTCGGGACCGCCGGCCGCGATCTCCACACCCTCGGTCGCGGAGGGCTGTCCGCCGTCCTCCAGCAGCCGTTCGGTGATCTCGTACCAACTGGTCAGGGTCTCCTTGGAGAAGGCCAGGTCCCCGTCCTCGTCGTAGAGGTTCTCGCCGTGCTGGCGGGCGAAGACGTGGAAGGCGTTCTCGTTGGTCATCCCCTGGGTCCCGACGATCTCACCGTCGGTGGCCCGACTGATCTCCACCGACATCTCGATGTAGTCGTCCCAGGTCCAGGTGGTGTCGTCGGGCATGTCGACACCGGCCTCCTCGAACGCCTCCGGGTCCGCGAGGATCGCGGAGACGTTCACCCCGGTGGCGGCACCGAAGGTCTGCCCGTCCATCTCGCCGCTCTGGGCGACGTTCGGGTCGAGGCCGGACAGGTCGAGGGAGTCACCGAGCTCGGCGAGGTCGGCCAGGGCGCCGCGTTCGCCGTACTCACGCAGGTAACTCTCGTCCTGCATGATGACGTCCGGGGCGTCGTTGGCCGCGGTGCTGGTGGCCAGGCGGTCCCAGTAGGAGGCCCAGTCGGTGTAGTCCGGCGAGATCCTGATGTCGGGGTTCTGCTCCTCGAAGACCTCGATGGCCTCCTGGAGACGGGTGTGCCGGTCGTCCGAACCCCACCAGGAGAACCTCAGCTCGACGACGTCGTCCCCGGGGCCCGATCCTCCCCCGCAGGCGGTCGCGGCCATGGCGAGCACACCGGCCATCGCGGCCGTGCGGAGCGGGTGGCGGTGTCGGTGCGATGGACGCGCACCACCGGCGGGGAGGCTCATGGGTGGCTTCCTTTCCTCTACTTGATTCCGGTGGTCGCGATGCCCTTGACCAGGTAGCGCTGTCCGGCCAGGAAGAAACCGAAGACAGGCCCCAGGGCAATGACGGACATGGCGAAGAGCGGACCCCAGGAGGTCTGGGATGTGGAGTCGACGAAGGTGCGCAGGGCCACGGGGACCGTGTACATGTCCGGACTGGTCAGGAAGATCAGCTGGCTGAAGAAGTCGTTCCAGGTCCAGATGAAGGTGAAGATCGCCGTGGTGGCCAGGGCCGGCAGGGACAGGGGCAGGATGATCTGGCAGAAGATCCGCACGTGTCCGCAGCCGTCGATGCGGGCCGCCTCGTCCAGGTCCTTGGGCAGTCCTCGGATGAACTGCACCATCAGGAAGATGAAGAAGCCGTCCGTGGCCAGGAGCTTGGGCACGATCAACGGGTAGAAGGTGTTGATCCAGTCCAGCTGCGCGAACAGGATGTACTGCGGCACGATCACCACGTGGATCGGCAGCATGATCGTGCCGAGCATGATCGCGAAGAACAGGCGCTTGCCGCGGAACTCCAGCCTCGCGAAGGCGTAGGCGGCCATCGAGCAGCCGATGAGGTTGCCGATGATCGCTCCGCCCACCACGATCGCCGAGTTCAGCAGGTAGCGGTGGAACGGGTACTGGAGTGCGGTCCACCCCTCGGTGTAGTTGCTGGGGGTGAAGTTCCAGGGGATCAGTCCGGGTTCCCGGAAGATCTCGGCTGTGGGTTTGAAGGAACTGGAGAGCATCCACAGCAGCGGGTAGAGCATGATCAGGCCGAAGCCGATCAGTCCCAGGTGGATGAGCAGTCGCCGTGTGCGTTCGGCCTTGGTCCGCCGGGTGGGGGCGGAGGCCGCGGTCTCAGTCGCCATAGAAGACCCAGAACTTGGAGGCGAGGAAGTTCACCGCGGTGAACCCCCCGATGATCATCAGGAGCAGCCAGGCCATCGCGGACGCGTAGCCCATGTCGAAGGCACCGAAGCCGCGTTGGTACAGGTAGAGGGTGTAGAAGAGGGTGGAGTCCGAGGGGCCGCCGGTACCGCCGCTGACGATGAACGCCTGGGTGAAGGTCTGGAAGGCGTTGATGATCTGCAGTACCAGGTTGAAGAAGATGATCGGCGTGAGCATGGGGACCGTGATGTGCCAGAACCGCCGCAGGGGACTGGCTCCGTCCACGGAGGAGGCCTCGTAGTACATCCTCGGGATCTGCCGCAGCCCGGCCAGGAAGATGACCATCGGCGCACCGAAGGTCCACACGTTGAGCACGATGAGGGTGCCCAGGGCGTAGTCGGGGTGGGAGACCCAGCCCTCGCCCTGGATGCCGAAGAACCCCAGGACCTGGTTGATGAGGCCTTCGGCGCCGAAGACCTGGCGCCACAGGATGGCCACCGCGACACTGCCGCCCAGCAGCGAGGGCAGGTAGTACACCGAGCGGTAGAGGGGCAGGCCCCGCAGTCCTCGGTCCAGGACCATCGCCAGGGCCAGGGCCATCGCGAGCTGGAGGGGCACGGAGACGAACACGTAGACGAAGGTGACCTTCAGCGCGCTGTGCAGGCGCGTGTCGGTCAGCATCCGCTCGTAGTTCTCCCCGCCCACCCACTGGTGTTCACCGATGAGGTTGTAGTCGGTGAAGGAGAAGTACAGGGAGGCCAGCAGGGGCCCCGCGGTGATGAGCGCCAGGCCCAGGAACCACGGGCCGAGGAACCCCAGGGCGGCGAGGTTCTCGTACCTGCGCTCCCCCTTGCGGGGAGCCGCGGCCCTGCGGCGGGTCCGGGGCGGGCGCGCCCCGGTGTCGGGGCCGTCGGACGACCCCGCCTTGCTGTGGAGAAGAGCGGTCAAGACGACACACCTCCTTCCCGAGCCGTTGTCGTGCGTGCCGTCGGCACGCCTGGACCGGGGTTCATGTGGTGACCGCCAATCTGGTCGGAAAACGCACTGATGAGGGAGACGCTCACACTATGTGGCTGAGAACACGGGTGAATTTCGCAGGCCATGGCTTGGTAAGCGCTATCCAGATATTAGGATGTTCAGTTTCTAGCACCGGGTTACAGGGCTGTCAACGCCCTGTTTCACCCCCGACCCCGAGCACGCACCAGATCGTTATCTTCACCCCGGGGCTCCCATCCCGGTAAATAGTCGCCCTTTGTGTTTGATCGAATACTCTTAGCTCCGATTCCTCGGGTGGTACGGAAAACCCCTCGTGGCCCCCACTCGCGCACCCCCTCTTGTCGTGCGCTTCGGAAAGCGTTTACCATTCCTGTGTGAACGACACCACTCAACGCAGGTACGCGATCGTCGGCACCGGCTCCAGGGCCCGCATGTACACCCGAGCCCTGGTGGACACCCATCGGGACCGGGGGCGCCTGGTCGCCCTGTGCGACACCAACCGCACGCGAATGGCCGTGCACAACCGGATCATCACCGACGCAGGCGCGGAGGCCGTGCCCGAGTACGGGGCCGAGGACTTCACCCGCATGCTCCGCGAACAGGCCGTGGACGAGGTGATCGTGTGCACCGTCGACCACACCCACGCCGACTACGTCGTGGCCGCCCTGGAAGCCGGCGCGGACGCCATCACCGAGAAGCCCATGACCGCGGACCTCGAAGGTCTGCGCCGGATCAACGACGCCCAGGCCCGCACCGGGCGCCGGGTGACGGTCGGATTCAACTACCGTTACAACCCCGTCCACGGCCAGGTCCGTGAGCTGATCTCCTCCGGAGCCATCGGCGAGGTGGGCTCCGTCCACTTCGAGTGGCTCCTCGACCTCCGCCACGGAGCCGACTACTTCCGCCGCTGGCACCGGGACAAGACCAAGTCCGGCGGACTGCTGGTGCACAAGGCCAGCCACCACTTCGACCTGGTCAACTGGTGGGTGAACGCACACCCCCGCGAGGTCTTCGCCTGGGGCGGCCTGTTCTTCTACGGCCAGGACAACGGCCGCCGCCACGGGCTCCTCAACGACTACGAGCGCGGGCACGACGCCGAGGCGGCAGAGAACGACCCCTTCGCCCTGCACATGCGGGACAGCCCCGACCTGACCGCCCTGTACCTGGACGCCGAACACGAGGACGGCTACCGGCGTGACCTGAACGTCTTCGGCCCCGACATCACCATCGAGGACGACATGTCCGTCATGGTCAGATACGACACCGGGGTGCGCCTCAGCTACCACCTCGTGGCCTACGCCCCCTGGGAGGGCTACCGCATCTCCTTCACCGGCAGCCGCGGCAGACTCGAACTGGACATGACCGAGTTCGCCAGCACCACACCGGGCCAGGACGAGGCGCACCCCGTGCGCGGAATGCCCGCCCCCAAGGAGAACACCGAGGCCAGGCTCCTGCTGCGCCGCCACTGGCAGCCCCCGGAGGAGATCCCCGCGCGCGTGGGCGGCGGCGGCCACGGCGGCGGGGACAACGCCATGCTCGACTCCCTGCTCGGCGGAACCGACGACGGTATCCGCCCCGACCACGCCGACGGCGGCAACGCCCTCCTGACCGGGCTGGCCGCCAACGCCTCCATGGCCTCGGGCGCACCCGTGCGCGTGGCCGACCTGCTCTCGGGCGAGCACTGATGCCCCGCACCGACGACACCGCACCACTGCCGCTGCTCCTGGTGGGCATCCACGGGCACGGCCGCTCCCACCTGCGCGCGCTGCTGCCCCTGGCCAGGGCCGGGGCCGTCCGCCTCGTCGGGGTCTGCGACCGCAGGCCCCCCGCCCCCGACGACGACCTGGAAGGGCACGGAAACGTCCCCTTCTTCGACGACCTGGCCACCGCCCTCGACCGGACGCAGGCACGCCTGACCGTCCTGGTCACCCCCATCCACACCCACCTGCCCCTGGCGAAGGTGGCCCTGGAGCACGGCTCGCACCTGCTGCTGGAAAAACCCACCACCCCCTCCCTGGCCCAGCTCACCAGCCTGGAAGAGGCGGTGCACGCCTCCGGTCTGGCCTGCCAGGTCGGCTTCCAGAGCCTGGGCTCGCAGGCGATCGACGAGGTCGGCCGGCTCGTGGGCGAGGGCGTCCTGGGCGAGCTGCGCGGAATCGGAGCGGCCGGCGCCTGGAAACGCACCTCCGCCTACTACGACCGCGCCCCCTGGGCCGGTCGGCGCGAGCTGGACGGGCACGAGGTGGTGGACGGAGCCCTCACCAACCCCTTCGCGCACGCCGTGGCCACCTCCCTGGCCCTGGCCGGTGCCGAGCAGGACGCCCCCCGCTCCCTGGAACTGGAGATGCACCACGCCCACCCCATCGAGAGCGACGACACCTCCGCTCTGCGCCTGCGCACCCGGGACGGCACCGTCCTCACCGTCGCCGTCACACTGTGCGCGCCCGAGAGCCAACCCCCCGCCATCACGCTCCACAGCGACCGGGCCAGCCTGACCCTGGAGTACACCCTGGACCGGATCACCCTCCACCGGCCCGGCCACGCACCGCGAACCACCACCCACGGGCGGGTCAACCTCCTGGAGAACCTGGTCGCACACGTCCGGGGGCAGTCCCCCCTCCTGGTGCCACCCGAACGCACCCGGGGCTTCACCCACGTCCTGGACGCAGTGCGCACCGCCCCCGCCCCCCGACCGATCCCGGCCCGATACCAACAGGTCCACCAGGAGGAGGGGGTCACCCACCGGAGCATCCCCGGAATCACCGACCTGGTGCACGAGAGCGCGAACTCCCTGGCGCTGTTCTCCGAGCTCGACGCCCCCTGGACCAGCCCCGCCCCCACGGAGGTCACCACGTGAACCTGTCCCTCGGCCACACCGTCGTGGCCACCCACCACAGCGGCACCTCCGTGCCCGCCGAACTCTCACCACGCCCCTACCTGCACCCGGTGCGCACCCTCGCGGGAACGGAGGTGACCGAGACCGGCCCCGCCGACCACCGCCACCACCTGGGGGTCAGCGTGACCCTGGCCGACGTCTCCGGGACCAGCTTCTGGGGTGGTCGGACCTTCACCCGCGAGCACGGATCGATCATGCTCGACAACCACGGCCGCCAGGAACACCTGTCCTGGAAGGAGCACTCCGCGGACCGGACCGTCGAGGTGCTCTCCTGGACCGACCCCGGGGGCACCGAGCTCCTCCGGGAGCACAGGACGGTCCGCGCCCTCACCCTGGACACGAAGACCTGGGTCCTGGACCTGCACTCGTCACTGCACAACACCTCGGGCCGGGAGTTGGGGATCGGCAGCCCCGCCACCAACGGCCGCCCCGGAGCCGGGTACGGCGGAGTGTTCTGGCGGGCGCCGATCGGTGACCTGCCGCCCTCGGTCACCGGCCCCGACGGGACGGCGGGGGAGGAGGCCCTGCACGGCTCGCACGCCCGCTGGCTCGCCCTCTCCTCGACCGCCTCCCGCGATGCCCCGTGGACGCTGCTCTTCCTCCAACCCGGCCCGCGCACGGACCCCTGGTTCCTGCGGGCCAAGGAGTACCCGGGTGTGTGCCCGGCCCCCGCCTGGGACACCCGGCTGCGCCTGGGCGCCGACCGGACCCTGGAGCTGGGGCTGCGCACCGCCGTCACCGACGGCCCGGTAACCGACCACGAAGCACTGGCCACAGCCGTCGCGGCGCTGGCCTGACCACCACGACACCCCGCACCGGGGTCTGGAAAGGAACCGCACACATGCGCGTGCTCGTCACCGGAGGCTCCGGACGACTGGGGCGAAGCGTCGTGACCGTGCTCGCCTCACGCGGACACGAGGTGACCTCGGTGGACACCGCCGAACACCCGTGGCCGGAGGGGATCACCCCGGCCGTCTGCGACCTGCTGGACAGCGGGGCCCGCGCGGAGCTGTTCGCCCGCGCCGCCCCGGAGGCGGTGGTGCACCTGGCGGGTATCGCCGTACCCTTCGCCCGCCCCGACGCCGAGACCCTGCAGGTGAACACCGCCCTGGCCTGGGAGGTACTCACCGCCGCCGTCGAGGCGGGGGCCCACAGCGCCGTCGCGGCCTCCAGCCCCACCGTCTACGGGTACAACACCCCCTCCTGGAAACCGCGGTACCTGCCCCTGGACGAGGAACACCCCGTCGCGCCCTGGCACGCCTACGGCCTGAGCAAGGTGATGGTGGAGGAGACCGTCCGGGCCCTGGCCCGGACCTCCGACAAGTGCGTGCTCTCCGCTGTCCGGCCCGGCTACGTGGTCTCCCCCGAGGAGTGGCGGGGAGCCCTCACCCAGCAGGGCCACACCCTGGGCGAACGCCTGGAGGACCCCGCCCTGGCCGCCGGCTCGCTGTTCAACTACGTGGACGCCCACGACGCCGCCGAACTGTTCGCGCTGATCGTGGAGAACCCCGAGCGCGTCCCCGGCGGCACCGTCTACAACGCCATCGCCCCCGACCCCCTCGCCCGGGGACCGGTCGAGACCGACCTGGCCCGACTGCACCCCGCCACGGCCGAACACGCCCCGGCACTGGCCGACGGGCGGGCGGTGTTCTCCTCCGAGCGGGCCCACCGCGATCTGGGGTGGAGGCCCGAACGCACCTGGCGCGACCTTCTGCACCAGACGGAAGAGGCCTAGTGGCAACGAGGGAAGGACCCCGCCCCTCCGCTACTCTGGGAAAGAGTTTTCCCAACGGTGGTAGGAGGGGCAGGGTCGTGGATCCCGGTTACGTGACTCTGGAACAGGTCGCCGAGCACGCCGGGGTCTCCCTGGCAACCGCCTCACGCGTGATCAACGGGAGCACACGGCAGGTGAGCCAGCGGCTCCGGGAGAAGGTGGAGGCCAGCGCTCACGAGCTCGGATACCTGGCCAACGCCTCCGCCCAGACCCTGGCGCGCAACAGCAGCTCCCTCATGGGCCTGGTGGTGCACGACATCGCCGACCCGTACTTCTCCCAGATCGCGGCCGGAGTCACCCGGTACGCCGAGGAGCTGGGGCTGGTACTGGTGCTGGGCACCACCAACCGCTCCACGCAGGCGGAGACACGCATCATCTCCGCGCTGCGCTCCCACCGGGCCAAGGCGATCGTGATCGCCGGTTCGCGTACCACCAGCGAGGAGAGCGACGCCCGTCTGGCCAAGGAGATCGAGGCCTTCGGGCGCCAGGGCGGCAGGGTAGCCCTGGTCTCCCAGGCCACCCTGCCCGCCGACACCGTCACCCCGAACAACCACTCCGGAGCCGCGGCCCTGGCCCAGCACCTGGTCGCTCAGGGGCACCGGCGCTTCGCGATCCTGGCCGGTCCCACCAACCTGCGGACCGCGCGCGAACGCTTGGACGGCTTCCACTGCGCGCTCTCGGCCGCCGGACTCGAACTCGCCCACCACAACGTCGTGCACGGGGACTTCACCCGTGACGGCGGCTACGAGTCCACCCGGCGCCTGATGGCCCTGGGAACCGACGCCACCTGCCTGTTCGCCGTCAACGACGTCATGGCCACCGGAGCCATCGCCGCGCTGCGCGCCATGGGCAAGACCGTCCCCGAGGACCTGTCCGTGGCCGGTTTCGACGACATCCCCACGCTGCGGGACCTCACCCCCTCGCTGACCACGGTGCGCCTGCCCCTGGAGGAGATGGGCGAACGCGCCGCCGCACTGGCCCTGGACTCCGACCACCACGGGGAACCGAGGGTGGTCAGCGTCGAGGGCACGGTCATGGCCAGGGAGAGCACCGCACCACCCAGGAACTGAGCGCCTTCACGGGCGCCACCCGCGGCGGCGGCCCCCGGTCGGGACCGCCGCCGTTCCTCGCCCAGTGCTAGGGGAGCGGGGCGAGGCCCTCCGCGAACACCAGCCCGTGACCAGGGCCGGTCCGCGCGGTCAGGCGGCCGTCGGCCAACTCCACCCCGCTCGGGGCGGCCAAAGCCCCCAGCGCGGCGAAGGAGGCGTGGTCGATGTCCTCGACCATGGCCACCTCGGGCAGGCACAGGGCCAGTTGGCCCGACAGCTCCGGCAGCAGGTGGGGAGCGACCGGCACCCCCCGCCGGGCCACCGACTCGGCGATGCGCAGGAACGGGGTGATGCCCCCGACCCGTACGACGTTGGGCTGGGCGACGTCACACACACCCGCGTCCACGAACCGCTCGAAATCCGCCACCGACCGCAGGTTCTCACCCAGCGCGAACGGCAGCGTGGTACGCGCCCGGAGTCGGACGTGGGCCGCCAGGTCCGGGGCGGGCAGCGGCTCCTCCACGAAGTGCGGTGCGAAGGGCTCCAGCCGCGCCAGTGCCCGGGCCGCCCCCGGGACGTCCCACCGCTGGTTGGCGTCGACCATCAGCAACCGCTCCGGGCCCAGGATGTCGCGTACCGCGCCCACCCGTTCCACGTCGCGGTCCACAGAGGCCGAACCCACCTTGATCTTCACCGCGTGGTGCCCCCGGTCCACCCACCCCCGGACCTGTGCCAGCAGGTCCGAAAGCGAGTAGTCCAGGTTCACACCGCTGCCGTAGGCGGCGACGCTCTCCCGGCGCCGCCCCAACAGCTCCACCAGGGGCGCGCCCACAGAGCGCGCGTGCAGATCCCACAGGGCGATGTCGACACCGGCCAGGGCCATCAGGGTCAACCCCGTCGTGCCCGCCTCGCGCAGGTGCCACAGCGCCTCGTCCCACAGGGCCGGGTGCGCCCGCCGTCCCAGCAGGGCAGGGGCGAGGTCGTCGTTGACCAGCGCCTCCACGGCCCGCGCCCCGATCAGCGGTGTCCAGGAGAACCCGGTTCCCACCAGGCCCTCGTCGGTGTGCACCCGGACCACGACGACGTCGTTGCGATCGACCCCGCCGTCCCAGGCCCGGCGCAGCGGCAACCGGTGGGCGCGGGCCGTCACCCGGGTCACCCTCACAGCACACACTCCGCGTGGCGGCGGGCCATCGTGGCGATGACCTCGTCACCGTCGGCGGACCACACGTCCTCGTTGAAGACCTCCCATTCCACGTCGCCCTCGTAACCAGCGGCCAGGACCGCCCGGTGCAGTGTGCGCGCGTCGATGTGTCCGTCACCGACCATGCCCCGGCCCAGCAGGGAGTCCACCGGCAGGGGCGTGATCCAGTCGCAGACCTGGAAGGAGGTGATGCGGCCCGCGGCGCCGGCCCGGGCGATCTGGTCGAAGACCGCCGGGTCCCACCACACGTGGTAGGTGTCCACGACCACGCCCACGACCTCAGGGGAGAACTGCTCTGCCAGGTCCAGGGCCTGACCCAGGGTGGACAGGACCGCGCGGTCGGCGCAGAACAGCGGGTGGAGGGGTTCGAGCCCGAGCCGTACGCCGCGTTCGGCCGCGTACGGAGCCAGGGCGTGGATCCCCTCCGCCACCCGCTCCCTGGCCCCGGCCAGGTCCCGGTCGCCCTCGGGGAGCCCGCCCGCGACCATGACCAGCACCGGAGCACCCAGTTCGGCGGCCTCGTCGATGGCCCGCCGGTTGTCCTCCAGGGCGTCGGTGCGGGAGGGGTCGCTCAGGAAACCGGCGCGGCAGTAGGAGGACACCCGCAGTCCCGCGTCGCGGACCAGGCGGGCGGAGCGTTCCAGGCCGGTCTCCTGGACGTGTTCACGCCACAGCCCGATGGCGGGCAGCCCGGCGCGCAGGCACCCGTCCACGGCCTGGGTGAGACTCCAGCGCTTCACGGTGGCCTGGTTGAGCGAGAGCCGGGCCAGGCGGGGGTCGCCTGGGGCCGGGGTCTCGGTGTGCACCGGCCTGCCGGAGGGGACGTCCACCGGGGCCGGAACCACGGGTCGGTGTCGGGGGGTGGTCGTCACTGGTCCACCCCCGAGACCCGGAGCAGGGCGCGCATACGCTCCTCGGCCAGGGCCGGGTCGCTGAGCGCCCCCGCCGCGTCGGCCAGGCGCAGGGTCTGCGCCAGGTGCGGGAGGTCGCGGGCGCTGTGCAGGCCGCCCACCATGTGGAACCCCTTCTGGTGCCCGTTGAGCCAGGCCAGGAAGGCGATACCGGTCTTGTAGTAGTAGGTGGGCGCGGAGAACAGGTGACGGGCCAGGGGCACGGTCGGTTCCATCAGGGCCCGGTAGCCGTCGGTGTCGCCCCGGTCCAGGGCGGCCAGCGCCCGGGCGGCGGCCGGGGCGATGGCGGCGAACACGCCGAGCAGGGCGTGGGAGTGGCCGTGTTCGTCCCCGAGCACGAGTTCGGGGTAGTGGAAGTCGTCCCCGGTGTACAGGCGCACCCCCGGCGGGAGGAGACGCCGCAGGCGGACCTCCAACGCGGTTTCGAGCAGGGAGACCTTGATGCCCTCGACGTGGTCGGCGTGCGCGGCGATCAGTTCGGCGACCGGCTCGATCGCCTCCTCGGGGGAGTCGTAGCCCCAGTAGCCCGCGAGAGCCGGGTCGAAGGCGGTGCCCAGCCAGTGCAGGATCACCGGCCGCTCGGCCCGTTTGAGGACGGCGGAGTAGACGCGGGCGTAGTCCTCGGGACTCTCGGCCACCGCGGCCAGGGCCCGGGAGGCCATCACGATGGGGGTGGCCCCGGCTTCCTGGACCACCTCCAACTGCTCACCGTAAGCGGTGATAACGCTTTCCAGATCGACGCGCGAAGACTCCAGGTGGTCGGTGTTGACCCCGCAGGCCAGCAGGGCCCCGCGGTCGCGGGCCTGGGCCCCGGTACGGCGGATCAGCTCGGCGGTGGCGGGCCAGTCCAGCCCCATGCCCCGCTGGGCGGTGTCCATGGCCTCGGCCACGCCCAGCCCCTGGTCCCACAGGTGGTGACGGAAGGCCAGGGTGGCCTCCCAGTCCAGGGCGGCCGGAGCTCCGGGGGCGTTGGCGCCGCAGGGGTCGGCGACCACGTGCGCGGCCGCGTAGGCGGTGCGCAGGCGGGCCGGGGGGAGGGGCGAGGCGTCGGCCGCGGCCCCGCTGATGGTGTAGGGGACGATGGTGCCCTCGCCGGAGGGCAGGTTCAGTGCGTTCACGTGGTGGAGACCTCACCGAGTTCGACGGTACGGCCGGTGCGGGCGGAGAGCAGCCCGGCCTCGGCCATCTGGATGCCGCGCGCACCGGAGAGGAGGTCGTGGTGGAAGGGGGTGCCCAGGACCACGTGCCGCAGGTAGTCCTCCCACTGGGCGCGGAACCCGTTGGGGAACTCCCCGTTGTCGGGGACGTCCGTCCAGTCCTCGCGGTAGCGGACGGGGTCGACGGCGTCGGGGTCCCAGACCGCCTTGGGGGTGGTGGTGCGGTGCTGGATCCGGCAGGAGCGCAGCCCGGCCACGGCGCTGCCGTGGGTACCGTCCACCTGGAACTCCACCAGTTCGTCGCGGTTGACGCGCACGCTCCAGGAGGAGTTGATCTGGGCGATGATGCCCTCGCCCACCTCGAAGATGCCGTAGGCGGCGTCGTCCGCGGTGGCCTCGTAGGACTCGTTCTGCTCGTCCCAGCGCCGGGGGACGTGGGTGGCGGTCTTGGCGGTGACCGTGCGCACCGGTCCGAAGAGGTGCTCCAGGACGTAGTGCCAGTGGGGGAACATGTCCAGGACGATGCCGCCCCCGTCCTCGGCCCGGTAGTTCCAGCTCGGGCGCTGGGCGGGCTGCCAGTCCCCCTCGAAGACCCAGTAGCCGAACTCACCGCGGATGGAAAGGACTTTTCCAAAGAAGCCGCTGTCCAGGAGGCGGCGGAGCTTGAGCAGGCCCGGCAGGAAGAGCTTGTCCTGGACCACGCCGTTGCGCACCCCGGCCTGCTCGGCGAGCTTGGCCAGCTCGAGTGCGGCGTCCAGCGTTCCGGCGGTGGGTTTCTCGACGTAGATGTGCTTGCCCGCGGCGATCGCCGAGCGGACGGCGTCCTCCCTGGCGTGCGTGATCTGGGCGTCGAAGTACAGCGGGACGTTGTCGTCGGACAGGACCGAGTCCAGGTCGGTGGTCCAGCGCTCGATGCCGTGCCTTTCGGCGATGGCGCGCAGTTTGCGCTCCGACCGGCCCACCAGTACGGGTTCGGGTATGACGCGGGAGCCGTCGGGTAGTTCGACACCGCCGGAGTCCCGGATGGCCAGCACCGACCTGGTCAGATGCTGCCTGTACCCCATGCGGCCGGTGACGCCGTTCATGGCGACGCCCAGCACGTGATCACTCATGGCTTGTTACCACCTCTCAGATGAAAGCGCTTTCCAGACTAGGGCAAAGCTACCCCGCCCCGCCAGAGGTGTCGAGACCGGGGACGGGGAATTCGCCCTGCGGAGGACACGGCTCCGCGGGGGAGGCGGCCTCCGAAGGGCGTCTCAGCCCAGCGAGATTCCCTCTCTGGGCGGCAGGTCGGCCAGGGTGGCCACCTCGTGCAGATGGTGGACCCCGGGGGAGAGGTTCCGTGTCAGGGAGGCGGCCCACGCGGTCACCGTCGCCGTCCCCCGGGACTGTCCCTGTCCGCGCGCCCAGCGCCGGTGTCCTCCCGAGACCGCCATCAGAGTCCACTCCCGGGAGCCGGGCAGATGCGGGACGCCCCGCAGCACCCCGGCCCCGGGCAGGCGGGTGAGCAGGGCCAGGGCCGTGGTGGCCGCCGCGGAGTCCAGGCCCAGGTGGGTGCGGACCGGGCGCGCGAGGTCGCGGGTGAGCGTGTGCTGGTCGGAGAAGTCGGCCCGGTACAGGCGACGCCGGCGGCCGGGCAGGTCGAAGGTCCGCCCCCGGGTGAGGTTGCGGACGCTCTTTCCGGTGGCCGGGTCGGAGAAGGACCGGCCGAGCAGGTTCAGGGACCATTCCGTGGCCGCCGCCCCGTGCCGTTCCCCCGACCCCAGGACCACCCCCAGGTCGACGGGGCCCTTTCCGGGGAGGTCGGCGGCGAGCAGGTTGGTCAGCCCGGGGGCCAGTCCGACACTGAGCAGGACCGGTGCGCGCGGCCGGAGCCGCTCGACCTCGTTGACGTAGCCGGAGGTGGCGGTGGCGTCGACGAAGGCCGCACCCCGGTCGGTCGCGGACCGGACCAGGGCCGGGTCCTCGGCCCCGGAGGCGTTGACCACGACGTCCGCGCCCCGCAGGGCGCTCAGGTAGCCCGCCAGGCCGGGTTCGGCCAGATCCACCGTCCGATCCGCGCGCCGGGGGTCGCGCCCGGCGACCACACAGGTGTGCCCGGCTCCGCGCAGCACCTCCACGACCGGAGCCCCCACGGCCCCGTAGCCGCCCAGGACGAGTACTCGCATCTCCGCCCAACTTTCTGTAGTGAAACTACAATAAGATATTTGTAGTGACACTACAGTCAAGTCGTAGGATGGTGACCATGGACGCACGAAAACCCGCCGACGGCCGCGCCGCCCGCTCGGCCGCCACCCGCGTCCGGGTCGCCCGGGCCGCGACCCGGCTGTTCACCACCGGCGGCTACACCGCCACCAGCATCGCGAACATCGCCGAGGAGGCGGGGGTGGCGACCCAGACGGTCTACTACACCTTCGGTACCAAGGCGGCCGTGCTCAAGGAGGCCCTGGACCAGGCCGTGGCCGGGGACGCCGAGCCCGTGGCCACCCTGGAGCGCCCCTGGGTCCGCGCGGCGCTGGCAGCCGAGGACCCGCACGAACTGGTCCGGCTCCAGGTACGGGGCACCGCCCGGGTCATGGTCCGCGTCGCCGCCCTGGTGGAGGTGCTCCGCGGCGCGGCCCCCTCCCAGCCCGAACTGGCCGAGCTGTGGCGGACCAACACCGAGCAGCGCCGCACCGTCCACACCGTGTTCGCCCGAGCCCTGGCCGACCGGGGCGCCCTGCGCGATGGCCTGGACGCGCAGGATGCCGCCGACACCCTGCTCGGCCTGCTCAGTCCCGAGCTGTACACCCTCTACACCGGCCAACTCGGCTGGAGCACCGACCGCTGGGCCGCCTGGGCCGTCGACGCGGTCAGCCACCAGCTCATCGGCCCCCCGGACTCGGGGAGTTGAACGGGGAGGCCGGGGATCAGGCGGAGGCCATGCCCAGACGAAGCATCAGTTCGGACTCGGTGATGATGTCGATCCGCTGGCCCTTGGCCATGTAGGTCTCGGCCTGCCTGTGCTTGGAGGTCTTGCCGCCGTGGTCGCTGTCGCCCACCACCAGCACGTCGGTCTTCTTGGTGACGTTCTTGGCCGGCACCCCTCCGGCCTCGGCGACACGCTTCCACACCTCGGGCTTGTCCATCGCCCGCAGATCGCCGGAGACGCACACCGTGCGGCCGCAGAGCGGACCGGCCGGGTCGGCCTCCGGCGAGGGTTCGGGTAGAGGGCTCTGCGCGGCCCGCTGCCAGCGGCCGTAACGATCCTCCACGACGGGCGCCGCCGACGCGGCGGGGGCGGCGTCCGGGAGGCGGACCGCGGCCCGGACCGCTTCCAGACGGCCCAGGCGCATACCCGCGGCGCGGGAGAGCTCGGGCAGGGAGCTAGTTCCGTAGCGGAGCATCGCCGCGATCATGATGTGTGCGGCCGCCTCGGCGTCGGCGTCGGCCCGGTGGTGCTGGGTGATCTGGTGGCCCACGTGCGCGCACACCGTGGGCAGGCGGTGGTCGGGCAGATCCCAGGTGCGCCGGGACAGGGCCAGGGTGCAGGCGTAGTCCAGGGCGGGCAGCGCCTGGCCCGTGTGGGCGCACGCCTGGCGCAGCGCACCCATGTCGAAGGCGGCGTTGTGCGCCACCAGCGCCCCGCCCTGTGCGAACTCCAGCACCTGCTCGTGCACCGTCTCCCAGCCGGGTGCCCCGGTGACGTCGGCGGCGGTGATCCCGTGCACGGCGGTGTTGTGCCGAGAGAAGAAGGACACCGGCTCCGGCGGGCGGATGAGGGTGCTGAACCTGTCCACCACCCGCCCCTCGCTCACCCGGACCAGACCCACGGCACAGACGCTGCCGCGGTCCTGGTTGGCGGTCTCGAAGTCGATCGCGGTCCAGGTGTGGGACACCCCCGCTACCTCCCTTGTACTTGCGTCGGAACGGGTCGAGCGTACCGGGGCGTTCGCACCGCCGAGGTCAGAACGGGTCAAAGGATTCGATGGCCTGTTCGCGCCACCGGGCGTCCTCGGCCCACAGGCTCTCGGAGGAACTCCACGCCAGCGTGTAGTGGTCGCCCTCGCCGACGGCGATGTTGCGGGCCAGGAGCCGCCGGGGGCCCTCACCCCGGTCCCAGGAGAACTCCCAGTCGGCGGCCGAGGCGAAGGAGGTGCGGGCGGTGACGTCCTCCAGCCTGATCCGCTCGTACCCGGGCAGCCGGTTCTGCGCGACCGAGTCGCTCTCCTGCTCCACCACGTGCGCGTACTCGTCGTCGTTGGGGTGCGGGGTGCGGTCGATTTGCAGATAGGCGTTGCTGGTGGGGGAGTCGTAGAAGACGCTCGCGCCCTCGGTGCGACGGGGCCAGCCCTCGGGGACCAGGAGGGCGAAGCCTTCGGGATCCCGGGTCCAGGTCATGCCCTCCGCAGCGGGTTCCCCGTCCATCTCCTCGACCGGGGCCTGCTCCGCGGCGGCCACGTCAGGGGAGGGGGACGTCTGTGCGTCCTGGCCCGCCTGGCCGGGCCCCTGCCCGCCGTCTCCCCAGGGGGCGACGACGACCAGGGTGGCGGCCACCGCCAGGGCGGCCATTCCCAGCGTGAGTACCACCACCGGCCACGACAGGCGCCGGGTGCGGCCGGGCCGGGCCCTGACGGCGGTGCCCTCGGCCGTCGGGGCGGTGGACAGGTCGGGGAGGGTCTCCCTCCGGGGGGCTGTTCCGCCCCGGGGGACGGGGGGCCCGGGGTGTCCGGTCGAACGCTCGCCCCGGGCCGCGGCGGTCAGTAGTCCCTGGCTGCCCCGGGCGTCCAGCCGCTCGGCGGGGTCCTTGGCCAGCAGCCCCCGGATCGCCTCGCCCATCGGTCCGGGCGGGGTCCGGGGCGGCTCCGCGCTGAGCACCGCGTGCAGGGTGGCCGGAACTCCCTCGCGCTGGAACGGGGACACCCCGGTGACCGCGTGGTGGAGGGTGGCGCCCAGCGACCACAGATCGCCGGCCGGGGTCGCCGGTTCGGAAGCGAGCCGTTCGGGGGCCACGTAGGCGGCGGAGCCCATGACACCGGAGGTCTGGGTGATCGCGGCGGTGTCGACGATGGTGGCGATGCCGAAGTCGGTGAGTACCACCCGGCCGGATGCAGTGATCATGACGTTCTCGGGTTTGACGTCGCGGTGGGTGATGCCCTGGTCGTGCGCGGTGGTCAACGCGTCGAGCAGGTCCAGCCCCCAGGCGGCGGCCCGCTCAACCGGGACCGGGCCCCGGTCGCGTACCAGGCGGTACAGGGACTCCCCTTCGAGGAACTCCATCACGATCCAGGGGCGGTCGTCGTCCTCGACGATGTCGTGCACGGTGACGATGTGGGGGTGCTGGCCCATCGCGGTGGCCTGGGCCTCACGCCAGGCCCGTGCCGCGACCCGGGCGCGTTCGTCGGCGTCCAGACCCGGCCCCAGCAGGATCTCCTTGACCGCCACCGTGCGGTTGAGTCCGATGTCGCGGGCCCGCCATACCCTCCCCATGCCACCTCGTCCGACCTCGGAGACGAGCTCGTAGCGTCCACACAGCGTGCGGTGGGGATTGACCACCTGGGGCTCCTGGGGTGGGGGCGGGTGAATGGGCGACGCGACAGCCGCGGAGGGGGAGAGCGCGCGCCAAAGTGTCCATTCTAGGAAGTTTTTGTCCCCACCGTGCACGTCCGCGAAGCTTGACCGGGAAGTCGTGGGCCAGGCCGACAGCGGTACGGAAGTACACCTGCCCGGGTCCGAGGAGCCCCTCGGGACCGGCCCCCTTGGCGCTCACCGAAGTTGTCAGCACTGCAAGGCGCTGGCCTGGGCACTGACAACTTGACGAGCGGCCTCGGTGGGTCCCGCTGCTTATCAAAGGTGGCAGGCTATCGGGCTCCTTGGCGCCCGTGCGAGCATGGCCAGCGCCCCAATCTGCGGACTGACACATGGCAATACCTGGGGCAGCGGCAAGAGGCGTGTCACCAGGCAGCGCGAATGTTCGCTTGAGTCAGCTGAAGGCCCTACACCCGAGCGGGTGTAGGGCCTTCAGCACACGATCGTTTCGCCGAACTCAGCCCGGCACTGCTGCACCCATCATCGAGGCGGACCAAACTCCGCCAACGACACCTTCACAGACTCCAGCCACCACCTGGCGACCAGCATTCCTCAGGGAAATCACCATGGCCATCATCCTCTCGCGAACGGTCTGAACAGCACCGACAGGCTTGGGAAGGTGACGGAACATGAGAGCCACGAGTGCAAACAGCCCGGAACCCAGCAGTGCTGGGCTCAATCCAGCGCTCTCTCAGTATCGCAACAGCGAGAACCATCGACAAGCTACTCACCGGTTGATTGACACCTGGTGAAACGCTCCACTTACCGACACCCCCTACCTGCCAAGGCTCCTGAGACCCTGGGGGGGCAGCTGCCAGCTTCGGCGAGCGACGACACCCGATGCGCAGTTTGGCCCGGTTGTGATAAAAAGTTAGGCGTGCCGAACTTTAGAGATTGGTTCTCTTCAAAGACCGTGTCGACGGTGGTCCCCGCGGCCGTACTCTCCCTCGCCCTGGGCGCCTGCTCCACCTCCTCCGCGCAGAGCGGCCAGGAGGGCGAGCGCCCCCTCGTCCTGACCACGTTCACCGTCATCGCCGACATGGCCCGGAACGTCGCCGCCGACCGGGTGGACGTGGCCTCGCTGACCAGGCCCGGAGCCGAGATCCACGGCTACGAGCCCACCCCCGACGACCTGGTGCGCGGCCAGGGCGCCGACCTCATCCTGGAGAACGGCCTGGGCCTGGAGGCCTGGTTCCAGCAGTTCACCGAACGCGTGGACGCCCCCACCGCCGTCCTGAGCCGGGGCATCGACACCATCCCCGTGACCTCGGGCGGCTACGAGGGCGAACCCAACCCGCACGCCTGGATGTCCCCCGACAACGCCCTCGTCTACGTCGACAACATCCGCGACGCCCTCATCGAACTCGACCCCCGGGGCGAGACGGAGTTCACCGAGGCCGCCGAGGCCTACAAGGAGGAGATCACCGAGGTCGGCACCTACCTGGAGGACGAACTCGCCGAGGTCCCCGAACCCGCTCGCGCCCTGGTCACCTGTGAGGGCGCCTTCTCCTACCTGGCCCGCGACGCCGGCCTGACCGAGCAGTACCTGTGGCCGGTCAACGCCGAACGCGAGGGCACACCCCGAAAGATCGCCGCCGTGGCCGAGTTCGTCCGCGACAACGACGTACCCGCCGTGTTCTGCGAGAGCACCGTCAACGACAGCGCCCAGCAGTCGGTGATCCGCGAGACCGACGCCGTCATGGGCCAGACCCTCTACGTCGACTCCCTCTCCGAACCCGGCGGCCCCGTACCCACCTACCTCGACCTGCTCCGCCACGACGCGCAGGCCATCGTCGCCGGACTGACCGGCGTGTGAGGGAGGAAACCGACGTGACAGCGGCCATCGAGGTCACCGGAGCCACCGTCCGCTACGGCGACGTCCTCGCCCTGGAAGACGTGCACCTGTCCGTGCGACCCGGCCGGGTGTGCGGACTCCTGGGCATGAACGGCTCGGGCAAGTCCACCCTGTTCAAGGCCGTGCTCGGCCTCGTCCCCCTCGACCGCGGCCGGGTCCGCCTCCTGGGCACCGACAACACCGCCGCCCGCCGCAGAGGACTGGTCGGATACGTGCCCCAGTCCGAACAGGTGGACTGGGCCTTCCCCGTACGGGTGCACGACGTGGTCATGATGGGCCGCTACGGGCACATGGGGCGCAGGCGCAGGCCCCGCCCCGCCGACTGCGAGGCCGTCGACCACGCCCTGGCCCGCACCGACCTCACCTCACTGGCCGACCGCCAGATCGGCGCGCTCTCCGGCGGCCAGCGCAAACGCGCCTTCGTGGCGCGCGCCATCGCCCAGGGCGCCGACGTGCTGCTCCTGGACGAACCCTTCGCCGGCGTGGACAAACGCTCGGAGGCCACCATCACCGACCTGCTCCTGCAACTGCGCCGGGCCGGACACACCCTGCTGGTGTCCACCCACGACCTGGCCCAGGTGCCCGTGCTGTGCGACGAGGCGGTGCTGTTGCAGCGCCGGGTGATCGCGCACGGCACACCCGAGGAGGTACTGGAACCGGACGTACTCCTGGAGGCGTTCGGTATCCACCCCAGTGAGGAGGGACGCCAGTGGACCCGCTGACCGCGCTCGTGGAGTGGTTCACGGTGCCGATGCAGTTCGAGTTCGTCCGACGCGCGCTGCTGGTGAGCGTGGTCGCGGGCGTGGTGTGCGCGGTGCTCTCGTGCTGGATGACCCTGGTGGGCTGGTCGCTGATGGGCGACGCGGTCTCGCACGCGGTCCTGCCGGGAGTGGTGCTCTCCTACATGTTCGGGATGCCCTTCGCGCTGGGCGCCCTGGTCTTCGGGGCCGGTTCGGTGGCGCTGATCGGGGTGGTCAACCGCACCTCCCGGGTCAAGGAGGACGCGGTGATCGGGGTGGTCTTCACCGCCATGTTCGCCCTGGGCCTGGTGATGATCTCGCGGGTCCCCAGCCAGACCGACCTGGGCCACATCCTGTTCGGCAACGTCCTGGGGGTGTCCGACGGCGACATCCTCCAGGTGCTGCTGCTGGCCGCCGTGGTGCTGGCCGTGGTCTGGTACAAGCACCGCGACCTGACCATGTACGCCTTCGACCCGGTCCACGCCCACGCCATCGGCGTCAACCCGCGCCTGTTGGAGACCCTGCTGCTGGGGCTGCTGTCGGTGACGGTCGTGGTGGCGCTGCAGGCCGTGGGCATCATCCTGGTCGTGGCCATGGTGATCACTCCCGGCGCCACCGCCTACCTGCTCACCGACCGCTTCGAGCGCATGCTGGTCATCTCCGCCGCGGTGGCCTTCGTCGCGGCCGTGGCCGGGGTGTTCACCAGCTTCCACCTGAACGTGTCCACCGGCGGCTGCATCGTGCTGGCCCAGGCGGTCGCGTTCGCCCTGGCCTACCTGTTCTCGCCCAGGCAGGGCGTGCTGTGGAAGGGCCGCACCGCCCGGGCCAGGCGGGCGGCGCGCGCCGGGCGCTGAAGGAGCGGAGGAGGGTGCGGCGACACGGGCGCACCCGGGCGCCGGGGGAGTGCGGGCGCACAGCACACCGTCGGGGGTCCGGCAGTACCCCGGCGAGCAGCGGGGGATCCTCGTCGGCGTAGACGGACAGGGTCAGTGCGCCTCGGGAGTCGGACAGCAGCCTGATGAGCTCCGAGCGGCCGTCCCCGTCCGCGGTGACATTGGAGATGCGCCCGCGGCGACCCTGCTGCACCGGTCCTCTCCATGATTTCCACACTGACCCAAAGTCGACATGGCGGGCAAGCGTGTCGCCTTTCCGTGGAAATAGACAAGTGCGACTTCTTAGCCCTGTGGGTTTTTCCCGTACGGGAATTTGAGAGAAATCCCGGCGAACTCTTGTTCGGGTCGCTAGTTTGGATCGCAACAAGAAAAACCCGACCCGGTGCTGACAACACCTGGTCGGGTTGTGGCCGACGCCTGCACCACCAGGTTTGTCGACTGAGCCACCCCCCTCATACCAATGAAGGTGACTCGTCATGGAGTCTAGCGCCCCAGCCCCCTACCGCGCAGCCGAAACCGCGAATCCACCTGGTTTCCGTCCACCCCGCAAGCGACCCCGGGGCGCATTCCAGGGCATCGGGTTCATTATGGCCATCTGGGTCCAGCAGGTCTTCCGCAGGGGCGCGCTTCCCACGCTGCGTTCGCTGTCGGCCCTGTTGGCCATCGCCGATGTGGTCGACGCCGACGGGCGCTGGTGTTACTTCCTGTTGGAGAACCTGGCCCAGCGCTCCGGCGGGACCCTCAGCGTCAGCAGCCTCAAGCGCGCCATCGACGATCTGGTCGAAGCGGGCGTGATCCGCAAGCTCACCCGCTCGGAATCCCTGGAGTTCTTCGCCCGGGGCATCGAACGCGGGCGCTGCGTCTACCGACTGCCGTGCGTGCTGGAGCTTTTGGTCCCGGCCGAGGACTACCCGGATGTGGTACTGGAGGAGATCAACGCCTGCCGCGCGCAACTGGGGGAGGAGCCCCTCACCGTGCACAACCGACCTCCTCTGAAGCGCCGCCGGACCCCGGCTCAGGTTGACCCCGCCCCCAGCTCAGATCGACCCACAGACTGTTCCCCTGGGGACGGTTCTGATGCCGGGGTGGACAGTTCCGTCCGTGGCACCTCAAGCACAGGAGAACAAACCCGACAAAGGCCACGGATTGGAATATTCGGCCTTATCAATCGCATACCCAACTCATTCCTGGCCTCTCCGGAGACCGACCGGGACCTTTTGGCACTGGCTGTGGAAAAACTCCTGCGCCAAGGGCTGGGCGAACCCGACGTGCGAGCCCTGTTCTCGGGGATGGAACGGCTGCGCCGACCGTTCCCGGCGCTGATGCGGCGTCTGGGAAACATTACGTACGCACTGGACTTCCTCAACGGCTCACTGGGCCGAGGCATCCACACGTCGCCCCTGCGGACGACTCCGTGGCCGGTCTCGGACGGGGACGAGACCTCCATCCGGCCCGAGGAGTTCCGGCTGGACAGCCTGGGGCGGGCCACCGGCACCTGCCCCGTGCACGACAACACGCGCAACCTCCCCGGTGGCAACTGCACGATCTGCGGTGAGCCGTGCCGGTCGGAGCCCGGCCAGATCATGCCCGAACCCGGACGGGGAGCCACACCGCCGCCCCAGCGCGCACCCCGGAGCGCGCCTGGGCCGGAGCCTGCGGATCCTCCCCCGGGCTCGTCGGAAGCCGCCCTGGTCCCGGAGCTGCGGGCACGGATGCTGCTGTCCCTGAACGGTGGTGAACGCGCGCCCGCCGCCGGGCCGGCCGCGAAGAGCACGGTCCGATCCGTCCGCGCCTCGGGACTCTCACCCCGGACCCTGGCTCTCCTGGGCCAGTTGCGCGAGCGGTTCGAGCGTCCCCGGCGACCTGAGGGCACCGGCGCCCCCGAAGCCGCACCCGCGCGGACCGCAGTCGACTGATCCGCCCACCAGACTGCCCCGATCGCCCGGGTGGGTGTGCCAGACGGCGGCAGGACTCCTCTTCCGCGCGGGCCAGCAGAGCCCTTCGTCGTGCGGGTGAGCAGGCGGCTTCGCGTGGAGCGCCCGGGACAAAGCGGAAAACCACCACGGGCCGCGGCTCGGCGGGGAGCGGCGGCCCGGCGGGACCGGATCCCTCGAGGGCGGCAGGTGCCAGGCGGTGCCGGCGAGAGGCACCCGTGGCGTACCGCTCCTCCAGCAGCCCGGCCCAGCGCGAGGACACGTACAGGCTCAGCCTCTGCCAGAAGACCTCGTCCGCGGGCCGGGCGCCTCCGGGTTCCTCGTCCGGGCCGGCGTCGTAGGGGGAGGCCTCCAGCCGTTCTGGGAAGAGCCCGAGTTCACGGACCCTGGAGAGCGCGCCATGGAGGCCGGACTGCTCACCATGGCCAAGGGGCGCGGCATGACCTGGCAGGAACTGGCCTTCGGCCCGGGCACCTCACAGGCCGCCCGCCAACGCCACGAACGCCTGGTCAAACGGGTCGACACCGAAACCGACGCAACCACCGGCTGACCAGGCGCGCGGGCGGCTTCGGTGCCTACCTGACAGGGCAGCACCCCGGAGCCTCGGCCCGGCCCCGGTAGGCTTCCGCCGTCCGGGTGCAGCGCCCCAGGAAACGACGAAAGGCCCCATGAGCGTTGGATCAGCGCGGATCACCGCCGAAACGGTCGTTGACGGTCTCATCCCCCTGGACCCGGTCATGTCCCCCGACGGCGGCTGGGTCGCCTACACCGTCACCGCCCTGAGCAGGGCCGCCGACCGGCCCACGAGTGCGCTCCAGGTGGCCGCCGCCGACGCGGCCGACCCGCCCCGGCAGCTCACCGACGGGACGTCCTGGGACCACCAACCGCGCTGGGCACCGGACTCACGCCACCTGTACTTCCTCTCCGACCGGGCCGAAACCACGGAAGAACCGGAGCGGAGCACGCCCCAGCTGCACCGGATCGACACCGACGGCACCGGACACCGGGTACTCACCCACACCGAGGGCGGGGTGGTGGACCACCTGCCGCTGCCCGGCACGGCGGCGGTGGCGCTGGTGGTCGCCGACCCCGACCACCGCGGTGAGGCGCCGCGGGTGTGGGGCGCGGCCGAACCCCACAACCGCCTGACCCTGCTCGACACCGGCACCGGCCGCCTGCGCACGGTCACCGGCCTGGGCGAACGCCACGTGCTGGAGGCGGCCGCCAGCCCCGACGCCACCACCCTGGCGGTACTCACCCAGCCGGGCCCCGGACGCGACCCCGTCCGTCCCCGCTGGGAACTGCACCTGGTGGACACCACGACCGGGAAGGTCAACGACCTGGGCGCACTCGGCTGGGAGGCCCACTCACCCGTCTGGTGGCACGACGGCCGACACCGGCACCTGTCCTACCTGGCCATGGACCCGGGCCCCGACGGCGGGCAAGCCGTCTTCGACCTGGTCCCCGACCACACCGACCAGGTACGGGCCAACCTCACCGATGGCCTGTACTGGTGCCCCCTCGAACTCGTCCAGGTGGACCAGGGGCCGCCGCTGGCCCTGTTCGCGCACGGCCTGGACACCGAGATCCACCGGCTGGACCGCCACGCCCGGCGCTTCGTCCGACTGGCGTCCGCGACCGGACGCCTGGAGTCACTGACCTCGGACCGCACCGGTGCGCGCGTGGCGGCCTGGGCCGCCACCGCCGCGCATCCGCGTGAGGTGTGCTCCGGCAGCCCCGCCGGGCCGCTCACCCGGCTCACCCGGCTGCGCCCCGAACTCGACCGTTTCACCTGGGGCGCCCAGGAACGGCTGTCCTACCGGGCCCGGGACGGCCTCGCCCTGGACGGACTCCTGGTGAGGCCGGTGGGCGCGACCCCCTCGGACGGACCCTTCCCCCTGGTCACCTGGGTGCACGGAGGTCCCTACGGCCGCCACACGGACCAGTTCGTGCTCAGTCCCTACGCGCCCGCGCAGTGGCTGGCCCACTTCGGGTACTCGGTGTTCCTGCCCAATCCGCGCGGCGGTGAGGGGCACGGCAGGGCCTTCGCCGAGCGGGTGGTGGGCGAGCTCGGGGCGGGGGAGTGGACCGACATCGTCGACGGCGTCGACCTGCTCGTCGAGCGGGGCGTGGCCGACCCCGGTCGGCTCGGGATCGGCGGGTGGAGCCACGGCGGGACCATGGCGGCCTGGGCTGTGGGACAGACCGACCGGTTCGGCGCGGCCGTCGTGGGCGCCGGTGTCAGCGACTGGGGGATGCTGGCCGCCACCGGCGAGTACGGGGCCGCCGATGCGGGGCTGAGCGGCAGTGTCGGCTGGGAGGGCGTGGGTCCGCACCCGCACGACGCGGTCAGTCCGGTCTCCTTCGCCTCGCGCGTACGTACCCCGGTGCTGATCGCGCACGGGCAGGAGGACGCCAACGTGCCCGTGGGCCAGGCGGTCTACCTGCACCGGGCGCTGCGCCGCTTCGGGGTGGAACAGGAGTTCGTGCTCTACCCGGGCGAGGGGCACGGGCTGGAGAGCCGCGCGAACCAGATCGACCTGCTCGAACGCACCCGCGCCTGGTTCGACCGCTGGCTGGGGGCCGACGGCTGATCCCCTGCTACCCCCTGTCCGAGAAGCGCGCCGGGCCGCGGCTCGACTGGGAGCGGCGGCCCGGAGGAGGGGAGGATCAGATGAGCATGGCCAGCTGGCGGGCCTGGGCGACGAGCTTTCCCTCGCTGTCCCAGATCTCCATGTCCTCCTCGTGGAGGCTGTGGGAGACGTGCTTGGTCCAGACCCGGCAGGCCAGCCACCCGGGCGCGGGCCTGGCACGGATGTGGGTGGTCAGCTCCACCGTGATGGTGCTGAACTCACCGATCTCCAGCACGGCCGGGACGGCGAAGTCGACCATGGCAGGCAGGGAGTGCACGTCGGCGTCGCGCCCGTCGGCGAAACGCATCCAGAAGTCGACCTGGGGGTTGCCGTCCTTGCGGCCGTCCAGCCACTGGGGGCGCTGGGGGTAGCGGTACTCGACCCGGTGCGCGATGGTCACGCCCTCCGGTTTGCCCGCGAACTCGGCGGGGACCTCGCACTCCTCGGGGGCGGGCAGCTCCGGCGGGCCCTGCAGGTGCAGTTCGCGGCCCTCGGCGCTGAGGTCGCCGTAGGTGGCGGTGGCGCGCACGATCTCCTTGCCGCCCTGTTCCAGGACGACGGCGCCGGTAGCTGTGCGGCGCCCCTCCCGGATGGTCTCGGTGCGCAGTGCGGCCTCGCCGGGGGCGGCGGGGCGCAGGTAGAAGGCGGACACCACCAGGGGGTCCGGCTGGGCGAGGGTCTGCCGCAGGGCATTGAGTGCCGTCCCCAGGACGTAGCCGCCGTTGGGGTGCGAGGTGAACGTGGTCCAGCCGTCGGTGAGGGTGGCTGTGAACTCGCCGTCGGCTCGTTTCTCGACCCGGGTGTCCTGGTCGAACTCGTAACCCTCGGCGGGGTGGTCAAGGCTCATGCGGTTATGTTACCGACGAGTAGAACCGCTGGCCACACCAAAACCGAACTCCATTCGGTTCTGTGGTCACCCCCACACCGGCGGTCGCGACCACGAGCGGCATCCGTGCGCCGCTCGACCCTGACGCGACGTCGGGCCCTGGCTTCGTCACCACGGCACCGGGAACGGGGCCGAAACCACCAGCAAGCAGGGGAGACGGACCGCGGGCCGCATCGTCGGCGAGGTCGCCCGGACCACCGCACAGACCGTACGCGCCCCGTACCACGAGGACCCGACCGGACTGCTCGTCCCGGCCGAGCGCACAGCTGGGGCGACCACCCCGACGGAGCGTTCGCCCGGTCCCGGCGCGAGGTTACGGACTGGCCAGGACAATCGGACACCACCGTCCCGGCTTCCGGCCCGGCGCCCCGCCACGGGGACGGGCGTCCGGGCCCCGGCCCTGACAGAATAGGCGCCGCCCCCGCAGCTTCGCCCCTCGCCCTCCTCCCTCCGCCCGGGCCCGACCCTCTCTCTGGCTGCCACCATGCACGACCTCCGCCATGCCTACGACACCCACCTGCGCGGTCACCTCCCCACACCGCCCAGGGCCGGGGCAGTACACCTGCCGGACCCGCACCTGAGCGGCGCCCGCCTGGTCCGCTCCCACTACGGCACCCACGGCAGCGTCGACCACGGCCCACTGCCACCGGGCACGGACCTGCCCGCCCTGGTCGCCCGCCAGCGGGACCGGTTCGAGGCGCGCACCGAACCCGCGCACTGGCCGGTGCACGCCCACGACCCGCCCGCCCTGGAAGACGCCCTGCAGGCGGCCGGTTTCACCCCCGGCCCCGAACGCTCCGTCCTGGTCGCCGAACTCTCCGCCCTGCCCTCCGTGCCGCCCACGCAGGACGAACAGCTACGGGAGAACGACCGGATGTCCGCCCAGGCCGTGCGGGAGCTGGCCGCGACCTCCGGACCGCACCGGCGCCCCCTGGCGGAGCATGAGGCCGACGGGATCTCCTTCGAGCACCGCACCCTCGCCCTGGTGCGCAGGACACGGGTACGGGCAGCCAGCTGGGCCGCCCTCCGCAAGGAGACCCCGTTCCTCGTCCTGGAGGGGATGACCGCCCCCCGCCCGGAGTTCCTGGGGGAGTGGGCCCGCAACGCGGGACCCGGCCGTGGCCTGTGGTGGGGTTGGGGGCAGGCGCAGGCCCGCCTCATGGCCGCCGAGGTCGACCCCGGAGCCCAACCGGAGCTGTACGGCATGCTCCTGGACTCGGGTTTCCACGAGGTCACCACCGTGCGCACCCACACCTGGCAACCGCTCGGGATCCCCGCCGTGGCCCGGCCGGTCACCGAACTCTTCGACGACCGCGAACACGACGACCTGTGGGACCGGTTCACCGAACGGTTCTTCTTCACCCCCAGCACCACGGTCTTCCCCGGCATCGTCGACCCCACCCCCTCGGTGACCTGGCCGCTCCACGAAACCGACGAGCGCCCCGAGCACGTGGCCGAACTGGACCGGACGGTGCGGCGCGGACTCACCGCCGCCATCCCCGCGGGGGAGTCCCTGTATTCCCTGGACTGGCAGCACATCGGACGCCGCTACGACCCGCGCCGGGTCGGCGGACCCGAACAGCCGCCCCACCCGGCGTTCGTCTTCCCCGACGGCGACTACCACATCAACCTCACCGGGGACCTGCGCCTGGGCACGTTCGGCCACCCCTGGGAGAGCGGCCCGCACGGCCGGGGAACCCTGTGCGTGTTCGGCGCGGAGCTGCTGGCCAAGGTGGAGAAAGACCTCCACCGGCTGCTCGGCGCCCCGATTCGCAGGGACGGGCACGCCAACGGCTGAACGGCCGGACAGAGCAGCGTATTCGGAGGCGGGTCATGGCCCCGAAGCGGGGTGGGTTGTTGCTGTGCTCGCCCCGGCCGGAGGGGCCTGTGACCGTCCGCCCGTGCCCGACACCGCCGCCCGCGACCCGGGAAGGCTCGGCACTGCAGCCGTACTGGCGGGGGACGGACCCGCCCTCACCCCGCGCACCGTGCACATCGGTGCGGTTCACGGGCCTGCCGGGGCTTTCCGTTGCTCACCCGGGCGGTTCCTCTAGCTCTTCCGGGGACGGTCACCGTGGTTGTGCTGGGTGCCGATCACGTCGCCCTTGGCCTCGACGCCGCGCATGTCGATGTGGTCGCCCCCGTAGCGGGTCTCGTGATGCTCTACCCCGCCGACGGTGCCCGCCTGGATCAGTGTTCCGTGCACGTCACGGGCGGTGTTGGTGATGATCTGGGTCCCGCCGCGTTCCGGAGCCACCTCGTCCAGGATCGCGCGCAGCTCGGCGGCGGCCTCGGGGTCCTCCCGCAGCAGGCGGCGCAGCTGGGTCTTCCAGTTCTGCTCCATCTCCTCGGCCGACACGGCCTCCCCGTCGTCCTCGTCCAGCTCCCTGCGGGACTCCTCCAGCTCGGCCAGGGCCTTCTGCTTCTTGGCCTCATCACCCTGGAACATCTGGGTGATCCACCCCTGGACCATGGTCCAGCTGCCCTTGACCATCTCCTGGGTCAGGACCCTGGCGCCTTCCTCGAACAGCTCCACCGCGTCACCCTCCATGCCGTCCCACGACTGTGTCCACGGGGCTTTCCGAGCGCTCGGAAAGCCCCGTGGATAAGACACCCTAGCCAGCCGAACGGTTCCGCACGGGGGTCCGAAAACGCCGTACCGCCCCGGGGTGCCTCCACCGCCACCGTCCACGCGGGCACCAGCGCCGCCGACCTGGTCGACACCCCGCACTCCGATACCGGGACGCGGATCGAGGACCTGACCGGGATCCGCTGCCCTGCTTCTCCCGCTCAGGTGGCCAGGGACAGCTTCCCGGTGAGTTTGTTGACGTCCTTCCTGGGGCCGAACAGCGCCAGACCCACGTACTCCAACTCCTGCGGCTCGGTCACCGCGAGCCGGTCCAGGTACTCGACGTAGGTGCGCGAGCTGCGGGCCACCTCGTGGAAGCCCACCACCGCCAGGTCGCGCTGGTCCGCCAGAGCCTTGATCCGGCGCAGCTCCTCGCCGGTGGCGGACAGGGTCGGTACCGGATGCGGGTTGATCCCGGCGTGCACGTTGCCGTCCGCGTCCTTGCCGTCGGCGCCCAGCGAGTTCTCCAGCCGCGCCCCCAACGCCAGCCCGAGCACGGCGCCGGCGTTGGCAGCCACCGCCGACCCCAGGTCCGAGCGCAGGACGACTACCAGCTTGGTGGACATGCTCATGGGCCTCTCCCCGTTCATCTGCCGTGTTGACAACGGAGAAACTAGCCATGGAAACAACCCCGTGGCCTGGTTGCCGAATACTATTCGGCCAGGTTCCTAGACTGGTCGGCATGGACGAACTTGATTCGGCGATCGTGCGCGAACTCCAGCTGGACGCACGGCAGACCAACCGGTCCCTGGCCCACAAGCTCGGTGTCGCACCCTCCACCTGCCTGGAACGGGTGCGGCTGCTGCACCGGCGCGGGGTGATCCGCGGCTACCACGCCGACGTCGACCCGGGGGCGCTCGACCGGCGGGTGGAAGCGTTCGTGTCGGTGGAGCTGCGCCCGCCCAGCCGTCGGGCGATCGAGGGTTTCAAGACGGCGATGTTCGCCCTGCCCGAGGTCCTGGCCGTCTACGTCGTGGCGGGGGAGCAGGACTTCCTGGTGCACGTGTGGGTACCCGATCTGGACGCCCTGCACAGCTTCCTCATCGACCGGCTCACCGAACGCCGCGAGGTGGCCTCCTTCCGCAGCCAGATCATCTACGACAGTGCTCGCAAACACGTCACCGAACCGCTGGGGTGAGAGGGGCGGCCCCTGTCCCGATCCGCCGTCCACGGAACCCGAAGAACCGACGAAACGTCCGATAATGGACAGAAGTACTCAGGGGGAGAGAACGTATGAGCAGGAAACACAGCCAGAGCGCCGGGCTCGGTCTCGGCATGGGCCTCGGTGTCGTCTTCGGGTTGCTGTTCGACAACCTGGGCCTGGGCATCGCTCTCGGACTGGTCTTCGGTCTGGCCTTCGGCGCCTCCCAGTCCAAGAAGCGCGAGGGGTAGGCACAGCCGCCGCCCGCTCCGGGCGGCCGGGCCTCAACTCCGCAGCGGAGAACACCCCGAAACCGTCCCGCTCAGCGACCGGGAAATCGCCTACCGTGGTGGCCTCCTCGGCCGCGATCTGAGATCGTGAACCTGCCCGACCCCCGCAACACCCTGAACACGAGAGTGTTCCCTGACACACTCCCCATTCCGACATGCCCCGAACGACCAGGGAAAACACCGGTCTCACCGCACCTTCGACGCCCGGGTGAGGCAGGTGTTTCCCGCGTGTTACGGCCCGACACCTCCAGGCAATGCCCCCTACCTACCTTCGGTTACGTCAGCAACCGTCAAGCAGGAAGGCCTGGTCGTGACCCCCGAGACCGGAACACGCACGCCACGCACCGGACCGAGCTGGATCTCCGACTGGGATCCGGAGAACGAGGCGTTCTGGCAGGAGAAGGGGCGCCCCGTCGCCAGGCGCAACCTGTGGGCCTCGATCTTCTCCGAGCACATCGGCTTCTCCATCTGGAGTATCTGGTCGGTCCTGGTCCTGTTCATGACCCCCGCCACCGGGTTCGACTGGGCGCCTGAACAGAAGTTCCTGCTGGTGTCCGTGGTCGCCTTCGTCGGCGCGGTCCTGCGTGTGCCCTACACCCTGGCGGTGCCCTTCTTCGGCGGCCGCAACTGGACGATCATCTCCTCCACGATGCTGCTGGTCCCCACCGGCCTGGCCGTCTTCCTCATCCAGGCACCCCAGACGCCCTACTGGCTCTTCCTCGTCCTGGCGGCCGTGGCCGGCATCGGCGGCGGCAACTTCTCCTCCTCCATGGCCAACATCAACTTCTACTTCCCCGAGAAGGAGAAGGGCTGGGCCCTGGGCATGAACGCCGGCGGCGGCAACATCGGGGTGGCCACCGTCCAGCTCGTGGGCCTCGGCGTCATCGCGCTCTTCACCGCACAGGCCGGACACTTCGTCCCGCTGTTCTACGTGCCGTTCATCCTGCTGGCGATCTGGGTCGCGGTCCGCCACATGAACAACCTCGCCAGCGCCCGCAGCGACGCCTCCGCACAACTGGCCGCCACCAAGGACCGCCACTTCTGGATCATGTCGTTCCTGTACGTGGGCACCTTCGGCTCCTTCATCGGCTTCGGGTTCGCCTTCGGCCTGCTGCTGCAGAACCAGTTCGGCCTCGAACCCCTTCAGGCCGCCTCCGTCACCTTCCTGGGCCCGGCGATCGGCTCGCTCATCCGCCCCGTCGGCGGCAGGATGGCCGACCGCTTCGGCGGCGCCCGCGTCACCCTGTGGAACTTCGTCGCGATGGTCGCCGGCACCGGTGTGGTCGTCGCTGCCATCAACGCCGACTCCCTGGCCCTGTTCATCGGAGCCTTCTGCGTCGTGTTCGTCCTGACCGGCATCGGCAACGGCTCCACCTACAAGATGATCCCCTCCATCTACGCCGCCAAGGCACAGAACGCCATCGCCCAGGGCGCCCCCCGCGAGGAGACCCTCTCCTACAACAAGCGCATCGCCAGCTCCATGCTCGGCCTGATCGGCGCCATGGGCGCCATGGGCGGCGTCGCCATCAACCTGGTCTTCCGCGAATCCTTCCGCGCCACCGAGTCGGCCGCCCCCGGCTTTATCGCCTTCGGGCTCTTCTACCTGCTCTGCGCGGCCATCACCTACCTGGTGTACATGCGCCGACCGGCCGGACCCACCGCGGCAGCCGCCCCGACCTCCACCGAGGCGGTCACCCGATGAACCCGGCAGAGCCCGCACCGCAGAGCACCCGCACCCACTGCCCCTACTGCGCGCTGCAGTGCGCCATGCATCTGGACACCGGACCGCAGGGGCGCCTGTCCGCCCGCCCCGCCGACTTCCCCACCAACCGGGGCGGGCTGTGCCGCAAGGGCTGGACCTCCACCGAGGTCCTCACCGTCCCCGACCGCCTCACCCGCCCCCTGCTGCGCAAGGACCGCACCTCGGAGTTCACCGAGGTCGACTGGGACACCGCCCTGGACCACGTCGCCGACCGCATCCTGGCACTGCGCGCCGAATCCGGCCCCGACACCGTCTCGGTCTTCGGCAGCGGCGGCCTGACCAACGAGAAGTCCTACGCCCTGGGCAAGTTCGCCCGACTGGCCCTGGGCACCTCACAGATCGACTACAACGGCCGCTTCTGCATGTCCTCCGCGGCGGCCGGGGGCATGCGCGCCTTCGGCCTGGACCGGGGCATGCCCTTCCCACTCACCGACGTCGGCTCGGCCGAGGCGGTCCTGCTCGCCGGGGCCAACCCCGCCGAGACCATGCCACCGATGATGGGACACCTGTCCGCGCCCGCCCTCATCGTCATCGACCCCCGCCGCACCGCCACCGCCCAGGTCGCCCTGGACAACGGCGGCCTGCACCTGGCACCGCGCCCCGGAACCGACCTCGCCCTGGCCCTGAGCCTGCTGCACGCCGTCCGCGCCCGGGGCTGGGTGGACACCGACTACGTCGCCGAGCGCACGAGCGGGTTCGAGCAGACCTGGGAGCACGCCGCCGCCTGGTGGCCCGAGCACGCCGAACTCACCACCGGGGTGCCCGCCGGCCAGATCCGTGCCGCCGCCGACCTGTTGGGAAGGGCCGCGCGCGCCCGGTCCGCCTACGTGCTGACCGGACGAGGCACCGAACAGCACGCCAAGGGCACCGACACCGTCTCGGCCTGGATCAACCTCGCGCTGGCCCTGGGCCTGCCGGGCCGCTCGGGTTCGGGCTACGGGTGCATCACGGGCCAGGGCAACGGCCAGGGCGGGCGCGAACACGGCCAAAAGGCCGACCAGCTACCCGGGTACCGCAGGATCGACGACCCCCAGGCACGACGCCACGTGGCCGGGGTGTGGGGCGTACACCCCGACGCACTGCCCGGACCGGGCCGCAGCGCCTTCGAACTCCTGGACGCCCTGGGCACCCCCGGCGGCCCGCGGGCGATGCTGCTGTTCGGCTCCAACCCGGTGGTCTCGGCCCCCGACAGCGAGCGTGTCCGCTCCCGGCTGCGCGACCTGGACCTGCTGGTGGCCGCCGACTTCGTGCTCTCCGAAACCGCCGCCCTGGCCGACGTGGTCCTGCCGGTGGCCCAGTGGGCCGAGGAGTCGGGCACCATGACCAACCTGGAGGGGCGCGTGCTGCGCCGCAGGCGGGCCGTACCGCCGCCCGAGGGGGTGCGCACCGACCTGGAGGTGCTCTCCGCCCTGGCCGTGCGGCTGGGCCAGCCCGCCGAACGCTTCCCCACCGACCCCGACACCGTCCTGGCCGAACTGGGCGCCGCCTCGGCCGGGGGAGCGGCCGACTACTCCGGCGTCACCCCCGAACGGTTGGCCTCGGAGGAGGCCCTGCACTGGCCGGTGCGCGCGGGCCAGGAGCCCACGCCCCGCCTGTTCCTGGACTCCTTCGCCCACCCCGACGGGCGCGCCCGATTCGTCGCCGTCGCACACCGGCCCCCGGCCGAGGAACCCGACGGCGACCACCCGCTCATCGCCACCACGGGACGGCTCATGGGCCACTACCAGTCCGGTGCCCAGACCCGCCGAGTGCCCGAACTCCACGGAGCCGAACCCGAGGTGTACGTGCAGGTACACCCGGACACCGCCGCCCGCGCCGGCCTGGGAGCCGGTGACCTGGCCCGGATCACCTCACGCAGGGGCCACACCACCGCCCGGGTGCGCCTGGACCCCACGGCCCGCCTGGACACGGTGTTCCTGCCCTTCCACTACGCGGGCGCGCAGTCCGCCAACAACCTCACCCACCCGGCACTGGACCCCACCAGCCGCATGCCGGAGTTCAAAGTCAGCGCCGTACGCCTGGAACCCGCACCCGCCACCCCGGGCACCCCCTGACCACCGCACCCGTCCCTCGAACCCGTGCGGGCACCGACCCGCCGCCGCAGTTCCCGGCCGAGGCCGCCCGGGCAGGCACCACCCCACCAGGAGGCAGCAGTTGAGCACCGTGCAGAGCGCGTCACCGCGTCGGATCGTCGTCGTGGGCAACGGCATGGTCGGCGCCCGCTTCGCCGAGGAGGTCGCCCGCCTGGACCCCGACGGCGAGCGTGTCCACGTCACCGTGGTGGGTGCCGAGCACCACCGGGCCTACAACCGGGTGCTGCTCTCGGGCGTGGTCGCCGGGGAGTACACCCCCGACCAGATCAGTCTGCCGATGCCCGACACCCCCGGCGTCAACGTGCGCCTGGGCGTGGGCGCCACCGGCCTGGACACCGCCGAGCGCCGGGTGGACCTGGACGACGGCACCCACCTGACCTACGACGAACTGGTCCTGGCCACCGGCGCCCGCGCCGCCTTCCCGCCCATCACCGGGGTCACGGCCCCCGACGGCCGGCCCGGCGAGGGCGTCACCGCACTGCGCGACCTCGCCGACTGCGAACGGCTGCTCGCCCTGGCCCGCCCCGGCGCGCCGGTGGTGGTCCTGGGCGGCGGGGTCCTGGGGCTGGAGGCCGCCCGGGGCCTGGTCGGGCGCGGAGCCCGAGTGTGCGTCGTGGAGTCCTCGCCCTGGATCATGCGCCGCCAGATCGACCAGGACGCCGCCCGGACCCTGGCCCGCTGTTACGAGGACCTGGGAGTGAGCGTGCACTCGTGGCGGGTGGCCTCCCGATGGATCCCCGGGACCGGTCTGGAACTGGACGACGGCCGGGTCCTGCCCGGCGACGCCCTGGTGGTCACCGCGGGGGTCCGCGGCAACACCGAACTGGCCACCGGCGCCGGGATCGAGGTCGAGCACGGCGTTGTGGTGGACGACTGCCTGGCCACCTCCGACTCCCGGGTGCACGCCATCGGTGACTGCGCCCAGCACCCCGGCGGCGGCGCCGGCCTGGTCCAACCCGGGTGGGAGCAGGCCTCGGTACTGGCCCGGAGGCTCACCGGGCAGGCGCCCCAGGCGCGTTACACCGGGGCGCGCCCGCTGACCCGACTCAAGGCCGAGGGCATCGAACTCACCGCGTTCGGCCTGGTCCAGGAGGAGGACCTGGGCCCGGAGACGGAGACGGTCACGGTCAGCGACCCGCACGGGCGCCGCTACGCCAAGCTCGCGGTCCGCCAGGAGCGAGTGGTCGGCGCGGTCCTGCTCGGTTTCCCGCAGGCCGCGGCGAACCTGTCCCAGCTCTACGACACCGGCGCCCCGGTGCCCGCCGACCGGCTCGCCCTGATCCAGGGGCTGCCCGTGGCCCCACAGGAGGACTCCCAGGCCGCTCCGGCGCTGGTGTGCCGGTGCAACGCGGTCAGCCGCGAGGACATCGAGCAGGCCTGGCTGGACGGAGCCCGCACCCGCGAGACCATCGCCGAGCGCACCCGCGCCACCACCGGGTGCGGCGGTTGCGTGCGCGACGTCAACGCCCTCCTGGCGGGCATGGGGGGCGGCCGCAGCGCCGAACCGGTGGGCTGAGCACCCCCCGCCCACCCCCGGGATCCGGACGGACTCCGGGGGGGCGGTGGGAGTTTCGCGGTTCGGCCCCACCGCCCCTTCGTTGACGGCCGAGCGGGTCAGTCCCGGTTCTGCCAGGTGGTCACACAGACCTCGTTGCCCTCGGTGTCGGCCAGCACCCAGAACGCCGGGGCGCGCTCGTCGGCGACCAGGACGCCTCCCGCCCCGAGAGCGGCCCGCAACCGGGACCGCGCCTCGTCGTGGGGCACGCACACGTCGAAGTGAATGCGGTTGCGCTGGGGGCGGGGGTGCTCCATCTGCTGGAACCACACCGCCGGACCCTGGCCGAGCGGGTCCACCAACGGGTCCCGGGGACCGTCATGGCCGGGCTCACAGACGTATCCCAGGACCGCCTTCCAGAACGGGCGGATCCGCTCGGGGTGCAGGGCGTCAACGGCGATTTCCAACATCTGGACCGCCCTGGGCGCCCCGCCGGCCCCGTCGTCGGTGTCGGCCCCCGTGCGGGCCCCGGCCCGCTCCAGTGCGGCGCTGACGCGCCTGGCCAGATCCAGGTCGGTCCTGGTCAGGTCGGCCACCTCGGCCGTCTGCAGGGTCAACACGACCCTACGGGGCCGCAGGTCGACGCTCAGGTGTGCGTCCGCGCGCGGCCCGCAGGCATCCACCGCGATCGCACCAACCTCGGCGGCACGGGCCATCGAGGAGACCGGAACGCAGGTGCGCAGGTTCCCCAACAGGTAACGCCAGCCCAGGTCGGCGACGGCCTCGGAGGCCTCCTGTCTGCTCAGGTGCATCAGTTGGACTCTTTCCGGGTGGGGGGTTTCGGTCGGCTCCGTGTCCCCCCGGTCAGCACGCCGGCCGGCACCGGTACGACCACGAACACCGTCTCCGTCATGCGAACGCGCCCGCCCTTCCCCGACCGTGCCGCCCCCGGGGACACGCCATGCCCCCATCGAATCAGCCCCGCGCACCGGGCGCCACAGTCCACGGCCTCCACCACCTGCCGCTCCGGAAACCCATCGGCGACGAAGCCGATACGTAACAGCCCTCCCCCTACCGCACAGCCCGCTGTCGCTATACCGTGACCGCGTGTGCTCCCCCCCACTCGTCGGGCGCGAGGCCGAACGACGGCAGCTGCGCGAGGCAGCGGTTCCCGCAACCATCGTCCTGCTGGCAGGGACGGCAGGAACAGGCAAGACCCGCCTGGTCCAGGAACTGCACGAGGCCACCAGCGGCACCGTACTGACCGGCCACTGCCCGCCCCGCGCCGCCCCCTTCCCCTACGCCCCCGTCATCGAGGCCCTGCACCAAGCCCCGATCCCCACCGGCCTCAGCCCGCTGTGCGGCGCCCTGGCGCCCCTGCTGCCCGAACACGGCACCGCCCTGCCGCCACCGCTGCCCCCGGTCGGCCCCGCAGCGGAACACCACCGCACCTACCGCGCCCTCACCGAACTCCTGGGCGCCCTGGGCCCCGCCGTCCTCGTCCTCGAGGACATGCAGTGGATCGACCCACCCACCCGCGACCTGCTCGCCTACCTGGCACCCCGCCTGCCCCCGAACCTCACCCTGGTCCTGACCTACCGGCCCGAGGAACTCCCGCACACCTTCCCCGTCGCCGCCCTGGCCGCCCGCACCCCGCCCGGCACCAGCCACCACGAGATCACCCTGGGCCCCCTGATCCCAGAACACGTCCACACCCTGGCCCAGCACCTACTCACCACCGCCCCCACCGCCACCGACGCCCGACACCTGCACACCTGGACCGGCGGGCACCCCCTGGCCGTGGTCGAGACCCTGCACCACCTGTCCCACCTGCCCACCAACCCGGGCGAACCCGCCGTCCCCACCACCCCGCCCGTGCCCGCACCCCTGCGCGACTGGATCCTGGACCAACTGCGCTCGGTGGACCGCGACACCCGCCGCCTGGTACGCGCGGCCTGCGTCCTGGACCGGCCCGCCACCGACACCCAACTGGCCCGCGTGGCCGACCTCCCCGAAACCCGCGCCGACAGGGCCCTGGCCCGCGCCCACCAACGCGGCCTGCTACACCCCACCGACCCGACCACCCTGGCCCCCCGCACCCCGCTACTGCGCCAGGCCTGCTACACCGCCCTGCCCCGCGACAAACGCCGCCACCTGCACCGGGCCAGCCTGCACGTCCTGGGCGAACAGCACGAGCCGCCCCATGACCGGATGGCCCACCACGCCCGCGAGGCCGGACTCCTGGACACCTGGACCGACCACGCCGAACACGCCGCCGACCAGGCCCTGACCCGCGGCGAGGACGCCACCGCCGTCGCCCTGCTGCGCGACGCCCTCAGCCGCGACTCCCTACCGCCGCAGCGCCGCTGCGCCCTCGCCCTCAAACTCGGCCGGGCCGCCCTGACCGGCCTGTCCGCCGAACACACCATCGACCTGCTGCGCGACGTCCTGGACACCCCCGGCCTGTCGGCGACCGAACGCGGCGAACTCCGGATGGAACTGGGCCTGCTCCTGCTCAACCAGGCCTCCCAGAACCGCTCCGCCCGCGGCGAACTCGTCCGCGCCGCCGCCGAACTCTCCTCACGCCCCGCCCTGGCCGCCCGGGTCATGTGCGCCCTGGCCGTACCCCGCTCCACCCCCGACCCGGTCTCCACCCACCGCCGCTGGATGGAACAGGCCGTGGCGGCCGCCCAACGCAGCCAGGACCCGGCAGTGGACCAGACCGTGCGCGTCAACCAGGCCACCCTGCTCGCCCAGATCGGCGACCCCACCGCCTGGGAGGTGGCCCTGCCCGACCCCGGCACCACCTCACCCCGCACCGACCCCCGGGCCCTGGCCCGGCGCCGCGAATTCGCCCGCGCCTCCCTCAACCTCGCCGACGCCGCCGTCATCCTGGGCCACTACGACCGCGCCGACCGGCACCTGAGCGACGCCACCGGGTCCTGTGACCCCTACATCCACGAGAGCGCCCGCGTTCTGCACCTGATCCTGGACTGGAACCGCGGACACTGGTCCGACCTGGCCGAACGCACCGAACACGACCTGCGCTCCCGCCGCCTGGCGCACCTGCACTCGGTCACCGCCGAACTCACCGTGGTCCGCGCGGGCCTGGCCCTGGCCCAGGGCGACCCGGCCACCGCCCGCACCCACCTGGAACGGATCCTGCCCGGCCCCCACCACCAGGGCCCCGACTACACCGTGCCCGTACGCGCCTTCGCCGCCGGACTCCTGGCCCGCCTGGCCCTGGCCCAGGAAGACCCGAACACCGCCTGGAAACAGGTGGAGGGCCTGGTCTCCCTGATCGCCAGCAAAGGCATCTGGGTGTGGGCCGCCGACCTGGTCCCGGGCATGGAGGCCCTGCTGCTGTGCCGACGCCACGCCGTGGCCCAGGACCTGTGCACCCGGCTGCGCGCCGGCCTGCGCGGTACCAGCGCTCCCGCCGCCCAGGCCGCCCTGGTCCGGTTCGAGGCCGCCCTGGCCCACCACAGCGGCCACCACGACCGGGCCCTGCACCTGTACACCGAGGCCGAAGTCGCCTACCGGGAGATGCCCCGCCCCTACGACGCCGCACTGGCCCGCGAGGCCGGCGCCCACACCCACCTGGCCTCGGCCCGGGGACAGGACCCGACGCTGGGGGTGGCCGCGCTCCAGGCAGCCCTGGCCGAGTACACCGAACTCGGCGCCACCTGGGACGCCGCGCGGGTCCGCCGCCGACTGCGCGAGCACGGCGTGGCCGTACCCCCCGCCAGAAGCGGAGGCACGGGGGACAACCGCCTCTCACCCCGGGAGAACGAGATCACCGTGCTGGCCGCACAGGGCCACACCAACCGCGAGATCGCCGCACTGCTGCACCTGTCACCGCGCACGGTGGAAACCCACGTGGCCAACGCCCTGGCCAAACTCGGCCTGCGCTCACGCCGCGACCTGACCACCCCCACGAGCCCCGGGCCCACTACGTGGTCCCCGCCAACGGACCGAACTACGTAGTAACTACGTATTGTCTGGCCGCATCGCGCAACAGATCATGACTCTCGGGTGGCCACCCTTCCACAATCCCCCCACAGAAGGGTCCCCGCACACATGCGCAAGTTCGGTGCAGTGATCGCGGCTGCTGCCCTACTGCCGATCCTGGCAGTGGCACCCGCCGCAGCAGAACCCGATCTGCCCTCCTTCCTCAACACGAACGACCCCACTGAACGCACCTACATCGTCGTCCTGGACGAGGGCGCCGACCCCGACGACGTCGCCGACCGCAACGGCGACGCCCCCCTGGGCGTCTACGAACACGCCCTCACCGGCTACGCCGCGGAAATGACCGCCGCCGACGCCGCCGACCTGCTCCAGGACACCGACGTGGCCTACGTGCAGGAGGACCAGGTCGTCGAGACCTTCGACCAGCAGACCCCCGACGGCATCGCCCGGACCTTCGCCCCCGACAACCCCAACCTCCAGGTCAACGGCGCAGAAGACTACGTTCCCGACGTGGCCGTCGCCGTCCTGGACACCGGGGTGGACGGCTCCCACCCCGACCTCAACGTCGTGGAGTCGGTCGACTGCACCAGCGGCACCTGCGTGTCCAACACCGCCTCCGACGGCAACGGCCACGGCACCCACGTCGCGGGCAGCGCCGCCGCCATCGACAACGGCCTGGGCGTGGTCGGTGTCGCCCCCGGCGCCGACGTGTGGAACGTGCAGGTCCTGACCTCGGGCGGCAGCGGCACCCTCGCCGGGATCGCCGCGGGCGTGGACTACGTCACCGCCAACGCCGACCAGATCGGCGTGGCCAACATGAGCCTGGGCTGTGAGGGCTGCACCGACCAGGCCCTGAGCCAGGCCATCACCAACTCCGTGGCCGAGGGCGTCGCCTACGCCGTGGCCGCGGGCAACAGCTCGAGCGACTCGGCGAACTTCTTCCCCGCCAACCACCCCGACGTACTCACCGTCTCCTCCCTCGCCGACTCCGACGGCGCCCCCGGCGGCAACGGAGGCTCCCTGGGCTGCACCGGGGACGACGACGACACCCTGTCCTACTTCTCCAACTTCGGCACCACCGTCGACATCGCCGCCCCCGGCTCCTGCATCACCTCCACCATGCCCGGCGGCGACTACGGCAGCATGAGCGGCACCTCCATGGCCTCACCGCACGCAGCGGGCGGCCTGGCCCTGCTCGCCACCGGCTCCGCCAAGCCCACCGACCGCGCCGGCGTCCTGGCCCTCTACCAGACCCTGACCGAGGCCGGAAACCACGACTGGACCGACACCTCCGGTGACGGCGACCACGAGCCCCTGCTCGACGTGGGCGACCCCGACACCTTCCCCGGCGACGGCTCCACCACCCCGCCCGACGGCCCCGTGGCCGACATCTCCGAGTCCTGTGACGACGCCACCCTGACCTGCTCCTTCGACGGATCCGGGTCCGCCGGGCAGGTCACCGACTACGCATGGGACTTCGGCGACGGCACCACCGGCACCGGCACCACCACCTCCCACACCTACACCGGTGAGGGCACCTACACCGTCACCCTGACCGTCACCGACGAGACCGGAGCGACCAACTCCGACACCGTCGAGGTGACCGTGGGCACCCCCGACCACACCGCACCCACCGCCGACTTCACCGGGTCCTGCTACACCTGGTGGTACTACTGCAGCCTGGACGCGTCCGGCTCCAGCGCCGGTGACGCCCCGATCGTCTCCTACAGCTGGGACTTCGGCGACGGCACCACCGGCACCGGAGCCACCACCTGGCACTTCTACGACGGCCCGGGCACCTACACCGTCACCCTGACCGTCACCGACGAGACCGGAGCCACCGGCTCGCTCACCAAGACCATCAACCTGTAGGGCGCGACAGCCTCACCCCCCCGACAGCGGCCCCTTCCCGATCTCCCGGGGGAGGGGCCGCACCCGTGCCGTCCCTTGCCGGGGACACCGATCGGTACACTCCCCGAACCAGCCCGCTCCGCCACGCGTCCGAGCAGCTGACGAACCGTACCGGCACCCCCGCCGGACCACAGCACCACCGCGAGGGAGTCCCCCGACCATGCCCACACGAGCCCTTGGCGCGACCAGCCTGGTCATCGCGCTGAGCCTGGCCCTCAGCTCCTGCGGCCTGATCCGCGACCTGAACCCGGAGCAGACCCAGGAGGAGCCCGCCGCCGAGGAAACCACCCAGGAGGTCGCGGCCGAGGACGTCGAACTCCCCTTCGTCCGCCAGGGACGCATGTTCGTCGAGGGGGGCAACGACGTCGCCGTGGAGATCTCCGTGAAGGCCCTGGAGAACAACGGCGAATACCTCATGCTCGACATCAGCCGCAACATCCTGGAGTACATCACCGGTGAGGACATCTCCTACGCCGGTGCGCCCCTGCGGCTGGTCGACCCCGTCTCCGGCGAAGTCCTGCTTCCCATCACCAGTGAAGAGCACGGCGAACCCTACGGCAGCTACTTCATCGAGGGCAGCGAACTCACCCCCATCCATGAGGAGATCCCCTCACCCATCCGCCGCTACTTCCCCGCGCCCAGCGAGGACGTGGAGTTCCTGACCCTGACCGGCGCCACCGCCGGGCACGTGCCCGGCATCCCCGTCAGCTACGTCGACGAGTTCACCGACCTGCCCGAACCCGACGTCCACGACTACATCGACCCCGAGACCTGGTTGATGGACAACGAGCTGCCCGAGGAACTCGTCTACCCCGAAACACCCCCCGAACCGGGCCTGGACACCACCGGGTTCGTCCAGTCCATGGAAAGCTTCGTGGACACCACCACCGCCTCCACCACCCGCGCGGGCGACCGGGAGGTCATCGCCCTGCACGCGGACAACATGTTCGCGTTCGACGAGGCCGACCCCACCGACGAGGCCGCAGGCACCATCCGGGAAGCAGCCCAGTCCCTGCGCGAGAACCTCGTCGAGGGCGCCGAGATCACCATCATCGGCCACACCGACGGCAAGGGCTCCGACGACTACAACCAGACCCTGTCCCAGGACCGCGCCGAGGCCGTGCGCGAACTGCTGGAGGAAGAACTGGGGGCGGGCTTCACCCTGACCACCGAGGGGCGGGGCAGCGAAGAACTGCTCGCCCAGGAGGGCGGGGACGACGACGAACAGGCCCGCGCCCGCAACCGCCGGGTGGAGTTCTCCTACGAGGTCCCCATGAGCGGGACCGACTCCGAGGAGGGCGGCTCGGGACTGGACGCCGCCAAACGCCACGTCGGCGCACCGGCCCCCTACTACGAGGAACTGGACCCCGTCACCACCGTCACCCACAACGACCTGGACCTGAACGTCTACCCCATGGTGCGCGACGGCGCCTACCTGTTCCAGGTGGTGGGGTTCCAGAACTCCACCCTGACCGACCTGGAGGCGGACCTGGACGGCGACGAGGCCTCCCTGCCCGGCAGCCCCCAGCAGTACACCGAGGGCACCATGGGCGGTTTCCGCCTGGAGGAGCCCGACAGCGGCATCATCCGCTACGTGATCCGGATCCGCACCGCCGAGGGCGAGTACGAGGACTTCGCCGACGAGATCCTCACCCTCTCCCCGGGCGAGGAGTACCTGGCCCTGTCGGTCTTCCCCGCCCCCGGCCCCGAGGTCGAGGAGATGACCCTGTACGCGGGCGCCTTCGGTGAGATCCCCGCGGTCCCCGTCCAGTAGGACCCGGCACACACCCACACGGGGCGGCGCCCCCTTCCCCGACCGAGGGGCCAGGCGCCGCCCCGTCCTCGGGCCACCGGGGCGCCGAGCCCCCGAACCACCCCGAGGGCGCCGACCGCGGAAGTCGTCGCGACGGCCGCACCCAGGTCGTCGGTGGTGAACAGGGCACCGAACGCGCCGGCCTCGGGCAGACCGGTGGGCACCACACCGGTCAGCCACCCCAGCCCCGATCCCAGTGCCGCGGCCGACCAGGCCAACGCGGCCCAGAAGGCGGCCCGGGGGACGGACGTGTGGTGGGCGCCGGGGGAGCGGCCACTGGGTGGGGCGCACATGAGCGACTCCTTCAAGGGGTGGGTGTCCTTCACCTCCACCCTGTTGCGCCGCCCCCGTGCGCGCCTCCCCAACAAAGGTGATGCGGCCTCCCCCGTACGGGGGATTTGCCTGCGGGACTCCTAGGTCTGCTGGGCGTGGGCCTTCTCCAGCGCCGCGGTGAACACCTCCAGCGGCTGGGCGCCCGAGACACCGAAGGCGCGGTCCAGCACGAAGAACGGCACCCCGGTGGCGCCCAGTTGCTGCGCGGTGCGGATGTCGTCCTCGACCTCGGCGGTGTAGGCGTCACCGGTCAGGACGGTGCGGGCCTGCCCGGGGTCCAGACCGATCTCCTCGGCCAGCTCCACCAGGGTGTCCACGTCGTCCAGGACGCGGGCCTCCACCAGCTGGGCACGCATCAGACGCTCGTGGGCCTCACCGCCCAGGCCCCGCTCCCGGGCCAGGTGGGTGAGCCGGTGGGCGTCGAAGGTGTTGACCATGACGGCGTTCTCGAACTCGTAGTCGAGCCCCTCCTGCGCCGCCACCTCCTTGACCTGCCCGGTCATCTCCCGAACCTGGTCGCGTGTGGCGTTCATCTTCTTGGCCAGGGAGTCGTAGACCGGTTCCCGGACCCCCTTGGGGAAGGCGGGGTCGAGCTGGAAGCTGCGCCAGACCAGTTCGACCCCGTCGGCGTGCTCGAAGCCCGCCAGGGCCTTCTCCAGGCGCCGCTTGCCGATGTAGCACCACGGGCACACGATGTCGGACCACACTTCGACCTGCACGGATCTTCCCCTCACCAGCAGTTTCCGTCCGAGCACGCGGGCGCGTCCTCGGATCCCAGAGTCACCAGCCCGCCGAACACCGGCGCAGGCGCCGGTACAGGCGGCTCGCCTGTCTCCGGCCCGGGCTCCTGCCGGGTCCTCTCCGGCTCCGAGCCGTTCACACTCATCCCAGCACCTCACATACTCGTTGTTCGCCACCCTACGATCTGTGAGCTGCGGGCAGGACAAAACGGACACCGCGGCGAGTGGACCCGCGCCATCGACGGCATCAGCCGGCGCATGCCCACCCTGCCCCTGCGCGCCCCGGTCCGCGCTCCACCCCCGCCCGCCACCGGGCAGGGTTCGAGCGGATCAGTCCGTGGGGCGGTGCCGGGCCGCGGCCCGGCACCGGGCCCGCACCAACAGCTCACGCACCCGCCCCGCGGTCCGCTCACCCGGGTTGAGCACCGCCACCCACCCCTGGGCGGCGTAGGCCGGGTGCGGCAGGAGCCGGTCCAACTCCGTGAAGTCGAACCCCTCGCGGTACTCGGCGTGCGCGGCGGGGGAGTGGCCCACGACCTCCTCGAACAGCTCCCGCCCCACCGCGACGTTGATCCGGAACACCCCGGGCCGATCCAGGCGGGAGTCGCTGTCAAAGCCCGGGTAGTCCTTGGTCACCAGGGTCGCGAACGGCGTGAAACCGCTGCGCTCACGCGCGTCCCCGTCCGGGTCGTACAGGAAGAAGGAGTCACCCCAGGCGATCTCGGGCGCCCCGCCCTCCCGGCTCGCGGTCATCACCTCCACCTCACCCAGCCCGGCCACGAACCGGATGATCTCGTCCTCGCTCATCAGATCCCCCTCCAGAGTTCAGGCGGCCCTTCCGACCACCCCACCCCTCAAGTGTGTCATTGAACAACCCAGTGAACCCTGAGGCGAAAAACACCACCCCAAAAAGGAGCCAAGGCACCAAACCCTCAAACGCACTACAACACCGCACCGTTTTGGCCCGAACCGCCGCCCCGCAGCCCCACCAACCCCGGGCACAGGTTCGACAACACCCACCCAAACCTGCACCGGAAAACACGCCCCCGCAGGTCACACATGCGACACTCACCGCATGGCCGCACCGCACCCGGCCCCCTACGGGCCACCGCCCCACGTGGACCCCCGAGAACTACGCCCCTCCCGCGCCTGGTACTGGGTGGGCGGCGCCCTCATCCCGCTCTCCCTGGCCCTGGGCGCGGTCCTGTTCGTCGCACTGATCCTGCAGGCCACAGCCCCACCCGACTTCGCAGCACAAACCCGGGGCACCCAGAGCACCACCTTCACCGTCGACCCTGCCGTGCACACCCAACCGCAGTGGCTCCTGTACGGCTCACCCACCCCGGTCGACCACACCGCCTGCACCCTGACCGGCCCCGACGGCCAACGACCCGCCTTCGCCTACCCCACCTTCAACCACGAGATCGAAGGCCCCGAAGGGTCCTGGGCGATGATCGGCATGACCGAGCTGACCCGGGCCGGCGAATACACCCTGACCTGCCAGGCCCCCGACGACGTCCGCTTCGCCCTGGCCTACGGGGACGACCTCGCCGCCCACACCATGACCGGACTCCTCGGCTCCCTGGCCTCCCATCTGACCCTCCCGTTCCTGGGCGCAGCGGGCGGCCTCCTGCTCATCATCGTCACCGCCCTACGCCGCAGCTGCCACCGCCAACACCTCATCGACCAACGCACCCCCCACCGCCCCCAACAGCCCCGGAACCCCGGACACCAGCACCCCTGACACACCCCGATGTGCCGCACACCACCCCGCCCCGCACCACAGCACCCCACCACCGGCCCGCACCCGCCCCGCCAGGCAAGACCCGCCCCCACCACACCAATCACTCACCCCCCACCTGGGGTGACAGCACAACGAAACACCCCCGACACACCCGCCCAACCACCGGGTAACACCCTGCAGGTTGCCTGAAAACCGTCCGACCCCGCAGCCCGCAGGAGCCGCCCCATGGAAGAACTCGTCGTCATCGGCAACGGTATGGTCGGCCACCGGCTCGTCGAGGCCCTCCGCGACCGCGACACCGCCGGCCACTGGCACATCACCGTCGTGGGCGAGGAACCCCGCACCGCCTACGACCGCGTCGCCCTGTCCACCTACTTCGACGGCGCCACCGCCCAGGACCTGTCCCTGGGCGAACTACGCGGCCCCCACGTGGACGTCCACGTCGCCGAACAGGCCACCGCCATCGACCGCGCCGCCCGCACCATCACCACCACCTCCGGCCGCGTCCTGCCCTACGACCGCCTGGTCCTGGCCACCGGATCCACCCCCTTCGTGCCCCCCGTCCCCGGCCACGACCTGCCCGGCTGCCACGTCTACCGCACCATCGAGGACCTGGACGCCATCACCGCCTCCGCCTCCGGCGCACGCACCGGCGTGGTCATCGGCGGCGGACTCCTGGGCCTGGAAGCCGCCAACGCCCTACGCCTGCTGGGCCTACAGGCCCACGTCGTCGAACTCGCCCCCCACCTGATGCCCGCCCAGATCGACGAAGGCGCCGGAGCACTCCTGCGCAACCTCGTCACCGACCTGGGCGTGCACGTCCACACCCACACCGCCTCCACCGCCGTCGAACCCGGCCCCGACGGCCGCGCCGCCCGCCTGCTCCTGGACAACGGCGAGCACCTGGACACCGACCTGGTCGTGTTCTCCGTGGGCATCCGACCCCGCGACGACCTGGCCCGCACCAGCGACCTCACCACCGGCGAACGCGGCGGCATCGTCATCGACGACACCTGCACCACCAGCGACGCCCACATCCACGCCATCGGCGAGGCCGCCCAACACCGCGGCACCGTCTACGGGCTCATCGCCCCCGGCAACGCCATGGCCGAGGTCGTCGCCGACCGCCTGGTCGGCGGCAACGCCACCTTCACCGGCGCCGACACCTCCACCAAACTCAAACTCCTGGGCGTGGACGTGGCCAGCTTCGGCGACGCCCACGGCCGCACCCCCGGCGCCCTGGACGTGGTCGTCAACGACGCCGCCAGCGGCCGCTACGCCAAACTCGTCCTGTCCGACGACGCCACCACCCTGCTCGGCGGCGTCCTGGTCGGCGACGCCTCCACCTACGCCACCCTGCGCCCCCTGGTCGGCTCACCCCTGCCCGGCGACCCCCTGGCCCTGATCACCCCCGACGGCGAGTCCCTGGGCGCCGACGCCCTGCCCGAGACCGCCCAGATCTGCTCCTGCAACGCCGTCACCAAGGGCGACATCACCCACGCCATCGAGTGCGGCTCCCACGACGTGGCCGAACTCAAGTCCTGCACCAAGGCGGGCACCAGCTGCGGCTCGTGCGTGCCCATGCTCAAACAGATCCTCACCCAAGCCGGCATCACCCAGTCCAAGGCCCTGTGCGAGCACTTCACCCAATCACGCGCCGAACTCCTGGAGATCGTGCGCGCCACCGGCACCACCACCTTCTCCGCCCTCATCGACGCCCACGGCACCGGCCACGGCTGCGACATCTGCAAACCCGCCGTCGCCTCCATCCTGGCCTCGCTGGGCGGCGGCCACATCCTGGACGGCGAAACCGCCACCCTGCAGGACACCAACGACCGCTACCTGGCCAACCTGCAACGCAACGGCACCTACTCGGTCGTGCCCCGCATCCCCGGCGGCGAGATCACCCCCGACAAACTCATCGTCATCGGCGAGGTCGCCCGCGACTTCGACCTCTACACCAAGATCACCGGCGGCCAACGCATCGACCTGTTCGGCGCCCGCCTCGAACAACTCCCCGCCATCTGGCAACGCCTGGTCGAGGCCGGCTTCGAATCCGGGCACGCCTACGGCAAGTCCCTGCGCACCGTAAAGTCCTGCGTGGGCACCACCTGGTGCCGCTACGGCGTCCAGGACTCGGTGGGCCTGGCCATCCGCCTGGAAGAGCGCTACCGGGGCCTGCGCTCACCCCACAAACTCAAGTCCGCCGTCTCCGGGTGCGCCCGCGAATGCGCCGAGGCCCGCGGCAAGGACTTCGGCATCATCGCCACCGACACCGGCTGGAACCTGTACGTGGGCGGCAACGGCGGCTTCACCCCCCGCCACGCCCAACTCCTGGCCGCGGACCTGGACGAGGACACCCTCATCCGCTACATCGACCGGTTCCTGATGTTCTACATCCGCACCGCCGACCGCCTCCAGCGCACCGCCCCCTGGATCGAGTCCCTCGACGGCGGCCTGGACCACCTGCGCGAGGTCGTGGTCAACGACAGCCTGGGCATCGCCCACGAACTCGAAACCGCCATGGCCCACCACGTGGACACCTACACCGACGAATGGGCCGCCGTCCTGAACGACCCCGACAAACTCGCCCGCTTCGTCTCCTTCGCCAACGCCCCCACCACCCCCGACCCCACCATCAGCTTCACCACCACCCGCGACCAACCCGTCCCGGGCCCCCTCAACCTCGGCATGCCCACCCCCCGCACCCAACAGCAGGAGAGCACCCGATGAGCGTCCTCACCCACGCCCCCACCACCACCGACTGGGTCACCATCTGCCCACAGGAACGCCTCGAACCCGAGATCGGCCTGGCCGCCCTGCTCCCAGACGGACACCAGGTCGCCCTCTTCCTCACCCGCGACCACCACCTGTACGCCCTGGACAACCTCGACCCCCACACCGGCGCCGCCGTCCTGGCCCGCGGTATCGTCGGCGACCGCGACGGCGAACCCACCGTGGCCTCACCCATGCTCAAACACGTCTTCTCCCTGCGCACCGGACAGAGCCTGGACGACCCCCACACCCGCCTGGCCACCTGGCCGGTCCGCGTCCACGACCACACCGTCCAGATCGGCACCACCCCCACCACCCACGCCAGCACCCGCGCAGAACAGGGGACACCATGAACAACGCCCCACCCGCCACCGCCTCCCCACCCACAGCCGAGGCCACCACCGCACCCCTGGCCGGGTTCACCGTCGCCGTCACCGCCGCCCGCCGCGCCGAGGAACTCAGCGCCCTGCTGCACCGCAAGGGCGCCCAGGTCATCGCCGCCCCCGCCCTGCGCATCGTCCCCCTGAGCGACGACCAACGCCTGGCCACCGTCTCCGAACAACTCACCCGCACCCCCGCCGACATCGTCGTGGCCACCACCGGCATCGGCTTCCGCGGCTGGGTCGAGGCCTGCGAAACCTGGGGCATGGCCGACCCCCTCCTGACCAGCATGGCCTCCTCCCGCCTCCTCGCCCGCGGCCCCAAAGCCAAGGGCGCCATCCGCGCAGCCGGCCTCACCGAGGAATGGTCCCCACCCTCCGAATCCTCCGCCGAGGTCCTGGACTACCTCCTCCAACGCGGCGTCCACGGCCTACGCGTGGCCATCCAACTCCACGGCGAACCCCTGCCCGACTTCACCGCCGCCCTGCGCCTGGCCGGAGCAGAGGTCATCGAAGTCCCCGTCTACCGGTGGACCCAACCCGAACAGACCGCACCCCTGGACCGCCTCATCGAAGCCGTCACCACCGGGGGAGTGGACGCCGTCACCTTCACCAGCGCCCCCGCCGCCGCCGGACTCCTGACCCGCGCCCACACCACCGGCCAACAACACACCCTCGTCCAGGCCCTGCGCGGCCACGTCCTGGCCATGTGCGTGGGACCGGTCACCGCACGCCCCCTGATGGCCCACGACATCCCCACCGTGTGGCCCGACCGCGCCCGCATCGGCGCCCAGGTCCGCAAACTCACCGAAGAACTCCCCGCACGCTTTCCCACCCTGCACGTGGCCGGCCACCGCATGCGCCTACGCGGACACGCCGTCCTGGTCGACGGCACCGTCCACACCCTCTCGCCCACCCTCATGCGCCTGATGCGCGCCCTGGCCCACCGCCCCGGCCAGGTCCGCGACCGCGCCCACCTGCTCACCTGCCTGGGCGAGGACGCCGACGCCCACGCGGTCGAAACAGCCGTGGCCCGCCTACGCACCGCCCTGGGCGACCCCAAGATCATCCAAACGGTCGTCAAACGCGGCTACCGCCTGGCCCTGGACACCCACCCATGCTGAACCACACACCCACCCTGCTGCTGGCCGTACACGGCACCCGCTCACCCCGCGGCACCGCCGTGGCCCACTCCCTGGCCCTGCGCGTGGCCGAGATCACCCACCGCCCCACCCGCCTGGCCTTCGCCGACGTCCTGGACCCCACCGTCGAACAGGTCGCCGCCACCACACCCGGACCCCTGGTGGTCGTACCCGCCTTCCTGGCCTCGGGCTACCACGTACGCACCGACATCCCCCACCAACTCGCCCTGGCCGGACGAGCCGACGCCGTCATCACCCCCGCCCTGGGCGACCACCCCGCCCTGACCACCACCGCCCGCAAACGCCTGGAAGCCGCCGGCCACCGCCCCGGTGACGCCCTCGTCCTGGGCTGCGCGGGCACCTCCGACCCCCACGCCCAGACCGAACTCGACCAGGCCGCCGAACGCCTGTCCCAACAGATGGACACCCCCGTCCACCTGGCCTACGCCGCCACCAACACCCCCACGGTCGCCGACAAGGTCACCGAACTGCGCACCAGAGGCCACACCCGTATCAGCGTCGCCACCTGGCTGCTGGCCCCCGGCCTGTTCCACGACCGCCTGAGCGACTCGGGCGCCGACACGGTGGCCGCACCCCTGTGCCCCGACGCCGCCATCGCCCACGCCGTGGCCGACCGCTACCTGAGCGCCTGCCTGCCCCAACCCGCCCGGACCTGACCGTTCCTTGACAGTGTGCGGGAGTGCCCTGTGGTGCTCTCCCGGTCCTGCGCGCGTCCCGAACGGTCTTGGACGCGCTGGTCCCCCCGCGTTCTCTCTCCCTCGGCCCGGGCACGCGCATCGTGTGCGTGTTCACGCGGGCGAAGGTCGTGACAGGCGCTCGACGCGATCTCCTGGCGTCCGCCACGACCTGCACGGGACAGGCCCCGGCCATCCGCCGTCCGAGGTCGACGGACGCCAGTACAGCGTCCCCGCTGCGCAGACCACGATCAGACACGCGAGCGCTCCGACCGCCCAGACGTTTCCCTGCTCGCCCGGACCGAACAGCGACGGAATGAGCAGGATCAACACGGCAGCCGAAACGGCCATCCCGACCAGACTCAGCACGCACATCCACGTCTTTTTCATATGAGGACCTCACCAGGAGAAGCTGGCGAAGGCGGCGATACACGCCACGCATACCGCCACACCCCGGAAACCGCGCACGAGGAGCCCGTGCAGGAATCCACGATGAAACACCTGGCTCTGGTGAGCGCCGCCACAACCCCACGTCTGTGGACAGCACCCGGACCAGGGCCCCGCCCACCACACCCGGGTGGCCACAAGAGGCCCTGAGCACCCTGGTGCGCACCGCCGCAACCCCGCACTCACCCGAGTTGCCCGAGTTGGAGCACACCACCGACCACGACCCCCTGGGCACCTCCTGGCGGGCCCTGACCCGTACCCCCCACCCCGCACACGAGCCCGCCCACGGCACCTTCGCCTGCACCCACCTGACCCAGGCCCTGCACCGGGCCCACCACACCGGCGGCGACCTGGCCGCCATGTACACCGGAGCCCTGGCCGGGGCCCGCTGGGGCGCCTCCGCCCTGCCCCTGCAAACACTGCGCCGGCTGAGCGGGCACACCGACCCCCACACCCTGATCACCACCGCCCTGCTCCAGGTGCGCGGCACCCAACCCCGCCAGTGGCCCCAGCACCCCATCCGGGAGCGACCCGAACAACGCCTGCCGCCCTTCGCCGTACCCCACCCCCTGGACCCCGGGGTCCTGCTCGGCAACCTCGACCACCTGCGCACCCGCCCCCAAGGCGTGGACGCGGTGGTCTCGCTGTGCCGCACCCACCCCGACGACGCCCCCCACGTGAGCGGCCCCGACTGGGTGCGCGTGTGGCTGCACGACACCCCCGGCAAGAACACCAACCTGCACTTCACCCTGAACGAGGCCGCCGAAGCCGTGACCGCCCTGCGCACCGAGGGCAAACGCGTCCTGCTGCACTGCTGGGCGGGCGCCTCACGCACCCCCGCCGTGGCCGCCCGCTACGCCACCGCCGCCCTGGGCGCACCGCCCCTGCCCACCCTGGGCACCCTCATCCGCACCGTGGGCGGACACCTGGACAACCCGACCCTGTCCCGGGCCGTGGCCGAACTCAGCGGCCTGGACCTGCCCGACCCGACCCGGGCCCTCTTCCCCCGGGGCCTGCCCCCGCGCCGACCCGAACTGCGCTCCGTTCGGGCCACCGGGTGAGAAGTTCCACAAACCATCACTTTCCGGTACCGTTACTGTCGCGTTACCCCTAAGCTCTGCGCCCAGACCCCGTGCAATGCCACCGGCGGTCCCGTTCGGCCCGTGCCCGGCCCCACACATCCCCCCGGGGCCCGCACCACCCGAACACACCACGCCCTCCACGGCACCACCGCACCACGCCCGGAGGCGACCGCCACACCCCTGTTCCCGTTCGAAGGACTGCGTTGTGGGCAAACACGAGCCCCAGATCCCACCGTCCGACGGCCACGATGCGACCACCCAGGACGCACCCCCGCCCGTCGGACCCCGCCTGGCAGCCGCACGCTCACGCAAGAAGCGCGCCCTGGTCGTGGCCTCGGCCGCCGGTCTGACCCTGCTCGTGGGCGGCACCGCCGCGGCAGCCGTCATCACCTCCGGCGCCGAACCCGACAACGCCACCAGCGCCACCGGGATCCCCCAGGCCCAGATCGGAACCCTCACCGCCCCCGAACCCGAACCCGAACAACCCCAGGACGAGACCGAACGCGCCCAGGCCGCGGCACCCCAGGCCCTGAGCGCCTCGGGCCCCGCCATCCTCGAACCCGAAGAGGAAACACCGGAGCCCGAACCCGAGACACCCTCCGGCGACTCGGACGCCTCCCAGGGCACCGGCGAGGGCGGCACCTGTGAGGCCTCCTTCTACGGCGACGGCTTCCACGGCGCCACCACCGCCAACGGCGAAACCTTCGACACCTACGGCATGACGGCCGCGCACAAGACACTGCCCTTCGACACCATGGTCAAGGTGACCAACCCCGACAACGGCAAGTCGGTGACAGTGCGCATCAACGACCGCGGCCCCTTCATCGCCGGCCGCTGCCTGGACCTGTCCACCGCCGCCTTCGACCAGATCATCGGCACCGGCGCCGGCGTGGGCACCGTCGACTGGGAGGTCGTGGGCTAACCCCGCCCCGCGAACACACCCCGCGCGCCCCGCACCCCCACCGGTGCGGGGCGCCGCCATACCCACCCCCGGCACCCACCCGCACGCAACAAGCCCCACACACCCCCGCGACATGGCACAATCCCCACCACCGCCACAGACCAACACCACAACACCAGGGGGAGTCGGGCGTTGTTCCGCACCACCACCGGCTGGGTCGTCTCACCCACCGACCTCGTCGACACACTGGAATGCGACCACCGCACCGCCCTCAAGAGCGCCCTGGCCGCCCACCTGCCCGGCGCACCCCACCCCGAGGACATCGACCCCCTCGTCGCCCGCCACGGCGAACTCCACGAACAGGCCGAACTCCAACGCCTGAGCACCCTGTTCGGCGACGACCTGGTACGCATCGAAGCACCCACCGCCGACGACCACTCCCTGGCCCGGGCCGCCCACGCCACCGCCCAGGCCATGGCCGCCGCAGCCCCGGTCATCTACCAGGCCTCCTTCCACCACCCCCTCAACCCCCACGTGGCCTTCCATGGACGCGCCGACTTCCTCATCCGCTCCGACCTGGACCCCACCACCGGCCAACCGCACCCCGACGCCCCCACCCCCTTCACCTACGAACCCTGGGACACCAAACTCGCCCGCCGCCCCGGCCCCTCAGCCGTGGTCCAACTCACCGCCTACGCCCAGGCCGTGACCGTCCTGCACGGACACACCCCCCAACACATGCACCTGCTCACCGGCGACAGCCGCACCCACACCCTGCCCACCGCCGAGTTCACCCCCATCCTGACCACCATCACCCAACGCCTGCTCGACCACCTGGCCCACGAACCCGCCCTGCCCACCCCCACCTGGGGCCAACCCCGCCTCCTGTGCGAGAGCTGCGGCTACAACACCTGGTGCTCCCAGGGACGCACCGCCGCCCGCCACCTGTCCCTGGTCGCCGGACTACGCACCGACCAGGCCGCCAAACTCACCGACACCGGCCTGGACACCATCGACGCCCTGGCCCGGGCCACCGACCAGGACCGCCCCGCCACCCTGCCCAGCCGCTCCTTCGACCAACTCCGCGCCCAAGCCGCCCTGCAGGTACGCCAGGACACCACCCGCACCCCCGCCAACCCCCAGGGGCAGGTCACCGCCGAGGTCTTCGCCCCCGACGGCCTGGCCGGCCTGCCCGCCCCCAGCCCCGGCGACCTCTTCTTCGACATGGAGGGCTACCCCTACCACTCCCGCCAGGGCGAACGCGGCCTGGAATACCTCTTCGGCGCCACCACCGAGGACACCGACGGCACCGAAACCTTCCACGCCTTCTGGGCCCACGACCGCACCCAGGAGAAGAAGGCCCTGGAGGACTTCGTCGACCTGGCCACCGCCCGTATCGACACCGACGAGGGCGCCCACGTCTACCACTACGCCTCCTACGAGGTCGACCGCCTCAAACTCCTCAGCTCCGAATTCAACACCCGCGAGGAGGAGGTCGACCGCCTCCTGCGCGAGAACCGCCTCGTCGACCTGTACACCGTGGTCCGCAAAAGCCTGCGCGTGTCCCAACGCTCCTACTCCATCAAGTACCTCGAACCCCTCTACCTGGACACCGCCCGCGACGGGGGCGTCACCACCGCCGCCTCCAGCATCGACGCCTACGCCGCCTACCTGACCGCCCGAGAGGAAGGCGACACCCACACCGCCGCCCGGGTCCTGGACGACATCGCCGCCTACAACCGCGACGACTGCCACTCCACCGCCCGCCTACGCGACTGGCTCGAGGACCAACGCACCCGACAGGGCATCACCGACCGCCCCCTCATCCAGTTCGAACTCACCGAGGACGAGGCCGAACGCGCCCGCAAACGCGCCGAGAAGAACGCCCGCCACACCGCCCTGACCCAACCCCTGCTCGAACAGGTCCCCGAACAACCCGAGGAACGCACCGAACAGGACCGCCCCCGCGCAGCCCTGGCCTCCCTGATCGGCTACTACCAGCGCGAGAACACCCCACCCTGGCGCGAACACTTCCAACGCCAGAACGCACCCCTGCAGGACCTGGAGACCGACAGCAACTGCGCCGTGCCCTGGCAGGTACAGGCGGGGGAGTGGACCGAACCCACCGGCAGGCAGAAGAAGGCCCGCCGTGAAATCGCCATGCGCCTGGACCGCGCCCACCCCAACCCCTTCACCACCGGCGAGAGCGTCCACCTGCTCCACCCCGGCGCCCCCGGCCAAGGGGCCGCCACCCGCCCCGCCAAGGTCCTCAAAGCCGAACCCGACACCCTGACCCTGCTGGAGACCGCCGACCCCGACGACCTGCCCTCCCGCACCCCCCTGGCGGTCCTGCCCGGCTCACCGGTGGACCCCAAACCCAAGGACGGCGCCCTGGAAACGGTCGCCCGCACCGCCGTGGACCACCTGCCCGACTGGCCCCACCACCCCGGCCTGGACGCCCTGCGCCGCACCCCGCCCCGACTGAACCCGCCGGGCCCCCTGCCCGCCCCGGCCGACGGCGACCTCATCAGCGCCGCCATCACCGCCGTGGACCGCCTGGACCACTCCTACCTGGCCGTACAGGGCCCGCCCGGAGCCGGAAAAACCTACCTGGCCGCCCAACTCATCACCCACCTGATCAAGGAGGGCCGCAGCGTCGGCGTGTGCTCCACCGGCCACAAGGCCGTGGAGAACGTCATGGCCGCCGCACTGCGCGCCGCCGACCACCAGGGCCTGCACATCGAAGCCGCCAAACGCCCCCGCGGCGGCAAGAAGGACCCCGACGCCCCCTGGCAGCAACCCTCCACCCAACAAGCACTGGCCAACTGGCGCACCAAACGCACCACCCAGGGCCAACCCGTCCTGATCGGCGGCACCGCCTGGGGCATGTCCGGCGCCGACACCCTCGCCGACCCCCTGGACGTGCTGATCATCGACGAAGCCGGACAGTTCGCCCTGGCCGACACCCTGGCCGTGTCCGCCGGCGCCCACAACCTCGTCCTGCTCGGCGACCCCCAACAACTACCCCAGGTCGTCCAGGGCGTGCACTCCGAGGGCGCCGACGCCTCGGCCCTGCAACACCTCATGGGCACCGAAGCCATCATCGACCCCGCCCTGGGCTACTTCCTGGACCAGACCCGCCGCATGCACCCGAACGTGTGCGCCCCGGTCTCGGACCTGTCCTACCAGGGCCGCCTGCAGGCCCACCCCAGCACCACCCAACGCCACCTGAACCCCATGGCCCCGGGCGTGTACGCCCACCCCGTCACCCACACCGGCCGCACCACCCACAGCCCCGAAGAGGTCCAGGCCGTCGTCGAGGCCGTCCGCACCCTGCTCACCCAACAGGTCACCCTCGACCCCGACCAGGGGCCGCGCCCCCTCACCGGCACCGACATCCTGGTGGTGGCCCCCTACAACCTGCAGGTGCGCACCCTGCGCCAGGCCCTGGCCCACGCCCAGCAGCACACCCCCGCCCTGGCCGGGGTGCGGGTGGGCACCGTCGACAAGTTCCAGGGCCAGGAAGCCGCCGCGGTCATCTGCTCCATGACCACCTCCGACGCCGCCGAGACCAGCCGCGGCCCCTCCTTCGTCCTGGACCGCAACCGCCTCAACGTCGCCCTCTCCCGCGCCCAACTCCTGGCACTGGTCGTGCACTCACCCGACCTGCTCACCACCGCCCCGCGCACCATCGACGAACTCCGCCTACTGGCCTCCTTCACCGGTCTGGTCACCCGGGCCCGCCCCTGGCCCGACCACTGAAGGACCCACCGCCCCAGGTTTCGGACACCCCCCACGTGGAGTACGTTCTAGGTAGCACACCACGCCTGCCCGCGGGCATCCACACGCCCGCACGGGCAGGCCACGGCGTGCCCGCAGGACCCACCCCCCACACCCCCGCGGTGGGGTCCTGCCGCCCTGGCCCGCCACCAGTTCCGAAAGGCACCACGGCCCCCGTGTCTGAACGTCCCTCCACACCCGGCGGTGGCCGCAACACACGCCACCCCACCGGTATCCGTGTCGTCATCTGCGTCCTGGCCCTGTTCGCCCTGGTCCTGGGCCCCTTGGGCTACCTGATGGGCATCGACGCCGACTCCCACGCCGGATCGGCAGCCGAATGGTTCACCCTGACCTTCGGCGCGGCCGTGGGCATCCCCTTCCTGGCCGCGGCCGTGGCCACCGTCGCCGGCGACCGCAAGGCAGCCCTGTGGTCCCTGGCCCTGCTGGCCTGGCCGGTGGTGTTCGTGGTGGTCATCCACCTGCTGCGCTCGGCCGGGTAGGCTCCCGGGCGTGTCACCCAAGAAGCGCAACCGCCGCAAGAGCCAACAGGGGCCCGCCCCCCGCACCGCCGCGACCGAACAGGGCCGCACCGAACCCGGCCGCCTCACACCCGGCCAGGTCCCCGAAAAGCGACCCCTGAAGCGCACCCCCCTCACGGTCACCGAACCACCCGACCGGCGCATCACCGTGCTGTGGGTCATCCTGTGGTGCTTGTGGGCCCTGGGCACCCCCCTGGCCCTGGCCGCGCTGCTCTTCGCCGGACTCGACTCGATGAACACACCCGCCGACCCCACCATGACCGACCCGGACCTGCTCGCCGAACAGCAGGAACGCAACCTCGATGCCATCGGCAACGCCCTGGTCTGGTTCCTGGTCATGGCCTGGGTCGTACCGGCCGCAGGCGCCACCACCGCCCTGCTGCTGCGCCGCACCATGGCCGCCATCGCCTTCACCACGGCCCTGGCCCTGACCGTGGCCCTGACACTGTGGGTGATGCCCCCAGCCGAACTATGGGCGGCACTGAGCACCCACCTGTTCGGCTGAGACCCGCTACGACCCGACCCGCCCCGCCTGCCACACCCGGGCCCCGACCCCGGCCACAATGGAACCCGTGCACACCACCGACCCCGCCGACACACCCGCGCCCCGGGACCAGATCGCTCTGCCCCCGCCCGTACGCGCCCGCCTGGAGCACCCCGACCACAGCGTGCTCGTGGACACCCGCGCCCTGGAACGGGTCCGCGAACGCTTCGACACCGAACAGGCCCAGGCCCTGGGCCGGTACCTGACCAACGCCCAGTCACCGGCCACCCTGCGCGCCTACCGCGCCGACTGGACCGCCTTCGGCGCCTGGTGCCTGACCGAGCAGCGCACCTCCCTACCGGCCGACCCGGTGGACGTGGCCGTCTACCTGGCTGCCTGCGCCGAGCAACGCACCCCCGACGGCACCGGCTGGGCCCTGGCCCCCGCCACCCTGGAACGCCGCTCCGCGGCCATCGCCGCCGTCCACGGCGCCCACGGCCTGGACTCACCCACCCGCGCCGAAGTGGTGCGCATGACCCTGCGCGGCATCCGCCGCACCCGCAAGGCCCGCCCCCACCGCAAGGCCCCCGTGGTCCTGTCCACCCTGGAGGCGCTGCTGGCGGTACGCCCCGCCGAGGGCCACCCCGGGGGAGTGGCGCGCAGACGCGACGCCGTGCTGTTGCTGACCGGATTCGCCGGGGCGCTACGCCGCTCCGAACTGGCCGGGCTGACCTTCGACGACCTGGCCCTGCGCACCGACCCGGCCTCGGGCGCCCCCACCCTGGTGGTCTCCCTGTGGGCCACCAAGACCGACCAGGAGGGCCGGGCCCACCAGCGGGTGGCCCTGCCCCGCGGACGCCACCGCACCACCTGCCCGGTGTGCGCCCTGGCCGACTGGTCGGCCCTGGTGGCGGTGCACCGCGACGGGGGAGCGCCGGCGGTGCGCGCCCACCTGGAGTCGCTGGGCGCCCCCGACCCCGCACCCGCGCACACCTGCCGGCAGCTGCGCGGCATCGACCTGGCCGACGGCTCGAACCGGCCCCTGCTGCCCGGGGTGGACCGGCACGGACGCCTGGCCCAACGCCCGATGACCACCAAGGCCGTGGGCAACCTGGTCAAACGCTACGCCGCCAGGGCCGGGCTCAACCCCGACGACTTCGGCGGGCACTCCCTGCGAGCCGGGTTCGCCACCCAGGCCGCCCTGGGCGGGGCCACCGACCGCGAGATCATGCGCCAGGGGCGGTGGACCAACGCCCAGACCGTGCACGACTACATCCGCACCGCGAACCCCCTGGAGGACAACGCGGTCACCCGGCTGGGGCTGTGAGGCCCCGGACCAACAGTGACCTGCGCCTCATCGGCCACCACCTCATCTCGAATCACCAACAAACCCACCAGCAACACCTGATACAGCCCGTTAAAGTGCGATCCTTCCCTGATGAGACATTAGGTTGGTTGCGTGAGAAAGGGGACGGACCCATGGTCGACGAGTTTCGCGCGGCATTCCAAGAACTGATCGACGCCTCCGTCTCCACGGACCCCCAACAGTTCCCGCCGGCAGTCCACAAGGTCTACCTCCTGGCCTCCCACATCCCCCCCGCCGAACGAGAACTGGCCCTGGAAGCCCTCACCCCCCTGCTCTCCGGAGACCACGCCGCCCCCGGCATCATCGCCGACCTGTCCGTGGTCGCCGGCGCCCTGGTCGAGATGGGCACCGACCCCGGCCCCGCCGGCATCGAGATCCTGCACCGCCTGCGCACCATGGGCAAGGGCGCCATCGTCTTCGTCCGCGCCTGGGAACGCACCGGCGGCGGCACCCCGCCCGACCCCGACACCGTCACCGCCGACGCCGAAGCCCGCGTGGCCGCCGACCTGGGCGCCGACGCCCCCGCCGCCACCATGTGCTGGTGGACCATCCGCCGCCACGGCCTGGCCGCCAAAACCATGCTCAGCGAACCCGGCGTGCGCTCCCACACCCGCCGCGACCCCGCCCTGCACGCCGAACTCGTGGCCATCGCCAACCAACTCAGCGACCTGCTCACCGAGTTCGACCAGCTCCGCGCCCTCCTGAGGATGGCCGAGGCCACCTCCGCCCTGGTCATGGACCGCCACTCCAGGCGCGCCTTCCGCGTACTCTTCGACGGCATCGGCGACAACTTCCAACTCCACACCCTGCTCGCCGACGCCCTCATCGGCCCCCACGGCCAGGGACTGCCGGGCGATCCCCCCGACCCGCGCTGGACCGCCTCCTTCCGCGACGGCCCCGTCGACCCCGCGGCCCAGACCGTGTGGGGCTGGTGGAACATGGTCGCCCACGACGGCTCCTGGATCTGGAACGAAGGGGTCCCCGCCGAGATCCCCACCATCGACGGCGAACACGTCCTGGTCCTGGACGAACAGCCCTACCCCCGCTCCTGGAACGCCGGACGCCGCCACAGCCAGGTACACGGCTGGCTGGAGGTGGAGTCCGAACTCAGCCCCCAGGAAGCCGACCTGTGGTGGAAACGGGTGGCCCCGGCCGAACCCGCCCTCCCCGACCCCCACGCCGAGGAACCCACCCCCCTGCCCGAACCGGTGCTCCTGCACAACCCGCACCCCGAGGGCGAGGCCCAACGCGTACGCGGCTTCGTACCCCGGGCCGAAGCACCCACCGACGAACCCGAACCGGCCCCTCGGGCCGACCAGCAGCCCGGCGACCCCCGACCCGAGGAGCCCGAACCCGACCCGGCCCCCGAACCGGGCCCGGACGAGAACAACGAGGACCAGGGCACCACGGGCGAGGACACCACGGACGAGCCCGCCGAGCAGCCCAGCGCACCCGCCGACCGCGAACCCGGCACCACCCCACCCGCACCGGCCAACTCCAGCCCCACCGGGCTGCCCCGCCTACCCCGTGGAGTCTCCAACAGCTCCGCCTGGGGACCCACCTGGCGCTAGGGCGCGTTCGCCCCGCACACACCGGGGCCCGGGAGCAGAACCGCTCCCGGGCCCCGGCACGCGAAGGGGGAATCAGTCCTCCAACCGGTGCCGCGGCTCATGGTGCGCCGCCACCGGCTCGGACCTCGTCGCGGTGGAACGGGGGAGACCGTCGTCATCCTCCCCGTCCTGCGCGTACAGGCCCTCGAAGTACTCCTCCTCGCCCACCCCCTCCTCATCATCGCGGACCCAGCGGGCGCCCACGAACAGGGGAGCGGCCAACACCAACGCCAGGGGCAGGAACACACCCAGCGGCAACAGCGTCAGAGCGCCCTCCGTCCCGGGCAGGACCGGCAGACGCTCCAACAGGTGCATACGCACCAACGCCAGAGCACTCACCCCGCCCAGAACCAGGGAGGCGGCGAAGGGAAGCATCGGGGTCAACCGCGGCGGAACCGCGACCAGAGCCACCAACAGGCCCACACCCACCAACCCGGCCACCGCCACCGGACCGGTGCCCTGCAGGGCGCTCAGACCGACCGCGTGCAGGCCCCGTAGATGCGCGAAGGCCCAGCCGGTCACCAGTAACAGAACCGGACCCAGGATCAGGCCCGACAGGAAGCCGACGAAATGTCGCACGAGGGTGCTCCTCTCAGGGGTTGCGCAGCACCTTAGCGACAAAAACCGAGTTCAGCACCACATCACCCCAAAACAACCACCCCGGGGCCCCACCACACCCACCCCCGAACCCCACTAGGCTGCCCACCGTGAGCCACCCAGAACACGACCCCCAGGTCATCGAACTCGCCACCCGCCTGTTCGGCCACGCCCGCGCCGGCCGCACCCAGGACCTGGCCCCCTACCTCCAGGCGGGCCTGCCGCCCAACCTGACCAACGACAACGGCGACACCCTGCTCATGCTGGCCGCCTACCACGGCCACACCGACACCGTCGCCCTACTGCTGGAACACGGCGCCGACCCCGACCGCCTCAACAACCGCGGCCAGTCACCCCTGGCCGGAGCGGTCTTCAAGGGCGAGGACCGGATCGTGGAACTGTTGGTCGATGCCGGAGCCGACCCCGACGCGGGCACCCCCACCGCACGCGCCACCGCGCAGATGTTCGACCAACGGACCCACCTGGCCCTGTTCGGGAACTAACCGGCCCCCACAACCGCGGCACCAACGACCGCGGCGCCGCCCCCCGACGGAGGACGGCGCCACAGCAACACACAGGGCCCCGATCACACCCCGGGCCCCACGGGGCCAGGCCTACCGGGGGGACAGATCCTCTCCCCGCTCCTCGGCATCCCGGACCCGCCCGGCCCCGGTCCCGGCGACACGGTCCAACTCCTCGGGGGTGGCCCGGCCCCGCACCCCCAGCACCCTGCGGCTGGGTTCGGTGGAACCGAACAGACGGCGCGCCTCATAGGCCAGCACCGCCACCACCACCGCGGCGACCGTGGCCCACAGTGCCTGCCGATGCTCGGGCAGGGTGGCCATCGCCAGGAAGATCGCCACCAACCCCACCAAGGTGGCCCAGGTCAGGTACGGAAAACCCCACATGCGCAGCGTCAGCCGCTCCGGGGCGTTGCGGCGCACCCGGGCACCCACCACCAGCTGCGAAGCACAGATGGTCAGGAACAGCACCAGCAGGATCGCGCCGATGGAGGCCACCAGGAACGGGAAGACCCTGCCCGGAGCCAGGTAGTCGGCGACCACCGCCGCGTAACCGACCACGGTGCCCAACAGGATGGCGCGCACCGGCACACCGCGCCGGTTGGCGCCCCTGAGCAACCGGGGGGCATCACCCTGGCGGGTGAGCATGAACAGCATCCGCGAGGAGGTGTACATCGCGGCGTTGAGCACGCTCAGCACCGCGATCAGGACCACGATCTCCATGATCAGCGCCGCCCCGGGAACCCCCACGGTCTCCATGACCACCACGAAGGGGCTGCGGTCCAGGTCGGTGGAGTTCCACGGCACGACCATGACCACCACAACGATGGAGGCCACGTAGAACAGGCCGATACGCCACAGGACGTTGGTGATGGCCGAGGCCACCCCGCGCTCGGGTTCGGCGCTCTCCCCGGCGGCGATGGTGATGATCTCCACGCCCCCGAAGGCGAACAGCACCACCACGGTGGCCCCCAGGACCGCGACCCAACCGTTGGGGGCGAACCCGCCCAGCTCCCACAGGTTGGTGACCGTGGACCCGTCCGAACCGCTCCACAACCCGAAGGCGTACAGGCCGCCCACCAGCAGGAAGGCCACGATGGTGGCGACCTTGACCAGGGAGAACAGGGACTCGGTCTCGGCGAAGACGCGCACCGAGATGAGGTTGGCGGCCGTCATGGCCAGCAGCACGATCAGGGCCAGCGCCCACCCGGGCACCTGCACCCACTGGCTCAGGATGGCCGCCCCCGCCACGGACTCGGCGGCCACCAGGACCGCGTACATCCACCAGTAGACCCAGCCGATGGTGAACCCGGCCCGGGGCCCGAAGGCCAGGCGGGCGTAGTCGGAGAAGGACCCTCCGGCCGGGACCGACACGACCATCTCGCCCAGGGCCCGCAGGGTCAAAAAGACCAGGGCCCCGGCCAACGTGTAGGAGAGAACCGCCGCGGGTCCCGCGGTCTGGATCACCGCGCCCGAGCCGATGAACAGCCCGGCGCCCACCGATCCGCCGATCGCGATCAGTGCCATGTGCCGGCGGCGCAGCGAGTGTGCCAGCCCCGGCCCGTTGTCTGTTTGTGCCGTCTCTTCGGACGACGTCTCACTTCGTGTCACGGGCCCCACCATAGGACGAAAGGTTCATCACATTTTTCACCGACCCCGGAAAACAACCCATGAACCAACCAATACGCGCCCGGTCCTCCATCTCCACACCAAGGCGCAAACCACCACAAAACCCCCATGCCATGGCCCCTACAACACCCCACCACCCCCGCACCATCCCCACCGTGACCAACACCATCACCCTCCCCAGAGGGAGGCACACACCCACCCGCCCGTGCCACCATCCACCCATGCGCCACCTCACCACCCTCCTGACCAGAGCACTCCACCCCCTGGTCGACCCCCGCACCCACCAACGCTGGGCCTACCAAAACCCACGTGTCCAACACCCTCACCAAACTCGCCGTACGCGACCGCACCCAAGCCGTCATCGCCGCCTACGACTCCGGCCTCATACGCCCCACCACCCACCCCTGAAAACCACGACACACCCACCAAACCCCAAACACAGAGCAACAACACTGTTACCTTCAGCTCCAAAAGTGGCCCACACACCCCGAAGGAAAACCACCATGCCCACCACACCACCCATCGACCTCGACCTCATCTCCACCCTCTACCGCACCCACCGCGACGACCTGGCCCGAGTACGCGACCAACAACGCGACCACCACACCAACGCCGACCCCACCATGACCCCCCAACTCGACGACCTCGAAGCAGAAATCACCTACCTGCTCCTACGCCACCACCAACCCGCCAACGTCGTCGAAATCGGCACCTACTACGGCTGGTCCACCTCCTGGATCCTCTCCGCCCTACGCGACAACGGCACCGGCCACCTCCACTCCTTCGACATCGTCGACCACGCCACCGCCCACGTCCCCCCGGACCTGGCCACCGACCGCTGGACCTTCACCAAAGGCGACGTACGCGCAAAAATCACCCACATCCCCGCCAACACCGACTACCTGTTCATCGACGCCGCCCACAACGGCTGGTTCGCCCGCTGGTACATCCACCACCTCCTGCCCACCCTCCCCGCCCACATCCCCGTCAGCGTCCACGACGTCTTCCACCAGCGCTACGCCCTGCCCTTCACCGAAGGCGCCGTCGTCCTCAAATGGCTCGCCAACAACACCACCAACTACTTCACCGCCTCCGCCGCCCGCGCTCCCCACCACCACCAAGCCCTCCACGAACTCAAAACCGAACTCGGCCTGGACACCCCCGTACGCCAATCCCCCCACAACCCCATGATCTTCTTCCGCCTGCCCGAACGCCCCCGACCCGGCCAAGCCATCCCCACCACACCCCGCCCCCGCACCCACACCGACGACCCCACCCACCACAACTGACCCCACCCACAAAAACGGGGGCGGCAGGCCACACGGCCAACCGCCCCCTTTTGCTGTCCGGCCCCCAAGCGCCCGAGCGCCTACCGGATCAGGGACCCTCAGGATCCACCCCGGCCACCGAATCCACCCCGGCAGCCACCTCCTCCTCCACATCAGAAGGAGGAGAATCCACCACATCAGGCACCCCAGCACCAGGCTCCAACCCCGCCCGAGCCTCACGCACCCCCACCACATCAGCCGCATCCGACACGATCCGCGAAAAATTCACCGGCTGATCCAAACTCACCATGTGCCCAGCCCGAGGCACATTCACCAACCGCCCCTCCACACACGCATCAAAAAACTGCTTCTCATGAATCCGGAAATGATCCCGCGCCCCATTGATCAACCACACCGGCCCCGGATAGGACCCCAACGCCGACAACGCGTCGATCCCCGCCAACTCATCGATCACCGCCGTGGCCGCCTCCACAGCCAACCCGCCGTCAACCACCGCATCAGCCGCACTGTCCGGCAACATCAACCGATGAAAACGCTCATTGACCGCCGCACCCTTGTCCGGCAACCGCTCCATCAACACCGACGGAATCCGATACACCTGCGCCAACGACTGCGCCGGCTGCGCCGTACAACTGGCCGCCACCAACCCGGCGATCCGCCCCGGCGCCACCCCCGCCGCCGCGATCGACAACAACCCACCCATACTCAAACCCACCAACAGGGCACGACCACCCACCGAGTCGATCGCATCCAACAAGGTGTCCACCGCACGCCCCACCGAAAAGTCCTCGCCCCGACGCGAACCGTGAGCAGGAAGATCAGGCGCCACCACCACACGCCCCTGCGCCTCCAAGAACTCCACCTGCGGCCGCCACATACTCGACGACGAACGCAACCCGTGCGCCAACACAACCGGTACACCCATGACCGCCCCTACTCTCCGAGCCCAAAGGCCACCGTCACCGGAGCATGGTCCGACCAACGCTCCTCACGACTGGGATAACGCTCCACCCGACCCGACCGTGCCCGCGCCGCCAACCCCGGCGTGGCCACCAAATAATCGATCCGCCACCCCGTGTCGTTGTCGAAAGCCCTACCCCGGTAGGACCACCACGAGTACGGGCCCTCCTGATCCGGATACAGCGAACGCACCACGTCCACATACCCCGCCTCATCGAAGACCCGCGACAACCACGCACGCTCCTCGGGCAAAAACCCCGAGTTCTTCCTGTTACCACGCCAGTTCTTCAGATCCGCCTCGGTATGCGCGATGTTCCAGTCACCGCACACCACCAGAGACCGCCCCTGAGCCTCCACCTCGGCGCGCCGCTTGACCAGGTAGGGCAAAAACGCCTCCATGAAACGCTCCTTCTCCTCCTGACGCGCAGTACCCACCTCACCCGAGGGCAGGTACAGGCTGGCCACCGTCACCTCACCGAAGTCCGCCTCCACATACCGGCCCGAATCCTCGAACTCGGCCTCCCCGAACCCGACCCGCACCTCATCGGGCTCCACACGCGAATAGATCGCCACCCCCGCACGACCCTTCGCCCGAGCCGGACACAACACCACATGCCACCCCTGGGGCGAACCCACCCCGGCGGGAAGCTGCTCGGGCTCAGCACGCGTCTCCTGCAAACACACCACGTCCGCCTCAGTGGCCGCCAACCAGGAAACGAACCCCGGATCCTTCCCCGCGGCCGCCCGCAACCCGTTGACGTTGACGCTGGACACAACAAAACTCGACTGATTCACGCCCCTCAGCGTAACCACCCCCACCCCCACCCCCACACCAACCCCAAGCCACCCCTCACCCCGACTCACCCACCCCCTTGACCCGCCTGCTCCTGCCCACCCACACCATCAGCAGCCAAACGCCGCAACACCCCATACGTCCGATTCGACCCCGCCGCCTCCCGCTGCGCCCGGGCCGTCACCTCGATATAGGCCTGCGACGACGTCACCGACGAATGCCCCAACAAATGCATGATCTCGGTGACCGACGCACCATCCTCCGCCAACCGCGTCGCAAACGTGTGCCGCAACGCATGCACCAACGTCCCCCGCGCCACCCGATCATTGACCCCCGCATGCCGATAACACTGCTTCACCAGATACTGCAACCCACCCCGACGCAACCCCTGCCCCCGGTTGTCCACCAACAACGGATCCCCACCCCGCACCACCACCCCGAACCGCACCCGCCGCGACGCCAGATACGCCTCCAACAAAGCCTCCAACGGCACCTCGATCGGCAACACCCGCTCACCACCCCCCTTGCCCAACACCCGAATCCGCCGCTCACCAGGCCGCCCACCCAACGACTCCACCCGAAGCGACAACATCTCCGCCGACCGCATCCCCGTCAACAACGCCAACGCCAACACCGCCAGATCCCGCTCCGGCCACGGATCCCGCGCCCGCCGCGCCCCACGCGCCAACGCCTCCAACAACCGCTCCGGAGTGTCCTCACCCATCAACGGCTTGGGCCCCGAAGGCCTCACCCTCGGCCGCGGCACCGCCGACATCGGATTACCCGCCACCACCCGCTCCGCCACCCAGAACGCGAAGAACCCGTTCCACGTCGACCACGCCCGCAACACACTCGAAGCCGCCCGCTCCTCCGCGAACTCCGCGAACGCCTCCCGCAACACCCCCGACTCCAACTCACCCAACCCCACACCCGCAGGATCACGCCCCAACGCACGCCCCACACACCCCAACACCGCCACCAGGTCACGCCGATAGGCCGCCACCGTGTGCGCCGAGGGCTTGGCAGCCCGCCTGGCCACCAAATACCGCTCAATCGCCCGCTCCACCGACACCGCATCACCACTCATGACCCCAGCATCACCGATCCCCACCCCCCCACACACGCACACCCCACCCCCAACCACCAAGACACCCGAACACCGGGGGACACCCCCCCCGGAAACCACCCCACAAAAAAAGGGGGGCGCCACCCCCTCGGGCGACACCCCCACACCACAACCTCACCCCAACACCGACCGCACCCCCCGCGCGACCTCCACATCCTCCCGAGCCGCCACCACCAACGTGCGCACCCGCGCCCCGGACGCGCTGACCTCACCCTCACCCGCCAAGGACACGTTCAACCCCTCATCCACACCCACCCCCAAAAAACCCAACCCCGCAGCCGCCCGCGCCCGCACCGGCGCAGAGTGCTCACCCACACCACCGGTGAACACCAACGCCTCCACCCCACCCAACGCCGCCGCCATCGACGCCACCGACGCCCGCAACCGGTGCACGTACACCCCCACCGCCACCGCCGCACGCTCGTCCCCGGCAACCTCACGCTCCAACACCGTGCGCATGTCCGCCGAACCCGCCAGCGCCACCAACCCGGACTCGTGCTCCAACGCCCACCCGATCTCCTCCAACGGAACACCGGCATGCTCGTTCAACCACAACACCAACCCCGGATCCACACTCCCCGAACGGGTCGCCATCACCAACCCCTCCAACGGCGTGAACCCCATCGTGGTGTCCACCGACCGCCCGCCCAGCACCGCGGACAACGACGCCCCCGCACCCAGATGCGCCACCACCACCCGCTCCGCACCCGTCCACTCCCGCGCCCGCCGCGACGCGTAGGCGTGCGAGAGCCCGTGGAACCCGTACCGGCGCACCCCGAACTCCGCACGCCAGCGCTCGGGCACCGCATAGGTGTACGCCTCCGCCGGAAGCCGGGCGTGGAAAGCCGTGTCGAAACACGCCACCGCCGGCACCCGCGGCCACACCCGGCCCACAGCCTCGATCCCCGCCAACGACTTGGGCTGATGCAGGGGCGCCAACGAACCCAACTCCCGCAACCGCCCCACCACCGAGGCGTCCAACCGCACCGGCTCCAGGAACTCCCGACCCCCGTGCACGACCCGGTGGCCCACCGCCTCCACCCCGGAGAAACGACCCAACGCCCGCTCCAACACGGACCGGTCCCACTCACCCCGCTCCACCGGGATCTGCTCCTGGTCCACCACCTCGTCCCGCGACCCGAGCACACTCAGCTTCAGACTGCTCGAGCCCGCGTTCACCACCAGCACCCGCATCAGTACGGCCACACCCAATCACGCACCGACGCCGGATCCTCCCCGAACTCACGCGTGTACTCCCGGTGCCGCAACCGCTCATCCACCATCCGCTGACGCACGTGGGCCGCGTTCTGCGCCAACCCCGGCACCCGGTCGATCACGTCGATCACCAGATGGAACCGGTCCAGATCGTTCAACATCACCATGTCGAACGGCGTGGTCGTGGTCCCCTCCTCCTTGAACCCCCGCACGTGCAGGTTCTCGTGACCCCGGCGCCGATACGTCAACCGGTGCACCAACCACGGATACCCATGGAAGGCGAAGACCACCGGACGGTCCGTGGTGAACAGGGCCTCGTACTCGGCATCGGGCAACCCGTGCGGATGCTCACTGGCGGGCTGCAACCGCATCAGATCCACCACGTTCACCACCCGCACACCCAGCTCGGGAAAGTACTGCCGCAACAGATCCGCCGCGGCCAGAGTCTCCAACGTGGGCACATCACCCGCACACCCCAACACCACGTCCGGATCCGCCCCGCCCCCGGTACTGGCCCACTCCCACACCCCGATCCCGCGGGTGCAGTGCGCCACCGCCTCCGGCATCGGCAGGTAGTCCAACCCGGGCTGCTTACCGGCCACCACCACGTTCACATAATCACGCGAACGCAGGCAGTGATCGCTCACCGACAGCAACGTGTTCGCGTCCGGCGGCAGATACACCCGCACCAACTCCGCCGGTTTGTTCATCACCACGTCCAGGAACCCCGGATCCTGGTGGGTGAACCCGTTGTGGTCCTGACGCCACACATGCGAGGACAACAGGTAGTTCAACGAGGCGATCGGCCGACGCCACGCCAGGTGCCGGGTCACCTTCAACCACTTGGCGTGCTGGTTGAACATCGCATCCACGATGTGCACGAACGCCTCATAGCAGTTGAACAGCCCGTGCCGCCCAGTGAGCAGGTAACCCTCCAACCACCCCTGGCACATGTGCTCACTGAGCACCTCCATCACCTGGCCGTGCCGTGCCAGATCCTCGTCGGTGGCCAGCACCGACTCCTCCCACACCTTGTCCGTGGCCTCATACACCGCCGACAACCGGTTCGAGGCCGTCTCGTCGGGCCCCATGATCCGAAAGTTGTCCGGATTGGCGCGCACCACATCCCGCAGGAAACGCCCCAACACCTGGGTGGCCCCACTGGTGGACCTCCCGTGCCCGGTGAACTCCACCGCATACCGACGAAAATCAGGCAACACCAGATCACGCAACAACGCACCACCGTTGGCATGCGGATTCGCACTCATCCGCCGCTCACCCCGCGGCGCCAACGCCACCAACTCGTCCACCGGCGCACCCGAGGAGTCGAACAACCGCTCAGGCCCGTAGGAGCGCATCCACTCCTCCAACTGGCACAGATGCCCGGGGTCCTCCCGCACCCGCGCCAACGGCACCTGGTGCGAACGCCACGTCCCCTCCACCGGCGCCCCGTCCACCTCCCGCGGACCGGTCCACCCCTTGGGGGAGCGCAACACCACCACCGGCCACGCCGGCCGGTGCGAAAGACCACTGGTACGCGCCACCTGCTGGATCTCGGCGATCTCGTCCAGGGCCTCGTCGAGCACCTGCGCCATCCGCCGGTGCATGTACTCGGGGCCCTCACCGCTGACGAACAACGGCCGGTACCCCATCCCCTCGAACAGCTTGACCAGCTCGTCCTCGGGGATACGCGCCAACACCGTCGGATTGGCGATCTTGTACCCGTTCAGGTGCAGGATCGGCAGCACCGCACCATCACGCGCCGGGTCCAGGAACTTGTTGGAGTGCCAACTGCCCGCCAACGGCCCCGTCTCGGCCTCGCCGTCGCCCACCACACAGCTGACCACCAGATCGGGGTTGTCGAAGACCGCACCGTAGGCGTGCGCCAACGCGTACCCCAACTCACCGCCCTCATGGATCGACCCCGGCGTCTCGGGCGCCACATGGCTGGGGATCCCACCGGGGAAGGAGAACTGCCGGAACAGCCGCCGCATCCCCTCCTCGTCGCGGGACACGTGCCGGTAGACCTCGCTGTAACTGCCCTCCAACCAGGAGTTGGCCACCGCCGCCGGACCACCGTGCCCGGGACCCATCACGTAGATCATGTCCAGGTCCCGGGCCCGGATCACCCGGTTCAGGTGCGCGTAGACGAAGTTCAACCCCGGGGTCGTACCCCAGTGCCCCAACAGACGGGGCTTGATGTGCTCGGACCTGAGCGGCTCACGCAACAGCGGGTTGTCCAACAGGTAGATCTGACCGACCGAGAGATAGTTGGCCGCCCGCCAGTAGGCATCCAACAACCGCAGTTCCGTCTGGTCCACAACCATGAACCCTCACTCCTCGACCAGAGACGTTCCCGGACACGGCAGGGGAGTGACCGCTCACCAACAACAGGAGCGAGCTGAGAGGGGCCACGCCCGCTCGCAGCAACCGTAACCGCCCCCCGGCAGACAGACCACACCCAACGCCCACGTGTCTCCTGCCCGTCCCCGAACACCCCCACGACCCCGGTTTTGCCCCCCGTTACCCATAGAGCGGCTCCACCCGGGGCAGGAGCCTTGACACCGCATCCGACTCAAGACCATGGGGCATCATGATCGCGAAACTGTCCGAACTCGGCGTCACCTCGGAGATGGCCTACGCCGCCGGCACCACGAGCATCGGCCTGACCTTCCTGACCTGGGCCCTGTCCAAGAAGAAGGAAAACGCGGGCACCGACCGGGCCGACCGGTGGGGGATCTTCGTCGGCCAGTGGGCGCCGACCTTCTTCGCACTGGGCATCGCCCTGCGCCTGGAGGAGAACAGCAGATAGCACGCCCGGGCCCGGGGGGGGCGCGCCCTCCGGGCCCCGACCGCCCCCGGATCCGCCGGCGGGGGAGCAGCCGCCACTGCGCCACCTCAGTCCAGGCAGAACTCGTTACCCTCGGGGTCGGTCATCACGATGAACCCCTCCTCCATGGGCGGGTCCGGCTCGTGGCGACGTACCCGCGCGGCCCCCAACGCCACCAGCCGCTCGCATTCGGCCTCCAGAGCCCTCATCCGCTCCTGCCCCTGCAGCCCAGGGGCCGCCCGCACGTCCAGGTGCACACGGTTCTTGGCGACCTTTTCCTCCGGTACCTGCTGGAAGAACAACCGCGGCCCCCGGCCCTGTGGGTCCTGCAGTGCCGAACGCGAGTTGCGCTCCGCCTCGGGCACCCCGACCTGCTCCAGGAAACCGTCCCAGGCAGCCAGGGGGTCGGCGCCCTCGGGCAGGTCGACACCGGGCGGACCGGGGATGACATAACCCAGCGCCTCGCGCCAGAACAACGACAACGCCCTGGGATCACGGGCGTCGAAGGTGATCTGGATCTGACGAATCATCGTGGTACTCCGTTCCTGTGCCAGATGACGCGGACCGCCACCAGCCCCACCCTGGCATCACTGGCGGACAGATTCCGTCCGCCACCGGGCGCCTGGGGGCAGAGGTTTTCGGGGGGCAGGGGAGTGTCGGTCCACAAGTCACCGCAACGAACGGTGGACACACCGAACGATCACCCAGAGTGACCACGGATGTTCGAGGTGAGGATGGAGCGCGAGCAGGGGAGTGGGCACCACAGACAAGCCCTCGCACAGAGATTCGAAAGACACCCGCCCCACAGAGAACCGAACGCACGTTCGACGCGAACGCGCCGGAGCGAGCACACCCCGGACCACAGGAAGCACGCCAGCGCATCGAGCCACCGGACCGCCTCGGACGGAGGCCGCAGGGAAGAACAGTCACGTGTCGCCAAACAACCACAAAAGGATGCATAACACCGTTTATGCATGAAACATGGAGATATCGCCGCCCAGAAGGGGCTCCAACCCCCCAGAGACCCCACCTGGAAACGCCCCTGACCTGCACGCACCCCACAGCCCACCACACCGCGCACCCGCCCCGGACACGCACACCAACACCCCAAGGGACGACACCAGCCTGAAGAACAGGCACCCGCACACACCCGAGCGGGGGCAGCCAAGGGTTATCCACAGGCTCCCGACCAGGAGCTTGTCCCACCCAAGACCTGCAGGGCAGAATCCACCCGGGACGACACCTTTGACGCCGTACACACAGACGCCTCGACGCCGAACCAGCCCACTACCCACGGGCACCCACCAGCAGCCCACGCCCAGGGCCGGCCCACGAACCCCGACCCGCCGACCACCCACGAGCACGCACACAGCGCCGCCCAGAACCCACCCGAACCCGAAAACCCCTTCCCCACAGGCCCTCCCACAAAGCCGATAATGCACATTATGTCAAGTTGAGCGTTGTGAGGCCTCCCCACAACCACCAACACACCCACCCATGGCAAACCCTGCCCACACCCACCTCCTCCGACCCAACCCACAAAAAAAGGGGGCCCGGCCCCGGACCCCCACACCCCACCTCAGGGCAACCTCAACCACCCAGTACACACCCGCAAACCCCGACCCGACTCCAACCGCTCCAACGCGGCACGCTCCAACCGCGTCCGCCGCGGCGCCCGCTCCGCATCCACCACCGGCATCCCGAACACGAACCGAAACACATCCCCCTCACCCGGCACACCACCCCCCACCAACGTGAACCTGCGCTGGAACCGCACGATATTGGAGCCCTCCCCCAACGCCCGCTCCCACCACGGATCCAACAACCACGACGTACATGTGGCCACCGCCGGATCCACACCCAACTGCTCCCGGGCAAAAGGCCGCGCACGCTCCAACGCGTCCTGCACCGAATCCGGAGCCAACCCACCCGAAGGGATGTGCAACCTCAACACCGGATCACCCACCCCGAACCCCGGCCCCAACGCCGCAGCCTCCTCGACCCCGTACCACCCCACCGGGCCCTGATCCCCCAACACCGCAGGCTCCAACTGCAAACCCCCCACCCAGAACAACCGCCCCCGAAACTGCGCCGCCACCCACGACGCCGTCTCCACACTCAAACGACCGAACAACCACCGCGACCGCGCCACCTGCACACCCACATCAGCCAACGTCGCCACCGTCACCGCACGATCAATCCCCCGCCGCGCCTGCCGCGCCAAATGCTCGGGCACCATCGCCGCGAACGCCCACAGCGAAGCCACCCGCACCCGCGCGTCCTCCGCCCCCACCAACGTCGGCCAGTACCGCCACACCCCCACGGGCAGGTCGGCATCAGCCCACAACCGCCGGTACATGCACCCCACCAGATACCACAACTCCCGAGGCCACTCCCCCTCGGGACGCCCCGACCCCGGCCACAACGCCTCCACCTCCGCACGGTCATCATCGGCCAGGGCGAACATGTCCAACACCTCACCCGCCGCCGACCCGACGGGCACCTCCAACCCCACTTCGGGCTCGGGCAACGCCGCACAGGCCTCCAACCACTCCCGCACACCCTCGTCCAACCCGAACCGCTCCACCACACGCGCACTGTCCATGCGCACATCCTGGCCCCCACACCACCCCCGAGGGAAGACACCCCCACACCACCCGCCCCGCCCCGCCCACCAGTGAGACCAGCCCCACAGGTGGGCATAGTGTTGTGGTAACCCACCAACAAACACCACACCCACCGAAAACGAGGAACACCACCGATGTCCGACCCGGCGCCCCTCCTGCGCGACTGGATCGCCACCTACGACACCCCCACCACCACCGTCGCCCACCTCCTCTGCGACCGCCACGACCCCCACACCGTCGCCACCACCGAAATCGGACCCACCCTCGAACCCACCACCCTCACCTTCGGCGAACTCCGCGAACGCTCCCAAACCCTCGCCGCAGGACTCGCCGCCCAAGGCATCACCCCCGGCGACCGCATCGCCACCCTCATCCCCAAGGGCATCGACCTCACCATCACCGCCCTGGCCACCTGGCGCCTGGGAGCCGTCCTCGTCCCCCTCCTGTCCTCCTTCGCCCCCTCCGCCATCGCCGAACGCCTCACCGACTCCGGCGCCCGCATCGTCATCTGCACCGACGAACACCGCACCAAACTCGACCCCAGCCCCCACCTGCCCACCCACCCCACCTGGCAGATCGCCACCACCGGCACCCACCCCCTCCGCGAAGGCGACCACACCCTCCACACCCTCAGCCAACACCCCCCACACACCACCAACCACACCACCACCGGCAACGGCGACATCGCCACCGTCTACGTCTCCAACCTCATCGGCCCACCCCGCGGCGTCCGCGTCCCCGCCCGCGCCCTCACCGCCATGCACGCCTACCACCACCTCGGCCTCGGCGTCCAAGACGACGACGTCTACTGGAACACCGCCGACCCCGGCTCCGCCTACGGCCTCTACCACGGCCTCATCTCCCCACTCCTGGCCGGACACAACTCCCTCGCCCTACGCGCCGGATTCTTCGACCCCGAACTCACCCTCGACGTCCTGGGCCTCTACCAGGTCACCAACTTCGCCTCCGACCCCACCACCTACCGCACCCTGCGCGCCGCCACCAAGACCCTGCCCCCCGAAATCATCGTCCAACGCCTGGCCAGCGCCGGCGAACCCCTCGCACCCGACGTCATCGACTGGGCCACCGACCTCTTCGGCGTCCCCATCCGCGACCACTACGGCCAAACCGAACTCGGCTGGTGCGCCGGCATCCCCAACAACCCGGACCTCCCCGAACACGACACCCCCCTACCCCCCGCCGCCATCGGCCCCGCCCTACCCGGCTGGAACATCCAAGTCCTCGAAGCCATCACCGACGAACCCGCGCCCCGAGGCGCCTACGGCCGCATCGCCATCGACCGCACCCACAGCCCCCTGGACTGGTTCGACGGCTACCACGGCTACGAAAACACCATCGACATCCGCTTCACCCCCGAACGCACCTACCACCTCACCGGCGACACCGGCATCATGGACCGCCAAGGAAACCTGCACTTCTCCACCCGCGACGACGGCGCCATCATCACCCGCAGCTACCGCATCGGCCCCACCGAAGTCGAAGCCGTCCTCAACACCCACCCCGCCGTCGAAGAATGCGGCGTCTACGCCATCCCCGACGACATCGCCGGACACCTCGTCGGCGCCCGCATCGTCCTGGCCGACGACCACACCGGCACCCCCGAACTCACCGAGGAACTCCGCGACTGGGTCAGCACCCGCTTCGCACCCCACGCCGCACCCCACACCGTCGACTTCGTCGAGGAACTCCCCCGCACCGCCTCCGGCAAGATGCGCAGAGCCCGGCTGCGGTGACCTGGCACACCGTCAACCCCGCACACCACCCCCCGCCACCCCGGCGCGACACCCTGCTCGGCTTCCTCACGCCCATGACCCCGGCCCCGAAGCAGCCCCGCCCCCTCTGGCGCGACTTCGAACGCCAGGCCACCCACATCCTGCACGCCCGCGTCGGCCCCTGGACCCGGCACTGGCCCGAACACCGCCCCGGCCGCCTCCCCCTGGACGAAACCCCCCACCAGGCCGCCGAACACATCGCCGACGGAGTCCTGAACGCCCGCACCTGGTTCGAACACCTCGCCGACCTGTTCACCGAACTCACACCCCCACCCGACGCCGACCGCCCCGGCCGGCTACGAACCACGGAACAGGTCGTACACCGGATGGTCGACACCGCGGTGGACCGGCGCGACGCCCAGGACGACTGGTACCAGTACGCCGAGACCCTGCTGCAGTGGTACCTGGAGTCCGCCGGCACCCCCACCCCCACGGCCCGGCGAACCACCAACGCGCTCCTGCCCCCCACTTCACCGCCTGGACGGCCCCCGCACCCCGCGAGGTCGCCCACACCGCCCGTAGAGCCGCTCCCCACCTCCTCGCCGTGATCCCCGCACCCCGCTGAAGAAGACACCCACGGGACGGGAGAAACCCCCGAACCCCGGAATGCGCCCTGCCGAGGCCCGCCCGCGGCGGAGAGGGACACCGCACCAGCAATCTCCCCCACCGCCACCACGGACGAAAACACCCCGAACCACTGCTCGGGCACCCCGAAATGGTCCCGGACCACCAGCACGAACACGCCCGCCAACGCCCCGGCCCCCAGGTTCGACACCGCAGTGAACAGACCGAACAACAACCACGGCAGGTAACGGGCCACGGTCAGTACCGCCACTGCGAGGGGGCGTTGATCAGCGCCACCGCGAGCATCGGCAGCGTGGTCAGCATTACCCCGTCGGCCAGGTTGCCGGCCACACTCCCGGCCCAGAATCGGTGAAGGCCACCCCGAGACGGGGCGCGGGATCATGCGAGGGGCGGCGGTCGGCAACGGGGGGCCTCGTCCGGTCAGGCGGGCACGGTGGAAAGCGCCGTTACCCTAGCGCCTGCCGGCCACCCCGGGCAGGAGTTGCCCCGTATCCTTCCGACATCCGTCTGCTCGGGCCGAGCACACGTCAGGGCGAGGTCTGGGCCGTCGCGGCAACCAGTTCGTCGATCCGGGCCGCCAGGGCCATGTCCCGGTCGGTGACCGCGCCCTCCGAATGGGTGCTCAGGGCCAACCTGACCGTGTCGTACCGGATGTCGATGTCCGGGTGGTGGTCGGCCTGCTCGGCCGCCTGGGCGACCTCGTTCACCAAAGCCACCGCGGCCAGGAACCCGGGCAATCGCACCGTCCGGTGGATGAGCACCTCCTCGGCGTCCCACTCCCAGTCGGTCAACCGCTCCAGTCCCTCCAGGACCTGCTCCTCGCTGAGCTGACCCATCGTCTCCCCCTTCCATCGGTACCGGACATCAGTGCTGGGCCGGTACCTACCCGTTCACACCCACACGACAACAGGTGTGCCGTGAAGGAGACGGAGAGAGACCACTCCCCCGTCGCGGAGGTAACGACACCGACGGGCGGGGGCCTCAGCCCAGTTCGATCACCACCGGATCGGCGCCGGGTGCGTCGACTTCGTCGAGGGCGAAGTTGACTGTCTCGCTCACCTGATCTCACCGGCACCGTCTCGGAGGATGTAGCTCGGGGAACGCCACGGATGTAGCTCGGGGAACGCCACACGCACAGGTCGGCGTCGTGGTTCTGGCCCACAGAGCCGTCGCTGGTACGAACTCCCACCCGGATGGTGTGCCGAGCCGACGGTGACGGCGATGTGTCGGCTTCGGGGACGGTGGCGTCGGGGGAACCCGCAGGCGGTCACGAGTACAAGCGCGGCAGCGGTGACGGTGGGAATGCGCATGGGGCCTTCCTGGGGGGACGGCACAGGCGCCGGAGCGGGTAGCGCAGAACGTCTTCCAGTATGTCCGGTGCCGGTCCTGGCCAGAAGCCCCGATGTTCTCGGAGCGCCCCAGGAGCGTGACGCGAACCGGGCAGGTACCGGACTGGGGCGCTTCTCCCCCAGCTCCCCCGGCGGTGCCGATTTCGGTGCCAATCCGTGATTGGCCGGTTCCAATCCGCGGTCGGATCTCCCTAATAGCAGCCTGTGGATCGACGAAACCATCAGAACTACCTCATATGAGCAAACCCTTGTGTAGTCGGTGCGGCGTGAGCCGCTCCTTTTTGTTTTTGGTTGTTTGTGTTTTTGGTCAAAAAACAGGTCACCTTTACGACGTAGATTTATTCAGGTGGCGGCATCCCCACGCATCTCACGGTCACCAGCGCAACCCCTGCCCCCAACCGGATCCGGCCACCCGCAAAGCCTTGCAAATCCCCCCGTGGAGCGATTAGCTCTGTGGAACTCCACCCCCTATCCCCCACCGGCGGACCCCCACCAACCTCCCCGCCACTCCCCCAAGCGAATCCATGCCCCACGACAAGCGTTCCTCGCTTCGCGCCCGCATGATCACCCTGGCCCTCATCCCCAGCACCGCCCTGCTGGCCCTGTGGGCGGTCCTGACCACCGTCCTGGCCACCGACATCCGTGACCTGCAAGCCACGGCCACCCTCACCGAGGAGATCGGCGCACCCGTCGTCGACATCATCAGCCACCTCCAGCGCGAACGGCGTGCCACCATGGCCGCCCCCGGATCCACCACCAGCGGCACACCCCTCCCCCAGGCCCAGGAGGAGACCGACCAGGCCGTGACCGCTCTGACCCGTGCCATGGACAGCCTCGACCACCATGACCTGCCCGCCCAGGTCATGGAGTTCCGAACCGCCCTGGAGCGGCTCGACCACCACCGCGCCACGGCCGCCGACCCGCCCGCCGACACCAGCCCCCTCCAGGCAGTGGCCGCCCCCTACTCGCACATGATCGAGACCGGGCTGCGCGTGTGGGACGCCCAGGTCGAGCGCGCCGACCCCACCGTCACCCCCCACCTGCGCTCCCTGACCTCCCTGATGCGCGCACGCGAACTCCTCAACCAGCAGGACATGATCCTGGCGCACGCGGTGGCCACCGACAGCTTCACCCCCCAGGCGCACGCACAGTTCGCGGCCGCGGTCGGCGCCCAACAACACACCTGGTCACGGGTGGACGCCGAACTCGGCGAGGACCGCGGCGACGACTACCGGGCACTGGAGGACTCCTTCCAGATGGAGACCGTCCAACTGCTCCAGGACAGTGTCATCGGCAGCCCCGTGCACGGCCCCACCGCCCGGGTCCCGATCAACGCCACGAGCTGGCGGGGGGCAGCCGAGGCCCTGGACGCACGGATGCTCGAAGTCGAACAGGGGCGGCGCGAACGCGTGGTCGACCTGGGCCACGGCCAGGCCCGCGGTCTGCTCGGCGGTGTACTGCTCGTGAGCGTCCCCGCGCTGGTGGTGGCCCTGGCCTCGACTCTGGTTGCGGTGGCCGGGTCCCAGCGCCTGGGCCGGCGGCTCCAACAGTTGCGCACCGACAGCCTGCACCACGCCCGGTTCCGTCTCCCGCAGGTCACCGCACGGCTGCGCGCCGGGGACAGCGTCGACGTGAACGCCGAGGCCCCGCGGCTCCCGGTGGTCCGACGCGACGAACTCGGCCAGGTGGCCGAGGCGTTCAACGACGCCCAGCGGGCCGCTGTGGTGGCCGCTGTGGAGGAGGCCCAGGTCCGGGCGGGGGTGCGCAACATGTTCCGCAACATCGCCCGGCGCACCCAGTCACTGGTGCACCGCCAGTTGGCGCTGCTGGACCGGTTGGAACGCTCCGAGACCGATCCCAAGGTGTTGGAGTCGCTGTTTCGCATCGACCACTTCAGCACCCAGATGCGGCGCAACGCCGAGAACCTGATGCTGCTCAGCGGTGACCGGCCCACCCGCCGCGGGGCGGCCCCGGTCGGGCTGCACGAGGCGGTGCGGGCCGCAGCCAGCGAGATCGAGGACTACGCCAGGGTGCGGGTGCTGACACTGCCCCGGGTGAGATTGTCCGGGCAGGCGGGGGCCGATCTCGTGCGGCTGATCGCCGAACTGTTGGAGAACGCCGCGTCCTTCTCACCCCCGGGGACCGAGGTGACGGTGGGCGGGCGGCCCCTGGAGGAAGGCGATCACCTGGTGGAGGTCGAGGACCGGGGGTTGGGTATGACCGCGGACCGGCTGGAGTCAGCCAACGCGCTGCTGGCCCACCCGCCCCGGTTCGATCTGGCCCGCATCCGCGAGGACTCCCAGCTGGGGTTGTTCGTGGTCGCCACGGTCGCCGCCCGTCACGGGTTCGAGGTGGAGCTGCGGGCTCTGCCCTACCAGGGCACCCGGGCACAGGTGCGGATCCCGGCGTCGGTGGTGTCCGAGTACTCCCCCGGCACCGGGCCGGTGCGTCCCCCCGGGTCGGAGGCCTCCCATGAGGTGACGGACCGCGGGCCCGCACCGGTCGGCGCGGGCCCGCCCGAGCAGGGGCGGGGCCCGGACGGGCCCGCCCCCTCCCCCGCCGTGTCGGGCCGGACCTACAAGGGGCTGCCCCGGCGTCGGCGCCGCAGGGCGGACCCCGCGGTTCCCGAGGAGGTGCGCCCCCGAGAAGCACACGAGGGCCCCGGTACCGAGAGCACCGGAGTGCAGCGACCGCTGTCGCAGATCCGGTCGATGATGAGCGCCTTCCAGGCCGGGACGGAGCGCGGACGCGCGGAACCGGCCGAGAGGGAGGACGAGATGGGTGCCTTCGGGCAGGAGGCGCCCCGTGACGAGAGTTCGGAAGGGTGATGTCGATGTCGTCTGGTGCCACCACGGGCGGCCCGGTCGTCGGGAACGATGCGGAGGATCCGTCCGCGGGACAGCGGCTGGACTGGTTGATGGGTGATCTGGTGGAGCGGGTGGCCAGAGCGCGCAGCGCGCTGCTGCTGTCGGCGGACGGGTTGCTGCTCTCGGCCTCTCCCGGGTTGGAGCGGGAGGAGGGTGAGCGGTTGGCGGCGGTCGCTTCGGGGGTGGCCAGCCTGGCCCGGGGTGCGCGTGCGCAGCTGGGGGCCGGTGAGGTGCGTCAGAGCGTGGTGGAGATGGACAGTGTGTTCTTCTTCGTCCTGCCCGCGGGGCAGGGTGCACAGTTGGCGCTGGTGGCTGATGCTTCCTGTGACATGGGGCAGGCGGCGTTCGAGGTGCACCGGCTGGTGCGGCAGGTGGGGCCGTACCTGTCGGCGCTACCGCGCAGGAGGGGAGGTGCGGGGTGAGCGCGGGGTCCTCGGCGGAAGAGGGGTGGTCGGCGGAGTCGAGCCTGATCCGCCCGTACTCGTTGACGGGGGGTCGCACGCGGCCCTCGCGGTCGGACTTCTCGATGACCTCGCAGGTGGTGGCGGCTCCGTCGATGGATGCGCAGGAGGTGGACCCGGAACTGGAGCTGATCCTGTCGGTGTGTGCGCGTCCGGTGTCGGTGGCGGAGCTGGCCTCGCGGTCGGGGTTTCCGTTGGGGGTGTTACGGGTTCTGCTGGCTGACCTGTTGGACCGGGGGCAGGTGATGGTGCACACCTCGGGTTGGGAGCGGCAGCGTCCGGACGCACAGACGTTGCGGATGGTCCTGGAACGCATTCGGGAGTTGTGAGGTGGCGGTGTTGGGAGGGTCGGTGGACCCGACCGGGCAGAGCCCGGTTCCGGACACGTTGAAGATCGTGGTCGCGGGTGGTTTCGGTGCGGGAAAGACGACGCTGGTCTCGGCGTTGAGCGAGGTGGAGTCGTTGCACACCGAGGAGGTGATGACCTCCGAGAGTGTGGGGGTGGACGACCTGGGCGGGGTGGAGGGCAAGTCCACGACGACGGTGGCGTTGGACTTCGGCCGGGTGACGTTGGATGCCTCCACGGTGGTGTACCTGTTCGGGACGCCGGGGCAGCGGCGGTTCGCGTTCATGTGGGAGGAGTTGGCACAGGGCGCGCTGGGTGCGGTGGTGTTGGCCGACACGCGCCGGTTGGCGGACTCCTTCGACGTGATCGACTTCTTCGAGACGCGCGGGGTGCCGTTCGTGGTCGCGGTGAACTGCTTCGACGGTCAGCGCACGCACCGGGCGGAGGACGTGCGGGTGGCGTTGGACGTGGCCGAGGGGGTGCCGGTGCTGTTGTGCGACGCGCGTGAGCGTGAGTCGGTCAAGGAGGTCGTGGTGGAGTTGGTGTCGCTGGTGCTGCGCCTGGAGTTGTCGGGCGCCTGACGGAGGATGCGGGTGCGGTGTGGGTGGCGGGCTTGACCCCGCACCGTGGTGCGGGGTCGACCATGGCGGACATGAACCTTGCGACAGCTTTGCGTGTGATCCGTTTTTCCGCGGTGTACGACCTGGTGGTCACCGGTGCCTTCGCGTTGCCCTGGACCGTCGGCCTCGCCTTCCAGACGGTGGGGTGGACCCACGGGGCCCTGGGGCTGTCCGGTGCGCTGCCCTCGACCGACACGGTGTTCACGGCCCTGTTCGCCAACCTCATGGGAAGCGTGGTCGTGGTCTGGTCCGTGGTCCGGCTGCTGCGCCCGAGCCTGGCTCTGGGGGTGGCCGACACCTGCGCCCGGTTCCTGTTCTCGTTGGGTATGGGCGCTGCCCTGGTCGCCGGGGGTTCCACGGTTTTGGCGGGGCTCCTGGCGGCCGAGGTCGCCTGGGGGGTGGTGCAGGGTGCCGTGGTGTTCTCGGCGCTGCGGTCCGGGTCCGGGAACGGGTCCGTGGCGGGCGTCCTAGGATCACGGCATGAGGATCGCTGAGCTCGCGCGCCGCTCGGGTGCCAAGGTGTCCACGGTGCGGTTCTACGAACGCCGTGGGCTGCTGCCGGTGCCGTTGCGCTCGCCCAACGGCTACCGGTCCTATGACGCGCAGGACGTGCGCCGGGTGCGGTTCCTGCGCCGGGGGCAGGAGTTGGGGTTCACCCTGTCCGAGCTCGCCGAGTTCGTGGTGCTCTCGGACCGCTCCCGCGACGGGACGGTCCTGCCCGGGCGGGTCAGGGAGCGCGGTCGGGCCAAGGTGGCCGAGATCGAGGAGCGGATCGAGGACCTGCGCCGGATGCGCGCGGCACTGCTCGGGGTCCTGGAAGCGCCGTGTGTGGATCCGGCCGAGCCGTGCCCGGTGGTGGCCGCCCTCGCCGGCCTCGCCGGCGAGTGACTCACGGACCGGGTGTCGGCGGGCGTGGGCTGTCGGCCCGCGCCCGCCGGGGACGTGGCACCCTCTGACCGAAGGTCTCTCTTTTCTCTCTCGATCTCCGGTGAGACTTTTTCTGTCCGGGCCCGGGGGATTTTCCATAAACCCTCAAAGCAGCCCTGCCCCTAGGGGTGGAGGGCGCGGCCGAGGTCCCGTAGGTGGTCGGCGACCGGCCCAAGGGTGAACATGCCGGTCTGGGCCCCGGCGAGCTCCCCGGCTGCGGGGGTGAGCGCCGCCAGGGCACGGTGCATCGCGGGCCGGTCGTCCAGGGCCAGGGCGGCGCGTGCGGTCAGCGCCCAACGGGTCTCCAGGAGCAGGTCGCGGGGCGGTTCGGGGGTGGCGGACAGGGCGTCCGCGGCCGCGGCGCGGCGCCCCTGGGCGAGCAGCACGTGGGGGCGGGCCCAGGGGTCGTGGGGGCCGTAGTCGGTACCCGGGTCGGTGGGTGCGGGGCGGTCGTGGTGCAGGCGCAGGCACAGCAGGGCCAGGGGGTGCAGCCCCTGTTCGAGCCCGGGCATGCCCGCACCGTGCAGGCGGTCGGCGGCCCCACGGTAGGCGGCCTCGGCCGTGGCGAACGGGACACGGGGGTCGGCGGCGGTGCGCAGCGCCCGGTACCAGGTGGTGAACACCTCGGCCAGGGGGCGTTCGTGGTGGCGGGCCAGCGCCTGGGCGGCCTGGGCGTGGTGGTCGGCTCCGGGCCAGTCGGCCGACGCGGCCCGGGACTGCAACCGGACGAGGTGCCCCAGGATCTGGAAGGTGACCAGGTCGTGGCGGTCCGCCAGGGTGAGGAGTTCGGTGCCCAGGGCGTCACGTTCGGGTGCCAGCCCGGTGCGGTGGAAGGTCTGCATGTACCGGGCGTTGAGGGCGAAGGCCAACAGGGTGGGGTCGCCCAGGTCCCGGGCGAGCTGTTCGGCTTCGGCCGCCGCCCGGGGTCCGCGGTCCCGACGGGAGCCCCGTGACTCCAGGGCCACGGTGGCCAGCAGGCGGGCGCGGGCGGCCTCGTGGCCCGGGCCGGGCAGCGCGGCCAGGGTGCGTTCGGCGGCGGCGACCACCTGGGCGGATTGGTCGGGGTCGTCCACGCGGGTCCAGTTGGCGGGGACGTCGTAGGCACCGATGACGCGGGCGGTGAGGTGGGGGTCGCCGAGTTCCTCGGCCGCGGTGACGGCGGCCAGGCGCTGGGAGCGTGCCGTCCGGAGGCCTTCGGGCCCGGTGACGGCCATCTCCCGCAGGAGGCCGACGGTGGATTCGAGCCGCGCACGGGCGCCGGGGGTGACGGTGCGCTGGTAGGCGGCGGCCGCCCGGGCCCAGATCTGGTCCCCGGTGTGCTCCGGTACGGGTTCGGGGATGAGGTGTTCGGCCTGGTGGAGGATGTCCTGTTCCAGGCGGCTCAGGGCGGGGCCGGGGTCCACGCCCAGTTGTTCGACGAGCAGGGCGCGGGAGCGGCGCAGGACGGCCAGGGCCTCCCCCTGGCGGCCGGTGCGGTACAGGGCCAGGGCCAGCAGGCGCCAGGCGTCCTCGCGCCAAGGGTGTTCGGCCACGTGCGCGTCCAGGTCGGGGACGGCCTGCGCGGCCTGTCCCAGGTCCAGGCGGGCCTGGGACAGGCGTTCGAGGGCGTGCAGGCGCAGTTCCGCCAGGCGGGAGCGTTCGGAGCGGGCCCAGGGGGCGTCGGGGAAGTCGGCGTAGGCGGGGCCGCGCCAGGGTTCCAGGGCCTGCTCGAGTCGGGGCAGGGCCTGGGCGGGCGGCAGGGCGGCGGCCTGCCGGAAACGTCGTTCGAAGAGCCAGGCGTCGACGGTGTCGGGGTCGGCCCTCAGGGCGTAACCGGGCCCCTGGGTGGTGAGCAGGGCAGCGGGGGCCCGGGGCGGGCGGTCCGGTTCCAGGGCGCGGCGCAGGGCGGCGACGAAGGTGCGGACGGCGCTGGTGGCCCCGGGGGGCGCGGCGCCCTGCCACAGGTCCTCGATGAGGAGTTCGACGGGCACGACACGGCGGCGGGCCACGATCAGCCGGGCCAGGACGGCGCGGTGGCGCGGCCCGCGCAGCGCGAGGGGCCGTTCGGACCCGTCCCAGGCCGTGACGGGTCCGAGCACCCCGAAACCCACCCGCACCGGCGTCACCTCCCCCTGGTCGGTGTGGTCCGTGGTCAACGTACAGCGTGTCGGCCCGGACCTGCGCACCCCGCGAGGTGCGCAGCGCTCGCTCATCGGTTGCTCATCGGGCGGCGACAGGCTGGAACCACCCCGGGCGAGGGCCCGGCGGGAAAGGATCCACCGAGAGAAGGCAGGGCGTGATCATGGCTCCGGTCATCGAGGGTTTCGACTACGAGCGGGTGCGGGTGGCCCCGGACGTGTCGTTGAACGTGGCGGTCGGGGGTTCGGGGCCGCCCCTGGTGCTGTTGCACGGGTTCCCGCAGACCCACCTGATGTGGCGGCACGTGGCCGCTGACCTGGTGGCGGACCACACGGTGATCTGCCCTGACCTGCGCGGGTACGGGGACAGTGACAAACCGGAGGAGTCCGGACCCGGGGTGTACTCCAAACGGACCATGGGCGCGGACGTGGTGGAGCTGGCCCGGGCCCTGGGGCACGAACGGTTCGCGTTGGCCGGGCACGACCGCGGGGCGCTGGTGGCGGTGCGCACCGGACTGGACCATCCGGCGGCGATCACGCACCTGGCCGGCCTGGACGTGCTGCCGACCCTGGACATGTGGGAGGCGCTGCGCGGGGTGGGCGGGGCGGTGGGCTTCCACCTGTACCTGATGGCCCAGCCGCCGGGGCTGCCCGAGCGGATGATCGCCGCCAGCACGGAGGCGTTCTTCGGGCACTTCCTGGACGCGTGGTCCACCGGACCGGGGGCCTTCCCCGCCGAGGTGCGCCGGGCCTACCTGGACGCCAGTGCCGGGGCGGTGCCCTCGATCGTGGCCGACTACCGGGCCTCGGCCGGGATCGACATCGAGCACGACGCGGCCGACCGGGCCGAGGGGAGGCGGTTGGAGATGCCGGTGACGGTGCTCCAGCAGGACTGGGGCGCGGCCCTGGGCTACGACGCCGTCGCGCTGTGGCGGGCGTGGGCCCGGGACCTGCGGCACGCCACGGTGAGCTCGGGGCACTTCATGGCCGAGCAGGACCCGGCCGGGGTCGTGCGGGAGCTCAGGGAACTGCTCGAGCGCTGACCCGTCCCCACCGGGTCAACCGTGCTCGCGCCGGGCTCCCCTGCGGTCCACCGGAACGATCATCGGGGTGTGCGTCTCGGGGTCGGGGATGATCCGCACCGGGAGCCCGAACACCTTCTCGACCAGGTCCGCGGTCACGATGGTGGCGGGTTCGCCCTCCGCCACGATGGCGCCGTCCTGCATCACGATCAGGTGGGTGGCGTAGCGGCAGGCGTGGTTGAGGTCGTGCAGGACCGCGACCAGGGTGTGGCCGCGCTCGGCGTGCAGGTCGGCGCACAGGTCGAGCATGTCCATCTGGTGGGCGATGTCCAGGTAGGTGGTCGGCTCGTCCAACAGCAGCAGCGGGGTCTGCTGGGCCAGGACCATGGCCAACCACACGCGCTGGCGCTGGCCGCCGGAGAGCTCGTCCACGGAACGGTCGGCCAGTGCGGAGACGCCGGTGGAGGCCATGGCCTCGGCGACCACGGCCTCGTCCTGCTGGGACCACTGGCGCAGGAAGCTCTGGTGCGGGAAGCGGCCGCGGGCGACCAGGTCGGCCACACCGATGCCGTCGGGGGCGATGGAGGACTGCGGGAGCAGGCCCAGGCGCCGCGCGACCTCCTTGGCCGGGTAGGAGCTGATCACCTCGCCGTCCAGGAGCACGTTGCCGCGGGCGGGTTTGAGGGTGCGCGACAGGGCGCGCAGCAGCGTCGACTTGCCGCAGGCGTTGGGGCCGACGATGACGGTGAAGGAGTTGTCGGGGATGCGCACGGCCAGGTCGCGGGAGATGACGCGCTGGTCATAGGACAGGGTCAGGTCCCGGCCGTTGAGGCGGGTGCTGGCGTCGTCGGTCATCGTTCTCTTTCGGGTGTGGCTCGGCGGTGGCTGCGGGCGGGGAGGCGGGTCAGGCGCGGCCGCCCCGCCACTCGGTGTAGAGCAGCCAGATGAGGTAGCTGCCGCCGATGACGGCGGTGACGACACCCACGGGCAGTTGGGTGGGGGCCATCAGGCGCATGGCGACCAGGTCGGCCAGCACGAGCAGGGCGGCGCCCATGAGCGCGGCGCCGACCAGGGTGGTGCCGCCGGTGCGGGTCAGGCGCCGGGCGAGCTGGGGCGCGGCCAGGGCCACGAAGCCGATGGGGCCGGCCACGGCGATGGCGGCGCCGGTCAGGGCGCTGGCCGCGGCCAGCGCGACGATCTGGGTGCTCTGTGCGGACACGCCCAGGCCGCGGGCGGTGTCCTCGCCCAGTTCCAGGAAGCGCAGGCGCTGTCCCACCGCGAAGATGACGGGGGCCAGCACGGCCAGGCCGATCCAGACGGCGGCCGCCTCCGCCCAGCCGCGGCTGTTGAGGCTACCGATCATCCAGATCTGGGCGCCCAGGGCGTCGGTGAGGTCGGCGCGGGTCATCAGGTAGTCGCGGACCGAGGCGAGCATGGCGCTGACACCGATACCGACCAGGACCAGCCGGTAGCCCTGCACGCCGTTCTTCATGGCCAGCAGGTAGACCACCGCCGCGGTGATCAGGCCTCCGGCGACGGCGCCCAGGGAGACCACGAGGCGTCCGGCACCCAGGAGGAGGATGGCGGCGACGGCGCCGGTGGCGGCTCCGGAGGTGAAACCGATGATGTCTGGGCTGCCCAGCGCGTTGCGGGACAGGCTCTGGAAGACCGCTCCGGCGATGCCCAGGGCCGCGCCCACGCCGATGGCGGTCAGGGCGCGGGGCAGTCGCACCCCCTGGACGAAGAAGACGTCGAGTCGTTCACCGAAGCCCATCAGGGCGGCGGGGACGGCGGAGAGCGGGACCCCGTAGTCCCCGACGGAGACCGACACGACCAGGGTCAGGGCGCTGACCAGGGCCAGGGTCAGGCAGACCACGAGGGTGCGCGGGCGTATGAGGAAGGAGATCCGACCACCCGGTGAGCGCCAGGTGCGCGCACCCCTCGGTGTGGGGCGTGCGGACCCGGTGGTGCTGGACGCGGGTGTGAGGGTGTCGCTCACAGCTGGGCCATCTTTCTGCTGCGGACCAGGGCGATGAACAGGGGAGCCCCGACGAGTGCGGTGATGATGCCCACCTCCAGTTCGGAGCCGGGCAGGATGACGCGTCCGAGGGTGTCGGCTGCGGTGAGCAGGACGGCGCCCAGGACCGCGGCGTAGGGCAGGAGCCAGCGCTGGTCGGGGCCGGTGATCACGCGTGCGGCGTGCGGGATGATCAGGCCGACGAACCAGATGGGGCCCGCGGCGGCGGTGGCGGCCCCGCACAGCAGGATGACCCCGACGGCGGTTCCGGCGCGGATGAGGGGGATCCGGGCGCCCAGGGTGGCGGCCAGGTCGTCGCCCAGGGCCATGGCGTTCAGGGAGGGACCCAGGGCCAGGGTGACGATGATCCCGGCCACCAGGAAGGGGGCGACCTGGAGGAAGATGTCGAGGTCGCGTCCGGTGAGGGAGCCGACCTGCCAGAAGCGGATGCGGTCGAAGACGAAGTCGTTGAGGACGATGACGCCGTAGATGAGGCCCTGCAGGACGGCGGCCAACGCGGTTCCGGCCAGGGCCAGGCGTACGGGGGTGGCGCTGGAGCGCCCGCGTGAGCCCAGGGCGTAGACGGCGACGGCGGCCAGGGCCGCGCCGAGGAAGGCGGGCCAGACCAGGGCGGATCCGCTGGCGCCGAGGACGAAGACGGCGACGACCACGGCCGCGGCGGCTCCGGAGTTGATGCCCAGAATGCCGGGTTCGGCGAGGGGGTTGCGGGTCAGGGCCTGCATGAGGGCCCCGGCCAGGCCGAGGGCGGCGCCCACGAAGACGCCGATGACGGTGCGGGGGACGCGCAGGCTGCGGATGACGTCGTGGTCGTAGGAGCCGTTGTAGTCGGTGAGTGCGGCCCACACGTCGGCGACGGGGATGGGTTTGGCTCCGACGGTGACGCTGAGGAGCGCGCAGACGGCCAGGGCGCCCAGGGCGATGACGAGGCCGATGGGGCGTATGACTCGTCTGGTGAGGGTGGGGCGCGTTGGTGTGGGCGCGCGCAGGAGCACGGCTTCCCCGTTCGTCTTGCTGGGTGGTGAATGGTGCGGGTGGTGGGTGAGGCTGACCTGCACCTGAACCGACGAAGCATCGTATGTCATCGGCCGGGATCGACCCAATCCCACCCGGACAGGTTAGCCTTACCTACATCATGCTCGCACGGAAGGGTCCCCGTAGATGTCGCACAGCACACCTCTCCTACGCTCGTTGAGCGTGTTCGCCCTGGCCGGGGCGCTTTCCCTGACCGGTTGCGGTACCGGTGGCGACGGCTCCGCCCTCGAGGGCACCGCGCAGACCCGCACGGTGGAGGCGGCCAACGGGACGGTTGAGGTGCCCGCCTCCCCCGAGCGGATCGCCGTACTGTGGCGCCCCACCCTGGCCGCCGTCACCCAGCTGGGCCACGGCGTGGTCGGCACCATGGGCACCCCCGGCGCGGACGGGTACGGGCTGGCGCCCTTCCTGCCCGAGGACGTGAACGGCGCCGACCTGACCCTGGTCACCAACTCCCCCGCCGAGGACGACGTCAACATCGAGGAACTGGCCACCGCCGAACCGGACCTGGTCATCGGAGTGAGCACCCCGACGGGCGCCCAGGCCGAGATGGTGGACCGCCTGGAGGCGATCGCGCCCACCGTCCTGCTGGAGTGGGAGGGCACCGGCTCCTGGCGCGGCCACCTGGAGGAGGTCGCCGGGGTCCTGGGCGCCGAGACCGAGGCCGAGCAGGCCGTGTCCGCCTACGAGGAGGCGGTCGAAGGGGCCCGCGGGGAGCTGGAGGCGGCCGGTGTGGACCCCGCCGGGACCGAACTGTCCCTGGTGCGGTTGCAGAGCGACACCGAGATCCGCCTGGAGACCCCCGACTCCTTCCCCGGCCAGGTCGTCGACGACCTGGGCTTCGCCCGCCCCGACACCCAGTTGGAGGGCGAGGGGGACACCGACTTCGTCCCGCGCAGCTACGAGAACCTGGACCAGGCCGACGGCGACGTGGTCTTCGCACTGGCCGGTTCGGGCTACCCGGACGCCCCCGAGACCTTCTCCGACGGACTGTGGGCCAACCTGGACGCGGTCGGGAACGAGCAGGTCTACCGGGTGGACTACGACTTCTGGGGTTCGGCCAACCACCACGGCGCGCACCGGATCATCGACGACGTCACGGTGGCGCTGACGGGTGAGGCGGACCCCGCGGTGTAGGACTCAGGCGAAGACGTCCCAACCCATCCGGAGGAGCAGGGCCAGCACGACCACCAGTAGCACCGCGCGCACGAACCCCGATCCCCGCTGCAGGGCCATCCGGGCGCCGACCTGGGCACCCAGGATGGTGCACAGCGCCAGGCCCAGGCCCAGCAGCCAGTCCACGTGGCCGCCCAGGGCGAAGACCACCAGGGCGCCGATGTTGGTGCACACGTTGACGATCTTGGCCGAGGCCGAGGCGTGCAGGAAGTCCATGCCGAGCACGGCGGTGAAGGCGATGATGAGGAAGACGCCGGTGCCGGGGCCGATGATGCCGTCGTAGAAGCTCACCCCGAGTCCGGCCAGCGCCACGGCGGCCAGGATCCGGTTGCGGGTGCGCAGGGCCGGGTTCGGCCGGGTGCCCATGGCGGGCCGGAAGACCACCAGCAGGGCCACTCCGGCCAGGACCACCATGATGATCGGTTTGAGCACGTCGGCGGTCAGGGCGACGGCCAGGCCCGCGCCCAGGCCCGACCCCAGCAGGGCGAGCCCCGCGGCGGGGATCACGACGCTGCGGTCGATCGTGACCTTGCGGGCGTAGGCGACGGCGGCGGAGGTGGTGCCGAAGACCGCGCCGAGCTTGTTGGTGCCCAGCAGGGTGGCCAGGGGCAGGTGGGGGGCGGCGACCATCAGGGCGGGGAGCAGCAGCAGGCCCCCTCCCCCGACGACGGCGTCGATCCAGCCCGCGGCGACGGCGGCCAGCAACAGCAGGCCGAGGATTTCGGGGTCCATCACCGGGACTGCTCACTGCGGGAGGGGATCATCGGTTCTCTTCCGTGGCGGGGATCGGGGCGCGAGCCAATCTAGCCAGCGGTACGGATTGCTTTGTCAGGGGACCGGGGCATTGGTCCCCTTACATGCAGGCGATGATCCCTGATGTTGTTCTTCTACTGCTGAAACCCCTCGCCTTTACGACGTAGATTCGTCATTGCGGTGAGAAAAGCGGTGACGCCCGGGTGCACGGGGCGCCACCGCCGCTGGTGGGGGCTCCTCTGCGGAGCCCGGATCGGGGTCGCGCTCAGAACCCCGCTTGGTCGAACCAGTCCCTGGCCCGGCCCAACACCTCCGGGGGCAGCTGGTGTCCCCCGGGGTGCTCGTGGGCCTCGACCTCCGCTCCCCGCTCCCCCAACTGGTCGGCGAGCAGACGGGCCTGGTCGATGGTGGTGATCGGGTCGGCGACACCGTTGCCCAGGAACACCCGGGTGCCCGAGAGTTCGACCGGGCCGGGTTCGCGCCCCTGGAGCGGGGCACCGCCCGCGAAGAGCGCCGCGCCCGCGACCAGCCCCGGATGGAGCAGCAGCAGGCCCGCGCCGGTGTTGGCACCGTTGGAGAACCCGCTGACCACGATTCGCTCGGGGTCCAGGTCATAAGCAGCGGTGGCGGCTCTGACGAACCCGGCCAGTTCGGCGGTGCGCTCGATGAGGTCCTCGACGTCGAAGACGCCCTCCCGCAGGCGGCGGAACCAGCGGTTCATGCCGTTCTCGTCGACCCTGCCGCGCGGGGACAGCAGGGCGGCTCCGGGTGCCAGAGCCCGACCCAGCGGCAGCAGGTCGTGTTCGTCGGCACCGGTGCCGTGGAGCAGCAGCAGGGCCGGAGCGCCCGGGCGGGTCGCCGGTTCGAAGACGTGCGTGAACTCCTCCAGAGCAGTCACTGGCGGACCTCCACGCGGGGCAGGTTCGCGGCGATCTGCTCCTGGTCGGGCTGCAGCCACGGCGGGAGCTTCAACGAGCGGCCCAGCTCCAGCAGCGGTTCGTCGTAGTCGAACCCGGGGCCGTCGGTGGCGATCTCCAACAGCACACCGCCGGGTTCGCGGAAGTAGATGGAGGTGAAGTAGGTGCGGTCGCGGATCTCGGTGACGCCCACACCCTCCTGCTCCAGACGCCGGCGCCAGGACTCCTGGACGGGGGTGTCGGGGGCGCGGTAGGCGACGTGGTGGACGGTTCCGGCGGCGACCAGGCCGCGCTCGGCCCCGGGGTCGGCCAGGACGTCGACGATGGTGCCCACCCCGTCGCCGGTGTCGTTGGTGCGGAACCGCATCCGGTTGCCGTCCTCGCTGTGCAGGCGGAACCCCAGCTGGTCGCCGAGCATCCGGGCGGTGCCCTCGGCGTCCTGCTCGGTGAGGGTGACGGCGCGGATGCCGCGGATGGCGTGCTCGGTGGGGACCACTCCCCCGTCCCAGGGGTCGGTGTCGTGGAAGTCTGCGCTGGCGGCCAGTTCGATGACCAGGCCGTCGGGGTCGCGCAGGCTGAGCACGTCCTCCTCACCGCGTTCGCGCGGCCGGGTGATCGGCACGTTCAGGGCGGAGAGGTGGTCGGCCCACCAGCCGAGGGAGCCCTCGGGGACGGAGAAGGTCGTGGTGGTGGCCTGACCGGCGCCGAGCCTGCCCTTGGGGGCGTCGGGCCAGGGGAAGAAGGTCATGATCGTGCCGGGGTTGCCCGCGCGGTCGCCGTAGTAGAAGTGGTAGGTCTCCGGGGCGTCGAAGTTGACGGTCCGCTTGACCATGCGCATGCCCAGCGCGTTCAGGTAGAAGTCGGCGTTGGCCTGGGGGTCGCTCGCGATAGCGGTCACGTGGTGGATCCCCGAGGGGCGCACGTCCATGTCCTTCACCCTTCCTGTGGCTACTGGTCACCCGCTCCAACAAGTTGAATCTTAAACTAATTCCGCGCGGGAGCCCACCTCCCCCCTCTCCGCCAGGCACGGACAGGAGGCCAGAGGAGGTTGGCCGCCACCGTGCGGGCCACCAGTCACCTCATCCGCCTCTTCGAGCCCGGACGCGCCTTCGACCGCTCCCGGAACCGCCTCGGCTGACCGGCGACCAACGAACAGGATTCAGGAGACCAGGCCCTACCCGTACCCGGTGTGGGGGCGCGCTCCTCCCCCACACAACCCGAGAGCCGCCTGGGCACCTGCACCCCGCAGGCCCACCGGAGTGGGCTCATCTCCGCGTACCTCTGCGTGCCCGAGACACACAACCAACCACCGACACCGTCGGCGGCGTCTTTTAAGACATGTACGACCCACAGCGGCGCCCTGTCTCGCCACCGACACCATCAAAGAACAACGCCACCGAGTTCCTCAAATGGACCCTCATCGTGTTCGGCGGAGGAGTGGCCGCACTCTTCATGCTCGCCGGATGCATCACCTTCGTGGCGGTACTCAGCAGCACCGACACGAACACGCCCTCCTCTGACGGCCCCACTCAGCGTGAAAACCCCGGGACACAGACCACAACCGACACCGGCACCAGTGAGGTGGACATACCCGGGGTCGGAGACGAAGTCACCGCCGGAGACTTCGCGTACACCGTCACCGACCACACCACAGCCAGCGAAGTGACCGGACCGATCGACACTTTCACCGCCGATGGCCGTTACGTCATCGTGCACATCACCGCCACCAACAACGGCACCGAACCCGACTATTTCGAAAACCACGGCGTCACCCTCTACGACACCGACGGGCGGCAGTTCGACCACGACTCCGACGCCACCATCGCCCTGGACGAGGGGCCGTTCCTCGGCAAGATGAACCCCGGAGAAACCGGAGAGTTCACCGTCGCCTTCGATCTGCCCGACGACAGCGACCCCGAGCGGGTAACCGTCACCAACAACCCGTGGTCAGACGATTTCGACCCCGCGCCCATCGCCCTGAACTGACACCTGCTCTCACTCCGTGCCCGACCTACGCCGCAGCCCCAGAGTCAGCACGGAGGCACCCCAGAGCAGAAGGACGGCCAGGATTCCCAGCCGCGCCACAGGAGGCCGCTCGGCCACGGTGTAGGACTCCCCGCCCACCGCCACCTCCCAGACGCACACCTGCCCCGGAGGGAACCAGGACGAGTCGCTGGTGCCGTACAGAGAGGTTCCGGCCTCCAGCAGGCAGGACGACGGGCCGCTGGTGTACCACTCGAACCCGAGGAGGACGCACCAGACGAGCGTCACCAGAAACCACAGAGCCGCCCACAGAACGAACATGTGGTTTGCGGGTTTCCGTTTGGTCAGAGCCCTCACCTCACCTTTCTTCCGAGTTTCGGGGCGGTGCAGATCAGGGCAACCGCCGCTGCCGTGTCCGGTTCGGAGGAAGCAAGCACGCTCGAGCTCACTCACACGCGGTGGCCTCAGCCGGAACCAAGAACATCTGTGGGGTCGCGTGCGGTGCGGTCGCTTCCAGTCACCGGGCCCCGGCCCTGTCCGGAACGAGAAGGGCATCCTGCACCTGGTCCCACCTCACCCGGAAGAGCCCGCCTTCCTCCAGGTCCTCGACGACGGCGGCGATGCTGCGCAGGTCGAATTCGTCGTCCACCGGAACACCTCCGTCTCGGTGATGGGTGACCAGCCCGGTCACGTACCGGCGTAGCGCTTCGACCCCGGCCCGAGCTGCCTGACGGGCCTGTGCGTTCCAGCGGGCGTCATGTGGGATCCACGCGGCGATGACCTCGGTGGGGGTGGGGGCGTTGCGCAGCTCGGTAGGCATATGACCACGGTAACGAGCCGAACGGGGAAGGTGGTGGAGGTGGAGAAGCAGGTCAGGCTTTCAGGGGGTCGTCTGGTCCATCCCCGCGTGCGCGGGGCTCACCACCTGGCCAGCGTCCTGAGAGAGCGGTTCAACGGTCCATCCCCGCGTACGCGGGGCTCACAGTTAATGACCTGCAACAACGCAGAGCGTTATCTTCGCGTGATCTCACTCGGGCAGCCCGTACGCCCAAGCATACGAACATCCGAAGGCCCGGAAGGCTGCAACTCCTCCATCGGTACGAGCCGACCCGCCGGGACCTCCCCCGAAGCACTCAGGCGGACCCCGGGGCGGGCAGGCGGCGCAGACGCAGTGCGATGAGTCCGGCCAGGGCGGTCAGCGTCAGGGCCAGAACCACGGTGCCGTTCCAGCCCACCGCGTCGTAGACCACCCCGCCGAGCCACCCGAACAGGCTGGCGCCCAGGTAGTAGGCGAGCGTGTAGAGGGCCGTGGCCTGGGCGCGGCCGGTCACTGCCCGAGCCCCCACCCACGCCGAGGCGGTGGCGTGGGCGCAGAAGAACGCGAAGGTCAGCAGGAGCAAGGTCGCCAGCAAGAGGATCACCGAGGTGGTGAACAGGCCGCCCAACCCGAGAAACAGCATCAGGGTGGCGGTGGTGAGCACCCCGTACCTGCCCCAGCGCAGGGTGGCCGAACCGGCTATGCCCGAACCCAGCATCCCGGCGGTGTAGGACAGGAACAACAACGAGGCAACCGCCTGGGACAGGCCGAAGGGCGCGTCGGTCAGTCGGAACCCCAGCACGTTGTACACGGCCATGAAGGCACCCATGAGCAGCAGCGCCTGGGCGTAGAGGGCGGGCAGACCACGGGTGGTGAGGGCGGCACGCAGGCGCTGGCCCATCCTCGGTTCCGCCGGGCCACCGCTGCGGGTGGCGGGGACCGTCTCGCGTCGGCGGGGCAGGACCAGCACGAACACGGCCAGGGCGACCAGGCCGAGAAGGGTGTTGGCGGCCACCCCCCACTGCCAGCCGCCGAGGTCGGCGGCGAACCCGGCCAGGAGTCGCCCGGCCATGCCGCCCAGGGGGTTTCCGGCGATGTACAGGCCGGTGGCCCTGGGCGCGTCGGCGGGGTGGATCTCCTCGGCCAGGTAGGCCACGGCCGCTGCGGAGACCCCGCCCAGGGCCGCGCCCTGCAGGGTGCGCAGCAACAGCAGGACCCACAGTTCGGTGGCCAGGGGTGCCGCGACGCCCAGGAGGATGGCCAGGAGCAGGGAGAGCGTGATGACGCGCGCCCGGCCGACGCGGTCGGCGACCCCGCTCCAGAGCAGGGTGCACCCGGCCAGGCCGCCGGTGGCCAGCGAGACGGTGAGCGCGGCCTGCCCGGCGGAGGCCCCGAACCCCTCGGCGATGGCGGGCAGGATCGGCTGGACCGACCACAGTTGCGCGAAGGTGGCCACGGCGGCGGCCACGAGGGCGATGACCGTGCGCCGGTAGGCGGCCGTGCCGGCGCGGGGGCGCGGGTCACGGCTGGTGGAGGTGCTGGTCACGGTCATGCCTCAACGCTAGAAAGCGTCCTTTCATACGTCCAATGCATGATTTCACGTTGTTGCATACTGTTTCGTATGGATGTTCCTGAGGTGGACACTTTGGCCGGGATCCTGGCCCCCCGATTGCGGATGATCTCCGCGGTCGCCGGTACCGAGCACGTCACCCACGCGGCGGAGTCGCTGGACATGCCCCAACCCACACTGAGCAGGGCTCTGGCCCGGTTGCAGGAGGAGCTGGGGATGGCGCTGGTGGAGCGCACCGGCCGGGGGATCCGGTTGACCCGGGCCGGTCGTCTGCTGTTGCCGCACGTGGAGCGCGCGCTGGACGACCTGCGCCAGGGGGTGGCCGAACTCACCGGGGCCGAGGAGGGCCGGGTGGCGCTGACGTTCCTGCCCACCCTGGGCGTGGAGGTGGTGCCGGTGCTGCTGCGGGGTTTCCGGGCCGAACACCCGGGGGTGCGGTTCACCCTGACCCAGGAGGCGTGGGCGCAGTCCCTCCAGCGCCTGTCCGCTGGCGGCGCGGACCTGGCGCTGACCTCGCCGCTGCCCTCGGGCCAGGGGTTGGTGTCGGCGGTCCTGCACACCCAGTACCTGCGCCTGGTGGTGCCCGAACACCACCCCCTCGCCGGGCGGGGACCCGTGTCTCTGGCCTCGGTGCGCGACGAGTTCATCCTGCTCAAGCCGGGGCGCGGGGTGCGGCACCTGACCGACCGGCTCAGCGACCGGGCGGGGTTCACCCCCCGGGTGGCCTTCGAGGCCGACGACATCGCCACGGCGCGCGGCCTGGTGGCGGCGGGTCTGGGGGTGTCGGTGCTGCCCGCCCGCCCCCGGGGGCCGCTGGGCGGGACGGTGGAGCTGCCGGTGCGCGACGGGGACGCGGAGCGGCCGGTGGGGGTGGTCTGGCCCGAGCAGGGGTCGGGCGGTGGCTACGAGCCCCCGGCGGTGGCCCTGTTCCGGGACTACGTGCGCCGGGTGGGCCCGAAGGTCATCCCCGACCTCACCGGCTGAGTTCGTGGCCTTGGCCGGGCACCACCTCGGCGGTGTCCGCCAACGGCCGGGGCCGGTACACGAAGGTCACCAGGACCACGGAGATGATCATCAGCAGGAACCAGGAGACGAGCTTGGACAGCGACACGAGCTCCCACCCGTCCGCCTGGTTGGGGTAGATCCAGGCGCCCGCGGCGGTGGCGATGTTCTCGGCGACCCAGATGAAGAAGGCCACCCCGGTGAACGCCGCCAGGATGGGCATCCTCCGCCAGGGCCGGGCCCGGTGGATGCGGAACTGCATGGTGCAGCGGGCGTAGAGCACCACGATCACGGCCAGCAGGACCCAGCGGGCGTCGAAGACGTAGTGGTGGCCGAAGAAGTTGGCGTAGACGGCCGCGCCGAGCAGGGCGGTCGCCCAGCGGGCCGGGTAGCGGTCGAAGTGCAGGTCGAACAGGCGGAAGACCCGGACCATATAGGAGCCGACCGCGGCGTACATGAACCCGGTGTACAGCGGCACCCCGGCGATCCACAGCAGGCCGTCGCCGCCGTAGTGCCAGGAACCCACGGAGGTCTTGAAGATCTCCATGACCGTGCCGACCAGGTGGAACAGCACGATCACCCACAGCTCGCGGCCGCTCTCCAGGCGCAGCAGGAGCATGAGCGCCTGGATGGCCACCGCCCCGATCACCAGTGCGTCGCTGCGGGAGAGCGCTGCGGCCTCGGGGTACCACAGGTGGGTGGTGACCAGCAGTACCAGCATCGCGGCGCCGAAGACGCAGGCCCAGGCCTGTTTGACCGTGAACACGGCGAACTCCAGCAGGAATCCGCCAGCCCCGCCCCGGTCGGCCAGGGACTCCAGGCGCCGGCGCGCCCAGGAGTCGAGGCGCTGTTCGACGGGGGTGAGGGACCACAGGCGTTCACTTGGCATGCGCCCGATGGTACAAATCCTCCGGCTCCGTTTCGTCCCGGCCCTCGACCCGCGACGTCCCCGGACCCGGGGGGACCCGGGGGTGGAAAACCCTTTGCGGGCGGGCGCCGCCGCGGCCAGGATGAATTCCCATGAACGCTCATCCGGACCCCGCCGCGGCCTCCGCTCCCGAGGCGTCCGCCCGCCCCGTCGCCCTGGTCACCGGGGTGGGACGCACCGTCGGTATCGGCGCCGCGATCGCACGCCGTCTGGCCGACTCCGGCTGGGACGTGGCCCGCACCCAGTGGACGCCCTACGACGAGCGCATGCCCTGGGGCGTACAGGCCGAGGGCGTCGACACCCTCGGCGCCGACCTGGCCGGACGCGGCGCGGCCACCGTCGCCGTCGAGGCCGACCTGGCCGACCCGGCCTCCCCCGCGCGCGTCTTCGACGAGGTCGAACAGCGGTTGGGTCCGGTGCGCGCCCTGGTGGTGTGCCACTGCGAGTCGGTTGACTCCGGGCTGCTCGACACCACGGTGGAAAGCTTCGACCGGCACTTCGCGGTGAACGCACGCGCCCCGTGGCTGCTGGTGCGCGAGTTCGGGCTGCGCTTCGCCGGGGAGCACGGCAGCGGCCGGATCATCGCCCTGACCAGCGACCACGTGGTGGACAACCTGCCCTATGGGGCCAGCAAGGGCGCCCTGGACCGGATCGTGCTGGCCTCGGCGCGCGAGCTGGCCCACCTGGGGGTGAGCGCCAACGTGATCAACCCGGGCCCGGTGGACACCGGCTGGATGCCCGACCGGGTGCGCGAGCACTGCACCGAACACACCCCGCTGGGGCGCCTGGGCACCCCGCGCGACACCGCGCACCTGGTCGACTTCCTGTGCTCGCCCCAGGGCGGCTGGATCAACGGGCAGCTGCTCAACAGCGACGGCGGCATCTCCGCCTGACCCGGCGGGGCGAGGAGGCCGACCAAGAGCGGAACAGGGTGGAACGGGGGTTGCACCGGTGCGACTCGAACGCGGGGCGACCGGATTCCGGGACCGTGGCGAAGCGGAGCTCCCGCGGACGGACCCGGCCGCCTTCCGCGGCGCGTGCTGGGAGGCCGCGCGCCGGGCCGGCGGAACGGTTGGCGGATCGGACTGCGAGAGGGTGGCCGACTTCCTCTCGGCGACGATCAGGTGCGGCGCCCGCGAGCACGTGGTTCTGGGCCACCCGCACCTGATGTTGGTCGCCTTCGCAGACGCACCGGTGGTGGTCGGCGGACCGGCGCCGGTCTTCACCGACCCGCCGGAGTGGGCGGAGGCTTTCGAGCTCCTGGGCTTCGGCTGCCTGACGGCCGAAGAGCTGGGCACGCCCGTCTCCGAGGCGGATCTGGGCGCGCTCTCGCGGGCCGAGCACGCCCAGATCCGGCACTGGCGTCCGGACACGGTGGGCGAGCTGCTGTTCAACTCCTGGGACTGAGGGGCACAGGGCTACCGCAGGTCGTCTCCCGTGCCCCTCGGGTTCCCGACCGGTCGTGTTCCCGGCCGGCCGGGTCGGCGGGATCAGAACGGGTAGCGGGCCGGGTCGGCCTGCATGGTGATCCACTGGGTCTCGGTGAAGGCCTCCAGGTTGGCGCGGGTGCCGCCGAAGCGCGCTCCGGTACCCGAGAAACCCACCCCGCCGAAGGGCGCCACCGCCTCGTCGTCGACGGTCTGGTCGTTGATGTGCACGATGCCGCTGGGGATGCGGTCGGCGATCTCCATGCCGCGCATCGGGTTGGTGGTGACCACGCCCAGGGACAGCCCGTACTCGGTGGAGTTGGCCAGCTCCACCAGTTCGTCCACGGAGGAGAAGCGCACCACCGGGGCGACCGGGCCGAACACCTCCTCGGCGTAGGCGGGGGTGTCCGGGTCCACCCGGTCCAGGACGGTGGGCCGGTAGTACAGGTCCTGGTAGGTGCCGCCCGCGCGCAACTGCGCCCCGGAGGCGACGCTGCTGGTGACCAGGTGGTGGATCCTGTCGCGCTGGCCGGCGTCGATGATCGGCCCCAGCGCGGTGTCGTCCTCCTCCGCACTGCCCACGGTCAGGGCGTCGGCCTTGGCCGCGAGCCGCTCCACGTAGGCGTCGGCGACCGACTCATGCACCAGGTGGCGGCCGGCGGTCATGCAGATCTGGCCCTGGTGCAGGAAGGAGCCCCAGGCGCCGATGGAGGCGGCCTGGTCCACGGCGGCGTCGTCCAGGACGACCAGCGGAGAGTTGCCGCCCAGTTCCAGGTGGGCGCGCTTGAGGTGGCGGGCCGCGGCCTCGCCGACCTTGCGTCCGGCCGGGGTGGAACCGGTGAAGGAGATGACGCGCACGTGCGGGTCGGTGACCAGGGCCTGGCCGGCCTCGGCCCCGCCGGGCAGTACCTGCAGCACCCCCTCGGGGACCCCGGCCCGCCGGAAGACCTCGGCCAGGACGGCGCCGCCGCAGATCGCGGTGCGCGGGTCGGGTTTGAGGAGGACTGCGTTGCCCAGGGCCAGGGCCGGGGCGACCGAGCGGATGCCCAGGATGAGGGGGACGTTGAACGGGGCGATGACCCCGACCACGCCCGCCGGGACCTGGCGGGAGAAGCTCAGGCGGGGCTTGGCGGTGCGCAGGATCTCGCCGTGCGGCTGGGAGGCCAGTGCGGCGGCCTCGAAGCACTCCCCCGCGGCCACGTGCACCTGGAAGCCCGCCATCCCGGCGGCTGCCCCGCCCTCGCGGCGCAGCCAGCCGATGACCTCCTCCTGGTGGGCCTCTGACGGCGGCGCGCTCCTCGAAGGAGGTGGCGGCCCAGTCGCGCTGGGCCGTGGCGGCGCGGGCGGCGGCCTCGCGCACGTCCTGGGCGTCGGCGATGCCGGTGCGGCCCAGGATCGCGCCGGAGGAGGGCGAGACGACCTCGGCGTCACCTCCGCTGGCCGGGGTCCACGCCCCGGTGAAGACGGCGGACGTGTACTCCTCGGCGGCGAACAGGCTCACGGTGTGGCTCCTTAACGGGTGTGGTGTCGCGGGGCGGGGTGGCTGTGCGGGCGGTTTGCCAGCGGGTCGCATCGGGCGAAACGGAGTCGAACACCCACATGCGTACGCCTTGCGAACATGTGTTTTTAGAGCGAACCTAAGTGCTCGCGATCACCGGGTCAAGGACGAATCAGGGCCATACCCCGTGTGCAGCGAGGACTCGAACGGCCTGGGTCGGACAGGGTTCCTGCGAACAGGGCAGAACCAACGGGGGCCGGAGCGGAAGACGGGTTTGCGGGGCGCCGTGAGGACCGACACGAAAACGGGGCCCCGGCTACACCGCCGAGCCCCAGAGCAGGATAGGGTAGCCTAACCAACCTGCCACGCGGAGGGGATCCCCCGGCGGGATCCCCGCGTGCGCACAGCACAGCAGTGAGCACCATCCGATTGGACGTGGTCCCGTGCGGCTTCCCACCGCCCCCGACGGTCGCCGGGGTTGTTCCGCCCTGGCGCGCTACACCGACGAACAGATCGCGGGCACTGCGGGGCGCACCAGCGGCTGGCTCCTGGTCGAGCACAACGGCCCCTGGCGCCACCCGGCCTTCACCAGCCCCGGCCTGGACAGGACCGTGGTCTCCCGACTGGCCGAGCGCATCACCGGGCACGACGTCAAACCCCAGCTGATCAAACGCCCCGGAGCCAGCGAACGCACCCGTGGCGACGGCCCGCTGCGCGCCTACTTCGTCCACACCAGCCGCACCCACCCCTGGGCACGGCGGGTGGACTTCCACGACCTGGCCGAACTCCTGGCCTTCGACGTCACCGCCGTCGAACGCCCCGAACCGCCCTCCTTCGGCACCCCGGTGGACCACACCCTCTACCTGGTGTGCACCCACGCCAAGAAGGACCCCTGCTGCGCGATGCTGGGCCGCCCGGTCGCCTCGGCCCTGGGAACGGCGGGCCGCGCCGAGGTGTGGGAGACCACTCACGTGGGCGGCGACCGCTTCGCCGCCAACCTGGTGGCCCTGCCCCAGGGCGTGTACTTCGGCCGACTGGAACCGGAGTCGGCGGCCCGCACCGTGGACGCCTTCGAGCGGGGCCTGGTCCTGCCCGAGAACTACCGGGGCCGCTGCACCGATTCCTCCCCCGCCCAGGCCGCCGAGGCCGCGCTCCGCGCCTGGCTCGGCGTCCCGGTGGGCGTCAACGCGCTGACCCACCTGTCCGAGGAGGAGACCGCGGACGGGGTCCGGCTCACCCTGGGGCACGGCGGCGGCCTGTACTCGGTGACCGTGGAGACGGTCGAGGGCCAGGAGTGCCCCACCACCTGCTCGGCCCTGTCCCCCACCCGGCCGGTCCACCACCGGGTGCGGGAGATCAGCCAGGAACTGCCCAGCGGCGCCCGCGGCTAGTCCCGGCGCCGTGGGGGCGGCCCGGGGCCGCGCACCCGGGGTGCCACCGCTTCCGACACCACGGGGCGGGCCCGGCCGGGCCCGCCCCTGATTCCCACCGGGGGCCGATCAGCCCCAGAAACCGAAGCTGTACAGCAAACCGTTGGTGGCGGCGACGGCCCCCAGCGCCAGCACCGCACCGGTCACGAACGAGGTCCGCAGCGAGCGCACCAGGAACTCCACCGACACCAGGTTGTTCAGGATGAAGTACCCCAGCATCGTGGCGTGCCAGAACGAGTCCATGCTCCACGGCTCGAAGTAGTAGGCCGCCCCGGTCCACACGTCGGCCTCGGTGGTGAACCACGACCACGCCAGCGCCGCGCCGTAGCCGAGCGGGATCTGGATCAGCGGGATGATCAGCAGCGGCAGTAGCTTGACGAAACTCCACAGGCCCGGCTGACCGGCACGGCGCGCCTCCGCCTGGGCCCGCCGCGCCGCCTCCTGCTCGGCACGCACCCGCTCGCGGTGGGCCCGCTCCGCCTCCTGGCGGCGCCGCTGCTCCTGCTGCTGTTCCTGGGCGCGGCGCTGCTGCTCCTGCTGGTGGCGCTGCTGTTCCAGTTGCCGCCGGCGCTGCTCCTCGGCCCGCCGGTACTGCTCCTGCTGCTGATTCTGCTGTTGACGCGGATCGGCCCGCTGCCCGCGGGGCCCGCCGTACAGGTCGGCGTAGGGGTCGTCGTCGACAGGGGCCCCCTGACCGTACTGCCGGGGTTGCTGGTACTGGCCGGGCTGGTGCTGCGTCGGCCGGTACTGGGCCGTGGGCGGGACCTGGCCCGGCTGTCCGGGGGCCTGCGTTCCGGCCTGTGCTCCCGGAAACTGAGCGGTGGGCTGGTAGGGGGTGCCCTGCTGCTGGCCGCCCAGCACCGAGGTCGCACCGTTCGCCGGGTCCTGGGTGCCGTGGCCGGTCTGCGGCACCACCCGAGTGGCCTGGTCGTCACCGAGGGCACCCGCCGCCGCGGCGCCGGCGGCGGCTCCGGCGGCCCCGCCCAGGGCCGCCGCACCACCGGAACCGAGCACCTCGGTGCGCTGGTGGCCGCCGGTCGCACCGGGGTCCCCCGCCGAGGACGCCAACGCCTTGTTGACCTTGGCCACCTGCTCGTGCACACCCGTCATCACCGCCGGGGGCAGCCAGGAGGGACCGACGTGCACGTCGCCCAGGTAGTCCAGGATCTCCCCCGGCCCCGGCCGCCCTCGGGCCTCCTTGGCCAGACAGGCCGCGACCAGGTGACGCAACGACTCCGGGACACCGGACAGGTCCGGCTCCCGGCTGATGATGCGCATGACCATCGTGGGCATGTTGCCCTCACCGAAGGGCCCGGTGCCGGCCGCAGCGAAGGCGAGCACCGCACCGTAGGCGAACAGGTCGCCGGCGGGCGTGAGTTCCGCGCCCTGCACCTGTTCGGGGCTCATGAACCCCGGCGTGCCGATCACCGACTGCGTCGCCGCGGTGCCGTCGGTGGCCCGCGCGATACCGAAGTCGATCACCCGCGGCCCGTCCTCGGCCAACAGCACGTTGCCCGGTTTGAGGTCACGGTGGATCAGCCCGACCCGGTGGATCTCGGCCAACGCCTCGGCCAGGCCGGCCGCCAGCACCCGCAGGCTCGCCTCCGGCAGCGGCCCGTGCGCCTGGACCGCCTCGTCCAGCGGCAGCGAAGGCACGTAGGAGGTGACCAGCCAGGGCACCTCGTCGTCGGGCCCGGCGTCGATGACCGGTGCGGTGAAGGCCCCGCTGACCTGACGGGCGGCGGTGACCTCACGGGCAAACCGCTGACGGAAGGAGGGATCCGTGGCAAGGTGTGGGTGGATGCGCTTGATCGCGACCGCTCGGCCGCCGGCCGAGCGGCCGAAGAACACCTGACCCATGCCCCCGGCGCCCAGGCGCCCGATCAGCCGGTACCGACCGACCCGCTCCGGATCAGTGCTCTCTAGCGGCCCCAACGTCCTCAACCTCCGGCTCTGCGGCGTCTTCCTACCGAACGGGGCCCCAGTCTAGGGCTTGGCACCCCCGCCCGGACCACCGTCACCACCCGTGGCCCCCGGCGGTGTCGCGGGGTTCGCACGGCCTCCGACGGAGCCCCGGAGCGGGGATGCGGCGCCCGGGTCCGGCACCGGAGTTCCCACCTGGCCACAGACGGCCAACTCCGAGGTACGCCGGTATCGGTGGCGGGGCCGCGCCTAGGGTCGAAGACGTCACCGAGAGGACTCCACAGCCATGCAGATTCTCGACACCCTGCGTACCGACACCCGACTGCGGGTGGCCAACGGTGTGTCGTGGCTCACCGCCCAGGGCGGGGACCACCCCAGCCGCCTGCTGCACTGGCCCTGGCGGGAGAACCCCTATCCCACCTACCGGAGGCTGCGCGAACAGGGCCCCCTGGTCTCCAGCCGGCTGCCCTTCCGGGCCGCCACCACCCGCGCCGCCGTCGACCAGGTGCTGCGCTCCCGCGACTTCGGCATGCTCCCAACCGGGCACACCGAACCCCCCGCACAGTTCAACACCGTCGACCTCTCCTTCCTGCAGATGGACCCGCCCGACCACACCCGGCTGCGCAGGCTCGCCCGGCCCGCGTTCAGCCCCCGCAACATGGCCCGGTACCGGGCGCAGATCACGCAGATCACCACCGAACTCCTGGACACGGCCCTGGCCCGCGGCGGGTTCGACCTCATGCGCGACTTCGCCCAGCCCCTGCCCATCACGGTCATCAGCAGGCTCCTGGGCGTCCCCGAACGCGACAACGCCGACTTAGTCCGTATCGGCTACGTGCTCGGCCAGGCACTGGACGGCGCCCGCTCGGCGCGCCAACTGCACCAGATCCGGGACGCGACGGCAGAATTGGAGCTGTTGTTCGAACGCGTGATGGCCGAACGCCGTGCCGACCCGCGCGAGGACGTGGTCTCCACCCTGGTCGGACAGGCCGACGAAGGGGAGTTGACCCCGGCCGAGCTGGGTTCGATGTGCCGTCTGCTGCTGCTCGCCGGATTCGAGACCACGGTGAACCTGATCGGGAACGGGGTGATGGCGCTGCTGCGCCACCGGGAACAGTGGGATCGGCTGGTCGCCGACCCGGACCTGGTCACCGGGGCGGTGGAGGAGGCCCTGCGCTACGACGCGCCGGTCCAGCTCACCGGGCGCTGGGCGCACCGGGACACCGACGTGCAGGGGGTCCGGGTCAGGGCCGGTGAACAGGTCATGTGCCTGATCGGTTCGGCCAACCGCGACCCGCGGCACTTCGAGGACCCCGACCGGTTCGACATCACCCGGGCCGACTCCGGTGAGCACCTGGCCTTCTCCAGCGGGATCCACTACTGCCTGGGGGCGCCGCTGGCCCGGCTGGAGGGCGAGATCGCGCTACGGGCCCTGGCCCAGCGGGCCCCGGGGCTGGGTCCGGCCGCGGCACCCGACCGGCGCGCGACCATCACGGTGCGGTCCCTGTCCGCCTTCCCGGTCACCACCGGGTACAGGTAGAGGGCAGGGGCGCAGGGGTGCGAGAAGCTGTCCGGAACGGCTGGCGTTCGGCCACGCGCGGACGGGGTGTGCTGCTGTCGGCGGGGGCGGTGTGCGTGGTCATCTTCCTGGTGGTGGCGATCGTGGTCCTGGTCCTGCCCGGACCGGACGAGGAACCCGGGAGCGAGCTTCCGGCCCTGGCCGAGGCGCACGGGATCGAACTGGGCGTGGCGGTGGCGGTCAACCCGCTCACGCACGACCCCGGCTACCAGGACCTGGTCACCGACCACTACACGTCGGTGACCGCCGAGAACACCATGAAGTGGCAGTACGTCCAACCCGAACGGTACGAGTTCGACTGGAGCGGCCCCGACGCCGTGGTGGACTTCGCCGAGGACCACGGGCTCTCCGTCCACGGGCACACGCTGCTCTGGCACAACCAACAGCCCGACTGGCTGGCCCGGGGGTCCTTCGACTCCGGTGAGCTGCGCACGGTCATGCGCGAGCACACGGAGGCACTGCTGGGCCGCTACGAGGGCCGGGTCGAGTCCTGGGACGTGATCAACGAACCCTTCGAGGACGGCACCCCCGAACTGCGTGAGAACCTGTGGCTGCAGACGCTGGGCGAGGACTACATCGCCGAGGCCCTGTGGATGGCCCACGAGGTGGACCCCGAGGCGAAGCTGTACATCAACGAGTTCGGCGTCGAGGGCGGCGGGGAGAAGGCCGACGCCCTGTACGCACTCGCCTCCGACCTGTTGGAGCAGGGTGCGCCGCTGCACGGCATCGGCTTCCAGGGGCACTTCGTCCACGGTAACGTCCCCCCGGACCTGGTCGAGAACATGCAGCGCTTCGCCGACCTGGGCCTGGACGTGGAGATCAGCGAGCTGGACGTGCGCATCCCCGAACCGGTCGGCGAGGAGCAGCTCGCCGAGCAGGCGGAGGAGTACCGGTACGTCATCGAGTCCTGCCTGGCGGTGTCCCGCTGCGTGGGGGTGTCGGTGTGGGGCGTGGCCGACTCGCACTCCTGGATCCCCGAGTGGTTCCCCGGATACACCGCCGCGCTGCCCTTCGACGAGGACTACGCCCCCAAGCCCGCCCTGGGCGGGATGATCGAGGCGCTCAGCCGCGGCCGCCGGGCCCCGAGCAGGGGAAGGCGACAGGGCCGCCTCCCGTAAGGGCCCCTCCCGTACCGCCTCGCGCCAAGAACGAAGGAGACCAGCAGGTTGACCGGACCCACTCCCCCGCTCCCCGTCCCGCCCGGCCTCGCCGAGAGCGTCACCGGCTTCTTCGGTCCCGCCTGGGCCGAGGCGCTGCCGGGGCTGGCCGCCCGCCAGTGCGACCGGTGGGGCCTGCGGCCGACCGGCTGTCCCATGCACGGCGCCGTGGCCCTGGTCGTCCCGGTGGAACGCGCCGACGGACGCGCGGCCGTGCTCAAGCTCCAGCCGTGGGACGAGGAGACCGGGGGTGAGCCCGCCGCGCTGCGCGCCTGGGACGGCGACGGCGCGGTCCGGCTGCTCGACCACGACCCGCTGACCGGGGCGATGCTGTTGGAAGCGCTGGACCCCGAACAGCGGTTGGATCGGACGGGGATCGACGAGGCGCTGGAGGTGATCGGCGCCCTGCTGGCCCGGCTGGGCGCGCACCGGGGGCCCGAGGGGGTGCGCGAGCTGGGCGGTATCAACCGGCGCCTGGCCGAACGCGCCGCAGGACCGGCCGTCCGGGAGCGGGCCGGGGCCGCCTGCCGTGCCCGCCTGGACCGGTGGGCGGGGCTGGCCCGGGAACTGGCGGCCGAACCGGGCGACCGGTTGCTGCACTGGGACCTGCACTACGGGAACGTGCTGGCGCCGCTTCCCGGATCGGGGCGGGGTCCGTGGCTGGCGATCGACCCCAAACCGCTGGTGGGGGATCCGTGCTTCGAGCTGTTGCCCGCGCTGCGCAACCGGTGGGAGGAGGCCGGGGCCACCGGGGACGCGGTCCGGGAGACGCGGCGGCGGTTCGACCTGTTGACCGAGGCGGCGGGGTTGGACCGGGAGCGGGCGCGCGCGTGGACCCTGGTCCGGGTCCTGCAGGACTCGCTGTGGCGGATGGAGGGCGGGGCCGCCCGGATCCCCCGGGTCCAGGCGGCGGTGGCGCAGGCGTTGGAGGGCTGACGGACCCTGGAAGGCTGACGGGGCGCTGGAGGGAGAGGCGAGCGCTGGAGCATGATGGGAGCGCAACGCCACCCCACCCCCGGAGGCCCCCGTGTCCGTTTCCCCTCAGCCGCGTCCCCCCTTCGACCCCGAACTCGCCGCCGCGCTGGCCGTGCTCGGCGAACAGGTCCCCTCCTCGATCACCCCCGAGATGATCCCGGTCCTGAGAGCGGAGGGCGCCAAGCGGGCACCCGCGCCAGAGGAGGACCTGACCGGCGGGGCGTTCGTCGAGGAGGAGCACACCGCCCGGAGCGCGGACGGTACCGAGGTCCCGTTGCTGGTGTGGCGGCCGAAGCAGGCCACCGGGGCCACCGGGACCCTGTACTGGATCCACGGCGGCGGGATGGTCGCCGGAACCCACCGCGGCCGGGAGATCCCGGGGCTGCTGGAGTACGCCCGCGAACTGGACCTGGTCCTGGTCTCGGTGGACTACCGGCTCGCCCCCGAACACCCCCACCCCGCACCGGTCGAGGACTGCTACACCGGCCTGGTGTGGTGGACCACCAACGCCGCCGAGTTCGGGGCGGACCCGGACCGGCTGGTGGTCGGCGGGAGCAGTGCCGGGGGCGGACTGGCGGCCGCCACCTGCCTGCTCGCCCGGGACCGCGGCGGACCCTCCGCGCTCGGGCAGCTCCTGCTCTGCCCGATGCTGGACGACCGCAACGACTCGGTCTCCGGCCGCCAGATGGCCGGGCTGGGCGTGTGGGACCGGGTCTCCAACACCACCGGCTGGGGCGCCCTGCTGGGCGAGCGCGCAGGGGGCCCGGAGGTGTCCCCCTACGCCGCCCCGGCACGGGCGCGAGACCTGTCCGGGCTGCCTCCGGCGTTCCTGGACGTGGGTTCGGCCGAGACCTTCCGCGACGAGGTCGTGGAGTACGCCTCCCGGATCTGGCGGGCGGGCGGCTGCGCGGAACTGCACGTGTGGCCGGGCGGTTTCCACTCCTTCGACGGCTTCGTGCCGGAGGCGGTGCTCAGCCGGTCCGCACGGGAACAGCGTCTTCCGTGGCTGCGCCGGGTGCTGGCGGGTTGAGCTCGGCCGGGGCCGTCGCGCGCCGGTGTTCGGTGGGTGTGGTGCCGCGCAGGCGCTTGAAGGCGGTGCTGAGCGCGAACGCGTTGGCGTAGCCGACCCGGCGGGCGATGGCCTCGACGGTGGTGTCGGTGTCGCGGAGCAGGTCGGCGGCGAGGCTGACCCGCCACTCGGCCAGGTAGGACATGGGCGGTGTCCCCGCCAGGGCGCGGAAGTCGCGAGCCAGGGTCGCCCGGGAGACCCCGCAGCGCTCGGCCAGGCAGGCCACGGTCCAGGGGTGGGCGGGCTGGTTGTGCAGCAGGCGCAGCGCCTGCCCCACCACCGGGTCGGCCATGGCGGTGTACCAGGCGGGCGGCTGCGTGCCCGGTAGGGAGAACCAGACGCGCAGTTTGGTGATCAGGGCCAGGTCCAGCAGGCGGTCCAGGACCAGTTGCTGGCCGGGGGCCGGGCAGTCGATCTCGGCCTCGATCATCGCCCCCAGCCGGTCGTGGCACTCGTCGGCCGGGACGACCAGGGTCGGGGGCAGCGCGGCGAACAGGCGCCGGCTGAGGTCGCCGGTGACCTCGTAGGAGCCACTCAACAGCAGGTCGGGGGCGTCCGGGGAGTCACCGTAGGTGCGCAGGCCCAGGGTCGCCTCCTCCTCCAGCGGGTCGCCGTCCGGGCCCAGGCACCGGTTCCCGTCCAGGACCGTGCAACTGACGGGGGCCCCGACCGGGTTGGCGACGGTGTGCGGGCCGGGTGCGCGCAGGAGCACCGTGTCCCCTGCGGCCAGGGGCACGGGGGCGCCGTGTTCGGGGAGGAGCCAGGACCTGCCGCGCACCATGGTGACCAGGGTCAGGGGTGAGCCGGGGGCGAAACGCAGCGCCCAGGGCGGGGACATGACGGACCGGCTGAACAGCGCCCCTCGGGCGCGGACCCCGTCCAGGAGGTCGGCGAGTGCGTCCATGTCCGCAAGCGTAGACGATCGGACATCCAGGTGAGCTTCTGGGCCATGGATCGTCTCAGCCGGGGGCGGTTGACTCAGAGCCATGACGGAGAACACGACAGTTCGGCGTCCGGTCCTGGTGACCGGCGCGACGGGAATGACCGGCAGCCGGGTCCTGGCACGGCTGCGCGAGCGAGGGGTACCGGTGCGGGCGGCCTCGCGTTCCTCCGCGTGGAGGTTCGACTGGGCCGAACCGGCCACCTGGGACACGGTGTTGGCGGGCGCCGGTTCGGTGTACCTGGTGCAGGACGACTCCGATCCGCGCGTTCCGGAGTTCGTGGAGCGCGCGGTGGCCCGCGGGGTGGAGCGGGTGGTCCAGCTGTCGGCGCGCGGGGTCGACCAGCCGGACTACTTCGAGGGGGTGGAGGGCGCTCCCTCGCACCTGCGGGCCGAGGAGTCGGTGAGGGCCAGCGGTCTGGAGTGGACGGTGCTGCGCCCCGGCTGGTTCGCGCAGAACTTGAGCGAGGGGTTCCTGACGGACGGGGCGCGCACGGGGGTCATGCGCCTGCCCACCGGTGAGGGCGCGGCCGCCTGGATCGACGTCGACGACATCGCCGCCGTGGCCGCGGCCGCACTGACCGAGCCCGGCCACCACGGGCGCACCTACGAACTGAGCGGACCCCGGGCGCTGACCCTGGCCGAGGCCCTGGCGGAGATCTCCGAGGTCCTGGGCAAACCGATCCGCTACGAGCCGGTGTCGACGGAGGAGTACGTGGCCGGCCTCCTGGCCCAGGGCTGGCCCGAGGAGGGCGCCCGGGAGCTGGTCGCGGCGCTCTCGGCCATCCGCCGCGGTCTGGAGTCGAAGGTCTCCCCCGGTGTTCGTGAGGCCCTGGGCCGCGAGCCGCGTGACTTCTCGGCCTACGCCGCCGAGGTCTTCTCCCACCCGCAGTGGCAGGAGGCCTGAACAACCTCCTGGTCGGGGCGGTGGTGTGCACCTGTGTGTTCGCCCAGGGGCTGGGGGTCGGTGAACCGAAGCCGCACCTTTACGACGTAGATTTTCAATGGCGGCCAGGGGCGCAGGGGTCGCCCCGGCCCGGGGCGACCCCTGCGCCTACTCCGTGACGGTGATGCCCAGGGAGCCCAGGATCATCCCGGCCTGGGCGGGGCTGATGGTGGCCCCGCGCAGGAACCCGGCCTGCTGCAGTTCGAACTCCCCCAGGTCCGCGCCGCGCAGGTCGGCCCCGGCGAACTTCGCGTGCACCAGGTTGGCGCCGCGCAGCCGCGACTCCGCCCACACGGTCTCGCGCAGGTCGGCCGAGGCCAGGTCCGCCTCGTCCATCCGCAACCCCTCCAGGACCTGACCGCGCAGGACCAACCCCTTGCAGCGGGCCAGCATCAGGTTGCACTGGGAGAAGGTGTAACCGATCCCCCGCAGCGAGGTCAGCCCGGCGCCGGTCAGCCGGCACCCGGTGAAGGCGGTGTCGGTCAGCAGGGCGCCCTGCCAGCGGGTGTTGGCCAGGTCCGTGCGCTCGAAACGGGTGTCGGTGCAGTCGGTGTGCGAGAGGTTCGCCCCCGAGGCCCCTCCCCCGGTGAACACCGCGCCCTCCAGGACCGCACGCTCCAGGCGTGCCCCGTCCAGACGGCAGTCGACCAACCGTGCATCCACCAGATGAGCGTCGCGCAGGTCGGACCCGCTCAGGTCGCAGCGGGTCAGGACACGCGGGGCACCCGGGTCCCGGGCCAGCGCCTCACGCAGGTCGAGTTCGGACAGGTCGGCGTCGGTGGTCTCGGCTGCGGCGAGAAGGTCGGTGCTCACGGGCCGGACCCTAACGGCCGACGGTGACAGAACCGGTTCCGTCACCGCTGCGGCACCCGGCCCCCGGTGCTCAGTCGCGCAGTTTCAGGGCCAGGAACAGGTCGACGCGGTGTTCGAGGCTGCTCAGGTCGCGGCCGGTGAGCTCCTCGACGCGGCCGATCCGGTAGCGCAGGGTGTTGACGTGCACGTGCATGGCGGCGGCGCAGCGCTGCCAGGAACCCGAGTAGGACAGGAACTGCTCCAGCGTGTCCACGAGCTCCGAGCGGTGGTCGCGGTCGTAGTCGACCAGGGGACCCAGCAGCCGTTCGCGGTAGGAGGTTTGCACCTCCTCGGGCACCGAGGCCAACAGGAGTTCGTGCGAGTCGATCTCGGCGCCCGCGATCACCCGGGAACGGCCGCCGCGCAGCTCGGCCAGGCGGCGGGCGTGGCGAGCCTCCACCGCGGCACCGCGCAGCTCGGGCACGCCCGTGGCCGCCGAACTCAACCCGACGGCGAGCCGGTAGTCGAGCAGGCCGCCGTCCAGCACCCGGGCGCGTTGGACCAGCTCGGCGCGGATGGTCTCGGCGCGGGCCCGGGCCTGGTGGTCGGGCCCCTCGACCGGGATCACGGCGAGGGTGTCGTTCTCACCGGTGACGAAAGCGCCCGGATGGTCGGCGACGAGTTCGGCGACCATCCGGCGCGCCAGGTCGGGTAGGCGCGGCTCGGGGAGCATCATGGCACTGACCACGACGTGCGCCCGGTCCTCGGGTTCCTCGCCGTGGCCGGTGCCGCGCATGAGGGCGGTGACCTCGTCGAAGCGCTGGGCCGCCAGTAGGCGGGGCAGGCCCTCCAGGTGGCGGGCGGTGGTCAGGGAGCGCTCCTCGTCGCGGCTGCGCGCCAGAACCCCGACGGAGACGAGTTCGGCGACGGACTCGTGCTCCTCCTCGGTCCAGGCGGCGTGGTCACCGGTACAGACCAGCAGCCAACTGGCGAGCGGGTGCGACTCCTTGGTGCTGATCGGCAGGACGGTCAGGGTGCGCCCCTCCCCGCCGGAGGAGACACGGGTGGTGTGTGGAAAAGCCGACCAGGTCAGAGCCTTGGCCGCGATGTTCTCACGGTCCCCGGCGGGCAGCGGGGCGCCGGAGGAGGCCACCTGTCTGCCGCTGGAGGAGATCACCCAGGCGGTGAGCCCGGCCTGCTCGGCGGCGGAGGCGAAGGCCTCGGGGAAGTCCGCCCCGGAGGCGACCTCGGCCATGACCCGGCGGTGCCGGTCCCGGGTCTCGGCGATGGTGGTGAAGCGGCGCTGGGTGAGGGAGCGCAGCACCTCCTCGGTGACCACGCCGAAGGAGGTCTCCGGGGGGATCTCGACGAGGGGGACGTCGTGGGCCTCGCAGGCCGCGACCAGGTCCTGGGGGACCTCGCCCAGGGCGGTTCCGGCCCCCACGGCCAGAGCCCCGGCGCTGACCACCGAGGCCACGAAGGTCTCGGAGTCCTCGGGTCGGGTACGCCACATCATGCCGGTGAGGACGAGCTCTCCGCCGCGCAGGTAGCGGGCGGGTTCCAGCAGGTCAGTGGTGTAGGCCCACCGGATGTCGCGGTGGGCGTGCTCAGCGCCTGCCAGGAACCGCAGGTGCAGTCGCTTGACGGCGAGCAGCTCACTGATCTGCATGGACTTCCCTCTGTAGGTCGGGTGGGCCGAACCCCACCGCTGGTGTCTTCGTATCAGGACAGTGTGCACGGGGACGGGGACGCGCGGCACCAGGTCCGGTGGTCCTCGCTGTCAGCAACGATGACACTTGTAGGAAACGCCCAACGGCAACCGTTCGTTCCATGATCACTTCATGTCATCACTGGCTGGTCGGGCGCGGCCGGCGAGTGCTGTACTTCACATGATCGCCCCGACCAACGAGGGATCACGACACACCCAGGCGACCAGACCGCACTGCGCAGGACGAGGACGAGCATGGAATTCGTGAGGCCATCCACGCTGGTGGAGGCCCTAGAGGCCAGGAGCGCCCACCCCGACGGCGTGCCCATCATGGGCGGTACCGACGTGATGGTGGAAATGAACTTCGACAAGCGCCGCCCCTCGGCGCTGATCGACCTGACACGGGTCCCGGAGCTGACCGAGTGGGGGGTGGACGGCGACCACACCCGTCTGGGCGCCGGGGTCCCCTACACCCGGATCATCGAGCACCTGTCCGGGAGTGCGCCCGCGCTGGCCAAGGCCTCGCGTTCGGTGGCCTCCCCACAGATCCGCAACCGGGGCACGGTCGGCGGCAACCTCGGCGGGGCCTCCCCCGCGGGCGAGGCCCACCCGCCACTGTTGGCCACGGACGCCGTGATCGAACTCGCCTCCGTCCGCGGCACGCGCCGGGTCCGGGCCCGCGACTTCTACCTGTCCTTCCGCACCACCGCGCTGCGTGAGGACGAGCTGATCACCGCGGTGTTGCTGCCCCGGGCCCCGGGCCCGCAGCAGTTCGCCAAGATCGGCACCCGCAACGCGATGGTGATCGCGGTGACCTCCTTCAGCCTGGCGCTGGACACCGAGAGGCGTGCGGTGGGCACCGGGATCGGTTCGGCCGGGCCGACGCCGCTGCGTTCGGAGGCGGCCGAGGAGTTCCTGGAGGCCGAGTTCGACTGGGAGGACGGCCGTCCGCTCGCGGAGCCCGTGGTCCGCCGGTTCGGCGAGCTCGTGGCCGCCGCCGCCCGCCCCATCGACGACCAGCGCGGAACCGCCGAGTACCGCAGGCACGCCCTGTCGGTCATGGCCCGCCGCGCACTGAGCTGGTCCGTCACCGACTACCGGAAGGGAGCCACGCGATGCGCGTGAGTTTCAACGTCAACGGCGAGGACGTCACGGCCGACAACGTGTGGCCGGGCGAGAGCCTGCTGTACGTACTGCGTGAGCGCCTGGGGCTGCCGGGCAGCAAGAACGCCTGCGAGCAGGGCGAGTGCGGTTCGTGCACGGTCTACTTCGACGGTGTGACCGCGTGTTCGTGCATGATCGCCGCCGGGCAGGCCGAGGGGCGCGAGGTGCGCACCGTCGAGAGCCTGGCCGAGGGGGGCGGCAAGGGCGGCGACCGCGCGCTGGGCACCGTCCAGGAGGCGTTCGTCGAGGCGGGCGCCGTGCAGTGCGGGTTCTGCACCCCGGGCCTGCTGGTGCAGACCGACGACCTGCTGGAGCGCACGGTGGGCGCGGGCGGGCAGGCGCCCGGCGACGCCGAGATCAGGGAGGCCCTGGCGGGCAACCTGTGCCGCTGCACCGGGTACGAGAAGATCATCGACGCCGTGCACCTGGCAGCGGCACGGCGCGCCGAGGCCGCCGGGAGCAGCTCATGAGCCGGACCGTGGTCATCGAGGGCGCCCACGTCGTGACCGTGGACGGCCCGGAGTACGCCGACGGCCACGTGGTGGTGCGCGACGGGCGGATCGCCGCGGTGGGCCCCGGCCCCGCCCCGCGGGTCGAGGAGGGGGCCGAACGGGTCGACGGGCGCGGCTGCGTGGCCACGCCTGGCCTGGTCAACACGCACAACCACCTGTACCAGTGGGCCACCCAGGGGCTGTTCGCCGACGGGACCCTCTTCGAGTGGCTGGTGGGCTCCTACGAGATCTGGCACCGCCTCGACGCCGGGGTGGTGTCGGGGACGACCTCGGCGGGCCTGGCCCACCTGGCGCTGTCGGGGTGCACGACCGCCTCCGACCACCACTACATCTTCCCCTCCGGCCGCGGTGACATCGCCGCCGCCGAGGTCGAGGCCGCCCGTGAGGTCGGTATCCGCCTGGACCTGGCCCGCGGGTCGATGGACCGGGGCAAGAGCCAGGGCGGTCTGCCGCCGGACAGCGTGGTCGAGACCCTGGAGGGCGCGCTCGCCGGCACCGCCGCGGCGATCGACGCCCACCACGACGCCTCCTTCGACTCCATGACCCGGGTCGCGGTGGCGCCGTGCTCGCCGTTCTCGGTCTCCCGGGAGCTCATGGTCGAGGGTGCCGCCCTGGCCAGGGAGAAGGGCGTCCGCCTGCACACCCACCTCGCCGAAACCGTCGACGAGGAGGAGCAGTGCCTGGCCGAGTTCGGGTGCACCCCCGTGGAGTACGCCGAGAGGCTCGGCTGGCTCGGCGAGGACGTGTGGTTCGCGCACGCCGTGCACCTGTCGGACGCGGCGATCGGCCGGATCGCGGCGACCGGCACCGGTATCGCCCACTGCCCGACCTCGAACGCCCGTCTGGGCGCGGGGATCTGCCGGGTGACCGAGCTCCTCGAAGCCGGTGCCCGGGTGGGGCTGGGTGTGGACGGCCCGGCCTCCAGCGAGCTGACGCTGATGGCCGGCGAGATGCACCAGGCGCTGATGATGGCGCGGGCCCGCAAGGGGCCGCAGGCGCTGAGCGCACGCCAGTCCCTGGAGTTGGCCACCCTGGGCGGGGCCCGGGTGCTGGGCCGGGACGCGGAGCTGGGTTCGCTGTCGGCGGGCAAGGTCGGCGACGTGGCCCTGTGGCGTGTGGACGGCTTCGGCTACGACGTGATCGCCGACCCGGTGGTGGCGCTGACCTTCGGTCCCGTCCCGCCGCTGGAGCGGCTCCTGGTCGGCGGGAACACCGTCGTCGACCGCGGTGAGCTGCGCACCCTTTCCGCCGAGACCGCTGCCGCCCGGGGCCGTGCGGCGCACCGATCCCTCATCCAGGAGGTGAGTCGCTGATGAAGGCGACGACCCGGACCGTGACCACGGACCTGTCCAGCACCACCAGGGACGGGCTGGGCGCCAGCCCGCGCCGTCCCGACGGAACACTGAAGGTCACCGGCGAGTTCGCCTACTCCTCGGACCTGTGGATGGAGGGCATGCTGTGGGGCGCGACCCTGCGCAGTCCCCATCCGCACGCCAGGATCCTGGGCATCGACATCACCGAGGCCCTGAAGCTGCCCGGTGTGGAGGCGGTGCTCACCCACGAGGACGTGCCCGGCGAGAAGCGCTACGGCCTGGAGTTCCAGGACCAGCCGGTGCTGGCCTTCGACAAGGTGCGGTACAAGGGTGAGGCGGTGGCCGTGGTGGCCGCCGACCACCCCGAGACGGCGCGTCGGGCGATGGAGCGCATCAGGGTCGACTACGAGGTCCTGCCCCCGGTGAGCGACTCGCTGCGGGCCGCCCACGACCCCGAGTACCCGCTGGTCCACGAGGAGGGCACCCTGCCCGTCCACGAGGAGTACCACCAGCGCGGCAACCGGGTGCGCCACCAGCCGATCCGCACCGGCGACTTCGTCGGCGTGGCCGAATCGGACGAGGGCCGGCAGGAGGTGCTGGAGCGCCTGCGCGCCCAGGCCGACGCCGTCGTGGAGACCGAGTACGAGGTCGGCATGCAGGACCAGGCCTTCCTCGGCCCGGAGTCGGGGATGGCCGTGCCCGCCGAGGACGGCGGTGTGGATCTGTACGTGGCCACGCAGTGGCTGCACGTGGACCAGAAGCAGATCGGCCCGGCCCTGGGGCTGCCCCAGGACAAGGTGCGGCTGACCCTGGCCGGGGTGGGTGGCGCCTTCGGCGCCCGCGAGGACCTGTCGATGCAGATCCACGCGTGCATGCTGGCCCTGCGCACCGGCAAGCCGGTGAAGTTCGTGTACAACCGCGAGGAGTCCTTCTACGGCCACGTGCACCGGCACCCGGCCAAGATGCGCTTCGAGCACGGTGCCAGGGCCGACGGGACGCTGCTGTACGCCACCCTGGAGATCGTCGTGGACGGCGGGGCCTACGCCTCGGCGACGCCGGCGGTGGTGGGTGTGGCCTCCTCGCTGGGCATCGGCCCCTACGAGGTCCCGAACGTGCTGGTGGACGCCTACGGCGTGTACACCACCAACCCGCCGTGCGGCGCCATGCGCGGTTTCGGCGCGGTGCAGGCCTGCTTCGGCTACGAGTCCCAGATGGACAAGCTCGCCGAGAAGCTGGGGATGCACCCGGTGGACCTGCGGGTGCGCAACGCCATGTCGCAGGGCTCGCGGATCATCACCGGCCAGGAGATCGACATGCCGCTGCCCATGGCCCAGATGCTGGAGCGGTGCCGTGACCTGCCGATGCCGGTGGAGCGGACCACGTTGGAGGACCCCGCCGACCAGCGCACCCTGCCGGGCGGCGTGGCCGGGACCACCCGCGGCGAGGGCGTGGTGCGCGGCGTGGGTTACGGGGTCGGCCTCAAGAACCTGTGCTTCTCGGAGGGCTTCGACGACTACTCCACCGCCCGGGTCCGGTTGGAGATCGCGGCCGGTGAACCGGTGGTGCTGGTGCACACTGCCGCGGCGGAGGTCGGCCAGGGGCTGGTGACGATCAAGGGCCAGATCGCGCGGACCGAGCTGGGTGTGGAGAAGGTGGCCATCGCCCCCTCCGACACCCAGGTGGGTTCGGCCGGTTCTTCCTCGGCCTCCCGGCAGTCGTACATGACCGGCGGCGCCGTCAAGATGGCCTGTGAGGCGGTACGCGAGTCGGTGTTCGCGCTGGCGCGCGAGCGCGGGATCATCCCGGAGTCGGTTCCTGACGCCGAGCTGTCCCTGACCGGTGGCAAGATCGTGTCCCAAAGCGCCGGGGCGCTGGTGTCCCTGGCTGATCTGCTGGGCGACTCCGCCGGCGGCGGCACCGTCGTCGAGGAGACCCGCGAGCACCACCACCGTCCCACCGAGATGCTCGACCCCACTCTCGGCCAGGGCGCCTCGCACACCCAGTTCGGGATGTGCGTGCACCGCGCCGTGGTGGACGTGGACGTGGATCTGGGCCTGGTGAAGGTGGTGGCCCTGGACGCGGTCCAGGACGTGGGCAAGGTCCTGCACCCGCAGCAGCTGGCCGGGCAGATCCAGGGCGGTTCCGCCCAGGGGCTGGGGCTGGCCCTGATGGAGGAGATCCAGGTCAAGGACAGCGAGATCCGCAACCCGTCCTTCACCGACTACCTGATCCCGACCATCCTGGACATGCCCCCGATGCGCATCGACGTGCTCGAACACCCCGATCCGCACGCCCCGTACGGGCTGCGGGGCGCGGGCGAGCCGCCGACGCTGTCCTCGACCCCGGCGATCGTGGCCGCGGTGCGCGACGCGACCAAGCGTCCGCTGACGCACGCCCCGGTGCGGCCGGAGGACATCGTGGGCATCGACCTGTGAACCCCGGACGCAGCGCCGGCTGACACCCGGACCGGAGGGGCGGCACCAGCGCCCGTCGCCCCTCCCCCGACGTGCTTGCGCGGACACCGCTCGCCGAACGGCGGCGCGTGTGCTCGCCGGACACGCCCGAAGACGCCCGCCCCGGACCCCCGACGCCCTCGGCCCCGGGGCGGGTCGCCAGGACAGTGTCGTCCCGGCGCCAACCAAGTTTGACTACTTTCTGTAGCAAACCCCCCACACACAGCTATTAACGCTGTGCTCATATCCCTCCAGGAGGGGACGTGACCAAACTCAACGACACCGGTTCGCGGCCGCAACCGCGGGCCGGTACGGATCGATCCTGGCTCGACCGCTTCTTCTTCGTCACCGAGCGGGGCTCCACCTTCGGGCAGGAGGTCCGCGGCGGCCTGACCACGTTCATGGCGATGGCCTACATCATCGTCCTGAACCCGATCATCCTCAGCGGCGTGACCGACGTGAACGGTGACCAGCTCTCGGCCGGGCAGCTGACCACCATGACCGCTCTGGCCGCCGGGCTGGTCACCATCATGATGGGCGTGGTCGGCCGGGCGCCGATCGCCTGCGCGGCCGCCCTCGGCGTGATGGCCGTGGTGGCCTATCAGGCGGCGCCGGTGATGGCCTGGCCCGAGGTGATGGGCCTGGTCGTCTGGCAGGGTGTCGCCATCATCCTGATGGTGGTCACCGGGGTGCGCACCGCGGTGATGAACGCGCTCCCGCACAACCTCAAGCTGGCCATCGGGGTCGGTATCGGCCTGTTCGTGTCGCTGATCGGCCTGACCAACGCCGGTTTCGTCAGCGCGGGCGAGGGCGGCAGCCTGCTGCAGCTCGGCTCCGCGGGCGGCGGCGGGCACCTGAACGGCTGGCCGATCCTGGTGTTCGTGTCCGGGCTCGTCCTGGCCAGTGTGCTGCTGGCGCGCAACGTGCCCGGCGCGATCTTCTACGGCATCGTCGGGGCGACCGTGTTCGCGGTGCTCGTGCACTTCGTGATGCGGCTGGACGCCGACGCCTGGGGCGGTGGCGTCCCCGAACTGCCCTCCAGCCCCGTGTCCACACCCGACTTCGGCCTGCTGTTCCAGGTGGACATGTTCGGCGCCTGGACCTCCGCCGGGCCCACCACCGCCGGGGTCATCCTGTTCACCCTGGTGCTGGCCGGGTTCTTCGACGCGCTGGGCACCATCCTGGCGATCGGCACCAAGGCGAACATCGCCGACGCGGACGGGCAGATGCCCCGGGTCAACCAGATCCTGGTCACCGACGGCGCCGGGGCGGTGACCGGCGGCCTGACCAGCTCCTCGGCGACGCTGGTGTTCGTGGAGTCCACCGCGGGGGTGAGCGAGGGCGCGCGGACCGGTCTGGCCAGCGTGGTCACCGGCCTGCTCTTCCTCAGCGCGGTCTTCTTCGCCCCGATCTTCGGCATGGTGCCCGCCGAGGCGGCGTCCGTGGCGATGGTGCTGGTCGGCGCCATGATGATGATGCACGTGGGCCAGATCGCGTGGTCGGACATCTCGGTGTCCATCCCCGCCTTCCTGACCATCGCGATGATGCCGTTCGCCTACGACATCGCCAGCGGCATCGGGATCGGGATCATCTCGCACACCCTGATCAAGTCAGCGCAGGGCAGGTTCCGCGAGGTCGGCTGGCTGATGTGGGTCCTGAGCGCGGTGTTCGCCTTCCACTTCGCGATGCACGCGCTCGGTCTTTAGCCGCAACCGCGGCCGGGGAGTCCGGACCACCGGAGAACGTGGTCCGGGCTCCCCGTGTGTCCGGGAGCGAGGGTAAGCACACTGTGGCCCGCCGGCGAGGCCTGCGGACGGTCTCCCGACCGTCCCAGTCAGCACAGGAGGACGCGACCGGCGGCTTCCCCTCTGACAGGACGTACACATGCCTGCTCCGTTACTGCCTTCGGATCCCTCACACATCGGCCCCTACACCGTGCGGGCCCGCATCGACAGCGGCGGCCAGGGCACGGTCTACCTCGCACACGCGGCGGACGGTTCCCCCGTCGCCGTCAAGGTACCGAGCGGGACCTGGCCGGGTGAGGGCCGGCAAAGGGAGCGTTTCGCCAAGGAGTTGGCGGCGGCGCGCAGAGTCGCCCCGTTCTGCACCGCGGCGGTCGTGCACGCGGACATGGACGGCGAGACGCCCTTCATCGCCAGTGAGTACGTGCCGGGCCCCACCCTGGGCTCCGCGGTGCGCGGTGAGGGCCCTCGCACCGGCTCAGCGCTGGACCGCCTGGCCATCGCCACGGCCACGGCGCTCAGCGCGGTGCACGAGGCCGGTGTGGTGCACCGGGACCTCAAACCGGGCAACGTCATCCTGGGCCCGGACGGCCCCCGGGTGATCGACTTCGGTATAGCGCGTCTGGTCGACGCCACCCGGCAGACCACTGCGGTGACCGGGACCCCGGCCTACATGTCGCCGGAGCAGATCCGGGGCGCTCCGGCGGGCCCGGCGGGCGACGTGTTCTCGTGGGCCGCGGTGATGGCCTACGCCGCCACGGGACGCCAGGCCTTCCCCGGGCAGGACACGATGGCGGTGATCGACCGCGTGCTGAGGTGCGGACCGGAGCTGGAGGGTGTGCCCGAGCGGCTGCTTCCGGTGCTGCGGGCGTGTCTGGCCAAGGATCCGACGGCCCGCCCCACCGCGTTGGAGGTCCTGGTCATGCTGATCGGGCGGGGTGAGGAGCAGACGGCTCCGCCGGAAGCCACCCTGCTGCTGACCCGGGTGAGCACGGCGGTGGACGAGGGCAGGGCGCGTATCGGCCGGGCCGCCGCGGAGAACGACGGGCGGCGGCCGGGCGCGCAGGTGCGGGGCCCGAAGAACGACAGGGCCGGTGAGGCGGAGAGGGCAGGTGAGGCCGGTGGCGGCGTCACCGAAACCCGGGGCGCTCACGTGCGGGGCGCCGTGAAGGCGGACCCCCGGCGACGGGGCCCGGCCGGGTGGATCACCGCGGGCGCCCTGGTGACGCTGACCGTACTCGGCGGGCTGCTGCTGTGGACCTTCCGCGGCCCCCTTGACGAGGTGGCGCCCACCGGATCGACCCCACCGGTCCGGACGCTCCAGGACAGCCCGAACGGAGAACCGGAACCGGTCACCGGGGAGGCCACGGCCGACACCGGCGAAGGCACGGATGAGAGCACGAGTGAGAGCACGGGCACCGGCGGGGGCGTCCCGGCCTCCTCGCCCGAGGAGGCCGGGACGCCGGACTGCCAGGCCGATTTGCACGCCTGGGGCTGCCCTTCAGCGGAGCCCGCCACCTGCGAGTACGAACCCTGCGATGGTCCCACCGAGGGTGGCGACGACGGCGTCGGCACCGAACACGGCGGCACGGACGGCGGCGACGGGGGTAATGCGGACACCGGAGAGGACCACGGCGCAGAGACCGACGGGCCTCCCGCTCCCCGCGCTCACGAGAGCAGCGCGGAGGAGGCGTGAGCGAGCGGTGGAGCAGCCCTGCGTCGGCCCCTCGTGAAAACCTTTGACAGCGGGCTTTCCCAGCCTCTAAGTTGACACTGACAACTTAACTCTCCGTCAAGGGAAGCCGCCCATGGGCATCCGCGTCAACGGCGCACCCTCATCCGCACCCGACGACCCCGGCCCCAGCGCCGCCGAACACCTCCGCGACCGGCTCGGCCTGACCGGCACCAAGATCGCCTGCGGCTCCGGCGTGTGCGGGGCCTGCACCATCCTGGTGGACGGCACACCCGCCGCCTCCTGCCTGTTGCCCGCCGACCACCTGGCGGGGCGCGACGTCACCACGGTGGAGGGGCTGGACGGCCGCCACCCCGTCCAGCGCGCCTTCGCTGCCCACGACGGCCTCCAGTGCGGCTACTGCACCCCGGGCTTCGTCCTGGAGGCCTCCGTGTTCGTGGACGCCTGGCGCGCCGAACACGGCGACACCCGCCCCGACCGCGCAGCCGTCGCCGACGCCCTGGCCGGGCACCTGTGCCGCTGCGGCGCCTACGAGGGTATCTTCGCGGCCGTGGCCGCCGCCTGCGCCGGCGAGTTCGACACCGAACCCGACCAGGCCCCGCCGCGCGCCGACGCCCCGGCCAAGGTGACCGGACGCGCCCGGTTCACCGCCGACCTCACCCCACCCGGAACCTGGGAGGGGGTGATCGTGCGCTCCACCGTCCCGCACGCCCGCGTACTGAAGGTGAGCGCCGACCACGGGCCCGACGGCACCCCGCCGCCCCTGGCCGACCTGCTCGGCGAGGACCGCATCGTGCGCTACGTCGGCCAGCCGATCGCGGCGGTGGCCGCGCCCACCCGGGCGGCCGCGAAGGCACTCGCGAAGGCGGTGCGGGTGGACCACGAACCCCTGCCCGCCGTGACCGACCCCGAGGCCGCACGGGACCCGGACGCGCCCGTGCTCTACCGCACGAAGCAGGAGCGCGCCGCAGCGCCCACCTACGGCGAGGCACCCACCCCCTCGGCCCCCTGGAACGGCAACGTGCGCGGACCCGGCGTCCTGAGCTGGCGCGGACCCACCGCCGTGGCCCGGCTGCGCGACGCCTCCCGCCGGGGGGACCCGCTCCTGGTCGCCGAGGAGTACACCACCGCAACCCAGGTGCACAGCCCGTTGGAGCCGCACGTGAGTGTGGCCTCCTGGGCCGACGGCGACCTGTACCTGCACGTGTCCACCCAGTCGGTCAGCAAGATCGCGGACAGGGCCGCCAAGCGCTGGAACCTGCCCCGGGAGCGGGTGCACCTGGTGACCGAGTACGTCGGCGGCGGGTTCGGGGCCAAGAACTCGCTGTCACCGGACGTGGTGGCCGCCGTGGAACTGTCCAGGCTGAACGGTGTCCCGGTACGGGTGTCCCTGAGCCGCTCCGAGGAACTGACCGACGCCGGCCACCGGCCCGGGACCCGCACCCGGGTGGCGCTGCTGGCCGGAGAGGACGGCTCCCTCCGTGCCATGAGCGTGGACTCCTACGGCGACGGCGGGGTGTCGGTGGGCTCCAACGCCGCTGTCCTGGCCGCGCTTATGTACGGCCGCTCGCCCCGACGGGTGCGTGACTTCGACGTGGTGACCAACCGGCCGCCGGGCGAACCCATGCGCGGCCCCGGCGGGCCGCCGATGGCCTGGGCGCTGGAGCAGGCCGTGGACACCATGGCGCGGCGGCTGGGCGAGGACCCTTTGGCACTGCGCCGCCGCTGGGACGGCAACCCCAAACGGCGGGCCCTGTACGACCGGGTCGCCGAACTGCCGCTGTGGCGGGACCGCCCGCTCGGGAAGCGCACCGGCAGGTTCCGGCGCGGGGTGGGACTGGCGGCCGCGGGCTGGCCGTACCTGCTGGCGCCCCGGGCCAGGGTGGAACTGGTGGTGGAGGGCGACACCCTTGTGGTGCGCTCGGCCACCCAGGACATCGGCACCGGTATCCGGAGCGTGCTCGGCGACGTGGTCGCCGACCGACTCGGGACGGACGCGGCGAACCTGCGGGTGGAGATCGGGCGGAGCTCCTCGGTGCACGGCACCGGCTCCTTCGGCAGCCGCACCACCACTTCCATGGGACCGGCCGCCGCCGACGCCGCCGACCGGCTGCGCGAGGCCCTGCGCGAACTCTCCCCCGACGTGCCCGCGAGCGGGCCCGTCCCCGAACACGCCCTCAAGGAGGCGCTCGCCGCCGCCGAAGGGGTGAGCGTGGTCGGTGAACGCGGCCTGGACCGCTGGGGACAGCTCACCCCGGACATGGAGGACCTGGCCGTGGGGCGCGGTATGAGCGGCGCCGTACACGTGATGGAGGTGGAGGTGGACACCCTGCTCGGGCGGGTACGGCCCACCCGCTGCTGGGCGGGGATCGCCGCCGGGCGCATCTACTCCGAGCGGCTGGCCCGCAACCAGTGCGAGGGCGCGGTGGTCCAGGGCGTGGGGTACGCGCTCTTCGAGGAGCGGCGCGACGACCCCGCCTCGGGCGTGGTGCTCTCCGACAACCTGGAGGACTACCGCATCCCGGGGATGGGCGACGTGCCCGAGACCGAGGTGTACTTCCACCAGGAGGGGTTCGAGCACGTGGTCGGCGGCGGGATCGGCCTGGGCGAGGTCTCGGTGGTGGGTGTGGCGGCGGCCATCGGCAACGCCGTGTACGACGCCACCGGGCACCGGCAACACGACCTTCCCCTGCGTCCGGACCGACTGATCGGAGACCAGCGTTGACCACCGTACGACAGCCCGAGTCGACCACCAGCCGCCCCACGAGCGTGGCCGAGGCCTCCCGGGAACTGGCCGGGGGCGGTGCGCGCCCGCGTGCCGGGGGCACCGACCTGGCCGCCTGCCTGGAGGTCGGCGCCATCGCTCCCGGTCCCCTGGTGGACCTGTTGGACGTGCCCGGTCTGCGCGGCTGCCACTGGGCCGGGGACGGAGCGGTACGGATCGGCGCGATGACCACCGTCGCCGAGCTGGGCACCGACCCCCGCCTGGCCGGGCTCCACCCGGGGCCGGCCGCCGCGGCCCGGGCCCTGGCCACCCCGCAGATCCGGGGAACGGCCACCGTGGGCGGCAACCTGCTCCAGCGCAACCGCTGTTCCTACCTGCGCAACCCGGCCTTCGACTGCTTCCAGACCGGGGGCGAGACGTGCCCGGCGCGTTCGGGCGACCACCTGCGCGGTGTGGTGGTGGACCAGGGGCCGTGCGTGGCCCCGCACCCCTCGTCGCTGGCGGTGGCGCTGCTGGCCTACGACGCGACCGTGCACGTGGCACGGGGGCGCGGGTCCGGCGCGGACGCGGACGCCCGGGCCCCGGAAACAGCGGAACTGGGTGTGGCGGAACTGTACGACGGCACCGACCCCACCGGTGACCACGTCCTGGCCCCCGGCGACCTGCTGACCGCGGTGGCGCTGCCGGCCCCGGTACCGGGTGAGCGCGCCGCCCACCTGCGGGCCGCGGGGCGGTCCCGGTCCGAATGGCCTCTGGTGGAGGCGGTGGTCCGGTTGGAGTGCGCCGACGGCGGCACCGGTCCGGTGGTCCGCGCGGCGGTGGCGGTGGGCGGGGTGGCCCGTACCCCGCTGCGCCTTCCCGGGGTGGAGGCGGCACTGGTCGGCGCGGTCCCGGGCGAGGAGGCCGGTGCGGCGGTCGTCGGGGCCCTGGAGGGGCTCGCCGAACTCTGTTCCCCGCTGCCCGCCACCGGGTACAAGGTCCCCTTGCTCCAGTCGACCGTCCGGGGTGTAATCGAACAGGCCCTGGCGGCTCCGAACCGGTGACACGGGCTCGGAGCGCGGTCCCGGGGCCCCGGGCCGGGGTGGGCCGCCGTGGCGTGGCGGCCCGCCCGGCACGTGTCCGGCCCCGGGGCCGACCGGGTCACTCGTGCGCGAGCACCGAGACGGGGATGCCGTTCAGGACGGCGTTGCCGGAGAGCGGGTCCACCACCGAGGGGTCGGTCACGGCATTGACGTTCACGCCCGGGTTCTGCGCGGCGACCGATAGCCGGGTGCCCCGTACGCCGTGCCCCCAACCGTGCGGCAGGCTCACCACCCCCGGAGCGACGGTGTCGGTGCACTCCACCGGGGCCTGCACCGCGCCCGCGCCGCTGCGTACCGTGGCCGTTCCACCGTCCGACAGGCCCAGGCGGGCGGCATCCTCGGGGTGCACGTGCAGGGTGCAGGTGTTGCTGCCGCCGTTCAACCGGGGCACGTTGTGTCCCCAGCTGTTGTTGGAGCGCAGGTGCCGTCGGCCCACCAGCACCAGGGACTCGCGGCGCTCGGCCAGGCCGTCCCGCAACCGGGCGACGTCCTCGGCGATCGGCGGCGGGCAGGCCTCGATGCGGCCGGAGGCGGTGGCCAGGATCCCGGGCACCCGGGGGCGCAGCGCCCCGAGGTCGATGCCGTGCGGCGCGTCCAGCACCGAACGCAGGGTGAGTCCCTCGGGACGGGCGCCGAAGGCCTCGCCGTAGGCGCCCAGGCGCAGGAACAGGTCGACGCGGCGCTCGGCCCAGCTCCCCCGGGGCAGGCGGGCGGCCAGTTCGGCCGGGTCGTGTCCGTGCACGGGGGACTCCGGGTCGGCCACGGCCCGGGCCAGCAGCCGCGTGATCTCGGCCTCGTCCACGGCGTCGGGGTCGGCGTCGGGGCCCTGACCAGCGGCGATCTGAATGAGCCTGCGCAGGATCTCGCCCTCGTCGGCCTCTCCTTCGCCCAGAGGCAGGGCCGGGGGCGAGTAGCGGACGTTGTTGCGCACCGAGAGTTCGTTGAAGGCGAGGTCGAAGTGGCTGGAACGGCTGGGCGGGGCGGGCGGGAGGATGACGTGCGCGTGCCGGGTGGTCTCGTTGAGGTAGGGGTCCACACTCACCATGAACTCCAGGTCCGGCAGCGCGGTGTCGAGGCGCTCCCCGCCCGGGGTGGACAGCACCGGGTTCCCGGCGACGGTGACCAGGGCCCGGACCTGTCCGGGGCCGGGGGTGGCGATCTCGTCCACCAGGGTCACGGCGGGGAACTCGCCCTTGGCCTCGGGCAGGCCCCGGACGCGGCTGTGCCAGCGTCCGACCCGGAAGGGCCGGGTGCGGCCGGAAACGGGGCCGCGTTGCGCCGGCTGGGGGAACATCGCACCGCCGGGCCGGTCCAGGTTCCCGGTGAGCAGGTTGAGCACGTCCACCAGCCAACTGGTCAGCGTGCCGTACTGGGCGGCGGTCGTACCCAGGCGCCCGTAGACCGCGGCGCTCGGCGCGGCCGCCAGGTCGCGTGCCAGGCCGCGGATCTGCTCGGCTCCGATCCCGCACACCGGGGCGACCGCCTCGGGGGTGAACGCCTCGGCCAGGGCGCGGAGCTCGTCCAGGCCGTCGGTGTGTTCGGCGAGGCCGGCGGGATCGGCGAGGTTCTCGGCCACCAGGGTGTGCACCATGGCGAAGAGCAGGTAGGCGTCGCTGCCCGGGCGGACGGGAACGTGCTCGTCGGCGAGGTCGGCGGTGCGGGTGCGGCGGGGGTCGACCACGACCAGGCGGCCTCCCCTGGCGCGCAGCGCCTTGAGCCTGCCGGGGAAGTCGGGGGCGGTGCACAGGCTGCCGTTGGACTCCAGCGGGTTGGCGCCGAGCATCAGCAGGTGGTCGGTGCGGTCCAGGTCGGGGACGGGGATGGCGTACGGGTCGCCGAACATCAACCCGCAGGAGACGTGCTTGGGCATCTGGTCGACCGTGCTGGCGCTGTAGACGTTGGTGCTGGCGATGGTGCGCGCGAGCAGGCTCGAGTAGAGCTGTCCGGCCAGGGTGTGCACGTTCGGGTTGCCCAGGTAGCTGGCCACGGCCTGGCGGCCGTGCCGTTCGATCACGCCGGTGAGTCCGGCGTCGACGGCGGCGAAGGCCTCGGGCCAGTCGACCTCGCGCCAGTGCTCCCCGTCGCGGATCATGGGCCGCCGCAGCCGGTCGGGGTCGTTGTCCAGGGCGGGGAGGGTGGCGCCCTTGGGACAGACGAACCCGGCGCTGAACACGTCCTGGCGGTCGCCGCGTGCGCCGGTGAGCCGCCCCGCGTCGATGGTCAGGGTCAGGCCGCAGGTGGCCTCGCACAGCGGGCAGATCCGCAGGGCCGTTTCCATGGGGGACTCCCTTTCACATACCGAACAGTCGGTTTGTAGGGGACCCTACCGCTGGGCAGCGTGTCCGTCGATGCCTCCCCTGCGACTCGAACGTATCGTGAACGTGCTGTGACGCCGCGCCCGAATGCCGTGGAGGGAGTCTGCGGTGCCCGACAAGAGTGTTCGCGCACCCTTCTGGTTCCGCGCCGTCACCGGACCCGGCGCCCACGTGTCCGGCGTCCGCGCGGCGCTGGCCGCCGGGGGCTTGGACCCGAGGCCGTGGGAACCGGGTGTGCCGGGCCCGGGGGTGCTGCTGTACACCTCGCTGGACGGGGAAGCCCGGGCGGCCCTGCGCGAGGTCCGCCACGGCGGCCGGGTCCTCGCCCTGTGCCTGGCCCGTGAAGGGGTCCGCCCCGCCGAGGCCTGGGCCCTGCTCCAAAGTGGCGCCCAGGACGTCATGGCCTGGGGTGAGGGCCGGGACGCCGACGTCGCCGCCGTCCTGTCCCGGATGGCCCGCTGGCGCCGTGTGGAGGAGCTGATGGACTCCTCGGCCGTACGCGACAACCTCGTCGGAGGCAGCACGGTGTGGCGGTCGGTGCTCGAGGACGTGGTCGAGACCGCCTACTTCACGGACAACCCGGTGCTGCTGACCGGGGAGACCGGAACCGGCAAGGAGTTGGCGGCCCGGCTCGTCAACGCCCTCGACCAGCGGTCGGCCCGAACGCCCCTCGTCCTCGTGGACTGCACGACGATCACCCCGACACTGGCGGGGAGCGAGTTCTTCGGGCACGAGAAGGGCAGCTTCACGGGCGCGCTCTCGGCCCGTGACGGTGCCTTCGCGCTGGCCGACCAGGGCACCCTCTTCCTCGACGAGGTCGGTGAACTCCCACCGGACCTGCAGGCCGAACTCCTCCGGGTGGTCCAGGAGGGCACCTACAAACGGGTCGGCGGGAACACCTGGCTCTCCACGCGGTTCCGCCTGGTCTGCGCAACCAACCAGGACCTGGAGGAGTGTATCCGCCAGGGGCGTTTCCGCGGCGACCTCTTCTACCGCATCGCCGCGTCACGGTTCCACCTGCCGCCGCTGCGCGAGCGCCCCGACGACATCCTCCCCCTCGCCGACCACTTTCTGGAGCAGCTGATACCCGGACACCCCCGTCCGCACTTCGACCCGGCCGTCCGGGACATGCTGGTGGGTCTGCGCTATCCGGGAAACGTCCGCGAACTCCGACAGCTGGTGGCGCGGATCACCGCACGGCACGCCGGCTCCGGGGCGATCACGGCAGGGGCCGTTCCCCCCTCCGAACGCCCCCGTCCGGACCCCGACCCGGTCGACCGCTCCCTGACCGTGCCCCTGCGGCTCGCCGCGGTGCAGGGGGTGACGCTGGCCGAGGTCACCGAAGCGGCCCGGAACGAGATGATCGCGCTGGTGATCGCGGACGAGACGGAACGGGGCCGTCCGGGGCGGCTGCGCCGGGCCGCGGACCGCCTCGGGGTGAGTGTGCGAACCCTCCAGATGTGGCAGCGCTCGCACTCCGCCCAGGCCGTTGGCGGTACCGGCGCACCGGAGGCCTGAGCCCTCACCCGGCGGGCTCGCGACCCCAGTTCCGCCACCGGTCGGGGATGGCGTTGGCGCCCTTGAGGTGGAAGCCCGGGCCGCCGTCCTTCAGACCCAGTTCGTCCACCCCCCACTGGCCGACGTTGTACCAGATGTCGGGTCCGGGACAGTTCTCCCGTGTTCCGCTGGCCTGCCGGTGCGCCAGGACGTGGGTCAGGCCGATCTCCCCGCGCAGGTGGCGCAGCAGTCCTCGGCCCGCCGCCACCTGGGCCCTGGTCAGCTGGTGGCAGCCGAACCTGTCCGGCCGCCAGCATCTGCCCCGGACGTCGGGCAGGTTGCCCGCGAACTCGACGGCCACGCTGCCGGAGTTGAACCCGTTGGACGCGAACAGGTAGGTGGTGACCGGATGGAGCCTGGCCGCCTTCCCGTCCGGGGTGATGACGAAGTGCGCAGTAACCGTGTCGTACCTGGCCAGGTCGTCACCGCGGCTGAACGCCATCTGGTGCAGGACCAGGGCGTAGACGGAACCGGCCGGTCTCGGCGCCGGACGCTTCTTCGTGGACTTCGCGAAACGGGTGCGGTCCTGGACGGTGAAGCCCCCCGGGAAGGGCCACCAGGAGAGGAAACCCTCTTCTTCCGGTGGTTCCTCAGCGGCGAGCAGAGCGTCGATCGGCCGCCTCCCGGCACTGTTGTGAGTCATCTGGAACTCCTCGGTCCGTCATGGTGCCGACGCGGTCGCGTCGGCACCATGACGGGTGGGTGTCAGCCGGAGGACGCCGCCCGGGGCCCCTCCCGCCGGGCCAACAGCTCGGACGGTTCGGTGTAGCGGATCCTCATCTGCTCGGCGTGGATGGTGTCGGCGGACAGGTCCACACCGGTGGCGGAACGGTAGGCGTGGATGTAGCCCTGGATCTCCGGCCGCCAGAACCGTGCCCAGTTGGAGGCCCTGTTGACGTCGGAGGCGTCCACCCAGTCGTCGTAGCGGACCGAGAGCAGGATCTGCTCGCCGAAGACGGCCAGGTCCCGGAAGTGCGAGACCCCGGCCGTCGGCCACCCCTGCAGGGAGGCCATCGTCTCCACCCGGCCCATCCAGGGTTCCGCGTAGGGGACCATGGCCCGCCCGCCCAGGAAGTCACGCATCTCCGGGCGGGCCAGGAGCCACTGCATGATCAGCATCTCCTGCCGTGCCTGCCAGGGCAGGTCCCCGAACTGGTTGTGCGCTCCCTGCGCCAGGATCAGGTGCAGTTCCTTGAGCGCGTTCAGCAGCGGAAACCCGTCAGCGCGGTAGTTGGTGTCGTCGTCCTCCTTGAAGAACACCGTCGCCAGGTGCATCAGGTTGTGGAAGGCCTCCAGGAACCTGCTGCGGCTGTCGGCCGTGCGCATCTGGGGCACCGCCTTGCCCCGCAGCCGCAGCCCGTAGTGGTGGTCGTACTCGTAGGCGCGGCGCAGCACGCTCAGCCGACGCGACTCGTCCTGGATGTACCCCCAGATCAGGTTGTTCAGCGGACGCAGGGGGTCGATCTCCAGATTGGCGAGCGGGTTGCCCCGGCCGACCACCCGGTTCTGGAAGCGCATGCTGACCGCCTGCATGGTCTGCACGAGCATGCCCTGCTCCTGCCAGTACGACCAGATGAGCTCCAGCAGGCAGTCCGGCGACAGGCGCGAACGGACGATGCCGTAGCGCCCGGGCGGGGCGCTGCCCTTGAGCGGAAGCTCGGCGAGGGCCCGGATGATCCGCTCGGTGTACGGCAGCACCTTGCCCCGGGAGGTGCCGTTCTCCTGCGTGAGATCGACACCGTTCTCCTCCGCGAGGTCGACCAGGTACCGCTCCCGGTAGCTCTCGTTGAGCTCCTGGAAGTCGGCGAGGTCGTGGTGCCGCAGCCGCTTGACGCTCTCCTCGTTCGCGGCCTCGGTGGATCGCGCCCTCTCCCGGGCGGTACCCACCTCGCACATGAGGAACTTCTCCGTGGCCTCGCGCAGGTGCTCGTAGGCGTCGGCTCCGAAGTACGGCGACCGTGCCATGCCCCCCGGGCCCCCGTCCTCGACGGAGCCGTACTCCTCGGAGAACACCCTGTTCAGGTAGGTGTCGTAGGCGTCGTAGGAGAGCGCCGCCGAGCGCTCGCGGATCTTGGCGAAGAGCAGTTCGTTGGACGTGTCCACGTCCTCCTCGCGCTGCGTGGTGACCGGGCCCTCGATCTTGACGCGCCTGGGCTCGGGGAAGTTCACCCGCCTGGGCTCGTCGAAGACCGGCTCGGCGGCCTCGGCGATCGCGAGCACCTGCTGGACCTGCTCCGGCTTCGTGCGGGCCGGCTTCTCGTCACCGTGCTCGCTGATGATGTCTGCCAGCAGGGCCTGGCTCAGGCTCTCCGCCACCGTGGAATCGTCGCGGATGAGCCAGAGCAGGCGCCTGGTCGTGTCGGACATCGTGCTACCCCCTCTCGGGTCCGTACCGGTCAGACTCCGGTGATGATGATGCTGCGGCCGCGGCGCACCCAGCGCCCCGAGCGGGGCGTGGTGGCGAGCTCCGAGTCACCACGCACCAGACCGGGCGCGTACCGGCCCGCCGCGGCTTCGAGCGCCTGGCGCGCCGCGGCCTCCGGTTCCAGGTCCGGCGGTGTCAGGGCGGCCTGGACGGCCGCCTCGTTGGCCAGGCGCACGAACCTGCGGGCCACCTCGAACTCCTGGTCCTCGGGTGAGAGGCCCTCCAGTTCCAGCTCGAACATGTTCCCCGCGGCCGAGCCGAGCGCTGCCCCGGCCGTACCGCCCAGGGGTCCGCCGAGCGCCGTTCCGGCGGCGCCCCCGGCGATCGGCAGCGCCTTCCTGGCGACCCCCTTCAGGACGCCGCCCATCTTCTTGGCGACGGGCTTGCGCACGGTCCGCTTCACGGCCCGGCCCGCCCGTTTGGCGATCTTGCCCAGGAACTCGTCGAGTTCGGCGTCGGTGCCGGCCTCCAGCACCTCGGCCGCCAGTTCCAGTTCCTCGCCCTCGTCCATGTCCTCGGTGCCGCGGAAGGTCTCGCCGGCTTCGGCGTCCTCGTCGGAACCGTCGTCCTGTCCGCCGTGCCCGGAGTCCTCCGGGAACCCGAACTCGTCCACCGGCTCCCCTCCTCCGGACAGCGAGCGTCCGGTACCGGAGAAGGCCCCCTGTTCCCGAGCCGCCCTCAGCGCCGCGGTCAGCGCCGCCTTCCCGGGGTCATCGCTCCGCCCCGCCTGCGCGGCCAGACGCGCGGTGTCACCGGCGAAGCGCACCAGGCCGCGGGCGACCTCCAGGCTGACCTCCTCGTCCACCCCGCCGAACTCCAGCTCGCCCTGCCCCGCCCGGTCCAGCACGGCCTGGGAGATCCGCCGACCGATACGCTCTCCGGCGCTACCGGACCCCAGGCGCCGACCGACCGTTCGGCCGACGGCTCCGCCCAGGCTGGGGATGGCCTTGCGCGCCGCGCTCCCGACCGCGTCCCTGACCAGGCCTCCGGCCGCCCGGCCGACGTCGGAGCGCAGGGCGCGACCGGCGGTCTTCGCCGCACCCTTGAGGACCTTGCCGATGAACTGGTCGAGTTCGGCGGGGTCCTCCACGGTGATGAGCTCGTAGGCCAGTTCGGTCTCCTCGGTGGAGGTGTCGGACGGAGCCCAGCCGTCGGGCTCCTCCGTCTGGGCCGCGTACTCCATACGAATCAGATCGAGGTCGTGCATCGGTGATCCCTCCTCGCGCAACGGATGCCCTTGCACTCCACTGCCGCAAGAGGCGTGCCACGACCCTGGTGGCCAGAACGCGCAACGGATCGCGCACGGGGCGGGCTGCGGGGGCGAAAACGCGCAACGGGCTGCGCGACGGCGCGGATCCGCCGTTCAGCCGCGCTCGGAGGCGCGGGCGAAGCCGAGTTGGAGGCGGTACTTGACCACCGTGCGCCGGGCGACGCGGTGACCGCGCCGGGACAGTTCCGCGGCCAGTTCGGCGTCCGTGAGCGGGTGCCGCTCCGTCTCGAGGATGGTTCGCAGCTCTTCGCGCGCACGCGGCGCGGTGGGGAAGAAGTCCGCGAACGGAACCACCACCCCCGAGGGCAGGAGCACCCTGCGGTCCCTGACCGCGCGCCCCACGGTGGACTCGTGCAGACCCAAGCGGTCGGCCAAGGCGGCTCTGGTCAGCGGGCGCAGGCCCGCGGCCCCGTGCAGCACGAACTCCCGCTGGTGGTCCACGGCGGCCTCCGCCACCTCGTGCATCGTCTCCCACCGCCGTGAGACCCGGTTCAGGAAGGTCCGAGCCGCCGCGACGGCGCCCCGGACGTACTCGGCCTCGGCCTGCCCCAGGCCCTGACCGCACGTGAGCCGCGCGAAGCGTTCATCCAGGCCCAGGCGCACCCGGTCGGCCTCCACGACCCGCACCGCGACGGAGGAACCGTCCGAGAGAACGGCCAGGTCGGGAACCGCGAACGGTACCGGCTCGGAGCACTCCCCGTCGACGTCAAGGACAGGGTAGGGGTGCAGGACCGTGCGGATGAGGTCCCTGGCCGCGGCCACCTCGGCCGGCTCCCTGCCCAGCGCATGCGCCGCGGCCGGGACACCGCCCCGGGTGAGCGGGCCCGGTTCCGCCACCATCTCGCGGGCCAGTTCCACCAGGGGAGAGTCCCCGAGTGCGGCCAGGTCGAGCAGCAGGTGCTCACCCAGGCTCGTCGCGGCCGCGCCCGGGCACGTCAGCGAGCGCAGTGCGGCGACGACCCGGTCCACGCACCGCCGGTCGACGTCCAGGGCCCCGGCGATCTCCGCGGGCCCGGTGTCCAGGATGCCGTGCTCGTCCAGGCTCGCCACCACGTAGCGGGCCACCCGGGCCTCGGCCCCGGGAAGTGTGGCGCAGAGGTCACGCAGGAGGACCTCTGCGGTGGTGACCGTGGCGGGGGCGTACTCGCCGGGGTCGGCGGTGAGTGTGCGGTCCGTGTCCGTGCGCCGCCGACCGGGGCGGCAGCACGGCCCGGGGACGACGCCGCCGCACACCGGACAGGGGGCGTCGACGCGCTCGAGCGCCGGATTGGCGTCGAGTTCGGCGGCCACGGCCGCCTCGAACCCGGTCGCGTCCAGCGCGAGTAGCTGCGCGGCCAGGACCTGTTCGGGTGAGCAGCGTGCCTCCATACGGGCGAGGGGCACCTGCCCCATGACAAGGTGCATGGCGACCTCCACGCCTCAGCCCCGGTCAGGTATCGAGCATCTCACGTGTCGCGCGGGGCAGGCGGGCACGGCCGGGTCGGCGGCGGCCCGCTCCCGGCCCAGGGCGCGGCCGAGCGCCCAGGAGCGCAGCAGCCCGTCGACCAGGCGGCCCTCGTCACGGGGGCCCACCGTCCCGTCGGCCTTGGCCTGTCCGACCACGGCGAAGGCCAGGGAGGGCGACAGGAGGGCCGCCGTGCGGGGGTCGCGCCGCCATCGTTCGGCGATCGCCGAGAGCCGCTGCGGGGTCCGGTCCGTGAGCGCCATCGCCTGGGCCAGCGTCCGTGTGCCCAGCGCGGACGAGCGGTGCCCGGCCAGCAGTTCCACCAGTTCGGGGATGGTGGCCGCCAAACGTGCGAACTCCTCTCGCCGACCGGATCCGAGGGGGTAGAGCTCGACCCAGGTCCGGCGCAGGCGCTCCCACTGCGGGTGGGGGTACAGGCGTGCGCCGACGGCGGCGCTCAGCAGCACGCGGATCCAGGGCGGTGGGTGCGGGTCGTCCGCTCCCCACCGGAAGACGAAGGCCCTGGGCAGGCTCACCACCTGGATGAGCCCGAGTGTGCTGCACACGCCGACACTCGCCACGGCCCACAGGTCCGGGATGATCTCCCCCAGCCACCGCTCCCACAGGCGCCAGACCGCACGGTCGCGCGCGGGCGCGTCCGCCGCGTGCAGCGCCACCTCCCCGGCCACGGAATCCCTGAGTCCGAGCAGGGCGTCGCCCTGGTGGCCGACCTCGTGCATGAGGGAGGAGGCGACACCGCTGCCGATCATCCGCTCGCGGGGCACGCGCACGATGGCGACCGGGTTCTCGGCCCCGCCGGGCAGCCGGGTCCTGGCACGGCGGATGGCGGCCCCGGGGCCGCGGTCGAGGTAGCACGCGACCTCGGGCAGGCGCTCGCGCACCCCCGGTGCCACGGTGCCGGTCCGCAACCCGTCCGCCGCCGCGACGTCCAACCCGGCCAGCCACACACCCGTCCCGTGCTCGCTGCGCTGGGTCACCACGTCGGAGAACAGGTCGAACTGGGACAACAGGGTGTTGAACTCCAGGCGCAGGACGACGAAGACCCGCTGGGCACGGGCGGCGTCGGCCTCCCCCGTATCCGACCGCAGCCATGACAGGTACCGCTTGATCCGCCGGCGGAGCCGAGCCCGGCCGTGGTGCAGGAAGTACTCCAGCCGGCACAGCGCACGCGAGTGGAGCGCGGCGGCCGGGACCATGGTCTCGCTCAGGGAGAACGGCTGCACGTGTTCCAACCGGACCAGCAGGGCGACGGCCTCCGACTCCAACATCGAGAGGGGACTGCCCACCGGCGGTCCCGTTCCCGCCGGGCTACACGCGGACGCACGCGGCCATCGCACCCGGTCCATCGTCGCCTCCCAGGTCGGCAGTGGGGTCGCCCCGCCACCCGCACCGAGCGGCGGTACACCTGGAGGCCGCAAGATCCGTGCCAGGGTCCGGGTCGGGGTCCCGGGTCTCCCCGGGGCCCGGAGCACGCCCTGCTCGGCCGGTGAGGGCGTGCCCCTCCGCCGTGGCCCGTCGCACCTGTGACGCGTCCGGCGACGGCGCCTAACCGCGCAGGTAGGCCTGGTGGGCGAGTTCGCGGCACACGAGGGCGAAGTCCAGCCCCGCGGCGGCGGCCGCCATCGGGAACGTGGAGGTCTCGGTCAGGCCGGGGGCGACGTTGGTCTCCAGGAAGATCGGCTCGCCGCCGGCGTCCACGATGAGGTCGGTCCGGGAGAAGTCGCGCAGCCCCAGGGTGCGGTGGGCGGTCAGGGCCACCTCGGTGGCGGCGGCCAGGACCGACTCCTCCAGCCGGGCCGGGCAGAAGAACTCGGTGCGGCCCGCGGTGTAGCGGGCGGCGTAGTCGTAGACGCCGCCGTCCGGGACGATCTCCACCGGGGGCAGCGCCACGGGGCCCTCCCCGGTGTCGAGGACGCCGACGGCCAGTTCGGTGCCCTGGACCTGCTCCTCCACGAGGGCGGAGTCGCTGTAGGCGAAACAGGAGACCAGCGCCGCCGACAGGTCGCTGACCGAGGCCACCGGGGTGGCGCCGAAGGCGGAACCGCCGCGGTCGGGCTTGACGAACAGCGGCAGGCCGATCCGGTCGGCGAGACGGCCCAGCAGCGCGGGAGCGCCCAGGTCGTGGAAGGCCGACTTGGGCAGGGTGGCGCCGCGCGGCACGCGCACGCCCTTCTCGGCGAGCAGGGCCTTGGCCGCGGGCTTGGTGTAGGCCAGGCGGCAGGCGTCGGGGCGGGCGCCCACGTAGGGCGCGCCGACCAGTTCCAGGACCTCGCGGATCGCGCCGTCCTCCCCCGCGGCCCCGTGCAGGACGGGGAAGACCACCTGGGGCGGGTCGGCGGCAAGCCGGTCCAACAGACCGGAGCCGACGTCGGCGACCTGCACCTCGACGTCGAGTCGGCGCAGGGCCTCGGCGACGCTGCGGCCGGAGTGGACACTCACCTCGTGTTCGGGGGACAGGCCTCCGGCGAGGACGAGAACCCGGTCAAGGTCAGCCACGGCGCGGACCTCCTTCTGTGCTGCTGTCATGGTGCTCTTGCCCTTACGCGGGAATGTCAGGGCAGGTCAGGGGTGGGTGCCTGGCTGCCTTCGGTGGTCGGGGTGATCGCGGGGCCGAACGTGTCGCGCAGGTCGATCTCGCCCTCGATCGCGGTGACGAGGCGGCGCACGCCCTCACGGATCTGCTCGGGGGTGGGGTAGCAGAAGCTCAGGCGCATGCTGTCACGGCCGCGGTCGTCGGCGTAGAAGCCGGTGCCGGGCACGTAGGCCACCCGCTCGTTGACGGCGCGCGGCAGCATCGCCTTGGCGTCGATGCCCTCGGGCAGGGTGGCCCAGACGAAGAACCCGCCCTCGGGTTTGGTCCAGGTACACCCGGAGGGCATCATCGCCTCCAGGGAGCCGAGCATCGCGTCGCGGCGCTCACTGTACATGGAGTTGAAGGCCTTGATCTGTTCCTTCCAGGGGAAGGTTTTCAGGTAGCGGCGGACCACGAGCTGGTTGAACGTGGAGTGGCTGAGCATCGCGGACTCCGCGGCCAGGACCAGTTTGGCGCGCACGGCCGAGGGGGCCAGGGCCCAGCCGATGCGCAGGCCCGGGGAGAGGGTCTTGGAGAACGAGCCGAGGTAGATGACGTTTCCGTTGCCCTGGGAGTACAGGGTGGGCTCGGGTTCGCCGTCGTAGCGGAGCAGACCGTAGGGGTTGTCCTCGATGACGAGCACGTCGTGGCGCTCGCAGGCCTCCATGACCCGGGCTCGGCGCTCGGCGCTCATCGTGATGCCCGCGGGGTTCTGGAAGTTGGGGATCGTGTAGAAGAACTTGGCCGGCCGCCCGTCCAGTTCGGCGCGGACGAGCGCCTCCTCCAACTCCTCGGGGATGACGCCCTGCTCGTCCAGGCCCACGTGGCGGATGTCGGCCTGGAAGGCGGCGAAGGTGTTGATGGCGGTGACGTAGGTGGGGGCCTCGGTGAGGACGACGTCGCCGGGGTCGACGAAGACCCGGGTGAGCAGGTCCAGTGCCTGTTGGGAGCCGACCGTGACGATGACGTCGTCGGGGCTGGCCCGGACGCCTTCGAGCGTCATGTAGTCGCAGATCTGCTCGCGCAGGACGGGGTCCCCCTGGGCCGACCCGTACTGCAGGGCCGTCGCGCCCTCCTCGGAGACGACGTCCTTGACCAGGTCGCCGAGCTGTTCGAGGGGCAGTGCCGCGACGTTGGGCATACCGCCCGCGAGGGAGACGATCTCCGGTCGGGACGCGACGGCGAAGAGTGCCCTGACCTCCGATGCGACCATGCCCTGTGCTCGGAGTGCGTAACGGCTGACGTGCGGGTCGATACGCGAACCCTGCTGGCTGGGCTGCTGCTCTCGGTGGTCAGCGGACACGATCCACCTCCGAAGGAAGGACGGTCTGTGGGGCCGTCGGTACGGGACGACCCGGGGATCGTCGTTGGTCCCTGGTTCGACGCCTCGTCGGGCCCCCTGGTTCACCGGATGCTCCCGTTGACGGCTGGGCCCCGGGTGCTCTCCGGTGGGGTGTTCGACTTGTGCGAACCGTGTTCGAACACGGTTCGGTAAATGTCCCGAGTGTAGCCCAGCGGCGGTGCGGGCGCGTTCGATCGGGGCTTTGTGCCCGCTGGTCGAACGCCCCGTGACCGCGGGGCCACCGGGTGTTCCACCGGGCAAGGTACCCGGATGAGTGGTGCGACTCACAGGAGGATGACCAGAACATTGAGCACTTTTCACACTTTCGCACCGAGTCGGACATAGGCCGATTGGAACCCATCAGCGACATTGGTCCGGTGGACCGCGTTTCCGGACAGGGAACGCAACCGACCCGGGGAGAAGCCATGGGAGTCCGCTCGACCGCCGCCACCGCCTCGATGGCACTGCTGCTGTGCGCGACGCTCACCTCGTGCTCGGCCGCGGAGGAACCGGAGCAGGAGGCCGACACCGCACTGCTGGAGCTGGAGCAGGCCGCCGACGCTCTGTCCGTGACGATCCTGCGCCCCGGCGCCGAGCGCGCCTTCGCCCGCAAGGGCCATCCCGTGGACGGCTCGCTCAGCTGTACCACCGCGCCCTCCGACGCCCACTCCCCGGATCCGTCCGAGGGCGACGGGGAGTCGGTCACCGCGGACGGGGCACGGGCCACCGCGCCGGACCAGGGCACGGACGAGGGCACGCCCCGGGTGCGGGGCGGCCGCCTGGAGGTGTTCTGCACCGGGCAGAGCCGTGACGGTGAACAGGTCAGCTTCGAGGGCCGCCTGCGGCGCGGGGCCCTGGCCGAACGCGAGGAGGGCGACGACAGCCTGCGCGGTGACTTCACCGGCCGCGTCGACGGGGAGGAGGTCTTCGCCATGGACTGTTTCCAGTGCTCACCCGCTCCCTCGCGGGCCTCGGAGGGCGACGGGGGCTGAGCCCCGGCCGGAGCAACGGTACGGCCCGGAGGCGCCGGTGCCTCCAGGCCGTACCGTCATGTGCGCGGGGCCCCGGAGGCTCCCCCGATCCTTCCGGGGCTCCAGCCCGTCGCGCGTCCGCGTTACGCCCCCGTTGCCCCCCTCAAGGCACGAAGGACGCGGAGCACCCCGCACCGGTGAACAGCCGCCGTGCCCTCTCTTGCCCGGAGGCCGCCCACCGATGGGCGGGCCGCGCACCACCAGTTGATCCCATCCGGACCCGAGCGGCAACGGTTGCAACAGGTTGCGGAGTCATCGCCCAGAGCAATCAAACAGGTCCTCGGGACGGGTGCGGTCCCGCAGCGCCCGCACCCCCGGCGCCAGCGAACCGGGCAGCAGGTCCAGCGGCGAGTCCGGGCCCAGGACACGAACGCGTACCTCGTCGGAGAACCGGTAGGGACGGCTCTCGATCACCCCGCCCAGGTTGCGCCGGACCCGGGAAAGCTCGGCCCGCACCGTCACCACGTGTTTGTCGGAGCCGAACACGTCCCGGGACAGCTGGACCGCGGAGCGCCCCTCCCGGTGCACCGCCAGCAGCAGGAGCAACTCGGTGTGGCGCGGGGACAGGCGCTGGGCCCACTCACCGCTGTCCCCGGCCACCGACACCGAGGGGGCACCGGGCCGGGCCAGGTCCAGGGTGACGGTGGAGGGGGCGGCCCCCTCCTCCGGCCGGGGACGGACCAGCCATCCGCCAGGCAGTGGTTCCAGGGCGCACTCCCCCAGGCCGGGGAGCCAGGCGGTGCCGCTCTCACAGTGCTTGGGCAGGAGCACCCGACGGACCGGTTCCATGTGGACCGCGGCCGCGGTCCACCCCGTGTCGTCCACGACCAGGGCGGGGCAGCTGAGCCCGGCCAGCAGCGGTGCGGCCACCGAGCGCAGCCGCTCCAGGTGGGTGTGGTGGATGCCCTGCAGGTGCGCCTCCGCCAGTTGGGCGACCGCGTTGACCAGGGCCAGGGTGGCGGGATGGATGGTGGAGACCGGGCCGGTGACGTCGATGGCTCCGAGCAGGCGGCCGTCACGGGGATCGTGCACGGGGGCGCAGGCACAGGTGAGGGCGTGCAGGCTACGGACGTAGTGTTCTGCCGAGTAGACCTGGACCGGCCTTCCCACCACGAGCGCGGTCCCGATGGCGTTGGTCCCGGTACTGCCCTCGTTCCAGTAGGCGCCCTCGACCAGGCCGACCCGGTCCCCGACCGCACGCATCCGATGGGAGCCCTCCCGCCACAGCACCCGGCCGGCGGCGTCCGTGACCAGCATGATGTGTTCGGCCTCGTCGGCCACCGAGACCAGGGAGCGGCGGATCAGCGGGAGCACCTCCGCGATCGGCGAGGCGTCCCGGTGGCGCTGGAGTTCGTCCAGCCGGGCCATCCTCGGCGGTGGCGCACTGTCCGGATCGATGCCGAAGCGGCGCATCCTCTCCCAGGAGTCCTCGATCACCGGGCGCAGCGGGGCGGGTGTCGGCCGTCCCGTGAGCAGCGCGTCATGGACACGGCGGAGCAGGACGGCGTGTTCGCGTGCGTCCGCCCCGGAGGGCAGGGCCGTATCCAACAGGGGAAACGTCATCTGGTGTTCGGGGCGGACGCCCCCGTCGTCGAACGGGGAAACCCCTACCTCCTTCTGTGTGGTGTAGGTGTCATCGTCGGCTCTCGGGAACGGGCGGAGGCACCCGCAACCGGATGCCCCGAATGGGCCCCGGGGGAACCCGGTGGTGCTGGGTCCGGAACCGCCCCTCGGGACCAGGACCCCCTCGTACGGCCCCGGCTCCCGATCCCGCCCGGCATCCACAAGTTTCCTGCTTCGGCTTCGGCGGGGCCAACAGAACCGGGATACTCGCTCGTTTCGGAAGGCGTTTCGGACAAACTCTTCTGTTTCCTGTGGGGGTTAACGCACCGGGAGTCCTTTTGGTCGGCCCGCACCGCCGCGCACGGGTCCGAGCGCTCACCCCGTTCCGGGGGTGCCCGGTCCCTCCTGGACGTACCGGGTGAGGGCGAACCAGAGCCTCATGCGTTGCTCGGCGTCGGCCAGATCCGCCCCCAGTTCCCGTTCGATCCGGCCGATCCGGTAGCGGACGCTGTTGCGGTGGACGCCGAGGTCGGCGGCGGCGCGGTCCCAGTTGCCGTGGCGGGCGAGCCAGGCGTGCAGGGTCTCGCGCAGGGTGCGGGCGGCCTTGGTATCCCCGGCCAGCGGGCCCAGGAGGTCGCGGCTGAGACCGTGCGCCTCGACGGGGTCCACCAGTGCCTCGAACGGGTCGGTGTCCCGGGCCCAGAGCATCGGTGCTCCCACCGCACGGGCGCGGGCCAGCAGGGAGGCCGCCTTCCGGTCGGCCCCGGGCAGCTCCTGCGGCGCGACCGCCGGCCCGAGCACGGCGACCCATCCGTGCGCCCGGAGCAGGTCCAGGTGTTCGCGGTGGGCCGCCTCCCCCCGGTCGGTGAGCACGGCCCGCACGAGGGGTCCGTCCCCGGGGTCCGCGCCGTTCCCGGGGCGGTCGACCAGCTGTGTGCCCAGGGGGAGGTCGCCCGGGGCGGTGCCCTGCCCCCGGGCCAGGGGCAGGGCCCGCAGCACCCGGTAGGCGCCGGGTTCGCCGCCCCGGCCGGCTACGCGCGCGCCCTCCCCGTGCGCGGCCCCGGTCCCGGTTCCACCCGGGTCCTTCCCACGCGCCTGGGCCGCGCGTGTGTCCGCGAGCGGAGCGAGCAGGGGCGCGGTCTCCCCGTCCGGGCCGCCGTCCAGCAGGAGCCGGGTGAGCAGCCGTCCGGGCACGGGCGGTTCCTCGTCGGCCGTACGGGAGAGCAGGTCGAGGAGGGCGGTGGCGGTGCGCAGGACGGCACGGTCGGCGATGCCCAGCGGTTCGGGACGGCCCACCAGGACCACGCCCCGTTCCTCCGGCGGTACACCGACCGTGTGCAGGAAGACCTCGTCGCCGCCGCTGGGGGCCTTGGCGCTGCGCGGGCCCGAGGGCGCGGCGAGCTTGGCGACCAGGGGGCGCAGGCCGGGGTCGGGCTCGGGGGGCGCGCCGGGGGTCCGGTACGCGGGCACCGAGGGATCCGAGGGTTCGAGGGCGGCCCAGCCGCCGAGGGACTGGGCCAGCACCGTCAGTACCCGTTCCACGGGGTCGGCCGCGGTGACCGCGCGGGCCAGCGCCTGGTGGGACTCACCCAGTCGACGCACGTCCCGCAGGTGGCGTTCCTCCAGTTCCTCGCCGACCGCGCGGCTGACCGCGGCGAAGGGCGTGGACTGGGGCACCTCCAACAGGGACAGCCCCTGGGCGCGGCACTGCCCGACGAGCCGTTCCGGAACGACCGCGTGTACCGGGGCGAGGCCGAAACCGACGGCGCCGACCCCGGCCCGGACCAGGGATCGCACGTAGTCGCGGACCCCCTCGGAGGTGACGGGCAGGTTGACGCCGGCGGTGAGCAGGAGCTCCCCGCCGCGCAGGTAGGCGGCCGGTTCCACCAGTTCGCTGGCCACGGCCCAGGTGATCGCGGGGTCCGACGCCTCCACCACGACGGTCAGGGCGAGGTCGTGGCGCCCCACGATCTCGCTGAGGGGCACGTCATGGCTGTCCGTCCCGCCCGTGCCCTCACCCATGCGCCTCCCGCTCCCTCTCCGCGACGACCCGCCCACCGCTTTTCTTGGATGGTTCGTCCAAGTTCCGGTCGACAATGGTGCGTTTCGACCACTGGAGCAGAGCCTACCGGCTGCCTACGCTGACGGGAGCACTGTGACCTGCGCCAACGTTGCCGCAGGTCGGGCCAGCCGTTCCCCTGGGGAAACGCCGCGGCCCACGAGCACCTCCCACGAGAGCTGACACCGGCGTCAGACCGCACCGACGAACAGGACCGGACCGTATGAACAGCCCGATCGGCCCCACCGACTCCAGCCTCGTCCCGCGTTTCGCGGGTCCGGCGACCTTCGCCCGGCTGCCCCGCATCGACCAGGTCGAGCGTGCCGACGTCGCCGTGATCGGCGTGCCCTTCGACACCGGGGTGTCCTACCGGCCCGGTGCCCGCTTCGGCCCCTCCGCGATCCGCGAGGCCAGCCGCCTGCTGCGCCCCTACCACCCGGGCCTGGACGTGGCCCCGTTCGAGCAGTTCCAGGTGGTCGACGGCGGTGACATCGCCGTGAACCCGTTCTCCGTCGGCGACGCCGTGGAGACCCTGGACCAGGGCGCCTCGAAGTTCGTCGAGGCCGGAACCCGACTGGTCACCCTGGGCGGCGACCACACGATCGCGCTGCCGCTGCTGCGTTCGCTGTACCGGCAGCACGGCCCGATCGCCCTGCTGCACTTCGACGCCCACCTGGACACCTGGGACACCTACTTCGGTGAGCCCTACACGCACGGCACCCCGTTCCGCCGGGCCGTGGAGGAGGGCATCCTCGACACCGAGGCGATCGCGCACGTGGGCACCCGCGGGCCGCTGTACGGCAAGCGCGACCTGGAGGACGACCGCCGGTTCGGCTTCGGCATCGTGACCGCCGCCGACGTGCTGCGCAAGGGCGTGGACGAGATCGCCGACGCGCTGCGCCAGCGGATCGGGAACCGGCCGCTGTACGTGTCCGTGGACATCGACGTCCTCGACCCGGCGCACGCCCCTGGCACCGGCACCCCGGAGGCCGGCGGAATCACCAGCCGCGAACTGTTGGAGATCCTGCGCGGACTGGCCGACCTGAACCTGGTGGGCGCCGACGTGGTGGAGGTCGCCCCGGCCTACGACCACGCCCAGATCACCTCCACCGCCGCCTCGCACGTGGCCTACGACCTGGTCAGCCTGTTGGCCCTCAACCACCGCGGACAGACGGGGAGCTGAGCCGCACGCCCCGGTACCGCCCGGGAAGGGCTCGGACCCCGGCGGGCCTGCGGGACCGCAGACGGGACCAGGTGAGTTCGGTGACGTGCCCGGCCTATGGCGTCGGCGGTGACACGGTCGCGCACCCGGATGGTCTCGCCCTCGAAGGGTGCGCCCCGCACGGCCGCCCGCCGGCAGGGAACGGTCCAGCTCTCCCGATGGGCCACCACGAATGCAGGGCGTACTTCAAGGGAACTGGGTTCACCGGCGGGAGGGTGGACTTCGCCGGAGCCTCCGGGACGTGCCCCGTCAAGCTGGTCGGACGGGGCAACCGAGCCGGACCTCTGCGCAAGGCTCGACGAACCATTCCTCTGGGGCCGCATCCGGTCCCTCTGTCCCGGGCCGGCCACAGGTCGATGTCCTACGCTCGCCTTCCGCACCAGCCGCCGGCACCGAAGGCCGCGAACACCGGTGGCGAATGTGGATTCGGCCGTTGCCCGGGTCGGGGCGCGCTCACCGACCTCGACCAGACGGGCGGCCATCCGAAGTTGGGCGCGCCGTGGCGGCCCGCCGGACTCGTCCACGCCCCGCCAGCCCCGGTACACGGGATCCGCGAAGCGGACCTGGACCTCCTCCCACACCCCCGCACCAGCGTGGCAACAGGAGCCCGATCAACCTCGGGCTCAGGCGTCCCACCGGGAGCGCGTTCCACACACCCGCGCCCCGGAGGGTCACCACCCGCCCCTGAGCGCCGAAAACATACCCGTAGACCTGGGTGATCGGCAGGCTCATTGGGGACGCTGACCGCCGTGCCAGACGTAGCTGACGCCCGTCTCCCCCGATCTGGAGGACGAGGCCTTCCTGCGTCGCGTGATCGGATCCGCCCCGAAAGCTCTCGACCGGAGCCGCGGGATCGCGGGGGTGGCCGACCGCTCGAACGGTGGCTCCTGTCTGCCCAGCTCCCAAGCTGGGGCCCTTCGCCGACGCATGTGACCCACCTCATTGTTGACAGTGCACACATGTTCGCCGTAGCCTCATGTAAGCACCGCACACATTGAGCGAGGGAGACACCGATGCCATCGACCCAGCAGGACACGGTCGAGGTCGACCTGGGAGGCCGCAAGGTCGCGGTCCCCAAGGGCGGCCTGTACGACCGCTACCGGATGGATACCGACCTCGACGAGGTCGCCCGTGATCCCCGCGTCAGCGGCGTCGACTTCTTCCGTCGGCTGCCCAAGACCAAGGTCGACTCCCCGATCGGCCCGACGCTCACGCCGAACTTCTACTACCGGATGTCGACCGCACGGACGACGATGCTCGCCCGGTCCCGCGCGCTCCGCTCCCGTCTGCCCGCGGAACTGGCACCGCTGGAGGTCGCGCCGGGCCTGGGGCTGGCCTCGGTCATGTTCTTCCGCTACGACGTGTGCGACATCGACTTCTACACCGAGGCCGCCGTCGCGATCCCGGTACGGCCCGCACGGCACGGTCGGCTCGGGTTCGTCGACCTCGTCTCGGGCCTGAAGAACGACGACCTCCACGCCTACGTCCTGTCCCTGCCGGTCAACAGCGACATCGCTCAGATCCGAGGCCACGACGGCTACGGTTTCCCCAAGTGGGTCACCGAACTCGACGTGGACATCGACTCCAGCAGAACCACCGCACGCGTGGCCAACGACTCCGGTGGCGACGATCTGAGCCTGACGGTGTCCACACCCGCTCAGACCACCTACCCCTCCGGCTCACGGGTCTCCACGCTCACCTCCTACACGTCGGTCGACGGCTCCTGGCACTCGACCCTGAACCAGACCAACGTCCTCTCGGCGGGGGGCACGAGCTCACCGCGCGACCTGGTCCTCAAGGCCGGTACCGGCCGTCTGACCGAGGACCTGCGCTCGCTCGACCCGATCCGGACCATCCGGCTCGACGTCACCACCGAGAGTCAGGCCGCCCTGCACATGCCGGTCCCGGTCTCGGTCCGGAACCGCTAGCGCGCGAAACCGAAGGAAACAGCGATGACCGACACCAAGCCGACGGCCGGAAGCACGGCGCCCCGCCCCGTGGCGGCCGTGGACGCCCCAGTGCCCGAGAGGGCACCGCTGAGCACCGCAACGAAGACCCCACCCACCCGAACGGCGCGGGCCGTCCACGACCCCGGCCTGCCGCCGACGCTCACCCCGGCCCTGCTCCGACGGCTGACCGCGCGGGTCGCGGCCGCCCCGGACGCCGCACGGGCCACCACCAACGCCCCCTACACCGGGGCCCCGCTGGCAGACCTGCCGGTCTCGGTGCCCGAGGACGTCGAGGCGGCGTTCGCGCGGGCCCGTGACGCCCAGAAGGCCTGGTCCGCCACACCCGTGTCCGAGCGCAGGAGGATCATGCTGCGCTTCCACGACCTGGTCATCGCACGCCGGGACGAGGCACTGGACCTGATGCAGGCCGAGAACGGCAAGACCCGCCGCGATTCGTTCCTGGAGGTCAGCGACATCGCGATCACCGCCCGGTACTACGGGCGCGGGGCGGCCCGTCTGCTGGCGCCCAAGCGCCGCCGCGGCGCGATCCCGCTGTTGACCCACACCACAGAGCTGCGCCACCCCAAGGGCGTCGTGGCCGTCATCTCACCGTGGAACTACCCGCTGAGCATGGCCGCGGGTGACGCGATCCCCGCGCTCATGGCGGGCAACGCCGTTGTGCACAAGCCCGACACCCAGACCGCCCTCACCGCGTTGTGGGCGCTGGACCTGATGCACGAGGCCGGGCTGCCGGAGGGCGTGTGGCAGATGGTGGTCGGTCGCGGGAGCTCCATCGGTGGCGCGCTCATGGACAACGCCGACTACATGATGTTCACCGGCTCCACCACCAGCGGGCGCCGGATCGCCCGCGGCGCGGGTGAGCGCCTGATCGGCGCCTCCCTGGAGCTGGGCGGCAAGAACGCCATGGTCGTGCTGGAGGACGCCGACGTCGACCGCGCGGTGGAGGGGGCGATCACCGCGGCGTTCCCGTCGGCCGGTCAGCTGTGCGTGTCCATCGAGCGGATGTACGTGGCCGACGCGGTCTACGACCGCTTCGTCGCCGCGTTCGCCGCACGTACCAGGGCGCTGCGGGTGGGAGCCGGGTACGACTTCGACTACGACGTCGGCAGCCTCACCACCCCGGCCCAGCTGGCCACGGTCACCGCGCACGTGGCGGATGCCGTCGCCAAGGGCGCGACCGTGCTGGCGGGCGGCGAGGCGAGACCGGACCTGGGACCGCTGTTCCACGAGCCGACCGTCCTCACCGGTGTCACCCCGGACATGACGCTGTACGGCCACGAGACCTTCGGGCCGGTCGTGTCGGTCTACCGGTACCGGGACGTCGATGAGGCGGTCGCCCTCGCCAACGCCACCCCATACGGGCTCAACGCCAGTGTGTGGTCCCGCGACGGCGCCCGCGGGCGGGCGGTGGCCGCCCGTCTGCACGCCGGGACGGTCAACGTCAACGAGGCCTTCGCCGCCGCCTGGGGCAGCATCGACGCCCCGATGGGCGGCATGGGCGACTCGGGTCTGGGCCGCCGCCACGGCGCCGACGGCCTGCTCAAGTACACCGAGCCCCAGACCATCGCCCAGCAGCGGCTGCTGGGGTTCGCTCCGCCCGCCGGCGTGTCCTACCGGACCTGGGCGCAGGGGGTGACGGTCGCGCTGAAGCTGATGAAGCGCGCGGGCATGCGCTGAGACGCCGAGCGGGCGGCACGGACCCGGGGCGGGGTCGGTGCCGCCCGCCTCATGTCCGGGCCACGGACGCCGAGGCGGCGAAGAACGCCCGGACGGTGCCCCGGACCCGGTCGGCGACGGTCTCGGGGTCGGTGGCGTCGAGTTTGCCGTCCAGGTGGAGGAACGCCAGGCCGTGGACGAAGGACCACACCGCGGTGGAGAGCGCCTCGGTGTCGACGCCGGGGAAGACACCGCGGACGATGTCGTGGACGTACTCCCAGATGGCGGCGGTCGCCTGGACCCGTTCCTCGTTGTCCGGGTCGCAGGGTTCGGCGAACATCGCCCGGAAGAGCGCTGGGCGCTCCAGCGCGAAGCGGACATAGGCGATGGCGATCCCGGCCAGATCGTCGGGGGTTTCGGGTGAGGGGTGCGCAGCGGCCAGGTGTTCGGCGAGCTCCCGGTATCCCTCGGCGGCCACCGCGGAGACGAGTGCCTCACGGTCCGAGAAGTGACGGTAGGGGGCCGTCGGTGACACCCCGGCCCGCCGCGCCACCGCGCGCAAGGACAGCGCGGCTCCGCCGTCCTCTTCGAGCAGGCTCCGGGCCGCGCGCAGGCAGGCGGCGCGCAGGTCGCCGTGGTGGTAGTTGCTGTTCGCTTGCGGCACGGATCACACTCCCCAATGTTGGCAGTGCTCACATTCTCCCTCTAATGTGAGCAATGCATACATTGTAGCGGATTCGAAAGAGAGAGCTGTTCCGATGACTGACGGATTGTACTCACCTCTGCACCTGCCCTCAGGAGCGGTTCTGGGCAACCGGATCGCCAAGGCCGCCATGGAGGAGAACATGGCGGGCGAGGGACAACTGCCCGACCACCGACTGCTGGAGCTGTACCGGCGCTGGTCCGCGGGTGGCACCGGCCTGCTGATCACCGGCAACGTCATGGTGCACGCCGAGGCGCTGACCGGGCCCGCCGGCGTCGTGCTCGACGAAGCAGCACCCCTGGAACCGTTCGCCGCGTGGGCCGAGTCCGCAAGGTCCGGTGGCTCCGCGGTGTGGATGCAGATCAACCACCCCGGCCGCCAGATCCAGTCCGACATGCCCGGCGTCGTGTGGGGCCCCTCCGACGTCGGCGTCGACCTGGGCAGACACAGCAGCCGCTTCGGCCGCCCGGTCGCCATGACCCCCGAGCAGATCGAGGCCACCGTGGCCCGCTTCGCGACCACCGCCGCGCGTGCCGAGCAGGCCGGGTTCGACGGTGTGGAGATTCACGCCGCGCACGGCTACCTGCTGTCGCAGTTCCTGTCCCCACTGGTCAACCAGCGCACCGACGCCTGGGGCGGATCGCTGGAGAACCGGGCCAGGATGCTGCTGGACGTGGTCCGCGCCGTGCGCGCCGCCGTCGCCCCGAACTTCGCCGTGGCGGTCAAGCTCAACTCGGCGGACTTCCAGCGCGGCGGCTTCGACGCCGACGACGCCCGCCAGGTGATCGCGATGCTCGAACCGCTCGGCGTGGACCTGGTCGAGCTGTCCGGTGGCAGCTACGAGAGCCCGGCGATGAGCGGCCGTGCCGCCGACTCCCGCACCCAGGCCCGCGAGGCCTACTTCCTGGACCTGGCCCGGGAGCTGGTGGCGAGCAGCCCGCTGCCGCTCATGCTCACCGGCGGCATCACCCGGCGCGAGACCGCCGAGCAGGTCCTGGCCAGCGGAGTCGCGGTCGTGGGGATGGGCACCGCACTCTCGGTCGCCCCGGATCTGCCCCGCCGCTGGCGCGACGGCCGCGAGGCCGACCGGCAGATGCGGCCTGTCACCTGGGAGGACAAGGCTCTGGCCTCAGCTGCGAGCATGGCGCAGGTCCGCCACCAGCTGCGTCGCATCGCCCGGGGCAAGGCCCCCAGGCCCGGGACCCACCCGGCCTACGCCCTGGCCGGCGAACAGATCCGCCAGCGCCGTGCCCTACGCCGCTACCGCACCTGGCTGTCCGCACCGCGGAGCGCGACGACTCGGGCGAGTCGGTGACAAGCGAGGGTCAGCGCACCTCTCCCGAGGACCCCTCGGTGATGTCGGCGACCAGCCGTTCGGCCAGCCTTTCCGAGGACTGCGGGTTCTGCCCGGTGTAGAGGTTGCCGTCGACCACGATGTAGGGGCGCAGTGGGATCAGCCCCTTGACGTACTCGACGCCCGCTTCCTTGAGCCGGTCCTCCAGCAGCCACGGAGCCTTCCTGGCGAACCGGTTGAGGAGCTCCTCCCGGTTGGACAGCCCGGTCATCCGACGGCCCGCAAAGGGTGAGGTGCCCTCCGGGCCGGTCGTGGCCAGGATCGCCGCAGGGGCGTGGCACAGCAGTGCGAGCGGGCGATCCGAGGCCAACCGTTCTCTCAACAGGGCGCCGGAAGTCCTGTCGTAGGCCAGGTCCTCCATGGGCCCGTGGCCGCCAGGGTAGAAGAGCAGGTCGAAGTCGGCGGCGTCGACGGAGTCGAGCGCCGCCGGGTGGGCAAGGGCGTCCTGAATGCCGTCCAGGTAGGCCTTCACCGTGCGGCGCTTGCCCGGGGTCCCACCGGCCAGGCCCAGGCTGAGGCGGTCCAGGGTCGGGGCCCTGCCACCGGGGGTCGCGATCGTGATGTCCCATCCGGCCTTGGCGAAGATCCTGTGCGGCACAGCGACCTCCTCGGCCCAGTAGCCCGAGGGATGGACCGTTCCGTCGTTCAGCGTCCAGCGGTCGGCGGCGGTGATCACGTAGAGCACGCTCGTCATCGTCATTCCCCCTCCGACCCACCGGTGTTTGCGGTGCTCACATTAGCTCTACGGCCATCACCGGTCAACGGTGGCGCATCCGCGCCACGCGACGTGCGGCAGATTGCCGACCGTCAACCACGCCGCGATCTAATGTTGACACTGCATACTTGCGCGCCTAATGTAAGCACCGCACACATTGAATCGTCCCAGCCACACGAACGGAGAGGTCATGAAGGCGATCACGATCAAGGAGTTCGGCGGCCCCGAGGTACTGGAGTGGACCGAGGTCGAGGACCCGGTGCCCGCACCCGGAGAGGTCGTCGTCGACGTGGCGGCCACCGCCCTCAACCGGGCCGACGCCGTCCAGCGGATCGGCCTCTACCCCGTACCCGAGGGCGCCTCCCCCTACCCGGGTCTGGAGGTTTCCGGCCGCATCAGCGCCCTCGGCGAAGGCGTGACCGGGTGGAAGGTCGGCGACGAGGTCGCCGCGCTGCTCACCGGGGGCGGCTACGCGCAAAAGGTCGCCGTTCCCGCAGGCCAGCTGCTCACGGTCCCGCAGGGGGTGGGCCTGGTCGAGGCCGCGGCCCTGCCCGAGGCGGTCACCACGGTGTGGTCCAACGTCTTCATGACCGCCGCACTGAAGGAGGGGGAGACCTTCCTCGTGCACGGCGGGGCGGGCGGGATCGGCACCATGGCGATCCAGATCGCCAAGGCGCGGGGCGCCCGGGTGGTCACCACCGTCGGCGGCGACGAGCAGGCGGCCCGGGTACGTGAACTGGGCGCCGACCTGACCATCGACTACCGCACGGAGGACTTCGCCGAGCACGGCCCCTACGACGTCGTCCTCGACATCATCGGCGGCCAGAACCTGGAACGCAATGTCCGGTCACTGGCCACCGACGGACGCCTGGTCATCATCGGCCTCCAGTCCGGTCTGGAGGCCCCGCTCAACCTCGCCGACATGCTGTTCAAGCGGTTGTCGGTATTCGGCACCACCCTGCGCTCCCGGCCGTTGGAGCAGAAGGCCGCCATCGTGGCCGGCGTCCAGAAGGAGATCTGGCCGCTGGTCGGCAGCGGAGCCGTCAAGCCCGTCATCGAGCGCTCCCTGCCCATGTCCGAAGCGGCCGAGGCGCACCGGATCCTGGAGGAGGGCGGCCACTTCGGCAAGATCCTGCTGGTCGACGAGTAGAAACCGGTCGGCCCGGGGCGGAACGGCCCCGGGCCGCCGCAGGTCCGCGTTCCTGCTCTCCGGCACCGAAGGGCTGTTCCTGCCCGAGGCCTTCCCCGGTGTCGGCGAGGACGGGGCCCGCCCTCGCCGACGGCCCGATCAGCGCACGGACGCCCCGGAGCGCTGACCGGCCTGCTGACGCGGCACGGCCGACCGGGTGCCCAGCACGTCGGCCAGGAAGTCCGTCGCCAGCAGCAGCGCGGCCTTGTTCGCATGGGTGTCGCGCATGCTGTCGACCATCATGAAGTCGTGGATCATCCCCTGGAAACGGACCGCCGTCACCGGCACACCCGCCTCCCGCAACCGGTTCGCGTACGCTTCGCCCTCGTCGCGCAGCACGTCCGCCTCACCGTTGAGCACCATCGCCGGAGGCAGACCGCGCAACTGCTCCAGTGACGCCCGCAGCGGCGAGGCGTAGATCTGCGCCCGCTGCTCGGGGTCGGTCGTGTACTGGTCCCAGAACCAGATCATGCCGTCCCGGTTGAGGAAGTACCCGGTGGCGAACTCGTGGTAGGACTCGGTGTCGAAGTCGGCATTGGTCACCGGGTACAGCAGCGCCTGCCCCTTGAGCTCCACATCCCCGCGGTCCTTGCACATCAGCGCCAGCACAGCGGACATGTTGCCGCCCACCGAGTCCCCGCACACCGCCATGCGCGAGCCGTCCAGGTCCTTCTCCGCCCCGTGTTCGACCACCCACCGGGCCACCGCGTAGTTCTGCTCGATCGCCGTGGGGTACTTGGCCTCCGGCGCCCGGTCGTACTCGGGGAAGACCACCGCGGCCCCGGTACGCACCGCCAGCTCCCGCACCAAACGGTCATGGGTGTTGGCGCTACCGAACACCCAGCCAGCTCCGTGGATGTAGTAGATCACCGGCAGGACCCCGGTCGCCCCGGCCGGGCGCACGATCCGCACGGGCACCTGCCCGGTGGGGCCGCCCTCCACGGTGATCCACTCGTCGCTGATCTCGGGCTTGGGCACGCCCTCACCGCTCTGGACGCCCTCCAGGATCTCCCGGCCCTGCTCAGGCGGGAGCTGGTAGATGAAGGGCTCGTTCGCGTTGGCGTCGGCGAACTCCTGGGCTGCCTGCTCCAGGACCACCTTGTTCTCGGACATGTCTGCTTCCCTGTTTCAGTCGGCGTTGCGCGGGAGCGAATCTCGATCGCCCGGGGAGGCACCCGCCGACCATGTCCGGAACATGCGGAAGAATCCAGGTATGTCACTCCCTGGGAGTCGGCACCGGGCACCACCTGCCACAGGACTTTCCGACGGCACCGCGATGGAAACCGGCTTTCCCGGAACCTGACCCGATCCAGGCCCTGAAACAACCTTCACTGCCTGGGTGCGCACCGCGGCCAGCCGGGCGGAGAAACACGGTGACCCTGAGTTCCGCCAGGCTGCTGGAACGGTCCCGGTAGCCGGCGGTCATCATCGCGCGCCGCGACCAGGAGGGACCAGGGCGCGCCGAGCTGAGCCCGGTGGGAACCCCACTGACCACAGCCTGGGCCGACTGGTTCCCGAAGGAGCTACCTCGGGCCTCCGGCACCGCCCGGGGAGGGCTCAGACCCCGGCTGGCCTGCGGGACCGCAGATGGGACCAGGTGAGTTCGGTGACGTGCCCGGCCATGGCGTCGGGGGTCTCGTCGGGGTGGTCCAACAACCAGTCCGCGAAGGCGTCGGCGGTGCTCACCGCGACGCGGGCCAGCAGTTGGGCGTCCCGGGGCGCGAGGGCCTCGTAGTCGCCCCGGGTACAGGCCGTGATCAGCTCGGCGACCTCGGCGGTGACACGGTCGCGCACCCGGATGGTCTCACCCTCGAAGGGTGCGCCCTGCACAGCCGCCCGCCGGTAGAGAACGGTCCAACTCTCCCGATGGGCCACCACGAAGGTGAAGAAGGCCTGCATCCCCCGGCGCAGCGGGTCATCCCCCGGAGACGCCGAAGGATCGTGCACGGCGTCCCGGACCGCGTCGATGAGCCGTTCCATCTCCCGACGCACACAGGCGGTGAAAATCCCTTCCTTGGAACCGAGGTAGTGGTAAACGGTCGGCTTGGAGGTTCCGGCCGCCTGCGCGATCTCCTCCACGCTGACCGTGTGGTAATCACCGCGGGAGAACGCGAGGACGGCGGCGTCGATCAGCTGCTGTTCCCTGACACGACGCGGGAGTCTGCGCTGTTTGGTCTTCACGGAAACGACCCTATGGGGCTCGGGGACTTTCACCAGGGACCGAGGACACGAGTTCTCCCGTCCGCCGTGCGCGTTTGTCCGCGGTAGCGCTCGTGACCTGTGGCTACCATTCCCGCCCCGGAACGGGTACGTGTCCTTTCCCACACCGGAGGAGGTTTGCGCGGGCGGATACCGCACGGGAGTGCGTGGAATCCGCCCGCGTACTGTCACACGGGTGAGCCCCTCAGTTCGAGGGTGCAGCACTTGGCCCCGCCGCCCGCCTTGCGCAGTTCGTCGAGCTCCACCGGGTGCACCACCATGCCCAGTGCGCGCAGCCGGTCGGCGAGTCCGGTCGCCTCGGCGGCGAGCACGACGTTGCGGCCGTCGCAGACCGCGTTGAGGCCGAGGACCGCAGCGTCCTCCTCGGTGGCCAGGAGCGCGTCGGGGTAGAGGGAACGCAGCACCCGGCGACTGCCCTCGGAGAAGGCCCCGGGGTAGTAGGCGACCTGGTTCCCGGAGAGCGCGAACAGTGCGGTGTCCAGGTGGTAGAAGCGCGGATCGACCAGTTGCAGGGTGACGACCGGGCGCCCCAGGAGGCGTTCGGCCTCCTGGTGGGCCGCGGCCTCCGTGCGAAAGCCCGTGGCGGCGAGGATCACGTCGTCGAGGGTGATGAAGTCGCCCTCGCCCTCGTTGACGTGTTTGGGGTCCAGGACCTCGGTGTAACCGGCCTTGCGGAACCAGTCCAGGTAGGCCGGCCCCTCCGGGGTGCGTTCGGCGCTGGCGAACCGGGCACCGTAGACGCGCCCGTCCACGACCAGCGCCCCGTTGGCCGCGAAGACCATGTCGGGCAGTCCTTCGATCGGCGCGATCTCGCTGACCCGGTGGCCCAGGGACAGGTAGAGGTCCCGGAGCCCCGCCCACTGGCGGATCGCGCGTTCGCGGTCCACGCCCGCGGCCGGATCCATCCAAGGGTTGATCGCGTATTCCACCGCGAAGTAGGTGGGACGGCACATCAGATAGTGCCGCGGCATCGCCGCGGGCGCCGAACCGACGGGTCGAACCATGGAACCTCCCCGTTGAGGTGCGCCGGAAGCCGAACGGCCCGTGGTGGTACAGGCATTTACCACCGCGGTTTCCAGGCGGATAAAAGTGGGATACCCGTGCCGGAGGCCCGCCAATATAGGCTTTTCCATAAAGTGGGCCCGCCCCGGGCGGAGGAAGGCAGACGGAAAAGGGCGCGCGGGGACGGTTCACCGGGGCGCTCCGCGGGAGCCTGCGCCGACAGGCCGGCCGGGCGCGGCGGGGGCCGACGGGGGCCGACGGGGGCCAGCGAGGGCCAGCGAGGGCCGGAACGGTTCGGGCGTTCGCCCCGGCGGGTCGTCGCTGGTCCGGAGGCAGGCGAGCGCTCTGCGCCGGAACCCGCGGCGCGGGCCCGGATCCACCTCCCCGGACCGATGATCCGGCAACCCCGCACTACCAACCGACCGGACGGTATTGCTAGGGTCGCGGCAGTTCCGCGATTGGAGACCTCCTCATGAGTACGACCGTCAAGGCAGCCGTCTTCCACGAGACCGACGCACCCCCCGAGATCCGCGAGGTCGTCCTGCCCGACCCCGGTCCGGGCGAGGTGAGGGTGCGGATGGTCGCGGCGGGCGTGTGCCACTCCGACCTCTCCCTGGCCAACGGAACCCTCGCCCAGCCCTGGCCCGCGGTCCTGGGCCACGAGGGAACGGGCACCGTCGAGGCGATCGGCCCGGGCGTCACCGAGTTCGCGCCCGGCCAACAGGTCATCCTGAACTGGGCGCCGCCCTGCCGTGCGTGCTGGTTCTGTGAGCAGGGCGAACCCTACCTGTGCGAGCACGCCCTCGACCGGATGCTCTCCCCCTACGCCGAACTCACCGACGGCACCCCGGTCCACCCGGGGCTGAACACCGGCGCCTTCGCCGAGGCCACGATCGTTCCGACCAGCGCGCTCGTCCCGCTGCCGGACGGGATCGACCTGGCGGTCGCGGCGATGCTGGGCTGCGCGGCGATCACCGGATGGGGCGCCGTCAACAACGCCGCCAAGCTGCGGGCGGGCCAGTCCGCTCTGGTGCTGGGGCTGGGCGGGGTGGGCCTGTCCCTCCTCCAGGCCGCCCGGATGGCGGGGGCCGACCCGCTGATCGCGGTCGACGTCTCCGCGGAGAAGGAGGAGCTGGCCCGTTCCCTGGGCGCCACCGAGTTCCTGGTCTCCGACCCGAAGGTACACAGGTCGGTGCGCAAACTGACCGACGGGCGGGGGGTCGACCACGCCTTCGAGGTGGTCGGCAAGGCCCAGGTGGTGCGTACCGCGTGGAACTCGTCCCGCCGGGGCGGCACCGTGACGGTGGTGGGGTTGGGCTCGAAGAAGGACGAGGTCTCCTTCAACTCCCTGGAGCTGTTCCACCAGGCACGCACGCTCCAGGGATGCGTCTACGGTTCCAGCGACCCGGCCCGGGACATCCCGGTGCTCGCCGAGGCGGTCCGTGCGGGGGAGCTGAAGCTCGCCGCAATGATCACCGACGAGATCTCGCTGGAGGGCGTCCCCGAGGCCTTCGAGCGCATGCGTCAGGGCAAGGGCGGCAGGTCGCTGGTGCGCTTCGGCGCCTGATCCGGCGGCACCGACAAGGACGCACACACGAGGCCCCGGAACCTCTTGGGTTCAAGGGGCCTCGACGTGCGCCCCCGCGCCGGGGAGCGGACTCAGCGGCCGGGGCGCTCGACCGGGTTGCCGTCGGCGTCGAGCACGGTCACCTCGAGCGGCGGCAGCGGCCGGGAGACCCGTGGGACCGGCATGCCGGTCATGGCACGCTCCGCCCCCAGTGCAACCGCCCCGTAGGAGCCCCAGACCAGGAGCGGGACCAGCAGCGAACCGGGGAGCACCGTCGCGTAGAGGAACAGCCCCAGGGCGGTCAGGCAGGACATCACCAGGATCTGGCCCCCGCCGTGCCCCACGGACTGCCAGCCGCCCAGCAGGCCGAGGACGACGACGGCCGGCATCGGCTCGGTGAGTGTGGCCAGCAGCGGGAAGAGGACCACGTACACCACGAGGACCTGGGAGAACACGTTCAGGGCGAAGACCAGGGCCCGTACCCGGTGTTCGCGCAGGTCCCTGGGGAGCAGCAGGAACTGGTCGCGGTCGGTTCCGGCCGGCACCACACCCGAGCGCAGGTACCGCAGCACTCGCAGGTTCGCCCTGACCAGCACGGCGAGGAAGTACACGAAGCCCGCAGCGAGGCCCGCCGCCAGGAGCACCAGCCCGGGAGAGCCCCTGTCGGCGAAGGTGAGCGGAGCCAGACCGATGTCGGCCGGTGTCACCGCCGCGGCCGTCCCGACGAAGGCCATCACCAGCAGGACCTCCGTGAGGACGCACCAGCCGGACCAGTGCAGCGCCATACGGTGCGCCTTCGCGCGTTCGTCCTCGAGGAGCAGCTCCTGGAAGCGGGAGTTCCACGACCGCAGCAGCGGAGGCGCGAACACCTGGTAGAGGAGGAGTGCCAGGCCGATCCAGGCGGCCACCGGACCGAGGTCGAGGGTCGGGGGATGGAAGTACACGGGGGACTCTTTCTCGGAGGAACACACTGTGACCTGCGATGACCGTGGGGAGCGGGGCCACGGGGTCGCAGCAGCGAGATTCTGTCCGATCCGCACTCTTTTGTCACACTCTGACAAACGATGTGGCGCGCAACACACACCGCTCTTGCCGTCGGCGGCACGCGGGTGCACAGTCGTCACCATCGCGCACACCGTGCCCGCGCCGGGCGCGGACGACCCCCGAGGAGAACCGCATGGGTACCGGAGTCGACCAGGCCGACGCCATCGTCGTCGGCGCAGGGCTGGCCGGACTGGCAGCGGCGGCGGAACTGGCCGACGCGGGCAAACGGGTGATCCTGCTGGACCAGGAACCCGAGCAGTCCCTGGGCGGACAGGCGTTCTGGTCCTTCGGCGGGCTGTTCTTCGTCGACTCGCCCGAACAGCGCCGCATGGGCATCAAGGACTCCAGGGAACTGGCCCTCCAGGACTGGATGGGCACCGCCGCCTTCGACCGCCCCGAGGACGAGTGGCCGCGCAGGTGGGCCGAGGCCTACGTGGACTTCGCCGCCGGGGAGAAGTACTCCTGGCTGCGCCGGCAGGGCCTCAAGCTCTTCCCCATCGTGGGCTGGGCCGAGCGCGGCGGCTACCTCGCCGACGGGCACGGCAACTCCGTGCCCCGCTTCCACATCACCTGGGGGACCGGCCCCGGCGTGGTCGAGCCCTTCGAGCGCCGGGTCCGCGCCGCGGCCGAGCGCGGCCTGGTCTCCCTGCGCTTCCGGCACCGGGTGGACGAGCTCGTCGTGACCGACGGAACGGTCACCGGCGTGCGCGGCACGGTGCTGGCGCCGAGCGACATCGAACGGGGACAGGCCAGCAACCGGGACGCCGCGGGCGAGTTCGAGGTCGGCGCGCAGACCGTCATCGTGACCTCCGGTGGCATCGGCGCCAACCACGACCTGGTGCGCCGGAACTGGCCCGAACGGCTGGGCACCGCGCCCGAGCACATGCTCTCGGGTGTGCCCGCCCACGTGGACGGCCGGATGCTCGGCATCACCGAGCGGGCCGGCGGCGAGATCATCAACCGCGACCGGATGTGGCACTACACCGAGGGCATCCAGAACTGGGACCCGATCTGGGCCGGGCACGGCATCCGGATCCTGCCCGGCCCCTCGTCCCTGTGGCTGGACGCGACCGGCAAACGGCTGCCCGCCCCGTACTTCCCGGGCTTCGACACCCTGGGGACCCTGGACCACATCATGAGGAGCGGGCACGAGTACACGTGGTTCGTGCTCTCACAGAAGATCATCGAGAAGGAGTTCGGCCTCTCCGGCTCCGAGCAGAACCCCGACCTGACCGGCAAGGACCTCAAGCTGGTCCTCCAGCGGGTGCTGCCCGGCGCCCCCGGACCGGTGGAGGCCTTCAAGCAGCACGGGGCCGACTTCGTGGTCGCGGACAGGCTGCCCGAACTGATCCGCAGGATGAAGGAGATCTCCGGAGACGACGCGCTCGACGCCGACACCGTGACCCGCGAGGTGGTGGCCCGCGACCGGGAGATGGCCAACACCTTCACCAAGGACCTCCAGGTCATGGCGATCCACGGGGCCCGCAACTACAGGGGCGACCGGATCGCCCGGGTGGCGGCCCCGCACCAGATCCTCGACCCGAAGTCGGGCCCGCTGATCGCGGTGCGCCTGCACATCCTGACCCGCAAGACGCTGGGCGGCCTGCACACCGACCTGGACGCGCGGGTACTGCGCGCCGACGGCACCCCGCTGCCCGGGTTGTACGCGGCCGGCGAGGTCGCCGGGTTCGGCGGCGGCGGCGTGCACGGCTACCGCTCCCTGGAGGGCACCTTCCTGGGCGGCTGCATCTTCTCCGGCCGTACCGCGGGCCGGGCCGCCGCGGCCGCTCTGGGTTAGGGCTGACGGGGGCGGGGGCGCGTGCGCCCGCCAGTTACGGGCATCCCCGGAAGACGAACGATGTGGGCACTTACTCGCGAATTTCGTCATTTCCAACCCGCGCGCCCCGGAGCCCCGACACGCTGTTCTCCATGTGATCGAGGAGGCAGGATGAGTGTCATGACTACCGGCAAAACGGACCTGGAACCGGCACCGCTCACCGTGGACGACCTGCAACGCACGCCGGACGACGGACGGCGCTACGAGCTGGTCGACGGGAGGCTTGACGTGTCTCCCGCTCCCGTCAGCTTCCACACTCTCGTCACCGGGCGTCTCACCACTCATCTCAGCAACTGTGCTCCCACAGGAGTCCTGGTCATGGACGGCCCTGGTGTCACTCTCAACCCGGAGCGAACGCGTCACCGCATCCCCGACGTCGCCGTGATCAGGAACCAGGACTTCCAGATGCCGTACACGACCAAACCTCCGCTACTGGCTGTGGAGGTGGTCTCCCCCGAGAGTGTTCTGCGGGACCACCACACCAAACGCCGCGAGTACGCGGAGTTCGGGATCCCCTCGTACTGGCTGATCACCCCGGACCGAGACGAACCGAGCATCATCGAGCTGCGGTTGAAGAACGGCGAGTACACCGAGGTGGCCGCAGCCTTCGGGGCGGCGGTACTGGACACCGAGCTGCCCTTCCCGGTGCGCGTCGCACCTCAGTGGCTACTGCGACTGGACGGCGACTGGCGTCAGCACATCGGCGGCCCGGAGGGGGCGAGGAGGGAAGAGGAAGCGGAGCAGCCGGAGAGCGACGCGTAGGCCCCCGACACGACGGCGCGGAGCCGGGTGCCCCCTTCGGGTACCCGGCTCCCGCACGTTCTCGGGGTCATTCCTGCGCGCTTCCCGTCTCCCCGGCGTCCTCTCCGGGGTCGGGACCGGTTCTGCGGGGCCTGCCCCTGCGGGGGATGTCCCCCGCCTCCTTGGGCATCCGCCCCGCCTCGTCCAGGGCACGGCGCAGGAGGAACTCGATCTGGGCGTTGGTACTACGCAACTCGTGCCCGGCCCAGCGCGCGATCGCGTCGTGGACGGCGGGGTCGAGCCGCAGCAGTACCTTCTTGCGCTCGGGCACGTCACCTCACCCGGATCTACTGGTAGAGGGTCCCGGTGTTGACGACGGGACTGGCGGGGCGGTCCGAGCACAGCACCACGAGCAGGTTGCTGACCATGGCTGCCTTGCGCTCCTCGTCGAGGTCCACCACGTTCTCGTCCGCCAGGCGCTCCAGGGCCCGGTCGACCAGGCTGACGGCGCCCTCCACGATCTCGGCGCGGGCCGCGATCATGGCGCTGGCCTGCTGGCGCTGCAGCATGGCCTGGGCGATCTCGGGGGCGTAGGCCAGGTGGGTGAACCGGGACTCCACGATCTTCACGCCCGCCGCGTCGACCCGCTCGGCGACCTCCTTGGACAGCTGTTCGGTGATGGCGTCGGCGCTGTCGCGCAGTGACGGAGCGGCCTCGTCGCCGTAGGAGTCGTAGGGGTACTTGCCCGCGATGTGCCGGACCGCGGCCTCGGTCTGGGTGGAGACGAACTGGATGAAGTCGTCCACCTCGAAGGAGGCCCGGGCGGTGTCCTCCACCTGCCAGACGACGACGGCCGCGATCTCGATCGGACTGCCGGAGGCGTCGTTGACCTTCATGACGGAGGTCTCGTGGTTACGGATCCTGGTGGAGATCGCGTTGCGCACGGTCAGCGGGTTGACCCAGCGCAGACCGTCGGTGCGGATGGTTCCGACGTAACGGCCGAAGAACTGGACGACCTGGGCCTCGTTGGGCGCGACCATGGTCAGCCCGATCGAGAGCACGAGGCCGGCGGCGGCGATCACGACACCCACGGCGATCAGCGCTCCGGGAAACCCGATCAGCGGCAGGAGGGCGATCCCGCCGCCGCCGAGGAACAGTACGACGGCCACCGCGAACACGGGGATCCCGCCGTAGCCGAAGGCCGCGCGCTCCCGGTACTGCGGTGCGGGTCTGGTGACACTGGGGGTGTCGCTCATCGGTTTTCCGCCCTCCTGGGCTGCCGCTCTTTCAGGTGATGACTTGAGCATAGCATTGTGATATCACTTTTAATAGGCACCCCGCCCCCGGGGCCACCGACCGAGAGGAGACGTCGACCCGATGAACACCGACGCCCCACGCCTGCGCCCGCCCAACCACCGTGTGGACCGACGCGCCGTCTGGTGGTGGACGACCCGGTCCCTCGCGGTGACGGTCGTCCTCACCGTCGTACCCGTGGTGCCCGCGCTGATCTGGGAGCCGGTGCGTCCGTGGTTCCTGCTCGCCGCCGGGATCCTGGGCGGGGTCGGGCTCCTGATCACCTTGGCGATGCCGCAGTGGCGTTTCCGCGTCCACCGCTGGGAGATCACCGACACCGCCGTCTACACCGCCAGCGGGTGGCTCTGGCAGGAGTGGCGGGTCGCCCCGATGTCGCGCATCCAGACCGTCGACACCGCGCGCGGCCCCCTGCAGAGAGTGTTCGGGCTGTCGAGCGTGACCGTGACGACCGCGTCCGCCGCCGGCCCCATCGAGATCAGCGGCCTGGACCACACGTTGGCTACCGAGGTCGCCGACCAGCTCACCGACAGCACCGAGGCGATCCCGGGGGACGCGACATGACCTCCCACGACGACCGCCGCCCGGACGGGGAACAGCACGACGAGGAACAGCACGGGGAGCTCCCGCACGGACAGAACCGGCAGCCCGGCCAGGAGCAGGGCGAGGAGGTCCGGTGGGAGGGCCTGAGCACGCTCAGCGTGTGGGCCAGCACCGTGGTCGTGGCACTGTTCATGGTGCCCGCCGCGATCGTCGGGACCGTCGTCCTGTTCGTCGTGGACGTCTCGAACCTGTGGGCGCTGCTGCCCCTCCCCGCGACCCTGGCCTTCATCGCCCTGATGACCTACCTCGACCTGCTCCGGCTCCGCGCCACCCGGTACCGGGTCACCCCCGAACGCATGGAGATGCGCTCGGGGATCATCGCCAAGGCCTACCGTTCCATCCCCCGGGAACGCGTGCGCAGCGTGGACGTGGCCGCACCGATCTACGTGCGGATCTTCGGCCTGTGCTCGGTGACCGTGGGAACCGGCGAGTCGGCCGGTGCGGGCGGTACCGACCAGCTCCAGCTGCTCTACGTCACGGCGGAACAGGGTGAGCGGCTGCGCCGCGAGCTCCTGCGCCGGACCGCACCGGCCGCGGGCTCCCCGGACGGCGGGGAGGGCACCGGCGACGAGGAGACCGAGGACGACGGGACCGAACTGGTCAGGCTGAACCCGCGCTGGTTCGCCTACGCGCCCGCCACCACCGCGACCCTCGGTGTCGGGCTCGGTGTGATCGCCGCCCTGATCGGCCTCAACGCGCAGACCGGCGGCCACGGCTGGCAGTGGATCTCCGAACAGGCCGGCCTGCCCAGCGCCCAGGAGATGTCCAGCTTCGTGATGGGCCGGCTGCTGGTGGTCCTGCCCGTCGCCCTGCTCGGTCTGCTGCTGTCCGGGGTGGTCGTCCTGGTCGCCACCGCGGTGGAGACCTGGTGGGACTACCGGCTCGTCCGCGAGCAGGACGGCACGGTGCGGCTGCGCCGGGGGCTGCTGACCAGTGTGTCCCTGTCGGTGGAGGGCCGCCGTCTCAACGGTGTGGTCCTGCGCGAACCGTTCGTGCTGCGCTCGGTGGGCGGGGCGTCCATCAGGGCGGTGGCGACGGGCCTGTCCGCGGGTGACGCGCAGAAGACCGAGGCCAAGAGCCGCCTGTCCCCCGCGATGCCGGTCAGGCGCGCCCGCGAACTGGGGGCGGCCCTGATGCGCGAGCCCGACTCCGCCCTGGACGTGCCGTTGGCCCGGCACCCGAAGGCGGCACTACGCCGCAGGTTCACCCGTGCCGCACTCGCCTCCGTGGTCCTCCTGGCTCTGGCCGGGGTGCTCGCGTGGGCGCAACAGCTCGCCACGGAGTCCTGGTGGGACGTCCTCCAGGAGGCGGAGGCGGAGTTCATGCCGGTGCCGTTGATCTCCCCCAGCGCCGAGGCCACCCCGGGCTGGGGATGGATCGCGGTGGCGCTGCTGGGCGTCGTGGCGGCTTTCTGGTACGCGGTCGGTTCCTATCGGGGCCTGGCCCACGGCCTGCACCCCGGGTACCTGGTGGTGCGCAAGGGTATGGCGGTCCGGGACACGGTCACCCTGGAGCGTTCGTCGGTGATCGGCTGGCGGGTCACGCGCTCACCGTTCCAGCGCAGGCTCGGCCTGGCCGACGTGTCGGCGACCACGGCGTCCGGAGAGGGGCTGTACACCGCCCAGGACGTGGGCCTGGGCCAGGGGCTGGCCTGGGCGGACGAGGCCGTCCCCGAACTCCTCGCGCCGTTCCTGGTCCGTGATCAGGGGTCCTCGGAGCCCGAGCGCCCCTCCGCCCTCCCCTAGGGGTTCGCCGACCCGCGGTCGGCGCCCCTCTTCCCCGGGGCGTCGGCCGGGCCGGTCGGTACGGGTCCGGCTCCCGCCCGGGCCGCGGACCGGGCGGGAGGACCGGCTAGGGAACCGGCTTGTCGAAGATGGGTTCGCCGTCCACGCGCAGGCCGCTGGTGTGGGTGAGCGCCATCTCCACCATCGGGTAGACCTCGAACAGGCGCCGCATCCCGAGGGCGTCCAGGACCCGTTCGGCGATGGGTGCCGGCTCGGCGAGGACCACGTGGCGGCCCTGCCGGGTCAGGACCTGGTAGACCGAGACCAGGGCGCGCACTCCGCTCGCGTCGAAGAAGCCGAGACCGGACATGTCCACGATCAGGCAGTCGCACCGGGACGCCTCCGCGGCCTGGAGCAACCGGTCACGCAGGTGGTCGGCGGTGGCCAGGTCCACTTCGCCGTGAACGCGCACCACCGTCGCTCCCGTACAGGGAAAACGTTCCTGGGCCGAGAACAGGGCATCCTTCGCCACTCGGGCCACCTCTCACCGGACGTAACCTTTCCACTACGCAACCGCGTACGAGATCGTAACCTCTCCGGGTAGGTTCCGGGAGGCCCTCCATGAGAAAAACCCTCGAATCCTCGCGGGTGTGGCCTCAAGGACACCTCGGCGTCACCCTCCTCGGCCTTCGACCGTGATCTCGCGCGGGCCCCGCCCGGGGCCCGCCCTCTTCTCTCGGACACTCCCGGAGAGGCACCCGCACCGTGCTTTCCGCGCGCCGGTGCGGTAGAAGCGGTACTTGGACACCCGTGTGACGGTCGGTGTGCCACCGCCCCCCACGGGGTACGGGGTCCGCCGCCCCCATGGACACGCAGAGAGCGAAGGGAGGGAGCGGCCCGCCCGCTGCCCCGTGCAACCGGACGGCCGCGAACCCGATGACCGAAACCGCCGACACCCAGCCCGGCTGGTTCTCCTCCGCGGAGTTGGAGAGCGTCCGCGCCCGCATACCCGTGCTCTACGTCCAGGCGGTACCCGTCCGAGTGGACGAGGCCGGTTCGGTCACCCACGTGGGGCTGCTGATGCGAGCCGACCCCGACGGCACCTTCAACCGTTCGGTGGTCTCCGGGCGGGTGCTGTACCACGAGCGGGTCCGGGACGCGCTCCTGCGCCATCTGGAGAAGGATCTGGGACCGGTCGCCCTGCCCCGCATCCCCAGTTCCCCCCAGCCCTTCACCGTCGCCGAGTACTTCCCCACCCCGGGCGTGACCCCGTTCCATGACCCCCGCCAGCACGCTGTGGCCATGGCCTACGTCGTCCCGGTGAGCGGTGACTGCCAGCCCCGCCAGGACGCCCTGGACCTGGTGTGGTTCACCCCGGAGGAGGCCACCAGCCCGCAGGTGCGCGCGGAGATGCCCGGCGGTCAGGGCGTGCTGGTCCGCCAGGCGCTCGCCTACGTCGGCCACGCCCCCTGACCGGACGCGTTCCCCGGCGGGGCTCCCCCGCCGGGGTCTCCCCCACCGCGTGTCCAGGCTCCGGGGCGCGTTGCGCGGACACGTGCCGCGCTCGCGGCGGGCGGAACCCACCGAACACGCCCTAGGCTGGAGACCATGCTCGAATCCCTCGTCGCCGACGCCCTCGCCCTGGTGCCGCCGGAGCGTCCCTGCGACGGCCCCGGGCGCGTGGTACTCGGACTGGCCGGCGCTCCCGCGGCCGGAAAGTCCACCCTCGCCCGTTACCTGGTGCACGCGGTCGACGAGCGTTCTGAGCCGGGGACGGCCGGATACCTGCCCATGGACGGGTTCCACCTGTCCAACGCCCAACTGGACCGGTTGGGCCGCCGGGACCGCAAGGGCGCCCCCGACACCTTCGACGCACACGGCTACCTGACGATGGTGCGGCGGCTGCTGACCGAGACCGACCATCCGGTCTACGTGCCCGACTACGACCGCAGGCTGCACGAGCCGATCGCCGCCCAGCACGTGGTCGAGCCGCACACCCGGCTGATCGTGACCGAGGGCAACTACCTGGCCGGCGACGAGGAGCCGTGGTCCCGGGTCCGCGGCCTCCTGGGCGAGCTGTGGTACGTCGAGACCGAGGACCGGGTGCGCGAACAGCGCCTGCGCCGACGCCAGATGGCGGGCGGCGCGAGCGTGAGCGCCGCCAAGGAGTGGGTCGAGCGCAGCGACCGGCCCAACGGGGAGTTCGTGAAGGGGTCCAGGAACAACTGCACCCGGATCGTCCGGGTCAGCGGGGTCCCGCGGCTCGGATCCGGGGACCGCTACTCCGCGCGCTGAACTCCGCGCGCCGTCCCTGCTTGCGCACCGGACGCGGGACGGGCCGGGGATCCGCCGGAGAACTGTTCCCGCGCGGCACGCGTCTACCCACGTGATGCGGTCGTCGCCCACGGCCGACACCGCGTTCACCCCTGTACCCCGGCCGTACTGCCGACCCCCGCGAGGAGTCTCCATGTCCCACCCCCGCCCGTCCGATCACCGATGCCTTCCGCCGGCCGGGAGTCTGCCCCTGGTGTTGGGCGCCGCCGCCGTGTCACTGACCCTGGTCGGCTGCTCCTACCTGCCCGAGAGCCTCGGCGGCTCCGCGGCGGGGGACGGCGCACAGGAGAACACGGAGAACACCGAGGCCACCGAGCAGACGGAGCAGGCCCCGCACGACCCGGCCGACGCCGAGAGCAGCATCCGCGCGGCGGTGGAGCACATCGAGACCGCCGACGACTACGAGACCTTCGTCAGGCTGGAGCACGAGAGCGGCGACCCCTTCAAGACCCGCGGGGGGAGGCAGCGGTACACGAACACCCCCGAGGAGGTCGTGTACTCCCAGTTGGGCGGCGAGGGGATGTTGAACGCCGTGTACTACACCAACTCCGAGCACACCCTGTGGGCGATCGGCGACGGCCTCCTCGCGGAGGTCGCCGATCCCACCCCCGCAGACCGGTTCATGGCCGACTCCGCGGTGGGCGCCGCGGGCCTGTCCCAGATCCTGGCGACCTCCACGGATCTGGTCCACGGCGGCGAGGGCGAGGTCGATCTGGACTACCCGGCGAGGAACGAGGACGGTAGTCACGACTCGGTCCAGGAGACCCTGCCGGCCCACAGCTACAGCGGCACCTTCACCTCCACCGTCCCGGAGTTCGCCGCCTCGGGCGACTCCTACGCCCTCGAGTTGGCGGAGTACCCCGACTCCCCGTTCACCCTGTGGCTGGACGAGGAGGGGGTCCCGGTGCTGTTGGAGCACACCAGCGGCGAGTACACCCACTCGCTCACCTTCGTCAGCATCAACGAGGGTCTGGAGCTGACGATGCCCGCTCCCGGCGACCTCGCCAACCCGTAACCGCAGCCGTGCGCCGGACGCCGTGACGCCTGGCGAAGCGCCGGGCGACCCAGCGGGCCAGCGCCAGGTACTGGTCGGGCTGCCCCTGCCCGCCGTTCAAGCCGCTGTAGGCGGAGGCGACGACGAACTCCTTGTACCGGGCGGCCGACCGCCCGGTGAGGACGAGGCGGGCCGGGGAATCGTCGGCGCGTACGAACTGGACGAGTCCGTCGCGGCGGCCCAGGCTCACGCACTGGAACAGGTAACCGTACGGCGGGAGTTCGGGGGCGTGCCCGGCCACGCGCGCGGTGACCGCGTCCGCGGCGGTCCACCCCATGGGCAGCCCCATGGCGCAGGACATCCGCTGGGGTCGGCCGCCCACTCCGGGTGCGTGCGCGGCGTCTCCCACCACGTACACATCGGGGTGGGAGACCGAGCGTCGGAAGCCGTCGACCACGGCGCGACCCTGCCCGTCCACCGTGAGTCCGGCCGCGGCGGCCAGGCCCGCGACCCCGAAGCCCGCGTTCCAGACCACGAGCTGCGCCCCGACCCGGGAGCCGTCGGCCAGTAGGAGGCCGTCAGCGTCCACCTCGGCCACACGGGCGTGTTCGCGGACACCGACCCCCAGCCTGCGCAGGACCCGGCGGACGTGGGCGCGGCCGCGCGGACCGGCCCCGTCGGCGACCCGGCCACCGGTGACCAGTTCGACGCGCAGGTCGGGACGGCTCTCGGCGAGTTCGGTGGCCACCTCGAGGCCGGTGAACCCGCCGCCCACCACGGCGACGGTTCGGGGTTCCTCCTCGCGTACCCGCCGTTCCAGGGCGCGGGCGGCCTCCAGCGAGGCCGTGTCGTGGGCGTGTTCGGCGACACCCGGCACCCCGTCCCGCGCGGCATCGCTGCCGAGGGCGTAGACGAGTGTGTCGTAGCCCAGGTCGCGATCCCCGCGCCCGGTACGCACCCGGACCGTGCGCCGTCCGGTGTCCAGCTCCTCGACCGCGCCGACGACCAGCTCGATCCCGGTGCCGTCGAGGGAGGCGGCCAGGGGGTGCACGCCGACGTCCTGGCCGACGGCGACCTGGTGGAGCCGGACGCGTTCGACGAAGTGGGGGGCCGCGTTGACCAGGGTGATACGGGCGTCGAGCCGGTCGCGGCGGATGTTGCGGGCGGCCCGTCCGGCCGCGGCCAGGCCCGCGTAGCCCGCCCCGAGCACCAGGATCTCGTGTGTCATGGGTGGTCCTTTCCTTTGGGCGTTCGGTCCATCTGACGGATCGGACGCCCGCAAACGTGACACCGCTGCCGCGAGGGGCCCGGGGAGGGCCGGAACCCTGGGCCGGTGAACAGCCCGGGACGCCGGGGCGTCCTGACCGTGCACGATCCCCCACTCCGAACCGCCCCGGGAGATCCCATCCGCCGACGAACTCCACTGACCGCAGCCGCCCTGCTCCTCGCCACCGCCTGCGGTGCCCCGACCGGGGCCTCACCCTGACCCGCGCCGACCTGGGCTGCCCGGGGGAGGGGAGCTCGCCCGCCCGGGCGCCGGCGATCTGGACGGGTACGCCGACCTGCTGCTGGACACCGACGGCTGGCTTCCGAACAGCGTCGCCACCGACTACGCGCTGTACCGGGGCGGCCCCGAGGAGCTCGACCCGGAACCGGTGCAGTTCACCACCGGAGAGCAGTAGGCGGGCCGGGGCGCGGAAGCCGGCGCGACCCGACCGGCGAACGGCCCCTGGGGTCGAAGGGCCCTGGCGGGCGGGCCCTTCGACTCTTGCCGACGGCGAAACGGCAGTTGGGAGAAATGCCTGCTCAGGCCAGGTGACCTGAGACATGACCGGGACCCGGAGGCGGCTGGGAGGCCGGGAAAACCGCCCCTAGACTCGGTTACAGCCCTGAGACAACAGCCGGAAAGAGTCCCCCATGCGTGAGACAGACGGCGCCCCCGACAACCTCCCCGGCCAGGACCGGCTGTCGCTGCCCCAGGTGCGCCTGGACGACCTCCTCGACGAGGTCCGGTCGCGGATGAGCGAGATCTCCCAGACCCAGGAGCGCATCCGTACGCTTCTGGAGGCCGTCGTCTCCATCGGCGAGGGACTCGAACTGGAACCCCTGCTGCTGCGGATCACCGAGACCGCCACCCGTCTGGTGAAGGCGCGGTACGGGGCGCTGGGGGTGATCGGCCCCGACGGGAACATGAGCCGGTTCGTCCCCGTGGGCCTGGAACCGCACGAGATCGCCCGCATCGACCACTGGCCCAAGGGCGAGGGCATCCTCGGGCTGCTCATCAAGGAGCCCGAGCCCCTGCGCCTGAAGGACGTGCGCGACCACCCCGAGTCGCGCGGTTTCCCCGAGGGCCACCCGCCGATGCACACCTTCCTCGGGGTGCCCATCCGTATCCGCGACCAGGTCTTCGGCAACCTGTACATGACCGACAAGACCGACGGCGCGGAGTTCACCGGCGACGACGAACTACTGCTGCGGGCACTGGCCACGGCGGCGGGCACCGCCATCGAGAACGCACAGCTCTTCGCGCAGACCCAGAGCCGGGAGACCTGGCTGGACGCCTCCGGGCAGATCACCACGCGGCTGCTGTCGGGCGCCGCGCCCGAGGAGGTCCTGCGGTTGGTCGCACGGCGGGCCCGGGTGATGGCGCAGGCCGACACCGCCGTGATCGCCATGCCCGGCGAGGAGCCGGAGACGCTCACCGTGCGGGTGTGGGACGGCCCCGAGGACCAGTGCGAGTCCCTGGCCGCGGGGGCGCGGGGCGCCACCCTGACCCGGGCGGCCGACACCCTGCTCGGCCGCGTCTACCTGAGCGGAACCCCGGTGCGGACCGACGTGGCCGCGTTCGAACACCTCGGGGTCGGTTTCCTGACCCGTATGGGGGTGGGCCCGGTCCTGGTGCTCCCCTTCGGCCCGCCGGACGGGGCCCGCGGTGTACTGGTGCTCGGCCGGGACCGGGGGCGGGAGCCCTTCCAGAACGTCTGGCTGAACATGCTGTCCTCGTTCGCCGACCAGGCCGCGGTCGCCCTGGAACTGGCCGAGGCCCGGCTGGACTCCGAACGGCTGAGCGTCCTGGAGGACCGCGACCGGATCGCCCGGGACCTGCACGACACGGTCATCCAGCGCCTGTACGCCACGGCCATCACGCTGATGGGCACCGTGCGGCGGATCGACGACTCCACCTCGGCCAAACGTGTGCAGGGCGCCGTCGACGACCTGGACGACACCATCAGACAGATCCGGTCCACGATCTTCGCCCTGCAGAGCTCCGCCGAGGACGACTCCTCGTGGCTGCGCTCCCAGGTGTTGGAGGTGGTCAACACCGCCGCCCGGACCCTGGGGTTCGCGCCCCGTCTGCTCACCCAGGGACCCGTCGACAACGCGGTGGACGAGCGGTCGGGCGAACACCTGGTCGCCGTGCTGCGCGAGCTGCTGTCCAACGCGGCCCGTCACTCCGGGGCCACCTCGGTGGACGTGGAGGTGTCGGTCGGTGACGGCTCCGTGGTCCTGCGGGTGTCCGACAACGGTCGCGGCGTCCCGGAGGGTGTGGCCCGCAGCGGGCTGCGCAACACCGCTTCCCGCGCCGAGGAGCTGGGCGGGACCATGGCGGTGGCGTCCGGTCCGGGTCAGGGCACCGCGGTCGAGTGGTCGGTGCCGGTGCGGTACTCCGCCGGGGACGAACCGGCGTAGTCCCCCGGACCACCCCTCGCGCACGGGAGGAGGTACGCGCACCGGGGCGCGTACCTCCTCCCGCTCCCCGTCCGGTGCCCGGAACGCTCGGGGCGTCGGGGCGAGGCCTCAGGAGGTCCGGTCCATGGAAAGGCGCACGGCGTAGGCGGCCGCCTGGGTGCGGCGGGCCATCCCGAGCTTGGCCAGGACGCGGGACACGTAGTTCTTCACGGTTTTCTCGGCCAGGTACATCCTGGCGCCGATCTCGCGGTTGGTCAGCCCCTCGCCGATCAGTTCCAGGACGCGTCGTTCCTGTTCGGTGAGCTCGCTCAACGGGTCCTTGCGCCCGGCCTCCTCCCGCAGCCGTCTGAGCATGCGCGCGGTGGACTCGGGGTCGAGGAGGGATCGGCCCCGGGCGACCGTGCGGACGGCGCCGACCAGGTCGGTGCCGTGGATCTGCTTGAGGATGTAGCCGGAGGCCCCCGCCATGACCGCGCCGTAGAGCGCCTCGTCGTCGGAGTAGGACGTGAGCATGAGCATGCGGGTGTCGGGAAGCATCGAGCGGATGTCCCGGCAGACCGTGACGCCGTCCCCGTCGGGGAGGCGCACATCGAGCACGACCACGTCGGGTTCGAGCGCGGTCACCCTGGCCAGGGCCTGTGCGGCGGTCCCGGCCTCTCCGACCACCTCGATGCCGTCCTCGTCGTCGAGGAGTGATCCGACCCCTCGTCGGACGATCTCGTGGTCGTCCACCAGGAACACCCTGATCGTCGTGTCGCCGCCCATCAGGTGCGCACCTCCTCAGCGCTGGATGTGGTGACCTGAGGCGGCCCGGCCACCCCGGGTTGTGGGTCGACCCGTTCCCCCGCCCCCATTGTGGGGCATCTTCGGACGGGCCGCGGTTCGGCTGCGGGCCGGGGTACGGGCCGCAGGGCCGCCGCTGTGCGCCTTCACGGTGCACCTCCACCCTAGACAGCGGCGGTCGTTCCCAGAGGAGGCGAACGTCCCTTTCCGTTTGAGGCGAGTGTCCCGGCGGGTAGTGCGCAAACGAGGACGTTCGCCGTCGACCGGAGGACTCGCGGGCCCTGCCTTCGGGGCTGTGACCGGCGATGATGGCGGGGTCAGCAACAGTGGGCACCAATCTTCGGGGGGCTTGTGATGGTTGGGACGAGCGGTGCCGGTGCGTCGGAGCAGGGACGGAGCTGGGTCGCGGCGCCGGGTTCGCCCCCGGAACCGCGGGAGGCCTCCGACGAGTTCGAGGGCACCGAACACCTCACGGAGGACGACCGGCTGCTGGCCGGGGCCGACCTGGCCGACGACGACCGGTCGCGCTTCACCGTCCTGGAGCGTCAGACCTGCTTCAACCTGATGGCCACACGCAGTATCGGCCGGGTGGCCTTCACCATCGACGGGGACGCCGCACCGACCGTGCTTCCCGTCAACTACGTCCTGCTCAACGACACCGTCGTGTTCCGTTCCACGCTGGCAGGGACGATCATGCGGTACGGACGGGGGCACGCGGCCTTCCAGGTCGACCACTTCGACGAGGAGCGCCGCGAGGGTTGGAGCGTGTTGGCCTCCGGGAGCTGCCGCTGGGTCCGTGACACCGGTGAACTGGAGCGCATCCCCCAGGGCCGTATGCCCCGGCCCTGGGCTGAGGGCCCGCGCGACCAGGTCCTGAAGATCACCCCCGGGAGGGTGACCGGGCGGGAGGTCAGCCGCCCCTGAGGTGTTCCGGGGGGTTTGGGTGTTCCCGTCCCCGATCGGGGTATCGGTGGCGGCATGGGAGTGCAAAGCCCGCCCCACAGCCGGTGTGCCTTCGGTCCCCGCCCGTGTCGCGCGGTGACCATCGCCCTGTGCGACATCGGTCAGAACTGCCGGCCGGGGCCCCGGTCCGCCAAGGGAGCGGGTACGCCTGCGCGCGCCGGGGGGATCCGGTCTTCCGGGGGCGTCCGGTGATGCCGGTTTCGGTCCGTGCGGCCCTGGGCGCGGGCTCAGCGGTCGTCGCCGCCCTCCTCACCGTCTCGGGCCCGCCCCTGGCCCACCACGCCACGGCGTTGACGCTGCCGCCGTCGGCGGCCCCCGCCCAGCCGCCGGGCGGGGGTGACCCCGACGATCTGCGGATAAGCGTGCTGTCCACACGTGCGGACACCGTTACCGGTGGTGCCGCGCTGGTGCGGGTGGAACTGCCCGAGCCGGTCGAACCCCACCAGGTCCGGCTGGCGGCGGGCGGCACCGACGTCACCGACACCCTCCGCCCCGTGCACCTGCCCGGGGGCGGGCAGGTGCTGGAGGGGGTGGTACCGGGGCTGCCCGAGGGGAGAACAGTCCTGGTCGCCTCCGCCGCGGGCGGGGACTCCCCCGACCCGGTCAGCACCGTTGTCACCGCTCATCCGGCGGCGGGCCCGGTGTTCTCCGGTCCGCACCAGGACCCGTTCGTCTGCCGGACCGGGGACTTCGCACTCGCCTGGGGCGGCGACCTGGGCGCACCGCTCGACGAGGACTGCTCGGTGGAGACCGTTGTGGGGTACGTGTACCGCACCACGGGCGGAGAGTTCGCCCCGCTGCCCGAGGGCGGCGGTCTGCCGTCCGACGTCGCCCGCACCACCACGTCCACCGGCGCGCAGGTGCCGTACACGGTGCGGGTGGAGACCGGGACTGCCAACCGTGCCGTGTACGAGACCGCCGTCCTGCACGACCCACGTACCCCCGAACCCGACCCGTGGACCGCCCCCGAGGGCTGGAACCGGCGCCTGGTGTACAAGTTCGGCGGGGGGTGCCCGGGCGGTTGGTTCGTCCAGGGCGACCGCACCGCCGGGGTGGTGGACCACGGCATGCTCTCCCGGGGGTACGCGGTGGCGTCCGCCTCGCTGAACGTGTTCGGCAACAACTGCGACGACCTGCTGGCCGCCGAGACCATGAGCGCGGTCAAGGAGCGGTTCGTCCTCGCCCACGGGGCCCCCGACCACACCCTGGGCTGGGGCAACTCCGGCGGCGCGTACCAGTCGCACCAGATCGGTGACAACTACCCGGGGCTGCTCGACGGGATCGTGGTCTCGCAGAGTTACCCCGACGTCGGTTTCTCGACCGTACCCGCGGTCACCGACGCGCTCCTGCTGCGCTCCTACGCCGAGAGGCACCCCGGCGCGCTCACCCGGGAGCAGCAGCGCGCGGTCTCCGGCTTCGGGACCTGGGAGGGCATCGGCGCAATGGCTGACGCGGCGGCCCGGATCGACCCCCGGGGCGTGTGCCCCGAGGCGCTGCCCGCCGAGGTCCGCTACCACCCCGATGACAACCCCGACGGGGCGCGTTGCGACGTGTTCTCACACGCCCGCAACGTCTACGGCACCCAGCCGGACACCGGTCTGCCGCGCCGTCCGCTGGACAACGTGGGGATCCAGTACGGTCTGGCAGCGCTGCTCGACGGCGGTATCGGTGTCGACGAGTTCCTGCACCTGAACGAGCACGTGGGCGGGTTCGACGGGGACGGTGCCGTGGTCCCCGAGCGCACGGTGGGCGATCCGGTCGCGGTCCGGGCCGCCTACGAGAGCGGGCGGCTGCTCCACGGGGGCGGCGGGCTGGCCGACATCCCGATCGTTGACCACCGCCCCTACCAGGACGACGCGGCAGGCGGCGACATCCACATGCGCTACCACTCCTTCAGCACCCGCGAACGGCTACTGGCCGCCAACGGCACGGCCGACAACCACGTGATGCTGGTGGAGGACCACTACCGAGGGGTGTTCTCCGCGGACCAGCCGGTGGCCGGACGCACCCTGACCGAACTCGACGCGTGGGTGGGCGCGGCCGCCGAACACGCCCGCGCCCACCCGGGCGGGTCCCCGGCGGAGCACCTGGACGCCACCCGTCCGGAATGGCTGTCGGACTCCTGCTGGATCGGGGACGAGCGGGTGGTGACCCCGCAGCTGCCGCTGCCGGAAGGACGGGGCGACCGCTGCGCGGACGCCTTCCCCACCCACTCCTCCCCGAGGATCGCCGCGGGCGGTCCCCTGGCCTCCGACGTCGTCAAGTGCCGCCTGGTCCCGTTCGACGAGGAGGCGCATCCGGCCGAGTTCGACGAGGAGCAGGCCGAGCGCGCCCGGGAGGTCTTCGCCGAAGGGGTGTGCGACTGGTCGCGGCCGGGCGAGGGCCAGCGGCCGCCGAGGGGGACGTGGCAGTTCTTCTAGCTCTCCGGGTCCCACCCGGGCTCCTCGCCCGAGGGGCGGTGCAGGACGAACGCCCCGCCGTAGACGGGCCGGTCCAGGCGCTGATCCTCGGTGGCCACGTACTCGTCGAGGACGGCGAGGATGCGCCGGTCGAGCTCGGCGAGGTCCTCGTCGGACAGGTGGAGGGCGAAGCGGGAGAAGCTGCGCACCGCGGCCGGGCCCGCCTCGTCGAGCTCCTGGGTGAAGGCGGTGACCGGTGAGGTCCTCTGCTCCTCCGGCAGGCCGTCGAGGGGACTGTCCAGCCACCAGCTCTCGCCGGTGGCCCGGTAGGGCTTCTCCAGCGCCCCGGCGGCGCCCGTACGCACCGGGGCCGCGACGAGCAGACCGGCGTCGACCAGGGTGCGCACGTGGTGCAGAACCGTGCCCGGGTTGGTGTCCAGCCGGTCGGCGAGCTGCCGGTTGGTGAGCTCACGCGTCAGGCACAGGCGCAGGATGCGCAGGCGCAACGGGTGCCCCAGGGCCTTGGCCTCGCGTGCGGTGGCCGGTCGCCGCCTGCGGCGGGGATCCGGTGGTTCGGGATGCTCGGCGGACGGTTCTGCCATGGGGGTCAGCGTAGCCGATCGATTGGCAACCACAAATTGATTGAATTATCCCAATCGATCTGTCAATCTCAATTCATGGTCGACGACAACGGGCACTCGCCCGAAACCCTCCCCGCCGACACCATCCCGACCACCGCCCCCGACCCCCTGGGCGGCTCCTTCCGACGGCTGTGGACCTCCTCCGGGCTGTCCAACCTGGCCGACGGCGTCCTGAAGGTCGCCCTGCCCCTGGCGGCCCTGCGCTTCACCGACTCCCCCCTGCTCATCGCGGGGGTCACCGCGGCCCTGGGCCTGCCGTGGCTGCTGTGCGCCCTGCCCGCCGGGGCCCTGGCCGACCGGACCGACCGCCGACGGGCGATGCTCGGTGCCAACCTGGTACGCGGCGGCCTGGTCCTCGCCCTGACTGTAGCCCTGGTACTCGACCTCGGTTCGATCTGGCTGCTCTACGCGGCGGCGTTCCTGATCGGTACCACCGAGACCGTGTACGACACCTCGGCACAGTCGATCCTGCCCCAGATGGTCCACCGGGACCGGCTCTCCCGGGCCAACGGGCGGTTGTACGCGGTGGAGCTGACCACCAACCAGTTCGTCGGCCCGCCCCTGGGCGGCGCGCTGGTGGCGTTGAGCGCGGCTCTGGCCCTGCTCACCCCCGCGGCCCTGTGGATCACGGCCGCGGGCGTGCTCCTCCTGGTGCGCGGACGGTTCAGGGTCGAGCGCACCGGGCCGTCCGCCGACATGCGCGCGGACATCGCCGAAGGACTGCGGTTCCTCTGGTCGCACGGGCTCCTGCGCTCCTTCGCCGCCATGGTCGGCGCCTCCAACTTCGCCACCAGCGCCGCGTTCGCGGTCCTCGTGCTGTACGCGGTGGGCCCGGGCTCCCCCATGGGGCTCTCCGAGCCCGCCTTCGGTGTCCTGTTGACCGCCACCGCGGTGGGCAGCCTGCTGGGCTCCTTCGCTGCCGAGTGGTGCGAGCGCGCGGTGGGCCGGGCCCGGTCGCTGTGGCTGTGCGTTCCCCTGTTCGCCCTGCTGGTGGGGGTTCCCGGGATAACCGCCGACGCCTGGCTGGTGGGTCTGGGCTTCTTCCTCGGAGGACTGGGAATCACCGTGTGGAACGTGATCACGGTGTCCCTGCGCCAACGCGTGACCCCCGACGCACTGCTGGGCCGGGTCAACAGCGTGTACCGGCTGCTGGCCTGGGGCACCATGCCGTTGGGCGCGGCGGCGGGCGGCCTGATCGCCGAGTTCCTCGGGCTGCGGGCGGTCTTCCTCGGTATGGGGTCGCTCGTGCTCGTCCTGCTGGTCCCCCTGCTGCGGATCAGCGACGCGACCCTGGAGGCTGCCGAGCGAGGGCTCCGGCACTGAGGGGAAACCGGTGGACGTCACGGGTCCGCCCGGCGAGGATGGGCCCGTGACACACTCCGAGAACGACGTCGAGGTCCTGGAAGGCGGGAACGTCTCCGACGGTGTCCTGCGCATCGGTGGAACCGTGCGCAAGCCCTGGCTTGCCTCCTCCCCCGCGGTGACCTCGCTGCTGCGTCACCTGAGCGGGTTCCCGGGCGCGCCGCAGACCTACGGCGAACAGCCCGAGGGCTACCAGCGGCTGGCCTACGTCCCCGGCACCATGGCCGACCGGATGCCGCCGATGACCGCCGACCAGCTCCGCGAACTGGGTTCGATGATCCGTCGGCTGCACGACCTCACCGCCGACCACCGGCCCCGCGAGGACGCACGGTGGCTCAGCGTCTTCCCGCCGGAGGAGCCCGAGGTGATCTGCCACAACGACCTCGCCCCGTGGAACCTGGTGCGCACTCCCCACGAGGACGGCCGAACCGAGTCCTGGTGCTTCATCGACTGGGACGGCGCAGGACCGGGAAGCCGGATGGGCGACCTCGGTTACGCCGCGCACGGGTTCGTCCCCCTGCACGAGGGCGGCGACCCCGAGGCCGACGGTCGGCGGCTGCGGGCCCTGGCCGACGGCTACGGCTGCGGTGCGGCCCAGCGCCACGAACTGCCCGGCGCCGCACTGCGCCGGGTACGCGGCATGTTCGACGTCCTGGAGGAGGGGGCCCGCACCGGAACGCAGCCCTGGGCGCGACTGCACGCCGAGGGGCACGCCGAGCACTGGGGGGCGGCCGCCGCCTACGTCGAACGCCACCGGGAGCTGTGGACCGGGATGCTGACCTCGCCCTGACCCGTCGCGGGCCCGGCGGCCCACACGAACGCGGCCGAGATCGGGTAGCCCCGGAAGCGTTCCCACTTGGGCTTGGCCGCCACCCAGCCGTCGTCCACGACCGCCTCGTTCAGCTCCTCCAGACGCCACCCGCTGGCCAGGGCCGCGCGTACGTGGTCGCCGAGCAGGTGCACGTGGGTGGTGATGGCGACTTCCTCACCCGAGTCGTCGGTGAAGTGGGTGGGCATACCCGAGGCCATGATGAACTGCGGGTGATAGGCGACCAGCACACAGCGCCCGCCCGGCCTGGTCAGCCGCCGGGCTTCGGCGTAGAACGGCGCGAGGTCGGGCAGGTGTTCGTCGATGAGCGAGGCGATGACCAGTTCGTAGGCGCTGTCCGGAAGGTCTGTCGCCCGGACGTCGCCCTGGGTGAGGGTGTCGTGGGCGCCCCGCCTCCGGGCCAGGGCGAGCATCCCGGCGCTGAGGTCGACGCCGTCCACGTGTTCCACGCCCCGGCCCCGGAGCCAGGCTCCGGTGCGTCCGGTACCGCAGCCCAGGTCCGCGGCGCTGCGGACCTGGGACCAGACCGGGGCGGTGAGCCCGTCGAGGAGGGCGATGTCCATGGCGTCGAGCACCGAGTCCTCGTAGGTGCTGGACCACCCGTCATAACCGGTGGTCACGTCGACGGTGCGGTAATGGCGGGTGTCGAAGTCGGCGAAGTCAGGCATGGGACCGAGTATCGCGCGGCCGGGTGCGCGCACGCGACCGGGTTTCCCGGCCGATCGGAAAACCTGTTGCCTCCACGGACACCGATTCCCTAGCGTGATCCCCATGGCAGCTTTCCAGGCGATCACCGAGGGCCCGAACACCTGGCCCGTGATCGCTCACGCCCACACCCGGCTCCGGTCCGTCCCCCTGGACCGGTAACAGGCCCCTCCGAGCGCACCGCCGTTTCCGCGCCCCTTTCCCGAGCGCGACGTCGGCGGTGCCAGGGGTTTCACAGACGCGTATCGGTCCAGGTTCCGCCGACGTCCCCTTCCCTTGGGACGGGCGGGCACGGACCTTCGTGCCGCCCGTCCGCGTCAGCCGAACGGACCACGCGTGGCACGCAACCCTCATCGCACCCGCCCGGGCGACACCTCCGCCCGGCGGCGCCTGTCCCAGAACTTCCTCGCCGACCCCGGCACCGCCCGCTGGGTCGTACGGGTGGCCGGGGTCGCCCCCGACGACCTGGTGTTGGAGGTCGGCCCCGGCCAGGGCGCCATCACTCGTTTCCTCGCCCCCGCCGCCCGCCGGGTGGTCGCCCACGAGTTGGATCACCGACTGGCCGACCGGCTCGCCGGACGCTACCGGAACGTGCGGGTGGTGCACGGCGACTTCACCCGGGCGCGTCCGCCCCGGGAACCGTTCTCGGTGGTCGCCAACATCCCCTACTCCCGGACCGCCGACATCGTCCGCTGGTGTCTGGAGGCGCCCGGACTCACCTCGGCCACCCTGGTCACCCAGTTGGAGTACGCGCGCAAACGCGCCGGGGCGAGCCGGCTGACCGTGCTGACCTGGCCCTGGTGGTCCTGGCGGCTGGCGGGTCGGATCAGCCGGGACCGTTTCCGGCCGGTGCCCCGGGTGGACGCCGGTGTACTGGTGCTGCGCAGGCGCAGCGACCCCTTGGTGCCCTGGGAGCACAGAGACGAGTACCGACGCATGGTCGAACTCGGCTTCGGCGGGGTGGGCGGCTCGCTCGCCGCATCGCTGCGCCGGGCGTATCCGGCACGGCGGGTGAGGACCGCCCTCCACACATCCGGGATCGCCCCGGGCGCGCCGGTCGGGGCGGTCTCCCCGGACCAGTGGGTGGGGGTGTTCCGGATGCTGGCCGGCCGGGGCCCCTTCGCCTAGCGTGTGGTCATGCGACGAATCCTCCCCTGTGCCCTGACTCTGCCGCTCCTCCTCGCCGCCGGGTGCGGTCCTGCGGACCAGGAGGTGTCCGTGTCCCCGCCGGCCACCGACGCGGGGACCGCGCAGCAGAGCCCGCCAGAGGCAGCGGACGAAGGGACCCGGGAAAACCCGCCGGAGGGCACCGAGGCCCCGGCCACGGCCGAGTACCCCTTCGGTGAGGGCGCCGCCTTCCCCCACCCGGTGGGCGCCTACGAGTGGGAGTTCGAGGGCGAGGAGGACGTCGTCTACACGGTGGACGACGTCTCCCTCGGCGCTCCCGGACGGGTGGAGTTCACCCTGACCGTGGAGGTACCGCAACTGGGCCGGGTCTTCGGAACCGCCAACCTGGAGGTGCGGTGCTCCAACGGCGAGCACTCGGTCCCCGCGTCCACCGAGGCACGGCTCGGCGAACTGGAGCCCGGGACCCACAGCACGGACATGGTCTGCGAGTTCCCGGAGTCACCGGACAGCGTGCTGGTCTCCGTGGTCAACGGCGAGGACGAGGTGGCCTTCCGAGGCCCGGTGCAGTAACCCGGCTCACACCCTCAGGATCGCGAAGAACTCGCCCGGCACGTCAACGGTGGCCCCGCGGACCCGGGGGTGACCGTTGGCGAGCAGCAGCTCCCGGGGGACGGCGTCCAACTCCACCTGGGCCGGGGCCGTGCCGAGGTTGCAGACCAGGCGCAGGGAGCCGCGGTGCAACACGAGCCTGCGGCCGTCCTCGCCGGCCGTGACGGCGAACCGGTCCAACCTCGGGTCGCAGAGTTCGGCTTCGGACCTGCGTAGGGCGATCAGGGCACGGTAGGTGTCCAGGACCAGCCGCCGAGGCTCGTGTTCGGGTTCGGACCAGTCCAGGACCGCGCTGTCCCTGGTGGCCGGGTCCATGGGGTCGGGGATGTCCTCCGGCGCCCAGCCCAGCGCGGCGAACTCCCGGCGGCGGCCCCTGCGCACGCCCTCGGCCAAACCAGGATCGGCGAACGAGGCGAAGAACGGCCAGGGGGTGGTGGCCCCCCACTCCTCCCCCATGAAGATCATCGGGGTGTAGGGCGAACAGAGCACGAGGGCCGCGCCGCAGGTGAGCAGTCCCGGTGAGAGGTGCTCGCCCATCCGGTCGCCGCGGGCGCGGTTGCCGACCTGGTCGTGGGTACTGAGGTAGCCGAGGAAACGGCTGGCGGGCACCCGGGAGGTGTCGACCCTGGCGCCGTGCCTCCTGCCCCGGAAGGCAGAGGGGGTTCCGTCGTGCCAGAAGACCCGGCGGAGCGTCTCGGCGAGGACCTGGGGACCGTCGAAGTCGGCGTAGTAGCCGTGCCGTTCCCCGGTGAGGGCGACGTGCAGCGCGTGGTGGAGGTCGTCCGACCACTGGGCGGTCATGCCCAGTCCGCCCGCTTCCAGGGGTAGTACCGTGCGCGGATCGTTGCGGTCGGACTCGGCGACGAGCGAGAGGGGACGGCCGAGCCCGGCGGCCAGTGCCTCGACCTCCGCGGAGAGCTCGGCGAGGATCGGGACGGCCCGGTCGTCGCGCAGGGCGTGCACCGCGTCCAGTCGCAGCCCGTCCAGATGGTAATGACGCAGCCAGTCCAGGGCACCGTCGATGACCAGCTGCCGCACGAAGTCGGACCCGGGGCCGTCCAGGTTGAGCGAGGGCCCCCAGTCGTTCTCCCCGGAGAAGTAGGGCCCGAAGCGGGGAAGGTAGGCGCCGGACGGGCCGAGGTGGTTGTAGACCACGTCCAGCAGAACAGCCAGCCCGTTGCGGTGGCAGGCCTCGACGAACCCCTTCAGTGCGTCCGGCCCCCCGTAGGGCTGGTGCACGGCCGACCACAGGACCCCGTCGTAACCCCAGCCGTGCGTACCGTCGAAGGCGTTGAGCGGCATGAGTTCGACGTGCGTGACCCCGAGGTCGACCAGGTGGCCGAGCCGGTCGACAGCAGCGGTCAGCGTGCCCTGCGGGGTGAAGGTGCCGACGTGGAGCTCGTAGATCACGGCTCCGGCGAGCGGACGCCCGGTCCAGTCCTCGTCGACCCACTCATGGCTGCCATGGTCGTAGACCCGGCTGGGGGCGTGCACCCCGTCCGGCTGCCAGAGGGAGCGCGGGTCCGGGAGGGGCTGGGGATCCTCGTCCAGAAGATAGGCGTAGTCCGACCCCGGGCCGGCCCCCTCCACCCGGGCGTGCCACCACCCTCGGTCGTCACTTCTCATGGAGTGATCGGTACCGTCGACCCGCACACGCACACGCTGGGCTCCGGGGGCCCAGACGGAGAAGTCCCCGTGGACTCCGAGACCGGGGGTGACAGGCAGGGTGGACTCCGTGGCCAGTTCGTTCACGCAGGGTTGCCTACCCCGTGCGGACCCGGACCCAACCCCGACAGCAGCCGTGATCAGCTCGTTTCGGGCACCGCGACCGCCTGGCTCCAGGTGCGCGAGGCCACCGGCCTGCTCGCTCAGCAGCCGGGTAGCCGGGACGCATCGCTGCGTCCCGGCCCTCTCAGAACCGTGTGCACACCTTTACCGCACACGGCTCAAGCAAGCCTCACGGGCTGCGGTACCACGCCTGCGCCCAGGGTCTGGCACATGGCGCTCAGTTGGCGCAGGTCACTGACGAGCCCGGCGTCACCGGCCTCCTCGGCGGCGTCATTCCATACGTCGAGCCACTCGTCCCAGGTGAGGACAGCGTGTGCCGCCTCGGGTCGAGTGCTGGTCGCCCGTCGGAGGGTCCGCTGTGCTTCGTCCGCTCTGCCTGACAGGACGAGCAGGAACAGAGCACCGCGGTGGACCCCGGATCGCCGGTCGAGGATCCCTAGATAGGCGTTCACCTGCTCGTCAGTCAGGTGCGCACCGAACTTGGCCTCGACAAGGGCGATGGTGTTGCCCTTGTCGTCGAACACCCCGATGTCGGGGCGGGACCTGTCGTCGTGCACCGACTCGGAAACGGACTGTTCTGCGCTGGTGAGGTCTACGGCGGCCCGTGTCCCCAGGTAGGCGAGTACCGCAGCGCGCAGCTCTGGGTCTGAGGCCAGTCAGGCCAGAGATTTGGTTGCCGCGACCTCGCCCATGCTCATGAACCAGCCCTTGCCGGCGAGTTGGCCCAGTAGGGGGTCTCGGCCGTCCGGAGAGTCAGCGTCTGCCATGGCCACACCGTAGACCACCGCCGTTGAACCCGGTCTGCCCTGTGGCGGGGCCGGTGGAGGCCTTTGTGTATCGGGGCCGCTTGCCGTCGCTCTCTGAGATGGGGGCAGCCGCACGGAGCTGGGATGCTCGGCGGACGAGGGGCCCACAGCGCCCACACACAAGATGACAACAGATAGTTTGCGATTAATTACACATAGTATTTATTGGCTGTGAGTGCGGCCCCGCTCCATCGGGGCAATGAACGTGGTCGGCGGATTCCTCCGCTGACCACGCCTCTGGTGCCCACCGTCATGGAGAAGACATGGACAACGTCACCGGCAAGTCCTTCACTCGGCAGACCACGCACTCGACTTCCACCCCGACCACTACCGAGGATCGCAAGGCCGAAGCACCGCCTGAGCTGGACGAGGCAAGGTTCAAGCTCAAACCCGGCGGGCTCGGAGATCAGCGCGCCAAGGTCCTGGCCGAGTTCCAGGCCTACCTGGACTACCACCAGCAGCACTTCCTCGGCTACCAGGTCAACCAGAAGCTCAGCGACGTCAGCTCCGACCTGGTGAAGCTGCTCGGCGTCCACACCAACAACATCGGCGACCCCTTCAAGGACAGCAACCTGCGCACCCACACCAAGCACATGGAGCGCGCGGTGCTCGCCTACTACGCGGACCTGTGGGGGCTCAAGCCCCACGACGAGGAGGACCCGGAGAGCGCGTGGGGCTACGTGCTGAGCATGGGCTCCTCGGAGGGCAACATCTACGGCCTGCTCAACGCCCGTGACTACGTGTCCGGCAAGCACCTGCTGCTGGAGCCGAAGGCGGCCGACAGCCAGATCATGCAGCTGGCCATGGGACAGGCTGAGCCGTCCAAGCACAAGCAGAACGCCACCGAGCCGGTGATCTTCTTCTCCCAGGACTCCCACTACTCGGTCGCCAAGAGCGCACACACGCTCGGCATCCCGACCTTCGGCGAGATGGGCAACGACCCAGCCCGGGGCTATCAGGACGGCGCCATGGAGACCATGGGCACCCACACCTGGCCGACCGAAGTGCCCTCCAACAGCGATGGCAGTATCGACCTCGACAAACTCACGGCGGCAGTGGACTATTTCGCGGGCAAGGGCCACCCGGTGGTGATCGTGCTCAACCTGGGCACCACGTTCAAGGGGGCCTACGACGACGTCGAGACGGCGGTCGAGAAGCTGGGTGAGGTGTTCCAAGAGCGGAACCTGTACGAGCGCGAGTTCACGGTCAGGAGCGGGGGGAAGGAGGAGGTGATCAAGCGTGACGGATTCTGGATCCACGTCGACGGAGCGCTGGGCGCCAACTACATCCCGTTCCTGCAGAAGGCGGGCATCACGGTTCCGAAGTTCGACTTCCGGCTGCCGAGGCCGGGGGTGAGCTCGATCGTGGCCAGCGGGCACAAGTATCCCGGCTGCCCGTGGCCGTGCGGGGTCTTCATGACCCGGCGAAAGCTCCAGCTTCAGCCGCCGCCCATGGCGGACTACGTCGGTTCTCCCGACACCACCTTCGCCGGTTCGCGCAACGGCTTCTCCGCGGCGGTGCTGTGGAACTTCTTCGCCAAGCACTCCCATGGCGAGCAGACCCAGATGGCCAAGAGCTGCCACGAGATGGCCAAGTACACCTTGAGGCGCCTGAAGGAGGATGTGGAGCCGAAACTGAGGGGGCGTAAGGAAGCCTCCCTGGGGTGCGAGCTGACCGAGCACTCGCTGAGCGTCCGTTTCCGCGCGCCGGTCGAGAGCATCGTCAAGAAGTACTCCCTGGCCACGGTCAGCGTCCCGGTCGGAGGATCACAGGTGAAGACCTACGCCCACCTGTTCACCATGCCGCACGTGACCCAGGGGTTGATCGACCAGCTGATCACTGACCTGCTGCGCGAGAACGCCTTCCCGAAGGAGGCGGTGCGTACGGTGGCCTCGGAGGCGCTGGTCCCGGAGCAGTACACGCCCGCTGAGGAGACTCAGGTACTGCATGCTGTCGCCATGGACGATCGCGGCTTCGCCTGAGCCGGCTGCGAACCAGTTCCGACACACGGAGGCCGCGTCCGGCAGCAGGGGCGCGGCCGTCAGTGTTCCGCACCGGAAACGCCCCTCGTCACTGCCGGGAACGGGTCTGCGCTGAACCTGGAGCAGCAGGTGCCAGGTCAACTGGAAACGAAACCACTGCGAGTGGAGCTCAGTCGGAGGAGAGTTGCAGCAAGCGTTCGACAACCTGGACAAGATCGGTGCCACTCACGTCGGGTGCTGTGAAGACGTCGCCGTAGCGGCCTTCCAATCGCTCACACCAACCGGTGAGACAGCCGGCGCGCTTGGCTCCATGGCAGTCCCAGGCGTGCACCGCGACCAGCGCCATGTTGCCCGGTGACGTTCCGAGTTCGCTGGCTGCCACGCGGTAGATGGACGGAGCGGGTTTCCAGATACCGGCCCTTTCCGCGGTGATCACCTGGTCCACGTAGCGTGCCAAGCCCGCTCGTTCCAGGAAACGAACTGTGTTCTCGGCGCTGCCGACGGTCAGGCAGCCGACCCTCACTCCGGCTTCGGACAGTCGGCGCAGCGCCGGTTCGGCGTCGGGATAGGCGGGCAGGTGGCCGAACCCCTCCAGTACGTGGTCGATGTCCTCCTCGGCGGCGGTGTGGCCGGTGTCGGTGCGCAACGCTTGCCGTGCCACCGACTCGAACGAGCCGAAGTCCCCGGCAAGGGTCAGTGCCATCGCGTCGCGCTGGAAACGCATGAACCACGGCTCCAGCAGCCTCGCCGGTTGGCCGATCTCCTCCAGCCGTGTGCGGAGCGGATCCAGGTTCAGCAGGGTTTCGAGAACATCGAAAGCAACGGCGTGCGGGCGAGCGGTCATGAGAGCTCCCGTGGTCGGCGATTCCCCCTGTGCCCGGCTCAAGTAGGACGCACGGGAATGAAGCTAACAAAGTGACAAGGAGTGCAGGCACGGGCGGCAACCACGACGACGATGATCAACCACGGCCTCCACGCCCAAAGCGCGGGTTTCAGAGCCGACCGGTGCAGACACCGGGCTTTTACCCTCGGCTGTAAACCGTCTATCCAGAAGTTCTGTGCGTAACCCTAGGTTGAGATTCCGCAGCAACCGTGTGTGGACACGGGTTCTGCCGGAGGTCGGATCGAGGACGGAAGAAGCTGTCCACCCACCCGGCGGGTCTTGATCAGTATCGACCTACCAGCGTGTTCGCCCAAACACTCGCCATCGTGTCTCGTGCCAGGTGCGAAGCACGTGGGACGTGCCACCGCGGTGTGTGCCGGGAGCGCCTCCCGTCGCTCACGATGGAGTCGCTGCCCCACGTCGGTGAATCCATGACTGGCTGGTCATGGGACCGCTCCTCTGGGCTGGCCACAGTGGGGGCATGGACGGATTCACTGAAGCGGCTTTCAGCCTGACGGTCCGCGCCGGGAGCAGGTGGCGCCTTGGCGGCTGACCTGCTCTCTCAGCGGTTGGACCCCGACATGTGGGGTCACAAGGCGGCGCGGTTGAGCCAGGTCGCTGACCTCGGCCTCCCCGTGCCGCCGGGGCTCTGCCTCAGTACTGCTGCTCTGGCGCACGGAACCAGCGAAGCGATCGCCTCACTCCGCACGTGGCTGGAGCTCTACCGGCCCCGTCGAGTCGTGGTGCGCACGAGCTCGTCCCTGGAGGACGGGCTGGAGCGTGCCCAGGCGGGGCGATCGGTGTCGCTGCTCAACTGTCCGCCCGACGCCTCAGCACTGGCCCGCGTCATCGACCAAGACCTGCTCGGGCAGGAGGAGTTGGATACCGTCCCAGGCGGGTGCGTTCTGGTCCAGGAACAGGCTGAAACTTCCCTGTACGGTGTGGCCTTCCTCAGCCAGGACCGCCTGCTGGTCGAAGCATCCCCGTACCCGGACGGAGCCACCGCCGGGATGCCGTTGCGTATGCGAGCTCGGCGTGACGCCCGCCGGTTCAGGGCATCGACCGGCCCCGAGCAGATCCCGAGCCTCGCCCTCACCGCGCAGCTCCACCCACTGTGCCAACAGCTCAGCGCCCACTTCGGGTTCGATGTCGACGTGGAGTGGGCCTGGACCGGCGCGATGGTCCTGGTACTCCAGGTACGCCCGATCACACGGGCTGCCCTGGAGTGGGCCTCATGAGCGACTGGGACAAGATCGAGGCCGTCAGCGCCCTCGAAGCCCACGGGCTGCTGCGTGTACCGATCCGTGTCGTGCGGCGACCGCACCAGATGAGTACTCGGGCCCTGCGCGACAGCTTCAGCGAGCACCGACTCCTGGTGCTGCGCACGGCGGCCACTTCCGAGGAACGGAACCTGCCTCGCCTGGTTGGCGCCACACCCGCAGCCGCGGCGAAGTGGATCATTGATCTCGCTCCGGGGCTGTCTGTACTGGTACAGCCCTATGAGCAGGTGCTCTTCTCTGTCGAACTCGCGGTCCACGAGTCAGTGGTGGTGGCCGAGATCGTTCCCGGAATCTGGGAGCTGGACAGTCGCCTGACCCCCGCCGTCCTGGTGGTGAAGGACGATGGCCTCGAACTCACCATCCCGGACACTCATCCCCAGATGGCTCGCTTCCACGACCCCCACCACGGAACCCGACAGCGACTGGCCCGCGTCGATGACTGGCAGATCGCCACCCTGGTGGCATGGGTTCGTGAACACCGCCGCCACTTGACGGCCCTTCGCGACGACCTGGGCCAGCCGTTCGGTCTCAAGCTGCACCACTCCAGCCGCTACGGACTCTCCGCCCAGAACCTCCGCAGCAGTGTGCCCGAGCCCGACACCTGGCAACAGGACAGCCCTGCACCTCCGGTCAACACGGCCCTGCTCTCCTCGACCGACGCACCCCTACCCGACGGCCCCGTTCTGCTCGATGTGTCCGTCGCCCGTGAGGAGCACACCCGCCTGGCCGCGTTCATCGACCGGCTCCACCGGGCCGGGACACAAGAGGTGTACCTGCGTTCAGGCCTGCTCTCACACCTGGCCATCAACCTTCGCGAAGCCGGAATCACCGTCAGGAGCGCCCATGGCTGAGTTCTGGACCATCGAGGGCATCGACGGAGCGGGCAAGAGCCACCTGCTGTCCCGCCTGACCACCGTCACCTCCCAGGTCACCGCCCTGAGTAAGGACGATCCGCCACACACCGGGAACACGTGGCTGGACCGGCGCCTTGCCCTCATGCACGACCTCACCTGGGGCTACGACCACGCCGAACCGGTCTGGGACTACCCGGCGCACTACTGGCTGCACTCCCTGGCGGCCTGGTACACGCTCTTCCACCACGCCCACGTGGCACCCGCACTCGACCGGGACCGGCCGGTGGTGGTCGACGGCTGGTACTTCAAACACCAGGCCCGTATGACCCTCTCCGGCGACGAACGTCTCGTGTCCCAGGCCCAAGACGTGTTCTCCGCCCTGCCCCAGCCCGACCGGATCATGCTGCTCACCACCCCGGCCGAGGTGGCCACCACCCGTAGGGCCGGAACCTCCAAACCTTCCGAACACGGCGCCTTCACCACCAAGCGAGCCACGACCTCTTTGGCTGACTTCACCAATTACCAGACCCGTACCGCCCGCGCCCTGGAGGAACTGCTCAGCGCACACCCGGCACCCGTGCACACCCTGCCGAGTACCGCCGACGAAACGGATCTCCTGCCCCTCCTGCGCGGAGAGGTCAACGCGTGAACACCACCGCGACCAGCCCCGTACTGGCCAGCGAACACACCATGGGTGAACGCCTCCCCGACTACGTCCTCCCCAAGATCCCCCTGGACCTGCTCATCGCAGCGCGTGGCCGGGCATGGGTCTACCCCAACCGCTCCCTGGCCTTTCTTCTCGGCGGCGACAAACGCGTGGGCAAACGCTTCAACTGGCGCCGCCCCTACTTCACCCTCGCCGACGGAGTCCTGCACTGCGTGGTCCCTCCCGGCCAGGACTACACCCACCACTACGCGGAGCTTCTACGCGCGGCCTGCGCCATGACGGACCTACCGGCCGAGATCACCATCGAACAGCCCGTCCCCGGACAGGGGCTGGCATTCGTCGACCACTGGCTCCCACGAAACCTGCCCGCACACGACCTGGCGATCCTCGGCTACGTCGAACCCCTCCTCACCCGGCCACCCGCCTCCGGCACCGACTGGAACCACCACCCCGCCTTCGGCTGGCGTACCGCCCGCATCGGCCACTCCACCGCACTCCTGCTGGGATGCGAGTTCAGCTTCTGGGGCGACCTCGCCGGTGACCTGGTCACCGCCCTGATCACCCGCGGCCACACCTCGGGCGTGCTCTACGTCGGCAAACTCGGCGGCCTCCAACCCGACATGGAACCCAACACCGTCATCGTCACCGGCACCACCACCCAGGTGAAGGGCCGCACCCTCTCCTGGAAGAGCGCCCTGGACCTCGACCCCACACTGCCCGGACTGCGCGACCGGGCCCGACACATCACGGTCCCCAGCGTCCTGGACGAAACCCGCACCTGGCTCGAGCAACACCGTGCACACTTCGACGTGGTGGACCCCGAGATCGGCCACATGGCCCTCGCCGCCACCACCGCCCAGGTGCCCTTCGACTACCTGCACATCGTCACCGACAACCTCAACGGCACCCACGACCACGGCCTGTACGCCGAACGCAGCACCCCGGTCGCTACCCGGCGCCGCCGCTGCCTGCACCACATCGAAACGATCCTGCACCGGAGCCTGGCATGAACCCGACCGCACCCGTCACCCTTCTCGGCCTGGACTGGAGCGACCCCGACACTCCGCGCCTGCGCACCACCGACCCCGACCACCCCGAAAGCAGTCTGCTCCACCCCCTCCTGGGTGAGCACGCCTTCCGCGTCGACGGCGAGCAGCGGCGCTGCATCGGCTGGTTCGACCTCACCGGAGCCGAGGGCAGGCACGTGCGCTGCCGTACCGACGAGGTCGTCACCCGGGGCAAACAGTGCCGACGCTGCCAGTACAAGGAAGGGTTCATCGCCGCCCACCAGGCCCACCGCACCCCCGACGCCCTGCCCGAGAACATCCGCGACTACCTCCAGCAGCCGCACTGGCTCTACCTCGACGTCTTCGCCAACGGCACGACCAAGGTCGGCACCGCCGCCGACTCACGCCGCCGCAGCCGCCTGGCCGAACAAGGACCCGTCACCGCCCTCTACCTGGCCCGTACCAAGGACGGCGCCACCGTCCGCACCCTGGAGTCCGCCGTCTCCCAGCACTTCGCGCTGCCCCAACAAGTCCAAACCCGCCGTAAGGTCCTGGGCCTGCAGAACAGCATCGACACCACCGCCCTCATCACGAAGCTGACCGACCTCGCATCCCAGGTCACCCCCTACCTGAACAAGATCGGCGACGAACAGCCCGGCACCGAAGTGCTCGCCGCCCCCGAGCCCTGGATACGCCCCGCCTGCTCCACCGCCGTCTTCGAATCCGCCCCCGTGCTCGCCTACCCCGGCGACCTCACCCAGGGCACACACCGGCTGCACATCGCCGGGGCCACCGGCTCCGTCGCCGTGTTCTCCACCGAACCCGAACCCGACGCGCCCCGCCACTGCGCCGACCTGAGCAGGCTCATCGGCCGATCCCTGGTCCCGGCCACCGCCGAGGATGCTCCCACCGGCGCGCCGACCCTGTTCTGACCCGGAGGACCCCGTGCACGAGACCACCCTGAGCGAGATCTGCACCTTCTGCTGCGAGGTGGAAGGCGGCGACGACTCCAACCTCTTCTACGACCTGGGCCTGGCCCGGACCCGCACCGACTACGTGCTCCTGGAGAGCGAATACTTCGTCGTCATGCCCTGCATCGGCGCACTCACCGACTGGTACCTACTCATCGTCTCCAAGCGCCACACCCTCTCCGTGGGCTGGCTGGACGAGGCCGAACACGCCGACCTGCGCACCCTCATCCCACAGGTCACCGGCCTCATCCGAGAACGCAGCGGTCTGGACAGCCTCGTCTTCGAACACGGCAGCCTCGACTTCCGCGACAAGGGCGGTGCCTGCTACGACCACACCCACATCCACGTCGTGGCCACCGACCACGACCACCGGCGCTTCCTCGACCACATTCCGGCACCCGTCACCATGCGACCCTGCACGGACTGGATCAGCGCCTCCCGCCGCCTGGTCGAGGAGGAACAACGCTCCTACCTCGCCCTGGGCACACCCGACCAGGACTGGATCGGCACCGCCACCGGAGCGCCCTCCCAGTTCTTCCGCCGCTGCCTGGCCACCTGGATGGGTGCTGAAGAGGGGGAGTGGGACTGGCTCACCTTCCCCCAGACCGACCGGGTCCACCGCATGAGCACGGCCCTCAGCACCAGGTGACCTGTCTCGCCCTCTCACCACGGGATGCTCCGCTCGAACACGGGGCGGGCGCGCGGCCCCGGCATAGGCTGGGGCCCGTGGCCCACACCGAGGACTTCACCGAGCGCGCCCTACGAGCCGTCCACACCGCAGCCCAGGCCCTGGGCGCCCCCGAGACATCGGCTCACGATGGGCCCGAACTGATCCGCATGGGGGAGCGTGCGGTGTTCCGCCTGCGCGACGGAGCCGTCATCGCCCGGGTCGAACGCTCCGCGGCCAGATGGGCGGAGGCCGACAGGGAGGTGCGGGCCGCCCGATGGCTGGCCGAACAGGGCCTGCCGGTGAGCCTCCCCCTGCCCGGCGAACAACCCGTTCTGGCCGAAGGCACCGCCGTCACGCTCTGGGAGGGGGTCCAAGGGGAGTGGACCGTCCCCCAGGAGTTGGCCAAGCTCCTACACGCGCTGCACGGCCTCACCCCGCCGCCCACCCTCGACCTCCCCGAGCTGGACCCCTTCGACCGTGTAGCCGAACGCATCGACTCCGCCCCCGGGCTCAGCCCCACCCAACGCGATCGACTACGTGAGGCCCATCGCGGCCTGGCTGCCCGGTTTTCGGCCACCAAGCCGGTGCTGGGCATCCACGTCATTCACGGCGACGCCAACATCGGCAACGTCCTGGCCACTCCGAACGGGGTTGTGCTCTTCGACCTGGACGGCATCTGCTGGGGCCCACCCGAGTGGGACCTGGTCCTGACCGCCCTCTACCGGGACCTGGGCTGGCACAGTGACGCCGAGTACGCCGACTTCTGCGAGGCCTACGGGTTCGACGTCACCGCCTGGGAGGGTTACCCCCTCTACAAGCAGACCCGGGAACTGCGCATGACTACCTGGCTCGCCCAAAAACGCGGGGAGAGCCCCGAGATCGACGCCGAGATCGACCGGCGCATCAGCGACCTGGCCGACCCGCGACGCCCACGGGCGTGGACCCCCTACTGAGCAGCCGACACCACGGCCCGTGCCTGGTTCAGGAACCGGTCCGCCGTCGGCTGCCCGCAGTAGGGCCGCACACTCCGGGCGAACGAGTTCAGGTAGCCCACGCACCGGGCCGAGGACGTCGCCCGCACCTGCGGCAGCACCACGGAGCCCAGATGGCAGGCCTCCTCGACCTCGCCCTGCTCCAGCACGGCAGCCGCCAACACCAGACGGGTGAAGACCCGGCTGCGCGCGTACTCCTCCCCGATCGAGGACGCCAGGCTCTGCTCCGCCAACCGCCGCGCCACATGGGCATGGCCCAGATCGCGATGGCAGTGGGCGACCTCGTCGGAGTACTCCGCATGGTCGAAGTAACCGATCCACCCCGGATCGGACCCCGGGTCACGTCGACCGAAAGCCCGCTCCGCCTCACTCATCGCCTGGAAACACGCGGACTTGTCCTGCCCGGCGGCGTGGGCACGCGCCTCCATCATCAGGAACTGCGCCCGCATGGTCTGTGTCGCCCGCTCCCCGGCACCGGCCAACGCCGCCCGGGCCAGATCCCGCGCCTCGGCGTGCGCACCGACGTAATTGGCCTGGTGACTCATCGCCGAGAGCACACTCGCCCCGAGAAGCCGGTCACCCGCATGCGCGGCTAGGTCCAGAGCCTGAACAAAGTAGCGCCGGGCGGCCCCGTTGCGCTGGACGTCGTAGGACATCCACGCCAACGAGAGCACGAACTCCGCGGACACCGCGAACAGAGCCCGGCCGACCCTCTCCGCATGGGACTTCCGAAGCAGCGGAACCACCGTGCCGTTGAGGTAGTGCACCGCCGCCGCTCGCGCGTTGTCACCGCCGAAGCGGTTGTCCAAGGCGGAGAATGTCGCTGACGCGCTGCGGATCGCCGCGACCGGACCCTCTGCCACGTGAGCCTCGGCCCCACCGGAGGCGGGCCCTGACACCAGCCAGGAAAGCACCGCGGAACTGACCGCCGAGGCCGGTGGCTGCTCCTCCACACCTGGGACGTCCTCCACGTCCACACCGGCCACCTGCCCCAGGACTTCGGCGGTCTTCTGCGGGGAGCCGTTCAGCGCAAGGCCCAGCTCCGGTGGGACGCGCTCCATCGCAGGGGAAGGGATGTCGTACCCGCGCGTGATGCCCTCGACCACCCGTCGGACGGTCTCCTGCTTCCGTAGCTCCCGCTGGCCGCTCAGGACCCGGGAGACCATCGTCTGGGACAGGTCGCACATCCGCGCGATGGCGTCCTGGGCCAGATCGGTGTGCCGGAGCAAAAGGCGGATCAGCGCGTTGGCGTCCCCTTCGGCCGCGGCCCGCCGCACCTGAGGGATGTGCCAGAACCGCGCGGGAACACAGGAGCAGTCGCCGCTGCCTCGGCATCGACCACAGTTTCCGCAGAACACGGGGGTGCCTTCCACTCGAAACCTCGGGGCGGGTGGGTGGCACAGAAGACTACGGGCGCCAACTCCAGCTCCGCCATGACCGGCTTGTCATGACCACCATGCCCGCACGGTCATGGGGATGTCAGCGATTTCTCCGGACAGTGGCCCTATGACCCCAGCGACAACGTCCAAGACCGGCCCTGTGATTGCGAGGGGCCCACACCGCACCCGTAAGGGGCCCGCACACAGCACCGACCCCGATGGACACTGCGATTCACCGCCACTTTCGAGGACAGAACCCGATTCCTCCGAAACGGGTGACCACAACCTTGCCAGGGGCGCTGTGAGATCTCCGCACGGGTCGAACGAGTTCGGGCCGTTGTTGCCCCGGCCCAGCGCCGATGACGTGGTCGGGCACGGCTACACCGCCTTCCAGGTGGTGCGGTTGGCGGTGTGGGCGGCGCGGGAGTGCCGCTGGGTGAACGGCATGGACATGATCCACCGAGCCGAGACCGCCTGGGAAGCGATCACCGAGCACCTGCAACTGGTTGCAACCCGTCCGCAGGAGACCGAGCTGATCGCCATCGGGTGGAAGGCGATGAAGGCCCAGCACTACCAGGACCTCAAAGCCCACGGACTGGGCGGCAAGGACAAAGCCCTGGTCTCCAGGGCGTTCCTGCGCTACTGGACCAGCGCCTCAGCACCCGCTCACTCCCACGAGGACCTGCTCGTGGACCGCATCGCCTTGGCGCAGATCTGGACCGCCCTCACTCCAGCCCACCGCCAGGTGCTGACCGCGCTGGCCGAACACGACGACCGCCGCCGAGCCGAGCGCGCGGTGAACATGGACACGGCGGCTTTCACCCGGACCTTGGGCCGAGCCAAACGGGCGTTCTTCGCACTGTGGCACGAGGGAGAAACCCCCTCGAAGATGTGGGGCTATGACCGGCCCGGGGCGCGCCACCAGAACGTGATGTACCTGGTGCGGCTGCGCAAGCAGCGCGCCTTGAAGCGCAAGGCCGCAGGCATGGTTCCCCACCAGGGACATCGCCCGCCCAAGGAGTTGGGGGTGCCCAACAGCGAGCTCCTGGCCCGCTTCGAGGGAGGGGAGACCTACGCCTCTCTGGCCCGGGAACTCAGCGTCAACGCGGACCTCATCAGGGCCCGCGTGAACAAAGCCCGCACGGAAAAGGGACTGTCCTCCAACAATCGGGCGATATCGGTGCTGGGCTGAGGAAATCCGCCCTTTTTTCGTACGGGGTTGAAGAACCTCGCTCACCCAAGCGAACATCGACCAGCCCTGCAGGAACAGCGCATTCCTTGCGAGCTTTAGGGGCTTTTGTGCCCTTTGTGCGGTGTGGGTGGGAAGCGCAGTTCCGGGTGGCGTACGACCCCGGGGCCATTGACACCCGCTCAGGCCACACCTTGTTGGAGAACGAAGAAGTGGAGGCGCCCCGACACGGTGCTACGAACACCGCGCCGGGGCTGAATCCCCACCTGGAATCAGCAGGAGGAGATCGTGGAAAAGCATAGCGGGCGGCACCGCAAGCGCCGACAGGGCTGGGGCGAGCACCTGCGTTGGGTGCTGGGGGCGGTGCTCGCCGCCGTGTTCTGCAGCCCGACCGGGCAGAGCACTCGACTCGTGACCGAGGCGCGTCAACCACTGCCGGTGCGGCGTCCTGCCCAAGGCCGTGAACCTGGCCTGGAAGGGACTGCGGGCAGGGTGGGTGTGAAGGTTCCTCGGCCCCGTGCTGGGCAAGCCCCCACGGGCACCCACACAGCCGGGCCGCCGCCCCACCAGCGTGCGTTGTACACGGGGCGGCGCGGGTGGTGTGAGGACGATGACGGGGTGCGCGGGGTACGCCTGTACCTGGCCGTGCACTAGAAGAACCAGCACACCCGGCGTCGTGTGAAAATGGTGCCACCGGCGCCCCGCCAAGAGGTCTTGGCTCCCGTGGCCTCGGGGGCGGCCGGTGGTGAGCCGCCCTTGGACATGAGCGATTTGGCCGCAGTGGTGCGTCAGTGGCAGGCGCTGCGGCAGCCCGTGGCCTGACCTCGCACAGAAGCATCCAGGGCCGTTCCCTTCCAGGGGCGGCCCTGTTTCAATGCCCTGGTCCGCCAGTACCGGAGATAGCGGGATTGTGGGGGCCTGTCGACGTCGTCGACCCACGCGGGGGCAACGAGCGAGACCCGCCCGGCGGTCACCCACACACGCTGACCGTCACAAGAACGCGAAACGGGGCTGTCGAAGGCCTCGTGCTGATGAGTGCATGAAAGGTTTCCTTCAATAAATAAACACCACCGATTCATGCTGAAAAAGAAGCATAGAAAGAAATCAATAACCTGATTCGCGGAGGCTTGCCCGGGGCGCCCCACACCCTCCGTACCCGGTCCGGGGGACTGCGTTGAGGGGCCTGTGAGAGCCAGTGAATCAGTACTCCAACGCACCCTCCACCGACCACTCCAACGACCCCTCCACGCCTGTGGACCCCCTGAAACACTCATTCTCGCAGTTCAGGGTGTGTTCTAGGGGTGTGACTCAAAACCAGACTTAAAGCTCATCTCATTTGGGTTCTCGATAACCTGGCCCGGTGTCGATGATTGAGCGGTTGGTGCCGGACGGACTGTGGGAGCTGTTCCAGCGGGTGGTGCCCGAGGCACCCACCCGACCTCAAGGTGGTGGGCGGCGCAGACACGGAGACCGTGAGGTGTTGGCCGCGATCATCTTCGTGGCGACCACCGGCTGCACTTGGGCCCAGCTCCCACCGGTCTTCGGCCCCTCCGGGCCCACCGCACACCGGCGTTTCAGCGAGTGGAGCCGGGCCCGCGTGTGGGCGAAGCTGCACCGCCTGGTCCTGGACGAACTCGGCTCCCGCGGTGAGCTGGACTGGTCGCGGTGTGCGGTCGACTCGGTCAACATGCGTGCTCTCAAAGGGGGGACCTGACAGGTCCCAATCCTGTCGATCGGGGCAAGAAGGGCGCCAAGATCCACTTGATCACCGATCGGACCGGGCTTCCGATTTCCATGGCGATCTCGGGTGCGAACCTGCACGACAGCCAAGCCCTGCAACCGCTGGTTCGCGCGATACCGCCCATCAGGTCCAGGCGAGGCCGCAGGCGACGCAAACCCGGAAAGCTCCACGGCGACAAGGGCTACGACTACAACCACCTGCGCCGATGGCTGCGCGAACGCGGGATCATCCATCGTCTGGCCCGCAAGGGCGTGGAATCCTCGAAGCGGTTGGGGCGGCACCGTTGGCAGGTCGAGCGCACCATGGCCTGGCTGGCCGGATGCCGCCGACTCCATCGTCGCTACGAGCGCAAGGCTGAGCACTTCCTCGCGTTCGCCGGCATCGCCTGCACGTTGATTTGCTTCCGCAGGCTCACCAAATGAGATGAGCTCTACTGAGTTTTTCTTTAGTTGTGTGGGGTTGGAGGGTGGATCTCCAGCCCGGTATGAGCAAGGAAGGACCATGGGAGTCGGTCGTCTTCACAGACGCGGTTGATACCTCGTTCGGCTGCGTCGGCGACGTCGGCCAGGTGGCCACCGGCCACGTTGGCCAACTCCCGGGCCTTGATGGCCGACCACAGCATCTCCACGGGGTTGAGCTCGGGGGCATAGGCAGGCAGCCGCTCCAGCGCGAGCCAGTCCTGACCCTCCACCCAAGCGCGCATGGCCCGGCTCCAGTGCGCGGAAAGCCCGTCCCAGACCAACACCACGTTTTCGCCCTCGTAGAAGGCCTTGAGCTGTTCGAGTACTGCGATCAGCGCCTCGGTGTCATAGCTGCCCGGACGCAGGTCGAAGCACAACCGCGCCCCACGTCCGGCCTCGGCGGCTCGGTAGCCCAGCGCGGCGGCCATTCCCGCTCGCTTCCAGTTCAACCGGTGGGCCAGGGTGGGGGTGCGGCCACGGGGTGCGTAGGTGCGGCGCACCTGAGGCAGCAGCGAGACACCCGATTCGTCGAGAAAGACGATCCATGCCCGGTTTCTCAAGGCCCCCTTTTGATGCGCGGCCACTCGTGCGACACCCACCGGGCGATCTCGGACTCATCGCGCTCCACAGCCTTGCACTGGGGCCGCTGCAAGCTCCACCCCAACCGCCCAGTCAGCAGCCGCCACACCGAGGCCCGCGACAAACCCACACCACTCGTGCGCTCGACCACCGAACCCACGCGCTCCAACGTCCACAGATCAGAGGCGAACCCGTGCGCCACCGCACCCTCCTCCAAGGCCACACGGATCTGTTCCACCTGCGCATCGGTGAGCTTGCGGGGACGCCCCGTGGGCGGGCGGCGGCGCAGCGCCGCGGTCCCGCCCTGTTCCATCCGCCGCTGCCAGCGCCGCACGCTCTCGGGCGTGACCCCGAGCATGCGCGCGATCTGGGACTGGGAGTGGCCTTGGTCCAGGAGTTCCACCGCACGCATCCGTCGGGCCTCGGCCAGTTGCGGGCGGGTCAGCGGCGAAACGGCTTGTGCGGGGGCAGCGGTTTCAGCTTGGCGGGGCATACCGCCATGCTCACACGACCGAGCTTTCTATACCCACACAACTAACGAAAAACTCAGTAAGGGTTGTCCCGAAATCGTGTCTGACCTGTCAGAGCTGATCCGACGGGCAGCGGAGGTCTGGCCGGGTGGCCGGAACGGGACGACGCTGTTTGCCGTACCTGCTCCTGGAACGGGTTGTATGGTCACGGTGGCGCCCTGGGTGAGGGCTGTGTGCGAGGCGTGAGGCACGAGGCTCACGCACTGACCGCCCGACCCGTGACACCGTGTCTTCGCTGCCAACATGCCCCGTGATCGAGCGGACAGCTCTTGGACGGCCCGTTCACAGGTACGGAAAAAGGACCTGCGAGCACCCCAGACGCCATGCTGGGATGGATCATCATGAACCCTATGCACATCCCGTCCGTCCATGAATCCGACCTTCCGCTCGCGATGGAGCTGAATCTCGCCGAGCACGCCTGCCACCTGCACCGAACCCTCAAGGGTGCGTCCGTTACCGAGACCGACGACCTGCTGATCGCCGACAGCGGTCTCGACGACGACACCTTCAACATCGTCGCGAGGGCCCGCTTCACCCCGGGCACCGCCCCGGCCCGCGTCGCGGAGACGGCCCGGACACTGGCCGCCGCCGGTCGCCCCTTCTCATGGTGGGTGGGCCCTGCCTCCACGCCGGGCAATCTCGCCGAGCATCTTCAGTCCGCCGGGCTGGAGGCGTCGGAAACGGAGGCGGGTATGTGGAAGGACCTGCGCGGCCCCCTCCCCGACGCGCACGTCGACGGCCTGGCGATCCGCCCGGCCACCACTCCGGAACAGCTCGCCGACTACGCCACGGTCCTCGCCGCGAACTGGAACCCGCCCGCCGCCACGGTGCGCCAGTTCTTCGCCGACACCGCCGACTGGGCGCTTGCCGACGACTGCCCCGCCCGCTATCTGGTCGGCTACGTTGACGGCCGGCCCGTCTGCTCGGCCGAGGTCTTCCTGCACGCGGGCGTCGCCGGGATCTACAACATCGCCACCCTCGCCACCGACCGCCGCCGCGGCTATGGCGGCGCCATCACTGCGGCCACCCTGCACACCGCCCGCGAGGCGGGCTACGGGACCGCGGTGCTGCAGGCGTCCGCCGACGGGGAACCCGTCTACCACCGCCTCGGGTTCACCGTCAGCGGCCACTTCACCGAGTACGCCCTCACCCCCTGACCCGTCACGGCAACTGCGCTGCTGCTCACCCACGCCTGGTAGTCCATCGGCAACGCTGCACGCCCGGGGCATCGGCCTGAAGGGCCTCCAGCTTCGACCTCATGTCTGACCAGTGAGAACCACATATGGAGGTCGGAGAGAGAACGCCCTCTCAGCCCACAAGGGCCAGGTTGTGCAGGCGCGCGATGCCGAGCATCGCGTGGTGCACGCCGTCGCTCCTGAGACGGCAGTCGCGCAGGATCTTCCACCCCTTCATGCGGGCGAAGGCGTGCTCGACACGGGCCCTGACCTGTTTGTGGGAGCGGTTGTGCTCTTGCTTCCAGCCCGGCAGTTCGGCGTGGCCGTTCGCGCGGCGGTGGGGAATCACCAGGCCGGTACCCGGATAGCCTCCGTCTGCGATGGTCATCGTGGCACCGACAGCGTCCTTCGCTCCGGATTCCGCCCACGCTCGGCAGTCGTTGCGGTTACCGGGCAGTGGTCGGCCGACCACCACCACGAGGCGGCTGTCGGCATCGATGACGACCTGGTGGTTGGTCGAGTAACGGTAGTTCTTCGACTGCTCGGCCACTGTGTGATCGCGGGTGGGCACGAGAGTGCCGTCCACGATGAGCACAGTGTCCTGGCGGAACCGCCTACGCGGCTGGAAGGCGAGCTTGGGGCCGAGGTGGTCGATAATCCGGGCGGCCGCTGACTTGGAGACGCCGAAGAGCGGACCGAGTTGGCGCAGCGTCAAATTTGTGCGCCAGTACGTAGCAACCAGCAACACTCGATCCTCCAAAGGAAGGCTCCACGGCCGCCCGCGCTGCGATTCGCCTGCGGTCCCGTGGCGCACGTGGGTCACCAACTTGCCGAAGCAGCGTGGGCTCAGCCCAGTGAACGGGGCTATCCAGGACGGCTCCGACGCCGTGATCACACCAGCCACATCAAGAGCATCCCACTGCGATCAGCAGCAACGGGACAACCCTTAGGTTGATCAGTCCAGTCTGCACTTGCGACTTTAGCTTCCTGCTCAGCAGTCCTCGGCTCTGTTGTCCGAATGCGGCCAACCGGCTTGTGTTTGCAGTCGGTCAGGCTCTGCGTGCTGGCGTCACATGAGGTGGATCGGTTGCTCGGTCGAGGGGAAGGTAGTTGCGGGACGCTGCTGCGTGGACAAGGAGCGGACCGGGCGCAGTCGCAGGGTCACGGAACGGCAAAGTGCTCCGCGAGGTCCGCCCTCACCTGCACTCACCTTGTACTGGGGAGCACACGAGGAGCACACAAGCCCCGAAAACGCCGCGAGGACCTCTCCCGAGATCCTCGTGCACCCCGTCTGACCTGGGGTTTTGTGGCGCACCCAGCAGGATTCGAACCTGCGACCGTCGGATGAGAAGTCCGGTGCTCCGTACTTCCTGGTGGGAGCCGGCTTCAACGCCCCGCCTGTGTTACCTGGCCCGGTAGGCCCGGAGCCGGACGGAGGCGGTGACCGCCATGGGGGCGGGGAGCTTCCCGACCCGCTCGGCCAGATCCTCCGGGGTGGTGTGCCGGGCGCTGGGTCCCATGCCAACGACGGTCAGAACATCCTCGTGGGACAACTCCATGGTGAAGCGCACCTGCCTGCTGGCCTCCGGTGAGAAGTGGTCCCCGAGGCTTTCGGCAAGGCGCTCGCCCTTGCGGGGGTCGACGTCCAGCAGCCCCAGGGCGGCCCGGGGCTCGGTGAGGTGGTCGGTTTCGGGGGCGACCACCACGAGCACGCCACCGGGTTTGAGTACGCGGTGGAACTCGGGGGCGTTGCGGGGGGCGAAGACGTTGAGTACGGCGTCGGCGGTGCCGTCGGCGAGCGGCAGAGCGCGCCAGGAGTCAGCGGTGACCGCTCCGCTGCGGGGGTGCGCCCTGGCCGCCTTCCGTGCGGCGAACTTGGAGACGTCGGTGGTCAGGCCGACCGCGTCGGGGAATTCGTCCAGGACCTGGGTGAGGTAGTGGCCGGTGCCGCCGCCGATGTCGACGATGACACTCCCGGCACCGATCCGGGCCGTCGTCAGCTCTTCGGCCAGGGCCAGGCCGATGGGATCGTAGTGCCCGCGGCCCTGGAAGCGGAGGCGGGCGGCGATCATCTCCTTGCTGTCGCCGGTCCCGGGCGGGGTGGCTCCGGTGAGCAGACCCGCGTAGCCCTCCCGGGCGATATTGAAACTGTGCCCGTCCGCGCAGGCCAGGCCACGGGGTCCCCGTTCCAGGTGTCGTCCGCAGACGGGGCAGGTCAGGGAGGCCGCGACGGAGGCGGGCATGCGCAGCTCGGGGCCGGTGTGGGTGTTCGTCATGATCGCGGTCAGCCTACCGGTGCAGCCCGCCTCAGCCCCCACACACCAACACCCACCGCACACCCCAGCTCCATCACCCCCGCACCAGCACCGCCACCGGGTAGGTGTCGAGCACCTCGGCCAGGTGGGCCGTGGTCAGGCCGTCCATCCGGGTCGGGGCGATGGTCCGGCCGGTGAGGCGGTCGGTCCACTCCCCCGGGCCCGAGGGCAGGGGGAGAACCGTGTCGCCCCAGCCGCCCGTGTCGGCCAGGGTCAGCGGCAGTCTGGTCGCCACCACCGCCAGGGCCGGTCGGCGGGAGCCCCGGGTGGTGCGGGCGAAGGCCAGGGCGTGTGCGGCGGAGGACCCCTGCGCGGTCAGCGGAAGGTATCCGGCGGGGCCCAGTTCCCGGCGGGCGGTCAGGCAGGTGCGGAGCAGGTGGAGTTTGGCCGCGCCGCTCTCGTCGACGGGCGGGCGCCACCCCTGTTCGATCCGAGCCAGGAGTGCGGCCCGGGCCTGGTGGTCGACGGGCCTGCGGTTGTCCGGATCGACCAGGGACAGATCCCACAGTTCGGTGCCCTGGTAGACGTCGGGCACGCCCGGGCCCAGGAGCTGGACGGCCTTCTGCCCCAGGGAGTTGCTCCAGCCCGGTTGTTGAAGGGACTCGGCCATGGCCCTGATCTCGGCGTACAGTTCGGTGTCCGCGCGCAGCCGGGCGGGCCAGTCCCGGATCCGGGCCTCGAAGTCGGGGTCCTGCGCGGTCCAGGACGTACCCAGACGGGCTTCCCGCGCCGCCTTGAGCAGGTACTCGACCAGGCGTTCCTCGGACAGGGGCCAGGCCCCCAGGAGGGTCTGCCAGCCAAGGAGGTCGAGCGACGGTTCGGGCAGGGGCGCCCGTGCGCTCCAGCGGCGCACGGCGTCGGCGAAGTCCTCCGGGATCTCCGCAAGGACGGCCAGACGGGCGCGCACGTCCTCGGAGCGTTTGGTGTCGTGGGTGGACAGCGCGGTCATGGTGTACGGCTCGGCGGCCTCGCGTCGGAGATTGGCCTCGTGGAAGGAGTCCGGGTCCACACCGAACCCGGCCGGGTCGCCGCCGACCTCGTTCAGGGCGACGAAGCGGGTGCCCCGGTAGAAGGCGGTGTTCTCGGTGCCCATGGCCACGACCATGCCGCTGGTCTGCTGGACACGGCGGGCGAGTTCACCGCGGGGGTCCTCCCGGACGGTGCGGTCGACGGTTTTCAGGACGGGTTCGAGGTCGGGTCGGCGTTCGGCGGCGGTGCGTACGGCCCGGGCCCAGGCCGATTCGGCTTCGGGCAGGTAGGAACGGTAGACGTCGAAGGAGGTGAGGAGCTCGGCCACGGCCTCCCTCCTGTTCTCGGCCTCCCGACCGTTCTCCTCCCCGCCTTCCCCTTCGGCCAACAGCGCGGCGATCCGGCTCACCTCGGCGCGCAGCAGTTCCGCCGCGGCGTGGGAGCGGGCCTGGTGGTCGATGGCACCGGTGTCGGTGGGAACGCCCCGCTCCCGTGCCAGAGCGGTCAGGGCGGGCTCGGCGTCGGGGGCGACGAACACCCCGCAGATCTCCCTCAGGGCGTCGTAACCGGTGGTTCCGGCGACCGGCCAGGAGTCGGGCAGGGACTCGCCGGGGGCGAGGATCTTCTCCACCACGATCCATCCGTCGAAGCGCTCGGCGAGGCGGCGCAGGTAGCCGCCGGGGTCGCTGAGACCGTCGACGTGGTCCACCCGGAGGCCGTCGGCCCCGTCCTGCGCCGCCCAGCGGAGGATCTCGGCGTGGGTGGCGTCGAAGACGCCCGGCTCCTCGACTCGGACGGCGGCGAGGTGGTCGACGTCGAAGAAGCGGCGGTAGTTGAGTTCACTGTCGCCCCGCCGCCAGGAGACCAGCCGGTAGTGCTGGCGTTCGTGCACGTCGGCGGCGCTGTCGCCGGGGGTGTACGTGCCCGGCGCCAGTGGGAAGCGTTTGTCGGAGTAGACGAGGTGGCCGTCGGCGAGGGTGAGTTCGGCCAGGGCCGCCCGGCCATCGTCCCCGTCGTCGCCAAGGACGGGCACCAGTATCGGCCCGGAGTCGAAGTCCACGTCGAAGCAGCGTGCGTAGACCGAGTCCCGGCCGTGCGCGAGGACGTCCCACCACCACGGGTTGGCGTCGGGGCGGGCCACGGACATGTGGTTGGGCACGATGTCGATGACCACCCCCATGCCGAGTGCGTGCGCCCGCGCGGCGAGTTCTTCGTGGGCTTGTTCACCGCCGAGGGCCTCGGAGACCCGTGTGGGATCCACCACGTCGTAGCCGTGGTCGGATCCGGGGGTCGCGGTGAGGATGGGTGACAGGTACACGGCACCGACGCCGAGCCGATGCAGGTGCTCGAGCAGATCGGCCGCCTCGGCCAGGCCGAACCCGGGCCGGAGCTGGAGCCGGTAGGTCGACGTAGGCGTCGCGGACCTGTTCATGGAACCGTTCGTGGACCCGTCCCGGGGGTCGCTGTGCGCACTCATCACGGGGGATCACTGCCCGTCGGATCGGCGTGTCATGCGCGTGCGGACCCGCCCCGTTCCTGTCCGTTGCCGCACCGTTCCGACTTCCGTTCCCCCTCCGCCCCGGCTGGTCCCGGGGCCACGAGCACGAACCTTCACCGATGAAAAACCCTTAGTTCACCTTTTGTCCATCTGGAGTCCCCCGAAGCGCCACGGATACGTCCTGTTCCGCACACACCCGCGTTGGGAAAGGTGGTCCGGCAATGGTTAAATTCTTCGGCGGTGTTCCATTACCAGCGACAACGCGCCGGGAACCGGTCGCGAGCGGTGAAGACAATCAGGACCACCGACACCGACGAAGGGGATAGAAGCAGCGTGCTCCCGTCCAACAAGCGCACCCGCACCCAGTCCCGCTCCCAGCTCCACCCCCGGCACCGTTCGGGCGCCTACCGGGGCGCGGCCTCGGCCGCGCTGGCCGGGCTACTGCTGGCGACGACGGCCTGCGGCAGCGACGAGGCCGTCCAGGGCGCGGCCCCGGCGGTCCCCGACGATCTGGAGTGCTTCTCCGGCAGCCTGGACGGCGCCGGCTCCAGCGCCCAGGAGAACGCGATGACGACGTGGATCGCGGGTTACCAGTCCGCCTGCGAGGACGCGCGCATCTACTACGACTCGATCGGTTCGGGCGGTGGCCGCAACCAGTTCATCGACGGCGCGGTGACCTTCGCCGGGACGGACGCGGCGATGGACCCCGAGGAGAACGAGGACGCCCTGGAGCGTTGCGGTGGCTCCGACACCATCAACCTGCCCGCCTACGTGGTGGCGATCGCGGTGGTGTTCAACCTGGAGGGGATCGACTCGCTGAACCTCCGCCCGGACACCCTGGCGCGGATCTTCAACCAGGACATCACGCACTGGAACGACCCGGAGATCGCGCAGGACAACCCCGAGGCCGACCTGCCCGACCTGCCGATCACCCCGGTCAACCGGGCTGACGACTCCGGCACCACGGAGAACTTCACCAACTACCTCTCGGCGGCCGCGGACGACTCCTGGCCGCACGAGCCCGGCGGCCAGTGGCCGATCACCCCCCGCGAGTCCGCCCAGGGCAACAGCGGTATCGCCGACACCGTCTCACGGGCGGAGGGCGCCATCGGATACGTGGAGATGTCCCACCTGCACGGTCTGTCCGCGGTGAGCATCGGCGTGGGCGGGGAGTTCGTCGAGATCGCCCCCGAGGCGGCAGCCCAGGTCGTGGCCGACTCCCCCCGCCGCGAGGAGAACACCAGCGAGTACGACCTCGCGCTGGACCTGGACTACGGCACCACCGAGCCGGGCAGTTACCCGATGGTCCTGGTCAGCTACGAGACGGTGTGCCTGAACTACCCGGACCCGAAGGAGGCCGAGCGGGTCAAGGCGTTCCTGAGGTACGTGGTGAGCCCCGAGGGGCAGCAGGAAGTCTCCGCGGAGACCGACTCGACCCCGGTCAACGACTCCCTGCGCGCCGACCTGCTGGCCTCCATCGAGGCGATCGGCTCCTGATCCGGCCCCGGCGGGTCCGGCCCTTCGGACGGGTGTCCTCGGCCACCTATCCGGCAGCGGTCGGGCCCCCGGGCCCGGTCTCCTCGTCCCACTCGTCGGGCATCTCCCGCCCGGAGGCGCGGCAGGCGCGGTGCCACAGGGAGCGCAACACGGCGCCCAGCCCCCGTCTGCGCGGTCGCTCCGAGCCCTCGTTCCGCACCCTGCCGCCCCGGGCCCTTCCCCTGCCGGACCGGGAGCCCTTTGCACCCTTCCCGGCCCTGTCCGCTCCGCCGACCGCCCTGTCGTCCCCCGCCCCGCGAACCCCGCCGGTCCTGTTGACTCCGTCGACCCGGTCGGCCGCCGGAGGGCCGGGAACCGGCCAGGCACCGCCGCCGGGCCGGGGCGCGGGCGGGACCGAGCGGTGCAGGGTCAGGTCGGTGAGAGTGCCCTCGCCCCCGTGGATCCGGTAACGGCCGTGCAGTTCGGCGACCACGTCGGCCAGGTCCTCCTCCTCGCCGCACACCCGCATGGCGCGGGCCAGGGCCCGGGTGCGCCACAGCCGCACCCCGGCGTCGCGGGTGGGCGCGGCGGCGAGGAAGAGTTCGGTGAGCCCGGCGCGGGCGCGTTCGGCGCTGGCGAGAAGGCGGGACAGGGCCAACTCCCCGAGCCCCCAGGCGACCGGCACCTGGAGGAGGAAGGGTGAGGGGAACCCGGTCCTCGGTGCGGCAGAGGCGAAGGAGACGCGCGGTTCACGCAGGTAGTTGGCCTGGACGAGGCGCAGGTCCAGGTGGGGGCCCTCGCGTCCCCCCGGGGCCGCCCGGGCACCCTCCCAGTCGGCGACCAGGGTCACGACCAGGTCGGTCTCGGTGCCGTTGAGGAGCCGGTCCACGCAGCCGCGTACCAGGTCGTAGGGGGCTCCGGCCACGTCCACCACGGCGTGCACCAGCGGGGTGCGTCGGCGCTGCACGGGGACCCGCTCCCGGTAGGCGTGCGGGTGCGGCATGAGTTCGGCCAGGACCTCGGTGCGGAAGCGTTCCGAGGGCAGACGGGTGCGGGCCGTGGAGGCCGGTCCCACGTGCCAGGCGGTGGCGTCGCGCTCGGGGACCATGACCGCCCCGGCCTGCCACAGCCGGTAACCGAACTCTGTGTCCTGCCCCAGGTCGAGGTCGGGGTCCACGCCTCCGGCCGCCTCGTAGAGGCTGCGCCGCACGGCGGCTGCGGCGCCCAGGTAGGCGTGGAAGCCGAGGTGGTCGGCGTCGCGCAGGTGGTCGCTCTGGTCGAGGAGGTGCTCGATCCAGTCGTGGCGTCCCCCGGTGTCCAGTTCACGGTGCAGCTCGCCCGCCCGGGCCGCCGCGAGGACGCCCTCGGGGCCGCGGGGTTCGGCGTCGGTGAAGCGGACCCGGCCGAGGGTGACGCACTCGGCGTGGGTGTGGTGCCAGCGGGCCTGGGCCTCGACGAACTCGGGGCAGGCGACCATGTCGGCGTCCATCCACATCAGGATGTCGCCGGTGCTGGCGTGCGCCCCGTAGGCACGGGCGTATCCGGCCCCCCAGCCGCCATCGGGCGCGGCCACCACACGGCAGCTCCCGGGGCGCAGGTCGGGCAGGCTCAGGGGCGGCGCGGAGTGGTCGTCGACGACCACGACCTCGAACAGGTGCGCCGGGTAGGTCTGGGCGCACAGGGCTGCCAGGGTGAGGTCGAGACTGCCCTGGCCGCCCCTGGCGGGGATGATGACGCTGACACTGAGTTCCGGTGTCCAGCGGCCGATGGCGGGGGGTGTCAGCGCACTCCAGTCGTTGCGGAAGACACGGGCCGAGACCCGCTCCACCCGGCCGCGGTGCGACACCCCGTCAACATGAGACCCTACGTGCTTATTCAGTGACACAGAGTCACTATAGCGATGCCTGGGGACCCGGAGTGAGACTCGGCGCACCGAATGTCCCCTCCGATTTGGTCTTTCAGTACGGCATGTCCGCCCCTCGGCCCACCCGGGCCGGACCGAGCCGACCGCCTGGACCAGAACCCCCGAAGCAGCCTCTCGGCCCCTTCCTCCGGTTCGGCTTCCGGAGTTCATCCGGTTCAGCTCCCCGAGCGGGCGTCCGCCTTCAGCATCCTGACGCCGAGGAAGACGACCCCGGCGACCAGAGCGATCATGACGAGCCAGACCAGCAGGCCGACGATCGCCGACAGCAGCCAGAAGAGGGCGATCACGGCCGCGACACCGGCGGCGACCCTGAGCAGTAGACGTCCCATGCGCGGAAGAATACGCGACCGCACTCCCGGCCGGGACCCCGGCCCGTGGGGCGACCCCGGCCCGCACCCCAGGCGCAGGGGGCGGGCCGGGGACCGGTCAGGCCGGACGGACGGCACCGGTGAAGACGCCGTCCCAGTAGGCGGCCAGCGAGACCTCCTCCAGCGGCTTGGACGGGTTGGAGCCGTGGATCATCATGCCGTTACCGGAGTAGATGCCCACGTGGCTCGGGGCCGAGGCGCTGTAGAAGAACATCAGGTCACCGGGCTGGAGCTGGTCGCGCGAGACCGGGGTCCCGGCGTTGACCTGGTCATAGGTGGTGCGCGGCAGGTTCACGCCCGCCTGGGCCCAGGCGGCCTGGGTGAGGCCGGAGCAGTCGTAGCCGTCGGGACCGGTACCGCCCCACACGTAGGGCTTGCCGATCTGGGCCCGGGCGAAGTCCAGGACCGCCTGGACGTCACCGGACACGGCGGCGGTGCTCCCCGAGGATCCGCTGCCTCCGCCACCACTGCCGTCTGCGGCCTCGGCGGCGATCGGATCGACGCCGCCCAGGCTCTCCAGCACCTCGGCCTGCTCGTCCAGGGCGGTCTCGCCCTCGGACATGGCGGTCTCGGCGGCTTCCAGGGACTCGGCCGCGGCCTCCTCGGTCGCCTCCGCCGCGTTGTACAGCTCCTCGGCGTGCTCGACGCCGCTCACGTAGTCGGCGAGCACCGTCTGCTGCCCCGCGGAGAGGTAGTCGAGGTCAGCGATGTTCTGCAGGGCGGTGTCGGCCTCACCGCCGAAGAGGACGCCCATGGAGCTGTGGGTGGCACCGGTGTAGGCGCCCTGCACGATCACGGAGACCTGACCGGAAGCGGCTTCCAGCTCCTCCTGGGCCTGCTCCAACTGCGTCTGGAGGTCCTCCAGCTCGGTCTGGGCCGAGGAGTGGTCCTCCTGCGCCTCGTTGTAGGCGGCGTTCAGCTCGGAGAGCTCCTCCTGAAGCTCCTCGTAGCGCTCACGGGCCTCCGACTCCGAGGGGTCGGCCAGCGCCACCCCGGAGGAGAGCACCACGGCACCGAGGGCGACGAAGCCGACCGTGGTCAGACGACGGGTGGGTTCAAGATTGCGGGTCAAAGCACCGACTGCCTTTCTCCCATACCCGTTTACCGGCACTTGAACATCCCGAAGGCACGCCGAGGGACGGCGCGGGGATGCGTGGCGAGGGGGATCCGGCGGCGGCGAGAGGTGCCGTGAGAGATCGCCGGGCGTCGTGACGGCCCCTGCTCATGGGAAAAGGACAGCTGTTGAGCAGGGTGCAACGGCGGGTCGGACGCTGCCACCCTGGTGGTGACGAACTAGGACAATCCGACCTGGGGGAACACTAATTCATCCCTGGGACCGGACGCGACCCTTTCGTTACCTCCCGCTGGGCAACCCGCTTGCCCCGCGAGGACCACGTCCTCCCCGGGAAGTCCGCCACGAGCGCGGCTGAGGGCGCCTCATTCCCTCGCAGAGCACACCAAAACCAGACCAAGCCCCGATTTGACCGTGATGCGTCTCACATCAAATCGGGGAAGGGGGCGGGCGCCCGCGGCGCCCGCCCCCGCGCAGGTCACAGGTAGCGAGCCCACCAGTCCAGGATCGCCTCGAACCGGGCCACCCGGTGGCTGGGCAGGCCCGAACGCGACAGCTCGTGCCCCTCGCCCGGGAACAGCAGCATCTCGGTCTCGACCCCGCGCCGCTTGAGCGACACGAACAGGCGCTGGGCCTGTTCGACGGGGCAGCGCCAGTCCTGTTCGGAGTGGATGATCAGGAACGGTCCCTCGATCCGGTCCGCGTAGGTGAGCGGGCTCTCCTCGTGCCAGCTCTGCGGCGGTCCGTACAGCGGCTCCGGGAAGAGGGAGCCGATGTCGGAGGACCCGTGGAAGCTGTCGATCGCGTTGACCGCCCGCTCACTGATCGCGGCGCGGAAGCGCTCGCCGTGGTGGGCTGCGATCCACGTGGTCATGAAACCGCCGTGCGAACCGCCCATCACCCCCACCCTGGAGGCGTCCAGCCGATCGTCCTCGAGCGCCTTGTCCAGGAAGGCCAGGACGTCGATCGAGGTCACGGCGCCCACCGAGCCGATGATCGCCCGGGCGTACTCCTGACCGTAACCCGCCGAACCGCGCGGGTTGCAGTAGACCACCGCGTACCCGGCCGCCGCGTAGACCTGGGTCTCGTCGAAGAGCTGCCAGCCGTACTGGGCGAACGGGCCGCCGTGGATCATCAGCACCACCGGATGGGGCCCCTCGCCCTCGGGCACCGCCACCCAGCCGTGGACCTCGTTGCCGTCCCCGGTGCGGGCGGTCAGCTCGACCACCGGCAGCGGATCCAGCACCTGGTCGGTGAAGGAGGTCAGGGCCCGGACGTCCGCGCCCTCCCCCGCGACCGCGTACAGCTCTCCACTGTCGCGCTCGCCTGCGGCCACCGCGACGGTGACCCCACCCGCGTGGTCGAAGCCCTTCACCTCGACGCGCCCGCCCACCAGGGTGGTGCGCACACCGCCCGGAGTGATCCGGTACAGCTCGACCGCCCCGCGGTTCTCACCGGCCACCAGGACACCGTGGTCCGTCATCCGGGCACGCGTGCCGGGCGAGAGCACGGTCCGCGGGTCCTCGGTGCCGGTCAGCCGCCGGGGAGCCTCGGAGCCGTCGAAGGGGACCGACCACAGGCCGGACGCCCGGCCCACGAAGTCATCACCCTCCGGGCCCAGCTCATCACCAAGGAAGTACACGGTGGCACCGTCCCCGGACAGGCTCGGGGCCCCCGCGTCCAGGTCGCCCCGGGTGATCCTGCGCAGCTCCGCACCGGGCTCGGGGGCGCAGGTCCACACGTCCGTGTACAGGTCGGTGTCGCGGCTCGGGTGCAGGGCCGCGTCGAACACCAGGCCGCTGCCGTCCGGGGTCCAGACCGGCTGGCCGTGGTCGGCGTCCCCCTCGGTGATCCGGGCCGGCTCGCCCGCCTCGCCGGAGGGGTCGATCGGAGCGCTGACGAAGATGTGCCGGCGCCGGTCGTTGGTGAACCCGAGGCCGTCGGCCCGGTACTTCAGGGCGGTGATCCGGCGCGGCGGCTCGTTGTCCGGGGCGCCGTCCACATAGCGCTTCTCCTCCGGCACCCGCGCGTTGTAGGCCAGGCGGGTGGAGTCGGGGCTCCAACTGAACGGGCCCGCTCCGAGGGGGTGGCCGGTGACCTTCCACGGCTCACCGCCGTCGGCGGGCAGCACGTGGATCTGCGCGTGACTGTCCTCGTCCGGACGGAGGAAGGCGATCCAACGGCCGTCGGGTGAGAAGAGCGGGGAGCTGTCACGTGTACCCCGGGTGAGCTTGCGGGGCGGCTCGGAACCGTCGGTGGGCACGCTCCACAGGGAGCCGGGGTAGGCGTCCTCCTCCAGGTCGGGCCGGGTTACGGCGAAGACCGCGCGGCTGCCGTCGGGGGACAGCGAGGGGGCGCCGATGCTGTGCAGGCGGGCGATGTCAGCGGGTTTCATACACGAGTGGCGGCCGAGCCCGAGGGCTCGTCCGCCGTCTCCTTCCCTTGGGTACTGGGATCCCGGTGGCCCGGTCAGGCCTCCGATCAGGGGGCCATCCCACCCGGACCCTATCGATGCACAACCGGGCAGATCCAGGCCTTTCCGGCTTTTCGGTCACCGCTGGGGCGCTCCGTACCTCAGTGCCCCCGGTCGGTCTCCAAACGCGTGCAGACCCAGCGCCCGCCCTCCCTGCGCAGCCGGAACGCGAACACCCGCGAGCGCCGGTCACAGTCGATCACGGCGCTGGCCTCCACCCCCGACGCGCCCAGCGGTTGGTGGAACACCCTGGCCAGACGGGGCGCCATGGCGCACCCGACCGTGCCGCGCAGACGACGCAGCTCCTCCCGGACCGGCACCGTCACCTGGTTGCGCAGCACCTCCGGGGCACGCCTGCCGACAAGGACCTCGGCCATCTGCTGGGCCAGCCTGTGCACGTCCCCGGGGGTCCGGTGGCCCGCCAGCAGGGGTGCCCCGCACCGGCCCACCGACATGCCCCGGACAGGGGTGCGCGCGGGGGTGCGCGCCGGCCGCCAGGGGTGGGCGGACGCGCGGACGCAGAGCGGACGCCGACAGGGGTGACCGTGGGAGGAGTGCGACATGAACAGATCCCTTCCGAGGAGGAACGAAGCCCTTACCCCCTACAAGGAGCCGCCGACCGGACGCCCGTGCCACCTGGAATTCCAGCTTTCCCCGGCAGTCGACACGAGGGCCCCGGCCCGAGCACCCCCCGCCCGGGAACCGTCATACTTCAAGACGTGACACACGCGTACCTTTCCTCCCCCGTACCCGTCGCCCTCGCCCACCGCGGCGGATGGCTCACCGACGACCAGGGCGAGCGCCGCACCGAGCTGGAGAACACGGCCGTGGCCTTCCAACACGCCGTGGACCTGGGCTACACGTACCTGGAGACGGACGTGCACGCCACCAGGGACGGCGTGCTCATGGCCTTCCACGACGACACCCTGGACCGCACCACCGACCGGCCGGGCGCCATCTCCGAACTGCCGCACGGCGAGGTCGCCCGCGCCCGTGTCGCGGGCAAGGAGCCGGTGCCCCTGCTGGAGGACCTGCTCGGCACCTGGCCCCAGGCGCGTTTCAACATCGACCTGAAGTCGGACGGCGCCGTCCTGCCCCTGCTGGAGGTGCTCCGCCGCACCAACGCCTGGGACCGGGTGTGCGTGGGCTCCTTCGACCAGGACCGCCTGAACCGGGCCCGCCGCCTCTACGGCCCCCGGGTCGCCACGTCCTGTGGCCCGGTGGACGTGGCCCGGCTCCGACTGGCCTCCCTGTCCCCGGTTCTGCGCCCGGTCGCCGGCCGTGTCCCGGTCTGCGCCCAGATCCCCCTGAGCCACAACGGGTTCCCCCTGCTCAGCCGGGACGTCATCCGCACCGCGCACCGGCTCGGCATGCAGGTCCACGTGTGGACCATCAACGACACCGAGGTGATGGAACGCCTGCTCGAAGCGGGGGTGGACGGAATCGTCACCGACAACACCGTCGGGCTGCGCGAGCTGCTCCTGCGACGCGGCCGCTGGAACCGGAGCCACCCCAGAACCCCGAAGAACGGATAGCCCTGCGATGTCCACTCCCCCCGAAACGGCCGAAGGCCAGAGCCCTTCGACCGACCCCGACCAGCGCAGGCGCGAACAACGCGGCTGGTACCTCTACGACTGGGCGAACTCGGTGTTCATCACCTCGGTGGTCACCGTCCTCATCGGCCCCTACCTGAGCGGTCTGGCCTGTGCCTCGGTCGGAGCCGCCGACACCGAGGCCTGCCGTGACGCCTCCCTGGCCATCACACCGCTGGGCGTCGACTTCCTGGCGCTGCACCCCAACGCGCTCTACCCGGCCCTGACCACGGTCGCGATCCTGCTGCAGATCCTGCTGCTGCCGCTGGTCGGCGCGCTGGCCGACCGCACCAAGCGCAAGAAGACCTGGCTGTTCCTGCTCGCCACGGGCGGCTCGGTGTGCACCAGCGCCCTGTACTTCACCACCGAGGGCTATCTGCTCGCCTCGGTGCTGTTCCTGGCGGCCAACCTGCTGTTCGGGTTGTCGATCGTCGTCTACAACGCCTTTCTTCCGGAGATCGCCACACCCGACGAACGGGACCGGGTCTCGGCCGCCGGGTGGGGGATCGGCTACCTGGGCGGGGCCCTCCTCCTCGCCTTCCACCTGGTCCTGGTACTCACCGCCGACGACGCCGCCTGGGCCGCCCGGGTGGCCTTCGCCTCGGTCGGTATCTGGTGGGCCGGGTTCACGGTCATCTCGATCAGGCCGCTGCGCAACCGCTACGGCGCGCTCGCCGCGCGCAGCCACGGACGGCCCAGGGTCGGCGAGTCCCTGCGCGACTTCGGGCACACCCTGCGCGACATGCGCAGGTACCCCGACACCATGTTGTTCCTGCTGGCCTTCATCTTCTTCAACGACGGTGTGCAGGCGACCATCCGCTACGCGGCCCCCTTCGCCACCCAGGACCTGAACCTGGGCCAGGACTCCCTGATCATGACCATCCTCATCATCCAGTTCGTGGCCTTCGCGGGGGCGTTCGCCACCGGAGCGATCGCCGCCCGCCTGGGACCGAAGCGGACCGTGCTCGGCAGCCTGGTGGTCTGGTGCCTGCTGGTGGGGGTGGGCTACTTCCTGCCCGCGGGCAACGTCGCCCTGTTCGTCGCGATGGGTGTCGGCATCGGCCTCGTACTGGGCTGCACCCAGTCCTTGGCCCGGTCGATGTTCTCCCAGCTCATCCCACGCGGCCGGGAGGCGGAGTACTTCAGCCTCTTCCAGATCTCCGACAAGGGCTCCACTTTCCTGGGCTCCCTGGTGGTGACCGTCGCGGTGAGCCTCACCGGCGGCTACCGGGTGGCGATCCTCTCCCTGATCGCGTTCTTCGTGCTCGGCGGGGTCCTGCTGTGGCGGGTCCGCATGCGCGAGGGCATCCTCGCCGTGGGCAACGAGGTGCCCGCCAAGCTCTGACCCGCGCTCCGGACCGGGCTTCCGGCAGGCCCAGCTCCCGACCCGCACGTGCGGAAACGTCGTCGGCCCCCGCGATACTGGGGGCCGACGACGTTCGCTTTTCTGCACGGGAGGTGTGGTGCGGGTTCTGCACGGGGCGTGGGCCAGGGACACGCTGGTGCTCTGGGGCGAGGGGGACCCGGCGACGGCGCCGACCGCCGCGGAGCCGGGCGCGCACCCCTTCGCTGCGGGCACGGCGGAGCTGCGGGACCTGGTGGCCAAGACCGGGGTCGACCCCGACGGGCCCCGTTCCGCCGAACTGGTCCTCCACCTGCCCGGAACCGACGAGGCGCCCGCACCCTCCGACACGACCGACACGGCGCCCGCCGAATTCCGCCCCTGGCGGGTCCCGGCCCTGGAGCTGTCCGCGGCCCGGGCCGACACCCTGCTGGCCGCGCTCGACGAACTGCCCTGCCCGCTCGGCCCCGCCCTGACCCACCTGCGCGCGGTCCACACCTTCGCCGAACGGCTGGTCCTGGCGGGCTGTGTCCTACCCGACCTGGTCGGCACCCCGCCCCGCGCCCGTTGGCGACCGGCCCCGCTGGACACCGCCGAGGCCCACCTGGCCGCGCTCACCGAGGCCCTGCCCACCGCGGCCACCGCACACCTGGACCCGCGCGAACGGGACGAGGCCGCCCGTGCCTGCGTGCTGGCACCCCTGGAACTACTCGCCGACGCCGCGGCCCGCCGTCTGGCCCCACCCAGGAGCGCACCGGAGCCCGGCCCCACCGCCGCACCCGCGGCGCTTCTGGCCGCCGCACTCACCGGGGAGCACACCCGGATCGGCGAGGACGCCGCCCGGGTGCTGCGCGGCCCCCTGCGCGAGTGGCGGGATCGGGTACGCGGCGGCGGCCGGGCCCAACTGCTGTTCGTGCTGCGCGAGCCCGAACCCGAGAGCGCCCGGGGCGGTCCCCGGCCCTGGACCCTGGAGTTCTGGGTGCGCTCCACCACCGACCCCGGCCTGCGCCTGCCCCTGGAGCAGGTGTGGCTGGGCGAGGGCGCGGCCTGGCTGCCCGAGGACGTGGCCGCCACCGCCCTGGCCGATCTGCGGCGCGCCGCCCGCCACCTGCCCGCGCTCCACCGGGCCCTGCGCGAGCTGGCCCCGGAACGGCTCCACCTGGACACCGTGGGCGCGCAGGCGTTCGTCGGCGACGCCGCGGCCCGTCTGTCCTCGGCGGGGTTCGGCGTGGTGCTGCCCGAGTGGAGCGGACGCGACGCACTCGGGCTGCGGATGACCGTGAGCGAGGGGCCCAGGCGGCGCGGCCGCGGCGGGGTGGGCCCCGACGACCTGGTCGACGTCTCCTTCGAGGCGCTGCTGCGCGGTCCGGGGACCGAGAACCCCCTGTCCGAGGAGGAGCTGGAGGAGCTCGCCGAGCTGGCCCGGCTCAAACGCTCCCTGGTCCGGGTCCGCGGCCGGTGGATGGAGATCGACCCCGAACGGGTCGGAGCCGCCCTGGACCTGATGCGCCGGAGCGGGCGCGGGCGGATGCGCCGCGAGGAGGCGCTGCGAGCGGCGATAGGTGTGCAGGAGCCCCCGCTGCCGGTGGCGGACGTGGTGGCCGACGGCCCGCTGGGCGCCCTGCTGGGCGGCGGGGCCAAGGCCGGCCCCCGGCCGATGGGGACCCCGCCCGGCTTCGAGGGCACGCTCCGGCCCTACCAGGATCGGGGAGCGGCCTGGCTGCGGTTCCTGGGTGAGCTGGGCCTGGGAGCGGTGCTCGCCGACGACATGGGGCTGGGCAAGACCGTGCAGCTGCTGGCATTGCTCACCGACGAGCGCGCCGGGGGCCCCGCGCCCGGACCCACCCTGCTGGTGTGCCCGGTGTCCCTGTTGGGCAACTGGCGCCGTGAGGCCGGGAAGTTCGCCCCGGGGCTGCGGGTGCATGTCCAGCACGGCCCGGACCGGCCGACCGGCAACGCGTTGGCCCGGCTCGTGGGCGCCTGCGACCTGGTGGTCACCACCTACGGGGTGGTGGCGCGCGACTCCGAGGAACTGTCCGGGATGCCCTGGCACCGGGTGGTCTGCGACGAGGCCCAGGCGCTGAAGAACCACACCACCCGCCAGGCTCGGGCGGTGCGTTCGCTGCCCGCCGCGACCCGGATCGCGCTCACCGGCACCCCGGTGGAGAACAACCTGGGCGAGCTGTGGTCGGTGATGGAGTTCGCCAACCCGGGGCTGCTGGGTTCGGCCGCCGACTTCCAGCGCGCGGTCGCCGACCGGGCCGAGGCGGAGGAGGGCGTGGGGGACGGCACCGACCTGGTGCGCCGCCTGACCGGGCCGTTCGTGCTGCGCAGGCTCAAGACCGACCGGTCGATCATCGCGGACCTGCCGGAGAAGCACCAGATGCGCACCTGGTGCACGCTCACCCCCGAGCAGGCCTCGCTGTACCGGGCGGTGGTGGACGACATGGCCGAGCGGATGGTCGAGGCCGACGAGCGGGAACGCAAGGGGCTGGTGCTGTCCGCCATGTCCCGACTCAAACAGATCTGTAACCACCCGGCGCAGTTCCTCGGGGACGGTTCGGCGCTGGCGGGACGCTCCGGCAAACTCGACCGGTTGGAGGCGATCCTGGGCGAGGCGGTGGCCGAGGGGGACAAGGCGCTGTGCTTCACGCAGTACGCGCGTTGGGGCGAGCGCCTGGCGCCCTACCTGCGATCCAGGCTCGGGGTTCCGGTGCTGTGGCTGCACGGCGGCACCTCCCGGGCCGACCGCGAGCGGATGACCGAGCACTTCCAGACGGCGGCGGGGCCGGTGGTGTTCCTGCTGTCGCTGAAGGCGGCGGGGACCGGGTTGAACCTGACCGCCGCCAACCATGTGGTGCACGTGGACCGGTGGTGGAACCCTGCGGTGGAGAACCAGGCCACCGACCGGGCCTTCCGGATCGGGCAGCGCAGGGACGTTCAGGTGCGCAAGATGGTCTGTGTGGGCACCGTGGAGGAACGGGTGGACGAGATGATCGAGCGCAAGAGCGCACTGGCCGACGGCGCGGTGGCCACCGGCGAGCAGTGGCTGGGCGGGCTCTCGGTGGAGGACCTGCGCGAGGTGGTGCGGCTGGCGCCCGAGGCGGTGGCCGGATGAGCTGGTCGGAGCTGGTGGAGGCGGCCCTGGGCGGTTCCGGGGGCGGCACGGTGGAACGGATCTCGGTCCGGCCCGGCGAGGTCCTGGGCCGGGTCCGGGGGAACGAGGTGAGCCTGATCCGCCTCGTGTGGCCCGATCAGGAGTGGGACCGGGCCGGTGCCGCGCTGGCCTCGCAGCCGCTGTTCCGGGCGAGACTGCTCTCCGGTGAGCTTCCGGAGGCCGCGGAGCGGGTGTTCGCCCTGCTCGGTCTGGCCCTGGTGCCGCGGGGGTGGGACGACCTGGTGGCCACGTGCTCCTGCGACCACTGGGCGGGGCGCTGTGCGCACCTGTCGGCGACCGCCGCCGCGCTGGGGGCGGAGGCCGACCGCGATCCCTTCGTCCTGACCCGGTGGGCGGGCCGGGAACGGCGTGCGTTGGTGGAACTGGTCAGGGACATGTCCACCGGAACAAAGGGGTCTTCGGCGCAGGGCACGGATTCGGGCGAGGGTCACCGCTGCGCGCTTTCGGAGGAACACGCCGACGCTGGTGGCGACGTTTTCGCCGCTCGGGCCCAAACGGGTTCCCCCCTTTCCCCGGGGGCCTTCTGGCGGGCCCTGACCCCTCCCCCGGTTCCACCCCTTCCGGAGGGGGTCGGCGATCGCGTCAGAGCCGCTGCCCCAGGGCATATCGCCGACGAGCTGCCCGGTTTCGACCGCTTCCGCCGTCCCTTTTCCACCGACCAAGAGGACCCCTGAAGCATCCGCTCGACTTTCTTGCGGAAAAGCCGGTACGACCCACGAAACACGGTTACGATTCGCCTGAAGATGCCTCGCACAAACTAGTCCTGATTGGTACCTCTCTCCTATGGCCGATCGCTTCCCCCCCCACATCAACATGGACACGCCGAGCATCGCGCGTATGTACGACTATCTGCTGGGCGGGAAAGACAACTTCGAGGCGGACCGGGAAGCCTGCGAGGAGCTCGCCAAGGGCATCCCCGAACTCGTCTCCTTCGCCAACGACAACCGGGCCTTCCTCGGGCGCGCCGTCGAGTACGTGAGCAGGCAGGGGGTGGAACAGTTCCTCGACCTCGGTGCCGGTCTGCCCACCACCGAGAACACCCACCACGTCGCCCAGCGGGCCAACCCGAGGGCGCGCGTGGTCTATGTGGACCACGACCCCATCGTGCTGGCCCACGGCAGGGCACTGGTCACCGACAGCGCCGGCACCGCGTTCCTGATGGCCGACATCCGCGACACCGACCAGATCCTCGGCGCGCCGGAGACCCACCGGCTCATCGACACCGACCAGCCGGTGTGCGTCATGCTCGTCTCACTGCTGCACTGCCTGCCCGACGAGAGCGACCCCTTCGGCATGGTCCGCTCCCTGCTCGACCGGCTCGCCCCCGGCTCCTGCGTGATCTTCTCCCACATCGTCTCCGACGACCCCGAGGCGGCTGCCTGGATGACCGAGAAGATCCTCTCCTTCGGCACCCCCTGGGGCCGCGTGCGCAGTCCCGAGGAGGCCTCCGCCGTGTTCTCCGGCCTCGAACTCGTGAGCCCCTGGATCGACGGCCGCGACCAGGGCCCCCGGGCCGTGGACTGCGCCACCTGGCGCCACCCCGACCGGGAGCCGCTCCAGCGCCCCGACGACCCCGAGATCAAGAGGTGGGAGATGTCCGGGGTCGCCTTCAAACGCTGACCCCGCCGTGCGGCGAGGGGCCCGGCCCGGCCAGGACAGCTATCGCGTGCCCCGGCCGCCACGGGCCCCGGCGCCCGGCCCGGGAGAGAGCCTGCCCCGCTCCGGCGGGGCCGGCGGGTCATGCCCCCGCGTCCTCGTCGAAGACCTCCTGGGCGATGGCGAAGGCCTTGTTGGCGGCCGGGACTCCGCAGTAGACGGCGGCCTGGAGGAAAACCTCCCCGATCTCGTCCGGGGTCAGGCCGTTGCGCAGGGCCGCCCGCACGTGCATGGCCAACTCGCCCCAGTGGCCCTCGGCGGCCAGGGCGGTCAACACCATGCAGCTACGGGTCCGCCGGTCCAGGCCCGGGCGGGTCCAGATCTCACCCCAGGCGTACCGGGTGATCAGGTCCTGGAAGGGTTCGGTGAAGGCGCTCTTGCGCTCCTCGGCCCGGTCCACGTGCGCGTCGCCGAGCACGCTCCGTCGCACCCGCATCCCGGCGCCGTACCGGTCCGCGGCGGTCAGGTGCTGGGTGATGAGCGTGTTCACCTGGGCCGCGTGCGACCAGGACAGCAGGTGGGCCGCGTCCGGGAGCACCACGAGCCGCGCTCCGGGGACCCGTTCCGCGATCAGCGCGCCGTTGTCCTCGGGCGGGGTGGCGGGGTCGTCGGCCCCGGCAATGACCAGGGTGGGTGCGGTGATCCGGTGCAGGTCCGCCCGTACGTCGTGGTTCTCGATGGCGCCGCAGCAGCCCGCGTACCCCTCGTCGGGGGTGTCCACGATCTGGTCGCGCAGGAGGGTGACGTCGTGGGGGTGCTCCTTGGCGTAGCCGGGGGTGAACCAGCGCTGCACGACGTTGTCGGCCAGGGCGGCGGTGCCCTCGGCCCGGGCCAGGGCGGCCCTGTCCCGCCAGTTCTGCGCGGGGCCCATGTACGGGGAGGTGGCCATCAGGATGAGGCGGTCGATGCGCTCGGGGGCGTTGATGCCCAGCCACTGGCCGAGCATACCGCCGATGGACAGGCCCGCGTAGTGGGCGCGTTCGATCCCCAGCCGGTCGAGGAGGGCGAGGACGTCGCCGCCCAGGTCGGCCATACTGTAGGGACCCTGGGGAGCGGGCGAGCGGCCGTGCCCGCGCAGGTCGACGCGGATCACCCGGAAGACCGTGGAGAGCGCCTCGACCTGCGGTTCCCACATCTGGCCGGTGGTGCCCAGGGATCCGGCGAGCACCAGCGGCGGTGCGTCCGTGGGGCCGCTCACGGTGTGGTGGAGGTCAACGCTCATCGGTTTCCTTCTTCGCTGTCGGTACGGTCCGTCCGGCCGGTCCTACCCGTCACCCGGTCGGTGAACACCGCGGCGGCGCCGAGGTAGGCCGTGGGGTCGAGCAGTGCGCCGACCTGTTCTCGGGTGCGCACCCCCCGAAGGTGTTCGGCCAGGACCTCGACCGGGTCGCGGTCCTCGTCGACGGCGGCCCGGCAGGCGACGGTGACCCTGCGGTGGGCCTCCGTCCGACCGAGTTCGGGGGCCAGGTCGGTGGTGAGGCGTTCGCTCAGGGCCAGCCCGCCGGTGCGGTCCAGGTTGGCGCGCATCCGGCCGGGGTGCACGCGCAGGCGTTCGGTGCTGGTACGCAGCCAGGACACCGCCGAGCCGGTGCGGCGCAGCAGGTCGGTGAGGGGGAGCCATTCGGCGTGCCAGGCCCCGGCGGCGCGCTGGTGCTCCTGGATCTGGGCGGCGAACAGGTTGGCGACCAGGCCGGGTGCCTGGCGGGCGGCGGCCAGAGCGCTGACGGCGGCGACGGGGTTGCGCTTGTGCGGCATGGTGGACGACCCCCCGGTGCCCTCGCCGCCCTCCTCGGTGACCTCGCCGACCTCGGTCTGGGCGAGCAGAACGATGTCCTGGGCGACCGTTCCGACCGCGCCGCACACCTGGCCCAGGGCCGCGGCGGCCTCGGCGACACGGCCGCGTTCGGTGTGCCAGGGCAGCTCGGGTTCGGGCAGGCCGAGGCGGGCGGCGAAGGCGGCGGCCGTCTCCGGGCCACGGGGGCCGAGGGAGGCCAGGGTGCCCACGGCCCCGCCGAGCTGGGCGGCCAGGCGGTGGGTGAGGACCTCGTCGAGCCGGTCGGCCGCTGCGGCCAGGCCCGAGGCCCAGCCCGCGGCGACCGCGCCGAAGGTGGTGGGCAGAGCCTGTTGGAGCAGGGTGCGTCCGGGCATGGGTGTACTGCGGTGGCGGTCGGCGAGGATGCGCAGGTCGGCGGTGAGGAGGTCCAGTTCGCCGTGCAGGACCCGGCCCGCGCGGCGCAGGAGGAGCATGGCGGCGGTGTCCATGACGTCCTGGCTGGTGGCGCCGCGGTGGACGTGGCCGGCCGCTCGAGGGTCGGCCCGGTGTACCCGTGCGGTGAGCTGTCCGACCAGGGGGATGACAGGGTTGCCGCCGCCCGCGGCCGCCCCACCCAGGGCGGCCGCGTCGTACGCGTCGGCTGTGCAGGCGGCGGCGATGGTCTCGGCCTGTTCCGCCGTGAGGGCGTCCGGGTCCGTCGGGTCCGCGGTGTCGGCGAGAGCGCGGGCGAGGGCGGCCTCGGTGTCGAGCAGGGCCTGGAGCCAGGCGGTGTCGTCGGTGAGCGGGCCGAGGGGGCCGTGGTTGAGGACACCGTCGAACAGGCCGGTCATGGGTGGGTCCTTGTCTGGCTCGGGGTGGAGCGGTCAGATGTCGAAGAAGACGGTCTCGCCCGCGCCCTGGAGACGGATGTCGAGACGGTAACCGTCCTCCTCCCGCCGGGCGACGAGGGTGGCGCGTGCCGCGGGGTCCCCGATGGAGTTCAGTACCGGGTCGGCGGTGTTGGCGGCCTCCTCCTCGGGAAAGTACAGGCGGGTGACGACCCGGTTCAGCATGCCGCGCGCGAAGACGGAGATGTCGACGTGCGGCGCCTGGTCCCCGCCGGGCCCGGGGACGGGCCCGGGTTTGAGGGTGAGGATGCCGTAGGAGCCCGAGGCGTCGGTGGGGCAGCGCCCGAAGCCGCGGAAACCCGGCAGGTTCCGGGGGCCCCGGGGGTCGTCGGAGTGGTCGAAGCGGCCTTCGGGGTCGGCCTGCCAGGTCTCGACGAGGGCGTCGGTGACGGGCGCGCCCGCGCCGTCGTAGACGGTGCCGCGCAGCCAGAGGGCGCCGGGGGTGCCCTCGGCGACCGCGAAGGGGCCGTCCGGCCAGGGCAGGCCGATGTGCAGGTAGGGGCCGACCGTCTGGGACGGGGTGGTGGGGTGGGTGCTCACTCGTCGTCCTCCAGGACCTCTTCCTCGGACTCGAACGGGGTCTGTTCGCGTCCGCGCAGCACGATGTCCCAGCGGTAGGCCAGGGCCCACTCGGGTTCGGTGGCGTCGTAGTCGAAGCGGGCGAGCATGCGCTCGCGGGCCCTCTCGTCGGGGACCGACTGCCACATGGGGTCCTGGAAGAAGAGGGGGTCGTCGGGGAAGTACATCTGGGTGACCAGGCGCTGGGTGAAGGCCTGCCCGAACAGGGAGAAGTGGATGTGGGCGGGGCGCCAGGCGTTCCGGTGGTTCTTCCAGGGGTAGGCCCCGGGCCGGACGGTGACGAACCGGTAGCGGCCCTCGGCGTCGGTGAGGACCCGGCCGACCCCGGTGAAGTGGGGGTCGAGCGGGGCGGGCCAGGTGTCGCCGGTGTGGCGGTAGCGCCCGGCGGCGTTGGCCTGCCAGATCTCCACGAGGGTGTGCGGGACGGCTCGGCCGTCGCTGTCGCGGACCTGCCCGTGCACGATGATGCGCTGGCCCTGCGGTTCGCCCTCGTGCTGTCGGGTGAGGTCGTGGTCGTACGCGCCGAGGCGGTCCTCGCCCAGGACGGGCGCGGTGATCTCGGTGAGCGTGTGCGGCAGGAGGGTGAGCGGGCGCTCGGGGTGGCGCAGGGCGGTGCTCCCGTACCCGGGGTAGTCCAGGGGCGGGTGGGTGTCGTGGTCCCGGACGTAGCCGGGGACGTGCAGCCCGGGGGCGCGGGTGCCGGTGCGGGACGCGGACCCGTGAGCCGGGCCGGTCCCGTCGGGGCGGTACGCCCCGTCGGATGTGGTGGACATGTGGCTGTTCCTTTCGGGGCGGGCCCCGGGGTCGGTGGGGCCCGCCGGGGACGTCAGGCGTGCAGCACGACGGCCAGGCCCTGGCCGACTCCGATGCACAGCGCGGCCAGGCCCCAGCCGCCGCCACGCCTGCGCAGTTCGTGGGCGAGCGAGCCGAGGACGCGCGCTCCGGAGGCGCCGAGCGGGTGACCGATGGCGATGGCTCCGCCGTTGCGGTTGACGATGTCGGGGTCCAGCCCCTTCCAGCTGCGGACACAGGCCAGGGACTGGGCCGCGAAGGCCTCGTTGAGTTCGACCGCGGCCAGATCGTCCCAGCCGATCCCGGCGCGTTCGAGGGCGATCTCGGCGGCGCGGACCGGGCCGATGCCGAACACGTCGGGGTCGACCCCCGCGGCCCCCCGGCTGACCAGGCGGGCGAGGGGTTCGCGGCCGGTGGTGGCGGCGGCCCCGGCGTCGCCGAGCAGGAGGGCCGCGGCGCCGTCGTTGAGGGGGGAGGCGTTGCCCGCGGTGATGGTGCCCTCCTCGCGGAAGGCGGGTTTGAGACCGGCGAGCTTGTCTGCGGAGGTCTCGCGGATGCTCTCGTCGCGGTCCAGGCGGGCGCCCTCGACCTGGACGATCTCGTCGTCGAAGACCCCGTCGGCCCAGGCACGGGCGGCCTTGGTGTGGCTGGCCAGGGCGAAGGCGTCCTGGTCCGCACGGCTGACGCCGTACTGACCCGCCAGGCCCTCGGTGCTCTCCCCCAGGGAGACGGTCCACCTGCGCGGCATGCGCGGGTTGACCATGCGCCAGCCGAGGGTGGTGGAGTACAGGGCGGTGTCGGCGGCGGGGAAGCCCTTGGCCGGTTTGGGCAGCACCCAGGGGGCGCGGCTCATGGACTCGACTCCCCCGGCCAGGACCAGGGAGGCGTCGCCGGTCTGGATGGCCCGGCTCGCCTGGACGGCCGCCTCCATCCCGGAGCCGCAGAGGCGGTTGACAGTGGCTCCGGGAACGGAGGTGGGCAGCCCGGCCAGGAGTGTGGCCATGCGGGCGACGTTGCGGTTCTCCTCGCCCGCTCCGTTGGCGTTGCCGAACAGGACCTCGTCGACGGCGGCCGGGTCGAGGTCGGGGCTCCGGTCGACCAGGGCTCTGATCACGTGCGCGGCGAGGTCGTCGGGGCGGGTTCCGGAGAGTGCGCCGCCGTACTTGCCGAAGGGGGTGCGGACGGCGTCGAGGACGTAGACGTCGGTCACCGTGTGCCTCCTGGGTTGAGGGGGTGTGTCCGTCGGTGGGTTCGGTCCGGTGGACCGGAACCCGTTACCTAACAGTGTTAGGTAGCGTACCCGTCCGAGTTCGGACGACCCAGGCCGGGCTCAGTCGGCCCCGGTCAGGGAACGGACCACCGAGAGTTCGGTTTCGGTGGGGGCCGGGGTCCGGGCGAGGTCCTCGGAGATCCGCAGGTCCCAGCCGGTCGCCTCGCGCACCGCCGCCGCCTCCACGCCCGGGTGCACGCCCACGAGGGTGAGTTCGCGGGTGAGCGGGTCGGGTTCGAGCACCCCGAGGTCGGTGATGACCCGGACGGGACCGGCACCGGTCAGCCCGAGCCGTTCTCGGTCACCGGGGCCCGTGCCGTGGCCCACCGAGGTCACGAAGTCCACCCTCTCCACGAACGCGCGCCGGCTGTGCCGCATGATCACGATGACCTCGCGGCAGGAGGCGGCGATCTCGGGGGCGCCGCCGGCACCGGGAAGGCGCACCGCGGGGTCGTCATAGGCCCCGATGACGGTGGTGTTGATGTTGGCGTACCGGTCGATCTGGGCGGCGCCGAGGAATCCGGCGTCGATGCGCCCGGCCTGGAGCCAGTAGTTGAAGACCTCGGGCACCGAGACCACGGTGTCGGCGGTGTCGGCGAGGATCCCGTCCCCGATGGACAGCGGCAGATGGTCGGGGGACGCGCCCAGAGTGCCGGACTCGTAGATCATCCACAGGTCGGGGGCGTGGGTGCGGCTGGCCACGTTGGCGGCGGTGCTGGGGAGCCCGATGCCGACGAAACAGGCCATCCCGTCGCGCAGCGAGCGCGCCGCGGTGACGGTCATCATCTCGTCTGCGGTCCATGTCACGGTGGTCACGCGCCCCTCCCTGCGGGCTCGGGGTCGTCCGCGGCCCGGTCGGCCGCGGCGGGTCCGGCCGTCACCCGGGCGGCAGCGGCCGGACCGGTGGCCGAGGTGAGTTCGGTGAGCCAGGCGGTGAAGGCCTCGCGGTCGCGACCGATCGCGTCCCAGGCCCGGTAGGCGGCGTTGTCGCGCTCGTAGTAGCCGTGCGCGTAGGAGGGGGCGGCACCACCGGGGAAGACGCTGACCGCGTCGACGACCCGGCTCGGCAGGATCACCTGCCCGGGGACGGGTTCGAGCTCGTGCACGACCTCCTCCACGGTGACCAGGACCCGGTCGGCGGCCAGGGCGGCCTCCTTCTGGATGCCGGTGATGCCCCACAGCTGCACGTTGCCCGCGGCGTCCGCGCGCTGGGCGTGGATCACGGTGACGTCGGGGTTGAGGGCGGGGACGGCGGCCAACTCCTGTCCGGTGAAGGGGCAGGTGATGGTCCTGATGTTGGGGGTGTTCCCGGCCAGGTCGGTACCGCTGTAGCCGCGCAGGACGGCGAAGGGCAGGCCGGAGGCGCCCGCGACGTACCGATTGGCCATCCCGGCGTGGCTGTGCTCCTCGATATCCAGCGGGACCGGCCAGGAGCGGGTGACGGCGTCCCGGAAGCGGTGCAGCGACCCCACCCCGGGGTTGCCACCCCAGGAGAAGACGAGTTTGCGCGCGCACCCGGCACCGATGAGTTGGTCGTAGACGATGTCGGGCGTCATCCGAACCAGCGTGAGGTCGCGCAGGCCCTGGCGGATGACCTCGTGCCCGGCGGCCACGGGAATGAGGTGGGTGAACCCCTCCAGCGCGACGGTGTCGCCGTCGTGGATGAGCTGCCGGACCGCCTCGTCCAGGGGCACGGCCATGGCGACCCTCCTGTTCGTATAGCGCATAGTTGTTCACATCGCGAACTTAGTGGGTACGACCGTAGCGCCGATCACAGTGAGGGTCAAGGCGTGCCCCACCTGTTCGGTATGAGAACATCGCGATGACCGCGGTCCGCCGCACCGTGGCCGTACCCCCCGACCCCGATCCCGGAAGGCCTCATGACGACCGAAGAAGCCCCCGACCGCGGAGCCCACTTCGTGCAGTCCCTGGAACGGGGGCTCATGGTCGTCCGCGCCTTCTCGGCCGAACGCCCGGCCATGACCCTCAGCGAGGTCGCACGCGCCACCGACCTCACCCGGGCCGCCGCCCGGCGCTTCCTGCTGACCCTGGTGGACCTGGGGTACGTGCGCACCGACGGCCGGATGTTCTCCCTCACCCCGCGGGTACTGGAGCTCGGCTACGCCTACGTGGCCTCCGCGGGACTCCCCGATGTGGCCCAACCGCATCTGGAGGACCTGTCCGCCCGCGTGCACGAGTCGGCTTCGGTGTCGGTGCTGGAGGGCGACGACATCCTCTACGTCGCCCGCGTGGCCACCTCGCGGATCATGGCCGTGTCCATCTCCGTGGGCACCCGCTTCCCCGCCTCCACCACCTCCATGGGCCGGGTCCTGCTGGCCGGGTACGACGACGCCGGACTGAACGCCTACCTGGACCGGGTCGAACTGCGGCCGTTGACCCGGTTCACCGTCACCGACACCGCCGAACTGCGCGCGGAGATCCTGCGCGTACGCGCACAGGGATACGCGATCGTCGACCAGGAACTGGAGGAGGGCCTGCGCTCGCTGGCCGCCCCGATCCGCGACGACTCCGGCCGGGTGATCGCCGCCGCCAACGTGTCCGCGCACGCCAACCGCTCATCGATCGAGGACGTGCGTCGCGACCTGCTTCCCGCCCTGCTGGAGACCACCGCCCGGATCGAGGCCGACCTCGCCTCGGTCGCCCGGCGCGACACCGCCGGCTGACCCCCGAGGCCGGACGAGCGGTGTGCGCGCCCGGGTGGGAGCGCGACCCCGGCCTACCGGGCGCACCCCTCCGTGTCCTCGATGGCGCGGGCCCGGTGCCGGCGGACGGCGTCCCGGTTGCCGCAGGCGGGTGAGCAGTACCGCTGGCGGCCGTTGCGGGAGAAGTCCGCGTAGACGTGCGCGCACCCCCGTGCGGCGCACCGGCCCAGGCGGCTCATGCCCCGGCCGGTCAGGTGCAGGGCGGTACCGACGGCGATCAGCGAGGCGATCTGCCGGTGGGCGGGCAGGTCGTCCGGACGGTAGTGCAGGTGCCAGCCGGTACCCGCGTGGTCGGTCAGCCGCGGCGGGCCGGAGAACTCCACGAGCAGGGTGTTGAGCCGTCCGGCACGGGTGGGCTCGTCCGGACTGTCGACGACGGTGGCCCACCCGGCCAGGAAGTCGCGGACCGCGATGAGGTCGCCCTCCGCCACCGGCCTCTCCAGGAGGAACCCCGCCTCGGCGCAACGCCGTTCCAGGTCGGCGGTGTCGGCGAGCGGTTGGTTGACCAGGTCCACCGCGAGCGTCAAGGGCCCCTGGCCGTAAGGGTTGAGATGCATAATGCCATTACACCAGGGTGGGTCCATGACCGGACACGAACACCGTTGGACCACCGACTCCACTCATGCGACCAGCGAGGGCCTCGTCAGCTACCAGCGCTGCCGCTGCGGCGGGCACCGCGTGACGCTCTCGGCGCCGACCGCCCGGGCCCGCCCCAGCCACCCCTGAGCACGCCCCGCCCCCACCTTGCGTCCCTCCCGCGGCGCCTGGGATCCTGCCGGGCCCGGCCGAAAGGGCGACACGGAGCGGAGGACACCGGCCGTGCCCCGGCGAACTGGCACCATGGCACGGACCCGGCCGCCGTGCCGCAGTGGAAGGAAGACCGTGACCGACGCACACGCCGCACCGCACATCGCAGAACAGGCCGGAACCCTCCTCCTCGGAGGCGACCTACCGGTCCATCGCCTGGGTTTCGGGGCGATGCGGATCATCGGTGAGGGGGTGTGGGGTCCGCCCCGCGACCGGGACGAGGCACTGGCCGTGTTGCGGCGGGCCGTAGAACTCGGGATCGACTTCATCGACACCGCCGACTCCTACGGTCCGCAGATCAGCGAACAGCTCATCCGCGAGGCGCTCTACCCCTACCCGGAGGGCCTGGTCATCGGGACCAAGGCCGGGTTCGTCCGGACCGGTCCCTCCCAGTGGCACAAACTGGGCCGTCCCGAGTACCTCAAGCAGCAGGCGGAGCTGAGCCTGCGCAACCTGGGGGTCGAGCGGATCGACCTGATGCAGCTGCACCGCATCGACCCCGAGGTCCCACTGGCCGACCAGCTCGGCGCCCTGGTGGAGCTCCAGCAGGAGGGCAAGGTCCGCCACATCGGCCTGAGCGAGGTGAGCGTGGACGAGCTGTCCGCGGCCCGGGCGGTCACCCCGATCGCCTCGGTGCAGAACCAGTACGCGCCCTCCTTCCGCCAGTCCGAGGACGTCCTGGAGCAGTGCGAGAAGGACGGGACCGCGTTCCTGCCCTGGGCGCCGGTGGGCCGGGGTGAGATGGCCTCGGCGGAGTCTCCGCTGGCCGCGATCGCCGCCGAGCACGGGGTGAGCCCGGTGCAACTCGCCCTGTCCTGGCTGCTGCACCGCTCCCCCGTGATGCTGCCGATCCCGGGCACCTCACGGGTGGCGCACCTGGAGGAGAACACGGAAGCCGCGGCCGTGCGCCTGTCCGCGGCGGAGGTCGACCGGATCAGCCAGCTCCTGTCCTGATTCGCCCGAGCGGCCGGAACGGTCCGGGTCGCACATCGGCGGGCCTCGGCCCGCCGATGTGGCCCCGCACGGGCCCGCACCTGTGCGGCTTTCACGGTACGCGGGCTAGACGGGGCGCAGGCGGAAGACCTGCAGACGCATGTTGTAGTACTTCTCCGTCTCGCCGACCCATTCCATCCCGAGCCTGCGCGCGACGGCGATCGCTCGCTCGTTGTGGGGGCGCGCGACCGCGAACACCTCCTCGATCCCCTGTTTGAAGGCCCAACCAATGATGGCCTGGCTCGCCTCGGTGGCGTATCCCTGACCCCACACGTCCGGGCGCAGCGCCCAGGTCAGCTCGAAGTCCTCCTCGAAGGGCGGGAGCAGCTTCAACGACAGCCCTCCCACCAGCAGCCCGTCCTCCTTGCGAACGATCGCCCAGCGCCCGGCGGGCGGGATCAGGTTCGGTCCCGCCTCGATCCAGGCGTGCAGCACCGAGCGCATCGCGCTGATATCGGTCACCGGTTGCCACTCCGGCGTCAGCCAGTGCGCGACCTCCTCGGCCCCGTAGATCTGAAGGGCCGCCTCGGCATCGCCCAGCTCCCACTCCCTGATCAGGAGTCGTTCGGTTGGCAGCTCAAGGCTCATATCACAACGTTAACCGTTCCGGTGGGGATGGGCCAGGGGTGGCCACACCACCACAAACCGGTCCCACGGCCCGAAGATCGCCCGCAGAGGTCCGGCGGCCGAGGCGCAGCGCACCGCCGCCTGCAAGAAAAGAGCGAAAATACTTTCGCAAGGATGACGTTTTCTTGCCATTATGTGAGGGATCCTTTCACCGGTATGTACGGAGCGTCCCCGCATGCGGTTCAGCCACGACCCCCACCACGACGGGTCACCCGACTACGTGACGATCCACGACGACCGCGCCCGGCTCCGCGTCCGGGTCCCCGGCGGCGCCGACGCGGTGTACGCGTACGTGGTGGAGGACGGCGAGGCACGACTGGTGGAGGGGGCACCGGAGTCGGCCACGGGCGGGGTGAACTGGTTCGCGGTGGAGATCCCCCTGCTGCCCGTGGTGACCCCCTACCGGTTCGCCATCGTGCGCGGGCGCCGGTACACCTGGCTCAACCAGGCGGGCGCACACGACCACGAGGTCACCGACGACGGCGACTTCCGCCTGCTCACCGGGCCCAACCCGCCGTCCTGGGTACCCGGAACCACCGTCTACCAGATCTTCCCGGACCGGTTCGCCCGCGACGACGACTCCGTCGGCCCCCTCGCCGAGTACCCCGGCTGGGCGCACCCGCGCGCCTGGGACACCGAGCCCGCGGGCTCCGGCCCGGCCGCCGCCGGGGAGTACTACGGCGGAACCCTGGAAGGGGTGCGCCGCCACCTGGACCACCTGGCCGACCTCGGTGCCGGGGTGGTGTACCTGACCCCGTTCTTCCCCGCCCGGTCCACACACCGCTACGACGCCTCCAGCTTCACCGAGGTGGACCCGCTGCTGGGCGGAGACGCCGCCCTGCGCGCCCTGACCCGGGAGGCACACGCGCGCGGCATGCGGGTGATGGGCGACCTCACCACGAACCACACCGGCGACGAGCACGAGTGGTTCCGCGCCGCCCTGTCCGACCCGGACTCGGAGGAGGCGGGTTACTACTACTTCACCGACCACCCGGACGGTTACGTGAGCTGGCTGGGGGTGGACTCGCTGCCCAAGCTCGACTACTCCTCGGCCGCGCTGCGCGAGCGCGTGTACGGCGCCGACGACTCGGTGCTGGTGGACCGCCTGGGCGGCGAGGAGGGGCTGGACGGCTGGCGGATCGACGTGGCCAACATGACCGGCCGCCTGGGTGCCCAGGACGTCAACCACGAGGTCTCCGGTGAGATCGCCGCCCGGATGCGTGAGGCCGCGCCCGAGGCGTGGTTGCTGGCCGAGCACTTCTACGACGCGGGCCCCGACACCCGGCACGACGGCTGGCACGGGGTGATGAACTACGCCGGGTTCACCCGGCCGGTGTGGGCCTGGCTGAACACCGGCCCGGAAGGGGTCCGGTACGCGGCCACGCACACCTCGGCGCCGCTGCCGAGCAGCGGTGCCGCGGAGGCGGTCCGGGCGATGCGGGCCACCAACGCGGGGCTGCCCTGGCGGGTGCGCGCGCACAGCGTGAACGCGCTCAGCACCCACGACTCCGCACGGTTCCGGACCGTGGTGGGCGACCCGGTGCTCCAGGCCGTCGGTGTGGCCGCGCAGGCCACGCTGCCGGGGGTGCCGTTCGTCTTCGCCGGGGACGAGATCGGCCTGGAGGGGCGCGACGGGGAGAACTCGCGGCGCACGATGCCCTGGCACCGCCCCCAGGACTGGGACCGGCGGGTCCTGGACTCCCACCGGCGGCTGCTCGCCCTGCACCGGAGCCTGCCCGCGCTGCAGACCGGAGGGCTGCGCTGGCTGGACGCGGGAGAGCACCACATGACGTTCCTGCGCTCGCTGGGCGATCAGATGGTCCTGGTGCACCTGACCGATGGCCCGCACGGTGAGCGGGTGGCCGCACCGGGCGACCTGGACGCCGTCGGGTGGGAGGTCGTGGAGTGCGACGGAGGGGTGCGGGGCCGGTTCGAGGACAAGGTGGAGCTCTCCGCCCGGGGCCCGGGATACCTGGTGGCCGTGGGGGTCCGCCAGGCGGGCTAGGAGGGGTTCCACGAGGGGCGGGGGCGCGGACGTGCGGCGCTCCCGCCCCCGCGGGTGGTCACAGGAGTGCCTCGACGTCCTTGGTGATCCGGGCGACCACCTCGGCCGTGCGGCCGGTGAAGTAGAAGTGGTCGCCGGGCAGGGTGTGGTGCGCGAAGTCGCCCTCGACGTGGTCGGCCCAGCCCGCGAGGCGTTCGGGGGTCATCCCCCGGTCTTCGGCGCCGCCGAAGACCGACAGCGGGACCTCCAGCGGCGCGGCGTCCGGGTCGGGGCTCCAGGTGTCGACCAGTTCCAGGTCGGCGCGCATGAGGGGTGCGACGTAGGACCACAGGTCCGGATCCTCCAACGCGCTCCGCGGGGTCCCGCCCATGCGGACGATGGCCTCACGCAGGCGGTCGTCGGAGGCCAGGTGGCGGGGCTCGGCGCGCTCGGGACCGGGTTTCGGGCTCCAGGCGGAAGCGCCGAGCCACACCGGTGGGGTGCCGGCGCCGATGAGGCGGCGGGTGAGCTCGTAGGCCACCAGCGCGCCCATGCTGTGCCCGAAGAGCCCGAAGGGCCGGTCGAGTTCGGGGCGGATCACCTCGTGCATCCGCTCGGCCAGGGCTCCGGCCTCGCGGACGGGTTCGGCACCGGAGCTGCGGGCCCGCCCGGGGGCGTCCAGGAGGCAGATCTCCCAGTCCGGGGGGAAGTGCCGGACCCAGCCCCGGTACCCCAGGTGGGAGCCGCCCGCGTGGTGCAGGACGAAGAGCCGGAAGCGGCTGTGGGGAACGGATCTGAGCCGGGTCAGGGCGCCCTCGTGCACGGATCTCCTCGCCTTTCTACCAATGGGTAACAACGTGAACCTACCAGCCAGTAATAAACCGGAGGCAACTCGGAGGACCTGCCCGGCTCCCCGCGCGGACACACCCGCACACCCTCCCCGGGGCGGCCCGGACGGAAACGGCCCCGCACGGTGCCAGGATTCCGCGAAGGGCACGAAGCACTCGAAACGCTGCACCGCGAAGGCTGGGACCGTGTTCCCGTGCGACCCCGGGGCCCGGGCAGTTCTGGGAGCACGTCCCCGGAGCCGACCGTACTGGTCTGGTGCGAACGGCACCCCGGTGCGCGGCGGGGAGAGGCTCAGGCACCGCCCCCGGGACCGTCGTCGGCGGAACCGGCCGCACGGCCCAGCCGAGCCGAGAGTTCGGCCGTGTACCGCCTGAGCTCCCCGGGCCCCTCCACGGTGAAGTCCAGGCCGGTCAGGGCCAGCACGAGGGAGATCCACTCATAGGAGTCCACCCGGGCGGTGTAGCGGGAGCTGTCCGGGCCGACCGCCTCCAGGGAGCCGTCCACCCGGGTGATACGGGCGGCGACCTCGGCCGCCGGGGCGTGGAACAGCACCGTGACGGAGTGCCGCTCCTCCCCCGCCCCGAACCCGCGCTCCAGGTGCGTGGCCAGGTCCTCGGCGGGGAGCTCCCTGGGGGTGAACGCGGCCCGGGTCGGGGTGAGGCCGGTGATCCGGTCGAGCCGGAAGGACCGCCAGTCCTCGCGGTCCCGGTCCCAGGCGAACAGGTACCAGCGCCGCCCCACCATGACCAGCCGGTAGGGGTCCGCCCTCCGGTGCCGCTCCAGGCCGTCTCGGCCCCGGTGGGTCAGCCGTACCCAGTGCCCGGCTGCAACCGCCTCTCCCAGGCCGGTGAGCACGTCCGCCGGAGCGCCGGGCCAGACCCGCCGTCCCGGGTCCACCGCCGTGGCCAGGGATCCGGCGCGGCGGGACAGCCGGGAGGGGAGCACCCGTTCGATCTTGCCCAGGGCCCGTTCGGCCCCGTCCTCCACGCCCTGGACCCCGCTGTGCCCGCCCGCGACCATCCGCAGCCCCAGTGCCACGGTGACCACCTCGTCGTCCTCGAACATCAGCGGCGGCACGGCATTGCCCGCCACCAACCGGTAGTGGCCGCCGGGCCCGCGCAGACTCTCCACCGGGTAGCCGAGCTCGCGCAGGCGGTCGATGTCGCGGCGCACCGACCGGGGGCTGGTGCCCAGCGCCTCGGTCAGGTCCGCGCCGGACCGGGCCCGCCCGTTCTGGAGGAGTGAGAGCAGGCGGAGCATCCGCTGACTGGTGTCGGCCATCCCCGGATTCTTCCCGAACTCCGGTTGATTGTGGCCGGATTCTGACCACATTTTTCCTTAGCGTGGCCACCATGACCCTCACGACGCCACAGGACAGCACAGCCACGCCCGGGATCACCGTGGTCGGCGCCCGGGAGAACAACCTGCGCGGGGTGGACCTGACCCTGCCCCGGGAGCGGCTCACCGTGTTCACCGGGGTGTCGGGGTCGGGCAAGTCCTCCCTGGTGTACGGCACCATCGCCGCCGAGTCCCAGCGCCAGCTCAACGAGGCGCACGACAGTTTCACCCGCAACCGGATGGCCCGCCTCGGCGTGCCCGACGCCGACCGGCTGGAGAACCTCACCGTGACCATCGCCGTGGACCAGCGCAGGTTCACCGGCAACGCGCGATCGACAGTGGGCACCGCCACCGACCTCGCCCCGCTGCTGCGGCTGCTGTTCTCCCGGATCGGTGAGCCCTGGGCGGGCTACTCCCCCGCCTTCTCGTTCAACGACCCCTCCGGGATGTGCCCGGAGTGCGAGGGGCTGGGCACCGTGCGGCGCATCGACGCCGACGCGCTGCTGGACCCCGCCCTGTCACTGGACGAGGGTGCGATCAGGTTGCGTACCTTCGCCCCGGGCTCGTGGCGGTGGAAACGTTACGTGCACGCCGGGCTGTTCGACCGCACCCGACCGGTGGGCCGCTTCACCGCGAGGGAGCGCGACCTGCTGCTGTACGCCGAGGGGGTGCGCCCGCCCGACCCGGACCCGGAGTTCCCGGTCACCGGGGTGTTCGAGGGGGCGGTCCCCCGGATCACCCGCAGCCTGCTGGACGCGGCCGCGCTCAACCAGCGCGACCGCGACGAGCTGGAGCGGGTGGTGTGGCGGGGGCCCTGCCCGGAGTGCGGCGGCGCGCGGCTGAACCAGGCGGCGCTGGCCTGCCGGATCGACGGGCGCAACATCGCCGACCTGTGCGCGCTGCCCGTCACCGGGTTGGGCGCCGTGGTCGCGGAGATCGACGACCCGCGGGTCGCGCCGGTGACCAGCTCGCTGCTGGAGCGGATACGCGGCCTGGAGGAGGTGGGGCTGGGCTACCTCAGCCTGGACCGGGCCTCGGGCACGCTGTCCGGCGGTGAGGCGCAGCGGGTGCGGCTGGTACGGCACCTGGGCGGGTCACTGACCGGGCTGACCTACGTGCTGGACGAGCCCAGCGCCGGGCTGCACCCCGCCGACGTGCACCGGCTGACGGGGCTGCTGCGACGTTTGCGTGACAAGGGCAACACGGTGCTGGTGGTCGAACACGACCCGGACGTGATCGCCGTGGCCGACCACGTGGTGGACCTGGGCCCGGGGGCGGGCAGCGAGGGCGGCCGCGTGGTCCACGAGGGTTCGGTCGAGAGCTTGCGGGAGGCCGACACCCCCACCGGCCGGTACCTGCGCCGCCCCCGGACGGTGCGGGACCGTGCGCGTACCCCTCTCGGGAGCGTGCGGATCCGCGACGCCCGACTGCACAACCTGCGCGGGGTGGACGTGTCGTTCCCCACCGGGGTGCTGACGGCGGTCACCGGGGTGGCGGGGTCGGGCAAGAGCTCACTCGCTCACGGGGAGCTGCCCCGGGTCCGGCCGGACGCGGTGGTGCTCACCCAGGGGGCGCTGCACGGCGGCCCCCGATCCACACCGGTGACCTACCTCGGGGTGCAGGACGCCCTGCGCGGACTGTTCGCCCGGGAGCACGGGGTGGCACCCGGGTGGTTCAGCGCCAACTCGAAGGGGGCCTGTCCGACCTGTCGCGGTCGCGGTGTGATCGTCACCGACCTGGCCTTCCTCGACGACGTCGAGACGGTGTGCGAGGACTGCGCGGGGCTGCGCTTCAACGCCAGGGCGCTGTCGTACACGCTGAACGGCCGCAACATCGCGCAGGTGCTGGCGATGACGGCGTCCGAGGCGAGGGAGTCGGCGGACCGGGGCGGCTTCCTGTCGGGGTCCGCTGCCCGAGGACCGGGGGCCGGGAAGGGGTCGACGCCCGGGGAGACGGTGGTCGCCGGGGCCCTGGAGCGGTTGGAGCGGGTCGGCCTGGGCTACCTCGGGTTGGGCAGGTCCCTGGACACGCTGTCGGGCGGCGAACGCCAGCGGCTCCGATTGGCCCGGGAACTGGCCGGGTCCGCGCGGCTGTACGTGCTGGACGAGCCCACGACCGGACTGCACGGCGGCGACGTGGCCGGGCTGATCGCCCTGTTCGACCGGGTGGTGGCCGAGGAGGCGACGGTGGTGGTCGTCGAGCACCGGATGGACGTGGTCGCGGCGGCCGACCACGTGGTGGACCTGGGGCCAGGGGCGGGCAGCGAGGGCGGCCGCGTGGTGTTCGAGGGGACGCCCGCCCGGATGGCGGCCTCGGGTACGGGTGCGACCGCTGACGCCCTGCGCGCCCACCTGGCCGGGTGAGCGGCCGAGTCCGGGAGCACAGGGGAACCAGCGGGATGGCAGGGGGGACCGGCGGAGACGACGGGGCCGCCGGGACGAGGGCCCGGACCGCCCCGGAGACGGGGACCCCGCACCCGTCGGCGAGCCGGCCCCGGTCAGTCGGCCCGTTCGGCGACGAACACGGGGATGACCCGGTCGGTCTTTTCCTGGTAGTCGGCGTAGGGCGGGTAGGCCGCCACCGCGCGGTCCCACCACACCCGCCGCTCCTCGCCCTCGACCTCCCGCACACGGACGGCGAAGGGCTCGGGGCCGTCCTGGAGGGCGACCTCGTCGGGGGCCGCGCGCAGGTTGTGCACCCACGCGGGGTTCTCGGGCGCCCCTCCCTGGGAGCCCACCAGCGCGTACGCGCCGTCGTGCTCGACCCGCATGAGGGCGATCTTGCGGACCTTGCCGCTGTTGCGGCCGCGCATGGTCACGATGACCACGGGCATGCCGGTGTCCATGAGGGTGTTGCCCTCGCGTCCGCCGGTGCGCTCGTACAGTTCCACCTGTTCGCGGACGAACCTGGACGCGCTCGGCTCGTACTCGCCCTGTAGGACGTCACTCACGGACATCGCTCCTCCTGGAGTTCGGTTACGGAAGACATGCCGATCGTGCCACGGCCGGCCGTTGGCGGGGAGCGCGCGACATGCCCGGTTCCGGGCCCCTCGGAAGCTCTCCCGTGACGCTTCTATGTCAAGCGGCAGGCTGGTAGACCTGCCCAGCCTGCCACCTGAGTGCTTGATCTTGCTACCAGGGGCAACTTCGGCGCCGAACTTGCCCCTGGTAGCAAGATCACCGGGAAAAAGGGGGCCGGACCCGGCCTAGAAGTCCTGGTCGCAGAAGGGGGCGTCGGGGCGGGACAGGGCAGTGTCCAGGAGGTTCACCGCACCGGGGGTGTGTTCGGTGAGCAGGCCGGTGCGCAGGTACCCGGTGAGGGCCTCCCCTCCCAGGTGGGCAGCGCCCAGGCGGGAGACGTCCAGGGACAGGTCGGGGGCGGCGGCGGTGGCCTCGCAGGCGGCGCCCGAGCGGTCCGCACGCAGGTGCCAGCGGCCCGCGTTCCAGGGCGCGTGCCGGTCCGCCACCTCCAGGACCACGTCCACCGGGGCCGCGTAGGAGCGCTCCGCGAGCGCGGCGGGCACGTCCACCAGACGCAGCCACAGGGCGTCGTCGAAGGTGGTGGCCAGCCGCGTGGGGTCGGTGAGCAGGTACTGGAGCGGATCGTCCTGGGCGACACTCGCGAAGTCCACCCGGGCGACCAGGTCGCGGGTGAAGAGGTGCTCGTACAGGGCGGTCCAGGCGGCCGGGGAGGTGGCGGTGATCTCCTCGACGTTCAGGGCGGCCCGGAGACCGTCCTCCCGCTTGCGCAGGGTCCGGTACAGCGCGTATCCCCGGGGTCCGTCCGCCCCGGAGACCAAGACCGCCTTGAGGGCGCTCCTGCCCTCGCGGGTGTCGGGGGTGTCGCGCAGGGCGGCGTCCCAGAAGGCCGGGGACCGCTGGAGGCGTCCGGTCTGGACCGAGGCCACGGTGGCGTGCACCCGCTCCAGGTCGGCGCGGGCCCCGCAGGCGCGGACGAGTTCGGTGGTCAGGCCGGGGTCGCGGGGCGCCTCCGGGCGCAGTCGGGCGTGTTCGACCCGGATGCTCGACCGGTACTCGCTGTTGGCGGGCGCGTAGCCGAAACGGCCGTAGATGGCACCCTCGGAGGCCCACAGGGCGGCGAGGTTCTCGCCCCGGTCCCGGATGTCGGCGAGCTGGCGGCGCATCAGGGCGGTCAGCACCCCCTGCCGGCGGTGGGTGGGCCACACCCCCACACCGGTCACCCCGGCCACCGGCCGGATCCCGCCCGGAACAGCCATCCGGAAGGAGAAGGCGTTCACCGAACCGATGACCCTGCCGTCCCCGACGGCCCGCTCGCCCCCGGAGGGGTCCCCCTTCCCCGCCCGGTCCGCCTCGACGGCCAGGAGCAGGCGCCCGTAACCGTCCTCGGCCAGGAGCGGGGCGAGGCGTTCACGCGAGACCTCGCGCTCGTCCGAGACCAGGAGGGCCTCCCCCACGACCTCGACGACGGCGGGGAAGTCCTCCCTGCCGCCGGCGCGGACCGTCCACCCGCGCTCGGCGGGGCGCTCCCGCTCCGCCTGTTCCACTCGCTCCGACTTCCTGGCCTGACTCATACCGTTCCGTTCTGTTCGGCCGTGTGCCATGGCGGGGGCCGGGGACCCGGCCTCTCCACGGGTGCGGGGACTAGAAGACGACCCCGCAGAAGGGCGCGTCGAACCGGTGCAGGGCGGTGTCGAGGGCGTCGACCGTCCCGGGGGTGTGTTCGGTGATCAGCCCCGCGCGCAGGTACCCGGTGAGCGATGCCTGGCCGAGGTGGGCTGCGCCGAGGTGGTGGACGTCCAGGGAGAGGTCGGGGGCCCCGTCGGCGGGCTCCACCCGGGCGCCCCCGGCACCGGCCTTGATCCGCCAGCGCCCGGCGTTCCAGGGCGCGTACCGGTCGGTGACCTCCAGGACGGCCTCGAAGGGGGCCGCGTAGGGCCGCTCCGACAGAGCGCCGGCCATGTCGACCAGGCGTACCCACAGGGAGGGGTGGTGCTGGGCGAGGGCCCGGCCCCGGTCGGTGAGCAGGTGGTGCAGCGGGCAGTCCGCCGGAAGGGAGTCGAAGACGACCTTGGCGACCAGGTCCCGGCTGAACAGGTGCTCGAACAGGGCGGTCCAGGCGGCGGGGGTCGTGGCGGTGATCTCCTGGACGTGCACCTCGCCCTGGGCGCCGTCGTCGGCCCACCTGTTCCTGGTGCGGTAGAGGGCGTAGCCCGCGGGTCCGTCCTGGCCGCCCACGACCGCGGCCACCAGCGGGCCCCTGCCTCCGCGCTGGGCGGCGTCGTCGCGCAGGCTCCGGTCCCACCAGGGCCCGGTGCGGCGGAACTGGCCCACCTTGGTCGCGGCGACGGCGGCGTGCACCCGTTCCAGGTCGGCTCGCACCCGCTCCGGTTCGCGCAGGACCACCCGCAGGGCGGGGTCGCGGGGGGCGTCGGCGCGCAGGGTCCCGTAGGGGCGGCTGATGCTCGTCGACAGTTCCGTGCAGGCGCTGCCGTAGCCGAAGCGCTCGTAGATGGACCCCTCGGAGGCCCACAGGGCGGCGTAGCGCACACCGTCGGCGTGGATGTCGGCGAGTTGGCGACGCATGAGCGAGCTCAGCACTCCGCGGCGGCGATGGGTGGGCCACACGCCGACACCGGTCACCCCGGCCACCGGGACGGGGCCGCCCGGCATGGTCATCTCGAAGGGGAAGTGGTTGGCGGTACCGATGACCTCCTCCTCCCCCTCGCTGTCGTCCACCGCCACCAGGAGGCGCTCGTAGCCCAGCGCGTCGTGGAGCGGGCGCATCAGGCCCAGCATGGTGTCGACGTCGTCGCCGAACAGGAGGGCCTGGCCGAAGACCCTGGCCGCCCGGGGGAACTCGTCCGTGTCGCTGTGGCGCACGGACCACCCCGGGGTCGGTGCCGCGGGGTCCGCCTTCTGGTTATCGCTCATAGGCAAGCAATACCAGCGCTCCCGGAGCGGCGGCCACTGGTTTTGGCCGTGGCGGCGGTCTCCTCGGCGGTTCGGGGCACGGGACCGCCCCGGTCGGGTCAAGCGCGAGTAAGCCGGTCCCGGCCGGGGCAGGTTCCGGATGTGACGACACGAGAGACCCCTACGCCTCCCGACGCCCCCGGACTGGTCGTGGGGGTGGACGCCGGAGGCACCACCACCCGTGCCCTGGTCACCACCCTTCGCGGCGAACGTCTGGGGGAGGCCTGGGCGGGGGGAGCCAACCCCAACACCCGCGGCCCCGAGCAGGCGGGCGAGCAGCTGACCGAGGCGATCGGCACCGCTCTGGACCGGGCCGGGCCCGGCGCGCGCGAGGCCGTGGCGGCGAGCGTGGTCGGGCTGGCCGGGTACTCCGCGCTGCGCGACGGGAGCGTCCGGGCCAGGTTGGAGCGCGCTCTGGGCAAGGCCGGACTGGCGCCGACCGGGCGGGAGTTCACCGGTGACGACGTCGTCGCCTTCGCCTCCGGGACCCCCGAGCGCTACGGCACCGTCCTCGTCGCGGGGACCGGGGCGATCGCCACCCGGATCGAGGACCGACGCCGCGGCAGGTCGGCCGACGGCATGGGCTGGCTGATCGGCGACGAGGGTTCGGCGTTCTGGATCGGCCACCAGGCGGCCCGGGAGACCGCCCGCCAGCTCAGCCGCGGCGGTGAGCTCAGCCCGCTGGCCCGTACGGTGGCCAAGCAGGTCATCCCCGGGCAGCGGCCGAGCGGCACCGGCCAGTGGCCCGAGGAGCACGCGCGCGACTTCGCCCGTGCCCTGACCGCGGCTCCCCCGGTCGGTCTGGCCGAACTCGCTCCGCTGGTCACCGACGCCTACGAGGCCGGTGACGAGGCGGCGGTGGTGATCGTGAACGCTGCCGCGGGCCACCTCGCGCAGTCGGTGCACCAGGTGCGCGTCCCCGGGGAGCCCCTGCCCGTGGTCCTGTCCGGCGGTGTGCTCACCCGTTCGGCGCCGGTCCGCGAGGCCCTGACCCACAAGCTCACCATGGGGACCGGTGCCCCGGTGATCCTGGCCGGGTGCACCTGTGGCGGTGCGGCCTGGCTGGCGGCGCTGGGCGCGGGGGCCGAGGAGCGTGACCCCGGCCTGCACGAGGCCTTCACCCGGCCCGAGCGCGTGGCTGTCCCGGCCTGACCGCTCGGCCACCCGGCCGGGCCGGGTGGCCACCCCGCTCCTCCGGTTTGCCCGGCTCCGACACAGTGTCCTACTGTATGTCTGGTTAGGCTTACCTAACCTTAATGAGAGGGGACGCCGTGACGGAGCGGCAGGCGCGTCCGAAGAGGACCGTGCACACCGGCCGGGTCGAAAGCGTGGAGCAGCTGACCCCGCACATGATCAGGGTCGTCCTGGGCGGTGAGGGACTGTCGGAGTTCGCCACCGGCGGCGCCACCGACAGCTACGTCAAGCTGCTGTTCCCACCGCCCGGTCCGAACGATCCCGAGTCCTTCGACCTCGACGCGGTCCGGGCCGAACGCCCCCGCTCGGAGTGGCCCCTCACCCGCACCTACACCGTGCGCTCCTGGGACCCCGGCACCCGTGAACTGACCATCGACTTCGTCCACCACGGCGAGGTCGGCCTGGCCGGGGTCTGGGCCGCCGGTGCCGAGCCCGGCGACCGACTGCGCCTGCTCGGCCCCGGCGGCGGTTACGCGCCCGACCCCGAGGCCGACTGGCACCTGCTGGCCGGGGACGAGAGCGCTCTGCCCGCCATCGCCGCAGCCCTCGAACAGCTGCCCGAGGGGCGCCCCGCGCACGTGTTCGTCGAGGTCGAGGACGCCCGCGAGGAACAGCCCCTGGCCGCGGCCCAGGGTGTGCGCGTGCACTGGCTGCACCGTGACGGCGGCGTTCCGGGGTCACGGCTGGTCCCGGCCGTGCGTGCCCTGGAGTTCCCGCCCGGGGACGTCCAGGCGTTCGTGCACGGCGAGGCCGGCTTCGTCCGCGACCTGCGCCGCCTGCTGCGCGTCGAACTCGCCCTGCCCAAGGAACGCCTGTCGGTGTCCGGCTACTGGCGTCTGGGCCGGAACGAGGACGGCTGGCAGGCCTCCAAGGCCGAGTGGAACCGGAGTGTGGAGGCAGAGGAGGCCGCCGCCCTCCGCAGCTGAGCGGCGGCCCCGCCGTTCCGGCGGACGGCCCCGCCCCCACAGCTCACAGGTCGAGGGATTCCAGGGCGATCAGGTAACCCTCGTTGAAGGTCGGGAACTGCGGGATCGTGTCCCGCAGGGCCGCGATCGGCAGGCCCATGCGGATCGCGAGCGCAGCCGTGTGGATCCACTCCGAGGCCAGTGCGCCGAACGCCCAGGCCCCCACCAGGACGCCGTGCTCGCGGTCGGCGACCAGCCCCAGAGTGCCCCGCGGGTCGGTGTCCATGGTCCAGGGCCGGGCCAGGGCAGCGGTCAGGTCCGTCTCGGCGGTGACGGCGTCGATCCCCCGCTCCCTCGCCTGGGCCTCGGTCAGTCCGACCGCCGCGACCTCCGGGTAGGAGAACACCACCCGGGGCACGGCCGTGTAGTCGGCCGCACGGTCCGCACCGAGGATGTTGTCGGCGATCACCCGCCCCTGGTACTTGGCCACGTGGGTGAACATGGCCCGGGCGGTGACGTCCCCGGCGGCCCACAGCCCGGGGGCGGCCCGGCAGCGGTCGTCCACCGGCAGCGCCGCACCGTCCAGTTCCACGCCGAGCTCGGCCAGGCCCAGCTCACCGGCGCGGGGCCTGCGCCCGGTGGCCAGGACCATCACGTCGGCCCGGATCCGCTCACCGTCGGAGAGGACCGCGGCGACGCCGTCGCCCTCCCGGGCCACCGACTCGACCTGGCTGTCCAGGCGGACGGTGATCCCGTCCCGGTCGAACTGGTCGCTGACGAGCTCGCACAGCCGGGGATCCTCGCGGTCCAGGAGCCGGGGGCCGCGCTGGACGATCGTGACCCGGGTGCCCATCCGGGCCAGGAACTGGCCCAGTTCGACACCGACCGCGCTCCCGCCGACCACCAGGGCGCTCCCGGGGATCTCGGTCAGGGTGGTCGCCTCGCGGTTGGTCCACAGCACGTCGGGGTCGAGGCCGTCCAGCCCGTCGATCGGGGGGACCTGCACGCTCGCCCCGGTGGCCACGACCACGTGGTCGGCGGTGTGCTCGGTGTCGCCGACCGCCACCCGCCAGGGGTCACGGCCCACGATCCGCGCGGCGCCCCGCAGGACCAGGGCACCGCGCTCCCGGTAGCCCTCGACCTGCGCGGAGTCGTCGAGGTGGCGGATCATCTGGTCCCGGTAGGAGCGCAGGGCGGGCCAGTCCAGTGCGGGGTCCCCGACCCCGGCGGCGCCGACCGCCTCCTCGCGCACCTCCGGGGGGCGCAGCAGCACCTTCGTGGGGATGCAGGCCCAGTAACCGCACTCGCCGCCGACGAGGTCGCGTTCGACCACCGCCACCCGTCGCCCCGCGGTGATCAGACGGTCGGCGACCGTCTCGCCGCCCGGGCCCATCCCGATGACGATCGCGTCCAGGTGCTCCATGAGGTCCTCCCGAGAGGCCACCGGCTCGGACCCGGCGGCCAACCACGATGGTGTCCCCGGGGAGGGGTCCAAGGGAAGAGCCGACACGCGTACCCGGGGCCCCGGGTACCGGGCCCGGGAGGGGGATGCTGGGGGCCAGGGCCCGGCGCGGGGCCGTCGGCTCGCTCGTGGAGCCTGCCGGGGTCGGCCGGTGGGACGCCTCACAGCTCTGACATGCGGCGATCGGGTGGCTTCCGTGCTGTACTTCTTGGTTGGCACCCGGACCGAACCGAAAGGAACCGCCGCCCCGGCGCACACGCATGTCCACCCAGAACATCATTCTCCTCCTCGACCTCATGGGGATCTTCGCGTTCGCCCTCGACGGGGCGCTGACCGCGATCCGCACCGCGAGGGTCGACATCGTCGGGGTGATGGCGCTCGGGGTGGTGACCGCCATCGGCGGCGGCATCATCCGCGACGTCCTGCTCGGTGAGACCCCGGCGACCTTCCAGGACTGGCGGTACCTGGTGACCGCGCTGGCCGGGGGGACGCTGGCGTTCTTCCTCAGCAGCCAGCTCACCCACCTGTCCAAACCGATCCTGCTGTTCGACGCCGCCGGGCTGAGCCTGTTCGCGGTGATCGGGGCGACCAAGGCCCTGGAGTTCGGTTTCGGCCCGCTCCAGGCGGTCCTGCTGGGTGTCATCACCGGGGTGGGCGGGGGCACCATCCGCGACGTCCTGCTCAACCGGATACCGACGGTGCTCAGCGCCAACTCGCACCTGTACGCGATCCCGGCGATGCTCGCGGCGGGGATCGTGGTCGCCGCGGACCTGGTCGGGTTCTCCGCCGGGTGGATCGCGATCGTGGGCGCGCTGGTGTGCTTCGGCACGCGAGTGCTGTCCCTGCGCTACCGCTGGAACGCCCCGAGCCCGCCCGGGGCACCGCCGCTGTAGCGCCCCGGAGCGGGGACCGGTCAGGGCTGGAGCATGACCTGCCAGACGTGCCCGTCCGGGTCGGCGCACAGGGCCGTGTAGCCCCAGGGCTTGTGCTCGGGTTCGGCCAGCACCTCTCCCCCGGCGCCCCGGACCCGTTCGACCAGGTCGTCGACCTCCCGTTCGTCGGCAACGGCCATCCCCAGAAGGCACTCGCTGGTGCCTGGCCCCGCGAGCTCGCGGCCGTCACCGAGGACCCAGCCGAACCCGCCCCTGGGGATGAGCAGCAGCACGGTGCGCTGGTCGATCAGGAACATGAGCGGCTCGGGCACGCCGTCCTCGGCGGGTTCACCGACGGGCTCGAAACCGAAGGCCTCGCGGTAGAAGGCCATCGCCCTCGCCCGGTCGTCGATCGGCAGGGCCACGGAAGGGCTACGGGTGGTCGTGGACACGGGCTGCTCCGTTCGTCGGGATACACGGCATCATCTCCCCTACGGACTCCCGGCCGCGGTGAAACTCATCGCGGGTCGGGCCCGGGTCCGCCCCCGTGCGGTTCCGGCACCCGGCCCGTCCGAAGAGCGCGGGCGGCGGTGCGGCGCAGGGTGGCGACCATGGCGGGCACCGGTTCGGGCGGGCGGCTCCGGTGCACCGTGTAGATCTCCCGGGCCAGGCGGGTGCCGCGCAGCGGCCGGCTGACCCACCCGCCGCCACGCGCCGCGCCGAGGATGCTCCGCGGGATCAGGGCGACACCGACCCCCGCCTCGATGAGGGCGAGGGCGACCTCGTAGTCGCGGGTCTCGTAGGCGACGGTCAGGCGCACACCGGCAGCCGCTGCGGCGGTGTCCAGGCTGATCCGGTTGTGGATGCCGGGCGCCCCGCAGATCCACTCCTCCCCCGCCAGGTCGGCCAGGGAGAGTTCGTTGTCGGCGATCGGGTGGCCGGTGGGCGCCACCGCCATGAGCGGGTCCACCAGGAGGCGTTCGCGGTGCAGACCGCCGCTGCGGGGCAGGGGAACCCCCGGGTAGCGGTGCGTGACGAGCAGGTCGAGGTCGCCGGAGGAGACCAGGCCGTGGCCTCCTGGCGGTTCGATGTCGGACAGGGACAGGCGCACGTGGGGGTGTTCGTGGCCGAAGGCGGCGAGCGCCTCGGGGAGCAGGACCTTGCCCGCGCTGGCGAAGGCACCCAGGGACAGGCGTCCGGGGCGGTCTCCGGCCACGGCGCGGACCGCGGCCTCGGCGTCACGGAGCTCACCCAGCACGCGCTCGCCGTGTTCGAGCAGGACCCGTCCGGCCTCGGTGAGGGTGGCGCCGGTGCGACCGCGTTCGACCAGGACGCACCCGACCTCGCGTTCCAGTTTCGTGAGCTGTTGGGACAGGGCCGGAGGGGTGAAGGAGAGCCGGTCCGCGGCGGCGGCGATCGATCCGGCGTGCGCGATCTCCACCAGGACCCGCAACCTGTTGGCGTCCAGCACGGAACGTCCCTCCCTCCTCGATCCAAGTCAAACCCTGACACAAAGATCTGCTTAACCTTCTTTAGCAGACCCAACTTTAAGTTAATGCTCGGTAGCGGCAGAGTGGGAACATGAGCACCACGACCGCGCCCGCCGTGCCCACGGCCACCGACGTCCGCGCCGCCGCCGAGCGCATCGCCCCGCACGCCCGCAGGACCCCGGTGCTGCGCACCGAACTCGACGGCCGCCCCCTCACCCTGAAGCTGGAGCAGCTCCAGCTGACGGGGGCGTTCAAGCTGCGGGGCGCCCTCAACGCCCTGATGGGCGGGGAGCCCACCGAGCGGGTGATCACCGCCTCCGGCGGCAACCACGGCCTGGGGGTGGCCACGGCCGCACGGATCCTGGGTGTGCGCGCCACGGTGTACGTGCCCGAGACTGTGCCCGCGGCCAAGGCCGAGCCGCTGATGGCCACCGGTGCGGAGATCGTCCGGGTCGGCGAGCACTACGCGGTGGCCGCCGAGGCCGCCCTGGAGCGGGCCGCCGCCGAGGGCGTGCGCTACCTGCACGCCTTCGACGACGCGCTCGTGGTCGCGGGCCAGGGGACCGTCGGCCTGGAGGTCGCCGCCGACGCGCCCGAGTGCGACTCGATCGTGGTCGCCGTGGGCGGCGGCGGTCTGGCCGCCGGTGTGCGCCTGGGCGCCGAGGGCCGCCGCGTGGTGGCGGTCGAGCCCGAGGGCTGCCAGAGCATGCACGCCGCGCTGGCCGCCGACCACCCGGTCCGGACGCCGGTGGACTCGGTCGCCTCCTCCGCTCTGGGCGCCGCCACCCTGGGCCGGGTGCCCTTCGAGGTGCTGCGCGCCAATCCGGTGACGCCCGCGCTGGTCAGCGACGCCGAGATCATCAGCGCGCAGACCCGCCTGTGGCAGGACTTCCGCATCGCCACCGAGCCCGCCGCGGCCGTCCCCTTCGCCGCCTGGCTGGCCGGGCGCGTTCCGGGTGAGAACCCGTGCCTGGTCGTGTGCGGCGCCAACGCCGACTGGCGGCTGTCCGGCTGAGAGGCCGGCAGGCGCGCGTTCGGCCGCGGACGGAGCCGGGCGCACAGGTGTCGGGCGGGTGGAGGGGGCTGGTCCTCGGGGGCCGGTGTCCCTCCTTTCGGACCCCTCCGTTTAGCCTGGTGACGCAGCACACTCCGTGTGCGGCAAGTCATGGTTACTGCCCGGTCACCGTTACATTGAGGTCGGCTCCGTCCGACGATAAAAGGGAGAACACGTGCTCTACGGTGCGTTGCGGCAGACCGCGGCGGTCCTCGCCCGGACCCTGTGCCGGCCGACCATCGAGGGCCGTGACAACGTCCCCGCCACCGGGCCGGTGCTCCTGGCCAGCAACCACCTGTCCTTCGTGGACAGCGTCGTCATCCCCCTCTCGGTCACCCAGCGCCGGGTACGTTTCCTCGCCAAGTCCGACTACTTCGAGACCCCCGGCGTCAAGGGAAGGCTCAGCAAGACCGTGTTCAGCTCCCTGGGAGCCATGCCGGTCCGGCGCGGCAACGCGCGCGACGCCATGGTGTCGCTGGAGATGATGCTGGACCGGCTCAACGCCGGCGAGGCCTGCGTGGTCTACCCCGAGGGCACCCGTTCCCGCGACGGCCGCCTCTACCGCGGCCGCACCGGCGTCGCCCACCTCGCCCTGGAGTCCAAGGCCGTGGTCGTGCCGGTGGGGCTCAGTGGCACCCAGGAGGTCCAGCCGATCGGGGCGAACATGCCGCGCCCCCGCCCCTTCACCGTGCGTTTCGGCGAACCGATGGACTTCTCCACCGGGTTCGACCACCTGGCTCCGGCCAAGGCCCGCCGGGTCATCACCGACCGGATCATGGACGCCATCGGCGACCTCACCGGCCAGGAACGCGTCGGCGCCTACAACGACCACGGCGCCGGGGAGTAGCCCCCGGGCTCCGCTGGGAGTCCGCCCGCTCTCCCCTCATGGACAGTGCGTACCGGCGGCGGGAGCATACCCGTGCGCGGCCCACGTCGCCCGCCCCTCCGCGGAACGCTCCTCAGAACTCTCCGCCCGCGCGCCCGGCCGCTCCGCGGGGCCGAAGGGTCCACGCCAGGAATTCGGAAAACTTCGCATGCCTGGTGGGAGCGCTCCCTAAGTCATTTATCGAATATATCCGGTTGCCCCCGGGACGGAAGCGGAGATAGGTTCGCACGTCGCTGATCCATCAAGGGGTGGCCGCCTTATGCTGCCCTCCTTTCCCGCGCCTGGCAGGCGCACGAGACGGCCTGTCCGCAAAACGAGAACCGACAAGGGAAAGGACGGTGCACAGGGTGAACCTCCCTGCCTCCGAAGAAGTGGGACTCCCCGAGAAGAGCAGACCGAAGGCCCTGTTCAGGGCACGGAGGGAATGGGTTTTCTTCGCCACCCTGTGGAAGTCCCATCCGGCCCTGACCGTGGCATGGTGGGCACTGATCCTGTTCCAGGGGATTCTTCCCGCCGTCTTCGTCGTGGCGGTCGGTGTGCTCGTCGGTGCCGTCGCCGACGGCGCCCCGCTCCGGTCACCGCTGATCCTGATCGGTGTCGTCTTCGTCCTGATGCAGGTCATGACGCCCCTGCAGTCCCAGGTCGGCTCGCTGCTGGGCGAGCACGTCTCCGACCGTCTGCACGACCGCCTGCTCCTGGCCGCGAACACCCCGGACGGTGTCGCGCACCTGGAGGACCGCGAGCACATGGACGAGCTCACCGCCGCCCGGGACTTCGACCTCGGGATGGTCGGCCCACCCCTGCACCTGTCCATGGGCATCATCGCGGGCGGCCTGGTGGAGGCCGTAGCGGGCCTGGCCCAGGCGGTGGTCCTGGCCGCCTACGCCTGGTGGGCGCCGCTGCTGGTCGGCGGCGCCTGGCTCTCCACCCACTGGCTGCTGCGCGAGAGCACCCAGTGGGACCGCAACACCGGTGAGGTCCTCGACGCCCAGCGCCGCGCCGAGTACTCCTACCGGCTGGCGGTGGACTCCCCCGCCGCCAAGGAGATCCGGCTCTTCGGCCTGGCCGGCTGGCTGACCGACCGCTTCGCCGCGGACCGGCGCACCCTCATCGAACTGCGCTGGCACGCCACCCGGCTGCGGCAGAAACCGATGCGCTGGACGGTCCTGGTCCTGGCCGTCTCGGGAGGGCTGTTCTTCTGGTCCCTGGGACGCGACGCCGCCTCGGGCGCCGTCGGCCTGGGCCAGGTGAGCACCTTCGCCTACGCGGCCGTCGGCGCGAGCGCCCTGGCCTTCGGCGGCCTGAACTGGGCCCTGTCCCTGGCTGCCGACGGCGTGGCGTCGGTGCTGCGGGTGGAGCAGGCGATGTCCGCCGGCGCCGCGGCCCGCGCCGTGGTCTCCGGCCGGGCCCCGGCGGAGGACATGCCCGCGGCGCAGGTCAGGTTCCGCGACGTGACCTTCTCCTACCCGGGGATGTCCGCACCGGTCCTGGACGGCCTCGACCTCACCGTTCCGGCCGGGAGTTCGCTGGCCGTGGTCGGTGTCAACGGTGCGGGCAAGTCGACCCTGGTCAAGCTGCTGTGCCGCCTCTACGACCCGGTCTCGGGAACGGTCGAGGTCGACGGCACCGACCTGAGGGACCTGGACGTGGAATCCTGGCGCCGCCGCCTCAGCGCCGTCTTCCAGGACTTCGTCCGCTACGAGCTGCCGCTCAGGGACAACGTCGCCCCCCTGGGCGCCGCCCCCGAACAGGTCCTCGAAGCCCTGGCGGTCGCCGGCGCCACGGATCTGCGCGACCCGGACACCGTGCTCTCCCCCGGGTACGCCAACGGCACCGATCTGTCCGGAGGACAGTGGCAGCGGGTTGCCCTGGCCCGGGTGCTGTGCGCAGTGAACCAGGGCGCGGGCGTGGTGGTCCTGGACGAGCCCACGGCCCAACTGGACGTGCGCGGGGAGGCCGAGGTCTTCGACCGGGTGCTGGAAGCCACCCGCGGGTGCACGACCATCCTGATCTCGCACCGCTTCTCCACGGTCCGGCGCGCCGACCGGATCTGCGTCGTGGACCGGGGCCGGGTGATCGAGACCGGCAGCCACGACGAACTCATGGTCCTCCAGGGCACCTACGCACGGCTCTTCCACCTCCAGGCCGCGCGGTTCAATGAGGAACAGGACGGAGCCGACCATGCCGACCGATGACCACCCGCTGCCCTCGTCCTGGCGGGCGCTGGCCCGCACGCTGCGGTTGGGCTGGACGGCCTCACCCGGACTCATCGTCGTCGCGTTCGCCACCACGGTCGGCGCCGCCCTGCCCGACGTGCTGATCGCCGCCGTTCTGGCGATGCTCACCGAGGCGGTGGTCTCCGGCGGCCCCGTCGACATGGTCACCGCTTCCGTACTCCTGGGGGCACTGGCCGCTCTGAGCTGGCTGTTGCGCGTGGTGAGCGAGCGGGCCAACCGCCGTTTCGCAGACCGTGCCGCGGTGTTCATGGAAGCGCACGTGGTGCGGCTGCAAAGCGGTACCCCCTCCCTGGAGCACCACGAACGCCCCGCCTACGTCAACCGCGCCCAGCTGCTGCGCGACCACGCGGACACGCTCAGCGAGGTCTACCAGTACCTGTTCCAGGCGATCGGCGCCCTCCTGCGCCTGGGCCTGACCATGGCGCTGCTGATGACCATCCACCCCCTGCTCGGGCTGCTGGGGCTGTTCGCCGTACCCACCGCCCTGGTCTCCCACTGGCGGGGCGGGGTGGAGCACGCGCTGGAGGAGAGGACCGGACACCACGAGCGACTGGCGCGGCACTTCTTCCTGCTGGGCACCAAGGCCTCCCCCGGGCGCGAACTGCGCGTCAGCCGAACCCGGGAACGGGTGCGCGCGGGGCGCCACCAGGCCTGGGCCGCACGCCACCGGGCCATGTCCCGGGCCCGCTGGACCACCACGGCGTGGCGGGCGGCTGCGTTGGCGGTCTTCGGCGGCGCGTTCATGGGCTCCCTCGCCTGGGTGGCGCTGGGCGGCGGTTCTGCGGCCGAGGTCGTCCTGCTCCTCAGTGCCGGCAGCCGCCTGGCCCAGTACATCGGCCAGACGCTCAACCAGGTCCATTTCCTGCGCACCATCTGGCTGGAGGGAGGGCGCCGGCTGCTGTGGCTGGAGGAGTTGTCCCGCGCCTCGGTCGCGAGCGGCCCCGTCCCCCCGCCGGAACGGATGCGCTCGGGCATCACCCTGGACAAGGTGTCGTTCGGCTACTCCGGGACGGACCGGCCGGTTCTGGACGAGGTCACGCTCCACCTGCCCGCAGGAGCGGTGGTGGCCGTCGTCGGTGAGAACGGGGCGGGCAAGTCCACGCTGGTCAAGCTACTGGCCAAGATGTACGAACCCGACTCCGGGCGGATCCTGGTCGACGACGTCCCCCTCGCCGACATGCCGGCCGAGGCTTGGCGCGCACGGCTCTCCGGCGCCTTCCAGGACTTCGCGCGCTTGGAGTACCCGCTGCGCCTGTCCATCGGCCTCGGCGACCTGCCCCGGGCCGAGGACGAGAGCGCCGTCGACCGGGCGGTCGAGCGCGCCGACGCCCGCACCCTGGTCGAGGGGCTCGACCGGGGGCTGAACACCCAGCTCGGCAACACCTGGGCCCAGGGGGCCGAACTGTCCGAGGGGCAGTGGCAGAAGGTAGCCCTCGCCCGCGGCTACATGCGCGACCACCCGCTGCTGCTACTGCTGGACGAGCCCGCCTCCGCCCTGGACGCCGAGACCGAGCACCTGTTGTTCGAGCAGTACGCCGAGCGTGCCCGTGCCCTGCGGGACCGGGACCGCATCACGCTCCTGGTCTCGCACCGCTACTCCACCGTGCGCATGGCCGACCACATCGTCGTCATGGACGGTGCGCGGGTGATCGAGCAGGGCACCCACACGCAGCTCATGGAGCTCGGCGGGCGCTACGCCGAACTGTACGGAATCCAGGCCCGCGCCTACCGCGTCGAACGGTGATCGCGGAACCCCGCCGGCACCGGCCGGGGCGGGCCTGACCGGCCGGCGGGACAGCGGCGGACCGCGGACGGTTCAGCGACAGCGCGGACAGACACCCGTCAGTTCGAAGGAGTAGTCGAGCTCCCCGAACCCGCTCGTGCCCCGGACCCTCTCCGCGACCTCGGCGAGCTCGGCGAGGTGGGCGATCTCCTCCACCCTCCCGCAGAGTCGGCAGAAGAGGTGGTGGTGCCGGGCCGGGGTCCGGCACCGGCGGTACAGGCGCTCCCCGTCCGGGGAGTGGACGGTGTCGAGCAGTTCCTCCTGCGCCATCCGGTGGACCGTGCGGTAGACGGTGGACAGACTCGGGCCGCCCGGGGCGGAGGGCAGTGCCCGTTCCATCTCCCGGTGGATCTCACGGCAGCTGAGGAACCGCGTCCCATGCCCGAGAACCTTGAGTACGGCCTCCTCGTACCTGGGGGTCTTGACCATGTCAGCACGCTGCCCGGAACGGCGCTGCTGCGGGCAGGGGGCCGACCCGGTGCCGGCATCGCCCTTCGAACACGGGGAGAACTCCTGGGGGTGATCACGACTCGGTCTTATGAAAATGATTATCAGTACCATATCACGCACAAGCCGATTCCGCCCGAAATGGACCGAGCACCCCGGATCGGTGTACAGTGTGGAAACGATTTTCATTTTCAAGCAAGGGCGCCACCCCGGGACACCCCGTGGGCGGGCCCGGACACAGGACCGGGCCGACCGTTCACGATCCGGCCGAACTGAGGGTTCGGCGGATCTCCTGCCCCGGGCGGGGTCAGTGCTCCGAGTGCTCGTCCCAGTGCCCGTCGTGCTCACGGTGGAGGTGACCGTCGTGAACGTAGTCCACATGGTCCTCGTGCGGCACGGCCACGTGCCCGCAGCCCTGCCCGTGCTCGTGCGCGTGGCCCTCGTGCACGGCACACCCCTCGGCACGGCACTCGTCCCAGTGCCCGTCGTGCTCACGGTGGAGGTGACCGTCGTGAACGTAGTCCACATGGTCCTCGTGCGGCACGGCCACGTGCCCGCAGCCCTGCCCGTGCTCGTGCGCGTGGCCCTCGTGCACGGAATGCGTGACGGCCATATCTCCCCCAGTTTTTCTGCACCCGTCGGCTCCCCGGAAACAAGAACAACGTATCCACCGAAAACAGGCTACTTCAAGAAGGAATGGAAGCCATGTCGAGGTTTTAACCCCCATTTGAACCAACACCGGACCCACCCCACCCTCCAGAGCACCTGAAGCCACAGCTCACACCGCATTTTGCGAATACGGAAACCATTATCACCACCCCGGAAGAAGCACCGGAATCCGCGACGGCGCCCGAGGGGCGCCGGCTTTCCAAAAATACGGCGGCCTTCGACACACCCTTACCCGCCCACTGAAGTGATCCCGTCCAGGAGGTTCACCTTGTCCGAACACGACGACCCCTACGAGCGCTCCGGCCAGTTCCTCGACCTCATGATCGCCGGCTGGTGGGAGCACAACGGCGCGACCATCGCCGAAGCCCTGAAGGACCTGCCCGCCGACACGGGGCCGGTGGTCGACGCGGGCGCGGGCGGCGGCCAGGGGACCAGGCTCATCGCCCGCACTCTCCCCCGCGCGCACATCCTGGCGATCGAGCCCTCACTACCGCTGAGGGCGGTTCTGCTCTCCCGCACGTTCGAGGACCCGGACCTGCGCACACGGGTGAGCGTGGACGGCGACGACCTGCTGGCCGCCCGCCTGCCGGACCGGATCGGCGGCCTGGTGGCGGCCAACCTCATCGGCCACTTCAGTCCGCACGAGCGCGACCGGCTCTGGGAGGACCTGTCGGCCCGCCTGGCACCGGGGGCGTTCGTGCTGCTCAACCTGCCCCTACCGGTCGAGCCCGAACGCGTCGAACGCGCCCGGATGAGCGAGCTCCACATCGGCGCCCACTCCTACGTGGGATGGGCGGGTGCCGAACCAACCGGGTCGGAACGGATCTCCTGGCACATGACCTACGAGGTCCACGAGGGCGAGCGGCTCGTCAGCCGCGACGAGGTCCACTACGACTGGTGGACGGTCTCCGAGAAGGCGCTGCGAGCCGAGACCGAGCCCCACCGCCTGCGGGTCCTGCCGCACGGTCCGCCCGAGGCGGGCCTGTACCGGGTGCTTCGGGAGAAGGAGTAGGTCCGGGGTTCCGCGCCCCCGGCCGCCGATCGGCCCGCCCGGGCCCGGGCGGGCTCACCGCGCCGAGGGTACGCCCCCGGCCGACGGCACGGTGGTTTCCGGGGCCCCCGAGCCGACCACCCGGCCCTGGTCCAGGACCAGGCGGTGGTCGGCCTCGGCCGCCTCGTCGGAGAAGTGCGTGGCGTGCACGACGGTGACCCGACCCCTGAGCGAGGCCAGCACCCGCGCGATCTGCTCCCTGGCCTCCCGATCCAGGCCGGCGGAGGGTTCGTCCAACAGCAGCAGGTCGGCTTCCTGGGCCAGACCCTGGGCGATCAGCGCCCGTTGCCGCTGACCGCCGGAGAGCTCCCCCAGTTGGCGTCCGGCCAGGTCGGTGATGCCCACCCGCTCCATCGAGCGCTCCACCACCGTGCGGTCGTGCCGGGCCAGCGCCCGCCACGGGCCGCGGTGTGCCCAGCGCCCCATCGAGACGGCGCCTCGCACGGTCAGGGGCAGGGTGTCCGGGACCGCGCTGCGCTGCAGGACGAAGGCCGGTCGGGGCCGGGAGGGGCCGGACACCTCCCCGGCCCGGGGTCGGAGCGTGCCCGCCAGAACCGCGAGGAGGGTGGACTTGCCCGCGCCGTTGGAGCCGACCAGCGCGGTGACCCCTCCCCGTGGGAGGCGGGCGTCGATCCCCCTCAGCACGTCCTCACCCCCGTACCCCGCGTACACGCCCCGCAACTCGGTGTGGATCATCCGTCCCCTCCGCACTCGTCCGCCTCCGACCCAATGTGCAAATGATAATGGTTATCGTTGTAGAGTGTCGCACCATGGAAGCACTGATCGACCCGTTCGGGGTCACCTTCGTCCAGCGCGCGCTGTGGGGAGGCATCCTCGTCTCCCTGATCTGCGCGATCGCGGGGACCTGGGTGGTCCTGCGCGGGATGGCATTCCTCGGGGACGCGATGTCGCACGGCATGCTCCCCGGGGTGGCCCTGGCCGCCCTGCTCGGCCAGAGCCTCTTCCTCGGCGCCGCCCTGGCGGCCGGGGCCATGGCCGCCGGCGTGACCCTGCTGAGCCGCTCGCCCCGCCTGTCCCGGGACACGAGCATCGGGCTGCTGTTCGTGGGGATGCTCTCCGTCGGTGTGATCGTCGTCTCCCACTCCTCCACGTTCGCCGTGGACCTGACCGCGTTCCTCTTCGGCGACGTCCTCGCCGTGCGCGAACGCGACCTGTTCCACCTGGGGCTCTGCCTCGTGGTGGCGCTGGTGGTGGCGGTCCTGGGCCACCGCGCCTTCATGGCCCTGGCCTTCGACCCGCGCAAGGCCCACACCCTGGGCCTGGCACCGCGCGCCGCGCACGCCGCCCTACTGGGCCTGGTCACCCTCGCGGTGGTCGCCTCCTTCCACGTCGTCGGCACCCTGCTGGTGTTCGGGCTGCTGATCGCTCCCCCGGCGACCGCCGTCCTGTGGGCGCGGAGCGTGCCGATGATCATGTGCCTGGCGGCGCTGCTGGGATCGGTCGCCACCTTCGTGGGGCTGCTGGCCTCCTGGCACTGGGAGACGGCGGCCGGAGCCAGCATCGCCGCGACGGCCGTGGCCCTGTTCTTCGTCTCGGTGGCGGCCTCCGCCCTGCGCACGCGGACCGCGCACCGAAAACATCCGCACACCCCCTCCCACCACCATCACCAAGAGAGGCCGGTGTCCCCTTGAGACCCGAGAAGACCACCATGACCGCGGGGGCCGTCGGGCTGTGCGCCCTGCTCCTGGCCGGTTGCTCCAACGCCTCGCCGCAGGAGGGCGGGCCCGAGGCCGAGGAGACGCCGCACGGCTACGTCGAGGGGGCCGAGGAGACCGCCGAGCCCCAGTCCCGCCTGGTCCTGGCCGACACCGCCGGCGGGGAGGTACGCCTGCTGGACCTGATCACCGAGGAGGTCACCGAACTCGGCCGGGCCGAGGGGGCGGACGGCATCACCGGTGACGGCCGTTTCGCTTACCTTCATTCATCCGGTGATGGGATCACTGAGGTGTTCGACAGCGGCGTGTGGACCGTGGACCACGGCGACCACGACCACTACTACCGGACCAGCGCCGGACACGTCGGCGCCCTGGACGGCGCCACCGCCTCCGACGTGGTCACCGACACCGCCCTGACCTCGGTCACCGGCACCGGGGGCACCTCCCTGGTCCTGGACCGCGCGGAGCTGGAGGAGGGGACGGTCACCGCCGCCGACCCGCTGCCCGAGGACGCGGCCACCGCCCTGCCCTACGCGGGACGCCTGCTCCTCATCGACGTCTCCGACGGCGCGGTCGGATCCGTGGACCGGGACGGAGAGCAGAACGAGACCCTCGACGAGACCTGCACCGCCCCGCGCGGGGCCGCCGTCACCCGCCGCGGCCTGGTCGTGGGATGCGAGGAGGGCACCCTGCACGTCACCGAGGAGGACGGCTCCCTGGACGCCGGGATCCTCCCCCACCCGGGGGTCGGCCGGACCGAGTCCTTCCAGTACCGGCCCGGGTCGGCCGTCCTGGCCTCGCTGTCCACCGAAGGCGACCTGTGGGTCCTGGACCTGGCGGCGGCCGAGTGGCGCGAACTCGACCACACCGGCGCCGTGGCGGTGACCGCCGTCGGCGAAGGAGCACCCGTGCTCGCCCTGGACGGCGACGGCACCCTGCACTCCCTCGACCCCGCGACCGGGCAGGAGAGGGCCGCCGCCCCGCTGCTGGACTCGGTCGACCCCGACCAGCCGCCCGCGCTACAGGCGGACACCTCCCGCGCCTACGTCAACGACGCCGGGGCCGGTCTGGTCCACGAGCTCGACTACAACGACGACCTCCGGGTGGCCCGCACCTTCGAGGTGGGCATCGCGCCGCACCTGATGGTCGAGACGGGACGGTGACCGGCGTGCTGCAGCGACACACCCCGGCCGCGCGCATCCGCGCCGCGGCCACGGCAGTCGGCCTCCTCGCCGCCCTGACCGCCTGCGCCCCCGGTACCGACGGCGAGGGGATCGTGGTGACCACCAACATCCTCGGCGACATCACCCGGGAGGTCGTCGGCGGAGAGGCCGAGGTCACCGTCCTGATGAAACCCGACGCGGACCCGCACTCGTTCGGGATCTCCGCGCAGGAGGCCGCGACCCTGGAGAACGCCGACCTGGTCGTGCACAACGGTCTGGGCCTGGAAGAGGGGATAGCGCGCAACGTCGCCGCCGCCGAGGAGGCGGGGGTGCCCGCCCTGGAGGTCGGCGCGAACGTCGACCCGCTCCCGTACACCTCCGACGAGAGCGAGGGCGAGCCGGACCCGCACTTTTGGACCGACCCCGAACGCGTACTCACCGCCGTCGACCTGATCACCGAACACGTGGTCCAGGAGGTCGAGGGGGTGGACGCCGAAGCGGTGCGCGCCAACGCCGAGGCGTACGCGGTCCAGGTGGCCGAACTCGACGCCTGGATGGCCGAGGAGTTCGCGGCCCTGCCCGAGGAGAACCGCAGGCTGGTGACCAACCACCACGTCTTCGGCTACCTCGCCGACCGCTACGACTTCGAGGTGATCGGGGCCGTCATCCCCAGCGGGACCACCCTGGCCTCCCCCAGCACCTCCGACCTCAAGGACCTGTCCGACGCCGTCGCGGAGGCCGGGGTCTCCGCGGTCTTCGCGGACTCCTCCCAACCCGACCGGCTGGCCACCGTCATGGCCGAGGAGGCGGGCGTGGAGATCGAGGTCGTCCCGCTCTTCTCCGAGTCCCTGAGCCGGGAGGGCGGGGGCGCCGCCACCTACCTGGAGATGATGCGCGCCAACACCGAAGCCATCGCCGCCGGACTCGGCGGCGACTGATCCGGGGCTCCGGCCCCGGGTCCCCGGGCCACGGAAACCCCCACCGCCGTGGCAGACCACCCCGCACCAGAACCGAAAGAGAACCATGCGAACACGACTCCACCCCCGTCAGGCGGCACTGCCCGTCCTACTGTCCGCGGGACTCCTGCTGACCGCCTGCGGCAGCGGGGACGACGCGGCCACCGAAGCCGGCTCCGAGCAGCCCGGGGAGACCGCCGCCCCGGTGGACGAGCCGATCGTCACCACCTACGACGGCGGTCTCTACGTCCTGGACGGCAAGACCCTGGAGGTGGTCGAGGACGTCGAACTGGAGGGCTTCAACCGGATCAACCCGGCCGGGGACGACCGGCACGTACTCGTCTCCACCTCCGAGGGCTTCCAGGTCCTGGACGCGGCGGGCGCGGAGCTGACCGACACCGTCTTCGCCGCCGAGGCCCCCGGCCACGTCGTCCGGCACGCGGACCGCACCGTGCTGTTCGCCGACGGCACCGGCGAGGTGACCGCCTTCGACACCGGCGCTCTCGGCGACGGCACCCCCGAGGACCTCGACGTGTACACCACCGAGGAGGCCCACCACGGTGTGGCCGTCGAACTGTCCGGCGGGGAACTCCTCGTCACCCTCGGCGACGAGGAGGAGCGTGTGGGCGCCCTCGTCCTGGACGGGAACCGGGAGGAGATCGCCCGCAACGAGCAGTGCCCCGGCGTGCACGGGGAGAGCACGGCCGAGGGCGAGGCCGTCGTCATCGGCTGTGAGGACGGCGTCCTGATCTACCAGGACGGTGAGTTCACCAAGGTGGACAGCGAGGACGACTACGGCCGGATCGGCAACCAGGCCGGTTCGGAGGGCTCCCCGATCGTCCTGGGCGACTACAAGACCGACCCCGACGCCGAACTGGAGCGCCCCGAGCGAATCGCCCTCGTCGACACCACCGACGCCTCCCTGTCCCTGGTCGACCTGCCCTCCAGCTACACGTTCCGCTCCCTGGGGCGAGGGCCGGGCGGCGAGGCCCTGGTGCTGGGCACCGACGGCGCCCTGCACGTGATCGACCCCGAGGCGGGCGAGATCACCGAGAGCATCGAGCTGATGGACCCCTGGGAGGAGCCCCTGGAGTGGCAGCAGCCCCGCCCGGCCCTGTTCGTGCGCGGCGGCACCGCCTACGTGACCGACACGGCCACCGACCAGGTGCACGCCGTGGACCTGGCCTCCGGTGAGGTGACCGGCTCGGTGACCCTGGAGGAGACCCCCAACGAGCTCAGCGGGGTCGCCCACTAGCTTGTCGCTTGCCCGAGGCCCGTGACCGGACACCCTCCCGGTCACGGGCCTCGCCGTTCCCCCGACACGAAGGCGGGCTTTACCGGTCGTGTGCTCGGCCGGCAACCGTGGACTCCGGTGACCGCGTTACGCGAACTCGGGCCCAGCGAAACACCTGACCCGTCAGAACCTCTCCGGCAGGACCGTGAGTTAGCCTGCCGCTGCGAAGACCATTAGCCCCCGGGCCGACATTCCCGATCACGTCGTCACGCAGAGGAGAACCATGACGGAGCTCGCCGACAACACCGACTCGTTCGTCTTCGCACCCCTCTTTCTCCTGGCATGCGTTATCGCTTCCGCGTCGGTAAGTATTCTCCTTCGCCCACGGGACGGCCTGAGGCCCCGCGCCGCAGTGGTTCTGGTCGGGATCCTTCTTTCCTGCTAGGCGATCGCGGCGATCCGCCCCTGGCTTGGTTGGGGCGATCTCCTCGCCTACCCGCCACGCCTGGTACTCGACCTCGAAAAGGCACTTTCGTTCAGTAACGCCGCAGAGCAATCCGTGCTCTACGGAGTTCTGTTCGTTCCCCTGGGGATTGCCGTGGCCGCCACCTCCAGGGATTACAGAATTCTTGCGGCGACAGCACTCGGGTTCCCGCTGGCCATCGAAACCGCCCAGGTTCTTCTGGGCACGGGACGGGTGGCCGGCACCCTTGACTACCTGTCCGCCGGCACGGGCATTCTGCTGGGGATCGGTTCCCTCCTCGCCGTGGACGCGGTCGTGCAGAGGCTGACCGGTTCCTCGCACGCCCTCCAGCACGTCGAACACCGGTGCTGACCGCCCAGGCCGTTGCCCGGCGCCGCGCGGCGAGAACGGGCCGCGCAGCGCCGGTTCCCCTCCGAGCACCGCCGCCGGGGCTGCCGGGAGCGGTTTCCGGCCGCCCGGGGCGGAGCGGAAAAGGCGGGTGCCGGGCCGGTGCGGGGCCCGCCGGGGAGGTCAGTCGGAGCGCGAGGGCGCCGGCCCGGTGGACTCGCGCCAGAGCACCCGGTGGAACGGCCCGTCGGCCGGCGGCGGTGCGGTGCCCCGGACGGCGCAGACCAGGCGCCGCATCGCGCGAGCTCCCAGCGCCTCCAGGTCCACGTCGACCGTGGTGAGGGAGGGCGGCATACAGGCGCCCACCGGGTCATTGTCCCAGCCGGTCACACTGAGGTCCGCGGGCACCCGCCAGCCGCGCTCGGCCGCCCCGCGCACCACACCGGCGGCCACCACGTCGTTGGCCGCGATGACCGCCGTGACACCGCTGTCCGGGGCGAGGGAGCGCACGGCCTCTGTTCCCGATGCGGCCGACCAGTCACCCTCGGCCACCCCGTGGGACTCCAGCCCGAACTCCTCCACCGCCCGCAGGTAGGACCGCCTGCGACCGCGGGCGGAGGCGAACTCCCGGGGCCCCGCCACGTGCAGGAACCTGCGGTGGCCCGCCCCGGCCAGCCCCTCGACGAACTCGCGCACCGCGGAACCGTCGGCGATCTCACCGAGCCCCCGCATCCGGTCGTCGTAGTCGGCCGACACGACCACCGCCGGTCCCCCGTCGGGATGGCTGCCGCTGTCGGCCGCGACCGGGGCCAGGGCCAGGATGCCCTCCACCTGCCCGGAGTCGCGGAGCTCGGCCATCCGTTCGGCACGGACCGCGGTCCCGCCCTCCAGGCTGAGCACCTCCACGACATAGCCCTCGGCGTGTGCGCTCTCCACCGCACCGGCGATCACCCGGTTGGGGCTGGGGAAGTTCACCCCCGGCAGCAGGATCGCCAGCCGACCGGTCCTGCGGGTGCGCATGGAGCGGGCCACCAGGTTGGGGCGGTAGCCGAGTTCGGTGATCGCCGCCTGGACGCGGACACGGGTCGCCTCCTTGAGCCCGACCCCGCCCGAACGCAGGTACCGCGAGACGGTCTGGTGGGAGACACCGGCCCGGCGTGCGACGTCCACCATGGTCGGTCTCGGCCTCGCCACGCTCGGCTCTGACATGGGCCCGTCCTTCTCGCCTGGGGGAGTGTTGACACTGCTCGCGAATGGTCACTACCGTAACGGCACAGAAAAAGTGAACGTTCACTTTATTGTTCCGAGCGAGGAGCCTCCCCCATGGCCACTCCCCCCGCACCACCCCCGTCTCCCCCACCTCCGCGACGGGTCGCGGTGGTCGGCTGCGGCGGCATCAGCCGCGGCAGCCACCTGCCGGCCCTGGCCGACCAGCACGGCCGGACTCGCCTGGTGGCGCTGGTCGACCTGAACGCCGCCCTGCTGGAAACCACCGCCGACGAGTGGGGCGTGCCCGGCCGCTACACCGGCGTCGCGGACATGCTCTCCGCGGAGTCCCCGGACCTGGTCGTCGTGTGCACACCGCCGGCCGCGCACAAGGACACGGTGATCGCAAGCCTGGACGCCGGCGCCTGGGTCTGGTGCGAGAAGCCCCCGGCCCTCTCCCTCGCGGAGTACGACCAGGTCCGCGCGCACGAGGGCGAGCAGGGCCCCTTCGCCTCCTACGTGTTCCAGCAGCGCTTCGGCTCGGGCGCCGAACACCTGCGCTCCCTCGTCGAACGGGGAGTGCTGGGGCGTCCGCTCGTGGGTGTGTGCAACACCCTGTGGTACCGGGACGAGGCCTACTTCGAGGCCCCCTGGCGCGGCCGTTGGGACACCGAGGGCGGCGGCCCGAGCATGGGCCACGGCATCCATCAGATGGACCTGATGTTCTCCCTGCTCGGGGACTGGTCCGAGGTGACCGCCATCATGAGCACCACCGCGCGCGCCACCCGGACCGAGGACGTGTCGATGGCGATCGTCCGCCTGGAGTCGGGGGCGACCGTGTCGGTGGTCAACAGCCTGCTCTCCCCCCGGGAAACCAGCTACCTGCGCTTCGACTTCGAACACGCCACCGTCGAGTTGGAGCATCTGTACGGCCACGACAACTCGCACTGGCGCTGGACACCCGCCCCGGACGGCGGACTCCCCCCGGGCACCGGGCCGTGGCCGCCCCCGACGGACCGGCCGAGTTCCCACCGGCGGCAGCTGACCGCGCTCCTGGACGCCATGGACCGCGGGCAGCGCCCGCCGACCAGTGGCCACGACGGCCGCCGAGCGCTCGAACTCGTGGCCGGGATGTACCGCTCCGCACTGACCGGCACCACCGTACGGCGCTCGGAGCTCACCCCGGACGACCCCTTCTACCACGCGATGTACGGAGCGGACCCGACCGCCGCCACCGCCGCCCTGACCCACCCGGAGGCCACCGCCCATGTCTGACCGCCCCCGGATCGTCCGCGACGAGGACGCCCTCACCGTGCTGGTGGGCGACGTCGGGATCGCCCGTTACGTCATCCGCCCCGAGGCTCCCGCCGTCGAGGCCCCCAAGCCCTACCTCCACCCGCTGCGCACCCTGAGCGGAGCTCCCCTGACCGGTTACCGGCCCTGGGACCACCGCTGGCACAAGGGGCTCCAGATGACCTGGTCCCACGTGTCGGGGCAGAACTTCTGGGGCGGCCCCACCTTCGTGCGCGGCCGGGACTACCAGTGGCTGGACAACGTCGGGAGCATCCATCACGAAGGGTTCGACACCCTGGCCGAGCAGGGCGGGGAGGTGACGGTCACCGAGTCCCTGACCTGGGTGAGCTCGACCGGGGAGCGGTGGATCGACGAGAGCCGGAGCCACCGCTTCCACTCGGTGGACCACGGCCGGGGCCTGTGGGCGCTGGACTTGTCCACCTCACTCACCAACCGCCGAGGCCGGGCACTGGAACTGGGCAGCCCCACCACACACGGGCGGCCGAACGCCGGGTACACCGGGCTCTTCTGGCGCGGCCCACGCTCCTGGACCGGAGGTGCGGTGACCAGCGCGACCGGCCGGACCGGGGCGGACGTCATGGGAACCGAAGCCGACTGGATCGCCTTCAGCGGGCAGCACGACGAGATCAACGGCGGCGCGACCGTCATCGCCTACGCCGGGACCAGCGGCGGCGCCGTCCCCGTGCGGTGGTTCGTGCGCTCCGAGCCCTTCCCCGTGTTCTGCCCCTCCCCCGCCTTCGCCGAGGAGATCACCCTCGCCCCCGGCGACACCCTCGGCCTGAACCACCGGCTGGTGTTCGTCGACCGGATCTGCACCCCCGACGAGGCCGCCGCACTCGCGAAGGAGCACACGCCGTGACAGCGCCGCGTTTCCCCGGAGGCACCGCCGTCAGCGGGCTGCGGGTATACGACTGGGAGGCCGAGGACGGGCTGTGCGGGGGCACCCCTCACCTGCACACCGCCTCCTGTGAGGCCTATGTGGTGACCGCCGGGACCGGGCAGGTGCACACCCTCACCCCCGAGGGGGAGGCCGTGGACGACCTCTCGCCCGGTTCCCTGCTGTGGTTCGGCCCGGGGACGGTGCACCGGCTGGTCAACTCCGGCGGGCTGGAGCTCGTGGTGGTCATGCAGAACTCCGGGCTGCCCGAGGCGGGGGACGCGGTACTGACCTTCCCCGCGGAGGTACTGGCCGACCCCGACAGGTACGCCGAGGCGGCCCGGCTTCCCCGGGACGCATCGGAGGAACGCCTGGCGCAGGTGGCGCGGGCGCGCAGGGACCTGGCGATGCGCGGCTACCTCGACCTCGTCTCGGCGGTGCGCTCCGAGGGGCCCGCGGCGCTGGAGGCGTTCCACCGCTCGGCCGCGGCCCTGGTCCGGCCGCAGGTGGCCCGTTGGCGGCGGATCTGGGAGGAGAGCGTGGCCCGGGAGACCGAGCGCACCCGGGGTCAGCTCGCCGACCTGGCCCTGGGAGAGCCCGGGATCATGGGCGAGGCGGCGGTGGCGCGCCCCGAGCCCCGCCCCGGCCCGCGCCGTTTCGGCATGTGCGGCCGTCTGCGCACCTGGCAGGTGGGTGACCCTCCCGGGTGAGGCCCCGGGTCGGCCGCGGCCGACCCGGATCCGCGCCGCCGGGTTCAGGGGACGCGGTGGCCCGCCGCGCGGGTCAGCTCATACCACTCGGGGCGGGTCAGGGCAAGCTCCGACCCCTGGGCCGCCCCGGTCACCCGTTCCGGGGTGGTGGTGCCGAGCACGACCTGCATCCGGGCGGGGTGCCGGGTGATCCACGCGGTGGCGACGGCGATCGGCGGCACCCCGTACCGCTCGGCGAGGCGGTCGATGACCGCGTTGAGCTCCGCGTACTCGGGCGAGTCCAGGAACACGCCGCTGAAGAAACCCGCCTGGAAGGGCGACCAGGCCTGCACGGTGATGTCGTGCAACCTGGCGTGGTCGAGCACACCGCCGCCGTCCAGGGTGGCCGACTGCGGTTCGCCGACCATGTTCGCGGCCAGCCCCTGCGTGATGATCGGGGCGTGGGTGAGCGAGAGCTGGAGCTGGTTCACCACGATCGGTTGGCGCACGTAACGGCGCAGCAGGTCGACCTGGCGGGGTGTGTGGTTGGAGACCCCGAAGGCACGCACCTTTCCGGCCGACTCCAGGTCGTCGAAGGCGCGGGCGACCTCCTCGGGTTCGACGAGCGCGTCGGGCCGGTGCAGCAGCAGAACGTCGACGTAGTCGGTGCCCAGGGCGCGCAGCGAGCCCTCGACCGAGGCGACGATGTGTTCGTGGGAGTGGTCGAAGTAGGGTCCCTCCGGGACGATGCCCGCCTTGGTCTGGATGGTGAGGGCGTCGCGTTCGGCCGGGGTCAGCCGCATCGCCTCGGCGAAGCGGCGTTCGCAGGCGTGCGTCGTCGGGCCGTAGATGTCGGCGTGGTCGACGAAGTCGACGCCCGCCTCGCGGGCGGCGCGCACCAGGGCGCGGATCTGGTCGTCGGACTTGTCGGCGATGCGCATCAGGCCGAGCACGACGTTGGGGGCGGTGATGTCCGTCCCGGGCAGGGTGAAGGTCTTCACGGTCTTCCTTCCGGTCGGGCGCTCACGTTAGAGGCCGATCGGACGCAAGTCCAACAGACGGACGCGACCCGCCGCCCGGGCGCGGGGCCGGGACCGGCGGCGGGCCGCGCCTACTTCACGGCGCCCATGGAGAGCCCGCGCACCAGCTGGCGCTGTGCCGTCCAGCCGATCACCACGATGGGCAGCGAGGCCATGACCACGGCCGCCGACAGCTGCGCCACGAACAGCCCCTCACTGGTGATGAACCCGGTCAGGAACACCGGGACCGTGGCGGCCCGGGCCGCGGTCAGGTTCACCGCGAAGAAGAACTCGTTCCACGCGAAGATCATGCAGATCAGGGCGGTGGCCGCGATGCCCGGCGCCATGATCGGCACCATCACCGACCACAGCACCCGGGGCAACCCCGCGCCCTCCATCCGGGCGGCCTCCACCAGCGCCTTGGGCACCTCCAGGAAGAACGAGCGCAGCATCCACACCGCGATGGGCAGGTTCATCGCCGTGTACAGCACGACCAGGGTCCACACGTTGTCCAGCATCGACAGGTGTGCGGCGGCGACGTAGATCGGTACCACGACCGCCACGACCGGCAGCATCTTGGTGGAGATGAAGAAGAACAGCACGTCCTGGGTGCGTTTGACCGGGGCCACCGACAGCGCGTAGGCGGCGGGCAGGCCCAGCAGCAGCACCAGCAGCGTGGACGCCAGGGTGGCGACCGCCGAGTTGCCCAGGTACGGCAGGAAGTCCGCCCCCAGCACCGCGGAGAACCGGTCCAGGGTGGGTTGGAAGAAGAGCGTCGGCGGGTCGGTCGCGGCCTGGTTCTCCTCCTTGAACGCCGTCAGCACCAGCCACAGCACCGGGGAGACGAACAGCAGGCCGATGATCCAGGTGAGGGCGGTCAGGACGGGACCGCCCGCACCGGTTTTGGGGCGGCGCCGACGGTGCTGCGCCCGGGCGGGGGCCGGGGCCGTGTCCGCCGTGTGTTCGGGGGCTGGGGCGGTCACGAGTGTGCCTCCTGTGCGTTCATGAACGTGCGGAAGATCAGTCGCAGGGCCAGCATCGCCACGATGATGGTGCCGACCACCACCACGACGCCCATCGCCGCCGACTGGCCGATGTCGAACCCGAGGAAGGTCCGCTGGTAGACGTAGAAGGGCAGGTTGGCGCTGGCGGTGCCGGGGCCGCCCTGGGTCATCATGTAGATGGTGTCGAAGGTGTTGACCACGTACACCGATCCCAGCAACACACCCAGTTCGATGTAGCGGCGCAGGTGCGGCAGGGTGATCCAGACGAAGATCTGCCACTTGGACGCGCCGTCGACCTGGGCCGCCTCCAGCGCGTCGGTGTTCTGGCTCTGGAGTCCCGCCAGCACCAGCAGCATCATGAACGGCGTCCACTGCCACACCAGTGCGACCACCACCGACGCCACCGGCATCTGCGAGACCCAGTCGAAGGTGTCCACGCCCAGCGGCGAGAGCACGAAGTTGACCAGGCCGAAGACCGGCTCGAACATGATGTGCTTCCACAGCAGTGCCGTGGCCACCGGCAGCACCAGGAACGGGGTGATGACGAGCGTGCGCACCACGCCCTGCCCCCAGAACCCCCGGTCCAGCAGCAGGGCCAGCCCGAGGCCGAGCAGCATCGCCGCCACCACGCAGGACGCGGTGATGAGCACGGTGTTGGCCGCGGCGCCGAGGAACTGCCGGTCGGTGAAGACCGCCGCGTAGTTGGCCAGGCCGACCCACGCCTGGGAGTCGGGACGCAGCAGGTTCCACGACCGGAGCGAGTACACGACGGTCGCCAGGAACGGCAACTGGGTGACGGCCAGCATGAACACCAGTGCGGGCAGCAGTGGTGCCCGGCGCGCCCATCCGGCGGTGCGTCCGCCGCGCCTGGCCGGAGCGGGCCGCGCCGGTTTCGCGGGCGCCTCGGACGGCGGCGCTGTCGCCGTACTCATCGGCCCTCCGTAAGTTGGTTGGTGGCCCGGGAGGGCCGGGTGTGGCTGATCGGTTCTTGCCCCAAGTGGCTTCCAAGGAGTGGCCGCCCGACCCTCCGGTCCCGCAAGCGGCTTGACAACTTCATTGAGACTCCTTGTAGGTGTCGCCGACGACCTCGGCGTACTCCTGGCTCTGCGCGAGCGCCTCCTCGACGGTGATCCGTCCGGCCACGGCCGCGCTGAGCTGCTGGCTGACCCTGGTACCCAGGTCCTGGAACTCGGGGATGGCGAGGAAGCCGATGCCCTCGTAGGGCACCGGGCGCGTGCCCGGGTTCTGCGGGTCGGCCCCCTCGATGCCCTGGAGCATGGGTTCGGCGTAGGCCTGCGCGGCCTCCTGGTACTCGGGGACCTCGAAGGTGGAGAGCCGGTTGCCGGGCGGGACCCGCTGCCAGCCGTACTCCTCGGCGACGGTGCGCACGTAGTCCCGGTCGGTCATCCACTCCAGGAAGGCCCAGGCCTCGTCCTTGTGCTCGGAGGTGGCGGGGATCCCCAGGGTCCAGGCGTAGAGCCAGCCGCCGTAGTCGCTCTCGGCCACCGGGGCCGGCGCGTAGCCGTTGAGCCCGGCCACGGTGGCGGTGCTGTCGTCCTCGATGGTGCTGACCATGGAGGTGGAGTCGTAGAACATGGCGGCCCGCCCCTGGGCGTAGTGGTTCAGGCAGTCCCCGAAGCCGCTGTTGGCGGCGCCCGGCTGGCCGTGTTCGCGGACCAGGTCCACGTAGAAGTCGGCCGTGCGCCGGAACTCGGGTGAGTCGAGTTCGGCGTTCCACTCCTGGTCGTACCAGCGCCCGCCGAAGGTGTTGAGGATGCTGTTGAACGGGCTGAGGACCTCGCCCCAGCCCGCGAGGCCGCGCAGGCAGATCCCGGAGACGCCGGGTTCGACCCCGTCGAGTTCGGCGGCGAGCTCGGCGACCTCGTCCCAGGTGGGTTCGGCGGGCATCTCGACACCGGCCTGTTCGAACAGGTCCGTGCGGTAGGCGAGGAAGGAGGACTCCCCGTAGAAGGGCACCGAGTACATGTCGCCCTCCAGGGACAGGTCCTCGCGCAGGGAGGGGATGAAGTCCTCGTGGTCGTAGTCCGCGGAGGCGTCGATGAAGGGTTGCAGGTTCTCCAGCCAGCCGTACTCGGCCCACTGGCGGGTCTCGTAGTTACTGATCATGACCGCGTCGAACTCTCCCCCGCCGGTCGCCACGGAGGTGGTGATCTTGGCGCGGGCCTCGTTCTCGGGCAGGGAGACGAAGTCGACCTCGATGCCGGGGTGCTCCGCGTGGAACTGCGACTGCAGGGAGACGGCGTCCTGCATCTGCGGGTTGGAGACGATGGCGACGGTCAGCCGGACCGTTTCGTCGTCGGAGCCGCCGGCGCCCGCTCCGGCGCAGCCGGTGAGCAGCAGCCCGGCGAGGGCCAGTGCGGTGGCGGCGGTGGCTCGGAGGACGGTAGCTCGGGGGACGGTGGTGCGGGGGGTGGTGGTGCGGGGGACGGTGGTGCGCACAGTGCTGCACTCCCTGTTCAGGCGGAGGTGTCGGGGACGACCTGGATCTTCACCCCGGCGCCCGAGCGCATCATGGCCAGCGCCTCGGGGAACTTCTCCAGCGGCAGGGCGTCGGTGAGCAGCGGGTCCGTCCGCAGCTCCCCGGAGGCGAGGAGGTCGACCGCCGCGCCGTAGCTGTTCAGCACGGCCATGGAGCCCACGACGGTGATCTCGTCGTTGTAGACGCGGAACGGCGACAGCGAGACCCGGGCGGCCTCGTCGGCGACGCCGAAGACCAGCAGGCGCCCTCCCCTGCGCAGGGAGGCGAACGCGGCCTCGATGGCCTGGGGGGAGCCGGTGACGTCCACGGCGGCGTCGAAGCCCTCGCCGCCCGTTTCGACGGCGTCGGTCGCGGTGGCCTCGGCGCCCAGGTCGGCGGCCAGGGCCAGGCGGCGGGTGTTGCGGTCGACCACGGTGACGCGCGCCCCGGAGCGCTGGAGCAACTGCTGCAGCAGCAGGCCCATGGTCCCCGCGCCCACCACCAGGAAGCGTTCGCCGACCTCGACGCCGATGCGTCGGACGCCGTGGACCGCGCAGGAGAGCGGTTCCACCAGTGCGCCCTCGCGCATGCTCATCGAGTCGGGGATGCGGTAGCAGTTGGCGGCGGGGACCGCCACGTACTCGGCGAACGCCCCGTCGACGGTGTCGCCGATCGCCCCCCAGTTGGCGCACAGGTTGCCCCGCCCGGCACGGCAGTATCCGCAGTGCCCGCAGAACAGCGAGGGGTCCACGGCCACCCGGTCGCCCGGGCGCAGCTGGCCGGGGGCCCTCTCCCCGACGGCGGTCACCGTTCCGGCGAACTCGTGGCCGGGCACCAGCGGGTAGGGGCTGGGCGGGAACTCCCCGTCGGCGATGTGCAGGTCGGTTCCGCAGATCCCGCAGGCGCCGACCCGGACCACGACGCCGTCCGGGGCGGGTTCGGGCTCTGGTCGGTCGCCCACGGTGAGGGAGCCCGGTTCGGTGATGATGGCGGCGCGCACGGTTGGAACCCTTCCGAAAGATTCAGGTGCTCGTTTGAGCGACCTGTGTCACATATGTCGGTTCATTGAAGACCCAACCGAAACACCGTGTCAATGGGCTGAGCACAATCGAGTACACTCCTGCCCATATGAGCGATCGGCGTAGTGAGACAGCAGCCCCGAACGGTCCCGCGGAGATGGTGCGGCTCGCCGCGATCGCCCGCAGGTTCTACCTGGAGGGGCGGTCGAAGGTGGAGATCGCCGAGGAGTTCGGGCTGAGCAGGTTCAAGATCGCCCGGGACCTGGAGGCGGCCCGGGCCGGCGGGATCGTGCGCATCGACATCCGACTGCCCGCGCGGTTGGCCGGGGAGCTGTCCGAGCGCCTGCGCGAGGCCTTCGGGCTGCGCAGGGCGATCGTCGTGGACACACTGGAGGACCCCCTGGAGACGCGCCGGGCGCTGGGGTCGGTGACGGCCCGGCTGCTGGCGGAGATCGTGCGCCCGGACGAGGTGCTGGGGCTCGCCTGGAGCCGGAGCCTGCAGGCGATGGGTACCGAGGTGGTCGAGCTGCCGCGGTGCACGGTGGTCCAGTTGAACGGGGTGCTGTCGGAGCACACCGAGGCGGGCGGGTCGGTGGAGACGGTGCGCCGGGTGGCGGACCTGTCGGGCGGCCCGGCGTACCCGATCTACGCGCCGCTCATCCTGCCGGACGCCGCGACCGCGGCGACACTACGAGACGATCCGGGCATCGCGGCGGCGTTCGCGCTCTTCGACCGGCTGACGACCGCGGTGGTGGCCATCGGTGGCTGGGACGAGCGCAACTCGACCGTCTACCAGGCCCTGTCCCCCCAGGACCGGGAGCGGTACAGCCGGATGGGTGTGCGCGCGGAGCTGTCCGCCCAGCTCTTCGACGCGCAGGGGCGGCAGGTACACAGCGACCTGGACGAACGGGTGATCAGCATCAGCGCGGACCGGCTGCGCGAGGTCCCGGAGGTGGTGGCGGTCGCCGGGGCCGGGGACGAGGCCAAGGCCGTGGCGATCGGTGCGGCGCTCCGGAGCGGCCTGGTGTCGACTCTGGTGACCGACAGCGCGGTGGCCGAGGTCCTGCTGGACCGCCGGACGGACGGCGAGCCGGGAGCCCCGGATCCGCGCTGAGCACGAAGAAGACCACGCTCCACCCCTTGCCCGACCGCTTAACTAAACGTAAGGTAACTTTCCAATACCAGGGGTCACCGACCCGGAACACACCGATGAGGTGACCCGCAGGGAACCCGACTCCGCCCGCAACTCCCCCCGGAGCACGCCATGCGCACCCTGACCTCCGCGACCGCGGCCCTGCTCACCACGGCCGCCCTCCTCTCCCCCGGGACCGCCTCCGCCGAGACGACGGCACCGGACGCCTCCGCCGCCGTGGCGGCGCTCGTCTGGTCGGACGAGTTCGACGGACCGCCCGGGGCCGCCCCCGACCCCGCCAACTGGAACCACGAGACCGGGAACCACGGCTGGGGAAACAACGAGCTCCAGAACTACACCGACAGCCGGGCCAACTCCGCCCTGGACGGCAACGGCAACCTGGTGATCACCGCCCGCCAGGAAGCGGACGGTTCCTACACCTCCGCCCGGATGACCACCCAGAACAAGGTCCAGCCCCAGTACGGCCGGATCGAGGCACGCATCCAGATCCCGCGCGGCCAGGGCATCTGGCCCGCCTTCTGGATGCTGGGCTCGGACTTCCCGCAGACCCCCTGGCCGCACTCCGGCGAGATCGACATCATGGAGAACATCGGGCGTGAGCCCCACCTGGTGCACGGCAGCCTCCACGGGCCCGGCTACTCCGGCGGCAACCCCCTGACCGGCTCGTACATGCACCCGCAGGCGTGGTCCTTCGCCGACACCTTCCACGTCTTCTCCGTGGACTGGCGGCCGGGCTCGGTGACCTGGTCGGTGGACGGCAACGCCTACCAGACCTACACCTGGCAGGACACCGGGGGGAACCCGTGGGTGTACGACCAGCCGTTCTTCATGATCCTCAACGTCGCCGTGGGCGGTAACTGGCCCGGCTACCCGGACGGGAGCACCCAGTTCCCGCAGCAGATGCGGGTCGACTACGTCCGCGTGTACTCGCTGGACTGAGCACAGGCGGGGGTGTTCGGCCGAACACCCCCGCCGCCACGGGCGCCCGCGTCCTCCGGTCCGCCGTCCCGGGCCGTCACCGCCTGCGTGACGCCCCGCGTGCGTGGTTGCGGCCTCAGCCGTTCCACCGGGACCGGAGCCGGTGGACCAACGGTCCCGCCCCCGTTCGGTCCACACCCCGCAGAGCGTTCGACCAATCCGTCGGTCGTCCTCGTCGACCCGACGCCCCGCCGGCCCGGACGGCGTCGGCTCCCGCCGTGCCCGGTCTGGCACGGCGGGGCACGTCGGGGCCCGGACTCAGCCCTCGCGGCGAGCAGCCCAGACAGAGCGCTCGGTCCGCATGACCAGGTCCGCACGGCCCAGGAGGCTGTGCGGACCCTCGGTGTCGAGCAGCCGGTCCAGCGCGGCGAGGTCCTCGGCGGACAGCTCGTGGGCGACGCCCTGCCGGATACGCCGCAGGCCGCTGAGGGCGTACGCGCCGACCGACTTGTTCCCCGCGCCCTCCACGCGCACGGCGACCGTGCGCTCGCCCCGGAGGACGAATCCGGCGGTGACCAGCTTCGGCCCCCAGTCGGCACCGCGGTGGGACACCTGCGCGGCATGCGTCCGGTCACTCGCGGCGTGGCAGCGCTCCTCCAGACCGGGCCGCTCCTGCGGGGCGCCCTCGGGCAGGAAACGCGGGAAACCGGCCAGTTCCACCACCGCGAAGAGGCCACCGGGCACGAGCAGGTCGTGCACCTTGCGCAGGGCGCGGTCGGGCTCGGCCATGTGGTGCATCGAGGCCGAGGCCCACACCAGGTCCGGTGTACCGAGATCGGGCCATTCCTCCTGGTCGAGGTCGGCCCGCACGGTGCGCACGCGCTCCTGCAGGCCCTCGGCACGGGTCCTCTCCCGCAGGCGCCGAAGATGCTCGTCCGAGGAGTCGACGGCGGTGACGTGTGCCTGCGGGAAGCGTGCCAGGAGCGCGAAGGTCCCGGCTCCGGTTCCGCAGCCCAGGTCGACGATCTCGTGCGGAGCGGCCCGCAGGGGCAGCCAGGCGGTGATGGCGTCGGTGTACTCGGTGACGACCTCCGCGTCCAGGTCGAGGATCTCCGTCTGGGAGTCGACGGCCTCGTGGTGGCGGTGTCCGTGCCGCGCGTCGGGACGGGGCGTGTGCGGGTGTGTGTGGTTCATACGGCCACGCTAGACGCGTTATGCGTAACTGGCACAGGATCTTTCGCCAAACGCAAGACAGTGGCCGTGCGCGCTGCCGCACACGCAAGAGCGACGGGCGCGGGAGGTCACGAAGGGGTGCCTTCGGCCTCCTCCCCGCCCCGCCGGTGCCCGCGGCGCGCGTCCCGGTCGAAGATCCCCAGGATCTCGCAGGGACCGCCCTCGACCCCGATGGCGTGCGGCAGCATCGTCGGGAACTCGGCGGCCTGGTTGGTCCCGACCCGGAAACGCCGGTGGCCCAGCATGAGGACCGCGGTGCCGGAGAGGACCACTAGCCACTCCCTTCCCGGGTGCGCCCGCATGCGCGCGGGGTTGTCCGGCGGCGGTTCGGTCAGCCGTTGGCGCATGACGGTCATTCCGGGGTCTGCCCTGATGGGCCAGCGCATCAGGCCGTGGGCGCCGTCGACCATCGGGCTGATGACGACGTCGTCGGAGGCGGTCTCGACAAGCTGGTCCAGGGTGGTGTCCAACGCGCGGGCGAGGGTCACGAGGCTGTCCAGGGCCAGGCGCCGCTGACCGTTCTCGATGCGGCTGAGCGTGGACTGGCTCAGGTGGGCGCGTTCGGCCAACTCCTCCAGGGACCAGCCCTGGGCCACCCTCAGGGCCCGGATGCGTCTGCGCACCAGGCTGTCCACGTCGCCGTCTTCTCGCGTCATGGGCAGGATGTTATGCCCTTCGCGCGAGGCGGGGGCGGCCTCGCGCCCGGCTGTCCCGGGACGAACACAGACACGCCGACCAGCGACGCCGTGGACGGCCGCGGGCGGTCCCGTCCCGCACCATCGGCCACCAGAACCCGGACCAAGGTCTGGGCGAGGGTCTCGCTCGCCCACGGCGAGGGCGTCGCTCAGAGTGTTTCGAGGAGCGCTCTGAGCGCGCTGGCGAACTGTGTGGGGCGTTCGACCGGGCCGAGATGGCCTCCGGGAAGTTCGGTCAGGGGGAGGTCGAGCCGGGCGGCCAGTGCGGCTGCGGTCCGGTAGGGCAGCTGACCGCGGGAGTCGGTACCGGCCACGGGGACGAGTCGGCCGGTTCGCGCCCCGAGTGCGGCCAGGTCGGGCTCGTGGGTGGTGAACGGGACCAGGATGTGTTCCAGCATCACCGACTGGAGGTCACCGAGGCTGGCGAACAGCTCTGTCAACGCGAGGGTGGGCGGTTCGGGTTCGGTGTCGGCGTAACCGTCGAACCAGGCACCGGTGTGGCGGAGCTCGGGCGACTCCGCTCCGGTGACGGGGGCGGTCATGGCCGCGAACATGAGCGGCTGGGCTTCGGCCAGGCCCCGGGTGCGGGCGGTGGCGCGGACCGATTCGAACGCGGCGCGGTGGCGCGCGGCGTCCGGCAGCAGATTGACCAGCGGCGGCTCGTGGACGACGGCGAGGCGGACGTGGTCGGGGTGGCGGGCCAGCAGTTCGAGGGCGGTGACGGAGCCGGAGCTGAAGCCGAACACGGTCGGCGGTTCGTCGAAGAGTTCCTCGATCAGGCGGAGTGCGTCCCCGGCGTGGGTCTCGGGGCGCTGGTCGCCGAGCACGGTCTGCGGCTGTCGTTTCGAGGCCACCCGGCTGGACATGGCGACGACGTCGTGGTGGTCGGCCAGATGCGAGGCGAGCTGGTCGAACACGCCGCCGTGTCCCACGCCACCGGGGATGAGCAGCAGCGGCGGACCGCTGCCACGGCGGTCGTAGTCCACGGTGGCGTCGTTCAGGATGAGGGTGCTGGGAGGGATACGTTGCTCCTGTTCAGGGTTCAGCTCTGCGACCAGTTGGTCAGGGTGTGGTGGAGTGCGTTGACCGCGCGTTGCCAGGAGGCGTCCAGGTCGCGGTCAGCGGTGAAGCCGCCGACGGCCTCCAGGTCGCTGAAGCCGTGGAAGGCGCTGCGCAGCAGCCGTACCGCGTCGGTGGCGTCCGGTTCGACCAGGTCGTAGCCGCGCAGCAGCGCGTAGCACGCTTCGATGATGCGCGGCACTCCGGTGGACGCGGCCATCCTCTCGGGCGGCACCGGGTACCGGGTGGCGGCGTACCGGCCCGGATTTCCGGTGGCGAACGCCCGGTAGGCGTCGGCGAAGGCTTTGAGGGCTTCGTGGCCGGATCGTCCGGCCACCGCCCGCCCCAGGGTGTCCGCCCATTCGTCGTGGGCCAGCAGGGCCACGCTCTCCAGGAGATCGGCCAGGCCTCGGACGTGTGTGTAGAGGCTGGCGTCGCGGACGCCGAACCGCTCCGCGAGCACGGCGAGCGTCAGATGGTCGAACCCGATCTCGTCAGCGACATCGGCGGCGGTGGACACCACCGTGTCCCGGGTGAGTCCCACGCGCGGCATAAGGTTCCTAGCCTTCCTAGGTTATTTCCTAATATGCCTAGGTTATGGCGTGAGGGCAAGCCCTTGTCCGCCCACAACAAGCTGCCGAGCCGATCGAAGAACCTGCGTGAGGAGCGCCTGGCAACGAGAGGAGTTAGCCGGATTCCGCCACCGCGCCCCGGGACAACCGGGCGTGCCGCAGCGGTACTGCGGGCGATGTGCGGCTGAGGGGCCAAGGCCACGGCTGTTCGACTCGGCCCGCTGCGCCTGCTGTCTCAGTCGAGTTGGTCGCTGGCAGGCCGTGTTCGAGGTGTTGGTGAGCCGCGTCGCAGGGCGGTCCGCCCAGCGGCGTTGACCGGCCCATCCCCGCGTGCGAGGGGCTCACCCGATCGCTGCACAGGCGTTGGCTATCTCAGCCGGCCCATCCCCGCGTGCGCGGGGCTCACGAGGTCGCTGAAGGCCCCAAAACCCGGTTCCGTGACACCCAGAACAGGGAACTTGGCCACCTCGAAGCTCCGTCTGCGGAGTGGGCAGCCCTCGTGGCGGCAGTGCGCGGCCAGTAGCTCGACAGCGCAAACCGGCCCCGCCCAGGTGGGCGGGGCCGATCCATGTTCAGCGGGCACAGGCTACCCCGAGGACGTCACACGCCACCAGGATCAAAGACCCGATCACTCCTTGAGGTAACTGCGCCACTCCTTCGCGGCGTCCAGCATCGCCTTCAACCACTCTTGCTCAGGGCGGGCCTCGACCTGCCACTCATACAGGTGCACATCGGCCTGTGTGAATGCGGCGATGCTTTCGGGGGTGGACTCTTTCCACGAATCCAGCTGGGACACCCACGACTCTGCGGATTCCGGTGAGTGCCCGGCTGAGATGAGCTGGACAGCGAAGCAGGATGGTGTGATGACCGAAGCTCCCCGGGTAGGCCACGCCCAGTCGATGAGCCACGTCTGGTCTTCGGCCAGGAGGACGTTGTTGCCGTGGATGTCGGTGTAGGTCAACGAGTCCCCGGCGAGAAGCTTCTTGTCCTCCTCGGTGGTGAACCGGTCCCAACGCGTTTCCTCCCACCCCAACGCGACCGGAGGGAACGGGAGCGCCGACACACGGTTCAGGGCCTCCACAACCCGGCCCAGGTCGGTGGAACCCGGCAGGAAGTCGGCCGACCGCCCCTTGATGGCGTCGAAGCCCATCACGAACCACTTCGTGTCCTCGGCCTGCCACCGCATGGTCGGGGAGAGGCCGCGGATGAACGGGTTGATGTCCGCTTCCCGCTTGGCTGAGTCGAGGCGTCCACCCTGCCGGTTCGGGACCCCTTTGACGAAGAACTTCCCCTTCTCGCTGTTGAGGATGTAGGTCGTGGACCAGCTGTAGCCGCCGTTGACGGGTTGGGCCTCGTGGATGTCCCCGGTGTGTGGGTGGATGAGTTCGGTGAACGGGATCATGGTGTTCTCAGTTCCGGGGGTTGCACTCACTGCCGGGGCCGCCGGGGGAGCACCAGTTGTCTGGTTCGCACTTGATGATGGTGTTGCCGTCATCGTCCTCGTTGCTCTTCTTGCCAGCTGTGATCGTGTTGCGGGCTTGGGCCATGCCGGGGCCGGTCAGGATATCGGCCAGCGCCTCCTGGCGGACGTTTCCCGTACCCAGCCAGGTGGAGAACACGCACGGGGACACGGTTCCGTCCGGGGCCACCGCGGCCCGGTTGTCGCCGCACGCCCCGCACAGCCCGGAGCAGTCGGGTTCCTGCTCGTGGGCTCCCCGACCGTAGGGGCGAACGTGGTCGACGCCGACCCGCTGCACGCCGAGGGTTTCGAGTTCGGCGCGGGTCTCCTCGACACCCTCACCGTCCGGGGTGATGATCGCTACCCGCAGGGGCACCCCGAGGTTCAGGGCTCGGATGATGTTGGCCCGGGTGTGCCGGTGTGAGGCGGGCCGGCCGGTCATCAGGTTGTGTCGGGCTGGGTCGGACCCGTAGTAGGAGGTCGCGGCCGACATGCCGGGGCGCTGGAGCAGCGTCCACCACATGTTGCTGACGTGGACGAGGTTGGAGTACACCTCGACGTTCAACCCGCGTCCCAGGGCGTGTTCAGCGATCACGGGTGCGTCGGGGTGCAGGGTGGGTTCCCCGCCGATGAGTTGGACGTGGCGGGTTCCGGTGTCGGCGGCCTGGTCGATGGTGCGGAGCCAGTCGTTCCGGGTCATCTGGCCGTGGTCACCGCCGGGCCCGGATGAGTTGTAGCAGTGGGCGCATTCGAGTTGGCACTTGCGGGTGAGGTCGAGCCAGAGCATTCCGGGGCGGGTCCGGGGTGGGGCGTCTGGGGTGATGGTCACATGTCCTCGTTTCGGGGTGAGGGTGTGTTGCCATCTGGGGAGACAGGGGTGAACCCGATCGTAACGGTGTGTGGTTGGGTTGTCGCGGGGTTGGCTGGAACTGGCCAACCCCAACAGCCGACACGTTCGGGTTACCCTTCACCCCGGCCCCCCGCTCCCAGAACCCCACCGACCCGCAGAGGCACACCATGACCCACCCGAACCTGCCGCCCGAGGCCAACGGGAACGAGAAGTGGCACGACACCACCGACGCCGTGTGGATGCGTTCCTCCCTGTCCAAGCCGGACTCCGAGGCGGTGGTGGAGGTCGCGGAGTTCGACGACGGCTTCCGCGCGGTGCGGGGCGGCAAGTCACCTCAGAAGGGCATCTTGTTCTTCACCCCCGCCGAGTGGGAGGCGTTCGTCCTGGGGGCTCGGGATGGTGAGTTCGACATCCCCGAGGAGTACCTGTCGGAGGAGGAGGCTGCGATTCAGCGCGGTGAGGGTGAGGTTGAGGCGGCCTGGGTGCCGTCCCCGCTGAACCGGCCCGAGGTCCTAGCGGAGTACGAGCGCCGCAATGCCCAACAGCCCTAGCCTCCCCCAGTGAACACCCCGCTCAGGCTGTCGCAGGATCTGCTCAGCTGCGAAGCGGACCGGACACTGATCTCACACGGCCGCCCGGTGCGCCACCCCGATGAGCGTGCCCACGTGCCCTTCCTCCGGCGCCGACTCCACCCACACCCGGGCGTGCTCGAACCCCACGCTGCGGAGCAACCCCTCCCACACCTGCGGCTCATACGCCCACCGGTGCACCCACACAGCCCGGCCCCGGAACCCGTTCGCGTACATCCCCTGAACCCCATAGGCGCCAGTGACAGCAGGGGCGTGAGCGAACACCAAACGGCCCCCGGGCTTGATCCTGCCGCAGACCAGAAGGCAGCAACGTTGCGGGGTCGGTGAACCACACCGCGCCCCACATCGAGTACGCCACGTCCCACCGCTGGTCCGTCTCCGCGAGAAAGGTGAGCACGTCGCCTTGAACGAACCGTGCACCCGGCACGTCATCCCACCACCGGTGAGCCGCATGGATGTGTTCGGCTGACAGGTCCACACCGGTGGAATCCACACCTGTGCTCGCCAGTGCTGCCACCGCGCCCCCGCGGCCACACCCGAGTTCGAGGGCGCTCTCGGGTTCGCCCAGCAGCTCCGCACCGGGCCCATGGTCGTCGTACTGGCACCAGCGCAACGCCTTCTTGAGCGCTTCCTCCCGGGAGGGGGTGGGAAGGTTGCTGGCGTAGCGGTCCCAGTAGGTGGTCAGGTCGGTGACGGTCATCGTGTGGCCCCTGTGCAGTGTGGTCAGGACCGTCACACGGTAGCCACCAGTGCGGCTTTGAGGCAGGGGTTTGACAAGAAGACCCCGCCGCCCTCCTGGGCGGCGGGGTTGTTGTCTACAAGATCAGTGGCAGTCGGTTCCATGAGCGCACGGCGAGCAGTTCGCGGCGTCGCGGCCCCACAGCGGCTGGTCGATGACGAACCCGTTCTCCTCGTTTGGGTAAGGGCACTGACCCTGCCCCCAGGAGAGCGACGTGAAGGTCAGCCGCTCTACCCGCACCCAGCTCGCCCGCGAGGCTTCTCGTATCCGCGCCGAGCAGCAACGCCACGGCGTCCCCGATCCCCGCGATTACCGACCAGATCACCCGAGACTGACAGAGAGCGGGTTGTGCCCTCATGGCACGTTTTGCCTATTCAGGGACGTTTCGGTGCCCTCTGCGGTGGACTTCTCGTGTGTGCCGTGTCGGCTCTGATCAGGTCTGGTTGACCCCGCATTCTCCTGCGTCGGTTCGACTGCACCATTCGACTTATCACTCACAGTGACGGTACTGTCACATGCCTGAACTCCTGCCATGCGGGAGTCGCCACGCCCGCCCGTTCAAGGCCCCGACATCGCAGAATTCTTGCCCGGTGGACCCCTGGGTGTCACGTGATCGGAGATTCTCTCCCAAAAAGGGCCTTCGCCATGCACATCAGTGAAACCGGCTCGTGGTTCGAGTGGGGGCGGGCAACAGCTATGAACATCGACGCTGGGAACACAGATGGATCCTGCACAGCCCACCAACCTTATGGAAGATGATCCGTTCCAAGCCGACCTGGAACGACTCTCACGCACAAGCACGCAGTGCTCGTTCATTAACACCCGCCAAGAGCCGCCTAAGGCGACGAGCACCCTCTACATCCGGCGGTTCTCCACCAAGACCGCAAAGGGCCCCAGGGACCACACGGTCACGGGCGTGCACATCGTGCTCGCCAAGGGCCACCCGAACGGGCTCTGGGAGGCGTTCCACGTCGACCGGAGCACGCAGACGATCGACGCGAAGACCCCCCAGGTCGCCGTCGGTTCCCTGCGCATCTACTGCGACACCCTCGAAGTGCGCGGGGCGTTCTCCCTGCCGGAGGCGGACGTGGACATTTTCGCCCGGCGCCTCGTCTGGGCCGACTCAGACGCCAGCATTGACACCTCGCCCCTCCGCTGGTTGGTGCCTAGGGCACGAGGCGCCATCAAAGGTGTCGAAGGAGCGAAAGACGTTCCGGCCGAGAACGGAGCCCCTGGGCGGAACGCCGGCTCCATCCAAGTCTTCGTTCACAGAGTGGAATCTTCCGACCCCTCGAAGGTCCGCTTGATCGCTTGCGGCGGAGACGGACAGAACGGCGGCCCCGGTGAGCTCGTAGAACTATACTCTAGCAAAAAATTCAAAATCAAAGGAACGGTGGAGCTACAGGAAACGGTCAAATTCACCCCCCCTGCAATCTACTATGAAACTTCGACAGACATCGACTCCCGAATCACCCCTGGGGAAACTTGGGGAAAGAAAAAACACTTGCCTCCAGGGTCCCCCGGAGGCGGGGGGAGCGGTGGCACCGTGACCACCAACCTCGACCATGAAGCTCTGACATTCTCAAAAAATGGAGGCAAGGGAGGGGTCTCGAACTTCCCCTACAAAGTACTCAATAATAATCAGTCGAAGCAGGAATTGACCCCGGGGAAGTTCGATCGTTACGCATACTTCAAGATCACCTTCTTCCCTGACTACTACGAAGAACACGACTGCTGGGTCCCGCCCGGCACTACAAAGGTCGAGGTGACGGAAACCCACCCGATCAACCGCCCCGCTGTGGGGAAGGAGGGAAGCAGCCCGGCACCGGTGTTCCGTGACATACCCAACGCCTGGATGCACCCGCTCGGTGTTCAAGCGGTACTGGAATACGTCCGTGACCTTTTTCTGGCGGGAGCCCAAGGCCAGCTGCAGGAAATGCTGTCGATCTACGAACACGCTTTCTCCCAGCCACACCCGGACACCGGCGCCTGGAACGGAGTCGAATCGGAGTGGGAGGCCGCGCTCACCGAGATCGCTACCCTGCTGCTGCACGAACGGACCCATCTCGACTACTTCGGCAACCCGGCCGGGTACAGCCCTGTGCTCTCGCTGTCCGGGTCGATCCAGGGGTACAAGAACGAAACCCAGTGGGCGCTACGGATGATGCTGATCAGCGCACGGGTCAGGGCCGCGGACCGCACCGCGCACGAAGCATCAACCGTCCTGAAGGACACGATCGACACCGTCAACGCCGACTCCGAAGCGGTGGCGGAACAGGTCACCAAGGGTGAGGAGAAGGTCCGTGAGGTCACCAGCTCGATCGAGGAGGTGCGCAGCGACCTCCAAAAGTTGAAGACCGACCTGAACCGGCTGCACAACAAACTACTGGACCAGGTCAAAGCTGAGAAGGAAAAGCGCGCCCGGGTCAAGTTTTTCTCCAAGTTGGCAGGGGCGTTGTGCCAGGTCATTCCTGTGGGTCAGCCGGTCCTGGGCACCCTGGGTTCATTGGCCGCTGCCGTGTCGGGCTTCGCGGACGACGACCGGGACAACGACCCCGTCACGTTGTCGAAGATCGGCTCTGTCCTGGATCAGGGCGGAAAGGCCCTGGCCGAGGCGCAAAAGGTGCAGAAGGTAGCCAAGGAAGCGGATGCGGGGGCGTCGAAGACGCCGCTGGACTGGAGCAAGGCCGGTCAGTCGGTGGGCTCTGCTTTTTCCCTGACCTCGGAGGGCCTCAAGTCGCTCCAGGTACCCAAGACCGAGGTCGAGGCAGCGCTGGCCAAGCTTCAGGCCGAGAGCCAGGAATGGAAGGACTTGTCCGAGAAGATCCGAAAGGTCAACAAGAAGAAGGAGAAGCTGTTCGCCGACCTCCAGGCAGTGATGCAGTCCGTGGGCGAGGGCTACAGCCGTCTGGCGGCCAACGCGGGCGCGGTCGTGCGCCTGCAACAGCAGCGCAACCAGAAGACGGCCTCACTCGACCCGGAGGCGGTCTCGGCTGTGCAGCACATGGAGCAGCGCTCCCGGCGCGCCCTCCAGAAGCGCCTGTATCTGGTGGTCAAGTCCTACGAGGCAGCGCTACTCAAAACGCCCACCGTCAATTGGGAACTCCCAAAGGTGACCGAGAAGATCACCGAACTGGTGAACCCGTCGGAGGAGTGGGACGCGGCCAAACTGAACGCCAACGCCAAAGCGCTCGATACCGTCTTCCAGACAACCCTGGAAGACATCCGCTCCCAGTTGCCAGAGGATCACGTAAGGACGAAGGTGAGCGAGAGGCCATTCACACTCCTGGAGCAGCGAACCCCTGGGACGCCCCCTGGGGCGATCGAGGCGCTGAACTCGAAGGTGCAGCGCGCTGTCATCGATCCCCTGTCGCAGGGCCTGATCGACCCCAGCCAACAGCTCGCTCGGCTGTCCAGCGTCACACTGAAAAGTGTCACCCTGGACCAAGAGTGGTCGAAGATGTCCCCGGGCTTCTCTCTACGACTTAAGCTCGTTGCCGCCCAGAAGGGAATCATGCGCCGGGACGGCGGGCTCTACCTCATCAGCTCCGACTCCCCCGACGGCTGGGGGTGGACCTGCTCTCGCCCGCCCGAAGGCACCCTGGAGATCAAGAAGGATGCCCCGAGCCCGACCAACGACGACCTCCTCGACATCATCATCGGCAAGGGCTCCAAAGAGATCAGGCAGAAGCTCTCACTCGTCCCGGCCTGGTCGGACCTGATCCTGTCGGTGAGTTACCCGCCGCACCTGCGGGCTTCGGAGTGTCCGAAGATCACCGCGCTCTATTTCGCCGTCGAGATCGACAGCGCAGACGCTCCGTCCGACCAACGGGTCCTGACCGTGCTTCCGGAGGGCGGTGTGGGCGACGAGGTCATCACCTGCTCTGCCCCTGACAAGGCTGGTCGAGGCGACGGTTACGGCCCAATGGTGCGGATCTACAACGAGAACCACACAGTCGACCTCCAGGCTCCTGCGGGGTCGGGTAACACGGTGTTCAAAAGGTGGGAAACCAACCAGGAAGTGGGGGAGCCCGGAGCGACGTCCGTTCGGATCGAACTCGAGAACCATGTGATGGCGTGGCCGTCATGGGGCTCCGCGCCGGAGGGGTCGGCCCAGGTACCGGAACAGGCCAGGCCCGGCCAGGCTGCGGAGCCGCGGGTGATCCGGGTGGATCCGGACGCCGCCAGCTCGCCCATCGGTCTGGTCCCCCAGTGGGGAGAGGCCGACGTGCTCGAACACGGTGAGGGCTGGAACCTGGTGAACTACCGGGGCATCACCGGCTGGGTCGCCACCACCTGAGGCCAGCGGACCGACTGCGTCGGGCGGGGACACCGCACCAGTAGGTTCCCGCCCGACGTGACCGCACCCCCAGGGCGCGGGGCTGCTTCCCCCGAGACAGATAGAGAGGGTCCTGCCCATCACCCCGTTGGAGGCATGGAGGTTCGCCTACGGCTGGTCCCGCCGCCACGTCGTGGAGGCAGTGGGTGAGGTGTACCGCTCCGATGGGCTGGCCCCGCCGGGGCTGACCACCGCCATGCTGTGCCGGTGGGAACACGGCCAGGCGTGCCCCGGCCCGGTGTACGTGTACGCCCTGGCTCGCGTGTACGGCATCCCCCCGACACGGTTGGGTGTTCCCCTCCCCGCGGGCGACCCCGGTTGGTACGGTCACCCCTTACCGCAGCCGCGACAGGAGCACCACATGCCCCCGGGTGCCCCGAGCTCACCGCCGTCGCCGACAGCATCACCTTGCATGGCACCGAGCCTGGGGGGGACCTCGCTGAACAAGCCCTGGAGTTCTACACCCACAGGTACAGCGACTTCCCACCTCGGGTACTGGCCTCTGAAGTAGCGCGCTGCCGCTCCCTGCTGATGGGCCACACCGGCACCGACGCCCGCCGGGTACTGGGGTGGATGTCCGCCCTACTGGGCAATCTCGCCCACCACACTGGTGACCCGTCCGGAGCGCTCATTCACCTGGGCACCGCCGCCCGGGTCGGAGAACAGGTCGGTGATTCCCACCTGACTGGCTGGGCGCTGGGAGCACAGTCGATGGTCACCATGGGCCGCCACCGCCCGGCCGAAGCCCCCGAACTCGCTGACCAAGCCGCTCACTACGCGCACACACCCCTACATTCCGCCCGGATCACTGCGTGGTGCCGTCTGCGCCCGCTGGCCGCCTTGGGCGACACCGACGCTCTGACCGCCCCCATCACCCAGGCCCGACGCCACATGGACCGGACGGAGGACGAGCCCGGCCGGTTCGGGTTCGACCGCGCCGAGTTCGAGCTGCGCCTGGCCGAAGCTCTGCTCACACGACCCCGCTCAGGCTGCGCAGCACGCGCACACCTCGGCCTCCCTCAAGCGTTCCGGGTCGCCCGGTTGGGCCGCTGCGGTGACCGTGCACGCCCGCGCGCAGGCGGCCCAACGCCATGCATCTGATGCTGTCGTCCTGGGGGAGAGCGTGCTGGACACGGTTCCTTCCGGTTCACTACGTGCCACTACACAGCACCGGTTGCGCTCTCTCGTGGACGACCTGGGGGATCACCGTGGGGGAGGCGCGCTCGCTGACCGGGTTTCTGTTCTGGCTTGATCGCCGCGCCCCCACTAGAAGGCAGGCAGCGGGGGCGTGTTGTACGCGGGGCTCACTGGATGGCCTGGAAAGCGTTGTTGTCGCCGTCCGGTCCATCCCCGCCTGCGCGGGGCTCATTGACGTATACGACAACGACGGCCGGAAGTTGACGGTCCATCCCCGCCTGCGCGGGGCTCATGTCCTCGGCAACGATCTCCTCGTTCGTGGGCTCGGTCCATCCCCGCCTGCGCGGGGCTCATCCTGGACACGCAGGCGCGACTGCACCACTTGGAGGTCCATCCCCGCCTGCGCGGGGCTCATAGTTAATGACCTGCGAAGACCCGAGCCGTTATCTCCGCTTGACCTTCCGAATGACTCACACCAGAGTCCGGGCCGCCCATGCTCCCACATCCCCCGGGGCCTGCCAGGACAGCTTGTCACCCTGCCCTGACCTCCTCCCTGCCGGGGAGACAACAGAGGTGTACAGGGCAGTGGCCTGGAAGATCTCCTCCCCCCACGAAACCAAAGCGGCAGCCATCAGCCCTGGGGCCACAGCAGGACGAGGACGCTGGCCAGGTACGAGGAGAGAAAAGCCGACAGAGCCGTTCCACCCATACCCGCGCCGAAGACACCGGTACACAAACCGGGTTCTCACGCTGCCCTCACCCGCAACCGAACCGGGGTTCACCCTGGTCATCCATGGTGAGAGGCGACCGAGAACCCACTGGAACGAGGACACACATGCGCCACCACGACGACTCCCCCTCCCGCCGTCCCCGCCGACTCCGTTCCCTCACGCTTTCGGCCGCGGCCCTGGGTATGGTGGTCGGCCTCGTGGGCTGCGCCACCGGCGCGGGGGCCGCCACCGGCGACTCCGGCTCGGAGGCGTCGGACGTGAGCGAGGCGGACAGCCGCACCGGCAACGCCAACACCGCCGAGGTGGTGACCGCCGCCGAGGCCTTCCTGGACACCCTCTCCGAGGAACAGCGCGAGACGGTGGTCCTGGACTACGACGACGAGGCCAGGACGACCGGGTGGTCCAACTTCCCGACGACGTTCGTCGAACGCAACGGCATCTCCCTCGCGGACCTGGACGAGGAGCAGAAGGAGGCCGCGCTCGCGGTCATGGAGGCCGCGCTGAGCGAACAGGGCTACGACGAACTGCTCGCCATCCAGGCGGCCGACGGCTACCTCGACGAGAACCAGGACCAGAGCGACACCGACAGCCCCCAGGGACAGGACGGACAGGAGCAGCGGGGCGAGGAGGGCGAGGACGCCGCTCCCTCGGACGACGGGGAGGGCGGGCCGCCCTCGGGGGCGCTCGACGGTGAGGGAGAGCCTCCCGAGGAGGGCAGGGGTCCCGGCGGAGGCGCCCCGGGTGAGCTGAGCTTCGGCGAGGACCAGTACTACCTGTCGTTCTTCGGCGAGCCCAGCGAGACCGACTCCTTCATGGTGCAGTACGGCGGGCACCACCTCGCCTACAACATCACCTACTCGGGCGACGACGTGACCCTGTCGCCGTCACTGACCGGCACCGAACCTCTGGAGTTCGACTACCGGGGCGAGTCGTACGAGCCCCTGGCGGACAAGCGCGAGGCCGCGCTGGGCGCGGTCGGGTCCCTGGACCAGGAGCAGCTCGCCGAGGCCGAGATCGACAACTCCTCCAACGACCTGGTGCTGGGCCCGGGCGAGGACGGACCCTTCCCCGAGGAGGAGGGCCTCCTGGTCAGCGACCTGAGCCAGGAGCAGCAGGACCAGGTGACCGCTATGCTGCGCGCCTGGGTCGGTGACCTGGACGAGGAGGTCGCCGAGGCGCTCGTCGAGCAGTACGTGTCCGAGTACGACCAGACCTACCTGTCGTGGAGCGGGTCCACCGACGCCGACGACGTGGAGACCTACATCCGACTGGACGGCCCCTCGGCCTGGATCGAGTTCTCCAACCAGCCCGGGGTGGAGACGTCCGAGGTGCACGAACACACGATGTTCCGCGACCAGAACGCCGACTACGGCTGGGACGACTGACCCGGCCGCACCCCGGGGACGCCCTCCCCGCGACCGGACCGCGGGGAGGGCGTCCGTCTTCCCGCCCCGCGGGACCGGGGCGGGCCGGGCGTCATCCCGATGCGGGCAGCCGGTAGACGGACACGTGCGAACGGGAGTCGCCGGTGAATTCGGCCCCCTGCCAGTCGGCGTGCCGGGACTCCAGCTCGAAGCCTGCGATGCGGGCCATGAGGTCGAGCTCGCTCGGCCAGGCGTACCGCTGTTTCACCCGGAACACCCGCGCCTGGCGCCCCTCGCCGAACAGGAAGTGGTGCGAGACCAGGTGCTGGTTCACCACGTCGTAGGTGTCCGCGCCGATGTAGCCGGGGTCCGCGGTGAACAGCAGCCCCTCCTGGCCGGGCGGCAGGCGCCGCAGCTCGGGCACCCCCAGTTCCACGACGAAGCGCCCTCCGGGGGCCAGGTGCCCGGCCGCGTTGCGGAAGCACTCGACCTGTTCCTGTTGGGTGAGCAGGTTGGAGATGGTGTTGTACACGAGGTAGACCAGGGCGAACTCGCCCGGCACCGTGGTGGTGGCCATGTCACCGACCACCACGGGCAGCGCGGCCTCGTCCGCCTTGGTGCGCAGCTGGGCGACCATCGCCTCGGACAGCTCGATTCCGGTGACGGGTACGCCCCGCGCGGCCAGCGGCACCGCGACGCGTCCGGTACCGACGGCGAATTCGAGGGCGGCTCCGTCACCGGCGAGTCCGGCCAGTCGGTCCACGCAGGGGTCGAGCGCCTCCGGGGCGAACATCCCCTCGCCGGGGGTGTCGTAGCGGGCCGCCGTCTCTGCGTCCCAGACCTGGGTCGAATCGGTGTCGCTCATCCGGGCAACGTAGCCCGGGGCCCGCGCACGGCGCCACGGGTTTTCCGGGCGGCGGGAGGAGACCCGCCGCCCGGGTCGGAGATCATGCGGCGGGGCGGTCAGGGGCGTTCCGTGCGGCCGTAACGGTCCAGGAGCGCCCGTGAACGGGCCACCACGTCTCCGCTCTCCTGCGGCGGGTCCGGCACACCGCGGGCCAGGAACTCCTCCTCGCGTTCGAGCAGGGCGCGATCCAGCCGCGCCGCGGCCCCGGCGGGGTCGCTCGCGGCCGATTCCAGCTCCCGGGCCCACAGCTGCCAGCGGGAACGGTAGTAGTCGCCGACCAGTCCCGCCCACATGCGGCTGGCGTAGTCGTCGAGCCGGCCGTCACCGGGCACGGTCCACACGGTGAGGATCCGGCGGGCGTTGTCGAGCAGCACCCGGCGGTCCTCCTCCCCGGCGGCCCAGGAGGCGGCCTGGTCCTCCCAGTTCCGGTAGGTGTACTCGGGGCGGGTGGCCAGGAGCGCGTCGAGGTGGTCGAACACGGCCAGGAAGTCGGCCAGTTCCTCCTGCGGGACGGCCCCCTCCCGGGCGACGCCCTCGACCAGCTCCAGGTAACGGTGGTCGGCGACCCGTAGCAGGACCGCCATGGCCACGTCCGCCAGGTCCCGTCCCAGGGGGCCGTCGGCGAGTCCGGGGGTGTTCTCGGCCGCACCGACCAGGCGCTCCCAGGCGCGGAGGAGGTCCGGCCACGCGTACCAGACCCGGGCGGCGACCCGGGCTCGCAGTTCTCCGGGGTCGGCCAGGTCCCCGTAGTGGGGCCGCTGCCCCAGGACCCCGTACTGGTCGGCGGGGTGGCGGAAGGTGTCGGGGACCGCGTGGACGGTGGCGAGCAGCCCCCGCCAGGCCTCCAGGAGCGAGGGGTCGTGTCCCCGGCCATAGCGACGTTCGACGAAACCGGGCAGCCAGTCGCGTTCCACCCGTTCGGTGCGGGTCCAGGCCTGGTCGATGACCAGGTCGAAGAAGGCGGGGTTGTTGCGGGTGGCCTCCATGGACAGGCCGATCCCGGCGGGGCGGTCACGGGCCGCCTTGGCGGCGTTGACCCGGTCCAGGGTGCCCTGGAGGTCGGCCATGGGGTCGGTGCGGCCGCCGAAGTTGAGCAGGGCGCACCATATCCAGGTCTTGTCGCCGAAGGAGTCGAAGCGGGTCCACTGGGGCTCGCGCTCGGCGAACAGGTCGAGCAGGAGGAGCCGTTCGTCGGGGATGGCGTCGAGGAAGGCGGTGACCCGTTCGTCGCTCCAGAAGGAGCGCTGGTAGGAGAAGGGCCAGCTCTGCATGGTCCACACGGCCTCGGGGTCGGCCCGGGTGAGCCCTTCCAGGGTGGCCGCGGCGATCGCCGCGGGGAAGGAGGGGTTCGCGTCGACCGGGACCATCTCGATGAAGGGGTCGATCGCGTACAGGTGGTCGGTGCCCAGGAGTTCGCGCTGGCTGCGGGTGATCCGGGCGCCGACGTCCGCGTACAGGGGGTCTGCGGGGTCGAGTACGTGCGTGACCAGCCCCTGCCAGGTCCGGGTCCTGGTCCGGCCGCCCGGCCCGGCCGGGGCCAGTGCGGGCGGGACGTGTCCGGTGAAGGCCGGCAGAACCGGGGTCATGCCGAGGGAGCGTTGGCGTTCCAGGATGCGTCTGCCCAGTTCCAGGTGGGTGTCGGCCCACGAGGCCGGGAGCGGTCCGGCGAAGTGGTCGAGGTTGCCCATGTGGTGCCAGGGCAGGTAGCCGGGTCCGCCGATGAACGCGCGCACCTGGTCGTCGCTCAGTCCCAGCCGGGTGTAGGCGTCGCGTAGGACGGCCTCGTGGCCCACCGCGGTCAGGGGCGTGGTGACGCCGTGCAGCGCCATCCAGTCGGTCTCACGCTCCCACTCGTCCCACCCCCAGTAGGGCGAGGTGTAACCGGTGGTGCAGAAGTTGAGGTAGTAGACCTGGTCGACCTCGGCGGTGCGGTGTGTGGGCGGGGCGTCGGGGAAGGCGGGGACCGGCAGTGGGAGCCGGGCGTCCCAGTCCACGGTGACGGCGCAGACCTGCCTCAGGTAGGTGTGCAGCCCCACGGCCGCCGCGACGGCGTCGGTCGCGCGGACCGTGAGCGTTCCGGCGTCGGCACGGTACTCGAAGGACCGTTCGGGGGCCGGGTACTCGTGCAGGGCGATCGGCGGGTGCGTCGGCCCGAGGATCCTCCCGGCCAGTCCGAGGACCGCCGCCGCCCAGTGCGGGTGCCGGGCGCTGTCGGACGCGTTGTCGGTGTGGGTCATCCGCTCTCCTGGGGCCGGGGATCTCCTCCCCCGGCGTACCCGGCGTTCCGGGGCCGCACCCCCGGCGGGGCGCGGCGCGGGCGCTGACCGGGCGGTCAGGTCGGACGGAATCCCGATCCTCCCGGGGGTTGACTTCTCCCAATGTTAGCGCCAACAATGTTGGCCAGGTCACACCCCCCCGCCTGCGACCCTCCCGAAGGGGTTGTTTCGTTCTGACATCCCAGCCCAAGAACCGCGCCCCCGTCATGGCCGACGTCGCCCGGCTCGCCGGCGTCTCCCACCAGACGGTCTCCCGGGTCGTCAACGGCCACCCCAACGTGCGCGCGGCGACGGTCGAGCGCGTGCGCCGGGCGATCGAGGAGACCGGCTACCGCCGCAACTCCACCGCGCGCGCCCTCGCCACCAACAGGACCAACGTGCTGGGGGTCATCGCCTCCGAAACCGCGCTGTACGGCCCCGCGCAGACCCTGGTCGGCATCGAGCGGGCCGCCCGCGAGGCGGGATACTTCCTCACCGTGGTCAGCCTCGACCACACCTCGCGGGACAGTGCCGCCGAGGCGGTGGACCACCTGATCCAGCAGTCGGTGGAGGGCTGTGTGGCCATCACCCCCCAGCGCCGACTGTCGGAACGGCTGACCGCGCCGGACGCCCCCCGGCCTCTGGTGATGGTGGAGGGCGGCGAGGACTGGGGGCTTCCCGTGGTCCGCGTGGACCAGGCCCAGGGGGCGGCCGAGGCCGTGGAACACCTGCTCGGGCTCGGCCACGGGACCGTCCACCACATCGAGGGCAACCCGCTTTGGCCGCAGTCGCGGGCACGTCTGGCCGGGTGGCGGCGGGCGCTCGCCGGTGCGGGCGCCCCGGCCCCCGCGACCCTGTGCGGGGACTGGAGCCCCCGCTCCGGCTACGAGCAGGGCAGGGCCCTGCTCGCCCGCCGGGCCGCCGGGGAGCAGGTCACCGCGGTCTTCGTGGGCAACGACCAGATGGCCGTCGGCCTCCTGCGCGCCCTGGGCGAAGCACGTCTGGACGTGCCCGGCGACGTCAGCGTGGTCGGCTTCGACGACGTACCCGAGGCCGAGTTCCTCTCCCCCGCACTGACCACCGTCCGACAGGACTTCACCAGGGTGGGGCGGGAAAGCCTGGCCCTGTTGCTCCAGCAGGTCGGCGGCGCCGACACCGCCCCGCGGGCGGATCTGCGCCGGATGGTCCCGGCCCGCCTGCTGCCCCGGGGCAGCAGCGGCCCCGCGCCCGACCCCGACGTCCGGGACAACCCCCGAAAGGAAACCTCTTGACAGACGATGTTAGCGCCAACACAGGTCCGACAGAGGACGCTGTGGTCATCGGGATCGACTTCGGCACCCTCTCCGGCCGCGCCGTCGTGGTCCGGGCGGCCGACGGCACGGAACTCGGCTCGGCCGAATACGCCTACCGGCACGGGGTCATCACCGACCGGCTCCCCGGCCGGGACGAACCGCTGGCGCCGGAGACCGCGCTCCAGCACCCCGAGGACTACCGGGAGGTACTGCGCAGCGCCGTGCCCGAGGCGCTGCGCAGGGCCGCGGTCGGACCGGAACGGGTCATCGGGATCGGCACCGACTTCACCGCCTGCACCGTCCTGCCGGTCACGGCCGACGGCACACCGCTGTGCCGGCTCGACGACCTCCGGGACCGCCCGCACGCCTGGCCCAAACTGTGGCGCCACCACGCGGCCCAGCCCGAGGCCGACGAGATCAACGCGCTGGCCGCCGAGCGCGGCGAGGAGTGGCTGCCCCGCTACGGCGGGCGGATCTCCTCCGAGTGGCAGTTCGCCAAGGCCCTCCAGGTCCTGCGCGAGGACCCAGAGGTCTACGAACGCACCGAGCGCTGGATCGAGGCCGCGGACTGGATCGTCTGGCAGCTGTGCGGGCACGAGACCCGCAACGTCGCGACGGCCGGGTACAAGGGTCTGTACCAGGACGGACGGTGGCCGTCGAAGGACTTCCAGGCCGCCCTCGACCCCCGCTTCGCCACCTTCGCCCAGGACAAGCTCGACCACCCCCTCTCCCAGCTGGGCGAGCGCGCGGGCGTCCTCACCGGCCGGGCCGCGGAGTGGACCGGGCTGCCCGAGGGCGTCCCCGTCGCCGTCGGCAACATCGACGCCCACGTCACCGCCGCCACCGCCCGGACCACGGAGCCCGGCCGCATGCTCGCGATCATGGGCACCAGCACCTGCCACGTCATGAACTCCGACGTCCTGGCGGAGGTGCCCGGCATGTGCGGCCTGGCCCTGGGCGGCATCACCCCGGGGATGTGGGGCTACGAGGCCGGACAGAGCGGGGTCGGCGACATCTTCGGCTGGTTCGCAAGCACCCATGTCCCGCCCGCCTACCACGAGGAGGCCGCCGAACGTGGCCTGTCCGTGCACGAGGTGCTCTCGGAGCGGGCGGCCGGGGCGGCGGTGGGCGAGCACGGCCTGGTCGCCCTGGACTGGCACAGCGGCAACCGCTCGGTGCTGGTGGACCACGCGCTGTCGGGGGTGCTGGTCGGGATGACCCTGGCCACCCGGCCAGAGGAGGTCTACCGGGCGCTGGTCGAGGCCACCGCCTTCGGCACCCGCACGATCATCGAGGCCTTCACCGGCGCGGGCGTCCCCGTGCACGACCTCACCATCGGGGGCGGGATGGTCCGCAACCCGTTCGTCCTGCAGGTCTACGCGGACGTGCTGAACCGGCCCCTGCGCGTGGTCGACACCGAACACAGCTGCGCCGTCGGCTCCGCCATCCACGCGGCGGTCGCCGCCGGGTTCCACCCCGACGTGCACACCGCGTCCGCCGCCATGGGCCGGGTCCGCGAGGCGACCGTGGACCCCGATCCGGGCAGGTCCGCCGCCTACGACGACCTCTTCGCCGTCTACACCGAACTCCACGACCACTTCGGCCGCGGTGGCAGCGACAGCCTCCACCGTCTGCGCGCCCTGCGCCACGAGGCGCTGACCAGGACCGACCGAACCGCCCGGGGGGCACGATGAGCACACGCACGCCCGAGGAACAGCTGGCCGAGCACCGCACGGAGGTGGAGGGCCTACGTGAACAGGTGTGCGACCTGCACGCCGAACTGCCCCGGTGGAACCTGGTCACCTGGACCAGCGGCAACGTCTCGGCCCGGGTACCCGGCACCGACCTGATGGTGATCAAGCCCAGCGGTGTGTCCTACGACGACCTCCGCCCCGAGGACATCGTGGTGTGCGACCTGCACGGGCGAAGGGTGCAGGGGCGGCACAACCCCTCCAGCGACACCGAGGCCCACGCCTACGTCTACCGGGAGCGCGCGGACGTGGGGGGCGTCGTCCACACCCACAGCCCCTACGCGACCGCCTGGGCGGCCCGGGGGGAGGCGATCCCCTGCGCGGTCACCGCGATGGCCGACGAGTTCGGCGGGGACGTGCCGGTGGGACCGTTCGCCCTCATCGGCGGCGACGACATCGGCCGGGGGGTCGTGGCGACCCTGCGCGACCACCGCTCCCCGGCCGTGCTCATGCGCGGCCACGGCGTGTTCACCATCGGCGGGGACGCCAGGGCCGCGGTCAAGGCCGCGGTGATGTGCGAGGACGTGGCGCGCACCGTCCACTTCGCCCGCCAGGGCGGTCCGGTGCAGCGCCTGCCGCAGGAGCACATCGACGCCCTCCACGACCGCTACCAGAACGTCTACGGACAGTAAGGAACCACTGTGCCTGTACCCACCCCTCCGGTGAGCGAGAACCCCGCAGTGCGAACGCGCCTTCCGCGCATCGGCCTGCTCGGCGTCATGCAGCCGCTCTACGACGCCATGATCCCCGGTATCACCGAACACCAGGCCGCCTACGCCGAACGGGTGGCCGCGGAACTGTCCGGGGTCGCCGAGTGGACCGTCAGCCGGCCGGTGCGCGGCAGGCAGGACGCCGAGCGGGCGATGCGCGACTTCGAGACCGAAGGCCTCGACGGGGTCCTCGTCGTCATGCTCACCTACGGCCCCTCGCTGCGCGTCACCCGGGCGCTCACCGAGTCGCGCCTGCCCGTGGCGCTCGCCAACATCCAGCCCGACCCGGCGGTGACCGCCGAGTGGGACATGGACGACATGACCTACAACCAGGGCATCCACGGTGCGCAGGACACCGCCAACGCCCTGGTGCGCGCGGGTACGCGCTTCGAGGTCATCACCGGCGAGTGGCAGGACCCGCACTTCGCGGAACAGGTGGACCGCTGGGCCCGGGCCGCGCGCACGGTCAGTTCGCTGCGCCGCCTGCGAGTCGGGGTCTTCGGCTACCCGATGAACGGGATGGGCGACGCCCGGGTGGACGAGACCGCCCTGCTGCGCGCGCTCGGCCCCGAGGTCCACGTCATCGCACCCGGCGCCCTGCACCGCACGATGGCCGACCTGCCCGAACAGGCGGTGCGCGACCTCATCTCCTGGGAGGACGGGGCGTTCGACGTGGACGAGCAGCTGTCCAAGGAGGAGCGCGAGGACCACGTCCGCATGCAACTGGGCATCGAACGGCTGCTGGAGGACTCGGGCTGCGGTGCCTACTCCACCCACTTCGACGCGATCGCGGAGGACGGGCGCTTCGCCCGGCTGCCGATGGCCGCCGCCTCCACCCTCATGGCCCAGGGGTACGGGTTCGCCGGGGAGGGGGACGTCCTGGCCGCCTCGGTCGTCTACGCGGGGCACCAACTGGCCGGGGACGGCCACTTCACCGAGATGTACGCGATGGACTTCCCCTCGGACTCGATCCTGATGAGCCACATGGGTGAGGGCAACTGGCGCCTCGCCCGCGAGGACGAACCGGTCCGCCTCATCAAGAGGCCGCTGGGCATCGGCGGGCTGGACGACCCGCCCACGATCCTGTTCCGCTACCGCACGGGCGCGGCGACCCTGGCCTCCCTGGTGGCCCTGGGCGGAGAACGGTTCCGCCTGGTCGTGGCCGAGGGCGAGATCCTGGACGCCCCCGAGCTGCCCGCCCTGGAGATGCCCTATGGACAGTTCCGGCCGTCCTCGGGCGTCCGGGGCTGCATGGACGCCTGGCTGCGGGCGGGCGGCACCCACCACATGGTCATGAACACCGGCCACCGGGCACGGGACTGGCGCGTCCTGTGCGAGCTGGCCGGTATCGAGTACGTCCCGGTCTGAGCGACCGGCCCTGAGGCGCCCCGGCGCACCCACCCCCCACGGGAGGGCCCCGAGCGGGCCCTCCCACCCCCTCAGCGCAAGGAGCACACCATGCGCAGAGCAGCACACGCACCACCCTCGGCCCCGGCCGGGCCGGGCCGCCGGGCCTTCGTCACCGGTGCCCTGGCCACCGCGGGCCTGGCGGCGGCGGGCTGTGCCCCGCCCGACACCCTCATCAGCGGCCGGACCCGGCTGCGGCAGTGGAACCTGTTCGCGGGCGGTGACGGCAACCGGATGATCGAGATGCACGACGCATACCGGGCCGAGCACCCCGAGATCGACTTCCGGGCCACCACCTTCACCTGGGGTGCGCCCTTCTACACCAAGGTCGCCATGGGTGCCGCGGGCGGCCGGGGCGCGGACGTGGCCACCGTGCACGTCTCGCGTCTGGAGAGCCTGGCCCCCGGCCGCCTGCTGGACCCGATCGACCCCGCCCTGCTCGCGGAGTTCGGCATCGACGACACCGTCGTGCTGCCCAACATCTGGGAGAAGTGCTTCTTCGACGGGCAGTTGTACGCGGTCCCCATCGACACCCACGTGCTGATCCAGTACCTCAACCTCGACGTGTGCCGCCAGGCGGGCGTGCTCGACGCCGACGACCGCCTGATCGAGGTCTCCGGGACGGACGACTACTTCGACCTGCTCCGTGAGATCCAGGGCGTGACCGGCGAGTACGGCATCTCCATCGACACCTGGAACCCCTGGTCCAACTTCTGGGCGCTCTACCGCCAGCAGGACGGCGACCTCGTCCTCGGCGAGGACGACTTCGAGATGGACGACGACAAGGCGCTGGCCGCCATGGACGTCATGTACCGCCTATCCGAGGAGGGGCTGGCCCCGCGCCACTCCAGGGACGCCGACACCTCCGCGAACCTGGCCAACGGCCACGCCGGGCTGATGATCCACGGCAACTGGGAGATCCCCACCCTGGAGGCCGCCGGGATCGAGTTCTCCGCCGCCCAGTTCCCCGCGGTGTTCGGTAACCACCGCACGCGCGGCGACTCCCACTGCTATGTCTTCCCGCACCAGCGCGACCGCGATCCCGAACGCACCCGGGCCGCCACGGAGTACGCCGCGTGGATGCTGCACAACAGCCTGACCTGGGCCGGCGGTGGCCACATCCCCGCCTACCAGCCGGTCGTGGAGAGCGCCGAGTACGACGCGCTGCACCCCCAGTCCGAGTACCGCGAGGCCGCGGAGAACGTCCAGTTCGAGCCCGAGGGCTGGTTCAGCGGATCGGCCGGGCGGCTCCAGGAGGAGGCTACCGGTGCCCTGACCACCCTCCACCAGGGCACCCAGACCCCGGAGCAGGCGCTCGACCAGCTCAAGGGCACCATCCGTGAACTGCTGACCGTCCCGTCGCCGGTGTAGGGAGCCACACCATGACCCAGAAGATCCACGCTCCCGCGCCCCGCACCGCGCCCGGATCCGCCACGACTGCCCCACGCGGCCTCGTCGACGTCCGCCGCCGCCCGCACACCTGGACCGGCCTGTGGTTCGTCCTGCCGTTCCTGGCCTTCTACGCCCTCTTCCTGCTGTGGCCCGCCATCGTCGGGTTCGGCTACACCTTCACCGACCGCAGCCTGGCCGGCGGCGACGTCTCCTTCATCGGACTGGACAACTGGTCCGAGAGCCTGACCGACTCGGCCATGTACGACTCGCTGTGGAACACGCTGTGGTTCACGATCCTGAGCGTGCCCCTCATGGTGCTGCTGGCCCTGGGCCTGGCCGTGCTCACCGACCACGCGCGCCGCCTCGGCTGGTTCCTGCGCCTGTCGTTCTTCGCCCCCTTCATCCTGCCGGTGACGGTGATGACGCTCATCTGGGGCTGGATGTACAACCCGAGCCTGGGCCTGTTCAACGGCACGCTCGGCCGGTTGGGCATCGAGGGCCCCGAGTGGCTCTTCGCCGAGGACACCGCGATGTACTCCGTGGTGATCGCCACGGCGTGGTGGCAGGTCGGGTTCAACTACCTGCTCTACCTGGCCGCCATGCAGTCCATCCCCAAGGACGTGTACGAGGCCGCCGCGATCGACGGGGCCGGGGCCTGGCAGCGCATCGGCCGGATCACCCTGCCGATGCTGACCCGCACCACCGCGCTCATCGCCATGCTGCAACTGATCGGCTCGCTGCGCGTGTTCGAGCAGATCTACCTCATGACCAGCGGCGGGCCCAACTTCGCCACCCGCACCGTCATCCAGTACATCTACGACTCCGGCTTCGTCGGGCTGCGCATCGGGCTGGCCTCGTCGATGGCCTACGTCTTCATGATCCTGATCATCGCCGCCTCCATCGCCCAGTTCCGTCTCTTCTCCCGGAAGGAGGACTGACGATGGCCACCTCCACGCCTCCCGCCCCGCGCGCCGTCCAAGGACCCGCGAAACCCCCCGGGCGCACGCCCCCTCGCCGCCGCCGGATGTCCGTCGGCGCCGTCGCGCTGTACACCGTCGCCACCCTGGCCGCGCTCGTCTGGCTCGTCCCCCTGCTGTGGGCCTTCGCCACCTCGGTCAAGCCCGAGGGCGAGACCACCGTCATGCCGCCCTCGTGGCTGTCGGCCAACGCCACCTTCGAGGCCTACGCCCTGGTCCTGGGCCGCGGGGACATCCTGCGCTGGACCATGAACTCGCTCATCACCACGCTGATCGTCACCGCGCTGACCCTGGTGTTCTGCGTCCTGGCCGCCTACGGGTTCTCCCGGTTCGACTTCCGCGGCCGACCGGCGCTGTTCGCCCTGGTCATCGGCGGCATCCTCATCCCGCCACAGACCCTGATCGTGCCGCAGTTCGTGCTCATGACCCAGCTGGGCCTGGTGGACACCTACTGGGGCATCGCCCTGCCACAGGTGGTCGCCCCGGTCTTCGTGTTCATCCTCAAACGGTTCTTCGACGCCATCCCGCGCGACTACGAGGACGCCGCCCGCCTGGACGGCGCCGGACCCCTGCGCGTGCTGTGGAACGTCATCCTGCCGCTGTCCCGGCCCATCCTCACCGCCGTCGGCATCTTCACCTTCATCGGCGCCTGGAACAACTTCCTGTGGCCGTTCATCGTGACCAACGACCCGGAGATGATGACCCTGCCTGTGGGGCTGGGCACGGCCGTGGGACAGTACGGCATCCAGTACGCCCAGCTCATGGCCTCGGCCGTGCTGGGCGCCGTCCCCCTGCTCATCGTCTTCCTGCTCTTCCAGAAGCACATCGTCACCGGTGTCGCCGGAGCCGGGATCAAGGGTTGAGGACCACCCGCGAGGGGCCCGAACCACGACCGCCCCCTCCTTCGCCCCCCGACCGCTCGCACCGCCGCGACCGGGCCCGCCCACCGAGTACCGCCCACAGCCGAGGAGACCCATGCTCAACGCCTCCCTGCACGTCGACACCACCGCCCCGATCGCCCCTGTCCACCGGCGCACCTTCGGATCCTTCGTCGAACACATGGGCCGCTGCGTGTACACCGGAATCTTCGAACCCGGCCACCCCGAGGCCGACCCCAACGGCTTCCGGCGCGACGTGGCCGCCCTGGTCCGCGAACTGGGGGTGACCACCGTCCGCTACCCCGGCGGCAACTTCGTCTCCGGCTACCGGTGGGAGGACGGTGTCGGCCCCCGCGACCAGCGGCCGGTACGCAGGGACCTGGCCTGGCACAGCATCGAGACCAACCAGTTCGGCCTCGACGAGTTCATGAGCTGGTGCCGCACCCTGGACATCGAACCGATGATGGCGGTCAACCTCGGCACCCGGGGCCTGGCCGAGGCCCTGGACCTGCTGGAGTACTGCAACCACCCGAGCGGCACCCGCCTGTCGGACCAAAGGGCCGCCAACGGCCACCCCGCCCCGCACGACATCCGCATGTGGTGCCTGGGCAACGAGATGGACGGGCCCTGGCAGCTCGGCCACCTGGACGCCCGCTCCTACGGGCGCAAGGCGGCCCAGGTCGCCCGCGCCATGAAGATGGCCGACCGCGACCTGGAACTGGTGGTGTGCGGCAGCTCCGGTTCGTCCATGCCCACCTTCGGCGCCTGGGAGGCCACCGTCCTGGAGGAGGCCTACGACGCCGTCGACCACATCTCCCTGCACGCCTACTACGAGGAGCACGACGGCGACCTGGCCTCCTTCCTGGCCAGCGCCGTCGACATGGACGGCTTCATCGAGTCGGTGGCCGCCACCGCCGACGCCGTGGGAGCCCGGTTGCGCGACCCCAAACGCATCCAGCTCTCCTTCGACGAGTGGAACGTGTGGTACCTGAGCCGCTACCAGGCCGAGGCAGCGGTGCACCCCACCGACGACTGGCGGATCGCCCCCCGTGTCATCGAGGACCGCTACAACGTCGCCGACGCGGTCGTCGTCGGAAACCTGCTGATCAGCCTGCTCCGCCACAGCGACCGGGTCACCGCCGCCAGCCAGGCACAACTGGCCAACGTCATCGCCCCGATCATGACCGAACCGGACGGCCCGGCCTGGCGCCAGACCGTCTTCCACCCCTTCGCGCTGACCGCGCGCGCAGCCCGGGGCCAGGTGCTGCGGACCGGACTGACGGCCCCCGGACACGGGACCGAACGCCACGGCACGGTGCCCGTACTGGACGCGGTGGCCACCCACGACGAGGAGAACGGGACCGTCTCGCTGTTCGTGGTCAACCGCTCCACCGACGAACCCCTCACCCTCGACGCCGACCTGCGCGCCCTGGCCCCCGTGGCGGTCACCGACGCCCAGACGCTCAGTGACGAGGACCCCTACGCGACCAACACCCTCCAAACCCCGGACCGGGTCGTGCCCCGCCCGGCCAAGGAGACGCGTCTGGAGGGAGGCCGGCTCAGCGCGGTGCTCCCACCCGTCTCCTGGTCCGTCATCACCCTGGCCACCGGCGTCAGCTGAACGGCCGGGACAACCCCCGCCCGGTACTCCGCGACCGGGACCCCAGAAAGGAACCGCGCATGCCACAGCACACGCGCACCGCAACGACCGCCGCACTACTGGCCGCCTCGCTCGCGCTCACCGCCTGCGGCGGGGTGGGCGACGCGGCACAGCCCGAGGGCGAGAACGGTGTCATCGGCATCTCCATGCCCACCCAGTCCTCCGAACGGTGGATCGCCGACGGCGAGAACATGGTGGCGGAGTTCGAGGAGCAGGGGTACGGCACCGACCTGCAGTACGCCGAGGACGTCGTCCAGGACCAGCTCTCCCAGATCGAGAACATGATCACCCGGGGCGTGGACGCCCTGGTCATCGCCTCCGTGGACGGCGAGGCCCTCGGTGACGTGCTCGACATGGCCGCCGACGGCGACATCCCGGTGATCGCCTACGACCGGCTCATCATGGGCAGCGAGAACGTCGACTACTACGCCACCTTCGACAACTTCGAGGTCGGTGTGATCCAGGGCCAGTACATCGTGGACACGCTCGACCTGGAGAACGAGGAGGGGCCGTTCAACATCGAGCTCTTCGGCGGCTCCCCCGACGACAACAACGCCTACTTCTTCAACGACGGCGCCATGTCCGTCCTGCAGCCCCACATCGACGACGGCACGCTCGAGGTGCGCAGCGGTCAGACGTCGATGGAGCAGATCGCCACCCAGAGGTGGGACGGCGCCATCGCGCAGTCCCGGATGGACAACCTGCTCAGCGCGAACTACTCCGACGAGGAGGTGGACGCGGTCCTGTCGCCCTTCGACGGCATCAGCCTCGGCGTGATCGAGTCCCTGCGCGCGGCCGGCTACGGCACCGACGCCCGCCCGCTGCCCGTCGTCACCGGCCAGGACGCGGACCTGTCCTCGGTCAGGTCCATCATCGCCGGGGAGCAGACCCAGACCGTCTTCAAGGACACCCGGGTCCTGGCCGCGCAGGCCGTCGAGATGACCGAGGCCGTGCTGACCGGCGGGGAGGTACCGGTCAACGACACCGAGAGCTACGACAACGGCGTCAAGGTGGTCCCGTCCTACCTGCTCGAACCGGTTTCGGTGGACATCGACAACTACCACGAGGTCCTCGTGGAGAGCGGCTACTACGAGGAGTCCGAGCTCGGATGAACACCGCGAGCCAAACACCCGCGGCCCCGGGACCCCTGCTGCGGATGCGCGACATCCACAAGGAGTTCCCCGGGGTCCGGGCCCTGGACGGGGTCTCGCTGAGCGTGGGCCACGGGACCGTCCACGCCCTGATGGGCGAGAACGGCGCCGGGAAGTCCACCCTGATGAAGGTGCTCAGCGGGGTCCACCCCGCCGGTTCCTACACCGGGGAGGTGCTCGTCGACGGCGAGCCCGTACGGTTCGCCGACGTCACCGAGAGCGAACGGGCCGGCATCGCCATCATCCACCAGGAACTGGCCCTGGTCCCGCAGCTGTCCGTCAGCGAGAACGTCCTCCTGGGCCACGAGGTGAGCCGCTTCGGCGTCATCGACTGGGGCGCCACCCACGCCAGGGCCCGTGAGCTGCTGCTCCGCGTCGGTCTGGACGAGAACCCGGCGACTCCGGTCTCGGCGCTGAGCATCGGCGCGCAACAGATGGTGGAGATCGCCAAGGCACTGGCCAAACGGGTCCGGCTGCTCATCCTGGACGAGCCGACCTCGGCGTTGAACGAGGCCGAGAGCGAGCGCCTGCTCGGCCTGCTGCTGGAACTGCGCGCCCAGGGGGTGGCCTGCATCCTCATCTCGCACAAGATCGGGGAGGTGGTGAGCGTCAGCGACGAGGTCACCATCCTGCGGGACGGCCGGACCATCGAGACCCTGGCCGTGGAGCGCGACGCCCGGGGAGTGCCCTCGATCGACGAGGACCGCATCATCCGGGGGATGGTCGGCCGCGACCTCGACCAGCGCCACCCCGAACGGACCGGTCGGATCGGCCCGGAGCTCTTCGAGGTGCGGGACTGGACGGTGGACCACCCCACACAGACCGGACGGCGCGTGGTGGACGGGGTCGGCCTCACACTGCGCGCGGGGGAGATCGTGGGGATGGCGGGCCTGATGGGGGCCGGTCGCACCGAGTTCGCGATGAGCCTCTTCGGCCGCAGCTACGGCCGGTACGTGCGCGGCGATCTCCGCCGGGACGGCCGGGCCCTGCCCGTGGGCAGCGTCGCGGACGCCATCGCCTCGGGGGTCGCCTACGTGCCCGAGGACCGCAAGTCGCTGGGACTGGTGCTCGACGACGACATCCGCAGCAACACCACCTTGGCGGGACTGGGCCGTGTCTCCACGCGCGGGGTCATCGACCCCGGGCTCGAAACGGTGGAGGCGCGGCGCATGAGCGAGCACATGCGGGTGCGCAGCCACGGCACGTCCCAGACCGTGCGCACGCTCAGCGGCGGCAACCAGCAGAAGGTCGTCCTGGGCAAGTGGATGTTCACCCGACCCGAACTGCTCATCCTCGACGAACCCACACGCGGCATCGACGTGGGCGCCAAGTACGAGATCTACCTGATCGTGCGGCGGCTCGCCGCCGAGGGCGCCTGCGTCCTGCTCATCTCCTCCGAGCTGCCGGAGCTGCTCGGCATGTGCGACCGGATCTACGCCATGTGCGAGGGCCGGATCACCGGACAGGTGTCGGGCGAGGAGGCCGACCAGGAGACCCTGATGAAACTCATGACCCGGACCGGGGACCAACCGTGAACCAGACAGCCCAGACCTCACCGCGCGCCAGGATCGGCGCGCTGCTCCAGGGGAACGCACGCCAGTACGGCATGGCCATCGCCCTGGTGGCCATCATCGTCCTCTTCCAGGTCCTCACCGGGGGCCTGCTGCTGACCCCGCTCAACCTCACCAACCTGATCATGCAGAACTCCTACATCCTGATCCTGGCGATCGGGATGATGCTGGTGATCGTCACCGGGCACATCGACCTGTCGGTCGGTTCGGTGGTGGCCTTCACCGGGGCGGTGTCGGCGATCATGCTCACCTCGTGGGGACTGCCGACGGTCGTCGTGATCCCCGCGGCGCTGCTCCTGGGCGCCGTCATCGGAGCCTGGCAGGGGTTCTGGATCGCGTACGTGGGTGTGCCGGCGTTCATCGTCACCCTGGCCGGGATGCTCGTCTTCCGCGGCGCCACCCTGGCCGTGCTGGGCGGCGAGTCCATCGCTCCCCTGCCCCAGTCCCTGCGGGTGATCGCCAGCGGCTTCCTCCCCGGCGGCGACGGGGGCCTGCACCTGCTCACCCTGGGCCTGGGCCTGGCGGGCTCGGCCGTGATCGTGTGGATCCAGTGGCGCTCACGGGCCCGTTCCGGCGCACACGGCCTCCCGGTCCAGCCGGCGGCGGTCACCGCTGCGGGCTCGGTCCTCGTCGTCGGCGTGATCCTGGCGTTCACCTACGCGCTGGCCGACTACAACGGGCTCCCCCTGGTGGGCCTGCTCCTGGTCGCGCTCATCGCCGGGTACTCGTTCGTCATGCGCTCCACCACCATGGGCCGGCGCGTCTACGCGGTGGGCGGCAGTGAGCGGGCGGCGGCCCTGTCCGGGATCAGGACCAGGCGCACCACGTTCTGGGTCTTCGTCAACATGGGGGTCCTCTCGGCGCTGGCGGGGCTGGTCTTCACGGCCCGCCTCAACGCCGCGACCCCCGGTGCGGGGACCATGTTCGAGCTGGACGCCATCGCGGCCGCCTTCATCGGCGGCGCCTCGGCCACCGGCGGTGTGGGCAGTGTCGTCGGGGCGGTCATCGGCGCCCTGGTCATGGGCGTGCTGAACAACGGCATGTCGCTGATCGGGCTGGGGGTGGACTGGCAGCAGCTCATCAAGGGGCTCGTGCTGCTGCTCGCGGTGGCCTTCGACATCTACAACAAGCGCCGGGTCGGCTCCGGCTCCGCCCTGCCCGTCCTGTGGCCGAGGGGCGGACGGGGGTCCGGAGGGCCGGCGAAGGGGGGCAGTGGCGCCCGGGGCCGGGGCGGCGTCGAGCGGACACCGGCCTGAGGCCGGGCTCCGTGCGGTCAGCCCGGGAGCGCGGCCACGCTGTCGCGCTCCACGAGCGTGGGGGTGATCGTCCGCCGGATGGAACCGGCCCCCGGGTCGGAGATACAGGACATCAGCACGTTCAGGGTCTCGCCGGCCACCATGTCGAAGTCGGGCCGCACGGTCGTCAGGGGCGGGGTGAAGTACGCGGCCTCCGGAACGTCGTCGAACCCGACCACGCTCACGTCGCCGGGGACGGACCGGCCGCGCTCCGACATCGCCCGCAGGATCCCCAGGGCGAGGTGGTCGTTGGCCGCGAACACCGCCGTCACCTCGGGCATGCGGGCGAGCAGCAGGCCCGCGCGGTAGCCCGAGGCGGCGCTCCAGTCGGCGGGGTTGACCGGCGGGACCTCGGCTCCGGCCTCCTCCAGGGCCGCCTGCCAGCCCCGGACCCGCCCCGCGGCGTCGAACCACTCCGCGGGCCCGGACACGTGCCACACCGTCCGGTGTCCCGCCTCCAGGAGGTGGCGGGTCGCCAGTCGGGCTCCGGCCTCCTGGTCCACGGTCACCAGGGTCGCGCCGCGGTCGGGGTCGCCGTCCACGGCGACCAGGGGGACGTCGGTCGGCACCTCGGCCAGAGCCTCGCCGGCCGCCGCGGTGGGCGCTATCACCACGATCCCGGCGACCCGCTGCTCCCGGTGGTGTTCGACCGCCTCGGTGATCGAGCTCCGGTCCAGGACCCGGACCCTGCGCACGCTGACCACGAACCCCTGTACCGCCGCGGCCAGTTCGAAGGCGGCCAACAGGGAGGCGGGGCCGTACAGCGTCGAGTTCTGCGCCACCACGCCGATGTGCTGGGACCGCCCGGTCGCCAGGGCGCGGGCGGCCCGGTTGGGCCGGTACCCCAGTTCCTCGATGGCCGCGCGTACCCGCAGCCGGGTCTGCTCCCGGACGTTCGGGTGCCCGTTGAGGACCCGGGAGACCGTCTGGTGGGAGACGCCCGCGAGCCGGGCGACGTCGGTCATCGCGGGCTCTCGTGCCCCCCGGACGGCTGAAGAGGTGTGGTCCACCCATGGCTCCTTGTGTGCCGGCGTTCGTGTGCCGGCCTCGTCGTGCCTTCCACTGCGAGCGGGTGGCCAGGGTACGGGACCGGCCTGCCCCGCCCGTTCGCGCGCACCCGGCGCCCCCGTGTCGGGGTACGGGGCCGCGCCCCGGCACGCTTCGACAGTTCCACCACTCTAAGTGCGCGCTAACACTACACATTGATCCTGCCCATCAACGATACGAAAACGTTTCCGTAGAGGGATTGACCGAAAAATTGTTAGCGCTCACTCTTAGGTTTCCAGTGACCCCGGTCACCATAACGGCTATCGACGATCCGGGGCACCACGAACACGGAGGACACTCGCGATGAAGAAGTACACCGCGGCCGCGGCCGCGATCGTGCTGGCGGCGGTGACCGCCTGCGGAGCGGACGGGTCGGACAGCGCGGGGGAGGACGGCACCCTCACCCTGGGGTTCGCCCAGGTCGGCGCGGAGAGCGGCTGGCGTACCGCCAACACCGAGTCCATCCAGCAGGCCGCCGAGGAGGCCGGGATCGACCTGCAGTTCTCCGACGCACAGCAGAAGCAGGAGAACCAGATCCGGTCCATCCGCTCCTACATCCAGCAGGACGTCGACGTGATCGCCTTCAGCCCGGTCGTGGAGACCGGATGGGACGCGGTCCTGCTGGAGGCCCAGCGCGCCGACATCCCGGTCATCCTCACCGACCGGGCCATCGACTCCGAGGACGACTCCCTCTACGAGACCTTCCTGGGCTCCGACTTCGTCGAGGAGGGCCGCAAGGCCGGGCAGTGGCTGGTCGACAACAGCGACGGCCCGACCAACGTCGTGGAACTGCAGGGCACCACCGGGGCCGCTCCGGCCATCGACCGCAAGGAGGGCTTCGAGGAGGCCGTCTCCGGCAGCTCCGACATCGAGGTCATCGCTACCCAGGACGGCGACTTCACCAGGTCGGGCGGCAAGGAGGTGATGGAGGCCTTCCTGAACTCCCACGACGACATCGACGTGGTCTACGCACACAACGACGACATGGGGCTGGGCGCCATCGAGGCGATCAGGGCCGCCGGGCTGGAGCCGGGCGAGGACATCCGCATCATCACGGTGGACGCCGTCCGGGCCGGGATGGAGGCCCTGGCGGAGGGCGAGATCAACTTCATCGTCGAGTGCAACCCCCTGCTCGGCGAACAGCTGATGGAGCTCGTCGAGCAGGTCGCCGCGGGAGAGGAGGTCCCCAAGCGCATCGAGGTCGAGGAGACCACCTTCACCCAGGAGGAGGCCGAGGCCGCGCTCCCGGGCCGGCAGTACTGAACCGCCCCGCATCGGCGGCCCCGTTCCCGTCCCCGTCCCGGAGCCCGGGAACGGGGCCCCAGAAACGAAAGCTCTGGTCTTGGCTTCCTCTCCGCCCTGAAGGACGGGGATTGCGGAACCACCTACCGGTGGTTCGAGGCTCGCGCCCCGTCGCGGGTCGCCCCACGGCCTTCCTGCTTCGACACCGGCCGCCCCGTCCGGGAGGACTCCCGTTGAGGTCTCACACCAGCTCCCCAGGCAGATGCCGCCAGCCCGGCGGCCTTGATGTTGATCGCCGCGTTCACGTCGCGGTCGTGGGTGAGGCCACAGCCACAGGTCCACTCGCGCACGTTCAACGGCAGCTTCTGTCGCAACGCCCCGCACCCCGAGCACAGCTTGGAGGAGGGCAAGAACCGGTCCACCACGACCAGCTCCCGCCCGTACCAGGCAGCCTTGTACTCCAGCATCGTCCGGAGCTGCGTCCAGGCCGCGTCCGAGATCGCGCGAGCGAGTTTGCGGTTCTTGACCATGGTGCGCACGGTCAGGTCCTCGACAACGACCACTTGGTTCTCACGGACGAGTCGAGTCGAGAGCTTGTGCAGGAAGTCGCGCCTGCGATCGGTGATACGGGCATGCACCCGGGCTACTCTGTTGCGGGCCTTGTCCCGGTTCGCCGAGCCCTTGGCCTTGCGGGACAGCTCGCGTTGGGCCTTGGCCAGCTTGGTTCGGTCCCGGCGCTCGTGCCGGGGGTTGGTGGCCTTCTCCCCGGTGGACAACGCCACCAGGCTGGTGATGCCCGCGTCCACCCCCACCGCCCGGTCCAACGGGGCATGGTGGGCCACGGTGTCCTCACACAGGACCGACACGAACCACCGGCCCGCACTGTCCCTGGACACCGTCACCGTGGTGGGCTCCGCCCTCTCGGGCAGGGGCCGCGACCACACGATGTCCAACGGGTCGGACATCTTCGCCAGGGTCAGTCGCCCGTCGCGGTATTTGAACCCCGACCGGGTGTACTCCGCCGACGCCCTGGACTTCTTCCTGGCCTTGAAACGCGGGTACTTGGCCCGCTTGTCGAAGAAGTTCCGAAACGCCGTCTGCAGATGCCGCAGCCCCTGCTGGAGCGGCACCGAGGACACCTCGGACAGGAACGCCAGGTCGGGGTCCTTCTTCCACTCCGTCAGAGCGGCCGAGGACTCGTTGTAGTTGACCCGGCGCTGCTGGGTGAACCACGCCGTGGTGCGTTCGGCCAGGGCACGGTTGTAGACCAGGCGCACGCACCCGAAGGTCCGCGACAGCTCCGCTGCCTGCGCATCTGTGGGGTAGAAGCGGTACTTGAACGCCCGCTTCACCATCGACCTGGTCATGCTCACATTTCACCGAATGTTCTTGTAACCCAGACCAGGAAGGAGGAGGGCGTTTTCTCCCGGCTCTGAGGGACCGGGTTTACACGCCCAACAATCTGATGACCGATTCATCAGCGCGCGCGGCCCCCGCGGTCGACATGCGCGGCATCACCGTGGAGTTCCCGGGTGTCAGGGCGCTCTCGGAGGTCGACTTCCGGCTGCTTCCCGGTGAGGTTCACGCCCTGATGGGCGAGAACGGTGCCGGGAAGTCCACCCTGATCAAGGCCCTCACCGGCGTGCACCGACCGACCTCGGGGGTGATCCGCCTCCACGGGGAACAGGTGGGGTTCGGCACGCCCGTGCAGGCCCAGGACGCCGGGATCAGCACCGTCTACCAGGAGGTCAACCTCTGCCCGAACCTGTCGGTGGCCGAGAACATCCTCCTGGGCCGCGAACCGCGGCGCCTGGGCGCCATCGACGCCCGCGCCTGCCGGGCCCGGTCCGCCGAACTGCTGCAGCGCATCGGCCTGTCGATCGACCCCGCCTCGACCTTGGACAGCCACCCCATCGCCGTACAGCAGCTCGTCGCCATCGCGCGGGCCCTGGCCGTCGACGCCCGGGTCCTGGTCCTGGACGAACCGACCTCCAGCCTCGACGCGGGCGAGGTCGCCGAACTGTTCCGGATCATGCGGGTCCTGCGCGACGACGGCGTCGCGATCCTGTTCGTCTCCCACTTCCTGGACCAGGTGTACGAGATCGCCGACCGGATGACGGTCCTGCGCAACGGCAGCCTGGTCGGGGAGTACCTGCCGGCCGATACGGGCCGCCTGGAGCTGGTCTCGGCCATGCTCGGCCGGGAGAACACCGTCCTGGAGGAGGTCGGGCGCCGGTCCCAGGAACGCGCCCCGGCTTCGGTCCCGGTCCTGACCGCCCGGAACCTGGGGCGCGGCGGCGTGATCGCGCCGTTCGACCTGGAGATCCACGCCGGGGAGGTGGTGGGCCTGGCCGGACTGCTCGGTTCGGGGCGCACGGAACTGGCCCGGCTGCTCTTCGGCGCCGACCGCGCGGACACCGGCAGCCTCTCCACCGGCGGCCGCCCCTTCCGCCCCCGGAGCGCGCGTTCGATGATCGCCCGCGGGGTCGCCTTCTGCTCGGAGGACCGCAAGGCGGAAGGGCTGGTCGCGGACCTCAGCGTGCGCGACAACCTGCTCCTGGCCCTGCAGGCCGCCCGAGGGTGGGCGCGTCCCGTCCCACGGCGCACCGCCGACGCCCTCGTGGCCGAGTACATCGAAAAACTCGACATCCGGCCGACCGACCCGGGAGCGCTCACCAAGAACCTGTCCGGAGGCAACCAGCAGAAGGTCCTGCTGGCCAGGTGGCTGATCACCCGGCCGAAACTGCTCATCCTCGACGAACCCACCCGCGGCATCGACGTCGGGGCCAAGGCCCAGATCCAGCAGGTGGTGGCCGACCTGGCCGCGGACGGCACGGCCGTGCTGTTCGTCTCCGCCGAACTGGAGGAGGTGGTCCGGGTGTCCGACCGGGTGGTGGTCCTGCGCGACCGGCGCAAGGTGGCCGAACTCGACGGCGCCGAGGCCACGGTGGACCGGGTGATGGCCAGCATCGCCGCCGCGCACGGGGAGCACGGTAGGGCGGTGGCCTCGTGAGACCTGGACAGCTCCTGCGCCACCACCTCTTCTGGCCGATCGCCGCCCTGGTCCTGCTGCTGGTGCTCAACACCGTGTCCAACCCGTCGTTCCTGGAGATCAGGCTGCAGAACGGCCAGTTGTACGGCAGCCTCGTCGACATCCTCCGCAACGGGGCCCCGACCCTGCTCATCGCCGTCGGCATGACCCTGGTGATCGCCACCCGGGGGATCGACCTGTCGGTGGGCGCGGTCGCGGCGATCGCCGGCGCGGTCGCCTGCACCTGGATCGCCTCGGGCGGAAGCGCGGTCACCGCCGTGCTGCTGGCCCTGGGCACCTGCGTCCTGCTCGGGCTGTGGAACGGTTTCCTGGTCTCGGTGCTGGGGATCCAGCCCATCATCGCAACCCTGGTGCTGATGACCGCCGGGCGCGGCGCGGCGATGCTGGTGACCGAAGGGCAGATCATCACCGTCGACGACCCGCTCTACCACCAGATCGGCGCGGGCTTCCTCGTGCTCCCGATCGCGGTCCTGGTCAGCCTGGGGGTTCTGGTGGGGGTCGCCCTGCTGACCCGCGGAACCGCCCTGGGGATGCTCGTCGAATCGGTCGGTGTCAACCCCCGGGCCAGTCTGCTGGCCGGGGTGCGCTCCCGCACCATCATCTGGACGGTGTACGTGTTCGCCGGGCTCTGCGCCGGGGTGGCGGGGCTGATGATCAGTTCCAACGTCAACGCCGCGGACGCCAACAACGCCGGGCTGTGGATCGAGATGGACGCCATCCTCGCGGTGGTCATCGGCGGCACCTCGCTGGCGGGCGGCCGGTACTCGCTGGCCGGGACCCTCGTCGGCGCCCTGGTGATCCAGACCCTGACCACCACCGTCTACTCGATCGGTGTCGCGCCCAACGCCGCACTGGTGTTCAAGGCGGTCGTGGTCATCGCCGTGTGCCTGCTCCAGTCCCCGCGGACCTCGCAGGTGTTCGGCGTCCGCCGCAAGGCCGGTCCGAGGCCGTCCCGTTCCGAGGAGGTGACCGCCGCATGAGCGTCCTGGACGTCAGACGGCGACAGGTCCGCATACCCCGGCGTTTCCTGCCCGTGGCCGCCACGTTCGCGGTGTTCGTGCTCACCTTCGGGGCCGGGTCGCTGCGCTACGAGGGTTTCGCCTCACCGCAGGTCCTGACGAACCTGTTCGTGGACAACGCGTTCCTGATCGTGCTGGCGGTCGGGATGACCTTCGTGATCCTGACCGGCGGCATCGACCTGTCGGTGGGCGCCGTGGCGGCCCTGTCCACCATGATCGCCGCGGCGACCCTGGAGGCGGGCTGGCCGCCGCTGGCCTCGGTGGCCACGGTACTGCTCACGGGCACCTGCCTGGGGTTGCTGATGGGTCTGGTCATTCACCACTTCGAGGTCCAGCCCTTCATCGTGACGCTCGCCGGCATGTTCCTGGCCCGGGGGCTGTGCTTCCTCATCAGCGTCGAGTCGGTCTCCATCACCGACCCGGCCTTCCGGACCGCGGCGACGGGGACCATCACCCCCGTCGAGGGCGTGACCCTGACCTACAGCGTCCTGATCGCCCTGGCGGTGGTGCTGGTCGCGGCGCACGTGCTGCACCGGACCCGCTTCGGCCGCACGGTCTACGCGGTCGGCGGCAGTGAGGCCTCGGCCCGGCTGATGGGGCTGCCCACCGGCCGGGTCAAGGTGGGGGTCTACGCGGTGAGCGGGTTCTGCTCGGCCCTGGGCGGGCTGCTGTTCAGCCTCTACATGCTCTCCGGGTACGGCCTGCACGCGGTCGGCATGGAGCTGGACGTCATCGCGGCCGTGGTGGTCGGCGGGACGCTGCTCTCCGGCGGGGTCGGCTATGTGGCCGGCTCGGTGGCGGGTGTGCTGGTGCTGGGGACGGTGCAGACACTGATCTCGTTCGAGGGCACCCTGAGCTCCTGGTGGACCAGAATCGTGGTCGGCGTGCTGCTCCTGGTCTTCGTGGTGTTCCAGCGGGTGGTGGTGCGCCGGGCCCGCTGAGGCGCGCGCCGCCCGGCCCGCCCGCACGGTGCGGGCAGGCCGGGCGGTACGGGCCGGTCGGGCGGTACGGGCCGGTCTCGGCCCCGTGCGGCCCGGGTCCGGCTCAGGGCAGGTGGAAGATCTCGGTCAGGGGCACCATGCCCTCGTCGGGACGGCCGTCCAGGTTCTCGAAGAACGGGGCCATCTCCGCCTGCCAGCGCGCGTTCACGTCGGTCCGTGCCATCGCGGCGCGGGCGGCCTCGAAGTCCTCGGTCTCCAGGTAGCCGACGACCATGCCCCGGTCGTCGCAGAAGAGGGAGTAGTTGTGCCAGCCGGAGGCGGACAGCGCCGCCCGCATCTGCGGCCAGACCTCGGCGTGGCGCTCCCGGTACTCCTCAAGGCGGTCCTCGCGCACCTTGAGCACGAAACAGACACGTTCCACGGGGCCTCCCTGCGTAGGGCGCCGGAGGCGGCGCGGGGCCGCCTCCGGCGATGGTCGGATCGGGTCAGAAGTCGAAGTCGTCGACGTTGTCGGCGTCGAAGACCATCGGCGGGCCGAGCACGACCTCGCCGTCGGTCTCGAAGGTGAACTCCCCCAGCTCCCCGGCGGTGAAGGTCTCACCGGCGGCACCGGTGATCTGGCCGGCCTGCAGGGCGGCCCCGGTGTACCCGGCCAGGTAGCCCAGGTCGTTCGGGTTCCACAGGGCGAACTGGCCGACGGTGCCGTCGTGCACGAACTCGCGCATCTGGTTGGGGGTGCCCAGGCCGGTGACGGCGAGTTCCCCCTGGTACTCGGAGTCGCTGACGTAGCGGGCCGCCGCGGCCAGACCGACCGTGGTCGGCGACACGACGCCGTCCAGGTCCGGGTGGGCCTGCACCAGGCCCTGCATCTCCTGGAAGGACTCCAGGTCGTCGTCGTTTCCGTAGACGGTGTCCACCAGTTCGAGGTCGGCGTAGTCCTCCTCCTGGAGGATCTCCTCCAGTTCGGCGATCCACGCGTTCTGGTTGGTGGCGTTGGGGGTGGCCGACAGGACGGCGAAGGTGCCCTCGCCGCCGAGCTCGTCGCTGATCATGTCCGCGAGGGCGCGGCCGATGAGTTCGTTGGTGGACTGGTTGACGAACACGTCGGTGCAGTTGGCGTCGGAGTCGTAGCCGACGATGGCGGCACCGTTGTCCCGGGCCTCGTTGAGCGCGGGGCAGACCGCGTCCGGGTCGTTGGCGGCGATCACGATGACGTCGCTGCCGGCCTGGCTGGCGGCGTTGACGTACTCCACCTGGGAGTCGGCGGTGGCCTCGGTGCCGCCGCGTTCGGTGGCCTCGCCGCCCAGTTCCTCGACGGCCGCGAATCCGCCCTCGTTGACCAGGTCGAAGAACGGGTTGTTGAGCTGCTTGGGCAGGAAGTCGACCGCCAGGCCCTCGGGGATCTCGGCGTTCGGGTCGGCGGTACCGGTGGGGCCGTTCCCGCCGTCCTCCTGGGCGTCGTCGATGGTGGTGCCGCCGCAGGCGGTGGCGAGCAGGAGCGCGGACGCCGCGGACGCGAACAGCAGCGAACGGTGGCGGAGGGGATGGGTCATGAGTCTTCTCCTGACGGGACGGCGACCGGGTGTTCCCGGTCGTCTGGATCGGGTGCGGGGCTTGGGCCGCTCGCCCTTCGGCGGGCCCGGAGTCGGGCCGCCAGGTTCGGTGCGACCACGGAGGCGATGAGGATCAGGCCGGTGACCACCTGGAGGACCTCGCTGGAGATCCCGAGGAGTTGGAGGGCGTTGCGCAGGGAACCGAGCAGCAGCACCCCGGCCATGACACCCACGACGGTGCCGACACCGCCGAAGATGGAGACCCCGCCCAGCAGGACGGCGGCCACGACCTGGAGTTCCAACCCGAAGGCGGTGTCGGCCCTGGAGGTGCCGTACTGCAGGGTCCAGAACACACCGGCCCCGGCCGAGACGGCCCCGCTGGCGGTGAACAGCCAGAACTTGGTCCACTTGACCCGGATGCCGGTGAAGCGAGCGGCCTCGTCGTTGTTGCCGATGTCGTACAGGGAACGCCCCAGCGCGGAGGCGTGCAGCAACACGGCGAACAGTGCGGCGAGCAGGGCGACGGCCACGGCGATCCACGGCAGGCCGGGGACGCCGGGGAAGGCGTCCCGGGCACCGCTGACCCAGGTCTGCGGGTAACTGGCCACGGCGCGGTCGCCGAGCAGGACGTAGGCCAGGCCCCGGTAGAGGGCCATGGTGCCGATGGTCACGGCCAGGGAGGGCAGCCCGCACAGGGTGACCAGCAGGCCGTTGAGCGCGCCCACGGCCAGGCCCACCGCGAGGCAGATCCACAGGGCGGTCTCGATGGGTACGCCCGCTTCCCACAGGACGCCCATGGTGGCACTGCTCAGGGCCAGTGTGCTGGCCACGGACAGGTCGATCTCACCAGTGATGACGATGAGGGTCATGGGCAGCGCCATCAGGGCGATGGCGGTCACGCTCAACAGCAGGAAGCCCGTGTTGCGCTCGGTGGCGAAGTTGTCGACGAACACGCCGGCGCACACCAGGGTGACCAGCAGGGCCCCCAGGACGGGCGCCTCGCGCAGTGACAGTGCGGAACGCAGCCGGGGCGCGATCCCCGACGGGGTCCGGATGTGCTCAGGCACCACGGGCTCCCCCTCCTCTGAGTTTGCGGGCGGTACGCAGGGCCAACAGGCGGTCCAGGCCGATGGCGGCCAGGATCAGGGCGCCCACCACGGCCTGGTGCCAGAACTGGTTGATCTGCCAGATGGGCAGGGCGGCGGTGATGGTGGTCATCAGCACCGCGCCGACGGCGGCCCCGTAGACGGTGCCGACACCGCCCGCGATGGCCACGCCGCCGACCACGGCGGCCGCGACCACCTGGAGTTCCATACCGGTGCCGACAGTGGAATCGACCGTGCCGTAACGGGCGGCGAACAGCACGCCCGCCAGCCCGGCCAGGGCCCCGTTGACGACGAAGGCGGTCAGGACCCTGCGCCCGGCGGGGACACCGGACAGGCGTGCGGCTTCGGCGTTGGAGCCGATGGCGTACAGCTCGCGGCCCGAACGGTAGTGGGCCAGGTACAGGCCGGCCACCACCACGGTGGCGATGGCCACCGCCGCGGGGAGCGGGACCCCCAGGACGCTGACCCGGCCCAGTTCGAGGAAGGCGGCGGGCATGTCGTGCGCGTTGACCTGGCCGCCGTCCGCCCACCAGTGGTTGATCCCGCGGAAGGCGTAGAGCGTACCGAGGGTGACCACCAGGGCGGGCACCTGGACGGTGGTGACCAGGGCGCCGTTGAGCAGGCCGCAGACCGCTCCGATGGCGACACCGCAGAGCATCGCCACCGGGACGGGGAGACCGGGGAAGGTCACGAAGAGGATGCCGACCCCGAAGGCCGACAGGCCCATCACGGAGCCGACGGAGAGGTCGACGTTCCTGGTGATCAGCACCATGGCCTGGCCGACGGCGAGGACCGAGAGCACGGTGGCACCGAGGAACAGGTCGCGGATCCCCTGTGTGGACAGGAAACCCGGGTTGTGCAGCCAGGTGGCGGTGATCAGGAGGGCGACCGCGAGCAGGACGCCGAGTTCGCGTACCTGTCGGGGGCGGCGTGCCGGGCGGCCACCGGGGGGCGAGGACGCCGAGGCCGATACGTCCTCGGGGGGACGGGCGGGCGCCTCTGGTGAGGTGCCGGTGTCGGGCGGGGTCACGGGGCCTCCTTCACGGGGCGGGTTTCGGTTGCGTTGCGCACGGGCTCAGGCCGCCCCGGCCCGGTGCTGACCGGTGGCCGCGTACATCACCGACTCCTCGTCCGCGGACTCGCGGTCGAGTTCTGCGGTGATCCGCCCCTCGTGCATGACCAGGACCCGGTCCGCCATGCCCAGGACCTCGGGGAGTTCGCTGGAGACCATGACGATGGCCAGCCCCTCACCGGCCAGCCGGGACAGCAGCCGGTGCACCTCGGCCTTGGTACCGACGTCGATGCCTCGGGTGGGTTCGTCGATGAAGAGCACCTTCGGTTGCGTGGAGAGCCACTTGGCCAGGACGACCTTCTGCTGGTTTCCGCCGGAGAGCGTGGCGACCGGGTCGGTGATGGCACCGCACTTGAGCTGCAGGCGCTCGCCCCATTCCCGGGCGGCACCGCGCTCGGCGCCCGGGCCCAGCAGGCCCATGCGGCTCAGGGCTCCGCGCCGGGTGGCGGTGGCGTTCCGTTCGATGGAGGACTCCATGACCAGCCCCTGGAGGCGGCGGTCCTCGGGGACGAGTGCCACACCGGCCGCCATCGCGGCCTTGGGGCGGCCGGCTGGCAGGTCCCGGCCCAGGACCCGGACCGTTCCGGCGTCGGGGCGGTCCACCCCGAAGGCGGCCCGGATGACCTCGCTGCGTCCCGCCCCCACCAGCCCGGCCAGGGCGACGATCTCACCGGCGCGCACCGAGAAGGACACGTCGGTGAAGACGCCCTGGCGGGTCAGACCCTCGACCTCCAGGACGGTTTCACCGACCTGTGCCTTCTCCTTCGGGTACAGGCTGGAGACCTCCCTGCCGACCATGCGTCGGACCACGGTGTCCACGTCCAGTTCGGGTGTGGGGTCGCAGGAGACGAACGCGCCGTCGCGCACGACCGTGATGCGGTCGCAGAGGGCGAACACCTCGTCGAAGCGATGGGAGATGAACAGCAGGGCGGCGCCGGAGTCGCGCAGGGAGCGAGCGACCCGGAAGAGGCGTTCGGCCTCGACGCCGGACAGGGCGGCGGTGGGTTCGTCCATGACCAGGACCCGGGCCTGCCGGGTGAGGGCCTTGGCGATCTCGACGAGCTGCTGGTCGGCGATGGACAGGCCGCGTGCCGGGCGGTCGGGGTCGATGTCCACGCCGAGGCGGTCGAACGCCTCGGCGGCCCGTCGGCGCATCAGGGCGCGGTCGATGGTACGCAGACGGGTCCGCGGTTGGCGTCCGACGAAGATGTTCTCGGCCACCGACAGGTCGGGGAAGAGCGTGGGCTCCTGGTAGATGACGGCGATGCCCGCGCGTTGGGCGTCCACGGGGGCCTGGAAGACCGTGGGTCCTCCGTCGACCAGGATCTGCCCGGAGTCGGGTCTGTGCACCCCGGCGATGGTCTTGACCAGGGTAGACTTGCCCGCCCCGTTCTCTCCGACCAGGGCGTGGACCTCACCCGCCCGCAGTTCGAGGGAGAGGCCCGCAAGGGCGCGGACGCTGCCGAACGACTTGCTCACGTCGGCGAGGGCCAGGGGCGGGGGCGCCGGGGGCTGCTGTTCTGGCACGTACGCCCTCCTTGTTTCAGCTCGGTTCGGGTTCCGTTGCTTCTCAAAACGTTTTAATATGATGGGGATGTTAGGTGGGGCACACCCCTTCGTCAAGGGGCACTCTGCCAATTTGCGGAGGTAAGGGCTTACCGGACTACCTGCACAGAACCGGAAACACAGGACCACAGGGCGATCCCACGGCCTTCCCGACACTCCGTTGACACGTTTCAAAGACGATGTGACGATCAACCGTGGGCGCGGCCCGGTCGGTACGGTGTCCGGGCGGACCCGCACCGACGCCGACCCCCGACCGACAGAGCACCGGAGACCCCGTTGTCGACAGCCCAACCCCACCCGTCCGCGAAACGCCCCGCGGGGATCACCGAGGTCGCCAGGCACGCCGGGGTCTCCCCCGGAACCGTCTCCAACGTGCTCAACCGGCCGGAGCGGGTCGCCGCCCCGACCCGGGCCAGGGTCGAGGCGGCCATCGCCGAGCTCGACTACGTGCGCAACTCCTCCGGCAGCAGCCTGCGCTCCGGACGCAGCGACGCCGTGGGCCTGCTGGTCCTCGACGTGACCAACCCCTTCTTCACCGAGGTGGCGCGCGGTATGGAGGACGAGGCGGCCGAAGCCGGGCTCGCGGTCCTGCTGCTCAACTCGGCGGAGTCGGGAACCCGGCAGCGCCGCAACCTCAGACTGCTCGCCGAACAGCGCGCGGCGGGAGCGGTGGTCATGCCGGTCGACGACGACCTCTCCGACCTGCTGTGGCTGCACCGGCAGGGGGTGCCCTGGGTCGCCCTGGACCGGGGTGACGTCCCCGAGGACGTGGGGTGCAGCGTCAGTGTGGACAACCACGCCGGCGGCCTGGCCGCCGGGCGCCACCTCGTCGGTCTGGGCCACGAGCGGGTCACCTTCCTGACCGGGCCGCCCGCCATCGAGCAGGTGCGCCGGCGCCACGACGGCCTGCGCGACGCCTTCGTCGAGGCCGACCTCGACCCCGACGGTTCGATCAGCGTGATCGAGCTCCCCCAGCTCAACCCCGAGCAGGGCGAGCGGGCGGTGGACGCCGCCCTCGCGGGCGGCCCCAGGCAGCGGTCGACGGCGGTCATGTGCGCCAACGACCAGCTCGCCCTGGGGTTCATGAAGGGACTGGGCAGGCGCGGGCTGCGGGTGCCGGACGACATCTCGGTGATCGGCTACGACAACGTCGACGTCGCCAGCCTGGTCCACCCCGGCCTGACCACCGTCGCCCAGCCCAAGTACGAGCTGGGCCGTACGGCCATGCGCCTGCTCCGGGCACAGCTGGACGACCCGGACCACCGGCACCAGCGCCTGCTCTTCAGCCCCGAACTGGTGCTGCGCGGTTCCACTGCCGCCCACCGGCCCTGAAGGCGGGCGGCGAGAGCTCCGCCCGTTCGATTTGACCGAATCTTCCCGAGGGGAACGAAAACCGGCGCCGACCGACAATGGAACAGCCGCGGCCCCGCCTCCGCCCCGCGCTTCAACGGAGACGAAAGGGACGGGGCATTGCGAGCGAGACCTTCACGCCGGGGAGAACTCTCCGGGAACAAACCGCGAGGCAGCGTCTTGCACCATTGCGGCCGACATTCGCGGACTTTCGGATCAGTTCCGCCATATCCGCGCAGAGGGATTCCGAGGCGCGTTATCCCGCTCGCCCACGATCAAGGTCCCAGGACGCGAAGAGGCCGGATCCCCCGGCGCGGACCGTCCCCGCGGCCGGGGTGTTCAGCCGCGGGGACGTCGGGCCCCCACCCTTCCCCGAAGGATCGGGGTCGTCACCGCGTGGAGCCACGGCAGCCCTGCTGCCCCCGCCTGGTGAGGCGGGGGACAGTCACGGGACAGGGTGGCGGTGGGAGATCAGTTCCGGATGTTGGGGAAGGACCCGGCATAGACCTGGTAGATCGAGCGGGTGTTGAGGACGCCCTGGTAGGCGTGGACGTCGTCGATGTCGCCCGTCCAGTGGCCGGCGTTGGCTCCGCCGTGCTGGGCGCTGCCGATCCGGAGCGGGCCGTCGGCGTGCCAGGCGTGGTCCACCGCCACACGGGAGAGCTCGTCGCCGTTGACATAGAGCACCAGCTCACCGCGGGTGTGGTCGTAGACCCCCGTCAGATGGGTCCACTCCCCGAGCCGGGCGGTCCGGGGAGAGGAGGCGTGGGCCCATCCGCCCGTGTCCGGGGCGGCCGCGTCGTCGTGGGGGGCCATCTTGAACGCCCACGCACCCGCGGACCCCTCGTAGCCCAGATAGAAGCCGCTCTGGTGCGTACCGGCCTGGCTGACGGCGGTGGTGTCGGTGCCCTCGCCCGTCTCGTCCAGGCGCACCCAGGCCGCGACGCTGAAGCTGCGGTCCGTGCGCAGGGCGGGGCCGGGGGCCTCGATGTACTCGTCGTCCCCGTTCAGCCGCACTGCGGGGGAGAAGGTGATGTCGTTGTCGGCAAGATTCCAAGCCGTGAGGGGATCACCGTGCAGGGTGGCGTCGAGTCCGTGGTCGGTGGCGTCGGACACGGTCGTGCCGTCCCACTCGTCGAGCATCCACCGGCCCTCGACGGCGATCGGGCGGTTGGCCAGCCGCCACACCTCGGAGTCGGTCTCGGAGTCGGACACGGTCTCGTCCACGACGAGGCGGTCCCACACCCGAACGTCGTCGATGGCGCCGGGCCAGTGGTGCTCGCCCGTGCCCTGGAACAGGGCGCGTCCGATGGCGAGTGGCCCCTGGGTGTTCCACGGTTCGGGGTGGGTGGCGGTGCCCTGTTCGACGCCGTCGACGTAGAGGGTGACCTCGCCGGTCCGCTCGTCGTGGGTGCCCAACAGGTGGGTCCACACCCCGACGTCGGCGGAGGTGGTGGAAGCTGCCGCGGTCCACTCCCGGGGTCCGCCCCGGTGCTCGTCCTCAGAGGACATCCTGAACACCCACTGGCCGGTGTCGCCCTGGTAGCCGAGGTGGAAGGCGCTCTGTGCGGTGCCCTCCTGGGCGACGGCGACGTGGTCGGCGTGGGCACGGTCCAGCTTCACCCAGGTGGAGACGGAGAAGGAACCGGAGGTGTCCACGGCGGAGTGGTCGGCGACGATCTCGCCGTCGGCACGGCCGTCGGTACGGACGGCCGTGCCCTCCAGGCGTGGGACGGGGTTGGTGTGGGGGTTCTCGGCGGTCCCGACCCTGCCGCGGACCCACTCCACGCTCTCGGACAGGGTGAGGCCCCGATCGGGGTCGATGACGTCGGCGGCGCGGTCCCCCTGGCCCTCGTCGAAGGCGAAGTAGGCCACCGGGTCACTCGGCGGAGCGACGAGGAAGGAGTAGACGAGCACACAGGGGGAGGAACTGCCGGAGGCGTCCACGGTGCGTGCGTAGATGCGGTTGGGGCCCGCCAGGCGCGGGGTGAGGGTCACCGTGACCGAGCCGCCTGGCTCGTCGGGCACGGCCTCGTGGACACAGGAACTGTCGTTGAGGGCGTAGAAGTAACTCTGAACGTCCTCGGACCCGTCGCTGGAGAACGTGAAGTCGCCGGGCCGGCCGGGGGAACCGTGGAACTCGTCCCCGGCCGGGTAGTCGGCGGAGGTGACCTCGGCTCCCTCTTCGGCGAGGGCGGGTGCGGGCAGGGCGGGCAGCAGGAGCAGCGGCGCCAGGAGTGCGGCGACGCGTGCCCGAGCACGGCGGGACATGGCAGGGCTCTCTGACCCAGGGTGAGGGATCACCTGGTGGAGGCCGTGCCGTCGGGACACGGCCGGTGGTTGCCCTGGGACGAGAGGCGAAGTTAGCAGGCGCAGGAAAACAAACGACCGGTGATCCACCTCACCGCGACATGCGCACATCGTTTGTGAAATGGGGAAAAACCTTCATACAGGAGTTTCGTGTCAATAATGACCACATGCGGACACATTTCTTACGTTTGACCGCCCACCACGCACCACCAGTACGAACTCGCGGAACGGCACCGGGGACACGCTGGTCCCTCCTGGCCGTGCGCACCCGGACTTCCTCACCCGGGCAGGCGGGTTCCTCCGGTGCTGCGGCGTTCTCCGCATCGGCGGCCCACCACGTGGGCTCGTCCGGTGGCGTGCGTGTTGACCGCTGTTTCATCCCCGCCGGACCGGCCTACGGGACTCCGCGGCCCTCGGCTACTACCCTGCTCCGACGGACGCAACGGACCCGAGGCAGCGGAGGCGACCCCGCATGAACTCCCTCCATCTGGCCTACGCGGCCATCGGCACGCTCAGTGTGCTCCTGGCGTTGTTCAGCAACCGGACCCGGACCCTGCCGCTGAGCGAACCCCTCCTGGCCCTCCTGCTCGGCGTCGCTCTGGGGCCCGTCTTCCTCGACCTGGTCTCCCCGTCCACCGCCACACGCGAGTCCCTCCTGCTGGAGGGCACCCGCATCCTGCTGGCCGCCTCGGTCATGACCGCGGCGCTGCGCTTCCCCGTCTCCTCGCTGCGCCCGCTGATACCCCAGTTCCTGCTACTGCTGTGCGTGGTCATGCCGCTCGCGGCCGCGGTGACCGGCGCCTCGGCCCTGCTGCTCGGCCTGCCCCTGGCGCTGGCCGCCGTGGTGGGCGTCTGCCTGTGCCCCACCGACCCGGTGCTCGCCGCCTCGGTGGTGACCGGCGGGCCCGCCGAACGCGACCTTCCCGGGCGCGTACGCAGGCTCCTCACCGGGGAGAGCGGGGCCAACGACGGACTCGCCCTGCCCCTGGTCGGGGCCGCGGTGGCCGTCGCCCTGCCCCTCACCGGGCCCGGCGACGCGGTCGGCCGCCTGGTGTGGGAGGTGCTGGGCGGTGTGGCCCTGGGCGTGCTCGCGGGGGCTGCCGCGGGCAGGGCGATGGAGGCGGCCACCCGTAAACGGGAGCTGGAGGAGGGGCCCTCCCTGATCTTCACGCTCCTGCTCACCGTCGCCGTCCTCGGAGCGGCGCGGCTGGTCGGCGTGGGCGGGGTGCTCGCCGTCTTCAGCGCGGGGCTGGCCTACAACTGGGCGGTGCGCAGGGGGGAGCGCGGCCCGCAGCAGAACATCGACGAGGCGGTCAACCGCTACCTCGCCCTGCCCGTGTTCGTGCTGCTGGGTGCGGTGCTGCCCTGGCGGGAGTGGATCGGGTTCGGTCCGGCCGCACTCGCCTTCGTGCTCGCCGTCCTGCTGTTGCGCCGCCCTGCCCTGGTCGCACCCGCCTGGCGGTTCCTGGGGCTGCGTCCGCGCGGGTCCGCCTTCCTGGGGTGGTTCGGCCCGATGGGCATCAGCGCGCTCTTCTACGCGGCGCACGCGGCCCACGAGGGCGTACACGACCCGCGGTTGTTCGCCGCCGTCAGCCTGGCCGTGACCGCCAGTGTGGTCGCACACGGCGTCACCTCGTCGCCCTTCCGTGCCCTGTACGCGCGCTCCGAGGCGGCCGCCTCCTGAGTGCCCCTCCGGGCGACTGCCCGGAGGGGCGGAGCTAGCAGGTCCGGGGCCGGGCCGCCGGACCGCGCCGCTACGGGTTCGGGTAGTGGGCCCGAGGCACCTGGACACCGGACCAGTCGATGTCGGATCCGAAGTAGAAGCTCGGATACGTCGGCTGGTTGTAGCCGCTCTGCTGCCCGGCCACACCGACCCGGTACTGCGCGTCGTGCATGAGGGTGTACAGCTTGCGGTCGGTCACCTCGGTGCTGGTCAGGATCCGCAGGGCCGTGCTGTCCTCGGTGCGCACGACCATCTCCTCGCGCCAGTCACCGAACACGTCCGCGACCAGCCCCGGGTTGCCCTTCGTGCCGTTGTTGGTCAGGGCGCCCTCGGCGGTGAGCAGGGTCCCCCGGTTCCAGTCCTCGATCCTGGGCGGCTCGGTGCGGTCGGGGGTGGCGATGCCCTCGACGATCTGGGTGGTCATGTCCGCGGACCAGCGAATGCTCGCGTTCGTGCCCGGGGTGCTGTCCCCCAGGAACTCCCCGTCGGCGCTCCACAGGCCGGCCTCCACGTCGTCACCGGGCGGCATCGAGGACCACGCCTCCAGTCCGGGGCTGTCCGGGTCGATGTCACCGACCATGCCACGGCCGGTGTCCGTGCCGGTGTACCCGCCGAAGAGCACCTCACCGCCGGCGGCGTCGCGCATGGCGAACCCGTAGGGCGCGTGCGTGCCGCCCTCGTGCACCGTCCAGACCTCCAGGCCCTCGCGCCGGGGATCCAGATCGCCCACGTGCATGGCGTCGCCGTGGCCGAGCTTGACGTACTCCCCCGCGACGTCGCTCTGTGGCGGGCCGTGGTCCTGGGAGGAGTAGAGGAGGGATCCGTCGTCGTCCAGGGTCGCGGCGCCGTAGACGATCTCCTGGCGGCCGTCTCCGTCCACGTCGGCCACGCTGAAGGAGTGGAATCCCTGCCCGGCCAGCGTCCCCGTGTCGGGGTCGGCGCCGGCACCCCCGTGCGGGGAGGCGTCGAAGGGATTGTCCATCGGCACGTGCCCGCTGTCCGCCAGCCAGCGGCGGTGGAGGGACTCGCCGTCGAAGTCGTAGGCGGCCAGGGCCGAGCGCGTGTAGTAGCCCCGGGCGAAGACCGCCGACGGGTTGGCCCCGTCCAGGTAGGCCACACCCGACAGAAAGCGGTCCACCCGGTTGCCGGGCTCGATGCGGGCCATCGCGTAGTCGCCCCACAGCAGGCCGTCGTCACCGCGCCCGGGTTCGTAGCGGACGGTGTCCAGCTCCGCGCCGGTCCGGCCGTCGAAGACCGTCAGGTACTCGGGGCCGTGGACGACGAACCCCTCGAAGTCGCGCAGGTCGTTGCGCCCGCTGCGCGCGGGTGCGTACTCGTCGACGAAGTGGTCGGCGAGGGCCTCGGCGTCCTGGCGGCTGAGCGGGTAGTCGTGGCGCGGCTCCTGGCCGAAGGCCTCCTCCAGGGTCGCGGGCCAGTTGCCGGCATCGACCTCGGGGTGCTCGTGCCAGGCCAGGAACGTCTCCACAAGGTGCTCGTAGTAGTCCTGTGAGCTCATGCGGTGGTCGTCGCCGTGCCCGTGTCCGGCCTCGACGTCCTCCTCCGGGAGCGTGATGTACTCCTCGGACACTTGCCCGTCCTCGCCGAAGGTGAGCGTCTTCGTGCCCGGAGCGGTCTTGAACATCAGCTCCGCGCGACCGTCACCGTCGAGGTCGTAGACCAGGAACTGCGTGTAGTGCGCGCCCGAGCGGATGTTCACGCCGAGGTCGACGCGGTGCAGCAGCTCGCCCTCCAGCGTGTAGGTGTCCACGAAGGTGTTGCCGGTGTACCCCTTCTGGGAGACGTCCTTGGAGTTGGTGGGGTCCCACTTGACGACGAACTCGTAGCGGCCGTCCCCGGTGACGTCGCCGACGCTGACGTCGTTGGCGGTGTAGTCGTAGGCCTCGCCTGCCGGGGTGGTCCCGCCCTCGGGTTTGCTCAGGGGCAGGTCGTAGTGGCCCTCGGCCCAGACGGAGGCCTCGCCCTCGGGCCCGGCACCGGGGCGTCCCCCGGGGACGGGGACCACCCGGTACTCGGAGTCGGCCTCGCCCTCCTCGTCCAGGAAGTTGGTGCTGTCCCTGACCACTCCGACGACCTTCCCGTCCCGGTACACCCGGAACAGGGGGCCCTTGAGCCCGGAGTCGGTGTGGCCGCCGACTTCGGAGGCCAGCAGGCGCCAGCTCAGGAAAACGCCTTCCTCGGTTTTGACCGCGACCAGCCCCCGACCCAGCCGCTCCAGCTGGACTGCGGTCTCGGCCCGGGGTTCGGCCACAGCGGTGGCACCTGGCGCGAGCAGCGCCAGACATACGCTTGCTACCAGCGGACTTGTTCTCAGGATGGAACGCGGGGGGTTCCTCACGGGCACGCCTCCTCGTATGGCGGGGGTGACCCACCTTACAAGGCAAGCGCTTTCCAACCAAGGTGCCGCAGGGCACGGAAAGCGGTGCGGGAAAACCACGCGGCGCGGCACGCGAAGGGCCCCGGACACACCTCGGCTCCTGGTGCTCCGGGGCCCTCGGGGCCCTGTCCGGGTCAGCCCCAAAGACGCCGCTCGGCGTCCTCCCACCGGGCCCGGCCGTCCTGCGGTTCGTAGCGCCGCAGTTCGAAGGAGTCGGCCACGATCCGTCGCAGGTCCGACAGCTCCCCCTGCACCGTTCCGACCGCGCGGGCCTGCACCAGCAGGTTGCCCACCGCGGTGCCCTCGGCCGGGCCCGCCACCACCGGCAGGCCGGTGGCTTCGGCGGTCAGCCGGCACAGCAGCGTGTTGCGCGCCCCGCCACCGACCACGTGCACCGCCTCGACGTCCTTACCGGACAGCTCGGCGGCCTGACGCACCGCCCTGCGGTAGGCCAGGGCCAGGGAGTCGATGACGCACCGGGCCAGCTCGGCCTCCCCCTCGGGCGGGCGCTGACCGGTCTCGGCGGCGTAGGCGGCGATCCGGGCGGGCATGTCACCCGGCGGCAGGAAACGGGGGTCGTCCACGTCGACCACGCAGGCGAGCGCGGGCACGCGGGCGGCCCGCTCCAGCAGGTCGGCCAGGTCCACGTCACGGCCCTGTTCGCGCCAGGTGCGCAGGGACTCCTGCAGCACCCACAGCCCCATGACGTTGCGCAGGTAACGGACGGTGCCGTCCACACCGAGTTCGTTGGTGAAGTTGGCGGCCCGACTCTCCTCGGTGCGCACCGGGGCGTCCAGCTCCACCCCCACCAGCGACCACGTTCCGCTCGAGACGTAGGCGAAGTTCGGAGTGGTGGCCGGCACGGCGACCACCGCCGAGGCGGTGTCGTGCGAGCCGACCGCGACCAGCGGCGCCCCCGCGGCGACTCCCATCGACTCGCGTGCCTCCAGCCGTCCCACGACCGCGCCCGGCTCGACCAGGCGGGACAGCAGACCGCGTACCGGCACCCCGAAGGGCCCTTCCAGCACCTCCAGGCACTCCTGGGCCCAGTCACGGGTGCGCGCGTCCACCAGCCCGGTGGTGGAGGCGTTGGTGAGCTCCCACACCCGCTCCCCGGTCAGCCAGTACCCCAGCAGGTCCGGGACGAGCAGCGCGCCGCGGGCGAGCGGTGCCAGTTGGGGGTCGTCGGCCGCGGCGGCCAGTTGGAACACCGTGTTGAACTGTTGGACCTGGAGCCCGTTGACCGCGTACATGCGGTCGGCGGGCAGGTGCTCGAACACCTTCTCCGGGACGCCCGTGGTGCGGGCGTCCCGGTAGTGCACCGGGTTGCCGAGCAGCGCCCCGTCGGCGTCGAGCAGTCCGTAGTCCACGGCCCAGGAGTCGATGCCCACCGAGGCCAGACCTCCGTGGGGCGCAGCCGCCGCGCGCAGCCCCTCCAGGGCTCCCCGGTACAGGGACAGGACGTCCCAGTACAGGGTGTCGCCCCCACGGCGCGGAACGGCCACCGGGGTGTTGGCGAACCGGGCGACCTCCTCCGTGTGCAGGACGCCGTCGAGGAGGTGACCGGTGATCACCCGGCCGCTGGAGGCCCCCAGGTCGATCGCGGCGTGCACCGCCACATCCCTCTTCTCGGGCACGGCGCTCACCGCAGGAACGCGGCGGCCACGCCGCTGTCCACGGGCACGTGCAGTCCGGTGGTGTGCGACAGCTCCCCCGCGGTCAGCGCGAACACCGCGTTGGCCACGTGTTCGGGCAGCACCTCGCGCCCCAGGAGGGTGCGCTTGGCGTAGAACGCGCCCAGCTCCTCCTCCTTGACCCCGTAGACCTCGGCGCGCTGGGCGCCCCAGCCGCCGGCGAAGATGCCCGAGCCCCGGACGACGCCGTCGGGGTTGACGCCGTTGACGCGGATGCCGTGCTCGCCGAGTTCGGCGGCGAGCAGGCGCACCTGGTGTGCCTGGTCGGCCTTGACCGCGGAGTAGGCGATGTTCTTGGGTCCGGCGAACACCGCGTTCTTGGAGGCGATGTAGACGATGTCGCCGCCCATGTCCTGGCGGGTCATCATCCGGGCGCTCTCACGGGAGACCAGGAACGACCCCTTGGCCATGACGTCGTGCTGCAGGTCCCAGTCGCGTTCGGTGGTCTCCAGCAGGGGCTTGGAGATGGACAGTCCGGCGTTGTTGACCACCAGGTCCACGCCGCCGAAGGCCAGGGCGGCCTCGTCCAGGGCCCGGGCGACCGCCTGGCCGTCGCTGACGTCGCAGGCCACGCCCACGGCGACGTCGGCGTTGCCGAGTTCGGCCGCGGCCTCGGCGGCCTTGTCCGCGTCGAGGTCGGACACGACCACGCAGGCACCCTCGGCGGCCAGGCGGGTGGCGATGGCCTTGCCGATGCCACTCGCGGCGCCGGTGACGAAGGCGATCCGGCCGGCCAGGGGCTTGGGTTTGGGCATCCGCTTGAGCTTGGCCTCCTCCAGGGACCAGTACTCGATGCGGAACTTCTCCGACTCCTCGATGGGCCGGTAGGTGGAGACCGCTTCGGCGCCGCGCATCACGTTGATGGCGTTGACGTAGAACTCGCCGGCCACGCGCGCGGTCTTGGCGTCCTTGCCGAAGGAGAACATGCCCACGCCGGGGACCAGGACGATCGCCGGGTCGGCGCCGCGCATGGCGGGGCTGTCGGGGTCCGCGTGGCGCTCGTAGTAGGCGCGGTAGTCGGCCCGGTACTCCTGGTGCAGTTCGCGCAGCCGCTCCACCGCCCGTTCCAGCGGGGCGTCGGCGGGCAGGTCGAGCACCATGGGACGGACCTTGGTGCGCAGGAAGTGGTCGGGGCAGGAGGTGCCCAGCGCCGCCAGGCGGGGGTGCTCGGCGGCGGCGAGGAAGTCCAGGACCGCGTCGCTGTCGGTGAAGTGACCGATCTGCGGGTGGTCGGTGGAGGCCAGTCCGCGGATGACGGGGGCCAGGGCGGCCGCGCGTTCGCGGCGCTCGGCCTCGGGCAGGGCCCCGTAGCCCTCCAGGGCGGGGCCGAAGGGCTCGGGACGGCCCTTCTCCTCCAGACTGCGCTGTTCAATGAAGTGTTCGGCGGTGCGGATGATCTCCAGCGAGTTGGCCTGACACTGCTCGCTGGTTTCGGCCCAGGCGGTGATGCCGTGGCCGCCCAGCACCGCGCCGATGGCGTTGGGGTTCTCCTCGGCGATCGCGGCGATGTCCAGGCCGAGCTGGAAGCCGGGGCGGCGCCAGGGCACCCAGACCACGCGGTCGCCGAAGCACTCGCGGGTGAGGCGTTCGCCGTCGGCCGCGGTGGCCAGGGCGATGCCGGAGTCGGGGTGCAGGTGGTCCACGTGGGCGGCCCGCACCAGACCGTGCATGGCGGTGTCGATGGAGGGTGCGGCGCCGCCCTTGCCGAAGAGGCAGTGGTCGAAGGCGGCGACCATCTCGTCCTCGCGCTCCTCGCCGGGGTAGACGTCCACGAGGGCGCGCAGCCGGTCCAGGCGCAGGACGGCGAGGCCGTCCTCGGTGAGGGTGCCCAGGTCGCCGCCGGAGCCCTTGACCCACAGCAGGTCGACGGGCTGCCCGGTGACCGGGTCGGTGGCGGTTCCCGCGGCGGAGGTGTTGCCCCCCGCGAAGTTGGTGTTGCGCGGGTCGGAACCGAGGGTGTTGCTGCGTTCGACGAGCTGGGTGACGACGGGGTCGGACACGTGATCTCCCTGTGGGGTGCGGGTGCGGGGTCGTGCGGCCAGTTCGGGGTCGGGGGTCACGCGCCCCACCCGGCCTGGGTGCCGCCCTTGCGTTCGGCGACGACGCGCTCCAGGTAGCCGGAACGGGCGTGCGCCGCCATGGGGTCGGGGTCGAGCCCCTGCTCCTCGCGGAGTCCGGCCAGCATGGGGCGCACGTCGGTGTTGTAGGCGTCCATCAGGACGGCGTTGGCACCGAGCACGTCGCCCGCCCGCTGGGCCGCGTCGAGGGCTTCGGCGTCCACGAGCAGGGCCTTGGCGGTGGCTTCCTGGACGTTCATGACCGAGCGGATCTGACCGGCGATCTTCGGCTCGATGTTGTGGCACTGGTCGAGCATGAACGCGACCTCGGTGTCGGTGGCAAGGCCCCCGCCGCGTGCCACCTCGTACATGATGCGGAAGAGCTGGAAGGGGTCGGCGGCGCCGACCATGAGGTCGTCGTCGGCGTAGAAGCGGGAGTTGAAGTCGAAGGCCCCGAGCTTCCCGGCGCGCAGCAGGAACGCGACGATGAACTCGATGTTGGTGTGCGCGGCGTGGTGCCCGGTGTCCACGCAGACGACGGCCCGTTCGCCGAGTTCGAGGCAGTGGGCGTAGGCGGTGCCCCAGTCGGGGACGTCGGTGGCGTAGAAGGCGGGCTCGAAGAGCTTGTACTCCAGCAGGATCCGCTGGTGCTCGCCCAGGCGGGCGTAGACCTCGCGGAGCGCTTCGGCCAGCCGGTCCTGACGGGCCCGCAGGTCGTCCTGCCCGGGGTAGTTGGTGCCGTCGGAGAACCAGAGCTTGAGGTCGCGCGAGCCGGTGGCGTCCATGACGTCGACGCAGGCCAGCAGGTGGTCGATGGCCTTGCGGCGCACGCGGGGGTCGGGGTTGGTGACGCTGCCGAGCTTGTAGTCGTCGTCCTGGAAGACGTTGGAGTTGATGGTCCCGACGCCGATGCCGAGGTCGCGCGCGTGGGCGGCCAGGGCTCCGTAGTCGTCCACCCGGTCCCAGGGGATGTGCAGCGCGACCGTGGGGGCGACGCCGGTGAGGCGGTGGACCTCGGCGGCGTCGGCGATCTTCTCCCAGGGGTCGCGCGGGACCCCCGGCTGTCCGAACACCTTGAACCGGGTCCCGGAGTTCCCGAAGGCCCAGGAGGGCAGTTCGATGTGCTGGCGCCGCAGGGTGTCCAGAGCGTCGGCGCTGAGGCCTGCATGCGATGCAACCACGGTGGGTCTCCGTTCGGTTCGACGACTCTGATCCAGCCGATTGAATCGTTTCATTCCAAGCGCCACGAAATTACCCCCAGGCCACCAAGGAAGTCAATGCACATCGGGCGATCATTGCGTCTACCAGGGATAATGTGCTTGAATCGTTTTACAAACGGGGCGACAGGACCCCGGAAGAGGATTCTGCACGGACTCGGCCGCCCACCCGCGCCACCGGCCGCCCCCGACCCGGGACGGAAGGCCGCCGGGCTCGGCGGTGCGGGTGGGCTCACACCGGTGACGCAGGCCGGATCACACGGGCGGGCAGTCGGCCCCGTCACCGCACGGGGACGCCGCGGCCGGGCCGGTCACGGCGTCCCGGTGGCGTTCCAGCAGGACGGTGTCGCGCCAGCGGCCGTGCTGCCTGGCGATGCGCTCGCGCACGCCCACGGTGCGGTAACCCGCCTGGTGGTGCAGGGCCAGCGCGGCGCGGTTCTCGGGGAAGACCGAGGCCTGCAGGGTCCACAGTCCGCCGGCGTCGGCCTCGGTGACCTGCCGGTACAGCAGTGCCTTGCCCACACCACGCCCGCGTGCGCGCTCGGCGACGTAGACGGAGGTCTCGGCCACCCCCGCGTACGGCTCACTGCCGGAGACGGGGGCCGCGGCGGACCAGCCGACCACCTCTCCCCCGGCTTCGGCGACCCAGCGGTGCCCCGGGAGCCACGTGCGCCCGAGGGCTCCCTGGTCGGGGACCCGGGTCTCGAAGGTGGCGTCACCTGTGGCGATGCCCTGGGCGTAGATCTCGCGCACCGCGTCCAGGTCGGCCTCGGCCATGGGCCGGGTGGTGACGTCCTCGGGCAGGTCGGTGGGGCAGCAGGGACGGGTGTTGAGGACGCCCATGACGGCGTCGGCGGCGTGCGGCAGGCCGGTGCAGCAGGCGGGGTTGACCGCCACCCGGGTCGAGGTCCCGGCCCTGGTCAGGGTCACGAAGCCGACCTCGGCGAGTTTTCGCAGGTGGTGGGAGACCGTGGGCTGTCTGACCCCCACCGTCTCGGCGAGCGCCCCCACACTGACGGAGCCCGGGGTGGTGGCGATGACGTGCAGCAGCCGCACGCGGGTGGGTTCGGCCAGGCAGGCGAACCAGGCCGCGTAGGTCTCGGCGTCCGCCTGGGGCAGCGGTCCGGCTTCGTGTTCGGGCGGTGTGGTCATACCTCCATTATCGACGACAGTCGATGCTTGCTTCCATAGACGCCCATCGATAGAGTCCCTCTTCATAGACATTGGTCGATCAAGGAGTGGGACATGACCGAGAAGAACCCCGTCGTGGTGATCGGTGCGGGCCCGGTGGGCCTGGCCGCGGCAGCGGAGCTCACCGAACGCGGGCTGCCCGTCCTGGTCCTGGAGAAGGGCGACGGGGCCGGGGCCGCGGTGGCCGAGTGGGGGCACGTGCGCCTGTTCTCGATGTGGCGCGACCTGGTGGACCCGGCCGCGGAGAGGCTGCTCACCGCCGCCGGTTGGCAGCGCCCCGCCGACACCGACTACCCCACCGGCCGGGAGTGGGTGGAGTCCTACCTGAATCCGCTGGCCCAGGCCCTCGGGGAGCGGGTCCGCCTGGGCGCCGAGGTGGTGGGCGTCAGCCGCCTGGGCCGGGACCGGGTGGTCGACGCCGAGCGCGGACAGCAGCCCTTCACCGTCCGGGTGCGCACCGCCGCCGGACAGGAGCGCCTCCGGGCCCGCGCGGTCGTCGACGCCTCGGGCACCTGGGGCACCCCCAACCCGGTCGGCGGCGACGGACTGCCCGCCCTGGGCGAGCCCGAAGCGGCCGGGCGCCTCTCCCACCGCGTCCCCGACCTCACCGACCCGGACGTCCGGAAGCGGTACGCGGGGCGGCGCACCGCCGTGGTCGGCCGCGGGCACTCGGCCCTGACCGCCCTGGTCTCCCTGGCGGAGCTGGCCGGGCAGGAGCCCGGCACCCGGATCGTGTGGGTGCTCCGCCGCGACCGGGTGGGAGACGCCTTCGGCGGCGGGGACGACGACCAGCTCGCCCGGCGCGGGGCCCTGGGAAAGCGGGCCCGGGCCGCGGTGGAGGCCGGGCACGTCGAGGTGGTCGCCGGGTTCCGCACCGCGGAACTGCGTTCGGCGCGGGGCGGCCTGGTCCTGGTCGACGAGGACGGCCGCGCCCTGGAGCCGGTGGACGAGGTGGTGGCGCTGACCGGGTTCCGCCCCGACCTGTCCTTCCTCTCCGAGGTCCGCCTGGGGCTGGACCCGGTACTGCAGGCCCCGGTGGCGCTGGCTCCGCTGATCGACCCCAACGTGCACTCCTGCGGCACCGTCTACCCGCACGGCGCGGTCGAACTGGCCCATCCCGAGGAGGGTCTCTTCCTGGCCGGGATGAAGTCCTACGGGCGCGCGCCCACGTTCCTGGCCCTGACCGGGTTCGAGCAGGTGCGGAGCATCGCCGCCCACCTGGCCGGGGACCACGGGGCGGCGGCCCGGGTCGAGCTGACGCTGCCCGAGACCGGGGTGTGCGGCGGGGCCGGGCTGACCGAGGAGCCCGAGGCCGCCGAGGACACCGCCGGCTGCTGCGGGCCCGGAGCGCAGGGGGTCGAGCTGACCGGATCGGCCCCGCTCCGGTGAGACCGCTGGGCGACCGCGTGCTCGGGCGTGCCCCGGCCGCGCAGGCGGCCGGGGCACGCCGGGGGCTGGCAATCCTGTGCGTCACCGTCACCACCAGCTACGGGGTGCTGTTCTATGCCTTCCCCGTGTTGACCCCGGCGGTCACCTCCGACACCGGTTGGTCCCTGGCCGCCCTCACCGCGGTGTTCTCCGCGGCGCAGGTGGTGGCGGGGCTGACAGGTGCCCTGGTGGGAAGATGGTTGCAGGGCCGCGGTCCGCGACCGGTGATGACGGCGGCGGCTGTGCTCGCCGTCCCGGCCACGCTGATGATCTCCTCCGCCCCGAGCCTGTGGGTCTTCACCCTGGCCTGGCTGGTGGCCGGCGCGGCGATGGCCGGGCTGTTCTACCCGCCGGCCTTCGCCGCCCTGACGCACTGGTTCGCGGCCGGTCGGGTACGCGCCCTGACCGTGCTGACCCTGGTCGCGGGGTTGGCCAGTACGGTCTTCGCTCCCCTGACCGCGGCCCTGGAGGGGCTGTGGGGGTGGCGGGGCGCCTATCTGGTGCTGGCCCTCGTGCTGCTCGTCGTGGTGGTTCCGTTGCACTGCTCCCTGCCCCGGGAGTGGTCAAGGACCGCCGACGAGCACCCCGACGAGAAGGGGGCGCCGGTACGTGCGGTGGTGCGCAGCCGGGCGTTCTGGGCTCTGACCGCGTCCCTGGCCCTGGGGTCGCTGACGGTGTACGCCGTGGTGGTCAACCTCGTGCCGCTCCTGGAGGTACGCGGGTTCGACACCACCGCGGCGGCCTGGGCGCTGGGGCTGGGCGGCCTCGGCCAGGTGCTCGGGCGGGTGGTCTACGCACCGCTGAACCGGTGGATCCGCCCCGTACCCCGAACGGTGGCCGTGCTCGGTGCGTGTGCCGCGACGACACTGCTGCTGGCACTGGTCCCCGGCCCCTGGTCCCTGCTGATGCTGGTGGCGCTGCTGGCCGGGACGGCCCGCGGCATCCTCACCCTGGTCCAGGCCACCGCGGTCACCGACCGTTGGGGCGCCGGGAACTACGCCACCATCAGCGGCCTCATGCACACCCCGCTCATGCTCGCGATCGCCCTGGCCCCCTGGGTGGGTGCGGCGCTCGCCGGACCGCTGGGCGGCCACCCGCAGGCATTCGCCCTGTTGGGGGTGGTGGCGACCGCCGGAGCGGCCATCGCACTGGCCAGTCGGCCCCGGCCCCTCCCGAAGCCCTGACCCGTCACCACATGCTCCACACCCACCTCCCACCCCTGAACAGTCGAAGAAGGAATCCGCATGGCCTCCGCCGCACACGTTCCCCTGGCCGTTATCGGAGCCGGACAGGCCGGTCTGGCCACCGTGCACGCCGCCAACCGGCGCGGACTGCGCCCCCTCGTACTGGAGGCCTCCGACCGGGCCGGAGGGTCGTGGCCGCACTACTACGACAGCCTGACCCTGTTCTCCCCGGCGCGCTTCTCCTCCCTGCCCGGCCGACCGGTGCCGGGTGAACCGGACCGGTACCCGGTGCGCGACGAGGTCGTGGTCTACCTGCGCGACTACGCCGCCCGCCTGGACGCCGACTTCCGCTACGGACAGCAGGTGGCCGGGGTCGAGCGGGGCGGGAACGGGTTCCTGCTCACCACCGCCGACGGCTCGCGTCTCGAAGCGGTCACCGTGGTGTGCGCGACCGGTGGTTTCACCCGACCGCACCGCCCCGATCTGCCCGGGCTGGCGGACTTCACCGGGACCGTGGTGCACACCGCCGACTACCGCTCCCCCGCCCCGTTCGCCGGTCAGCGGGTCGTGGTGGTCGGCGGCGGCAACTCGGGGGTGCAGATCGCGACCGAACTCGCCGGGGTCGCCCGGGTGAGCCTGGCCAGCCGGGCCCCGGTTGCCTGGGCCGATCAGCGCCCCCTGGGGCGGGACATTCACTGGTGGTTCGTGCGCAGCGGTCTGGACGCCGCTCCGCTGCGCCGGTTGTGGGAGAGGGGGCCGACGCTGGTCAACGACGACGGGCGTCACCGGGCGGCCTTCGCCTCGGGCAACCCCGACCGCCGAGAGATGTTCACCCGGCTGGACCAGGACAAGGTCACCTGGTCCGACGGGGCCGTGGAGGGGGTCGATGCCCTGGTCCTGGCCACCGGCTACCGGCCTGCGCTGGGCTACCTCTCCGGTACGGGCGCCCTGGACGGTGAGGGACGCCCGCTGCACAGGGGCGGGATCTCCACCACCGTCCCAGGGCTGGGTTACGTCGGTCTGGAGTTCCAGCGCTCCTTCTCCTCGGCGACCCTGCGCGGGGTCGGCCGGGACGCCCGACACGTGCTGCGCCGACTGCGGCTGCGGGCGTGACCAACGGTTTCCACGGGTGTGCCGGGGGGGCAAAGTCCCCCGGCACACCCGGGCTACCGCTCTTCCAGCTCCCGGACGATCTCGGCGACGGCGCCCTTGGCGGTGCGTCCCGCGCCGATGATCGTGGCCGAGGCTGCGCCGGTCCAGTCCCCGTAGCCGAGCAGGTGCAGCCGGGGTTCGGCGACCGCGCGGGTCCCCTCCACCGCCACCCGTCCGTCCGGGCCAAGAGGGCCCAACGGGGCCAGGTGGTGCAGAGCGGGCCGGAAACCGGTGCACCACAGCACCGCGTCGCAGTCCCAGGTGGTGCCGTCCGCCCAGGCCACCCCGGTGGGGGTCAGCCGGTCGAACATCGGCTCGGCCTTGAGCGCGCCCCGGGCCCGGGCCCGGCGCACGCTCGGCACCGCCACGATGTCGCCCAGGTCGCCGACCCCCTGCGCGCTCTCCCCCCGGTCGGCGGCCTGCTGGCGGCGCGTGGCGATGGAGAACAGCGCCCGGCCGTCGACGTCGTCGGGCAGGAGCCGGGGCGGGCGCCGGGTGGCCCAGAGGGTTTCGGCCACCGGGGAGAGTTCGGCGAGGATCTGGGCCGCGGAGTTGCCGCCGCCGACCACCACGACGCGCTGCCCGGCGAACTCGTGCGGGTTGCGGTAGTCGACGGTGTGCAGCTGCCTGCCCGCGAAGACTCCGCGCCCCGGTAGGTCGGGCAGGTGCGGGGCACGCCAGGTACCGGTCGCGCTGATCACGTACCGGGTCCGCCAAGTCCCCCGGTCGGTGCGCACCCGCAGGCGGTCCCCGGCCCTCTCGACGCCCTCGACGTGTACCGGGCGCCGGACGGGCAGCTCGTAGCGGCGTTCGTACTCGGCCAGGTACCAGGCCGCGTGCCGCGCGGACGGGTACTCACGACCCTCCTCCTGGGGCATCCACCAGCCGGGCAGCATGCTGTGCCCGGCCGGGGAGAACAGCCGGAGCGAGTCCCAGTACCGCGGCCACGAGCCGCCCGGTTCCCCGCCCTCGTCCAGGATCGCGAAGTCGAGCCCGGTGCGCCGCCCGGCACGGCGCAGGAAGTAGCCCGCGGCGAGCCCGGCCTGGCCACCACCGACCACCACGACGTCGACCTCGTGTTCGCGGGTGCCCATCCTCGTTCTCCGTTCCGTCCGGCGGGGCCGTCCCCGCCCCCGGTCTCGACCTCGGTCATGTGCTGCTGCGGTGCCCGGCCCGCACACACCCGTATGCGGGTCGGGCACCCGTTGTTCCTACCGACGCTCGGGGGTGAACCTCTTGCGCCAGGCCAGTGAGACGTAGACCAGGGCGACGAGCACCGGGACCTCGATCAACGGACCGACCACCCCGGCCAGCGCCTGCCCGGAGGTGACGCCGAACGTGGCGATCGCGACCGCGATGGCCAGTTCGAAGTTGTTGCCCGCGGCGGTGAAGGCCAGCGTGGTGGTGCGGTCGTAGTCCATCCCGATCGCCTTGCCGAAGGCGAAGGTACCGAACCACATGAGGGCGAAGTAGGCCAGCAGCGGGAGGGCGATGCGGGCCACGTCCAGGGGCTGGTCGGTGATCCTCTCCCCCTGCAGGGCGAACAGCAGCACGATGGTGAACAGCAGCCCGTACAGCGCCCAGGGGCCGATCCGGGGCAGGAACGCCGACTCGTAGCGCTCCCGGCCCATCCTCTTCTCGCCGAGCGTGCGGGTGAGGAACCCGGCCACGAGCGGGATGCCGAGGAAGATCACCACGTTGAGGGCGATCAGCCAGGGGGACACGTCGAGTCCGCCGGTGTCCAGGCCCAGCCAGCCGGGCAGCAGGTCCAGGTAGAACCAGCCCAGGGCGCCGAAGACCAGCACCTGGAAGAGCGAGTTCAGGGCGACCAGGACGGCGGCGGCCTCGCGGTGCCCGCAGGCCAGGTCGTTCCAGATGATCACCATGGCGATGCAGCGGGCCAGGCCGACAATGATCAGGCCCGTGCGGTACTCGGGCAGGTCGGCCAGGAAGACCCAGGCCAGCGCGAACATCACCGCCGGGCCGACGACCCAGTTGACGACCAGGGAGGTGAGGAGCAGGCGCCGGTCGCGGGTGACGGTGTCCAGGCGGTCGTAGCGGACCTTGGCCAGGACCGGGTACATCATCACCAGCAGACCGATCGCGATGGGCAGGGAGATCCCGCCGATCTCCATCGCGGCCAGGAGTTCGTTCAGTCCGGGCACCAGGCGGCCCAGGCCCAGACCGATCGCCATGGCGAGCAGGATCCACACCGCCAGGAACCGGTCCAGGGTGGACAGCTTCGCCACCGCGGAGACGTCAGCGCTCCCGGGGGTGGTCTCGGGGGTGGTCTCGGGGCGCCCCATCAGCAGGGCCGCCTGTTCTGCGCGGCACCCGTGGAGCGGGCGGTGGCCGCCAGGTCGGCCAGCCCCGAGGAGAGGGACTCCAGGACCTGCGGGCGCAGCCGGTAGTAGGTGAACCGGCCGCACGGCTCGGTCTCGACCACCCCGGCCTCGCGCAGCAGGCGCAGGTGGTTGGACAGGTTGGTCTGGCGTGCGCCCGTCTCGGCCGTCAGGTGCGTGGTGCACAGGGTCTCGCGGGCGAGCAGGGTGACGATCCGCATCCGGAGCGGGTCGGCCAGGACCTTCATCAGGTCATCATCAACTGACATCAGCATGCGCTGATATTATCCCATCGACCGTCACCGGTGCGCCCCCGGGCACGCCCCCCGCCGTCGAGGGGCGCCCCGGGACAGTACCCACCGTCCCCGAACCGGAACAGAGGCACCCACCATGGTCGGAACCGACAAGCCGTCCGTCCTGTTCGTCTGCGTGCACAACGCCGGACGCTCCCAGATGGCGGCGGCCTGGCTGCGCCACCTGTCCGAGGGCAGGATCGAGGTCCGTTCGGCGGGCTCGGCCCCCGCGGACTCGCTCAACCCCGCGGTCGTCGAGGCCATGGCCGAGGTGGGCATCGACATCTCCGCCGAGAAGCCGAAGGTCCTCACCCACGACGCGGTCGAGACCTCCGACGTGTGCGTCACCATGGGCTGCGGCGACACCTGCCCGATCTTCCCCGGCAAGCGCTACCTGGACTGGACGCTCCCCGACCCCGCCGGTCAGGGCGTGGCGGCCGTGCGCCCCATCCGCGACGACATCCGCGGGCGAGTGGCGGAACTCGTCGACGAACTCCTCCCCGGCTGAACCGCTCGGCCGTACCGCTCGGCCGTGACCGCCCGAGGCTGCTGCCCCGGTCGGTTCACACCTGTTGGCGCCCCTGCCGTCCCCACCGATGGAACGGTCACGGGTCACCTCCCGCGCCCGGTGCTACGCCGGGCGCGGGGAGGCGCAGGGTCGCCCACCGCCTCCGAAACCACCCCAACCACGGTGATCTTGCTACCAGGGGCGATTTCGGCGCCGAAGTTGCCCCTGGTAGCAAGATCACCGCGAAGGAGGGGTCTGCATCCGCCCGGGCCGGACACTGGATGCGTCCGGGACGGCATGGCACGATGACCCGGGTGACCAGCAGAACCACCACCGAGCAGCACCTGGGCGACCTCGCCCGGCTGCGCCGCGTACGCGACCGGATCGACCGCGAGTACGCGCAACCGCTGAACGTCGAGGCCCTGGCCCGGGACGCGCACATGTCCGCTGGGCACCTCAGCCGCGAGTTCCGGCGCGCCTACGGCGAATCGCCCTACTCCTACCTGATGACGCGACGTATCGAGCGCGCGATGGCGCTGCTGCGCCGCGGCGACCTCAGCGTCACCGAGGTGTGCTTCGAGGTCGGCTGCTCCTCCCTGGGCACCTTCAGTACCCGCTTCACCGAGCTGGTCGGGATGCCGCCCAGCGCCTACCGGCTCCGGGCCGCGGACGAGACGGCGGGGATGCTGCCGTGCGTGGCCAAACAGGTCACCAGACCGATCAGGAATCAAGAAGCGCGGTCGGGGGGCCGGGGCTAGCGTTACGGACATGGACATCACCATTCACGCGAGCTTCCTTCCGCACACCGATCCGGAGGTCTCCCTGGCCTTCTACCGGGACACCCTCGGTTTCGAGGTCCGTGGCGACGTCGGATACGAGGGGATGCGCTGGATCACGGTCGGCCCCGTGGGCCAGCCCGACACCTCCATCGTCCTGGAACCGCCGGTGGCCGACCCCGGGGTCACCGACGAGGAGCGCAGGACCATCGTCGAGATGATGGCCAAGGGCACCTACGGCTTCATCAACCTGGCCACCCCCGACGTCGACGGCACCTTCGAGCGGCTGGAGGCCAGCGGCGCCGAGGTCGTGCAGGAACCCACCGACCAGCCCTACGGCGTCCGCGACTGCGCCTTCCGCGATCCCGCGGGAAACCTCCTGCGCATCCAGGAACGGCGCTGAACCGGAAGGGCCGGCACGGAAAAGGCACACCCAGCACCGCCGCGCAGAGGGAGAGACGATGAGCAAGGCCCCGACGGCACGGACGCCGTCACCCGCACCGCACCCGGCCGACAGCCACGAGCTGATCCGGGTGCACGGCGCCCGGGAGAACAACCTCAGGGACGTCAGCATCGAGATTCCCAAACGCCGTCTGACGGTGTTCACCGGGGTCTCGGGGTCGGGCAAGAGCTCCCTGGTGTTCAACACGATCGCCGCGGAGTCGCAGCGGATGATCAACGAGACCTACAGCACCTTCGCGCAGGGTTTCATGCCCACGATGCCCAGGCCCGAGGCCGACGTCCTGGACGGTCTGACCACCGCGATCATCATCGACCAGGAGCGGCTGGGCGCCGACCCGCGCTCCACGGTCGGCACCGCCACCGACACCAACGCGATGCTGCGCATCCTCTTCAGCCGGTTCGGGCAGCCGCACATCGGTTCGCCGCACGCGTTCTCCTTCAACGTCGCCTCGGTCCGGGCCAGCGGTGCGATCACCGTCGAACGCGGCGACCGCAAGACCGTGAAGCAGACCTTCACCCGCACCGGCGGCATGTGCACGCACTGCGAGGGGCGGGGCTCGGTCTCCGACTTCGACCTCACCCAGCTGTACGACGACTCCAAGTCGCTCTCCGAGGGCGCGTTCACCATCCCCGGCTGGAAGTCGGACGACTGGTGGACCGTGCGGACCTACAAGGCATCGGGCTTCTTCGACCCGGACAAGCCGATCCGCGACTACACCGAGCAGGAGATGCGGGACTTCCTGTACCACGAGCCGGTCAAGGTGAAGGTGGAGAAGTCGAACCTGACCTTCGAGGGGCTGATCCCCAAGCTCAGGAAGTCGTTCCTGGCCAAGGACAAGGAGGCGATGCAACCGCACATCCGGGCCTTCGTGGAGCGCGCGGTCACCTTCACCCCCTGCCCCGAGTGCGGGGGCACCCGGCTCAGCGAGGCCGCCCGGTCCGCCAGGATCAGGGGGCTCAACATCGCCGAGGTCTGCGCGATGCAGATCAGCGACCTGGCCGGGTGGGTGCGCGAGTTGGACGAGCCCTCCGCCGCTCCCCTGCTGAGCGCGCTGCGGCAGACCCTCGACTCGTTCGTGGAGATCGGACTGGGGTACCTCTCGCTCGACCGTTCGGCGGGCACGCTCTCCGGCGGCGAGGCGCAGCGCACCAAGATGATCCGCCACCTGGGCTCCTCGCTGACCGACACCACCTACGTCTTCGACGAACCCACCGCGGGCCTGCACCCCCACGACGTCCGGCGGATGAACAACCTGCTGCTGCGGTTGCGGGACAAGGGCAACACGGTGCTGGTCGTGGAGCACGAACCCGAGACGATCGAGATCGCCGACCACGTCGTCGACCTCGGCCCGGGCGCCGGTTCGGCGGGCGGCACCGTCTGCTTCGAGGGCACGGTGGAGGGACTGCGCGACAGCGGCACCGCCACCGGTCGGCACCTCGACGACCGGGCCATGCTGAAGGAGAAGGTGCGTGCCCCCGAGGGCGCCCTGCGGATCCGCGGCGCGGGCAGGCACAACCTGCGTGACGTCGACGTGGACGTCCCGCTCGGGGTGCTCACCGTCATCACCGGTGTGGCCGGATCGGGCAAGAGCTCCCTCGTGCAGGAGGCGCTGGCCAGGGGTGCCGGGGCCGACGCCTCGGGTGTGGTCTCGATCGACCAGAGTCCGATCCGCGGTTCGCGGCGCAGCAACCCGGCCACCTACACCGGGCTGCTCGATCCGGTCCGCAAGGCCTTCGCGAAGGCCAACGGGGTCAAGCCGGCGCTGTTCAGCGCCAACTCCGAGGGCGCCTGCCCCGTCTGCAAGGGTGTCGGGGTCGTCTACACCGACCTGGGGTTCATGGCCAGTATCGCCACCACCTGCGAGGAGTGCGAGGGTCGGCGGTTCGACACCTCGGTGCTGGAGTACCGGCTGGGCGGCCGCGACATCAGCGAGGTGCTGGCGATGTCGGTGGCCGAGGCCGCCGGGTTCTTCGGCTCCGGTGAGGCGAGGACCCCCGCGGCGCACCGGATCCTCACCCGGTTGGACGAGGTCGGGCTCGGTTACCTCAGTCTCGGCCAGCCGCTCACCACCCTGTCCGGCGGTGAGCGGCAGCGGCTCAAGCTGGCCGTCCACATGGCGGAGGAGGGCGGTGTGTACGTCCTGGACGAGCCGACCACCGGTCTGCACCCCGCCGACGTCGAGCATCTGTTGGGCCTGCTCGACCGGCTGGTCGACTCCGGCAAGTCGGTCATCGTGATCGAGCACCACCAGGCGGTCATGGCACACGCCGACCGGATCATCGACCTCGGCCCCGGGGCGGGCCACGAGGGCGGCCGGGTCGTGTTCGAGGGCACCCCCGCCGAGCTCGTCGCCGCCCGCTCCACCCTCACCGGCGAGCACTTGGCGGACTACGTCAACACCTAGTACCGCGACGGCAGGTCGCGGCGCGCGGGTCGCACACGGCTGCCGTGTGCGACCCGCGCCGGGTTCGGCGCGTGGTCACAGGTCCTCGACGGGCCGCTCGTGTCCGGCGGGTGCGGGCCGGGAGGCCGGGCGCGGTCACTGCCAGGGGCCGGTTCGGGCTCGGTATACGACACCGTGTCCTCGAGGTTGCTCGGCCTTGGTGTTGGCTTTCACACCTGCCCAATGTGGTTTCAAGCACTACCAAAGTGCTGGTCAGCGCATACATTGCACATATGAAGTTTATCGGATCGATACCCAAGTTCATGTTTGCCGTGACCACGAGCCTGCTGATCACCGCAGGACTGCTCCTGGCCGGAGCGGGCGCCGCTTCCGCGGACACGAACGAGGACAAGGCCGTCGCTGCGGCCCTCAACGACGAGCTGAGCTCCGACATGGCCGGCCACATGACCGACGAGTACGTCTCCCACGCACGTGAGGTGGTCGAGGCGGCGCAGGAGCGCGACCTGGACGAGCGCGCCGCCACCATCGCGATCGCCACCGTCATCGTCGAGACCCACATGAACAACTACCCGGGCGGCGACCGCGACAGCGTCGGCCTGTTCCAGCAGCGCGACCACTACGGTTCGAAGGAGGAGCGTCTCGACCCCACCTGGGCCGCCAATGCCTTCTACGACGAGCTGGAGTTCGTCTACCCCGGCGGGAGCTGGGACGACGAGCCGGTCGGCGAAGTCGCCCAGGACGTGCAGCGCTCCGCCTACCCGGACCGGTACGGGTACCAGGCCGACGACGCCGAGGTCATCGTGAACCACCTCTGGTAACAGAGGGGCCAAAGGCCGGACATGGAGCGTGCAAACCCCGCTCTTGCACGCTCACGACACCCCGCCGGAGAACGGCAACGGGTTGGTCAGCAGGTCACAACCCCTGGGCAAGGACGCCGCCGCGCACATCGTGCCGGCGGCGACCTGCTGAACGGAGCCGGACCCCGCGGGGTCCGGCTCCGTTCTGCCGGATCCACACCTTGTGCTCCCCAAGCAGGTCAGGCCGCCCCGTCATCGACGGGGCGGCCTGACGTGTCCCAGGCGCACGCACGCCCCGCGCCAGGCCCGGGGCAGACCCGGTCCACCTGGCGCCAAGGCGTGGCCGATGCGCGTCAGAGCGGGTTGAGGCGAGCCTTGAGCAGGCAGAACTCGTTGCCCTCGGGGTCGGCCAGGACATGCCACTGCTCCTGCCCCGTCTGGCCGATCTCGGCCGGGCGCGCACCGAGGGCGAGAAGGCGTTCGAGTTCGGCGTCCTGATCGCGGTCGGTGGCGTTGACGTCGATGTGCAGCCGGGGTTTGCCCGGCTCCGGCTCGTCCCTGCGGCTGAGGATGATCGTCGGCTGCGCACCGCCGAACCCTTCGCGCGGGCCGATCTCCACCATCTCGCCGTCCTCGCGATCGAGTACGACGAAGTCCAGGACCTCGCACCAGAACCGCGCCAGCACCTCGGGGTCGTGACAGCCGAGGACGAGCTCACTGATACGACATGCCATGAACGCAACCTGCTCTCAGCTCGGGGAACCGCCGGGAAGACCACAGGAGAAACCTCGCGGGCCCCGTCGGCAGAACGACTCCGTGACCGTACCGAAGCAGGAAAACGCGGGCAAAGTATTTTCGGAGCCGACCGGACCCGGACCTCCGGGCGGGCCCGTTGACCACACGCGGTGGCGGAGTTGACTTCAGGACACGGAGTCGGCTTCAGGACACTGGGCGTCGGCCTGCGCGTCCGCCCGGTGGTGCCTGCCGATGGGGAGCATGAGGGGTTTGCCCGAGGTGGGGTCGGTGATGATCCGGCTGTGCATCCCGAAGACCGCGTGCACCGTCTCCGGGGTGAGCACCCGCTCGGGCGGGCCCGCCGCGTGCAGCCTGCCGGAGGCGAGCGCGATGAGGTGGTCGGCGTAGCGCGCCGCCAGGTTGAGGTCGTGCAGGACCAGCACGATCGTGGTGCCGCGTGCGGCGTTGAGGTCGGTGAGCAGGTCCAGGACCTCCACCTGATGGCTGACGTCCAGGAACGTCGTCGGCTCGTCGAGGAGCAGCAGGTCGGTGCGCTGGGCCAGGGCCATGGCGATCCAGACGCGTTGGCGCTGCCCGCCCGAGAGCTCGTCGACGGGGCGGTCGGCCAGGTCGACCGTCCGCGTCGCTTCGAGGGCCTCGGCGACGGCCTCGTCGTCCTGCCTGCTCCAGCGGGAGAGCATCCTCTGGTGCGGGTGCCTCCCGCGCCCGACCAGGTCGCTCACGGTGATGCCCTCGGGGGCGACCGGTGACTGCGGCAGGAGGCCGAGCGTGCGCGCGACCGCCTTGGGCTGGAGGCGGTGCACCTCCTGCCCGTCGAGGAGCACCCGCCCGCTCCGGGGTGTCAGCAGCCGTGACATCGAGCGCAGCAGCGTGGACTTGCCGCAGGCGTTCGCGCCGACGATCGCGGTGATCCGGCCCGGAGGGACGGCGAGGTCGAGGGACTCGATGACGTCGCGGTCCTTGTAGCCGAGCGTCAGTTCCTCGACGAGGAGTGAATGGTCCGTGGTCACAGGGAGCCTCCCACGCGGTTGGTCCGGACGATGAGGTAGACGAGGTAGGGGGCGCCGAGCACGCCGGTGACGACCCCGACCGGGAAGCGGGTCCCGAAGGCGAACTGGCCGCAGAAGTCGGCGACCAGGACCAGGAGCGCGCCGACCAGCGCGGAAGGCACCAGCAGGGAGCCGTCCGAGCCCACCAGTCGCGCGGCGATCGGTCCGGACAGGAAGGCGACGAAGGCGATCGGCCCGGCCGCGGCGGTGGCGAAGGAGATGAGGCCGACCGCGCCGACGACGGCCAGGAGCCGGGTGCGGTCCACCCGCACGCCCAGGGCCGAGGCAGTGTCGTCGCCCAGTTGGAGCGCGGAGAGGTTGTCCGAGAGCCCCAGGAGCAGGGGGCCGAGCAGGAGCAGCGCGACGACGACCGGGATCGCTCCGTTCCAGGTGGCGCCGTTGAGGCTACCGGTCAGCCACCGCATCGCCTCCTGCAGGTCCCACATGGCGGCCCGGTCGAGGATGTAGGAGGTGAGGCTTTCGAGCATCGCCGCGACACCGATCCCGATCAGGATCAGCCGGGTACCGGAGACCCCGCCCTTGAAGGACAGGGCGTACACGGCCAGGGCGACGGCCAGGCCGGCGACGATCGCGAAGGCCGACACCCCGGCTCCGTCGAGGGAGAGCACCACGATCGCGAAGGTCGCCGCCGCGCTCGCCCCCGCGCTGATCCCGATGATGTCCGGGCTGGCGAGCGGGTTGCGCAGCATGGTCTGGAAGGTGACCCCGCACAGCCCGAAGGCCAGCCCGGCGGCGACCGCCAGGACGGCCCGGGGCAGCCGGAGCCGTCCCACGGTGAAGGAGGCTCCCGGCACGTCCTGCCCGAGGAGTACCCGGGCCACGTCGCCGGGCGGGTAGAAGGTCTGCCCGACCATGAGGGTGGTGGCGAACCCGAGGACGATCAGGGCGGCGAGGACGCCGATCACGACGCGCCGTCGGCGCGCACGGCGCACCCGACCGCGGGCGACGGTCTCGACGGTGGAGATGCTCACAGGGCACGAACCTTCTGACGTCGGACGATGTAGATGAAGAACGGGGCGCCGACCAGGGCGGTCACGATCCCCACATCGATCTGTCCGGGGCGTGCCACCACGCGGCCGACCACGTCGGCCGCGGTCAGCAGCGCGGCGCCGCCCAGGGCCGAGAACGGCAGCAGCCAACGGTGGTCGACGCCGACGAGCAGACGGCACATGTGCGGCACGACGAGACCGACGAACCCGATCGGGCCGGTGACGGCGGTGCTCGCCCCGCACAGCACGACCGAGCCGACGGAGGCGCCGATCCGCAGGGCCTCGACGCGTTGGCCCAGACCGGCGGCGAGCTCGTCGCCGAGGGCGAGCAGGTTGAGCCCCCGGGCCGACAGCAGACAGACGAGGAACCCGGCCGTGAGGAAGGGGAGCACGTGCGCGATGGACTCGTACGTGCCGCCGCCGACCCCGCCGATCTGCCAGGAGCGCACCCCGTCGGCGATGTTGTTGCGCGGCAGTACGACGGCGCTGATGAACGAGGACAGGGCGGCGGAGGTGGCCGCACCGGCGAGGGCGAGCTTGAGCGGTGTCGCGCCGCCGCGCCCCAGCGAGCCGATGACGTGGACGAACAGCGCGGTCAGCCCGGCGCCGATGATCGCCGTCCAGATGAAACCGGTGGCGGAGGCCACTCCGAGGAAGGCCATGCCCGTGACGACGGCGAGTGAGGCGCCCATGTTCACGCCCAGGATGCCGGGGTCGGCCAGCGGGTTGCGGGTCACGCCCTGCATGACCGCGCCGGAGACGCCGAGGGCGGCGCCGACGAGGACGGCGAGCAGGGTGCGCGGGATCCGTTTGGCGACCGCGGCCTGGTCGAACCCCTCGGCGGACCCGCCGAACGCGGCGACGATGTCGGCCCACTGGACGTCTCGGGAGCCGACGGCGACCGAGGCGAACATGAGCCCCAGCAGGACACCGAGGACGAGGAGCAGCCAGAGGGGTTTACCCCGGTGCGGAGGCCGTGCGGTGGCGGCCCCCGCCTGGTCAGGGGACTCTCGCGTGATCACTGTGCCCCGTCGGCGGCCTCGGCCAGGAGCGACAGGTAGTCGTCGAGGACCCACGAGATCGACAGCGGGGTCGGGTTCGCGGCCGTACCGAGCGGGCTGTCCCCGGGCAGGCTGACCACCGCGGAGTTGCGCACGGCGGGCATCTGGGACAGCAGCGGGTCGCCCTCCAGGGCGGTCACCAGCTCCTCGCCGCCGTAGGTGACGATGACGTCGACGTCGTCGAAGGCGTCGGCCCGTTCGGCGCTGTGGGTGAGGGAGAACTGGTCGGTCTCGGCGGAGGCGTCCGAGACGCTCTGCGGGGTCCGGAGTCCGATGTCGTCGAAGAACAGCGCACGGGTGTCGTGTGTGGTGTAGAAGCTGACCTCGCTGAGGTCGGTGGTGTCCACGTGGGTGAGGAACATCGCCGAGGCGCCCTCGATCTGCGGGTACTCCGCGACCGCCTCGGTGATCTCGTCCTCGAGCCCGGCGATGAGCTCGGCGCCCTCGTCGGCCATGCCGAGTGCGGCGCTGTTCAGCTCGATCGTGTCCCGCCAGGACGTGCCCCAGGCGGTTTCCGGGTAGGCGACGACGGGGGCGATCTCGCTGAGGGTGTCGTAGTCCTCCTGGGTCAGCCCGGAGTAGGCGGCGAGGATCACGTCGGGCTGGGTGTCCGCGACCGCCTCGAAGTCGATGCCGTCCGTTTCGTCGAACAGGACAGGGGTCTCGGCGTCCAGTTCCTGGAGCTTCTCCTCGACCCACGGCAGGACGCCGTCGTCGTTGTCGTCGCCGAAGTTGGCGGCGGCCATGCCCACCGGCACGACGCCCAGGGCCAGGGGGACCTCGTGGTTGGCCCAGTTCACCGTCGCGACCCGTTCGGGCTCGGACTCGATGGTGGTCGTGCCGAGGGCGTGCTCGACCTCGATGGGGGTCCAGTCCCCGGAGGAGTCGGCGGCGCCCTCCTGGTCCGGGGCGGAGGAGCAGGAGGCGAGGGTGAGGGGGAGCAGCGCTGCCGTGGCGAGCACGGCCAGCTTGGGGAGACGGGACATGGTTTCCTTCCGGTGGTGGCCCTGAGCGCTGGGTGCGGCGTCTTCGGGGCCTGGTCGCGTCGCCTCGGTGGGGTGTGCGGGCGCACCGGGCCACGGGCACGGCGGTCCTCGGGTGCCAGGGCCTGTGGTGCGTGGACGCGGGGGTGCGTCACCCCGACCACAGCGAGTGCTTAGGTTTGCCTAACCAAATTTAGGGTGCACTCACCAGGTTCGCAATCACGCAGATGTGACACCGTTCTTCTCAAAACGGACAGAGCCCGCCCTGCTCCCCCTCGCCACCCCGGCAGGAATCACTGTGAGCGGAAGCGCCCCGGGCTCATCCCCGTCACCCGCCGAAAAACCGTGCCGAACGCGCTCGCCGAGTGGTAGCCGACCCGCTCGGCGACCTCCTCGATCTCCTCGCCACCGGAGAGCAGCGTGATCGCGTGCTGCACCCGGGCGGCGGCCAGCCACTGGCTGAACCCGAGCCCGGTCTGCTCGCGGAAGGCCCGCGTGATGGTCCGGGTGCTCACACCGAGTCGCGAGGCCCACGCCGCCAGGGTGGTGGTGTCGGCGGGATCCTCGCGCACGGCGGCGACGATCGGTGCCAGCAACGATGACTCGGGGATCCTCAGCAACAGCTCGACCGGGGCGGGGACCAGCAGGTCGAGCACCAGCGCCTCGGTCTTGGTACGCGAGTCGGGGGCCAGCCCTTCCTCGTTGAGCCGGTCGAGCAGGAGCCGCAGCAGCGGTGTGACCTCCACGGCCACGGGGGCGTCCGAGATCGCCGGGACCGCACGGACGCTGAAATGCGCGGAGTGGTGCCAGGTGCCGGCGGGTGTCCGCCCGGAGTGCGGCGTCCCGGCCGGGATCCACAGCCCGACCGAGGGGGTGATGGTCCAGACCCGCGCCCCGACCTCGGCCGAGGAAGCCCCCCGCCGGTTCCACAGCAGTTCGTGCGTCGGGTGCGAGTGCTCCTCCCAGAACGTGTCCCGATCGATGACCTCCTCCGTGCCGCGGACGACGAAGGGCACGTCGATCTCCCCCGCCGCATAGCTGGGGAGCCGACGACTCGTGTCTCGTGTGACCACGCCGTTCAGATTACGCCCCGCCGACCAGCCCGAAAGCAGTGAAGGATAGCCTTGCCTTATTTTCTACGAGAAGGAGAGTTCTGATGGCGTTGACGCGTGTGGGAACGGCCGTGTGCGGCCGACGGGGCGGTGTAGCGGCGGCGACCGCGCTCTCGCTGCTGGTGCTCGTGGGCTGCGGAACGGCCCAGGAGGGCGGGGAGGACGCCGCAGCCTCGGACGGAACGTACCCGCTGACCGTCGAGACCTCCCACGGGGAGGTCACCATCGACGAGGCCCCCGAACGGGTGGTCGCCCTCGGCTTCGCCTCGGCCGAGGAACTCCTCTCCCTGGGCGTGATCCCGGTCAGCGTGGCCGAGGACCCCGAGACCCTCGAGCAGAGCGTGCCCTGGATGGCCGAGGAGATCGCCGACATCTCCGACCCCGGTCTGATCACGGCGGACGGCGAACCCAACCTGGAGGCGATCGCGGCCGCCGAACCGGACCTGGTGATCGCCCAGACCTACCAGGTGAGTGACCAGGCGGCCTTCGACCGGCTGAACGCCATCGCCCCGACCGTCACCCCCGCCACCGACGCCGCCAACGCGGACTGGGACGAACGGCTGCTCAAGACCGCCGAGGCCGTGGACCGCACCGCCGAGGCCGAGGAGCTCATCGCCGAGATCGAGGCGGAGTTCACCGGGATCGGCGCGACCGTCCCCGGCATCGAGGACCGCACCTACCAGTGGGTCCGCGCCGACACGACCGGTTACGCCTTCGGCAACGGGTCCCTCTTCGAGCTGTTCGGCCTGCGGCCGGCCGACAACCAGGACAACACCCAGACCTCGGATCCGCTGTCCCGGGAGAACACGGCCGACCTGGACGCCGACCTGCTCGCCGTGTGGGCACCGGGTGATGAGGAGCGCGAGCAGATCGACGAGGACCCCCTCTTCCAGAGTCTGCCCTCGGTCGAGTCGGGCACCGTCTACTACGCCGACCTCGCCTTCGCCAACGCCATCAACTCCGCCGGTCCGATGAGCCTGCGCTGGCTCGCGGAGGAGCTGCGCCCGACCGTCGAGGCGCTCGGCTGAGCAAGGCGCCCCCGCGGACCGGGCACGTTCCCGGCCCGCGGGGGCTCGGAACGCTCAGAACGAACGCTGGTCCCGGCGCAGGGGGTGGTCGTCGGGGATCTGGACCAGGACGATCCGCACCCCGTCGGGGTCGGCGATCCACGCCTCGACCAGCCCCCAGAACTCCGTCCTGGGCTCGCGCAGACCCTGAGCCCCGGCCGCCGTCAACCGCTCGTACTCGGCCCGGACGTCACGCACCTGCAACCACAGGGAGAGCGGCGGCACCCCGGCGGGCTCGGAGCTGCCGGAGACCTCCAGCAGCCCGTTGCCCAGGAAGAACACGGTCCCGAGCGCCTCGGGGTCCCCGAACTCGCGGTGCACCGCCAACCCCAGGACGTCGCGGTAGAAGGAACGGCTGCGTGCGAGGTCGGTGGGCCGCAGCAGGATGCGGCTGCTCAGAACGTCCATGCCCGGCATGATCGCACCCCGCGCTCCCCGGAGAAGCACCCGACCCCGCTGTGGGAGGCAACCCCGGGCCCGCCGAGAGCGCGGGAACGGGAACGGCCCCGCCGAGCACTGCTGCTCGACGGGGCCGACACGGCGGGCGCCGCTGGGAAGGTACCGGTCCGCCGGGTCAGGTGCGGGAGTCCACCGGGGTGCGGGGCTCCTGGGCGCCCTCGCCGCCCCCGTCGCCCCCGTCCGAGCCCTCGCTGCCCCCGCCGGTGGCGGGCGCGGTCGCGTTCAGCCGGTCGCCCTCGATGTCGACGTTGGGCAGCAGCCGGTCCAGCCACCTCGGCAGCCACCAGGTGGCCCGGCCGAACAGGGCCATGACCGCCGGGCCGAGCGTCATCCGGACCAGGAAGGCGTCGATGAGGATGCCCACCGCCAGGACGAACGCGATCGGCTTCAACATCTCCACGTGGCCGAACACGAACGAGGCGAACACGCTGATCATGATGGCCGCGGCCGCCGTGACCACGCGCGCCCCCTGGGTGAAGCCGGAGGAGATCGCCGCCATCGGCTCGCTGCCGTGCACGAAGTCCTCCCGCATCCGGGAGACCAGGAAGACCTCGTAGTCCATGGCCAGGCCGAACAGGATGCCGATGACCAGGGTCGGCATGAAGGCCAGCAGCGGCCCCGGCTCGACGCCGAACAGCGCGGCCCCGTGGCCCCACTGGAAGACCACCACGGTCAGGCCCAGCGAGGCGCCCGCGCTGAGCACGAAGCCCAGCGCCGCCTTGACCGGCACGAGCACGGAGCGGAACACGACGGTCATCAGCACCAGGGCGAGCCCGATCACCACGGTGGCGAACACCGGGAGCGCGTCGGCCAGGCGTTCGGAGATGTCGATCGCGGCGGCGGTGGCACCGGCCACCACGATCTTCGCACCGATCTCCTCGTCCACCTCGTCCTGGAGTCCGCGCACCTGGTGCAGCACGTCCTCGGTGGCGGTGTCGGAGGGCCCGGTCTCGGGGATCAGCACGATGATCGCGGTGTCCTGCACCTCGCTGAGCTGTGGCGGGAACACCTCCGCGACCCCGTCGACGTCCTCCATCCGCTCGGCGACCTCGTCGGCGGCGGCGGGCATGTCGGACAAGCCGGTCAGGTCGGCCACCACGGCGAGCTGCGCGGTGTGGCCGGGGCCGAACTCCTCGCTGATGATCTCGTAGGCCTGGCGCTGGGTGGTGTCCTCCGAGCTGGTCTCGTCGCTGGGCAGGCCCAGGTGCATGCTGCCCAGGGGCAGCAGGAGCGTGCCCAGGACCGCGGCCACACCCAGGACAGCGATGAGCGGACGCCTGGTGACCATGCCGATCCACCGGGCGCTCATGGTGCGCTCGGACACCATCGCCCTCTCGGCGCGTCGGCCCAGCACCGGCAGGCGCCCGGCCGTGACCCGGTGCCCGACGAACCCGAGCAGGGCGGGCAGCAGCGTGATCGCCACCAGTACCGCCACCGCGACCGTGACCATCGCGGCCACACCCATGATGGTCAGGAACGGGATCCGTACGACCGACAGGCCGAGCAGGGCGATGATGACGGTCGCACCGGCGAAGACCACGGCGCTGCCGGCGGTGCCGATGGCGCGGGCGGCGGACTCGGCCGGGTCCCAGCCCTGCGACACCTGTTTGCGGTGGCGGGAGAGCACGAACAGCGAGTAGTCGATGCCCACGGCGATACCGAGCATCAGTGCCAGGATGGGGGCCGTGCTGGTCAGTTCGATCAGGCTGGAGGAGGCGTAGAGCAGCATCATGCCGACGCCGACGCCGATCAGCGCCAGCAGGATCGGCAGGCCCGCGGTGATCAGGGCGCCGAAGTTGATGACCAGCACCACCAGTGCGGCGACGAGGCCGACGGCCTCGCTCGCGCCCATGGAGGGCACCTGGTTGGTGATGGCCGGGCCGCTGAACTCCACGTCCATTCCGGCGTCGCGGGCCTCGTCACCGGTGGCCAGGATGGCGTCGACGGTCTCCGCGGGCACCTCGCCGTTGCGGGCGTCCAACTGGACCTGGAGCATGACGGTGTCGCGGTCGTCGGAGAGCTGCGGAACCTGGTCGAGGACCTCCTCCTCGTCGAAGTCGGGGGCCTGGCGGGCCACCTCCGCCAGAGCCTGCTCCTCGGCCTCCGGCAGCTGCTCGGCGATGACCTGGTCCCGGCCCGGGGTCTCCGGCGGCACCAGCCCCTCGACCCCCTCGCGGGCGGCCTCCAGGGCCTCCTCCTCGGCTTCGGCGATGCCCTCCTCGTACTGCTGGCGGGCGTCCGCCACGATGCCGTGCGGGCTGATGACCGTCTCGACCTCGGGAGCGTCCGCGAGTTCGTCGGCGGTCGCGCGGACGGCGTCGGCGTACTGTTCGTCCTCGATGACGTCGGAGCCCTCGGGTGCGCTCAGCACCGCGGTGACCGACTCGCCGGTGGTGGAGAAACGCGCCTCCATCAGGTCGGTGGCCTGCTCCGACTCGGTTCCGGGGATGCGCAGCGCGTCGTTGAGCGGGGCGCGGAACATCAGCGCCGCTCCGGCTGCGACCACGAGGACCAGCAGCCAGGAGACCACGACCAACCATCGTCTGCGGTAGGCGAACCCACCCAGACGGTAGAGCAGACCAGCCATACTCATTCCTCTCAACCCTGTTCGCTTCGCCGCCAGCCCATCCGACCGCGATGAGGCGAAATGCCGAGAACCATGAGATTTCGATGAGAACGCGACGTCCCCGGTGAGATCATCGTCACGGTGGCGCGTCAGGGGGTCCGGCTCGGGCTCGGGCGGGGCCGGGAACCGCAGGGTGACCGTGGTCCCCTCCCCCGCGTCGGAGGCGAACTCGGCCTCGCCGCCGTGCGCCCGCATGACCGCCCGGACGATGGGCAGCCCCAGCCCGCTTCCGGGACGGCCCGACGCCGAGGCGCCGCGGTAGAAGCGCTCGAAGACGAAGGCCGCGCTCTCCTCGTCCATGCCGGGCCCGCCGTCCGCGACCTCCAGGACGACCCGGCCGTCGACGCGGCACAGCCGGACCGTCGCCGGGCCGGCCGCCGGGGTGTGCACGCGCACGTTGGCCAGCAGGTTGGAGACGACCTGGCGCAGTTCCTGTTCGTCGCCGACCACGAGCCCCTCCGCGGAGGCCTCGGTGCGCCACTCGCGTTCGGGTTGGGCGGCGCGGGCGTCGGCGACGCTGTCGGCCACGATCCGGCCGAGTTCGACGACCTCGTGCCTGGGGGCGGGGCGTTCGTCGAGGCGGGCCAGGTAGAGGAGGTCGTCGACGATGGCGGCCATGCGTTCGGACTCCTGCTGGGAGCGGGTGATCACGTCCGGCCGTTTGGCGACGTCGACCACCCCCTGGGCGACCAGTTGCAGGTAGCCGCGGATCGAGGTGAGCGGGGTGCGCAGTTCGTGGGAGGCGTCGGAGACGAACCGGCGCAGCCGCTCCTCGGAGCGCTCGTGGCCGTGCAGGGCCCCGCGCAGGCGCGCCAGCATGCGGTTGATGGACAGGGTGAGGCGGCTGACCTCCACGGCGGCACCGGGTGCGGGTTCGGGTACGCGGCGTTCGAGGTCGCCGAGGGCGATGGCCTCCGCGGTCTCGACGACGTCGTCCAGGGGCCGCAGCCCCCGGCGGATGACCGCGGTCCCGGCGAGCAGCGCGAGCCCCAGCATGGCCAGGCCGACCAGCACCTGGATCGCGACCAGCCGGTGGACGGTGGCCCCGACCGGGTCCAGGGGTTCACCCGTGAGCACGACCGTGTCGTGGTCGGGCAGGTCCAGCACCATGACCCGGTACTCCGAACCGTCGTGCTCGACCGTGAACACGCCCTCGGGCGCGTTGTCGGTGTCGATGTCGCGCACCAGGGTCGGCCCCGCGCCCTGGAGCCGGTGCACCCGGGGATGGGGGTCGCCCGGGGCGCGGGTGACGAACTCCGCGACGAAGTCGCTGGGCGTGCGGATCTGCTCGACCAGTTCGTAGGGGTCCTGGGCGAAGATGTCGTCCTGGTGGGCGCGGACGAAGGCGGCGCTGGTCTCGATGCGTTCGTCGACCCGGTCGACCAGGTACGAGCGCAGGAAGGTGGCGCTCGCCGCCGCCACCACGGTCAGGGCGAGGAGCATCAGCACCGCGTTGAGCACGACCATGCGGCCGCGCAGGGTGCGCCACGGCGCCCTCACCTGGTCTCCCCCTCCCGGAGGGCGTAGCCGAACCCCCGCTGTGTCTGGATGAGGTTGGGTCCGTGCGCGCCGAGTTTGCGGCGCAGGTAGCCGACGTAGGTGTCGACGATGTTGGAGCCGCCGGAGTAGCCCTCGCTCCACACCTCGTCGATGATCTGCGGGCGGGAGAGCACCCGGCCGCTGTTGAGCATCAGGTAGCGCAGCAGGTCGAACTCGGTGCGCGAGAGCGGGACCGGGTGGCCCGCCCGGCGGACGACGCAGGCCCGTTCGTCGAGTTCGACGTCGGCGAAGCGCAGGATTCCCTCCGCCTGTTCGGGTCGGGGTCCGGGGCGGGTCCGGCGCAGGACGGCCCGCACCCGGGCGACGAGTTCGTCGGTGTTGAACGGCTTGGTGACGTAGTCGTCGCCGCCGTAGGTGAGCCCGGCGACCCGCTCGCTGTGGGCGTCCTTGGCGGTGAGGAAGACGATGCCCAGATCCGGGCGGGAGCGCCGCAGGGCGCGGCACACGTCGAACCCGTCCCCGTCGGGGAGCATCACGTCCAGCACGACCAGGTCGGGTCCGAAGGCGTGCGCGGCGGTGTGCGCCTCGGCTGCGGTGGCGGCGGTCCGCACGTCGAACCCGTGGAACTCCAGGACGGTCGCGACCATGTCGAGGATGTTGGGTTCGTCGTCGACGACGAGGATCTTGGCTTGGAGCATGGTCCGTCCATCACAGCCGAAGCGGATGAGAAAGGGATGAGAGCCCAGGTCACGCGGTTGCGCGGGGCCTGGGGCCCGGCCCGATCGTAGCCCTGTCCCCTGTCCCGGCCGGCCTCACCCCCGTGGCAGGTGGGGGCGCACCAGGGCGCCCGCCGGGCACCGGCTCTGCGGTGCCCGGCGGGCGCGGTGCCGCCGTGGGCTACTCCTCCGGGGTGAGGCGCATGAAGGTGACCGAATGTGCCGGGAAGGTGTGGGTGAACGTGCTGTCCACGCCGTCGATGGTGGAGGTCTCCGGGCTGACGGGCCGGTCGGTCGCCGTGTTCTCGGCGGTCGGGTCGGCCTGCAGGACGGTCAGCTCGGCGCTGGACTCCACCCGCGCGGAGCCCAGGTCGATCGACGTGCGGGCCGCCTCGCCCTGGGCGTTGACGACCTTGACGATGAGCTCTCCGGTCTGCTCGTCACGGGTGACGACCTGACGGAACGGTTCGGGCTCGGACGCGGTGAAGCTGCCCCACTCCTCGCCGTCGAGGTGGAGGGTGACGTCACGTCCGCGCACCTCGACGCGGATGTCGTACGTACGGCCGGACTCCACGGTGGTGCCGTCGGAGACGACGAGGCTCTTCGCGCCGCCGGAGGCGCGCTCCACCGCGGACTGGGTGTTGTTCCACCCGCCCAGGTTCCACCAGTAGTAGTCATCGGTGCCCTGGACTCCGAACCCGACGAGGAAGCCCTCGGCGCCCTCGCGCTTGGTGGCGGTCACCTCCAGGTCGTAATCGGTCCACCCGGGGTCGCCGGCGGTGACCATCGTGTTCTCACCCGAGGGCTCGGTCTGCACGTAGGCGCCGTTCTCGACGGTCCAGTTCCCGGCGTCGGTGACGTGGGTCCACTGGTCGGCGCCGGAGGAGAAGTCGTCCTCGAGCAGTGTCCCGCCGTCGGCGGAGGTGACCCGGACGTCGTCGTACTCGGCACTGGTGTTCCAGGTGGACAGTCCCACCGCACCGGTGATCGGCCCGCTGACACCGGGGGTGCCGGAGGCGGTGCTGGGCACCACCCGGTCTCCGGTGTTGGTGGAGAAGAGCCGCTGCACCTCGTAGTTGGCCGAGCCCCAACTGATGCCGTTGTTGAACCAGATCATGTCGGGGGTCCATTGGGTGCCCCAGTCGGCGGCCAGCAGCGGGGCGTAGGAGACCATCTTCACCACGTCGGCGTTGCGCTCCAGCCCGGTCATGTAAGCGGCCTCGGCCAGGGCGTTGGAGAACTGGTTGCCCTGCGAGGCGAACTCGCCCAGGTAGACGTCGGGGCCCTCGCGGTCGTAGGAGTCGTAGCGCTCGTTGTTGGCCAGGAACCAGGCCGGCGAGTTGTAGTAGTGCTCGTCGACCATGGCGGCGTCGTGCTCGCGGTTGAGTTCCCAGGCGCGATCGAAGACGGTGCCGCCGGAGGCCGGTCCGGAGTTGCTGACCACGGTGACGTCGGGGTACTCGGCCTCGATGGCGTCACGGAACTGCAGGAAGCGCTCGAAGAACGCGTCGGGCAGGTTCTCCTCGTTGCCGACCTGCACGTGGGTCAGGCCGAACGGCTCGGGGTGGCCCATCTCGGCGCGCACGCCGCCCCACTCGGAGTCGGCCGGACCGTTGGCGAACTCGATGAGGTCCAGGGTGTCCTGGATGTGGCGCTGCAGCAGTTCGGGATCGTCGGTGACCCGGTTCTCACCGCAGCCGGTGACCAGGGCGGGCACGACCGGCAGCGGCATGGCGCCGAGGTCCTCGGCGAACCGGAAGTACTCGTAGTAGCCCAATCCGTAGGACTGGTTGTAGCCCCAGAAGTTGTGGTTGGTCGCGCGCTCCTCGACCGGTCCGACCGTGTCCTTCCACTGGAAGGAGCGCTCGCGCGGCCAGTCGGGGGCTTCGTAGGCCTCGTGGCTGCCGGTGTTGACCAGGCAGCCGCCGGGGAAGCGGACGAAGCCCGGGGCGAGTGCGGCGATCTGCTCGGCGATGTCCTTGCGCAGGCCGTTGTCATGGCCCTTGAAGGTCTCGCGCGGGAAGAGCGAGACCATGTCCAGGTCCAGCACACCGCCACCGCTTCCGGTGACCGACAGCCGGCCGGCGGTGCTGGAGGCGGTCGCGGTCAGCGTTCCGGTGTACTGGGCCCAGTCGCCCCGCACGTCCAGGGACAGCGGCTCGGCCAACGGCTCGCCCTGGGCGTCTCGTGCAGCCGCACGGTCACCGGGTCCGGGCGGCCCGGGGCCTTGACCCACACCGAGAAGTCGTACTCCTCCCCCTCGGTGACGGGAATTCCGGTGGAGTATCCGCTGTTGACCACGCCGTATTCGCTGCCGTCTGTGGGCAGTACGACCCGGAGGTAGTTGCGGTTGCGCTCGTTGAGCCGACCGGAGTCGTTCACCACTCTGGCCTGGCCGTTGGTGTTTCCGGAGCCTGCCTCCTCCCAGGCGGTCATCGGGGTGTAGTTCCCGTTGTCCGCGGTGCTGTATTCGAAGGAGCGGTTCTGCACCAGTTCGGCGTAGAGTCCGCCGTCGGCGGCGTGGTTGATGTCCTCCATGAAAATGCCGTACATCTGGTCGCTGATCTGCGGCCCGGCCGCGAAAACGTCGATGTCGATGCTGTAGTCGGTCGCTGCCGACGCGGGGGACGCCGTGGTCACGACGCACAGCAGTCCGGTGAGAAGCGCACACGTGGTGCGCGCCGATGTCCTTCGGTTCGCTCGCAAGTCTCCTCCGAGGGGGTATACCAACGCCGGGCGCAGGGCGCCGGGCACCGGTCGGTGGTTGCGGGATGTGGCGAGTCGCTCAGGCGGGTGTTCTCGACGACGATAGGCGTTGCAAACCAGGGACCGGGGCGCGCATTACACGACCCTTGTCCCGGCGTTCTCTATTTGCATGTTAGCGCTAACATTATGAGTATGATTCGATCAACTTCGGCCGAATGTATTTTTCTAGATATAACTTCGCCACCACGGAGGTGTCAAGGGGTGTTCTACGAGTGAAACCCGCACGCCGTTTTCACCTGCGGGCGTCGGAGGTGGCCCATGAGGCACACGAGCCAGACGTCGTCCAGGGAGGCGATGCACTGGTCCGCCTGAACGAAGTACACCTCACCGTCGGGACATGCCCCTGAAACTTCAAGCCACCTCCGCCAAGGTGACCAGGGTGCCCCGATTATCCCGATCCACACCCGGGGTACGGGCATCCCCCTCACCGGCCCCGGGAGTACTGGCCAACGGTGGCTGCTCGAACACGTCATCCGCGTGCGCTTGGTCCGTTACGACGCCGAGTCCTCTCAACGCCTGGGCCGGCACCGGTACAAGATCGAGCGCTCGATCGCCTGGCTGGGCTCCTACAGCAGGTTGAACGTGCTCTGGGAGCGCAAGGCCTTCAACTCCCCGACCATGCTCGGCATCGTCTGCGTCCTCATCTGCTACAAGCACCTGACCAAGCATGCTGACGGCTTGGGCTCCAACCATGACATCAGGATATTCGAAGATTGACACCTTCCGACTCAATGAGAGCACTTACTTCACGAAACCATTTACAGTTATACCGAAATTCTATAATCACCCCACTTGCCAAAGAAAACATATTCAATTTGCCTCTGCAAGACTCCAATGTCAGGGGACATGGAGTCAGCAACCGAAACCGCTCCATACATGGACCTAAAAGAGGTTTTTAGATCCAAGGACAGCCAATCATCGAAATTTGGCACCAGGATTGCAATCGGCCGACCACCGGTCGCATAAAAATCCAAAATTGCGTCAGTGAAAAGCCCCCACGAAACTTCACTTTCTCGCCGCAACCCCAGAATCTGCAGCACCCTTGCTGCAAAAATTCTTTCAGAAGGTTCCGGGCCAAGAACAACTTCAACTACATCGAAACCTGCATCCGACAGCGAGCACCGAACATCCTCCGCAAAGGAGATATCCACCAACTTTGGGTGACCCGAATCCGAGGGAAGGGAAGCGTGAATATCGATATGCTGCGCATGGGAAAAATCATGCCGAATCCAAGGCGGTCTACCTGGATTACCAACAGCCACAATGGGGACCCCTTACCTCAGTAAAGCCGTCATAATGCCTAGAGTGCCAAACTTCTCCACGCCCCCCCAAATACGAGCCTTCCATCCGGACGCTTTCGATCCAGATTAGGAAATACGTCAGTCTCAACATAGTAATTTTCTGCTTCCGCCGGGAGCCCTTCCCCTGTGTAAATACCTTCACCTTTTTTACTCTTTCCCCGCCGAACACCAGGCGGGCGAGCCCCATCTGTATCCATTTGTCTAACAACGTTTTCTGCATAAGGTTGCGCATCTTCTGGAATCCCAGAGAAATCCGCATGAGGGCACGCATGTACGTTGTGGTTGAGAACATCCAGCGACTCTGTCGCCACGTGGTAGGTGTGGACGCCCTGCACGGTCAGGTTATGGACCGTGGCCGTCTGGGTCCAGGCCTGGACCGCGCTGACCTGCACCCAGGTGCCCGACGAGGTCTGCAACCACATCCCCGGAGCGAGGTCGATCGCCTCCACCCACAGGCCCAACTCCGGCACCCAGAACGGGTGACCGTCGGTCGCCACGATCATGTCACCGACTGCTACCGGCCCCGGAGCGCCCTCAGACCCCTCACCCGAAACGGTCTCGCCCCCTTCAGGGGCCTCACGTTCACTCGTCGGGTCAACAGTGATCTGCACCAGGCTCTTGGCGCCCGACCCCACGATCGTGGCCAAGACCGTCCGGGCCGACTGCTCACCCGTTTCTGGATCAGTGGCAAGGACCTTCTCACCGATATCGACATCCTCGATCGGCTTGGTGGACCCATCGGCCATCACCACCGCCGTGCCGGGCACGAAGCTGTTTCTCTCACCCCTCGGATCGAAAAAGCCTACGGAGACTGAGCTTCAGCTCGACACTCAGCCAGCTCCGCTCACCGATACGGCGCCGCATGTTCGCGCTGGTATGCCGGTTGAGGTTGTCCCAGACCAGCACCACCGCACCCCCAACCGACGGTGCACGGCGTCCACCAAGGCGATGTAGTCGGCCTCGTCGAAGGAGGTCCGCTCCTCGGTGGCCGGTGGTAGACGTGCGTCCGGTACAGCATCCGGGGCTGGTGCCCGGGTTTGTAGCAGCACAGCGCGGCCACGCTGACCCGGCCCCGGCCCGCCCCGGTGACGGTGATCACCGGGGTGCGCCCCTGTCTGCCCCAGGTGCGGGCCCTGGGCGGCCTGCCACCCTGGCCCGCCTCGTCCTCGAAGCAGATCCAGGCATCCAGGTCGCCCGCGGTGCTTTTAGGCGCGGCCATACCTCCTGCCGCCAGTGCTCCACGGCCTCCTCGTCGCGTTCGGCGCCACGCCGTGCCGGGATCTGCACGCTCCAGTTCATCCGGTGCAGCACCAGGGCCATGCCCTTGATCGAGTAGGTCACGTTGAAGTGCTCGGCCACCACTGCCCGCACCCGGGCCAGGGTCCAGCGCTGGTCGGGATAGCCGTGTGCGGCCGGGCCGACTTCCAGGAGCTGTTCCAGCAGGGTCAGTTCGTCCTCGGTCATTCGGCAGCGTGAGGCCGGTCCTTTGGAGCGTAGGGCCTGGCGTCCGCCGGTCTTGAGTGCGTGGTGCCATCGCCAGGCCGACATGTGGGTGACGCGGTGGGTGCGGGCGACTTGGAGATCGGTGGCTCCTGCCTCGAAGTCCTCGGCGGCGGCCAGGCGTACCGCCTCGCGCCGCTAGCGTTGTGCGGCGGTCAGCCCGCCGCCGGTGGAGTACCTCATACTCCCGGGGTACCCAGGCAGGACAGCCCGCCAAGAGCAGCAAATCCAATAATTCAACTTCAGCAAGGTGAGTCCTTACCCTTCATCTGAAAAGAGAAGGATTTTATCCCCGTCAGGGATATCTCTAATCTTGTTTGCCAAACGAGATTGCCTCCTTATTGCATCAATTGACCTCATGGGGCGAAGGTTGTCAATGGAAAAATCTCCACCCAGCACGAAAGGCGTTTTCGGAACAAGCCGAAACCCAGGGGGAATAGGCCCGTACTTATTTTGCCACTCACCAGCCAATGGGTATCCTGTTAGATATTCAGGATCTCCAAGAATCGCATGCGCCCAATCCTCAATGCTGCTTGAAATATTTTCCACTTCCCCCGTCTCCGGGTCAAAATGGAAAACAACACCCTCGCGCAGCAGAAACTGCCCACCAAAAATGTCACACGCGAACGCTACGAAATCATCCAGATCTTTTTTGTATCCCCCCCTCCAGCCATCAGGCCCGTTCCACTCCTCCAACGATTGCTCGCCCCCGACAGGGCCACTAGGGTACACAAGGAGCGCAGAGAGGAAGGCATAAAAACCATTCTTCCTCATAAGAAGAGAACGAAAAATCTCACTTGAGCCCACAACTTCCTCCCCCAATGGGGGAGAGGATTTTTCAATGAGCACATCAACTTGCGAGCGAATGACAGTCACCTCAAATCAGGAATAAACAAAACTTTCGAACCGTTCGGCAGTTTTCTCAACTGCCCTCCAAATGTCGCCCCCGAACCCCCATTATCTGACGAGGTTATATGCCGAACGCTTGCTCCATTTCCACCCTCTTGAAACATTGCAGGAGGATACTCATCCCGCTGCCTTCCAGGGTGAGTCGGCACGCCTCTCAAGGATTCCTTGCGACGATTTTTAGCACCTGATCGCTCAATCGTCAAGACACTCGGATGCCCCGCCTCTTGGGCATCTTTTACATGGCTTGCACTTTCAGGATATTTTTTCCCGTCCATAAAATGGACATTTTTAAACAAGCATACATGAGTTGATGAGTTGTGGTTGAGGACATCCAGAGACCCAGCGCCGGCGTGGTAGGTGTGGACGCCCTGCACGGTCAGGTTATGAACCGTGGCCGTCTGGGCCCAGGCCTGGACCGCGCTGACCTGCACCCAGGTGCCCGACGAGGTCTGCAACCACATCCCCGGAGCGAGGTCGATCGCCTCCACCCACGACCCCGGGTCCGGGACCCAGAACGGGTGGCCGTCGGTCGCCACGATCATGTCACCGGCCGTTACCGGCCCCGGAGCGCCCTCAGACCCCTCACCCGAAACGGTCTCGTCCCCTTCAGGGGCATCACGTTCACTCGTCGGGTCAACGGTGATCTGCACCAGGCTCTTGGCGCCCGACCCCACGATCGTGGCCAGCACCGTCCGGGCCGACTGCTCACCCGTTTCTGGATCAGTGGCAAGGACCTTCTCACCGATATCGACATCCTCGATCGGCTTGGTGGACCCATCGGCCATCACCACCGCCGTGCCGGGAACGAAGCTGTTTCTTTTCTCACTTGGACAGATACTGGAAATTTTCTTGTTGGCCTTGTTCAGGCCCTTGACACCCTCGATCAGATCACCGCCCAGGGCAGAGATCTTCCGACCCAGCTCCGCCGCCTTACCCCAGCGCAGACCGTACTTCGCCGCAATCTTGGCAGGCAGCCCGCCGACGAACATCAACGCCACATTGACCGCGGTCTCACCACACGCACCCAGATCACCGGAGGTGAAACACTCCAGCCCAGCAGTGATACCGAGCTCGTCGGCCACCAACTGCGCCAAACCGGTCGCCGCAGAGACCAGCTTCTGTTTTGCTTCTGCTTTCTCAGCCCGGGCTTCACGATAGGCCTTGGACTGCTTTTGATCCTGATAAGTCGAGCCACTACTTCCGGACCTGGGTCCGGATCCGGACCCAGAAGAGGAAATCCTGTCGATCCAATTATTTGCGCGCTGAAACGACGGATTGTTATAAACGTTCACCCCGCGCTTCGCCAAATAATTAGCCACCGAGTTGATCATAAGCCGGGCAACAAAAGCTACAGTTTTCCAAAAGAGCCCATCGGGGTCCGTGAAGGTCACTGGGTTGTTGTTGGCGTAGATATAGCCGTGCATCTGCTGGTGGTCGGTCACGTCCATGACCGGATCCGGAGAAATGAATCTCCCTAGCGTCGAGTCGTAGGCACGAGCTCCGAGCTGGGTCAACCCTGTGGAGGAGTCAACGGTTCCGTCGACGAAACCACGCTCCGAAGGCCAGCTACCGGCAGCTTCCCCGCGCTCGGTACCGAACACGCTCATGTACCGGTGCGTCGCCTCACCGGTGCGAGCATCGACGGCGACCTGGCCGGTGCCGTGGTGGTCGGCGTGGATCCACGACAGGGTGCCGTCGTTCTGCCGGACCGCGACCGTCTCCCCAGCGTGGGAGTAGAACCGGGTGGCCTCTTTGACCAGTTCTTCCTTGTCCAGGCGCAGTTCCATGCCCGGCAGGTAGAGCGTGGTGGAGGCCGGGTCCTCACGGATCAGCCGCTGCCCGTCGGCGTCGTAGGTGTAGGAGGTCTCCGAGCCGTCCTCCTCGGTGACCCGGGCCAGGTTGCCTTCGGCGTCCCACTCCAGTTCCTGGTCACGGGAGGAAGTGGTGCGGCCGGTCATGTTCCCGGCCTCGTCGTAGGAGTACTCCTCCAGCCGAGTCCCGCCCGGTCCGGACTCCTCCACCCGGGTCAGCGCCTGGGGCGCCACGTCGGTCGCATCGCCGTGCTGGTAGGTACGGGTGATGTCGCCGCCGGGAAGTCCGTGCTGGACCTCGGTGGTGCGGTTGCCGAGCTGGTCGTAGGTGTACTCGTGCCAGTACGGAGCCGCACCGCCCAGGGCGTCGGCGGAGGGTTGGGCCGCGCACGCCTCCTCACCGGTGGCGTCGGGGGTCCACACCCCGGTCATCCGGCGCATGTGGTCGTAGGTGAAGCACTGCACGTCCGACTGGAGGTGTTCGGCGGTGGGCTCGTCGCGCAGGCTGAGGACGTTGCCCGCGTCGTCGTAGCTGTAGTAGCGGTGCACCAGCGACCCGGTGAGACCTCGCTCGGGCACCAGGGTGGTTTCGGCCACCCGCCCCGTGGCGGGATCGTAGTCGCGGGTCATCCATGTGGCGTGGGTGGTCGACGAGTCCCCGGTGTCCAGGGCGATCTGGCGCAGTTCACCGAGCCCGTTGTAGACGGTGTCGGTGACGTATTCGGTGAACCCCGACATGAGGGTGGGCATGCCCAGCTCGTTGTAGCTGTAGCCGATGGTCTCCTGGCCCAGCCCGCCGGCGGCGGGCATGGACAGGCTATGGACCGAACCGTCGACGTTGTACTGGGTGGAGAAGCGGTAGCGCCCGGACAGCATGGGTTGGCTGTCGGGAATGCGGATCTCGGTGGTGGTGGGCCGGTAGAACTGGTCGTAGTGCACCACACGGGAGGTGTAGGCGTCCCCGCCGTCGTAGCGGGTGGACGAGGTCAGGTGGCCCTTGGCGAGGGTGTCGTAGACCCACTCGGCCCGTTTCTCCCCTTCCGGGGAGTCTTCGTACAGCCCAACCTGACGGCCGATCTCGTCGTAGGAGTAGGCCAGGGTCTGCCCGCGGGCGTCGGTGGCGGAGACCATCTGGTCGAGCTCGTTGTAGCCCATCGTGGTGGTACCGCTGATGGGGTCGTCCGTGCGCACCAGACGGCCGCGCAGGTCGTAGGTGTGCTCCCAGACGTTGCCCTCGGGGTCGGTGACCGTGGCCAGCTCGTCGTTCTTGGCGTAGGTGTAGGTGATGGCGTCGTAGTCGCCCTCGGGGGCGCCCCCGTGATGGGTGCGGACCTCGCTCAGACGCCCCTGGGCATCCACGATGGAGGTGGTGGCCACCGCCCCGTCGGGTGGGGTGACCAGGGTGCGCTCGCCGTGGTGTTCGGTACTGGTGCGCCAGCGTTCCTCACCCAGGGCCACGTGGATGTTGTCGGTGACCCGGCCCGCGCCGTCGTAGACGGTGACGGCCTGGCGGGGGACGTCGGCGTCGTTGGCGACGACGAACAGGGTGTCGGCGGCCTCGTCCTCGTTGTAGTAGGGCTCGCGTTCCCGGACGACCTGGCCGCGGGTGTCGTGGAAGGTGTCCGTGACGAGCCGACCGCCGCCCGGAGCGGGGCTCTGGGTCTGCCGCGGACGTAGGAAGGCGTCGAAGATCTCGTGGCTGGTGGTGTACTCGGTGCGGGTTTGCAGGGTGTGTGTGGTGATCGAGGTGGGTGCGTCCTGGCGGACGTGGTACTCGAACTTCGTGGTGGGGGTGTCGGTGGCCTGGTCGCGGTCGGGCAGCCACACTCCGGTGAGGCGGCCGAGCGGGTCGTAGGCCATGGTCATGGTGCGGCCGTTGGCGTCGGTCTCGGAGACCGGAAGGCCGCGGGTCGGGTCGACCGTGGTGCTCGTGGTGTGGCCGACGGGGTTGGTCTCGGTGACCGATGCGGGCAGGCCTTCGGAGGTGAAGGTGTACTCGGTGGTGGTCACTCCGCCGGAGGCGTCGGTTTCGGAGACGGTGTTGCCGAAGTCGTCGAACCCGGTCTGGTCGACCGTCTGGTAGACGGGCTCGCCGTCGGCGTAGGAGTCGAGCTTCTGGGTCCTGGTGGGCAGGCCCTTGGTGGGGGTGTCCCCGTGGTCTCCGCCGTCGTAGGAGACCAGTTCGTCGGTGATGACGTCCTCGGGGCGGTTCGGGGTGTCCGCACAGTCGACGGCGAGGGTCTCGACACGGGAGACGAGGTTGAGGATGCGGGCGTCGGTGTTGTTGACGTAGGTGGTGTTGACGCACTTCTCGTCGCCGTCGACGTCCACGTCACCGTGGTCGCGGACCCGTGTGACGGCGCCGTCGTCGTTGACGGTGTTGTCGACCCGGGCCTCAAGCCAGGAGTCATCAGCGAGACGGGTGAGGCTGATGACCTGTTCTGTCGCGATCTTGGTGGCGGTCTGCTCACCCCAGTCATGGGTGACCTTGGCGGTCTGCTTCCACCAGGGGGTGGTGATCTCCCGGGAGATGTCCTGGCCGCCCTCGCCGTCGCGGACGATGACCTCGCGGACGGTACCGTTCAGTTCCTTGTGGTCGGTGTGCTCGACCCCGCGGGAGTCGGTGACGGCCACGGAGCGTTTACCCGAGGGCTGCTTGTCCTCGTGCATGCCCTGGAAGTACAGGTACTCGGTCTCGGTGCGTTCCTCGTCCTCGTGGCCGGTACGTACGATGACGCGGTCGTAGCCGCGCCAGTCGGCCCAGGTGCGGTACTTGTCCTTGACCATGCCATCGGCCTCGGTGTACCGCCAGGCCGGGTCACCGACATAGTCGTAGCTGGTGGTGAGCGTGGGCTGGTCCGAGACCAGGTCCACTTCGTTGACCTCGGTGACCACGTACTTGTGGAACCAGTCGGTCAGTTCCACCCCGCCCTCGGGGGTCCACAGCACCGGGTAACACCGCTTGGTGTTCTCGTGCGGCTCCGGCGTTTTCCCGGGTTCGCACTCGGGTTGGGAGTAGTTGATGTCGAACTGGCCGCCGGACTCGGTGTAGATCGAGGTGATCCGCCAGCGCAGCATGGGGGCGATGTCGTCGGAGGGCGAGTCGACCCGGTTGGGCATCTGGGTGCCCGCGAAGCTGATCTTGGGCAGTGACTCGGTGCCGCCGACCTTGCCGACGTGTTCGATGGAGTCCAGCCACAGGGTGGGGCCGGTACCGTCCCCGGACTCGGGGAAGGAGTGCTCCAGTTTCCAGGTGTCCACGTCGGTGTAGGAGTCACCATCGCGGACCTGGGTGGTGATGGCATCGAGCTTCTTGGTGGACCAGAAGGTCGGCGAGTGCCGTCCGGCGCAGGACTGGCCCGACTTGCAGTCCTGGTCCAGGGGCACGTCGGGCCAGTGCTCGGCGTTGCCGGAGGTGCGCTTGTCGGCGGCGCAGTCGAAGGAGTCGGTGACCAGGCACCGCTCGGAGTCGGAGAAGAGCACCCGGGCCGGGGCGGTGGCGTAGACGTCGTCGCTGCGCAGTCCGTACTCGATGCGCTTGACGTTGGCCGCGCGCACGTAGGGTGTGGCGGTTTTGGTGAGGTTGCGGCCGTAGTGGTTGGTCTCGGCGTCGTAGTAGAACGTCATGACGTTGCCGTGCACGTCCACGACGTAGTCGAGGTTCCACTTGTTGGCCTGCTGGCACCAGGAGTCGGCGAAGTCGGAGTCGTAGCAGGGCTGGCCCGACTCGGGGGCGTAGACCGGCAGGGTCTGCGCCGATTCGGTCTCCGGATCGCCGCTGGACCAGCCGGGCAGGCGGTTGCGGCCGAAGAAGTACTGGGTGCCGTCGGGGGTGGTGACCTTCCAGTACTCGCCGTCGTGGGCGCCGTTGTCTGCGCCGGTGAGGCGTTCGACCCTGGTCCCGTCGTCGTTGGACAGCCGGTAGGAGCCGTCGTCGTCCTTGATGAGCGCACCGGAGTGGCCGGTCATCGACAGGGTGACGTTGTCGGTGTTCCAGCACAGGTCTCCGGTCTCGTGCCCGGAGTCCACGCAGGCGGAGTAGCGGCGTTCGATCGCGCCGGGGGCGTAGGCGAACCCGTCACCGATCCAGGAGGTCTGGTTGTTGGAGGTGGCGATGCGCCCGTCCACCCCGCCGGAGGAGTAGCCCAGCCCGACCGCCGGGTTCAGGTCGCTGGGGGCGGGGGGTGTGGCGAAGGCGTAGGACCAGGAGAAGTCACCGGACTGGTTGTTGACGTTCCAGCTGGAGGCGGCCGAGAGCTGGGTCGCCCCGTAGTCGCCGTTTCCGCCGGCCGGGGCGGCGGCCAGAGCCACCAGGGAGCCCTGGGGCGCGGCGCTCACCCGGGCGGTGATGTGGTTTTCCCCGGTGTCGTTGTCCAGGAGTACGGCCGAGTCATGGGCGGCGGTGTCCTCGTCCGCACAGGACTCGTCGAGCACGCACTCGTCGAGCTCGACCATGGTCAGACGGGAGGCGTAGTCACCGCCGAATGCCTCGGCGAAGCCGGAGTAGTCGACGCCGAGCTCGACCGGCGCGACCGACGCGGAGTCGTCGGTGCGACTCACCCGCAGCAGCAGACCGTTGACCCCGGCCTGCTCGGCCTGGTCCCGGTCCAACACCTCGACCTGGGCCGAGGCGACCGGTTCCGGTTCGGGGACCTCGACCGGCTCGACCGGCGCGGGGGCCGCGAGAGTCCGGGATTCCTCCTCGGCGGCGCTCTCCTCGGGCTCGGAGGGGTCCGAGTGCCGTTCCCGCTCGGCGGCGGTCCCGTTCCCGCCGCGGTCGGCCTCCTCGTCCGTTGCGGTGGCGTCAGGATCCTCGGCGGGTGCGGCTTCCCCGTCCGCGGACTCGGGTTCTTCGGATTGCTGCTCGGCCGCCTGTTCCTCGGCTGCCTCTGCTTCGTCGGCCGCCTTTTCCTCCAGGTCCCGGGCGGCCTCCGCCTCCAGCACCTCCTGCCAGTGCTCGGGGACCTCCCAGTCCTCGAACTCCTCACCGCTGACGGCCCCCACGGTGACCAGTGAGTCCTCCTGGGAGCTGAGTGTCCGCGCCCGGTCCTGTTCCAGGTCGACGTCGACACTGGTGGCCTCCGGCCAGGCCACGGAGGCCGGGGCGGTCATCGCGGCCTCGGCGACCGCGTCGTCCTCGGACAGGGCCTCGGTGACCGCCTCGCTCCCCTCCACGGAGGGTTGTTCGGCCACCTCCGGGCGGGGGTTGTAGGCGGTGGCCGAGGCCGGGAGCGTGTTCAGCAGCCCGGCGAACACCACCAGGGCCACGGGGTAGACGATGGCGCGGCGGATCGGTCCGGGCCTGGTCGAGGGGGCGGGTTCAGGGGTGTCACTGCGCGGGGTCACAGCAAGCCTCCTGTCACCCCGCCTTCCGGGGCGGGGCGACGGTTACGAGGGGAAAGGGGCGGGGGTGGAGCCTGGGTCAGCCTCGCGGGGCGGGGATCCGTCCCGCGTAGACCTGGGAGAGTTCGCGTTCGTTGAGCACGCCTTGGTAGGTGTGGGCGTCGTCGAGGTCGCCGGACCAGAAGTAGGTGTTGGCACCGCGGTGCTGGGCGCTGCCGATGCGTACCGGCCCGTCGGCGTGCCAGGCGTGGTCGACGGCCACGCGGGATTCCTCGAATCCGTTGACGTAGAGCACGAGCTGGCCGTTGGTGTGGTCGTAGACCCCGGCCAGGTGCACCCACTCCCCCAGCCGGGCGGGAGTGGTGGAGTAGGCGTAGGTCCATCCGGCGGCCCCCTCGGTGGGGGCGTCGTCGTGAGGGGCCATCTTGAAGGTCCAGTTGCCGTTGGAGCCCTGGTAGCCCAGGTGGAAGCCGCTCTGGAACTCGCCGGCCTGGCTCAGGGCGGAGACGTTGACGCTCTCGCCGGTCTCGTCCAGGCGTGCCCAGGTGGCGACGGTGAAGCTGCGGTCGGTGCGCACGGCCGGGCCGGTGGCCTGGACGTACTCGTCGTCACCGTTGAGCCGCACCCCGGGTGAGAAGGTGATGTCGTTCTCGGCGCGGTCCCAGGCGGTGCCGGGGTCGGCGTGCAGGGCGGCGTCCAGGCCGTGGTCGGTGGAGTCGACCACCTCGGTGCCCTGGTACTCGTCCAGCGCCCAGCGTCCTTCGGGGGCCAGGGGGCGGTTGGCCAGTCTCCACACCTCGGAGTGCTGCTCGGCGTCGGTGACGGTCTCGTCCAGGACCAGGCGGTCCCAGACCTTGACGTCGTCGACGGACCCGGGCCAGTAGTAGTTTCCCGTCCCCTGGAACAGTGCCCGGCCGACGGTCAGGGGGCCGGTGGCGTTCCAGGAGCCGGTGTGGGTGGACGCTCCCTGCCGGACACCGTCGACGTAGAGGACGAGTTCTCCGGTCTGGGAGTCGTGGGTGCCCGCCAAGTGGGTCCACACCCCGGTCTCGGCGGGGGCGGAGGAGGTGACGACGGCCCACTCCCGGGAGCCGTCCCAGTGCTGGTCCTCGGGGGACATCTTGAAAACCCACTCGCCGGTGTTGCCCTGGTAGCCCAGGTGGAAGGCGCTCTGCTCCTCGCCCTCCTGGGCCACCGCGGTGTGGTGGGCGTGGGCGCGGTCCAGCTTGACCCAGGCCGACACCGAGAAGGTGCCGGAGGTGTCCACGGCCGGGTAGTCGGCGTTGATCTGGTCGTAGGGGCCGGGGTCGCCGTCGGTGTAGCCGCTGGTGTGCACGGCGGTGCCGTTCAGGCGCGGGGTGGGGTTGGTGTCGGGGTTGTCGACGGCGCCGACCCGGCCGCGCACCCACTCCACGCCTTCGGAGAGGGTGGCCCCGCGGTCGGGGTCGACGGCGTCGGCGGCGCGGCCGCCCTGGCCCTCGTCGAAGGCCAGGTGCGCGACCGGGTCGCTGGGCGGTGCCACCAGGAAGGTGTGGGCCAGGACGCAGTCGGAGGAGTTGCCGAAGGCGTCCACGGTGCGGGCGTAGATCCGGTTGGGTCCCTCCAGGCGGGGTGTGAGGGTGACGGTCACCGATCCGCCGGGGGTCTCGGGCTCGACCTCGGTGACGCAGGAGTCGTCGTTGAGGGCGTACTTGTAGCCGGTGGCGCCCTCGACCCCGTTGTTGGAGAAGGTGAACTCGCCCGGCAGCCCGGTGGAACCGTGGAAGGCGTCCCCGGCCGGGTAGTCGGTGGAGGTCACCTCCGGGCCCTGTTCGGGGCGGTCGGTGCTGACCGTCAGGTAGCAGCGGGTGGACCAGCCCGACCAGGAGACGCCGTCGTTGGCGTTGGCCCGGTAGGTGATCAGCACGTTCTCCGGAAGGGTGCCCGAGCGCACCGACTGGAAGGAGCCGGAGGACCACACGGCGATGTCGGTCCTCGCGGTGTCCACGTCATCCAGGCGTTCGCCGTCCACCCACCACGCGAAGCGGGTCTTGACCTTCTGCCGGTTGGCGGAGGTGGAGTCGCGGTCGCGCACGTAGGCGGTGAAGGTGGGGCGGGTCTCGTTGATCAGCCGGGGGTCGTCGGGGTCGGTGGAGCAAGGGCCGCCGTGGGAGTCCGACACCTGGGTGGGGACCTCAGGAGGGTTGTTGTAGTCCACCTGCAGGGTGGGGTTGGAGGCGAAGCGGCGCCAGTCCCAGTTGCTGCTCGAACGGGTCTCGTTGCCGCGCAGCCCGACCGTCGTGGTCGCGTGCCCGGCGTCACGGCTCCACACGTACCCGTCGGTGGCGTTGAACTCCACCGTCGGGGAGGCTCCGCCGGGGCAGTTGGAGCGTCCGGCGTTGATGGTGCGGGTGTCGAGCCTGGTGTTCCAGAACGAGGACGGGTTCTGGGAGTTCCAGGTGGTGTTGGAGGTGATGGCGTTGGTACGCCACAACTGCACCTGGGCGTTGGTGCACCCGTAGGCGTGGGTGACCTTGGCTCGGAAGGTGGCCCGGGTGATGTCAGCGTCGCGGGTGCGCGAGTCGATGCTGAACCGCCAGAACGCCCGCTTGGTGCTGGCCTCGTTCGGTTCGTAGCCCACGCCGGGGGTGTGCGAGGTGGAGTAGTTCCAGTACGACTGGGTGGGGTAGTTGCGGTTGACGTAGGTGCGCCCGACCCGGCTGACCGCCACCGAGGGGTCGATGTAGACCGGGTACTGGGTGGCCTCGTCGGTGAGCATCGCCGTGTCCGGGACCAGGCGGATGCTGTCCGGGGCCAGATCGACGTCCAGCAGCGCGGTGCGGGCACCGGTCGGTGCCATGACCGTGGCGTCCTCGGCCATGTCCTGTTCGCCCGAGGAGTCCCACATGGCCGGGGCGAGGGCGCTGAACACGCTCTCCTGGCCGCGGTCGCCGATGGCGTCCAGGTTGCCGTGCTCACCGAGCCGCATGGTCACGCCTTCGGTGGCCAAGCCGAGCTCCAGGTCGGCCAGCATCTCGTGCCGTGCCGCCTCCGGGGTGTGTACCACCAGCACCTGGCCGAAGCCGTCGACCCCCGCGGTCAGCACCAGGTCCACGCCGGGCAGGACGTCCGGGTAGGTGGCCTTGTCGGCCTCCAGTACCGGTGCGGGCAGGTCCTCGTGCCAGCCCAGCTCCACCGAGTTGGACCCCAGCCCGATGCTCGCCAACGCCATGTCGCCGCCGCCGGAGAAGGCGATGTCCGCGGCCGCCGCCCTGGGGCGCACCCTGCCGTCGGAGTCCGTCACCAGGTCGGTGTCGACCGGGGTCCACCCGCTGCCGTCGCGCACCCGGACTGGGTGTGCGTTCTGCTCCATCGTGAAGCTGCCGTCGGGGTTGGCCAGATGGCGTGTGGTCTCGGTAGTGGCTCCGGCGATCTCCACCGGCTCACCGGTCTCGCCGGCCCGGGTGACGGCGGCCTGCTCGAAGAGCTCCGCGGTGGAGGCTGAACCCTCCTGAGGGGACGAGCCGGGTTCCTCCTGCGCGTGCGCGGTCGAGTGGAGGAAGGGGGTGAGCAACGCGGCTGACAGGGCGGCAGCGGTCACTGCTCGCACGGCGCGGGGCATGGCGGTGTGCTCTCTAGGCCCAGGTATGGGGGATGGCCGAGCTTGTGGGGTGCGCCCCGGTTGCGGGGCGGCCTCGACCGGTTCCTGAAACCGAGAAGGAAGTTAACAGGACAAAGCGAACACGGAACCCGTGACCCACTTCACTCAAGGCACCAGAATTCCCTTGGCCTGCACCCTCCTCCTCAATTCTCCCAAAATATGCACTTGTGGCCGAGATCGGACAACCAATCAAGGTTTGAACCTAATGATCCGGAGATCTCGGGTTCACCTCCTGTCGGGCGCGGCACGGAACCACAGGCCAGGGCCTCGAACTCCTCTGACCCGGTGGTGCCCCGCGTTCACGATCCCGGGGCGGGTCCGGGTCGGAACCGGCCTCGCCGCGCCAGGAGCCCGGTCACGTCATCCACGCACCCGCTCCCGCTGCCGATCCAGGGGCCCGACGGCAAGCGGGAGCGGGCTTCCCCGGGGAAACCCCGGTGTACTACCGTGATCCGTTGATTACCGACACAAGTTCATTTCGTCGACGTCGCAGTGCACGGGAAGCCGGTGGGAATCCGGCGCGGTCCTCGCCACTGTGACCGGAGGGCGCCTCCCACACACCACTGGACCCGCACGGGTCCGGGAAGGGGGGAGGTGCGGGGCGCAAGCGCCCGACTCCGGGAGCCAGGAGACCGGCTGCGACCGTCCGCGTCATCAAACCACGAAGGATGGTTTGTTCGATGAAGCCCACCGACGCACGGGCGGCCCTGGGCCGTGCCCGTTCCGCCGCCGTCCTCGCCCTGCTGCTGGCCGCGACCGCCTGCGGCGGGTCACCCTCCTCCCCCGCCCCGGAAACCGCCGGGGAGACGATCCGCAACTGCGACGTCGACGTGGCCGCGGCAGAGCCACCGGAGCGGGTGTTCGCCGCCTACCAGCCCGCTATCGAGACCGCCCACGCGCTGGGCATCAGCGACCGCCTGGTCGGAACGGCGTTCCTGGACGCCGAGGTGATGGACGAACACGCCGCCGCCCAGGCCGAGCAGGAGTACTACCCGAACCTGCCCAGCCTGGAGGAACTGCTCAGCCACGAGCCCGACTTCGTGCTCTCCGGATTCAACGGCGTGTTCACCGACGAGAGCCTGGGGACCCGGGCCTCCCTGCGCGAACTGGGCGTCGAGAGCTGGATCCTGTCCCCGCTGTGCCCGAGCGAGGACGGCCGCACCGACGAGACCATCGACCCCGCCACGGTGACGATGGACAACGTCTACGCCGACCTGCGCGACCTGGGAACCCTCTTCGACGAACAGGAGCGCGCCGAACGGGTCATCGCCGACATGGAGGCCACCGTGGAGGAGGTCGCCCAGACCCTGGACGGCCGCGTGGCGGAGGAGGACCGGCCCACCGTGATGATCGGTCGGCCCAGCGACCAGGGGTTCCGGGTCGCCGGCGGGCCGGACTTCTCCACCGAGATCATCGACCTGGCGGGCGGGGTCAACGCCTTCGCCGACCTCGACGGCAGGCGCAACCACGACGTCGCCACCGAGGACGTGATCGCGCGCGACCCCGACTTCATCCTGGTCGACGTGTGCTGTGACGCGCGGATGACCTCCGCCGACGCCGCCGACCAGATCGAGCAGATCATGGACGACCCCGCGCTGGCCAACCTGACCGCGGTCACCGAGGGCCGGGTCGAGGGGTTCACCTTCGCCGACCGCTCCGCGGGCGTACGCAGCGCGGACGCGGTGGCCAAGGTCGCCGGGACCATCCATTCCGACCTGTTCGGGTAGGCCGGGCGATGGCCGACCGTGTGGCCGAAAGGCCCCTGTCCCCCGCCCCCGCCGAACCACACCGGAAACCGCGGCCCCCGTCCGGCGGCTCCGGGCTGCTCAGCGGTCCTTGGGGCCGAAGCGTCGGGCTGGTGGCGGCGCTGCTGGTACTCGCCGGGGCCCTGTTGGCGTCGGTACTGGTCGGCTACCAGCAGCTGTCCGTGGCCGACGTGTATGCCGCCTACGCCGGTTTCACCGGTTCCGACACCGACCTGGTCGTGCGGCACCTGCGGGTGCCGCGCACCCTCGCCGGGCTGGCCGTCGGAGCGGCCCTGGGCGTGTCCGGGGTCCTGGTGCAGGGGGTGACCCGCAACCCCCTCGGTGACCCGGGCATCCTCGGCATCAACGCGGGGGCGGCCCTGGCCGCGGTCCTCGCGATCAGCGTGCTCGGGGTGTCGGCACTGCTGGGCTACGTCGCCTTCGCCTTCCTGGGCGCGGCGGTGGCCGCCTGCGCGGTCTACGCCGTCGGGTCGCTGGGCCCGGACGGGGCCGGCCCGGTCAGGCTCGCGCTCGCCGGCGCCGCGATCTCGGCCCTGCTGGGGTCGCTGACCTCGGCGATCATCCTGCGCGACCGTGCGAGCCTGGACGAGTACCGGTTCTGGGTGGTGGGTTCCCTGGCCGGGGCCGACGGTGCTGCGCTGCTCCAGGCGCTGCCGTTCCTGGCCGCCGGGCTGGTGCTGGCGGTGGCGCTGGCGCGCCCGCTGAACGCGGTGGCGCTCGGTGACGAGCTGGCCCGCTCGTTGGGGACGCGGTTGTGGCTGGTGCGCGGGGCGAGCGCGCTGGCGGTGGTGCTGCTGGCCGGGACGGCGACCGCCGCGGCCGGTCCGATCGGTTTCGTGGGGGTCGCGGTCCCGCACATCGCGCGCGCCCTGGTCGGCCCCGACCACCGTTGGGTGCTGCCGTGGTCGGCGGTGCTGGCGCCCGTCCTGCTGCTGGTCGCAGACGTCGTGGGCCGGGTGGTGGCGCGCCCCGAGGAGCTCCAGGTCGGCATCGTCACCGCTCTGGTCGGTGCGCCGTTCTTCATCCTCCTGGTGCGGCGGCGAAGGGCGGCGGGACTGTGACCGGGCGTTCCGGAGCGCTGATGCCGGGTACGGGGGTGGTCCGCCTCGGCGCTCTCTCGGTGCGGGTGTACTGGCCCGAGGTGGCGCTCGGTGGCCTGCTGACCGCCCTGGCCGCGGTGGTGGCCCTGGTCTCGCTGACCGTGGGCGACTTCGCGATGGGACTGGAGGAGGTGGTGGGCGCGCTCACCGGGCGCGGCAGTGTGATGGCGGCGCACGTGGTGGTGGAGATGAGGCTGCCGCGCGCCCTGACCGCGCTGGGGGTGGGCGCCGCGCTGGCGCTCTCGGGCGCCCTGTTGCAGAGGCTGGCGCGCAACCCGCTGGTCAGCCCGGACATCATCGGGGTCAGTGCGGGCGCCACGACCGCGGCGGTGCTGGCCATCGTCGCCTTCGGCGGTACGGCGTTGGCGGTCGCCTCCAGTGCGCTGGTCGGGGCCGTGGGCACCGCGCTGCTGCTGTACCTGCTCGCCTACCGGCGCGGGGTCAGCGGGCAGCGGCTGGTCCTGGTGGGGATCGCGCTCACCGCGATGCTGGGCGCGGCGACCTCGTACCTGCTGACCCGCACCGAACTCACCACGGCGCAGCGCGCCATGCTCTGGCTCACCGGCAGTCTGGCGAACCGGGAGTGGCCGCACGTGGCGACGGTCGCTCTGGCACTCGCCGTCCTGGCACCGGTCGCGTTCGCGCTGGCCCGTCCGCTGGCGCTGCTCCAGCTCGGTGAGGACACCGCGACCGCCCTGGGCGGCCGGGTGCAGTTCTCCCGGGCCGTCCTGCTGTTCACCGCGACCGCGCTCGCGGCCATGGCCACCGCTGTCGCCGGGCCCGTGGCGTTCGTCGCGCTGGTGGCCCCGCAGATCGTGCGGCGGCTGCTGCGGGAGCGTGCCGTCGGGCTGTTTCCCGCCGCGGCCTGCGGTGGGCTGATGGTGGTCGGCTCGGACCTGCTCGCCCGCACCGCCTTCGGCGGGAGCGAGGTACCGGTCGGTGTGGTCACCGGGATCCTGGGAGCCCCCTACCTGCTGTACCTGCTGGCGCGTGGCGGCAGGGTGGGCCGGGGCGGATGAGCGGGACCCGCCCGCCGGGCCTCGTCGGGGCTTGCGGGTGGATCGGAGCTTGTGCGGGTGGCGGGTCAGCGCGCCACGGTGGGGTCGGCCCAGACGGCCGTCCCGCCCGAGTTCTCGACCCTCTCCGCCTCCAGGCGCAGCCTCAGGGCTCCTTCGACGTCGACGGAGACCTCTTCGGTCCGGCCCAGGGTGAGGGTGTGCGTCGCGAGGAGGTTTTCGTCCGCGAGCACCCGCACCGCGACCGTCACATCGCTCGGGGAGTCATCGCTCAGGCCCACCAACGCCTCGAAGGTGGTCCAATCCCGGCCCAGGTCGAACTCGACGGAGCACGTCTTGCAGCTGTTCAACCGGACGGTCTCCGTGTAGTCCCGGCCGTCGACGGTGTAGGTGCCGGTGCCGTAGTGGTGCCCGCTCTCCTTGACCTCCAGCCGGGAGAGCCCCCACTGGTCGGCGGCCTCCACCGGGGTTCGCGTCGGTGAGAGGTCCTCATCCGGGGGAGGGGAGTCCTCGGCGGTCCCGTCCGTCGGCCTCTCCGGTTCGTCGTCCTCACCGCCTTCGGAGCCCGCTGTGGAGGAGGACGAGGAGCTTTCGTCCTCGGAACGCTGCTCCTCCCGGTCCTGCCGTATCACCGCACCGCCGTAGCCGATACCTCCTCCGAGGACCAGTCCCAGCAGCACCGTTCCCGCGATCACCGCGGACAGAGCTCCCCGGGTCAGTTCCAACGGCTTGCGCGGCCAGGCCACGCCCCCGTCGTCCTTCCTCCTCGAGACCCTGACGAACAGGGTGACGCAGGCGGCCACGGCCATGACGACCGCGGTGAGGGCCGCACTGACCCAGGCGGCGAACTCCCAAGCGGAGTCCTTGGTGATGCCACCGCCCACCCAGAGGACGAAGAACGCGAAGCCGAGCAGGGCAGTGATCGCTAGCAGCATGGCCAAGAACCACATTTTCGACATGTGGGGATGATGCCGCAGGTCGGATGCGACCGCCATTCCGAGCTGCTTTTTTGTCCAACCAAGGAATACATTCAGATCGAAAAAGATTTATGCAACCTATGTCTTGTTGTGCACCGTATGGACCGGTGCACGTGGACCTGCGGCTTCGCGACTCACCGGGCCCGAGGCCCAGGGGCCCGGTCTGCCCGGCGCGACGGACGAGGCTGCCTTGGCCCTTGCTCCCGGAACCGAGGGCGGCTGCGGATACCGTCCACACATGACGACAACGTTCGATCTCGCCGGTGCTCCCGCCCAGGGGCTCAGAAGCCGTAACGGAGCCCGGGAGTTCCTCCGCGACGACGGCGCGGGCCTTCTCGTCCGCGATCCGTCCCCCGAGGCACTCGACCGGTTCCGGGAACTGACCCGGGGCGAATGGCTGGAACTCTGACCGCCCGGGGCCGGGGCGCCCCGTTTTCGCACGGCCGGCGGCTGTGGCGGCCGGCCCCGTTCACCGGCACTGCGCGTCGATGTACCCCTGGAAGTCCGGGAACTCCTCCCGGGCCCGCCCGAGGATCTCCTCCGGAGCACAGCGGGCGTCGGGGGCGTGCCGTCGGGCGACCTCCAGAACGCCGGGGTCGGGCTCGCAGGGACCGTCGTCGCTCCACTCCATGACCTCGCACGGTCCATACCCCTGGGCCACCAGCCACAGGAAATCCCCGAGGTCGGTGGCCATGACCGCGATCTCCCCCTCCGAGCCGAGGAAGACCACGGGCTGCTCGGTCAGTGGCCGACCCTCCCGGACCAGCCACAGGCCGGTGTAGCCGCCCGAGCCCTCCATGCCGAAGAAACGGAATTCGCTGCCGTCGACCTTTTCGTTGCCGGTCCACAATCGGTACCACCACGCGGTCTCGTCAGGGTGCTCGAAGGCTTCGTACATCTCGAAGTCCATGTCCCGGGCGCCATGGGTCCTCCTGAGGTCTTCCAGCATCGAGGGAAAGGAGAGATCGATCATGGGTGGACGACAGTGCCCCGTACGGACACCGGCCCGAGGGGCCCGCGCCTGCGGCGCACCCGGCCAGGATCACGGACTCCAGCTCCCGGCGAGTGGTCCCGGCCCCACTCCCCCGGGGCTCCGTGCCCTTCGGCACCCACGGGTGTCCGACACCTGCGGGCGTGCTAGCTTCGGACCGTGGAAGGATCCCAGGAGCCGACGTCCCGCACCGTCCGCGAGGAGGTGCGGCGCAGGCTGCTCACCGCCGGAAGCGTTCTCCTGTCCCTGTCCCTGCTGGCCGGATGCGGGCAGGACCCGGGTTCCGGTGAACCGGGAGATCGGGAGGAGAAGAGCTACGAGGGCGTACCCGAACTGCTCATCGTCGAGAACGACAACGCCGCGCTGGAGATCGTCCCCGGCGGCACCGACGAGGTACGGGTACAGCGCGAGGCCGAAGGAAACCCGAACGGGGACTGGGAACTGACCGGCGACACCCTCCGCCTGGAAACGAACTGCGCGGCGTTTTCCGACTGCCGGATCCGCTACCAGGTCATCGTCCCGGCCGACACCGCGCTGACGGTGGCGACCGACGAAGGCCCCGTCACCGTGTCCGGGTTCAGCGCCCCGGTCGAGATCAGCTCCGGGAACGGCGGCCTCGACATCTCCGACGTCACCGGACCGCTCACCCTGACCTCGGTCGACGGGGACATGAACCTCACCGGGATCGGCTCGGAGAGCCTGAGCGCCGCCACCGACAACGGCGGCATCGACGCCGCGTTCGCCGAAGCCCCCTCCGAGGTCGAGGTCAGCACCAACAACGGTGACGCCACGATCGCCCTGCCCGGCGGTTCCTACGCCGTGTTCGAGACCTCCGACAACGGTCGGGTGGTCGCCGACGTCCCGGTGGACGAGGCCAGCGACAACACCGTCACCGCGCGGACCGGGAACGGGACCATCTCCCTGGTCCCGGCCGACTGACTCCTGACCCGGTTCCCGGTCTCCACGTCATCCCCGAGAGGTTCGCGGCCGGCGCCCTCGGGGCGCTTGCGAGGAGCGGCCCCGGGCCCGGGGATCGCCCCCGGACCCGGCCTGGCTCAGAACAGGTCCCTGCGGCCCGCCAGGGAGTCGATCCACTGGTGCAGGTGGCCCGTCCAGTCGCGTCCGGCGCCGTCGTGGTGGTTCACGGTGAAGCGGTGGAAGGTGTCGCGGCCCTCGGAGAAGAGCAGGCCCGGCTTCTTGTCCAGCTCCAGCACCACGTCCACACCGTGCTCGTCGGTGACCAGGGACAGCTCCAGTTCGTTCAGGCCCCGGTAACGGCTGGGGGCGTGGAACTCGATCTCCTGGTAGAAGGGCAGCCGCTGCCGGGTCTGGGCGATGCGACCCCGCTCCAGGTCGGCGTGCTTGAAGGTGAACCCGAGGGAGAACAGGGAGTCCAGGATGGCGGCCTGCGCGGGGAGGGGCTCGATGCCCACCGGGTCCAGGTCGCCGGGGTCGACCGCGTTCGCCACGTGCAGACGGGTGTTCACGCCGAGGTTCATGCGGTGCAGATGGCGGCCACGGTGGGCGGTGATGGGGGTCTCCCAGGGCACGAAGAGCTCGAAGGGTACCTGGAAGCGCTGTCCGGGAACCAGGGCCACGCCCTCGCCCAGGCGTACCCGGTGGAACTCCATGTCGCTGTTGACCTCGTGGTCACCGACCTCGGTCTCGACCCGGGCCTGGAGGCCGACGGTGAGCTGCTCGACCTGCTGCTCGACGTCGCCGCCCTCGATGACGACGGTGCCCCGCAGGGAGCCCCCCGGAACGGTCACGGACGAGTCCAGAGAGGTTTCCACCGAGGCTCCACCGAATCCGATACCGGCGAGCAGACGCTTGATGACCATAGATACTTCCTTTTCCCGGTGGGTGCGTGGCCGGGGATGGCGAGCGCACCCGGAGTCTGGGAGTGCGGCCGGGCCCCTGTGATCATCCGGCCGCACTCGGGTGAGTGCCCGGGCTCAATGGCGCCCGGAAACAGGGCCTAGAGCAGGCTGCGGTTGCCGGCGATGGCGTGGACCCACTCGTGGAGCTTGGCCGCGATCTCCTCGGGGTCGGTGTCCTCGTGTTCGATGCTCAGGCGCAGGAGGGTGTCGCCGCCCTCGCTGAAGAGGATGCCGGGCTTCTTGTCCAGCTCCAGCACCACGTCCACACCCTCGTCGTCGGTGAGGAAGGTCAGCTCCAGCGACTCCAGGCCCTCGTACTGACCCGCGGCGGCGTACTCGAGCTCCTGGTAGAAGGGCAGCTTCTGACGGGTGCCGGGGATCTCACCCTTCTCCAGGTCGACGCCCTTCAGGACGAAACCCAGTGCGTCCAGCGCCTGCAGGACCGCGGCCTGGGCCGGAAGGGGCTCGATGAGCAGCGGGTCCACGTCCTTGCGGTCCAGAGCCTTGTCCACGTGCAGACGGGTGTTGAGGCCCACGTTGTCCAGCACGTGCGTGCCCCCGATGGAGGTGATGGGGGCCTCCATCGGAACGGTCATCTCGAAGGAGAGCTCGAACTCCTGCTCGGGCTCCAGCTCCATCTCCTCGTCGGTGAGCGTCTGCTCGGCGACGACCACGTCGATGGTGTACTCGCCCGACTGCGTCTCGCCCTCGGAGTCCTCGTACTCGTACTCCTTCTCCACGTTGGCGCGGAGACCGACGCTGATGCCCTCCAGTGTCTGGGCGACCTTGCCTCCGGTGACCTTGAGGGTGCCGGTGACGGTGCCGCCCGGTTGGACGGTCTCGTTGTCGAGGGTGGTCTCTACGGTGGCACTGCCGATGCCGACACTGGCGAGCATGCGCTTGAAGATCAAAGCGTCTTCTTCCTACCTAGGTCCGCTGCCCGAGCGCCAGGGGATGGGTGCGGTGGGACCGATGGGGGTTCGTGGAGAATCCGGCGCTGTTGGTAGGACGCGTCGCTGGTGGTAGCGGTTCCCACCGCTGTGGAGTTTTCCGCACTTTCTTCGGTGTCGGCCACGGGGCGGGAGGCCTGCGAGACCCTGCGCGGTGTCGGCCCGGGCCCGCCCGGCTGAACCATATGAGGGTGCTTCGGCAGCCGGGGCGACCGCTGTCGAGGTGCGGAAAAAGCGAAAGCGAGGAGTAAAAACACTCCCCGCCACTCTCAACTTATAGCGCACCGGGGGGCTTGCGGCAAGACCCGGGGGATGCCGCAGAATCAACGCTCGTAGCCGGAACCTCCAGGTGAGGGGACCGACAGGTGCGGGTGCCGTCGTCGGTGCGCAGGCCGCACGGGGAGGCCGGGGTCCAGGATGATCGAACGGGGAGAGCTCATGTTTGACGTGATCGTGGTCGGTGGCGGTCCGACCGGCTTCGTGTTGGCCGCCGAGTTGCGGCTGCACGGTGTGCGCGTGCTCGTGCTGGAGAGGGACGCGGAGCCGACCAGGGTGGTTCGCGCACTCGGACTGCACGCGCGCAGTATCGAGCTGATGGACCAGCGGGGGCTGCTGGAGCGGTTCCTCGCGCTCGGCCGGCGGTATCCACTCGGCGGTTTCTTCGCGGGGATCGCCAAACCGGCGCCGGAGGGGCTGGACACCGCACACCCCTACGTCCTCGGCATCCCGCAGCCCACCGTCGACCGCCTGTTGGCCGAGCGCGCCACCGAACTCGGCGCCGAGGTCAGGCGCGGCTGCGCGCTGGTCGGGCTGGACCAGGACGAGCACGGAGTGAGCGCCGAGCTGGCCGACGGCACACGGCTGCGCTCGCGCTACCTCGTCGGCTGCGACGGCGGCCGGAGCACGGTGCGCAAGCTGCTCGGCGTGGGCTTTCCCGGTGACCCCTCCAGGGTCGAGACCCTGCTGGGCGAGATGGAGGTGACCGCGCCGCCGGAGGAGGTCGCCGCCGTGGTGGCCGAGGTCCGCAAAACCCAGAAGCGGTTCGGCCTCGCGCCCTTCGACGGCGGGGTCCACCGCGTCATCGTGCCCGCCGACGGGGTGGCGGAAGACCGCACGGTCCCGCCGACCCTGGAGGAGTTCAGGCGGCGGCTGCGCGCGGTGGCCGGCACCGACTTCGGTGTGCACTCACCGCGCTGGCTGTCCCGTTTCGGTGACGCCACCAGGCTGGCCGAGCGGTACCGGGTCGACCGGGTGCTGCTGGCGGGCGACTCGGCGCACGTCCACCCACCGACCGGCGGTCAGGGGCTCAACCTCGGTGTCCAGGACGCGGTCAACCTGGGCTGGAAACTGGCCGCCGAGGTCAACGGCTGGGCTCCGGAGGGGCTGCTGGACAGCTACGAGGCCGAACGGCGCCCGGTGGCCGCCGACGTGCTGGACAACACCCGCGCGCAGATGGAGCTGATGTCCACCGAGCCGGGGCCGCAGGCGGTGCGCAGGCTGGTGTCGGAACTGATGGACCTCGACGAGGTGAACCGGTACCTGACCGAGAAGATCACCGCGCTCGGGGTCCGCTACGACTTCGGTGAGGGGCACGAGCTGCTCGGTGGGCGGATGCGCGACATCGGCCTGGGGCGGGGCCGCCTCTACGGGTTGCTGCACGGGGGACGCGGACTGCTCCTGGACCAGACCGGGCGGCTCTCGGTGGAGGGCTGGGCGGACCGGGTCGACCACGTCGTCGACACCAGCGAGGAACTGGACGTGCCCGCCGTGCTGCTGCGGCCGGACGGCCATGTGGCGTGGGCGGGAGAGGAACAGAGGGCTCTGCTGGACGAACTGCCGAGGTGGTTCGGCGTCGCCTCGGGTTGAGTCGGACCCGGATGGGCGGCAGGGCCGCTTCGGGAGCCGGTCCGCCGCCTGGGCCCCGGACCGGGTGCGCTTGGATAACCTGCACCCGGAAGCGACGAAGGGATCGGCATGGACGAGGTCGAGGACCTGCCCGAACGCAGCCGCCAGGTGGCGCGGGCGCTCAGCGCGCTCGGGGCGCGGGGGCGGGTGCGTGAACTACCCGCCTCCACCCGGACCGCGGCGGAGGCCGCCGAAGCCCTGGAGTGCGAGGTCGGCGCGATCGCCAACAGCCTGGTGTTCATGGCCGACGGGAAGCCGCTGCTGGTGATGACCAGCGGACGGCACCGGGTGGACCTGGCCCTGCTGGCCGAACGCCTGGGCAGGACGAGGATCCGGCGCGCCGAACCGGAGGAGGTGCGGGCGGCGACCGGGCAGGCCATCGGCGGGGTCGCGCCCCTGGGCCACCCGGTACCGGTGGAGACCGTGGTCGATCCCGCCCTGGCGGACCACCCCCGTCTGTGGGCCGCGGGCGGCACCCCGAACACGATCTTCCCGCTCGACTACGCCGAGCTGGTCAGGATCACCGGCGGCTCCGAGGTCGCCGTCAACTGATCCGGCGCCCCGGCCGCCGCCCGGCTCGTCATCCGGGCGGCGGCCGTCGGCGGTCAGCCCGCCGGGGGACGCTCCCCGCGGTGGACCGCCCTGTCGATACCCCAGGCGATCAGGCCGCAGACGGCGCCCACGGCGGCGCCGGTGACCAGGCTGCTCAGTGCCGCGAACCCGCGCACGACCACCTCCTGGACCACGGGCGGGAGGTCGCTCAGGTTGCCGCCGAGGGTCGGCGGAGCACCATCCCAGCTCGTGTTCCACAGGATCTGGTGGCCGAGCACGAGGAGAACGCCGTACAGGAGGCCCACCACGAGGAGCGTCAGGAACGGGTTCGGTACCCGTCGCCACAGCACCACGGCGATCCACACCAGGGGCGGAACGAACACGAACAGGGCGTTGACGAAGGTGCCCTCGTGGATGATCCCGAGGTCGTGCAGGACCACTCGGGGCGCCGCTATCAGAGCCAGGGCGACGACGGCGGGAAGGGACAGCCCCAGGGCGGAACGGATGCGCGGCCCGGGGCCGCTCCTCGGGGTGGGCCGGTCTGGTGGGTTCATGCGTTCCACGTTAGGAACGGGGGGTAGGCGGCGCGTCAGCCCCCGGTCTCGACCTCCTACGTCCGAACGTGTCATCCCCCGCCGCGCCGTACCCCCTACGGCGGGGCGTCGTGCGGTACGGTCGCCCCGACATCAGGTGGACGCTCACGCGCCCGGTCCGGGAAGGACTCCCCCCGCATGACCAGAACCGGTTGGATCGTGGCCGCGGCCTGTACGGCGGTCGCCCTGGTCGTCGGGTTCGGTGCCGGCTGGTTCGCCCAGCGGGCCTCGGCGGTACCGCCCGCCCCGGAGCCCTCCGCCCGGAACCCGCACCCCGACGACGTGGAGGACCGGCCCGAGACCGGGTTCGAGCCGGTCACCGTCGGTCTGGACGAGACCCACGACTTCGGTGACGGGTTCACCATCGGCCTGGAGGGGTTCGAGCGCGGTGTCGAGGTGGGCGGGGTCGACCCCGACACGGGTGAGGAGGGGGACCTGCCCTACCTGTCGTGGACGGTGGAGATCGCCAACGAGGGCGCCGAGACCGTCCGGACCGGCCTGGTGACCAGGTCCTGTTCGGTGGGCGACCCTCTGCGGGAGTCCGGTTCCCCGGTGCTGGGCGACAGCGTGAACCCTCCCGAGAGCCTGGACCCCGGGCAGTCCGGGTCGTGGGACGAGGACTGCTGGGCGGACGAGGAGGACACCCACATCCAGTACACGGTCGAGTTCCACGACCAGGACTTCGTTCCGCTCTACCCGGCGGTGACCTTCGCGGGCACGGTCGACTGAGCGACGGCCCGGGCCGGTCCGCGCAGGCCGGCGAGCAGCACCCCCTCAGCGGTCGGGCAACAGCGGGCCACGGTTTTCCCCGGCCGGTACGGGCGTCGGCTTCCCCGTTTTTCCGCGCCGGTGGAACGGGCCGGGAACACCGTCGCACACCGTGCGACCCACCCCTGGTCAGGGCCGCGGTCCTGCGAGGACTCTGGACACGGGACAACCCAGTGGGAGAATGAACAGCGTGAGGAACCACGAATCGGACATGCCCGATCCCGTCCAGGACGCGCCGGAGGTCGGGCCGCCCAAGGAGAGCGCGGCGGGGGTCCCGGCCGTGCTCAGCAGCGTGCGCCACGTGGGCGAGCAGGCCGGGGTGCGGCGCGGGGTGCCCGCGATGCTCGCCGTCAACCAGAAGGGCGGGTTCGACTGCCCCGGGTGCGCCTGGCCGGAGCCCGACAGGCGGCACAGGGCGGAGTTCTGCGAGAACGGTGCCAAGGCGGTCGCCGAGGAGGCCACCCGCCGGGCCGTGACCGGCGACTTCTTCGCCCGGCACCCGGTCGCGGAGCTGTTCGAGCGCTCCGGGTACTGGCTGGGCCAGCAGGGGCGGCTGACCGAGCCCGTGTACCTGCCCGAGGGCGGCACCCACTACGAGCCGGTCTCCTGGGACCGTGCCCTGGACATGGTCGCCGAGGAGCTGCGCGCTCTGGACACCCCCGACAGCGCCGTGTTCTACACGTCGGGGCGCACCAGCAACGAGGCAGCCTTCGCCTACCAGCTGCTGGCCCGCCAGCTCGGCACCAACAACCTGCCCGACTGTTCGAACATGTGCCACGAGTCGTCCGGGTCGGCGCTCACCGAGACGCTGGGCGTGGGCAAGGGCAGCGTGTCCCTGGAGGACGTCCACCAGGCCGACCTGATCATCGTGGCCGGACAGAACCCCGGTACCAACCACCCCCGGATGCTCTCCGCGCTGGAGCGGGCCAAGCGCTCCGGGGCCCGGATCGTCACCGTCAACCCGCTGCCCGAGGCGGGCATGCGCGAGTTCCGCAACCCGCAGAACGCCCGGGGCCTGGTGGGGCGCGGCACCGAGCTGACGGACCTGTTCGCGCAGATCCGGCTGGGCGGGGACCTGGCCCTGTTCTCTGCGGTCAACCGGTTGCTGTTGGAGGCCGACCGGCGCGGCGGCGAGGTCCTGGACCACGGGTTCGTGGACGCCTGCACGCACGGGTTCGAGGAGTTCGCCGAGGCGCTGCTGGCCGAACCCGAGGACGAGTTCTGGGCGCGGACCGAACGCGACACCGGTCTGACCCGTGCACTCGTCGAGGAGCTCACCGCGATGGTGGTCGCCTCGGAGCGGATCGTGGTGTGCTGGGCGATGGGGCTGACCCAGCACAGGCACTCGGTACCGACCATCCGTGAGGTGGTCAACTTCCTGCTGCTGCGCGGCAACGTGGGGCGGCCCGGGGCCGGCGTGTGCCCGGTGCGCGGCCACTCCAACGTGCAGGGCGACCGCACGATGGGCATCTTCGAGCGTCCCGCGGACGACTTCCTGGACGCCCTGGGGCTGGAGTTCGGTTTCGAGCCGCCCCGCGAGCACGGCCACGACACGGTGAACGCGATCCGGGCGATGGCGCGCGGTGAGGTGGGCGTGTTCTTCGCGATGGGCGGCAACTTCGTGGCTGCCACCCCGGACACCGAGGTGACGGAGGAGGCGATGCGCCGGGTGGGGCTGACGGTGCACGTGTCCACGAAACTGAACCGCTCGCACGTGGTGACCGGTACGCGCGCGCTCATCCTGCCCGCCCTGGCCCGTACCGACCGTGACCTGAACGGGGATCGGCCGCGCTGGGTGACGGTGGAGGACTCGATGGGGCTGGTGCACGCCTCGCACGGGGTGTTGCCGCCGCTGTCGGAGGGGATGCGCTCGGAGGTCGACATCGTGCGCGGTCTGGGCCGGAGGCTGTTCGGGAACGATCCGGTGGACTGGGACGCGATGGCCGACTACGACCGGGTGCGCGACCACGTGGCGGCGGTCGTCCCGGGGTTCGGGGACTTCAACGCCAGGGCTCGGCGGCCGGAGGGGTTCGCGCTGCCGCACGCCCCACGCGACGACCGGCGCTTCCCCACCGCGACGGGCCTGGCCAACTTCACCGTCAACGGCACCTACGCGCCACAGGTTCCTCCGGGTCGGCTGCTGTTGCAGACGCTGCGCTCGCACGACCAGTACAACACCACGATCTACGGGTTGGACGACCGATACCGGGGCGTGCGCCGCGGCCGGCGGGTGGTACTGGTCAACCCCGAGGACGCCCGGGAGCTGGGGTTGGCCGACGGGGCCTACACCGACCTGGTGGGCGAGTGGTCGGACGGCCGGGAGCGGCGGGCTCCGCACTTCCGGGTGGTGCACTATCCGACGGCGCGGGGCAGCGCGGCCGCGTACTACCCGGAGACCAACGTGCTGGTGCCGTTGGACTCCACGGCGGAGGTGAGCAACACGCCCACGTCCAAGTCGGTGGTGGTGCGTTTCGAGCCGTCCCCCGAACGCGTCTAGCCGGCCGGGGGCGTTGCCGGTGAGCGGCGGTGTGCGCCGGCGCGGTGGGCCCTCGCGGCCACCGCGCCGGGCGGGGCGGCCGGCCCCGGTCAGCGGCGTTCCCGGAAGCGGCCGAAGCGGACCTTGGGCGGGCGGGGCAGGCGGGGCCGCCACCGCAGCCACGGGAGCCACGGCTCCTGCGGCGGCAGCGGGACCGTGGGGTCCTCCAGGTCGCCCTGGAGGACGTCCTCGACCTCCTCGAAGCGGATCCCGGCGAAGACCATGATGTCGGCGGCGACCATCTCCACGGCCAGGTGCGTGGCGTGGGTGACGGGGTCGTCCTCGGCGTTGCTGGCCCCGTACAGGCGCGCCGCGGTGAGTGCCTGCTCCACGGCTTGTTCGCGGGTCTGCCTGCTGCTGAGGTCGTCGGCGAGGGTGGCCAGGACGGCGGCCATGCCGCGCACGATGGGGCCGAGTTCACGGCGCTCCTCGGCGCCCATGGAGGTGGTGGTCCTCGCCAGGTACAGGCAGCTCTCGCCGAGGAGGATGAGCCGTTCGATGATGGCGTCCTCGTCCAGTACGGGCTGTGTGTCCCCCCAGCGGATGGTGGAGAGGCGGATCGTTGACATGCTGGCCTCGCGGGCCCGGCTGAGTTCGGCCATGGGGCGGCTGAGGTCACCGAGCCGGTTGACGACCTGCTCGCTGGAGGCCTCGCCCTCCTCGGTCAGGGACAGCCCCACCGCGTCGAGCATGTCGGCCATCTCCTGCAATGCGTTCTCCTCGATCCGTCTCAGCATGGCGACCAGGCGGGCCGGGAAGAGGAGCTGGCTGAAGAGCAGGGCGACCCCGGCCCCGATCAGCGCGTCCACCAGGCGGCCCGTCCCGGGGTTGCCGCCGACGAGGATGGTGGCGAGGATGGCGCTGGCGGCGGCCTGGCCGATGATGATGCGCTCGGCGTTGATCGCGACCGCGGCGGTCATGGCGATGCCGGTGCCCAGTGCCAGGGCCAGGACGCCCCGGTCGGTGACCAGCAGGGCGAACTCGCCCGCGATGATGCCGAGGAAGACCCCGGTGAGCAGCCGGATGGCGTTGGCCCCACGTTCGCCGCCCGAGGCGTTGAGCGCGATGACGGCGGCGATGGGCGCGAAGAACGGGTAGTGGTCCTGGACCAGGCCTCCGGCGATGGTCCAGGCCAGTGCGGCGGCGATGACGGCCAGCAGAATCTGGGACAGGTACGAGGACACACGCCGACGCGCCTTGGATGCGGCGGCTTTGACCGCGCGCCGCATGGATCGTCCTCCCGTGGACAGAGCTCCCATGTTCTCCTTCGCCGCTCGCAGACGCCGGAGGTCCGGGGGGACCGGCTCTGTCATTCATACCGGCCGAAGTGGGCGGAGTGTGGTTACGCCATGCCTGGGCGGGTGGCTCCGGGCCCCGGTGGGAGGTGTCGTGCGGTCTGCCCCGTACTGTGTCGGCATGCCTACGATCTACCTGATCCGCCACGGTAAGGCCTCCCCCGAGGCGGCGGACTACGACGAGCTGAGCCCCACCGGGCACGAACAGGCGCGCCTGCTGGGCGCCGAACTCAAACGGCGGGGGCTGAGTGCGGGCCCCGTGGTCTCGGGGTCGCTGCGGCGTCAGCGCCAGACCGCCGAGACGGCCCTGGCCGAGGCCGGCCTGGATGTGCGGCCCTCGGTCGACGAGCGTTGGAACGAGTACGACCACCTGCACCTGTTGGGCCGCTACCCGACCGGTGAGGGATCGCTCCAGCAGCGTTTGGACGCCTCCCTGACCTCATGGACCGCCTCGGGTGAGCGGGGAGAGGGTTCGTGGACGTCCTTCCGTGCGGGTGTGCGGGCGGGACTGGAAGCGCTGACGTCCCGCCTGGGCAAGGGGGAGACGGCGCTGGTGTTCACCTCGGCCGGGGTGATCGGAGCCGTCTGCTCGGCGCTGCTGGGCGCCCCGGACTCCGGGTTCGTCGCGATGAACCGGGTGGTGGTGAACGGTTCGGTGAGCAAGCTGGTGCACGGCCGCGGCGGCACCCAGCTCCTGTCGTTCAACGACCACGCCCACCTGGAGCAGGGCGGTCCGGAGCTGATGACCTACCGCTGAGCCGCCCCTTTTCACGACCGTCACATACCGACTGGTTGGTTTCGAATTGCGGGGGTCCTCAGGACCGGCGTTCGGCGTCGCGGGCCAGGACGGCGCGCAGCCCGAGCTCGTAGCCGAGGACCCCGCACCCGGCCACGTACCCGGCGGCCACCGGAGCGGTCACGGAGGTGTGGCGGAACTCCTCGCGGGCGTAGACGTTGGAGATGTGCACCTCGACCACGGGTGCCTCGACCGCGTCGACCGCGTCGCGCAGGGCGATGCTGTAGTGGGCGTAGGCTCCGGGGTTCATCACGATCCCGGCGAAGTGCCGGGCGGCGTGGATCCGGTCGACCATGCCGCCCTCGCTGTTGGTCTGCGCGCAGACCACCTCCACGCCGAGCTCCCCGCCCAGGGCGACCACCCGCCGTTCGACCTCGGCCAGGGTGGTGGTGCCGTACTGTGCGGGGTCGCGGGTGCCCAGCAGGTTGAGGTTGGGGCCGTTGAGCAGCAGGACGGTACGGGCGGTGTCGGTCATGCGGGTGCTTCCTGTCGTGGCGGTCCACAGCGGTGGTTCGGTGGGTCCAGGTTAGACCCGTCGCCCCGGCGGCCCCGGCCCGGCGGGCACCTGTCGGGCCAGGTAGCATACCGACCAGTCGGTTGATTACTTTTGGAGGCAACCCGTGGCGTCCACACTGCTGTCCGCGCGTGACCTGAGTTTCCTGCTCTACGAGTGGCTCGACGCCGAGGCCCTGACCCGGCGCCCCCGGTACGCCGACCACTCCAGGGAGACCTTCGACGGAGCCCTGGAACTGGCCGAGCGCGTGGCCACCGACCACTTCGCCCCGCACAACAAGGCCAACGACGCCAACGAACCGCACTTCGACGGCGAGCGCGTCCACCTCATCCCCGAGGTGAGGAAGGCCCTGGAGGTGTACGCCGAGACCGGCCTGTCCTCCATCGCGATGGACGCCTCCGTGGGCGGCGACCAGATCCCCAGGGTCGTCGCCAGCGCCTGCAACGCCTACTTCCAGGCCGCCAACCTGGGCACCTCCGCCTACCTCTCGCTGACCTCAGGCAACGCCTCCCTGCTCCTCGCGCACGGCAGCGCCGAGCAGGTCGACACGTTCGTGCGGCCCATGGTCGAGGGGCGCTTCACCGGCACCATGTGCCTGTCCGAGCCGCAGGCGGGCAGCTCCCTGTCCGACATCACCACCCGCGCCGAGGCCACGGGGGACGGCACCTACCGGGTCTTCGGCAACAAGATGTGGATCTCGGGGGGCGACCACGAGCTGACCGAGAACATCGTCCACCTGGTCCTGGCCAAGATCCCCGGGGGGCCGCCCGGGGTCAAGGGGATCTCGCTGTTCGTCGTGCCGAAGTACCTCGTCAACGAGGACGGCTCCCTCGGCGAGCGCAACGACGTGGTACCCGCGGGGCTCAACCACAAGATGGGCTACCGGGGGACCGTCAACACCCTGCTCAACTTCGGCGAGGGCCAGCACACCCCCGGCGGCGAACCCGGAGCGGTCGGCTACCTCGTGGGCGAACCCCACCAGGGCCTGAAGTACATGTTCCACATGATGGACGGGGCCCGCATCGGCGTGGGCGCGGGCGCCACGGCGCTCGGCTACACCGGCTACCTGAAGTCGCTCGCCTACGCCCGCGAACGCCTCCAGGGCCGCCCCCTCGGTGCCAAGAACCCCGAGGAGCCGCAGATCCCCATCATCGGGCACACCGACGTCCGCCGGATGCTGCTCGCGCAGAAGAGCTACGTGGAGGGCGCTCTCGCCCTGGTCCTGTACTGCGCCAGGCTCGTGGACGAGAAGGACAGCAGCGAGGACCCCGAGGCGGCCGAGAGGGCGCGGCTGCTCCTGGACGTGCTCACCCCGATCGTGAAGAGCTGGCCCTCCCAGTGGTGCCTGGAGGCCAACAGCCTCGCGATCCAGGTGCACGGCGGCTACGGCTACACCCGCGAGTACGACGTGGAGCAGCACTACCGGGACAACCGGCTCAACGCCATCCACGAGGGCACCCACGGCATCCAGGCCCTGGACCTGCTGGGCCGCAAGGCCGTCCTGGACGGCGGCGCCCGGCTGTCTCTGCTGGTGGAGACGGCCCGCGCCACCACGGAGCGGGCACGTGCGCTCGGCGGCCGAGAGGCCGAGTACGCCGACCTGCTCGACGCAGCCCTGGACCGCACCGCGCAGACCGCCGGGGCGGCCTGGGCCGAGGGGGACCCGGCGGCGGCGCTGGCCAACGCGACCCCGTACCTGGAAGCGGTCGGCCACGTGGTCGTGGCCTGGCTGTGGCTGGACCAGCTGGTCGCCGCACACGGCGGTGAGGGCGAGTTCTACGAGGGCAAGCGGGCCGCGGCCGCGTACTTCTTCCGCCACGAACTGCCCCGCACCGGGCCCCAGTTCGACCTGGTCGCCTCCGGTGACCGCACCGTCCTGGACGTGTCCCCCGACGTTCTCTGACCCCGGGGCCGCCCCGTGCCCCTCCTCCGGAACCGACGGACGCGGGCGCCCTCCCGGGGGCGCCCGCGCGGGCACCGGGGCGGATCAGCCGCGCCCGCCGACCCCTCCCGGGCCGGGGCGGAGCCGACCGGGTTCGGGGACCGGTAGAACGAACAGGTGCCCGATGTCGGCTTCCTCGTACCCGTGATCGGCGTTGGCCACCCGCACGCGTTCGGGAGTGATCTCCACGATCCGCACGGTGACCGGTTCCTCCCGACCGGGCAACTCCAGGAACCACGGATCGGCCAGGTAGGAGAGCCCGAGGCCGTCCAGCACCGCACGGGCCCCGGGCTCCGGCAGCACGTCGGCCACGGGGCGGCCGAACGGGGTGAGCGGCACGTGGCCGCCGGCCTCCGGGCGCAGGTAGCCCAGCACCTCCCCGTCCTCCTCCCGGTGGTGGGGAAGCCAGTGCCCGGGGATCACGTCCCCGCACCCCGCAGACTCCGCTCGGCGTAGACCTCCATGGCCTCGCGCTGGTAGTCGGCCAACCCGGGGGCCACCCGCTCGTACACCTCGCGCCAGGGGCCCTCCTCGGCGTAGACCCGCCCCAGGTGGGCGAAGGCGTCCGCGTCCGGGCTCCACATCCGGCGGATCCGCCGGTGGTGGTCCTCCACCTCCGTCTGGACGGCCGGAGCGTCGGCCGGCGTCCCCGCCCTCAGGTGTGCGGCCATCCGGGCCATCTGCTCGGCGGCCTCGGCGCGCATCCGCTCAGCGTCCTGCGGGGTCATCCCCTCCTCCGCTTCCCGGGCCCTCTCCCACTGCTCGGGCCAGTGCGTGCGGGCCCGCTCGGCGTAGTGGGCACTGTCGAAGCCCGCGAAGAGCTCCTCCGGTCGGCTGGTCATGTCGTCTCCCTCCAGTGCGTCGACGGTGCGGCGCACGGTCTCGACGAGGACACTGAGACGGTCCCGCTCGGACTCCAGGTCGTGGAGGTGCCGGCGCAGCGCCGTCGCCTCGTCGCTTTCGGCGTCCAGGATCCGGCGGATGGCCGCCAGCCCCAGTCCGAGTTCACGCATGACCAGGATCCGCTGGAGCCTGCGCAGCTCACGCCAGCCGTAACGGCGCAGCCCGCCCGGCCCGGTGCTCTCCGGGACCAGCAGGCCGACGTGGTGGTAGTGGCGCAGTGTCCGGGAGGTCACCCCGCTCATCCGGCAGACCTCGCCCGTCGGCCACGACATCCCATCTCCCCTCGTCGGGCCGGTTCCTCCGGCCCGGAAACGACGCTAGGCGTTGACGCCGTGTCAACCGCAAGCCCGCGCCCGTGCCGCTGTCGCCACGGGCCCCGGTCAGATGGCCTCGCGGCGTTGCAGGTAACTGAAGGCCGCCCATCCGGGCAGGACCGGGAACCAGAAGGTCAGCACCCGGAACAGCAGGACGGCGGGCAGGGCCACCGAGGTGGGGACCGCGGCCACCGTGGTGAGCCCGGCGATGAGGGCGGCCTCGACGGCGCCGAGCCCGCCCGGGGTGGGCGCGGCCGAGCCGACGGCGTTGCCCGCGAGGAAGACCACGGCGACGGCGACCAGGCTCACCTGGAGCCCGGGGTCGGCGAAGGCCAGGACCGAGAAGTGCAGGCACAGTACGAAAGCCGCGGTCAGCAGCAGGGTGCCGCCGAACCCGAGCAGGAGGCTGGCGGGCCGTTGGAGCATGTCCAGCAACTGGGGCAGGACACCGCTCAGGTAGGGGCGCAGCCGCGCGCGGACGGCACGGCGCAGCTTCGGATGCAGTAGGACCGCGGCGACGGCGGCGGTCCCGCCGAGGGTGACGAGCACCACCGTCGGGGAGGGGGTGAACCCGGTCCAGTAGGAGGTGCCGGTCAGGTAGGCGCACACCAGCAGCAGCGGCACGTGGATGAGGAAGCCCACCAGTTGGGAGAGGCCGACGGCGGACAGGGCCAGCGAGGCGGGCACGCCGGTCTTGACCACGAATCGGCTGTTGACCGCGATCGATCCCAGTCCGGCCGGGGCGGCGATGCGCACGAACGATCCCGCGTACTGCACCAGGACCGTCCGCCACCAGGGAAGCCGCGCCGGGACGAAGCCGACCAGCACCATGGCGGCGCCGATCATGCACAGGGTGGCCATGACCAGGGCGGCCGAGGACCACACGGGGTCGGCGTGGCGGATGGCGGCCAGGTCGACCCCGGCGAGCTGGTAGACGAGCACCAGCCCGACGACGGTGGCGACCACGAAGCTGACGATGGTGCGCGGGCGCATCCGTTCCAGGCGCGCGGGTTCGGCGGGCGCCTCGGGGGCCATTCTCGCGATGTGCCGCCGCAGCCCGCCCAGGAGGCCGCGGTCGGATCTGCGAAGTTCGGCGCGGAGTTCGTGCGGCAGGCCCGGGGGCTGCAGCAGGGGCAGGAGCGCGGCGGTGGCGTTCACGCCCAGGGCCCGTACAGCCGAGGCGACCGCGCGTTCGGACCCCACCCGCAGGGCCAGCAGGGTGAGCATCGCGGCGCTGTCCAGGGAGGTGCGGATCTGGGAGGCGGCGACCGCGCCCCGGTCCACCCCGGTCAGGGCGGCGGTGCCGGGGGCGTCGGCGAGGACGCCGACGGTGGCGCTGTTGAGGTGTCCGTGGGAGATCCGGCGTCGGTGCAGCAGGCCGAGCTGGTGCCAGAGTCCGTCGATCAGGGGGTCGGTGATCTCCGCCGGATCCAGGTCGGACAGGCCCCTGAGCCGGGATCGTTCGCGGGCCAGGAGAACGGTTCCCGGGGCGAGTTCACCCAGGGCGAGGACACGGGGGGCGTCGACCCCGGCGTCCCGGGCCGCGAAACTCATCAGTGCGGCGTGTTCGGCGCGTCTGCGGACCCCGTAGAGCATTCGGGGTGCGACGGGGCCGCGCAGCATGAGCAGGTCGAGCAGGCGCCACCAGAAACCCCTGGTGTTCTCGGAGCTGAGCACGGAGATCTCGATCTGGCGTCCGTCGGTGAGGTCGGCCAGGTACCGGGGGTCACCCTCCTCGTCACTGCCGGCGCGGGTGATGCGGTCGGCGGTCAGGTCGAAGCGGTGGAGTTCGTCGTGGATGCGGCCGGTGGCGGGGGGCGGCACGCTCGCACTGACGGCGTAGCGCGCCAGAGAGGCGCAGGTCAGACCGATGAGGATGGTGAAGAGGACGGCGAGGATGCTGCTGACCCCGGCCATGAGGGAGACCAGGGCGATCGCGGTGTTGGCGGCCCAGATCAGGGAGCGCACCCGGGGCTGTCCGACGGGCATGGTGCGGGCGAAGGCGATACCGGCGGCGACGTAGCCGAGGGTGGCGGCGGTCAGGACGCCGTCGGGCATCCCGGGAAGCGGTTCGGCGCTGTAGGTGGCGGTCTTGAGCACCGAGTTGACCCAGGAGGTCATGGCGTAGGCGGCCACCGCGGCGAGGGCCGGTCGCAGCAGGTCGCGCAGCCCCCCGGTGATCAGGGTGCGCAGGACCACGTAGGCGACCAGGACGATGAGCAGGAGGTTGGCGCCCACGGCGGTGAGGAAGAGCAGCCAGGACGGGATCACCGCGCGGAGCTGGGTGGCGTCGTCCGTCGGCGCTCCGTCGGCCACGGCGTCGCTGACCAGGAGCAGGACCAGGAAGACCAGGACCAGCCCGGCGATCCCGGCCAGGAGGTCGACGGGACTGCGTGGGGCGCGTGCTGCGGAGCGGCCCGGGGCGGGGGCCGGTGTGTCGGTCGGGGTTGTTGTCACGGAAACAAGACTGCCCGACTCATGGGGGTTCGGGCACCAGGGACGCGGGTGTTTCGTCCGTTCCGTTCCGTCGGCCGGTGCCGCCGGACGCGGAACGGCGCCGTCGGGCGGACCCGGCGGCGCCGTGGATCGGGTTCGGTGCGCCCCGTGCCGGACTACCCCGGGAGGGGGAGGAGTCCGCGCTGGTAGGCGCGGGCGAGGTTGCGGGGGACGCGGTACTCGCGGCCACCGATGTGCACGGTGACCAGGTCGGGGGTCGCGGCCTTCCACTGGGATCGGCGGGTGCGGGTGTTGGACCGCGACATCTTGCGTTTGGGAACGGCCATGTGCCCTGGGCCTTTCTGTTCGGGCGGCGGGAGGCCCCACCGCCCGGTTCTTTCGGTTACCTGCGCCGGTAGCGGCGCTGGAAGCGCTCCACCCGGCCGGCGGTGTCCACCACGCGTGCGGTGCCGGTGTAGAAGGGGTGGCTGGCGCTGGAGATGTCGACGTCGACCAGCGGGTAGGTCCGCCCGTCCTCCCACTCGATGGTCTTCGCACTGGTCTTGGTGGACCGGGTGAGGAAGGCGAAGTCGGCCGCCTTGTCGCGGAAGACGACGGGCCCGTACTCGGGGTGGATGTCTTTTCGCATACGGTTCTCCGTTGGGTTCGGGCCGCTGGTCAGCGTTCCTCGCGGAACTCGACGTGGCGGCGGAGCTTGGGGTCGTACTTGCGCAGGACCAGGCGGTCGGGGGTGTTGCGTCGGTTCTTCCGGGTCACGTAGGTGGTCCCGGTCCCCTCCGTGGACTTGAGCTTGATGATGGGGCGGGTGTCGTTGCGTGCCATGGGCGCCTCCTCGGGCTGTCGAACCTGACAACCAAATGATAACCGTTTTCATTCCCATGATGACCACGCGACACCGCACCCCTGAATACAGGGGAAAAACTACTTTCTGTGATTACCTCGTCACATAAAGCTCGAAGCAGTGTGCGTCACGCCCGGTCGGAGGAGAGAAAATGGCACCCGAACGCGGACCCGGTCGGCGACAGGTCCTGCGCGGTGGAGCGGGGATCGGCGTCCTCACCGCGGCCGCCCTGTTCGGCGACACCGCCCCGGCCACCGCGGCCGTCCCCGACACCGGTTCGGCACCCGCCTTTCGCGGGGTCCCCCCCGCCCGGGCCGACGCGGTGACCGTCCCGCCCGGGTACACCGCACGGGTCCTGCTCCCCTGGGGCGCGCCGCTCCACCGCGACACCCCCCGCTGGCGGCCCGACGCCTCCGACACCGCGGCCGAGGCCGCACGCCAGGTGGGCACCGGGCACGGTGGGCTGCGCTACGTCCCCCTGCACCCCGGCCACGACGGGGGGCGCCGCGGACTGCTCGTGCTCAACCACTCCTGGGCCGACCCGGTCCTGCTGCACGCGGACGGCGGCCGCGCCGCCACCGCCGCCCGCACCGACAAGGAGATGGCGTCCCTGGGGATGACCGTGGTCCGCGTCGAGCTCACGAACGGGCGCTGGCGAGTCCTCGACGACGAACTCAACCGGCGGCTCACCGCCACCTCGCCCACACGCCTGTCCGGTCCGCTCGCCGGGCACCGGGACCTGGAGACCGGCGCCGAACCGGCGGGGGTCATCGGTGGTTCCGCGCACGCCACCACCCCGTGGGGGACCTATCTGACCGGTGAGGACACGCTCGGCGACGTCTTCGGCACCGAGGTCGCGGGCTGGACCGCCACCGAAACCCAGCGCCGCTACGGGCTCACCGCAGGCGGCGGGGTCTACGGCTGGTACACCCACCGGGAGCGCTTCGACCTGGCCCGCAACCCCAACGAGGCGCACCGGTTCGGTTGGACCGTGGAGGTCGATCCCTTCGACCCCTCGTCCGCGCCGGCCAAACGCACCGCCCTGGGGCGCCTGGCCCACGGTGGTGCGGCCGTCACCGAATCGCGCGGACGCGCGGTGGTCTACATGAGCGACCGGACCCACATCTACAAGTTCGTCGGCGCAAGGCCCTGGCGCGAGTCCCGGGGCAGGGGCCCGGGCCCTCTGGACAGGGGCACCCTCTACGCTGCCCGGCTGTCCTCGGACGGCCTGGGGAACTGGCTCCCCCTGGTCCACGGCCGGCCCGGGCTGACCGGGAGGGACGGTTTCGCCGACCAGGCCGAGGTGCTGCTGCGGGCCCGCGAGGCAGCCGACGTGGTGGGGGCCACCGAGTTCCGGCGGCCGGGCACCCCCGCCGTCCACCCGGAGACGGGGATGGTCTACTGCCCCGAGGCCGCCGGCAGCGAAGGCGGCCGGGTGCTCTCCTGGACCGAGGGGGCCCGCGACCACGGCGCCACGCTCTTCTCCTGGGGCGAGTTCGTACGGGCCGGGACGGCGTCCGACGACGGTCGCGGCGCGGTCTTCGCCGCCCCGGTCGGGTTGCACTGCGGCGATGACGGCCGCCTGTGGATCAGGACGGACGTGGCCCGGCCCGGCGAGGCGGACGAGGACGCACGCGTACCCCCGGCCAACAGCGCCCTGCTGTGCGCCGATCCCGAGAGCGGGCAGGTCCGGCGCTTCCTGACCGGGCCGCGCGGCTGCGGGATCGGGGGCACCGCGTCCAGCCCCGACCAGCGCACCCTGTTCGTCACCGTGCAGGGTCCCGGTTCGGCCGCCGCCCGGGTGGGCGCGCCCACGGTGGACGATCCGCGCGCGGTGAGCAACTGGCCGGGTTTCGACCCTGCCGGTCGGCCCCGGTCCGCGGTGGTGGCGGTCCGCAAGGACGACGGCGGGATCATCGGGACCTGAGTCCGGCGGTACTCCCGGGACCGCTTCCGGCGCGAGTGCCGCGGAGGCGGCGGGTAGGGCAGGCCCGTAGCCGGAGGTAGGGCGGGCGGCCTTCAACCGGGCAATGCCGTTCCCCTAGTTTGGGACCGTGAGTGCGGAGCCGGAGGAGACGACGACGCCGCCCCGGGAGGCGGCTGCGCCGTGCACACCCCTGGAGGCGCTGCGACGGCGGTGCTTCCTGCGCTCGTCCTGGCCCTGGCGGAGTCTGGCGTACCTGGCCTCCACGGTGGTCGTCGGTGCGGTGATCGCGGCCCTGAACACCCCCTTCACCTTCCCCCTCCTCCATCTGGGTGCCGTCCTGGAGGAGATGGTCCGGGGCGGGAGCCGAGCGAACTGGCTCCTGGCGTCCCTGCTCGGGTCGGGGCTGGTCCTGCTCCTGCTGTTCGGGCCCCTCGTGGCGGTTCCCGTCGCCCGGTTCGAGCGCTGGCGGCTGGGCCTGGTCCACCCTCCGGTGGTCAGCGGGCACCGGCCCGGCGACGGGGGCGTGCTCCGCCGGCTGCGCGTGCGCTACACCGAGGCAGCGACCTGGCGGGAGTTCGCCTACATGCTCCTGCTGGTCACGGTCCTCGACACGATCAGCTGGTCCGTGCTGTTCCTGTCCGTGGGCGCGGGCGCCTTCCTCCTCGCCTCCCCGGTGGTCACCGCCCTCGGCTGGACCGTCAGCCTGTTCCCCTGGAGCTTCGACGATCCCCTGCGCACGCTCCCCCTGGCCGGGCTCGGGCTCGTCCTCCTCCTCGTGTCCCCATATCCCGTCGCCCTGGCCGCCCACGCACACACCGCTCTGGCCCGCATGCTGCTGGACGACCGCGGAACCGACGAGCTGCGTTCGGAGCTGGTCGAGGTCACCCGCTCCCGTGCCCGTCTGGTGGACGCCTTCGAGGCCGAGCGCCGCCGGATCGAACGGGACCTGCACGACGGCGCCCAACAACAGCTGATCTCTCTGGCGATGCAGGTGGGGCTGGCCCGGATGGACGCCCCACCCGGCAGTGACATGGAGCGGACCCTGTCCTCGGTGCACACCCAGGCCAAGGAGATCATCGGCTCCCTGCGCGAGATCGTGCACGGCATCCATCCCAGGATCCTCAGCGACCGGGGGCTGCCCGCCGCCCTGCCCGACCTGGCCGACCGTTCCGCCGTCCCGGTGCGGACCCGCGTGGACCTGCCCCGGCGCCTGCCCGCGCACGTGGAGGGCACCGCCTACTACGTGGCCGCCGAGGCGCTCAGCAACATCGCCAAGCACGCCGGCGCCACCGGTGTCCGGTTGAAGGCCGCCCTGGACGGTGACACGCTGATCGTCGAGACCACCGACGACGGCCGAGGCGGTGCCGACCCCGGCGGGGGCACCGGGCTCACCGGCCTGGCTGATCGGGTCGCCGTGGTGGGTGGCAGGATCTGGCTGTCCAGCCCTGAGGGCGGACCCACACGGCTTCGAGCGGAGATCCCTTGTCCTGCATCCGGGTAGTACTGGCCGAGGACGGCGCCCTGCTGCGCGAGGGCCTGTCCGGCCTGCTGCAGAGGTTCGGCTTCGACGTGGTCGCGGCGGTCGGTGACGCCGGAGCGCTGGTCAGGGCGGTCGAGGAGCACGAACCCGACCTGGTGGTCACCGACATCCGTATGCCTCCGGACTTCGGCGACGAGGGGCTGCGGGCCGCTGTCGGGGCGCGTCGCTCCCGGCCCACCCTGGCCGTGGTGGCGCTCAGTCAGTACGTCGAGTCCAGTTACGCCGCCGAGCTGCTCGACTCCCAGGACGGCCGCGGCGTCGGATACGTCCTCAAGGAGCGCGTGGTCGACGTCGCCGATTTCGCCGACACCCTGCGCAGGGTCCACGGTGGCGGCACGGTCATCGACCCCACGGTGGTCCGCCGGCTGGTCCGTCGCCGCAGCACCCCGTTGGAGCGGCTCTCAGAGCGTGAACGCGAGGTCCTCGCCCTGCTCGCCGAGGGCCGTTCCAACGCGCGGATCGCCCGGGACCTGGTGGTTTCCGAACCCACCGTCGGCAAGCACATCGGCAACATCCTCACCAAGCTGGACCTGCCTCCGGAGGGCACCGACGTGGACCGTCGGGTCATGGCCGTCCTCACCTATCTGCGGGAACGGCCCGAGTAGGCGGAGCGGGAGAAAGGCCGGGGCGGGCGCCGCGTCCGCCGGGGGCGGCGGGGCCCGGACACGCGATGGGCGCCGCAGGAGGTATCCCCCCACGGCGCCCATCGGGGAACGGCGTGCCGACCCTGTTCGCGCGTGCTGCTAGGCGGCGCGCCCGGCGACCCGTTCGGCGCGTAGTTGGCGGGCCTCGTCCGGGTCCAGCACCGGAGCCGCGGTCAACAACTGCCGCGTGTACTCACTCCGCGGACTCTCATACACCGAGTCACTGTCCCCCATCTCCACCACCTCACCCTTACGCATGACCGCCACCCGATCACTCACCTGACGCACCACCGCCAGATCATGAGCCACGAAGATATAGGTCAACCCGAAGTCGTCCTGCAACTCCGACAACAACCGCAACACCTGATCCTGCGTCGACACATCCAACGCCGACACCGGCTCATCACAGATAATCAGCTTCGGCTTGAGAATCAACGCCCGCGCGATCGCGATCCGCTGCCGCTGACCCCCCGAGAACGCATGCGGGAACCGGTTGTAATGGTGCGGCTCCAACCCCACCCGCTCCAACAACTCCTGCACCCGGGACCGCACCTTCTTCCCGTCCCGCTCCCCCTGCACCTTCAACGCCGTACCGATGCTCTCCCCGATCGTCAACCGCGGATTCAACGACGAATACGGGTTCTGGAACACCATCTGCACATGCTGACGCAACGGACGCAACTCCCGCTCCGCCATATGCGTGATATCGCGACCCTCGAACTCCACCGACCCCTCGGTGGGCTCCAACAACCGCATGATCATCCGCGACAAGGTGCTCTTACCCGACCCGGACTCACCCACCACACCCAGGGTCTCCCCCCGGTGCAGATCAAAACTGACCCCACGCACCGCCCAAAAATCAGACGCCCGACCCCACGTACCACCACGGACCCGGAACCGCTGCGCCACATCCCGAACACGCAGCAACGGTTCGCCGTCGGTGGCGGCGGGGGTGAAGGCCTCGAAGGTGCCGGGGCTGGTGACGGCGCCCTCGCGCTTGTCCTTCTCGGCACGGTCGGCGCGGTCCTGGGCGCGGCGCTCGGCCCGGGAGACCTCCACCCGCGGCACCGCCGCCAACAGGGCCTGGGTGTAGGGGTGCTCGGGCTCGGAGAGCACCTTGCGCACCCCGCCCCGCTCCACGGCCTGACCGTGCTTCATCACGATGACCTCGTCCACCGAACCGGCCACCACGGCCAGGTCGTGCGAGACCAGGATCAGCGCCATGTTGAGTTCGCGGCGCAACTCGTCCAGCAGGTCGAGGATGCGCGCCTGCACGGTGACGTCCAGGGCCGTGGTCGGCTCGTCCGCCAGCAGCACCTTGGGATCGCACATCAGACCCATGGCGATGACCACGCGCTGGCGCATACCGCCGGAGAACTCGTGCGGGTAGGAGTTGATCCGGGTGGCGGGCTCGGGGATGCCCACCCGCTCCAGGGCCTCGACGGCGCGCTTGCGCGCGGCCGCCTTGCCCGCCTTGGGGTGGTGCACCAGGTAGGCCTCGACCAGCTGGTTGCCGATCGTGTACTGCGGGTGCAGCGACTGCATTGGGTCCTGGAAGACCATCGCGATGTCGTTGCCGCGCATCGAACGCAGCTTCTTGTCGCTGGCGCTCACCACGTCCTGCCCGGCCACCTCGATGGCGCCGGTGATCTGGGCACGGCTCCCCCGGTGCAGCCCCATCAGGGCCAACGAGGTCACACTCTTGCCCGAACCCGACTCACCCACGATGCCCAGGGCACCGCCGGCGGGCACCTCGAAGGAGAGGCCCTTCACCGCATGGACGTCACCGTCCATCGTCGGGAAGGTCACCCGCAGGTTCTCCACGCGCACGACTGCGTCAGAGGCAGCCGGCGCCGGTCCGGTCGAGGCCATGTCACTTTTCCTTCGGTAGAGCTGGTCTGGGGTCAGCGCTGGCGAGCGCTGGGGCGTGTTCGGTGGACACGCCCTACGTGGCGATCCGCACCCGCGGGTCGACGACGGGGTAGAGGAGGTCGACGATCAGGTTGCAGATGACGATGAACACCGCGCCCAGGAGCGTGACGCCCAGGACGACTGGCAGGTCCTTGGCGACGATCGAGTCGATCGCGTAGGCGCCCACACCGTTGAGGGAGAAGACCTTCTCGGTGAGGATCGCGCCGCCCAGGACCATGCCGATGTCCAGCCCCAGGATGGTGACGATCGGGGTCAGGGTGGGCCGGAGGGCGTGCTTGAAGATCACCTTCCGCTCGCTCAGGCCCTTGGCCCGCGCGGTGCGGATGTAGTCCTCGTTGAGGGTCTCCAGCATCCCCGCCCGGGTCTGCCGCGCGTACTGGGCGGCGTGCAGGAACGCCAGGGTGATCCAGGGAAGGAGCATGACCTGGTACCAGCCGACCGGGTCCTCGGTGAAGGGCACGTAGCGGGAGACCGGGAACAGGCCCCACTCGTGGACCAGGAAGGACAGAGCCAGCAGACCGGTGAAGTAGATGGGCAGGGACACGCCGATCAGGGCGGTGCCCATGGCCAGGCGGTCGAAGATGCTGCCCTTCTTGACGGCGGAGAGCACACCGACGGACACGCCGCCGATGACCCAGATCACCGCGGCACCCAGGCCCAGGGACAGGGTGACCGGGAGCCGGTCCAGGATCTGGGGCAGTACCGGGGAGTTCGTGCTGAAGGAGTAGCCCAGGCACGGGGCGGCGCACTCCACGGTCTCCCGGCCGAAGGTGAACTCCTGGCCGAAGAGGATACTGCGGATGAATTCGAAGAACTGGACCGCGACGGGCTGGTCGAGGCCAAGGCGTTCCACGGTGGCGTCGAGCGCCTCCGGTGTCGGCGCCTTGCCCACGTACATCGCCGCCATGCCGTGCGGGGTGACGCCGGCCCAGCGGGGCAGGACGTAGAAGATCCAGAAGGTCACCGCCGTGACGACGGTGAGAAGCAAGAGACCCGCACCAAGGCGGCGGAGAATATAGTTCAGCATCGCGGTCGGCGGCGGGGGCGCCCCTGGGATCGCCAGGGGCTCCCCGCCGCTTTCACCTGCCTTCTCGTACTAGTTCAGGCTGGTATTCGGGAGCTAGCCCCGGTCCACGCCGAGCGCCATGAAGTCGTACATCATGTACGAGGGCTGGTAGTAGGCGTTGGTGAGCTCGTCGGAGCGGTAGATCAGGGCCTTGTCGAAGACCACCGGCAGGATGGCGGCGTTCTCCATGACGAGGGTGTCGATCTGCTCGTAGATGTCGGCGCGCTCCTCCGGGTCCTCGGTCTGGAGGGCCTGGTCCCAGAGACCGTTGATCTCGGGGTCGTTGAGCTCGGAGGTGTTGAAGTTACCGGTCTCCATGATCGCGTCGCCGTGCGTGATCTTGGAGGCGAAGCCGTAACCGGTGGGCCAGTCCGGACCCCAGCCGGAGACGCTCAGGCCGATGTTGTTCTCACGGACGTAGTCCTGGGAACCGGCGTACTGACCGAAGAAGTCGGCCGCGGGGAACGACTTGACCTCGGCCTCGATGCCGACCCGCTCCAGCGACTGCTGGAGCGCCTCGGCGGTCTGGACGTCCTTCTCGCGCTCGGCGCGGACGGCGATGTTGGTCTTGAAGCCGTCGCCCTCGCCGCACTCCTCGAGCTTGGCCTCGGCGGACTCCAGGTCACCCTTGTTGTCCTCGGACGGGTACAGGTCCGACTCGGTGTTCGAGCCGGGGATCGCCGGCGGGAGCAGGTTGGTGGCGATGTCGCCGCCCTCGGCGCCGCCCCAGGCACGCCACATGCTGTCGCGGTCGGCGGCGTACATGATCGCCTGGCGGCAGGCCACGTCCTCGATGATCGGGGTGTGGATGTTCACGTAGCGCAGGGCGCCGCTGTACGGGTTGTCCAGGTTGGCCTGGGCGGACTCGTCGTCGAGCAGACGCGAGTGCATCGCCGGGCCGACGCCGGTTCCGGAGAGGTCGACGTCGATCTCGCCGCTGACCAGGCGCTCGTCGATCTCGTCCTGATTGACGCCGATCTCGACCTCGATGCGGTCCGGCAGGGCCGGACGGACGGCGTCGGTGGAGGCGTCCCACTCCTCGTTGCGCTCCAGGTGCAGCTTCACACCCGGCTCGTACTCACCGTCGAACTTGTACGGACCGGAGGAGAGGACCTTCTCCTGGTACAGCTCACCGCGGTCGGCCTCGATCGGGACCGGGGCGGTCTGCGGCTGGGTCAGCACGTTCGGGAACTCGGAGAAGGAGTCCTTGAGGTGGAAGACCAGCGTGTAGTCGTCCGGGGTCTCGATGGAGTCGAAGCCCGCGAGCGGGTCGCTGCCCTCGTAGACGTTGTGGTCGTCCTGGTCCAGGTGGGTCTTGAAGTACTGCGGACCCTCGGCGAACGTGCCGCCGTTGAAGTTGGCACGGGCGATGCCGTACTTGATGTCCTGGGCCGTGATCTCAGTGCCGTCCTCGTACTTGAGGCCTTCCTGGATCTGGATGGTCCACTCGGTGAAGTCCTCGTTGGGCTCCGGCAGGTCCGTCGCCATGTCGGGGATCAGGTCGGTGGCGGCCTCGCCCGGCTCCGGGTTGAAGGCCAGGAGCGTACGCGCGTAGTAACGGGAGAAGTTCCAGTTGAACGCGTAGTACGTGTTGGCGGGGTCGGTGGAGTCGAAGTCGCCGGCGATGGCGTACTTCAGGGTGCCGCCGGTCTTGTCGGAGGGGTTGACGATCTCGGTGGAACCGAGGTCGAAGCTGCCTTCCGAGTCGGAGCTGCCGCTGGTGGCGGAGCCACCGCAGGCGGACAGGAAGAGGGACGCCGCCGCGCCGAGCGCGACGAAGCCGAGGGTGCGTTTCCTCAAGGGAATAACCTCTCTGAACCTGGTGTGGGGATGGGTTGGACCCGCGGGTTGGTCCGCGTCCGCGCGGGGAGGGGTGTCCCGCCGCGCGCGAACGCGGGTCAGTCCGAGGTCTTGGGGTCGAAGGCGTCGCGGAGGCCGTCACCGAACAGGTTGAACGCGAGCACGGTGATGAAGATGGCCAGGCCGGGGAAGACGATGAAGTAGGGCGCCTGCTGGTAGAAGGGCACTGCCTCGGAGAGCATCTTGCCCCAGCTGGGAGTGGGCGGGTTGATGCCGACGCCCAGGAAGCTCAGGGCCGCCTCGAACAGGATGTTCGTGGGGATCAGGAGCGTGGCGTAGACGATGATCGGCGTGACCAGGTTCGGCAGGATCTCCTTGAGGAGGATGTGCCGGTTGCTGGCGCCGAGGCTCTTGGCCGCCTCCACGAACTCCCGCTCGCGCAGGGCGAGGGTCTGTCCGCGGACGATGCGGGCGACGTAGGGCCAGTTGAAGAAGCCGATGATGAAGACGATGACGCCGATCCGCAGCCCGTTGCCGGTGAGCCCGAGGACGCCCTCGGGGATGACGCCGACCAGGGCGATGGCGAAGAGCACCAGTGGGAAGGCCAGGAAGATGTCCATGGCCCGGCTGATGATGGTGTCGACCCAGCCGCCCATGTAGCCGGCGATAATGCCGAGAACGGTGCCGAGGGCGACGCAGACCAGGGTGGCGAGGAAGGCGACCAGGAGGGAGATCTGGGCGCCGTACAGGATCCGGCTGAACAGGTCGCGGCCGGTGGTGGGCTCGACACCGAGCAGGTGGTCGCCACTGATCCCGCCCCAGCGGTCCACGCCGAGTTCGGGGTTGTCGGGATCCACGTAGGGGATCCGCCGACTGGGGTCGATCAGGTCCTGGTTGAACTGGGTGGGCGGCTGCCCGAACCACTTGCTCAGCAGGGGCGCGAAGACCGCCGCCAGGATGAGCAGGACCACGACGATGCCGGAGACCATGGCTACCTTGTCGCGGCGCAGTCGCTGCCAGGCGATTTGACGCAGGGAACGGTTGTCGGCGTCGCTGCGACCCGAGGCCGACGCACCGGGTTCCGGGTCGACCTCTTCGGTCGCCCCAGGGGCATGCGAGGGCGCGCTCATCAGGTCACCACTCTCCACTCATACGCTTCTGGCCGAGGGGACAGATCCCATGCGTGAGCCGCTCGGGGGGTGACCCTGCGGGGTCTCACGGTGGGGCCGGCCGGTTCTCGACTCGGGCTGGCGTGGGCGTTCGTCCGACGGTGCGAGGGGATAGCCCGTCACGTCGGTACAGGTACGCGGCATGTGCGCCCGACTGAGGGGTTCGACACACTCGCGGACCGTTCCGCCCGGGATGTTACACAGCGACCAACTTACTCGCCCCTCAGGCGCCCGTCGTCCAAACTTTGCCCATGTAGCCGAATCGTAACGAAAACTAATAAATGACCCACATGAGAACTAAAGACCTCAAAATGCGCATTCATCGGACGATCCGCGCTGAGCTGGGACGGGAGGATGCTTCGCGCGCCCCGGACAACGATACGACCACCGCCACACACTTCATCCCAATTCGCCTGAGCTATGGCAAGTGCTATAAATCAGACCGTGTCGGTATGAACCCGTAACGTGATGCGGGGCACAGAAAAGCGGCCCCGCCGAAGCGGAGCCGCTCTCGTCGTCCAGGGACCTACTCGATGCCGTGCTTGCGCAACAGCGCCTCGATGTCCTCGAGGTCCTCGTCCCCGCCGGTCTTCTTGCCCTGCTTGGGCTGGTCACCCTGCTTGGGCTGGGCCCCTCCCACCTGCCCGGCGGCGGGCCGCGCGGGCTCCGCGGCGGCGGGTGCGTCCGTGCCCTGCGCCCTGGCCTGGGCCTTGTCCTGCGGCCTCGCACCCGGCTTGACCCCGATGCCCCTGGACTTCATGAAGCCCGAGACGACGTACAGGACCACCATCAGTACCGCGAGCGCCAGCCCCACCCACGACTGCAGCTTGAAGGCCATCGTCAGCAGGATCCCGAGGACCCCCAGGACGAACTCCATCACGACGTCCATCAGCATGAGGAGTCCGGCGACCAGGGGCAGCAGCGACCAGGCCACACCGCGCAGACCGTAGGCAGCGCCCTTCCTGCGCCACAGGAAGTAGGAGATGACGAAGCCGACCACCGCCAGGGCCGCCCCCAGCCCCACGCCGACGTTTTCACTCAGAGTCTCAGGCATGCGACCAGTCTCCCATCCGGCGCCCGAACACACATCCGGCCGATCCCCTAGGGCGATTCACCCAGCGCGACGGCTCGGGCGCCACGTCCCTCTCCCCCACGCTACCCACCGGAGTGCCCGGCACAAGGACCTCAGCGGCCGGCGACCAACGACTCCAACCAGTCCAGGTCGACACCGACCAGGCTGTCCCGGAAGACCACACCCGCGCGGGGCGGAATCTCCACGTGGTTGGGCACCGCGACCGTGACACAGCCGGCGTCGGCGGCGGAGGCCACACCGACCACCGAGTCCTCGACCGCCACACAGCGCTCCGGCGCCACACCCAGACGGCGGGCGGCCCTGAGGTAGGGGTCGGGGTGCGGCTTGTTCGCGTCCACCTCGTCCCCGGCGACCGAGTCGACGAAGGCGTCCAGACCGATACCCGAGATCGCCGTCTCCACCAGCGCGCGCTCCGTCGAGGTCACCAGGACCAGCGGGACCCCGGCCCGGGACAGCGACGACACCAGCTCCCTGGCTCCGGGACGCACCTCGGCACCGCCCTCCAGCTTGGCGAGGAAACGGGCGTACAGCATGTCCGCCACCTGCCGCGGGGTGAGGTGGTCGGCCCCGGTCAGCTCGATGATGTACCGGCCCACCGGCTCGGCCGCGTTGCCGACGTTGACCCGGTGGTCCTCGGCGGTCCACACCCCGCCCAGCTCGGCGACCAGCTCGGCCTCGGCCTCCCCCCAGAGGTGTTCGCTCTCGATGAGGGTGCCGTCCATGTCGAACAGCACCGCCTGGAGGCGGCGCTCCCCTTCGACACCGGCCTCGGGCAGTTCGGAACTCACAGTGCTCAATTGGCTCATCTCGAATCGTGGCAGGGGTGGTCCCCACAGGGGGAGGCCCCACCGGCGACGGGCACCGGTGGGGCCTCCACGACCTCGGGGCTGGTCAGACGTTGAAGTATGTCGCCTCGGGGTGATGGATGACGATCGCGTCGGTGGCCTGCTCGGGAACAAGCTGGAACTCCTCGGACAACGACACCCCCACCCGCTCCGGCTCCAGCAGCTTCATGATCTTGGCCCGGTCCTCCAGGTCGGGGCAGGCGCCGTAGCCCAGGGAGAAGCGGGCGCCCCGGTAGCCGAGCTTGAAGAAGGCGTCCAGCTCGGCGGGGTCCTCCCCCGCGAAGCCCAGCTCGGCGCGGACCCGGGTGTGCCAGTACTCGGCCAGGGCCTCGGTCAGCTGCACGGACAGTCCGTGCAGTTCGAGGTAGTCGCGGTAGGCGTTCCGCTCGAACAGCTCCGCGGTGGCCCGGCTGATCGCCGCGCCCACCGTCACCACCTGGAAGGAGACCACGTCCAGCTCCCCGGACTCCTTGGGCCGGAAGAAGTCGGACAGGCACAGGTGCCGGTCGCGGCGCTGGCGCGGGAAGGTGAAGCGGGTACGTTCGGTGCTCCCGTCCTCGTCCAGCACGACCAGGTCGTCGCCCTCGCTGTAGCAGGGGTAGTGGCCGTGCACGACCGCGGCCTCCAGCAGGCCCTCGGTCTGGATCCGGTCCAGCCACATCCGCATCCGCGGACGGCCCTCGGTCTCCACCAGCTCCTCGTAGGTGGGGCCGTTGCCGCCACGGGAGGCCTTGAGGCCCCACTGCCCCATGAAGGTGGCGCGCTCGTCGAGGAAGGCGGAGTATTCGGCCAGCGGGATGCCCTTGCTGATCCGGTCACCCCAGAACGGCGGGACGGGCACCCGGTTGGTGGTGGACACGTCGCTGCGGGCGGGCATCTCCTCGGGCTCGGTGACCTTGAGGGTGGCGCCCCGCCTGACCTTGCGCTGGCGCAGTTCGGGAAGTTTGGCGCCCTCCTCACCGCGCTTGACCGCCATGAAGGTGTCCATCAGGCGCAGGCCCTCGAAGGCGTCCTTGGCGTAGCGCACGTGGCCGCCGAACATGTCGGCCAGGTCCTGCTCCACGTAGGAGCGGGTGAGCGCGGCGCCGCCCAGGAGCACCGGGAAGCGCTCGGAGATACCGCGGGAGTTCATCTCCTCCAGGTTCTCCTTCATGATCACCGTGGACTTGACCAGCAGACCGGACATACCGATCACGTCGGCCCGCTTCTCCTCGGCGGCCTCCAGGATCGCCGACACCGGCTGCTTGATACCGAGGTTGACGACCTCGTAACCGTTGTTGGACAGGATGATGTCGACGAGGTTCTTGCCGATGTCGTGCACGTCGCCCTTGACGGTGGCGAGCACGATCCGGCCCTTGCCGTCGTCGTCGGTCTTCTCCATGTGCGGTTCGAGGTAGGCGACCGCGCCCTTCATGACCTCGGCGGACTTGAGGACGAACGGCAACTGCATCTGACCGGAGCCGAACAGCTCGCCGACGGTCTTCATCCCCGCCAGGAGGGTGTCGTTGACGATGGCCAGGGCCGGGCGCTCGGCGAGCGCCGCGTCCAGGTCGGCCTCGATGCCGGTGAACTCGCCGTCGATGATCCGACGCTCCAGGCGCTCCCACAGCGGCAGGGCGGCCAGTTCCTCGGCGCGCGAGGCCCGCATCGCCTTGGCGTCGACCCCCTGGAACATGTCGATGAAGATCGACAGCGGATCGTAGCCGTCCTCGCGCCGGTCGTAGACCAGGTCGAGGGCGACCTTGCGCTGCTCCTCGGGGATCTGGTTGATCGGCACGATCTTGGAGGCGTGCACGATCGCCGAGTCCAGGCCCGCCTGGACCGCCTCGTGCAGGAACACCGAGTTGAGCACGATCCGGGCGGCCGGGTTGACGCCGAAGGAGAGGTTGGACAGGCCCAGGGTGGTCTGCACCTCGGGGTAGCGGGACTTGAGCTCGCGGATGGCGTTGAGGGTTTCGAGGCCGTCCCTGCGGGTCTCCTCCTGCCCCGTGGTGATGGGGAAGGTGAGGCAGTCGATGATGATGTCGCCGGTCCTGAGCCCCCAGCCACCGGTGATCTCGTCGATGAGGCGGCTGGCCACCCGCACCTTCCAGTCGGCGGTGCGGGCCTGGCCCTCCTCGTCGATGCACAGGCCGACGACGGCGGCCCCGTGCTCGGAGGCCAGCTCCATGATGCGGGTGAAGCGGGAGTCGGGGCCGTCGCCGTCCTCGTAGTTGACCGAGTTGAGCACCGCGCGGCCGCCCAGCGCCTCCAGCCCGGCCTCCAGGACGGGGGGCTCGGTGGAGTCGAGCATGATCGGCAGGGTGGAGGCGGTGGCGAACCGGGAGGCGAGTTCACGCATGTCGCGCACGCCGTCTCGGCCCACGTAGTCGATGTTGAGGTCGAGCAGGTGGGCGCCGTCACGGATCTGGTCCCGGGCCATCTCCACGCAGGTGTCCCAGTCCTCGGCCAGCATCGCCTCCCGGAACTTCTTGGAGCCGTTGGCGTTGGTGCGCTCGCCGACCGCCAGGTAGCTGGCGTCCTGGCGGAAGGGGACGCTCTGGTAGAGCGAGGAGGCGGAGGGCTCCACCAGCGGTTTGCGGTTCTTGATCCCGCGTCCCTGCACCCGCTCGACGACCTGGCGCAGGTGTTCGGGGGTGGTGCCGCAGCAGCCGCCGGCCAGGCTCAGGCCGAACTCGGAGGTGAAGGTGTCGTGGGCGTCGGCCAACTCCTCCGGGGAGAGGTTGTAGACCGCGCCCTCGGAACCCAGCTCGGGCAGGCCCGCGTTGGGCATGCAGGAGATCGGGACGGACGAGTGGTGCGACAGGTAGCGCAGGTGCTCGCTCATCTCGGCGGGGCCGGTGGAGCAGTTGAGTCCGATCACGTCGATGCCCAGCGGCTCCAGGGAGGTCAGCGCCGCACCGATCTCCGAACCCATGAGCATGGTGCCGTTGGTCTCGATGCTCACCTGGGCGATGATCGGCACGTCCCTGCCCAGCGCCTTGCGTGCGCGCTTGGCGCCGACCACGGCGGCCTTGACCTGTAGCAGGTCCTGGCAGGTCTCGATCAGGATGGCGTCAGCGCCGCCATCGATGAGACCGCGGTGGCACTGTTCGTAGTAGTCGCGCAGGTGCGCGTAGGCGGCGTGGCCCAGCGTGGGCAGCCGGGTTCCGGGGCCAACCGAGCCCAGGACGTAGCGGGGCTGTTCGGCGGTGGAGTAGGCGTCCGCGGTCTCGCGGGCGAGGCGCGCACCGGCCTCGGCGAGCTCGTAGGTGCGCTCCTCGATCCCGTACTCGAACAGGCCGCCGTAGTTGGCGGAGAAGGTGTTGGTCTCCACACAGTCGGAACCGACCTCGAAGAAGGCGGCGTGGATGTCCCGCACGATGTCGGGCCGGGTCAGGTTCAGGATGTCGTTGAGGCCCTCGTGTCCCTCGAACTGGTCGAGGTCGAGATCGTGCGCCTGCAACATGGTGCCCATCGCCCCGTCCGCAACGACCACGCGCTGGGACAGTGCTTCACGGAATGTCCGTCGATCTCTCATGTTCAGCAACTCTAGTCTCGGGGCGTGGTGGAACCCCAGTACGTCGCCGGTGACGAACGGCACTGGTACGGACCACGACGCGCTGCGGGTGGAAGCGGACGGGGACGTCGCTGTCCTGGTCAGTCGCTGGTCGCGAGGCTACCCCATCGACTGTTTCGCCACGTGAGACGGGTGTCCCAAAGTTATGAATGTTGCCTGAGGGGTCAGGCTTCCCGTAACGGTTTCCCGGCCGTGGCGGCACCCCATAGGGTGGTGTGCGTCCACGTCCAGGAAGGGGCCGTCCATGATCCAGCTCGACCGAGAGCTCGTCGAGCCTGTGATGGTGGCGGCGTTCGAGGGGTGGAACGACGCCGGTGAGGCGGCGAGCCTCGCCGTGGAACACCTGTCCGAGAAGTGGGGCGCGCGGGAACTGTGCGCCCTGGCGCCGGACGACTACTACGACTTCCAGGTGACCCGGCCGCGCATGACCGTGGTCGACGGGCGGCTGACCGAGATGGACTGGCCCACCACCCGGGTGCGGGTGGCCCGTCCGCCCGGTTCCCGGCGCGACGTCGTCCTGGTGACCGGCCCCGAGCCGAACATGCGCTGGCGCTCCTACACCGCCGACCTGCTCGCGATCGCCCGGGAGCTGGGGGTCCGGCGCGCCGTGGTCCTGGGATCACTGCTGGCCGACGCACCGCACACCCGGCCCATCCCGGTGACCGGTATGTCCTCGCCGCTGGAGCTGGGCACCCGGTTCGGACTGGAGGCCGCCACGTACACGGGGCCGACCGGCATCGTCGGGGTCGTGCACGAGACGTTCAGCTCGGTGGGTATGGAGACGGTGTCGCTGTGGGCGGCCATCCCGCACTACGTGGCCCAGCCGCCCTGCCCGAAGGCGACCCTGGCCCTCCTGGGCTGGGTGCAGGACTTCCTGGGCGCGGAGGTCCCCCTGGGCGACCTGCCCGAGGAGTCCGTGTCCTGGGAGGCCAGTGTCAACGACCTCACCGCCGAGGACGAGGACATCGCCGCCTACGTGCGGGGCCTGGAGGAGGCCAAGGACACGGTGGACCTCCCCGAGGCGACCGGTGACGCCATCGCCCAGGAGTTCGAGCGCTACCTCCGCCGCCGCGACGACGGCTGAGGCTCCGCCGGAAGACCCCGGGTGTCCCAAAGATCCCGTCTGCCGTTACCTCACCTTTATGTCGCCTTGGCTACGTTGCGTGTGATGGCTCGCGGACCGGGGGGACTGAGCCAGGATTCCGGGGCGCGTGGTACGGGGGTACACGCGCCCCGGACGCGGATTCGTCGCGCCCCGGGGCCTGGGACGAGTACCCTTCCCGACCGCGCGGGCGGGGGTCGATGGGGCAAACGTGAGGATCGCCTTCGTCATCGCGAACGGCTACGCCATGGGCGGCACCGTCCGTACCGTCCACAACCTCGCCAGGGGGCTGTCGGACCGCCACGAGGTGGAGATCGTCAGCCTGGTACGCAGGCGGAAGAAACCCTTCTTCACCCCGGCCGACGGGGTACGTCTGGTGCCCCTGAGCGACTACACCGAGAACCCCGTGGTCGAACCCCCCGGAGAGCGGACCCTCGCCCGTTGGGACAGCAGGGCCAAGAAGATCGTGCCCTCGGCGGAGCGGCGCCGGAACAAGAACTTCACCCCCGAGGCGGTCACCGGGTTAAGACGTTACCTGCGCACCACCGAGGCGGACGTGGTGATCGGGACCCGTCCGGGGATCAACCTGCTCCTCGCCGCCTGGGCGCCCTCCCATGTGCTCACCATCGGTCAGGAGCACCTCAACCTGGCCGAGCACAAACCGGAAGTGCGCAAGGCGATCGCCCGCGCCTACCCGAGGCTCGGTGGTATGAGCGTGCTCACCGAGACCGACCGGGCCGCCTACGAGGAGCTGCTCGACACCCCCGAGGGCTGGCTGACCGCCCTGCCCAACGCCCTGGAACCGGGTGAGCCGCCCCGGTCCGCGCTGGACGAACCGGTGATCGCCGCCGCGGGGCGGTTCTCCCCCGTGAAGCAGTACCCGTTGCTGGTGGAGGCATTCGCCCACGTGGCCGCGGACCATCCGGAGTGGCGGCTGCACATCTACGGAGGAGGCGACCGGGACACCGAACTCCGCGAGACGGTGGAGAGGTTGGGCCTGACCGAACAGGTGAGTCTGAAGGGGCAGACCACCGACATGCTCGGCGAGCTCTCCAAGGCCTCCCTGCTGGCGGTGAGCTCCCGGGTGGAGGGCTTCGGGATGACCATCATCGAGTCCTTCTCCGTCGGCATCCCGGTGGTGAGCTTCGACTGTCCGCACGGCCCGAGGGAGATCATCGACCACGGTCGCAACGGCCTGCTCGTCCCGCCCCAGGACACCAAAGCCCTCGGCGAGGCCCTGTCCCGTCTGGTCTCGGACCGCGAGGAACGCCAACGGATGGGCGCGCAGGCCCTGGCCTCCGCGTCCGACTACCAGCTGGAGGACATCACCAAGCAGTGGGAGGAGTTCCTGGGGCATCGGCGGGCAGCCCTGCCACGCCCGGGTCTCCTCGCCCGTCTGCGCGGGTGAGCGTCCGCCGCGCGGAAGACGGGGTTCGTGTGCTGCGGTACTGACGCACAACCGCGGGGGCAGGGCCCGCAGTGGGCCCGCACCCCTGCCGCCTGCTCACAGACGCAGGTGCCGCCACTCCCCCGTGGCGAGGACGGCGGCCCAGGCTCCGGCGATGCGGGCCAGCCCCCGGCGCACCTCGTCGACGACGGCGGGTGCCAGGGGCGACTCCACCTGTTCGGCGGGTTCCAGGCGGACGGTGACGCGCAGGCCGTCCAGGACCTTCTGGGCGCGCCCGAGGGCCTCCGGGTCGGGCCCGGAGTCGCGGTCGAGCAGGGAACGGATGCCGTCGCGCAGGATGACGGCCTCGTCGAGGTCGGCGAGGGTGATGGGGATGGCCCCCTCGGTGACGAGACGGTGCTCCCGCAGGAATCGGGCGAGGTCGGCCCGGTCGGTGAGGACGCCGCCGGTGGAGACGAAGTCCGCGATGAGTTCCGCTGCGGCGCTCGGCCGGGTGGGGGTGCTGGTCGTGGTCGTGGTCATGGGCGACATCCCATCACGCCGCGCGCCCCGGTGGTGGTGATTCGGCGATGTCGTGGCCACAGGTGGTCACCGCGAACACGACACGAAGGTACGTATCGGAACTGTCGCACCAACAGACCCGCACACCCGCTCCCTCCCCGCCGCGCGCGGTCAGCCGGAGACGACCCGGCGGGCGTCCGCGCGGAGGCGCCCGCCGTCGGCCTCGGAAGGGTCTGCGGGACTGGCGTGGCGCCCGGGCGGCCGAGGACGGCGTGACTACACTCGTGCCCGCCCTCGGCCTGCTCTGGAGGAGGGCCGGACACCATCGCAGGAAGGTCAGTGCCATGACGTTCGTCCAGCCCCCGAAGGACCCGCTCCAGCGCGCACTGCTGCGCGCCCCGATCTGGATCTACCGGCTGGGCCTGGGCGACCTCCTGGGAGAACGGCTCGTACTGCTCACCCACAGGGGGCGGACCACCGGCGAGGCACGGCAGGCGGTCCTGGAGGTGGTGGGGCGCAACGACAACACCGGGGCGGTACTGGTGGCCTCAGGGTTCGGAAACCGTTCGCACTGGTTCCGCAACATCCTGGAGGAGCCGCGGGTGCTGTTCCAGATCGGCGGCCGGCGCCGGCGGGGCACCGCCGAGCCACTACCGCCGGAGGAGTCCGGGCAGGTGCTGGCGCACTACGCGCAGCGGCATCCGAGGGCCGCGTCCGCGCTGATGCGGGGGCTGGGCCATGACGTCGGAGGCGGCGTCCGGGCCTACGAGCGCATCGGGTCCGACCCCGTCAACGGGGTCCCCGTGGTGCGGCTGGTTCCGGACACACCCGAACCCGGTCTGCCCGACTTCTCCGCGTCCCGGGGCGCGAACGTGCCGCGGCCGAGGATCTGAGGACGGCGGTGGGCCGGGCAGGTGCCAGGCCCACCGCCGGATCAGTTCCGGGGAAGAATCCCTAGAGCTTGACGCCCAGCAGGGTGTCGACGGTGGCGCGGATCAGACCGGGGGCTTCGGTGTCGCCGCCGCCCTCGGCCAGCGCGACCCCGGCCCAGGCGTCCACGACGGCCAGCGCGGCCGGGGAGTCCAGATCCTCGGCGAGTGCGGCGCGCACCGCGGCCAGCACCGGAGCCGCGTCCGGGCCCGAGCCCAGGGCCGTCGCCGCACGCCAACGCCGGGCGCGCTCGTCGGCGGCGGGCAGCTCGGCGTCGGTCCACTCCCACGGGGAGCGGTAGTGGTGGCTGAGCATGGCCAGGCGGATGACGGCTGGGTCCACGCCCTGCTGGCGCAGCTTGGACACGAAGACGAGGTTGCCCAGTGACTTCGACATCTTCTCGCCGTTGAGGCCGACCATGCCCACGTGCAGGTGGTTGTGGGCGTTGGGGCCCCCGGTGGCGCAGCGGGTCTCGGCCGCACCCATCTCGTGGTGCGGGAAGACCAGGTCGTTGCCGCCGCCGTTGAGGTCGAAGGAGGGGCCGAGCCGGTCCAGGGCGATGGCGCTGCACTCGATGTGCCAGCCGGGTCGGCCGCGGCCCAGGGGGCTGTCCCACGCGGGTTCTCCGGGGCGCTCGGCGCGCCAGAGCAGCCAGTCCAGGGGGTCCTTCTTGTCGGTGCGCTGCGGGTCGCCGCCGCGCCGGCCGAAGAGGTCGAGCATCTCCTCGCGGCCGAGGTTGCTGATCTCGCCGAACTTCGGTGCCGCCGCGGCGGAGAAGTAGAGGTCGCCGTCGAGTTCGTAGGCGGCGCCGGTCTCCCGAATGCGGACGGCGAGTTCGCTGATCAGGTCGACGGACTCCACGACACCGACGTAGGAGGTCGGCGGGATGACCGACAGTGCGGCCATGTCCTCGCGGAAGACGTCGATCTCCCGGTGGGCGAGGTCGCGCCAGTCGACCCCCGTCGCCTCGGCCCGCTCCAGGAGCGGGTCGTCGATGTCGGTGGTGTTCTGAACGTAGTTGACCTCGTGCCCGGCGTCCCGCCACACCCGGTTGGCCAGGTCGAAGGTCAGGTAGGTGAAGGCGTGCCCGAGGTGGGCCGCGTCGTAGGGGGTGATACCGCAGGCGTACATCCCCGCGGTGGAGCCCGGCGTCGTCGTCCTTATCCGTCCGGTGGCGGTGTCGTGGACACGAAGGGGGCCGCCGGTACCCGGCAGGGGAACGATGTCAGGCGCAGACCATGAACGCATACCGCGAAGCCTATCCGCACGTGCACGGGGCAAACGCACTGAAAGCGGGTGGCGCGCCGGGTGATGATCACCCCAGAACGGGCGGGAATACCGGCCCGGCGGCCGGTGGCCGGCTCAGCGCCCCTGGGCTGCCAGACCGGTCCCGGCACGGCCGATGAGCAGGGCGCTCAGTAGCGCGGTCGCACCGCACAGTGCCGCCAGGAACTCGTTGCCCAGGCGCCAGTGCAGGAGTGCGCCGCTGAAGGAGACGACGTAGAGCAACCAGTACGCCCCGTTTTCGATGAGGTTGCCGTTACGGCCCATGGTGGTGCCCCCTGCTGTGTACGCGTGCGTTCCACGCGATCCGACGGCGAGTACGTCGTCTCTCTCAGAGACGCCGCGCTCACCCAGGGGGTTTACGAGTTCCTTGGGTCGTGACCCACCCGACAGCGGGCCTCCGGCCCGGCGCGCCCGTTCCGGGAGTGCGCCGCTCGGCCGAAGGCCCGCGAACCGGGGCTCGAAGTGCGGGGTGCGGGATCAGGGGTGCGCGGCGAGCTGGAGGTCGAGCAGGTCCAGGTCGGCGGAGGTCTGGGACGCGGGGTCGTCCATGACGGCGCGCAGGCGTCGGCGGACGGACGTGGCCTCGCTCCGGCGGGTGACCGGCTCGGCTACCAGTTGTCCCCTACCGGTGCGGGTACCGGTCGGTGTCCGCAGGGTCCAGCCGGTGCGGTCGGCGGAGAGCAGCAGCCCGAGGGATCCGTCCTCGTGCACCCGGACCCACTGCCCCACCAGGTCGGCGGGGTCGCGGAGGGGGCGGGTGCCGGGCGTGGAGGCGGATTGGGCGCTCATCATGGTGGTTCCTCGGTGGGTCGTCGAACTTCTTTCCTGGGTGAAACGTTCCTCCACCTCGCCTATGACGCGCTTTCGGAAAACTTCCGGAAAAAGCACCATCTCCTGCCACGACACGGTCCGCACGCCCCGAGCCCGAGCCCGCTACGGGAAGGTCGACCCGACTGTCCTGTGTCCCCGGAGCCAGGAGAGGACCATGCGTACCCACGACCGTTCGTGGACACGCACTGGCTGGCTGGTGAGGGTCCGGGGGCCGCGCTTGGGCGGGGCGGTTCCGCGGGTGTACGCGCACCCCGGACGTACGGCAGGATGGGGCCATGAACGACACCTCCCAGACCGAGGCCGGGGCCGAGTTCGGGCTGTTCGCCCCCGGGGACGACGAGCGCTTCCGGACCAACGCGCTGATCGCACTCGTGGCCTTCGCCTCCCTGTCCGCCCTCGGCGTGCTGGCCTTCGTCCTCTTCGCCTGATCCGTGCCGGGGTCGGCGGGTCGGCGTACCGATGGTGTGCAGGCACCAGGCGCCGTACTTCCCGGGGCACCGGGCCGTCTCCTGCTGTTCTGGCCCCCGTGCGTCACGAACGCTGCTGGGGCAGGGTCCCGTAGCTGTTCCGGTAGACCTTGCCGGGTCTGGGCCGGGTGAACTTCAACCCGGCCCAGACCTCGTCGACGCGCAGGCAGATGCTTTCGACCATCCCGAGGTCGTAACCGGTGGCGATGACGCTCTTCATGTCGAGGTCGGTGCCGTGGCGGCGCCCTTTGGGCCAGGAGACCCACAGCATCCCGCCCGGGGCCAGGTGGCCCCTGAGCTCGGTGAAGCCCGACCGCAGTTCCTGTCGACCGGTGGCGAACAGGTGCAGGTAGTCGAACGTCCCGGAGAGTGAGCCGGGCAGCTCCAGCTCAGGCAGCCGGAGTTCGGCGAGTGCCGTGTCGGGTGCACCGACCAGGTGGGCCCGGCTGCCCGCCCTGACTCCCATCTTCTGAGCTACGGTTCGCTGTGCCATGACCACGAAGTTAGACCAGAGCACCGACATCCCAGGGGCTCCCGGTTCGCGAGGAGGCCGTGGGAAGCGCGCCGCCCCGCCTGTCCGGATCGTCGGACGCCTGTGCAAACCTGGGCACAAGGTCCAGTACAACCGCGGCTCGCCCACAACTCGGTTGAGAAGGTTCGGGTGAGTGCGGCGCAGGAGACGCGAAAGCCCCCGCTGCGGCTCTGCGGCCGACCCGTGGTTCAGCAGGACTTCGCCATCCGTTCCGAACGAACCGAGACGAAGGTGCGCCGTGTACGAATACCGCAACGACCCCGAGGTCACCTACACCATCCGTATCGACCGTCCTGACGGGGCCCCGTCGGACGAGGTGCGCATGACGGTGGGCACGAACAGCATCAGCGAGCATCTGGACGAGGCCGCACAGGCGTTCTTCACCGTGCTCGCTGAGCACTACGACGTCAAGGTCACCCAGAGCGTGCGCGCCACCGGCACCCGCCCCGGCCTGGTGTTCCCCGCCGAGTAACCGCCCCTCACCGGCGACAGAGGATCCCGGGCACGAGGACAGCGGCCTGGAGCCCTGGCGAGTACGGCCAGGCGCGAGCCCACGGGAGCTCCTTCCGGCCCCGGGCCGCCCGAGGTACAGTGTGGCCCGGATGAGTACGTGGAAGGCCCCGACAGGATGCCTGTCGGGGCCTCTCTGCTGCCTGGGGTCCACCCGTGGCGGACGGCCCCGAGAAGCGCCTCCCACTCTCTCCCCGGAACGAGGAAATATCCGTGCTCGGGATTCATGGAGTCGCGGACGGCAGCATCTCCGCCAGGCACGTCAGCGACCTCCACGCAGTTCGAGGGGTTGCTGTACGAGGACTTGCGGAACTTCAGGACCTCGGTGATTGAGTACATGGTCGTGGCTTTCTAAGCGGATAGTGATCGCAGGTATGCGGGCACGTCGTCGGGATCGAGCGCTTTGGCGAGCAATCGGTCAAAGCACTGCCGGTACCGAGTAATCTCTGCCGGCTTCTCCAGGTACAACTGATCTTTGAGGTGGGTCTTGACGGAAGCGGGCTCCTGTCGTGTCATAAGGCATGGAGGTCCCCCCGAACCCTCGCACCCTGGACGAACTCCACGACCGTCGAATGCTCGCCGCTGCCCTGTTCGAGGCCGGTGAGCACTCCCAAGCCCAGATCGCCCGCATGCTCGGCGCCTCGCGCCAGGCCGTCCACCAGTGGCACAAGGCCTGGACCCAGGGCGGCACCAGCGCCCTGGCCCCCGGCCAGCAGGGAGCCGACACCCTGCTGGCCCCCGCGCAAGAGCGTGAGCTGGTGTCCCTGATCGCCCAGGGCCCCGGCGCCCACGGGTGGCAGGACCAGCAGTGGACCCTGGCCCGGATCAACCGTGTGATCGAGGAGCGCTTCGGCGTCTCCTACGCCGACCCCTCCGGGGTCTGGCGGATGCTGGACCGTCTCGGACTGTCCTGGCAGGTACCCGCCGTTCGGGCCGCCGAGCGAGACGAGGAGGACATCGCGGCTTGGCGCACCCAGGTGTGGCCGCGGGTCAAAAGAACAAGCGCACCGGTGCGGGGCGTGGATCGTCTTCGCTGATGAGACCGGTGCGAGCACCGATCCTCCGGTGCGGCGCACCTGGGGCAAGCGTGGCCAGACCCCGCTGATCGCGGTGTCCCGTAAGCGGCGTCAGAGGATGAACGCCAGCGGGTGGCTGTGCGTCGACCCCGCCCAGGGCCGGGTGCGCCTGGTGTACACCGCCCAACGCGACTCCATCACCCAGTACGACCTGCCCGACCTGATCTCCAGAGTCCACTCCCAGCTCGGAGCACCTGTGGTGCTGGTGTGGGACAACCACTCCTCGCACACCGCCCGGTGGGTGAGCCGGGAGCTGGCCGACCGTCCGTGGCTGAGCGTGGTCCGCCTGCCCAAGTACGCGCCCGAGTTGAACCCGGTCGAGACACTGTGGTCACACCTGAAGGCTCACCTGGCCAACCGGGCGTTTCGGAGTCTGGACGAGCTGGAGAAGGTGATGCGGTCTCATCTGCGCTCGGTCCAACGCCGACCGGGCTTGCTGCGCGGATTCATCCGATCGGTCGGGTTGGACCCCGACCCCATTCTGTCAAGCACCTAATCAAAGATCAGAAGCCGTCTGTGTTCGTCTCCAGGAACACGAGCGACGACGCGGACTCGTAGTCCAAGATCGAGAACGGACCACCCATCCCGGCGTGGAGACCCGCAGCGATGGGAAGCACCTGGAGGGTGACCGAGTGCGACCATGAGCAAGCCAGGGAATCCTACTTCCTGCCTCCTGACAGCCCGGGGTACAGTAAAACCGGGATAATGCTTCTGGTGAGCATTCGAGAAGGCCCCGACCAACACGGTCGGGGCCTTCGTCGTTCGTCAACTACTGGCGGGCGGCGGTGCGCAGCAGCGCAGTCCACTCCGTGCCGGGGAACATGAGATGCCCGAGGCCCCTGTTCTGGGTGTCACGCACGGCGGCACCGGACGGGAGGTCTGCGACCTCCACACAGTCCTGCCCTTTCGCCGAACTGTAGGACGACTTGCGGAAGCGCAGGTGGGATTCACTGGTGAACATTGTGTCCTCTAGTCGAGCTGGTCTAGCCGATGCTGGATCCATGCCCGGGAGTCCTCCACACTGAGCGCGGCCGCCCGCACGTGGTCCAACACCGTCTCGTAGAGCGTAATCTGCTCCGGATCCTCCACAAGCAGGCCGGAGCCACCCGTCTGCTCGGCGTACACGGCGGACGGATCGTCCGGGAAGTCAAGGATGACGAAGGACCCGTCCATCCCAGCATGCGGACCCACCGCATCCGGCAGGACCTGGATGCGCAGGGACGGCCGCTGCACGGCGAGCAGATACCGGATTTGATCGGCCGCAACCTCAGGCGGAAGTTTGCGGAACGCCGTTTCGTCAACGATCGCCCACAAACGCGGGGCGTCCGCCCGAGCGAGAATGTGCTGCCGCATCATCCGCACTTCGACGCGACGGTCGACCTCTTCCTCATCGGTGACGCCACCGGCTCGGATCATCGCGCGGGCGTACCCCTCGGTCTGGAGCAGACCCGGAAGGTGTTGCACCTGGTATGTGCGGATCCGGCTGGCCTCGGTCTCCAGGTCGATGTAGGTCCCGGCACCCAGGATGTCCCGATACCCGAACCACCATCCGCTCTTGGCGGCCTCGCGAGCCAGCTTGCGGTAAGCCTCCCGCTCGTCGGTGTCGGTCACACCGTAGACGTCGAGGAGAACCTGAAGGTCTGCGTCCCGGACGCGCAAGATCTTCCGTGTCTCGATGCGCGTGATCTTGGCTTCGAACCAGCTTTTCTCCGGCGCGCGCTTCTTGGCTTCGGCCGCGGCCTGCTTCGCCGTGAGCCCTGCTTCTTCACGCAGCCGGAGCAGCCGGCGGGCGAGGCGTCGCCGTCGAAGGGTCGGACTGGCTGCCACGTCGTCGCTCCTCCGTGGAGTGGGTTGACCTGCTGAGCCTACGCTCCGCATCGATTTTTCAGACATTCCACGCGTCCTTCGCTTCTAACAGTCTGTCGCGGCTTAAATCGTCGAACGCGCTTAGAAGCGAATCTTGCGGTTTTGAAAGTCTTGGGTCACGAGGGGAGCTCACCAGAAGTCGCCGGACCTCCCATCCGGCACCTGACGAAGGAGCAGCGCCATGCAGCGATGCCTGAACCTGTCCGAGCCGGCGCACGTGCGCCGGCTCGCCTCCGAGACCATGCGCCGCCGTCGCCCCCGCCGAGCCGAACGTGTGCGCGCCTACGCCGCCAAGCCGCGCGCCCTCTCCGGGGGCCGGTCGCCGCGCCGGCCCCGTCCGCCGCTGGTTCCCTCACCCCGGAGGCCGTTGGACACCGCTCCCCCGGACGTCCTGCACGCTGTCCTGGCCGGGCTGCACCGGCTGGGGGTGTCCCTCTGATGTTGGACACGCACACCTGTGACCTGCTGGCCGCCGCCGAGGAGGCCCTGCACCCGCCCGCTCACCTGCCCCCGCGCCTGAGGGGCCGGTGGCACTCCCGCACCCTGCGCCACCGTCTCCCCCTGGTCCGCGAAGCCCTGCGGATCGCACACCGGGACGGCGACCTCGAACTGGCCACCCACCTGATCGACCAGGCCGTCACCGACCACCCCACCACCTCCGCCTCCTGGAGTGCGGCGGCACGCACCTGGACGCGGACTCGGCTCAGGCCCCGGGACAACCCACGCCACCGCTCCCTGGCAGCATGGCTGGACTCCCGGAGCCGGAGGTGGACCAGGTGAGCAACGAACTCCCCTTTCCCGAACGGGTCCTGTGCGACCTGCTGCACCGCCACTGGCGGATGACCATCGAAGGCCAGGGGCCCAACGCCAGGTTCGTGGCCCACCGGCCGATCGGCTGGACCGGAGAGGGGGACCCCTTCGAGCGGATCATTGCCCCCACCCGCACCGAGCTCCTCCGCCTGCTCGCCCACCGCCACCTCGGGACCGCCAGGACCACGCTCGAAGTCCGCCCCGCGCCCGACCCGGATCCGCCCTCGCCCGCCCGCTGACCCACGATCCGACAACCTTCGAACCCCGCGCGCCCGCTGAGGCCCCCTTTTGCACCGGCAAGCCCGGCGGGCGCGCGGCCAGCATGGCCGAAATCATCCAGGTGGACTACGACCCGTTACCCGGTCACGAACCGACCGGAGTCGTGGCCACCCGTCGTCGACGCAAGCCAACGCTTACACACACATGGCCAGCGAATCGGGTACCAGAATCCGTGGCATCGACGCGTTCACTCCCACCAGCGCCAACCGCCGCCTGATGCAGTGGGCGCCCGTTCGCGACCTGGAAAAATTAACCGAAGCAACATTAAAGAAATTGAATGCACTTTCAAACACACGAGGACAAACGGGGCAACTTGGCCAAAGTATTCAGCGGCATTTTGCTTGACTGTCGTTGTGTGGCCTGGATAAAGTCTTGATGTCTCATTCACTCAAAATGAAAGAGAAATCTTGAAGCGATCATTGATGGTGCTTCTTGCTGCGCTGCCCCCGCGGCAGCCGTCGCACAGGCGAAGGAGGATGGACAGGAGGCTTCCGTGGAGGTCACCATCTACGACAATGGGCACATTTTCGAGACCGGAAGCAAGACCGAGCACATGGCCGGAGAAACATCGACCAAGCTCTCCAACGGTCTGCTTTCCGTTCGGGCCAACAACTGCAACTACGTTCGAGTGAGCTACGTCAAGCACTCCGGAACACGCATTGACCTGCAGTTCGGATGGTTCTCGGGAAACGCCGGGGAAATCAGTGGCACAAAGCGCAACATTTCACCCGAGGACACTGTGAGTGAGACCTGGAGCCAGGTTCGGATACCCAGAAAAGTTGTCGGATACATGGAAGTCGAGGACCAGGGAAGGTACCAGACCCCTCCGGTGTCCTGCGACTGAGAAGCGGAGTTAGCATCGCATGTGGCAAATTCTTTTCTATCTGAGTCCATCTGTATTTTTGACAGTGATTGCCGTTTCCGCGCTTGTGGCATTCGGTGGCGTATTGCTCAAGAAGAAGGCTCCGCGACTCATGGAAACAGGTGGATTCCTTGTGCTTGCGACCGCTGTCTTCGCCTATATGGCTGTGCTCGTGGAGCCGGTCGGCGGTTGGGCTTCGGTCGGCCAGGGAGGCATGAGCCTCAGCCTCACCCCGTTCGGGTTTGTCTTCGGCGACCATGTCACGGATAACTCCCTGCACTGGGAAGAGTGGATGCTCAACATCCTCTTGTTCGTCCCGCTGGGCATCGTGGCTGCCCTGACGATCGCGAACCGATGGGGACGGTGGCTCTTCGGGCCGCTACTGTCCCTGGCCATCGAAGTCGGGCAAGCGGTACTCGCCACCGGGCGCCAGAGCTCACTCGATGACCTGCTGGCCAACAGCGCTGGTTACTTCATCGGTGTGGCCTTCGTGCTCCTGGCTCAGCGGATCCTCACCCGCCGGCATCAACCAGAGCGAGCGACCACGTGAGCGGGTTCCCCGAGTGACGCGCTGTCGGCAGCTTCACCCGGGGAACACCCCGCCCCCGCGTGCGCTGCTCATCTCACGGGACCAGGGCCAGCAGGCACAGATCGCGACGGGGAGCGTCCCCGCCCCCACCACGGATACCGAGGCCCACAGAACGGCGTTATCCCCTACGGGGCAGGCGATCCGGCTTGCGGAGCGCTCCACGCAGACAGGACAATTCGGCTGCGATCAGCGTTCACCCCCGCGAGGAAACACAGGTACCCATGCCGGACACGCCCCCCATCGACACGACCACCGCACACTCTGCCCGGGTTTGGAACTACTGGTTAGGCGGCAAGGACAACTACCCGGCCGACCACGAGGTGGGCGACTACGTCCTCCAGGCCTATCCCGAGATGGTCGAGGCGGCCCGCGCCGACCGCCAGTTCCTCATCCGCGCCGTCACCCACCTGGCCGCGCAGGAGGGCATCCGGCAGTTCCTCGACATCGGGACCGGCCTACCCACGCACAACAACACCCACGAGGTCGCCCAGTCCGTCGCTCCGACCTCGCGCGTGGTCTACGTCGACAACGACCCCCTGGTCCTGGCCCACGCCCGTGCCCTGCTCACCAGCAATCCCGAGGGCGCTACCCACTACATCGACGCTGACCTGTGCGAACCGGACACTCTCCTGGCCCAGGCCGGCAAACACCTGGACTTCTCCCAACCCATCGGGCTGACCATCCTGGGCACGATGGGTCACTACGCGGGCGAGCAGGCCTACGACCTCGTGCGGGCCTATGTCGGGGCTTTGCCTGCGGGCAGCTTCTTGGCCCTGTGCGACGGCACCAGCACGAGCGAACCGATGATCGAGGCCGCACGGCGATGGAACGACACGGCGCCGTTGCCCTACAACCTGCGCACGCCCGAAGAGATCGCGCGCTTCTTCGAGGGGCTGGAGCTGCTGGAACCCGGCGTGGTGTCCGCGACGATGTGGCGGCCGCAGGACTCCGAAGTGGGACGTGTCCGCAAGGTCGACCAGTACGGAGGGCTCGCGCGTAAGCGTTGAGCACGCTGGGCGGTGAGTCCCACCAGTCCATCCCCACGTGCGTGGGGCTCACAGTTAATGACCTGCGAAAACGCGGAGCGTTATCTCCGCGAGACCTGCCAAGGAGTAGGAATTTGGCCAAAATTAACCCAAACACCCCGCATCCAACCGCCAAGAAACTAGCGTCTCCTCACATATTCCCCTACACACCCGTGGAGCGCATCCCCACAGCTTCATCACCCCCGAGGTGTGGGAATAGCTAATCCTCTTGCTCGCCCGCGGCCACCTCTGAGCCCCGTCATGGCCGAACGCTACTTCGGTCAGGCCATGGCCTACCTGATCACCGCCATGGAGAAGACCGCCAACCTGCTCGATTACTGGGACAGGTACGCGAAAGGCGTCACTGCCGAAGCCGACCTGAACGAAGCGTGCGGGTGGACCCAGTGGGACGGGGACGGCACCGCCCCGGGCCGGAACTACTCGGGGATCCTGCCACCACTTTGGAGCTGGGGTGCGGCCGTGGAGTCGAAGTCGCCGCCCTGGCTCAGAGCGGTGTCAAGGCCGAAGGAGTCGATGTCTCACCCGTGCAGGTGGCACAGGCACGCGAACAGTGGGAACCGCTGGGAGCCCGCTTCCACCAGGGCGACGTGATCGAGTTCCTGGAAAGGACCGAGCAGCGGTGGGACGCGATTTCGTAGGTAACAGGAACGGCCGTGTTGGCCTCGACCATCGTGTGCATGACGACCGCGGCGGAAGGGCGTACCAGCAGGGGCTTGGGAGCCAGGGCGCCCATCGGGACACCACCAGTGCGGGCGTCAGCCTCAGAGGCCGGGTAAGGGTGTCCTGAGGGAGCAGGTGGCCTGATCGGGTGGTGAACTGGGCGATGGCGTAGGCGATCTGTGCCGACTTCTCGCTGCTGTCGGTCACCAGGCCCAGGCCGGAGGAGGAGCCCAGGGGTGCCAGAACGAGCGCACCAGCACGGTAGCGGAGCACGATTGCCTCGACCTCACCGCGTTCAGTGAGCTTCCCGGCCCCGCGGGAGAACAGCAGCACGTTGGTCATGATAGCGGTGACGCTCTCAACGCTGACCTGGTCCAGGTCTCCGGCCCGCAAAAGGTGCAGTCCATGGGCACCGAACACCACCACGTAGGAGGATCCGGTGCCCCGGACCAGCTCATCGAGCAAGCCCTGGAGTTCACTGTGGTGCACAGGATCAGCGTGGCGGCGTTCATCGTTGTGGTCGGCATGTTCAGCAGTGTCTGACCGTGCGCACCGGTGAGGCTATGCGCTTGCGCACGACCTGGCGTTCGAATTCGTGCGCGGTGTTCGATACACCACCTTTGAAAAGGGAAAAGCCCGAAGGCAGGAGCAGTCAGCTCCTGGAAGCATCGTCAGCGGGGATCGCTTTCTGGTTACTGTGGACAGGTCTCGTTACACCCCCAGGTGACAGAGGATCCCCGATGCGTTGTGGCAACTGTGGGCGGGACCGTGGCGATCGCCCCAGGTCCTGTGAGTGCATCCCCTCCTGGGTGTGGCGTGACCCGGAGATGGTGACCGCTGTCCGAGAACGGGATGCCCAGCGGGTGATCCAGTTCCTGCGCCGCCGGATCAAGAACCTGTCTCAAGAAGCACTGGCCAGGATGTGCGGAGTCGCCGCGAGCACCATCACCCGCGCCGAAGCAGGAAAAGGACTCACCGACCTCCGCAAAATCCACAAGGCCCTCCAAGGCCTCGGCGCACCCCTGGAGGACTCCCGGCCCGTTGCTGCGGTCCGAAGGAGCGCTCCTGCGCCTTCCATCGTCACCGCGGAACTGTTCCTCGAGTCACCGCAGCAAGCGGTAGAGCAGGCTGAAACGTTGTGGGGTGCGGATCTCGGACAACACCTGTCCGAACGCTCCCTCCATACACCAGCCGAGCAACTGAGCACTCCCCTTCTGCGCTGGTTGGTCGCACCGCCAGCCGTCCTCGAATCCATCCCTGACTCTCCGGTCAACGTCACCGAGGACGACGTACACGCCATCACCAGGGCATGCGACCTCTTCGAAACCCTGGACCACGAGTTCGGCGGCGGCCACGCGCGCACGGCGGCCGTTCAGTACCTGCACAGTGAAATCGCGCCCCTGCTCCGAGGACGCTTCACACCAGTGGTCGGCCGCGCCCTCTTCTCCGCAAGCGCGCGCTTCGCTGCCAAAACCGGAGCCATGGCCTACGACGCCGGTCTGCACGACCTGGGGCGCCGTTACTTCTTCCAGGCATTGAACCTGGCTCACCTGGGCACGGACCGGCTGTTCGGGGCCAAGGCCCTGGGCCTGCTCAGCCACCAGGCGAACTTCCTCGGAGACTTCCGCAGCGCGGTCGACTTCGCGCGCACGGCCAAAACGGGCGTCGGGTCCCGGGCCACGCCCAAGGTCCAGGCTATGCTCGCCGCGATGGAAGCTCGAGGCCTGGCCTCATTGGGGGAAGAGCGTGCCTGCACGCGCGCGCTCACCGAGATGGAGGACGCCTTCAGCCGCGGAGGTGCCGGGCAGGAGCCCGCCTGGATGGGCTACTTCGATGCCTCAGAAGTCGCTGACGAGTTCGCCCACTGTTTCCACGACCTCGGTCGAGGTGCGCTGGCCATCGAACACGCCCAACGCTCCGTCGCTTTGGCGCCGGCCAGCTTCCGGCGCAGCCGCACCTTCGCTGGTCTCGTCCAGGCTGGTGCCCACCTAATGGAGGGCGATCGTGACCTGGAGGCCGCTTGCACGCTCGCTGAACAAACCATCGCTCATGCCAGCCGTCTGCGCTCGGCCCGCGTACGCTCCTATATCGCTCGGTTTCAGAAGGGCCTGGAGCCGTACGCCAACGCCCGCCCGGTACGAGAGTTCCGTTCAGCCCTTGCTGACTCCCCTCTGCTACAGAGGTGAGTTCAGGTACCCGGCTGCCAGTGCTTGGGTTCGTCCGGCTGGTTCAACGAAGCGATGCGACGGCGTGCTTCAGGCAGGAGCCGGGGCTCGCGTCCGGTGCGGGCGCACAGCCACGCGGTCATGCGCAGTTCCCGCACCGCGGCCAGGGTCTCGTACCCCGACCAGGAGCGGACATCCCACCCGTAGGCCGAGGTGAAGTCCTCGTACTCCGCGCTCGTGTACCAGCCCACCCGCTGATAGACGGCGGCCACGACCAGATCCCATTCGCGCGGACCGACGCTGAAGCGCTCCAGGTCCAGGACGAGGGGATCTCCGTGGCCGTCACGCACGATGTTCTTGCGGTGAGCGTCCCCGTGCACCGGTCCCCGGGGAAGGGCGAACCGCAAACGCGCGTAGTCATCGTGCAGCTCGCCCAGACGAGCACGAAGGAACGCTGTTTCCGAACGTTCCAGCGAGGCCTGACCGATATACCCCGCGACCCCGTCGAGGGGGCCCAGCTCCGGCAACCCGGGAAGCGCAGGCGTGTCCAGCCGGTGCAGCTGCCGGAGAGCCGTGCCGATGGTGCTCGGCACCCCGGCCTCAATGCCGGGGATGAACTCCCAGACGGTGATCACCCACCCCCGGAACAGCACAGGAGAAGGAAACTCCTCGGCTGCCCGGACAGCGGGAACATCGTTCTCACGTAGCCAGTGGGCCACCGACAACTCTCGAGCCGCCCGCCCCCTTTCGGTGCTGGCGCAGATGCGCAGGACCAGCCGCGGTTCAGGTAGGAGGACCGTCGCGTTCTCTCCTACCGGGCCGAGGATCTGCGCTCCCCGGCTCGACCAAGCGAACTCCGGTTCGCTCTCGGCCGCGAGTCGTAGGGCTGTCTCGGAGGTCAAGGGTGGGGACGATTCGGCCACGGAGCCACTGTAGGGGCCCGCAGCTCCAGCGGGGGTGTTTCGAGTCCATGGTTGATCAGTCGGGGAAGGTCCTCGATCGAGTCGATGATCCAGTCCGCGTGTTCACGAACTCGCCGGTCATCGGCCCACAGATAGCCCCATGGGCCCCGTCGGATGAGTGCTGAACGCAGCCCGGCGGCCTGGGCGGGGATGATGTCGTTGTCTCGGTGGTCGCCCACGTAGACGATCTCGTGGGGTTTCCCGGGGGCCATGGTGATAACGCGGGCGAAGAAGGCAGGGTCGGGTTTGGCCACCTCCCATTCTCCTGAGGTGGCGATGGCTTCGACCGGAAGGTCCAACTGGTGGAGGAGATCCCCGGCGCGAGCAGTCTGGTTTCCGGCGATCCCCACCCAAAGACCGGCGTCCCGCAGAGTCTGCAGTCCTGTTCGTACGTCCGGGTACAAGTCCGCGTCTTCGATGAGTTCCCCTCGGCCCGCGTCCTCGCGTCGTTGGCGCTCTGTGGCCAAGTCGAAGCCGGGACGGAAGTAGTCGAAGGTCTCGGCGTTGTTGCGCCCCTCGGCTGTCACCGCGCCCAGCACAGCGGAGAAGGTGTGCCGGGGGATGTTGAGCCAATCGGCCCAACGTGCCCATTCCCGGGTGTCGTCGATGAGGGTCTCACCGACGTCGAACACCACTGAGCGAATCATGTTTCTCCTGCGCTTTCCAGACAGGGCGCACCCGGAAGTCTCGGAGTTCAGCGTAGGACCAGCGGCCGGGCGGGATACCAGGTCTTAACGTCCTGGATCGCATACGAGCTGTTCAAGGACGTTGATTCGAACACCGCGCACGATTCGAACGCAAAGAAGTGCGCACACGCATAGGTCCCCCAGGCCGGTCGCGGGAGACTGCTGGCTCCGACGTACTCGACGGGGAAGAGGCACCGTGGCAGCAGAAGCGGCCGACACACCGGCGCAGTCACCACAGGACCTGCGGAAGGCTATGGTCGAACAGCTCCGTGCGGACAGCGCCCAGGGGGGCGAAGCACTGACCGCACGGGTGGAGCAAGCCCTCAGCACGGTTCCGCGGGAGGCATTTGCGCCCGGTCTGGACCTGGCCGAGGTCTACAACCCCTACCTCGCGCTGGTCACCAAACGCGCCGAGGACGGCATCGCGCTGAGTTCGATCTCCGCTCCCAGCATCATCGCGACCATGCTCGACCGGGCCGACCTCCAGCCCGGCCACCGAGTGTTGGAGATCGGGTCGGGCGGCTACAACGCCGCGTTGATCGCTGAGCTGGTCGGAGAACAGGGCCAGGTCACTTCGATCGATATCGACCAAGAGGTCATCGAGCGCGCCGACCGGTGCCTGGAGGCCGCCGGGTACGCCGAGCGGGTGCGTGTGGCGGTCGCCGACGGCGAGCACGGGTTTGCCGACCGGTCCCCCTTCGACCGGATCGTGGTCACCGCGGGCGCCTGGGACGTGCCCGCGAGCTGGTGTGAGCAGTTGGCCGAAGGCGGTCTCATGGTCGTGCCGCTGCGTGTGCGCGGCCTGACCCGCTGCCTGACCCTCCAGGCGTGCGGCGACCATCTGCGGGCTGTGCACGTGGACATGTGCGGGTTCGTGCGTATGCAGGGCGAGGGTGAGCACTGGGAGCCCATGCCCTACCTCAGCGAGGAGCCCGGCCAACGGGTCGGCCTGCGGTTGGAGGATGGCCCCGACATCGATGTCGCAGCTCTGTCCAAGGCGCTGGCCGAACCCGGTGTGAGGCTGTGGTCCGGAGTGGGCGTCACCGATGAGGAGCCGACCGACGGCCAGGACCTGTGGATCGCCTCAGCCGTGGACTCATGGGCGGTACTCACTGCCGATCAGGGCGCCGTTTCAGCAGGCATCGTTTCCCCGACTTGGGTTCTGGGCACCCCGGCGATCCTCTCTCCCACCGGGGACAGTTTCGCCTACCGCACCCTGCGCCCGGACCCGCACGACGAAACCCGCGGAGAGCTGGGCGCCATCGGCCACGGCCTCCAGGCCCAGGAGATGGCCGAACAGCTGAACTCCCTGATGGCGACCTGGGACCGCGATCACCGCCACGGACCCGGACCCGACATCACGCTCTTTCCCCGCAGCACCCCCGACGACCGGCTCCCCGCCGGCCGTGTGGTGGACAAGAAGCACACCCGGATGGTCATCAGCCAGCCTTCCCCTACCCCTGAGGAGCAGCAGTGAAGGTAGCCACCCTCGACATCGTCGAGACCGAGGCCGGGTTCGCCCCCGTGCCCGAGCGTGAGGTGTTCGACCTGGACATCCAGATCCACCAGGGCCCGGAGCTGGACTCAGGGCTGTGGAGCATGACCAACGACGGTTGCGGCAAGACCTGCCAGTCGGCGTGCTCGGTCAGCTGCGCCAGGCGCACGGTCTGACCCTGACCGAAGCGATTCGAGAACGTGCCCGGGCCGGGCGAGCCCGGCCCGGGCATCCTTTGACGAGGAGACGATGTTCGTTCTGGCCGAGCCCGCCGTCACCGTGCGGGCCACCGCGTTCACACCCCCTGATCAAGAGGTTCCCTGGCCCGATCCCTCCACAGCCGACACAGACGAGCTCCATCTATGGGTGACTCACCTATGGCGGGAATCAGTGCTCTTCACCGACGCTGTGCGGGCGGCCAGCCCCAGCCTGGCCGAACAGCTCGATCGACTCAGCACAGGTGAAGTCGGCGATTGCGGCCGCCTGCGCCGGTGCACCGTCGCGCTCATGCGCTACCTCCTGCGCTCCCGCCACCGCCCCACCCCGTTCGGGATGTTCGCCGGAGTAGCCCCGACCGAGATCGGTACGACGACCCGGGTGACGTGGGGAGGCGCCCACCAGACCGTGGCCCGGCCTGATGCGCTCTGGTTGCACGACTACGCCCAGCACCTGACCACGCAGCACCACCAGGAGCTGACAGTCGTAGCCGCATCCACCCTGCACATCAGCGGGGACCGGCTGGTCCGGGAGTGGCTGCCGGGAACCACCGAACCCGACGAGGCCGTGCCACTGTCCGTACGCCACACGCCGGCCACGGCCATGGCTGTGGAACTGGCCCGTGATCCGTGGCCGTGGCGCGAGGTCGAAGACGCGCTGTGCAACGCCTTCCCCTCTACTCCCCGGGCCGCGGTCGCGCACATGCTCAATCAGCTCGTGCACGCCCAGATCCTGCTCAGCTCCGCACACCCACCGATGAGCGCACCTGACCCCCTGGCGCATCTCCTGCGCCAGTGCTGCGGGCAGGCCCCTGCCGAACGGGCGCACGCGCTACTGCTACGGCACAACACCACCGCGCCGGACAATGCCGGAAACCGGGCCAGACGCCGACACGCCCAGGAGCAGCTGTGGAAGGCCTGCCCGGCACCGCCGCCCCTCGCGGTGGACACCCGTGTGGACGCACAACTGACCCTGGCCCCGACCGTGGTCGACACCGCTCGGGAAGCGGCCCGAACCCTGCTCGCGCTGGCCCCGGACCGTCCCGGGTCTCCTGCGTGGGTGGACTACCACCTGCGCTGTCTGGAGCGGTACGGGCCCGGCGCGGTCATCGCGTTGACCGAACTGGTCGGCCCGACCGGGATGGGCTGGCCCGCCGGATACCGGGGCTCCTACCTCCCGCCCCCCGTACCCGAACCCCTCACAGCTCGGGATCACGCACTCACACGGGCCGCCCACACCGCAGCGCTGGACGGATCCGGTGAAGTCGACGCCCTGGACCTGGCCCGGGACCTGCCCAACGTCGAGGGACCCGTGCCCCCGCACGTGGAAGTGCGGGCCCAGCTCCAGGCCACCAGCACCGCAGCCGTGGATGCCGGGGACCTGACCCTGTGGATCACCGGCCTGTCCCGCGCGGTCGGTGTGCTCACCGGCCGTTTCTCCCACCTGGAGGGCATCGCCGACCACGGCCACACACGCCTCCCCACGATCACCGAGGGAGCCCTCCCGGCCCAGATCAGCGCCCCGCCCCTGGTCACCTCCGCACACAACATCGCCCGCACGCCACCCCTGCTCCCCCATGTGCTGGTCATCGACGAACACCCACCACCCGCCACACCTGACGGACCCCGAGTACTCGGCCCGGACGACCTCCTGGTGCGTATCGACGCCGATCACCTGCGCCTGCAACACCGTTCCACCGGGCAGATCATCGAGCCTCAGTTGTTCTCCGCCCTGGAACCGCGCTGGCACACCCACCCTCTGGTCCGCTTCTGCTACGAACTGCCCCGCGCCCGCACCGCGCCCCACCTGTCCTTCACCTGGCCCTCGTCCACCGACACCTGGAGCAGGCTTCCCCGCGTACGTGCCGGGCGAGCCGTCCTCGCCCCCGCCCGGTGGCGCATCGAACCACGCCAGTTCCCCGCCCCGAGGGAAAGTACGGCGGCTTGGGAACGCGCCCTGCAAGGCCTTCACGAGGAGCAACAGGTGCCGCGCCGGGTACGGATCAGCGACGGGGACTCCTTCCTCTCCCTGGACCTGGAGCAGAGGGCCCAACGCTCTCTGCTCCGCAACCACCTGGACCGAGCCCGGGCCGATGCACCGCTCACCCTCACCGAAGCCCCACCCACCGACGCGTTCGCCTGGTGCGAGCACCGCGCCCACGAACTCGTGATCCCCCTGGCGAGTGCCCGGGCCGCCACCACAGCCCCGAGGTCACTCACCCAACTGAACGACCCACCCTCCGCGGTGCACCTGCCCGGCTCGCCCTCCTGGCTCTCAGCGCACCTGTACTGCGACCCGGATCTGCACACCCGGATCCTCACCCACCACACGAGGAGCCTGTGGGAGCGCTGGGGCAGCGCCCCCGCCTGGTGGGCCGTCCGCTACTCCGACCACGACGGCCCCCACCTGCGCCTACGCATCCCCACCCACCACCCCGACGCCTTGGCAACACTGGCGCGATGGGCTGGCCAACTATGTCACGACGGCCTGCTCCGCCATATGCGGCTGGACAGCTACCGTCCCGAAACCGGCCGTTACGGCCACGGCTCGGCACTCGAGGCCGCCCACGCTCTGTTCTCGGCCGACACCACCGCGGCCCTGGCCCAGCTCCACCACACAACCAACGACCCCAGTCGAACCCGTGCCCTCGGCGCCGCTTCCCTGTTCCATCTGGTCAACGCTGCTCTCCCCACCGACGCGCTGGAGTGGATGATCGGCCACCTACCCAAAGCCACAAACCCGGTAGATCGGACCGCTCACACTTTGGCGTTGACGCTCACCGACCCGGACCACGGCCCCGTTCCCGCCGACCTGCGCGAGGCCTGGCGCGAACGCAACCGCGCCATGACCACCTACCGCAAACACCTACCCACCCCAGAACACCTTCTGGACGCGTTGCCCTCACTCCTGCACATGCACCACAACCGGTTCATCGGCCCCGACCGCGCCGACGAAACCCGTCTGCTGGAACTCACCCGCGCCCTCGCTCTGACGCTGCTTCATCGGGGGCTGGCGGTGGTCCGATGAACCACGACACTGCCAGGCGGTTTCTCGACGAGCTCACACAGAGCTACGCCGAGCCGCCCGCCGTCCCAACCGCCCCGCCCCAGTGCCTGGACACCGGAACAACCGGCATCGCGCTCTTCCACGCCGCCCAGGCCCGCCACAACCCTGAAGCGGCTCAACGTGCCCATGTATGGCTGCGCGCGGCCACGGCCCACGGTGTGGACGCCTCCGACAGGGCCGGGCTCTTCTACGGCCTCCCAGCACTGACCCTGGTGCTCTCGCTGCTGCCCGAGGACCAGTACGCCCGGGCCCGCAGCACCCTGACCCGTCACCTGAACAGGTTGGTTCACCAGCGGGTTGATGCCGCCCTGGAGCGGATCGGCTGCGGGGCTCGGGCCAGCTTCGGTGAGTACGACGTCATCAAGGGTCTGTCCGGCATCGGCGCGGTACTCCTGCGCGTAGACCCGAGTGGGGCAGCAATGGAACGTCTCCTTGGCTACCTGGTGCGCCTGACCGAACCCTTCCTGGAAGACGGACGGGAACTGCCCGGGTGGTGGGTCGATCACGCCCCCTGGCACGACCCCGAACCACCATGGCAGGGAGGCCATGCCAACCTCGGCACCGCCCACGGCATCAGCGGGGTACTCGCCCTTCTCGCCCTGGCCTACCGCCGCGGTTTGGTGGTCCAGGGTCAGGGGGAAGCGATCCGCAGGGTCTGCGACTACCTGGACACCTGGCGCCAGCACGACGGGGACCAAGTGTGGTGGCCCTCCTGGATCATCCGCACCGGCCAGGGGAACCTGAGCGCCGGTGAGCGGGGCAGAATCTCCTGGTGTTACGGAACCCCCGGTCTGGCGCAATCCCAGCAGTTCGCTGGCCTTGCGCTGAACGACTCGGTCCGCTGCCGAATGGCAGAACACGCGATGGCTGCCTGTCTAAAGCCCGCCTCACTCGAACAGACGACCGAGGCGGGGCTGTGCCATGGGCTCGCTGGATTGGTGCAGATCGCCCACCGAATGACACAAGACCAAGCTGACACCTCCACCCCTCTAAGGGGCGGTTTGACACGAGCAGCACGAGAGCTGCTCCAGCGAATCGGACCGACTCTCACTCCATCGTCAGGGCTTCTCAACGGAGACCTCGGGGTCGGGCTGGCATTCTCTGCAACCGTTGATGAGCAGAACAAACGGTCTAAGACGCCGGACACCCTCGGAGTCAGTAGTGATAAAGATTCGGACGATCTCAGCCTGTTGTGAGCAGGTAAGCAATTGCTGCCCCTCATAGGGGCGATGAGGACGAGGGGCTGGACCGGTCCCGTCTGCTCGGCATGGTGTTGCTGCCCCTCGTAGAGGCGATGAGAGTGGAGGCCGCAGCCGAGCGGAAGAGGAAGCAGAAGTCGCGGGAGCGCGCACGGACGCGGATCCGCACGCCCACGGAAGCCGAGACATTCGTGGCGAAGTGGCTGCGAAGCCAGGGTTTCCGGGGTGTCCGGGCCACGCCTCCGTCGGGTGGCAGGGATCGATGTTACCGCCTCGGGTATCTCCGCGCAGGTCAAACGTTACGGTGTCAAAGGCGTTGGGCGCTCTGAGGTGCCGCAGCTGGTCGGCGCGGCCCGGGTCGGTGACGTAGCCGTGTTCTTCACCTCCTCGCGTTACACGGACGCCGCCGTCGAGTACGCCGACCAACGCGGTGTCGCCTTGTTCGCGTTCGACTTCACGGGGGGTTACCCGGTGCACGTGGTGAACAGAACCGCGGAGTGGCTGCTCCGCGACCGCGGTCGCGGGCGCGAGTAGGACCGGTCCGGTCATCCCGGTCGGCCCCGGTCCTACCCGCTGACCCGGGTGGATGGACTCCCGCGTAGCGCTTCAGTACCGTGACGGCGTGATCGCGCATGGCCGTACTTCGGCCTCTGAGGCCCGGAGCGTCGTGGTCACGGGAGGTCCATCCCCGCGTGCGCGGGGAGCAGACCGGACGAGTACGCCGACCCGGCCCACACCTCGGGTCCATCCCCGCGTGCGCGGGGAGCAGGGGGCCGGTGAGGGCGTGGTCCTGCTCGGGGTGGGTCCATCCCCGCGTGCGCGGGGAGCAGCCGATGCGGGTGATCATGTTGACCAGCTCGGCGGGTCCATCCCCGCGTGCGCGGGGAGCAGAATGCGGTTGACCAGGGCCCGGTGCTCATCGAGGGTCCATCCCCGCGTGCGCGGGGAGCAGAACGTCGAGCGGGAGCACAAGAGCACCATCCCGGGTCCATCCCCGCGTGCGCGGGGAGCAGCCCGAGCGCACCCGCGGGGAAGTCGTGCACGCGGGGTCCATCCCCGCGTGCGCGGGGAGCAGTCACCTCCTGGTGCTCGAAGCGGTGTAGATGTAGGGTCCATCCCCGCGTGCGCGGGGAGCAGATGTCAGGGTGAACGCGGCCCACGCGCTCCCCGGGTCCATCCCCGCGTGCGCGGGGAGCAGAGCCCATGGTTGGCCTGTAGGTCTTGGACCGCGGGTCCATCCCCGCGTGCGCGGGGAGCAGTGGTAGCGCTGGATGCAGTCGGGGTTCGCGGCGGGTCCATCCCCGCGTGCGCGGGGAGCAGACTCTGGTTATCCACAATCCCCAGGTCAGTATGGGGTCCATCCCCGCGTGCGCGGGGAGCAGGATACCGGTCGGCAACAGCCCGTCCCCGGGTGGGGTCCATCCCCGCGTGCGCGGGGAGCAGGTGGTGGATGATCTGGCGGACGCCGACTGCGAGGGTCCATCCCCGCGTGCGCGGGGAGCAGACGTCCTCCAGGACCACGCCGGAGCCCGTGTGGGGTCCATCCCCGCGTGCGCGGGGAGCAGCTCACGGGCGGTAGGCTGTGCGGGCGCCCCCGGGGTCCATCCCCGCGTGCGCGGGGAGCAGGCAGTCGGGGCCGGTGCCGCCCCAACAATAGGGGGTCCATCCCCGCGTGCGCGGGGAGCAGCGCAACCGGGACCGCATGTGCGGCAGGCTGATGGGTCCATCCCCGCGTGCGCGGGGAGCAGACTTTTTGACCTGGTGTCTTACCAGCGGCAAGTGGCCATTTTTCCAACTTCTCGAAAGTCAGACACTAGGAACACATCGCCCATAAAACCCACCGCTTCCCGAAGCCACTTTACTCAGGGCCCCACACACGTGGCACAGACTTCCACCCCTGCCTAGACCTCGATCATCCGCCAGGCGTCCGGATCGGCCGGGTCCTCGGTGAACGCGTACCGAACGGTGTCCCGGTCCAAAGCGACCAGCGTGACCGAGCCGGTGGCCCAGACGAGCCCGTCCCCGAGTTCGGCGTGGGCGATCAGGCCCGAGGGGTCACCACCCTGAGTGGTACCCGCGGAGCGGGGCTCGGAGCGGGCGGCCTCGGTGATCAGGTCCGGCCACTCGCCCCAGACCCCGATCCCCTCGGCCGTGGCCAGGTCCGGGTCGGGGCGGGTGCGGGCGAACTCGGGGGTGTGCCGGTCCGCACGGGGATCCTCGGCGTCCAGACCGGTGTTGACGATCGTGGTCACCCCGCGGGGCAACGCCCGGGTGTCCAGACACCGCCCGTCCCAGCTGTGCAGGGCAGCCCTGTGCGCGTCGGCGTCCAGCAGGTGGAAGGGCGCGTAGCCGGTGGGATCCTCCCCGGCCAGAGGATCGCGGTTCTGCGTGGCCAGGGCCTTCAGCGGCAGATCACCCCGGCTGGCCGGATAGGAGCCCTCCCAGGGCATCCGGCCGTCCCAGGGCCAACCGTTGAGCAGCGCGGCCACCCGTTCGCGCCGCGGATCGACCGCCAACCAGGTCCCTCCCGCGAGCCGGTCACGGCCGCCGACCAGCTCCGGGCGCTCCGGCCAGTGCCGCGCGGGCCAGTCCCAGGGACGCGAACGCATCTCGTCCCGGATCGCCGCGATGACCAGCGGTGTCCGGGCGCCCGGATCGAAACCGACGATGACGGTGCACATCTGTTGTCTCCCACGCGTTCAGTTCCCTTGCCAGGGACTCTACGACGCGGATCCGCGTCGGCCCAGTGCGGGACGCGGCTCCCCTCCCAGATGCTTCGGTTTCCGGCCGAAGAGGACGGCCGAACCCGGGGTTTCCGGTCCGGCGGGCCCCTGCACTCCGGTTTCTCCCTACTCTGGTGAGCGTTGACACTGAGGCTCGTGTGACCGGGGTCCCCGCCGGTCCAGCCCTCCTCACCGACCAGGAGTCATCCGTGCCCGAAGAAGCCGACCGGACCGAACGGGGTCCGACCCCGACAGTGATCGAGCCCTCCCCGGCCCGGTCCGCGCTCACGGGCCCGCCCCCGGAACCGGGGCTGTCCCGTGAGGAGGTGGCCGAGCGCGTCGCGGACGGTCGGACCAACGACGTCCCCGTCCGGGCCAGCCGCAGCGTCGGACAGATCATCCGCGGCAACGTCTTCACCCGCATCAACGCGATGATCGCCGTGCTGTTCGCGATCATCGCGGTGATCGGCCCGGTGCAGGACGGCCTCTTCGCGATGGTCATCGTGATCAACACGCTGATCGGCATCGTCCAGGAACTGCGCGCCAAACGCACCCTGGACAGGCTCGCGATCGTCAACGCGGCACGCCCCCGGGTGGTGCGCGACGGTGTCACGGTGCGGGTCGCCACCCAGGAGATCGTCCTGGACGAGGTCCTGGAGGTCGGTGTCGGCGACCAGGTCGTCGTGGACGGTGTGGTGACCTGGGCGGGAGGCCTGGAGGTCGACGAGTCGCTGCTGACCGGCGAGGCCGACCCGGTGTTCAAACAGCCCGGGGACACCGTGATGTCGGGCAGTTTCGTGGTGGCCGGGTCCGGGCGGTTCCGGGCGACCAAGGTCGGTCGGCACGCGTACGCGGCACGCCTGGCCGAGGAGGCGAGCCGGTTCTCGCTGGTGCGGTCGGAACTGCGGTCCGGGATCAACCGGATCCTGCGGTGGATCACCTTCGCCCTGTTCCCCATCGGCGCCCTGCTGGTCTACAGCCAGCTGTTCATGAACGGCCAGGTCGCGCTGGACCAACCCGTCTCGGGCGGAATCTCGGGCCCGTTGGCGGACGCGCTGCGCGGCATGGTGGCGGCACTGGTGTCCATGATCCCCGAGGGGCTGATCCTGCTGACGAGCATCGCGTTCGCGGTCGGGGTGATCCGGTTGGGCCGCCACCGCTGTCTGGTGCAGGAGCTGCCCGCGATCGAGGGCCTGGCCCGCGTGGACGTGGTGTGCACGGACAAGACCGGCACGCTGACCGAGGTCGGCATGAAACTGGCCCAGATCCGTGACCTGGGCGGACAGCCGCCCCGGGGGAACGGGCGGCCGGACGGGGGCGGTGCGCCGGTCTCCCCGTCCCTGGTGCTGGCCGCGCTGGCCGACTGCGACCCCGACCCCAACCCGAGCATGGCCGCGATCGCCGAGGGGTGCGCGGCCACCGGGCAGCGGACACCGGACTGGACCGTGACGGCCCTGGCCCCGTTCTCGTCCGCGCGCAAGTGGAGCGGGGCGAGCCTGCTGACACCCGCGGGCGAGGAGAACTGGGTGCTGGGGGCCGCCGACGTCCTCACCGCGCCCGACTCGCCCGCCGTCGCCGAGGCCGCCCGGCTGGGCGCCCAGGGGCTGCGGGTCCTACTACTGGCGCGGGCCTCGGTCCGGGTGGACGTGGAGACCGCTCCGGGCACGGTGGAGCCGGTGGCGCTGGTGGTGCTGGACCAGCGGGTGCGCGAGGACGCCGCTCCGACCCTGGACTACTTCTCCGAACAGGGCGTGGGCGTCAAGATCGTCTCCGGGGACCACGCCGCCTCGGTCGGCGCGGTCGGCCGCGAACTGGGCCTGGCCGGCGCCGACCGGCCGGTGGACGCCCGGGAGCTGTCCGAGACGCCGGAGAAACTGTCCCGGGAGGTGGAGGAGCGGTCGGCGTTCGGCCGGGTGACACCCGAACGCAAGCGCGACATGGTGCGCGGTCTGCGCGAGCGGGGGCACACCGTGGCGATGACCGGTGACGGAGTCAACGACGTGCTGGCGCTCAAGGAGGCCGACATCGGGGTGGCGATGGGGTCGGGCAGCCCGGCCTCGCGTTCCGTGGCCCAGCTGGTGCTGTTGGACAACCGGTTCGCGGTCCTGCCCCGGGTGGTGGCCGAGGGGCGCCGGGTGATCGGCAACATCGAGCGGGTGGCCGGCCTGTTCCTGACCAAGACCGTGTACACGATGACGCTCGCCATCATCGTGGGCCTGCTGGCCGTGGCCTACCCCTTCTTCCCCAGGCACGCGACCCTGATCAACGCGGTGACGTTCGGTATCCCGTCGTTCTTCCTGGCGTTGGCGCCCAACACCGACATCGCCCGGCCGGGGTTCGTCCTGCGCACGCTCCGGTTGGCGGTCCCCTCCGGAATGGTGGCGGGGCTGGCGGCGGTGACGACCTACCTGCTGGTGCTCGGCGGGCGGACGGTGCCCGACCCCTCGGACCGCACGGCGGTGGTGATCACGCTGTGCGCGACCACGCTGTGGGTCCTGCTGCTGGTGGCCAAACCGTACGTGTGGTGGAAGGTGCTGCTGGTGGGCTCCATGGTGGGTCTACTGACCCTGGCCATGGTGACGCCGTGGGGGCAGTGGTTCTTCGAGCTGGACGTGAGCGACCCGGTGAAGGTCCTCACCGGGCTCGCGGTGGCCGGGGTGGCGATCGCGGTGATCACGGTGATCCGCGTGGTGGACGACCGGATGACGGCCCGTTCCCAGGCCCGGGCCGACGAGAAGGAGGCACAGGAGCGGGAGACCGCCGCGTCAACGTCCTGACCTGGCGCGGGGGGCCTGCCGCGGCACCGCGGCAGGCCCCCTGTTGTTCGGATCCCACCTCGCCGCCGGTCAGCGTGGGAACTGTTCACGCACCGGGCCGAGCCGCGATCCTGGTTGCGCCACGTGTCTGGAGCGACAGGAGCCACATTGAGCATCCCGAACACGCACATCCGCGCCGTGCTGGACGGCTATCTGGAACGCTTCCCCAAGGAAGTCGAAGCGGCCGGTCCCCTGGTGCGCGCCCTGGACGGGGGGCACGAGCTCTCCTCAGCCAAGGAGTTCCGCGTCGGGCACGTGACCGCGGGGGCCGTGGTGCTCGACCCGTGTTGGCGGGTGCTGATGGTCCGGGAGGGGGAGCAGGGGTCCTGGCGCCTGCCCGGCGGGCACCTGACCGGTGACGACGGCGCGCTGGACGAGGCGTCGCGGAACAGGTTGACGGAGGCGACCGGGCTGCTCCCCGAGCAGGTCGAGTCCGCGGGGGAACCGCTCCTGCTGGACCTGGACAACCACCGGGTACCCGAGGACCCGGTCCTGGGCGAGCCCGCTCACGAGCACTTCACCTTCCTGTACCTGTACCGGGCCAGCGCCACCATGGTGCCCGTGGGCGGCGCCTCCGGCCCCCTGGCCTGGCGTCCGCACACCGCCGTTCCCTCGGCCCGGCTGGCGGCGAAGATCTCCCAGACACTGGCGACCAGCCGTGCGGCGGTCAGGTACGAGCCCGTCGGGGAGGCGGCCCGAGCCTGAGTCCACGGCGGTCCGCACGGCGACCCCTAGCTTTCATCGCCAAAACTGAATATGATCGCCATATGACGATGAACAATGACGGTTGTGCGGAGAGGGTCTGCCCGGACCCCGGGCTGAGCGCCGCCGAGGCCCTCTTCCACAGCCTCTCCGACAGCACCCGGCTCGCGATCGTGCAGCGCCTCGCCAAGGGCGAGGCCCGTGTGACCGATCTGGTGGAACAGCTCGGTCTGGCCCAGTCCACGGTCTCCAAGCACGTGTCCTGCCTGCGCGACTGTGGGCTGGTCGACGGCCGCCCCGAGGGGCGGCAGGTGTTCTACTCGCTCAGCCGGCCCGAGCTGATGGACCTGCTCTCGGCCGCCGAGACCCTCCTGGCCGCGACCGGCCGGGCCGTGGCGCTGTGCCCCACCTACGGGGTCGACGCTGCGGGTGCCGCCGAGCTCGCCGCCGAGCCTTGCGGCACGGCAGCCGGTCCGGAAACGAGAACGGGCACGGCGGTGCGCGATGAGTGACGCCTGCTGCGGTGACGACCCCACCCCCGCGAACGCCCCCGTCTCCCCTGGACACGGAACCACCGAAGCAGTGGAACCCACCCGACTGTGGCAGGTCGGCGAGATCCGGTACGCCGCCGTCGCCGCACCGCTGCTCCTGGCCGGGTACGCCGCGGGCTGGCTCGGCGCCCCCGAGGCCGCCGTCCTCCTGCTGAAGGCCGCTGCCCTGGTGGTCGCCGCCCGGACCTTCGTCCCCGCCACGCTGCGCCGCCTGTTCCGCAAGGGTGCGGGCCGGAACCGGATCGGGGTCGGCACCCTGATGACCGTCGCCGCCGCGGGCGCCGTGGCCCTGGGCGAGGTCGGCGAGGCAGCCATGCTGGCCGTACTCTTCACGATCGCCGAGGGTCTGGAGGAGTACGCCGTCGCCCGTACCCGGCGCGGACTGCGGGCCCTGCTGGACCTGGTCCCGGCCCGGGCGACCGTGCTGCGCGACGGGGTCGAGCACACCGTCGCACCGGAGGAGCTCCGCATCGGCCAGACCCTGGTCCTGCGCCCCGGGGAGCGACTGGCCACCGACGGCACGGTCGCCTCGGGGAACACCTGGCTGGACACCTCCGCCATCACCGGGGAGTCGGTACCGACGGAGGTCGGCCCCGGAGACGGGGTGTACGCCGGTTCGGTCAACGGCACCGGCCCGTTGGAGGTCACCGTCACCGCGGGGGCCGAGGCCAACTCCCTGGCGCGCGTGGTGCGCATCGTGGAGGCCGAACAGGCCAGGAAGGGGCGCGGACAGCGGTTGGCCGACCGCGTCGCCCGGCCGCTGGTGCCCGGGGTGATGGTCGCCGCCGTACTGGTGGCGGTGCTCGGCTCCCTGTTCGGTGACCCGCTGACCTGGCTCGAACGGGCACTGGTCGTGCTGGTCGCGGCCTCGCCCTGCGCCCTGGCCATCTCCGTCCCGGTGACCGTGGTCGCCGCGATCGGCTCCGCCTCCCGCCAGGGAGCGCTGGTCAAGGGCGGTGCCGCGCTGGAGGCGATGGGCCGGGTGGGGGTCGTCGCCCTGGACAAGACCGGCACCCTGACCCGTAACGACCCGGCCGTGGTGGAGGTGGTTCCCGCCCCCGGCCGCACCCGCGAACAGGTGCTGGAGCTGGCTGCGGCCCTGGAGGCGCGCAGCGAGCACCCGCTGGCCCGCGCCGTCCTGGCCGCCCACCCCTCCCCCGGTCCGGCCGAGGACGTGCGGGCGGTGCCCGGATCCGGCCTGACCGGTCGGGTGGACGGCGCCCACGTGCGGTTGGGACGCCCGGGCTGGGTCGACCCCGGCCCCCTCGGAGCGCAGGTGGAGCGGCTGCTCGGCGCGGGGGCCACCGTGGTCCTGGTGGAGGAGGGGGGCTCGGTCGCGGGGGCGCTCGCCGTCCGCGACGAACTGCGCCCCGAGGCGGCCGAGGTGGTCGCCGAACTACGGCGTTCCGGTTACCGGGTGGCGATGCTCACCGGGGATCACCGGGCCACCGCCGACGCCCTGGCCGCCGAGGCCGGGATCGATCCCGACCAGGTCCACGCCGGGCTGCTGCCCGAGGACAAGGCGCGAGTGGTCGGTGAGCTGCGGGCCGGCGGCCCGGTGGTGATGGTCGGCGACGGGGTCAACGACGCCCCTGCCCTGGCCGGCGCCGACCTGGGCGTGGCCATGGGCGCGATGGGCACCGACGTGGCCGTGGAGACCGCCGACGTCGCCCTGATGGGCGAGGACCTGCGCAACCTGCCCCGGGTCCTGGCACACGCCCGCCGCACCCGGGTCATCATGTGGCAGAGCCTGGGGTTGTCGCTGGCCATCATCGGCACCCTGATGCCGCTGGCCCTGTTCGGGGTGCTGGGACTGGCCGCGGTGGTCCTGGTGCACGAGGTGGCGGAGGTCGTGGTCATCGCCAACGGCATGCGTGCCGGAAGGGCCCGGCCGGAGCGGACCCGTGCTGTCGGGGACGACCCGGAGGGGGCGGTCGACGGCCCGGCCCTGGCTCAGTCCGGCCTGCGGGCCCACAGGTAGGCGTGCCGGGAGCGCTCGCCCTCCTGCGCCTCGCGCACGGTACGGCTGGTCACCCTCAGCCCGGCGCCCTCCAGCAGGTCCGCGATCAGTTCCGGCGGGCGGAAGTGGAAGTCGAGGTCGACGCCGTGCCCGAAGCCCTCCTCGAAGTGCACGGTCTCGTCACCGGCCTGGAACACCACGAACGCCTGCCCGCCCGGGGACAGGACCCGGCGAAACCCCTCGAAGACCCCGGGCAGGTCTTCGAGGGGTACGTGGATGATGGAGTACATCGCCACGAGTCCGCCCAGACAGGCGTCGGGCAGGTCCAGGTCGGTCATCGAGCCCCGGACGAAGCGCAGCCCGGGGTTGGCGGCGCGGGCGAGTCCGAGCATCCCCGGGGACAGGTCGATCCCGAACACGTCCAGCCCCAGGGAGTGCAGGTACGCGGTGACCCGGCCCGGGCCGCAGCCGACGTCGGCGACCGGGCCGGTGACGGTCTCGGCGAAGGCGGTCAGCAGTGCCCGGTCCAGGGGCTTGCGCGCGAACTCGTCGTGGAAGCGGGCAGCGTAGGGTTCGGCGATGGCGTCGTAGGAGGCGCGGGTGGCCGCCAGGAAGTCGGGGCTGTGCACGGGCGGCTCACAGGCTCCGGTAGTAGTGGACCACCGGCGAGGGGACGAAGCCGGCCTTGGCGTAGACGGCGCGCGCCGGGGCGTGGGCCTCGTCGCCGCCGGTCCTGATCACGGCGAGGGTCATGCCCTCCTCCCGGAGCCGCTCCACCGCGAACCCGGTGAGCGCCGAGCCCACGCCCCGCCCCTGCTGGTCGGGATCGACCCCCAGCATGTGGACCAGGCCGGAGCGCTCCCCCCTGTCGAGCCGTACGGTGACGAACCCGGCGACCCGGTCGGTCACCGCCACCCACACGCCCGCATCCTCCGCCGCCAGGTCCTCCCGGACGTCGCGGCTGTGCGCCTGTCGCCAGTCCCCGACGACACGCTCGTAGGTCTGCGTACCGAGGGTCCGTTCCAGCGCGGCGTAACCGGGTTCCCAGGCGCGCAGGGCCAGGGCGACCACGGCTTCGCGGTCCTCGGGGGCGTAGCGGCGGATGCTGATGTCCATGAACCGCAGCGTAACCAGCCGAGCCCCGTCGCGGACAGGGGTTTTCCGGGGCCACGGCAGGGGCGCGCGGTACGGTGGCGCCGACCTGGGAAGAAGGAGGACGACCATGGTGGACCAGACCGACCTGCGACACCTGCGGCGTGCGGTGGACCTGGCTGCGCGGGCACTGGACGAGGGGGACGAGCCCTTCGGATCGGTGCTGGTGGGCTCGGACGGGACGGTGCTGTTCGAGGACCACAACCATGTGGCCGGGGGCGACGCCACCCAGCACCCGGAGTTCGCGATCGCCCGCTGGGCCGCGGAACACCTCTCCCCCGCCGAGCGGGCGGCGGCGACCGTGTACACCTCCGGTGAGCACTGCCCGATGTGCTCGGCCGCCCACGCGTGGGTGGGCCTGGGCCGGATCGTGTACGCCGCTTCCTCCGCGCAGTTGGCCTCCTGGCTGGCGGAGTGGGGCGCCGGCCCCGGCCCCGTGCGGGCGCTGCCGATCAACGAGGTCGCCCCCGGCGTCCCGGTGGAGGGCCCGGTGGAGTCCTTTGCCGAGGAACTGCGTTCCCTGCACGCCCGCCTGCACGGCCGGGCGTCAGGGCGGTGAACCGGGAACGTTTCGGCCGGGCCGCCCGGTGGTCCCCGGGCGGCCCGCGCCCCGGCTCAGCCCTCGCGGATGGTCATCCGGGCGATCCGGTCCCCCTCGACCGTGAACGCGAACGAACTGAGCCCGTTGGCGTGGTTGGACCGCCAGTCACCGACCACGGTGACGCCCTCCCCGGTGGGCTGGGCCGACTGCACGTCCAGCACGCCGCGCGCCCCGATGAACTCCTCGTCGCTCCACCGCCCGATGGCGTCGCGCCCCCGGAACTCGCGTCCCCAGTCGTCCACCACCCCGTCCGGGGTGAAGGCGTCCAGGAAGCCCTGCTCGTCGTGGGCGTTGACCTTGTCGATGAACGACGCCACCGGTTCGGGAACACTCACACTCATTCTGTCTCCATTCGAGTGAACGTCGCGGTCACGGGCTCCTCGGCCCCTGTACTGACGTCTCAGGCCGGTGCCATGACCGACTCGATCGTGATGGGCAGGTCGCGGAAGCGGCGGCCGGTGGCGTGGAAGACCGCGTTGGCGATCGCCGCCGCGGCCCCGACCTGGCCGATCTCACCGACACCCTTGACCCCGAGCGGGTTGACCACCCGGTCCTCGACCTCCAGCATCTCCACCTGGACGTCGGGGGCGTCGGCGTTGACCGGCACCAGGTACTCGCCCAGGCTCGGGTTGGCCCAGCGACCCTGGTTGGGCTCCATGTGGGTGGCCTCCAACAGCGCCTGGCCCAGGCCCCACAACATGCCGCCCATGAGCTGGCTGTGCGCGGTCCTGCGGTTGAGCACACGGCCCGGGGCGAACACCCCGGTCATCCGGCGCACCCTGACCAGTCCCAGGTCGGGGTCGACGGCGACCTCCGCGAACTGGGCACCGAACGTGGCCGTGCCGTAGCCGCTGTCCTGGCCCGGCGGCTGCCACGACCCCACCGCCTCGGCGTCGAAGGTCATGTTGCGGCCCAGCATCTGCCCGTAGGACTCCCCGGTGTCCGGGGACCCGCGCAGGGACATCCGCCCGGACCGGACCTCGACCTCGTCCGGGTCCGTGCCGTACAGCGGGGAGCCCTGGTCGGCGAGGGCCTGCGCGACCAGCTGGTCGCGCAGCTTGCGGGCCGCGGTGTGCACCGCGGCGCTGACGGCCCCCGCGCCCGCCGAGCCGACCGCCGAGACCGTGTTGGGCAGCTCGGTGTCCCCGTAGTGCACGGTGACCGCCTCCGACTCCATACCCAGGGCCTCGGCGGCGACCTGGCCCATGACGGTCGCGGCACCGGTGCCGATGTCGGAGCAGCCGGTCTCGACGACCGCGCGGCCGTCGGCGTACACCCTGGCCCGGGCCCGCTGCGGGTTCATGACGGAGTACACCGGATAGATGGCGCTGGCCATACCGGTGCCCAGGAGCCAGTTTCCCTCACGCCGGGCGCCCTCGACCGGGCGCGGGTCGCGTGAGTGCCAGCCGAACAGTTCGGCGCCGCGCGCGTAGCACTCCCGCAGCCCCTTGCTCGACCAGGGGTTCCCGGTCTCGGGGTCGGTGTCGGCGTGGTTGCGCAGCCGCAGTTCCAGCGGGTCCAGGCCCAGTTCGTGGGCGAGCTCGTCCATGGCCGTCTCGATGACGAACGCTCCGGTGCCCTCTCCGGGGGCGCGCATGAACGTGGGTGTCATGGTGTTGGCCCGGACGAGGTCGTACACGCCCTCGAAGTTGGGGCACGCGTACAGCTGGGCGGCAGGTCCCAGGGAGGGCTCGGCCCAGTCGTCGAAGTGCGACGTGGGCGAGAGCTTGCGGTAGCGGATCGCGGTCAGGGTGCCGTCCGAGCGCGCGCCCAGCGTCAGGGTGTGTTCCTGTTCCTCGCGGTGGCCGGTGTTGCTGAACGTCTGGGCCCTGGTCAGGGCGAGGGTGACCGGGGCGCGCACGTGCTGGGCGGCCATCGCCGCCAGGGTGGGGTGCGCCCAGATCATGGCCTTGCCGCCGAAGCTGCCGCCGACGAACTCGGACACCACCCGCACGTTCGAGGGCGGGACGCCCAGCAGTTCGGCGACGGTGAGCCGGGTGGCGGTGGGCCCCTGCGTGGTGTCGTACAGCGTGAGCTTGGAGTCCTCCCACACGGCGGTGGCCGCGGAGGGTTCGATCGCGTTGTGGTGATTGGCCGCGAACCGGTGGGTGCTCTCCAGAACCGTCTCGGCCTCGGCCAGGCCCGCATCGACGTCCCCGCGGTCCATCCGGCCGGGGACGAAGCCCCCGAAGATGCGCTCGGCCTCGTAGGCATGGTCACGGCCCTGGTCGACGGTGGTGGTCCAGGGTTCCTCGGTGTAGTCGACCTCGACGAGTTCGGCGGCGTGTTCGGCCCGTTCCAGGGTGTCGGCGACGACCATGGCGACGGGCTGTCCCGCGTAGTGGATCCGTTCGTCCTGCATGGGGAAGAAGCTCTGCCCGTGCGCGGTCGTGCCCGCCAGGGACGGGATCAGGTGCGGTTGCGCGGCGACCCTGGGCAGGTTCAGGTGGCTGAGTACCGCCAGGACGCCTTCGGAGACCAGGGCCCGTGAGGCGTTGATGCCGGTGATCCGGCCGCTGGGTATCCGCGAGCAGACCAGGACGGCGTGCGCGCCCCCCGTCGGGCGGTGCTCCGCGGAGTAGCGTGCCGTACCGGTGACCTTGGCGTGTGCGTCGGCCCGGGGCACGTCCCTGCCGATCTGGGGTGGGATGCTCATGCCGTCCCTCCTGTGGTTCGGGACGCGACCTCGGTCAGGGCCCGGACCATGGTGCGCTTGGCGAGTTCGACCTTGAATCCGTTCATGCCGCGCGGCACGGCGTCCGCGAGTTCGGCGTCGGCGGCGCGCGCGAAGGCCTCGGGTCCGGCCTCGGATCCGGTCAGGGCCTGTTCGGCGCGCCGGGCCCGCCACGGTTTGGTGGCGACGCCGCCCAGGCCGATCCGGGCCTCGGTGACGGTGCCGTCCTCCGTGCCGAGCGCGACGGCGGCGGAGGCCAGGGCGAACTCGTAGGATTCGCGGTCGCGCACCTTAAGGTAGTGGGAGGTGCGCGCCACGGGCAGCACGGGCAGGTCGATCGCGGTGATGAGTTCACCGTGTCCGATCGGGTGCTCGCGCTCGGGTGTGTCCCCCGGCAGCAGGAAGAAGTCGTCGAAGGCGACCGTGCGCTCCCCTTCGGGGCCGCGCAGTCGGACGAGCGCGTCCAGGGCGGTCAGGGCCACGGCCGCGTCGGACGGGTGGGCGGCGATGCAGTGCTCGCTGGTGCCCAGGACCGCGTGGGTGCGGTTGACGCCGTCCAGGGCCGCGCAGCCGCTGCCGGGCTCGCGTTTGTTGCAGGCGCGGTCACCGTCACGGAAGTAGGAGCAGCGCACCCTCTGCATGAGGTTGCCGCCCATGGAGGCCATGTTGCGCAGTTGCGCGGAGGCCCCCTTCTCCAGCGCCTCGGTGACCATCGGGTAGCGCTCGCGGACGACCGGGTGGGCGGCGACGTCGCTCATCCTGGCCAGGCCGCCCAGGCGGGTGCCCCCGTCGGGCAGTTCCTCGATGGCGGCGATGGGCAGGTCGTTGATGTCGACGACGCGGCGCGGGCGGACCACGCCGAGACGGAGCATGTCGACCTCGGTGGTGCCCCCGGCCAGGTACTCACTGGTGGGGTCGGCGGAGACGTCGGCGACGGCGGACTCCACGTCGGCGGCGCGGGAGTAGGCGAAGGAACGCATCAGCTCTCCCCCTCCTGTTCGGCCCGGTCGCCGCCGGAGTCACGGACCTGCCGGATGGCCCGGCGGATGTTGGGGTAGGCGGCACAGCGGCAGATGTTGCCGCTCATCCACTCGGCGATCTCGGAGTCGTCCCGGTGGTGGCCCTCCTTCATGAGGGCGACCGCCGACATGAGCTGGCCCGGGGTGCAGTAGCCGCACTGGAGGGCGTCGTTGTCGACGAAGGCCTCCTGCATGGGGTGGAGTTCGTCCCCGTCGGCCAGCCCTTCGACCGTGGTGACCTCGCGGCCCTCACAGGCCACCGCCAGGGTGAGGCAGGCGAGCACGCGGTGGCCGTCCACCCAGACGGTGCAGGCACCGCAGGCTCCCTGGTTGCAGCCCTTCTTGGGGCCGGTGACGTCCAGGCGTTCACGCAGGGCGTCCAACAGGCTGACCCGGGGTTCCAGGCGGACCCGGTGGACCGTGCCGTTGACCGTGAGGAGGATGTCCGCGGGTTCGGGACCGATCTCCCCCCGGTCGCGTTCGGCCGCGGTGGCCTGCCGCGGAACGGTGTGGCCGGCGAGGCCGGTACGTCCCTCCTGAGCCGGGGTCATGAGGCCCCCTCGCTGTCGGGACGGTGAAGGCGGCGGCTGGGCATGGGATTCCCCCTGTGAAGCGCGGATGCTTTCCGACGGCCCTTCCGCCCGGCGAGTGCGCGGCCGGGACGGGAGGTCGTGGTGGTGCCACTCCTTGGGGATGTTTCCAGCTGAGGGGTCTACCGAGTGCCGATGGAGCTCCAAGGTCGGGCAAACAACTCCCGTAGCTCACGCCCCCGGGACCGTCCCCGGGCTAACCTCCCGGCGACTGGCGGTGTTCGTCCGGGGGCGCCGTCGGGCGAAGGAAGGGGGTCGACGTGCGTGGTCGACCGGGGCTGTCGCGGTCCCTGGCCGGGTTCCTGGCCGCCGCGGTGCTGCTGCACTTCGCGTACCCGCTCACGTTGCACGGGCCGCTGTGGGCGGTGGTGTACTCGCTGCTGTACCCGGTCGTGGTGTTCCTGGGGGTGCGGGTCGTGCGGCCCGCGGGCTCGCGCCTGCTCCCCGTGGCCGTGCTCTCGGTGGTGTTCCTGACCTTCGGACTGTGGTCGGCCCTGGGCCCCGGGGATCCCGTCCCCCGGCTGGGGCTCTTCACCATCATCGTGCTGTTCCAGGGCTACCTGATGCTGGAGTTGTTGGCGTTCGTCTTCCGGAACCGGTACCGACGGAACCAGGGACCGCAGCTGATCATGGCGGCGATCTGCGCCTACCTGCTGTTGGGCGGTGTGTTCGCGGCGCTGTTCGGCGTCGTGGAGGTGCTGTGGCCGGGGGCGTTCGAGGACTCCCTCGCCCCGGACGAGTCGGTGGGCTGGCAGGGGCTCACCTACCTGAGTTTCGTCACCCTGGTCACCCTGGGCTACGGCGACCTGGTCCCGGTCACCCCCTGGGCGCGTTCGCTGGCCACCGCCGAGGCGGTGGCGGGCACCCTGTTCCTGGCCACCGTCATCGCCCGCATCGTGGGCGCCTACGTCTCCCCGGCCGGACCGGGGACCTCCGGCCCCGCCGAATCGGACCCGCCAGAAGAGCACGGGTGAGAGACCAGGGGGAAGGAGGCCGTACGCGACAGAGCCCGCCGGGGTGACCCGCGGCGGGCTCTGCCGGTGGTCCTCCGGACGCGGGAAGGCGGCCGGAGCGGTCAGGTCAGTTCCTGTCGTCCTCATCGGGCTCGAACCGGCCCTGGATGACGCGGCCCCGGTTGGCGGCGGGACGCTCCTGCTCGGCCGCGCCCGGGTTACGGGCGCCGCGGGCGGGGCCGCCCGGGCCGCGGCCGAAGGGGTCCCCGGCCGTGCCGGAGGCCCCCGGTCCGCCCGGGCCGAAGGGGCCCTGGTTCGGGATGGTGGCACCGCGGGCCGCGAACTCCTCGTTGACCCGTTCCTGCATCCTGCGCATCCGCCGGGCCGCCCACCCCGCGAACGCCCAGCGCAGGGCGGGGCGGGTGAACGGGGTGGCCAGCAGCAGGCCGACCGCGGCGGTGAGGAAGCCGGGGATGATCAGCAGGATGCCGCCAGCCATCAGCATCAGCGGGTCGAGCAGGCCCTTGCGGGGCTGTTCGCCGGTGCGCATCGCCTCGTCAGCCTGCTGGACGACCTCGCGGAAGGCCCGACCGGTGTGCCGGAGCACCGCCACGCCCAGGACCATCAGCGAGACCAGGGCGGCGAGTGTCCACGGAACGCCGATCTGACCACCGACCCAGATCATCAGTCCCACTTCGGCGAAGGGCAGTGCCATCAACGCCAGCACTGTCAGCAGCGGCATCGTGAACCATCCTCAGAGTCGTGGGCCGAAGGCGGGTGTCCCCTGCTGGGAAGAACGTGTCCGCGGTGTGAATGGTTCCCCCGCTCCGGGGACCTCACGCACTCCGCTGCACGCGTACGCGGCGGCCCACGATGACCGAAGCGATGACAGCGCCCAGTCCGATCGCGGCGATCAGCGCCTCGGGGACCGCGCCGAGCCGGGTCGCGACGGTGGGCCCGTCCATGGCGGTGAGTTCGGCCACGTGGATGTCGGGCTCGGCCTCGGGCGAGGTGTAGGCGACCGTGCCGTCGGGTTCCACCACGGCACTGATCCCGCTGGTGGAGACCACCACGGCGGGGCGGCCGTGTTCGACGGCGCGCAGCTGGGTGATGGCCAGCTGCTGGTCGGACTGGCCGGTGAAGTTGTAGTTCGCGTTGTTGGTGGGGATCACGATGATCTGCCCGCCCGCGGCCACGGACTCGCGCACCGGCGGGTCGAAGGCGACGTCGAAGCAGATCCCCACGGCCAGGGTGGTGCCGGCGATGTCGAGGGCGCCGGGCTCGCTGCCGGGGACGGCGTCGGAGCTGACCTGTTCCAGCCGCGAGACGAAGCGGGTGAAGAAGTCGCGGTAGGGGATGTACTCGCCGAACGGGACGAGGTAGCGCTTCCGGTACACCTCGCCGGGTCCGGTCCCGGGGTCCCAGACCACGCTCTGCACGTAGCGGGTCCCGTCGTCGTTGAAGCGGCTCATCCCCCACAGGAGGGGCACTCCGATGTCGGCGGCGGCATCGTCGATGGTCTGCTCGGCGACCGGGTCGCGGAAGGGGTCGATGTCGCTGGCGTTCTCCGGGAGCAGCACCATGTCGGGTTCGGGGTACTCGCCCCCGCGCACCGCCTCGGCGAGTTCGTGGACGCCGTCGGCGTGGTTGCGGAGCACCTGCATGCGCTCGCCGAGGACCGACATCTCACCGACGTTGGGCACGTTGCCCTGGACCATGCCGACGTTGACGGTCTCCAGGGGCGCCGGGCGTCCGATCGCGGGGGCCAGGAGGCCGCCCAGGAGGACCGCGGCGCCGGCGGCCAGGCCGACGGCGGGGATGAGCACCCGCGGTCTCCCCCGGGCCGGTACGGCGCGCAGGACGGTCCACAGCAGCACGGAGCCGGTGAGGGCGACGGCGAAGGTGACCAGGGGTGAGGAGCCGAGGGCGGCGTAACCCGAGAAGGGCGTGTCCGGCTGGGCGTAGGCGAGTTTGCCCCAGGGAAAGCCGCCGAGCGGCCAGCGGGCGCGTACGGCCTCCTGGGCCACCCACAGGGCGGAGGTCCACAGCGGCCAGTAGGGCAGGCGCACGACCAGGGCGATGCCCATGGCCATGGGCAGGAAGTAGACGGTCTCGGCCCCGGCGATGGCCAGCCACACGTCGATGCCGAAGATGTCCTGCCAGCGCACCAGGGGCACCATCAGGGTGGCCCCGGACAGGGCCCCGAGCCAGGCGGCGCGGCGCGGCCGCGTCCCGCCGACGGCCAGGATCAGGAGTGCGGCACTGAGCGGGCCGAGCCACCACAGACCGTACGGCGGGAGCGCGAGGAGTTGGGCCAGGCCCGCTCCGACCGCGGCCAGAACCCGCCAGAGGAGGTCGAGCCGCCCCCAGCGGTACCCCGGGGCCAAGGGGGACCACAACGTGGTCGGTGCCTCGGAATCCGACGCCGTGGTGTCCGGCGAGGGACTGTCCGGGCCCGGAGCGGACTCCGAACCCTTGTACTCGGCAACCACGTGGGTGCTCGCTTTCCGCTGTCTGATGAGGGACCTGGCGGTCAGCATATTGGGGGGACGCGGAAAAGGCCCGAGCCACCCTTCGGACCGGCTCCGTCCCGTCGGCGGCGAGCTCGGAAGACCGTTGTCTACTGGATGTTCGGGCCTTTTCCGGGTCCAACCCCCCGCCCGGTCGCGGTACTCCGCCCCTCACCCGATCCCAACTGCACCTGGCGCGTGATGCAGCGTCCAATCGGACGAGCGGGGGCCGCACAACCGGTCCGTCCAGTGCTGGACTGGTCGTTAGGTTACCCAGACTCCCCGACCCGTTGCCTCAACCCGGGCGCCGTGTCGTGGCTACCGCGTCAGGCGTCGGGAGGGGAGAAAGTGATGAACCGTCGGACAGGCTAACGCACCTGGGCCCGGCACGCCAGCTGGCCAGGGGTGGTTTGCGCATGACCGCAACCAGATCGAAACCGAAGACGCTATGGACATTTTGATCATGATCCTGTCTGATGTGATCAACAAACCGGCCCGTTTCGATCAACTTCGACCATCGGACCGGAGTGGGGGGTCTCCAGCCACGAGATCCGCCCGCTATCGGACACGCCGGACCACCGACCCAACGCGGGAGCACAGCCATGGCGGAGATCGCCCTCCAGAACGTCGACAAGATCTACGGCGGTGACGTCAAAGCCGTCGACGACCTGAACCTGCAGATCAACGACGGCGAGTTCATGGTGCTCGTCGGCCCCTCCGGCTGCGGCAAGTCCACCGCGCTGCGCATGATCGCGGGTCTGGAGGAGATCTCCGCGGGCACCCTGGTCATCGGCGACGAGGTCGTCAACGACCGGCCGCCGAAGGACCGCGACATCGCGATGGTCTTCCAGAACTACGCGCTCTACCCCCACATGAGCGTCGAGCAGAACCTCGCCTTCGGCCTGAAGCTGCGCAAGGTGCCCAAGGCCGAGATCGCCCGCCGGGTCAGCGAGGCCGCGGAGATGCTCGGCCTGGAGCCCTACCTCAAGCGCAAGCCGGGCGCGCTCTCCGGCGGTCAGCGCCAGCGCGTGGCGATGGGCCGCGCCATCGTGCGCGAGCCGCAGGCCTTCCTGATGGACGAGCCGCTGTCCAACCTGGACGCCAAGCTGCGCGTGCAGATGCGGGCCTCCCTCAACCAGCTGCACGAGCGCCTCGGCGTCACCACCGTCTACGTCACCCACGACCAGATCGAGGCGATGACCCTCGGCGACCGGGTCGCGGTGCTGCGGGACGGCCGGCTCCAGCAGGTCGACACCCCCAAGCGCCTCTTCGACGCCCCCGTCAACCTCTTCGTGGCCGGGTTCATCGGCTCCCCCGCGATGAACTTCGTCGACGCCGAACTGTCCCGCGACGGCGAGGGCGCCGTCCTCAAGTTCGCCGACCACGAGCTGCCGGTCCCGGCCAGCCTGCTCAAGGAGCGCCCGCAGCTGAGCGAGTACCTGGGCCGCTCCCTCATCCTGGGCATCCGCCCCTCCGACTTCAACGACGCCGAGTTCGACGGCAACGACGGCCCGCGCATCGAGGTCACCGCCAGCGTCACCGAGGAGCTGGGCACCGAGATCAACGTGATCTTCGGCATCGACGCCCCGCCGGTGCGCCACGAGGACGCCACGGCCCTGGCCAAGGACGCCGCCGGAGACGGCGAGGAGGCCTCCGACTCCGCCCTGTCGCTGGGCGGCAGCCGTTCGCTGTTCACCGCCCGGGTGAGCCCGCGCAGCAACGTGCGCCCGGGCCGTACGATCAGCCTGTCGGTGGACGTCAGCCAGCTGCACTTCTTCGACCAGGAGAGCGGCCTGGCCATCGGCCACCCCGACAACGCCTGATCCCGCCGACCGGGCCGCGCGGGCGGTGCCCCCATCCTCCGGGGCACCGCCCGCGCCCTCTTTCGGTCGGTCCGGTTCCCGGCCCGCCTCCGGCGTCCGGATCCTGGGCCCTGCGGGCGGGGTCCTTCAGTTGGCGGCCCAGATCGCCGCGTTGAGCGCGGTGGCGAAGGCCACCCAGGCCAGGTAGGGGGCGAACAGGAGCGCCGCCGCCCGGCTGTGCCGCAGAGCCAGCAGGAGGGTCGCGGCCACCGCCGCGGTCAGGAGCGCGATGTCGGCCAGCGCCACCCCGTACAGGGCCGCCCCGAAGAACAGCGGTGTCCAGGCGGCGTTCAACACCAACTGGACCGCGTAGACGGCCAGGAAGGACGCGGCGCCCCGCGTCCCCGCAGCGCGCCACACGAGCCATCCCGCCACGGCCACCAGCACGTACAGGGCGATCCAGACGGGGCTGAACAACCAGGCGGGCGGCGCCCAGGCGGGAAGTTCGAGGTCGGCGTAGACGCCCGCGGAACCGGCCGCGGCGAGGCCGCCGACCAGCGCGGTGGCCAGTACCGCGGCCGCGAAGCAGACCGCGGCCAGCAGCGACCGGCGCGGTGCGGGGGCGGTTCGGACGGTGCTCTCCATCTGCTCCTCCTCGGACGCGGACTCTTCGGGGACCTACCCGTGATCCGGCCTCGGCCACCCGGTCAGTCCTCCCAGGCCCAGTAGACAAACCTTCCCTCTCGGTGACATTCCCTTCGCCCGGGGAACAGGAATCTCTTCCTTGACCGTCGTGTCGGCGCGCTTGAAACATGTGATGGTGCGCAACCGAGCCCCCGGAGCCGCCCTCGCCCCCGAGCCCCTGTCGGTCGTCGACACCCTGCACGGCCGCCCCGTGCCCGACCCCTACCGCTGGCTGGAGACGGCCGACTCCCCCGAGACCCTCCGCTGGTTGGCGGAACGCGACCGGGAGTACCGCCGCCAGGCGGCCACCTGGCCGCTGAGGGAACGCCTGGCCGAACGCATCCGCGCGCTCGTGGACACCGACCTGTGGTCCCCGCCGGTCCACCGGCCCGGAGCCCTGTTCGGCACCGTGCGCCCGGCCGGGAGCGAGCATCCGCGGCTGGTCGTGTGGCCCGACCACCCCGGCTCCGCCGATCCCCCCGTCTCCGCCGACGCCGCCGGTTCCGCCGGCCCCGCGTCCCCCCGCGAACCGCTCGGTCCGCGCACCGTGCACGACCCCTGCGCCGAGGACCCCACCGGGCGGACCACCCTGGACGCCTGGGAACCCAGCCCCGACGGTCGCCTGGTCGCCCTCCAGACCTCCTCCGGCGGGGTGGAGCGCGGCGAACTGCGTGTGCTCCGCGTGGACACCGGAGCGGCCGTCGGACCGACCGTGGCCGGGGTCCGCTACTCGCACGTGGCCTGGCTGCCCGGGTCCGCACGGTCCTTCTACTACGTGCGCCGCGACGGCGCCCGGGGGGTGCGCGGCGTATGGCTGCGCCGGGTCGCCGACGGCGCCGAGTCCCTCGTGTACTCCTGCGCCGGTGCCGGCACCGTCCCGGGCGTGCGGGTGCTGGGTGAGCGGTGGCTGCTGGTCACCGAGAGCCACGGCACCGGGCACCGCACCGACCTGTGGTTGGCCGACCTGTCCACCTCCCCGCCGCAGCGACCCGAGTTCCGACCGGTCCAGGCGGGCCCCGAGGCCGAGACCGAAGCCCGGCTGGGGCCGGACGGTCTGCTGTACCTGCGCACCACCCTGGACGCGCCCCACCGACGCATCTGCGCCCTCGACCCGGCCGCGCCCGCGAGCGGCCTCTCCCCCGAGCACTGGCGCGAGGTGGTCGCCGAGGACCCCGGAGCGGTCCTGGACGCCTTCTGTCCGCACCGGAGCGCGGACGGCACGGCGCTGCTGGTGGTCCGCACCCGGTTGGGCACCAGCGAGGCGACCGTGCACGGGACCGCCGCCGGGGCCCGGGTCCGCACGGTGGAACTGCCCGGCCAGGGCATGGTCTCCGGCCCCGTCACGGCCCCCGACGGCACCCTGTACTTCGGCTACGCGGACGTGGCCACCCAGCAGAAGGTGCTGCGGCTGGCCCCGGGCTCCCACCGACCCGCCCCCTGGCCACCGCGTCCGAACACCTCGGATACACGGGGTGTCCCGGGCGCAGGGGCGGGCTCCGGCGCACCGGGCTCCTCCGGGGCACGGGAAGCCCCCGGGCGCTCCGCGACTGCCGGCTCCCCGCCCTCCCCCACCGTGGAGCGGACCGTCCTCTGGTGCCGTTCCGAGGACGGCACCCGCGTCCCCGTCACCGTCTTCGACGCCTCGGGGGAGCACGCCCCGGGGCCGACCATCCTGCACGCCTACGGCGGCTTCGGCCGCCCGCGCCAGTTCGGGTTCAGCGCGACCGTCCTCGCCTGGCTGCTCTCGGGCGGCCGGTACGCCGTGGCCCACGTACGCGGGGGCGGAGACGCGGGGCGCCGGTGGCACCTGGAGGGTTCGGGACGCCACAAGCCGCGCGCGGTCCAGGACCTGGTGGCCTCGGCCGACGCCCTGGTACGCACCGGCCGGTGCACGCGCGACCAGCTCTGCCTGTCCGGCGGTTCGGCCGGCGGACTGCTCGTACTGGCCGCGGCCACCGCGCGCCCGGACCTGTGCGCGGCGGTGATCGCCTCGGCCCCGCTCGCGGACATGGCCCGTTTCGAACGCATGGGGCTGGGCCGGATGTGGACCCGGGAGTTCGGCACAGTGTCCGATCCGGACGACTTCGCCGCCCTGATGTCCTACTCCCCCTACCACCGGGCCCTGGACGGCGCCCTGCGCACACCGGGGCTGCGTTACCCCGGCGTCCTGCTCACCGGCTTCGACGGGGACACCCGGACCGACGCCGCCCACCCGCGCAAGATGTGCGCGGCCCTGCTGGCGGCCGCCGGGGACCACCGGGAGCGCCCTGCCGCCCTGCTGCGCTACGAACGCGATGTCGGGCACGGCCCGCGTTCGGTCAGCAGGGCGGTCGGGCTGGCCGCCGACGCGCACGCGTTCGCGGCCCACAGGACGGGGCTGACCGGACGCTGACGGCGCACGGGACGGCCCTGGTCATGAGGATCAACGGCACACAGAAAGCGAGGTGCGGTATGGACCCCATCGAGGTTGAGGTCGAGGACCTGGCGGAGGTGACCTCCCGCGACATCACCGCGGGCGGCGACAGTGACGGCACCGACTCCAGCTCGGACTTCATCTGATCCGGTCCCGCCCGGCCCGGCCACCGCGTCCCGGGCCGGGCGGGTCCCCCTCCCCTTGCCGCACTCCCCGCCCCCTTCCCGGAGTCCGCGCGCCCCTCGAACCGTCTTGGAAAGGACAGCCGTGACCGATCCCGGCAGCCTGTTCACCGGAACCCTGTGCGACGTCGTGGGCCGCGACGCACTGACCACCCGACTGTCGGAGGAGTTCGTCTTCGCCGACCTGGGCGCGGAAGCCGTACGCTCGCTCCTGACCTTCGAGGACCTCAACGGTCTGCTGGCCACGTGCGCCCCGGAACCGCCCCGGCTACGGCTGCACCGGGACGGTTCCCCGGTGCCGCTGGACCGCTGGACCGAACAGGGCACGGCCTCGCGGACCGCCCGGCGGATCGTGCGCCCGGAGTCGCTGTACCGGGAGTTGCGGTCCGGGGCGAGCCTGGTACTGGACGGTATGGACCGGATGCACCCGCCGGTGGGCGCGGCCGCCGACGACCTCATGCGTCTCACCCGTGAACGCGCGCAGGCCAACCTGTACCTGATCTGGGGCGAGTCCCGGGGGTTCGACACCCACTGGGACGACCACGACACGGTGATCGTCCAGGTGGAGGGGACCAAGCACTGGCAGGTGCACGGACCGGGTTCGCGCCCGTACCCGATGAAGAACGACACCGACCACTCGCACACCCCGCCCCGGGACGCCGGCGGCGGGCTGCACACGGTGTGGGAGGGGGTGTTGCGGCCCGGCCAGGTGATCCACGTGCCGCGCGGCTGGTGGCACACGGTGACCGGAACCGGGGAGGTCAGCATGCATCTGACCTTCGGTTTCACCCGGGCGACCGGAATCGACTGGGCGGACGCCCTGGTGCGGAGCCTGTTCGCGGAGGAGTCGTTCCGGCAGGACCTGCCCCGGTTCGCGGCCCCGGAGGAACGCCGCAAGCACCGGCACGAACTGGTGGCCCGGCTGGTGGAACTGGCCGAGGACGCGGACCTGGACGCCTTCCTCGCCGAGCGCGACGCGCGCTTCCCCCGCCGCACGTCGTTCTCTCTCCCCTGGGCAGTGGCGGAGGACGTCCCGCCGGCCGGGGCGCGGGTGGAGTTCGTCCCGATCCTGCCGCCGCCGGTGGAGCGTGAGGGCGAGCGAGTCGCGCTCACGGTCTCCGGGAAGCGGTACCGGCTCCCCGCGGTGACCGAACCGGTCCTGGCGGCGATCGCCGAGCACCGGGAGCTGTCGGTGGCGGAGCTGGCCGAACGGGCGGGCGTGAGGATCGAGGAGTGCGCCCGGGTGGTGTCCGCGCTGAGCCGCCACCACCTGGTCCTGGTCCGCTGAGCTCTTTCCGGCCCCGGCCGACCGGCCGGGGCGGCTACCGGCAGTTCCCGCCGGTAGCGCGCACGTAGGCCTCCACACCGTCGAGGATGCGCTGGACGGGGAAGCGCAGCTCCTCCGACAGAGCTGCGTCCGGAGGCCCCTTCTCGAACGTGCCCGCGTCGATGGTCCTCGCGATCGTCGGAAACTCCTGCGGGTCGAGGACCCGGTGCAGGCTCGCCAACCACTCCCGTTCGGACTCGTCCAAGGGAATACCGCTCTTCTGCGCGGCGAGTTCCCTGTCGTTGTCCATGCGGAGCAGGTCGTGCAGCGTGGTGTCGAGCAGCAACAGGATCTGGAGCGACTCGGCGGGGGTGAGTCCGGAGGAGTTGAGTTCGCGTAGGCCCGCCTCCATCCACCTGAGCCCGTTGGGCCCGGTGGGCGGTCCGGGCTTCGAAATGTAGACGTACCAGGGGTGTTCCCGGTACTGGTCGGCCACCCCCTGACACCACGCCTCGATTCCGGCCCGCCAGTCGCCGTCGGTGCGCGGTCCCGGCGGGTGTTCGGACATGGCCACATCCCACATGAGGGTGAGCAGGTCGTCCTTGCTGTCCACGTGCCGGTACAGGGACATGGTCGTGTATCCGAGCCGCTTGGCGACCCGCTGCATGGAGACGGCGTCCAACCCCTCGGCGTCGGCCAACGCGATGGCGGCGTCGACGATCGCCGCACGGCTGAGCTTGGGCTTGGGCCCGCGCTTGGCTCCCTTCCGCAGCCCCCACAGGAGTTCGACCTCGCGGGTGACCCCGGTCGTCGGCTGTTGTTCGCTCGTCATACTCCACCAGTCGTCGGCGTCGCCGTACGCGAACCGCGGCTCCGGTCCGCCTTCTCGGTTGACACCCATCCTAGAACTGTGTATCACTTAAACAGATATGTGTAGTCGATACACAGTTTGCGAGATACGCGATATGACTCGAACTACCTCCGACTCACGACACCCCGCGGCAGCCACGCCCACCGACACCGCTCCACGGCGCCCACCGCCGAAACGCTCCCCCGCCCGCTGGTGGGAGCGGCCGTGGATCCTGCCGCTGGCCCTGTTCAGCGTCGTGTTTCTACTCTTCGCCGTCCCGCCCTACCTGAGCCTGGACCCGGCCGATTCACGCCTGCCGGTGCCGGAGAGCCCGTCCTGGTACTTTCCGGCACTCGTCATCCACGTCTTCGGCGGAGCGCTCATCACGCTGCTGGTGATCCTCCAGGTGTGGCCGTGGCTACGCACCCGCCACCCGGCCGTGCATCGGTGGAGCGGACGGGTGTACGTCCTGGCGGGACTCCCCCTCGTCGGGGTTCCGGCCATGCTCATCGCACCCTTCAGCGAAGCCGGCGCGAGCGCACAGATCAGCGGCTTCGTCTGGGCCGCACTGTGGTCGGCCTTCACCGTCCTGGGCTACGTGATGGCGCGCCGACAGCGGTTCGCCGACCACCGCGAATGGATGCTGCGCAGCTTCGCCCTGGTCTACGGCATCGCGTTCAACCGCGTGTTGCACGTCTTCTTGGTGATGATCACGGCGCCACGGGTGGACACGGCCTACGGAGGCGACTTCGAGGCGATGTCGCTCGACCTCGGCGCCGCGTCGGGCTTCCTGTCGTGGATCCTGCCCCTGCTGTTCGTGGAGTGGTGGATCAAGTACCGCAAGCCCCGTCGCCGCAGTCGCCGGCCCCGGACCACCGACAAGAGGACCGCCTCGCCCGCCGAACCGGACCACTCAGCCTGAACACACGGCACAATTTTCACACCTGTTTCGTGGCCAAGGCAGTGCTCCTGCTCTGACCTGACCTTGGGCCGCACAACGAGCGCCCAGGTTTCGGCAAACAAGTGCCCCGTCACATTGCAACCACAAGATTCGTTAGGATAGCCTCACTTAAGAGGCGCAGGTGAACCCGTCCCCCGGTGGTAGCTGCGACCACACCGCCCCCGGACTTGACGGTTACGCTATGCGACGAAGGGTTGCCAGGTGACTCCAGATCCGCTCGACGCTCTCCGCGGTGTCTGCTCGCGGCTGAAGTTCGCGCCGCTGCCCGAGATCACCAGCCTGGCCGAGCTCCACGGCCGACAGGCGGACGGCGTACAGCAGCACAGCGTCACCTCGATGACCGACCAAGGCCGGCTTCCGGTCCTGTTCGACAAACTCCGGGCCGAACACGGCCCCGGCCACCGGCTCCCGGCCGCCACCAACTTCCTGCGGGTCACCCTGCGCGAGCCCGTCTTCATGGCCGCCGCGTCCCTGTACCTGACCGGCCGCGGGCCGCTGTTCACACCGGACACGCTCCACCTGCCCTGGGACACCGCCCGGTCCCGCTTCGGCACCCCCGCCGTGGCCGACGTCCGCACCGCGGTGCTGCCCGACGACCCGGCCGCCGACCGTCCCGACACCGTGCTCGTCCGTGACGAGGACGAACAGCTGCGGCTCACCGCCGAAGCACTGTTCGCCACCTTCGAGCCCCTCATCGACGCACTGCACGCGCACTCCCGAGCGGGCAAGCGCACCCTGTGGGGCTGGGTGCTCGACACCCTGCACTTCTACATGCTCAATCCGGCCCGATACCTGGGCCAGGACGCCGAGCAGGCCTGGGAGCTGGCCACCCGGCTGGGTGACGCCGTGGTCGCTGCGGGGGCCGTCACCCGCAAACGCCCGCGCCTGTTCCCGTTCGCGCCCGATCACCCCAGGGGAACCTGGGCGGTCCGGGGCACCTGCTGCTTCGACTACAAGGGCGACCCCGAGCACGGCTTCTGCACCACCTGCCCGCTCAAGTGCGACAGCGAACGCCGGGAGGACCTGACGGAGTGGCTGCGCGATCCAGCGCTGGCCCCCTGACAGGGCCCCGGCAGAGTCCGCGGCCCGTCGCGCCCGGACCGCGGGCGCCCCTGAGGCGGTGACCCCTCCCGCAGGCGCCCGGACCAGCCGTCCGGAACCTCCACCGGGCCGGTGCGGCACGGCTCGAAGACCAATCGATCGGGTGGCCTCCCCTCGGCCGTGATCGCGCCGCTGGTGTTCCGTCCCGGGGTCCGCTGCACCGCGCGGTCTCGTCGGCGTCCGTCTAGGAGCCGCCTGCGGCGATCAGGACCAGCGCGGCACAACCGCCCAGAACCAGGAGCAGCAGGAGCAGGACACCGCAGCCGATCCCGATGATCTTGCCCCACGGCGTCTGCCTGGGCGGAGGCGGGCGGAACCCGCCCGGACCGCCGTACCCGCCGGGGGTCTGGTACGTGCCCGGCGCACCCGCGTACTCGCCGCCCGGCGCTCCGGGGTACTCGCCGTAGCCGGGGGCATAGCCCGCGTGCTCGTACCCGGCCTGGGCGGGCCCGTTCGGCCCCTCCGAGAGCTCCCCCGGGTCCACCGGTCCGGGCTGCGCACCGGCGGGGTGCCCCGTCGGGTACCCGTGGGGCGGTCGGCCCGGGGGCGGGCCGAGGTACGGCCGGGGGTCGCCGGAAGGAGGTTCGTACGCGGTGGATCCGTGTTCCGGTTCCCCGGGCGGTTGCGGACCACCCACGCTCGGATCACCGGGGTCGCCCGGCCGCCACTCCTCCGGTGGACGGTGGTTCACCGGATCCCGTTCCGACCGCTCCCCGGCCCCTTCCTCGGGTTCCCGGTCACTCAATGAGAACACCCCTTCGTCCGGCGGCACGAGCCCGCCTTCCTCGGCGGGCGCCTCGAAACTGCACCGTAACCGCGTAAAGAGAGGTTTGAGGAAAGCTCACCGGGCGTTTCCGGTAAAGGTCCGGATGTGTTTGCCCCGGGCCGGTCGCGCCGCCCGGTCAGCCCGCCCGAAGGTCCCGTTCGGCACGGCCGCGGGAGAGCAGGGCGCGGGCCGCGAGCACGAACACCGGGACGGTGAACAGGGCCGCGAACACGTTCAGGCCGCCGAAACCCGCCGTGGCCAGGACCACGCCGGAGAGCGCGCCGGACGCCGCGCCGCCCAGGTTCATCGCCAGGTCGCTGAAGCCCTGGGCGCGCGGTCGTACCTCGGCGGAGAGCGACTCGGCGAGCAGGGTGCTGCCGGACACCAGACCGAAGGACCATCCCAGACCGAGCAGGACCAGGCCAGTGGTCACCAGCGCCTCGTCGTGCCCCGCGGTGCCCGAGACGGCGGTGGCCGCGAGCAGGACCACCTGCCCGGCCAGGAGCACGGGGACACGCCCGAAGCGGTCCGCGAGCCAGCCCACGAGCGGGGAGAACGCGTACATGCCGGCGATGTGCAGGGAGATCGTCAGGCCGATGACGGTGAGCGCGGACCCGTGGTGCGACATGTGCACCGGGGTCATGGTCATCACCGCGACCATGACGGTGTGGCTGGCCACGATGCCGACCACGGCCAGGAGCGCGGCCGGGCTGCGGCCGATCGCCCGGAGGCCGTCGGCCAGGGTGAGTTTCGCCTTCAGCGCCCCGCCCCGGTCGCGTTCGACCCGTTCGGCCTCGGCCGTGGCGGCCAGCAGGGGGTCGGGACGCAGCAGCGCGCCGATGAGGGCGGCGCCGCCCAGGAAACCGGCCGTGGTGAGCAGGACCGGGCCCAGGAGGTCGGTCAGCCCCAGGGACTCGGCCAGGCCTCCGGTGGGGCCGATCAGGTTGGGGCCGACCACGGCGCCCACGGTGGTCGCCCAGACCACGACGGACAGGTCGCGGCCGCGGGTGCGTTCGGTGGCCAGGTCGGCCGCCGCGTGCCGGGCCTGGAGGTTGGTGGCGGTCCCCGCACCGATCAGCACCATCCCGGCCAGGAAGAGCGCGAACAGCTCCCACACGGTGGCGGCGATGACGACGGTCCCGCCCAGGGCGCCCAGGAGCCAGCCCAGGGCGAGGCCGGGGCGGCGGCCTCTACGGGCGGCGGTGGCGGCCAGGGGCAGTGCGAAGACGGCCGCGCCCAGGGTGATCATGGTGGTGGCCATCCCGGACCAGGTGTCCGAACCGCTCAGGTCCAGGGCGATGAGCGCGCCCACCGCCAGCATGGCGCCCATACCGATACCGCCGACGACCTGGGCGATCATGAGGACCAGGACGGTACGCCGTTGCAGCCTGGTGCGTTCCGCCTCGGTGAGGGCGTTCCCGCCCCGGGTGATTTCTGTGGACACTGGACCGACACTCCGATTCATCCGCCTGACAGACGAATCGTAGCTCGCTGGGATTTTCGCGGATCATACGGGGCAAAAGGGATGACTTGCAGGATGCGGACCGCTCACCCGCCGGGGATCCCGGTCCGGGACCGCACCCGGCCGTACCGCCACCGCAGGAAGTCGTGCTCGCGCTCGACGTAGCGCATCTCGGCGTACAGCAGGTCGGGGTCCTGCGCGTGGACGACCACCCCGCCCTCCGGAACCACCGGCCAGCAGGCGTACGCCCAGAAGCACCGGGTGTAGACCCCCCAGAGGACGACCCACGCTCCCTGCTTCTGCCACTCGATGTGTTCGGCGACCCGACGCCGTTCCTCGTCCCGTTCGTCCATGCCGCCTCTGGGCATACCCGGCGCCCGGACGACCGATCAGGCCGGAACCGGCCAGGATGCGGGGTTTCCCGGCCCCCACCCGGTTCCACCGCACCCCGGGGCGCCCTCCTGGAGCACCCCGGCCGCACGGCCCCCGCCACAGACGAACGCCCGTGCCGGGGCACGGGCGTTCGGGACGCTGCGGATGGCGAACGGTTCAGCGACCGGCGACGAGACCGCTGCCGGGGACCGGCTCTGCCGGGTCGTTGCCCAGTGCGACGATCTTGTTGTCGCGGTCCACGTGCACGATGTGCTGGACGTGGTCGGCCCGCTCCCTCTCGTCCACCTGGGCGTACCCGATGAGGATGACCAGGTCGCCGGGGCTCACCAGGCGCGCCGCCGCGCCGTTGATCCCGATGACACCGCTGCCCCGCTCACCGACGAGGGCGTAGGTGACCAGGCGGTTGCCGTTGTCGATGTCAACGATGTGGACCTGCTCGCCGTCGACGATGTCGGCGGCGTCCATCAGGTCGGCGTCGATGGTGACCGAGCCCACGTAGTGCAGGTCGGCCTGGGTGACCGTGGCACGGTGGATCTTGCCGTTCATGAGGGTGCGCAGCACTGCTGAAGCCTCGTTTCAGGACGTCTTGCGGACTACAGGCCCCGTCCGGGGTCCCGTGCTTATCCCATAATGGCGCCCCCGGTGACCCGGTTCGACCACCGGGGCCCCACTACGCCTCGAACGCCCGCCCTCGTCCGGTTGTTCCGCAAGGCCCCGCTCCCCGGGCCCCGCGGACACCGCAAGCGGGACCACCGCGGTCGGGGCCGGGGACCTAGTTGAAGGAGGAGTAGGCGACCACCCCGCGGCGGACCAGGTCCGAGGCCTTGCGGGCGTTGGACCGCATCCGGGGGTCGGCGGCCGCCCCCGCGATCTGGCTGAGCATGTCCACCAGCATCTTCGCGGTGCGCACGAAGTCCCCCGCAGTCATCTCGGACTGGCGCAGGATCGCGTCGAGCCGGTCCCCGCGCGCCCAGCGGTGCGCGGTCCACACGAAGCCGAGGTCGGGCTGGCGCAGGAACGAGACCCGGTGCCGGGCCTCCACCTCGTTGAGCTCCCCCCACAGACGCACCATCTCGGTGAGGGCCTCCTCGACCTTCCCCTCCGGCAGGCGCGGGAAGGCGTCGTCGTTCCGGCGCGCCTCGTAGACCAGGGCCGCGGCGCACGCGGCCAGTTCCACCGGGTTGAGGTCGTCCCACACGCCCCGGCGCAGGCACTCGGCGACCAGCAGGTCCAGTTCGGAGTAGATCTTGGCGAGCTTGCCGCCCTCCTCGGAGACCTCGTCGCCCGACAGGTACTCCAGGTCCTCCAGGACACCGCACACCCGGTCGAAGGTACGGGAGATGACGTGCGAACGCCCCTCCACCCGGCGGCGCAGCGATTCCGTCTCCTTCTGCAGGCGGAAGTAGCGCTCGGCCCAGCGAGCGTGGTCCTCACGGTCGGAACAGCCGTGGCAGGGGTGCTTCTTCAGCGCGGAGCGCAGCCGACGGACCTCGGGGTCCTCCTGCTGGTCGCGGCGACCGCCCCGTCGTTCGTAGGAGGGGTCGGTGCCCTGCTCCCTGAGTTTGTTGCGCAGGGTCGAGGCCAGGTCCTGGCGCGAACGCGGGGAGCGCGCGGAGAAGGACTTGGGGATGCGCATCCGTCCCGAGGGGTGCACCGGGATGTTGAAGTCGCTGGCGTTGACCCGCTTGACCTGCTTGTCCGCGGTCAGGACCAGTGGTGCGGGCAGGTCGTGGCGCAACCCGGGGTCCAGGACCACGGCGTGCCCGGAGAAGCGGCCCGAGGGGATGCGGATGATGTCGCCGGTACGCAGCCGCTCCAGACTCTCCAGGGCCTCGTCCCGGCGCTGGGCCGAACGGTTCTTCGCGAGCGCGGCCTCACGGTCGCTCAGGGCCCGGCGCAGTCCCGCGTACTCCATGAAGTCGCCCAGGTGGCACTCGGCGGCCTTGGCGTAGCCCTCCAGGGCCTCCTCGTGTTTGCGCAACTGCTTGACCAGTCCGACCACGGCCCGGTCGGCCTGGAACTGGGCGAAGGAGGCCTCCAGCATGTTGCGGCTGCGCCGACGGCCGACCTGGCCGACCAGGTTGACCGCCATGTTGTAGGAGGGTCGAAAGCTGGAGTTGAGCGGGTAGGTGCGGGTGCCCGCCAGGCTGGCCACCGACTCGGGGTCGGTCCCGGCCTGCCAGACCACGACCGCGTGCCCCTCCACGTCGATGCCCCGCCGTCCGGCCCGCCCGGTGAGCTGGGTGTACTCGCCGGGGGTGAGCGCGGCGTGGGTCTCGCCGTTCCACTTGTCGAGCTTCTCGATCACCACGGTGCGGGCGGGCATGTTGATGCCCAGGGCCAGCGTCTCGGTGGCGAAGACCGCCCGGATCAGGCCTTTGGAGAACAGGTGCTCGACGATCTCCTTGAAGGTGGGCAGCATGCCCGCGTGGTGCGCGGAGATCCCCGCCTCCAGCGCGCGCAGCCAGGAGTCGAAGCCGAGCACGCTCAGATCCGCGCGGGGGATGTCCGCGCAGCGCGTCTCGGCGTACTCACGGATCTGGTCCGCCTCCTCGGGCGTGGTGAGCACCAGGCCCGAAGCCACGCACTGGCGGACGGCGTCGTCACAGCCCGCCCGGCTGAAAATGAAGGTGATCGCCGGGAGGAGCCCCTCGGCGTCCAGTTCCTCGATGATCATCGGTCGGGTGGGCGGGGCGAACCGGGTGCGCGGACGCACGTTGCCGCGGGCCCTGGTCTGCGGGTGGCGGCGCCGGTTGGCCAACTGGGTGGTGCGCGCGTCGTCCTCGGCGGTACGGCTCAGATACGGGTTGATGAGCAGTTTCTGCCCGCCCACCCGGATCTCCTGGGGGCGCTGGTGCTGGAGCCGGCGCCGTTCCCGCTTGCGTCGGCTGCGGCCGCCCCCCTCCTCGGCGTCCGCGGGCTCCTCCTGCTGCTCGACGAACAGGTCGTGGATCCGTTTGCCCACCATGACGTGCTGCCACAGCGGAACGGGACGCTTCTCGTCGACGATGACGGTGGTGTCGCCGCGTACCTGTTGGAGCCACTCACCGAACTCCTCGGCGTTGCTGACGGTCGCGGACAGGGCGACCATGCGCACCGACTCGGGCAGGTGGATGATCACCTCCTCCCAGACCGCGCCGCGGAACCGGTCGGCGAGGTAGTGCACCTCGTCCATGACCACGTAGGCCAGCCCGCCCAGGGTGGACGAACCCTCGTAGAGCATGTTGCGCAGCACCTCGGTGGTCATCACGACCACGGGCGCCTCACCGTTGACGCTGTTGTCACCGGTCAGCAGTCCGACCTGGTCGGCGCCGTAGCGTTTGACCAGGTCGTTGTACTTCTGGTTGGACAGGGCCTTGATCGGCGTGGTGTAGAAGCACTTGGTGCCCTCGGCCAGGGCCAGGTGCACGGCGAACTCGCCGACCACGGTCTTGCCGGATCCGGTCGGCGCGGCGACCAGCACCCCGTGTCCGCCTTCCAGGGCCTTGCAGGCCCTGATCTGGAAGGGATCGAACTCGAACCCGTAGAGCCCCTGGAAGGCCTCGATCGCGGCGCTGGAGGCGCTCTGGCGCCGACGGAAGGCGGCGTAACGCTCGGAGTGACTACTCATAGGTCTCCCAGCCTATGAGGTCAGCTCCAACATCTCGACCGCCTTGGGCACCACCTCGCACACCAGTGTCGGCGGTCCGATGCGTTCCCCGTCGGCGTAGGCCGCCCCCGCGTCGCCCCGGATGGTGACGGTACGCCCCCGCACGGAGACCACCTCGTCGAGACCGAGGTGGCTTCCGGTGAAGACCTTGGGGAACATGCGCAGGAAGCGGCCGAGCGGCCCCTGCCTGACGAAGACGACGTCGAGCAACCCGTCGTCGGGGACGGCCTCGGCACACACGTGCATGCCGCCGCCGTAGGCACTGGTGTTGCCGACCGCCACCAGCATGCCGGGTTCGGCGATCCGGTGTTCGTCGATGTCGATCTCGAAGTCGACGGGCTGGAAGGAGCGCAGCTCGGCGAGGAGCCCGACCAGGTAGCCGGCACGGCCGACACCGAAGCGGAAGTTGTTCACCCGCTCATTGACCCGGGCGTCGAAACCGCAGGCCAGAACGCTCATGTAGTAGCGCTGGGCGCCGTCGGCCGCGGTCAGGCGGACCACGTCGCTGGGGCGGGTGCGGCCGGCCAGGATCGCCTCGGCCGCCTTGTGTGCGGAGCCGCGCGGGACGCCGAAGGCGCGGGCCACGTCGTTGCCGCTTCCCGCCGGGATCACCGCCAGGGGCACGCCGGTACCGACCACGCCCTGGAGTGCCTGGTGCACCAGACCGTCACCGCCGACCGCGACCAGTGCGTCGGGGCGGTCCGCGGCGGCCAGGCGGGCCAGGCGACGGCTGTCAGCAGCGGAGCGGCCGGTGTAGACGTGCACACGCGCGCCCGCGTCGCGCAGGGCCGCCTTCAGGCGCACCGCGATGACGGCGGCGCGGCGCCGGCCCGAGGCCGGGTTGACCAGAAGAGCGATGTGAGGGGGCATATGCCGGTCCTTAACTACCCGGAGCCGGGGTCAAAGGGGTGTACGGGGCCGGGTGAGGTACCCGCACACCCGCGCCCGGGCGCAGGCGCCGCTCAGTCGTCCCGGGTCGCGGACCCCTGCTCGGTCTCCTCACGCTGGCGGCGATGGTACTCCTCCATCGCCTCCGGCGTGTTCAGCGGGGAGGGCACCCAGGTCGCCTCGACCTCGGCCTGACCGCGCTGGATCGCGATCTCCTCCTCGGTGAGGTACTCCTCGGGGATGTCGAACTCGCCGTCACGGGCGCCCAGGACGAAGGCCTCCCACTCGGCGGGGGTGAAGAACAGGGTGCCCTTCTCCGGTGACTTGCCGTCCCGCACCGCACGGAAGCCGTCGTCGAACTCGGCGACCTCGACGACCGCCTCGGAGTCCGGCTTGGACAGGGAGGAACGCATCCACACGGCGTGGGTGGTGTCGTGCCACTTCTCGTTGCCCATGGCCTCGGGCGGCAGTTCCTTCTTGGCCTCGGTCTGCTCGCTCATCTGGTGTTCCTGGTCTTCCTGGTTCCTGGAGCTCGGTGTGGGTGGAGCTCGCTCTGGCAGCGGTGTCCGGGTCGACGGCGGGCCAGGGGCGTGTGGGCGTCCGGGCCCGCCACCGACTGTTCCCAGCCGAACCCTAGCGCTTCCCGAACGGCCTCAGGGGCGCTTGCCGGATTCGCCCTCGGAGTCGGGCTCGTCCAGCGAGGAAGGCGTGTAGTCCAGGTCGGAGGGCAGGTCGTCGAGCTCGGAGATCTCGTCGTCGTCGAGGTTGCCGGCGGGGTCGTTGCGCCGTCTGCGGCGGTCGTTGAAGAAGCAGAACAGCTCGGCGAGCTCGAAGAGGACGATGAGGGGGATCGCCAGGGCCAGCATCGAGATGGGCTCGGCCGGGGTGACGACCGCCGCGATCAGGAAGGCGGAGAAGATGATGACCTGACGCCACTTGACGATGGCCTCGTGGCTGAGGATGCCGACGATGTTGAGCAGGACCACCAACAGCGGCATGACGAAGCCGAGACCGAACATGCCCATCATGATGAGCATGTAGCTGAGGTACTCGCCGATGGTCAGGAACGGGTCCGCGTCCTCGGGCAGGAAGCCGAACAGCATCTGGAGGGCAAGCGCGGTGATCGAGTACGCCAGGGCCGCGCCCGAGACGAACAGGAGGCCGGCCAGCGGCGCGAAGATGTAGGCGTACTTCTTCTCGTTGCCGTGCAGCGCCGGGGCGACGAAGGCCCAGAGCTGGTAGAGCCAGAGCGGCGCGGTGACCAGGGCTCCGACGAACAGCCAGACCTTGAAGGCGACGAAGAACGCGTCGAAGGGCCCGGTGACGATCAGGGAGCAGCCGCCGCCCTCGACGACCTGGGAGGCGGGCAGCGAGCAGTAGGGCTCGGTGAGGAAGTTCCACACCTGGTCGTAGAAGACGGCGCCGACCACCGAACCCAGGCCCAGGATGAGCAGTGCCTTGGCCAACCGGTTGCGCAGCTCGCGCAGGTGGTCCATGAGCGGCATCCGGGCGTCCGGGTTGGCCGATCGGCTTCGGGACCTCATCGTGCGGTCACTCTCTTCTCATCCGGGCCCGCGCCGAGGGCGCGGACTCCCCCGCTGACGACAGCCGTCCGGCGCGGCACCGGCGGGTACCGCGCGTGGATCCGACCGGGGGCCGGGCTCCGTGGCTCAGCCCCGGGGGGTTTCGGTCGGGCGCCGGGAGGGTTCCTCCCCCGTCTTCTCGGCGCCCGGGCACACCGCGGTGAAGCGGGGGCGCCGATCCGGCACCGCTAGTTGTTGTGGGTCTGGTTGCTGCGCTCACCGGACTCGTTGACGATGCGCTGGCCGGGGGGCAGCTGCGGGTAACCCTGCTGCTGGTTGGCGCCCTGGGCGCTGTCGGGCTGCGGGGTCTGCTGCGGCTGCTGGTCCTGGGCCTGCTGCGCCTTCGGCTCCTCCTCGCCCTTGGTCTCCTCGTCGTCGACCAGGCCCTTGCTCTCGGCCTTGAGGATCCGGGCGCTGCGGCCCAGGGACCGGGCCAGGTCCGGAAGCTTCTTGGCTCCGAACAGAAGGATGGCGACGATCACCAGGATGGCGATGGTAGGTCCGTTGAACGGTCCCATGGTTCTACCTCTCTACGGGGCGCGACCAAGCGCCTCTGATGGTACGCGCGTCCGTCATGTGTCGGCACCGCCACGACGGATGCGCTCACGCAGGTCAGCGCTGCTCGCCTGGTACCCGCCCGCCGCCCGTGTCACCTCTTCGGACAGGACTCGGGCCTCGCGGCGCGCTCTCAGGGCGAGGGCGCCGACGGCATAGGCTCCGGCACAGAACACACCGAAAAGGACAGCGAGGGCGATCACGCTCTCACCATATCCCTTCCGCGCCGACCTACACCCCACCCCCGGGTGAACAGGTGGGCCTCACTCCGGCGGCGAAGTGGTCTCAACCAGTTCCCCGGGGGATTCGGAGGTCTCGTAATGCCGCAGGGCCCGCTCCGCCTCGGCCCGCACCTCCTCCGCGAGGCCCTCCGGTGACACCAGACGCCCCTCCCGCCCCAACGACAGGGCCAGCCGGGCCACCCACGCCGGCGCGGGGGTGCGCAGGGTCGCCCGCACCCCGCCCCCGGGGAGCTCCACCGCCGACTCGCACACGTAGTCCTCGGTGACCCACCGCGCGGAGGGTTCCAGCACCAGGGTCACCAGGGCGTCGCGCTCGGAGCGCTGGAGCACCCCGCCGGACAGGTCGCGTCGGCCCACCCCCTCGGGCACCTCGGCGGCGAAGGGCAGCACGGTCAGCTCCAGGACCCGGTCCAGGCGGAACAGCCGCACGTCCTGCCGCAGGTGGCAGTACCCCTCCAGGAAGGTGTGGCCGTCCTGGACCACCAGCCCCATCGGATCGACGTCCCGCTCGGTGACCTGGTCCAGGTAACCCGACAGGTAGCGCAAGTGCAGGCGCTGCTCGGCGCCCAGGGCATCCGCGCAGCGGCGCTGGGTCCGGGCGACCTGTTCGTCCAGCTCGACCCGGACCTGCACCGCGTCGGCGAGGCTGCTCACGGCCGTCCCGGCGGCGGTGCGCAGCTTCTCCCCCACCCGTTTGAGGGCACCGCCCTCGACCCCCTGGGCCTCGGGCAACGCCTCCAGCAGGGACAGGCCCACGACCAGGCTGGCCGCCTCGTCCGCGGTGAGCCGAAGCGGCTGGGCCAGGGTGTCGGCGTTGCCGATGATGATCTCACCGGTCTCCTTGGCCGCGTCCAGGTCCACCTCGATCAGGTCACCGGGGGTGTATCCCGGCAGCCCACACATCCAGAGCAGGCTCAGGTCGGAGACCACCTGCTTCTCACTGAGCCCGAAGTGCCGCGCCACCTCGGGAACCCGCACGTCGCGGCCGAGCGCGTACGGGACCAGCATGAGGAGCCGGCGGAGCTGGTCGGCGGATCGGGGGCCCCGGGCGGGGGCGTCCTCCCCCTCCGCGGCGGCGACGGCGCCGGGGTCCCCCGCCGTGGCGGCCCCCTCGACCACCCCGGCCAGGTGGGCCGCCACCGCCGCCCGGGCCTGCGGCGGCTCCACCACGACCGCCCGCGAACCGTGCGAGGCCACCTGCCGCACCAGCCCGCCCGTGTCGGTGTAGGGCAGTGTGAGGGTGTCCCAGCCGCTGCCGGTGCCGTCGCGCTCCCCCGGGACCACGCGCAGCGCACGGCGGCGCAGGGCGTGCGCGGAGTCGGTGCGCACCCGCAGGGTCGCGGTCCGCTCGGGCACGGCGCTCTGCTGGGAGACCACCGAACGCAGCTCCACCCCCTCGGGGACGACCACGTCGGGCCCGGTGCGCACCACGTCCACCCCGCCCTGGATCCGCCCGAGGCGGAACACCCGCCGGGCGTCGCGCAACCGGTCATGGCCCACCACGTACCAGTGGCCGCGCAGGTTCACGATGCCCCACGGTTCGACCTCGCGCCGCTGTGCCCGTTCCTGGCCCGGCTTGCGGTAGTCGAAGGAGATCGGCCGCCGGTCCCGGACCGCCTGCCACACCGGTCCGAAGGCCGGCTCGTCGGTCCGCATCGCCGGGGTCAGTCCCGGGGCCGCCTCCGAGTCGACCGGGACCCCGGCCGAACGGAGCTTGAACAGCGCATTGGCCGCGGCCTCGCCCAGGGAGGCGTGGCGCCAGGCCCGGGCCGCCAGGCCCAGCACGACCGCCTCGTCGGGCAGGAGCTCGATCTCGGGCAGCTCGTAGTCCGAGCGGGAGATCCGGTACCCCTCCTCCCCGCTGAAGGCGTCCCCGGTGCCGACCTGGATGGGGATACCGCTGTCCCGCAGCTCCCGCTTGTCCCGCTCGAACATGCGCTTGAAGGCCGACTCGGTGTCGGCCTCGGCGTACCCCTGCACCGTCGCGCGGATCTCCTGCGCGGTCAGGTGGCGCCTCGTGGACAACAGGCAGATGACCAGGTTGAGCTGCCGTTCGGTCTTCCTGCGCGACATTGTCCGCACTCCTCTTGCCCGCTGTGGTGGATGGACCGGGCGGGGCCGCGAGGGCGCGTCCTCCCACCTTCGGTTCAGCTCCGACGGTACCGTGCCCAGCATGATCCGGTGGCGCCGTGGTGAAGTCCGTCAGGTCCTGCCCTCGTGGCCCGGGGTCCGCCTGTGCGCGGTCTCGGTGAGCACCGGCGGGGAGGGGTCGGCACCGCCCCCCGTCTGCCGTGCGCTGGCCTACACCGACCTGGTCGGCGCACCCGAGGTCGGTGACACCGTCCTGCTCAACACCGGAGCCCTGGACCTGGGCCTGGGAACCGGCGGATACGCCCTGGTGGTGGCCCTGCCCGACCGGTTGCCCGCCGACCGCGAGGGCCCCGGACACCTGGTCAAGGCCCGCTACACCCCGCTCCAGGCCACCGTCCTGGGCGCGGACGAACAGGAGTCCGAGCACCACGAGGCGCTGCGCTCGGCCGAGGGGGTCGACGGGATGCCCGTGGTCGTCGCCGACCTGCACTCCGCGCTGCCCGCCGTCCTCGCCGGGATCCGCGCCGAACGCCCGGGGGCCCGGGTGGTCAACGTGATGCTCGACGGCGGCGCCCTACCCGCCGCCTTCTCCCAGCTCGTCGGGGTTCTGCGGGAGGAAGGGCTGCTCGCCGGGTGTGTGACGACCGGGCAGGCCTTCGGCGGCGATCTGGAGGCGGTCACCGTGCACTCGGGGCTGCTCGCCGCCCGGCACGTGCTGGGGGCCGACATCGTGGTGGTCTGCCAGGGGCCGGGGAACCTGGGGACCGGCACCCCGTGGGGGTTCTCCGGGGTGGCCTGCGGGGAGGCGGTGAACGCGGCCGCCGTCCTGGGCGGGCGCCCGGTGGCCAGCCTGCGGATCAGCGAGGCCGACCGGCGCAGGAGGCACCGCGGGGTGTCCCACCACAGCCTGACCGCCTACGGCCGGGTGGCCCTGGCCCCCGCCGACGTGGTGGTTCCGAGCCTTCCCGGGTTCTTCGGCGAGTGCGTCCGCGACCAGGCCTGGAGCCTGGCGGAACGGCACACCCTGGTGGAGGTGCCGGTCACCGGCCTGGAGGAGGAACTGCTCGCCCTGCCGGTCAAGGTGTCGACGATGGGGCGCGGGCTGGAGGAGGACCGGGCCGCGTTCCTGAGCGCGGCCGCCGCCGGGCGCCACGCCGCCACCCTCACCGGTGGTTGAGGTCCCGCTCGCCGGTCAGTCGGGCGGCGGGGCGGCGGTGTTCGGCGTCCCCGTTGCCCGGGACCGGGGTGCGCCGGGTCGCGGCCAGCATGTGCTCGGAAGGTGCGTCGAAGTAGCGTCCCGGCCGGAACATGGCCAGGGAGGTCGGGTCGGCGAGCACCCCCTCGTCCACCCGCACGGTCTCGGGCACGAAAACACTGCCGTCACCGCAGGTCACACCCCATTCACGTCCGGGGCCCGCGGAGACGATCTGTCCGGGGTCACCGCCCACGACCTCCTCGGAGAGCGCCCCTGAGCACAGGGTGATCCGGGCCCCGCCGAACATCGCGAAGGCACCGGGGTAGGGGGCGGCCAGGGCGCGCACCATCCGGTCCACGTCACGCCCGGCGGCGGTCAGGTCGAGGCGGCCGTCGCTGGGACGGCGGCGCGGCCACACCGAGACGTGGCCGCGCTGGGGGCGGCGGGGCGCGCACCCCTCCAGGAGCGCCTCCAGGTTGCGCACGAGCAGTTCGGACTGCAGGCACCCGGCCCTCTCGTACAGGCCGGTGGCGGTGACGTCGGGGGCCACGTCGAACCAGATCCGGTCCACGATGTCGCCCGCGTCGGCCTCCCGTTCCAGGTGGAAGAGGGTGACGGCGCTGGAGCGCATGTCGCGCAGAATCGTCCAGGGGATGGGGGCGCGTCCGCGGCCGACCGGCAGCGGGGAGGGATGCAGGCCGACCCCGCCCAACGGCAGCGAGGCCAGGACCTGCTCGTGCACCAGCTGCGACCAGCCCGCGACGACCATCAGGTCGATCCGGTGCGCCACCAGGGCGTCGCGCACCTCGTCGGTGTTGATGTCGGCCGCCCGCAGGTGCGGCAGGTCGTGACGGCGGGTGACCTCCTCGAAGTCGAAGTAGCCGGAGCGGTGCGCCAGCTCGGCCGGGTAGGAGACCACCAGGGCCGGCGGGCGTCCCTGGGCGCAGAGCTCCTCCAGCGCCGGGACACCCAGGCTCAGCCCGGACACGTAGCAGTACCGCCGCTGGTCTGGCATGGTTCCCCCTCGCCCATACTCACCCTGAGTGATCAACTCTACGCACGGAGCCGGACTCACCGGGGATGTTCGCGGGGGCCGGGAGTGTCGGTGCCGCCCATGACAGGGCCCCGTGGGCGGTCTCGCCCACGGGGCCCGGGGTTGCGGGGTCTCAGCCCACCGGAGTCCTTACTCCTCGGCTGACTCCTCGCCGGCCCCGTCCTCGGCGGCGCCCTCCTCGTCCGAGGCCTCCTCGCCGCCTTCCTCCTCCGCGGGCTCGGGCGGCGGCGGGTTGTCGTAGGCGCCCAGGACGTCGATCACGAACACCAGGGTGCCCGCCGGGCTGCCCTGGGCCTCCTCGGCGGTCTCGCCGTAGGCCATGTCGCCCGGCACGACCAGCATCAGACGGCTGCCGACCTTCTGGCCGGCCATGCCCTCGACCCAACCCTCGATGAGGCCGCCCTGTTCGCCGCTCACGAGCGTGGCGTCCAGGGGGTCGCCCGCGCGGCTCCAGCTGGAGTCGAAGACCGGGTGGTTGCCGTTCTCGTCGGCCTCCCAGCGCACGCCCGTGTACTGGGCGACGATCTGCTGTCCCTCCTCGACCTCGGCGCCGTCGCCCTCGATGAGGGGAACGACCTGCAGGTCCTCGGGGGGATCGGTGTCCTCGGGGATCTCGATCTCGGGCTGGCTGTGGCCGTCCTGCGTGACCGTGGGCAGGTCACCGCCGCCGTTGTCGGTCTGCTCGCCCGGAACGACGGCGCCCTTGCTGAAGCGGTCCACCATGTCGATGACCAGGACGCTGGCCCCCTCGGGCGCCGGCTGCCCCATCGCCTCGGCCTGCTCCCTCTCCTCCGGCGTCAGCGGCGGGAAGACGTAGACCGCACGGCTGTTCAGGGGTTGGCCGACCAGCGTATCGGTGATGTATTCGGGCATCTGCTCCATACGCACCAGGTCGGGAGCGCCGTTTTCGTAGCTGGACTGGCCCTCGACCTTCTCGCCCTCGCCGGGGGCCGTCCACTGGTACTGGACGACGTTGGCGACGACCAGGTCGTCCGCGCCGACGAGGACGTCCTCCCCCGACCCCTTGCTGACGACACCGGAGATCTCCTCGTCCGGAGGCTCGATGTCGGGGAAGGTGATCTCGGGTTCCTCACCGACTTCGCCGGTGACCTCGGGCAACCGCGAGTCGAGTGCGTCGTCGTTCATGCGGAGGAAGGCGGGGGTACGCCACTCCTCCGGGATCGATGCGCAGCTGGAGACCACCAAGGCGATGGCGGTCAGTGGCACCGCGAGGGCGGCAGCACGTCGGTGCATGGGTCACAACCTCTGATTTCCGGCTCAGGACAGGGTCACACTACCGAACAGTCGGAGTGTGGCCAGCCCCCCGGGAGCACCCATCCGGGGAATTTCGGCCGGAGGGAGGGTGAGCGGTGGCCGCTCCGAAAGCGGGGCTCCGCGGGGAACCGTCTCCGGTCCGCCCGCGGAGCCCCGCCCGCACGCCGGCCTCACATCCCCGCGATCAGTTTCTCCACCCGTTCGTCCACGGACTTGAAGGGGTCCTTGCACAGCACGGTGCGCTGCGCCTGGTCGTTGAGTTTGAGGTGGACCCAGTCGACGGTGAAGTCCCGCCGCTGCTCCTGGGCCCTGCGGATGAACTCGCCGCGCAGCCGGGCGCGGGTGGTCTGCGGGGGCACCGACTTGGCCTCGAAGATCTTCAGGTCCTCGACGACCCGGTCCATCTGCCCGCGCTGCTGCATCAGGTAGAACAGGCCCCGATCACGGTGGATGTCGTGGTAGGTGAGGTCGAGCTGGGCCACCCTCGGAGAGGACAGGGAGAGGTCGTGCCTGTCCCGGTAGCGTTCCAGCAGCAGGTACTTGGCGACCCAGTCGATCTCCCGGGAGACCGTCTCCAGGTTCTGGGTCTCGACCGCCTCCAGGGTGCGCTGCCACAGGTCCAGGATGCGCTTGCCCACGGCGTCGGTCCCGTGCCGGTCCACGTAGCTCTGTACCTTGTCCAGGTACTCGCGCTGGATCTCCAGTGCGCTGGCCTCGCGGCCGTTGGCCAGGCGCACCTTGCGACGGCCGGTCATGTCGTGGCTGATCTCGCGGATCGCCCGGATGGGGTTCTCCAGGGTGTAGTCCCGCATGACGACCCCGGCCTCGATCATCCGCAGCACCAGGTCGGTGGAGCCCAGCTTGAGGAGGGTGGTGGTCTCGCTCATGTTGGAGTCGCCCACGATGACGTGCAAACGGCGGAACCGCTCGGCGTCTGCGTGGGGTTCGTCGCGGGTGTTGATGATGGGGCGGGAGCGGGTCGTCGCCGAGGACACGCCCTCCCAGATGTGCTCGGCGCGCTGGCTGACGCAGAACAGCGCGCCCCGGGGGGTCTGGAGCACCTTGCCGGCGCCGCAGATGATCTGCCGGGTGACCAGGAAGGGGATGAGGACGTCGGCGAGACGGCCGAACTCCCCGTGCCGGCCGACGAGGTAGTTCTCGTGGCACCCGTAGGAGTTGCCCGCCGAGTCGGTGTTGTTCTTGAACAGGTAGATGTCCCCGGCTATGCCCTCCTCGTGCAGGCGCTGCTCGGCGTCGACCTGCAGCCCCTCCAGGATGCGCTCGCCGGCCTTGTCGTGGGCCACCAGGTCCACGAGGCTGTCGCACTCGGGGGTGGCGTACTCGGGGTGGCTGCCCACGTCCAGATACAGGCGGGCGCCGTTGCGCAGGAACACGTTGCTGCTGCGCCCCCAGGAGACCACCCGCCGGAACAGGTAGCGGGCGACCTCGTCCGGTGACAGGCGGCGCTGCCCCCGGAAGGTGCACGTGACCCCGTACTCGTTCTCCAGCCCGAAGATCCGTCGTTCCACGCGGCCTCACCAACTTCCCGTCACCGTGGGGTGGACGACGGGGCCGCGTCGCCCACACCCGCCCGGTCGGTGCGGCACCCGGGCGGCGCCGCACCGTGGTCATCGCTTACAGGTCACTCGTCGGCCCCGTCCTCGGTGCCGTTCCCCTCGCCGGCGGCGTTCTCGGCCGTTCCCCGCTTGCCCTCCGCGATGAGGGAGGCCAGACGGCTGCCGTGGATGCGGCGGAACTTGCGGTGCTGCCTGTCCCGCTCCAGGACGGCGACCTCCAGGTTGGTGGCCTCCAGTTCACGTTCCTCGCCGTTCTCGTGGGCGAGGGCGTGGGTGGCCGAGTTCAGGGCGGCACTGAGCGGAGCATCCGCGGAGAACCGGTCCTTGAGCTGTGTGGACACGTGCTCGGAGGAGCCGCCCACCGCGACGAAGCCCTGCTCGTCGACGATGGAGCCGTCGAAGGTGATGCGGTAGATCTCGTCGTCGGCCGCGGTGTCGCCGACCTCGGCGACGACGATCTCGACCTCCCAGGGTTTGAGGCTCTCGCTGAAGACGGTGCCCAGGGTCTGGGCGTAGATGTTGGCGAGCTGGCGGCCGCTGACGTCACGGCGGTCGAACTGGTAACCGCGCACGTCGGCGAAGCGGACGCCCATGAGGCGTAGGTTCTCGAACTCGGGGTAGCGGCCGACCGCGGCGAAACCGATGCGGTCGTAGATCTCACTGATCTTGTGCAGGGTGCGGGACATGTTGTCCGCCACCATCAGGATTCCGCCCTCGTACTGCAGGACGACGGCGCTGCGGCCGCGCGCGATGCCCTTGCGCGCGTAGTCCGCCTTGTCCTTCATCTGCTGTTCGGGGGCGACGTAGAACGGCATCGACACCGCGGATCGTTCCTTACCTAGTCGGGAGAGGTCTGTCGTGGGGGCTGGGCCGGCTCAGCCCAGCCGGGCGGTGGGACCGTCGGGGTCGGCGGCCCGTCCCTCGACCACCTCCGTGGCCAGCCGGGCGACCTCCTCGGCGGAGATCCGCCGGTGTCCGTCCTCGGTGATGACGTCGACGAGGGGGAAGATCTTGCGGTGCAGGTCGGGACCGCCGGTGGCGGAGTCGTCGTCGGCGGCGTCGTAGAGCGACTCCAACGCCACCCTGATCGCCGTGGTCTCGTCCAGGTCCTCCCGGTAGAGCTTCTTCATGGAGCCCCTGGCGTAGACCGATCCGGAGCCGATGGAGTGGTAGCGGTGCTCCTCGTAACGGCCGCCCACCGCGTCGTAGCTGAAGACCCTCCCCTGTTCGGTGTTCTCGTCGAAACCGACCAGCAGGGGGATCACGACAAAGCCCTGCATGGCCATGCCGAGGTTGCCGCGGACCATCTGGGCGAGCTTGTTCGCCTTACCCTCCAGGGAAAGGGAACGGCCCTCCAGCTTCTCGTAGTGTTCCAGCTCGACCTGGTAGAGCTTGGCCATCTCGATGCCGATTCCGGCCGAACCGGCGATGGCCACCGCGGAGAACTCGTCCGTCCGGTAGAGCTTGTCCATGTCACGGTTGGCGATGACGTTGCCCTGGGTGGCACGTCGGTCGCCGGCCAGCAGTACGCCCCCGGGGAAGGTCAGGGCGACGATGGTCGTCGCGTCCGGGGTGAGGTGCTCGGTGGTGCCGCCGCCCGTGCCCAGGTGCTGCCCGGGGAGCAGTTCGGGGTTGACCTCCCGAAGAAACTCGGTGAAGGACGAGGTCCCCGCACTCATGAAAGCGGCCGACATCCGTCCGCCCTCGAAACCTTCGAACACGCGACTCCCTCCACTCGCGCCCCACCCCGTCTCGGGGGCGGGTGGGGCGCCTGTCGTCCGTCTGTCTGTCAGTCTGCGGGCCGGGGAGTGACCCGGCCGATGGGGTTGACCCTAACTCCGCGCACCCCGGGGTCAGCGGCACCCGGGTGCGCTGTCAGCGAACCCGGGGGTCACTGACCGCCCTTCTGCACGAACTGCCGCACGAAGTCCTCGGCGTTGCTCTCCAGCACGTCGTCGATCTCGTCCAGGATGTCGTCGACGTCCTCGTCCAGCTGTTCGTTGCGCTCCTGGGTCTCAGTCGCGGCCTCGGACTCCTCGACCTCCTCGTCGCGGCGGGACGAGTGCTTCTGACCACCGTTGTCATTCGCCATCGCTCACTACCTCCCGTTCGGGGCTCTCGCCCTTATCTTGGCCCAACAGCACCCGGCTCAACCCCCTTCCCGGAGCCCGATACCCGCTAGTTACCTCGAATCGTCCCGTGTTCGCGCACACGGGGCGCAGCGGGGGCGCGGATCCGCCTCGGGCGTGTCCCCGACCGGGGCCGGGACCGGGCGGTGCGCGCGCTTCACAGACGCACCCCCTCAGCCATGGGCGTCATGCGAACACCTGTTCTTATTGCGACCACAGCCTTCACCCACACCACCCCCTGACCAAGGGGGTTACGTTTGCGCATCCAGACGGTCACGGATGGTACGAGGTGCCAGCGTCCGCATCTGGCCACTTTAGCCCCCTTGCAATATTTATATGTCTTTGATTCACATACATCCCACTACGGAAAGTCAAGGTCAGACGCCCCGTCACCCGGAGTCAGGAGCACTCATTTGCCCCCTGATCCTATGATCCGATTTCCAGTTAGGTGAATTACCAACTTCCAGGGCTTTTGCCGTCCAAGATGTTCACTTATGGTTTGTGATCGTTTACCGAATGTATCGGAAACGAAGCAGCCCCGGCCTGTCCGGGGTTAGCACACGGGATCGGCCTCCCCCGCGGAAACCGAACCCCGACCCCCGTCAATTCCCCAAGGAGAGTAGGGATCAATGAGACCCTCCCCCGTTGTCTCCGCAATCGGCACCGGAGCCCTTGCCTTCGGCCTCGCGCTCTCGGTCACGCCGGGAGCCACCGCCGCGACCGTGCCCGCCGAGCCCTCGCCCCAGGGCGGGGCCGCCACCATGCAGGAAGCGCTTGAGAGGGACTTCGGCCTCACCCCGTTCGAGGCCGAGGACCTGCTCGACGCCCAGCACGAGGCCTCCGGCCTCGACGAGACCGCGGCCGAGGCCGCCGGAGACGCCTACGGCGGCTCCGTGTTCGACACCGACACCATGGAACTGACCGTCCTGGTCACGGACAGCACCGCAGTCGAAGCCGTGGAGGCCGCCGGCGCCGAGGCCGAGGTGGTCTCACACGGCACCGAAGGCCTGGACGCGATCATCGACGAGCTCGACGCGGCCGGCGCACAGCCGGGCGTCGTCGGCTGGTACCCCGACGTCGCGAACGACACGGTCGTCATCGAGGCCACCGACACCGCCGGCGCCGAGGACCTCATCGAGGCCGCGGGAGTGGACTCCCTCGCCGTCCAGGTGGAGGAGACCGACCAGGCGCCCCAGCTGTATGCCGACATCACGGGCGGAGACGCGTACTACATGGGCGGCGGACGCTGTTCCGTCGGGTTCGCGGCCACCGACAGCTCGGGCAACGACGGATTCGTGACGGCCGGCCACTGCGGCACGGTCGGGACCTCCGCCGAGAGCTCGGACCGCACCGGTTCGGGCACCTTCGCGGAGTCCGTCTTCCCGGGCAACGACGCCGCCTTCGTCCGGGCCACGTCCAACTGGACCGTGACCAACCTGGTCAACATGTACAGCTCCGGCGGCACCCAGACCGTCGGCGGCTCCAGCCAGGCTCCGATCGGTTCGGCCGTGTGCCGCTCCGGCTCCACCACCGGTTGGCACTGCGGGACCATCCAGGCCCGCGGCCAGTCCGTGAGCTACCCCCAGGGCACGGTCAACGACATGACCCGGACCGACGTGTGCGCCGAGCCCGGCGACTCCGGCGGCTCGTTCATCTCCGGTGACCAGGCCCAGGGCATGACCTCGGGCGGCTCCGGCAACTGCACCTGGGGCGGCACCACCTACTACCAGGAGATCAACCCAGCGCTGAACAGCTGGAACCTCAGTCTGGTGACGAGCTAGACACTCCAGCAGTCCGTCAACCCGGCGCCCCCGTCCGCATCAGCGGGCGGGGGCGCCCTCGTACGTCAGAGGGGCCCCATCACGCCTCCCTGACCACCGGTGTTACGAATGCGTGTCCGGACGAACACGTTTGGTACGTGGTACCACTGTCCGGATGTGGCCAAAAAACACCCCTTGCACCCCGCGCCCGAATTCAGTCGGTAACGGTTCGGCTCCGACAACCTCAAGGTGGGCCACCACACGGACACGTTCCGCGACTGCCTTTGGACCCGTCATCGGATCTCCCCATACCGAACTGAATGCTTCATCGTTCTGGCGGTCTTTCCCTCACCAAAACGTGCACCTATGGTTAGGCGTTGTTTACCGGATGTCTCGGTGAACAAAGGGGGCCGTAGAGCATTCGGCCCCAATCCCCCGTCAATTCCCCCAGGAGAGTAGGGATCAATGAGACCCTCCCCCGTTGTCTCCGCAATCGGCACCGGAGCCCTTGCCTTCGGCATGGTTCTGGCCGCCGCCCCGGGAGCCCTCGCGGCCCCCGGACCGCTACCCCAGTCACCCTCCCCCGAAGCCGAAGCCGTCTCCATGCAGGAGGCGCTCGAGCGTGACCTCGACCTCACCCCGTTCGAGGCCGAGGAACTCCTCACCGCCCAGGACACCGCCGCCGAGGTCGACGAGGCCGCGGCCGAGGCCGCCGGAGACGCCTACGGCGGCTCCGTGTTCGACACCGACAGCATGGAACTGACCGTCCTGGTCACGGACAGCGCCGCGGTCGACGCCGTGGAGGCCGCCGGCGCCGAGGCCGAGGTGGTCTCGCACGGCACCGAAGGCCTGGACGCGATCGTGCAGGACCTCAACGAGGCGGACACCGAGCCCGGCGTGGTCGGCTGGTACCCGGACGTGGAGGGCGACACCGTCGTCCTGGAAGTCCTGGAAGGCTCCGGCGCCGACGTGGACGCCCTCCTCGCCGACGCGGGTGTGGACGCCTCCGCCGTCGAGGTGACCACCACCAGCGAGCAGCCCGAGATGTACGCCAACATCATCGGTGGTCTCGCCTACACCATGGGCGGACGCTGCTCCGTGGGCTTCCCCGCCACCAACTCCTCCGGCCAGCCCGGCTTCGTCACCGCCGGACACTGCGGCACCGTGGGCACCCAGGTCAGCATCGGTAACGGCCGGGGCGTCTTCGAGCGCTCCGTCTTCCCGGGCAACGACGCCGCCTTCGTCCGGGGCACGTCCAACTTCACGCTGACCAACCTGGTCAGCCGCTACAACAGCGGCGGCTACGCCACTGTCTCGGGCTCCAGCCAGGCGCCCATCGGCTCCTCCGTGTGCCGCTCCGGCTCCACCACCGGCTGGCACTGCGGGACCATCCAGGCCCGCGGCCAGTCCGTGAGCTACCCCCAGGGCACCGTGTACAACATGACCCGGACCAGCGTGTGCGCCGAGCCCGGCGACTCCGGCGGTTCGTTCATCTCCGGATCCCAGGCCCAGGGCATGACCTCGGGCGGCTCCGGTAACTGCACCTGGGGCGGCACCACCTACTACCAGGAGGTCAACCCGGTGCTGAACGCCTGGGGCATCCAGCTGAGGACCAGCTAACCCCCCGGCAGCACCGAACCCGTGCCCCCGTCCGCCCCCGCGGACGGGGGCACCCGTGTTCCCGCGCCCGTCGCCCTCCGCCGGGCATGGGAACACGGGGCGAACACCCGGACTGTCCGGCCCGCGCGCGTGCGCGGCCTCCGGGACGGCCGTCGCGATCGGGGTGGTGCGCTCCGCGGAGCGCACCACCCCGGCCGGGCTCAGCCCCGGCGGCCTCCGGCCAGGACCGCCACCAGGTCCGCCGCGGTGGCGGAGGCGTCCAGGAGCCCGCCCACGTGCTCCTTGGTCCCCCTGCGCGGCTCCAGGGTGGGGACGCGCTGCAGGGAGTCGTAACCCGGCAGGTCGAAGATCACCGAGTCCCAGGAGGCCGCGGCCACCTCGTCGGCGTACTTGGCCAGGCAGCGTCCCCGGAAGTAGGCACGGGTGTCCTCCGGCGGTTCGGTGACGGCCCGGTCGACCTCGGAGTCCTCCACCAGGCGCTGCATCCGGCCGCGGGCGGCCAGGCGGTTGTAGAGGCCCTTGTCCGCACGCACGTCGGAGTACTGCAGGTCCACCAGGTGCAGGCGCGGGTGGGACCACTCCAGCCCGTCCCGGGACCGGTAGCCCTCCAGGAGCTTGAGCTTGGCGACCCAGTCCAGTTCGGTGGCCAGGCTCATCGGGTCGGAGGCCAGCCGCGACAGAACCGACTCCCACCGGTCGAGCACGTCCGCGGTGTCGGGGTCCACGTCGGTGCCGAACCGGTCCTCGACGTACTTGCGGGCCTGGTCCAGGTACTCGCCCTGGAGCTCCAGAGCGGTCATCCGCCGCCCGTCCCGCAACCGGACCCGGTGGGTCAGCCCCGGGTCGTGGGAGATCTCCCGCAGGTCGGCCACCGGGGTCTCCAGGGACAGGTCCGTGCTGAGGAAACCGTCCTCGATCATCGACAGCACCAGCGCGGTGGTCCCCAGCTTGAGGTAGGTGGAGATCTCACTCATGTTGGCGTCACCGATGATGACGTGCAGGCGCCGGTACTGGTCCGGGTCGGCGTGGGGTTCGTCCCGTGTGTTGATGATGGGACGCTTCAGGGTCGTCTCCAGGCCCACCTCGACCTCGAAGAAGTCGGCCCGCTGCGAGATCTGGAAACCGCTGCCCTGGCCGTCCGCGCCGATCCCGACCTTGCCGGCGCCGCACACCACCTGACGGGAGACGAAGAACGGGATCAGGTGCCGGACGATGTCCCCGAAGGGCGTGGACCGGTGCATCAGATAGTTCTCGTGGCAGCCGTAGGAGGCGCCCTTGTTGTCGGTGTTGTTCTTGTACAGCTGGATCGGCTCTATCCCCGGGGTGGCCGCTGCCCGGGCCGCGGCATCGGCCATCACCCTCTCCCCGGCCTTGTCCCACAGGACCGCGTCGCGCGGGTTGGTGACCTCGGGGGCCGAGTACTCGGGGTGGGCGTGGTCCACGTACAGGCGCGCGCCGTTGGTGAGGATGACGTTGGCCAGCCCCAGGTCCTCGTCGGTCAACTGGGTGGGATCGGCGACCTCGCGTGCCAGGTCGAACCCGCGGGCGTCGCGCAGCGGGTTCTCCTCCTCGAAGTCCCAGCGGGCCTTCCTGGCCCGGGCCGCCGAGGCGGCCAGGTAGGCGTTGACCACCTGGGTGGAGGTGACCATCGCGTTGGCCCCGGGGTTTCCCGGCACGGAGATCCCGTATTCGGTCTCGATACCCATAATCCGCCGCACACTCATGGTGAGAGGTTATCCGCCAGAGACCGGTCTTGAACGCTTCCGCGCCAATTGTGGCCTAAGCGCCGTCTTCCCGGGCGTTTCAAAAGGACTGAGATGACCGTGTCGATGCAGGTCGGAGCCACTTCGCTTGGATTCGCAGCAAAACCACGACCAGTGCCGCACAAGCCCCGGCCAAACGGTTCGGTTGGACCTACCAACGGGTATTGTCCGAAGCCCAGTAGGCCAAAGGTCCCCGCTTGTCCCCGCTGAGCACGACCCCGGGGTCCATGCTCTCCACGGTCAGTTCCCGGGCGCGGCCCCCAGCGGCAGGAATTCGTACAGCACCAGGCCGTGGAGCGAGTTCGGGCCGCCGCTCGTGTTCAGCCCGTCGACCGCCGGTGCGGACAGCGCCCGAAACCGCCCCAACCCCGGTGATCTTGCTACCAGGGGCAACTTCGGCGCCGAAGTTGCCCCTGGTAGCAAGATCACCGCGGACAAGGGGCCCGGAAACGCCCGGGCCGAAGACGGACTCGATCCTTCCCCGTAAACGACACGGTGGCCGCAACCCCCGAAGTCAGGGTGTTGCGACCACCGCTGGAGCCCGGGACAGGGCCCCGAAAGGCGGACACGGCGGCGGAGCGCCGTTACAGGTACTGGCCGGTGTTGGCGACGGTGTCGATGGACCGACCGGAGTCGGCGCCCTTCTTGCCGGTCACCAGGGTCCGGATGTAGACGATGCGCTCGCCCTTCTTTCCGGAGATCCGGGCCCAGTCGTCCGGGTTGGTGGTGTTGGGCAGGTCCTCGTTCTCGCTGAACTCGTCCACGCAGGCCTGCAACAGGTGCGACACCCGGAGCCCCTTGGACTGGTGGTCGATGTAGTCCTTGATCGCCATCTTCTTGGCCCGCGAGACGATGTTCTCGATCATCGCGCCGGAGTTGAAGTCCTTGAAGTACAGGACCTCCTTGTCACCGTTGGCGTAGGTGACCTCCAGGAAGCGGTTCTCCTCACCCTCGGTGTACATCCGCTCCACGACCCGCTGGATCATGGCGTCCACCGTGGCCGAGGCCGAACCGCCGTGTTCGGCGAGGTCGTCCTCGTGCAGCGGCAGCCCGTCGGTGATGTACTTGCCGAAGATGTCCCGGGCGCCCTCGGCGTCGGGCCGCTCAACCTTGATCTTGACGTCCAGGCGGCCGGGCCGCAGGATCGCCGGGTCGATCATGTCCTCACGGTTGGAGGCGCCGATGACGATGACGTTCTCCAGCCCCTCCACACCGTCGATCTCGCTGAGCATCTGCGGGACGATGGTGTTCTCCACGTCGGAGGACACACCCGAACCGCGGACCCGGAAGACCGAGTCCATCTCGTCAAAGAACACGATGACCGGGGTACCCTCGGAGGCCTTCTCCCTGGCACGCTGGAAGACCAGGCGGATGTGCCGCTCGGTCTCGCCCACGTACTTGTTCAACAGCTCCGGGCCCTTGATGTTGAGGAAGAAGCTCTTTCCGACGTCACGGCCGGTGCGCTCGGCGACCCGTTTGGCCAGCGAGTTGGCGACGGCCTTGGCGATGAGTGTCTTACCGCACCCGGGCGGGCCGTAGAGCAGCACGCCCTTGGGCGGGGTGAGCTCGTGTTCCCGGAACAGGTCCTTGTAGAGGAAGGGCAGTTCGACCGCGTCGCGGATCATCTCGATCTGCCCCGACAGGCCACCGATGTCGGTGTAGGAGATGTCGGGCACCTCCTCGAGGATGAGCTCCTCGACCTCGGACTTGGGGATCCTCTCGTACACGTACCCCGAACGGGGCTCCAACAGCAGCGAGTCACCGGGCCGGATGGGCTCGTCCCGCAACGGCTCCGCCAACCGGACGATCTTCTCGTCGTCGTGGTGCGAGATCACCAGTGCCCGCTCACCGTCCTCGAGGACCTCCTTGAGCAGGACGACCTCGCCAACGGTTTCGAAAGACTCCACCTCGACGACGTTGAACGCCTCGTTGAGCATGACCTCCTGGCCGGGGCGCAGGTTGTCCATGTCCACGGAGGGACTGACGTTGACCCGCATCTTGCGGCCGTTGGTGAAGATCTCGACGGTCTCGTCGTCGCGGGACCCAAGGTAGACACCGAAGCCCGACGGTGGCTGTGCGAGCCGGTCGACCTCCTCCTTGAGTGCCACGATCTGCTCGCGCGCCTCCTTGAGTGTGGAGACGAGCCGTTCGTTCTGCCCGTTCGCGGCGGCTAGGTCGGCCTGGGCCTCCCGCAACCGCTCCTCCAGCAGACGCACATGTCGGGGCGAGTCGGCGAGCTTACGCCGAACCACGCTGAGTTCCTTTTCCATGTAGGAGACCTGGGCCGTGAGTTCAGCGACTTCACGGTCCCGGTCGCTCTGACGCTCGTCTTCGCGCTCGGCCACGTCCGCCACCTCCCTATGAGAAGGACGACTACTCGGGGTCCTACCTAACCTGTCCCTTTCCTAACCTTCAAGTTTCGGAGAGTGTCGCGGGCCCCCTGTCGAGACCCTGCGTAGGCACAGGTCACAGTGGTGACGAGCGACCCGGCGTAATGAGAAAGTAACCTCCGTGGCGGGCCCGGGGCAAGTGCCGCCCAGGCGCCGCAGCGCGTTCCGGCGGCCGCGGACGACCCCCACCACCTCCCCGGGACAGACCGGGGGCCCGCCCGGACACAGTCCCGGACGGGCCCCGAGGGACCGCGTTCACCCGCGGACCGCTCTCACTCCCGGTTCTCGGCGCTCCCCTCGTCCGGAGCCCCCGCCGAGGGCTCGACGGCGGGCGCGGCGGGCGCGGCCGCCTTCGCACCCGCGTCGGCGGCGGCCCTGGCCGCCTCGTAGTCCTTGCCGTAGGCGCCCTTGGCCGGGCGGCGACGGCGCTCGGGCGCCTCCACCCCGTCGGCCAGACGGCGCGCGGTCACCAGGAAGCCGGTGTGGCCGATCATCCGGTGGTCCGGGCGCACCGCCAGGCCCTCCACGTGCCAGGTGCGCAGCATGGTCTCCCAGGAGCGCGGCTCGTAGAAGCGCTCGTCCTCGCGCAGCTCCTCCACCACCCGGGAGAGCTGGGTGGTCGTGGCCACGTAACAGCACACCAGACCACCGGGGATCAACGCCCCGGCGACCGCGTCCAGGCACTCCCAGGGAGCGAGCATGTCCAGGAAGACCCGGTCCACCTCGGTCTCGTCGAGCTCCTCGACCAGGTCGCCCACGGTGAGTTTCCAGGCCGGGTGCGGACCGCCGTAGAACCTCTCCACGTTCTTACGGGCGATCTCCGCGAAGTCCGCGCGGCGCTCGTAGGAGTGGACCATGCCCTGTTCACCGACCGCACGCAGCAGCCAGTTGGACATGGCGCCCGATCCGGCTCCGGCCTCGACCACCCGGGCGCCCGGGAAGATGTCGCCCTCGACCATGATCTGGGCGGCGTCCTTGGGGTAGACGATGGTCGCACCACGCTTCATGGAGAGCGTGTAATCGATGAGCAGGGGGCGCAGCGCCACGTAGGCCGTGCCGGTGTTGGAGCGCACCACACTGCCTTCGGGTTCGCCGATGAGGTCGTCGTGGTCGACCTTGCCCTTGTGCGAGTGGAAGGCTCCACCCTCACGCAGTGTGATGGTGTGCATGCGACCCTTCGGGTCGGTCAACTGCACGGTGTCGCCGTCGGTGAAGGGGCCGCGGCGGCCATGGATACCGGTCAACGTCGCTCTCGTCTTCCCACGTCGCGTTTGGTCAGGGCAGTCGCCCAGCGTATCGGCCCCGCGCTACCAGGACGAACCGGCGGCCCCGGAGCTCGTTCCCGGAAAGCGTGCGAAGGCCCCGCCCCTGGGGCAGGATCAGGCGTGTGGCACCGCCACGTCCCCATACGGCAACGAGGACCACAGGAGAGACCACCCATGTCACAGCAGACCACGGGCCTGGGAATCGACATCGGCGGCAGCGGCATCAAGGGCGCTCCGGTCGACCTGGTCTCCGGCGAGTTCCTCCGGGACCGCCTGAAGATCCTCACCCCCGAGCACGCCGGCCCCGACGAGGTGGCACAGGTCGTGGGCGAGATCGCCGCGCACTTCCCCGAGACCGCGCAAACCCCCCTGGGGGTCACCTTTCCCGGGGTGGTGCAGGGCGGGGTGGTGCGCACCGCCGCGAACCTGCACAAAAGCTGGATCGGCACCGACGCCCGGGCCCTGTTCTCCGAGGCCGCGGGGCGGCCGGTGCGCGTGCTCAACGACGCCGACGCCGCCGCGCTGGCGGAGAACCGCTACGGGGCCGCCAGGGACGTGGACGGGACGGTCCTGCTCACCACCCTGGGTACCGGTATCGGTACGGCTCTGGTCGTGGACGGGCGCCTGGTACCCAACACCGAGTTCGGCCACCTGGAAGTGGACGGCCACGACGCGGAGACACGCGCCTCCTCCAGCGCCAAGGAACGGGACGGACTCTCCTACCACGACTGGGCGAAGAAGCGGCTCCAGCGCTACTACCGAACGGTCGAGGACCTGGTGTGGCCGGACCTGATCGTGGTGGGCGGCGGGGTGAGCCGGAAGTCGGACAAGTTCCTGCACCACCTCGACGTCCGCACCCCGATCGTTCCGGCGGCACTGCGGAACACGGCGGGCATCGTCGGAGCGGCCCTGTCCGCCGCGGACGTTCCGGGGACGTCCGCGGCGGACCCTCGTAGGGGGTGAGGGGCGCTCGGACCAGGGGGTGGCGCCGAGTGCCCCTCAGGGGGTGGATGCCGCCGTCCCTCCTTCCCACGAAGGACGGCCCTGCTTCGGGTGTCGAACGGGTCCGGAACCCGCGCAGAGGGAGACTGGGTTCCGGGTTCACCCGGACACCGTCCTGACACCCGGGACCGTGCTCGCGCACAGCCCGCTCCCGCCCGGGCGCGGCGACTCAGCGTCCGGGCGTGTCCTCCTGCCTCCTCAGCCGTCTCTCGTCGTGACGGACAGGGCCCTCACGATCCTGCGGGCGGCGTCGGAGGTCCGAGTGACCGGGGAGAGGGGGACTCCGGACAGTGCCGGGGGGACACCATCCTGCAGGGGCCACCTCATCCACCACCAGAGATCACCTCTGTGGGGCCGCAGGAGAGCGCGTTGCGGCCGAGCCGTGGGGCCGGCGTCGACGACCCCGGACACACCGTCCTCCCGCGCCTCGACCCCGCGTGCGCGCAGCTCCGCGGCCATCCCCCGCAGGGCGAGGGCTGCCAGGTCCACCCGGCACAGAGGTTCCACCGGGATGCCACGGTCCCCGTGCCCGTTTCCGGCCAGGCTCGGGTTACCCGCCGGTGGTGTCTCAACGGTCACGTGGCCTCCCTGCTTCCTCCCCGGGCCCGGCACGCGCTCCCCCGGACCAACGACTCCTCCACCTTGCCGGACCCCGAGAAGACACAGGTACCGGTATGCGGATCACGCATCGTGCCTTCTTTTTCGCACATAGCCACCGGGAGCGCCCGGAATCCCTAACCTAAGCTGCATGCCCCAACCAGACGGCGTACTTCCGAACGACCTGTGGACCCGACCGCGCATGGCCGCCGCCCTGGCCACCTGTGACATGCCGACGATCATCGAAGGCGTGCGCGTGGCGCGCGGATGGTCCCAGGGCGACCTCGCCCGTGCTCTCACCTACTCACAGAGCTGGGTCTCCCGGGTCGTCAACGGTCAGCAGTCCCTTACCGTCAGCCAGGTCCACGACCTCGCGCAACGGCTGGAGATCCCGCTCCACCTGCTCCGCTTCGGCGGCACCGGCAGACAGGAGGGCCACACCAGGAAGGCGGTGAACCCCGCCAGACGCCGCGACTCCGGCAGGGCGGTCGCCGGGAGCACCCTCCTGGCCACGGCGCCGCGCCCCACCGGGGAGCACGAGGGGTACCACGGGGTCAACGAGACCACCGCACCCGCGCTGCGTTCCATCACCGGGGGCCAGCGCCGCATGGACGCCACCTCCTCCGCCCGCCACCTGCTGCCCGGCGCCGCCGCGCACGTGCACCTGGCCGAGCAGATGCTCGGGAACGCGCGCGGTACGCCCTTCCACACCGAACTCAGCGCGGCCGCCAGCGAGGCCTCCGGTTTCGCCGCCTGGCTGAACGCCGACCTCGGCGACATGGGCTCGGCCCGCATGCACTACCGCACGGCCGTCATACGCGCCCGCCAGGCCGGGATGCGCCTGCTCGACGTCTACATGCTCGGCTCCCTGGCCGCCTTCGAGATCGACGTCGCCGAGGACCCCGAGCTCGGACTCGGGCTGGTGCAGGAAGCCGAACACGTACTCGGCCCCTCCGCCCACCCCACCGCCCGCGCCTGGCTGGCCTGCATCAGCGCACTGGCCCACGCGGGGATCGGTGACCGCGCCTGCGCGGCCCGGGCCATCAGGCACGCCGAACGGGAGGTCGCCAGCCCGGACAACGCCCAGCCCCCCTGGCCGTGGGTGTTCGCCTTCGACGAGGCCAAGGTCGCCGGTTACCGCGCTCTGGTGGGCGTTCGGCTGCGCAGCCCGCACGAGGCCCGCGCCGCCTTCGCCGAGGCCGTGGCCCCCTCCCCGCGCAACGTCAAGCAGTCCGCCCTGCTCAAGGTCGAACTCGCCTCCGCCCACGCCGAGGCCGGTGACGTCGACGAGGCCTTCCGGCTCGCCCAGGAGGCGCTGGCCACCGGGGTGCGTTTCGGCTCCGAGCGCGTGGTCGGCCGGGTCAGGTCCTTCCGCCGCCGCTACCGGGGTCCGGGCGCGCTGTGCGTCGAGGATCTCGACAACAGACTTTCGTCACTAGTTACCGGTACGCCCATCAGGGGGTAGAAACCCGGCGAAGCAAGCAGCAGGGAGGTTACGTGATTCGTATCGGGATCACCGGACACCGCAACCTGTCCCCTGACGTGAGCGGCGCCGTCGCCGACCTGGTCAAGGCGTACCTGGAACCGTACGGGTGCGAGATGGTGGGGCTGTCCTGCCTCGCGGACGGCGCCGACGCCGTCTTCGCGGAGGCCGTGGTGAACGCGGGAGCTCCCCTGGAGGCGATCGTCCCCGCCGCCGGGTACCGGAAGGCCCTTCCCCCCGAGCACCACCCGGTCTACGACCACCTCATGGAACAGGCCGTCCTCGTCCACGAGTTACCCCACGGCGAATCAGAGCCCGGTGCCCACATGGCCGCCGGGCGGCTGCTCGTGGAGCGGTGCGACCGGCTGGTCGCGGTCTGGGACGGGCAACCCGCGCGCGGCCACGGGGGCACCGCGGACGTGGTGGCCTACGCCCGGGAACTCGACCGCCCCGTCACCGTCCTGTGGCCCGAGGGCGCCCGGCGCTGAACCACCGCCCCCACGGCCCGCGCCCCTACCGCGGGTCCCTGCCCGGGTGCGGCCCGCTCATCTGCGCCCGCTCGGAGACCGTCCCGCCATCGCGGCGTTGACATCCACTGACCGCAACACCCCCGACAGCGCGCCGTCGGCCTCCACCACCAGGTACTCCGGCAACGGGTGCCGGGTGAGCTCCGCCAAGAGCTCCTCGCCCTCCAGGTCCGCCGAGACCCGGGAGTGCCCGGTCAGCGCCCGGGACACGTCCGACACCGGTACCCGGGCCCTGCGCTCTGCGGTGATCGCCTCCGCAGCGGCGGGGTGCACGACCGAGACCGGCGTACCGTCGTCGTCGGTGACCACGATCGTGTCCACACCCGCCTCCCCAGCACGGTGGTCGGCCCGCTCCAACGGCAGGTCCGCCGGAACCACCACGGCCGGACGGGCCAGGGTCCGGGCCCGCAGTCCGGGCACCCGGGCCCGGACCCGGGCGTTGCCCAGGGCCTCGCTGGCGCCCATCCACATGAAGCCGGCCAGCACCAGCCCCCACACGACCGCCCACGGCCCGGGGCTGCTCCCCGCGCTCCAGGCGAACAGGAACGGCAGGGCCGCGACCCCCAGGGCCAGCACCCGGCCGCCCCAGGCCGCCACCACACTGCCGGTGTGCGCACGCCCCGTCATCTTCCACACCCCGGCGCGCAGCAGGCGCCCGCCGTCCAGGGGCAGCCCCGGCAGCAGGTTGAACACACCCACGAGCAGGTTGGCGATCCACAACTGGAAGAGCAGCTCACCGGTGACGCTGAAGGGGTCGGTGAAGTACGCCAGCACGAACGCCCCCGCCGCCAGCACCAACGACAGCAACGGCCCGGAGAAGGCGATCCAGAACTCCCGGCCCGGGGTGGGCGCCTCCCGGTCGATCTCGGACACCCCGCCCAGGACGTACAGGACGATGCGGCGCACCGGCAGACCGTACCGACGGGCCACCAGCGAGTGCGCGAGCTCGTGCACCAGGACGGAGGCGTAGAGAAGGATCGCGAAGACGAAGGCCAACAGGTAGGCCGAGGGGCCCAGCGCCAACCGCGACTGGACGATCCCCCCGTAGACCAGCGTGATGAGGACCGCGACGATCCACCACGAGGAGGTGACGTAGACCGGGACCCCGAAGGGCCGCCCCAGCGGTAACCCCGGCCGCCTGGTCCGGTCGCCGGTCCTGGGCCTGGGGTCGTCACTGCCTCTGGTCACACAGCCAAGACTATGGCCCCCGCCCCGATGGTCCTCTCATGGGGCGACACGCAGCGGGGTGAGCGCCCGCCGAAGACGATCTAGGCTCGGAGTATGACCACCGCGCCGCTGCCGACCGCCCTGTCACCCTCGCGTGCCTCGGACTTCCTCCAGTGCCCGCTCCTGTTCCGGTTCCGCACCATCGACCGCCTCCCCGAGGCCCCCAGCACCGCCGCGCTGCGCGGCACCCTCGTCCACGCCTGCCTCGAACGCCTCTACGAGCTGCCGGCCCGGACCCGCACACCGCGCACCGCGCTGAGCCTGGTCGACCCCCAGTGGGAGAAGCTCCGCGCACGCGACCCCGAACTGCAGGAGCGGCTCTTCGACGGCGAGGAAGCCCTCCAGGAGTGGTTGGAGTCGGCCCGGACCCTGGTCAAACGCTACTTCGACCTGGAGAACCCCGAACAGCTGGAGCCCCGCGAACGCGAGATGCGCCTGGAGGTCTCCCTGCCCACCGGACTACGGCTGCGCGGCTACGTCGACCGCCTGGACGTGGCCCCCTCCGGCCAGATCAGGGTCGTCGACTACAAGACCGGGAAGTCGCCGCACCCCCGGTTCGAGGACAAGGCCAAGTTCCAGATCTTCTTCTACGCGGTGATGATCTGGCGCGACCTCGGTGTCGTGCCCGCCCGTCTCCAGCTCGTCTACCTGGGCGACGGCTCCGTGCGCTGGTACGACCCCACCGAGGCCGAACTCGCCGCCGCCGAGGCCGAGATCGCCGACATCTGGGCGCGGATCGAGGCGGCCGGACGCGCCGGGGTGTGGGAGCCCAAACGCAGCAAGCTGTGCGGCTGGTGCGAACACCAGGCGCTGTGCCCGGAGTTCGGCGGCACCCCGCCCCCGCTGCCCACGGCCTGAGGACCGCGCCGTGTGCGGGAGAATCGGCCCGTGCCCGTCTCAGTACTCCTCGTCGATGACCAACCGCTCGTCCGCGCCGGCTTCCGCCTGATCCTCGAATCCGCCCCGAACGTGTCCGTGGTGGGCGAGGCCTCCGACGGCCGCGAGGCCGTCCGGGAGGTCCGCGGCCTGCTGCCCGACGTGGTCCTCATGGACATCCGGATGCCGGGCGTGGACGGGATCAGGGCCACCCGGCAGATCGTCGAATGGGCCCGGCCGCTCGGCCACCGGGTGCGGGTCCTGGCCCTGACCACCTTCGACCTGGACGAGTACGTGGTCGGTGTGCTGCGTGCGGGCGCCTCCGGCTTCCTCCTCAAGGACGTCCCGCCCACCGAACTGGTCTCCGCGGTCGAACTGGTCGCCGGAGGCGCCTCCGTCATCTCCCCCACCGTCCTGAACCGCCTCCTGGACCGCTTCGCGCCGCTGCTGCCCTCCCCCGAGGCCGGACCCGAGCCGTCGGCGGACACCCTGACCGTCCGGGAACGCGAGGTGTTACGGCTGGTCGCCAAGGGATGGTCCAACGGAGAGATCGCCGCACACCTGGTCCTGGGCGAGGCCACCGTCAAATCCCACGTGGGCAGCATCCTCACCAAACTCGGCCTGCGCGACCGCGTCCAGGCCGTCGTACACGCCTACGAGACCGGCCTGGTCCGCCCCGGCCAGGACGGTCACCCGAACGAGAAGACGCAGGAACCCCCGGCCTGAGCACCCCCGGGAGCGCCCTCGGGACCGGCGCGTCGTCGCCCTCGGCGGCCTTCGCGCCTTGACAGGATGACCCGGTGACCGAACTCACCGGTGCCACCGCACCAGACGGGCGAACCCCGCCTGTGGGCGCGGCGTCCCCCATGGGGTTGCCGAGGCAGTGCGCCGAACACCAGGGGTGCGGGCGACGGGGAGGAAACGGAGAGCAGCCATGCCAAGCAAGAGGGAGCCGTCCGGGCCGCCGAGCGAGGAGTTCATGCTCAGCCGGATGCGTGACTGGCGGGCCGAGCACGAACGGGAACTGACCCCGGACAGCCTCGACGACGAGGAGGAGGTCAAGCTCCCCGACGCGCGGGCGATCAACCTGGCCCTGCGCGTGGGAGAGCTCATGCTGGCCAGCGGCGAGAGCACGGAGGCCGTCAGCGAGGCCATGCTCAGCCTCTCGGTCGCCTTCGACCTGCCCCGCTCGGAGGTGTCGGTCACCTTCACCACGATCTCCCTGTCCACCCACCCGGGCGGTGACAGCCCGCCGGTCACCGGCGAGCGGGTGGTGCGCCGCCGCACCCTGGACTACTTCCGCGTCAACGAGCTGCACAGCCTGGTCCAACAGGCCGCACTGGGCCTGCTGGAGCTGGAGGACGCCAGTGCGCGGCTGGAACAGATCCGCCGGGCCCGTATGCCCTACCCGAACTGGCTGATCGCGGTGGGCTTCGGCCTGATCGCCTCCAGCGCCAGTGTGATGGTGGGCGGCGGGGCGGCCGTGGCGGCGGTGGCCTTCCTGGCCACCGTCCTGGGCGACCGCACCTCGGTGTTCCTGGCCAACCGCGGGGTCGCGGAGTTCTACCAGATGGCGGCGGCCGCGGTCGTCGCCTCCTCCATCGGTGTGGGGCTGCTGTGGGTGAGCACCACCCTGGACCTGGGCCTGCAGGCGGGCGCGATCATCACCGGCAACATCATGGCGCTGTTGCCTGGCCGTCCGCTGGTCTCCAGCCTCCAGGACGGGATCAGCGGTAGTTACGTCACCGCGGTCGCACGGCTGCTGGAGACCTTCTTCATCCTGGGCGCGATCGTCTCGGGCGTGGTCACCGTGGCCTACACGGCGACCCGGCTGGGGGTCAACCTGGACCTGGAGAACCTGCCGTCCGCCGGGATGGCGCTGAACCCCGCGGTGCTGATCGGCGCGGCCGGGATCGCCATGGCCTTCGCGATCTCCCTGGCGGTGCCGCCCCGGATGCTGCCCACGATCGGAGCCCTGGGCGTGATGATCTGGGTCATCTACGCGGGTCTGCGAGCGTTCCTGGACGTTCCGCTGGTGGTGGGCACGGTCGCGGGCGCGGTGGCCGTGGGGATGGTCGGGCACTGGCTGGCCCGGCGGACCCGGCGCCCGGTACTGCCCTACCTCATCCCGTCGATCGCACCGCTGCTGCCCGGCAGCATCCTGTACCGGGGGCTGATCGAGATCACCCAGGGGACCGGGGGCGCGGTCTCGGGGCTGCTCAGCCTCGCCGAGGCGATCATGGTGGCGCTGGCGCTGGGCGCCGGGGTCAACCTCGGCGGCGAACTCGTCCGGGCCTTCCAGCGCGGCGGCCTGGCCGGGGCCGGGATGCGCAGCCGTCCGGCGGCCCGCCGTACCCGCGGTGGCTACTGACCCGCCGGGTACGGTTCGGTGCCTTCACCGATCCTCGCCGTCCGGGGCCGCCCGGACAGAACTACGCACGGGTGAGGTACGTCTCATTGGTGAGAGCGAACAAAAGGGGAGGGCGAACATTGTCGCCTAAACCGACAACACCATGTGATGTCAGCCACTATTGTTGGCCTCAGCTCAACGAAGAGCACCGAGACGAAAGGCTCTGTCATGTGCAGCCATTCACCCTCCTGCCCGTCCTTCGAGGACACCGACCGCGAGGCCGCGCGAATCGTTTCCAGCCACCCGGAACAGGGGTGGAGCCTACTCTGCAACGGCGTCGTCCTTTTCGACGACACCGGTGAACTCCTCCCCGACGGGGCGGTTGTCGCCCCGCACCGACCCCGCGCCGCCGCCTGAACGCGCCCGCTTCGGAGCTGAGCGCCGGAACCGCTCCCGCCCGGGCCTGTCCGGCCCCGGCCCGGGCGGGCCCAGGGCCGCCCCCGGCCACAGCCCGCAGGATCCCCTCAGCGCCCTTCGGGCCAGCCCTCGGGCAGTACGTCCTCCCCCATCGCCTCGCTGAGCCGACGCCGGAAGTCAGCGTGCACGTCGGCACCCCACACCAGTTCACTCGGCGTCCGAAGAGCCTGCTCCATCGCGGCACGCAGCACGGCCGGCCGGGCCTCCCCCTCGACCACCGGAACCGCCAACAGGGCGTGCATCTGGGTGATGACCGCGAACAGCTCCCCCGCCAGCGCCGGCGCGCTGGCGGTCGCCACGGCCTCCTCCAGGTAGACGTCCCACCACGGTTCGGGAGCCTGTTCCCCGTCCTGCCCCGGCGGCTGGGCGAAGGGACGGCGCAACCGTTCGCGCACCGCTCGGGACGCCTCCCGGTCACCACTGTCCAACCCCAGCCGCCAGACCCGTGCGGCCGCGTCCGGTTCTCCGCGCAGCGCCATCAGCCCGGCGAGCAGTTCCACCGCCGCGCCCGAGGTCTGCGGCTCCGGGCGCACGCCCGCCCCCTCCTCCGCAGGCCCGGGGTCGACCACCGCACCCGCGTCAGCGATCGCCCGTTCCAGGTGGGCCGCGGCCCGCAGCAGCCGCAGGCCGGGGTCCTCCCCCACGGCCAGCCCTCGCTCGACGGCCACGGCCGCGGCCTCCGGCCGACCCCGTTCGAGTAGGCGCCCGGCCAGGTCGCGTGCGGCGTCGACGACGGTGACGGCGTGCAGGCGGCTGAGTCCGGTGTCGCCGGAGGGCAGTTCCAGCACAGCCTCCCAGTGCCCCTCGGCCTCGGCCTCCTCACCACGCAGTTCCGCCTCACGGGCCAGCCCGTAGCGGGCCAGCGCGGTGTAGGCGGGACCGCCCAGCTCGAGCAGGCGGTGCCAGACCCGCGCGGCCTCACCGTGGGCGCCCTCCTGTTCGAGGGAGAGCGCCAGGTGGTAGGCGGCGCGCGGAGCGTAGCGGGAGTCCCCGGTGGCCAGCGCCCGGCGCGCAGCCTCGCGTGCGGCGGCCAGGTCCCCGCGCTGGTCCTGCACCACCGCCAGTCCGAGCAGTGCCCTGGCCTGGACGCCCGGGCGCGGGTTGGCCGCCACCGCCTGTTGGTAGAGCTTGGCGGCCTTCTTCAGATGGCCGTTCTCGGCGAGGTCCTGGGCCTGGTCGCACAGGTCCGGTGCGGACTCCGCCGGGGGCACGGCGGTCTCCTCCGCGTCATCGGGGTCCGTGGCTTGGGGTGCGGGGGTTGCGGGGCCAGAGCGTGCGGGAGATCCGGACGTCGCGGTCATTCCTTGCGCTTTCCATGGGGTGGCGGGTCCGCACGATGGGGGCGCGAACCGTCAGCATCGCCGCAACTCTAACGCGCTCTCCCACAGCCGCTGGAGGCCTGTGTGACGGATGTTGGTTCCTGTGGCTGTTTCCTGCACCTCTCCGGATCCGTTCCGCGGGTACTCGGATCGTTTGGCGCGAACCGAGCGACACCTTTACAACGTAGATCCTTAGTAGGCGTTCGGGGAGAGCGGATAGGACGACGGGGCGCCTCTCCCGGAGAGGCGCCCCGTTCGTGCCGGTCCCGCAGGCCGGCCCGTGTCCACCGCGTGCGTCGTGCGACGCGCGTCCGCTACAGCTCGAAGGCCTCCGGCGGCGGGCAGGAGCAGACCAGGTTGCGGTCACCGTAGGCCTGGTCGATCCGGCCGACCGGCGGCCAGTACTTGTCCTGGCGCAGCGACGGCAGCGGGTAGACCGCCTCCGAACGCGTGTAACCGTGCTCCCACTCGTCGGCGGTCACCGCCTCGGCGGTGTGCGGGGCGCCCCGCAGCGGGTTGTCGTCGGCGGACCACTCCCCCGCGGCGACCCGGTCGATCTCACCGCGGATGGCGATCATCGCCTGGACGAACCGCTCCAGCTCGGCGAGGTTCTCGCTCTCGGTGGGCTCGACCATCAGCGTGCCGTTGACCGGGAAGGACATGGTCGGTGCGTGGAACCCGTAGTCCATCAGGCGCTTGGCGACGTCCTCGTTGCTGATACCGCTGGCCTTCTGGAGCGGGCGGATGTCGACGATGCACTCGTGCGCGACCAGACCGTTGGCGCCGGTGTAGAGCACCGGGTAGTACGGCTCCAGGCGCTTGGCGACGTAGTTGGCCGAGAGCACGGCGGTCTCCGTGGCCGCACGCAGACCGTCGCCGCCCATCATCCGCACGTAGGCCCAGGAGATCGGCAGGATGCCGGCGGAGCCGAACGGTGAGGCCGAAACCGGGCCGACCCCGGTGTGCGGACCGGCCTCGGGCTGGCTCGGGTGGTTGGGCAGGAAACCCGACAGGTGCGAGCGGACCGCGACCGGGCCCACGCCCGGACCGCCGCCGCCGTGCGGGATGCAGAAGGTCTTGTGCAGGTTCAGGTGGCTGACGTCCGCACCGAACTCGCCCGGCTTGGCCCAGCCCAGGAGGGCGTTCAGGTTGGCGCCGTCGACGTAGACCTGACCGCCCGCCTCGTGGACCAGGCGGCACACCTCGGTGATGGTGTCCTCGTACACGCCCGCGGTGGAGGGGTAGGTGACCATGATGGCCGCCAGGTCCTCGCTGTGCTCGGCGGTCTTGGCACGCAGGTCGTCCAGGTCGACGTTGCCGTCCTCGGCGCAGGCCACCACGGCCACGCGCATACCCGCCATGACCGCGCTGGCGGCGTTGGTGCCGTGCGCGGAGCTGGGGATGAGGCAGACGTCGCGGTGGGCGTCGCCGCGCGAGCGGTGGTAGCCGCGGATCGCCAGCAGCCCGGCGAGCTCACCCTGGGAACCGGCGTTGGGCTGGAGTGAGACCGCGTCGTAGCCGGTGACCTCGGCCAGCCAGGACTCCAGGTCGCGGATGAGCGACACGCTCCCGGCCGCCTGGTCGAGCGGGGCGAACGGGTGCAGGCCGGCGAACTCGGGCCAGGTGACGGACTCCATCTCCGCGGTGGCGTTGAGCTTCATGGTGCACGAACCCAGCGGGATCATCGTGCGGTCCAGCGCCAGGTCGCGGTCGGACAGGCGGCGCATGTAGCGCAGCAGCGAGGTCTCGCTGCGGTGGGTGTTGAACACCGGGTGGGTGAGGTAGTCGACGCCGCGGGCCAGGTCGGCGGGCAGGCGGTCGGCGCTGCCGTCCACGGCGACCGGGCCGCGGTCGGCGCCCCGGTCGGCCTCACCGAAGGCGGCCAGGACCTGGTCGAGGTGGTCGACGGTGGTGGTCTCGTCCACGCTGAGGCCGACCGTGCCCTGGTCGACGGTGAGCAGGTTGATCCCGGACTCCAGGGCGCGCTCCACCACGCGGTCGGCACTGGGCACCCGCACCCGCAGGGTGTCGAAGTAGGCGCCGTGGACCACCTCGAACCCGCGCCGGGCGAGGGCGTCGGCCAGGGCGACCGTGCGGGCGTGGACCTGGCGGGCGATCGCGCGCAGGCCGTCGGGGCCGTGGTAGACGGCGTACATCCCGGCCATGATGGCCAACAGCACCTGGGCGGTACAGATGTTGCTGGTGGCCTTCTCCCGGCGGATGTGCTGCTCGCGGGTCTGCAGGGCCAGGCGGTAGGCGGGCTTGCCCGCGTTGTCGACCGAAACGCCGACCAGCCGTCCGGGCAGCTGGCGGCGGAGCTTCTCGCCCACGGACATGTAGCCGGCGTGCGGGCCGCCGAAGCCGAGCGGGACGCCGAAGCGCTGGGTGGAGCCCACCGCGATGTCGGCACCCAGGTCACCGGGGCTGCGCAGCAGGGTCAGGGCGAGGATGTCGGCGGCGACCACGGCCAGGGCGCCGCGTTCGTGCGCCTGGGCGATGACCGAGCTGGGATCGCGCACCACACCGCTGGAGGCCGGGTACTGGACCAGGACACCGTAGGCCTCGCCCTCGGGCATGCCCTGGGTCAGGTCGGCGACGACCACCTCGATGCCCAGGGGCTCGGCGCGGGTGCGCAGGACCTGGAGGGTCTGCGGGAACACGTCGGAGTCGACCACGAAGACGTTGCTCTTGACCTTGGAGGCCCGCCTGGCCAGGGTCATGGCCTCGGCGGCCGCGGTGGCCTCGTCCAGCAGGGAGGCGCCGGTGATGGGCAGGCCGGTGAGGTCGGAGACCATGGTCTGGAAGTTGATCAGGGCCTCCAGGCGACCCTGGGAGATTTCGGGCTGGTAGGGCGTGTAGGCCGTGTACCAGGCGGGGTTCTCCATGATGTTGCGCAGGATGACCGGGGGCGTGAGCGTGCCGTAGTAGCCGCGACCGATCATCGGGGTGTTGACCTTGTTGCGGGAGGCCAGTTCGCGGAGCTCGTCCAGGGCCTCGGCCTCGCCGATCGCCCCGGGCAGGTTGAGCGGGGCGCTCTTGCCGGGGCCGGTGAGGATGGACTCGGGCACCGCGGCGGTCATGAGTTCGGCGGTGGAGCCGTAACCGATCGTCTTGAGCATCTCCGCGGTCTCGGCCGGGGTGGGGCCGATGTGGCGGTCGGCGAACACCCGGGCGGGCGCGCCCGAGGTGGGGATGTTCGACGGGTCAGGCACGGAGACCTCCTGGTGACAGGGCCGATCGGGTCGGCGGTGTTCCTCACGGTCTCCCCCTCTGTCACCCGGCGCTACGGTGCCCGGGCTTCAGAGCGGCCTTCTCCACGCGGTCCATGGTGCCTGAGAGGTTACTGGGGAGTATTGCCCCGTCGGCGCCCCGTTGCCGAGGTCTCTCCCGCGTGGTATCAACAGCCTGCTGACGCTCTGTATATGTAGACAAGCAGGGAGAATGTCGGTTTTCATCCCTGTTGTGACTACGACCGTACTCGATCCACCGCCGAACCACCGAGCCAGGGCACGCCTTTTCGGCAGTTCACACGAAGATGCCCGCCGACCGTCGGCCGCACCGATGCCGTGGGCCGTCGGCCGGGACCCGGCCGTTCGCCCTCCGCCCCCGCCGTCGGCGGGCTCAGCCGGTGCGCCGCTCCCTGCGGCGCCGGGCCAACTCGTCAACGGGCTGGGCCGGCGCCGCGGGCAGATCGGTCCGTTCCTCGGCCGGAACCACCCCCAGGGCCTCCTCCAGCTCCCTGGAGACGTTGGCCAGTGCCAGGCCGAACATGCCCTGACCCCGCTGCATCAGATCGACGACCTCGTCCGGTGACGTGCACTCGTAGACGCTGACCCCGTCGCTCATCAGGGTGATCCGGGACAGTTCTGCGGCGGGACGGCCGCGCAGGTGGTCCACGGCGGTGCGGATCTGCTGGAGCGATATCCCGGTGTCCAGGAGCCGTTTGGCCACCTTCAGCATCAGGATGTCCGGCAGGCTGTACAGGGGGGCGTTGTGGGCTCCGGTGCGCACGCTCGGCTCCACCAGGCCGGTTCTGGCCCAGTAGTCGAGCTGCCGATAGGTGATACCGGCAGCCGTACACGCCGCTGGGCCCCGATACCCGACGTCCATAGGCAGCGCCACCACGTCCTCTTCGCACAGTAGGCCCTGCTGCCCCGCTAGCCGCAGCGCGGACCGCCTGTCATCGGGATCCCGCTTGCCGCTCGCTACCGCCACGCCGACCTCCGGCTTCTCGTCCCACGGCGGCATCGACAGGGGAGGGTCCACTAGGGAAAGGGCGCGCCGCGGGTTTCACAGCACTGACCGTAGGACGGCCGCACGATAGCGTCAACGAAGCCGCCCGGCGCGTCGCCAAGTGCACAAGGAGGCTGAGCCGCGGCACCGGCTCCTCGGGCCCGAAACGGGTCCGGCGGTTTTCGGCTACGCACTCCACGCCTGTTCCCCTTACCCAATCTAACACCGACGGGCCCGGCAAAGTCGCAGGCCACGAAGGTTTTTCCGGCAGCGCCCGGACCAACCGCCAGGCCATACGGCACGGGACCCGCGGTCGGCGGGCCCCGTCCGGTCACGTACTGCGTCGGCCGAAATCCTCCGGCGAGATGTTGTCCAGGAACTCCCGGAACGCCTCGACCTGGTCCTCCTGCTCGTCCGGGATGGGCATCCCGGCCTCCTCGATCACGTCCTCGTGGGCGTAGATCGGGGTGCCCGTCCGCAATGCCAGGGCGATGGAGTCCGAAGGGCGCGCGCTGACCTCCACACCGTTACTGAACACCAGTTCGGCGTAGAAGATCCCGTCACTCAGACCGGTGATGTTCACCGTCTCGAGCCCCGTGTCCAGAGCGTCCAGGACGTCCCTGAACAGGTCATGGGTGAGCGGTCGCGCAGGCGCGACCCCCTGTTGGGCGAGCGCGATCGCGGTGGCCTCCACCCCGCCGATCCAGATCGGCAGGTAGCGGTCCCCCTCGGATTCCTTGAGCAGGACAATCGGCTGGTTCGAGGGCATCTCAACCCGGACGCCGACGACCTCCATGTGCTTCACAGCGGCTCCGTCCCACGAGTCGTCATGCCGGTTGGGCGCTCGTCCCTGCTCCCCCGTTGAATCAGGATCCCGAGGGCAAAGGCACCCCTTCGTTACAAAGCTCTCCGGAGGCGGGGGGCCGCAAACCTCCTCGGCCCTCCCACCCCCGTCGACCGTGGTCAGCGCACCGTCACCGGCGCGGTTTGGTCAGCAGGACCATACGGAACTTGCCGATCTGGATCTCGTCCCCTCCGCCCAGTTCGGCCTCGTCCACCGGCTCGCGGTTGACGTAGGTTCCGTTGAGGCTGCCGACGTCCCGGACGCCGAAACCGTTGCCTCGTCGGAAGAACTCGACGTGACGCCGGGAGACGGTGACGTCGTCGAGGAAGATGTCACTGTTGGGGTGACGGCCCGCGGTGGTCACGTCGCTGTCCAGCAGGAAACGGCTCCCCGCGTTGGGGCCTCGCCGGACCACCAGCAAAGCGGTTCCGGGCGGCAGGGCGTCGGCGCTGGCGGGGTCGTCGCCGCTGAGCTCGTCACCCGGTTCCTCCTCTTCCAGGGCCTGTATCCCGGAGATGGAGATGGTCGACGTGACATCTCCGCCGGACTCCCCGGCCGTGGCGGGCTGTGGGCTCTGCTGTTCGGCCCTGCGGATGGGGGTTCCACAGTGGGAGCAGAAACGGGCATCATCCGCAACGGCGTGACCGCACTGCGTGCAGTAAACGCTCGACATAGGTCGGCTCGGCCTCCTACCGCACGGGGCGGTGCTTGATTCGGCTGATCGGTGGCGCGTCCCGGACGCCGGGCGGGCACCGGGCCCACACACCGTCCGGAACACGGTGAGTCGGTCCGCTGTCGCGGCAGCGGGACGGCTCACACGGTCGGTCGCTAGGTCTCATCCCCCATGTTGTACTCCTTGTCACCCCCCGTTGGGTGTCCGCCGTTGCCGGGATCACCGGGGCGGGTGGTGACGCGGTGCTTCAGGGAACACTCGACTTTAAACCATATCCCTGTCCAGGCAGGGTTTCGCTCCCGTTCGGCCCGCTGTGAACACCCTGAGGGGCGCCCCCTCTCGGGTCCGGCCGTGCCGGCACCTGGGGCACCGACTCGGGCGAGGCGCAGACCGCACGGAAGGGCAACACCTGTTATGGGGCAGATGCCCGATCCCGGCATTTGGTTCGCCGGATCGCCGGGTGGATTTTCGCGAACTTCCCACTCAGGCCCTGACCTGGCTTTTTGTCCATTTTATCCCTGTTTTTCAGGGAGAGGAAAGCCCGATCGAGCTGGCGACCCGCCTACGCCCGTGGGCGCGGACGGCCCTGCCGCCCACGCCCACGGGACGACTGGTTAACCCTCGGCCCGTTCCACCACGGCCGCCCACTCGTCGAGCAGGGCATGCGCGACGTCCGAATCAGGACCTTCGGCCCAAAGATGGGTCACGGCTTCGGAGGTGTCCGGCAGAACCAGCGCCCAGCTACCGTCGGACTCGATCACCCGGACCCCGTCCGTGGTGTCGAGCTCGCGCTCGCCGGCCGCCTCCACGACCGAGCGCATGACGCTGCCCTTGACCGCCCACGGGGTGGGTACCGAACGGCGCAGGAGGTGCGCCCGGGGGATCGCGCTGTCGATCTGTCCGAGCGAACGCCGGGTCCGCGCCACCAGACCCAGCAGCCGCACGAAGGCGGCGATGCCGTCACTGGTGGGGCTGAACTCGGGGATGACGAACCCGCCTCGGCCGTCGCCGGCGAAGACGATCTCCTCCCCCGCCGAACGGACCGCCTTGGACAGCTCGTCGGTGGCGGTGGCCGTCCAGAGCACCTCGGCCCCGTGCGACCGGGCCACCTCCTCGGCCACCCGGGTCGTGGTGACCGGCAGCGCCACCCTCCCGCCGCCGCGTTCGGCCGCGACCAGGTCCAGGACCACCAGGAGCGCACGGTCGCCGTCCACCAGCTTGCCGTTCTCGTCCACGATGGACAACCGTTCCGCCACCGGGTCGAAGCGCACCCCGAAGTCGGCCCCGGAGTTGGCGACCAGCTCGCCCAGCCGCTCCAGGTCCCGCATCCTCTTGGCGACGGTGTCGGTGGGAGAGGCCTCGTCCAACCGGTTGTTGACCGTGAGCACGTCCACGCCGATCCGGCCCAGCAGCGAGGGCAGGATCAGCGAGCCGGTACCGCCCGCGCAGTCGACCACGACCTTCAGCTCGGCCTCGGCCACCCCGGAGGTGTCCACGGACCTCAGGAGCTCGTGTGAGTAGTTCTCCACGTTGCGCGAGGGGAAGGACAGTTCGCCGATCTCCCCTGGGAAGGCGCGCCGGTACTCGGCCCTGGAGAAGACCCGGTCGAGCTTGCGCTGGGCCCCCGGCGAAAGGTCGGCCCCCTCCCCGTCCAGGAACAGGATGTCGACGGACTCGGGGTCGCCCGGGCTGGTGCGCACCGTGATGCCGCCGCTGATCCCGCTCTGGGAGGTGTGGAAGCGCGCCACCGGCACCGGGACCACCTCCAGGTCGCGGACCTCTATGGCGGCGGCGGTGAGCGCGCTGATAATGGCCCGTTTGAGCGTGCGCGCCGCCCGGGAGACGTCCCGGGAGGTCGTGACGACAGCGCCCTTCTTGAGCGTGGTGGCGTAGGCGTTGGCCAGCCGCACCGCGAGCTCGGGTGTGATCTCGACGTTGATCAGGCCGGACACGCCCCGGGGCCCGAACAGCGAACGCTGGCCCCGCGACTCCCAGACCACGTTGGTGTTGACCACCGCGCCGGCCTCGATGGTCTTGAAGGGGTAGACCTTGACGTCATTGTTCACGTAGGCCTCGGACTCGATGACGCAGTCCTCGCCGACGACCGCGCCCTCCTCGATCCGGGCCGCCGCCATGACGTCGGTGTTCTTGCCGATCACGCAACCGCGCAGGTTGGCGCCGCGGCCGATGAACACGTTGTCGTGGAGCACGGTGCGGTGGCAGAACGCCTCCGCCCGTACGACGGCGTTGCTGCCGAGCACCGTGTACTCGCGCAGCTCCGCACCGGCCTCGACCTTGGCGTAGTCGCCGATGTAGAGGGGGCCCTTCAGGACGGCGGTGGCGTCGACCTCCGCGCCCTCACCGATCCACACCCCGGGGGACACCTCGAAGCCGTCGATGTCGACGTCGACCCTGCCCGAGAGCACGTCGGCCTGGGCGCTGAGGTAGCTCTCGTGCGTCCCCACGTCCTCCCAGTAGCCGTCGGCGACATAGCCGTAGAGGGGCTCGCCCTCCTCCAGCAGTTCCGGGAAGACGTCGCCGGACCAGTCGACCACCTCTCCCGCGGCGACCCGTTCCAGAACCTCCGGCTCCATGATGTAGATGCCGGTGTTGACGGTGTCCGAGAAGACCTGGCCCCAGGTGGGCTTCTCCAGGAACCTCTGGATGCGCCCCTGGTCGTCGACGATGATGATGCCGAACTCCAGCGGGTTGGGGACCCGCTTGAGGGCGATGGTGACCTTGGCGCCGCGCTCCTTGTGGAAGCGGACCATGTCGGTGAGGTCGATGTCGGTCAGCGCGTCGCCGGAGATGACGATGAAGGGCTCTCCGCGCAGGTGTTCCTCGGCGTTCTTGACGCTGCCCGCGGTGCCGAGCGGGACCTCCTCGGCGACGTAGTGGAGCTTCATGCCGAGCTCCTCGCCGTCCCCGAAGTAGTTGCGGATGAGGGTGGCCAGGAACTGCACGGTGACCACGGTCTCGGTGAAACCGTGCCTGCGCAGCAGGCGAAGCACGTGCTCCATGATGGGCTTGTTGACCACCGGCAGGAGCGGTTTGGGCTGGTTGGCGGTCATGGGGCGCAGGCGTGTGCCCTCGCCTCCCGCCATCACCACGGCCTTCATCGGCGGCACCGCGGCGGGGGCGGTCTCCTCACTGGGGGTGCTCATCGACGGCACCCCCGGGCGGCGGCGCCGTCAGGAGGCGCGGCGGGGGACAGGTGTTCGGAGCGCGCGCACCCGCGCGCGGTGGGACATGTTCTCATTGCGGAGACGACACTCCCTTTCGATCCGACAGGACTCAGGTGAGCCGGTCCGCCGGTTCGGTCGGTGGATCAGGGTCCGTTCCTGCCCTGATCCGACGGGCCCGGTCCGTCCGAGCCCTCGGGCACCGCGCCGGGATCGCCGTCAACGGTCGCCTTCAGCAGCCGGATCGGGTCGATCCGCGCTGTGTCCGCGCACGGTGTCGCTGTCCGGGGAACCCGCGTGGATTCCCGTCCGATCAGCGCGTTCGTCGCGGCGAGTCTGGTCGATCAGGCGCAGCCCTTGTACGGCGTAGAGCAGTCCGGCCCACCAGTAAAGAGCCGTTCCCCACAGCGCGAAGGCCCAACCCATGATTCTGGCCACATCTCCGATGATCGACGCGTATCCGGCGATGAACAGCAGCGGGAACGAGTAGAGCAGACAGAGGGTGGCGGCCTTGCCGGCGAAGTTGACCGGCAGCGGCCCGTAGCCGAAGTGGCGCAGCAGCGGCAGGGCACCGAGGATGAGGACGTCCCGCAGCACCAGGATCCCCATCAGCCACCAGGGGATGATGCCCCGGATGACCAGGCCGAGCAGGGCAGCGAAGATGTAGAGGCGGTCGGCGAGCGGATCCAGGACCGTGCCCAGCCGCGAGGTCTGGTTCCAGGCTCTGGCGATCTTGCCGTCCAGCCAGTCACTGATCCCGGCGAAGGCGAGCACGAGGAGTGCCCACCAGTCCGCCTGCGGAACCAGGATGAGCCAGAGGAACAGCGGAACGCCCAACAACCGGAGCATGCTCAACAGGTTGGGAACCGTCCAGATGCGGTCACTGACCACCGGGCTGGCCACACTGCCCCCCGACTCGTGTCTGCCTTCTTCCGCGGATCGCCCCATGACGCCAACGATAACGGGAGGGACCGTCGTCTTCCGCCATCGCGCGCCCCACCGGCCCAGGGAGGCCCCGGGCAGGTCCGCCCCTTGATCGTACCGTGTACGGACTTCTCCCTTGACCCGGCGCCCACCTGCGCTTTCGGTTCCCCGCATGGCGGTCGGCGGGTGAGGGATGGTGCGGGGCGCCGACGGGACCGGAACCGGCCAGCCGTGCCGGGAGCCGCGTGCGGGCGCCCGGGTCCCGGGCGCCCGCACGTGGGATTCAGGACCTCTCGTCCCCTTCGACGGCGTCCCCGGCGACCGCGGTGTCCTCCCGCGGGTCCTGCCCCGGGTCGGCGGACCGCTCGGCGAAGGCCCTGCGCAGGGCGAGGAAGGCCTCCACCATCATCCACACGGCAAGGACGAAGATGACCAGGTCCAACGGGGCGAGCACGAAGCGCTGCATGGGGTCGGCGCTCAGCACGAAGTCCCGCAGCTGCACGATGAGGGCCCACGAGGTCATCACGGCGAGGAACACCAGCGGCACCAGGATCGCGACGGGGTTGCGCCCCCTCTTCGTGACCCAGACGGCGATGACGGACAGCGCCAGGCCGGCGGTCAGCTGGTTGGTGGTGCCGAAGAGCTGCCAGAGGGTGCCCGCGGCGAAGTTGCCCGGAACGAGCGCCAGCACGAAGGGGATCACCACCGCGACCAGTGTGGCCACGGTGATGTTGCGTGACAGGAAGTGTGCGGCGCGCCGGAGGGCGCCGCCCTCGGCGGCCCGTTCCCTGACGATGGCGCTGATCTCCTGGACCGTGTAGCGCTGGAGCCGGACGGCGGTGTCCAGGCTGGTGGCGGCGAAGCTCACCACGACCACCGTGGCGAACACCAGCCCCACGCTCTCGGGGATGCCGATGTTGGACGCGAACCCGGCCACGCCCTCGGTGAACCGGCCCGCCGGGTTGGTTCCCGCGGCGGCCCAGTCGACGTAGATGTCGGTCCAGGCCGTTCCCTGGTTGGCGGAGAAGACCATGATGCCCGCGGTGCAGGCCAGGATGGAGCAGACCGCCAGAGCGCCTTCACCGAGCGAGCTCAGGTAGCCCACGTAGCGGGCGTCGGGCTCCTTGTCCAGCTGTTTGGAGGTCGTTCCCGAGGCGACCAGGCTGTGGAAACCGGACACCGCGCCACAGGCGATGGTGATGAACAGCAACGGGAAGATGGGCGGGGAACCCTCGGGCAGGTCGCCGCGCAGCGCCGGGGCCTCGATGGTGTTCATGCCCACGATGATGCCGACCATGATGACGAGCAGGCCCAGCAGCATCTGCTGCTGGTTGATGTAGTCGCGCGGCTGCAACAGCATCCACACCGGCAGGCGCGAGGTGAAGAAGGTGTAGACGAAGATCAGCACCAGCCACACCAGGGCGGGCTCGACGCCCGCCAGGTTCGCGATCGGGTCCACGGTGATGGGCAGCGCCTGTCCGAGCGGGATGCACGCGTAGACGATCACCAGACTGATCAGCGAGGGGACGAGCGCGGCGCTGCGCCTGCGGTAGACGACCTGCCCCACCCCGATCGCCAGCGGGATGGTGACCAGGACGGGTAGTACGGCCTCGGGGTTGGCGATGAGCAGACCCGCGATGATCACCGCGAACACCGCGTTGACCATGGTCACCAGGAAGAAGATGATCAGCAGGAAGAGGAGTCTGGCCCGGGTGCCGATCACGTCCTTGGCCAGCGCCCCGATGCTCCTGCCCCGGTGCCGGACCGAAACCACGATCGCCCCGAAGTCGTGGGCTCCGGAGGCGAAGACCGTCCCGAGCACCACCCACAGGAGCGCGGGCCCCCAGCCCCAGAAGACGGCGATGGCCGGCCCGACGATCGGCGCCGCCCCGGCCACGGAGATGAAGTGGTGGGCGAAGACGATGTGTTTGCTGGTCGGGACGTAGTCGATCCCGTCCTTGTAGGCGTGGGCGGGTGTGACGAAGTCCGGATCCAGCGCGTAGACCCGCTTGGCGAGGTAGGCCGAGTAGAAACGGTAACCGAGGGCGAACAGCGCCAGGGCCCCGAGAAGGACTGCTATGGCCGGCATGGGGGTTCCTTCACACTCACGGCACCTGGGCGATCAGGGGAGCGAAAGTCGGTGCCTTTGGGGACGGGTACGACCACGCGAAACTAGCATGTGACCTGAAGCACAGTGAAGTGTCGGGATTCCGCCCGGTCCGCCCCGGGCACGGCCGGGACGGACCGGACCCGCTGCGCCGCGGTCGGCGGACCGCCCCCGGCCCGGAGCCCGGCCCGGCCGTCGGTCCTCAGTCCGTCGAGAGGATACGCTCGGCCTCCCGGCGCCCCGACAGCAGGGCCCCGTGCACCGTGGCGGTGTGCTCGATCTCGGTGGCCTCGCCCGCGAAGAAGACCCGGTCACCGACCGGCTCGCCCAGTGCGGTGCGGTCGCCGTCACCGGCACCGACCGCGGTGAAGGAGAACCCTCCCCTGGCGAAGGGGTCGTCCATCCAGTGCGTCAGATAGTGGTCGACCGGGTCCGGTGCCTTCTTGAACATGCCGCGCAGGGACGCCATCGCGTGCTCGACCACGTCCCCGTCATCCATCTGCGCGAGGAACCGGGCCGCCTTCCCGCCGTTACGGCTGACCAGGACGGGCTCACCGAAGACGTTCTGTCCGGCGTACCAGTGGAACCAGGCGCCCTCCTCGGTCCCCAGGTGGACCAGGACCTCGGCGTCGCCCCAGAAGACCTCGTCGAAGCGCAGGAAGAGCTTCTCCAGGCGGCCGTTGCCCAGACGCTCCAGGGAGTCCTGCTTGGCCACGGGCAGGGCCGGCTCGAAGTCGACCTGCCCTGCCTGGAGCACCCCCAGCGGCAGGGTGACCAGGACCCGGTCGGCGGTCAGCGTCTCCTCGCCGTCGGGGGTGTCCACCCGCACGTCGACGCCGTCGCCGTCGTGGGAGACCGCCAGCACCACGTGTTCCAGGCGCACGTCCAGGCCCCGGGCGAGGTGGTCGGTGAGCTGACCCATCCCGTCGGGGAAGACCACGTCGTCACCGCTGAACTCGTGCTGGGAGGCGACCGCGGAGAAGGCGATCTCCTCGGCGTCGGCCCCGTGATCGGCCTCGGCGAGGCGGTGGACGATCTCCGCCGCGTCCCTGGCCCGGGAGCGCACGAGGTTGGCGTCGTAGAGGGCGTGGTTGATGCCCTCCTCCATGGACTCCTCGGGGCTCGCACCGACCGTCGCCCAGTACATGTGCTCGTGGAGGAGGTTGACGTCCTCCAGGTTGCGGCGGTGCCGGTCGAACAGGAGCCTGCGCCCCTTGGGGTCGTAGGCGGTCTCGGTGGAGCGGTTGAACACGGCGGTGCGCGCGCCCACCTCCGCCACCAGCCGGGACAGCGGGTTGTTCTCCTCACCGCGCATCCACGAGGCCCCGACGTCCAGGGTCACGCCGTCCCACGGGCGCACCGAGTGGATCCGCCCCCCGGTCCGGTCGCGGGCCTCCAGCACGGTGACGCGTTCACCCTGTTCGGCCAACCGGTCCGCGGCGGCCAACCCGGCCATTCCGGCACCCACGACGATGGTGTGGCCCCGGCCCGGCTCGGCTTCGCGTCCGCGCGGTTCGGCGCGGGTGCCCGCGTCCGGCCCGGCCCCTGCGCCGGAGGCCTCCCCGGTGCTCTCCCCGCTCACGTCCTCGCTCATCGCACTCCCCCTCCGTGCCGGCGGCCGACAGTGCGACCTTAAACGCCCGGTCTGTCCCGACCAGGCAGGACACACCAGGAAGGCCCGGAAGGAACCACCGGTCCCCGGCGGGGCGCGGTGCCCCTGCCCCGGCCGCCGGGGTCGCGGGGGTCGCCGGGGTCGCCGGGGTCGCCGGGGTCGCCGATGGAATGGGAGTCGGGAGGGGCGGGCGCCGGGCACGGCGGGGTCAGGCCCTGCCGGGGCGCCCGGGTTCGACGTGGGCCGCGAGGTTGGCCAGCGAGGAGGCGAGCCCCGCGGCGTGGTCACCGGGGCTGATGCCCGGGGGCACCCCGGTCGCCTCGACGGTCACCCGGGTTCCTTCCGGGACCGGCGTGAGCCGCCAGGTCATCGTCATCGCCCCGGAGAAGTCGGGCTCCCCGGAGTCGAAGACGACACGCTGCACGACCCGCTCCTCGGGCACCAGTTCCAAGAACTCGACCTCGGTGACGTCGGTCGAGTCCGAGGTCTTGCCCTGCCCGGCACCCGCGTCGAGGTAGGTCAGGACCATGCGGAACCCGCCGCCGGGCCGCGGATCGAAGCGCTCGACCCGGCCGGTCATGCCCTCGGGGGGCAGCCAGGCCTCCAGACTGCCCTGTTCGGTCATCGCGCGGTAGAGCACCGCCGCCGGTACCGCCACGACCCGCTCACCCCGGTCGACGCGTTCCTGCCTCCGACCCATGCGAACCACCCGTCCTCTCGTCTGCCTGCACGAGGAGGGTAGACCGCTGCCGTGACGAACGGGGGCGGGGCGGCGGTCGGCGCTCTCCCACCGACCGCCGCCCCGATACACCGGCGGTCCCGTCCTGACCGCCTCGGCGCGGGTGGGCCGGTCCCGTCCTGACCGGCCCGCGCTCCCGGGTGGCAGGTCCCGGGCGTACCTGTCCACTGCTGTCCCCGGTGCCGCCACCGGTCCGCAGCGTTCCTCCACCCCCAGAAACCTAGTGCGCAAGGCTTTCAGATTTCTTCTGGTCGGAGACCCCGTGCCCGGACGGGCCGGAAAGGCACCGGATAGGCCCCTCCCCGCGTTCGGGCACCGCCGGGAGCTGCGGCCGTCCGACGCTCAGACCAGGCGCCCCTGCCGGGCGACGACCCTGCCCGCGCGGACGACCGCGTGGCGCTGCGGCACGTCCACCACGACCTGGGGCAGGCACTCGCCCTCCACCAGGAGGAAGTCCGCGGGTGTGCCCGGAGAGAGGTCGGCGACAGGCAGTCCGACCAGTTCGGCGCCGGTGTGCGCGGCCGTGAGGTAGGCCTCCGCCAGGTCCTCGTCCAGACGGGCGCGCAGGGCCCTGGCCAGCAGGTGGGCCCGGTGGAGCATGTCGGCGTCACCGAAGGGGCTCCAGGAGTCCCGGACACCGTCGGATCCCACCCCGACCCTGACCCCGTGGGCGCGCAACCGGGCGAGGGGCAGGACCCGAGCCGGGTCCGGGGCGACGGTGGTCAGCGCGATTCCGGCCTCGCCGAGGGCTGCGGCCAGGGCGTCGAACTCCCCACCCGCGCCGGCCACCCCGAAGGCGTGGCTGACCGTCACGTTGCCGCCCATGTCCAGGGCACGGGTGCGCTCGACGACCGACCACAGCGTCCGCGCACCCACGGGGCCGTCATCGTGCAGGTGGATGTCCACACCGACCCGGTGCCGGTCGGCGATACCGAAGACGAGGTCGAGTTGGCCCTCGGGGTCCCCGTCGAACCCCTCCGGGTCGATCCCTCCGACCAGGTCGGCCGCGCCGGTGCGGACGGCCTCCTCCAGCAGGGAGTCGGTCCCAGGTGAACGGCGGACACCGTGCTGGGGGAAGGCGACGGTCCGTACGTCCAGGGCGTGGGAGAGCCGGTCGGCGGCACGGCGGACGCCCTCCAGCCCCTCCAGCCCGAAGACGGGGGCGACGTCGGCGTGGGCGCGCATGGCCCGCGTGCCACGGGTGACGGCGTGGGCCATGAGCCGCTCGGCCCGGACCGCGACCGGGGTGGGCAGGGACCGGAAGAGTTCGGCGTCCTGTGCGCCCAGTTCGGCGATGCCCCGGGCGGGACGGCGGGAGTGCCAGGGCTCGCCCCAGGTGGTCTTGTCCGGGTGGATGTGCGCGTCGACCAGGGTGGGCAGGGCGATACGCCCCCCGCAGTCGACGGTGTGCTCCGTACCGTCGGAGACGGCGCCCCCGCGGGGCCCCGACCCGGCGACGAGGCCGTCGGACACCACGAGGTCGACGGCGGCACCGCCCATCGGGCGCAGGTCGCGGAAGATCGTCGTACGGGGCTGGTCGGTCATGGCCCGGCCTTTCAGGTCCGTGTTCGGGGACGGCCGCGGCCCTGGGGCGCGACACGCGGGGCATCGTACGCCCGACACCGCCGCGGACGGAGCCGGGTGGCCCTCCGGCGGAGGGCCACCCGGTGTGCGGTGCAGCGGGGGGCGGGCCGTGCTCAGCCGTACCCGGCCCCGGGTGTCAGCAGGTGTCGTCCCGACTGTTCTGCCAGGTGATGTCACGGACGACCGTGTTCACCCCGCACGGGTCCTCACGGAGCTCGGTGTCCACCAGCGTCAGGTTGGCGAAGGTGATGTCGCGGGAGTTGGGGAACTCCGAGCGGGCGGCGATCCGGATACCGCCCGGCCCGGCGACCGTACCGCTCTGCTCGGCGAGGGTGACGTTGTAGCAGTTCTCGACGAGTACGGCGTTGTTGCCGGTTCCGGAGATGTCCACGCGCTCGATCACGGCACCGCCGCTTTCGGACACGCAGAAGATCCCGCGGCCGCCGCCGCGCGCCCGGACCTCGCCGACCCGGATGTTGTCGGGGTACCCGTCTCCGACGCGGCCGTTGCGGTTGGCCATCCGGAACGCCGCGTACCCGGTGCCGGTCCCCGCGCCCTCGGCGTCGACCAGGCCGACGTCGGCGTTGACGGTGTCGTTGAGCAGCAGGCCCGAGTAGCCGGTGTCCCGCGCCGTGACGGTACCGATGGTCAGCCCGTCCACACCGTAGGTCTCCACGCCGTGGCTCCCGGTCCCGGAGACGAAGACGTCGTCGACGCGGATGTCCCTCGCCTGGCGGACCGAGTCGTCGTCGCGGCTGTCGATCCGCACGCCGAGGCCGCCGGACAGGCGCAGGTCGAGCTGTCCCAGGTGGACGTTCTGGGAGGTGCGCACGTACACCCCGAAGTACGGGTGGCCGGTCAGGGTCAGATGCGGAATCGACACGTCCTCCGCGTGGCGGATCCGGACCGGGGCGTGCCCCGCACCGGGTTCACCGGTCACGTCGATGGTGCCGCACACCTCCAGCGAGGTGTGGCTGGGCAGGTCGAGCGAGGCGTCGGCCGGAACCGTGCCCGTCCCCCGGACGACGACCCGCTCCTGGGACGTGCGACCCGGGGTGAGGCCGCCCACGGCCGCGCGCATCGCCTGGAGCATGTCGCCGCCCTCGTAGAGGACACCGTCCCCGGCGCGCGAGGTCCACGTGGAGCCGTCGAGGACGGCCTCGGCGTGGGCGTCGCCCGCACCGCAGTCGGCCGCCCCGTCCCCCTCGTCGACGCGGACCACGGACCAGACCTGGCTGTCGCCGCCGTGGTGGTCGAACTGGGACAGGCGTCCGCCGGGCTCCTCGCTCCAGTCCCACACCTCCAGCGCCTTACCGCTGTGCCGGTTGACCAGGGACACGCCTGCGGCGCTGTCGACGGGTTCCCACTGCTGGTGGTGTCCGCCGTTGGGCTCGTACTGGCGGATCTGCGCCCCGTCCTCGGTGGAGCGTTCCCACACGTCCACGGCCATGCCGCTGTGCACGTTGACGAGGCTGAAGAAGCCGTCCCCGCCCGGGACGAAGCGGAACCGCTGCCAGGGACGGTCGGTGCGCTCCCACTGGATGAGTTCCGCACCACTGTCGAGCGAGCCGCCGTTGACGTCGGCGACCAGACCGCTGTGCTGGTTGACCAGGACGTACTCGGCGTCCGGGGAAATGTCGGCGGCCGTGAACAGGGGTTCGCTACCGCTCTGCAGTTCCTGACCGCTCCGGTCACCGACCGGGTTGAGGACCAGGGCTGCCGCGGCGGCCAGGGTGGTCGCGGCTGCGGCCGCCGCGATCCACGGCGGGCGGCGCCGCCTGTTCGCCCTCCTCGAGGGGGTCTTTTCTGTCATGTCTGCTCCATGTCAGCGGGCTCCGGAACGGTGTCCGGAGGGGGGTGAGCGCACTGGGAGGCACGCTCGGAACACGTGGAGTGACAGAAACTAGCACGGAAAGCGCATTCCCGATATTCCTGCTGGAAAGCGACCGAAATCGGCCGGGTCGGCCCGCGACGCGTCGGGGACCGCGTCAGGGGCCGCGGCGGCCGCCGGGCCGACGAACCGAGGTAACGCCGAAAAGAACGGGTGGCCCCTCCCGTCCGGAGGGACCACCCGATGTCCGGAGGCCGGCCGCGTTCACCACGGCTCAGGTCAGTACCTGGGCGGCTCCTCCCCCTCGTCGTCCTCGAACTCGACCCGCTCCCTGCGGCGTTCGCCCTCGACGTGCTCCTCACGGGCGACGTCGCGCTTGCGCACGTGGATCTCCTCGACCGGGACCTCCTCCTTGGAGACGACCGGGCGCTCCTCGTAGAGGGTGAAGGTCTCCTCGCCCTCCTCCATGGTCCCGGTGTCCGAGACCTGGGAGGGGTCGGTGATCGGCCGACGCTCCACCTCCAGCTCGTCGTGGTGCAGCGGGACGGTCTCGTCGAAGCGCTCGGTGTCGACGTGCTTGCGCATCCGCGCGTGCCCGCCCTCACGCCGCTCGACGCCGATGTCCACCTGCTCCTCGTGGCGGATGACCGAGACGTCCTCGTCGTCCGGGGCGCCCGGCCGGCCCAGGCGCTCGTCACTGCGGCGTTCCGCGGGCGCGGCGAGCGGGTCGTCGGCGTCCCCGACGGCAGCCCCGGGCGTGGTTTCGGCCCGACCGGCGTCGGGCTCGTCACCCCTGCCCTCGCGCCGGTCCGCGAACTGGCCGTGGCCCTCGGGCATCGGCGTCCCCGCGGCGCCGCCGACCGGCCCGGTCCCGGTCTCCGTGCCGGTTCCGGCCGTCCCGGAGTCTCCCCTGGCCTGCCGGGGCACTCCCCCGTGCTGAGCGAAGTAGTCCCGGACGAGCGCCTCGTCCTCCGGAGAGACGTGGCGGTCGGCGTCGACGTTCGGTGCGTCCTTGACGGTCGCCTTGTCGTAGGGGACCTGGATGTCCTCCTCCACCGGGCGCGCGCCCTGGAGCGGGACGAGGGTCTCCTTCATGCCGAACAGGCCCGTGTGGACCGACACCCAGCTCGGTTCCCCCGTCCTGTCGTCGAGGAACACCTGGTTGATCTTCCCCACGTTGTTGCCCTCGGTGTCGAGCACACGGTGGCCGACGAGGTTCTCGGGTACGAGTTCACCTGTCACGGGACATCCCCTTCCTGAGCTCTCGGAGTCGGGGACGTTCCATTCCCCGATCACCCCCGGCCCCTACCCGGTCCCACCCCGCGTACGAGCGCCCCGACCGGTCCGTGGCCAAGGAAGTACCGGTCATGGAACCGCAGGTGGCGTAGAGCGTTTTCCCTTGGTGTCCGCACGCCCCGTCCCTGTCCTGAGTTGGCTCCGGGGGCCTCGCCGCACCCCCCTGACCGGCCCTGGAACGGAGACGGGCGGCCTCCCCGTGGAAAGGTGCCGCCAGCGGTCCTGTGTCAGTGCGCGACGGCGAGCGCCAGTGAGGCGGCGGCCAGCGCGAGGTAGGCGCCCGGGAACGCGAGGTTGTGGAGGACACGGGCCCGTATGTGGGCGATGACGGCACCCGTGTAGAAGGCCACGAGTCCCACCGCCGCGGCGATGCCGAGGGCGGGCGCCCCGAGCAGGCCCAGGAGGAGACCGGCCGCACCCGCGGCCTTCAGCGCGGCCAGGTACGGCAGCCACGTTCGCGGCACACCCACCTCGGCGGAGTTGGCGAGGACGAAGTCGGCCTTCGCCAGGTCGGCGACGGCGATGGCGGCGTTGGCCAGGATCGTGATGGCGGTGACGACGGCGTAGGCAAGGGACACGGGGAGCTCCGGTTTTCTCGTCGGGGGCGTTATGGGCGGCCCGCGCACTGAGGACCGCGTACGGTCACCGGTCAGGGGCCGAGGCGCAGGAGGGCGAGCCGACGCGGGTCAGCGATCACGTCGTAGTGGACGATGCGCCCGCCCTCGACGTGCAGGACCAGAGCGGCCCGGAGCTCCCGGGCGGATCGGACCACGATGCCCGGCCGGCCGTCGATCGTGGCCGCCCGGGCTCGCCGGGCGTCGGCCCTCAGCAGCCGGGTCTCCCGGATGACGGCCCGTGCGCCCACCAACCGCTGGGCCGAGCCGGGAGGTAGGACGTGCGGGTCGGCCGTTCTCGTCACGCCCGGGGCGAGGAGCCTGAGAAGAGCGTCGACGTCCCCTTGGCGGGCCGCCCTCAGGAAGGCGTCCGCCACCTGACGGGCACCGGCAGAACCGGAGCCCCCGCCGGGACCGGTCGGCGCCGTTCGGCGCACGCACCCCCGTGCCCGGCTGGCCAGCTTCCTGGCCGCTCCGGGGGTCGTGCCCAGGACGTACGCGACCTCCTCGAAGGGCACCCCGAACACGTCATGGAGGACGAGTGCGACGCGTTGTGACGGCGTCAGCTCGCCGAGGACGACCGTGAAGGCCTCGGTCAGTTCACCGGCCAGGAGCGCGACCTCCTCCGGGCCGCCATCGGCGTCCGCGGGCTCCAGGTCCAGCTCCTCCGGTTCCCGGGGACATTCCCGGGCCCGGCGCAGGAAGTCCAGGCACAACCGCGTCACGACGGTCGTCAACCAGGCCGGTACGTTGCGGATACCTGCGACGTCGGCGCGCGCGTACCTGAGCCAGGCCTCCTGTACCGCGTCCTGGGCGTCGGCGTCCGACCCCAGGATGCGGAACGCCACCGCGAGCAGGTGTGGTCGTTGGTGGTGGAAGACCGCTGTGCGGTCCGCGCTGCTGTCCATCGGGTGATCTCTCCGCGCGGCTTCAGGTGCTGTGGGTGTTCACTCACACGACGCACGGGCGACCCGAAAGGTGACGCCGCCGATGTTCACCGAGGGGCAGCCTGATGTTGCTTCGGTGTGGTTGACACCTGTGGCCCAGGTCCTCTGCTGCCCTTCTGTCCGCCCGGTCGGGTTCAGACCCCTTTTTCACGGTGATCTTGCTACCAGGGGCAACTTCGGCGCCGAAGTTGCCCCTGGTAGCAAGATCACCGTGGATTAGTGGGTTTCGGAAGCAGCGGACACCCTGCTGAACAGGTTTCGGGCACCGCGGGCTCGGGGCTGGCCCCTCAGCGGCCGATCGTGGCCCTCGGGTGCGTCCCGGGCCTGATGTAGCGCTCACTCACCCAAGAGCGGTGGAACGCCGCAGCCCCCGGCTGCAGCGTCCCCCGTTTCCGCTCACCTGGCCATTCAAGCTGCCAGCGCTCCGACTCCAGCAGGACCATTTCCCACCACTGCGCCAGGGAGCTGTACACCCAAAGTTCCCGCGACTGCCGGAAGACGTCGAAGACAGGCCTCTGGGACAGGGAGAAGGAGCTTTTCGCTCAGCAGCCCCTACCGACAAGGAAAAGTGGTGAAAGCAGGCGGCGCCCGCCCCGGGGAGTCCGGGACGGGCGCCGTCGTATTCGGTCCAGCGTTTCGGGATCAGACCTTGCGGTGCTGCGGCACCCAGGCGCCGTCCTCGACGGCGTAGTCGCCGAAGAGCGCGGGGGCCTCCTCCTTCAGCGCCTCGCCGATGAGGTTGAACAGGAGACGAATCTCCTCCTCCGCACCGGGAGCGGTGCGGGCCTCCAGGGTGTGGCGCAGGGTGCGCACGTTGGCGGTCCACACCAGGCCGGTGGCCACGCCCTCGGGGGCGAAGCGGCGCATGAAGGAGGTCTTGTGCTTCTTCTCCGCGAACTTCACGCCCTCGTCGTCGAGCCCGAAGTGCTCGGCCATCCAGAACTGGAACTCCTCCATCTGCTGGAGCATCGCGGTGGCGCGCTCCATCAGCTCCGGGTCCTCCTCGGCCCAGTCCGGGAACCAGAACGGCAGGTCGGTCAGGCGTACGAAGCGCAGCGACTCCTGCGAGACGGCCACGCCGGGCCGGTGCCGGATGAGCTCGTGGGTGAGCACCCGCGAGACGTTGTGCAGCACGAAGCTGAAGCTGATGTGCTCCAGCACCGAGCCGTGCAGGCTGGCCAGCAGGTTGCCCAGGTACTGGTCCTGGTCCTTGCGCACCCGGGTGACGTTGGGGTTCAGTCCCGGCTCCCAGGAGCGGTAGCACAGGCGCCCGGCGAACTCGGCGAGGTTCTGGGGGTCGTTGAGGTGGGCGTCGAGCTCCCCCCGGTCGAACCGCTCCAGCCACGCCTCGCCACCGACCTCCTTGAGGTAGTCGGTGATCGCGTCGTAGTCCACCTGCGGACGTGCAACCAGGCGGACCTGGGGCTCGACCTTCTTCACGGCACCTCTCCTAGCAACTCCCCGCCCCGGGGCACGCGTCAGGGCCATGACCAGGTTTTTCCAGGGCACGGGAGCGTGTGTGGGGCTGGGCCGATTGACCTCCCACGAGGGTACACGCCCCATCGGCACACGTTCACGGCATCCGGTCCGCCGCACGGCCCGCCGGTGCGGCGGGCCGTGCGGGGCTCCGGAGTCAGGTCAGGGTGAGGACGACCTTGCCTGCGGTGCGTCCGGTCTGGCTGTGCTCGTGTGCCTTGGCGGCCTCCTCCAACGGGAAGGTCCCGCTCACGACGGGGCGCAGTTTGCCCGCCTCCACCAGGGCGGTGATCTCGTCCCACTGGGTGTGGTCGGGCTCGACGCAGACGGTGGCGCCGCGGACGCCCGCCGCGGCGGCGGCCTCGACGATCACCTCCTCTTCGAGGGGGTTGGACACCCCGATGTACAACCCGTCCGGCCGCAGGACGCGCAGCGACCGCTGCAGGTAGTCACCGCCGATGCCGTCGAGCACCACGTCGACGTCACCGACCGTCTCGGTGAAGTCGACGGAGGTGTAGTCGACCAGTTCGTCGGCGCCGAGTTCACGCAGCATCTGGTGTTTGGCTGCGCTGGCTGTGCCGATGACATGGGCGCCCCTGGCCTTGGCGATCTGCACGGCCAGGTGGCCCACCCCGCCCGCGGCGGCGTGCACCAGGACGCGCTGGCCCTCCTGAACCCCGGCGGTGTCGACCAGCGCCTGCCACGCGGTGAGCGAGGCCAGCGGCAGGGCGGCGGCATGGGCATGGTCGATCCCCGCGGGTTTGCGGGAGAAGCGCCGGGCCGGAGCGGCCACGTAGTCGGCGTAGGCGTCGGGCGCGTCGGGGTAGTTCGGCATCCCGTAGACCTCGTCACCGACCGCGAACCGGCTCGACCCCTGCGAGACGGCCACGACCACCCCAGAGACGTCGAACCCCTGGGAGAAGGGGGGCGTGAGCCAGTACCCGTGCTGCCGGAGCTTCCAGTCGACCGGGTTGACCCCCGCGGCGTGCACGCGCACCAGGATCCGGGTGGCGCCCAGGTCGGGGACGGGCACCCGGTCGACCTCCAGGACCTCGGGGCCACCCAGTGTCCGCTGCTGAACGATTCTCATCTGCTCTGTCATGTCCCAGAGCCTTCCGGATAAGGTATCCGTTGTATAGAAGGCACTTTAAAGTATGGTAGGTACCCCGTGTATACCACTCCTGAACTGCAAGAACATGGCGGAGCAGATGCCTACTTGCGCAACTGTGTCTCCCGTGACGTTCTCGACCTGCTGGCCAGCAAGTGGGTGTGCCTGGTCATGGGCGCACTCCCGAACGGACCGATGCGCTTCGGGGTGCTGCGCCGCCGCCTCGACGGCATCACGCAGAAGATGCTCACCCGGACCCTGCGCGACCTGGAGCGCGCCGGCCTGGTGGACCGCCAGGTGTTCCCCACCACCCCGCCGCAGGTGGAGTACTCCCTGACCCCCCTGGGGCAGGACCTGGTCGTGCTCATGGAGGCCTTCCGGGTGTGGGCCGAGAAGCACGGGGAGGAGATCAGCGAAGCGCGTGAGCGCTACGACGCGCGTGCGGCCGAGCCCGTGCGCGCGCTGAACCCACGGTAGGACCCGCCCCCGGAGGCCGCCGTCGCTGTTTTCGATCCCACCGTTGGGCATGGAGCTTTCCACGAACTCCTGGTTCTTCCAGGCCGGGGAATCCGGCGCATTCCCACATTCAATCCCGGTTCGGCCCGCATTAGCCTCGTGTGGTACGCATCACCAACCTCTGTGAACGGCACGACTCCGACGTCTCCCCCTCGGGGGACCCGAACGAAGGGAACGCGCCTGGTGGCCATTACTTTGGAGCAGGCTCAGGGACTGATCGACGGGGCCGGGAAATACGCGGCCGCCAACGGCCTGAAGCCGCTGACCATCGCCGTCCTGGACCCGGGCGGTGTCCTCGTGGCCCTGGCCCGCCAGGACGGCTCGGGTCTGCTCCGACCTGACCTCGCCGTGGCCAAGGCCTGGGGCGTGCTCGGGCTCGGGATGAACAACCGGGCGATCGCCGCCCGTGCGGAATCCTCTCCGGAGTTCTTCGCCTCGCTCACCGCTCTGGCCCAGGGCCGAGTGCTCAGCGTCCCCGGCGGTGTTTTCGTCCGGGACGGGCAGGGCGCTCTACTGGGTGCCTGCGGGGCCACCGGAGACACCTCGGCCAACGACGAACTCGCCCTCCTGGCGGGCATCGAGTCCGTGGGGCTGCGCTCCGAGACCGGAGCCGAGGAGACCGTCTGACGGACGACGCCCCGGCGCCCGGGCGGGCGCTCAGCGCCGCACGCCCGGATGCCGGGGCCCCTGCCGCGGAGCCCCCGCCCGAGGAGGCGGGGGCGGCAGTCGGAATTCTTCCCTTACTCGCCCGGGACGGCCTAGAGGCCGTAGAAGTAGCCGGGGGCGACGAAGAGGCCGACGACGATGGCGATGATGCCCCACAGGAGCTGCCCGCGCAGCACACCGAGAACGCCGCCGACAATGAGAATGATTCCGAGGATCGTTAGCAAAATACCCATACGCAACCCCTGTCCGCTAACAGGTTGATCAAACTTAGTTAACGGCAAGGTTGCGGACGTGAATGCCTCCCCTGCAGGTGAAAGGCGGTCCACACGCGACAAATCTTTCACATGTGGATCATCAGTATCAGCCTCGGGCGAGCTCCAGGACCCGGGAGACGATGCCCTCCCCGACGCCGGCGGTGAGGATCGACTCGGGATGGAACTGCACCGCGTACCAACGCGCGACCGGATCCTCGATCGCCATCACCAGGGGCTCCTGGCCGGCTCCGTCCTCCAACACGGCGGTGACCTCGAAGTTCTTCACCAGGTCACGGGTGCTGTAGGTGGAGTGGTAGCGGGCCGCGGGGAAGACGCCGTCCTCACCCGTGCCCGACAGCAGCCGACCGCCCAGGACCCGGACCCGGCCGGGCTTGCCGTGCACCGGCTCGTCGAGGGTGCGCAGCTCTCCCCCCGCGTGCTCGACCATGCCCTGCAGCCCCAGGCACACCCCGAACACCGGCAGGCGGCGGGCGGCCAGGGCGTCCAGCAGGTCCGACATGGCGAAGTCGACCGGCAGGCCGGGGCCGGGCGAGAGCACCACCAGGTCGGGGGCGAGCCGGTCCAGCAGTTCGGGGTCGAACCCGTAGCGGACCGTGGTGACCTGCGCCCCGTGACGGCGCACGTAGTCGGCGAGGGTGTTGACGAAGGAGTCCTCGTGGTCGACCAGCAGGACCCGCATGCCCTCACCGGGAAGTCCGGCGGGCACCGGGGCGGCCTGGGCGACGGGTCCGTCGGCCTCCTGGTCTGCCCCGCCCGCCTCGGCACGCGCGGCCTCCTCGCCCAGGGCGAGGGTCTCCAGCAGGGCGCGGGCCTTGAGGAAGGTCTCCCTCTCCTCGGCTTCGGGGTCGGAGTCATAGAGCAGGGTCGCACCCACACGCACCGCGGCCACCCCGTCGCGGATGTGGGCGGTGCGCAGGGTCAGGCCGGTGTTCATGGAACCGTCGAAGTTGATCACCCCGACGGCACCGCCGTACCAGCGGCGGGGGCTGGTCTCGTGCTGTTCGATGAAACGCATCGCCCAGGTCTTGGGGGCTCCGGTGACGGTGACCGCCCACATGTGGGTGAGGAAGGCGTCCAGGGCGTCGAAGTCGCGGCGCAGGGTGCCCTCGATGTGGTCGACGGTGTGGATCAGGCGCGAGTACATCTCGATCTGCCTGCGGCCGATCACCTTGACGCTGCCGGGTTCGCACACGCGCGACTTGTCGTTGCGGTCCACGTCCGTGCACATGGTGAGCTCGGACTTCTCCTTCACCGAGGAGAGCAGTTCCTGGATGTTCTCCGCGTCCCCGAGCGCGTCCTCGCCGCGGCGGATGGTGCCGGAGATGGGGCAGGTCTCGACCCGCTGACCGGTACCGGGTTCGCCGCTGACCCGCACGAACATCTCCGGGGAGGCGCCGACGAGGTACTCGCCCTCCCCCAGGTTGAAGAAGAACTCGTAGGGTGCGGGGTTGCGTTCGCGCAGCAGCTCGTAGAAGCGGGCGGGTGAGGAGCAGCGCGCGTAGGTGCGGTGCCCGGGCACGACCTCGAACAGGTCGCCGCGGCGGAACTTCTTCTTGGCCTCGGCGACGATCCCGGCGTAGGAACCGGGCTGGGGGCCGGGCGGGACCTCGGCGTCGACCACCGGCGGCGTGGGTTCGCTCTGTCGGGGCAGGCCCTCGGTGGTGGCCTCGGGCCGGTCGCCGTCGGCGGGGACGGTGAACTCGTAGGTGTAGCGCACGCAGGTCTCGCGCTTGCGGTCGCGGACGACGATGGCGTCGGGCAGGTGCAGGACCATGTCCCGGTCGGCGGGGTCGCGGTCGATGTGCCGCTGGACCGGCTCGAACTGGAAGGCGAGGTCGTAGCCGAAGGCCCCGTAGAGGCCCAGGTTGGTGTCCTCGGGGCTGCGCAGGGCCGCGACGACCGAGCGCAGGGCGGTGAAGACGCTGGGGCGGCGGCTGCGCTCCTCCTCGGTGAAGAAGGCGTCCGGGTCGGGTTCGGGAACGGTGATCGCGACGTGGTCGGCGCCCTGCTCGCGGTCGGCGGCCCCGGGCACGTCATCGAGGGCTCCGGCGAGCACGGGGAGCAGGACCCGCCCGCGGGCGTTGAGCGCGGTGGCGGTGACCCTGCGGCCCCGGGTACTGACCTCCAGGCAGGGGTCGACGTACCCCAGGTGCCAGCGGTCGTAGCGGCCGGGATACTCCATCCCCGAGGAGAGCACACCGCCGCGCCGGTACTCGACCGAACTGACGAGGTCGGTGAGGACCTCGGGGTCGCAGGGGGTGGCGTTGCGGTGAACGGTCACGCCGCTCGGGGTGCGGTACGTGGTGGTCTGTGCGTCGCTGGGGTTCACGGCCGGTCCTTTTGGCGCTCTGCGGTCGGGGTGGTCGTCACCGGCCGGGGCCGCCAAACAGGAAACGACCGCCGGTCCGGGGCGGTCGCTGTTTTCGGGTACTACGAACCTGCGCCGCTCAGGAGCGGCGCCACCACTGGGCCTGGGCGGTCGTGTCGGTTCGCATGGGCCCGAGTGTAGCGGCTGCGGCGGGCCGGGGCCACCGCCGCACCGGTTCCGGTGCGGCTGCGACCCCGGTTCGGTCCCCGGTTCACCCCGACCAGCGGTAACGGCGTTCGGGCCGTCCGGCCGTGCCGTAGCGCAGCCGGACCTCGACGCGGCCGGAGTCGGCGAAGTACTCCAGGTAGCGGCGGGCGCTGACCCGGGAGATGCCGGTGGCGGCGGCGCACTCGGTCGCCGACAGGTCCTCGGTGCCCGCTTCCCCGCTCCGGGCGGCATGCTCGCGCAGCGCCCGCTCCACGAGCTCGGCGGTCGGGCTGGTCAGCCCCTTGGGCATCACCTTGGCGGGGCGGTTCACCGGCCGGGCCGCGCCGAAGGCCCGGTCGACGGCGTCCTGGTCGGCGGCGTCCCCGGCCGCCAGGTCACGGCGCAGCCGCGCGTAGTCGCGCAGCCGCTCGGTCAGGAGCGCGGGCTCGAAGGGTTTGATCAGGTACTGCACCGCCCCGCCGCGCAGCGCGTGCCGGACGGTCGCGCTGTCCCGGGCCGCCGTGATGACCAGCGCGTCCACCTCGGGCAGGTCCTCGCCGCCGGACGCGCGCAGTGCGCGCAGCACCTCGATCCCGTTCATGTCGGGCAGGTAGATGTCGAGCAGGACCAGGTCCGGGCGTGATCGCGCGACCATCTCCAGGGCCTCGGCTCCGGTCCCGGCCTCGCCGACGACGGTGAAGCCGGGCACCCGCTCCACCAAGCCCCGGTGGACCCGCGCCACCATGAAGTCGTCATCGACGATGAGCGTCCTGACCTGAGCAGCCGTGTCCTCGGATGTCGCATCCGGCGCGTTCGACGTGTGCCTGACGGTGTGCTGCGGTCGTGGGCTGCCAGGAGTGGTGGGCATCAGTTCTCCCCTTCGGGATCGGGCGGGGTCTCGTACAGGACGGCGGTGAACCGCGAACCGGCGACGGTCGCCGTTCCGCCGCGGCGCGCACAGACCAGGCCGACGATGGCCAGCCCCAGGCCGCGCTTGCGCCCGGCTTCGTCCTTGGTCGTGTAGCCGTGTTGGAAGACCTCGCCGGCGAGTTCGCTGGGCACACCGGGTCCGGAGTCGCTGACGCTCACGTGGACCGGGGCACTGCCACCGCCGACGACCCCGACCTCCACCCAGGGGCGTTCGGCGCCGCCGGCGGTCGGGGCGACGGCGTCCAGGGCGTTGTCGACCAGGTTGGCCACGACCGTGACCAGGTCGTCGGACAGCTCCTCCGAGACCGGCTCCAGCCGGGTCCGCGGACAGATCCGCAGCCGGGTGCGCTGCTCGTCGGCCAGGCTGGTCTTGGCGATGAGCAACGCGGCCAGCGAGGGGTCGTTGACCCGACCGGTGATGTCGGCGCTGAGCTGGGCCCGGGCGCCGCCGACCTGGCTGACGTACTTGGCGGCCTCACCGTACTCGCGCAGCTCCAGCAGCCCGGAGATGACGTGCAGTCGGTTGCTGAACTCGTGGGCCTGGGCGCGCAGGGTCTCGGTGGTGGTCTTGCTGGTGTCCAGTTCGTGCTGGAGTTCGACCAGGTCGGTGCGGTCGCGCATGGTGGTCACGGATCCTGCGGGGCTTCCGTCTGCGGCCAGGGGCATCCGGTTGAGGGCGACCAGCCGGTCGCCCAGGGCCACCACGGTGTCGCGGCCCCGGACCCGGCCCAGCAGGACGTCCTCCAGTTCACCGCCCACCCCCAGGTCGGCGAGGGTGGAGCCGACGCAGTCGGGGGGCAGGCCGAGCAGGCGGACGGCGGCGGCGTTGGCCAGGGTGACCCGGTGCTCGGCGTTCAGTCCCAGGACGCCCTCCTTGATGCCGTACAGCATGGCCTCCCGGTGTTCCACGAGCCGGGCGATCTGGTCGGGTTCCAGGCCCAGGGTCTGGCGTTTGACCCGGCGGGACAGCAGCAGGGACCCGGCCACGCCGAGCACGCTGGCGATACCCAGGTACACCAGGAGGTTGGGGGTGGCCAGGACGAGGAGTTCACCGGCGCCGGGGTAGTCCACGCCCGCGACGACGAGGCCGAGGATGGCACCGCCCTCGCCGATGACCGGGACGGCCGCGGCCACGGTGCGGTTGCCGTCGATCTCGGTGACCCCGGTCCAGGCGCGGCCCTGGAGCGCCAGGGCGATGCCGGGCTCCGCCCGGGACCCGCCGTCACCGGGGCCGGGGTCCAGGGTCAGGGCCCGCCCGTCGCTGTCGTGGACGATCAGGTGGTCGGTACTGGAGAGCACGCGCACGCTCTCGGCGGTCGGCGCCAGGACCTCCGGGTTCCCCTCGACCCGCAGCCCCGCGCGGACGATGTCACGTGCGGCGGTGCTCTCGGCGACCGAGAGCATCCGGCGGCTCTCGGTCTGGCGCAGGCGTGCGTCGGACTGGGCCAGGGACACGGCGGCGACCATGACCAGCACGATGACGACGATGCCGAGCTGCAGCGCGAGGAACTGCCCGGCCAGCGTCGTTCTCGGCGCTCCGAACCTCATCGGCCGGCCCCTGCCGGGGCCCGTGTGAACACAACGACCACAACATTCCTTACGACCATTGCCCGCACAAAAAACACAACACTTCTCACCCGTGTTTCCCTCTGCTTGCCTGTGCGTTGCCTCACACGACAACCGGAACATACCCGGCCAGATCCCCTACGGAGAAATCATGCTCCGCATGACGAAGACGCACGTCAGTCCCGGTGCCCCCGGTTCGGCCCCCACTCGCCGCGCCCCGGGGTTGCGCGCGGCGGCCGTCGGCGCCGCCCTCCCGCTGGTGCTCGCCGCCTGCGGCACCGACAGCGGCACCGCCGAGGACGGCACCTGGGCACCGACCGAGGCCATCGAGATCACCGCCCCGGCGGCCACCGGCGGCGGCTGGGACACCCTCGCCCGCACCGGTTCCCGTCTGCTGGAGGAGGAGGGCCTGGTGGAGGAGTCCGTCCAGGTGGTCAACAAGCCGGGTGCGGGCGGCGCCATCGGCTGGGCCTACGTCGCCGGGCACAGCGGCGACCCGCACAAGCTGTTCGTGACCAGCCCGCCCATCCTGCTGGTGCCGATGGCCGGGAACTCCGACCACGACCACGAGGACTTCACCCCGATCGCCCGTCTGGCGACCGACTACATGGTCTACCTCGTGCCCGCGGACTCCGACGTCGAGACCTTCGACGAGCTGGCGGCCCAGGCCGAGTCCGGTGAGTTCAGCGTCGGCGGCGGCTCGGGCCCCGGCAGCATGGACCACGTCGCCCTGGCGGGCGCGCTGACAGCGGCCGGGACGGACCCGGCCTCGGCCAACTACATCCCCTTCGACGGCGGCGGCGAGGCCATGACCTCGCTGTTGGGCGGGCACGTGGACGCGGCCGTCGTGGGCACGGGCGAGGCCCTGGGCATGTTGGAGTCCGGGGACATGCGCGCGGTGGGGATCTCCTCCCCCGAGCGCGTGGAGGCCGTGTCCGACGTGCCGACCCTGGTCGAACAGGACGTCGACTTCACCTTCGACATCTGGCGCGGCGTCATGGCCCCGGGTGACCTGGACGAGGCCCAGGTCGCCTACTACGAGGAGCTGTTCGCCGAACTGATGGACACCCAGGCATGGCAGGAGGAGTCCGCCCGCCTGGGCTGGACCGACGCCTACCAGGACAGCGAGGAGTTCGGCGCTTTCCTGGACGACACCCGCGACGAGTACGCCGAGATCCTGACCGAGGTCGGTCTCCAGTGAGCGACAGGACCACAACACCGGACGGAGCGGCGGCGGAGACCGTCCGGGGCCGCCTTCGGAGGTTCTGGGCGCCGAGCACGGGGGTGACGCCGGAGCGGGCGTTCCGGCTCTCACCCCGCACGATGGGCACCGCGATCGGACTGTTCGCGATCGGCTACCTGGTGCTGGCCTTCCAGATGCCCGACTACACGGCGGTGAGCGTCCCCGTCCAGCCGTCCACCCTCCCGCGCTGGCTGGGAGTGGTGCTGCTGGTGCTGGCGGTGCTGCTGTTCTTCCAGCGCGCCCCGGTGGACGACGAGGCGACTACGGAAGGTAAGTCCGCGGACACCGACCCCGCGCAGGACGCCGCCCGGCTGGGCAGGCTCGCCGACCCCCGCATGGAGATCGGCCTGTTCGTCGGCGCACTCGTCGTCTACATCGCCCTGTTCGAGCCCCTCGGATTCGTCCTGGCCACCGCCCTGTACCTCGGGTCGATGACCTGGTACCTCGGCTACCGCCGGCACCTGGTCACCGCCACGGTCGCCCTCGGCCTGCCCTTCGCGCTCTACGCGGCCATGACCTGGGGCCTGGGCGTGGCGCTGCCGAGCGGCCCGCTCCCCTTCTGAACCCGACCAAGGAACCCTCTCATGGGCATGCTCGACCAACTCCTGCACGGGTTCAGCATCGCGCTGACCCCGCAGAACCTGCTCTTCGTCCTCATCGGTGTGCTCGCCGGGACGGTCATCGGCATCCTGCCGGGACTGGGACCGATGAGCGCGATCGCGCTGATGATCCCGATCGCCTACGGCATGGAGCCCACCTCGGCGATCATCATGCTGGCCGGGGTGTACTACGGGGCCATCTTCGGCGGATCGACCTCGTCCATCCTGCTCAACGCCCCGGGCGTGGCCGGGACGGTCGCCACGTCCTTCGACGGCTACCCGATGGCCCTGCGGGGCAGGGCGGGCAAGGCCCTGGCGATCGCCGCGATCTCCTCGTTCGTCGGCGGCACCATCGGCGTCGTCGGCCTGATGGCGATCGCGCCGAGCCTGGCGGCGTTCGCGGTCAGCTTCGGGCCCACCGAGTACTTCGCCCTGATGGTGCTGGGCCTGACCGCGGTGGTCTCCCTCGGCGGGAACAACCTGGTCAAGGGTCTGATCTCGGCCGTGGTCGGGGTGATGGTGGCCCTGGTGGGCATCGACTCCCAGACCGCGATCGTCCGGTACACCTTCGACCTGCCCGAACTGTACGAGGGCGTGGAGTTCCTCATCGTGGCCCTGGGCGTGTTCGCGCTCGCCGAGGTGCTGGTCATGCTCAACCGGCGCGGGCAGGGCGGTGCGCGCAAGGGCGTGACCTCACTGCGGCTGTCCGGCCGTGAGCTGGGCCGGATCGCCCCGCCCACGCTGCGCTCCTCGGTGCTCGGCTTCTTCACCGGCGTCCTGCCGGGCGCGGGGGCCACGGTCGCCTCGTTCCTGTCGTACTCGATGGAGAAGAAGATCGCCCGCGACGGAGACACCTTCGGCCAGGGCAACCCGAAGGGGGTGGCCGCCCCCGAGGCGGCCAACAACGCGGCGGCGGTGGGCTCGTTCGTGCCGCTGATGACCCTGGGCGTGCCGGGGTCGGGCACGACCGCGATCCTGTTGGGCGCGCTGCTCGTGCTGGGCGTGACCCCGGGGCCGACGATGCTGGCCGACAACCCCGACATGTTCTGGGGCGTGGTCGCGTCGATGTACGTGGGCAGTGTGGTGCTGCTCGTCCTCAACCTGCCGCTGATCCCGGTGTTCGCCAAGGTCCTCAACACACCCAGGGCGGTCCTGGTTCCCCTGGTCGTCGTATTCTGCGTGGTGGGGGTCTACGGACTCAGCTTCAGTGTGTTCGACCTCGGCCTGCTGGCCGCGTTCGGAGCCGTCGGCTTCCTGATGCGGCGCAACGGCTTCCCGGCCGCGCCGCTGATCCTGGGGCTCATCCTGGGCGGCCTGATGGAGACCAACATGCGCCGGGCCCTGCAGATCTCCGGCGGTGACTGGGGTGTCTTCGCCAGCGAGCCGATCTCGGCGGGGCTGCTGGCCGTGGCGCTGCTGTCGCTGCTCCCGGCCCTGGTCCGCGCGGTGCGCGGACTGCGCCGCGGCCGGGTCGGGCCGGACTCGCCGGAGTCGGCGACGGACGCCGGAACCGGCTCGGACGCGGGCTCCGGGGACGGACCGGGCACCGGTTCCGAGAATCAGGCCCCGGCTCCGCGGGGCTGAGACGACGGGAAGTGACGAACGGTTGAACGGGCACAGCGGTGCGGCGGCGCGGCAGGGGCCGAGCCGCCGCGCCGTCCTCGCCGCAGGACTGGCGCTGGCGTTGGCGGGCTGCGGGGCGCCGGGGCGCCAGGAGGCACTGCGGATCATGGTGCCGACCCCGCCCGGCGGGGGGTTCGACCACACCGCCCGGACGCTGGCCTCGGTGGTCGAGGAGATCGAGGCGGTCCCCGACGTCACGGTCTTCAACCTGGCCGGGAGTACGGGCACCGCCGCGCTGGCCCGGCTGGTGTACGAGCACGGCTCGGCCGGCCTGCTGCTGCAGATGGGGCTGGGCCTGGTCGCCAACACCCACGTCGACTCCGCCGCCGACTCGGTCACCCAGGCCACCCCGGTGGCCCGCCTGATCGAGGAGCCCGAGGCGCTGCTGGTTCCCGCGGACTCGGAGTACGCCTCCATCGACGACCTGGTGCGGGCCTGGCGCGCGGACCCGGGCGCCGTCCGCGTCGGCGGCGGCTCGACCCCGGCCGGACCCGACCACCTGGTGACCATGCTGCTGGCCGAGGAACTGGGCATCGACCCGGCCGAGGTCGTCTACCACTCCTACGACGGGGGTGGTCCGATGCAGGCCGCCCTGATGCGCCACACGGTCGAGTTCGCCGCCGCGGGCCCCAGCGAGCAGCGCGCGGCGATCGACTCCGGACAGCTGCGGGTCCTGGCGCTGACGGCGGCCGAGCCGGACCCGGGGATCGAGGCGCCGACTCTGCTGGAGGCCGGGATCGACCTGGAGTTCATGAACTGGCGCGGACTGCTGGCCCCGCCCGGACTGTCCGGGGAGGACCTGGCCCGGCTGCTGGAGTTGGTGGAGCGGGTGCACTCCTCGGCGGAGTGGCGCGGGCGGCTGACACGCAACCGGTGGACCGACGCCTACCTCGCCGGGGACGAGTTCGCCGCCTTCCTCGCGGAGGAGGACGAGCGCACCGGTCGGACCCTGGGGCGGCTCGGCCTGGCCTGAGACCGCTTCCGGACACACGTGACCCGACCGGTGCCCGGTCCTGCCCAGGCACGGCTCGGGGTCCGGACACAACGAAACCCCCGCCCCGGTGGGGTGAGGGTCGTGACCGCGTGGACCAGCGTGTGGGCCGCAGTGCCAAGTGCTGATGGTGCGTATGGCGCGCACCTTCTGCTAGGCTGCCATATCCACGCTTATAAAAAGCAAAACAGGATTCTTCCTACGGGCAAGGATAGCAACCAAATGGATTCCCGTCAATCCGACAGCTCGGCCCCCTCGCCCGAGAAAGCCGCGATCGCAATCGAACAGGCACGCGTCAGCGTCATGTACGAACGCCTGGACACCCTGCGGGCACAGACCGAGCAGCGGCTCATCGACGCCCACCTGCAGGAGCGCAGCGGCTACGCCGCCATCGTGGAACGCGAGACGCGCTCCTACGAGCACGCCCGGCGCCGGGCCCAGCTCGGCTCCGTCGAGGAGGGGCTCTGTTTCGGCCGGATCGACCTCGCCCACGGGCCCGAGGAGACCGAAGCCCGCTACGTGGGCCGGATCGGCCTGCGCGACACCGAGCACGAGACCATCCTGGTGGACTGGCGGGCCCCGGCCGCCCGCCCCTTCTACGCGGCCACCCCCGGAGACCCGGAGGGGATCACCCGCCGACGCCACCTCAGAGTGCGCGACAGACAGGTCCTGGGCGTGGACGACGAGGTCTTCGACACCGAGGGCCTCAGCGAGAGCGACCGCCGCCAACTGGTCGGCGAGGCGGCCCTGCTGGCCTCCCTGCACCGCGGCCGCACCGGCCGTATGGCCGACATCGTCGCCACCATCCAGGCCGAACAGGACCGGGTCATCCGAGCACAGCTGGCCGGGGTCCTGGTCGTCCAGGGCGGCCCGGGCACCGGCAAGACCGTCGCGGCCCTGCACCGCGCCGCCTACCTGCTCTACACCCACCGCCGGGTCCTGGAGCGCCGCGGTGTCCTGGTCGTGGGCCCCAACCCGGCGTTCCTGCGCTACATCGGCGACGTGCTGCCCTCCCTCGGCGAGACCGACGTGGTGATGCGCACGGTCGGTGAACTCCTCCCCGGAGTGGCGGCCACCGAACACGACACCCACCGGACCGCGCTGCTCAAGGGCTCCCCGCGGATGGCCGACCTGGTGCGCGCCGCCGTCCGGGACCGGCAGCGCTCGCCCCGGCGGGCGTTCGGCGAGGACGACCTGCGCGTGGAGACCGACGCGGGGACGCTGGTCGTCCCCGGCGACCTGTGCGCCCAGGTACTGGAGAACGCCCGGAACCTGCGGCTGCCACACAACACGGCGCGCAAGTACCTGGTGAACACCCTGCTCACCGAACTCGGCCGGGCCGAGTCCGCGTTGCTCGGGCGCCCCGTCGCGGAGGAGGACCTCCCGCACGCGGGCGCACGGCTCTGGCAGGAGGAGCCCGTACGGCAGGCCCTGGACGCCCTGTGGCCCGACCTGACCCCGCAGCGGCTGCTGCGCGGACTGTACTCCGACCCCGAGGCGCTGGCCCGGGTGGGAGCCGAGGCCGGGGTCGCGGAGGCCGGGTCCCTGGTCCGCCCCGCGGGCCACGCGTGGACCGTGGAGGACGTTCCGCTGCTGGACGAGGCCGCCGAACTGCTGGGCCGGGACGACAGCGTCCTGCGCGCACGGCAGCGCAGGATGGACGCCGAACGAGAGGAGGAGGTCCGCTACGCCCAGGGCGTACTCGACTTCACCGGCCTGACCGAGGACCCGGCCGAGGGCCTGGACGCGGTCACCCTCGCCGCCCGCCACCGCGACTCGGGACCGAACCTGAGCACCGCCGACCGGGCCGGGGCGGACCGCACCTGGTCCTACGGGCACGTGATCGTGGACGAGGCCCAGGAACTGTCCCCGATGGCCTGGCGCACCGTGATGCGCCGGGTGCCGACCCGGTCCCTGACCGTCGTCGGCGACGTCGCCCAGACCGGCAGCGCAGCCGGGACCGACTCCTGGTCGGCGGCGCTGGAACCCTACGCACCCGCGAAGGTGCACGTGGAGCACCTGCGGGTGAACTACCGGACCCCGGCGCCGATCATGGCGGTGGCCGCCGACGTGCTGCGCGAGGCCGCCCCCGACCAGGGGATCCCCGAGTCCGTGCGCGCGGACGGGCAGCCGCCCCGCGCGGTACGGCTGGCGGGCCTGCACGGCCTGCCCGCCCTGGTCGTCGAGGAGCGTGGGGCCATCGGCGAGGGTCGGATCGCGGTGGTCACCTCCGACGCCTCCCTGGCCGAGGTGGCGGCCGTGCTGCCCGGGGCGGAACGTCCCGGGGCGGGTTCCGGTGACGAGCCGGGCGACTCCGTGGTGGTGCTGACCGCAACGGAGTCCAAGGGCCTGGAGTTCGACTCGGTGGTCGTGGTGCGCCCCGAACAGATCCTGGCCCAACACCGGGGCGCCAACGACCTGTACGTAGCGGTCACCCGCGCGACCAGGCGGCTGACCGTGGCCCACGAGGACGACCTCCCCGGGATCCTCGACCGGTTGGCCGGGTGAGGGGCGCGGGGGTGCTTCCGGTAGGAAGAGGGACATGACCTCCGACACCCAGGGCCGGGACCCGCTCCTGCCGCTCCCCCGCCCGGTCACCGGCGTCCACGTCCGCAACTTCCTGCAGACGGCCTGCCCCGGGTACTTCGCCCTGGTCTGGCTGGACGCCGGGCCCGCGCTCGACGGCGCGGACTTCGAGTTCGTCGACGACCTGCCCGCGACCTGCCCGCACCCCGACGAGCCCCTCCCCGAGGTGTTCAGGGCGGCCTTCGCCAAGGGGGTGCGCGAGGGGCTGGAGAACCGGGGCCGGGGCCGGGCGCCCTACGCCACGAGGGTCGTGCTCCGCGACGCCGTGTGGAGTGGGAACGACTCCAACCCCCAGAGCTTCGAGATCGCCGGGAGGTACGCCGCCGAGGAGGTCCTGGAGTGCGTCCGGCAGGGCCGCGAACCCCGGAGGGCGGGACGCAATGCCCTGGTCGACCGTCCCGTACCGCCGATGCCGCGGACCCTCCCACGGGACTGAGGACCCGCCACGGAGCCTGAGCCCGGTACGGGCCGCAGCCGGGCGCCCGCCCCACACGGCGGGCGCCCGGCTGCCGGACCTGGGGCCCCGTCGGGGGGTCAGACCCTGTCGGCGGCGATGAGCAGGTAGTGGAAGCTGCCCTCACGGTAAGCGGTCAGGAAGGGGTCCTCGATACCGGTGGCCACCGAGGAGCGCGCCCGCAGCTCCCAGTACGGGATGGTCTGGTCGGTCAGGTCCACCACGGAGATCGGGACCAGCCCGTTGGCGGCCATGGCCCGGAAGTAGGCGCTGCGCGGGTGGATGTTGCAGGTGTAGTGCTCGTCGATCCGGCTGACCGCCTTGGAGCGCCCACCGGTGACGTCGTTGTAGCAGCCGGTGATGGTCACGTACCGGCCGCCGTGGCGCAGCAGCCGGGCGTGCTCGGCGAAGAGCTCGTGCAGGTCCACGTACATGGTGGACTCGTTGTTCCAACTGGCGGAGAGCGAGCCGGTCTCGAAACCGGTGTCGAGCATGTTGCGGAAGTGGAAGCGCACACGATCCGCCACCCCGCGCTCCCGGGCCTGCTCGTTGGAGAAGTCCACCTGCTTCTGCGAGATGCTCACCCCGTCCACCGCGCAGCCGAAGCGGTTGTGGGCCATGAAGCTGCTGCCGCCCCGACCCGAACCGGTGTCCATGATCCGGTCCTGGGGCCCCAGCGGGCCGAGGTGGTCCAGGAGGAGTTCGGCCTGGGCGGTCTCCAGCCGGTGCATCTCCTCGATGATTCGCTGGTTCCGGGTCTCCTCCGGCCCCTCCAGCACGGAGGGGTCGAAGTCACCGACGCCGTAGTGGTGATGGTAGAGGCCGTCCACGTCGCCCAGGCGCAGGTTCACCGGATCCTGCTCGGCGTTCCAGTACTCGGCGACCGATTCCTGGTAGGCGGTACGCAGAACCGGACCCGAACCCGAGGTCGAGGACGAGGTCGAGGGCATGGTGTCAGTCATGTGAACTCCTTGTCGTGAGGGTGTGCGCACCCCTGCGCAGAGGGGTCCGCGAAGGCGTGTGCGGGCCGGGTCAGGACCGGGCCGCGCCGTGGTAGCGGGCGGTGCTGGCGTGCCACTCGCGGCTGCCGCCCATCCAGGCCCACAGCCCGGCCAGGAATCGGCCGAGCTCGGGCGGTCCGGTGGCGGCCAGCTGGGCGGACTCGGCCTCGAAGGCGTGCATGAGCTCGTCGTGCACCTGGACGGTGCGCTCGACCGCCTCCCGGGGCGAGCAGTCGTCCTCGGTCTCGATCAGCCGGGGCAGACTGAAGTCGTCGGGGTCCTCCTTGCCCATCGAGTAGAGGTCGTTGACGATCACGCTGGCCGATCCCGCCAGGGTGAACACGCGCCGCACCTCCGGGCGGGCGAACTGCTCGGCGGGCAGCTCGTATCCGGCGACGGTGTCGATGAGCGCCATGCACGGCACGAAACTGTTCTCGTGCCGGTGCATCAGGAACTCCCACACGGGGGGCCGGTGCCCCGCCGTGTGCCAGACCCCCTCCTGGTTGTAGGCGACGAACATGATCGCCAGCTCGTGCCGGAGCCTGCGCAGCTGCGCCCAGCTGGCGTAGGCGCGCAGGTCCTCCAGGCTGGAGCGCAGGGCGACCATCACCGGGTCCGCGCGCACCACCCGCTCCAGCTGGGGCGCGTAGCGGCGGGGCAGGTGGGCCTGGTCGATGACCGAGTGCGCGATCGCCAGGCGCTGGCCGAGCAGGTCGTGCCTGGCCTCCTCGACCTCGCCGTCCACGTAGTGGTCGTCCACCGACCACTCGGCCAGGGCGCACTTGGCGGCGGCCAGCAGCCGGTCCGGGTCGTCCGTCTCGGGATGGGCCAGCATGATGAGCCGGCCGAAACCGGCCGAACTCACCCGGTCGAGCTCACCGGGGTAGACCCCGACCCGCTCGGCCCACTCCACGAGCCTGCGGTCGACCTCCTCCCCCAGGGCGGGGTCGTCGCGTACCGCCGGAGGGCAGTAGAGGACGGGCACCGCGTCGTCCTCCCCGGCACGGGAGTGCTCCGCGGGCGGGGGCGCCACGGCCGTCCCGCCGCCGCCCCGGTCGGGGCCGAGCAGCGCCGCCAGTCCCGGAGGGTGCGCGGGCAGCGCGGGAGCCGCCGGGGCCTTCGGGGGCGCCAGCAGGTCCGGCCTGCCGGGGCGCCGCCGGTCACGCAGCAGGGCCTCCACCAGGGGGGCCGTGCCCGCGGCGGGGGCGGCGGACATTCTGGATAGCAGGGACACCGTCCCAGACCTCCTTCACAGACGTCCCGGACGGTCAGGAACGGGGCTTGACCTCGACGTTCTCCAGGATTCCGACCGCGTCGGGGACCAGGATCGCGGCCGAGTAGTAGGTGCTGACCAGGTAGGAGATGACAGCCCGCTCGTCGATCCCCATGAAGCGCGCGTTGAGGCCCGGCTCGACCTCGTCGGGCAGGCCCGTCTGGTGCAGGCCGATGACGCCCTCGTTGTCCTCCCCGGTACGCACCGCGATGATCGAGGAGGTCTGGTGCCGGGTGACGGGGATCTTGCCGCAGGGCAGCAGCGGGACGCCGCGCCAGGCCGGCAGCTGGTGGCCGTGCACGTCCGCGGTGCCCAGGGGCAGGCCGAGCCGGTTGCACTCCTTGCCGAAGGCGGCGATCGCCCGCGGGTGGGCGAACAGGTACTGGGTGTTGCGCCGCATCGTGATGAGGTCGTCCAGGTCGTCCGGGGTGGGCGGCCCGTCCTGGGTGTGCACGCGCTGGGAGAAGTCGGCGTTGTGCAGCAGGCCGAACTCGCGGTTGTTGACCAGCTCGTGCTCCTGGCGCTCGCGCAGGGCCTGGATGGTCAGCCGCAACTGCTGCTCGGTCTGGTTCATCGGCTTGTTGTAGAGGTCGGCGACCCTGCTGTGCACCCGCAGCACGGTCTGGGCGACGCTGAGCTCGTACTCGCGGGGCTTGAGCTCGTAGTCGACGAAGGTCTGCGGGAGCTCGGCCTCCCCGATGTGGTTGGAGGACAGCTCGATCTCGGCCTCGCCGTGCTTGTTCTGCCCGTGGCTGGGCAGCGAGCGGACCCGGTCGATGTGGGCGCGCAGCTCCGGCGAGCGGTCCAGGGCCTGGGCGAACTCCTGCCGGGGCAGCTCCAGCAGGGTGCCCGAGGTGTCCGCCTTGACGGTGAACTCCCAGACGGGGTCCTCGTCCAGCATGGACTGCTCGCCGAACCTGTCCCCGTCGGCGAGCACGCCCAGGCGGTTGACGTTGCCGTAGGGGCCGAGGTGGGTGCGGCTGACCCGACCGTGGGCGATCAGGTACAGGGACTCGGCGGTGCCGCCCTCGGTGACCAGCACCTGGCCGGGTTCGAACTCGCGCTGGGTGAAGCGGTCGGCCAGTTCGCTGAGGACCTGCTCGTCGTCGAACCCCTGCAGCAGCGAGAGTTCGCCGAGCTCGCGCGGGATCACCCTGACATCGGAACCGGTCTTGTGGAACTCGATCCGACCGTCGCCGAGCGTGTAGCTCAGGCGCCGGTTGACCCGGTAGGCGCCGCCGTCGGCCTGGACCCAGGGCAGGGTCCGCTGAACCCAGCGGCTGCTGATGCCCTGCATCTGCGGGGCGGACTTGGTGGTGGTGGCCAGGTTCCGCGCGGCGGCAGTACTCAGGCTCTTCTGGCCGTTGGTACGTACCTCGGGGGCTTCGGTCGACATCGGCCGTGTCTCTCCTGTGTGTCGTCTGTCGGCCCCGTCCCTCGGCACGCGAGCGAACGGGGAACGGAGGGAACAGCACTCACGGAGCCGCTCCGCCGCGGTGTTCGTCCGGCGGCGGAGCGGCCCGTGAAAGCGCTGATCACATTAGGCAGCGAAAAGAGCCGCGCACAAGGCTTTCGCTGTTTTTGCCGACAACAACGCCCCAGGCCAGGTCCGATACAAGAAGCAGCAGGGGTCCAGAAAACGACCCCTTTCGCGCGCTTCGTTACCAGCACCAGAAAACAAGTGGGGGCGAACGGTCAAAAAATCCGCCGCCAACACCAGACACAAGCCAACAGAAGCGACATTTTAAAAACTACCCCAATGGACCCCGAAAACCATGAGAGGGACATTTCCTCTTTTCCCGCTCCCGGGCCTGCCCCCCGACCCGGTCAGCACCACACGACGTGTTTCGGACCGGCTCCGGAGGCCCCCGGCCGGCCCCCGGTCAGGTGTCCCGGATGGCTTCGCACCCGTCATCGGCACCCTCTGCGGCGGGACCGTCCTCCAGGTCGTAGGGGTCCTCCGGCACGCCCCTGGGCCGTTCGCCGCGGGGCTGCTCGTCGGGGTAGGCGGGGGTGAAGGTGTGCTCGTCGAGGAGGCAGTGCGTCGGGCCCACGAAGCGCCACCAGTTCGGGAAGACCTCCCAGGTGCCGTCACCGTTGTCGTAGAAGGACACCTCGCCGTAGTGCGAGGTCACCAGACGCACCGACACCGGTTCCCCGGGGCGGGCGACGGGGTGCACGATCGTGTACTCGGTACGGACGGCCAGGTAGTCCTGGCCGTACTCGTCGCCGGCCTCCTCCGCCCACATGCGGCCGTCCACCTTGACCACGTCGCCGATCGGCTCGGCGGTGCCCGGGGCGAGGTTGAAGGGGATGACCCGGGTGTCGAGTTCGGGGTCCTCGTGCCCGTGGTGCTCCATGTACCAGGCCAGGGACTGGTCGGTGAGCAGCGCGGTGAACGCGCTGTTGTCCTCGCCGAAGACCGCGTCCCGGTCCAGGTAGACGGCCTCCATGAAGTCCCGGGTGGTCTCGTAGGCCTCCTGGACCCGCTCGCTCGGGTACGGGCCCACGGCCGAGGCCTCGGGGACGTCGAAGCCCTCCGCGTAGTCCTCGGCCTCGGTGCCGCCGAAGGGATCGTCGCGGTCGACCCGGTCGACCAGGGGCACCGAGATCTCGGAGAGCGGGTTCAGGGCCGCCTCGTCCAGGAAGTCCTGGAGCGGGGTGCAGGCGGTGAGGGTCAGTGCGGCGGAAACCGCCGTGCACAGGGCCAGGCGTGCAGGGGATGACATGGGGGATGCTCGATCTCTGGGTCGGGTGTGTCTTTGGGGCTTTTATACACCTTTCCTCGGTCAGTTCCCGTTACTCCGGTAGGGTGACCGCGGCCCGGCGTCGACACGGAAGAGGCGGTGGCCGTGGGCCTGTTCGCCATCAGCGACCTGCACGTGCGGCACGAGGCCAACCGTGCCTTCACCGAAGCGCTGTCCCCGGCCTCGGCGGAGGACTGGCTGCTCGTGGCCGGGGACGTGGCCGACACCGCCGACGAGGTGATCGCGACCATGGGGGCGCTGGCCGCCCGGTTCGCCACGGTGGTGTGGGCACCGGGCAACCACGACCTGTGGACCCTGCCCGCGGACCCCGTGCAGCTACGCGGGCAGGAACGGTACCTGTACCTGGTCGAGAGGCTGCGCGCGCTGGGCGTGCACACCCCGCAGGACCCCTACCCCGTGTGGCGGGGCCCCGACGGTCCTGTGGCGGTCGCTCCCCTGTTCATCGGCTACGACCACACCTTCCGACCGGAGGGCGCCCGCACCAAGGAGGAGGCGCTGGCCGTGGCCCACGCCAGCGGCGTGGTGTGCACCGACGAGTACCTGCTGCACCCCGATCCCCACCCGGGGCGGGACGCCTGGTGCAGGGCACGGCTGGAGTACACGCGCGCCAGGTTGGACGCCCTCGACCCGGAGCTGCCCACGGTGCTCGTCAACCACTACCCCCTGGTGCGCGAGCCCACCCGGATACTGCGCCACCCCGAGTTCGCCCAGTGGTGCGGCACCGAGGAGACCGCCGACTGGCACCTGCGCTACCGGGCCCGCGCGGTCGTCTACGGCCACCTGCACATCCCCCGCACCATCACCGTCGACGGGATCCCGCACACCGAGGTGTCCCTGGGTTATCCCCGGGAGTGGCAGCCGCGCCCCGAACCCCCGCGCGGACCGCGGCGGATCCTGCCGTAGGGATCGTTCCTCTCGCGGTCGCCGGGCACCGGCGGTGGTGCCGCCGGTGCCGGGGAGGCGGTGGACCGCGCTCGGCCCCTCGGCCCGGGTGCGTGTCGGTGCGGGTCCGCCGGTCCCGTGCGCTCCAGAGGGGAAACCCGCCATCGGGTGCGACTCGACCGCGCTGACATGCGAACCTGGCCGTGGGGGCGTGTGGAGCGGCCACACGCGCGAAGAATCCAGGGCGACGGCCGGACCGGGGGGCAACGATGGCTGCGGACGCACAGGACACGCAATCCACGGCGCTGGCGGCGATCGAGGACTTCCTCACCGGCCGGTTGGAGAGCACCCAGAACGTGTCCCGCGCAGTGCGGACGGCGCACAGCGGCGCGGGCAGCACCGGCAGGGAACTGGAGGTGCTGCGCGCCCGTGAGCTGGCGGCGTGGCAGGAACAGGGTTTCCTCAGCCACCTCAACGCCGCCGCGGTCGTCGAGGAGTACTACGGGCGGCGGGTGGCGCAGGCCCGGCGCGAGCTCAGGCGTGAACGCCCCGCGCGCAGGGAGCGTTACGCGAGGGCCCGCGACGCCTACCGCCGGATCGTCGAGGAACAGCGGGCGGTCCACCTCTGGCTGCTGGACCAGGGCTGGGACACCAACCTGAACAACGCGATCACCGAGGAGGCGGAAGGGGTCGCGGGCCACTACTGGAACGGGGAGCCCCGCCGCCCCTGATGCCCTGACCGCGTGCGGCCCCGCGCCTTCCGGCAGAGGGGACGGGGTCGGATACCGCCTCCGGACCGTTCGCCCGTGAAGGCGGAACGGCGCCGCACGGTAGATACCGACCAGCCGGTTTGTGATACTGGTTACCTGTCGGGAATTCCCGGCGGCCTACCACGACCCATCCGTCACACCGCCTCATCTCCCCACCACAAGGAGTCACCCATGGCTGTCGACCCCACTGGACCCGTCCTGGCGAAGATGCTGGAAGAGGGCCCTGACGGCCCCTTCGTGATGCTCAACCTGCTGCGGTTCGCCCCGGACGGCCGCGCCTCGTACGCGGAGTACTCCCGGCGGACGGCGCACTTCCTGAAGAAGTACGGCGCCGAACTGGTCTACGCGGGCGACGGTACGGCTCCCCTGGTCGCCGAGGAAGGGCAGGACTGGGACGCGGTGCTGCTCGTGCGCTACCCGAGCCGAGAGGTGTTCAGCCGCATGGTCTACGACCCCGAGTACCAGGAGATCACCCACCTGCGCTCCCAGGCCCTGAGCGAGGCCGTGCTCCAGCCCACGATTCCCTGGACCTCGCGCCGCAACTCCTGAACAGCCCCCCACAGGCTGAGCGGACCGGCCCCGGGCGTGCCCCCTGGCACCCCCGGGGCCGGCGAAAGGGGCCCAGCCGAGCCCTCCGCCACCAACTTTCCATTGACAAGTTGGGGCGCCATGCGCTTATCTTTCCATTGGAAACTTCGGAGGAGCGAGCATGGAACCCCTGATCACCCTTGTCGGTGTCACCCTGTCACTGTTGGCCGCCGGAGCGCTCGGCGTCCGGGCCCTGCGGTCCTGGCCGGTCGCGCTGCGCGGCGGGCTCGCGGCGATGTTCGCGCTGACCGGCACGGTGCACTTCGTCGGGATGCGCGAGGAACTCGTCGCGATGGTCCCGCCGCCGCTGCCCCACCCGGGCCTGCTCGTCACCGTCACCGGGGTCCTGGAACTGGCCGGGGCGGCGGCCCTGCTGTGGTCGCGCACGGCCCCCTGGGCCGCAGCGGGGCTCGCCCTCCTGCTCCTGGCGATGTTCCCCGCCAACGTGCAGCTGGCGCTGACCGGCACCGATCTGCCACCGCACCAGGAACTCCTGCCGCGCACCGCGATGCAGGTGCTCTTCCTGGCAGCCACCGCAGCCGTCGCGATCCACGCCCGGCGGCGCCGGGACGGCCGTGGCTCCACCCGGGCGCGGGCGGACCGCGACCATGCGGTCTGAGAACGAGCCGCCACCAAACCCAGGGGCAGAAGACCAGCCTTTGGGCCTGCCCCGCCAGCGGCATCCACCTGCGAGCTCGCTGGCCCTGGCCGTCACCCTCCGAGGAGGACTGCTGACCCGTGGGAGAAGGCCACAGCACCGACGTGGGGCGGCCCGGCCGGGCCGCCCCACCCCCGTTTACAGCAGCCCGGCGAGATTGCTGAGGGCGGTGACAGCCCCGAACAGGGCTCCTCCGGAGATGAGCAGGGACACCGCCCAACTCTTCCCGGCCTCTCGGGCCACAAGCAGGGCGACGTTGGCTGCGCTGGTCGCGGCCCCGATCACAAGGACAACGGTTACGGACATGCGTGTCTCCCATCCGGCGCACGGGCGACCTGCACTTGTGCAGGACTGTTACCGAAATCCCGACGCCTCCATTGGAAGCCCACAGCCACTAGGGCATGTCCGTGCGTATCACCGTGATCCTTCCTCCGTAGTCCACGCCCAAGATTCTGACAGATTCCTCCATCGGGTCCACCGGTTTTCGCTCCGACCTTCGGGAAGGGCAACCCGACCCTTGCGACAATTCCACCCAAAGGCATCATTGTCTCCATGAAGGCATATGTGGGAGTCACAGACCGCGCGTGGGCCGAGTTCCTCGCACAGAGGCCACGCCTGAAGGAGATCAACTTCTGGCGCCCCTCGTCCGACAAGGCGTTCAAACGGATCGGCCTGGGCGACCTGTTCCTGTTCAAGACCCGTTACCCGCACAACCGGATCGTGGGCGGCGCCGTGTTCAGCGGTTTCACGCAGGCCCCACTCTCCGAAGCGTGGGCGGCCTTCGGCGAGGGGAACGGCAGGAGCAGCTTGGAGGAGCTACGCGAGGCCCTCAACCGGTACCGGGTGAAGGAGGGGAACCCCGCCATCCGCGTCGACGAGGACCCTCCGATCGGATGCGTCATGCTGCGCGACCCGGTGTTCTTCGAGGAAGCGACTTTCGCGCCGCCCGCAGACTTCGCGAGCAACCTGGTTCAGGGCAAGGGGTACGACGACATCACCGGTTTGGCGCACGCCGCGTACTTCACCCCGATCGCCGACCGGGTGCTGAGGGGCGGAGGGGACCTCCTCCCCGAGGAGAGCCCCGATGACAGCGAGACCTGGGCGCACCACGGCCCAACCCGAGGCCCCTTCCGTCCCACCCGCCAGCGCCTCGGACAGGAGGCGTTCAAGCTGAAGCTCCTGGACACCTATCAGGGACGGTGCGCGGTCACCGGGGGCGACGTCCGGCCGACCCTGGAAGCCGCACACATCCACCCGGTCGCCGACGGCGGCCTGCACCGGCTCGACAACGGTCTGCTGCTGCGGGCAGACGTGCACAAGCTCTTCGACTCGGGCTATTTGACGATCACCCCGAAGCTGACCGTTCAGGTGAGCCCCAGCCTGTACAAGCACTCTCCCGCCGCGGATGAGTACACCTCCCTGGCCGGACGGAGCATCAGCGTCCCTCAGCGCAGGGCGGACCGCCCCCACCGGGAAGCCCTCGCCTGGCACGCGGAGAAGGTGTTCAAGAGCGGCTGACCTGAGACCGGGGACTCAGGGGAGACTCCTCGCTCCGGAGGCACTCATCTCACCATGCCAGCCGGTAGTCATGCGTGAACCCGGCTTCGCTCGCCAGCTGGTTTCCACTGAACACGTGGCCCCGCTTCGGGTCGAAGCTGAAGACGAAGGAACGGGAGCGGTCGGCGAACTCCGCGGCCGGGCCGGTGAGTCCGCGCCGGGCCAGCACCAGCAGCCGTTTTCCCTCGACCGCAGCGTCGGCGAACAGCCTCTTCAGGTCCGGAAGTCCCAGAGGGCGCTCACGCTGCCACCAGACCACCTGGAACTCCTCCGAAACCAGCTCCGTACCGTCCGGAGACAGGCGCACGCCACCGAAACCGAAGGCGCTGAGCTGGGCGGCCACCACAGCGAAGGGGTTCTCGGGGTCCACCGATCGGCCGACGACCTCAGGGGGCAGCATCGCCTCCGTGCTGCCGCCGATGGTGCCGTCCCCGGAGCAGAGAGCCCTCGTCGGAGGTGCTCCGTCCGCTACCCCCTTGACGACACCGACCAGTGCCCCGGCGAGTTCGTCGACGCTCACCCGGTCCTCGGACAGTCCCGGTGAGGTGCTGGCTGAGCCGAACAACTCCGCGTTCAGGTCGATACGCCACACCCGCCGCTGGGACGGAGCGTGGACGTCCACCAGCCAGCCGAGCCCGAGCCTGCGGTAGACCCACAACCGCCGGTCCGCCACCCGCACGAGCAGCAGATGTCCCTCACCCAGGTGGCGCCGGAACTCGTAGCCGTGGGCGCCGAACACAACCCGGATCCGGTTCTCGGCCATGGCATAGTCCACGGTGACACCCCGCAGGGTGAGAGCATCGGCCAGCCGGACGATGTCGGAAGCCTCGGCCTCGGCCCACCGCCAGGGGCTCGCCTCCTGGCGTCCTTCGGTCACGGCCAGGGCCTTCTCGTGGAGCGCGTCCGCGAGGACCTCTCGGGAGGTCCCGGTGTCCCACAGCACGCCCTGCTCACCCTCCACCGAACTGCTGATCATCCAGCAGATGTGGGACGTACCGGGGTGGTCGACCCGTACCCGCACGAGCTCGACCCGGCCCGCTTCCCCGCAGTCAAGGGTGAATTTCGCGGGCGTACCGTCCTCTCGCGGTCCCCGGAGCACCAGATGCCGCCCCATATCCGGGTGCCTCTTCCCGAAAAAACTCCAGAACACCTGGTCATCGAGGTGCCTGTTCATGTCCGCGCGCATGTCCGAACTCGGGGATCCCACTCCACGCCCTTCCCAACCCGGCCACCGCCGGGTGTGCCTGTGTGACCGGAACAGTCAACCAGAGCGGGGGCACACTCCCCCAGGGATCGAGGTCCACAAGCTCCGTCGGGGAGAACGTGAGCGGACCTGGGCTGCGAGGTCGTGAACCCTCCACATCGTTTCGGGCATCCCGCGTACGATCGTTCCTATCCCTCCCCACTCCCCTGAACAGAGGAATACATGCAGCGCCCGGACGACGTCCGCACTGAGCGTGCCCTTCGAAAGATCAAGGACATCCTGAAAAGGGATTTCACCGACCTGATCGACCTGAGCGACCTCGAGGGCAAACAGGCCACGGAGCAAGAGTCGGCCTTTCTGTCACGAGGATTGGCAGCGCTGGCAGCCAAGGGTGTGACCGGCTGGAACGACGACGACCGGAACGCGAAGGCCGCGGCGTGTGTCATCGACGGTCGGGACGATTTCGGGATCGACGCCATCGCCGTCTCCGAGAACACCAGTGAGATCTGGCTGGTGCAGGCCAAGTGGAGCCACAAGGGGCGGGCCGGGCTCGACCAGGCGGCCGCCCTGAAGTTCGTTCGTGGATGGAAGCGCCTCGAAAGGCACGAGTACGACCGCTTCAACTCGCGTGTGACCGAGAAAATGGCCCGGCGTATCCGCGCGGTGCTCAGGAGTTTCCAGGCCAAGGTGCACTTCGTGACCGTCTTGACCGGGCCCGAGGAGCTACACCCGGACGTGCTGACCGTATTCGAGGAGGAGTTCAAGGAGTCCAACGGCTTCGGGCTGAACCTGGACCTGCAGGTGGTCGGCACCAACCGCCTGTGGGAGCAGATTCGCATCGAGGAAGCTCCGAGATCCCAGCCCATCCAGGCGACCATGGGCCAGTGGCTGTACCGGCACGAGCCCGTGGAGCTCTACCAGGGATTCGTCCGCGCTGACGAGGTGGCCGCCTGGTACTCCACTGCCGGTCGGCACCTGTTCCGCCGCAACATCCGGGACTTCCTGGGCACGACCGAGGTGAACTCCGAGATCGCGGGGGCCGTCGTCGATGACCCCGAACTCTTCCTCTACCTCCACAGCGGGATCACCGTCATCTGCGAATCCCTGGAAGCGGCCTTCGACGGCCCCCGGAAACAGAGCGTTCCGGTGGCACTGACGCTGCACAACGCCAGCGTGATCGACGGCGCGCAGAGTGTGACCTCCCTGCACCAGGCGTCCCTGGACAACCCCGAGGCCCTGACCGAGGCCCTCGTCAGCGTGAACGTGATCTGCACGGGCCAGGCCGACAGTTCCCCGGAACTGCCCGCCCGCATCACCCACGCCCGCAACCGGCAGAACCCGGTGCGGGACCGCGACTTCGTCTCCCTGGACCCCACACAGTCGTTGATCAGCGAGGAACTGTCCGTCCGGGGCCTGCAGTACACCTACCGACGGGGTGAGCCCGATCCCGCACCGGAGCAGGGGTGTTCGGTGGTCGAGGCGGCGACCTCCCTGGCCTGCGCGCACTCGAACCCCAGGCTGGCTGTCGAAGCCAAGCAGAACGTGGAGACGCTGTGGGACCGGAGCGAGGGCGGGACCTACGGGTTGCTCTTCGGCGAGGAGCCCGGGGCCCCACAGATCTGGGGGTCGGTCCGGCTCCGTCGCGCCGTCGGCAACCGGCTGCACGAGCTCTCCGGAAGGCTCCGGGGACGCGCCTTCGACCTCGCCGAGCGCGGTGACCTCCTCATCGCCCACCTCGTCTTCCAGTGCGTGGACCGCAAGGAGATGAACTCCGACGAATACGACTGGCACGAAGCCGTGGCTCAGACCGCCCCCCTGACCGACCGGGCACTGCCGTGGCTGTTGCACCACATCGACGCCACCCAAGCCTCCACCGCTCCGGCGTCCATCACCCGTATCCTTTCTGACCCCAAGCGCTGCCGTGACCTAGTCGAGCTCACGCTCCGCGACCTCCGCACAGGTTCGGAAGCGCCGCCGGTGTCCGACAGCTACCGGGCCAAGGCTCACCAGCGCCCACGCAAGGCCCGGCGCCCCAACAGCGTGACCATCCTGTTGAACGCCGGTGAGCTCGGGCCTGGCACCCCCCTGGAGTTCCGGCCGATGAGCAGCACTGAGGAGGCCGCGTTGCGTGGCTGGCTCACGGAGGACCCCCGCAGGACGCGGGCTACCTGGACGAACAACCGCAGGTACTCGCTGCTGTGGGAGTTCGACGGCAAGCACCACTCCCCCAGCGGTCTGGTGATGACCATGTACGAGCTCGCCGGTTGGGAGAACTCGCCGGTATCGGTGCAGGGCCCCGCACGGTGGTACATCGAGGGGGAGCGCATGGATCGGCGTGCCGAACGGATCCTCGAGACGTTGGATGAGGAATAGGAACACCGCTCCGGCTTGGGCAGGTGTGTCCCCTGCGTCCCCCCTGCGACCCGACTGGAGCGGGCGAGCGTAGCCCGGGGCGGCGGGCGGTACGGATGCTCCGTACCGCCCGCCGCCCGGTTCAGGCGATACCCGCTTCCACCAGGAACGGGCTCGGCCTGCTGTGCCAGGACACGTGCAGATGGTCCCGGGCCCTGGTGCAGACCACGAAGAGCAGGCAGCGCTCGGCCATCATGTCCGCCCTGTGCTGGAGCTCGTCCACCTCCTGCGGGGTGATCGCCTTGGGGTTGGGCACCGACCCGTCGGCGATCCCCAACGCGGCGATGCACCGGAACTCCAGCCCCTTGAGCGAGTGCATCGTGCCCACCCGCACACCAGGGGTGTCGTCGTCGGCCTCGCGCAGCGCGCACGTGGCGATCCCAGCACCGGTCAGGGCCGCGACGGCCTTCTTCCCCACCCAGCCAGCGCGAACGGCGACCGCCACCGAGGAGGGCTCGATCCCCGCTTCGATCCAGTCGCGCACCCGCTCCACGAGTGCGTCCAGCTCCCCGTTCAGATCGTCGGCGGCGTGCGTGGTGGGTTTGGGCCCCTGGAGGGCGGACCGGTACCCGGCCAGGGACTCGGTGCCGCCGTCGGCCAGGGACTCCACCTTCTCCCCGTCCAGCAGCGGTCGGGACCAGGTGAGGATCTGCTGGGTGCTGCGGTAGTTGCGGCGCAGCCGCTGCGAGCGCCCCACCACGTTGATTCCCAGCGCCTTCAGGGAGACCTTGGCGTCGTAGATGCGCTGGTGGGGGTCGCCTCCGATGAAGAGGTCGTCGGGCGCGGGCGCCACGGCCGCGCGCAGGAACCGCCACTGGGCGGGGTGCAGGTCCTGGGCCTCGTCGACCACCACGTGCCGGAATCGGGGCCCGCTCTCCTCCAGGGCCCGGGCCGCCAGGTCGCAACCGCGCAGGTGGGTCTGCACCCCGTCGGCGTCCAGGCCCTCGGTGAAGGCGGCCATGGCCTTCCACACCCGCTCGCGCTGGGCGGCCGCCAGTCGGCTGCCGCGTCCGCTGCGGGTGGCGGCCTGGTACTGCTCCAGGGTGTCCAGGCGCTGGGCGAGGACGACGTGCCGGTACTCCTGCTGGAGGAACTCGGCGGTCCACTCCAGTCCCTGTTCCTGAACGATTCCGCGCCAGCGGTCGAGCTCCTGGAGGTCACTGACGAAGCGGGAGGCACGTCCGCCGTTGGCCTCGGTCAGGACCTGGCTGGCCTGGGCGTTGACGGTGCTGATCGTGATCCGCTCCAGCGAGCCCCGATCGTCCACGAGCTGGCGGACGCCCGTTCCCAGGGCCGTGGCGAGGGTGTTGGTGAAGGTGGTGAGCAGGATGCGCTCGTCGGGGCGCAGGTAGGTCAGCAGGTGTTTGACCCGGTGCATGGCCACCACGGTCTTGCCGGTGCCGGGGCCGCCGGTGACCTGGTAGCTGCCGGGGTAGCTGGCCTTGTAGGCGATCTTGCGCTGGGCCGGGTGCAGGAAGGTCCGCCAGGCGGCGAAGGGCTGGGAGAGGATGTCCTCCAGCTCGTCCAGGCCGGAGACCAGGCGCACCCGGGTGGGGGTGTTGCGGATGGCGGTGTCCAGGTCCGTGCTGACCGCGCCGGAGGGGCGGTGGGCGACGATGTCGCGCCAGACCTCCTCCACGGTGAAGCCGGCGGCCAGGTACTGGAGCACCTCGGCCTGGTCCTCGGGGAGGAACGGGACGATGTCGACGAGGGCGTCGGCGTCCACGACGGTACGTGCCGCCCGCAGTACCTTCTCACTGATGCCCAGGGTCGTGAGGTCGCCGTCCGAGACGTTGGCGAACAACCGCTTCTCGGGATCGGTGGGAGCGGCGCGCTCCTCCAGGTCGGGGGTCAGGCGCTCCAGTCCTTCGGCGTCCCAGATCTCCACCGAGCCGGTGAGGCGGTTGACGCCAGCGTCCTGTTTGTTGGCCCACTCATAGGCGGGGTCGTGGTTCATGACCTTGAGCAGCAGGTAGCTGTCGCCGCTCTCGGGGGCGAGCACGACCCCCCGGTAGAAGTTGTCCACCCTGAAGGTGAAGATGCTCCGGCTGCGCCGACGCGTGGGCGGCTTGAAGTTGAGCCCCTTGTCCACCTTCAGCTCTGCGTGGGTGAGGAGACTGAACTTCTCCATGGCGAGCCGGACGTTCCTGCGCGCCGACGGGGGGAGCTCGTCGTACTCACCGCTCTCGAAGAACTGTTTTCCCAGGGCGAGTTGGGGCATGGAGGAGGGTCTCCTTCTGGCTGGGGCTGCTCGGTTCTGGCTGGGGGCCGGGCTCAGCCGCGGTCGTGTCCCAGTCTGCCCAGGAGGTCGGCTACCTGGAGGGTTTCGGGGGCCTTGGGGCCGTAGGCGGCGCACAGGTCGGAGTAGAGCGGCCGCAGTTCCGCGGCGGCGCGTTCGGCGTCCCCCGAGCGCAGGCGCCACAGGGCCATCTCCAGGCGCAGGTCCAGGGCGTCCTCGGAGGTCTCCCCGAAGGCCCGGCGGAACCGGTCCAGCACATGCTCGGCCTCCCGCAGGGCCCGGGTGTTCTCACCCAGTTGCGCCATGCAGTACACGGCCTGCTGACGGCAGATGAGGGCCCGCTCGTCCTGCGGTCCGGCCTGGCGTTCGAGGATGTCGGCCAGGTCGCCGAACTCCGGTAGGGCGCGGCGCGCGTCACCGCTGATGGCCAGGGCGTTGGCCCGGAGGAGGCGCAGTTCGACGACCTGTGCCGACTCGGCGCCCAGAGCGGCCGAGGCGGGTTGGATGACGTCGTCGAGGACGCCCACGGCCTGGGCGAAGCGGCCCTCGTCGATGAGCGCCTGGGCGTGGCCGTCCGCTTCGGCCAGTTCCCCGGGGGCCAGCCCCGGCACCGCTTGGCCGGTCGGCTCCACCAGTGTGGGCGGCAGCGTGTGGTCCGGGTCGGGGGCGGCCGCTTTGGGGCGGGGCCCCATGGGGCGCCGGTAGGGGCGGGTGGGGTCCGGCAGGGCTCCGGGGGGCAGGGGTTCGTCGGGGGCGGAGGGGTCGGACTGGGGCAGGTGCGGGACGAGGCGTTCGTAGACGTCCTGGGCGGTGGCGGGCCGGTCCTCGGGGTCCTTGGCCAGCAGGTCCATGACGAGCCGGTCCAGGTCCTGGGGCAGCTCGGGGCGGTGCACGGACGGTGGCCGGGGCCGCTCCTCGACGTGTGCCCGCTGCAGGGCGAAGGGGGCGTAGTCGGCGGAGAAGACCTTGTGGCCGGTGAGGGCCTCGTAGAGGACGCAGCCCAGTGAGTACAGGTCGCTGCGCGGGTTGACCCCTCCGGCCAGGACCTGCTCCGGGGGCATGTAGGCGCAGGTTCCCAGCTGGCTGCCGGTCATGGTGATCCGGGTCATGTCGGTGCGCAGGACGGCGGCAATGCCGAAGTCCAGGACCTTGACCGTCCCGTCCTCGGCGACCATGACGTTCCCCGGTTTGAGGTCGCGGTGCACGACGGGGACGGCGTGGGCGTGGGAGAGCGCGGAGCAGATCTGCGCGGCCACGGCGACCGCCGTCGCGACGGGCATCGGGTCCGGATCGTGTTCGTTGATGACGTCGCCCAGTGGGACCCCGCGCACGAGCTGCATGACCAGGTAGAGCAGCCCCTTGTCGGTGTCCACGGCCGCGTCGTAGACCGCGGGCACGTTGGGGTGTTCGATGCGGGCCGTGATGCGCGCCTCACGGCGGAACCGGGCGGCCATCTCCGTGTACTTGGCGGTCTCGCCCAGCAGGTCGGGCCGGATGACCTTGACCGCGACCTGGCGGTCCAGGACGGTGTCGTAGCCGCGGAAGACCTGCCCCATTCCGCCCGTGCTGATCGGCTCGGTGATTTCGTAGCGGTCGGCGATCCGCTCGGGTGTGTCGTGCACCGGGCCCCATTCCACCTCGGGCGCGGCCGCCACCCTCCCCGGCCCGGCCACGCGGCTGTCGTGTCCTCCGGTGGCGATCCTACGGGGGTGCGGAGCCGGACCGGCGGCTGATGGTCCCCAATCGGACATCCAGGCTGCGGCGACGGTCAGGAAGCGCGTCGTGCGAACCACCCGCTGGGCGGCGCGGGCGTGGAACCGTCCCCCGAACACTCCCTCCGGAGCCCGCCCGGTTTCGAGGACGGTGCGGGGAAGTCCTACTCCTGGTCAGAGTCTTCCTCTGCGGGTAGGGGCCGGCTCGGATGCGCTGCCCGAGGCGTTCCGCGCAGCGAGCTCATCCGGCGTGGGCGGAACCCTTCCTGAAGGCGTGCTCCACGCGCAGGCGCTGGGTGTGGTGCATGTCCAGCCCGGCTATCTCCTCTGCGGTGAACCAGCCAGCCTCGTGCGGCTCGTCGCTGACGGCGAGCCCTTCCCCGATCACCCGTGCCCGGAAGCACACGTTGAGCTGATGGCGTCAGACCGCACCGAAGCGCAGGTCGGTGACCTCCGGCAGAGTGATGCCGTAGCGGGCGTAGACCTTGGTGGTGTTCTCACCCGTCAGAGACGACTCGTCGAATCCGAGCAGCGCGGCCACCCGCACCACCTCGGCACGGCTGTCCACTTCGATCTCCAGATACGCGGGAATCCGCGGCCAGGAGTCGATCTCCAACTGGGCACCGTCCAACGTGAAGCTGTGCCGCCGGTTCTCCTGGTAGGCCTTGGGCGTGTAACCGAGCTTGCCCAACAGCGCGTTGGCGGTCTCGAAGTCACCGACCTCCGTCTCGGTCTCCCGAGCGCCCCCGATGGCGTCCGAGTCGATCTCCTTCACCGTGAGCGTGACCCGGCTCCCGGTGTCGCGCAGACGCACCCACCGCGACGTGTCCCCCGGCTCGATGTCGTACACGTAGCGCCGCTGAAGCACCTCACCCAGGTCAGCACCGCCCTTGTCGAGAATGAGCCGGGCCACCTTTTCGGGGTCGATGTCCAAGACCTTGGCCTCGTATTCGATCACGCTCACGGAGCCTTCTCTCTTGTTCCTCTGAATCCATCTGCAGCGCTGCATCAGTGAGAGAGCGAACCGGCCGTTGTTCGATGCTGGGTGAGGTCGTGCAAGCGTGCCAAGGCATCGGCCCGAACTTCCTCGAGCCCGGGTTTGGCGGTGCTCCGCACCACGCGCTGAATCTGGTGCGGCAATCGAAGACGTGTGGCAAGGGACAACGCCTCGCTGTACAAAGTGTGCGCACTGGTGAGGTCCCCGACCTCGGACAGCGCGTCGGCGGAGGTGACGGCTTCGATAGCCGCCCACTGAGGCGCCGGCGTCTCTCCCGATCCTGGGCGAGCTCGGGCCAGTTCCGCTGCCGCAGATGCGCGCCCGGTTCCCAGGAGCCCTCGCACGCGCACTTCGCGCAGGGAGAAGGGGGTGAAGAGGATTCCGCTCGGCCCCGCGGCGTCCATGAGAAGGTCGGCGGTGGCTACGGCCTCGTCGTGCCTGGCTGCGTCCCCCTGCTCTCCGGCCGCACGTGCAAGAAGGACGAAGGTCTGGCCTCGCTCCCCCTCGTCATGCGAGAGCTCGGCTGCCTCAGCCAGACGCGCGATAGCGGCTCCCGGTCGGCCCGCCTTCCTCAGCTCGTTGCCGTGCATACGCAGCACGTGGCCGAGGAAGTCACCCTCGTCCAGATGCCGAGCGAGCCGCATGGCACCGCCCGTCCATCGCGCGGCCAGGTACAACTGCTCCTCCGGCAGAACGTGCCCCAGCGACGTGCCGAGCGTTGCCCGCGCCCGTGCCAACAGAGAAGCCGTCCCGTAGTCGACCCGTCCCTCCCTCAGGCGTGCCTCCAGCCGGACCACCAACGGCCACAGTTCCTCGACCGCCTCCGCCGCGCGCCCCGCCTGCCGAGCGATCTCAGCGAGCCGTACCGTCGACTCCCCGAACTGCAGTGCGGCGAGGAAGTCCGCGTCCTCGTCGTTGGTGATTCCCAGGGCGTGCGGCGGAACGCCCAGGACCCGGCTGATGTGCGACAACCCCTGACGGTCATTGATGGTGCGCTGGCTCCGCTCCAGCAGGGAAACATAGGAGGGGTCGTATCCGAGAAGCTCACCCATCGCCACCTGCGAGAGTCCCGCGAACTTGCGGTAGCAACGCAGGATCACCGCCAGCTCCCGGGTCTCCAGGGCCCGACGTGCTTCGGGTAGCAGCCACAGCCAGCGGGTGGAGGTCGAAGCGGTCACGTGTCCGGCTGGACGAACCAGGAGAGAACCGACCTCTTGTACCCCTCCGGCATCTTCAGACGGGGTACCTCGTCCTTGGTGAACAGCCCGGCTTCCTTGTGCTCGCTGGAGACCACGACCGGGGCGTCCGAGTCCACATGACAGCCGTAGGTGACGATGAAGACGTGCTTGTCGACCTGGGTGATGTGGTACATCCACGAATCGAGGATCTGCGCCACCGTGACCGGCCAGCCCGTCTCCTCCTCGATCTCCCGGGCCAAGCACTCCTCCGGGGTCTCCCCCAGTTCGATCTTTCCGCCGGGGAGCTCCCACTCGTCACGCTCGTTGCGCAACAGCAGTACCCGCCCGTCACGGACGACGACGCCTTTGACGGAGACGGGGAACGTGCGCGGTGCGTAGGGGGCGTCGGACACAGTGGCTCGCTTTCGACGGCGTAGGGGTTCGACGGTAGTGAAGCTAGCAGGCGCGTACCCGGTCTCGGGCAGGTCGCGCCTTGACAGATTGTCACTGGCCTCATCGCCCGGTATTCGTGAAGCTGGGCGGTGTGTACAAGACGACACCTCCCCTGCCCGTCGACACCGACGCTTCCTTCGAGCGGCACCGAGTCGACCCGCGCAGAACCGACCTCCACCCACATCTGGCGTCCGCCCTACGTGATCGAGGTCTGGCGACGTTCAGCGAGATCACCAGCCGCCCCGCCTTCGCCGACTTGGTGCGTGATCTAGCCGTCCTCTACCCGCACCCGGACAGCGGCCCTGACGGCCTGACCCTGCTGCACACGCGAGACGGGAGCCCCGGGGCCGGCCAACTCGGATTCACCGACTCCGAACTCCTCCCGCACACGGAGCGGTCGTGCCTACCGAGACCACCGCACCTCCTCATGCTCATGTGCCTGACTCCGGCGCACCACGGAGGCGAGAGCGTCCTCATCGACGGGCGGGCCGTGGCCGAGGAGCTGTCCCTGGCCGCCCCGGAGACGTGGAGTGCGCTGTCCGCGCCCCGGACCGCCTACTTCGGAGGCTCCTCCGGATACGTCGGCGCGGTCTTCGAACCTGCCGCACCAGAAACGTGGACCATCCGGCTAAGGCTTGACGAACTCATCCGCTTCGCTCCCCGCACGGTTCGCCACGTCGAGATCCTCCGGGAGGTCATGGACCGGCACACCATGGTCCTGCGCCTGGACAAGGGCCAGGGATTCATCCTCGACAACACACGTTGGCTGCACGGCCGTCGTTCCTTCACCGGTCCCCGAGTGATGCTGCGCGCTCTGGGCGAGCGGCATACCCGCCTCCTGCTGGAACGCGGATTCCGCCTGCCCTGACCTCCTATTCCAGAACACGACGTGGAACGAGTGAACATGACCGAGATCGTGAAGCAGAGCGCTCGCGTCCTCCTCTTCGACAGCGAGCAGCGGCTGGTGCTCATCAGGCGTACCAAACCCGAACAGGAGCCCTACTGGGTCGCCGTGGGAGGCGGGGTCGAGGCGAAGGACATCAGTGTCGAGGCGGCCTTGCACCGTGAGGTCCTGGAGGAGCTCGGCGGTCGAATCGACCGGGTCCGCCAGGTCCTCGTCATCACCGACGACCTCCCCGGCGGTATCGGAATCCAACACGTCTTCATCGCACGGTTGACCTCCATGGACCTCACCAACCGCACCGGGGCCGAGTTCACCGAGCCCGGACGCGGCACCTACGAAGTGGCCCGTGTCCCCGCCACACGAGACGCCCTCGCGGGACTCCATCTCCTACCGCCCCGACTCGCCGAATTCGCGCAGGCGAACATCCACGGCCTGCTGGCACTGGTGAACGAGGAAGACGCAGCGGACGAGGCGCCATGACCGACTTCGTCAGCCTCAACGGCCCCGACAACAGCGGCAAGTCGACGCAGGTGCGCATGCTGGCGGACAGCTGGCACGGGTTCCACGACCTGGGTCCGGTTCACCGCCACGATCCGGCCACCTGGGCCCGTGTCTCGGGCCCGGGATACGGCACCTGGTGGTTCACCACCTCCACCACGGAGGAGCTGACCCGCATGCTGTTCTCCAGCCACACCGCCCGAGCCAGAGCCCGCCCTCCCGGAAAGATCGGGCTCCTGGACCGCGGCTGGTACATGCTCCTCGCCACGGCCGTCGCTACCTGCGCCGTCAAGGAGTCGCTCACCGTCGAAGCCGCCTGGACCCGAGTTCTCGCCTTGGTGGACACGGACGAACCGCGCCCACCAGAGCTCTCAATCCTGCTGCTCCCCGCGCTCGACGTGGAGCAGAGCATCGACATCGCCCAACAACGTGAGGGTCGCCCGTGGGTCGGCGTCTACCTCGACTACCAACGGCGCCTGCACCGCGTGCTCCTGCACATGGCGCATCGAGGCGTGTTCGCTGAGGTTGTCTCCGGACGGACTCACGGCATCGACGCGACGCACGCCTTCCTCCGCAGAATCCTCAACGCGCACGACGTCAGCGCCCCCTCGATCAATCACCCCGTGAAGAACGGATGTTCGCCGTGAACCCTCCTCCTCTTCCCCTCAACGAACCCCTTGCCGCCTTACTGGCCCTACTCCCGACCAAGGAACGCACCCGGTTCGACGAAGCTGTCAGCGGACTCCACCACACCAACCACCGCCTGTGGCGAGCCGAGGACGGCGTGCGCGTCGAGGCGTCCGACCCTGCGCGGGTGGCCGATGGCAAGCGCGTCATCGACCAGCTCAACATGGACCGCGTCCGCTACGCCGAGCGCCTGGACGAGGTGATTGCCGCCGAATGCCCTGTGGCCCCCGCCGTGACCGCGCCGATGCACACCGAGCCGTTCAGTTCCGCGGTCGACCGGCTGTCGGTGACGGTGCTGCGGCTGCACCACACGCGGCTGGCGGCGGACGAGGACCCTGGTGTCCAGCCCCGTGTGGCCAGAGTGCAAGCCCAGATCCACGACCTGCACGAGGCGCTCGGGTCCCTGTCCGAAGACGTCGTCGCCGGTCGGAGGCGGCTGCCCGACGGGGCGCGGTTCAAGCTCTACGGCACGGCGGTGCGCGCGGACACCCGCCCCTCCCCGAACCCCAACCTGCCCCCGGTCATCGCCTTGGGCGGCCTGAGTGAGTGCGGCAAGAGCACATCGGGAATCTTCCTGAGCCGGGACGAGGACGCCGTCCGGTTCAAGATCGGCTTCCTGCTGACCCAGGCCGCCGCCCGCCAGGGCCTGGCCGATCCCTATGCCCTGTCGCCCATGCGTCAGGCGGAACTGCTCCTGGACGAGCTCAACCGGTTCACTGACGCTCACGTGGACGTCGAACTGATCACCATCGAGTCCGTGCACAGGGCCGAGTCGATCGCGGCTCTGAAGTCCTTGATGGGTGAGCGGCTACGGGTGGTCTACGTCGACGTCCCCTTCGTGGTGCGACTGGTGCGCTCGGGAGGTACCCGGCAGGCCCTGGAGGGGAAGGACCGGATCAAGACCAGCAGGGGCGCGGACCGGATCCCGGCTGACGAGGTCCTGGACAACTCCGGCAGCGTGACCCGGCTGCACGGCGGACTTAGGCGCCTGGCCAACCCTCCGACCACGGCACGGGTCAAGACCATCCCGCCCCAGGAGCTCCGGCTGCCCGCAGCGGTGCGGGGGGCGACCTCCCGACTCGTGGAGTCTTTGTCCGCCTTGCCAGACGAGCAGTGCCTCGTCGCGTTGACCGGGAGCGCGGTCAACGGCGGTTGGGAGGAGGGCTGGTCCGACGTCGACTTGCTCGCCATCACCGAGAGCGGACACAGCGAACGGGTCATGCGAGCCATCGACGAGTACCGGTCGACGCTCCTGGCCTGTGGTGGTATCCACCTGGGCGCGACGGTCCTCCCCGTCTCCGAAGCCCAAGTTCGCCGCCTCCCCGATCGGGTGCTCGCCGCCCTGGTCATGCTCCAGGAAGCAAGCCCCGCGCTTCTGGCCAGCCCTGGCCTGCGGCTGCCGGTGGTCTCCCGTGGGGAGGTGGAGCGCGGTACTCCCGCCGCCCTGGCCGACGCGGTCGCGACCACGCGGCGGCTGCGCCACGATCCCGGGCGCGGCCGTGTCCGCCCGCTCTACAAGCACCTGGTCCTGCTCTGCCGTCTTCTCCTGCGGGAGCAGTCGGTGTGGGTGAGCGGCGACGAGATCGTTCCCGAGGCCGTTCGACGGCTGCCCGGGCTCGGCCCTCTCGATCTCCCTCCCCTGGCTGCGGTCATCTCCGCCCATCGGGAGGACACGGACCGAGACCGGGTGCTCGGCGCGATCGAGACGGCCGTGGACCGGCTGCTCACCTGGCACGAACGACAGTGTGCCGCCTGAGAGCGGTCCGACGAGAGGAAGACCATGGAAGCGGTCACCCAGAGCACGGGCTTTCACGCCGAGGTCGTGGCGCGACTGGACGCGGGGCCGAGCAGTCGACCCGAACGGGTGGTGCACGATCTCGACGGTGCCCGGTCAGCGGTCTCCCCGGACCAACTCTCCGACGCAGGACATCTGTTGTGGAAAGCTCTGCGCCGCACGGTTCCTGTCGTCTCGGGCGCCGACGCGGTCCTCGGTCTGGACGCGGGCGGCATCGTGCCGGCGCTCGCGGTGAGCATGGCCTCGGGGCTCCCGTACAAGCTCGCGTGGAAGGTGCGCGTTCCCCTGCCTGGCGCCGTTCACTTCGTCGAGGGCCACGCCAACCGCCCCAACGTGTTCGCCTACGGAATCGCTCCCGGGCACGGCTACGTCCTGGTCGACGACGAGGTGACGACCGGCATCACCCTGGTGAACCTCGCCCAGGCCCTACGCCGTCACGGGGCGCACCCGGTCGCTGCGGTGTGCCTGGCCGAGGACACCCGGTACCAGGCAAGGTCCATCCTCGAAGAGGCCGGTCTGCCCCTCGTCTCCCTCACCCGGATCGGACGGGACGGATGAGCCCGGTCGTGCCCCTGGTGACCCGGCATTGGGGGAACACCGCCTACACACCGGAGCAGGTGCTCAGCATCCCGCTCGGTTATGACCGGTCCGTGACGCCCGTCGGTGCCGTCCTTCCCGAGGCACCCGACCCCGAGCTCCGAAGCGCCCTGGACCGATGCGCTCGGGTCGTGGTGGCCTTTGACGGCAAGCTGGGTGACTCCCTTCTCGCCTTCGGCGCGGTTGCCGCGGTCACCGACGCGCTCACCTTGCTCGGACGTACCGTCCCGATCAGCTCGTTGGGCCGGTACGGGTGCCTGTACCCGACAACGAGCACAGCCTGTTCGCGCGGCTGCTCTCCACGGCTCATCATCGGCGACGACGCCGGTGTGCAGCTGGCCCGGCCGACCGAGGACGAGCACGTCCTCCTCTGCTATCCGGAGCGGGCCCACTGCCGCGACGACGGCCAACGCGCCCACACCCACCTGCCCGCGCGCTATTACCTGGGGTTGGAGGAGCGGATCGGCCTCCGGCTGCCGGGCGAGCCGCCGTTCCTGCCGCCCCTGGCCCGCAGTGCCGCTGAGCCCGCCGGGGAGGCGTTGACGATCGCGGCCGTCACCGCGACCAGTTGGCCCGGCCGCAAGGACTACGGAGCCGAACGGTTCACCGACGCCGCTCGAATCATCGGGCAGCGGTCCAGCCGTCATGTGCGGCTCCTCCTTGTGTCCGGCCACGACAAGTCGGCTCCCCGACCGCCCACGGATGCGGCTGGCGTCCAGACCGAATCGGTCACGGGCGCCGACCTGGCGACCCTGATGGACCTGTTCGCCCGCTGCGACGTGGTCTTGGGCAACGACACCGGGCTGACCCACCTGGCCGCGCTCGTCTCGGCCAGGGCCGAGGTCATCGGGCTGTACGGGCGGCACTCCCACAGCAAATGGCGAACCGGTCTCGGCCATCACCACGTGCTCGCCACGCCCTTCTCCGAACGCATGCACCTCCGGGACATGTGCCCGGTACGCGATGGATTGGACGACACCGACAACAACGGACGCGCCCCGCTGTCCGCGATATCCCCGGATCTCCTCGCGGACACCGCTCTGCTCGCTCTGGAACGGAGTGGCGCATGAGGGCACTGAATCTGCTCCCACGTATCGGGACCCCGCTGAGGTTCACCCGCAACCTGCTCTATCCGATCGACACCCCGCGACGGCGCCTCATCGCCAAGTGCATGCCCGACCACGACGAGGCCCGCGCCGAGGTACGCGGCCACCGTCTGCTGAGCGACTGGTACCCGGTGCCCGCTCTCCACCACCGCGCCCGTCTCCCCGGCCGCACCGTCCTGGTGTACGAGCGGCTGCCCGTGGACACCGACCGCGGGCTGCTCCTGGACCTGCTCAACGCGCCCGACACCGCCGACCACGCGCCCCTGGACGGCTACATGCGGGAACTGACCGGCACCTATCTGCGCGCCTTCACTGAGACCGCCGAGCTGAGTCCGCCCTCCGCCGTGGTCGGCAAGCTCTACCGAGACCGGGCACTACCCGGAGGGCGACTCGATCACTACTACGCCGACCATGATCTCCCGCTGACCGGAACCGTGGACGGGCCGAGATTCAGTGACCTGGCGCGGACGGGGCTGTACGTCAACGGGAGCCACTACCAGCTCGACTGGTCCGGAACGCTCCGCTGGCCCCGCACCGCATTCGACTCTCCCGTCTGGAGCGTGATCAGCCAGGGCGACCCGACCGACGTCAACCTCGCCGTTCCCCTCGCCTGGCTCGACTACGACACCGCCGGGCGCAACGCCATCGCGGGAGAGATCGCCAACTTCAGCTTCTACATGACCGTCCTCGGGGGATGGCTGGTCCCCACTCTCAACCCGGAGGCGTTCACCCAGCATCCCGCCACGTTCGACCGCGTTCCCGCGAACACGCCACACGTCAGTACCCACCTCCAGGCGGACACCGTCCACGTCCGCTTCACCGACCGGCTCGCCCTCGCACGACGGCGGGCGCTGTGCCACTACTGGGAACGGCTCGTCCGCCCGCTCACCGCTCGTTACTTCCCTGGACATGCCCTCTCCGATGCCCTCCGCCCCTACCTCGCGATGCGGATCATCGGCGTGTTCAACCTGGCCGAACTGGCACCGGACCAGCGGCTGTACCTGCTCGCCAAGCTCGCGCAGTGCATGGCCCCCGACTTCTCACCCTGGAGCTTCTTCAACCTCACGGAGTCCTCATGGCCTACCCACTGAACGGCCGTCTGGCGCTGGTGTCGGGAGCCACCGGAGGCATCGGCTCGGCCATCACCCGCACGCTTGCGCACTCCGGTGCCCGTGTGGCGCTGGCCCACTTCGACGCACCCGATGACGCCCGCGAAATTGCCCAGGAGATCAGAAGCATGAGTGGAGAAGCCAGAGCCTTCGCAGCGGACCTGCGCTCGACCCGGGCCGCCTCTGCCCTCTACGAGCGTGTCCACGACCAGATGGGAGCCCCGGACATCCTCGTCACTGCCGCCGGAGACTACCCCCGAACACCCCATGCGGACCTCACCCCGGGCCGCTGGGACGAGTGCCTGTCCCTCAACCTGACCGCCCACCACCTACTGGCCCAGGCCGCCGCTCCGGCGATGAGCGCCCGCGGCCACGGCCGCATCGTGACGGTCGGCAGCGTCCTGGCCCACACCGGCCGCCGCGAACTGGCCGACTACGTCACGGCGAAGGCCGGTCTCGAAGGGCTCACCCGCGCACTCGCACGCGAACTCGGCGAACACGACATCACCGTGAACTGCGTGGCGCCCGGCTCCATCCGAGTGCCTGCCGAGGGCAACGTCGTCCCCGATCCCGGCGCCATGGAGAAGCGCCAACTCGCCCGCCAGTGCGTACGGCGTCGCGGACACCCCAAGGACGTGGCCTCCGCCGTCGCGTTTCTCGCCGGTGACGAGGCCGGATTCATCACCGGCCAGACCCTGCGCGTGGATGGAGGGTGGGTTCTTGGCTGACCTCTACCTCATGCGGCACGGACACTACGTCGGACACCGTCCGGGCTACCACGCACCCGACGATGCGGAACTCTCACCCCGGGGCCGGAGAGATGCCGCTGCCGCCGCGCAGCACCTGCCACCCGTGGCCGCTATTGTTTCCAGCCCTCTGCCCCGCGCGCTCCGGACCGCCGAACTCCTGGCTGAGCACTCCGGGATCCCCTTGCTGGAGGTCGTCCCCGACCTCCGGGAGTGGCGCAGCCCCACTGCTGTCCAAGGGCTACCTCCCGACGAGTTCCCCGAGGACTACACCCGCTGGCGCGTGCGACGAACCCTTGACCCCACCAGCCGGTACGGGGATGGTGAATCCCTACAGGAGTTGAGTGAACGGGCCGCGTGTGCCCACACCCAACTGTCCGCCCTCATGGATCGGCAGGGTCCCTTGCTGGTGATCTCGCACAAACTCTTCCTCTCCCTGCTCACCAGCAACGAACCAGCCTCCATCGCGTTCAGCACCGCCGCACGCACCCCGTGGCCCTTCCTCGAGGTTCGTCAGCTGAGCGATCCGTACTTGCTCGGCAGCCGTATCGGGCGGCGACCGCCAACGCCGCGTTCGTCTCCAACTCGGCGATGAGACCTGCTGTGCTGTGGGTGGTGGAGTCGGAGACGGGCTTTCAGGTGGCTTCGCACCCACGGTCACGCTCACGAATCCGCAAGCACTCGACCGTGGCCAGGAAGGCCGCGCCAGGCTCTGGAACCGGGCGCGGCCTTCCGTGCGGTGAGGGCGCGAGCGAGCCGTTACAGCAGGACCGCCGTGAGGTGGTGGGCCAGCGCCCCCGCCAGGGCGGCGAGGGTGTAGCCGGTCAGACGCCAGGCGGCGCGGCCCGGGCGGCGGGGTTTGCGGTGGCTGTTCGGGCGCCGGGGACGACGCGGCAGCGGTGGGCGCACCGGCCGGGGCTGGAGCGGGCCCTCGTCGGGTGCGGGCCGGGGACGCGGAACGGCGGGCGCTGGTGTGCGCTGCGGTGTCGGCGAGGGGCGGTGCGGTTCTCCGGAGGGGTGGGAATCGTGTTCGGCCAGCCGGGCGGCGTGGACGTGCATCCAGGCGGGCAGTTGGCCGTGTGCCTGGCGGTAGGCCACCCGGGGGTTGCCGGGCATCTGGGCCAGCAGGCGCTGTTCCCGGGTGGGAGAGGGCGGGGAGCCGGGGCGCGGGAAGCGCCGCCCCCTGGGCGCGTCCAGGACCGCGCGCACTCCGGCGGAGACGGGTTCGGCGTTCATCGGACGGTCTCCCCGCCGGTGGGGGCGGCCACGGCGGGCAGGGTGAACTCGGCCCACACGGTCGTGCCCAGACCGGCGCAGAACGGGAAGTCCACCACCGCCCGGCTCCCCCACCGGGCGGCCAGGGCGTCGACGATCAGCAGGCCCCGGCCGCGTTCGGCCGCTTCCCACTCGGCCACGGTGCGCTGGCGCGGAATCTGGGGGCTGGTGGGGGCGTCGGCCCGGGCACCGTCGTCGACGATCGACAGGTGCAGGGTGCGGACGGTGGGCATGGCCAGGGTCCGGATGACGCGGCCGCCCGGCTGGCCGGAGCGGGAGTGGTCGGCGGCGTTCGCGAACATCTCGCTGGCGCAGAGGGTGATGGTCTCGGCCAGGTCGGGGCACAGGTCTTCCAGGCGGAACAGGTCGGCCCGCAGGTCCTCGCGCACCCAGGCGGTCTGGGAGAGGTCTCCGGGGTAGACGCGGGAGGGCCAGCGCCGCCCCTGGAAACCCGGGGTGGGCGTGTGGAAGGGCACGCGGGGACGCGGCACAATGGTCATGACGCACAACTCCTTATGCACATGGGTCTTGTGTTGTCGATCTGGGCTCTGGGGGCGCTGCAATCGCCCCCAGAGCCCGTTTTCATGCCAGCCGCCAACGAGGGCGGCGGCTGTACCGGCGGTGAACAGTGCTCCGCCGGGGACTGAGCAGACTCCGACATCTCCTTCTGAGCCACAGAGTGTGTGGAGCCGACTACAGTAAAACCCAGCAGGCATCAACTTACAAGCCTGCAACTTAAAGGCGCGCAGAAAGCACCAGAAGGTCCGTTTTGAAAACAAAAGCGCAGTTCAAGGGCATGGCAGAGTGAAGCTACGACGTTGATGAACGAAGGATGCGATGGCTGATCCGATCCCCACCGTGCGGCAATATCGACTCGCGCAAGACCTGCGGGAGCTCCGCGCCGCAGCAAAGATGACCCAAGAGCAGGTCGCCGCCAGCATGGACTGGCATGTCTCCAAGCTCTTCCGCTTGGAGAACGCACGCAGCCCTCGCGTAAACTGGCTGGATATCCAAGGGCTGCTCGATCTCTACGGAGTCGCCAGCCCTCAGCGAGAAGCCCTCATCCAACTGGCGAAGGATTCCAAGAAACGCGGATGGTGGACCACCTATCAGGACGTCTTCACGGGATCGTTCGTCGCCTTGGAGGATGAGGCCCACCTCATCCGGTATTACTCCTCAGAGCTGGTTCCGGGCCTGTTTCAAACCGAGCCGTACGCACGCGCCGTGATCCAGGCGCTGCGCCCTGGTTACGACGTACAAAGCGTTGAGCGTCGAGTCTCTGCCCGTATGGCCCGCAAGAAAATCCTCGAACGAGAGAAGCCCCTACACCTGGACTTCATCCTCAACGAGGCCGTGATCAGGCGAAACGTAGGCAGCAAAGAGGTGATGGGCGAACAGCTCAGAACTCTGCGTGAGGTCGCGAGAACCGAGACAGCAACCCTGCGCTTGCTTCCCTTCCAGGCTGGTACACATGCAGCCATGGAGGGCGCCTTCACGATCTTCTCGTTCCCGGCAGAGCTGTACCCCGATGTGGTCTACATCGAGGGCATGATGGGCGACCTGTATCTGGAAAGCGCCGAAAGCGTCAGTCGCTACAGGGACGCGTTCGAAAGCCTGCGTAAGTCCGCTCTGTCACCATCTGACACGATGGACTTCATCGACTCGTTGGCAAGGGAGCTCCGATGATCCACTGGTGCAAGTCCAGCTATAGCGGAGGGGACAACAACTGCGTGGAGGTCGCGTGTGTCCCCACCAGACCATGGCACAAGGCGAGCTACACCAACGACCGTGGTGAATGCGTGGAGGTCGCAGAGGGGCCGGTCACCGGAGTGCGGGACACCAAACACCGCGAACTGGGCGCGCTCTTCTTCGCTGCTGACGAGTGGCAGGCCTTCATCGGCACCGCCAAGGACGCCTGAACCTCCCCACCAGCCCGCTCGCCAACGGCCCCGACCCTGGGGGCGCCGTCAGCGGTCGCTGGCCTTCCCGGGAACAGGGTCATCGCGATTCGGCCCCGCCTGCTGGTTCGAAGCAGGCGGGGCCGAACACTTCGCAGATCGGGCGGGCGGGGCTCAGACGGTGCTGAGGCCGTTGCGCTGGCGCAGCAACCGGTAGGCAGCCCGGCTCATGGCCCGGTTGATGGAGCTCTGGAAGTCCTGCTCACCGAAGTAGCGCTCGGTGAACTCGACCCCGCTCTCGTACCGCTCCATCACGGCGTCCTTCATCGCCGGTTCGAACGCGTGCCGGAAGGCGCCCTCATCGTTGTTGACGGCGGCCATCTCCACGTCGGGCTGGGCCATGACCGTCTGAAAGCGCTCCTCCATCATGAGCCGGTCGGCCTCGCTGAGCTCGTGGCCGAAGTGCTCGTTGAAGACCTCGATGATCTCCGACAACAGCTCCTTCTTCGCCTCGTGGGCACCGCCCGCACCATCGGAGAAGCCGGGCAGCTCCTGGTCTCCCTCCGCCTGGAGCCGCAGATCGTCCTCCGCCTTGCGGAACAGCTTCAGGTGGCTGAGGTCCACCTCCCCGAGGTCCACCCCGCCGTCCTTGCGCGCGGGCAGCATCCGCAGCAGGAAACGGCCATAGAGGTAGAGGCGCTCCAGATCGGCGTCGGGGTAACGCATCACCTGGGACAGGAAGGCGTACTTGGTGACGTAGTCGTTCAGGTCTGCCCGGAACAGGTCGGCGTCGTCCCGGTCCGCCTCGTCCTCGCTGTTCTGCAACGCGGCGAAGCGTTCCACGGCCGTACCGGTGAACCGGGTGAGCTCGGGGTGGTTGCGCAGGTCGTCGGCCCCGGGGTCGGCGTCGAGCCGGTGGAAGGCGTCGGCGAAGCCCTGGAGCTCCTCCTTGACCAACACGTTCACACCATGCATGACCCGGTGGGCGATGGTGTGCAGGATGTCGGGGTCGGCTTCGGCCGTGACCGCCTGCTCGTAGTAGGGCAGGAAGGAGGCCTTGATGTCCTCGCCGTCGTTGACGAAGTCCAGCACCCGCAGGTCGCTCTGCGACTTGAGGGGGTGCGTGCGGTTGAGCCGGGACAGGGTCTGCACGGCGGCCACACCCTTGAGCGACTTCTCCACGAACATGGTGGTCAACAGAGGCTGGTCGAAGCCGGTCTGGTACTTGTCCGCCACGATGAGCAGCCGGTACTCCTTGCCGTTGCGCGCGACGGCTGCCGGGTCGTCGGCGCGGGTGGCGGCGAAGCGCTTGGGCAGCTCGCTCTCGGAGAAGCGGTTGAGCGAGGCCTCTGTGACCTCCTCGCCCGCCTTGTTCTTGAGCTTGCCGGAGAAGGCCACCAGGGCGCCGGGGTCAGGTGCTCCGCTGTCCTTGAGGTAGCTGTCCACAGCCTCGTACAGGCGCAGGGCGGCCTCGCGGGAGCGGGTGACCACCATGGCCTTGGCCCTACCTCCCATCTGCTTGCGGGTGACGGCGTTGAAGTTCTCCACGATGGTCTCGGCGTGCTGGGCGAGCGTGGAGTCGTGCAGCAGCGCGAACCGGGCCAGCTCCGACTTGGCCTTGCCGGCGTCCACCTCGGGGTCGTCGGTGTTGCCGTTGAGCAACCGGTACTGGGTGCCGTAGGTGATGTAGCTGCGCAGCGGGTCGAGGATGAAGCCCTCCTCGATGGCCTGGCGCATGGAGTAGGTGTGGAAGGGCTCGTACTTGTCGGTGGCCTCGTTGCGGACGCCGAACAGGTTGAGGGTCTTGTGCTTGGGGGTGGCGGTGAAGGCGAAGTAGGACAGGTTGGCGCTGCGGCCCCGGAAGGCCGCCGACTCGCGCAGGGCGTCCTCGGTGGACTTGGGGGCGGCCTCGGCGGCGGTCTCTTCCGTGTCGTCGTCGGTGTCCAGGCCCAGGTCACGCAGGGCCTTCTTCACGTCCTTGGCCGCCTCGCCGCTCTGGGAGGAGTGCGCCTCGTCCACGACGATCGCGAACCGGCCGCCGCGGATCTCGGTGGGCTCGCGCCGCAGGTAGTCCAGCAGGGCGGGGAAGGTCTGGAGGGTGACGACGATGATGCGCTTGGAGGAGGTGGACAGCGCCTCGGCGAGCTGGGAGGACTTGGAGCCGCCCTTGCCGCCGATCCGCCCCACCAGACCTTCGACCTGGGAGAAGTCGCCCACGGTCTCCTGGAGCTGGCGGTCCAGGACCGAACGGTCGGTGATGATGACGGTCTTGTCGAAGACGGGGGTGTTGGGTTCCAGCCCCTTGGCCACGGCGGCCGGGTCCATCAGGGCGGGGTCCGCGGGGGTGTGCAGGGAGGACAGGCGGTGGGCGAGCCAGGCGATGGTGTTGGACTTGCCGGACCCAGCCGAGTGCATGACCAGGTAGTTGTGCCCGGCGCCGTGGCGGGCGGCGTGGTCGACCAGGCTGCGCACGGCGTGCCACTGGTGGTAGCGGGGGAAGATGACGGTCTCGCGCCTGCGGCCCTTGTCGTCCTTGTCGCGCTTGACGTGGACGAAGCGCTCCAGCAGGTCGAGCCAGTTGTCGGGGTCCCAGACCTGTTCCCACAGGTAGGAGGTGCGGTAGTCGCTCTGGTCGGGTGAGGGGGGCGGGTTTCCCGCGCCGCCGGTGCGGCCGGGCCCCTCGGAGCCGGTGTTGAAGGGCAGGAAGCGGGTGCTCTTGCCCGCGAGCTTGGTGGTGAGGAAGACCAGCTCGGGGTCGACGGCGAAGTGCGCCAGGGTGCGCTTGGTGAAGAGCAGTTCGCGCGGGTCGCGATCACGGGCGTACTGGTGCTTGGCGTCGTTGACGTTCTGCCCGGTGAGGGGGTTCTTGAGCTCGGCGGTGGCGACGGGGAGACCGTTGACGAACAGCACCAGGTCCAGGGAGCGACCCTGGTCGCCGTCCTTGGCGGCGTAGCGCAACTGCCGGGTGACGGTGAGCCGGTTGGCCTCGTACTCGGCAAGGGCATTCTCAGCGATGGTGTGCGAGGGCTTGAAGTAGGCGAGTCGGAACTTCAGGCCCTCGGTGGTGACACCTTGGCGCAGAACGTGCAGGGTGCCCTCGGTGTCGATGCGCTTGGCCAGGGTCTTGGCAAAGGTGGCCTGGGCCTTGTCGCGGGAGCCGCCGCAACGGGTGACGAGTTCCTCGAAGACATCGGCCTGGGTCGCCCCGAGGAAGACGAACAGCTCCGAGGTGTCCAGGGCGAGTGCGGGATCGTAGTGGTGGTTGGCGCCCTGGGACCAGCCTCGCTCCAGCATGGAGGAGACGATGTGGTCCTCGAAGGTTCTCTCGTCGTAGACGGGGCTCATGACACATCAGCTCCTCGCGCGGTGGTGACGTCGATCTGCCCGGTGACGGCCGCCGTGATCAGGGCACGCTTGCGTTCTTCCAGGAGGTCAACTTGCCTCTCTGCAAACACCTTCATCTGATCAGCAAACACGCGGCTCTCTTCGAGCTTCTCCGAGACACTCACCTGCTCAGCCAGTGGAGCATTCGGAATCGGCCAGGCCTTGATCTCCTCAGACTTTAGGTTGACCATTGATTGGGAAGTCCCATGCGAAGCCATAGCACAAATCCCTCGAATGCGACTCCCACTGGCAACAAAAACAAGAAATCGAGGATCAATCCCTTCGGATATAGATACGCGGAATATCTTGTCGGAGAGGAGAAGCCTTTCTCGCACCCGAGGCACCAGAGCAGCCGAACCGACCAAGGATGGCGTATTGGCTCGCGTGACCAGAAAATCCCCTTCTCGAATCTCATAGCGAGCCATGCTTTTGGGATTTTCCGGGTAGAGCTTATTTTCTCCCGACCTAAATATCCCTAGCTTCACAGAGCTGACCTTAAGAACCCCCCAAGCACCTTCGGGAGCAGGGCAGTTGTCGCATTGCGGGCTCGACCCCTGCTCCACTTTACCAATGAAACGCCTAAAAGGCAAAACTCCGTATTTCCTGGAAAGCCCGTCCACCTCTAGATCAATCAAAGCCTGATGTCGCTGTACAGAGACATCAGAAACACGGATCCTTCGATCACGAATTCCATCCAGGTGGGCCACTTCAGCATCGAGAAAATCAGCAATTCGCCGCTGCTCCCGAGCGCCAGGAACCGAGACTGGAAGGTTCGCATATCGCTCTGCATTAAAATTCTGAATCGTTGAAGAGACAGCGTCAGAACGAATCAACCCCTGAAATGGAATTGACATGCAGGCGTAGTTCAGAAAACGTGGGTCCACGCCATCCGCTGGGCGAAACCGAACTAGGTAGCCAGCAAAAGTCGAATTTCGCACCCCCTCGGGAACCAAGAGCGATCTTCCCAAGGTTCCACTCCGAGAAAGAAGAATATCTCCTGGCTGAAGTCGATGACGCCGCTCCAACGGGACATCAACGTATACAGGCTCTACGTCGCTCCGCAACCCTCCATATTTATCAATGTCAGATGTCCGAATTAGGCGGGGCCCGAAATCGGAATAGCTATCCGATGCTATATTCAGACCATACTGCCCTGAATCCACGCACACATACTTGAGCCGCGTTGATACCCAGGTCACTTGGTCACCTCTCCCAGGAGTCGCTGGATCTCGGCCTCAAGCTCCTTGAGCTCCGCATCGATCTCCTCCAGCGGCCTTGGTGACGTGTACACGTAGAAGTGCCGCGTGAAGGGAATCTCGTAGCCGATCTTCGTTTTCGTGTGATCCACCCAGGCCTCGGGCAAGTGCGGCAGGACTTCCCGCTCCATGTAGGCGTCGATATCCTCGTCCAGCGGAATGTTCTCGAAGTCGCGCAAATCGGGGTCTGGTTCCGGCTCGTTTTTCTTCTTCTGTACTTCACCCTCAGGTTCGCGTATCGACACCGCGTTCCACACGGCCTTCATCACCGGAGTCGGCGGCTTGGAGACGCCTCCCTCAGCAAATGCCTTCTGCATCCGGTCGGCGAAATCGGTCCTCTTGAAGCACGGCTCACCGCCCAACAGCGACCTCAGCGCATCGATCAGCTCCGTCTTCTGTTCGTACTTGACGGTGGTCTTGCTCTTATCCAACGCGGCGGCCAATTCCACCAACGTCTCCTCAGTGACCTCGAAGCGCAGCTTCAACGGCCGCTCCACGGTGATGCGCTGGTAGCCGAAGTCCTCGTTGCGGAACACCTTCACCTTGCCGTACAGCGGGTGCTCGGGGTCCTCGGCAACCCCTAGGGCGTCCGCGTACAGCCGGGTCAGCTCGGCGATCTGCTCCTTGCCGATCTCCTTGCGCTTCTCCCCCAGGGATTTGCGCATCTTGGTCCAGTGCTCACGTGCGTCGATCAGTTTGACCTTGCCCTCATGGGCCCGGTCCTTGCGGTTCGTCAGCACCCAGAAGTAGGTGGAGATACCGGTGTTGTAGAACAACTGGTCGGGCAGGGCGACGATCGCCTCCAGCCAGTCGTTCTCCAGGATCCACCGGCGGATCTCGGACTCGCCGGACCCGGCCGCGCCGGTGAACAGCGGGGAGCCGTTGAAGACGATGGCGATACGGCTGCCGCCCCTCTTCTCCCCCTCTTCGTCGAGCTTGACCGGCTTCATCTTGGAGATCATGTGCTGGAGGAACAGCAGCGAACCGTCGTTGATGCGCGGCAGCCCGGCTTCGAAGCGGCCCGAGGAGCCCAGCTCGTGCTCGGCCTCGACCTCGTCCTTGACCTTCTTCCACTCCACACCGAACGGCGGGTTGGCCAGCATGTAGTCGAACTTGCCGTAGCGGTGCCGGTCGTCGCTGAAGGAGTTGCCGAACCGGATGTTCTCGGGGCTCTGGCCCTTGATCATCAGGTCGGACCGGCAGATCGCCCATGACTCGGGGTTGAGCTCCTGGCCGAACACCATCGCCTTGGCGTCGGGGTTGAGCGCCCTGATGTGGTCGTGCATCTCGGTGAGCATGCCGCCGGTCCCGCAGGCCGGGTCCAGGATCTCCTTGATGACGCCGGGCCCGCGCAGGGAGTCCTCGTCGGGGGCCAGCAGCAGGTTGGCCATCAGCTTGATGACCTCCCTGGGAGTGAAGTGCTCACCGGCGGTCTCGTTGGAGATCTCGGAGAACTTGCGGATGAGCTCCTCGAACACGTAGCCCATCTGCACGTTGGAGACCCGCTCCGGGCTCAGGTCCAGATCGGCGAACTTGCCCACCACCTGGTAGAGCAGACCGCTGTTGTCCAACTTCCGGATCTGGTTGGGGAACTCGTACTTCTCCAGCACCTCGTATGCGTTGTTAGAGAAGGCGTTGATGAAGTGGCCGAGGTTGTTGGCCGCCTGGGAGGGGTCGGCCGCGATGCGCTCGAAGGTGAGCGGGCTGGTGTTGTAGAAGCTGCGGCCGGACGCCTTGAGCAGGAACTCGTGGTGGACCGGCTTGTCCTTCCACTTCTCGTGGGCGGCCAGCACCTCCTTCTTCTTGGGCTCCAGGACGCAGTCCAGGCGGCGCAGCACGACGAACGGGAGGATCGCCTTGCCGTACTCGGACTGCTTGTAGTCACCACGAAGCAGGTCGGCGACCGACCAGATGAAGCTCACCAGCTCCTGATGGGTACTCGAATTCACCGAAGTCCTTCCGAAGGGGTGTGCGGCGCAGAGGTTTCGCAGCGGGGTCGGTTCAAGTCTGTCTGATTCACGGGATGTCCGTGACCTCTTCCGTGGCCGGCACGGCAGCCGGGGGCGGCGGTGCCAGCAGGCCCGCCCGCAGCCCGCTGGTGAGCCACTCGCCCAGCTCCCCGGCGGCCTCGCGGGCGCGGTCGAGCCGGGTTCGGAACTCGTGCAGTTCCCGGAACGCGGCGCCGTAACGGCGCTGCTCCGCCAACGGCAGCAGGGGCACGCCCAGTCGCCGCAGGTCCACCCGGACGATGGTCGAGCCGAGTCCGGCCCGGCGCAGGTTGTCCTCGTCCTCCAGGAACCCGGCCAGGAACCAGGGGTCGATGTGCGCGGGGTCGGGTCTGAGCAGGTGCAGGTTGGCGCCCAGCACGGATCCGGCATCGGTGTCGGAGACCACCCGGGACCGGGACGGGCCGCGCCTGGCCAGGGCCGAGGGGACGACCACGTCACCGGGCCTGACCTCCACCCGCTCCCGCGTCCGCTCCCCGTGCTCGGGATCGGGCTCGGCGGCCAGACGTGCGCTCGGCTGTCCGCCGCCCAGGACGTCGGAGAGGGTCAGTACCCGGGGACCGACCCCGTCGCCCTGTTCCTCCGCAGGGGAAGGGCCCGCCCCGGAGGACGGTGCCCGGTGCAGTACCAGGGCCCCGGAACGGGCGAGGTCGGCGACGGTGGTCATCCGCCACTCCCCCGCCTCCCGTGTGCTCCACCCCTCCCCGGGCACGGAGGAGCGGGTGTCCTCCAGGGCGCGCAGGAGTCTTCGCCGCGCCTCGCCCGCCCATCTGTGCGCTTCCTGACCGCTCACCTCGGGAGCGGCCACGGGCAGGTGGCGCTGCGGGGTCAGGTCCACGCTGTCGTCCATCAGCTCGATCGCGGGCACCGCCCGGCAGAACCCGGGCACGTCCTCGGTTCCGTCCGGCGCGTCGAGGAAGCCCTGCCAGGCCCGCACCGCGCTCCGGCGCAGCTCCTCCCACTCCACCGGCCGGCGCTCGCCTGCGTCACCGTCCCAACCGTTCGGGCCCTCCCGCTCGACACCGTCTCCGGTATCGGCGGCGGTGTCGACGAACAGCACCCGGGGCGCGGTCGGCGCCGCCGGGTCGGGCTGGTGCAGCACCCACAGGTGCAGTCCCACGTGCACGGGGGCGGCAGCGCCCACCGGTAGGGCGAGCACGGCGCGCAGGGCGCCCCGCCGCAGCAGTTCCCGGCGGACGCGCCGCCCCGAGGGGCGGGATGCGGCGGCCGGGGGCATGAGCACCACGGTCCGGCCGCCGGGGCGGGTGTGGGCCAGGCAGTGCTGGATCCAGGCCAGTTCGGATTCGGCGCGCGGCGGCACCCCGTAGACCCAGCGCTCGTCGTAGGCGAGCCGATCGGCCCCCCAGTCACGCTGGTTGAAGGGCGGGTTGCACAGCACCGCGTCGAAGTGCCGTCCGGGGAAGGCGTCAGCGGTCAACGAGTCTCCTCCGACCACCCCGCCGGGCACATCTCCGGCGGCCAGGGCCAGTCTGGCCCCTGCCATGCGCGCGGTGGAGGTCGCGAGCTCCTGGCCGTGGACCCCCGCCGCGCCCTCCAGCACGGCCGCGCGGAGCAGGGTGCCGCTGCCGCAGGCGGGGTCGAGCACCTCGGCGCCGCTCACCCCGGCCAGGTCGGCCATCAGCAGTGCCAGCGGCTCGGGTGTGACGTGCGCCTTGCCTCCCAGGGCGTCCAGGTAGGCCTCGTGCAGTTCCTCGGCGAGTTCCCGGGCCCGCTCGGGTGTCGGGGCACCGTCCCGGACGGCGCGGAGCAGATCCGCCCCCAGGGGGCTCACCGCCGCCTTTCCCCGCGCCGGTTCCGCGTCCTCCACCGCACCGGAAACCGCACCGGCCAGCGGGCCGTCGAGGGCGGTGCCGTCCCCGGAGAGAGCGAGCAGCGCCTCCTGTACGGCGGCGACCGTCTCCGCCAGGTCGCCGCCGGTCCCGACGTCCGCGCGGACCAGCTCCCAGAGCTGTTCGTACGGTGCGCGTTCGGGCAGGCGGCCGCTGTCGGCGAGCCACTCCTCCACCCCTGCGCGGTCGAAGAGGGCCCTGTTCCCGCTCCCCCCGACCGGCTGCGGAAAGTCCTCGTGGCGCCGACGCCAGTTACTGACCGTGGTCCGGCTCACCCGTGCGATCCGGGCAATGTCGGCCGCAGTGACCTGCGGTGACTCCGCCATCGAGGCCTCCTCTCGTCATGATGGAGACAGTACATCACACCAACGCACGGGTTGACAATGTTTTCATGCCTTCTCTAGATTGACTGCATCGGTGATGTTACCCAGCGCCAACGACACCCCCTGGAGTCGGCCATGTCCATGCCCCTTCCCCTGCCCTTCGAGCAGGAGGAGCCCCGGTCGGACCCCCGGAAGGTCACGCCCCGGCAACTGCTCGACATCCGGGAGAGCGAGTGGCGGCCCCGGCTGGAATCGGTCTCCCTCGTCTCCGAGGCCTCCCTCAACCAGCGCCAACTCGACCAGGCCGCCCAGGCCCTGGGGGCGGTGTTCTCCGCCCAGATGGACGTCTACCAGAGGTCGGGGCTGTCCCGGTGGCCCGCCGTCACCGCCGCCGTCACCGTCGGCGTCGCCACCAGCCGCTACTCCAGCGGCACCTTCTGGCCCCCGCTGTGGGAGACCGCCCGGGTCCCCGCGGCCCGCCAGGACAGCGGGGAGTGGGGCGACGACCTCCTCCGGTCCCTGGAGATCCTGGGAGCGGACACCTTCCCGGGCATGACCCAGAAGTACGTGGGCCCGATCCTGATGCACTCGGGCATCCCCACCTACTGCCTCGGCGACCTCTTCGACCTGCTGCTGCACCGGGCGGCCGTGGCCCCGGGCACCGACGCGCACGAACTCCACCAGTGGGCGATCGCGGGCCGGCACCGGATGAAGGACCTGGACATCCCGGCCCAGCGATTCCTCTCCTCCGGCGGGGACTACGCCCTGGAGACCATCGAACGGTGCACGCACCTGCTCGACTCGCTCCGCGAGGACCCCGACACCAGCGCCCGGGAGGCGGGACTGCCCGAGCGGTTCCAGCTGCCCGCCCTGGAGGCGCTGGAGCGCGCGGCCTCCCGCGGCGCCCTGCCCCAGCGCACGGCCGCCGACACCCCCCGTCCCCGCGCCATGCGGCCCCGGATCCGCCTGGACCCCTTCGTGCACGGCGTGCACGTCGTCCTGCCCACGGTCGGGGACGGCGACGACCTCGACGTCCTGTGGGAGGTCACCACCGACGACGGCACCCACACCGTGCGGGCCCGCCACCGCTGGGGCGCGGGCGCCGCCGAGCGGACCGTGTTCGCCCTGCCCCGACCCACCCGCGCCGTGAGCGTGGCCGCGCGGGGAACACGGGCACGCGAACAGCTGGACCTCATCGACCCCGACGACCCGCTCCTGGTCTTCGACGACTCAGGCGCCCTGGTGGGCGCGGGACAGGCCCTGCCGCCCGGACCCGTGTGGGTGCTGCACCCGAGTGCGCAACCGCTCGCCCGGGCCGAGTCCGCCGAGGACCTCGGGGAGCACGACGTGCCCTACGGATGGGAGGGGTGGACGCTGCTCCGCCTGCGCCTGCGCCGCGACGACTGGATACGCCTCGGCGACAGGCAGGAGGACGCCCGCCGCGTCCAGGGCCGCGAACGGCCCCGGCTGGAGCTCGTCGACCCGGTCACCGGAGTGACCACGGCGCACGGGGCCCCGGTCCACGCGCGGCGGCCGCACGTGGTGCTGCCCGAGGCGGAGGGCGCCCCGGTGCAGTGGCGGGTGGAGGTCCGCTCCGTGGAGGAGGGCCGCGTGCTGTCCCGGGTCCGGGCCGACTCCGGCACCCGGGTGCGGCTCTTCGAGGAGTACGACTCACCCGTCGTGGGGGCCTTCACCGTGCACGTGCGGGGGCCGCTGGGCCGTGGCCTGACCCGCCAGGTCACCCTCGCCGAGGGGTTGGCGGCACGGCACACGCCCGGGGTACGGGTACTGGAGGGGCGGGGCCTGGTCGGAGCCGAGAGCGTGCTCGACCCGATGGACGGTACCGAGGCGGAACCGTCCCGGATCTCCTTCGGACCGGCGGAGACCGCCCGCCAGGCGGTAATGCGGTCGGGGACCTCGGTGCTGCCGGTCGTGGTCGAACCCCCGCACCTGCGGGTCCTGGCCACCGGCGAGCGGGGGCCGCAGTGGCGGGCCGAACCGCTGCGGATCGACTCCGAGTCCGTGCCCGGTACGGGGGACCTGCTCCTCCGGGTGCCCGAGGGCGGGGCGCGCCCCGGTGAACTGTGCGTGATGCAGGGGGAGGAGATCGTCCAGCGGGTGCGGGCCGGTGCCACCCTCGGCCCCGGCACCCACCGCTACTCCCTCGGCCAGATCGTGGAGACGGCCCTGGCCCGGCGCCACCTCAAACTGGTCGTCGGGTACGGCACGGCAGCGGTCCCCGTGGCCCTCGTGCGGCCCCGGCGGCTGGCCGCCGGAGCCGGACTGCGCGACGGTGCCATCGAGTTCGACGGCTTCGCCGGGATCGGGGACGTCACCGCCGCCGTGTACGCGGACGGTGCGCCCTGGCGACCGCCCGTGGTGCTGCCGGTCAGCGCCGAGGGCCGCGCGATCCTCCCGGAGGAACTCCGCGAAGCGGGGGGACTGCGCGTCCTGCTGAGCATCGAGGACCCGTGGTCGATCAGCGAACACCCGCGCTGGCCCCAGCCCCGGGACCCCAACGTCCTGGTCTGCGCGGCCCCGGGGCGGCCACGGGGCTCCGACGCCGACGAGGAACTGCTGTGCGCCGCCTTCACCGAAGGCGAGGGGCTGGACGCGCTCCCGGTCTCCCACGACAACGCGGTACGCCTGTGGCGGGTACTGGGGACCTCCGAACCCCTGCTCCGATCGGGTGTGCCCGCGGCGCGGATCGAGGCCTGCGCCACCGCCCTGGGCCGCGCGCCGCTGCCGGCGCTGCTGGCCCACGGCAGGGCCGAACTGTCGGCGCGGGAGAGCGTGTGGGCGCTGATCACCGGAGGACTCGCGGCCGCCCCCGTCGGCCAGCGCGTCCCCGCCAAGCGCGCGGCCGAGCTGTGGCACCGGCTCCCCGCCGCGGCGGCGCTGGCCACCAGCGACCTGCTGCCCCTGATCGGCGCGGAGCCCGACGAGCCCGATCACGCGGAGCTCCTGGAGCAGCTGGAAGAACACTGCGGGCCCGTGGCGGCCGCCCTGCTCCGGGGCGAGGCGGACCCCGCCGCCGGTTCCGGCCGCTTCGACGCCACCACCGAACTCCTGGCCCGGATGCCCGACGAACAGGTCACCGCGATCTGGCAGGCCGCGCGCGTGGTACCGCGCGCCCTGTTGGACGAGGACTCGCGCACGCAGGCGGCCCTGGGCCTGTTCACCGAACGCAACCGGTCCGAGCTCTACCAGCTGCGCAGCAGGGCCTCCGACATCACCACGGCCGCCCTCCACCTGGTCAAACAGATCCCCGAGACCTATCGGCGCCCAGCGCTGGCCCTGTTGGAGTCCCGCCACGCCCCGGGGGCGTCCCGGTGGCGCAACCTGCCCGCCGCCTCACTCGCCCTGGCCGTGGCGGCGCGGCTGGCCGCCCGCGGCGTGGCTCCGTGCGCCTCACTCGCGCACGGCCAACAGCGGGTCTGGGGAGACCTGGCCCGCTGCGCCCCCGACCTCGTCCGTATCGACATCGTCCTGGCCGAACTCGCCCTCGCCGGGGCCGAACGCGCCCACTTCGCCAAGGAGCACAGCCGATGACCTCCCAGATCGACCCCATCGACGTGAGCGCGATGATCAGCGACGGCTACCGCCGCTACCTGCGCTCACTGCTACCGGTGCGCGACCCGGCAGTGGCCGGGGCGCTCTCGGCGCAGATCGACGGGAGCGAACTGCTCAGCAAGGGCCCCCTGCTGGAGGCCACCCCCGCCTACGAGACCGGCCGCACACCGCGCGAACTCATCGCCGAGGGGGTGCTCTCCGCCGGATTCAACTCGCCCGCCGGACCGGCCGTCCACCTGGACCGCCCGCTGTACACCCACCAGGAGGAGGCGATCCGCAAAGCCCGCCGGGGGCGCAACCTGGTGGTGGCCACCGGAACCGGGTCAGGCAAGACCGAGAGCTTCCTGCTGCCCGTCCTCAACGAACTCCAGGAGGAGCACGAACGCGGCGAACTGGGGCCGGGGGTGCGGGCCATCCTGCTCTACCCGATGAACGCGCTCGCCAACGACCAGCTCAAACGGCTACGGGAGAGCCTGCTGGCGCACAGCCCGCACATCACCTTCGGCCGCTACACCGGGGAGACCAAGGAGACCGAACGGCAGGCGCTGGACTCCTTCCGGGCCCTGCACCCCGGGCTGGAACCGCCGCCCAACGAATACCTCAGCCGCGAGCGCATGCGCAGGGAGCCCCCGCACCTGCTGCTCACCAACTACGCGATGCTGGAGTACCTGCTGCTGCGCCCCGCCGACCTGGACCTGTTCGAGGGCGAGCACGCCGGGCACTGGCGGTTCATCGCCCTGGACGAGGCACACGTGTACGACGGAGCCAAGGCCGCCGAACTGGCGATGCTGCTGCGCCGCCTGCGCGACCGCGTCGCCCCCGGACAGAACCTGCAGTGCATCGCCACCAGCGCGACCGTCGGTGACGACCCGGGCGCGGTCACCAGCTTCGCCGAGCGGCTCTTCGACGCGCCCTTCACCTGGGACGAGGGCGACCCCGAACAGCAGGACCTGATCCGCGCCACGCACCGGGACACCGTGCCCGACCTCACCTGGGGGCCGCTGTCCGCCCTCGACTACCGCACCATCCGCAACGACGACGACCCGGGCCGGGCGCTGCGGTCCGCCGCGTCCCGGCACGGCGCGGAGTCCCCCGATCCGTTCGCCCTCCTGGCCGGGGAGAAGCGCCTCCAGCACCTGCGTGTCCTGCTGGCCCGGGGCGGCCCGCGTCCCCTGGAGACCCTGGCCGAGGACCTGTTCTCGGCCGTCCCCGACACCACCGGGCCGGCCGGGGACCTGACCGCCGGGGACCGGTTGCGGGCCCTGGCCGACCTGGTGTCCCTGGCCAGCACGATCCGCGACTCCGGCGGCAACCCGCTGCTGTCCGCCCGCTACCACCTGTTCACCCGGGCCACCGACGGCGCCTTCACCTGCCTGACCGACGAGGGCCCGCACGTGTCGCTGGCCCGGCACGAGAACTGTGCGACCTGCACCGCGTCCGCCTTCGAGATCGGGGCCTGCAAACGCTGCGGCGACCTGTACCTGGTCGGCAGCATCGAGGCCGACGGGGCCGGCACCAGGCTGCTGCCGCAGAGCCCCCACCAGAAGGCCCCCGACTGGCTGCACCTGGGCAGCACGCCGATCACACTCGACGACGATGACGACACCCTGGAGACCGCCCCCAGGGTCAACCCGCAGACCCGCTACCTGTGCGCGGGCTGCGGCACGCTGTCGGACTCGCCGACCGGCGCGTGCGCGGTCTCCTGTGAACAGCGCTCCCTGCGCGAGGTCCGCCTGATCAGGGGCCGCGGCGACAAGGCCGCGCGCTGCCTGAGCTGCGGCGCGCTCGGCCGCCACACCCTGCGCCGTTTCGAGAGCGGCAACGAGGCCTCCGCCGCGGTCGTGGCGACCGCCCTGTACCAGGCGCTCCCCGAGGACGCCGACGACGAGGTGGCCGACCAGCCGGGAGGGGGACGCAAGCTCCTGATGTTCAACGACAGCCGCCAGTCGGCGGCGTTCTTCGCCCCCTACCTGGAGACCAGCTACCAGCTGTTCCAGCGCCGCCGCCTCATCCTGGACGGTGTGCGGGACATCCACGACCCCGACGACGAACTGCGTGTGGACGACCTGGTCGACGCCACCGCGCGGACGGCCAGGAACGCCGGCCAGTTCGGTCGGAAAGTCTCCAAACGCCAGCGCGCGACCACGGTCGCACCCTGGGTGATGAGCGAACTGGTCAGCACCGACGACCGGCAGTCGCTGGAGGGGCGGGGACTGCTGCGGGTCGGTCTGTCGCGGCCCGAGGGCACCCGACTGCCCAGCGCCTTCACCGACCGGCTCGGCCTGGCCGAGGACGAGGTCTGGGACCTGTTCGGGGAACTGGTACGCACCCTGCGCCAACAGGGCGCGCTGACCATGCCCGAGAACGTGGCCGCCGACGACGAGGTGTTCGCGCCGCGCCTGGGCCCCGTCTACGTGCGCCTGACCGGGTCCGACCGCGCGCGCAAGGTGATCAGCTGGCTGCCGACCTCGGGGCAGAACAGTCGGCTGAACTACCTCCGGAGACTCTTCGAACGGTTGGGGTTGCCCGAGGACCCCAAACTCCCGGCCCTGGTGCTGGAGAAGGTGTGGGAGCTGCTGCGCGGAACGCGCGACGGATGGCTCGTGCCGTCGGAGGTGCGGGTGCTCGGAACGGTCTTCCAGGTGGACCACGAGAGCCTGGAGCTGTCCCTGGTCACCCCGGAGACCGCTCCCCACCAGTGCGACAGCTGCCGCCGCCTGCACCCGGTGTCGGTGCGCGGCGTGTGCCCGACCATGAACTGCCCGGGGACCCTGCGCCCCTACGAGATCCCGGACCCCGACAAGGACACCGACCACTACCGGCACCTGTACCGGACGCTGAACCCGGTCCCGCTCTCCGCCCAGGAGCACACCGCGCAGTGGTCGGCGCGGGAGGCCGCCCGTATCCAACAGGATTTCGTCCGGGGCCGGGTGAACGCCCTGTCCTGCTCGACCACCTTCGAACTCGGCGTGGACGTGGGCGAACTCCAGTCGGTGTTCATGCGCAACATGCCGCCCACCACCGCCAACTACGTACAGCGGGCGGGCCGGGCCGGACGCCGGTCCGACTCAGCGGCCCTGGTGGTGACCTACGCGCAGCGCCGCTCCCACGACCTGTTCCGGTACCAGGAACCCGAGAAGATGATCGCCGGGCAGGTGCGCGCCCCCTACGTACCGCTCGCCAACGTACGCATCGACCGCAGGCACGCCCACTCGGTGGCGCTGGCCGCCTTCTTCCGGTACTGGTTCCAGGAGACCGGCGAGTCCTGGACGAAGGTCGGGCAGTTCTTCCTTCCCTCCGAGGAAGGGCCCGCCCCGGTCCAGCGGGTGGCGGAGTTCCTGTCCCCCGTGCCGGAACACGTCACCGAGGCGCTGCTGCGCATCCTCCCGCCGGAGATCACCGAAGCGATCGACGTGGTCGGCGGGGCCTGGGCCGAAGGACTCGCCGAACTCCTGGAGTCGTTGCGCCTGGAGGTGGACCAGGACGTGGCGGACTTCGAGCGCCGCCGGGTGGAGGCCTTCGAGGCCCGCAAGGACGGGCTGGCCGAACGCTTCGGCAAGACCATCAGGACGGTGGTGGAGCGTTCGCTCATCGGTTTCCTCGCCACCCGCAACGTGCTGCCCAAGTACGGCTTCCCTGTGGACACCGTGGAACTGCGCACCCACCACTCCGGCGAACCGGTGGGCAGGCACCTGGAACTGGCCCGGGACCGCAGCTCGGCCATCTACGAGTACGCGCCGGGCGGATCCATCATCGCGGGCGGCAAGAAGTGGACCTCGGCGGGCATCTACCGGCTCCCCGGCAGGGAACTGCACCCCCACCACTACCGGGTGTGCACCGAATGCGGCTTCTACGCCGAGTCCAAGGACCCTCTGGACGGCGTGTGCGGCTCCTGCGGCGCTCTCGCCCGGGGCGGGCGCACCAAGTACGTCATCCCGGAGTTCGGGTTCGTCGCCGACACCTCCGTGCAACCGGCGGGGACCACGCCGCCGCAGCGCTCCTGGCACGGCTTCACCAGCGTGCTCAGGCTCGCCGCCGACCCCGAGGACCACTCCTGGCCGTTGCCCGGCGGCGGTGAGGTCCTGTGCCGGGCGGGCAGCCGGGGCGAACTCGTGGCCATCTCGGACGGCCCGTCCGGGCAGGGGTACCGGATCTGCGGCTGGTGCGGCTGGGGCAGGGGAACGGCGACCGGGAAGGTGCCCGACGAGCACACCAACCCGATGAAGGGCACACCGTGCGCCGGACCGCTGTCCCACCTGTCGCTGGCGCACCGGTACGAGACCGACATCGTGGAGATCTCCTTCGGCGGCCGGCTGGACGTGGGGCGGGCCTCCGACCAGGTCCGCTACTCCCTGCTGTACTCGCTGCTCGAAGGCGCCTCCTCGGCGCTGGACATCAGCCGGGACGACATCGACGGAGCCACCTTCCGTAGGGCGGCGGGCACGATGGCGCTGGTGCTGTTCGACACGGTCCCCGGCGGTGCCGGAGGCGCGACCCGGATCGCGTCGGCGTTCCCCCGGGTCCTCGAAGCGGCACGCGCACGCGTCGGTTCCTGTGACTGCGGGGCGGAGACCTCCTGCTACGGCTGTCTGCGCAACTACCGCAACCAGCACTTCCACGACCGGTTGCGCCGTGACGCGGCGACCAGCGCCCTGGACGCCCTGCTCTGAGAGGCGACCGGCGCAGGCCGGACCAAATACGAGGGGCACCCGCCCCCGGGGCGGGTGGCAGGCCCGACCACCCGCCCCGGGCCGGAATGTCACTGCGAACCGGGGCGTTCGGTCTCCGGCGGGGCCGGGGCCGCCCGTGCGACTCCTGACGGCACGGGTGCCTCACTGGTACCGGCCCTGGACGCGTCAAGGTCGTCCGCGGTGTACAGGCGGGCCAGCAGACGGTGCACCACGGCGCGGGCATCGTCCATGCCGCTCCGCCCGCGCCAGGCCAGGATCAGCCCTCCGGCCGCGAAGGCGCGTTCAGCGGCGCGTGTGTCGCCCGGCCCCGTCGCGGGCGCCCTCCCAAGGGAGCCAAACGCTGAGAGATGGGGAATACCGGGCTACTGTTACGGCTGTCCGTACAGGGCTCCGTCTTCTCGGTTTTGCCCGGGCCTTCCCGTTCCCACCGGCCGGACACCGCTGGCCGCCTGGCGGCATGAAGCCCTAAAGACAGGTTTAGGTTTCCCTGCCGTGCCAGTTCCGAGAAGGCAAGGCGAGCGGATCATCCCCGGGGCCGCGTTCCACCCCACCGCTTCTTACGTCTCCGAGCAACTGGGAGCTGGGAAGCGCTCTTCACCTCTTCGAAGGCGGCCCTGAAACTCATACCTGTGGAAGTCTTGGCCTTCAGCGACCCCTTGGGCATCCTCAACGCCTCATTGCACACGTCCCGGGCTTTGACAGGCTGTTCGATCACCAATGACCGCGCACGGCTGAGCAGCTTGTGGAGTCTGTCCACATCCGCACCGAGTTTTCGTCCGGGAGACACCCTCGTCACTCGAACGGGGAACCTACGAGACGATCCACTCGCCCGCGGACCCGGTGGGGATGACGACAGGTCCCGAGAGCGATCCGGATCGATCTCCGCCGATCGGTCTCCCCCGACACTGGGCCGGGGGTCGTCGGTCCACCATCCGCTGCCGCTACGCCACGTCTTCTTCCTCGATTTGACCACCGGTTCCCGGCCTCTCCAAGTCGAACACCAAGCACGAGGATCCGAACCGCTCAGGCGCTCGGCCGGGTCCGCAGCAAGCTTTCGTCGCCGATCCAGAATTCCACAACCGGACCACCGGGGCCAGCCTGTATCAGACACGAATCGTCGAGAATAGCCACCAGAGCGCCGTCCCGCCCAGGACCCTCTCACCTGTCCAACCAGACATATAGCGATGTTTAATTCAAAACTGACAGAGAGGGCAGGGGCAGCCCGCGTCCACGACCGCACCCATGCGCGTGACCAGACTCCCCAGCGGGGTCAACGAGAGGTCCGCACACTCCACCAGCGATGCCCCGCCCGGGGGCGGACCTGTCGGTGTGACGTGCGCTCCCCGGGCACCGGAGCCGACCACAGCGTCGGTACCGACTCACCGTTCCGAAGCCGACGGAGGCCCCTCGCCCTGCCGAACGGGCCTCGCGCGGAAGCACCGCCAACAATCGGAGAACCACACCTGTCCCAGCAGGATCTCTGACACTCTGGTTTCTCCCCCGGCAAACGCGTCTTGCTAGGACATCTCTTTGATCAAGCGCATCACCCATGTCAAGGACTTCCGCTGTTACCAGGGTTGGCGGCAGCGTGACAACGCCATCGACTTCGCGAAACTCAACCTGATCTACGCCCCGAACGGAACGGGGAAGAGCACCTTCGCGGAGCTACTGAGCGGTGTCCCGGAGGACCAGGGGTGGTCGCACGGCATGAAAGCCAGGATCCAACCCGGTGAGGACCCCGCGCAAACAGAGAAGGTCGACGGTCCCGGGCACTTGATCTGGAACGACGTTCGGCTCTTCAACGCCGGGTACGTGCGACGCAACCTGCGCTTCGACGCCCATGACGACCAGGTCCCAGGCGCGGACGCACCCGCGCTGATGTACCTGGGTGAACCCACCATCGAGCAGAAGAGGCGCAGAGACGAGGCCCAGGCGGGGTGCGAGGAACTGGTACCGCGGCTGAAGCGCCTGGAGAAGAGCCGACGCTCGGTCGAGCGCCAACGGGAGCAGCTCTGCACCGACCTCGGGCGCAGGGCCAGCAACACGCTGGGGCCGATGAGCGACCGGTTCCACCGCGGTTTCAACAAGAGCCATGTCAAAGAGGCCCTGCGACAGCCGCGCACCGCCTCCTGGGAACTCGGGAGTACGAGGGAGCAGGACCAGAGTCTGCTCAGCGGTTCCTCCCCCGGGGAGGTCTCCCGGGTCAACAGCGGCGGGCTGTCCGCGAACGAGCTCCGGGACGAGGTCGTCTCCCTCCTACAGCACACGGTGGCCTCGCAGGTGCTCGATGAACTGCGGGGGCGGTCCGACCACGAGTCCTGGGTCCGGGAGGGCGTGTCACTGCACAGCGAACGCGGGACCTGTCTGTTCTGCGAAGGCAGGATCAGCGCCGAGCGCAGGCAGCGTCTGGACCGGCACTTCGACGAGGGGTACACCCGGCTGATGGCGGTGATCGGCTCCGCCGAACAGCAGGTGAGGCTGGTTCGCGGGCAGGCCGAGCGGTTCTCCAGCACGTTGCCGGACCGAGGGCTGTTCTTCGAGGACCTGCGCGAGGACTACGACACCGTGGCCAAGGAGGCCGAATCCGCCGTCACCACCTTCCTACAGGGCTTGGACCGGCTCGAACAGACGCTGGAACGGAAACGGGGAGCGATGTTCGCCCCGTTGGAACTGCCCTCCGACGCGTTTCCCGCAGCGGTCGACACCGTGGCTGTGAACCAGGTCATCGAGGAGCACAACCAGCGCACACAGGCGCTGGCGCTGCACCGGAAAGAGGCAGCCGACCGCGAGTTGCAGCGGATGCTGCGCGAGATCGTGGCCCCCTTCCAGCACTACCTGGAAGAAGAGGAGACGTTGGCGCGGGAGATCGGACAGTGCGCGGATCGTCTGCGAGAGCACCAGGCGGTGCTGAGTGAAGTGCCGGCGGAGGGTCAGGACCCCGAGTACTTCGTCGGCACACTGAACGAGGACATCCGCAGCCTGCTCCGACGCTCGGACCTCACTTTCGAACACCGGGAGGGGCGCTACCAGGTCCTGCGCCACAGCCGGCCCGCACACCACCTCAGCGAGGGTGAGAAGACCGCGATCGCACTCGTCTACTTCCTCCAGAGCCTGGAGGAGGATGGGCGCGACCTGGGCCGTTCCATCGTGGTGGTGGACGACCCCGTCTCCAGTCTGGACGAACAGCTCATGTTCGGCGTCTACGCGACGCTGATCAGCAGGCTGGACCCCGGGGCTGGCATGTGCCGCCAGCTCTTCGTACTCACGCACAACACCTCGTTCCTGAGGCACTGGACCAAGGACCTCCAGCGCAGGAACGCCTCCGCGACACTGCACCTGATGAAGACCGTGGGTTTCGGGGCCGAGCGCTCCCCTGCCCTGGACCCGGTGGACCCCCGGAAGAGCCGTGAGGCGGCGATCCTGGAAACGGAGTACCTCCTCCTCTTCCACAACCTCGCCTTCGGTCTCCTGGACTCGGTCGACGAGAGCTCCGTAGGAGCGGACCTGCGCCTGGTCACCTCCGCACCCAACGACGCACGCAAGCTGTTGGAGCACTTCCTGCAGTTCAGAGTGCCCAAGCAGGCTACCGACCTGACCAGCGCCATCAATCACGTGCTCGGCGGCCGGAGCGGCCTCGCCCGGGAAGTGCTCCGCTTCGTGCACAGCAGTTCCCACCGGGCCACGGACTCCGCCGGAAAACCGCTTCTGGACCCCGCCGTCCGCAGGGCGCTCACCGGGGTTTTCCACCTCGTCCGCACTGCCGACACCGCGCACTTCGAGGGTATGTGCCACCGGTTGGGCATCACCGACCGGATGGAGCAGCTGACCTCGCTGTAGCACCAGAGCAGGGACCAAGCCGCGCCCGGGCTGCCACCCCCCACGGCGGCACCGGGCGCGGTTCAGCGTGGGGAACACGTCCGGCGGCACCGGTCACGCACGTGCACGCGGAAGGCGACCGTCAGGATTCAGTCGCCCGACGACTGGTGGGCACCCTGAGGTGAAACAAGGGATTCCTGTCTCGGAACATGCCCCAGAAAACAGGACACGCGGGACCAAAGCCCCTTGAAAAATGGCACTTCTTTCCACAAAGAAGGCCATTTGCCTGATTAATTTTACGCAACAAACACCACTTGCGGACCACCTTGGGAACAGGCGATCGAATACTGCACCAAGAGACGCCTGGAGTGGTCTTGCACAGCAGTTTCACCACGAACCACCAGGCCAGTGGAAGCCCTGCCGCACCGAAGGAACAGACTTCTGACCCATCAGAACACAAGACTCACCGGATACGGAGAGCACCGCCGTGTTATTTTTTCTGAGAGCGTGCTCTCACCCCCCGATTCGAGCACGCGCGGAGGCCAGTGATGACACGCCCGTGGGAGGCAGATCCCGCAGCGGAACTGCGACGCAGGTTAGGAAAGTCCCCAGAGGATTTGGGCACCACCGATCACGTCGGCGGATGCCCCGATATCTGGGAACTCGACAACGGAGACATAGCGGTGATCGGACGCGACCTCACCGAGGTGTACACGGACCGGCTGCCCCGGGGCGCGGCCATCGCCCACGACGAGCGGCTGGTCATCCTGCCGCGTTCCACGGTACTCGCGGCGAAGGCGGACATTCCCGATGCTTGAGCAGATGCACAGCATGCCCGGGGAACGGCTGGCGCTACGCCCCTACCTGGAGGAGTTCGCCGAGCGGTTCTGGGCGGTGCGCAACGGGCCCGTCTGGAAGGTCGAACGGCAGCAGGACTTCGACCAGCCCGAGAGCGAGAGCTGGGTCGCCTTCTCCCAGGGCCGCGAGGAGGAGTCCCTCCGACTACTCGAAAGGAACCGCAGCAGCCTCCGAGGGCAGTTCTCCCGGATCGCGGCAGCGGGTTCGTCCGTACGGAGGGTTCGGGTCGTGGAGGAACCGCTCACCCGCTACCTGCACTGGGAGCTGCACTCGCTGCGGCTACGCGCCCAGTGCGGCGAACGCATCCGCGTCATCGGCCCCGAACGGGTCTCCCCGTTGGAGAACGAGCACCAGGTGCCCGAGATCGTCACCCTCGGCGACTCGGTGACCTACCGGATCCTCTACGACGAGCAGGGCGTGCTGGCAGGAGCCGTACGCTACACCGATCCCGAGATCAACGCCGGATGCCAGAGCGACATCGCCGCACTGTACAAGGGTGCCGAGGACCTGAACGCCTACTTCGACCGGGCGGTGGACCACGCGGGTGCGACCTGTGCCCGGTAGGGAACCCGACGAACACCGGCCGCGACCGGAGGAGAGCGTCCGCTCACGGATATCGGACGTCTCCGGTCGCGCCGTGCAGGCACGCGACGTCCACGGCGGCGTTCACTTCCACGGTCAGGACACCTCGTCCGGTCCGGTGCCCCGGCAGCTTCCCAGCGACGTTCCCGGTTTCGTCAACCGCACCGGTGAACTGGAGATACTCAGCCTCCACCTGTCCCACGAGGCGGGGCTGGACGAACGCGGGAGTGTACGCATCCACGTCATCGCCGGCACCGCCGGCGTGGGCAAGACCGCCCTGGCCCTGCACTGGGCACACCGTGCGCGCGAGCACTTCCCCGACGGCCAGCTCTATGTGGACCTCAGGGGCTACGGCCCGGGACTGCCCACCGGCCCCGACCAGGTCCTGGAGCGTTTCCTGCACGCACTCGGCGTTCCGGCGGACGCCATACCAACCGACACCGACAGCCGCACCACCCTGTACCGCTCGCTCCTGGCGGACCGCCGTGCGCTGATCATGCTGGACAACGCCGCCACGGCTTCCCAGGTCCGCCCCCTTCTTCCGGGGTCCTCGCAATGCACGGTCCTGGTAACCAGCCGCAGCCGCCTGTCCGGCCTGGTCGCCCGCGACGGAGCACAACGACTCACGGTGGGCACCCTGCAGATCGGGGAGGCGGTCGCGCTGCTGGAACTGGTGACCGGCCACTACCGCGGAGGCGACACGGAGGCCGATGTGGCCGAACTCGCCCACCTGTGCGGGTACCTCCCCCTGGCGCTGCGGATCGCCGCCGAACGCGCCGCGAGCCGGCCCCACATGCCACTGGCCGAACTCATCAGCGACCTGCGGGACGAGTCCGGGCTCTGGGAAGCCCTGGCCTCCGATGACGAGGAGGAGGCGGACGCGGTGCGCTCGGTCTTCGCGTGGTCCTACCGAGCCCTGCCCCGGGACTCGGCACGGCTGTTCCGTCTCCTCGCCCTGCACCCAGGCCCGGACTTCGACGTACGGGTCGCGGCCGTACTCAACGACAGCTCCCTGCGCCGTGTGCGCCAACCCCTGGACTCCCTCGTCGGCGCCCACCTCCTGGAGCAGACGGGCCCCGACCGCTACAAGTTCCACGATCTGCTCCGCTCCTACGCCCTGGACCAGGTGAGGACGGAGGAGAGCCCACAGGAGCGCAGACGGGCACTGGAAAACCTGGCGACCTGGTACCTGCGCACGGCCCACACCGCGGTCTCGGTGATGGGCACCCACCTACCGCTCCTGGAACTGCCCCACTTCTCGGACGATCGCGTCCCCTCGTTCAACGCCAACGGGGAGGCGGTCCGGTGGTACGAACAGGAGCGGTCCAACCTCCTCTCCGTCACGCAGGCCGCTGCCGAGGCGGAACTGCACACTCTGGCCTGGCAGCTGCCGGTGGTGCTGCGGCACGTGCACACCTTCCGTGCTCCGGCCCGGGAATGGACCAGCACGGCGCGCATCGGCCTGGAGTCCGCACGGCACGAGAGGGAACAGACGGCCGAGGCCGACCTGCTGGAGAGCCTGGGCATGGCCTGTGTCCAGGCGCAGCGCCCCGAGGAGGCGCTCCTGCACCACACACGGGCGTGGGAACTGAGGCGTGAGGTCGGCGACGTGCTCGCACAGGCGATGTCGCTGAACTCCATCGGCCTGACGCACCTGCGCGCCCGCCGGCTCGAAGAGGCGGCGGAACACTTCGAGCGCGCTCTGGCGCAGGTGCGCGGCCTCGGGGAGCAGGTCTGGGAGGGGATCGTCCTGGGCAACCTCGCCGCCACCGTCCTCGAACTGGGCAGGCCGGAACAGTGTGTCGAGTTCACCGACCTGGCCCTGGAGCTGCACCACAGGTCCGGCAACCAGATGAGCGCCTTCGCCTGCCTGACCACCCGGGGCAGGGCCTGGCAACTACTGGAGGAGCCGCAGGAGAACCTGCGCAGTGTGCAGGCAGCCCTCGACATCGCCCGGGAGCTGGCCAACCCCGTCCGGGAGGCCTACGCGCTCCTGGAGCTCGGTAGGGCCCAGACCCGGCTCGGTGACCTCGAGGAGGCCCTGGAGTCCTTCCACCGCGCTGCCTCCCTGCACAGGGGCATCGCCGACCGTGTGCGCGAAGCGGAGTCCTTCGAGGGTGTGGGAGAGGTCTACCGGGTCCTCGACCGCCCGGAGGAGGCCGCGAAGTTCCACCGGCAGGCGGTCGAGGGCTACCGCCGGGAGGGCCACCGTTGGCGTCTGGCGTCAGGGCTGCACCTCCTAGCGGAATCGGTACGGGCTTCGGGGGACACGGAACGGGCTCTCGGGTACTGGCAGGAGGCGTTGTCTTTGGCCTCGGAGTTCTCCGACCCCGGAGCGGCCCGTCTCCGTGAGGAGATCAGCACGCTGTCGGGGCTGACCTTCGATCCCTGAGGTGGCGTCGGCGGGATTCCCGTCCATGACCATGGTGTTGGCTTCTCCCCGTGCTTCCAGGGTCGAAGGTATCCACCGGTCGGAAGGTAAACGTCCCACGACGCCTCCCCCTGGGCCGCGTGACATGCCACTGACGGGGCAATACCCCCTCTGGACTGTTCGGGGGACCACACTGTACTGCGTTGACCGAGGTCGATTCAGGAGACTTCGTGTGTACGCACCCGGTGCGAGCGGCTATTCCGCTTCAACCCGAGACGAGCCCCGCGGCGGTCTCGGCCGGAACCGGCGTCGGTGAGGCGGTGTCCCCGCCGTGGGAGCCCGGCCTCCGCACTCGGATCCCGCGGCCCGGCGGCCCCAGCGGTGCGAGAACCGGAGGTGGAGGATGGGCGACAGCGGCTGGCCGACGGAGGCCGGCATGTTGCGTGCGGTGTTCGACAGCGTGGGCGCGGGGATGCTCGTCATCGATTCCAACGGCCGCATCACCGCCTCCAACCCCTACGCGCGACAGATCGTCGATCGTTCCCGGGAGCAGCTGCTGGGCGCGGACGTGCACGACCTGCTGCACCGCGACGCGGACGGGAACGAGGTGTCGCGCCGGGAGTGCCCCGTCCTGGGCGTGTTCGACAGCGGCCGGCCGGCCGAGGGAAGCGAGGAGTTCTACCTCGGCGGAGACGGCTCGCTCGTGCCCATCATCTGGGCGGCCACGCCCCTCCAGCACGGGGAGGGCCCGGAAAGTGTCGTCATCGTCTTCCACAACTTCAAGAAGCACCGCGACGCCAGCGAGCAGACGGCGGCGCACCTGGCGACCCTGGAGGAGCTCACCGCCCAGCTGAGCATGGTGGCGGAGGTCTCCGTCCTCCTCATCTCCTCCCCGCAGACCGGAGAGGTGTTGGACAAGCTGGTGCGGCTGCTGGTGCCGGACCTGGGCGACTGGGCGGTGATCGACCTGCTCGCGGAGGGGAACACGGAGAAGGAGATGCGACGTGTTGCCGTGCACTCCCTGGGCGACCACGGCACCGCGGAGTCGTTGAAGGGTCCGCTGCCGCCGCTGTCCCGGACCTCCCGTGCGGCACTGGCGCGCGCCGTGTACAGCAACCGGCCCGTACTGATCGACACAGGAATCCAGGCCGGCGCACCGGACGACCCGCTCGCCCTGGCGCACCGACAACTGTTCGAGCACCTGGGCGAGGGCTGCGCGGTGGTGGTGCCGATGTACACCCGCAGGGGGATCTTCGGCGCGCTGACCGTGGCCCGGACCGGACGGCAGGCCGCCTACACCGACGCCGAGGTCCTGGTGCTGAGCGACATCGCACGGCGCGCCGCGCTGGTGATCAAGAACAACTGGCTCTTCGAGCAGCAGCGCGACATGGCCGAAACTCTGCAACGCCAACTCCTGACCCCCCTGCCTCAGGTCGACCACCTGCAGTTCGCCGCCCGTTACGAACCGGCGAAGCAGACCTCCGAGGTCGGCGGGGACTGGTACGACGCCTTCCTCCTGGCCGACGGTGTCACGTGCATGGTCATCGGTGACGTGGTCGGGCACGACCTCCAGGCCGCCGCGCACATGGCCGAGGTCCGCAACATGCTGCGCGCCCTGGCCTGGGACCGCCAGGAACCCCCCAGCACGATCATGCGGCGGTTGGACGAGGTCATGACCAACACCAGCGACGCGCCCATGGCCACCGCCGTCTTCGCCCGTCTGGACGGACCCGACGGCGGCCCTTGGCACCTGCACTGGGTCAACGCCGGGCATCCCCCGCCCCTGCTCGTCACCGCCGACGGCCGCGCCCACTATCTGGGAGAGGAGCACGGCCCCCTGCTCGGTACGAGCGCCGCCCTGCACCTGGGTCTGGAGTGGCCCGACATCCGCGAGGAACTCCCCGCACGCTCCACCGTGCTCTTCTACACCGATGGCCTGGTCGAGAGTCGCGACCAGCATCTGGACACGGGACTGGACCAGCTGCGCCACCACGCCGCCGACCTGGTCGGCCTCGACCTGGAGGAATTCCTCGACGGGCTCCTCGCCCGGATGGGTCCCAGCGGTGACGACGTCGCCCTACTGGCCATGCGCCTGCCCGAGGCGGGCCAGGGCGCCGACCACGACACGGCGCCACCGCAGCACGCGCACAGCCCCGCCACCACTGATCGGGGAGCTCCCGGCTCTCGCGTCGAGGGAACCCCGGTCAGGGACACCTCCGACCCGGCATAGGACCCCTTGGACCACTGGTCGTCGGTGCGCGGTCCGCCGGAACCGTGTCCGCGTACCGGGGACCGGCCCTGCTTCACGGTGACCGGTTCCCGGGCCCGGCCGGAGGGCCGGGAAACGATCACGGGGTTGCGCTGGCGGCGGTTCAATGGACCCATGCCCTCCTACACACGTGAAGACCTCATCCAGTTGGCCGGCGCGAAGTCCTACCACCGCGGAGTCGGTTACGTCTCCCGGGTGAGGGGGGTGACCGTCGCCGGGAACACGGTGCGCGGAATCGTCTCCGGCACGGACCTCTACCGGGTGGAGCTGACGCCGCGGCGGCGCGGGTTGGAGTGGGACTGCGACTGTCCGTGGGCCGAGGACGGTAACTTCTGCAAGCACTGCGTCGCCCTGGGGCTGGTGCACCTGGAGATGGCCGAGCAGGGCACCGTCCCGCCGAAGGCCCCGAACATGCGCGCCTACCTGGGCTCGCTCGACGGCACCGCGCTGGTGGACCTGGTGCTGGAGGCCGCCGAGGCACTGCCCGAGTTGCGGCAGCGGTTGGAGTTGCGCGCGACCCTGGCGAGCGGGGGCGCGGCCGACGGCGCCGGACGGGCGATGGTCGACGGGGCCCTGCGACTCGGGGATTTCGTGGGGTACGAGGAGGCCCGCGGGTACGCGGAGCGGGTGCACGGGGTGGCCGGAGAACTGGAAAGGCTGCTGGATACGGGGGCGGCGGGCGAGGCCGAACGGCTGGCCCGGCACGCCGTCGGAGTCCTGGACGAGCACGCGGGGATGGTCGACGACTCGGCCGGGTACCTGGGCGGGGCGGGGGCCCGTCTGGTGGAGGCGCACGTGGCGGCGTGCACGGTGGCCGGGCCGGACCCGCTGGTGTTGGCGGGGTGGCTGCTGGACCTGCAGCTGGACGGGTCGGGTTGCCCCGAGCTGCTGTTGGAGACCTACGCGAACGTACTCGGCGAGGAGGGGCTGGAGCGCTACCGGCAGGACCTGTTCGAGGGCGAGCTCGGCGACGCGGCCCGGGGGTGGTCGGTCGAGTTCCTGAGGTCGGAGTACGCGCGGGTGGCCGGGGACACCGATCTGTTGGTCCGGGTGTACGCCTCCGGGGAGCACGTGCACTACCCGGGGATCGTGGCGGCGCTGGAGGAGGACGGCCGGTCCGGCGAGGCGTTGGAGTGGGCGGAGCGGGGACTGCGGGAGAGCGGGACGCATCCCGACGGGCAACTCCTGGACCACGTGGTGCGCGCCTACCGGGACGCGGGGCGCGGGGAGGATCTCCAGGCCCTGCGCTGGGAGGTCTTCGAGCGCTCCCCGACACCGCACACCTACCGGGCCCTTCGCGAGGACTCCCCACGGGACGAGTGGCCCGCCGTGCGTGAACAGGCACTGGCACTGTTGCGCCGGGCCGCGGCCAGACGACGCGCCGCGCACTTCCCGTGCACGCTGGTGGAGGTGCTGTTGGACGAGGGCGACGCCGAGGCGGTCTGGGAGGCGGCCGTGGAGCACGGCTGTGACGACGGCCAGTGGCTTCGGGTGGCCGCTCTCCGGGAGGAGGGTCACCCCGAGGACGCGATCGGGGTGTACCTGCCGCGGGTCGAAGCGAAGGTCGGGCTGACCGACACGCGCCTGTACCCGGAGGCCGCGAGGCTGGCCAGGCGGGTGCACGAGCTGTACGGAAGGCTGGGACGGGCGGACGAGGCGAGGGCGTTCGTGGCGGGGTTGCGGGCCGGGCACCGGCGCAAGCGACGGTTCCTGGCCGAGCTCGACCGAGTGGGTTTGGGGGCCTGACGCCTCGGCAGGAGCCCCGCCCACCGCCGTTCGGGTTCGGGCGCAGGTCCGGGGAGCCTCAGCACTTCCTGTACTGGCGCTCCGATCCGCACCGGCACGGCCTGTTGCGTTCGGGAGTCCACGGCCCCGGCCTCCTCGGCTTCGGCCGCACCACGGAGAGGAGGGCCCCGGGGTGTTCGATCTCCGCCGGGTGCTCGACGGTGTCCGACAGGACGTCCGCCCTCGCCTCGGGAAAGCGGGCCGGGTCGTCCGGAATCTCCTCGGGAAGGTTGGGGTCCCGAACGGTCTCCCACGACTGCGGGGCGAGCGGAGCGTGGTCGGCCGACGGACCCTCGGGGAGGGTTTCCTCCGCCGTGCCGCAACGCCGTGTCCCATCGCCCCGGAGGTGGGCGGTTCGTGTGTCCACGTGTACCCGGGGCGGCCCGGTAGCGTGGGCGCGCGAGGTGGAGCGGACTACGGGGGGTCTCGGGGTGCACGGTTTCGAGCGGCTTCCGGCCCGGATCTTCGACTTCACCTCCGGTAGCCGCCGTGACCTGTACTTCGCGGTCCTGCACGTGTTCAACGACGCCAACGAACGGTTGGAGACGGCGCTGCCTCTGGAGCAGGTCCACGGTCGGCTGGCCGGGACCGGGTTCACCGAGCCGGTGGAGGAGTCGGAGGTGGAGACCGCGCTGCGGCACCTGGAGTCGATCGGCCTCCTGGATTCCTCCCAGAGCTACACCGCGGCCTACGCCACCGCCGCCGAGTTCGAACGCAAGAACGTCCAGTACACACTGACCGCTCGGGGCGAGGCCGAGTTCGCGGGGGTCCGTCTGGTGCTGGAACGGTTGAAGGAGCGGGGCGCCCTGCAGACGGCGGTGCTGGACGCCATCGCCGACCGCCTGGACGGGCTGCACACACTGATGGGCGCCGACGACCCCGCGCAGGACAGCCGGGTGTTCACCACCCTGCAGGAGCTGGAGGGGCATCTGGACTCGCTGCGGGACAACACCAAACGGTTCAACAACGAACTCCAGCGGCTGCTGCGTTCGGGCGGAGCCGATCTGGACACCTTCCACGAGGTCAAACGGGCGACCGTGGGTTACCTGGACGCGTTCGTCGACAACCTGGAGGAGCGCGCCCGCACCATCGCCGACGCGTTGGCGCGGGTGGAGGGCCGGGGTGTGGAGGGGCTGCTGAGCCGGGCCCTGGCCGGGGCGAACCTGCCGCCGAGCGCGACCGGACGGGTCCGCGAGGACTGGTTGGCGGGCCGCCGTACCAAGTGGTCCGGGCTGCGGTTGTGGTTCGCGCCCACGGAGGACGGCCAGGAGGGGGTACGCCGACTGCACGAGGTGGCCCGGCGGGCCATCGGTTCGCTGTTGGAGACGCTGGAGCGGATCACCGAGTCGCGGCGCCGGGCCTCCAGTACGGCCGAGGACCTGCGTACGGCGGCCCGGTGGTGTGCGGCTGCGGGATCGGGCGAGGAGTCGCACGTGCTGTGGTCGGCGCTGACCGGACTCTCCCCCGCCCGGCACGCGGTGCTCGGGCACACGGACGGTGAACTGATCGCTCCGGGAACGCCGTGGGCGAAGGCCGATCCGGTTCCGGTGTCGGCCAACCTGCGCTCCTCGGGGCGTTCGGGGAGGGTCGCCCGGACCGCGCGGGTGCGCGACGTCGCAGAGACGGCACGGCGCCGGAGGGAGAAGGCCCTGGTCCAGCGGGCCGAGGCGGAGCGGGCGCTGGGGAGACTGGCCACCGACGGTCCGGTTCGACTGTCCTCGTTCGGGGAACTGGAGCACGACCTGTTCGAGCACCTGTTGTCCCTGCTCGGGCAGGCGCTGTCCGAACCGGCGCTCGGAGACGGCACCCGACGCGCCCTGACCGCGGACGGGCGGATGGAGATCGTGCTGGGTCCGCCACCGGATCGGCGTGAGGCGGTCCTGCGGACACCGCGCGGGGTGTTCAGCGGACCGGACCACGTGGTGGCGATCAGCACGCCCGGGGCCGCCGGCTGCGAGGGCACGGATCAGGGGCGGGGGATCGGATGAGTGGCCGTCTTTCGGCCCGTGACACCAACCGTGAGGTGAGGCAGGCCAGGGACGAGATGGCGTCGGGCATCCAGGCGATGCTGGCCTCCCCGCTGCTGACAAGGGAGCGGGACGAGGCCGCCTTCACCGCGGTGCGACGCAGGCGTACCGAGTTGACCGCCTGGTTCGACTACTTCTGCGGTTGGGCGTTGACCGTGGAACCCCGGCAGGGTTACGCCCGGTTGGCCAAGGTGCGTGCCACCGACTCCCACGTGGCGGTGCCGCGCCCCGCGCGTCGTGTACGCGGGACGGCTGCCCCCTTCGACCGGCGGCGTTACACGCTGTTCTTCCTGGCCGCGGCGGAGTTGACCGTGTTGAGTCGAACCACCGTCGGTCTGCTGGCCCAACGAGTGGCGCACACGTGCGCCGTGGAGGAGGGCATCGCCGAGTTCGACTCCTCGGTGCGGGCGGAACGGGCCGCGTTGGTGGACGCACTGCTCCTGTTGGAGGACTACGGGGCTCTGACCGCTGTGGACGGCAGTACCGAGTCCTATCTGGCGGGGGCGGACGCGATGGTGCTCTACCGCGCCGACACCGCTCGGCTGGCCCGGCTGCTCAGTACCCCGGTACCGCCCTCCCGGCTGGGCGGGCCCCGTCCCGATCTTTCGGAGTTGCTGGCCGAGGAACGGTACGGCCCCCGCGTGGATGATTCCGCTGACGCCGATCCGAGCCCGGGCGGCGGCCCCACCCGCAACCAGCGCCTGTTGCGTGCCCGGCACTCACTGATGCGGCGCCTGTTGGACGACCCCGTGGTGTACACGGCGGACCTGAGCACGGACGAGGCGGAGTACGCGGCGACCCTGACCGGAAGGGGCCTGTTGCGCCGGGCCGCGGAGGAGGCGGGGTTCCGGTTGGAGGAGCGGGCCGAGGGCTACCTTCTGGTGGATGCCGGGGCGCACGCCACCGAGGACGTGTTCCCGGGTGAGGGCAACGTGAAACAGACCGCCCTGTTGCTGCTCGACGTCTTGTTGGCTACAGCCGGCCCGCTGCCCCTGAGTGCTCTGACCGGTGAGGTGGAGGGGTTGTTGGCCCGAAGGCCCTCCTGGGCGCGGAGTTTTCGCGGTGAGGGCGGGGCTCTTCAGCTGGCCAGGGCCGCTCTCGGGGTTCTGGTCGGGCACGGCCTGGCCAGAGAGGCGCTGCTCGGGGAAGTAGTGGACGGGGGCCCTGCGGGTCCTGCCGACGGGGCCAGGCCCGCGCCCCGGGACGAACCGTGTTATCGGGCGTTGCCCGCGGCCCACCGCTACGCCGTGGACCGCGCCGACTTCGGAGAACAGGCACAGAGCCAGGAAGGTGGACGGGCATGACCCAGGTCCCGGTGGAGCGCACGTCCGACCGGTGGCGTCCGGTTCGCGCCGGCATTCTCAATGTCTGGCGTTACTACCAGGAGGTCTTCACCTTCCACCGGGGACGGCTGTTGTTGCGTGGCCGCAACGGGACCGGGAAGTCCAAGGCCCTGGAGTTGCTGCTGCCGTTCCTGTTGGACGCGAGCCTGCGCGCCCACCGGTTGTCGACCTTCGGCGGCAACGAGCGGGCCATGCACTGGAACATGATCGGGCACGGCTACCCGGGGGCCACCCGGGTGGGATACGTGTGGCTGGAGTTCGAACGCCCCACCGCCGAGGGCACCGAGCACCTCACCCTGGGGGCCCGGCTCCAGGCCACCCGGGACGTCTCCTCCGTGACCCCCACCTACTTCACCTCGACCGCGCGTGTGGGCGAAGAGTTGTCCCTGCTCACCCCCGAGAAGCAACCGCTGACGGTCAAACAGCTCAAGGCCGCGGTCGCCGAACCCGGGCACGGAACGGTCCACACCGGCCCGAAGGAGTACCGGGCCGCGGTCCGCGGGTTGCTCTACCCCCGCCTGGACCAGGCCCGCTACGACGCGCTCATCACCGCGCTGTTGCAGTTGCGCACCCCCAAACTCTCCGAGCGGTTGGACCCGGGGTTGCTGTCCTCCCTGCTCTCCAGCGCCCTGCCCCCGCTGGGACGGGGGGAACTGGCCGACATCGCGGGCGGGTTCGAGCGCCTGGACCGGCACCGGGAGCAGCTCGGGGACCTCGCCGGGGAGGTCGACGCGGCCAAGGCCCTGGCCGACCGCCAGCGCGTGTACGCCTCGCGAGTGCTGCGCGGTGCCGCGGCGGATCTCACCACCGCCGCCGTGGAGATGGGGCAGTGCAACGAGAACCTCCGCGAGGCCCGAACCCGGGTGGAGGCCCTCACGGCGGAACTCACCCGCCTGGACGGGAGGGAGCAGGAGCTGGAGGAACTGTCCGAAACGGTCTCCGGTGAGCTGCGGGGGCTCAGGGACAGCGAGGCCTACCGGGCCGGGAACGGGATCGAGATCCTGCGGGAGCGGGCCGGGACGGCCACGGACGAGGAGAGCAGGCTCGTCGCGGAGGCAGAGCGACGCCGGGCGTTGGCGGAGCGGTCCGACCGGTTGGCCGCGGAGAGTGCCGAGGCGGTGGCGCGGGCCGAACGGGGCGCAGCCGGGGTCCGGGCCGGTGTCGAACGCGCGGCCCAGCGTTCGGATCTGGTCGGGTTGTTCGAAGAGGCCGAGCAGGTCCTGACGGCCCAGGGGCGTGACGGGGTTCAGCAGGCCCGGCGTCTGCTGCGCGCGGCCGTCTCCCATCGGGGGGAACTGATCCGTGCGGTGCACACCTCGTTGGACAGCCTCCGAGGACTGCTGCGGCGCCGGGAGGAGCTGGAGGCGGACCTGGGGGTTCTGACGGAGGAACTCGACACGGCCGAGGAGGACGAGGCCAGGTCCGAGGCCGCTCACGAGACCCGGTTGGCGGACCTGGCCGAGGCTCTGGTGGCGTGGGCGCGTGAGTGCGCCGAACTAACCCCGGCAGACCCGGAGGAACTGGTCGAGGGGATCGACCAGGAGACGGGAGACGGGCCCCACGCGGAGGTGGCCGCCGCCCGGCAGCGTGCCGGCGAGGGGTTGGCGGCTCTGCGCCAGCGGGTCCGGCAGCGCACCGAGCACCTTCTCGAAGAGCGGGCCGGAGTGGCGGACCGAATCGCGGCGCTGGAGGCGGTGGCCGTGGTCGACCCGCCGGTTCCGCACACCCGTACCGCTGACCGGTCGGTGCTCCCCGGCGCCCCGCTGTGGCGACTGGTGGCCTTCGCCGACGGGCTCCCCGAAGCCGCCCGCGCCGGGGTGGAGGCCGCGTTGGAGGCCTCCGGTCTGCTGGACGCCTGGCTGACGCCCGACGGCTCGGTGTCCGGCGTGGCCGGTGACACGGCCCTGGACGCACGGGTACGACCGGTGGCCGGACCCAGCCTGGCCGACGTACTAATCGTGGAGGAGGATGCAGCGGTCCCGGCCGAACACGTGCGCGCGGTGTTGGCTGGGATCGCCTACACGGGCGGGGGTGCGCGCGTGCCGGAACACGACACCGGTGCCCGGGGCGGGGCACTGGGATCGGCCCCGGACGCCCCGGTCATGGCGGGTGCCGACGGCCGTTGGCGACTCGGTCACCTGCACGGCCAGTGGGGCAAGGAGCTGCCCGCGCATATCGGGGAGCAGGCGCGGAAACGCAACCGTGCCCGGTTGATCGCCGGGCTCAACGTCCGGCTGGCGGAGATCGACGATGCCCTGGCAAGCGCGGCCGAGGAGGACCGGGCCCTGGCCGAGCGGCGTCGGCGGCTCGACGCCGAGGTCGCCGCCCTGCCCTCCGACGCCTCGACACGGAGCACGGCCCGTGGACTGCGTTCGGCCCAGGACCTGGTGTCCCACCGGCGCGGAACGCTGGAGCGGCAACGTGAACGCCTGGCCGGACACGAACCCCTGGTGGCGGCGGCCGAACGGGAGCTGCGGGCGCTGGCCGCACGGCACCGGCTGCCCGCGGACGGGGAGGCCCTCAAGATCGCACGGTCGGCGCTGGGTTCCCTGGGTGAGGCCGTGGAGACCTGGTTGGACGGGCAGGTGGAGCTGTTCGAGGCAGTCGGCAGGCGGGGCCAGGCCCAGGAGACCGCCGCGGTGGCCGAGGAGGAGGCCGTTCTGGCCGCGCGGGCGGCCACGGAGTCCGCGCGGGTCGCCAGGGAGCTGAACGCACGCCTGTCCGCGATGGACGCCACCGTGGGGGTGGAGCACCGCAGGGTCCAGGAGCGCATCGCCCGGGGTGAGCGCAGGCTGAAGGAGCTGCGCGACACGCTGGGGTCGGTCCGCTCCGAGCAGCGTGTGTCCCAGGGGCGACACGGTGAGCTGCTCGCCGACGTGCGGGTGTGGGAGGAGCGGGGTACCGCCGCGGTGGTGGCCCGCGACGCCTCGGCCGACCGGTTCCGGGGACTGCTGGACACCTCCCTGTTGGCGGACTCGGGGCTGGAGCCACCCGTAGCCGACGTGTCGACGGTGCGGGGTGCCCTGGATGCGGCGAGGGCGGTCGCGGCCACATCCTCACGGACCGACCACTCCCCCGAGCGGATCAGCGGGGCGCGGGCCAAGGTGGCCGAAGCCATGCACGACGCCCGGGACACCCTGGCCCGGCGGACCTACCTGGAACTCCTGACCGACGGCGAGGTCCAACGGGTCAGCGCACTTCTCGACGGGGTACGGGTGGGGGCCCGTGGCCTGTACGAGGCCCTGGTCGAGGAGCAGCGGGTCCGGTCCGCCGACCTCACCGGGGAGGAACGTGAGCTGTTCGACCGGGTGTTGACCGGGGACACCCGACGCCACCTGGCCGAACGGCTACGGCGGGCCACCGGCCTGGTGGAGGGGATGAACGAGCGTCTGAGCCGGGTGCGGACCGCCTCACGGATCTCGGTACGGCTGCGCTGGGTGGTGGCCCCGGACGCGCCGACCGGTACCGAGCGGGCCCGTGAACTGCTCGTACGTGACCCGCGGAACCTGGGGGACGCCGACCGGAAGGCTCTGCACGACTTCTTCCGAGCGCGGATCGACGATGTGCGCGCGGAGGACTCGGCCGCGGGTTGGGAGGAGCACCTGACCCAGGTGCTGGACTACACCTCCTGGCACCGTTTCACCGTGGAACTGGACCGCGACGACGGCAGGGGCTGGCAGCGGCTGACCCGGCGCGAGCACGGCGGGCTCTCCGGCGGGGAAAAGGCGATCGCGTTGCACCTGCCGTTGTTCGCGGCGGTGGCGGCGCACTACGCCACCGACCCCGGGGCGCCCCGGTTCATCCTGTTGGACGAGGTGTTCGTGGGGGTGGACTCGACCAACCGGGGACAGATCTTCGCGCTCATGGTCGACCTGGGTCTGGATCTGGTATTGACCAGCGACCACGAGTGGTGCACCTACACCGAGCTGGACGGTATCGCCATCCACCAGCTGGTTCCGGGGGAACCGGGCGAGGACGACGACGCGGTGACGACCGTGCGATGGGTGTGGACCGGGTCGGCCCTGGAGGAGGACGAGGCGGAGGCCGACGGGATGGCCGAACCGGGGCCCGGGGAGAGGAAGTGAGTTCCCCCGAGGTGCCGGAACACCTGGGTGAGGGACCGCTGATGCCACTGTGGCGAGCGGTGCACGAGCGGCTGTCCTCCGGCGCCACGGTGCGTTCGGTGACCGTGCGGAACCTGGACGATAGGTCACAGGCGGCCCTGGCCGACCTGCTGGGACTCGCCTCCTACCCGGGCCCGCGGGTGAAGGTGCGCCTGGACCGGTTGGACGGCGCTCTGGCACCGCTGGGAGTGGACGCCCGTGCCGTGGCGAGCGCACTGGTCGGCCCGATCGACGACCGGGCCGCCGACCGGGCTCGTGCCGCCGACGAACGTGAGCGGCTCTGGACGTGGTTGGGATCCCACCCGGTGGTCACCGAGCAGCCCGCGCTGTCGCGCTGGGTGGACCTGCTCCGCGGCGACCGGACGCCCCGAGCGGACACGGAGGTGCTTCGGCGCCGTCTGGAGCAGGCTCTCGCGATTCTCGCCGCCCTTCCCCTGGCCGACGGCCGCCCGCTGCCGACTCTGGCCGCCGAGGTGACCGGGGACCCGCACGCCCTGGACGGCACCAAGGCGCTGCCCGTACTGGTCCTGCGGGCTCTGGCCGTCCTGCACGATGTCGACGCCCCCGAGAACGCACGCGAGCGCCGTGCGCTGTGGAGCGGGTTCGGAGTGGACTGCGACGCCCACTCCACCTCCGTGTTGGTTCTGGGTTTGCGCCCACGGGGGAAGCGCGCGCTTTCCGTGACCCTCCGGACATGGTCTGACGCCGGGCGGGCCGCGGTCCTCACCCTTGACCAACTGTCCGACGGGGAGGCGCTGTCGCAGCCCTGCCCCGTGGTGTTCGTGGTGGAGAACCCGTCGATCCTCGCGCACGCCCAACGCGCCCTGGGCACGCGCTGCCCTCCCCTGGTCTGTGTCTCGGGTTGGCCGAACAGTGCGGCGATCACCCTGTTGCGCAGGCTCTCCGAGGGCGGGGCCGAACTGCGCTACCACGGGGACTTCGACGGGGAGGGACTGCGTATCACCGCCCATCTCATGGCCGTGGCCGGTGTCCTCCCCTGGCGTATGGGGACCGGCGACTACCTGGCGGCGCACTCCCGGGTCCATGAAACCCCGGCGCCCGGACGGGTCACCCCCGCGCCTTGGGACCCGGATCTGGCCGCCACCATCCTCGCGAAGGGGGCCGCCGTCCACGAGGAGAGGGTCGCGGACCTCCTTCTGGAGGATCTCCGGGCCGGGGCCGTCGCTGACCGCACCGCCTGACCGACACCTCGTCGAACGTACGCGGGACGACGGGACGAGGGCCCGGCCCGCGGTCGGGACCCCCGGGCATAAGGGCCGGGGCTGTGGAGGACCGGCCCGGGTTGTCCACAGGCTCTGAGCGGGGATCGCCGATGCGGTTCATGATGGGAGGGCATCCGTTCCACCCCTCCGGGAGCCGCGATGATCACCACGTTCTTCCCCCTCGATCCGAACCCCGCCCGGCTGGAGCGTCTCGCCCGGGAACACGCCCGGCAGTTGGATCTGGACCGTGGCACGGACAGCACCGCAGTCCCGCCGCCACGGCTGGTCGTCAACTATCTGCGCCACGAGTGCACCGACTACGACCTTGACCAGAGCAGAGCGCGACACCGGGTCGCCCGCGAAGCGATCGGGCTGCGGTTCCCCTGGTTGGCCGAGGAGAGCGAACGCCAGATCGCCCAACGCGCGGCACGGGACGCCCTGGCGGAGGAGTGCCGTCAGGCAATGGCAGCGGAGGTACGACGGCGCTGGGAGGAACACCGTGCCCTGGTGGCGCGGTCGCGCGAGGTGATCAGGAGAATGCACGTGGGCCAGCGGGTGAGTTTCCGGTTCGGGCGCTACCGGTACACCGGGGTGCTCACCAGGATCGGCCGGTCGAGGGTAACGGTGGCCTACCGGGTGGCCACCGGCCGTGATCGCGACAGGGTGCGGTTGGTGCACGCCGCACTGCTCACCCCGGTGGAGGAGGATCCGGGCAGCAGACCCAACCTGCCCCGAACCGGGGTTCACGGCCGGTGTCGGCTCGTCCTCCCGCAGCGTACGGAGGTGCGGTGGGCGGGGTCGCGCGGGTGAGTTCTTTAAATTCGTGGCGCGTTGAACACCAAAAGTTGCACAATCGTCACTCTGTAGGTGCAGAGTAAGAGAATGAAGCGCTGCGATTTCTGTGAACTCCCCGTCGGCGAGGGCTGCGCCTGTGCGCTGCCCCGCGACTACATCGGTAACTGTGGGACGGGCACCCCGTTCTCCACCACGAGGCTGTCCCCTTCCGGTGACGCGATCATCATCTCCCTGCGGGGCGTGGCCCACCGGCTCGGCTGCTCGCACCAGGCCGACTCGAACGTCAGGGCCCCGCACTGGGGCTGGATCAACTATCCGGACCCGAAGCTGTGGCAGCGGATCAGCATGACTTCCCCTCTCCGGGCCACCGGGGGCAACACCAAGCGGGCTGCCACCCGCCGGTGCCGGAGCTGCGACCGCTGAGCTCCCCCGAAGCGCGGTGCCCCGGGGAACCCGGTCAGTCGCATCAGGTACAGACCTCACAGCAGTTACAGCAGGTACAGCATTCGCAGACACCGCACCAGGAGTCCCGGGGCTGGCCGGACCAGGGCCCGGGGTGGGGGTCGCGGCAGCAGAACTGACAGGTGCAGCACATGAACAGTGCGGTGGCGCAGCCCGTCAGGAGTCCCCGGTTCCGGGGCGGTTCCTGCAGGGCGGGGGTGTCGCACGCGCAGGCGGTGCAGCATCCTCCCTTGCTCCGGCCTCGGCCGGAGCCGTGGTCCCCGCCATGGCCGCCGGGTCCGTGCTGTCCGCCGTGACCGCCGCCGTCCTGGTGTCCGGGGTGTGGTGAACCGTGGTGGGGCGGTTGGTGACGTCCCCAGCCGGGACCCGGGCCGTGTTGCGGGCCGGGGTGTCCGGCGTGCGCGAAGGTGCGGGCGACGGCGCGCCGCAGTTCCCGGACCAGGAGTACCCGGACCAGGCGGTCGTCACCGAACCCGGTCTCCCGCAGTGCCAGCTCGACACCGAGGACGGCGTCCTCGCAGAGCTCCCGGGCCCGGACGGTCGGGGTGGCGGTGACGGTGAGCGGGTTCCAGGCACCGTTGGCCAGGTCCTCCTCCCGGTCCTCGACGGCGTCCAACAGGTGTGCCACACGGCCGAAGAGGCGGCCCGCCTCGCGCAGGGGTGCGACGTTGGCGGGGGCCCCGGCCAGAACTGCGGTGTGCGCGAAGGCCTCGCCGGTGGCCTCCTCGGTCGGCCGGGTCACGGTGAGCACGTCCGTGCCCTCCCTGGCGGAGAGTTCGGCCTCCCGCTGCCGGTCGACCACGGAGACCAGCGCGCCGCCCTCGAAGCCGAGCCTGTTCCCGGACGCCTGTGCACCGCTGCGCCACCGAGCGGCCACCCGTCCGGCGACGGTGCGCACACCGGGGCGGGCGTAGGGGCCGTCCCCGTCCTCGATGTGGTCGCTGATCTTGGCGGAAGCGAGCATGAGTGACACCGCGGCGGCCAGGTGCGCGCCGGAGCCGTCGGCGACCCGGGCCCCGCGCATACCGCGCAGGGGGCATCGGCCGGCCGTGCGGGTACCGGCGTGCTCCTCGGACTGGGCTGCGGTCAGGACCGACAGCACGAGGCCGTCGTAGTTGGTGGCGACCCTGGAGGCCTGGCCGTGTTCGTCGCGCAGTGCCAGGCACAGCCCGCACATGTGGGACATCCACTCCCGAGCCAGGTCCTCGGACAGGCTGTGCCGACAGGGCCGAAGGATTCCGAACACGAACCGCCACCTCTTCTCCCGGTGCGCCGGGTGCGCACTGACGGAGGTTGTGACTCCCGAACCACCGAACGGGTTCCCGGTTCATCGAACTCGTGACCGTCCAGCCGCGGTTCGGGGTCTGCGCCGTGCCGGTGCGGTTCAGCGCGCCAGTGGGGAGCCGCAGCACTTCTTGTACTTGCGGCCCGAACCGCAGGAGCACGGTTCGTTGCGTCCGGGGGTCGGCGGGGTGGAGCGCTGCCCGGGCCCGGGCCGGGCGGCGGAGTCGGCGGGCCGGGACCGCTCGGGGGCGTTGCCGCCGGGGGTGTCGCCGCTCAGGTCGGCGAGGTTCTCCACCGGGGGCAGGTAGGCGTCGGTGGAGCGGGTCGCCAGGTCGTGGGCGTCCGGGGCCATACCGAGCAGCTCACGCATCCGGGCGCGACCCAGCAGGGGCATCAGACCGAGCCGGTTGAGTTCGGCGACGGTCTCCGGGGGCTGGGCGAGGATGCCCCGGCAGACGACGTTGTAGCAGTGCAGGGCCTTGTCGTACTCGCCCCGGGCGGCGAGGTCCTCGGCGAGGAGGAGGGCCACGCCCCGGTCCAGCCCGGGGCCCGTCAGCTCTTCCAGGAGCTGGTCGGCCTCCGCGTCCCGGCCTTCGGCGCGCAGCATCCCGGCGAGCTGGTTGGTCGCGAACTGGCGGTGTCCGGCGTGGGGTGCGTGTTCGCGCAGGGCCTCGGCCAGGGTCCGTGCGGCGCTGGGGTTCCGCTCGCGGAGCGCGTCCACCGCGTCGAGGAGGATCTCGCCCGCCTCGTCCGGGAAGGAGGTCAGGTCCTTCAGGTGCTGCTCGGACAGGTCGAGGCCGCGGACGGTGTCCCACAACGGCTGCGGAACCGCGGTGGGGGCCGGGGAAGAATCGGTCATGGGACCAGGTTAGGGCGTTTTCGGTGGCTGCCGCCCGTCATGGCGGATGTGGGCGCCCCGGTGGGTCGGGGGTCACAACGCCCGGGTCGGGGCCGGCGTGTCCCCGGCCGCACCCGTACGGGGGCGCGGCCGGGGCGGGGCACAGCGGCCCTCACCCGGAAGAGGTGAGGGGGCGGGCCAGACCGGCCAGGAGTTCGAGAACGCCCTGACCGGTGCGGGCGCCGACCTCCAGTCCCGCGGCGAAGACCACGGCGAGCAGGACCAGGGCGAGGAGGACCAGGGGCCAGCGGCGTCCGCGCTCGGGGTTGGCAGCGGATTCGGCTTCGATCCAGGACTGGTCCAAGCGAGCGATCTCCCTGCGTAGTTCCTGGACCTCGGCGTGGTAGTGGTCGCGTTCGGCGCGGACCCGTTGGAGTTCGGCCCGTTCGGCTCGCACGGCCGCCCGGGCGTCGACGACGTCCTCGTGGGCGCCCGCGGGGCCGCGTTTGGCGTGCCACCGTTCCAGGCGGGAGAGGGGGAGGTCGACGTACTGGGTGGGCCAGTTGTCGTCGGGATCCTCGACTGCTTCCTCGACGTCGGGCTCGGTCTCGGTCGCGTAGTCGGAGGGCTCCTCCTCCATGGTGTCCAGGACCGGGAGGGGCGGGGCGTCGGCGGGGGTGCGGGTCTGCGGCAGGAGGGCCGGGGACTCGGGGTCTCCGGGTGGGCGGGGGTCGTGGGTCTGCGGAGGCTCGGGGGTTTCGGGGTGCTCCGGGGTTTCGTGACTCGTGCCGGGCCGGGGAGACAGTGGGGTCCCTGCGGTGGCGGCGCCGGATTCCGCCACGTCGGGTTCCGAGGGCTCCTCGTCGCATGCCTGCCGAGGGCTGCGCCTGGCCACCCCCAGGAAGGTGCGTGCGCCCACGCCCCGGAAGCCGCCGGCCGGTTCGCTCCAGGCCTCCTGGGCGGAGGTGTCCTGGGGCTGGTCCTCGGCGAAGGGGTCGGGGGCCTCCGCCAGGACGCTCCCGGCCCCGTCCTCGAACCCCGCGTCCTCGACCCCGTCCTCGGGCTCCGGTCCGTTCCCGGCCTCCGGCCCCGGTGTCCGTTCCCGCAGGAGTGCGGGCAGATCCTCAGGGAGCCCGGGCAGGTCCTCCACCGGTGCGGGTGCCTCGACGCGGGGAGCCGCCGTGGGCCGGGGTCTGGGGTCGAACCAGTCGCGGAGCAGTTCCCGGCGGTCGGCGAAGGTGGCGGCCCGCGGCACGCCCCGGGAGTGCAGGTGTTCGGCGAGCGCGTCTCCGCCCTCCTCCCGCAGGACGGTGACCAGCCCGTCGGCGATCCTGAGCTGGTCGAGCGGGGTCGGCGACAGGAAGGGGGACCCCGGGGCCGGGTTCCCGGTGGGCGGCCCGAAGGCCAGATGGGGTCCGTCCTCGGTGCCGAGGAGGGGGTCGTAGGTGGAGAAGGACCAGTGCCATCCCGCGGCGGGGAGGGCGGCGCTCGGGGTGAGGACCTCGTGCAGGGTCCGGTGCACGCCCCAGAGGAAACGCATCTGGACGGCCTGCCACAGGTCGGCGCGGTCGGGGTCCAGGGTGATGTGGATGGGCCGGTCCGGGCGTTCGAGGGCGCGGGCGAGCGCTCCGACGAGGATCGGTTCGTCGTCGATCAGGGTCTCGGTGGCGCGGCGGTCGCGGGTGCGCAGGGCGCCGGGGGCCGCGGTGCGTTCCCAGGGTTCGGGGGCGGGCAGGGCCGACATGGTGGCCCAGCCGGGTGTCGGGGGTCTGCGTGCGGCGGGGCGCGTGTTGGGGTTCTCGTGCAGGGCCAGGATCCGGGAGAACGTCAGCCCCCGGGTGGGGCCGACGATCGCCCAGGCGTGGGCTTCGTGGACGTCGCCGGGCCAGCGGTAGACGAGGGCGCTCTGGCCGTCCGGGTAGTGGCGGGCCCAGAGGGTCTCGGGGTAGGCGGCCGGTTCGGTGTCGGGCAGAGCGGCGCGGTAGTCCGCGGTGAGTGCGGGGACCAGCCGGTCGCGCCAGGAGCGCAGGACCGGCTGGTCCTGTTGCGGGAGGGAGGTCGCCGCCGGTCCGGGACCGACGCGGCCGAGCAGGGTGGGTTCTGCCCAGGCGAAGTGGATCTGATGGTGGGCACCGGGGTCCGCTTCCAACGATGTGCTCTCGGGCAAGTGCCCCTCCCACGATTGACGGATCCGCGGTGCACGTGGCCACTCTCACTGGTTCGCGGACCTGCGGCGCGCGCGACCCCTTCTGGCCGCGCGCCTTCCTAGGGAAGGTATCCGCCGGAAGCGTCAAGAAACCGTGAAAGCGGAGTTATGCGGTTGTTTGCGAGCTTTGAGAAGAAAGGGGTACCACAGGTCGGTGCGAGTCCACGGGGAGAGCTCCCCCCGGGGGCGGAGACCCCGGGGCGGGACCGTCGGCGGGCCGGAGCACGGGCAGGATCCCGGGAACGGGCAGGGCCACGGGGAGCAGGTCGTTCAGTGCGCGGCGGTGAGCCGGGCGTGCTGTTCGGCGGTGAGGGTGAGGTCGGTGGCTTCCAGCGCCTCGTCGAGCTGGGCCGTGGTGCTGACCCCGACCAGCGGGATGATCTGCGGCTCGTGGTCCATCAACCAGGCGAGGACGACCTGGTTGCGGGTGGCGCCGCTCTCCTCGGCCACCCCGTCCAGAGCGGCCAGGCGCGCGGTGGTGCCCGGGTGGTCATAGGCGTACTCCAGTGGCCGGTCGGGGCGGGTGTAGGCACCGGTCAGCAGGGGTGTGTAGGCGACCAGGGCGTACTCGCGGCCCTGGGCCCCCTCGGCGCGGACGAAGTCCAGGAGTTCGGGGGTCAGGTGCCTGTGGCCCGTGGACTCCAGGGGTGCGTCGTGGCGGGGCTGAAGGTAGCTGTAGCGGTACTGGAGCACCCGCGGCCGCGGCCAGCCCCTGGCCTGGGCGGTGGCGCGGGCCCGCTCCAGCCGCCAGGTGCGGTGGTTGCTGATGCCGAGTTCCCGGACGGTCCCCTCGGCGACGAGCTCGGCGAAGGCCCCGACGGTCTCCTCGACGGGTGTCCCCGGGTCCTCCCGGTGGGCGTACAGCAGGTCCAGGGCGTCCACGCCCAGCCGTTCTCGGCTGCGCTCGGCGGCCGTCGCCACGACCTCGGCCGAAAGCCCCTCCTGCGCCTCCAGGCCCGCTCCGGGGACGGTGGGCTGGGCGCCGACCTTGGTGGCGATGACGATCTCGTCGGTGACGCCGCGTTCGCGCCGCCAGCGGCCGAGGAAGGTCTCGCTCTCGTGCCCCTGGCCGCCCTCCACCCAGAACTGGTAGCAGTCGGCGGTGTCCACGAAGGTGCCGCCGGCCTCGACGAAGCGGTCGAGCAGGGCCGCGGATGTGGCGGCGTCGGTCGTGCTGCCGAACTTCATCGCGCCCAGGCACAGGGCGCTGACGGTGCGGCCGTTGACGGTGGTGTAACGCATCAGCTGCCCTCCCCCGCGGAGGCCGTCTCCGGGACGGGCCCGGCACCCGGTGAGGGGAGGGGCTGCTCGGCGGGAGTGGGGTTCTCGGCGAGCACACCGAGGTAGTAGTCGATCTTGTGCTGAATGGTGTGCTGCCTCTCGCGCAGTTCGGCGATGCGCGCGTCGAGGTGGTGCTGGTGGCTCTGCAGCACCTCCAGACGGTCGGGGATGGTGTGGTCACCGTCGCGGACGAGTTCGGCGAAGTCCCGCAGCCGTGCGATGGGCATGTCGGTGTCCCGCAGGCACCGGACCAGGTGAAGCAGTTCGACGTCGTCGGTGCGGTAGCGGCGGTGGCCGCTGGGCGCGCGGTCCACCTGCCGGAGCAGGCCCGCCTTCTCGTAGTAGCGCAGGGTGTCCAGGGTGAGGCCGAAACGCTCGGCGACCTCTCCGGGTGTGAAGTAGTCACTCATCCGGCAAGCATGCGACCTGGAGTGCACTCCAGGTCAAGCCCCGGGGCCCGCTCTCCGCCGGGCCGGTACGGACCCGCGCCGGTTCCGGCCGGGCGGCCCCGGTCAGGTCCCGCTGCCGCGGATGGCGCCGACGACGGCCTCGGTGAGGTCGTCGATGATCTCGGACTCGCTCACCTCCGGGTGTTCGAGCCACCACTCCCCCGCCGCCTGGACCATGCCCACGACGGCGTGCGCGGCGATCTGGGAGCGCAGGCGCCCCCGGATGCGGCGTTCGGTCAGCAGCAGGTCGGCGAGCTCCTCGCCCAGACGGCGCACCATGAGGCCCAGGTCGCTGCGGGTGCGCACGTCCTCGGAGGTGGCCCGGTCCATGAGGAACCGGTAGAGGTTGAGGTTCTGCGAGATCATCGACAGGTACGCGCCGACCGTGGCCCGGGCGCGCACGTCGAAGTCGGTGTGCTGGTACAGCTCGGAGCGGATCGCCTCGATGAGCGGGTCCACGTGGCGTCGGGCCAGCGCGCGGTAGAGGCCGCCCTTGTCGCCGAAGTGCCGGTAGAGGATGGGTTTGCTGATGCCCGCCTCGGTGGCGATGGCCAGCATGGAGGCGTCGGGGCCGTCGCGTTGGATCACCCGGTCGGCGGCGTCCAGGATGGCCCGCCGCCGTTGGGGGTCGCGGCCGCGCCCGCTCCGTCCCTGCCGGGGCGCCGGGGCTTCGTCGGAGGGCTTGCCGGAGGCGCCGTTGTCGGCTGGCACGGTCTGCTGCGTGTTTTCGAAGGCCACAAGGGTTCACCGTAGCGGAGGGTTCGGTGCGGCGGTTCCGGGCTCAGGAGCGGAGCGCGATCCAGGTCGCGCGGGCCTGGGCGAGCAGGCGGCCCGTCTCGTCGTAGAGGGCGCTGCCGGTGTGCACCTTGCGGCCGTCGACGGATTCCAGGTGGCCCATGACGATCGGGGTGGAGCCGACCGCGGGCAACTCCAGGAGCTGCGCGCTCATCCGGCCCAGGACGATGGGGCGGCCGGAGACGTCGCTGGACCAGCCACCGGGGCAGTCGAGCGCCGCCCAGACCTGGGCTGGTGCGGCCCTGCCGTCGCCGCCATCCACGGCTTCCAGGACGTCCCACGTGCAGGCGACGGTGTTGCCGACCCCGTCGGGTCCCCGGCCCGGGCGGACCGAACCCGCGAACAGGCGCAGGCCCTCGCCCTCTGCGCGTGCGGGGCCGCAGCTGTAGCAGCGCGGGAAGGGGTGGTCGGTCAGGCCCGCGTAGCGCTTCCGGGCCTGGGCGGCCTCGTCGACGGTGACCGGGCCACCGGGGATCGGGGCCTCGTCGAAGGGGGCGGTGCGGACGGCTTCGGCGACCAGGCGCGCCTTGTCCTGGGCGGTGGGGTCGACCAGCCGGAGCCCCTCCTCGGGGGTGCCCTCCACCGTCAGCGTCCGGTCCAGCGGCGGCGGGGTGCGCAGGGTGACCTGGACGGCCGGACCGCCCGGGGTGGTCAGCAGGCCGGCGAGCAGGCCTGCGCTGTAGCCTCCGTTGCCGGAGCCGTCGGGGCCGTTGAAGGCCGCCGGGATGGTGAGGGTGGGGGCGCCGTTGCCTGGTGTCATGGCTCACAGGGTAGTCGGAACGGGGTGGGTGGTTTCGGCCGCCCCGACCGGTTCTGCGGCGCGGGTGTTCAGGACGGGGCCAGTTCGGGACGGCCCAGACGGGTGAGGGTCCGAAAGAACCAGGGCCCGGCCGCCGGGCCGCCCCGTCGGACCCATTCCTCGGTGAGTGCCCGGAAGGCCCTCTCACGTGAGCGGTGGCCGCGCCGCGCCCCAGCGGCGAGGACGGCCGTGCCGGCCCCGGCCAGGGCGGGGCAGAGCGCGCGCACCAAGTCCCGGTCAGCCGTGTCCGCGGGTCGCGACCGCATCCGCAGCATGGCCGCGATGAGCAGTCGGGCGGTCGTCCAGGCCTCGGGGGCCAGTGTGCCGCCGGGCGGCTCCGCAGCCGACGGTCGGCGCTGTCGCGTGCGGCGCGGCCTGTGCGGCGATGGTTGCGGGGGCAGTAGGCCGTCCAGGGTGTACCCGCTCTCCCGGGCCCGGTCCGCCATCCATCTCCGCCGGTCCGGTCCGAAGTCGGCCATCCAGACCAGCGCGGCCCGGGCCCGCCGTTCGCGTGCCCGCGCGGTGGGGGCCACCGCCGCCCGGAACAGCGGCAGGGTGTTGTTGTCCCACACGTCCGCGGTCCGCCGGATGGTGGGCCGGTCGTAGGTGTCCGCCGCCTCGGCGATCTGGGCCACGGAGCGGTCGAGGAGGGCGCCCAGCGCTTCGGCCGCACGGGGCCGTGCGGGGCCTGCGTGCGGGGCCTCGCCTTTCCGCACCCGGGACACCGGACACGGCCGGCTACCAGCCCAGAATCTCCCGGGCGGTCTCCACCTGTTCGCGCAGTTCTCCCGCCCGCTCCTCCAGTGCCTCACGGTTCTCCTCGACCTTCGGTTCCTGGAAGGCGCGCTCCTGTGCCACGAAGACGTCGAGGTAGCCGGAGGTGTCCATGCACCCGGCGGACAGGGGCGCGTCGTCGCGCCCCAAACCTTCCCCGGCGCCCAGCGGGGCGCCCTCGTACCCGGTCTCCCGAACGCACTCCCGCCAGTCGGCTTCGGCTGCCCCGACCTCGGGCGAGTCCACCACGGCGAAGAAGGATTCGCTGTGGATCTCCTCGGCCGGCCTGTGCGTCCCGGGAAGCTCGCCCCCCTCGTCCAGATCGACGTAACCCTCGGGGCCTGGGGCCGCGGTCGCGGGGTCGATTCGCAGTCGGGCCTGGTGGCGGCAGCCGCCCTCGGGTACCGGGGCGCCGGAGGGTGTTTCGATCTCGTCACCGGTGTGGGAGAACCCGTCGACGACCGTGCGGGCCTCCTCCCGGTCGGAGCCCTCGGCGAGGAGGTAGGGCTCCCGCCGAAGGTCGTCGTCCAGAGGCACCTCGAAGCCGTACTCCTCGGCGAGGTCCGCGCGGGCCATCCCGTAGCGGCGGTACTCGTGGTGGGGGCCGAAATGGGTGAGCGTCTCCTCGCTGGTCGCCGTATCGGGGTTGACCGAGGCCTCGAAGCCGAGTTCGTTGAGGCACCGCACGACCAGAACGTCCTCGGCCCGGCTGATGGTCCACTGCTCGTAGCCGTCGAGCACGTAGTCGTAGACCGGCAGGTGGAGCCGCTCGCCGAGTTCGGGGTCCGTGACGGCGTAGGGGTCCTCCGGTTCCTCGAAACCCTCGGCCCGGGCCTCCGCCGGGCTCTGTTCGGGGGCGGGCTCCGTGTCCGGTTCCTCCGCCCCGGTGGTGCAGGCGGTGAGGAGGAGGGTCAGGACCGCCACACGGGCGAAGAGGCGGGCGGGGCCGGTACGGGAACCGGCCGGAACCCCGGTGGGGAAGGTCGTGGAACGGTCCGATCCGGGCGGGGGTGAGGACGGGGGCGGTAACCGCACTGAGCTCTCCGGAGGTGGGGGACGAGAGTGGGGCGGCGGGGCAGCGGGGCAGGGCCGGCGTGCCGGACAGGCGCAGGAACCGGCATCCGCGATGGTAACCCGTCCCGGGGCGGCGCTCCGGGCTGGTCCCGGGAAGTGGGACGGAAACAGCCGGGCCCGACCCCCGGCCCGCGGATCACGGGGGTCGGCCCGGTCCGCCTCGTGTGAGTGGTCCTCGGACACCAGGTGCGGAGGGGCCTGGGACAGGGGTCGGACACGCATCGTGTCCGACCCTCCACAGTTCCCGCGCCCTCTCCGTGCCTGTGCCGGCCGGTGCGGCACAGGCACGGAAGACGCTCACGAAAGATACGACCCGAACCGTGCCGACGTCACCGGATCGGCAAGCCCGTGATCTGGCGGCCGATGATGAGTTTTTGGATCTCGCTGGCGCCCTCGAAGATCGTGAAGATGGTGGCGTCGCGGTGCCAGCGCTCGACGGGGTACTCGCGGGTGTAGCCGTTGCCGCCGAGGATGCGCAGGGCGTTCTGGGTGACGAAGGTGGCGGTCTCGGAGGCGAACAGTTTGCTCATGGAGCCTTCGGCGTTGGCGAAGTCCTTGCCGTTGCGGGCCATCCAGGCGGCGCGCCACACGAGCAGGCGGGCGGCGTCGATGCGGGTGGCCATGTCGGCGAGCAGGAAGGCCACGCCCTGGTTGTCACCGATGGGCTTGCCGAACTGCTCGCGCTGGGTGGAGTAGTCACGGGCGTACTCGTAGGCGGCCCGGGCGGTGCCCACGGCCATGACGCCGACACTCGGACGGGAGGCCTCGAAGGTCTTCATGGCGGCCTGGCCCTTGGAGCGTTTGCCCTCGCGGGCGCGGGCGAGGCGTTCGTCGAGTTTGTCCTTGCCGCCCAGCAGGCAGGAGCCGGGGACGCGGACGTCGTCCAGGACGACCTCGGCGGTGTGCGAGGCGCGGATGCCGTGCTTGGCGAACTTCTGCCCCTGGGACAACCCCGGGGTGTTCGGCGGAACGATGAACGAGGCCTGGCCGCGGGAGCCGAACTCGGGTTCCACCGAGGCGACCACGACGTGGACGTCGGCGATGCCGCCGTTGGTGGCCCAGGTCTTGACGCCGTTGAGGACCCACTCGTCCTTGGCCTGGTCGTAGACGGCGCGGGTCCTGATCGCGGAGACGTCGGAGCCGGCGTTGGGCTCGGAGGAACAGAACGCGCCGAGTTTGACGTCGTCGGCGGTGCCGAACATCTGCGGCACCCACTCGAAGAGCTGTTCCTGGGTGCCGTTGGAGGCGACCGAGACGGCGGCCAGACCGGTACCGGTGATGGACAGGGCGATGCCCGGGTCGCCCCAGTAGAGCTCCTCGAAGGCGACGGGGATACCGAGGCCGCTCGGCTCCAGCCACTGGTTGGCGAAGAAGTCGAGCGAGTACAGCCCGATCTTGGCGGCCTCCTGGATGATCGGCCAGGGGGTCTCCTCGCGCTCGTCCCACTCGGCCCCGGCGGGGCGGATGACGTCCTTGGCGAACCCGTGGGCCCAGTCCCGGACGTCGCGGACGTCCTCGCTCAGTTCCAGGCTGAAGGCGGGTGCGGTGGCCTCACTCATGCGCTTACATCCTTTGTCGAACCCTCCGGGGGACGGAGGGGCGGCCTATGCGTGTTACCAACGGTAACAGTTTTGGGCTTCACGGTGGAAGTGGGCATCGACGTCTCGGCGACCACGGGACCAGCACATGGTGCGACGCTGCTGCGAGGCCCCGGGGGGCGCTCGCCCCGGCTCCGGGACCCAGCGGATATTGACACGCGAGCACGTCCGCTCGGATGATGCCGCTCACATCCCCACCCCCTTCCTCGGAGGCGTTCATGGCACCGCGCTACGGCGACTACCAGCTGGAGATCTACCTGAACGGCCTCGCCGGCGTCGTTCCCTCCCACCCGATGACCTTCGCCGAGCTGGAGCAGCGGGCGGCCCGGACACTGCCGCCGTGGGTGTGGTCCTACGTGGCCGGAGGCGCGGGCGACGAGCACACCCAGGACGCCAACGCCGCGGCCTTCCGACGCTGGGGCCTGTACCCGCGGATGTTCGTGGGGGCGGCCGAACGCGACACCTCCGTGGACCTGTGCGGCGTCCGGCTGCCCTCGCCGCTGATGATGGCTCCGGTGGGGGTGGTGGGGCTGTGCGCGCAGGACGGGCACGGCGATCTGGCCACGGCCGAGGCGGCTGCCAGGACCGGGGTCCCGATGATCGCCTCCACCCTGTCGCAGGAACCGATGGAGGAGGTGGCCTCGCGGTTCGGGGACACACCCGGGTTCTTCCAGCTGTACACGCCCACCGACCGGGAACTGGCGGCGAGCCTGGTCTCGCGCGCCGAGGCGGCCGGGTTCCGGGGGATCGTCGTCACCCTGGACACCTGGATCACCGGGTGGCGTCCGCGCGACCTGGCCACCGCGAACTTCCCGCAGCTGCGCGGGCACTGCCTGGCCAACTACACCTCCGACCCGGTCTTCCGCGAGCGGGTGGGGGCGAACGCCTCCCCCGAGGAGGTGGTCGCGCACTGGACCGGCATCTTCGGAAACCCGCTGACCTGGGAGGACCTTCCGTGGTTGCGGTCGTTGACGGACCTTCCGCTGTTCGTCAAGGGCATCTGCCACCCCGATGACGCGCGTCGGGCCGCGGACGGGGGCGTGGACGGCGTCTACGTGTCCAACCACGGGGGCAGGCAGGCCAACGGGGGCATCCCGGCGCTGGAGTGCCTGCCGGACGTGGCCGCCGCCACGGACCTGCCGGTCGTCTTCGACTCCGGGGTGCGGTCGGGCTCGGACGCGGTCAAGGCGCTGGCGCTGGGAGCCACCGCGGTCGCCGTGGGGCGTCCCTACGTGTACGGACTGGCGCTGGGCGGCGCGGACGGGGTGGTACACGTGCTGCGGTCGATGCTGGCCGAGGCCGATCTGCTGATGGCGGTGGACGGCTACCCGTCACTGTCCGACCTGACCCCGCGGGCGCTCAGGGAACTGCGGGGCTGAACGCCCCGGCCCCGGCGGGCGCGCCATTCCCGCCGGAGCCGGGCGGTGCCCGCCGGCTCAGTCCTGGCCGTACCCGTCCTGGCTGTGGTTGTCCAGGAACGTGTAGACGTCGTGTTCGTCCACGCCGGGGAAGGTTCCGGAGGGCAGGGCCGACAGCACGTGGGAGTGGGCGCGGGCCGAGGGCCACACGTTGCCCTCCCAGCGGGTGGCCAGCTCCGCGGGCGGGCGCACGCAGCACTCCCCGTTGGGGCAGTTGGACTTGGTGCGGTTGGTGGTCTCGCGCCCCCGGAACCAGCGGGACTCCTTGTAGGGCACGCCCAGGGTGATGGCGAAGTTGCGCTCCCGGCTGGGGTCGACGTGCGCCACGCACCAGTGGGTCCCGTTGGGCTTGTCCGTGTACTGGTAGTAGATCGAGTACCGGTCCGGCGACTGGAAGACCTGGCGCCCAGACCACTGGCGGCACATCCGCTGGCCCTCGATGGCGCCGGTGTCGTCGGTGGGGAAGACCAGCCCGTCGTTCTCGTAGGCCTTGTAGATGATGCCGGTCTCGTCGTTGCGGATGAAGTGGCAGACCAGGTCCAGGTGGCGGTGGGCCAGGTTGGTGAACCGGTGCGCGGCCATCTCGTAGGAGACGGAGTAGACGTCGCGCAGGTCCTCCACGGACAGGTCGCGGGCCTTCTTGGCCTCCTGGAGGTAGGTGACGGCGGTGCTCTCGGGGATGAGGACGGCCGCCGCGAAGTAGTTGGCCTCCACCCGCTGGCGCAGGAAGTCGCCGAAGTCGCGGGGCCGGTCGTGGCCGAGGATCACGTGGCCCAGGGTCTGGAGCAGGATCGTGCGCGGGCTGTGCATGCCCAGCGTGGTCTCGCGCTTGAGGTAGATGCGCCGGTTGATGTGGTCGGTCAGGGAGCGCACCGAACGGGGGAGGTCCTGTACGTACTTCAGGGAGAACCCGTGGTGGGTGGCGATCGAGAGGATCTGCCCCTGGGAGAGGGGGCCGGCGGTGTAGTTGACCGCGGCCAGGGTCTCGGCGGCCGCGCTCTCGATGTTCTCGAAGTAGTTGCCGCGCTCGCGCATCTGCCGCCGCAGGTCGGCGTTGGCCCGGCGGGCCTCCTCCGGGGTGGCGGTGGGCTTGGCGTGGCGCCGCTTGAGCTCGTCGTAGAGCCCCACGATGTGTTCGAGGACGTCGTTGGGGACCCGCTTGCCCACCTTCAGGTGCGGGAGGTTGAGGCCCTGGTAGAGGGGGTCCCGCTGGGCCTCCTCGACCGAGATCTCCAGCTGCGCGCGACGGCTCGGGGGCTGTTTCGACAGAAGTTCCTCGATCGACACCCCGAGGGCGGAGGCAAGGGACGTGAGCAAGGAGAGCTTGGGTTCACGTTTTCCGTTCTCCAGCAGCGAGAGCTGCGAGGGCGCCCGCCCCACGCGTTCGCCCAGGTCAGACAGGGTCATCCCGCGCGTCTTGCGCAGGTGTCGGAGCCTCTGACCAAAGGTGACGAGATCCAGGTCACCTGTCAAAGACGGTATTTCTTCAGCACCAAAGTACGCCATGGCTTCATCTTACGGAAAGAATCGATGATCTTCACACGATTTTGAGTGGAAAACTCTTGGATCTTCGCTAAGAATCATAGTTACCGGCGGGGAACTTACCGCTCAGGGATCACCCCCTGACCCTGGAAGGCCTCCCTCGACCGGTGCGAACACCTTGGGGACTACACGTAAGGCGGGAACGAACATGAGCACCAGCGCTCGACGTCAGGAAGCCAGCGCCGAACTCCAGCGCGACTGGGAGACCAACCCGCGGTGGGCCGGTATCGAGCGCACCTACTCCGCTGACGACGTCGTCAAGCTGCGCGGTTCGGTCACCGAGGAGCACACTCTGGCCCGCCGGGGCGCCGAGCGTCTGTGGGACCTGCTCCACACCGAGGACTACGTCAACAGCCTCGGCGCGCTGACCGGTAACCAGGCGGTCCAGCAGGTCCGCGCCGGCCTGAAGGCCATCTACCTCTCCGGGTGGCAGGTCGCGGCCGACGCCAACCTCTCCGGCAGCACCTACCCGGACCAGAGCCTCTACCCGGCCAACTCGGTCCCGGCCGTCGTCCGCCGCATCAACAACGCGCTCATGCGCGCCGACCAGATCACCTGGTCCGAGGGTGACGACACCGCCCCCGAGTGGCTGGCCCCGATCGTGGCCGACGCCGAGGCCGGCTTCGGTGGCGTCCTGAACGCCTACGAGCTCATGAAGGGCATGATCGCCTCGGGCGCCGCGGGCGTCCACTGGGAGGACCAGCTCGCCTCCGAGAAGAAGTGCGGCCACCTGGGCGGCAAGGTCCTCATCCCGACCAGCCAGCACGTCAAGACCCTGAACGCCGCCCGCCTCGCCGCGGACGTCGCCGGTGTCCCCTCCCTGGTCATCGCGCGGACCGACGCCCAGGCCGCGACCCTGATCACCAGCGACATCGACGAGCGCGACCAGGCCTTCACCACCGGTGAGCGCACCGCCGAGGGCTTCTACCGCTTCCGCAACGGTGTCGACGCCTGCGTCGCCCGCGGCCTGGCCTACGCCCCGCACTCCGACCTGCTCTGGATGGAGACCGCGACCCCGGACCTGGAGGTCGCCCGCAGCTTCGCCGAGCGCATCAAGGCCGAGTACCCGGACCAGATGCTGGCCTACAACTGCTCGCCGTCCTTCAACTGGAAGCGTCACCTCGACGACGCGACCATCGCGAAGTTCCAGCGCGAGCTGGGCCACATGGGCTACAAGTTCCAGTTCATCACCCTGGCCGGCTTCCACTCGCTCAACCACTCGATGTTCGACCTGGCCAAGGGCTACGCCAAGAACGGCATGACGTCCTACGTCGAGCTCCAGGAGGCCGAGTTCGCGTCCGAGGCCGACGGCTACACCGCCACCCGCCACCAGCGCGAGGTCGGCACCGGCTACTTCGACGCGATCAGCACGACCATCTCCCCCGAGGGCAGCACCACCGCCCTCACCGGCTCCACCGAAGAAGACCAGTTCTCAGCGGCTCACTGACCCTGGTCTTCGTTCCCCAGAGGTCGTCCCTCCCCGCTTTCGTGGCTGGGGCGGGGCGGGACGACCTCGCCCCCTAGCCGTCGGCCATGCGCGATCCGTGTCACACGCGCATGGCCGGCGGCTTTTCCGTGTGCTTTTCCTCCGATTCGCGGCCTCCCCGTCCATGGCGGTGCGACGCGCGTATACGGTGTCTCCAGCAACGGGTAACGAAACAGTCAAGTCCGCCTCGCACCAGGCCTCTCCGGCCGTCGTCGCGAGGCACGGGGGCTCTCCAGCCGACTGACCCGGGGCGTACACCCGCCGACCACACGGAGCTGACGTGAAACTCGAAGACATCAGCAGGGCGACTCTGGCCACGACCCGCCGCGTAGTGGCCTCGGGCGCGATCGCCGCGGTCGCCGTGTTCGGCGTCGCCGCCTGTGAGGGCACCGACGACCTCGAACAGGAAGTCAGGGACGGCGTCGAGGAGGAGATCGAGAACGGCATCGACGACCTGGAACAGGATGTCAGGGACGGCGTCGAGGAAGGCGTCGACGACGCCCTCGGCGGCGGCGAGGACAACTAGTCCGCGAGCCCGGGGCGGTGGCGCGTGGTCACCGCCCCGGCCCTGGTCGGCAGCGCATAGATTCGACGGGTGAGCGACAGAACCCACGGTGACCCGCGTGAATCGGCCCCTTCTCCCGTCGGGGGCGCACCCGCGGCGACCGCAGCCCCGAACCGCCTCCCCGACCGCACCCTGCTGCGCTGGGAGGTGCTGTGCGTACTCGCCCTCTCCCTGGGCGCCGCCGCGGTGTCGGCGACCATCTCCTTCCTCGGCGTGCTCACCGCACCCGAGTCGATGGCCGACCAGACCGCCAGCCTCATCCGGTCCCGCGCCGAGAACCGCCCCTGGCTCGACCTGTCCTTCCAGTTGTACGCGGTGGTCTTCGCGCTCGCTCCGGTCGCGCTGGTGGTGTACCTGCTGCACCGGACCGGCGAGTCGGCGCGCACGATCGGCTTCGACGTGCGCAGACCCGGTTTCGACACCTGGAGCGGGGTGGCCCTGGCCGCGCTGGTCGGCGCCGGCGGACTGGTCGTGTACCTGGTCTCCTGGCAGCTCGGGCTGACCCGCACCATCGTGCCGAGCACGTTGGACGGCAACTGGTGGGACACACCGGTCCTGCTGCTCCAGGCGCTGAAGAACGGGATCCTGGAGGAGGTGATCGTCGTCGGCTACCTGCTGCACCGGCTGGGGCAGGCGGGCTGGTCGCCCTGGAAGGCGGTGCTGGCCAGTTCGGTGCTGCGCGCCTTCTACCACCTGTACCAGGGGGTCGGGATGTTCTTCGGCAACCTGGTCATGGGGCTGGTGTTCGGCTGGTTCTACCTGCGCTACGGCCGGGTGATGCCGCTGGTGGTGGCGCACACGGTGATCGACGTCGTGGCCTTCGTGGGGGCGGTGTACCTGATCGGCCGGATCGACTGGCTGCCGGTCTGAGCCCTGCCCCGCCGGCGCCACCGTGCCTGTTCGGACCGCGGCGGCCCGGACCACCGCGTCCCAGGACCCGTGGGCGGGAGCGGGCGGGCGGTCAGGTACGTGGTTCCCACCGGAAGAACCGGGCGGCCAGCACGAGGGACACGACGACCCAGGCCAGTGTGGGCACCAGGAGCCATAGCGAGTCGGCGACCGCAGCACCGCCGTTCCAGGCGTTGACGACCAGCTCGCTGGCCGAGCCGCCGGGCAGCAGCCGCTTGAGCAGGGTGAGTTCCCCGGTCCCGGTGAACCCCACCCAGCCCGAGACGGCGAGGGTGCCCACCAGCACGGGCAGCGTGGTCACCTGGGCGTGGTCGGGCGAGTTGGTCACCCCGGCCGTGGCCAGCCCCAGGCCGACCATCATGGCCACCACCGAGAGCACGGCCGCGGCCAGCAGGAACGGGTGGGCCGGAGCTTCGGCGAACACGGTCAGCGCACCCAGGACCACGGCCGTCTGGACCAGCGTGATGGCGGTGACCGGAAGCAGCAGCCCGGAGAGGATCTCGCCGTCGCCCACCGCGGTGGAGCGCAGCCGTTTGAGGAAGAGGTTCTGCCGGCGGGAGGCGAGCGTGGTCACCGTGGTGCTGTAGAGCCCCAGGGCCACCACGAGGAAGACGAGGATCGCGGCGGTCGCCCCGAGGTCCAGTGCCGGAACGAGGTCGTACAGGTAGATGTAGAAGGCGCTGAACGCCGCGGGCAGGACGAGCATGGTGACCAGGACCAGGCGGTTCCGGAAGATCTGGATCAGCTCGCTCTGAGCGATCGGGAGCATGGCGGGAATCCTTCTCTGCAGGTACGGGCTCACTGGAGGTGCGGGCTCAGGCATCAGCGGTGTCGAGGGCGCGGAAGACGTCGTCCAGCCGGGTCGGTCCGGCTTCGAGCCCGCGCAGCTCCACCGCGTTGTCCTGCGCCCAGTCGAGCAGGGTGTGCAGGTCCTTCTGCAGGCCGAGCGTCTCGACGAGAAATGACCCGTCGCCCTCGCGCACGACCTGCAGCGGCAGTTCCGGAGCGGTGCGTGGCAGGGAGAAGCGGATCACGGCCGGCAGGGTCCGTGTGAGTTCGGCGACGGTCCCCTCCCTGTGGAGGCTGCCGCGGTGCATCAGTCCGATGCGGTCGGCGCGTTGCTGGGCCTCCTCCAGGTAGTGCGTGGTGAGCACGACGGTGGTCCCCTCCTCGCGCATCCGGTCCACCGCGGCCCACAACTCGTCCCGGGAGTTGATGTCCAGGCCGGTGGTGGGCTCGTCCAGGAAGACCAGTTCGGGTGTTCCGTACACGGCGGTGGCGAAGTCCAGGCGCCGCTTCTCACCGCCGGAGAGCTGGGACACCCTGGTCCGGGCCTTGCGGGTGAGGTCGACGAGGTCGAGCACGCGCCCGACTTCGTCCGTGCGCCGGGTGAGTGCTCCGATCAACCGGACCGACTCCTGGACGGTCAGGTCCGGGGAGAACCCGCTCTCCTGCAGCATGACGCCCGTCCGGGGGCGCACGGCGCGGCGTTCGCGCGGGCTGCGTCCGAACACCCGCACGGTGCCCGAGTCGGCGACCCGGTGGCCCTCGACGGTCTCCAGGGCCGAGGTCTTGCCCGCCCCGTTCGTGCCCAGCAGGGCGTAGAGCTCTCCTTCGCGGACCTGGAAGGACAGGTCCCTGACGGCGTGGAAGTCGCCGTACCTGACGTTCAGACGTTCGACCTCGATGACCGGTGTGTTTGGCATGCCCCCATTCCAGCCGTCCGCGTGCCCCGGCGGCAGTGCCCTCATGTCAGGTCCGCGCCGTGACTTTCACGGGGGCGCGGGCATGACGTGGTGTCACTGGTGGCGCCGCGGTCCTGCGTGAATACTGGGTTCGGTCCCGATCGGTGGAAGGTCACCCATGGTGCGTGAACAGGACGAGGCGACGCCGGGGCAGCTGCGCGCGCTCAGCGTCGGTCTGGTGTCCGCGTCGCTGTCCTCCGTCGGCACGCTGCTGTTGGTCACCGAGGCCGAGAACTGGCGGCAGGCCCTGCTGCTGGCTGTGGGTCTGGTCGCGGCCCTGTTCACCGTCAACCGGTCGACGGACAGGTCCGGTCTCGGGGTGCTGCTGCCGGGTCTGGCGGTCACCGGCGCGGTGTGGTTGCTGGGAGTGCTGTTCGCCGGCTCCTCGACGGCCTCCTTCGGCCTCGCCGTGGTGGGCACCCTGGTGGTGCAGCGGCTCCCCCGCCGCCGACGCGCCGCGGCCCTGGCCATGGCCGCCTTCGGTGCCGCGGTGATCACCGCCGGGGCCCTGTTCCGGGGCCTGTCCCTGACCGACCTCCTGCTGGACCACGTCCTCGCCTCCGCCGTCGTGGCCGTGGTCGGGGTCGTGCTGGTGTCCCTGGTCCGGGTGGTGACGGACCTCGTGGCGGAACTGGAACGGGCCCGGCGGCGTACGGCAGAACTGGCCGTGGCCCGTGAGCGGGTGCGTTTCGCGAGCGACCTGCACGACATCCAGGGGCACACGCTGCACGTGGTCAAGCTGAAGGTCGCCCTGGTCCGCAAGCTGCTGCGCTCCGACCCCGGCCGGGTGGAGCGGGAACTGGCCGAGGTGTACGACCTGGTCGGCGACACCATCGGGCGGACCGGGGAGCTCGCCCACGCGCAACGGCGGCTGAACCTGTCCGCCGAGCTGGAGAACGCCAGGAACCTCTTCGAGGCCGCCGGTATCCGGGTGGCCGTCGACCGCCGGGGCGAGGTCGACCCGCGGGTGGGCGAGCTGCTCGGCCAGGTCCTGCGCGAGACGACGACCAACATCCTGCGGCACGCCCAGGCCGAACAGGTGCGGGTCACCCTGTCGGAGCGGGGCATCACCGTCACCAACGACGGAGTCGGGCGCGAACCGCTCACCGAGCTGCGCGGGCTCTCGGCCCTGCGGGAGCGCGTGGGCGAGCAGGGCGGGGAGCTGACCGCGGAACGCGCCCAGGGGTGGTTCCTCACCTCGGCGGAGTTCCCGGCACCGGGCACCGCACCATGACGACGTGGAAGGACGACCGATGACCACCGTGGTCCTGGCCGACGACGAGGCCCTGCTGCGTTCGGCGCTGGCGGCGCTACTGCCGCTGGTGGGGGACGTCACCGTGCTCGCCGAGGCGGAGGAGGGCGCGTCGGCCGTGGCGGCCACCCTGCGGCACCGGCCCGACGTGCTCGTCATCGACCTGGAGATGCCCGGGGTCGACGGACTCGAAGCCCTCACGCGCGTCCGGCGCGAGCTGCCGGACCAGGTGGTGCTGATGCTGACCCGCCACGCACGCCCGGGGGTGCTGCGCAGGGCGCTCAGGCTCGGGGTGCAGGGTTTCGTCAGCAAGTCGGCGGAGCCGGAGCACATCACCTCGGTCATCCGGACCCTGGCCGGGGGCAGGCGGTGGATCGACCCGGACGTGTCCGCGCTCGCGGTCATCGACGACTGCCCGCTCACCGACCGGGAGCTCGACGTGCTCCGGGGGACCCGGGAGGGGTACTCGGCAGCGGAGATCTCCGGGCAGCTGCACCTGGCACAGGGCACGGTGCGCAACTACCTCTCCAGCGCGATGCACAAGACGCAGACCCGGACCCGCCACGAGGCGGCCCGCTACGCGCACGAGCACGACTGGCTCTGAGCGCGCTCCCCGGCCTCAGGAAGAGCGTTCCGCGGCCTTGGCGGCGAGGGCGTCCTCCAGGTAGCGGGGGCGGCCCACCAGCATGCCCATGACGAGGTTGAGGGCGACGATGCCCATGGCCATGGCCATGGGGGCGTGCCAGCCGCCGGTGAGCTCGTGCAGGAACCCGAAGAGGAAGGGCCCGGCTCCGCCCAGCAGATAGCCCAGGCTCTGGCTGGACGCGGACATGGCCGCGGTGCCCTCGGCGGTGCGGGTGCGTACGGCGAAGATCGTCAGGGCCAGGACGAAGCTGCCCAGGCCGATGCCGATGAGGGTGGTCCACACCCAGGTGCCCGACAGCGGGGAGATCCACAGCCCGGTGAACCCGGCGACGTAGGCGAGGACGAACAGGCCGACGAAGGGCCGCTGGTCGCGTACGCGGACGACGAGCGAGGGCAGTACCAGCGACATGGGGATGCCCAGGGCGGTGAGGTAGGCCAGCATCACTCCGGCCGTCTGGGCGTCCATGCCCTGGTCGCGGAGCATCTGGGCGTACCAGCCGAACATGATGTAGGCGATGGAGGACTGGGTGCCGAAGTACAGGACGCCCTGCCATCCGAGCCCGGTGCTCAGCACCTGGCGGACGCCGAGCGCCTCGCGTGCGTCGCCCGGGGCGGGTTCGTGGCGCAGTGCCAGCAGCCACGGCAGGACGGCGGCCAGGCCGAAGAGGGCGTAGGAGCCCAGGGCGATCCGCCATTGGCCGGTGGCCTGTTCGACGGGGACCGTGGCGGCGGCCGCGATGGCGGTGCCCACGGCCAGCCCGGTGGTGTAGACGGTGGTCATCAGACCGACCCGGTGGGGGAAGTGCTGCTTCACGAGGGCCGGGAGGATGACATTACCGATCGCGCCACCGGACAGTGCCACTGCGCTCAGAGTGAGGAACAGCCAGGGTTCGGGTGCCAGGGCCCGGGTGGTCAGCCCGAGGGTGACGGCGACCAGCGCGTAGACGAGCAGGTGGTGCGAGCCGAGCCGGCGGGCGAGCATCGGGGTGAGTCCGCCGAAGAGCGCGAAGCACAGTACGGGCAGGGTCGTGAGCGTCCCGGCGCCCACCGCGCTCATCCCCAGGCCCTGCGTGACCTCGTCGAGGACGGGGCCCACACTGGTGATGGCGGTGCGCAGGTTGAGCGCGGCCAGGGCGATGGCCACGCCGATCAGCAAAAGCGCCCCGCGCGGGAGCCCCGGGGCCGGGTCGGCCCCGGTCGGAGAGGGGTCCTGCACGGTCTGCTTTCGTGTGGGGGCGGCGCTCATGGGAGGTGGCTCACAAATTCGTAGGATGACCCTATGTACTTCATGAGGATAACGCATTGCCGTTCGGGGCCTATTCCGACGCGCAACTGGTCTAAGCTCCGGCCTTAACCGTTCCGTACCTGTGCGGCTCCGGCCCCGATCCGTTCCGTACCTGTGCGCTGGCCCTGTCATCCGGCGACCCGCCCCTAGGAGGTAAAAAGCGTGCCCCTCGCCTCGACACGCCGGACCGGTCTCGTCGACCAGGTCATCAGTCAGTTAAGAGCCCAGATCGACTCGGGTGAATGGGGCGTGGGAGATCGCATCCCCACCGAGTCGGAACTGTCCGACCAGCTCGAGGTCGGCCGCAACACCGTACGCGAGGCCGTCCGGGCCCTCGCCCACGCGGGCCTGCTGGAGATCCGCCAGGGCGCCGGCACCTTCGTCCGCGCCTCCAGCGAACTCGGCGGGGCCCTGCGCCGCCGCCTGGAACGCTCCCGCCTGCGGGAGAACCTGGAGGTCCGCCGCGCCCTGGAGGTCGAGGCCGCGCGCCTGGCCGCCCTGCGCCACAGCGAGGAGGACATGGCCGTCATCGACCGCGCCATGGGCCTGCGCGAGGAGGCCTGGCGAACCAGGGACATGGGCGCGTTCGTGGAGGCCGACTTCACGTTCCACCGGTCCGTGGTCAACGCCACCCACAACACCCTGCTGATGGACCTCTACGACGACATCGCCCAGGTGGTCTACGCCAGCATCGCGCACACGGCGTACGAACAGAGCGACGAGGCCTCCGACCGCCCCTCCTCGGCCACCGAGGGAATCGACCACAGCGGTCTGACCGAGGCCATCCGGGAGGCGGACGCGAGCCGTGCCGCCCGTGAGGCCACCTGCTACATCGACGAACTGCTCTCCCTCACCGAGGACTGACGCCCCCCCGGGAGCGGCCCGGCCCCGGGTCGGGGCCCGCTCCCCCGCGTTCCCGGCCTCCCGAACCGGCCCAGGGCCGCACGGAGGAGGCACGGAGGAAGGCGGCACGGGGACGATACGGGCCCGGGGCGTCAAATGGCGCCCCGGGCCCGTCAGCGTTCCCGGAACAGAAGCCGGCCGCCCGGGGCGGCCGCCCGTGCCTGCGGTCAGTCGCCGCCGTAGACGTCGCCCACGGCCGACCACGACCCGAACCGCGGACGGGGGTGTCCCTCCGCCGCCCGGCCCTCGCGCCGGGCGTTCAGCGAACGCGGTCGGCCGCGCCGCAGGCCGTGGTCGGGGGCGCCTTCCCAACCGTTCACCCTGGACGGGTCCAGTCCGAGCAGGTCGAGGGTGCTCTCCCCCGCGCAGACCGCGTCGATGATCTCCCGCTCCCGGGTGATGCTGCTCATGGTCTCGGCGATGATCGTGCTGACCTGGCCGCGCGGCAGGCAGACCACGCCGTCGTCGTCGGCCACGATCCAGTCGCCCCTGCGCACCGGCAGCGGCGCGGGGCCGCTCGCGTCCATGTTGATCTGCTGACCGACGGAGCCGCCCGCGTCGTGCCCGGCCTCACGGACCGCGACCCCGGCACTGAAGACCGGGAGCTCGCAGCGGGCGATGGCGGCGATGTCGCGCACGCAGCCGTCCAGGACGATCCCGGCCACGCCGCGGGTCCGCGCGGCCACGGCGAGGATCTCGTCGACGTAGCCGTACTCGGACTCGCCGGCGACGTCCACCACCAGTGCGGCGCCGGGGGGCGCCTGGGCGATCGCGACGTGCAGCGCGAGGTTGTCCCCCGGAGCGCAGCGGACCGGGAAGGCGGCCGCGGCGAACGCGGCCCCCGGCCAGACGGAGAAGAGGTGCGTGCCGAAGGGCCGCCCTCCGCAGCGAGCCAGTGCCACCGTTCCCACAGCCGTCAACGTCTTCGCAAGCGCCACGTCAGCCTCCATTACACCCGCGCCCGGTGCGGCCGGTTCGGACCGACCTCCTCCATACTCACGGGTAACTTAAGCGTGACGCAAGGCATACGGGCCCGAAACACGCAAAAATGCTACCGGCGGTTACATGCGAGGCCCATCCGTGTCCGAACAGCTACCCGACGTGGGGGGGGTCGACGGTGGCCCCGCCGGCCCCCGCGCCCCGCGGGCAGCCGGCCCGGAGGCCGGGTCAGCCGACCGCGGCGACCGCGTCCAGGGCGGCGCGGGCGGCCGCGACGTCATGCACCCGGAAGACTCGGGCACCCTCCCGGGCGGACATCGCCAGGGTCGCCAGGGTCCCGTCACCGCGCTCGGTCAGCCCCACCGCCAGGGTCTCGCCCACGAAGTCCTTGTTGGAGACCGCCACGAGCACCGGCCAGCCGGTGGCGGCCAACTCCCCGAGTCGGCGGGTGAGTTCGAGCGAGTGGTAGGTGTTCTTGCCGAAGTCGTGCGTGGGGTCGATCATCACCCCGTCGGGGCGCACCCCCACCGACACCGCGCGTTCGGCCAGGGCGCACACACCGGCCACCACGTCGGCGACCACGTCCTCGTAGCGGACCCGGTGGGGGTCGGTGCGCGGAGCCAGCCCGCCGCTGTGACTGCACACCAGCCCGGTCCCGTACTCGGCCGCCACCCGGGCCAGGTCCGGGTCGGCCCCGGCCCAGGTGTCGTTGATCATGTCCGCCCCCGCCTCGGCGCAGGCACGCCCCACACCGGCCCGCCAGGTGTCCACCGAGATCACCACCCCGGGGTGACGGTCGCGCAGTTCACGCACGAACGGCACCGTCCGGCGGATCTCCTCCGTCTCGTCCACGTGTGCGCCGTACCCGGCCTTCACCCCGCCGACGTCGATGATGTCGACGCCCGCCGCCACGGCGTGGTCGGCGGAGGCCAGCGCCGCGTCCAGGGCGTAGGTGGCCCCACGGTCGTAGAAGGAGTCGGGGGTCCGGTTGATCACCCCCATCACCGCGTAGCAGCGGCCCGCGAACGTCCGCCCGCGCAGCCGCAGTGTCCCTGTCCCCTCCGGCACCGCCGGACCATCCGTCACCATGGGTCCCATCCTGGGGCAGGCCGGGGGCGGGCGGCCACCCGCCCCCGTTCCCGGATCAGCCGGAGCCCCAGTTCCCGGCGCGTTCCCCGCCCCGGCGCTCCTTGCGGACCCGGAGGTGGTCCCAGGTCTCCACGTGGCCGACGCCCGCGGTGGCCCTGATCACCTCCAGTGCCTCGACCAGCTGGTGGCGGTCCGGCGCGGTCAGGGTTCCGATCACGTCGTACCGACCGAAACCGCTGGCCAGGAACGAGATCCTGGACATGTTGGCCATGGCGGTGCCCAGCGCGTCGGCGTCGCCCCGGCAGCGCAGGCCGAAGCCGAGCTGCTCGTTGGCGCCCACCGCCGACGGTTCCACGAGCGCGGTCACGTGGACCACGCCCGAACCGAGCAGGCGCACCACCCGGGACCGGGCCGCCGCCTGCGACAGGCCCACCTGTCGGGCCAGGTCGGCGTACGAGGCGCGCCCGTCCTTGAGCAGCCTGCGAACCAGGCGCCAGTCCAGGGCGTCCAACTCGATCTCGCGCAGTTCGCGCACGCTGCTGTGGGCGTCCTTGTACACGGCGTTGGCCCGGAAGACCTCCGCGCCGTCCACACCGGGCAGCGAGCGCAGGTCGGCCAGCTCCTTGGTGAGCGCGGCGTCGTCGGCCACCCGCACCTGCGCGATGGCCGGGAACCTCCCGGCCGACTGCGCCGCGAAGGTCACGGCCTCGCGTTCACCCAGCGCTTCGAGCAGCGGACCGGTCGGCCCGCTGACACGGAAGGACACGTGGCCGAGGACCTCCATGCCCACCACGCCGGCGTGCAGCACCCCGACGATTCTGATCGCCCCCGACTGCACGAGCTGGCGCACTCTGGCGCGTACCGCAGTCCGGGACAGGCCCACCCCGTCGGCCAGGGCCTGGAACGTCGCTCTGCCGTCCCCCTGCAACGCCCGCATGAGCGCAGCGTCAACCGCATCGAGCACGATGGTTGCCTTTCGTTCCCATGACGCCGCCCTTACCCCCGGACGGCGCCCCCTCCTCCGGCCAGATCATCGCAGTTGTGGCGCCGGTCCACTACCGATCGCCAAAGAAATCGGTTGATTCACCCCTTTGACCGGCCCGGAAGCCTCAGCCAATGCCCCATCGGCCACCTCCCGGCCACATAACAGACTTGTATAGAACATCCCCTGTGAGGTGGTCGCCGTGCATACAAACCTGACAAAGCGCCACACTGATCTCACGGGTTCGTGTGACACCCCTGGAACCGGACGCTCCCTCGCAGGCGTATGACCGAGAAGGGGTGTACAACCGGAAAGTGACCGCCACCCAGCGATCGTGGCGAGGGTTACAGGACCAGAGGACGGGGCGGCCGTGACCGCCCCGCGGCTTGAGAGGAATCACTGGTGGCTGCGGAGGACGAGCGGCGGGACGAGGCACCCACGCGCCTGAGCACGGGAAGGGCGCTGCTGTGGACCGCCGCGTCGCTTCCCCTCCCCGGTGCGGCACACCTGCGCATGGGGCGCAGGGTCGCCGGAGCCGTGGCCCTCGGTGTCTACCTGTTGGGTATCGCCGCCCTGGCCCTGTGGTTGTACCGGCTGGACGCCCACGAGTCGGGTTCCCTGACGGTCCTGGCCGGTATGGCCGTACAGGACCGCTGGCTGCTCGGCGGCATGGCCGCCGTGTTCGTGGTCACGGTGCTGTGGCTGGCCGTCATCGTGCACTCCTGGACGATCACCCGGCCCGAGGGGGCCAAGTTCGGCCAGCGGTTCCTCGGCGGTTGCGTGGTCCTGCTGCTGTGCCTGACCGTGGGCGTCCCCGCTGCGTGGGCGCTGCACGGCGGTTACACGGCCTACGACACGCTGGGCGAGGTCTTCAACGCCCCCGAGCGCACGGACCTGCCCCCGCACGACGCCAGGGACCCCTGGAACGGCGCGGACCGGGTCAACGTGCTGCTGATCGGGTCGGACTCGGCGGACAACCGCTACGGGACGCGTACCGACTCCATGATGGTGGCGAGTCTGGACACCGAGACCGGGGACGCGGTCCTGGTGGGCCTGCCGCGCAACCTGGAGAACGTGCGCTTTCCCGAGGGCAGCGCACTGGCCGAACGCTATCCCGAGCCCTACGGCTTCGACCTGCTGCTCAACGACGTCTACCAGACGGTCGCCGAGGACCCCGAGGAGCTGGCGCTCGCCCCGGAGGCCGCCGACCCCGCCGCCGACACCCTGAGGAAGGTGATCGGGCACAACGTCGGCCTGGACGTGGAGTACTACGTGATGGTCGACATGAGGGGCTTCCGCGACCTGATCGACGCCGTGGGCGGAGTGCAGGTGCGCATCGAGGAACCCATCCCGTACGGGGTGCACGGCGGGGTGCTGGAACCCGGTCTGCGCCGTCTGGACGGGCACGAGGCGCTCTGGTACGGCCGTTCCCGCGTGGGCTCCGACGACTACGGACGGATGGGCCGCCAGGGCTGCCTGATCAAGTACGTGGCGGAACAGGTGGAGCCGACCACCGTGCTGACCAGCTACCGGAAGCTGGCCGGGGCCACCAAGAGGACGCTGAGCACCGACATCCCCCAGTCGAAGGTGCCCGCGTTCATCGACCTGGCGGACCGGGTCGCCGAAACCGGGAGCATGAGCGCGCTCCAGCTGTCCCCGCCCCAGGTGTTCACCGGCAACCCGGACTGGGACAAGGTGCGGGAACTGGTCGGGGAGGCGATCGGGGAAGGCTCCGAACAGGGCGACGACCCCTCCGACACCCCTTCCGCCTCCCCCTCCGGCGGCGAGGCCGCCTCAGACCGCCCCGAGGACCCGACCGAGGAGGAATGGGCGGAGTGGGACGAGAACCAGCGGACCGAGTGGCAGGAGTACACCGGTCTGGACGAGCCCTCCCCCGCCGACCCGGGCCGCCAGGTCGGCTCCGAGGCCAGCGACCTCGACGCCCTGTGCCCGTGACCGTTCCCGGGCGGGGCTGAGGTACCCGCCCCGGGGCCGGATCCACTGCCCCGCGGCTGCTCCGGCAAACCCCGGTGGCCCCGGGTGACCGGTGTCGGTCAACCCGTCACCGGACGTTGCCACCCCCTACGGGGCGTGTGACGCTGGCGCCGTGACCGCAGCACAGCTCTGGACTCTCGTCGCTCTGGGCGCCTTCCACGGGCTACACCCCGGGATGGGGTGGTTGCTCGCCGTCGGCAGGGGTTTGCAGGAGGGCGGCCGGGCCCAGGTCCTGCGCTGCCTCCCCGCGATCGCCGCGGGGCACGCGGCCAGTGTCGCGGTGGCCGCGGTGGCGATCACCGTCACCGGTTCGGCCACCGTCTCGGTCCTCTTCCCCGTGCTGGGCGGTGGGGCCGTCGTCCTGGCTGGGCTGGTGATGCTGCTGTCCCGCAGGCACTTCCACTGGCGCGGGGTGCGTCTGCCCCTGTGGCAGCTGACCGCCTGGTCCTTCCTGATGTCCTCGGCGCACGGGGCAGGCCTGATGCTCATGCCGGTCCTGGCCGGACAGCTCAACCACACGCACGTGGACGGCGGCCACCAGGGGCACGGGGCGGGGGCCGGCGCCGGCGCCGCGGAGGCGACCGCTGTCGGCGCGGGGGGCGGGCCCGCTGCGGGACCGGGCGCGGCGGAGGCGGCCCAGGGGGCGTGGAGCCTGTGGGACGCCACTCTGCTCGGGCTCGCCGCCACCGGGGTGCACACCCTGGCGATGCTCGTGGCCGCCGGGGTGGTGGCGCTGGTCGCCTACGACTTCCTCGGTGTGCACGCGCTGCGCTGGAAGGGCGTGACGATGGACCGGATCTGGGCACTGACCCTGATTCTGGGCGGCCTCTTCGTCCTCTGGTCGGTCCTGTGAGGGGGCCCTCCGCGCAACCTCGCTCCCCCGATCGGCTTGACCTCGACCACAGTCGGGAATGAGAAGAAGGCCCGTTATGTCCAATAGACGGAGCACTCTTCGAGGGAGCCTACAGACATTGGCGCCCGGGACGTCGGCACGGCCGCCCGTACCCGGCGTGAAGGGGCGGAGTCAATGGCACACAGATCCACCGACGTGGTTCACCGACGATGGCACGGGCTGGTCCTGTCCGTGGCGATCCTGGCCGTCCTGGCCATGATCGGCGCGCTGACCGCCCGTTGGGTGGCACAGCACCAGGAGGTCTTCCCGATCTCCACACCGTGGGGGCCGGACTGCTCGGTGTGGACCGGGGACGAGCAGGTGCGGCTCGACCGCGACCAGGCCAAACGGGCCAGCACCGCGGCGGCGGTGATCGCCCAGGGCGACAGCGCCCCGATCGAGCAGCCGAACGTGGACGACATCCCCGACGGGGTGATGGACGTCCTCGTCGAGGGCCCCGAAGAGGACGCGGGCCCCTCGATGAGCTGCCGTTACACCGGCGAGGAGGTCGAGTTCGAGGAGGAGGAGCCCTCGGGCCTGACCCCGCGCGCCACCGCCCTCAAGGCGGGTATCGAGAACGACTTCGCCGGCACCAGCATCGGCGGGTACGTACCCGGCGGCTACGACACCGGGCACGGTGAGGACTCCGCGCACTACGAGGGCCGCGCCCTGGACGTCTTCTACCGCCCGGTCAACGAGGACAACCGCCGTGAGGGATGGCTGCTGGCGCACTGGCTGATCGCGCACGCCCCCGATTACCAGATCGACGTGATCATCTTCGACGACAAGATCTGGAGCACCCGGTACCCGTCGATGGGGTGGCGCCACTACGAGGCCGACCCCGACAACGAGATCCTCCGCCACCTGGACCACGTCCACGTGGACGTGCTGCGCGGACCCGAACCCGGCGACGACGCCTGATCCGCGCCGGGCGACGACGGGGAGTGGCCTCCTGGCACGGTGGGACGGCGGCCGGAGGCATCGGTCCAGGGGCATCAGTGGCCGGAACCCGGACAGCGAGGGGCCCGGGCCGTGAGCCGGTCCGGGCCCCTCGCACACCCCGCGTGTGCTCCGGTCACTCCTCCAACCGGAAGCCGACCTTGAGGCCCACCTGGAAGTGGGCGACGTCGCCGTCCTCGATGTGGCCGCGGACCTGGGTGATCTCGAACCAGTCGAGGCCGCGCAACGTGGCCGAGGCCCGTTGGATTCCGTTGCGGACGGCCTGGTCGATACCGTCCGGTGAGGTCCCGACGATCTCCGTGACGCGGTAGGTGTGGTCGGCCATGGGTACCCCCTGCGTAGTCGGTGGTGCGGGCCGCGTGAACACGAGCCCCGCTTCCCTGCCTCCCCCCGATCCCCGCCGGCCACACGGGCATGCCGTTTTCCGCCGGAACCTTTCCTACGGAAGGGGCCGGGGCGCTTTGCCGTTTCTTTCTGGAGACCTTGGTCCCGGTTGGAACCTGCTTGACCGTGGAATCGGGCGCTCCTACAGGGAAAAAGGCGCGAAGGAAAGAAGAGAGGGGCGCCAGATTAGTCCTGACCTGGCACTAAGAGCCCTCCTTCGGCGGGACTCTCCCGAGACAACGTCGTAACTGACTCTTGACGTACCCCGGGGGGCTGCGGTGTACATTGGGTTGTAGCGCTTCGGTCCCCCGTCGAAGCGCGGACGATGTTTCGAGCCCCCGTCGGAACATCGCGTGCGACGCCGGGTGGTTTGCCCCCGTAACCACCCGGCGTCGCCTTTTGTCCCTGCCGGTCGGCGCGAATACCCGTCCGTGGCCGGGGCTTGACCACCGAATCCGCTTTGTCGCCTGGGGACCAGCATTGGGTAATACCGCACCGGACACGCACTGCTCGCGCAGGGACTGCCGGGCCACCGCCGACTGGGCGCTCGTCTGGAACAACCCCAAGATCCACACCCCCGACCGGCGGAAGGTCTGGGTGGCCTGCGACGAGCACCGCGAGTACCTCGCCAACTTCCTGGACATGCGCGGCTTCCTCCGGGAGACCGTCCCCATGGCCGAGTTCAAGGGTTAGGGCGTGTCCGGTGGGCAGTGCCCACCGGACAGCCCACAGGACGCACTCCGGTACCGGGTCCGCGCACCTGGCCGGGGCCGAGCGGGGTCGGACTCGGCGGAAGCTACAGGAGCGCCGCTCGCCAGGCGGCGACGCGGACCTCCCCGTGCGGTGAACGGCCCAGGTCGGCGACGAGGCCACCCCAGGGTCCGGTCCAGCCCCGCTGTTCGCCCCGGCGGGCGGCGAGGGCGACGGCGACCAGGCCGACCATGCAGCCCGCCGGGGTGGTGTCCCGGGCGGCCAGCTCGGTGAGATGGCGTATCAGCGCGGCCAGGTGGTGGGGGTCCGGTTCGGCGCCCCAGCCCTGCAGAACGGTCTCGGCCGCCGTGCGCGGCGCGGCGGTTTCGAGCCCGGGAAGCCGGGCGGCCAGCACCGCCCAGGCCACGACCCTGGCACCGAACAGGTCAGCGGGAAAACCGCGGTGGCCCGGCCGGCTGAGCACGGGCAGGTCGGCCAGGAGCAGGGTCAGTGCCTCCACGCACAGGCCCGGGTGGGCCGCCAGCCGCCGCACGGCCCGGTCCAGACCCGGCACCCCCCGCTCCGGATCGTGGCGCCCGCGCACCCGCTGGGCGAGCATCCGTACCGTACGCGAGACCCTGCGGGACGGGTCGGGGCCCCGGTCCGCCTCAGGCACCCTCGGAGGCACCCCCTCCACGGGGTCGGGGCACAGGTCCACCAGGGCGGCCACCACGTCGGGGAGCCGGTCCGCGTAACGCCGCTCCCGGAGCAGCCCCTCGAAGGTGCGCAGCACCCGTTCGTCGGGCAGCGCGAGGTCGAACAGGTCCCCGACCAGGCCGTCCGCCAGTTCCTCGTCGCACAGCGCCCAACCCGCGACCCGACGGCACACACGGGCGTGCTCGTCGGCAGCGGGGTCCCCGCTCGCCGGCAGGGACAGCATGAACCGGGCGGCCCGCGGCCGCAGCCGGGGCGGCAGGCCCGAGGGCGGATGGGACAGCAGGGCGGACCTGGCGGCGGGGTCGGTGAAGGACGTGCGCCGCTCCTCCAGCGCGGCCAGGACCTCCGGCCGGTCGCCGTGGGCCAGGAGGGCCCCGAGCGCGGCCGCGCGCACGTCCCGGTGCGGCCTGTCCTGGTCGAGCAGGCCGACCAGGACCCCGACCGCGCCGGGCGGCCGCACCTGGCCCAGGACACGGGCCGCGGTCTTGCGCACACTCACCCTGCCCGGCGCCGCCAGGACCGCGCCCAGCTTCTCCAGCAGGGCGGAGGGCCGCACACGACGGGCGCAGGAGCCGAGCACGGCCACGACCGCCCGGGAGGAGGTGCCCTCGTCGACGCGGTCCAACAGCACCCCGAGCGCACGCTCCGGCTCACCGGCCCGGGCGATCCGAACCAGTGCGGCCTCGCGGAGCCAGGGGTCGCCCTCGTCGAGCCAGGGCGACAGCAGGTCCACGGCGCCGGACAGGCCGCTCAGCCCCTGGAGCGCCTCGGCGCGCGCGACGTTCTCCTCGGCCGGGTCGGCGGCGGTGTCCCACAGGTACTCCGCGGCGCGGCTCCGCTCCGCCGCCAACCAGTTTCCGGTCAGGCCCCGGCTGACCCGCACGGACCGGCCGGGCAGCCGCCCGCCCCGGGCCCGCAGCCGGTCGGCCGTGTCCAGGGCCTCACCCACCAGGTCGGGCCGAAGGCGGGCCAGGCACTCCCAGACCGGGGTGATCAGCACCGCGGCCGGTGTGGTGCGGAACAGGTGTTCGGCTCGCTCGCCGGGGCGGGGGCCGCGCAGGTGCGCCCGGGCGGCCTCGAAGGCCGTGGAGGCGGCCGGGTCCGCGGCGACGACCTCGCTCAGGTCGCGGTCGAGCAGGTCGGGGATGCCGTACAGGTGCCGGCCCAGGGCCTGGGCCAGGAGGACGGTGGAGCGGTGCGCGCCCCGGGAGCGGTGGCGGGCCAGGGCGGGGGCGAGACGGGTGTACAGCTCCTGCGCCTGTTCGGGGGTGAGCGCCTCTGCCAACGTCCAGGGCCGACCCGTGGTGGGGCGGCGGTGCCGGCGCTCGTATCCGACGGTGAAGTGACCGTGGGAGGAGATCCCGCTGCCCGGGTGCCGTTCGATCAGCCCGGTGAGGGCGGTCAGCGCCCAGTCGGCGAGATCGGCGCGCCCCCGCCCGGCCGGGTGGTGCAGGACGTGCACCGCGAGACCGCCCAGTGCCTGCCTCGTCTCGGCGGTGGTGTCCGGGGCGGCGAGGTTGTCGTCGAGCATGCGGTGCAGGGCGGGCAGGGCTTCGGGGCCGAGCAGGCCGGGGCTGAGGACGCCCAGGGCCAGGGGCAGGGAGCGGCGGACGTGGTCGCGGTCCGCGGTGGAGCGCGCCAGCCGGCCGGAGAGCACCCGGGCCAGGTCGGCGGCACCGCTGCGCCCGGCCGCCACCGTCAGCCAGTACAGTGCGTGTTCCCTGCGGCCCGGGTCGGGGTCGCCCGCGGCCTCGGTGAGGAGGGGCTCGGCCTCGCCGAAGGGCAGGTGGGCCAGTGCCTCGGTGTCCCGGTGGGTGTGGTCGGGGTCGACGGCGCGGACCCGTTCGAGGTGGTCCAGGATCCGTCCCGCCTCGGCCGCCGCCCGGTCCGGGGACAGCAGCCCCAGGTAGGGCAGCAGTGCGGCTCCCGTCCCGCCGCCCTCGGCGAGGAACCTGTCGATGACCGGGGCACGGTCCGAGCGACGCATGACCCGCAGGACGACGAGGGCCCGGGGTTCGGCGCGGGCCATGGCCCCGAGCAGACCGCGCACGTCGCGGCGGCCGTGCGCGTACGCCGGGTACCGGGCCGGGTAGTGCAGCGCGTCCCCCGGTGCGTACAGGAGCCTGCGGGCCCCGGCGAAGGGCGGGCGGGGGGTCTCGGGCTCGGGGCGGCCGCGCAGGAACGGCAGGAGCAGTTCGGGTGCGCGGTCCTCCAGGGCCAGTGCCGCGGCGTACCACGGGCGGTCCCAGATCCGTTCCGGGTCCGGGGCCGTGTCCAGTTCCCGTTCCAGACGTGTCGACAGCAGGCCCGGGTGGCGGCGGGCCAGCCGGTTCCAGCCCTCGACCCGGTGGGCCAGTCCGTCCAGGTGTTCGTCCACGGCCGGGGTGGAGCAGGCGGGCAGCAGGACGGCCGCCTCGTGCTCGCCGTGGCGGTCACGTACGAGGGGCAGGAGCCGGTCCGCGGCCTCCGTCCGATGGTCCCGGTACAGAGCGGTGTAGAGCGTGCGGCGCAGCTGGTGGGGCGCGTCGTCCAGGAGCTCCTCGAAGGCGCGGTCCGGCAGGGCCAGCCCGGGAGTGCGGCGCAGCACGGATCGGCGCAGGTCTTCGTCGGGACCGTTGAGGTAGCCGGTCACGAGGCCGGTGTCGCGTGCGGCCAGGGCCATGTGTGCGCCCAGGTCCGCCTGGCCCAGTGCGTCGAGCCCGGCCACGGTCTCGGCCAGCAGCGGGCCCGCGCGGTGTTCGCGGGCGTACCGGGCCAGGTGCCGCATACGTGCGGGGCCGGTGAGGGGCGCGGTCTCGGCGAGCAGGCGCCGGGCCGGCCCGTGGTCGGGGGTGTTCTTCGGCATGCCGCTCACCCTTGCGGTGTCCCGGTACCGCGGGCAAGTGGATTGTCAGGGCCTCGGGTGTTCGGGGCGGTCGGTCGGGCCGAGTTCGGCGCGCACGCGCTCCAGCGCCTCGGGGGTGTCCACGTCGAAGTCCCCGGGGCCGTCGGCGAGCGGGACGCGGGCCGGGTCGAGGGGTTCCAGCAGCCCGTACAGGGAACGCCCTCCGTAGTCCGCGAGCGCGGTGCGCAGGGCCTCGGTGCGCCAGACCCCGGTGAGCCACTGCGCACGGCCGGCGGCGTCCACGAGCACCGCGCCGTCGTGCCCCGGCGCCGCGGCGCCCAGGGCGGCGAGGTGCTCAGGGGCCAGGTGCGGCAGGTCGGCGGCGAGCAGGGCGAACCAGGGGGCGTCCACGTGGGGCAGTCCGGCGCGCAGGGCCGGTACGGGGCCGCCGCCGGGCGGGTCCTCGCGCACGTAGCGGGCATGCGGGCGGTCGCGTTCGGGGCCGACCACCGTCACGCGGGTGCCCGGGCGGTGGTCGCGCACGGCGTCCACCACGCGTTCCAGCAGGGTGCGTCCGGCGACGTCCAGGCCGGGTTTGTCGGCGCCGCCCATACGGGCCGCCGCGCCCCCGGCCAGGACCACCGCGTCCAGGTTCTCGATCACGCTCCCAGCATGCCGTACCCGGCTGCCGCCGGGTGGGCGCCCCGGGTCCCGGGCCCGGCCCCGCGCCCGGGACCGTTCAGCCCTTGACGCACACCACCTGGCGCAGGTGGGCGACCACCTCGACCAGGTCGGTCTGGGCCTCGATCACCGACTCCAGGTCCTTGTAGGCGGCGGGGATCTCGTCCACCACTCCGCGGTCCTTGCGGCACTCCACGCCCCTGGTCTGCTCGACCAGGTCGGCCTCGGTGAAGGTCCTGCGCGCCTTGTTCCGGCTCATCCGGCGTCCGGCGCCGTGCGAGGCGGAGTTGAAGGAGGCGGTGTTCCCGAGTCCCTTCACGATGTACGTACCGGTGGCCATGCTGCCCGGAATAACCCCGAACTCCCCCGAACCAGCACGAATCGCTCCCTTGCGGGTGACGAGGACGTCCACGCCGTCGTAGGTCTCCTCGGCCACGTAGTTGTGGTGGCAGGAGATGCGCTGTTCGACCGTGGCGCCGGGGACCCGTTCGGCCAGGACCTGGCAGGCCAGGGCCATCATGACGTCGCGGTTGCGGCGGGCGTAGTCCTGGGCCCAGAACAGGTCCCGGCGGTAGGCGTCCATCTCCGGGGTGCCGGTCAGGAAGACGGCGAGGTCGCGGTCGGGCAGGTCCTGGTTGTGCGGCAGGGACTGCGCCCGGCCGATGTGGTGGTCGGCGAGCTCCTTGCCGATATTGCGGGACCCGGAGTGCAGGACCAGCCAGACGGTTCCGGCGTCGTCCAGGCACACCTCCAGGAAGTGGTTGCCGCCGCCGAGGGTGCCCATCTGGCGCTGGGCACGGGTGTGCCGGGGGTGCACGGCGGAGGCGAGTGCGTCGAACCCGTCCCAGAAGCCGTCCCAGCCGGTGCTGCGCAGGCCGGGGACGCGGGTGGGGTCGACGGGTTCGTCGTGGGCGTGGAAGCCGACCGGGACCGCCGCCTCCAGCGCCGAGCGCAGGGGGCCGAGGTCGTCGGGCAGCCGGTCGGCGGTCAGGCCGGTGCGGACCGCGGTCATACCGCAACCGATGTCGACGCCGACCGCGGCCGGGCTGACGGCGTCACGCATCGCGATCACGGAGCCGACCGTGGCGCCCTTGCCGTAGTGGACGTCGGGCATGACGGCCAGCCCGTGCGTCCAGGGCATCCGGGTGACGTTGCGGAGCTGGTCCATGGCGGCGGACTCGACCTGTGCGGGGTCGGCCCACATCCGGATCGGTACGCGGTCGCCGGGGACTTCGGTGTAGGACATGGGGCCACCTCCCGTTTCTGTCGGGCCCCGGGGCAGTGGTGTGTGCCCCGGACCATCAAGCCAGAGGGAGCGGGGAGGCGGCAACCGGGTTTTCCGGTCCGGGCGGGGCCGCCGGTCCGGGGCGGGTGCGGTTTCCCGGACCGGCCGGTCTCAGCCGCCGATGGCGGACATGGGGCGTGCGGGTTGGAGGAAGCTGGGGTCGTTGATGCCGTGGCCGGGGAGCTTGGCCATGACGGCCTTCTTCCAGCGCTCGGCGATCTCGTCGTCGGTGGCGCCCTCGCGCAGGGGCGTGCGCAGGTCGGACTCCTCGCGGGCGAAGAGACAGTTGCGGATCTGCCCGTCGGCGGTGAGCCGGACCCGGTCGCAGGCCCCGCAGAACGGTCGGGTGACCGAACCGATGACCCCGACGGTGGCGGGTTCGCCGTCGGGGAAGCGCAGGCCCCGGACGTGGAAGAGTTCGGCGGGCGCGCTGCCGCGGGTCCCGGTGTCGGCGGCGTCGAGCGTGAACTCGGTTTCGAGGCGTCCGAGGATCTCGTCCGCGGTGATCATGGTGTCGCGGCGCCAGCCGTGCTGGGCGTCGAGCGGCATCTGTTCGATGAAGCGGAGTTCGTACCCGTGTTCCACGCAGAAGCGGAGGAGGTCGGCGGCCTCGTGGTCGTTGACGTCGCGCATGAGCACGGCGTTGACCTTGACCGGGGTGAGTCCGGCGCTCGCGGCGGCCGCCATCCCCTCCAGGACGTCGTCGAGGCGGCGGCGTCGGGCGAGTTTTTCGAACACGACGGGGTCGAGGGTGTCGAGGGAGACGTTGACCCGGTCCAGCCCGGCCTCGGCCAGGGCGGACGCCGTTCGGGCGAGTCCGATCCCGTTGGTGGTCAGGGCGGTGTGTGGTCGGGGGGTGAGGTCGGTGCTTCCGGCGATGATGCCGGCCAGCCCCCGCCGCAGCAGGGGCTCGCCGCCGGTGAAGCGGACCTCGGTGATACCGAGGCGGGTGGTTCCGATCCGGATCAGGCGGAGGAGTTCGTCGTCGGTGAGCAGCTCCGGTTTGGGGAGCCACTCCAGACCCTCCGGCGGCATGCAGTACGTGCATCTGAGGTTGCATCGATCGGTGAGCGACACGCGCAGGTCTGTTGCCACGCGGCCATAGGAGTCGGCCAGCACGGGCGTCACCCTCTCCAGTCTGAATTGCCGAGCAGGCAGTACGCCAAATTGCACCCACCCGAGGGATACCCACTCTTAAGCGTAGAAGATCCACTTTCACGATGAGTAGCCTGCATCACACCTTTTGGTACATTTCGTCAACAGACACGAGAGAACAGGGCTGTACATGGCTTTTGGCCCAAGCCGGCGGCCTCAATCGTTACCCGGCCGACGCCTGCGCCCGGTCCCGGCCCGTGCCCTAGGGTGACCACTCCGGCGGCGGCCATCCGATCGTCGCAGACGGACACGGGAGCAAGGAGGCAGGACACGGTGATCAGCACACGTGAGTGGGGGCTGGCGGGGGGCCCGGACGGGTCCGGGAAACTGGCCGCGCGGGCCTGGGCGCCCACCGAGGGCGAACCGTCCTGGCTGGCCGTGCTGGTACACGGCTACGGCGAACACCTGGGCCGCTACGAGCAGGTCGCCGAGGACCTGTGCGCCGCCGGGGCCGTGGTCTACGGCGCCGACCACCGGGGCCACGGCCGCTCCTCCGGGGAACGGGTCCTGATCGAGGACTACGCAGAGGTCGTCGAGGACGTGCACCGCGTCCTCACCCAGGCCCGCACCGCCTACCGCACCCTCCCCCTGGTGATGATCGGCCACTCCATGGGGGGCCTGATCGCCACCCGCTACGCCCAGGTCCACCCGGGCTCGGTACAGGCACTGGCCCTGTCCGGCCCGGTCCTGGGCCGGTGGAGGGCGCTGGAGGAGATCGCCGCGGCCGAGGAGATCCCCGACGCACCCATCGACCCCGCGACCCTCTCGCGCGACCCGGCGGTCAGCGAGGCCTACGCGGCCGACGAACTGGTCTGGCACGGCCCCTTCAAGCGCGCCACCGTGAACGCCCTGGCCACCGAGCTGGAGCGGGGCAACGCCGCGGGCAGCCTCGGTTCCCTGCCCCTGCTGTGGGTGCACGGCCACGAGGACCGGCTCGTCCCGGTGTCGGACACCAGGGTCGGCATCGAGGCGGTGGCGGGCGAGGACGTCACCGTGCGGATCTTCCCCGGCGCCCGACACGAGGTCTTCAACGAGACCAACCGTGACGAGGTGATCGCCGAGGTCGTCCGCTTCGCCGGGCGCCTCACCCGCTGACCGAGCTCACAGGTACAGCCGGCCGCGCGGTTGCGAGGGGTGGGCCAGGGTCTCGGCGTAGGCCGCGGCCAGCCGCTCCACCGCGTCGGCCAGCACGTCCGGCGGTCTGGTGTAGGCCAGGCGGAGATAGCGCTCCAGGGTGCCGTCGACGCCGAAGACCGGCCCGGCGGCCGGGTGCACCCCGTGCCGGACCGCCGCCTCGGCCAACGAGGTGGCGACCGGCTGGGGCAGGGACGCCCACAGCACCAGACCGCCGCCGGGCACGCTGGGGCGCCAGCCCGGCAGCCGCTCGCGCAGGGCCGAGAGCAGCGCGTCCCGGTTGCGGCGGAGCTGACGGCTGCGCTCCGCCCGGATGCGCAGTACGTCGGAGAGCAGGTGGGTGGCGGTGAGCTGGTCGTGTACCGACCCGGCCAGGTCGAAGCGCTGGCGGACGGCCATGAGCCGGGTCACCATCGGCGGGGTCGTGCGCACCCAGCCCACCCGCAGCCCGCCCCAGAGCAGCTTCGCCACCGAACCGACGGTCAGCACCCGCCCGTCGGTGTCGTGCACGGCCACCGGGCTGGGCAGGTCGCCGGAGTCGATCGCCAGCTCCGCCCCGGACTCGTCGATGATCAGGTGCGTTCCGGCGCGGCGGGCCTCACGGACCAGGATCCGGCGCTCCTCGTCGTCCATCAGCGCTCCGGTCGGGTTCTGGAAGTCCGGGATCATGTAGGCCGCGGCGGGCCTGCGCTGGCGGAAGGAGTCCACCAGGTACTCCATGTCCCAGCCCTGCGGGGTCACCCCGGTGGTGCGGATCCGCGCCCCGTTGCGGCGCGCGGCGTCCAGGCCGTGCGGGTAGGTGGGTGACTCCAGCAGAACCTCGTCTCCCTGCTGGACCAGCAGGTCCATGGCCAGGGTGATGCCCTGTTGCCCGCCGCTGGTGACGAAGATCTGCTCGGGCGCGGTGGGCAGTCCGCGCTCGACGTAGCGCCGGGCGATGGCGTGCCGTAGCTCGGGCAGGCCGTACGGGTAGTAGCCGATCCCGCCCACGTGCGCGGCGAGCTGCTCCGAGGCGTGGAAGGAGGCCTCGCGGAGCCCGTCGACCGCCGGCGGCGCCGCCACGCCCAGGTCGATCTGCTCGGCGGCGGGGGTGAAGGGCGCGGAGCCCCGGGTGCCGGAGTCGGGCAGGACCGTCCAACTGCCCGCGCCCTGCCTGCTGTCGAGGAAGCTGTTGTCGCGCAGCCAGGCGTAGGCCGCGGTGACGGTGTTGCGGCTGACGCCCAGGGCAGCAGCCAGGTCGCGCTCGGCCGGGAGCCGGGTGTGCGTGGGAACCCTGCCGTCCAGGACGAGCCCGCTCACGGACCGGGCGATCGCGAGGTAGTAGGGACGTTCGACGGGCGCCTCGCCGATCAGCCGGGCGAGCAGACGGCCGTTGATCCTCCGGGTGCCGCCACCGGTACCGGGGCGGTCGGTGCGCTGCCTCGCCATGGGGTTTCACCTCGTCGGGGGAGAAAACGGGCCAGTTGCTGGGATTGGCTCTTCAATACCGGCACCAACTCAGCCACCATACCGATGTGGCCCCACCGATGGACGGTCACCCGATCACCCGATGAATCAGTTCCGGTACGGATCCCGCGCACCCGGAAGAAGAGGTCGTCCTTGTCCGATCAACCCCCGCGCCTCGCCTCCGCCCTGGTCCGCAGGCTGCTGATCACCCCGGTCCTGCCCCGCCCCCGGCTGCGCCGCCTCGCCCAGCTCTACCTCGGCCTGTACATGTACGGCCTCAGCGGCGCCCTGCTCATCCGGTCCGACCTCGGCGCGATGCCCTGGGACGTGCTGCACCAGGGGCTCTCCCTACAGACCGGGCTCTCCATCGGCACCTGGAGCGTGATCGTGGGCGCCCTGCTGATCCTGCTGTGGATCCCGCTGCGCCAGAGGGCCGGGCTGGGCACCCTGAGCAACGTCATCGTGGTCGGCATGTCCGTCGACCTGTCCCTGTGGCTGCTCCCCGCCACCGACTCCCTGCCGGTCCGGATACTGCTGCTGGCGTCGGGGGTCCTGGTGTGCGCGGTCGCGACCGGGTGCTACATCGGCGTGGGCCTGGGCCCGGGGCCGCGGGACGGGCTGATGACCGGGCTGGCGGCGCGCGGGCTCTCGGTCCGCCTGGCACGCACCCTCATAGAGGTGACCGTGGCCCTGGCCGGGTTCCTGCTCGGCGGGACCGTGGGGGTGGGGACGCTGGTGTTCATGGTGGCGATCGGACCCCTGGCACAGGTGTTCCTGCCGCTGATGCGTATGCCCGAGGAAGCACCGGAAAACCCCGCTCTGTCGGGCCGTTGGCCATGCTGACATCGTCGGTTGATCACCACGTCATAACTTCTCCCCGACAAAAGACCCCTATTCCCTGACAAACCTCCCCGCACGTTCGGATGCACGTGCACTCTCGGGTAGCCAGGGCCCGGCGAAGCATGGAAGATGGGGACCGCGGTAAACGGCACAGGGCCGGGTTCGGGCGCTTTCCGCCACCGTCCTTTTCGGCTGCCCTCACCTGGGCACATACCAGGTAAAGGCAGTGGCGGGCGGTCTGGGGGAGGCATGACCCGAACGGCGCTCCGACCTGGAGGCGGGTCGGGTGGGAGACCCCGAACGGGACGCGCACACGCGTGTGCGCGCGGCGGCTCGCAAAGAAGCGACGCGACCCGTACCAACGGGGCGACTCGCGCTCCGCGCAGGACCATGACGACGTGTTGGGGGTGAGCCGCGTGCCCGGCTGGATTGAAGACTACGCAATGATCGGCGACATGCAGACCGCCGCGCTGGTCGGACGCGACGGTTCCATCGACTGGGCCTGCCTGCCCGACTTCGACTCCTCCGCCTGTTTCGCCGCCGTCCTGGGCGACGAGCAGAACGGATGCTGGACCCTGCGTCCCGCCGAGGGCGATCCCCGGGCCACCCGGCGCCACTACCGGGGCGAGACCCTCATCCTGGAGCAGGAGTGGGACACCGGGGAAGGAACCGTACGGGTCATCGACTTCATGCCGCCTCGTGGCGGGGCCCCGCACATCGTGCGGATCGTGGAGGGGCTGAGCGGCACGGTACGGATGAGCACCACCGTGCGCCTGCGATTCGACTACGGCCACGTGGTCCCCTGGGTGCACCGCGCCGGAACCGAACTCGTGGCCATCGCCGGGCCCGACGCGGTCTGGCTGAGCACCCCCGTGGTCCTGCAGGGCCACAACTTCACGCACGACGCCACCTTCACCGTCACCGCGGGCCAGCGCGTGCCCTTCGTGATGACCTGGCACCCCTCCCAGATGGAGGAGTCCGACCACCTCGACGCCGAGAAGGCCCTCTCCCGCACCGAGCGCTTCTGGGAGAAGTGGGTGAACCAGTGCAGCTACGACGGCCCCTACCGGGAGGCCGTCGTGCGCTCCCTCATCACGCTGAAGAGCCTCACCTACCGGCCCACCGGCGGGATCGTGGCCGCCCCGACCACCTCCCTGCCCGAGGAGATCGGCGGGGTCCGCAACTGGGACTACCGGTACTGCTGGCTGCGGGACGCCACCATCACCCTGGAGGCGCTGATCCGCTCCGGGTACACGGACGAGGCGCTGGCCTGGCGTGAGTGGCTGGTGCGCTCGGTCGCCGGTGAACCGCAGCTGATGCAGATCATGTACGGCATCCGGGGCGAGCGCCGCCTCACCGAGTGGGAGGCCGACTGGCTTCCGGGCTACGAGTCCTCGAGCCCGGTCCGGATCGGCAACGCCGCTGTGGGCCAGTACCAGCTCGACGTGTACGGCGAGGTCATGGACGTGCTGCACCTGGCCCGGCGCTCGGGCCTGCGGGGCAGCGACTATCTGTGGGGACTCCAGCGGACGCTGGTCAACTACCTGGAGTGGTGCTGGGACGAGCCCGACGAGGGCCTGTGGGAGGTACGCGGCCCCCGCCAGCACTTCGTCCACTCGAAGGTCATGGCGTGGGTGGCCGCCGACCGTGCCGTGCGCAGCATCGAGGAGTTCGGCAAGGAGGGCCCCATCGAACGGTGGCGGTCCCTGCGGGACACCATCCACGCCGAGGTGTGCGAGTACGGTTACGACCCCCAGCGCAACACCTTCACCCAGTACTACGGCAGCAAGGAACTGGACGCCGCCCTGCTGCTCATCCCCGAGGTCGGTTTCCTCCCCTACGACGACCCGCGCGTGGTCGGCACCATCGAGGCGGTCCGGGAGGAGCTGATGGTGGACGGCTTCGTGCTGCGCTACCGCACGGACCTGGAGAACTCCGCCGACCAGCTTCCCGGCGACGAGGGCGCGTTCCTGGCGTGCAGCTTCTGGATGGCCAACGCCCTGCTGTCCATCGGCCGCCACGACGAGGCCCAGGAGCTGTTCGAGCGTCTACTGGCACTGCGCAACGACGTCGGGCTGCTCGCCGAGGAGTGGGACCCCCGGATCGGCCGCCAGGTCGGTAACTTCCCCCAGGCGTTCAGCCACGTGCCCCTGGTGACCACCGCACTCAACCTGGCCCAGCGCCAGGGCGGCTGGCGCGCCGAGTAGGCGCCTCGAAGCACAGCCCGTCCCGGCGAACACACGGACGCCCCCGCGCCACCGCGCGGGGGCGTCCGCCGTTTCGGTAACGGGCGGAGAGGTAGCCGAATGTGGCCGCTCCCGAAGCGATGGGGAGCGGTCGCCGGGCCGGCGCTGAGCAGCGCAGACAGCCGAAGCTCCCGAGCCCGGGCGGCTTCGGGGCGCACTGCCGCGGGATCAGGTGGTCAACGTGGGGTCGGCCCACACCGGGTAGATGCCCGTGTCATCGCTCTCGACCTCGATGCGCAGGCGCAGGGCGTCCTCGACCCCCACCTCGATCTCCTTCACCTCGCCCAGGCGCAGCGTCTCGGTGGCCTCCGGCTCACCGTCGACGAGAACGGTGAACGTGGTCGTCGCCTCGGAGCTGGAGGTGTCCTCCACACCGATGGTGGCGGTGAAGGTCGTCCAGCTCCGGCCGAGGTTGTAGTCCACCCAACCCGTGCACGAGGAGCTGAACTGCTTGCAGAACCCGGAAACGATGGCGCGGTTGTAGGACTGGCCGTCGATGTCGGCGCGCCCGGTCTCGGGTTCCCAGTAGGTGGTGCTCGACTCGTCGACGATCTCCATCTGGGTGAGCAGCGTGGAATCGTTCTCCGGTTCCCGGGCCTCGTCGTCTCCCAGTACCGACCCGGGGGCTCCACTGCTCTCCTCGGCGGGAGGCGGGGTGGTCCTCTCGGGTTCGGGGCCGGCGCTCTGGGTCTCGGGCCCGGTCGGCTCACCGGTGGCCTCGGGCCCGGCCGGATCCGCGACCTCGACGGAGGCGGTCTCCACACGGTCCATGACGTAATAGGTGGCTCCCCCGCCGGCGATCAGACACAGCACACCGAACACGGCGAACCCGACCAGGAGAGGCTTGCGGGACCTTCGTCTCTGCTCGGGCACGGGAGCGACGAAGGCCGCGCCGGAGTGCGGGGCCCCGTTCCACGAAGGCTGAGAACCGGTGTGGGGCAAGCCCTGGTAGCCCGGGGCCGAGTGCGTGTGGGGCGGTCGGTGCGGAGGGGGACCACCCGGCTGGACCACCGGAGCGGACACGACCGTCTGTGCCGGTGGCGCCGTTCGCGGAGGCGGTGCGCTCTGGTTCCCCTGGACCGGACGCGGCGGCACGCCCTGTGGCCGCGCCACGGAAGACCCCCCGCCCCCAGGGGGCGCGGGCTCGGCAGCCGACACCGCCGGGAGGCTCTCCGGCGGAGGCCCCGGGACCCGTCCTCCCCGCGGTGCCCCGCCGGGCACGCCCGGGCCGGAGGGCACACCAGGGCCGGAGGGCTCGGCCGGGCCGGAAGGGGCGCCCAACCCGTCGGGCTCGGCCACCGGCCCCGTCCACGGCACGGACGTGGCCAGAGAGCGCAGTGCGCGCACCCATTCCGAGGGTTCCGGGCGTTCACCGGACTCGACCGAGAACATGGACATGATCAGCGCCCGCTGCCGCTCACCAGCACCCGCGACCAGCGGCAGCGCGCCGAAGCGTTCCCGCATCTGCTCGGGGGCGGGCGGCGGGTCCTCACCGGTCAGGGCGAAGAAGGCGATGGCGCCGAAAGCGTAGCGGTCGGTGGCGGGCGAGTACTCACCGTTGAAGATCTCCGGAGCCGCGTAGCCGGGGGTGAACCAGGGGCGAGCCGTCATGTGCCGGGCGGCGATCCGGCTGAGGCCGAAGTCGACCAGCGTGGCCTGGCCCTCGTCGCTGATCATGATGTTGCCGGGTGAGAGATCGCCGTGGACCACCACTCTTCTGGAAGGGGTGGCCCGCCCCGAGTGCAGCACGTCCAACACCAGAGCGACCTGTTCGAGGTAGCTCAGTACCTCACGCTGGCCACGCGGTCCCTCCGTGGCGTGCTCAACACGCCAGTCCCGCAGGTCTACGCCCTGCACGTAGTTCATGACCAGGTACAAGGCCCGGTCGGTGCACTCGTCGGCGCTGTCGGCAGCATGCTCGGGGGCGCCCTCGAAGTGCTCGCGGACGCCGACCACTCCGAGACGGTTGATGAAGCGGAGGAGTTCGGCCTGCTCACCCCACTTGGCACTGAGCTCGGCGAACTGCTCCTCGTTCACGGTCACGTCGGAGTTGAGGACCTTGACCACGACGGGTTCGGTCTGCCCGGCAAGATCGACCTCCGCCAGGTAGAGCGTGGCCTCTCCGCCACGCCCCACGGACCGGACCAGGCGGTACTTGTCCGGTTGGGAGTCCGGACCAACGTAGAGATTCAGGCTCACGGCTCTGACACTCATTCCAGAGGGGGCTCACGGGGGTTCTGTATGCCGAGGGCACAGGGAACACAGTAACGGCAGCGGTTGTACGCTTACGTCCTGTACCCCCAGGTGGCCGATGGCGGTCAGGCGGGTCCCACATCCCGAAACAGGCCGACGGTAAGGGGCACGGGTGCCGGAGGAACAGGTCCTGGGCGGCCGTTACCGCCTCCTCTCCCGCCTGGGTGCGGGCGGAATGGGCGAGGTCTGGAAAGCCGTCGACGAACTTCTGGACCGCCCGGTGGCGGTGAAACTGATCCAGCCCGAAAGAGTGGACTCGGCGGAGGCCTCGGCCCGATTCCGCCGCGAGGTCCGGTTGACCGCACGGCTGGCGGGACACCCCAACGTGGTGATCCTGCACGACTTCGGCCATGACGCTGATGACGGGCATGCGGCAGGTGCGGTCTTCGCGGTGATGGAGCTGGTACAGGGGCGCTCCCTGACCGAGGTACTGCGGGAGAGCGGCCCCATGCCGCTTGCCCGGGCCGCCACCCTGGCCTCACAGGCGGCCTCCGGCCTGGGCGCCGCGCACGCGGCGGGGATCGTGCACCGCGACGTCAAGCCCGGAAACCTCATGGTGATCGAGGGCGGCAGTTCCGAGGGCACCCTGAAGGTCCTGGACTTCGGCATCGCGGCGTTGACCGCCGCCACCCGAACCGACCGCATCACCCGGACCGGCCAGGTCGTTGGCACCCCGCTGTACATGTCGCCGGAGCAGATCCGTGGCGACCAGGTGGACCGGCCGAGCGACCTGTACTCGCTGGGCGCCATCCTGTTCCAACTACTGACCGGCAAGCCGCCGTTCCGAGACCCCAACCCGTTGACGGTGCTGCGGATGCACCTCACCGACGCCCCTCCATCGGCCGCCACGGTGCGCCCGGAGGTCCCCAGGGAACTGTCGGGCCTGGTCACCGGGCTTCTGGCAAAGCGGCCCGAGGACCGGCCCGCGCACGCCGAGGAGGTCCGGGAGCGGCTGGCGCCGTTCCTGCCGCCGCTGCGCCCCTCTCCGACTCCCTCCCCTGTCCCAGCTCCGGCGCCGGCCCCCACGCGCCCCTACACCGAGGAGGCCCCGCGGCGCCCCGTGCCGGGAACCGCCGTGCACCCGAACCGCCTGCGCGAACTGGTGGAGGCGGCGCGCGCCCGGGCGGAGGCGGGCGAGTACGGCCCGGCCGCCGAGGAACTGCGTGCCCTGCTGCCCCTGATGCGGACCGCCTTCGGCAAGGACCACCCGGACACCCTGCGGGCCCGGCGCAGAGAGGCGTACGCGACGGGCAAGAGCGGCGACCACGCCCGTGCGGTGCGGGGGTTCGAGGCGCTACTGCCCGACCTGCTCCGGCTGTACGGACCGCGCCATCCGGAGACCCTGGCGGTCCGCTACTACCTGGCCACCAACGCGGGGCGGGCCGGTGACCACGCCCTGGCCGCCCGCACCCACGCCGGCCTCCTGCCGGACCTGGTGTCCGTGCACGGAGAGGACGCGGAAAGGGTGCTGAGCACACGCCTGTACCTGGCCTTCGAGCTGGGCGAGTCCGGAGAGCCCGGCCGCGCGGTGGAGTCGCTGGCCTCCCTCGTCCCGGACCTGGCCCGGCTCCGTGGTGGGGACGACGCCCTCACCCTGAGGGCCCGCCACTACCAGGCCGCCTACCTGGGCCACTCCGGCCGCCCGGAGGAGGCCGTCCGCCACTACGAGGCTTTGGTTGCCCACTACGCCCGCCTACACGGCGAAAACGCCACCCGAACCCGCACCATCCGCTCCCACCTGGCCCAATGGCAAAAACGCATCCGCCGCTGACCGTCTGGCAGGGCCAGGGCAACCGGGCCCGGAACCTGGCGCGGCGGCGTGTGTGACGGGGACGGCCGTCCGAAACGGCTGTGGCTGTCACTGTCTGGCGCTAGTGTTCTGGCCATGCCGAACAGGGACCTGAACGAGATCATGGACAGCGGCTGGGCGAAAGCGTTGGAGCCGGTCGCCCCGCAGATCGCCGCTATGGGTGACTTCCTCCGCAAGGAGGTCGCCGAGGGGCGCACCTATCTGCCTGCGGGCGAGAACGTGCTGCGCGCCTTCCAGCAGCCCTTCGACGAGGTGCGTGTGCTCATCGTGGGTCAGGACCCCTATCCGACCCCCGGCAACGCGGTCGGGCTGAGCTTCTCGGTGGCACCGGACGTGCGGTTGCCCGCCAGTCTGCGCAACATCTACAAGGAGATGGTCGACGACCTGGGCGTCCCGATGCCCCCCAACGGTGATCTCACACCGTGGACGAAGCAGGGCATCCTGCTGCTCAACAGGGTGCTGACGGTGGCGCCGGGCAGCTCCGGCTCGCACCGGGGCAAGGGCTGGGAGGTCGTCACCGAGCAGGCCATCCGGGCGCTGGCCGAGCGTGACAAGCCCCTCGTGGCGATCCTGTGGGGCCGCGACGCCCGCAACCTGCGACCGCTGATGCCGGGTGTCCCGTGTGTGGAGTCCGCACACCCGAGCCCGCTCTCGGCCCGCAACGGCTTCTTCGGTTCCAGGCCCTTCAGCAGGACCAACGAGCTGTTGAGGGAACAGGGCGCCGAACCGGTGAACTGGCAGTTGTCCTAGGGCGTCACACACCACACCCCCTCCCGTAGGACTCTCCCCCGTATTCGCAAAACCCCTTCTGACGTGCGGACTCGGTACCTGCCCCGGTACCGGGTCCGACCGCGTTCCCGCCCCTGTCAGCCCCCCGGACGTGGAAGAGGCCCCGACCCGATGGCTAAACGGCTCAGCTACAGCGACGCGTTGAAGATGCTCGGCAAGAACGACTCGGAGGTGCTGGACCTCGCGGAGAAGGTGGCCGACGGCGGTTTGGGGCTGGTGGGCGTACCGGACCTGTTCGGGGTACGCGGTGCCCTGGTGAGCAGGGGACGCAGGGCTCTGGAGGGGCTCGGCGGCAGGCTGCGGGGCGAGAGCAGGCTGGCCCGGACGGAGAGGATCGAGGCCGCGTACAGGGTCCTGGTGATCACGACCTTCTTCGAGGCGGTCGAGGAGGCCCTGCGGGAGCTGGAGGCGCCCTTCGAGTTGAAGGACCTGGAGATCACCGCCGAGGAACAGTTCTCCGTCTTCGCGAAGCAGCTGGACGCCGTCGACTACATGTCCCCCGCCGACAGGGTGAACGCTTCCGCGAAGGCCCTGGGCAAGCACGCCGAGGACGTCTTCTCCGCCCTGACCGACGCCTTCGTGGAGTTCGCCCTGGGGCTGGAGGTGGCGGAGCGGCACGGGCTGACCCCGCAGAGGCACACGGTGCTCGGCAAGCTCCACGACTTCGTCCCTCTGCTCGCCCGCCACGGACTCGACGAGGCCCTGCTGCGGCTCGCCGCGGAGGCGCCCGAGTTCGGGCTGTGGCTGCACGTGCAGGAACACGCCAAAACCCGGCGGGAGATCGGCACCGGGCTGAACGGGCTGTACAGGGAGCTCTCGGCCCTCGGCTCGGGCCGCGCCGCCACCCGCCGCAGGCAGGAGCTCACCGCCGCCTACCAGGCGGTCCTGGGCCGCCCGGTACTGCGATCGGACGACGTCCCGGCGGGGCTCACCCTGCCGCCGCTGCGCGACGCCTACATCCCGCCGCGCGGCCGGATCTCGCAGGTGACCACGAGCGGGGACGCCCCCTCCCGCGACGAGTGGTGGGAGCAGAGGAGGGTCCAGGACGACCTCCAGCCGTTCGTGGCCGCCCTGCTCACCCACCCCTCGGCCACCGAGAGGCCCGTGGTGATCCTCGGGCATCCCGGAGCGGGCAAGTCCAAGTTCACCGAGATGCTCGCCGCCCAACTGCCACCGGAGGACTTCCTGCCCGTCCGGGTGGAGCTGCGGGCGGTCAGCCCGAACGCTCCCCTGCACGTCCAGATCGAAGAGGGCCTCGCCGCGGACCTGCACACCTCGGTCTCCTGGCGGGAGCTGTCCGACGACTCCGACGGCGCGCTCCCGGTGATCATCCTGGACGGGTTCGACGAACTCCTCCAGGCCACCGGGGTGGACCGCTCCGACTACCTGGAACGGGTCCAGGAGTTCCAGGAGAAGCAGGAGAACATGGGCCGACCGGTGGCGGTGGTCGTCACCAGCCGGACCCTGGTGGCCGACCGGACACGCTTCCCCACCGGAACCACCATCCTCCGGCTGGAGCCCTTCGACGACGGCCAGATCGAACAGATGCTCCAGGTGTGGAGCCGGGCCAACGCCGGCGCCTTGAGTTCTTCCGAGCTGAGCCCGCTCACCGCGGACGTCGTCCTCCGCTACCGCGAGCTGGCCGAACAGCCCCTACTGCTGCTCATGCTGCTCATCTACGACGCCCATGACAACGCCCTGGTCAGGGCCTCGGAGACGCTCTCCCACGGACAGCTCTACGAACGCCTGCTGCGGATGTTCGCCCGGCGGGAGGTGGACAAACACCACCCCGGCCTGGGCGGCCGGGCCCTGGACCGGGCGGTCGAGGACGAGCTGCGCCGGCTGGAGGTGGCCGCGACGGCGATGTTCGTCCGGGGTCGGCAGAGCGTGCGCGCCGAGGAACTGGACCAGGACCTGGCCGTGCTGATGCCCGAGGCCGCCCGGGTCCCGGACGACGCCGACCTGCACGGGCGGATCGCCCCGGCCCACCAGGTGCTGGGCCGGTTCTTCTTCGTGCACGAGGCGCGGTCCAGGAGCACCGACGGCACCAACAGCGCCTTCGAGTTCCTGCACGCCACCTTCGGCGAGTACCTGGTGGCCCGCATGGTGGTCGCGGTTCTGGAGGAGCTGGCCGAGGACCGCGCCCGGGCCTCCCGGCGCCGGAGCAGGGCCGCGCACCTGGACGACGGCGAACTGTACGCCCTGGCCTCCTTCGCCGTCTACGGGGGCCGCGACAAGGTGGTGGCCTTCCTCGACGAACTCCTGGGCCGTCTCCTGGCGCAGGACCCGGGCCTGCGCCAGGAGCTGCGTGCGCTGCTGGTGGAGCTCTTCCAGGAGGCGCCCTTCCCGGCGCCCAACCGCTCCTTCGCCGAGTACGAACCCGTCCGGCTCCCGGTCACCGTGCGGGAGAGCCACTACACCGCGAACCTGGTGATCCTTCTGGTCCTGCTCAGTGAGGAGTCCGTTCCACTGGAGGAGCTCTACCCCGCTGACACGCCGGACCCCTGGCAGGCATGGCGGCGGACGGTGTCGCTGTGGCGGGCCCTGCCCTCCTCCCAGTGGTTCGGGCTGATGGACACCGTGCGCCTGCGTCACCTGGGGTACTGGGAGGCGGAGAACCCGGTCACCGTGCTGGAACGTGAGCGGGGCGGTCCCTTCAACCTCGGGGAGTGCGTGGGTTTCGAGCTGCGCGCGGACGTGGAGGGCAGTACCGCGAACCTCAACCCCTACGAGGTGACGGTCCCCTCGGGGACGGTGACCTCACGGCTGCTCAGGTCCATCGCGATGCGCGCCAACGGGACCGCCTCCCGGCTGGCCCTGATCCTGACCCCCTATCTGCGGTACGTCTCCGACGACCTGGGGACCTGGTACTCGGGTTCCGGCGACGGCAGGAGCTGGGTCGAGGCCCACGAGGTGCTCCGGCTGCGGCTGGAACCGATCGACCAGCTCAGCGACGCGCAACTGGCCCAGCGCCTCGGCAGCTACGCACGCCTGCTGGACACCGCCGCGCTGGGCAGGATCGAACTGCTCACCCTGCGGCAGGCGGCGGAGGACCTGAGGCTGTGGTCAGGGCGCGGGGACGTGAGGAACGCGTTGGCACAACTCGTGGACGCCTTCCTCCGCAGGTGCCGGGAGATCATTGAGGGCCCCCAGGTCAGCCGCGAGACGCTGCACGTCCTCCTGGAGGAGCTGGAACCGCACACCGGCATCCCGGCGTGGAAGCTCGTCAGCAGGTGGGAGTCGGAGGGGCGTGCCCGCGAAGACGTCCCGGAGACCGACCCCTCGGTCCCCTTCCTGGTGGGAAGACTGCCCGAGTCCCCCCACGGCTCCACCGGTCCCCTGAGCTGACGTCTCACCGGGGTTGTCCACAGCCCCCGGGAACCCCTTCTGTGCCTTTCCCGTCACATTTAGTGTGGGAAGTGAGCAGGAGCCCGTGCACGGCCTGCCTCCCCGACCTCCCGCATCGCCCCCCATGACCCTGGTGGAGCACCGCCCGAAGAGCACCCGGAACCGAACGCATACGGAAGGGTCACCCCCTCGATGGCGAAGCAGCTCAGCTACGCGAACGCGCTGAAGAGACTCGGCGGGCAGGACCGGCCGTTACTGGACCTCGCGGAGAAACTGACCAACGAGGGGATGGACGCGGCCGGGGTGCCCGGGCTTTTCGGGCTCCGGGAGTTCGTGGTCGGTCACGGACGCAGGGGCCTGGAGAACCTGGGGGACAAACTCCGGGGCACCAGCAGGCTCTCCCGGATGCAGCGGATCGAGGCGGCCCACAGGCTCCTGCTCGTCGTCTCCTTCTTCGAGCCGTTGGACGCCTGCCTGTCCGAGGCCGGGGTACGTCTGCGCTCCGAGGATCTCGAACTGACCGCGGACGAACAGGAGGGGCTCCTGGAGCGCGCGCTCCGGGCGGAATCCGTCTACGCCCCCGCCGGGGACTTCGTGTGGGACCGGGAGAACCTCTTCGACCGGGCCGAAGCGGTTTTCACGGCCGATTCCGAGATACTGCTCCAACTGGTCCAGGGCCTGGCGGCGACCGAGCGCGCCGGGATCGACGCCGGACACGGCGGCAGGCTGGCCACGGCGCTGAGGGAGGACCTTCCCCGGCGGGCCCTGGCCGCCTACCGGGACCACTACCTGGAGCTGTGTACCGAAGCCCCCGAGTTCGGCATGTGGGCGCAGTTGCGCGAGCACGAGAAGACCCGCAGGGAGATCCAGCAGGTGGGGGACGCCTTCGCCGGGCTGCACGAGAGGCTGTCCCGAATCGGCTCGAGCAGAGAGGTGGGCGCGCTGCGGGGCCGGCTGGCCCGCAAGTACCAGGCGCTGCTGCGCAAGCCGGTGCTCCCGGTGGAGGACGTGCTCCCCGAGGACCTGCCCGCCGGGATGGTCATCCCGTCCCTGAGCGACTGCTACGTGCCGCCGAGCGCCCGTGTGGCCCGGGTCTCCCAGGGAGACGCCCCTTCCGCCAGGGAGTGGTGGCAGGAACAGGCACTCCTCCCCGACCTGCAACGGTTCCTGGCCGCCCGGCTCACCCATCCGGACATGACCAGGTACCCGACCGTGCTCCTGGGCGAACCGGGGGCGGGCAAGTCCAAGCTCACCGAGGTTCTGGCCGCGCAACTGCCCGAGGAGGACTTCCTGGCGGTCCGGGTGGAGTTGCGCTCGGTCAGCGCGGACGCAGCCGTGCACACCCAGATCGAGGAGGGGCTCGAACACGACCTGCTCACCGGGGTCCGCTGGACCGAGCTGCTGGCCGAGGCCGAAGGCGCCCTGCCGGTGATCATCCTGGACGGTTTCGACGAACTCCTCCAGGCGGCCGGGGTGGAGCGGTACAACTACCTGGAGCAGATCCGGGACTTTCAGGCCCATCAGGAGGACATGGGGCAGCCGGTGGCGGTGATCGTCACCAGCCGCACGCTCAGCGCCAGCCGGGTCCGCTTCCCCGAGCACAGTACGGTGATCCGGTTGGAGCCGTTCGGTGAAGGACAGATCGAGCGGGTGCGGAGGGTCTGGAACCACGCGAACTGGGAACTGTTCCGCTCCCCCGGACGCCGCTCTCTGAGCCTGGACCGGTTGATGGCCTACCCGGAGCTGAGCCGGCAGCCCCTGCTGCTGTTGCTGCTGCTGGTCTACGACGCGCAGGACAACGACCTGCAGCAGGCCCCGGACTCACTGTCCCTGGGAGAGCTGTACGAGCGGCTACTGACCACCTTCGTCCGCCGACAGGTCCGAAAACACCGTGACTCCCTCGCGGAGAGGGATCTGCGGCGGGAGGTCCAGGGCGAGCTGCGCCGTCTGGAGGCGACGGCGCTGGCGATGTTCACCCGTCAGCGGCAGAGCGTGGGTTCGGCGGAGCTGAGCGAGGACCTCAAGGCGCTCAAGCTGGACGGCCCCCGACCGCAGGCGGAGACCAGCACCAGCCTCCCGATCAAAGCGGCCGACCTGCTGCTGGGCCGGTTCTTCTTCGTGCACGTGTCCCGGGCCAACGCCGGCGGGCCCGACGAGGCCCCCCTCAGCGCGTACGAATTCCTGCACGCCACCTTCGGCGAGTACCTGACGGCACGGATGGTGCACCGGGCACTGCGTGCCCTGGTCAACGAGCGTGTGCGCCACGAGGAGGAGGATTCCTGGGGTGAACCGCCGAACGACGGCCTCCTGTACGCCACCTCCTCCTTCGCCTGTTACTCGGACCGGGAGCGGACCGTCGACTTCCTCCGGGAGCTGATCGGGAAGGACATCGGCGGGGACGAGGGACGGCGCGCGCACTACTGTGCACTGCTGGTCGAACTCTTCCGGCAGGCCCCCTACCCGTCCCCCGACCGCCTGCACTCCGCCTACCAGCCCCGGCGCCTCCCCCTGACCAGCAGACAGGCGCTCTACACGGCCAACCTGCTGGTCCTGTTCCTGATCGCGCGGGGCGAGCCGGTGGACATCCGTGAGCTCTTCGCCGACCCCGACGGAGAACCGCCCGCCCTGCACCGATGGCGTTCGGTCGCCGCCCTGTGGCGCGCCCTGCCCTCGGCCGACTGGTTCACCGTCCTGGACACCCTGAGGCTGCGTCACCACGAAGGCGGCAGGGCCTTCCTGGAGCTGGAGGTCGGATCCCCCGTCAGGGTCGGTGAGAGCACCAGGTTCGAACTTCCGGAAGGCATCCATACGACCGAGTCGGGCCCCACACCAGCGGGCGAGGCCCACTCACGGACCGTGCCGTACAACGGGCCCAGCGGCCAGATGCTGCGGTCCATGGCGCTGCGGGTCAACGGCACCGCCGCCCGGCTGACCGTGGACCTGTTCCCCTACATCGAACTGCACCCGAACGACCTGGGTACATGGTCCGGACAGTGGTCCAGTCGCCGGGCCTCCGAGGAAGTCTGGTCCCGCACCCACGAACTCCTCCTGCTGCGCCTGTCCCCTGCCGCAGAACGGCCCGCGCGCAGACTGGACGCCTACCGCAGGGTCCTGAGCTACACGATGGACGCATCCGGCCTGTTGGCCCTCAAACAGGCGGTCGAGGACCTCCGGAGCCCGACGGTGGACGAGGAGTACCGGGCAGAGCTGTGCCGCATGCTGAAGATCTACCTGAATGACACGGCCCAGCTGGGACACATCCGCCCCCACAGCGGCGAGACGAAACTGGTCCTCGACCAGCTCTCCCCGTATGTGCCACCGGGCGCGGTCGAACAGGTACTGGCCAAGCTCGAGGCCTCGGAGGACGTGCCGGCCCCCGAGGAGACTCTCGCCTCGGGCGGGCTCACGGGATCGGAGAACAGCGTGGTGGACCTCAGGCCCTTCGTGGACGAAGCGCACCAGGACCCCTGGTCCACCCTCCGTGAGAACCCGTCTAACCCGCCAGAGCCCTTTTGACCAGGGCCGGGACGACGTCACCGATGGGGTCGTGCAGGACCGCGCCGGCGTAGTCGTCGTAGGGGGTGGGTTCGGCGTTGACGATGAGCAGCGACGCCCGCGCCATCATGGCGACGTCGCACAGTCCGGCCACCGGGTGAACGGTCAGGGAGGTGCCCACCGCCATGAAGACGTCGCACTCGCGGGCGGCCTGCGCGGCCCGTTCGATGACCTCGGGGTCGAGGCGCTGACCGAAGGAGATGGTGTCGGACTTCTGGATCCCTCCGCACTGCGCGCAGCGCGGATCGGACTCGTCGTCGAGGCGGGCGAGCACCGCGGCGCTGGGGGTGCGCAGCCCGCAGGCCATGCACATGACCCGGAGCATGGTGCCGTGCACCTCGACGACCTCGTCGTCGGGGACTCCGGCGCGCTGGTGCAGGCCGTCGATGTTCTGGGTGATGAGCGCGTGCAGGCGCCCGGAGGAGGCCAGGTCGGCCAGCGCCTGGTGGGCGGCGTTGGGTTCGGCCTCCCAGACCTGGTGAGCGCGGCGGGCCAGCCAGGTCTGGCGGCGCACGTCCACGTCGCCCATGTAGGTGTCGATGTCCGACATCGCCTGGGCGTTGGGGTTGGTGGTCCACAGCCCCTGAGGGCCGCGGAAGTCCGGGATTCCGGAGTCGGTGGACACTCCGGCACCGGTCAGGACGGTGATGCGTCGGGCGGACGCCAGCAGCTCGGCAGCCTGTTCGTACCCCTCCGGGTCGGCGAACGGCGCGGTGTCGTCGGTCATCGAGGCCATACCCCATTCTTACAGCGAGTTTGCGCGACTTTCCCAGGGCTTGGTCCGCCGTGACCGTCTCCGGGCTCTTCTTGGCCTTAACCTCGGGGAACGCGTGGGGCACGCGGGTGTAAGACCCGGCCGATGCACACGAGAAGGGCAAAGGGTGCAAAAATCGACACAATCATGAAGCAGCCGTCCTACATCCTCGTGGTCAACGGGACCAAGGTCCAGCGCCCCGTCTTCGTCCTGGGCGCTCCCCATTCCGGGGTTCCGGTGATCGCCCGCGCCCTGTCCCGCGCCCCCGGTTTCCACCTGGGCGCGGGCTCGTCCGGGGTGCTCAACGCCGTCTACGCCGTGGCCCGTCGCCCCTCCCTGGCGTTGGAGAAGGTCTCGGGGACCGCGAGTCTGCTGCGCGAGGCCTACGCCGAGGCCTGGCAGCTCACCCCCCTGACCTGTCCCAGATGCCCGGGCCCCGGCGCCCGTGTCCCCGCCAACACCGCCGCCGAGCCGTGCGAGCACAGCGCCGAGGCGCGCCGCTACGGTGACGCCAGCGCCGACCTCCTCTACTCCGCGAGCGCCCTGCACGCGGCCTTCCCCGACGCTCTCTTCGTCCAGATCATCCGGGACGGCCGTGACGTGGTCGCGGACATGATGGAGGACGAACGGTCGCTGGCCTGGCTCAAACCCAGCTTCATGAAGCTGGAGCACGAGTTCCCCAACCACTTCTTCGGGCTGGAGGAGGAGTCGGACCTGACCGACTTCACCGACGGCTCCACCGCGACCAAGTGCGCCATGCGCTGGCGGGGAGCGGTGCGCATGTCCGCGCGGCTGCGCCGGGAGATCGGTCCGGAGCAACTGCTGACCCTGCGCTACGAGGACGTGCACGGCGGGGAGGTCGAGACCGCCGAACGGCTCCTGGAGTTCACCGGGGCCCGGGTCTCGGCCAGCGCGCTGCTGACGGAGCGCTCGTGGGGTGTGGGCTCGTGGCGGGAGCGGTTGGACCGCGGGGACCACGGTGACGTGCACGGGGTGGCCCGCAACGAACTCTCCCGCCTGGGCTACCTGTAGGGGCCGCGGGCCCGCCCCTGCTACACCCCCTCGGGGACTCCGTGCGCGGTGAGCAGGGTGTCCGCGGCGGTGCGCGCGGTACGCGCGGCGTCGGTCACGCCGGTGACGTTGCGGGCCACCACGGCGCCCTCGTGCAGCATGGTGAGGGCGTCGGCCAGTGTTTCCGGATCGGCGGCCCCCGCCTCCCGGGCGAGCGCGGTGTACAGGCCGCGCAGCCACCTCTTCTGTTCCTCGGCCACGGCGCGGCCGGGGTGCTCGGGGTCGGAGAGTTCGGCGTAGGCGTTGACCATGGCGCAGCCGCGCGGGTTCTCGGCGCCCATCCAGGCGTCCAGGGCCTCGAAGGTCGCGCCGATCCGGGCCCGCGGCGCGGTCTCCGGAGCCAGGCGGGCGTCGAGGAAGTTCCGCCAGCGGGCGTCGCGGGCCCGTAGGTAGGCGACGACCAGTTGCTGTTTGGAGCCGAACCGGTCGTAGATGGTCTTCTTGGTCACCCCGGCCCGTTCGGCGACCAGCTCCATGCCCACGGTGTTGATGCCCCGGGTGTAGAAGAGATCGGTGGCCACGTCCAGGACGCGGCGGGCGGCGGGGGTGAGCGGCCGTTCGGCGGTGATGCCGCGCGGGGCGATACCCATGGTGTGCTCCTACGGTTCTCGGTCGCGGTCTCCGACTACATTGTGAGTATACCGACCGGTGTGTTTACCTCATGCCCATGGACATCTCCACGCGTTCCCTTCCCGCCCGTTCCCGCCCCCGGACCCGCCGCGGGGACCGGCCCCTGGTTCCGTTCCTGCTGGCGGCCGGCCTGGTGGTGATGTGGAGTTCCGGTTTCGTCGGGGCCGAGCTGGGCGCCCGGCACGCGCCGGCGACCACCCTGCTGGCCTGGCGGTTCCTGGTGGTGGGCGGGCTGCTGGTGGCCTGGCTCCTGTTCCGGGGGCCGCGGATGCGCGCCCGCGAGCTGGCCCTGCACGCGGTGCTCGGGGCCCTGGCCCAGGCCGGGTACCTGTACGGGGTCTTCGCCGCCGCCGAGGCGGGGGTGGCCGCGGGGACGAGCGCGCTGGTGGCCGCGCTCCAGCCGATGGTGGCCGCCGCGGTCGCCGTGCCCCTGCTGGGGGAACGGGTCCGGGGCCGCCAGATCCTCGGGCTGGCCGTCGGCTTGGCGGGTGTGGGACTGGTGGTCGGCTCGGACCTGCTCCGGCCGGGGGCCGCCCCCTGGTGGGCGTACGCACTTCCGTTCGGCGCGATGCTCTCGCTGGTGGCCGCCACCCTGGTGGAGCGGCGGACCCGCCCCGGCGGAGACCTGCTGGAGGCCCTCGCCGTCCAGTGCGGGGTGAGCGCGGTCCTGTTCACCGGGCTGGCCGCCGCGACCGGGACGCTGGCCCCGCCCGCCGACCCCGGGTTCTGGGGCGCCGTGGCGTGGGTGGTCGTCCTGTCCACCCTGGGCGGTTACGGGCTGTACTGGGCCAACCTGGCCCGCACCAGCGTGGCGCGGGTGTCGGCGCTGCTCTACCTGACCCCGCCGACCACCCTGGTGTGGACCTGGCTGATGTTCGGCGACCCGGTGGGGCCGGGGGCCCTGGCCGGGACGGGGGTGTGCGTGGCGGCCGTGTGGCTGGTCCGCGGCCGGGAGCACTCCGGAAGCCGGGAGGCGACGCGGCGGTGACGGTTCAGTCGCGTGCCCTCTCCGGTCCCTCGGCGGGGCCGCCGAAGCCGCGCGGACGGTCGGTGAAGGCTTCGTCGACCTCCTCCACCAGCTCCCTGGGCGCCCCCTCCTCGAGTTCCCCGTGCCGGTGCGCTTCGGGGACCACCGCCGTGCACTCCAGTTCGACCAGGGCGCCGGCCTCCAGCAGTTCGGTGACGCCCACGACCGACATCGGCGGGTAGTAGCGGCCCATGTGGCGCCGGTACACCGAACCCAGGGCCTTGAGGTTGACCCGGTAGACGCCGACGGAGGTGGTGTGGATCCGCATGTTCACCACGTGCGCGGGTTCGGCGCCCGCCGCTCGCAGTGCCTCCACCATGTTGGCGAGGGCCTGGTCGAACTGCTGCACCACCGAGTCCCCGGTCAGCGCGCCGTCGGGACGCCGGGCGGCCTGCCCGCCCACGTACACGGTGCGGCCCGGGGTGACCACGAGGGCGTGCGAGTAGCCCACCGGATCGGCCAGGGTGAGCGGGTTGACGATCTCGTGCGGTGTCCGGTCCATCGACGGCCCCTCCGTGTCACTCGGCGCCCCGCCGCCCCTCCCGGAGTGGCGGATCCCCTGGAAGCGCCTTTCCGGGCATGCGGCTACGATGAGCGCATGATCTCTTTTGTGCTGTCCGCCCTGGCCCTGACCGTCGTGGTCGGGCTCATCCTCGCGATCTTCGTCGCCGGCGGCGTCTACGCCAACCGTGTACGCAACAACGGCATCGACGCCGTTCTCGCGGGTGCCCGCAAGCACCGCGAACTGCGCTGATCCCGACCACCGGCGGACCGGACCGCTGAGGGTTCGGCCCGCTGACGGCCATTCGTCCGCCGGTCCCGGGGACCGCCCGACGGTCCGGCTCAGCCGTCGAAGCCGTCCGGGTCGGGTCCGAACCGGCGGTTCTCGTTGAGCGCGCTGATCCGGGCGACGTCCTCGTCGGGGAGCTCGAAGTCGAAGACCTCGAAGTTGGAGCGGATGCGCTCGGGTGTCACCGACTTGGGGATGACCACGTTGCCCAGTTGGACGTGCCAGCGCAGCAGGATCTGCGCGGGGGTGCGTCCGTGCGCCTGGGCCAGCTCCGTGATCAGCGGGTGGTCGAGGAACTCGCCCCGGCCCAGGGGGCTCCACGCTTCGGTGGCGATGTTGTGTTCGGCGTCGAAGGCACGCAGCTCCTCCTGGGTGAGGAGCGGGTGCAGTTCGATCTGGTTGACCATGGGGGCGATCCCGCCCTCCTCCATGACCCGCTCCAGGTGCGAGGGCTGGAAGTTGGACACGCCGATGGCGCGCACCCGGCCCTCCGCGTAGAGGCGTTCCATCGCCTTCCAGGTGGGCACGTAGAGGTCGCGCTGGGGCAGCGGCCAGTGGATGAGGTACAGGTCCAGCACGTCCAGGCCGAGGCGTTCCAGGCTGGCGTCGAAGGCGCGCAGGGTGGAGTCGTAGCCCTGGTCGGGGTTGGCGAGCTTGGTGGTGACGAACACCTCCTCCCGCTGCAGCTCCGAACGGCGCAGCGCCTCCCCCACGCCCTTCTCGTTGCCGTAGGCGGCAGCGGTGTCGATGCTGCGGTAACCCGCCGTCAGGGCGTGTGAGACCGCCTCGACCACGGCGTCGTCGGGCACCTGCCACACACCGAAGCCCAACTGCGGGATCCGCACGCCGTTGTTCAGTGTGATGCCGGGAACCGTCATCGTTCTCATCCCCTGTCTCCCCCGTCAGGCCCTTCGTTCCCGGTCGGCCGAGACGGCCGCCGCGACCGGAGCCGACCACCGCGACCGGCCCGCCGTCGCTGTCGTCTCCGTGTTCGGTTCCTACTGATTACCGGGCCACTGTGCGCATACTGCCATGTCAGAGGGGGGCTAGTCCCTATGCTGCGCCGCAGTTGCGCGCGCTTTTACCCGGATGGCCGGTCCCGGCCGGCGATGCGGCTGCGCGCTAGGCTGCCCACCCCAGGGCGAAGCATGCCAGATCTGGACAGAGGGAACGAATGGGACAGGAAGAGCGCGTTCGGGTCAGCGCCGAGTTGCGGCGGGACCGGACGGGTCTGGTGGACCGGATCGTCGCCGAGGTCTACGCGGAGGTTCCCGCCTACCGTGCGCTGCACGGTTCCCAGCTGGAGGAGGTCCGGGCGATCACCGGGTGGCTGGTCACCCGGTCCCTGGAACTGTGGGCGCGCGACGCCGCCCGACTGCCCGCCGAGGACGTGGAGCGGCTCCGCGGGATCGGGCGGGCACGGGCTGCCGACGGGCGTTCGATCGGCGCCGTGGTGCGTGCGCACCGGGTCGGTTCGGCGGCAGCGGTACGGATTCTGCGCGAGCAGGCGGGCGAACGACTCGACTCCCGGGACGTGTTCGCTCTGAGCGAACTCTGGTTGGCCTCCATCGACCAGATCTCCGAGAGCCTGACGAGGGGCCACGCCGAGGCCGCCGAACAACTGGACGCGGACCGCGAACGCGCCCGGCGCGCCCTGCTCGACGACCTGCTCATCGGCCGCCAGGCCTCCCGGGGCGCGATCCGGGACCGGGCGCGGACCCTGGGCATCGCCCCGCCCGACCCAGCGGCGCTGGTGGTCGCCGAACCGGGTCGGGAGTCCGCCGGACGGGAACGGCCCCCGTCGGAGAACGTCACCGTGTCGGCGGGGCTGGAGCTGTTGGCCGCGGCCGCTCCCTCCGGGACCGACCCGCTGGTGACCACCCGCTCGGGCCGGGTGGTGGTGCTGGGCTCGGCCGAGAACGCCGAGGAGGTCACCGGAGAGCTGGTCAGGCGGGGATGGCGCGGGTGCGTCCTGGAACCGCGCGGACTGACCGACATGTCCGCCGCCTACCGGCTGGCCGACGGGGCCCTGGAGACCGCGCCCGCGCACGCCTTCGGGGCGGACGGTCTGCTGCGGGACCCCGACGCCTGTGTACTCGCTCTGCTCAACGGGGGCACGATCGCCCCGGTGACGGTGCGCAGGGCGGTGCTGGGGCCCTTGCTGGCACCCGACAACCGGCACCTGTTGGAGACGCTGTGCGCCTACTTCCGGGAGGGAGCGGCGACCACGGCCGCGGAGGTACTGCACGTGCACGCCCAGACCCTGCGTTACCGGCTGCGGCGGGTGCGGGAGCTGACCGGCCAGGACCCGCACCGCCCCTGGCACCGGTTCGTCCTGGAGACGGCGTGCGCCATCGCGGCCTAGCAGCTGCGCCGCCGCGGCCCGGAAGGCGGTTCGGCGGCGCCGCAGTCGACTCCCGGGGACGACCGCGGCGCCCGGAACCGGGCCGGCCGCATCCGGCCAGGGGCCGGACGCCGCTCGCAGGGGGCCGACGGGCTGTGCGGGTAGGAACGACGCGGACCCAGCCACACGGAGAGAAGGCCGACGATGACCACCGAGCCCCCCGCCCTGCACGGACCCGAGTTCGAGTCCGACCCCCACCCCGCCTACCGGTGGCTGCGTGAGAACGACCCGGTGCACCGGGTGGACCTGCCCGGTGGAGCGTGGGCGTGGGTGGTGACCCGACACGAGGACGCGCTGCGGGTGCTCACCGACCCGAACATGCTCAAGGACCCCGCACGGGGCCACGAGACCTGGTACAGGGCCGGGCTGGGCCTGCCGTACGACCACCGCCCCAGCCTGGTACGGAGCATGGTGAACGCGGACGGCCCCGACCACGTCCGGCTGCGGAGGGTGGTGAGCGGCGCCTTCAGCCCCAGACGGGTCCGGACGCTCCGGGAGCGCGCGGAAGGGATCACCGACGAACTCCTGACCGCGATCGAGGCCTCCGAGGAACCCGACCTGGTGCGCGACCTCGCCTACCCGCTGCCCATCACGGTCATCTGCGAGATCCTCGGGGTGCCCGAGGTGGACCGGCCGGAGTTCCGGCGGCAGGCATCGGTGATCGACTCCGCCTCCTACGACGAGGTCCAGGCGATCGCCGGGGCCACGGACTGGTTCGACTCCTACCTGGGCGACCTGGTGGACACCCGGCTGGCGCAGCCCTCGGACGACCTGTTGGGCGACCTGGTGGAGTCCCACCGTGCGGGGGAGCTGTCCCGGGACGAGGTGACCTCCACGGCGTTCCTGCTGTTGGTGGCGGGGCAGGAGACCACGCTGGCGCTGATCGGCAACATGCTGCTGACGCTGCTGCGCAACCCCGGGGCCATGCGTCGGATCAGGGACGACCGCTCCCTCCTGGACCCCGCGATCGAGGAGTCCCTGCGGTTGGAGAGCCCCCTGCAGAACGCGACCTGGCGGTTCCCCGCGGAGCCGACCACCGTGGGCGGGACACGCCTGGAGGCGGGTGAGCCGGTACTGGTGTCGCTGCTGGCCGCGGGACGCGACCCCGAGCGGTACGAGGACCCGGACGGGTTCGACCCCGGCCGCGGCGCCGCGCACCTGTCCTTCGGCCAGGGGGCGCACTTCTGTGTGGGCGCCCAACTCGCCCGAATGGAGGCCCGAGTGGCGGTCGGCGCGGTACTGGACCGGTTGCCGGGGCTGCGCCTGGCGGTGGAGGAGACCGGGCTGCGGTGGTGGCCGAGCATGATCATGCACGGGCTGTTCGCGCTGCCGGTCGACTTCGACCGGCGAAAGGAATAAAGCCTTGCCCGGACATGGCGTGCGTTTTCTCTTCCGACAACGGTCGGTGACCAAGACTGGCTGACGGAGCCTGACGGCTCCGCGCGACACACCGAACCGGAGGGGGAACCAACCGTGACGACCGCTGACCAGCGTTCGAGCCAGACACCCAGGCCCCGGAGCAGCCAGCCGTGGCTCCACCAGAGGGGTGAGGAGGTCCAGCAGTTCGGGACGGTCCGCCAACTCCCCGTGGGCCTGTCCTACGACGCCCGGATGTACTCGTGCCAGCGGCTCAACCAGGTGCTGTGCGACCTGCGGATCCTGCACGACATGTACAAGAAGCACCACTGGCTGATGCGCGGGCAGACCTTCTACCAGCTGCACCTGCTGATGGACAAGCACGCCGAGGAGCAGACCTCGCTCATCGACACCGTCGCGGAGCGGGTCCAGACCCTGGGCGGTGTGGCGGTCGGCGACCCGAGGCACGTCGCGGAGATCACCAACATCCCGCGCCCGCCGAACGGCGTCGAGGAGGTCCCCGCGATGCTCTCCCGCCTGTTGGAGGCGCACGAGACCGTCCTGGAGGAGGCCCACGACGCGGCCGCCCGCGTACAGGAGATGGGTGACGACGGCACCAACGACGTACTGGTCTCGGACGTGATCCGCACCAACGAACTCCAGGCCTGGTTCGTGGCCGAACACCTGGTGGACACCCCGTTGGTGCACACCTGACCGAACGCACGCCGCGGGGGCCGGGCCGGATGCCCGGCCCCCGCGGTGCGCGCGGCGCCCCGGTCCGACAAACAAGGGCCCACGGGGGGAGTCGAATCACAGACACGGGTAGGTACCCGGGCGTTGAGCCGTGCCCCCCGGTTTCCCGGGGCAGGCCCCGACACCCGTACTCCCGACCCCCGGAGGTACCGACGTGACCGCTTCCATCGCCCTGCCCCGCATCCTGCGTGTGGGCGCGGGAGCCTCGGCCGAACTGGCCGGGGTCCTGGACTCCCTCAAACTGTCCCGCCCGTTGCTGGTGAGCGACCCGTTCGTCGTCGAGCGCCCCTTCTTCCAGGCGCTCATGGCCGACCTGAAGGAGGCTGGCCTCTCCCCCGGAGTGTTCGCCGAGACCGTGCCCGACCCCACCACCACGGTGGTGGAGGAAGGGGTCCGGGCCCTCCGGGAGGGCGGCTTCGACTCCGTGCTCGGGGTGGGCGGCGGCAGCCCCATCGACACGGCCAAGGCCGTCGCCCTGCTGAGCACGCACGGCGGGAGGATGCGGGACTACCGGACACCGGTGGTCACCGACGCGCTCGCCCTGCCGGTGGTGGCGGTGCCGACCACCGCGGGCAGCGGGTCGGAGTGCACCCGCTACAGCGTCGTCACCGACGCGGAGACCGGTGAGAGGATGCTCTGCGCCGGACTGGCCATGCTGCCCCGGGCCGCGCTGGTGGACTTCGAACTCACCCTGGACGTGCCGCCGCGGTTGACGGCCGACACGGGGTTGGATGCCCTGACCCGCGCGATCGAGGCGTACGTGAGCGCGCGGGCCAACCCGGTCTCCGACGGTCTGGCCCGGGAGGCGATGCGCACGGTCTTCACCCACCTGCGGGCCGCGTACGCCGAACCGGGCGATCGGGCGGCCCGCGAGGCCCTCATGGTGGGCGCCACCCAGGCCGGGATGGCGTTCTCCAACTCCGGCGCCGCCCTGGTGCACGGGATGAGCCGCCCGGTCGGCACGCACTTCGGGGTGGCGCACGGGCTGTCCAACGCCATGCTCCTGCCGACGCTCACGGAGTTCTCCGTGCCCTCGGCCCCCGGCCGCTACGCCGAATGCGCCCGCGCGATGGGCCTGGCCGGTCCGAACAGCACCGACGGGGAGGCCACCGGCGCGCTGGTGTGGGAGCTGCGGCTGCTCAGCCAGGACCTGGAGGTGCCGACCCCGCGCGGCTACGGGATCAGCGCCGAGCGCTGGTGGGGGCTGGCCCCGCTGATGGCGGAGCAGGCCCTGACCTCCGAGGAGGCCGCAGACGGCCCGCGGATGCCCACCGCGGAGGAGGCCGTGGAGCTCTACCACGCCGTGTACGGCTGAGCCCCGCCCCGCCCGCGCCCGGGGTGCTCCCCCGCCCGGTCCTGACCGCAGAACCCCGGTCAGGACGGGGCGATCCCCCACCGGCGGCGCAGGGAGCGGTCCGCCCAGTTGAAGAACACGTCGATCATGATGCCGATGACCAGCACGATGATGATGTAGCTGAGCAGCCGGTCGGCGTCGTTGAGCTGGCGGGCCTGGCTCAACGCCCACCCGATCGAGTTCTCCTGATTGATGATGACCAGCAGCTCCCCGGCCATCAGGGAACGCCAGGCGAAGGCCCAGCCCTGTTTGAGCCCGGTCACGAACATCGGCAGCGCCGCCGGGACGATCAGCAGCGAGTACCGCTGGACTCCGCGCAGGCCCATGACCTGGCCCGCCCGCAGCAGTGACGGCGACACGTAGTCGATGCCCGAGGTCAGGCCGCCCGCGATGGAGGGCGCGGCGCCCAGGATGATCACGAACATGATCGCCGACTCGCTGATGCCGTACAGCAGCATCGCGAACGGGAACCACACGATCGACGGCATGGTCTGGAGCCCGGTGACCAACGATCCGATCGCGGATCTCAGCGGCCTGAACTGCGACACCGCGAGGCCGACCACCACACCCACGGCCAGGGCCAGGGCGAAGCCGACGAAGGCCCGGCGCATGGTGACCTGGACCGCAGACCAGAACGCGGGGTCGGTGACCTCGTTCAGCAGGGCGGGCAGCACCCGGTCCGGCCCCGGGAAGACGTACTCCGTGCGCCATCCGGACCACACAACCGCCTGCCAGGCGGCCAGGACGATGACCACGGCGACCGCCTTGGGCCAGGTCGCGGCCCAGATCCTGCCGGCGACCCCGGCTGCGCCGCGGTCGCCGGCACTCTTCCCGGGCTGGAGCTCAAGCGCGTCGAGCCCTTGGACCTGGCGGTTTCGGGCGTCGGTCTCAGGCATGACGCGAGACCTCCTCACGCAGTCGGTCGGTGATGGCGGCGGCCTGCCCGGCGATCAGCGCGGAGTCGATCCGGCGAGGGCGCTCTCCCTCCACCGGGAACTCCTTGATGACCCGTCCCGGACGGCTGGACAACAGGACGACCCGGTCGCCCAGGCGCACCGCCTCCCGCACGTTGTGGGTGACGAAGAGGATGGTCAGCGACCTCTCCCGCCAGATCCGCTCCAGTTCGTCGTGCAGGATGTCGCGGGTCATGGCGTCCAGGGCACCGAAGGGCTCGTCCATGAGCAGGACGTCGGCGTCCTGGGCCAGGGCGCGGGCCAGGGCCACGCGCTGGCGCATGCCGCCGGAGAGCTCGTGCGGGCGCTTGCGCTCGAAACCGGACAGTCGGACCAGGTCCAGGAGTTCGATCACGCGTTTCCTGCGCTCGGCCTTGGGGACCCTGTTGACCTTCATGGGGATCTCGATGTTGGCGCCCACGGTCAGCCACGGGAAGAGCGCGGCCTCCTGGAACATCATGGCCACGCGGTGGCCGCCGACGTCCACGGCCCCGGTGGTGGGCTCCTCCAGACCGGCGACGAGGGAGAGCAGGGTGCTCTTGCCGCAGCCGGAGGCGCCGACGATGGCCAGGAACTCGCCGGTACCGACGGTGACGGTCATGCCGTCGATCGCGGTCACGGCGCTCCCGCCGTGACCGAAGACCTTGGAGATGTCGTCGATCTCCAGGGCGTTCGTACCGGTACGGGTCTCGGTAATGGTGGTCATGGGGCCCTTACCCTTCCAACTCGGCGACCAGCTCGTGCCCGGCCTCGGCCAGGGCATCGTTGAGCGGGTCGAGGGCGTAGATTCCGTTGAGGTCGACGGGGTCCAGCAGACCGACGGCCTCGGCTTGTCCGGCCTGGGCGAGCAGCGAGGGTGCCGCGGGGTCGACGGTGAACGTGACGTTGTCGAAGGCGGCGGCGGTGAGCTCGGGATCGAGTTCGCCGCCGGTGAGGTCCTCCAGGTGGGTGCGGGACACTTCTGCGGCCTCGTCGGGGTTGGCACCGATCCAGTCGACGGTCTCGATGTGGCCGCGCAGCAGGTCGTCGACGACCTCCGGGTGGTGTTCCAGGAAGTCGGCGTTGACGATGAGGAGCGTGGTGACGTACTGGCCGTCGGTCCGCGCCCACAGGTCCGGCTCGTCGACGAGCAGGCGGGCGTCGTCCTCGGCCAGGACGCGGCTCAGGTGGGGCTCGGGGAGCCACGCGCCGTCGATCTCGCCGGCCGCGAAGGCGTTGACGGTGTCGGGGTTGTCCTGGGGGAGGATCGAGAGGTCCCCTCCCCCGGCCGTGTCGACCTCCCAGCCCTGTTCCCGGGCGAACCAGCGCAGCGCCACGTCCTGGGTGCCGCCCAGCATCGGGGTGGCGAGGGTGGTGCCGGGCAGTTCGTCGACGGTCTCGATGTGGTCCCGGACCACGAGCCCGGTCCCCTGGGTGGCGGCTCCGGCGATGATGTGCAGGGCCTGGCCCTCCGACTGCGTCCAGCCGTTGACGGCGGGGTTGGGACCGACGAAGGCCGCGTCGATCTCACCGGAGAACAGGGCGTTGATGGTGTCCGGGCCCGCGTTGAACGTCTGGGTGGCCAGCTCCACGCCGCCCAGGGCCCCGTCGAGGATCCCGTTCTCCACGCCGACCAGGGCGGGCGCGTGGGTGATGTTCGGGGAGTACCCGAGGGTGAGGACGGAGCCGGCGGTCTCCCCCTCGCCCGCGCACCCGGCTGCGGCCAGACCCAGGGCCAGGGCAGCCGCGGCGGCTCTCAGCGGGAGCGGGCGAACACGCATCTCGGGGGTCCTTTTCGGGGTGTCGACGGAGGTACGGGAGAAACTCTACTTAATAAGTAGGTTTTGTGGAAGCACCACCCCGGTGATTCCGACCGCGATGACCTGCCCGAACTCGTGCCCGTCACCCGCGGTGAGTCCCAGCCGGCGGGAAGTCGCAGCTCAGGAGGTCACCGCCCGGAACAGCCGCGAGGGCGTGCCGTCACCCTGCGCAGCGCCCGGCGCCCGCTCCCGCACCGGGACGGCCCACCGGGTGCGACGGAGATCACAGCCTGCGGGGCCGGGCCCCGCCCCCGGGACTCGCAACCCCGGGGCGCGCGGCCCCGGACGGCATCGGGACGGGCGCGACCGGCGGACACCGGCAGCGGGCGCAGGGGCGACGGACGCACCGACAGCGGCCGCAGGGGGGACAGGCGCACGGGCGGTGGGCGAACACGCGAAAAGGGCGGTGGAGCCGGAGGAGGCTCCACCGCCCTCGGCGGGGGGTGGGAGGGCGCCGGGTCAGGCGCCGCGGGAGGCTACTCCGTGATGACGCCCTCGGCGTCGACCGCCAGGACCACACCGCGCCAGGTCTCCTGGACGTACTCCAGGACCCGCTCGTCGTGGAGCAGCTCGGCCAGCAGCTGGACGCGCTCGTCGTCGGCGTTCTCGTCCAGGGCGACCAGGCCGTTGGCGTAGTTCTGGACGTAGTCCTCGCCCTCGGGCTCCCAGGCCAGGACGTTGGACTCCTCGGGCAGGTCGGCCTCGATGGCGTAGTTGCCGTTGACGACCGCCGCGTCGACGTCGGCGATCGAACGCGGGAGCTGGGCCGCTTCCAGCGGGGTGACCACCAGGTCGTTCGGGTTGTCGGTGATGTCGTTCTCGGTGGCGTTCTCGCCCGCCTCGGGGTCGACGGTGATCAGCCCCTCGGCCTCCAGGATGGACAGCGCCCGGTTGAGGTTGGCGGGGTCGTTCGGCACCGCGATCTCGGCCCCGTCGGGCAGGTCGTCGGTGCTCTCGACGCTCTCGGAGTACAGCCCCAGCCGCTCGATGTGGACGTCGGTGACGTAGGTTAGTTCGGCGTCGGGGCCGTTCTCCAACCACTCGTTCATGAACGCACGGTGCTGGAAGTAGTTGGCGTCCAGCTCCCCCTCGACCAGCGCCGCGTTGGGCGTGTTGTAGTCGGAGATCTCCTCGATCTCCAGCTCCAGGCCGGCCTCCTCGGCGAGGTTCTCGTCGATGAAGGCGAGGATGTCGCCGTGCGGCACCGGGCTGACCCCGACCCGGAGCACGTCTCCCCCGTCCGCGGCGGATTCGGAGGCCTGCTCACTGGGGGCACCGCAGGCGGCGAGGCCCAGGGTGAGGGCGGCCGCGCCGATGACGGTCGAGGTCGTGCGCATGGTGCACTCCTTCGTGATCGTGGGATGGAGGATCGCGGGGGGAGGCCTGCGCCGGAGGAAGATCCGACACGGGAGCTCGGGCGCCCTAGTGGGACGCGGGCGAGCTGACCAGAGACTACTCCACCTTCTTGGTAGGAAATGTCCCTTTTGCGGACGTGTCATACGTGGCTTTTGCCACAACACCGGACCCCGCCGACCGTTCCGGCGACCACTCAACCCGCGGGAGCGACCAGACTCCGGAGCCGATCGGCGAAACGGGCGAGTGCGGCGCGCAGGCGGCCCGCCCAGGAGGTGCGGCGCAGGCCGGGACGGACCGCCACCGGGGCCGGGTCCACAAGCGGCGCCACGACGGTGAGGCCGTTCGGGGTGCGGTGCAGGGAGGGGTGTCCGACAGGAACCTCCAGGGGCACCCGGCACAGAACCGAGCGATCCGCACTCCGCACGAACACGAGGGCCCCCGCCTCCCTGACGACCAGGACCTCGCGGGGATCGACCACGGGCCCGAGTTCGACGCCGACCACCAGGTCGCCGCCCCGACGGCCGCTGTCGATCCGCACCACGGGCTCGGCGGCGAGCTGTGCCCACAGGGCCTCCTCGGCCCGGTCGAAGACGTCCGTCACGCGCATCGAAGCACTCCCATCGACTTGAGTTGTCTGGACTCAAGTTTATTGATGCGCCAATGCGGGGGCAAGGGCAGCCCACTGCAGCACCCGGCACAGTGACGGGGGTCACGAGAATGCGAGAATGAGCGGCGCCGCCCCCACGGCTTCGGACCCTCACCCACACGGAGCGAACATGGCATTGGTTGCCGGAATCGACAGTTCGACCCAGTCCTGCAAGATCGTGGTCTGTGACAGCACCACCGGGAAGGTGCTGCGCGAAGGCCGCGCCCCGCACCCCGACGGCACCGAAACCGACCCCGCCCACTGGTGGTCGGCGCTGACCACCGCCTCCTCCGGCCTGCTCGACGACGTCTCCGCCGTCTCCGTCGCGGGGCAACAGCACGGCATGGTCGTGGTCGACGAGGACGGCGAGGTCGTCCGGCCGGCCCTGCTGTGGAACGACTCCCGCTCCGCCGGGGCCGCACACGACCTCGTCACCGAACTGGGCGGCCCCAAGGCGTGGGCGGACGCCGTCGGCAACGTGCCCGTGGCCAGCTTCACCGTCAGCAAACTCCGCTGGTTCGCCGAGCACGAGCCCGAGCTCGCCGCCCGCGCGCGCGGCGTCATGCTGCCCCACGACTGGCTCACCTGGCGGCTCAACGGCTCCCGCAGCGCACCCACCACCGACCGGGGCGACGCCTCCGGAACCGGCTACTGGTCGCCCGCCGACAACGCCTACCGCCCCGACCTGCTCGTCCGTGCCTTCGGCCGCGAGCTCGACGTGCCGCGCGTGGCCACACCGGCCGAGGTCGTGGGCCACACCTCCGAGGGCGCGGTGATCGCCCCCGGCACCGGGGACAACATGGGTGCGGCGCTCGGCCTGGGCCTGCGCCCCGGGGACGTCGTCGTCTCCCTCGGCACCAGCGGCACCGTGTTCGCGGCGCACGGCCGGGCCGTACACGACCCCAGCGGGGCGGTGTGCGGATTCGCCGACGCCACCGGCGGCCACCTGCCCCTGGTGTGCACACTCAACGCCGCCCGGGTACTCGGATCCGCCGCAGCGATGCTCGGCACGGACCTGGCCGGGCTCGACCACCTCGCCCTGGGAGCGCGCCCAGGAGCGGAGGGCGTCGTCCTGCTGCCCTACCTCGACGGGGAACGCACCCCCGAACTCCCCGACGCCGCCGGCTCACTGCACGGGCTGCGCCGGGACAACATGGTCCCCGCCAACATCGCCCGCGCCGCCGTGGAGGGCATGCTGTGCGGTCTGGCCGACGGCCTGTCCGCGCTCGCCGACCAGGGCGTACCGACCGAACGCGTACTGCTGGTGGGCGGAGGCGCCCGCTCCGCCGCCGTGCGCGCCATCGCCCCCCTGGTCCTGGCCGCGCCCGTGGTCGTCCCTCCCGCCGCCGAATACGTGGCCCTGGGCGCCGCCCGCCAGGCGGCCTGGACCCTCGCCGGAACCACGGAGCCGCCCACCTGGACCCTGGGCGCACCCGAGGAGGAGTCCGCCCACACCCCCGAGGTCGGCGCGCGGGTCCGGGAACGCTACGCCGATTACCGCCGCACCACACACGGCGTCTGACCCGGGCCCGGCGCTGCCGGCCGGGCCCCGCGAGGGCCCGGGTCAGCTGCCGCCCCGCCACTTGCGCTCGACGAACTCGTCGACGTCGTAGGGCATGAGGTTGAGCGGCGGACCGGGGACGGAACTCGCGTTCATCTCGCGGATCTTCTTGTTCAGGCCTTCCAGAAGATCACGCACCCGCTTCTCCGTCCCGGCCGTGCGGGCCTGCTCCAGGGTGACCTCGGCCTCCCGGCGCAGACGCAGGGTGGGCGGCAGCAGGGAGACGTTCTCGCTCCGGAGCTTCCTCTTGATCCACCAGTTCTCGTCGTAGGGCTTGTCGATGTCGGGGATCGGTTTGCCCGCACCGGGGAGGTCGTCGAAATCACCCCGTTCCCGGGCGCGCCGTACCTGGGCGTCGACCCACGACTCGAACTCCATGCCCGCAGGTTTGCGTTCCGTCATCGAACCGCCTCCTCGAGGTTGCGTCACCGGACGTCCGCGGAAGCGGGTCAGGGCCCCGTCACCATGATGCAGCGTCCGCCCCGAAAACGTTCGTGACCCCCGGGCCCGATTCCTCTAGCTTGGGAGCCGAATCAACGGCTCCCCCATCGGGAACACACGGAACGGTGAGCATGAACGACACCCACCTGCGCCGACTCGGCGGATCCGACCTGCGGGTATCCCCGTTGAACCTGGGCGGCAACGTTTTCGGGTGGACCGCGGACGAGGCCACCTCCTTCGCGGTCCTGGACGCCTACCGGGACAGCGGCGGCAACTTCGTCGACACCGCGGACGCGTACTCGGCCTGGGCACCGGGGCACACCGGCGGCGAGTCCGAGCGGGTCATCGGCGCCTGGCTCGCCGCGCGCGGGCACGACGACATGGTGATCGCCACGAAGGTCAGCCAGCACCCGGACTTCCCGGGCCTGTCCGCCGGCAACATCAAGGCCGCCAACGAGGCCTCGCTCGGACGGCTCGGAGTGGAGGCCATCGACCTGTACTACGCCCACTTCGACGACCCCGACACCCCGCTGGCCGAGAGCGCCGAGGCCTTCTCCGCCCTGGTCGACCAGGGCAGGGTCCGGTACGTGGGCCTGTCCAACCACAGCCCGGACCGTATCCGCGAGTGGCTGGCGCTGTGCGACGAGAACGGCTGGCACCGCCCCGTGTGCGTGCAGCCGCAGTACAACCTGGTCGAGCGCGGCATCGAGCGGGACCTGGTGCCACTGGCCCTGGCGGAGGACCTGGCGCTGCTGCCCTACTTCGGGCTGGCCCGGGGCTTCCTCACCGGCAAGTACCGGCCGGGTCGCGCCGAGGACGAGAGCCCCCGCGCCGCCAAGGCCCGCGCCTACCTGGACGACCCGCGCGGCGAGCGGGTGCTGGCCGCGCTGGACGCGATCGCGGCCGAGCGCTCCGCGGAGCTGTCCACGGTCGCGCTGGCCTGGCTGGTGGAGCGCCCCGGCGTGGCCTCGGTGCTCTCCAGCGCCCGGAACCTGGACCAGTTGCGGGGGCTGCTGGCCTTGAACGACCTCCGGCTGACGGCCGAGGAGACCGCCCGTCTGGACGAGGCCTCCGCCTGACCGGGCCCGCCGGCGGTGCCCCGGCCGGATGCTCCCGGAGCGGGGCCCGTGCGGAGCGCCGTGCGTGTGTGAGGGGGCGGCCGGGGAGGAAGGCCGAAGAGGGGGAGCGGGTCCTCCCGCACCCGAGGTCGTTACCGACCGACATACCGGAATCAACGTAGGGTAATTGAACAACTACTCCAGCCTGTCATCGCACCGGCTTGTCAACACCACGGGGGACGACACGACATGAGCACCGACTTTCCCGACGGCCCGGGCGGCGACCCCGGTTCCTTCGACGAGTTCCTGGCACGGTTCCTCGGCGGGTCCCGTGGGCCCGTCCGCCGCGTCGACCTGTCCAAGCTGATGAGCCCCGAGGCGCGACAGGTCGCCGACGCCGCCGTCCGGCGCACCCTGGAGGCCGGAGGGACCGACGTCGACTCGGTCCACCTGCTGTGGTCGCTGCTGCGCTACCCGCCCGTCCGCGAACTCCTGGGACGCACCGACGCCGACCTCACGCCGTTGGAGAACGTCGTCGACCAGGCCGTCGCCCAGACCCCGCGCTCGGTGCGCGGCGGTTCGGCCCGGCTCACCCCCGCGGCCAAGCGCGCCTTCCTCGACGCCCTCCAGATCGCCCGCGCCACCGGCAGCACCAGCATCACGCCCGAGCACCTGATGTTCGCGCTGGCGGTCAACACCGACGCCCCGGTCGGCCAGCTCCTGCGCGACACCGGCATCACCCCGAAGGCACTGCAGAAGTCGGCCGGTCCGGCGCCCGCCGGGGAGCAGCCCGAGGCGGAACCGTCCAGCACCCCGCAGCTGGACGAGTTCGGCACCGACATGACCGCGCTGGCCGCCGAGGGGCGGCTGGACCCGGTGGTCGGCCGGGAGGCCGAGGTCGAGCAGTGCATCGAGGTGCTGGCCCGGCGGCGCAAGAACAACCCGGTCCTCATCGGCGACCCGGGCGTGGGCAAGACCGCGATCGTGGAAGGCATCGCCCAGCGCATCTTCGACGACGACGTCCCCCAGACCCTGCGCGGACGGCGCCTCGTCCAGCTGGACCTGTCGGGCATCGTCGCGGGCACCCGGTACCGGGGTGACTTCGAGGAGCGGCTCAACGCGATCGTGGACGAGATCCGCGCCCAGTCGGACCGGCTGCTCATCTTCATCGACGAGGTCCACACCCTGGTCGGCGCGGGTGCCGCCGAGGGGTCGACCAGCGCCGGGAACATGCTCAAACCCGCGCTGGCCCGCGGGGAACTGCACATCATCGGCGCCACGACCGTCGACGAGTACCGCAAGAACATCGAGAAGGACGCCGCGCTGGAGCGCCGGTTCCAGCCCATCCAGGTGCCCGAGCCCTCGGTGGAGGACACCGTCGAGATCCTGCGCGGGCTGCGGGACCGCTACGAGGCCCACCACCAGGTGCGGTTCGGCGACGACAGCCTGGTCGCGGCGGCCGAGCTGTCCGACCGCTACATCACCGACAGGTTCCTGCCGGACAAGGCCATCGACCTCGTCGACCAGGCCGGGGCGCGGGTCCGTCTGCGGCTCAGCAGCTCCAGCTCCACGCTGCGGGAACTGGAGAAGAAGCTCAAGGAACTGGAGGAGCAGAAGGAGCGGGCCGTCCAGGAGGAGGACTACGAGAAGGCCTCCCGGCTGCGCGACGAGATCAACACGGCCAAGGGCAGCATGCACCAGGCGCGCGGCACCGGTTCGTCCGTGCCCGAGGTGGGTCCGGACGACATCGCCGAGGTGGTCTCCCGCAGCACCGGGATCCCGGTGACCCAGCTGACCCAGGAGGAACGGGACCGGCTGGTGAACCTGGAGGAGGTGCTGCACGACCGGGTGATCGGCCAGGAGGAGGCGGTCACCGCCGTCTCCGAGGCGATCCGTCGCAACCGGGCCGGTCTGGGCGACCCCGACCGGCCGGTGGGGAGCTTCCTGTTCCTGGGGCCGACCGGCGTCGGCAAGACCGAACTCGCGCGGGCACTCGCGGAGGCGCTGTTCGGTTCCGAGGAGGCCATGGTCCGGATCGACATGAGCGAGTTCCAGGAACGGCACACCACGAGTCGGCTGACCGGGGCGCCCCCCGGTTTCGTGGGTTACGAGGAGGCCGGTCAGCTCACCGAGGCGGTGCGGCGGCACCCGTACTCGGTACTGCTGCTCGACGAGGTCGAGAAGGCCCACCCGGACGTGTTCAACCTGCTGCTGCAGCTGTTGGACGACGGTCGGCTCACCGACGGCCAGGGCCGGACCGTGGACTTCCGGAACACGGTGGTGATCATGACGAGCAACCTGGGGTCGGAGGTCATCACCGGCGGCGCCCCGATGGGTTTCAGCGCCGACGGCCAGATGGACCCCGACACCGAGCGCCGCGTCATGCGCCGCCTGAAGGAGGAGTTCCGGCCGGAGTTCATCAACCGCATCGACGAGGTCATCGTCTTCCAGCAGTTGGGGGAGCAGGAGCTCGCGCAGATCACCCGTCTCATGCTGGAGCGGACCGAGGAGAGGCTGAAGGCCCAGGACATCCAGGTCCGTTTCACCGACGAGGCGGTCGGGTGGCTGTCCCAGCGCGGCTACCAGCCCGAGTTCGGCGCCCGTCCCCTCGCCCGGACCATCCAGCGCAACGTGGGCAACCGGATGTCGAGGATGGTGCTGGACAAGCAGGTGGTCCCCGGCGACCACGTGGTGGTGGACGTGGACGGGGACGACCAGCTCACCATCGCCACCGTGCCGTCCTTCTGACCCTCCCGGGGCGGGCGGCCCCTCCTGGCGGAGGGGTCGCCCGCGGGCGCGGCCCCGGGACCGGCGCCGAGGTGCCGGTCCCGGGTCCGTCGTACCGGGGTCAGGCTCCGGTGCCGCTGGTGCGGATCCGGTCGCGGATCCACTCCCCCGCGGGTTTGAGCGCGCCGGTTCCGGCGAAGGGCCCGCCGGCGTGGCAGGTTCCGGGTTCGAAGGCGGCGCCGGAGCGGAAGTCGTCCGAGAAGTTCCAGTTGACCCAGCTGATCTGCTCCTCGGCCATGAAGTCGAGATAGGCCTGCGCGGAGGCGAAGTCGTCGGGACCGTCGCCGGTGTACTCCTGGGTGCCGAACTCGGTCACGAACAGCGGCAGTTCCCGGGCGGCTTGCCGGAAGACGTCGAAGTGCACCCCGTCGTGTGAGGCGGCGTAGAAGTGGTAGACGTACATGATGTTGTCGGCGGCCACCGGGTCGGCGGCGATCTCGGTGTGGTCAGAGCCCTCCGAGACGCCCAGCGACGACCACGCCCGCGTGCCGACCAGGACGACCGCTTCGGGGTCCCGGGCACGGATCACCGGGATGACCTCCTCGGCGTAGCCCTTGATCGCGCCCCAGGAGACCCCGTTCGGCTCGTTGGCGATCTCGTACAGGACGTTGTCCTTGTCGGCGTGGACCGAGGCGATCTCCGCGAAGAAGTCCAGCGCGAGGCCGGTGTTGTGGTTGGGGTCGCCGGGCGTCAGCATGTGCCAGTCCACGATCACGTAGAGGCCACGTTCGGTGGCCTCCCCGATGAGCTCGTGCACCCGGTCGGTGAAGCCCCGCGGGTCGGTTTCGTAACCGCCCTCCTGGACGTACGTGGACACCCGTAGGACGTCGGCGTCCCAGTCGTGGGCGAGGGCGTCGAGTGAGGCGTCGGTGAGGCAGTGGTCGAACCACTGGAGCCCGTGCGAGCTCATCCCGGTGAGCTGGACCGGTCGGCCGTTCTCGTCGCAGAGCTTGAGCCCGCACACCTGGAGCCGGCCGTGTGCCCCGGCGGGGCCCTGGGAGGCGCCGTCGGCGACGGGGGCGGCGCCGGCCCGGTCGGCCGGGCCCTGGGCGAGCAGGGACGCCCCGAGTAGGAGCGCTCCCACAGCGGCGGGGCCGAGGGTGCGGAAGGGGTTTCTTCGGACGGGGGTGGTGCGGTGACGCGCCAAGGGTGCCTCCGGCGGGGTGCGGACCGGCCGTGCGGCGGGGGTCTGGGAGTTCGCACGGCCCGGATCCGGAAGGGTTGTTTACCGACGAAGCTAAGTTCCCGTCGCCCAGACGTCAAGGTTGGATACCCAGAGTCACCACACCGGCCCGGCCGGGCCACGGGGCACACCGGCGGGGTGCGCCCCGGGACGAGCCCTGCCTCCGTCAGGCGGGCCTCAGGCGGGCTCCGGTTCGGGTTCGGGGCCCGGCGGGTCGGGGATCGGGCCGGGCGGCCCGGGTTCCGGGTCCGGTTCGGGACCCGGGTCCGGGGGTACCGGCCCGGGCGGCATCGGCGCGGGCGGGAACGGGTCCGGCGGCATGGGGTCGGGGTGGCGCAGGGTCCGGTCCGTACTTGACGCACTCATGCGGATTTCCTCCTCTCGACGGTGTCGCTTGCCGGTGGGCCCGGGGCCGGTGGCGGGCACCGGGCCCGTTACGGGTCCGACGGTCATCCCGGACACGTCATCCTCGGAGTCCTCTCCGCCCTGGCACCCGGAAGGCGGCCACGGGCTGTGCGGTACTCGGCCGATTCGGTACTGGACCTCCCGGTACGTCGAGGTGCCTGCTCTCCACGTGACCTACCCGGCTCGCTCCTCCCCCGCCCTGGAGCGCTGGTTCATCCGCCGACCCGCCCGTTCGTTGAGGACGGCGGCGGCGCCCACCAGGCGCCCCACCCTGCTCCGGGCCGCCTCCGCTCCGAGGCGTTCCTCCGCCTGGCGGGGTGCGTCGGGCAGCAGCCGGCCGACCAGCCGCATCGCCTCCTGGGTGAGCCCCGGCGCGAGCCCGTGCACGGCCAGGCCGACCCGGGCCGCCGGGGAGATGACGAGGAACCCGCGCCGCCGGGCGGTGGCGCGCACGATGCGGCGGGCGGCGTGTTCGGCGCTCACGCTGAGCAGCGGCAGCCCGGCCAGTAGGGCGAACCACGCGTACTCGCGTTCGGGGTCGCCGGTGAAGACCACGCCGCGGGGCGACCCGGTGCGCATCAGGCCGGGCACCACGGTGGTGACCCGCACCCCGGTCCCCGCCGTCTCGGCGGCCATGCCCTCGGACAGCGCGGCCCAGGCGTGTTTGGCGACGGAGTACGGCAGCAGGTGCGGCACCGACAGGTAGGCGCCGACGGAGGTGATGTTGACGATGCTTCCCCGGTGTTCGCGCAGCCGGTCGACCGCGGCCCGGGAGAGGTGGAAGGGTCCCCAGAACATGACGTCCATGGCCTGGACGAAGTGCTCGTCGGACATGGTCTCCTGGGGGCCGACCCGCATGATCCCGGCGCTGTTGACCACCGCGTCGAGGCGGCCGAAGCGCTCCAGGGCCTCGTCGAGCAGCGACTCGACGCTCTCCGGGTCGGTGACGTCGCAGGCCACGCCATGCGCGTCCACACCCCGACCGGTGAGTTCGGCGACCGCCCTCTCCAGGTCCTGCCGTCCGCGGGCGCAGATCACCACCGAGGCCCCGCAGGATCCGAACTCGCGGGCCAACTGGAGGCCGAGCCCGCGGGAGCCGCCGGTGATCAGGACGACCTTGCCGGACATGAGCCCCGAGCGTCGGTGTTCGGACAGCGCCGAGGCGCCCACACCGAGGACTGCTCCGGCCGCGCCCCAGGCGAGGAGTTCGAGGTTGCGCTTGTAGGCGGGCACGGGTTCGGGGGCCGGCGCGTACCTGTGGCGGACCCGGGTCCAGGCCCAGCGGGCCCCGGCCATCGCCAGGGGTGCCTTCCAGCCGGTCACCGGAGACCCCGTCCCGTGCCGGTGCGGGCTGCGGGCGTGTGGCGGGCCTGCGGCATGTGCTCCCCTGTTCGTCAGTCGTCGGATGTGTTTTCAGGGGGATGTGGGTGCTCCGGTACCCGGCGCGCGGGGACCGAAAACGAGAGCTGGGAAGAGATGGGAAAACCGGGTGTCCGCGTTGGGACGACGGGTTCCGGAGGGGTTTCGCGGACCGGGGCCACCGCCGGGGAGAAGCACCGCGATGCCGTCCGGGCACTCCTCGAAACCCCCGGAGCCGGAACCGGGCCGCTCAGACCCGGTCCGCGGGGAACCCGCCGGTCGCCACCGGCCCCCACCGCTGAGGGCTGACGCGCACCAGGGCCTTGCCCTGGCGGCGCATCGCCTCCCGGTACTCGTCCCAGTCGGGGTGCTCACCGGAGATCACCCGGAAGTACTCCACGAGGGGTTCGACGGCGTCCTCCCCCTCGATCACCTCGGCTTCCCCGTCCACCTGCACCCAGGGGCCGTCGAAGTCGTCCGAGAGGACGACGACGCTCACCCGGGTGTCCCTGCGGGCGTTGCGCGCCTTGGCCCGTTCCGGGTAGGTGGAGACCACGATCCGCCCGGCGGTGTCGACCCCGCACACCACCGGCGAGGCCTGGGGGCCGCCGTCCGCCCTCCGCGTGATCAGCAGGGCCCGGTGCCGGGGCCGTACGAACTCCAGGAGCCCGTCGAGGCCGACCTCGGTGTTGGTGGCGATGTTGGGTGCCATGTGCCCGCTTCCCAGAAGACGTCTCCCAGCCACGCCAGACTAGCCAGTGCCCGAGGCGCGGGGAAGAACCCTCAGCAGGCGGCGTACAGGTGTCCCGGTTCGGTGGCGGCCACCAGGTCGTGGTCGCGCAGGACGGTCCTGGCCGGGGCGGAGGCGCCGCCGCACACCTCGTGGAAGGTGAGACCGGCGTCCTCCAGTTCCTGCGGGTACTCCACGGCGAGCACGTTGTCGGGGCCGTAGACCTCGGTGTAGGCGCCGCACTCCGCCCACGCCGCGCAGGACTCGGTCACGGCGAAGTCGAAACCGGCTTCGTCCCTGCCCCGTTCGGCCTGCTCCGCCGCGTTCTTCTGGGCGGCGGCGAGCCCCCGGTCGTGGGCGAGGGCGGTGAGCTCACCGGCCAGGGCCAGGTTGTCGTCGGCGGTCAGCAGCCCGCCGGAACGCAGGTACGAGTCGAGGTTGTCGAACTCCACCGCGTCGAACCCCGAGTCGGCGCACCGGTCGACGGTCGCGGTGAGGAGCACGGCGATCCGCTCCCGCCCCGCGCGGGTGGAGGTGTCCAGCAGTACTTCGTCGGGCCACCCGGGGTCCGCGACCGGCTCCCCGTCCTCGTCGCGCAACAGCAGGTCCGGGGTTTGCGCCAGCCAACGGTCGAGGTCGCCGGGCTGGGTCTGGAAACCGTTGACGTAACAGATCGAGTAGAGCCCCGGGGCGGGCTCGGTTGAGGAATCGCGCACCACGGTGGTGACGCCTTCGGGCGGCGGGTACGCGCCGCCCAGCTGGTAGTCGAAACCGCCCTCGGGCAGGAGCCCTTCCGACGACCCGGTGGTGCCCGTGCAACCGGAGAGGAGCGCCGTCAACACCAGCACGCCGCCGGCGACACTTCCGGTTCGAAAACCCATAACGGCCTCCCAGTTCCCTACCGACAGAGCGGATCTCACAGCACAGAGACAGCACGGAGGAAGCGCAGAGGGGACGCAGAGGAGAACGGGGCCCGTGGCGCGTTCCGGTCATCGCTTCAAAGACCCAGTCAAGCAGTACGCCGAGACCACGGTGACGCCGCTCGCACTTCCGCGTCGGCGCGGAGCAGGGAGCTCATGGGCCCCGGCCGGGAAAGCGCTGGTGAAACAGTGGAACCACAGCACAGGACGCCTCGTCGTAAGCTGCGGTGCCCGTGCCGGTACAGGTCGATGCCGGAGCAGCCCGCAGGATTCCGTATAGTGCCCCTGACCTGTGTCAACCTTCGACACGAACGCAACGCATCCGACCGAATCCCCAGGGTCAGCCACCCGGACCAGGAAACGGCGCCGTCCCGGGTTCCGGGTCACGCCGAGGATTGGAGCCTCCCCCACTCATGGCAACCAAAGAAGAAATCGAACACGGTGAACGCGTCACGCGCTGGGAACGGCGTCTCGAGGTTCCGCTGCTGCTCCTCGCGGGTGCGTTCCTGGTCGCCTACGCCTGGCCGGTCATCGAAGAGGACATGGACCAGGTCATGCGGACCCGTCTCCAGATCCTGTCCTGGACGGTGTGGGCGGCGTTCGCGATCGACTTCCTGATCCGGCTCTGGCTGGCCGAGAAGCGCCTCCTCTACGCGGCACGGCGGTGGTACGACGTCGTGCTGATCCTGGTCCCCATGTTCCGCGCGCTCCGGGTGCTGCGGATGCTCACCCTCCTGCGCATGCTGAACCGTGCGATGGCCGGGACCCTGGCCGGACGGATGTCCCTCTACGTGGGCACCACGTCGGCTCTGATCGTGTTCCTGGGAGCCATCACCGTGCTCGACGCGGAACGGGGCGCGCCCGGAGCCAACATCACCGAGTTCGGGGACGCCCTGTGGTGGGCTTGCGTGACGGTGACGACGGTCGGTTACGGCGACTACTACCCCGTCACGACCGAGGGCAGGCTGGTGGCCGTGGGGCTGATGGTCATCGGCATCGCCCTCGTCGGTGTGCTCACGGCGGCCGTGGCGTCCTGGTTCGTCAAGAACGCGAGCCTGAACGATGAGGTCTCCGCCGAGGGAGCACAGGCCCCGGTGGAAGCGCAGGCCGCAGCGGAGCCCGGGAAGCAGGAGAGCGGTAGCGAGGAGGCCGTCCCGCAGGGCGGTGGCACTTCGTCGTCCGGGTAGCTCCGATCGCCCTGGTGGGGCGAGGGCGGGGCCCGTGTGAGGGCTCTATCCCCGCGTGCGCGGGGAGCAGTCTGGGGCGAGCTTGATGGTGGGGGCGGTCTCGGGTCCACCCCCGCGTGCGCGGGGAGCAGTGTCGGCAGGAGAACGCGGTCGCCTTCCCGCCAGGTCCATCCCCGCGTGCGCGGGGAGCAGGCGTTGGGTGCGGGCGGGTCGGGGCAGCGGGTGGGTCCATCCCCGCGTGCGCGGGGAGCAGCACTGGCAGCTCACGGCCCTCACCCAGGAGGCGGGTCCATCCCCGCGTGCGCGGGGAGCAGATCCGCAAGCCCGCCACGTTCACCGCCGAAGAGGGTCCATCCCCGCGTGCGCGGGGAGCAGGACTCCTTCAACTTCTACCGGTTGAGGCTCCGGGGTCCATCCCCGCGTGCGCGGGGAGCAGAGCCGCTCATCCTGAGAACCGGGTACGAACGCTTCTCCAGCGGGGGTCCATCCCCGCGTGCGCGGGGAGCAGATTCTACCTTCGGGCAGGGTTCGGGGAAATGGGGGTCCATCCCCGCGTGCGCGGGGAGCAGAGCATCCGTTGGCGGACCACCCAGGCGTACAGGGGTCCATCCCCGCGTGCGCGGGGAGCAGGCCTCATGGCACCACTGCCCCAACGGCCACGGGGGTCCATCCCCGCGTGCGCGGGGAGCAGCGCATAGAGATCCCCGGGGCGCACCCGCATGTGGGTCCATCCCCGCGTGCGCGGGGAGCAGGCCACCGGCGGGTGGGCCACCGCGTTCCTCGCGGGTCCATCCCCGCGTGCGCGGGGAGCAGTGGGACGAGCCGGTGGAGATCACCGTGGACCAGGGTCCATCCCCGCGTGCGCGGGGAGCAGCGGGTCGTCGAAGGTGCGGACGTAGGCGCGCAGGGTCCATCCCCGCGTGCGCGGGGAGCAGTGCGGAATCCAACCCCAGGTATTTAGATTCGCGGGTCCATCCCCGCGTGCGCGGGGAGCAGCTCGCGGCCTGGGGCATCGCCACCAACCCTGGGGGTCCATCCCCGCGTGCGCGGGGAGCAGGGGGGAGGCCGGTGGCGGGTGCGCATGGACGCGGGTCCATCCCCGCGTGCGCGGGGAGCAGACTTTTTGACCTGGCTACTTACCAGTGGCAAGTGGCCATTTTTCCAACTTCTCGAAAGACAGACACTGGGAACATATCCCCCATAGACCCCATACGACTCATCGTTTTCCGAACCTACGTCGTTTGGAAGCCTTGCTCCAACCAGTCTTGGGGATGGTGGAACTCCTCCTGGCGGGCTTCTTGGGGCGGTGCATCAGCACCAGCCCTTCGTGGTCCTTGGGCTCCCAGTCGTGTTCGAAGGTCTCGAAAGCGAAACCCTGCTCTGAGTCGTTCCCGTACACGAGCAGGGCCCGGCCGTTGTTCGCGTACTCCTGGACCTCGGCCCACAACGCCTCCCTGACCCTTCGGGACGGGTTTCCGATAAAGACCCCCGAAGAGATCTCCATCAGCCAGCGGCTGAGGAACCCTCTCAGCCCCTTGGGGCACTTGGCCAACACGATGACGGTCACCACACCACCTCCTCGGGGTGGTGTCGTCCGGCCTCCAACAACTGGTCGCCATCACCGACAAGGCCGACCTTGTCCTCTTCCGTCCCCTCCTCGGCCGCATCGCCGAGAAGTAGTTTCCGGACGTCCCCGACACACCGGTCGAGCAGACCCTCCTCGTTGATCCGGTCCCGGAGCAGCCTTCGGGTCACACCGTCAACATCGTCGTCGCCCTGCGCTGCCGCATCGAAGGCCACCGGAATTCCGATCTCCACCTTGTACAGGTCCGCGATGTCCATGACGAACCCCCGCTCGTGCCCCGAGTGCACGAAGCCCAACCCCGGGCTGCACCCCAGGGCGACCGTCACCGTGTGGGCCACCCCGTAGAGGCACTGCGCAGCAGAGGTGATCCCCTTGTTCGGCGCGTCGGACATGTCGTGCTGACCGGGTACGTACTTCCGCCCGCGCCACGGCACACCGGTTCGCTCGGACTCGGCCCGGTAACTGGCCTTGACCCGACCGCTCTCCTTGCCCAGGAGCTGCTGACGGCTGAACTGCTCGACCTCCAGGTCCGGGAAGCGCAGCCGGTACATGGCTCGGGCCACATCCAGCCTCCGTTGCCGGTTGGCCCACGCCGTCGCCTGTGCCTCCACCATCCGTGAAGAGCTCGTCAGCCCCCGCCCCGCCGCGTAGAAGCGCACCCCGTGCTCACCCACCCAGACGACGCTGGCCCCGCACTCCCCCAGGACCTTCATCGCGGCCTGTGTCACGGTCGTCCCCGGTCCCAGGAGGAGCGTGCCGATGGTCGCCCCGGGGATGTACCGGGTCCCGTCACCGTCCTCGGCGGTGATGGCGTTGTCCTCCCGGTGCACCACACACCGCTCCAGGTAGACGAACGACACCCGGTCCCGCATCCGGGTCAGCTCCCGCGGTGACAGTGCCCTCCTGCTGCCGATCGTCGTCATCGCTCCCCCACCGGCGCCAGGGTCATCAACCCGCAGCCGTAGGCCTTGGCCCGGCCGATCCCCGCGCTCAGGGCACGCCGCAGCGCCTCGGGGTCGGTGACGGTCAGCCTCCCGTCGAAGGTCGCGGTGACCACCGGCACCCGCATCCGTTTTCCCTTCCGCTCCGACCTGGGGTCGGGCTTGTCGAACCCCGAGCTGTTGCGGTCGTGCACCAGCAGTTCGTAGCCGTCCACCTCCGGCAGGGCCGGGTCCGGGTCCTTGGCCCGCATCACCTCGAACCCGCACTGCTGCTGCCGTTTGAGCAGCCACCCCGCCTGATGCCGCGGGGTGACGTGCGCGGTCGGTTTGGTGTCCTCGCCGTCCTTGCGCCGGATGCTGTGCACGGGGTTGGCCGTCAGCCGGAATGCCCAGGTCTGCCCCGCCTCCAGCCGGGACAGGAAACCGCCGTACTCGTGGGTCTGCCACCCCGCGCCCGTTTCGACCTGAGGCCAGCCGGCCTGCTCGACCAGGTGGGTGAGTTCGGGCCGGTCGGGGCTCACCACGTACAGGAAGACCTCCGCCCTGGCGTTGCGGTCCACCCGCCACAGCACCCGGGGCCGGCCGGGACCGCCGCCGGGGTCGCCGGGCAGCAGGTCGGGGAATCCACCCATGACGGCGGCGTGCAGGGCCTGCGGTGAGGAGAGCAGTTTCCGGGCGCCGGGCCGGTGGGTGTTGAAGCGGAATCGGGTGAGGTGCATCAGGGGCCTCCCAGCGCGGACAGGGGCTCGTGGTCGGGCGCCGTCTTCACACGGCGCGGGAACGGGTTGGGGACGGCGACCGAACCGGACCGCACCGCGCGCAGGCCGTAACGCCGGTGCCGGGGGTCGAAGCTGAGCGGAAGGTCGCGCAGGGAGTCGGCCCGGCCGTCCCCGGGGTCGGCGTCCACCAGGGTGCCCAGTTCGATCTCCGGCCCCTGGCACCGTCCGACTCGCCGCTGGTACCAGGCCGAGGCCTGCCACGGCTGGTCGCGCAGCACTTCCTCGACGGGGCCCGCGACCGGCTCACCCAGGTCGAGGGGGCGGGACGGCGGGCAGGAGCGCCTGCCGAGGTAGGGCAGGTAGACGGGGCCGCGCACCGCCTCGTACAGCTCCCCGACCAGCTCCGGCTCGCCCTCGACCGCGGCGACGAACACCGCGTCGGACAGGTAGAAGCGCTCGGACACCGGCATGGACACGCCGGTGACCAGGTGGTGGGCGGTCTGGTAGTCGCGTACCCGGGTCCCCGGCTGGTCGGCGCGCACCCCGTAGCGCAGCGCCGCCAGGTCGGACAGGTCGGCGGTGCGGTCCCGGCCCAGGGCCGCGGCGAGCAGCCCGACCACGCCGCTCTTGGTGGGGGCGTTCTCGGTGCCCCGGCGGGCGAACCGGGAGGAGGACCCCCACGCCTGGAGGGGGCCCGCCAGGACCAGGGGCAGGGTGTGTGTGGCGGGCCCGCTCATGCCTGCGGCGCCTGACGCTGGGCGACGGCCGCGCCGACCTGCTCGACCAGTTCGGGCAGGGTGACCTCGGCGCCGAGCCCGGAGAGCTTGGCGGTGCGCTCCCCCACCCGGACCACCCAGGTGTCGACGTCGTCGGCTGCCCCGAAGGCCCGCTCCACCTGCGGCACGTACTCGGCGAGCCGTGCGCTGGCCTGGGCGACGTGCCCGGCGTCGGCCTCGACCGGCTCCTCGAAGGCCCCGACGAAGCTGATCGGGCGCGAGTTGCGCAGCTTGACGATGACGGCGTCGGGCAGGGTGTGGTTGCCGAAGGTGTTGATCTTGCCGGTGGGCAGCGACTCCACGAACCCGCGCACGAACGCCTCCACGGCGCGGCGCAGCGGTTCGGTGACGGGCTCGTCCTCGCGCAGCCCCTCCCCCAGGTTCCTGCGCAGCAGGTCCACGTCCACGGCCGCGTACCGGTACAGGGTGGAGGAGTTGAACTCGACGGTGCCGATCATGCCCGCCCCGGTCTCCTCCTCGGGGTTACGGTCGTCGACCGCCGTGTAGTAGTCCGACTCGGTCTCCACGGGGTGCACGCCGATGGCGTGCGCGACCTGCGCGGCGGCGTCGACGTTGATGTCGGCCCCGTCGGCCACCATCCGGCCGAACAGGGCGATGTCGACGGAGTGGCGGGTGTCCGCGATGGACTTGGCGCGCGCCTTGTTGTCCTTGTCCTTGAGGAAAGCCTTGATGTCCTCGCGGCCCTCCACGGCGAGCTCGGCGAGCCCGTCGCGCTGGCGGGCGCTGAGGAACATCAGGTAGGCGGACTCGGGGGCGGGGTCCTTCGTGCCGTTCTTCTTGGCGGCGTCGGCCTTGCGCTTGGGCACCTCGATCTTGGAGCCGGTCGCCGTCTGCACCGTCTCCGCGGCGAGGGTGAGCGCCTCGGTCTCCTCGATGGAGGCGTCCAGTTCACGGATGCGGGCGGCGATGAGTTCGGCGACGCGCTTGGTGCGAGTGCCCAGGTCCTGGGGGTCGACCAGGGCGTCGAAGGCGAGCCGGGTGGCGCGCTTCCATGCCTGGCTGGAGACCCGGGATCGGCGGGCGCCGCCGTAGACGGCGGTCTTGGGGGCACCGGTGTCGTCTCGGTTGAGGTTGCTGGGCGGCACGGTCTGCAGCACGTGCACGTCGAGAATGGTGCGGCTCATGGGGAGTGTCCTCGTCTTGTCGGTGCGATGCGGTGTTCTATGCGGTGCGCGTACGGGGGGCGTGTCCACCCGGGGCGCGTGTTCACCCGCGGGTCTACTCGGCGGGGTCTGCGTCGCCCTTGTCCTGGTCCTGGCCCTGCGCCTCTGCCGGTTCGGCTCTGCTGGGCCGGTACGCCTGGAAGCTGCGTCCCCAGGAGCGGCGGACGCGTTCGGCTCCGGCGCGGGTCCTGGCGTCGTAGAGCTGGTCAGCGAGGAGCCCGTAGTCCAGCTGCAGGTCCTCGCCGCGCAGGAGGGTGACGATGGCGCGCAGCCGGTCGATACGGGTCGTGGGACTGTTCGCTGTCTGGGCCTGCACGAAGCGTTTGCGCAGGGGTTCGTCGATGTCGCCGGAGGGCATGAGGCAGCGGACCGCCGCGCCGAGTTCGTGTCCGCGCCGGTGCATGCCCTTCTCGCGTTTGGACTGCTGGTGGAGCGCGTAGAGGGTGAGTGCCTCGTGTACGGCGGCCTCGGCGTCGCCGATCCGGGGGTGGTCGAGGGGGAAGTGCTCGTAGAAGGCCTCGTTGGTGGTGAGTCCGACCAGCTCCGGTGCCTCCTCGATCGTCCTGCCCGCGCCCCGGCGGAGTTTGGCCAGGGTGGCCACGGACTCGGAGAGGTCCTTGAGGTATCCGGTCTGGAGCTGGCGGACCCGTTCGTCCACCGCCGTCCCCACGTTCCCGAGGTCGTGGATGAACCGGGTGGGGCTCGTCGTGGTCACTTGGCTTCCTCCATGCTGTGGTCGGAGACGGTCAGGGGCAGGCTCGCGCGCAGGGCTCTGCGGAAGCGCAGGTCGGCGCTGGAGGTGTTGAGCCAGAACGCGCCGCTCTTCGTCTCGATGACGCGTCCCTCCCAGGAGGCCTCGCTGGCCGAGTCGATGAGTTCGTCGCCGAGCCGGGCGAGGGTTTCGCGGACGGTGAGCTGCCACTCCCGACGCTGTTCGATCGGGTACCGAGGGTCGTCCAGGGGGTCGTCGGCACCGTCGGCGGCCCTGGCGGGCACCAGTTCGCTCAGCCACTTGCGGAAGGGTGCGTCGAGGTCGCCGAAGGCGCGGTCTCGGGCGGTGGCGCGCGGCCCGTCGCTCTCGGCCCCCGCGGCCTGGGCCAGGCCGGTGGCCAGGTCGCCCAGGGCGGTGACGGCCTCCTCGGCGTCGGTGACCGCGCTGACGGCGATCCGGGCCAGCTCGCGGTTGCGTTCGTGCAGCAGGACCACGGGCATGGCGACCGCGTCGTCGACGATCTCGTCGATGACGGACTGCTGGGTGCCGTAGACCGCTCCGACCAGCCGGGCCCGCAGGAGGTAACCGTGAGGCAGGTAGTCATTCACAGTGAGACGGGCGATCCAGTCCAGGACGCGGGGACGCACCTTCTCGGCCGCTTCCTGGCGCTGGTCGGCGCCCCGCATCTTCCCGGTGACGAGGGCGCCCAGGCCGCGCCAGGCGGCGCGGGACGGGTCGTGCTCCCGGGGCAGGTAGACGGTGGCCTCGCGGAGTTTCTTCTCCTGGGCGGGGCTGCGCCGCCAGGCGGACATGGGTTCGCGTGGATGCATGTTGCGGGGGGTGAGCGGGTCGCCGTAGGAGAGCAGAACTCCATACACCCCCTCGGTGTCGTGGTGCAGGCGCAGGCGTCGGCTCTGCCAGGTGTAGAGGTCGCGCAGCCCGTAGGGGCGGGTGGCGGCCTGTGCGCCGTCCAGGGGTGCGGCGGTGGCGGGCGGGTGGGCCCAGGCGGGGCGGTCCCGGTCGGGTTCGGTGGCGGTGTCGAGGTTGGGGGTGTCGAAGGCGATGAGGTTGAGCAGGAGGGTCTGGCGCAGGTCGTCGCCCTCCGCGTACACCCCGCCCAGGTTGCCCGCCCAGCCGACGCCCTGGGGGTAGCCCCTGCCGCCCTTCACCCGGGGGTCGCCCTCGGCCCCGGTCTTGATGCCGGAGGGGTCGTAGGCGTGGGCGTGCACCAGCCAGCGGGCGGCCTCGGCGTACCCGAGGCGCCGTGCCCCGTGGGCGCGCATGGTGAAGAAGCGGGCGCCGTTGGGGACGTCGGCGACCATCCTGTCCAGCGGCGAGTGCTCGCCCTTGCTGGTGTGCAGGTCCGCGACCTGCAGGAAGGGGGTGCGCGGGTGCAGGAGGTCGAAGCGCTCGCAGTGGGTGTCCAGGTAGGCGCGCAGCTCGTCCAGAGGCAGCCCGTCCTCCCACAGGTCCGCCCAGTCCTCGATCTCCTGGGGGCCGTCGAGTGTGTCGTGCAGGACGGCCAGGAGCAGGCGCAGGAGCGCGAAGTCCTGGGTGGGTACGTCGCCGACCAGGCGGCGCACGTCCGCGGCCTGCTCGAAGACCTCAGTCAGGGAGAGTTCGGTCTCGGTGCCGTCGTTGCGCAGTACCGGGATCCAGGGGCTGCGGGTGAGGTCGAAGGCGGGCGTGTCCACGAGCGGTGGTTCGCTCGGGGCCCCTGGGGTGGGCGCGGGCGGGGGTGCGTCATGGGGCACGGGTGACCTCCAGGCCGTCGGATTCGGTGTAGTGGAGCCGGTGCCCGGCCAGCTCGGCCCGGTTGTCCTCGTCCAGGAACAGGACCAGTTCCCCGGCGATCCAGTGGGCTTCCTTGGTCTGCCAGGCCTCGACCAGGTCGGTCTCCAGTTCGGTGATGGTGCGGTCGATCATCTGGCCGGTGAGGGTGAACTGGTAGGGCAGGCGGAGGCCGCTGGCCGCGAGCGCACGGGCGGCCTGGGGCGCGGGGACGGACTCGGTGGGCAGCGGCAACCCGCCGCGCCCCCCGCTCAGCCATGGGACGGTGGTGACCGTGCCGTCGGCGCAGCGGCGGGCGACCAGCACCTCCAGGCTCTCTCCGGTGTCGCGGACCTGCGCCTTTCCGCTCTGGCTGTCGTCGGCCTCACCGACCCCGGCGTCCACCCAGCCGATGACCGCCCGGCCGTCGCGGGCCGCCGGGTCGAGGAGGAAGGTGCGAGCCCGGGTGGCCTTGTCGGCCTGTTCGGCCTCCTGGGCGGCGCGGGCCTCGTCCAGGGCCGTGGTCCAGTCGGCCGGTGCGGTGTCGGCGTGGTTATCGGTGTCGCGGTAGGCGGCCTGGACCAGCGGGCTGATGTCGTCGGGCAGCCGGAGGGTGCGGGCGCTGTCGGTGTCCGCTTCGAGGTGCGGGCGGAGCGCGGCGAGGGCGCGCAGGAGCGGGTAGCCGCCGTAGACGGTGCGCGAGCCGCGCACCGGCCGGGGCGGCGTTTCGGCCCAGTCCACCCCGGTGACCAGGCATCGGGCCGTGCGCAGGCGCGGCGGGCGCTGGCTCTGGCCTCCGCCCCTGGGGTGGCGGTGCAGGCGGCCCGTGCGTTGCAGGACCAGGTCGAGGGGGGCGAGGTCGGTGACGAGCAGGTCGAAGTCCACGTCCAGGGACTGCTCGACGACCTGGCTGGCCACCACGATGTGCCGGGCGGGGCGGGTTCCGCCGGGTTCGGCGCCCTCGGTCGGCGGGCCGTACTCGCGCAGGAGTTGTTCGTCCCGGGCGGTGCGGTCCAGGTCGAGGAAGCGCGAGTGGGCGACGGTCACCGAGGCGGTGCCGAAGTGGTCGCGCAGGTGGGCGGCGGTCTCGTGGACCCGGGCGACGGTGTTGCGGATGACGAGGGCGCAGCCGCCGTCGGCCAGTTCCCGCTCCAGGCGTTCGGTGAGGGTCGCGGGGTCGTCACCGAGGGGTTCCACCAGCACGTCCGTGGCCCGGCCGGACGCGGCGGGGGTGTACAGGCGCGGTGCGGTGCCGGGTTGGGCAGTGGTGATCAGCGGGTAGGCGTCGGCCCGGCCGACCGCCTCGTAGCCGTGCTCGCCGCCCGTGCGGGGTGAGGCCCCCGTGTACGCCTGGGCGAGTTCGCGCCTGCGCCGGGCCGGGAGGGTCGCGGAGAGCACGATGACGGGCACGCCGTACCTGCCGAGCCAGGCCAGGGCGCGGTCGAGGTAGGCGTTCATGTAGGTGTCGTAGGCGTGCGCCTCGTCGATCACGACGACCTTGCCCGCCAGGGCGAGGTGGCGCAGGGCCAGGTGTTTGCTCTTGAGGCCGGTGAACAGGAGCTGGTCGACGGTGCCGACGGCGAAAGAGGACAGCATGCCCTTCTTGCGGCCGCGCAGCCAGCGGTGTGCGACCAGTGCCGTGCCGCCGGGCAGGCCCTCGGAGTCCCGGTCGGTGTCGGCGGCCAGGCGGGCGCCGCCGCCGAGGTAGTGGGAGAACTCCTGGTTGAGGTGGGCCTTGGAGTGCGCGAGGAAGATCGAGGCGGCTTCCTCGGGCATGCCGGGGAGGTGGTTCAGCCAGTGGGTGAAGCGCGCGAACATCGCGTTGCTGGTGGCCATGGTGGGCAGGGCGACGAAGCAGCCGCCCGCGCAGGTGTCGGCGGCGAGGATCTCGGCTGCGGTGAGGGCGGCCTCGGTCTTGCCCTCGCCCATGGGGGCTTCGATGATCATCAGGCCGGGCCCGGTCATGTCCCGGGCGGCTTCGACCGCCTGTTCCTGGACCGGGCGCGGGAGGGCTCCGGCGGGGAGGTCGAACCGTTCTGCGAAGAGTTCGGCGGGGGTGCCCAGGGGCTGCTGGGGGTCCCACTGGCGTGGGAGGTCGAGGAGGCGCCAGGCCTGTTCGGAGCGTTCGGGGTCGGTGCCGCGTTCGCCCGGGAAGTAGGGGAAGTAGTCGGAGTTGCTGGCGATCCAGTCGGCGGTGATGACCAGGGCGGTGAGCAGGACCTGGGCGGTCTGCGGGAGTTTGGCGGTGCGCCAGTGCGTGAGGCGTGCGGAGGCCCCGGTGGCGTGGGCGGCCGTGTCCAGGAGTTCGGTCTGGGCCTGCTGCCAGGCGGGGGCGCTGCCGGGGGTGCGCAGGAGTTCGGGGTGCTCGTCCAGCTCCGTGATGGCGAAGTCGGTCGGTGGGATGCCGTGGTGGCCGCCAGCGATGACCGTGAGCTGGTGGGTGTCGCGGAGGCGCCAGCCGTGGTGTTCGACCAGCCAGTCCCGGAGGAGGAGTTGGCCCGCGAGGCCGTGCGGGGCGAGGCGCCGGTCGGCCATCTGCTTTTGGAGTGGCATGTCGAGACCGTGCGCGCGCATGTCGTCCGCGAGGTGTTCGACCTGGCAGGCGAAGGCGGGGGTGGCCTTGCCGATGTCGTGGGTGGCGGCGAGCCAGACCGTGAGCAGACGGGCGTCCGCCTCACCTTCGGGGAGGGCTGAGGCGATGAGGGAACGGACCTGCCCGGGAAGCCACTCGTCCCAGAGTTTGGCCGCGACGAAGGCGCTGTCGGCCATGTGGCGGTAGAGCGGAAGCCAGCCGTCGGAGTCGAAGTCGTGCTTGGCCCATACGCGCCGGGCTGCCTCGGAGAGAGGGTCCCTCCAGGGCTGGGAAGGGGAGTGGGAGGTCATGGCGGCTATCTAAATGCCCACCGGTGACAGTCCAGGCCAAGAATCGAACATTTGCCTCGGCCTCATGTGGCCAGCATCTACTCACCAGTTCTCCGGCAAAAACGACATACCTGTGGTACGGGGTTCCAGGCGTGGGAGTAATGGGGCACTGCGCCCCGGGCGTTCGGGGACCAAGAAGGATATTGACCCCCGCATGCGCAGGGAGCAGGCATACGACCGTGCGCTACCCGCCATCGCGCAGGGTCCATCCCCGCCTGCGCGGGGAGCAAAGGTACGGCGACGCCCAGTGTGGCCGCGTGCTGGGTCCATCCCCGCGTGCGCGGGGAGCAGGTGCGGGACACACCGACGTTGTTGGTGGCCGCGGGGCCATCCCCGCGTGCGCGGGGAGCAGTCCGAACTGGAGCCGGTGCACGCCTTCGACGAGGGGCCATCCCCGCGTGCGCGGGGAGCAGCCCTCCAGCCCTCCGACAAGTCCTCGCGCCCTGGGGCCATCCCCGCGTGCGCGGGGAGCAGCCTTTCGGTGGAAGGGGGCGCGCGGAGCCCCTGGGGCCATCCCCGCGTGCGCGGGGAGCAGGGCGGACGCCACCCACGGCCACACGACCGCGCGGGGCCATCCCCGCGTGCGCGGGGAGCAGTGTTCGACAGCCAGAGCGGGTTCGTGGTCGGAGGGGCCATCCCCGCGTGCGCGGGGAGCAGGGTTGCCGACCCGCATCCCCTACGCCCCAGGGGGGCCATCCCCGCGTGCGCGGGGAGCAGCGCCACAGGCCGCCCCGAACCGGGGGCGGCCTCGGGCCATCCCCGCGTGCGCGGGGAGCAGGGTCACCGTCTCCTTCACCACCTCACGCACCGGGGGCCATCCCCGCGTGCGCGGGGAGCAGCCGGTACCGGGTGTCGGTGCCGTCGCACTGCAGGGGCCATCCCCGCGTGCGCGGGGAGCAGCCGGTACCGGGTGTCGGTGCCGTCGCACTGCAGGGGCCATCCCCGCGTGCGCGGGGAGCAGCAGCCCGGCGCGGGCAAGCCAGAACAGTCCCTGGGGCCATCCCCGCGTGCGCGGGGAGCAGGCTCACCACGACGAGCACGGCCGCGAGGTGCTGGGGCCATCCCCGCGTGCGCGGGGAGCAGCCTCAATGACCTGCAGCTTTAGGCGGCAGGGATGCCGAAATCTGCAAGTTGTTGAGAATAAGACATAAGGCGCTTTTTTCCATAAAGATCGCGAAGAATTTTCAACGTGGACAATTCACCACTCGGGACCCGGCCAGGAAGGCCTGCCATTCAAGGCCGGGGAAGGTCAACATACCCAGCGAGCGATGCTTGGTGTCACGCATCGCTGAGCCGTTGGCCAGATTGGCGACCTCAATGCATTCACCATGTGACCCGCTGTAGCTGCTCTTGAACCAGTTTCCCAGCGGTGCGTGCTCTTCGGACCTGTTGGATCCCATGTTCATCCTTCTGGTGATTCGTACTGACGCAGGAGCCGCGACAGAAGCCGATGGGTCTCAGGAGTGTTCGCCGCCGCAGCACGCAGGTGGTCCAGCATGCCTCGATGCGCTGTGACCTCGCGCGGGTGGTCCAACAACAGGTTCCTGGTGTGCGCCTCAACGTAGACAGCCTGCAGGGGCGGGTTCTCCACTTCCAGGAGCACGAACGATCCCGATTGAAGCGCAACGTGCGCCCCTGCGGAGTTCGGAAGGACCTGAAGGTCCACTCGCGGATGCTGGACTACCTCAAGCAGATACTGCACCTGCTCGCGCATGACGGCCACGCCGCCTATGTGCTTCTCCAAGGCAGCTTGGTCGATGATCGCCCAGAACAGAGCATCTCCCTGAGCCCATTCCTCCTGGCGCGTGAGTCGCACCTGGAGCAGGCCGTCGATCTCTTCCGGTGTGGCTCTGGGGTGTCCGGCCACCAGGATGGCGCGGGCGTAAGCCTCGGTCTGCAAGAGTCCCGGGACCAGGCGGTCCTGGTAGGTGGCGATTTGGGTGGCGACTCGTTCCAAGTCGATGTACTGGCCGTAGGCCTTCGCGACATCGCTGTCCTGCCACCACGAGGGGGCCGCTGCGTCGGTGCGTAGCTTGACGAATCTTTCGATCTCAGCCTCGGCCACCTCGAAGTGGGCGAGCACCTTGCGTAGCTGCTTCTCCCTGGGGACCGTCTCACCCCCTTCCCAGCGCACGAGCGTACTGGCGTCGATGTCCAGCTCCTTGGCGAGCTGTCGCTGAGGGGTGCGACCGCGTAGAGCAGCGAGTGCCTGGGCGAGCTGCCATTGCGCGATCGTCGGACTCTCCTTTGGCGGCATGGGTCAAGCCTCCCGCCCTTCCTCGAACTACACAACTCGGACATGCAATGCATTAACGCAAAGCATATTGCAATGCATGCACGCATTGTGCTTCAGTGTAGTTGGGCCTCAACGCACCGCACACGTTTTGGGCGCGGTGCCCCACTTCTCCGTGGAGGCGTTATGCCTGAACGCAGTCAGATACGAGCGAACACCAACGACAAGCCACCTACTGGATCCGGGGCGGGATGGGAGGGGTTCGGGGCTCGGGTGTGGGCCGCGCGCAAGCAGCAGCACTTCCAGCTCGGCATGCTCGCCGACATCACCCTGACCACCCCGGAGCTGCTCCAGGAGGTGGAGGCCGGGGACCTGGACCCCGGCAGGCGGCTGGCTCAGGACCTGGACCGCACCCTGAACTGCGGTGGCCGGTTGTGGGACGCCTGGGCCCAGACCCACCTCACCGAACTCCTCCGTCGCCCGGTGACCATCACCGACGTGCTCCCCGAAGCCTTCCAGGTCCGCGCCTACGCACCCCTCGTACTCCCCGCCCCCTACCTGACCGACAGCTACCGGGCAGCCCTGGAACAGGCCGAACACCCCATGGAGTCGGCCCACCTGGACGGCGACCGCCCCCACCTGCCCCGCCTCTCGGTCGCCGGCACGGGCGGGGCGCCCTTCCACTGCCTGGTCGTGGACGACACCGCCCTCACGCGGTCCCCCGCCGAGCCCGAAGTGACGCGCGCCCAATTGACCCACCTGCACCACCTGGCCCAGGCCGACGGGATCAGCGTGCACCTTCTCCCGAACGGGACCGGTTTCCACCCCGGCCTGGGCGGGGCGTTCTGGACCCTGTCCTTCTCCCCCAGCCACACCCTGGTCTACATCCCCCACCCGCGCGGACCGGGTCAGGTCATCAGCGAGGTGTCACAGGTCAAGAGCTACACGGACCTGTTCGCCACCCTCCAGGGGGCCGCACTGCCGGTGGAGGAATCCCAGCACCGACTGGTGGAACTCGCCTCCCGCATCCGCCCAACACCGGCGCGAGCTCTCACGAAGTAGCCCGCACAACAAGCCCTTGCACGAAAAAGCTCTGGCGGGTGCACCAACACCCCCAGAGCAGGTCAACCAGTTCCACCCGTTGAAAAGAGAAAGCGTGATTGACATGGCCATTGTGCCCCAACCCCGATCCACGCACCACTCCTACGCCGAATCCGAACCGGTGCGCCGCTGGCCCACCCGCGTCTACCCCGGCACCCTCGAACAGACCTCCTGGGTGCGCGCGGACCTCAACGCCGACCTGCGCCAGCTGCCCGAACTCGACCAGGAGACCGCCGAGGCGATGGTGCTGTGCGTGAGCGAGATGTTCGCCAACGCCGTGGACCACTCCCGTTCCGGCGCCGAACCCGAGGGGCGGGTGATCCGGACCCTGACCGTCCCGGCCCCGGGCAGGGTCCGGATGGAGGTCGTCGACGACGGGCACCGCCCCGACCGGCCCCAGACCCCCGCTGTCCCGCGTGAGCGTTCGGTGGAGGAATGGGCCGAGGCCGAACGCGGCCGGGGTCTGCTGCTCATCGACCACCTGGCCGCTGCCTGGGGCACCCGCCGGGTGGTGGACTTCCCCTTCTGCGAGGGGCTGGGCACCGTCACCTGGGCCGAGTTCGAACTCACCATCGAGCTCGGGAGGCCGATCCGATGACCACGACACCACCCGTACCGGTCTCCGCCGGGGTGCGCCAGGTCCTGTCCGCGCCCCGGGGCCGCCGCTTCTCCCACACCCCTGCTCCCCAGCGGGCCAGCACCCGACCGCAAGCGGCCGGCCGCCAGGAACAGCTGCTCTCGCAGATGCGCGGAAACCCCCGGGTGGAGCACCGGCTGGCGCACGGGGAACTGCCCACCTGGATGCACGTGGCCGCTCAGCGACGCCGACCCCCCGCCCCGGCACCGCGCCCGCGCCCGCGCCCGGCCCCCGACGACGGTCCTACCCGGCCCGGCCCCGGACTGCCCCCGCTTCCCCGGCGCCCCCGCAGCCACCGCAAGCCCCGGCGTAAATTCGGTTGGTTCGTGACCATCTATGCTTTGGCCACCGCAGCGGGCGCCCTGATCCAGCACGTCTTCTCAAACCTGCTGTAAACCTCCCCATTTCACCCACACGAGGAGCACGCAGCCGGTAGGAACGACGTCTGGGAGGCCGAAGTCCACCAGACGCTCGACCTCACGGCAGAGGGCCGCCACACCGGGTTGACCGACCAGTCGCGCGAGCCGGACACCATGGCCCGGACAGCTCGCCTGCCTCCCAACACGCCGCCCGGCCCACGGCCGCGGCACCCCCCATTGAGAGGACAGCCTTGAAGATCCCGACCCCGCACACCACCGCGTACAAGCACCAGGACTCCGCCGGCAGCGACGGGCGCCGGACCGCCCGCCCGCTCCCCGCGCCCGCCTCCAACCCCAGCGGCTCCGGCTGCGGCAAACACGAGAGGTAGGACAAGCCGTGACCCCCTCACACGAAAAGCTGGTCGCCCACCTGCTCCAGGCGGGCGGGCTTCCCCCGCACTGGCGAAGCGCGTTCGAGTTCGTGGAACGCCACAGGTTCCTGCCCGACCAGGTCACCCTGCCCGACGGGACCACCGTGGACCGGCTCAGCGCATCGGAACAGTGGCTCGGGGTCGCCTACGACGACATCCCGCTCGTCACCCAGGTGGACGACGGGGCCGAGGACGGCACCGGGTATCCGACCAGTTCGGCGTCCATGCCCTCCGTCGTCGCCGACATGTTGCGCCGACTCGATGTCCACCCCGGTATGCGGGTACTGGAGATCGGCACGGGCACCGGGTACAACACGGCCCTTCTCTCCCACCTCCTGGGCGACGAAGCGGTCACCACCGTCGAGGTCGACCCGACCGTCGCCGAGCAGGCCCGCGTCAACCTGATGGGCACCGGATTCGTGCCGCTGGTCGTCACCGGGGACGGGACCCAGGGCTGGCCCGCACGCGCCCCGTTCGACCGGGTGATCAGCACCGCGGCCGTGAAGCGGGTGCCCTACCACTGGATCGCCCAGAGCCAGCCGGGCGGGAAGATCCTCACGCCGTGGGGCAACGCCTTCCACAACGGTGTCCTGGCCGACCTACAGGTCGGCTCACACGGCACCGCGAGCGGGCGGTTCTGCGGCAACGTCGCCTTCATGTGGGTGCGCCACCAGCGCACCCCCGGCCAGGTGGTGGCGACCCACGTCAGCGACGAGCACGAGTTCAGAGTCAGACGCACCGGTACGCAGCCGAACGGCCCACTGGCGTTCGACGCGAACTTCGCGATCGGGCTGCACATGCCCACCGTGGTCAACGTGATCGAGTTCCACGAGAACGAGGACGACCAGCGGTTCGTCATGTACCTGGTCGATCCCGACAGCGGGTCCTGGGCGTCCTGGCACGTCGATCCGGGCGCGACCTCACACGAGGTTCGCCAGTACGGGTCCCGGCAGCTGTTCACGGAGTTCGAGGCGGCCTACCAGTGGTGGCTCGACTCCGGCCGCCCCGGCGTGGACCGGTTCGGGATGACCGTGTCCGTGGACCAGCAGACCGTCTGGTTGGACGAAGCAGCGAACGTCATCTCATCGATGCCCTGACCGCACATCGGGGAGCGGTCGCAGCTGGCGGCTCCCCTTTTCCGCAGGCCAAGGGAATCGCGTACGAAAGCAGTTGATTCGGCTTGGCTGGCTCCCGGGGCCTGGGGGTGGCGACCCGGCCGTGCCGCGGCCGGTTACCGGCTCCCGCGCGGCAGCGGGGGGCGTCAGGGGCGATGGCGGTGCCAGCGGTGGCGATGGCAGGCAGCGGGGATGGAAGCCGGGGCCGTTGGGGTCCGAAACCCGGCCCTCTGAAGATCCGCTGCTTCCGAAACCCACTAATCCGCGGTGATCTTGCTACCAGAGGCAACTTGGGCGCCGAGATTGCCCCTGGTAGCAAGATCACGCCGAAAAAGGCCCCAAAATCGCCGGCCCGGAGGGGGCGGGGCACATCCCCTCGCGCCCGAGCCGGTCAGGCAGGTGGGGCGTGCTCGGCCCCACACCCGACCTGTTCGGGCGCTTCGTCGCTGCCCGGTCACTGGATTGGGACGCGCCTGCCGATGAAGCCAGGCAGAAGGACGGGAATCCGGCTGACCACAGCCGGACCGCTGGCCGGGGCCGGGCGAAGCCCGGGGACGTCTGCCGCCCCGACCACACGCCCCCCCGTTTCCCGATAGCCGCCCATCCGCCGTCGTAGCGAAGCGGGTCAAGGTGGAGCGCCCGGAGCGAAGCGAGGACGTACGACCTTGACGCGCGAAGCGAAGACGGCCACACTCACGCGGCGGGGAACGGGGCAATTCCATGTCAAAGTCTTCCAAGTAACCCGAAGCAACATCAGGCAGAGCGGGCGGGATACGTAGGTAGGCCCATCCCCGCGTGCACGGGGAGCAGTCCAGGGTCAGGGTGGAGTCGGCGACGGGTGTGGGTCCATCCCCGCGTGCGCGGGGAGCAGCGCAGTCGGGGTTTCCCGAGCTTGCCCCGCTCGGGTCCATCCCCGCGTGCGCGGGGAGCAGCAGGCGCAGCTCGGGGACCTCGCGGCGCAGGTGGGTCCATCCCCGCGTGCGCGGGGAGCAGCCCTGATGGGTGTTGCTGCACACGTAGGACTCGGGTCCATCCCCGCGTGCGCGGGGAGCAGGCGTTGTCGTTGCGCTGTTCGGGGTCGATCTGGGGTCCATCCCCGCGTGCGCGGGGAGCAGCACACGGACGTCCTGGCCGCCCTCGTGGCGGAGGGTCCATCCCCGCGTGCGCGGGGAGCAGGCGTTGTCGTTGCGCTGTTCGGGGTCGATCTGGGGTCCATCCCCGCGTGCGCGGGGAGCAGTGCTGCTCGGTGTCGCTCGCGTACAACGCCACGGGTCCATCCCCGCGTGCGCGGGGAGCAGTAGCCGATGTGCAACCGCACGGTGTGGTCGTAGGGTCCATCCCCGCGTGCGCGGGGAGCAGGGCGAACGCCTGGAGCAAGCACCGACCTACCGGGGTCCATCCCCGCGTGCGCGGGGAGCAGGCAGCGGCGGCCGGACCCGGCGCGACTCCCGGGGGTCCATCCCCGCGTGCGCGGGGAGCAGACGCGCAGAAGCAGACGCACGCCCCCGCCCGGGGGTCCATCCCCGCGTGCGCGGGGAGCAGTCGTCGTCGGTCGGGCTGGCGTCCGGGGCGACGGGTCCATCCCCGCGTGCGCGGGGAGCAGACGCCAAGCAGTGGGCCCGCGACCTCGTCCGCGGGTCCATCCCCGCGTGCGCGGGGAGCAGCGGAGGACTTTCGGCTCGTGTTCTCCCACGTCGGGTCCATCCCCGCGTGCGCGGGGAGCAGGCTGGTCTTCGGCGTAGTCCACGAGTTCGGGGGGGTCCATCCCCGCGTGCGCGGGGAGCAGCCCCACCCCACGCCTGGTCGGCCCCACCCTGGGGGTCCATCCCCGCGTGCGCGGGGAGCAGTACGGGCAGGTCTTCGCCCTGCCTATTTCTTGGGGTCCATCCCCGCGTGCGCGGGGAGCAGAACGAGGAACTACCCACCATGAGTGAATTGCTGGGTCCATCCCCGCGTGCGCGGGGAGCAGACCCCGCGCACGTTCGACAAGCAGACCAACGAGGGTCCATCCCCGCGTGCGCGGGGAGCAGTGGTGGTCATCTAGCTGCTCCTTCGTTGTGGTGGGTCCATCCCCGCGTGCGCGGGGAGCAGCAGACATGGCCGGTCGCCATAGAACGAATTCGGGGTCCATCCCCGCGTGCGCGGGGAGCAGCAGATGCCGGGCGTCTCGCTGATCTTCGACGAGGGTCCATCCCCGCGTGCGCGGGGAGCAGACTTTTTGACCTGCGAACTTACCAGTGACAAGGGGTCGTTTTTCCAACTTCTTGAAAGTTGGACACTGGTGATTCCCTTCGCAAAAGGGCCAAGAGTGAATTCTTGGGCGCAGAGAGATCCTATTCACTGGCATATGAGTGGGCCACCCCTCCGGGGAAGAGATGGCCCCTCTGGATCAGCTGGCAGCCCTGAGCACCACGTCCACCAGGCGCTCGGCGGCGTCCGGCCTCCCGTGGGAACGGGCGTTCTCGGCGATGGTCTCGCGCTTGGCGGGATCGACCAGCAGGGGCTCGACCGCCGCCTGCAGGTTGGCCGGGCTGACCTCGTCAAGGAGAGCGACGGCAGCACCCGTCTCCTGAAGATGGCGTGCGTTGTGCGCCTGCTCGTTACCGGCGGAGGTCGCCAGGGGGATGAACACCGCGGCCTTGCCCAGAGCCGTGAGTTCGGCGATCGTCCCGGCCCCGCTGCGGGAGATCACCACGTCCGCGAGCGCCAGCACGTCGGGAAGCTCCGGGCCCACGAAGGCGGTGAGGTGGTACCTCTCCGCAAGCCCCGGCGGCAGGCCCTGGGCGCTCTCCCGAAGGCTCTCGACGTTGTTGGCGCCGCACTGGTGGACGACGTTGGCACGGGCCAGCAGCCACGGGAGGATCTCGCGGACGTTCGTGTTGATCTGCGCCGAACCCTGCGCCCCGCCGGTCACGTACACGGTGGGCAGGTCGGGGTTGTGCCCGTCGAAGCCCAGCCCCTTCGCACCCAGGTCCGCCTGGCCGGTGAGGACCTCGGGCCGCACCGGGTTCCCGGTGACCACCGCGTCGTCCTGGGAGGAGTCGGGCAGCAGCCCGAGGGAGGACTCGGCGGACACCGCGATCTGCGCTCCGGCGCGGGCCAGGACCTTGTTGGCCAGACCCAGGCGCACCGTCTGCTCGTGCACGACCAGCGGGCGACGGCACATACGGGCCGCCAGGCCCACGGGCACCGCCACGTAGCCACCGGTGGCCAGGACGACGTCCGGGACGAACTCGGAGACCAGCCTGCGCGCCTGCATGACCCCGCGGGGGACGTTGGCCATGTCCTTGACGTTGGCCCGGGAGACCAGCTTGATCGGGTTCTTGGAGCGGCGGATCTTGCCGGTGGCGACGTCGGCGAAGTCGATCCCGTTGGCCTCGGAGACCCGGGACTCGAGACTGTTGGCCGCGCCCACCCACAGCACCTCCAGGGTGTTGCCGGTCTTCTCCAGGCGTGCGCGCAGCGCGTTGACGGCGGTCAGCGCGGGGTAGGTGTGGCCGCCCGTTCCGCCTCCGGTGACGATCAGGCGCAGGTCCCGGGGCGGGCGGTCGTTGGTGCTGTTCACGCGTTTCCCATCTGGCTGCCCGTGGGTGAACCGGCGGGCGGGAGGAGTGGTCAGGTCAGGGCCGGAACGCGGGCATTCGGGGCTTCTCGCGGTCACGGCCCACCAGCACGGTAGCCGTGCGCGGGGGTTGTTCGGGCCAGTGGAGGGGGCGAATCGGCAGGAAATACGCCGGGGTCCTGGTCACACACCCCGCCCCGCTACCTCCGGGGCCCTCCGTAGGCGGCGAGGAAGACCCGGACGCTCTCCGCGGCGTGCGCGCGGAGCTCCTCCCGCGCGGGGATGCCCTCGTCGCCGAGGAGCATGGCCCGGTTGACGGGTTCGGACATCACCAGCCAGTTGAACCGGGACGCGGCGGCGTGCGGGTCCTCGACGGACAGGCGCCCCCGCTCGGCCAGGCGCTCGAAGATCTCCCCGAGCGCGCCCACCGCCCGCCGCGGACCGTGCTCGTACAGGGCCCCGGCGAGCTCGGGAAAGCGCGCGACCTCACCGATGACCAGGCGGCGCAGCCGCATCAGGCGCGGGGTCAGCACCACGGTGAGCTGGCGGAGCGCGTAGTCGCGCAGGTAGTCGGCGAGCTCCTCGTCCTCGGCGGGGTCGGGCACGTCCTCGTGGACGAGGTCGCCCGCTCCGGTCGTCATGTGGCTGACGATCTCGACGAACAGGTTCTCCTTGCTGCCGAAGTGCTTGTACACGGTCTGCTTGGACACCTCGGAGCGCGCCGCGATCTCGTCCATGTTGGTGCCCAGGTAGCCGCCGCCGAGGAAGACCTCCTCGGCGGCCTCCAGGATCGCGCGCCGTTTGCGTTCCGAACGCCCCTCGGCAGGTTGCCGCACCTGATTCTCCCCGTGTTCTGTTGACTCGTGGGTACTGGACAGTCTAGTTTTGCATACATCCAGAGTACTGGACCGTCCAGTTTCACTCTGGGAGGATCGAGGCGCCCGTCATGCACATCCAGTTCGCTGAGTTGCCCGTGTTCGACCAGGACCGGGCCAAGGACTTCTACACCGACAGGCTCGGCTGCCGCGTACTCGCGGACGTCCCCATGGGCGAGGACGGCTGGCGGTGGATCGAGCTCGGGTTCCCCGGGGCGGACACCGCGCTGCACCTGGTCCCCCGGCCCGACGAGGAGCCCTCGCCGGGCCCCGTCCTGGTGCTGGTCGAGGACGACGTCAAGGGCACCGTGGAGGCGCTGCGCGCCAAGGGCGTGGAGATCGTCACCGAGCCGGAGGAGGCCGCCTACATGCCGGGGGTCACGGTCGCGGAGTTCCGCGACAGCGAGGGCAACCGGATGGTCGTCAGCGGCCGGATCAGGGAGACGCCGTGAACGACCGCCGCTCCCCCGAGGTGCGCACCCTGCGGGTGCCCGGTGCCCGCCTGCACGCCGAGGTGCGGGGCTCGGGCCCGCTGCTGCTCATGGTCCCGGGCGGGCCGCAGGACGCCGGGGTCCTCGCCGGCCAGGCCCGGCGCCTGGCCGAGGGGTACACGACCGTGGCCTACGACCCCCGGGGCAACTCGCGCAGCACCCTGGACGGCGGCCCCGGCGCGTGGGAGGAGGACCAGCGGCTCGACGTGCACGCAGAGGACGCCGCACGGCTGATCCGGGAGTTCGGCGACGGGCCCGCGCACGTGTTCGGCACCAGCGGTGGCGCCCAGATCGGGCTGGCCCTGGCCGCCCGGCACCCGGAACTGGTGCGCACGCTCGTGGCCCACGAGCCCCCGTGCGTGCCGTTGCTCGACGACCCCGAACCGGTGCTCGCGCGGGACCACGAGGTCCACCGGACCTACCTGAAGGAGGGGGTCGAGGCCGGGATGGCCCTGTTCCTGGGGCTCAACGGCCTGGACGCCGAGTCCGGCCCGGAGGATGCGGAGGACGCCTCGTCCATGGGCGGGGCACCGCCCATGGACGGGGAGGAGGCCGCGACCTTCGAGCGGGTCAGCGGGAACTTCGGGTACTTCCTGGCGCACGGCCTGCTGCCGATCTCCCTGTACCGGCCGGAGGTGGAAACCCTGCGGCGCGACGGCACCCGGGTGGTCGTGGCCCTGGGCGAGGGCTCGGCGGGGGCGGACATCCACGACATCGGCTCCGCGCTGGCCCGGGCCCTGGGCGTCGATCCGGTCGCCTTCCCCGGGGACCACCTGGGCTACGAGGGCGACCCGGAGGGTTTCGCCGCCGCCCTGCGCCGGGTGCTCACCGGAACCTGACCCGCCCCTGGCCGGCCCCGGCAGGGGCGGGTCAGGGCCTCGGGCAGCGCGAAGAGGCGGAACAGCGCGGTGTCGAAGAAGACCGAGCAGCGGCTGACGCCCCCGGAGGACAGCTCCAGGACGTGGATGCCGAAGGCCCGGTGCGTTCCGTCCGCCGCGCGCAGGTACATGCCGAAGGCGGGCTGGCCGTTGGCGGAGGTCGGCACCATCGCCAGGTCGCCGGGGGCCCCGGCCGGGCAGTGGGCGGCGACGAGCCGTCCGATGTGTTCGGCTCCGCGCACCCAGGTGGCGAACGGGGGCATCTCGAAGGCGGCCTCTGCGGTGAACAGCTCGGTGAGCGCGCCGATGTCGTAGGACTCGAAGGCGGCGACGTAGCGGTCGAGGATCTCGCGCTGGTCGGAGCGGGGTTCGGGGAGGCTCTCCCGGTCGGGGGCGGCCCGGCCGAGCTGGGCGCGGGCGCGTTGCAACAGGCTGTTCACCGCCGGGACCGAGGTGTCCAGGATGCGGGCGGTCTCGGCTGCGCTGAAGCGGAGTACGTCGCGCAGGAGGAGCACGGCCCTCTGGCGGGGCTGGAGGTACTGGAGGGCGGCGACCAGGGCGAGCCGGACGCTCTCGCGGGCGGTCACCACCGCGCCGGGGTCGTTGGTGCCGCCGTCGGAACCGCCGAGGCCGGCCAGGGTGTCCGGCAGCGGTTCGATCCAGGGCAGCTCGGGGCGTTCGGCGAGGGCGCCCTCCGGGGAGTCGGTGGGGCCGCCGAGCCCGGTGGGCAGGGGGCGGCGGCCGCGCCGCTCCAGGGCGGTCAGGCAGGCCGTGGTGGCGATCCGGTGCAGCCAGGTGCGCAGGCTGGAGCGGCCCTCGAAGCGGTCGTAGCCCTTCCAGGCGCGCAGGTAGGTCTCCTGGACCAGGTCCTCGGCGTCGTGCGCCGAGCCGAGCATGCGGTAGCAGTGCGCGTACAGCTCCCCCCGGTAGGGAGCGGCGAGCCGCTCGAAGTCCTGGTTGCTCGTCCCCGTCACGTGTTCGGCCACGGCCGTCACGTTACGCCTCCCCTACGACAGGACGCGCGGGTCCGTGTCCGGCCGTCACCCCGCCGGTCCCCCTTCTGCGCCGCGGGCGCCGGCCCCGCGGGCGGCCGTGCGGGCCGTCCGCGGGGCCGACCCGCCTACGTGCCCGCCTGCGCGCCCTCCATGGCGGCGAGGTGCTCCTCGCTCAGCTGGATGATCTGCACGTAGTTGCCGTCGGGGTCCTTGGCCGTGGCGAAGAAGTTCCCGTCCCGCTCCTCCAGCGGCGCCACCCACTCGGTGCCCCGCTCGTCCATGCGCCCGGCGACGGCGCAGGCGTCGGCCACGTCGAAGTTGAGGATCACCCGGGCGGGGTCGGCGGCCTCGGGCCCGACGTCGTCGCGCCGGTCGATCAGCAGGTGGAAGCCGCCGAAGCGGAGCACCCGGTAGTGGTCCACGGTGTTGCTGTCGGCGGGGTCCAGCACGGCGGCGTACCAGTCGCGCAGGCGGTCGGGGTCGGTGCTGGCGAGCAGCATGCTGTCCAGTTGGGGGCGCTTCATCAGGTCCTCCCGGTGGGTTCGGTGTCGGTTTCCACTGCCTGTACTGACTCGTCCGGGCGCGGGAAGTCATCGGTCCCCCCGGTCCCGTCCCCGCTCCGGCCTCCGTCGCTGCCGGGTTCCCGCGGCCCCTCCGCCGTTTCCTCCGCGGCGGTCTCCGCCGAGCCGCGCAGCAGCCACAGGGCCATGCCGCCGAAGACGGCCATCCCGACGATCCCGATGCCCGCGGTCACGTTGAGTCCGGCGGTGAACGCCTCCCGGGCCGACTCCACCAGTACGGCCGCCTGGGCCGGGGGCAACCCCTCGGCGGCGCCCACGGCTCCGGCCAGGGTCTGGCCCGCGGCCTGGTCCGCGATGGCCTCGGGGACCTCCACCCGGGTGCGGTAGACGGCGGCGGCCAGACTGCCGAGCAGCGCGACCCCGATGGCGATGCCGAACTCGCCGCTGGTCTCGGACATGGACGCGGCCGATCCGGCCTTCTCCCGGGGCGCGGAGCCCACCACGATGTCGGCGATCAGTGCGGCGCCCGGCCCCAGGCCCACCGAGGTGAGCAGCAGGCCCAGCACCACAGCGCCCGTCCCGCCGTCGGCGGGGAGGAAGACCAGCACCAGGAAGCCGAGGGCGCTGACGAACATGCCGCCGCCGATCACGTTGGCCCGGCCGACCCGTTGGGCCAGGGGCGCACAGAACATGGTGCTGGCGATCATCGCCAGCGCCGGCGGCACCAGCCACAGCCCGGCCGCCAGCGGGGAGTTGCCCGCGACCAGCTGCAGGTACTGGCTGAGCAGCAGGAAGGTGCCGCCCATGGCGACCGCCCCGGCCATCATGACGGCGAGGGCCGCGCCGAAGGAGGGCGCCCGGAACAGGCGCAGGTCCAGCAGCGGGTCGGGCAGGCGCAGTTGCCTGCGCACGAACCACGCCCCCACCGCCGCGCCGAGCAGCACCGCCGTGAGCGCGGTGGTCCCCGCGCCCCCTTCGGCGGCGGTCTTGAGCCCGTACACCACCGGCAGGATCGCGGCCAGCGACAGGGCGACGCTGAACAGGTCGAGGCGGCCCGCGCCGGGGTCGCGGTACTCGGGCAGCAGCAGGGGCGCGCAGACCAGGAGCAGGAGCATCACCGGGACACCGAGGAGGAACACCGACCCCCACCAGAACCACTGCAGGAGCGCGCCGCCCACCACGGGGCCGATGGCGGTACCGCCCATGAAGCAGCTCGTCCACACCGAGATCGCGACCGCGCGCTGGCCGGGGTCGCGAAACATGTTGCTGATCAGCGCCAGGGTGGAGGGCATGAGGGTGGCCCCGGCCACGCCCATGAGGGCCCGGGTGGCGATGAGCAGCTCGGCGCTGGTGGAGAAGGCCGCGGCCACCGAGGCCAGTCCGAACGCGGCGGCGCCGATCATCAGGAGCCTGCGGCGGCCGATCCGGTCGCCGAGCGTGCCCATGGTGATGAGCAACCCGGCGATCATGAAGCCGTAGACGTCCATGATCCACAGGGTCTGGGCCCCGGTGGGCCGCAGGTCCGCGGCCAGGTGCGGGAGCGCCAGGTAGAGCACGCTCATGTCCAGGGAGAGCAGCAGTGTGGGCAGGGCGAGCACCGCGAGCCCCAGCCACTCGCGCCCGCTCGCGCGTGCCCCGGCCCCGCGAGGCCGGGATGGTGTCGTGTTCATCCGTGTCGTTCCTTGTCGCCTGGTCCGATTCGTTCACGTGTACGGACCAGGGCAGCGCGGAGAACTCATCGGGCGGGCGGGGACGATTTCGGCGGCACCGTCATGGGCGCCGCCCAGACGCGGGACCCTCAGTCCCTGGACCCGGACCAGGGTCAAACAATGCGGACGAATCCGTGCACGCCCCTTGGGCGACACCCGGATCCGACCGGTGTTAACTTCGCGTGGGCATCGGGACACGAAACGTGTCCGCACTGCGGCGCCCCGGTCGGGGCACCGCGCCTCACGCGGGGGGAGAGCAGCACATGCGCGCAGTCGTGTTCGAAAACTACGGGGAGTTCCCCTCCCTGACCGAGGTTCCCAAACCCGAGCCGGGCCCCGGAGAGGTCCTGCTCCGGGTGGCCGGGGCCGGGGCCTGCCACTCCGACATCAGCGTCTACCGGGTGTTCGAGGAGGGGCAGCCGGGGGCACAGAAGCCGCCGTTCGTCCTGGGGCACGAGAACGCGGGCTGGGTGGAGTCGGTCGGCAGCGGGGTCAGCGAGCGGGTCACGGTGGGCGCCGCCTACATGGTGTACGGGCCGATCGGCTGCCAGCACTGCCGCAAGTGCGCCCAGGGCCGGGAGACCTACTGCGAGAACGCCGCGACCATGCCGTACCTGGCGGTGGGGCTGGGCCGGGACGGCGGCATGGCCGAGTACATGACCGTGCCCGAACGGCACCTCATCCCGCTGGGCGACGCCGACCCGGTGGCCGCGGCGCCGTTGGCCGACGCGGGGCTGACCCCCTACCACGCGGTCAAGCAGTCCCTTCCGTACCTGAACGGGGGTGGCCGGTACGCGCTGGTGATCGGCCTGGGCGGGCTCGGCCAGATCGGGGTGCAGGTCCTGCGGGCACTGAGCGGGGCGACGGTGATCGCCACCGACGTCAAGGAGGAGGCCCGGGCCCGGGCGGAGGCCGACGGGGCCGTCACGGTGGGCGCCGGGGACCGGCAGGTCGAGGGCATCCGGGAGCTCACCGGGGGCCGGGGCGCGGACGCGGTCTTCGACTTCGTGGGTGCGAACCCGACCGTGTCGACGGCGGCGGCCTGCGTGGCCCAGGGCGGCCGGGTGAACATCGTCGGCATCGCGGGCGGCACGCACGAGTTCTCGTTCTTCACCAACCCGTACGAGTCGTACCTGACCAACACCTACTGGGGTTCGGTGGGCGAACTGTGGGAGGTGGTGGACATGTACAGGGCGGGGCAGATCCGCCCGGAGATCGAGCGCTTCGCCATGGACGACGCCCTGGAGGCGTACCGGAGGCTGGAGGCGGGCGAGATCAACGGCCGTGCGGTCGTGGTGCCCAACGAGAGCTGAGGCCCGCCCGGTCCTCTGGTTTCCCTGTTCGTCTCAGGCCGTCCGGCCTGCCCGTTCCCGGGCGTGGTGCCGGGCGGCCTTCGCTCGGTTGCCGCAGCGCTGCTCGGACAGGAGGGCCCGGCACGCGACACCGTGCCCTCCTTCTGGTCCGACCAGTTCGGTCTGCGGATCCGCTCGGTGGGACTGCCCCAGCTCGCCGACCGCACCGAGGTCCGCGAACACGACCCGGTCCGCTCACGGATGGAGGTGGCCTACCACCGGGGACCGCGGATCGTGGGGGCCCTGACGGTGAACCGCACCTCACGTCTGGCCGCCCACCGGGAGCGGATCAGCCGGGAGTGGCACCAGCGGACCGCCCCCGTGTGACGCCGCGAGGACGCGCGGTGCCGGGACAGCCCGCTCACCACCAGTAGACGGGGTAGGGGCGCGCGGAGATCCGGTTGCCGACCAGGCCGACCAGGACCAGCACCGAGGCTGCCACCGCGAGGAGGCCCATGAAGGACCAGAACGGAGGCGCCTGCAGGGCGACGATCAGGGCGGTGGCGGCGGCCGGCGAGTGCGGGGTGCGGGCCAGGGTCATGGCCCCCAGGGCCAGCCCTCCCGCGACCGCGGCGGCCCAGATTCCGGGGTCGGCCACGAGCAGGACCGCGAAGCCGGTCAGTGCGGACAGCAGCTGTCCGCCCACCACGCTGCGGGGCTGGGCCAGCGGCAGGGCCGGGGCGCCCGCGACCAGGGCCATGCTGGCGGCGAGCGGCGGAATGAGCAGGGGCACGCCGAACGCCACCGCCCCGGCGGCCAGGACGAGGAGTGCGGCCACGCTGGTGGCGGTGCCGACGGCGACCGCGCGTGGCCCGGCCGGTTCCGGGGCGCGTCCGGCCAGGAGTGAGCTGATCCGGCTGGTCGGCGCCGGACGTGCGTCAGCGGTCGTCGTGGAGGGTGTGGTCATGTTCCTGCCGTCCCTGACTCGGTGTTGCTAACGCATAAATAAAGCAAATTGCATTAGCTGTTGACACGGGGAAGTCTCCCAAACGCCCTAACGACACACAAGCTTCGGTACCGTTAGGTGATGGTCATCTCAGCAAGGGTGCGGGACATGCCGGTGCTCGGCGAGCACCCGGCACTGGACCTGGTGAACACCGTGTTCATCCGCGGCGGGCTGCGCGGACAGCTCGTGGACGCGCTCACCACCCCCGCCGACCTGGCCGACTGGATCGCCGTGCAGGCCGAGGTCCTGGGCCCGCTCGGCCCCGATCCGGTCCTCGACGACCCCGCGGGCCGAGCCGCGCTCGCCGCCTTCACCGACCTGCGCGAGTCCCTGCACCGGGTGGTCGCCGCCGCGGCGGCCGGAACGGACGCGCCCCCCGAGAGCGTGGCCGCGGTCAACGCCGCCGCCGGCGCCCACCGGGACACCGTCGAACTCCCGCCCGCCGGATACGGCCCTGCGCTCCACAGCACCGACGCCCCGGACACCCTCTCCGCCGTGCTGGCCCGGGTCGCCCGCGCCGCAGTGGACCTGCTCACCGGAGCGCAGCTGGAACAGCTCCGCGCCTGCCCCGCACCCGGATGCGTCCTCTTCTACCTGCGCACCCACCCCCGGCGGGAATGGTGTTCCAAGGGCTGCGGCAACCGGGTCCGGGTAGCCCGCCACAGCAGACGGCAGCAGGACGGGGCAGACCGTTCCCGGGGCGCCCCCTGAACCCGACCCGGCTGGCCTGATCCCCGGGGGCCTGCCAGGATGCCGTGAGCACTGCTGGAAAGCCTGAGGAGTGACATGGATCTGGGAATCGCCGGCAAGGTCGCCCTGGTGACCGCGGCCACCTCCGGACTGGGTCGGGCGGTGGCGGTCGCGCTGGCCGCGGAGGGTGTTCGGGTGGCGGTGACCGGGCGCGACGAGGAGCGCCTGGACGCGGCCGTGGCGGCCTGCCGCGCGCACGGCGCGGACGCCGTCGGCGTCCGCTGGGACCTGGCCGAACACGGCCGCGCGGGCGAGGTCGTCTCCCGGGTCGTCGACGAGCTGGGCCCGGTGGACATCCTGGTCAACAACACCGGCGGACCGCCGCCCACCACGGCGCTGGGCCAGCGCCCCGGTCTGTGGCAGGACATGTACGCGGCGATGGTGCTGCCGGTGATCGGGCTGACCGACGCCGTGGTCGGCGGGATGCGCGAACGCGGTTGGGGCCGGATCATCACGAGCACCTCGTCGGGCCCGATCGCGCCCATCCCGAACCTGGGGGTGTCCAACACGCTGCGCGCCTCGCTGCACTCCTGGTCCAAGACGGTGGCCAACGAGGTGGCCGCCGACGGGGTGACGGCCAACGTGATCGTGCCGGGCCGGATCGCCACCCCGCGGGTGGAGTCCCTGGACCGGGCCCGCGCCGAGCGCTCGGGCCTGCCCCTGGATCAGGTCCGGGAGCAGGCCCGCGGGTCCATCCCGGCGGGCCGCTACGGCGACCCCGAGGAGTACGGCGCGGTGGCCGCGTTCCTGGCCAGTCGGCAGGCCGCCTACGTGAACGGCTCGGTGGTCAGGGTCGACGGCGGCCAGATCCCCTCGGTGTGAGGCTGCTCCCGGTGTGACCACGGCGTGACCACGGCCGGGCCGGGAAGGGGTCCCCCTTCCTCGGCCCGGGCCGTCCCCTCGTGTCCCGGAGCCCCCTACCGCCCCCGGGCGGGCCTCTTCGGCGGCAGGGGGAGGAAGGCGCTGGTCCTGGCCGCGTACTCCGCCCAGCCGGGACGCCCCGACATGTGCTCGTCGAGCAGCCGCTGCCCTGAACCCCTGGTGAGCAGGTAGGTCATCACCAGGGGCGCGGGCAGGGTGAGCAGTACCCACCACGAGCCGGCCGCGACGAGGAAGAGCCCCCACCAGACGCAGGCGTCGCCGAAGTAGTTCGGGTGCCGGGTCCAGGACCACAGGCCCCGGTCCATGATCTTTCCCTTGTTGGCGGGGTCGGCCTTGAACCGGGCGAGCTGGGCGTCACCGACGCTCTCGAAGGCCATCCCGACCAACCAGAGCGATGCGCCGAGGAAGGCCGCCCAGCCCAGGGGCCCCGCGGTGAAGGCGGCCACCTGGATCGGGAGTGAGACCAGCAGGACCAGGGCGCCCTGGAGCAGGTGGACCACGCGCAGCGCGTACAGGTTCGGGTTCCCGGGGGCGTTGGCGAGGAACCGCTCGTAGCGGGGGTCCTCCCCCTTGCCCCGGCTGCGCAGACCGATGTGGGTGGCCAGACGCAGCCCCCACACCGCGGTGAGGACGCACAGCAGCCAGTTCCGGACGGGGTCGCCGAACCCGGTGGCGGTGGCGAAGGTCGCGGTGGTCACCGCGACCGCGGCGAAGGCCGGGCCCCAGGCGACGTCCACGACGCTGTGCCTGCCCAGGCGCACCCCGACGGCGAAGGTGGCCAGCATGAGGGCGCCCAGCACGGCGGCGGTGAGGCCGAGGTTGAGCAGGAGGGCGGTGGTCGTGCTCACTCGTCCGCCTCCGCCGGGTCCGGGCGGCGGGCGAGGATCTGGTCCACGCCCATACGGCCCTCCTCGAAGGCGAGTGCTCCCCCGGCGAGGTAGAGCCGCCACATCCGGGCCGCCTGCGGCCCGGCCAGGGAGACCAGCTCGTCGAACCGGCGCTCCAGCGTGTCCGACCAGGCGCGGGCGGTGCGCACGTAGTGCTCGCGCAGGGCCTGCACGCCGCGCACCTCCAGGCCCGCCTCCTCCAGCAGGCCGACGGTCTCGCCGAGCGGGCGCATGTGCATGTCCGGAGCGACGTAGCGTTCGATGAACGGGCCGCCGCCGGGGTGGGCGCCGCGCCGGGACATCTGCTGGACCAGCAAGGACCCGCCGGGGGCCAGCAGGTCGTGGAGCCGGCGGGCGAAGGGCGCGTAGGTGTCCCGGCCCACGTGCTCGCCCATCTCCACGGCGGCGACGGCGTCGAAGGGCCCGGGCCCGAAGGTGTCGGGTTCGATGTCGCGGTGGTGCAGCAGGCGCACGTCCACGAGCTGGTCGAGCCCCTCCTCCTCCGCGCGCCGGTGCACGTGGTCGCGTTGGCGTTCGGACAGGGTCACCGCGGCGACCCGCGCCCCGTACCACCGGGCGGCGTGCAGGGTGAGCGAACCCCAGCCGCAGCCCACGTCGAGGAGCCGGTCGCCCTTGGTCAGCCCGAGCTTGTCGCAGACCAGGTCGAGTTTGGCGCGCTGGGCCTCGGCCAGGCTCTGTTCGGGTTCGTCCTCGTCCCACAGGGCGCAGGAGTAGGCCATGGTCTCGTCGAGGAGGAGTTCGTAGAGGTCGTTGCCCGCGTCGTAGTGGTGCGAGATCGCGGCGGCGTCGCGCTGCCTGGAGTGCAGCCGACCGCCGGTCCGTGCCTCGGCCGCCGGCGGGGGCGGCGGCGGGCCGACCACGCCCAGGACCAGGGCGACGTGGGCGATCCGCGCCCAGGTGCGCGGCCCGGGCAGGGACGTGCCGTGTTCGCGGACCGACGCCCACACCCGGCGCAGCGCCTCGGTGAGGTCGCCCTCGACCTCGATCCCGCCGGTGACGTAGGCGCGGGACAGGCCCAGCTCCCCGGGCCGGGCCAGGATGTGCCGGAGAGCGTCGCGGTCGCGGACGGTCACGCGCGGGGCGTTTTCGGGGCCGGTCTCACTGCCGTCCCAGGCCCGCAGGCGGACCGGCAGCACACCGTTGAGGAAGGCGGCGGCCAGGGGGCCGATGAGGTGGGCGGCGCCCCGGGGGCGGGTCGTGGTGCTCATGCGGCACGCTCCATGGTGATCTGCTCGACGTCGATGATCCCGGACCGGAAACCGGCCTCGCAGTAGGACAGGTAGAAGTTCCACATCCGGCGGAAGGTGTCGTCGAAGCCCAGGGCCCGGACCCGGTCCGCGGCGCCGGTGAAGCTGTCCCGCCACACGCGCAGGGTGTCGGCGTAGTCGTGGCCGAAGGCGAGGCGGTCGGTGATCCGCAGGCCGGTGCGGGCGGCGAGCTGTTCGCGGACTGCGGTGACCGAGGGGATGAGCCCGCCGGGGAACACGTACTTGTGCATCCAGGTGTAGGAGGTGCGGGAGGCCCGCATCATCCGGTGCTCCATGGTGATGCTCTGCAGGGCGACCCTGCCGCCGGGGCGGACCAGCCTGTCCAGGGCGGTGAAGTAGGCGGGCCAGTAGCGTTCGCCGACCGCCTCGATCATCTCGCAGCTCACCACGGAGTCGTAGGAGCCGGTGGCGTCCCGGTAGTCGCACAGGTCCACGGTTACCAGGTCGGACAACCCCTCGGCCGCCACCCGTTCTCGGGCGAGGTCGCGCTGTTCGGCGGACAGGGTGATGGAGGTGACGCGGGCGCCGCGCCGGGCGGCGCGCACGGCCAGCTCCCCCCAGCCGGTGCCGATCTCCAGCAGGCGGGTGCCGTCGGTGACCGCGGCGGCGTCCAGGAGCCGGTCGACCTTGCGTTCCTGGGCGCGGGCCAGCCCCTGCGGGTCGCGCGGGTCCCCGTCGGTGAACAGCGCCGACGAGTAGGTCATGGTGCGGTCCAGGAAGAGCGCGAAGAGGTCGTTGGAGAGGTCGTAGTGGTGGCTGATGTGGCGGCGGGCCCCGGCACGGGTGTTGCGGTCGGAGGGGGGTCTGCGCGGCAGCGTGAGGTGGCGCAGGGGCTGCAGCGGCCTGGGGACGAGCTCCTCGTAGTGCTCGGCGAAACGGGTGAGCACGGCCACCGGGTCGGGTGAGTCCCACTCCCCCGCCATGTACGACTCTCCGAACCCGATGAGGCCGTCGTGGGCGAGGCGGGCGTGGAAGGCGTCGGGGTCGCGCAGCCACAGGACCGGGGCTCCGTCCCCGGCGGGCGGGGACTGGGGGCCCGTGTGCAGGCGGATGCCGACCGCGGGGACGGCGCGGGCGACAAGGCCGCGGGCCACGGCGGTGCGCAGCCTCCCGGACGGGACCCGGGCCACGTCGGGCCAGCGGTGCGGGTCGACGGTCCCGGGCGGGTTCGGGTTGGTGGTCGTCATGGTCGTGTTCCTCGTGGTTCGGAAGGGGTCGGGGCTCTCCCGGGTGCGACCGCACCCGGTGTGTGTCCTCAGGAGCCGTCGGTGGATGGTCCGGATCGTGCGGGCGGCCCGCCGGGGCACGGGGACGGCCCGGGCCGTGCCTGGACGGGAAGGCCGCGCAGGTACAACCAGACCCCGTGGACGCGGATGCGGACCGCGTTCACGAGGGGGGCCAACGGCTGGCGCAGGGACAGGCCCAGCAGCCGGGCGGCCGTGGCGGGTCGGCGGCGGCCGTGCACGGAGGCGGTGAAGGGCGGCCGCCCGCCGCGGTGGAGGGCGACGGTCAGGGCCAGCCGTTCCCCCGGTTCGGGCAGGCTGAGCCGGTAGTGGCCGTCGACCGCGTTGAAGGGGGACACGTACAGGGCCTTGGTCACGGCGGCGCGGCCCCGCTCGTCCGGGTGGAGGAGGTAACGGTGTCGGCCGCCGTAGGTGTTGTGCACCTCGGCAACCACCGCGAGCGGGGACCCGTCGGGGTGGTGGCACCAGTAGACGGTGAGCGGGTTGAAGACGTACCCGAGTACCCGCGGGTGCGCGAGCATCAGGATACGGCCGCCGTGCGGGGTGACGCCGTGTGCGCGCAGGTAGGCGTCGAGGTCGGAGCGCAGGGTCGCGGCCCGGCCGTCGCCGTGGTCGGCGGGGTGGAACCCGGCCAGGAACCGCAGCGGCCACGGGAGCCGGGGCGGGTGGTCGAGGTCGATCAGCCAGTAGTGGGTGCGGTGCGCGAAGGCGTGGCGCAGGGGTTCGACGCGCACGTGCCGCACGGTCGCCTCGTACAGCGCGGGTGCCGCCGGTACCGGCGGCACCGCGCGGGCGGCCGCACCCCGTTCCCGGGCGGTGGTCACCACTGCCTCCCCAGGGCCGCGGCCGCCTCGACCCCGGCCCGGCAACCGTCCTCGTGGAAGCCCCAGCCGTGGTGGGCCCCGGCGAAGGCGAGGGTGGGCCCGTCGAGGTCGCGCAGGCGGCGCTGCGCGGCGACCGACTCCGGGGTGAAGACGGGGTGGGTGTAGTCCATGGCGGCGACCACCCGGTCGGGGTCCACGTGGTCGTCGGCGTTGAGGGTGACCACGTAGTCGGTGCTCCCGGGCAGCCCCTGGAGGCGGTTCATGTGGTAGCTGACCCGGACCGGGGCGCGGCCCGGTTCGCAGGAGGACAGGCGGTGGTTCCAGGAGGCCCAGGTGTCGCGGTCGGCGGGCAGGACCGAGGTGTCGGTGTGCAGCAGGGTGCGGTTGCGGGAGTAGGTGAAGGCGCCCAGCACCTCGGCCTCCTGCGGGGTGGGCGCGTCGAGGAGGGCGAGGGCCTGGTCGGCATGGGTGGCGACCACGGCGGCGTCGAACTCCAGGTCCTCGGTGGCGGTGCGCAGCCGTACCCCGTCTCCGGTGCGGGAGAGGCCCAGCACGGGGGTGCCCAGGCGCACCGAGTGCAGGTTCTTGACCACGCGCTCCACGTAGGCGCGCGAGCCGCCCTCCACGGTGCGCCAGCGCGGCGACCCCCAGATCCCGAGCATGCCGTGGTGCTCCAGGAAGGTGAACAGGTGGCGGGCGGGGTAGTCCAGGGCGGTGCCCGCCGGGCAGGACCACACCGCGGAGACCAGGGGCTGGAGGAAGTGGGCGGTGAAGTAGGGGGAGAACCCGTGCCGCTCGACGAAGGCCCCGAGGGTGGGGCCGACCGCACTCCCGCGGGGGTCCACGGCCCGGGCGGCGCCGAGCAGGCGGCGGGCGGCCCGGTGGAAGCGGGGGATGTCGGCGAGCATGCGCAGGTAGGCGGTGCCGTGCCGGGCGCGGCCCGGCCACAGGGCCCGGAGCCCGCGTGCGCCCGCGTACTCCAGCCCGCAGCCCGCGCAGCTCACCGACAGGCTCATCTCGGTGGGCCGGGTGGTCACGCCCAGCTCGTCGAAGAGCCGGAGGAGGTTCGGGTACGTGCGGCGGTTGTGCACGATGAAGCCGCTGTCCACACCCAGTTCCCCACCGTCGGGGCCGGTCAGGGAGTGGGTGTGGGCGTGCCCGCCGGGGCGGTCGTCGGCCTCGAACAGGGTCACGTCGTCGTGGCGGTGCAGGACGTGCGCCGCGGTCAGCCCGGAGACGCCGCCGCCGATGACCGCGACCCTGCGACGCCCGGGGATGTGTGTGCTCATGCGTCCTCTCGCGAAACCGGTGTGTGGGTGACGCGAGGGATTCGGAGCAGACGGCGGCGCGGATTGGTGGCTGGCAGAAAAGATTCACGGAATGCGAGGGGGATGCCGGCGCGGCCTGTCGGCGGCCTCCTCGCGGTCCGTGCCGTACGCGGTCGGCCGCGGTGCGCGGGAGGGGCGGGAGGACCAGCCGGGGCCGCCGTCCCGCGACCGGCGGGTCAGAGGTCGGCGGGGGCGGTGGAGTTCGGGGCCAGACCGAGCCCGGAACGGAGTTCGGCGCACGCCTCCCGACAGGTCCGGTCCCCGGTCACCACGTCGATCCGCCCGCCCCGCGCCCACCGGGCGAGCTGGTCGGCCCACTCCGAGCGCGGCATGGACACCACGTCCGGGAGCTCCACCTCCTCGCTGACCTCGGTGGGGGCGCCGTCGGTGAGCACGGTGACCCGGCAGCCGGGGTGGGCCTCGGCGGGGTCGGCGGTGAGCGGCTGCTCGGAGTGCAGGACCACGACGTGGATGGGGTCGGGGGTCTCGGTGGTGGCCATGGGTGCCTTTCCTAGGGGAACGCCCGAAACCTACTCTTCCGGGGCCCCTCCGAAACCTCGCCTTCAGGGCCGAAACCGGCCACCAGTAAGCGATCCGGGGCTGCGGAGGAGGGTAGGGCGCCCGCCGGCCAAAGGGGCGCCCACCCCGGGCGCCGGGCCGGGTTCGTCGTCGATCCTCCGGACTCTGCCGGTGGGGCGGGGGAGGCGGGGAAGGCGGTGTCGACCGGTTCCTGGACCGAGGGCCCGTACCGGGGCCCTCCCGGGCTGGAGGAAAGACGGGAAAACCACAGCAAGCGAAACAAGGGCAGGCTAACCTAAAAGGAATCGGTGGGTGTCCCGAGGCGCGTACGGGACACAGCCGGAACGCGGTGCGGGGGCGACGGCTCTTCCCCAGTCGTCGCCCCCGACCCGTGCCTGCGATGACCGGCCTCTCACGAGCTGCTCGCGGATCCCGCGGCCCGGTCGAACTCCCGAGCCGCCCAGGACGCGGCTGCCAACGCCGGGGGCGGCGTGGGGCGGGCCCGGTGTGGCCCGGGCGACGAAGCCCGCCTATGGACAATCCGACCCTCGGGTACCAGGCTGAGCCCCATGCGACTGCTCCAGCGACTCCAGCGGATCGACGAACGTGTCTACGACCGGATCACCCGGGTGGGCACACCCGTCCTGGACGGTTTCACACCGAAGTTCGTTCAGGGCACCGACAACATGGCGCCGTGGGTACTGGTCTCGGCCACGCTCGCGGTCACCGGCGGGCCGCGGCTGCGCCGCACCGCTCTGCGGGCGATCCTCGCCGCAGGGGCCGCCAACATCGGTGCCACCGCGGTCAAGTACCTGGCGCAGAGGTCCCGACCGGACAGTTCGGCGGTACCGGAGGCCCGCTCCCCCTACCGCACCTACCCCAGCTCCTCCTTCCCCTCCGGGCACACCGCCGCCGCGACCGGCTACGCGGGCGGCGTCATGGCGGACGCGCCGCTCCCGCTGTCCGTCCTGGTGTCGGCGATCGCGGGCATGGTGGGCTTCTCCCGCGTGCACAGCGGCGTCCACTACCCGGGCGACATACTCGGCGGAGCGGCCCTGGGGGTCGGCTCGGCCCTGCTGGCCCGCGCCCTCGTCCCGCCCCGTCCTGAACTCGTCTTCGGGGCGAACACCGTCCCCGCGGGCGAGGCTCCGGAGGACCCCGAGGGCGTCGGGGTGACCGTGGTGATCAACCCCCGCGGAGGCGACAACACGGTGCCCGCCCTGAGCACCGCCGACACGACCGCCCGGGTGGCCCGCCGACTGCCCCGGGCGAGGATCGTGCCGATGTCCGCCGACGACGACGTGGCCGAGGTGATGGACAAGGCCGCACACGACTGCGAGGTGCTCGCGGTGGCCGGCGGTGACGGGACCGTCAACGCCGGGGCCACGGCCGCGCTGGCCCACGACCGGCCGCTGCTGGTGCTGCCGGACGGCACCCTGAACAACTTCGCCCGCACCCTCGGGCTGACCTCGGTGGAGACCTCGTTGCGCGCCTTCGCCGGACGCCGCCTGGCCCGGGTCGACGTGGGCGAGGTGGACGGACACGTCTTCCTCAACACGTCCTCCTTCGGTTCGTACCCGCGCATGGTGGAACGGCGCGACCGGTGGGCCGACCGGATCGGTAAGTGGCCCGCCTTCGCCCTGGCGCTCTGGCGGGACCTGCGTGAGGTCCAGCCGACCCCGGCGCTGGTGGACGGGAGCCCGGCCAAGGTGTGGTGGGCGTTCGTGGGCAACTGCCGGTACCGGACGCACGCGCGGATGCCTGGGCTGCGGGAGAACCTGGACGACGGACAGTTGGACGTGCGGGTGCTGTGCGCACGAACGCCGTTCCCCCGGCTTCGGGCCCTGGCGGACGTGCTGCTGGGCCGGATGCTGTCCGGCGCGGGCTACACCGAGCGGCTCACCGAGTCGCTGGCCCTGGCCATCCCGGACGAGCCCCGGTTGCTGGCGGTGGACGGCGAGGTCATGGAGGGGGCGCCGACGGTGGTGTTCCGCAAACGTCCGGCCGCCCTGAAGGTGTTCGTGCCCACGGCGGCCAACGGCTGAACCGCCGCCGGAACGCGACGGCCCGCGTGCGAAGGTCGGGGCCCGCCCGGTGCGGGTCCCGCGACCGTGGTCAGCGGCCCAGCCCGGCGAGGATCGCGCCGAGGTCCCGCCATGCCTGTTCGGTGTCGGCTCCGCGCCGGTGCGGAGCGGCGAACCAGTCGACGAACTCCACCACGTCCTGCAGGTCCCAGCGCAGCCGGTACAGGGTGAGCAGGGCGGGGTCGGGTGTGTGTCCGGCGACCTCGGTGTAACGGGCGAGGTCCTCGGGGTCGTCACCGACCAGCCACAGGTCGCGTTCGGGAACGGCGAGCCCGACGGTGTCCCAGTCCACGAACAGCGGCCCCGCCTCGCGCCACAGCAGGTTTCCGGGGTGCGGTTCGCCGTGGGTGGTGACGACGCGGGCCCCGTCGGCCTCGGCGGCACGCCGGCCGAACTCCTCCAGGCGGCCCAGCAGGACGGTGCCGTGCTCGGCGAGCAGCTCGGCGGTGAGCTCCGCGAAGGGGCCCTGGTCGCCGATCTTCTCCGGGTCCGCGGCCAGCTCGGCCAGGCGGTCGGCCCCGGCCAGGTACGGCGGTGCGGCCCGGACGGTGTCCGGCGGAGTGCGCCCGTGCAGACGGGCGAGGGCGTCCAGGACCCGGGCGCGCTGCTCGGGTTCGAGGGTCTGACCGAAGTGGCCGGGGGTGCCCCGCGTGTACGGGAAGACGCTGAGCGCGTAGCGGTCGCCGACCCGTCGGACGGTGGCGCCGCGGACGGAGCGCAGCGGAGCCACCACGAACCCGAGTCCGCCCTCGTCGTGCAGGCGGGCCGCGGTGTCCATGGCCAGGCCCAGGTTGCGCAGGACCGTGTCCGGGTCGGCGCCGAGGAACGGTTTGTGCTCCAGGTCGGCGAGGGTGAGGAACCAGCGCCGACCGGAGGTGTCGGTGGTGCTCCAGTGGTGGTCGCCGAACCCCAGCGGGAGGTGCGCCAGGGCCGCCGTGTGGATGCCCCATTCCGTCAGCGCGTCCTGGATCGAGTGTTCGTCGAGGTCAACAGGCCTGTCCCACATGGCTGTGACGCTAGCACCCGTTCTGTCGGTGCGGCAGGGTATTTTCGCGCGGTGTCGTCTCCGGCGCGGTGCCGGACGCCCCGCCCACGACCTGTGAGGAGCCCCCTTGACCTCCCCTCTCTCGGCCCCAGGGCCCACCGTCTCCCCTGCGGCCGAACTCGACCGGCGGGCCGTGCGCCGCCTGGCCCTGGTCCGCCAGCGGCTCGCCGGTCCCCCGCCTTCCCCGTCGGAGGGCGGACTGCGCGAGGTGCTGCGGGCGCTGCGCTGCCTCCAACTCGACCCCGTGGGCGTGGTCGCCCCCAGCCACGAGCTGGTCCTGTGGAGCCGGGTCGGGGCCTTCGACCGGGCCGACCTGGACCGGCTCCGGTGGGAGGAGCGGTGGCTCTTCGACTACTGGGCGCACGCCGCCTCCGTCGTCCTGACCGAGGACCACGCGCTGCACCACCTCATGATGCGGCGCTACCCGCGCGGGACCTCGGACCACGGCAGACGCCTGACGGCCTGGATCGAGGCCAACGGTGTGCTGCGCGAACACATCCTCCAGCGGCTCGCCGAGAGGGGGCCACAGCCCACCGACGGGTTCGAGGACCTGGCCGTGGTGCCCTGGGAGTCGTCCGGGTGGACCGCCGGGCGCAACGTGGAGCGGATGCTCGACGTCCTGTGGACCCAGGGGCGGGTGATGGTGGCCGGGCGTGAGGGGCGCCGCCGCCACTGGGACCTGGCCGAACGGTGTCTGCCGGAGGGAATGGAGCACATCGAGCTCCCCGAGGGCGAGGTGGTGGCCCGTGCCGCCGAGCTGGCGCTGCTGGCCCTGGGGGCGGGCCGGGCCCGGGACATCGAACGGCACTTCCTGCGCGACCGCTACCCGGGGCTGGGCGGGGTGCTCGCCGAGCTGGTGGAGCGGGGCCGGGTCCTGCGGGTCCGGGTGGCGGGCACCCGGCCGGACGACCCCTGGTACGTGCACCGCGACGCCCTGCCCGACCTGGAGCGGGTGGAGTCCGGGGAGTGGGGGCCGCGCACGGCCCTGCTGTCGCCCTTCGACAACCTGCTGTGCGACCGGGAGCGCACGGAACTGCTGTGGGGTTTCGCCTTCCGCAACGAGATGTACGTGCCCAGGGCCAGGCGTGAGTACGGCTACTACGTGCTGCCCGTCCTGCACGGCGACCGCCTGGTGGGCCGGGCCGCGCTCCGGATGGACCGCCGGACGCGCACGCTGAACGCGGAGGACGTGTTCGCGGAGGAAGACACGCAGAGCGCGGAGGATCTGGCCGAGGCCGCCCCGGCGGTGGCCGCGGCGCTGACGGACCTGGCGGGCTTCGCCGGGGCCGAGCGGGTGCGCTTCCCGGGCAGGGTTCCCCAGGCGTGGCGGGGCGCCCTGGGCCGGGAACTGGTCGTGGGCTGACCGGGTTCGGCACCGGAGGGGCCCGCCCATGGGCGGACGGCCCCGGGCTCTTCGTCCGAACCGTCGGGGACTTCCTCGACGGCTGAGGAACGTCCGCGGGTCCCTCGGGCCACGGAGCCCGGCCCGTAGAGCGTTTCGGCCGCCTCCACCTCCCCCTCGCGCCCGATCCCCGGGACTCCCCCGGCTACCCGGTTTCGGCCGCGGCGAGGAGGCGGTCGAAGGAGGCCTCGCTCCCGGTGATCTCGAGGGTCTCGGTGCCGGTCCGCCGCCACAGGGCGAGCAGTAGTTCCGAGGCGGTGGCCTGGACCGCGCAACTGGCCCGGTAGGCCTCGCGGCGTACCCGCCAGTGCTCCCCGGTGTGATCGATCGTCCACGCGTGGCCGGTGTCGGTGGCGCTCAGCAGGACGGAACCCACCGGCCTCACCGGTTCCGTCGGCAGTCCGAGGACCTCCCGCAGCCCCAGGAAGAAGCTGAGGAACTCGTCCACCCCGTCCGCGGCCACGTCAGCGGGCAGGGGCCCGGCCCTGCCGACCGCGTTGAGCAGGTCCCAGGCGTGCACGGAGGTCTCCTGCGCCATGCGTCTGTGGATGAACGCGGCGTCCTTCTGCGGCGCCCAGGTCCAACGCGGCTCGGTCGGATCGACCCCGGTGAGCACGGTGAGGGTCTCGGCCAGGCCGTCCCGGTACCAGCGCAGCAGGTCCTCGTCCCCGGGCCGCTCCGGCCGCACGTACCCGTCGTCGGGGTCCCTGACCGCGCCGGAGGCGATGGTCCGCCAGAAGTGGTGGGTCTCGCCGACGTGCCAGACCAGGTCGTTGACGTTCCACTCGGGGCAGGTGGGTACGTGGGCGTGCGGTCTGTCCTGGGCCGCGTCGGCCAACAGTGTCCCGCTCTCGCGGAGAACGGTGAGGTATCGGGGGGCGTCCATGTTCGGGACGTTAGCACCTCGTACCGGCGCGGACCCGGTTTTCCACAGCCCGGCGCAGCCCGCCCCGGCGGGTTCGGGCGGAGCGCCCCCTCCCCGCCCGGCGGCGGGATACGCTGCTGCCGCCACAGGGCGCAACGAGCACCAGCCGAAAGGGCCTCGCATGGGACAGACCGCGCTGACCGGGCCGGACGCCGGGGAGCTGAGCGAGATCGTCGAGGGCGTGTACGCCTGGGTACAGCCCGACGGCACCTGGTGGGTCAACAACGCGGGCGCCGTGGCGGGGGACGACGGGCTGCTCGTGGTGGACACCTGCGCCACCGAGACCCGGACCCGGCGTTTCCTGGACGCGCTCGCCGCCGCCACGGCCGGGGCGCCCCTCAGGTGGGCGGTCAACACCCACCAGCACGGCGACCACACCTACGGCAACAGCCTGCTCCCCGACTCCACCGCGCTGATCGGCCACACCGCCATGCGCGAGGCGCTCAGCGAGGACCCCCTCCTCGAGAGTCCGCCCCCGGTCTGGGACCCCGTCCCCGAGTGGGGCGACGTCACCCGCAGGCTCCCCTCCCTCACCCTCGAACGCGAACTCACGCTCCACCTGGGCGGGCGCCGCGTCGACCTGCGCCACCCCGGCTACACCGCGCACACCCCCGGCGACGTGGTCGCCTGGCTGCCCGAGGAACGCGTGCTGTTCACCGGCGACCTGCTCTTCCACGGGCTGACCCCGCTGGTGCTGATGGGCTCGCTCGACGGGGCGCTGCGCTCCCTGGAGTGGGTGCGCTCCTTCGGCCCCGAGCACGTGGTGCCCGGTCACGGGCCGCTTCTCACCGGCGCCGAGCTGGACGGGGTCCTGGCCGCGCACGAGCGGTACTACCGGTTCGTCCTCGAGGCCGCCGAGGGGGCCGTGCGCGAGGGACGCCCGCCCCTGGAGTGCGCGCTCACCGTTGAGCTGGGCGAGTTCGGCGACTGGGCGGACGCCGAGCGGATCGTCATGAACCTCCACCGTGCCCGGGCCGACCTCGTCGGGGAGCCGTTGGACCTGGCGCGGGCCCTGTCGGACGCGGCGCGGTGGAACGGCGGGCCGATGTCCACGAGCCTGTGACCGGTACGGCGGGGGCGGACCCCGGAGCGGGGACGCGGTCCCCGTGGCGGCGGGGCGGGTTTCCGGAGCGCCCGATTGTCGGTGCCCGCCGATAGTTTCGGAACCAGTCGACACGGCCTCCGGGCCGGTGACGTCCCCCGTCCCCCTGTCCGGCGTCCGTTTCCCCGGTGTGCGCCAGGCACACGATCACCGAAGGGTAAGCTCCATGGCCCCCAGCACAACCAGCCCCCACACCTACCTGGAACTGTCGGAGGAGGGCGGCGGCGCGCACAAGTTCTACGAGGTCAGGATCGACGGCACCGACGTCACCATCCGGTACGGGCGTATCGGGGAGAGCGGCCAGTCACGCACCGCGAGCCACGCCACGGCCGCCAAGGCCGAGGCGACGGCGGCGAAGAAGATCGCCGAGAAGATGCGCAAGGGGTACGCGCCCGCGGTGGCCGGGGTCCGCCAACGGCGTGCCGTGACCAGGCGGACGATCGTCAGCCGGCGCTCGACCGCCCGCCAGGCGCCGGTGCTGTGGCGGTTCCGTTCGGGCAGCCCCGCCTTCGGCATCTTCGTCGACGACGAGCGCTGCTGGGTCGGAAACGAGCAGGGGAACGTGTACACCCTCTCGCACGAGGGCACCGTCACCGCGCGTTACGGTCTGCCGGACGGCGTCAAGTGCATCGTGGCCGACGACTTCTGGATCTACGCGGGCTGCGACGACGGCAAGGTCTACGACCTGGGTGCCAAGATCCCGCACGTGGCGTACGAGATCGCCGAGGACGTCGACATCTACTGGCTGGACATCCACGACGGCGTCCTGGGGGTCTCCGACGTCGCCGGCAGGGTCACCGTGATCGACCACGAGGACGAGTTCCAGTGGTCACGGCGCAGCGCGGGCAGTTCCGCGTGGATGGTCCGCCACGACGAGGCGGGTGTCTACCACGGCCACTCCCGGGGCGTGACCATGTACGACGCGCACACCGGGGACGAGCGCTGGTCGGTCCCGACCAGCGGCGCGGTGCTGTTCGGCTGGCAGGAGGGCGACGAGGTCTTCGCCGCCACCTCCCGCAACTCCGTCGACCGCATCAGCAAGGGCGGGGAGCACCGGTCGACCTACCGCTGTGACGGAGCGGTCTTCTCCTGCGCGGCCTCACCGGACGGGCGATACGTCTTCGCCGGTGACAGCCACTCCTCGGTCTACTGCTTCGCCCGGGACGGACGCCGCCTGTGGAAGCTGGCGACGGGGTGCGGGTCGGCCTACTCGATGCAGTTCCACGAGGACCGGCTCTACATCGTCACCACTGACGGTTCCCTGGCCTGCATCGACGCCACGGAGTCCGCGATCGTCTCCGCGGAGCGGGGCAGTGTCCCCGACCCGGTGAGCGTGAAGGCTCCGGCGTGGGACGCGGTCACCCCCGCCACCGAGTTGGAGACCGTCCGCGCGGGCGAGGTCACCGACGCCGACGGGGTCGTCGTGGAGTGTGTGGACGAGGGCGGTCGGCTGCGCGTGCGCGTGGTGTCCGAGGGGTTCGACCCGTCCCTGAGGGTGCAGTTCCCCAAGGACATCCGGCGTCCGGGCGCCCGCTACGTCGTGGGCGAGATCCTCACGTCCAGCGGCGGCGGTTTCTACCGCGTCCGCGGCGACATCCGGCGCCTGGGCTGACCGTCCGCGAGCCGTGCCGCCCACGCTCGGGGCCCGTGCGGACACGGGCCCCGAGTGTGTTCCCCGGCCAGACGGCGGTGCGCTCCGCGCCCTCCCGGTACCGCTCCTCCAGTTCCCGGCGCACCTGGCGGACTGCGAGTAGGGGGCCGAACCTTCTGGTCGATGGTCACCCCGAAGAGGACCAGGAAGAGTCTGCGGGCGTTCTTCCCGGACCGGTCGAGCACCGCCGACGTAGGCGGAGTGGCTCGTGATCCGGACCTGCGGACCGCTTCGGCCTGGCGCCGCTCCTCCCGTCGGGCTCTCACGGAGGGGGAAGCAGGCGTCCGGCGGGGCGCGCGCTGTCCGACCGCTGCCGCCCCGGGGTGGTGACCGGGGATGGCGGCGGGACCACACTCCTCGGACCCGCGATCCGCCCACACGGATGACAGCTTCGGTGACAGGGGTCCGAACAAAGACCGACCTGCGACTGGACCGCAATCATTCAGCCCGTGTGTTGACACGGAACGGTCGTGTTCCCGACCGATGGTGACGAAAGTGTCGTCAGCTCGTTCCCTGCCGACCGCTCACTCCGGTGCCGTGACCCTGATCTTCGACTGGCCGTGGGGAAGCTCCTCCCAGTCCTGCATGAACCGCGCCCGGAGGCCGTGCTTCTCCGCGAGCGCGACGAGGGTCTCGGTGCGGTAGTAGAAGTCCTCCCGCAGCACGTGGTGTTCGGTCCCCTCGGTGCGGTCGAAGGTGAAGTCGAAGAAGCCTCCGGGGGCGAGCACCCGGCCCACGTGGGCGAGGCACTCGTCGATCACCTCCAGGGGCGAGTGCGAGAAGACGCTGTGCGCGTGGACCACGTCGAAGGCGCCTTCGGGCAGGAAGTCGAAGGTGAGGTCGTGGGTGAGGGTCAGGTGGGGCAGCTTGTGCTGGAGTCCGCGCTGGGAGAGGACCTTCTTGCCCGCGATCAGGATGTCCGGGGAGATGTCGATGCCGTAGTAGCCGCCCGTGTCCAGGTAGTCGATGAACCGCCATCCCGCCCGGAGGTTGCCGCAGCCGATATCGAGCATCCGGTGCTCCGGCTTCAGCCCGTGTCCGAGGAGGTAGTCGAACTGCATCTGCCCGAGCGCGAGCCAGCGATCCTCGTTCCGGCTGCCGACCGCCGCCCGGGGATCGCGGGCCGCGTCGGAGGCCATCACCGCGCGGTAGTAGGAGACGTGGTCCCGGTGGGTGAGGCGCAGGCGGAGGTCACGGGCGGACCGAAACAGATACGGTCCGATCCGGCCGGGGTTGCGCAACGCGTAGCGAATCCGGTGCACCAGTGAGGAGCGATCCGCGTTGAGGGGGTCGATGGTCTGTTTCGGCATCGGTCGCCCGTGCCCTCCGTCGGTGTCGGTAACACTGGGATTGGCATCACATCACAGGCGGACCACCACACCAAGGAACCTCTCGGGACAGGCCGCTTTCGGTCGGTCGAGGCCGTCCTTCCCTCCGGCCGGTGGCCCGGGAGGGGGCGTTCGGGTGGCAAAATGCCGGTCTCGCTGTCCCCGCTTCTGGTGAAATCACCACAAACATGTGCCAAGTGCCCGCTGTTTCGTCAAGGCGCCCTCCCCCGGATGTTTCGCTGGTGATGAGCACTCATGTCCGAGAACGCAGAGACGGGGGCACGATGGCAGAGGAGAGCGCGCAACTGCGCCACGCCAGGCCACGGGGACCGCGGAGCAACTGGGTCCCGCTGGGCGTCGCCGCGGCGGTGGTGGCGGTCCTGACCCTCGGTTGGGCGATGGTGAACGCCGCCCTGCCCGCCACCGAGGCCGTCCCCGCGGGTCGCAGCATGACGCTCGGCTCCGGAGAGGGTTATGAGGCTTCGGTGACCTTCGACGAGGACTGGCAGCTCGACACCGGCGCCAGCTCCCAGGGACAGCAGTACCTGTTCACGAAGGGCCCGGTGAACCTGCAGATGAGCGTGGTCACCCCGCCCCAGAAGGCCACGAGCACCGAACTGTGGGAGGGCCTGCGCGACATCGTGCGGGTCGGTGACGCCTCGGCGGCCCTGGGCGAACCGGAAAAGGTCACCTCGGACAGCGGCAGCGAGGGCCTGCGCGGCGACCTGCACCTCGGGCAGCACACCGGCACCGCGACCGTCTTCCCCTCACCGAACGGGGGCTTCGCGGTCGAGACGCGTACCGTCGGCGCCGAGGCCGGTCAGTCGGAACTGGCCGAGGCGGAGGAGCTGGTCCAGTCGATCCGGTTCAGCCGGTCCACGGGAGGCACCTCATGAGTCACGCACGCCCCGAACCACACGTTCCGTCCACCCACAGCGGCCGGGTCCCCTCCCCCCGCGACTCCGGACAGGGCCAGGAGGGGGGTGAGCGCCTCCCCGACCCGCGACGGGACCGTCCCCGCGCCCAGCGCCTGCCCGGGCTGACCGCAGCGGTGCTCCTCGCCGTGCTCTGCCTGCTCGGCTTCGGTTTCACCCTGTTGAACTTCGCCGGAGCGATCCGGGTCTTCACCGTCGAGGCGGTGGTCTCGGCGCTCCTGCTCACGGCGGTGGGCGTGCTCGGGTTCTGGCTGCTGCGCCGCATCCGGCCGGTCCGTGCTCCGGGCCTGGCGTCCTCACTCGTGGCCCTGCTCTGGGGGGCGACCGGGGCGATCGGCCTCGCGCTCTTCACCAACTCCACCCTGATGTCGGCCTGGTCCAGGGCGGGCGGACTGGAGTTCGGGACCACCTGGGGCGCCGCACTGACCGCACCCGTCAACGAGGAGCTGCTCAAGGTGACCGGGGTCGTCCTGATCGCGGTCATGGCCCCGCGCGCGGTCCGCGGCCCGATCGACGGCTTCGTGATCGGTGCGCTGGTGGGGCTGGGCTTCCAACTGGTGGAGAACTTCACCTACGCGTTGAACACGATCTCGATGCAGGGCGCCACCGACGGCATGCTCTCCGTCCTCCAGAGCTTCTTCCTGCGGATCGGTCTCACCGGCCTGGGGTCGCACTGGGCGATGTCGGCGGTGGCGGGCACCGCGGTCGGTGTGCTGGCCGCGGTGGCCTGGCGGCCCGGCGCGCGCCGGGCGGCCGGGGCCGCGTTGCTGCTGCTGTTGGCGATGGGGGTGCACTGGTTCTTCGACTCGCCGCTGCTGGGAAGCCTGGTCGGCATGCTGCTCAAGACCCTGACGGTGTTCGTCGCCGCGATGGCCGTCTACTTCGCGGCACGGCACGCCTACCGCGGCAGGGTCCGCCGGGCCCTGGCCGAGGAGGGTGAGGAACTGGGTGTCCGCCGCTCCTCGGCGACGGCCCTGGCCACCCGGCACGGACGCCGCACGGAGCTGGGCCGGGTGGCGCGCCCGGAGCGGCCCGCCGTCCGCGCCCGCCAGGAACAGATGGTGGCGATGGCCGAAGACCGGGCGTCGGAGTACCGCGCCTGACACCGTTCACGGAGCCTTCGGAGCGGCGGCCGTCGTCGCGCTGGCACCCGCACTGCAGTGGCGTCGCACGCACCCGCTGCTGGTGATCCTGCTCATCTTCGGCGTCTCGGCGGTGCTGCGGCTGCTGACGGGCGGACAGGCAGCGGAGCTGTACACCGTGGTGGCCTTCCTGCTCCTTCCGTACTCCCTGCTGCGTTGGGGTTCCGGTCGCGAGATCGTCGCCCACCACATCGTCGCCCACCACGTCAGCGCGATGGCGATCCGCGCACAGGCGGGTCTGGCCGTGCCGGGGGTGCGCTCCGGCGTTCCTCCTCCCCCGCCGGGTCCTGACCGGTCTCCCGGGCGGACCTGAGCGGCCTTTCCCGGCGGACCCACCCCGGGGCTCGGAGGGGGTCCGGAGGAGCCGGGCGACGCCGGAGGGGGCCCGGTCGGAGGAGGTCGGGCCGTTTCCGCCCCGGGGCCGGAGGGGCCCTCGTAGCCTGGACTCCGCGGCACCCCAGGGAAGGACGATGCGATGCCCGTGGACGGCACCCCGGACCCGCACGAGGTCGAGATCCCGTTCGGCACACGCCTCAAGCTGAACCGCACCAGACGCGGTATGACCCGGGAGGTGCTGGGCGGCCTGGTGGGGCGCTCCGCCTCATGGGTCAAGGCCGTGGAGACCGGGCGTCTGGGTACCCCCAAACTCTCGATCCTGCTCCGCCTGGTGGAGGCGCTGCGTATCCGCGACCTTGCCGAGCTCACCGGCGAGCAGTCCGTTCCGGTGGAGCTGTTCACCGGCCCGGGGCACGCCCTGCTGCCGAGGGTGCGCGAGGCGGTCAACGCCCTCCCGGTCGGCGACCCCCGGCCCGCTCCCCCGCTGGAGCACCTGCGCGCCCGACTGGCCGGGGCCTGGCGGGCCAGGCACTCGGCACCCAACCACCGCGAGGTGGTCGGCCGACTGCTTCCCGGATTGTTGGAGGACGCACAGCGGGCGGTGCACCAGGCCGATGGGGCGTCGGTGCGGGCCAGCGCACGGTCGGTACTGTCGCAGGTGTGTTCGCTGGCGCAGTTCTTCATCGCCTACCAACCCGCGCAGGGCCTGCTGTGGCGGGTGGCCGAACGCGGTATGGCCGCGGCCCAGGAGGCGGACGACCCGCACGCCCTGGGGGTGGCCGCCTGGCTGCTGGCCCAGGCGCACCGGGACGCGGGTGATTGGGAGGCCGCGGACGCGGTCACCGAGGACGCCAGCCACCACCTCGCCCGGCACCTGCCGGACGGCGGCAGGGACGTGCTCGCGGTCTGGGGCGCCCTGCGGTTCGAGGCGGGGTACACGGCGGCACGGCGCGGAGAGGCCGGTTCGGCGTGGCGGCACTGGGACACCGCACACCGGGCGGCCGAACGGCTGCCCGCCTCCTACTACCACCCGATGACCTCCTTCTCCCGGCCGGTGATGGGCGCGCACGCGGTGACCGTGGCGGTGGAGCTGCGCAGCGGCCACGAGGCGGTGCGCCAGGCGGAACGGGCCCCGGCGGAGGCGATCCCCTCACGGCCGCGGCGGGCCCGGCACCGGATCGAACAGGCTCGAGCCCACCGTCTGGCCGGACAGCGGGACGAGGCGCTGCGGGTACTGGAGGCCGCACACGAGGCGGCCCCCGAGACGGTCCGGTACAACGGTTTCGCCCGCCGGATGGTGCTGGAGGAACTGGAGTCACGCGAGGGGCGGCACCGGGACCGGGCGGGCGGACTGGCCGAACGGATCGGTTTACTGTCCTGAGCTGACCGGGAATCCATCCGGGGACACATTCTGTACCCCTCGAATCATTGTCGACACCTAGAGTTACCAACCGTCAGAGTTCCGGGTGTTTCAGGGGGTGCCCGGGGCCCGTTCAACAGTTCGGGGGGCGCCGTGGGCGACGCCGCCACCATCGAGGCACAGAACCGGTCGGCACTGGAGGCCTGGGCACGGGCCATGCACGCGACGATCGTTCCGGTGGCCGAGAACTGGTGGTCGATCACCTACCAGGCCGAGGCCGTGCTGGCCGACGGCAGCCGGATGCGCTGCCGTTACCGCTACATGATTCCGCCCCAGGCCGCCCTGCGGCGCTGGCGGCGCACGTACGTGGTCGGCCTGGTCCACACCGACGGCCGGGCCCGGTGCCACCACGTGCGGCAGGTGATCCCGGTGGGCGACACCGAGGCCGAGGCCAGACACCGGGCCGAACTGATCGCCTCCGCCCTGGTCGCCACGGAACGCAAGGGCGCCTGCGGTGCGAGCGTCGCCAACCTGGAGGCGTACGTGGTCGAACCGGCCACCCTGTGGAAACCGCGCGTCGCGAGGTACTGAGCGGGCGCGCGGGAAGCCCGAGGTGCAGCACCCGTCTGCCCCACAGGACCCCCGGGAGATCTCATCCTCCGGCGCGCCCCCGACTGAACCCATCCACCCGTACTCCACGGTCCGGGGCACCCTGACCAACGGCGAGGCACTCTCCCGGAGGAACTCGTCGGGTATTACCGGACCATGCTCTCCACCGACTGGGATTCCGGTCCGGTGAGTTGCTGACCGAGCCGGTCGAGGGACAGCGCCAGACCGTGGGAGGACTCGCCGTAACCGGAGAAGACTGATCGTCCGGGATGCCGGAATCAGCGACACGCCCCGGGTCCTTGCCCGACTCGTCGACAACGGTGAGTTCACCCAGGTCCTTCAGCGACCCGGCAGCTGACGAGTTCCAGCGCTCGGACGAACCTGTTCCTGGAACGATCCGTGAGCTGAATCCCGTCTTTTCGTCTTGCTCGTTTCTGTCAGCGGGATGGGCTGAGACCCATCGCCACCATCACCGGCGAGCGCGAGGACACGAGCCTTGGGACCCATCTCGTTCGACCGGTACCGGAGACCGAAGAGTGTCACGGATTCCCCTCGCCGCCCCGCACGTGCGGGACCCGGACATATCGACCTGGTTGCACATATCAGAGCCTTCGACCTGCAATCGTCCGCCCGCACCGCAAATAAAAACCATCAATCCCTTCAGCCCCGGGACTGGCAAGCAGCTCGCGACTTCACGGACGCCGACCTGGTGGCCAGGTTGCCATTTGACTCCCGTCGGAATTATCCACTTTTTTTCACTTCTTTCTTGTGGTCGACCAAGGACAATTCCACGAGAATGTCCACCTCACCCGGAACCTGCTGGTTTTTGCCCACTGTTTTTCCAAGGATCCGTGTGATAGATCATTGACCACGGAGGCCAAAGAATCCGACCCTTGAATATGGGGCGCCGATTCCGAACTCCCAAGCGAATACCCACCAGCCGAAAAAGCGGACACGGAGAGATAATGATCAATTCCGCACAGGGATCGCAGATCCCAGCTGTGACCCTCGATGACGTCGAGAGCCTCGACGGCGGCACCCCGGAGGTGCTCTACCTCACCTCAGGGGAAGGGGGGCTGGCCACTCCGCACCTGATTGACCCGAAGAAGGGGCAGAACAGCGAGAACCACGACGGCAGCAAGGTACCCCAGCCGAACGGCAACCCGACGCTCACTGCCGAGCAGTACGGGGCTTATTCCAAGTGCATGGTCGCGGCCAACCTGTACGCCTGGGGGACAAGGTACTTCGCCGAGGACCCGGAGGACGAGAAGAAGCAGTTCCCCATCGACCCGCGCAAGAAGACCGACCTGTGGTACACCCGCTACTTCCGAATCCTGCCCCAGATGGGTTGGTACTACAACGAACTCTCCTGGAGCGGGATCGGCGGCAGCTCCGGATCGCTCAAGATCGACGCCAAGATCCTGGAACTCGCCGCGAAGATTCTGACGGAGGACCAGATTTCGGCGATCAAGGCGTTCCTCAAGGATGCCGAGGAGGCCTGGAACAACAACCGCAACAAAATCGAACTCTTCGGAACCTACGAGAAGAACTCCGAACAGGGAGAGTTCAAGGTGGGAACCCCAACACTCAATGAGTACAAGGCCGTCACCTACGGGGCCATGTACTTCTCCATGGCAACCAGCGTGAAACTCCAGAACATTCTGTTCTTCAACCTGGACATGTCGAAATCGAAGGTCTACTACGGAAGCCAGAAGGTCACGCTGGACTGGTCCACCTACACGAAGAAGAAGGACTGGATCGAAAAGATCGCCAGCGGCCACGAACCCACGCCACTGCCTTAAACGGCCTGCACGGCCCTGAAGCCAGGCGTGGCCACCTGGCCTGAACAGCCGACCAAAGGGCCGTGGGGACAGGCGGAGGCCGCCTGACCCCTCTGCGTGGGCGCGGATCGACCTGGTCCGCGCCCGCCCCCTGCATCATTCACGCCAAAGGAGACACATGATCTCGACGCACACCACACACGGACCCGTATCCGCTTCTCATGTGGAGAAACTCAGGGACAGCGCACCCGAGGTGCTCACCGCGGCCCCAGCACCGGAGGCGGAGCATCTGCCCCACCCAGACTCCGCTTTCCCCCAGGTGCGAAGTCTGAACTTGGGTGACTACGCCGGATGCGCGATCACACAGGAGAAGAACCGCCCTGCCCTGAACCCTGAGCAGTGCGAAGCCGTTCTCTCCACCAGGCTCTTCGCGCAGATCTACGCACACGGACTCCTCTACTTCGCCAATGACCCGGCTGAGGAGAAACAGGAGTTCCCTATCGATCCGCGCGAGAAGACCGACCTGTGGTACACGCGTTACAACAGGATCCTGCCTGCCATGGGGTGGTTCATAACCGGGATGACGTGGAGTGAAGTCCGGGGGACGGGCACACTGTCCGTACGGGCCGAAGCCGGTCAACTACTCAAGAAGACAGCCTCCGCCAGCGAGCAGAAGGCGTTCGAGCACTTCCTCAAGGACTACGACACGGCCTTGGCGAAGAACCCGGCCGGCATCGACCGGCTCGGTACCTACACACGCTTCTCCTCGGCCGCCGAGGTGTCCTTGTGTCAGGCCGGGATCAACGAGAACAAGGCCGTCACCCTTGGCACCCTCCACCTGTCCTTGGTTACGAAGGGACCGATCAGGCAGATCCTCACCGATCAGCTCAACTGGACCGGGAGCAAGCTGTATCAGACCCACACGCAATCCACTTTGGACTGGGAGTCCTACCAGCAGAAGAAGAGCTGGATTCAGAATGCCGTTGCCAAGTATCGGCACTGGGTGACTCCGCTGGAGACACGGGCCTGACACGTGGGTGCGCGGTTGGAGCGTCCAGCGGTACCAGGGATCGAACGCAGCCTTGGTGGGCGGCGAGCAAACGCAGTGCCACGGTGTCCACAGCCCGGTCCCGGGCAGCCTGTCCGTGGCGGGCGCCGGCCACGGACAGGGCTTCGTGGCGCCCACCCCGGTAATCCCACCTGGAACGCAGAAAGAGGCCCACCGGACGGTGGACCTCTCCATAACCTGCTTTTCCTCTGTCGGGACGGCGGGATTTGAACCCACGACCCCTTGACCCCCAGTCAAGTGCGCTACCAAACTGCGCTACGTCCCGGCCGCTGGGCGGTGCCGTCTCCGGCCCCGCCAACAGGTGAAACCCTACCGTATTCGCGGGGGCGCTCGAACCAGGCCGGCTCTCACCGGCCGGTCCCGCACGACCGCCTCCCACAGCGCTCCGCCAGGTCGCGGCGTCCCGCTGCCGGGCCTGGGCCGGCCTCCTCACCGTGTGAGGTCAGGGGCGCAGACCGCGCAGCAGCGGGGACCGCTCGTCCTCCGTGACGAGGACGACCGCCCCCGGAACCGCCACCACATCGGCGGCGCCGGGGTACTCGGCCCGGAGCACGATCCCGTCCTCCCACCGGGTGGTCTCCCCGAAGGGGGCGACCACCACCGCCGTGGCCACGCCTGCCACGTCCGTCTTCCGCGCGATGACCAGGGAGTCGTCGAGCACGGCGATCCGGGAGGACCCGACGGTGTGGACGAGGAAGGCCTCCTCGACCACGGCCGTCCCGGTGATCCGCCCGGAGGTGTCCACCCGGTGGAACGTCGTCTCCAGGTCACCACTGTCCACGGCGAGGACCGTCCCGTCCGCGTCGGCGTACGCAACCCCGATGAGGTCGTCGCCGGCGGCCAGGTCCTCGGGGAGTGCGGCGAGCTCCTCGCCTGCGCCCGGGTCCAGGACCACGGTCCGCTCCTCGGGCCCGTGCCGCACGACCACCGGTGCCCCGGCAGCTCCCGTCGGGGCTTCCTCCAGCCGGGGCTCCGGAACCTGAGGCAGCACTTCCCACAGCTCCGTGCGCCACAGTTCGACCTCCATCAGCGGGTCGACGGCCGCGACGGCGGCCCGCGTCCGAACACCCTCCCAGCGGAAGGGGTTCCCGGTCTCGACGGACCGCCGGACCGTCTCGGCGTCCGCGTCCTCCAGACAGCCGAACACACCCACCAGCCGGTGGCCGTAGTTCCCGGTGTGCGAGACCACGCAGTCCTCGGGCAGGTCCAGAGCCTCAGCCACCAGCTCACGGCCGTGCTCGTTCATCCAGCCGGTCGAGGGCACCTCGGCGTCCGCCCCCTCCTCGAGGATCCCGCCCGTCCCGGCGTCCAGCACCACCGTCTCGAAACGGTCCCCGCCGCCCCCGGTGTCCTCACCGACCCGGTGGCGCACGTGTACGCGCCCGTCCTGGACCCACACGTCCCGGACCTGGTCGTGGGGGCGCCGGTAGGACCAGAGCTCGGATCCGGTCGTACCGTCAAGGGCCACGGCACCGTCTCCGAGGAGGACCAGCGGCCCGTGGCTCCCCGCGTGCACCTCCTCGATCCCGGTATCCATCGGCGGCCGCCACTCCCAGCCCGCCTCCGAGACCTCCGCCGGGACCGGGGCGGGCTCGGCGAGTTCGTCGGCGACGTGGTGCGGCACCCAGGGGACGAGGAACCGGGCGGTCAGACCCGCGACCAGGGCCACGGCCAACACGCCCGCGCAGACGAGGGGAACGGTCCGGCGGAGCTGCCCCGGTCCGGGCCTTCGCCGGGCCATGAGCACGAGCCCGCAGCCCAGCGCGACGGCACAGGCCGCCAGCCACAGGTGCACGGCGGCCGGTGCGGGCTCGAAGGCCCGGGGGTCGCTGGTGGTGGCCTCGAAGGCGTGCTCCGGGAAGGCGAGCCAGGCCGCCGACAGCCCGAGCCCGGCCGCCACGCACAGCCAGAGCAGGTATCGCTCCGCAGCGCCGCTCCGCCGGCCCAGCACGAGCGTGAGGGCGAGGAGCCCGGCCAGGGCGGAGACGATCCACCACCCGCCCCTCCCGGACAGGCCACCGTCGTCCGCCAAGGCGACGGCGCCGATCCACAGCAAAGCGCCGACCAGCAGCCCCGCACCGGTCCAGGCCAGGGTGTCCCCCACCCGTCCGGGCTTCTTCTCCTCCGTCACGGGACCGCTCCCCACCGCGCGCTGTCCGACCTGCCGCCGGAGAACCTAGCAGGGCGTCCCGGGCCGGCTGTCGGTAGGGCCCGGGCGGCCCTGGCCCCGGCTCGGGGCGCCCGGGACGGGGCCAGGGCCGCCCGTTTGGCCGCATCCGGCCAAACATGAGAACCCCTCACCTTTATGACGGTTCATCGAGGCCGCGGCGAACTCCCCGGGACCCGAAGCCGACCCGCAGGTGGACGCCGGAACAGCGCCGCGGAACGTCCGGACCACGGGCCCGCGATCCCGGAAACAGGCGAACCGGTGATCGTACCCACCCCGTGCCCGGGCCCGCCCGATCCGGGTCCGGCCCGGGCGACGCACCCCCGTTGCCCCGCACCCTCCTCCCGGCCTTTAATGACGGCGCCCCCACCCCGCAGGCCGCCCCCGGCCGGGCCGAAAGGACTCCCCCCATGCCACCCCTCAACCGGCGCGGATTCATCACCGCCACCGCAGGCCTGGGCTTCGCCCTCGGCCTCCCCGCCCTCCCCGTCTCCGCCGCGACCCACGACAGACTCATCCGCCAGACCCTGGACCGGGTCGCCAACCCCGAAGGCACCACCTTCGCCGAGGTCGCCTCCCCCGTCGGCGACGGCTACCGGCTCCTCACCGCCGGGCCGGGCTGGCCGCTGGAAGTGCGTGAGGACCTGGTGTCCGCACAGGCGGGCCGCGACGAACGGCGCACCCCGCTCGCAGCGTTCGTCCAGTTCACCGACCTGCACATCCTGGACGTACAGAGCCCGGTGCGCTTCGAGTACACCCACCCGATCCTCGGTTCCAGCGCCCATCGGCCCCAGGAACCACTCGCCGCGATCGGCGCGTCCGCGCTGGTCCGCAGAGTCAACTCGCTCCGTGCGGGGCCGGTCACCGGACGCCCCTTCGACTTCATGATGACCACCGGCGACAACACCGACAACCACGAGCGGATCGAACTCGACTGGCTCATGGCGGTCCTCAACGGCGGCCCCCTCACCCCGGACACCGGCGATCCCTCCCGGTTCGAGGGGGTGCAGAACTGCGGGTCGGAGCTGTACTGGCAGCCCGAGAGCGAACTGCGGGACCGGTACAAGGCCCAGGGCGGGTTCCCCCACCTACCCGGGTTCCTGGACGCCGCCAGGGCCGAGTTCCACAGCCCCGGACTGGACGTTCCCTGGTACTGCACCGTGGGCAACCACGACAACACACCTGCGGGCACCCTGCCCGCGGGCACCATGGACGAGCTCTACGTCGGCGACCGCAAGCTCATGTTCGCCGACGAGGAGGTCACCGAGCGGACTGCCGAGGCCATGACCGAGGAGGACCGGCTCGGCGAGGTACCCGACGAGGTCGAGAGCCCCGCCGCGCCCGGCACCATGTCGACCTCCGCACTGACCTCCACCGTCACCCCCGACGAGCGACGCACCCCCTTCGACACCGCCGGCTTCGTCGCCGCCCACCTCGCGGAGGCCAACACCGGCCCCGGTCCGGTCGGCCACGGCTTCACCGAGGAGAACGCGGACGGGGTGGACTGCTTCTACACTTTCCCGATCGCCGAGGGCGTCACGGGGGTCAGCATGGACACGACCACCCTGGCGGGGCTGGCCAACGGTTCCATCGGCAGGACCCAGTACCGGTGGCTGGAGCGCACCCTGCGCGCGTCGAGCTCGGTCTACTACGACCTGTTCGGGCGGCGGCGCACCCAACAGGTGACCGACGAGCTGTTCGTACTGTTCAGCCACCACACCAGCGACACCATGAACAACCCGCTACCGGACCGGCGCCGCCCGGCGGAGATCCGCTACGTCGGCGAGATCCTGGTGGCCATGCTCAAGCGCTACCCCAACGTGCTGGCCTGGGTGAACGGCCACACCCACCACAACAAGGTGCGGGCACACACCTCCAACGTCCCGGAACGGGGTTTCTGGGAGATCAACACCGCCTCGCACATCGACCACCCGCAGATGGCCCGCAGCATCGAGATCGTGGACAATGCGGACGGCACCGTGTCGCTGTTCACCACCCTGTTGGAGGCCGACAGCCCTTACCAGGTCGACCACGGCGACTACTCCGCCGAGGGCCTGGCCTCGCTCTACCGGGAGCTGTCCGTCAACGACCTGTACGCCGACCCCGCCAACTACGGTCAGCCGGAGGACCGCAACGTGGAACTCCTCGTCGCCGCGCAGCACCCGGCACGGTAGGCGCGGACAGCAGGTCCGGCGCGGCCCCTGCGGGTGGCCCGGGGACGCGCCGGCCTCCCCGGGTCACCCGCAGGACTACCGGGAGGAGTGTCCGCCGGCCGGGACCGCCCCGTCCCCGGCGGCGGTTCCCTCCCCCACCGGTTTCCCGGCCCGACCGCCCAGGGCGGTCAGTGCCACACCGCCCACGAGGAGCACCGCCGCCGCCAGGCTCAGCACACTGATCCGCTCACCGAGGAACAGGAACGCCGAGGCCATGCCGAAGACCGGTACCAGCAGCGAGTAGGGCGCCACGGCGGAGGCCTCGTACCGGCGGAGCAGGTGGCCCCAGGCCCCGAAGCCGAACACCGTGGCGGCCCAGGCGACGAAGGCGATCGCACCCGCCCCGGCCAGGTCCAGCCCCCGTATCGCGGCCAGGCCCGCCTCGGGGCCCTCGACCAGCAGGGACAGGGCGAACAGCGGCAGCGGCGGCACCACACTGACCCAGACCATCCAGCTCAGGGCGTCCGGCGGGGCGGCTCTGCGGGTGAACACGTTGGACAGCCCCCAGAACGCGGCGGCCGCCACGACCAGCACGAACGCGGTCAACGGTCCCGATCCGCCGTGGTCGTGGGCGGCGACCGCGATCCCGCACAGGGCGACGGCCATCCCCAGGTAGCGGACCGGGCGCAGCCTCTCCCGCAGGAAGAGCACCGCGAAGAAGGCGGTGAACACCGCCTGCACCTGCAGGACCAGCGAAGTCAGCCCGGCCGGCATGCCCAGGTGCATGCCGGTGAAGACCAGGCCGAACTTGGCCACGCCCAGCACCAGCCCCACCAGGAGGATCCAACCGAACGCGACGCCGGGGCGGCGCACGAAGAAGACCGCGGGCAGGGCGGCCACCAGGAACCGCAGAGCGGAGAACAGCAGCGGTGGGAAGTGGTCGAGGCCGACCTCGATGACGACGAAGTTGACCCCCACACGGCCGCGACCAACACGGCGAGAAGGGAATGGGAGGGACGCATGGAACCGATCATGGCTCCACCCTGGATTTAGCACCAGCGAAACCTTCTACTAGGTTGGTTTCAGACCTGCTTAAAGATGGGCGGGCCTCCTCGGAAGGAGCCCCCGTGCTCGACCTCTCCCGGCTGCGGGCCCTGCACGCGGTACACGTCCACGGTTCGGTCAGTTCCGCGGCCAAGGCGCTCGGCTACACCCCCTCGGCCGTCTCCCAACAGGTCACCAAACTCGAACGCGAGACCGGGACCGCCCTCCTGGAGCGCCAGGGGCGCGGGGTCGTACTCACCGACGCAGCCGAGATGCTCGTGGGCACAGCGGCCCGGATGCTCACCATCATGGAGACGGCCGAGGTGGCGCTGGAGGAACGGCGCGGCAGACCCTCGGGGCGCCTGACCGTGGCCGCCTTCTCCACCGCGGCCCGCGGTCTGCTCCCCCTTCCCCTCGCCGAACTCACCCGGGAACATCCCGACCTGGACCTGCGGGTGGTCGAGGAGGACCCACACGCCACCCCGCACATGGTCGCCCAGGGAACGGTGGACCTCGCCGTCGTCCACGACTGGGACATCGCACCGATGACCGTCCCCGACGGGGTGGTGCGCACCGTGCTCGGCGAGGACCGCTGCGACGTCCTCCTCCCCCGAGCACACCCCCTCTCCGAACTCGCGGTGCTCAGCCGCCGGGACGTGGCCGCGGCCCGCTGGATCTGCCAACCGCCCGGCACGGTCTGCCACGACTGGCTGATGCGGACCCTGCGCCCGGTCCTGCCCGAACCGGACATCGCCCACTTCGTGGCCGAGTACCAGACCCAGATCGCCATGGTCGAGGTCGGCCTGGGCATCGCCCTGGTCCCCCGCCTGGGCCGGGGAAGCGTCCCCGACTCGGTGGTGGTCAAGCCCCTGGACCCCACCCCGGTACGCGGTGTTTCCGCGCTCTGGCGTGAGGGGACCTCACGCCGCCCCGCCGTCACCGAAGCGGTGCGCCTGCTACGCGAGCACGCCGCCCACCTCTGCCCTCCAACACCTGTGCCGGACCTGCCCGGTCACCGGTGAACCACCACCCGCTCCGACGGTCAGCCCTGCTCCGCCAGGGGCGGGACGCGCTCGCCCTCCGGGGCGGGCCCGGGCGGGCTGCCCTCCCCGAAGGGGCTGCCGCCGAGCGACTCGCGGCCGTGCTCGGTGAGCCAGCCGCGGGGGTCGGGGCCGACCGCGACCACCCCGGTCGGGTTGATCGCCGTATGCACCCGGTAGTAGTGCACTCTGATGTGCTCGAACTCGGTGGTGTCGCCGAAACCGGGTGTCTGGAAGAGGTCTCTCGCGTAGGCCCACAGCGCCGGGTACTCGACGAGCTTGCGGCGGTTGCACTTGAAGTGGCCGTGGTAGACCGCGTCGAACCGGACCAGGGTGGCCCAGAGCCGCAGGTCGGCCAGGGTGATGTGTTCCCCCACCAGGTAGCGGCGGTCGGTGAGGCGCTCCTCCAGTGCGTCCAGCCGGGCGAAGACGGCGGCGACCGCCCTGTCGTAGCGGTCCTGGTCGGGGGCGAAACCGGAACGGTAGACACCGTTGTTGAGGTCCTGGTACACCCGCGCGCTCACGGTGTCGATCTCCTCGCGCAGAGCCACCGGATACAGGTCCGGGGCGCCCTCCCGGACCAGCGGCCCCCACTCGGTGGCCATGTCCACGCTGAGCTGGTCGTAGTCGTTGGACACCAGGTGTCCGCTGGGGACGTCGACCAGGCCGGGCACGCTCACGCCGCCGTCGTACTCCGGATCGCGGGCCAGGTAGGCCTCGCGCAGGGCGTGGATGCCCAGTACCGGGTCCCTGCCGTCCGGGCTGCCGGTCCGCTCGGTGAACACCCAGTGCGGGTCATCCTCGATGATCTCCTGGACCGGGTCGGTGACGGCCAGCGAGACGGCCCCCTCCAGGCCCATGAGCCGCCGGGTCATCACCACCCGGTGCGCCCAGGGGCAGGCCCGGCTGATGACCAGCCGGTAGCGGCCCGGTTCGGCGGCGCGCCCGAACCGGCCGTCGGCGGTGATCCGGTCGGCGAAGGCCGCCGGCTCCCGCCTGATCTCCTCGGTGGGAAGCTTGTTGGCCCGCATACCGGCTACCTCCGACACTCTGGGAACTGGTTCCGCCCTCGATCCTAGGTCCCGGGAAAGCAGGGCAGCCGGTTGTCCACAGGCCTGTCCCGCACGGTTCTCCCGCCCGCTCGGGGACGGCCGCCGCTCGGCCCGGCGCGGGAACCGTACCCGCGCCCGGCCGGGTCAGGTCCTGGTACAGACGTAGTAGCTGTTGAACGGATCGGTGTCGATCTCCTTGACCTCCACCTCACCGAAACCGGCCTCGGCCAGCATGGCGCGGGCCTTCTGCTCACCCCACGCCGTTCCCAGACCGTCGCCGTCCAGAGCCAGGGAGACCGTCATGCAGTGCATCAGGGAGACCGTGTAGACGAAGGTCGCCCAGGGGAGGTCCAGGTTCTCCTGTAGACGGCTGGAGGCCTTGATGTCCACCATCAGGAACTTCCCGCCGGGCCGCAGGGCCCGGTGGATCCCGGCGAGCACCCGGGCGGGGCGGGCCTGGTCGTGGATGGAGTCGAAGGCCGTCATCAGGTCGAACTCCCCCTCGGCGGTCATCTCGGCGACGTCGCGCAGCTCGAACCGGACGTTGGAGAGCCCCATGGCTTCGGCCTCTCCCCGGGCGAACGCGAGGGCCTCCTCGGAGAAGTCGTAACCGACGAACCGGCTCCGCGGGTAGGTGCGCCCCATCACGTTGACGGCGTGGCCGCGCCCGCAGCCGACGTCTGCCACGTCGATGCCCAGGGCGAGCCGTTCGGGCACGCCCTCCACCAGGGGCAGGGTCGTGTCGATGAGGGAGGCGTCCACCACCTCGCCGCTCTCCTCGGCCATGACCTGGTGGAACCGCTCGTAGGCGCTGTAGGGCACCCCACCGCCGTGGCGGAAGGCGTCCTCCACCCGCTCGTCGACCTGGGCCAGCATGGGCAGCATCGCCGTCAGGCGAGCCATGTTGTCGGGCCCGGCCGCGCGGGTCAGGCAGGCCGCGTGCTCCGCGGGCAGGAAGTAGGTGTCGGCGTGCGGGTCGTACTCGACGAGTCGGGAGGTCGTCGCCCCGCCCAGCCACTCGCGCACGTAGCGCTCGTTCAGGCGGGCGGCGTCGCTGATCTCCCGGCTGGTCATCGGGCCGCGGCCGGCCATCGTGTCGAACAGGCCCAGCCGGTGGCCCAGACTGCAGATGAGGGCGGTGCTTCCGGATTCCAGGACACCGACCATCCGACCGGTGAACTCCTCCACCCTGCCCCGGTCCAGATCCTGTGTGGTGGTCCGGGTACTCATCACGGGCTCCTTCCCCGAAGGGTGCTTCTCCCGCACGACGGCGGGCCGTCGGACCGGCCGTGGCACCGGGGGTTCAGGGGGGTCCGTGTCCGGGCCCCGATGTTTTCGGGGCCGTTCCCGGCCAACGTGACTGAGCGGACATTCTACTCCTGGGCCCTCCGGGTCCCCAAGGGTCGGTCGGCCCCGGTCTGCGGAGCGGAACGCAGTTCGGCGACGGCCTGGCGGGCCACGGTACGGCCGGCCCGGTTGGCGCCGATGGTGCTGGCCTGCGGACCGAACCCGGCGAGGAACAGGCGCGGCTCGCGGGCCGAGCGTCCGTCCTCGACGCGGACGCCGCCGCCCGGTTCGCGCAGCCGCAGCGGCGCCAGGTGGGTGAGTTCGGCACGGAACCCGGTGGCCCAGATGATGGCGTCGACCGGCTCGAAGGAACCGTCGGCCCAGCGCACGCCGTCGGGTTCGATCGCGCTGAACACGGGTCGGGCCACCAGGAGCCCCCGGTCCCGTGCGGCGAGGTTCTCCGGTGTGGCGGGCAGCCCGGTGCCGCTGATGATGCTGGGCAGGGGACGCCCCGCCCTGGCCGCCTCGTCCGCCGCGCGTACCGCTCTGACTCCGCCCCGGGGATCGTCGACGAACTCGACCGGTCGGCGGGTGACCCAGACCGTACCCGCGGCCACACCCTCCAGTTCGCGCAGGAACCCGACCGCGGAGGTGCCTCCGCCCACCACCAGCACCCGCTTTCCGGCGAAGTCCTGGGCCGAACGGTACTCCGGGGTGGAGATCTGCACACCGCGAAAGTCCGCGGCCCCGGCGAAGTAGGGGCGGAAGGGCCGCGTCCAGGTGCCACTGGCGTTGACCACGACCCGCGCCGCGACGTCCCCCTTGTCGGTGGTGACGAGGAAACCGTCGTGCTCCCGGCGTACGGCGGTGACCTCTACCGGCCGCACCACGTTCAGCCCGAACCACCGCTCGTAGCGGTCGTAGTAGTCACGCACCACGTCCCGGGCGGCCCGCTCCGGGTCGGCGGTGGCGAAGCTCAACCCCAGCTCGCGCATCCCGGGCAGGTCGTGGACCCGGTGCGCGTCGTCCAAGCGCAGTGACTCCCAGCGGAACTGCCAGGCCCCACCGGTGTCGGGCCCCCGGTCCAGGACGAGGAAACCGGTACCGGGCCGGAGCCCCAGCCGCCGCAGGTGCCAGGCGACCGAGAGCCCGGCCTGCCCCGCGCCGACGACGACCACGCCGGTCTCTTCGACAAACCTCACGGTGTCCGACATCGCCTCTCCCGCCGTCGCCTTCCCCTGGTCGGAACACCGTCGCGGGACGGACGTCTTCCCAACGGCCGCACCCGATCCGGCAAGGCAGGTATTCGGTCAAGGACGGATCTGCTGACGCGCAGGTCACCGCCTCCTTCGTTAACATTCCCGCATGGCCGAGGGACACATGCTCGTCGACAACCTGCTCTCGATGTGGTGGATCGCCCTGGCCGCGGTTCTCGCTCCGGTACTGGCGCTGGTCACGCGCCGCAAGGTACCGGACGTGGTCTGGCTGCTGGTGTTCGGCACGATCATCGGCCCGCACGCCCTGGGCCTGGCCGACGAAACAGAATCGGTCCAGTTCCTGCGTGAACTCGGTCTGGGGTTCCTGTTCCTGTTGGCCGGTTTCGAGGTCAACACCACCGACATGCGCGGCAGGCAGGGCAGGCACGCCGCCCTGACCTGGGGATTGTGCGCCCTGCTCGGCTTCGGGGCCGGGATGCTCCTGCTGCAGGGGGACACGCACGTCGCGGTCGTGCTGGCGATCGCCTCGACGTCGACGGCTCTGGGCACCCTGTTGCCCATCCTCAAGGACTCCGGTGCGATGGAAACGCCACTGGGGCGGGCCGCCATGGTCCACGGCGCCTACGGCGAACTCCTGCCGATCGTGGCGATGTCGCTGCTGCTGTCCACCCGGGGCACCTGGCAGTCCGCGGCGATCCTGCTCCTGTTCTCCGCGGCCGCGGTGGCCGTCGTCGCGGTCCCGGGACGCTTCTTCAGCCGTCTCCCCCTGCTGAGGCGGGCCTTCGCGGACGCGTCCAACACGACCATGCAGACCACCCTGCGCGTCACCGTGCTGGTCCTGGTCACGCTGATGCTACTGACCGCCGCGCTCGAACTGGACGTCGCCCTGGGCGCTTTCGCGGCGGGCCTGTTGCTGAACGCCGCTCTCGGCGCCACGGCGCCCGAGCACGCGGCCGAGGTCATGCACAAGGTCGAGATCGTCGGGTTCAGCCTGCTGATCCCGGTGTTCTTCGTGACCAGCGGCATGGGCATCGACCTTTCCGCCGTCGCCGCCCGGTGGCCCCTGCTGTTCGGTTTCGTGGCCGTGGTCCTGCTGGTGCGCGGGCTGCCGGTGTTCGTCCGTGAACGCTGGACCGCGACGCATTCCGGGCTGACGAGGACGGGCGACCAGGTGGCACTCGGCCTGTACGCCGCGACGGGCCTGCCCATCATCGTGGCCGTGACCCAGGTCGCGGTGTCCTCGGGGGTCATCGAGGACACGATCGCCTCCGTCATGGTCACCGCCGGCGCCCTCACGGTCCTGCTCTTCCCGTTCGTGGCCTCCCGCGTCGTGCGCGGGGGACCGGACCGGAAACGGGCTCACCGGTAGGTGAGGGCCGACTCTGCGCGCGTGCTCAGGCCGCGCGAGGCCTGAGCACGCGCCCCTCGATGTGCCTGCGGCTGACTTGTCGGCCGCACCGTCCCACGCACAAGGTCGGGGCGAGACCACCGCGGCCCTCACCCGCCACACCGTCACCGGAGAGAGCCGGTCTCCTCCCGAGGCGGTGCGGCAAGGGATCCGGGCGAAGGCCTGCTGTACCCGAGGGCGTCAGACCATCCGACACAGCACCGCTCCCGGGGGTCGGAGAAGACACGTGACGGGAGTCGGTAGGCGGTTCCGGCGCCCGCCCCTCACCCATCCGGTCCTTCGGCCGGAGCAAACGCGCAGTGGTCGAGAGCTTTACCGTTGGCAGAGGCGACCCAGCGGATGGACGGTACCGATGCCCCGAGTCGACACATGCCTCCTACCCGTCCCCGCACACACCCTTCTATCCGGCCCGGGAAGAACCGGCCTCACACACCAGGTCCCGGTACGTCCGGGCCATGGTCTGAGCGGCACCGGCCACAGTCGCGAACGGTCGCGCCAGGGAGATTCGGATGAACCTCAGACCCTCCACCGGGTCGGCCCAGTGGAAGGGCGCGCACGGCAGAACGTGGACGCCGCGGACCAACATCTCCTTGTAAAGGACTTCCGAGTCGGGGCCGTCCTCGGGGAGTTCGATCCGGGCCACGCTGATCTGCGAGTCCGGGTCGGCGAGCCTGAGACCGACCTGGCCGATGGTCTCCTCGACCACGGCCCGGTTGCGCTCGACGAGCTCACCGGCACGCTCGTAGCCGCCGTCGGCCCAGTCCTCGGCCAACTCGGTGACCAGTTGGAGGACCACCGGGGAGGCGGCGAGCAACGACTCGGAGAAGGCACGCTCGATGGGCAGCTCGGTACGCGCGCTGTAGGCGAGCAGACCGATCTTGAGTTCGTGGGTCGGCCACAGCTTGCCGGTGTCCTCGATGGTGATCCAGTCGGCGCCCGCATCGTCGAGCACGGCGTAGGTGTCGTACTGGGCGTCCCGGGTCTGGCCCCGGAAACTGGCATCGATGATGACGGTCTGGCCGTGCCGCGCGGCGTGCTCGGCCAGCGACCTCAGGTGGCTCTCAGGGGTGATGAGTCCGGTCGGGTTGTTGGGGAGGGTCACCACGATCGCGCTGACCGGCGCGCCCGGCCACTCCTGGGCGAGGAGCTGTTCCTCCGACAGCGGCACGAGCTTCAGACCACGGGTCGTGAACAGGTCGGCGATGTTGTCGAACGTCGGGTGCAAAACGGCGACGTTCGCTCCTGCCGGCAACGCCCGGGCGACGATATCCGTCGCGAGAGTGGACGAATAGCAGCTAAGGATACGGCCGGAACCGACCGGAGCCCTGTGCTGTCCGATGACCCTGAAGAACGCCTTGTGCGCCTCGAGTTCGATTTCCGGGAAGGGCCGCCGTGTGGCCCGAAGGAACATCTCCGGGATACGGGCGACGATATTCGACTGCTGGGGTGTGAGGTCGAGGCGAGCGTGGCCGTCGGTGAGGTTGAGCCCTCCCTCGTCATCCGACAGTGCGTCGACTTCCATGGTCGTCAGGTTGACAACTCCGGTCATCCTCAGTCCTCCGATAGGTCCCCGGACACTCAGTGGCCACCGCGTCTGTGCGGATGACTGGGTCACCGGAAAAGCGCGGTCCGGCTTCGTGGAATCTGGCGCGTCGCAGAAAATATAGATAGCGGTGCGGGCCGTGCGCCTGTCCCCTCTAACGGGGACCACTTCACTTTTCCATCCGTGCCTAGACTCCGATCCGTGCTGGAACGGACCGGGAGCAAGGTCGCTGCCGGCAGAATCGGGGAGGAACGACACAATGCACCACCTGGTACTCACACCCGGAGAGAACGAGGCGCTCTCCCCGGTGCTGGCCGAACTCACCCGGTCCTACGACACGATCGAGGACCCTGAGCTGATCCGCCAGGCTTCCGTGCTCGCGAAGGCCCTGCCGGACCGTCTCCTGTCGTTCCTGGAGCAGTACCGCCTCGAGGAGCCTTCCGCGCTGTGCCTGGTCTCGGGCTTGGAGATCGACGAGGCGGCGCTCGGGCGGACGCCGCCGCACTGGCGCGACAGCCAATACGAATCCCCGTCCTACCGGCAGGAGATCTTCTTCCTGTTGTGTGCCGCAGCCCTCGGTGACGTCTTCGGCTGGGCGACGCAGCAGGACGGGCGGATCATGCACGACGTGCTGCCGATCAAGGGGCACGAGAACTACGAGATCGGTTCCAACAGTCTCCAGCACCTGTCATGGCACACCGAGGACGCGTTCCACCCGTGCCGGGGCGACTACGTGGCGCTGATGTGCCTGAAGAACCCCGACTCGGTGGAGACGGTCGTATCCACCGTGCCGGACATGGACTGGTCGGACATCGACGTGGAGACCCTGTTCGAGCCGGAATTCACCGTCATGCCCGACAACTCGCACCAGCCGCAGCAGGGCGTGCTCTCCGGTGACCCGAGCATCGACAAGCTGCGTGAGCGGAGCTTCAACCTCATCCAGGAGTGGAACGAGAGACCGCAGAAACGACCACTGCTTTACGGCGACCGCAGCGACCCGTACATGGCACTCGACCCCTACCACATGGACTCCTCCGAGTGGTCGGAACGCGCCCAGAATGCTTTCAAGCAGCTCTGTGACGAGATCGAGAAGAGGATGCGCGACGTGGTTCTGCGCCCCGGAGACCTCGTCTTCATCGACAACTTCCGCGCGGTGCACGGTCGCAAGTCGTTCAGGGCCCGCTATGACGGGACGGACCGCTGGTTGAAGCGGCTCAACATCACCCGCAACCTGCGGGGTTCCCGGGCATGGCGGCCCACGGCCGAGGACCGTGTCATCTACTGACTCCGGCCGCGCCGGCCGCCGCGAGGCGGTCGGCGAAGTCGGCCAGGGCGGACAGGTCAGCGTTGGCGACGCTGACCCGCAGCGTGCCGCGGTCCTCCGGGTGAAACGCCGTGCCCGGGATGACCAGGGTGTCGTGTCCCAGGACGAGTTCCCGCACCACGGCCTCAGTGGGCTCCTCAGGGAACGGATGGCGCAGCCAGCCGAAGAACCCGCCCGCGGAGAGCAGTTCGAACCCTCCGGGCCGTCCCGCCATCACCTGCGCGAACCGCTCCTGTTTCGCCTCGATCTCGGCCGCGCGTTCCCGACGCCACCGCCCTGCCCCCGTGAGTCCGGCCCAGGCGGCTTCCTGGCCGATGCGCGGCGGGCAGATCGCAACGCAGTCGAGCAGCTTCATGATTTCCCGGTTCAGCGCGGGTGAGGCCAGGACCGCGCCGACCCTGTATCCGGGGATCGCGAGGTCCTTGGAGAAGCTGTGCAGGCTCACCACGGTCTCCGTCCAGCCCGGGTCGGCGAACAGCGGGTGCGCTGGTTCCGACGTGCCACGGAACGAGCGATAGGTCTCGTCCAGGACGAGCGCGATCCCGTGCCGTTCGGCCACCCGCGCGAACCGGACGATCTCCTCCGGGGGAATAGTCACCCCGCTGGGGTTCCCGGGTGTGACCAGGACGATCGCCCGTGTGCGCGGGGTGATCAGCGCCTCGGCGGCGGAGGCTGTCGGTACCTGGTCGGTGTCGGGCTCCAGGTAGACGGGGGTGACGCCGTCGAGCCGGAGCCACATGTCGTGGTTGAAGTAGTAAGGCAGCGGCAGGACGACCTCGTCGCCCGGCTCGGTCAGGGCGGAGGCTACCAGGCAGAACGCCTGGTTGCAGCCTGCGGTGACAACGACGTTCTCCTCCCCCACGCGGCCCCGGTAGTCCTTCGACAACTCCTCGGCGAAGGCGGATCGCAGCTTCGGCAGCCCCGCCAGGTCGACGTAGTCCGCGCCGTGCGCGTCGCGGGCGACGGAGACCACGTGCTCCACCACCGAGGGAGCGGGCGGGTACGTCGGCGCTGCCTGGGCGAGGTCGAGTAGATCGCCGGATCGCCCCTCCCCTCGTTCGTCGAGAAGTGCGTACGTCGCACCGATCGGCGAGGCGGTCCCCCGCAGGGTTCTGTGGGTCAGTCGCACGCCGGCCTTCCTTCTGTCAGCTGGACGGGGCTCCCGGCCGCCGGACGCGGCCGACCTCCTCCGGGCGGCGGCACCCGGCGGCCGGGAAGGGGGTAGGGCAGTCGGTTCCCTCGGATCAGGACCCCAGCAGGCGCGAACGCCAGCTCTCAGGGAGCTTCTCCCCGTACTCGATACCGGTCGCCTCCCCGAAGGCGGCGATCTCCTCCAACTGCTCGACGACCGCTCGGCGCAGGCTCTCCGTCGGCTCGACGTCGGCCTCCAGGAAGATGCCCTCCACGACCAGTGTGCCGCGCTTGCGCTCGACGCGCGGGGAGATACGGCCCACGAGCCGGTCCTCGTGCAGGATCGGCAGGAGGTAGTAGCCGAAGTCCCGCTTGGCCCTGGGGATGTACATCTCGTTTCGGAAGTCGAATCCCCACAGGCGCTGGGTCAGCCGACGGTCACTGACCAGGTTGTCGAACGGGGAGAGCAGCGCCGTGCGCCCGTGCCACTCACCGGCGCGGATCGCCTCCAGATCCTCCCAGGCGTCCGCATGCACGTACCAGGTCTCGGCCCGGGCGGCGCCGTCGACTCGGACGGGGACCACCCGCCCCTGGTCGGCCAGGGAGCGGAGGACCTTCGGCAGTCCGGTGTACTGCCCGCGCAGGAAGTACTGCCTGATGTCCACCGGGCGGGCGATCCCCAGCGCGCGCAGGGTGTGTTCGGTGGCGAGCGAGACCATGTCCTCGGCCGGCATCGCGAGCCGTTCGGTGTCCGACGGCAGGCAGGCGTCCGGCAGGCCCCACAGGCGCTGGCCCGCTTTGCGGTCCTGCACCATGATTCTGCCCTGCCGCCACAGGAAGGTCAGCATCCGCTCGACGTTGCGGCCCGCGGTCCAGCCGGAGGACGGCCAGTCCATCTCGGCCCGGTCCTCGAAGGCCTCGGTAGGCAGCGGGGCGCCCTCGGCCAGGCGGGACATCACGTGTTCGAGGAGCGCCTGGTTGGCGTCCATCCAGACCTGGGTGAACGACCGGTTCGGTGGCGGATAGCCGTCCATCGCCACCCGGTGCAGCGGATAGTCCTCCGTCAGCACGATGGCCGCAGCGTGCGCCCAGTACTCGAAGAGCCATCTTTCCTGCCACCACAGCTCGTTCAGGTGGGGGCGCGCCGAGGCGCCGAGGCGGCTCCAGAGAACGAGTTCGTGGCTGGGTGCCACGACGCTCACCGGGTCGAGCTGCAGATAGCGCAGTGAGCGCAGGACGGTGCGCACACCGTCGACGGTCGCCGCCGGACGGGAGCCGGACAGGTGCTGTCGGGTGAGGGCCAAGCGACGCGCATGGGTCCGGCTGAGCGTCAGGGAGGGTTGGGCTGGAGACATCGTGCTGCTCCTTGCTGGATTCAACCTACGGCGGGCGTGAGCAGTTCGAGGACACGCTCGTCCTCGTGCGGCGGCCTGGAGTCCGTGAAGGACTCGGTACGGGTGCTCTGCCAGCCGAGCAGGGCCACGCGGGTGAGTTCGGCCTTGTTCCCCACACCGAGCTTGGTCCTGAGGCGCTTGACGTAGGTGTCGACCGTGTGCGGGCTTATGCCCAGCCGGGTGGCGATCTGCCCGTGGGTGAGGCCGCGGGAGATCAGCCGCAGGACCTGGGTCTCACGGTCGGAGAGGTTGTGGTCGATGGCGGCCGTCCGCTCGCCCGGTGACGTGCTCATGCACTCGCACGGTCTCGCCTCCACCCCGGCGGCGACCGCGCGGACGGCCCGCACGATGCATTCGGCGGAGTCGCTCCTGCCGATGACGGCCGAGGCACCCGCCAGGAGGTAGGCATCGGCGCCGTTCCCACGGTCGTGGTTGACGATGAGGATGGGTACGTAGGTGGCGAGTGAGGTGAGACGGCGTACCCTGTCCGCGGAGAGCGCTTCGGCGTCGGCCAGGAGGACGTCGGCACGCCCGACCGGGTCCTCCTCGGTGGAGCCGTTCACCACGACGGGGGATATTCTGGCGTTGTTCAGTATGTGCACGAGGCCAATTAAATATACCGGGGAATTCACCAAAACTTCAACGCGGATCACAACACCCTCGCTTCTCTGCTAATCTTCAACCAGTACCGCAAACCAGTGGTGCGACCTCCGCGAGATTGGCATAAAATACCCGAAAATCCACGATAGCCTCAACCCTGGATTGTGAGAAAGCCACCCTTCCCTCGCGCCTTGACCAGCACTGAAAACCGGCGATGTAACATCATGCAGGACACGTGGATCCATGCCACAACCGCAAATCCAAACACACCGCCGGCCAAGGCGACACAATCCATTGTGCGTCGATTACGAACATCCCCCAATCCGCTGATAATTGCGAATCAGGTCAGATGCTACCAGCGCACCGGAGTGCCCTATGTACCTATTTTGGGGGACATGTGAGCACAGGCCACGAGTGTGATGATTAAGCTCCAATTGTGAAGAATGAGCAGTCAGCTGCACATCTGTGCGATGACTCGGGATCGGGCCACCTCGTAAGCGGACTCGTCGAAGCCGGGCGCACCACGCTCGGCGAACCAGTGGCCCGAGCCCTCGTACTCGAAAGTCCGCAGCTCAACCCCGGCCGCCCGAAAACCCTCGTCCGTCTCCGTCAGCTCCTCTTCGGTGAAGAACTCGTCGTCCGGCACGATGTGCAGTTCCACTCGGAGCGTGCGCTTCACCTCCCCCTCCGGCGGCTGCCCACCATAGAAGAGGGTGAGTTCGTCCGGACCCGCCTGGCCAAGACCCACCAGGTGGGAAGCGTGGAAAGCACCCATCGAGAAGCCCATGGCCGCCCATGGCCGCCCCTGCGCCGAAAGCTCCTCGGCGATACCGCAGAGCCTCGCGAGAGCGGCCTTCTCATCCAGCTCCGCATGCAGGGCCTCCGCCTCCTCGACGGTCGCGGCGTTCCTCCCCCCGAAAAGGTCGGGGACGAGCACCCTGCGTCCAGCCCCCGCCAGAACCTCGGCCCACTCGTGGACGGCCGGCGTGACGCCCCACCACGGGTGCAACAGCAGCACGGCCCCACCGTCCTCCGGGCCGACACACGTCACTCCATAGTTCTCGTTCGCACCAGTCATACCCACCCCAAACCGAAACCTCGAGTAATCAGACGCCCACTTTACCCTCGGAGGTCAGTCGAGCGCGAACCATGGAACACGTTCGGGAAAGCGATCCAAGCCATCGGAATCGACCAAAATTCCTCAGCCCGTTCGACCCGGTTCACTGGAAAGACGTTCGCACCCCCAGAGGTCTCCGCCCAACAGATCCGCGGTACCTCATCGGCGGGGCGGTGCGTTTCCCGCACACCGGAGACGTGACCAAAAAGCGCCTCCGAGTTCTCGCAGACAGAATTCCCCCGTTCTTCCGCATCCGGATCCACCTCTGCGACCGGTGCCCGCCGTGCCCCGCGGCCCCCGGTTCGGGTGACACGACATCCCCGCGCACAGGCCGTACCTTCCTGGAGTCAGGGCACAGGGGCCCACTCGTTCCGGCACTGGAGTTGTATTGATGCACACCGACAGCCAGGCCCGACAGGGCGACGGGACGGACACGGCGACGCCCGTGTACGACCCCTTCTCCTACGAGCTCCATGAGAACCCGTACCCGGTGTACGCCTGGATGAGGGAGAACGCCCCGGTCTACCGCAACGAGGAGCGCGATTTCTGGGCGCTGTCCCGGCACGCCGACGTGCTCTACGCACTGCGCAGCCCGAAGCTGTTCTCCAACAAGAACGGCATCTCGCTGGAGACGGAGCTGTGGGGCCCCGAAGCCTACAAGACCAGTTTCTTCCTCGCCATGGATCCCCCGGAACACGGTCGGCTGCGTACTCTGGTGTCGAGCGGCTTCACAGCCCGGAACGTCGCCAGTCAGGAAGCACGAATCCGCCAGATGGCCCGGGACCGGCTGCTCCCCCTCCTGGAGCAGGGCGAGTTCGACTTCGCCGGGGACTACGCCGCCGCCCTGCCCAACGACATCGTGTGCGACATGGTGGGCATACCCGCCGCTGACTGGGACCTGATCCGCATCGACACCGACCAGCTGAACATGCGGGCCGACGGCGAGGAGGACCGCTCCCAGGAGAACGTGGCTGCCGCCCTCCGCCTGGCCTCCTACTTCGTCGCCCACGTGACCGAGCGGCGGCGGAGTCCCGGCGACGACCTCGTCTCGCACCTGCTGGACGTCCGGGTGAAGGGCGAACCGCTCAATGACTCGGAGATCGTCGCCTTCCTGTTCCTACTGATCACCGCCGGAAACGAGTCCACGGGCAAGCTCATCGGCAACGCCTGGTACCACGGTTGGCTGCATCCCGACGTCAAACGGGCCGGCCTCGACCACCGGCCCGACGACTGGGCCTCGGAGACCCTGCGCTACGACTCCTCCAGTCAGATGGTCGCCCGCACCCTCACCGAGGACGTCGTCCTCCATGACGTCCGGCTCCCCGCGGACTCCCGGATCGCTGTGCTACCCGCCTCGGCCAACCGCGACCACCGGGTCTTCCCCGACCCCGACCGCTACGACCTGGACCGTGACACCAGCCAGCTCATCAGCTTCGGGCGCGGCCCGCACTACTGCCTGGGAGCCGCCCTCGCCAAGCTGGAGATCAGGATCGCTCTGGAGGAGATCGGCGCCCTGGTCTGCGACTACGACATCGACATGACCTACGCGCGCCGGGTGCACTCCCCACACCAGCGCGGCTTCGCCGTCCTACCGACCGCCGTGACGATGCGTTCCATGCCCCGCGACCTGCCCGGGTAACCTGCGGTGCCCGGGATCAGCCTGGTCAGGCGCGTCCGTCGTAGACGGCACTCACCACCAACCCGCGACGCACCAGGAACCCGCCGTTGAGCGTGGACCAGCGGACACCGTCGACCACCGGTCCAGGAACCAGCAGCCGAGCGCTGAAGCTCGCGGTGTCCGGTTCGATCGTGATGTCGGCCTCCAGAAAGTCCAACCACTTCCCGGTGAGCGGGAACCACGCCTTGTAGACCGACTCCTTGGCGCTGAACAGCAGCCGGTCCCAGGCGACGCCGGGCCGGGTGGGCAACCTGTCGCGTTCCCAGGGCAGCGAAACCACGCGGAGGACGCCCTCGGGCAGCGGCTCGTTGGGTTCGCCGTCCACCCCGAGAGCGGCGACGTCGGCGCGGTGGGCGACGGCAGCGGCGCGAAAGCCCTCGCAGTGGGTAATACTGCCCACCACACCCGGCGGCCAGACCGGCTCACCGGACCCGCCTCGCCGGATCGGCACCGGTTCGACCCCGAGCTCGACCAGGGCGGCTCTGGCGCAGTGCCGACCAGTGGCGAACACGCGCCTGCGGGCCTCCACCGAACGGGCGACGCACGCGCTCTCCCCCGGGTGGAGCCGAACCCCCGGCGGGTCGTCGTAGACCTCCGCCGTCGCCACCGCACGCGGCAGGATGTCCGCCAGCACCCTCACTCCTCCCGCAGCGGCAGCACCTGGCACAGACCCGTGTCGTCCGCACGGTCGGCCCACTCGTGCGGGTAGCCCATCGAGACCTCCCTGAACGGCACCCTGTCGTGCCAGGTGGTCCGGCGAACGTGCAGGTGTCCGTAGACGACAGCGGCGGTGTTGAAGCGCACGTGCCAGTCCCGGGTCCGCTCCGTCCCACACCACAGGGCGAACTGCTGGTGGCGCAGGATCCGGGTCGGGTACCGGATCAGCGGGAAGTGGTTGACCAGCACCACCGGGCGGTCCGGATCGAGCGCGGCCAAGCGACGCTCGGTGAGTTCCAGACGGGAATGGCACCAGGCATCGGGGCCCGGGTGCGGGTCCGGGTGCAGGAGCGCCTCGTCGGCGCAGACCACGCCGGACTCCCACGCCGCCTCCAAGGCCTCGTCCTTGGTGGTCCCCTCCGGGCGGAAGCTGTAGTCGTACAACAGGAACAGCGGGGCGACGGTCACCGGGCCGCCCGCCCCCTCCCACACGGGGTACGGGTCCTCGGGGGTGTCCGCGCCCAGTTCCCGCACGACCCTGACCAGTTCCTTGTACCGGGTCTCGCCGCGAAGGGCGCCTCCGTCCGCTCCGACGGACCACAGCTCGTGGTTCCCCGGCGTCCAGATGACCCGCGCGAAACGGTCCCGGAGCAGGGCGATCGCCCAGGCCAGGTCATCGATCCGCTCGGCGACATCACCGGCGACGATCAGCCAGTCGTCAGAGCTTCCGGGCCGGAGGCCGACGACCAGGTCACGGTTTCTCCGGTGGGTGACGTGGAGATCACTGATAGCGAGGAGTCTGCCGTCCACTGCCCTCTCCCAGAAGTGCCGCCTCGATGATCCCGGTGAGTGCCTCCGGCTGCCGTTGGAGAAAGTAGTGTCCCCCGCCGGGCACCGTCGCCAGCTCAACCGAGGAGCCGAAGCGCTTCCACAGACGGTGCCTGTGCTGGTAGCGCGGTGTCTCCGGGTCGTCCGTACCGACAACCACGGTGATCGGCGCCGCGAGCGGCTCGGTGTTCCCCCGGCGCGGCCAGCTCTCGGTGAAGTAGCGCCGGGCGGCGGACGCGTCATGGCGGAACGCACGCATGACGAAGGCGAGCTCCTCCTCGTCGACCACCCCGTCGAACCCGCCGAGCGACTGGAGGTAACGCATCTCCGCCCGGTCCGCCTCGGGCCCCTCGCGTTGCCGCCGCGGGAACAGCCGACTCTCGTAGAAGGGGTACGAGGCACCGAGGAACAGCCGCTCGACGGGCCGCCCGGCTGCCTCCACGCGGCGTACCACCTCGACCGCCAAAGCGACCCCGACGCAGTGGCCGTAGACGGACACCGGACCGTCAACGGCCTTCAGCACCTCATCGGCGACGTCCCGCGCGACATCCTCGAACGGGGCCAGTTCCGGGTCTCCCCCGAGCTCGTGGCCCGGCAGCGACACCGCGAGCAGGGACAGATCGGGGGCGAGCTCAGCGGCGAGCGGCTGATAGCTGATCGCTCCGCCGCCCCCGAAGGGGACGCACACCAGGGTGTGCGCACCACCGCTGCCCGGGTTCAACCGGAGCAGCGGGCCGGCCCCCTCCTCCGCGTCCAGTACCGACGCCAGTTCACGCACGCTCGGCCGAGCCGCGAGCAGCCCGACCGTGGCCCCCTCGATCCGGCGTACGGCCCGCACGGCCGCGAAGGAATCGCCGCCCAAGTCGAAGAAGCTGGCACTGACGTCGACGGCGGGCACCCCCAGGACGTCCCGGAAGACCTCGGCGACGGCCTCCTCACGCGCGGAGGCCGGAACCGTGTCGGCCGTCGTCGCCGTCGGCAGGGGGTCGGGCAGGGCTCGCCGGTCCACCTTGCCGTTACGGTTCAGCGGCAACGCCGGCAGAACGGTGACCGTGGCGGGGACCATGTAACGGGGCAGCTCCGCCCGCAGGGTCTCGTGCAGGGTGTCCGTGTCAGGCGCATCACCGGTGATGTAGGCGGCCAAACGCGTCTCCGCACGGACGACCACCGCCGCCTCCCGAACCGAGGGCTGTCGGAGCAGGACCTGTTCCACCTCGCCCGGTTCGATCCGGTAGCCGTGGATCTTCACCTGGTGGTCGACCCGGCCGAGGAACTCCAGCGCACCGTCCCGCAGCCTGCGTACCCTGTCACCCGTCCGGTAGAGCCGCTGGCCGGGCCCGGCGAGCGGGTGGGCGACGAAGCGTTCAGCGGTCAGCGCGGGACGGTTCACGTATCCGCGCGCCAGTTGGACCCCGCCGAGGAAGAGTTCGCCCGGTACGCCGACGGGCGCGGGCGTCAGCCGGTCGTCGAGGACGTACGCCCCGGTGTTGGCGATCGCGTCACCGATCGGAACCACTCCGGGCGGTCCCGGTCGCGAGCAGTCCCACCAGGTGACGTCGACGGCGGCTTCGGTCGGCCCGTACAGGTTGTGTAGCTCGACCCGGGGCAGCGCGGACCGAAAGCGTTCGACCAGCCCGTGCGGGAGCACCTCGCCGCTGCAGATCACCCGGCGCAGGGAGCGAGGTTCGAACGTCTCGTCCAAGAAGAGCTGGAGCATCGACGGTACGAAGTGCGCGACGGTGACGTCCTGTTCGGCAAGTGTGCGGGCCAGATAGGCGCTGTCCTGGTGTCCACCGGGGCGGGCCAGCACCATGACGGCCCCGGTCATCAGCGGCCAGAACAACTCCCACACCGACACGTCGAAACCCAGCGGGGTCTTCTGCATCACCCGGTCCCCGGGGCCGAGCGGGAAGGTCTCCTGTGCCCACAGCAACCGGTTGACGATCGACCGGTGGGTGACGGTCACCCCCTTGGGCCGACCCGTGGAGCCGGAGGTGAAGAGCACGTACGCGGTGTCGGAAGGGTCGCCGGCGTACGCGTGCACGGGCACGGGCGCGAGGTCCGTGGGCATCAGGACGTGTCCCGCCCCGGCACGCACGGCCCGCTCCGCCTGGTCCTCCTGAGCGTAGACCACCTCGGCTCCGGCCTCGCCGATCATGAACTCCAGCCGCGCGTCCGGGAGGGAGGGCTCCAACGGCAGGTAGGCGGCACCCGCGAACAGCGCGCCCAGGACGCCGACGACCATGTCCGGGGAGCGTTCGGAGCAAATGCCCACGACCCGGCCAGGACCCGCTCCGGCAGCGGTCATCGCTGCGGCCGCCCGTCGGGAGCGAGTGATCAGCTCCGCATAGGTGAGGGTGTCCTCGTCGGTGCGGATCGCGACCGCGTCGGGGCTCGCGGCGGCCTGCCGCTCGATCAGCGCGGTCAGGGTCCGCTCGGAGTCCGGATAAGCCGCGCTCCGGACCGGAGGTACCGGAGAGCTGTCCGTGGCCGCAGTGGCCGCAGCGATCGCGTCGACGACGGTGTCGGTCTCGGCCAGTGCTGCCAGCGCGGCATGGAAGTAGTCCATCAGGTCCTCGACGGCGCCCGGTTCGAACCGATCGCGGTGGAAGACCAGCCGCACGACCGAGACCGGCGCGGGCGTGACGATCAGGGTCAACGGCTCGCTCGTCTTCTCGAAGTCGTTCAGCGACCGGATCGAGAGCTGTCCGGAGAGCTCGTCACCGCCGATGCCGAGGGGGTAGTTGTCCAGTACGACGATGCTCTCGAAGAGCGGTTGTCCACTGGGCAGCCCCGCCCACGAACGGATCTGCGCGAGCGGCGCGAACTCGTACCGTCGAGCCCTGGAGTGCGCGGACTGGATCTGCCGCAGCCAGGGCGCCGTCTCGCCGCCGTCGGGCACGGTGACCCGGATGGGCAAGGTGTTGATGAACGAGCCGACCATCTCCTCGACACCCGGCAGTTCGGCGGGGCGGCCCGAGCTCGTACAGCCGTAAGTGACGTCCGCGCTCCCGCTGAAGCGGGACAGTACCAGCGACCACGCCGCCTGGAGCATCGTGCCGAAGGTGACCCGATGGGCGGCCGCCGCCGCTCGCAGCCGGTCGGCGAGGTCCTGCGGCAGATCCCTTCGGCACTCCCGGACCTCTCCGGCTCCGCGTTGCGGGTCGGGCCGCCGCAGGGTGCCGAGGCGTCCGCTGTCGGCGGCACCGGACAGGAAACCCGTCCACCAGTCCTTCGCCGCCTCCATGTCCTGGCGCTGCAGCCAGGCGACGTAGTCGCGGTACGGGGCGGGCTGGGGCGGAGCCTCCTGGCCCCCGATGACGCGGAGATAGCGCCGCACGACGTCCGCCATCACGATCGGCACGGACCAACCGTCGATCGGAAGCATGTGGTGCGTCCAGACGAACCCGTGGCTCCGGTCTCCGAGACGGATCAGGTGCAGCCGCTGCAGCGGTGGCAGCTCCGGGTCGAAGCCCTTCTTCCGTTCCTCGGCCAGCAGCCGTTCGAACCTGTCCCCGCGCTCCGCCTCGTCCGCGTCGGACCAGTCGTGTCTGCGCATCGCCCCCGGCAGTTCCCGGTGGACCACCTGGAGGGGCTTGTCGAGCCCCTCCCAATGGAACGAGGTCCGCAGGGCGGGATGCGCGTCGACGACCTGGTGCCAGGCGCGCTCCAACGCGTCGGCGTCCAGCGGGCCCTCGATCTCGAAGCTGCGCTGGGCGACGTAGGTGTCGGCGTCGCCGCCGTACAGCGTGTGCAGCAGCATGCCCTGCTGGAGCGGTGACAGTTCGTAGACGTCTTCGACGTTGCGCCGGTTCACCGTCCGTCCCCGTCCGACGCGATCCGGTCGAGCAGTCCGTCGATCTGTGCCTGGTCGGCCCTGGCGAGCGGGAAGTCCGACGGGGTGTGCGCGGCGCGGCCACCGGCCACCAGAACGGACAGCTCCTCCAGGAGTTGTCCGGCCAGCCGCTCCACGGTTTCCTGAGAGTGCAGCAGGTTACTGTACTCCCAGGTGAAGGTGAGCACGCCGCGGGCGGCTGAGACGCGCACCTCGATCGCGTAGGGGCGCCGGGCCAGGGGGCTCGCCGCCGGACCGGCCGCACCAGCCATGGTGAACCCGTCCGTGGCGGGTGCGGGCTCGTCGAGTCCGCCGGTGTAGTCGAGAACCAGGTCGGCCGGGGAACTCGGCACCGGATCGTTGGACTGGCGCAGCAGCTGCCAGCCGAGCCCGTTCCCGGGGACGCCCCGCAGCGCTTCCTTCACCGACTTCAGGGTGGTCTCGGGCGTGCTTCCGGGTTCACTGGTGAGCGAGACCGGGTGGAGGGTGTCGAGCCAGCCGACGGTGCGGGTCAGGTTCATGTCGTCGAAGACCTGGTCCCGGCCGTGCCGCCACAGGTCGACGACGTGCCTCGGGCCACCGGTCCAGCCGCCGAGGGTCCGGGCCAGAGCAGCCAACAGGAGCTCCTCGACGCGGCAGTTGAGCGCGGCCGGTACACCGCGGAGCACCGCTTCGGTGGTCTCGGAGGAGGCTTCCCGCACGACCCGGCGGAGACTCCCGACCGTGTTGGCCTCCGGTCCCGCGGCGGTGTCGACGGGCAGGGCTCCGGGCGCGCCTCCGACGACGTCCTCCCAGTACCGCCGCTGCGACTGCACCGGCTGGGTTCCGGCGTGCGAAGCGAGGCGGCGGGTCCAGGACTGCCAGGACGTCGTTTTGGCCGACAGGGTGACCGGCTGGCCCGCTCCCAGTGAGAGCAGTGCGGTTCGCAGGTCCTCGACGAGGATCCGGATCGAGGTGGGGTCGGCGACCAGGTGGTGCGCGATCATCGCGAGCAGGTCCGGGCGCTCGGCGCCCAACTGGAAGAACGCGAACCGCGCCATCGGCCCGACCGCGGGTTTGAGCCCCGCTGCGGCCTCGGCGGTGAGCTCCGCGATGCGGCGGTCCTGCTCGTCGGAGCCCAGGGCGGACAGGTCGTGCGCCTCGAAGGGGGTACGGGAGTCGGGCAGGGCGATCCTGACACGTGTCCGGTCGCCGTTGAGCTGGAACCGTTGGCGGAGGCCGTCGTGGTGGAACAGCAGCTGCGCAACAGCGTCGCCCAGCGTGTCGGCTGTGTAGGTCTCACGGAGCTCGAGCAGCGTGGAGACGTTCCAGTGGTGCGGGTCGGTGAGCTCCTCCGCACAGAACCAGCGCTGCGGAGCCGCCAGCGCGACGGGCCCGCTGACCACGCCCTGCTCGGCGTCGATGACCGGAGCAGCGGCGGTCACCTCGGCGAGGAGCGCGACCGTGGGGTGTTCGAAGAGGTCGAGCGGGGAGAGGCGGATACCGAGGTCCTGTGCCTGGGCGACGACCTGGATGACCAGGATCGAGTCGCCGCCCAGCTCGAAGAAGTTGTCGTGGACACCGACGCTCTCGACCCCGATCACCCGGGAGATGATCTGCGCGAGCTGCTGCTCCATAGGCGTCAGCGGAGCGACGAACTCCTTTCCGCCGACCGGTCGGTCCCCACTGGGCGCCGGCAGCGCCGCGTGGTCGATCTTGCCGTTCGGATTGAGCGGCAGCGCGTCAAGCCCGACGAACACGGCGGGCACCATGTGGGACGGCAGCTCCCTCTCCAGGAACCGCCGCAGGTCACCGGTTTCGGGAACCCGATCGGCACGCGGGACGACATAGGCCACCAGCCGCTTGTCGCCGGGGGCGGGTTCGTGCACGACGACCACGGACTCGGTCAGCTCCGGGTGGCGGCTGAGTCTGGCCTCGATCTCCGCGGGCTCCACCCGGAACCCGCGGATCTTGATCTGGGCGTCCACCCGGGAGACGAACTCCAGGTTCCCATCGGGCCGTTGGCGTACGAGGTCACCCGTCCGGTAGAGGCGCTGGCCGGGGCGCGCGGGGTCGGGGTCAGCGACGAACCGGTCCGCGGTCAGCCCCGGGCGACGGTGGTAGCCGCGGGCCAGGCTGACACCGCCGATGTACAGGTCACCGAGGGCGCCCACCGGGACCGGCCGCAGCCAGTGGTCCAAGACGCGCAGGTCGGCCGAGGGCAGTGGCCTGCCGATGGGCAGGTTGGGCCAGTCCCGGCCCTGCTCGACGGGGTCCAGGCGGAAGAAGGTCGAGCTGACCGTGGTCTCCGTCAGACCGTAAACGTGCATCAGCGGTACGCCGAGTCGCCGCCACGCGGTGATCCGGTCGGGGAGAACCCGTTCCCCGCCGATGATCACCAGTCGGAGCGATTCCGGCAGCTCGCGTCCCTGTTGCTCCAACTCGCGCGCCCACTCGTGCCAGTACGCGGTCGGCAGCTCCATCACCGTCAGCCGCTCCCGCTCGACAAGGTCGGCGAGGTCGGCCCCGCCGCCGAGCAGCCGCTGGGTGGGGATCACCACCGCGCCACCGGCCAGCCAGGTCGGGAACAGCTCCTCCGCCAGTACGTCGAATCCGGGCGAGGCGAACTGGAGGAACCGGTCACCGCCGCCGAGCCCGAAGCGCTCCACCACGTCGCGGGCGAACACGACCAGCGAGTGGTGCTCGATCATGGCTCCCTTGGGGCGGCCGGTCGAACCCGAGGTGTACACGATGTACGCCAGGGAGTTCGGATCGGGCGGTTCGGGAAGGTCGTGGTCCGGCCCCTCGAACGGTTGGTCAGCGAAGACCGTCTCGTCCGGCAGTTCGATCCCCGCCCCGGCAAGGGCGTCGGCGGGTCCCTCCTCCGTGACGAGCACCCGGACGCCCGCGTCGGCGATCGTGGCCGCAAGATGGGCCGGCGGATAGGAGGGGTCCAGCGGGACGTAGGCGCCGCCCGCCTTGAGCACGGCGAGGATCGCGACGGCCATCCGCGGCGACCGGTCGACCAGGACACCGACCGGGACATCCCGGCCGACACCTCGTTCCCGCAGCCGGTGCGCGAGCGCGTTGGCTTCTTGGTTGAGGTCGCCGTAGCTGACACCGACCCCGTCGTGGACCACGGCGGTGGTGTGCGGGTCGAGAGCCGCCCGCCGCTGAAAGAGTTCGACGAATCCGGGGGCGTGAGCGCCCGACGGCGTGGGGGCGGGAAGGGATGCGGACGGCGTCTCGGTGACGATGAACTCCACGTCGCCGACCGCCGTGTCCGGCGCTGTCACCACCTGACGCAGGACGTTGACGAACTGCGAGGCCAGCATGACCACCGTCTCGGTGTCGAACAGCTCGGTACGGTACTGCCACTGGAGCGACACTGTGTCCCCGCGCGGAATCGCGAACAGTGTCAGGTCGATGGAGACCGGTCCGAGGTCCATCGGCTCCGGGGTGATCGTCAGCCCCTCCAGTTCCAAGGTGCTCTCAGGCGCGGTCAGGACGTTGACCATGACCTGGACCAGCGGGGTCTGGGAGGCCTCCCGCCCGATGCCCAACTCCTCCAGGAGCCTCTCGAAGGGCAGTTCCTGGTGGTCATAACCGGCGGCCGTCGTGTCCTTCGCCGCGTGCACGAGCTCGCGCAGGGTCTGGTCCTCGGCCAGCCGCATCCGCAGCGGCAGCAGATTGGCGAAACAGCCGATGACCCCCTCGCTCTCCACCCGGTTGCGGCCGGACACGGCCGATCCGATGACCATGTCGTCCTGTCCGGCGTACCGGTGGAGGAGCACGGAGAACGCGGCGAGCAGCACCATGAACAGCGACGCGTTCTCACGTTGGCTGAACGCCTTGAGTTCCGTGCTCAGCTCTGGTGAGAGGTCGATGTGGTGCTGCGCGCCGGCGAAGGTCGGCCGGGACGGGTAGGGCCGGTCGGCGGGCAGCGCCAGCCCGGTGGGCACGCCTTCCAGCGCCTGACGCCAGTAGGCGAGTTCGGTGGCGATCCGCTCCTCGCCGAACTCCCGCGCCTGCCACGCCGAGAAGTCGCCGAACTGGATCTCGGGCAGCGGCAGGCCGCCCTCTCCTCCCTCCCGGTAGATGCCGTACAGGGCCACGAACTCCCGGACGAGGATCGACATCGACCAGGCGTCCGACGCAGCGTGGTCGGTGGTGAACAATGCCACGTGGACGTCCGGTGCCAAGCGGAGCAACCGGATCCGCAACCGCTGCGGGTCCTCCGGTGCGAAGGGGCGCACCATCTCCGCGTCGGCCCGCAGGCGCACCTGCGCGAGCTGTTCGTCAGAGGGCAGGTGCGACAGGTCGACCACGGGGGTCGGGACCGGTGTGACCGGCCGGACCACCTGCACGGGAACGCGGTCGCGCAGTTCGACGACGGACCGCAGCGCCTCGTGCCTCTCGATGACCTCCGTCAGCACCCGACCGATCAGGCGCAGGTCGAGATCACCGACGATCCGCAGGGCACCGCTGATGTTGTTGGACTCCCTGATCCGGCTGGTGGCCCACTCGCGCTGCTGGGCGAACGACAACGGGACGGGCCCGTCCTGGTCGCGCGCCCGGATACGGTCGTGCTGAGTCGGCCCCCGCTCGGCCGCCATCTCGGCGAGCCGGGTCTCCAGGAGTTCACGCTTCCGCGGCGAGAGGCCCGCGATTCGGCTCCTCAGGTTGTCAGTCATCGGACCGTCACCGTTCCCGAGTCTTGGCGCAGTACTTCTGCGAGATGAGAGAGCCCAGCTGTGAGCTCGGCGGTGGTACCGCCGAAACCGAGCCGGGCGAACGAGCGGTAGTCGTCGCCGAAGCACTCACCGGGGACCAGCAGGACGCGGTGCTGCTCGGCAAGTCGGCGGCAGGAGCGCACCGGATCCGGCAGGCGTGGGAACTCGACGAAGGCCGTCACCCCGCCCGACGGCGGGGTGAGACGGACCAGGTCGGGCAAGCCTTCCGCCCACCGCCGCAGGAGTTCGAGGTTGGCACCCGCGTGCTCGCGTTGAAGCGCCACGATCCTGTCCGCGTTGCGGACGGCCTTCTCGGCGAAGAACTCCAGCACCGGGGACACGTACAGCGCGATGTAGTCGCGCAACACGGCCATCTCCTCCAGGAGTTCCCTCGGCGCCAGGCACCAGCCGACCCGCATGCCCGCCAGACCATAACTCTTGGAGAGGGTGCCGAAAGAGACGACCTTGTCGTAGCGGTCGTGCGGCAGCCTCAGCGGGGGCGCCGTGTACGTCATCTCACCGAACGCGTTGTCCCACACGAGCCAGGACCCCGCCTCGGCCGCGATAGCGATGAGTTCGTCCTGCTCCTCAGCGGTGATCGAGGCGCCGGTGGGGTTGTGCGGGAAATTCACGACGATCATCCGGGGACGGGACGCGGCGAGCTTGCGCAGCAGGTCGATGTCGGCGGAGAAACCCTGGTCGGCGCGGAGTGGCCACCGGGTGATCCGACAACCCCGGGACCGGGCTATGTCGTACAGCTGTTGGTAGGCCGGGTCGACGGCGATCACCTCGTCACCGGGGTCCAGCAGCGTCTGCATGACGATGTAGATCGCCTCACTGGAACCGTGGGTGACCATCACCTGGTCGACGTCACCGTCGGTCCAGCGGTCCGCGAGCGCGGCACGCAGCCCGGGCCCGCCGAAGGCCTCGCTGTCGTGCAGGACCATCGCGTCCAGTTCGGACAGCTCGAAACCGCAGACCTTACGCAGCTCGGCCACTGACAGGTCCCGTACACCACTGCTGCCGATGTCGTGGTCGACCGCGTGATAGTAGTCGCGCATCCAGGCTTCGAGCTTGGCAATGGCAAGTCCCATACGTAAATCCATCCCGTCCGCGACAACTCAGGTGGAGACGCTGAAGCCGAATTCTGAGAGCTCCGGGCGAATTCCCCACACGTTCGATCACTGTCACCCTGAGAGGCGACAACGGCCTTGAGGCGTGGGGCAACGGCCCGTTTCCGGGCTACCCCACCTTCCTTCAGAACCGGCCGCGTACGCATGTCGTCCTTTCAGGTGACACCGCGTTCCGGCACCCCGCAGGTAGCTTCGGTGCGACAACAGACCTTTCACTCGTTCTCGGTCTCGCGAGGAATGCAGAAGAGGAGCCCATCCGGTGGTTGACTTCGAGATCCGGACCTGTCGTCGGCCGGTACCGGAGGCGGAGCGCGAGGCGGTTCTGGCCGCCCCCGGGTTCGGCCGCGTCTTCACCGACCACATGGTCACCGTGCGCTGGAACGAGGGGAGGGGGTGGGAGGACGGACGGCTGGAGCCGTACGGGCCGATCAGCCTGGACCCCTCCGCCTCCGTGTTCCACTACGGCCAGGAGTGCTTTGAGGGCATGAAGGCCTACCGGCAGGAGAGCGGCGCCATCACCCTGTTCCGGCCCCGCGTCAACGCGGCCCGGTTCAACCTCTCCGCCCGGCGGCTGGCGATGCCGGACCTGCCGGAGGAGACCTTCCTGCGTTCCCTGGAACTCCTGGTCTCCCAGGACCGCGCCTGGGTGCCGGCGGGCCCGGGCAACAGCCTCTACCTGCGGCCCATGATGATCGCAACTCAGCAGGAACTCGGATTCACGCTCCCCTCGCACAGCTACCTGTTCGTGGTCTTCGCCTCCCCTGCCGCCGCTTACTTCGGCGCCGGGACCCGTCCCCGCCCCCTGACGGTGTGGCTGGCCGAGGAGCACACCCGTGCCGCGCCCGGCGGTACCGGCTCCGCCAAGGTCGGCGGCAACTACGCCGCGGCCTTCACCGCCCAGCGCCGGGGCGCGGCCGAGGGATGTGACCAGGTGGTGTGGCTGGACGCCGCCGAGCACGCCTGGGTGGAGGAGATGGGCGGGATGAACATCTTCTTCGTGCTCCGCCCCCGAGACGGCGGACGGCCGCAACTGGTCACTCCTCCGCTGTCGGACACCCTGCTACCCGGCGTCACCCGCGACTCCCTGCTGAGACTGGCGCCGGACCTCGGCCTGGATGCCGAGGAGCGGCCCGTGTCGGTGCGGCAGTGGCGGGGGCTCTGCGCGTCGGGAACGATGACGGAGGCCTTCGCCTGCGGCACCGCCGCCGTCATCGCCCCGATCGGCAGGGTCAGGGGGGCGGGCGGCAAGGACTGGACGGTCGGAGACGGCCAACCGGGCCCGGTCGCCCTGGGACTGCGCGAGAAACTGCTCGGTATCCAACAAGGGCGACTGCCCGACCCAGACGCGTGGATACACAAAGTCTGCTGAGGCCCGGCGGGACGTGGCGGAGCGGCGTCCGCACCGGCCCCGGAACGCCCGCACGCGGATGTCGTCCTTTCAGGTGACACCACGCCCCGGTACCGCGCCGGTAAATTCAGGCAGAAGTACTGCGGTACCGGGGAACAGATTTCGGAATCGCCGAAGTACGCGTTGGAAGCGGCTGAGGTGAACGCTCCACCAGAACTCGTGACCGGATTATCCGGCCTCTCCCACTCCATCCCCGACGGATTAGTCAAGGAGCCGACACAATGAATCCGTTCGACGATCCCAACGGAACCTTTCTCGTCCTCGTCAACGCTGAGGAACAGCACTCGCTCTGGCCGGCCAGGCTGGAGCCCCCGGCCGGTTGGACCGTAGTCCAGGAGGGCGCCAAACAGTCCTGCCTGGACTACATCGACGAGCACTGGACCGACCTGCGTCCGCTGAGCACGCGCCGGGACCCCGTAGCAGTCCCGGGCCCCGACGGTCCCGGGCACTGATGAAGCCGAGCAGAGAAGGTCCAGACGGGGAAGAGGTGGGGAACCGGTGACGGATGCTATTCAGCCGTCTCACGCACCGAGGTGCGTGCACGACATGGTCGCGGAACAGGCCGCGAGAACCCCTGAGGCGATCGCGGTCAGCCACGGCGAACGCAGCCTCAGCTACCGGCGGCTCGACGCCTCCGCAGACCTCCTGGCCCGACGGCTACGCGCGGCCGGGGTCGGCGGCGGCAGCGTCGTCGCGGTGGTGCTGGACCGTTCAATCGAACTCATGGTGGCGCTGACCGCGATCCTCAAAGCGGGCGGCGCCTACCTGTACCTGGATCCGGCCGAACCGGCCGAGCAGCGCACCCGTATCCTCGACGACGCGCGGGCGCGTTTCGCCGTGGTCGACGCCGGTACCGCGCCGCTGGTGCCGCAGGTGGGGCACCAGCTCCCGATCGACGCCCCCGACGAGCCCGCCGCCGGCCCGGGGCCCCTGCCTCCGGCCGAGGTCGGCCCGGACACTCCCGCCTACGTCTGCTACACCTCGGGTTCCACCGGCGTTCCCAAGGGCGTGGTGGTCTCCCACCGCGCGATCTTCCGGCTCATCGACACCCCGTCGTGGATCGACGTCCGTCCGGACGACGTCTTCCTCCAGATGACGCGGGTCGGCTTCGACGTTTCCACCTTCGAGATCTGGACACCCCTGGTCCGCGGCTGCCGTCTGGCCCTCGCCCCCTCGGGCCTGGCCGACCTGGATGAGATCGTCAGGACGATCCACGAGGAGGGCGTGAGCATCCTGTGGCTCACCTCGGGCCTGTTCCACAAACTGGTCGCCCGCCGTCCGGAGAGTCTGGGCACGATCCGTCACCTGCTGGCGGGCGGGGACGTGCTCTCCCCGGACAAAGTCCGCGCCGTCCTGAAGGAGCACCCGCACCTGACGTTCACCAACGGCTACGGTCCGACCGAGAACACCACCTTCACCACCTGCTGGACCACACGCACCAGCAGTGACAACGAGCGCGTCCCCATCGGCACGGCCATCGACGGCACCACCACCGCGATCCTGGACGAGGCTATGAGCCCCGTACAGCGAGGTGAGTGGGGGGAGCTGTGGGTGGGCGGGGAGGGGCTCGCCACCGGCTACCTGAACAAACCCGGCGCCACCGCGGAGAAGTTCGTCGCCAACATCTACGGCGGCGCGGCGGGCAGCCGCATGTACCGAACCGGCGACATAGTGCGCGAACTGCCCGACGGCACCCTGGACTTCCTCTGCCGCGCCGACCGCCAGGTCAAGATCCGCGGCTACCGGGTGGAGCCCGGCACCGTCGAAACCGAACTGCTCAAACACCCCCGGGTGGAGGAGGCCGCCGCGCTCACCCACACCGACGGAGCCGGTGACACCCGCCTGATCGCCTACGTCGCGGTGGGCCCCGTCCCGGAGGGCGAGGCGGCCGAACTCGGTGCGGCCCTGCGCGCGATGCTCACGGAGTCCCTGCCCGCGCACCTGGTGCCCTGGGCGATCCTCGCCATGCCGGAGATCCCCCTCAACGCCAACGGCAAGGTCGACCGCTCGTCCCTGCCCTCCGCCAAGATCCCCCGAAACGTGTGGAACGAGTACGTCGAGCCGGCAGACGACCTGGAACGCCGCCTCGCCGATATCTGGAGCGACGCCCTCGACGTCGAGCCGGTCGGGACGGGCGACAACTTCTTCGAGCTCGGCGGGCACTCGCTGATGGCCGCCGAACTGCTCGCCGTCCTCCAGCAGGAGTTCGACGTCAACATGTCGGCCCGAACGCTGTACCTGTACCCGACGATCGCGGACCTCGCCGAGGACCTGCGGCGGAGCACGGGCGGCGGTCAGCCGCAGCCAACCCAGGAGGCCGAGGATGCGACCGTTCGATGATCTCACCGGAGGCGGTGCCGCGGGTGCGCCCAAGGCGGTGGCCGACGAGTGCCCCATGCCGCCTGCCGAGGCCGCGCCCGGCTGTCCGGTCGGCAAGGCCGCCATGGGCCTGGACGACCCTCTGCTCTACGGCTACGGGGACTTCCACCCGCTCTGGGCTGACCTGCGCCGACGTGACCGCCTCGTCTGGCAGGAGGTCGAAGGGCGCAACGGCTTCTGGTCGGTGGCCAACTACCACGAGGCCGACCACGTGCTCCGCGATGCCCACACCTTCACCTCCGAGCGGGGCACCCTGCTGAACATCCTCGGTGTCGAGGACCCGGCGGGCGGTCGGCAGATCGCGGCCACCGACCCCCCGCGCCACACCGTGATGCGCGCCCGTCTGCAGAAGGCCATGGCCATCAAGGCCATCGAGCGCCAGCACGAGATGATCCGCGAGCTCGTCCTGGAGGTCCTGGAGCCTCTCGGGGACGGCGGCCCGTTCGACTTCGCCGAGGCCATGCTGGCCCTTCCCGTGGCCGTGGGCGGGGTCTCCATGGGCCTGCCGCGCGAGGACTGGCCGTGGCTGGCGGGTCTGCTCAACTCTTCCATCGCCGCAGAGGATCCCGAGTACCAGTTGCCCGGAGGCACCCAGCAGACCCTGGACCATGCGCACCGCCAGCTCTTCGCCTACTTCCAGGACATCTACCGTGAGCGCCGCCACAACCTGGGCGACGATCTCATCAGCGTTCTGATCACCACCGAGGTGGACGGCCGAACCATGACACCGGGCGAGGTCATGTCCAACTGCTACAGCGTGCTCCTCGGAGCCGTGGTCACCACACCGCACTCCCCGAACTACCTGATCGCCGAACACCTGGAGGACGGTCTCCTCGATGCCTGGGCCGCGGACCCCGGTGTCACGCCCACGGCCGTCGAGGAGGCCCTCCGGATGGCGTCCCCGGTCAGCCACTTCATGCGGTACGCCGTCAAGGACACCGTGGTCCGTGGCACCCGGATCAGAGCAGGGGACGCAGTGGTGGTCTGGCTGGGCTCCGCCAACCGGGACGAGGCGGTGTTCCCGGACGCGGACACGTTCGACCTGCGCCGCAAACCCAATAAGCACATCGCGTTCGGGATCGGGCCGCACTACTGCGTCGGCCACAGCGTCGCCCGCGTCACCCTCAGGATCCTCTTCACCGAACTCCTGAACCGCTTCACGGGCTTCGCCCACGCCGGTGAGAGCTCCCGGCTCCAGTCGAACTTCATCTCCGGATACAAACACCTACCGATCACCGCCCGGAACCGCTGAGCCTCCCCCGCCCCAGGCCCCGTCCCCGCGACCACTTGGAGCCCGCTGATGAACCACCGACCCTCCGACCGGAACCCGTGGCTGCCTCACAAGCCGTCGGCCACGGCACGAGCGCGCGTGTTCCTCATCCCCTACTCGGGGTGCGGCGTCAGCATGTACCGGCGCTGGCCCCGTCACCGTGACGGGGTGGATTTCGTCCCGGTGGAGCTCCCGGGCCACGAAACCCGCTTCGCCGAGCCCAACTTCACCACCTACCAGGAGCTCGCCGAGGCCATGGGCCCCGGCCTGGAGGACTACCTGGACGTACCGTTCGCCTTCTTCGGCCACTGCGGTTCAGCGCTGGCGGCCTACGAGGTGTCCGCCGAGCTGGTTCGCACCGGACGTCCCGCTCCGGCCCAGCTGTACGTTTCCTCCCAGGTCGCGCCCCAGGACGGGCCCGCCGGGCGGTTTCTGTCCATGGACGACACCGAACTGGGCGCCGAGCTGGAGAAGCTGATGCGGCGGCTCGGCGGTTCCCCCAACCCCGAACTGCTCTCCTTCTACCTGGAGATCCTGCGGGCCGATGTCGAGACCAACAAGCGGTACACCATGCCGGTCCCCTACCGGCTGCCCGGCGCGATCACCGCCATCGGCTGGACCGAGGACGACGAGATCCCCTACGCGGACATGGGCGGCTGGACGGAGTGCGGCGAGACCACGTCCGTACTACTCGAAGGCCACCACCACAGGTTCATGGAGGCTCCCGACAGCCTCCTGGAACTGATGACCGACACACTGTCGAAGGCGGAGACGCGATGAGCGCACCGGACAGACTCGCCCCGGACGCGGACCGCCGCTGGTTCAAGCGGTTCGGCCGCACCGGTCCCGCCGAGACACGGTTGCTGTGTTTCCACTACGCGGGCGGCAACGCCTCCATGTTCCGGCAGTGGCCGCAGCAGCTGCCCTGGTACGTCGAAGCAGTGGCGGTACAGCTCCCGGGCCGCACCGACCGGTTCCGCGAACCCCCGTACGAGCGGATGGGCCCGCTGGTGGACGACCTCGTCAAGGTGGTCCGGCCGCTGTTGGACACACCCTTCTCCTTCTACGGTGTGAGTATGGGGGCCAGGGTCGCCTGGGCCCTGGCCCACACCCTGCGCGACCGCGGTCTGCCGACCCCTCGTCGGCTGTTCACCGCCGCCAGCGTGGCACCCGTGCTGGACGACGGCAGGTGGGAGTGGGAGGGCGGCGAGGGAGGGCTGGAAGGGTACGTGCGCGACATGGGCGGGACCCCCGTCGAGGTCCTGGAACAGCCCGAGCTCCTGGCCGGACTGCTGCCGACCCTACGCGCGGACCTGACCGTGCTCAGCACGCACGGGTTCCGGCCAAAGACCCCGCTGAACGTCCCGATCCACGCCTTCGCGGGTACTGAGGACCCAGAGGCGCCTCCGAAACGGATGGCGGACTGGGCAGAGGAGACCCGTGCCGGGTTCAGCCTGACCGCGGTCCCCGGGGGGCACTTCTTCGATGCTGCGGGCCGGCGTCAGGTGATCCGGGCCATCGTCGACGACCTCGTCTGACCCGGGGCCCGGGACGGACCGGCAAGGGGTCCCGGGCCCCGGGTGGGCGGATCCCCCAACCGTCAGATCCTGAAGGTCCGCACGACGAAGGTCTGGCCGGCGACCGACGGCCAGCTCGCCCAGGTCTGGTCCGCCTCCAGGGCGGGCGCGCCGATCCCGTCCGGCAGTCCGGTCGCGGTGGAGACCACCCGCAGCGGCAGTGGCCCCTCGCCGCGGGCCCGGATGACGACGTCGAGCCCGCCGGCGGGCGGACCGGCGTAGTAGAAGCTCCACCCCCAGTGGTCTGCGGACCGCGCGGAACCACCGGTGATCTCCTCGCCCCCGACGGTGGCGCCGAGAATCCGGTGGTTTCCGGTGTCCGCGTAGACGGCGACGCTGTGAGCGTCGGCAGGGCCGTGAAGACGGACCCGAACCGTCCGTACGCCGTCGGCCTCGTCGAAATGCTCCTCCTCGATGTTCGGGAGGTCCAACGGAACGACCTGGGCCGTTCCGTTGGCGAGCGCAACCCCTCCCAACGGGGGGACGCGCTCGTCGTAGCGGTCGGGCTCGCCGGTGAGCAGCCGGCCGACCACGGGGTCGGAGCTGTCACCCAGGCTCACCCAGCTCGCCTTGTCCGTGTCTGCTTCCAGGACGTACCCGAGGCTGACCGGTCGGGGCTGGTCGGCGCTGTAGCCGTCGAGAGCCGTGCCCGCTCCCAGGGTGGTCATACCGGCCACCGCCGCCACGAGTGTCGCCGCCGTGAGGACCCGGGGCCGGGGAAGGGGCTCCAGTACACCCGTCAGCGCGACTCCCAGCAGCGCCGCCAACACCAGGGGGGCGGTGATGGCTGCCAGCCCCAGGTCGAACAACAGGAGCACGATCGGCAGGATGAGCGCGACGGCCGGTACGGCGACGACCGCTCCGGCCGCCGGTCGCCACGGTGAGTCCTCTGGTGTGAACCGCAGCGCCGCGGCGACGGCGACCAGCCCGACCAGCGCGGGCCAGGTGAAGAGGTAGGCACCGCCGGGCAACAGCACAGCGCAGAGCACGGCGAACAGCGCGGACCAGCCGAGGACGGCGACCGCTGTGTCCAGCGGTGAGGCCCTGCGGCGCGTCCACCGGTACCAGACGAGGACCGGAACTGTAAGAAGCAGCAGCGCACCGACCACATAACGGCCGGGGTTGTGCACGTGCCCCGCGTTGAGGGCGAACTCCGGGCGGACCAGCGCCAGCAGCCACCACCCGGCCAGGCCCGCTGCGGCCACGCCGACCAGCGTGAGCGGAAGGGTCGCGGCGGCCAGACCGACCCCAGCCGGGGACACCCCCCGGCGTCGTCCGGTCCAGAGAAGGAGCGGCACTCCCAGGACGGCCGCCGCGGCGAGCGGGAGGACCGCCCAGGACGGGTACGACACCACCGTGCCGAAGAGCGAGAAGTACGTGGTGTCCGAGCCGTCAACGGCGAGGTCCGCCCCGCCGAGGTGGCGGACCGTGCTGAGCGCCGCCTCCCCCATGTCCTGCACGCTGGAGCGGTCCAGCCGGGCGAGATCGTCGTACTCGGTGTGGTAGTGCGCGGAGTCACCCATGAAGGCGAAGTTGAGTCCCCGCATCCCCGCCTCGTCGAAGACCGTCAGGTCGGTCTCGTGGGGCAACAGCCCGAAAACCTCGTCCGCGACCGAGGTGGTAGCCGCACCGGAGGCCCGCAAGGCGGGGGTGAGACCGGTACCCGCCGTCTGGAACATCACCGCGGGACCGGAGGAACCCCGGCTCTCCAGGTTCACCACCACGGTCCGGGAGGCGGCCGGACCCTTCACGCCGTCCTCCGCGTTGACGAAGGCGCGCGCCCCGATCATGCCCGGCTCCTCCCCGTCCGTGAAGAGGACCTCGACGTCGTTGCGGAGCCGCGGTCCGGCTTCCAGGACGCGCACGATCTCGAGGATAGCGGCGACGTTGGAGCCGTTGTCGGCAGCTCCCGGACCGATCGGCACGGAGTCGTAGTGGGCGACGAGAAGGACACGGCCGGTGGGCTCCGTGCCGGGGATCATGGTGCGGATGTTGCTGACGGACCCGGCGACGGCGCGGCCCTCGCTGACCTCGCGAACGGCGGCTGACTCCTGAACCTGTGGCCGCAGCCCCAGTTCCCGAAGCTCCCTGACGAGGTACTCGCGTACGTCCCGCTGAGCGGCCGAACCTGTGGGGTGCGGCACCGCGGCGATCGAGTCGAGCCGGTCACCAGCACGGGCCGCCGAGAACTCGGTGGCAGGGACGGCGGCCGTACCGGGATCGGGGGTGCGCAACGGCAGCGCGGCTGCCACGCCGGTGAGGATCAGCAGCAGGAGGACGGTCAGGGCCGGCCCCCGTCTGCGCATGGTGGTCTGAGCCTGCACTGCTCTACCTCACAGTGGAATGGGGGTCGGGGGCTGCTGCCCGTCCGGCCGCCGCGTCGACTGCGATGAGTCGGAACTCGGCCGTGTAGCGTTCACCGGCATGGTCGCTCAGCCAGAGCCGGTCCGTGTCCGGAAGGATCTCCGAGAACGTGAAGCTGTCCTCGTCGGACTCGGCGGTCCTGCGAATCGACTTGGCCAGCAGGTTCACCAGGGGCAGACTACGAAAGTCCACCGCCAACGGCTTGCGTTCGACCGGCACCCGGTAGAAGCCCCGCTCAGGCAGACCGTGGCTGCTCCTCCAGTGGCGCGCGGCCGCGTACCGCCGTTTCTCGTCCTTGACGAATGCCCAGGAGGCCTCCTCGGTACGAAAGGTCCAGCTCTCCCGGGCGATGACGAGCCGGTCGATACTGACCCGGGGGCGGTGGTCCGCCCCTGCGACCGGGCTGAACGCGTTGGCCACCAACAGCGACAGCGGTTCACCGACGGCCTCCAGGAACCGGTACTCACGGCCGTCGGTCCTGTGGCGCACGACGACCCCCTCGTTGCCCTGCCGCTCCACCACCAGGTCCATGACCGAAAGCGTGGTCGCCCCCTGGGGCGCATCGAAGGAGTCGGCTCCGATGGACATGTACGTGTACGTCGGCAGCATCAACTCGAGTGCCCGGGCCATCCGGGAGATGGCGAGTCCGCTGTCCATTCGTGGGATGACCGAGATCCGCCGGTCCAGACGGGTCGCTTTCGCGGCGTCGCGCAGACGGTCGGGGTCGGGGTGCTGGGAGACGAAGAGCTGGCTCTCCAGGGTGTTGATACAGCAGTGCATCTCACCGAGGACGAAGTCCAGCTCACCCCGCTCGGCAGCCGAGGCGCTCTCGGCTGCGAGCATGACGTCCGGGGAGTACCAGCGGGCTCCGCTCCACAGCGGCGCTCCGGTGGCGAACTCTCGCCCGGCCCGGGCGGCTACGGCGTCGGCGGTGACATGGTGGCGGGCGGCAGCGAGGGCGTCGGGCGGCAGGTCGAGAACGCGACGCCACCGCTCCCGGAACTCGACGGCCACCTCCTTGATGAGGGCGGAGGCGGGGCTACCCGGCTGGGCGACCTCCGGCATGATGCCGGTGAGCATGCGCAGCAGCGGCATCGCTGTGCCACCGGTCCGCGCGAGCTCCTGGTCCAGGACGTTTCGGGCCTGCGCCAGGTAGCGCTCACCAACAGTGTTGGCCAGCCAGAGCGCGCTGTCGAGAACCAGGCCGAGGGGAGCGGCGAGTGAGTCGGTCACCATGCGGCCGAGGCGGACATCGGCGTCGCGGACCGTGTCCTCGTAGACCAGGGTGCGTCCGGCGTAGGTGCGGCCCGCGTGGCGGGTGGCCGCGTCGCCCGTGAGGCGTTCGAACCTGGCAGAGAGGTTCTGGGTGGCCCGCAGCAGCCGGTCCGGGTCCCCGGCCGAAGCCGCCACCTCGTCCCGAGCGACCATCAGTTCGGTGAGCGGTTCGAGGGCCCGTTCGCGTACGGCCGGATCACCGATCTCCGAGATGCGCTCCGCAAGGTCCCGTTCCGGGTGGGCGACCAGGGGCACAGCGAGGTCGAGGCGTACGATCCCCAGCTCGCGCAGGCGCATCAGAACGACCGTGGTCTCCAGATCGGCCGGGGTGCCCGCGATGTCACCAACCGTGTGGTGGCCGTCGCACTGGCCCAGGACCCTCACCTGGTGGGCGGTCAGGGTCAGGGGCTTGCGGAAGGGCAGGCGGACCGTCCACCCGGTGAGGGAGGCGGAGGGAACCACACGCGGGACCAACCACGGCAACACCTCACGGCGGGCGGCGATGCCCCGAGCCACCGCATCGATGGCCCAGCCCTCGAAATAGGTCGTGCGGCGGCGCAGGAGCCCGGCGCCGTGGGTCAGGGACAGGCCGGTGGAACCGGAGTCGAACCTGGCCCAGCCGACCGGGCCGAAGAAGCCGACCGTGTCGTTCTTCAGGCAGTACCGCTGGAGGTAGTTGACGATCGTGAGCTCGTGGTTGCGGCCGCGGACGTTGCGGGGCTCCCCGGCGGCAGCCTTGTCCACGCAGTTGGGGATCAGCGCAGGGTTCTGCCAGGTGACCGCCTCACGGAACCGGGGGTCGGCGGCGGTATGGCGAATGGTCGCGCTGAGCCGGTCGGCCGCCTCGTCGAACACCTTCGCGTAGTGCTCGCGGGAGGACTGGCGCGTGTCGTCCAGCTGGTCGGCCGCCGCTGCGAGTTCGTCGTCGCAGACCGTGTGGATCCGCTCGGCCGGGAAACCCGCGCTGCGCAGCGCGGTCTCACGCCACAGGCTCCAGCCCGAGCTGCCCAGGGGCGTCAGATGGGTGTTGTCGATGCCGTACCGGTCCGCGGGGGTCTCCCTGCGCATTCGCGACGTCCCTCTGTTCTCGTTGGTACCGGTCGTCTCCCGTTGGTGACGGTCATCGTTCGGCGACCTGCTGAGTCCCGGGGTCCGTCACGGCCTGCGGCTCCGCGTCCTGTTCCGCGTCCTGTTCCTCGGCCTCCACCGGATCCCGGCCGTTCTTCTCGGCGGCGGCCCTGGACGCCCTGTCCGAGAGACGGCGCAGACTCGGGTTGAAGTAGCCGACGATCGCCGTAGCCACCACGAGCATCCCCAGTAGCAGCAGAAGCAAGGCCATCCCACGACCGGCTCCGACTCCGAGGACCAGTCCCGCGCTCCCGGCGAGCGCGCCGTCCTCGGCGAGAAGCGGCTCGAAGAGGTTGTCGGCGACGGGGCCTGCCATCAGGTAACTCGTGCAGAGCACCGTGTTGGTGATCATGTTGAACATCGCGAACGCCCGCCCCTGGACGTCCGGTTCGACCTCCAGGGCGAGGATGCTGCGTGTCGTGCCATCGATGATCACGGAACAGAACATGAAGCCGAACGCGGCGACCGCGACCAGGGGGATGCTGGGTTGCAGTGCTCCGAGGCAGAGGAACAGCCCGAGTGGAAGTGCGAAGCCCGCGAGCCCGTGGATGCGGCGCCGGGGACCGCCCCAGGACGCCATCGTGACGCTGCCGAGGACCAGACCGATGCCCCCGATCGTCAGGACGACACCCAGTGCGGAGACCGACGCGAAGCTGACCACCAGCGGGGTGAACAGGACGTCCACGAAGCCGACGCTGAGGTCGAGCGCCGCGTAGAAGAGTGCGAGGGCGATCAGTCCGCGCCCGCCCGCGAGAACCCGCCAGCCCTGCCGGATCTCACGGAGCAGGGAGCCCCCGCCCTCGGTGCCGACATCCGAGCGCGAAGGAGTGGGGATGCGCACGATGAGGAGCACGACCAGGTTGACGAAGAAAGTCGCGCAGTCGAGGAACAACACTCCGTTGACGCCGATACCGAGCATCAGGGCGCCGCCGAGTATGGGGGCCACGGTCTGGCTGATCGCCAGGGAGACCCCCATCATCCCGGAGGCCCGACCGACCTGCTCCTTGGGTACGAGCAGGATGACGCTCGAGTTGAGTGCGGGGACCTGGACGGCCCGCAGCGCCGAGCGGATCGCGGTGGTGACGAAGACGTGCCACGGTTCGAGGAGCCCGGCTGTGAAGAGCAGCCCGAGAGTCAGGGTGGTAAAGATACCCGCTACGTCACTGAGGAGCAGGATGCTCCGGCGGTCCCAGCGGTCCACCAGCGCGCCGGCCAGTGGCGAGAGCAGAATGCTCGGCAGGAACGCGAGGACGAACGTCAACGCGAACTGGGTCGTCGACCCGGTCTCCAGGTAGATCCAGACCCCCAACGCGAAGCTGGTGAGCGCTGTCCCCGTCATGGTCACCAGGCTGCCCGCCCAGATCGCTGTGAACTTCCACATGAGTTCCCGCCTCATTCGCGTTGGATATCGGGCCGGGACCGCAAACAGCGTCGTCCCGAACGCGGTGCTCCCGATTTCTCCCGTCAGAGGAATACGGCGTCCAACGGGTCGTGCGCACCCCATGTTCACGGATCAGAGCCTGAGAGGCGCATCCCTCCTTTAGGGGACGCCCGGATCACCCCCGCGCCGATTAACTTCCTAGGCATGGTGTGGCCCGCCTTCCACAGACCCCTTCGGAACCGACCCGTGTATTCCGCACCGCTCCGACGCAGATGTTCACCAGGAATTCCCTGGCTCCGGGCATGAGGAAAGCGACGGCTCCGAAAGCCGTGTTACCGCACCGAATTTGCGCAGGGCCCACCCGGAGCCGTCGGCTGGGCCGCCAAAACCGAAAGCTCGGAAGGGCGCACTGATGATCGATCGCGCAGATCTCCTGGTCGACGTGCTCAGGTCCCGGGCCGACCGGGATCCGGACACGGTGGCCTACGAATTCGTCGGCGGGCAGGGGCGTGTCGCCCCGGTGAGCCACGCCCGGCTCGCGGGCCGGGCGTCAGCCCTCGCCCGGCAGTTGGCCCACTGCCCCGAGGGGCCGGTGCTGCTGCTCTACCCCAGCGGTGTGGAGTACGTGGTTGCCGTCTTCGCCGCGTTCCTGGCGGGGCGCCCGGTGGTGCCCGCCTACCCGCCGAGCGCGTCCTCGGTCCCGGATCGTGCGCGGCTGTCCGGCATCGTGGAGGACTCCCGGCCGACGGTCGTCGTCAGCCCGGAACGCCACCCCGCCATCCCGGTGGAGAACTCCCTGGCCGTTCCCGGCCCGGAGGCCGACGACACCGCCTGGTTCGCCCCGGAGACGGTGACCGGCCAGGACGTGGCGATCATCCAGTACACCTCGGGAAGCACGGGACGTCCACGCGGTGTCCTGGTCCGCCACGACAGCCTCGCCGCGAACACGGCAGCCATTGCGGAGGCGTTCGGTCTGGACGCGGACTCGCGCGGGCTGACCTGGCTCCCCCCTTACCACGACATGGGTCTGATCGGCGGACTGCTCGCTCCGCTGTCGGCGGGCATCCCGGTGCGGGTCATGCCGCCGGGGGACTTCGTCAAGGCACCGCTGTCGTGGCTGCACCAGATCAGCGAGAACGGGATCACCGTCAGCGGCGGCCCCAACTTCGCTTACGACCTATGTATGCGCCGTGCGCACAGCGACGCGGCCCTGGAGGGACTGGACCTGTCCGGGTGGAGCGTGGCTTTCAGCGGCGGGGAGACCGTCAAACAGCGCACCCTGGCCGCCTTCGCCGAGCGTTTCGCGCCCGTGGGCTTCGACCCGAAGGCGTTCCTCCCCTGTTACGGGCTAGCGGAGGCGACGCTGATCGTCAGCGCCGGCCACTGGTCCGGGCCCACCGGGAACGGAACGGTCAGCTGTGGGAGGCCCGTGACAGGCCAGAGGGTGGCCGTCGTGGACCCGGCAGACGGCGGCACGCGGGTCCCGGACGGCCAGGAGGGCGAGATCTGGGTCTCCGGGCCACACGTCACCCCCGGCTACTGGTCCGCCGAGGACCCCGAGCTGTTCGGTGAACTGGACGGCGAGAGATTCCTCCGGACCGGCGACCTCGGTCGGCTGAGCGGGGGTGAGCTGACCGTGACGGGACGGGCCAAGGACGTCATCGTGTTCCGCGGCGCCAACCACCACGCTTCGGATGTCGAGGCACCCGCACTCCAGCTCCTGGGCAAGAAGGGCGGCACCGCGGCCGCCTTCCTGGTCGACGACGACTCCGAGCCGTACACCGTGCTGGTCCTGGAGGTGCGCGGAACCCCGGACCCACAACTCGCTTCGAAGGTGCGCGCGACCGTGCTGGCCGAGACCCGGCTGCCCTTGGGGCTCGTCGTCCTGGTGCCGGTACGTGCGGTGCCGCGCACCTCCAGCGGGAAGGTCCGGCGCTCAGCCTGCCGGGAGGAGTTTCTGTCAGGTGCCTACGACGACGCCGTCACCGACGACCCGGCCCGGCTCGCGGGGCTCACTGCCGCGCGGCGCCCGTCGGCCGGCGTGGACGATCTGACCGCACTGGTCTGCGGTGTCGTCGCCGGGGTCCGGGAGATCCCGGCCTGCCTTCCGACGGACAGCCTGATGGACCTGGGCCTGGATTCGGTTCTGGCCGCCGAGGCGGCTGCGGTCCTGGAGGACGCGCTGGGACTGCCCGTGGAGCTGGAGACGGTCCTCACGGCGGTGACCCCGCAGGAGGTGGCGGACGGCCTGCTGAAGGGATGGCTGGGCGAGGGACGGCCAGCGGACGCGGTACTGGACCGTGTCCGTTCGACGATCGAGGGCGAGGCGGCGTGACGGATCTGACAGTTGGACGGAACCTGGTGAAGCGCTGGCGGACCGCGCGACGCCCAAGCACAACCGCGTCGCTCACCACCGCTCAACAGGGCCTCTGGGCTTTCGAGGAGCTCCACCCCAACACCCCGGTCTTCAACCTGGGGTTCGCGGCCCGCCACACCGGCCCGCTCGACCACGACCGGTTCGAGGCGGCGGTCGCTGCCCTGGTCAGCCGCCATCCTGCTCTGCGCAGCACCTTCCGGGAGGGCCCCGACGGCGACCCCCTCCGCGAGGTCAGCGTCGACGCCGTGCCCGTCACGCAGTGGACCGACCTGAGCGACACCCCCGACGCCGCACCCAAACTCGCGGAGGAGGCCGTCGCAGCACCCTTCGATCTCGGCCGCGCGCCACTCGTCCGGGTACACGGTTACCGCCTCAGCAACGAGGAGCACCTGCTGGTCTTCGTCACCCACCACCTGGTGTGTGACGGCGGCTCGCTGCGGGTCCTACTCGCAGAACTGGACACCGCCTACGCGGACGGCGGGCTGCCTGGCCCGGCCCCGGACGTGGCAGCCACCAGGACCAGCGACGACGACCTCGCGTACTGGAAGAAACAGCTCGCCGGGATACCCGTCCTGGACCTGCCGACGGACCGTCCGCGCACCGCCGTCCCCGGTTTCGGTGCCGGATCGGTCCCGGTGACCCTGCCCGCCGAGCTGGTCACCGCCGCCGAACGGCTCGCGAAGGAGGAGGGCACCACCCTCTTCACGGTGCTTCTCAGCGCCTACCAGCTGCTCCTCAGCCGCCACACCGGACAGAGCGACTTCGGGGTGGGCATACCCGAGGCGGGTCGTGCGCGACCGGGCGCCCACGGAGTGGTCGGGCTGCTCACCAACCCGCTCGTCCTACGCGCCGACCTGTCCGGACGTCCCAGTTTCCGCGAACTCGTACGCCGTACCAGGCAGACCGCCCTGGCCGCCCTGGCCCACCGCGATGCCCCCTTCGAGGAGGTCGTGGCCGCGCTGGCACCGAACCGCGGCGGAGACCGCTCCCCGCTCTTTCGCACGCACTTCGTCTTCCACGGGGACATCGGCGCCCCGCGCCTGGGCGGTGCACCGCTGAAGCCGGAGCACCTGCCGCGCCCGGCCGTCCAGCACGACGTCGAGCTCCACCTGTGGCGAGACGGCGACGGCCTGTGGGGCACCTGGGACTTCAACGCCGAGATCTTCGACGCGTCCACCGCCGAACGCACCGCTGAACGGCTGCGGGTGCTGCTCACCGACGCCCTCGCCGACCCGGACCGGCCCGGAGCCCGACTCAACGTACACACCGCCAGGGACCGCGCGTTCCTGGACCGCTGGGGCAACGGACCGCAACTGGACCCCGGATCGGTACGCCTCACCGACCTGTTCGCCGAACAGGTCGAACGGGTACCGGACCAGACCGCCGTCATCGGCGCCGGGCACCAGCTCACCTACCGCCAGCTCGACGAGCGCTCCAACCAGCTCGCCCACCTCCTGCGCGCCGAGGGCGCCGGCGAGGGCGACGTCGTCGGCGTCCAGATGCGGCGCACCGCCGACCTGGCCGTGGCCATGATCGGCATCCTCAAGGCCGGTGCGGCGTACCTTCCGCTCGACCCGGACTACCCGGCCGAGCGCCTCGCGTTCATGCGAGGGGACAGCGGCGCCCGCACCGTCCTCACCGGCTTCGACCACAGCGCGCTCGACCGGCTACCGACGACGCCCGTCGGCGAGGTCGGCGTGCGGCCGGACTCGCTCACCCACGTCCTCTACACCTCGGGCTCCACCGGTACCCCGAAGGCCGTCATGATCACTCATTCGGGCACCGTGGCGATGGTGCGCTGGGGCGCGAGCGAGTTCACCGCCCATCAGTTGTCCCGGGTCCTGGCGTCCACCTCGATCTGCTTCGACGTGTCGGTCTTCGAGTTCTTCGGCCCGCTCTGCTCGGGCGGCACGGTCATCGTCGTCGAGGACCCCCTCGCCCTGCTCGAACCCGACGCCCCCGAGGTCACCCTGGTCTGCACTGTGCCGTCCGCGGCCCGTGAGCTGGTCGCCGGAGGCGGTCTGCGCAGCGGCCCCATGGTGTTCGGCCTGGGCGGCGAGGCGCTTCCGGGAGCCCTGGCCGAGGACCTGTACGCGAGCGGGCACGTCGAGGCCGTCTACAACCTCTACGGCCCGAGCGAGGACACCACCTACTCCACGTACTCCCGGGTGGCCCCCGGTGACAAGAACCCACCGATCGGACTTCCGCTCCCGCATGAGCGCGCCTACGTCCTGGACGAGGAGCTGTGCCCGCTGCCGGTGGGAGCCGTCGGCGAACTGTACCTCGGCGGCGTGGGCCTGGCCCGCGGCTACCTCAACCTCCCCTCCCTCACTGCCTCCCATTTCGTCGCCGATCCCTTCGTTCCAGGTGAGCGGATGTATCGGACCGGCGACCTGGTCCGCTACCGGTCCGACGGCGAGCTGTCCTACCTCGGCCGCCGGGACTTTCAGGTCAAGGTGCGCGGACAGCGTGTCGAACTGGGCGAAATCGAAGCCGCTCTGCGCCGCTGCCACGGGGTGCGCGACGCGGTCGTCACGATGTCCGAAGGACGCCTCGTCGGCTACCTGACCGCAGAGCCGCCCGAGAACCCCGACCATGGTGACCTCCGTGAGCAGCTGCGGCGGACGCTGACCGACGCGATGGTGCCCTCCGCCTTCATGGTGCTCGACGCCCTCCCGCGCACACCCAACGGCAAGGTCGACACACGGGCCCTGCCGAGACCCGTCCGGAGGGCCGAACCTGCCGGTGGGGCACCGCGGGGAGAGGTCGAGGAGCTGGTCGCCGATGTCTGGCTGGAGGTGCTCGGTGTCGAGGGCGTGGGGCGCCAGGACGACTTCTTCGATCTGGGCGGGCACTCCCTGCTCGCCGGACGGGTCCGCAACCAGATACGCGAGCGCTCCGGAGCGGACGTGCCCGTGCGGCTGTTCTTCGAGCATCCGGTGCTGTCCGAGCTGGCGGCCGCGCTGCCGGCCCCCGGAGCCGGTCCCGCGCCAACCGCCGTTCCTCTCCACCCGCGCACCGCTGGAGACTGCACGGCCGTGGCGAGCACCATGCAACGGCAGCTCTGGCACCTCTGCCGGATGGAACCAGCCGCCCACCGCGCGTGGACGATGCAGGGGTCCCTGCGCCTGACCGGCGAGGTGCGCCCGGACCTGCTGGAGCAGGCGTTGAGGACCGTCGCGCTGCGGCACGAGGCCATGCGTACGACCTTCCGGGAGACGGAAGGGCTGCTGGAGCAGATCATCCACCCCGAACCGCTCGTCGGACTCGAACGGGTACGGCTGAGCGGGGAGTCGGAGCTGCGGGCCCTGGCGGAGGAGGCCGTCGGCCGCCTCGACATGGGGTCGGGACCGTTGATGGTGGTCCATCTCGCGGATCTGGGCGAGCGGGACCACGTGCTGCTGCTCACCGTGCACCACATCATCGCCGACGGATGGTCGCTGGCCGTCCTGGGAGAGGAACTCGGCCTGGCGTACACCGCGCTGTGCGAGGGCCGCGCCCCCGATCTACCCGAGCTGCCCGTCCAGTACGCCGACTACGCTGCCTGGCAGCGAGAGGCCCTGGACAGCGGCGCGCTGGAGCCCCACATCGCCTACTGGCGGCGGCAACTGGACGGCGTCGCCCCCCTGGAACTGCGCAAGGACCGGTTGCGCCCCGCCCAGCCCAGCTACGACGGTGCCCTGGTCCGCCGCCGGGTGCCCGCGGGCCTCGCGGAACGGGTGCGCGCACACGGAGCGCAGCAGGGGGCCAGCCCCTACATGGTGATGCTCTCGGTGTTCCTGGTGCTGCTGCACCGACACAGCGAGCAGGAGGACATCACGGTCGGCTCACCCGTGGCGGGCCGCGACCGCAGCGAGCTGGAACGGCTCATCGGGTACTTCCTGCAGACCCTCGTTCTCCGTGTCGGTGTCCATGACGACGATCCCTTCACCTCACTGCTCGATCAGGTCCGCCAGACCGTTCTCGACGCTCTGGACCACCAGGACGCGCCGTTCGAGGCGATCCTGGCCGCGGTGGACCTGCCCGCACACGGTCCGAGCCACACACCGCTGTTCGACGTGATGTTCAACTACCTCAACCAGCCCGGCGTCGAGTTCAGCGCCCCGGGTGTGCGGAACGAACAGGCACCGGTCGAGGAACTGCCTGCCAAGTACGACCTGGAGCTCTACGTCGAGGATCAGTACGACGGTGCCGTCGATCTGCTGCTCAGTTACAGCCAGGACCTCTTCGAGCCCGACACCGCGGAAGCAGTACTCGACGGCTACGTCACCCTGCTCGGACAGATCGCGGCCGATCCAGGGGTCCGTGTGGGCGACCTGCGCCTCACCGAGGGCGCGGGCATCCCGCTGACCCCCTCCCTCGGCCCGGAGGACGGCACCGTGGCCGCCGCCTTCCTGGAGCGCGTCGCGCTCCATCCGGACCGGCCCGCCGTGTGGACCCCGGACACCACTCTCAGCTACGCCGAACTCGACCGCCGCGCCCGGCTGCTGGGCGGCGCCCTCAGAGAACGGGTACCGGTGGCGAACGGGCGCGTGGGCGTGCTCTGCGGGCAGGGAGTCGAGGTGCCCGTCGCTCTGCTCGGGATCACGGCGGGCGGCCACGCCTACATGCCGCTCGACACCAGCGCGCCCACGGCCCGTCTCTCCCAACTCGTCGAACTCACCGGCGCCGACGCCATCGTCACCGACCGCACCAACCGGGCACTGGCCGAACAGGTAGCCGACGGCCGACCCGTAATCGACGTCGACGGCACAGACTCACCACCGCTGGACGCCTGGACGGCGCCCGACCCGGACGCCGTCGCGTACGTCCTCTTCACCTCGGGCTCTACCGGCGACCCCAAGGCCGTCGTGCAGTCCCACCGAAACGTGGCCCGCCACGTGTACGCCTACGCCTCCGTCCTCGGCGTACGCGAGACCGACCGGCTGAGCATGCTCTGCGCGTACACCGCCGACGGCGCCGGTCAGGACCTCTACTCGGCGCTCGTCCACGGGGCCACCGCATGCCCCATGGACCTGCGGCGGGACGGAGCGGATGCGGTCCGCGAGACCCTGTCCCGCGCCGGTGTGAGCGTCTATCACTCCACTCCGAGCGCCTTCCGGGCACTCGCGACCGCCCCTGGGGCCGTCGACTGGCCCGCCACACTGCGCACAGCCGCGTACGGCGGCGAGAAGCTCACCCGCGACGACGTCGCCTTCATCCAGCGCAAGCTGCCCGGTCGCTCGATCGTCAACGTCTACGGGCTCACCGAGTGCAGCGTCGCCCTCATGCACGTCATCGAGCCAGGTGAGGCTCCGCTCCGGAGCTCGGTTCCCGTCGGCCGCCCGGTCCCCGGTGTCGGCATCCACCTGAGGGACACGGCCGGGCGCCCCGCCGAACTCTTCGGGGAGATCGTCTGCTCCGGACCCTCCTTGGCCCTGGGCTACCTCGACCCCGACCAGACGGCCGACTCCTTCCACGAGGGGCCCGAAGGCCGCAGTTACCGCACCGGCGATCTCGCCTGGCTGCTCCCCGACGGCACCCTGGAGCTGGTCGGCCGCCGCGACGACCAGGTGAAGCTGTGGGGCCACCGAGTCGAGACCGGCGAGGTCGAGGCAAGGCTGCGCGCCCTGCCCAGTGTCACCGACGCCGCGATCGTCCCCGTCACCGACCCCGCCGGGCAAACGCAACTCGCCGGATACTTCACCGGCCCGGCCGAGCCCTCCGAGCTGCGCGCCCGGTTGTACGGAATCCTGCCGCACTACATGGTGCCCAGGGTTCTCGTGCCGTTGGCGGAACTCCCCTACACCCGAACCGCGAAGATCAGCCGCACCGAACTCCCAGCTCCCGACTGGCACGCGGCCACCACCGGCTCCGCTCCGCCCCGCACCGCTACCGAGCGGACCATCGCCGACGTCTTCGGCGAGGTCCTGGAGGTCGCTTCGGTCGGGCGGCAGGACAACTTCTTCGACCTGGGCGGTCAGTCGCTCCAGGCCGCGAGGGTGGTGAGCGGACTACGCGAGTCGCTCGGCGTGGAGGTCTCCGTCCGGCAGGTCTTCGAACTGGGCACGGTCGAGCGGATCGCCGCCGCGCTGGTGCCCAGCCGACCGGTTGTCCAGCCGGGCACGGGCGGCCCCGTTCTCTCCTACGACCAACAGCGGTTGTGGCTGGAGGATCAGCTCCGCTCCTCCGTCGCCTACAACGTCCACGGGCGCCAGCTCCTGCTCGGCAGTCTCGACGTGGGAGCCCTGGAACGCAGTATCCGGACGATCATCGCCCGCCACGAGACCCTGCGCACCACCTTCCCCGTGGTGGACGGCCAAACGGTCCAGGCGGTGGCGGACGCCAGCGACGCGTGGTGCCTCACCACAGAGGACCTGAGCGGTATGGACGGCGACCGTGAGGGCGCTGCCCGCGAGCTCGCGAACGCACAGGCAGGCACCGTCTTCGACCTGGCGAACGGCCCCCTCTTCCGTTGCCTGCTCATCAGGCTCGGTGAGGACGAGCACCTGATCAGCATCACGATCCACCACATCATCTCCGACGCCTGGTCCATCCGGCTCTTCTTCCGGGAACTGTCGCTGCTGTACGAGGCGGGCGGCGACCCGGACGCGGCGGACCTGGCCCCGCTTCCGGTCCAGTACCGCGACTACGCAGCGTGGCAGCGTGAGTGGTTGACCCCGGAGAACCTCGAGGCGCAGGTCGGCTACTGGCGGCAGCACCTCGAAGGCGCCCCGCCGGCTCTGCACCTGCCGGCAGCCCGACGGCGGACCCCGGCCCAAGGCACGGTCGGTGGAAGGGTGTGGGCCGAACTCTCCGCCGAGGAGACTGCGGCGCTCCGCGAGCGGTGCCGTGTCTCCGGAGTCACGCCGTACATGCTGTTGCTTGCCGCGCTGGCCACCGTGCTGCGCCGCTGGTCCGGCCAGGACGACCTCGTTGTCGGCGCACCCGTCACCACCCGGAACGACACCGGCACCACGGACCTCATCGGATTCTTCGTCAACACGCTGCCACTGCGCGTCGACCTCTCGGGAGACCCGGCCTTCGACACCCTGCTCGGCCGGGTGCGCAAGGTTGCGCTGGAAGGGTACACACACAACGAGGACGCGCCGTTCGACGTGCTGGTGAGCGAACTCCAGGTGCTGCGGGACCCCACGCGCACGCCCCTTTTCCAAGTCATCCTGAACATGGTGGAGAGCACCTTGGAGGACTGGGAACTCGCCGGTGTGACGGTACGGAACCTGGAGGCGCCCGCGCTGCCGAGCAAGTTCGACCTCACTCTGACGGCGCACGTGTCCGACACCACCTTCCGGCTCGAGCTCGTTTTCCACCATGACCGTTACGACGACGCCATGATGCGCGCCCTGCTCGAACAACTGAAAGTCCTGCTGACAGCTGTTTCGGCGGATCCGACCCGAGGAGTCCTCGACTACCCGCTCGGGGTCTGCCCGGAGACCGATCGGAGGGCTCGGACGGAGCCACCGCGCCCGGTGGCGGTACCCGCGTCCGAGGGGATCGCGGTGACCGACAACATCGGTTCATGGACCTACGGACAGCTGCACGAGGCAGCCGACCGGGTCGCACGGGCACTGGAGAAGCGCGGAGACGGGGACGTGGCTGTCATCAAGCGACGGGCAGCGGGCCACATCGTGGCGGTCCTCGGCTGTGCCAGGGCCGGGGTTCCCTTCACCGTCGCGAAGGCGGAGCCGGGCCTCGCCCAGCACCCCTTCATCAGCACGGTACTGGACCCCGCCCCGGCGGAGGACACCCCGGACGGGGCGATCGATGTACAGGAGCTGATCCGGGAGACCGCCGCGGACGTGTCCGTGACCCGGGACGCACCGCCGGAGAACTGGACCGCCGGACGCTATGACCTGGGCCCGGACGACCGATTCGCCGTGCTCTCCAACAGCTCCGGTCATCTCCTGTGTGCCTTCAACACCTCGCTCGGTGTCGGCGGCACACTGGCCCTGCCGGAAACGGAGACGGTCGCGTCCCCCGACGCCCTGCACGAGTGGCTGCTGAGCACGTCCGTGACCGTTCTCTATCTGACTCCGCCCCAGCTGCGCTCACTGGCAGCGCGCGATCAGCGGCTGCCCTCGCTCCGACACGTCTTCCTCACCAACGACGGGGACCTGCTCTCTCACGACGTCGACCTCGCACTCCGCATGGCACCCTCCTGCCGCGTCACCGGCCTCTACCGGGTCACCGCGACCGGTCACCCGTTGGCCGCGTACGACGTACCGCTCACCTGGTCGCCGGATGCCGCCCTACTGCGCGTTCCGGTGGGCACTGAGGCGGGCGGTCAACGAGCCGAACTCGTGAACTCCGCAGGACACCCCCTCACGGTGGGCGAGGTCGGTGAGATCCGTTTCGGCACACGACGAACCGGTGACCTGGGACGCCTACTGGCCGACGGAACACTGGAGTTCGTCGGTCCGGCGGGCGTCCGCGATGATTCGGTGGAGACGGTCGCGGCCCTGCGCGATCTTCCCGCAGTCCGGGACGCGCTGGTGACCGAGTACGCCGACCTCGACGGCAGGGCGGTCCTGGTCGCCTTCGTCGCGGCTGAGAGGCAGACGGTGAGCCTGCCCGAGCTCCGGCAGCACCTCACCCTCCAACTACCGGAGTACCTGCTCCCGCAACAACTCCTGATCCTCGACCGGCTCCCACTCACCTCCGACGGCGACTACGATCTCAACGCCCTGCCCGACCCGCTCAGGGACGAGGCACAGGACACCTATGTCGCGCCCCGAACACCGGTGGAACGCCAACTGGTCGAGATCTTCGAGGAGCTCCTCGGTGTCGAGAGGGTGAGTATCCACGACACCTTCTTCGAATTGAACGGATTCTCCCTGCTCGCGACCCAGTTGGTCTCCAGAATCAGGGAGGCGTTCCAGTTGGAATTGGCTCTGCGGGAGGTTTTCGAATCGCCGACGGTCGAAAGTCTGGCCCAGCTGATCGTGCGCACCCAGGCCGAGCAAGCCGACCAGGACACGCTGGCGGTGCTGCTCAACGAACTGGAGTGACCCGGGCAGCCCGAACGGCTCCGCTCCGTAGCAGGCCCTCAGGGATATCAAAGGTGCCCGGGGGCGACTGACGAAGTGAATGCCCGATGACCCGGCTGCGACCATCCAGGTCATCAAGGATGTCGTCGAAGTTCCGGGACGTTCCTCGGGAGAGTCCCCGTGAGCAGACCCATGCCCGCCCGCACAGCAACCGAAGATGCAGTCGTGCGCCCTGCTCGGCTTCGGGGCGGGGATGCTCCTGCTACGGGGACACACGTCGCGGTCGTGCCGGCGATCGCCTCGACGTCGACGGCTCTGGGCACCCTGCTGCCCATCCTCAAGGACTCCGGTGCGGAGGGGCACAACCTGGCCTGTCCACGGCCTTCCTTGGACACCGCGCGTCAGTGGATGTGCTCCCCCGGGCCGGGGTGGGCGACGTTGTGCTGGATCGGACGTACGGACATCCCCCCGTCCACCGGCAGCGTGACCCCGGTGATCCAGGACGCCTGGGGCGACAGGAGGAACGCCACCGCCTCGGCCACGTCCCGCGGTTCCCCCATCCTCTGCATGGGGTAGCTCTTCTCCACCTGCTCGACGGGGATGCGGATGATCGAGTCCGCGAACTCCGTCCTGATGAACCCCGGTGCGACCGTGTTCACGCGTATCCGGGGAGCGAGCTGCTCGGCCAGGTCCCCCGTCAACCGGTTGAGCGCGGCCTTGGTCGCGGAGTAGGCGGGGAGCCGGACTCCCCCGGACGCCGCCACACTGGAGACGACCACGGCGGATCCGCCGTTCTCCCCCATCCAGCGCTGCCGCGCCAGCTTCAGGTAGCCCAGGGCACCGAGGACGTTGGTCTCGAACATGTGGCCGACCACGTCCGGGTCCAGTTCCATCGCCGGGGTCTGGCCGGCCGGGTTGATGCCGGTGTTGTAGACCAGCATGTCCAGACGGGAGAAACGGTCCAGCGTCTCCTCCACCGCCGCCTCCCGGTCCTGCTCCTTGCGGCTGTGGGCCTGCAGCCCCACCACCCTGCCGCCCGTTTTCTCCCGGATCCGCTCGCACGCCTCCCGAAGAGAGTCCTCGTTCCTGCCGGTGATGGCCACGTCGGCTCCCCGAGCAGAGAGCGCGTGCGCCACCGAAAAGCCGATACCCCGACTGCCCGAGACCACCAGTGCGGCCCTGCCGGCCAGGCTCCCCCTCTCGTGCCGGAGAGCGTCCATGCTCGACTCATCCATTCCCGTCCACTCCTTTCCTCTGCTCACTGTTCACCGTGGGAGGACGGAATCCCTTCACGTACCCGACTCCCCCACAGGCACCGGAACAGCCACCGGTGAAATACAACGCCTTTTCACCCTTTTCTTGGTACACACACCGCATGACACAGGCGTCACCCCAGGCTGATATGGGGCTGATACACGCTCCGACCGATGCCTTCCACCACCTTTTCGGCAGAGGAAAACGATCATGGTGAAATTCCTGAGGGCCAGTTCCCCAGGTGACCGAATAAGGGATTCGGAGGTCCTGGCCTCGATGCTGGAGGGCACGTCGGTCGGATAGCCGTCCCCAGAGACCTGTTGCCGATCACCGACAGGGGTTCCGCTTACCAACCCTTCGCGCACTCACCGGCTTCGTCCCTCTGCCCGACTCTCTCCCACCAGGTCGACCGCGGCGTCAGTGAACCGTGGGTGTGATGAGAGGAGACCCTCGATCTCGTCCAGCTCCACGCGGTATCCACGGATCTTGACCCACCGGTCCCCGCCCCCCGGGAACTCCAGTACATCCTCTTCGGTCCGACGGGCCCGATCACCGGTGCGACGGATCCGCACACTCGATCGCGCAACGAAGGGGGCGGGCAGGAACCACGCTCGTGTGCGGTCCTCGTCGTGCCTGCCGCGCTTGCCCGGCCAGAAGATCGTCCTGGCCCTTCAGACGCCCTCTACTCGGTGCGTTCCAGGATCCTGCGCATCTCGCGTTCGAGCACTGGAGACGGGTCCATGCCCAATTCCGCGGCCATACGCTCCCGTATCCGCTGATAGGCGTCCAGGGCGTCCTGCGCTCTCCCCAATCGGTCCAGCGCGATCATGAGTTGCGTACAGAGCCGCTCGTCCAAGGGGCGTTCCTCGACGAGTTGCTCCAGCAGGGGGATGAGGTCCGCGTACCGTCCGCGTTCGAGGTCGATCTCGACCAGACGGGTCAACGCCAGCGTTCGCTCGTGCTCGAGGCGACGGGCTTCTGCGTCGCGGATCACCCCTGGGGGAACGTCCTGCAAGGCGCGCCCCCGCCAACACCGCAAGGCTTCCTGATAGCAGGTCGCGGCCTTGTCCAGATCTCGGTTCCGAGCCCGTTGGGCCTGGTTGCACAAAGAGCGGAAGCGGTCCGTGTCGACGGCCCCCTGCGGTGCTTCCAGCCGATATCCAGGATAGTGCGAGTCAACGCGCACCGATGGCCTACTGCCCGCGGAGAACAATCCTATGGTTCTCCTGAGGCGTGACACTTGCGCGTGCAGGGCATTCGGTCCGCTGGCTGGCGGTACATCCTGCCAGAGTTCCTGGAAGAGCACACTGCTGGGAACCGTCTGTCCTCGATTGACGAGGAGAGCGCAAAGAAGGCTCCGTTGGAGCGGACCGGCAAGCAGGGAGCTACGGTTCGGACCTTGTATAAGCATGTCACCGAGCACGGAAAACGTGACCAAAATTACTCCATCGAAGCAGGACCCCCAGCTAGAGGCTTGTTGGTCCTCCAGCTCCTTGCTCGGTCGCATGGGCGCAATCGGACATTCACGGTGCCTGTTACCGGCAGATGAGCCATACCCGTCAAAACGCGGGGTAATCACGCATGAACAATCTGCGCCGAGCTTTACACCGACGGATGCGTCGAGAAAGAGATGTACGTACACCGGCCTCCTCACGAACACCCATGTGTCCCACGAGGAGGAGGTGACGGAGCCGCACTACACAGGGCGCCGTCTTCACGCAGGTGATTACGCGCCTCCGCCACGGTGACACGAGACCGCGAGGCGGGTCCGGGGTTCCAACGAGAAATACTTTCCGCTCGTCCCTCCGCTCCGAGCAGGCCCGCCTCTCCCAGCACCCCTGCCTACCGGGCCCCTGCTCTCCGGCTTCAGGATCATCTCCCCGTCGGCACCGCACCATGGGAACAGTGCGGCGAAACCCAGGACCGGTGCACGCGGGGGTCGTCCCGATCAACCTCCTCTCCGAGTCCGCGAACGACGGCACCCCAGTGAGGTCTTCCGGGAATCTGTCCATCCCCACGGAAGTACTCCTTGATCAGGAAAAATTTTCCGGAGCAATCCGACCCTCGAACCAAAAAGCAACAGGCCCCCAGCACCCTCCTGCCGGCGACGCAAGGAATACATCAGGAGGACGTCAGCGCCATATAAGCCGAGTACGCGAAAGTAGCCTGAGAAAGCTCCCGACGAGAGGCATGGAGGTACTGTGTTCACTGATTTCTCACAGACTCCGCTGGTCGGTGAGGCGGTCGCCAAACTCCGGAAGCTTGCCAGGAGCGATCCCGTGGGCAACCGGCTCCTGGATTCGCTGAGGGAGAACCGCGCCACCACGGAGAACTTCCGCAGGCTGGTGGGCGTCACCCACAAGTGCCATCCCGCCGAGATCACCGGTTTCGCCACAGTGATGTCCCGGTTCCCCAGCGAGCAAAACGTCGCCTTCCTCTGTGACATGGTGCGTTTGATCAATCGTGCACGCCCCAAACTCCGCCGTGTGATCGAAGCGTTCGGAATGACTGAGGAGGATGTCCGGAACTGGCCCCCGGACCACCTCGCATACGAGGTTCCGGGGTTCTGGGAAAGAGCCGCACTGTTGGGAAACCAGTCGCAAACGGCACTGGCCCTGTACTGGGGCATGGTGAACTACTTCCCCGACAGCGACGAGATGCTCCGGTTGCTCGGGGAGTCACCCCTGGAGGTGATCGACGAGATCGCCTGGTACTACGGGGGAGGCCAGTCCGACGAGCTCGAACTCCAGGCCCTACTGGCCGCCGAGGAGGGCCTTGCGCGAGGTGAGTCCCTGGACGAGGCCGTGATCGCTGCGCGAAGGATGGAGGAGGCGATCGCCGCCTACTGGCACGCGGCGGCCCGCTCCGCTGATGACGCCGAGAGCGACTCCTGACCGACGAACCCGAGCCTGCAGATCCGGTGGCCGCCGGTTCTCGCCCCTGACGGCCCCGGCTCAGTTGCCCGCCTGGTTCTCCCGGATATCAGGGATCGAGCAGGCAACGCCCGAGAGCAGTGAGCACCGGCCCCTGGTCCCACCCGGACCACTCCAGGCGGAGGCCTACGCAGCTGCTCTCCACAAACAGGAACGGCCCTGGGAGAGCCCCCATGCCGCACAGCGGGCACTCGGATTCCGCAAGGCCCGGTGGGCGCTGCTGAACAGCGCTGACGGCCCGCCGCTCTGCTTCGTGCTGAGCGACCGCATCCTTCACATTCCCATGAGCATCCTCTGTGAAATGCGGTATCGCCACGACGGCATGACACCACACCGACCCACCACGACCAACCCGGTGTGCCACACCTGCCATCCGCCTCTCTGGAATGGGCAGGAAAACCCCGTTCATCAAGTTTCTTTTATGTTTTCTCATTAATAGAAAGGGCTATGTCATGGACATTTCCTCGCGAATCTGCGTCTCCCCTCCGTACCGAGCGCTGGATGGGATCTCCTCCCCGACACCTGGATGCGCCACGGCATCGTTCTCCCCGGAGTTCCCTTCCGCGGCCGAAGAGCCGGTCTCGATCATCGAGGCGGCTCGGCATCTACCCATCATGGGGCTGTGCGCGGCCGCCACGACGGCCGGCCCGGGCCGTCGTTACTACCTGGCGCGCAGGGCCAGGCTGCGTCGCCTGACCCCGCCAGCGCCGGGAGCGCCGCAGCGGGTTCTGCGCACGACGGCTCTGGGGGGTATCAACAGACCGGGTTCGGCCTCGGCCGCCGCCTTCCTCTACGACTCCGACCACACGACCCTGTTCGATCTGCACTGCGACTACGTAGTCCTCGATGAGAAGAGCTTCGCGCGCACCTTCGAGCACCTGGCCGACTCCTCCACCCAACAGATGGCCTCCTCTCCCTACCGTTCGCCTTTGCGGCTGGACGATGTGTCGGTGTCCGGAGCGCAGGCACAGGCGGAAGTGAACCTGCGGGCCGAACAGTGCGCGGGCCATTTCGCCGGGTTTCCCGCTGTTCCGCTCGCTTACCTGCTGACGGCTCTGGTCGATCTGGCCGGGCGCCTGTTGGAGGACCCCGAGAACACAGGCCCACCGTTCCGGGTCGAACTGCTCCAGGCCGACACACTGTTGGCCCCCGGGGTTCCGATCGTGCTGCGGGCCCACCGACAGGAGGACCATCGGGTGCTCCTGAGCGCGGGTCACGGTGGGGACGAAACGGTCATGGTCTCCATAGCCTTCAGCAAGACCAGCACGTGAGTGAGGTGATGGCCCCGCAGGGCTGTTTCATCCCCGATGAGCGGTGATATCCACGTCGGTCAGCGAAGAACGCTCACGTCGACCGGACGAACGAAAGCCTCCTCCGGCACCCGCCGGACGGCGCCGGGAAGCGCGCCGCCCCAGCCGCGCCAGCAGCACGGACGAAATCCTGTACGACGTAGGCTGATGGCCCGCGCGGCCCCGGTTCAACCCCACCTGCACCCCACCGCAGACGCAGAAAGGGGCCCGTCTGACGACGGGCCCCTCACTGAACTGCTATTCCTCTGTCGGGACGGCGGGATTTGAACCCACGACCCCTTGACCCCCAGTCAAGTGCGCTACCAAACTGCGCTACGTCCCGGCCGCTGAGCGGAAGCCGTCTCCGGCCCCGCCAACGGGGACGACTCTATCGCATCTGGCGGGCCCTTCGCACACGGTCCGCGGGCCCCTCGGGAACCGCCTGGCTCCGGCCCCGGCGGTGGTCGCGGAAGGGACTCCGGGGGCTCCCGGACCGACCACAGGGTTTTGTCTTGATCGGTACAGAACGTGCTACCGTCACCCCATGGGAAGACCGCGCCAGTTCGACGAGGAGCGTGTGGTCCGGGCCGCCTACGGCGAGTTCCGGAGCAAGGGCTTCGACGGAACGTCCACCGCCGACCTGTGCCGGGCGACCGGACTGACCCGGAGCAGCCTCTACAACACCTTCCACTCCAAGGAGCACCTGTTCCGACGGGCGCTCTCGTACTACGTCACCACCATGACCGCACGCCAGGCCACCCTCCTGGGCACCGCGGGGGCCACCGCACTGGAACGCGTCCGCGCACTCCTGGCCGCGATCACCGAGGACGAGACCGCCAACCGGGCGGACGGGCACGGAGCGGGCTGCTTCACCGTCAACACCATCACGGCGGTCGCCTCCCGCAACCCGGACATCGCCCGGCTGGTCGAGGCGGACCTGCAACGCCGCCTCTCCGGACTGCGACTGACCCTCATGGACGGCCAACTCGACGGGTCCGTCACCGCCGACCGCGACCCCGAGGACCTGGCCTGGTACGTGACCTCCCTGATCTACGGGATGCGGATCGCGGCCCAGTCCGGCGCCGGACCGAAGACGCTGGCGGGTATCGCCTCGACCGGCCTCGCCGCGCTCGCGCCCTGACCAACTGAGCCACCGCCCCTGCCCCGGGCCGCCCCCGACCGCCCGTGCGTTTTCGCGCCCAAGTTTTGAACTGATCGATTCAAAACCAAGGGGACAGACCCCCATGCCCAGATCCGTCCACCTCCTAGCACTCGGCATCTTCGCCATGGTCACCAGCGAACTACTCGTCAGCGGGCTCATGCCGCAGATGGCCGAGGACCTCAACACCACCATCCCGCGCATCGGCTACCTGATCACCGCGTTCGCCCTGGCCATGGCGCTCGGCGGACCCCTGGCCACCCTGGCGGTGCTACGGCTGGGCACCGACCGCGCGATCCTGGTCCTGTTCGCCGTCTTCCTCGCCGGCAACGCCCTGGCCGCCCTCGCCCCCTCCTACGGGGCGATGGTGCTCGCCCGGGTCGTCACCGGCACCGCCGCCGGAGCCTTCTTCGGCGTCGCCCTGTCCGCCGTCGCCCAGGTGAGCGCCCCGCACCTGCGCGGCCGGGCCACGGGGCTGGCCCTCCAGGGGCTCATGGTGGGCACCTTGCTCGGCCTCCCCCTGTCCGCCCTGGTCGGCAACCAGTTCGGCTGGCGGGCCTCGTTCGTCCTCGTCGGAGTGCTGACCGTGATCGTCGCGGTCGCCACCGTGCCGGCGCTGCCACGCCTGGACAGGACCGAGGACGTCAAGGACCTGCGCACCGAAACCGCGGTGTTCCGCCGACCGCGGCTGTGGCTGGTCATGGGCACCTCGACCCTGGTCATCGGCGCCACCTTCGCGGCCCTCTCCTACTTCACTCCCGTTCTGACCGAGGTCACCGGCTTCTCCCGCGACACCGTTCCGCTCCTGCTGCTCGCCTACGGCGGCGCGACCGTGGTCGGCAACATCGTCGTCGGCCGCCTGGCCATGTCCCACACCATCACCGTCATCATTACGGGCCTGGCCCTCAACACGGCCTTTCTCGCCGCCTTCGCCCTGTTCGCCCACGTCCCGGCGATCGCGCTGCTGTCGATGACGGGCATCGGCCTGGTCGGCATCACCCTGAACCCAGCGATGATCACCCGCGTCCAGCGGGCCGGAAACACGCGTTCCCTGGTCAACACCGTGCACTCCTCGTTCATCACCCTGGGGGTCGTGCTCGGTTCCTGGTTCGGCGGCATGGGGGTGGACGCCCTCGGGCTGCGCGGGCCGCTGTGGGTGGGGACGGCCTTGGCGCTGCTCGCACTGGCGGCGATGGTCCCGCCCGCGCTCAGGGCGGCCCGGGTCGGTCAGGAGGCCGCCGACACTGCGCAAGAACGGTCAAGCGGCGGCGAGGGGCCCGAGAACATACTGGTCCCATGACCGACTCCACCACCGAGCCCTCCTCCGGGCGTGACCGCCTGCGTGAACTGCTCGACGCGGTCCTGGACGAGGACAACGCCCGACTGAGCGAGATGGCGGGGCAGGCCCACGCCTCGCCCTTCCACTTCAGCCGCCTCTTCACCCGGGACACCGGCGAGTCCCCGGTGGCGCTGCGCCGCCGGGTCCTGCTGGAACGCGCGTCCTGGCAGATCGGCCAGGGCACCAGCGTCACCGACGCGGCGTTCGCGGCCGGCTACGGGTCGGTGGAAGGGTTCACGCGGGCCTTCGCGCGCGCCTTCGGTCACCCGCCCAGCGCCACCACGTCGGGCAGCGGCAGATGGCTGCCCGCACCCAACGGCGTCCACTTCCACCCGCCGATCCACCTGTGGGTGGAGGAGAACCCGAGGGGACGACCCGGCATGGACCTGACCGCACTCCAGACCCACCACGACGTCGACGACACGACCCGGCTCATCGCCCTGGCGGCGGACCTGCCGGAACAGGACTACCGGAGGGTCTGGGAGCCCGGCCGGACCGTTCTGGCCTGGGACGGCCCGGAGGGGTCGATCGCGGCCGCCCTGGACCGGCTGGTGCGGTCCAAGGAGGTCTGGCTGGCCTCCATCGGCGGCGAGGACTTCCCCGGGCAGGGGCCCGACGACCCGGCCTCGCTCCGAGCCAGGCACGAGGTGGCGGGGGCGCGCTGGATCGCCGCCGTCGACGACATCGGGCGCCGGAACGCCTGGGGCGACCGGCTCATCGACGCCCTGTGCGACCCACCGGAGAGCTTCCTGCTCGGCGGGGTGGTCGCGCACGTGCTCACCTACTCCGCGCACCGTAGGCAGAGCGTCCGCCACATGCTGCGCGCGGCGGGGGTCGAGGTGGGCCACGGCGACCCACTGGAGTGGTTGCAGGAACGGCACGGGGCACCGAACCGACACCGGACACCGAACGAACGGGGAGACACGACATGAGCAGGACCGTCTACGAGACCGCCACCAGCCTGGACGGCTTCATCGCCGACCAGGACAACTCACTGGAGTGGCTGTTCGCCGTGGAGAGCGGACCGGAGGACGAGGGACACGGCGAGGCGCTCGACAGGACCGAAGAGTTCATCAGGGGCGCGGGAGCGATCGTGATGGGGGCGACCACCTACGAGTGGATCCACAGGCACGAGGGCGGCAAGCCCTGGCCGTACCAGGTCCCCACCTGGGTACTCACCCACCGGGAGCTCCCCCGGGTCGAAGGCGACCTCCGCTTCACCAGCGCCGACACCGACCAGGAGCTGCGGGACCTGCACGCGAAGATGGTCGAGGCCGCCGACGGCCGCGACATCTGGGTGGTCGGCGGCGGACGGATCGCCGCCGAACTGGCCCGGCTGGGGCTGCTGGACGAGGTGTCGGTCTCCGTCGCACCGGTCAGCCTGGGCGGCGGCGCTCCCCTGCTCGACGGGCGGGTCCGGTTGAAGCCGCTGGAGGCCAAGCTCGCGGGTCCCTTCGCCTGCCTGCGCTACGCGGTCGTCAGGGACTGACGCCCCGCACCGCGCCCCGGGACACCGCTGCGGTGTCCCGGGGCGTGTCCTGCGCGCGGTTCAGCCCGCTTCCAGAACCCTCATCCGCTCTGCGGCCTGCGCGACCTCGTTCTCGTTGAACACGGCCACCCCGTGCTCACGGAGCAGGTGCGCGGTCACACCCTCCCCCGGCACCTTGCGCCCCTCGAAGGTCCCGTCGTACACCTCGTGCAGCCCGCAGGAGGGGCTGGACTCCTTGAGCAGCGCCATCACCACCCCCTGGGAGCGGGCGGTGGCCAGCGCCGAACGCGCACCGGACACGAAGGGGCCCGTCACGTCCGCGCCCTCGGGGGTGAGGATGCGAGCCCGCCCGGCGAGCACGTCGGCGGCGTCGGCGCCCGGTTCGATCTCCGCGGGCGGCCGGGGCACCGGCAGACCGCCGGCGATCTCGGGGCAGTGCACGACGAGGCGCCCCTCCTCCCGCCAGCGAGTGACCGTGTCGTCCCCCACAGGTTTCGCCTGGCCGTCGTAACGGACCCTGCGCCCCATCAGGCAGGCACTGACCAGCACTTTTCGCATACCGCCAGGCTACCGCCGGACACTGCGGCCACATCCCACGGATTCAGCACCCGGAGTGCTTACCTATGTGCACCAGGTGAGAGCACCGAGGGAGAGACGTGAGCGACAACCAACCAGAGGGCCGGCGGGTCCTGCGAACCGAGCACCGGGCCACCCGCAAGGCCGTCACGGCCGCCGCGATCGGCAACGCGACCGAGTGGTACGACTTCGGTGTCTACAGCTACCTCGCGGTCACGATCGGGCTGGTCTTCTACCCGTCCCAGACCGCGGGCGTCCAACTCATCGCCACGTTCACCACGTTCGCGGCGGCCTTCCTGGTCCGTCCGCTCGGCGGCATGTTCTTCGGCCCGCTCGGCGACCGGATCGGCCGCAAGCAGGTGCTGGCGTTCACGATGCTGCTCATGGCGGCGAGCACCTTCTCTATCGGGCTCATCCCCTCGGCCGCCACCATCGGCATCGCGGCGCCGGTCCTGCTGCTGGTCGCCCGGATGCTCCAGGGCTTCTCCACCGGCGGCGAGTACGGCGGGGCCACCACCTTCATCGCCGAGTACGCGCCGGACCGGCGCCGTGGTTTCCTCGCCTCCTGGCTGGAGTTCGGCACCGTCAGCGGCTACGTGGGCGGGGCCACCATCGTCACGGTCATGACCCTGCTGCTGGGTGGCGACGCGATGACCGCCTGGGGTTGGCGCGTTCCGTTCCTGCTGGCCCTGCCGCTCGGCGCCGTCGGCCTCTACCTCCGGCTGAAGCTGGAGGACACCCCGGTCTTCAACGAGAACACCGACGGCTTCGCCAAGGACTCCGCGGGGAAACGCCGCAGGGGACAGCTCAGGGAGACCGTCGTGGGCCAGTGGCGCACCCTCCTGCTGTGCATCGGCCTCGTCCTGGTCTTCAACGTCAACAACTACATGGTCACCGCCTACCTGCCCACCTACCTGGAGGCCGAACTGGGGTACTCGACCACCCTGGCCCTGGTGGTGACCCTGGGCGCCATGGCGTTCATGCTGGCGACGGTGACCCTGTTCGGCCGGCTGAGTGACAGGGTCGGCCGCCGACCGGTACTGCTCTCCGGCAGTCTCTGTGCGATCGTGCTGTCGCTGCCCGCCTTCTGGCTGGTCCAACAGGGCAGCCCGTGGGCCGCGTCCCTGGGTGTGGTGGTCCTGGCCCTGACCCTCGTGCACTTCTCCGGTGCCGCGCCCGCCTCGCTCCCGGCGTTCTTCCCCACCAAGGTCCGTTACGGTGCCCTGGCCATCAGCTTCAACATCTCGGTGGCCCTGTTCGGCGGTACCACCCCGCTGGTCGCCGAGTCGCTGGTGCAGTCCACCGGAAACCTGTACTCGCCCGCCTGGCTGGTGATGGCCGCCGGGGCTGTCGGTGTCCTGGTGGTCTGGCGGATGCGGGAGAGTGCCGGGAAACCGCTGCCGGGCGCACCGGCCATCCCGGTCCCCGAACGCGGCCCCGCGACCGTGGGAGGTCTGCCCCGCCCCCGCAGGGGCGACGGCTCGGGCTGGAGTATCCGCGGCAGCAACGTCCGCCGCCTGCCCTCCGACCCCTGACCGGGGCCGGGGCACGGACCGGAATCCGAGCACACGCCGAAGGGGCGCCCCGCCCGGGACGCCCCTTCGGTTCCGGAACCCGTGCCTACTTCCGGCGGCCACCGCCGCCGCGCGGCTTGCGGTCCGGACGCACACTGCCCTTCGAGGCGCGGCCCACGCCGGCGTTCTTCTTCTCCCGGATGCGCATGCTGATGTGCACCGGGGTCCCCTCGAAACCGAAGTCCTCGCGCAGGCGCCGCTCGATGAAGCGGCGGTAGTTCTCCTCGAGGAACCCGGTCGTGAACAGGATGAAGTGCGGCGGACGCGCACCGGCCTGGGTCGCGAACAGGATCTTGGGCTGCTTGCCGCCGCGCACCGGCGGCGGGGTGGCTGCCACCAGCTCCTTGAGCCAGTTGTTGAGCTGACCCGTCGAGATGCGCTGGTTCCAACCCGCCAGGCTGGTCTCGATCGCGGGGACGAGCCGCTCCATGTGGCGGCCGGTGGCCGCGGAGATGTTCACCCGCGGCGCCCAGGAGACCCGCGCCAGCTGGCGGTCGATCTCCTTCTCCAGGTAGATCCGGCGCTCGTCGTCGAGGATGTCCCACTTGTTGAACGCCAGGACCAGACCGCGGCCGGACTCGACGACCTGCTCCACGACCCGGATGTCCTGCTCGGCGAGCGGCTCGCTGACGTCCATCAGCACCACGGCCACCTCGGCCCGCTCCAGGGCGGTGCCGGTACGCATGGTCGCGTAGTAGTCGGCGCCCTGGAGCGCGCGGAACCGGCGGCGGATACCGGCGGTGTCGATGAACTTCCAGGTCTTGCCGCCCAGCTCGATGAGCTCGTCGACGGCGTCCCGGGTGGTGCCCGCGACCGAGTCCACGACCACCCGGTCCTCACCGGCGAGCCGGTTCAGCAGGCTGGACTTGCCCACGTTCGGACGGCCCAGCAGGGCGATCCGGGACGGGCCGTCCTCCTCGTCCTCCTCCGCGTCGCCCACGGGCGTCTCGGGGAAGGAGTCCACGATGGCGTCCAGCATGTCGCCGGTGCCGCGACCGTGCAGGGCGCTGATCGGGTAGGGCTGTCCCATGCCGAGGTTCCACAGGTCGAGCGCGTCGGCCTCCTGGCCCTCGCCGTCGACCTTGTTGGCCGCCAGCACCACGGGACGTTTGGTGGAGCGCAGCACTCGGGTGACGGCGGCGTCGGCGTCGGCGATGCCGACGGTCGCGTCGACCACGAACAGGATGACGTCGGCGGTCTGCGCGGCGTACTCGGCCTGCCGGGCGACCATCGCGGCCAGGCCGCTGACGCTGGTCTCCCAACCGCCGGTGTCCACCAGCGTGAAGCGGTGGTTCTGCCACTCGGCGTCGTAGGCCACCCGGTCACGGGTCACCCCCGGCACGTCCTCGACCACGGCCTCGCGGCGGCCGAGGATCCGGTTGACCAGACTGGACTTACCGACGTTGGGGCGACCGACGACGGCGACGACGGGCAACGCCGTCTCCTCGCCCTCGGGGCCCGTGTCGACCACGTCGAACTCACTCATGTACTCGTACTCCCGGTTCTGGGTCCCCACGCGCCCAGGATGCGTACCGCGGGGATGCGAAAGGATTCGACGCGATCGCCACGTGAATCACCACGGGCGCCGCTGAGGGCGCCCGCGTCCTGCCACGGAGGGCAACCCCCGTGGATGTTTCTGTGTTCCCCCGAAGGGGAAGGTGTGGCCGGTTCCTCCCTGCGGAGGACCTACCCGTTCCCGGCCTCGTCGGCCAGCTTGACGACCAGAGCGACGACCTCGTCCAGGTTCAGGCCCGTGGTGTCGAGCTCGGTGGCGTCGGCGGTCTGCGTCAGCGGCGAGTGGGACCGGCTGGAGTCCAGCATGTCGCGGCGGGCCAGGTCGGCCTGGGTCGCGGCGATGTCCCCGGTCCGGACCTCCTTGCTGCGGCGCTGGGCGCGCGCCTCGGCGCTGGCGGTCAGGAACAGCTTGACCGGTGCCTGGGGGGCGACCACGGTCGTGATGTCACGGCCTTCCACGACGATACCCGCGGACTCGTTCCGGGCGGCCTCGATGATCTCGCGCTGGGTCCGCACCAGCAGAGCGCGCACCTCGGGCACCGCCGAAACGGCGCTCACGTTGGTGGTGACCTCCTTGCCGCGGATCTCGGCGGCCACGTCACGGCCGTCCACCGCCACCGTGGGGGCGGAGGGGTCGGTGCCCATGGTGATCACGGGGCGCTCGACGTTGGCGGCCACCGCGGCGGCGTCGTCGACGTCCACACCGTTGTCCAGCATCCACCAGGTGAGGGCCCGGTACATGGCTCCGGTGTCGAGGTAGCGCAGTTCCCGCGCCTTGGCGACGCCCTTGGCCGTGCTCGACTTGCCCGACCCGGAGGGACCGTCGATGGCGATGACGATTCCCTTGCCCTGCGCGCTCACTACTGCTGACTCCCTCACTACGGACGGATGACACCGTCACTGCCGACGCCTCAGCCTACCTTCGCGCGCGGGGCCGTCGCGCCGCGCGCCCGTCCGCGCGAAGGGCCGCAACACACCAGGGGGCGTGCTCAGGCACCCGGGTGCACCGACCAGCCGTCGGCCGACAGGGCCGCGGCGAGGGTGTCCACGGCCTCCGGGAGCACGTACAGCTCGGCCACGCCCAACGGCAGACCCGGGGAGTGCTCGATCCGCACGTCCTCGATGTTGACGCCGGCCGTGGCGGCCGCGGCGAACAGGCGGCCCAGCGCCCCGGGCTCGTCCGGGATGACGACCGGGATCACCGTGTACACGGGGCGGCGGACCGCACCGTGCTTGCCGGGGATGCGGCCGTGTCCGGAACGCCCCCGGGCCAACAGGTCGCGGACCGGCTCCAGGCCGACGTCGTCCCCGCCCCCGGCTCCGTCCCGGGAGGAGGTTTCGGTCCCGGCCGGAGCCCGGCCGGGCGGATCGGCGGGGGTCCGGGCGGACCAGGTGCGCAGCGCCTCGGCGGTGGCCGCCAGGTCGGCGGCCGTCTCGCGCAACACCTCGGCCACCGGCCCCGCGTTGTGGGTGAGGATCTCCGTCCACATGGCCGGGTCCCCGCCGGCGATACGGGTGACGTCGCGCACCCCCTGACCGGCCAGGGTCAGTGCGGCCTCGTCCCCGGCCAGCAGCCGGGCGGCCACCGCGGAGGAGGCCACGTGCGGGGCGTGCGAGACCAGGGCCACCGCGCGGTCGTGCGCCCCCGCCTCCAGTACCAGCGGATCGGCCCCGCACAGGCGGGCCAGTTCGGTCACCGCGGCCACGGAACCGGCGTCGGCGTCGTCGGTGGGACACAGCGCCCAGGACCGGCCCAGGAACAGGTCCGCGCGGGCGGCACCCGGGCCGTGCTTCTCCCGGCCGCCCATCGGGTGCCCGGCCACGAAGGCCGTCATGTCACAGCCGAGCCGCTCTGCACCCGCCACCACGCTCGCCTTGACACTGGCCGCGTCGGTGTACACCTGGGCCAGCTTCCGGTCCTGGGCGTCGCACAGCACCGCCGGGACGACGGCGGGGGGCGCGGCGATCACCGCGATGTCCGCGGGAGAGCTCTCCGCGGCCCCGTCCAGGGGGCGCCCGGCACCGAGGTCGCAGGCCAACCGCAGGGAGGCCGGATCCGGGTCGGTGAGGGTGACATCGACACCACGGGCGCGCAGGGCCAGAGCGATCGACGTCCCGATCAGACCGCTGCCGAGCACCGTGACCCGACGCAGGTCCGTCCGCCTCGTTCCGGCGCCGTCCGCGCCACCGCTACCACTCACTGCTCCCCCGACCCTGCCGTGTGCCTGTCTTCCAGACTACGGCCCCGGCGGCCCGGACCCGGAGCCGCCACCTGCCGCAACGCCGCACCTACTGGGCGATGTCCAGGCGCAGCGCCTGCGCCCCACGCAGGTAGACGTGCTGGACGTCGGCGCGCGCACGGTCGGTGTCCACGTGCGCCATGAGCCGCACCACACGCGGCAGGGCGTGCGGGACGGCGATCTCGGTCGCGCACATCAGCGGAACGTCGACGAAACCGACCTTGCGCGCGGCCAGCGCGGGGAACTCACTGGTCAGGTCGGGGGTGGCGGTGAACACCACACTGATCACGTCGTCCGTGGTGAGTTCGTTGCGCCGCATCACCTCCCGGACCAGTTCGGCCGTGGCCTCCAGCACCTGCTCGCGTTCGTCCGCGTCGACCTGCACCGCACCGCGGATGGCCCGTACCGCCACGTTCGATCCCGCCTTGTCGTCGTCAACCCTGCCGCACCCGGAGAAGAGGAAACGGCGGCCGCTCCCCCGTTCGGGGTGCGACCGCCGTCAACTGTATCCACAGCCCTGCGTGGTTACAGGCCCGCCACCTTGTACAGCTCACCGATCTCACGCGAGCTGAGCGCGCGCATCGTGCCCAGCCGCAGGGTGTTGAGGTCGATCGGGCCGACCTGGGTGCGCGCCAGGTCCGTGACCGGGTGGCCCACCTCCTCCATGAGGCGGCGCACGATGTGCTTGCGCCCCTCGTGCAGGCGGATCTCCACCATGGCCTGGGCCTCGTCGTTGTCGACCACGCGGAAGGAGTCGACCTTCACCGGGCCGTCCTCCAGCTCCACGCCCTTCTGGATCCGGCGCACCACGCGGTGCGGAACCGGCCCCGGGACCTTCGCGACGTAGGTCTTGACGACCTTGTAGCGCGGGTGCGTGAGCCGGTTGGCGAGGTCCCCGTCGTTGGTCAGCAGGATGAGACCCTCGGTCTCGGTGTCCAGCCGACCCACGTGGAAGATGCGCTCCTCGGTCTGACCGGCGTAGTCGGCCAGGGTCGGACGGCCCTGCGGGTCCCACATGGTGCTGACCACACCGCGCGGCTTGTTCAGCGCGAAGTACAGCTTGTCCGGGGCGGTGACCACGCGCATGTCGTCGACACGGATCTCGGAGACCTCCGGGTCGACGCGGGCGCCGAAGCGCCGCACGACCTGGCCGTCCACGCTCACCCGGCCGGCCGCGATCATCTCCTCGCTGGCCCGGCGGCTGGCGACACCGGCCGCGGCCAGCGCCTTCTGGAGCCGGATGCCTCCCGGAACGTCGGTGTAGGTGTCACGGGGGTCACCGCTGTGGCGGTCCTCGTCGCGCGGGTTGTAGTCCGCCCGCAGGGCGTTGAGGCGCTCACGAGCCGCCTTGGAGAGCTGGCTCTCGCTCTTGGCGTCCCTGACCGGAGCGTGGTCGCGGCGCGCCGGGCGCTGGTCGGGGTCTCGGCCCTGGTCACGGCGCGGCCGGTCGTCCCGACCCTGCGGACGGCCACCGCGGTCGTCACGGCGCTGGTAGCCGCCACCGCGCTTGTCACCGCCCTGCATCCGACGGCCCTGGGCGTCCCGACGGGTACGGCCGTCCCCGCCCTGGTAGCCACCGCCGCGGTTGTCGTCACGGCCCTGCGGGCGGCGGTCGCGGTCGTCACGGCGAGGACGGTCGTCGCGGCGCTCGAAGGAACGGCCGCCACGGTCGTCCCGGCCCTGGGGACGCCGGTCACGGTCGAAACGGCCACCACCACGGCGGTCGTCACGCCCCTGACCCTGGTAACCACCACGGCCCCGGTCATCGCGGCCCTGATAGCCGCCACCACGCCGGTCGCGGTCGTCCCGGCCACCGCCACGGCGGTCGTCCCGGCCCTGGTAACCGCCACGGCCACGGTCGTCCCGGCCCTGGGGACGCCGGTCACGGTCGTCACGGTCGAAACGGCCACCACCACGGCGGTCGTCACGCCCCTGACCCTGGTAACCACCACGGCCCCGGTCATCGCGGCCCTGATAGCCGCCACCACGCCGGTCGCGGTCGTCCCGGCCACCGCCACGGCGGTCGTCCCGGCCCTGGTAACCGCCCCGGCTCCGGTCGTCACGGCGGGGACCGTCACCACGCCCCTGGGGGCGCCGGTCGTCCCTGCCTCGGTCGTCGCGGTGGCCTCGGCCTCCGCGGTTGTTGTAGTCGCCGCGCTCACCGCGCGGTGCGTCGTCCCGCTCACCACGGGAACGTTCGTTGTTAGGTGTGCTCACCGGTGTCGTCAAGACCTTCGATGTCGTCGGGGAGGAACGGCGCCAGATCAGGCAGCTCGTCAAGGCCGCGCAGGCCCAGCCGTTCCAGGAAATAGGAAGTGGTCCGATACAGCAGAGCACCGGACTCGGAGTCGTGTCCGGCCTCTTCGATCAGGCCCCTCAGTACGAGGGTACGCATAACCCCGTCGCAGTTGACCCCGCGTACGGCGGAAACCCTGCCACGTGAGACCGGTTGGCGGTAGGCGACCACGGCCATCGTCTCGAGTGCGGCCTGGGTGAGCCGCACCTCCTGCCCTTCCCGGAGGAAGTGCTCGACGATGTCGGCGCATTCGGGCCGCGTGTACACACGCCACCCGTCGGCCACCGCCCGTAGGTCGAAACCACGGCCCTGCTCGGTGTATTCCCGGGAGAGTTCCTCCAGGGTCCGGGTGACGGTTTCCACCGGTACGTCCATGGCGCGGGCCAGGTCGTACTCGGACACCGGCTGGTCGACCACCATCAGCACGGCCTCCAGGTCACGGCGCAGGGTCGGCGTGGCCTGGGCCCCGCCCGCGTCCGCGGTCTGCTCTGCGGTCATGGCTGCTCCCCCGGCGTCGTGTCGGCGGTCGGTGCCGCCTCGTCGTAGTCGGACTCCAGCTCGACGTCCCCGTCACCACCGGTCCAGGTGACGGTCAGTTCGCCCAGCGGTTCGGGCTGGTCGAAACCCACGTTCGAGGCCCGGTACAGCTCCAGCAGGGCCAGGAACCTGGCGACGACCTCGAAGGTACCGGTGCACTCGACCGTCAGCTGTGCGAACGTCAACCGGCCGTGTTCGCGCAACTCGGCCACCATCAGCTCACCCTGCTCCTTCACGGAGGTCTTGGTGAGGTGGATGTGGGTGACCGAGACGCTCGGCGGCTCCTTCGGGGTGAACACCATGCCGGCCAGGGCCGCGAACTCCTGGGGCCCGAGCTTGAACAGCACGTCCGGGCGCATCCCGGCGAACCGCTCCTCCAACGGCACCGCCCGCGCGTACCGGCGGCCCTGGGTGGCCAACCGCTCCCGCATGAAGGAGGCGACCTCCTTGTAGGCCCGGTACTGGAGCAGGCGGGCGAACAGCAGGTCCCGGGCCTCCAGCAGGGCCAGGTCGCCCTCGTCCTCGATCTCGCCCCGCGGCAGCAGACGGGCGGCCTTGAGGTCGAGCAGGGTGGCCGCGACCAGCAGGAAGTTACTGGCCTGGTCCAGGTCCCAGTCATCGCCGAACGCGCGGATGTGCGCGATGAACTCGTCGGTCACCTTCGACAGCGCCACCTCGGTGATGTCCAGCTTGTGCTTGGAGATCAGCCCGAGCAGCAGGTCGAACGGTCCCTCGAAGTTGTCCAGGTGCACCTGGAAGGCGTTCTCGTCGACCTCGTCGGCGCCCTCCTCCTGCGGGGGCGGCCCCTCCCGGTCAGTCATCATGACCGGCCCGCGTCTTCTTGCTCATGACACAAGGGTGTCACCGGCTCGGACCAGCCGGTGACACCCTCTGTCTCCCGCCCCGGTCCGTGTCCGCTCCCCCAGCGGTCGGACCGGGGTACTCATTCCTCACTCAGCCGACGTACCAGCATGCTGCTCGAACCGTGCTCCTCGAAGTCGGCCAGCAGCACGGCGACGGCCTCGCGTACGAGGCGGCCGCGGTCGGCAGACAGCCCGTGCTCCGCGCGGAGCGAGAGCCTGGTCTGTTCCAGGGCCAGCAGTTCGGGCCCCGAAACGTAGACGGTGATCTTCTCGTCGTGGCGCTGGCGCCCGCTCGGTTTCGGCGCACGGCGCACCTTGGTCCTGCCGCGGCTGTTCGGCTTGCGCGCGGGCCGCTCCGACGGAGTCTCGGCCGTCCCCTGTCGGTCCTGTTCCGGTACCTGGTACTGGCGTTCGGTCTCGCCCAACTCCTCCTCGGAGCCGGAGGGGCGGAAGAACAGTTCGTCCGCCCCGGGTAGCGTCACGCGCCGTGACCGCTGAGAGGCCACCTCGCCAGCACCTCCTTGGCCAGGGACCGGTAGGCGTTGGCCCCGGCCGAGGACGAGTCGAACCTGGTGATCGGTTCCCCCGCCACAGTGGCGTCCGGAAAACGCACGGTGCGGTTGATCACCGTGCCGTAGACCTTGTCCCCGAACCCGTCCACGATCGTGGACAACACCTCGCGGGCGTGCAGGGTGCGCGGGTCGTACATGGTGCCGAGGAAACCGTCGATCACCAGGTCCTCGTTGAGCCGCTCCTGCACCTTCTGGATCGTGTCCATCAGCAGGGCGACACCGCGCAGTGCGAAGAACTCGCACTCCAACGGCACGATGACCCCGTCCGCCGCGGTCAGCGCGTTGACGGTGAGCAGGCCCAGCGACGGCTGGCAGTCGATGAGGATGACGTCGTAGTCGTTGATGACCGGACGCAGCGCGCGCCCCAGCATCTGCTCACGTGCCACCTCCCCGACCAGCTGCACCTCGGCCGCGGACAGGTCGATGTTGCTCGGGATGAGGTCCAGTCCGTCGATGTCCGTCTTGAGCAGGACGTCCTCGACCGTCACGTCGCGCTGCATGAGCAGGTTGTAGACGGTCAGGTCCAACTCGCGCGGGTCCAGCCGCCCCAGACCCACCGACAGCGCGCCCTGCGGGTCGAAGTCGACCAGCAGCACCCGTCTGCCGTACTCGGCGATGGCCGCACCGAGGTTGATGGTGGTGGTGGTCTTACCGACCCCACCCTTCTGATTACAGAGTGCTACAATCCGTGCCGGGCCGTGTTCGTCGAGCGGTGCTGGCTCCGGATATGTCCGCTCGGGTCTCTTGGTGTGCAGATCCGCCCCCGTGTTGCGTGTCGTCCCCCAGGGGTTGCTCACCGGATCGGCGAGGTCCCCCTCACCGACGGGTGCGGTGTTCGCCGCCTCGTCGTACTCCGACCAGTTCACAACCCTTGACCTCCCCCACGGACCGGCCACGGCCCGATGGGACTGCTGACGCCTCCCACGACTGGCCGCCGTCGGAAACTCAATATGTCGACAGCAACGTACCTCTGTGCGGCGACTCTAGAACGACGACACGGCGCACTTCAACATGATCGGACGAGGATTCCCCCGCCTGCACAACCGGGAGGAACCGCTCGCACGTACCCCTCCTTCTCGTAGGAGAAGGGTACACACGGCGCACGTCGGACTCACCCCGAACGCTCCCCCGCTCCCCCTGTCACCAGGGCCCTGCCCTCACCCCGAGCCGCCGTCGGACCACCGTGCCCGGGGGTGGCTGGAGGCGTACACCTCGCGCAACCGCTCCACCGTCACCAGCGTGTAGACCTGGGTGGTGGTGACCGAACTGTGCCCCAGCAGCTCCTGCACGACCCGAATGTCGGCGCCGCCGTCCAACAGGTGGGTGGCGAAGGAGTGCCGCAGGGTGTGCGGGGAGACGCCCTCGACCCCCGCCCGTGCGGCCACCGCCGACAGCAGCGCCCACCCGCCCTGACGGGTCAATCGGCCACCGCGCGCGTTCACGAACAGGGCGGGACCGCCTCGGCCCGACGCGGCCAGGGCCGGGCGTACCAGGGTCAGGTACCCACCCAGAGCCCGCCGCGCGTAGGAGCCCAGCGGGACCAGGCGTTCCTTCCCGCCCTTGCCGCGGAACCGCACCAACCCGACCGCGCCGTCGGCGTCCACCGCCTCCGCGACGTCGTCCACGTCCAGCCCCACCGCCTCCGAGACACGCGCCCCGGTGCCGTAGAGCACCTCCAACAGGGCGCGGTCACGCTGGGCCAACAGATCGGCCCGCGCGGCCGAGGCAGGAGCGTCCGCCGGGCCCGCCGCCTCCAACAACCGCTCCACCGCCTCCAGGGGAGCCGCCTTGGGCAGCCGCATCGGCGGCACCGGGGGTGTCACGTCCACGGCCGGGTCGACGGCCGCCCACCCCTCCCGCACCGCGAACCGGTGCAGCCCGCGCACCGCCGCCAGGGCTCGTCCGGCCGAGGCCGCACCCAACGGGGCGTGCTCCTCGTCGCCCTCGCGCAGCGCACCCAGGTACGCCCCGACGTGCCCCGGACAGACCTGCGCCGGCTCGGTGAGCCCTTGGTCCTCCAGGTAGCCGACGTAACGGCAAAGGTCACGACGGTAGGCCAGCAGGGTGTTGTCGGCCAGAGCCCGCTCGGCACCCAGATGGTCCAGGAACGCGGCCCGTGCACGCCACAGCGGACCCGCCCCGGGTTCGGTCCGCGCCATCGGGTCAGGCATCCGCAGCCACGGGCAGGGAGGTGAACCCGTCCTGGGCCGCCGTGTGCGCGGCCAGGATCCCGATGATCGTCGCCCCGTTGTGCAGGCGTCCCTCCAGGACCGCGCGTACCGCCTCCGGCAGCGGCAGCCACTCGGCGGCGAGGTCGGTCTCCTCGTGTTCGCGCACGAAGCCGACCTCCTCCTCGGGTACCTCGGTCAGGTCCCGGGCGAGGAAGATGTGGATGCGCTCGTCGGAGAAACCGGGGCTGGGGAAGAAGTCGGGCAGTTCGTGCCAGGTCCCGGCGCGCAGCGCGGACTCCTCCAGCAGTTCCCGCCGGGCGGTGGCCAGGGGCCCCTCGCCCGCGCCGTCGATGAGCCCGGCGGGCAGCTCCCACAGGGTGTGCTGGGTGGGGTGCCGGTACTGGCGCTGCAGCAACACGCGTCCGGCCGAATCCAGGGCCACGACCGCCGCCGCCCCGGGATGGTCCATGTAGTCGCGGGCGGCCAGACTCCGGCCCTCACCGTTGGCCCCGGGCATCTGCACCCAGTCCGTGCGCATTCCGCACTTGGCGCCGGTGAACCGCTCCTCGGTGCGCTCCACCGGCCACGACGCGGGGGCGTCCGCGACCTTCGCGTACGCCCCCGTCGTTTCGGCGGTGACCGGGCGGGTGTGGTTGGCCATGCGGCCCCTCTCAGGCTCGGGCCCCGCCCGCCCGGTCCCATCCCCCGTCAGGAGAGCCGGTGCTCCAGCGAAGCGGAGATCAGACCGCGGAAGAGCGGGTTCGCGTTGGTCGGACGGGAGCGCAGCTCCGGGTGCGCCTGCGTCGCAACGAAGAACGGGTGCGTTTCCCGGGGCAGTTCCACGTATTCCACCAGCTTGCCATCCGGGGAGAGGCCGGAGAACACCAGACCCGCCTCCTCCAGCTTGGACCGGTAGGAGTTGTTGACCTCGAACCGGTGCCGGTGGCGCTCGGACACCTGCGCGGCACCGTCGTACAGGTCCCGCACCAGGGTGCCCTCGCCCAGGGACGCCGGGTACATGCCCAGCCGCATGGTGCCGCCCATGTCACGGTCACCGGAGACCACGTCGGCCTGGTCGGCCATGGTCGCGATGACCGGGTCGACGGCCTTGTCGTCGAACTCGGTGCTGTTGGCGCCCTCCAGCCCGAGCACGTTGCGCGCGTACTCGATGACCAGCCCCTGCAGGCCCAGGCAGATGCCCAGCAGCGGCACCCCGTTCTCACGGGCGTAGCGGATCGCGCCGAGCTTGCCCTCGATACCGCGTACGCCGAAGCCGCCCGGGATGAGGATGCCGTCGGCGCCGTCGAGCTCGGAGGCCGCACCCGAAGGGCTGGCGCAGTTGTCACTGGCCACCCAGCGGATGTTCACCCGGGTGTCGGTGGCGAAACCGCCCGCGCGCAGGGCCTCGCTGACCGACAGGTAGGCGTCGGGCAGGTCGATGTACTTACCGACCATGGCGATGGTGACCTCGTGGTCGGGCTGGTGCACGCGACGCAGCAGCTCGTCCCACTCGGTCCAGTCCACGTCCCGGAAGGGCATGCCCAGACGGCGGACGACGTAGGCGTCCAGGCCCTCGCGGTGCAGGACCTTGGGGATGTCGTAGATGGAGGGGGCGTCGGGGGTGGAGACCACGCCCGCCTCGTCGACATCGCACATGAGGCTGATCTTGGCCTTCAGGCTCTGCGTGATGGGGCGGTCCGAACGGCACACGATGGCGTCGGGCTGGATACCGATGCTGCGCAGGGCGGCGACCGAGTGCTGGGTCGGCTTGGTCTTCATCTCCCCGGCCGGGCCGAGGAACGGGATGAGGGAGACGTGCAGGAAGAAGCAGTTCTCCCGGCCGATCTCGTGCCGGATCTGGCGGACCGCCTCGAGGAAGGGCTGCGACTCGATGTCGCCGACCGTGCCGCCGATCTCGGTGATGACGATGTCGACGTCGGGGGAGTCCATCGCGTAGATACGCGACTTGATCTCGTTGGTGATGTGCGGGATGACCTGCACGGTGTCACCGAGGTAGGCGCCCTGGCGCTCCTTGGCGATCACACTGGAGTAGATCTGCCCGGTGGTGACGTTGGCCGAGGCGGACAGCTCGACGTCGAGGAAGCGCTCGTAGTGGCCCACGTCCAGGTCGGTCTCGGCACCGTCGTCGGTCACGAAGACCTCGCCGTGCTGGAAGGGGTTCATCGTCCCCGGGTCCACGTTGAGGTAGGGGTCCAGCTTCTGCATGGTGACCCGAAGGCCCCGCGACTTCAGGAGTCGGCCCAGGCTGGAGGCGGTCAGGCCCTTACCAAGACTGGAGGCGACGCCGCCAGTAACGAAAAGGTGCTTGGTACTCGCGGCGGATGCCAAAGTGTTGCTCCCGTGGTTTGAGTGGCTACGGCGGGCTCGGACGAGCTGAGCGGCCGTGCGGCGGTCCGGTTCCGGCCGGCGGCTGTGCCGTTCCGGTACGTCGGACTCCACGGGGCACCAGGATAACAGGCCCCCCGGTCGCCCACACCCGGGAACGCCTTTTCCCGGTCCGCTGTTCCCGGTCCCCACCTGCACGGTTGCCGCAAAGCCCTGCTACCGGGCCGGTCCGGTCCCCGCGGCACCGGTCCACGTGGCGAAGGCAACAGCACCGGCCGACGCCGCCGGACGCCGGCGACGAGGACGCGGGTGTGATGAACGGCCGCCCCTCCTCCCGCCGGAGACGCGCCCCGTCGTGGCCCGCCCGCGCTCAGGCGGGGAAGGCGCCCGCCCGGCCCAGGTAGGCGGGCGGCTGCTTGCCCAGGCGCTCGCCCATCCAGTCGCCCAGGGCGGCCGCACCGACCAGGCTCACCCCGGTACGCAGCCCACTGCGGTGCAGCATGTACAACAGGTCCTCGGTGGCGATGTTGCCGGTGGCGGCCGGGGCGAAGGGGCAGCCGCCGAAACCGCCCAGGCTGGAGTCCAGCACCCGGACCCCCTCCTCCACCGCGGCGAGCGCGTTCGCGTAACCGGTGTTACGGGTGTTGTGGAAGTGACAGCGCAGGGTCCGCCCGCCCGCCACCTCCGCCGTGCGGCGCAACAGGTCCCGCACCTGGGCGGGCACCCCGACCCCGATCGTGTCGGCCAGCGCGACCTCCACCGCGCCCGTGTCCGCGATCCGGCGCACGACCTCCACGACCCGCTCCGGCGCGACCTCACCGTCGAACGGGCACCCGAAGGCCGTGGAGACGGTGACGCTCAGCGGAACGCCCGTCCCGGCCATTTCCCGGTCCATCTCGGCCACCGAGTCCAGCATCTCGTCGACCGTGCAGCCCTGGTTGCGGGTACAGAACCCGTCGGTGGCCGGCACCGCCACGTTGACCTCGGACACCCCGGCTGCCAGCGCCCGGTCCAGGCCGCGCCGGTTGAGGGCCAACCCGATGAAGGACACCCCGGGCTCGCGCCCGACCTCGGCCATGACCTCCTCGGCCCCCGCCATCTGCGGCACCCGCCTGGGGTTGACGAAACTGACCGCCTCGATCCTGCGCACCCCGGCTGCCACCGCGCGCCCGATCAGCTCGACCCGCTCCCCGACCGACAGCACGGTGGCCTCGTTCTGGAGGCCGTCCCGCGGCCCCACCTCCACGATCTCCACCTGCTCGGCACCCTCGGGCCCACGGTCGTCCGCGGTCATCGGCTCCACCTCTCCACGCCCCGTCGCGTCTGCCCGCCCAGGCTAACGGAGCCCAAGGTGACCCCGGTCACCGGGTGAGCCGCCAGCAGTCGCCGCCGGACCCCGGCGGCCCGCGCACGAGGCCCCTCAGCGGGGCTCAGGCGAACGTCAGCGCAACGCCAGGGCGGGCCGGACCTCCCAGGTCGTCCAGACCGGCCGGTAGCCCATGCGGTGCCAGAACGGCCCGGAGAGCGGGTTCATCGCCGCATAGTTGAGCACGGACACCCCCACCCCGTGGCTGTCCAGGGCCTGGTGCGCCTGGCTGACCAGGGCGGTACCGATTCCGTGGCCGCGCTCGGCCGCCGACACCACGCCGTAACCGATGTGCGCGATCGGGCGCGCTCTGACCAGGGACTTCGCCCAGCGGGAGCGTTCGGGCGGCGACACCCACAGCAGGCCCACGGCCCGGCCCCGGCGCTCGGCCAGCCAGATCCACGAGCGCGAACGGTTGAGCGCCCGAGCGGCGACCTTGCGGGTCTGCTCGGCGGTGTCGGGCTGCAGGAACACACCGCCGAAGTGCTGTTCGTAGCGGTGCTCCTCCATCAGCAGCCCCACCACCTGGGTCAGGTCACCGATGTCGGCCAGCCGGATCGCCACGTCGCGCGGCGGCAGCGACGGCGGCACTCCGCGGCGGCGCTGCCGGGCGGCGAGCACGGTGTAGGGCTGCAGCCCGTGACGCTGCAACGGAATGATGCCCTCGACGTCCCGTGCGGGCCAGCTCACCAGTGCCGCCGACTCCGAACCGGTACCGGTGGGCAGGTCCTCCAGCTGGTCGCGCCAACTGGTCAGCAGTGAGTCCAGGGCGCGGGCGGGCTCGGGGCCGCCGACGATGGGGGTGAGCCAGTGCTGGTCGGGCACGCCCCAGATACGGCCGACCTCGCCCGGCTGGTACCAGGTGTAGTGCATACTGCCCGCCGCGACGGTACGTCCGTCCTCGTCGCTGACGGTCAGGAGCGGGTAGGAGTTGGGGGCGAACCCCACGGGTTCGGGCAGCAGGGGGTCCGACTCCGCCCAACGCTGGGCGGCGGAACGCACCAACGGGTCGAGTCCGACGTCGCCTCCGGGCGACTCGTCGTGTCGCACCCGCGCGACATAACCGCTCATCCACCCCTCCCCTAGCGGGTCCTTCGTCAAGCGCACGCCCTCGGTCCCACCCGGACCGGGCCGAGGGGCGGACGCGGTTGCGTCGCGGTGTGCCCCTCACGGTCTGGTGCCGTCTCCGAACGCACGGTGTGGCGGCGAAATCGACCGTACCGCCTCACAGCGGTACAGGTGAACGGAAGCGGCAAAAGGAGGACCCAGGCAACGTGGCCCGTCCCTTCCGCACAATCCGTGCGGAAGCGGATGGACGCGCACCACGGTAACGGATCGGAGGCCGCTCTCAGGTGGCGGGGCGGCAGATCCGCCGACGCGGACCGCAGCGCGGGCACCCGGCGCGCCGGTTCAGCGCAGGGCGGTGCCGCCCTCGCTGACGGTGGTGTTGCGGCCCTGGTTGACCACCTCGGGGTCGCCGGAGGCGAAGGAGACCTGGTTGTCCACGCCCACGAGGACGATCTTCTCCGCGGCGCCCACCTCGACGACGGAGCCCCGCCCGGTGGCGCGCACCAGCCCGCACTCCCCGTCCAGGACCACCGTGGCGTCGTCGGCGGAGACCACGACCTCCCGGTTCGCGCACTCGTCGTGGACGTCCGCGCCGTCCTCCACTATCACTATGACCTCGTCATTGGTGACGCTGACCTCGGGATCCCGCTCATCCCGCCCCTGATCCGGGCCAGGGGTGTGCACGACCTCCACCGGTTCGTCGCGGTCCGGGCCGAATCCGCACCCGGCCCCCAGGAACCCGACCAGCACCGCTCCCCCGGCAGCACCCAGCAGCCGACCGACCATGGACTCCCCCACACCTCAAAAAAGGCAAAAGCGACATACGTCTTACGCAGAGCACAAGAGTATGTCACGCGAAGGTAACTACGCGACACAAACGTTCTTTGATCGTTCCTGTTCCGATACCGTCCGAGGGTGGGCCACGAGGGCCTCCCACACCCGAAACCCCGCACCGACAGGCCCTGGCGTCACTTCACCCCGGCGGCATCCATCCCCCGCAGCTCCCGCTTCAACTCACCGATCTCGTCCCGCAACCGGGCCGCCAGCTCGAACTGCAGGTCGGTCGCGGCCTGGTGCATCTGCTCACTCAACTGCTCGATGAGTCCGGCCAGCTCCGCCCGCGGCATGCCCGACACGTCCGCGCGATCGCCCAGTGCGGGCACCGGCGCCTTCGCGGACCTACCGCCACCCTGGCGGTACCCCGTCGACATGAGCTCCTCGGTGTCCACGTCCTCCCGGTTCAGGGTGTCCAGGATGTCCGCGATCTGCTTGCGCAGCGGCGTCGGGTCGATCCCGTGCTCGGCGTTGTACGCCAACTGCTTGTCCCGGCGCCGGTTGGTCTCCTCGATCGCCGCGCTCATCGAGTCGGTGACGTTGTCCGCGTACATGTGCACCTGGCCGGCCACGTTGCGCGCCGCCCGGCCGATCGTCTGGATCAGCGAGGTCTCCGAACGCAGGAAACCCTCCTTGTCCGCGTCCAGGATCGCCACCAGCGACACCTCCGGCAGGTCCAGGCCCTCACGCAGCAGGTTGATGCCCACCAGCACGTCGAACTCACCCACGCGCAGCTCACGCAGCAACTCCACCCGGCGCAGGGTGTCCACCTCACTGTGCAGGTACCGCACCCGGATCCCCAGCTCGGCGAAGTAGTCGGTGAGGTCCTCCGCCATCTTCTTCGTCAGCGTGGTGACCAGGACCCGCTCCGAGCGCTCGGCCCGCTCCCGGATCTCGTGCACCAGGTCGTCGATCTGCCCCTCGGTCTGCTTGACCAGGACCTCCGGGTCGACCAGCCCGGTCGGCCGGATGACCTGCTCCACCACGTCCCCACCGCTCTGCCGGAGCTCGTACTTGCCCGGCGTCGCCGACAGGTAGACCGACTGCCCGATCCGCTCCGTGAACTCCTCCCACTTCAGCGGCCGGTTGTCCATCGCCGACGGCAGCCGGAAACCGTGGTCCACCAGGGTTCGCTTGCGCGCCGCGTCGCCCTCGTACATCGCACCGATCTGCGGCACCGTCACGTGCGACTCGTCCAGGACCAGCAGGAAGTCCTCGGGGAAGTAGTCCAGCAGGGTGTTGGGCGCACTGCCCGGGTCACGCCCGTCGAAGTGCCGCGAGTAGTTCTCGATCCCCGAACACGTCCCGAGCTGGCGCATCATCTCCAGGTCGTGGGTGGTGCGCATCCGCAGCCGCTGCGCCTCCAGCAGCTTGCCCTGGCCCTCCAGCTCGGTCAGGCGCTCCCCCAGCTCCGCCTCGATCGTGCCGATCGCCCGCTCGGTCCGCTCCTCGCCGGCCACGTAGTGCGAGGCGGGGAAGATGAACATCTCCTGGCTCTCCCCCAGCACCTCGCCGGTCAGCGGGTGCAGCGTCAACAACCGCTCGATCTCGTCACCGAACATCTCGATGCGGATCGCCAACTCCTCGTACACCGGGATGATCTCGACCGTGTCCCCGCGCACCCGGAACGTCCCCCGGGTGAACGCCATGTCGTTGCGCGTGTACTGCATCTCCACCAGGCGGCGCAGCAACTCGTCCCGGTCCACCTCCATGCCGACGGCCAACTGGGCCATCCGGTCCACGTACTCCTGCGGGGTGCCCAGGCCGTAGATGCACGACACGGACGCCACCACGATCGTGTCCCGCCGGGTCAGCAGCGAGTTGGTCGCCGAGTGCCGCAACCGCTCCACCTCGTCGTTGATCGACGAGTCCTTCTCGATGTAGGTGTCACTCTGCGGGACGTACGCCTCGGGCTGGTAGTAGTCGTAGTAGGAGACGAAGTACTCGACCGCGTTGTTCGGCAGCATCTGCCGCAGCTCGTTGGCGAACTGCGCGGCCAGGGTCTTGTTGGGCTGCATGACCAGGGTGGGCCGCTGCAACTGCTCCACCGTCCAGGCCACCGTCGCCGTCTTACCGGTACCGGTGGCGCCCAGCAGCACGGTGTGCTCGTCGCCCTCCCGCACCCGCCTGGAGATCTCCGCGATCGCCTTCGGCTGGTCCCCCGCCGGCGTCATCTCCGAGATGACCTCGAAGGGTGCCTCACTGCGTTTGATGTCGCTGACCGGTCGCACTTGCCCTCTTCTCCCATCGAACGTCGGGCCCGCCCCCACGTGTGCCCCTCCACCCAACGCTACAGACCGCCTACGACATCCCCGCCGGGGCGAAGTCCGTCGGGCCTCCGTCAGAAGGACCCCCTGCTCCCAACGCCGCGGAGAACGGGGACACGGCTAACCGGCGCGGTCCAGGAGCCGGCGCCACAGCTCGGCGACCCGTTCGGCGAGCTCCTCGCGGGTCCCGGAGTTGTCCACCACGAAGTCGGCGGCGGCCAACCGGGTCTCCCGGTCGGCCTGGGCCGCGATCCGGGACCGCACCTGATCGCGCGGCATCCCCCGGTCCCGGGAGACCCGCTCGATCCGTGTCAGGTCCGGGGTGTCCACCACGACCACCACGTCGTACAACGACTCCAGGCCGTTCTCCACCAACAGGGGCACGTCGTAGACCACGACCCTGGCATCGGAGGCCAACGCCTGCTCCATCAGCTGGCCGCTGCGCTCGGCCACCCGGGGGTGGACGATCTCGTTGAGCCTGGCCAGCCTGTTCTCGTCGGCGAAGACGACCTCACCCAGCTTGGGCCGGTCCAACCGCCCCTCGGGGGTGAGCACCCCCTCACCGAACTCGGCGACCACCTCCGCCAGCCCCGGGGTCCCCGGTTCGACGACCTCCCGAGCGATGGCGTCGGCGTCGATCACCACCGCGCCGTAGTCGGACAGCGCGGACGACACCGCGCTCTTACCCGAACCGATCCCACCGGTGAGTCCCACTTTCAGCATGGCCAAACCCTAGAGGTCGGACGAGCCCAGCGTCACGCCGACCCCACGCTCACCTCGTCCAACTCCTTACGCATGTGCACCAGCACCAGGTGGTCGGCCACCCGTTCCCGATGCGTCTCGGCGTAGCCCAGCGCCCGGTACAGGCGCTGGTTCTGCGCGCTCTGCGCCCCGGTGAACAGGGTCAGCGCCCTCAGGTCCGGCCTGCGCGCCCGCAGGTCCCCCTCCACCCGGTTCAGCAGCGCCCGCGCGATCCCGCGGCCGCGCAGGTCGGGGGCGACCACGAGACGACCCACCACCCCGGTGGTGTCGGTGGTCCCCGCCCGCACCGCCCCGACCAGGCGGTGCCCCGCCAGGGCCTTGAGCACCAGGGTGTCCTCGTCGGCCAGGAGCCTCTCGATCCGGGACAACCCCTCGGTGAGCGGGAGGATGAACGGGTCCCCGTACGCCTGGGCCTCGTCGACGTAGGCGGCGCGCTGCAGGGTGAGGATCTCACCGGCGTCGCCCGGAACAGCCGGGTGGATGTCGAACACTTCGCCTCCTGGACAGGCCCCCGCCCTCAGGGGGCTCAGCAGCACCCTAGGGCATGTCCGGCGGACACCCGGACACGGCGAGGGGCCGCCCCCACCAGTGGTGGGGACGGCCCCTCGAACAACCGTCACCCGGGCCGGAGCCCGGCGAGGAGGCTTTAGGCCTCGCCGCCCGCGAGCTTCTCGCGGAGAGCGGCCAGCGCCTCGTCAGAGGCGAGCGCGCCGCTGGTGGACTCGGAGCTGGCCGACGAACCGCCGGTGCTCTGGCCACCACCGGTGTGGTCGTCCTCTTCCTCCTCCGGAGCAGGCGCGTTGGCGGCGTCGGCCTCGGCCGCCAGCGCCTCCTCGACCTGCTTGCGGTGAGCCTCGAAACGAGCCTGCGCCTCGGCGTAGCTGCGCTCCCACTCGTCCCGCTGAGCCTCGAAGCCCTCGAGCCACTCGCCGCTCTCGGGGTCGAAGCCCTCGGGGTACTTGTAGTTGCCCTGCTCGTCGTAGTCCGCAGCCATGCCGTACAGGGTGGGGTCGAAGTCCACCTGGTCGGGCGAGACGCTCTCGTTGGCCTGCTTCAGCGAGAGGCTGATGCGACGGCGGTCGAGGTCGATGTCGATGATCTTGACGAAGATCTCGGTGCCGACCTGGACGACCTGCTCGGGCACCTCGACGTGGCGCTCGGCCAGCTCGGAGATGTGGACCAGGCCCTCGATGCCCTCCTCGACACGCACGAACGCACCGAACGGAACCAGCTTGGTGACCTTGCCGGGAACGACCTGGCCGATCTGGTGGGTCCGGGCGAACTGCTGCCACGGGTCTTCCTGGGTCGCCTTGAGCGACAGGGAGACGCGCTCGCGCTCCATGTCCACGTCGAGAACCTCGACGGTGACCTCCTGGCCGACCTCGACAACCTCGCTCGGGTGGTCGATGTGCTTCCAGGAGAGCTCGGAGACGTGCACCAGACCGTCGACGCCGCCCAGGTCCACGAAGGCACCGAAGTTGACGATCGAGGAGACGACGCCCTTGCGGATCTGACCCTTCTGGAGGGTGTTGAGGAACGTCTGGCGGACCTCGGACTGGGTCTGCTCCAGCCAGGCGCGACGGGACAGGACCACGTTGTTGCGGTTCTTGTCCAGCTCGATGATCTTCGCTTCGAGCTCGCGGCCGACGTAGGGCTGCAGGTCGCGCACACGGCGCATCTCGACCAGCGATGCGGGCAGGAAGCCACGCAGGCCGATGTCGAGGATGAGGCCGCCCTTGACGACCTCGATGACGGTGCCGGTGACGACGCCGTCCTCTTCCTTGATCTTCTCGATCGTGCCCCAGGCCCGCTCGTACTGAGCGCGCTTCTTGGACAGGATCAGACGGCCTTCCTTGTCCTCCTTCTGGAGAACGAGGGCTTCGACCTGGTCGCCGACAGCAACGACCTCACCGGGGTCGACGTCGTGCTTGATCGACAGTTCCCGGGAGGGGATCACACCCTCGGTCTTGTAGCCGATGTCGAGCAAGACCTCGTCTCGATCGACCTTCACGATGGTGCCCTCGACAATGTCACCGTCGTTGAAGTACTTGATGGTCTCGTCGATCGCCGCGAGGAAGGCTTCCTCGGACCCGATGTCGTTGACCGCTACCTGGGGTGTCGAGGTGGCCTCGGTGCTGCTCGTCATTTGTGGGTGGACTCCGGATACGGACAGGTTCAGGAAATGGGCACGCCGCAGGTTCGAGCCCGTCGATCCGCCGTCCAGAAGTAAGAAGCGAGAGTCACATAACGGAACGAGCCGTCCGTGACCGCCAGCCGCCGGGTCCAGAGTGGAGACCGAAGCGGTGCAACCCTCCTGCCCCCTACGGAGACAGCAGACGCCCGCACGAACCCACAACGCTAACGTCAGAATATGAGACAAGGGCGTCCTGGTCAATCGGAACCCAGGGCCGCCAACCCGACGAAGGCCGTAATGGCCGCAATTTACCCGAGCATGCCAGGGAAGATCAACTAGGTCCCCGCCCATGTCCGACAGGGCCTGACGCCCCGCACGTCCCTCTCCGGCGGGGCCGGCCGGAGAGGTCCGGAAAAAAGTCGGCGGGAGGCTGCCCGACCGTCACCCGACAGCCCCCGCAAGGCCCCGCGTCAGTCCATCGGAGGGCGCGCGCGGGTCTTCTTGACGTCACTCCGACGACGCTTGGCCTCCAACCGGCGCCGCTTCGCCGACCGGCTCGGCCTCGTCCTACGGCGCTCCGGCGGCGGGGGCTCGATCGCCTCCGCCAGCACCCGGGCCAGGCGCTCACGCGCCTCCACCCGGTTGCGGACCTGGGAACGGTGCGTCTGCACCGACACCGTCAACACCCCGTCCACCAGACGGCCCGCCAGGCGCTCCAGGGCGCGCGCACGCCGCGTCGCCCCCAAGGCCCTGCAGGAGGCCACGTCCAACGACAGCGACACCCGGGTGTCCGAGGTGTTGACGTGCTGCCCGCCCGGCCCCGAGGACCGTGAGAACCGCCACGTCAACGCGTCAGCGGGAACGGTCACGGGCCCCACGGCCAAACCACCCGCGGTCTCTTCCTGCCCCGTCACCGTTCCCACCTCCGTTTTCAGCGCCGGCACCTAGTGCGCGGCGTCGTGCCAGTTCTGTCCGCTGCCGACCGAGACGCCCAGCGGAACACGCAGAGCATAGGCCGAGCCCATCTCGTGCGTCACGAGGTTTTCCACCGCCTCGCGCTCACCCGGCGCGACCTCCACCACGAGCTCGTCGTGCACCTGCAGCAGCACCCGGGACCCGTACCCGCCCTCGGTGAGCGCCGCGTCCACCTGGAGCATCGCCACCTTGATGATGTCAGCCGCCGACCCCTGGATCGGAGCGTTGAGCGCCATCCGCTCCGCCATCTCCCGACGCTGCCGGTTGTCACTCGTCAGGTCCGGCAGGTACCGGCGCCGCCCCAGGATCGTCTCCGTGTACCCCACCTTCCGGGCCTCGTCCACGACCGCGTTCAGGTAGTCACGCACCCCGCCGAAACTCGCGAAGTAGTCCTCCATCAGCTTCTTCGCCTCGTCCGGAGCCACCCCCAGCTGCTGGGACAGCCCGTAGGCGCTCAACCCGTACGCCAACCCGTAGCTCATCGCCTTGATCCGGGAACGCGCCTCACCGTCGACCTCGTCCACCGCGACACCGAACACCTGGGCCGCCATCTGCGCGTGGAAGTCATACCCGCTGTTGAACGCGTCGATCAGCGCCTGCTCCCCCGACAGGTGGGCCATGATGCGCAGCTCGATCTGGCTGTAGTCCGCCGTCAACAGCTCCTCGAAGCCCTCGCCCACCACGAACGCCCGCCGGATCCGCCGCCCCACGTCCGTGCGCACCGGGATGTTCTGCAGGTTCGGCTCGGTGGAACTGAGCCGCCCCGTCGCCGCCACCGTCTGGTTGAACGTGGTGTGGATGCGTTCGTCGTCCGCGACCGTCTTGATCAGACCCTCGACCGTGGTGCGCAGCTTCGTCTGGTCCCGGTGGTGCAACAGCACACCCGGCAGCTCGTTGTCGGTCTGCGTCGCCAGCCACGCCAACGCGTCCGCGTCGGTCGTGTACCCCGTCTTGATCTTCTTCGTCCTCGGCAGCTGCAGATCCTCGAACAGCACCTGCTGCAACTGCTTGGGCGAGCCCAGGTTGAACTCCCGCCCCACGACCTCGTGCGCACGCTCCACCGCACCGCGCGCCGCAGCGGCGAACTCCCCCTGCAAACCCTCCAGGTACCCGCGATCCGCGGCGATCCCGGCCCGCTCCATCCTGGCCAGCACGTCCACCAGCGGCAGTTCCACCCCGTGCAGCAGATGGGTACCGCCCCGCTTGTCCAACTCGGCGGACAGCACCCCGGCCAGGTCCCGGGTGGCCGCGGCCCGCACCGCCAGCCCGCGGCCGCGCCCGGCCTCGCCCTCCCCGCCCAGGTCCAGGGCCATCTGGGCGCCGTCGGTGTCCTCCTCCAGCTCCCGCCCCAGGTACTTGCGGCACAGGTCCGCCAGGTCGAACCGGCGCTGCCCCGGCTGCACCAGGTACGCCGCCAGGGCGGTGTCGCTGACCACCCCGCCCAGCGTCCAACCGTGCGCGCCCAGAGCCAACAGCACACCCTTGTACTCGTGCACCGCCTTGGGCCTCTCCGGGTCGGCCAGGAAGGCCGCCAATGCCTCGGTGTCGTCCGCGTCCAACAGGACCGGGTCGACGAACAGGGCGTCCCCGCTCGGCACGGTGACCGCCAGCGCGTCCACCCGCCCGGTGCCCCGACCCCAGGTGCCGTCGACGGCCACCCCGGCCGGGGCCTCCTCCGTGAGCCCCTCGGCGGCGGCGTGTTCGGTGAGCCAGGCGGCCACCTGACCCGTTCGAGCGACCGTCACCTCCACCGCGAAGCCCTCGGCCGCCCCGCCCGCCGACTCGTCCGCCGCACCGCCCTCGCCCGCGCGGATCGCCGCGTACAGGCGCTCGCGCAGGTTGGAGGCGAACTCCAGGTTGTCGAAGAGCGCGTCGATACCCGCCCGGTCCGCCTCGCCCAACCCCAGCTCGGCCACGGCGGCGTCCAGTTCCACGTCGGTGGCCAACCGGTTCAGCCGCTGGTTGCGCAGCACGTCGTCCAGGTGGTCGCGGAAACTCTGCCCGGCTTTGCCCGGAACCTCGTCCGCCCGGGCCACCAGCTCGTCCAACGAACCGAACTTCGTGATCCACTTGGCCGCGGTCTTGGGTCCCACACCCGGCACCCCCGGAAGGTTGTCGGCCTTCTCCCCCACCAACGCCGCCAGATCCCGATACCGCTCCGGGGTGACGCCGTACTTGTCCTGGACCGCGGCCGGGTCCATCCGGCGCAGGTCCGACAGGCTCTTACCGGGGTAGAGCACCGTGCAGTCCTCGGTCACCAACTGGAAGGCGTCCCGGTCACCGGAGGCGATCAACACCTCCATACCCGCCTGACCGCCCTGGTGCGCGAGCGTGGCGATCACGTCGTCGGCCTCGAAACCCGGCGCCGACAGGTTCGTGACCCCGATCAACCGCATCAGGTCCTGGGTCAGCGGCACCTGCGAGGGGAACTCGGGCGGGGTCTCCGAACGGCCCCCCTTGTACTCGTCGTACTCCTCGTGCCGGAACGTGGGGCCCGACAGGTCCCACGCCACCGCCACATGCGTCGGCTCCTCCTCACGCAACAACTTCACCAGCATCGACGCGAAGCCGTAGACGGCGTTGGTGGACTGCCCGGTACTGGTACCGAACTTCTCCACCGGCAGCGCGAAGAACGCGCGGAAGGCCATCGAATGGCCGTCCAGGAGGAGTAGGCGGGGGCGCCCGCCGCCGGCCTGGGATGTCTGTTCGGGGGTCTCTCGCTTGGTCACCACACAACGAATCCTAGGATGCGCTACAGACAGCCCGCGGCCACCACCACGGGAACACCCACCCCGCCCCGGCCGGTTCGACCGGATACGGGCCCACCTGACCGGATCGGAAGGCACACCATGACCACAGACGCCGACACGCTGCGCGAACTCCTCGACTCCGGAGCACTCGTCGGCGGACTGGGCAAGCACATGGGCATCGAGATCACCGAAGCCTCCCCCGAACGCGTCGTGGGCCGCATGCCGGTCGAAGGCAACCGCCAACCCTTCGGGCTCCTCCACGGCGGCGCCTCCTGCGTCCTCGCCGAGTCCCTGGGTTCCATCGGCTCCACCATCCACGCCCAACAGTTCGGCCGCATCGCCGTGGGCATCGAGATCAACGCGACCCACCACCGGTCCGCCACCGAAGGCCACGTCACCGGGGTCGCCACCCCCGTCCACCTGGGCCGCACCCTCGCCACCTGGGACATCACCATCAGCGACGACAACGGCAGGAAGGTGTGCACCTCCAGGCTCACCTGCATGCTGCGCGACGCGCCCCAGGGCTGACCCCGGCCCGCGCCACGAAACACAAGCGCCACTACAACACCAAACACACCACAGCTACGCCCAGCCCGGCCGACCAGCACCGGAGCCCGCCAGCACACCCGGGAGCTCGACGGCCGGGCTCCGCTGTGCCCGACCCCCGCGACAGATTGCTGCCAACCGTGTACTAGCAGCACTCATTCGTCCAAACAACCGGCCAAAAAGCCCCGCCATGACCACAGCTTCATAACAGCACAGAGGCGAGTTGGCACCAACGCCCCTCTCCCACTTCCCGGAACGGAACTTCCGTGATTAAGCTCCGCTAACGCTCCTGATTAAGTCATGCCACACATCACGGGCATCAGGGAAGCACCAGCACCAACGACACGGCTGCACCACACAGCGTGCAACGCCGGTTGAACGGAGTGACCACGATCATGGCAAGCAAGAAGGTCCTAGGACTCACTGCCGCAACCGCGGCCCTCGTAATGGGACTGACCGCGTGTGGCAACGGCGGCGGCGACAACGGAGGCGACGGAAGCGGCGACAACGGAGCAGCCGAGGAGTTCAACTTCGGCATCCTCTACCCGCAGACCGGCGCCCTCGCCTTCCTCGGCCCGCCCCAGATCAGCGCGGCCAAATACGCCATCGACGAGATCAACGCCGCCGGCGGCATCCTCGGCACCGAGGTCCCCGCCATCACCGAAGGCGACGAGGCCGGCGACAGCGCCCAGGCCAACGAAGCCGCCAACAGCCTCGTCTCCTCCGGCGTCAACGCCGTCATCGGCGCCGCCGCCTCCGGCATGACCCAGGCGAGCTACGACACCATCACCTCCGCCGAGACCGTCCAGTGCTCCGGGTCCAACACCGCACCCGACCTGACCAACATCGACGACGGCGGCTACTACTTCCGCACCGCACCCAGCGACCTCCTCTCCGGCCCCGTCCTGGCCCGCCAGATGGTCGAGGAGGACGGCCACGTCGACATCGCCATCATCGCCCGAGCCGACGACTACGGCGACGGCTACCTCGGCGCCGTCGAGGCCGAGGTCGAAGCCCTCGGTGCCAGCGTCACCACCACCGAGACCTACGACCCCGACGCCACCAACTTCGACTCGGTCGTCAACTCCGTCACCAGCGAGGACCCCGACGCGATCGCCCTCATCTCCTTCCAGGAGGGCGCCCAGGTCATCGCCGAACTCATCGAAGCCGGTGTCGAGGGCGACCAGCTCTACATCACCGACGGCCTCAACGACCCCGAACTCGGCAAGACCGTCAACGAGGACGACCCCGACGTCATCAACGGCGTCACCGGAGTCGCCCCCGGCGCGGACAACCCCGAGTTCAACGAGGGCCTGCGCGAGTTCGACCCCGAGCTCGAGGTCTTCCAGTTCTCCCCGCAGGTCTTCGACTGCGTCACCGCCATCGCCCTGGCCGCCGAGTCCGCCGGCTCCGTCGAAGCCTCCGACTACGTCGAGCACCTGCCCGAGATCAGCCGCCCCGACGGCACCGAGTGCTCCAGCTTCGAGGAGTGCCGCGACCTCCTGGAGCAGGACGAGGCCATCGACTTCCAGGGCACCAGCGGCAACATCGACTTCGACGACAACGGCGACCCCACCTCCGCCACCTTCCAGGTCTTCCACTTCGGCGAGGAGGGCCACGAAACCCTCGGCTTCGAGGAGTACTCCGTCAACGAGTAACACCGTCACCACCAGAGAACACCACGTTCCCCGGTAGGAGACACCGTCAGCGGCACACACCGCACACACCGTCCGGGGGTGCGGGGCACACGCCCCGCACCCCCGGCTCTGTGCGCACCACACCACGGCGGACCCACCGCCCCGGCACGGCCGCACCCCGCGCGCCGTGCCTCGTCGTATACACACCGCACAACACACCACGGCCCCGAACCGGCCCCGGCCGCCACCCGCGCGCCCCCTCCCCCGACACCCGTCCACCGCCCCCTGCACCGGGCACCTCCCGAACGGACCCGACACCACCATGCCAACCCACAAGGCCCTGGCCCTGACCGCGGCCGCCCTCACACTCACCCTCGCCCTCACCGCCTGCGGAGAGAACAACGACACCGACCCCGGCGACAGCACCTTCACCTACGGCCTTCTCTACCCCCAGAGCGGCTCCCTCGCCTTCCTCGCCCCACCCCAGATAGCAGCGGTCGAATACGCGATATCCGAGATCAACGCCGCCGGCGGCATCCTCGGCACCGAGGTCCCCCCGCCCCGCGAAGCCGACGAGGCCGGCGACAGCGCCCGGGCCAACGAAGCCGCCAACACCCTCGTCTCCTCCGGCGTCAACGCCGTCATCGGCGCCGCCGCCTCCGCCATGACCCAGGCCAGCTACGACACCATCACCAGCAGCCGAACCGTCCAGTGCTCCGGGACCAACACCTCACCCGAACTGAGCAACATCGACGACGGCGGCTACTACTTCCGCACCGCCCCCAGCGACCTGCTCGCCGGCCCCGTCCTCGCCCAACAGATCATCGACGACGGCCACAACGACATCGCCGTCATCGCCCGCGCCGACGACTACGGAACCGGCTACCTCAACGCCGTCCAGGCCGAACTCGCCGCCATGGGCGCCAACGTCACCATCACCGAGACCTACGACCCCGACGCCACCAACTTCGGCGCCGTCATCAGCTCCGTCGCCGCCGTCAACCCCGACGCCGTCACCCTCATCTCCTTCCAGGAGGGCACCCAGCTCATGGCCGCCCTCCTCGAAAGCGGAATCGAAAGCCAGTTCTACCTCACCGACGGCCTCAACGACCCCGAACTCGGCACCACCCTCGGCGCCGCCTCCTCCGACGCCATCAACGGCACCACCGGAGTCGCCCCCAGCGCCGACAACCCCGGCTTCAACGACGGCCTGCGCCAGTTCGACCCCGAACTCGAGGTCTTCCAGTTCGCCCCGCAGGTCTTCGACTGCGTCACCGCCATCGCCCTCGCCGCGGAATCCGCCGGATCCACCGCCCCCGCCGACTACGTCGAACACCTGCCCGAGATCAGCCGCCCCGACGGCACCGAGTGCTCCGCCTTCGAGGAGTGCCGCGACCTCCTCGACCAGAACCAGAGCATCGACTACCAGGGCAGCAGCGGCAACATCGACTTCGACGACAACGGCGACCCCACCTCCGCCACCTTCGAGATCTTCCACTTCGGCCCCGACGGCTACGAGATCCTCGACTACGTCGAGTACACCACCGGCTAACCCGGCCCGGGACCAGAACACGACGAAGGGGGCGAGGCCCCCACGGGCCCCGCCCCCGACACACACCCGGATCAACCCTTCGCGAGCGTCCCCAGGTACAACTCGATCACGTTCGGATCGTTCAGCAGGTCCGCACCCGTACCCGTGTACGCGTTCCGGCCCTGGTCCAACACGTAACCGCGATCACAGATCTGCAGACAACGACGCGCGTTCTGCTCCACCATGACCACCGAAACACCCGTGGAGTTGACCTCCTTCACCCGCTGGAAGACCTCCTCCTGGTAGATCGGCGACAACCCCGCCGTGGGCTCGTCCAGAAGCAGCACCGACGGATCCATCATCAGAGCCCGGCCCATGGCCACCATCTGACGCTCACCGCCCGACAGCGAACCGGCCTTCGCCCTACGGCGCTTGCCCAACAACGGGAACAGGTCCGAGACCACGGCGAACCGGTCGGCGAACGTCCGCGGCCGCAGGAAAGCCCCCATCTGGAGGTTCTCCTCGATCGTCAACGACGGGAACACGTTCCGCGTCTGCGGAACGTAACCCACGCCCCGCTCCACCAACGAGTGCGCCGCCAAACCCGCGATACTCGAACCCCGCAGCGTCAGACCGCCCCCGCGCACCGGAATCAACCCGAAGATCGTCTTGATCAGAGTCGACTTCCCCGCACCGTTCGGACCGATGATCGCCACGACCTCGCCCTCGGTGAGCGTCAGGGTGCACCCGTTAAGGATGTTCACCCCCGGCACGTAACCGGCCACGATGTCCTTGGCCAACAGCAGGTAGTCCTGAGGACCCCCCACCTCGGCGGTCTCGGCCACCGCGTGCTCCAGGAACTCCTCACGGTGCTCCTGGAAGACCTCGGCCTCCGGCACCTCCTCCGGGCCCGGACGCGGCCCCCCGCTCTCCTCACTCATCGCCACTCCCCCGGACCTCGTCCTCGACCTCCTGGACACCCAGGTAGGCATCGATCACCTGCTGGTTGGACCGGATGTCCGAAGGAGAACCCTCCGCGATCACCTGACCCTGCGCCAACACCACGATCCAGTCGCTGATCCCCATGATCACGTCCATGTCGTGCTCGACGAACAGCACCGTCTTGCCCTCGTCACGCAACGACGTGATGTGGTGCAGCAACGACTGCACCAACGCCGGGTTCACACCCGCCATCGGCTCGTCCAACATGATCATGCTCGGATCGGTCATCAGCGCACGAGCCATCTCCAACAGCTTGCGCTGACCACCCGACAACGAACCCGCCATGTCCTGACGCTTGTCGACCAGCTTGAACCGCTCCAGCAGCTCCATCGCCCGGACCGTGTTCGCCTTCTCCTGACGACCCCACACCGGACGGAGGAACGCCCCGGCCATCCGCTCGCCCACCTGGCCCTGAGCACCCAACAACATGTTGTCGAGCACCGTCATCCGGGTCAGCGCCTTGGTCAACTGGAAGGTCCGCACCATCCCGGCACGAGCCACCCGGTGACCCGGACGGCCGTTGACCGACCGCCCCTCGAACGACCACCGGCCACCGTCCACCCGGTCGAAACCGGTCAACAGGTTGAACAGCGTCGACTTACCCGCACCGTTCGGACCGATCAGCGCCGTGATCGTCCCCCGCTGCACCTCCAGGTGCCCCACGTCCACGGCGGTCAGACCACCGAACGAACGCCGCACACCATCAGCCACCAGGATCGGATCCGACTTCGCCGAACCCGGCTCCGGAACCGCCCCGGCCATCCGATCGACCACGGCACCCGCCCCGGAGGCGTCCATCTCGTCACTTGACATTGACCAACATCTCCTTGCGGTCACCGATCAGACCCTGCGGCCGGAAGACGATCAACAGCACCAGCATCAGACCGACGAACGCCAACTGGATCGCACCGTAGTCCGGACCCGACAGGAACGGCAGATACCCCTCACGGCCCAGCCCCCGCAGGAAACCGTCCGTGAAGCTCATCAGGAACCAGAACGCCATCGAACCCACGATCGGCCCGAGCACGCGCCCGGCCCCGCCCAACAACAGGATCACCCACAGGAAGAACGTCACCTGCGGCTTGAACTGGTCCGGCTGGATCGCACCCTGGTGCACCGCCATCATGGAACCCGCCAGCGCACCGATCAGACCACCCAGGACCAGGGCCTGCATCTTGTAGGCGAACGCGTTCTTACCGAGGCTGCGCACAGCCTCCTCGTCCTCCCGGATACCCCGGACGACACGCCCCCACGGACTGTGGATCAGCAACCAGGTCAGCAACGCCGTCAGCGCCACCAGACCCCACGTCACCGACATCAACCACATGTGGTTGCCGCTGAACGAGAACGCACCGAACCCGTACCGCTCACCCGGATCGAAGAACACGTTCCAGGTACGGAACTCACCGGACAGGTTCTGCAGGCCGTACACACCCTTGGTCAACGGCTCCGCGAACCCCGCCCGGTACACCAGACGCAGCACCTCGGCCGCCGCGATCGTCGTGATCGCCAGATAGTCCGCCCGCAACCGCAGCGTCGGAATACCCAACAGCAGCGCCAACACCACGGCACAGGCCAGACCCACCAGGAACCCGACCAGCAACGGCAACTCGAACACCGCGACGCTGATACCCACGCCGTAGGCGCCCACCAGCATGAACCCGACCTGGCCGAAGTTCAGCAACCCCGTGTAACCGAAGTGCATGTTCAGACCGATCGCGGCCAACGCGTAGATCGCGGCCACCGGACCCACCGCGGATCGGGCGGACTCGGCGAGGATCAAGAAAATATCCATTGTCTACCTCTCCTAGCCGACCCGCTCGCGCCGACCGAGCAGACCCTGGGGCCTGATCAGCAGCATGAGGATCATCAGGGCCAGAGCCCACGCCTGCATGAGCTGTGTGGGGAACCACAGGGTGGACAGCATCGCCACCAGACCGACGGTGATACCGCCGACCATCGCGCCGTAGGCCGTTCCCAGACCGCCCAGGATCACCGCGGCGAACATGAGCAGCAACAGACGGAAGCCCATCTCGTAGTCCACGACCTGGTTCAGACCGAAGAGCACACCGCCCAGCGACGCCAGGCCGCCGCCCAGGAACCACACGTACAGCGTCACCCGGTCCACGTCGATACCCGAGGACTCCGCCAGGTCCCGGTTGTCCGAGACCGCACGCATCGCCTTGCCGATCCGGGTGAACTGCAGCAGACACGCCACCAGCACCAGGACCACGACCGAGATGGCCATGATCACCAGGTCGCGCGGCGGCATCGAGATCGGACCGAAGCTCACCAGCTCCTGCACCTGGTAACCGGCGTAACGCTCCCGGTTCGCCCCGAAGAGCACCAGCAGCACGTGCCGCACCACCAGGGCCAGACCGATCGAGACGATGAACATCTGGATCAGCGCGACGTTGCGCCTGCGAAGCGGACGCCACAGGTAACGCTCCATCGAACCGCCCAGGACGGCACCCATGACCACCGCGATGCCGGCAGCCGCCCACAGCGGCACCTGCCAGCCCAGGTCGTCACCGAGCACGCCCACCAGCGTCGCCAGCGCGATACCGCCGAAGACCGACGACCACTGGAGGACGACCAGCGTGGTCCGGTTGAGCCTGTCCTCGGCGAACGCCCCCAACAGGACCGCGACACCCAGACCGGCGAAGATCGCCAGCAGGGAATTGCCCAGCCCCGCGGCGCCGGTACTGAACAACAGGGCCATCATCGCGCCGAAGGTGACCATGTCACCGTGCGAGAAGTTGATGACCTGCGTCGTACCGAAGATCAGTGAGAGGCCGATCGCGGAGATCGCGATGACCAGGCCGAACAGGAGACCGGCCGCGGTGAGCTGCACGAAGCGCTCCCCGAATCCGCCGCTGACGCCCTCGACCGCGACGGACTCGTCGTCGGCGGGCACCTCCTCGTCCTCGGCCGCGTCCTCTTCCGGTGAGGGGGCCGCCTCGTCCTGCTCGGCGGATTCACCCGGGTGTTCCAGCACGATGAGGACGAGCCGGTCCTTGTTGGCCTCGACCTCGACCTCGGCCTCTCCGTCGACGACAAGCGCCGTCTCACGTACGGCGAACTCGCTGGGGACGGACTCCTGGTCCACCACTAGGCGGTAGTCGCCCGGTCCGGGCAACCCCACTTCCCAATTTCCATCAGGGCCGGTCTCCACCGCATCGATCTCGTCGTCACCCTGGAAGACCGTGATCAGGATGCCTTCGACACCCTGGTCCCGGTCGTCCGGCTGACCGATCTGACCGTGCAGCGACTCACCGCCCTGTTCGTCTGCCGTCGCCACTGCCCCGGGGATCACCAGGAATGCGGTGATCAGGGCGAGCAACACGGTCACGAGGCGTGTGCGCACGCGCGCTCCTTGCGCATCTGAGGTTGGCGGACTCCGAATGCGAGCATTCGGGTACCGCTGTCCTTTAGCTGTTCGGTGCGGTGAGTTTAGCCCGATTTAGGCTGGTCATTCAGCATCACTTAAGCCACGTGATCCAACCGTCACCCCATTGTGTGCAACCGAGATCAAACTGGTACGAGATCCGCGTTGACCCTGGACGTTCGTCTAGCTTTCGCCGCTGCAAGCAGCCAATCTGTAGGTTTGTGCCGAGTCTCGCCCCGAGGCCGCACGAAGGGGCCGCACCCGGTCGGGTACGGCCCCTGTTCAGTACTGCGGGGGTCGGCTGGTTAGGCCTGCTGTCCCCCGAGCGTCTCGACGACTGTCTCGGCGACCTTGCGCATGGTCAGCCGACGGTCCATGGAGTTCTTCTGGATCCACCTGAACGCCTCGGGTTCACTCATCCCGTGGCGGCTCTGCAGCAGCCCCTTGGCCTGCTCGACGAGCTTGCGCGTCTCGAGCCGGTCCTGGAGGCTGCTGACCTCCGCCTCCAGCGCAGCCAGTTCGGCGTAGCGGGAGGTGGCCATCTCGATCGCCGGAACCAGGTCCGACTTACTGAAGGGCTTGACCAGGTAGGCCATCGCCCCCGCCTCGCGAGCCCGTTCGACCAGCTCCCGCTGGGAGAAGGCAGTCAGGATCACGACCGGGGCGATGCGGTCCCCGGCGATGCGTTCGGCGGCGGAAAGGCCGTCGAGCACCGGCATCTTGATGTCGGTGATCACCAGGTCCGGCCTCAGCTCCTGGGCAAGCCGGATAGCGGCCTCCCCGTCGCCGGCCTCCCCGACGACGGCGTAGCCGTCCTCCTCGAGCATCTCCTTGAGATCCAGGCGGATCAGGGCCTCGTCTTCCGCGATCACCACACGGCTCTGCGTCCTCGTCACGTATACGAGGTTACCGAGATCCGCTAGTATGCTGTGCGTCGGCCCCGGCAATGCCGGTCAATCGTGACTGCACTGTTGGCGGACCGCCGCCCACCGGAAGCCGAGCAGGCAAACCGGACAAACCAGCCGGAATGATGGAATGGTAGACATAGGGGACTCAAAATCCCCCGCCCGCAAGGGTGTGTGGGTTCGAATCCCACTTCCGGCACCCACAACAGAGCCGCCTCCGGGTGGCTTTTTTGCTGTTCAGTGGCATCCCGCCAGAGAATGTCCGAAGCGTGAGCAACCATGCACTGTATGTACTCACGCAAGATCGTTGACGAGACCTTTCGCCTCAAAACCCAAGGGCTGACCGATAAGGCCATAGCAGCTCAGTGCGGTGTATCCATCCAAGCAATCCGGCACTGGCGCTACGGGAACCGACGAAGCCCTGGTACCGAAGCACGCCGTGCGGAGCGCACCCTGTACTGCCCCAGGTGTGCGAACGGAGAAATCAACCAAGAAGCCTACGCCTACGTGCTAGGCGCCTACCTCGGCGACGGCCACATCACGCAGGGCAGGCGTGGAGTGTACGCGTTGTCAATTTTCTACGACAACAGCTATCCCCAACTCATCAGTTACTGCAAGGTTGCGATCGAGGCCGTCTTCCCCGTCGGGGTGTTCATGGTCAAACGGGCTGGCTGTACCGAGATCAAGGCGACGTCCAAGCACTGGCCCTGCATCTTTCCCCAGCACGGCAAGGGTCACAAGCACTCACGCCCGATCGTCCTGGAGCCCTGGCAGCAGGACATCGTTGGTGAGCAACCCAAAGCCCTCATACGTGGGTTCATGCACTCGGACGGGTGCCGCGTCATCAATCGAATACGCAAGAAGCGGCCGGATGGTAGCGCGGAGTACTACGAATACCCGCGCTACCACTTCACCAACACGTCGAAGGACATCATCGGCGTCCTTACCTGTGCCCTGGACCGGCTGGACATCCCCTGGAAGGTCCACACCAGCAAGGGGAAGGGAACCCATCAGGACAAGCACGTCGTGTCCGTCTCCAAGCGGGACGCGGTGGCCCGGATGGACCAGTTCGTCGGGCCGAAGTACTGAGGAGTCGGGTTCGGGGACTCGGAGGCCGACGAGGACGGCTCCCACCCGGTGTTCGCGTTCGGTGGATGAGAACCGCCCCCTCCGTCAGGTGGACCCGGGTTTCGACGGCGGGTCGGCCGGGTGCTTCGCGGGAGAGAACTGTCCGGTGGCGATGAGGACCGCGACGAGGACGAGCGGCACGATCCACCCGCTCCAGCCGAGGACCGTCGCCTGCGTGGTGTCGATGTGCTCCCCTGCCCGTGCGAAGAGGAGGTAGGTCCCGGCCGCCCCGTTGAACGCGGCGTGGGCGAGGGCGGCGGGCCACACGGATCCCGACCGGAGCCGCAGCCAGCCGAAGAGCGCGCCGACCAGGGTGCACATGAGGACCATCGCGGTCAGGCCGAGCCAGCTGGGCGCGTCGGCGTAGTTGTACCCGAGGAGGATGAGTGGGGCGTGCCAGAGGCCCCAGATCACGCCCATGGCCAGGAGGGCCGGGAGTGTGCCGAGGGGCATCAGCTTGGGGAGCAGCCATCCCCGCCATCCCAGCTCCTCTCCCAGGGCCGGGATGAGGTTGATGAACGCGGCCAGGGGCAGGATGGCGAGCTGGAGGGTGATCAGTGCGCCGGTCGGTATCGGGATCTCGCCCAGTCCCGCGGCGCCCGCCTGTTCGTCGAGGGCCTGTTGGAAGGCGGAGAAGTTCGTGAAGTCGGCCGGGTAGACGCTGAGCAGCGCGCCGATCGGGAGGGCTGCCAGGACGAGGGCGATGGACCCGAAGATTCCCAGCGCCGCGTAGCCGATCAGTCTTCGGGCCGGTTTGAGCGGCCACAGTCCGAGCGTCCATGCCTTCTGTCGGGGTTTGTCCATGAGGAACACGACGACGAGTGCCGCGATAGCGGGGGTCGTCATCATGGCGACGGACACGAGGGGGAAGAGGGGGCTGGTGAGTCCGTCGCCGAGCCAGAGTGGGAGGGCGACGAGCCAGGCGAGGGCGAACGCGAGGGCGGTGAACACGCCGATGGATCGTAGGTCGTGTCCGCTCATGCGGGGGTGGGTCGTGGTGGTGGTGCGGGTTTGGGGGGTCACGGCGTCTGCCTTTCGAGGATGTGCAGGCCGGCGATGGTGCGGTCGTCTCGGAAGGTGATGCGTGCGGTGTAGTCGCCCGCTTCGAAGGAGAGCGGTGTGTTGGTGACGGTCATGTCGCCGGCCCGGGCGGCCTCTGGTTCGCCGTGTCCTTCGTAGGCTCCGGCAAGGCCGATGATCTGGGCCCATGCGGCGGCGAGTGCGTCTTCGGGCAGGCCGTCGCGCATGGTCGGGTCGAACTGTTCGGTGACGCGCGTCCATTGCCCGGAGGCGAGGTCGTCGACGGTCGAGGCGGCCAGTTCGGTGGCGCCGGGGAGCGGGGTGGTGTTCATGGGTTGTCCTGTTCGGGGGTCGACCGGTTTGCCGTAGCGCTGGAACGCCGCCTGTCGGCTGACGCCGAGTGCGTCGCCGACGGTCTGCCAGGTGGCGCCGTTGCGGCGTGCTTGTTGGACGACTGCGCGTACGACGTCGTCGGCTGCCGTCTGGATGCTGACGGCGTGTCCGATGGAGTGGGTCCAGTCGTGGTCCGTGGTGAGGACGCGTGAGGCGAGGAGGGCGTCGGTGTGGGTTTTCAACGCCCGCAGCGCATCCGTCAATTTTTCTTGCACTTGTCAAGAATAGATTTACATGTGGCGTTCGCGCCAGTCCTGTTCCTGAACCCCAGGGGGATCGTGGACCGTCGGGGGCTGCGGGGACGCGGTGTTCGCGGGTGTGTGGCGGGTCAGTTGGCTCGGAGGTGGTCCCTGAGGGTGCGGGCGGCTCGGCCGATGAGGGCTTCGGTGGCGGGTTGTTGGCGGGCGGGGACGTGGGATGCGGTGAGGGCGGCGATGGCGTAGGCCTCGCCGTTCCTGTGTTCGACGACGCCGATCTCGTGGCGGTGGTTGAGGACGCTTCCGGTTTTGGAGGACCAGGTGCTGGCGTCGGTGCTGAACTCGGGGGCGAGGCGGTGGCGGACGACGTTGTCGGCCATGAGGGCTCGTAGGCGGGCGGCGACGTCGGGGTGGACGGTGGTGGGCTTCCAGAGGGCCTGGAGGAGGTCGACGTGGGCTCGGGCGGAGCCCGAGTTGGCGAGGGTGACGTCGAGTTGGGGGATGCGGTGGCCGCGTCCGGCGGTTTGGGCCTGGATCGCGAGGGTGTGGGCGAGGTGGGTCTCGTCGGGGGCGAGGCGTTCGGCGGGGGTTTCGTTGAGGTCGCGGACGCGGTGTCGGACGGTGATGCCGTGGATGTGGTGTTCGTGGAGGGTGCGGGTGACGTGGGTGGGCGGGGTGAGGTCGAAGAGGGTGTCGGCGGCGACGTTGTCGCTGACGCACATGGCGAGGTAGAGGAGGTCGTCGATGGCGACGGTGGTGGGGTGGCGGAATCGGCTGAGGCCGAGGGGGCCGGTGGTGGGGCCGCCGGGTTCGATGCGGATGGGGGTGGCGCCGTCGAGTTCGCCGTGGTGGAGGCGTTGGAGGGTGGCGAGGGCGAGGGGGACTTTGACGAGGGAGGAGGTGGCGTACTCGGTGTCGGGGTGGATGCCGATCTCGTGTCCGGTGTTGAGGTCGCGGACGAGCAGGGAGGCGTGGAGTTTGGCCTGGTCGAGTTCGGTCTGGAGGCGTTGGGTGATCACGGGGTGGGTGCTCCGAGGCAGTGGGCGATGTGGGCGTGGAGGCGGGTGCGGAGGGTTTCGGCTTTTTCTCCGGTGGCGGTGTAGGTGCGGGTGGGTTGGGTTTCGCCGAGGGGTCGCCAGTGGAGGTTGAGGTCTTCTGCTTGGCGGGGTGAGCAGAGGAGGAGGTCGTGGGTGGTGAGGACTTCGGCGGTGGCGTTGGTGAGGGTGGTGGCGTGGGTGATCTGGGTGGGGTGGAGGCCGACGGTGTCGCCGGTGTGGGTGAGGGGGTCGCGGATGTGGGGTGTGTCGTCTTCGGGTTGGATCCAGACGCGGCGGGGCGGGGTGGTCTCGCCTCGGTGGGGGCGGAGGGTTTCGAGGTAGTGGGTGTTGAGGTGGGGTGGTCGGTGGGTGGCGAGGCCGAGGGGGACGGTCCAGTGGGCCTGGTCGGGTGGGACCGCGGTGATGGCGGTGCGGACCTGGTTGGTGTGGAGGAGTTCGGTGCGTTGGGCGGGGTGTGCGGGGTGGGGGTCGAGGTGGAGGTCGTGTTGGCGGGCCTGTGCGGTGAGGTGGGCGAGGTCGTGGGTGGTGCAGGTGGTGGGGACGGCGATGCGGAGGGGGGTGAGGCGGGCGGTGGCGGCGTCGTGTTCGAGGGTGTGGGCGAGGTGGACGAGGCGTCGTGCGGTGGGCAGGACGGTGTGGCCGAACTGGGTGAGGGTGGGGCGTCGGGTGGTGCGGTCGAAGAGGGGTGCGCCGAGGTGTTTTTCGAGGGCGGCGATGCGGCGGCTGGCGACGGGTTGGGGGATGCGGGCGGCTGCGGCTCCGTGGGTGAAGCTGCCTCTGTCGCTGACGTGGACGAAGGCTGTGCAGGCTCCTAGGAGGTCCATGGCCTGATGTTATGCCGAAAGTGCATGGGTGTGGCTGTTTCTGTCTTGGACAGTATGGGTGGTGGGTGGTGAGACTGCGGGGGCGGGCCGGTTGTGGTTCGTTCTCTCTTTGTTCCGTGGGGGTTGTTGTGCGTATTTCGGTATGGCGCGGGTTCGTGGCGTCGGTGGCGTTGGTGCCGTTGGTGGGTTGTGGTGCGGCGGAGGCCGGTGGGGGTGCGTCTTCTGCGGGTGTGCCGTCGGAGTCGCCCGCCGAGGCGGATTTCGCGGCGGAGTTCGGGGCTTTGGAGGAGGAGTTCGACGCCCGGTTGGGGGTCTACGCGTTGGACACGGGTTCGGGGGAGGAGGTCGCGTTCAGGGCGGACGAGCGGTTCGCGTACATGTCGACGTTCAAGGCCCTGCTGGCGGGGGTGGTGCTGTCGGAGAACTCGTTGGCGGAGATGGAGCGGGTGGTGACGTACGGGGAGGAGGATCTGCTGGAGTACGCCCCGGTGGCGGAGGAGAACGTGGATTCGGGGATGTCGTTGTTGGAGCTGAGTGATGCGGCGGTGCGGTACAGCGACAACACCGCGGCGAACCTGTTGTTGGCGGAGGTCGGGGGCCCGGAGGGTTTCGGGGAGGCCTTGACGGAGCTGACGGGCGACGAGGTGACCAATCCGGTGCGGTCGGAGCCCGAGTTGAACGAGGTGGGTCCGGGCGACGAGAGGGACACGAGTACCCCGGAGGCTCTGGTGGGGAGTCTGGAGGCGTTCACGTTGGGGGACGTGTTGCCGGAGGAGCGTCGTGAGGTTTTGGTGGACCTGATGGTGCGGAACGTGACGGGGGACACTCTGATCCGGGCGGGTGTGCCCGAGGGCTGGGTCGTGGGTGACAAGACCGGTGGCGGGTACGGGATGCGGAACGACATCGCCGTGGTGTGGCCGGAGGAGGGCGAGCCGATCGTCATGGCCGTGCTGTCGGGTCGTAACGAGGAGGGGGCCGAGTACGACGACGCGTTGATCGCGGAGGCCACCGAGGTGGTGGTGGAGGCCCTGGACTAGGGCTGGTGGCGGGGTTCTGGCCGGTCTGGTGCAGGCTGGCCAGAACCTTTGTAACTACCCGACCTTTTCGACCCCAAATGGGTCTTTTGTCACTTTATGTAGACGCAAGCGGGCTGAACCGGTCACATCACGGCCACAACCTGAGTACAACCCGTGAGTTCGGTCGCCCGGGAGGCTCCGCGTCCCTGATCCTTGATGGCACAAAGCCCTGACGGAACGGGCTCGGCGAGGAGAGGGGCGAGGGTTGTTGACCGCGGTGGCCGGGGTGATCGGCGCGCTGGTGATCGGGGCCTGGGTCGTGGTGGCCTGGGGTTCCCGTCGTCGTCAGCCGTGGCTGTTGACCCCGTTGGCCCTTCTCGCGGTCATGCTCGTCGCGTTGGATCTTCCCGGGTGGTCGTTCCTACCGTTGTTGGCCCTGGCCACGGGGTCCTTCGCCGAGTTGGTGGTGGGATCGCGTGAGGCGCCCACGATCAGGACCAAGGACCCCGAGGCCCCGTTGAGCACCGAGCGGTGGGCCGCCGCGGTGGCGGCACCGTTCCGGGTGGCGTTGGCCGAGCCGTGGGACGTGGTGGCCCGTCCGAGCCTGCGGCGCCGGTACCGGCGGATGTTGGAGCACCAGTGGTCCGTGGTGGACCGGGAGTCCTTGCTGACGGCGGTGGACAGCCTGCTGGAGGGGTTGCACAGCGGACCGAGCCTGGATCTGGCGGTGGACCTGCGGGCGGGGACGGCCCGTTCGCGGTTGCCTTCGGAGCAGGGCGGCAAGGACACCGGTGAGACGGTGGAGCTGTCGGCGGAGCAGGTGGCCCGGTTGCGGGCGGTGACGGGTGTGTCCGAGGGCGACGAGACCGTGATCATCGGTGCGTACCAGTGGTGGAAGTCCGTGCACGCCATCCGGTTGGTGTGCGGTGGGGCGACCCTGGACTGGCTGAGCCCGGTGGAGACGCAGACGCTGCTCAGGCGGGTGGCCTCGGATCTACAGCGCCGTTACTCGTCCTGGGGGCAGTTGTCGACGGCCTTCCACGCCGGTTACCTGCTGTGGCCGGACAAGGGTGTGGAGGGCGACCAGGTGGTGGGCGAGGGCCCCGACACGGACCGGGTGTGGGTGGCCCTGGGGTTGCTGGACGAGGACCAGAGGAGCCCGTGGAACCTGTTGCCGTGGGACATGCCGTTGGAGCGGGTGACCTTCGAGGGCGGGGTCTCCTCCCACCAGGAGTGAGACCGCGGGTGCCGGTCCTGTCGCGGGCCCGGGTTCTGTGCCCCGAACGACTTCGGCCGCACCGGTCGGCCCGGAGAGGTCGGCGCGGCTCATACGCCTTCCCCCGGGCCGGACCTGATGCGGCCCGTCAGCGGCGCCGGTCAGGGCGCCGGATCACGCGTCAATTGGTGCCGAGCGCGACAGCGTCGCCGAGTCGGTGGACGCGCAGGGAGTTGGTGGAACCGGTGGTTCCGGGCGGGCTTCCCGCGACGATGACGACCTTGTCGCCCTTGTGGTAGTCGCCGAGTCGGAGGAGTTCGCTCTCCACCTGGCGGACCATGTCGTCGGTGTTGTCGACCCACGGGACCAGGTTGCTCTCGGTTCCCCAGGTCAGGGAGAGCCTGCCCCGGGTGATGTCCTCGGTGGTGAAGGCCAGGAGCGGGATGGGTGAGCGGTAGCGGGCCAGGCGCCGGGCGGTCTCACCGGACATGGTGAAGGCGACCAGTGCCTTGGCGCCGACGGTGGCTCCGATCTCGGCGGCGGCGCGGGCGATGGCTCCGCCGGTGGTCTCGGGTACCCGGTTGAGGATGTGCGAGGCGCGCAGGGACTCCTGCTCGGCGGCGCTGACGATGCGCGCCATGGTCTCGACGGTCTCGATGGGGTACTGGCCGACGCTGGTCTCGCCGGAGAGCATGACGGCGTCGGCGCCGTCGAGGACGGCGTTGGCGACGTCGGAGGCTTCGGCGCGGGTGGGTCGGGGTGCGCTGATCATGGATTCGAGCATCTGCGTGGCGACGATGACCGGTTTGGCCTTGTCGCGGCAGCGTTCGACGGCGCGCTTTTGCACCATGGGGACGTTTTCGAGGGGGAGTTCGACGCCGAGGTCGCCGCGGGCGACCATGACTCCGTCGAAGACCTCGATGATGTCCTGGAGGCGTTCCACGGCCTGGGGTTTCTCGATCTTGGCGATGAGGGGGACGGTGATGCCCTCCTCGTCCATGATGCGGTGGCATTCCTCCGCGTCGGCCGGGCTGCGGACGAAGGAGAGGGCGACCATGTCGACGCGGTGTCGCAGGGCCCAGCGCAGGTCGTCCTCGTCCTTTTCGGTGAGGGCGGGGACGCTGACGGAGACGCCGGGGAGGTTGAGTCCCTTGTGGTTGGAGACGGTGCCGCCGAAGATGGCGCGGGTGTGTACCTCGGTGCTGGTGGTCTTGGTGCATTCCAGCACGACGCGACCGTCGTCGATGAGGACGCGGTCGCCGGGGCGGACGTCTCCGGGGAGTCCCTTGTAGGTGGTGGAGACGCGGGTGCTGTCTCCGGGGACGTCTTCGGTGGTGATGGTGAACTCGTCGCCTGCGGCGAGTTCGACGGGGCCGTCGGGGAAGGTCCCGACGCGGATCTTGGGTCCTTGGAGGTCGGCGAGGACGCCGACCGCCCGGTTGGTGTCCTCCGTGGCCTTCCTGAGGTTGGTCAGGCTGGCGCTGTGGTCGTCGTGGGTTCCGTGGCTGAGGTTGAGTCGGGCGACGTCAAGGCCTGCCTCGACGAGGCGCCGGAGTGTTTCCGGACTCGAGGTGGCTGGTCCGAGGGTCGCTACGATTTTTGCTCGACGTGTCACGAGTATCACTTTAGAGCGTCTGGGGGATGGAGTGGTCTAAACCAGGTTGCGATTGGACGTATGCGAGGTGGAGCGGGAGCGAAACCGGTCACCGCGGGTGACGGTTCGGGCGTGGTTTCGGGGCGGCGGGCGATGCGGGGCCGGGCCGGGGCTCCGGTGTGGTGGGGCGGTCGTTAGCCTGTGGGCGTTCTTCGGGTGGAGGGTGTGTCCTGTGTTCGAGCGCGGTGTCGTGGTGTCGGCCCTGGCGGACGAGGTGGCGGCGTTGGAGGGGGTTCTGGCGGGGTTGTCGGAGGCGCAGGCCGTCCTGCCGACCCGGTGTGAGCCCTGGGACGTGGCGGCGTTGGCGGTGCACACGGTGGGTGCGTTGCACCAGGTGACGGTGGCGTTGGAGAGGGAGGCTCCGGGCGTGTCGCGCGGGTTGGTGTCGGCCGCGGGGTACTACGCGCCGGACGTGCGGTTCTCGCCGGAGGTGAACGCGGCCCGGGTGGGTGATGCGTTGGCGGGCGCGGCGCGGCGCGCGGACGCCGCTGAGCCGGGGAGGGTGCTACGGGGGCTGTGGGGGGCGCTGGAGTCGCGTGTGGGCCGCGAGCCGGTGGAACGGGTGGTGGTGACTCGGCACGGTGATCCGATGCTGTTGACGGACTACCTGGTGACCCGGGTGGTGGAGGTGGTCGTGCACGGGTTGGACCTGGCGGACGCGCTGGGGCGGGAGCCGTGGACCTCGTCGGCGGGGTCGGGCCTGGTGCACGAGGTGTTGTTCGGCGGGGTGGACCCGGCGGTGCTCGCGCGGGTGCTGCCTGCGGCGGGGGCCGGTGGTGCCTCGTTGGCGGCGGTGCGCGCGGTGACGGGCCGCTCGGCCTGCGCGGCGGACCGGGGCGCGTTGGAGGCTGCCGGGGTGCGGTTCCTGGCGTTGGGTTAGGGCCGCGTCGGGTCGGTGGCGGTCGGGCCGGCGGGCGGTTACACGGAGCGGCGGGGCCGGGGCAGGTCGGGTTGGAGCCGACCGTAGGCGCGGAGGATGCGTAGGCGCTGGATGGTGCGCATGCCTTCGCGTTCGATGGTGGCAGCGGTGTCCCAGTGGTCCCAGGTGGCGTCCCAGCCCCCGTCGGGGCGTTGTTGTTCCTCGAAGGCGTCGAGGTTGCGTTCGATCTCGTTGTCGGTGAAGAGCGGTCGGGCGATGTGGTGGGGGTGGCAGGCGAGGTCGAGTGGTGTGTGGACGTGGCCAGTGGCGCGGGGGTGTACGTCGATGACCGCGCGGATCCTGTGGGCCAGGTGGTTCATTGCGGAGACGGCGCGGGCGCGGTCGGGGACGTGTTGGAGGAAGCTGCAGATGCTGACGGCTTCGTGTGCGTTGGTCCAGTGGAGCGCGTCGATCTGTTTCCAGCAGTAGGCGGTGGCGTGGTCGCGCCAGGGGTGGGTGATGTTCCTCTTGTGGAGGAGCCCGGTGATCATGGCGGTGGTGTCGAGTCGGCTGCTGAAGTCGTTGGTGTGCTGGTACCAGGGTGCGGCCTGGGTGTAGCGGACGTTGGGCAGTACGGCGGGGAGTCCGCCGTCGTCGTTGCTGGCGGTGGTGAGGTACCGGCAGATGCCGTTGCCCAGGTGCGCGGGGATGGCGCCGAGTTCGTCGAGGTAGCGCAGAGCGATCTCGGTGGAGGCGGGTTGGCTGGCGTGGCCGCGGAGGTCGGGGTCGATCCCGTTGCCGTATCCGCCGTCGAGGTTGCGGTAGGCGGCGAGTGTGGTGTGGACGGGTTGGGCCGGTCCGCTCTGGAAGAGGTAGGCGAAGCGGTGCCGGTCGAGGAGCCGGGCGCTGCGCATGGTGAAGTGTTCGGCTGCGCGGTAGGAGTCCCAGGTCACAACGGTCATGCTTCGACGGTACGGGTGCGGGTGGGCGGGGTGAACAGTGCGGCCGTGATCCATTCGCGATCTTTACGCGCGGTTCTCGGGGCAGTTGCGTTGGTGCCTGCGTCGGCGGTGCGGGAGGAGGGCTCCGGCCCAGGAGAGGACGACGACCGCGCCGACGCCGAGCTGGACCGTCACGAGGTGGTCGGCCGGATAGATGACGCCGGTGAGGTAGTGCTCGATGAAGCCCCCGTGGGGGAGCCCGGCCTGTCCGGCGCGTTGCCTCCCCCAGTTCTCCAGGTGGGTGAGGGGGCACTGCCAGCCGATGAGGGTGATGCCGAGGGCGTAGAGGGCGGTGGCGGCGTGGGGCCACAGGGCTCGGGGCCATTTCCAGGCGAGGAAGCCGCCGAGTGTGACATAGAGGAGGAACGCGAAGTGCAGCAGCATCGCGGTCTCCCCGAGCACCTGGTAGCCCATACCCCCAGGGTAGGTCGCGCGGGGCGGCGACGCCGGGCCCGGGGAGGCCCCGGCCGTGCCTGGTGTGCGGTGTCTCAGGCGGGGTCGGGGTGCTTGGTGCGGCGTCGGCGGAGGGTGAGCAGGGCCAGTCCTGCCCAGGAGAGGACGACGACCGCGCCGACGCCGAGCTGGACCGTCACGAGGTGGTCGGCCGGGTAGATGACGCCGGTGAGGTAGTGGTCGATGAAGCCCTCGTTGGAGAGCCCGGCCTGTCCGGCGCGTTGCCTCCCCCAGTTCTCGACGTGGGTGAGGGGGCAGGTCCAGCCGACGACGCTGATGCTGAGGCCGTAGAGCGCGCAGCCGAGGTGGATCCAGAAGGTGCGTGGCCATTTCCAGGCGAGAAGGCCGCCGATGGCCATATAGAGGATGAAGGCCGCGTGGATGATCATGGCGGTGTCGCCGATGATGCGGTAGATCATTCGCCTGTCCCGGGTGGGGGGTGGGAGGGCCCAGGGGCGGGGGGTGGTCGGTGTGGGCCGCTGCCGTTCCACGGCCCGTGGTTGGTCTCGATCCTGCCGGTTGGAGGTCGGTCCGCCGACACGGCGGGGTCACGGGTGGGCAACGTCGCGTCGGGCGCGGGTCCCATTGTGGTGGGGGTGGGGAGGGTCACCCGGAACGCGTGTCGGGCGCGGGGTGATCCCCCGCGCCCGACAGTGTTTGCCTTGGGCCTGCGCTGACGCCTTGGCCCGCGTCCCGCCTACACGAGCGGGCGCTCGGTGGGCGGGATGGCGACCGGCAGGGTGGTGTCGGCACCGAGGTAGCGGTCGACGCCGGCGGCCGCGGAACGGCCCTCGGCGATGGCCCAGACAATGAGTGACTGGCCGCGGCCCATGTCGCCGGCGCAGAAGACGCCGTCGACGGTGGTGCGGTAGTCGTTGTCGCGGACGACGTTGCCGCGGCCGTCGAGTTCGACGCCGAGCTGGTCGATCATGCCCGCCTTCTCGGGGCCGACGAAGCCCATGGCGAGGGTGACGAGGTCGGCGGGGATCTCGCGTTCGGTGCCCTCGACGGGTTCGAAGCCGTTCTGGCCGCGCTTGACCTCGACGAGCTTGAGGGCGCGGACGTTGCCCTGGTCGTCGCCCAGGAACTCGACGGTGTTGACGGAGTAGATCCGCTTGCCGCCCTCCTCGTGGGCGCTGGTGACCTTGTACAGCATCGGCATGGTGGGCCAGGGCTGGTGGTCGGGGCGCGTGGTGGGGGGCTTGGGCATGATCTCGAGCTGGGTGACCGAGGCGGCACCCTGTCGGTGGGCGGTGCCGACGCAGTCGGCGCCGGTGTCGCCGCCGCCGATGACGACGACGTGCTTGCCCTCGGCGTGGATGGGTGCGCGGTCCAGGTCGCCCTCCTGGACCCTGTTGGCCAGGGGCAGGTACTCCATGGCCTGGTAGATGCCCTTGAGTTCGCGGCCCTTGGCGGGCAGGTCGCGCCACTGGGTGGCGCCGCCGGTGAGGACGACGGCGTCGTTGTCGGCCTTGAGCTGGTCGACGGTGATGTCGACGCCGACGTTGACGCCGGTGCGGAAGGTGGTGCCTTCGGCGGTCATCTGGGCGAGGCGGCGGTCGATGTGCCGCTTCTCCATCTTGAACTCGGGGATGCCGTAGCGGAGGAGGCCTCCGATGCGGTCGGCGCGCTCGAAAACGGTGACGTCGTGCCCGGCGCGGGTGAGCTGCTGTGCGGCGGCCAGCCCCGCGGGGCCGGAGCCGACGACGGCGACCTTCTTACCGGTGCGGTGGGTGGGGGGCAGGGGCTTGACCCAGCCTTCCTCCCACGCGCGGTCGATGATGGAGACCTCGACGTTCTTGATGGTGACGGCGGGCTGGTTGATGCCCAGGACACACGCCGACTCGCACGGGGCGGGGCAGAGGCGTCCGGTGAACTCGGGGAAGTTGTTGGTGGCGTGCAGCCGTTCGATCGCCTCGGCCCAGTCGTGGGTGTGGACGAGGTTGTTCCACTCGGGGATGAGGTTGCCGAGGGGGCAGCCGTTGTGGCAGAAGGGGATGCCGCAGTCCATGCAGCGTGAGGCCTGCTTGGTGACGGTTCCTCGGTCGAAGTCCTCGTGGACCTCGCGCCAGTCCTGGATGCGTACGTCGACGGGGCGGTGCTTGGGGAGCTCGCGCTCGGTGATCTTCAGGAAACCCTTGGGGTCAGCCATGGTTCTTCCTCCTCTCGTGTACTGACTTCAGGACTGCGCGGAGGCCATCACGGCCTCGTCGACGTCGCGGCCCTCGCGTTCGGCCTCGGCCTGGGCGAGGAGGACGCGCTTGAAGTCGCGCGGCATGACCTTGGCGATGCGGTCGAGCCCCTTGTCGCCCTCGGCCAGGAGGCGTTCGGCGACGGTGGAGCCGGTTTCGGCGTGGTGGCGGGTGAGGACGCCGGTGAGGAACTCGCGGTCCTCGTCGGTGAGTGCCTCGATCTCGACCATCTCGCCGTTGACGCGTTCGCTGTCCAGGTCGAGGACGTAGGCGATACCGCCGGACATACCCGCCGCGAAGTTGCGTCCGGTGCGGCCGAGGATGACGGCGCGGCCACCGGTCATGTACTCGCAGCCGTGGTCGCCGATGCCCTCGACGACGGCGAGTGCGCCGGAGTTGCGGACGCAGAAGCGTTCGCCGACGATGCCGCGGAGGAAGATCTCGCCGGAGGTGGCACCGTAGCCGATGACGTTGCCGGCGATGATGTGGTCCTCGGCGACCAGTGTGGAACTGGTGGCGGGGTGGACGATGACGCGGCCGCCGGACAGGCCCTTGCCGACGTAGTCGTTGGCGTCGCCGGACAAGCGCAGGGTGATGCCCCTGGGCACGAAGGCGCCGAAGGACTGTCCCGCGGATCCGGTGAAGGACACGTCGATGGTGTTGTCGGGGAGGCCGGTGGCGCCGTAGCGCTTGGTGACCTCGTGGCCGAGCATGGTGCCGACGGTGCGGTTGACGTTGCGGACGGGGAGTTCGAGCTTGACCGGCTGGCCGAAGTCGAGGGCGCCCTCGCTGAGCTGGATGAGGGTGTTGTCCAGGGCCTTTTCGAGGCCGTGCTCCTGTCCGCGCTGCTGGGAGCGGTGGTCGCCGGCGATGGGCTCGACCTCGTGCAGGATCGGCGACAGGTCCAGGCCCTGGGCCTTCCAGTGGTCGACGGCGTCGGTGGTGTCGAGCAGGTCGACGGCGCCGATGGCCTCGTCGAGGCTGCGGAAGCCGAGCTGGGCGAGGTACTCGCGGACCTCCTGGGCGATGAACTCGAAGAAGTTCACCACGTACTCGGCCTTGCCGGAGAACCGCTCGCGCAGTTCGGGGTTCTGGGTGGCCACGCCCACGGGGCAGGTGTCGAGGTGGCAGACGCGCATCATGACGCAGCCGGAGACGACGAGGGGTGCGGTGGCGAAGCCGTACTCCTCGGCGCCGAGCAGTGCGGCGACGACGACGTCGCGGCCGGTCTTCATCTGGCCGTCGGCCTGGACGACGATGCGGTCGCGCAGGCCGTTGAGCAGCAGGGTCTGCTGGGTTTCGGCGAGGCCGAGTTCCCAGGGGGTGCCCGCGTGCTTGAGGGAGTTGAGCGGTGAGGCGCCGGTGCCTCCGTCGTGGCCGGAGATGAGGACGACGTCGGCGTGTGCCTTGGACACACCGGTGGCGACGGTGCCCACGCCCGCCTCGGAGACCAGCTTGACGTGGACCCGTGCGGACGGGTTCGCGTTCTTGAGGTCGTGGATGAGCTGGGCGAGGTCCTCGATGGAGTAGATGTCGTGGTGGGGCGGCGGCGAGATGAGGCCGACGCCGGGGGTGGAGTGGCGGGTGCTGGCCACCCACGGGTAGACCTTGTGGCCGGGCAGCTGGCCGCCTTCGCCGGGCTTGGCGCCCTGGGCCATCTTGATCTGGATGTCGTCGGCGTTGCTGAGGTAGTGCGAGGTGACGCCGAATCGGCCGGAGGCGACCTGCTTGATGGCGCTGCGGCGCAGGTCGCCGTTGGCGTCGGGGGTGAAGCGGGCGGGGTCCTCGCCGCCCTCTCCGGTGTTGGACTTACCGCCGAGGCGGTTCATCGCGATGGCGAGGGTCTCGTGGGCCTCGGCGGAGATGGAGCCGTAGGACATGGCGCCGGTGGAGAAGCGCTTGACGATCTCGGAGACGGGCTCGACCTCGTCGATCGGGACCGGCTCGCGCACGCCCTCCTTGAGCTGGAAGAGACCGCGCAGGGTCATGAGCTTCTCGGCCTGATCGTCGACCTTGTGCGTGTACTCCTTGAAGATCTCGTACTTGCGGCTCCGGGTGGAGTGCTGGAGCTTGAAGACCGTCTCGGGGTTGAACAGGTGCGGTTCACCCTCGCGGCGCCACTGGTATTCGCCGCCGACTTCCAGGCGCCGGTGGGCGCTGGGGTTGGCGGTGTGGGCGCGGCGGTGGCGGATGGCCACCTCCTCGGCGAGGACGTCGAAGCCGACGCCGCCCAGGCGGGAGGTGGTGCCGGTGAAGCAGCGGTCGATGACGTCCTGGCCCAGGCCCAGGGCTTCGAAGATCTGGGCGCCGGTGTAGGAGCTGACCGTGGACACGCCGATCTTGGACATGATCTTCAGGACGCTCTTGCCGAACGCCTTGACGATGTTGGCGACGGCCTGGTCGGCTTCGACGCCGCCGATGACACCGCGCTCGACGAGGTCGCGGACGGTTTCCAGGGCCAGGTACGGGTTGACCGCGGAGGCGCCGTAGCCGATGAGGAGGGCCACGTGGTGGGCTTCGCGTACGTCGCCGGCCTCGACGAGGAGGCCGACCTCGGTGCGGGTCTTCTCGCGTACGAGGTGGTGGTGGACGGACCCGGTGAGCAACAGCGACGGGACGGGGGCGCGGTCGGCGTCGGTGCGGCGGTCGCTGAGGACGAGGATGTGGGCGCCGTCGGCGATGGCCCGGGTGACCTCGGTGTTGATCTCGTCCAGGCGGGTGGACAGGGCGTCGCCGCCGCCGTTGACGGGGTAGGTGCCGTCGACGGTGTAGGTCTTGAGCGCCGGGTTGGTCCGTCCCGCGGCGACGATGGCGGCGAGTTGGGCCTGGTCGACGACCGGGGTGGGCAGGACGAGGCGCTGGGTGTCCCCGGGGGCGGCGTCGAGGATGTTGTGTTCGGCGCCCAGGAGGGTGGACAGGCTGGTGACCATCTCCTCGCGGATGGCGTCCAGCGGCGGGTTGGTGACCTGCGCGAAGTTCTGCGAGAAGTAGTCGAAGAGCTGGCGTGAGCGGTCCGAGAGCGCCGCGACCGGGGTGTCGGTTCCCATGGAACCGATGGGTTCGGCGCCGGTGCGTGCCATCGGGGTGAGGATGACGCGGAGTTCCTCCTCGGTGTAACCGAAGGCCTGCTGGGCGAGGTTGAGTTCGGTGACCGGGGTGGGTTCGGCGTCGGGGAGGTCGTTCAGGCGCAGGACGCCGGAGTCGATCCACTCCTGGTAGGGGTGTTCGGCGGCGAGGTCGGCCTTGAGTTCCTCGTCCTCGATGATCCGCCCCTGGGCGGTGTCGACGACGAAGATGCGGCCGGGCTGGAGGCGTCCCTTGCGCACGACGGTGGCGGGGTCGATGTCGAGGACGCCGGCCTCGGAGGCGAGGACGACGAGGCCGTCCTCGGTGACCCAGTAGCGCCCGGGGCGCAGGCCGTTGCGGTCCAGGACGGAGCCGACGAGGGTGCCGTCGGTGAAGGACACCGAGGCGGGGCCGTCCCAGGGCTCCATGAGGGTGGAGTGGTACTCGTAGAAGGCCCGGACGGCCGGGTCCATCTCGGTGTGGTTCTCCCAGGGCTCCGGGATCATCATCAGGACCGCGTGCGGCAGGGAGCGGCCGCCCAGGTGCAGGAGCTCCAGGGCGTCGTCGAAGGACGCGGTGTCGGAGTCGTCGGGGTCGACGATGGGGAAGATGCGGTCGAGGTCGCCGGGGATGAGGTCGGTGGCGAGTTTGGCCTCGCGGGACCGCATCATGTTCCGGTTGCCCTTGACCGTGTTGATCTCGCCGTTGTGCGCCACGAAGCGGAACGGGTGGGCCAGGGGCCAGGAAGGGAAGGTGTTGGTGGAGAACCGGGAGTGGACCAGGGCCAGGCCGGAGGCGTAGCGGCGGTCGGACAGGTCCGGGAAGAACGGTTCGAGCTGCGGGGTGGTGAGCATGCCCTTGTAGGCGATGGTGCGCGGGGACAGGCTCGGGAAGTAGACGTCGGTCTCGTGCTCGGCGCGCTTGCGGACGCAGTAGGCGTGGCGCTCGAGGTCGATTCCGGTGAGGCCTTCGGTGGCGGTGCCCTGGCGGCCGGTGATGAAGAGCTGCCCGAAGTAGGGCATGACCTCGCGGGCGGCGGGGCCGCTGTACTGGGGCTCGAAGGGGACCTCGCGCCAGCCGAGGAGGGTCAGGCCCTCGTCCTCGACGATGGCGTTGATCTTCTCGACCGCGGCGGTGCGCTCGGCGGCGTCGGAGGGCAGGAAGCCGATGCCGGTGGCGTAGGCGCCGGCGTCGGGGAGCGGGAAGTCGCAGACCTCGGTGTAGAGCTCGTGCGGGACCTGGGTGAGGATGCCCGCACCGTCACCGTCGTCGGGGTCGGCGCCGGAGGCACCGCGGTGGTCCAGGTTGCGCAGTACGGTCAGCGCCTTCTGCACGATGTCGTGACTACGACGTCCAGTGAGGTCGGCGACGAAGCCCACACCGCAGGCGTCGTGCTCGAAAGTGGGGTCGTACAGGCCCTGGGGCGTGGCTTCTGCGTTCGTTCGGACGGACGAACGCCGCACCTGTCCAGCAGGCATCTACCCTCCTGTCGTCTTTGGTCGGCTTCGTGAAAAGCGCATCCGGGACGACATTGGCCCTGCTGCGTGCGTGATGTGGTTGTGTCCGCCCTGGGGGCGGGGTTCCCGGCTGTGCGGGTGCCCGTCCGGTCACCGTGTCGCGTTCACGTCTTCGTGTCGCCGGTGGTGGTCGGGCTGCCCGCTGCGGGCAGGTTCTCTTATACATGCTGGTCCAGCCTCGATGCGAATCGTAGGTCTAGACCAGGTGGCGCCGCGGTGCGCCTTCGGTCGCTGTGCCCGTTCCGTGGAAGGTGACACGTGTCCCTCTCGGATTCATGTATCCGATGAGGGCTGGCCTAGCCGGTTTTTCCACGGAGAAACCTAGCTAAACCTCCCAAAGTGGATAAAAGACCAACCGATGGCCGGTTCTTCATCACAGGCACAGGGATTCGGCGCGCCGAGATCCCACATTACCCCGGCGTTAACGCCGCACCCAAGGGGGGAGGAAGGGACACCGGGCGTGATATCCCCCTCATCCCGGATCAACCGCCCTGACCTGCGGCACCGGCATCGATCCACAGCGTGGGAGGATCGCGGAATGGCAGGACACCCGACTTCCCACGGCCCGGACGACACCGGAGCCCCCACCCCCGACGAAGCATCCCGCGCCCCCGGCGCCCCGGCTCTGGACACCCCCGCGGCACCCCGCCCCGACGGACACCCGCCCCTCCCCGGCGCCGCGGAGGACTTCCTCCGCGAGTACGGGGCCGACGCACCGCGGCCCAGGTTCGTCCTGGCGCTGCTCTCCGACGGCCGCTGGTGGAGCGCCAACGACCTGGTGCGGGCCGGCGGTGTCGCCTACGCCGTGGTCTCGTCACTGCTCAAGGCGCTGGAGTCCGACGGGGAGCTGCTACGCGAACCCGGGGGCGAGCGGTACCGCCTGGTCCGCCCCGACCACTACACCGGCGCGCACACCCCGGTGCTCGCCGACCCGGTGGCCCACCTGCTCTCCGAGCACCCGCGGGCCGCCGCGGAGCTGGCGCGCGCGGTCGCCGAGGGACCCGCCTCGGACCTGGACCTGGACCACGTGTCCGCGACCGCCGAGACCGCCCTGCGCCGGGCCCTGTTCCTGGCCACCCGGTTCGACCTGCATCGGCGCACGCTGCTGTGTGTGGGCGACCACGACCTGACGTCCCTGGCACTGGCCCTGGTGCAGCCGGAGGCGCAGGTGGAGGTGGTGGACCTGGACGAGCGGGTGCTGGCCCACATCGACGCGGTGGCCCAGAGGCTGGGGCTGCCGGTGCGCACGCACAGCGCCGATCTCCGGCTCGGGCTGCCCGCGACGCTGCGCGGGAGCGCAGACCTGGTGTTCACGGACCCGCCCTACACCCCGGACGGGGTGGAGCTGTTCGTGCGGCGCGGTGTGGAGGGGTTGACCGACCCCAGACGGGGGCGGGTGCTGGTGGCCTACGGGGCCAGCGAGACCACCCCGAAGCTGGCGGCCGCGACCCAGAGCCGGCTGGTCCGGTCGGGGCTGCTCATCGAGGCGGTATGGCCGGACTTCAACCGGTACCTGGGGGCGGAGTCGATCGGCGCCGCCAGTGACCTGTACGTGCTGCGACCGCTCGCCAGGACCCTGCCCTCCCCCGGCAGCGACGCCGCCCGGGTGTACAGCCAGGGGGTGAACGCCAAGGAGGCGCGGGGCGGCCTGGACGCGGAGCGGGCCGCCGCGGTACTGGATCGGATCGCCGAGGACCGGGGCTCCGGTGCGGACGGAGCCCCCGCCCTGGTCGGCGAGTGGCCGCGGGAGGTCTCGAAGGAAGTCCGGGTACGCCTGTCGACGTGGATGGACTCCCCCACGGCCGTCGGAACCTGCTCCGTGGTCAACCTCACCGGCGGGTGGGAGCGGTTGGCGGCCCGAGCGGCGTTGGCGTCGACCACCGACGACACCTACGTGCTGGTGCCCTCCTCCTCGCGGTGGGTGCGGGACGAGACGGGCCAGCGGGAGCTGCGCGCCATGGTGGAGCCGGGGACGCGGGTGCGCTTCCTGCGGGGCCTGGGAGCCCCGGACCTGACCGCGATCCGGTTGACGCGCAACCCGGATCCGGGCGGGAGCACCGGCCGGTTGCTGGCCCACGTGCAGGGGCGCGCGCACGGAATGCTGACGACGACGCTGCGGACGGGACTGGTGGAGGCGGCGGCCTGGCGTGGGCGGCCGACGAACAAGCGCACGGCGCGGCACGCGGTGGCTTCGGCACCGGCCTGGTTGGCCGGACACAGTCTGCTGGACCTGCCCGAGCACCGGTTCTTAGAGCTCCGGGCTCTGGCCTCGGAGCTGATGGCGCGGGTGGAGGAGTTCCAGGAGCGCCGCTGAGGCCGTGGGGCCGGGGAGCGGGGACAGGCGCGGGGCCGGGGGAGACTCGCTCTCCCCCGGCCCCGGGTGCGTACCTGTGGCTGTGCCGTCCGGCCCGTGTGCGGTGCCCTACTCTCCGGGGACGCTCTGTTCGCCTTCCGTCCCGGGCGCCTCGACCGGCGGGTCTGCGGCCGTTCCCTCCCCGGTCCCCTCGGTGCCGGTCCCTTCGGTGCCTTCGTCGGTCTGTGAACCGCCGCCGAGCTCCCCGATCCGGCGGAAGAAGGGGTCGCGGAAGTTCGCCAGGGTCACCAGGGGGGTGGCCAGACTGACACGCTCCTCGACCGACTCCGAGTCGGTGGGCTGGACCCAGACCACGACGAGGTAGTGGCCGGTGACGATCGCGTCGGCGGAGCTGTAACCCGCGCCGAGGCGGTCGAGGGGGGACTGGCCGGAAGGCGGCAGGACGAATCCGGGGTCCTCGACCGGCTCCGCGGCTTCCTCCTCCTCGGCGCCCTCCTCGGCCTCGGGCAGGTTCAGGGCGTCGGCCACGGCCCGGCTGCCCTCGATGTCGGCCAGGTTGAACACACCCACCACACCGAAGTAGCCGTCCGAGAGGTAGGTGGCGCGGCCCGCCTGACTGCAGTCCGCGTCGGCCAGGGCCTGCTGGGCCCCAGCACCCCAGACCGCGGCGGAGCAGTCCTCGGTCAAGTCCGAGTCGCGCAGGGTGAAGTCGATGCTCTGGCCGGAGATCTCGGCGTTGTGGCGCTCGAACAGCTCGCCCTCGTTCAGGGGGCGGCTGTCGACCTCGCGGGAGGCGAGGACCTCGTTCACGTTGCTGGTGTCCCCGGAGTCCTGGACCCGGTACAGGGCCGGCCTGGTCTCCTGGGCCACCTGTTCCTCGGCGTCCTCTCCGGAGAGTTGGAAGTACAGGACCGTGCCAAGGGCGATCAGCGCCACGACGAGGGCGCCGACCAGGAGGGGCAGCATCCGGCCGAAGCGCTTGGGCTCCTTCTTGCGCCGACCTCCGCCCCGGCGGCGACCACCGGCCCGGCCCTCACCGGGCTGGGACACAAGCTCGTCGGACTCACTGCTTTTCCTCCGGCGGCCCGGCCTGCCAGGCGTCGACGGTTCAGAAGGGGACACCCAAAGGACCTTTCCGTGGATTCGGGCCGGTCACACGAGGTGACCGGCCCGGTTGCGCTCGGGAATCGAGGGGGACCTCGCCCGCCTCTCACGACCCTGGCGGGCGGGCCGATCTGTCCGAGATCCTATCGGGGCGTCCGACAGGGGTGGACAGCCCCGTTACTCCTCTTCCTCCGCGGGCTTGTGCGCGACCACCTCGTCGTAGACGAAGCCGAACGCGCTCTGGGACACCACGCTCGCGGTGGCGATACCGCTGTCGTCCCCGGGTGGGGAACCATCGGTGCTCGCGACCCAGTAAACCGCCAGGTAGTGACCCATGACCTGGGTGGTGGCCTGGCTGTAGCCCTCCTGCAGTCCCTCGACGCCCTCCATCTCCCGGGCCAGCAGGAAGCCGGGCCCGGACTCGGCGTTGGTCGGGTCCAGGGAGGCCGCCACGTCGGTGGCGCCCTCGCTGTCGGAGAGGTCGAACAGGGTCACCTGGGCGATGTAGTCCTCGTCGGCGTCGGTGTAGACACCGGAGGCCGCGTTGAGGCAGTTGGCGTCCAGGAGGCTCTGCCCGAGTTCCTCGCCCCACACCAGGGAGGTGCAGGAGTCGTTGACCTCGGATTCCCGCAGTTCGAGTTGCATACCCGCCATGTCGAGTTCCTCGACCGACCCGAAGACGGACTCCTCCGTCATGGGTTCGACGTCCTCGGGGCGTTCGGCGATCGGACCGAAAACCTCGGGGTCGTCGGGCTCGAACAGGTACAGCTCGGGTGTGATGGTGCTATGACCCTCGGGCGGGGCCGTGATGGTCTCCTCGCCCCCGGCGTCGCTGTTACCGGACCCGGTGAGGAGCTGGTAGATCAGCAGCCCCAGGAGGGCGACCAGGGCGATGCTGAAGGCACCCAGCAGCACGGCGAGCACGGCGGTGCCGCGCTTGCGCTTGCTCTGCTCGGCCAGGGTGTAGACGATCTGGTTGGGCCGGTCCCCCAGGACCGACACCCTCTTGATCGCGGACGCGGAGAAGGCGGAGACACGTCCCACGCCCTTTCTGTCCCTGCGCCGCCCCTGACGGCCCGCGGTACGACCGGCCTCCTGGGCCCTACCCTCCTCCTCGCCCCGGGCCTCTTCGTACCCGGCGTCGGAGGTGTCGTCGTAGTCGTCGTGACCGTCCCCGGTCCGGGTGTGGGTGTGACCGTAGTCGGCGGAGAAGTCCTCCTCCGGGTCGTACTGGTCTCCGTACCCGTCCTCGGGGCCGCGGTCGTCTACGTGCTCCTCGGTGTGGACGCTCTCGGCGCGGCGGGATCCGCCGCGCCGGCGTCTGCGGCCGTAACCGGACTCGGCTCTGCTCACGGTCTTTCTCAATCGTCAACCCGTGGTCTGCTCGACAGATGCGGGGAACGCCGTACGGCGCCGTCGGCCACGGGCCGGTGCGCCACGGTTCGGTGTCCCCGCGCTACTCGGGCTTCGACCGGGAGTCGTCCCCGGTACCGTCGGCACCGTCCTCCGTCGAGCCCTCGCTACTAGATCGCTCAGGGCTCGGGTGGTATTCCGTGCCGACTTCCTCGGAGGAGCCTGTGGCCTGGTCGAACACCGAGTCGTCGGTGTCGACCGCGCTGTAGACGGTGCCTTCGTCGCTGCCACCGCCGTCAGTTGTGTCTCCGAACACCTGGGTTCCGGCGTCGTGTCCGTGGGGGACGACGGCGGTGGAGAAGGAGTCGAGTCGGCGGCCGGCCCAGACGAAGTAGGCGAGGGCGCCGAGGAAGACCGCGATGGAAGTCCAGTTGTTCAGGCGCAGGCCGAAGAAGTCGTTGGCCGGGTCGACGCGCAGGTACTCGATCCAGAACCGGCCGACGCAGTAGCCCATGACGTAGAGGGCGAAGAGGCGGCCGCCCTGCAGGGAGTTCTCGAAGCGGCGCCCGAGGTAGGCCAGGAGGACGGCCAGGCCCAGGCACCACAGGGACTCGTACAGGAAGGTCGGGTGGTAGGTGGTGACACCGACCTCCATGCCCGCGCGCATGTGGCCCTCGGGGGTGGGGGTGATCTCCACGGCCCACGGCAGGTCGGTGGGGCGGCCGAACAGTTCCTGGTTGAAGTAGTTGCCCCAGCGGCCGATGGCCTGAGCGAGGGGGATGGTGGGCGCAATCGCGAAGGAGAGCTTGGACATCGACAGTCCGCGCTTGCGGGCGACCAGCCACACGCCGACGGCGCCCAGGGGGACGGCACCCCAGATGCCCAGGCCGCCGTTCCAGATGTAGAGGGCCTGGATGGGCTCCTTGCCCTCGCCGAAGTACAGTTGCGCGTCACTGATGACGTGGTAGAGGCGGCCGCCGACCAGACCCAGGATCACGGCCCACACGGCCATGTCCATGATGGTTCCGGGCTCGCCCCCCATCGCCTTCCATCGGCGCTCGCTCCAGAAGACCGCGACGACGACCCCGGCGAGGATGCACAGGGCGTAGAAGTGGATCTCCAGCGGTCCGATGGGGATCGAGTTGACCTGGGGGCTGGGAATGGCCGCGAGGGCGCGGCCGAGCCCGGCCGCGCCCTCGGAAGCTGTCGACGACAATGTCACTGCTCTGCTCTCGGGTTCGCCCCGCGTGCGGGGGGTCTGTTCAGGGGATCTACTCGGGGTCACCCCCGTCGCCGTCGCCCATGGGCTGGGTGTCGACCTCGCCCTCGTCCGCGGAGGCGATGGCCTCGGTCAGGCCCCTGGCGGTCATGGCGCTGTTGTTGTCGAGCAACTCGCCATTGATGTAGACGGAAGGGGTACCGCGGAACATGTTGTCTCCGCTGTAGCGAGTGTAGGCGTTTCCGGTGGCGTCGATGATCTCGCCCGTGTAGGTCCCGTCCAGGAACTCGGGGTCGTGCCCGTTGCCTTCCCCCCAGTTGATGAGGTCGGTCAGGACCATGGTGCCGAGGGTCTCCTCGCCGATCTGTTCGGTGGCGTCGGCGGTGAGTTCGGGCAGGAACTCCTCGACGAACCGGGTGACGACGGCGGCCTCGGCCTCGACGCGCGCGTCGAACTCGGCGGCCTGTTCCTCGTCGGCTCCGGTCTCGCGGAACCACTCCTTGAGTTCGTCGACCGTGAAGCCCTCGTTGCCCTCGGTGGGCTGGTGCTCGAAGAGCTTGTCGTTGTACTCGACGAAGACGCCGTGGTCGGCCGCGGCGCGGGCGGCGGCACCCCCGCGGAGCGAGTTGGAGCTGATCGGGGCGGGCCGCTGGGCGAAGATGCTGACCGGCCGGTAGTGGACGATGGCGTTGCCCTCGGCGGCCTGTTCCTTGAGCACGTCGCCGTTGAGGAGTTCGAACTGGCGGCAGGCGGGGCACTGGTAGTCGGCGTAGACCTCGACCACGGGCGCGGAGACGCCCTCGTCGGCCATCACGACGCTGCCGTCCTCCTGCAGGGTCCGGTCGGCGAGCGGACCGTCGTAGCCGTCGCTCCGGTCGGCGTTGAGGATCGCGTAGCCGATACCGACGATGAGCAGGACCACGGCCGCTGCGGCGCCGACGACGATGAGGGTCCGATTGCGTTTGGCGGCCTGCTTCTCCTTCTCCCGCTGCTGCCTGAGTTTCTCGCGGGAGCGCTTGCGCGCTTCACTCCCCATGGTTTTCCTCTGTTCCTGACTTCTGGAGGTGGTCGGCCGTCGTCCTGGTCGGTGTCACCGGAAGAGCCCGAGGACGCGGTCGAGGGCGAAGGGGGACCGGGGCCACAGAGCGATGAAGGCGCCCATGGCTCCGAAGGCGATGTCCCGTGCGATGGAGAGCCCGTAGCTGGTCTCCCCCGGGTCGACCTGGCCTCCGCCGCCGAAGCAGCCGCAGTCGATGTTCAGGCCGCGGGCCATCGCGGAGACGATCCCGGCGATGAAGACGATCATGAGGAGGGTGCTGACGGCGCCGACGTACCGGGTGGCCAGTCCGACGAGGAGGAGCAGGGCCAGGGCGAGCTCGAAGAGGGGGAGGGTGTACCCGATGAGTTGGGCGAGGTCCTCGGGGAAGAGGTCGTAGGCCTCGACCGCCTGGACGGAGAGGGCGGGCGGGAACTTGGTGACGGCGGCGGTGACGAGAACGGCGGCGAGTCCGACCCTGCAGGCGAGGGTGAGCCAGGGTTGGACCCTTTCCCATCGGGAGGGCGGCTGGGAGGCGGGGGTGGCGCCGGTGGGTGTGTCGTCGGGGGTGTCCGTCATCTGGGAGCCTTCGGAAGAGGGGATCGGTCGCCCGGGGACATGGCTTCGGGTGCACGCGCCGTCGCCCTGGGTGTCGAAACAAAGCCTACTGTGTGTAGTGCATCTGTGACACTGGGCCCGGGTTCTCGGGACGGGCCGGGCAGCGCCCCGACTGGTCGAGGCCTTGCCATCACACCACCGAATCGCCTCCCCCGCAGCAGGTTCGACCGTTTTCGGGGGTGGATCTCACCCGATTCTCACGCTCTTAACCTTGTGCTTGACCGGTCCCTCTGCGGTTGTCCGCGAACACACGAGCGGTGGGCCGCCCTGGAAGGGCGACCCACCACCGGACCCGGGAATCGGGGTGTCGAAGATCCCGGAGGCCACGGGCCCCGGCCCCCGTTTCCGGGGACCGGGGCCCGTGGCCGGTTCGCGTTACCGGGAACGGACCCCCGCGGCCAGTTCCTCGGCGAAGGAGCGGACCGCGATGAGCCCGGTCTCCAGATCCGGGGCGTCCAGGATCCGTTGGCAGAACCCGGCGCCCACGATGACACCGTCGGCATAGGCGGCGACCTCGGCCGCCTGTGCGGCGGTCGAGATCCCCAGGCCCACGCAGATCGGCAGCCCCGAGTCGCGGGTGACCTCGCGGGTGCGGCGCACCAGGGTCTCCGCGGTGTCGGCGACCTGGGCCCGGGTACCGGTGACGCCCATGAGCGAGGCCGCGTACACGAACCCGCTGCACACACCGGTGGTGAGCTCCAGCCGCCGGTCCGTGGAGGAGGGCGCGACGAGGAAGATCCGGTCCAGGCCGGCCCGGTCGGAGGCGGCGTACCAGTCCTGGGCCTCCTCCGGGATGAGGTCCGGGGTGATGACCCCGGCGCCGCCGGCCTTGGCCAGCTCGGTGGCGAAGCGCTCGACGCCGTACCGCTCGATCGGGTTCCAGTAGGACATGACGAGGGCGGCCGCTCCGGTGGCGGCGGTGGCCTCCACGACCCGGAAGACGTCCTCGGTGGTGGTGCCCGAGGCCAGCGCCCGGTCCGCGGCGCGCTGGATGGTGGGGCCGTCCATCATGGGGTCGGAGTAGGGCAGCCCGACCTCGATGACGTCGCAGCCGCCCTCGACCATGGCCTCGATGACCCTGATCGAGGATTCCACGTCGGGGAACCCCGCGGGCAGGTAGCCGACGAGTGCGGCGCGGTCGGCCTCACGGGCCTGGGCCAGCTTGGTCTGCAGTGTGGTCGCGGCCATCACGCCTGTCCCTCCGAGTCGATGAGGCCGAAGTAGGCGGCCGCGGTGTTGACGTCCTTGTCGCCGCGCCCGGAGAGGTTCACCAGGATGACGGCCCCGGGCCCGAGCCGCTTGCCGAGCCTGAGGGCTCCGGCCAGCGCATGGGCGCTCTCGATGGCGGGGATGATGCCCTCGGTGCGGCAGAGCAGCCGGAAGGCGTCCATGGCCTCGGCGTCGGTGACGGGCTCGTAGGTCGCCCGGCCGGTGTCGGCGAGGTGGGCGTGCTCGGGGCCCACCGCGGGGTAGTCGAGTCCGGCGGAGATGGAGTGGCTGGGCAGGGTCTGGCCGTACTCGTCCTGGAGGACGAAGGTGCGGGCCCCGTGGAAGACGCCGTGGCTGCCGGCGGTGATGGAGGCGGCGGTGCGGCCGGTGTCGGCGCCCTCTCCCCCGGCCTCGAAGCCGTAGAGGGCGACACTCTCGTCGGGGATGAAGGCGGCGAAGATCGCGATGGCGTTGGAGCCGCCGCCGACGCAGGCCGTGACCGCGTCGGGGAGCTTCCCGGTGAGTTCGAGGACCTGTTCGCGGGCCTCCGCTCCCACGGTGAAGTGCAGGTCGCGTACGAGCTTGGGGAAGGGGTGCGGTCCGGCCGCGGTCCCGAACAGGTAGTGGGTGTGGTCGACGTTGGCCACCCAGTCGCGGAAGGTCTCGTTGATGGCGTCCTTGAGGGTCCGGCTGCCGATGGTGACCGGGACGACCTCGGCGCCGAGCATCTGCATCCGGGCGACGTTGAGCGCCTGGCGCCGGGTGTCCTCCTCACCCATGTAGATGACGCAGTCCAGGCCCATCAGGGCGCAGGCGGTGGCGGTGGCCACACCGTGCTGCCCGGCCCCGGTCTCGGCGATGACACGGGTCTTGCCCATGCGCTTGGTGAGCAGCGCCTGGCCCAGGACGTTGTTGATCTTGTGCGAACCGGTGTGGTTGAGGTCCTCGCGCTTGAGGAGGATGCGCGCGCCGCCCGCGTGCTCGGAGAGGTTGTGGGCCTCGGTCAGGAGGCTGGGGCGGCCGGCGTAGCCCTTGAGGAGCTTGTCGAACTCGGCACGGAAGTCGGGGTCGTCCTTGGCCTTGTCCCACTCGGCCTCGACCTCGTCGAGAGCGGCGATGAGGGCCTCGGGTGCGAACCGGCCGCCGAAGCGGCCGTAGTGCCCGTGGGCGTCGGGCACCGGTTGGGCGTGGCTCATGGGAAGTTCTCCTGGGAAAGAGGAGGTCGACCGCGAGGTCCCCGGGGCGTCGCGCCGTGGGGCCGCGCGCCGACCGGATGTGCGCCGCCTGGCTCCGGCGGCGCGGTTGGTTCGGGTGAACGCGGCGAGGGGAACCCGCGGGCTGTACGCCTACGGGCTCCCTAGAGCCATCGGTCGCGGAGCGTGTGCGTGCCGCGGGGCTCCATGGGTGCCATCGTCGTTCCCATCGTGGTTCCCCGTCAGTTCCGGTCGCGCAGTGCGGGGTGTGCACCGGCGGTCACCAGGTCGGCGACGGCCTCACGCGGGTTGCGTCCGCGGACGAGGCTCTCACCGACCAGGACGGCTCCGGCTCCGGCTCCGGCATAGGCCAGCAGGTCGTGCGGGCCGCGGATACCGGACTCCGCGATTCTGACACGGTCCGCCGGGATGAGGGGTGCGAGCCGGGCGAAGGTGTCCCGGTCGACTTCGAGGGTCTTGAGGTTGCGCGCGTTGACACCGATGACGGTGGCCCCGGCGTCGAGGGCGCGGGCGACCTCCTCCTCGTCGTGTACCTCGACCAGCGGGGTCAGGTCCAGCGAGCGGGCCCGTTCGACCAGGGAGACCAGGGCCTCCTGGGACAGGGCCGCGACGATGAGCAGGATCGCGGAGGCGCCGAAGACGCGGGCCTCCCACAGCTGGTAGGAGCTGACGACGAAGTCCTTGCGCAGCAACGGGGTGTCGACGGCCTCGTGGACCGTGCGCAGGTCCTCGAGGCTGCCGTTGAACCGGCGCTGCTCGGTGAGCACGCTGATCAGGGTGGCTCCGCCGGCCTCGTAGTCGCGGGCCAGGGCCGCGGGGTCGGTGATGGAGGCGAGCGGCCCCTTGGAGGGGCTGGCCCGCTTGACCTCGGCGATCACGTGGACGCCGGGACGGCGCAGGGCGGCTTCGGCGTCCTTGGGGACGGGCACCGACTCGGCTTGGGCCTTGAGACGGTCCAGCGGGAGGGCCGCCTGCCGCTGCGCCAGGTCAGCGCGTACTCCGTCGAGGATCTCGTCGAGCACGCTCACCAGTTCTAGCTCCCTCGTCCATGGGTTCGGTTGACGGTGGATCGGTCCGGGTTCGGACGCAGTGGGCTGAGCGGACTCGGGTCGCTCGGCTGTCACACCGTGTGCTGGTCATCGTATCCACCCTCGGGCACCGGGGGGCCGCCGCCCCCGTGTCACCACGCCGGTGGAGCCGTCACCACTGCGGAAGGAGCGGGGTGCCGGGGGCGAGGAAGGCGAACCAGGGCAGGTTACGGGCGATCCAGAAGACGACGAAGGCGCCCAGGACCGACCAGAGGAACCAGGTGGGGGTGGGGTTGCGCGGCCGTGTGCGCGGGCGCAGGGTCCCGATCAGCCAGGTGAGGTAGGAGTAGGCCAGGTAGGGCAGCAGCAGGAGCAGCAGCGGGTTCATGCCGAGGGCCCCGGGGACGTCCAGGTGGGTGAGGAGGGCGACGGCCCGCATGGTGCCGCAGCCGGGGCAGAAGGTGCCGGTGAGCAGCAGCCAGGGGCAGGTGGGGTAGTTGCCCGGCTCGCCCGGGTCCACGAGGTGGAGGAGGGCCGCCCCGGCCAGCCCCAGGGCCCCGAGGGAGAGCGGCCAGGTGACCGGGTGCATCCGCGCACCGACCGCAGCGATCCGATCGGCCAGGGTGGGTGCCGCGGGCGTGCCCGTCTCTGCGGGGGTGGGGGTCTTGTCGTGCTGCACGGACCCGAGCCTACCTTCGGGGGTGGCGGCGTAGGCGAGGCCCCGGAAACGGATCCGGCTCCGCGCAATGCGGAGGCGGAGCCGGAAGGCCCTGCCCACTGGTACGGCGGATCTGCGGGACGGTGGCGCAACCGTGCGCCGGTCCGGTGTCCGAGGTCCTACGCGGTGAACATCATGACGCCCATGCCGAGGAACATGAGCAGGTAGAAGACGCAGATCGCAGCGACGATCGCGAAGCCGACCAGGCCGATGACGCCGAGGATCTTGGCGGTGCCGGCCGCGGACTCGGCACCCGCGTAGTCGCCCATCTGCCACCTGTTGTTGACCTGCAGGGAGAAGATCAGACCGATAATGCCGACGACGCTCACGCAGCCGAAGATCCCCAGGATGTTGAACACCAGGTAGTTCTTGGGGGGCTCGCCCATGGGCGGCTGCATGCCGAAGGTACCGGGCGGCCCGTACGGACCGGCGGGCCGGCCGTAGTACGGGGCCTGCTGGCCGTATCCCCCCGTGGGAGGGCCGTAGCCGCCGGTGGGAGGGCCATAGCCACCGGTGGACTGACCGTGGCCGTCGGCGGGCGCACCCTGGGGAGCGTCGGGCCGGCCGTGGCCCCCATCGGGTAGCGGGCCTCCGGGGTTGCCTGGGGGCGGGGGACCGTAACTCATGAGTGCGTGTCTTTCCGGAGGAGAACGGGGGCGGCGCGACCGGTCCCGGCCGCGCACGGGAGCGACAGGGGCAGGCACGGAACACCGGTTTCCGACGGACCGTGGCCACCGCGTGGTGGACGGCTCGCTGAGGCGAACGTACCTGCCCTGCGGGATTCTCGTCTGTTCCGCGCCACCCGCCCGTGATGAGCCACGGATGCTCGGGGCGACGCGGCCGGCTACTGACCGCCCGCGGTCGTGGCCTTGCGGCCCGCCTCCCACTCCTCGCGGGTGGGGGGCACCGGGCGCGGCTCCTTGCGGCCCAGACCGGCCTTCTTCATCACACCGGCGACAACGGCGAGCGCAACGCTGGCGACCAGACCGATGACGGTCCACGTCACGAGGTTTCCACCGGTCATGATGGCAACGGCCGCCACGGTCCACGCCACGATCCAGCTGACGGTGAGGAACCAGGCGGAGACGGTGTTGCCGTGGTCGTCGTGTTCTTCGTGGTGCTCGTCGGCCATCAGTGGTTCTCCTTCGGTTCGGCCCGCCGGTCGGCCGGCGGTGCGGGTTCGGTGTCGTCACCGGGTTCGGCACGGACCGCCGGTTCGGTTCCGGCGGGCGTCCCGCCGCCCGGGGCGGCAAGTGTGGGGTCGTCACCGGCATCCAGCGATTTCCACAGGTCGGCAGGTGTCTGCGCCTGGTACGGACGCGGTGCGGCGTCCCGATCGTACCGGTTTCCCATGCCGGGCCAGGCAGGGGCACGTATGACCGCGGCCATGCCGCTCAGGACCAGCAGAACGGCACCGACCGCGCCCATGGCCGGGCCCAGGGGGAGGATCTCGGGGGCACCCGCCATCTCCCCGGTTCCGGCCGTGTCGGTGGCGAATTCGGTGACGGCGCCGGCCAGGGTGTCCGGGCGGGTGGCCGACCACAGGGCGGTGAACGCGAACACACCGCAGGCCACCACGAGCGCGCCCACGAGGCGGCGCGCCCAGGAGCGGGCGGCGTACAGGCCCACGATCCCCGCGAGTCCGGCCCAGCCGAGGCCGCTGAGGGCCCCGGTGAGGTCCCCGCCGGTGAGTTCGACCGGGACCGGTGCGACCGGTCCGGGTGAGGTGAGCGTCCCGGTCACCCACACCCGACCGGACGAGGCCAGCATGAGTCCGGCACCCGCAGCCATGGCGAGCATGCTGAGGCCGTACTCACGGCGCGGCCCGGAGGGTCGGGCGGAGGTCACAGCAGCCGTCCGGCGTCGAAGCACGTGTGGTCGCCGGTGTGACAGGCAGCACCGGTCTGGTCGACGCCGACCAGGAGGGTGTCGCCGTCGCAGTCCAGTGCGACGGACACCACACGCTGGGTGTGCCCGGAGGTGGCGCCCTTGACCCAGTACTCGCCCCGGCTGCGGGACCAGTAGGTGGCGTCACGCGTGGTGAGGGTGCGGTGCAGTGCCTCGTCGTCCATCCAGGCCAGCATGAGGACCTGGCCGGTGTCGTGCTGCTGTACGACGGCGGGGACGAGGCCGTCCGCGTTGCGCTTCAGACGTGCGGCGATGTCCGGGTCGAGGTTGGTGACGCTCATGCACCCAGGTTATGGCCGCCGCCCGAGCGGTGTTCACCGGGTACTGGTTGCCGTCGGCGCCCGTCGGGGCGGACTAGAGTTCGTGCGTCCTTGACATCGCCGTTCCAACGGTTCTGCCAGCCCGGGAGCTTGAATTGACCGCCGAGTACCTGGCCGCCGACCTGGCGGGGAAACCCGCCGCGTTGACCGAGCTCGCCCAGCGCTTTCCGCGCTGGGACCCCTACGCCGCACTGCCGGCGCTGCTGGAGGACGAACCCGCCTCGGTGCGTTTCCTCGGTCTGGGTGCGGCACGGCATGCCTGCGGTGTGGCGGCGGCCCGGCTACGGCGCGGGGGGATCGCGGCCCACGCCGACTTCTCCACCTCCACCGAGGAGCCGCCGGCGGGGCCGGAAACGCTCGTGGTGGCGGTGAGTCTGGGCGAGGGCCAGCGGGAACTGCACGCGGTCCTGGACCACTACGTGGGGCGCTGCCCGGTGATCGTGCTCGCCCCCGACCAGGACGCGGTGGTGGCACGGTACGCGGATCTGCTGGTGCCCCTTCGGACGGGGGCGGAGCGCGGCGGCCTGGGGTGCCGCGCCTACCAGCACGCCCTGGCGCTGCTGCTGTTGCTGGGGCACCGGTTGGGGGCGCCCTCGGTGGGGGGCAGTGCCAACTTCCCCGGGCTGCTCCGGCGGGCCGCCAACGCCTCCCGGGTGCTGTTGGAGAGCGCACCCGAGTGGGTTCCCGAGGCCGCGGAGGTGCTGGACTCCCCGGACGGGGTGCACCTGGTTGCGCCGGCCGAACGCACCGCCTCGGCCGAGCAGGGGGTCCAGGTGCTGCGCCGGGGGCCGATCCGGTCCGCGCACGCCGCCGAGACCGGCGAATGGTCGCACACGGGTCGGCACCTGGCCGCGGTGACGGACTACCGGGCGCTGCTGTTCGCCGGCTCCTCCTACGACCAACGCTTCGCCGAGCACCTGGTCCAACTCAGCGGCGCGTTCGTGGCGGTGGGCCCCACCCCGGGCCGGGAACGGGTGCCGGGGGCGGCGCTGACGGTGCGTTACCCGGGCGACGGTGACCCCGACGTGAGCCTGCTGACCGAACCGCTGGTGGCGGAGTTGCTCGCGGCCCACTGGTGGTCCCGTTCGGGGCGGTAGGGGGTACGGGTGGGCAGGCAGGGGCGCCCCCTGCGGCTGAGGTGCGGGGACGCCCCGGAATCGGCCGGGCTGCGGATCAGGCGGAGGAGCGCACCCAGGAGGCGTACAGGTTCGCGTACACACCGGGCCGGGCCACGAGTTCGCTGTGCGAACCGCTCTGCACGATCCTGCCGTCGTCGAAGACCAGGACCCGGTCGGCGGCTTCGGCGGTGGACAGGCGGTGCGCGATCGCGACCGAGGTGCGGCCGTGGGTCAGCCGGTCCAGGGCGCGCTGGATGCGGACCTCGGTGTGCGGGTCGACGGCCGATGTGGCCTCGTCCAGGACGAGCAGGTCCGGGTCGGCGATGTAGGCGCGGACGAGGGCGACGAGCTGCCGCTCCCCCGCGGAGAGGGACTCTCCCCGCTGGCCGACCGGGGTGTCCAGGCCGTGGGCCAGGCTGCCCAACCAGTCGGACAGGCCGAGCTCGGTGACGGCCGCCTCCAGTTCGGCGTCGGTGCTCTCCGGGCGGGCGAAGCGGATGTTGTCGCCCAGGGAGCTGTCGAAGAGGAACCCCTCCTGGGGGACCATGACGACGCGGCTGCGCAGCGAGGAGAAGGCGACCTCCCGGAGGTCGACCCCGTCCAGGCGAACGGTTCCGGACGCGGGGTCCATCAGCCGGGTGAGGAGCTTGACGAAGGTGGTCTTGCCCGACCCGGTCTCGCCGACGACGGCGACCCTGGTACCCGGGGTGATCTCGACGTCCACGCGGTCCAGGACCACGGGGCCCTCCGGGTAGGAGTAGGTGACGTCGTCGAACCCGACCCGGACCGGGCCACGCGGCAGTACCCGCCCGGCCTCTCCGGGGTCGGCGATGTCGGGGACGGTGTCCAGGACGCCGAGGACCCGGCGCCAGCCCGCGATGGCGTTCTGTGCCTCGTTGAAGATCTCGGTGGCCATCATCATCGGTTGGATGAAGAGGGTCATCAGGAACAGGAAGGCGATGAGCTGACCCGCTGTGAGGTCGCCGCCGATACCCAACCACACGCCGACCAGGACGACCGCGGTGTTGCCGGCCGCGGCGACGATCTCGGCGAAGGGCGAGACCGCCATGGACAGGCGCTGGGCGCGGACCTGGGCCCCGCGGGTGGCCAGGACGGTGGTGTCGATCCGGTCGGCGGTCCGCTCCTCGGTTCCGTGGGCGCGGATGACGGCGGCGCCCATGACGGTCTCGCCGATGGCGCCGAGCATCTCACCGGTGCGCTCACGGACCTTCAGGTAGGCCCTGGAGAGGAGCTTCTGCAACCAGCGGACGCCGAAGAGCAGCGGCAGGAAGCAGAGCCAGACCACGAGGGTGAGCTGCCAGGAGTAGACCGCCATGAGGATGGTGGCGACCAGGAGCTGGCCGGTGCTGACGATCAGGAGCAGGCCGCCCCACTGCATGAAGGTGCTGATCTGGTCGACGTCGCCGGTGACGCGGGAGACCAGGGCGCCCTTGCGCTCGCTGTTCTGGGTGAGCACGGACAGGTCGTGCACGTGCCGGAAGGCCTTGCGGCGCAGGGTCGCCAGCCCGGACTCGGTGGCCCGGTAGAGCCGCAGGTTCATCAGGTACGAGCAGACCATGGTGACCACCAGGAGGCCGGCGCAGACCGTCACCATGCGGGTGACGAAGCCCAGGTCGGGGCCGCTGCTCCCGGTGAGTCCGTTGTCGATGATCTGTTGGACCGCGATGGGGACGATGACCTTGCCCGCGGTGGCGACGGCGGCGAAGGCCAGGGTGAGCCAGAGGCCCCTGGCGAACTCGGGGGACAGTTGGAGGCCGCGCTTGATCGTGTCGAGCGCGGTGTCCTCGTTACGGTGCAGGGAGAGCAGGGGATCCCGTTCGGGGCTCCGACCGGCCGCCCGATCCGACCTGTCGTCGGTGCGGGCCTGAGTTGGTGCGCTCATCGGCTGGTCTCCTCGGTGGCGTCGGTGTCGTGTCCTCCGGCGGGGCGGTGCGGTTCCGTGGGTCCCGGCTCCTCGGGGATCGGGGTGCGCTCGGCCTCGCTCTCGGCCGAGGCGCGTTCGTAGGCGGTGACGAGCTTGGTGTAGCCGGGCGAGGAGGCCAGGAGTTCGGTGTGGGTACCGCGGGCCAGGACGCGCCCGCCCTCCATGTAGAGGACCTCGTCCGCCAGTTCGATGGTGGCGCGGCGGTAGGCGACCACGACCACGGTGGCGGCCTCGTCGCGCTCGCTGAGCCCGGCGAGGATCTGGGCTTCGATCTGCGGGTCGACGGCCGAGGTGGCGTCGTCCATGATCAGGAGCCTGGGGCGGCGGACGATGGCGCGGGCCAGGGCCAGGCGCTGGCGCTGGCCACCGGAGAGGGTGGTGCCCTTCTCGCCCAGCCGGGCGTCGAGTCCGCCGTCGAGTTCGGCGATGAAGCCGTCGGCCCGGGCCAGGCGCAGGGCGGCCCAGACCTGGTCGTCGTCGGTCCCGGCCCTGCCGAGGGTGATGTTGTCGCGGACGGTGTCCTCGAAGACGAAGGTCGTCTGGGGTACGAGCGCCGCGTGCTCGGGTACCTGGTCGCGGGCGAGGTCGCGCAGGTCCACGCCGTCGTAGGAGACGGTGCCGGTGTCGGGGTCGACCAGCCGCATCAGGACGGTGGTGAGTGTGGACTTGCCCGCTCCGGTGGGGCCGACGAGGGCGACGGTGCGCCCGGGGGCGATGTCGAGGTCAACTCCGTTGAGGACGGTGGTGCGGGCCCCGGTGGTGGTCTCGTCCATCAGGTCACGGCCGCCGCCGTCGGCGTCGTAGGCGTCGGCGTAGGAGAAGGTGACGTCGTGCGCGCTGAGGGCGAGGCCGCGGGGGGAGGGCTCCAGGGTCCGGTCGCCGTATTCCATGGTTCCGCCGGAGCGGAGGACGGACTGGACGCGGTCCCAGCCGACGACGCTGCGGGGCAGGTCGCCCAGGAGCCATCCGAAGGAGCGGATGGGCATGGTCAGGAGGGTGAACAGGAAGGCGATCTGGACGAGTTCGCCGGGTTCGACGGCTCCGGTGGACAGGCGCCACATGCCCAGGAGGAGGACGGCGAGGACGCCGAGGTTGGGCAGGGCCTCCATGAAGGGGTCGAACAGGGAGCGCATGCGGCCGACCTGGATGAGGGCGTCGCGCAGGCGGTGGGCGGCATGGGTGAAGCGTTCGGTCTCGGTGTCCTCGCGGCCCAGGGTCTTGACGACGAGGGCGCCGTCGAAGGATTCGTGGGCCACCCCGCTGACCTCGGCCCGCAGGGCCTGGGCGCGGGAGGCCATCGGGGAGACCCGGCGTTGGAAGGAGACGTTGGCGGCGGCCAGGACGGGGAAGACGACGAAGGCGACCAGGGAGAGGACCGGGTCGGTGACGATCATGGCGACGGAGGCGATGATCAGCATGAACACGCTGCCGACGACCATGGGCAGCGGGGCGAGGGGCTGCCAGGCGGCTTCGACGTCGGCGTTGGCGTTGGAGAGCAGTTGGCCGGTGGGGTGCCTGTGGTGCCAGGACAGGGGCAGTTCGAGGTACTTGCGGGCGACGGAGCGTCGGTAGCGGGCCTGCATGCGGAACTGCATGAGTCCGGCGAGGAGGCGTCTGGCGGCCAGGCCCACGGCCTTGCCGAGGCCGACCGCCATCAGCAGGGCGGCCGCGGCGAGCAGGGCGGCCGCGGTGGTCTCGCCGGAGGCGAAGGCCGGAAGGATGGTGTGGTCGGTGAGGTAGCCGAGCACGGAGGCGGAGCCGACGGTGACGGCGGCGTGCAACATGGCTCCGGCGACGGCAGCGAGGAAGATCCACGGTTCGGTGCGGGCGGCGACCACCAGGACGCGCACGCCCCTGGTGAAGACGCCCCTGTGCTGGGGGGTCGCGGGTCGGTCGGCGGTGTCCTCGGTTCCGTTCTCGGGGGGCGGGGCCTCCCCTCGGGTTCCCTGGTTCGCCGTCGTGGTGCCCTGCGCCATACGCCCCCGCTTCCGTTCCTCGGCCGGTCGCTCCGGCCCGGTCAAGCCGCGCTCCGGCCGACTCCGGGCATACCGAAGGACACGGAGCGCGCGTCGGCCAACCTATCCAGCGGCACCGACAGCTTCCACCGGATTGTTTCAGCGCGGGGCGCATCCGTGCTATTCCGTACAACCCGAACTTCGTCGGGGAGCCGGGGTGTGCACGCGCACGGGCCCGGGGCGCCGCGGTCGGCGCCCCGGGCCCCCGGGGTCGGAGTGGTGCGCCGCTAGTAGCCGCGGACCGCTTCCGGCTCCCCGGTGTCCTGCGTGTTCTCGGCCGGGACCTGCTCCGCGGGAGCCCGGGCGGCACCGGAGCGCGCCTCACCGGCCTCGTAGGTGATGGACCCCTTGTAGGTCAGGCGGCCGAACGCGCCGTCCACCCCGATCCCGAGCTCCTTCTGGGCCATCTTCACCGCGTCGACCGTGGCCTGGTCGTACAGCGCGCTGCCCGTGTCGAGGTCGGCGTTGAACTTCTCGTTGAGCACCGCCTTGATGCCGAGGACCGCGTGACCGCGGTCGCCGAGCCGGTAGGCGTCACTCCGCGTCGGGAAGTGCATGTTCCGGATCTTGATCCAGGTCTGCGACTCCAGGACGCCGTTGACCTCGATGGTCTCCACGCCCTCCTCGAACTCGCGAACCTTCGCCTCCACGTCCTCGGTGAACTCGCGTCCGGGGTTCGGGGTGATGTATCCGAGGTGGCTCATGAAGTGCTGCGCGAACTCGACATCGACGCTCGGGCCGGGATTGTCGACCGAGTAGACCGGCCAGGTCCGTGCCTCGATCCGCTCGATGGTCGCCGTCGGGGTGCGTTCGAAGTCGTCCGCGGAGGCGGCCGGGGCGGTGAGGGCCACACCGCACAGGGCGATGGCTCCGGCCGTGGCCAGGGAGGCGACCCGTCGGGCGAATCCGCTGGTGAGATGGCATGCAGGCATGATGGCTACTGGCTCCCCTGTAGGGCTTGCAAGACGGCATCATGCTCACACGGATCACGATTGGGTTAACGTAACGCCACGCCATGGCAACGCTCTGTATTTTTTGGGCAAGGGTCGGCCCCGGACCGGGACCGGTCCGGGGCCGACTCGTCGGGAGACGGGTGCCGCTAGCGCACCGGGTACCCCGCCTGCCTGAGACTCCTCTTCACGTCGGCGATGGTGAACTCGCCGAAGTGGAAGACCGTCGCGGCCAGCACCGCGTCGGCGCCCGCCTCGACCGCGGGGACGAAGTGCTCCACCGCGCCCGCGCCGCCCGAGGCGATCAGCGGGACGTCGACCCGCGACCGCACGGCCCGGATGAGCTCCAGGTCGAACCCGGCCTTGGTGCCGTCGGCGTCCATGGAGTTGAGCAGGATCTCCCCGGCGCCCAGCTCCGCGGCGCGGGCGCACCACTCCAGCGCGTCGATACCGGTGCCCCGGCGCCCGCCGTGCGTGGTCACCTCGAAGCCGCTCGGAGTGGGCTCGCCGTCCTCCCGCACGCGGCGCACGTCGGCGGAGAGCACCAGGACCTGGCGGCCGAACCGCTCGGCGATCTCACCGATCAGTTCGGGGCGGGCGATCGCAGCGGTGTTCACCCCGACCTTGTCGGCGCCCGCGCGCAGAAGCCGGTCCACGTCGTCGGTGGTGCGGACCCCTCCCCCGACGGTCAGCGGGATGAACACCTGGTCGGCGGTGCGGCGCACCACGTCGTAGGTGGTCTCGCGGTTGCCGCTGGAAGCGGTGACGTCGAGGAAGGTGAGCTCGTCGGCTCCGCCGCCGTCGTAGGTGCCCGCCAGCTCGACGGGGTCGCCCGCATCGCGCAGGTTCTCGAAGTTGACGCCCTTGACGACGCGTCCGGCGTCGACGTCCAGGCAGGGGATGACGCGGATGGACAGGCTCACCGGGCCGCTCCCCCCACCGTGGCGAGGGCGTCCTCCAGGGTGAAGGCGCCCTCGTACAGGGCGGTGCCCATGATGGCCCCCTCCACGCCCAGCGGGACGAGCCCCGCGATGGCCTCCAGGTCGGCGAGGCTGGACACGCCGCCGCTGGCGACCACCGGCTTGTCGGTGCGCTCGCACACGGTGCGCAGCAGGTCCAGGTTGGGGCCCTTGAGGGTGCCGTCCTTGTTGACGTCGGTGACCACGTAGCGGGCGCAGCCCTCGGCCTCCAGGCGGGCGAGGGTCTGGAGGAGGTCGCCGCCGTCCCGGGTCCAGCCGCGGGCTGCCAGGGTGGTGCCCCGCACGTCGAGGCCGATCGCGATCCGGTCGCCGTGCTCGGCGATGATCTTCGCGCACCACTCCGGGTTCTCCAGGGCGGCGGTGCCGATGTTGACGCGTGTGCATCCGGTGGACAGGGCCGCGGCCAGCGACTCGTCGTCGCGGATGCCGCCGGACATCTCGACCCTCACGTCGAGGCGGCCGACGATGTCGCGCAGCAGGTCGCGGTTGTGGCCCCGGCCGAAGGCAGCGTCCAGGTCCACCAGGTGGATCCACTCGGCCCCGGCGCTCTGCCAGGCCGCGGCTGCCTCGTAGGGGTCGCCGTACTGTCCACCGGACCCGGCCTTGCCCTGGACGAGCTGGACGGCCTGCCCGCCCGCCACGTCCACGGCGGGCAGCAGTTCGAGTGCGGGGGTCGACGGGGTGGGCTCGCCGGTCATAAAGCCTTCTCGTGCTCGGTTCGGTACAGGATGGGTGCGGCTACAGGGTGGAGACCCAGTTGGCCAGGACGCGCGCCCCGGCGTCCCCGGACTTCTCCGGGTGGAACTGGGTGGCGCTGAGCGGCCCGTTCTCCACGGCGGCCACGAACGGCTCACCGTGCTCGGACCAGGTCACCTGGGGTGAGCGGATGCGGTCACTGCCGGCGGTGAACCCCCAGTGGCGGACCGCGTAGGAGTGCACGAAGTAGAAGCGTTCCTCGGAGTCGACGCCCGAGAACAGGCGCGAGCCCTCGGGCGGGGCCACGGTGTTCCAGCCCATGTGCGGCACGACCGGCGCGTGCAGGCGCTCGACCGTGCCGGGCCACTCGCCGCAGCCCTCGGTGGCGCGGTCCTCGGCCTGCACGTCGGCCTGCTCGATCCCGCGTTCGAAGAGGACCTGCATACCCACGCAGATCCCCAGGACGGGGCGCCCCCCGGCCACGCGGCGGCCGATGATCCGGTCGCCGCCCGCGGCCCTGAGGCTGGCCATGCAGGCGCTGAAGGCACCCACGCCCGGGACGACGAGCCCGTCGGCGTCCAGTGCGGCGTGCGGGTCCGAGGTGACGGTGACGTCGGCGCCGGTGCGTTCCATGGCGCGTTGGGCCGAGCGGAGGTTGCCCGACCCGTAGTCGAAGACGACCACTCGTGACGGCATCAGGTCCGTCCCTTCCGTTAGAGGTAGCCGAGCCGGAGGACCCCGGAGGCGGCGGCGAGCGCCACACAGCCGGCCAGGGCGAGAGCGAGGACACGGTTGACGCCCCACATCGCGTACACGCCCCCGGCGAGGAACCCCGCGAGCACGAGCAGGGCCAGCCCCCAGATGTCGGTGTCCATCTACAGGACGCCCTTGGTGGACGGGACACCGGTGACCCGCGGGTCGTCCTCGGTGGCCAGGCGCAGGGCGCGGGCGAAGGCCTTGAACTGTGCCTCGACGATGTGGTGGGCGTTGCGGCCGTAGGGCACGCGGACGTGCAGGGCCACGCGGGCCTGGGCCACGAAGGACTCGAAGATGTGCCGGGTCATGGTGGTGTCGTAGTCGCGGCCGATGACCGGGGCCATGCCCTCGGGTTCGGTGTGCACCAGGTAGGGGCGGCCGGAGACGTCGACGGTGACCTCGGCGAGGGCTTCGTCCAGGGGCACCTTGGCGTCGGCGAAGCGGCGGATGCCGGCCCGGTCACCGAGCGCCTCGCGGAAGGCGGCGCCCAGGGCGAGGGCGGTGTCCTCCATGGTGTGGTGCGAGTCGATGTGCAGGTCGCCCTCGGTGCGCACGGTCAGGTCGAACAAGCCGTGCTTGGCGAGCTGGTCGAGCATGTGGTCGAAGAAGCCGACGCCGGTGGAGACGTCGGCGACCCCGGTGCCGTCCAGGTCGACCTCGACCAGGACCTTGGTTTCCTTGGTTGCGCGTTCGACGCGCCCGGTGCGGCTCATGGTGCCAGATCCTCGGTAGTGCGGTTGTGGGCTGTGGTGGTTACCGGCCGGTGGCCGTCAGCAGGGCCGTACGGAAGGCGGCCATCTCGTCGGGGGTGCCGACGGTGACGCGCAGCCAACCGGGGGGGCCGACCTCGCGGATGAGGACCTGCTGGTCCAGCATGTTCTGCCAGACCCGGGTGCGGTCCTCGAACTCACCGAACATGACGAAGTTGGCGTCGGAGTCGGCGACGGAGAAATCCTGTGCGCGCAGCCATTCGACGAGGGAGTCGCGTTCGGCGCGCAGGTCGGCGACGGCTCCGAGGAGTTCGTCGGCGTGGTCCAGGGCCGTGGTGGCGACCGCCTGGGTGACGGCGGACAGGTGGTAGGGCAGCCGGACCAGCTGGAGGGCGTCGACCACGGCGGGGTGTGCGGCCAGGTAGCCCACCCGAGCGCCGGCCATGGCGAAGGCCTTCGACATGGTGCGCGAGACGATGGTCCGCGGGTGGTCGGCGAGCACGGTCAGGGCGCTGGGGGTGCCCTCGCGGCGGAACTCGGCGTAGGCCTCGTCGACCACCACCACACCGGGGGCCGCCCGGGCGATGCGCTCGATGTCAGCGATCTCCAGGGCGGTACCGGTCGGGTTGTTGGGCGAGGTCAGGAAGATGACGCTGGGCCGGTGCTCGGCGACGGCCCTGAGCGCGGCCTCCACGTCGATGCGGAAATCGGCGTCCCGGGGCACCGACACCCAGCCCGTCCCGGTGCCCCGGGCGATGATCGGGTGCATGGAGTAGGAGGGTTCGAAACCCATCGCGGTGCGGCCCGGGCCGCCGAAGGCCTGGAGGAGTTGCTGGAGGATCTCATTGGATCCGTTGGCCGCCCAGATGTTGGCCGCGGTCAGGTCGTGGCCGAGGTAGGCGGCCAGGCCCTCACGCAGTCGGACCGCGTCGCGGTCCGGGTAGCGGTTGAGCCCCAGGGCGGTGTCGGCGACGGCCTCGGCCAGGGCCTTGGCCAGCCGCGGGGAGGGCGCGTGCGGGTTCTCGTTGGTGTTGAGGACCACCGGCACGTCCAGCTGGGGTGCGCCGTAGGGCTCGCGCCCGCGCAGGTCGTCGCGCAGGGGCAGGTCGTTCAGGGTGAAGCTCACTGGTTTCACACTCATGGTCGGTTATGGCGGCGCGGACGCACGGGCCCCGTGACCGCCGTGGTCACGGTGTGCCCCGTGGCCGGTCCGCTTCGCCGGGCGGCCTTCGGCTGTGTTGATCTGTGGCCTCCGCTTCGCTTCGGCCGGTGTCCGGGTGTCTGGAGGGGCGGAGCCCTCGGCCCCCGGACGGCACCCCCTGGCTAAGGTGTGGCCCCTCCCCCGGCATGGCCGGTGCGGGCGGCGACGGCCTCGCCGTGTGCGGGCAGGTCCTCGGCCTCGGCCAGGGTGATGACGTGGTGGGCGACGTCGGCCAGCGCGTCACGGTCGTACTCGACGATGTGCACCCCGCGCAGGAAGGTCTGCACGCTCAGGCCGCCGGTGTGGCAGGCGCAGCCGCCGGTGGGCAGCACGTGGTTGGAGCCCGCGGCGTAGTCGCCGAGGGAGACCGGCGAGTGGTCGCCGACGAAGACCGCTCCGGCGTTGCGCACGCGCGCGGCCCACGCCGGGGCGTCGGCGGTCATGATCTCCAGGTGTTCGGCCGCGTAGGCGTCGACCACGGCCAGGCCCTGTTCGAGGTCGTCGACCAGGACGATGCCGGACTGCGGGCCGGCCAGGGCCTCACGGACGCGGTCGCTGTGCTTGGTGGCGGCGACGCGCGCGGCGAGCCGTTCGGTGACCGCTTCTGCGAGTGCCTCGTCCGGGGTGACCAGGACCGAGGCCGCGACGACGTCGTGTTCGGCCTGGCTGATGAGGTCGGCCGCGACGTAGTCGGGGTTGGCGGTGGAGTCGGCGAGGATCGCGATCTCGGTGGGGCCGGCCTCCGCGTCGATGCCGATGACGCCCTTGAGCAGTCGTTTGGCGGCGGCGACCCAGATGTTGCCGGGGCCGGTGACCATGTCCACGCGTGCGCAGTCAGCCGTGCCGTGGGCGAACATCGCCACGGCCTGGGCGCCGCCGACCGCGTACACCTCGTCGACGCCGAGCAGTGCGCAGGCGGCGAGGATCGTCGGGTGGGGCAGTCCGCCGAACTCCTTCTGGGGCGGCGAGGTGACCGCCAGGGAGGACACGCCCGCCTCCTGGGCGGGGACGACGTTCATGATGACGCTGGACGGGTAGACGGCGCGGCCGCCCGGCACGTAGAGGCCGACGCGGTTGACCGGGATCCACTTCTCGGTGACGGTGCCGCCGGGCACGACCTGGGTGGTGTGGGTCCGGCGCCGCTGTTCGTGGTGGACCTTGCGGGCGCGGTGGATGGACTCCTCCAGCGCCGCGCGCACGGCGGGGTCCAGTTCGGCGAGTGCGGTCTCGAGGGCGGCGCCGGGGACGCGGATGTCGGTGAGCCGCACGCCGTCGAAGCGCTCGGTGAGTTCGATCAGGGCCTCGGTTCCGCGATGGCGCACGTCCTCGCAGAGGGGTCGGACGCGTTCGGTGGCGTCCGCCACATCGATTTCGGCGCGCGGAAGCGCTTCGCGCGGGTCGCCCTGGGAGCCTCGAAGGTCGATTCGACTGATCACGTCCCCAGTCTAGGGGGCTTCGCCCGACCCGTGGGTGGCGGCGTCCGGATGATGGACACCACACCCGCACGACCGGCGCGAATCCCTGCTTCAACAGACATCCGCGCGCACTCCCCCGCAAACAAATCAAATAAGCTCGCCCTAAGTTTGGAACACCTAACCTAATCAAGCACAAGAAAGGCTTGCCTAATCATTCTCAGTCCCTTTTCAGGCGTTTCGCAAAATGCCTTTGAATGAGTTATCGTAGCGGCATGACTTCGAACAAGACCAGCGATAGCAGCCTTTCCAAGTTCCACCGCCTCCTGGTTGACCAGGTGCGGCACGAGTTCACTGCCTCACACCAGTACGTGGCGATCGCGACCTGGTTCGACGACCAGGACCTGCCCCAGTTGGCCAGGGTCTTCTACGAGCAGTCCCTCGAGGAGCGGGACCACGCGATGATGATCGTGCGGTACCTCCTCGACAGCGACGTGACGTTCGCCCTTCCCGGCGTGGACGAGATCGAGACCGATTTCGCCGTCGCTCGGGACCTGGTCGCCCTGGCCCTGCGACAGGAGCGCGAGGTGAGCGACCAGTTCCAGCGCCTGGCCAGGGTCGCCCGTGACGAGGACGACTACACCGGCGAACAGTTCCTCCAGTGGTTCATCCAGGAGCAGGTCGAGGAGGTCGCCAAGATGTCGACCCTCCTCAACGTGGTCGACCGGGCCAACGGCAACCTGTTCGACGTGGAGACCTTCGTCGCCCGCGACATGCCCAGCGAGGATCACGGCAGCCAGGGCGCGCCCGGGACTGCCGGCCCCACGGTCTCCTGACCCGCCGGTCGCCGGTGCCACAGCGTTCGCGGGCGGCCCGGCCCGGTCCCGAGGACCCGGCCGGGCCGCCCGTCGGTGTATGCCCGCCCGGGCTCGAGGCCCCGGACTCGCCGCACCGCGCGCCCGGATCCGCGCACTCCCGGCCTGAGGGGCCATACTGGGACCATGCCAGAGGCAATGCCGATCTTCCCGCTGAACACCGTGTTGTTCCCCGGTATGACGATCCCTCTCCACGTCTTCGAGCAGAGGTACCGTCGGCTGGTCTCGGAACTGCTCGGACCCACCCTGGCCGGAGGCGAGCCGGGCGGCCGTGAGCGCGGCCCGGCCCGGTTCGGCGTCGTGTGGATCGAGCTGGGGCACGAGGTCGCCAGCGAGTCCGGTCAGGGTGCGGGCGGCGCGGACACCGGGGTGCCCAGCACCGCCGGTTCCAGCACTCATCCCACGCTCCCGCTGGTCAGCGCGACCGGCTGCACGGCCGTGGTGCGGGACGTGCGCACCTACGAGGACGGCCGCTACGACCTGGTGATCGAGGGCGGAACCCGGTTCACCGTCACCGACCTGTCCGAGGTCGACGCCTCCTCCCCCGACGACTACTCCACCGCCTCGGTGGCTCTGCTGCCCGAACTGCTGGGTCCCGACGCCGAGGAACACGCGGAGCAGGTGCGGGACATGTACGAGGTGTACTGCCAGCGGCTGTCCTCCATCGGGATGGCCCCCGAGACCTCACGTGAACTGCCCCGTGACGCGATCGCCCTGTCCCACGCGGTGTCGGCCTCGATCGTGCTGGACCAGGCGGAGAAACAGCGTCTGCTGGAAGCCGAGGACGCGGCGACCCGACTGGCCGTGGCCGCTCGATTCCTGCGCAGGGAGAACCGCATCGTGGCCACCCCCACCCTCCCCAATCTCCCCGCGGGTCCCTTCCTCAACAACGGCGTCTCCTTCAACTAGGGCGGTAACCTGCCCGGAGGTTTCGACGTACCGAGAAGTGGAAGGCCCAGGTACCCCATGAGTGGAAAAGCCACGCCCGCGACCGTGGCCGCCGGTAGGACCAAGACCACCTACACCCTGCACCCCTACGAGGTGGCGGGCGGTGACGGCCACTCCTACGGAGCCGACGCCGCCGACGCGATCGGTGTGCCCCGCGAGCAGGTGTTCAAGACCCTGGTCGCCGAGGTGGACGGCGTGTTCACGGTGGGTGTCGTCCCGGTCAGCACCTCGCTCGACCTCAAGGCCCTGGCCGCGGCGGTCGGGGGCAGGCGGGCAGTCATGGCCGAACCGGCCCGGGCCGAGAAGATCACCGGGTACGTACGCGGTGGGATCAGCCCGCTGGGGCAGCGCAAGCGGCTGCGGACGGTGATCGACTCCTCCGTCACCGGGCTGCGCGCGGTCTACGTCTCCGCCGGACGCCGGGGGCTGCAGATGGAGCTGACCCCCAAGGACCTGATCGCGCTGACCGAGGCGGTCACCGCCCCGATCGGCGCGGCCTGACCGGCGCACCGGGCCGGTCCTGACGCCTGGCGGTGTCTCCGCCCCCGTGACGGAATCCCCTGGGGCACAGGGGCGGCGGACCTCCGCGGACGCGGCCACCGAGTATTGCCGCCCTTCCTACCCAGGGGTAGTTTTGTGACATGGACAACACCCCATCCCCCTTTCGGTCCGTCCCCGACATGTTCGTTTCCCGCGTCGCCGAATCCGGCGACCGGGAGGCGTTCAGCTATCCGGTCCCCTCGTCCACCGGTTCCGGCGAGAGGTGGGAGACCCTCACCTGGACCCAGACCCGTGACCGTGTGCGCGACATGGCGCTGGGCCTGCACTCGCTGGGTGTGACCTCACAGGCCCGCTGCGCGATCGCCGCCAACACGCGTGTCGAGTGGATCCTGGCCGACCTGGCGATCCTGTGCGCGGGAGGGGCGTCCACCACCATCTACCCCTCCTCGCCCCCGCCCGACTGCGCCTACATCGTCTCCGACTCCGGCAGCATGGTGGCCTTCGCCGAGAACGACGAGCAGGTCGCCAAACTGAGGGGGCAGCGCGGTGCCATGCCCGGACTCTCCAGGGTCATCGCCTTCGAGGGCGACGCCGGGGGTGACGACGACTGGGTCATGAGCCTGGCCGAACTGGAGACCAGGGGCGCCGAGCTGCACGCGGAGAAGCCGGAGCTGTTCGGCGAGCTGGTCGCCTCGGTCAAACCGGACCACCTGGCCACACTGATCTACACCTCCGGGACCACCGGCCGCCCCAAGGGGGTACGTCTGGACCACGCCAACTGGCTGTACGAGGCCGAGGCGCTCAGGATCATGGACGAGGAGACACGCGCCCGGGGCTGGGAGATGCTGACCCCGGACGACGTGCAGTACCTGTGGCTGCCCCTGGCCCACAGCTTCGGCAAGGTCATGCAGGTCAGCCAGTTGCGCATCGGCTACAAGACCGCCGTGGACGGCCGGGTCGACAGGATCGTGGACAACCTGGCCGTCGTACGGCCGACCTTCATGGCGGCTGCCCCGCGCATCTTCGAGAAGGTGTTCAACAGGGTGGTCATGCAGGCCAAGGAGGGCGGCCTGACCAAGTACCGGATCTTCCGGTGGGCCGTAGGCGTGGGCGACCGCGTGGCCCGGGTGAAGGAGGACGGCAAGGAGCCCACCGGGCTGCTGGCCGCCCAGCACCGGATCGCCGACCGGTTGGTGTTCGCCAAGCTGCGCGCCCGCTTCGGAGAACGCCTGAAGTTCTTCGTGTCCGGCAGTGCGCCCCTGGCCCCGGAGATCGGCCGGTTCTTCTACGGTGCGGGGATCACCATCCTGGAGGGCTACGGGCTGACCGAGACCTCCGCAGGCGCCTTCCTCAACCGGCCCGGCCAGGTGCGCTTCGGCACCGTGGGCATGCCCCTGCCGGGGACCGAGGTCAGGGTCGCCGAGGACGGCGAGGTCCTGCTGCGCGGCGGCAGCGTCATGCGCGGCTACCACAACCTGTCCGGGGCCACCGAGGCCGTGCTCGACGAGGAGGGCTGGTTCGCCACCGGCGACATCGGTGTGCTGGAGAACGGCCGGCTGCGGATCACCGACCGGAAGAAGGAACTGATCAAGACCGCCGGTGGCAAGTACGTGGCGCCCCAGAGCATCGAGAGCCGGTTCAAGTCGCTGTGCCCCTACGTCGGCAACCTGGTCGTGCACGGCGACCGCCGCCCCTACTGCGTGGCCCTGGTCACCCTGGATCCCGAGGCGATCGGGGCCTGGGCCGAGGCCAACGGCCTGGGCACGCTGAAGTACCCGGGCCTGACCAGGGACCCCAAGGTCCGGGCGATGGTGCAGGAGGCCATCGACGAACTCAACGAGGATCTGCCCCGGCACGAGACCATCAAGGACTTCGCCATCCTGCCGAGTGAGCTGACGGTGGAGCAGGGGGAGATCACGCCGAGCCTGAAGATGCGCCGGAGAGCGGTGGAGGAGAGGTACCGCGACCTGCTCGACGGGATGTACGAGGGCTCCGTCCAGTCCCTGTGAGGGCCGGGCTCAGCCCCGCCGCCCCTCCGGTCCGGGGTGGTCCCCCTCCGCTGCGACCGGCGGCTCCTCGGCCTCGGCGGAGGGGGTCGCCGGCGTCCCGGGCGGACTCTGGGGGCGCGAGTCCTGCGGGTGCGGGTCCTGGGTGCGCGGGCCGGAGGCGTCGTCGCCGGCCCGGCCCGCGGCCCCACAGGTCCCGTCCTCGCCCTGGGAGCGGACGGGTTCGGGGACGCCGGGCTGGTCGCCGCGCAGCAGACTGAGGGCGTCCAGGAGGCCGTACTGGAGGACGTACACGAAGGGCCACACCACCAGGAAGGCCGTGGCCTGTAGTTGGAGGGCCGCGGTGACCGTGTCCCCGGGGTCGGCCGCCAGGACCGCCTCGCGGGCGGGGGCGTCCAGGGCGGTCCCGATCCGCCAGACCAGCAGGGACGCCACGGCGGAGCCGAGGAAACCCGTGATCAGACCGGTCAGGCGCAGGTCCTGGAAGCGCTTGCGGGCCAGGGAGAACTGGACCATGTAGGCGCCGTAGCCAGTGACGAGCCCGGCCGCCGCGGTGATCAGGACGAAGTAGCCCTCACCGGCGAAGACGTCCTCGGAAGCACCGGTGAAGACACCGCCCCCGTCCAGGACCACCACCTCGGGGCGAGGCGCGAGCCACCACCACAGCGGTCCCAGGAGTGCTCCCAGAAGGACCGAGACCCCGAGGAAAGCCGCTCCCACAGCCAGTCCGCGCCCGGGCCCCGCCGCTCCCGTACCGCTCTGTTCCGCCATCACCCGCTCCTCGCCGTCGCCGCCCGGACCTGCCGAAAAACAGTGGATACCGGGCATGACCCGAAGGACAATACCGCCATGAGCGACAAGAGCAGTCCCCTGACCCTGTCCGAGCGTGTCGATCCTCCCATGGCAGCCGACGAGCGCACGATGCTCCTCGCCTGGCTGGACTGGCACCGGGCCACGGTACACAGCAAATGCGCCGGCCTGGCCGAGGGGCTCTCCGCCTCTGCCCCGCTGCCGGCGTCACCGATGTCCACCATCGGCGGGATCGTGTCCCATCTGCGCTGGGTGGAGGCGTTCTGGTTCGAGGTGGTAATGCTCAACCAACCCGACACGGCGCCCTATTCGGCCCAGGACCCCGACGGGGAGTTCAGGGCCGGGGCGCAGCGCCCCCTGGACGAGCTCCTCGCCGAATACGCCGCTCAATGCGAGCGCTCCCGGGAGGTCACCTCCCACCTGGAGCTGGGCAACTCCTCCCGCCGGATCCCGGACCGCAGGGGGCGGACGACCCTGCGCTGGGTGCTCATGCACATGATCGAGGAGACCGCCCGCCACAACGGTCACCTGGACGTCCTACGGGAGCTCGCCGACGGCGTCACCGGGGAGTAGGGGCGCACGGCACCGGGGCCGGAGACGGTGTGCGCGCCACCCCGGACCCCGGTGCCGTTGTGTACCTCAGCCCCGTCGGGTGCCCCCGGCCGTGTCGGGACGCCCTCCACCGGGCTCCCCGGCGTCCTCGGTGTCCGCCGGGTCGGCGGAGACGTCCTCCTCGGCCAGGATCAGGTAGAGGCCGCGCCGGGTCTCGGACAGGAGCCGTTTGGCGCGTTCGAGCTGATCGGCGGTGCCGGTCTGGGCGACCTGGGAGGCCGCGGCCGCGAGCTGGTAGGCGAGGTTGCCGACCTCCTCGTAGTGGGAGCGGGTGTCCGCGTAGGCGTCGGCGCCCGCCTCCCAGGGCGGGGTGAGTTCGGCACCCTGCTCTTCGAGGTAGGCCACGCCCTCCTCGGTGAGCTTGTAGGGGCGTCGGCGGCCCTGCCCCTCGACCTGCTCGACCAGGCCCTCGTCCTCCAGCTGCTGGAGCATGGGGTAGACGGAGCCGGGGCTGGGGCGCCAGCTCCCTCCGCTGCGTTCGCGGCCCTCACGGATGATCTCGTAGCCGCTGCGTTCCTCCTCCGCCAGGAGCATGAGGATTCCGGTGCGCACGTCGCCGCGTTTGGCCCTGGGGCCGCCCCGGCGCCGCCCGCCCCGGCCGGCGGGGCCGCCCGCGTAACCGAACGGGCCGCCGGGTCCGAAAGGGCCACCGGGGCCCATCGGCCCACCGGGGCCGAAGGGGCCGACGGGGCCCTCCCACGGCGGCCCCGGCGGGGGCGGAGGCGGCGGGTGTCCGAACCCGTCCCGCCGGGAGCCGTGGTGATCGTCGTGCCCGGGTTGGGCCCGAGGGGCGCCGGCGGGCCGCCAGGCCCAGGGCAGCCGGGGGCGCCCGGTGCGCCGCCCGCCCCAGGACCAGGGCCCGGGAAGTGCCATGGCAGTCATGTCGTTCTCTTCTCTGTAGACGTTCCGCGACAGTCCCTAACTGTCTCGATAGATCAAAGATATATCTTTAACTATCGTCTGACAAGAGTTCGGGCACAGAAAAGGCCCCCGTGTGCATCACCGCACACGGGGGCCGGGACGGGCCGACGACGGCCCCACGGGGTCAGTAGTCGACCGCGTACGCCCCCAACAGGCTCTTCATCTCACCGTTGAACTCCGGGGAGATCCGCACCGAGTAGCGGTCCACCGCGTAGATCCGGGAGCGCACCGGGTTGTCCACCCGGATGCGCACGGGGGTCTCGCCCTTGTGGGTGTCCAGCACCTGGCGCAGGTCGTCGATGAACTCCGGGTTCAGGCGATCCTCCGCGACCGTCAGCAGCACCGGCGGCTCCCCCTCGGTGACGTGTGAGATGTCCAGGATCGACATCTCCGAGGCGAACATCGACCAGGTGCCGTCCCGGTCGTTGAGCCGCCCCTTGACCGTGACCGCCGTGTCCTCCAGCAGGGCTTCCACGTACAGCGGGTAGGTCTTGGGGAAGAACAGGACCTCCATGCTGGCGTCCAGGTCCTCGACCGTGGCGATCGCCCACTGGTTGCCCGCCTTGTTGGTGCGCTTGTCGACCTTGGAGATCAGCCCGGCGATCCGCACCTCACCGCGTTCACGGGCCATCTCACCAGCGACGATCTGCGCGATCGAGGTGTCCCGGGACCGGGCCAGGACCCGCTCGGCACCCGCGAGCGGGTGGCTGGACACGTACAACCCCAGCATCTCCCGTTCGAAGGCCAGCTTGGTCTTGCGGTCCCACTCCTCCTCACCCCACTGGATGTTGAGGCCGATGGGGGTGGAGTCGCCGTCGTCGTCCCCGCCGCCGAACAGGTCGAACTGGCCGTGGGCCTCCTGTTTCTTGGAGCTGATCATGCCCTCGACCGCGGTCTCGTGGTGGCGGTAGAGCTCGCGGCGGGGGTGGCCGAGCGAGTCGAACCCGCCCGCCTTGATCAGCGACTCGACCACGCGCTTGTTGCAGGCGGCGAGTTCGATCTTGGCGAGGAAATCGGTGAAGGAGGAGTACTTGCCCTTCTCCGTACGGGTCTTGACGATCGAGTTCACGACGTTGGCGCCCACGTTGCGCACCGCGCCCATCCCGAAACGGATGTCCCTGCCCACCGGGGTGAAGCGCAGACCCGACTCGTTGACGTCCGGTGGCAGCACCTTGATGCCCTGGGTTCGGCACTCGGCCAGGTAGACCGCCATCTTGTCCTTGTCGTCGCTGACCGAGGTCAGCAGCGCGGCCATGTACGCGGCCGGGTAGTTGGCCTTGAGGTAGGCGGTCCAGTAGGAGACCAGGGCGTACCCGGCGGCGTGCGACTTGTTGAACGCGTAGCCCGCGAACGGGAGCATGACGTCCCACAGGGCCTGGACGGCCTCCCGGGAGAAACCGCGCTCCATCGCCCCCGGGAAGAACTTGGCCTCCTCCTCCTCAAGGGCCTCCTTCTTCTTCTTGCCCATGGCGCGCCGCATCAGGTCGGCGCCGCCCAGCGTGTAACCGGCCAGCTGCTGGGCGATGGCCATGATCTGCTCCTGGTACACGAGCAGGTGGAAGGTCTCCCCCAGGATCGGTTCCAGAGCGTCCTTGAGCTCGGGGTGGATCGGAGTGATCTCCTGGCGGCCATTCGAACGGTCGGCGTAGTCGTTGTGCGCGTTGGCCGCCATCGGACCGGGCCGGTACAGCGACAGGACGGCCGCGATGTCACCGAACTTCTTCGGCTCCATCCGCTTGAGCAGGTTGCGCATCGCGCCGCCGTCCAGCTGGAACACGCCCAGGGTGTCACCGCGGGAGAGAAGCTGGTAGGTCTTCCTGTCGTCCAGCGGAAGTTTGATGAGGTCGATGTCGACCCCCTCGGACTCCTTGATGCTCTTGACCGCGTCGTCCATGATCGTCAGGTTGCGCAGGCCCAGGAAGTCCATCTTGAGCAGACCCATGTCCTCGCACTGAGGGTAGGGAAAGCCGGTGATGATGGCACCGTCGGTGTCTCGCTTGTGCAGCGGGATGACGTCGAGCAGGGGCTCCTTGGACAGGATGACACCGGCCGCGTGCACACCGGTGCCACGGGTCAGGCCCTCGATACCGCGAGCGGTCTCCATGACCTTGGAGACCTGGGGGTCGTTGTCGACCAGGTTGCGCAGCTCCGCGGTCTCCGTGTACCGCTCGTTCTCGGTGTTGAACACCGCGTCGAGCGGGATCTCCTTACCGCCGACCGCAGCGGGGAAGGCCTTGGTGATCTGGTCGCCCACCGAGTAGGGCATGCCCAGGATGCGGGTGGAGTCCTTCACGGCGGCCTTGGCCTTGATGGTGCCGAAGGTGAGGATCTGCGCCACCCGCTCCTCGCCGTACAGGCGGGTGACGTAGTCGATCATCTCGCCGCGCCTACGCTCGTCGAAGTCGAGGTCGACATCGGGCATGGTCACACGTTCGGGGTTGAGGAACCGCTCGAAGAGCAGACCGTGCTCCAGCGGGTCCAGGTCGGTGATGCCCAGGACGTAGGCGATCATCGAGCCCGCCGCCGAGCCCCGCCCCGGGCCCAGCGCGATGCCCGCCTTGCGCGCGTACTGGCAGATGTCGGAGACCACGAGGAAGTAGGCGGGAAAGCCCATCTCGTTGATGATGCCGAGCTCGAACTCCACCCTCCGGCGGACGTCGTCGCCCACACCGTTCGGGTAGCGCGTCGGAAGGAGACGCTCGACCTCCTTGGCCAACCAGGAGGCCTGGGTCTCCCCCTCCGGGATGGGGAACTCCGGCATCAGGTCACGGTGGGCGAAGACGTTGTCGTAGGCGTTGGCGTCGATCCGCTCCGCGATGAGCAGGGTGTTCTTACAGCCCTGGGCCCACTCGTCGAAGTTGAGCAGCCCGCGCATCTCGTCCGCGGTCTTGAGGTAGTAGCCCGAGCCGTTGAACCGGAACCGGGTGGGGTCGTCCAGGTTCTTGCCCACGCCCACAGCCAGCAGGGCGTCGTGCGCCGAGGCCTGGGACTCGTAGACGTAGTGGGAGTCGTTGGTGACCAACGGCGGGATGTTCAGCTCACGGCCCACCCTGAGCAGGCCGTCGCGGACCTCTTTCTCGATGGGCACGCCGTGGTCCATCAGCTCCAGGAAGACGTTCTCCTTGCCGAAGATGTCCTGAAGCCCGGCGGCGTACTCGATCGCCTCCTTCTCCTGTCCCAGCCGCAGGCGGGTCTGCACACCGCCGGAGGGGCAGCCGGTGGAGACGATGATGCCCTCGTTGTACTGGGCCATCAGCTCCAGGTCCATCCGGGGCTTCATGTAGTAGCCCTCGACGGAGGCCAGGGAGGACATCCGGAACAGGTTGCGCAGCCCCTGCTCGTTCTGGGCGAGCATCGTCATGTGCAGGTAGCGGCCACCGCCCGAGATGTCCTTGCCGCCCTCGGCGGAGGCGTCGTCGGAGGTGTTGGAACGGCCCCAGAAGACCCGCTTCTTGTGGAAGCGCGACTCGGGTGCGACATAGGCCTCGATGCCGATGATGGGCTTGACGCCCGATCCCTTGGACTGCTGGTAGAACTCGTAGGCCCCGAACATGTTGCCGTGGTCGGTCATCGCCACGGCCGGCATCTCCAGCCGTGCGGCCTCCTTGAAGAGGGGCTTCAGCTTCGCCGCCCCGTCGAGCATCGAGTACTCGGTGTGGACGTGCAGATGTGCGAAGGAGTCGGCCATGACGCGGGTGCCCCCAGGCGGGTAGACGGACGGGTGTTGACTCCTGAGACTACGACTTTCCACTGACTCTCGGGGACGCCTGTGGACAACCGGCCGACCCCCGCAACGGCGCTTCGGGGTCCGGTCGTGGCAGGGACGGCCCGGATCACGGCGCCGGACTCGCGGGAGGAAGGGCGGGTCGTGGCTGGGGAGCGGCACGCCCCTGCGCCACAACGGGTGTTCGGACGACCGGGGTACACCGTTCGGCCACACCCGCCTGTTAGCCTCCGGCCGGTCGGTGTGCCACGACCGCCCTGCCCACCCCTGCTGAGAGGATCGCCTCCGTGACCGCAGCGCCCCGCAGAGTCGCTTCCACCGCCACCCTCGTCCTGGCAGCATCCGCCCTGGTGGCGATGCCTGCTTCCGGGGCCGTGTCCGCTTCGGTCCCCGAACCCCCGGGGGCGCACGAGGTGCGTTTCGCGACCTTCAACACCGCACTGGAACGCCCGGAGCGGGGCGCCCTGGCCGAGGAGCTCGCCACCCCCGACAGCGAGCAGGCCCGCAACGTCGCCGAGATCATCCAGCACGTGCGCCCCGACGTGCTGCTGGTCAACGAGTTCGATTACGACGAGGAGGGCGCGGGTCCCCGGCGGTTCCAGGACAACTACCTGTCCGTGGGGCAGAACGGCGCGGAGCCGATCGAGTACCCGTACGTGTACACCGCGCCGGTCAACACGGGTGTGGCCTCGGGGGCGGACCTGGACGGCAACGGGGAGTCGGTGACCGAGCCGGGCGCTCCGGGGTACGCCGAGGACGCCTTCGGTTACGGCCTCTTCCCCGGCCAGTACGGGATGGTCGTGTACTCGCAGTACCCGATCCTCACCGACCAGGTGCGCACCTTCCAGAACTTCCGCTGGGCGGACATGCCGGGCGCGATGCTGCCCACCGACCCCGGGACCGGTGAGCCGTACTACTCGGAGGAGGCCCTGGAGGTGCTGCGGCTGTCCTCCAAGAGCCACTGGGACCTGCCGATCGACACTGGTCGCGGCCGTCCGGTACACCTGCTGGCCAGCCACCCCACGCCGCCGGCCTTCGACGGTCCCGAGAAGCGCAACGTGGCCCGCAACCACGACGAGATCCGCTTCTGGGCCGACTACGTGAGGCCGCGCGCGGGTTCGTACGTCTACGACGACGCGGGCGTCCAAGGAGGACTGGCACCGGGGTCGCGTTTCGTGATCGCGGGTGATCTGAACGCCGACCCGAACGACGGGGACGGGCACCCGGAGGCCGTGACCCAGTTGTTGGAGCACCGGGACGTCGTGGACGTGCGCCCCTCCAGCCAGGGCGGGCGCGGCGCCGCCGAGCGTCAGGGCGGCGCCAACGGGGGGCACGGGGGCGCTCCGGAACTGGACAGCGCCGACTTCGCCGACGAGCCCGGGCCGGGCAACCTGCGGGTGGACTACGTGCTGCCGTCGCGTTCGCTGCCCGCGCGGGGTTCGGGTGTGTTCTGGCCGACGGTGGACGACCCGCTGTTCCGGTTGACCGGGGACTACCCCTTCCCCAGCTCGGACCACCGCCTGGTCTGGGTGGACGTCGTCCGGTAGGCGCCACCCGTGGAGAACGTCGCGGACCGGCGCCGGACCGGTCCGCGACGGCCGGGTTGCCGCGCCCGTGGCCCCCGGTCAGGGCGTGGGCGCTTCCTCCTGTTGGGCGGCGTCGAGTCCGGCGCTGATCACCCGGTCCATGATGGCGGCGAGCCGGTCCGGTCCCAGGCGGGGCGCGTACTCGGCCATCCGCTGGACCAGTCGGCGTTCGCGTTCCATGTCCCGTCCGGCGAAGTAGCCGACCGGCTTGAGCCGCTGCACCTCGGCGGCGACCAGGGCGCGGCGTTCGAGGAGCCCGGCGAGTTCGGCGTCCAGTGCGTCGATCCGGCCGCGCAGGTGGGCGATGTGTTCGTCGGTCTGCCGCGGGATGTGGCGTTCGTGCACGGTGGGTCCCTTCCTCGGTGCGTACGGGTGCGCGGTGCGGCCGTACGTCCCCGAGGTACGGGGGTGTGGGGCGTCGGCCGCCCGGAAAAGCGAAAGAGCACCGGGCGCTGCCCGAGTGCTCTGTTGCCGACGTTCCCCTGATTCCGCCTACGTGGAAGCGGCCGACGGGTCCGTCGGCTTGCTAAACACGAAATAGCGGTGGGTCATGGGGAGGATGGTACTACAACGGCGGGGGCCGCGCCGAGCGGGCGCGTCCCCGGGTGCCGGGTCACTCGTCCGCCTCGACCCGGATCATCAGGGCCGTGGCCTCGGCGGTGACCTGGCCGTGGGCGCGGATCCGACCGGCGACGAAGACCTTGCGCCCCTCGACCCGCTCCACCCAGGATGTGATCTCCAGCGGAGTGAACAGCGGGGTGGGGCGGCGGTAGTTGATCTCCAACTTCGCGGTCAGGCCGGGGCTGGTCTCGACGGCGGAGACGCTGCCGACGGCCTGGTCGAGCATGGCGGCGATCCAGCCGCCGTGCACGAGGCCGGGAGGGCCCTGGTAGATGGTGTTGAGGGTGACCTCGGCGCGCAGGCCCTCGTCGGTGCGGTCGAGGAAGAGCTGCGGGGCGGCGGGGTTGGTCTCGCCCTCGACGATGTTGGTGATGGTGCCGACCATGGTGGTGCCGTCGCCGAGCTCGCGACGGACCATGGTGCCGATCTGGCGGCGGGCGACGTTGAGGCGGTCGGTCAGGCCCTCGACGGTGGCGGCGGTCTCGGCGAGGGTGTCGGTGTCGACCTCGGTGTTGGCGACAGCGTCCACCAGGTCGTGGACCCGGGAGACCAACGTGCGCAGTTCGGCGGGGAGCGAGTGGGCGTCGACGAGGGGGAGCCCGAAGGCTCGGGGGTCGTCAGGGCTCTCGGTGACCGGCTGCGTGTTGACCGTCATCTGTTCCTCGTCGGGTCGGTGTTCGTTCTCGGCTGGCTGGGGCGTGCGGGGGCACGCCGGGGAAGCCACCGTCAAAACCGAATCCTACTCGGTAGTATTCCAGGAAGAGGAAGGGGTCGGTGCGCTCCCCGTCACACCCGCGGGGGACAGGGAGGGCACCGGGGCCGCCGCGGAGGCCGCCCGGGTCAGCCGAGTTTGTGCTCCATGTGCAGGTGGGGGATGCCCGCGTCCATGAACTCCGCACCGTGGGCGGTGTACCCCAGCCGCTCGTAGAAGCCGAGGGCGTGGGTCTGCGCGTGCAGCTCCACGCGGTCGAGCCCGGACTCGCGCGCCAGGTCCTCTGCCGCACGGACCAACGCGGCACCCGTACCCTTCCCCCTCCCCGAGGGCAGGACGGCCATCCGGCCCAGGAGCCCGGAACCGTCACCCTGGTCCACCAGACGGACCGTGCCCACCGGCACCCCGTCCGCCAGGGCGAGGAGGAAGTCGGCGGTGACGTCCCGCTCGTCCCACTCCTCCTCGATGGGCACCTGCTGCTCGGCGACGAACACGGCTCCCCTGATCACGAAGACGGCCGCGCGGTCCCGCTCGTCCAGGACCCGGCGAATCTGTGGCTTGCTCATCCGCGCAGGATATCCGCGCGGGCCGACGGGTACCGCACCCGGTCCCGGCCAGGTGCCCCTCTCCCCCACCGTCCCGCTCCGCCCGCCCTAACCTGGACGTATGGAACTGCCCAGCGAAGTCCACCCCACCGTCGAGGACCCGCGTGTGGAGCGCGCGCGGTACTGGCGCTTCTCCGGGCTGCCAGACACCGAACTGCTCACCGCCCGTTTCGTCACCACGTCCTTCACCAGGCACACGCACCCCACATACACCATCGGCATGATCACCGGCGGCATCGAGGAGTACTCCCACGCGGGCGGGCGCTCACGGGTGGGGCCGGGCGGGCTGGCCGTGGTCGGGCCGGACGAGGTGCACACCGGGCACGCGGGGGTTCCCGAGGGGTGGGGGTACCGGGTCTTCTACCCCGCCCCCGAGGTGGTCGAGGGGATCGGCCGTGAGCTGGGGATACGGGGCACCCCCGGGTTCACCGCCTCCGGAATCCACGCACCCGAGGTCTCGCGGGTACTGGTGGGGGCGCACCTGGCCGCCGAGCGGGGAGAACGCCTGACCGCGTCCTCCCTGGCCAGGCAGGGCATCGCGATGCTGCTGCGGTCGCACGGGCGCGAGCGGGGCACGGAGGACGGCGCGCACACGGCACGGCCCGAGGTGGCCCGGGTCCGGGAACTGCTGGCCGAGCGCCTCGTGGACCCGCCGACCCTGGAGGAGCTGGCGGCGCGCGCGGGGATGGGCCCCTTCGCGCTGTCGCGGGCCTTCCGGACCGCCTACGGGCTGCCCCCGCACGCCTACCTGAACCAGATGCGCGTGAACCGGGCCAGGGCGCTCCTGCTTCAGGGGCGCCGGGCGAGCGAGGTGGCCGCGGAGGTGGGGTTCGCCGACCAGCCGCACCTGACCCGGCACTTCCGGCGCCATCTGGGCGTACCGCCCGGCGCCTACCAGCGCGCCCTGCACCGGACCTGAACCGGCCGGGCCCCGGCCCGGGTCGGCGGGCACCGCGGTGCAAGAACGTTCAAGACGGGCGGCTCGTGCCCGCCTAACGTGGGCGAACGTGAAGATCCTGTCGCAACTACGTTCCCCGGCCGTCCGGGACAGCTTGGGCATCGGCGTCGCCGTGGGCGCTGCCGGCCTGGCCTTCGGCACCGCGGCCGTGGCCGCGGGACTGTCCCCCGCGCAGGCCCTGTTCCTCAGCCTGTTCATGTTCACCGGCGCCTCCCAGTTCGCCCTGGTCGGGGTGATCGCGGGGGGCGGAAGCCTCGTCGCCGGGGCACTGGGCGCCCTGCTCCTGGGTGCCCGCAACACCCTGTACGGGCTGCGGTTGGCCGATGTGCTGGGGTACCGGGGCGCGCGCCGTGCGCTGGCCGCGCACGGGGTGATCGACGAGACGACCGCGGTGACGCTGGTCCAGCCGGACCGGGAGTCCGCCCGTACCGCGTTCATGACGACCTACGTGGTCCTGGGCGGCTTCTGGGTGGCCACGACCCTGGTGGGTGCGCTGGCCACGGAGCGGGTGAGCGACATCGACGCGTTCGGGCTGGACGCGGTGGGGCCGGCGATCTTCCTGGGACTGCTGTGGCCCCGACTGCGCGAGGGCGGCCCGCGCACCTGGCTGATCGCGGCTCTGGGCGCGGGATTGGCCCTGGCCGCGACCCCGTTCCTGCCGCCGGGGGTGCCGGTGCTGCTGGCCGCCTCCGCCGCGCTGCTGTCGTTCGTCGGGGTCGGCGGCCGACCGCCCGAGGGGGGCCGCGCCTGCGAGGGGACCAACGGCCCCCGAGGGTCCGAAGCCTCCGAGGGGGCGCGGCCATGACGCTGTGGATCGCGCTGATCGCCACCGCCATCGGGTGCTACCTGCTCAAGTACGCGGGTCTGGCGGCCCCCCGCCGCCTGCTGGACGATCCGTGGCTGCGAAGGTTCGCCACGGCCGTCCCCCTGGCCCTGCTGGCCGCGCTGATCGCCGTCCAAGCGCTGGGCGACGGCCAGGCCCTGGCCTGGGACACCGCCCGTATGGCCGGGGTGGGGGCCGCCCTGCTCGCCCTGGTGCTGCGCGCCCCGTTCCTGGTGGTGGTCATCGCGGCAGCCGGTACGGCCGCGGCCGTGCGCGCGCTGGGAGTCGGTTAGGTACGGGCTGGGCGGAGTTGTCCACAGGCGGTTCCGGCCACTCTTGACCGGCCATGGGCCGCCTGCCAGAGTCAGCCGCATGTGTTCCGGGGCACACCCTGGCTCCGGGGCGCACCGAGTGGACCTTGCGACGATGGAAGGACCCGCCTCCATGGCCCCTGCCGCACAACGGCCCCAGCCCCCCACCGACACCGCCGCCCAAGCGGCGGTGGAGGTCCTGGCAGCCGCCGGGATCAGACGGTGCTACACCGTCCCCGGCGAGAGCTTCCTCGAACTCGCCGACGCCATCGACCAACACCCGGAGATGGCGCTGGTCTCCACCCGGCACGAGGGCGGCGCGGCCTTCATGGCCGAGGCCGAGGCCAAGCTGACCGGTGTCCCCGCCATCGCCGCGGCCACCCGTGGCCCGGGCGCGGCCAACCTGGCGGTGGGTGTGCACACCGCCATGCAGGACTCCACACCCATGATCGTGTTCCTCGGCCAGGCCGAGACCGAACGGCTGGGACGTGAGGCCTTCCAGGAGGTGGACCTGACCGCCTTCTACGCACCGATCACCAAATGGTCCACCACCGTGCACCGGGCCGACCGGCTGGCGGAGACCACCGCGCGGGCGATCCGGATCGCCACCACCGGCCGACCGGGCCCGGTGTCCATCGCGGTGCCGGGCGACCTGTTCGGCCGGCGGGTCGACCGCCGACCGGTACCGCGTCCCCCTGCGGCGCCCCGGCCCCCGTTGGGCGAGGACGACCGCGACCGGCTGGCCGACTGGCTTGCCCGGGCGGTGCGCCCGGTGATCATCGCGGGTGGCGGTGCCCGGTCCGCCCGCGAGGACCTGGTCCGCGTGGCCGAGCAGTACAGCGCGGGCGTGTACGCCGCCTGGCGCCGACAGGACGTGTTCCCCAACGACCACCCCCTCTACCTCGGGCACCTCGGGCTCGGAGCGCCGAACGCGGTGCTGGGTGCCCTGGCCGACGCGGACGCGGTCCTGGTGGTCGGGTGCCGGATGAGCGAGACCACCACCCAGGGGTACCGGCTGCCCGAGTCCGACGGGCGCACCCGGGTGGCGCAGATCGACATCGACCCCGGGCAGATCGGTGCCGGCCGGGACGTGTGGTTCGGGGCGGTCGCCGATGCCGGGAAGGCACTGCGCGCGTTGTCCGAGGCTCCGGTCAGAGTGTCCTACCGGGACTGGAGCAGAGCCCGACGGATGTGGGTGGAGAGCACCGCGGTCCCGCCGGGGACGGCCGAGCAGCGGAGCGGCCGTATGCACCCGTGGTCGGTGGTCGCCGGTATGTGCGAGGCCCTGCCCGAGGACACCCTGATCACCAACGACGCGGGCAACTTCGCCTCCTTCCTGCACCGGGGCTGGTGGTTCCGGCACCCGGACACCCAGCTGGCACCGACCAGCGGGGCCATGGGCTACGCCGTCCCCGCCGCGGTGGCCGCGAAGATCGCCGCACCCGGGCGGACGGTCGTGGCGGTGGCGGGCGACGGCGGCGCGCTGATGACCGGGCAGGAACTGGAGACCGCGGTGCGCAACGGCGCGGCGATCACCGTCGTGGTGTTCCAGAACGGGCTCTACGGCACGATCGCCATGCATCAGGCCCGCGAGCTGGGCAGGATCGCCGGTACCGAGATCAGCGGCCCCCTGGATCTGGCGGGTTACGCACGGGCGTTGGGGGCGCGCGGAGCCACCGTGCACACTCGCGAGGAGCTGGTGAAGGCGTTGGCCGAGGCGGTGGCTTCGGACCTGCCGACCCTGGTGGACGTACGCACCGACCCCGAGGTGATCAGCCCGACCGCGACCATGTCCGACCTGTTGGGCGAGCAGGGGTGAGCCGGGTCCGGGGCGGGGCCGCGCGCCCCGCCCCGGACCCTCCGCCGGGGTCAGCCGGGTCCGGGCCCGTCGGTGTAGGTCCCCGCGGCTTCGCGCAGGGCGCGCACGACGGCACGGATCGCGGGTCTACGGGACGCCTCGCTGCGCCAGAACACGTAGACCTGGCGGACCAGCGCGGGTTGGACCGGGACCGCCCGCACCCCCTCCGGCAGGGGGCCGCGCCCCAGCCTGGGCATGACGGCCGCGCCGATCCCGGCGGCGACGAGGGCCAACTTGGTCTGGTGTTCCTCGACGTTGTGCACGACGGTGGGCTCGGCTCCCCGGCCCCGGATGATGCCGTGCAGCCAGTCGTCGCAGATCGACCCCTTGGTCCAACTGATCCAGGGGAGGTCGAGGATCTCGTCGAGTTCCAGGAGTTCGCGGTGGGCCAGGGGGTGCTCCGCGGGCAGGGCGATGTCGCCCACGTCCTCCATGACCGAGGCCCTGGTCATCCCCTGGGGCAGGGTCAGCGGGGATCCCATCCAGTCCACGACCATGGCCAGGTCGGCGTCTCCGTTGACCATGGCGGGGATGCTCTCGTGGGGTTCCTCCTCCTGGAGTTCGACGCGCAGACCCGGGTGGGCCTCACGTAGGGCGGGGAGCGCCGCGGGCAGGAGTCCGCGTACCGCCGTGGGGGTGGCGGACAGGCGGAGGTGACCGGTGACGTCGCCCCGGTGGGCCTCCAGGTCGGCCTCCGCACGGTGGACCAGGGACAGGATCCGCGAGGTGTGTTCGACGAGGAGTTCGGCGGCGTCGGTGAGGCGTACGCCGCGCCCGTTGCGTTCGACCAGGGGTTGACCCACCTCGCGTTCGAGCTTGGCGAGCTGCTGGGAGACGGCGGAGTTGGTGACGTGCAGGGCCTGGGAGGCGGCGCTGAGGGAGCCGTGGGCGGCGATGGCGTGCAGGACGCGGAGCCGGTCGACACTGAGCATGTAAGGAACTCTAATATCTGCCTTAAGAAATACGAAGTAGACCTAAGGCATCGGGCAAGGATAGAAACATCCCATGTCCACTCTTCCCGGCGCCGCGGAACCCTCCGTCCCAGCCCCAGCTCCGCCCCCGAACCGCGTTCCGTTCCCGGGCTGGCGCGCCAAGTTCGTACTCCTCGCGCTCATCTGGGGGATGAGTTTCGTCCTGATCAGGACCGGCGCCGAGGTCCTCGCCCCGGTCCAGCTCTCCCTGGGCCGCATGGCCACCGGTGCCCTGCCCCTGCTCGCGGTCCTGTTCCTGCGCGGCGGACGCCTACCGTCCTCGCCCCGGCTGTGGGGGCACGTGTTCGTGGCCGCCCTGCTGCTGAACACCGTCCCCTTCACCCTGTTCGGGTACGCCGGCCAGCTCATCCCGTCCGCGCTGATGGGGATCGTCAACGCCTCCACCCCGCTGTTCGGGGTGGTGTTCGCGATGCTGATCCTGTCCGACGAGCGCCCCGACCGCGGCCGCGTCCTCGGGCTCGGCATCGGCTTCCTCGGTGTCCTCACCGTCTTCGGGGTGTGGAACTCCCTGGCCGAGGTGAACGTGGCCGACGACGACGCCGTGCTGGGAATGCTGCTGGTGGTGGCCGCCACCGTCTGCTACGGGATCGGCACCCCCTACCTGCGCCGATTCGTCGCGGGCAGCCCGCACACCGCGCTGGAGCTGAGCGCCCTGCAGATGCTGCTCGGCACCCTCCCCCTGCTCGTGATCGCCCCGCTGACCACCGACCTGCCCACCGAGCTGACCTGGCGGGCGGCCCTGGCGGTGACCGCACTGGGGGTGTTCGGCACCGGGTTCGCCTACATCCTGAACTACGCGGTCGTCCGCGCGGCCGGGGCTACCGTGGCCACCACCGTCACCTATGTGGTCCCGGTGGTGGCGGTCGCCGCGGGGGTCCTCCTGCTCGGCGAGACCCTGAGCTGGAACCAGCCGCTGGGCGCGGCCGTCATCATCCTGGGTGCGGCCCTGTGCCAGGGGGTCCTACGCGTCCGCCGCCCGGCCCCGGTCGGGGGCGGACGGCGGAAGGATGGTGCCCGGGAGGGGGTCTAGTCCTCGCGGAGCTTGTCCACGGCGGCTTCCAGGTCCTCGGGGTAAGGGCTGGAGAACTCCACCGGGCGGTGCTCGGTGGGGTGGTCGAAGCCCAGGCGTACCGCGTGCAGCCACTGGCGGCGCACACCCAGCCGTTCGGCGAGAGTGGGATCGGCGCCGTAGAGGTGGTCACCCACACAGGGGTGGCGCAGCGCGGCCATGTGCACCCGGATCTGGTGGGTCCGCCCCGTCTCCAGCTTGATCTCCAACAGGCTGGCGGCCCGGAAGGCCTCCTGGGTGTCGTAGTGCGTCACCGAGGGGCGGCCGCCCGCGACCACGGCCCAGCGCCCGTCCCCCGCGGGGTGACGGTCGATGGGGGCGTCGACGGTGCCCCGGAGCGGGTCCGGGTGGCCCTGGACCAGCGTGTGGTAACGCTTGTCGACGGTGCGCTCCTTGAACGCCCGTTTGAGCACGCTGTAGGCGGTCTCGCTCTTGGCCACCACCATCAAGCCGGTGGTGTTGGCGTCCAGACGGTGCACGATGCCCTGGCGTTCGGCGGCCCCGCTGGTGGCCAACTGCACGCCGGAGGCCAACAGACCCTCCAGCACACTGGGCCCGGTCCAGCCGACCGTCGGGTGCGCGACCACGCCGACCGGCTTGTCCACCACGATGATGTCGGTGTCCTCGTGCACGATCCGCATGCCGGGGACGGCCTCGGCGCGGGGCACCGGGGCGGTGGGCGGCGGCGGGAGGGTGACCTCCAGCCAGGCCCCGGCCTGTACGCGGTCGGACTTGCCCGCCTCGGCGCCGTCGAGGAGGACTCCGCCGTCCCCGATCAGCTCCGCGGCCCGGGTCCGGGAGAGCCCGAACATCCGTGCGATCGCGGCGTCGAGCCGGTCGCCCTCCAGACCGTCGGGGACGGGGAGGCTCCTTGTGTCACTCATGCGCCCTGTCCCTGTTCGTCGTTGCCACCGGTGTCGGCGTCCTTCTTCCGGGCGGGCGCCTCGTCCGCGACCATCGTCCCGTCCAGGTTGAGACCCCTGAAGGTCAGCAGCACCACCAGGCAGGCTCCGACCACCACGCAGGAGTCGGCGATGTTGAAGACCGGGAAGTCTCCGACGCTGATGAAGTCGACGACCGCTCCGGTGCCGGGCGTCTCGCCACGGAAGTAGCGGTCGACGAGGTTGCCCGCGGCCCCGCCCATCATCAGCCCGAGCGTGACGCCCCACCACGGGCTGCGCACACGCCAGCCGAGGTAGGCGATCACGAGGACCACGAGGGTGGCGATCGCGGTGAACACCCAGGTGTACCCGGTACCGAGCGAGAACGCCGCCCCGGTGTTGTACACCAGTGTGAACTGGACGAAGCTGCCGATGATGTCGAGGCGCTCGCCCTGGGAGAAGGCGGCCAGCACCCACTCCTTGGTGAGGAGGTCGGCGACGATCGCGGTGAGCGCGACCAGCAGCAGGATCAAGTACCTGCGCGGCCGGGCGGCGGTGTTGTCGGTCGTGGTCATGTTGCTGTCCCCGGAGGGCTCTACCTCAGTCAGCGACGCTCCTCGCGCTGTTTGCAGGTGACGCACAGGGTGGCGCGCGGAAAGGCCTGCAGCCGTGCCTTTCCGATGGCCTGACCGCACGAGTCACAGACCCCGTAGGTCCCCGCGTCCATCTGTTCGATCGCCCGCTCGCTCTTGGCGAGCAGGTCACGAGTATTGTAGGCCAACGCCAGATCGTGTTCGCGTTGGAAGGTCTTCGCACCGACGTCCGCGGGGTCGTCCCCCGCGCCCTCGACCGGGTCGGTGAGCCGGTCCGCGAGTTCGTCCTCGATCTCGCGGAGCTCCTCCCGCTGCGCCGCGATCTCGCCCTGCAACTGGTTCCGGACCTGCGCAAGCTCCTCCGGTGTCCAGGGCTCCTCCCCCGGCCGGACAGGCAGCGCCGCCGCCTCGGTGGCCTTCATCGCACTCCCCCTCCACGCGTCCCACAGCCCCCCGCGTCCGTTCTGATCTGCGGGATCTCCCCCTTGGCAAGGCCGTGAGTAGTGCCGCGAAGCCTAGGCAATCCACCGCTCCGAGGCAATGATCCCGGCGGTGCGTCCGCCGAGGCGAAGGGGGCGCCCCGGCGGACGGGATCCCTCACAGGGAGCGTCGGTACAGGGCCGTGGGCAACACGAGGGTTCCGCGCAGGAGCGTCTCGTCGGTGACGGTGCCGGTGTCCCACCAGCCCTGGTGCTCGTAGAAGCGCCGGGCACGGGCGTTGGCGACCAGGACCCGCAGGACGGCCTGGTCGGCCGTTCCCTCGGCCATCGTCTCGTGCAGGGCGCGGGCCAGCTTCCGGTTGGTCCCCGAGCCCCACACCTCGGGGACGGAGTAGAAGGTCTCCAGATCCACCACCGAGCGGTTCTCGTCCTCGGGGTCGGGGCCCGGCACGAAACCGGCGAAGGCCACCACGGCGCGGTCCTCCTCCGCGACCAGCACGCCGGCCCCGGGGGCGGTGAAGTCGCCGGTGAGCCGTCTCGACCAGACCCCGGCCAGGCGCTCGGGGTCCAGGTTCTCCAGCGCGTAGTCGGGGATCATCCCGCGGTAGGCGGCCTGCCAGGAGCGGACGTGCACCCCGGCGATGGCCGGGGCGTCGTCGGGGTGTGCCTCACGAATCGTCATGAAGACCCATCCTGACCGTCGGGGCCGCCCGGTGCCAGGGCCGCACGGCTTCGCCCCGGGCGGCCACGCCCGCACGCACGGGCACGCGGTCACTCGGCGACGGCGAAGCCGCCGTAGTCCTCGGCGAGCAGAAGCAGGTGGGGCTCGTCGAAGACCGCCGGGCCGCCGTGCGGCCCCGTCAGCACCTCGATCACCCAGTCCACGTCCTCGGCGTCATCCTCACCCGCGAGCATGTCCCGGTGCACCCGGCAGGGCTCGTACCCCTGTTCCAGAAGCTGCTCGGCCAACTCCTCCGCGTCCTCGCGTTCGGGCAGGGTCACCAGGACCGCGCCCCGCGTGTGCTCCGCCACGGCCGCTCCCTCAACTGATCCGCGGCGCACCTGGCCGCACTGCGTTATCCTGACGGTGTGTCGATGGGGACGAGTAACGCTGGCCCCGACCGGACGGACACAGCCTAGAGGCGGCTGTGCCGGCCAAGCGACCCGGGGACGGTGTGAGCCCGGGGGCAACGACCAGCGCGAAGATCACCCCGGAGCAGCCGGAGGAACAGGTGCCCGCGTGCGTCACGGCGCACCCCAGTAGAACCGGCACGGACCCAACGAAGTGGGATCCGCAGCCGATCCGCCCAGCGGATCCGGCCGCGGTTCCAAGGAGGGTGGTACCGCGGGGCTCCGCCTCGTCCCTCCGTCAGGAACACCCCTGATGGAGAAAGGTACGACGGTGACCGACGACCCCCGGCCCGAATCCCGCGCGCTGCCCCAACTGCCCGCCCAGATCGACCTGCCCGCGACGGAGCGCGAGATCCTCGGCCGCTGGTCGAAGGAGAACGTCTTCCAGCGGTCGCTCGACCAGACCCGTGGCAACGAGAACTGGGTCTTCTACGAGGGCCCGCCCACCGCGAACGGCCAGCCCGGTGTCCACCACGTCGAGGCCCGAGCCTTCAAGGACGTCTTCCCGCGTTTTCGCACCATGCGCGGCTACCACGTCGACCGCAAGGCCGGCTGGGACTGCCATGGCCTGCCCGTCGAGGTCGCCGTGGAGAAGGAACTGGGCCTGAGCGGCAAGAAGGACATCGAGGCCTTCGGCATCGCCGAGTTCAACGACCGCTGCCGCGAGTCCGTCCTGCGCAACGTGGACGCGTTCACCGCCATGACCGAGCGCATGGGTTATTGGGTGAACATGGACGACGCCTACCGCACCATGGACCCGCAGTACGTGGAGTCCGTCTGGTGGGCGCTCAAGCAGATCTGGGACAAGGGCCTGCTCGTCCGCGACTACCGGATCAGCCCCTACTGCCCGCGCTGCGGCACCACGCTCTCCGACCACGAGCTGGCCCAGGGCTACGAGACCGTCACCGACCCGTCGGTGTACGTGCGCTTCCCGGTGACCTCGGGTCCGCTGGCCTCACCCGAGCACCCCACCTCGATGCTGGTGTGGACCACGACCCCGTGGACGCTGGTGTCCAACACGGCCGTGGCCGTGCACCCGGACGTGGAGTACGTGGTGGCCACGGACGGCAACGAGCGGCTGCTGGTCGCCCGTCCGCTGTTCGAGAAGGTCCTCGGCGAGGGCTGGGAGCTCACCGGTGAGAGCTACGAGGGCGACGAGATGGAGCGCTGGACCTACCAGCGCCCCTTCGACCTGGTGCCCTTCGACGAGCCCGCGCACTACGTGGTGCTCGCGGACTACGTGACGGTCGAGGACGGTACCGGTCTGGTCCACCAGTCCCCCGCCTTCGGTGCCGACGACATGACGGTCTGCCGCTCCTACGGTCTGCCCGTGGTCAACCCGGTCCGCCCCGACGGCACCTTCGAGGCCGAGCTCCCGCTGGTGGGCGGGGCGTTCTTCAAGGAGGCCGACAAGACGCTGGTCCGCGACCTCAGGGACCGCGGCCTGCTCTTCCGCCACCTGGACTACGAGCACTCCTACCCGCACTGCTGGCGCTGCCACACCGCGCTGCTCTACTACGCGGTGCCCTCCTGGTACATCCGCACCACCGCGATCAAGGACGAGCTGCTCGCGCAGAACGACGTCACCAACTGGGTGCCGGAGAACGTCAAGGAGGGCCGCTTCGGCGAGTGGCTGCGCGGCAACGTCGACTGGGCGCTGTCCCGCAACCGCTACTGGGGCACCCCGCTGCCGATCTGGGAGTTCCCCGACGGCCGCCAGATCTGCGTGGGCTCCCTGGAGGAGCTGAGCGAGCTCAGCGGCCAGGATCTGTCCAACCTGGACCCGCACCGCCCCTACGTCGACGACGTCGTCATCCCCGACCCCGACGCCGACCCCTCGCTTCCCGAGGAGGAGCGGGTCGCCCGCCGCGTGCCCGAGGTCATCGACGCCTGGTTCGACTCCGGTTCCATGCCGTTCGCCCAGTGGGGCGCCCCGCACCGGGACGAGGAGACCTTCGAGGCCAACTTCCCCGCGCAGTACATCTCCGAGGCGATCGACCAGACCCGCGGCTGGTTCTACTCGCTGCTCGCGGTGAGCACCCTGGTGTTCGGCCGCAACTCGTTCGAGAACGTGGTGGTGCTCGGCCACATCCTCGCCGAGGACGGCCGCAAGATGAGCAAGCACCTGGGCAACGTCATGGAGCCCATCCCGGTGATGGACCAGCACGGCGCCGACGCCCTGCGCTGGTTCATGTTGGCCAGCGGCTCGCCGTGGACGGCCCGACGGGTCGGCCACTCCGCCCTGGAGGAGATCGTCCGCAAGGTGCTGCTGACCTACTACAGCACCACGTCGTTCTTCACCCTGTACGCCAACGCCGGGAGCGGCTGGGACCACTCGAAGCTGGCCGACGCCCCCGCCCCGCAGGACCGCCCGCTGCTGGACCGGTGGCTGCTGTCCGAGCTCAACGAGGTCGTCCGCGACGTCACCGAGGCCATGGAGGCCTTCGACACGACCGGGGCCGGGCGCCGTCTGACCGCGTTCGTGGACGACGTGTCCAACTGGTACGTGCGCCGCTCCCGGCGCCGGTTCTGGGGCGGTGCCGACACCCCGGAGGGCGCTGCGGCCTTCGCGACCCTGTTCGAGGCACTGGAGACCGTCACCCTGCTGATGGCCCCCATCGTGCCGTTCCTGACCGAGCACGTGTGGTCGGCGCTGCGCCGCCCGCAGGGCGCGGACTCGGTGCACCTGGCGTCCTGGCCGGAGGTCCACGAGGAGCTGATCGACCCCGACCTGTCGAAGAACATGGCGCTGACCCGTCGTCTGGTGGAGCTGGGCCGGTCCGCCCGCGTGGACTCGGCCATGCGTACTCGGCAGCCGCTGGCCCGCGCCCTGGTGGGCGCCCCGGGCTTCACCGAACTGCCGGAGCAGCTGCGCGCCCAGGTGGCCGACGAGCTCAACGTGGCCCGGCTGGACGCGCTGTCCACCGTCGGCGGCGACCTCGTGGACTACGTGGTCAAGCCGAACTTCCGTGCTCTGGGCAAGCGGTTCGCCAAGCGCACGCCGCTGGTGGCCAAGGCCATCCAGGCCGCCGACCCGGCTGTCCTGGTCGAGCAGGTGCGCGGGACCGGCTGGGCCCAGGTGCGGGTCGAGGACGAGCCGGTCGAGGTGAGCGCCGACGAGGTCCTGGTGACCGAGCAGCCCCGTGAGGGTTGGGCGGTGGCCTCCGAGTCCGGGGAGACGGTGGCCCTGGACCTGGAGCTGACCCCGGAGCTGCGCCGGGCCGGTCTGGCCCGCGAGATGGTCCGGATGCTCCAGGAGGCCCGTAAGAACAGCGGCCTGGACGTGTCCGACCGGATCCGCGTGTGGTGGGCCGCCGAGGACGAGGTCGTCAGGCAGACCCTGTCCGAGCACGGCCGGATGATCGCCGGTGAGGTCCTGGCCGACACCTTCGTGGCCGGGGCGGGCGAGGACGCCCCGCACTCCGCGGAGTCGGAGGAGTTCGGGGTGGCCTTCACCTTCCGCCGCGCCTGAGCGGGCACGCACGCCTGAGAGGCGACGAGGGGCCCCGCTCGGCAGAGCGGGGCCCCTCGGGCTGTCCGGGGGAGGTCAGCCGGTGAAGGAGGAGTCCGGCTGCTTCCTGGGGTCGTCACCGACCTCGTCGGGCGGCTCCTCGCCGGTGGTGCCGGTGCCCTCTTCGGTTCCGTCCCCGGTCCGGTCGGGCCGGGACCGCTCCGGGGCCGTGTCCTCCTCGGTCTCCCCGGGATCGGAGTCCGGGGCCTCCGTGTCCGGGGCCTCCGTGTCCGGGGCGGTGTCGCCCTCGTTGTCGAGGATGGCGGCGTAGGCCAGGACCGAGTCACCGTCCCCGGCCACCGCCCCGTCATCGGCGGGGGCCTCGTCGGTGGTTCGGTCCTCCTCAGGGGCTCCCTCGGGTTCCTCGGAGACTTCGTCGGCCCCCTTTTCCGCGTCCTGCGGCCCCTGGTCCACGTCCTCTGAGGTCCGGACCAGGTCATCGGTGATGGTGTCCGCCGGTCTCGCGGGACCGGTCCCAGCCGTTTCCCCGTCCCCTGCGGGTCGCTCCTCGTCGCCGGAGGCCTGCGCGGGGGTCTCCCGGGGTTCGTCGGCGACCCCGTCCAGCTCGGGCTCGGGTTCCAGCTCGGGCTCGGCCCCGGGCCGCTCAACGCTCTGCGCCGGTCCGGTGTCCGCCACCGGCTCGGAGTACTCGTGGGGAGTCTCGGCCTCTTCGGGGGCCGTGTCCCGGGAAGCTGCTGTCTGTCGCTCGGCGAGCGCTTCGATGTCCCGGGCCGTGTCCGCGGTGGCGGGAGGTCCGTCCTCGCCAGGGGTCGGCCGGTGGTCCCGGCCGGCCTCGCCGGTAACGGCCGCGGGGATGCGGTAGGCGAACGCCCTGCCCGGATCGTCGGGCTCGGAGGCGGTCCCGGTCTCTTCGGCGCCGCGTGCGGCGGGCTCTGCCCCGGGATCCTCTTCCGGGTCCTCCTCCGCGGAGGTCTCTCCGGGCGCGGGAGCCTCCTCGACAGGGGTGTGCTCGGCGGTGGTCACGCCGTGCTCGGGTTCGTTCTCGACCCTCTGCGGCCCCGCATCGGCCGGGGTGTCGGCCCCGACCGGCGCCTCGTCCCGGAGGGCCGGTTCCGGCCAGCTTCCGACAGTGGGGGTCTGCCAGCGGGGGATCTCGAACTCCGCTTCCTCTTCGGTCTCGTCGGCGGCCGTCCGGTTCCGGTCGCTGACGGGCTGCTCCGAAACGGCGGATTCCCGCACCGGCCGGCCGGCCGGTGCGGGTGCGCGCCGAGACTCCTCCGGTTCCCACGGTCGGGCCGGGGCCGTGTCGGCCGCTGTGGCGGCCTCCACGGGGACGGACGCCTTCCCCAAACCGTCCGTCCGTTCCGTGTCCGTTCTCGTCCCGCCGAACCTCCCCTGGATGATCGCGCCCAACAGTAGGAGCACGCTCAGCCCGCCGAGTCCCAGGGCGATGTACACCAGGGTGGTCTCGGCGAGGACCAGGGCAGCTGCGATGACGGCGATGGCCGCCAACACCGCCACGGTGGCGAGGAGGCTAAGGATCACGGGTCGACCAGGGCCTTTACACGTGTGGAGCCGGAGTCTTCAGTTGTTCGGAGCCGCATGGCCGCTGACGGGTCAGCGACGCTCGTGCGGAGCCTCACCCGGGTGGAAGCCACCGTGCTGGGCGGGCTCGGGCTGACCGAACGGGTTGCCGCCGGGGCCGTGCTGCTGGAGCGCGGGTGCCCCGCCGGTCTGGGGAGCCATCGTCTGGAAGCCGCCCGTGGTGTTGGGGTTGGGCTCGACCGGCTTGCCCTCCTCGTTGAGCTCGCGCAGCTGGCGCTCGAAGTAGTCCTTCAGGCGGCTGCGGTACTCGCGCTCGAAGTCCTTGAGCACGTTGACCTTGTGCTCGAGCTCCTCGCGCTGCTGAACCAGGCTGCCCATGACCTGACGGTGGCGCTCCTGGGCGTCCCGGTCGAGGTTCTCCGAGCGGGCGCGGGCCTCACCGATGATCTGGTCCGCCTGCCGGCGGGCCTTGCCGAGGATGTCCTCGGACTCGTGGCGGGCGCGGCCGAGGGTCTCGTCCGCCTCACGGCGGGCGTCGGAGATCGCCTGGTCGGCGGTCTGCTGGGCGAGCGCCAGGACACGGGCTGCCGTGTCCATGTTCTCCTCGCCGCCCATGGCCAGGTTCGCACCGGTCATCGCCATCTGCTGCTGCGGCGCGGGCGGCTGGGGCTCGACGGGCTGCTGCGCCTGGACGGGCTCCGGGCGCATCTGCTCCATCTGCTGCGGCGCCTCGGGGGCCTGCTGCTCCTGGGGCTGCTGGAAGTCCTGCATGCCGGCGTTGGGGACCTTGCCCCGCAGGCACTCGGCGAGCTTGCCGCGCAGTTCCTCGTTCTCCTGGATCAGCCGGTCCAGCTCGGACTCGACCTCGTCGAGAAAGGCGTCGACCTCTTCTTCGTCATACCCGGGTCGGAGCCGGGTGGTACTGAACTGCTTGTTCCGCACATCGGCGGGTGTCAGCGGCATGTTCGTCTCCTTGGCGCGCTTGGAGTCTGTCCGTAGGGACGCTACCTGATCGTGACCTTACGGCAATCCAGATCATGACCAAGACCACATATCGGAATCAGGGGCTGTCTTTTCCGCCCCCGCCCTCCTACCCCACGCTGAGCATCAGGCTCCCCAGAATGCTCTGGAGGATGATCACGGCGAAGAAGAGGACCAGCACACTCAGGTCGAGTGCGATACTCCCCAGCCGGATCGGCTTGATGAACCTGCGCAGGAACCTCAGTGGCGGATCGGTGATCGTGTACACGATCTCAGCGAGCACAAGTACGAACCCGGTGGGCCGCCACGTCCGGGAGAAGGACTGCACCATCTCCAGGACCACCCTCGCTATCAGCACGAAGACAAACAGCTGCAGCAGGAAGGACAGCACGGACAGGACGATACTCACGGTCGTTCCCCGACCCAATCTCTGGACAAATGTGATGATCTAGCTCTGATTGAAGAACCCTCGCTCGGCGATCCGCGCCTTGTCTTCGGCGGTCACCTCGACGTTGGCCGGGGACAGCAGGAACACCTTGTTGGTCACGCGTTCGATACTGCCATGGAGACCGAAGATCAGACCAGCCGCGAAGTCGACGAGACGCTTGGCGTCGCTGTCGACCATCTCGGTCAGGTTCATGATCACCGGTGTACCTTCCCGGAAGTGCTCTCCGATCGTACGCGCCTCGTTGTAGGTACGTGGATGGAGCGTGGTGATCCGAGCCAGGTCGGCGGTTGAGGCAGTCATGGCCGTACCACTGCGTCGCTCACCCGTTCCCAGGTAGTCGCCGGTGTCCGGCACGTCCTCGCCTCGTACTTCCTCGCCTCGCGGAGTGTCAGCGCCGCGGTCACGCTGCTCCTCCACGCCCTCGTCGAAATCGTCGAACTCATCATATTCGTCCGCATAGCGGTGGTCGTAACGGTCGTCCTCCACGAGGCCGAGGTAGACCGCCATCTTGCGCATCGCGCCGGCCATCTCATGTCCTCCGTCGTCCCCGCGGCCTTCACCGCAGCCGACTCCTCCGTCTTCGGCCCCTGTGCCCCGCGTACACGGGGTGTTCGTCCATTCGGGCGAACGCCACAGACAGGCCCCAAGGTCTATGTGGGGACATTACCCCACGATCGGTCCCCGGGAGCCGAGCAACGCCGTACCGAGTCGCAGGTGTGTCGCGCCCCGGCCGATCGCTGCCTCCAGGTCCCCGCTCATCCCCGCGGAGATCACCGTTGCCCGAGGGTAGTGATCCCGGATCACCCCCGCCACCTCCTGGAGGCGGGCGAAGGCCGCGTCCGGGTCTGTGCCGCGGGGGGCGACCGCCATCACACCGCCGAGGGTGAGCGCCTCGTGCTCGGCGATCCGCTCCGCGAGCCCGATCGCGTCCGCCGGATCCACGCCTCCACGCGGGCCGATGACCCCGGCCTCGGAATCGGTGTCCAGGTTGACCTGTACCAGACAGGTCAGACTCCGACCCGCCGCAGCGGCCCGGTCGCCCAACGCCCTGGCGAGTTTGGCCCGGTCGACCGAGTGCACCACATCCGCGTAGGAGGCCACCGAGCGCGCCTTGTTGGTCTGCAACTGGCCGACGAAGTGCCAGGTCAGACCGAGGTCCGCAGTCTCCGCGGCCTTCGGGGCCGCTTCCTGGTCACGGTTCTCACCGACGTCGGTGACCCCCAGAGAGGCGAGAATGCGCACATCGCCGGCCGGGTAGGTCTTCGTCACCCCGATCAGCGACACCTCCGAGGGGTCGCGGCCGGCCTTCTCGCAGGCCTCCTCGATCCTGGCCCGCGCGGCCCGGAGGTTGGCGCGGATCTGCTCGGTGCGCGCGGGATCGGTGTGTGACACGGGCGTACCTTCTCTTTACTGCTATGGCCGGATGTGGCTGGGGTGTGGCCGGTTGCGGCCCCGCCGGAGGACCGCGCGGCTCAGGCCCTCGGAACTCCTCCGCGGGCCGGGGTGGCGAAGACCTCAGTCGCGCCAGAGGAAGGAGGCGAACCGGCCGGTCGGCGCGCCCCCGCGGTGGGAGAACAGTTCCGGGCTCTCCAGGGTGCAGCGGCCGTCAGCGAGGACGTCCCCGACCCCGGCCCGGCCCAGTTGGGCAGTGACGGCGGCGGTCATGTCCACACCCGTGCTGCCCTGCCTGGTGGTCGAGGCCGCCTCCGGGGTCCGTGCGGCGGTCTCGGCCTGGAGGTCGGGCGGAACCTCGTAGCACCGGCCGCAGATGGCCGGCCCGAGGAAGACGGTGATCCGGTCACGTCGGGCGCCCTGGGCGACCATGGTGTCCACCAGGTTGACGGCCACGCCGTGCGCGGTGCCCAGCCGTCCCGAGTGGGCCGCGCCCAGCACCCCCGCCTCGCCGTCGGCGGCCAGAACGGGCAGACAGTCCGCCGCCATCGAGGCGAGCACCAGGTCCGGGCGGGTGGTCACCACACCGTCGCAGGTACCGACCCCGCCGGGCTCGGTGGCCACGAGCACGTCGGCACTGTGGACCTGGGTCATCCACACGACCCGCTCGACACCGAACCCGAGATCCTCGGCCGCCCGGGCCCGGTTGGCGGTGACCGCCTCCCGGGTGTCACCGGTACCCAGTCCGAGGTTGAGCGAGTCGAACGGCGGCCGGCTCACCCCGCCCTTGCGTTCGGTGACGGCGGCACGGACACCGTGTCCCAGGTCGATGATGTTCCCCATCGGATCGACGCGGTCCTTCCCTCGGCCCCGCGGGGAACCGGACGGTTCCGCCTCCGGGGGCGGCGACGGCCCCGCCACGAGGGTCGGGGCCGCTGACACGTCGATGGTACCGGGGTGGTGGCGGACTACTTCAGGAACTCCGGCACGTCCAGGTCGTCGGGGTCGTCGAAGATGACTCGGCGCCGGGGCGTGGGAACCTCGCCGCGGCGTTCGGAGGCGTCCGAGACCGCGTGGATGTGGCTCGACTGGGTCTCCTGCTCGGCCTCGGGCTCCGGTGCCGGTTCCGGTGCGGGCCGTTCCTCGGCGGGGGCGGCCTGCGGCTCCGGAGCAGCCGGCTCGGACTCGGGCTCGGGGTAGGAGACCTGGTGACCGTTGCCCTGGGGCTGCTCGGGCTGGGCCGGGGCCTGGGCACGCTGGGGCTCCTGCTGGGGCTCCTGACGGGCCGGCTCCGGAGCGACCGGCGGCTGGACCGGCGGCATGGCGGGCCGTGAGGCCTCCTGCGCGGGCTGGGCCGGGCGGGAGGGGGTGATCCACGGCATGCTGGTGGCCGGCGCCCCGCTCGCGTCCGCGGTGGACGGCGCCGTCCTGGCCGACGGCTCCTCCCCACCGGACGTGATGCCTGCCGTGGGGGCGACGGCCTCAGGAGGGTCCACCGGCTGGCGCTCCCGCACCACGGCGCCGGTGACCTCGGGTTCGTCGAAGCCCGCCGCGATGACGGTGACCCGCACCTCGTCGCCCAGGGCGTCGTCGATGACGGCGCCGAAGATGATGTTGGCATCGGGTGCGGCCGAGTTGGCGACCAGCTGCGCGGCCTCGTTGATCTCGAAGAGGCCCAGATCGGAGCCGCCCTGGATGGACAGGAGTACACCGTGTGCGCCGTCGATACTGGCTTCGAGGAGCGGTGAGGAGATCGCCAGTTCGGCCGCCGCGACGGCCCTGTCGTCTCCTCGTGCCGATCCGATCCCCATCAGCGCCGATCCCGCCCCCGACATGACCGACTTGACGTCGGCGAAGTCCAGGTTGATCAGGCCCGGCGTGGTGATCAGGTCGGTGATGCCCTGGACACCGGAGAGCAGGACCTGGTCGGCCGCCTTGAAGGCGTCCAACACGCTGACCTGTCGATCCGAGATGGACAGCAGGCGGTCGTTGGGGATGACGATGAGGGTGTCGACCTCCTCGCGGAGCATCGCTATCCCCGACTCGGCCTGGGTCGCCCGGCGCTTGCCCTCGAAACCGAAGGGCCGGGTGACCACTCCGATGGTGAGCGCGCCGAGGGAACGGGCGATGTTGGCGACGACGGGGGCTCCGCCGGTGCCGGTTCCACCACCCTCTCCGGCCGTGACGAAGACCATGTCGGCCCCCTTGAGGACCTCCTCGATCTCCTCACGGTGATCCTCCGCGGCCTTGCGACCGACATCGGGGTTGGCGCCTGCGCCCAGGCCACGGGTGAGCTCACGGCCGACGTCGAGCTTGACGTCCGCGTCACTCATCAGCAGCGCTTGCGCGTCGGTGTTGATCGCGATGAACTCGACGCCCTTGAGCCCCTCTTCGATCATTCGGTTGACGGCGTTGACACCGCCGCCGCCGATGCCGACGACTTTGATGACCGCGAGGTAGTTCTGCGGTGCTGCCACGACGAGGGGCCTTTCCGCTCGCATACGCCGTTCCGTCTCCGCGTCCGCTGGCCGGTGGCCAACGGGTGCGCCGGCGGTTCGGCATCCGGTTCTACAGTGTGCGTTTCGGGTGCCCCCGCCCGACGGCCGCGTGAGCGGCTGCCTGTGGAGGACCCGGGGTCACCGGTACCGTCCTGCGTCTGCCGTCCGACCCTGACGGTCTGGATCGGCCCGCTCCGCGAAGCGGGGGCGAAACGGTTCCTGAGTACCCCGAAAAGCGTGTTTTACTGCGTGGTTGACAGTGGTTGTGCTTCCCGACAGTAAGCGGACTGTCGAGTACGGGCAACCGAAGACAGCTTCAGCCTAACGTCGTATAACGCGAGGAAGCGAAGTGCGCACTCGGCGCGTCGCGTCTGGAATGTCCTCGGCGCGTGTCGGTCGGCGGGTCCGCGACCGTACTCGTGGCCCCAACAGCCCCTTGCCCCGGGCTCTCCCCCGCGCTCCCCTCCCTTGGGAAACGTTTCACCGGACGATGGCCAAGTCCGGGGTTCCGACATCGTAGACACGCCCCTCCTGCGGCGGATGTTCGCGCATCAGCACCCGCAGGACCTCGCTCTTGTCCTCGGCGCCCTGTGCCCGGCCCCATGCCACGAGGGCTCCGTTGCCGAGTTCGACGGTGATCTGTTCCGTGTCGGTGGCGTCGATGAGTTGTATCTGGGCGATGAGGGAGTCCGGGGCGCCCTCGACGATGTCCGCCGCCGCCCGGACCGCGTCGTTCCCCTCGATCTCCCCGGTGACCCGGACCAGCGGGTGGGTGCCGGGGCGGGTCGGGGAGTCCTCGATACGCACCCCGTCACCGTCGACGAGCCGGTATTCCTCCCCCACCCGGACGGCGAGCAGGGGTCTGCGCTCGACGACCTCCACCTCGAGGGTCGCGGGCCAACCGCGGGTCACCCTCGCGGACTCGACCAGGTCCAGGCTCTCGGCGCGCTCGCGGCCGCGGTCCAGGTCCACCCGTATCAACGGGGTCCCCGTGTCCACGGCCACGGCCGCGACGACCTCCTCCCTCGACACCCGGTCCAGGCCGGTGACGGCGACGTCACGCACGACCAGCAGCCGGGAGCCGAGCAGCACCCACGTGACCACGCAGATCAGGGAGACGACGAGCAGTACCGCGAAGGCGACCTTCCAGGGGTCCGATCTCCGGCGCGGCGCGGCCCCGTTCTTCGCCCTGGTCCGGTCAGCGCCCACGTGTGCTCCTCTAGCTGGTTTCCGTGCCTTCTGCCACCTCCGCGAGCGCCTCCACGATCCGCGGCCCCAGTTCGGTGACATCGCCCGCGCCCATGGTGAGGACGATGTCACCGGGGCGGGCCAGTTCGGCGGCCCGGCGCACGGCCTCGTCCCGGCCCGGCACGTACCGGACCCGGTCGTGGGACACACGGGAGGTGATGAGCTCGCCGGTGACCCCGGGTTCGGGGTCCTCGCGGGCCGCGTAGACCTCCATCACCACGACCTCGTCGGCCAGGCTCAGGGCCTGCGCGAACTCCTCGGCAAAGATACGGGTCCGGCTGTACAGATGCGGCTGGAACACGGCGACGACCCGGCCTTCCGGGATCTGTTCCTCCGCGTCCTCGGCGAACGAGCGCAACGCGGCGCGCGTGGCACGCAGGTCGGCGTCGATCTCGGTGGGGTGGTGGGCGTAGCTGTCGTAGACACCCACACCGTTGCCCTCGCCCTTGAGCTCGAAGCGGCGGGCGGCCCCGGCGAAGTCCGCGATGCCCTCCACCGCGATCTCCAGGTCGTGGCCGAGTTCGTCGGCGACGGCGACCGCGGCGGCGGCGTTCAGGACGTTGTGGAGCCCGGGGACGGCCAGGGTGCCGTCGATCGGGTCACCGGTGGCGGTCCGGAGGGTGAACTCGGTGGTGAAACCGCGGGCGCGGATCCGGGTGATCCGGTAGTCCGCGTCCTCGGCCTCGCCGTAGGTGAGCACCCTCCTGCCGCGTTCACGGGCGAGTTCGGCGACGGTGCGGGCGCCCGGGTCGTCGATCCCGACGATCAGGGTGCGCTCGACCCGGTCGACGAACGACGCGAAGTTGGCGTGGATCTCGTCGATGCCGCTGTAGTTGTCCAGGTGGTCGGCCTCGACGTTGGTGACCACGGCGATCTTGGGCGAGAGCATCAGGAAGGATCCGTCGCTCTCGTCCGCCTCCACCGCGATGGCCTCACCGATCCCGGCGTCGGCGCCCAGGCCGGTGGTGACCAGTTTGCCGCCGATCACGTAACCGGGGTCCGCACCCAGGTGCTGGAGGACCACGGTGACCATGGAGGTCGTGGTGGTCTTGCCGTGGGTGCCGGAGATCGCGATGCCCTCGCGGTTCAGCAGGAGGGCGCCCAGGGCCGCGGCACGGGGCAGGATGCGGATGCCGCGGCTGCGCGCCTCGGCGAGTTCGGGGTTGTCCTCGCGGATGGCGGAGGAGACCACGAGCGTTTCGGCCTTGCCCAGGTTCTCGGCGGCGTGGCCCACATGGACTTCGGCGCCCATCTGTTCGAGTTCGCGCAGGGTCTCGCTGTCGCGGGCGTCACTGCCCGAGACCTCGACCCCCGACTGCAGCAGCACGCGGGCGATACCGGACATGCCGGCGCCGCCCAGGCCGATGAAGTGGGTGCGGCCGAGCTCGTCGACGGGGACCGGGTCGGTCGGCTGGACCAGGCTCATCTTGCGTCCTTACCGTCGTCGTAGAAAACGTCGTCGCCCTCGTCCTCGGGCAACGGGAGTTCGGGGGTGGGCTTGTCGCCCCGGGCGATCGCCATGACCTCCCGGGCCAGTTCCGTGTCGGCGTCGCGGCGACCCATCCGAGCGGCCGCCTCCGACATGGCCACGACCCGGTCGGTGTCGGTGAGCAGCGGGATGAGCTGGCCGGTGATCCACTCGACCGAGACGTCGGCGTTGCCGATCGACAGGCCGCCGCCCGCCTGGACGATCGGCTCGGCGTTCAGTGCCTGTTCCCCGTTGCCGATGGCCAGGGGCACGAAGGCACCGGGCAGACCCACCGCGGTGAGCTCGGCACAGGTCATCGCACCGGAACGGCACATGGCCACGTCGGCTGCGGCGTAGGCCATGTCCATGCGGTCCACGTAGGGGACGGCGACATAGGGGACGCCGTCCTGGGTGAGGTCCTGGGGCTCGTCGGCGTTCTTCGGGCCGACGACGTGCAGGACCTGGACACCCGCGTCGCGGAAGGCCGCGGCTGCGTTGAAGGCGGTCTCGTTGAGGCGCTGGGCGCCCTGGGAACCGCCGAAGATCAGGAGGGTGGGCAGATCCGGGCGCAGACCGAAGTAGGCGCGGGCCTTGTCGCCCATGGCCAGCCGGTCCAGCGAGGTGATCTGCTGGCGCAGCGGGATGCCGATGAAGCGCCCGTTACGGATCTGGGTGTGGGGGTGCCCGGTGAACACATGGGGGGTGAGCCGCGCGCCGAGCCGGTTGGCCAGGCCCGGGAGGGGGTTGGCCTCGTGCACCACGATGGGGATCTTCCGGCGCCGGGCCGCCAGGTAGCCGGGGGTGGCGACGTAGCCGCCGAAACCGACGATGACGTCGGCCTGGAGCTTGTCCAGGTGCTCACCCGCGGCGCTCAGCGCACCCGCGAGCTTGCCGGGGACCGTGAGCAGCTGCGGGGTGAGTCGACGCGGCAGGGGGACCGCCGGAATCAGGCCCAGTTCGTAGCCGCGCATGGGGACCAGCCGGGTCTCCAGCCCGCGCTCCGTTCCCAGGCAGAGGATCTCCGTGTCGGGGTCGATGCGCCGCAGCGCGTCCGCAAGGGAGAGTGCGGGCTCGATATGCCCGGCCGTGCCGCCTCCGGCTAGGGCTACCCTCATCGTCGCCGATTCCTCCTTGGCCGGTCACCCGCCGGGACCGGTCCGCTCTTGTTCTTGGCCGTTGTCTTGGTGCCGCGGGCCTCCGGCTTGCCCGGGGCACGAGGCGTGGTGGTGCGCCTGGGGACCGTCGAACCGCTCCTCTTGTGGACGGAGGCGACGATGTTGTCCAGGCCAAGCCAGCTTAGAGCCCTTTGGACCCAACTGGGACCCCGGGCCGCCAGGGCTTTCTGCGCCTGGGGCTCGTTGCGGGCGATGGCGAGCAGCACCCCGAGTGCGATCATCGTCGGGATCAGCGAGGAGCCTCCGTAGGAGACCAGCGGAAGCGGGATACCGGTGACGGGGACCAGGCCGATGACGGCGGCGATGTTGATCATCGCCTGGCCGAGGATCCAGGTCACGATGGCGAAGGCTGCCAGCCGGGAGAACGGGTCCTTGACCCGGAAGGCCACGCGCAGCCCGGCGTAGCCGAGCATGCCGAACAGGCCCAGCACCAGCAGGGTGCCGAGGAGTCCGAACTCCTCGCCGATGATGGCGAAGATGAAGTCGGTCTCGGCGAAGGGCAGGAAGCCCCACTTCTCCCGGCTGGCGCCGATACCGACACCGAAGACCCCGCCGGTGCCCAGGGCGTAGAGGCCGTGCAGGGACTGGAAGCCGGCGCCCTCGGGGTCCGCCCCGGGGTCCAGGAAGGCCGTGATGCGGGTGATCCGGAAGGGCTCGATGGCGATGACGATCCCGGCCAGCCCCAGGACCAGGAAGAACATGCCCACGAAGAGCTTTCCCGGAGCGCCCACCACCCAGAGCAGACCCAGGAAGGTGAGCAGGAGGACCAGGGTGGTGGACAGATCCGACCCCAGGAGCACGAGCAGGGTGAGCAGCCCGCAACCGGGCAGCAGCGGGATGAGCAGGTGCCGCCACTCGGTGAGCTCCTTGAGTTCCTCCTTGCGGGCGAGGATGTTGGCCCCCCACAGGGCGAAGGCGAGTTTGGCGGGTTCGGAGGGCTGCACGAGGACGCCGCCGACCTCCAGCCAGCGGATCGCGCCGTTGACCTCGGTGCCCTGGAAGGCGGTCAGCAGCAGCAGCGCAACGGACACGATCATCGCCGGGTAGCCGACGATCCGGAAGATCCACAGGGGCAGCTGGGAGGCGATCACCATGAGCGGCAGGCCGATCATCGCCGACACCAGCTGGCGCTGGAACACGGAGAACGCCGACCCGGTCTCGGTGATGGAGTTGACCATCGTCGAGGACAGCACCATCACCAGCCCCAGGGCGATGAGCATCACCCCGGTACTGAGAATCAGGTAGTAGGAGGTGAGGGGACGGTCCAGGGACCGGGCCCACTCACGCCAGAGCACCCGGTCGCGCCCACCGACCGCTGTCGTCGCCGCCATCCACACCCTCCGCACGATTCGCGCCTCAATACTTGCGTACCGGCGGGTCGGGAACCGTGGACATTTCCCGCGTGTTGGCCATCTTTGGCCGTGGCGAGGGGCACAGTGGGCGGACAGGGGGAAGCCCGCGCGTCTTTGGTGACGCACGGGCTCCATCCGGTTACACGTTGTTCACACTGGATGCCGGTGAACCCCCGCCGGTGTCCGAACCACAACAACCTCCGTGGTCGCTCAGCCGAGCCGGTGCACGGCCTCGGCGAAGAAGCGTCCGCGCTCCGGGTAGTTGGTGAACATGTCCATGGAGGCGGCGGCCGGGGCCAGCAGCACCGTGTCGCCCTCCTCCGCCAGGGCGACGGCCTCGGCGACCACCGCGTCCATGACCGTGTGCTCCGGAGGCGCGTCGGCGGCAGGTCCTTCGACCTCCACCACCGGCACGTCCGGGGCGTGTTCGGCCAGGGCCTCACGGATCCGTTCCCGGTCGGCGCCGATCAGCACCGCTCCGCGCAGGCGGCCCGCCGCCCCGGCCACGAGGTCGTCGACCTCGGCTCCCTTGAGGAGGCCGCCCGCGATCCACACCACGCGGGCGTAGGAGTTGAGGGAGGCCGCCGCGGCGTGCGGGTTGGTGGCCTTGGAGTCGTCCACGTAGTCGACACCGCCGACCGAGGCCACGTGCGCGATGCGGTGGGGTTCGGGGACGAAGGCGACCAGTCCGGCCCGCACCGAAGCAGGTGCGACCCCCACCGAGCGGGCCAGGGCGGCGGCGGCCAGGGCGTTGGCGACGTTGTGCGGAGCGGCCGGACGCACATCGCCCAGGGTGGCGAGCTCCTCGGCGCTGCTGTGCGGCTGCTCCACGAAGGCGCGGTCCACGAGCAGGTCCTCGACCACACCGAGCTCACCGGCCCTGGGGGTGTCCAGACGCAGGCCCACCAGGGGGGTGTGCGGGTCGCCCTCCTCCTCGGCCAGGCGTACCGACCAGTCGTCGGCGGTGTTGACCACGCGGATGGTCCCGCGCGCGAAGACCCTCCCCTTGGCCCGGGCGTAGGGCTCGAGCCCGCCGTGCCAGTCCAGGTGGTCGGAGGCGATGTTGAGAACGGTGGCCGCGTGCGGACGGACGCTGTTGGACCAGTGCAGCTGGAAACTGGACAGTTCCACCGCGAGGATGTCGTGGACACGGCCGTCGGCGTCGGGCAGCACCGCCTCGACGATGGGGGTCCCGACGTTGCCGACCGCGAGCGCGTCCCGCCCGTCCGCGCGCAGGATGGACTCCAGCATGCGCACGGTGGTGGTTTTGCCGTTGGTCCCGGTGATGGCGAGCCACACCTGGTCGGCGGGCTTGAGCCGCCAGGCCAGCTCCACGTCCCCGATGATCTCGATACCGGCCTCGGCGGCCCTCGCGAGCAGCGGGGAGTCGGGGCGCCAGCCGGGCGAGGTGACGACGAGGTCGCAGTCCTCGGGCAGCGGGGTGTCGCCCAGGACGACCTCGGCTCCGGCCTCGGTCAGCGCGGCGGCCGCGCGACGGGTGGTCTCGTCGTCGCGTCCGTCCACGACGACCACCCGGGCGCCCCGGGCCAGGAGCGCCCTGGCGACGGGGGGACCGGAGACGCCGAGACCGGCGACGCAGACCCGTGCGCCCGCGAAGGGGTCCTGGCCCCCGGCGGGTTCGGCGGAGTGGGGTGTGGCGGAAGGGTCGTGGTGCGGCATGCCTCTACCTTGGCATCCATTCCAGATAGAACAGTCCGATGGCGATCGCCATGAACAGGCCCTGGATGATCCAGAAACGGATCACGATGGTGGTCTCGGCCCAGCCCTTGAGCTCGAAGTGGTGCTGGAGCGGGGCCATCCGGAACACCCGTTTGCCGGTGAGGCGGAACGAGGTGATCTGGACCATCACGGACATGGTGATGATGACGAACAGGCCGCCGATGAGCAGCAGCAGGAGCTGGGTGCGGGTGGTGATGGCCAGACCCACGATGAGTCCGCCCAGCGCCAGCGAGCCGGTGTCACCCATGAAGATCTTGGCGGGCGGTGCGTTGAACCACAGGAAGCCGATGCAGGCGCCGAGCACGGCGGAGGCCACCACGGCGAGGTCCAGGGGGTCGCGGACCGTGTAGCAGCTGGAGGTGAGGGCCTCCACACAGGACTGGCGCAGCTGCCAGTTGCCGATGATGACGTAGGCGCACAGCGACAGGATGGTCGCGCCGGTGGCCAGGCCGTCCAGGCCGTCGGTGAGGTTGACCGCGTTGGAGAAACCGACGATGAGGAACAGCGCCCAGATGACGAACACGCCGATCATCAGCGGCGGTCCGAAGTCGCGGAGGAAGGACAGCTGGGGGGCTGCCGGGGTGTAGCCGTACCCGTTGGGGAACTGGGTGACGCCGTAGGCGAAGCCCACGCCGACGACGGCCTGGCCCACCATCTTCGCGCCGCTGCGCAGGCCCAGGCTGCGACGCTTGTAGATCTTGATGAAGTCGTCCAGGAAACCGACACAGCCCATGCCGACGAACAGGAACATCACCAGCAGGCCGGAGGCCGTGGGGGTGCTCCACAGCGCCAGGTGCGAGCCGAAGTAGCCGATGACGGCGCCGAGGATGATGACGATGCCGCCCATGGTGGGCGTGCCCTGCTTGGTCTTGTGGCCCTCGGGGCCGTCGTCGCGGACCTCCTGCCCGAACTTGAACCGGTACAGCAGCTTGATCAGCGGCGGCATGAGCAGCATGGAGACGATCAGCGAAAGCCCCGCCGCTACGGTGATGCCGATCACTGGACATCACCCTTGGTGATGAGGTCGATAACCCTTTCGAGCGCAGCCACGCGCGATCCCTTCACAATGACGACGTCTCCTGTGCGCATCCGTTCGCGCACCGCGTCGGCTGCCGCCTCCGCGTCGGGAACCCGGATGCTCTCACCGCGCCACCGCCCCTGCTGGGCGGCGCGTTCAGCGCCGACGGCGATCCCCTCGGCCTGCGCACCCACCACGACCAGGTGGGCCACACCGGTCTCTGCGGCCAGTTCACCCACCCTCTCGTGTTCGGCGTGGCCGTCATCGCCCAGCTCCGCCATGTGGGCGAGCACGGCGATGGACCGGCGGCCCCGGGCGAGCGCGCCCAGGGTGGTCAGCGCCGCACGCATCGACTCGGGGTTGGCGTTGTAGGCGTCGTTGACGAGAGTGGCACCGCGGTGTTCGGTGACCTCCATCCGCCAACGGCTGACCGGGGTCGCCGCACCGAGGGCGGCGGCGATGTCTTCGATGTCCATGCCCAGCTCGTCGGCGACGGCCGCGGCAGCCAGCGCGTTGCTGACCTGGTGGGCGCCGACCAGGCCCAACCGGACCCGGGCCGTGCGGCCGCGCAGGTTCAGGGTGAAGGACGGGGCGCCGTCAGCTTCCAGGGCGACGTCGGTGGCGCGCACCTGTGCGTCCTCGGCGGTTCCGTAGAGCACCGTGCGGGCGGTGGTGCGCGAGGACATGGCGCGCACCCGGGGGTCGTCGGCGTTGAGGACGGCCACGCCGCCCTCGCCGCGCCGGTCGGTACCGGGCGGCAGGGACTCGACGAGCTCGCCCTTGGCCCTGGCGATGGCGTCACGGTCGCCGAACTCGCCCATGTGGGCGCTGCCGACGTTGAGGACGATACCGATCCGGGGCGGGGCGACACGGCACAGGTGGGCGATGTGCCCGATCCCGCGGGCCGCGACCTCCAGCACCAGGTGCTTCGTTCCGGTGTCGGCGCGGAGCACCGTGAGCGGGTGGCCGATCTCGTTGTTGAACGAGCCGGCGGGGGCCACGGTGGGGCCCATCCGCTCGACGACCTGGGCGACCAGGTCCTTGGTGGTGGTCTTCCCGGAGGAGCCGGTGATCCCCACGACCTCCGTCCTGGCCGTTCCGCGCGCGGGGTCGCTGAGTTCGGTGGCCACGTGCCGGGCCAGCCGGGCCAGGGCCGCCACCACCTCGTCGTCGCCGCCGTCCACCAGCAGGTGGGGGGCGTCGACCGGGCGCGAGGCCAGAACCGCCACCGCACCGGCGGCGACGGCGGACTCGGCGAAGTCGTGTCCGTCGACCCGTTCACCGTTCAGGGCGACGAAGAGCGCTCCTGGCTCCACCTGTCGCGAGTCGATGACGACGGGGCCGTGGACGACGGCGTCGGGGCGCGCTGATCCGCCGATGGCGGTTTGGGTGATCTCAGCGATCCGATCGAGCGTGAGCGCGATCAAATCCACTCCTCATGTCAGGCCCGGCCCACGGCGCCCCAGGGGCGTTGGCCACCCGGCCTCGGGTTCGGGTCAGGGGATGGCACCGCGGATACCGTGCGCGCGGTGCCGCGCCGGGCGACGGTTGCCGGCTTCGTACCGGGCCGTGGGCGCCACTGTGGGCGGCACGTGTCGGGCTGCGATTGCCGGACCTACCTTAGAACATGTTGAGGTGTCGGGGGTCCCGACGGGGCCCTGTGTGAAGCAATATGCTCCACTTCGTGATCGTCGGTGGTCCGGCCGCCCATGATCCGTACACGTGCGGGCACAGGCACCACCGGGACACGGCTCACGGCCGTGCCCCGGAAATCGGACCGCGCCGTGTGTGGCGCGTCCCCGCGTGTCGTGGGATCAGAGCTGTTCAGGCGTCTTGTGCACGTCCTGGAGCGCGTTGCCGAGCCGCTCGCTCGCACGGGCGCGCAGAGCGTCCTCGATGGCCCCTCGCAGGACCTCGCGGTCGTCGAAGGGCAGGACCTCACCCTTGACGTACTGGCCGGTCTCGTGGCCCTTGCCCGCGACCACGACCACGTCACCGGGGCCGGTGCGGTGCACACCCAGGCCGATGGCCTCCGCACGGTCGAACTCGACGGTGACACGCGCCCGCTGGTCCTCGGGGACCTTGGCCACGCCCTCCAGCATCGCGGTGGCGATGGAGACGGGGTCCTCGGTACGCGGGTTGTCGTTGGTGATGATCAGCTGGTCGGCCAGGCGTGCGGCGGCCTCGCCCATCAGCGGGCGTTTGGCCCGGTCACGGTCACCGCCGCAGCCGACCACCATGGTGACCCGGCCCTCGGTGGTGGCCCTGAGGGCGCCCAGCACGGCCTCGATGGCGCCGGGCTTGTGTGAATAGTCCACCAGCGCGGCGAAGTCCTGGCCGCCCGCGGGATCGCGGACCTCCACCGACTCCATGCGGCCCGGCACGCCCGGCGCCGCGGCCACACCGGCGATGGCGGTCTCCAGGGGCAGACCGGCCTCGACCAGGCCGACGATGGCCGCCATGGCGTTGGAAACGTTGAACGGCCCGGGCAGCGCCACGGACGCCCGGGCCTCCATCCCGCCCGGACCGACGATGCGGAAGGTGCTACCGGTAGCGCCCAGGTCGACGTCCACCGCGTTCCAGTCGGCTTCCATGCCGTTCTCGGGGCCCGCGTCCGAGCAGCCCTGCACGGCGAAAGTGGTCACCGGGACGTCACCTCGGCCCTGGACCATGTCCACGAGCGCGCGGCCGAAGCGGTCGTCGGTGTTGACCACCGCGATGTCGCAGTACTCGGGGGTGAACAGGCGCGCCTTGGTCTCGAAGTAGTCGCGCAGGTCCGGGTGGAAGTCGAGGTGGTCCTGGGACAGGTTGGTGAAGACGGCGACGTCGTAGTGGGTACCGCCGACACGCCCCAGGGCCAGGGCGTGGCTGGAGACCTCCATGGCGGCGGCGGTGACGCCGCGCTCACGCATGACCGAGAAGAGGCCGTGCAGGTCGGTGGCCTCGGGGGTGGTCAGGGAGGAGGCGACGCGCTCGTCTCCCACCCTCATCTCCACGGTGCCGACCAGACCGGTGCTCATCCCGGCCTGGCGCATACCGGATTCGATCAGGTAGGTGATCGTGGTCTTTCCGCTGGTGCCGGTCGTGCCGACCAGGAGGAGGTCCTTGGCGGGGTCGTCGTAGACCCAGGCCGCCGCCGTGCCGAGCGCGGCGCGCGCGTCCGGCACGACCACCACGGGCAGGCCGGTCTCGGCGGCGCGGTCGGCCCCCGCGGCGTCGGTGAGGATGGCCGCGGCCGCGGCCTCGGCGGCCTGCTGCGAGAAGTCGGCGCCGTGCGCGCGGCTTCCGGGCAGGGCGGCGTACAGGTCGCCTTGGCGCACCTTGCGCGAGTCGTGGGTGATGCCGCGGACGTGCACCTCCCGGCCGGGCATCTCGGCTGGACGGTCCGCGCTCAGGTCCGGGCGCAGAAGTGTGGTGTCCGGCCCGAGCAGCGCTGCGAGGGCGGACAGTGGACGGAGTTTGGTGTGTTCAGGTCGCATTACCGGTGGCACGTGTGGAGGTTAACGGCTGCGGGGGGCCTGCTGGTAATTTCCACGCTGCGTTCTTCGGTGATTCCCTGGCCCGGGGCGCCCCGGAACCGGGCGCCCCGGTGAGCGACGGTCTGGGGAGGGGTTCTCGGTGGGTGGATTTCCGCTGGTGCTCGACGGCGGGTTGGCGACGCGTTTGGAGGCACACGGACGCGATCTCGGTGGCGGGCTGTGGTCGGCACGGCTGCTCGCCGAGGAGCCGGAACTGATCGCGCGGGTGCACCGGGACTACTTCGAGGCGGGCGCGGATGTGGCGATCGCCGCCGGGTACCAGGCCGGCGTGGAGGCGTTCACCGCGCGGGGGTACTCCCGGAGTGAGGCACTGGGCCTGTTGGCCCGCTCGGTGGAGCTGGCGCTCACGGAGCGGGACGCGTTCGGCTCGGGGCTGGTGGCGGCCGGGGTGGGCCCCTACGGCGCCGCGCTCGCGGACGGTTCGGAGTACACCGGTGCCTATGACCTGGACGAGGAGGGCCTGTACTCCTGGCACCGGGAGCGGTGGCGGGTGCTGACCGGGGCCGGGGCGGACCTGGTGGCGTGTGAGACCCTGCCTTCCCTGGCCGAGGCCCGGGCCCTGGCGCGGCTGCTGTCCCGGACCCCGGGTGCGCGGGCGTGGTTCAGCTTCTCCTGCGCGGACGGCACCCGGATCAGCGACGGCACCCCGCTGCGGGAGGTGGCGGCCGAGCTGGCCCCGCTGTACCGGCGGGGGCTGCTGGTCGCGGTGGGGGTGAACTGCGTACCGCCCCGGAACGTGCCGTCACTGCTGGCCGAGGTCGCGGCGGCGGGACTGCCCTCGGTGGCCTACCCCAACTCGGGTGAGGTCTGGGACGCCCGGGAGAGACGCTGGACGGGCAGCAGCGACGCGGAGGGGTTCGGGGAGGCCGCCGCCGGATGGTGCGAGGACGGCGCCGTCCTCGTGGGCGGCTGCTGCCGTACCGGCCCCGAACACGTGCGTTCCGTCCGCGCCCGGGTGGACGCGCTCCCCCGGTGACCCCCTCTGGTCCCCTCCTTGGTGCGGGTCTCGGGCGCCGTGGGCCCGGATCAGCCCGCGTCCTCCTCGAACAGGCGGATCGCCGGCGGCTCGGTCTCCGTCGGCGGGACCTTCATGGTTTTGAGCGCGAAGGACATGATGTCGTTGAACACCGGCCCCGCGGCCTCGCCGCCGTAGTAGGTGTCCTCCGGGTCGTGCAGCACCACCTGGACGATCAGCTCGGGGTCGTCGGCGGGGGCGAATCCAGCGAAGGTCGCGGTGTAGTCGCCCTCGCTGTAGGCACCGGTCTCGGGGTCGAGCCGGTTGGCGGTACCGGTCTTGCCCGCCACCCGGTAACCGTCGATCCGGGCCTGCGGCGCGGTGCCCTCGTCACTGGTGACCGCCTCCAGCATCAGGGCGAGCTGGTCGGCGGTCTCCTCGCTGATCACCCGGGTCCGCTCGGGTTCGTCGGCGGGCGTGAACTCCCCCTCGGGGTCGACCGTGCCGGCGACGAGCCGGGGTTCGACGCGGACCCCGCCGTTGGCGACGGTGGCGTAGACCAACGCCATCTGGGTGGCGTTCACCGTCAGGCCGTGCCCGATGGACACCGACGGCAGCTGGGTGCCCCACCAGTCGTCGGGGTCGGTGAGCACACCCGCCTCCTCGCCCGGTAGTTCGAGGCCGGTCGGCTGCCCCAGCCCGAAGTCCGTGAGGTAGGAGTGCAGGACCCCGCGGCCCACCTGGTCGGCGATCTTGATCGTGCCGACGTTGCTGGACTGGGCCATGATGCCGTTGACGGTCAGGCGCTGGGTGCCGTGATTGGTGGAGTTGCGGAAGGTCCGGTCGTAGTACCGGAGGGCGTAGGGCACGGTGTAGACCGTCTCCGGGGTGGTCAGGCCCTCCTCCAGGGCGGCCGCCGCGGTGATCACCTTGTTCGTGCTGCCCGGCTCGAAGGTCGTGGCCACCGCCCCGTTGGACCAGTCCTCGGGCCCGCTGCCGGAGATGTCGCCCTGCACGTAGGTCGGGTAGTCCGCCATCGCGAGGATCTCGTGGTCGGTGTTGGTGACGACGACGCTGCCGCCCGCGGCGTCCAGTTCCTCGACCCGTTCGGCCAGCGCCCGCTGGGCGTACCACTGCAGGTCGCCGTTGAGGGTCAGGCGCACGTCCTGGCCCGGCTCGGGTTCGCTGACCAGGCCGCCGGCCATCGGGATCTGGGTGCCGTCGCGACCCACCTCGACCTGGCGTTTTCCCGCCTCCCCCGCGAGGGTGCTGTCGAGGTAGCCCTCGAGGCCCTCCAGGCCGTACCCCTCCGAGCCGACGAAGCCGACCAGGTCGGCGGCACCGGTCTCGTCCGGGTAGACACGCTTGTAGTCGACCTCGGCGCCCACCCCGGAAAGGCCGAGTTCGCGCAACTCCTGCCAGTCCGCGGGGGCGATCTCGGTGGCCACCACCTGGTAGCGGCTGGGGGTGGCGTCGACCTTGGCCCCCACCTCCCCCTCTTCCAGGCCGAAGCGGGTGACCAGCTCGTCCACGAGTTCGTCGCGCTCGTCCTCCTCGACCTCCTGGGGGTCGACGAAGACGTTGCGGACCTCCACCGACAGGGCGAAGGGCTTGCCGTCGGCGTCGGTGATCTGGCCGCGCAGGGTCGGGATGTCGATGGTCTGCAGGCGCAGGTTGGCGGCGGCCTCCGCGTAGGTCTCGGCCTCGAACCCCTGGATCTGGGTGAGCCGCCCGGCGAAGAGCATGATGATGACGACGATGATGGCCCCGGCGGCCTTGATCCGCTTGGCCGGTTCGCCCGGGCGGAAGGTACGGCGCAGCAACGGCGGAGGCGGGGGCGGAGGTGCCGGGTTCCTGCGCCTGGGCCGCTCGCCGCCCCTCCTCACCTGGCGTGCCGAGCTCCCCCGGGCGCCGGTACCGGCTCCGCCGCGCGCACGGGCGGCACCGGCCGGACGCCGGGGTTCACGCTGGGGACGCTTGCTGGGCCGGGCACCGGAGCGACCTGCCGCTCCGGGCCTGCGGGGGTCGCGGGGGCCTCGGTCCCGGGGGTTGCTCACTCATCGCTCCCAGGGTTCCCGGTGATCCCACCGTTGTCCAGGTCGAGGAAGAGCGGGGCCTCGCCCTGCTCCATACCCATCTCCTCGGCCTCCCTCGAGATGCGCTCGGAGGCCTCCAGGTGCGCCACGGTGTCCTCCATCTGCTGCTCCAGGTAGGAGAGTTCGCGGTTCTCCGACTGAAGACTGGTGATGGCGTACGCCTCCTGGGCGACGACGCTGCGCAGCACCAGGAGGGCCACCAGCGAGCCGCCGAGCAGGCACAGGATCAGCAGGACGAAGGGGATCCTCGGTGCGGTCCCCGCACCGCCGGAGCGGGTGCTCCGTGCCGCCGCGGGACGCGGGGGACGCCGGGTCGCCGCGGGGCTCCCCGTGGCCCCGGTACGCCTCGATCCCGTTCCCCGCCCCTTCGTGGTGCGGCGCGTGTCCGTCTTCGTGCCCATCTGCTCTCCCTACTGCCGCGACGGCCGGCGCACCCGTTCGGCTGCCCGCAGGCGTGCCGACTGTGCGCGCGGGTTGCGTTCGTTCTCTTCGTCCGTGGGAGACTCCGAGCCCCTGGTGAGGAGCCGGAGTTCCGGTTGGCGGTCCGGGAGGGGGACCGGAAGGTCGGCGGGTGTGGTGTCGGTGGCCAGGGCCGCGAGGGCCTTCTTGGTCATCCGGTCCTCGAGGGAGTGGTAGGACAGCACCGCGATGCGGCCGCCGAGCCCGAGGCGGGAGATCGCGGCGGGCAGGGTCTCCCGGAGGATCGAGAGTTCGGCGTTGACCTCGATGCGCAGTCCCTGGAAGGTGCGCTTGGCGGGGTGGCCGCCGGTGCGCCGGGTGGCCGCGGGGATCGCCTCCCGGACCAGCTCGGCCAGCTCACGGGTGGAGTCGATGCGGCCCTGCGCGCGGCGGCGCTCGATCGCCCTCGCCACACGGGAGGCGAAGCGCTCCTCGCCGTAGGTGCGCAGGACCCGGGTGAGTTCGGCGACGGGGTAGTCGTTGACGACCTCGGCCGCGCTGAGCTCCTGGGTGCGGTCCATGCGCATGTCCAGGGGCGCGTCCTGGGCGTAGGCGAAGCCCCGGTCCGTCTCGTCCAGCTGCGGTGAGGAGACGCCGAGGTCCAGCAGGACCGCGTCGGCCGCCTCCACTCCGGCCTCGTCGAGGGCGTGCGGAATGTCGGAGTAGACGGCGTGCACGAAGTGGGTCCGGTCGGCGTAGGGCGCCAGGCGCCTGGCGCTGCGCTCCAGAGCCGTGGTGTCCCGGTCGACACCGACAAGTCGCATGGTCGGGCAGGCCTCGAGCAGGGCCTCGGAGTGCCCTCCCAGGCCAAGGGTTCCGTCGACGAGCACCGCCCCGGGGCGGCTGAGCGCCGGGGCGAGCAGCTCCACGATCCGATCGAGCATGACCGGGACGTGTGCAGCGGCCCCGGCGGGCGCCTGCGGCGCGGATTCGTCCGCCTGCGGTGTGTCGTCGTGGTTCCTGTGCGGTGAGCCGTGCCCGTCGGGTCGCTCGTGCTGCCGGTGGTCCCCCATGCGGTGCTGTTCCTCCACGCTGTCGCGGTCTCCCCCTGAGTCCGTGTGGCGCACTGGGCGCGCTCCACGGTGTCCTGTCGCGTGGCCCCGTCCGGAGTTCCGGCGGGCCTCCGGACACGGCCGCTATTGTCCACCTTCTCGGTGGGCGCTCGCTCACGGTCTGGCACCGGGGAAGTCGCGCCAGATCGTGTGACCGTCTCCGGAGACCTCTGCCGGTCCCGGCCTTGCATGGATTCTGTGCCGGTTCGCGGGGGCGGAAGACACCGCCCCGCTCTCACAGCACCCCGGGCAGCACCTCCTCCGAGAGTTGCGAGAACGCCTGCTCCTGGTCCGTCTCGTACTCCGACCACGCGGCGGCGTCCCAGATCTCCAGACGCGTGTTGGCACCGATGACGACGCAGTCGCGGTCCAGGCCCGCGTACTCGCGCAGCTTCGGAGGGACCGTGACCCTGCCCTGTTTGTCACAGGACTCGTCCGACGCGCTGGCGAAGAGGACGCGGCTGTAGTCGCGGACCGCCTTGGCAGTGACCGGGGCGGAGCTCAGGGCGTCGGTGATGCGGCTGAACTCGGCCACCGGAAAGACGTAGAGGCAGCGCTCCTGGCCTTTCGTGATCACCAACCCCCCCGACAGTTCGTCGCGGTACTTCGCAGGAAGGAACAGCCGTCCCTTCTGGTCGAGGCGAGGTGTGTGGGTGCCGAGAAACACACGCTCACCTCCCTCACTCCCGAGTGGAGAATTCGCCCTCTCCACGATGCTCCACCCTACTCCACTCCTCCCCACCGTCAACAGCTTCAATCGGGCCCCACCAACCCAAGAAACGACAAATGCGCAGGTCATAACGTCGAGGTGCGAATGGGGTCAGCCCGGGCCCCCGTGCGTCGCACCGGAGCCTCCCGTTGCTCGGGCCCGACCTGCCCGTCCGCCCGGAACAGCCCGCGTCGCCCCGGCGCGGGTCAGGACCCGGAACCGCGGCGTTCGGAGGGCGACATTCGGGGGTTTTCCGCATCCGTCCCGTTATCGTGAACGGCTCTCCCGCCAGTGATCAGGGGAACGGTTCCGAAGCTTTGACCACATCGATGCCCAGGGGAATCATCCGGAGACCGATTCCGGCACTTTGGTTTGCAATCGGTCTGATTGGCCCTAGCCTCGGATCGATACACCGGGACATAGTGAGTGAGAGGGGTCTCGTGTCACTCGGCACACAGCACGACGGTCACGGGGGCGGCGTCCTGGGGGACGTCGGTGACGTCGTCACCGTCGCCGACCGCGTCCGCGGCGCGATCGAGACGGTCATCGAGGGCAAACCCGAGGTGCTGCGCATCGCGCTCACCGTCCTTCTAGCCGAGGGCCACCTCCTCATCGAGGACGTCCCCGGTGTGGGAAAGACCATGTTGGCCAAGGCGCTGGGCCGTGCCGTGGACTGCTCCGTGCAGCGCGTCCAGTTCACCCCGGACCTGCTGCCCAGCGACATCACCGGGGTCAGCGTCTACCACCAGGACCGCAACGAGTTCGAGTTCAACCCCGGACCGGTGTTCGCCAACATCGTGCTCGGCGACGAGATCAACCGCGCCTCGCCCAAGACCCAGTCGGCCCTCCTGGAGTGCATGGAGGAACGGCAGGTCAGCGTCGACGGGCAGACCCGGGAGCTGGAACGGCCGTTCATGGTGGTCGCGACACAGAACCCGGCCGACATGGAGGGCACCTACGCCCTGCCCGAGGCACAGCGGGACCGGTTCATGGCGCGTGTCTCCGTGGGCTACCCCTCGCCCCAGGCCGAGCTGGACATGATCGACACCCACGGCTCCCGGTCGCCCCTGGAACAGTTGACCCCCGTCACCGACACGGCCGAGATCCGCTCCCTGGTGGACCGGATCCAAGGCGTCCACGTGGCGCCGGGTATGCGCCGCTACGTCGTCGACCTGGTCAACTCCACCCGGACCGCCCCCGAGCTCAACCTGGGTGCCTCGCCCCGCGCCACCCTGCACCTGGTACGCGCCGCACGGGCCCACGCGGCCCTGGAGGGGCGCCACTACGTCGTCCCCGACGACGTGCAGGCCTTGGCCGTGCCCGTCCTGGCCCACCGGCTGCTCCCCGGCCCCGAGGCCCAGATGGAGCGGCTCAGCGCCGAGCAGATCGTCGCCAAGCTGGTCGCCCGCCTCCCCGTGCCCGGGCCCCGCTGACCCCACCCCTCCCCCCGGCGTCCACCCGCCGCCCCGAAGAGTCCCCCGACCCCGAGAGACGGTCATGCGCCCGCACCGAACCCTCACCGCCCGCGGCGGCCTGATGCTGTTCTTCGGCGTGGTGGCGCTCGTGTGCGGTTTCGTCATCGGCCAACGGGAACTGGTGGGTGTGGGCCTCTTCCTGGCCCTGGTACCGCCGGTCTCCGCCCTGACCGTGCTGGGCGCGACCGGCCGCGTGGTGCACAGCCGGGCCCTGCGCCCGCAGCGCGTCCCGGCCGGAACCGACACCCGGGTCCTCGTCCGGATCGGCAACTCCTCCCCGAGCTGGCCGGTCAGCTGGGTGCGGATCGAGGACACCCTCCCGGTCCGGCTCGGCTACGAACCGCGCTACACGGTGGGACACCTGCCCCCGCGCGCCGTCCGCGACGTCACCTACCTGGTACGCCCCGCGGTCCGCGGCCGCTACCCGGTGGGGCCCCTGCGGGTGAGCGTGCTGGACCCCCTGGGCTGTGTCCGGGTGACCCGCATGGTCGGAGCACCCACACCCCTGTTGGTGACCCCGCCGGTGGTCGCGCTCGCCCCGCTCAGCGCGTCGGACGGCTCCCTGGGGGAGAACACACCGCGTCGGTCGGTGACCGGGGTCGGCGAGCAGGACCCCATCCCCCGTGAATACCGCCACGGCGATGAACTGCGCCGGGTGCACTGGCGCTCCACGGCCAAGCACGGCGAACTGATGGTGCGCAGGGACGAACAGCACTGGCGGGAGCACAGCACCCTGCTGCTGGACACCCGGTACGGAGCGCACTCCGGCGATGGGCCCTGGAGCTCGCTGGAGACCGCGGTCAGCGTGGCCGCCTCGGTCGCGGTGAACCTCCTCGACACCGGGCACGAGCTGCGCCTGCACACCGAACGGGGCCGTCTGCACACCGAGAACACCTCCGGGGTGCTGGACGGGCTCGCGACCGTGGAGTCCTCCGAGACCGCCGGTCTGCAGGGCGGTATCAGCGCCCTGGAGGGGGCCCGGGGTGTCTCGGCCCGGCTGGTGGTCGCTGTCCTGGGCGCCCTCTCCGCGGAGGACGCCCTGGCCCTGTCCCGGGTCAACGGGTCCGGGCTGCACGTGGCGGTGCTGTGCGCCCGGGCCGCCTGGTCCTCGGCCGAGGACCTCCGGCGCACCGCCGAGCTGCTGACGGCCAACGGTTGGCGCGTGGTGCCCGTTTCCGACCCCACCGAACTGCCCCCGCTGTGGCACCGTGCGACCTCCCCCACCGGTGGGGGCCGCCCGGCTCGCGCAGGGGCTCGCGCCCCCTGGGAGGGGTCCCGTTGAGAGCACTGATGCCCCTGGCCACCCTGGTCTCGATGCTGGCCGCGCTGCCCCTGCTGGGCGGGCTGGTGCGCGGCGGAGACTGGTGGGTTCCGGCCGCCCTTCTCATGGCCGCCACGACCGCCGTGTCCGCCCTGTACCGGCTGAGCGGCCGCAACTCCCTACCGGTGCCCTTCCTCCAGGTGTTCGCGGCGGCCCTGCTGTTCACCCCGCTGTTCGCGCCGGGGACGGGTTTCCTCGGTGTCGTGCCCACCCCGGCCACCTTCGGGCACGCCTGGGCCCTGTTCGAGCAGGGCGTGCACAACATCAACGTCAGCGCAGCCCCGGTCGTGCCCTCCGAGGGCCTGCGAATGATCATCGCGCTGACCTTCCTGGTGTTCGCGGTGACCTCGGACTTCCTGGCCGTGACAGCGCGCTGCCCGGGGATGGTCGGCGGTCTGCTGCTGGCGCTGCTCCTGGTTCCACTCACCGTGGACGACACGGGCCTGACCTGGGTGCAGGCCGGGGTGTGCGCCGCCGGCTTCCTCGCCCTGCTCGCCGCGGACATGTGGGTCCGGAGCCGCTCGTGGGGGGTGATGGTCCCGGACGGGCCCGACCCCGCGAGCCGGTTCAACGCTCGGGCCGTCCGGCTGGCCACCGTGGGCGCCGCCGCGTCCACAGCGATCGTTGTGGCCCTGGTCCTGCCCCTGGCGGTGCCCTCCCTGAGGACCGACGCTTTCTACACGATGGCCGACGACACCCAGTTCGGGTCGGGCGACAACGTGACCACCACGCACCCGCTGGTCTCACTCCGCCGCGACCTGGCCTCCTCCTCCGACCGGACCGTGCTGACCTACCGTTCGGACTCCGACTCCCCCGAGTACCTGCGCACCTACGTCCTGGACGAGTTCGACGGCGAGAACTGGACGATGTCCCCGGTCTACGCAGGCCGTGACTCCGGCCTCGACGACGTCCTCCCCCTCCCCGAGGGCTGGGACCAGGACACCGGAACCCCGGTCACCACCCAGGTGTCCCTGGAGTCCGACGCCCCCCGGATGGAGTTCCTGCCCCTGCCCTATCCCACACGCTCGGTCGAGGTGTCCGGTGACTGGTACGTGGACTCCGACACCCTGATGGTCTTCACCACCGACACACCCCCGACGGGGTTCAGCTTCACCGCCGAGTCGGCCCAGGCCGAGCCCGACGCCGAGGCCCTGGCCGAGGCCGGAGTGCCCCGCTCCCTTTCCCGCGACTACCTGGACCTCCCCCGGGACCTGGACGAGAGCGTCCGGGAACTCACCGACTCCCTGACCGAGAACGCCGACTCCGCCTACCAGCGCGCCACCGCTCTCCAGGACTTCTTCACCGGCGGTTCCTTCACCTACGACCTGAGCCCGCCCTCGGTCCCCAGCGACGCCGACCCCCTGGTCCACTTCCTGATGGAGGACCGGATCGGCTACTGCGAGCAATTCGCCGGAGCGATGGCGATCATGGCCCGTCAGGCCGACATCCCGGCCCGGGTCGCGGTGGGTTACACCGCGGGTGAGCAGATGGGCGACGGCCGCTGGTCCGTGTCCGTCGGCGACGCGCACGCCTGGCCCGAGCTGTACTTCGAGGGGACGGGCTGGGTGCGTTTCGAGCCCACCCCCTCCTCCTCCCGCGGGCAGGGTTCGGCCTCGGTTCCCGAGTACACCTCCGGCGCCGATGTCGACCCCGCACCGATTCCCGACACCGAACCCTCGGAGCGCGATGCGCCCGAGCCGAGCGAGACGGACGAGGAGGAGCCCCGGCCCTCTCCCGAGGAGAGCGGATCCGCCGAGGAGGAACCCACCGAGGCGGCCGGCGGCACGGCGGACGACGCCGGAAACACCACCGGGATGCCGTGGCAGCCGGTGGTCGGGGGCCTGCTCGGCGGTCTGCTGTTGTTGGCCGCCCCGGCTCTGGCCCGGGGTTTGGTTCGCTGGTCGCGCAGGTCCGCGCTGGCCTCGCCCGGAGCCTCCGGCGCACACACGGCGTGGCGGGAGCTACGCGACACCTGTATCGACCTGGGGGTGGGCTGGTCGCTCACGGAAAGCCCGCGGGCGACCGTCCTGCGCCTGAGCGCCCTCGGGCGGGACGGGGCCCCGCTTCCGACCGACGTCCGGGACGCTCTGTGGCGCCTGGCCCTGGCGGAGGAGTCGGCTCGGTACGCTCCCGACCCCGTGGGCGACGGTCGACTGGCCGAGGACCTGGGTACGGCCCGGTCCGGGCTGGCCGCCGCCGCGGCCGGAGGTGACCGGTGGTGCGCCGTCCTCCTCCCGCGTTCCCTGGCACCGTGGCGCCGTCCCCGGATCGGGGCCGCGGCCGCTCCCGTCGTCCCCTGATCGGGCCCGCCCGGGCTGTGGTGGTGCCGGCGGTGCGCTCGCGAGCCGCCCACCTGAGCTCCGGCCGGGGGCCGACCCGGAGACCGGTGGAACGCACGAGCCCGGAAGGCACCGGAAACGGGGCCCGGTCAGGTCAGGAGCGCGAGACGCGTGGGTGCGACGGGAGAGGGCACCGGAGAAGAGGACGCGAAAGAACGGTGGGGCCCGCACACGGTTACCGTGTGCGGGCCCCACCGTCACGGAACACACGAGTGTTCACAGTGCCCGTCCGGCTACAGGGGCCGGAGCCCGACAGAGGCGAGTTCCTACTCCTCGCCCTCCTGGCGGCGACGCCACCGCTCCTCGAAGCGATTCATCATGCCCGGGCGCTTGCCGCCCCTGCGCTTGTGTCTGGGCTCGGCCTCGGCCTCGGCCATCATCGCCTCCGCACCGCCGCCGGCGGACTTGCGCCAGGCGTTGGCGCCCAGCAGGAAGGAGGCCAGCATGAAGATGAACCCGAGGACACTGATGGTGACCGGAATCGCCAGCGACGAGTCCGGGTTGCTCAACAGCAGGCCCAGGAGCAGCAGTCCCATGCCGAGTACGAAGCCGATTCCGGCCTTGATGATCCAGCGCTTGTAATGGACTCCCGGGTTCGTCTGCCGAACAGTGTTCGCGAACTTCGGGTCCTCGGCATACAGCGCCTGCTCGATCTGGTCGAGCATGCGCTGCTCGTGTTCAGAGAGCGGCACGGCGCCTCCCTACTGCAGTCCCCGGTTGGGGTGACGGGTACTGATGAACAGTCTCTTGGTCAGTGGTATGCCCAGAATACGGTGCACTAGCGCCTGGTGGAAAGAAAAGCTGCGTGTGTACCTGACCCACTACGGCCACGATACCCTCGCCCTGTATCGGAAACACCGGCTTCCATGCCTCTCTTCTTACCCTGACTCCGGTTCTACTCCGATAACGCTCGGAGGCCCCCGGAAGTTGCCGCATCATACGTCGTTTTCGTCACGCTTGGCCAATACGGCCGACTGTATCGCGCCTGGACCGAAACGTGCCTTCACCCGGTCCATAACCCGTTCAACGTCACGCCAACCGGTGTCCTCCTCCCCCAGGGCCAACTGCCGGTGCGCGTGCTCCACCGGGGCGACCCCCTCCATCCGGACTCCCACCAGGCGCAACGGCGACCCCTTCAACCCCGACGCCGCGTAGAGCGCACGCGCCACCGTGCTGATCTCCCGAGCCACATCGGTGCTCTCGGAGAGGGTCCTCGCTCTGGTGATCGTGGAGAAGTCGGCCCTGCGCAGTTTCACGCTCACCGTCCGCCCCACCTGGCCGGAGACGCGCAGGCGGTGCGCGACCTTCTCAGACAGGCGCAGCAGCTCCCGGTCGATCAGCCCCGGGTCGACGACGTCCTCCGCGAAGGTCTCCTCCGCGCCGACGCTCTTGTCCTGGGTCTCCGACAGGACCGGGCTGGGGTCTTCGCCCCGGGCGAGCTCGGCCAGGCGGGTACCGGCCCTCTCACCGAGCTCCATGCGCAGCAGCTGGGTGTCGGCCCGGGCCAGGGCGCCGACCGTGCGCAGCCCCAGCCGGGCGAGTGTGCGTTCGGTCTTGTCCCCGACCCCGGGCAGCGCCCCGACGGGCAGGGGGTCCAGAAAGCCGTGCACCGCGGCTGTGGGAACCAGCAGCAATCCGTCGGGTTTGCAGTGGGTGGAGCCGAGCTTGGCGACGAAACGGGTGGCGGCGACCCCGACCGAGCAGGTGAGGCGCTGCTCCCGCCGGACCCGTTCACGGATCATCGCCGCGATACGCACGGGACCGCCGAGACGGCGGCGGGAACCGGAGACGTCCAGGAAGGCCTCGTCCAGCGACAGCGGCTGCACGAGGGGCGTCACCGAGCGCAGGATGTCCATGACCGCCTCGGAGGCCTGCCGGTAGGCGGCTCCGTCCGGCGGGTAGACCAGGGCGTCCGGGCACAGCCGCATCGCCTGGGCCATGGGCATCGCCGAGTGCACGCCGTGGCGGCGGGCAATGTAGTCGGCGGAGGAGACCACGCTGCGCGGGCCGGTGCCGCCCACGATCACGGGGCGGCCGCGCGCCTCGGGGTGGCGCAGCTGTTCCACGCTCGCGAAGAACGCGTCCATGTCCAGGTGCAGGACGTGGCAGTCCTCATCCGGGCCGGAACCGTCCACCGGAAAGTCCGCGCCCAACGGCGCGATGCCGTCCGGGGAGACCATGCCGCGCAGGGCGGCACCGCGTTCCAGTTGACGTCGGCTCATGAGCCCAGGTTATGTCCTGCCCGGAGCCGCTGCCCCCCCAAAACGGGTCCGGGACCGGTCACCCCGGCCCCGGGTCCGCGGGAGCTAGGACTTGAACGCGACGGCGTGCAACTGGGTGGCGATGCCGATCAGCTCGGGGTGGTCGGCGGCGGCCTTCTCCAGCTCCACCAGGCGCTGCCCGGCCTGGGCGTCGCCCTCCCATGCGTGCCCGGGCAGAACGTCGGCGAACACGCGCACCCCGCGGACGCTCTCCCCGGTCAGACCGGAGTGGTTGATCAGTTCCAGGAGCTGCCGGCGGGTGAGCCGCCGGGGCATGGGGTCGGCCTCGCCCCAGCGCCCGTCGGGGTCCGAGAGCAGGTGCTGCGCCTCGGTGACGTGCCCGGCCAGGGCACGGTGCAGGGCGCCGGCGACGGCGTTGGTCACCAGAAGGCTGACCGCACCGCCGGGGCGCGTGATACCGGCGACGTCAGCCAGCGCGGCAGCGGGCTCGTCAACGTACTCGAGCACGTTGTGCACCAGCACGAGATCGGCGCTGTCGGCCGGGAACAGCGAGGCCAGGTCCTGGGTCTCCCCCTGGACGCCGCGCACCGCGACACCGCTTTCGGCGGCGCGGCGCTCCAGGGCGGCCAGGGAGTCCGGGCTGGGCTCGACGACGGTCACGCGGTGACCGAGCTCGGCGAGCGGGACGGCGGCGCCGCCGGTGCCGCCGCCCGCGTCGACGATCTCCAGGGGCTCGCCGTCGGAGAGGCGGGCCAGCAGCTGCGAGAGCGCGTCCCACACCACGGCGGTCCGAGCGGCGTTGGCCACCCGCGCGGGACCGGTCACACCGCTCGTACCGAAACCGCCTGCCGCGGTCGCGGACGTGCCGCTCCTGTCAGTCACCTGCGTTCCCTCAATCAGCTAGTGCCCGGCCCCGAAGGGGGCTGGTCCGCCCGCCCCGGCCTCGGCGAGGCCTCAGAGCGAGAGCGTCGACTTGTTCTCCATCAGCCTAGACAGAAGTCCGCTGATGAAGTTGGGCGACTCGTCGGTGGAGAGCTCCTTGGCCACGCCGACGGCCTCGGCGATCGCCACACCGTCGGGGATGTCCTCGGCCCACAGTAGTTCGTAGGCGCCCATCCGTAGGATGTTGCGGTCGACGACCGGCATCCGCTCCAGGGTCCATCCGATGGCGTAGCTGTCCAGGAGCTCGTCGATCCGCTCACGCCGCTCGTCGACGGAGCGGGCGAGTCGCTCGGTGAACTCGTTGATCGGCGGCTCGGGTTGGGCCCGGCGCCGCTTGATGACGTCTTCCACCGAGGTGCCGCGCACCTCGGCCTCGTAGAGGACCTCCACCGCGCGCCGACGGGCCTTACGCCGTGCACCACTCATCAGTTGACACGCCCGAGGTAGTCGCCCGTGCGGGTGTCGACCTTGACGCGCTCGCCGGTGGTGACGAACAGGGGCACCTGGATGGTGGCGCCGGTCTGGAGGGTGGCGGGCTTGGTGCCGCCGGTGGAGCGGTCGCCCTGGACGCCCGGGTCGGTCTGGGTGATCTCCAGCTCGACGGCGGCGGGCATTTCGATGTAGAGCGGGTTGCCCTCGTTGATGGCCACCGTGACCTTGGTGTTCTCCAGGAGGAAGCCCTTGGCGTCGCCGACCACGGCCTCGGAGACCGGGATCTGGTCGAAGGTCTGGGTGTCCATGAAGACGAAGGAGTCACCGTCGTGGTACAGGTACTCCATGTCACGGCGGTCGACGCTGGCGAACTCGACCTTGGCACCGGCGTTGAAGGTCTTGTCGACGATCTTGCCCGTGAGGACGTTCTTCAGCTTGGTACGGACGAACGCGCCGCCCTTGCCCGGCTTGACGTGCTGGAACTCAAGGACGTTCCAGAGAACGCCGCCGTCGAGCCGCAGGGTCGTGCCGTTCTTGATGTCGTTCGTCGAGGCCACTTCGGTCGTCTCTCCAAGGGGTGTGACACGTCGGAGACCGGACTCGCTGGTCCGGTCGGTGGTCAGTGGGGCGAGGCGCGGTTCCCGTGGCGGTCGGTTGTGCTGAAAACGGCCCCGGACACTCCTCGCCTCCGGTCAGTCTAGTGGGTCCCGGGGACTCAGGAACCGTTCACGACCGCCTGGTAGGCCTCGTTCAGCAGCTCAGGTGCGGGTCCGCTGAGGATCGCGGGCACGGCCAGGCCGTCCAGGACGACGAAGCGCAGGGTGGCTCCGCGGGCCTTCTTGTCCACGGCCATGGTGGCACGCAGCTCGGGCCAGGACTCGGCGGCGTAGCTGACGGGCAGACCCACCGAGGTGAGCAACGACCGGTGCCGTTGGACCAGGGCGTCGTCGATCCGGCCGTCCAGGCGGGCGAGTTCGGCGGCGAAGACCATGCCGATGGAGACCGCGTAGCCGTGCCGGAAGGTGTAGTTCTCGGCACGTTCGATGGCGTGCCCGAGGGTGTGGCCGTAGTTGAGGATCTCACGGCGGCCGCTCTCCCGGAGGTCGCCGGAGACCACGTCGGCCTTGACCCGGATGGCGCGTTCGATGAGTTCGCGTGTGTGCCTGCCCTCGGGGATGGTGGCGCCCTCGGGGTCGTCCTCGACCAGATCGCAGATGGCGGGGTCGTCGATGAACCCGGCCTTGATGATCTCGGCCAGTCCGCCGATGTAGTCGGCTCCGGGCAGGCTCGGCAGGGTGGCGAGGTCGCAGAGCACCCCGGCCGGGGGATGGAAGGCGCCCACGAGGTTCTTGCCCTCGGGGGTGTTGATACCGGTCTTGCCGCCGACCGCGGCGTCGACCATGCCCAACAGGGTGGTGGGCACCAGCACCGAACGGACCCCGCGCAGCCAGGTCGCGGCGACGAACCCGGCCAGGTCGGTGGCGGCCCCGCCGCCCACACCGACCACGGCGTCGCTGCGGGTGAAGTTGGCCCCGCCCAGACGCGACCACAGGTCGACGGCGACGGCGGCGGTCTTGGCGGCCTCGCCGTCGGGTACCGGCATGGGCAGCACCCGGTAACCGGCCTCCTCCAGAGCGCCGACCACGGGGCGGGCGATCTCGCCCAGTCCTTCGGGGTGGATGACCGCCACCTGCGCGGCGTCGCCGACCAGGGAGGGCAACTCGGAGAGGACCCCGCTGCCGACCACCACGTCGTAGCGTCCGGTGGGCTCTCCCACACCGATCCGGGTCGCGGTCACTTCTCGGCCTTTCCACTGGTCCGGGGCCCCTCGGGGAGGGAGGGCACGATGCTGTCGACGATCTCCTCGGGGTGGTACTCCGTCGTGGGCACGGTCACCGTGGCGAGGCCCTCGTAGACGGGCAGCCGCTCGTTGAGGAGTTTGCGCAGCTGGGTGCGCGGGTTCCCGGACAGCAGGGGGCGGGCCACGTCCATCCCGACGCGCTTGGCCGCCTCACCGAACTCCACCTGGAGGTAGACCACGTGGTGGTCGGCGAGGTCCCTGCGGGTGTCCTCGTTCAGCACCGCGCCGCCGCCGACCGCGATGACGCCCTCCCAGGCGCGCAGCCCCTCGGCGACCACCTCGCGTTCCAGGGCCCGGAAGTGTTCCTCGCCGTCCTGGATGAAGATGTCGCTGATGGGCTTGCCCGCCCGTTTCTCGATCTCGGTGTCGGTGCACAACAGGTCCGCGCCGAGGCGGCGGGCCAGCGCCTCACCGACGGTGGACTTGCCCGAACCGGGCGAACCGATGAGCACCGCGATCGCTCTTGCCACGCTCTGCCTACCTCTGGGGGTGTCGCTCCCCACGGGGGCGGGGAGGAAATCTCTACCGTGTGTCCCCTGTCTAGCAGAAACACCGGCACCGCCGACCCGGAGTCGACCGGGCAGTGGACGGCGGCGGGGCGGGGGCCCGGGGGACCGGGAGGAGGGCGGCCCGTCCTCCGGTGGGGACGGGCCGGTCGTTCTAGCGGATCTCCAGTGAGTCCAGGTAGCCCCGGAGGTTGCGGGCGGTCTCGGAGAGCGAGTCACCGCCGAACTTCTCGATGGCGGCCTCGGCGATGACCAGGGCGACCATGGCCTCGGCGACCACACCGGCGGCGGGGACCGCGGTGACGTCGCTGCGCTGATGGTTGGCCTTGGTGGATTCGCCGGTCTCGATGTCGACGGTGTCCAGCGCCTTGGGCACGGTGGCGATGGGCTTCATCGCGGCACGCACGCGCAGCGGGTCGCCGGTGGACATGCCGCCTTCGACACCGCCCGCGCGGTTGGTGCGGCGGCGCACGCCGTCGGGACCCGGTTCGATCTCGTCGTGGGCCTCGGAGCCGCGGCGGGCCGCGGTGCGGAAGCCGTCACCGACCTCCACGCCCTTGATGGCCTGGATGCCCATGAGAGCCCCGGCCAGGCGGGAGTCCAGACGGCGGTCCCAGTGGACGTGGCTGCCCAGCCCGGGCGGCAGGTTGTAGGCGAGTACCTCGACGACTCCGCCCAGGGTGTCCCCGGACTTCTTGGTGTCGTCGACCTCCTCGACCATGCGGGCGCTGGTCCGGGCGTCGAAGCAGCGCAGCGGGTCCTCGTCGATCGCGGCGAGGTCCTGCGGCTGCGGCTCGGGAGCGTTCTCCGGAACGGCGACGGGTCCCATGGAGACCACGTGGCTGAGGATCTCGACGCCGAGCGCCTGGCGGCAGAACTGCCGTGCGACCTCGCCGACCGCGACCCGGGCCGCGGTCTCGCGGGCGCTGGCGCGCTCCAGGATCGGTCGGGACTCGGTGTGCCCGTACTTCTGCATGCCGACGAGGTCGGCGTGGCCGGGACGGGGGCGGGTGAGCGGCGCGTTGCGCGCCACGCCGTCCAGTTCCTCGGCGGGGACCGGGTCCGGCGACATCACCTTCTCCCATTTGGGCCACTCGGTGTTTCCGACCTCGATCGCGACCGGCCCACCCTGGGTGATGCCGTGCCGGATGCCTCCGATGACGGAGACCTGGTCCTTCTCGAACTTCATCCGGGCGCCCCGACCGTACCCGGCGCGGCGGCGGAGCAGTGCGGCGGCGATGTCGTCAGAGGTGACGGACACACCGGCCGGAAGGCCCTCCAGAATCGCGACGAGTGCAGGTCCGTGGGACTCCCCCGCGGTCAGCCAACGCAACATGTGCACGATCCTCCCACGGATCACACCCCGGGGTCGCCACCGGGATCACGGTTAGGACGTGTTCGGAAGCAGCGGTTGCCCTGCCAGAACGGTGATGAGTGCGGCGCAGAGCATGAACGGGCCCAGCGGCAGGGGTTCGGCCCGGGTGATCCGTCGCAGAACCAGCAGGGCCAGGCCGAGCAGGGAGAAGGCGGTGAAGGCCCAGAAGGCGGCGACCAGCGCGCCCACAGGGCCGGCGGCCCAGCCCGCGTAGAGACCGGTGAGCCCGGACAGTTTGACGTCGCCGAAACCGAGCCCACCCGGTCTGATCCGCCACATCAGCCAGTACAGGACCGTGATGAGGGCCATGCCGACGAGGGCCTGGGCACCGCGTTCGGTGTCGGGGCCGGCGGGCGGGAGGAGCACCGCAGCGGCCAGGAGGAGGGCCGCGGCGGGGTAGGCGGGGGCCACGAGGGCATCGGGCAGGCGCATGACCCGCAGGTCGATGACGGCCAGGGGGACTCCGAGCGCGACGAGCCAGAGCACCGCCAGCAGGCCGAAGGGCGACCAGGTCCAGAGGTGCCACGGGGTGAGGGCTCCGACCAGCGCGAAGAGCAGGGCGGTGGTGAGGACGACCGCCGTGTGCGGGCGGACGCGCTGTTCACAGTGGGGGCAGGCGCCGCGTTGGCGGAAGGGGCGGGCCGCGACGAGCGGGAGTCCGCGGACGAAGCGGAGTTCGACTCGGCAGTGCGGGCAACAGGGCGGCGGCGGCCCGTCCTCGTCCTCCTCCGGATCAGGGGGGAGAGCGGTGTCGGAGGGTAGGGGCTCAGAGACGGCGGACGGGACGTCAGGCGCGCCTTCCCGGTCCGCGTGCGTGCCTGTGGCACTCTCCGAAGCGGGACGGGGCCGACTCGGGGGCGCCTGGCCCGGGAGGGTCTGCGCCGGGGGGTCGCCACCTGTCGGAACCCGGTCCCGCCCTGCCGTCCGCGAGGTGGACGGGGCACCCGGCCCGGTCTCGGGCCCGGAACCGGGTGGCCCTGCGGCGGGTGACCCCGGTTCCACCGTGCTCGCGGGCCCGGGCGGGCGGGCCGGACCGAAGAGGTGGACGAGGCGGCCGAAGGTACGGCCGACCACGATGCCGAGCGCACCGAGGACGGCGGCCGCCAGGACCGCCCACAACAGCGGGGACAGCGTGAAGGCCAAGGGGGTGGGCATGTTCGGAAGTTACCCGTTGGGGTCGCTCCGCGACAGTGCTTACGGCGGTCTGTGGACAACCCGGCGGGAGGGGCCCCGCACCCCTGCTCCGGCGCCCGCCCCCGCGGCCCCCTCCTGGCGGGACGGGGCCGACGGGGGATCATTCCCCATCGCGTCGGGCGCGCACCACCGCGCTGAGTTCGACCCCTCCGGGCAGGACGTGCTGGAGTTCGGTGCTCAGTCGTTCGGCGACGCGGCGCAGCGACTCGTCGTCCCGTTCGTCCAGTTCCAGGCGGATGCCGATCTCCCCGCGCTCGGAGGGGTGGATGCGTACGCGCTCGATCCCGAACTCGGCGTGGGTCACCCGGTAGATGAGCGCCAGGACCTGCGGGTCGTCCTTGGGCTCGGGCACGGCGCCCTCTTCGGCGAGCAGGGTGAGGAAGCGTCCCTGAACGGTGTACGGAACCGGCCCGGACACGTCGAGGACCAGGGCGTCGGCGTTCTCCTCCAGGGTGGCCCGGCAGGCGTCCTGGGTGGTGAAGGGCACCGGGCGGGCGTCCGCGCGCCAGCGCCGGACGGCGTCCACGGAGGTGAAGGCCAGCACCCCCCGCCGACCGTCCTTGCCGGTCATGACGGGGATGGCCACCTCGCTGTTCTTGTCCTTGGTGAGCCCGCCCGCGCCCTCCTCGGTCTCGGTGGCCACGGCGACCACCGGCACGAGCACGCGGGACCCGCTCAGGGCGGTCAGGACCTGGCGGTCGCCGATCCTGCCCGCCGCGTGGTCGCGCAGGCGGGCCTCGACTTCCGGGTCGGCACTGCCGTCGTCGTCGCGGAAGTTCTGGGCGCCGGTGATCGATGGTCTGCTCACGGGGTCCGAGCCTACCCGGGGCGGGCGGCCGCCGTGCGACCGCTTCTCGGACAGGAAGGTGTGCCCGCTCCTGCCCCGCGGAGGCGCCCGGTCACCGGCCCGCCCGGACTACTCGGGTTCCCCGACCTGCTCCGGATACCCGCCGCCGAGGGTGTCGACGATCCCCCTGAGCTGGTCGACCTGGCTGTCGGAGAGCCGGTCGAACATCAGGGACCGCACCCGGGCCGCGTGGCCCGGCGCCGCCCGGTCGAGGGCGGTCGCGCCCCGCTCGGTGAGGACCGCCCACAGTCCGCGCCGGTCGTCCTCGCAGTGCTCCCGCCGCACGTGGCCCTCGCGTTCGAGCCGGGCGATCTGGTGGGACAGGCGGCTTCTGGAAACGATGACGGTCTCGGCGAGGACCCGCATGCGCATGCGCTGCCGCGGTGCCTCGGAGAGGTGGGCGAGGATGCCGTACTCGATGAGCGAGAAACCGTCACGGGTTCGCAGGTCGCGTTCGAGTTCGTCGTAGATCCAGGCGTTCATGCGCAGGAACCCACGCCAGACGTCCTGTTCGTCGGGCTCGAGCCAGGCCTTGTCCATGGCCTGATTCTAACGAGGGGGTCTTGCGTCCTGGAACCCGAAGACCTAAACTCCTTCCCAGGAAGATACTTCTAAGGCACTTTGTTCTCAGGTAGAGAGTTGGCCCGCAGCCCGGGCCGTCCACACACAGGGAGAGACACCATGGCCGTTCAGGAACTCAAGCCCGGCACCTGGAAGATCGACGCCGCCCACAGCGTGGTCGGCTTCTCCGTCCGCCACATGATGGTGAGCAAGGTCCGCGGCCGCTTCGAGAAGTTCGACGCCACGCTGATCGTGCCCGAGGACCCCACCAAGGCCTCCGTCGAAGCCACCATCGACGCCGGTTCGATCAACACCGACAACGGCGACCGGGACAACCACATCCGGTCCGCGGACTTCTTCGAGACCGACAACCACCCGGAGTTCACCTTCCGCTCCACCGGTCTGGAGGCCAAGGGCGAGGACTTCGTCCTCAAGGGGGACCTGACCATCAAGAAGAACACCCACCCGGTCGAACTGGCCCTGGAGTTCAACGGCTCCACCGTGGACCCCCACGGCCTGGACCGCGCGGGGTTCTCCGCCACCACCACCATCAGCCGTAAGGAGTTCGGCGTCGACATCGAGATGCCGATGGACGGCGGCGGCGTGGTCGTCGGCGACAGGATCAACATCGAGATCGACGCCGAGTTCACCCGACAGGACTAGGCAGCACATCGTCCCGGCACGGCTCCACCACCGCCCGGCCGGGACACCTCCGAGGACCTGGGGAGGACCTCGGAGGGAGACGGTGTCCGAGCGTGGCCGCCCGAGGGAGCGGCCACCGCCCCGATTTTTGACGACACCCCGTCATGAAATCTGTGAGGCCTCGGATATCGTCAGCGGGGGAGGGTCCACACGACCCTCCCCCGCTTCACGTTTGCGAACCGTGCGTCCCCGCACTCACATGTCACAACCCCGTGCGCCGAGAACCGCAGGAGAGCCCCACCGTGCCGTCCACCCCCTTCTCCCCCGAGGTCGTCACCGCCGTCACCGCCCACATGAACGGTGACCACCCCGAGGACACGCTGCTCATCTGCCGCGCGCTGGGCGGCCGGCCCGAGGCCACCGCCGCCCGGATGACCGGCCTGGACGGCGAGGGCGGCGACTACGCGGTCACCGTCGAGGGCACCGAACACCATGTGCGCATCCCCTGGGCCGAACCGCTCACCGAACGCGCCCAGATCCGCGCCGAGGTCGTCCGCATGTACCAGGAAGCCTGCGCCGAACTCGGAACCGCCCCGCGCGGACAGCACTGAGACGCCCCGGGAGGGTACCGGCCCCGCCGACGCCACCGGGCGGACGCCGGTGACACCGGGTGACGGAAACCGGAACCAGAGCGGCACCGGAGGAGTCCAACGCGGTTGAAGGGGCTACCAGGGGAATCGGCCGACGCCCCGGGACAGGAGTGGCTCCATCACTCCGATCCGGCACGCGCACGACCTAACCTGGAAGGGTCCGCCCCTCCCCCAGCCCCCCGGACGTCCGCAACCGACCGCCTATCCGAAGGATGGCCCCGGACCCGATGGTCACGCCCGACCCCGGTGACGAGAACGCACCGACCCAACGGATCGACCCCGCCCAACCCGCCGCCCGGGCCAACCCGGCGGCAGGGGCCACGCGTTGGGTCACCCGCGTGCTCCGGCCGGGGGCCTCCCCACCGGAACCACAGCCCGGCGCGCAGCCCGACGAGGCGCCCACCCGCGTCGTCCCCCCGGGTACCGACCGCACCACCGTCCTCCCCGGGGACACCGCCGACGGCACCCGGGCCCGTCCGCCTGCCCCGCCCACCACACCGCTGGGCGGAGGCCGCCCCTCGTCACGTCCCACCGCCGGCCATGGCGCGCCCGAGGCCCGCAGCCCGTGGTGGCGGGTGCTGTTCGGCCCCCTCCTGGACTGGATGGCCCGCCTGGTCTCACGCGTGGTCGTGGGGCCCGCGGGCGACCTCGACTACGCGGTTCCCGCCGAACTCCGCCGCCGGTACCAGGTCCTGGACCACGTCGGCGCGGGCGGCGAGGCCGTCGTCTACCTCGCGGAACCCGCCGACTCCCCCGGGCGCAGACTCGCGCTGAAGGTGTACCGCCCCGGCCACGACATCAACCGCGAACTCCTGGACCGCCTGCGCGCGCGGGGCACCGCCTCCCCGTACACCCCGGCGATCCACGGGTACGGGACCGCGGCCAGTTCCTGGGGCGAGGACCTGGCCTGGGAGGCCCAGGAGTACTTCTCCCTGGGCACCCTGCGCGAGGTCATCAACCAGGCGCCCATGGACGACGCGCGGGCCGAGGCCGTGGTCCGTGCCGTCGCCGACTGCCTGCACCACTGGCAGGGCGAACTCCAGCACAACCACACCGACGTCAAACCCGAGAACCTCCTGGTCCGCTCCCTGGACCCGCCGGTGGTCGCCCTCACCGACTTCGGCGGTGCCGTGCGCGCCACCATGAGCCGGGTCTACGGCGGCCAGGCCGTCACCGAGGACTACGCCGCCCCCGAGGTGATCGAGGGCCGCCGCGAGGCTCCGGCCGCCTGGTGGTCCCTGGGCGTGATGGTGCACGAACTCGTCACCGGTCGCCGCCCCGAACGCGGCGGGAACTGGCTGACCGCCCGCAACACCGAGGTGGACATCTCGGCGATCACCGACGAGCGCTGGCGCCTGCTCGCCCGCGGACTGCTCACCCTCGCACCCTCCGCCCGATGGGGCCACGAGGAGGTCGCCGCCTGGTTGGCCGGGGAACGCCCGCAGATCCGTACCGCGCACCGGATGCGTCCCATCAACTTCGCCGGGGCCCTCCACGGGGACCCGCCCAGCCTCGCCTTCGACCTGATCGACCGTTCCGACACCGGCGCGATGTGGCTGCGCAGCCACTGGCCCGAGCTACGGACCTGGCTGGACCGCGAAGTCAACGACTACACCTTCGACCGGGCCTACCTCACCGGTCTGGACGCCCGGCCCGACCTCGCACACGTCGCGATCAGCGCCCTGGCCGCCCGCTACGTACCGGGCATGCCGCCGCGTTTCCGCGGCCACGAGATCAGTGCCGACGGCCTGCTGGCCCTGGCCACCGGCGAGGCCAGCCGCCACGCGGTGGTGCGCGAGGCGGTGGAGTCCGGTGTGGTGGGCCTGGCCTCCCAGCACTGGTGTCCGCACCCCGGCTGCCGCTCCGGCGGTTCGGGGCGGTGCGCACTGCTGGAACGGGTCCAGCACGAGGTCCCGCTCCTGATGGCACGGGTGCACGAGACCCTGGAGCGCGTCGCGGGTTCGGGCCCGGACGCGCCCCGGCGCCCCGCCGCCCACGAACTCGACTCCACCTGGGCACGGGCCGTGGAGCTGGTACTGGTCCCCGAGACCGCCTCCCGGCACCGGTCGCTGCTGCGCCGCCAGTCCTGGCACCCCAGCCAGCGCAGTGCCGCGCCGAACGCGCCCTGGTGGCTGGAGCAGCGCAAGACCGCCCTACGCGACGGCGGCGACCAGCTGGCCAGCCGGGGCGCGATGCTCACCGCGCTTCTGCTGCTGCCCGAGGCCGCCCGGATCGGCGGCACGATCGCCGAACGCGAGCGCGCCGACGGCAGGGCGCGCCGACAGGACCGGTGGGCCGCCCTCGCCGGTTCGGCCCGGGAACGCTGGGGAAGCGCCCGGGAGAAGGTCACCAACGCCAGACAGCAGCGGGCGGGGGCCGCGGCCACACGGCCCGACGACCCGGCGCGGTCCGGGGACCCCACCCGACCGCAGGAGCCCGTCGCCGCCGGGGAACGGCGTCGGCAGGACCGGGCCGCCCGCCGGGTCGAGAAGACCATGGGCCAGATCCAGCGCGCGATGAGGGCGGGCAGGTGCCGCCGCTTCGCCTACCCGGCCGCCCTGCTGGGGCTGGTCGACGGTCTGGGCCGGGCGCTGCGGCCCGAGGCCGGTTTCTTCCCCGAGAGCGAGTTCGTCACCGACGCCTACACCGGGCTCCTGGAGTTCAGCGACAACCCGGTGGCCGACGGGGCCGCTGTGCTGACCGGGCTGCTGCCCGGCGGGATCGATGCGCTCTGGTGGTTCCCGGTGCTGCTGGCGGTCCTGCTCCTGGTACTGGGCCGCACCGCTGCCAGGTCCACGGTCAAGGCGCGGCGCCGCCTGGGCGCCTTCCGCCTGGCGGTCGCGGGTTCACTGCTGATGCTCGTGGTGGTGTTCTCGACGGGGCTGCTGGCCCTGGGTTCCGGTGTGCTCATCCCGTTGGACGGTCTGCTCGGTTGATCTGCCCCGGCCGGGCGCGGGCACGCTAAGATCACCCGGTCCAGCGACGAGCGGAGGAGTGACAGGTGGGCGAAGTGTTCGAACTGCGCGCCGGAGAGTACCGGGCGCGCATCGACCGGATCGGGGCCGGACTACAGGAGCTCACCTGGCGTGAACGCGACCTGGTCTGGCCCTATACCCGCGGGGAGGGACCCCTGGCCTTCCAGGGCCAGCTGCTGGCCCCCTGGCCCAACCGGGTCGGCTCGGGCCGCTACACCTTCCAGGGCACCGGGTACCGGCTGGACGTCAACGAAGAAGCCACCGGATCGGCAATCCACGGCCTGGTCAACGACCTGGAGTGGGTTCCGCTGGAAGAGTCCGAAGAGGCGGTGGCCCTGCGGCTGGACTTCCCCGGGACCTCCGGCTACCCGTTCCCGCTGGAACTGACCGTCACCTACCGGCTGGGCGCCGAGGGGCTGTCCGTCGCCACCGTGGCGCGCAACACCGGCGCCACCGAGGCCCCGTTCGGCCTGGGCTTCCACCCGTACCTCACCCTGGGCACCCCGCTGCACGAGCTCGCCGAGCGGGGCGAGGTCACCGTGGAGGCCACCGTCGGCAGCTACCAGCCCACCGACGCCCGGCTGCTGCCCGCGGGCGACCCGCTGCCGGTCGCCGGGAGCGGTTTCGACCTGCGCCCGCCCGCCCGGGAGCTGGGGAGCACGGTACTGGACACCGCCTTCACCGACCTCGAACGGGACGCCGACGGGTGCGCCTGGGTGCGCCTCAGCGGGCCCGAGCACCGGGTGTCCCTGTGGTGCGGACCGGGTTTCGGGTGGCTCCAGCTGTTCACCTCGGACACCCTGGGCGGCGGACTCCACCGCGCCCACCTGGCCGCCGAACCCATGACCTGTCCGCCCGACGCCCTGAACAGCGGCCGCGACCTGTTCGTCCTGGACCCTGGGGAGAGCGTCGAACGGACCTTCGGGATCCTCGCCGACCAGCTCTGAAAGGTCGGGGAGGGTGCCGTGCCCGTGCCCGGGAGGACACCGGGATCCGGCGGTTCGTCACTGTTGGATGCCACAGTGGGACGATGACGACCCTTTCCCAGCTTCGGCGGACGGCCCTGTCCCATCCGGGGGCCGCCGAACGCTCCGTCCGTCCCGGGGTGATCGCCTTCACCGTGAACGGGACCGCCTTCGCGACGAAGGACGAGGGCGACGGCGTGCTGCTTCGCCTGCCCGAGGCGGAGGCCGCCGAGGTCCTCTCCGCCCACCCCGGGGCGCAGGCCTCGGGAGCCGAGGTGCGGGTGCCGCTGGCCGACATCGACGGTCAACAACTGAACCACTGGGTACGGCGTGCCTGGATGGCACACGCCCCCGCGTCGCCGGCCGAGAGGGCGCTCGCCGCTCAGAAGGCGGTCCCCGGCGAGGTCGGGGACCTGCCCCGGGGCATCGGCGGACCCGCCACCCGGGCGCTCGTCGACGCGGGGATCACCAGCCTCGACCAGGTGGCGGCCCTGACCGAGGCCGAACTGAAGGCGATGCACGGGGTCGGACCCAAGGCCGTCCGAGTACTGGGCGAGGCACTCGACGCCTCCGGGAGCGGTTTCAGACGCCCTTGAGCACCTCGCTCAACCTGGCGAGGTCCTCCTCGGTGTCGATGTCCTCGGGACTGGCGACGTCGTCGCAGGCCACCGTGGTGACCAGGTGGGAGTAGGCGCGCAGGAACGGGCGGGCGCCCACGTCCTGTTCGGCCATCGAGTAGACCGTGGACCAGTGCTCACGACCCAGCATCACCGGGTTGCGGGGGTTGCCGTTGTAGGTGGCCACGGCGACGCGGGCGCCCTGCTCGTAGGCCTCCACCAGGCGTCGGACGGCTTCGGCGGTGACCAGCGGCTGGTCCGCGAGGGCGACGAGGAAGGCGTCGACGGTGTCGGGCATGGCGTCGATCCCGGCACGGACCGAGGAGCCCATACCGGTGGACCAGTCGGGGTTGTTCACCGTGAGGGCGCCGGCCACGGTGGTGTCCGCGGCACCCAGCACGACCATGACCGGGGCGCAGCCGCCCTGGCCCAGGATGCGTGCGCCCCGGTCGACGAGGCGTTCACCACCGAGTTCCACCAGGGCCTTGGGACGGCCGAGTCTGCTCCCAGAACCGGCCGCCAACAGCAGACCCGCAACCAGGCCCGTACGATCAGCTCCCCTGTTCTCCGGCTCCCCAGTACCCATGACGCGATGATGCCACGGACCGGTCTCCCGGGTGGCCCGCCTGGTTCAGCCCGCACACAAGAATCGGGGCGTGCTGCCACGACCAAGGCTCTGAACTGGCGCTTTCTTGAAGGCCCGGTTTCGGTTCACCTTTGACGCTGACCGAATCCGGCCGGAATCAAAGGGCTGTCGGACGTGTCACGGTGGATCCTGCCCCGGGTCTCGCGCAGGGCCCGACCGCTGCCGCCCCACCGGCTCTGCACCAACTCGGCGGCGATGGACACGGCCGTCTCCTCCGGGGTGCGGGCCCCCAGGTCGAGGCCGATCGGCGAGTGCAGCCGGTCCAGGGCCGCCTCGTCCACCCCCGCCTCCCGGAGCCGTTCCAGACGGTCCTGGTGGGTACGCCGGGAACCCATCGCGCCGATGTACCCGGCACTGGTGGCCAGCGCCCGTTTGAGGACGGGGACGTCGAACTTGGGGTCGTGGGTGAGCACGCAGACCGCGGTGCGCTCGTCGATCTCCTCGGCGATCTCGTCCAGGAAGACGTGCGGCCACTTGACCACCACCTCCTCGGCGGTGGGGAACCGCTTCGCGGTGGCGAACACCGGCCGGGCGTCGCACACCGTCACCCGGTAGCCCAGGTAGGAGCCGAGGTCGGCCACCGCGGCCGCGAAGTCGATGGCGCCGAACACCAGCATGCGGGGGGCCGGGGCGAACGACTGGACGAACACCTCCAGCTCGTCACCGCGCCGCTGCCCGTCCACCCCGTAGTGCAGCAGCCCGGTACTGCCCTGGGCGAGCATGCCGCGCACGTCGTCGTCCAGGGCCGCGGCCAGGCGCTCGCCGCCCTCCCCCAGGTCTCCTTCGGCGTCGCCGGGCCACACCACACGGCGACGGCCCACCCGGCCCGAGTCCGAGGGGTCGGAGACGATCGTGGCCACCGCCACGGGCTGGTGTTCGTCGATGGCTCCGATCACCGCGCCCAGCTGGGCGTGGGTCTCCCGGTTGATCGGCTCGACGAACATGTGCAGGGTTCCGCCACAGGTCAGTCCGACGCTGAAGGCGTCCTCGTCGCTGACGCCGTAGGTGCGGCGCACCGGCACGCCGGTGCGGATGGCCTCCAGTGCCTCCTCGTAGACGGCGCCCTCCACACAACCGCCCGACACGCTGCCGGTGACCTCCCCGGAGGCGGTCACCAGCATGGCCGCTCCCGCGTCACGGGGGGCACTCCTGTAGGTGTCGACGACCGTGGCCACCGCGAACGTCTCCCCCGAGGCGTACAGTTCGGACACGGTCGCTCGGATATCACGCACTCGGCACCTCTTCCTGAGTTCCCTACGGCGGGGCCGCCCCGGCTCTGTGGTCCCCGGTACAACCTATGTGCCCCGGACAACACAGAAGAGCCCCCGTTCCTCCAGGAAACGAGGGCCCGATTCGGTTTCGCCTACGAACGGGAGCGCTGCCGGGCGCCGCCCCGGGACCGGGGCGGTAGGTTCCGTCCCAGCGGTGTCCGGTGTCCGCTCACGGGTGTTCGGGCTCCTCGCCCTCACCGCGGTCCAGCATCGAACGGAACTCCGCCAGGTTGCGCCGGGCCAGATCACCGTCGGTGCTCTGGATACCCATCACCGGCAGCGAGGTGCCGTCCGACAGGTCCAGCGAGGGCCACGGTTCCCCGACCGGCATCCGGATGTCCAGGACCTCCGGCCACGCCAGGTGGTGGGTGCGGATCCCGTTGATCACGATCACCTTCCGCCCGGTGGCGATCAGCCGGGGACGGGCGAGCATGTGCAGCCCCGCGGCCACCACCAGGCCCAGGCCGACCACCAGCGCCCGGTCCATCAACCGCCAGTCGGCGGGCAAGGTCACGGCGAGCGCGACCATGGTCGCCACGATCAGCACCCCCAGGCCGTAGGCGACCAGCCGTACCGCACGGGGCCGCCAGGTCCTCGGCAGAACCGGCTTCCTCGACGCCTCGTCCACAGGTTGTTCCCTCGTCCGCACCAACTGCTCCATCCGTGTTCGCGCGCTCGGGCACGTCCCCCGGTTCCTCGTCCTGCTCCAGCGGGCGTGCAACAGGAGGGTGGGGTCAGCGGCGCAGCCCGCGCAGGGCCGCCGCCGTGTCCAGGGCGGCCAGCGCAGCCTCGGCGCCCTTGTCCTCGACGCTTCCCGGCAGGCCGGCGCGGTCACGCGCCTGTTCCAGGGTGTCACACGTGAGTACACCGTTACCCACGGGGGTGGATTCACGCAGGGCGACCTCGGTCAGCCCGTGCGTGACCGACTGGCACACGTAGTCGAAGTGCGGTGTACCGCCGCGGATGACCGCGCCCAGGGCGATCACCGCGTCGTGCTTGCGTGCCAGCTCCTGGGCGACCACCGGAATCTCCACGGCCCCGGCGACCTTCACCACGACGGGCTCGCCGGCCCCAGAGGCCTTCACCACGTCGAGCGCGTTGGCGAGCATCGGCTCCACGATCGGCTCGTTCCACCGGGTGACGACGATGCCCACCGACAGCCCCGAAGCGTCGACCTGGTGTTCGTCCGGACGTCCTGTGCCGCTCATGACCGGCCTTTCTGGGGTTCTCGGGAACGGATTGAGTGGGGAGCGCGGGTCGGAGCCCGACTACTTGGTGACACCGGCCAGGTCGTGGCCCATCCGGTCGCGCTTGGTCAGCAGGTAGGAGAGGTTGTCGTCGGTGACGAAGGTCGGCATCGCCACCCGCTCGGTCACCCGGACCCCGTGGCGCTCCAGCCCCTCGGCCTTGGCCGGGTTGTTGGAGAGCAACCGCACCGAGGACACCCCCAGGTCGGTGAGGATCTGCGCGCCCGCACCGAACTCACGCGCGTCGGCGGGCAGGCCCAGACGCAGGTTCGCGTCGACGGTGTCCGCGCCCTGGTCCTGCAGGCTGTAGGCACGCAGCTTGTGCAACAGGCCGATCCCCCGGCCCTCGTGACCGCCCATGTACACGATGACCCCGCGCCCCTCCTTGGCGATGTCGGCCATGGCGGCCTCCAGCTGGGCGCCGCAGTCGCAGCGGTAGGAACCGAACGCGTCTCCGGTCAGGCACTCCGAGTGCAGACGGGCCAGGACGTCGGTGCCGTCGGTCAGGTCGCCGTGGACCAGGGCGACGTGCTCGGCGCCGTCCGTGGTGCCCTTGAAACCGACCGCGCGCCACTCCCCGTGCTGGTTGGGCATACGGGTCTCGACCATGCGGGTGACCAGCGCGGGGTTGGCCTCCTCCTCGGTGAGGGTCTGACCGAGGGCGGCGCGGTACGCGGCCAGTTGTTCGACGGACACCAGCTTCAGGCCGTGCTCGTCGGCGAACTCGCGCAGTCGGGGCAGGCGGGCCATGGTGCCGTCGTCGTTGACCACCTCGGCCAGCACGCCGGCGGGGCGCAGACCGGCCAGGCGGGCGAAGTCGACCGAGGCCTCGGTGTGGCCGCGGCGGGCCAGGACACCGCCCGGGCGGGCGCGCAGCGGCAGGATGTGTCCGGGGCGTACGAAGTCGACGGGGCGGCTCTCGGCGGCGGAGAGCAGGCGGATGGTGCGCGCCCGGTCGGCGGCCGAGATGCCGGTGCTGACGCCCTCACGGGCGTCGACGGTGACCGTGTAGGCGGTGCGCAGGCTCTCCTCGTTGCGCGCGGTCATCAGCGGCAGGTCGAGACGGTCCAGGTCCTCGCCCTCCATCGGCACGCACACCACGCCGGAGGTGTAGCGGATCATGAACGCCAGCAGTTCGGGGGTGGCGAGCTCGGCGGCGAAGATGATGTCGCCCTCGTTCTCACGGTCCTCGTCGTCCACGACCACGATGGCCTTGCCGGCGGCGAACTCGGCGATGGCGTCCTCGATGCGGTCGAGGGCGACGGTCTGCCCGTTCTGCTCGGGGGCGGCGGCCGGGGTGGTGTCGGTGACGGTCATTCCCGCTCCTGAAGGTGCGTGGTGGGTGGTTCGATGGGTGGTGGCGTCGGCGGGGCGCCGCGCTAGGCGCGGGTGCGGTCCGGGGCGCTGTCGCTGCTGCGGGCCCGGGCGACCGCGGTGATGCGTTCCACGTACTTGGCGATCACGTCCACCTCGATGTTGACGGTGGCGCCGACCGCCAGGCCGCCCAGAGTGGTGGCCTCCAGGGTGGCGGGAATGAGGCTGACCTCGAAGTACTCGTCCTTGGCGCCGGGGGCGCTCACGGCGGAGACGGTGAGACTGGTGCCGTCCACGGTGATGGAACCCTTCTCCACCACGTACGGGGAGAGCTCCGGGGACATGCCGAAACGTAGAACGTCCCAGTTGTCGCCGGGATTCCGGGAGAGGAGGGTGGCGGTGCCGTCGACGTGGCCCTGGACGACGTGGCCGCCCAGGCGCGAGTCGGTGCGGGCGGCGCGCTCCAGGTTCACGGGGGCGTCGGGGGCGAGGTCGCCGAGGGTGGAGCGGTCCAGGGACTCCTTCATCACGTCGGCGGTGAAGGTGTCCTCACCCTGGCCGACGACGGTCAGGCACACGCCGTTGACCGAGATGGAGTCGCCGTGTCTTGCGTCGGAGCTGACCAGGGGGCCGTGCACGGTGAGCAGAGCCGCCTCACCGTTGGTCCCGGCCGGCTCGAGGGAGATGACCCTGCCGAGTTCTTCCACGATTCCGGTGAACACGCCCTACGTCCCTTCGCCTGGCACGGCTCCGGGGAAAAGGTGCGCGGAAAACGGGTCCACGGCAAGGACGAAAACGGGCACCGTCGCCAAGGATCGGCACGGCTCGGATCCGCCCCAACGCGTACTGCCTCCCATCCGGACTTTAACCGTCGGTACCGGAATTCCACCGGTTCAACCGGCCGATGGACTCGGCCGGGTCGCGGACTGTCACCGCCGGTTCGGACTTTCACCGACCCCGGAGCACGCGTTTGACTATTGTCTAAACGAGCACGATCCTAACCCCTCGGACGGCCGAGCGCATAGCCGGTGTGACCTGATTCATGCCCGACCGGTGTCCCCGGGCCCCTCCACGGGGGTCTGCTCGGGTGTGTCCTTCGGCCGCTCGGCCAGACCGGAGCGCACGAACATCTCCGGCGCCCCGTAGCAGGCCCAGAAGGCCATCACCCCGTAGACCGCGAAGGCCACGAGCGCGGCGGGGAATCCGGTCAGGCCCCGGAAGAGGACCTGGTCCAGGACCAGGATGAGCACCACCACCGAGATACCGAGGACGAAGCGGGCGGTCCTCGCGGTGACCGCGCCCGCCGCGCTGTACCAGCCGCGGCGGTGGAGCAGAGTGAGGCCACCGGCCCCGCCCAGGAGGGCGCCGCCGGCCGTATAGAGCCCGGCCAGGGTGTGCCCGGCGGGGTCGGTGGGGGTGGCTCCGATCCATTCGGCGGCCGGGACCGTCCAGTCACCGCGCACGCCGAACTGCCAGGCGGTGGCCACCGCACACGGCACCAGGGTGAGGGCCAGCAGGTAGGACACCCAGCGCACCGTGTCCAGCGAGCGCCACCAGGCCAGCACGCGGTCCTCCCAGCTCAGGACGGCCCAGAGGAGGGCCCCGCCGACCAGCAGGCCGACCAGGACGTCGCTGGGGAAGTGCACACCCAGGTAGATCCGGGAGAGGGCCACGAGTGCGATCACTGCGGCGGCCGCTCCCAGCAGGGCTCTGCGGCCGGACTTCGCCGCGAGGTAGCCGTAGGTCACCGTCGCGGCCTGGGTGTGCCCGGAGGGCATCCCGAAGCTGCCGTGGTGGCTGTGCCCGGTGACCAGCGCGTCGAACCAGTAGGGCCGGGGAGTGTAGAACACCGCCTTGAGCAGGTTGTTGACCAGACCGGAGGCGACGACCGCGACGAACAGGCGGGCACCCAGACCCGCGTGGACGCTCCAGAAGACGGCGGCCAGCAGGACGACGATCAGGCCCTGGGACCCCAGGAAGGTGAGGACGCCCATCGGATGGGCGAGCCAGTCACCCCATCCCTGCAACCAGCGGACGGCGGCGCTCTCCGTCTCCCGGAAGGCATCCATGGCCAGGTGCTCGGTGTTCCAAGCGTTCACGCGTACTCCACGGGTCCGCGCCTGGCAACGCGCTCACGCCGCGCCGCTCCCCCGGACACGGGCACTTGCGGCGCGCGCAGGGGAAGACGGAGCCGCGACCAAGCGAAAATCAACGACTACAGCGGGCAGCATAGGGCGCACGGGGCCGTTGTGACCAGGCCCACAGGGATGCCGCACCGCGATCGTTATCCGCCGGGACCGTGGCGGCCCGGATCAGGCCGGCTTGCTGACCCGCTGGGCCTGGGCACGCAGGGAATCGATTGCCTTGGCCGGGTCCTGGGCGCCGTAGACGGCGGAACCGGCGACGAAGACGTCCGCCCCGGCCTCGGCCGCGCGCTCGATGGTCTCGTCACTCACCCCGCCGTCGACCTGGAGCCAGACCGCGGCGCCGCGCTCGTCCATGAGTTCCCGGGCCCGGCGGATCTTGGGCAGCACCAGATCCAGGAACTTCTGGCCGCCGAAACCGGGCTCGACGGTCATCAGCAGCAGCATGTCCATCTCGCCGAGCAGGTCCGTGTAGGGGTCGACCGGTTCGGCGGGGTTGAGTGCCAGTCCGGCGCGGGCGCCCTGCTTGCGGATCTCGCGCAGGGTGCGCACGGGGGCGCCGGCTGCCTTGGCGTGGATGGTGACGCTGCCCGCGCCCGCCTCGGCGTAGGCCGGCGCCCAGCGGTCGGGGTCCTCGATCATCAGGTGGCAGTCCAGCGGGGTGGCGGCCGCCCTGACCAGGGACTCCACCACGGGCAGACCCAGGGTGAGGTTGGGGACGAAGTGTCCGTCCATGACGTCGACGTGCAGCCAGTCCGCGTTGGGGACGGCCGCCGCCTCGTCGGCGAGGTGCGCGAAGTCGGCGCTGAGGATGCTGGGAGAGATCTGAATTGCCACGTCAGCAGTGTAGCCAGGGCGAGCCCGGGGCAGGTGGGAGGGGGAAGATGACACGGGGAGGCGCCATGCTCGACCAGGAGGGACTGCAGGACTTTCTGGAGGCCTACGGCCGGGAACTCGTGGCCGGGGACCTCGACGGGATCGCCGCCCGGCACAGCTACCCCGCCTATGTCGCGGGGGACACACAGAGCATCCCGGTGACCTCCCCCGCGGACGTCAAGGGGGCTTTCACGGGGGCGGCCGAGCGGTACCGGGAGCACGGGGTGGTCGGCGCGGTGCCCGAGATCCGCCGAATGGAGGAGCTCACGTCGAGACTGGTGTGGGCGGATGTGCGCTGGTCCTACCTCGACGGGACGGGCGCCGAGCTCCGGGCCGAGTCCTACCGTTACCTGCTGAGGGAGGCGGGGAACTCCTGCATGATCTGCGTGGTGGTCGCACTCGGGGCCGAATAACCAGCACCTTTACGACGTAGATTCCTTTTTGTCCAAATCTTCCCCTCTGGGCGTGACGCGGTCGGGGCGGCCAACCTGACGCCGTCACGTCCGGGAGCGGAGGGGGTTCGGGTGGGCTCGGGGAATCCGGTCATGCTGTCCCGGGGAGAGATGAACACCGTACTGGACGAGGCCGGGATCAGCCCGGACCGGTTGGAGGGGTACGAGGAGCTCGCCGAGGGAACCTTCAACAGCACCCACCGGCTACGGATGGCCGACGGACGTGACCTGGTCCTGAAGATCGCACCCGACCCCGCAGCCCCGGTGATGGGCTACGAGCGCGGGATGATGCGCACCGAGGAGTCCTTCTGGGGCGACCCGCTGGCCGAGACGGTCTCGCTCGCTCTGTTCGGCGACATCCAGGACGACCCGGCCCTCCTGGACGGCTACCGCGCCGCGGGCGGAACCCTCACCCTGGACGCCGACACCCGCCCGCGCCAGGCGCTGTACCGGAGCTACCTGTACCTGATCATGCTGGTCGAGGCGGTTCCCAGAGGCGCCGGAGGCCCCGCGCACGAACGCACGGCACAGCACGTCGGCCGGGAACTGACCGCAGCCCTGAGAGAACTCTCGGTCTGAGGGCGTGCGTGCCGCCGGGGCGTGTCCGGCGGGAACGTACCTAGTCCGACTTCTTCCGGAACAGGGCGAGGAACATCGCGTCGGTGCCGTGCACGTGCGGCCAGAACTGGACGTACCTGCCCTCCGGCCCCGCGGCGAGGTCGGGGACCTCGTCGAGGTAATCGGGAGCGCGCAGGAGTTCGAGGTCACCGCGTTCGTCCAGGACCCTCCGGACGACCACGTCGGTCTCGTCCAGGTGCGGCGAGCACGTCACGTAGGCGACCACGCCGCCGGGGCGTGCCGCCTCGACCGCGTTGGTGAGCAGTTCGTGCTGGAGCGGGGCGAGCCGGGCGACGTCCTCGGGGCCGCGCCGCCAACGGGACTCGGGGCGCCGGCGCAGGGCGCCCAGGCCGGTGCACGGCACGTCGGCCAGGACCCGGTCGAACGAACCCGGCTTCCAGGCGGGCCTGGTGCCGTCGGCGGCGATGACGCGGCCGGCGTCGCGGGGGGCGCGGCGTACGGCGTTCGCCACCAGGCCCGCGCGGGCGGGCTGGAGTTCGGAGGCGACCAGGCGGGCCGCACCCTGACCGGCGATGGAGGCCAACAGACCGGCCTTGCCGCCGGGGCCCGCGCACATGTCCAGCCAGAGGCCGTCGGAGCCGTGCGCGTCCACCCGGGACAGCGCCAGGGCGACGAGCTGGCTGGCCTCGTCCTGGACGGCGGCCCGGTTCTGCCGGACCTCACGGATCGCACCCGGGTCGCCCTCGGTCAGGTAGGCGGCGAAGGGCGAGTACCGGGCCGGGACGGCACCGGACTCCTCCAGGTCCGCGACCTTGGCCCGGCCCGGTTTGGCGACGAGGGTGACCTTGGGGCGCTCGTTGTGCGCGATCAACAGCTCCTCGGTCCGGACCAGGCCGTCCTTGGCCCGCTCCCCCAGGGCGCGGGCCAACTCCTTGACCACCCAGCGCGGGTGGCTCCGCACCACGGACAGGTAACCGCTGGGGTCGCGCTCACGGTCGGGGGCGATGACCTCGGTCCACGCCTCCAGGTCCCGGGCGCTGACCTTGCGCAGGATCGCGTTCACGAACCGGCCGCGGTGGTGGCCCACCACACGGCGGGCCAGGTCCACGGTCTCGCTGACCGCCGCGTGCGGCGGAATATTCGTGGACAGCAGCTGGTGGGAGCCGAGCCGCAGCAGGGGCAGCACCTCCTCGTCCACCGAGGAGAGCGAGCGGTCGACGCAGGTCTCCAGGATCGCGTCGTAGGTGCCCTGGCCGCGCAGGGTCCCGTAGGTGAGCTCGGTGGCCAACGCCGCGTCCCGGCCGTGGATACCGCGCTCGTTGAGCAGGGAGGGCAGCAGCAGGTTCGCATAGGCGTCACGCTGCTCGACCGCGCGCAACACGTCGTAGGCGACCCGGCGTGCCGGGTCGCGGGGCTGGGGCGGGCCGGACCGCCGGCCACCGCCCTGCCTGGGCTTCCCGCCCTTTCGCGGACGCTGCTGCCGGGACCGGGACTGCTCGCTCAACGTGTGCTCTGCCTCAACAAACCGGGGACATGTACCGGCGCGCGCTCACGCCCGCCAGTTCCGAGAGTACGGCAGCTCAACGGCCCAGTCGGTCGTCTTCGGTGGGGCGCACCCCGCGCGCCCAGTCCGCGGCGGCCATGGCCTTCTTGCCCTGCGGCTGGACCCGGTCGAGCTCGACCGGGTGGGTGCTGGTCCCCACGAGGACGCGTTTGTTGTCCGCGTGCAGCTGGCCGGGTTCCAGGTCGGGGCGGTCGGCGTCGGTCACCGGCCGGACCGGGCCGACCTTCAGGCGCATACCGCGGAAGGTGGTCCAGGCGCCGGGCGCGGGCGTGCAGGCCCGGGCAACCCGGTCCACGCGCTGGGCGGGCGCGGTGAAGTCGAGTTCGGCGTCCAGGGTGGTGAGCTTGCCCGCGTAGGACACGTCGGCGTTGGGCTGCGGGACCGGGCTGAGCTCGCCGGAGGCGATGCCGTCGATCGTGCGGGCCAGGAGCCCGGCCCCGGACACGGAGAGGCGTTCGAGGAGCTCACCGCTGGTGTCGGTGGGCCGGACCGTCTCGGCGAGGGTGCCGTAGACCGGCCCGGCGTCGAGCTCCTTGACGATCCGGAAGGTGGAGGCGCCGGTGACGTCGTCCCCGTGCAGGATGGCGTGCTGGACGGGGGCCGCGCCCCGCCAGGCGGGCAGCAGCGAGAAGTGCAGGTTGACCCAGCCGTGCTCGGGGATGTCCAGCGCGGACTGGGGCAGCAGGGCACCGTAGGCGACCACCGGACAGCAGTCGGGGGCGATCTCGGCGAGGCGCTCCAGGAACTCGGGGTCCCCCGCCTTGGCGGGCTTGAGGACCTCGATCCCCTCGCTCTCGGCGAGTTCGCCGACGGGGCCGGCGGAGACCCTGCGCCCGCGCCCGGAGCGGGCGTCGGGCCGGGTGATCACGGCCGCGACCTCGTGTTCGGAGTCGATCAGCGCCCGGAGTGAGGGCACCGCCACCTCAGGTGTTCCGGCAAAGACAAGCTTCATGTTTCGGGTCCCCCTCCGCTGCGCCTACGGGTCACTGTTCTACCAGTCCCGGCCGGGGCTCCCCGCCGGAAAGAGCGGGGTTGTCGGAAGGTTCTGATAAACCAGGAGTGATGACAGCGCAGCCCGGCCAGCCCGACGAGGTCCTCTTCGACCTGCCCGGACAGGAGAAGAAGGAACAGGCCAGGGGAAAGGCCGACACAGCGAAGAGCCGTCGCCCGGCCAAGCGTCGGCCCGCCGACCGGCTCCCCGTGGCACGCGTGATCGTCGACACCCCGCTGCCGCACCTGGACCGCTACTTCGACTACCGGGTACCGGCCGACATGGACGAGGCCGCCGTGCCCGGGTGCCGGGTCAAGGTGCGTTTCAACGGACGCCTGCTCGCGGGGTTCCTCGCCGAGCGGGTGGAGAGTTCGGACTTCGCCGGGCAGCTGGCCTATCTGGAGACGGTGGTCTCCCCCGAACCCGTGCTCACCCCGGAGATCCTGTCGTTGTCCAGAGCCGTCGCCGACCGGTACGCGGGCACCCTGAGCGATGTCCTGCGGTTGGCGGTACCGCCCCGACACGCGCGGGTGGAGAAGGAGACCGCGCGCGAGGAGCAGGCCCGGGAGGAGGACGTCGAGGGTGTGGAGCCCACCGACGAGGATCCTCCCGAGGTCCCCGAACACCCCGAGAGCGCGCTCCCGCCCGACGACGGCGCCCCCGTCCAGGAGACGGTGGAGGCGGCCGTACCGGAGGTGGACCCCGGCCCCTGGGACGCCTATCCGGAGGGCCCCGCCTTCATCAAGGCGTTGCACGCGGGACGTCCGGCCCGCGCGGTGTGGAACGCCCTGCCCGGCGGCGACTGGACCGACGCGATCGCGGTGGCGGCCGAGGCCGCCCTGGGCGCGGGGCGCGGCACCGTGGTGGTGCTGCCCGACGGCCGCGACGTGGCCGCGGTGGACGCGGCGCTCACCCGCAACCTGGGCGAGGGCCGCCACGCGGCGCTCACCGCCGACCTGGGCCCCGCGAAACGGTACCGGAGTTGGTTGTCCGTGCTACGCGGCCAGGTACGGGTCGTGGTGGGCACCCGGGCCGCCGTCTTCGCACCCGTCCGCGACCTGGGGCTGGTGGTCCTGTGGGACGACGGCGACGACGTGCACGTGGATCCGCACGCCCCCTACCTGCACGCACGCACGGTTCTGGCGATGCGGGCGCACCGGGCCGGCGCCGCGGCGCTGATCGGCGGACACACCCGTACCACCGACGCCCAGTTGCTGGTGGAGTCCGGGTGGGCGCGTCCGCTGGTAGCCGACCGGGCGACGCTGCGCAGCCGCGCCCCGCTGGTCAAACCCGCCGGTGACGACCGCGAACTCGCCCGGGACGGGGCCGCCCGGTCCGCGCGAATGCCGAGCGTGGCGCTGCGTTCGGCACGCGAGGCGGCCAGGAGCGGTCCGGTGCTGTTCCAGGTTCCGCGCCGGGGTTACCTGAACACCCTGGCTTGCTCGGGCTGCCGTGAACCCGCGCGCTGCGACGCCTGCAACGGGCCGTTGGCCGTGCGCGGATCACACGCCATGCCCTCGTGCGGCTGGTGCGGCCGGGTGGCCGGGCAGTGGGTGTGCCCCGGGTGCGGGGCGAGTCGGATGCGCGCGGTGGTGGTGGGCGCCCGCCGGACCGCGGAAGAGCTGGGCCGGGCCTTCCCGTCGCTGACCGTTCGTACCTCCGGCCGTGAGGAAGTGCTCTCCGAGGTCCCGGACAAACCGTCGCTGGTGGTGGCCACCCCCGGAGCCGAACCGGCGGTCACCGGCGGCGGGTACGCGGCGGCGGTGCTGTTGGACGGGTGGGCGCTGCTCAACCGGGCCGATCTGCGTGCCTCGGAGGAGACTCTGCGGCGCTGGCTGAACGCCTCCGCTCTGGTACGACCGGGCGGCGCGGTGGTGGTGTCCGCGGACGTCTCACTGCCCGTGGTGCAGTCGCTGGTGCGCTGGGATCCGGGTGGGTTCGCCGAACGGGAGCTGGCCGAGCGCAGGGAGCTCGGGTTCCCCCCGGCGGTGTCGATGGCCTCGGTCACCGGTGCCCCCGAACACGTGCGCGAGCTGCTGGACCAGATCGAGCTCCCGGAACGGGCCGAGCTGCTGGGGCCGGTGCCGGTGGGTCCGGAACGCACCGACAGCAGCGCCGACCAGACCGAACGGGCCCTGTTGCGGGTGCCACGCGGGTCGGTCGGGGAGCTCACCCGGGCATTGAAGACGGCGGCCTCGGCGCGCAGCGCACGCCGGGACGAACACCTGGCCCAGGTCCGGGTGGACCCGCTGCACGTGCTCTAGTGCGTGGGTTCCGCACCGAAGCGGGCCCGGTGGAGGTCCCGTAGGAGGGCGATCTCGGCGCCGTGGTGGATGAACTCGCGGTTCAGGTGCAGGATGAGCACGACCAGGGGGAAGTCGGACCACTGGGGCGCCTCGGCGTCGCCCACGGGGACGGCCAGGGCGTCGTCGTCCAGTTCCTGGACGTGGTCGGACCAGGTGAGGTAGGCGTTGCGCAGGCGCTGCCTGGCCTCGGCGGCGCTGCTGGGCCAGTCGATGGTGTCGCGGTTGGCGGTGCGGTCGCCGAAGTGCCAGTTGATGCGGGTCTCGAACAGGTCCACCACGATGTGGCCGAGGCGCCAGGCGATAGTGGTGACCGGCGGGGGTTCGGGTGCGGGGTAGGCGCCGTCGGGCGCGTGGCGGCCGTCCGGCAGTCGGCGCACGGTCCAGCTGTCCGGGACCGGCTCCCAGTAGTACTCCGCGTCGGTGAGCCCCTCCAACCGGGGCCACAGCGAGAAGTCCCAGTAGAACCGCATCTGGGCCAGGATCTCGCCGTTCCAGTTCAGTGCCATCGGCGCACTCCCCTTCCTCGCTCGGGCGCACGGCCCAGTCCGCCCAGGGTTCCACATCCCGGGGCGGGTACGTCGTCATCCGGGTAGGGCCACCAGGTGAGATCGGCGACCATCGGTTCGACGGGGAGGAAGGGGTCGAAGGCCCGTTCGACCACGGTTCGGGGCGCCGTGGAGGTGAGGGCGAGGTAACCTCCACCGCGCATCACCGAGTGGAGGGCGGCGAGCCCGGTGGGCGGGGCCTCCTCGGTGAAGGGGCGGGTCATCAGTACGGCGACGGGCTCGTCGAAGTCGACGAGCCCGCTGGTGTGGAGGCGGCGGAGCAGGGCCCCGTCCCCGGTGCCGGAAGCCTCACCGGACAGGACGGCCGCGTCGTCCGCGGCGGCGAGTATCCCGGCGGTCCCGTGCGGTGCGACGTGCACTACCGCGGCTTCGGCGTCGGCCCGGTGCACGCGCTCGGCGGTCCCGGGCACGGAACACCCCCAGTCCACGAACTGGCGGATGCCGGCGTCGGCGCACAGGTAGTCGATGACCCGGCCGAGGAAGGCCTGGTGGAGGCGGGTCTGCTCGGCTCGGGCCGGGTCCGGCGGCGGGCAGGGGCTCCCGCCGAGGTTGACGACCCGGGGTTCGCGTCCCGGGACGTGTGGGGTTTTCTGTTCTCGGAACACGGCCGTGAGGGGACCTGCCTTGGGTCCTCGGACGTCCGTCACGATCACGCTCCCCCAGCCGGTTCGCTCGTGGGAGGCAGGACGCTCCGTCGGGGCGGACCGGTCGGATCCGGCGACGACGCGCCTTGCCGTCAGGGCCTGATAGTACAGCTTGTGAACGTGATCCCCAGCACATACCTGGGTGAAATGTGCCTTATTGCGTCTTATGTAGGGTCGTGCGTCGCAAGCTTTTGTAAGCCCGAGGTCCCGAACCTCCGCCCGAACACCGCGCGGCACCCCCGGGCTCTCCCCGAAACGGGCACACCAATACTGGGGAGGAGAGAACCGACCCGCGGCAGCAGCCACCGACTGTTCAGGAGTCGTACCGGTGCCCTCACCCCCTTCTGCGCCCGAACCCGCGTTCGGCCCGGCCTCAACCGTGGCACGCCTCAGCGGAGCCGGAGCGGCGCACGTCGCGGTGCTCCTCCTGGTCTTCCCCATCGCGGACAGCGCGCTGGACGGAACCGGAGGACTCCCCCACCCCCTCGCGGTCTTCTACGGTCTGGTGCTGGTGACCCACACGCTGCCGTTCGCGCTGCTGTTCCTCGTGGTGAGAACCCTGGGCAGGGGCAGGCGCCTGGTCACCCACCCGACGCTGCCCGTGATCGGGACCGTACCGAGCACGGTCCTCTACGCCCTGTTCGGTATCTCCCTGGTGCTATGGGAGCCGCGTCTGTCGACCGTTGGCCCTGTTCGGCTTCGGAGTCCAGGCGGCACTGTGCCACCTCGTCCTCCGCCCGAAGAGAGCGCTAACGGTCGCACTGTTCACCCTCGCCCTGCCCGCCCTGGTCCGGGGCCTGGCCCTCCTGGGGCACCGGCTCGGTTAGAGCACGTTGCGGGGGTCCGGGACCGGGGCGAGACGGCCGTCGCAGTCGGCGTACTCCCAGCGCGGTCCCCTCGCGACCAGGTCGGCGACGGCGCCCACCAGACGGTCGACGTGCTCCTCGGTGGTTCCCACGCCCAGGCTCGCGCGCACCGCCTGCGTGTGCCCCTCGGGCAGCAGGTGGCCGGTGAGCGGGTGGGCGCAGAACAGACCGTCCCGGACGCCGATCCCGTACTCCGCGGAAAGCGCCGCGGCGAGCAGGTCGGCGGGCAGACCGTCGACCACGAACGAGACGATCCCGACCCGCGCGTGCTCGGCCCCCCACAGGGTCAGCTCGTGCACACCGTCGACCTCCGTCAGTCCGGCCCGCAGGCGCTCCAGCAGCGCGGCTTCGCGGATGTGCTGCAGGGACAGGGTCCGGTTGGTGAAGGTGTCGCAGGCCGCCGCCAGGGCCACGGCCCCCAGCACGTTGGGGCTCCCCGCCTCGTGTCGGGCCGGGAGGTCGTTCCAGACGACGTCGTGCTCGGTGACCTTCCGCGTCGCTCCCCCGCCGGCCAGGTACGGGGTGGCCTCGCGCAGCCAGTCGGCCCGGCCCGCGAGCACACCCGAACCGAAGGGCGCGTAGAGCTTGTGCCCGGACAGGGCCACGTAGTCCGCACCGGTCCCGGTGAGGCTGAACGGCAGGTGCGGCACGTACTGGGCGGCGTCCACCAGCACCCGGGCGCCCTCGGCGTGCGCGGCCTCGACCAGTTCCTCCACCGGCCAGATCTCACCGGTGACGTTGGAGGCCGCGGTGACGCAGAGCAACCTGGGACCCTCGGGTGCCTCCGCCAGAGCGGCACGGGCGGCCCCGACGGCGGCCTCCGGGCTCTCCGGCAGCGGCAGCCGGACCACCTTCGCGGCGCGTGAGGCCGGGTGCTCCCAGGGAAGCAGGCTCGCGTGGTGCTCGGACTCGAAGACCACCACGGTGCACCCCTCGGGCACCGTCCGGGCCAGCAGGTTGACGGCGTCGGTGGTGCCCCGGACGAACACCACGGCGTCGGCGGAACCTCCCTGGTCCGCCTGGGTGCGCACGCCGAGGAAGCGGGCGACGCTGCGGCGGGCGCGCTCGTAGGCGTCGGTGCTGACCTGCGAGTGGTGTCCGGCGCCGCGGTGGACGCTGGCGTAGAACGGCAGGGCCTCGGAGAGGGCCTCCGCCACGCTGGTCAGGCAGGGGGCGCTGGCCGCGTAGTCGAAGTTGGCGTACTCCGCGTACTCACCGGTGACCAGGGGGACCCCGCCCTCGGCGGTGACGATCGAGCACTCGCGGGCCGCGGCCCGGTCGGCGGCGTGGGCCGTGCGGGCGGCGGAGCGGGTGGAGTCGAACGGGACGACAGTGGTCATAGGGCACCTCTTCTGCGAGTCGTGGGACCCACAGGGGTACGCCGGATGACGGCTTCACCTCAGGGGTCCGCGCTTGTCTGACACGGTCGTGTCGGGACCTGGTCCTCACCCGGGGCACCCCACCGCGGAAGGAGGGTTGCCGACCAGCTAGCCGGGGCTTGTCGCTGGTACTCGTGACCTGTGCCGAAATGTAACACAGGGTCCGCCCGGGACGCATCCGCGTGTCCCTGTGTCCTGGACCACGACCCCGCTTGACACCCGCCGCCACGGCTGGGCCATACTGATCCCGAACTGCCCTCATGTCGCGGGTGTCCGGTTCCCCCGGCCGCCCTTCAGGCGCGAGACTCCAGTGCGTTGGAGTTTTCGCATGCCCGCAGACGAGAGGTGCCTTCCGTTGTACGGCGACGACCGTATTCAGCAGATCTTCCGCAACCCCAGGGTTGTCCTCATCTCCGGCTACGCCCGCCTCCCCGACTCGGTGGCGAGCCATTCCCAGTACCAGCGGCTCGGTGTCGTACTCGCGGTGGACTCCGCGGACGGCCGTATCGTCGCCGCGGACACCACACTGCTCACCGACCTGGCGAAGGACTTCTTCCGCGCCCTGGTCGAGGGCGCCTCGGTGACCGAGGACATCGCGGAGATCGTCCAGCGGGTCCAGACGCGGTACGCGGGCCACTCCGGCGCCGCCCTCACCACCGCGCTGCGCCGCTGCCTGGAGACCTACTACCAGCTGCGGGACGGCGACCAGCTGCCCGGCGGCCCCGCCAACGACCCCGACGGCAAGGAGTAACCTCCACGTGAGCGCGACAAACCCGGAAACCGGTCCCGCCCCCGAACCGGACCCGCCACTGCCCCTCGCCGGGGTACGGGTGGCCGACCTGTCCCGGGTCCTGGCGGGCCCGTACGCGACCATGCTCCTCGCCGACATGGGCGCCGAGGTGGTGAAGGTGGAGCAGCCCGGCCGGGGCGACGACACCCGGTCCTGGGGGCCGCCCTACGCCGAACCGGCCGAGGAGCACCGGGAGCACCACTCCCCCGGCGAGGCCGCCTACTTCCTGTCCGTGAACCGGAACAAGCGCAGCCTGGCAGTGGACCTCAAGGACCCCGAGGGGCTGGCCGCCGTCCAGGAGCTGTGCGCCACCTCGGACGTGGTCATCCAGAACTTCCGCCCTGGGGTGATCGACCGGCTCGGCCTGGGCTACGAGGAGATCAGCAAACGCAACGCGGCCGTGGTGTACTGCTCGGTGAGCGGCTTCGGCCCCGAACACGAGCCCGCCACCCGCCCCGGCTTCGACATCGTCGTGCAGGCGGAGAGCGGCCTGATGGCGACCACCGGCCCCGCCGACGGCCCGGCCAGCAAGGTGGGGGTGGCGCTCACCGACGTCCTCACCGGGCTGAACGCAGCCGTGGGCATCCTCGGCGCGCTCATGCGGGCCCGGGCCACGGGGCGGGGCGAGAACATCAGTGTCTCGCTGATCAACTCCACCCTGTCCAGCCTGGTCAACCTCACCCAGCAGGCGCTGGTCACCGGCACCGAACCCGCCCGTGTGGGCAACGCGCACACCACCATCGTGCCGTACCAGACGTTTCCCGCCCAGGACGCGGAGATCGTGGTCGCCGCGGGGAACGACGCCCTGTACCAGCGTCTGTGCGCCGCCATCGACCGCCCCGACCTGGCCGGGGACCCCCGTTACGCCACCAACCCGGGCCGGGTGGCGCACCGGGACGAACTGGTCGGGGAGCTCTCGGCGACACTGCGCACCCGACCCGCCGAGCACTGGATGGAGGTCCTGGTCGGCGCCGGGGTCCCGGTCGGCCGGGTGCGGGGCGTGCTGGACGCGCTGCGCACCGCCGACGCCGGCGGGGACGACGTCCTGCGCACGGTCGAGCACCCCACCGCCGGGCTCCTGGAACAGGTACGGGCGGGTTTCCGGATGGAGCACACACCCACCCCGATGACCGCTCCTCCCCTGCTGGGCCAGCACTCCGCGCAGGTGCTCGCCGAGCTGGGCCTGACCGCGGAGCGGATCGAGGGCCTGCTCAGGAGCGGGACCGTCCAGCAGACCGACGTCCGGAGCTCCGAGACCCGCTAGGTCCGGCGAACCATCACCCCACAGACCTCACACACACGTCACCGAAGCACCACGAAGGGACACCCACCATGAGCGACTCCCAGCGCAAGGCCGCCGCCCCCGACCCCCTCGACTTCCTGGCGGTGGACGCCGAACTGTCCGACACCGAACGCGACGTCCGGGACGCCGTCCGCGGCTTCTCCTCCCGTGAGCTCCTGCCGAACGTCGCCGACTGGTTCGAGGCCGGGACCATCCCCGACCCGCGCGGCCTCGCCAAGGCCTTCGGCGACCTGGGCGTTCTCGGCATGCACCTGGAGGGGTACGGCTGCGGCGGCTCCAGCGCGGTCGCCTACGGTCTGGCCTGCCGGGAGCTGGAGGCGGTGGACTCGGGGCTGCGCAGCTTCGTGTCCGTGCAGGGTTCCCTGGCGATGGCGGCGATCCACAAGTTCGGTTCCGAGGAGCACCGGAACGAGTGGCTGCCGAGGATGGCCGCGGGCGAGGCGATCGGCTGCTTCGGCCTGACCGAGCCCGACTCCGGCTCGGACCCGGGCTCGATGCGCACCAGCGCCCGCAGGGAGGGGGCGGACTGGGTCCTCAACGGCACCAAGATGTGGATCACCAACGGCTCGGTGGCCGACGTCGCCGTGGTGTGGGCCGCCACCGAGGACGGCATCCGCGGTTTCGTGGTGCCGACCGACACCCCGGGGTTCTCCGCGAACGTCATCCACAAGAAGCTGTCGCTGCGCGCCTCGATCACCTCGGAGCTGGTGCTGGAGGACGTGCGCCTGCCCGCCGACGCCGTGATGCCCGGCTCCGGGGGCCTGGGCTCCCCGCTCTCCTGCCTGAACGAGGCCCGCTACGGGATCGTGTGGGGCGCGGCGGGCGCGGCGCGCGCCTGCTACGAGGCCGCGCTGGACTACGCGCGGACCCGTGAGCAGTTCGGGCAGCCCATCGGCGGTTTCCAGCTCACCCAGCGCAAGCTCGCCGACATGGTGGTGGACGTCAACCACGCCAACATGGCGGCGCTGCGGATCGGTCGGCTGAAGGACGAGGGGAACTGCCACCACAACCACGTGAGTTTCGGCAAGTTCGCCAACGTGGCGGCGGCGCAGCGGGTGGCGCGGACGGCGCGCGGGATCCACGGCGCCAACGGGATCACGCTGGAGTACCCGGTGATGCGGCACATGGTGAACCTGGAGACGGTGGCCACCTACGAGGGCACCGAGGAGATCCACGCGCTGAGCATCGGCCAGGCGGTGACGGGTATCTCCGCGTTCCGGTAGGAGAAGGCACGCCACGGGTGCCATCGAAGGCCCACAACCATCACAATGGGAGCATCCGAGTGAGGGAGTTGCCGAAGATGGTGAACGAACCGACGAAGCGGTTCGAGATGACGAAGCTGCGGCGGACCGCCAACGCGTTCGTCAGCGGCTTCGTCAAGTACGGGGCCTGCCCGCCGGAGCTGCACCTGCTCACGACGCGTGGGCGCAAGTCCGGTTTCCTGCGCACCATCCCGCTCAGTGTCCTGGACAGTGAGAGCGGCCGGTACCTGGTCTCCCCCTACGGGGAGGCCGACTGGGTGCGCAACCTGCGCAAGGACGGTTTCGCGACCCTGCGCCAGGGCGGCTGGATCGAGCTGGTGAGCGTGCGCGAGCTGGGCTCCGCCGAGGCGGCACCGCTGCTCAGGGAGTACCTGAACCACCCCAGGGCCGCGGTGGTCGGGCCGTACTTCGACGCCCCGCCGGAGGCACCGGACGAGGCGTTCGAGGCCGAGGCCGACCGGCACCCGGTGTTCCAGATCGTGCGGTCCACGACGATCCGCCTCTGAACCGGACACACGACGGGCCCCGGCGCACCGTGGGTTCTAGCGGTGGTCGCAACACCCTGGCTCTGGGGAGGTTGCGGCCACCGTGTCGTTTTCGAAGGAAGAACGGGACCGTCAGCGGGCCGGCCGGGTGTACACGGTTCCGCGTTCGACGGTTTCGTAGCCGACCGTGGCGTAGGTCCTGGCCGGGGTCGGGTAGGCCTCGTTGGGCGAGGTGTTGATGAACACCCGGTCCCCACCGCGCCGGGCGGTCAGGGTGCAGGCCTGCAGTGCCATGGCGCCGGCCAGGCCCTTGCGCCGGTGTTCGGGGACCACACCGAGGGGTTCGATCTCGGAGCAGCGGTTCCTCGGATCCCACCACACGACGCAGCAGGCCGCCAGTGAACCGTCCGGGGCCTCGACCACGAGATCGAGTTCACGGTCGTACAGCAGACCGGCGCGGGTGCTGTCGTAGCGCTCCCGGCTGAAACGGCTGGTCAGGTCCGGGTCGACCTGGCCCACACGCTCCGGCCAGGGCAGGTCGGCGGGTTTCCAGGCCCTCCGGTGGCACTCCACCCGGGCCTCCTGCTCACCCTCACGCACCGGACGGAGCAGGTAGCCCTCCGGCAGGACGACGTCCTCCTCGGTGGCGGTCCGGCACATCCACTCACCGAAGACGTTCTCCTCCGCCACGGCGAAACCGGTCCTCTCCGCGAGCGAGCGGAGTTCGTCGTCGCCGTCGAGGACCAGCAGGTCCACGGCGGCGCCACCGACCCGGGCCATCGCCCGGTCCAGGAGCGCGGCCCCGGCCCCGGGGTCGGCGGAGGCGCCCTGGATGGTGATCTGGCTCCGGGGGAAGAGGGCGTTGGGCTCCTCGGCCGCGGCCCAGGCCACGGGTTCACCGTCGCGGCGGGCCAGGACCGTGTTGTCGGATGAGAGCTGCCCGGTGGCCAGCTGCCAGCCGAGCCCGCCGGGGTGGGGACTCAGCGGCCAGAGCCGTTGGGCGAGCAGTTCCAGGGGACGGGCGTCCTCGGCCCGGAGGGGGCGGAGTTCGAGCACGGGGCCTGCCTTCTCGTGGGGGACACGGGCGGGCTCACGCTAACCGCCGGTGTCCGGGGGCACCACTGCTTTTCCGACAGGCGGGGTCCCGACAGGACACGGTGGTAGCTTCTTTGCGCAACTCCCCCCACACGGAAAGCGTGCGCCCCCCATGACCGAGAAGAACCGCAGAGTCAACAGCTACGTGGCCGTCACCGGGGTGTTCTGTGCTCTGGTCGCGATCATTTCAGCCGTCGACCCGGTCCCGGCACTGCGGACTCCGATGCTGATCGCCTGCGTGGTCGTCTTCGCAGCCATGGCCTTCCTGCTGGGCAAGGAGGCCAAGGCGCAGAAGAACCCTGAGAAGGGGGCCGACCGACAGAGCTGAGAACCGGCCCGGGGACGGTGACCGGAGCCTCCCGGGCCAGGCCACCGCCCCCCGGGAGGCTCACCCCGCCTGGGCGGCGAGCCAGTCCTCGAACGAGGTCGGGGCCACCTCGGCGTCCGCCGCGGGCAGGAGCACGTTGCCGGCCATGGAGGCGTCGAAGATCCCGTTCTCCCAGGTCGGCACGAGCTCGACCCGGTGGCCGCGGACCGCGTGGGTACGGCGGGCCATGTCGACCAGGTCCTGGGGGCCGGGCCCGGTCACGTCCCGGTGCCGCCCCCGGGGCTCGCCGGCGGCGACGCGCACCAGGATGTCCGCGACGTCCTCGGGCGCGATGGGCCGCACCAGCAGCGGAGCGATCCTGGCGACACCGTCGGTCTCTGTCCAGGAGGCGACCATGGCCCCGAAGTCGTGGAACTGGGTGGCCGGGACGATCGTGTGGGGAACCGGTCCCGCCTCGACCGCGGCCTCCTGCGCACGCTTGCCCGCGTAGTGGGCGTTCCCCCGCACCCGGTTCACGGCGGCGATGGACAGCACGACGTGATGACCCACCCCGGCCCGCTGTTCCGCTGCCAGCAGGTGCTCGGTGGCGGCCGTGAAGAAACGGACGTTCTCGGTTTCCTCCCCCGACGTGCAGTTCAGGACGTCGATCACCGCGTCGACCCCGGTCAGGGCCTCGTCCAGCCCTTCCCCGGAGAGCACGTCCACGCCGTGGCCGCGACTGATCGCGACGGCCTCGTGGCCGCCTCCGCGCAGAGCCGCCAGTGTCAGGGCTCCGATCCGGCCCGTGGCTCCGACCACCGCAACACGCATACGTCGACCTCCCGATCAATTACGGATATCAGGGATCCACAATAGCGTTAATCAGATAGACTGGACAGGTGAAACTTCCCGAGAGCTCCGAGTGGGCGCTGCACTGCGCCGCCTCCCTGGCCCAGCTCGCCCAGGAGGACACCGTCAGTACGCGCCGCCTCGCCGAGCACTTCGGGGTCCCCGCCCCCTACCTGGCCAAGCAACTCGCACACCTGGTCCGGGGCGGCGTGTTGGCCGGGACCACGGGGCCGCGGGGCGGCTTCCGACTCGCCCGGCCGGCCTCCCGGATCACGGTGCTCGACGTCATCGAGGCGGTCGACGGCGCCGCCGACCCGTACCGGTGCCGCGAGATCCGACAGCAGGGGCGCGGGGCCCTGACCGAGGAGGACTGCCGGGAACCGTGCGTCCTGGCCGTGACGATGCGCCAGGCCCACCAGGCATGGCGGTCCAGCCTGGCCGCGGTCACCCTGGCGGACGTCGTCGGCACCCTCGCACCGGGTGTCCCCGACCGCACCCGACGGCTGCTCACCGGGACCGAGGACTGACGCCTCCGCCGTCAGCGGCCGGACACGGCTGCTGCACGAGCGCGCCAGCGGCCCGGCCGGGGCCCGGGTCCGGCCGGCCTCCTCAGTTGCGGACGCGGAACACGTCGTAGACGCCGTCCACGCCGCGGACCGACCGCAGGACGCTGCCCAGGTGGGTGGGGTCGGCCATCTCGAAGGTGAACCGGCTCTGCGCCACCCGGTCCCGGCTGGTCTGCACCGTCGCGGAGAGGATGTTGACGTGCTGGTCGGAGAGCACCCGGGTGATGTCCGAGAGCAGCCGGGAGCGGTCCAGGGCCTCCACGTGCAGGGCGACGAGGAACATCGAGTCCTCGGTGGGCCGCCATTCGACGTCGACCATGCGCTCGCGGTCCAGGCTGGCGGCGTTCACACAGTCCTGGCGGTGCACCGACACCCCGTTGCCCCGGGTCACGAAACCGACGATGTCGTCACCGGGCACGGGCGTACAGCACTTGGACAGGCGGGCCCAGACGTCGGCGTCGCCGCCGGCCACGACGACCCCCGGGTTCCCGGAGCGCTGCCTGGTGGTGGCGACCTTGGAGGGCAGCGCGGACTCGGCGATGTCCTCGGTGTGGCTCTCCAGGCCCCCCATGGAGTCCACGAGCTTGCTGACCACGCTCTGCGCGCTGACCTGGCGCTCGCCCACGGCCGCGTAGAGGGAGTCGACGTCGGGATAGCGCAGGTCCCTGGAGAGGGCGATGATGGTCTCGCCGCTGAACAGGCGCTTGACCGGCAGTTCCTGCTTGCGCATGAACTTGGCGATCTCGTCCTTGCCCCGCTCGATCGCGGCCTCGCGGCGCTCCTTGGTGAACCAGTGCCGGATCTTGTTACGGGCCCGTGCGCTCTTGACGAAGTTGAGCCAGTCGCGGCTGGGGCCGGCGTCGGGGTCCTTCGAGGTGAGGATCTCGACGGTCTCGCCGTTGTGGAGCTCGTTCTCCAACGGCACGAGGCGGCCGTTGATGCGGGCTCCGACGGTGCGGTGGCCGACCTCGGTGTGCACGGCGTAGGCGAAGTCGACGGCGGTGGCGCCCTGCGGCAGGGAGATGACGTCACCACCGGGGGTGAAGACGAACACCTCCTGCACGGACAGGTCGAAGCGCAGCGACTCCAGGAACTCGCCCGGGTCCTTGGTCTCCTGCTGCCAGTCGATGAGCTGGCGCAGCCACTGCATGTCGGCGGTGCCCTTGGACTTGGCCTCGCCGGCGGAGGTGTTGCGGTCCTCCTTGTACTTCCAGTGCGCGGCGATGCCGTACTCGGCGCGGCGGTGCATCGCACGGGTGCGGATCTGCAGCTCGACCGGGTTGCCGGAGGGGCCGATGACCGTCGTGTGCAACGACTGGTACATGTTGAACTTCGGCATCGCGATGTAGTCCTTGAACCGGCCGGGCACCGGGTTCCACCGCGCGTGGATGGTTCCCAGGGCCGCGTAGCAGTCCCGGACGCTGTCCACCAGGACCCGCACCGCGATGAGGTCGTAGATGTCGTCGAAGCCCACGTTGCGGGCGATCATCTTCTGGTAGATCGAGTAGTAGTGCTTGGGCCGCCCGCGCACGGTCGCCTTGAGCTTGGACTCGCGCAGGTCGCCGGAGACCGCCTCGATGACCTCCTGGAGGTACACGTCGCGGCGGGGGGCGCGCTCGGAGACCAGACGGGCGATCTCGTCGAAGCGCTTGGGATAGAGGGTGGCGAAGGCCAGGTCCTCGAGCTCCCACTTGATGGTGTTCATGCCCAGACGGTGGGCGAGGGGGGCGAAGATCTCCAGGGTCTCGCGGGCCTTCTTCTCCCGTTTGGCCTTGGCCGGGAGGTAGCGCAGGGTCCGCATGTTGTGCAGGCGGTCGCACAGTTTGATGACCAGGACGCGGATGTCGCGGGCCATCGCCACGACCATCTTGCGGACCGTCTCGGCCTGGGTGGCCTCGCCGTACTTGACCTTGTCCAGCTTGGTGACGCCGTCGACCAGTTCGGCGATCTCGTCGCCGAAGTCCGCGCGGAGCTCGTCGAGCGAGTACTCGGTGTCCTCGACGGTGTCGTGCAGGAGCGCGGCGGCCAGGGTGGCCTCCTGCATCCCCAGTTCGGCGAGGATGGTGGCGACGGCGAGCGGGTGGGTGATGTAGGGGTCGCCGCTCTTGCGCTTCTGGTGACGGTGGTGGTGGGCCGCGACCTCGTAGGCGCGTTCGATCAGCCGTACGTCCACCTTCGGGTGGGTGGCGCGCACGGTCTTGATCAGTGGTTCGAGCACCGGGTTCATCGTCACTCCCCGCTGGGCCCCGAGTCGGGCGAGCCTTCTGCGTACTCGCACGGTGGAGGGTGTGGTGGAGGCCGCCTGGCCTCCCGGGGCCCCCGGCCCCGAGACGTCGGAGGGCGCCGCTTCGTTCGCGGCGCCCTCCGGGCGGTCCTGCTGTGGTCTTTTTCCGGCCGGTACACCGCGGCCGTCCGCGCGCCCTCCAGGCGTGCCGGTACCCGGAACACCGGCGGCTCCCGGACCGTCGGCACGGGAGGCGGCGGCCGTCGGAACCCCGGGGGCCCCGCTGCCCGGCCCCTGCTCGGACACCGCCCCGGTCGAGACCACTTCGCTTGGCATGCCTACCTCCCGCGGATCCGCCCGGTGGAGCCGACGTGACCGTCCGGCTCGCCTCCGGTGCACGTGCGTGTCATCAGGGCCAGTCATCGACGCGGCCGCCGCGGTCACCTCTCCCACCAGTCTAGTGGGACCGCCCCCACCTGCGCGGGGAGCGATCCGGCCCCCTCGTGTCCCCTGGTACCGACTCGGAGGTACGCGCAGTGACACAGGTCACCAGGTACGTCACACCGAGTGCTGGAGTACGTCAACAAGGACGGCCTGTCGCGGTATTCCCCGCGGGGTGCGACAGGCGCGGCGAGGTCGGCCTCAGACCGAAAGGAGGGTGTGCAGCTCCACGTCGGGCATCTTCCCGCGCCCCTGAAGCGCGGAGAGCTCCATCAGGACGGAGAATCCCACGACCGTACCACCCGCCTTGCGGACCAGTTCCACCGCGGCCCTGCCGGTGCCGCCGGTCGCGAGGACGTCGTCGACGACGAGCACACGGCTGCCCGGGGTGATCGCGTCGGCGTGGATCTCGACGGTCGCGGTGCCGTACTCCAGATCATAGGCCTGGTCGATGATGTCCGAGGGCAGTTTCCCGGCTTTGCGTGCCGGGACGAAACCCGCGCCCAGCGCCATGGCGACGGGTGCGCCGAAGATGAACCCCCGCGCCTCCAGCCCGACGACGTGGTCGATCCCGGCCCCCCGGAAGGGCGCGGCGAGCCCGCGCACCGCGGCCGCGAGGGCCTTCGGCTCGTTGAGCAGGGGCGTGATGTCCTTGAACAGGATTCCCGGCTGCGGGAAGTCCGGGATGTCGCGGATGCTCGCCTCGATGAGGGCGAGCTCGGCGGTGTCCGGGGCGTCCGGGACCGCGGTGTCGTCGGGCATGGCTGGCGGGGCCTTCTTCTGGTGGGTCGATCGGCTGTGCTGTTCGGCCGTGGCCAAGAACAGCGGTACCGGCCCCGGGTGGGGGCCGGTACCGAAGTCTGTGATGCGCCGGGGGTCGGCCGCGGTCAGCCCTTGGGCTTGTCGTCGTCGCCGAAGTCGGGACGGTCCTCGACCGGGGTGTCGTCGGCGGCGGGGGTGATGACCTCCCCGACACCGGCCTTGAGCATCCGGATACGGGTGCCGGGGGAGATCTCCAGCAGTACGTCCTGCTCGTGGATCTCGACCACCGTGGCGAAGATACCCGCCTTGGTCATGACCTCGACCCCGGGCTGCAGGGAGCTCTGCATCTGCGTCTCCTGCTGGCGGCGCTTCTGGTTCGGGCGCCAGAACAGGAGCCAGAAGACCAGGAGGATCAGCACGAACGGGAGCATCATGCCGATGAGGCTGCCCTCTCCCTGGGCAGCGTCGGCGAGAATGTAAGTGCCCTGCACGGGGGCGTCCTTCCTGACGTTTCCTGTGGCCGACGTCTGTCGGCTCGGACACCGCGACGACCACCTTCTCGGGCAGCTCCGGCCACGGCGGCCGGAAGCGTACCCGGTGGGTACAACGCGCGGGGGCACGAACTCGTTCCGCCGGCGTCGGACGACACCATACGAGGCTGTTGCCCCGCTTTGGCTGCGTTCGTCACAGTTTACGTGGCGCTGATCACCAGTAACCCACCAGCAGAGATCAGGGGGCTAACGGTTCGGCCCCGGTTCACGCGCACGCGCTTCATTGTGCCCGGGTCGGAGCCCTCTGTGAAGGCTCCGCGCCCCGGTCAGGGGCTGTCCTCGCCCTGCTCCTCGCCGACCCGTCGCGCCTCGCCCCGGTCGCCACCGTTCCCGGTGGAGGTGCCCGTGTTCCCGCCGACGGCACCCATGGCGGCCCCGAAGGCGGCGTCGGGCGGCGGAGTGAGGCCCATGTGGGTCCAGGCCATCGGCGTGGCGACCCGGCCGCGCGGTGTGCGGGCGAGGAAGCCGGAGCGGACCAGGAAGGGTTCGGCGACGACCTCCACGGTCTCGGCCTCCTCCCCCACGGACACCGCCAGCGTGGACAGACCGACCGGTCCGCCGCGGAAACGGTTCAGGAGCACGTCCAGGATGGCCCGGTCCAGACGGTCCAGGCCCAGGGGGTCCACCTCGTACAGCTCCAAGGCGGCCCGGGCGTTGGCCAGCGTGAGACGACCGTCCCCGCGGACCTCGGCGTAGTCGCGCACGCGGCGCAGGAGCCGGTTCGCGATACGGGGTGTGCCCCGGGACCGGCCCGCGATCTCGCCGGCGGCCGCCGCCTCCAGCGGAGCCCCGAGGAGCCCGGCGGAACGGTGCAGGATCTGCTCCAGCTCGGCGGGCTCGTAGAAGTCCATGTGCGCGGTGAAGCCGAAGCGGTCGCGCAGCGGCGCCGGGAGCATGCCCGCCCTGGTGGTCGCGCCGACCAGGGTGAACGGGGCGATGTCGAGCGGGATCGCGGTGGCTCCGGGCCCCTTGCCGACGATGACGTCGACCCGGAAGTCCTCCATCGCGACGTAGAGCATCTCCTCGGCCGGGCGGGCCATCCGGTGGATCTCGTCGAGGAAGAGGACCTCTCCCTCCTGGAGGGTGGAGAGCACGGCGGCCAGGTCGCCGGAGCGCTCGATCGCGGGCCCGGAGGTGATCCGCAGGGGCGCGCCGAGTTCGGCGGCGATGATCATGGCCAGGGTGGTCTTGCCCAGACCGGGGCCGCCGGACATGAGGATGTGGTCCGGGGCGCGGTTGCGCCGCTGAGCGCTGTGCAGGACCAGGGAGAGCTGCTCGCGCACCCGGTGCTGACCGACGAATTCGCTCAGCGCCTTGGGGCGCAGCGCCCCCTCGATCTGGTGTTCCTCAACGTCGGCCTCGGGTGAGACGGCGTCGCGCTCGTACATGGGGGGCACCCCTTTCCGGTGTCCTGGGCGGTCTAGGCGCGGCTGAGCCTGCGCAGGGCACTGCGCAGCAGGACGGTGACGTCGCTGGTGTCCTCGGCCTCGGCTGCGACGGAGGACGCGGCGGCCTCCGCGTCCTTGGCGGACCAGCCGAGGTTGACCAGGCCGGAGACGACCTGCCCGCGCCAGGCCCCGTTGGGCTGGGCGCTGTCCGGAGCGTCGACGGGGGGCAGGTTCCCCTCGCTCAGGGCCGGGGCGTCGAGCTTGCCGCGCAGTTCCAGGACGATGCGCTGGGCGCCCTTCTTACCGATGCCGGGCACCCTGGTCAGGGCCGCGGTGTCCTCGGTGGCCACGGCCTGGCGCAGACTGTCGGGGCTGTGCACCGCGAGCATCGCCAGGGCGATGCGCGGGCCGATACCAGAGGCGGTCTGGACCTGCTCGAAGAGGTTCTTCTCGTCATCGTCGGCGAACCCGAAGAGGGTGAGGGACTCCTCGCGGACGACGAGGCTGGTGGCCACGGTGCCCTCCTCCCCCACGTGTAGGCGGGACAGGGCGGAGGGGGTGCACTGGACGGTCATGCCGACCCCGCCGACGTCGATCACGGCGCTGCCGGCGCCGCGTGCGGCCACCCGGCCGGTGAGGAACGCGATCATGTCGTGTGGGCACCGGGAGGGGTGCCCGTCTCCTTCCTGGGGGCGGTACTGCTGCCTGTTTCTTCCCGTGCCGTCCGGACCGGCGGGATCAGCGGCCGCGCGCTCGGCGGGCCAGTTCGACCTTGCGGGCGAAGTCCTGTTGGGCCTGGGCGACCCGGGCCTGGGCCCCGCCCCGCCAGATGTGACAGATGGCCAGGGCCACCGCGTCCGCGGCGTCGGCCGGTTTCGGCGGCCCGTCGAGTCCGAGGATACGCGCCACCATGCTGCCGACCTGCTTCTTGTCGGCACGGCCGTTGCCGGTGATGGCGGCCTTGGCCTCGCTGGGGGTGTGGGTGGCGACGGGCAGCCCGCGGCGGGCGGCGCACACCAGGGCGATGCCGCTGGCCTGGGCGGTGCCCATCACGGTGCTGAGGTTGTGCTGGGCGAAGACCCGCTCGACGGCGACGGCGTCGGGTTCGTACTCGTCCAGCCACTCCTCGATTCCGCGTTCGACGGCGACCAGGCGCTGCGGGAGCTCGGTGTCGGCGTTGGTGCGGATGGCGTCGGCGGCCAGGAGGCGCAGGGGACGGCCGATGGCCCCCTCGACGGCGCCGACACCGCAGCGGGTCAGCCCCGGATCGATTCCCAGCACGCGCACGTCGCCACCCGACTCTCTTCTCGAACGTTCGTTCGCACCATGCTAGCGGCGGGCGGTGACGTGATCCGCCGCCCGGCGAGGCGTGTCGGCCGGAGGGGGTGGACGGGAGGATACACCGGTGCTAAGTTCAACTCAGTACGAGAAAAACTCACTTTGAGATCAACTGGAGGGAAGCGGTGTCCGAAGGGATCGACGGGCGACGGGATGACGGCCGCCCGGACGCGGAAGGGTACGACGCGGCCGACGAACACAGGTTCCTGGCCGACTACGACCCGAACGCGTTCGCACCCGCCGCGGTCACGGTGGACGTGGTCGCACTGACCATCCGCGACGGGCTCCCCCACGTCCTGCTCGGCCGCCGCGCCCGGCACCCCCAACGCGGCCGGTGGGCCCTGCCCGGCGGGTTCGTCCGAGCCCGGGACGGCGCGGCCGGACCGGCCGACCCCGACCTTCCCGACGCCGCCCTGCGCGTACTCACGGAGAAGACCCCCCTGCCCGCCGAGATACACCTGGAGCAGCTCGGCACCTACGGCGCGATCGAGCGGGACCCCCGCATGCGGGTGATCTCGGTGGCGTACATGGTGCTGGCACCCGACCTGCCCGACCCGCGCACCGGCCGCGACACCGCGGAGGCCGCGTGGGTCCCCTGGACCGCCCTGGGTTACGGCGAGGGGGCCGACGCCGGACACGAACTCGCCTTCGACCACACACGAGTCCTCCGCGACGCCGTCGAACGCGCCCGCTCCAAGCTGGAGTACACCGCCCTGGCCACCGCCTTCCTCCCACCCGTGTTCACCATCACCGAGCTGCGCGGGGTGTACGAGGCGGTGTGGGGGCGCACCCTGCACGCCGCCAACTTCCACCGCAAGATCCTCGCCACACCGGGGTTCGTCGAGGACACCGGAGAACTGGCCGGCCGCGGAGGCTCGGGGGGAGGCCGACGCGCCCGGCTGTACCGGGCGGGCGGCGCGGCCCTGCTTCACCCGCCGCTGCTGCGCGGCACCCAGTAGCCCGCACCGGACGGCGGAACCCGATGAGCGGACACCCGGTGAACCGTGCGTGCCACCCCCGCGGAGAGCGGATGAGCAGGGAGAGCAGATGAGTACCGAGCAGCACGTCCCAGGCGGTTTCGACGCCGCCCTGCACGCCCTCGGTCTCGCCGCGGATCCGGCCGCGTTGTTCGGCCCCCTGCCCGCCGACGGCGGCACGGTACCCCCGGTCGCCACCGCCGAGTACCGACGTCTGGCCCGACTGCTCCACCCCGACACCGCGCCCGCCGGCCGCACTGCCGAGGCCGGGGCCGGGTTCGCACGACTCACCGAGGCGTGGCGGCACTACCGGCAGGCCGCCGAGGGCGGCCTGGGGCTCGACGACATCACGTTCACGACCCGGGAGCGGACCTACCACGTGAGCCGGGGCGGCGCCCTGGCCGGCGGAGACGTCGCGGACCTGCACGCGGTGCGGTGGCGGGAGGGGGCCCAGGGGCCGGGAACGGGCGGGGTCTGGCGGGACGGGGTACTCAAACTGCCCCGCGCTCCGCGCGACAACGACCTGATCCTGGCCGAGGCCACCGCACTGCGCCGTGTCCGGGAACTCGGAGCCGAACACTACCGCGCCTTCGTCCCCGAGCTGGTGGAGTCGGTCCGGCACCGCGATGCGGCCACCGGAGTGGAGCGGCGCGGCAACGTGCTGGGCCGGCTGACCGGCTTCCACAGCCTGGCCGAGGTGCGGCGGGCCCACCCGGACGGGATCGACCCCCGCGACGCCGCCTGGATGTGGCGCCGGCTGCTGGTGGCCGTGGGCAACGCGCACCGGGCCGGGGTCGTGCACGGAGCGGTCGTCCCCGAACACGTCCTGATCCATCCGCAGGCACACGGGCTCGTCCTCGTGGACTGGTGTTACTCGGTGACCTTCGCCGAGCCCCGCACCGCACCGCATGTCCCCGCGATGGTGCCGCACCGCGAGAAGGCGTACCCGCCCGAGGTCGCCGCCCGCCGCCCCGCCGTGCCCGCCACCGACGTGTACATGGCCACCGGGTGCGTGGAGTTCGTGACCGGCGGGCGGCTTCCACGACAGTTGCGGGCCTTCGCACGCGGCTGTTCGCTGCCCACGCCCGAGCGGCGGCCCGGCGACGCGTTCACACTGCTCGGCGAGCTGGACGAGGCACTGGAGCGGTGCTTCGGGCCGCGCCGCTTCCGCCCCTTCCGCCTTCCTGACCGGACCCCACCGGCCTGATGCCCGACCGTCCCCTCACGGGGCACCCGACAACTCACGGAGACACCATGGGAAGCAGCAATTGGTCCACCGACGCCTACCGCGCCCGGCAGGCCTACCGGAACTCCGCAGGGATCAGCAGTTTCGGCTACCACGACGACGTCGTCGCCAAGGCCCCGCGCGAGGAGTGGCGGGCCCACGACTCGCTCGACCCGCACGGCGTGGCCGTACGGGAGAGCCGCGACTCCGACGCGCACCCGAACTCGCTCGCGGTCTCGGTGATCTTCGACGTCACCGGCTCCATGGGGCGGGTGCCGCGCTCCCTCCAGACCAAACTCCCCGACCTGTTCGGGCTGCTCCTGCGCAAGGGGTACGTGCAGGACCCGCAGATCCTGTTCGGCGCGGTCGGCGACGCCACCTGCGACCGGGTGCCGCTCCAGGTCGGCCAGTTCGAGTCCGGCAACGAACTGGAGGACGACCTGGGCAACATCCTGCTGGAGGGCGGGGGCGGCGGTCAGATGACCGAGTCCTACGAACTGGCGATGTACTTCATGGCCCGGCACACCGCCATGGACTGCCTGGAGAAGCGGGGACGGCGGGGTTACCTGTTCGTGGTGGGCGACGAGATGGCCTACGGCGCGGTGAAGGCACGCGAGGTCCGCGACGTGATCGGCGACGACCTGACCGAGAACATCGCGTTCCCGGCGGTCCTGGAGGAACTGCGGCGCAAGTTCGAGGTGTACTTCATCATGCCGACCGGCAGCTACCACTTCCGCGACGACCGCGTCCGAAAGTTCTGGGAGCGGCACATGGGCCAGAACCTCGTCCTGCTGGACGACCTGGACGCGGTCTGCGAGACGATCGCGGTCACGGTGGGTCTGGGCGAGGAGGCCGTCGACCTGGAGGAGGGGCTGCGGGACCTGGCCGACGCCGGTTCGGACCAGGCCGACGTGGTGGGCAGGGCGCTGCGGCCGCTGGTGCGCGAGCGCGGCGCGGTCACGGTGTCCTCGGACGTGGAGGGGCTGGCCGGTGACGGCCCGGGGGTGGAACGGCTGTGAGCGGACGGACGGGTGCGCGGGTACCGGAACGTGCCGGAACCCCCGGGGCCACCGGGGCGGCTGCTACCTCTGGGGGCGCCCGGGAACACGCGATCGTGGTCGACCTGGGGTTCGGTGACGCGGGCAAGGGCGTGACCGTGGACCTGCTGTGCGCCCGGGGCGGGTTCGGCGCGGTGGTGCGGGCCAACGGCGGTGCCCAGGCAGCGCACAACGTGGTCACCCCGGACGGTCGGCACCACACGTTCGCCCAGTTCGGGTCGGGCACGCTCGCCCCGGACCGCCCGGTGCCCACCCACCTGTCCCGGTTCATGGTGGTGGACCCCCTCGCGCTGGCCGCCGAGGCCCAGCACCTGGCCGCCCTGGGGGTGGCCGACCCGTTCTCCCTGGTCACCGTGGACCGGCGGGCGCTGATCAGCACACCTTGGCACGCGGCGGCCAACCGGTCCCGGGAACGGGCCCGCGGCCGGGAGCGGCACGGTTCGTGCGGAATGGGGGTGGGCGAGACGATGGCCTACGCCCTGGAGCACCCGGAGGAGGCCCCCACCGTCGGTGACTGCGCCCGGCCGCACCTGCTCCGCCGCAAGCTGGGCCTGTTGGCCGACCGGCTGGAGTCGGTGCCGGTCGAGAAGACCCCCGGGAGAACCGAGAGGGCGGGGATCTCAGACCCGGCGGAACGTGACCCCCTCCCCGAGTTGGAGGAGTGCCTGGCCGCCTACCGGGCCTTCGCGGAGCGGGTCCGGCTGGTGGACGAGCGGTACCTGCCCCGGTTACTGGCCCGGACCCCGGTGGTGTTCGAGGGCGCCCAGGGCGTTCTGCTCGACGAGTGGCACGGTTTCCACCCGTACACCACGTGGTCCACGACGACCACCGTCAACCCGCTCGCACTGTTGGCGGAGGCCCGGCTGCCGGGCGACGCGCGCCGGATCGGGGTGATGCGTACCTTCACCACCCGGCACGGTGCCGGGCCGCTGGTCACCGAGGACCCGCTCCTCACCACGCGGCTGGCCGACCGGCACAACGGCACCCACCCCTGGCAGGGCGGGTTCCGGGTGGGCCACCTCGACCTGGTCGCGGCCAGGTACGCGCTGGAGGCCACCGCAGGAGTGGACTCGCTGGTGATCACGCACGCCGACGCTCCCGCCCGGCTCGGCCGGGGGCTTCGGTGGTGCGTGGGTTACGAACTCTCCGACGGGACCCCGCTGCGGATCGCTCCGGGGACCTCCCCCGACCTGGTCCGCCAGGCCCGGATCACCGGCCTGTTGGCTTCCGCCCGCCCGGTGCTGCGTCCGGTCCCGGGCGCGGCACCCACGGCCGTCGCCGATGCCCTGGACTTGCCTCTGGAGGCGGTCTTCACCGGCCCGACCAGGGACGACGCCCGGGTTCGGGCGCACCGTCCCTCCCGTACGGGGGGCGCGGCACCGGAGTACACCGGTCTGAGCGTGTCGGGCTCGAACAGCCGTGGAGGGCGATCTAGTTTGGGGCGATGAGCTCACTCTCCGACCCCGAGGTCCGCGACTTCCTGCTCCACGGCACACGCACGGGCAAGGTCGCCTACACCGCGGCGGACGGCCGCCCGCTGGTGGCGCCGGTCTGGTTCACCCTCGACGACGACGTGCTGGTGTTCAACACCGGCGGGGACACCGCCAAGGGCCGGGCCCTGGCCCGCGATCCCCGGCTGGCGCTGGTGGTGGACCTGGAGGAGCCGCCGTTCGGTTTCGTGCAGGTCCAGGGCGTGGCCGAGGTCTCCGAGGAGCCCGCCGAACTGCTGCGCACCGCGACCGCGATCGCCCGGCGGTACATGGGCCCGGAGCGGGCCGAGGAGTTCGGCCGCCGCAACGGCGTCCCGGGCGAACTCGTGGTGCGGCTCCACCCGACCAGGGTGGTCGCCGCCATGAACATGACCGACTGACGAACCGGCCACGCCCGGACCGGGCCCCGCCCCTGCGGGCGGGGCCGCCCGGTGGCGGGGCGGCGGTGCGGCGCCGCCCCGGAGTCCTACATGCCGCCCCGCCGGCGGATGGCGGTGAGGTCCTCACTGATGCGGAAGACCACGATGAGCAGTTCGAGGACCACCCGGCTCACCAGCACGGAGATCGCGGTGCCGACCAGGACGCCGAGCAGTGTGAGGAACCCGGCGAAGAAGGCCTCGCTCATCATCGCGATGGCGGCGACCAGCCCGCCGATGAACCAGAACCCGATCAGGACCAGCCACAGGATGAAGAGGATCTTGATGATCCGGGTGGTGACGAACTCCCGGAAGGAGAAGTCGAAGAGCGCGCCGAAGAACCCGGTGGACGCGGGCTGGGCGTAGCCGCCCTGGGGCTGCTGGGGCGAACCCCCGGGCTGCTGGTAGTACTGCCCGCCGGAGGCCGACCCAGGGTAGCCGCCGGACTGGGGCTGCTGGTAGGGCTGCTGTGGCTGCTGTCCGTAGGGCTGCTGCGAGGGATCGTGGGGGTATTCCGGGGGATTGCTCATGGCTGTACTTTCCTCATTGCCGGGTTTCGTCGGATGTGTCCGCGCCGCCGTCCGAGAACAGGCGGCAGCCACCAGGTACTGTACTCATCCAGGCACTCGCGTACCGGTTCCCGCCCCGGCCTTGCCGTGAAGAAAGGAAGAACAGGCTCGGGTACGCGTTCACATATGCCCGCCCTTTGACTGACCGGTGAGAGTAAAAGTTCGCGGTTGGCCTTCTTCGGACACATTCCCCACAAACGAGTGGCACCTCCGCCACAATGCGTGCGCCTCCCCTGCACCATTGTGAGCGATTCATATCCCCTCCCTCCCGGGGCTCTCCACCCACTGGACACCCCCGCCTCCCCGGCACGGACCAGGATGGGCCGGTCATACCCCCGAACCACCGCTGGACCCGGCTGAGCACCTGATCCTCCTCCGGGACCGGCTGGTCGGCACCTTCCCCCGCACCACCCGGACACTGCGCCGGGCGCTCAACCTCCTCACCTGGTCGGCTATCCCGCTCATCCTGCTCAACCTGCTGCTCATCCCCGAGAGCCGGACCGCTCTGCCGGTCTACCTCGGCGTCTTCACCATGGGGCTCCAGCTCGCCCTTCTACTGCGGTCCCGCGGAGTGGGCCTGAGGTCCTACTTCACCATGGTGGTCGTCGCGGCGCTGTGGGCCCCGGTCATCTACGCGGTCCAGAAGATCGTCATGGCGCCTTTCGGCTGGGTCGGCACGTCCTTCGAGGCCGGTGTCTGGGTGGCCGGACCGACCGAGGAGACACTCGAACTCGTCCCGCTGTTGGCGCTCATCCTGTTCGCCCGGAACCGGGCCCAGCGCTTCGGAGTCGCCGACCACCTCCTGCTGGGGGCCGCCTGCGGTGTCGGGTTCGGCCTGACCGAGGACGTCGCCCGCGCGGTAACCGGATCGGGCGACCGAGGCCTCCTGGAGGCCTTCAGCTTCGAGGACGCGGCCGGTCACGACTACTCGCCGTTCACCGTCTTCCCCGGCGGCTACACGACCGGGGTCCTGCCCGCCTACGTGTTCGGCGGCGGGGGGATCACCGAGATGGCAGGGCACGGTGTGTGGACGGCCCTGGTCGGGGTCGGTATCGGCTTCGCCCGCCGCTTCGGCCCCGTGCTCTGGTCCACGGGCCAGGCGCTGTCCCCAGCGACGATCCCGTATTCCTGGCCCAGCAGCTAGAGGCGCTCGGAAACTGGTGGAGCTCGCTCAACCCGGCCCAGCAGGCGCTGATCGTGGCGGGTGTGACCGCCGCGCTCATGCTCATTCCCGGGGTGGGGTTCTGGGCGGCGCTGGGCTGGGGCACCCTCGGCGCGGGCATCGCAGCCAGCGGCAGGGAGCTCGCCAATACCATCCGCTACGGCACCCCCGCCGATCTGCTCTACGCGGCGGCCGTCCTCGGGCTTGGGCGCGGCTATCTGCGCTACGGTCCACGGTCCCTTCCCCGAGGATTCCAACGCCTTCCGGGCAACCGGTACCGAAGTCCGGCGGGGCTGGTCCACCGGCCTGGGGCGGCTGAGGGGCATCGCCTCGGACACGTACTCGCACACGGGTTTCCCAGCAGGAACCCGGCCAAGCCCAACCACAGTGTCTTCCGCACCGGTGGCGACGGAAAGAGGGCCCTGGAGCTGGTGGATCCGGCTTGGCACAGACGCGGCCGACCTGTTCAGATCCAACACGTCCGTGAGGTCTACGAGATCGACATGAACAGTGTGGTCGGTACCCGGGGGGAGAACCACATCCGGATCGTCGTGGATCGGGGCACTTCAAACATCGTGACCGCTTTCCCCTTCTACAGGAGCACCTGATGAACAACCTGAACAGATATTCGTGCCGTCTCTGCTACGGAAACGGACTGATCGAGCAGTACCGCATACTCGGCACCGGGGAACTCATCTGGCTCCGTGACGAATGCGAAGCGGTCTGGCCGGCAGAAGCGTCGATCCCCACTGACGAGTACTACCAGTTCGGGCTTTTCATGCGGGAACGCGGCCTCACCGAGCTCTGGAGCGAACTGGGTCGGCCATGACCGGTGTGACACTCGAAGTGATCGACGTCTTGCAGATCACTGCCCTGCCCGGGCCGGTGCTCTTCTGTCGGCCTACGGGCGTGGTTCACGTAGGCGACGTGTCCGGGTTACGTTTTCGCACGGGAGAGGTGGTGTACGGCACCGTTCCCGAGTGCTGCGGGCAAGGGTGCGGGCCCACAAATGGCGGATGATCCGAACCGGGGAACCGGTGCGGCGGTGCGACGCGCTCCGGAGCTTTTCTGGGGACCCACGGCACGCACGCCTGTGGCCGCGCCCCCGTCGGGGTGCGGCCACAGGCGTCGACGTGTGATCCCGTTCGGGTACCGGGCCCTACAGCTCGGCCATGACCTCGTCGGGGATGTCGGCGTTGGTGTAGACGTTCTGGACGTCGTCGGAGTCCTCCAGCACGTCCACCACCCGCATGACCTTCTTGGCGGCCTCGGCGTCGACCGGGACCTCCATGGTCGGCAGGAAGCTGGAGTCCGCGGAGTCGTACTCGATCCCGGCCTCCTGGAGGGCGGTGCGGACCTCGACGAGGTCGGTGGCCTCGCAAACGATCTCGAAGACCTCGCCGAGGTCCTCGACCTCTTCGGCGCCGGCCTCCAGGACCGCGAGGGTCACCTCGTCCTCGGTGGTGCCCTCCTTGGGCACGATCACGACACCCTTACGGTTGAACAGGTACGACACCGAACCGGCGTCGGCCATGTTGCCGCCGTTGCGGGTGACCGCGACACGCACCTCGGAGGCGGCGCGGTTGCGGTTGTCGGTGAGGCACTCCACGAGCAGCGCCACACCGCCGGGGGCGTAGCCCTCGTACATGATGGTCTGCCACTCGGCTCCGCCGGCCTCCTCACCGGAGCCGCGCTTGCGGGCGCGCTCGATGTTGTCGGCGGGCACCGAGTTCTTCTTCGCCTTCTGGATGGCGTCGAAGAGCGTCGGGTTCCCTTCGGGGTCCCCACCACCGGTACGCGCGGCCACCTCGACGTTCTTGATCAGCTTGGCGAAGAGCTTGCTGCGCTTGGCATCGATGACGGCTTTCTTGTGCTTGGTGGTGGCCCACTTGGAGTGGCCGCTCATTCGAGTCCTTTCACGATGTCGACGAAGAGGCGGTGAACGCGCGCGTCGTCGGTGAGTTCGGGATGGAAGGACGTCGCCATCAGGCCGCCCTGTCGTACCGCGACGATCCTACCGGCCTCGTCAGGGCCGGGGACGCTCCCGAGGACCGTGACCCCGGGGCCGACCGACTCCACCCAGGGGGCACGGATGAACACCGCGTCGAAGGGGTCCGTACCGATACCGTCGATCCGCACTCCGGCCTCGAAGGACTCGGTCTGGCGCCCGAAGGCGTTGCGGCGCACCGTCATGTCGATGCCGCCGACGGTCTGCTGGTCGGCCGTGCCACCCAGAACGCGGTCGGCCAGCATGATCATTCCCGCGCACGTCCCGTAGACGGGCATACCTGCCGCGACGTGTTTGCGCAACGGGTCCAACAGGCCGTACCGGACGGCCAGCTTGGACATGGTGGTGGATTCCCCGCCGGGGATGACCAGGCCGTCGACGGCGTCGAGCTGGTCGACGGAGAGCACCTTCGCGGTGTGCGCGCCCAGGTCCTCCAGGACATGCATGTGTTCGGCGACGTCCCCCTGGAGGGCGAGGACACCGATGGTGGGTCTGGCGGTCAAGTACGACCTCACTCGTTGTGGGACTGGCTGCTGGGTGGGCGGGCCGGGTGGGCGGCGGGTGCCTGACCCGCCGCCCGTCGCGAACCGCCGGCTGCCTGGCTGCTACCAGCCGCGACCGGCGTAGCGCTCGGATTCGGACAGCTCGTCCAGGTTGATTCCGACCATGGCCTCGCCCAGGCCGCGCGAGACGCGGGCGATCACGGCGGGGTCCTCGTAGTGCAGGGTGGCCTGCACGATGGCGTCGGCGCGCCTGGCCGGGTCACCGGACTTGAAGATGCCCGAGCCGACGAACACGCTCTGGGCGCCCAGCTGGCGCATCAGCGCGGCGTCGGCGGGGGTGGCCACACCACCGGCGGAGAACAGCGGCACGGGCAGCTTGCCCAGGCCCGCGACCTCCTTGACGATCTCGTAGGGGGCGCGCAGCTCCTTGGCGGCGCCGAACAGCTCGGGCTCGTCCAGGGTGCCCAGGCGCTTGATCTCTCCGTTGATGGAGCGCATGTGGCGGGTGGCCTCGACGACGTTGCCGGTGCCGGCCTCGCCCTTGGAGCGGATCATCGCCGCACCCTCGGCGATCCGGCGCAGGGCCTCACCGAGGTTGGTGGCGCCGCAGACGAAGGGAACGGTGAACGCCCACTTGTCGATGTGGTAGGCCTCGTCGGCCGGGGTGAGGACCTCGGACTCGTCGATGAAGTCCACGCCGAGGGACTCCAGGACCTGGGCCTCGACGAAGTGGCCGATGCGGACCTTGGCCATGACCGGGATGGAGACGGCCTCGACGATGCCGTCGATCATGTCCGGGTCGGACATGCGGGCGACGCCGCCGTCCTTGCGGATGTCGGCGGGCACGCGCTCCAGGGCCATGACCGCGACGGCACCGGCGTCCTCGGCGATCTTGGCCTGCTCCGGCGTGACGACGTCCATGATGACGCCGTTCTTGAGCTGCTCGGCCATGCCTCGCTTGACGCGCTGGGTACCGACGGCGTTGTCGGAGGTGTTCGATGCGTTGGTGGCCACGGTGGTGGGCTCCCGTTTCTTCTGCTGGTGTGGGGCCAGGCCCCGTTCTTCGGAGAGGTACTGCCTCCCGTGTGAACACGGCCTGGTTCGTGTTCCGGGCAGCGGGCTCGGTGGCGTCGCACGTGGGTTCGCGGACACCGGCGGCGCCGCGCACCCTGGTCGACCAGCCTCCTATCCTAGTTCCACCCTTTTGGGAACGTTTGGCCAGATCGGAGTTTGGGCTGTTCGCCCTGCGCCAGGCTGGCGCCGGAGGGCCGCCGTCAGCGCCGGGGCGGCCGGTCGTCCATCTCGAAGTACTCCGGCAGGCCGGCGGTTCCGGCCAGGCGCAGAAGTCGGACCAGGCGGGAGCGGCGGGCCCGGCGGGTGTCGGCGACGGCGTCGTTGTGGAAGACGCGGGCCAGGTGTACACCGCGTGCGGCGACCGCCACCTCGTCCAGGTGCGGGGCCAGGGCGTCGGGCGGTTCCGAACCGTCCAGGGCACCGCGCAGGGTTCGGGACAGTTCGCTCTCCGCGAGCTCCCGGCCCCGTTCCCCGGCACGGCGCGCACTGTTGGCCGCGTCCGCCAGGGACCGGGCCACTGCGGGATCGAGGCCGTCGGTCGCCGCCAGGTCCAGGACGGCCGCGGCCCTGCGCAGGAGGGCCGCGTCGAGAGCGGCACGCGCGGTCTCCACCCGGTGGTGGAGCCGGTCGAGCCTGGTGGCCCGCCAGGACAGGTAGAAACCCAGCAGAACCAGTACCAGCAGGATCGCGGCGACCAGGGCCACGAAGCGGACGTCCTCGATCAGGGCCGTTCACCCCGCCGCAGCAGGGCGGCGGCCCTGCTTCCGCTGTCCACCCGCACACCGCCGGGGCGCTCCCCGTCACGGCCGTCCCCCATCAGGACGGTCTCGTAGACGTGGGCGATATCGGCGGCGACGGTCTCCCAGTCGTAGGCGCGCACCGCCTTACGGGCCGCCTCGGACAGGTCGGCTCGGCGTCCGGGGGAGTCCAGCAGGGCTCCGGCGCGCTCTGCCAGGTGGTCGGGGTCGCCCGCACGGAAGAGGTCCCCGGCCCCGCCGCCCGCGAGGACCGCGGCGAAGGCGGGGATGTCGCTGGCGACGATGGCGGCGCCCGCGGCCATCGCCTCGGTCAGGACGATACCGAAGCTCTCCCCGCCCAGGTTGGGTGCGCAGAAGACGTCCGCGGAGTGGTAGGCGCGGGCCTTGTCGGCGTCGTCGATCCGGCCGAGGAGGACCACGCGTTCGCGCAGGTTCTCGGGGACCCCGGACAGATCGGGTTCGCCCGGACCGGCGACGAGCAGGCGCAGCCCGGGCCGGTGCGGGGCCATCCGGGTGAAGGCCGCCAGCAGGGTGGCCAACCCCTTGCGGGGTTCGTCCAGACGCCCCAGGAAACCGATCGAGCCTCCCCGGCCAGGCCATCCCGGCAGCGGTTCGGCCTGCTCGAAGCGTCGGACGGACACACCGTTGGGGATGAGCACGGCGTCGCCGCCCACGTGTTCGACCAGCGTGCGCCGGGCCGCCTCGGAGACCGCCACACGCGCGTTGATCTTCTCCAGGGCCGACCGCAGGGCGGTGGAGGTCGCGGACATGGCGCGTGAGCGCGGGTTCGAGGTGTGGAAGGTCGCGACGAGGGGCCCGTCCGCCGCCCAGCACGCCAGGAGGGAGACGCTGGGCGCGGCGGGTTCGTGGATGTGCAGGACGTCGAAGTCACCCTCGGCGATCCATCTGCGGACCCGGGACGCCGTGCGTGGGCCGAAACTGAGCCTGGCCACGGAACCGTTGTAGGGCACCGGGACGGGACGGCCCGCCGGAACGAGGTAGTCGGGGAGCCTGTGTCCGGGGTCGCCGACCGGGGCCAGCACCGAGACCTCGTGCCCCATCCGGATCAGCGTCTCAGCGAGGTCTCCGACGTGCTGTTGGACCCCGCCCGGTACGTCCCAGGCGTAGGGGCACACGATGCCCACCCGTCGCCCACCGCCACCCTCAACGGACACCTCCGGCGCAGCCCTCACCTCTCGTCGCCCACCGCCACCCTCAACGGACACCTCCGGCGCAGCCCTCACCTCTCGTCGCCCACCGCCACCCTCAACGGACACCTCCGGCGCAGCCCTCACCTCTCGTCGCCCACCGCCACCCTCAACGGACACCTCCGGCGCAGCCCCTCCCGGTCTTCGTGTCGCCGTCACCGTTCCCGGACCTCCCACTCCGCGGCCTCGGCCTCGCGGTGGCGGGCCCGGTCGGCCTCGTGATCGGCGCTGAAGACCGCCTGGAGCATGTGCCAGTCCTCGGGGTGCTCGGCGATGGCGCCCTCGAACACCCGGGCGAGCTCCTGGGTGGTGTCCTGGATCCGCGCGGAGCGGCTGGCACCGGCGGCGACGGGGATCTCGTCGTGAACGCGGATGTTCCAGTGCGGGCCGTCGTACCAGAGGGAGACCGGCATCAGGGCGGCCCCGGTGTTCAGGGCCAGTGCTGCGGGGCCGGAGGGCATGCGCGCCTTCTCCCCGAAGAAGTCCACCTCGAGGCCGGTGCCGCTGATGTCGCGGTCGGCGAGCAGGCAGACCAGCCCACCCTCGCGCAGACGCCGGGCCAGCGTCCCGACGGTGTTGGCGCTACCGCCGGTCAGCGGCAGTACCTCCATGCCCAGGGACTCCCGGTAGGAGGTGAACCGTTGGAAGAGGCTTTCGGGGCTCAGGCGCTGGGCGACGGTGGTCAGCGGGGTACCGCGGGCCGCGATCCACGCCCCGGCGTGGTCCCAGTTCCCCATGTGCGGCAGGGCCGCCACGACCCCGCGCCCGGAGCGGATGTGCTCCTCCAGGACCTCGATACCGCTCTGGCGGGTGTTGGCGAGGACGTGTTCGCGGCCCATCGCGGGCAGACGGAACATCTCGTAGTAGTAACGCATGTAGGAACGCATCCCGGCCCTGGACAGGGCACGCAGCTGGGCGTCGCCCGCGTGCGGGCCGAGCAGCCTGCGCAGGTTGCGCTCCAGTCCCCGGGTGGCGCCGTCATGGGTCCGCCAGGACCGGTCCGCCAGCCGCCGGAACACCGCCCGGCCCGCCTTCTCGGGTGAGCGGCGGACCAGTGTCCACCCGGCCGAGTAGGCCAGGTCGGCCATGCGTTCGTCCACTTCGTGTCCCTGTCCTCGTACTCGGTGGTGCTGTCGTTCCGGTGCCGGCGGCGGTGGCCTCAGGCCCCGTTGCTGGTCCGCCTGTCCTCGTCCCCGGTGTGGTCGGGGCCGTTGAGGCGGGCCCGCGTCTCCACGAGGCGCTGGAGGACGGTGAGCAGGCTCATCCCCGCCAGGAGCCAGAGGCCGCCGGCGAGGATGTAGGGCACTCCGAACTCACTCAGCCCGACCGCCACCAGCACGATGATCAGGCGTTCGGTGCGTTCGGCCACGCCGACGTCGCAGTTGACGCCCAGACCCTCCGCGCGTGCCTTGATGTAGGAGACCATGAAGCCGCTGATCAGGCAGAACAGGGTGAGTCCGGCGAGCAGGGGGTCGTTGCCCCCGCCCATGAACCACCACATGAGTCCGGCGAGGATCGCGGCGTCGGCGACCCGGTCGAGGCTGGAGTCGAGGAAGGCGCCGAAGGCGCTGGCGCTGTCGTTGGCCCGGGCGACCGCACCGTCGAGCATGTCGAAGAGGGCGAAGACGGTGATGACCACCGAGCCCGCGTAGAGCTGGCCGCGCGGGTAGAAGTAGAGGGCGCTGACGACGACGCCGGCGGCACCGATGAGGGTGACGATGTTCGGTGTCAGGCCGAGGCGGGCCAGGCTCCGGCCGAGCGGAGAGGTGACCCGGGAGATCAAGGGGCGAAGGATTCTCAGCATGTCTTCTTGTGATCGTAGGGCGGAGACGGTCGTGGGGGTGGGAACCGCACCCTCTGGGGGCGGCGTTGGCCCCGGGGCGTGGGTCGGGGGCTCCGCGTCACTCCCCGGGCCAGTGTTCGGCCAGCTTGGCCCGGGTCTGTTCCAACATCTCGGGCAGGACCTTGGTCTGGCCGATCACGGGCATGAAGTTGGCGTCGCCGCCCCACCGGGGCACGACGTGCTGGTGGAGGTGGGCGGCGATCCCGGCACCGGCAACGGTACCGAGGTTCATGCCGACGTTGAAGCCCTGCGGGCGGTACGCCTCGGTGAGCGCGTGGATCCCCGCCTGGGTGAGTGCTGCGACCTCCGCGGTTTCGTCCTCGTCCAGCGAGGTGTACTCCCAGACGTGCCGGTAGGGGCACACCAGCAGGTGGCCGCTGTTGTAGGGGTAGAGGTTGAGGACCGCGTAGGCCGACTTGCCACGGGCGACCACGAGCCCTTCCTGGTCCGTCAGGCCCGGTGCCCGGCAGAAGGGACAGTCGTCCCCGGCCCCGGGACCGGTGGGCCTGCCCTCCCCCTTGATGTAGGCCATGCGGTGCGGGGTCCAGAGCCGCTCGTAACCGTCGGGTTCCCCGGTTCCCGGCCCGGGAGGGTTCGTGCCGCTCCCGGACTCGCTGTCGGCACCGCGCATGGGCTCGTCCGTTTCGTCGCATGACTGTTTCGTGCTGCGGGTCCCAGCATAGAAGCGCCGGGTGGGAAAAACACCGGAGGGCGGTCGGCCGGGGTGGCGGAGAGCACGGAGGCTCCCCGCCCACAGCCCGGGGCGGACGGGTCAGAGCCCGAGCAGGGTCCGCAGGTGGCGCGGGGAGGGGCTGCCGTGGGCGAGCACGGCGTCGTGGATCCGGCCCAGCGGCGCGCCGGGGCGTTCCCGGGCCAGGTCACGGACGATGTCGGAGACCTCGGCGTAACCGACGTAGTAGGAGGACAGCTGGGCGCTGGTGAGCAGTGCACGCCGCCACTTGCCGGCCGCCTCGCCCTCCTCCTGGTGGCCGCGTTCGGTCAGCAGGGAGATCGCCTCGGCCTCGGTGAGGTCTCCGGCGTGCACGCGCACGTCCAGGATGGCGTTGAGGATGGCGCGCAGCCGCATCTTGAGCTGGACCAGGCGCAGCGCCAGGTTGGCGCGGCGGGCCGTGGGGCCGGAGTCCCCTGTCCACCCGTGCCCGGCGAGGACCTCCTCCGCGTGGACCGCCCAGCCCTCGACGAAGGTGCCGCTGCCGAGCACCGACCGCACCCGGGTGTGGCCCCGGCGGCGGGCGGCGTGGGCGAGCTGGAGGGCGTGCCCGGGCATCGCCTCGTGGGCCATCAGGTTGCGCAGCATGCCCGCGTTGTACTCGCGCAGGAAGGAGGCCTGGCGTTCGGCGGGCCAGTCCTCGGGTGGCGGGGCCACCGCAATAAAGGTGGGCTGACGCCGGAGGCGTTCGTTCGAGGGTGGCGGCGGGAGACGGGCGGGCGTGGGCTGACGCCGGAGGCGTTCGTCCGAGGGGTCCGGTAGGGGACGGTCGGGCGCGTTCGGGTCGAGCGGTCCGGGAGGGTCGCAGTAGGCGACCGCCACGCCGCGGCGGGACTCGGGCATCGGAATGACGCGCACCGGATCGTCGTACACCGTGGCCAGGTCCAGCTCCCGGACCCGGGAGCGGAGGTGCTCCAGGGAGTCGGTACACACCGGGGCGACCCCGTCGGCGCCGAGGGCGTACTCGTCGGCCAGGCCGGACAGCACCTCGGCGACCTGTCCGGCGCGGCGGGGTTCTCCCGCGTACTCGGCGGCCGTCTCCGCGATCGCCTCCTCCGTGGCCAGCAGGTCGCTCTCGGCGCGTACCAGCAGGGCTTCCGGTGAGAGTTCGGAGTCGAGGGTGTACCAGAGCTGGGCGGCGAACCGGCGTGCGCCCAGGCGGGGGTCGGCGGTGGCGAACTCGGCCTCGATCCGCAGCCAGGAGGCGTACTCGTCCAGAGCGGCCAGGGCGGCCTCGCGTGCGGGTTCGAGCCCGGCGCTCGCCCCGGGGTGCCGGGCGGCCAGGGCGGGCAGGTCGTCGGTGAGCATCGCGCGGGCGCCCCTGAGCTGCCCCAGAGCGGTCTCCACGTGCACGCGGGGCATCCCGGGCCCCTCCGACAGGCGGGTGCGCGCCGTGTCCAGGTAGGCGGGCAGGGCCGCGCAGCGCGCGGTCAAGGCCTCCAGGCGTTCGGGGACGGGGAGGGTGTCACGCTCCAGGAGCGCGTGTACGGCCTCGCCCGGCGAGTGGTGGAGCGGGTCCCAGGTGTGCGGGCGCAGTTCGGTGGTGTGCCACAGGTCCGCGCTGACCCTGGTCCGGAGCATCTCCAGGTCCACCAGGTCGTCCGCGGGGATGAGGTCGGGGTCGATCTCGTCCAGGGAACCGAGCGCGTCGGTGAGGACCGCGACGCGGCGGGCATCGGCCTCCACCGAGTGGTCGGTCAGCCGGTGGGCGCCCCGGGGATCCCCCAGTTCCAGCGCCCGTTCCGGGGACTGGGCCAGGAGCGCGTCGAGCACCCGCTCGGCCACCTCGCGGAACCGTCGGGTCATCTCGTGGGAGGAAGAGCTCATCCCGCCATGATGCCGGCCCCCGCAGCATGACAGCACGGACGCCCGGTTCCCGCTTGGCGGGAACCGGGCCGTGCTCTGTGCGGGACCCCGGCCCGGATCAGGTCCTGGTCAGCGCCAGGAGTTCTGACCTCCGGTTGAGGTGGGCTGCTGCCCGGCCGCGCCCTCGGGGTCCCCCACCGTGATCGCGTGTTCGACGAGGGTGATGAGCGTCGACTTGGTGGAGGCCTTGTCACGGGCGTCCACCTGGACGATGGGGATCTCCGGGCTGAGCGTGAGCGCATCCCGGACCTCGTCGGCGGCGTGGGGGTAGTAGCCGTCGAACCCGTTGATCGCGACGATGAAGGGGAGACGCGCCTCCTCGAAGTAGTCGATCGCTGGGAAGCAGTCGGCCAGACGACGTGTGTCCACCAGCACGACGGCACCGATGGCACCCTTGACCAGGTCGTCCCACATGAACCAGAACCGGTGCTGTCCGGGGGTGCCGAACAGGTACAGGATCAGGTCGGAGTCGAGGGAGACACGGCCGAAGTCCATCGCGACGGTGGTGGTCTGCTTGTCCGGCGTCTTGGCGAGGTCGTCCACCCCGACGCTGGCGCTGGTCATGACCGCCTCGGTCGTCAGCGGCACGATCTCGGAGACAGAGCCAACGAATGTCGTCTTCCCGACACCGAAGCCCCCGGCGACGACGATCTTGACCGACGTCATCGCGTTCCCCCCAGCACCGCCTTCCTCGGCTGGGCTAGAGCTTGCGAAGTCCACTGAGCACCCTTTCAAGCAGGTTGGTGTTGGGGCGAGCATCGTTGTTGAGCGAAGACCTGATCTGGACCAGTCCCTGCTCGGACATGTCCGCCACAAGCACCCGCGCCACGCCGAGCGGCATCCGCAACAGCGCGGAGATCTCCGCCACGGATCGCCATTCCCGGCACAGGTCGCTGATCGCCTGCCATTCAGGTGTCAGCGTCCCTGACTCGTTCCGAGCCGCCGCCGTCGCCGAGATCAGCGCTTCCAGGGGAAGCTGGGACTTCGGCTTGGTGCGGCCCTTGGTGACCGCGTAGGGACGCACCAGCGAACTGGGTGCGCTGCCCGGCGCGGGTCGTTGGTCATACGGTTGTTGGATTGGTCGAGGAACATCTCCGCCGCCCGGCACCGCCGGCATCCCTCCCGTGGGGGGGTTGCCCGGCTGTTGACCGAACCACGAGGCGCTCCCGGCATCTCTACTGTGAGGTGCCACCACTTCCTCCTGTCGGTGGTGGATCAGTGGATTCCCGAGGTGCGCGCCGTTGGTGTCAGCGCCCGCCCCGCCCGCTCGACGAGCAGGGTCATCTCGTACGCGACCAGACCCAGGTCGCTTTCGGCCGCCGCAAGGACCGCGAGGCAGGAGCCGTCACTGATGGCCATGATGAGCATCAGCCCCCGCTCCATCTCCACGACGGTCTGGGCGACCGCTCCACCCTCGAACACCCGGGCCGCGCCCTGCGTCAGGCTGGACAGACCAGAGGCGATTGCGGCCAACTGGTCGGCCCGGTCGGCCGGGAATCCCGCGGACGAAGCCAACGGAAGGCCGTCAGAGGAGACGACGATCGCATGGGCCACGTCAGGGACCCGGTCCGCAAAGTCAGTGATCAACCAGTTGAGTTCATTCACCTGTCGACTCATCTGATCTCCTGTCCAAGTTCGCCGGTCGATCTTTTGGCACTGCTACCGCCGGCACGGCATGTGACAGCACTGCCTCTGCGAACTGCCCGGCCCCTCCCGCGGGGGTGGCCGGGAGTCTGGTGTTCCGCTCTCGTCAAGCGATGGGTGTGGTGCGTCCGAGAAGCTCGGTAGATGCTATTGCATCCAGCTTCCGCGAATAAGGGGGACCCCGTCCCACCACTGGCCACTTGGCTCACTCCTCCGTCGAACTGTCGCCAAGCCGGTTCCGACCGTCACGGACACCCTTCTGGAAGCCCGAGAAACGGTTCCGGACACGGTCCGCGCTACGGGTGGGCATCTGCTTGAAGTTCTCCGGCTTGGGTGCGGTCCCTGGGACAAGGTTTGCCTTGGGAACCCGTTTTGGCAAGCCCGAGGTCGTCAGGCCGCCCGCGAGCGGTTCGGCCGCGGTCCGCGCGGCCTGCCAGCCGCGGTCCGCCGCGGAGTCCCACTCCTGCTCCGACCTCGGGTTCGGGTCGGGCTGCTGAACGGGCTCCCTGCGGGGGCTCTGCGCCCCCTGGGAGGACACCTGCTGGATCGGACCGGTCTCGGTGGTGTCCACGGTGGGACCGCCGGAGCGGCGCTTGAACCAGTTGGACTCGATCGCGTCGAAGATCGGCAGCGAGTCGGCGCCCTCGCCCGCCGGGGTCGGCGGGACGACGGTGTTGTTCGGGCCCTGGGCTCCGCCGTAGCGGCGCGAGAGGTAGGCCGTGGAGCCGTACCCCTCCCGGGAGTCGTTGCTCCCGGACCGCCAGTTCCCCGTTTCGTTGGGGTTGGGCTGCTGGGGCTGCTGGGCTCCGGTGTCCCAGGAGACGGCCGGGAAGGTTTCGGTGCTGTCGTCTCCGCGGGCCGGGGCCGGCTGGCTCTCCCGGGCGCCGGCGGGGCCACTGTTGAAGGAGCTGTTGTCGAAGGACCCGGTCCGCGGGGCACTGGTGCCGGCACCGGAACCGAACGCGTCGTAGGAGTCCCTCTCCTGGCGTTCGGCCTCGGTGGGCCGACGGAAGGCCCCCGTGTCCGGCGCGGGTCGGCTGAACGCTCCCGTGTCGGAGGGGCGGCGGAACGCACCGGTGTCCGGGGCGTTGAACGATCCGGTGTCCGGAGCGCTGAACGAACCGGTGTCGGAGGTCTTCCGGGGCGCCGGGTCGAACAGGCTACGGCCGGTGCTCTGCTCCGGCTCGTCCTCCTCCGGCACGTCGTAGGGGTCCACGACCGGGCCGGGGCCGTTGGCGGCGGCCCCGTTGTTGGGCGAGACCCCCTCGGCCCGGTTGGGCGGGTCCCAGACCGAACCGGTGCTGGTGGTGTTCCACAGGTCCTGACCGCTGGGCGGGTGCTCCTCCGAACGACCGCCCCCCGGCCTGCGCTTGGGCAGGCCGCCCATGTCGCTGACGGCGGTGCCGCTCTCCTGGGTCTGCCAGGGGTCGTTCGGCTCGTCGGCCGCCGGGCTGGCGGCGAAGGCCGCCTCCGCCTCGGCGAAGGTGTCCGGGGCCCCGGCGGCGAGCTCGGGCCGGCTGTCCACCCCGCCCAGGGCGTGCTGGCCCTCGACCGGGGTGATGAGCAGGTCCGGCGGGAAGACGACGCTGGCGGTGGTACCGCCCCCGTGCGCCTCCTTCAGACTCATCCGGATGCCGTGGCGGTGTGCCAGGCGCGAGACCACGAACAGGCCCATGCGGCGCGAGACCGCGACGTCGATGACCGGCGGAGCGGCCAGACGGGCGTTGACCGCCGCCAGGTCCTCCGGGGCCATGCCGATGCCGCTGTCGGTCACGTCGACCTGGACGGCACCGCTGTCCAGGATCTTGGCCCCGACCTGGACCTCGGTGTCGTGCGGGGAGAACGAGGTGGCGTTCTCCACCAGCTCGGCGACGAGGTGGATGACGTCGTTGACCGGTCGTCCGAGCACCGAGATGTGGGAGGGGGCGCGCACGTTGACGCGCTCGTACTGCTCGACCTCGGAGACGGCGCCGCGGAGGACGTCGACCAGCGGGACGGGCTGGGCCCACTTGCGGGTGTTGTCCTGGCCGGACAGCACCAGCAGGTTCTCGTTGTTGCGACGCATACGCGTGGCGAGGTGGTCCAGCTGGAAGAGGTCGGAGAGGCGGTCCGCGTCCTGCTCGGACTGCTCCAGACCGTCGATCAGACGCAGCTGCCGTTCCACCAGGGTCTGGCTTCGGCGGGAGAGGTTGACGAACATCGCGTTGACGTTGCTGCGCAGCGCGGCCTCGTCGGAGGCCAGGGTCAGGGCGACCCGGTGGACGTCGTCGAAGGCTCGTGCCACCTCGCCGATCTCGTCGTGGGTGTGCACCTCGATGGGGCTGACCCGGACGGACTCGGGGACGGTTCCGGCCTCCTGCATCCGGTTGATCGCCTCGGGGAGGTCGCGTTCGGCGACGCGGCGCGCACCGTCCTCCAGGGTGCGCAGCGGGCGCACCAGGGAGCGGACCACGAGGGAGGTGAGGACGAAGACGGCCAGCAGCAGAGCCGCGACGATGACGAGGTCGATCACGGTACGGGTCAGGGACTCGGCGCGCAGCTCGTTGGCGTCGTCGGCGATGCCCTCGGCCAGGGTCGACTCGACCGTCTGGAGGCGGTCGAGGGCGACGTCGGCGATGGCCGCGTAGTCCTCGGGGCCGTCGTTGGGCGTCACGTTGGTCAGGTCGTCACCACGGTCGGCGCGGTACATGACGCGCATACGCATGGTGGAGACCTGGCTGACCTCCAGACCGGTGAAGTTCTCGTCGAAGACCGCCCGCTGCTCCGGGGAGGCCGCCTGGATGAAGTTCGAGATCTCGTTCTCGTAGCGGGCCCGGCTGGAGTCGATGGCCTCGGAGATACCGCCGGTCATCGTGTCGCGGGACAGCGAGTGCCCCATCAGCGCGGTCTCGTAGGAGAGCTGGTCACGAGCGTTCGACAGGGCGGTGAGGGCCCGGACGCCCTCCCGCAGCTGGGTGTCGTCGGTCTCGTCCGCGATCGTCTGGTTGAAGTCGGAGAGCGCTCGGGCGATCGTCCGGTACTTGGTGACCACGGGCAGGACCGTGATGCGGGTCTCGTCGACCTCGGTTCGCAGCGCCTCGAGTGTGGCGAGCTGGCTGCGCATCGCGGACAGACGGGTCTGCGCCAGGTCGCCGTCCATCTCGCCCATGTCGTCGAGACGGGCGGTCAGGGTGCTCTGCAGGTCGCGCGAGGCGTCCCGCTCGGTCTCCAGCTCCTGGCGGAGGTCGTCCGAGCGCTTGCCCGGGTCCGCGTCGTCGGAGATGTAGACCGCGCTGGCCGTGCGCTCACGGCCGAGTTGGTTGGCCAGGTCCACGATGAGGACGCCCACCTGGGCTCTGTCCTCGATATGGGCGTGGGTGACCGTGGAGACCGAAGCCTCGTAGACCCTCAGCCCGCCGAGCGCCAGCGCAACGGCGGTGGGGATGACGATGAGGGCCACCAGTCGGGAGCGCACCCGCCAGTTACGTGGCCGCCACCAATTGGCTCTGCGCCGGGGCGTGGCATCGGCGTTATCGGCCTGCGCTGCCTCGCTCTGCGCGCTGGCCCCGTTTTTCGTCGCTCGTGTCGACACGGACCCTCGCAACCTTTCGTGTCACCGCCTCGAACGGCTGTTGAACCCAGGGATCGGACCGCTCCGGACCGAAAATCGGTATAGACCACAGTGGTCCACCAGATACAGGAAGCGGTGGGAATGTGGGGAGATGTAAAGACTGTCCGCCGGACTCGCCTGGGAGGAGAGGCGCCGCGCACCGATCACTGTTGAGGTGCGCGTGCGGTGGATAGCGTACCAATGGGCGAGAAGGTCTCGCTTCGGGCGTTTGGCGTCGATCGGCAAGATCATCTTGGTTGGCCCGCGCCCATAATGCCGTCCCTGTCCGCATTATGACCAATCCCCCAGGTCAGACAGGGGGACCGAAAACCGGGCAGACATCGAGGTAACTATTTGGACACACCGCCAGCTTCTCCCTCAAGACCCACTCTCCGTGACATCGTGAAACGACGTACACGCAGGTCCTGAGGGGGAAGCGGAAATGCACACCTCGCTGCGCCCACATCTGACTACACAAAGCAACACTCATGTCACCGAAGGACTTCTGCCCAGTTCACGGAAGTCCAGCAGGGTCTCCGGCATTTCGGTCAACTCCCTGCTCCCACTGGGCGTCGCACTGCTGTTCGTACTCACCTACGCCGCGCCCGGCACCGCCCGGGTCGCCTCCGGGGGCGGCCCCGAGGACGGGGAAGGCCCCGCGGTCCTGGCCGAGCGGGGTCCGGACGAGCTGCGCGTGGAGCTGGCGTCGGCACGCGCGGAGGTGGCCTCGCTGCGGGAGCTCGCGGTGGAGCGGATCCGGGACTACGAGGAGGAGAAGGAACGCCTCGACGAGCTCACCGAGGTCCGGCAGGAGGCCGACTCGCGCGCGCGAAGCGCCGAGGAGGACCACGAGAGCAGCCGGCTGAGCGCGGCCCGCCAGGCCGCGAGCGCCTACAAGGGCGCCGACCTGGGCATGGTGCACGCCTGGACCGGCCCCGAGGGGCCCGCGGAGGTCCTGGAGCGCGGTTCCTACCTCTTCCTGCTCGGCGAGCACCGTTCGGCCGACCTCACCCGGGCGCAGGCCGCGCGGGTCGCCACGGACGCGCTCGCCGAGGCCGCCGGGACCGCGGAACAGCAACAGGCCGAGGTCGCCGAATCCGCGGAGTCCGCCCGCGAGGCGGCGCTGGAGGCCATCACCGAGCAGGAGGAGCGGGCCGAGGAGCTGCTGCGGCAGCAGACCCTGCTGGAGGAGGAACTGGCCGGCTCCCGGGACCGGGAGCTCGACGAGGAGCGCCTGGAGGAGACCCTCACCGATGCGCGCGCGGCCGCCCCGGCCGAGCAGGAACGGACTGCGGAATCGGCTCCACCGGACACGGCACGGGCAGTACCGGAAGCCGAGGGGTCCGGCGCCGGGAAGACCCCGGCCGACGTGGACGAGGCGCGCACGGACAACGGTTGCGCCCGGGGCGACCTCGGTGGCCCACCGAACGGCCGACTCCCCGAGGCGGCGCTGTGTCCCCTGCCCCAGCCGGGCGAGCGGCTGCGCGCCGACGCCGCAGCGGCCTTCATCGAACTCGACGGGGCCTTCCGGTCCGAGTTCGACCGGCCGATGTGTGTCACCGACTCCTACCGGCCCTACCACGAGCAGGTGCGGCTCTTCCAGGAGATGCTGCCCGGTATGGCGGCCCGGCCCGGGACCAGCGCGCACGGGCTCGGTGTCGCCGTGGACCTGTGCGGCGGTGTGCACGAGCTCGGCACGGCCGAGCACCGATGGATGCTCGACAACGGGCCCGCGTACGGCTGGGACAACCCCGACTGGGCCCGGGACGGCTTCGAGCCCTGGCACTGGGAGTTCACCCGCTGAACCCGGCGAACGGCCGGACGGGGGCGTCCGGAACGGCCGGTCAGACCTGGGATCCGACCCTGACCTCGAAGGTGCCCAGCTCCCCCGCGTCGACGAACAGCTCGTCACCGGGCTGCAGCACCGGGGTGGCGACCGGCAGCAGGGCCCGGACCCTTCCGGGTCCCGCGAGCAGCCAACCGTGGCCGGGGTCGGCCAGGCCGCGCCCGTTCTCCTTCCCGTCCACCGAGGTGCTCAACTCCACCGTCCGTCCGGCCACCTCGTCGGCGGTGGTCAGGACGGGGCCCAGACTCAGCTGGACGGCCAGGCCGGTCTCGTCCAGCCACAGGCAGGCCGGGGTGTAGGCGCTCGCGGGCCCCTCTCCCCCGGCCAGCGCCGCCACCCCCACGCAGGCCGTCCTCGCCTCGGGCGGTACGGGGTCGTCGACGCCCCACACCAGCTCCGGATGGACCTGGAGCTCCTGCTCCCCCATCCGCACCGGGACCGGGACCGAGGGCGTGACCGGGGCGCACGTGCGCGCCTCGGGTTCGACGATGATCTCGATCGCGCCCTCCACCGCCCGCTCGTACGCGGCGGTCAGGGCTCGGTGTCCGCCGGCCAACAGCTCGTCGAGGCTCGCCCCTTCGGGGCTGCCCATCACGTCACCGTCGTCCAGGGCGCCGGCACGCGCGCCGCCGCCGCTCGGCGACAGGTAGGTGACCCAGCGCAATGTTCCTACTCCCTCTTCACAGATGCGGGCGCAGGAGGTGGCCGGCGGCGCTCTAGGACGCGACGACGGGGCTGTGCTCCTTACCGGTCCCGGCACAGCCCCGGCAGGGCTCGTCGACCCGGAGCCAGACGATCACCCCGCTGCCGTCCCGGTGCGGCTGCTCCGGCCGCCACCACCCCGTTCCGGAACAGAACCGGCAGTCGACACCGTCCCGGTCGCACCATCCGCACGCGGAGATCGCGCACCTGGTGTGTGTCGGTTCCCGCGTCGGATCCATGCGCCCCCACCGTCTCCCGCGAAATCGCGACCAGCCTGGCACAGGCGGCACACGTGCGTCCAGAGGTAACCGTGGGGCAAACGTCCGGGTCAGTGGATGTGTCGGGTACCGGGTACCGGCCTCAGCCCGAGTCCCGCACCACCATGTGGGTCTGGAGCAGGACCATCTCGGACTCGGCCGTGCGGGGGATCGCCACGTCCACGAGCAGCCGCGCCATCTCCTGGCCCATCTGGACGGTGGGTTGGTGGACGGTGGTCAGCGGCGGGTCGGTGTGCCGTCCCATCATGGTGTCGTCGAACCCGACCAGGGCGATGTCGTCGGGCACGGCCAGACCACGCTCGCGCAGAACGCGGACCGCGCCGACGGCCATCATGTCGGAGGCGACGAAGACCGCATCGGGCTCGCCGCCCCGGTCCAGCAGGCGGGCCATGGCCCGGGCGCCTCCCTCGACGCTGAAGTCGCCCTGAACGACGAGGCGTTCGTCGATCTCCCGCCCGGCTGCGGCCATGCTTTCGCGGTAGCCGCGGAGCCGCTCGACGCCGGCGTTCATGTCCTGGGGACCGGTGATGGTGGCCACCCTGCGGTGCCCGGTCTCCAGCAGGTGCGCGGTGGCCGCGCGGGCGCCGTTGACGTTGTCGATGTCGACGCAGAAGGGCGCGGGCTGGGCCTCGGAGTAGGGGCGGCCGCCGTGCACCACCGGTACGCCGGACTCGGCCAGCCGCGCCGTCAGGGGGTCGTCCCGGTGCAGGGACACCAGGAGGGCGCCGTCGACGTGCGAGCCGCTGAGGTACTCGCCCACCCGCTTGTGCTCGGCCTCCCCCCGGGCGGTGGTCAGCATGAGTTGGAGGTCCCGCTCGTGCAGTACCGAACTGACCCCGCGGATGATGTCGGCGAAGAAGGGGTCCGCGAACAGGCGGTCCCTGGCCTCGGAGACGACCAGCGCGATGGTGTCGGTCCGTCGGGTGACCAGGGTGCGCGCCGCCTGGTTGGGGCTGTACCCCAGTTCCTCGATCGCGGTGTGCACGGCCTCTCGGGTCCGTGGACTGACCTGGGACGATCCGTTGATCACCCGGGAGACGGTACCGCGGCCGACCCCGGCCCGTTCCGCCACCATCTCCAGGGTCGGTCGCTGCCGACCGCCGCTCTTGGCCACTTCGAGGCTCCTTGGACGTTGTGCCGCCGGCTGACCGGACGGCGGATGGTTGTGCACACGGTCGCGCGGGGTTCACCACGAACGCGTGTGGGGCGCCCCCGACGGGGCGCCCCACGAGCACTCGTGGTCTACCGCACTGGGAAGCGGCTGGTCCTCGCCAGTTCCGCGTACCAGTGCCCAGTGTCCTTGACGATGCGCTCCTGCGTCTCGTAGTTCACGTGCACGATCCCGAACCGGCGGGAGTAACCCCACGCCCACTCGAAATTATCCAGAAGCGACCAGGCGAAGTAACCACGCAGGGGCACACCGGCGTGGATGGCCTCCTTGGCGGCCCTCAGATGGCCCTCGTAGTAGGAGGTGCGGTCGGGGTCGTGGACGGCCCCGTCCTCGCTGACGGTGTCCTCGAAGGCGCAGCCGTTCTCGGTCACGTACAGGTCGATGCCACCGCTCTCCCCCGCCAGTCGCTGGAGGACGTCGTACAGGCCGGTGGGGTCGATCTCCCAGCCCATGTGGGTGACGGGCAGCCCCTGGGAGACGTGCACCTCCTCGGGTCCGGCGCCCAACCAGGCCTCGCCCTCCCCGCTGACCAGGGCGGGGTCGATCCCCTTGGCGGAGCCCGCGACGAACTCGGGCGAGTAGTAGTTGACGCCCAGGAAGTCGATCGGCGCGCCGATCGTGTCCAGGTCCCCCTCCTGGACGAAGGAGAAGTCGCTGATGTCGGCGAGGTCCTCCACCACGTCGGCGGGGTAGGCGCCCTTGAACAGGGGGTCGGTGAAGATGCGGTTGCGCACGCCGTCCGCGCGGCGGGCCGCGCGGGCGTCCGCGGCGTTGGCCCCGTGCGGCCGGATGACCGCCTGGTTGTGGGCCAGACCGACCTTGGCGGTGTGCCCGGTGGAACGGATCGCCTCGGTGGCCAGGCCGTGGCCGAGCAGCAGGTGGTGGGTGGCGGCCAGGGCCGCCGCGGCGTCCCTGCGGCCGGGGGCGTGGTGGCCGTTCTCGTAGCCGAGGAAGGCCGAGCACCAGGGCTCGTTGATGGTCATCCAGTGGGCGACCCGGTCGCCGAGGGCGTCGGCGACGACCCTGGCGTACTCGGCGAAGCGGTGGGCGGTGTCCCGGGCGGGCCAGCCGCCGGCGTCCTCCAGGGGTTGGGGCAGGTCCCAGTGGTAGAGGGTCGCCCAGGGTTGGACGCCCGCCTCCAGGAGGCTGTCGACCAGGCGGTCGTAGAAGTCCAGCCCGGCCTGGTTCACCGCGCCGGTGCCCTCGGGGATGATCCGGGGCCAGGCGACGGAGAAGCGGTAGGCGCCGAGGTTGAGTCGGCGCATCAGGGCGACGTCCTCGGCGTAGCGGTGGTAGTGGTCGTCGGCGGGGTCGCCGGTGTCCCCGTTGAGGACCTTGCCGGGGGTATCGGCGAAGGTGTCCCAGATGCTGCGGCCCCGGCCGTCGGCGGTGGTGGCGCCCTCGATCTGGAAGGAGGCGGTTGCCGCCCCCCAGAGGAAGCCCTCGGGGAAATCGTTGGGGTTGCTCACTGCTTCGGTACGCACCTTCCATGACGAGCGGATATCGCTTTGGGAGCGCTCCCAGTACCGAATCAGACCCCCACCGCCAAGTCAACGGATCGAAGCCCGCCCGAAACCCAACCGTTACCGAGGGTGCCCTCTGCGCGCACGGTCCCGGGGCGCCCCGGGACCGTGCGCGGCGGCGAAACTACTCCTGCACCTCACCGACCGGGATCACGATGCCCTGCCAGCGCTCCTCCATGAAGTCGGTCACCTCGGGGCTGTGCAGCAGGTCGTTGAGCCGCACAAGGTCCTCGGACTCCACGTCCTCCGAGCGCACCACAAGGCCGTTGGCGTACGGGTTGTCCTCGGTCTCCTCCCACGCCAGCGCGTTCGCCGTCTCGGGAAGGTCGGCCTCCAGCGCGTAGTTGCCGTTCACCACCGCCGCGTCCACGTCCTGAAGGGAGCGCGGTAGCTGGGCCGCCTCCACCGGGGTGACCGTGACGCCGAGCGGGTTGTCCTCGATGTCGGCCACGGCGGCCTGTCCCTCGGTGCCCTCCGCCAGGGTGATCACGTCCTGCGCCTCCAGGAGCCGCAGGGCCCGGTCCATGTTCGAGGAGTCGTTGGGCACCGCGATGTCCGCGCCCTCGGGCAGGCCCTCCAGGTCCTGCACGCCCTCGGAGTACAGGCCGAACGCCTCCAGGTGCACGTCCGCCACGTAGGACAGGTCGGCCCCCGGGTTGCCCTCGAGGTACTCCTCCAGGAACGGGACCGTCTGGTAGTAGTTGGCGTCCAGCTCGCCCTCGGCCAGCGCCGCGTTCGGCTGGTTGTAGTCGGTGTACTCGACCACCTCGACGGCCAGACCTGCCTCGGCCGCCAGCTCGTCGTTGACGAACTCCAGAATCTCCGCGTGCGGCAGCGGGGTGGCGCCGACCCGCAACGTCACCAGGCCGTCGTCGCCTCCGCCGTTCTCGGAGGCCCGCTCGCTGGGGCTACCGCAACCCGCGAGCAGCACCGCCGCGGCACCGGCCGCCGCGACCCCCCGCAGTACGTTCGCACTCCCTGTCATCGCTGTCTCCTTGCCATTCGATCCGGACAACTCCGTGGGGGGGTGCGGGGGGTCGGGGGCGGGGCGGGCCTCAGCTCCTGGACAGCCTGCGCACCAGCAGGTCGCCCACGCTCTGCGCGACCTGCACGATGACGATCAGCAGGATCACGGTGGCCCACAGGTAATGGTCGTTGAAGCGCTGGTAACCCTCGCGGATGGCGAGGTCGCCCAGACCGCCGCCGCCGATGGCACCGGCCATCGCGGAGTACGAGATGAGGGTGACCACGGTCATCACCAGACCGGCGATCAGACCGGGCATGGCCTCGGGAAGCATCACCTTGCCCACGATCGTGAGCTTGCGGGTTCCCATGGCGTGCGCGGCCTCGACCACCCCGCGGTCGACCTCGCGCAGGGAGGTCTCCACCAGGCGCGCGAAGAACGGGATGGCCCCGATGCTCAGCGGCACGATCGCGGCCGTGGGGCCCAGCGTGGTGCCCACCAGGAAACGGGTCAGCGACAGTACCGCCACCATCAGGACGATGAAGGGCAGGGATCGGCCGATGTTGACGACCGCGCCGAGCACGGCGCGCACGGCCGGGGCCGGGATGAGGCCCCCCTTGTCGGTGGCGACCAGCAGCACGCCCAGGGGCAGGCCGAAGAGGACGCTGAAGACGGTCGCCCACAGCACCATGTAGATGGTGTCCTGGGTACCGAGCCACAGGCTGGGCCACATGTCGGGCCAGGCCGCGAGGAAGTCGGTGAGGGCGGTGAGGGCTCCACCGCCCTGGGCGAGGACGAGGACGTCGGCGGGGTTGGTGTTCACTTTCCGGCCTCCTCGACCAGCAGGCCGTGCTCGGACAGGTAGGTGAGCGCCTCACGGCGGCGGTCGCCGCGCATGTCGACGCTGAGACGGCCCACGGACTGGCCCGCGACCTGCTCCACACCGCCGCCGAGGATGTTCACGTCCACGTCGAAGCGGCGGGTGAGTTCGGACATGAAGGGCTCGTCGAAGGAGCGCGGATAGGTGATGACCACCGTTTCGGGCCCGCCGTTGTCCGGCAGCGGGAAGAGCGAGCGCGCCAGCAGTGATCCGGGCGTCCCGATGAGGTCCAGCACACGGCCGGACTCGCGGAACTCGCCGTCCTCCATGATCGCCGCGGAGTCGCAGATCCGCTTGATCACGTCCATCTCGTGGGTGATCAGCAGGATCGTCAGACCCAGTTCGTCGCGCAGGCGGCGCAGGAGCGCGAGAATCGACTCGGTGGTGGCGGGGTCCAGGGCCGAGGTCGCCTCGTCGCTGAGTAGCACCTTGGGGTCGGAGGCCAGGGCCCGGGCGATGCCGACGCGCTGCTTCTGACCTCCGGAGAGCTGGGCGGGGTAGGCACGCGCCTTGTCGGCGAGGCCCACCAGGTCGAGGAGCTCGCCCACCCGTGCGGCCCGCTTGGCGCGGGAGACCCCGGAGACCTCCAGGGGGAAACCGACGTTGCCCGCGACCGTGCGCGAGGAGAGCAGGGCGAAGTGCTGGTGCACCATGCCGATCCGCCTCCGCGCCGCACGCAGGCGGGCCCCGCGCAGGGAGGTGAGCTCCTCCCCGTCGACGTGCACGGTGCCGCCGTCCGGGCGCTCCAGAAGGTTCACCGAGCGCAGAAGGGTGCTCTTTCCCGCACCGCTCTGTCCCACGACCCCGAAGATCTCACCGGACTCGACATGCAGGTCCACCCCGTTCAGGGCGTGCACCTGGCGTTTCTTCAACCTGTAGGTCTTGTACAGACCCACTGCGTCAATCACGGTTTTCCCATCGACGTCTGGCGGTGGTGTCCCGGAAGCCGCACTCGCAGGCGGAGGGGCTCACGGTCCAGCGTGGGTTTGACGCCACACCCGAGCGTACGAAGCACTCAGCGGGCGGGCGGCGGCGACGCGCCGGTGGGACCGGCGGCCGGACGGGCTTCGCGGAGGGCGGCCCCGGGAGCGGCTCCGGCCCGGTACGCCGGACGCGGCTCCGGATCAGAGGTGGCTAGCGCGTGCGACAGCGACCGCCGGGCAGCGGAACGCACCGCCGGGTGGTGTCCGCCGGGTCGGCGGGGGTCGCTTCGCCGTGCTCAGGAGCCTTCACGGGACCAACTCAACCACGGACGAATGGCTCCGTTCAGCAAAACACTTGACCTGAATATGGTTATTTATGCCACATTGAGAGGTTTAGGGTAGCGAGGGATCACCCCAACCCTCCCGAACACCCACACGAGTGCCTACACTCATTACCGTCCCGTGACTCTCCCCGCGGTAGCGCGCCAGTGAGTATCGAGGGCCCCTGGTAGTCCGACGGCCGCCGGCCCCGCACCGGGAAAGACGAGTAGAAGCGACCGCAGCGCCCCGTGCCCGCAGGGGACGCACGCGGGCCCGAGGAGCGACCACACCGTGCAGTCCGATGACCTGAGCCGAGTGGACGACTACGCCGACTTCTGGGCGCCCGATCCCGCGACCCGCACCTGGCGGGAAGCTCTCGTGGACTGCACGGACGCCCTCCCCTCCCTCCGCACCCTCTGGCGCCCGGGCCGCAACCGGGTGGCCGTGGTCGCCCTCTCCCTGTTCACCGCGACGGCCGCGTTCCCCCTGCCCGTCTCGGCCGCCCCCGGGTTCGTACCCCGGGAGCCGGAGAGCATGAGCGAACTCCAGTCCCGCGCCGAGAGCCTGACCGAGGAGTACAACGGCGAACTGCGCGACATGGAGGCGGTCCTGGAGGAGGCCGAGCGGGCCCAGGAACGCGCCGAGGCCACCAGTGAGGACGTGCAGGAGGCCCAGGACCAGGTGAGGTCCCTGGCCGTGGCCACCTACACCAGCAGCGGAATCGCCCCCTCGATGTCCCTGTTCGTGGAGGCCGAGCCCGACGAGGTCATCGACCGCGCCATCATCATCGACTACCTCTCCAGTACCAACCAGGAGAAGATCGACCAGCTCGACCAGGCGCACTCACGCGACGAGGTCGCCCAGGAGAACGCGGAGGAGCGGCTGGCGGAGGCCCAGGAGGACCTGGACGAGCTGGAGGACCGCCGGATGGACGTGCGCCGCCTCATCGCCGACCACCCGGAACAGCCCATGCAGCCGCACAACAACCTCACCCCGCGCACGGAGCAGATGCGCGACCTGGTGGTTCAGGAGTTCGGGCCAGGAGAGGACGTGGGCGGCTACGGCTGTTACCGGGCCGTGGGCGGCTGGGTGGTCGGCGAGCACCCCAAGGGCCGGGCCTGCGACTTCATGGTGGACGCGAACGGCAGTATGCCCTCCCAGGAGCAGGTCGACCGCGGCTGGGCGATCTCCGAGTGGGCCCGGGACAACGCCGACGACCTCGGAATCATGTACGTCATCTACCGGCAGCAGATCTGGGACGTGCGCCGCGGCGACACCGACTGGCGCCCGATGGCAGACCGGGGCAGCATCACCGAGAACCACTTCGACCACGTGCACATCTCGATGTTCTGATCGGTGCCGCCGCGGCGGCGGTGCGCCCGTGGCCACATCCGGTCACGGATCCTCCCCGGCGGCGACCGGCGAACGCCCGTCGGAGTCGGTCATGTCACATCCGGAGCGCCGTGTCCACGTTTCGAGACGGGAAACCCCGGCGCGGAGGGGTGTGCATTACCTCCCCCACGGGCACCTGTCCACGGGTCGACATCACGATTGAATCACTCCCAAGGCGACCTCTTTCGCGAGAAGCACGAAACGGTGACGATTCCCCCCGTTACCCCTGGTCCGCCCTGCCCTCCGGACGCCAGTCGCGGTTAGGATGCAACACGTCCCGACCCCTGGCCTGCGGGGAACCGACCCGCCGGCTCCACCGCGGAGGTCGGCGCCCCGTTCGAACCGGGGACACCCTCACGACACGGGGAACTCCCGCCCACGCCGCCCGCTCTCGCCCGCGGAACCGGCGCCCGGAGCGGGGCCACCTCCCCCACGGTTCCCCGTGCTGTCACCCACCCGGCGATCCGCCGGTGGCCACCACGGGAACTCGTGAGAACCCAAAGGCGTGAACGCGCGCCTAAGACAACACGGTCACCACATCACCGGGCGAGGGAGCCATGAGCGAAAACGGACCTTACAACCAGCCACCGCAGAACCCTTACGGTGGCGGGGACGGCACCGGCGGCCAGCCGCCCTACGGTCAGCCGCACGGAGGCCCCTACGGCGACCCCGGCACCGGCGGTCAGCCCGGCTACGGCCAGGCCCCGTACCCGGGCGCGCCCGGGCAGGACCAGGGCATGTACGCGGGCGGCCAGCCGCCCTACGGCGCCCCCGTCGGACCCGGTGGCCCCCCTGGCCCCGGAGGGCCCATGGGCCCCGGCGGACCCGGCGGCTATCCCCCCGCCCCGCCACCCCAGGGCGGTGGCAGCAAGGCAGGCCTGTGGGTGGTCATCGGCGGCGGTGTGGTCATCGTCGTCCTGGTGATCGCCGTGGTCGCCATGCTGGTCACCAACGGCAACCGCGGCGAGGAGATCGCGACCGGATCCGGGGAGACCACGCAGGAGGAACCCGCCGAGGAGGAGCCCGCGGAAGAGGAGCCCGCCGAGGAGCCCGCGACCAACGAGGGCCCCAGCGGTGAGCCGCCCTACGCGCTGCCCGCCGAACCCTGCGACTCCTTCAGCGAGCAGGTCCAGTCCGACTTCCTGCTCCGCGACAGCGGCAGCAAGTACGTCTCCGACAACACCTCCAGCTGCTCCGAGACCGCCGAGGTGCCCGAGGGCAACCCCGACGACGCCTACGGGTACCTGGAGATCGGCTACAGCCTGCCCTACAGCGCCAGCGACTCCAACGAGGCCGCCGCCCAGGACTTCCAGGAGACGATCGACAACATCACCGGCGAGGGCTACAGCGACCGCTACTCGGCGGACGACATCGAGGAGAACAAGGCCGTCGACGGCCTGGGCGACGAGGCCCACCTCGTCGTGACCAAGTACGAGATGCTGGGCAACCTGGTCCCCGAGGCCACGCTCCTGGTCCGTGCGGACAACCTCGTCGTCGAGGTCAACTACTACCTCGACGACTTCAACGGTGACACGGAGGACCTCACCCTTCCGGACGACATCGAGGGCATCATGGTCAACGCCGCCACCGAGGCGATGAACCTGGTCGGCACCTGACCCGGGTCCGGGCCGGACTCCGGTCGGGACACCGAAGGGGGGCCGCGGCTGTCGCGGCCCCCCTTCCGCCGTTCCTCCCCCGTCAGCCCCCGCCGGGGGCCACGGGTCAGCCCCCGGTCGGCGTCCGGGCGCCGATCTCGGCGCGGACCCGGCGGGCCGCCTCCACCATGTTGCGCAGGGCCTGCTCGGCCTCGGCGTAACCGCGGGTCTTCAGACCGCAGTCCGGGTTGACCCACAGGTTCCCGGCCTCCACGTGCCGCACCGCCAGCCGCAGCGAGGCCTCGATCTCCTCCACCGAGGGCACCCGCGGCGAGTGGATGTCGTACACGCCCGGGCCGATCCCCCGCCGGTAGCCGCGCCGGCCCAGGGCCGCCACGAGTTCCATCCGCGAACGGGCCGCCTCGACGCTGGTGACGTCGGCGTCCAGCGCCTCGATGCCGCCGACGATCTGGTTGAACTCCGAGTAGCACATGTGGGTGTGGACGGTCGTGGTCGGTGCGACCCCGGAGGTGGCCAGGCGGAACGAACGCACCGCCCAGTCCAGGTACTCCTGCCGCCGTTCCTCCCGAAGCGGCAGCAGTTCCCGCAGGGCCGCCTCGTCCACCTGGATGTGGCGGATGCCCGCCCTCTCCAGATCAGCGACCTCGTCGCGCAGGGCCAGGCCGACCTGGAGGGCGGTCTCGCCCAGCGGCTGGTCGGTCCGGACGAACGACCAGGCGAGCATGGTGACCGGTCCCGTCAGCATGCCCTTGACCGGCTTGTCGGTGCGCGACTGGGCGTAGGTGATCCACTCGACCGTCATCGGCTCGGGGCGCGAGACGTCACCGAACAGGATCGGGGGACGTACGCAGCGCGAACCGTAGGACTGCACCCACCCGTTCCGGGTGGCGGCGTAGCCCTCCAACTGCTCCGCGAAGTACTGGACCATGTCGTTGCGCTCGGGCTCGCCGTGGACGAGGACGTCCAGGCCGATCTCCTCCTGAAGCGCGATGACGCGGTCGATCTCCGCGCGGAGGATCCGCTTGTACTCCTCGGTGGGCAGCTCGCCCCGACGGTGCGCGGCACGCGCGCGGCGCAGCTCGGGGGTCTGCGGGAAGGAACCGATGGTGGTCGTGGTGAGCGCGGTGTCGGTGGGGGCGCCCCGCTCCTCGGGACGCTCGTAGGCATCCGGGCCCAGAGCGTCCAGGCGGGCGCGCACCCGGGCGTCGGTGAAGGACGGGGGCCGGGTCCCGACCGCGTCGAAACCGGTGTCCGCACCCTCGGACAGGACGCGGCCGAGCAGGGCCACCTCCTCGGCCTTCTGCCTGGCGAAGGCCAGCGCACCGCGCAACTCGGGAGCGAGGGCGGTCTCGGCGTCCAGGTCGATGGGGACATGGAGCAGCGAGCAGGAGGTACTCACGGTGAGCTCGTCGGTGAGGGCGAGCAGGGTACCGAGTTCGGCCACGGCGGCGGGCAGGTCCGTGCGCCAGACGTTGCGGCCGTCCACGACGCCCGCGACCAGCCGGGTGGCACCCAGGCCGGAGACCGCGGCCAGGTCCTCGACGCCCTCCGGGTCGGTGACCAGGTCGAGGCCGACCGCCTCCACCGGGGAGTTCTTGAGCACACGCAGGGCGGCGGCGCCGATGGAGCCGAAGTAGGTGGAGACCAGGAGCGCGGGGCGCTCGGTGAGAGACCCCAACCGCTGGTAGACGCGTTCCAGGTGGCCGACGGCGGCGCGGCCCTCGTCGGTGGCCAGGATCGGCTCGTCGAGCTGGACCTCGGTGGCGCCCGCCTCCTCGAGGTCGCCCAGAAGCTTGGCATAGGCGTCCAGGAGCTGGTCGAGCAGCTCGATCGGTTCCCAGCCCTCGGGAGCGTCGTCGGCGGCCTTGGCCAGCAGGAGGAAGGTGAGCGGGCCGAGCAGCACGGGGCGGGTCCGGAAACCGGCCTCGGAGGCCTCGCGGAACTCCGCGACGGGTTTGTCACCGACCAGGCGCGGCCGGGTGCTCGGGGACAGCTCCGGAACCAGGTAGTGGTAGTTGGTGTCGAACCACTTGGTCATCTCCAGGGGCGGTGCGCCCTGCTCGCCGCGGGCGAGCGCGAAGTAGCGGCGCAACTGCTCGTCCCGGTCCCCGGCCTGGGCCGGGGAGGGGAAGCGGGAGGGGACCAGGTCGAACAGGACCGCCGTGTCCAGCACGTGGTCGTAGGGGGAGAACGTGTTGGACGGGAGGTCGTCCACGCCCGCCTCCCGCAGTTGGGCGTAGACGCCCCTGCGGAGTTCGGAGGCGACGGCGTCGAATTCCCGGGCGGTGGTGTCGCCCTTCCAATAGGACTCACTGGCGCGCTTGAGCTCACGGTCGGGGCCGATGCGCGGGTAGCCGTGCACCGTGGAACGCACGGTGGTCCTGGGAGCCCCCGGGGTCGTGGTCATGAAGCTTCTCTCCCTCGTCGAAAGCCGGGTACCGGCCGCGAGGCGAGCGAGGACGCGGACATGCCGGAGAACGCTTTCTCAGCGCACGGCCGTCTCCGCCCTCGGCCCTCCCTCGGGGCACGGGACCACCGGCGGCACGGGTGCGCCGCCGGGCGGAGGCAGGTCTTCGGACTCGTGGGCGCTTCCGGCGTGAGGGCCGGTTCTCCTAGCAGTCGCCGCTTCCCAGTTCCCGACCTTTCCGGTCGGTTCACCAGTGCTTATGGCGACGGTCGTTCCCACTCACCGCTGCGGGGCAGTCCCGGAGTCGCACCGGGTTCCCTCTTTCGACACGCACCACCCGCCCCGGAGGGCCTCCGAGGTGGAAAGGATGGAGCGTGTACCTTCCACTCCTGCAAGTATAGGAGCGCCCCTCCGCCCCTGACCCCGGCGCGGCCCTCGCCCGCACGAGACGAACCCCCGCCGTGTGCTCGGCATCACAACCGACATCAGCGTTACGTGGGAGAGCGCGCCCCCGCCTCCCCCGCGAACGTTCGTCTGACGATGAACGTGGAGAACCCCAGGTGAAGCAGCAAGACCGTCCGACCATGTCCCCCGACCGGCCCCTACTCACGGTCGCGTTCGCGATGGTCGTCCTACTGGGACTGGTGTTGTCGGCGGCCAGGCCCCCGGGCCTGATCGAGGACACCGCCGAGACCCAGAGGACGGCCGGGCAGCCCGAGGAGGACGTGCGCCTCCCCGCCACCGGCGAACCCGACGAACTGACCGTCGTGGACCCCGCCGCGCTCCCCGGACTCACCGAGACCGAGATCGCCTACGAGGGCGGGAGCGAGGTCGCAGTCAGCTACCCGGCGATCCCCAACGCCGAACCCCTGGCGGACTTCCTGGACCGCACCCTGACCGCCCAGGCGCACGCCTTCGAGGCCGCGAACCCCGGTGCGCGCTCGTTCGTCGGCGAGTGGGGGCTGACCGCGGCGGAAGGCGGGATCGTGGGGGTCCGGATGACCACCACCGAAACCGACTCCGAGGAGACCCGCGAGGGCCACAGCACCTACTGGTACGAGACCGGCAAGGGCGCGGTCCACGGCTCCAGCCGTCTGCTCGCCGGACAGCAGGAGCTGGCCGAACTCAACGACCGGGTGCGCGAGGCCGTGTCGGACACCGCCGCCGCACCCGCCGCCCTGCACCCGATCAGCTCCCTGTACGACTCCGTGGGGTTCAACCCCGACGGAGACCTGGTGGTGGAGTTCGACTCCGGACAGGTCGCCCCCGCCTCCGAGGGCCGTGTCCACGCCGTGATCGACCGGGACGAGGCCCAGGACCTGCTCTCCGACCTCGGGCTGCGCGTGCGCGAGGCCGCGACCACGGGCGTACGCGAGTTCTCGGTGGCCGAGGCCCCCGAGGCGGACAAGGACGGTTCCGAGGCAGCAGCGCCCGGCGTACTGCCCCCGCGCGAGGACTCCGTCGACTGTGCCGACCCCGACACCAGGTGCGTGGCGCTGACCTACGACGACGGCCCCGGCGGACGGACCCCCGAACTGCTGGACGCCCTGGCCGAGCACGACGCCCGGGCCACCTTCTTCGTCACCGGGCACCCGGTCATGGAGAACCCGTGGATCGTGCGGCGCACCTACGCGGAGGGCCACGAGCTGGCCAACCACACGCTGAGCCACCCGGACCTGACGACGCTCGGAACCGGTTCGGCCCGCGCGGACCTGGACACGACCCAGGCCCTGGTGTACCGGGAGACCGGTTACACGATGGACCTGATGCGGCCGCCCTACGGGGCCACGGACGACGGGGTCGCCGAGCTCACCGCGGAACTGGGGCTGGCACAGATCCTGTGGAGCGTGGACACCAACGACTGGAAGGACCGCAAGGCGCACGTGGTCCGCAAGCGCGCCGTGAACGGTGCGTCCGAGGGCGCCATCATCCTGATGCACGACATCCACGACACCACCATCGACGCCTCGGTCGACATCATCCGAGAACTGGACGAACGCGGTTACACCATGGTCACGGTGTCGCAGCTGCTGGGCACGACCGAGCCCGGCGAGGTCTACGTCGACGGCGTACCCGAACCTCCCACGGAGGAGGACGGGGCGGAGAACACCGAGGAGGAGGAAGCGGGCGAGAGGAAGTGACCTGAGGGAACACTTCCGACCCGGGGCGGTGTCCACATGTGGACACCGCCCCGGGGCAGGGTCCGCTCTCCCTTATGTTGCTCCCAGCAGCCGTGCGAGCACCTCCGGACGAGGGAGTCGGGTTTTGTCGTCGAGGAGAGTCCAACCGGACCGAACCGTCCCCCGAGCGCGCCCGGGGACCCGCCCGCTCCGGTCCGGTGCCCTGCTGGTCGTGCTGGCCCTCGCACTGGCCGCCTGCGGGAGCCGGGTCGCGGACGGGGAGGACCCCGATCGGCTCGCCGTGCTGGCGGACGGGCCCCGCGAGGGTGTCGGAGAGTGGCGCGGCGACGCCGGGGACTTCACGGAACACCCGCACCAGCCGGAGGGGGTCCGGGTCAGTGTCGCCCACCCGGAGTTCGAGGACGCCGAGGCGTTCACCGAGAGCCTGGCGGCACGTGTGGACGAGGAGGTCCAGGACTTTCGCGGGGGCACCCGCGACCCGGTGAGCCTGGACATCGGCTGGGAACTGGTGGCCGCGGGTGAGGGCGTCCTCGGGGTACGGCTGGTCCGCACCGAGGAGGACATGCACGGCCTGCGCGAGGGCTACGCGACGTACTGGTACGACGCCCGCACGGGGGGCACGGCCTACTCCACCGAACTGCTGGCCGGGCAGGAGGAGTTGGCCGAGCTCAACGCGATCGCGCGCGAGGACCTGGCCGACGACGGGGACGTGGACACCGACGGCCTGCATCCGGTGCTGCGGACCTATGACTCGATCGGCTTCAACGGCACCGGAGACCTGGTGGTGGAGTTCGACGACGGGCACCTGTCACCGGCCGTCGAGGGGCACGTGCCGGACAGCGCCCCCGGACGCAAGACCGTGGTGGTCGACCACGAGGAGACCGCGCCGCTGCTCTCGGAGCTGGGAGAGCGGGCCCGGAAGGCCGCCCTCGTGGACGGAGCCGACCTGGCCCTGCCCGAGGCGGAGGGCGTCGGGCCGGGCTCCGGCGCCGCTCCGCCCGGGACCTTCACCGCGGGCGACCCCGACGTGGACTGCTACGACGGGGAGACCAAGTGCGTGGCCCTGACCTTCGACGACGGCCCGGTCGAGGCCACGGCGCACCTGCTGGACACCCTCGCCGAGAAAGAGGTGCCGGCCTCGTTCTACCTGAACGGCGACCCGGTCCTGACCCGTCCGGGCGTGCTGCGCCGGGCCTACTCCGAGGGGCACGAGATCGCCAGCCACGGGGACCGGCACGAGCACATGAACAGGATGGCCCCCGAGGCCCTGCCCGGTCAGACGGCCGCGGTGAGCGCGATGGTCCGCAGGCAGACCGGGCACACGGTGGAACTGTTCCGGCCGCCCTTCGGCGCCACCGGCGAGGGGGTGCACGCGGAGATCGCGGGCCAGGGCATGGCCGAGGTGGCGTGGACGGTCGACAGCCAGGACTGGGAGGGGCTGGACCGCGACCAGATCGTGGCGAACGTCCTCTCCCGGGTCGAGCCGGGGGCCGTGGTGCTGATGCACGACCCCCTGGCCCCCACCCTGGCGGCCGTTCCGGAGATCGTCGAGCGGCTGCGCGAACAGGACTACGTGTTCGTGACGAGCAGCCAGGCGATCGGGGGCCCCGAACCCGGAAACGTCTACCCGCCCGACTGGGACGGCGACTGGTAGGGCCGGGGTGTCGGAAGGGCCACGGCAGAAGATCCGGTCGGCGGCCGGAAAGCGGCACGGGGGCGAAGGCGGGAGTCCCCGTCGTCGCCCCCGTGCCGTCGCAGGACATCGGATCCGGGGCGGCGGCTGAACCGTCGATCCGGTTTCGTGCGTCAGTCGGCCCCGGGGGCTTCCGGGACCACCTTCAGCGCCGGGGCCGGGGCGTCGGAGCCGACGGCCTCCTGGATGGACCGGTACCCGGCGGCGCGGACCAGCCTGACCAGGCCGCGGTGGATGCGCCGGGGCCAGAACGGACCGCCGTAGATCAGCCCGGTGTAGCCCTGGACCAGGGTCGCACCGGCACGGATGCGGGCCCAGGCGTCCTCGGGGGTCTCGATACCGCCGACCGCGACCAGGGTCACCCGGTCGCCCACCCGGGAGCGCAGACGGCGCAGGACCTGGAGCGAGCGCTCCTTGAGCGGGGCACCCGACAGTCCCCCGGCACCGGCCGCCTCGACCTCGGTGTCGGGGGTGTCCAACCCGGCACGGGAGATCGTGGTGTTGGTGGCGATGACGCCGTCCAGCCCCTCGGCCAGGGCCAGGTCGGCCACGGCGTCGATGTCCTCGTCCGCCAGGTCCGGGGCGATCTTGACCAGCAGCGGCAGTTCGGGGCGGCCCGCCTCGGCGAGGGCCTCCCGGACCGCGGCGACCAGGGGACGCAACTGTTCCACGCCCTGAAGGTTGCGCAGTCCGGGGGTGTTGGGCGAGCTGACGTTGATGACCATGTAGTCGGCGTAGGGCGCCAGCCGCAGCGCGCTCAGCGCGTAGTCGGCGGGAGCCTCGGCCTCGGGTGTCACCTTGGTCTTGCCGATGTTGACACCGACCACCGGCCCCCGTCGCTGGTGGTGCAGGCGTTCGGCGACCAGTGCCGACCCCTCGTTGTTGAAACCCATCCGGTTGACGATGGCGCGGTCGGCCACGAGCCGGAACAGACGCGGCTTGGGGTTGCCCGGCTGCGGGTGGGCGGTGACGGTGCCCACCTCGACATAGCCGAAGCCCAGGGCGGCCAGGCCGCCCGGACTCTCGGCGTTCTTGTCGAAACCGGCGGCCATACCCAGCGGCCCGGGGAACTCCCGGCCCAGGGCGTGGACGGTCAGCTCGGGTTCACGCGGCCCCAGAACCCTGCCCATGGCCTCCGCCACGCCGGGAACTGCGGTCACACCGCGCAGCGCGGCGAAGCTCAGCTTGTGGACCTTCTCCGCGTCCATGTGGCGCAGGACCGAGCTGAAGAGGATCTGGTAGAACACGGTCATCCGTTTCCGTCTCCCTCGCGTTCCGCGAGGAAGCGTTCGAGTTCCGCGCCGAGCTCCTCGGCGGTGGGCAGCCCCGACCCGTCGTCGGACAGCGGAACGGTCCCGCCGTCCTCGTCCGAGCGCGAGGACATGATGTCGTCGTACTGGCGTTCCAGGTTGGCGACCACGCGTTGGATCTCCTCGGAGGCCGCGACCTGCTCGGCGATCTCCACGTCCGTGGCTCCGGCCACCTCCTCCAGGTCCTCGGTGGACACGGCCAGACCGGTGGCCCCGGCCACGTACTCGGTGGCGGCGATGGCCGCCCGCGGGTACGTGGACTGGGCGAGGTAGCTGGGCACGTGGATGGCGTAGCCCACGAAGTCGTGGCCCTTCTCCCCCAGGCGGTATTCCAGCAGGGAGACCGCGCTCCCGGGCACCTCGACCCGACCGATCCACGGGGTGTGCCCCGCCACCAGTTCGGGCCGGGTGGAGTGCGGGGTGACCGTGACCGGCCGGGTGTGCGGAACCGCCATGGGGATGCCGTGGGTACTGATGGACAGCGAGACGGCGAACCGCTCGACCAGTTCCTGGACGGCCGCGACGAAGGCCTCCCACTCACGGTCGGGCTCCGGGCCGTGCAGGACCAGGAAGGGGTTCGCCTCCTCGTCGTGCATCCGGTACAGGGCCAGTTTGGGCGGGCTGTACTCGGTCCAGGCGTTCTCGACAAAGGTCATCGGCGGCCGGCGGGAGCGGTAGTCCACCAGGAGGTCGGTGTCGAAGACCGCGACCTCCTCGGCGGTGAAACGTTCGAACAGCGCCTCGGCCATCTGTTGGCCGGCGTTTCCGGCGTCGACGAAACCGTCCAGACAGACGAGCATCGCCAGACCGGTGACGTCGTCGAAGCCGGGATGGAGTTCGTACAGGTCTGCGGGGTCACGCACCGGGTTCTCGTCTCCAAAACTGGTCGGGGCCGCAGGGGGTGCGACGCATCCGTTCCGGGTCGCCGGGAGGACGCCTCATGACACTCGACGGGGTCGCTGTGCCCTGCTTTTCCACAATACCGACCCGGAACGGGTGGGGCCGGACCCCGACCCCCCGGAGGTGAGCACGGCCACACCCTGGCCCGTGCCGCTCCCGGCCCGTGCCCACCGGGGAGCCGGACCGCGCGGCGTTGCGCGGCCCGGCGGTGAATCACCGGCGGAGGTTCACCGCTGGCCGGCTACCCGCAGGGTTCTGAGGCGGTTGAGGACCGCGGCGATCTCGTGGCGGCGCGGCAGGACGTAGTCGCCGCCGAAGTCGTCCCCGAGCAGGGTGACCCCCTGTTCGGCCAGGGCTTCCTCCAGGGAGTCCAGCGCCTCGGCCAGGGTGCGTGTCCCGTCCAGGTGCCGTCCCCGGACCAGGGCGCGCAGGGCCAGCCCCGCCCCGGTGATCTGGTTCGGGTCGACGAACTGCTCCACCGAGCGCACGTCGACGTCGCTCTCCCCGAAGACCAGGACGTCCATGTCGCGGCGCTTGAGCTTGCCGCGCCCCCGGTCGGTGCGGTCGTCCACCGACCCGGGGTCGAGGACGCGGGCGCGGGGCAGTGCGAACCGGGCGTCGGTGCGCTCGTGCGCCAGCGCGCGGGCACGCTCGGTGACGTCGTGCGGGTGGTAGGAGTCCAGCATGATCACCTGGTCGGCGACGTCGAAGTAGTCACCGCTGCCGCCCATGACCAGGACCGTGGAGACCCGGTGTTCGCGGTGCAGGGGGCGCACCAGGTCGATGAACGGCACCAGGGGTTCCCGGTCGCCGTGCACCAGGGCCTGCATGCGCTCGTCGCGGATCATCAGGTTGGTGGCGGTGGAGTCCTCGTCCACCAGCAGGGTGTGCGATCCGGCCTCCACCGCCTCGCAGATGTTGGCCGCCTGCGAGGTGGACCCGGAGGCGTTCTCGGTGCGGAAGTCGCTGGTGTCTGCGCCGGTGGGCAGGTTGCGCACGAACGGGCTGACGTCCACCCGTTCCACCCGGCGCCCCTCCTCGGCACGGATCTTGACCGCGTCGGCGCGGGTCACCACCAGCTCGCGGCCGTCCCCGGGCACGTGGTCGTACACGCCGCGCTCCAGGGCGTGCAGCAGGGTGGACTTGCCGTGGAACCCCCCGCCGACGATCAGGGTGATGCCCTCGGGCACGCCCATGCCGGTCACGGTTCCCCGGTGCGGTAGGTCCACGCTGACACGCAGGCTCTCGGGCGAGGAGAAGGGCACCACAGCCTCACCGGCCATGGGCTCGTCGCTCACCCCGCTGCGCCGGGGCAGGACCGCCCCGTCGGCGACGAAGGCGACCAGACCACGGCTGTCGAGGGAATCGCGCAGGGCGACGGTGTCGGCCACACTGTCCGCGAAGGCCTCGGCCTCCTTCTGGTCGATCTCGTCCCAGTCGAGGTCGTCGACCAGCTCCGGAACGGTGCGGCAGAGCTCACGCTCGGCGCTGCGGCCGTCGATCCGGCGCCCGTGCCCGGGCAGGTCCAGGCCGATCCGCAGGTCCAGCGCGCCCTCCTCGGTGACCTGACAGGAGGACCGGGCGATGACCTCCTGGCCGCCGGTGTCGATCTTGAGCAGGGAGCCCCGCAGCAGTCGGCGGGCGCGCCGCCCCAGGTGGTCGGCGGTGGCCCGGCGGCGGACCGGGTCGGTGTAGGCGCCGGCCGGGATGCCCGCGTCGGGGCGCAGGATCCGGATCCGCGAGGGCGGAGCGAAGGGGTCGGCCTGGACCCGCTGCACGGTGAGAGTGAAGTCACCGAAGTCCCAGTCGCCCTTGAGGGACTTGTAGCGCCCGTAGGAGGCGCCGTTCATCTTCAGGAGCTCCTCGGAGAGCCGGGCCTCGTCGCGCACCCCGCGGATGGGTTCGGGTTCGGGCTTGCGGCCACCGCCGCCGCCACGGCCACCACCGCCGCCGTGCCGGCGCCCCTGGCCGCCGTTCCCCCGCTGTTGCGCCATCGGTTCCCCCGTATCGCTGAGACGTCACTTCCCGGCCAGGTTAGGACTTCTGCGAGGTTCTCGCTCCGACCCTGTGCACAACCCGCCCCGTGCCGGGCCCGGACGGACGCCGACTCGGGGAGGTCCGTTGCCCTTCTCCCGTCCCGGGGCTAGGTTGCGCAAAAGTCCTCCCAGACAAGGAGTTCCGCCGTGAGCACCGTCCTGTTCGCCCCGGAGACCTTCAACCTCGCCGAGACGACTCGGGCGATCGAGGTGGCGCGCTGCCTGCGGGACCGGCACGAGTGCGTGTTCGCGGGGTACTCCGAGCGGTACGCGGACCTGGTGGAGGCGGCCGGGTTCGAGTACCGTCCGCTGAGTCCGGTGCTCACCGAGGAACAGGCCGACCAGGCGATCCGCTTCGACCGGGGGCGCGGTGTCGGCCACCCGTTCACCGCCGGGGTGTTCCGGGCCCGGGTGGCGAGCGAACGGGAGCTCAACCACCTGCTGCGCCCGGCGGCGACCGTCATCGGCAGCACGCTCAGCCAGTTCGTCTCGGCGCGTGCCGACGGGATCCCCCTGGTCTACGTCAAGCCGTTCGCGTACTCGTGGCCGCACCTGCGCCAGACCCGTGCGGTGCCGGTGCTCGGCGGGCGCGGCCGTCTCGCCCGCACTGTCGACGCCGCAACCGCGTACCTGCTGCGCGAGGCGGCCCGGTACACCACCATCAAACCGGGAGGGTGGGCCCGGGTGGCCCGGGAGAACGGGGTGCGGTTGCCCCGCCGCACCGTCGAGTCCCTGGACGGGGACCTCAACCTCGTCGCGTCCCTGCGGCTGCGCCCCTACCTGTTGCCCCCGAACTACCACTGGGTCGGCCCCGTGTACGCGCGCCTGGGCGAGGAGGTGCCCGCCGAGGTGGAAGAGCTGGCCGGGAGGGCCAGGAGACAGAGGCGGCCGGTGGTGTACTTCGCCATGGGCAGTTCCGCCGACCGGGAAATCGTGCTCGGGGTCCTGCGGGAGCTGTCCCGCCTCCCGGTGACCGTCCTGGCACCGGTCGCCCGCTACCTGCGGCCCGAGGACCGCACCGGGCTCGGGCCGCACGTGCATGTGTTCGACCTGCTCCCCGCGCACCTGCTCGGCGACCTGATCGACGCCTCCGTCATCCACGGCGGGGAGGGCACCGTGCAGACCGCCGCCGCCTCGGGCAAACCGTTCGTGGGGATCGGCCTGCAGATGGAACAGCGCTGGAACGTCGACGAGTGCGTGCGGTTCGGCAACGCGGTGGGGCTCACCCCCCGGCAGGCCCGGGGCGAGCCGCTGCGCAGGGCCTTCGAGTCGGTGCTGCACGACCCGAACCTGCGCGCCCGCGCCCGCGAGCTGCGCCGGCACCTGGCCGGGACGGACGGGGCCCGGGCCGCCGCCGACCACATCCACACCCTGATCGGAGAGCGTTCGTGAACTCCCCCCGGCTGGAACCGGTCCTGAACCTCCTCGACGGCACGTTCCTGCCGCTGTCCGGCGACCTCACCCCCGACGAACTGGATGCCTTCCTCCGCGTGTGGAGCCGGTACGGCAGGGTGGAGACGCCTCGTGAGCTCCTCGGGAAGGAGATGGCCCTGGTGCCCGGCGGCCTGCGCGCGCGAGGACGGTGAGTAGCGACGTGATGAGGGTTCTGGGCGCTGGCCGGCGCCATGGGCCAAAAGAGCAACTCAACCAGCGTGGGGCTCATACGTCCTGAGCGCGTGCTCGACCCGCATCCGCTGGGTGCGGTGCATGGAAAGCCCTGCGATCTCCTCCGGTCGGTACCAACGGACCTCGTATGACTCACCGCTGGCCCGTAGCTCCCCACTCACCACACGGGCCCTGAAACAGATGTTGAACTGGCGGCGCACCTCGCCGTCGCTGTAGGCGATGACGTGCCGGGCATCGGTGTAGGTACCCACCAGCCCGATCACCTCCACCTCGTAACCGGTCTCCTCCAGGGTCTCCCGGACCGCGGCTTCGGGCAGGCTCTCGGCCATCTCCATCGCCCCGCCTGGCATCGCCCACAGGCCGTTGTCCACCCTTCTTTGCAGCAGGATGCGGCCGTCAACGTCGATAACCGCCGCGCTGGCCGCCACCACGAGGCTGTTCGGTTCCGGGGCCTCCGGATCGTCGTAGTACTCGGTTCGCGCCATGTCCTACTTCACTCCTTAAGAGGCCGGGCCGTCCGCCACACAGCGTCCACACTGGCAGCGTAGGCATCGAAGAGTCCATCAGAACCCTTGCGGCGCAAGCGAAACAGGGTGTTTCCATAGGCGTTGACCCCGTACAGATGAGTGTTGACGAACATGTGGTCGTCGGCCCGATAGACCGAGTTGTACAACGTCGTGGAGTGCAGACCCACGTCGATACCCGCGACTCCGAGCAGCGGCCGGTAGTGCATGGCGGCCAGGAGACAGCGCGATTCGATTCCGTGGCCGAAACTCTCCTCCTCTCCCCGCACACGGACCGCGTCACAATTCGGGTCCGCGATGAGTACACGGACACGCACTCCCCGTCCAGCCCTGTCCTTCAACAGATGGTGCCAGTCGGAGATCTGCTCATGAAGGAACAGGGCGGCGTAGACGAGGATGTCGATATCAGCGGCCTCCTCCAGACCGCCGAGCACGCATACGCACTCCTCACTGAGTGCACTCCCCACGCGATTAAACAGGACGTCGAACGCCTGGTGGAGTTGCGACTGCGCCGCCAACAAGTACTCGACCGGACCCCAGAACCCCTGCACCTCTGGGCGATCATGGAAGAACACGTGATCCGCCGCCCGGTCGGTGGCACGGAGGTACACCACAGGCAGCTCCAACACCTGCTCTCCATGCAGGAGCGCCCGACCGTCACCATCCAGGTCATCCCGACCTCCTTCGGAGCGCACGCGGGCCTGGACGGACCCTTCTCGCTCCTGGAGATCGGAGACAGCTACCCCACCCTCGTCTACATCGAGAGTCGAGGCGGCAACCTCTACAAGGAAGGCATAAGAGATACCGGACTCTACAAGTCTCTATACGATCAGATTCAAGGCGCAGCACTGCCCCCAGTAGAGTCAGCGAAGCTCATCAGGAAGATCATGGAGGAGACCGCATGACGCGCCGCGGCCAGAACCAAGAAGAGGAGAGCGCGGCATGGTTCAAGTCCAGCTACTCAAGCGGCTCTGCCAACTGTGCCGAAGTCTCACACACGCAGAAGCCCTCCCGTAAGTCCACCTACAGCGGCGGCGACAATTGCGTCGGGGTCTCCGAAGGGCCACGCACCGGGGTCCGAGACACCAGGAACCGCGAACTCGGCGCACTCTTCTTCGACGCCACCGAGTGGCGAGCCTTCCTGGGCACGACCCAGGGCGACAAAGCCTAGTCAACGCGGCCAGCATCAAACGAAAAGCCCTCGGCGTATGCACACCGAGGGCTCCCTGCTGCGTGCAGGGCTCATCCATCACGACCCATGAAGCAAAGGGCCATCCCTTGCTGAACTGCGCAAAGGCAACTTGATCCAGCCTAGCTCAGGTCCTTCACGAGGACTCCACGAGAGGAGACTCAAACTTGCTACATGGTTCGTGCTGAAAAGCAGCGGGTCCCCACACCCCGAGCTCCCGGACCTCTGTGGTCGGAGCGGGTTCGGGGTCCCGCCCCGACCACCAGAGGCCGCCAGTCGGGCAGGAGGGGGTACCGCGCCGACCGACTGGGAGGACGTGGTCCGTCCGGAAGTAAGGGGACCTCCGGTCAGACCGCGCCCCGACACCTCCGCGGAGGGGGTGGGGGTGTCGTGGAACTATTCTTACCGGATCCGGGAGCACCGTACGGGTGAAACCGGGAATCCGGCGGGAAGCGGCTCCGCTCCGACGGAACGAATCAGGCGATAGCCGCCCGGAACGCCCGGTCGTGCTGGTCAACCGGAGTGTCCTCCAGGTCCGCGACGAACACCGCCACCGGCTGTCCGCCCCTCTCCCCGATCTCCGCGGCCAGCCTCTTCCACTCCACGAGGTTGGGGTGCTGGAGCTCGGTGCAGGCCTCGGCCGGGGCCAGGGCGTCGACGGCCGCACCGAGACGGTCGGGGGTGAGCTCGTAGGTGGCGGTACCCGAGGTGTGTGCGCACTCGACGGCCAGGACGACGGCGGGCAGCGGACTCGTACCGACGTTGGTCAGCCCGAAGACGGTCTCCCCGTCCCGGTGCACACCCACCGCGTAGGCCGCGGGACGCCGCCAGCCCTCGTGCCCGGCCTCCAGCCGCTCACGCGCGGCGTTGATCTCTTCCCGGGTTCTCCACTGCTCCACGGGGCCTCCTCACAGGTTCAGGTTTCCGGTCGCGACGGTAACAGCGTCGCCACCGATGAGGACCCGGTCCCCGGCCAGGCGCAGGTGCAGGTCACCACCGCGCCGGGAGGCCTGGTGGGCGAGGAACTCGGTGCGGCCGAGGCGCTCGGCCCAGAACGGGGCCAGGACGGTGTGCGCGCTACCCGTCACCGGGTCCTCCGCGATGCCCACGTTGGGAGCGAAGAATCGGGAGACGATGTCGGGTCCGCCCTCTCCTCGTGCGGTGACGATGACCCCGCGGGCACGGATCCCGGAGAGCCGGGTCTGGTCGGGGGCGAGGGAGCGGACCGCGGCCTCGTCGGCGAGTTCGACGAGGAGGTCGTCGGTACCGCCGCGGCCGACCCACAGCGGCTCGGCGCCGAGCGCCTCCGCCAGCCCCTGCGGCACCTTCATCTCGGTGGCGGGGCGGGCGGGGAAGTCCATCCAGAGCTTGCCGTCCCTGTGCTCGACGGTCAGGATCCCGCTGCGCGTGGTGAACCGGTACGGACCCGCGACACCGAGTTCGGTGAGGGCGTGCGCGGTGGCCAGGGTGGCGTGCCCGCACAGGGCGACCTCGGTGGCCGGGGTGAACCAGCGCAGCTCGAAGTCGGCGTCGGGGCCGTCCACCCGGCGGGCGAAGGCGGTCTCGGAGAGGTTGAACTCCGCGGCGACCCCCTGGGCCCAGGAGTCGGCGTAGGGCTCGTCCAGGACGAGGACGGCGGCGGGGTTGCCGTAGAGGGGGCGGTCGGTGAAGGCGTCGACGACGCGGTACTCGTGCATGGGTCCATTCTGTCGAATGGACCGGACCATCCAAGGGCCAATTCCGAGCAAAATGGCCCCTGTCCGGGAGGTCACCGAAAACGGCCCTACTGGAGGTGGGGCTCGTCCAGGATGAACATGGTCTGGGTGCTCTTCACCTCGGGCAGGCGCTGGAGCCGCTCCAGGACGAAGGTGCGCAGGGCCGCGGCGTCGGCCACCCGGACCAGCAGGAGGAGGTCCACGTCGCCGGAGACGAGGGCGGCGTGGTCGACCTCGGGGATGTCGCGCAGGTAGCCGCGGAACCTCTCCCAGGAGTGCTGTTCGATCCGTACCGAGACGTAGGCGGAGAGCGCGGTGCCGTACTTCTCGGGGTCGATGACGGCGGTGTAGCCCCTGATCACCCCCTCGTCGCGCAGGCGTTCGAGGCGGGAGTAGGCGTTGGCCCGGGAGATGTGCGCGCGTTCGGCGACGGCGCGGATGGACATACGGCCGTCGTCGCGCAGGAGGGCGATGATCCGACGGTCGGTGTCGTCCAGCTGCACGGCCATGTGTCTTACCTCATACCGTCCGTATCATGGACAAGTTAGATGATTTGTGACTTGAGGGGTCCTACCGAGCAGTTCGTCCAGCATCGGCGTGGAGCCATCGACAATATGGGGTGATTCGCCGCATATTCAAGACATGAAGCACACCGATGAGCGATCTCGTCCGGTTCCTCCCCTGCCCTCCCAGGAACCGGTCCGCCTGGTGGACCGACACGGCCGACGTCACGAACACTCCTCGTTCACCGCTCCCGACCACGCCGTGCTCGCCGAACTCCACCGGGCCATGGTCATCGGACGCCGCTTCAACCAGCAGGCCAGCACCCTTGCCCGGCAGGGCCGCCTCGCGGTCTACCCGTCCTCGAAGGGTCAGGAGGCCGCCCAGGTCGGCGGGGTGCTGGCACTGTCCGAACAGGACTGGCTCTTCCCCAGCTACCGGGACAGCGTCGCCATGGTCACCCACGGGGTCGACCCGGTGAAGACGCTCACCCTCTTCCGCGGCGACTGGCACTCGGGCTACAACCCGCACCACTACCGCTGCGCGCCCCAGTGCACCCCGCTGGCCACCAACGCCTCCCACGCGGTCGGCCTGACCTACGCCGCCCGGCGCAAGGGCCGCGACGTGGCCGCCCTGGTCCTCATGGGTGACGGTGCCACGAGCGAGGGCGACGCACACGAGGCCTACAACTTCGCCGCCGTGTGGAACACCCCCGTGGTCTTCCTCATCCAGAACAACCACTGGGCGATCAGCGTCCCGGTCCACCGGCAGAGCGTGGCCCCCACCCTGGCGCACAAGGCCGTCGGCTACGGCATCCGCGGTTACAACGTGGACGGCAACGACGCCGCCGCTGTATACGCCGTCGTCGCGCACGCCCTGGCCGAGGCACGTGCCGGGCACGGTCCCGCGATCGTGGAGGCACTCACCTACCGGGTGGACCCGCACACCAACTCGGACGCTCCGCAGCGCTACCGCGATCCCGCCGAGGTCGCCCACTGGTCCGAGCGCGACCCCCTGACCCGCCTGGAGACCCTGCTGCGCAACGAGCAGATCGTCGACGACGGCCTCCTGGAGATCTACGAGCGCGACGCGGAACGGGTCGCCGGAACGGTCCGCGAACGGATGGCCGGGCAGGACCGGCTCGACCCGGCCTCCCTCTTCACCGACGTGTACGCCACCGTCCCCCCTTCACTGGAACGACAACGGCGGGACCTGGCGGAGGAGCTGCGGGAGGTCTGAGATGGCGCACACGTCCCCCAGCGCATCGGACGCCGCAACCGCACCGGCTGCCCCGGGCACGTCGGCCGCATCAGGCGCACCGAGCCCGCCGGACCCCGAGGTCACCATGGGAGCGGCGCTCAACCAGGCCCTGCGCGACGCCCTGGCCGAGGACCCCGACGTGGTGGTCCACGGGGAGGACGTCGGCCCGTTGGGCGGGGTCTTCCGGATCACGGACGGCCTGACCGCGGACTTCGGCGAGGAGCGGTGTTTCGACTCGCCGCCGGCCGAGTCCGGGATCGTGGGCACAGCGATCGGCATGGCCATGTACGGGATGCGGCCCGTGGTGGAGATGCAGTTCGACGCCTTCGCCTACCCCGCCTTCGAGCAGGTCGTCTCGCACCTGGCCAAGATGCGCAACCGGACCCGCGGCGCCCTCACCCTGCCGGTGGTGATCAGGATTCCCTACGGCGGCGGCATCGGCGGCGTGGAGCACCACAGCGACTCCTCCGAGGCCTACTACACGCACACGCCCGGACTGCGTGTGGTCACCCCCGGCACCCCCGCCGACGCCTACTCCATGCTGCGCGAGGCGATCGCCTGCGACGACCCGGTGGTTTTCCTGGAACCCAAACGGCGCTACCGGGCCAGGCAGTCCGTGAGGCTCCCGGTGCGCACCGAGCCGATGGCGCGGTCCGTGGTGCGCCGTTCGGGGACCGACCTCACACTCATCGCCTACGGACCCATGGTGGAGACCGCCCTGGAGGCCGCCGAGCAGGCTGCCGCGGAGGGGCGTGAGGCCGAGGTCGTGGACCTGCGCCAACTGGCCCCGTTCGACGACGCCACGGTGACCGCCTCGGTCCGGCACACCGGCCGCGCGGTGGTGGTGCACGAGGCCTCGGTCTTCGGCGGTTACGGGGCCGAGGTGGCCGCGCGCGTCACCGAGCAGTGCTTCCACTATCTGGAGGCCCCGGTGCTGCGGGTGGGCGGGCTGGACGTGCCCTACCCGCCGCCGAAGCTGGAGGAACACCACCTGCCCGGGGCCGATCGGATCCTGGCCGCGGTGGACCGCCTGCAGTGGGAGTCGCAGTGGACGGAGGACCGCGGATGAGCGAGGCGGGCTCCGTCACCTTCTCCCTCCCCGACCTGGGCGAGGGGCTGACCGAGGCGGAGATCGTCTCCTGGCTGGTCGCGGTCGGTGACGAGATCGCCGTGGACCAGCCCGTGGCCGAGGTGGAGACCGCCAAGGCCTCGGTGGAGGTCCCCTCCCCCTACGGTGGCACCGTCACCGGGCTGCACGGCGCGGTGGGCGAGGTGGTCGCGGTCGGCGCGCCCCTCATCACCGTCGCACCGGCCGCTGACCCCTCCGAGCCGGGCGACCGGGCCCCGGCGAGCACACGGACCACCGTGCCGGACACACGGGAGGGCCCCGGATCCGCGGGCGGCAACGGCGCCGCCGGAAGTGACGCGGGTTCGGGCGCCGTCCTGGTGGGTTACGGCACGGGACGGGGCACGCGGTCCACACGCCGCCGTGCCCGCGGGGAGGGCGGGCCGTCCCGGTCAACGGCGACCGGCGGTCCGCCCGCAACCCCCGCCGGAGCCCTGCCCGGAGACGGGAGGACCACCGGGAAGGAACCGACCCGGGTGGTGTCTCCGCTGGTCCGGCGGCTGGCCAGGGAACACGGGATCGATGTGGCGGAGCTGCGCGGCAGTGGGGAGAACGGCCTGGTCCTGCGCCGGGACGTGCGGGCCCGCATCGAGGCGTCCGCCCCTTCGCCCGCCGTCGGACCCCCGCCTGCCGAACCCGACACCCACCGCCTCCCGCTGCGCGGCGCGCACCGGAGCATGGCCGAGCACCTGTCCCGATCCCGACGGGAGATCCCCGAGGCGACCGTGTGGGTGGACGCCGACGCCACCGGGATGCTGGAGCTGCGCGAACAGCTCAACGGGGCCGCCCCGGACCGGCCGGTGAGCGTCCTGGCCCTGGTGGCGCGGTTCGCGCTGCTGGGCCTGACCCGTTTCCCCGATCTGAACGCGCACTTCGACACCGCCCGCCAGGAGCTGGTGCGCCACGAGGCCGTGCACCTGGGGTTCGCGGCGCAGACCCCGCGCGGTCTCGTGGTCCCGGTGGTCCACGGGGCCCACTCCCTGACCACCCGAGAGCTCTCCGCCCGGTTGGGCGAGCGCGCCGAGGCCGCCCGAAGCGGCGTACTCGCCCCAGCCGACCTGGGCGGCGGGACGTTCACGGTCAACAACTACGGAGTGTTCGGCGTGGACGGGTCAGCCGCGATCATCAACCATCCGGAGGTGGCGATCCTCGGCGTGGGCCGGATTCTGCGCCGCCCGTGGGTGGTCGGCGACGACGTGCGCCCCCGTCCGGTGGTGGAGCTGACCCTGGCCTTCGACCACCGGGTGTGCGACGGCGGCGTCGCGGGCGGTTTCCTGCGGCTGGTCGCCGACTGCGTGGAACGCCCCCACCTGCTCCTCGGGGACCTCTGAACGTTCCGGATACCGGAGGCACGGACCTGCGGGCGCACCGGACACACCAGGGGCCGCGGTCGGTGACCGCGGCCCCTGGTGGCCCTGCCCGCTCCTCCCGGGCACCGTGACCTTCGGGAGTCTTCTGTTCCCCCCGCCAGGAGGAACACCTGGCTCGACGGACTCCCGGGGTCACGGATGACCCGAGTGGGGCCGGGGGTGGTTCTGCGTTACCTGCGGCGCAGCCTGTCGATCAGCGAGCTGATGCCGTGACGGCCGGTGCCGGCGGCCATCAGGCCCTTGCCGCTGTCGTCGTCGGCACCGGCGTGGGCGCCGGCGGGGCGACGGGTCCAGGCGAAGAACAGGGCGACGAGGATCGCGGGGATGATCGCCAGGGTCAGCAGACCGGCGGCGGAGGGGGTGCCCTCGGCTCCCATCAGGCCGAAGCCGGACAGGTCGTTGGCGGCGGTCTCGGCGGTGACGCCGGTGTCGGAGTCCTCCTGCTCGTCGGTGGCGGGAGCCTCGTCCTGCTGCTCCTGCTCCTCGGCGTCCTCGGAGTTCTCGTCACCGGAGTCCTCGGTGGACTCCTCCTCGGCCGTCTCCTCCTCGGTCTCCTCAGCCTCCTCTTCCTCCTCGGGCTCCTCCTGGGGGAGGTGCTCCTCGGGGATCGGGGAGACGGCGTTCTCGCACTTGTTCCCGGGCTGCTGGAACGGGTGGGGGGCACCCTCGGTCCCGTGACCGTCGCCCCACTCGGTGATGTAGTACTCGACCTCGGCGTGGCCGTTGCCGCCGCTGACGACGAGGGTCTGCTCGTCGAAGCTCTCACCCATCATGTCGGCGAAGGTCTTGCCGTCGATGTCGAGGAGGACGTCGCAGTCGTGGGAGGGGACGCCCGGGCCGCGGTCACCGATGAAGAAGTCGTACTGCTCGCCCTCGTGGACGATGTAGCCCTCGGTGCCCAGGGGCCAGCTGGGGCTGGAGAAGAGGCCCTTCTGCATGGGCTCGCCGCCTGCGGGAGCTCCGGTGTCACCGTTGATGCCGGAACCGTCGTCCCAGAAGTAGGTCGCGGTGACTTCGCCGTGCTGAATGGGAGTTTCGTTGCTCATGAAGTATTAGCCAGGTTGACGACAGAGGCCGAGAAGACCGGGGCATGACGCGTCAGGGCACACGGGCGCACAGGTCTGCACTCCGGGGCCGGGGTCATGCCGTGGGGCGTCCCGCGTCGCTGGCGGCGAGTGGCGGGTGGGAGCGGGGGGCCGGATCGGCTCCGCCGGACAGCTGCGCGTGGATTCGCGCTGCTCGCTCCCCGAGAGAAACAACGGGGTCTCGATTCCCTTGCGGCACGCAGGCCGGTCAAGGGCTCGGCACCGGTTCGCCGAAGGTCAATAACGAACCGGTCACGAAGGACACTAACCCAGGCTTTGGCAAAGTGCCGAAGGATTCCGAGTAAAATGACATTCCGTATTTGGACAATTACGATTTGCTGCCGCTCGCAAATAACCCAGGAAACACGAAAACCCCTGGTGGCAGGGGTTTGCGGGCCTGCCCGAGGACGGCGGACAGGCCCGCGAGTGGTTCTCGTCATAAACCGGGACGAGTGGCGCTGGGCGGGTCAGAACCGGTTGAGAGGCCACATACGCGCCAGTAGGTCACGGAAACGGGCCCCGGTCGGTACGAGCCGGGGGGAGAACGTCACGGCAAAGGGCACGTCATCGTGGCAATGGACAGGGTCACGTACGGGGGCCTCATGCCAGGTGAACGCCAAGGACTCCCCGGAAGGTTGCCCTGCCGGGGAGTCGGGATCAGGTCACCTGGGACCTGCGGTTGAAGCGCTCGGCGCGCCACTCCCCCGAAGCCACGACCTCCACCAGGGCGGTCGCGGCGTCGTAGACGTCCACGTAGCGCAGGTAGAGCGGGGTGAATCCGAAGCGCATGACGTCCGGAGCGCGGAAGTCACCGATCACGCCCCGCTCGATCAGCGCCTGCACGATCGGGTACCCGGCGCCCTCCTCCGGCTGGAGCAGGGCGACCTGGCTGCCTCGCCGGTCGTGCTCGGCCGGGGTGATCGACGCCAGGCCCACCGAGGCGGCCCTGGCCAGGAACAGGTCGGTCATGGCCAGGCTCTTCGCCCGGACCTGGGCCAGGTCGGCCTTGGCCCACACGTCCAGCCCCGCCTCCAGGGCGGCGTCGGCCACCAGGGGCTGCGAACCGCTGAGGAAGCGCGAGACCCCCGGGGCGGGTTCGTAGTCGGGGGTGAAGTCGAAGGGGCGGGCGTGCCCGTGCCAGCCGCTGAGCGGCTGGTCAGCGGCGGCGTGGTGGCGGCGGGCCGCGTACAGGAAGGCGGGTGCGCCGGGGCCGCCGTTGAGGTACTTGTACGTGCACCCCACCGCGAAGTCCGCTCCGCTGCCGGACAGGTCGATGGGCACCGCGCCGACGCTGTGGCACAGGTCCCAGACCACCAGGGCACCGTGCTCGTGGGCCAGCCGGGTGATGCCCGCCATGTCGCGCAGGACACCGCTGCGGTAGTCCACGTGGCTGAGCAGCAGGACGGCGACGTCGCCCCGGGCCAGGGCCTCGGCCAGTTCCGGGCCGTCGGGGTCGATCCGGCGCTGCTCGGCGCCGGCCAGGCCGACCGCCCCCTCGGCGACGTACAGGTCGGTCGGGAAGTTGCCCGCCTCGCCCAGCACCACCCTGCGGTCGGACAGGCGCAGCGCCGCCACCAGGGTCTTGAACAGGTTGGCGGAGGTGCCGTCACCGACGACCACCTCTTCGGGGTCGGCCCCGACCAGGGGTGCCACCTTGGCGCCCAGGGTGCGCGGTTTGTCCCACCAGCCGGCGTCGTTCCAACTGCGGATGAGGTCCTGGCCCCACTCGCGCTCGATCATGTCGGCGACCCGGGCGGGGGTGTCGCGGGGCAGCGCGCCCAACGAGTTCCCGTCCAGGTAGATCACCCCTTCGGGGAGGACGAACTCCTCGCGGAGGGCGGCGAGGGGGTCGGCCGCGTCCAGGGCGGCGCACTCCTCACGGGTGGTGGGCGTCATCGGGTCCTGCTTCCTTGCGAAGGTGGTGCTGTGAACTGGGGGGGCGGGGGTGCCGGGGCGGGCCGTGCGGTCGCTCAGATGGTGCTGCGCAGGGACCACAACTCCGGGAAGACGTCCCGTTCGGCGTTGCGGGCCAGCCAGTTGAGCCCGTTGGAGCCGCCGCTGCCCGGCTTGCCCCCCATGGTGCGCTTGACCGCGACCAGGTGGAGCTGACGCCATCGTGTCACCCGCTCGGCGACATCGACCAGCGCCTCGGCCAGCAGGAACAGCTCGTTTCCGGGGCGGTCGTCGGAGTAGACCCCGATCCAGGCCTGTTCGACCTCGGCGGAGGGTTCGTAGTCGGCGGTCCAGTCGCGCTCGGCGCTGCCGTCCGGGACGGGCAGGCCCCGGCGGTACAACAGACGCAGCGCCGCGTCGTACAGGCTGGGGCGCTCCAGCAGAGTGGTGAGTTCGGTGACGACGCCGCTCATGGCCTTGTGCGGGCGGATCATGGCGGCGGACTTGTTGCCCAGCAGGAACTCGAGCTTGCGGTAGCTGTACGACTGGAAGCCCGAGGCCTCCCCGAAGGCGTCGCGGAACCGGTTGAACTGGGTCGGGGTCATGTCCCCGAGCAGGGCCCAGGAGCTGTTGAGCACGTCCTGGGCGTTGCAGGCGCTGCGCAGCCAGGCCACGGCGCCGGGCACGTCGTCGTCCTCCATCGCGTCCCGGGCGGCCTCCCAGCGCTCCTGGACGAGGGCGAACAGCAGCTCCATCACCTGGGTGGTGATGATGAAGGCGGATTCCGCGGGCTCCTTGGTGCGCGGGTTCTGCAGGCTGAGGAGGGTGTCGATCCCGACGTAGTCGACGTAGGGCGTGTTCTGGTCGAAGGCCAGGGTCGGCTTTCCCCCGTTGCTCTCGGCCCTGTCGGCACGGGCCGCCTCGGCGTCGGTGTCCTCGGCCGGAGCGTACGGGCACTGCTGGGCGGACGTGGTGGAGAGCATTGGGACTACCCCTCGTGTACTGCGCGACTTCGGTGGTCACACGCGCCGTGCCGCGACCGGGAGGCCCCGCGCACGGCAGCGCGAGCGTGAACTCACATACTCGGACAAATTACCGCTGGAAGGAATGGCCGCTGACGACGCAAGTCGGGCATTGGCTTAGTATTCATAACGGGAAACCACCATCGGCTTTGGGAACACAAAATATGGCCTCACGACTGGCAACCCCGTTGGACAGCGTTGACCAGCGGATCCTCAACGAGCTCCAGCAGGACGGACGGCTCTCCTTCAACGAGCTCTCCCGCAGGGTGAACCTCTCCGCGCCCGCCGTGGCCGACCGCGTCCGCCGGCTGACCGACCGCGGGGTGATCACCGGCTACCACGCACACGTGGACCCGGCCGCGGCCGGGCTCCCGGTGACCGCGCTGGTGCGGATGGAGTGCTTCGGCGCGCACTGCCTGCTGCGTGAACGGTCCTCGCTGGAACTGCCGGAGATCCTCCAGGTGCACCGCGTCACCGGGGACGCCTGCTGCGTCCTGCTGATCGCGGTGCGCTCCATGGAACACTTCGAGGAGGTCATCGACCAGCTCGCCGAGCACGGCCGCCCCTCCAGCACCATGGTCCTGTCCAGCCCGGTGCCCTGGCGCGCCGTGACCGCCCCGGGAGCACAATGAGCATCCTGATCGACAGCCCCGTCTGGCCGGGCCCGCGCGGCCGGCGCTTCGCACACCTGGTGAGCGACAGCTCCTACGCCGAACTCCACTCCTTCGCGCGCGACCTCGGCGTCGACCCGCGCGCCTTCGAGCGGGACCACTACGACATCCCCGAACACCTGCACGCCCGCGCGCTGGAACTGGGCGCCGAGCACGTCAGCGGCCGTGAGATCGTCACCCGTCTGCGCGCGGCGGGGCTTCGCCGCCCCAAGCACCCGCGGCCCGTCTGAGCCCCGGGGCACGAAGGCCGGGCCAGGCGGCCCCGTCCGGGGCGCCCCGGGCCGTCCCCGGTCAGGTCGGGGGCGGCCCCCCGGCACCACCACGGCTGAGGCGGTCGATCTCGGCGAGCATGTTGGACCTGGCCCTGGGCTCCCAGTGCGTCCGGCCGAAGGGGGTGTGGAAGATGTGCGGGGCCTCCAGCAGGGACCGCAGAACCCCCAGCCGCCCCGCCCGGAACGCCCCGTCGGGTACGTGCCGGTACTCGGCCCGGACCGCCGCGGTGTAGACGAGGTACTCCTCGGGCCCGGCGGCCAGGGTGGACAGGTCGGCGTCGGAGAGCACCGCGCCGTCGGCGTCCCGGGGACCGGGCCGGTGGTCCTTGGTGACCCCCACCAGACGCACCACCTCGGCGATCCGCTCCGGGTCCTGCCCCATCAGGGAGAGCAGCCGTTCGGCCAGCGCCGCGCTCTCGTCCTCGTCCTGTCCGGGGCGCCCCTCGTAGACTGCGTCGTGGAACCAGACCGCGTAACGCACCGCGTCCACGTCGCGGGCCTCCTCCCGCAGGACCTCGACGGCGCGCAGAGCGCTCCACAAGTGGCTGAGCGTGTGGTAGCGGCGGTGCTCCTCGCTCCAGCGGTCGAGCAACTCCTCCCCGACCGCCCTGGCCTCGGCGCCCGTCCCCGCCAGGCGCCTCCAGGACTCCGCGAGCAGGGTCACCTCCTCCCGCGGGAGGTCGGAACGGCCCGGGCCCTTCATGTGGCGGACTCACCCGCCAGCCCCGCCTCGTGGGCGAGGATGGCGGCCTGCACGCGGTTCTTCATGCCCAACCGGTTGAGGATGGCGCTCACGTAGCTCTTGACGGTGCCCTCGACCAGGAAGAGCCGTTCGGCGATGTCGGCGTTGGACAGCCCCGCCCCGACCAGGGCGAGCACGTCCCGTTCCCGTTCGGTGAGCCCGGCCAGGCGCTCCGCGGCCGCCGCCTCCCTGGCTGCCCGGCCGCCGCCGAACTGCGCGATCACCTGACGCGCCACCTGCGGGGACAGGTAGGCCCCGCCCGCGGCGACCGCGTGCACCCCGGAGACGAGCTCGCGCGGGTCACCGGCCTTGAGCAGGAACCCGCTGGCCCCGTCGCCGAGCGCCTGGGAGATGTAGCTGTCCTCGCCGAAGGTCGTCAGGATCACGACCCTGGTCTCCGGAGCCACCCGGCGGATCTCCGCGGTGGCCGCCAGGCCGTCCATCCGGGGCATCCGGATGTCCAGCAGCGCGACGTCCGGCCGGTGGGACAGCACCAGCTCCACCGCCTCGCGCCCGTCGGCCGCCTCCGCGACCACCTCGATCTCCGGATCGCTCTGCACGATCGCCCGCACACCCGCACGGATCATCGCCTCGTCGTCTGCGAGCAGCACCCTGATCACGGACGCGTCCTCCTCAAGCATCGGTTGTCCGGGAAGCATCCCACAGCGGCGGTCTCACCGGCTTTCCAACCGCTTCTTGGCGGTCAGCACCCCTCCCTCGAAGCAGAGCTGGTAGAAGACCACTCCCTCGTCGAACATTCCCGAGCTGCTGCGGTAGTGGTCGCAGTCCGGGTCCGCGGACACGAAGTCCTCCAACTGGTCATCGCTCATCCCGGACGGATACGGGGGCAGCACCTGGGCGAGGGCCTCCTCGCTGTCACCGACGGAGATCGAGGCGAAGTCCTCCGGCGGCAGGGTGGTGTCCTCCAGAACCCGGGCGATGAGGGCGTAGACCACCCCGACCACCAGCATGACGACGACGACCGGTGTGACGACCAGTGCCGTGGTCCACGGACGGACCCTGCGACGGGCCGCCCGTTGGAGTTCGTCGATCGCCTCGGCACCGCCCTCCTCCCCGTCCGCGGTCACCGAACCACCGTTCAGGGGCAGGGCCGCGCACACCTGCCAGCCCTCCTCGTGCGGGCCGACGGTGAAGGAACCCCCCACCAGTCGGACACGTTCGCGCAGGCCGGTGAGCCCGTGCCCGCCGCCGACCGCGGGCACCGGCCCCCGCCCCCGGGCCGCGATGTTGGTGACCCGCACCCTCAGCAGGGCCTCGTCCGCGCTCAGCCACACGGTCACCGGAGCGCCCGGCGCGTACTTGGTGGCGTTGGTCAGGGACTCCTGCACGACCCGGTAGGCGGCGCGGTCCACCATCGGCGGTAGTTCACCGACCGGCCCCTCGCTCACGAGCGTGACCCGGACCCCGGAGTCACGGGCGCGTTCGACCAGGGCGGCGACGCTTTCCCCCGCGGGGGCGGTGGGAGCGGGTTCGGGCTCGCTGTCGGCGCGCAGCACCCCGATGATCTCGCGCAGGTGCGCGGTGGCCGAGACGGCGGTGACGCGCAGGTCGGCGACCTCCCGCCGGTGCCCCTCCCCCAGGTCCGGGGACACCTCCAGGGCCCCGGCCCGCAGGGCGATCAGGCTGAGTTCGTGGCCGAGCGAGTCGTGCATGTCCTGGGCGATCCGCGAGCGCTCCCGCAGTCGGGCCTGTTCCGCGGTGAGCCGCTGTTCGTGCTGGAGCTGCCGGGCGTGCTCCCATCCGGCGGCGCCCAGTTCGAGGTGCTGGCGCCGGTAGACCCCCACCAGCCAGGGCAGGGCCGTGCAGAACACCAGAGCAGTCGCGGCGGTGACCCACAGCCCCGGGGTCTGCTCGCGCACGCTCAGCACGTACACCGCGACCACCAGGGCCAGGAGCACGAACAGCAGCACGGCGAGCCAGCCCCGGGACGAACGGCGACCGGCGAGATAGGACACGCAGGTCAGCAGGACCAGGAAGGACTGGCCCCAGAGGGTGACGAACACGGCCAGGCAGGGGGCGAGCAGGGGGTAGGTGCGGGTGAGCACGATGGCCAGTCCCGCCAGGGCCGCGAAGACGAACGCCCTCGCCATGACGTCGTAGCCCACGGCCGCGAAGGCGAAGAACTCGGCGGTCAGCAGCAGGCACACCCCGAGCCACAGCAGCACGTCCCGCACGAGGGCGCCCCTGGTGGGCCAACCGGGAGCGGGAGTCAGGGCCCGGCGCACGCCCCGGGACAGTTCGGCGTAGTCCATGGGGGGAACCTACACAGCCCGCGCGGGGTCCGCCTCACCCACGAAAGTGGACTCCCGTACCCCTGCCGCGACAGTCCGCCTATCATGGGATGGTTTGCGGCCGAGGGCGACGGCAAGGCAACACGACACAGAACGAGGCTGGATGTCACCTCTGGAAACCCTGCGGCGGATGAACCGGATCGCCGGTTGGCCCCTGCTCCTCGCCACCTTCCTGGCCCGGCTGCCCGTCTCGATGACCCTGATCGGGCTGCTCACCCTCGTCACCAGCACCACCGGGAGCGTCGCCGCGGCCGGGCTGGTCTCGGGTGCCTTCGCACTCGGCGAGACCGTGGGCGGACCGGTCATCGCACGCTTCGCCGACCGGCACGGGCAACGCGTCCCGGTCCTGGCCGCCGCCGTCCTCGACGCCGCGCTGATCGCCCTCCTCGTCGCCGCCGTCACGACCAGCGCGCCCCTGCCCGCCCTGGTGGCGCTCGCCGCCGTCGGCGGGCTGTGCATGCCCCAGGTGGGGCCGATGGCACGCACCCGCTGGGTGGTACTGATCCGCAAGGGTGCCGCCCGGGGAGCGGAGCGCGAACGCTCGGTGTCGGCCGCGATGTCCGTGGAGGGCGTTCTGGACGAGGCCTCGTTCGTCCTGGGCCCCGCTCTGGTCGGCCTCCTCACCCTCACCCTCTCGCCCTCGGCGAGCGTGCTCGGCGCGGCCGTCCTGATCGGTGTGTTCGGGGCCGTGTTCGCCCTGCACCCCACCGCCCCCGCCGGGTCGGCCCCCGTGCGCGGGGCCGCGGGCCGCATCGCCCGCCCGGCCCTGCTCCTGCTCGCCGTGCCGATGTTCTGCCAGGGCCTGTTCTTCGGCGGAATGTCCACCGGGGTGACCGCCTTCGCGGACAACGCCGGGCACGGCGACCTGTCCGGCCTGATGTACGCGGTGATGGGCTCCAGCAGCGCCGTCGCCGGTCTGATGATGGCCTCGCTGCCGGTGGGCTTCTCACTGACCGCCCGGACGCGGGTGGCCGCGGGCGGCCTGGCCCTGCTCACCCTCCCGCTGTACCTGGACCACGGGCCGGCGTCCCTCGCGGTCACCATCTTCGTCCTGGGGGTGGCGATCGGACCGCACCTGGTGAGCCTGTTCGGGCTGATCGAGCGGGCCGCCCCGCCCAGCCGCCTGTCGCAGTCGATGGCGATCATCCTGAGCAGTCTGATCCTGGGGCAGTCCCTGGGTTCCATGGTCTCGGGCGCCCTGGCCGACTCCTACGGGCACCAGGGCGCGTTCGCGCTGGCCACGGCGGGCGGTGTGATCTCGTTCGCGGTGACCACCCTGGTGCTGCGCGGCCGTTGGTACGAGCGCGGGACCTCAGGCCCCGGGGCCCCCGTGACCAAGGACACCGGGGTCACCGTGACCTGAGGTGTTAAGTACGCGTTAAGGAGTCGCACGGAGAGCGCCGGGCTCGTCTAGCCTCGGGAAACGTGCTTGAGATGTTCAAGGCGCTGGCTCCACGCGCCCGCCTCCGCTTCGCCCCCTCCTCTTCCGCTCCGCCGCTGACCGGTCTGGGGCGTGTGACACTCTCCGTGCGCGACCACGAGGAGAGCGCGCACTTCTACCGCTCCGTCCTCGGCTTCCGCGCGGAGCGACGAGAATGCCGGGACGGGGTCCTGCGCACCGGGTTCAGCCACCCCTGCGGTGCGCTCATCGACCTCGTCCAGTACCCGGACAACTTCAAGGGGCGCTTCGACCACCGCCGCTGCGGCCTGGACCGCCTCACCCTGACCGTGGCCAACCTGGGCCACCTGGAGGCCTGGGAGGACCGCTTCACCCGGCTGGAGGTGGAGCACACCCCCGTCTTCCACAGCGAGGAGGGGTCCACCCTGGTCTTCCACGACCCCGACGGAACCGAGCTGGCCCTGTTCGCCCCCGCCGAACTCGACGCCGGGGAGGACTGAGGCCGCCTGCGGACGGCTCTCCCCGGGGGCTACCGGTCACACCCCCGGCCGACGGCGCCCCTCCCGGGCGCACCGGGTCAGTCGCTCCCCACCGTCCTCAGGCGCACGTCGCGCTCACCGAGCTCCTCCACCGCGGAGCGCGGCAGCCGGTCGTCGGTGATGATCAGGTCGAACTCCTCCAGGCGGGCCACCCTGAAGGTGCCGAACTTGCCGTACTTGGTGCTGTCCACCACCAGGACGCTCTTGGAGGCGATGCGCAGCAGTTCCTGCTTGGCGATCACCTTGGCCTCGGAGGGGGTCGTCGAACCGCGTTCGGCGTCCCAGGAACTGCTCGCGATGAACGCGAGGTCGACGTTGACCTGACGCAGGAAGTCCGCGGTGAACTGACCGACCGAGGAGTGGTCGGAGTGCGACACCACGCCCCCGGTGTGGATCAGCTCGATCCCCGGGTACTCCATCAGGTGTCCCACGACGTTGAAGTCGCTGGTGATGACGGTCAGCCCCACCTTGTCGGTGAGCAACGGCACCATCTGGAGGGTGGTGGTGCCCGCGTCGAGGTAGATGGTGAAGTTCTCCCGCACCAGCTCGGCGGCGGCACGCGCTATCGCCCGCTTGGCGGGTACCTCCAACTGGGCCTTGGCCAGGTAGGACGGCTCACTCTTGAGCCGGGCGGCCAGCCGCACGCCACCGGTGACCGACAGGACCTTGCCGTCGTTCTCCAGGGCCTGGATGTCGCGGCGTACCGTCATGTGGGAGACGGACAGCATCGACGTGAGCTCGTTGATACTCAACACGTGCCGCTCCTGGAGGAGCTTCAGGATGTGCTCTCGCCGTTGGTCCGGGATCATCGTTCGCCTCACACTCGGGGGCCGGCCTGACGGGCGCCGTGCGGTCACGACACCCGGTAACAAAGTTTCCCAGGTCGCTGCGTCCGGAACAGCGCCCACACGACGTGAGACCGCTCGCAATCCCGGTGCTGCGGCCCCGCGCACCGCACCACGCGGGCGGACATCAGGCCGTCTTGGTAGGCGTTTTTCCTGTTTACGCCACATGCCGCGATGCTTTTTGCCACTCTTGACTGTATGACGCTGTCCATCGCACTACGCGGAGACACCGCACGATTCCCGGGCAACACGCTCCCGGCCCTGCGTTCAGCCTTGCGCGCCGGAGCCGACCTGGTCAAGATCGACGTCCACCTGACCTCGGACGGATACCCGGTCCTGGTGGACGAGCGCGTCGTGACCGCCCCGGGCTCCCCACCCCGCCAGATCGGGGAGCTGACCCTGGCCGAGGTCGCCGCGACCCGCGACGACGTGGAACGGCGGGTGCCCACGCTGATGGAGGTGTTGGCCGAGTTCTGCGGCCGGGACGCCTCCCCGCTGTTGGTCGACGCTGCCGCTCCGGAGGCCGCGCTGGCCGCCGACACGGTCCTGCGCGAACACGGCTTCGGCGACCAGGCGCTGTTCACCGGTCCCTTGGAGACGCTCCAGGCCCTGCGGGGCCGCCGCCCCGACGCACGGCTGATGCTGGCGTGGGACCAGCCCGGTCCGCCGCCGGAGGAGGTGGTACGCCCGTTGCGCCCGGCGTTCCTGGGAACGCACTACACCCTGTTGGACCGGGAGACCGTGGGTGAGATACACCGGTTCGGCTATCGGATCGCCGCCTGGACGGTGAACGAGTTCCCGGAGATGGCCCGCCTGATCGGCATGGGCGTGGACGCCCTCGCCACCGAACGCGTCGACGACCTGGTGTCGTTGACCAGCGGACGGGCACAGGGTGCGGCCGCCGCACCGGGCCCGGCCTGAACCCGCGCCCCTGCGGGCGGGGCGCCTGAAAGGCCACCGATCCGCGTCCGTACGACGCAGAACAACCACGAGAAACCGAAGGATGACGGCCGACCTCTCCCCTCACGCGCTCCGCACGACGGCCCCCGTACTGGACTGCGCGGCCCGGCTGTTCGCCGAACACGGTTCCCGGGGCATGGCCATGTCCGACCTGACCCGTCGGCTCGCCGCCGAGACCGGCACCGACGCGGCGTGCCTCAGGCGCGCCTTCCCCACCAGGTTCGACCTGTCCTACGCCGTCGTGTTGCGCGCCACCCGCGAACGCGTCAACGGCCAACTGGCCGCCGACGTCCCCGCCCGGGCACCCACCGAACGCATGTCCGACCTCGTCCACCGGCACGTGAGCTCCGGTTGGAGGCACCGGACCGCCATCGCCCTCAGCCAGGAACTCCTACCGGCCCTGCGGGCCATCCACCCCGCCAGGCATCGCGAGGTCAGCTCACTGCACCGGGCCTTCCGCGAACACGTCCACGAGATCATCGCGGCCGGGGCCGCCGCCGACCAGTTCCGGATCCGTGACACCGGCAGGGCCACGGACACCGTTCTGGAAACCTTCGACTCACTCCTGCACTGGTACGACCCCGGGTCCGGGCTCAGCCTCGACGACCTCGGCGGGGTCTACGTCGACCTGGTGATCCACCACCACCTGCGCGGCCCACGCTGACCGCACCCCGGCCGGGTCAGCCGCCGACCAGCTCGTACAGGTCCACCGACTCCGCGATCGCCCGCAACCCGGCCTCGTTGGGGTGCAGGTGATCGCCGGAGTCGTACTCCGGGCGCAGCCTCTCCGGAGCCTGCGGGTCGCGCAGCACCCGGTCGAAGTCCCACACCCCGTCGAAGGGTGAGTCCGGGTCCAGGGCCTGTTCCCGCAGGTGGGCGTTGACCCGCTGCCGCCCCTGTTCCACCTCGGCGGTGCAGCGGGACTCCCCCGCGCACGGCACCAGGGTCGCCACGAACACCCGCACGTCGTACTCGTGCGCGGTGTCGGCCAGGCGCCCCAGCCCCGCCACCACCACGTCCGGGGGCACGCCCCAGCGCAGATCGTTGATCCCCGCGAAGACCACCACCGACTCCACCCCGTTCTGGGAGAACACGTCGCGCTGTGCCCGGTGCAGCATGCTCACACCGCTGGAGTAGGCGGACACGCCCTCCCCCGGGTAGCCGTCCGAGGTGACCCGGTTGCCCGCGATCCCGAGGTTGAGCACTCCCAGGTTCGGCAGGTCCGCGCCGGCGTGCAGGCGCGAACTGAGCACGTCGGGCCAGCGCGTGTAGGTGTCCCGGCCGGAGCCGATGCCGTCGGTGATGGAGTCGCCGTAGGCCACCACCGTGCCCGGCCCGTCCACCACCTCGATCCCGGTGAGGAAGGGCCACTGCTCCACCACACCCGTGAACGGCTGTCCCGTCCTGTCCAGGGTCTGATCTCCGCTGCCCGGAACACTCGTGTAGTTGGTGTCCACCGACGCGTAGTGGATCGGGGCGGCCGTCACCCGCTCGGGCAGGTGGATACTGACCAGGACCTCGGTCTGCGGCGGCAGGAGGATGTCGACCGGGTCGCTGACCAGCCTTCCCCCGGCCGGGATCACCGCTTCGGGGTCCCCGTCGAAGGTGAGCGCCACCGCATCGCCCCGGGTCGCCGCCCCCTCCGAGCGCAGCGCCACCGAAGCCGCGCCGAGGGCGACGGGACGGGAGGCGAAGGTGTTGTCGAACCGGATCCGTGCCTTGCGGCCGCCCGTGGTGGTGCGCGCCGTCAGACGCAGCGTCTGGTCCTGCCAGGGGCCCACCTCCGAGTATCCGGAGGTGGCCCGGGCCCAGGTTCCGGTCCACGGCTGCTCCGCCGGACGCGCCCCCACGGAGAACACGTGCAGTCTCGCCTCGCTGTCGCGGACCGTGGGTAGGACGACGTGGTCGATCTCGCGGTGGGGATCGACCGGGACGGAGCGGGCGTACAGGCGCACGGCACCGATGGCGCCCTGTCCGAAGCCCGTGGCCGAGTTGGCGTAGGGCAGGGACAGGGCCGCGTCACCGGCCGGCCCGGCCGCCCAGTCCGGCACCGCGAGCGGGAAGTCCTGGGTGCTGCCGTCGGCGTAGACCACCCACCCGGAACCACGGACGTCCGCGCCGGTGCCGTCGGTCCTGGTACCGGTCGCCAGGAAGGTCAGGGAGCGCAGGCGGGCGGGTTCGGAGGTGAGCGCCACGGACTGGCCGTCGGAGACCAGGTGGTCGGGACGGCCCGGACCGTAGGCGGGCAGGTCGAGCGGTGTGTCCAGGAGGAAGACCTCTCCTGAGGGGTGCCAACCCGCCGCGGCGAGGGTACGGGCGGACAGGCTGTTGCCCGCCCCGTCGAGGTCCGCGGTGCCCGCGGAACCGTCCTGGGAGATGCCGACTCGGTCCAGCAGCTCGGCCAGCGGTCGGGCCACGGATTCGTCCTGGCGGCCGGAGGGCCGGGCGGTCACGTCCGAGGTGACCGTGGTGTTGAAGGCGGCCAGGACGAGCAGGACCACCGCGGCGACGGAGACGCCCCTGAGGATGTGGTCCCAGACCGAGCTCCGCCGGTGTGTGTCGTCGGTCCCCGTTCGACCCCCGTCCACCACACGCCTTCCTCCCCGGCTGCACCTGTCCGCTGAACTGTCCGACGGCCCCGGCCGTGCGGTGGTTTCCGAGACGCGTGACACGGCGGTCTCCGACCGGCGGCCAGTTTAGGGGAGGGCCTCGTCCGGCTGCGTGGAGGAAGGGTTCCGACGTTGTCCGTTTACGGACGCGAACACGGTCTTCACTGGACGGGCACATCCCGAAAACCAGAAAAAGAAGCCATTCGGACAAACGTCACGAAAAGCGAGAGAGGCGACACACCCCACCCTGGCGCAAGAATTGGAAGGGTGGCGCACCGACGGCCGAGGAGAGCCGTCGGCGCGGCGTGGAGGGGGTTCCACGCTGGTGAGAGGGGTAGGCCGGGCAGGACTCGAACCCGCGACCCAGGGATTATGAGTCCCCTGCTCTAACCAACTGAGCTACCGGCCCTCCGTCGTCAGCAAACGTCATCCTAACAGGATGCGTCCGCCGTTTCCGCGCCGTAAATCCGTTGCCCCGCAGGGGTTGACCGTGGCCGGGACAACGCGCGAACCGCTTGGGAGCACCTGGGTCACGACGGCCTCCGGGGAGCGGTCTAGGGTGGGACGGTGCGGCGCGCGCCTGGCCGTACCCCCTGGGCCCGGCACCGGAGCCGCTTCGAACCCGTTGGTAACATCGCGGGTCGCACACCGTCGTCAGGAGAGTTCACGCATGTCCAAAGCACCCGTCAACATCACCGTCACCGGCGCCGCCGGCCAGATCGGCTACGCCCTCCTGTTCCGGATCGCCTCCGGACAGCTGCTCGGCGCCGACACCCCGGTGAAGCTGCGCCTGCTGGAGATCCCGCAGGCCGTCAAGGCCGCCGAGGGCACGGCGATGGAGCTTGACGACTGCGCCTTCCCGCTGCTCCAGGGCATCGACATCTTCGACGACGCCAACAAGGCGTTCGAGGGTGCCAACGTCGGCCTGCTGGTCGGCGCCCGTCCCCGCGGCAAGGGCATGGAGCGCGGCGACCTGCTCCAGGCCAACGGCGGCATCTTCAAGCCCCAGGGTGAGGCGATCAACGCCGGCGCCGCCGACGACATCCGCGTCCTGGTGGTCGGCAACCCCGCCAACACCAATGCCCTGATCGCACAGAGCCACGCCCCGGACGTCCCCGCCGAGCGCTTCACCGCGATGACGCGTCTGGACCACAACCGGGCGCTGACCCAGCTCGCCAAGAAGCTGAACGTGTCGATCAACGACATCAAGAAGCTCACGATCTGGGGCAACCACTCCGCCACCCAGTACCCCGACCTGTTCAACGCCGAGGTCAACGGCGCCAACGCCGCCAAGGCCGTCGGGGACCAGGCCTGGCTGGAGAACGACTTCATCCCGACCGTCGCCAAGCGCGGCGCCGCCATCATCGAGGCCCGCGGCGCCTCCTCGGCCGCCTCGGCCGCCAACGCCGCCATCGACCACGTCCACGACTGGGTCAACGGCACCCCCGAGGGCGACTGGACCTCCGCGGCCATCCCCTCCGACGGTTCCTACGGCGTCCCCGAGGGCCTCATCTCCTCCTTCCCCGTCACCTCCAAGAACGGCCGGTGGGAGATCGTGCAGGGCCTGGAGATCGACGAGTTCTCCCGCGGCCGCATCGACGCTTCGGTGCAGGAGCTCGTCGAGGAGCGCGACACCGTGAAGCAGCTCGGCCTGGTCTGAGGACACTCCCGGCCGCTCCGGTCCGGGCTCTGACGACCGTTCGGGCGACGATGGGCACGCCCCCGCCACGGGGGCGTGCCCGCCGTGTTGTGCGGACCCGCCCCGGACCGGTGAGGGGGCGAACACCGCCTCGTGTCCCGAAGGGGGTCGGGGAGCGGGCAGTATAGAGACCGTGAGTCTCATTGATGTGCTTCCGGCCGAACCAGAACCCGACTCCCTCTTCGAGGCGTTCGCTTTGTGGGCCGAGGAGCGGGGCCTCACCCTCTACCCGCACCAGGAGGAGGCCCTCATCGAGGTCGTCTCCGGGTCGAACGTCATCCTCAACACGCCCACCGGCTCCGGCAAGAGCATGGTCGCCACCGGCGCCCTGTTCGCCGCCCTGGCCCGGGACGAGTGCGCGTTCTACACCGCGCCCATCAAGGCGCTGGTGTCGGAGAAGTTCTTCGACCTGTGCAAGATCTTCGGCACCGAGAACGTCGGCATGATGACCGGCGACGCCAGCGTCAACTCCGACGCCCCCATCGTGTGCTGCACGGCGGAAGTGCTCGCCCAGATCGCCCTGGCGGAGGGCGCCGACGCCGACATCAACACCGTCGTCATGGACGAGTTCCACTTCTACGCCGAGCCCGACCGCGGATGGGCCTGGCAGGTCCCCCTGCTGGAGATGCCCCAGGCGCAGTTCCTGCTGATGTCCGCCACCCTCGGGGACGTGAGCCGGTTCGAGGAGGACCTGGAGAAGCGCACCGGACGGTCGACCGCCGTGGTCGCCTCCGCCGAGCGCCCCGTCCCCCTCTACTACGACTACCGGACCACGCCGCTGCACGAGACCCTCGAGGAGCTTCTCGGCAACGGCGACGCCCCCGTGTACATCGTGCACTTCACCCAGGCGCAGGCCGTGGAACGCGCGCAGTCGCTGACCAGTATCAACATGTGCACCAAGGAGGAGAAGGCGAAGATCGCCGAGGAGATCGGCAACTTCCGCTTCACCACCAAGTTCGGGCGCAACCTGTCCAGGTACGTGCGGCACGGTATCGGCGTCCACCACGCCGGGATGCTGCCCAAGTACCGCCGCCTGGTCGAGCGGTTGGCCCAGGCGGGACTGCTCAAGGTCATCTGCGGCACCGACACCCTGGGGGTGGGCGTGAACGTGCCCATCCGCACCGTGCTGTTCACCGCGCTGAGCAAGTACGACGGTGTGCGGGTGCGCCGGCTCCGCGCGCGCGAGTTCCACCAGATCGCCGGGCGCGCCGGGCGAGCGGGCTTCGACACCGTCGGCAACGTGGTCGCCCAGGCCCCCGAATACGTGATCGAGAACGAGAAGGCGCTGGCCAAGGCCGGCGACGACACCAAGAAACGGCGCAAGGTGGTGCGCAAGAAGGCCCCCGAGGGGTTCGTCTCCTGGGACGAGGCCACCTTCCGCAAACTCATCGAGGCCGACCCCGAGCCGCTCAACTCGCGTTTCAGGGTGAGCAACGCGATGCTGCTGAGCGTGATCGCGCGGCCGGGCAACTGTTTCACCGCGATGAAGCACCTGCTCACCGAGAACCACGACGACCGCAGGACGCAGCGCCGCCACATCCACGAGGCGATCGCCATCTACCGGTCGCTGCTGGACGGCGGGATCGTGGAGACCCTGCCCGAGCCGGACGACCAGGGACGCACCGCGCGCCTCACCGTGGACCTGCAGGCCGACTTCGCGCTCAACCAGCCGCTGTCCACGTTCGCGCTGGCCGCCCTGGACCTGTTGGACGCGGAGTCCGCGACCTACCCGCTGGACGTGCTCACCGTGGTGGAGTCCACTCTGGACAACCCCCGCCAGATCCTCGGCGCCCAGCTCAACAAGGCCCGCGGCGAGGCCGTCCAGGAGATGAAGATGGACGGCATCGAGTACGACGAGCGCATGGAGCGGTTGGAGGAGGTCGACTACCCCAAGCCGTTGGAGGAGCTCCTCGACCACGCCTACGAGGTCTACCGGCGCGGCCACCCCTGGGTGGGCGACCACCCGCTCCAGCCCAAGACCGTCGCCCGCGACATGTACGAGCGCGCGATGAACTTCGTCGAGTACGTGGGCCACTACGAGCTGGCCCGTTCCGAGGGGCTGGTACTGCGCTACCTGGCCAGCGCCTACAAGGCGCTCAACCAGACGGTGCCGGACGACGCCAAGACCGAGGAGCTGCGGGACCTCATCGAGTGGCTGGGCGAACTGGTGCGCCAGGTCGACTCCAGCCTCCTGGACGAGTGGGAGCAGCTCACCAACCCCGAGGAGGAGGTCGAGGGCGAGACGGCGGAGACCGAGGAGAAGGTCCGCCCGGTCACCGCAAACGCCCGGGCCTTCCGTGTGCTGGTCCGCAACGAGATGTTCCGGCGGGTGGAGCTGGCCTCCCGGCGCCGCTACGGCGACCTGGGCAAGCTGTCCGAGGACGACGAGTGGACCGGTGAGGAGTGGGCCGAGGCCGTGGAGGCGTACTACGCCGAGCACGACGAGATCGGCACCGGACCGGACGCGCGCGGCCCGAAGATGCTCCTCATCGAGGAGGAGGACGACATCTGGCGGGTCCGCCAGATCCTCGCCGACCCGGCCGGGGACCACGACTGGGGCATCAGCGCCGAAGTCGACCTGGCCGCCTCCAACGCCGAGGGCCGCGCGGTGGTCCACGTGACGGACGTGAACCGGCTTTAGCCCGGGCTCCGTCCGCGCCCCCTGCCGGGGCGCGGACGGGTCCTGTCCGTGGCCGGGCGCTCAGCCGAGCAGGTGGGCGTTGACCTCGCGCACGGGTTCGGCGAGGTCGGGGCGCTCGACCACGGTCCGTCCGTCGGCGGCCAGGCGTTCGGCCCCGTCGCAGTCGACGAACAGGGCCGGTTCGCGCCAGGCCAGGACCACGCGCGGGATGGGTGTGGTGAGGATCAGGGCGCTGCAGGAGCGGGGGCGCGAGGAACGGGAACTGCACGGTTCCAGGGATGAGTACATCGTCGCCCCGGCCAGCCTCGGCTCGTCGAGGTCGATCCCGCGCAGCGCCACCTCCTCGGCGTGGTCGTGCGGGTCGTCGCGGCGTGAGTGGCCCTCGCCCAGCACGCGGCCGTCCTCGGCCACCACGACGGCGCCCACGGAGAAGGCCGTGTCCGAGGGCGGGCAGGAACGGGACAGCTCCACCGCGCGCTCCAGCCAGTACCGGTCGGCCTCCCCCGCCGCAGGGGCGGGACCGAGGGCCCGCTCCGCCGCCCCGGTCACCGCCGACCCTCCGTGGCCAGGCAGTACCTCAGGACGGCGATCCCATCCAGGGAGCGGGCCTCCACCAGGCGCATCGGCGCCTGGGGAGTGTAGGGGTAGGAGCCCGGCATGACGAAGCGCGGAGCGTCCTCCTCACCCACCAGGAACGGGGCGACCGCCAGCCGGAGCTCGTCGGCCAGTCCCGAGCCGAGGAACATCGTGTGGATGTGTCCGCCGCCCTCGACCAGCAGCCGGGTGACGCCCCGGTCGGCCAGGTCCGTCAGGATCGCCTCGGCGGTGGGCGGGTCTCCCGCGTCGACGACCTCGAGGGGCGGGTCGGCGTCGGGGCGCCCGGCCAGGGACCGGGTCGCGGTGGCCACTCCGGAGCCACCGGTGTAGACGACCGCGCCGGCGTCACCGGTGGAGAAGAAGCGCGCCCCGGGGTCCACGTCGCCGCCGCGGGTGACCACGGCCTTGAGCAGGTTCTCGGTGCGCCCCTGCTCGGCGCGGCGCTCGCGCAGGACCGGGGAGCGCACGAGGAGCCGGGGGTTGTCGGCGCGCAGGGTCCCCGCGCCGACCAGAATCGCGTCGCATCCGGCGCGCAGCTCGTCGATTTCGGTGAAGTCCGCCTCGTTGGACAGGCGGAGGCGTTCGGGGCTGGTGTCGTCGATACGACCGTCGATCGACATCGCGCAGCTCAGGATGGTGTAGGGACGGTCCATGCCTCCAGGTTAACGGGGTTCGTGCACGCGGGGTCCGAGGATGCACGCGTGGTGTGTCCCTCGCTGCGGGTGTCCTTTTCCCATGCTTCTCGGTGAAGGGGGAACGAATGTTCCAACCGCACCGCGCAGGATTTCCGCTGGCAGACGGTTCGTCAGCGAAATGGCACACCCTTTTTCCTATAAGGGCTCCGGAAGATTCGATGCCCGAGCGTTCGGACCGGCGCCCCGGTTCCCCTCCGGAACCCGGGGCGTCCGGGCCCCGACGGGAACGGAGGGGAGCGCCGGAACCGCCTTCCTTCGGGGGATCTCTGGGCTGCCAGCCCGCCGAAGACACGACACCGCCGAGTCGTTCCTCGCATAATGGACATTGGGTGTATAAGTGGTTGTCTACCCAAGGCAGTCGTAACACGCAGCGCGTACACCTTCCGGGTCGACCTCGGGCGACGATTTTTACCACCGGTGTCCCTGACCCGGTTAACAACCACGCCAAGGCGGAATACAATCCTTTGACGCGCCCCCGCGCGGGGGCCGTCCCACAATCCTGGGAGTCGACCGCACTTCCCCACCTCAGACAAGAGGACGGCGATGTCTCGTTTCACCTCCCCCGATTTCCTGAGGCAGGCGGGGGGCAAACACGTCAGGGCCAAACCCCCGCCGCCCGTCAACCTGGCCAGGGCCAGCATCACGCGACTCCACTCCTTCCACCTCAAGGGGAAGGACCACTTCGCCGTCGACCGTGAGCTGGCCACCCAGGCCGAGCGCACCGCCCCTGGTTTCGTCGACATCGTCCTGGGGGAACGCGCCTTCCTCCAACGTGCGGTACGGCACCTCGCCGCGGACCTGGGAATCCACCAGTTCCTCCAGGTCGGTGCGGGTATGCCCGCTCCAGGCGACCCGCACGAGATCGCCCACGAGAGCAACCCCGAGGCCCGCGTCGTCTACGCCAGCGACGACCCCGTGGTGCTCACCCACCACCTCGCCCTGATCCGCGACGGCCGCACCACCACCGCGGTGCACGGCGGTCTGGACGACGCGTCCGGTCTGCTGCACAACCCGGAGAGCCACCGCTTCCTCGACCTGGACCGACCGGTCGGGCTGCTGCTCACCGGAGTTGTCTCGCACACCACCGACGCGACCGCGGCAGCCCGGAGCATCGCGGCCCTACGCGACTCACTGGCACCCGGTAGCCACATGGTCCTCAGCCACTACTGCCGACCCGACCCCGCGCGGTACCCCAAGGACGCACTCCGGGCCGAACAACTCCAGCACCTGTTCACCGAGCGGCTCGGCCACGGGTACTGGCGGACCGAGAAGGAGATCTCCGCGTTCTTCGAAGGTTGGGAGTCCGTGCCCCCCGGCCTGCTCCAGGCCCAGAAGTGGCGGACTCTGCCGGTCGCTCCCCCCGTCTTCGGGAGCTACCAGATGCCGCACCGCAACCGTCAGCTCATCATCGGCGGTATGGGCCGGATCTGAACACACGACGCCCTCGTGCCCGCGTTGGAGCCCTCCAGGGGACTGGCAGCGGGTGAGGGCCTCCCCTGCCCGCCCAGGGACCCGCCGGGAACGACGAAGGCCCGCCGGATCTCTCCGACGGGCCCGCATCCACTGCTCCCGCGACTGGACTCGAACCAGTAACCTGCCGGTTAACAGCCGGCTGCTCTGCCGATTGAGCTACGCGGGATCGCGTCACTCCGGGGCCCTGCGGCCTCGGCGACATGAACAAGCCTAGCGCCTTTCCGGGGGTGCTCGCGACGTCTTTCCGCTCCGCGGCACACCCTGCTGCGCACATCACGCGGCCGGCCGCCGGGAGTGCGGGAGGGCCGGCACCGGGACCGCCGGGAACGACGAAGGCCCGCCGGATCTCTCCGACGGGCCCGCATCCACTGCTCCCGCGACTGGACTCGAACCAGTAACCTGCCGGTTAACAGCCGGCTGCTCTGCCGATTGAGCTACGCGGGATCGCGCGACTCCGAAGCCCTGCGGCTCCGGCGACATGAACAGACTAGCGCGCCTGGAGAGTGCTTGTGACCGGTGTCGGCCCGTGTGGCCCGAACCACGAAGGGGTAACGTCGGGGCACGGACCACGCCGACCGCAACCAAGGCCGTAAAGAGGGAGCCATGCGCTACCGGATCACGTTCGTCGCCGGACTCGCCATCGGATACGTCCTGGGCGCCAAGGCGGGCAGGGCCCGCTACGAGCAACTGTCCCGTACCGCCCGCAGGGTGGCGGACAGCCCCCTGGTCCAGGAGGTGGCCGGGGTAGTCGGCGCCCAGACCAGCAAGGCCGGCCGGGCCGTCTACGACAGGGCCGTGGAGAAGATGCCGATCACCTCCGTGCGCGACTTCCTCGCACGCCCCAGCGAGGAGGAGGCCGACCTCGTCGAGGCGGAAACCAGCCTGGCCAACGGGACCCGGCCCAGCCGGGACTCCGACGAGGGCCCCGGCGCCTGACGATGGCACTGTTCAGTCGGGACGTTCCCGAACAGGTGCGTTCCCGGCTGGAGCGGGGCGAACGCGTGCTCGCGCACGCATCCGTCGCCGCTCCCGCCGGGGACGGCGCCGTCCTCGTCGCGACCACCCGCGCCCTGTACCTGCCCGGTGGCCGGGCGGTGCCCTGGCAGGACATCGACCAGGCCCGTTGGAGCCCCGACACACTCACCTTCGTCGAAGAGGGCACCGGCGGGCACACCGTGCGGCTGCGGACCGAACTGACCGGCGACCCGGTGGACTACCGCCGGATGGCGGAAACGGTCTCCGAACGGGTCACCTCCACCATCCTGGTGAACCGCTTCGTCCCCTTCCCCCACACCGACTCCACCACCGGTTTCCGGCTCGTGGCCAGGCGCGCACCGCTGGGCACCGACATCGACTGGCGGGTACACCTGGGCGAGGGCCTGGACCCCCGGGACCCCCGACTGTCCGACGCCGTCTCCCGGGCACTGACCCTCCTGCGCGAGCAGATGGGCGTGTGAGCGGGTGTCGTCCGCGGGGGGCGTCCCCGCGGACGGCGCTCACCCCCGGGCACGCCCGCGGTCGCGCTCGGCCACCCCCCTGGCCAGGACCTCGGCCAGGTGCAGGGCCCTGCGCCCCGTCCCCTGCTCGATCTGGGTGCGGCAGCTGTAGCCGTCGGCGAGCACCAGGGTGCCGGGGTCCGCGGCGCGCACCCGGGGAAGCAGTTCACGTTCCCCGATCGCCTGGGACACCTCGTAGTGGCCCTCGGTGAAGCCGAAGTCCCCCGCCAGCCCGCAGCAGCCCGAGTCCAGCACCTCACCGTCGATCCCGGCACGGGAGATCAGGTCCCGATCCGCGTCGAAGCCCGTCACCGCGTGCTGGTGGCAGTGCACCTGCGCCAGTGCCGACGCGGGCACGCGCGGCGGCTGCCAGTCCGGGGCGTACTCCTCCAGGAAACCCGCGAAGGTGTGCACCGCCGCCGCCACACGCCGGCTCTCCTCCCCCGGCAGGAGCTCCACCAGGTCGTGTTTGAGCGCCGCCGTACAGCTCGGCTCCAGACCCACCACGGGCAGCCCCTGGGACACCAGGGGCGCCAGGGAGGCCACCGCACGGCGCATCACCGCACGGGCCACGTCCAACTGGCCCGTGGAGACCCACGTGAGCCCGCAGCAGACCTGCCCCTTGGGCAGCACCACGGAGAACCCGGCGTCCTCCAGCACCTGCACGGCGGAGGCGAGGACGTTCGGGTTGAGCAGGTTGCCGAACGTGTCCGGCCACAGCACCACCTTGGGGCCACCGACGCGCCCCTCACCTCGGGCCTGGCGGCGCTGGAAGGCCCGGGTGAACGTGGTGCGGGCAAAGGCCGGGAGATCGCGCTGGGCGGCCACCCCGGCCATCCGCTTGGCCAGGGAGGACACGCCGGGCAGGCGGACCACCCGGTTGGCCTCCACCGGCGCCACCGAGGCCAGGCGGGCCAGGACCGGCAGCCAGCCCATCGAGTAGTGCGCGGCCGGGCGCACCCGGCCCCTGTAGTGCTGGTGCAGGAACTCGGCCTTGTAGGAGGCCATGTCCACGTTGACCGGACAGTCGCTCAGGCAGCCCTTACAGGACAGGCACAGGTCCAGCGACTCCCGGACCTCCTCCGAACGCCACCCGTCGGTGATCACCTCCCCGTTGGCCATCTCGAACAGCAGGTGGGCACGGCCGCGTGTGGAGTGCTTCTCCTCCTGGGTCACCTGGTAACTGGGGCACATCACGCCGGGGCCGCTCTGGCGGCGGCACTTGCCCACACCGGAGCAGCGGCGCAGGGCCTTGGCGAAATCACCGTCGTCCTCGCCGTAGGCCAGGGTGGCCTCGGAGAGCAGGGGGAGTTCGGGCCGCACGTCGGCGGCCACCCGGATGTCGGCGTCCAGCGGCAGCGGGTCGACGATGATGCCCGGGTTCATCAGGTTCTCGGGGTCCCAGACCCGCTTGAACTCACCGAAGGCACGGATGAGGCCTTCGGGGTACATACGGCTGAGGAGTTCGGACCGGGCCTGTCCGTCACCGTGTTCACCGGAGAGCGAACCGCCGTGCCGGACCACGATCTCGGCGGCCTCCTCCATGAAGGCGCGGTACTCGCGGCGACCGCTCCGGTGGGTGAGCTCGAAATCGATGCGCACGTGCAGGCAGCCGTCGCCGAAGTGGCCGTACACCGCCCCGTAGCGGCCGTGGCGGGCCATCAGGTCCTCGAAGTCGCGCAGGTAGGCGCCGAGGTTCTCCGGCGGCACCGAGGCGTCCTCCCACCCCGACCACGCCTCGGCCCCGGTCGGGGTGCGGGAGGTGAGCCCGGCACCCTCCTCGCGGATACGCCAGAGCGCCTTCTGGTGGGCCGGGTCGGTGACCACGGCGGCGTCGCGGGGGCGGCTGGTCCCGTCCAGGGAGTCGAGCATCGTCTGGGCCGCGGCTGCGGCCTGCTCGGCGTCGCCGCCCGCGATCTCCACCAACAGCCAGGCGTGGCCGAGCGGCAGGGGCACCCGGGATTTCGAACCGTTCCGGTCCAGGGCGGCGACGATGCGGTCGTTGAGCCCCTCGACCGTGAGCGGGGAGTGCCCGAGGATGCCGGGGACGGCGTCGGCGGCGGCCGGGGCGTCCTCGTAGCCCAGGACGGCCAGGGCACGGGCCGGCGGCGACTCGACCAGGCGCACGGTGGCGCCCAGGACCATGGCGCAGGTGCCCTCGGTCCCCACCAGGGAGGCAGCGACGTCGCGTCCCTTCTCCGGGAGCAGGCGGTCCAGGGCATAGCCGGAAACGCGGCGCCGGAAATCGGGCATGGCGGTGCGCATCTCGGAACGGTGGGCCTCCACGAGGCGGCCCAGTGCGGCGTGGATCCGCCCCTCGCGGCCGGGGCGGGCGGCCAGTTCCGCGAACTCCTCCGCGGTGTGCCCGGACCCGACGGTGATCCGGGTCCCGTCGGAGAGCAGCAGGTCCAGTTCGACGATGTTGTCGGCGGTGGTGCCCCAGGCGACCGAGTGGGAGCCGCAGGCGTTGTTGCCGATCATGCCGCCGATGGTGCACCGGCTGTGGGTGGAGGGGTCCGGGGCGAAGGTGAGCCCGTGTTCGGCGGTGACCGCGCGCAGCTCGTCGAGGATGACTCCGGGCTGGACTCTGGCAGTACGGGCCTCGGGGTCGACGGCCTCGATGGTGCGCAGATGGCGTGAGGTGTCGATGACCACGCCGGTACCGATGGAGTTTCCGGCGATGGAGGTGCCGCCGCCGCGGGGGATGATCGGCACCCCGTGCGCGGCGCAGGCGCGGACGGCGGCGACGCAGTCGTCGATGGTTTCGGGGACGACCACCGCGAGCGGGACCCGACGGTAGTTGGAGGCGTCGGAGGTGTAGAGGGCGAGCGTGCCCGCGTCCAGGGCGACGGTCCCCTGGACGCCGTCCTCCAGGTCCCTGCGGAGCGCGGTCAGGTCCGGGTGTGCGGTGGTGCTGTGCGGGTCGGCCATGCCCACAGCGTGTCGCGGGCGGCGGCGGCGTGGCAACCACGGCACGCGGCTCGGCCCGCCGGGCTGCGGCTCCGGTGCCCGGGCGGGGCCGAAGATCACTCCAGGGAGTCGTGCACGGCCCGGACCAGGACGCCGTCGGGGTCCATGTCGAGGCTCCAGACCATCATCCCGGCCAGGCCGTGGTCCCGGACGTACCGGCCCTTGATCCCGATCACGTCGGGGTTGTCGTAGGTCCACCACTGGTCGCCGTCGTAGATCCAGTAGGCGCCCGCCTCCTCGTCCAGGTAGCGGCATCCCTCCGTCTCCTCGAGGTCGTTGAAGGCCCGAGTGGGGCCGTCGTAGTCGTCCTCGGCGGGGGCGGCGGCCTCCTGGTGGCGGCCCGCCTCCTCGGCGGGGACGCCCCGCCAGCCGCGGCCAAAGGCCGGAACGCCCATGACGATCTGTCCGGGCTCGGCCCCCAGGTCCAGGTAGCGCCGGACCGCCTGGTCCACGCTGTTGGCGTCCTCGTCGTAGGCGGGGACGCGGAGGTTGGAGTGGTGGGCGGTGCGCTCGCTCCAGGGTCCGGCGAAGTCGTACCCCTGCACGGTGGCGAAGTCGACGTGGTCGAAGACCTCCGCCTCGTAGGCCTCGCTGTGCGCGGCTCCCCCGGGCAGGGAGACGGACAGGACGTAGTCCCGTTCGGTCTCCCGGGAGAGCTCGTCGAGCTGGCGGCGGAACTCGGCGACCAGCAGGGTGAAGTTGCGGGGGTCGTCGGGGTGCTCCACGTTGTCGGAGTTGCCCCGACCGCCCGGCCACTCCCAGTCCAGGTCGATGCCGTCGAAGACGCCCGCGCCCGCCCCCGCTCCGCCCTGGGGCTCCCCGGCACGGACCGGAAGGTCGCCGCGCAGCCACAGGTCCAGGCAGGAGGCCACGAAGGCCTGACGGGACTCCTCGGTGCGGGCCGCGGTGGAGAAGTTCACCGACCAGTTCCAGCCGCCCAGGGACAGGCTGGCCCCCAGGTCGGGGTACTGCGCGCGGAGCTGGCGCAGCTGGTTGAGGCTGCCCGCCAGTTCCTGCTCGTACTCGTCGGCCTCCCCGCTGACGCTCTCGTCGGCGTCGTAGCGGCGCTGGTACAGCTCCCAGGGCTGGTCGTGGCTGTCCTGCGGGATGTGGCACAGGCCGTCCCGGTCGATGTCGCCGAAGGCCCACATGATCCTGGTGAGGTGCTCGGGGGCACCGCTTGCGCGCAGTTCGTTCACGGTGTAGCCGCGGTTGGCCACGTTCCAGTCGGCGAAGTAGCCGATCCGTTCCGGTTCGCGTTGGTTCACGAGCACGAGGGTGCCCACGAGCAGTGTCGCTGCGGCGGCGGCCGCGCCCAGTACCAGCAGTGGACGCCGCCCGACGGCTGTCCTGGGCCTCGGCTGGGGCGGGGTGGCGTTCACACCTCGACCGTAGGGGTACCGCGGGGGCCGGACGGGCCATTCGGCCAGATGAGGCCGTTCTCGCAGGTGTGGGAACCCGGAGGTCCTCCCGGACGTTGTAGACGACCCGCCTGGTCCGGGCCCCGGTCAGCTGCTGCGCAGAAAGTCCCTCAGAGTGCCCGCCCGCGAGGGGTGGCGGAGCTTGGCGAGGGTTTTCGCCTCGATCTGACGGATCCGTTCCCGCGTCACACCGAACTCCCTGCCCACCTCCTCCAGGGTGCGCGGGCGGCCGTCGGCCAGACCGAACCGCAACCGGATGATGCGCTGTTCGCGTTCGGAGAGGTCGCCCAGGAGCACCCGCAGTTGTTCCTGGAGAATCGTGAAGGCGGCCGCCTCCGCCGGTGCCACCGCGTCGGAGTCCTCGATGAAGTCGCCGAAGTCCGACTCCTCCTCCCCGATGGGTGCCTGGAGGGACACGGGTTCGCGGGCGATGCGCTGGATCTCCAGGACACGCTCCCCGCCGAACCCGGCGGCCGAGGAGATCTCGGCGACGCTGGGTTCCCGGCCCAACTGCTGGTGGAGCTGGTGCTGGACCCGGAGGAGCTTCTGGATGTTCTCGACCATGTGCACCGGGACGCGGATGGTGCGGGCCTGGTCGGCGATGGCCCTGGTGATCGCCTGGCGGATCCACCACGTGGCGTACGTGGAGAACTTGAAGCCCTTGGCGTAGTCGAACTTCTCCACCGCGCGGATCAGACCGAGGTTGCCCTCCTGGATCAGGTCCAGGAACAGCAGTCCCCGCCCCAGGTAGCGTTTGGCGATCGACACGACCAGGCGCAGGTTGGCCTCGATGAGGCGCCGTTTGGCGCGTCTGCCCTCGTCCACCAGTTCGGCGAGCTCGTCCGCGGCGCACACCCCCGGTTCGGGTTCGCGGCGCTGCGCGTACAATCCCGCCTCGACCGCCTTGGCCAGGTCCACCTCCTCCTGCGCGCTGAGTAAGGGAACCCTGCCGATCTCGCGCAGGTACAGGCGGACCAGGTCGGAACCCGAGCGGCGGCCCGGGTCCGCGGGGACCGCCTCCTCGGGGTCGGCCACGTCGACGCCGGCGCGGGCGAGGCCGGTGATCATCCGGTCCAGGGAATCGGGGGGCGCGTCCAGGCGCTCCAACGCCGACGCGACCTCCCTGCGACTGACCGTTCCCCGACCCGCTTCAGGTAGTAGTCGGACCACCTGACGGACAGGCGGCATTTCGTTGGTCACAACAGTGGGAGCCACCACTACATTGTGCCCATAAAACTACCCGGGGAGGGAGAACTACTATTGTCACCCCAGTGCTACACGCCACCGCCCCCGGACTCCTGAAGAGCCCGTTTCTGCTGGCCAAGACGCATGAGTTCGACGAAGACCCGGTTGTACTCCTCCGGCTGGGCGGCCTGGTCGATCCGGTGGAGCTCGGATTTGAGGTTTGCCTCCCGCCGGTTGATGGAATGAGTTCTGATTGTGCTCAGCATTTGCTGGGCGAAATGCTCATCGAGTTCTCCATAGAACTCGATCTCTTCTACACCCAGGCGCGTGACAAAATCACGTTGTGCGTCATTCGGGGCCGAGTCACGCAGGATGAGAGCCCAGGTTTCCGGATTCTGCACCCCCGAGATCCCGCCCTGTTCCTGGATGAGCCGGAACACGGCCCGGTGCTGGGGGACGGTGAAGTCCTCCTCGCTGAGTGTGTCGAAGCCGTGGGCCAGGTTCGGGTGTTTGACCGCGACCTTGAGGGCCTGGCGCTCCCGCTGCACGGAGGGGTCCCGGAGGTCGTAGGGGGCCGAGCGGGCGTCCGGGGTGGGCACCGGCGGGGCCTTCGCGGAGCCGCCGCGCGCGCGTCCGCGACCCATGTGCTGGCGGACGCGGCGCAGCACGAAGGACTCGTCCATCAGTCCCAGCCAGCGGTCCAGGTTCTTGCCGTAGGTCAGGCGCACGCCCTCGTCCCGGATGCTGGCGATCACCGGTGCCGCGGCGTCCAGGGCGGCGATGCGGCCCTCGGCGCTGGACAGGTCGTAGCCCTCGACGATGTTGCGGATCATGAACTCGTACAGCGGACTGGCACCGTCGACCAGGTCGGCAACGGCCTGTGGCCCGTGCTGCAGCCGCAGGTCGCAGGGGTCGAGCCCGTCCGGTTGGACGGCGACGAAGGTCTCGGAGGTGAAGCCGTGCTCCTCGGCGAAGGCGCGCACAGCGGCCTTCTGCCCGGCCTTGTCGCCGTCGAAGGTGAACACGACCCTGCTGCCGTGGTTGGAGCGGCCCAGCAGCATCCGGCGCAGGATCTTCAGGTGGTCCTCGCCGAAGGAGGTGCCGCAGGTGGCGACCGCCGTGGTGACACCCGCCTCGTGGCAGGCCATCACGTCGGTGTAGCCCTCGACGATGACCGCCTTGCCCTGCCGTGAGATCTCCCTTTTGGCCAGGTCCAGCCCGTAGAGCAGGCGCCCCTTGTGGAAGATCGGGCTCTCGGGGGAGTTGAGGTACTTGGGCCCGTCCTCGGCCGGGTCGAGCTTGCGCGCGCCGAACCCGACGACCTCCCCGGTGACCTCGCGTACCGGCCAGAGCAGCCGGTTGCGGAACCGGTCGTAGGCGCCGCGCCGCCCCTGGCTGGCCAGTCCGCCCTCGATGATCTCGGCGTCGGTGAACCCCTTGGCGCGCAGGTGGTCGGTGAGGTTCTGCCAGCCCGCGGGGGCGAAGCCCAGCCCGAAGTGCTCGGCGTGGACGCGATTGAAGCCGCGTTCGTCCAGGAACCGGCGTGCGGTGACCGCCCCGGGGGCCAGGAGCTGTTCGGAGTAGAACTCGGCGGCGGTGCGGTGGGCGTCAAGCAGCCGCTGGCGCTTGCCCTCGTCCCGCCGGGAGGTGCTGCGTCCGCCCTCCTCGTACCGGAGCACGATCCCGGTCTGCCGCGCCAGCGACTCGACCGCCTCGGCGAAGCTGAGGCTGTCGATCTGCTGCACGAAGGAGATGACGTCCCCGCCCTCTCCGCAGCCGAAGCAGTTCCCGGTGAGGATGTTGTCCTCGAGAACGAAGGCGTGGCCCTCGTCAACGACGGCGCAGAAGACCTCCTCGAAGCGGTCGGTCTCCTCCACCGAGCGTACCGTCCAGCACCGCCGGGCGAATTTCTTCTCCGCGCCGATGAAGCGCAGGCGGTGGTCGTCATGCAGGAAGAACTCGTCCGTCAGGTCCTCGTTGACGAAGTGCACCCTGAAGAGCGAGGAGGGCTCACGCCCGGGAAAGCCCTCACGCACCTGTTCCGTGATCCCGTAGGTGCCGATCCCGAGCCGGGTCGCGACCATGCGGACGTGTTCCAGCACGGAACGATCGGCACAGTTGAGCAGGACCGTCCCGTCCTTGGAGACGTGGCCGTCGGCGGCGAGATATCCGGCGAGCCAGCCGTAGAGGTAGGAGTGGGACTCGTCCAGGGACGGCAGGTCCTTGAAGAATCCGGGCAGGTGGTGGACGAGGATCTGACGACCGTGCCGGCTGGTCTCACTGTTGGGGAACCACTTGAGCAGGCCGGGGTCCTTCTCGGTGTCCAGCTCCGCCATGCTGCCTCGTCCGAGCCGTGTGCCGTCGCCGAAGGTGATGCCGTGCGCGATCCCGAACGGCGAGGGCGTGGTCCTGGTGACCTTCTTGGGCGGGAAGACGTAGGCGAGGCGGTGCTCGGGACGCAGCTCCTCGGTGGTGACCTCGCGCACCTTCGAACGGTCCTTGCCCGCCTGCACGAACCATCGGTGTTCGGGGGTCGCGTGGATCTCCTTGCGCTGACCGTTACGGCTCAGCGTCAGACGCATCAGCCGCTGCTCACCAAAGGAGTAGAAGGGCGCCTCCACCCAGGTGGCGCTTCTCGTGAGGATCGTGTGTCTGCCCCCGGCCAGATCACGGATGGGCCTGACCCCGTCGCGGGTCAGAACGCGCGTCTCCCCGGCCAGGCAGTAGTAGAGGTTTTTGGCCGGGGTGACGTTGAAGGAGGGGGACTTCTCGTCGTGGAAGGGACACAACCCCTTGAGCGAGCCGCCTCCGGCGTTGCGCAACTGGAGGTACTCGCCGATCACGTCAGCGATGGGGGTGCGCTCGCGTACGAGGGCGATGTCTTCGTCTTTGATCCGGCCTGCCACGGTTTCCAGCCTAGTTCTCTTCGTGGGCCCTCCGGCCACCGCCCACAGGCCGGGTTTCCCCGGTACGCCATCCGCCGGACACCCGGGCGTCGGCTGCGCGCCGGGACCGGATGCCACCGTGGAGGCCCGTTCCTTCCCCCCAGGAGGTTCCTTCCGGTGCGAGACCGCCCCCCGGCCCACGACCCCGCCCGAAGACGGGTCCTGCTGATCGGCGTGCCGGTGATCATCGCCCTGGTCGCGGTACTCGGCGCGGTCGTGGTGGACCGGTTCGGCGGGGCCGGGGATCCGGTGCCGGTCTCGGGGGTCGTGGGGTCGGAGAAGGTCGCTCTCTTCGAGGACGAGCGGGTGCGTGAGCGGTTCGCCGAGCTGGGGTACGACGTGCGGGTGCGGCCGCGCGGTTCACGGTTGCTGGCCGAGGGCGCCGACGGATCGGACTTCGTCTCCCCCGGTTCGGCGCCCGCCTCCGAGCACGTGCGGGAGCTCCACGGGGTCACCACCGAGTACCAGCCCTTCAGCACACCGATGGTGCTGCTCAGCCACGAACCCGTGGCGGCCGCGTTGGCGGAGGCCGGGGTCGCCTCCCGGGCGGAGGACGGCACGTGGTCCTTCGACATGGCCGCCTACCTGGAGCTGGCCGGGGAGCGGACCCGCTGGCGGGACCTGCCCGGCGGCTCGGTGAGCTCCGCCAACCGCAACGAGGTGCTGGTACGCACCACAGATCCGCGCACCTCGAACTCGGCCGCGATGTACGTGGCCGTCCTGTCCTACCTGCTCAACGGGGAGGAGGTCGTGCCGCCCGGGCCCGTGGACCGGGGGCTGACCGACACCCTGTCCCGGCTGTTCCTGGCCCAGGGCCAACCACCCGAGTCCTCACAGCAGCCCTTCGAGCAGTACCGGGACCTGGGTGCCGGGCACACCCCGCTGCTGTGGGCCTACGAGTCGCAGTACGTGCACGCTGCGGTGGCGGGCCCGCCACCGCCCGAGGGGGCCGTGCTGATGTATCCGGAGCCGACCGTGTACTCCACGCACACGGTGGTGCCGTTCAGCACGGCCGGGGACGCGGTGGGTCGCCTGCTCACCGAGGACCCCGAACTCCGTGAACTGGCGGCCGGGCACGGCTACCGCACCGACGACACCGAGCACCTGCGCGACCTGGTCGACGAACACGGCCTGCCCGTGCGCCTGCGGGTCGACGACGTGGTGCACTCCCCCACCTACGAGGCCCTGGAGGCTCTGCTGAACGGCATCGAGGTTTCCTACGAGAGCACGGGCCTGGGCCCGGCCGTGGCGGAGGACAGTCGTCTCGGACAGCGGGACGGGGGTGGCCCCAGGTGAGGTCCCGGATGTGGGGCGCGGCCCTGGCGGCCCTGCTGCTGGCCTCGGCGTGTACCGCGCAGGACGGTCCGGGTGAGGGGGCACGCACGCTACGGGTGCTGGCCGGGAGTGAGCTCGCCGACATGGAGGAGGTGCTGGCCGCCTCCGCGGAGCGGACCGGGGTACGGCTGGAGCTGGAGTACACGGGCACCCTGGACGGGACCGAACGGATCGCGGCGGCCGGGGCGGACGGGGTGACCGCGGAGGACGGGGAGGCCTTCGACGCGGTGTGGTTCCCCTCCAACCGGTACCTGCACCTGGTGGACCAGGAGCGTTCCCTGGTGCACGCCGAGACCTCGGTGATGGTGTCCCCGGTGGTGTTCGGCGTGGTGGAGTCGCGTGCCGAGGAGATGGGCTGGACCGACGGCGGCCGGAGCACCGAGGTGACCGGACTGACCTGGGAGGACGTGACCCGGGCGGTGTCCGAGGAGGGGCTGACGTACGGGATGTCCAACCCGTCCGCGTCCAACTCGGGCTTCTCCGCACTGGTCGGGGCGGCCTCGGCGATGGCAGACACGGGTGCGGCGCTGGAGGCCGGTGACGTGGAGCGGGTCGGCCCGGAACTGGCGGAGTTCTTCTCCGGTCAGGAGCTGACTTCGGGCTCCTCCGGCTGGTTGATGGAGGAGTTCGTCCGCCGCCGGGGACGTGAGGGCACGGTGCCGGTGGACGGCGTGGTCAACTACGAGTCGGTGCTGTTGTCGCACGACTCCTCCGGTGGGGACGAGCCCCTGGTGCTGGTGTATCCGGAGGACGGCGTGGTGACCGCCGACTACCCGCTGACCCTGCTCTCGGGCGCCTCGGAGGAGACCGCGGCGGCTTACGAGGAGGTCGTCGCGGACCTGTTGGGGACGCAGGCCCAGAGCGAGATCACGGAACTCACCTCCCGGCGGCCTGTCTCCTCCGAAGTGTCCGCCCCGGGGTTCCCCGACCTGGTGGAACTGCCGTTCCCGGCGCACCGCGAGGTGGTCGACGACCTGGTCGCCGCGTACTTCGCGGAGCTGCGCCGCCCCTCCCGGACGGTGTACGTGCTGGACGTGTCGGGGTCGATGGCGGGGCCGCGGATCGAGGACCTGCGGACGGCGCTGGTGGCGCTGACCGGTGGGGAGGAGGGCGCCCTTTCCGAGCGTTCGCAGGCCTTCCAGGACCGCGAGGAGGTGACGTTGCTGCCGTTCTCCGACCAACCGGCCGAACCCAGCACCTTCGCCCTGGAACCGGGCTCCTCGGAGACGGCCCGGGCCGCCCTGGCCGCCGAGGTGACGGCGTTGGAGGCCGACGGGGACACGGCCGCCTACGACGCGGTGGGGCGGGCGTTCTCGCTGTTGGCGGAGGGCTGGGACGAGGAGCACCTGATGTCGGTGGTGCTGATGACCGACGGCGAGGTGAACCGGGGTTCCAGCCTGGAGGAGCTGGTGGGCGAACTCGCCGACCTGCCTCCGGAGGTGGCGGCGGTGCCGGTGTTCCCGGTGCTGTTCGGGGAGGGCGACACCGCGGAGATGGAGACCCTGGCCCTGGTGACGGGCGGCCGGGTCTTCGATGCGCGGCAGATGGACCTGGAGCGGGCGTTCCGGGAGATCCGCGGATACCAGTGACCTCCCGCGCCGGTGCCCGGCAGCACCGCCGGGCAGCGCGGCGTACCGGCAGAGGCGCTGGTCAGCGGACGAGCTGGGCGTGCAGCGCGGTGGCCGAGGTGTCGGTGAGGGAGGCGACCTGGTCGACGACCGCGCGCAGGGCCGCGGCGTCGTCCGGGGCGGTGTCGAAGGCGGAGCGGAACTGGGGGTCGAGGGCGCCGGGAGCGCCCCGCCACAGGGCGTCGACCAGTTCGGTCACGGTGCGGCGCTCCTCGGCCTGGTAGACCTGGGCCTCCTCGCGGGACATGACGAAGTGCGCGGCCACCGCCTTGAGCAGGGCGCACTCCAGCAGGGCACGGCGTGGCAGGACCAGGTCGGCCCCGTAACGGGTCAGGCGGCCGGGTCCGTGGGCGCGGCGGGTGGCGCGTTCGGCGGCCCGGCAGAACCGACCGATGAGTTCGCTGGTGAGGTTCTTGAGTGCGGCGAGGGAGGCGAGGTCACCGGTGAACTCGCTGGGCCAGACGGGTTCGGCGAGCAGGTCGGTGAACACCTCGTCGAGCTCGGCCTGCTCTGCCTCGCAGTAGTGCTCGGCGGCGGTACGGCAGACCTCGGCGCGCTGGCCGGGGTCGCGTAGGGCCGCCATGCTGACCAGCCCGGCGTGCAGGGCGTCCTCGACGTCGTGCACGGAGTAGGCGACGTCGTCGGCCCAGTCCATGACCTGGGCCTCGAAGCAGGTGCGGCCGGCGGGTGCGCCCTCGCGCAACCAGGTGAAGGCCTCGGTGTCGTCCGGGTAGCAGTTGAACTTGTGGGTGTCGCCGCCCTCGCCTCGGTGCCAGGGGTACTTGACGGTGGCGTCCAGGGTGGCGCGGGTGAGGTTGAGGCCGGCGCTGCGGCCGTCGGGGTCGATGACCTTGCCCTCCAGCCGGATGAGGAGGCGCAGGCTCTGGGCGTTGCCCTCGAACCCGCCGCAGGCCGCGGCGGCCTCGTCCAGGGCGCGTTCGCCGTTGTGCCCGAAGGGCGGGTGGCCGAGGTCGTGGGAGAGGCAGGCGGCCTCGACCAGGTCGGGGTCGCAGCCCAGGGCCTGGCCGAGCTCGCGGCCGATCTGGGCGCACTCCAGGGAGTGGGTCAGCCGGGTGCGCGGGAAGTCGCTCACCCCGGGCTGTACGACCTGGGTCTTGGCGGCGAGCCTGCGCAGTGCGGAACTGTGCAGTACACGTGCGCGGTCCCGTTCGAAGGGTCCGCGCCGCCTGTTCTTGCGCGGCTCCCGGAAGAGGCGTTCGGTGTCGCCCGCGGTGTACCCGTGCGTGGTGTTCTCAAGGTGCACAGTGTTCTCACCAGGGGTGGTCGTCATGGGCCCGAGCCTACTTTCCGACAGTGACAGAACGCCCCATTGGGCCTGGTCAGGCCGCGTTGACGCGGATGTCGCTGCTGTCGTTGAAGATCCAGTAGTACCAGAGCGAGGCGGTTTCCCTGGTGATGTACCACAGCTGGGTGCGGCGCTCGATGACGGCGGGTCCGGAGCGCGCGGGCGAGGTTCCCGCCTCGATCCCGTGGTCGGCCGCCATGATCTTGGAGCGCAGGCTGTGCCAGGGGTCGGAGACCAGGGTCGCGGTCTCCCAGCCGTTGGCGTCGAAGACCTCCGAGACGGCCTGGAAGCTCTGGAGGGTGTCGCTGCCCTCCTCGACCGCGATGACCTGTTCGGCGGGGATGCCCACCTCGACGAGCCAGTTCCGGCCCGATGCGGCCTCGGTGTAGGCGTCGTCGGGGAGTTTGCCGCCGACGGTGACGATGAACGGCGCGACGCCGTCCAGGTAGAGCACCTGTGCCTGGCGCAGCCGGGCCTCGAAGACCGGTGAGGGCACGCCGTTGTACTGGCTGGCGCCGAGCACCACGATGGCGTCGGTGGCGCCGCGCTCGTCCTGGCGGGCGGTGTACCAGACCCAGCCCCAGGTGGCGGGCGGGACGGCCAGGGCCGCCACCAGGGCCAGGGCGAGGATCCAGCGCAGCCGGAACCGGCGGCGCCTGCGGCGTTTGGGCTTGTGAGGGCGGCTCTGGGGGCGGCGTCCGCTCCGTCGCGGTTCCCTGGGCGGCCGGTCCCCGGTGTCCGGTTCCGACAGGCGCGGGTCCTCGGTACCCGGCTCCGGCGGACGCGGCTCCTCGGTGGCCGATCCGTCCGCCCCGTCCCCACGGAGGGGCCGTTCCCCGCGTGCGCGCGGCAGCGGTCGGTCCCGGACGAACCTGCGGGTGAAGGCGGCCGGGGCTGGTTCCTGGTCGGAGCGGGTGAACTCGCGGGTGGTGTCGGCGGCGCCGTCGGCGTCGAAACGGGCCTGATCAGCGCTGTCCACGGCGCCCCTGGTGAACTCCCGGGTGGTGTCGGTGGCCGAGACGGCACCGGCGAAACCGTCTCGGGAGAAGACCCGGGTGGCTTCGTCGTCAGCCGAGGGGGTTGTGATGGGGTCCTCCTGCGGCTCGTCGCCGCGACCGTCGCTCGCCGTTCGCACCGGCTCACCTCCGCATTGTTGGCCCTGGACGCGGTACCCCCACTGGGACGCCTCGTGTCCACCGCCGGTTCGCGGTTCCCCGGTCGGGGAGGGTCGTGGACGTGGGATAGGTGGCTGGTCGTGCCCGACGCCCCGCCTGTGGGGTGACGGATCGGGACATCGTGTGGTGGCTCGTACCGGCAGGCAAGAATATATCACGAAAAGGTCACGAGTGACTTTCCGGCCGACCTCCGTCGTGGTGCCCGATTCTAGTGGCCCCGGACCCCCGGAACTCCAGTGGCGGCGCCCCCGGGGACGCCGCCACACCGGCCGGGGCCGAGCACCTCCCGGACCCGGCCCGCGTCAGATCAGGCGGAGCGGCCCGCGGCGCGGCCGGCCTCCAGACGGGCCACCGGAACCCGGAAGGGCGAACAGGACACGTAGTCCAGCCCCACCTTGTGGAAGAAGTGCACCGAGGCGGGGTCGCCGCCGTGCTCGCCGCACACGCCGAGCTTGATGTCGGGGCGGGCGGCGCGGCCCTCCTCCACGGCGATGCGGATGAGGCGGCCGACCCCGTCCACGTCCAGGGACTCGAACGGTGAGACCCCGAACACCCCCTTCTCCAGGTAGGCGGAGAAGAAGGAGGCCTCGACGTCGTCTCGGGAGAAGCCCCACACGGTCTGGGTGAGGTCGTTGGTACCGAAGGAGAAGAACGCGGCGTTCTCCGCGATCTGCCCGGCGGTGAGCGCGGCACGAGGGAGCTCGATCATGGTGCCGACCGGGAAGTCCAGCTCCAGTCCGTTCTCCTCCCCCACCTCGCGCAGCACGCGCAGTGCGTCGTCACGGATGATCTCCAGCTCCTGGACGGTGCCGACCAGCGGGATCATGATCTCCGGACGGGGGCTGCCGCCCGCACGGATGCGGTCGACGGCGGCCTGGGCGATGGCGCGCACCTGCATGGTGAACAGGCCGGGGACGACCAGGCCCAGGCGCACGCCCCGCAGGCCCAGCATCGGGTTCTGCTCGTGCAGCTTGTGCACGGCCTGGAGGACCCGGAGGTCGTTCTCGTGGCTTTCCCCACGGGCCTCGGCCACCGCCACACGCACCGACAGCTCGGTGATGTCGGGCAGGAACTCGTGCAGCGGGGGGTCGAGCAGGCGGACCGTGACGGGCAGGCCGTCCATGGCTCCGAGGATGCCGTTGAAGTCCTCCCGCTGCAGGGGCAGCAACGCGTCCAGGGACTCCTGCTGCTCAGCTGGGGTGTCGGCCAGGATGAGGCGCTCGACGAGCTGGCGGCGGTCGCCGAGGAACATGTGCTCGGTCCGGCACAGGCCGATGCCCTGGGCACCCATGCGGCGGGCGCGGGCGGCGTCCTCGGGGGTGTCGGCGTTGGCCCGCACGTACATGCGGCGGGCGGCGTCGACGTAGTGCATCATCCGGTCCACGGCGCGCACGAGGTCGTCGGCCTGGTCGGAGGCGGGGTCGATCTCGCCCTCGAAGTAGCGGACCACCGGGGAGTCCACGACCGGCACCTCGCCGAGGTAGACCTGACCGCTGGTGCCGTCGATGGAGATGACGTCGCCCTCCTCGACCACCTCGCCGCCGGGCGCCGTCATGCGCCGGTTCTTGGTGTCGATGTCGAGCTCCTCGGCACCGCAGACACAGGTCTTGCCCATACCGCGGGCCACGACGGCGGCGTGTGAGGTCTTTCCGCCCCGGCTGGTGAGGATACCCCCGGCGGCGATCATGCCCTCGAGGTCGTCGGGGTTGGTCTCACGGCGGCAGAGGATGACCTTCTCCCCGCTGCGCGACCACTTGACGGCGGTGTAGGAGTCGAAGACGGCCTTGCCGACGGCGGCTCCGGGCGAGGCGTTCATGCCCCGGCCCAGGCGGTGGACCCCGTCGCCCGCCGCCGCGACGTCGTCGAAGCGCGGGAACATCAGTTGGGCGAGCTGGTCGCCGGTGACGCGCTGGACCGCCTCGTCGAGGGTGATCATGCCCTGGTCGACGAGCTGGTCGGCGATGCGGAAGGCGGCCGCGGCGGTGCGCTTGCCCACCCGGGTCTGGAGCATCCACAGCTTGCCGCGCTCGACGGTGAACTCGATGTCGCACAGGTCCCGGTAGTGGTTCTCCAGGGTGTCCATGATGCCCATGAGCTCTTCGTAGCTGCGGGCGTCGATCTTCTCCATGTCGGCGAGGGGGACGGTGTTGCGGATGCCCGCGACCACGTCCTCGCCCTGGGCGTTCTGGAGGTAGTCGCCGTAGACGCCGGGCTGGCCGGAGGCGGGGTCGCGGGTGAAGGCGACACCGGTGCCGGAGTCCATGCCCAGGTTGCCGAAGACCATGGAGCAGATGTTGACGGCGGTGCCGAGGTCGGCGGGGATGCGCTCCTGGCGCCGGTAGAGGACGGCGCGGGGCGCGTTCCAGGAGTCGAAGACCGCCTTGACGGCGAGGACCATCTGCTCGCGCGGGTCGGTCGGGAAGGGACTGCCGGTCTGTTCGGCGACGATCTCCTTGAAGCGGTCCACGAGCCGGCGGAAGTCGGCGGCGTCCAGGTCGAGGTCGTTGGTGATGCCCTTGGCGGACTTGAGCTCGTCGATGGCGTCCTCGAAGAGTTCACCGTCGATGCCCTGGACGGTCTTGCCGAACATCTGGATGAGGCGGCGGTAGGAGTCCCAGGCGAAGCGCTCGTCCCCGCCCTGGTTGGCCAGGCCGACGACGGATTCGTCGTTGAGGCCGATGTTGAGGACGGTCTCCATCATGCCGGGCATGGAGAATCTGGCGCCCGACCGTACGCTCACCAGGAGCGGATCATCGGGTTGGCCGAGCCCGCGCCCCATGGACTTCTCCAGTTCCCTGAGGTTGGACTCGATCTCGGCGTCCAGGCCCGCGGGCACGGTACCGCTCTCCAGGTAGTGGCGGCACGCCTCGGTGGTGATGGTGAAGCCGGGGGGAACCGGGAGACCGATGTTGGTCATCTCGGCGAGGTTGGCCCCCTTGCCACCGAGCAGATCCTTCAGGTCCTTGTTGCCCTCGGTGAACTTGTAGACGTACTTGGTCACGGGGGTACTCCCTCGTTCTCTCTCGGCGACTCGGTGTCGGGTCGGCCCCTTGTCTGGCGCGACTCTATCCACACTCCGCAAAAGCGACCCTCCATGAACCACCGTTTTATTGCATAATACCTGTTCAAAGGCATTAAAAAGGTCTATACCAATGGTTCAGCACAAGCACACCCGCCTCACCACACGAAACAACACCCAGGCGCACCTGCGTCCCAGGACACCGCTGGTCAGGAGAGTGGAACCATCACCGGCCGACACCCGGACGGGAAGGGGACCCCGGGAACCGGCGACACGACCAATCCCCGCAGCACACGGGGCCGCGAGAGCGACTGTGCGGCGTGACACAGCATTACTTGCAAGTAACCTACGCAGCCGTAAGTTAGGCTTCGGGGTGTGTCCCGCGCCGAGTGGGACCACAGGACGTGAGGGGTGCGAACGGTGTCCAAGGAGCCGGAGTCGAGGGAGCCGGAGACGGAGACGGAGAACGTGGAGGCCGGGAACGCCGAAGCGGCGACCGGTGCCGACGGGCGTGACCCCACCGCCGGGGAGGGCCCGGCCGCCTCCGTACCCGAGCGGGCCGCCGCGGCCGCCGGGGACCTGCTGGAGGCCGTGAAGCCGAGGCTTCGCGGTTGGCTCCACCTCGGAACCGCACCGCTCGCCCTGGCCGCGGGCATCGTCCTGGTCGCGCTCTCCCCCACCCTGCCCGCGCTGGCCGCCAGCGCGGTCTACGCGCTCAGCTCGGTGCTGCTGTTCAGCACCTCCGCCGTCTACCACGTGGGCCGCTGGTCACCGCGGGCGCAGAGGGTGCTGCGCCGCATGGACCACTCGAACATCTACCTGATCATCGCGGGCACCTACACGCCGTTCATCGTGCTGGTCCTGGACGGCCCCCTGCGCACGGCCATGCTGGCCCTGGTCTGGGGCGGGGCGATCGCCGGGGTGGCGTTCAAGCTCCTGTGGCTGAACGCTCCGCGCTGGCTGTCCACCGCCCTGTACCTGGCCATCGGCTGGGTGGCGGTCCTGTTCATCCCCGACCTGGTCAACGGCACCAACCCGGCCACGTGGATCCTGATCCTGGCGGGCGGTGTGCTCTACAGCGTCGGCGCGGTGGTCTACGGGCTCAAGCGGCCCGACCCGGCTCCGCGCTGGTTCGGGTTCCACGAGATCTTCCACTCACTGACCATCGCCGCGTTCGTCTGTCACTACGTCGCGGTGTCGTTCGTGGTCTACGCGGCGACCTGAGGCCGGGGCCCGCCCCTGCCCGAACCCACGGTCTGCCCCGGTGGCCGGTCCCGCTGCGGGACCGGCCACCGCGCGTGTCGGGCACGAGTGTCGAACACCCGCCGGTCAGACGAAACCGAACAGCGGCGGGAAGACCAGCACGACCACCGCGGCCCACACCGCGTACACCGGCAGGTAGGCGGTCTGCCACCGCTCGACCGCCGTGAACGGGCGCCTGCCTCGCACGAAGCCCAGGAGCAGCCACGCGGACCAGGCCAGGTGCACCAGCAGTACGAGGTTCAGGCCGAGCGCCGCCGTCTTGTTGGCGGTGAACCCGAACTCGGCGATCCGGGTCAGCATCGCCGTCAGTGCGACGGCGTTCACCGCGAGCGCGGCGCCCACCAGCGCGAGCTGGAGCCAGTCGAAGACCCCGTGCGGGGCCAGCGGGTCGCGGGCGGAGATCGAGTACAGCAGCAGGAACAGCACCAGCACCAGGACCGCGTCCATGATGATGAGCAGCTCGCGGTCGACCGTGGTCAGCGGCCCGTTCACCAGCAGCACCACGAGGTCGGCGACCAGCATCAGCAGCGCCAACGGAGTGAAGACCTTGGTCAGGACGGGGGCGATGTTCTCCACCACGCTCTTCTTGGCCTCCACCAGCCACGCGGCCACCAGCAGCGCGCCGGGCACGCCGAACGGCAGGAGCCAGTCCTCCATGAACGGCTCCAGGTCGACGCCGGCCAGGGATAGCACCGAGGCGGTGAGGCCGAGCAGGACCATCGAACCCAGTGCGATCAGCGCGAGGTACATCACCAGCTCACCCGCGAACCGCACGTAGTCCATCCGCCGCTCGTGCGAGCGCCACCGACCACCCGTGTGCAGTACACCGGCGAGCAGCCACAGCAGGACCGGGGCGTGCGTGAACGCGAGCACCTCGGTCATCCCGGGCGCCGGGTACGGACCGGGGGTCTGGGTGAAGGGATAGAGGTTCACCGCCAGGGCCGGGACCGTCGCGAGTGCGGCCGTCACCGCGCACACGTGCCACGGGGCGCGGCTCTTCCAGGCGAACCACCCCGCCAGGAACGGAAGGACCACGAAGGGGAGGTTGCGGAACAGCACCATCTCGTCGTCGACGGCACTGACGAGGATCTTGACCGCCACGCCCGCGCCGATCGCGAACGCCAGCATCACCCCGAGCTCGCGCCAGCGCCGCGCGCCGGGTCCGCCGTCGGCCTCGGGGACCAGGACCAGCTGCTTCCACAGCCGGTGGGAGTGCTCGCGCGCGAACTCACGCGAGACCGCGTCCAGGTTGCCCATGCGTTTGACCGCGACGAGGAAGGCCTCCTCGCTGTCGAGACCGCTCGACTCCAAGTCGGCGATCTGTTCGCGCAGGTGGTCCTCCATCTCCTCGATATCCGGCGCGGAGATGACCCGACGGCGGCGCACGAAACCGCGCCACTGGTCGATCTGCTCCTCCAGGACGTTTCCGTGTGCGGGCTCGGGCGTCATGCGAAGCCCCCTGCCGGGGCGGCACCCGGGCGCGGGGGGTGCGCGGCCGCCTCCCACACCTGCCTGAGCGCCTCGGCGACGACCTTCCACTGCTTGTGCCGCTCGGCCAGCGCCTCGAGTCCCGCCTCCGTGATGGCGTAGTGCTTGCGGCGCCGACCCGCGTCCGACCTGCCCCAGGAGGCCCGGACGAGTCCGTTGCGCTCCAACCGGTGCAACAGGGGATAGAGCATGCCGTCCGTCCACTGCATCCGGCCGTCGGAGAGCTCGTTGACGCGCCTGACGATGGCGTAGCCGTAGGACTCACCCTCGGCCAGGATGCCCAGAACGAGCGGTGTGGCCGACGCGGCGACCAGGTCCTTGTCTATGTGCATGCGCTTCCTCATACCTAGAGCTGCTATGGATAATGACCCTAGCAGTTCTAGGCATAGAAGAGCTATGCATGATTGATGACCGGCGCCCAGGAGTCACGATTGGCTCACGCGGCGAGACAATCGGCACCAAACCCCCCTTTATCCCTCACCCCCTACCGCTAGGTTGGGAAGCGGTTCCTGCGGCCGTGTGCGGCCGTCGGCGCCAGGAGGCGACCGGAAACCACATCCCCCCGGGTCCGGTCGTCTCCCCCTTCCTCCCCTGCCCTGGCCACCGTGCGTTTTCTGCTCGTCGAGCTGCCCGACGATCCCGGCGACACCGAGGCCGTGCGGCGGCGCGAGGTCGGGCCGCCGCGCTGACAGCACGCCTGACACACGAACGGCCGCCCGCCTCCTGGATGGAGGCGGGCGGCCGTCAGTGTCGGTTCCCCCGAAGGGGCGGTGGTCTCTCTAGCAGCCGGGGAGGCGCTCCAGCAGGTACATCTCGACGCGGTCCAGCGACACGCGCTCCTGCGACATGGTGTCGCGCTCGCGCACGGTCACCGCGTTGTCCTCCAGGGTGTCGAAGTCCACCGTCACGCAGAACGGGGTACCGATCTCGTCCTGGCGGCGGTAGCGGCGGCCGATCGCGCCGGCGTCGTCGAACTCCACGTTCCAGCGCTTGCGCAGCAGGGCGGCGAGGTCACGGGCCTTGGGCGAGAGGTCGGCGTTGCGCGACAGCGGCAGAACGGCGGCCTTGACCGGGGACAGGCGCGGGTCCAGGCGCATCACGGCGCGCTTCTCCAGCTTCCCCTTGGCGTTGGGGGCCTCGTCGACGTTGTACGCGTCGAGCATGAACGTGAGCACCGCCCGGTCGACACCGGCCGCGGGCTCGATGACGTAGGGGATGTAGCGCTCGTTGCTCTCCTGGTCGAAGTAGGACAGGTCGACACCGGAGGCTTCGGCGTGCGTCTTGAGGTCGAAGTCGGTGCGGTTGGCCACGCCCTCCAGCTCACCCCACTCGCTGCCCTGGAAGTTGAACCGGTACTCCAGGTCCACGGTCCGCTTGGAGTAGTGGGAGAGCTTGTCCTGCGGGTGCTCGTACAGGCGCAGGTTGTCCTTGGCGATGCCCAGGTCCAGGTACCACTGGTGACGCTGGTCGATCCAGTACTGGTGCCACTCCTCGTCACTGCCCGGCTTGACGAAGAACTCCATCTCCATCTGCTCGAACTCACGGGTCCGGAAGATGAAGTTGCCCGGGGTGATCTCGTTGCGGAACGACTTGCCGATCTGGCCGATACCGAAGGGAACCTTGCGGCGGGCGCTCTGCTCGACGTTCTTGTAGTTGACGAAGATGCCCTGCGCGGTCTCCGGGCGCAGGTAGGCGAGGCCCTTCTCGTCCTGGATCGGGCCCAGGTAGGTGCGCAGCAGGCCGTTGAACATGCGCGGCTCGGTGAAGGAGGCCTTGGCACCGCAGTTGGGGCAGGCGATCGCGGCCAGGCCCTCCTCGGGCTCCCGGCCGTGCTTGGCCTCGTAGGCCTCGATGAGGTGGTCCGCGCGGAAACGCTTGTGGCAGGCCTGGCACTCCGTGAGGGGGTCGACGAACTCCTTCACGTGGCCGGACGCCTCCCAGACCTCACGGGCCAGGATCACGCTGGAGTCCAGGCCGACGACGTCGTCGCGCTCCTGCACCATCGAGCGCCACCACTGGCGCTTGACGTTGTTCTTCAGCTCCACGCCAAGGGGGCCGTAGTCCCAGGCGGCGCGCAGACCTCCGTAGATCTCACTGGAGGGGTAGACCAGACCTCGGCGTTTGGCGAGGTTGACCAGTGCGTCCATTGCCTCTGACTTGGCGGCCATGGGTGACTCTCCATCCGGCTGGCGGTCGGTGGATCGCGGTTCGCGATACATCGTCGGGTGTGTGGGAGGGCGGTTCGCGCGCGGAGCCACGGATGTGGCGCACCGGGCGACCGCTTCCCCCCAGGCTAGAGCAATCCGCAGACGGCCGCGCACCCTTCGCCAGGGGCGCGGCCGTCTCGGAGCGGGGCCGCTCAGGAGGGCGCGTCGCCGCTGGTGAGGATCTCGAACGCGGAGGGTTCGTCGATGGCCCGGGAGAGCAGTGGGACCGCGGTGACCTTGACCTCGTAGTCCGACAGGGCCCGGCGGTAGAACCCGGCGCCCTCCCATTCGGTGACCACGGTCCACAGGGTCGGTTCGTCGGCGGCGCGGCCGATGCGGTGGCCTCGGAAACCGGGCCGTCGGGACAGGACGTCGACGGCGGCGTCGGCGTCGGTTCGGAAGGCCTCGGTCTCGGCCTCGGGCACGGAGTAACGGGTGATGACGATCACGGGACCATTGTCGCGCAGGGACACGGCGGACCGGCCCGGAGGTGCTCCGGGCCGGCCGACCGCCCTCCTGGCCCAGCCACGAGGGGAACGTCCTCTAGTCCTTGCCGAAGACCCGGTCGACGACCCTGGCCGAGGCGTGGCCGTCGTCCAGGGGACAGAACTGGTCGACGAACGCCCGGTAGGAGTCCCGGCTCTGCGCGGCGACCTCGTCGATGTCCAGCAGTGCTCCGATGACCTCGTCCGAACGGGTCAGCAGCGGCCCGGGCGCGGTCTCCTCGAAGTCGAAGTAGAACCCGCGCAGGTTGTCCCGGTAGCTCTCCAGGTCGTAGGTGAAGAAGAGCATGGGGCGGCCGGTGTTGGCGAAGTCGAACATCATCGACGAGTAGTCCGTGACCAGTACGTCGGTGATCAGGAAGAGCTCCTGGATCTCCGGGTACAGGGACACGTCGTAGACGAAGTCCTCCCCCACGATCGGAACGCTGTCGACCACGCGGGGGTGGCGGCGCACCAGCAGGACGTGGTCGTCGCCGAGCTTGTCGTACATCCGACGCAGGTCCAGGTGCAGGTCCAGCTTGTGCTTGCCGCGCGTGTAGTACTTGTCGTCACGCCAGGTGGGCGCGTACAACACCACCTTCTTGCCCTCGGGCAGACCGAGCAGGCGCCGGGTGCGTTCGGCGACGGCCTCGCGCTCCGGGGAGAAGAAGATGTCGTTGCGCGGGTATCCGGTCTCCAGGATCTCCCCGTCGAACCGGAACGCGCTGCGCAGGATCGGGGTCGCCCAGGGGCTCGGTGAGACCAGGTAGTCCCACTGCCGGGTCTCCCAGGCGAGCTTGTCGAAGTAGTCGCGCGACTTGCCGCGGATGTTCTCCACGTCGAAGCCGATCCGCTTGAGCATCGAACCGTGCCAGGTCTGCACGACCACCTGGTCCGGGTGGCGGTGGAACCAGGCGGGCTGGCGGGAGTTGCTGACCAGGTAGCGGCTCCGGGCCAGTTCCCGGTAGTACTCCTCGCCCCGGTGCCGGACCGGGGTGAGGTCCTCGGGCAGGCGTACCTGCCCGTCGGCGACCAGCCAGGACATGGGGTAGTCGGCCCAGCGCTCACGCCCGCGCAGCTCGGCGTAGATGCTCTGCGGGCTGTCGGAGTACTGGCGTCCGGTGTAGGTGTCGAAGAGGACGCCCTCGGTGATCGGCTTCGCCCGCTGGACCGGGTAGAAGGTCTCCCGAAGCTCGCGCTGGGCGAAGGCCCCGCGTTCGGCGGGCCGCAGGTCGGTGCCGACCTGGAGCACCGGGATACCGCGTCCCTGGTAGGAGAGCGTGTAGGTGCGCTCGGGGGTCTCGGTTCCCAGCGGCAGCCCGTGGATGAGGGTGTCGGTGAACTCCACCCCCAGGTCGACGCTGTCGGCCGGGGCGCCCCCCTGCGCGGACTCCTCGCCGACCCGCCCCCACACCTGGTAGGAGCCTGCGGGCAGGGACAGTTCGCCGGACAGGGTGGGGATGCGGGAGGGATCGAAGCGAGCGGTGAAGCGGCTTCCGGAACGCTCCACCCTGAGCCGGTGCTCATCCTCCCGGCCGCGCGCCTTCACGACCAGGCCCAGGTCGACCCCGTCGGCGAACTCCCCACCGAGGACGAGGACGCGCTCCTGCCATTCGGCCCGGTCGACCAGGGGGCGGGCCCGGCCCGCACGCAGCTTCAGGTGGCCGGTGGCGGTCCGTTGGACCGCCAACTCCTGGTGGGCGCCCTCGGAGTTGTAGGGGACGGTGGTGACCTCGTCGGGCAGAACCAGGGGGACGGTCCGCTGGTCGGGGGTGACCAGGTGGGCGTCCCACTCCTCCTGCCGGATCACGCCGCCGCACTCGCTGAGTCCGCGGGCGAAGAGCTCCTCGGCCCGCACGACGGCGTCGAAACGGCCGCCCTGGATACTGACCGGATAGCTGAGCACGGCCGTGCCCGGACGCCGGACCAGCCTGAGCTCGGTGGCCTCGGCCGCGGGTGCGGACAGCAGCTCACCGCTGAGGGAGAGTTCGGCGGTGCGGCTTTCGAACCGGTGCTCGGTGACCCGGGCGCGTTCCGGTTCCACGCTGATGACGAGGTGGCGGTCCTTGTTCCAGTGCGGGCGGACCCATACGTCGTCGCCGACGCTCTGGTAGCCGGGGCGCTCCGGCGGGCCGGGGACCGGGTTGGAGACGACGCGGCGCCGGGTCAGGCTGCGGTTGAACACCACGAGCTCGATCTTCCAGTCGCCGGGCTCCCACCTGCCGGAGGTGCGCAGTCGGCGCGGGTCCACGACGACCGTGAAGCCGCCGTAGTCGTGTCGTGCGGAGTCGGGCAGGTCGGGCAGCCGGTACTCGGCGGCCAGCCGGGTCCGCACCGGTACCCGGACGCGGCGCCGGGTGGCGGTGTTGACCACGAAGGCGACGATGTGCTGCTGCCAGCGTTTGCGCGCCCGCAGGTTACGGATACCGATGCGGCCGCTGACGTGCAGTCGGCCGTCCTCCCAGTGGACGTTCTCGGTCTTCTGCCGGACCTTGATCTCGCCTTCGAGACGGTAGATCTCCCTGGGGACGGCCTTGGCCGGGTCCTTGGCCTCGAAGAAGGGGTAGCGGACGTAGTAGCCGAGCCCCTGGCGGACGACGTCGGCCTTCTTGATCTCGACGCTCTTGGCGAAGGTCGCGACCTCCAGTACGTCTTCCAGCCGCCGCTTGCGCACCAGGTGGTACAGCAGGCGGTTCAGAACGTTGAGCTCGTGCAGAAGAGTGCCCGGCACGTGGTCGAGGAACCCGTTGAGCAGGTCCAGGACGGTCTGGCGGACCTCGTCGTCGGCCTCGTCGAGCCGCAGCAGCAGGCGGTGGAGCTCGCCTTGCAGGAGAGTACGGTCCCAGAGCCGGCGGTCGGCGCAGGTGAGTTCCGCGCCGAGTTCGCCCATGGCGGTGAGCCGCCGGGTGAGGGCGCCCTTCTCCAGGGGGGTGCCGGAGCTCTCGCGTTCGCGCAGGAGCAGGACCGGAGCGGGCAGGACGTCCACGGCCCGGGCCAGGAGGGTCGCGCGGCGGATGTCGAGGTCGTCGTCCTCCGGCGCGAGGGCGTGAACGGGCAGGGAGTCCCAGAACTCCCTGCGCCAGAGCCGGTTGCCCAAGGTGGCGTCCGACACCAGGCCCGGCACGGCCCGAGGGTCCTCGGCGAGCCGGTGGCGTCCGAACCTGCGATGTGCCCTGGAGGGTGCGGCACCCAGTTCGTTGAACCGGTGGACGTTACCGATGACCAGGTCGGAGTGGGTGTCGGCGGCGCTACGGGCGAGGTAGGCCAGGGCGTAGCCGGTCAGCGCGTCGGAGCCGTCGATGAAGAGCAGGTGGCTGCCGCCGGCCACGGCGCTGCCCCGGGAACGCGCCTCGGGGTGGTTCGGCGCCGGCTCGCCCGGCACGAGGGTGACGCGCAGCCCTGCGGGCGGCGCCTGCGCGAAGGTTTCGGCTGCGGCGAGCCCGTCCTCACGAGCGGACTCGACCGCCTCGTCGCCCTGGTCGTCCTCCTCGGGACGGGACTCGTCGGGCCCGGGTCGGTCTTCCCCGTCGTCCCCGTTCGTGTCCTGGTCGACGGCTTCGTCAGCGGCCTCGGAGCCGCTGTCGGCGGACCTTCGCCCGCCGTTGGTGGTGCGGACCGGCACGAGGACGACCTCGGTGTCCGCTCGTGCGGCGGTGCTCTGCGCCGCCTCCCCGTGCTGGCTCTCGTCCCGCTGACGGGCCAGGGAGTCGAGGCAGTTCTGCAGATGCGGCTCGGTGACGTCGAACGTCACGATGACTGTGGGTTCGGGCACGGAAGTTGACACCCTCCGGAGGGTCCGTCGCTGTGCGACGCGCGGGAACCGTGGTGCGGACGGCCCGCGTTGGTTCAGACGGCCAATAACTGAATACAGACGGTTGACGACCCGTATCGTGTCGAACCCAGGACAGTCGGGATACGGGTACGAGGGGGGATGCACGGCAATGCGGCCGTGCCTGCGCCCGGCGCTGCGCCAGGGCCCTGCACTAGGGTCAGATCCACGATTATCACAGGCCTCGGGACACGGTGTGCACACCAGCCGGACGAAAACGCCCGGTCCGGGGCCTGCGGCACGGGACACAGGAAGAGGAACAGTCGGCGATGGCCTCTCCCGAGCACGAGGACGAGCAGCGGCGACCCGGCCCGGGGCGGCCGCTTCCGCCAGGGGACTCCCTTTTCACCCCGGGTGCAGGTCGGCTGCGCCGTGCGGTGGAGCGGCGCAGCGCGGTGCCGCTCGTGTGGCTGCACCAGCGGCCCCGGTGGCTGCCCCCCGCGGTGTTGGGAGCGCTGTTCGTCGCGGGACTGATGGCGCCCGGCTGGCTGGGCGCGCTGTGCCTGCTCCTGGTGGTGGCGTCCTTCCTCTGGTTGGCTTTCCTGACCTGGCCCTCGCTCAACCGGCAGCAGCGGATCCCGCGGATCCTGATGGTGTCGGTGGTCCTGGTGCTGGCGGTGGCGCGAATGCTCGGGTTCTGAGATCCGGAGCACCTCCGCGAATTTTGACAACCATTTTCGTTTTCGCCATACTGGGTGAGTGTCTGCCCAGTTCAAGGGGGCCGGGGGCCGGGCCTCCGAAACCCCGCCCGCCTTCCAGGCCATCGACGCGCACGCCGCCTATGACGGCGTCCCCGTCCTCAACGGCGTCAGCGTCGACATACCCCCGGGTCAGACCATGGCCGTCCTGGGTCCCAACGGTTCGGGCAAGTCGACCCTGATGCGCGCGATGCTCGGTATCGTTCCCCTCACTTCCGGCGAGATCCGGATCCACGGCACGCCCCTGCGCCGGTTCCGCGGCTGGCGCCGGATCGGGTACGTACCCCAGCGGCTCACCGCCGGGGGCGCCGTGCCCGCCACCGTGCGCGAGATCGTCGCCTCCGGACAGGTCGCCGCGCGCCGACGCCTCTCCTTCACCACGAAGGACGACCGGGCCGCCGTTGACGAGGCCCTCGACACCGTCGGCCTGGCCGACCGGGCGGGGGACGCCGTGCGCGAGCTCTCCGGCGGCCAGCAGCAGCGGGTGCTCATCGCCCGCGCCCTCGCCGGACGGCCCGACACCTTCGTCATGGACGAACCCATGGCCGGGGTGGACGCGGAGAACCAGCGCGCCCTCGCCGGGGCCATCACCCGGCTGCGCGACCAGGGCAGCACCGTAGTCCTGGTCCTGCACGAGCTGGGCCCCCTGGAGGAGGTCATCGAACGCGCCGTGGTGCTGGAGCACGGCCGCATCGTGCACGATGGGGAGGCGCCCGAGGCCACCGGGGAGTGCGCGCGCCCCGGGCACGAGCACCAGCACCCCCATCCTGATCCCAACGATCCCGACCCGAGCCCCGCGGACACCGGCACGGCCGCGGAGATGATCCGTCTGGAGGTGCCCCGCCGTGACTGAGCTGCTCCAGTACGAGTTCATGCGGCGTGCGCTGCTCGCAGCGCTGCTGGTCGGGCTGGTCACCCCGATCATCGGCACCTTCCTGGTCCAGCGCCGCCTCGCCCTGCTGGGCGACGGCATCGGCCACATCGCCCTCACCGGCGTGGCCCTGGGCCTGCTGACGAGCACCTCCCCCGTGCTGACCGCCGCCGTCACGGCCACCCTGGGCGCCATCGTCATGGAGCTGGTCAGGGTACGCACGCGCACCAGCGGCGACGTGGCCCTGGCCCTGCTGTTCTACGGCGGCATCGCGGGCGGCGTCCTGCTCATCGGGATGACCCCGGGGGCGAGCAACGCCACCCTGACGTCCTTCCTGTTCGGTTCGGTGAGCACCGTGGGCGAACAGGACATCTGGATCGTGGGCGTGCTGGCCGTGGGCGTGGCCGTGGTCCTGGCGGTCTTCGGCCGCGAGTTGTTCGTGCTGTGCCAGGACGAGGAGGTGGCCAGGGCCCACGGGCTCCCGGTGCGTTTCCTGAGCATCCTGCTGGCGGTCACCGCCGCTTTGACCGTGGTGATCGCGATGCGGGTGGTCGGTGTGCTGATGGTGAGCGCCCTGATGATCGTCCCGGTCGCCGCGGCCCAGCAGCTGAGCCGCAGCTTCCGGGTGACGATGGGGCTGGCGGTCCTGATCGGCCTTGTCTCCTCGCTCGGCGGACTGACCACGGCCTTCTACTCGGACCTGTCCCCGGGGGCCACCATCGTGCTGCTGGCACTGGCGATCTTCTGCCTCTCGGTGGTCGTGGGCGGAGCCCTGCGCCGTGCGGGCAGGCGCCGGACACCGGAGCCCCTGCAGCCCGTGCCGGGGGGTCCGGCAGATACGATGCCCCAGACAGATCGGGGGAGGGTGACACCATGAGCACACGACGCGAGGCCGTTCGGCAGGCGCTGACCGATGCCTCCGGTTTCCGCAGCGCGCAGGACCTGTACGCGGACCTGCGAGCCGACGGGTCGAAGATCGGTCTGACCACGGTGTACCGGGCCCTGCAGGCCCTGAGCGACTCCGGTGAGGTCGACGTTCTGCGCACCGACGACGGCGAGGCCGTCTACCGTGCGTGCGACACCGAGAGCCACCACCACCACCTGGTGTGCCGGACCTGCTCCACCGCGGTGGAGATCAAGGGTCCCACCGTGGAGAAGTGGGCCACGGAGATCGGTGCCGAGCACGGTTTCACCGGCGTGACCCACACGGTGGAGGTGTTCGGCACCTGCGCCGACTGCTCCCTGCGGGCCGTGCAGCAGACCTGACCCCGAGGAGGGGTCGTCACGGGCCCCGTGCGCACCCGGCCGGGTGTGTACGGGGCCCGTCGTGCACACGAACTCCACCCATTGGTTACCCGCCAGTAGCCATCCCGTGTCACGGCTGAGCCAGGCTGTGCGACCGTGTACAGACGAACCACGGCAGCGCTCCTGACGACGCTGCTCATCACCCCGCTCCTGTCCGCCGCCCCCGCCTTCGCCGATTCGGCGCCCACCTCCCAGCCAGCCCCCCGCATCGTCACCCACAACACGTTCCTGATGCCCAAGGCCCTCTACCCGAACTGGGGCCAGGACATCCGCGCCGACCTGATCGTGGACGACGGCGTCCTGTCCGGTCAGGACGTCGTGGTGCTCCAGGAGCTCTTCGAGAACTCCAGTGCCGGACGTCTGCGCGAGGGCCTGGCCGAGGAGTACCCGCACGCCACACCCGTCCTGGGCCGCTCGGAGTCGGGCTGGGACCGCACCACCGGCTTCCGGCACGAGACCGTCACCAACGGCGGGGTGAGCGTGCACAGCGTCTGGCCGATCGTCCGCAGTGAACAGCACGTCTTCACCAGCGCCTGCGGCGCCGACTGGTTCTCCAACAAGGGCTTCGCCTACGTGGAGCTGGACACCCCCGACGGACCGCTGCACGTGGTGGGCACCCACATGCAGTCCGAGGACGGTTCCTGCGGGGACGGGGAGGACGAACAGGTCCGTGGTCAGCAGCTGGACCAGATCCGTTCCGTGCTGGAGGACAAGGAGGTCCTCGGCACCGAGCCGGTGTACCTGGCGGGCGACCTCAACATCGTGGGCGGCGGCCGGGAGTGGGACCGCGCGCTCGAACAGCTCGACGCCGTGGAGCCCGTCTCCGCCAACGACACGGCCTCCTGGAACACCGAGACCAACTCGATCGCCGCCGAGGAGTACCCGGACTGGGCCCCGGAGCAGCTGGACCACGTCCTGCCGATCGGCGACGCGTCACCGCAGACCTACGTCAACGAGACCCGGCCAGTGAAGAGCGAGCCCTGGACGGTCCGTTCCTGGGGCCGCGAGTACACCTACGACGACTACTCGGACCACTACCCGGTGTTCGGCTCCACCGACCTGCCCTGACCGAACGCGCGGTGCGGGCGGCCGGAGCCGCCCGCACCGCGGGGCCGACAGCGATGGGGCCGCCGCCCGTTGCCGGGTGGCGGCCCCTCGCGGTGTCTACACCCGGCGTCCGTCGCCGGGCTCGCAGCGTTCCAGGGTGGGGCGCTTGGCGTTCACGCCGTCGCCGGAGGAACGGCCGGTGAGACGGCGGTGGATCCACGGGACGAGGAACTCGCGCGCCCAGTGCAGGTCCTCCTGGCGTGCGGTGCGCCAGTCGCGGGGCTCCGGAGGCGGCCAGGGCTGGTTCCAGTCGGAGTCGACCGGCAGGTCCAGGACCTCGCACACCCGCAGGGCGAGCCGGCGGTGGCCCTCCGAGGACAGGTGCAGGCGGTCCCAGTTCCAGGCACGGGAGTCGGAGAGGACCTTCATGCTCCACACGTCGACCACGTCGCAGCCGTACCGGTCCGCGACGGCGCGCATGTGCATGTTGTAGGTGGCGATCTTGCCGCGCAGGTGCCGCATGACCGGCTGCCAGTTGGTGTCGAAGCCGGTGAAGACGACCACCCGGGCACCGGTGGCGCGCAGGTCCGCGACCATCGATTCGAAGATCTCCACGACCTGGTCGGGGTCGCTGCCCGGGCGGAGGATGTCGTTGCCGCCCGCGCACAGGGTGACCAGGTCGGGCTTCATCTCGACCGCGCGCGGGACCTGTTCGTCACGGATCTGCGCGATGAGACGCCCGCGGATGGCGAGGTTGGCGTAGCGGACCTCGGGCACGTGCGCGGCGAGGTGCTCGGCCAGGCGGTCGGCCCAACCCCGATAACGGCCGTTGGGCACGCTGTCGCTGTCCGGGTAGGGGTCGCTCATGCCCTCGGTGAAGCTGTCACCGAGGGCGACGTAGGACAGAATGTCCTTGCTTTTCAGGTCACCGGAGGATCCGGTAGGCACACCGCTCATGGTGTCCGATGATCCAACCCGACCCTCTGGTTACGCGACAGTAGGTTGGTGGTTCGCCGCCTTTTGCGGCGGAACTCACACCTGGGGGGCACCCGCGCAGCCGGTGCGCTCGGGAGGGGGCCGCCAGGCCGGGCGGCCCCCTCCCGACGGGTGTCAGCGGTCCTTCGTGAGCGGGGTCAGCTCGGGGCGCTTGGCGGTCACCGTGTCACCCGAGGACCTTCCGGTGAGCCTGCGCCCGATCCACGGCCCCAGGGACTCCTTGAGCCAGTGCAGGTCGTCCCTGCGCGCCTCGGCCCAGCTGACCGGCTCGGCCTCGGGCCAGGGCTCGTCCCAGCGCTCCTTGGTGGGCACGCCCAGGACCTCGGCCACCCGCAGAGCCAGGCGGCGGTGCCCCTCCGGGGACATGTGCAGGCGGTCCTCGTCCCAGGCGCGCGAGTCGGTCAGCACGTCCATGGACCACTGGTCGACCAGGAAGCAGTCGTACCTGTCGGCGATCGCGCGCACGTTCATGTAGTAGCGCGCGAACAGGCCGATGGTGCCGCGCATGTACCCGGTGGCCACGTTGACGCCGGTGAACAGCACGACCTGGCTGCCGTTGGCGCGCAGGCGGCTCACCGTGCGGTCCAGGATCTTCGCCAGCCGCTCGGGGTCGCCCGCCGGGCGCAGCAGGTCGTTGCCGCCCGCGCACAGGGTGACCAGGTCCGGCGCCATCTCCAGGGCGGGCGGGACCTGGTCCGTGACGATCTGGCGGATGAGCTTGCCGCGCACCGCCAGGTTGGCGTATCCGACCTCGCCCACGTGATCGGCGAGGTGCTCGGCCAACCGGTCCGCCCAGCCCCGGAAGACACCGCTGCCGTCCGGGTAGGGGTCGCCCACGCCCTCGGTGAAGCTGTCGCCGAGCGAGGCGAGCGTCATCCCCGGCCTGATCGGCGAGGTCTCCTCGGAACGGTTCGTCTTGGCCATCACTTGGTCTCCTCAGCCACCGGGTTGGGCACGGCACCGCCGTAGCGGCGGTCCCGGCTCGCGTAGATCTCACAGGCCCGCCACAGGTCGCGGCGGTCGAAGTCGGGCCAGAGCGTCTCCAGGAAGACGAACTCCGCGTAGGCGGACTGCCAGAGGAGGAAGTTGGACAGCCGCTGCTCGCCGGAGGACCGCACGAAGAGGTCCACGGGCGGGACGTCGGGGGCGTAGAGGTGCTGGGCCAGGGTGTCCTCGGTGATCTTCTCCGGGGAGATCCGCCCGGCGGCGGCCTGGCGGGCCAGCTCGCGCGCGGCGTCGACGATCTCCGCCTGCCCGCCGTAGTTCACACAGAACTGGAGGGTGAGCCGGGTGTTGTCCCTGGTCATCTCCTCCGCGTCCTTGAGCTCCCGGATGACGCTCTTCCAGAGCATCCCGGAGCGTCCGGCCCACTTGACGCGCACGCCGCGGGCGTGCAGCTCGTCGCGGCGGTTGCGGATGGTGTCACGGTTGAAACCGAGGAGGAAGCGCACCTCGTCGGGCGAGCGCTTCCAGTTCTCGGTGGAGAAGGCGTAGGCGGAGAGGTTGGGGATGCCCATCTCCAGAGCGCCCTCGATCACGTCGAAGAGGGAGGACTCACCGGCCTTGTGCCCCTCGGTGCGCGGCAGGCCGCGTTCCTTCGCCCAACGGCCGTTGCCGTCCATGACCACGGCCACGTGGCGGGGCACCAGGTCGGCGGGGACTTCGGGGGGCCGGGCCCCACTGGGGTGCGGGACGGGCGCGGCGTGGTCCCGCTCACGCCGCTTACCGTTGTCGAAGCTGAACAGACTCAAGAACGCTCCACATGGCGCAGTGATCGGATTCCGTTTTCCAGGTGCCACTGCAGGTAGGCCGCAACCAGCCCGCTGCACTCGGAGCGATGCCTGCCGTCGCTGGCGTCGGCGCTGTCCCAGTCGCCCCCGAGCAGCGCCGACATCAGCCGGAGCGTCTCGGGCGAGGGGTGCGTGGAACCGTGCGGACGGCACACCGAGCAGACCATACCGCCCGCGTGGACCGCGAACGCACGGTGCTCCCCCCGACTTCCGCAACGGGCGCACTCGGTCAGAGCGGGGGCGTACCCGGCGACGGCCAGGGAGCGCAGGAGGTAGGCGTCCAGGACCAGCCTGGAGTCGTGGCTTCCCTCCCCCAGGGTACGCAGGGCGCCGATGAGCAGGAGGAACTGGCGCAGCGCCGGGTCCTTCTCCACGGCGACGACCTTTTCCGCGGTTTCCAGCATCGCGGTGGCCGCCGTGTAGCGGGAGTAGTCCGACACGACCGTCTTGCCGTAGGAGCGCACGGTCTCGGCCTGGGTGATGACGTCCAGGGTCCGGCCGGTGTGCAGCTGGAGGTCGACATGGGTGCACGGCTCCAGCCGGGCGCCGAAGCGCGACTTGGTGCGGCGCACGCCCTTGCCGACGGCGCGCACCAGCCCGGTGCGGCGGGTCAGGAGTGTGACGATACGGTCGGCCTCGCCCAGTTTCTGGTTGCGCAGGACGACGCCCTCGTCGCGGTAGAGACTCACACCCCCATTGTCGCGGATGGCGACGACCGTCTCGCGCGGACGCCCAGTCCCTTGAGCTGGTTTATTACGGTTTGGATTCCCTTTTCACAGTATTTGCTCTACTCTCACGCGCTAGGGCACACGGTTTCGGGCCCACCGCCCTTCCCCCGCGGCATCATCGCCCGAAACCGGAGGAAAAGCCCGCCCAGCATCAGACCACCGATTCCACACGTGGTCATGGGCACGGGAAGAACCGAGCCGGGGAAGACCACAGGCCCCGGCGGCGGAACCCCGTCGGGACCGCGTGTACCCGACCGCCCCGCAGGGGTGCCCGAACGATTCCCGATCCCGGTACGGAAGGCAGAGCGATATGGCGCGAGGTCGCCGAGGCAGGCGCAGGACGAGCGCTCGCGAACAGCGCTCGGACCGTGAAGGACGGCGCGGCAGGGTGCCACTCGTGGCCGGTATGGTCGCGGTCCCCGTGGGACTGACCCTGGCCGGGGCCCTGGTCCTCACCGGGCTCGGCGAGGAGCCGGACCCCGCGGACGGCACGACCGCTGCCTCCGGTGGCGCCGGCAGCGGGCTCGGGGGCACCGCGGCCGACGACTCCGGGGTCCCGGACACAGAGCCCGAGGACGATTTCTTCGCCACACCCACCAGTGCTCCTGACCCCGCCGAACCGCGGGGGGACAGCGCACCGAAGAGCTCCAGCGTCACCGGCTCCTCCGCCACGGAGGAGTCCGCGGGGTCCGACGAGCCCGAGGACTCCGCCGACGGCGAGGGCGGCCGAGGTGGCGGCGGCAACGGTGGCGGGAACGGTGGCGGGGGCCGCGGAGGCGGCGGCCAGTCCACCGGTGGCTCCTCGTCGACCTCGGCGGTCGTGAACCTGGTCAACGACGAGCGCGCATCGAACGGTTGCGACCCGGTGCACGTGGACGACCGGCTCACCAGCGCCGCCCAGGAGCACAGCGAGGACATGGACGCCCGCGACTACATGGCCCACGAGAGCCCCGAGGGCGAGGGGCCGGGCGAGCGCGCACGGCGGCACGGCTACGACGCCTGGGGGGCGGAGAACGTGGCCAAGGGTCAGACCAGTGCCGAGCAGGTCATGGACGCCTGGATGAACAGCCCCGGCCACCGGGCCAACATCCTCAACTGCGATCTCGAAGCCATCGGGGTCGGTGAGTCCGGCCACGCCTGGACCCAGAAGTTCGGTTACGAGTAGCCGGAGGGCGTGCCGTCTCCGCCACCGCCGCGACGGCTAGAGTGCGCGGTGTGAGCATCGAGATCCGTCCCGCGGGCCGCGCCGACCTCTCGCGGGTTCTCCGGCTGCTCGGCGAGAGGCACCCGGAGGACCCGCCGATGCCTGAGGCGGAGGCCGCCCGGGCCTGGTCGGAGATCGCCGGCCAGGACGGGCGGACCCTGCTGGTGGCCCAGAACGGTTCCGGTGAACTACTGGGCACGGTGGACTGCTTGGTCATGGCCGACCTCGGCCGTGGCGGACGGCCGCGCCTGGTCCTGGAGAACCTGGTGGTCGCCGAGGCGCACCGCCGCCGAGGCGTGGGTCGCATGCTGCTGGCCGCCGCGCGGAGCCTGGGCGAGCGGGAGGGCTGCCACAGGATCCAGTTCCTGGCCGCCGAGGACGCCTACGTGCACGCCTTCTACCGCTCCTGCGGGTTCACCCCCGGGGAGGGCGGCGGATTCTCCCTCCACCTGTGACCCTGGGGCACGGGACGGGGCCCGCGACGTGTGTCGTGGGCCCCGTCCGCTCAGTGCCAGGGATGCCGGGCTCCCGTGCCAGGGGTACCGGGTGGTGGGTCAGGCGCGGCCGATGGCGCTGCACACGGCCTTCAGGGAGGCGGTGGTGATGCTGCTGTGGATACCCACGCCCCACACCGTCCTGCCGTCGATCTCGGCCTCCACGTAGGCGGCGGCGCGGGCGTTGCCGTCCTCGCCCATGGAGTGCTCCACGTAGTCGATGACCCGGACCTTGACGTCCACGTCGGCCAGCGCGTCGCCGAACGCGGAGATCGGGCCGTTGCCGGTGCCCTTCAGTTCGCGGATCTCACCGTTGACACGGGCGTCGGCCTCGATCGTGTACGTGCCGTCCTCGGAGGTGCTGGAGCGGTGCGCCAGGACCGCCACCGGGCCGCGCTCGGCCAGGTAGGTGTCGGAGAAGATCTCCCAGATGCGCTCGGCCGGGAACTCGCCGCCCTCGGCGTCCATGAAACTCTGGATGACCTGGGAGAACTCGATCTGCAGCCGGCGCGGCAGGTCCAGGGAGTGGTCCCGCTGCATGACGTAGGAGACGCCGCCCTTGCCGGACTGGCTGTTGACCCGGATGACCGCCTCGTAGTTGCGGCCCACGTCCTTGGGGTCGATGGGCAGGTAGGGCACGTCCCAGGGGTAGTCCTCGACCTGCTTGCCGGCCTCGGCGGCGCGGGCGTCCAGGTCGGTAAAGCCCTTCTTGATGGCGTCCTGGTGGGAGCCGGAGAAGGCCGTGTAGACCAGGTCGCCGCCGTAGGGGTGGCGGGGCGCGACGGGCAGCTGGGTGCAGTGCTCGACCGTGCGGCGGATCTCGTCGATCCGTGAGAAGTCGATCTTGGGGTCGACGCCCTGGCTGAACAGGTTCATACCCAGGGTGACCAGGCAGACGTTGCCGGTGCGCTCACCGTGCCCGAACAGGCAGCCCTCGACCCGGTCGGCCCCGGCCATGACGGCCAGTTCCGCCGAGGCCACGCCGGTGCCGCGGTCGTTGTGCGGGTGCACGGACAGGACCACGTGCTCGCGCCGGGTCAGGTTGCGGCTCATCCACTCGATCTGGTCGGCGTAGACGTTGGGGGTGGCGCGCTCGACGGTGGCGGGCAGGTTCAGGATGATCTCGCGGCCCGGGCCGGGCTGCCAGACGTCCATGACCGCTTCGCAGACCTGCAGGGCGAAGTCCAGCTCGGTGTCGACGAAGATCTCCGGCGAGTACTCGTAGCCGAAGTACTCGGTCTCGCCCAGGTACTGCTCGGCGAAGCGCATCACGTGCCGGGTTCCCTCGACGGCGATGTTCTTGCAGGCCTCGCGGTCCACCCGGAACACCACGCGGCGGAAGGTGGGCGCGGTGGCGTTGTACAGGTGCACGGTGGCGCGCCTGGCGCCGACCAGGCTCTGCACGGTGCGTTCGATCAGGTCCTCACGGGCCTGGGTCAGTACGGAGATCTGTACGTCGTCGGGGATCAGGTCGTCCTCGATCAGCGACCGGACGAAGTCGAAGTCGGTCTGGCTGGCCGAGGGGAAACCGACCTCGATCTCCTTGTAGCCCATCCGGACCAGCAGCTGGAAGATCTCGTGCTTGCGCGCGGAGTCCATCGGCTCGATCAGCGCCTGGTTGCCGTCGCGCAGGTCGGTGGACAGCCAGCGGGGGGCCTCGGTGATGGACTTCGAAGGCCAGGTGCGGTCGGGCAGGTCCACCGGAGCGAAGGGCTCGTAACGATGGAAGGGCATGGGGCTGGTCTTCTGCTGCGGCACCATAGCGGTGTGGCTCCTCGGGAAATTGTGGCGCGTGATGTCGTGGTCGACACGGCAAGCCGAAGTCCCGCGGCGAGGGGCCGACCGTCTAACGATCCCCGCCGCGGCCACTAAGGAGGAGCAGCTCGCGCAGCATAACGATTGTCACGCTAGCAGACGCCGGGGAAAATCCGGTACCCGATGTCCACAGTATGGGACGACCCCGGCTTGGCCTGCGACGACTGCGGAGCTTTCGGCCGATTTCAGATGATCGTTCAAAACGGGTACCTCGACTTCAAGATATAGCCGTTGGCGGTTACCCTGGAGGGGAACCCTTCAGTGCTAGGGGGGTCATACGGATTCCGTCGGCGGGACCCAGGGTGCGGCCAACACCCGAGGCCGGCGTCGCCGCGCAGAGCAAGCCACGTAAGCCGCGCCGACGCCAGGCCGGTACCGCCGACGGAAATCCTTCCTTCACCCGCGAACGCCCGACCCCACTGGGGCCGGGCGTTCCTGCGTCGGCCCACCGGGAGTCCGAACACAGCCGCAGCGGCACCCCTCCTCGGGACACCCCCCGCCTCGACCGCCTCCGGGCGCCAGCGCAAGGGAACCCGGTACCGAATGGCCACATGCGGCCACGCTGGGTGTGCGACCGGTGACAGAAAAAGCGGGCTTCACGTGGCAAGGCCGCCAAACTAGTCAGAATGCTTCCATGGCTACGCAAAGTTAGCCATATTGACAGGTTGCGGCGTCCCGATCTCCAATATCGCCACGTGTTCGAAGCCTCACCCCCGCTCATGGAGGCATCGTGGACCACCCGTCCCCCGCTCCCCTGCTCAGAAGAACCCTCGTCCCCGTGGCCGCAGGCGCGCTCCTGCTGAGCACCCTGGCCACCGGCAGCGCCACCGCGGAACCCTCGTACGACCTGTACGAGATCACCGGCGTGCACACCGCCCAGGAGCGCTCCGAGATCGCCGCGACCGGCGTGGCCATCGACCACGTCGGTGAGGACTCGGTGCTGGTCACCGGTTCGGTCGAGGACGTGGCCGAGCTCGACGACCTGGGTTACGCCCCCGACCCCTTCGACGTCCCCGGGACCTTCGCCGGCCCCGACCCCGGGTACACCACCTACCCCGAACTGCTGGACATCGTCGACGAGGTCGTCGCGGACCACCCCGACCTGGCCTCCCAGCAGGTCTACGGCCAGTCGTACGAGGGCCGCGACCTGGTGGCGGTCAAGATCAGCGACAACGTGTCCGTGGACGAGGACCAGCCCGAGGTGCTGTTCGTCCACTCCCAGCACGCACGCGAACACCTGACCGTCGAGATGGCGGTCTACCTGCTGGACCTGCTCACCGACGGGTACGGCGACGACCCACGCATCACCGAACTGGTCGACAGCCGCGAGATCTGGATCCTGCCGAACGCCAATCCGGACGGCAGCGAGTACGACATGGCCGGCACCAGCTGGCGGGACTGGCGCAAGAACCGCCAGCCCAACCAGGGGTCGTCGGCCATCGGCACCGACATGAACCGCAACTGGGCCCACAAGTGGGGCTGCTGCGGCGGTTCCTCCGGCAACCCGAGCAGCCTCACCTACCGGGGCTCGGCCCCCGAGTCCTCCCCCGAGGTCGCGGCGATCGCCGACTTCGTCCGCGGCCGCGCGGTCGGGGGCGAGCAGCAGATCACCAGCGCCATCGACTTCCACACCTACAGCGAGCTGATCCTGTGGCCCTTCGGCTACACCTACGACGAGGCCACCGAGGGGATGACCCAGGAGGAGTACGACACCCACGAGGCGCTGGGCACGTACATGGCCCAGGCCAACGGCTACACGCCCCAGCAGTCCAGTGACCTGTACGTCACCGACGGCTCGATCAACGACTGGCTGTGGGCCGACCAGGGCATCGTGAACTTCACCTACGAGATGTATCCCCGGTCGTGGTGGGGCGGCGGCTTCTACCCGCCCTCCTCGGTGATCGGGCGCGAGACCTCCCGCAACGAGGAGGCTGTGCTGCGGCTGCTGGACTACGCGGACTGCCCCTACCGGATCATCGGTGAGGAGGAGGCCTACTGCGGCTGACCCGCACGGCGTCCGGCAGCCGGGACGAACGGACCGAGGGGCGGCGGTGCGCCAGCGAAGAACACCGCCGCCCCTCGGGGCTGTGCGGCCCCCTCCCGCCGGTCTGGGAGGGGGCCTCGCCAGGGGGCCGGGGTGCAGGTCCGGCCCCCTGGCGGTCTGTGGGGTCCGGGCGCCGACGCGCCCGGACCGGGGTCACCCGCCGGGGACTACGCGCCGGGCAGCGGCTCGAACTCCTTGACGGCGTCGATGGCCGGACCGTGCGGGGTGTTGGCCTCGCGCTCGATCATGATCTCGACCAGGACGGGGCGCGAGGTGGACTGCGCCTGCTTGCGGGCCCACTCCAGGGACTCCCGGATCTCCCCGGGCTCCCAGACCCGGCGGCCGGAGCAGCCGTAGGCCTCCATGAGCTTGACGCTGTCGGTGCCGTACTCGTCGTAGTGGATGTCCACCTGGTAGTTCATGTCGAAGGGGATCGACGCCTGGCGGATCAGGCCCAGGTACTCGTTGTTGAGCATGATGATCACGTACGGCACGTTGTACTGCGCCGCGACCGCCAACTCCTCGACCATGTACTGGAAGCCGTAGTCGCCGACGATGCCGACCACCTCGGCGTCCGGCTCGGTGTGCTTGAGGGCCTTCTTGACACCGATGGCGGCGGGGATCTCCCAGCCGAGCGGGCCCGCCTGGCCGCAGATCTGGTAGTGCCGCGGCTTGTACGCCTTCTGGTGCTGGCCGCCCCAGATCTGGTAGAGGCCGATGGCGGTGACGAAGTAGGTGCTGGAGTCGAAGACCTCGTTGATCTCCTTGTAGACGCGCGGCGCCTTGACCGGGACGGTGTCGAAGTCCTCGCGCCTGGTCAGGGTGGACTTGAGCTCGTTGACCCGGTCGATCCACGCGCCCACCTGCGCGGTGGCCCTCCGGCGCCTGGCGGCGGCCAGCAGCTCCTGGAGGAAGAGCTTGGCGTCGGAGACCACGCCCAGGTCGGGCTCGAAGACCCGGCCGATCTGGGTGGCCTCGATGTCCACGTGGACGAACTTGCGCTCGCCCCGGTAGACGTCGATCTGGCCGGTGTGGCGGTCGGCGAAGCGCGCGCCCACGGCCAGGACCAGGTCCGACTCCAGGAAGGAGGCGTTGCCGTAGCGCTGGGAGGTCTGCACGCCGGTCATGCCCGAGTACAGGGGCGAGTCCTCGTCGAAGGAGCCCTTGCCCATGAGGGTGACCTGGACCGGCACCTGGAGGTACTCGGCCAGTTCGCGCAGGTCGTCGGAGGCCTCGGCCAGGATCACGCCGCCGCCGGCCAGGATGAGCGGGCGCTCCGCCTCCAGCAGCAGGTCCAGGGCCCTCTCCACCCGGGGCAGGTGCGGCTCGACCGTGTTGATCTTGAGTGCGGCGTCCAGTTCGGGGTCGTACTCGATCAGGTGCTGGGCGATGTCCACCGGGATGTCGACCAGGACCGGCCCGGGACGGCCCTCCTGGGCGATGCGGAAGGCCTCGCGGAAGATCCACGGGGCGGTCGCCGCCTCCTTGATCTGGACGGCCCACTTGGTGACGGGCTTGGCGATCTCGACGATGTCGACCGCCTGGAAGCCCTCCTTGTCCAACAGGTCGGTGCGCTGCTGGCCGGTGATGCACACGATCGGGACCGAGTCCGCGATGGCGGTGTACAGGCCGGTGATCATGTTGGTCCCGGCCGGGCCGGAGGTGCCGATCGCCACGCCGACCCTGCCGGTCGTGCGCGACCAGCCGTCGGCCATGTGGGTGGCGCCCTCCTCGTGGCGGACGGTGAGGTGTTCGATGCCGCCCACCTCCTCCATCGCCTTGTAGAGGGGGAGGATGGCCGCGCCGGGGCAGCCGAAGGCGGTGTCGACGCCCTCGTCCTTGAGGACCTCCACGACGGCGTTCATCGCGGGCATTTTCGCCATGGGAGCGAACCCTTCAGTGCTGGGGTGGCCGGGGCGCTCGGGGTCGGCCCCGTCTGGACGGGCCGTCCCCGGCGCCCCGGTGCTGGGTGCTAGGGGTGGGGCGGCGTTCTCGCCTGCCTCCCGGGTGGGCCAACACCCGGGGGCGAGCACGGTGCCCCGGTCATACGGACTGCTGTGGCTGTCGGTGCTGCTGGTGGTACTGCTGCTGGCGGTGCCGGTCCGGTGGGGCCGGGCCCGGCCGGGCGGGCGCTACTCGCCGTCGCGGCCGGAGAGCTGCTCGACGACCTTGAGCAGGGCGGAGTGGTCGAGGCCGCCGTGGCCCTGGTTCCTGAGCGCGGCCACGTACTGCGCCACCTGCGAGCCCAGCGGGATGGCCACCCCGGCCGCGCTCGCGGAGTCGGTGATGATGCGCATGTCCTTGTCGTGCAGGGCGATCCGGAAGCCGGGGGCGAAGTTGCGCTCACGCATGGCCTTGCCCTTGCGCTGGAGCACGGTGCTGCCCGCGAGCCCGCCGCCCAGGACCTCCAGACCGGACTCGGTGTCGACGCCGTGCGCCTCCAGGAAGACGAGGGCTTCGGCGAGGAGCTGGATGTTGCCGGCCACGATGAGCTGGTTGGCGGCCTTGACCGTCTGTCCGGAACCGTTGGGGCCGACCAGGACCGGGGTGGAGCCCAGGATGTCGAAGACGGGGCGCGCGGCCTCGAAATCGTCATGGGAGCCGCCCACCATGATGGAGAGCTTGGCCTCGACCGCGCCGGCCTCGCCGCCGCTGACCGGGGCGTCCAGAACGCGGAAACCGCGCTCGGTGCCGTCCGAGGCGAGCTCCCGGGAGACGTCGGGGCGGATAGTGCTCATGTCGATGACCAGGGTGCCGGGCTTGGCGTTGTCGTAGACGCCCCCCTCACCGCGCAGGACCTGGTTGACGTCCGGGGAGTCCGGAACCATCGTGATGACCGCGTCGACGTCGGCGACCGCCTCGGCGATGCTCCCGCCGCGCAGGCCGCCCTCGGTGACCAGGGCGTCGACGCGCTCGGGGCTCTTGTTGACGCCAGTGACGCTGTAGCCGGCGCGGACGAGGTTGACGGCCATGGGCAGGCCCATGATGCCCAGACCGATGAAGGCGATCTTACGGATGGCCATGACGGCCCCTTTCAGACTGTGTGACTGGTGTGGATGGCGCGGCCGGGGCGACCCCTGGGGTCAGTCCAGCCAGCCGAAGCTCTGGGTGGTGGGGACGGTCGGCTTGTACTCCAGGCCGACCAGGCCCCGGTATCCGCCGGCCTGGGCGGCGGAGAGGAGTTCGTCGATGGGCAGATCGCCGGTGCCGGGCTCGCCCCTGCCGGGGGCGTCGGCGATCTGGATGTGTCCGAACTCGGCCGCGTGGTCGCGGACCACGGCGGCGACGTCGTCGCCGTTGACCGCGAGGTGGAAGAAGTCGGCGAGGAGCGCGACGTTCTCGGCCCCGGCCTCCTTGACCCTGGCGACGAAGGCGAGGCCCTCGGCCGCGGTCTTGAGCGGGTAGTCCTCGGAGCCGCTGATGGGTTCGACGAGCACGGTGCCACCGACCTTGGCGACCGCCTCGGCGGCGGCGACGGTGTTCTCCAGCGCGAGGCGGTCCTGTTCGGCCGGGTCGACCCCGTCCTGGCGCAGGCCGTAGAGGGCGTTGAAGCCGGTGGTGCCGGTGCGCTCGGCGATCTGGGCGACCACCTCGGTGTTGGCGAGGAACTCGGCGGTGCGGGAGGGGTGGGACAGCACACCGCGGTCAGGGCCGGGGAGCCGACCGGCGAAGAAGTTGAGGCCGCTGAGGCGCACACCGGCGGTGTCGAGGGCGTCGACGAAGGCGTCGACCTCCTCCTGCGCCGGGGTCGCGCTCTCGAAGGGCCACCAGAACTCGACGGCGTGGAAGCCCGCGTCGCGTGCGGCCTGGGGGCGCTCGTTGACGGGGAGCTCGGTGAACAGCAGGGAGCAGTTCACCGTGTACCCGAGTGTGTGGCTCATGCGTTGCCTCCGGCATCCACTTCCGTATTGCGGAAAGTAGTTTTCACTTTAAGGAATGCCTTGAGTGTGTGCCGGACCACCACCGCTTGTCAACCACCCCGACGACCGAACCCGAAGGCGAGCAGCGGCCGCACCCGCGCCCCACCCCGCGCAAACACGACCCCCGGACCCCCGCGGGCCCCACCGGTACGCAGGAACTTCACGGTTTCTTTGTCGGTAGATACAGATTCGACTGTTTTTCTCCGATCCCCCCTTGCCAGTGTTGACAAGGTCACACTGTCATCAACTAGAGTCCCTCCAATCCGTAATACGGAATCAGCTATCTGCACTATGAAAGCCCTGGCCGGTTCGAGACCCCCCGCCCCACGGGACGGGAGGTCGGCGCGCCGGCCGAGCAACGGGAGAACACATGCCCGAGAGCACCCCGGACACGTCGGGAAGCACACCCGACCCGGGTCTGGCGCGACTGAACGCCCTGTCCCGGGAGGAGCTGCGCACCGAACTCGCGCAGTGCCTGAACGTGGACCGCTGGGTGGAGGCCGTCGCGTCCGAGGCGCCCTACGCCGACCGCGGGACCCTCCTCGCCCGGGCCGACAGCCACGCGCGCGGGATCACCGCCGAAGAGGTCGCCACCGCCCTGGACCGCCACCCCCGGATCGGGGAGAAGGCCGAGGGGCAGGACACCGAGTCGGCCTGGTCGCGCGGCGAGCAGTCGGCCTTCGCCGCCGACACCGACGACGCCTCGGCACGGGTCCAGCGGATCTTCACCTTCGCGCAGGGTGAGTACGAGGGAAGGTTCGGGCAGATCTACCTCGTGTGCGCCAGCGGCCGCAGCAGCCGCGAACTCCTCGCCGACCTGGTCGACCGCCTGGCCAACGACCGCGAGACCGAGCTGTCCGTGGTCGGTGAGGAGCTCCGCAAGATCTCCGGGCTCCGCCTGGTCAAACTCCTGGAGGCAGCATGAGCCACGTGACCACCCACATCCTCGACGCCGCCCTGGGCAGCCCCGCCCGCGACGTGCCCGTCCGGCTGGAGGCCGCCGCCGACCGCGACCGCACCTCCTGGAAGACCGTCGCCGAGGGACGCACCAACGACGACGGCCGCGTGCCCGACCTGGGACCCGACCAGCTCGCCGCCGGGTACTACCGCGTCGTCTTCGACACCGGGTCCTACTTCGCCGCGACCGGCCAGAAGGGGTTCTACCCCGAGGTCAGCATCGTGTTCGACCTCGCCGAGGAGGACCAGCACTACCACGTGCCCCTGCTCCTGAGCCCGTTCGCCTACTCGACCTACCGGGGTTCCTAGCCCGGTCCACCCGATCCCGAGCCCGAAAGCGAGGCGAACCGCCCGGCCCCACCCCGCCCGTGACACCCAGACCTCTTCGAGTGCGTGACAGGTCCTTCCGCATGACCACAGCGGTCCTCCCTCATACGCACAGCGCACCGGCGCGCATGCCGCGCACGGCGCGAGCGATGAAACCGAATCCACACGGATGGAGTTCACCCTGATGGGCATCAGACTCGGAGACAACCAGTACGGCAAGGCCGAGGTCCGCCTCGTCCACGTCCAGCGCGACACCGACGTCCACCAGATCAAGGACGTCAACGTCACCTCCCAGCTCCGCGGCGACCTGGAGGAAGTCCACACCGTCGGCGACAACGCCAAGTGCCTGCCGACCGACACCCAGAAGAACACCGTCTACGCCAAGGCGCGCGAGTGGGGCGGCGTCGGCGCGATCGAGGACTTCGCCCTGCGCCTGGCCCGACACTTCGTGGACGAGCACGAGTACGTGCACGGTGCCCGCCAGGAGGTCCAGGAGTACTCCTGGGACCGGATCGCCACCGCGAAGGGCCCGCACGACCACGCGTTCTCCCGCCGCGGCGCCGAAACCCGCACCACCGTCGTCAACAAGGACGGCGACCGGGAGTGGGTGGTCTCCGGATTCGAGGGCCTCACCGTCCTCAAGTCCACCGGTTCGGAGTTCCACGGCTACCCGAAGACCCGGTACACCACCCTGAAGGAGACCGAGGACCGGATCCTGGCCACCGACGTCACCGCCCGCTGGCGCTATGTCGGCACCGACCACGACTTCGACAAGTCCTACGCCTCGGTCCGCGCCCTGTGTCTGGAGGCCTTCGCCGAGACGCACAGCCTCGCCCTGCAGCAGACGCTGTACGCGATGGGCACCGCCGTCCTCGAAGCCCACCCGGAGATCGCCGAGATCCGCTTCTCCATGCCGAACAACCACCACTTCCTGGTGGACCTGTCCCCGTTCGGCCTGGACAACCCCAACGAGGTGTTCTTCGCCGCGGACCGCCCCTACGGCAAGATCGAGGCCACGGTCGAGCGCGATGACGCCCCCGAGGCCGGCGACGCCTGGAAGACCGTTCCGGGATTCATCTGATCCCCTGACGCCGGGAAACCCCTTCGGGTTCCGCCCGGCGCCCTTCGGAACCCTCTGAACCCCGGGGCCCGCGCGTGCGGCCGGGCCCCGGATCCCCACCTCACGGATCCGATCCCCCTCAGAGCCCGACCGGCCCCAAGGTCCCCCACCCGAGGTATTCCTCGCCTGCCCGCCGAAAGGCGGGCCACACCGGCCTTCCGCGTGCCCGGGAGCTGTGCCTCCCGAGCGTCCGGGGCCGGAGCGACACCACCGGGCAACCGCTCGGAGAACCCGGTCGCCCCCTCGGTGACCACCGATCGCAAAGGCTGGAAACTGGCCATGTCGAACAGTCCGTCCGCGAAGGACTCGGCCACAACAACTGCCACGAACCCCGCCCGCCCCGAGGACGAGAAGCTGCCCACGCGGCTCCTGCTCGTCTACGGGCTCCAGCACATCCTCACCATGTACGCCGGTGCGGTGGCACCGGCCCTCGTCATCGGCGCCGCCGCTGGGCTCGCGAACGACCCCGCCGCCATGGGAATCCTCGTCAGCGGCGCACTCCTGGTGGCGGGTATCGCCACCCTGCTGCAGACCGTCGGCCACCGGCGGGTCGGCGCGCAGATGCCCATCGTGGTGGCCTGCTCCTTCGTCCCCGTCAGCGCCATCACCGCTCTGGCCGCCGGCCAGGACGGCGAGAACCTGCCCGTCGCCTTCGGCGCGTCCATGGCCGCAGGTGTGTTCGCCCTGGTCCTGACCCCGTTCTTCGGGCAGCTGATCCGCTTCTTCCCGCCGATCGTCACCGGCACGATCATCACGGTGATCGGTGTCAGTCTGATGCCGGTGGCGGCCCGCTGGATCATGGACGGCAACGTCCGTGTCCTGGAGGACGGTTCCGAGGTCCCGGCCGCGCCGTTGGCCAACCTCGCCCTGGCCGGCCTGACCCTCGCGGTCATCCTCGTCGGTTCCCGGCTCTTCCCCGGCATCTGGGGACGGCTGTCCATCCTGCTCGGCCTGGTCGTGGGCACGCTCGTCGCGCTCCCGCTCGGCATGGCCGACTTCAGCCGGGTGGGCGAGGCGGACCTCGTGTTCAACCCCGCGTCGGTGTTCTACTTCGGTGCCCCCCAGTTCGAGGTCACCGCGATCATCACCATGTGCATCATCATGCTGGTGGTCCTGACCGAGGGCGCCTCACACATCATCGCGGTCGGTGAGATCACCGGTTCCAAGGTCGACGCCAAGCGCATCTCGGCCGGTCTGCGCGCCGACGTGAGCGGCTCGATCATCGGCCCGATCTTCAGTGCCACGCCGACCAGCTCCTTCGCGCAGAACATCGGCCTGCTCGCGCTCACCGGCATCCGGAGCCGCTACGTGGTCGCCACCGGCGCCGCCATCCTGCTGGCCCTGGGGATGTTCCCGGTCCTGGGCGGGGTCATGGCCGCGATCCCCACTCCGGTCCTGGGCGGGGCCGGGCTGGTCCTGTTCGGCAGTGTGGCCGCCAGCGGGGCCAAGACCCTGGCCAAGGTGGACTTCACCAACAACCTCAACCTGATCCTCGTCGCCGCCTCCGTGGGGGTGGCGATCATCCCGCTGGCCTACCCGACCTTCTACTCCTTCCTCCCGGAGTCGGTCGAGCTCATCGCGCACTCGGGCATCATCGGCGCGGCGATCGTCTCGATCCTGCTGAACATCTGCTTCAACGTGATCGGCCGCGGTCCCTCGCCCTCCCCCGCCGAGATCGACCAGGCGGAGATCGGCACCGCCGGTCCCGGCGAGGCCAAGTACACCGACCAGGCGGGCGCGGCCCACCGGGGCGGTGAGGAGGAGGCCGGGCACCCCGACCGGACCTGACCGGCCGGACCGACCAGGGGCGGGCGCACCGTGACCGTGCGCCCGCCCCGCTGCTGTTAAGCGGAGATGAATGGTATGCCTGTGAGGGTGAGCGACTGGGACCTGCGCAAACTGCGCGTACTCCGCACCCTCGAGGAACTCGGGACCGTCAGGGCCACGGCCGAGGCCCTCTCCATGACGCCCTCCGGCGTCTCCCAACAGCTGTCGACGCTCTCCCAGCAGGTGGGGGTGGAGTTGCTGGAGGCGCACGGGCGCCGGGTCCGCCTCACCGACGCCGCACACGTGCTGCTGCGGCACACCGACGTCGTGCTGGCCCAACTGGAGCGGGCCGAGGCCGAACTCGACGGGTTCGTGCGCGGCGAGGCCGGACGGGTTCGCGTGGGCACCTTCGCCACCGCCATCCCCTCCCTGGTGGTCCCGGCGCTGAACGCGCTGCGCGAGGCCCATCCCGGGCTGCGCACGCGGGTACACCAGGCCGAGGCCGCCGAGGTGTACGAACTCCTCGCCGCGGGTGAGATCGACATCGGACTGTCCCTGGCCGCCCAGGCCCCGACCGGCCACGACGGGCGCTACGACCGGAGCGAGCTGCTCACCGACCCCCTGGACGTGGCCGTGCCCGCCCGGCACCGGCTGGCCGGCACACCGGCGCTGCGGATGCGCGACCTCGCCGAGGAGCCGTGGATCTACGGGGCCTCGGGGCCCTGGCGGGACATCACCATCGCGGCCTGCGCCCAGGCCGGGTTCGTTCCCGAGCAGGCTCACGTGGCCTCCGACTGGCGGGCCATCCTCGACATGGTGGCGGCGGGTATGGGCGTCGCGCTGATCCCCCGCCTGGCCGCCACCGGGGACGCGCCGGGGGTCGCCCTACGCGTCCCCCACGCGGACCAGCCGCGCCGCCACGTGGTCACCGCCGTGCGCTCCGGTTCCGGCGAACGTCCACAGATCGCCCTCGCCCTGCGTGCCCTGGCGGAGGCGGCTGCCCGCCTGAGTACAGCAAGTGTTCAGCTAAAACGAACATAGTGATCAAAAACTTTCGCTGGAAGTAATCAGTTTCTCCTGCCACCCTGGAAACGTCCCACCCCAGACACCGGCAGGAGAAACGTGAGCCAGACCCCGTCCTTCGACCCTCGCGCCTACAACGCCCAGCCCTACCCCGGCGGCGACCCCTACGGGGACTTCCGCAGGACCGAGCTGGACTTCTCCGGTCTCGTCGACCTCGCCGACCGCCGCCTGGGCGCCGGCGTCGTGGCCGCCAACGACGAGTTCTTCGCCGAGCGCGAGAACCTGCTCCGGACCGAACCCGCGGTGTTCGACCCGCACCACTTCGGGCACAAGGGCAAGGTCATGGACGGCTGGGAGACCCGGCGCCGCCGGGGCGTGAGCGCCGAGCAGCCGCACCCCACCGCCGAGGACCACGACTGGGCCCTGGTCCGGCTCGCCCTGCCCGGCGTCATCCGAGGCCTGGTCGTGGACACCGCGCACTTCCGCGGTAACCACCCCACCGAGATCGGCGTCGAGGCCGCGCACGTGGCGGGCACCCCCACCACCGAGGAGCTCCTCGACGCCGAGTGGACCGAGATCGTCCCGCGCACCCCGGTGTACGGCCACGCGGAGAACGGCTTCAAGGTCGACCTCCGGCAGCGCTGGACCCACCTGCGCCTCAAGCAGTTCCCCGACGGCGGCATCGCCCGCCTGCGTGTGTACGGCGAGCCCGTCGCCGACCCGGACTGGCTGGCCGCGCTCGGCAGCTTCGACGTCGCCGCCCTGGTCAACGGCGGCACGGTCGAGGACGCCTCGGACCGCTTCTACTCCTCCCCCGAGAACATCATCCAGCCGGGCCGCTCCCACAAGATGGACGACGGCTGGGAGAACCGCCGCCGCCGTGACTCCGGCAACGACTGGGTGCGCTTCCGGCTCACCGCCCAGGCCTCGGTGCGCGCCATCGAACTGGACACCGCCTACCTCAAGGGCAACTCCGCGGGCTGGGTGACCGTCCTGGGCCGGGACGCGCACTCGGACTCCCCGGAGGAATGGTTCGAGATCGTGGGCCGCACCGGACTCCAGCCGGACAGCGCCCACCGCTTCGTCCTGGACGCCCCGGTCACCGTGACCCACGTGCGCACCGACGTCTTCCCCGACGGCGGCATCGCCCGCCTGAACGTGTACGGCTCCCTCACCGAGACCGGAACCGCCGAGCTGCGGAGCCGTTGGGCGGACGCCCGCGGCTGATCCGCGCGGCCGCCGGCCGGCCCCCGTGCGGCTGACCGGCGCCCCGGCGGACGGGGCGCACAGACCGGGGCGGGCACGCGTCAGTGTGCCCGCCCCTCCACGTGTCCCCACCCCGGTGCCCCGGGACCACGGCACCACGACCAGGCGCAGGGCGTGGGTCCCCGACCTGCCCGGTCAAGGTGACCGCTCCTCACCCCGATCCCGTGACGCTTCTATGTCAAGTGGCGGGCTGAAGAGAGACAACAGCCCGCTCTCTCACCACTTGATCAGCGACCATCGCCCGATACACCACATCCATCAAATGCCGCTTCAACGCCCGATACGCACCCTTGGTGCCCTTGGCCTCCTGCCGGGAACGCACGAACTCCCGGGCCGGCCCATGGAACCGGGCCTGCACCACAGCGATCGAGTGCAGCGCCCGGTTCACCTGCCGGTTCCCACCCCGATGCAACCGGTGCCGCTGGCGCCCCGAGGAGAACACCGGGATCGGCGCGCACCCCGCCCACCGGGCCATCCTCGCCGAGGTCTTGAACCGCGACACGTCCCCTACCTGCGAAAGCAACACCGCAGCCCAGACCACACCCACACCACGAATCCCCAACAGGTTCGGCGCCAACGGCTCCACCAACTCCTTGAGCCGCCGCTCCACCCCAGCGATACGCACCAACAGCGTGTGCACCTCACCCAGCTGCTCGGCCAGCGCCCATCGCACCACCTCACCCAGCTCGGCCCCCTCCACCAGCGCACGCACCCGTCCCACCTTGGCCCGGGTGGCCAACGCACCCTTGCCCAGGTTGTGGTCCAGTTCCCGGTGCAGCATCGCCAGCACCCGGTTGGTCAGGGCCACCCGCCGCCGCACCAGGTCCTGGCGCAGATCCACCAGCACACGCACCTGCCGCACCAGCGGATCGAGACGGTGGCGGGCCAGATCAGGGTCGGCCATCGCCGCGCGGGCCACCGCCACCGCGTCGATCACGTCGGACTTGGCGCCCACCGCCCCGCTCAGGCGGCGGTGGGCGGCCATCGCGCGCGCCGGCACCCACACCACTTCCTGGCCCGCCCCCAACAAGGCGTCAGCGATGGCCCGGCCCAGCCCGGGGCCGCCCTCGATCGCCCACAACACCGGGGCATCGCCCGCCAGAGGGCGGATCCAGGCCAGGAGCTCGCCCAGGGCCTGCGGGCCCGCGGTGACCTTCTTGGCAGTGCCCAGCCGGGTGCCGTCATCGGCCAGCGCGAGGGCCTGGTGCATGTTCTTGTGCGGATCGATGCCCACTGTCACCATGGTGGTGTCCTGTCTTTCCTTTGTTCAGGAACGGGACGACTACCAGGGCCCTGGCCCGGGGGACAGATCTACTGTGAGTTATCGGCTGCACAGGCTTCTATGAGGTCACTCCCGCGGCCAGGGTCTTGGCCTGCGGGTGCTGGTGGACAGGTCACGACAAGGTCCACGTGGGACAGATCTTGCTGGAGTCACCCCAGCCCCGCTGTCGGGCGGCTCCCGTCGAAACCCTCCCGACACACACCAGGATGAACCAGTAGATCTTGCTACCAGGGGCAACTTCGGCGCCCATTTCGCTTCTGGTAGCAAGATCACGGCGCAAAGGGGCCCGGGCACACCAAGGGCGTCCCGCCGTCGGCGGGACGCCCGGAAACGGACCTCACCGAACCCTAGGTCCGGGTGATCATCCGCCCCTCGACGCTGTCCGGGCCGACCTCCCGGCCGCGCAGGAGCGTGCGCCGCACCCGGCCCCGCAACTCGGCGCCGTCGTAGGCGCTCAACGGGTTGCGGTGCGCCAGGGCACCGGCCTGCACCCGGACGGTCTCCTCCGGGGCGAACACGGCCAGGTCGGCGTCCAGGCCCGGGGCGATCGACCCCTTGCCCCGGACCCCGGCGACCCGGGCGGGCTCGGCGGACATCCACCGCACGACCTCGGCCAGCCCGACCCCGCGCCCGCGCGCCTCGGTCCACATGGCCGACAGCCCCACCTGCAGGCCGGACACCCCGCCCCACGCGGTACCGAAGTCACCGGTGTCCAGATCCTTGAGGTCGGGGGTGCTGGGCGAGTGGTCACTGACCACACAGTCGATCAGGCCGTCGCGCAGCGCCCGCCACAACAGGTCGCGGTTGGCCGCGCCCCGGATCGGCGGGCAGCACTTGTAGCTGGTGTCCCCCGCCGGGATCTCCTCCGCCGCCAGGGTGAGGTAGTGCGGGCAGCTCTCCACCGTGAGCGGCACGCCCTCCGCCCTGGCCTGCGCGATGAGCGGCAGGGCCGAGGCGCTGGACAGGTGCAGGATGTGCGCCCGCACACCGGTGCGGCGGGCGGTGTCGATCACCAGGGAGATCGCCGCGTGCTCGGCGGCGTCGGGGCGGGAGGCGAGGAAGTCCGCGTACTCGCGCCCGGCGGCCGGGGGCGCCGCCGCCAGAACGCCGGGGTCCTCGGCGTGCACGATCAGCCTGCCACCGAAGGCCTGGATGGCCGTGGCGGCCGTGTGCAGCTGCTCCGGGGACAGGTGCCCGAACTCGTCCACGCCCGAGGGCGACAGGAAGGACTTGAAGCCGAACACCCCCTCGTCCCACAGCTCGGCCAGAGTCCCGGTGGTGTCGGGGCCGCTGTTCTCCGGGACGGCTCCGCCCCAGAAGCCCACGTCCACCGCGAGCTTGCCCTCGGCCGCCGCACGCTTGGCCCTGAGGCCGTCGAGGGTGGTGGTGGGCGGGACACTGTTCAGCGGCATGTCCACGAGGGTGGTCACCCCGCCCAGGGCGGCGGCCCGGGTCGCGCTGGCGAAACCCTCCCACTCGGTGCGGCCGGGCTCGTTGACGTGTACGTGACTGTCCACGAGTCCGGGCAGCAGTACCTCGTCCTCGGCCAGGCGCAGCTCACGCCCGGCCGTCAGCGGGGCGTCGTCCCCGGACAGGACCTCGGTGATGCGTCCGTCGTCCACCGCCACGCTGACCGGGCGCTCACCCTCGGGGGTGAGCGCCCGACGGGCGCGTACGACAAGTGCGTGCTCGGTCAACTCACTGCTCCTGTCCGACACGGCGGGTGGCCAGGCCGACGATGGTACCGGCGTCGACCCCGCAGGCCCCGACCACCTCGGACTCCTCCAGAGCACCGCAGCGCAGGCCGCTGGCCAGCACCGAGGCCAGGGCCTGGGCGGTGGCGGGCTCGTCCATGACGTTCCCCGAGACGTCGCCGAGGTAGGCCTTCAGGCGCGCGGCGGCGGGGGCGAAGGCCTCCCGGTAGAAGGCGTAGGTGGCCAGGTAGCGGATGGGGAGCTGGTTCGGGTGCAGGTCCCAGCCCTGGTAGAAACCGCGCTCCAGGGAACGTCGGACCAGGCCCGCGTGCAGGCCCCACGCGGAGCGCACGTCCTCGGGGGCTCCGGTCGGCAGGATGTTGCTGCCGCCGTCCGAGAGCCACACGCCGGTACCGGCCGCGGCCACCTGCATGACCGACTTGGCGTGGTCGGCGACCGGGTGGGCCAGGCTCTGGTGGGCGGCGGTGATCCCGCAGGCGGCGCTGTAGTCGTAGGTGCCGTAGTGCAGGGCGGTGACCCGGCCCCGGCCCGCCTGGATCATCCGGGAGACCGCGACCGTGCCGTCGGTGAGCAGGATCGACTGGGGGGTCTCGATCTGGAGCTCGAACCGGAGGCGTCCGGCGGGCAGACCGAAGCGCTCCTCCAACCGCTCGGTGATCCAGACCATCGCCTCGACCTGCTCCACCGAGGTGATCTTGGGCAGGGTGAGCACGAGGTTGTCGGGCAGCGAGCCGTGCCCCTCCAGCAGGGTCTGGAGGAAGAGCGTCAGGGTGCGCACACCGCGGTGGCGCCCGGCGGCCTCCATGCCCTTCATCCGGATGCCGAAGTAGGGGGTGGCCGTCCCCTGCTTCAGGTCCGCGACGAAGGCGTTCGCCGTCGCGAGCACGTCGGCGTCCTCGGCCTCGTCCCCGGGCGCGCCGTAACCGTCCTCGAAGTCGGCCCGCAGGTCCTCGACGGGTTCGCGGGTGAGCTTGGCCCGGACCAACGGGAGCGCGTCCGCGACGGCGGCCTCGCTCAGCCCGGTGGCCCCGGCCAGGTCCGATGCCTCGGGCGCGTACTCGTCGAGGGCGGTGAGAGCCTGCGCGCCCCAGTCCGCGGCGAGGCCGGGTCGGATCCGGTCGGCGGGCACGTAGACACTGTGCACCGGCTGGCGGCCACCGGTCGCCCCGGGGTACTCGCGGTCCAGTCGGGCGTCCGCCTCCGCGAGCCGGGCGTCGAGTTCGGTGACCAGATCGGTCAAGCCCTGAAGGCTGTCCCTCGCCACGTGTGGTGTCCTCCTCCGTCATCGGTGCCGACCTCTGAGAGGCCGGTCACTAATTTCTATATGCGGATACTAACTTCTGCGATTCGGAAGAACAAGGGCGCCAGGAGCTTCGTGATCCGGATCCGGAACCCGCAATACACAACGGAGAGCGAAAGACAGCTTTCGTATTGCAGAATGATGAGCGTGACCGCAGCGGCCCTCAGCATGGGAGCACGACCCTTGTCAGCCTCACAGACCCCCCACACGGACCAGCCCCGACCGCCCGAGGAGGCGGCCCGGCGCACCGGTGGTGTGCAGTCCCTCGACCGAGCCTTCTCCCTGTTGGAGATCATGGCCGAGGCGGGCGGCGAGACCTCCCTGAGCCAACTCGCCGACTCCTCCGGGCTGCCCCTGCCCACCATCCACCGCATCATCCGCACCCTGGTCGGCAACGGCTACGTGCGCCAACTCCCCTCCAGGCGCTACGCCCTGGGGCCGCGCCTGATCGGCCTCGGCGACAAGGCCGCGCAGATGCTCGGCACCTGGGCCCGCCCCCACCTGGCACAACTCGTGGAGGACCTCGGCGAGACCGCCAACCTCGCGATGCTCGACGGGGACAAGGTCATCTACGTGGCCCAGGTCCCCTCCCCGCACGCCATGCGCATGTTCACCGAGGTCGGCCGCCGCGTACTGCCGCACTCGGCGGGCGTCGGCAAGGCCCTGCTGTCCCAGCTCAGCGACGAGGAAGCGCTCGCGACCGTGCGCCGCACCGGCATGCCCGCGGCGACGGAGCGCACCATCACCGACCCCGACGCCTTCCTCGCCGAACTCCGGCGCATCCGGGAGGCCGGCTACGCCATCGACGACGGCGAGCAGGAGATCGGCGTGCGCTGCGTGGCCGTCCCCGTCAAGGACGCCCCCTCGGGCATGGCCGTGTCGGTGTCGGGCCCGGAGGCCCGGGTGAGCTGGGACTTCGTCGACCAGGCCGCCCCCATCGTGCGCAGGTGCGCCCATGTCCTGGCCACCGACCTCAACAACCAGAACTGACACGCGAGGAGGGGCTGTGGCCACATGCGGCCACAGCCCCTCCGACCCCTCCGGCGCGCTACGTCTGCTGGTCGAAACCGAGCTTGCGGAGCTGCTTGGGGTCACGCTGCCAGTCCTTGGCCACCCGCACCCGCAGGTCCAGGAAGACCCGCCGGCCCAGCAGGCCCTCGATCTGCTTGCGGGCCCGGGACCCCACGTCGCGCAGACGCGACCCCTTGGAGCCAATCACGATCGCCTTCTGGCTGGGGCGCTCCACGTACAACGACGCGTAGATGTCCACCAGCTCCTTGCCCGGCCTGGTGTTCTCCCGCTCGTTCATCTCGTCCACGACCACCGCGATGGAGTGCGGTAGCTCGTCCCGAACCCCCTCCAGCGCGGCCTCCCGGACCAGCTCGGCAACGAGCATCTCGTCCGGTTCGTCGGTGAGGTCGCCGTCCGGGTACAGCGGCGGCCCCTCCGGCAGGTGCGAGCAGAGCACCTCGGTGACGGTGTCCAGCTGGTAGTCGCCGCGCGCGGAGACCGGGACGATGTCCGCCCAGTCGCCCAGCGCGTCCACGGCCATCAGGTGCTCCCCCACTGCCGCCCTGTCCACCAGGTCGGTCTTGGTCACCAACGCGACCACGGGCGTGTTGGTCTGCTCCGCGAGCTCCTTGGCGATGTAGGTGTCACCGCGCCCGATCGGCTCGTTGGCGGGCAGACAGAACGCGATCACGTCCACCTCGACCAACGTGGAGCGCACCAGCGAGTCCAGCCGCTCCCCCAGGAGCGTGCGGGGTTTGTGCAGACCGGGCGTGTCCACGATGATCAGCTGCGCGTCCGGACGGTGCACGATCCCGCGCACCGTCCGACGCGTGGTCTGGGGCCGGTTGCTGGTGATCGCCACCTTCTGCCCGACCAGAGCGTTCATCAGGGTGGACTTGCCCACGTTCGGGCGGCCCACGAAGCAGGCGAAGCCGCTCCGGAAACCCTCCGGGTAGGAGGGCAGCTCAAGCGGCACGCGGAGCTTCTCGAGGTCGAGGTCGTTCATTTGTCCTTCTCAGCGCCGGGTGATGCTCGCGGGCACCCCGTCGGGCGCCGCGATCACCACCACCTGGGTCTTCAGATCGTCCGCCACCGCGCGGTCGTCCTCGGTCAGTTCCTTGGCCTCGGTGACGACCACCGCCGCCTCCAGGGCGGAGGCCTCACCCGACACCGCAGCGGCCGCGGCGGCCTGGAGCGCGGTGAGGCGGAGCGAGGGCAGCGACACCGAGGTGGCCACGTACGTGCGCCCGGTCTCGTCGCGCACCGCCGCACCCTCGGCGGTCGCGTTCCTGGCCCGGGAGGCCCGAGCGAGCGTGATGAGTTTGGTGTCCTCCGGGCCGAGCCCCGTCGTGTCCGTCACTGGTCCGTGCTCCTCGTGTGTTCGTCCGAACCCTGGTCCTGTTGGTCGGGCAGGCGCTCCACCAGCGCCGTGGTCATCCGGTTGCGGCGGCTGCTCTTGCCCTCCAGGGTGAGCCTGAGTCCAGCGTATTGGGCCTGGGCTCCTCCGGCTGGGACCCGCCCCAGCACGAACGCCACCAGGCCGCCGACCGTCTCCACGTCGGGCACCTCGACGTCGCGGTCGGGGAAGAGCTCCGCGAGCTCTCCCAGCGGCAGCCGGGCGGTCACCCGCACCCGGTCCTCGTCCAACCACTCCACCGGCGGGATCTCGTGGTCGTACTCGTCGGTGATCTCACCGACGATCTCCTCCACGATGTCCTCCAGGGTGACCAGGCCGGCGGTACCGCCGTACTCGTCGATCGCCACCGCCACGTGGTTGCGCCGGCGCTGCATCTCACGCAACAGCTCGTCGATGGGCTTGGTGTCCGGCACGTAGGCGGCCTTGCGCATCACGTCGCCGGCGGTCAGCGCGACCTCCTCCGCCCCGCCCGCGGCGGCGGCCCAGCGGTCACGCAACCGCTCCACCAGGTCCTTGAGGTAGACGATGCCGACCACGTCGTCCTCGTCCTCACCGGTCACCGGGATACGCGAGTACCCGCTGCCCATGGCGAGCGTGAGGACCGCGTCGGCGTCGGCCTCGCGGCTGGTGAAGACGATGTCGGGCCGCGGCACCATCACCTCGCGCACGGAGGTGTCGTCGAGCTTGAACACCGAGTGGATCATCTCGCGCTCCTCGGAGTCGATGACGTCCCCCTGCTCGGCCAGGTCCACGAGCTGGCGCAGCTCCACCTCGGTACTGAAGGGACCGTCCCGGTCGCCCTTGCCGCGCGGGGTGAGCGCCCGGCCCGCCCCGACCAGGAGCCGGGCGAGCGGGCCCAGCACCACCTGGAGCGGGTACACGACCACCGCGCTGGCCCGGGCCGTGGGAGCCGCGAACTGGCGGCCGAGGATGCGCGGGGTCACGGCGATCAGCACGCACTCCACCACGATCATCGCCACGGCGGTCAGCACCAGGGCGGGCCGGCCCGGCCCCAGGAGCAGGACCATGCCCACGACGGCGGCCAGGACAGCGCAGACCTCGCACACCACGCGCAGGAACAGCAGCATGTTCAGGTGTGCGGTGGGGTCGGCGGCGACCCGGTCCCAGGCGGGCCCCGTCCTGGCGGTGCGCTCGCCCTGAGCAGCTTCCATCCCCAGCGACAGGACGCGGGTGACGGCGACTTCGGCGGCCACCAGGAACCCGGCCACGGCGGTCAGGGCCAGGGCCACCGCGAACGCCAGCACCCACTCGGAGGGCTCAGCGGTCGGCGGTGCCAGGCTCGGCCAGAGCGATGCGCTCATCGGGCGCTCTCGTCCCCTTCGGTCCCGGTCCCGCCGGCGGCCTCCCGCTCACGCCAGGCGGCGAGGATCTCACCCTGGAGACCGAACATCTCCTTGTGTTCCTCGGGCTCGGCGTGGTCGTAGCCCAGCAGGTGCAGGATGCCGTGCGTGCACAGCAGGTCGATCTCGGCCTCGGTGCCGTGGCCGGCGGTGCTGCCCTGGCGCTCGGCCACCTGGGGACAGATGATCACGTCACCGAGCACCCCGGGGTCGCTGGTGCGGCCGGGCCCACCGGGGCGCAGCTCGTCCATCGGGAACGAGAGCACGTCGGTGGGGCCGGGCTCGTCCATCCAGCGCACGTGCAGGTCGGTCATGGGTCCTTCGTCCACCAGCACCACGGACAGTTCGGCCAACGGGTGGACTCGCATGGCGTCGAGCACGTGCCGGGCCAGACGGGAGAGCCGTTCCTCGTCCACGGTGGTGACGCCGGACTCGTTGGCGACGTCGATACTCATCGGTAGCTGCTGCCTCACTTGGATGTCGGTGCGGTGGTCGGCGGTGTTCCCCGCTGGCGCCCGCCCGCGGGCGGGCGCCCTATCGACAGCGGTGGGCCCGCACGAGGCGGGCCCACCGGCCGGTGTCACTTGCGTACTTCCCCTCAGTCTGCCCGCTGTTCGGGGCCCTCGGAGCCTCCGTCGCCGCCCTTCGGGGCCCCACCGCCCTGGCGCCGCCCCCCGCGGGGGGCCGATCGGCCGCGGTCCCCGTCGCCGCGGCGGGCCTCAGCGGCGTCGTAACGGCCATAGGCGTCGACGATCTGCCCCACCAGCTTGTGCCGGACCACGTCCTCGCTGGTCAGTCGACAGAAGGCGATGTCGTCGATATCACGCAGAATGTTCTCGATGGTCCGCAGGCCGCTGGTCTGCCCGCCGGGCAGGTCCACCTGGGTGACGTCACCGGTGACCACGATCTTGGAACCGAACCCGAGCCTGGTCAGGAACATCTTCATCTGCTCCGGCGAGGTGTTCTGCGCCTCGTCCAGGATGATGAAGGAGTCGTTAATGGTCCTACCCCTCATGTACGCCAGGGGCGCGACCTCGATGGTCCCGGCGGCCATCAGCTTGGGGATGGAGTCCGGATCGAGCATGTCGTGCAGGGCGTCGTAGAGCGGGCGCAGGTAGGGGTCGATCTTGTCGTAGAGGGTGCCGGGCAGGAAGCCCAGGCGCTCACCGGCCTCGACCGCGGGGCGGGTGAGGATGATCCGGTTGACCTCCTTGTCCTGGAGCGCCCTGACCGCCTTGGCCATCGCCAGGTAGGTCTTCCCGGTACCCGCCGGCCCGATACCGAAGACCACGGTGCGCTGGTCGATGATGTCGACGTAACGCTTCTGGTTCAGCGTCTTGGGGCGGATGGTCTTGCCCCGGTTGGACAGGATGTTGGTGGTCAGCACGTCGGCGGGGCGCTCTTTGCCCGGGGAGCGCAGCATGTGGACCATGCGCTCGATGGTGTCGGGGGTGACGTGGGCTCCGCTCTTGGCGAACTCGATCAGCTCCTCCACGAGACGGACCACCACGGCCGTCTCCTCGGGGGTCCCACTGATCGTGAACTCGTTGCCGCGGACGTGGATGTCGCTCCTGAAGGACCGCTCCAGCGTCCGGAGGAGCTCGTCCCCCGAGCCCAGCAGGCTGATCATCGTGTGTTCGTCCGGTACCACGACCTTGACCTGGGTGTCCTGGTCCGGGTGCGTGTGAGTTGACTCGACCATGGTGTGGCCTCGCGGCCGCTGTCCCTGCCCTTCGGTCACGGCCCCGGGGTCGGTTCCCGGAGCTTCTCGCGGACGGGCCCTCGCCGGTGTCGTACACGGTCACCACAGGTGTGTGGGACAACCGAAGTGGCCGGTGGGGCCCGTCCTCGAGTCTACCAACGGGGGCCCGACGGGCTCGATCCGTTATTTCGTGCCCGAAGCTCCGACCCCTTTCCGGAGGTGACCGTCCGCGGCGGAGCGGGCGCGACCGCCGGTCCGGGGCACGCACCCCGGGAGGGGGTCCCTATCCGGGGGGCCAGTTCAGTCCGCGCCCACCGAGGACGTGCCCGTGGAGGTGGAACACGGTCTGCCCCGCCCCGGTCCCGGTGTTGAAGACCAGCCGGTAGCCGGACTCCACCACACCCTCGGACCTGGCGACCTCGTGGGCCTCCCGGACCAGGGCGTCCAGCAGTCCGGTGTCGGCTGCCGCCGCGGTCGCCGCGTCAGCGTGGTGCTCGCGCGGGATGACCAGGACGTGGGTGGGCGCCTGGGGGTTGATGTCGCGGAAGGCGACCGTGCGCTCTCCCTCTCGGACGATCTCCGCGGGCACCTCCCCCTTGACGATCTTGCAGAAAAGGCAGTCGGGATCGACCATCGCTCACCTTCCGTCGCACGGGCCGCGACCCTGGCGGCACCGCTTCTCGGGCTTGTCCGGGACCATGATGCCGCAGGTGGACGACGGGTGAGGAGATGAAGCCTCAACCTTTCCGCAACCGTTCTGATCCACGTTCCCTGACGGCCGAGAGTTCCGACACGGTAGGGTTTGCGTCAGTGCGCGCCAGATTTTCGGCGCCGTCCGCCGTGTGGCCGTGTCCGGCGTGTTCGGATCCAAACGCACGTCTAGTTGGAAAAGAAGAGGTATGCCCTTTCGTAAACCCCGCGACAAGGGTGTGCGTCGAACTGATGTGACCACAGAAACCTTGGTGGCTGGTGCCACCACGGCACCGCTCTCGGTCGAGTGGGACGCTGACCACGCGGTGACGGAGCTCTACCGGGAGCACTACCGTCCACTCGTTCGGCTTGCCGCCCTGCTGGTCCGGGACCACGCGACCGCCGAGGAAGTCGTCCAGGACGCCTTTGTGGCCATGCACGGAGCCTGGCGTCGCCTCCGGGACCCGAACAAGGCCCTCTCCTACCTCCGACAGGCGGTGGTGAACAAGGCCAGGTCGGTACTGCGCCACAGGGCGGTCGTGGAGAAGCACGCCCCCAAGGCCCTGCCCGACGCGCCCAGCGCCGAGCACGGGGCCATGAACCTTCTGGAACGCGAGGCCGTCATCGCGGCCCTGCGCAAGCTACCCACCCGTCAGCGAGAGGCAATCGTGCTCCGGTACTACGGTGACCTGTCCGAGGCACAGATCGCGGACGCCATGGGCATCAGCCGAGGCGCGGTCAAAAGCCACACGTCACGCGGCATCTCCGCCCTCCGCTCTGTACTGGAGCAGACGTCATGAGCAGCCCCAACGACCGGAACGAGACGGAGTTCGAGGACCAGCTCCGTCAGATACTCAGAGCCGAGGCCGACGAGGTCGCGCCCTCCGGTGAGGGTCTCCACCTCATCCGTGAACGGACCGAGCGCCAACGGGGCGCGGCCTGGTTCAGGCTGCCGTGGCTCCGTCCCGCGGCGGCGGTGGCGGCGGCCACTCTGATCGCCGCCTCGGTGATCATCGCGAACCCCCAGGTACGCGACCAGGTCCTGGAGATCGTCCCGGCCGGTGCCGACCGTGCGGGGACCCCGCCGGAGCCCAGCCAGGAGGACGCCGCCAGTACGACGCCCCCCACCCCGACGACGGACTCCGCCAGCGGCACCAGCAAGCCGGAGAAGGAGCCCGGCCGGCCCGCCGAGAACTCCCCGAGCCCCGAGGACGAGGCCTCCGCCGAGGAGGAGGGCCAGGAGTCGACTTCCTCCTGCCCGCCTGAGGACGAGGTCACCCCGACCGCCACCGACAGCGAGAGCGGCAACGAGCGGGACGGGGAGCAGCCCGAGGACGCGGACTGCGATCCCACCGAGGAGCCGACCCAGAAACCCAGCGAGACTCCGAAGGAGCCCGACGAGGGCGAGGAGGACCCCGGCAGCGGTGAGGAGGAGCCCGACAGCGGCTCCGGCAGCGGCAACGGCGGGGGATCCAACGACAGCGGTGAGGCGGAGGAGAGCAGCGTCAGCTCCGACTGACCCGCGTCGCCCCGGCGCCGGCCGGCCCTGAACCGGTCCGGCGAGGCGACGCAGAACGACGTCGTAGGGCCCGCGGGAGAGACTCCCGCGGGCCCTACGACGTCATGGTGGGGCTCGTTACCGTTCCTGGAGCGGTGACCGGGACCGGGATACCGGGCCCGGCGTGGCCGGCCCCCGCCTCACCAGCGTCCGGTCCTGGCCTGGAGCACCGACAGGGCGGCCACCCCGGCGGTGGAGGTACGCAGAACCGACGGGCCCAGCAGGGACCGGACCGCCCCGGCCTCGTCGAAGGCGGCCAGTTCGGCGTCGGAGATCCCGCCCTCGGGGCCGACGACCAGGACGATCCCCGCCCCGTCGGCCGTCTCCGGGAGGGGCAGCTCGGACAGGCGCCGAGCGCCCTCCTCGTGCAGGACCACCGCCAGGTCGGCCTCGGCGAGCAGCGCGGCCACACCCTTGCGGTCCGCCGGTTCGGCGACCTCGGGCATCCGTGCGCGGCGGGCCTGTTTGGCCGCCTCCCGGGCGCTCGCCCGCCACTTGGCCAGGGCCTTGGCCCCCCGTTCGCCCCTCCACTGGGTGACACAGCGCTCGGCGGCCCAGGGGACGACGGCGTCGACCCCGGCCTCGGTCATCATCTCGACCGCGAGCTCGCCCCTGTCCCGTTTGGGCAGGGCCTGCACCACGGTGATCCGCGGCCTCGGCTCGGGTTCGCTCCGGCGCTGAAGGACACGGCACACGAGGGTGTCCCTGCCGACGACCTCGGCCACCTCGCAGCGCACACGCAGGCCGAGACCGTCGGACAGGTCGACGGTCTCGCCCGCCTGGATGCGCCGGACCGCCACGGCGTGGCGGCCCTCGGGGCCCGCCAGCCGGATCCGGTCACCCGCCAGCTCCGCGGTGTCGGCCAGGAAGACCGGCGGGGTCACTTGGCTCCGAAGGCATCACGGATCTTGGAGAAGAAACCGCCGTGCCCGGGGCTGAACCGGCCCGGGTTCTGGTCCTCTCCGCGCAGCTCCGCGAACTTGCGCAGCAGGGCCTCCTGCTCCTCGTCCAGCCTGCTCGGGGTCTCCACGTCCACACGGATGCGCAGGTCGCCCCGGCCACCGCCGTCGAGGTGGGTGACGCCCTTGCCCGGCAGCGTGATGACGTGGCCCGAGTTGGTGCCCGGACGCAGATCGATGTTCTCGGTGCCGTCGAGGGTGTCGAAGGAGAAGGATGCGCCGAGCGCCGCCGCCGTCATCGGCACGGTGATGGTGCAGTGCAGGTCATCGCCGCGGCGCTCGAAGGTCGAGTGGGCCTTCTGCACGACTTCGAGGATGATGTCGCCGCGCGGTCCGCCGTTGGGACCGACCTCGCCCTCGCCCGCGAGCTGGATGCGGGTGCCGTCGTCGACCCCGGCGGGGATCTTGACGGTGCGGGTGACCTTCTCGCGCACCCGGCCCTCGCCCGCGCAGTCGCCGCAGGGGTTGGTGATGACCGAGCCCTGGCCCGAGCACTGCGGGCAGGGGCGCGAGGTCATGACCTGCCCCAGGAAGGAACGCGTGACCTGGGACACCTCGCCCTGGCCGTGGCACATCTCGCAGGTGGTCCGGTGCGAACCGGCCGCCGTGCCCTCACCCTGGCAGGTCTCGCACAGGATGGCGGTCGGGAAGGTGATCTCCTTGCTGACGCCGAAGGCGGTCTCGACGAGGTCGAGTTCGATGCGGATCTTGATGCTGCGTCCGCGCCGAACCCTCTCCCGGGGCCCCCGGCCGCCGGGCTGACCACCGCCGAAGAAGGCGTTCATGATGTCGTCGAAGGCGAACCCGCCGGCGCCGCCGAACCCTCCGGCACCGCCTCCGCCTCCGCCGCCGGGGGCGAAGGGGTCGTGACCCATGTCGAACATCCGACGCTTGCTCTCGTCGGAGAGGACCTCGTAGGCCTGGGTCACCTCCTTGAAGCGATCCTGGGTGGCGGGGTCCGGGTTGATGTCCGGGTGGAGCTCGCGCGCGAGCCGCCGGTACGCCTTTTTGATCTCGTCCTTGGACGCGTCGCGACGCACCCCGAGAACCTGGTAATAGTCTCTGGCCACTGAGTTACTGTCCTGCCAAAATCTGTCCGACATACCGAGCCACCGCACGGACGGCGCCCATTGTCCCTGGGTAGTCCATACGGGTGGGTCCCACCACACCGATCTTGGCCAGCGACTGGTTTCCCACACCGTAGTCGGCCGACACGATGGAGGTGGACCGAAGGCCCTCGTGGAAGTTCTCCGCGCCGATCCGCACGGTGAGCATAGAGGGATCCTTCGCCTCACCCAGCAAACGGATGAGGACCATGTTCTCTTCCAGTGCTTCGAGCACGTCACGCAGGCTGGCTGCGAAGTCGACGGCCGCGAGGTTGGCGGTGCCCGCCAGGACGATCTTCTCCTCGCGGCGTTCGACGAGGCTCTCCAGCAGAACCGACAGGACCGCGACCGCGACCGGGCGGTCCTCCGGGGCCACCTGCGCGGGCAGGTCCTCCACCGCGTCCGGTACGTCGCCGAGGTGTTTTCCGGCGATGGCGCGGTTGAGCATGGCGCGCAGGTCGTCGACGACGCTCTCGCTGACCGATCCCAGCCCGTCGATGACGCGCTGTTCGACCCGTCCGGTGTTGGTGATGACGACCATCATGATGCGCTGGCCGCCGAGCGGTACGAGTTCCACGTGCTGGACCGAGGACCGGGTCAGCGACGGGTACTGGACGATCGCCACCTGCCGGGTGAGCTGCGCGAGCAGCCGTACCGTGCGGGCGACGATCTCGTCGAGGTCCACGGCACCACCGAGGAAGGACTCGATGGCACGCCGCTCGGCCGCCGAGAGCGGTTTGACCGAGGAGAGCCGGTCGACGAAGAGCCGGTACCCCTTGTCCGTGGGCACACGCCCCGCACTGGTGTGCGGCTGGGCGATGTACCCGTCCTCCTCCAGGGCGACCATGTCGTTGCGGATGGTCGCCGGGGAGACCCCGAGGGGGTGCCGGTCCGCCAGCGCCCGGGAACCCACCGGTTCGTTGGTGTTGACGAAGTCCTCTACGACGGCACGCAGGACCGCGAGCTTGCGCTCGTCCAGCAACTCGCCACCTCCTGGCACTCCAAGGTCTTTAGTGCTAATTCTATGCCCGACCGCAAACCCGTACTGCTACCCGTCGGTAGTAACGCGCCGGGGGCCGGTTCCTCTTCCCTGACGGGGCGGCGACGTGCGCCACCCGGCCACGGGGATTCGCACCCCTTCGCCAGTAGACTGCACCACCGTGGCTACCAAGGGAAACGGCCGCTACGGCCGCGACGTTCTGGCGGGAGACTGGCGACGTCCGAGGAAGGGCGCGGTACGCGAGATACCCCTCAGCCGCGACCTCGTCGTGGAGGACGCCGACGAGAGTTTCTGCGGGGCCGTGGTGTCCTGGGACAAGGCCGCGGTGACCCTGGAGGACCGGCGCGGCCGCCGCCGCGTGTTCGACCTGGGCCCGGCCGCCTTCCTGGTGGACGGGGAGCCGGTGACGCTGGTGCGCCCGGCCACCGCGCCCGGGGGGCCGCTGCGCAGCGCCTCCGGCTCGATCGCGGTGACCGGCGCGCGGGCGCGCACCGCCCGGGAGAGCCGGATCTACGTGGAGGGCGCGCACGACGCCGAACTGGTCGAAAAGGTCTGGGGCCACGACCTGCGCGTGGAGGGCGTGGCCGTCGAGTTCCTGGAGGGGGTCGACGACCTTCCCGCCGTGGTGGCGGAGTTCTCCCCGGGACCGGGGCGCCGGCTGGGGGTCCTGGTGGACCACCTGGTGCCGGGTTCCAAGGAGAGCCGGATCGCGGACCGGGTCCGGGGCGGGGACGTGCTCGTGGTCGGGCACCCCTTCGTGGACGTGTGGCAGGCGGTACGTCCGGGCGCGGTGGGGATCACGGCGTGGCCCGAGGTGCCGCGCGGCCTCCCCTGGAAGGAGGGGGTCGTGGACGCCCTCGGCTGGCGGATGGAGACGGGGGAGGCCTGGCGCCGGATCCTGGGTTCGGTCCGCGGCTACGGAGACCTCGAACCGTCGTTGCTGGGGCGGGTCGAGGAGCTCATCGACTTCGTCACGGGTCCCCACCCTCCGCAACACTAGGATTGGCCCCGCCGCTTCGTCTGCCGGGGCCTCGGACCAGTGTGGTCCGGCTCCGCCGGACAGCACCGGCCTACGGCCCTCCGCGGTCGTCGGTACGGCCCGGTGGACCGGGCAGCACAAGCACACGCCCATCAACAGCGGAGCCGAGGAAGAGCATGAGCGAGACCCCGCCCAATCCCCCGTCCCCTGACGACGGTCAGGGGCAGCAACCGCCGCAGGATCCGGGGCCGCAGCCCCAGCCGGGTTACGGTCAGCCGGGACAGCCCGCTCAGCCTCCGCAGCAGCCCTACGGCCGGCCCAGCGGCGCACAGCCCGGCTACGGCCAACAGCAGCCCGCCTACGGACAGCCCACCGGCGGCCAGCCGCCCTACGGGCAGCAGTACGCGCAGCAGCCCCAGCAGCCCTACGGCCAGCCGGGCTTCGGGCCGCAGCAGCCCGGCCAGCCCCCACAGCAGCCCTACGGCCGGTCCGGGGCCTACGGGCAGCCGCAGCCCCCGCAGACCGCCCGGGACGGAGGCAACGACGTCCTGGTCGCGATGCTGGCCCACCTGTCCGGTTTCGTCATCGCCTGCTTCGGCTGGCTCCCGCCGCTGGCGATCTACTTCGCCAAGCGCAACCAGTCCCCGTTCGTCCGCCACCACGCCTCCGAGGCGGCGAACTTCCAGATCACGATGCTGATCCCTTACGTGTTCGCTGGCGTGGTCTTCTTCGGCCTGGGTATCTTCTTCCCTAGCCTCTCCTGGATCGGTTACCTGCTCATCGCCCTCGTATGGATCCTTTCCATCGTCTTCGGCGTCATAGGAGCATCAGGAGCGAACAAGGGAACGTGGTACCGCTACCCGGCGAGTATCCGGCTCCTGAAGTAGAACCAAGTCCCCCAACACCGAGGAATCGTCATGTCCTATCCGAACAGTCCGAACCCGGAGGACCCCTACGGTCAGGGCGGCCAGCCCGGCCAGGGGCCGTCCGGCGGCTACCCGCCCCCGGCGGGCGGCCAGCCCGGCCAGTACGACTCCGGCCAGCAGCCCGGCGGCTACCCGCCGCCCCCGGGAGGCCCGCAGCAGGGCGGCTACGGGCAACCGCACCCCGGACAGCCCGGCGGCTACGGCGTTCCTCCCGGCCAGGGCGGCTACCCCGGCCAGCACGGCGGCTACGCGCCCGGCCCCGGTCTCGGCGACTCCTCCGCCGTCACGGGGCAGCCGAACCAGGACGAGCGGACGATGGGTCTGCTCAGCCACCTGAGCGGCATCCTCATCGGCTTCCTCGGCCCGCTGGTGCTGTACCTGATCAAGAAGGACGAGTCGCCGTTCGTGCGCGACCAGGCCGCGCAGGCGCTGAACTTCCAGCTCCTGCTGCTGATCGGCTACATCGTCTCGGTCGTGCTGTACATCGTGCTCATCGGCGCGCTCCTGCAGTTGGCGGTCTGGGTGTGCGCGGTCATCTTCGGCATCCTGGGTGCGGTCGCGGCCAACAAGGGCGAGTGGTACCGCTACCCGTTCAACGTCAGCTGGGTCAAGTAGGCCTCAGCGCGTGACAACGGAGGGGCCCGGCATGCTGCCGGGCCCCTTCGCCGTGTTCGGGGCCCTGGGCCGTGGCCCGGTGCTCAGGTGAGGTCGCGGACCACGGCGTCGGCGAGCAGGCGGCCGCGCCGGGTCAGCGCCGCGCGCCCTCCGGCGTGCGCCCCGGCGTCCAGGAGGCCCTCGCCGACCAGGCGTTCGGCGGCGGCGAGCCCTCGGGCGTCCAACAGGTCCAGCGGGCAGCCCCCGTCCACGCGCAGTTCCAGCAGGACGCGCTCGAACCGGCGCTCGGCCGCGGTGAGGACCTCGCGGGCCTGGGCCGGGCTGTCCCCGGCGGCCAGGCGGGCGGCGTAGGCGGCCGGGTGCTTGACGTTCCACCAGCGGGTCCCGCCGACGTGGCTGTGTGCGCCCGGTCCGACGCCCCACCAGTGACCACCGGTCCAGTAGAGCATGTTGTGCGCACTGCGGCCCTCGGGGCTGCGGGCCCAGTTGGACACCTCGTAGGGGGTGTATCCGGCCCCGGCGAGGGCCTCGTCGGCCATGAGGTAGCGGTCGGCCATGGTGTCGTCGTCGGGTTCGGTGAGCTCTCCCCGCCGGACGCGGGCCGCCAGCCGGGTGCCCTCCTCCACGATCAGGGAGTAGGCGGAGACGTGGTCGGGACCGGCCCCGATCGCGGCTTCCAGGGAGGCCGCCCAGTCCTCGTCGCTCTCCCCGGGGGTCCCGTAGATGAGGTCGAGGTTGACGTGCTCGAACCCCGCCCGGCGCGCCCACCTCACGCACTGTTCGGGGCGTCCCGGGGTGTGCCCGCGTTCCAGGATCCGCAGGACGTGGGGCTGCGCGCTCTGCATACCGAAGGACACCCTGGTGAATCCGACCGCGCGCAGGCGGGCCAGGTAGTCGGGGTCGACCGTCTCGGGGTTGGCCTCGGTGGTGAGCTCGGCGTCGGGTGTGAGGCCGAAGCGGTCGCGGATCTCGCCGACGATCCGGCCGAGGTCCTCGGGCGGGAGCAGTGTGGGCGTGCCGCCGCCGACGAAGACGGTGCCGACCCGGGGGCGGTCGCCGGTCAGGACCCGGTCGGCCAGCTCGACCTCGGCCGCCGCCTGGCCCGCGTAGGTCTCACGTGAGGCCGTGACGGTGCCGTCCCGGGAGACGAGTTCGTCGGCGGTGTAGGTGTTGAAGTCGCAGTAGCCGCAGCGGGTGACGCAGAAGGGCACGTGGACGTAGAACCCGAGCGGCCGCTCCCCGAGCTGGGCGAGCGAGGGTTCGGGGAGGTCCCCGGTCCGGGGCACGGGTTCACCGTCAAGGGCTACGGATGGCATGCCTCCAGTGTCACCGACCCGACGGCGTGCCCCGGCCCGGGCCGTGGTCAGAGTCCGGGGGTGGCGTTCTGGGGGTCGCGGCGCAGGGGGGCGTCCACCCGGGCCTCGGGGGCGGGTTCGGGGACCGGGGAGGCCGGGGCGGCGGCTGTGGAGCCGCGGACGACCAGCTCGGGGTCGAAGACGTACTCGGCGTGCGAGACGGGGTGTCCGGCGATCTCGTCGCACAGGGCGCGCACGGCGGCCATGGCCATCGCGTTCACGGGCTGGCGGACGGTGGTCAGGGGCGGGTCGGTGAAGGCGATCAGCTGGGAGTCGTCGTAGCCGACCACGGAGAAGTCCTGCGGGACGCGCAGGCCGCGCTGGCGGGCGGCGCGGATGGCGCCCAGGGCCATGATGTCGGAGCCGCAGACCATGGCGGTGACGCCGCGTTCGATGAGGCGGCTCGCAGCGGCGTGGCCGCCCTCGACACCGAACAGGGAGAGTTCCACGAGTCCGTCGCCGTCGAGGCCGTGCTCGTCCAGGGCCTGGTGGAAACCCTGGAGCTTGCGGCGGACCGGCACGTAGCGTTCGGGGCCGCTGGTGAATCCGATACGGGTGTGGCCGAGGGCGACCAGGTGGTTGACGGCCAGGCGTCCGGCCTCGCGGTCGTCGGCGGAGATGAACGCCGCGGGGATGGAGTCGGCGTAGCCGTTGACCAGAACGATCGGCAGGCGGCGGGAGACCAGGGCCTGGTAGCGCTCGTGTGAGGCCGTGGTGTCGGCGTGTTTGCCGGAGACGAACATGATGCCGGAGACGTTGCGCTCCAGGAGCAGTTCGACGTACTCGTCCTCCGATATCCCGCCCGGGGTCTGGGTGCACAGCACCGGGGTGTACCCGCGCTGGGCCAGGGCGCCCTCGGCCGCCTGGGCGAACATCGGGAAGACCGGGTTCTCCAGTTCGGGGATCACCATGCCGACCAGGCCGGCGGAGCGTTGCCGCAGCCTGGCGGGGCGTTCGTATCCGAGCACGTCGAGCGCGGTCAGGACGGCCTTGCGGGTGTCGCTGCCGACGCCGGGCTTGTCGTTGAGCACTCGCGAGACCGTCGCCTCGCTGACGCCTGCGTGCCGCGCGATGTCGGCAAGTCGTGGACCCATGTGGGCAACTCTAGTCGAGATTACCGTCACAGGGATGAAAGTTGGCGGTAATCTTGCGCAAGAACTTGCAGACGCGACAGGGAAGGACCCCCGCAGATGAAGCACCAGTCGCACTGGTGGCGCGAGGCCGCCATCTACCAGATCTACGTGCGCAGCTTCGCCGACTCCAACGGGGACGGGGAGGGCGATCTGGCGGGGATCCGCGAGCGCCTCCCCCACCTCGCGGAGCTCGGCGTGGACGCGATCTGGCTGACGCCCTTCTACGTCTCGCCGCTCGCCGACGGCGGTTACGACGTCGCCGACTACCGTGACGTCGACCCGCGCTTCGGCACCCTGGAGGACTTCGACGCCCTCCTCGCCGCCGCCCACGACCTGGGCATCCGCATGATCATCGACGTGGTCCCCAACCACTCCTCCTCCGCGCACCGCTGGTTCCGCGAGGCCGTGGCCGCCGAGCCCGGCAGCGCCGCCCGCGCGCGCTACGTCTTCCGGGACGGCCGGGGCCCGGACGGCGACGAGCCGCCCAACAACTGGCAGTCGATCTTCGGCGGTCCGGCCTGGACCCGCCTCAAGACCGAGGACGGCACCCCCGAACAGTGGTACCTGCACCTGTTCGACGCCGAGCAGCCCGACTTCGACTGGAGCAACCAGGAGGTGCACGACGAGTTCGACGACGTCCTGCGCTTCTGGCTGGACCGGGGCGTGGACGGGTTCCGGATCGACGTCGCGCACGGCATGGTCAAGGACCCGGCCCTGCCGGACATCGACGAGGGCGCCAAGGCCGACCTGCTCGACGGCAGCACCTCGCTGCCCTACTTCGACCAGGAGGGCGTACACGAGATCTACCGTCGCTGGTCGCGCATCGCCGCCTCCTACCCGGGCGAGCGGACCCTGGTCGCCGAGGCCTGGGTGGAGGACGCCGAACGGGTGGCCCGCTACCTGCGCCCGGACGAGCTGCACCAGGCGTTCAACTTCGAGTACCTCACCGCGCCGTGGGACGCCGGACGCCTGCGCGAGGTGATCGACGGCTCCCTGGCCGCCAACGGCGCCGTGGGCGCGACCACCACGTGGGTGCTGTCCAACCACGACGTCACCCGGCACGTCACCCGTTTCGGCGGCGGCGAGCAGGGGCTGCGCCGGGCCCGCGCGGCCACCCTGCTGATGCTGGGCCTGCCCGGCTCGGTCTACCTGTACCAGGGCGAGGAGCTGGGCCTGCCGGAGGTCACCGACCTGCCCGAGGAGTCCCTCCAGGACCCCACCTGGGAACGTTCGGGCCGTACCGAGCGGGGCCGCGACGGCTGCCGCGTCCCGCTGCCGTGGGAGGGCCGAAGCGCCCCCTTCGGCTTCGGCCCGGAGGGCACCGAGCCGTGGCTGCCGGTCCCCGGGTACTGGGCCGACCTGTCCCGCGCGGCCCAGCGCGGGGTGCGGGGCTCGACGCTGGACCTGTACACCACCGCGCTCGGCCTGCGCCGCGAGCTGGACGCCCTGGGCGACGGGTCGATGAGCTGGCTGGACTCCCCGGAGGGGGTTCTGTACTTCGAGCGTGAGCCGGGCGTGCGGGTCGCGGTGAACATGACCGAGGCAGCGGTCGAACTGCCCGCGTCCGGGGAGGTGCTGGTCTCCAGCGGCCCCGGCGCCGAACTGACCGGGGGGACGCTGTCCCTGCCCGCCGAGACCTCGGTGTGGCTGCGCGTGTGACGTAGGGGCCGTTCCCCGCGCGGGTGCCGGACCGGTCTGCTTCGCGTCCGGCACCCGCCCGCTCCCGCCACGGACCAACGCGCCGTGGCCGGCCGTACGAACCACCACTCCCCCACCCATCCGCGGGGCACCTCCCCGCCCGGCGACCCCGGGCCCCGCCAGTCACCCCTGGAGACCAACCATGAGGTCACTTCTCCCCCTGTGCTCAGTGGGGCTGGTGCTCGCACTGACCGCCTGCTCGACCACCGAGACAACCGACGACTACTCCTCCGTTCCGCTGACCATATGGGCCGACGAGGAGCGCGCCCAGGCCATGCGCACCTTTGCCGAGGCGTTCGCCCGCGACGTCAACCGGCGGGTGGAGGTGATCGTGGTCGACCACGACGAACTGCGGGCCAGCTTCCTGAGCGCGCACTCCACCGGCCTGGGCCCGGACCTGCTCGTGGGGCCGCACGACTGGACCGGCGAACTGGCGTCGGCCGGAGCCATCGTCCCGGTGGGGCTGGAGGAGGACGACGCAGAACTGTTCTCCCCCGGAGCCCTGGCGGCGGTCAGCTACGACGGCCGGGTCCACGGGGTGCCCTACGCCACCGAGAACCTGGCGCTGCTGCGCAACACGGACCTGGTTCCGCAGGCACCGGACTCGTTGGAGGCCATGGTGGCGACCGGCACGGAGCTGGTGGACTCTGGCACCGTGGACCGGGCGCTGAGCCTCCAGGTGGGCGAGGAGGGCGACGCTTACCACATCCATCCGCTCTTCACCTCGGCCGGCGGCTACCTGTTCGGCGAGGACTCCTCGGGCGACCCCGACCCCACGGACCTGGGGGTGGCCGCCCCGGAGTCGATCGCCGCCTTCGAGCTGCTGGCGGAGCTGGGGGAGGACGGTTCGGGGGTGCTGAGCCGGTCCACCGACGCGACCAACGCGACCTCCCTGTTCGCCTCCGGTGCCGCCCCGTTCCTGGTGAGCGGTCCGTGGAGCGTGGCCGCGGTCCAGGAGGCGGGTCTGCCGTTCGCGGTGGATCCGGTGCCCTCCTTCGCCGAGGGGGACCCGGCCCGGCCGCTGATCGGTGTGCAGTCGTTCTTCGTGGCCTCCGGGGCCAGTGATCCGGATCTGGCCGAGAAGCTGGCCCAGGTGTTCCTGGACGACCCCGAACTGTCGGTGATTCTGTACGAGGCCGACCCGCGTGTGCCCGCGCTGGACGAGGCCCTGGAGATGCTCGCCGAGCAGGACCCGAACCTGGAGGCCTTCCAGCGTGCGGGCGAGGGCGGCCTGCCGATGCCCGCGATTCCCGAGATGGAGGCGGTGTGGAGCCCGTTCTCGCAGGCCAGCGCGGATATCATCGGTGGCGCTGAGCCCGCCGAGGCGCTGGCCGAGGCCGAGCGGCTCATCATCGAGGGCTTCGACGAATAGGGGCCCCGGGGCCCGACCCGGCCCGCCCGTGGCCCGGATGTGCCTCTCTCGACCCGGCCCCAGAACGTGAGCGCGCAGGCGCACCTCCTCACACAGAGCAACCACCGAGACACCTTCGGACAACCATCACCCTTCTGTTTCCGGGGTGTTTCCACATCTTTATCCACAGCGACTGCAAAGCCTTTCAAAGCTTGCAAGTTATTGCTAACGTCACATCACCGAGCATGCCCATAACGGACCCGGTTCCTCCGGTGAACCGCATGCACGACCTCCGACAGTCCTCCCGGAAGGAAGCCACCATGAGATCCCGCAGCGCGTCAGCGGTCGCCGGTATCGCCGCGATCGCACTTATGGCGACAGCGTGCAGCAACGACGGTTCGGACGGAGGCGACGAGGGCGCCGCGCAGAGCACGCTCGTCATCTGGTCCGACCCCGAGCGCGCCGAGGCCATCCAGAGCGCGGCCGCCGAGTTCGCCGAGGCCAACGACATCGAGGTGGACGTCCAGAACGTCTCCTTCGACGACATCCAGGGCGACGTGGTCAACGCCCACCAGGCCGGCAACGCCCCGGACATCTTCATCGGTGCGCACGACTGGACCGGCAACCTCATGCGCAACGGTGCCGTCCAGCCCATCGAGCTCCCCTCGGACCGTGCGGACGCGATCGACCCGACCGCCCTCGAAGCGGTGTCGCTGGAGGGCCAGCTCCTGGGTGTCCCCTACACCCAGGAGAACATCTTCCTGATGCGCAACACCGAGCTTGCGCCCGACGCCCCCGAGACCTTCGAGGAGCTCGTCGAGGTCGGCACCCGGCTCAAGGACGACGGTGAGGTCGACGAGGTCCTGGCCATGGCCGTGGGCCAGGAGGGCGACCCCTACCGGATGAACGCCCTGATGTCCTCCGCGGGCGGCTACCTCTTCGGCCAGGACGAGAACGGCGACTGGAACCCCGACGACCTCGGGGTCGGCACCGACGAGACCATCGCGGCCATGGAGAAGATCGCCGAGTACGGCGAGGAGGGCGAGGGCGTGCTGCGCCGCTCCATCGAACTCGAGAACGAGGCCTCGCTCTTCTTCGAGGGCGACGCCCCCTTCTTCGTCGCCGGTCCCTGGACCATCGGTGACGCCAACGCCTCCGACATCGACTACGAGATCAGCGCCATCCCCGGCTTCGAGGGCATGGACCCGGCCTCCCCCTACATCGGCTACCAGGCCTTCTTCGTCACCGAGGGCAGCGCCAACAGCGCCCTCGCCGAGGAGTTCGTGGTCAACCACGTCACCGACTCCGACTTCGTCCTGAGCCTGTACGAGGCCGACCCCCGCACCCCGGTGCAGACCGAGGCCCTGGAGAGCGTCTCCGCCGACGACCCCAACATCGCCGTGATGGCCGAGACCGGGGAGAACGGCGTCCCGATGCCGAACATCCCCGAGATGGGTGAGACCTGGGAACCGCTGGGCATCGCCCAGGCCCAGATCATCGGCGGCGCGGACGCCCGTGAGGCGCTGGAGACCGCCCACGACACCATCGCCGAGCGGATCGGCCAGTAGTAGTGGCCACCAACCGATCCGGCACAGCGGGCGCCCCCGGGAAGGGGGCGCCCGCCCGCCCAGCGCTGCCCGGTGGCCGTTTCTCCACAAACGGGTCGCTCGCCGGCCAACTGGTCAAGATCGCCCTCCTCGGACTGTTCACCGCCCTCGGCGTCTGGGCCGTCCTCCCCCTCTACACGGCGGGGAACTGGTGGGGCATCGGTCTGGCCGTGGCCGTGGTGGTCCTCGTCTACTGGGTCTACCTGTCCAAACGCACCGTCCCGGCCAAGTACCTGGTCCCCGGTGTGCTGTTCCTGATGGCCTTCCAGATCTTCCCGGTGCTCTACACGATGAGCACCTCGCTGACCAACATGAGCGACGGCCACCGGGGTTCGAAGGAACAGGCCATCTCCTCCATCGAGGCGTACTCGGTGGTCCGCGGCGAGGACTCCGAGGAGTACGTGCTCACCGTGGCCACGACCGGTGACCCCGAGTCGGGCGAGCTGGTGTTCCTGCTCACCGACTCCGAGGGCGACGCCTACGCGGGTACCGAGGAGGGGCTCAGCGAACTCGACCGGGCCGAGGTCGACCCGTCGGGCAAGGTCACCGACGCCTTCGGCTACACCATCCTCACACCCGGCCAGGTCAACGCACGCAGCGACGACCTCCAGAACTTCGCGGTCCCCACCGGCGACGGTTCGGGTATCCGCTCCAGCGGTCTGTCCAGCGCCTTCGAGGGCAACGCCCAGCGCGCCTACGACGAGGCCTGCGACTGCGTCACCGACAGCGAGACCGGGAAGGTCTACACGGCCGACGACGAGCGCGGCGCCTTCTACAGCGAGGACGGCGAGCGCCTGGCCCAGGGCTGGCAGGTGGGCGTCGGGTTGGACAACTTCGCCCGGTTCCTGCTCAACCCCACCTTCGCCGCTTCGTTCTTCGGCACCCTGGTCTGGAACATCGCCTTCGCCGCGTCGGTCACGTTCCTGGTGTTCGTGCTCGGCCTCGCGGTCGCCCTGACCCTGCACGTGCCGAGGATGCGCGGCAAGGTGGTCTACCGGATCCTCGTCGTCCTGCCGTACGCCATGAGCTCCCTGGCCATGTACCTGCTGTGGCGGGACATGTTCAACGCGGACTTCGGCCTGTTCAACCGGATACTCGGCCTCCAGGTGGACTGGCTGGGGGACGTGTGGGCGGCCCGGGCCGCGGTCATCCTGGCCAACGTGTGGCTGGGCTACCCGTACATGTTCCTGGTGGCCACCGGGGCGCTCCAGGCCATCCCCCGGGAGCTGGGCCAGGCCGCGCAGCTGGACGGCGCAGGGCCCTGGCAGGCCTTCCGGCACGTCACCCTGCCCCTGCTGATGGTCGCCATGGCACCGATCCTCATCGCCACGTTCGCGTTCAACTTCAACAACTTCAACGCGGTGTGGCTGCTCACCCGGGGCGGTCCGTTCGGCGCGGAGGGGACGGCCTCGGGCGGCGCCACGGACCTGCTCATCACCTACACCTACAGGTTGGCGTTCAGTGAGGCCACCGCCCAGTACGGGTACGCGGCGGCACTGTCGGTGATGATCTTCCTCATCGTCTCGGTCACCTCGGTGATCAGCCTGAGCCGGACCAAAGCCCTCCAGGAGGTGGACCGATGACCGCTCCCGACGCCGCCGTCAGGCCCGTCTACCGGCGTTCGACCACCACCCGGCTGACCCTGTGGCTGAGCCGACTGGGCTGGCGGCACGCCGTCATGTGGGTGGTCGCGGCCTTCGCGGTCTTCCCCGTGCTGTTCGTGGTCTCCGCGGCGCTCAACCCCGTCGGCACCCTGAGCAGCTCACAGCTGTGGCCGACCGGTGCCAGCCTGGCCAACGCCCGTGAACTGTTCCAGAACACGCCCTTCACCACCTGGTACGCGAACTCGCTGTTCTTCGCCCTGACCAACGCGGCCGTCACCGTGCTGTTGTCGGCACTGGCCGCGTACGCGTTCAGCCGGATGCGGTTCAAGGGCCGCAGGGTGGGTCTGATCGGCCTCCTGGTCATCCAGATGTTCCCGCAGTTCCTGGCGATCGTCGCGATCTATCTGATGTTCTCCAACATCGGTGAGGTCTACCCGGTGATCGGCTTCGACACCCGGTGGGGCCTGCTGCTGGTCTACCTCGGCGGCGCCCTGAGCATCAACACCTGGTTGATGAAGGGCTTCTTCGACACGGTGCCCCGGGAACTGGACGAGTCGGCCCAGATGGACGGGGCCACCCACGCCCAGGTGTTCTTCCGGATCATGCTGCCGCTGGTCACCCCGGTGCTGGCGATCGTGGCGCTGCTGGTGTTCATCAACACCATCAACGAGTTCCTGATGGCCAGCGTGTTCCTACGGGACACCGCGTCCCAGACCCTGGGCCTGGGGCTGTACCAACTGGTGGACTCCCAGCGCAACGCCAACTTCGGGATGTTCGCGGTGGGCGCGCTGATGCTGTCCCTGCCCACCCTGATCGTGTTCTGGTTCCTCCAGCGCTACATCAGCGAGGGCCTGACCTCCGGAGCGGTCAAGGGGTAGCCGGGGGCGGAGCAACCCCGAACCGGGGCCCGCCCGGGAAACGACGAGGAGGGGCGCTCCCCTGCGGGGGCGCCCCTCCTCGTGTGCGGTCACGGTCCCGGAAGGCGTCGCCCCCGGGGCCGGGCACTACTTCTTCTTCTTGTCCTCGGAGATGCTGCTGTCCGTGGACAGCGCGGAGATGAAGGCCTCCTGGGGCACCTCGACCCGACCGACCATCTTCATCCGCTTCTTGCCCTCCTTCTGCTTCTCCAGCAGCTTGCGCTTACGGCTGATGTCACCGCCGTAGCACTTGGAGAGCACGTCCTTGCGGATGGCGCGGATGTTCTCACGAGCGATCACCCGGGCACCGATGGCGGCCTGGACGGGTACCTCGAACTGCTGCCGCGGAATGAGCTCACGCAGCTTCTTGGTCATCTCGACCCCGTAGGCGTAGGCCTTCTCCTTGTGCACGATCGCGGAGAACGCGTCGACCGGCTCACCCTGGAGGAGGATGTCGACCTTGACCAGGTCGGCCTGCTGCTCACCGATGGGCTCGTAGTCCAGGGAGGCGTAGCCCTTGGTCCGGGACTTGAGGGCGTCGAAGAAGTCGAAGACGATCTCGGCCATCGGGAGCGTGTACCGCATCTCGACGCGGTCCTCGGAGAGGTAGTCCATGCCCTGGAGCTCGCCCCGGCGGTCCTGGCACAGCTCCATGATCTGGCCGATGTGGTCGGAGGGGCTGAGCAGGGTGGCCTTGACCATCGGCTCGTAGATCGCCTCGATCTTGCCGGCCGGGAACTCGCTGGGGTTGGTCACCACGTGCTCGGCGCCGTCCTCCATGTCCACCCGGTAGATCACGTTGGGCGCGGTGGAGATGAGGTCGAGGTTGAACTCGCGCTCCAGGCGGGCCCTGGTGATCTCCAGGTGGAGCAGCCCGAGGAAGCCGCAGCGGAAACCGAAGCCCAGGGCGGCGGAGGTCTCCGGCTCGAACGCCAGCGCGGCGTCGTTGAGCTGGAGCTTCTCCAGGGCGTCGCGGAGCACCGGGTAGTCGGTGCCGTCGATCGGGTACAGGCCCGAGAACACCATCGGCTTGGGTTCCTGGTACCCGGCGAGCATCTCCCCGGCGGGCTTGTTCAGGGTGGTGATCGTGTCACCGACCTTGGACTGGCGCACGTCCTTCACACCGGTGATGATGTAGCCGACCTCGCCCACGGCCAGGCCCTTGCTCTTGGTCGGCTCGGGCGAGCTGACCCCGATCTCCAGGATCTCGTGGGAGGCCCTGGTGGACATCATCTGGATGCGCTCGCGTGGGCTGAGGTGGCCGTCGACGACCCGCACGTAGGTGACCACGCCGCGGTAGGTGTCGTAGACCGAGTCGAAGATCATCGCGCGGGCCGGGGCGTCGGCCTCACCGACGGGGGCGGGGATCTGGTTGACGATCTCGTTGAGGAGCTCCTCGACGCCCGCGCCGGTCTTGGCGCTGACCTTGAGCACGTCGGAGGGCTCGCATCCGATGATCCCGGCGAGTTCCTCGGCGTACTTCTCGGGCTGGGCCGCGGGGAGGTCGATCTTGTTGAGCACCGGGATGATCGTGAGGTCGTTCTCCAGCGCCATGTAGAGGTTGGCGAGGGTCTGGGCCTCGATCCCCTGCGCGGCGTCGACCAGCAGGATCGCGCCCTCGCAGGCAGCCAGGGAGCGCGACACCTCGTAGGTGAAGTCGACGTGGCCGGGGGTGTCGATGAGGTCGAGCGTGTAGGTCCTGTCGTCCAGCGCGGTGAACGGGATCCGCACGGCCTGCGACTTGATCGTGATGCCGCGCTCGCGCTCGATGTCCATGCGGTCCAGGTACTGGGCGCGCATCTGGCGGTCCTCGACGACCCCGGTGATCTGGAGCATCCGGTCGGCCAGCGTCGACTTGCCATGGTCGATGTGCGCGATGATGCAGAAGTTGCGGATCAGCGCAGGATCGGTCCAGTTCGGCTGTGCCACCGTGCTCCGTTCACAGGGTTGGGTCCGGGTCGTGATGCGCCTGCGGCGGCGCCGCCCTGCCGGGGGTCCGCCCACGGCATCGTCCATCATCCCACGGCGCCGACACCGTCCTCACCGACCGGGGCCGGTGCGGATACGGCAGTATGGGCGCGAACGCGCGGGACTCGTGTCCAGATTATGCGACCTGGGACCGGGAACGGGCTGTGCGGGTACCGGATGAGGACGGGTGGCGTACGGTTGAAGTGGCTTGTGAAGCGGTTGTTGGCCGGTCTGGCGGCGATCCTGGTCGTGCTGGTGGGCGCAGGTGCGCTGCTGGCCTACCAGTACTCGGGGACCCCCGGAGAAGGGGCCGCCTCCCAGGGGTCGGACGCGGCGTGGGTGGGTTCGTGGGAGGACACGGAGGCGCTGGAGGAGCTACTGGGGACCGGTGGGGTGGACACCCTGTACGTGTACGCGGGCGAGGTGGCCGGGGACGGCGGCGTCGAACGGGTCCCGGGCACCGGTGACCTGCTGGCGTGGTTGGAAGCGGAGTTTCCCCAGGTGCGGTCGCTGGCTTGGCTGCGGCACGTGGAGTCGGGTTCCTCGCTGATCCGGGACCGGTTCGACGCGGACGCGCGGGCGGCCCTGGCGCCCCGGATCGCCGAGGTGGGGGCGGACGGGTTCGCCGGGGTGCATCTGGACATCCGCCCGGTGACGGTGAACGACCCCTCGCTGCCCGCTCTCATGGAGGCGGTCCGGGAGGAACTGGGCGCGGAGCAGGTGCTGTCGGTCCGGGCCCACCACGTGGAACTGGTGCCGGGCGGTCGGGTGCCGTCCTTCGTCGTCGGCGGCGAGGAGAAGTACTGGTCGAAGGGGTACCTGGAGCGGGTGACCGAGCACGCGGACGAGGTCGTGCTGCCCGGGGTGGACGCGGGCATGCCCGTGGCGGGGATGTACGGCGGGTTCATGGTGCGGCAGGTGACCGAGTCGGTGACGGCGCTGCGCACCCGTGCGGACGTGACGGTGCGGTTCGGGGTCCCGGCCTACAGCAGCGAGCGGTGGGGGCCGGCGACCGGTCACGAGACCGCGCTCACCGCGATCGCCGCGGTACGGCTGGGTGTGTCCCGTGTGCAGGTGCCCGACACGATGACCCTGGGTGTGGCGTTGTACCTGGTGGACGAGGCGGAGCCGGAGGACCTGACCGCCTACCGGACGGCCTGGCTGGCGCCGTAGGCGCCCGGGGCCCGAGCAGTCCGATCGGTGCGGCATACTGAGAAGTCCGTGTCTCGGACTTCCACGTTCGAATTTGAGCCCTGTGGACTCACACACACCCTGCGTCGGCGCCCACGCAGGCCTCTCATGGAACGGCTGCCCATGAGATGAGCCGCCTGGCCGACCGGCGCGATGATCACAGTAACTGGAGCACGTTTTCGCATGGCGAACATCAAGTCGCAGAAGAAGCGCATTCGGCAGAACGAGAAGGCTCGTGTCCGCAACCAGGCGGTGCGCTCTTCCCTGAAGACGGCCATCCGGAAGTTCCGCGCGGCCGCCGAGGCCGGGAACGTCGAGCAGGCCACCGTCGCGCAGCGTGAGGCCGCTCGCGCCCTGGACAAGGCCAGCAGCAAGGGCGTCATCCACAAGAACCAGGCCGCGAACCGCAAGAGCGCGATCGCCAAGCGCCTGCAGGAGCTTCAGGCCGCCTAGGGGCGCCGAGCACACGGCTCAGAGGGTCCGGTCCCATAGGGACCGGGCCCTTCCGTGTGTCCGGGGTCGGTCTCCGCGGGTGCGCGCCGGACCCGCGTACCGGCCCCGCACATCCGCGAGCCCCGGTCCGTCGGCCCTCGCGGCGGGTTGTCCACAGGTACGGAAACGGCCGGTGACAGAGCGTCGTCGGCTCCCTAGCGTTGGTGTCATGACCGTTTCGCGCCGGTCACGGCGCCACCCTCCCGTGTCAGCCCCCGAAGAACGACTCCGCTCGCTCGGTCTGGACTCCTCGCCCGCCGCCAGACGGCTGCGTGCCCGTATCACCCGCCCCCGGTGCGAACCCGGCCCCGTGGCCGCCGTCCCCCGGGCCCCCTACGCGGCCGAAGAGGCCGCCGCCCCCTACCGTCTCGAAGAGCCCCGGGTCGTTCCGGCCGGGCCCCGGCGGACGGCGGCCCCCGCGGCCCGGTGGCCCGGGGCCCCGGCCACTCCCGACCGGGACGAGACGGCTCCGACGCGGACCCCCCGGCACGAGCCACCCGGGAACCGGAACGGCCGGAAGGCGGAGGAGGGCCAGAGGACGGGGCAGATCCCGCCGACCCAGGAGAGGGACAAAACCACGCCCGGGACGGACGCGGCGCAGGCCCCGGAAGAGGGCTCGGGAGGACGGCACCGGCGCGCCCGCGAACCGGTGCGTCCGCCCTCCGGGTACACGGAGCTGGATCCGGAGGCAGCCACTCCCCTCCTGGAACGGGTGGCCCGCGGGTGGGGCGCCCGCGCCTCCCTGTCCCGGCGGTCGGTGGTGACCCTGCTGGTCCTGGGCCTGCTCGCCGCGGCGGTCGCCTTCTGGGCGCTGCGTGAGCGCCCCGAGGAGGTGACGGTCCCCGAACTGGTCACCCGGTCGGCCCCGGCCGACCAGAGCACGGACGGGTCGGCCGACGGAGGCGAGGAGGCGGGCCTGCCCGCACCGGCCGGGTCCGACACCGGTGACGGCGCCAGTGGGGACACCGGCGGGGAGGTGGTGGTGCACGTCGGCGGCGAGGTGGCCGAACCCGGGCTGTACACGCTGCCCTCCGGTTCGAGGGTGGCCGACGCGGTCCAGGAGGCGGGCGGGCCGCTGCCCGACGCCGACCTGGACCTGGTCAACCTGGCCCGGTCACTGACCGACGGCGAGCGGATCCTGGTGGGCGTCCCCCAGCCGGACGGCGGTCCGGGCGGCGGCCCGGCGGGCGCCGCTCCACCGGTCAACCTCAACCTGGCCGGGCAGAACGATCTGGAGACGCTGCCCGGTATCGGGGAGAAGCGAGCACAGCAGATCCTCACCCACCGGGAGTCGCTCGGCGGTTCCTTCTCCAGCGTCGAGGACCTCCTCGGGGTGGACGGGATCGGGGAGAAGACGTTCAGGACGCTCGAACCGCACGTGACGGTGGGGTGAGCCGCCGTGGTGGCCTGGTTGGGGACCGACGCACACGGCCTGGAACGACCGCCCGATCTGAGACTGCTCCTGCCGGCCGCGGCGGCCTGGCTGACCGCGCTCGGTGCGCTCGCCGCACCACCGTGGCTGGCGTGGCTGTGCGCCGGGCTGGCGGTCTGCGGCGCGCTGGCGGCGTTCCTCGCGGCGCGCCCCCCGTGGGAGGCCCCCGCGCTGGCCCTGGCGGCGACGTTGGCGTGCTGCGCCACGGTGGCCGCGGTGGCCGGGGCCCATGTGCACCGCACCGTGTCGAGTGCTGCGGCGGAGGCCGTGGGCCGGGGCGGTGACGCGCTCTTCCGTGCGGTGGTGTCGGCCGACCCGCGGCCCAGGGCCGGTATGCCGCGCCCGGGCCGGGCCGAGTGGGTGGTGCCCGCCCGGACCGAGTGGGTCCGGCTGGACGGCCGGGCGGACGCCTCGCGGGCACCGGTGGTGGTCCTGGCCTCCGGGCAGGGCTGGGCCGACCTGCTGCCCGGCCAGTCCTTCGAGGCGCGCGGGGCCTTCCTGGAAGCGGACGGCGACCGTCTGACCGCCGCTCTGGTACCGGTCCGGGGCCCTCCCGAAAAGGTCCGCGGCCCCGGTCGGCTGCAAGTTTTCGCCGCCGGGGTGCGGTCCGGTCTGCGCGAGGCGACGGCGGAGCTCCCGCAACCCGCGCGCGGACTGCTCCCCGCCCTGGTCCTCGGTGACGTGTCGGCCCTGCCGGAAAGCACGGCCGAGGACTTCCGGGCCACCGGGATGACACACCTGTTGACGGTCTCCGGAGCCAACCTGGCGATCCTGACCGGGTTCGTGCTGGGTGCGGCGCGGTGGACGCGCGCGCCCACCTGGTGCGCGGTCCTGGGCGGTGCGCTGATGATCTGGGTGTTCGTCCTGGTGTGCCGACCGGAGCCGAGCGTGGTGCGGGCGGCGTTCATGGGGTCTCTGGGGTTGCTGGCGCTGGCGAGCGGGCGGGCACACGCGGGGTTGGGTGCCCTGTGCGCCACGGTCGTCGGGGTGCTGTTCGTGGCCCCGGGGTTGGCCGCCTCCTACGGTTTCGCGCTTTCCGTTCTGGCCACCGCGGGGATCCTGTTGCTCGTGCCCGGTTGGACCCGGGCGTGGTCCTCGCGCTGCCCCGGACCGGTGGCCGAGGCCTGCGCGGTCGCGGTGGCCGCGCACGTGGCGGTCGCCCCGGTCCTGGTGCTGCTGTCCGGCGAGGTGTCCTGGGTGTCGATCCCGGCCAACGTGCTGGCGGCGCCCGTGGTGGCGGCGGTCACCGTGGCGGGGTCCGCGCTGGCGGCACTGGCCGCGGTGTGGCCGGAGGGGGCCGCGGCCCTGGTGCACCTACCCGGGCTGGGGGTGTCCTGGATCGCCGTGGTGGCCGAGACCGGGGCACGGGTCCCGTACGGGGCGCTGCCCTGGCGTTCGGACGTGGCGGGTGCCCTGCTGTTGGCCGCGGTGGTGGCGGTGTTCCTGCTGACCCGTGGGCTGCTGCGCCGGGTGGTCGCCGCCGTGGCCGTGGCGGTTCTGGTGCTCGGCCTGGCCGTCCGGTGCGTGCCGGGCGGGTGGCCGCCGCCGGGGTGGGTTCTGCTCGCCTGTGACGTGGGGCAGGGGAACGCGATCGTGCTGTCCTCCGGGAGCGGCGAGGCGGTGGTGTTCGACGTCGGCCAAGAGCCGGAACCGGTGGACGACTGCCTGGAGCGCCTGGGGGTGCGCGAGATTCCGTTGCTGGTGCTCAGCCACGACCACGCCGACCACGTCGACGGCGCGCCCGGGGCGTTGAGGCACCGGAAGGTGTCCGCCGCGCTGGCCCCGGAGGGGTTCGGGCAGAGCCCGGTGGGCCGTCTGCTCGCCGAGGAGGGGGTGGCGCTGACGGCCGCCGAGCGCGGCCAGCAGTTCCGGGTGGGTCCGTGGCTGCTGCGGGTGCTCTGGCCGGAGGCGGGGTTCACCGGCTCGGTCAACGACGCGTCCGTGGTGATCCGGGCCGACGGCCCGGAAATGTCGGTACTGCTGACCGGTGACATCGAGGAGGAGGCACAGGGGAGACTGTTGCACGGACCGGAACCGGCCCTGTTGTCGGTGACGGTACTGACCACACCCCACCACGGCGCCGGTAGCCAGGACTCGGACTTCCTCGCCGCGACCGGGGCGGCGGTGTCGGTGACATCGGTGGGAAGGGAGAACCGCCATGGCCATCCCGCACCCTCCACCTGGAACCTGTTGGAGCGGACCGTCCGGGTGAACGCCCGTACCGACCGCGACGGCGATGTCGCCGTCCTGGGCGGCCCGGTCCGGGTGGCGGTCCGCGGCGCGGAAGCGGAACCGGACCGCTGAACGCCCGGCCAGGGAGCTCTCCCGGGACACCGGACGCCGGCCTGCGGTCCGGTGGGCCCGGGCACAGGGAGGGGCGCCGGAGGGGCAGCACCCCCGGTCCGCCGTTCGGGCACCGCCCGGTCGGTGGGGCGTGGCATCCTCGTTGTATGCCTGCACCCGCCCTCATCACGCTCATCGTCGGCGACGAGGAACTCCTCGTCGACCGGGCCGTGGCCGCCGTCGTCGCCTCGGCCCGCGAGACCGACCCCGAGGTGGACGTCCACGACCTGGTCCCCTCCCAGGTAGGCCTGTCCACCCTGGTCGAGGTCACCTCGCCCTCGCTCTTCGGCGACCGCCGGGTGGTGGTGCTCCGCTCCTCCCAGGACCTGGTCAAGGACCTGGCGGCGACGGTCACCGACTACCTCAAGAACCCGGCCGACGACGTGTACATGGTGCTCACCCACGCGGGGGGCGCCAAGGGCAAGGCGCTGCTCCAGGCCGCGGTGAAGGCGGGCGCCCAGCGGGTGGACTGCAAGGGCCCCACCAAGGGCCCCGAGCGGGTCGCCTTCGTCAAGGGCGAGTTCTCCACGGCCGGACGGCAGATCACCCCCGACGCCGCCCAGGCGCTGGTGGACGCGGTCGGTACCGAACTGCGCGAGATCGCCGCCGCCTGTACCCAGTTGATCGCGGACACCGAGGGCCGGGTGGACGCGGCCGCGGTGGCCAGGTACCACTCCGGCAAGGCGGAGGCCTCGGGGTTCAGCGTGGCCGACCGAGCGGTGGAGGGGCGCCTGCCCGAGGCGCTGGAGCAGCTGCGCTGGTCACTGGCGGTGGGCACCGCACCGGTACTGGTCAACAGTGCGCTGGCCGGCGCGGTGCGCGGGATCGCGGTGGCCGCCCAGCCGCCGCGGGGGATGAGTGAGGCGGAGCTGGCCAAGCGCGCCAAGGTTCCGCCGTGGAAACTGCGCACCCTGCGCCAACAGGCCCGGGGCTGGAACGCTGCCGGGGTGCGGCGGGCGATGGAGGTGATCGCCGAGACCGACGCGCTGATCAAGGGGGGCGGCCGCGACCCCGAATACGCGTTGGAGCGCGCGGTGATCGAGATCGCCCGGGCCCGCGGCGCCCGCTGACGGCTCCGGACCGCTCCGGTCACCGGGCGGCGGCACGGCCGTCGCGGTTGCTCAGCGGATCGTGCGGCCGCCCTGCCACACCCGCAGGGCGTTCAGGCCCATGGACCAGGCGAAGGCGCCTTCGTGGTCGGCGTCCCACTGCACCAGGTCGGCCAGGCTGCCCGGGGTGATCATGCCCCGGTCATTGAGGCCCAGCGCGTGCGCACTGCCCGCCGTGGCGGCGTTGAGTGCCTCCTGGACGGTCATCTCGAACATCGAGACGGCCAGGGAGATGACCAGTGGCATGGACGTGGTGCCGGACTGGCCCGGGTTGTGGTCGGTGCCCAGGCCCACCGGGACGCCGTGGTCGAGCAGCGCGCGCACCGGCGGGTTGCGGCGCTCGTGCAGAGCGGTGGTGGGGCAGGCGACCACCGGGGTACGGGTGGCCGCCAGGGCCAGCAGGTCCTCGTCATCGGCCTCGTGCACGAGGTCGACCGAGGAGCAGCCCAGTTCCGCGGCCATCCGGACGGCCCCGTGCCGGGGCCGGGAGCAGGCGTGCATGGTGGTGCGCAACCCCACGGACTGGCCCACGCCCAGGAGCATGTGGGCGTCCTCGGTGGTGAACTGCTGGTTGTCGCAGTAGACGTCCACCCCGTCCGCGCCGGCCATCGCGGCGTCGCTGAGCCAGGAGGCGGCGGTGGCCACGTACTCCTTGGGACGGCCGAAGAACTCGGGCGGGACCCCGTGTGCGGGGAAGAAGGTGACGTGCAGGCGCGGCATGCCCGGTTCCTCCTCCAGGGAACGGAGCAGGCGTACGTCGGCGAGCTCGCCGTCCCGGGTGAGGTGGTAACCGGTCTTGGCCTCCACCGTGGTGCTGCCGGACAGCACCCAGTGCCGCAGCCGTTCCCGGACGGCGTTGCACAGGGTCCAGGGGTCGGTCCCCCTGGTGATGGTGACGGTCGTGGACACGCCTCCGCCAGCGGCGAAGATGTCGGCCCGGGTGGCCCCCTGGGCCCACATGTTGACCTCCGCGTACCGGTCGCCCGCGTAGACGGGGTGGCAGTGGGCGTCGACGAGACCGGGGGTGAGCAGGCCGCCCCCGATGTTGACGACCTCGTCCACCTCGGTGAGGTCCTCCATCACACCGGGGATGCGCTGGGGAAGCTCCGCCGCGGGGCCGACCCAGGCGACGCGGTCGTTGTCGATCAGGAGGGCGGCCTTGGTGAGCAGCTCGTTCCCGGTCCACAGCCGACCGATGTTGGTGAGGAGTACTACCGTCATGAGGTGGTCCGCCCCCGCCGGTCAGTTCCGCTGCGACACGTGCGAAGCAGCGGCGTGGCGTGCACGGGCGGGCATGGCGACCTCGTATCTGGATGCGATTCCGACAGGGCCGTGAGCGACCCGGGGTCGCCTCGCGGTGCCGTGACAGTGGGGGTTCGCGTCAGCCTCAGGGGGACAGCGGTCACTGTCGGCCAGTGCTCCAAAACCGTAGTCCATTCGCGGACTCCGTGTACACCTCCCCGAAGGGACGAATGCGAGTGTTCCCAGCCGAAACTCACAGAGCCACAGCGTGATGAAGGCCACCCTGACCCGTGCTGAGCTGTTCCTTCGGACTCCGCCCCGCAGATCGGAGAGCATCACCAGAACATGAAACCGGCTCGGTCCCGTCCGGATGCGGGGCCCGCTGACCCCGCCCGGGACACGGTCCCACGGACCCTGTCCGGACACGACACGGCCGGGGCACCCGCGGGCGCCCCGGCCGTGTACCGTCACGGACCGCACTCGGGCGGACCGTCCTCCCCGTGGCGACCGGCCCCCGAAGCCGTTGTCAGGCTTGCGAGCCGGTTCCCCTCAGCTCAGACGCCGCTGGGCGTGTACTCGTCGAGCCTGGCGGCGAGCAGCGCCGGAACGAAGGCGTGCAGGGCCGTACCCTCCCCGGTGTGCTCCTCGCTGATGATGCGGCCTTCCTCGTGCACCTTGGCGACGAGGTCGCCCCGCGAGTACGGAACGAGGGCGTGCACCTCCTTGGCGAGCTCGGGCAGCGCCTCGGCCAACGCCGTGACCAGCTCGGAGACGCCCTGGCCGGTACGGGCCGAGACTTCGACCAGGTCGGGGTAGCGGGTACGCAGCGCCCGGAGCGTGTCCGGGTCGGCGGCGTCGACCTTGTTGACCACGACGAGCTCGGGCACGTCGACGGCCTCGATCTCGGCGAACACCTCACGGACCGCGCTGATCTGCTGCTCTGGGTCGGGGTGCGAACCGTCGACCACGTGCAGGATCAGGTCGGAGTCGGCGACCTCCTCCAGAGTGGAGCGGAACGCCTCCACCAGCTGGTGCGGCAGGTGTCGGACGAAACCGACCGTGTCGCTCAGGGTGAAGCCGCGGCCGTCGGGTGTGCGTGCCTGGCGGACCGTCGGGTCCAGGGTGGCGAACAGTGCGTTCTCCACCAGCACCCCGGCTCCGGTGAGCCGGTTGAGCAGGCTCGACTTGCCCGCGTTGGTGTACCCGGCGATCGCCACCGAGGGCACCTCGCGGGTGCGGCGGACGTCCTTCTTGACCTCGCGCGCGGTACGCATGTGGGCGAGCTGACGGCGCAGCTTGGCCATCTTGTCGTTGATGCGTCGGCGGTCGGTCTCGATCTTGGTCTCACCGGGGCCGCGCAGGCCCACGCCGCCGCCGGAACCGCCGCCGGAGCCGCCCGCCTGTCGGGACAGGGAGTCGCCCCAGCCGCGCAGTCGGGGCAGCAGGTAGTTGAGCTGGGCGAGTTCGACCTGGGCCTTGCCCTCGCTGCTACGGGCGTGCTGGGCGAAGATGTCGAGGATCAGGGCGGTCCGGTCGACCACCTTGACCTTGACCACGTCCTCCAGCTGGCGCAGCTGGCCCGGGGTGAGCTCGCCGTCGCAGATGACGGTGTCGGCGCCGGTGGCCTCGACGATCTCGTGCAGTTCCGAGGCCTTGCCCTTGCCGACGTAGGTGGCGGGATCCGGCTTGGCTCGGCGCTGGGTGAGCCCCTCCAGGACCAGGGCACCCGCCGTCTCGGCGAGGGCTGCCAGCTCGGTCAGTGAGTTGTCGGCGTCGGCCTGGGTCCCACGGGTCCAGACGCCGATGAGGACGACCCGCTCCAGGCGCAGCTTCCGGTACTCGACCTCGGTGACGTCGGTGAGTTCGGTGGAAAGGCCCTGGACACGGCGGAGCGCGTGCCGTTCGGCCAGCTCCATCTCACCCTGGTCGGGGGCGTTGCCCGGGTCCTCGTAGCGGTCGCCGTCGGTGGCCGCGGCCTCGCGGGACGCGTCGTCGGCGTGGACCCCGTCCCCGACGGTGTTCGCCTCACGGAACGCGTCCTGCCCCCGGGCCCCGTGGCCCGTGCGGTCGCTTCCGTGGGTGTCAGCTGTATTCATATCCCTCCAGGTGGGTCAACGCTGTCGCGGTCGTGATTCTTCCCCGTCCACCGTGTTCGGCGGCGGTCCGGCACCCGTCCTCTGTGGCCGCCGACCGCCGCACGGCAGGGTGTGTGGCCGCGGAGGGAGCCCCTGGGGTCGATGGTGGCACCTCGCCAGGGTGAAGGCACGTTAATTATCGCAGGGGGCGTGACACAGGACACCACCCGGAGCATCGCGTGGTTACGCACGAATCAGCACCAAGACCGAAGAAGCTCGATATTTCCAGAAGAACTTTTCCCTGGCTTACCCCTGTGGAAAAATTGCACGTCACTGACACCACGAGTGACGTTGACCGCTCGACATCAAGATAGTAGTTTCACTTCCACATACCAGAAGCTTGTTTCGTATCGCGGAAGGTTTTCCATGGGCGCCAAGCACGGGGTTGAGATCACCGGCCCCCTCAACGAACGGTTCGACGAGATCCTCACCGAGGACGCCCTCGCGCTCGTCGCCGAACTGCACCGCACCTTCGAGCCGCGCCGCCAGGAACTGCTGGCCGCCCGCCGGACCAAGGAGGCGCAGATCGCGGCCGGCGAGGACCTCGACTTCCTCCCCGAGACCAGGCACATCCGCGAGGACGACAGCTGGAAGGTCGCGCCGCCCGCCCCGGGCATCACCGACCGCCGCGTCGAGATCACCGGTCCCACCGACCGCAAGATGACGATCAACGCCCTCAACTCCGGCGCGAAGGTGTGGCTGGCCGACTTCGAGGACGCCAACACCCCGCTGTGGGAGAACATGATCCAGGGGCAGCTCAACCTGCGCGACGCCCTGGACCGCGAGATCGACTTCACCTCCCCCCAGGGCAAGACCTACGCCCTCAAGGAGGACTCCGAGCTGGCCACCATCGTCGTCCGCCCGCGCGGCTGGCACCTGGACGAGAAGCACATCCTCGTCGACGGCGAGCGCACCAGCGGCGGCATCGTCGACTTCGCGCTGTACTTCTTCCACAGCGCCAAGCGTCAGATCGCCAAGGGCAAGGGCCCGTACTTCTACCTGCCGAAGATGCAGAGCCACCTCGAGGCCCGCCTCTGGAACGACATCTTCGTGCTGGCCCAGGAGCGCCTGGAGATCCCCCGCGGCACCATCCGCGCCACCTGCCTGATCGAGACCATCCCGGCCGCGTTCGAGATGGAGGAGATCCTCTACGAGCTGCGCGAGCACTCGGCCGGCCTCAACGCGGGCCGTTGGGACTACCTCTTCAGCCTCATCAAGACCCACCGCACCCGCGGCCGCAAGTTCCTGCTGCCCGAGCGCAACGCCGTCACGATGACCGCCCCGATGATGCGTGCCTACACCGAGCTGCTGGTCAAGACCTGCCACAAGCGCGGCGCCCACGCCATCGGCGGCATGGCCGCCTTCATCCCCTCCCGCAGGGACGAGGAGGTCAACCGGAACGCCTTCGCCAAGGTGCGCGACGACAAGTCCCGCGAGTCCGGCGACGGCTTCGACGGCTCCTGGGTCGCCCACCCCGACCTGGTGCCGATCGCCAAGGAGATCTTCGACGGCGTTCTGGGCGAGCGGCCCAACCAGATCGACAAGCAGCGCCCCGACGTCGAGGTGAGCGCCGCCGACCTGCTCTCGGTGGACCGGACCCCGGGCGGCGTCACCCTCGCAGGCCTGCGCGGCAACATCAACGTCGCCCTCCAGTACCTGGCGGCGTGGATGGGCGGCAACGGCGCGGTGGCGATCCACAACCTCATGGAGGACGCCGCGACCGCCGAGATCTCCCGTTCCCAGATCTGGCAGTGGCTGCACAACGACGTCACCCTGGACGGCGGCGAGAAGGTCACCGCCGAACTGGTCAAGCAGATCATCGGTGAGGAGCTGGCCGCCATCCGGCAGGACCTCGGCGACAACTTCAACGAGGACCTCTACAAGCAGGCCAGCGAGCTCTTCACCGAGGTCGCCCTGGACGACGACTACGTCGACTTCCTGACCCTGCCCGCCTACGAGCGCATGCCGTAGCCGAACCGGGGAAGCGTCCGGCGGCCAACCCGGACGATTTCACGAAACAGAAGCCTGCTTTCACCGCGCCCCTTGCTTCGGCAGGGGGCGCGGTCGTACGGTCCCTGTGCGAGGTCGCAACCGGAGAACGGACCCGGTGCCGCTCCCCGGCCGAACCAGGGAGGCACCCATGGCCACGACCGCACGCCGCACACCCGATGATCTCGCGCGCACACCCGCGGCCCTGGCCGCGCTGGTCCCCCGGCTGCGTCGGATCTGCGGTGAGGACGGCGTCCTGACCGACCTCTCCCGACGGCGCACGTACGAGAGCGACGGCCTCACCCACCACCGGTCCACCCCGGGTGTCGTGGCCATGCCGACCACCACCGCCCAGGTCCGCGAGGTCATCGCGCTGTGCGCCGAACACGGCGTCCCCTACGTTCCGCGCGGCGCCGGCACCGGCCTGTCAGCGGGGGCGCTCCCCCACGCCGAAGGCGTCCTGCTCGTCACCTCGCGCATGCGCCGGATCCTGGAGATCGACCCGGAGAACGAGTGCGCGGTGGTCGAACCGGGCGTGGCCAACCTCGACATCACCCGCGCCGCCGAACCGTACGGCTACCACTACGCGCCCGACCCCTCCAGCCAACAGGTGTGCTCGGTGGGCGGCAACGTCGCGGAGAACTCCGGCGGTGCGCACTGCCTCAAGTACGGGTTCACCGCGGGCCACGTGCGCGGACTGGAGATCGTCACCCCCTCGGGCGAGGTGGTCGAGCTCGGCGGCAAGGCCCCGGGCGCGCACGGCTACGACCTCCTCGGAGCGTTCGTCGGCTCCGAGGGCACCCTGGGCGTGGCCACGCGCGTCACCGTCTCCCTGACCCGGTCCCCGCAGAGGACCGTCACCCTGCTGTCGGCGTTCACCTCCCTGGACGCCGGAGGCGAGGCGGTGGGGGCGATCATCGCCGCCGGGGTACTGCCGTCGGCGGTCGAGATGATGGACGCGCTGGCCGTGGAGGCCGCGGAGGCCGCCGTGGCCTGCGACTACCCTGCGGGCGCGGCAGCGGTGCTGGTGGTGGAACTGGACGGACCGGCCGCGGAGGTCGACGCCCAGGTCCGGCGGGTCACCGAACTCTGCGCGGCCTGCGGTTCCTTCGGGACGCGTACCGCCGGCGGCGCCGAGGAGCGCGCGCTGATCTGGAAGGGCCGCAAGTCGGCCTTCGCCGCGGTGGGCCGGATCAGCCCCGCCTACATCGTCCAGGACGGGGTGGTGCCGCGCACGGCCCTGGGCGAGGTGCTGGGCCGGATCGCCGCCCTGTCCGCCGAAAGCGGCATACGGGTCGCCAACGTCTTCCACGCGGGTGACGGAAACCTGCACCCGCTCGTCCTGTTCGACGACGCCGAACCCGGCGCGGCCGAGCGCGCCGAGGAGGTCTCCGGGGCGATCCTGGACCTGTGCATCGAACACGGCGGGTCCATCACCGGCGAGCACGGGGTGGGTGTGGACAAGGCGTGCAAGATGCCGCGCATGTACGACGACGCCTCCCTGGAGACCTTCGACCTGTTCCGGCGGGCCTTCGACCCCGATGGGATCGCCAACCCGGACAAACTGCTGCCCACCCCGCGCCTGTGCGGGGAACGGCCCGAGGCGCGCACGGGGGTGCACCCGCTGGTGGCCTCCGGCGAGGCCGAACAGTTCTGACCGGGCGGCCCGCCCACTCGGGCACCGTGGCCGACACCGCCGGCACAGGAGTACGACCGCGAGCGGGCCGGGAGGGCCGAGGGTGAGACAGGACCTGGACGCCGAGGAGCACACCCTGCGGGAGGGAACCCCCGAGGACGCCGTGTGCGGGGTCGTGCCGGCGCACGTGGCGTGTCCGGCCGGCACCGGGGCGCTCGCGGAGCTGATGGCCGCCGCGCACCGGAACGGCCTCTCGGTGACCGCACGCGGGGGCGGGACCGGCCTGGGCTGGGGTGCACCGCCCCGTTCCCTGGACCTGCTGGTGGACACCCGCGCGCTGTCCTGGATCGACCACAACGCCGGTGACCTGGTGGTGGAGGTCGGCGCGGGCACCCCGCTGGCCGAACTCGGACGGGTCCTGGCCGCCGCCGGACAGCGGCTGTCCTACGACCCGGTCCGGATCGGCGGCACGGTGGGCGGGGCCCTGGCGACAGGGGCGAGTGGCCCGCGACGGCTGCTCGCCGGAGCACTGCGCGACCTGGTGATCGGGATGTCGGTGGTGCGCGCCGACGGGGCGGTGGCCCGCAGCGGCGGCCGGGTGGTCAAGAACGTGGCCGGATACGACCTGGCCAAGCTGCACACCGGCGGGTACGGCACACTCGGGGTGATCGCCGCGGCCGCGTTCCGCCTGCACCCGCTCCCGCCGGCCGTCCGTGTGGTGAGCGCGGAGATGCCCTCCGGCTCCCGGGCGAGGCGGGCCCTGGCAGCGCTGCGCGGGACCGCGGTGGTGCCCTCGGCCGTGGAACTGGACCGGTCCGCCGAGGGGCCGGGACGGCTGGTCGTGGTGTTGGAGGGCACTCCGGAGGGCCTGGTGTCCCGGGTCGGGGAGACCTCACGGGCGCTGGGCGGTGAGACGGAGGTGGCCGAGGAACTGCCCGCGGACTGGGGAGTGCTCCCCGCCGAGGGCTGTCTGGTCCGGGTCCTGGCGCCCCCGGCCGAGCTGCCCGACCTCGCCGGCGATCTGGGGCGCCTGGCCCGGGACGGGTTCGGGGCTCCCGTCCGCGGGACCGCGTCCGTGCCCGCGGGCTGCCTGTACCTGGCCTTCCCCCCGGGCGCCTCCGCTGAGGCGGTGGCCGCGGTCCTGGACCGGGCCCGTGCCGGCGCCGGCCGGTCAGCGGTACTGCTGCGCGCCGAACCGCACGTCCTGGCGGCCGGTGTGGACCTGTGGGGCGAGGTGCCGGGGCTGTCGCTGATGCGGGCGGTCAAGGACTCCCTCGACCCCGGGCACCGCCTGTCCCCCGGCCGCTTCGCGGGCGGGATCTGAACCATCCGCCGAGCTCCCTCAGGGAGGGTCCCGTGACCGATCGACCGACCGACCCCGAACCCGGCCCGGAGCGGCTCTTCGGGGAGCTGCTCGACGACTGCGTGCACTGCGGGTTCTGTCTACCGACCTGTCCCACCAACGTGCTGTGGGGACAGGAGATGGACTCGCCCCGCGGGCGCATCCACCTGATGGCGCAGATGCACGAGGAGGACGTGCTCACCGAAACCTCGGTGGGCCACTTCGACAACTGCCTGGGCTGCCTGGCCTGCGTGTCCTCGTGCCCGTCGGGAGTGGCCTACGACGCGCTGATCGAGCACACCAGGCACCGGGTGGAGACCGAACACCGGCGCACCCTCGGCGAGCGGGCCCTGCGCGCGACGGTGTTCTCGCTCTTCCCGTACCGGTCCCGGCTGCGGGCGCTGCGCGGGCCGCTGCGCGCATACCAGGCCAGCGGTGTCTCCTCGCTGGTCCGCAAGTCCGGTCTGCTGGAGCGGATCTCACCGGCCCTGGCCGCCATGGAACGCGTCGCCCCACGGCTGTCGGCTCCGCCGCCCCCGCTGCCCGAACTCGTACCCGCCGTCGGCGAACGGCGCGCCCGGGTGGGCATGCTCGTGGGCTGTGTACAGGGAGCGTTCTTCCCCGAGGTGAACACGGCGACCGCGCGGGTGCTGGCGCTGGAGGGCTGCGAGGTGGTGATCCCGCGCTCCCAGGGGTGCTGTGGTGCGCTCTCGGGCCACTCGGGGAGGATCGCCGAGGCCGCCGACCTGGCCAAACGGATGATCGAGGTGTTCGAGACCCGCCGGGTGGAACGGATCGTGGTGAACTCCGCCGGGTGCGGGTCCGGCATGAAGCACTTCGACCGGACCCTGGCCGAGGCGGGAGCCGGGCGCGCCTGGACGGACCGGGCCCGTGCGCTCTCGGCCAAGGTCGTGGACCTCACCGAGTACCTGGTGGACCTGGGCCCCCGCGCCGAATACCACCCGGTGCCGCTGCGCGTGGCCTACCACGACGCCTGCCACCTGTCCCACGGCCAGGGCGTCACCCGTCAGCCCCGGGAGCTCCTGCGGCGGATCCCCGGGCTGGAGCTGGCCGAGCTGCCCGACAGGGAGGTCTGCTGCGGATCGGCGGGTGTGTACAACCTGTTCAGGCCCGAGGCCGCCGAGGAGCTGGGCGAGAGCAAGGCCCGGGGAGCGGCCTCGACCGGTGCCCGGCTCCTGGTGTCGGGCAACCCCGGCTGCTCGCTGCAGATCGCCTCGGCGACAGAGCGTGCGGGTTCGCCGATCGCGGTGACCCACACCGCGCAACTCCTGGACGCCTCCCTGCGCGGCCTGGGCCCGGGGCCGCTGCTCGGCCGGGGACGGGGGTAGCGGGAGCCCGGCGGCTCTAGAGGAGGGAGGTCTCGCCCTCGGCGACGATGGTGGCCGGACCGCTCAGCCGGGCCCCGGAGGCGTCGAGGTAGACGGTGCACTCGCCGCCGAGCACACGCACCCGCCAGGTGGACTCCTCCCCCTCGGGGGCGGCCGCGGCGGCGGCCGCGACGATGCCGGTCCCGCAGGAGCGGGTCTCGCCGGAGCCGCGCTCGTACACGCGCATCTCCAGCACACCGGGGGCGATCTCGGCGTACACCTCGACGTTGGCCCCCTCGGGGAAGGCCTCGGCGTCCAGCTCGGGCGGTTCGCTCAGGTCGACGTCGGCGACCGGGCCCTGGACCTCGCAGGCCAGGTGCGGGTTGCCCACGGAGATCTGGGAGCCGTGCACGGCCTGCCGGGCGAGCTTCGCGGAGGAGGTGCCCTGCATCTCCACGCGCCCCATGTCCACGGTGATGTCGCCGTCGGCCTCGACCACGACCCCCTTGGCCCCGTCCCGGGTGCCGACCTCGAACCGGTCGCCCTCGACCAGTCCGGCGTGCCGCAGGTAGTGAGCGAAGACCCGTACCCCGTTGCCGCACATCTCGGCGACGCTTCCGTCGGAGTTGCGGTAGTCCATGAACCACTCGGGGCGTTCGGCCGTGCGGGCCGCCGGGGCGAGGGTCTCACCGAGCGCGCGTGTGCGCACCACCCGGAGGATGCCGTCGCCGCCGATGCCCGCCCGGCGGTCGCACAGCAGCCGGACGGTCTCCTTCGTGAGCCGAAGCTCCCCTTCGGGGTCGGGGAGGATCACGAAGTCGTTCTCTGTTCCGTGGCCCTTGGCGAATCGCATGGTGACCATCCTAGGCCCTGTTCCCAGGCCCGTTCCTCCCGCGCCGCGGCCCGCCGCCACCGCCGCCGGGCCCTGGCACGCGCACCCCGGCGGCCGCGCGGACCGATTCCCACCCGTTTCTCACCCGGTACGGGCCCGACCGGGCCGCGACGTGGTTACGCTGGAGGGATGATCAAGGTGATCGCGGTCGTGGGCCCGACCGCTGTGGGCAAGTCGGACCTGGCCGTCGACCTCGCGGAGTGGCTGGAGGAACGGACCGGTCGTCGCGGCGAGGTGATCAACGCTGATTCCATGCAGCTGTACCGGGGCATGGACATCGGCACCGCCAAGCTCTCCGAGGAGGAGCGCCGGGGCATACCCCACCACCTGTTGGACATCTGGGACGTGCACGAACCCGCCGACGTGGCCAGCTACCAGACCCTCGCCCGGGAGAGGGTGGAGGACTGCGCCGACCGCGACGTCATCCCCGTGCTGGTGGGCGGGTCCGGGCTGTACGTACGAGCGGTCCTGGACCACATGGAGTTCCCCGGCACCGATCCGCGGGTGCGCGCCCGACTGGAGGCCGAACTGGCCGACATCGGCCCCGGCCTGCTGCACGCCAGGCTGGCCGAGTCCGATCCCGAGGCCGCCCGGACGATCCTGCCCGGGAACGGGCGGCGCATCGTCCGCGCGCTGGAGGTCATCGAGCTGACCGGGCAGCCGTTCACCGCGAACCTGCCCGACCACACCTCCTACTACCCGTGTGTGCAGCTCGGGCTGACCGCCCCGCGCCCCGAACTGGACGAGCGCATCGACCTGCGAGTCGAGCGCATGTGGGACCAGGGGCTGCTGGAGGAGGTCCGCCGCCTGGACGGACAGGGGCTGCGCGAGGGGCGCACCGCGTCGAAGGCGCTCGGATACGCCCAGGCGCTCGCCCAGCTCGACGGCGAGCTCACACCGGCCGAGGCCAGGGAGCAGACCGCCCAGGCCACCCGCCGGTTCGCCCGCCGCCAGGAGTCGTGGTTCCGCCGCGACCCCCGGGTGCGGTGGCTGCCCTACGACGCGCCCAACCTGCTGGAGCGGGCGATGGCGCAGGTGGAGTCGGCCCTGGCCGGCAGGAACGAGTACCCGGGCGAGGCCCTGGTGGACGTGGCCACCCTGCTGCCGAACTCCCAGCGCTGAGGGGACGGCCTCCGGGCCGCCCCGGGACCAACGGGCTCAGGACCAGGCGGCCACGAAGTAGCCCACCCCGTAGGGCGCCTCGTAGGCGAGCAGGTCACCGGTGAGGGGGTGCTCCCCCACCGCGCCCGCCAGGACCTGCCAGGCGGGGCGCCCGGCCACCATGAGCTCACCGGCCGGCGCCGGTTCGAGTCCGGCCAGGTGCGCGGCGTCCGCCTCGCCCAGGGCCTCGGCCACGGCGTCGTCGTAGGAAAGAGCGCGCTCGTCCACGTAACCGGGTGACCGTTCGGTCCGGCGGGCGCTGCCGTCCCCCATCACCAGCAGGGCGACCCGGTCCCCCGACCCCGCCAGCGCGGCTCCGAGTTCGGCCGCCCGTTCCGGAGTGGTCTGCGGTGCGACCTCCTGGTAGCCGTCGGGGGTCAGACCCGAGCGTTCGGCCAGCCAGCGACCGGCCGTGGCCGCCAGATCCAGGACACCCGGTGTCGGCCCCACCCGCAGTGCGACCCCGTAGTCGTCGAGGCCTCCCCCCGCGTCGCGGCCGTGGCGGCGTTCCCGCGACCCCGGACCCACCACGTACAGGCGGTCGGCCCCGCTCGCCCCGAGCCCTGCGACGGCCCGGTCGCAGGCGTCGCGCAGGGCATCCAGGTCCGGCGCGGCCCCCTGGGCGACCTCGGGGAACAGCACGGGCGGATGGGGACACACAGCGGCGGCGATCAACACAGGGGCGAGACTATACCTGTCCCCGCGGAAAGATTCGCCTCACCAGCCTTGCCCGGGGCCGACCCCTGACCTAGGTTTGACTGTGTGACCAGTTTTGAAATCTGGTCACACAGTCAGGCGCACGGTCAGGCGATCGGCCCGGAACGGAGGTGTGGATATGGTCTTCGCGTCAACGCTGGTGGGAGCCACCGCCGGCCGCAGCCGAACCGAAGGAGCCGTACGTGCCCCCGTTCACCGACAGGTCCACCGCCGAACGCACGTCACGGGCCGACCACATCCTGGACGCCGCGGAGGAGCTCATGGTGGCGCTGGGGCCCCGGAAGGTCACGGTCGGGGACGTGGCCCGGCGCGCCGGCGTCGGCAAGGGCACCGTCTACCTGCACTTCACCACCAAGGAACTGCTGTTCCTGACCGTGGTGATGCGGGCCCAGACCGGGATGATCGGCGAGATCGTCCGGGCCATGCACGAGGACCGCGAGGCCGTCCGACCGAGCGAACTGGCCCGCAGGCTGTACCTGCTCCAGGCGCGGGAACCGGTCCTGAGGTCGATGCTCGTGGACGCCCCCGGCTCGCTGGCGAGGCTCTCCCACGACGCCCACGTCCTGCTCGGCGACATCGTCGAGCTCCGGTGGAGAACGATCCGCGCGTACTGGGACCACCTGCGCGAACACGGGGTCCTACGCCGGGACCGGCCCTTCGAGGAGCAGTTCTACGCCTACACGGCCATCATCACCGGCCACATGACCACCGAACAGGTCCTGGCGGAACAGGGTCAGGACGTCCCCGGACTCGCGACCCGCGCCGAACTCATCGCCCAGAGCGTACGCCCCCTCCTGGAGGCCGAGGTGTCCCCCGAGACCCTCGACGCGGCCCGGCCGAAGGTCGTCGAGATCTTCACCGACCTGGAACGGCGCATGATCGACGAGGTCGAGGAACAGAAACGCGTCAAGCGCACTACGTAGACCTCCGAGGAGGGGCACATGAGCACCAACGCACCCATCGACCTGCGCTCGCCGGAGTTCGCCACGGATCCCCACGGGGTGATCGAACGGGTCCGCCAGGAGGGCGGGGCCGCCCGGGTCCTCTTCCTGGACACCATGGAGGCCCTCCTCTTCGTCGGGGACGAGGACGTCCGCGCCATCCTCAGCGACCGGCGGTTCGTCGTCGACCCAGCCAACGTGAAGCAGGCGAAGGCGCAGGCGAAGCGCTCCGACGCCATGCGCGCCATGGGGGTGCACCAGGACCTGATCACCTATCTCACCGAAACCGTCCTGGACAAGGACCACTCCGACCACACCCGGCTGCGCAAGCTGGTCTCACGCGCCTTCACCGCGCGGCGGGTCAACGACCTGCGCCCGGGCATCGAGCGGATCACCGCCGACCTGCTCGCCGACCTCCCCGCGCGTGCCGACGGCGACGGGGTCGTCGACCTCATGGAACACCTCTCCTACCCGCTGCCCATCACGGTGATCTGCGACCTGGTCGGCGTCCCCGTCGAGGACCGCCAGGCCTGGCGGTCGTGGAGCCACGCCCTCAGCAACTTCGACCCCGCGAACCCGGCCCGGATGAACGACGTGCTCGGCCGGATGATCGACCACATCAAGTGGATGATCGGTGAGCGCCGGGCGAGCGAGCACGGGGACCTGCTCGGCGCCCTGGTCCGGGCCCGTGACGAGGACGGCGACCGGCTGAGCGAAACCGAACTGGTCACCCTGGTGTTCACGCTCGTCCTCGCCGGCCACGAGACCACCGCGCACCTGCTCGGCAACGGCACACTGGCCTTGCTGGAACACCGCGAACAGCTCGAACTCCTCAAGGCCTCGCCGGAACTGCTGCCGTCAGCGGTGCACGAGATGCTCAGGTACGGCGGGACGGCCGTCGTGGCCCGGGCCAGGTACGCCGCGCAGGACGTGCAGCTCGACAGCGCGAGAGTGAGCGCCGGTGAGCGGGTCGCGGTGGCCCTGGCCGGAGCGAACCGGGACCCCGCCGTGCACCCGGAGCCGCACCGCTTCGACATCACCCGGCACCAGGGACGGCCGGGAGAGGCCCACGTGGGCTTCGGGCACGGCCTCCACTACTGCCTGGGGGCCGCCCTCGCCCGGCAGGAGGGAGAGGTCGCCCTCGGAGCGCTGCTGTCCGCCTACCCGGACCTGGCCCTGGTGCCCGCGCGGGAGCCGGTGCGCTCCTCCGTTCCCGGCACCGCGCGCCTGGACAGCCTTCCGGTCCGCCTGGGCGCCTGAGCACCGGGCCCGGGCCCGGGCCCGGTGTCGGGGCCCGGGCGAACAACCGGGTCAGGCGTCGCAGCAACCGCCCGCGGGGGCCGGCTGCTCCTCGGGGGCCCCGACCCCGGGCATGCCCAACAGCACGTCCGGCTTGCTCACCTGAACCGGCCGTCCCTGACGGGCGTCCCAGGCGTCCCCGGCGCGGGTACGGCGCAGATTCCGGACCCCGGAGTCGGCGACCAGGTGGTGCGGGGCGGCGTAGGTGACCTCGACGGTGACCATGTCGCCCGGCCGCGGCTCCTCGGCCTCACCCACGGCGAAGTGCACGAGACGGTTGTCGGGGGCACGGCCGGACAGACGGCGGTGCTCACCGTCCTTCTTCCCCTCGCCCTCGGAGACCATCAGCTCGACCTCGCAGCCGACCAGCTTCTGGTTCTCCTCCCAGGAGATCTGGTCCTGGAGGGCGACCAGCCGCTGGTAGCGCTCCTTGACCACCTCCGGCGGCACCTGCCCGTCCATGGTGGCGGCCGGGGTCCCGGGGCGCTTGGAGTACTGGAAGGTGAACGCCATCGCGAACCGGGACTCACGGACCACGTGCAGGGTCTCGGCGAAGTCCTCCTCGGTCTCACCGGGGAAGCCCACGATGATGTCCGTGGTGATGGCGGCCTGCGGCATGGCCGCGCGCACCTTCTCCACGATCCCCAGGAAGCGCTCCTGACGGTAGGAGCGGCGCATGTCCCTGAGCACCTTGCTGGAGCCCGACTGCAACGGCATGTGCAACTGCGGCATCACGTTGGGGGTCTGGGCCATCGCCTCGATGACGTCGTCGGTGAAGTCACGCGGATGCGGGGAGGTGAAACGGACCCGCTCCAGCCCCTCGATCTCACCACAGGCGCGCAGCAGCTTGGAGAACGCCTGCCGGTCGCCGAACTCACTGCCGTAGGCGTTGACGTTCTGCCCCAGCAGGGTCACCTCGGTGACGCCCTCCTCGACCAGGGCGCGGACCTCGGCGAGCACGTCGCCGGGGCGCCGGTCCTTCTCCTTGCCGCGCAGTGCGGGCACGATGCAGAAGGTACAGGTGTTGTTGCAGCCGACCGAGATCGACACCCAGGCCGCGTAGGCGGACTCACGGCGGCTGGGCAGGGTGGACGGGAAGTGCTCCAACGACTCGGCGATCTCGACCTGCGCCTCACGCTGGACGCGCGAACGCTCCAGGAGGGTCGGCAGGGAGCCGATGTTGTGGGTTCCGAACACCACGTCCACCCAGGGCGCACGGCGCACGATCTCCCCGCGGTCCTTCTGCGCCAGGCAACCGCCCACGGCGATCTGCATACCGGGGTTGGCGTCCTTGACCGGACGCAGGTGCCCCAGGTTGCCGTAGAGGCGGTTGTCCGCGTTCTCCCGGACCGCACAGGTGTTGAAGACGACGATGTCTGCGGTGGTGTCCTCGGCTGCGCGCGCGTACCCAGCGTCCTCCAGCAGACCGGAGAGGCGCTCGGAGTCGTGGACGTTCATCTGGCAGCCGTAGGTCCGCACTTGGTAGGTACGACTCTGGCTCACCGTTCCAGGCTATCCCGTCCGCGCCCGCGTCCAGGACGCCCGTTCCCGAGCCCCCTGACCTCACCGCTGAACACCGCACATGAGACTCTGGAGAACGGAACCGCCACTCAGCGCGACAACAGCGAACTTATGCGTCGAAAAACATAACATTTCCGCAGATCACGCCGTAACAAGTCCGCTACTCCCTGGGCAGGCGGCGTTTTTGTGATGACACGGCAACATGGAGCCATTAGGTTCCGATGCATGACCTCAACTCCTCTCGTCGTGCTGGAGAACGTCAACAAGCACTTCGGCGACCTGCACGTGCTCCGCGACATCGATCTGACGGTTAACTCCGGCGAGGTGGTAGTCGTCATCGGCCCGTCCGGGTCCGGTAAGTCGACGCTGTGCCGCACGATCAACCGGCTGGAGACGATCGACTCCGGCACCATCACCCTGGACGGCCAGCCGCTGCCGGCCGAGGGGCGCGGCCTCGCCAAGCTGCGCAGCGACGTCGGCATGGTGTTCCAGTCCTTCAACCTGTTCGCGCACAAGACCGTGCTGCAGAACGTGACCCTGGGCCCGACCAAGGTGCTCCGCAAGTCGAAGGCGGACGCCGACGCCCGGGGCATGGAACTGCTGGACCGCGTCCAGATCGGCAACCAGGCCCACAAGTATCCCGCGCAACTCTCGGGCGGCCAGCAACAGCGCGTCGCCATCGCCCGCGCGCTGGCGATGAACCCGAAGGTGCTCCTGTTCGACGAGCCGACCTCGGCCCTGGACCCCGAGATGGTCCAGGAGGTCCTCGACGTCATGACCGACCTCGCCGGCGAGGGCATGACCATGGTCGTGGTCACACACGAGATGGGCTTCGCCCGCCGCGCCGCTAACCGGGTCGTCTTCATGGCGGACGGGCAGATCGTCGAGGAGAACACCCCCGACGAGTTCTTCACCAACCCCGAGTCGGACCGGGCCAAGGACTTCCTGTCGAAGATCCTGACCCACTAGGTTTCCCCGAGTTCTTCGCACGGACAAGGAAGAGGTACCCCACATGCGAGCCAGCCGTTCCACCAAGATCATCGGTGGCGTCGCCGCTCTGGCCATGACCGCAGCCCTCACGGCGTGCAGTGGCGACGACGACACCCTCCGCATCGGCGTCAAGTACGACCAGCCCGGGCTCGGCCTCGACGAGGGCGGCAACCCGGTCGGCTTCGACGTCGACGTCGCGACCTACATCGCCGAGCACCTCGGCTACACGGAGGACCAGATCGAGTGGTCGGAGGCAGCCTCCGCCAACCGCGAGTCCTTCCTCCAGCAGGGCACGGTCGACATGGTCGTCGCGACCTACTCGATCACCGACGAGCGCCGCGAGGTCGTCGACTTCGCCGGCCCGTACTACGTGGCCCAGCAGGACATCCTGACCGCCGCCGACAACACGGACATCAGCGGTCCCGACGACCTCGCCGGCGAGGTGCTCTGCTCCGCCTCGGGTTCGCGCTCGGCCAACAACATCGTCGACGACATGGGCATCGACGCCGAGCTGCGCGAGGCCGGCAACTACTCCGAGTGCCTCGAACTGCTCGGCAACGGCACCGTCGCCGCGGTCACCACCGACAACACCATCCTCGCGGGCTTCGCGGCCCAGAACCCCGACACCTACCGCATGGTGAACAACCCGTTCGGCGAGGAGCAGTACGGCGTCGGCCTGCCGCAGGGCTCCACCGAGCGCTGCGAGGAGATCAACGAGGCCATCACCCAGATGTGGGACGACGGCTCCGCCATCGAGTTCCTCGAGGCCGCCTTCGGCGAGACGGACTTCGCCTACGAGGAGTCCACCCCCGAGCTCGCGCCCTGCGCCTGAGTCTCCTCAACTGACCACGTGCCCGTAGCGGCGGGGCCGATCCCGGCCCCGCCGCTCGGCCCTTGACCGGCTGGGACCCATGGAAGCCTTTCTCAGCAATATCGACAGGGTTGTCGACGGTTTCTCATGGACCGTCCGGCTGACCCTCTTCAGCGCCCTCTTCTCATTCGTTCTCGGCGTGCTCCTGACCGCGATGCGGGTCTCCCCCGTTCCGCTGCTGCGCGGCCTGTCCACCGCCTACGTCGAGGGCGTGCGCAACAGCCCCCTCACCCTCGTACTGCTCTTCTGCGGCCTCGGCCTCAACAGCGCGATGGGCCTGAGCCTGGCTGACTCCGTGGCCTGGGACGTGTTCTGGTGGGCGGTCATCGGCCTCTCCGCCTACACCTCCTGCTTCGTGTCCGAGTCGCTGCGCTCGGGCATCAACACGATCCCCGTCGGCCAGGTCGAGGCGGCCCGGTCCCTGGGCCTGACCTTCACCCAGAACCTGCGGCTGATCGTCATCCCCCAGGCGCTGCGCACCGTCGTCGGCCCGCTGGGGAGCGTGCTCATCGCGCTGACCAAGAACACGACCGTCGCCTCCGTCGCGGGGTTGGGCGTTCAGGAGGCGTCCCGCCAGATGAAGCTCATGTTCGACCAGGGCATCGCCCCGGTCCTGCCGACCTTCGTCGGTTTCGCGATCGGGTTCCTGATCCTGACCCTGCCGATGGGGTACTTCTTCGGCTGGCTCGCCAAGCGCGTGGCGGTGGTCCGATGAGCGCGCAGACCGTCCTCTTCGACGTACCCGGGCCCAGGGCCAGGGCACGCAACGCCGTCTACACGGTGCTCAGCCTGATCCTGATCGTGGCCGGTCTGGCCACCGTCTACCTGAGCTTCAACCGGACCCTGTCCACGGTGGACTCTCCCGGCGACCTGTTCGACCCGCTCACCTGGTCGGTCAACCCGGCCGGCCAGTGGTCGGCGGCCAACTGGGAACCCTTCATCCGCCCCGAGACGTGGACCGGCTACGTCCTGCCCGGTCTGCTGAACACACTGACGGCGGCGCTGATCGCCGCCGTGCTGGCGGTCCTGTTCGGCCTGGTCTTCGGGGTCGGCCGGCTCTCCCAGCGCTGGTGGATCCGCTTCCTTTCCGGTGCCGTGGTGGAGTTCTTCCGCGGCATCCCGCTGCTGATGCTGATCTTCTTCACGATGGCGATCCCCATCGTGATGAACCAGGTGTTCGGACTCTCCCCGGCGATGTTCCAGGTGAGCGCGCTCGCGGCGGTGGTCACCGGCCTGACCCTGTACAACGGGTCGGTGCTGGCCGAGGTGTTCCGCGCCGGGATCAACTCCGTGCCGCCCGGACAGGGCGAGGCCGCCGAGTCCATCGGTATGACGCGGACCCAGACGCTGTGGACGATCCTCATCCCGCAGGCCGTCACCGCGATGATGCCCGCGATCGTCGCCCAGCTGGTGGTTCTGCTCAAGGACTCCGCGCTGGGTTACATCATCGCCTTTCCGGAGCTGCTGCGCAGCTTCACGCTGGTAGCCACCCGGGAGAACAACGTCATCCCGGCGGCGATCGTCTGCGCGATCATCTACATCATCATCAACCTCTCGCTGAGCAGGGTCGCGATCTGGTTGGAACGCCGCAACTCCGGGCGCGGCAGGTCCTCCGCCAGGCCCGCCGACGCGGACGGTGAGCCCGCCCCGGTCAGGGAGGGCGCCGGGGGCCTGCCCACACCCAGCGGCACCACCGCCGAACCCGGGGTCGGCGACACGGCCACCGAGCCCCGGACCGAGGAGGAGACCGGGGACGGCGACGCCCCCGACCCCGGTAAGGGGCCCGGCGGCACCTGACCGGCCCGCCCGGGCACCCCGTGACGGCTCCGTGGACGCACCCCGAGTGCGCTCCGCGGGGCCGTCTTTCTGGCTGGCCGCCGTCGCCAGCCGCCGTCACGTACCGGCGCCACCGCCTCCTGCGCAAACACCGGCCCGTCCGTCCACAGGTGAGGAGGACAGGACTGCACACGGGAGCTCGGGAGCACTAAGGTCGATATGTCATCTGATCACACCCACGACCCATCCTGAGCGGGACATGTCTGAACTGTCGAGCCCCCACGGCTCCTGGCCATCGCCCATCAGCGCCGGCGACGTCGCCCGAGGAGTGCGCCGGATGGCGTACCCGTCCGTTCTGGGTGAGGAGGTCTGGTGGGAGGAGTACCGCCCGGCCGAGGGGGGCCGGACGACACTCGTGCGACGGGACGCGGACGGAACCGTGCACGATCTGCTCCCCGCCCCGTGGAGCGTGGGGACCAGGGTGCACGAGTACGGCGGCCGTTCCCACCTTCCGGTCCCCCGCCGGGATGACAAGGCCATCCCCCGGGTGGGGGTGGTCTTCGCCAACTCCGCCGACCAACGCCTGTACCTGCTCGAACGCGGAGCCAGGGAACCGGTCCCGCTGACTCCGGAGCCCGCCTCGGCAGGGGCGCTGCGCTACGCCGACCCGACGCCGGGCCCCGACGGCAAACAGCTGTTGTGCGTGCGTGAACAGCACGCCGACGGCGCCGTCCGCCGCTCGATCGTGTCGGTCCCCCTCTCCGGGCGGGGGGCCGAGGACCCGGAGGCGGTCCAGGAGCTGGTCTCGGGCGCCCACTTCTACGCCGCCCCGGCCCTCTCCCCCGACGGGACCCGCCTGGCGTACGTGCGGTGGAACCATCCGCGGATGCCCTGGGACGGCACCGAACTGCGGGTCGGCGAACTGACCGCGGCCGGACTGACCGGGGAGTACACGCTCAAGGGCGGGGTCGACGAGTCCGTGCTCTCCCCCGTCTGGGCCGACGAGGACACCCTGTACGTGGCCTCGGACTGGCCCGGCTTCTGGAACCTCTACCAGGTCGGGCTGAGGGGCCCGGCGATCGCCCTCTACCCGGCCGAGGAGGAGTTCCACAGTCCCCCGTGGCGGCTGGGGGACCGCTGCTTCCGCGTGCTGGACTCGGGCAGGATCGTGGCCCTGCACGGTGACACCGGGTTGCGGCCGAGCGTGTACGACCCCGACACCCTGGACCTGGAACCGGTCGCCACGGAACTGACCTCCTGGTCCCACCTCGACTCCGACGGAACCAGCGTGGTGGCGATCGCCGCCTCGGCCGACACCGCCGGATGCGTGGTGCGGCTGGACCCGCTGCGCCGCACCGTCGAGGTGCTCCGGCGGTCCGTGGAGGAGCCACCGGACCCCGCCTACCTGCCCGTACCCCGGGCGGTGACACTCCCGGGCCGCTACGGGGCGACGGTGCACGCCAACGTGTACCCGCCCACCAACCCCGACGTCTCCTCCGACGGGCCCGCACCGTACGTGGTGTGGGCGCACGGCGGGCCGGTGAGCCACTCCCCGCGCGAACTGGACCTGGTCAAGGCCTACTTCACCAGCCGCGGTATCGGCGTGGTGGACGTCGACTACGGCGGCTCCACGGGGTACGGCCGCTCCTACCGCAAGCGTCTGCACAAGGAGTGGGGCGCGGTGGACGTGGAGGACTGCACGGCCGCGGCCCGGGCCCTGGTGGAACAGGGGCTGGCCGACCCCGAACGGCTGGCCGTCCGCGGCCCGAGCGCGGGCGGCCTCACCGCCCTGCTGGCGCTCACCGGGGACACCTTCGCCTGCGGGGTGTCCTACTTCGGGGTGGCCGACATGCTGGGTCTGGTCGAGACCACCCACGACTTCGAGTCACGGTTCCTGGACACCCTGGTGGGCTCGCTGCCGGGCTTCGTGGAGACCTACCGGGAGCGGTCCCCGATCAACCGGACCGGCGAGATCGACGTCCCGGTGCTGCTGCTACAGGGTTCGGACGACAAGGTGGTCACCCCGGACCAGGCCTTCCGGATGGCGACCGCGCTCGGTGAGCGGAGTGTGCCGTACGCGCTGCTGGAGTTCGAGGGCGAGGCGCACGGCTTCCGCGGTGAGGAGGCACGGCTGCGTTCCCTGGAGGCCGAACTGGCCTTCTACGCCGGGGTGTTCGGTTTCGAGCCCGACGTGGCGCCGCTGGAACTCACCACCACGCCGCCCAAGCCCCGTCCCGCCGCGGAGGAGGACGACCTCCCCGTGGCCGAGCAACTGCCCGAGGTCACCCCGGAGGCCGGTGTGACCGCTGGTACCGGCGAACCGGTGCTCCGCAAACCCGCCGAGCAGGAGTGAGTGCTCCCTCTCCGAAGGCCGGAGTGCCCGCCGCTGCCGTGCGAGCTGCGGGGCCTGCTGTCCCAGGCTTCCCCGCGGGCGGGTTCCGCTGTTCTCCGCCTCCGCGACGAAGGTACGGGTGTCGGCGAAGAGGAGACCGGCGACCCGCCACGGCTCAGAGTTCGGGGTCGGGCAGGTCGGCTTCGAGGCCTTCCTGTTCGAGTTCCTCGCGGACGATCCGGTAGGAGAGCCCGCCGGGGTAGCCCTTGCGGCCGAGCACGCCCAGGGCGCGGCGGATCCGGGCCTCCTTGTCCTTGTTCCGGCTGCCCCTCAGGCTCTTGCGGGCCAGGGCCCGGGCGGCGTCCTGCTCGTCCTCGTCACTGACCTCGGCGACCGCCTCGCGGACGGTCTCCTCCTCGATCCCGCGGGTGCGCAGCTCCTGCGTCAGGGCACGCCGGGACAGGTGGCGGCTGTACTGCCGGGAGCTGACCCAGCCCCGCGCGAAGGCGGCGTCATCGATCAGTCCGACCTCGTCGAGGCCGTTGAGGACCGCGTCCACCACCTCGTCCGGGTACTCCCTGCGGTGCAGGGAGCGTTCCAGCTGGGCGCGGGTGCGCGGAGAGTGGGTGAGCATCCGCAGCACCAGGTTCCTGGCCTTGTTCTCCAGCTTCTCCCCGCTGGGCGGGGGCTCCTCTCCGGGCGGGGTCTGCCCGCCCGGAGGGGTTTCCTCGTCGGCGCTCACCGGGGCGGCCTCGGCCTCTCCGGTGCGGTCAGGAGACCGGCGCCGCTCACGCATCCGGGTCGGCGGCCTTGGTGGTCCTGGCGGTGGCCCGCTTGGCGGGGGCCTTGGCCTCCTCGGCCTTGGCGCCCTTGGCCGGGTCGGCCCCGGTCTCGTCCTTGGCGCTACCGGAGGCGCTGTCGTCGCCCGATCCGGGGATGCCCAGCTTCTCCTTGATCTTCTTCTCGATCTCCTGGGACACGTCGACGTTCTCGCGCAGGAAGTTGCGCGCGTTCTCCTTGCCCTGGCCGAGCTGGGTGCCGTCATAGGTGTACCAGGCACCGGACTTGCGCACGATGGCGTGTTCGACGCCCAGGTCGATGAGGCTGCCCTCGCGGGAGACGCCGACGCCGTACAGGATGTCGAACTCGGCCTGCTTGAAGGGCGGCGCGACCTTGTTCTTGACGACCTTGACGCGGGTGCGGTTGCCGACCGCGTCGGTACCGTCCTTGAGCGTCTCGATACGGCGCACGTCCAGCCGGACCGAGGCGTAGAACTTCAGCGCCTTGCCGCCGGTGGTGGTCTCGGGAGACCCGAACATGACGCCGACTTTTTCACGAAGCTGGTTGATGAAGATCGCGGTGGTTCCGGTGGTGTGCAGGGCACCGGCGATCTTGCGCAGCGCCTGCGACATGAGCCGGGCCTGGAGGCCGACGTGACTGTCGCCCATCTCGCCCTCGATCTCGGCGCGGGGCACCAGGGCCGCCACGGAGTCGATCACGATGATGGAGACGGCGCCCGAACGGATGAGCATGTCGACGATCTCCAGCGCCTGCTCACCGGTGTCCGGCTGGGACAGGAGGAGGTTGTCGGTGTCGACGCCGATCTTCTTGGCGTACTCGGGGTCGAGCGCGTGTTCGGCGTCCACGAAGGCGGCGATACCGCCCATCTTCTGGGCGCTGGCCACCGCGTGCAGGGCGACGGTCGTCTTACCGGAGGACTCCGGGCCGTACACCTCGACGACCCGGCCCTTGGGCAGGCCGCCGATACCCAGGGCGACGTCCAGGGCGATGGCGCCGGTGGGGATCGCCTCGATCGGCGGGCGGTCGTCGTCGCCGAGGCGCATGACGGAGCCCTTGCCGAACTGCCGCTCGATCTGCGCGAGCGCTGTTTCGAGAGCCTTGTCTCGGTCTCCTGATGCCACGGGATTCCCCTGTTGGGTTGATGCCTTTTTCTTCATGGTGCGCACGACGCTACGCGGTCGGTACGACAATCGCGACGCTCGACGTCCGCCTGCTCAAACCCCAGACTACCCGAACTCATGTTCGAAGTCCGGCACAAGCCCCGGCCGTGTCGGTTTTTCCGTGCCGACGGCCCCGCGGAGGTCAGCGGGCGGAGGCCGGCAGGTCGAACGCGTCACACACCGCCCGCCACACCTCCTTGGGCCCGATGCCGTCGGCGAGCGCCTGGTTGACCGTCCGGGAGCCGAGCCCCTCGATGACGTGGTCCTTGGCGAGGCTGGCCGTGTAGACCTCGCCGAACTGGGCGTGCATGTTGTTCCAGAAAGCAGTGAGTCTCATCGGCCCCAGTATGGGCGACCGGGCCGACCTCCGTGGACTTGTCCACAGGACGGATTCCCCGGGACCGGGGCCGACCTCCCCGCGCCCGTCCCCTTCGCGGCCCCGCCCCGGGTGTCCTGCCCCGATCTGTCGGGCCCCTTGGGCAGACTGGCCGGATGAACGGTGTGACCGACCCCCTCGAACCCTTCGGATCGGCGACCCGGGCCTGGTTCGGCCAGGCCTTTCCCACGGGCCCCACCGCGGCCCAGGCCGAGGCCTGGGAAGCGGTCTCGGCCGGCCTCGACACCCTCGTCGTCGCTCCGACCGGGTCCGGCAAGACCCTGTCGGCCTTCCTCTGGTCCCTGGACCGGCTCACCCGCGCCCCCGTCCCCCAGGACCGTTCGAAGCGCTGCCGTGTCCTGTACGTGTCACCGCTCAAGGCCCTGGCCGTGGACGTGGAGCGCAACCTCCGCCAGCCGCTGGCGGGGATCGCGGACACCGCCCGGGCCCACGGCGAGGACCTGAGCCCCGTCACCGTGGGCGTGCGCACCGGCGACACCCCCGCCCGGGAGCGGCGCAGGACGGCCACGCACCCGCCGGACGTCCTCATCACCACACCCGAATCGCTCTTCCTGGTCCTGACCTCCAAGGCCAGGGAGGGCCTGTCCGGAGTGGAGACCGTCATCGTCGACGAGGTGCACGCCCTGGCCGGGACCAAACGCGGCGCGCACCTGGCCCTGAGCCTGGAACGCCTGGAGGCCCTGCTGGGGCGCCCGGCCCAGCGGATCGGCCTGTCCGCGACCGTGCGCCCCAGGCGGACCGTAGCCGAGTACCTGGGCGGCGCGCGCGGCGGTGCCGCGGTCGTCGCGCCGCCGGACGCCCCGCGCATGGAGCTGCGGGTCCAGGCCCCGGTCCCGGACCTGGAGGAGCCGGGCAGTGCGCCCGCAACCGCCGCGGGGATCCCGCCGGACCCCCGCGCGGGCAACACCATGGGCCGGGGTTCGGTGTGGCCGCACGTGGAGCGCCGGGTGCTGGACCTGGTCGAGGAGCACCGCTCCACCATCGTGTTCACCAACGGCCGCCGCACCGCGGAGAAGCTGTGCGCCCGCCTCAACGACCTGCACGCCGAACGCACCGGCGGTGTCCTACCCGCCGAGGAGAGGGCCGCCCAGGCCATCGGCCAGTCCGAGCAGAGCCGCGGAGCGGCTGCCGTGGTGGCCCGCGCCCACCACGGGTCGATGTCCAAGGCCGAGCGGGCGCTCATCGAGGACGACCTGAAGGCGGGGCGGCTACGGTGCGTGGTGGCCACCTCCAGCCTGGAACTGGGTGTGGACATGGGTGCGGTGGACCTGGTGGTGCAGGTGGCCGCGCCCCCGTCGGTGGCCGGCGGCCTGCAGCGGGTCGGGCGGGCCGGGCACCGGGTGGGCGAGATCTCCCGCGGGGTCTTCCTGCCGCAGTACCGGGGCGACCTGCTGGCGACCGCGGTGGTGACCGAACGTATGCGCGCGGGCGGGATCGAGCGGTTGGAGCTGCCGCGCAACCCTCTGGACGTGCTGTCCCAACAGGTCGTGGCGATGGTGGCGATGGACGACTGGCAGGTGCCGGAGCTGGCGGCGCTGGTGCGGCGGGCGGCGCCGTTCGCGGACCTGTCCGACTCGGTGCTGGAGTCGGTGCTGGACATGCTGTCGGGGCGCTACCCCTCGGACGAGTTCGCCGAGCTGCGTCCGCGCCTGGTGTGGGACCGGGAGGGGGACGTGCTCCGGGCCCGGCCGGGCGCCCAACGGCTGGCGGTGATCAGTGGGGGCACCATCCCGGACCGGGGGCTGTACGGGGTGCACCTGGCCTCGGACCGGGGCGGCAGGGCCCCCACGCGGGTCGGTGAGCTGGACGAGGAGATGGTGTACGAGTCCCGGGTGGGCGATGTGTTCGTGCTGGGTTCGTCCTCGTGGCGGATCGAGGCGATCACCGCCGACCGGGTGATGGTCTCCCCCGCGCCGGGGCGGCCCGGGCGGATGCCGTTCTGGAAGGCGGACGCGCTCGGTCGGCCCGCCGAGCTGGGCCGAGCCGTGGGTGCGATGACCCGCGAGCTGGCCGCCCGCGACCGGGAGGGGGCCCGGAAGGTGGCCGCAGCTGCGGGGTTGGACGAATGGGCGGCCGACAACCTGGTGGAGTACGTGGCCGAGCAACGGGAGGCTACCGGGAGTGTGCCGGACGACCGCACGGTGGTGATCGAGCGGTTCCGCGACCAGGTGGGCGACTGGCGGGCGGTGGTGCACTCACCGCTGGGCGCCCGGGTGCACGCGCCCTGGGCGCTGGCCGTCGCGAGGCGGATGCGCGAGCGGTTCGGAGTGGACGCGCAGGTGGTGCACGGTGATGACGGGCTCGTGCTGCGCCTTCCGGACCTGGGGGCGGACGGGTTCGGCGGGGCCGGCGAGCTGACCGGTCTGGTGTCGCTGGACCCGGAGACGGTGGAGGAGCTGGTCACCGACGAACTCACCGGCTCGGCGCTGTTCGCGTCCCGGTTCCGGGAGTGCGCGGCACGGGCGCTGCTACTGCCCCGTCAGCGACCGGACCGGCGGATGCCGTTGTGGCAGCAGCGGTTGCGGTCCCAGCACCTGCTGTCGGTGGCGGGCCGGTACGGGTCGTTCCCCATCGTGTTGGAGACGGTGCGCGAGTGCCTGCGCGACGTGTTCGACGTGCCCGCGCTGGCGGGGGTGCTCACCGACGTGCGGGCGCGGCGGATCCGGGTGGTGGAGGTCGAGACCCGGCAGGCGTCGCCGTTCGCCCGGTCGCTGTTGATGGAGTACACGGCGGCGTTCCTGTACGAGGGCGACGCCCCGGCCGCCGAGCTGCGGGCGCAGGCACTGACCCTGGACCCGTCGCTGCTGGCCGACCTGTTGGGCGGTGCGGACCTGCGGGAGCTCCTCGATCCCGGGGTGGTGGAGCGTACCGGTGCCCTGTTGCAGCGTCTGGACGCCCCGGTCCGGGACCTGGAGGGCACCGCGGACCTGCTGCGGGAGATGGGGCCGCTGTCCGAGGGGGAGGCGGCCGAACGGGGGGTCGAGTCGGCGTGGCTGGCGGAGCTGGAGGATGCGGGACGCGCGGTGCGGATGCGGGTCGCCGGTGCCGAGCGGTGGTGTGCGGTGGAGGATGTGGCGCGGTTGCGGGACGCCCTGGGTGCCGAGCCGCCGCCCGGGGTGCCGGAGGTGTTCCTGGAGCCGGTGGACTCCCCCGTGCTCGACCTGGTGTCCCGGTACGCGCGTACGCACGGGCCGTTCACCTCGGCTGAGGCGGCTGAGCGCCTGGGGCTGTCCCCGGAGTCGGTGGAGGGCTCGCTGCGGGAGCTGTCCCGGTCGGGCAGGGTGGCGCGGGGCGGTTTCCGCCCCGGCGGCTCGGGCACCGAGTGGTGCGACGAGGGCGTGCTGCGCCGGTTGCGGCGGGGGTCCGTCGCTCGGCTGCGGCAGGAGGTGGAGCCGGTCGAACCCCGTGCGCTGGCCCGGTTCGCGCCGTTGTGGCAGCGGGCTGTTCCCGGTGCGCGGCTGAGCGGACCGGACGCGGTCTTCGGGGCCGTGGACTCGTTGCGGGGCGCCCCATTGGTGGCCTCCTGCCTGGAGTCCCTGGTGCTGCCCGCCCGGGTCGAGGGGTACACCCCGGCGTCCCTGGACGCGCTCACCCAGGCCGGTGAGGTCGTGTGGGCCGGGACCGGAGGACTGCCGGGCGGGGACGGCTGGGTGGTGCTGGTTCCGGCGGAAGAGGCGTCCCTGTTGCTGCCCGTCCCCCTCGCCCTCGAGGAGGGCACGCTCGCGAGCACTGCTCTGGGGGTGCTGCGGGAGGGGGGCGCTCTGTTCTTCCGGGACGTCGCCGACCGGGTCGCCCGCGCCCTGGGCGGCGCGGTGGTCTCCGACGCCGACCTGGTGGCGGCTGTGTGGGAGTTGGTGTGGGCCGGGTGCGTCACCAACGACACCCTGGCCCCGCTGCGCGCGATGCTGGGCGCGGGGAGTGTTCCGCGGCGGTCACCCTCCCGGGTGCGGCGGCGGCCGGCTCTGCCCACCCGCTCGGGACCGCCCACGGCGGCGGGCCGCTGGTCCGTGCTTCCCGAACCCGAGCCGGATCCCACCCGGCGTGTCCTGGCCCGGGTGGAGGCCGGGCTCGAACGCGGCGGGATCCTGCTCAGGGGTCAGCAGGGGCGGGGGATGTCCCAGGAGGAGTACCGGGTGCTGCGGTCGATGGAGGAGGCCGGGCAGGTCCGGCGGGGCTACTTCGTGGAGGGGCTCGGCGGGGCGCAGTTCGCGTTGCCCGGGGCGGTGGACCGGCTCCGGTCCCTGGCCGGTGAGGGGGCCGAGGGCTCGCGTGCCCCGGTGGTGCTGGCCGCGACGGACCCCGCGAACCCCTTCGGTGCGGCACTGGCCTGGCCCGCGGGGGCGCCGGGGGCGGATCCGGCGCACCGGCCGGGTCGGACGGCGGGTGCGCTGGTGGTGATCGACGGCGGGCGGCTCACGCTGTACCTGGGCCGGGGCGGTCGGTCGGTGCTGACCTTCGGGTCGCCCCCTGAGCTGCTGGAGCGGGCCGCCCGCGCGGTGGCGGAGCTGGTCATGGCCGGGTCGGTGGATTCGCTGACCGTGGAGCGCGCCGACGGCGCGGAGGTCTTCGGTACCCCGGTGGACACCGCCCTGGTCGCCGCCGGTTTCCACGTGACACCGCGGGGGTTGCGGCTGCGCCGCTGACCGGAGGGCGATCCCCGCGCCCGCCGGGGCCGCCGGGGGGTCGGAAAACCCCTGGCCGGTCCGGTGCGGCCGCAGCATGATGGGGTCCGGAGCAGGACGTGCACGGTAGGAGGGAGAGCGGTGGTGCCGAGGATCCGCCGGATGGAAGCGAAGGACGTGGACGGGGTGGTGGAGGTGTCCCTGGCCGCGGACACGCTCTTCGCCGAGGCGGGGTTGGAGCTGCCACCGGACGATCCCCGGGAGATGCTCGACCGGGCGGAGCGGGTGCTGGTGGCGGTGGAAGGCACGGATGTGGTGGGCCTGGCCGCGACGGTCACACTTGACGGGGACGCCCATCTGGAACAGCTCGCCGTGCACCCCGGGTACGGGCGGCGCGGGGTCGGCGGGGCGCTGCTGGAGGCGGTCTGCGTCGGTGCGGCGGGGAGCGGGCGTACCCGGGTGAGCCTGACCACCTTCCGTGACCTGCCCTGGAACGCGCCCTGGTACGAACGCAGGGGTTTCACGGTGCTCCCCCGGCCGGAGTGGGGGCCGGAGCTGGCCCGACAGTGGGAGGAGGAGGAACGGGCCGGGATCCTGGTCCGCCCCCGGGTCGTGATGGTCCGGGACCTGGTGCCCTCCCCCTGACCTCCCGCCGGCCGGGCTGCCCGGTTCGGAAGGTTTGGGAGAATGGACGCATGGTCCCCACTGATCCCGCGGAACCCCCGGAACCCGCGGAGAACCCCTCCCCTCCCTCCCCGTGGAGGTGCGTCGGCCGCTACGAACTCATGGGCGAGCTGGGCAGCGGTGCGATGGGCACGGTGTGGCGTGCCCGCGACACCCGGTTGGACCGGGAGGTGGCGGTCAAGGAGGTCCATCTGCCGCACGACATGCCGCCCCGCGAACGCGAGCGGGCCCGGGCGAGGATGGTGCGCGAGGCGCAGGCGGCGGCCCGTGTCTCCCACCCCTCGGTGGTGACCGTGCACGACGTGCTGGAGGCGGACGGGGTCCCGTTCATCGTCATGGAGTTGTTGGAGGGTGAGTCGCTGCGCGAGCGGCTGAAGCGTTCGGGGCCGTTGGCGGAGGCCGAGGTGGAACGGATCGCCCGGCCGTTGCTGGGCGCGTTGTGGGCGGCACACCGGGCCGGGGTGATCCACCGGGACGTCAAGCCCGCCAACATCGTGCTGACCGAGGGCGGCGCCCGCCCGGTGCTGACCGACTTCGGGATCGCCAATCTCCCCGACCACGAGGGGACGGCCCTGACCGGCACCGGGGCTGTTCTCGGCACCGCCGCCTACGCTGCCCCCGAGCGCCTGGAGAACGACGGGACCAGCGCGGTCTCGGACCTGTGGAGTCTGGGGACCACCCTGTTCGAGGCCCTGGCCGGGGTGTCCCCCTTCAGGAGGGAGACCCTCACCGCGACCCTCACCGCGGTCCTCACCCAGCCTGTTCCGCCGCCGCCCGCCCGGGGACGGCTGGCCACCGTGATCGGCGGTCTCCTGGAGCGGGACCCCCGGCGGCGCCTGCTCCCGGAGCAGGCTCTGTCCCTGCTCGACGCCCCCGGTCCGAACCGTCCGCTTGCGGATACGGGCCACGCGTTCTCGGGCCCGCGCCCCTCGGTTCCCACCGGGCCGACCGCCGCGGTGCCCCAGGCGGTGCCTGCTCCCGGTTCCCGGCCCGGGCGCTCACGTGCCCCGCTGTGGGTCGCCGGTGCCGCCGCGCTCCTGGCCGTCCTGGTGCTGGGAGCCCTGGCCCTGCGGACCCTGGCCCCCTGGTCCGCCGTATCCACCGGGGCCGACGGAGCCGGGACGGCCGCCGGCGGCGTGGCGGCTTCGGAGGAACCGGACCCGAGCCCCGAGCCGTCCGGGCCCGACCTCCCCGAGACGGTCACCGACGACGCACCCGAGGCGTTCGTCCGGCTCGACGACGGCGTGGTCGGCCTCATCCTGCCCGAGGACTGGGAGGTCCGGGACGGGGACCTTCGGGGCGGCGGCGAGTCGGCCACCCGGCTGTCCTCGTACGAGTTGGGTACCGGGGTGGAGACCGGTACGGCGACGGTCGTCGCCACCCGGTACGACATCCTGCTCCACGACGCCGAGAGCGCGATGCTGCGGATGGAGGAACTGCTCCAGGAGGACGAGGACTTCAGCGACGTCCGGCGGCAGGGGCTGGACACCGAGCGGATGGAGGGCGGGCTCCAGAGCGCCGTCTACGAGGTGCTGTTCCACCACGAGGAGCGCGAGTTCCAGGAGCGGTGGATGTTCTCCCGGGAGATCACCGACGGGGACCGGGGCATCTCCTACCGGCTGAGCCTCAACTTCCCCGCCGAACTGCGGGACGAGTACCGGGACGACTTCCGGAGCATGCTCGACTCCTTCGGCCCCGCCGCCGGCGGGAGCTGAGCCGGTGTCCGGTACCGTCCCGGACCCCGGCACCGGTCCGCGCCCCGGCGGGTGAGGGGGCCGGGGCGCGGAGTGAGGTGTCGGTGGTGTGTGGGTGCGCGGTTCAGACCGTGGAGGAGAAGACCTCGTCACGGGCGTGTTCCAGGGCGTGCAGGAGGGCTCCCCGCACGAGTGAGTTGCCCTCGACCGCACCCAGGGCCACCTCGGTGGTGTTCGGGGCGATGCGGGCGGTGGCGGCCTGGACCCGTTCGGCGAGCCTGGGGCCGCCCGCCTCGGCCACGTCGCCGCCCAGCACGACCAGCCCGGGGTCGATGATCACGCTGACCGCGGCCACGCCCCGGGCGAGCCGGTCGGCGAAGGCGTCGAGGAAGGCGTCGCTCTCGGGGCTGTCGGAGGCGGAGGCGGAGGCCACGACCTCGGTGACGTCGGTGCCGGTGATGCCGTGCTCCTGGGCGAGTTTGACCACCTGACCGGCCTTGACCAGGGCCTGGAAGCCGTGCGGTAGTTCCTGGTCCCCGTGTTCCTTGTGGGCCTCGTAGCCGCCGGACAGGCCGACGTCTACCGGCAGGGGCGCCCCGGGCACCGGCAGGTAGCCGATCTCGCCCGCGCCGCCGGAGCGGCCGCGGTGGATCCGACCGCCGATCATCGTGGACATACCGACGCCGCCGGCCGCGCTGAGCCAGATGAGTACGAACTCGTCGACTCCCGCGGCGGCGCCCTCGGCGTGCTCGGCCAGTGCGGCGAGGTTCACGTCGTTCTCGATGATGACCGAGCGTTCGAGGTCGGCGCGCAGGGCTTCCAGGACGCCCTCGTGCCAGGACATGAGGTCGAAGGAGAAGCGGATGTCACCGGTGCGGGGGTCGACGACACCGGGGGTGCCGATGACGCAGGCCCGGACCTTGTCCAGGGGGACCCCTGCGGTGTCGACCAGGCGCATGACGGCGGTGTGTACGAGGGCGACGGGGTCGTCGGAGGCGCTGGGGTCGACCGTGACGTCGCTGATGACCTGGCCGGTGATGTCGGCGATGGTCGCGGTGACCCGGGTGGCGCTGACGTCCAGGGCCGCGACGTAGGCGCTCTCGGGAACGACCGCGTAGAGGGCCGCGTTGGGCCCGCGCCCACCCGCCCTGCTGCCGACCACCCGGACGAGGTCGCGCTCCTCCAGCCGCGCGAGGAGCTGGGACGCCGTCACCTTGGACAGGCCCGTCCTCGTGCCGAGCTGGGTCCGGGTCAGCGGCCCCCCGGACAGTAGGAGTTCCAGTGCCGCGCGATCGTTGAGCTGGCGCAGCAGCCGGGGAGTCCCCGGACGTTGAGACATAACCGTGACACCTCACCCTGTTTTTATTAGGAAAGTTTCCTGTTAATTTAGCTCACAACCTCACAGGAGGTCACGTCCCGGCAGGTCCGCCTCGTTATCGGACCACCGGTACCCGCGCCGGCGGGGCGGCCAACCGTGCTGTGCCAGCACGAACCACTCGACAACACGCCCCCCACAAGAGATGTCGAGGCGCCCGGATCCGTTCATGATCCCAGGTCGTTTCGAGCACAGGCGCCGCGCCCCAGCGCGTCGTGCGAAGGGAGATAGATTCACATGAGGTTCCCAAAGATCGCGATGGCCTCGGCCGTGGTGATGCTTGCGGCCGCCTGCGGCGGCTCCGACGACGGCAGCAGCAACGGATCGGGGGAAGCGCCCGAGGCCCTGACCGTATGGGTGATGGGTACCGCCCAGGATGACCTGGTCACCTACTTCGACAACGCGGAGACCCGTTTCCAGAAGCTCTACCCGGACACCTCCGTCAACGTCGAGTTCATTCCCTGGGGCGACGCCCAGGAGTCGATCACCAACGCCATCGCGGGCGGTGACGCACCCGACGTTCTCGAAGTCGGCAACGATCAGGTCTCCAGCTGGGCCTCCCAGGGCGCCCTGCTCGACATCAGCGACCAGGTCTCCGAGTGGGCGCCTGCCTCCGACATGGACCAGGCCGCCCTGGAGTACGGCACCTACAACGGCACCCAGTACGGCGTGCCCTGGTTCTCCGGTGTGCGCACCCTCTACTACCGGGCCGACTGGCTCCAGGAGGTCGGTCACGAGGCGCCCGAGACCTGGGACGAGCTGGTCGAGGTCTCCGAAGCCATCGAGGAGGAGTACGGAGTCCCGGGCTTCGCCGCCCCCACCGACTTCACCAACGGTATCGCCAGCTTCATCTGGAGCAACGGCGGGGAGATCGCCGTACAGGAGGGTGATGAGTGGACCGGTCAGCTGACAGACCCCGCCACCGTCGAGGCCATCGAGTTCTACGCCGGGCTCACCTCTGAGCAGGAGATCTCGCCGCAGAGCTACGTCGGCGAGAACGAACTCGTCCCACTGGCCGACATGGCCAACAGCCAGCTCGGCATGTACATCGACGGCGGCTGGGCCCTGAGCTCGATGGAGGAGCAGGCCGAGGACCCCGAGGTTCTGGAGAACATCGCCTCCGCGCCGATCCCCGGTGCCGACGGTTTCGCCCCGGTCTTCGCCGGGGGTTCCGCCCTGACCGTCTTCAGCCTCACCGAGCACCCGGATCACGCCTTCGAGCTGCTGGGGGTCCTCGGCGACCAGGATGGTGGCAAGGGTTACGCCGACGCTGCCGGCTTCTTCCCGGCTTACCCCGAAATGCTCAAGGCCGATGAGTACCAGAACGACCCGGAGCGCGCGGCCGCGGCGACCAGCATGCAGAACACGCGCTTCTTCCCCAGCACCCCGCGCTGGAACGCAGCCGACCAGGACAACAAGATCCTGCCCGGTGCCGTTCTGGACATCGTCCGGGGAGATGACCCGGAGGAGGTGCTGGAGGAGGCCAACCAGCAGCTGACCGAGATCCTCAACGAACCGGTCGAGTAGCAGCCCCTCCCATCCGAGTCACGCCGTGGCGGCCGGGCACCAGGCCCGCCCGCCACGGCCGAACCCGCCCCGATTGAGAAGACCATGCCGAGAACCGTCGACAAAGCGCCAGCTGCTCCGGACGATGCCGCAGGTAAGGCACGTCAGCCTTGGCGCGTGAAGCCAACTCCGTACCTGCTCATCATCCCGTCGGTGATCCTGCTCGCGACCGTCCTGCTCTGGCCGATCGTGCAGATGGTGTGGTACTCCTTCACCAGCTTCACCACCCGAAACCTGATGCCGAACCAGCCGGGCCCGGAGTGGAACAACTTCGCCCACTACCAGAACCTGCTCAGCGACGGTGAGTTCTGGTCGATCCTGCGCAACACGATCGTCGTCTGCATTCTCATGGTCGGCATCACCATGGTGCTGGGAACCCTCGTCGGTATCCTGCTGCACAAGCTGCCCAAGTGGTTCTCGACCCTCGTGGCCATCGGCATGATGCTGGCCTGGTCCACCCCTGCGCTGAGTGCCTCCCTGGTCTTCCGGTGGCTGTTCCTCCCCGAACGCGGTCTGGTCAACATCACCCTGGACCGCCTCCCGAACTGGCTCGTCGGTGACGGGTGGCTCGAGTACAACTGGTTCCTCGAACCCCTGCCGCTGTTCACCATCCTCATCACGGTCATCGTCTGGCAGTCGTTCCCGTTCATCGCGGTTTCGGTGCTCGCAGGCCTCAAAAGCATCCCGTCGGAGTTGTACGAGGCGGCTCGGATGGACGGCGCGAACGCCTGGAAGTCGTTCTGGAACGTCACCTTCCCCATGCTGCGACCGCTGTTCGCCCTCCTGCTGATCCTTCAGATCATTTGGGATCTGCGCGTGTTCACCCAGCTGTACATCCTGGCGAACAGTTTCCAGAACAAGGACGTCTACCTGCTCTCCTACTACATCTACCAGCAGGGATTCAGCGCCAGCCCGGCCAATTACGGCATGGGATCGGCGATCGCCGTGGTCATGACCGTCATGATTCTCGCCGTCACCGCGTACTACCTGCGCATCATGATCCGCCAGGGGGAGACCCGATGACCGCCGTAGACAAGACCGCACAGAACGCACCCGCCGCGCTGCGCAATTCCTCGAAGGGCGGTTCCGACGGCCCGCGGGACCCGCAGTACACCCACCGCCGCAGCCCGCTGCGCCGTCTGCGCACACTCCCCCTATACCTGGCCGGGGTCGCCGTCTTCATCTTCTCGGTCTTTCCCGTCTACTGGATGGTCGCCACAGCCTTCAAACCGACCGGCGAGATCTTCACCCGAGACCAGAGCCTGGTCCCCCAGGCTCCTACGCTCGAACACTTCGACCGAGTGGTCAACGGCCAGCTGATCCCCGGAGTGAGTTTCGGGACCTTCCTCGCCAACAGCCTCATCGTCACACTCGGTGCGGTGGCGATGGGAGCGTTCTTCTCCCTGCTGGCAGCAGTGGCCGTCGCTAGGTTCCGGTTCAAACTCCGCTCCGCCTTCATCATGCTGCTGCTCATCATCCAAATGGTGCCGATGGAAGCGATGATCATCTCCATCTTCATCAATTTCCGCTCACTGTCGGAGGCCAGCGGTGTGCAACTGCTCGGCAACCTCTCCGGCCTGCTGATCGTGTACACGGCGGTCTCCCTACCGATCACCATCCTGATGCTGAGGGGCTTCGTCACCGCCGTTCCCAAGGAACTGGAGGAGGCAGCGGCTATCGACGGGGCCAGCGGATGGACCATCTTCTGGCGCATTCTCATGCCACTCGTGGCACCCGGCCTGGTCGCCGCCAGTATCTTCGCCTTCATCACCGCATGGAACGAGTTCATCGTCGCCCTGACCTTCCTCGGGCGGGACACCGACAGCTACACGCTGCCGCTCACACTGTCCTACTACTTCGGACGGTTCGGCACCGAGTGGGGCTCGATCATGGCCGCCTCCACCCTGCTGACCATCCCCGTGATGGTCTTCTTCCTCTTCGTCCAACGCCGCATGGTCTCCGGCCTGACCATGGGCGCGGTCAAGGGCTGACCTGACCGGACACCGGCTCGGGGCGGGGCCCGCGGAACCTGCGCGCCCCGCCCCGAGCCCGCCGACACCACCGACGCCCCCTTCTCCCGCCACACGTCTGCCCCCGCCCGGGCACCCCTGCTCACCGAACGGAGTTCGTCATGCCGCACGACCCGACACTGGAGCGTCTGGCCAACGCCACGCTGCTGGTGCCCTTCGAGTCCCTCCAGGCCCCCCGATGGATCCTGGACGGGTTGGCGGACGGGATCTCCGGCGTCTGTCTGTTCCACAACAACCTGGAAAGCCCCGAACAGGTCACCGCGCTCAACGCGAGCCTGCGCGAGGCCACGGACACACCCCTGATCTCCCTCGACGAGGAGGGCGGCGACGTCACCCGCATCGGCCAGGCCCGGGGCAGCGACTACCCCGGCAACGCCGCGCTGGGCACCGTCGACGACACCGACCTCACCCGAGCCACCCTGCGTTCGCTGGGCCTCCAACTCTCCGGCCTGGGCTTCAACCTGGACCTGGCCCCCTCCGTGGACGTCAACGTGGCCGACGACAACCCGGTGATCGGCACCCGCTCCTTCGGCTCCGACGCCGAACTAGTCGCCCGACACGCCGCCGCCTCGGTCCAGGGCCTCCAGGAAGCCGGGGTGGCCGCGTGCGCCAAGCACTTCCCCGGCCACGGAGCCACCTCCCAGGACTCGCACCACACCCTGCCCCAGATCGGGGCCGACCCCGAGCTGCTGCGCCGCCGGGAGCTCCTCCCCTTCCGGGCAGCCGTCGACGCCGGGGTCCGCGCCATCCTGACCGCGCACATCGAGCTGCCCGGTCTGGGCGTCGAGGGTCCCGCCACGCTCAACCGCACCATGCTCAACGACCTGCTGCGCGACGAGATGGGCTTCACCGGGGTCGTGGTCAGCGACGCCATGGACATGCGGGGCGTGAGCGGCGAGATCGGCATCCCCGAGGCCAGCGTGCTCGCGGTGGCCGCCGGTTGCGACCTGCTCTGCCTGGGCCGCTTCGTCTACGCCGACCAGGTCGCCCAGGTCCGCTCCGCGCTGGTCGGGGCGGTGCGCGACGGACGCCTGTCAGGCGAACGCCTGGAGGAGGCGGCCGACCGCAACTCCCGGCTGCGCGACTGGATCAAGCGGTCCGCGCAGGAGCGTGCGCACAACGGTGCCGAGGACGGCACCGAACGGGTCGGGCTGGCCGGGGCCCGCCGCGCCACCCGTGTGGACGGGGACGTCCCCGCCCTGGAGAACCCCTACGTGGTGGAGGTGGACGCCCCCGCCGGGATCGCCGTCGGTGACGTGCCGTGGGGTCTGGGCCCCTGGTTCGGCGACACCGTCCGAGTCTCCCCCGAGGCCGACGACCCCTCCGAGCAGCTCACCGCCGCAGCCGACCGCGACCTGGTCGTCGTGGTACGGGACGCGCACCGTTACCCGAGCGCGCAGGAGTTCGTGAGCGCCCTGCTCAGCGCCCGCCCCGAGGCCGTGGTGGTGGAGATGGGCCTGCCCATCTGGCGGCCCGACTGCGGCGCCTACGTGAGCACCTACGGCGCCGCCCACGTCAACGCCCTGAGCGCGGCCGAGCTTCTCGGCTCCGCAGGTGCGCTCCGGGCCGCCCGCTGAGAGTTCCCGCCCCGGCGGCTCCGGTCACCGCACACGCGCCGGCGCGCTCTCTCAGCCGAGAGCGGAGAACGCCGCACATGTCCCCGCAAGCCGGTAGGAGAAGTACTCTTGGCGTGTAGCACCCCGGGCGCCGACGACACCCGTCGGCGCCCGGTGCCCCATTCGCCCTTCTAACCACGGCATAATCACAGCATGCGCCTTTCAGCCCGGGTCGACTACGCGCTTCGCGCGGCCGCAGAGCTCGCTGTCGCCGGCGACGGTCCGGTGACGGCCGAGCAGCTCGCACGCGCGCAGGCCATCCCCGGAAAATTCCTGGAGAACATTCTCACCCAGCTACGCCGCGCCGGTTTGGTGCGCAGCCAACGGGGCCCCGTTGGCGGCTACTGGCTCGCCCGGCCTCCGGGGGAGATCTCCCTCGCGGACATCATCCGAGCGGTCGACGGTCCGCTCGCCAACGTGCGCGGGGAACGCCCCGAGCACGTCGACTACGACGGGGCGGCCCGCAGCCTGCAACAGGTGTGGATCGCCCTGCGTGCCAGTGAGCGGGCCATCCTGGAGGGGGTCAACCTCCAGCACCTGGTCAGCAACGAGCTCCCCGACCAGGTGCGTTCCCTGGCCGAGGACCCCGAGGCCTGGGTCAACCACACCCACCGCTGATCGCGCTGCCGCCGCGGACACCACCGCACACGCAAGGAGCCGGCCACCCCGAGGGGTGACCGGCTCCTTGAACGAGATCTGTGTGACGTGTGCTGAGGTACCCGCACGGGGCGGGGTGTCAGACCCCCGCCATGTCGGCGACCTGGGGAACACGATCCGGTACGGGCTCGATGCCGAGGTCCTGGGCGGGGACGGGGTCGTTCGTGACCGCGTCGCCCAACAGTGCGGCCTCCTGGAGCTCGGCCAGGGCCAGCTGGTCGGAGACCTCTCTGAGCACCTGTGAGAGCGGGACCCCGAGGGCCCCGCAGATGGAGGAGAGCAGTTCGGAAGAGGCTTCCTTCTGACCGCGCTCCACCTCGGACAGGTAGCCGAGGGAGACCCGTGCATCGGCCGACACCTCGCGGAGGGTGCGGCCCTGGCGCTGCCGCAGCCGCCTGAGCACGTCACCAAGTAGGTGACGAAGCAGGACCATCATTCGCGCTCCCTCCCACCGGTAGCGACCTTCATATACAACACCGTACCTGCCCCACGCCCGATTCGGGCACCTCTTGCCGTCCTGTTCGCTGGAGGGGGAACCGCGGCCGGGGGTGTTTTTGTTCCCGTGCTCCGGGGGAGGCGGACCGGCCGGAGGGATCAGCTCCGGGTGTTTCCCGCCGCTTCCCCGCGGACTGCGGCCCTCAGGAGCCTCAGCGCACCCTCGACCGTGTCGTAGCGGATACCCGCGCGCTCCCCGCTGAAACCGAAGCGGACGACCCGCGTGTGTGAGTCGGGTCCCGCCACCGCCGCGTAGACAGTGCCGACGGGCTGGCCGTCCTGGGGTTCGGGCCCCGCCACGCCGGTGACCGCGACCCCGTAATCGGCTCCGACGAGGCGTCGCACACCCCGCGCCATGTGGGCGGCGACGTCGGGGTGGACCGCGCCGTGTTCGTCCAACAGGTCCTGGGGGACCCCCAGGACGGACGCCTTGGTGTCGGTGGCGTAGGTGACGACGCCGCCCCGGTAGGTGGACGAGGAACCGGGGACCGCCGTCAGGTGAGCGCCGATGAGCCCTCCGGTGAGGGACTCGGCGGTGGCGCAGGTGGACCCGTCCTCCAGCAGGGCCCGGTGTGCGGCCTCCGCGGCCTCCAGCGCAGCGTCGCCGAGCGGGAGCCCCACCTGCGCCCCGGTCACCGGCCCGGCTCCGCGTCGGAGCCCGGGGCGCCCTTGGCGCGTACCAGGCGGACGGCGCCGACCAGGTAGGTCAGGCCGGTCCAGAGTGTGACGGCCAGGGCCGCGGCCATGACCCCGTGGGCGATCCACGTGAACACCGCGGTGAACGGCAGCAGGTGCAGCGGGAACAGGTAGATGCTGATCGCCACGATCTGCAGCACGGTCTTGAGCTTGCCGCCGCTGTTCGCCGGGATGACCCCGTACCGCAGGACCGCGAAGCGCAGGGCCGTGACACCCCATTCGCGCAGCAGGATGGCGATGGTCACCCACCACCACAGGTCGCCCTGGACGGACAGCACGATCAGCGCGGCACCGGTCAGCGCCTTGTCCGCGATGGGGTCGGCGATCTTGCCGAAGTCGGTGACCAGGTTCCGCCGACGGGCCAGCTCACCGTCGACACGGTCGGTGATCGCGGCCAGCACGAACACGGCGAAAGCCGCGGACTGCCACCCGGTCCCGTCCAGGAACATGAACCAGACGAAGACCGGCACCATCACCAGGCGGCTCATCGTGAGGATGTTCGCGATGTTCCACAACGGGGCTTGGGGGGCGGGCGAGGCCGCGGCGTCGTTGGTGCTCATCTGTCTCCGGCTTCCCCGTCCTGCTCCGCGACGAGGTCGGCGCCCGCCGACTGGATGACGGTGGCGCGCACCAGGTCCCCGACCGCGAGGTTCTCGCCGTACAGGATGGTGCTGCCGTCCACCTCGGGCGCCTGGTGCTCGGAGCGGCCCTCGTAGGCGCCGTCCTCCAGGACGGACTCCACCAGGACGGTCACCTCGGTGCCGACGCGTTCTTCGGCCCGCTGGGCCATGAGCTCCTCGGAGAGGCGGTTGAGCGTGTCCACCCGTTCCTGGATGACCTCCTCGGACACCTTGTCGCCGTGGTTGAGCGCCTCGGTCCCGTCCTCGTCGGAGTAGCCGAACACGCCGATGGCGTCCAGGCGGGCCTCGCTGAGGAAGGACACCAGCTCCTGGAACTCCTCCTCCGTCTCCCCGGGGAAACCGACGATGAAGTTGGAGCGGGCTCCGGCTTCCGGCGCGCCCCTGCGGGCGGTCTCCAACAGTTCGAGGAAGCGCTCGCGGTCACCGAACCGGCGCATACGGCGCAGCAGCGGACCGCTGGCGTGCTGGAAGGACAGGTCGAAGTAGGGGACCACCCCCGGGGTGCCGGTGAGCACGTCCACCAGCCCGGGGCGGACCTCGGCGGGCTGGAGGTAGCTGACCCGGATCCGCTCCAGGCCCTCGACGGCGGCCAGGCGCGGCAGCAGCTTCTCCAGCGCGCGCACGTCACCGAGGTCCTTGCCGAAGGATGTGGAGTTCTCGCTGACCAGGAACACCTCGCGCACGCCCTCGCCGGCCAGCCACTCGGCCTCGCGGACGATCTCGTCGGGTTGACGGGAGATGTAGGCGCCGCGGAAGGCCGGGATCGCGCAGAAGGTGCACCTTCTGTCGCAGCCGGAGGCGATCTTGAGGTTGGCCACGGGGCCGCCGGTCAGCCGACGGCGCGGGACCGCGGCGCGGTACGGCAGCTCGGTGCCGTCCGCGCCCTCGGACTCGGCGAACGCGGCGTGCCCGGGCACGTGGACCTGGGAGTCGCCGCGCTCGGCCGGGCTGATCGGCAGCAGGGTGCGGCGGTCGCGCGGGTCGTGCGGGACCAGTTCGCGTCCGGCGACGACGTCGTCGAGCCGGTCGGTGATGGCGGCGTAGTCGTCGAATCCGATGACGTTGGCCTCGGGGAGGGCCCCGGCGAGTTCGGAGCCGTAGCGCTCGGCCATACACCCGGCGGCGACGACCTTCCCGCCGCCCTCGGCCGCCTCCAACAGGGTCTCGATGGAGTCCTGCTTGGCGGCGTCGATGAACCCGCAGGTGTTGACGACGGTCACGTCGGCCTTGGTGTCGTCGTCGACGAGGTCCCAGCCGCCGGCGGCCAGGCGTCCGGCGAGCTCTTCTGAGTCGACCTCGTTACGCGCACACCCCAGGGTGACGAGTGAGACAGTACGGCGCGATGACATGGCTTCCAAGCGTGTGGGAGAGCTTCGGGTGCTGCGGGGCGCGGCGTGGTCGAAGGCCGGGGTACCCGGTCGGCTCGTGCTCGCACGAAGGCGTCGACTGTCGCCGCCCGCAGCCCCCCACACTACCGTGGTTGACCAACCCACCCGTACCCCGGCCTCGTCCGTACTCCCTGGAACCCGCGGTTGCGCGCCCGCTGTGGAGTCGATCGTCAGTCGACGAGGCCGTCGGCTCCGACGATGACCTCCTTCACCTCGCCGAGCCCTCCGCTGGGCCCCTGTTCCCGCCCGTCGACGGACACCTCGATCGCCCCGGCGTTGCCGACCCACAGGGTCAGCGGTACCCCGGTCCGGTAGTCCTGGGACTCGCCCTCGGTGAGGAACCCGGTGAACAGGTCCTCGCCCGCGGGGTCGCTGACCCTGATCCAACTGCGCTCGGAGGCGGTGAGGGCGACGGTGAACTCGTCCACCTCACCGGCCGCGGGACCGGTCTGACCCGTGGCCGCGTCCCCGGCGGCGTCCCCCGCGGTCTCCTGGGCCGCCTCGGTCTCCCGGGCCTCCTCGGTGTCCGGGGCCGCCGAGGAGCGAATGCCCTCCTCGCTGTTGGAACCGGCCGAACCGAACGCGGTGCGGACGGGGGCGCCCTCCTCCCAGCCCTGCCAGGTCCGGACCCCCACGAACACCGCGGTGACCAGGATGAGGCCGACCACGGCCCAGGGCCAGTGCCGTCGGACCCTCTCCCCCCGGAGCGTCCGGGTCCGGGTGACGGCGACCCGGGCGGCGGGCCTGTCGTCCCGGGGCCGGTTCTCGGGCTTGCTGTGCCTGCCGGGCCGCCGGGGCCCGGGTACCGGGGCCGCCACTCCCCTGGGCCGGTTGCGCCGAAGCGGCCGGGCGAGTCTCTGGTTGCGCTCGAAGTGTCCCCAGCTCTCGGCCCGTTGTTCGGGGTCGGCCTCCTCGTCCCCGACCCGGGCGGGAAGCACCTCCTGCGGTGCCTCGTGGTCGCTCGTCCCGGTGTGGGCCCGTCCGCCCTCGGCCGCCGCCACCCGGGCCGCCTTGGGTTTCGCGGACGGGTGCCGGGGCGGGGGGACGAAGGTGGGCCTGTCCCCGGAGGCGTGTTCGCGGTCGTATTCCTCCAGGAGTGGCGCGGGGTCCAGTCCGAGGAACTTGCAGATCCTCCGAATGTGCCCGCGCGCGTAGAAGTCCCCTCCGCAGGGGACGAAGTCCTCGTTCTCGATGCCTCTCAGGACCTGTGTCCGGATCCGTGTACGTGTGCTCAGGTTCTCCAAGGAGCAACCCGCCGCGATCCGTGCAGCGGACAGGGTCTGGCCGATCGTCGCCATGCGCACTCCCCCCGCGACTTTCTGTGCCTACGTGGACCCACTCTGCTACCCGGAGCCCTCCGGTGCAGGTCACCACGCCCCATGCGGCCCTCAAGATCGCACCAAATCGGGCGAGGCGGACGCACGACGGGCACGGAGGGGGCTCAGCCGCCCCTGATGTCGGTGAGCACCGAAGCGAGGTCGTCCGGGGCGACCAGGACGTCGCGGGCCTTGGACCCCTCGGTGGGGCCGACGACGTCGCGGCTCTCCATCAGGTCCATCAGGCGGCCCGCCTTCGCGAAACCGACGCGGAGCTTGCGCTGGAGCATCGACGTGGACCCGAACTGGGTGGTGACGACCAGCTCGACCGCCTGCAACAGCAGGTCCATGTCGTCGCCGACCTCCTCGTCGATCTCCTTCTTCTTGGTGCCGGCCACCGCGACGTCCTCGCGGTAGCTGGGTTCGGACTGCTTCTTGCAGTGGTCGACGATCCCGCGGATCTCCTTCTCGGCCACCCAGGCGTTCTGCAGCCGGATGGGCTTGCCCGCACCCATCGGAAGGAAGAGCGCGTCACCCTTGCCGACGAGCTTCTCCGCGCCGGGTTGGTCGAGGATGACGCGGCTGTCGGAGAGGCTGGAGGTGGCGAAGGCCAGCCGGGAGGGGACGTTGGCCTTGATCAGACCGGTGACGACGTCGACGCTGGGCCGCTGGGTGGCCAGCACCAGGTGAATCCCGGCCGCGCGGGCCAGTTGGGTGATACGCACGACCGCGTCCTCGACGTCGCGGGGGGCGACCATCATCAGGTCGGCGAGCTCGTCGACGATCACCAGCAGGTAGGGGTAGGGCTCGTAGACGCGTTCGCTGCCCGGCGGGGCGGTGAGCTCGCCGGTGCGCACGGCGGCGTTGAAGTCGTCGATGTGCCGGTACCCGGAGGCGGCGAGGTCGTCGTAGCGGCGGTCCATCTCCCCGACGACCCACTGCAGGGCCTCGGCGGCCTTCTTCGGGCTGGTGATGATCGGGGTGATCAGGTGCGGGATGCCCTCGTACATGGTCAGCTCGACCCGCTTGGGGTCGACCAGGATCATCCGCACCTCGTCGGGGGTGGCGCGCATCATCAGCGAGGTGATGAGCCCGTTGATGCAGGTGGACTTACCGGCGCCGGTGGCACCGGCGACCAGCACGTGCGGCATCTTCGCGAGGTTGGCCACGACGTTGCTGCCCTCGACGTCCTTGCCCAGGCCCACCAGCATGGGGTGGTCGTCGGAGGTGGCCGCCGGGGACCGGAGCACGTCGCCCAGGCTGACGATGTCCTTGTCGGTGTTGGGGATCTCCACGCCGATCGCGGACTTGCCGGGGATGGGCGACTGGATGCGCACGTCGGTGCTCTTGACCGCCAGGGAGATGTTCTTGGACAGGGCCGTGACCTTCTCGACCTTCACCGCCGGGCCGAGCTCGATCTCGTAGCGGGTGACCGTGGGACCGCGGGTGAAGCCGGTGACCTCGGCGTCGATCTTGAACTGGTCCAGGACCCCGGTCAGGGCCGCGACCACCTCGTCGTTGGCCTTGGTACGCGGTTTGGACGGGGTGCCGGGCTTGAGCATCACCGGGGCGGGCAGCTCGTAGTCGCCCTCGACCACGCGGGAGGGGATGGAGAGCTGTTCGGTGGTGGCCGGCGGCGGGGTGGGGTCGGGTGCCGGCGCCTTGGCCCTTCGACGGGAGGCGGGCTTGTCCCGAACCTCTTCGTCCTCCTCCTCGTCCGGAGCGGAGGCGATCTTCTTGGGCTCGGACCCGCTGGGCAGGACCGGGCTGTCGTAGGGGCGTTCGTGGTCGCCCGCGACCGTCTCGCTCCCGGCGGTTTCGGCCCTGGGCCTGCGCTTGCGCGGTTTGGCGGGTTTCCTCTCCGGGTCCGCTCCGAGGATGCCGATGCCGGAGTCGGGCCCGGCGTCGCGCTCCATGAGGGCGCCGAAGAGGGTCTGGAGGCGGTCGGGGATACGGCGGATCGGGGTGGCGGTCACCACGAGGATCCCGAAGACCAGGATCAGTGCCAGGAGGAGACCGGTGAGCCAGGGGGTGACGACGGCGCTGAGCGGTCCCGAGGCGATGAAGCCGATGAGGCCGCCCGCCTTCTGGAGCCCCTCGAGGCCGTCCGCGGGCTGGGGGACGCCGTGGGCGATGTGGATGAGCCCGAGCAGCCCGAGCATGATCGCGGTGACCCCGATGAACAGGCGTCCCGCGTCGCCCTCCCGGCCGGTGCTGGGAGTGCGCATCAGTTTCACGGCGACGGGCAGGAAGAGCAGCGGCAGGATCGGGGAGAAGGTTCCGAAACCGCCGACGACCACCATGCGGGTGGCCTCCAGGAGCGGCCCCTCGCTCCGCCACCACACGGCTGCGGCCACCAGGACTCCCAGGGCCAGCAGGATCAGGCCGGCGCCGTCCCGCCTCAGGTCCGGGTCGAGGTCGCGGGCGCTGCGCCCGACCGCTCGGGCCGCCCCGCCCACGGTGTGCGCGATGAGTTTCCACAGGACGAGCAGGAACTGGCCGAAGAGGGCGACGACGTAGGCGATGGGCCCGTCGGGCATGCGCTTCTTCGCCGCGGGCTTGCGTGCGGCGGGCTTCCTGCGCCCTGAACCGCCAGAGGAGGCACGCGTGGCCATCGGGGGGTCACCTCCACGGGGACGGGGTCGTTCTCAGGGCGCGGGCACAGCGACCCGGCACGGCGGGAAGCCTACTAAGACGTCCAGCCCGGGACACGAAGGCCGCGCGGCGTGTCGCGGCGGCCTCCCGTGAAACACCGGACGGCCCGGGAGCGCGGTGCGCGCTCCCGGGCCGTCCGGTGTGTCGTGTCCGGTCCGGGTCAGACCTCGACCAGGACGGGAATGATCATGGGACGGCGACGGTAGGTCTCGTTGACCCAGCGCCCGGTGCTGCGCCGGATGAGCTGGCGCAGCTGGTGCGGGTCGTTGACCCCGTCGGCGGCCGCCTTGTCCAGGGCGTCCTGGAGCTTGTCGATGACGTCGTCGTAGGCGTCGGCGCCCATGCCCGCGCCCCGGGTATGGATCTCGGGCTCGCCGAGCATCTTCCCGGTGTTGGAGTCCACCGCGACGACGACGGAGATGAAGCCCTCCTCGCCGAGGATGCGGCGGTCCTTGAGCGCGGCGTCGGTGACGTCGCCGACCGAGGAGCCGTCCACGTACACGTACCCGGCCTGGACCGCGCCGACGATCTTGGCGCGGTTCTTGTACAGGTCGACCACCACGCCGTCCTCGGCGATGACGATGCGGTCGTTCGGGACGCCCGTGAGCTTGGCCAGGTCCGAGTGGGCCCGCATGTGCCGCCACTCGCCGTGCACCGGCATGAAGTTGCGCGGACGCACCATGTTGAGGACGTAGAGCAGCTCGCCGGCGGAGGCGTGGCCGGACACGTGCACGAGGGCGTTGCCCTTGTGCACGACGTTGGCGCCCCAGCGGGTCAGGCCGTTGATCACCCGGTTGACCGAGTTCTCGTTGCCCGGGATGAGCGAGGAGGCGAGCAGGATGGTGTCGCCCTCCTCGATCCGGATCTGGTGGTCCCGGTTGGCCATCCGGCTGAGCGCCGCCATGGGCTCGCCCTGGGAGCCCGTGCAGACCATGAGCACCTTGTCCGGGGGCAGCTTGTCGAGCTGCTTGACGTCGACGATGGTGTCGCCGGGGATGCTCAGGTAGCCCAGGTCCCGCGCGATGTTCATGTTGCGGACCATGGAGCGGCCGACGAAGGCGATCTTGCGCCCGTGGCGCACCGCGGCGTCGATCACCTGCTGGACGCGGTGCACGTGCGAGGCGAAACAGGCCACCACGACGCGCTTCTCCGACTGCCGGAAGACCTTGTCGATGGCCTCGGTCAGGTTGCGCTCGTTGACGACGAACCCGGGCTGCTCGGCGTTGGTGGAGTCCGACAGCAGCAGGTCGACGCCCTCGTCGCCGAACCGGGCGAACCCGGCCAGGTCGGTGAGTCGGCCGTCCAGCGGCAGCTGGTCCATCTTGAAGTCACCGGTGTGCAGCACGGAGCCGCCGGAGGTGCGGATGCCCACGGCGAGCGCGTCCGGGATGGAGTGGTTGACCGCGAAGAACTCCAGGTTGAAGGGGCCGAAGTCGTGGCGCTCCCCCTCCTCCACCTGGACGGTCTCCGGCTTGATGCGGTGCTCGCCCAGCTTGGCGCTGATCAGCGCGAGGGTGAGCTTGGAGCCGACGATCGGGATGTCGGCCCGCTCGCGCAGCAGGAACGGCACGCCGCCGATGTGGTCCTCGTGCCCGTGGGTGAGCACGATCGCCTCGATGTCGTCGAGACGGTCCCGGATGTAGTCGAAGTCCGGCAGGATCAGGTCGACGCCGGGCTGCTCCTCCTCGGGGAAGAGCACGCCGCAGTCGACGATGAGCAGACGGCCCTCGTACTCGAAGACCGTCATGTTGCGGCCGATCTCGCCGAGCCCGCCCAGCGGGACGATGCGGAGGGCGCCCTTGCCCAGGGGCGGGGGCGGGCCGAGTTCGGGGTGCGGGTGACTCATACGGAACCCTCCGTGAGACGTTCGACGCGGACCGCGCTGGCGGGCACCGCCTGGTGCGGGGCGAGCCCGATCGGGCCCTTGACCCCGGCGGCGGCCAGGTCCTCGCGCAGGAGTGCCTGGAGCTCGGAGGACGCGTCGGCGAGCGGTGTGCGGACCGGGCCGGAGGGGAGCCCGAAGAGGTTGAGGACGGCCTTGGTCGTGATGACGCCCTGAGTGCGGAACATGCCGGTGTAGACCGGGGTGAGACGGCGGTGGATGGCCAACGCCTGGCCGACCTCGCCGGCCTCGAAGGCGTCGATCATGTCCTTGAGGTCACTGCCGACGATGTGGCCGACGACACTGACGAAACCGGCCGCGCCGACCGACAGCAGCGGCAGGTTCAGGATGTCGGTGCCGCAGTAGTACGCCAGGTCGGTGCGCTCCATGACCCAGGAGCTGGCGCCGACGTTGTCCTTGGCGTCCTTGTTGGCGACGATGCGCGGGTGCTCGGCCAGCCGGACCAGGGTCTCGGAGGCGATCGGCGTCCCGGTGCGATGCGGGATGTCGTAGAGCATGACCGGCAGCTCGGTGGTGTCGGCGATCTCCGAGAAGTGCCGGATCAGCCCCTCCTGCGGAGGCTTGTTGTAGTAGGGCGTGACGGCCAGCAGGCCGTGTGCGCCCGCCGCCTCCGCGGCCTTCGCGAGCCGGACGCTGTGGCGCGTGTCGTTGGTACCGACCCCCGCCACGACCTGGGCCCGGTCCCCGACCGCCTCGACCACCGCACGAAGCAGGCGGTCCTTCTCGTCATCGCTGGTCGTGGGCGACTCACCGGTCGTCCCGCTGATGATGAGGCCGTCGTTGTGCTGCTCGTCGACCAGGTACGAGGCGAGTCTGGCCGCGCCGTCGTAGTCGAGTTCCCCATCTTCGAGCATCGGGGTGACCATCGCGGTCAGCATCTTGCCGAACGGACGGTTCTTGGTGTCTACCATCGCGTGTGAAAGGCTTTCGGACCCTTTTCCGGAAGCGTCAAGGGTCCGGGGTGCCCCTCCTCCTCTCCATGTGCGTGAGAAACAAACTGATACGTCCCGTGCCGAGTACTTCCGTACACGGGTGAAGGCGGCGCTGTGCGTCCGCCGCCGCGACCGGTGAACAGCCGGAGCCGGACGCGGGAAAGTCTGTGTGCCCCGCGCAGGGAGTGCGCGGGAGCGTTCTGCGGTTCGGCCCCCGTCCTCGCTGGTCGAGGTGGGAGGCAAGCCGGAACCGGGTGGAGCCGACCGGTAACCGGAAGAGTCCTGACCTGTGAACCTACCCGCCCCGGGCCCACGCCACGCAGGCGGGGCCCGGGGTCACCGCGGTCGGGAAACGGTGGTCGGGAGGTTGCCGGAGGCTGCTCAGTCGTCCTGCCCGTCCGGGAGGAACATACTGGCGACCCAGCTCACGATGGTGACGACGATGGCGCCGAAGAAGGCGGCCCAGAAGTCCTCCACGTGGAAGGGGAGGTCGAACCAACCGGAGATCCACTCCGTGAGCAGGAACAGCAGCGCGTTCACGACCAGGCCGATGAGACCGAGGGTCAGGGCGTAGAACAGGCAACCGACCGTTTTGACGATCGGTTTGATGACCGCGTTCACCACACCGAAGATCGCGCCGACCGCGAGATAGGTGACGATCTGACCGGTGGTGTCCTGCGCCGCGACGTCGATCCCGTCGACCAGGAGGACAGCCGCCCAAAGGGCGAGCGCGTTCACGATAACTCTGATAATGAGGCTCACAAGGTAGATGTTCCCATGCCATGGCAAGGTCCGGAAACTCCGGCGTGGGTGATCTTGCCGTTACCGCCCCTCGTGCCCCTTCAGGAGGCCCCCGTGTCCAGTGCACAGTTCGTCCGCCCCGCCCGTTCCGCCGACGTGGACACGGTGGTGGACCTGCAGGTCGCGTCGTGGCGTGCGGTGTACGGGGAGTTGTTGCCCGCGGAGGTGGCGGAGGGACTGGGGGGCGGGGAGGCCCGTGAACAGTTCCGCGAGCAGTGGAGCGCGGCGCTGGAGTCGCCGCCCACCTCCAGGCACCGGCTCGTGGTGGCCACCGACGAGGTCGGCGGGGTGCGGACGGTGGTGGGGTTCGCGGCCTTCGGCCCGGCCGGGGATCCGGACCTGTGGCCCGCCACGGACGGGGAGGTGTTCGCGCTGCACGTGGACCCGGAGCGGGTCCGGGAGGGACACGGCAGCCGTCTGCTGAACGCGTGCGTGGACCACCTGGTCGAGGGCGGGTTCAGGACGGTGCACGTGTGGGCCCCGGAGGAGGAGAACGCTCTGCGGTCGTTCTTCGAGGCGTCGGGGTGGCGCGCCGACGGTGCGCGCAGGGAGATCGACATGGGACGGCTGCTGCCGATGGTGCGGCTGCACGCGTCGGTCTCGGAGTAGCCCCGCGGACGGTGCCCGGCCACGGGGGCGCGCGGTGCCGGTTGGGCGGGGCGTCGGCCAGGTACTACCGTTGGGTGGTTGTCTCGGCGTGCCTCCGGCGCGCCCCGTCTCGAACTGGAGGACCGGCGCGTGGCCACGGTCAGTGAATGGGTCTCGGGGCTGCGCCCCCGCACGCTTGCGAACTCGGTCGTCCCGGTGGCGGTGGGTACCGCGCTGGCTTTCTCCCTGGACGGGTTCGTGTGGTGGAAGGCGCTGCTGGCGCTGGTGGTGTCGATGTCCCTCCAGGTGGGTGTGAACTTCGCCAACGACTACAGCGACGGGGTCAAGGGCACCGACACCGAGGAGCGCACGGGCCCGACCCGGCTGACCGCGAGCGGTCTGGCCGCGCCCAGGCAGGTGCTGGCCGCGGCCCTGGGGAGTTTCGCCTTCGCCGGTGCGGTCGGCCTGGTGCTGGTGGCGACCACCTCGTGGTGGCTGGTGCTGATCGGCGCGGCCGCGATCGCCGCCGCCTGGTACTACACCGGTGGCCGGACTCCGTACGGGTACCGGGGTCTGGGCGAGGTCTCGGTGTTCGTGTTCTTCGGTGTGGTGGCCGTGGTGGGCACGGTGTTCGTGCAACTGGAGGCGCTGCCCTGGCAGGCCTGGGCGGCCTCGGTCCCGGTGGGGTTGCTCTCCTGCTCGGTGCTGGTGATCAACAACCTGCGCGACATCCCCACGGACCGGGAGACCGGCAAGATCACCCTGGCCGTGCGCCTGGGCGAGACCGGCACGCGACGGCTGTACGCGGGGATGGTCGCGGTCTCCTACGCGGTCGCCCTGGTCCTGACCGCGGTGTCCTGGTGGGTGCCGCTGGTGCTGCTGTCCGCTCCGCTGGCGGTGCCCCCGCTGCGCCGGGTCCTCGGCGGCCAGAAGGGCCACGACCTGGTCCTGGGCCTGGGTGAGACCGGCAGGCTCCAGATGGCCTTCGGCCTGCTGTTCTCCGTCACCCTCGCCCTGGGCTGATCCCGGGCGCCCGCGGTCCGGACCCCCCTCACGCCGGGCCGGTCCCGGAGCCCTGTTGCTAGGCTCGTCCAGCGTTAGGCCCCTCCCCCGATCCCCGAAGGACGGCCATGACGAGCACTGGCGAGGACGTCCCCCGCGTCGTGGCGGACCGCTACGAGATCCGCGGCGAACTCGGGCGCGGCGGCATGGGGGCGGTCTGGCGCTCCTGGGACCGCGTGCTGGGGCGCGACGTCGCTCTCAAGGAGATGGTCCTGCCCGCCGGGATCTCCGAGGAGCAGCGGTCCGCCTTCCACGCGAGGATGCGCCGGGAGGCCCGGTCCGCGGGGCGTCTGGCCGACGAGCCCGGTGTGGTGACCGTGCACGACATCCTCGACGTGGACGGCGACCCGTGGGTGGTCATGCAGCTGGTCCGGGGGCGTTCCCTGCGCGAGGAGGTCGCCGAGCGCGGTCCCCTGCCGGTGCCGGAGGCCACCCGGGTCGCGGAGGCGCTGCTGGAGGCGCTGGGGGCCGCGCACGCCCGGGGCATCGTCCACCGCGACGTCAAACCCGGAAACGTCATGCTGTCCGAGGACGGCCGGGTGCTCCTGACCGACTTCGGGATCGCCACCATCGCGGGCGAGGACGAGGTGACCAGGGACGGAGCCCGGATGGGATCGGCCCCGTACATGGCTCCCGAACGGCTGCGCGGCCAGGGCCCGGCGGAGCCCCCGTCGGACCTGTGGGCACTGGGCGCGACCCTGTACACGGTGGTGGAGGGGCGCCACCCGTTCCGGCGGGGCGAGACGGGCCGGACCATCGCGGCGGTGCTGTCGGAGCCCCTTCCGCCACCGACGCGGTCCGGTGCGCTGGCCCCGCTGATCACGGCCCTGTTGGAACGCGATCCGAACCGCCGCCCCACGGCGGAGGCTGCCCTGGCCGCCCTGCGGGGCGGCATGGTGCCTCTGGGGCCGCCCACCGCCCCGACGGGACCGTCCACCGGAGCCGTGGCGGCACCCGCCGGAACGATCGGGCCGCCCACCGGCCCCACTGGTCCCGGTCCCGTCCCGGGGGCCGCCGGAGTCTCCGACGGGCGCGGCCGCGCCCTGCTGCTGGCCGGGGCCGCCGCGGTCGCGCTCACGCTCGTCACGGCCCTGGGCGTGTACCTGCTCTCCCCCGACGAGCTGTCCGTCGAGTACGACAGGTACTCCGCGGAGACTTTCCTGGTCGACCACCCGCAGGGTTGGGAACCGCAGGTCCACGGCGACGAACCGCACCAGAGCTCCTGGGGCTCGGTGGACTTCCTGCCTCCGGAGGGGGCGGAGGAGTTCCCGGAGACCCTGATGTCCGCCGGCTGGTACACCTCCCCCGAGCACGAGGACGCCGCCACCGAATCCCAGGAGGCGTGGGAGAAGGCCATGGACGAACTGGACGTGACGGACCGCTCCCAGCGGTCCCTGGACCCCGAGGACTACATCGACGTCCCGAAGTCCTGGGACGCGGTGATGTTCGAGGACACCTACAGGGGCTTCGACAACATCGCCCTCGACCTGGGCTGGGACGAGGACCCGGAACGGTTCAGCACCGTCCTCCAGATCCACGTGGGCGGCACCGAGGGCACCACGGCCTACTGGATCGCCTGGTACGGGCCGCAGAGCGAACTCCGCGCCTACGACACCGTCATCCGCGACACCTTCGGCTCGTTCACTCCCCGGGAGTGAACCGCACGTCCTAGGGTCGGCGGTGTGAACCATCTGAGCGACGAGGAGTTCTTCGCGAGCCTGCCCGCGACCCGGGGCGCGGCGGGCGCGCTCATCCGTTCGGAGCGGGGCGAGGTGCTGCTGGTGCGGCGCGTGTACGTGCCCGACCAGCCCTGGGGCATCCCCGGCGGGATCATGGAGGCCGAGGAGTCCCCGCTGGCCGCCTGCCGCCGGGAGATCGGCGAGGAGCTGGGTGTGGACGCCCGGGTCCGGGCGCTGCTGGTGGTGGACTGGGTGCCGCCCAGGCCCCCGCGCACCGCCGCGCTGCAGTGGCTGTTCCGCGTCGAGGTCGCCGGGACGGACTTCCGGCTGCCGCCCGAGGAGCTGTCCGGCTGGGAGTGGGTGCCGCCCGCGAAGCTCACGGAGTACCTGCCCGAGCGCATCGCACAGCGGATGCTGGCAGCGGTCGCGGTGGACGAGCGGGGTTCGGACCCGGTCTACCTGGAGTACGGACACGCCGTACTGCCTGGCCCGGGCTGAGCAATCGTGCGTGATGGCGCCCACACCAGTTACGATGCCTGCTCGCAGTCCACCCCAGGGAGAGCCGAACACCGTGCCGAGCGACAACACCCCCGATCCCCGCGAACTCGCCCCCGACCCGGTGGCGTGGGCCGAACGCAACGCCCACCAGGCGGGCGCCTTCGACGCGATCGGGGAGCACTACGACGAGGCCTTCCCCAACAAGGAGGGCCAGCAGGACTGCGTCCGGCGCATGCTGAGCCTGCTCCCTCCCGGAGCGCACGTGCTCGACCTCGGGTCGGGCACCGGCCTGCCCACCGCCCGCCAACTGGTGCTGGCCGGTGCGCGGGTGACCGGGTTCGAGATCTCCGAACGGATGCTCGAACTCGCCCGCCGCAACGTCCCGGAGGCCGAGTTCCGCCGGGCCGACATCCTCGACCTGGACCCGGTGGAGAGGTCCTATGACGCCATCGTGGCGTTCTTCTCGCTGCTGTGCCTGCCCAAGGAGCGGATCCCCGAGGCCCTGGGCCGCGTGCGCGCCTCCCTGCTGCCCGGGGGCCTGTTGTGCCTGTCGATGGTGGAGGCGGACCTGGACGACACCCCGATCCCGTTCCTGGGCTCCGAGATCCGGGTGTCGGGCTATCCCCGTGAGGAGCTGCGTCGGGTGGTGGAGAAGGCGGGCCTGATCGTCGAGGACGAACGTGCGGTCGCCTACGAGCCCGGGCCCGGGGGCGCACCCCCGGAGGTCCAGATCTTCCTCACCTGCCGCCGGGGCGCCTAGACTCCGTCGCGACGGTACGCGCAGGCGGCTCCCGCGCACGACGAAGGGGACCGCCCTCCCGGACGGTCCCCTGCTGAGCGTGCGGTCCTACTCCAGGCCGAGGAGGGGCTCCAGGCCCAGGGTGAGCGGCTCGGGGAGCTCCGCGGTCCTGCGGATGCCCAGCAGGACCCCGGGCATGAAGGACGTGCGGTTCATGGAGTCGTGGCGGATCCTGAGCGTCTCGCCGTCGGTGCCGAACACGACCTCCTGGTGGGCGATCAGGCCCTGGATCCGGAGCGCGTGCACCCGGACGCCGTCGACGTCCGCGCCGCGGGCACCCGGGATCTCCGAGGTGGTGGCGTCGGGCATCGCCCCGGTTCCGGCCTCGCGGCGGGCCCCGGCGACCAGCTCGGCGGTCCGGTAGGCCGTTCCGCTCGGGGCGTCGGCCTTGTTGGGGTGGTGCAGCTCGATGATCTCCGTGGAGTCGAAGTACGGTGCGGCCTTCTCCGCGAAGTGCATCATCAGCACCGCAGCGATACCGAAGTTGGGTGCGATCAGCACCTTGGATCCGGGTGTGGCCGTCTGGAGCGCGCGGACCTCGGCCAGGCGGGCCTCGTCGAAACCGCTCGTCCCCACGACGGCGTGGATCCCGTGGCCGATGAGCCACTCCAGGTTGCCCATCACCACGTCGGGGTGCGTGAAGTCGACGACGTAGTCCGCCCCCAGCACCGCGTCCCGGTCGTCGGCGCTGTCCACGCCCGCGACGAGTTCCATGTCGTCGGCGGCCCGAACCGCCCTGACGACCTCTGACCCCATGCGCCCATCGGCGCCGAAAACTCCTACCTTGAACACGCGTCGAGCGTACCGGAGTCCGGGCTGGTGTTCGGCGTGGTGGGGCGGGGCAACCGGAACCACGCGTGCGACTGTGGCTCCATGGCACAGGAGCGCCCGGAGGACACCGAACAGTCGCAGAAACGCCTGAGCTCGCTGCTGAACGGACTCAGAGCCGCGGTACTGGGCGCCAACGACGGTATCGTCTCGACCGCAGGCCTGGTGGTGGGAGTGGCGGGCGCCACCCCGCACCGGGAGGCGCTGCTGGTCGCGGGGGTCGCCGGGACCCTGGCGGGCGCGCTTTCGATGGCCGCCGGCGAGTACGTGTCGGTGAGTACCCAGCGCGACACCGAGCGGGCCGCGATCGCACACGAACGCAGGGAGCTTACCGAGGACCCGGACGGCGAACTGGAGGAGCTCTCCGGGATGTACCGTGCGCGCGGCCTGAGCGAGGAGCTGTCCAGGAGGGTTGCCCGGGAGCTCACCGACCACGACGCCCTGCGCGCCCACGTGGAGGTGGAACTGGGCCTGAACCGCTACCGGGTCGACCCGTGGCAGGCCGCCCTCGCCAGCATGTTCTCCTTCCTGCTCGGCGCGCTGGTCCCGCTCACGGCCATGTTGCTGAGCCCCGGCAGTTGGCGCCTGGCGGTGACCGTGATCGCGGTGCTGGCGGCCACCGGTCTGCTGGGAGCGGTCAGTGCCCGGATGGGCGGCGCCCTGCCGGTGCGGGCGGCCCTGCGGTGCGTGGCGGGCGGTTCCTTCGCGATGCTGGTGACCTACCTGGTGGGTTCCCTGATCGGAGCCGCTGCCGGGCTCTAGCGGTGCTTCGTCGTACGAGGCCCCCGGCGCCGGGCACCAGTGACACCACGTCACCACTGCCCCGGAGAAACGTCACGGCGCGGTGGTGACGCGGCGCCACTGCCGGACGGGCGCGGCGGCGACTGTACTTGGAGACGTCCCCGCGGACACGACGCCGGGGAACGGCGGACCCGGCCGTGGGGCCGCCGAGGAGACCGAGAGAACAGGGAGACCGCCACCATGTGCGCAGCCCGCCCCGACGACCCCCGGCGCCAGGCCCCGGTCGGCAGCGCCTCCCCGACGCGTCCGGGGTGGCCGGAGATCGCGGTCGGGCTGCTCGCCATGACGGGGGCCGTGGCCCTGCTGGTGATCCTCGGCCTGCTCGGCCTCCCGGACGCGAGCCCCGTGGTGTACGGGCTCGCCGTGGCCGCCTGGTCGGGTGTGGCAGGACTCGTCGGCTTCGCCGCGGCCGCGGCGGTGCGCATCCGCTCGCTCGGCGCCTTCGGTATCCGTCGCACCACCTGGCGCTGGATGCTCATCGGTACGGCGGGGGGCGTGGTCGCTCTGGTCGCCAAGGGCGCGCTGATCCTCGCCATCACCGCCCTGACCGGGTTCGACAGCAACCCCCAGGGCATGTACTACGAGGCGGCCGGCGGAGGCCCGGTGGCCCTGGTCCTGACCGTCCTGTTCCTGTCCGTGCTGACCCCCGTCGGTGAGGAGTTCCTCTTCCGTGGTGTGGTCACCAACGCCCTGCTGCGCTATGGGCCCCTCGTCGGGGTGCTCGGCGGTTCGGCGGTCTTCGCCCTCTTCCACGGCATCAACATCATCCTGCCCGCGGCGTTCGTGGTGGGTGTCGTCGCCGCCGAGGTGATGCGGCGCAGCGGATCGGTCTGGCCCGCGGTGGCCGTGCACGTGGTCAACAACCTCGCCCTTCCGCTGCTGGTGCTCTTCACCGGAGCCGTCGGCCCCGGCTGAACCGGGGACGACCGCCCGAAGAGGACGGTGGACCGGACTCAGCGGGCGGTCGCGAGCGTGAGCGCGAAGTCCCCCGCCGTGTCGGTCCACCAGTGGGTGAGGTCGAACCCGGCCCCGTCGAGTTCGGCGCTCAGCCCCTGTCTGCGGAACTTGGCGGAGACCTCGGTACGCATCTCCTCCCCCGCCGCGAAGTCCACCTCCAGGTCCAGGTCGGCCACCCGGACGTGCTGGGCCGAGCGGGCACGCAGCCGCATCTCGATCCATTCCCGGTCGGCGTTCCACACGGCCAGGTGGTCGAAGGCCTCCGGGTCGAAGTCACCGCCCAACCGGGTGTTGATCACCGAGAGCACGTTGCGGTTGAAGGCGGCGGTCACCCCCTGGGCGTCGTCGTAGGCGGCGACGAGCCGGTCCGGGGCCTTGACCAGGTCGGCGCCGAGCAGGAGGCGGTCACCCGGGTGCAGGACGTCGTGGATGTCGCGGAGGAAGGCCGCGCGCGGGCCCGGTTCCTGGTTGCCGATGGTGGAGCCGAGGACGGCGAGGAGCTGGCGGCCGCCCTCGCTGACCGGCAGCAGTCCCAGGTGGTGTTCGAAGTCCCCGACGACCGCGTGGACGTCCAGGCCCGGGTAGTCGTCGGCGACGGGACGGGCGGAGGAGGCGAGGAAGTCGCCGCTGACGTCGACCGGGACGAAGCGGGTGAGGCCGCCGTGGCGGCGCATGGCGTCCAGGAGCAGGCGCGTCTTGACCCCGGCCCCGGAGCCGAGTTCGATGAGGGCCGCCGCGTCGGCCGCGTCGGCGATCTCGTCGGCGCGCAGCTCCAGGATGGAGCGTTCGGCCCGGGTCGGGTAGTACTCCGGAAGCCGCGTGATGTCCTCGAACAGCGCGCTGCCGCGTTCGTCGTAGAACCACTTGGGCGGTAGTTGCTTGGGCCGCGCGGTGAGCCCTTCGGCCACGTCGGCGCGCAGGGCCTTGTCCAGTTCGTCGGCGGTCAGGTTGCGGTCGATCCGGAACATGGTGCCTCCTGTGTCCCTTACGGATGTACCCGGGGCGGGGCGATGCCAGTGAGGTGCTGCGGGGGACGTCCTCAGCCGATGGGGCGGATGTCGGTGCGTTCGCGGGTGGCCACGACCACCGAGTCGTCGGGGATCCGCCGCCAGCCCCGGCCGTCGTCGAAGGGTTCGGAGGCCAGCCATACCCCCTCGCCCTCCCCCCTCCGCAGGATGTACAGGGTGTCCCCCGCAGCCGTCCCGACGAGCACCTCTCCGTCGCTGGCCAGCAGGTTGTACCTGCCCTCGGAGTGCTCCCGGGCGTGTCGGACCACCGCGGCCAGGGCCGCGGCCAGATCCCCGGAGGACCGCCACAGCCGTACGGTGTGCGCGAACAGGGGTGCGGAGTCCACGGGTGCCCGCGCGTCCAGAGCACCGGGCGGGAACGGCGTGCCCAGAGCCGCGGCCAGCGCCTCGTCGTCCTCGGCCGCCCCGTTGTGGCTGAACAGGAGGCGGTCGGCGCGGAAGGGCTGGGCTCCGGACTCCTCCGAGCCGAAGCCGACGGTGGCGTCGCGGACCGCCGCGACCACGCACCCGGAGGTGATGGCGCGGGCGGCGTCGGCGAAGGAGGCGTCACCCCAGATGGGCATGGCCCGGCGGTACCGGAGCGGCTCGGGGGGCCGCTCACCTTCGGTCCGCTGCCACTCGGGCCGTCCCGGCCCCTGCGGGTACCAGCCCGCGCCGAAGCCGTCGGCGTTGACGGTCCCGTACCTCTGCCGACGGGGCGCCCAGGACTGCACGTGTAGCGAGTGGGGCGCCGCGTACAGCAGGTCGTGGAGCGTGCGCGGCGGCCCCAGGTAGGCGAGATGGCGGCACATCAGCCGCGGTCCGCGTCGCGTGCGCAGCGGAACCCGCTGAAGATCTGGCGGCGGACCGGGTGGTCCCAGTTCCGGAAGGTGGATCGGACGGCCGTGGGGTGGGTGGCCCAGGACCCACCGCGCAGGACCTTGTAACCGTCGTCGAAGAAGACCTCCGAGTACTCGCGGTACGGGAAGGCGGTGAACCCGGGGTAGCCGTCGAAGGTGGTGGAAGTCCACTCCCACACGTCGCCGACCAACTGCCGCACCCCCAGGGGCGAGGCCCCGTCCGGGCGGCTGCCGACCGGATCCGGGCCGAGCCTGCGCTGGCCGAGGTTGGCGTGGCGGCGGTCGGGTTCTCCGTCGCCCCAGGGGAAGCGGAGCGAGCGCCCGGTGGTGGGGTCGAACCGGGCCGCCTTCTCCCACTCGGCCTCGGTGGGCAGCCGTTTTCCGGCCCAGCGGGCGTAGGCCTGTGCCTCGTGGAAGCACACGTGCTGCACGGGTTCGTGCGGCGGTACCTGTTCACGGCGGCCGAACCGGCGTCGGCTCCACCCGCCGTCCTCCTCGGACCAGAAGGCGGGGGCGAGTGCTCCGCGCCGTTCCCGCCACTGCCAGCCGCGGGGCGTCCACCAGCGCGGGTCCCGGTACCCGCCGTCGGCGACGAACTCCAGGTAGGCGGCGTTGGTGACCGGGTCGGTGTCGATCCAGTACGCGCCCAGGTCGACGGTGTGGCCCGGGCGCTCGTTGTCGTAGGACCAGGGGTCGTCGTCGGTGCCCATGGTGAAGGGGCCCGCCGGAACCAGGACCTCGTCGGCAGCGGGCGGGGCCGCTCGCGCGAAGGCGGGCTCCTCCTCCAACAGCACGGGGCCGCCCCGGCGCAGCTGGTGGGTGGCGAGCATGGTCTCGTCGTGCATGTGCTCGTGCTGGATCACCATGTGGAACACGAACCCCGAGTCCAGCAGGGAGCGTTCCCCCGGTGCTGCCGCGCCCGGCTCCGCGCCGGGCGCCCGCCGGGGCGCGGGGACAGCGGAGAGGTCGGCGGAGTCGAGGGCGTCCAGGACCTCGCGGCGCACCCGCTCGTTGTACTCGCGCGCCTCCTCGGGCCGCAGCAGCGGCAGGGAGACCCGGTCGGCCCTGGGGTTCTCGAAGGCGTCGTAGAGGCCGTCGATGTCGGGGCGCAGTGCCTCGCGTCCCCCGGCGGCCCGCAGCAGCCACTGCTCCTCGTAGTTGCCGACGTGCGCCAGGTCCCAGACCAGCGGAGACATCAGCGGAGAGTGTTGGGCGAGCAGGTCCTCCTCGTCCAGGGCGTCCAGGGTCAGACCGTTGCTGCGCCGCCTGCTCCGGTCCAGTTCGGCGGCGATGCGCTCCTTGGCGTGTTCCTGTTCGCGGCTCATGAGGAACCTCCACTGTGTGCGGGACGGGCGCCGGCCCCCTCGTCCGCGGCCGGTTCCGGACCGGTTCCCGGCCCTGCCGGGCGGGGTTCGGGGACCCGGGCCCCGCCCCCGGAAGCCTCCCGGGGGCCACCGTCGCGGCCGGTGTCGGGGCCGCTGTCGGCGGGGCAGAGGCCGCGCCGGACGTAGTGGTCCGCGTACTCGTCGACGAGGGCCGCCAGCCCGGCCGCCCCCATCCGCGGTAGTGCCTCCACCGCGGCGTCGAAGCAGGTCCGGGCGCAGGCGTCCACCTCGGGGGCGGCGAGGCCCAGGCGGGCCGAGTTCAGCCACAGCACGGGTTCGGGGACGGCGCCCCGGCACATCCGCTCGGTGGCCTCCTCCGCGACGGCACGGGCGCGGGGGTCGTCGGTCAGGGCGGCGGCGAGCGCCACCGGGACCGGCCACCAGCGCAGCGGGAGGGCGTCGATCATGCGCAGTTCCCACCAGCCGCGCGGGCGCACGGGCGGGAAGAGCGTGGACAGGTGGAACTCCAGGTCGGCCGGGGTCAGCGGGCGCGGGCCCCGGCCACCGGCCCAGTCGGCCAGGCTGATCCCCGGGTCGGCGGTCCACTCTCCCCCGCCGCCGGGGATCTCGGGGACGGCCATCACCCGGGCCGCGAGGGCGTACTCGGCCCAGGCGGTCGCGGGGTCGGTGCGGGTGTGCGGCTCCAGGACGGGTCTGGTCCGGGTGGCGTCGGTGGCCGCCCAGATCGCCCAGCGGGTGGACTTCCAGCCGGTGGGGCGCCCGCGCCAGACGGCGGAGTTGGCGAAGGCAGCCACCAGGACGGGGCCGAGCCGGTGGACGAGTTCCCACCGGGAGCGCACGTCGGCGTCGTCGGCACCGGTGTCCAGGCACACCTGGAGCGAGGCGGTGCTGCACATCATGGTGTGGCCGCTGGGGTGGCGGTGGTTGGCGAAGAAGCGCTCCATGGCGGCGTACCGGGGCAGCCGGAGCTGGCGGACGGGGGGCCGCACGGGGTCCAGGGCGGTCTCGGACAGGCGCAGTCCGGCGTCGGCGAGGGTCTTGCGGATGTGGTCCAGGTCCCTGGCCAGAGCCTCATGGGCTCGTGCGGGGCCCGGCAGTGCGGCGGAGCTGAGCTCGATCTGGCCGCCGGGTTCGAAGGTGATCCGGCTTCCCGCGGGCGGGGGGCCACAGGCCTCCAGCAGTCCCGTGAGGCGGTCGATGGTAACGGGCGCGGTGGGTTGTCCGGGGTCGGTGACGAGCCATTCGGTCTCGGCTCCGACCTTTCCGGGGGGTCCGGTCTTGAAACAGACCCCGTTGATGTACTCGTGAACGTCTTCGGTGGTCATGGGCACCATGGGCTGCTCCCTCGGAGTTACGCCTCCAAGGTCCTGCCCCGAGGTCCACTGCGGTGAACGTGTGTGATCAACCCAAATCCTCGTGTCCGCGTCCGTCGGCCCGGGCGGGCGCACCACCGCCCGGGTGGCACAGCCGCTGGCGTCGGTGTTCTCGTCGGCACGCTCCGCACACCCCAGCAAAACGTGACCACGATCACACTCAATCCACGGACAGGAAGCCCCTGACCCGTTCCTCGACGATCGACTGTTCCTCCTGGTCAAGGGCGATGTCGAACACCTCCCGCAACACCGGACCCACCTCTCCCAGAGCCAACTCCCGCACCTCACCGGTGCCGTCGACCCGGTCGACGGTCAGGGTCGTGTTGGTCAGCACGTACCTGGTTCCGCCCGTGGTCCGCGCGGCCATGAGGCGGTTGCCGAAGGGCGAGCGCGGGTGGGTGGTGAGGTAGTGGTTAAAGATGCCGTAGTCCTGTGGCAGGTTGCCCGCGGTGCTGAAGGAGTACAGGTTCTGCCAGCGCCTGCCGTCGAACCCGCGCAGCAGCCACTCCTCGTCGCCGACCTCCGAGATCCGGTCCAGCCGCAGGTTCCAGCCGCCCTGGGACACCTGGTGCCCGTCCACGAACGGGAACGGCTCCACCAGGCCCCCACCACCGAACCCGACGTCGGCCAGCCAGGGAGCGCCCTCCGCCGCCACCCTCAGCAGGGCGTGGGTGGAGGGCCGGGGGCGCCCGTCCCCGCCCATCAGTACCCGGGCGCTGAAGGCGGTCAGGGGGAAGCCGAGCCGGTCCAGGACAGCGGCGAGCAGGAGGTTCTGCTCGTAGCAGTACCCGCCCCTGCGGTGGTGGACCATCTTGTCGACCAGGGAGGGGACGTCGAGCCGCACGGGGCGTCCCAGGACCAGGTTGAGGTTCTCGAACGGGATCGCCGCCAGGTGGGCGCGGTGCACGGCCGCAAGGGTGTCCGGGGTGGGCGGCAGCCCGCCGGACAGGCCGACACGGGACAGGTAGGCGTCCAGGTCGAGGTCGCCGCCGCCCCAGAAGTCGCGGTCGGTGAAGACCCGTTCCGGAGGCGGGGCCTGGGCGGCGGGCGGGGCCGGAACGGGCTCGGGGAGCGGTGTGAAGGACGGTGCGGTGGTGTGTTCGTCGGTCGACATGTCCCTGGCAACGAGGACTACGCCGGGCATGTTCCGGTATGAGCTGTTTCCTCCCGTCCGCAATCGGCCGAAGGGAACGTGTGTACAGCGGGACTTCATGGAGACTTACCCGGTCAGTGGAACGAAACCGGCCGCACCGCCGCGGGTGGCCGGGAGCCCGGCGGGGCCGGGAGGACGGAAGGCCCGTGGCGGCGTGGTCAGGGGACAGACGGGTCAGGGAGCGGCAGTCCCCTCCGCACGCAGGCGCCCTGACCCGTCCGCGGCCGACCAGTGGCAGGCGACCCGGCGCTGCGCGCCGCCACCCAGGACCGCCGGGTCCACACTCGCGCAGAGGTCGGCGACCCCGGCCCGTTCGGCCTCTCCGGAGGCCAGGACCGGGCAGCGCGGGTGGAACCGGCAGCCCGTCGGCACCTGTTTGGGGTCCGGCGGCTCACCGGAGAGCACCACGGGCCCCTCGGCAGCGCCCGAGTCGGGCAGCACCGACAACAGCGCCCGCGTGTACGGGTGGGCGGGGGCGGACAGGACCTCCTCCACGGTTCCCAGCTCCACCACACGGCCCAGGTACATCACGGCGACCCGGTCGGCGATGTTCCACGCCAACCCGAGGTCGTGCGTGGCGACGAGGGCGGACAGGCCCAGCTCTGCGCGCAGCTCCAGCAGCAGCCGCAGGATCTCGCCGCGCACCGAGGCGTCCAGGGACGCCACCGGCTCGTCGGCCACCAGGACCTCGGGTTCCAGGATCAGAGCGCCGGCGATCACCACCCGTTGGCGCTGGCCGCCGGAGAGCTCGTGCGGGTAGCGGGCGAAGAACCGTTCGGGCGGGCGCAGACCGGCCCGGGACAGGGCCTCGGCGACCCGCTCGGACTCGTCGACCGTGGTGCCCTCGTGGATCCGCAGCCCCTCCACGACCGACTCGTAGACGGTGCGCCGGGGGTTGAGCGAACCCGTGGGGTCCTGCTGTACCAACTGGACTCGGCGCCGGTAGGAGCGCAGGTCACGGGAACGGTAACCCAACGGGGCGCCCTCGAACACGACCCGGCCCCCGGTGGGCCTCTCCAGGCCGAGCAGCGCCCGGGCCAGAGTGGTCTTCCCGCAGCCGGACTCCCCGACCAGGGCGACGATCTCCCCGGCCGCCACGTCCAGGTTGACCCCGTCCACCGCGCGGGCGGTGCCGCGGCCCCCGCCCGGGGCGAACCCGGCGGTGAAGGCCACCTCGACCGCCTCGGCCCGCAGGATCGGCTCGGCGACCCCCTCGGTACCGGGGTCGGAGAAGGGCTGTCGTGAGTCGGTGTCGGCGCTCAACGGCTCGTCTCCTCTTCTTCCTCCGCACTGCCCTGCTCCGGACCGCCGGGCCCGCCGCCCGGCCCCACATGCACGCAGGCGGCGTGCCGGGCGGAGTGCCCGCCTCGGTCGGGCCGAACCGGCCACAGGGGCGGGTCGACCGTGGCGCACACCGTCTCGGCGACGGCGCAGCGCGGCCTGAACACACAGCCCGAGGGCGCGTCGGCCGGGTCCGGCGGATCACCGGGCAGCCCCCGGGGCGCCAGGCGCGAGGCCGGGTCGCCGATCCTGGGGAAGGCGGCGCTGAGCGCGCTCGCGTAGGGGTGCGCGGGTTCGTGTACGACCTCCCGCGCGGGCCCCTGCTCCACGATCCGGCCCGCGTACATGACCGCGACCCGGTCACAGGTGGCGGCCAGGACGGACAGGTCGTGGCTGATCATCAGCATGCCGATGCCGCTCTCGTCGACCAGCCGTTCCAGCAGGGCGAGGATCTGGGCCTGGATCATGACGTCCAGGGCGGTGGTCGCCTCGTCCGCGATGATCAGCCGCGGCTCACAGGCCAGCGCCATCGCGATCATCACCCGCTGCCGCTGGCCCCCGGACAGCTGGTGGGGGTAGTCGCGGCGCCGGGAGGCGGGCAGTCCCACCTGTTCGAGGAGTTCGGCCACGCGGGCCCCGGCCCCGTCCGGCTTCACGAGTTGGTGGACGAGGAGGGGTTCGGCGATCTGCTCGCCGATCCGCTGCACCGGGTTGAGCGAGTGCATGGCGCCCTGGAACACCACCGAGGCGCCCGCCCAGCGGACGGCGCGCAGGCGGCCCCACCTCATCCGGAGGACGTCCTCTCCCTCCAGCAGGATCTCGCCGGTGACCCGCGTGCCGGCGGGGAGCAGGCGCAGGAGCGCCAGGGCGACGGTGGACTTTCCGCTGCCGGACTCCCCCGCGATCCCGAGGGTGTCTCCGGGGTCCAGGGACAGGTGCACCCCGCGCACGGCGGGGACGTCGCCACCGCCACCGGAGTAGGTGACGTGCAGGTCTCGGACGTCGAGAAGGCTGGTCAACTCTGCCCCCGGAGCCGTGGGTTGATGACGGACTCGACCGCGCGTCCGCACAGGGTGAAGGACAGCGCGACCACGGCGATCGCCAGGCCCGGCGGGATCATGTACCACCAGATCCCCGCGCTGATCGCCCCTGCGGTGCGGGCGGATTCGAGGATGCCGCCCCAGGAGATGGTGGTGGGGTCTCCCATGCCGAGGAACGCCAGTGTGGACTCGGCGATGATGGAGGTGGCCACCAGCAGCGTGGTCTGGGCGAGCACGACCGGCATCACGTTGGGCAGGACGTGCCAGCCCATGACGTGCGTGTGGCCGCCGCCGAGGGCTCGGGCCCGCTCCACGTAGGGCCGGGCCTCCACGGCCAGGGTCTGGGCGCGTACCAGGCGCGCGGTGGGCGGCCAGACGGTGAGTCCGATGGCGATGACGATGGTTCCGGTGCCGCGCGGCAGGACGGCGGCCAGGGCCACGGCCAGGACCAGGGTGGGCAGGACCAGGAACCAGTCGGTGACGCGCATGAGCACCGTCGACACGATCCGGCCTCCGAGGCCGCCGGAGGAGCCGAAGTGTCCGGCGGTGACGCCGACCAGGGTCCCCAGGGTCACCGACACGAACGTGGCCAGCAGGCCGACGGTCAGCGACACCCGCGCGCCCCAGACGATCAGGTCCAGGACCGAACGGCCGAAGTTGTCGGTTCCCAGGGGGTACTCCCGGCTGGGCGGCTGGTAGGAGTCACCGGGCGCACCGGTCACGGTCAGGTGGGCCTGGTCGACGAACAGCGGCGCGGTCAGGGCGAGTACACCGATGGTGAGCAGCGAGGCCAGGCCGAAGAGTCCGGCCCGGTTACGGGCGTACTCGCGGGCGAACCGGCCCAGGGTCTCACGCCGCCGCCGGCGGGCCAGGGCCCGGGCGGTGACCGCCGGAGTCGGCGCGCGGCCCTCGGCCGCGGGTCCGGTGGGGGCTGGTCCGGTGGGGGCGCTCATGGGCGCACCCGGGGGTCGAGCAGGGGGTACACCAGGTCGGCCAGGAGGTTCATGAGGATCACCGAGGCCGCGAAGACCACGAACAGGCCCTGGACGAGGCCCAGGTCGGGTACGCGCAGGCCGGAGTAGAAGAGCTGGCCGAGGCCGGGCCAGGAGAACACGGTCTCCACGAGGATGACCCCGGACACGACCTGCCCCAGGTTGAGGAAGACGAGCGTCACGGTGGGCAGCAGGGCGTTGGGCACGGCGTGCCTGCGGCGCACGAGGGTGTCGCGCAGCCCCTTGGCGCGCGCCGTGGTCAGGTAGTCGGCACCCTTCTCGTCCATCAGCGAGGAGCGCATGATCATCAGGTACTGGGCGTAGATGACCGCGACCATGGTGGTCACCGGCAGCACCATGTGCCGGGCGGTGCTCAGGGCGGTCTCCAGCGGCCCGCTGACACCGGGGTCGACCATGCCGCCGGTGGGGAACAGGTTGGGCATGAAGCCGCGCCCGGAGGCGAGCAGCACGATCAGCAGCAGCCCGAGCCAGAACGTGGGTACCGACCAGAAGAACAGCGCCACCCCGGTGTTGACCCGGTCCCCGCGGCCTCCCGGCCGCCACCCGGCACGGGCGCCGAGGAGCAGGCCCAGGAGTGCGGCGACGACCGTCCCGGTCCCGGCGAGCAGGACGGTCGGGCCCAGGCGTTCGAGGATGAGGTCGACGACGGGCTCGCGGTACTGGAAGGAGACCCCCAGGTCGAACCGGAGGAGCCCGCCGGCGTAGTCGAGGAACTGCTGCCACAGCGGCTGGTCGAGGCCGAACTGGCGGCTCAGCTCCTCGCGCTGTTGCGCGGTGACCTCGCGCCCCTCGGTCATGGCCCGGACCGGGTCGCCGGGCAGGATCCGGAACAGGAAGAACCCGGCGACGATCACGGCGAACAGGGAGACCAGCGCGGTGGTCAGGCGGCCGAGCACGTAGGCGGCCACCCGAGCCGCCCGGCCCGGCCCGGCGGGGGCCTCCGGGGCGGGGAGGGCCGGCGCCCCCGCCCCGGGGGCCCCGTTCGCCTCGCGGGGCGTGGTCCTCACTCGCGGTCCTCCACGGTGGAGCGTCGTCGGACGAGCACGAAGGCTCCCACGGCCAGCAGGAGGAGCACACCGGCGCCGACCCCGACGAGCACGCCGCCGGACACACCGACTCCTCTGGCACCGCCCGCCCCGGAGAGGGCCGCCTCCGCGGGTTCGGCCGACCACCAGGCCCAATAGCCGTCCTGGCCCCAGATGTTGCCGCCCTCGGCGGGCTCCAACTGGATGTCGGCGATGTGGTCGGTCCGGTAGGCCTCCATGATGTTCGGGTAGGTCAGGACGTTGACCACGGCCTCCCGGTAGAGGACCTCCTGGAGCTGGTGGACGATCTCGGCGCGGGCCCGGCGGTCGTACTCGGCCAGCTGGGCCTCGTACAGCTCGTCGTACTCCTCGTCGCAGAAGTAGGCGTCGCCCTGCATGGTGCCCGGCTCGTCGGGCAGCGCGCCGCAGGTGTGGATGCTGAACACGTAGTCGGGGTCGGGGTTGACCGTCCATCCGGTGAAGATGAGGTCGTACTCGGCGTCGTAGAGGGCGTCGCTGAGGATGCCCGGGTCGACGGTCCGGTTGTCGATCTCGATGCCGATGTCGGCGAGGCGTTCGGCGATCACCAGCCCGGCCTGGACGTTGTCGGGCCGGTCCGCGTGGACGTGCATGCGCAGTTCGAGGCGGTCGCCGTCGGGCGAGACGCGCACGCCGTCGTCGCCCCTGGCGTAGCCCGCGTCGTCGAGCATCTCGTTGGCGGCCTCGGGGTCGAAGTCGAGGAAGGCCTCGTCGCCCTCGGGGGCCCAGTGGAAGTCCGTGTAGCGCGGCGGGATGTAGCCGCCCGCGGCGACGGCCTGGCCGTTGGAGCCCTGCTGGGCGATCTCCTCGTTGTCGATGCCCATGACGATGGCCTGGCGCAGGGTCAGGTCGCTCAGCGCGGGGTGCCCGTCACCGAACTCCTCACCGTCCCGGGTCACGGCTCCGGGGTTGATGGTGAAGGCCTGGAAGCGCTTGCCGTCGGCGATGTTGACGGCGATGTCGTCAACGGTCTCCAGGAAAGTGACCTGGGCGTCGGTGAGTTCGTAGACGAAGGAGACCTCTCCGCTGCGGAGCGCCTCCACGGCGGCGTCCTTCTCCGAGTAGTAGCGGAAGTAGAGCTCGTCGAAACCGGGAGCCCCCCGCCAGTGGTCGGGGTTGGCCTCCAGGCGGATGTGCTCGCCCCGCGAGTGCTCGGTGAGGACGAAGGGACCGCTGCCCACCGTGGGGAGGTCGTCCGCGGTGTAGTCGGAGAAGGCGTCGCCCTCCGCCTCGATGATCGGCTCCCACACGTGCCGGGGGACGATCGGGACCCGCAGGGACTCCATGGTGGCCTGGGGCTCGTCCAGCTCGATGACGACGGTCGCCTCGTCCTGCGCCGTGACGGTCTCGAACCCGGCGACGTAGTTGCCGTTGGCGACCGCCGCAGCCTCGTTCTCCATCATGGTGTCGAACGTCCAGGCGACGTCCTCGGCGGTGAGCTGCTCGCCGTCGGTGAAGTAGGCGTCGTCGCGGAGGTTGAACGTCCAGGTCAATCCGTCCTCGGAGGTCTCCCAGCTCTCCGCGAGCGAGGGTTCCGGTTCGTTGGTCCGCGGGTTCACCGTGGTGAGGCTGTCGTAGACGTGCCGGAGGATGTTCGTGGTGACGGCGAGCTGGGCCGTGAAGGGGTTGAAGGAGTCGACCTGCTGGGCGACCGCGACGGTCAGGGTGCTGCGGTCGGCCTCGTCCGCGGCGGCCGGGGCTGCCGGAAGGGTGCCGAGGAGGAGCAGTGCGCCGCCGGAGGCCGCTGTCCGTCGGAGGAGGGTGCCGGTGGGAGGGTGGTCGGTCTGCATGACGGCCCCTGTCGGGTTTCGTGGGGTGGTGGCCTTGCCACCCGGGGGTTGTTGGTTGTCTACCAACTCGCCGCGACAAGCGTCAATGATCTTCGGGGTGAGGCGCGACATCGCAACACATTCGACTCCTGGCCTGGGGAAACTGGTGTTTCGTGGGGTTTTTGTGGCTTTTGTTCCCCGACCGAAACCGCTCCCGGATTCGCTGCGAATGACGGACTCCGCTACGGTTCCCGCCATGATGGGGCACTCGCACGCACTCAGTGGCGTGGTCGGCTGGATGGCGGTCGTACCGTTCGTCCAGGGCAAGGAATTCCTCGGACTCAGCTTCGATCTGGGTCCGGGAGAGATCATCGCCGGTTCGCTGGTCTGCGCGGGCGCCGCCCTGCTGCCCGACGTGGACCACAAGAGCGCGACGGTGACCAAGACCTACGGCAAGGCCACCGAGATCCTCAGCGACATCCTCAGTTGGGCCTTCGGCGGGCACCGGATGGGGACGCACTCCTTCTTCTTCGCCGTCCTGATGGGCGCCCTGGTCCAGGCGCTGGCCCTGTGGTCGGAACTGGCCGTGCAGATCTTCGTGTTCCTGCTGGTCGGTATCGCGCTCCAGGGCCTGGGTTTCGGCATGGACAAGAACCGGACGGCCTCGGGGATCATCAACGCCCTGGGAACCGCGGCGATCACCCTCACCCTCTACTCCGTCGGCGTGAGCTACACCTGGCTGGGCCTGGCGGTCGCCTTCGGTGTCGTCCTGCACTTCTTCGGCGACATGATCACCAAGATGGGCGTGCCGATCTTCTGGCCGTTCTGGAAGAAGCGCATCGGCCAGAACCAGGGTTTCGCCACCAACGGCCCGGTCGAGCAGAAGGTCGTCACCCCCCTGCTCACCATCGGCGTCATCATCGGTTCGATCTACCTCTTCGACTGGCCCACCCTGCTCCCCGAGCACTAGGGCGCCCGCCCGGGTGAGCCGCCTGGCCCGGGGCGGCGGCCGCTGTCTAGGCTGGCTCGGGTGACACGAACAACAGAGGGCATCAGCCCGCAACTGCACGCCTACATCGTCGACCACAGCCTGCCCGTGGACCCGGTCCTGGCGGACCTCGCGGAGGAGACCGCACGCCTGTTCCCCGACCACCAGGGGATGCAGATCGGCCCGGAGCAGGGAGCGTTCACCACCCTGCTCACCCAGTTGTCCGGCGCCCGGAACGCGGTGGAGATCGGCACCTTCACCGGGTACTCCGCCATCTGCTTCGCCCGCGGGCTGCCCGAGGACGGCACCCTCCTGGCACTGGACATCAGCGAGGAGTGGACCTCGGTGGCCCGGCGGTACTGGGAGCGGGCCGGGGTCGCGGACAGGATCACGCTGCGGATCGGCCCGGCCCTGGACTCGCTGCGCGCCCTGCCCGGGGAGCCGCAGTTCGACCTGGCCTTCCTCGACGCGGACAAGACCGGCTACCTCGACTACTGGGAGGAACTGGTACCCCGTATGCGGCCCGGCGGACTGCTGCTGGCCGACAACACCCTCTCCCACGGGCGCGTGGTGGACCCGGAGGAGGACTCCCCGTCCGTGCAGGGCATCCGGGACTTCAACGACCGCCTCGTCGCCGACGACCGCGTCACCCAGGTCCTGCTGCCGATCGGTGACGGACTCACCCTGGCCCGCAGGCTCTGAACCGCGCCCGCCCCGGGCACCCGGGACCCGGGACCCGGGGCGGGTCCGGTGCGAGTTGTCCACAGGTTCACCGGTAGCCCCGGCGGGGACACCGTGGTCTTCGGTAATGTCCAGTCCCATGCGCCTGCTGCACACATCGGACTGGCACCTGGGTCGTTCCTTCCACCGGGAGAACCTCATCGACGCCCAGGCCGAGTTCCTCGACCACCTCGTCGACACCATCCACACCGAACGGATCGACGTGGTGGTGGTCGCCGGCGACCTCTACGACCGCGCCCTGCCGCCGGTCGACGCGGTGCGCCTGTTCGACCGTGCGCTGGGCCGGATCCGGGCCACCGGTGCCCGGGCGGTCCTGATCAGCGGCAACCACGACTCCATGGCCCGGATGGCCTTCGCCACCGACCTCATCGACGCCTCCGGGGTACACCTGCGCAGCTCCCTGGACGGGGTCGGCAGCCCCGTGGTCATCGACGACGAGCACGGCCCGGTGGCCTTCTACGGCATCCCCTACCTGGAACCCGAGATCGCCCGCCACCACTGGAACCTGCCCGAACGGGGCCACCCCGCGGCGGTCGGGCACGCCATGGACCTGGTCCGGGCCGACCTGGACCAGCGCCCGGGCACCCGGTCCGTGGTGCTCTCCCACGCCTTCGTCACCGGCGGAGAGGCCTCCGACAGCGAACGCGACATCTCCGTGGGCGGAGCCTCCCACGTGCCCGCCTCGGTCTACGACGGCGTGGACTACGTGGCCCTGGGACACCTGCACGGACGCCAGACCATCACGCCCACGGTGCGCTACCCGGGCAGCCCGCTGGCCTACTCCTTCTCCGAGGAGCACCACCGCAAGGGCTACTGGGTGGTGGACCTGGACGCCGACGGGTTCGCCGGCGCCGAGTTCACCGACGCGCCCGTCCCCCGGCCGCTCGCCCGGATCCGGGGCCGGATCGACCAGCTCCTCACCGATCCGGAGTGGGCGCGCTACACCGGCCACTGGCTCCAGGTCACCCTCACCGACCCGCGCCGCCCGGCCCAGCCCATGGACCGGCTGCGCGAACGCTTCCCGCACACCCTGATGCTGGAGTTCGACCCGCAGGGCGGTGAACCCGACCGGCGGCCGGTCACCGCCACGATCGCCGAACGCCCCGAACGCGAGGTGGTCGCCGACTTCGTCGAGTGGGCGCGGGGCACCGCCGCCACCCCCGCCGAGCGTGAGCTGGTGGACCGCGCGGTCGAAGAGGTACGCGTCCAGGAAGGGACACGCTGATGCGGCTGCACACCCTCACCATGACGGCCCTGGGGCCCTTCGCCGGAACCGAGACGGTCGACTTCGACCGGCTCGGCGCGGGCGGTCTCTTCCTGATCCACGGCCCCACCGGTGCCGGTAAGACCTCCGTACTGGACGCGGTCTGCTTCGCGCTGTACGGCGACGTGCCCGGGGCGCGCGGCAAGGACCGCTCGCCCAGGAGCGACCACGCGCCGCCCGGGCTCAAACCCGAGGTGACGCTGGAGTTCACCGTCCAGGGCCGCCGCGTGCGGATCGAACGCAACCCGCGCTGGGAACGCCCCAAGAAGCGCGGATCCGGGACGGTCACCGAGAACCAGAAGGTACGCGTCTACGACTGGCGGCAGGACCGCTGGGAAGGGGTGACCACCCGCCCGGACGAGGCCGGACAGTTCGTCGGCGACCTCCTCGGGCTCACCCTCACCCAGTTCTGCCAGATCGTCATGCTGCCCCAGGGTGACTTCGCCCGGTTCCTGCGGGCCAAATCCGACGACCGGCGCAAGTCCCTGGAGCGGATCTTCAACACCCGGGTCTTCCGGGACGTGGAGGAGTGGTTCGGCGGACACGCCAGGAAGCTGGAGCGCGAGGTGCGCGCCGCCGACGAGCGGGTGCGCGCCGTCGCCGGGCGCATCGCGGAGGTCAGCCGGACCACCGCCCCGGAGGCCCCCGGGGAACTCACCGCCTGGGCCGCCGAACTGGCCTCGGTGTTCACCGCCACCGCCAGCGACGCCGAGGCGGTCACCGCGGGGTTCACCGGCGCCCGCGACCGTGCCCGGGAGGCCCTCACCGCCGGACGCGAGCTGCGGAGCCGGCAGGAACGTCTGGCCGCCGCCCGGGAACGCCACACCCTGATGACGGGGGACCGCCAGTGGCGGGCCAGGATCGACGAGCAGTTGGCCGCCGCGGAGCGGGCCGACCCCGTACTGCCGTTCCTGCGCGCCCGCGACCAGCGCCGCACCGAACTGGACAAGGCCGAGCTGGCCGTCACCGACCGGCTGTCCCTGGTGGGCGACCTGCCCGACGTCGGCGCCACCGACCTGAGCGGGCCCGGCTCCCCCGCGGCACTGCGCTCGGCCGAGCGGTCCCGTCGCGACGAACTCGCCCGGCTGGACCTGCTGCGCGGTGACGCCGAACGCCGCCGCGCCCTGCACCGGGAACTGGGCGGGTGGGACCGGCGGATCGCCTCGGTGCGCGCCGAGGCCGCCCGGGCGCGCGAACGAGTGGGCGCACTGCCGGACCGGGTGGAAAAGGTCACCGGGGAACTGCGCCGGGCACGCGAGCAGGCCGGGCTGGCCGACGCCGCCGGGGCCGCCCTGGAGCTGGCCAGGCGACGGCACGACGCGGCCGTGGAGCACGAACGGCTCGGTAGCGAGCTGGAGCGGGCCGAGGAGGATCGTCGACTGGCGGTCGACACCGCCCAGGCCGCCCGGGACCGGGCCCAGGAGCTGCGGGGGCGCCGAATCAGGCAGATGGCGGCCGAGCTCGCCGGCAAGCTGGTCGACGGGGAGCCCTGTGCGGTGTGCGGGGCCGCCGAGCACCCCTCCCCCGCCCGGCCCAGTGCGGAGGGCCTGGTCTCGGACGAGGAGGAACAGGCCGCCCGGAGCGCCGAGGAGAGCACTGCCGCGCGACGCACCGAGGCGGAGAACTTCCTGGAGAAGCTGCGGGGACGGCACACGGCCGCCGCGGAGCGCGCCGAGGGCCGTACGGTGGCCGCCGCGACCGCGGAGGTGGACGCCCGCGAGCGCGAACTCGCCGAGGCGCGCGCCGCCGCCCGGGAGGTGCCCCGGTTGGAGGAGGAGTTGACCCAGGTCACCGGAGATCTGGACCGGGCCCGGAGCCAGGAGGGGGAACTGGCGCGTGAGGAGAGCGAGTTGGCCGCCCGCCGGGACGAGGGCGCCAAGGAGCACCGGCGGCTGACCGAGCTGCTGGACCGGGCCCGGGGCCGGGACGCCGGGCTGGACGAGCGCATCGCCCGGCTGCGCGGGGAGGCCGAGGAGCTGTGCGGGGCGGCGGATGCGGTCGACCAGCGCGACCGGGCCGCCGAGGAGTTGCGCACCGCCGCCGCCGAGGTGGAACGGCAGTTGGCCGAGGCGCGTTTCGCGAACGAGGCCGAGGTGGTCGGGGCGTACCTGGACGAGCGCGACCGGCGCGCCAGGCGGGACCGGGCCCGGGAGTTCGACGACGGGCTGGCCGCGGCCGAGGCGCAGCTGGCCGACCCCGAACTGGTGGCGGCCGGGGCCGAACCGGCCCCGGACCTGGCGGCTCTGGAGGCCGCGGTGGAGGAGGCCACGGGCTTCGCGGACCGTGCGGTGGCCTGGCAGAGCCTGCTCGCCGAGCGGGCCCGGCGGCTCGCGGCACTGCGCGGCGACCTCGGCGAACAGTTGTCGGGTTCGGAACCGGTGCTGCGCCGTTACGCGGTGGCGCAGGGTCTGAGCGCCCTGGCGGCGGGGACGTCCGCGGACAACACCGACAGCGTGCGGCTGTCCGCCTACGTGCTGGCGGCCCGACTGGAGCAGGTGGTGGAGGCGGCCAACCAGCGGCTGCTGACGATGTCGGACGGCCGGTACGAGCTGCGGTACACGGTGGACAAGGCCGCCGGGGACGGCAGGGCCCGTTCCGCCGGCGGTCTCGGGATGCGGGTGCTGGACGCCTGGACGGGTGTGGAACGCGACCCGGCCACCCTGTCGGGCGGGGAGACCTTCTTCAGTTCGCTGGCGCTGGCCCTGGGCCTGGGCGACGTCGCCACCGCCGAGGCGGGCGGCACCGAGATCGACACCCTGTTCGTGGACGAGGGTTTCGGGACGCTGGACGAGGACACCCTGGAGGAGGTCCTGGACGTGCTGGACCGACTGCGGGACGGCGGACGCGCGGTCGGTGTGGTCAGTCACGTCGCCGACCTGCGCCAGCGTGTGACCACACGGCTGCAGGTGGTCAAGGACTCCGGCGGCTCCCGGGTGAGGCACCACGGCTGACCGCGGCCGCGGGCCGCACCCCGGGCCCGGTCCCGGTCCCGAAGGCGCCAAGGACACCCCGGATTGGTGCACCGGCGGGGCGGTGCGACAATGACCAGCGTGAATTCGCTGGTCAACATCGCCGTGTTCGGAATCGGGGGCGCCATCATGGTGGCGGCCCTCATCGGTCTACTCCTCGTGGTCTCCGGGAGTGCCCGCGGGAGCTCGCCCCGGCTGCTCACCGCCTTCGGGGGCGCTTCGGTGGTGCTGTTGGTGGTGCTTCCGGCCCTGTCCGCGCTGAACGTGATGGCCGGCGGCGGCGGTTTCTGGGCGGGTCTGGTCAATGCGACCGTGGTGGCCGCCCTCATGTACGCGGTCAACGTCGCCCTGCTGCCGGTCCTGGCCCGGCGCCAGGCCATGGTGAGCGGGCGACCCGGCCTGACCGACCTCAGGCCCTCCGCCTCGGTTCTGCTCGGCGGACTGGTCGTCTGCCTCGGTGTGGGACTGCTCGTGACGGGTGTGATGGCGTTCGTCGTCTGATCCCGCCCCTGTCCCCGCGACCGTTTCCGGCCCCGGTTGCCGGGACGCCTGAGCGCCCTCGGCGGTTTCGTTCCGTGCGCCCCTGGCCGGTCGGCGGTCGCGCAGGCGGTCATCAGCAGTGATCCGAAGCTCCGCCTCGGCGGACGACCCCGCCGTAGGCCGGCGACAGGGGAGTGCCCGGCCGGGCACTCCCCTGTGCGTCCGGTTGGCTGGTCAGTCCCTGCCGGACGGGTCGCCGACTCCCCCGGAGCCCCCGGACGCGTCCGTCTCCTCGGGGGCCTCGACCTCCTGGGGTGCTTCGACCGTGGCGGTCGCGGCGCCCCCGGCCCCGGCCGGTGCCCCCTCGCGCGAGCGGCGGTCGAGCTCGGCCAGGTAGGCGTTGTAGGCGTCCATGTCGGCGTCGTCGGACCCGCCGCGACGACTGTGCCGTTCCCGGCGGCGCTCCTGGCGCTCGTCGTCACGCGACCACTGCACCACCAGCGCCAGCATCACCAGGACCGTGGGAATCTCGCCCAGCGCCCAGGCGACGCCGCCGCCCGCGTACTGGTCGGCGGCCTGGTCGGTCATCCAGGGGATGTCGAACTGGCCGTAGTACTGCATGGCCATCGGCGTGGCCTGCTCCATGATCGCGATGCCGAAGAAGGCGTGGAAACCCATCGCCACCAGCAGCAGCAGGATGCGCAGCAGGAAGGGGACCTTCCTCGGTGCCGGGTCGATCCCGACGATGACCCAGTAGAAGAGGAAACCCGAGATCAGGAAGTGCACACCCATGAACAGGTGACCGAGGTGGTCGTTCATGAGCGTGGGGAACAGCGGGGTGAAGTACAGCGCGTACGGGCTGAACACGAAGAGCGGGGCGGCCACCGCCGGATGGGTCACGATCTGGGAGAACCGGCTGTTCAGGAACGCGTTGAGCCATTCGCGGGGCCCGCGGTCGCCGCGCTTTTCGGCGGGCCGGAGCGCGCGCAGGGCCAGGGTGGCCGGGGCGCCCAGAACGAGGAGGATCGGGGTGAGCATGGCCAGCACCATGTGCTGGATCATGTGCATGGAGAACATGATCATCGCGTAGGTCGCGAACCCGCTGAGCTGGACCGCGACGATGGTCAGCAGTCCCAGGAGGAACGCGACGGTGCGGCCGACCGGCCAGCTGTCGCCCCGCTTGACCAGCCGGTACACGCCGCCCAGGTACAGGGCCCCCGAGACCGCCACGAACATGATGAAGAACAGGTCCGGACGCCACAGGGTCAGGAGGTTCTGCGCGCTCATGGCGGGCGGGATCGGGAAGCCCAGAATGACGGCGGCCGGATCGACGGTGCTCTCCAGCGGCGGGGGCGGCGCGGTGCGGCCCAGGCCCACGGAGACACCGATGACGGCGGCCATGATGAGGACCTCGGCCCCGGCCAGCAGCAGGAAGAGCCAGCGGCGGAAGGGGTGGCCGGCGCTGCCCCGGGGGGTCCGTTCGATCCGGGCCACGACCCACCGGCGGTGGGCGTAGCCGAAGACGCCGAGGATCCCGAAGAGGACGATCTTCACGACGATGATGAGGCCGTACTCGGTACCGAACAGGTCGTCCAACGAGTACAGGCGGGCCAGGGCGCTGGCTGCACCGCTGACCGCCACACCGACGTAGGCCCACAGGGCCAGACGGCTGAAGCGGTGGGCGGCGGTCTGCGGCTCCTGGGCGTCCGCGCGCATGGCGTGATAGGTGAGCGCCACCAGTCCGCCGACCCACGCGCAGATGGAGACCAGGTGCAGGGCCAGCCCGGTGACGGCCAGTTCGTGGGCGCCGGAGGAGGCGGAGTGGCCGGTCAGTGCGGGGGGCGTGACCGCGACCAGGGACGCGATCAGAAGCCAGAGCCCTCCGGTCGCGGTGGTGGCCGTACGGCCGAACAGCGCGATGCCCGTCGTGATGAGGACGACGAACATCAGGGAGATGCCGCTGGACACCGACCCGGCGTAGGCGGTGACCTCGTCGACCGTCACCTCGCCCATGGGCTTGGCGAGGAACTCCGAGGCCTGGAAGTACAGGGTGGCCACGGCGCCCAGGGCCCAGACCAGGGCGGTCCAGGTGGCGCCGCGCACGTAACCGGCGGCCTGCGGGGACAGGCGCCCCTTGTTCGAGGCGAGGAGGACGACCGCCAGGAGCAGGAGGCCGATGGTCAGGACCGCGGCGGCGTCCATCACCGTCTTCGCGACGGGCAGGCCCCAGCGGACCGCCTCGCCCGCGTCGGGCAGGCCCGGGATGACCTGGGCGAAGACTGATCCGCCCAGGATGAGTGTGGCGCCCAGGGCGGTCACGCACAACAGCCCGGCGAGTACCGCCAGCACGGCGAAGGCGGTCGTGCCCGGGGCCTTGTCCAGGTACTCCTTGAGGGGGGATGCGTTTTTCTGTGCGGGAGGAGCCACGCGCCACTCCGTCGTCGAGGTTCGGTCAACTGGCAGTTCAGCGCCCTCGGCCGTGGTGGCCGTCCCGCTGCTGCCGGAGTCGGGGTCCGGCAGGGGCCCGTGCACGGAGGAACACCTGGACCAAGGTTAAACCGTTTACTACACAGTGTCGGACTTGGGCCTGATCGCCCTCCCCCTTTTTCCCCGGAGCCGTGCCCGGACATGCGGACCCCGCCCGTACCGCGGCGGGGATCCCCGGCGGGTCCGGACGGGAAGTGACGTTTCCCCCTTCTCGGCGCGGCCTTCGCGATACGCTCGACCTCCCGTCCGAGGCCGCGGACCGCCCTCTCGTGCCGTCACCCCTCGTCGCCGTGTCCCCTCGCACGGCCGCACAGCACCACGAACGCACGACAGCGCACGAAGGGGGAGGGCGATGCCCGAGTTCGACAGTGTCATCCGCTCACGCAGGACGGTGGTCCCCGAGGGGACCAGGCCCGCCTGTGTGGGGATCCGCGACGGCCGGATCGAGGCGATCCGGCCCTACGCCGCCGAGCTGAGCGCGCACGAGGTCGTGGACCTCGGCGAGACGGCTCTGCTGCCCGGCGCGATCGACCTGGGCACCGGTGTGCACGTGCCCGGCCGGGAACTCCGGGAGTCCTACCTGCGTGCGGGTGAGGCCGCGCTGCGTGGCGGGGTGACCTGTGTGGTGGCCTCCCCCGCTCCGGGGCGGCCCGCCATCACCTGCGCCGACTCCCTCCAGCTCCACCAGCGCGCGGCGGCGGGCACCGCGGTCCCGGTGGCCTTCCTCGGCGGGGTGACGAGGGGGACGGGGCCGCTGGACCTGGCCGACCTGCACGCCGGAGGGGTGGTGGCCTTCCAGGGGTCGCTGTCGGACGGGGGCGCCCCCGACATGGCGGCGCTGGATGACGCCCAGCTACGCAAGGCCATGGCCGAGATCGCCGCCCTGAACGCCCTGCTGGTGGTACACGCCGAGGACGCCCGGGAGCTGGGGGCCCAGCCGGTGGCGGCGGAGCAGCGGCCGCCCCGGGCCGAACGCAGGGGGCTTGAGCGGGTGATCGCGGCGGCGCGTGTGGTGGGCGCGCGCACCCACGTGGCTCCCTTCACCGCCGCGGAGTGCGCGGCCCTGCTGGCCGCTGCCGGCGCGGTGGGGGTGGGCCTGACCGCGCACACCTGTCCGCACTATCTGTGCCTGCCCTCGGAGTACCCGGGCCCGGGGTCGCCGACGCGGGCCTGCCGTCCGCCGCTGCGCTCCGACGCCAACCGGAAGGCCCTGTGGAGCGCACTGCTGGAACCGGACTCGGCGATCCTGACCGTCGGTTCGGGCCACCTGCCCGCGATCGGCCTGTACACCCTGGAGTGGAGCCTGCCCGCGCTGTGGACGGCGGCGCGTAAACGCGGCCTGTCCCTGTCCGACCTGGCGCGGTGGACTTCCCGGGCCCCCGCGGACCTGTTGGGGTTGGGCGGTCGGGGCCGGATCCGGGAGGGCTTCGACGCCGACCTGGTGGCCTTCGGGGACCAGGCGACGCAGACGGTCCCCACGAGCGACCCCAGCCCCTACGCCGGGATGCGGTTGACCGGGCGGGTGGAGCGGGTGTGGGTGGCGGGACGGCCGACGCGGGTGGCTCCGGCGGCTCGGGCGGGCGCGACGGAACAGGCGGGTGCGGGGGGACCGCGGGTCTGATCGGGATCCACCCGGGCAACCCCGTGTCACACCGCACACTACGGGCTTACACCCTGTCAACATGGCAACGAACAGCCATGCACATTGGCGATGGCGCGGATGTGCCTTCGCAGGTCACAGTGGAAGGTATCGATGGCGATACCAGTTGGAGGAACCGTGCGCATCGGCGTGCCCCGTGAGATCAAGAACCACGAGTACCGGGTGGCGATCACCCCTGCGGGTGTCCACGAGCTGACCCGCCGGGGTCATGAGGTCTTCGTCGAACGCGACGCGGGCCTGGGCTCCTCCATCACGAACGAAGAGTACGAGGCGGCGGGAGCGGGCATCCTGGACACCGCCGACGAGGTGTGGGCCGCCGGGGACCTCATCCTCAAGGTCAAGGAGCCCGTCCCGGACGAGTACCACCGCATGCGCGAAGGCCAGACCCTGTTCACGTACCTGCACCTGGCGGCCTCCCGCGAGTGCACGGACGCACTGTTGGAGCGGAGGGTCACCGGCATCGCCTACGAGACGGTGCAGCTGCCCGACGGCTCGCTGCCCCTGCTCGCCCCCATGTCCGAGGTGGCCGGACGGCTGGCCACGCAGGTCGGTTCGGTGACGCTGCAGCGTCCCAACGGGGGCCGCGGCGTCCTGATGGGCGGTGTCCCGGGTGTGCGCCCGGCACGCGTCACCGTGGTCGGCGCGGGCGTGTCCGGACTGAACGCGACCCAGATCGCGGTGGGTATGGGCGCGGACGTGACCGTGCTCGACCTGAACGTCAACAAGCTCCGCCACGTCGACTCCCTGTACCGGGGCCAGGTCAAGACGGTGGTGTCGAACGCCTTCGAGCTGGAGCTGTCCGTCCTGGAGTCGGACATGGTGATCGGCGCGGTCCTGGTCCCCGGCGCCAAGGCCCCCAAGCTCATCTCGAACGAACTCGTCTCCCGGATGCGCCCGGGTGCGGTGCTCGTGGACATCGCGATCGACCAGGGCGGCTGTTTCGAGGACTCGCGCCCGACCACCCACGACGACCCGACCTTCACCGTGCACGACACGGTGTTCTACTGCGTCGCCAACATGCCGGGCGCCGTGCCGAACACCTCCACGCACGCCCTCACCAAGGACACGCTGCGGTACACGGTGGCCCTGGCGGAGAAGGGCTGGAAGCAGGCCCTGCGGGACGACGCCTCCCTGGCGGAGGGCCTCAACACCCATGACGGTGACCTGGTCTACTCCCCGGTCGCCGAGGCCCACGGCATGAAGCACCGGGAGCTCTCCGAGGTGCTCGCCTCCTAGGTTCGCCCCACCGGGGCGGTGGGGCCCGTCCTGCGGCCCCCACCGCCCCGGCTCACGCACGCCTCGGCGGGCCCCGCCCTGGGGCGGCCCGTCTGCGTGAGCGACCCCGTCAGCGGAGCCGGGCGAACCGCCACCCGCCCACCCGAAGCCCCTCCCACCTGGGCGCCCGAACGGAACTACCCCCTGCGGACGGGGTGTTCGGCCGGGTCGGCCGGAGGTACCGTCGAGAGGTGGGCCCTCCGTCCGTCGGGCCCGTGACCGGGTTCCGAACACATGAGGTGGGGCAGCAGTGACACACACCGGCGCGGTAACGGTGACCCGGCTCGTCGAGGTCGAACTGGTGCGGTTGCGGCCCTCACTGGCCGGGCGCGGTGCCGACCGGGCCGTTCCGGTACTGGTCCGGGTGTCCGACGGCCGGGTGAGCGGCTGGGGCGAGGTGCCCCGGGCGACCCCGCAGCAGTGGGAGTCCCTCTCCCGTGACTTCGCGCCCGCCCTGCTGGCGCACGAGTGGCGCCGTCCCACCGAGGTGGCCGGAGCCTTCGCCGACCTGCCCTGGGACCCGGCCCTGGTGGGTGCGCTCGACACCGCCTGCTGGGACCTGTGGAGCCGCCAGCGCGCCACCCCGCTGGCGCACTCGCTGGGCGGGGAGCGCACCGCGCTCACGGCGGGGGTGACCCTGCCGCGGCAGGTGACCCTGGAGTCGGTGGTGACGGAGGTGAACCGCCAGGTCGGTGCGGGTTTCCGGCGGATCAGGCTGGAGGTCGAACCGGGCTGGGACGCCGACGTGGTCCGGGCCGTACAGGCCAGTTTCCCGTTCCTCGTCCTCCAGGTGGACGCGGGCGGACGCTACACCGAGTCCCCCGCCGACCTGGACGCGCTGCGTGTTCTGGACGCCATGGGGCTGTTGGCGATCGAGGACCCCTTCGCCCCCGATGACCTGGCCGCGCACTCCCGGCTCTCGGCCGAGTTGCGCACCCCCGTGGCGCTGTACCGGTCGCTGTCCTGCGTGGAGGACCTGCGCGAGGCGGTCGGGGCCGAGGCCGGTCGGGCGGTGAACGTGGATCCTGTGCGCCTGGGCGGGCTGACCGCCGCCCGGCGGGCGGTGGACCGGGCGGTCGACGCCGGCTGGCAGGTGTGGTGCGGTTCCTCTGCGCTGACCGGGGTGGGCCGGGCGGCCACGGTCGCGCTGGCCTCCCTGTCCGGGGCGAGCCTGCCGGTGGAGATGCCGGGGGCCGGAGGACGGGGCCGCGACCTGGTGGTTCCTCCGGTGCGCGCGCACGACGGGGTGGTCCCGGTGCCGCTGGCCGAGAGCGGGCTGGGGCACGACGTGGACCGTGCGGCGCTGTCCGGGTACACCTCGCGGACCGTGGTACTGGACACGCGGACGGCCGGGGGCCCCGGCCCCGCCGCCACTTAACCGAACACCGTTAGGTAAGGTGGCTCGCGTCACCGTCCGTTCCCCGGAGCGCACCGGCCGCCGAGGCCGGAGCGAGCCGAACCCCTATCGAACGTGGAGGCGTGGTGCGCGTATTCGCCGACGTCCAAGAGGTCATCGCCGCCCAGGGTGAACACCTGGGCCACACCGACTGGCTGACCATCGACCAGAGCCGCATCGACAAGTTCGCCGACGCGACCAACGACCACCAGTGGATCCACCTGGACGCGGAACGGGCCGCCGAGGGCCCCTTCGGCGCGACCATCGCGCACGGGTTCCTCTCCCTGTCGCTGCTGGCCCACTTCTCGCAGAGCATCTTCTCCCTGACGAAGAAGCCCCAGATGTCCATCAACTACGGCCTCAACAAGGTGCGCTTCCTGCAGCCGGTCACGGTGGGCTCGCGGGTGCGCGACGCCGTGCAGCTCGCCGAGGTGAAGGAAACCCCCAAGGGCTACCTGATCACCACCTCGCACACCGTGGAGATCGAGGGCCAGGAGCGCCCCGCCCTGATCGCCGAGAGTCTCGGGCTCTGGATCCCCTGACCGGACCCGACGGCGGCACACCCCGCCGGACAGGCCCTGCCGGGGGCGGAGCCGTGGCGACTCGGCCCCGCCCCCGGAGTCCCTTCCCGGCCTTTCCTCAGCGGGCCAGCCTGCGCAGCGCCCGTCGGAACAGGTCCGGGGTGAACCAGCGCAGTTTGCGTTCGGCCCGCTCCGCCCGGCGGCGCATACGGTCCCCCCGGGCCTGGGCCTGGGCGAGCTGGGCGCGCAACTGCTCGACGCTCTCGCTCTTCTCTTCCCGGTCCTCCTCCGGCCCCGCGACGATCCCGGTCGCGGGTGCCCAGTGCAGCCCGAAGAGCTCCTCCACCACCCGGTCCAGGTCCCGGCCGACGGCCTCGGGCTCCAGGCGGCGGGCCCGCGCGTAGGCGGCGGTGCGCTCCAACCGGAGCGCCCCCTCCGCGGCCCGGGTGCTCCCCGGCAGAGGCGCACACAGCAGGCCGGCGTGGGTCCGGTTGGCGAGCTGGACCAGCTCGGCCAGCGCGTCCCGGGTCGGGGTCGGCCCCGCGCCCAGGTACAGCCGGAAGGGCACCCACGGGTCCGGTTCCGGGGCCGGTTCGGTGAAGCGGACCCGCGGGTCGCCCCGGAAGGTCTCGCGGACCAGCCGCAGGTCCAGCAACTCCTCCTCGAGCACCGGGCGCCGCTCCCCGGTCAACCGCGACCAGGGGCCGCGCAGCCACAGACGCAGGTCCGGGGTGGAACCGGCCAGCAGGGCCGAGGCGGTGGCGTCGACCTCCTCCAGGGTGCGACCCTCGACGTCCACGACCACCTCCACCTGGGGGACCTCCCACTGGCGGTCGGGGCGTTTGCGGCGCAGGTGGAACTCGGGCACCCGGTTGGAGACGTAGGGCATCCGGAAGCGGGTCCCCGCGTCACGTTGGGTCTGCATCTGGGACCGGCCCAGGTGCCAGCTGCTGGTGTCCAGGTCCGGAACGAACACCGCGCCCTGCTGGGCGAGGCGGTACCCGAACTCGCTGTCGCCGCCCAGGACCATCTCCCCGTCCATCCCGCCGACCTCGTCGTAGAGCTCCCGGTGCAGGGAACCGGTGGCGCCGACGAACACCTTGTAGGCCTCGTGGTGGGCGGAGCGCAGTGCGTCCTTGCGTTTGATGAAGGACTCCACCCAGTGCGGGTCGGCGTCCTCCCGGTCGAAGAGCTGGTCCGCACGGCCCTCGCGCACCTCGGAGAACACGTGTTTGGGGGTCATGGCGTCCGGTTCGAAGTCCACGAACATCTTGTGGCCCATCACCACGACGTAGTCCGCCAGGTGGTGCCAGCGCATCTGGGACTCCACGTGGTCGCCGTACACCAGCATGTCGGCGTCCAGGCGCAGCACCACCCTCCCCGAGGACGCGGCCACCCCGGTGTTGACCGCGTGCGCCGACCCCCAGCCACCGGGGGCGGAGGGGACCAGAAGGGTGTTGTCCGGGCGGACCCGGGGCAGGGTGAGCGGTTCGGGTGAGCCGTCGTCCACCACGACCACCTCCATCAGGTGGCTCGGATAGGTCTGCGCGGCCAACGCGGCCAGGACCAGGTCGAGCTTGTCCTGGTGGCCGTGGGCCGGGATCACCACGCTCACCGACAGGGTCGGCGTCCACTCCCCCAGCGGCGGCGGGTTCAGGGACGAGTAGTCGTTGCGGACGACACGGGGCCGGCCCGCGCCGGGCTCCCCCCTGGCGTGCTGCTGCGTCCCGGCCCGTGCCGCCTCCTGCGCCGGGGCGTTGTCTGAGGTGGTCACCGGTGTCCTCCCGAGTACTCGACGGTCCGGGCGGCCCCCAGCGGTTCGACCGCGCCCTCCAGCAGCGCGCTGGGGCGCCACCCGGACCACTGTTTGGTGTTCCTGCGCAGGAAGTAGCCCAGGTCCGCGGCCCAGGTGTGGCCCTGGCCCGCCCGGCGCAGCAGATACCCCAGGCCGTGGGTGCGGTAGATCCGGCCGCCGTTGCGGCGCACCGCGAAGAGCAGTTGGCTGTCGATCGCCCGCGGCAGTGGCCGGAACCCGCCCACTTCCTCCAGGACCGAGCGGTCGATGACGATGGTGCTGCCGACCACGTCCGGGGAGGGCTTCTCGGACTTGTAGCTCTGCCACACGGTCAGGTCCAGCTCCTCCAGGTAGACCAGGTCCTGGGTGATGCCCACCAGGTCCGCGCCCGAGTAGGTGCGGGCGAGCGCCATGTCGGCGAGGTGGTCGGGGCCGTACCAGTCGTCGTCGTCCCACTTGGCGATGACGGTGCCCGAGGCGCGGTCAGCGGCCTCGTTGAGCACCGCTCCGAAGACCTGGTCGGCGGGCGCCTCGTACACGGTGATCTGCACCCCCGTGGCGGCGAAGGCGCCGATCGCCGACCGCACCTGCGGCAGCGAGGCGGGGAAACCGTGCAGGGCCAGCACCACCTCGAAGCGGACACCCCGTTGGCGGGCGATCTGGGCGAGCGCGAACCCGACCATCTCCGGGCGGCGGGTGCACAGCATCACCGTCATCCGGGGTTCGGGCGGCACCGGGATCCCGGCGCGGGCCGCGAGTTCCCGCCAACGGGCGATCTGGCCGTGGGTGCGCAGAGCGGCGCGGCGCAGCCGGACGCTGTGTTCCTCGCGGGTGAGCGGGTCGCGCAGGTCCGCCGCCGACACCGAGACGAGCAGGGAGGCGAGTTCCGTGCCCAGACCCGACGCCCAGGCGGGGACGGAACCGCTGACCAGGGGGACGCCCCCGGCGGCCAGCGAGGCCACGGACCGTACCGCGGCGGCGGGTCCGCTGTGCCCGGACCAGTCCACGCGGATCCCGCGCAGGTAGCGGGTGTGGCCGATGTCGAGATCGGTGACGGTGCCGTCGTCCGGGACGGCGAACAGGACCTTCTGCCCCTCCCGCACCACGGCTTTCCCGCCTCGGACGGTGAGGTCCCCCATGGGACCGCCGGCCTTCTTGGTGAAACCGCAGGGGTTGACGGCGCGTTCGTCGATGGGCGCGATGGTGGTGACGGGGTCGGGTTCGCTGACCCTGGCCGGGGGGCGGCCGGTCTCCGAGGCCCCGGGGCGCGCGCCCGGAACGGACACCGCCGGGGCGTCGTCCGAGGTCAGGGACTCCCAGGAACCGGAGCCGGTGGTGGCCGCGTCCAGGTGAGCCACGGCCGGGTCCTGCCACTCGGGCAGCCCGCTGCCGTCATCGACCCGTAGGACCAGGTCGGCGACGGGGGTGACCCGGCGCAACGGGATGGGGCCGGTGGCGGAGACCCCGGTGGCGGAGACGTCGCCGGACCGCCAGAGGGCCCCCTCCCGGCCGTGGACGGCTCCCAGGGGTACGCTCCTGGGCCCGCGTCTGCGCCCCCCGGTACCGCTGAGCACGTGGTCGAGGGCGGCCGCGGTCTCGACCGAGTTGGGGAAGTACAGCTCGCACAACCACCCGCGTTGGCCGACCCGGCGGACCCTCAGCTCCTGGAGTCCGTGCCACTCGTCGATCCCGGGCGGAGCCGGGACCAGCGGCCCCTGGTTGCCGGGGGTGTCGGCAACCGCCACGACCAGGTGCACGGCGGGAGGCAGGAGAGTGGCGGTGGTCAGGCAGCGGCGCAGGTCGGTGAGGCTGGCGGCGACCACCACGAGCAGACCGACCGCCTCCGGCTCGCCCTCGCCGCCCACACCCGACACCTCCACCGGGTCGCCGAGGCGGTGGGTGTCCAGGTCGAGCAGCCGGTCGGTCGGCCGCAGCCGGAACCCGGAGAGTTCCCTGCGGGTGGTCCGGTGGTCCCCCGTGTGGCACAGGATGGCGGGCTCGTCACCGCGGGTGCGCAGGGCCTGGCGGACGACGGAGGTGATCATCGGGCGACCTCGGTGTGTTGGCTGAGCGGGACGGGCGCACGTGGGGGCGGGCCACTCTCAGAGCCCAGCGTAGCCAACTCGATTACACTCGGTGATTTCCTGTGCTGGGCGTGTCGGGAGCGGGCGTTCTCCTGCGCGCCCGACACGCCGGCACGGAACGTATCACCGACCGGGTCCGACGGGGGGTGGTCGCCAGTGCAGCCCGCCCGAACCGGTACGACGTCCTCCTCAGCGGGCCAGGCGGCGCAGCACTCTGCGGGTCAGGCCGGGGGTGAACCAGCGCAGTTTGCGTTCGGCCCGCTGGGCCCGTGCGCGGAGGCGGTCAGCCTCGCCCAGGGCTCGGTCCAGACGCTTCTGGAGCACCTCGGGTTTCTCCGGGGGCGCGGACTCGGCCTCCGGGTCGGTCACGAACCTCTCCCCCGGAATCCAGTGGGTCCCGTGGGTCTCCTCGACGACCCGGTCCAGTTCCGCGCCGGTGACCTCGGGCTCCAGGTGGCGGGCCCGGGCGTAGGCGGCGGTGCGCTCCAGCCTCAGGACACCGTCCCCCCGGGTGGCGCCGGGCAGCGGCGCGCACAGCAGTCCCGCGCCCTCGCGGTCGATCTCCTTGACGAGGTCGCGAACGGCGTCGGGGGCCGGGACGGTTCCTCCGGCGACGGTCAGCCGGAAGGGCACCCGGGGATCGCGGTCGGGTTCGGCCTCGGCGAACCGTACCCGCTGGTCGCCGCGGAAGGTCTCGTGCACCAGGCGCGAGTCGAGGAGGGCCTCGTCGAGCGGGGACCGGCGCTCCCCGTCCAGCCGGGACCAGGGGCCCAGCAGCCACAGACGCAGGTCCGGGGTGGAACCGGCCAGCAGGGCCGAGGCGGTGGCGTCGACCTCCTCCAGGGTGCGGCCCACGGTGTCCAGAACGACGTCCGCCAGGGGGACCTCCCACTGGCGGTCGGGGCGTTTGCGGCGCAGGTGGAAGTCGGGCACCCGGTTGGAGACGTAGGGGAGGCGGTAGCGGGTCCCCGCTTCGCGACGGGTCTGCATCTGGGACCGGCCCAGGTGCCAGCTGCTGGTGTCCAGGTCCGGAACGAACACCGCGCCCTGCTGGGCGACCCGGTAGGCGAACTCGGTGTCGCCGCCCAGGATCAGGTCGGCGTCCAGGCCCCCGGCGGCGTCGAAGAGGCTGCGGTGCAGGGATCCGGTGGCCCCGATGAACACCTTGTAGGACAGCCGTCCGGCGGTGCGCAGCCGGTCGTGCTGGTTGATGAGGCGTTCCACCCAGTGCGGGTCGGCGCTCTCCCGGTCGAAGAGCTGGTCCGCGCGACCCGCCGCAACCTCCTCGTGCACGTGTTCGGGGGTCATGGCGTCCGGGCCGAAGTCCACGAACATCTTGTGGCCCAGGGCGACCCCGTAGTCCACCAGGTGGTGCCAGCGCATCTGGGACTCCACGTGCTCGCGGTAGACGAGCATGTCGGCGTCCAGGCGCAGCACCACCTGGCCGGAGGAGGCGGCCACCCCGGTGTTGACCGCGTGCGCCGACCCCCAGCCACCGGGGGCGGAGGGCAGGATCCGGGTGTTGCCCGGGCGGACCCGGGGCAGGGTGAGCGGTTCGGGTGAACCGTCGTCCACCACGACCACCTCCATCAGGTGCGCGGGGTAGCTCTGCCCGGCCAGGGAGGCCAGGACCAGGTCGAGCTTGTCCTGGTGGCCGTGGGCCGGGATCACCACGCTCACCGACAGGGTCGGCGTCCACTCCCCCAGCGGCGGCGGAGCCAACGGCGCGTAGTCGTTGCGGCGCAGCCTGGGCTGGGCGCCGAAGTCCACCTCGCCGGAGGGCAGCGGGTCCCCCGGGGTGAGGATCCGCCCGGAGGCGGGGACGGTGTGTTCTTCGGTACTGGTCAAGGGTGTCCCCCCGTGTGCTGTGTGGCGCCGACCGGCTGTTCCTGGGCGGTTCCGGTCCCCAGTGGGGCGGGTTCGCCCTCCAGGAGGGAGCTGGGACGCCAGCCGGACCACTGTCGGGCGTAGTTGTGCAGGAAGTAGGCCATGTCCTCGGACCAGGTGTGTCCGCCGCCGGTGCGGCGCAGCACGTAGCCCAGTCCGTGGGTGCGATGGACGCGGCCGCCGCCGCGGGCGACGGCGATGAGCAGCTGGGTGTCGATGGCGCGCGGCAGCGGCCGGAACCCTCCGGTCTCCTCCAGGACCACGCGGTCGGTGAGGATCGTGCCCCCGGCGATGAAGCGGGTGGTGGTCTCCGACTCGCGACTGCGCCACACGGTCAGGTCCACTTCCTGGAGGAAGACGAAGTCCTGGCCGGTGCCGACCAGTTCGGCCCCGGAGTAGGTCCGGGCCAGGACGAGGTCGCTGAGGTGTTCCGGGCCGTACCAGTCGTCGTCGTCCCACTTGGCGATCAGGTCTCCGCCGGCGCGGGCGACGGAGTCGTTGAGCACCGACCCGAAGATCCGGTCGGCGGGCGCCTCGTGCACGGTGATGGGCAGACCGGTGGCCCGGTAGGCGTCGATGGCGGCCCGTACCCGGGGCAGCGAGGCGGGGAAGCCGTGCAGGGTGAGGACGGTCTCCAGGTCGACGCCGCGCTGGCGGGCGATCTGGGCGAGTGCGAACCCGACCATCTCGGGGCGGCGGGTGCACAGGATGACCGAGATCCGGGGCCCGGCCGGGACGGGCACGCCCGCCTCGGCCGCCAGGGCGCGCCAGCGGGAGCGCAGGCCGTGAGTGCGCAGGGCGGCTCGGCGCAACCGGACGCTGTGTTCCTCGCGGGCGAGCCGGTCGGACAGGTCGGCCTCGGCGGCGTTGGCCAGGAGTTCGGTGAGCGGTCGCCCCAGACCCGCGGCCCAGCCGGGGACGGGGTCGCTGACCAGGGGCACCCCGCCGGCGGCCAGCGAGGCCACGGCCCGCACCGCGGCGTGGGGGCCGCTGTGCCCGGACCAGTCGACCCGGACCCCGCGGAGGTGGCGCAGGTGGGCGAGGTCGACGTCGGTGACGGTCCCGTCCGGGGCCACCGTCACCAGGTCCTTCCTCCCCTCCCTGATGACGGCGCGGTCACCGTGCAGGGTGAGCTCGCCGAGGGGGCCGTTCTCGGCCTTGGCGAAACCGGTCGGGTTGACGGTGGTCTCGTCGACGGGCGCGATCCGTTGGACGGGGTCGGTGCTCGTGTGCACCTCGCGGACGGTGCCGGCGGTGCCCGCCGCGCGGGTGTAGCCGTCCGGTCCGGTGAGGCCGTCCCAGGAGTCGGTACCGGTGCTCGTCCGGTCCAGGGCGGGCACCGCCTCGTCGGTCCAGGCGGGCGGAGCCCCGTGGTCGTGCAGCCGCAGCACGATGTCGGCCACCGGGGTGACCCGGCGCAGCGGGACCGGCCCCTGGGCGGCCACCCCGTGGGCGCCCGTGTCTCCGGGGCGCCACAGGGCCGCCTCGGTTCCGTTCAGGGCGGCCAGGGGTGCCAGGGCGGGGCCACGGCGGCGCCCCCGGGTTCCGTGCAGGACCGCGTCCAGCACCGGGGCGGTCTCGATGGCGTTGGGGAAGAAGAGCTCGCACACCCAACCCCGGCGGTCCACCCGACGGACCCGCAGTTCCTGCAGGTCGCGCCACTGTCCCATCCCGGGGCCGACCGGGACCGGCGGCTCCTGGTGGCCCGGGGTGGCGACCAGGGCCGCCACCACGTGCACGGCCCGGGGCAGGTGGACGGCCGCGGTGAGGACCCGGTTGAGGTCGGTGGTGGTGGCCGCGACCACCGCCACCAGGCCGGCGACCCGGTCGTCGTCGAACACGGGCTGACCCGGCGGTTGGGCGTCGAGGTCCAGGAGCAGGTCTCCCGGGGCCGTGGGCAGCCCGGCCAGGTCGGCCCGGGTTTCGGCGCCGGTGTGGCAGAGCACCGCCGGTTCGCCGCCGCGGGCGCGCAGGGCATGCCGAAGGACGGTGGTGATCATCGGTGGGCCTTCACTGTCGGTGGCGGCTGGGGCGGCCGCCGGGACGGGTTCGGGTCGGGGCGGATCGGGGTCAGTGGTTCCGGCGGGTGAACACGTGGGCGCCCTTCTCGGCGGGCTCCTCGGTGCGGTAGAGGGAGTGTTCGGCGACCCAGCGGTCACCGAGCGCGCGCTCGTCCGGTCGGTCCGCGTCGTCGAGGACGACCACGGCGTCGGCGGTGCAGTACGGCAGGAGGGCGGGGACCGCCGGGTGGCGGGCCTGTTCCCCGGTGGCCTGGGGCGGGCCGTCGACGAACAGCAGGCCGATGCCGTCCAGGTCGCTCAGGCGGGAGAGGTCGTACCACAGGGGTGCGGATTCGCCGGGGCCGTCGGGGGCGGGGCCGAGGAGTTCGGCCCTGACCTCGGTGAGCGGGGCGTGCCGGACCTCGACGATGTCGTCGAGGCCGTGCGCGGCGACCAGGTCCCGACTGATTTCGGCGTACCGGGCCTCGTGCTCGATCGCGACGAGCCTGCCGCTGCCGGCACGGCGCAGCGCGTAGCCGATCCACACGCTGGAGGCCCCGCTGCCGCACTCCACCACCAGCTCGGGGTGGTGCCGGTCGATCAGCCGGACCAGCAGGCGCAGGACGTCCGGGGAGGCGGCCCAGCCGCGCAGGGGCGGCATGAACGGGGCCACGTCCAGGTGTGCGCGCAGTTCGGCCCAGGCGACCTGCTGTTCGTAGTCGTGGCGGCCCTGTACGGTGACGGCGTTCCGGATCTCCCGGCCGACCTTGGGCAGGGCGTGGTCCTGGAGGCTGCTGAGGCGGTCGCGGACACCGCCGAGGGAGCGGGTGATCTCCAGGCGGTCCTGGCCGAGCACCTCGGTGACACGGTGGGTGTGCCCGCTGACGCTGGTCTCCAGGGCGCGCACGGAACGGTTGAGCAGCCACAGCCCCGCGCCGAGAGCGCACACCAGCCCGCCGAGCAGGAGCAGGGCGGTGACGATCACGGCCTCCGCCCAGCTCAGCACGGCCAGCGCACCCAAAGCCGTGGGGACGGCGAGCAGGACGAGGCCGAGAAGGGCACCGATCGCCAGAAGCGGCCGGGCTCTGCGGCGGAGTGTGCGCACGGGGGCCTCCACGGGGGTGACGTGGCAGTGGATTCAGGGGGATGCCCGGGCGTTTTGTGAAAACCCCGGGCGCTTTCGACACTAACTCCTCAAAGCAGGCACCGGACCTTTCACCGGGGAAATCAAAACCCGCGTGGGCATCAATTCCCCCGGCGTTCACCGACACATCACCGAGGCGTCATTCACGGTGGCCACTTCCCCCGTTTCCGGTGAATTCCCCGCCCGCCCCCGGTCACCTGGCGGACCGGTTCACCGACCGGGACGGTTCACCAACCGGTGGCATCGATCAGGGCCTCCTCCATCACCGGGGCGAGGGTTTCGGCATAGGTGGCGGTGATGTGCGAGTGGTCCCAGAACACCAGGATGTTGCCGACCACCGCGTCGCAGGAGCCGCTGGGGCACACGTGTGCGGTGAGGTCCATGAGGGAGACGTTGGGCGGCAGATTGACCAGGGTCGCGGGGTCCACGTCCCGCTGGCTGGCCGAGGCCGGAGAGGTGCACTGGTCGTCCGGGCCCGACGCCACGCACTCGGCGCCCTGGTAGGGCAGCCGGGGCAGGTCGCGCAGGCCGATCACTTCGATGCCCAGTGCGTCGAGCCGCCGCCAGACCTCCAGGTAACCGTCGTGGACGGTCTCCTTGCTGAGGGTGGCCCGAGTGGAGGAGGTCAGGACCGCGTCGGGGCGCAACTCCTCGATCTCGGCCATCGCATCGGCCTTCCAGGACTCGCACGCCTGGTCGACCGCACCGTCCCGGTAGGCGGTCTCGGTGCTGAACAGGCAGCCGCTCTTGGTGAAGGAGACCAGGCGCCACCCCCGGGCCTCGGCCGCCGCCTCGACGGCCGGGTACCAGTGGGCCATGCGTGAGGCGCCGACGAGGACGAGCGTGTGCTCGGCCCCGTCCGGCCCGGTGTCGCAGACGACCAGTTCGGCGGTGGTGAGGGCGACGTGGCAGCCCTGCTCGTGGTGGCTGGACAGGTCCTCCCTCGCGTAGGCCGGATCCGGGCGCACCGGGACGTCTGGCAGGAGCGGAAGGATGGCGGGGTCGACAGCCACCTGGGCTCCCGGGTAGCGCTCGGGCATGACGACCTCCTGGGCGCTTTCGGTCCGCTCCCGCTCGATGCCTCCGGTCCACACCAGCGATGCGGCCAGGACCGGGGTGATCAGCGCGGCCGCGATGCCCGACGACCACCCGGGGCCGCGGCGGCGGGCCTGCCGGGTGAAGCGGTCCAGGCCGCCCTCGATCAGGCGGTGGGTCAACCAGGCCAGGGACAGGGAGAGTCCCAGGACCCCCAGTCCGCCCAGCGGGGTTGCCAGGGACCGGCCGGTGGCCTCCAGGTAGCAGACCAGGACCGGCCAGTGCCACAGGTACAGGGGGTAGGAGAGCTTGCCGAGGGCGGTCAGGGGCTTCCAGGTGAGCAGCCGGTCCACGCCGTGGCGGCTGCCCGTGGTCCCGGCCAGGACCACCAGGGTCGCGGCGAGAGTGGGCCACAGGGCGATGTACCCGGGGAAGAGCGTGGAGACCGAGACGAGCAACCCACAGGAGACCAGGGCCGCCAGCCCGAGCCAGCCCAGGAGGACCCGCAACCGGACGGGCAGGTGTACGCGGTGGATGACCAGGGCCAGGATCGCGCCCAGGGCCAGCTCCCACAGGCGGGCACCGGTGTCGAAGTAGGCCCAGGCCTGGTCCCGGACGGTGATCGACACCGAGTAACCCAGGGACAGGACGAACACGGCCGTGACCGCGGCCAGGACCGCCATGCGCAGGGGTATCCGGGCCCGGGAGGCCACGAACGCCGCCAGCGCGACCAGCACCGGCCACAGCAGGTAGAACTGCCCCTGTACGGACAGGGACCAGAAGTGCTGCACCGGGCTGACCGCAGCCTCCCGGGCCAGGTAGTCCACCGCGTTGCGGGCCAGGAGCCAGTTCTCGTGGTAGAGCGCGGCGGCACGCACCTCGTCGAGGATGTCCGGCCAGCGCGGGCGGGGCAGCCACAGGTACGTGGCGGCCATCGTCGCGACCAGGACCACGGCGACGGGGGGTACCAGGCGCCGAGCCAACCGGGTCCAGAACGCGACGAAGCGGACACGGCCCTCGCGCTCGACACCGCGGACCAGTGAACCGGTGATGAGGAAGCCGGTGAGCATCAGGAAGACGTCGACACCGCCGGAGACCCGGCCGAGCCAGATGTGGTAGACGGCCACGAGGAGGACGGCGACGGCGCGCAACCCCTCGATCTCGGGCCGAAAACCCCCTCCGACGCCCTTCGCGCGCACGGTGTCGGGAACGGAGGGGGTACTGGGGGCCTCGGTGCTGGGAGGCCGGAAAGATGAGATGTGCATGAGCGGCGACGGCCTCGGAGAACTAGGGATACTTTTCACCGAACGAGGCTTTTGGACGGGTTCCATAACTCGAATTCGGCGCTGCATTATCGCTGACCCCGATGCCCGGTCAGTGAATGGCGGACCAACACCCGAGAAACACCTCCCGGCGCCCCTGGAGCGTTGGCGTGTGGTCCTGCCAAACCAGGGCGTGTTCGGCGAGCACACCCTAGGACCGCCGACCGGGAACTCCTCGGACGCGGCACCGCTCGGGAGGTTCAGTACGAAGCTGGACGATTGGGCGACCCGACGGGCGGGAAGGGACCGGAGGGGCCGGGGCGCCACGGGGATGGAGCACGACCACGGCGGTGAGCGCCGCAGGGTGTTCGGCTCGCGCCGCAGGGCCGGCCCCCGCCGACGGGCCGCGGACCGTTTATTCCCGGACCGGGATGTAAAGAGCCTGACATCGGGTCTGTGCCCGCTTGGCTGATAGCTTGCTGCCTAGAGCGATCCCATCGCTGGTAAGCCCGACGAATCGCGTCATTGGAAAGGTGCGTCAGAGATGTCTGCGCCATATTCGCTTCCTGAACTGCCCTACGACTACGCGGCCCTGGAGCCGTGGATCTCCGGTCAGATCATGGAGCTGCACCACGACAAGCACCACGCCACCTACGTCGCCGGTGCCAACAGTGCGCTGGAGAAGCTGGCGGAGGCCCGCGAGGCCGACGACTTCGGCACCGTGCCCATGCTCCAGAAGAACCTCGCGTTCCACCTGGGCGGCCACGTCAACCACTCCGTCTTCTGGAAGAACCTCTCCCCGGACGGTGGCGACAAGCCCGAGGGCGAGCTGGGCGCCGCCATCGACGACCAGTTCGGCTCCTTCGACGCCTTCCGCGCGCACTTCAACGCCGCGGCGACCAGCATCCAGGGTTCCGGCTGGGCGATCCTGGCCTGGGACGCCCTGGGTCAGCGTCTGATCATCGAGCAGCTGTACGACCAGCAGGCCAACATCGCCATCGGCACGCAGCCGCTGCTCATGCTGGACATGTGGGAGCACGCCTTCTACCTCCAGTACAAGAACGTCAAGGGCGAGTACGTCAAGGCGTTCTGGAACGTGGTCAACTGGGCCGACGTCCAGGAGCGCTTCGCCGAGGCCCGCAAGGTCCAGCTCGGCTAGCCTCTCCGGTTCTCCCGGATCGGCCGGAACCCCTGGGTCCCGACCGCCCCGGCGGGCCGGGAACGGCGGAGGGCGGCACCACGCGCGTGGTGCCGCCCTCCTCTTGTCTCCGTCCCCGCCTCGGTGATCTTGCTACCAGGGGCGATCTCGGCGCCGAAGTTGCCCCTGGTAGCAAGATCACGGCTGTTCAGACCACCAGCGCGTCCGGGTGGCTCTCCACCGGGCCGTACCGGTCGAGTTCGCGCCAGGCACGGGCCAGCCGCCACACCAGCTCCTCACGCGTCTCGCGGTCGTAGGCGAACGGCAGCCGGAAGTACTCGTCGTGGAGACCGCCCTCGGAGGCGGACATCACGGGACCGGGCACCAGTTCCACGTCGTGGCAGAGCGCGACCTGGGCGAAGGCGCGGGCGTTGACCCCGGGCAGGTGCACCCACAGGGCGGCGCCGCCGTCGGGGGCCTCCCACCGCCAGTCGGGCAGATCTCGGCGCAGCAGGGAGCCCATGTGCGCCAGCGCCTCGCGGAGCTCCTCCGAACGCTGGTGGGCGAGCTGGCCGTAGCGGTCGAGCAGGCGCACGGCGACCGCCTGGTCCAGTAGGGGGCTGGCCAGGTCGGCGAGGACCTTGCGGCGGCTGAGCCGGAGCGCCATCTCGGCGGGGGCGCGCAACCAGCCGACGCGGAGCCCCGCCCACCCCACCTTGGACAGCGAGTCGACGCTGATGACCTCGGCTCCGCGCGGGGCGTAGGCGGCAAGCGGGGCGGGCTCGTCGGCGGCCCGGATCCCGGTGTAGGCACTGTCCTCCAGGATCGGCACCCCGTGCCGGGCCGACAGCTCCCCCAGCTCCCGGCGGCGGGCCACGGACATCAGGGTGCCGGTCGGGTTGTGGTACGAGGGCATCACGTAGAGCAGGTGGGGCGCGTGGCCGGCGAAGGCCCGGCGCACCCCGTTGGCGTCGATCCCCTGGGCGTCCATGGGGACCGGGTGGATCTGGGCGCCCCGGTCGCGCATGAGGTCCAGGCATCCGGCGAAGCTCGGGTCCTCCGACACCACGGGGGAACCCTTGCGCAGGTAGAGCTGGGCGACCAGGGCGACGGCCTGGTGGGCGCCGGTGGTGACCACGATCTGGTCGGGGTGGGTGGGCAGGCCCTGGCGTTCGTAATGGCGTGAGATCGCCTCGCGCAGGGCGGGCAGCCCGCGCGGATAGTAGGTGCCCTCGGCCATGAGGGCGGGCAGGTCCTCGGCCACGACCTCGCGAATGGCCTGCTCGACCCCGGCGAGGGCGGGGGTGCGCAGGCACGACACGGGAATGACGTTCTCGTCGGCGCGCAGGAGGTTGCTGTACATGGGGTTGCCGTTGCCGGCCGCGGCCCACCCATCGGCGCGCACCGGGGCCCTGGTGCTGCAGACCCGGGTACCGCTGCCCTGGCGGCTCTCCAGGACGTCCTCGTCACGCAGGTGGTCGTAGGCGGAGACGACGGTGGTGCGGCTGATCCGCAGTGCGACGGCCAGGTTCCGCTCGGAGGGCAGGCGCTCCCCCGGGACGAGGGAGCCCTGCTCGACCAGGCCGCGCAGGGACGCGGCCAACCTCCGGTAGAGGGCGCCGGTCCCGGCGGACCAGTTCCCGAGAAGATCCACGAGCTCGTCGGTACGTCGAACAAGGTCCATTTTCGGCTCCATTGGCTCTATTCGCACTCCGCCTGACTCCCGATACTGGCATCAGACCAACAGAGACCACCAGAGCCAAAGTGGACTCTTTAACAAGGTCCACTTGAACCGGGAGTTCCGATGCGTTCCCTGCTTTCCCAGCCCACCGCCGATCACCTCAGCGCACGCACGAAGGCGGCCAGGATCCGTTGCTCCTTGGCTGAGCCGACCCTCCCCGCCCACTGGACGGTCCTGGTGGAGGCCCGCACGGTCACCGGTGAGCGCCACCATCTTCAAGCCCTCGTCGGCGCGCTGCGGGAACAGGCCAAGGACCATTTGGGGCACCTGGGAGAAGTCCACTTCTTCGATCAGGGGGACCGCGTGCGCGTGGTGAGCCTGTGGCGCTCCCCCGCTGACCTGCGCTCCTTCGTGGAGGAGACCCATCGGGAGGTCCTCGCCTACCGTGCGGCGGCCGGCGGTTTCCCCACCGTGGAACGGGCCCTGTGGTGGACCACGGCGGGGACCGGGATCCCCGCGGCGGAGGCCGAGGAACGCGCCGAACAGCTGCGGGCCCACGGTCCCGGCCCGCGGGCCTTCACCCTGGGCTCCCCGGTCCCCGCCCCCGCCTGAGGACCCGGGTCCCACACGGCCGGATCCTGGCCGGCGCATTCAGGGAGCGGTTCCGGGAGGGTGGAACCGCTCTGCCCCCGCGGGGCCCTCTGCGGGGTCCTCACCCAGCACGGTCAGGACGGCGTCCAGGGCACGGGCGTCGATCTGGCGCCCCACCCACCGGGCGCGGCGGACCAGGAACTCCAGTTCATCCGACTCCGGGGGGCGCAGTTCCCGCCTGGTACGGCGTCCGGCCCATTCCCGTCCCACCTCGGTGAGGCGGAGGGCGTAGGACTCCAGGACCTGGATCCGGACCTCCAGCGGGTCGACGAGGGCGATGTCCCACCAGGGCGCCTCCGGGGTGTCCCCCTCCCTGGCCCCGAGTTCCCGGGCCACCGCCCACTCGGTCCGGGCCACGAGGTCCCGGCTGAGGTCACGGTCCACCAGGGCCTCACGGACCAGCGGGGAACGCAGGATCTCGTCGGAGGCGCGCTGGGTCCGGCCCAGGGTCCAACGGCCGGAGTCCCCCAGGTCCGCCGGTTCGACGTAACGCCCCGGGTGGCGGTCGATGACCTGTTGGGGGCCGGCGAGGCGTCCGGCCAGCTCGCGCTCACGTCTGCGGCGGGCGAACAGGGCGCCGCCCGGCGCCCGGGAGGCCTGGCCGCGCGATCGGCGCAGCAGCAGCGCACGCTGTTCCAGGGCCAGGCGCAACCGGCGGGCCTGACCCGCGGGCAGCTCCGCGTCCACCACGGGCCGAAGGGACTCGGAGGCGCCGATCATCGGCGGTGCCTCGCCGAACTCGGCCTCCTCCAGCGCGTCTGCGGCCTCCGGCCGCCTCCCTCCGAGCACGGCCCTTCTACGGCGCCCGAACGCCTCGAAGCGCCTCCTCACCCTTGTGCGCCGGGTCGGCGGAGGGCCCTCGGAACGCGGTCCGGGGTGTTTGGCCGCCAGAGCCCTGATGCGGTGTCCGCCGTACGCGGTGGCCCCGGGCGCCTCCGTCCCGGAACGATCCGGGACGGGCTCCTCGATGCCGACCAGTTCGAGGGGCCCGCCGAGTCTGCGGCACACCTCATCGCCGAGCGGGGTGAGACGTGCCCCGTGCGGCCGCTGCCGGACGACCAGGCCGCGTTTCCTGAGCGCGACGTACACCGGCTCGGGCACCTCGACCGACAGCCGGAGCCCGCCGGAACCGTCGTCCACCGCCTGCCGCAGCGCCTCGCACAGGGTCTCGGAGAGTTTCAGCGTGCGACCGTCGTCCAGGGTGATGCTGACCGTGCCCAACGCCTCCGAACCTCCGTATCCGCACGCCCCGGCACAATGCCTACCCCTGAAGGGCCGGAGGACACCTCGGCCCCGGGGTCAGGCCCCGGAGGCGTCCTCCGGTGCGGCTGGGGCGAGGGGGGCGCCCATCGCGTGGTAACCGCCGTCCACGTGCATGACCGTGCCCGTGATGGCGCGGGCGGCGGGCGACATCAGGAACAGGGCGGGGCCCGCCACGACCGTGGTGTCCTTGGTGTCCCAACCCAGCGGCGAGTTGTCCGCCCAGGAGTCGGCGATCTGCGAGAAGCCCGGGATGGAGCCGCCCGCGAGGGACTTGATCGGGCCGGCGGAGATCGTGTTCACCCGGATGCCCTGCGGGCCCAGGTCACGGGCGAGATAGCGGGCGGAGTTCTCCAGGACGGCCTTGGCCGAGCCCATCCAGTCGTAGACCGGCCAGGCGACGCTGGCGTCGAAGGTCAGCGAGACCACACCGGCACCCTCGGGGGCCTTGGCGAGCAGGTCGCGCATACCGACGGCCAGGGCGGCCAGCGAGTAGCCGGAGATGTGGATCGCCTTGGCCACGTCCTCCCAGTCGGTGTTGAGGAAGTTGCCGCCCAGGGCGGACTCGGGCGCGTAGGCGATGGCGTGCAGCAGGCCGTCCACGTGGTCCCAGTACTCGCCGACCGCCTCGGCGGTGGCGGTGATCTGCTCGGGGTCGGTGACGTCCATGGGCAGGACGGCCACTGGCTCCTTGGGCAGCCGCTTGGCGATGCGCTCGCAGATGGAGAAGGCACGGCCGGGCGGGTTGGTCAGGATCACCTCGTGCCCCTGGAGCATGGCTTCCTCCGCGATCGCGTAGGCGATGGAGGACTGCGTGGTGATGCCGGTGATGAGCAGGTTCAAGGGGTCCCCTGGAAGGCGGTGTTGTGGCTGGCAGTGGCAACGTATCGGCGCGCGGTGGGGCACGTCTGCCGTGGAACGGCACAAAGAATCGGGCCCGGGCTTTGAAGGGGTCCGCCAGTGGGCGGGCCGTGGGTGTTCAGACCGCGTCCCCGCCCGGCCCCGGCCACGCCCCGCCGAACTCGGCTCCCAGCCCCCGGCGCGCCGCGGCGGTGAACTCCTCCGGGGCCAGGGCGCCCATGCCCTCGGGCAGGACGCCCACGAGCGGCCCCGCGCCCATGCCGGGCAGGTCGGTGAGGTTGCAGCGCATCGCCAGGTCCGGCTGCTGCGGGGCCTGCGGCCAGGATCCGACCAGGACCCCGGCGGGGGCGAGACCGCGCGAACGCAGCGCCTCGGTGGTCAGGGCGGTGGCGTTGAGGGTGCCCAGCCGGGGGTCGGCGACCACCAGCACCGGGGCGGCCAACAGGACGGCCGCGTCGGCCAGGGTCTCCCCCGCCGCGTTCAACCGGACCAGCAGCCCGCCGGCTCCCTCCACCAGCACCAGGTCGTGTTCGCCGGCCAGGTCGCGCGCGAGGTCCGCGACCTGCCGCGCTTCGGGTCCGTCCAGGCCGACCCGGGCGGCGGCCCGGGCCGGGGCGAGGGGTTCGGGGTAGCGGGCGGTCTCGGCGGTGGTCACCCCGGGGACCAGGCGCGCCACGGTCTGCGCGTCGCCCTCCTCCCCCGGCCCCACCCCGGTCTGGGCGGCCTTGAGCACCGCCACCCGCCGTCCCTGGGCCGCGGCCAGCGCGGCGACGGCGGCCGTGGCCACGGTCTTGCCCACCTCGGTGCCGGTCCCGGTCACCACGAGCACCCGGGTCACTGCTGCCCCTCCACGTTCTCGTCGGCCGCCAACGTGGCAGCGGCCGCGGCGACCATCCCCTCCGCGATGGTCGCGATCTGCTGCTCGGAGCACACGTAGGGCGGCATCGCGTACACGTGCTCGCGGAACGGCCGCAGCCACGCCCCGGCCGCCACCGCCGCCCGAGTGGCCTCGCGCATACGCACCGGCCGGTCCAGCTCGATCACCCCGATCGCGCCGAGCACGCGCACCTCCCGCACGCCCGGCAGGCTCTCCGCGGGGGCCAGGCCCCGACGCAGCCCCGACTCGATCCTGGCCACGTCGCCCCGCCAGTCGCCCCCGGCGAGCAGCTCCACCGACGCCAGGGCTGTTGCGCAGGCCAGCGGGTTGCCCATGAAGGTGGGGCCGTGCGCGAGCACCGGGACCTCTCCCCCGGCGATCCCCCGTGCCACCCGGGAGGTGCACAGGGTGGCGGCCAGCGTCATGTACCCGCCGGTCAGCGCCTTGCCCACGCACAGGACGTCGGGAACGACCCCGGCGTGGTCGGCGGCGAACATCTCCCCGGTCCGGCCGAACCCGGTGGCGATCTCGTCGAAGACCAGCAGTAGCCCGTACACGTCCGCGATCCTGCGCAGCTCCCTGAGATACCCGGGGTGGTGGAAGCGCATCCCGCCCGCGCCCTGGACGACGGGCTCGACGATGATCGCGGCCAGCTCTCCGGCGTGTTCCCGGGCCAGCGCCTCGAACTCCGCCAGGTAGTCGGGGTCGGGCCCGGTGCCGAACCCGGCGGGCGGTGCGGGCGCGTACACCTGGCCGGGCAGGACGTCCCCCCACAGCGAGTGCATGCCGCCGTCGGGGTCGCACACGCTCATGGCGTGGAAGGTGTCGCCGTGGTAGCCGCCCCGCCAGGTGAGGAACCGGCGGCGTTCGGCGTTGCCGGTGGACCGGTGGTACTGGAGGCACATCTTCATGGCGACCTCCACCGACACCGAGCCGGAGTCGGCGAGGAAGACGTGCTCCAGTCCGTCGGGGGTGATCCCGACCAGGGCCCGGGCCAGCTCGGCGGCGGGTGCGTGGGTCAGCCCGCCGAACATCACGTGGCTGAACCGGCCCACCTGGGCGTGCACGGCGGCGTCGAGTTCGGGGTGGCGGTAGCCGTGGATCGCGGACCACCACGAGGCCATGCCGTCGATCACCCGGTGGTGTTCGCCGTCCGCCCACAGAGTCAGGTGGACGCCTTCTGCGCCGGTGACCACATAGGGGGTCTCAGCTGCGGGAACGGTCGTGTAGGGGTGCCACAGGTGCGCGCTGTCGGCGGCCCGGACACGGTCGGGGCTGGCCGTCGCTGTGCTGATTCGGGACATGGTGCCCCATTGTTCCCCGCGCGCGGGGACTGGCGCCCCGTACGAGTGAGCCAGGAATCCCCGCCGATTCTTTGTGGGCTTCCACTGGTGACTGAGGGCCTGCCGAACGGCAGAGTCGTATACGCCTCCCTGGCACTCAAGGGACGGGTCGCCCCAGCGGGCTTGGCCGCCGCTGGGTCGACCCGCCAGGGACCTCCCCGCAGGACTGGACCCGCACCGTCGAGCCCCGAGGAGCTCTCACCCGCATGGAACACCTCGACACCGCCCCCCGCCCCTGGCCGCTGCGCGCGGCGCGGACGGGGCCGCTACCGGCCGACCACCCCCTGGCGTGGTTGGACGAGGCCGCCGAACGCCGGTCCCGGGCCGGGCTGACCCGCCGCACCGTCCCCAGGCCGCCCTCCGAGGGGCTGTTGGACCTGGCGGGCAACGACTACCTCGGGCTCATGCGCGATCCCCGGGTGGTGGCGGCCGCCGCCGAGGCCGCCCACACCTGGGGCGCGGGCGCCGGAGGTTCCCGGCTGGTCACCGGTGACACGGAACTGCACGGTGAGCTGGAGCGCGAGCTGGCCGCCTTCCACGGTGCGGAGGCCGCCCTGGTGTTCTCCTCGGGGTACACCGCCAATCTGGCGATGGTGACCGCGCTGGGCGCCCCGACCGCCGGCGAGACGGAACCTCCCCTGGTGGTGTGCGACCAGTACAACCACGCCTCCCTCATCGACGCCACCCGGCTGGCCAAGGCGGCCGGCGCCCGGGTCACGGTGTTCCCGCACGGCGACGCCGACCGGGCGGCCGAGCTGCTGTCCGGGGGCGCCGGCCGGCGCCTGCTGCTCAGCGACACCGTGTTCTCGGTCGACGGCGACCTCACCGACATCCCCTCCCTGGCGGAGGTCGCGCGCTCCCACCGGGCGGCACTGCTGTTGGACGACGCCCACGGGCTCGGGGTGGTGGGCCCGGGCGGGCGCGGTGCCGCGGGTGCGGAGCTGGGCGGGGCCGACGACGTGGTGGTGTCGGTGACCCTGTCCAAGTCGTTGGGCGCCCAGGGCGGTGCGGTCCTGGGCTCCCGCCGGGTGATCCGGCACCTGGTGGAGACGGCGCGCACGTTCGTGTTCGACACCGGGTTGGCTCCGGCGGCCGCGGGGGCGGCGCTGGCGGCGCTGCGTGTCCTGCGCGCCGAACCGGAGCGGGCCGAGGTGGTGCGGTCCCGCGCCCGCGAACTGTCCGAGGGGCTCCGTGCCCGGGGGCTGTCGGCCAGCGCCCCGGACGCCGCGGTGGTGTCGGTACTGGCCCCCTCCCCGGAGGCTGCGGTGGACTGGCGTGCGGCCTGTCTGGCGGACGGGGTCCGGGTGGGCTGTTTCCGCCCGCCGTCGGTCCCGGACGGCCGTTCCCGGCTGCGCCTGACCGCCCGCGCCACCCTGGACAACACCGATATCCGCCGTGTTCTCGACGTCATCACGACAAACCGCCCCGGGTAGTCTGACGGATGGATCTGGGCGTGTGTACACGCGCCCGCACGCCCGCAGACCCGGGAGGCGGTAGGAGACCGTGTCAGCGCGTGATGGTGACCCCCAGGACCCTCAGGAGCCCCACGAGCCCGAGGAGATCCCGGACGACACCCCCGTGGGCGGCGGAGGTGGAGCCGAGGCGACGGGCAAGGGTTCTCCCAGGCGGCGCCGTCGGGCCAGGATCACCCTGGCCGTCGCCTCGGTTCTCGTCCTGACCATGGTGGCCGTCCTGGCCGTGCCCGCCACCCGCAACGGTCTGGTCGACCTGTGGTGCGACGTCACCGGCGGGGTGTGCCCCGGTGAGCCGCTGCCTCCGATCGCCGAGGACGAGGAAGAGGACTGGCGGGTCCGGATGGAGCCGGAGGAGGCCGCCCTGTGGGGTAACTACGTGGCCCTGGGCGACTCCTACTCCTCGGGTGACGGCGCCGGGGAGTACGAGGAGGGCACCGCGGAGCCGGGCGAGTGCTGGCGTTCGGAGCACGCCTACCCCAAGGTCGTCGAGCGCGAGTTCTCCTTCGAGGGCGACCTGGGCTTCTATGCCTGCAGCAGCCACAAGGGTTCGGACATGCTCAGCCAGATCGGCACCCCCGAGTCCCAGATCGAGCGCGTCACCGAACACACCTCCCTGGTGACCGTCGGCATCGGCGGCAACGATCTCGGTTTCATCCCCGTCCTGCGTACCTGCATCGTGCGGATGCCGCTCCTGGAGCGGACCGGCTGCACGGACCAGGAGGACGAGATCACCGAGAAGATGGAGTCCTTCGACGAGACCCTCACCGAGGTGCTCACGGAGATCCGCGACCGTGCCCCGGACGCCCGCGTGCTCGTTCTCGGCTACCCGCGGCTGTTCCCCGAGGAGCCGCCCGGGATGTACTACACGCTCTCGGTGAGCGACCAGCTGTGGTTGAACTCGGTCGCCGAGCGGTTCAACGACCGGATCAGGGACACCGTCTACCGGGTGGACGGCGACGTGTACGGTTCCCGCCAGGTCGGCAGCGTGGAGTTCGTCAACGTCTTCACCGCGCTCACCGGCTACGAGGTCAGCGAGGAGGAAGCCTGGCTGAACGGGATCGTCCTCGGACAGCTGGGCGAGGGGCTGCGTGTGGACCGGGCGAGCTTCCACCCGACCGCCGAGGGGCAGCGCTCCGTGGCCGAACGCGTGCGGCTCCAGATCGAGGAGGGTCCCGAGAGGGTGCTGTACACGTCCCGGGAAACCCTGGAGGGCGCCAGCTCCGAGGTGCTCAGCAGCGAACTCGGTGGACCGCTGGACCCCGCCAACGGCGAACCCGAGGAGGACACCGAAGCCACCGAGGGCGCTGCCGACTCCGACTCCTAGGACACACGCCCTGCTGCGGCGATGAGTTCTCCGGCCCCGGCGAGTCATACCTACATGCCATCGCCCAATGCACAGGAGGAACACGTGACTCAGATGCTGAGGGTCCAGAACTTCACCGTCTCCAGCGACGGGATCGGCGCCGGCGAGGCGCAGAGCCGCGAAAGACCGTTCGGCCATGTCGATCCGGGGAGGTTGTTCTCCTGGGCGGGGGCCACGGCGAGCTGGCCGGGCCGCACCGACCCGGGAGGCAGCCGGGGCCTCGACGACTACTTCACACGGGACTTCACACACAACGTCGGTGCCGAGATCATGGGCCGCAACAAGTTCGGCCCCCAGCGCGGCCCCTGGAAGGACCACGAGTGGCTCGGCTGGTGGGGTGACGAGCCCCCGTTCCACACGCCGGTCTTCGTCATGACCCACCACGATCGCCCGTCGTTCACGCTCTCCGACACCACGTTCCACTTCGTCGGCGGCGACCCGGCCGCCGTCCTCGAGCAGGCACGGGATGCGGCGCGGGGCAAGGACGTCCGGCTCGGCGGCGGGGTCACCACCATCCGGCAGTTCCTCGACGCCGACCTCGTCGACACCCTGCACGTGGCGGTCTCACCGGTGAAGCTCGGATCCGGGCTGCGGCTCTGGGAGTCACCCGACGAACTGCTCGACCGCTTCCACCTGGAGGTCGTGCCCAGCCCGAGCGGTGTGGCGCACCACCTCTTCTGGCGGAGGTGACACGCGGGGTCGGCACGGGGCCCGCCCGGATCGGATCCGGGCGGGCCCCGCAGTCTCAGCTATCCCCTGCGTCCCGTACGTTCCCTTCGTACGGTGGTACGCGCTACCGCTTCTCGGCCTTCAGTTCGGCGATGACCTCGGCGAAGCGGTCCAGCCCCCAGTTGAGGTCCTCCTCGCTGACGACCAGCGGCGGGGACATCCGCACGGTCGAACCGTGGGTGTCCTTGACCAGCACCCCGTGCTCGGCGAGGCGCCTGCACAACTCCTTGCCCGAGGCCAGTTCGGGGTCGACGTCCACACCGGCCCACAGGCCGATACTGCGTGCCGACACCACTCCGTCACCGACGAACCCGTCCAACCTGCGGCGGAGCACCTCACCCAGTTTCCGGGCGTTCTCCAGGTAGGGGCCCTCGGTCAGCATCCGGACGACCGTGCTGCCCACCGCCCCGGCGAGCGGGTTGCCGCCGAAGGTACTGCCGTGCTGGCCGGGCTGGATGACACCGAGGACGTCCTCGTCGGCCACCATCGCCGACACCGGAAGGATGCCGCCGCCCAGCGCCTTGCCGAACAGGTAGGCGTCCGGAACGACACCTGTGTGCTCACAGGCCCGGATGGTGCCCGTGCGGCCCAGGCCCGACTGCACCTCGTCGGCGATGAACAGCACCTGGTTGTCGTCGCAGATCTCCCGGACCCGGGGCAGGTAGTCCTCGGGCGGCACGATCACGCCGGCCTCGCCCTGGACCGGTTCGATGAGCACCGCCACCGTGGTGTGGTCGACGGCCTCCTCGATGGCCTTCGCGTCCCCGTAGGCCACCGAGCGGAACCCCGGAGTGTAGGGACCGAAGCCGGTCTTCGCCTCGGGGTCCGAGGAGAAGGAGATGATCGTGGTGGTGCGCCCGTGGAAGTTGGCGCCCGCCACGACGATGGTCGCCTGGTTCTCCGGAACGCCCTTGACCTCGTAGCCCCACTTTCGGGCCACCTTGATGCCGGTCTCCACCGCCTCGGCGCCGGTGTTCATCGGCAGGACCTTCTGCTTGTCGACCATGTCGGCGAGGGCGCTCACCCAGGGGCCGAACCGGTCGTTGTAGAAGGCCCGGCTGGTCAGTGTCACCCGGTCGAGCTGGGCGTGCGCGGTCGCCAAAAGGTCGGGGTTGTGGTGGCCGAAGTTCATGGCCGAGTACCCGGCCAGGCAGTCGAGGTACCGCTTTCCCTCCACGTCGGTCACCCAGGCGCCACGGCCTTCGGCGATCACGACGGGCAGGGGTGAGTAGTTGTGTGCGGACCTCGCCTGGGCGAGTTCGATGTGGTCCGCGCTGGAGAGTCCCTGTCCGCCGGAGTTTCCGACGGAGTCCTGCTGTCCCAGGTTCTGGGTGGTCATCTAGCCGCTCCGATCACCATTGACCGATGTCAGACAGTAGATACCCACCGTGGAGCCCGGTAGAGCCCCGGCGGCGGGATCCCCAAGAGTTGAGCAGATGATCCGGTGAGCACACAAGGGGTGGCGCATCTCACCGTTCTACGGCCGGGCCCGAAACCTGCGCGCCTCGTGAGCCCGCACCCGCCCTGAGCGGGGGCTGCCCGGCCCTGCCTTCGGAAAGGGTGACGGGGGACGGTTACGCAGGTGACGCGGTCCACAGCCCCCACCGCGATCGGGCCGTCCGCCGAGGGGTACGTTCGCTCCTACCAGTCACAGCCGCCTCGAGTGTCCTCACCGGGGACGGCCGCCCGCGATCGTCAGGGAGGTCACCAGACGTGCCCCATCACGCGTCCCCGGACAGCCCCTTCTCCCTCTCCGGCCTCATGGCCGCGGTGGCCGACGCCGTTCCGGACCGGATCGCCCTGGTCGCCGGGCCCCGGCGGCTTACCTACCGAGCCCTGGACGAGCGTTCCACACGCCTGGCGCGGCACCTGGTCGCGGCCGGGGTACGCCCCGGCGAGAACGTGGCGATCCTGTCCTTCAACCGGGCGGAGTGGGTCGAGTCGTTCCTGGGCGTGCTGCGCGCGGGCGCGGTTCCGGTGAACGTGAACTACCGGTACGTGGCGGGCGAGCTGCGGCACGTGCTCTCGGACTCGCACGCGGTCGCCCTGATCGCCGAGGACTCCCTGGCCGCGACGGTGACGGCGATCCTGCCCGACCTCCCCCGACTCCGGCACGTGCTGCTGTTGGAAGACGGCTCGGTGCGTGACGCGTCGTTGGCGGGCGTGGACTACGAGGAGGCGCTCGCCGCCCAGGAGAGCTCCGCCGGCCAGAGCACGGGCGACACCGACAGCACCGGCATCGTGGGCGGCTCCGGCGACACCGACGGCGCCGGCGGTCCGGGCGCAGCGCCACTCCCGGCGACCAGCGGCGAGGACCACTACCTGCTCTACACCGGCGGCACCACCGGCTACCCCAAGGGGGTGCTGTGGCGCCAGGCGGACATCTTCCGTGCCGCCGTGGAGCGGCGCTCCCCGGGCACCCCGCGTGCCCGGACCCCGAAGGACGTGGCCGACCGCGCCGCCCGCTGCTTCCCGCAGCGGATGCTGGTGCTGGGCCCGCTGATGCACGCGGCCGGCCAGTGGAACGCGTTGAGCATGCTGCTGTGCGGCAAGCGCGTGGTGCTGTCCACGGACCGCAGCTTCTGCCCGGACCGGGTGCTGGAGCTGGCCCACCGGGAGGGTGTGCACACCGTGCAGCTGGTGGGTGACGCGATGGCCCGTCCGCTGGCCAGGCACCTGCTGACCGAACCCTCCCTGTGCCCCGACCTCACCTCGGTGCGTTCCGGCGGCACTCCGCTGACGCCTGCTGTGCGCGGGCTGTGGCGGGCGTGGCGCGAGGACGTCGCCCTGGCCGACGCCTACGGGGGATCGGAGACGGGCGTGTGCGGTTCGGCGACCGCCCCCGACGCGGAGGAGACCGTCACCTCTCCGGACCGGCGCAGTTTCACCATGGGCGGCAGCATCGCGGTGCTCGACGGGTCGCTGCGCCCGCTGGCCCCGGGTTCGGCCGAGGTCGGCCGCATCGCGCGAACCGGCCGGATCCCGCTGGGCTACTACAACGATCCGATCGCCACCGCCCGCACCTTCCCCACGGACGGGCAGGGGCGGCGCTGGGCTCTGTCGGGCGACTACGGCACCCGGGCCGCGGACGGTTCGATCGTGCTGCTGGGGCGGGGCAGCGTCGTCATCAACACCGCGGGGGAGAAGGTCTACCCCGAGGAGGTGGAGGCCGTGCTGAAGGCACACCCGTCGGTGGACGACGTGATCGTGGTGCCCGCACCGGACGAGACGCTCGGCCAGCGGGTGACGGCGCTGGTGTCGCTGGCCCCCGGGGCCTCCCTGCACGAGGACGCGCTGCGTGCGCACTGCCGGGTCCGGCTGGCCGGGTTCAAGGTGCCCCGGACCGTGCACTTCGTGGACCGGGTGCGGCGCACCGCCGTGGGCAAGCAGGACTACCGGTGGGCCGCGTCGGTGGCAGGCGAGGGGACCGCGGCGCTCACCCTGTGATCCCACGGCGCCCGCTCCGGGCGCCGATGCCCTCACCCCGTGTTCCGGTGCCTCTGCCGGCGAAGCCCCGTCTCCTCCTTCCCTGACGGGCTCCGCTTTTCGGCCTCGGAGGCGACGCATACAACCCCAGCCGAAACCTCGCTTTTCTGGGTGGACGAGCGCCTGTTCCTCCTCCGGTCACCGCTAGACTTGGCGCTGCCCGGCCCTGGGCCCGACGGCTCCCCTCCCCCATCACGCGGCCCGGGCCGTCAAAACTCGGCGCGGATCCGGACATCGGGCCCAGAAGCGGTTACCAGACGGGTCCGCGCGGACCAGCACCCCTTTGACCCCCGCCGGTCTACCGTGGAAACGGGACCGGCGGCCCCATCAGGACGGAGGACGGCGCCCCTCCCGGGAGTCCCCGGGCACGCGCCCGACAACATGGCCAAGTCAGTAGGCTCCTACATCTTCAACGCGGTGCGCGGCGGGGCCGTGGGCACCTCAGAGGCGCTGCCCGGTATCAGCGGCGGCACGGTCGCCCTGATCGTCGGCCTCTACGACCAGCTGATCGGCGGCGCCGGCCACATGGTCAGCGGGATCAAGCGCTACCTCACCGACGTCCCGCGCGGTCGCGGCAAGGACCGGGCCAGGGCGCAGTTCCGCCAGGTGGAATGGTCCGTCCTGGTTCCCGCGCTGATCGGGATGGCGGTGGCCCTGGTCCTGGCGCTGCTACTCATCGCCCCGCTGGTCGAGGAGTACACCCAGTACGCCTACGCCATCTTCTTCGGGCTCGTGCTGGCCTGCCTGTGGATCCCCTACACCGGCGCCGGCCGCAGCTGGCGGGCGGGCCATTACCTGATCGCCCTGGCCTTCGCCGCCCTCACCTTCTTCCTGACCGGCCTTCCGGGCGCCAACCTGCCCACACACCCGGTGGTGGTCTTCCTCGTCGCCTCGGTCGCGATCTGCGCGCTGGTCCTGCCGGGCCTGTCCGGTTCCTTCATCCTGCTGACCGTCGGCCTGTACGGGCCGACCAAGGACGCGGTGGGGAACCTCGACTTCGTCTACCTGGGCACCTTCGCCCTCGGCATGATCACGGGTCTGGCGGTCTTCGTGAAGGTCCTCCAGTACCTACTGGAGAACTTCCACCACATGACCCTGGTGGTCCTGACCGGTTTGATGGCGGGTTCCCTGCGCGCCCTGTGGCCCTGGCAGAACGAGGAGCGGGAGATCCTCCCCGCCACCGAAATCCCGGTGACCGTCACCCTCATGGTGCTCGGCTTCGCCGTCATCGTCGGGGCCATCGTCTGGGAACGCCGCAAGCGGGAGCGGTTGGAGGCCACCCAGCGCCGACCGGACGTCACCGTCCACTGACCGGAGCCGCCGGTCCGGGGCCGAGGCGCGTCAACGCCTCCCGGGACCTCGGTTAGAGTCGGAACCACCACAAACACATACGGATGCCGGGGCCGCGAGGCCCCGGCGGCGCGGGGTGCCGGAGACAGACCTGCCGGCTGAGAGCACACCCGTCGAACCTGCCCTAGTTAGTACTAGCGAAGGAACGCCCATGAGCGCGTACAACGTCGTGTCCATCGCCGGAAGCGACCCCAGCGGGGGCGCCGGCATCCAGGCCGACCTGAAGTCGTTCTCCGCCCACGGGGTCTACGGGATGACCGTGGTGACGGCGTTGACCGCCCAGTCCACACGCGGGGTCACCGGGGTGCACGGTGTCCCCGCGTCGTTCGTCACCGACCAGATGGACACCCTGTTCTCCGACGCGACCGTGCACGCGGTCAAGGTGGGGATGCTGTCGACCTCCGAAGTCACCGAGGCGGTCGCGGCGGCCGTGGACCGGTACGACCTGCCGAACGTGGTGGTGGATCCGGTGATGGTGGCCAAGAGCGGTGACCGGCTGTTGGAGAGCTCGGCGATCGAGGCGCTGCGCAGCGAACTGCTGCCACGCGCCGACCTGATCACCCCGAACCTGCCTGAGGCCGCCGACCTGCTCGGCGAAGCCGAGGCCACCGACCTCAAGCAGATGCGCGACCAGGCCGAGCGCCTGCTGGAGCTGGGCCCGCGCCACGTCCTGATCAAGGGCGGGCACCTTCCGGGGGAGGAGAGCGTGGACCTGCTGGTCGACGGGGTGACGGAGCCGGTGGAGTTCCGCGCCGGGCGGGTGGACACCCGCAACACCCACGGCACCGGCTGCACCCTGTCGTCCTCGATCGCCGCCCTCCTCCCGCAGCGCCCGGACACGGTGACCGCCGTGGCCGACGCCAAGGAGTACCTGACCCGGGCCCTGGTCCGTGCCGGGGAGATCGACGCCGGCGGCGGCCAGGGCCCCGTGCACCATTTCCACCTTTGGTGGTAGCAGACACTGCCACCTCTGGTGGTAGCAAGCACAGCCACCTCTGGTGGTAGCAGGCACAGCCGTCCCCGGTGGTGGCAGGACAACCGTCCCTGAATCGCCCCTGGTACCAGGAAGCACAGCCCCCTTGCCGGGGAGAGACGAAGGGGGACCGGCCGCAGCGGCCGGTCCCCCTCCTGTCAGCCCGCCGAGTGCGCGGGAACGGGTGCGCTTCTCCGAGCGCGCGAACGCCCCTAGCCGCGCACGTCGTCCATGACGGCGTCCGGGTTACGCCAGTCGGGGTGTCCGAAGAACTTCTTGGTCTCCGCGACGATGACCGGCGACAGGAGCAGCAGGCCGACCAGGTTGGGCAGGGCCATCAGGCCGTTGGCGATGTCGCTGAACAGCCAGACCGAGTCGAGGCTGGCCACCGCCCCGACGAAGATGATCACGATGAACACCAGACGGTAGGGCAGGACGAGCCCGCGGCCGCCCAGGAACTCCACGCAGCGCTCTCCGTAGTAGGCCCAGCCGAGCAGGGTGCTGAAGGCGAACACCGCCACCGCGAGCGCCACGACGTAGGCACCGGCGGAACCGAACGCCGGGCTGATGGTCCCCAGGCCCTCGGTCAGCGCCTGCGAGGTGAGCAGGGAACCGTCCTCGGGGTTCTCCACCTCCCACACACCGGTGGTGATGATGACCAGGCAGGTCATGCTGACCACGATGATGGTGTCGATGAAGGTCTGGGTCATGGAGACCATGGCCTGGCGGACCGGCTGGGTGGTCTTGGCCGCGGCGGCCGCGATGCCGCCGGTGCCCAGGCCGGACTCGTTGGAGAAGATGCCGCGGGCGAAGCCCATCTGGATGGCGAGCATGACACCGGCCCCGACGAAACCGCCGGTGGCGGAGGTCCCGGTGAAGGCGCTGACGACGACCAGCTGCAGCGCGGGCAGGATCGCGGCCCAGTTGACGATGAGCACGAGGAGGCAGATGCCGACGTAGCCGACGATCATGACCGGCACCAGTGCGGAGGTGACCCGCCCGATGCTCTTGATCCCGCCGAGGATGACGGCTCCGGCGAGCAGCATCAGGACCAGGCCGATGATCCACGGCTCCACGCCGGTGACGCTGTTCACCTGCTGGGCGACGGTGTTGGCCTGGGTACCGTTGCCGATACCGAAGGCGGCGATGGCGCCGAAGACCGCGAAGGCGACGCCGAGGAAGGTCCCCAGACCGCCCTTGATGCCGTGCTTCAGGTAGTACATCGGTCCACCGCTCTGTTCGCCCTTGGCGTCGGTGCGGCGGAACTTCACCCCCAGGAGGGCTTCGCTGTACTTGGTGGCCATCCCGAAGATGCCGATGATCCACATCCAGAACAGCGCGCCCGGGCCGCCGATGCCGATGGCCAGAGCCGCGCCGGCGATGTTGCCGACACCGACGGTGGCGGCGAGAGCGGTGCTCAGCGCCTGGTAGTGCGAGATGTCGCCCTCGACGGAGGCGTCCTCCTTGCGCCGGACCAGGGCCAGCCAGAGCGCGTGTGGCAGCTTGAACAGCTGGAGGAGGCGCAGACGGATGGTGAGGTAGACACCGACACCCAGCAGCAGCGGAATGAGGACGAAGGGTCCCCAGATGATGCCGCTGACGATGTCAGCCATCTCAAGGAGTTGGTCCACGGGGGATCTCCCTTTCGGTGAGTGTGTGGGGCCGAGGAAGCCAGAGGTGGAACGGGGGACCAGCGCCCTCGGGATCGCGCTGGCACCGGTGTGCGCTGCAGCGATATCGGCAAAGAATGGCACCGACGCGTAACGAACGAATCACGTGTGGTCCACATGCGCGTTGCGTCGCCCCAGCGCCTGTTTCGGTGTGCCCTGGTTCGGTCAGTTCTCCCGTTCTTCGCCCTGCTCCTCGCCCTGGGCGAGTGCGAGCCTGCTGAGCGCGGCGGCAGCGGCCTCCGGGTCCGCCCCCTGGCCCACGGCCACCCCGAGCAGGTAGGTCGTGAGCGGTGCCGCGGGCCGGGCCACGGAGTGGGCTGCGTCGCGCGCGAGGTCGAGAACGCGGTCGACGTCGGTCTTCCGGAGGGGGTCGGTCCCGGTGAGGTCCAGCTCAGCTCGGACCAGCTCGGACCATTCCACGAGGGTCACCGCGCGACTCCTTAGTGCACTCATCTTGTTACTTTTGGTGATCATAGCGAGTTCCGGGTCACCAGCTGGTCAGTTGACCGTGCGGACGGCGTCACCAGCTGATCCACCAACCCGTGTCGGGCCTTCGGACACGGTTCTCCCGCCCGGCGGTCCCGGTTCACCCTCCGACCCTAGCGTCGAAAGAAGCGACACCTCGGCGTTGGGAGCCCCCGCATGTCCCCCACACCCCTGCCCACCGTCCACCGTCCGCCGCTACGCGTGGCGATCGTGGCCGAGTCCTTCCTGCCACAGGTCAACGGAGTCACCAACTCCGTGTGCCGGATCGCCGAACACCTCGCCGCCGAAGGGCACCAGGCCCTCGTGCTGGCCCCCGGACACGGGCCCGCCTCGTACGCGGGCTTCCCCGTCCTGCGGATGCCCGCCCTCCCCCTGCCCGTCTACCGTGACTTTCCGGTCGGCCTGCCCTCCCGTAGGACGATGACCGCCGCGATTCGGGCCTTCGCACCCGACGTACTCCACCTGGCCTCCCCCGCACTGTTCGGCGCGACCGCCGTGGACGTGGCCCGAAGGTGGGCGCTGCCGACCGTGGCGGCCTTCCAGACCGACCTGCCCGGGTTCGCCGGACGTTACGGCCTGCCCGGCTCCGATGCCCTGTGGTCCCTGCTGCGCCGGACGCACTCCGCTGTGGACCGCACCCTGGTCCCCTCCTCCGCCACGATGGAGGCCCTCTCGGCCCGGGGGTTCCCCCGGCTGAACCTGTGGCGGCGCGGTGTGGACACCGTGCGGTTCTCCCCCGACCACCGCTCCGAGGAGCTGCGCCGACGCCTGGCGCCGAACGGGGAGGCGATCGTGGGGTACGTCGGCCGCCTGTCCCGGGACAAACGCGTGGACCTGCTGGCCCACCTGGCCAGGCTCCGCGGCGTCCGTCTGGTGGTGGTCGGCGACGGCCCCGAACGGGCCCGGCTGCGCCGCCTGCTGCCCGACGCCGTTTTCACCGGCCAGCGCACCGGTCGGGATCTGTCGCGGTTGTACGCGGCCATGGACGTGTTCGTGCACACGGGAGCGGACGAGACCTTCTGCCAGACCGTCCAGGAGGCGCTGGCCTCCGGTGTGCCGGTGGTGGCCCCAGCGGCAGGCGGCCCGCTGGACCTGGTCCTACCCGAGCGCAACGGGTTGCTGTACGCGCCGGACTCGGTCCGGGAGCTGCGGGTGGCGGTGGGCCGACTGGTGCACAACCGCCAGGTACGGGCGCGGATGGCTGCCGGAGCCCGGCCGTCGGTGGCGCACCGGACCTGGGCGTCGGTCAACACGGAGCTGGTGGGCCACTACCGGGCGGTGATCGCGCCCAGCCACGAGCTGGCCGCCCGACGGGCACACGAGGCGCACACGCCCTGACCCGGGCAGGCCCGGGCACAGATCGGGTTCGGGCCGGGTTCGGACCCGTGCCGGGCTCGGTCCCGTGCGGAACACGAAGTCGCAGAAGCACCGACCGGGAACGCACCGGAAAAGGTAACGGGACCCTCCCTGGGAGAGATAGGGAGGGTCCCGTCGTCTGTGCCCGCCTCGCCCCCTTCACGTGGCGGACACGGCTTCGGGGCGGTCGCCGGGTCAGTGCACCGGCTGGGCGACCGCCTGCGGGGCCGGGATGACCGTGTTGGGAACTTCGGACAGCAGCGACCCCAGGACCTCCGCCAACCGGTCCAGGTGGGCGCGGATCCACGGCAGGGCCAGCGGGTCCCCGGCGGCCAGGGCCGCGTAGCGCCGGTCCTCGGAGTCCCCGTACAGGAGGCTGGTGGCCACCCGCATGCGCAGGGCGGCAGAGCTCTCACCGAACTCGACGGCGGGCAGGACGCCCATGCCGTACCGCTCCAGGAGGAGCCCGGTCAGTTCTGGTCCGGTGGCCACGCCGTGCAGCGCGGCCAGCCGTTCGCGGACCGGCTCGAAGTCCGGGTAGAGGTAGAAGGCCGCGCTCGGAGCGGCGACCGCTGCTCCGGCCCTGGTGAAGACATCGGCGACGGCGCGAGCCACGATGCCGTGCAGGCGGCGGCTGCGGTCGATGTGATCCCGGAGCTCGGCGGGCTCGGCGAAGGCGTGGGCGGCCGCCTGCTGGACCGGCGCCGCCGGGCTCGACCAGATCTCGCTGGCCACGCCGAGCAATCCGCCGCGCAGGCGACGGCCGATCTCGGAGTCGGGCAGGCGCAGCACACCGATCCGCCAACCGCCCAGGGCCAGGTTCTTGCTCAGGCCGGTCGAGATGACCGTGCGCTCGGGCGCGTACTCGGCGGGGCTGTGCACGACGGCGCCCTCCCGTTCCCCCTCCCCCGGGTGGACCAGGTCGCGGTAGATCTCGTCGGAGATGATGACCAGATCGAGCTCCCGGGCGACCTCGGACAGGCGTCGTACCGTCTCGGCGTCGGCGACGGTCCCGGTCGGGTTGTCCGGAACGGTGACGACCACCGCGTTGACGGTGCGCCCCTGTTCCCGGGCGTCGGTGACCGCCGCGTGCAGGAGGTCGGGCTGGGGTACGCCGCCCTGACCGGTGGCGGTCGGCACCATGATGGGGCGCTGGCCGACGAGTCGGCTCTGCGCGGCGTAACTCACCCAGCTGGGCGCGGCGATGGCGGTGTCGCCGCCGATCTCCAGAAGAAGGCTGTACAGCAGGGGCTTGCTGCCGGGGCCCGCGATGACCGTGTCGGGGTCGGTGGGCAGACCGCGGCGGGCCCAGTACCCGGCGGCCGCCTCACGCAGGGCGGCGGAACCGGCGACGGGCCCGTAGGCGTTGGCACCGTTGCTCGCCGAAAGCTGCTCCCGCATGACCGGGTGCACCGGCAAACCCGCCTCACCGAACCCGAGCGGAAGCACGCGCACCCCCTGGCGGCGCTTGTCGTTGAGAGCTTCGTTCACGGCGAGGGTCGCGGACACAGTGACGGTCATGGATGACTCATCTCCGGCTTGTCGTTAGGCATCGGCCACCGGTTGAGCTGTGACTCCGTCCAGCTGGTGGCCTTCGAACACAAGCCTGCCCAGGAACTGTCATCAGTACAAGCGAGTCTTTGCGATGCTGAGCATAAGCTGTTCTTATGCTCGATCTTCGACGCCTCCAGCTCCTCCGCGAGTTCAGCGCCCGCGGCACCATCGCCGCGACCGCGAGCGCCCTCGGTTACACGCCTTCGGCCGTGTCCCAACAGCTCGCCGCCCTCGAACGGGAGACGGGGGTGGCGCTCCTGGACCGGTCCCCGCGAGGGGCCGAGCTGACCGACGCCGGCCAGCTCCTGGTGAACCAGTCCGAGGAGATCCTGGCCCTGGTGGAGGCGACCGAGTCGGTACTCGCCGAACAGGCGGACATCGCCCTGGGGGTGGTGACCGTCACGGCCTTCCCGACCGCCGCGGTGGCCTTCGCCCCGCTGCTGGCCCCTCCCCTGCGCAGCCATGAGGGGATGCAGCTGGTGCTGCGGCAGACACTGCTGGCGACCGGCACCCAGAAGGTGCGCTCCCGTGAGGTCGACATCGCGCTGGTCGATGACTGGACCGGCCAGCACCCCGGACGGGGGCCGGACAGCGGCCTGCGCCACGTGCACCTGTTGCGGGACCCCATGGTGCTCGCGGTTCCGGAGGACCACAGGCTGGCCGACACGGAGGTGCCGCTGGTCCTGGACCAGATGCTGGGCGAGTCGTGGATCGTGGCGCCGGAGGGTGAGCGTTCGCGTTACGGAACCGAGAAGCTGTTCGCCGAGGCCGGCGGGCTGCCCGCGGCCACGTGGGAGTTCGAAGGGCTGGGCACGATCCTGAGCCTGGTCTCCCGGGGCATCGGGATCGCGGCGGTTCCGGCGCTGGCCATGGTGGGCGCCCCCGCGGGGCTGGTCTACCGGCAGCTGCCCTCTCCGCCGGAGCGGCACGTGTACGCGGTCCTGCGTCCGGCCTCGTTGCGGCGCCCGGCCGTCCAGGTCACCCTGGCCGCCCTGCGCGACGCCGCCCGCAGCGTGGAGGAGGAACTGAGTCCGGTCTCCCCCCGGGTACAGGGCCCGCCGAGGTAGCGCGGCCGTCCGCCCCCCGGATCCGGCGCCGGGTTCGGGGACGGCCGGGAGGTCGAGGAGGCCCGGACCCGGTGGTCGGACGCGGAGGCCCGAACGCGGTAGCCGGGTGGGGCTGTCGAGACGCGGCGGCCGGGCGGGGCGGGAAGGCCGGGGGCGGGGTTCGGGACCGCCAGGAGTGACGGAGCAACTGGAGTGACGGAGCAGCTGGAAACGGAAATCGGCCCGCCCCCGACGGGGACGGGCCGTGTTCTGTCTCGTTCGTGCCGGTTTCCAGGGTCAGCACCGGTCACGTGTCGTTACCCTTCCGACGCGCCTTGTCGATCCTGCGGCGGAGCTTACGACAGACGTGGCGAGCTCGGTCGCGGTCGTCGCGGGCGTTCCACCAGCGCGCGTAGGCTTCCAGTCTTCTTTTGCGCAGGGACTCAAGCTCGGCCTCCATCCGGTTCACCCGGTGTTCCAGGTCGATGCGCTCGCGTTCGAACGACGACATGTCACGCTCGTGGAACCCTGCCTCACGTTCGGCGCTGACCAACCGATCCGTGAGGCCCTCGGTGGCGTTTCCGCCCCGGGCGATCCGGCCGACGCCGGCTTGTCCGCTGATGCCTTCGAACCACACAGTCTCTGGTCTTTCCGGAAACAGCCCATCATCACCGATGGCTACGCAAAGAATACGGAAAGTGGCAAAAAGGACTTTTGGTTATGATTCGCTTGCCCTCCCCGAAACGCTCCCCCACGGGTCGAACCCCGGAAGCAGCGACGAGCCCCCACCCGCCGACGACACCGGCGGTCCCGCCAACGCGAAGCAGGCGAGCTACGCGCGCCGGGCGAACTGGGCAGTCTGAGCGAGCTGGGCGGCACTGACCCGCCTTCGCCCGGGAACCGGGTATCGGACGGCTCCGATCGAGAGAGCACTCGGGACCGATTGACGGGCGGTCTGTGCCCTCGCCCCCTAACGTGGCACTATGTCCGTAATTGGTCTAGACCGGATAGGAGCAGTAACCCGTGCCTGACTCTCCCCGCCCCGACGCCCCCTCCCTGCTGCCGCGCCCCCAGAAGGTGGAGACCTCCGGGTCCGACGGCCTCACCCTCACCGCGGCCACACGCGTCTCGGCCGACCGCGCGGCACGGGGCACACTCACCTGGCTCCAGCGCGAACTGGGCACCGCCACCGGCCTGCCCCTGGCCACCGGTGACGAGGAGAACGCCCAGATCCGTCTGAGCGTCGACCCCGGTGCCGGACTCGGACGAGAGGGCTACCGCCTCATCATCGACTCCGAGGGCGCAATCGTTGTCGGCAACGACCCCGCCGGCGTGTTCTACGGGGCGCAGACGCTCCGCCAACTGCTGCCCCCCGACGCCTACCGCACGGCGCCCCTTGGCAGGGCCGAGTGGCGGCTGCCCGCGATCAGCATCACCGACGCCCCCCGCTTCCACTGGCGCGGCGCCATGCTCGACATCGCCCGCCACTTCCAGCCCAAGCGCGAGATCCTGCGTTTCATCGACCTGCTCGCACTGCACAAACTCAACGTGCTGCACCTGCACCTGACAGACGACCAGGGCTGGCGGGTCGAGATCCGCCGCTACCCCAAGCTGAGCGAGGCAGCATCCTGGCGCACCCAGAGCCAGCTGGGGATCTCCAAACCGCCCGTGTTCGACAACCGCCCGCACGGCGGCTTCCTCACCCAGGACGACATCCAGGAGATCGTCGCCTACGCCGACGACCGGCACGTCACGGTGGTCCCGGAGATCGACGTCCCCGGACACTCCCAGGCAGCCATCCACGCCTACCCCGAACTCGGGGAGGCCGGTGAGATCCCGGTCGGCACCCAGTGGGGTGTCTTCGACGAGGTCCTCGCGGTCACCGACAACGTCCTGGAGTTCTACCGGAACGTCCTCGACGAGATCCTCGAACTGTTCCCCAGCACGTACGTGCACGTGGGCGGCGACGAGTGCCCCAAGACCCAGTGGCGGAACAGCGCCTCGGCCCAGCAGCGCATCAGGGAGGAGGGCCTGGCCGACGAGGACGAGCTGCAGAGCTGGTTCATCCGCCAACTGGACGACCACCTCACCAAGCGCGGCCGTCGCCTGGTCGGCTGGGACGAGATCCTGGAGGGGTGGCTCCTGGAGGGACAGGAGAGACAGGAGGAGCCGCGGGACGGGAGTGACGCAGCCGAGGGCAGGGGCAGGCGTCGGGCAGGTCTGGCCCCGGGCGCCACGGTGATGTCCTGGCGCGGTGAGGAGGGCGGCATCGCGGCCGCGCGCGCCGGACACGACGTGGTCATGGCACCCACCGCCACCTCCTACCTGGACTACAAGCAGTCCGACAGCCCGGACGAGCCGGTCCCGGTCGGCACACTGCTGCGCTGGGAGGACGTGTACGCGAGCGAACCCGTCCCCGCCGGCCTCACCGAGGAGGAGGCCAGGCACGTCCTGGGCGCGCAGGTCAACCTGTGGAGCGAGCACATCGACAGCCAGCGCAAGCTGGACTACATGGTCTTCCCGCGTCTGTCGGCCTTCGCGGAGAAGGTCTGGTCCGAAGGCGAACGCGACCACACGGAGTTCGAACCGCGACTGCGCGCCCACCTGGAGCGCCTGGACGCCGTGGGTGTGGAGTACCGTCCGCTGGACGGTCCCCGTCCCTGGCACACCAGGCCGGGTGTGCACGGGTGGGGTTACTACCCGGACGGGTCGGAGTGATCGGAGGGGCGGAAGGACCAGAGGCATAGGAGGGATGGGACGGTTCGGACGGAGAAGGTCCCGAACAGGGCCGGGCTGCGGGCCGGCTTTGATTCCCGGACAGGCCCTGGTCGCACGCCGAACAGGGGCTCCGGTGGTCAGTCGCGCCCCGGACAGGGGCGCGACGGGCCGGCCCGGCCGGCCCGGACGTAGACGTACACCAGGAGTGGTTGTCCACAGCCCCGCCCGTCCGGAGTGGCCACACGGGCGGGGCCTGGTGTCCCCTTCTCCTGGGGTGCGGGGCACCGGGCAGGCGGGGCGTTGTCAGAAGTACGTCGCGATCATCTCGACCACGCGGTAACCGTCGTCCACGACCGGGATGACCTGCCAGCGGTCGAAGGCCGTGCACGGGTGGGAGATCCCGAAGGACAGCAGGTCGCCGGGGCGTACGTGGAGCCCCTCGGGGATGTTCAGGTAGGCGTGGTGGTCGTTGAGGTTGGTGACCTCGACCCCGTCCGCCGGAACAGTGGTGCCGTCGGACCTGCGCAGCACCCTCGAAACGGGGAAGCCCTGGTCGTAGTTGGCCTCGCGTCTGCCCATCCCGGCGATCGCCAGCCCCTCCTCCGGGGTGGAGGTGACCTGCGCCCACAGTTCCAGGGCACCGGCCAGCGCGTCCCCGCCCTCCGGCATCCGGTTGTAGGGGGTGGTGCGCCGGTACAGGCCGTCGTCGTGGGCGACGTAGGCGCCGCTACGCAGAACCGGGAGTACGTCCGAGCGACCGCCGATCACCTCCGCGACCACGTCGAACCAGGCGCTGCCGCCCACCGACAGCACCGGGCGTTCCAGCCCGTGTTCGGCGGTGAGCGCGGCGGCGTCACCCAGGAGGTCGCCCAGGAAGCCGCGAACCCCCTCCGCGTCGCTCAACGGCCCCTCGTAGCCCGCCACACCGGCCAGTTCCAGGCCCGGGGCCCGCACTACCTCCCGGGCCACGCCCAGGAGCGCTTCCCTGGTACGGCACCCGGTGCGGCCGCCCGGGACGCCGCGCTCCACCATCACCCGGAGCGGACGGCCACCGTCGCGTTCGACGGCCTGGGAGGCGACTGCGACGCCCTCGGGCGAGTCGACGTAGAACAGGAAGTCGAAACCGGGGTCGGCGTCGAGTTCGGCCGCCGCCCAGCGCAGGACCTTCGGGTCGAGGAGTTCGTTGGCCAGCAGGATGCGGTTCACACCGAACCGGCGAAAGTCCAGGACCTGGTTGGCGGTGGCGGCGGTGATACCCCAGGCGCCCGCGTCGAGCTGGCGCTGGGTGAGCACCGGGGACATGGCGGTCTTGCCGTGCGGGGCGAACGGGAGCCGGTGCCGCTCGGTGAAGTCGGCCAGCGCCGCGAGGTTGCGGTCCAGCGCGGAGGCGCGCAGGACCATGAGCGGCCAGGTGAACGGTCCGGTGAACACGTGGTCCCCGCGGGCGGCGAACTCGTCGAGGGTGACGGGGTCTCCCGGCCACCACAAGCCCTTGGTCCGCCAGTCAACGAGTTCTGTGGGGATGGACAGCCGGTCGTTCACGTGGCCTCTGCTTCCTGTCCGAACCGGCGCAGGCGGCCCGTAAGCCACCCGAAGCCGGGTGCGTTTCGGGTTGGTTCGCCCCTGATCCTCCCATTGGGTGGTCCCCAACACACCCCTTCGGGCGTCCTGAGGGGAGAGGACTCAGTGGGAGACCGGCTCCCGGCCGTGCGCGCGGGCCGCCTCCGGGTCCCTGGCGCCGAGGAACTCGTCGATGACCCGCTGGCCGACGTCCGGGAGGTCGGTGATGAAGCCGTCTGCCCCCATGTCGAGCGCCCGGACCATGGCCTCGGGATCGTTGATCGTGTACGGCATGATCTCCAGACCCGCGGCGTGGACGCTGTCGACGTACCCGGCGTCGATGGTGGTGTGGTTCGGGTTGATCATGTGCGCCCAGTCGAACTCGTCGATCCGGTCCTGCGGGACACGCCCGAGCAGGGCGTGCGGGACGGACGGCAGAAGGCCCTTGGAGAGTTCGACGGAGTCCCAGTCGAAGCTCTGCACGACGAGACGGTGGGGTTCCTCGGGGGTGTTGGGGACCAGCCAGTGCGGGCGCCTGGCCAGTTCGACGGCTATCTGATGTTCGATGCCCGGGTAGAGCTCGGGTTCCTTGACCTCCAGGAGGAGGTTCATGTCGAGCGTGTGGAGGCGGTCCAGCACCTCACCGAGGAGCGGGACGGGCTCGCCTTCGAACTCGTCACTGAAGAAGGACCCGGCGTCGAGCCGGCGAATCTCCGCCAAGGTGAAGTCGGCGACCTCGTACGGGGCCCGGTCCGGAAAGACCTCGGCGACGTCGGTGGTGCGGTCGAGACTGGTGTCGTGCATCAGGACGAGGTGGTCGTCCGAGGTGAGCTGGACGTCCACCTCCACGGTGCGGGCACCGAGACGGTGGGCTTCGTCGATGGCGGCGAGGGTGTTCTCCGGGGCGTATCCGGAGGCACCCCGGTGGGCGACGGCGAGGAGGGGGCGGGACGGCGGCGGCTGCTGGGGCAGAGGGGCGCTTGCCCTGAGGCTCACCCTGGCTGAGCTCTGGCCCGCCTTCTCGGGGGCGGTGGCCCCGAAGGTCGGGGCCGCGAGCGCGGGGCTCGCGACGACGGCCAACGACAGTGATACGGCTCCGACTACGAATCCGATGCGATGGTGCACCGGGCCTCCCAAGTACGCGTGGACTGGCCGACTGCAACCTCAGGGTGAGTGCGTTTGGTGACCACGTGGTGACCGTGCGCGGAGCAGACGGTGATCCGCCGCCCATCTTCTGGTGGCCTGGAACCCACCGATCAATCTCACCCTATGCATGCCATTGATTACTTCATGTCCGATTTTTGACTGGATGACCCTCGATAATTACCGAGAGTCCTGGAAGCATCACAAGTAGTAGTCGATGGGAAGGAGCCCGTATGCGCAAGCACCACACGAGGTGGGTCGCGCTCTGCAGTGCCGCCACCATCTCCACAGCCGGACTGGTCGGCATCGCCGGGCCCGCTGCCGCGGACGACAAGGAAACACGGACGTTCAGCTGGCCGGTGGTCCGGCAGGGGGTGTCCACGTACAGCGTCGACGGCTACGAGATCACCTACCTGCCCGCCGGCCTGGAGCGGTACGGCATCAACGCCGCGTCCACGACGGACCGTCAGGGCAACAGCCGGTCCCAGCTCTCGTGGACGCAGGGACCCGACCAGCTGTACGGCAGGGTGGCCGTACTGCGCTCGGAGCGCCTCCAGGACGTGGAATCCCTGCGCGAGAGCCGGTACAGCCACCTGTCGGAGAGTTCGCTGGAGGAGTTGGAGCCCAGTGAGTCCTTCGAGCACGGCGCCTACCTGTCCGAGGAGACCGGTGACCTGTTCTGGCTGGACAGCCCCGGGGTGGCGCTGACCACCCATCTTCAACCGGACCGCTGGGAGAGCTCCGAACTGGTAAAACTCGCCGAGGCCGTCTCAGTGGAGGAGACCGCGGAAACCGGGGAGAGCGGGAACGCAGCGGAGGAGGCGGATACGGAGGGGACCGAGGAAACCGAGGCTGCTGAGGCTGAGGAAACCGAAGGGCCCGAGGAGGTTCCCGCCGAAGAGGCCCCCGTTGAGGAGGTCGTCGACGAGGCCCCGGCCGAGGAGACTCCGGTCGAGGAAGCACCCGAGGAAGAAGCACCGGCCGAGGAGGCCCCCGCGGAGGAGGCGCCGGTCGAAGAGGCGCCCGCAGAGGAAGCGCCGGTCGAAGAGGCGCCCGCAGAGGAAGCCCCCGTTGAGGAGGCCCCCGCAGAGGAAGCGCCGGTCGAAGAGGCGCCCGCAGAGGAAGCACCCGAGGAAGAAGCACCGGCCGAGGAGGCCCCTGCGGAGGACGAAGCTGAGGAGGTCGTCGACGGTGAAGAGGCGACCCCGGTCGGAGACACCGAGGAGGCCGCTCCCCCGGCGGAGGCCGACCTCCCCGCCAACGCTTCCTCGCGTGAGGTCAAGACCTGCCTGACCGAGCACTTCGTTGACTTCAGCTCCGGAGAGACCGGCCTCGACTCGGCGGAGATGACCGAGACCAGCGGAGAGTTCGTCGAGAGGGCACTGTCCGCGAACGACCTCGACGACGCCGAGCGCGACCGCCTGCTGGCCACCGTCTGGTACTACGGCCACGAGGACGACAAGGTGGCCGCCACCGACGCCTGCGCCCAGCGGTTCGACATGGAGCGCAGCGAGGTCGAGGACGTGATCGCCGAGATCTCCGACCTCATCGCGCAGGTGGTCCAGGACGCCAACGAGAGCATGGCCAACGCCATGGACGAGGCCGAGAAGGCGGCCGACGAGGCCGAAGCGCCCACCGAGGCCGTCACCGACCCGGTTGACGCCGAGGAGTGGGGCGAGCTGTGGGACTCCCTGCCGTGGAGCTTCCCCGTCGAGACTCCCTAGCCTGAGAGCTCCCCGGGTCGCATGACCAGAGCCCGGTCGTGGCCGAACAGCGGCTGCGACCGGGCTTTCTGGTGTTCGTCCCGGCGCTTCCCGGAAACAGTGACCAAAGGCCTGAAGCCCCCGAAAAACCAACATCCAGAACGAGACATGCTGTACCGTCGCCCTCGTTCGGCCGGTGCCCACCGGCGCCGACCCGACACACGTCCGCCCGGTACGACACCCCCGGACCGGTGGCGGCCCGCCCTTCCCCCACTCGCAGGAGGACCACCCCCATGCCCGGCTTCACCACACGACCCGAACTACGCGGCGACTTCGGCATGGTCGCCTCCACCCACTGGCTGGCCAGCGCCACCGGCATGTCCGTCCTGGAGCGCGGCGGCAACGCCTTCGACGCCGCCGTCGCCGCGGGCTTCACCCTCCAGGTCGTCGAACCCCACCTCAACGGCCCCGGCGGCGAGGTCCCGGTCCTCTTCCAGGCCCGTGGCGGCACCCCTCGCGTCCTCTGCGGGCAGGGGGTCTCCCCCGCCGCCGCCACCATCGGGGCCTTCTCCGGCATGGACCGCATCCCCGGCAGCGGCGTCCTCGCCGCCACCGTCCCCGGGTCCTTCGACGCCTGGATGCTGCTCCTGCGCGACCACGGCACCATGACCGTCCGCCAGGTCCTCGACCACGCCATCGGCCTGGCCGAACGCGGCTACCCCGTCCTGGACCGGATCGCCGCCGCGGTCGAAGCCCTCGCCCCCGTGTTCTCCCGGCACTGGGCCGGGTCCGCCGCCCTCTACCTACCGCACGGGGCCGCCCCCGCCGCAGGCTCCCGGCTGCGCAACCCGGCCCTCGCCGCCACCTACCGCAGGATCGTCTCCGAGGCCGAGACCGTCGGCGGCGACCGTGAAGCCCAGATCGAGACCGCCCGCCGCTCCTGGTCCCAGGGGTTCGTCGCAGAAGCGGTCGGCGCCTTCCTCTCATCACCCGTCCCCAACGGCCTCGGCGAACCCCAGCAAGCCCTGCTGACCGCCCAGGACATGGCCGACTGGAGCGCCACCTACGAGGATCCCGTCAGCGTCACGCACGGCGTCCACACCGTGCACAAGACCGGCCCCTGGGGGCAGGGCCCCGCCATGCTCCAGCAACTCCGCACGGCCGAGGTCCTCGGGATCGGATCGGACGTCCGGGAGGGCGTCAGCGCGGACTTCGTGCACCGGGTGACCGAGGCCGCCAAACTCGCCTTCGCCGACCGCGAGGCCTGGTACGGGGACCCCGACTTCACCGACGTCCCGCTCAAGGAGCTGCTCGGCCCCCGCTACGCCGCCGAGCGTTCCCGCCTGGTCGACGACGCCCGCGCATGCCTCGACCTGCGCCCCGGCTCCCCCGGCGGCCGCACCCCCTTCGAACCGCCGTCGTACCTGCCCGGGGACGCCCCCGGCGACCGCACCACCGGCGAACCGACCGTCCGCAACGCCGCCGGGTCGAGTCGGGCCGACCTCCGAGGCGACACCTGCCACCTGGATGTGGTGGACGCCGACGGCAACATGGTGTCGGCGACCCCCAGCGGCGGCTGGCTCAGCAGCTCCCCGGTCATCCCCGAGCTCGGTTTTCCGCTGGGGACGCGGGCGCAGATGTTCTGGCTCGACCCCGCGTCCCCGAACGCCCTCTCCCCGCGCCGCCGCCCCCGCACCACCCTCTCCCCCACCCTGGTGTGCCGCGAGGACGGGGAGGCCGTCCTCGCGATCGGCACCCCCGGCGGCGACCAGCAGGACCAGTGGACCACCACGGCTCTGCTGCGCCTCCTCAACGGGGTCGACAACCTCCAGGAGGCCCTGGACACCCCGATGTTCCACACCAACGCTTTCCCCAGCTCCTTCCACCCCCGGGAGACCGTGCCGGGCGACCTGGTCGTCGAGCCGCGTGTGGGTCGGGACGTCATCGCAGAGCTCTCCCGACGCGACCACCGGGTGCAGGTCGCCCAGGACTGGTCCCTGGGACGTCTGGCCGCCGTCGCCCGCGATCCGGAGAGCGGTGAACTGCGCGCGGCCGCGGATGCTCGGGGAAACCAGAACTACGCGTCCGGCCGCTGAACCGAAGGAAGACGGAAAGCGCATACAATCCCCCTCCCGTTCGACAGGAGGGGGCTTTGTGGCGGGCTGGGGTTGCTTGCATGACTTGGACGGACCTCTTGCCAAATCGGCCGGTCACTGCTTATGTAGACCTGTGCGACGGGACACCCGGCCCGAAGGCCGTGCACTGACCGTCACAACTCGATACCTCCGAAGGGTCGACCACCGCTGTCTCCCCCTCCCTCAGCGGCGGCCCTGTCCCCCCTCCTGGCCGAGGCCTGCCTTCCCCTCCCGGCGGTTTTTCGGACAAGGAGAAAGAAGGGCCGTGGTTCCACCTCCCCGGTGGCGCCACGGCCCTCCTTCGTGCTCGGGTCCCGGGTCAGGTGTGCACGCGCACCGCGCCCGCGTAGTTGGCGGTCCGCACCGGGGTGACACGCACGTCCAGACCGGTCCTCGGCGCCTCCAGCATCTGGTCGTCGCCGAGGTAGATGGCCACGTGTGAGATGTAGTCGGGTGCGGTCGGGTCCGAACGCCAGAACAGCAGGTCGCCGCGCTGCAGGTCGTCCCACTCCACCCGTTCGCCCGCGTTCCACTGGTCGTGCGTGACGCGCGGGATGTCCACGCCTGCCTCGCGGAAGGCCCACTGGAGCAGACCGGAGCAGTCGAAACCGACGTCGGGGGTGGTACCGCCCCACACGTAGGGCACACCCAACTGGGTCTCGGCGTTGGCGATGACCTGCTCGACCACCGGCGAGGACACGGTGCCCCCGTCGGTCATGGGTTCGGGGGCGTCGGCGACGAGCTGGAGCGAGGTGTCCTCCCCCAGCACCTCCCCGAGTTCCTCGTACAGTTCCATCAGGTCCGCGTCGGGTGCGGAGACGACGATCGCGTTGCCCTCGGGCATGCCCAGTTCCCGGGCGGTCCCCCGGGAGACGAGGGCGTCGATCCCGGCGATGCCGGAGGTCGCGTGGGTCCACACCTCCAGGGGCACCTCGCCGCGGCCTCCCGCGACGGTGACGTCCTCGCCGATCTCCAGTTCGCGTTCGGTGCCCACGTCCTTGGAGAGGGCGACGCGGCCCGCGGCGACGCCCCGCCAGATCTCGTCGGACTCGGCGGAGGGTTCGGGGGCGTGGTTCCGGAAGCTGGACGGGTTGACGCCGAGCACCGACGTCGGTTCCCCGTCGACCTCCACGCGGGCGGCGTCGACGGTGAGGACCCGCTCGACCCCGTCGATCTCGCGGACCGCGTCGACGGCCTCCCGGGGCAGGGTCCGGGGGGCCACCGCGAAGTACTCGACGGAGCGCGCCTCGCGGAAGGGCGCGACGTAGGCGTCCCGTTCGAGTTCCGCGACGTCCGCGGTGTCGGGGGTTTCGGTGGCGGTGGTTTCGGTTTCGGGGCCCGTGGTCCGGGGCGCGGAGCCGCTGGGTGCGGCGGCTCCGGGCGAGACCTGTTCGGCCAGGGGCGGGCGGTCCTCGACGACGGGGGCTGCTGTCGCGGGGGTGGCCCCGAAGGCCGTGAAGACGACCGCGAAGGCGGCCGTGGTTCCCGCACATGTTCTGAGACGGTTCCGCACGGGGGTCGATCATCCTCTCTGTGGCCGCGACGGGGCGGGGGAAGCGCTGCGGCGCACGGCCTTCGATGACATGGTCCGCGTTTAAGAATGGGCGTACGCGGAGGAGTTTGCAAGAAGCCCGCGCCGTCCGATATCCGACGTCCACCCGGTAGCCGCTCGTCCGTTTCTTCCGGGCTCACGGTGCGTGATCGCGTTGCCGGTCGCCGGGTCACAGGTCGGCGTAACAGTCCGTCACCGACACCGAGAGGGGGAAGCGCACCGGGGTGTCCCCGAAGAGGATCCTCCGGGTCCGGGTCTGCGCCCTGTCGATCGCCCGGACCGCCTCCTCGGCGAGGTCGGCGGGGACGTGCAGGACGACCTCGTCGTGCACGAAGAAGACGATCCCGCCGCCCTCCGGGGTCTCGGGGAGTTCCTGCCGGAGCGCGGCGAGCAGGACGAGGGCCCATTCGGCGGCGGTGGCCTGGACGACGAAGTTGCGGGTGAACCGGCCGTGCGCGCGGCGTCTGCGGTCCCCGTCCGCCGCCGCGACGGTGGCCGCCCAGCCCCCGGGTGCGGGCGAGGTACGGCCCAGCCAGGACCGGACGATACCGCCGCCCTCCCCGGTACGGGCGGCGGCGTCCACGTACTCCAGGGCGCGGGGGTAGAGCCGGCGCATGGTGGCCAGTAGGGGCGCCGCGTCACCCGAGGTCTGTCCGTACATGGCGGCGAGCAGGCCGATCTTCGCTCGCTCGCGGTCGCCGCCCACGTGCGCGGCCAGCCGCGCGTACAGGTCCTCCTCCGCGGCGGCGGCCGCGAGGGCGTCGTCACCGGAGACGGCGGCCAGCACCCGTGGTTCGAGCTGGCCGGCGTCGGCCCGGACCAGGACCCAGCCGGGGTCGGCGCGCACGGCTCTCCGTACCGACCTGGGGATCTGGAGGGCGCCGCCGCCCCTGGTGGCCCAGCGCCCGGAGACCACGCCGCCCACCACGTAGTCGGGGCGGAACCGCCCCAACCTCGGCCCGTCCCCCGTTCCGCCGCCGGGCAGTTCCCGCACCCAGGTCTCCAGCCAGGCCCAGCCGTTGGCCGAGTACAGGCGGGCGAGTTCCTTGTAGCGGAGCAGCAGCGGCACCAACGGGTGGTCGACACCCTCCAGGACCCAGGACCGGGTGGACGCCACGGGGTGGCCGACCCACGCCATCGCCCTGAGCACCTGGGCAGGGGAGTCCGGATTGACCTCGTGGCCGACGACCTCGCTGATCCGTGCCGCGAGGTCGGCCAGGACCGACGGTCTCTGGCCGGGGCGCGGGCGGGGCCCGAGGATCTCGGTGAGCACCCGGTCGTGGATCTCGGGGCGCCAGGGCAGCCCGTCGTGGCTCATCTCCACGGCGGCCAGGGCCCCGGCCGACTCGACCGCCGCGAGGAGCGCCATGCGGCCGGGCGAGGGGAGTCCGGCGATCCGTCCGCGCTGGTCGGCGTGGACTTCCACCAGGGCCTCGAGCCGGTCGATCCCCGGCGGCAGGGTGGAGCGGTCGGCTTCGAAGAGCGCGGGCTGGGCGGCGGTGCCCTCCCCGAGCGGACGCACGGGGTCGTCGGGGACCGGCAGGTCGTGCAGGCGGGCCCAGGCCGCCCCCAGCGAGTGGGGTTCGGTGTGCCGTGCCCGGTACCCCAGCAGGAGCGCCTCGGTGAGGGCGGCGTCGTGGCAGCGCGTCACCCGCACTCCGGCCCGTACCAGGTCGGGGTAGAGGTCCTCGGTGTCCGCCCAGACCCAGCGCGGGGGTTGGTCGCCGGAGTGTTCGGCTGCGCGTACCGCCGCCGCGAGGTCGCCCACCCGGCGCACCGGAGCGGGCGGGGTCCCGTCACCGAGCTCCCGCAGCCATCCTCCGCCGTCCCCGTCGGAGACCACCGCGATCCGCATGTCCCCAGTCTCCCCCGGGGCACCGACAGACGGGCGGCGTCGGGGTGCGCGTCGGGGCGGCCGGGCCCCGACCGACGTGTACGGGCCCTGCCGGACTCCGGGCCGCGGGTCCGCTATCTCCCGGGCCGGACGACGTTGGCGAGCGGCTCACCGGCGGCCCAGCGGGCGAGTTGAGCGTCCATGAAGGCCCGGGCTCGCGGGTAGAAGGCGGCGGAACCACCCGCCACGTGCGGGGTCAGGTACACGCCCGGGGCGTCCCACAGCGGGTGGTCCACGGGCAGCGGTTCGGGGTCGGTGACGTCCAGGGCGGCACGGACACGGCCGTTCTGGGCGAGCAGGGCGCCGGTGTCCAGGACCGGCCCCCGGCCGACGTTGACCACGAGGGCGTCGTCGCGCAGCAGTGCGAACTCGGGCGCGCCGAACAGGCCCCGCGTGTCCTCGGTGAGCGGTGTGACCAGCACGACGACGTCCGCGTCCGGCAACAGTGCGGGCAATTCGCCGACGCCGTGCACCCCCTCCTCCGGGCGGGCCCGGCTCGCCACCCGGAGCACGTCGGTCTCGAAGGGCAGCAGGCGCCGCTCGATCGCCCGGCCGATGCTCCCGTAGCCGACGATCACCACCCGCGAGTCGGCCAGGGAGCGCTGCGGGACCGAACCCCAGCGGTGTTCGCGCTGGTCGATCGCCCACCGGGGCAGGTCGCGCTGGGCGGCGAGGATGAGTGCGAGCGCGTGCTCGGCGGTGCTGGCGTCGTGCAGTCCCCGGCCGTTGCACAGGGTGACGTGGTCCGGGAGGAGCCCGAGGACCTGTTCGTACCCGGCCGAGACCAACTGGAGGACCTTCAGCTCCGGCATCCGCTCGATGATGTCGAGCCGTTCGTCCACGCCCTGGGTGGAGGGCGCGTAGGGCACCTGGTAGAAGGTGACGTCCTCCAGGCCCGCGTCGGGGGCCGGCCCGCCCACGTAGAGGTCGACGTGGAGCGCCTCGGGGGCGTTGTCCCTGTTCTGCTCCCACTGCACCAGTGCTCGGCCGCCCATGTCCTGCGTCCTCCCTCTGCTCTGCCTGCGTCAGGCGCCACACTACGGCCCCGGGCGGCCCGGGGCCCCGACGGCGACGCGCAGCGGGGTGTTCACCGGGTGCGTCCGAGTTCGTAGCAGGCCACGGCCGCGGCGGCGGTGACGTTGAGGGAGTCCACGTCGCGGTCGGCCATCGGGATGTGCACCCGGGAGGTGGCCCGCTCCAGCCAGCGGGAGGACAGGCCGTCGCCCTCGGTGCCCAGCAGCAGGCCCACCCTGGCGTCGGCTCCGAGGCGGTCCATGGCCTCGCGGATCGGTAGCGAGCCCTCGCCCGGGGTGAGCGCCATGAGGTCGAACCCGGCGTCGCGCAGTGTGTCGAGGCCGCCGTACCAGTCGTCGAGGCGGGTGTAGGGGAGGGTGAAGACAGCCCCCATCGACACCTTCACCGACCTGCGGTAGAGCGGGTCCGCGCAGCGCGGGGCCAGGACCACGGCGTCCACCCCCAGCCCGGCGGCGCTGCGGAAGATCGCGCCGACGTTGGTGTGGTCGACCAGGTCCTCCAGCACGACGATGCTGCGGGCGCCGGCGAGGGTCTCGTCGAGTCCGGGGAGCGGCCTGCGGTGGTAGGCGGCGAGGGCGCCCCGGTGCAGGTCGAAGCCGACCAGGCTCTGCGCGGTCTCCTCGCTCACCACGTACAGCGGCGCACCGGAGGCGGCGACCACGTCGTCCAGGGCCTCGGCGCGGCGTTCGGTGAGCAGGAAGCTGCGGGGGCTGAAGCCCGCGGTGGCCGCCCGGCGGATCACCTTGTCGCCCTCGGCCATGAACAGGCCGTGTTCGGCCTCCAGGTGGCGGCGCAGGTTGACGTCGCGGAGCCGGGTGTAGTCGGCCAGACGCGGGTCGGTGGGGTCACTGACCCTGATGGCATCCATGGTCAGCGATTATCCCGTGCCCGGTGCGGTGCCGGAACAGGGGTGGTGCCGGGCCGGGGCCCGATCGGGCCCATCCGGGAGGGGCCGGGTCAGCCGAGCTGCTCGGTGACGGCGCGCAGGCGCTGCCAGCGGGCCTCCTCGCAGGAGCCCTTGCGGGAGAGCGTGGTCTCGATCTCCTCGCCCTCCCAGGTGCCCTCGATCGCTGCCTCCTGGGGGCCGTACACCTTGTCGGTGCAGACCGTGCCCTCGCGGACCTCGGTGAACAGCAGGCTTCCGGGGGTCTCGACCCCGCCGTCCCCGGCGGCGTCCTCGGCGGCGGTCGGGTCCTCGGCGAGCTCCTGTGCGGCCTCGGCCATCATCGCGCAGGGCTCGGGGTCCTCCGCGAGGTTCCCGGTGCAGTTCAGGGTCTGGACCCAGGCACGGTCCCGGTCGCTGACGTGGATGCGCAGCTGACCGACCGGACCCGCGCCGTCGGCCTCCTCGGGCTGTTCGATGACGCTCCCGAGCACCTCCGGACTGGCCGCGTTGGTGGTCTCGACGTCCGGCGGCGGCAGCATCGACGGCCCGACCAGCACGGCGTAGGCCGCAGCACCGGCGCAGCAGGCTCCGGCGAGCAGCACGGTGCCGAGGCTGCCTCGGCTCCGTCGATCACTGTGCGAATGGGACATGCCATAACCCTCGGGGGTCGATTGCTCACAGGGGCCGTCCGCCGCGTGTGGCGCCCTCCTTCGTGGGGCGCCCGCCAAGCGGACGTCATGTATCGGTCAAGCGAATACCGGGGCAATGGTAGCCGGGAGTGAGTAGTGGTACCGGACGTGCACCGTAACAAAGAGATCACCGCCACCTCCGGCGAACCGCCTGTGAGCCGGAACACTCCTCCCCTTTCGCTCGCGCATTACCAGCGAGTAAGGTCCTGGTGAGGAATCGTTCGTGCCGCACGGCCGCTCGTTCGCATTCACAGTGTGTGACGCCGTCCGCCGCACGATGGTTCACCGAACTTCCCACCGCGGGGCGCCGGGCGCAGCCCCCGCGCCGCCCCTGAAGACCGGCCCCCGGGAGGCTTCGCCCGGAGGCCGGGGACAGCCACACCCCCGGAGTGCCCGTGCCCAGTGGACGCCACCGTCTTTCCTCGCCGACCGCCGCCACCACCCGCAGGGTGGCGGGCTCGCCGCTGGGGATCACCGCGATCGTCGTCGCCCTGATCGCCCTCACAGCGATCGCCGTCCCGGTCACCATGAACGCCCTCGGCTGCGGCGACACCCGCTACCTGCGGGTGTCCGCCACCCAGAGCACCGCCCCCGTCATGCGCGAGGCGGCGTCGGAGTTCAACTCCGCCGAGCACAGCTACGGCGGCGAGTGCGTGTACGCGCAGGTCGACGAGATCCCGCCGCACCGCATCCTGAACGCCCTGACCGGCAGTCGGCCCGGCGACTCCACCATCGCCCCGCACGTGTGGGTGCCGGAGTCCTCCGCCTGGGTCGAGCTGGCCCGGGTCTCCGACGGCGGCGCGCACGGCATCGAAACCGACCCGCCCTCCCTGGCCAGCTCCCCGGTCGTGCTCGCCGCACCGCCGGACACCGAGGGGATGCCCGACCAGGACGACGCCGGCTGGAGCCTGCTGCTCCCCGGTGAACGCGACCCCGACCGCCCCGTGGTGATGGTCGACCCCAACCGGGGCGCCGACGGCATGACGGTCATGCACGCGATCCGCGAACACCTGGGCACCGGGGACGAGGCGGACACCGCGATGACCGACTTCGTCCGCGACGTGCAGCTGGACAGCGCGTTCGGCGAGATCGACCTGACCACGGTTTTCACCGGTTCGGCCGCCGCGAACCAACGGGTGGACCCGGTCATCGCCGTACCCGAGCAGGCGGTGGTGTCCTACAACGAACGCCGGGCGGACTCCGCACCCCGGCTCCGGGCCCACTACGTCAGTGAGGGCACCGTCAACCTGGACTACCCGTACGTGACCACCACCGACGACTCCGTGCTCCGGTCGGCCGCCGCCGACCTGTACGAGGTCGTCCGGGGCGGCACCTACCGGGAACGCATGCGCGAGCTGGGCTTCCGCGACCCGAACGGGGAGGCGTCGCCGGTGCTGGCCGGCCGGTCCGGGATCATCGCGGATCCGCCCGCCACGCACGAGAACCTGACCGGTGACGCCCTGCTGGCGTCGGTCACCGACTGGAACCGGCTGTCCATGCCCAGCCGCACGCTGGTGCTGGCCGACGCCTCGGAGAACATGTCGGAGAGCCTCGACGACGGGACCGAGCAGATCGAGGTCGCCAAGCAGGCGGCGCTCATGGGGCTGGCGATGTTCCCGGACGAGACCGACATGGGCCTGTGGCTGATGTCGGAGGAGCTCGGTGAGAACGGCCGCGAGGAGTCCGCCGACATGCACCCGCTCGGCTCGGCGGACGACGGTGACGTCACCCGGCGCCAGGAGATGACCGAGGTGGCCGAGGAGCTGGAGGTCGCGGGCGGGGGCTCACGCCTGTACGACAACATCCTGGCCGCCTACGACCAGGTGCAGGACAACTTCCACGAGGACAAGATCAACAGCGTCATCCTGTTGACCGCGGGACAGGACGAGGGATCCAGCGACATCTCCCACGAGGAGCTGATCGCGGCCCTGCAGGACCGCTTCGACCCGCGGCGGCCGGTCACGATGTTCGTCATCGGCTTCGGCGAGGGGGCCGACGAGCGCGAACTGGCGCAGATCGCGCGGGCCACCAGTGGTTCCTCCTTCGTGGCCGAGGACCCTGCGGAGATCGGGGACTTCTTCCTCAGCTCGATCTCGCGGCGTCTGTGCGTGCCCAACTGCGACAACTGACACGACGGCCGAACAGACCCCAGAAGGGTCTCGATTCGGTATCGGAATGGTTTTTCGGGCCGACCATTTCCCCGGGATTCATTCCGGACCGGACAAGTCGGATTTCCCAGGGTGGACGGTACTCCGTAGGCAATCCCGACACACCTGACCCGATCGCCGCCGCGCAGCCCGGCGCCCCGGGTCTCATTCACGAAGCTTGGGGTGTTGAGTACCGTTCCCACCAGTAACCCTCCCGTGTTCGCCTCACTCCGGCACCGACCCGGAGGCCGAACCGGCGCGTACGGGACCGCCCGTACCGCACACCCCTGTACCGACTCATCCCCCTGTACGACACCTCGTCCGTACACCACCCCGTGAGGAAAGCTGTGGGACGTCACCGCGGAAAATACGCAGAAGAACCCTCCGGCCGGAGCAGACGCCGCCGCGGCCGTGGCGGAGCCTTCGCCGCGCTGGCCGCCGCGATGGTGATCGTGGTCGGACTCGCCGTGGCGGGCGTGTACATGTTCGGGCAGGGGGACGGCTGCGGCGGCTCCGACATCGAGCTGGACGTCGCGGTCAGCCCCGAACTGGGCCCCGCGCTGGCCGACGTCGCCGGCGACTTCAACGCCGAGGAACACAAGGTCGACAACAACTGTGTGCGCGCCAACGTGCGCCAGGTCGACTCGGCCAACGTCGCCTACAAGATCACCGGGTCCGGCGCCACCATGGGCGACACCGAATCCGACGTGTGGATCCCGGACTCCTCCGTGTGGCCGCGGCTGGTCCAGAGCCAGTCCGGGGACGCCGTCATCACCGAGACCGGCACCTCCCTGGCCCGCAGCCCGCTGGTCCTGGCCGAGCTGGCCGAGTTCGCCGAGGCCGACGACGGCGAGACCACCTGGATGGACGTGGTCCCCACCGCCGCCCCCGGCGAGGAGAGCGACCGCACCGTCCGCGTGGTCGACCCGGCCCGCAGTTCCAGCGGGCTCGGCACCCTCTACCTGCTGCACGGCGCTCTGGAGGAGGCCAGTCCCGACGCCGACACCTTCAACGCGCACATGACCGCCGCGCTGCAGTCCCTGCACCAGGGCGCCTCCGCCGACGAGGACGCCGCCTTCCTGGCACTGAGCGGCGGCGGCGCCGAGGCCCCGCCCGTGATGGTGATGTCGGAGCAGGCGGTGTGGCGCTACAACGCGGCCCACGCCGACGCCGCCGCCCAGCCCAGCTACCTCAGCGACGGCACCTACTTCCTCGACTACCCGTACATCGTGCGCAGCGAGGACAGCGACATCACCCGCGCCGCCGAGGTGTTCCGGACCGCCGTGCGCACCGACGAGGCCGTCCAGCGCTTCGTCGACGAGGGCTTCCGCGGCCCCGACGGCGAGGTCAACGGCTCCGTGCTGGCCGAGGAGGCCGGGTTCCGCGCGGACGAGCCCGCCGAACTGCCCGCGCCTTCCGAGGGTTCGATCACCGAGCTGACCCGTTCCTGGAACCAGCTGAAGATGGACTCCCGGGTACTGACCATCGTCGACGTCTCCGGGTCGATGCTGGCCGAGGTGCCCGGCACCGGGCTGACCCGAATGCAGGTGGCCGGTGCCGCCTCCGCGGAGGGCCTCCAGATGTTCTCCGACAGCTCCGAGCTGGGCCTGTGGAAGTTCTCCACCAACGTCAACAACGACCTGCACTACCAGGAGATCGCCCCGATAAGGGAGCTGCAGGCCACCGACGACGCCGGGAACGCGCACCGCGACGTGATCGGCACCGCGCTGCAGGGCCTGGAGCCGCTCCCGCAGGGCGACACCGCGCTGTACGAGACCTACCTGGCCGCCTACCAGGAGATGTCGCGCACCTACCGGCCCGACCGCACCAACGTGGTCCTGATGCTCACCGACGGGGACAACGACAACCCCGGCGGGCTGGAGTTCGAGGAGCTGATGTCCCAGATCGACTCCCTCGCCAGCCCGACCCGGCCCATCCCGATCATCACGATCGCCTTCGGCCCCGACGTGCAGAACCTGGAGCCGCTCCAGGAGATCGCGGCGGCCACCGGGGGCGCGGCGTACATGACCGAGGACCCGACCGAGATCGGGGACATCTTCCTCCAGGCGTTCTCGCTGCGCATCGCCGACGACGGGAACGAGGAGGAGTAGGCACCGGGCGGGCCCCGCACCGGGGTCCGCCCGCACCGGGGTCCGCCCGCGCCGGTTCGCCGGGCCCGGCGAAGGCGGACCGACCGGGACGCGGCAGTGCGCCGCGTCCCGGTCGTGCTCGTTGCGGCCCGGGCACTCCGCAGTGGTCCGGGCGGTGCCCTTCGGGCCCCTTCCGCTCGGCTCCCTTCCGCCGAACGGGAAAGGCGGAACGGAAGGTGACATGAACCTATCCACCGCCCGCGCGGCTATGGACTTCTCCACCGGGGTGGCGTACCACGGGAAGGACCTGGATCCGTTACCCGGGCGCCTTTCCCGCCCCGGATCCACAGGACCGAGACCCGGTGCGGCCGGATTGGGGAGTGCCATGGCGAAGGCGTGGATGCCCGGTGCCGAGAGGATCGACGGAGGGGCCGTCCGAACCGCCACCGGGGCCGGCGCCCCGCGCGCCGTATGGACGGTGACCGGATCGGACCCGAACGCGTGGTCGGCGAAGGAGGAGGCACACCGGCTGGTCCAGAAGGGGGAAAGCGTCCACCTGGTGTGGAACCCGATGACCGGTGCCGTGGCACAGGCCCTGGCCGCCACCCGGCGGAGCGGTCTCGCCCTGGGCAGCACCTCCCGGCACGGACTGTGTCTGGAGCACGGTGACGAGGGCCGGGTCTGCCTGGTGGTCGCCGTGGTCGCCACGGAGGAGGAGCCGTTCACCGATGGCTCCCTCGTCGGGCTGGCCCCGATCGTGGACTGGCTGGAGTCGTGGGGTGTGTCCAGGAGCTGGCCGGCCGGACCGCCCGGTGTTCGGAATGAGCGTCCCCCCTCCCCGGAGGAAACGGTCCGGGTGTGGTCCCGGGGCGGTCACTTCGGCCACGGCCAGGTTCCGGGTTCGCTGTCGACCGCGCCCGGCCGGGTGATGCCGGAGCGTGTGCTGACCGCCGGTCTGCACGGGACGGTTCCGGCGGCGAGACCTTCCCATTTATCACGGAAACACCCCAACCCTCAACCCTCCGTAACCACATAAGCGCCCGAGCGGCGGGACAAAAGCGCCAAAACCCCACCATCGCGAAGAATCGGATACCACTGGTTAAGTACAGCTCCAAAACCCCTTAGTCTGTCGCCCATGGGTGGATCTATCGAGCCGGGTTGGTACGCCGACCCGCAGGGCGACGCGCAGACGCTCAGATGGTGGAACGGCGACGAGTGGACGAGGCATACCCGTTCACTGAGCGAACTCCAGGGCGGCGCCGACGGCTCCGACGAGGAAGCCGCCACCACCGACCTGGGCGAGCAGAACAGGGACGGCTCCCCGTCTCCCGACGATGACGAGGAGGACACGGTCCGCCTCGGCTCCTCCTCGTCGTCAGCACCGATCGACGACGAACCCAGCACCATGCGGATCAATCCGTCCTGGGAGCAGACCTCCGCGCCCTCGCAGCCCTCGTCCTCCACCCCCACCCCCGGCGACGACGAGCCCAGCACCATGCGGATCGACCCGTCCTGGGCCCGACAGGCCTCGGAGCCGGACAGCGCGGCCGGTCCCCCCGCGGCACCGGTCGACGACGAACCCAGCACCATGCGGATCAGCCCGTCCTGGCGCCAGGACCCGGCCGACGAGGAGCCGACCGCCGACCTCAGCGACGACGAGGCGACCGCGGACCTGGGCGGCGGTCCCGGAGCCACGATGCGGGTCAGCCCCTCCGACCTGCCCGGCGCGGGCGACGACACGCCCGATGCCGGTGAGGACGAGGTCCCCACGGCCAACCTGGCCGACGAGGGCATCGGCGACACGCCCCGCACCGCCGTCTTCGATCCCGGCAGCATCGGTGACACCCCGCGCACCGCCGTGTTCAACCCCGGCGGCGACCAGCCCGGCGGGCCCGGTGGCACCGCCGTCTTCGACCCCAACGACCCGGCGTTCGCGGGCGGTGCGGGCGAGGACGACGGCAAGGGCGGCAAGTTCAACAAGTTCCTCGGCAACCTCAAGGAGGGTTGGTCGGACCTGTCCGAGGAGCGCAAGGAACAGCGCCGTCAGGCCGAGGCGGAGGCCGCCCAGAAGCGCGAGGAGGAGCGGGTCCGCAAGGAGGCCGAGGCCAAGCAGCAGGCCGAGGAGGAGCGCAGGCGGGCCGAGGAGGCCCAGCAGCACGCCCCCGCCGCCCCCGAGCAGCCCCAGGCCGGCACCCCGCAGTCCGCGGGTGTCCCGCCCGCCGGATGGACCCCGCAGAACCCGGGCCAGCCGCAGCCCCCGTCCGGACCGAACCAGCCCCCGTCGGGTGCGAACCAGGCTCCGTCGGGCGCACAGCCGGGCCACGGCCCCGCCGTACCCCCGGGCGGTCCGGCCCAGGGGGGTTTCCCGGGCCAGCAGCCGCCGTCCGGCCCGCAGCACCCGCAGTCGGGGCCGAACCAGCCGCCCTCCGGTGCCCAGTACGGCTACCAGCAGCAGGGCTACCCGCCGCCCGGACAGCCGCACCAGCAGTTCGGACCGCCGCCCGGCGGCTTCCCGCCGCAACAGCAGATGGGCCACCGGCCCCCGATGCCCCCGCAGGGTCCGCCGCCCGGGCAGTGGGGCCCGCCCGGCGGTCCCGGACCGCGCCCCGGCCAGCCGCACATGGGCGGCCCTCCCGGAGGTCCGCCGCCCGGAGGCCCCGGCCGTCCGCCGCAGGGCCCCATGGGCGGCCCTCCCGGCGGACCGCCCCCCGGCGCCCCCCAGTGGGGCCCGCACGGCGGCCCCGGGCAGAACCCGTACGGGCCGCCGCCCCAGCAGCCGCCCACACCGCCCAGGAAGAAGCGCGGTTGCGGATGCGGCTGCTTCTTCCTGGTCCTGATCGTGCTGGTTCTGCTGGCGCTGGCCTACCTCCAGTTCTGGGACGTGTGGGACTGGATGTACGACATCTTCGACGTCGGTGAGCCGCAGGGCGTGTCAGACCCCTACGTCTGGGACTGACCCGGTAGCGAGCAACGATGAGGGGCGGCGGGCCGAGGCCCGCCGCCCCCTTCGCGTCTGCGGGCCGGTCCGCCCAGCCTCTAAGCTGACCGGTATGAATGACAGTTTGGTGTGGATCGACTGCGAGATGACAGGCCTCGACTTCGAGAACGACGCACTTATCGAGGTGGCCTGTCTGATCACCGACGGGGACCTGAACATCCTCGACGAGGGTGTGGACGTCGTGATCAAGCCGCCGCAGGAGGCCCTGGACCGGATGGGCGACTTCGTCCGGGACATGCACACCACCTCGGGGCTCCTGGCGGAGCTGGACAAGGGCGTGACCCTGGAGGAGGCCGAGGACCGCGTCCTCGAACACATCCGCCAGTACGTGACCGAACCGCGCAAGGCACCCCTGTGCGGCAACTCCATCGCCACGGACCGCACCTTCCTGGCACGCGACATGCGCCGGATCGACGATTTCCTGCACTACCGGATGGTGGACGTCTCCTCGATCAAGGAGCTTCTGCGCCGTTGGCACCCGCGTGTCTACTACGCCAGCCCGGAGAAGAAGGGCGGCCACCGCGCCCTCGCCGACATCACCGAGAGCATCCGTGAGCTGCGGTACTTCCGCGCTGCGGCGTTCGTCCCCGAGCCCGGACCGAGCTCGGCCACGGCCCGCGCCATCGCCGCCGAGGTGGTCGACGGGGGCACCGGTCTGAGAGCACGTGACGCGGCTCTCGCCAAGACGGACCCGGAAAACTGATCGAAGCACTCCTCGGAGTCCGCTAAGCTTTCATACGTACGCAGGGCCGAGAGGCCAGGCGGACGTGGTGGGTGTAGCTCAGCCGGTAGAGCACTTGGTTGTGGTCCAAGAAGTCGCGGGTTCAAGTCCCGTCACTCACCCCAGAGCCGGAAGGCCCTGATCCAGCGGATCGGGGCCTTCCGCGTGTTCGGACCCGTCGGGTCCAAGGATCAGGTGGCCGGCAGGCTCAGCGAGGTGCGCACCGCAGCGGCCAGATCATCGAACTCCCCCGGGTCACCCCCAACCGGTTCCTGTCGTGCGCGGGGCCGTGCCTGCTCCGGGCCACCAAACAAGTAGGGACGCACCCCGCGCACCCCGTCGTTGTCCACACACCACCCCTGCTGCTCCGAGGGACGCGGACGCCGGGGTCGCGGGACCCGCACCGGCCCGGGACCAGGCTCGGGCTCGTTTCCAACGGCCCCGAGAACATTCGACCTCCTGCGCCGCACCTCGTGCGAGGGGGCGGGGATGGCCCTGGGAGTCGCGCGGCGCTCCAGCACCAACCGACCTTCGTGCCTGGAGCGCTCGTTGTTCCGACGCGGTGAGACTTCGAGCGGGCTGCACAGCACAGCGGCCAGGACCGCGCCGAACAGCCACCGCACTCGCTGTCCCCAGCCCCGCACGGGTTTGCGATGCCTGCCAGTAGGCTTCTCCACGGATCTCCTCCTGCTTACTCAGGTGGGGATTTCAGCCCCGGCCCGGTGCCACTAACACCGCGTCGGGGCGCCTCCACTTCACTGCTCTTCTTTGTTCTGCGGCATGAGCGGGTGTCTCTGGCCCCGAGCCCACACACCACCCGGAACTGCGCTTCCCATCCACGCCACACAGGGACCACGGCCCTGGATCCCCGCTGAACACACCGCTCCCGCGAGGGATGGTCGATGTTCGCTTGGGTGAGCAAGGTGCTTCAACCCCTGTCGACCACAACCCGGCCGCGCGGTCTCACACAGCCATCCGGGTTCGTCCGGACCGGTCGAAAGCGGCACGAACCATCAACCCGCCGTCGGGCTCGCGGGTGAAGTCCCAGTACAGGGCCATCGCGTCCACCAGGGCCAACCCGTAACCGCCCTCCGCCAGCGTCTGTCCCGGCGCCTGCTGTCCCGGCAGCGGGCAGACCTCAGGCACGGTCGCCTCCGCACCGGGGCGGGGTCCATCGTCAGTGACACGGAGCAGGAACAGCCGGCGTCGCCGCTCGATCTCGATACGAACCCGCCCACCGGGCAGCCCCGAAGCGGTGTGCTTCAACGCGTTGGTGTGCAGCTCGGAGAGTGAGACCAGCAACGGATCCGCGCAGACGGGGGTGGTGCGGGCCACGTGAGTGGCCCAGCTACGGGCGGCCTTGAGATGCCAGAGCTGGTGCCCGCACTCCAGGGACCCCTGGGCCGGATCCGTGCAGCGGATCCGCCGTGGCAGGTCGAGGGGTGGCCGGGTGGGAGTCATGGAATCCACCGGTTCCTTTCGTCGTCGCGCTGATGGCTGCGGGCCCGCGACAGAAAGGATGTGGCCTGGGGCGATGGTGTGTGAAGGCTGCTCGGAGAGCTCACGAATCTTCCATATGCGCTTGGAATTCTCTGGAATCCCCCACGAGTCATCGCCCCTTGTGTTCCTATGGCTACATGCACACAGACGAACGGGATCTGAAGGCATTCGGGCGGGAGCTACGCAGGCTTCGAGTAGAAGCAGAGCTGACCCAGCAGGCCCTGGCCCGAAGGATCAGCCAGCGCGGCACGACCATCAGCGATTCACACCTGTCCGACGTCGAGAACGGCCGAGCCATGGCCCGGCCCTGGTTGAGGAAGTTCCTGGACGAGGTCCTGGAGAGCGACGGCAGGCTGGACAAGCTCTGGGAGGAGCTCACCGGCTCCGGTCGCCAGGTGTGGCTGCACGAAGTCACCAAACGCACCCACGATGCCGACGCCCTGTTCGAGTACCAGCCTCTGGTGTTCCCGGTTTATCTCCAGACACAGGAGTACTCGTACGCACTCATCCGATACGGAGCACCATGGCTTTCCCAGGAGCAGGTCCTCGCCCTCGCCAAGGAGAGGAACCACCGGGCAAAGCGCATGGCAGAGGCCACCTCTCCGGTGATCTGGCTGATTATCGACCAAAGCGTGCTCTGGCGACGCTACGGCTCCCCGCAGGTGCAAAAAGAGCAGTTGGCGTATGTAGCCCATCAGATCGAGCGTGAACGGGTCACTGTGCAGATGCTTCCGATCCGGGCACCACGGCACGCGGGGACGTCGGGGCCGAGGCGGATCATCACCACAGCAGACGAACCCGAGGTGGTGTACATGGAATCCGCTGAGGAGGGGCGCATCATCTCCGGCTCAGCGGACATCAACCGGAGCCGTATGGTGTTCACTGCTCTACAGGGAGCCGCCAGGGACCCACAGGAAACACTGCAAGCAATCCACGACGAGATGAAGGCGATTGATAATGAGTGACTGGCACAAGAGCAGCTATAGCGGTGGAACCAACGAATGCGTCGAAGCCCGGGAGCACCAGGCCGGAGCCGATGTGCGAGACACCCAGAACAGGGAACTGGGCCACCTGTCCTTCACCCGCACGGAGTGGAACGCCTTCGTCGAGACCACTCTCCACAGCCACCGGTAATCCTTACGCGACGATCTCGCCGCTCTCCAGATAGAGCGTGGTCCCCTCACGACGTGCACGGTCCCCTTGAGCGATCCTTCGAGCGAGCCGGGGGATCGTCACCCTCTCTGCTGAGGACACACCGTGAAACTCATACCCGGCCAGTTCGGCTGGGTCGAGAACAACCTGGTCTAGCCACTGCCGGCCGAGCACCCCTCCATCGAAGACAAACAGCTGTTTGTCTCCTTCAGAGGGGTTGGGCGCCCAGTCCACGACCAGAAGTCGACCGATCGGCGGGGTGATCCCCAATTCTTCCTCCACCTCGCGCACCACGGCTTGTGTCGGTGTCTCCCCGTGCTCGATGTACCCGCCGGGGATCTCCAGGTAGTCCTTGTAGGTCGGGGCCACCATCATCACCCGCCCCAGCTCATCGAAAAATAGAGCACCGGCGGCCACCCGGGGGCGGGCGAAGGATTCAGTGGGATCAGAGGCCATGCCCAGACACTAGCCACCTCCCCCGGCCCGACAGGCGTCGGAACAAGAGCCGAGGAAGCGACCAACCCTCCTCAGGCACCAAAGCGCAGATCCGCGATGCCGGACAGGTCGATGCCGTAACGGGCATAGACCTTCGTGGTGTTCTCACCCGTCAGATCCGCCTCGTCGAAGCCGAGCAGCACGACCACCCGCACCACCTCGGCACGGCTGTCGGTGACGGTGCTGCGGTTGCACCACACGCGACTGGCAGCAGACGAGGCTCCTGGCGTACAGCCCCCTGTGTCCGGAGTCCAAGCCCAGCTCTGAAAGCTCTGTGCCCACCTCTGACACGAAGCGTGTTCGAATGACAACTACACTACGCTTTGCACCTACTTCAGCGGTTCCGCCCCGCGAGCCACGGCACGAGCCGACCGCGGCGGGGCTCCCCCTCATCCTCACCACGAAGGCCCCCATGTACCCCCAGCCTCCGCAGCCCGGCCCGACCCCCTCCCTGGAGCAGGCCCCCGCTCCCGGCCCGGTAAACATCGTGGCCGTGATGCTCTGGCTCACCGTGACCGTCGCGCTGATCGTTCTCACCATCAACATGGCCACCGCGCCCATGGCCGGTGTGGAGCCCGGCTACGCGTTCGGCGCCTCGCTGCACTACCTCGTGATCGCCGCGCTCCTGGGTGTGACCGCTGTCCCCCTCATCCGCGGCCACTCCTGGGCGCGAACCATGACCAAGGTCGTCCTGATCATCCAGATCGTCCTGCAGTCGCTCTCCCTGCTCGGCGGAACCGGTTTCTTCTGGGCGCTGCTCCTGCTCCCGATGGCCATCACCGCGCTGGTCCAGCTGCACCACCCCCTGTCCAAGTGGTTCTTCGCGGTCCACAACCCGGCAGCCAACCAGGAGTACCTGCGCCAGCACGCGGTGCCCTACTACCCACAGCAGCAGTACCCGCCGCAGGGTTACGGCCAGCAGCCCCCGCAGTACGGCCCCTGGAACCAGAACCCCCACCAGCGGTAACCTCTGCGGTGTCCGGTGCGCGCACCGACCACGGCGAAGAACCGGTCAGGTGATGTCGTGGTTCCGTGGGTGCTGCCAGGACTGGCTGGACCACTCTCAGCGGAACGCCCCCAGTCCCTCCGACCGAGGTCAGCTCTGGATCAGGCGGCTGTCGAACCCTGATGCGACAAGGACCCCGTAGGCCTCACGCACCGCCCGGGGGACGTCCTGCTCGATGGCGAACCCGAGCTTGGGATACTCCATCACCCGCTGGAGGTCACCGACCATCATGTCGATGACGAGCCCGGCGTCCCCGATCTCCTTGACGTAGTCGCCCAGGCCCAGCGGCGCGGAGGCACACACCACCTCGACCTCGGGCCACAGTTTCCGCGCGGTCGCGAAAGCACGCCGTTCCATGTAGGGCATGCAGACCAGGAGCACGGCGGCGGGGACGATGCCGTTCGCCGCCAGGACCCGGCGGGAGAAGGTGATGTTCTGGCCGGTGTTCGACGCCTCCGGTTCCACCAGGACCACGGAGTCGGGGACACCGAGTTCCATGGCCCGCTCACGGAAGTACACCGCCTCCCCTGCCGGGAACACCTCGGCGGTCGAGGGGCTGTTCCCACCGGTGAACACCAGAGCCGGAAAGAGCCCTGCGTGGTACAGCTCGGCGGCGTACTCGGCGACGCCGATGTCGTTGCAGCCCAGAGCAATCGCCACGTCACACGGCCGCACCCGGTGGCGCATGCGGTGGTACTCCCAGATCGATTCCGCGTGCCGCCACTGCTCCCGAGTGATGGCCCCCATGTACCCCTCCTCTGGTCCTCGGACCAGGTCTCCTGCTCGACCCCGCGGCCCACCGGTTTCCGTCTCCACCACACCTCGGCCCGCTGGCCGGGCCGCTGCTGTCGACGTTCGGCGTCGGGGCCGGGGCGCTGTCGTTCACACTGGCAGTTCACCCCGAAAAACAGCAGACCCTGTTCCGAAGGAAAGATCATGGCGACACGGACCGTGGACTTCTGGTTCGACCCGGCCTGCCCCTACACCTGGCTCACCTCGCGGTGGCTCCTGGAAGCGGCGAAGGTCCGGCCCCTGGAGGTGCGCTGGCGCATCATGAGCCTGTCGGTGCTCAACGAGGACCGCGACGACGATCCGGAAGGCGACCCCGAAGGCTACCTCTGGATACCCGTGCGCATCTGCGCGGCGGTGCTGCGCGAGCACGGGCAGGCGGCACTCGGCGATTTCTACGCAGCGCTCTGGGCGGACCGCGGCGGCGACGGGAAGCAGTGGCTCAACGACCCCGCTACCGCGCTGGTCGATGCGGGGCTGCCCGCGGAGCTGGCCGAGGCCGGGGTGTCGGACGCCTACGACGGTGCGGTGCGCGCCTCGCACGCCGAGGGCGTCGCCCTGCTCGGCGAGCGCACCGGCACCCCGATCGTCGCCGTCGCGGCGCCGAAGGATGACGCTGGAGCACCGATCGCGTTCAACGGTCCCGTCATCTCCCGGGTCCCCCGGGGCGAGGAGGCGGGGCGCCTGTGGGACGGGGCGCTGTTGATGGCGGGTGTCCCGGGTTTCCACGAGCTCAGGGGGACGCCCGCCGACCCGAACCCCGACGTCGGCGGTTGGGACGCCGATCCGGTGTAACGGGACCCGTGGTGGGCGCATGGCAGCAAGCACTTGGAAACCACCAGAAACATCAGCCACACGGGCTGATGGTCGGCACACCAGCCAAAGAGCGACCACGGGCACCAATTTCCGAGAATAGCTTTTTGTTGAACTGACAAGAAGCTAGGCTCGCGGCATGCCGAACGAAACGTGGCAACCACCCCCCGTACTGCTGACCGTCGACCTGGTGATCCTGACCCTGCGGTCATCGACCCTCCACGTCCTGGTCATCGAGAGGGGCATCGCCCCCTACAAGGGCCACTGGGCCCTTCCCGGAGGGTTCATCTCAAACGCGGGCGAGGACATCGTCGACGCGGCCCGAAGGGAACTCCGCGAAGAGGCCGATCTCGATGCGACCTCGCTGCACCTGGAGCAGTTGGGCACCTACGGCCGCCCCGACAGGGACCCGCGCGGTCGCATCGTCTCCGTCGCCCACCTCGCCATCGCGCCGGGGCTTCCGGAACCGGAAGCGGGCACCGACGCCTCGGCGGCCTCCTGGCGCCCCGTCGAAGAATTCACTTCGGGTCGAAGATCCCTCGCCTTCGACCACCACCAGATCCTGGACGACGGCCTGGAACGCGCCCGCACGAAGATCGAACACACCTCGCTGGCCACGGCTTTCTGCGACGAAACCTTCACCATCACCGACCTGCAACGCGTGTACGAGGCGGTGTGGGGCTTCGAACTCGACCCGCGCAACTTCTACCGCAAGGTCCAAGCGGTACCCGGCTTCCTCACCCCCGTCGGCTCGGACAGACGCACCACCAGAGGACGCCCCGCCCGCCTGTTCCAAGCCGGCCCCGAGCACCTGCTGCGCCCCCCGATGATGCGTCCCCTGCCCCCGGACCAGAACCCCCCGACCAAGAGCGAGACGAAATGACGAGCAACGACCTTGTGGTGGTCCTGACCGCCCTGAACCTGGAATACGAAGCCGTACGCGAGCGGCTTGCCTCCCCCGAGGTGTACCGGCACCCCCGGGGCACCCGGTTCGAAATCGGCTCCCTGCCCGGCGGCCGTGGACGCGTCGTCCTCGGTCTGACCGGCAAGGGCAACCAGTCCTCCGCCGTTCTGACGGAAAGGGCCATCCAGGAATTCTCACCCGCCGCCCTGCTCTTCGTCGGAGTGGCCGGAGCCCTGTGGGACACACCGCTCGGCGACGTGGTCGTCGGAACGCACGTGTACGCCTACCACGGCGGGACCAGCGAGGACGACGGGCTCAAGGCCCGACCCCGTGCGTGGGAGTCGCCGCACGAGATCAGCCAGACGGCCGCGCACCTGGCCAGGCTCGGTACCTGGGACCGGTTCACCCCCGCGGAGCGGGCCCGGCCACGGGTGCACTTCGGCCCCATCGCCGCCGGGGAGATCGTGCAGAACTCCCGCGTCTCCCACGAGGCCGAATGGATCAGGCAGACCTTCAACGACGCCCTGGCGGTGGAGATGGAGGGGGCGGGGATCGCCCAGGCAGGACACCTGAGCGCGACACCGGTCGCGATCGTGCGCGGAATCAGTGACCGCGCGGACGGCGCGAAGGCCACCGAGGCGGATCGGAAGTGGCAGCCGATCGCCGCCGCGAACGCCGCCGCCTTCGCCCTCGAACTCGCCACCGAACTCATCGAAGCGGAGCCCCCCAGCATGCGCGAGAACAGCACCCCCCGCGACTCCGGCAGTGTCACCAACACCGCCCATGGCAGCGTCGGGGTCCAGGCCGGCCATGTCAGCGGCGGCACGTTCCACGTGGCGCTCAACTCCGCCGGGCCCGCCCCCGTCGACCTTCCCGACCAGCTCGCTGCGCTGCGGGAGGAAGTGTCCCGGGAGCGCTCCGCGGGCCGCATCGACGAGGAGACCCACGAGGCGGCCTCGAACGAACTCGACATCGCGAGCAAGGGAATCGAGGAGGCCACGCCTCAGGGCAGGAAGACCTCGCTGCTGGCCCTGAAGCGACTCATGGGGCTCCTGGGTGATCTGGCGTCGCTGGCCACCAAGGTCGGCACGCTGATCACCGCGGTGAAGGGGCTCTCATGAGCGGTGCCAACACCTCCAACAACGCCGGCCCGAACTCCTCCGTCGGAGCCCAGGTCGGCAACATGCGCGATTCCACCATCTACGTGGTGGGGCCCGAAGACCCACCCGAGCGCGATTTCGAAGTCGGATGCCGTTACCTCTCCGACGGAGTCCCGGTCAAAGCGAGGGAACACCTCGAACGAGCCTACGCGCGCGGATTCGACAGCCCGAAGATCCATTTCCACCGGGCTCTGGCCATCCTCAGCAAACGCTCCTACCGGGATCTCACAAGGGAGGATCGCACCGTCCTGGGAGCGCTGTCGGACCGAAGGGAACCAGCAGAACGCAACGAGTGGTGGCAGGGCCTGAACATCGTCTTCGCGCTCCTGTCCTGCGTGGACGGCTCGGGTGGAGACCCAACGGACACGATGGTTCGCCTGGACGCTTTGCCCGCCGCGCAGCGCAACCTGATCCTGCGCCATCTCGGTCTGGTACTCACCGGAGGTATGAAGCAGGGCGTGTGGCACAGGATCCAGGGGGACGCTGAACTGGAGCAACGCGCCCGCGAACGAGTCGACCGGGCCTGGGCCTACTTCGAGCCCGTACCCGCCAAGGCCAGAGCCAGGAGGCCCAGGCCGAAATCCACCACCGTCTGGGACGTCTTCGCAGGTCTGCTCCTGGCGAGCAGCTTCCTGCTCCCCGTCATGGTCATAACGAAGTCCGCCTTGGCTCAGGGGAGCCTGTTGGCGCTGATCTCCTGCTTGGCGATGTTCGTCTTCGGATCTGCCGCGGCCTGGCACATCGCTTTCTGGGACCACAAGCACCGGCGGAGGCTGGCGAAGGAAGAGGAGTACGGTTACCGGCGCTCGCGCGCACGTCCGCCCGAGCGCGGTTTCGCGGACCACGTGCAGCACACGTTCGACCACTACTTCGCCAGGTACGCCCCCGAACCGGAGAACAGGGACGCATGGCTCAGCCAGACCGCCGGTGTACGCCGGGCTCTGCGCGATGAGGTCGCCCGTGTCTACCGGGAGAGCGGCGTTCGAAAAGGAGAGGTGAACTGGCTGATCCGATTCATGGTGCGCGATGTTCGCCGGCGCTGGTCCGAAGGGCAACCGCTGGAGCCGGACGAGATCCACGCAGTGGGCACAGCGGTCAAGGCACGCAGCGTGGTTCTGTGCCTGCTCTCGGCGGCGGCGACCATGACGGTTCTCGGCATCGTGCTCCAGGAGGCGCCGGCCGCGACGGTGGGCTGCCTCCTCCTCGCCGGGGTCACCGGCCGATTCGCGATTCCCCTGTGGTTGAGGATCCACAGTGAACGCCGACGTCACAGCGAGGAGACTCACGAACGAGAGGAAGTCCTCAGGGCCCGGGAGGCCGAGTACGAGCGGTGGAAGGGCAAGCTCGAAGCGCTGATGCCCACCGAGACGGAGATGGAGTCCTGGTTGAACGCGGATAAGACCCTGATCCTCAACGAGGCCCTGAAGCACCACCGTCTGGTCTGGCCCGAGGTCACGACCCACGCCTTCCTCCCGACGCCGGACCGCCCCTGTAAGTCGGCCGGCGTGCAGGGAGGCCCTTGGCGACATTCGAAGTACGAGATCAGGGTTTTCCTGGTCACCAACGAAGGGATGCGGGAGGCAACGGCCAAACTCGACTTCGAGCGGGCACGGTGGCACCGCAGTGAACGGGACAACTACCGCTTCGAGGCGCTTTCGTCAGTCCAGGTGCAGATCAAAAGCGCACGGCGCTACACCCTGAACATCACACTGACCAACGGACCGACCAAGAGCATTCCGGTGTCAGACACTCCCGTTCACGAGCCGGAGGACGAGGAGCCGCAGACCGAAGCGTCAGATATCAACCTCGACGCCGCCGGTTTCTCCCACACGCTCCGCATCCTCGAAGGCATGGCTGCTGAGGGCAAACCCTGGTTCGAACGCGCGTCAGAGCCTCCTCCCGTTTTCGTGTCCGACCACCCCGGGACCGATACGTCTCCAGCGGGCGCCGCCGCACCAGCACAGGACGACACGGCACGACCCGAGCGGTCTGCTCGGCCTCTTGCGGACCGAGTGGCTCCTGTGCCGTGAGTCCGTGATGCGCCCGCGAGGGTGCACGCCTTCCGATCAGGAACCGGGAAGCACGGAGACGAGGGTTGCTGCCGTGATGGCCCTGAACGCAGCCTTCCCCTCTCCCCCGACTGGGGGCTGGGTCCGCCCCGGGGCCACCGAACCGGGCGGACGCCGGTGGCGGCCCGGAATCCTCCTGTGTGGTGCCCACGCACACAGGTGGTTCCGGACCACCGCGGCTCCCCAGCCAGAAGCCCTACCCGACTCCAGGCGTGGGTGCGTCCGGTGAGATGGACATCCTGTCGGCTGCACGGAATCGTCCCGTCACCGCAGACGGTCACTGCGCCCTGTGGCCGGTGCGGCTGGGGCACGACTCCTCGACCGTCCCGGGCCCCGCCCACCGTGGGGCTCGGGGAACGGCCCGTCCGACTTCCTCGGGTCGCCGCCGATGCGGTCCGCCGCCCAACCGGATCCGCATCGGGAGAGGGGGTGTCGTCTGTCAGCCGGTTTCCCGCGGTCGGTGAACCGGGGGGTGTCTTCCCTGCGACGTGGTGACCGGAGGTCCCCGGGCCCTGGGGACCGCGTCCCCGGCCTGTCGCCGGCGGTCGTCCGGAGGGGGCGGACGGCCGATGCGCTCCCCGCGCAGGGAACGGTCCGGCTCACCACCGGCCGGGAGCCGAGCGCCGAAGTTCGACTCCCGGGCACGGACGCCGTCCGCTCCCCCGGACCTGGGGACGGCGTCGACGGAGTGGGCCCCGCCCTCCGCCGCCTGGTGCGGCGCGGGGGCTGAGGTGCCCTCTTCGTGGACGGTGGCTTGACCGCCGGGGGACACGGCTTCCGGTGGCCCGCCCGGGTCAGGGGACGGGACCGGGGTTCGTTGCGGGCTGTGGTCGACGACCAGCACCGGAGGGTTGTCACGGACGTCGAAGCGGCGCCAGGCCGCGCTCCCGGACTCGTCCCGTTCGCCGAGCCGCAGGTGGATGTGGGCTTCTCCGTTGTCCACGGCCCACTGGTAGGCCTCGGTCACGTCGAACTCCACACCGCCGGGCGCGGGGCAGGCGGTGTGCCCGCCCCTGACGTTTCGGGTGTCGAGCAGGGCACGAGCCGTCGGCTGGTCGTTCCAGGTGGTTCCGGTGTGGAAGGGGTCGACCCGGTGCAACTGCACGAAGGAGTCGCTGCCGCAGTCATAGGACCACGCCACCTCGGCGCGGAGCACGGCGGAGTCCACGACGGTCTCGGATCCGAGGGCCACCGGGAACCGGAACAGGGCCCTGCGGGTGTAGACGCGGTCCCATGCGAGGCGTCCCGTACCCACGGTGCCGGTTCCGGTGCCGCTGTGGGGGCGGTCGGGGGAGGCACGGTCCACGTAGGTCCACAGGGAGTTCTCGACCTGGGTTCGGCCACCGCCGGAGCTTCCTGGAACGCGCGACCCGTCTGCGGAGGCACCGTCGGATCCGGCCGGACCCGCGGGGAGCTCGTCGGTCGACGCGGGCCTGCCCTGTACGCCGACCGGGTCCCCGTAGGCAGCCGTGTCCTCGGGGGTGGCGGGAGCCTCCTCGCCGACCGTGCCGGGCGCGGCTCCCCCCAGCAGAAGGGCCAGGGCGCAAGCCGCACCAACTGCCGTCGCGCGGGCCAGGGAACGACGCATTACGGGTGGTGCCTACACATTCCACATATGACTGAAAAGAATTCGGATGGGGCCTGTGCACCCCACTCCAACCACAAGGAATTTACCAAACTCCCACAGCACCCCACAAACAGCTGGGACATAAAAGCAGACCAAAAACCAAGGTTAATGACAACAGAAACATAGACGCCAAACACCCCGCCGCAACCACCCGAAGCCACGGCCTTCTTCATTCGGCAAACACCGAATACCAGTTCACTTCGGACCAAAAACCAGCGCCCTCGAAGGACCGACGAACTCCCGCTTCAGCCACGCCCTCACACCGGAACGGCGGCCCTGCCGGAGCTGTTTCGGTCCGGCCCTCCCCGGCGAACGGGCGACCCGGCTGCCGAGCACGGCGGTGACCCGCCCGACCTCTCGAAGACACCCGGACCCAGAAGGAGGCCAGGCCGGAAAGCGCAACGGGAGAAACATCTCCGATGCGCCCGGGCACCGATTTCACAGAGCCCACGAGGCAGCGGTGACAGCAGAAGCCCTTCGGCTTGTTTCAGCGCGCCAAAAAATACGCGCAAACGAGCACCAATTTACGTGGGACCCTTTTCCGCCCCGACGGAAAACGGGCCCGCCCATCACCCCCGGGCCCACCCCTTCCGGACACCGCCCGCGCCGAGGGTGCGAGGGTCCTGCCCCCCCGGGGTGCGGCGACCCCTCACCGAAGGACACGGCGGCAGGGAGGCAGCTCGTACCGGCCCGGTCGAGCACCGGCCGGGAAGTTGTGAGAGTTGCCATGTGAACCGGAGGGCGCCAAGGGAGAGGTGTTGTCCGCAAGGTCCTGGCCGCCAACGATGCCCGCACCCGTGAACAGCCTGTTCGCCGGAGGGTTCACGGAGGTCCGGTCTCCGCGCCCTGGAGGCGCGGAGGGCGGCCGGTGGTTTTGATATACCCGATTTGTGGACTTGGATGATTCCGGGCCCGTCACCGCCGGAAGGCGCCTGCCGAACCCGGCGGCCGCGACGGGGTCCTTCCTCCACGTCTCCCACACTGACTAGAGAACCCCTGATGCCGGAATCCCCATCCCACTCCTCCGCTCTCCGGCGGGGCACCCACCTGAGCGGTGCCGCCCTGCTCGCCTTCGCCCTGGCCGCTCCGGGCACCGCCGCCGCAGACACCACCGTCAGCCCCCTGGCGGGCGGCAACGGCTTCCTCGTGCTCGTCGAGGGCCGGGCCGAGCTGGCCGGCAACGAATCCGAGGGCCCCATCGCCGTCGGTGGCGACCTGGCCTTCGGCTCCTACAACGTCGCCGCCCACACCCCGGGCACCTACGTGGGTGACGGGGACGAACAGCCCTCCGCGCTCGTCGTCAACGGCGGCGTGGACCTCGACGGCAGCGAAGGCCACCTCAAGGTCCTGCAGGACGGTCATGTCAAGATCGGCGACCCCAGCGGGGCCGAGATCAGCACCACCGACGCCAACGGGGCACAGGTCTCCACCGTCGTCTCGGCCCCCGGCGGGCGCGAGTCGACTCCGCGCATCTCCCTCACCACCGGGCAGCCCGAGGAATCGGTCACCGCGGAGGCGTTCGACGTGGCCGCCCTGTTCCCCGAGTACCGGCAGCGCGCCGCCGGCATGGCGGCCTGCCAGGGCAACCTGACCCCGGTGCGGACCGGCGACGGAGAGGAGGCGACCCCTCCCTTCGACTCCGGGGCCAACGTGACCCTCCCCCTGGCCTCCGGGCCCAACATCTGGAACGTGGACGCCGCGGATCTGGCGGACCTGGAGGTCGTCACCTTCGAGGACAAGCCCTCGGCCGACGCCCCGTTGCTGGTGAACGTCGACACCTCCGGCGTCGACGGTGAGTTCGAGTGGCACACACCGAACATGGCCGGTATCGGCCTGGCGGAGTCGCGGTACGTCCTGTTCAACTTCGGCGACGCCACCGGGGTCACCTTCACCCCCGACAGCCGCACCCTGGAGGGCACGGTGTTCGCCCCGGACGCACGCGTGCGGTGGCTGTCCCCGTCCAACATCGAGGGCGCGGTGGTCGCCGCCTCCTTCGAGCACGGTTCCCTCGCCGAGGGCGTCACCGGCAACGGTGAGCTGCACAACGGTGCCTTCGAGGGCGAACTGCCGCTCTGCTCGGGCGGCGGGGACCCGGAGACGCCGGTGAGCCCCGAGCCCACACCGCCCGCCGACGAACCCGGGGAACCGACCGAGGAGCCCGGCACGGAGGAGGACCCCGGGCAGGAGGTGCCGGATTCCGAGGAGCCCGGCACCGAAGCACCGGCCGACGAGCGGGGCGGTGCGGACACACTTCCGGTGACCGGAGCGAACCTGGCTCTGCTGGTGACCGCGGCCGTGGCCGCGATCGCGGGCGGGATCGCCGCCTTCGTCGTGGGCCGACGCAGGAGGGCCTGAGCCGGCCACCGCTCCCCCGTCGAACGAAACCGGAGGGTGGGAGCGGTCCCGGCCGTGCTGGAGGCGCCCGCTGCCGACGTGTGGTCGGCGGCGGGTGCCTCCGCCGTTCCTCCGGCGGGCTCGACCGTGGAAGGGGCCCGCGCTCCTCCTGGGACCGCTGGTCCCTCGCATGAGGGCCGAGCGCTCTGTTCGAGGCGGAGCGGACGGACGCCGGTCCGGGCCCCGTTGTAGGTTGCGGGTCGTGACTGACGAACACGGCACCGAAGGTCTCACCGTCGCGCAGATGGCCGAACGGACCGGGGTCTCCGGCCACACACTCCGCTACTACGAGCGGATCGGCCTGCTCCGGCCGGTCGGGCGTTCGGCCGGGAACCACCGCCGCTACCGGGACGAGGACATCGAGTGGTTGCGTTTCCTGCTCCGACTCCGGGAGACCGGGATGCCGATCGCCCGGATGCGCCGCTACGCCGAACTCCGCGAACAGGGCGCGGGCACCCTGCGCGCCCGGATGGACATGCTGGCCGACCACCACGAAGACCTCCGTGAGCGAATCTCGCTCCTGTTGGGCCACGAGAGGGCCCTGGAGGCCAAGGTCGCGGCCTACGAGACGCTCATCGACGCCCACGAGGGTTGTGGGACGGGCGAGGGGGCCGGGTGAGCCCGCCCCCGCACCAGGGCCGTCCCACACCGGCCGTCCCACACCGGTCATCTCATACGGGCCGCATGACCCAGTGCTCGACCACCTCGGTGAACTCGTGTTCCAGGTACGAGCGCGTGTGCTGGTACTCGAAGTGCCGCCGGAACGCCTCCTCGTCGGCGAAGACCTCCCACAGCACGAACGAACCGGGTGCTTCGGTCTCCTCGTGTACCGAGAACGCCAGGCAGCCGGGCTCGGCACGGGTCTGTTCCGCCAGGGCGCCCAGGGCGGTGCGCGCCGGTTCGACGCGGTCGGGGTCGGTGCAGCGGATACGGGCGGTGACCTCGTAGGGCGAGGCGGTGGTCTGCTTCATGCCGGGAACGTTAGGACTTCGAGCGCGCTCGAAGTCAATCCGCTTGTGGACGCGGAGCGGGTTCTGCCTCCCCCGTGCCGGCGCCCTCCTGGCGTTCGGCGTGCCGACGGAACCAGTCGAGCGCGAAGCGGTGCGCTGCGATGCCGTAGTCGAGTGTCGCGAACTGGTGCCGGGCGACGTCGCGGAGCCCCTCGGGGATGTCCCGGCCGTCGAGGTGTTCGCTGAGTCCGGTCAGCCGGGCCAGATCCGCCTCGATGCGCGCGGTGATGCGGTGGAGCACCGGTGCGCGCTCGTCCGGCTCCAACAGCCCGAGGAAGTAGAGCCTGGGCAGCGCCACGGTCTCCATGTCCTGCCCGGCCGGTTCCCCCGTCATCCAGGCGCGGAACTCCTGGTGGCCGGCTTCGGTGACGCGGTACACCTTTCTCCCGCGTGCCCCGGGGTCGACGCTGGCGACCTCGATGAGCCCCTGCTTGAGCAGGTTGTCCAGGGCGCGTTTGATGCTGCCGGAACTGGCGCTGTAGAAGAGCGAGACCCCCGCCTCGAACGCCTTGACGAGGTCGTAGAGGCTCATCGGGGAGATCAGGAGCAGGCCGAGGATCACATGGGACATGGCCCGAGTCTAAACCTTTGACTCTCATAGACATGTCTATTAGACATATAGAGAGCGGAACGACCCCCTCCGACCACTCCCCCCGATGAGGTGTCCTGCCATGCCCTCGACCACGACCCGCCACGCAGCGGACCGCCTGCGGACCTGGCTCGAACGGACCGCCCGCCGTCGCCACGGCATGCCCGAACCCCAGGTGCTGGTGCGGGCGCCCGGGTTCGGGTTCGACTTCGGCGACCTGGCCACGCCCTTCCACGCCGCCAGCGTCGGCAAGCTCATGACGGCCGTGCTCATCGCCCAGCTCACCGACGCGGGCCGTTTCGACTTCACCACACCCCTCGGCGCGTTGCTGCCCCCGGGCGACCTCACCGGCCTGCCCGCCGCCCCCGGCGCGGACGTCGCCGCGGACGTGACGGTCGAGCACCTGTTGACGCACACCAGCGGGATCCCCGACTACTTCGAGCCCCCGGGCCGCGTTCGGACCGCCGCGTCGAGCAGCGCGGTCGCCGCCGACCGCGACCGCCGCTGGCGCCCCGCGGACCTGCTCGACCAGGTCCGGGGCCTGCCCGCCGCCGGGCGTCCCGGGGAGCGCTTCCACTACGCGGACACCGGCTACGTCCTGCTCGGGAGAATCGCCGAGGAGGCCGCCGGCGAACGGTTCTCCGACCTCCTGCGCGAACGGGTCCTCGACCCCGGCGGCATGACGGGCGCCTCGACGCCCTACGACCCCGACGACGCCCCCGATAACCTCGCCGAACTCGACGTCGCACCGTTCTGGCTCGACGGCCACGAGCTCAGCCGCGCGCACTCCGTGAGCATCGACTGGGCCTGCGGCGGCGTCGTCGGTACCGCCGAGGACTTCCTGCGCTTCCAACGGGCCCTGCACGGGGGACTGCTCGTCTCCCGGGAAAGCCTGGAACACCTCCTCCGGCCCCGCCGCCGGTTCCGCCGCGGCATCCGCTACGGCGCCGGCGCCATGACACTGAGGTTCGGCGAGTTCCTCCCCCCGCTGATGCGCGGCCTCCCCGAGCCGGTGGGACACAACGGTGTCTGGGCCACGCACCTCTACCACTACCCGGAGCAGGACGCCCACGTGGTGCTCAACTTCCACTCCACCCGCCAGGTGAACCCGAGCTTCATGGCGCACGCCCGCATCGCCCGGCTGCTGACCGGGCTCGACTGCTGACCGGGTCCGGCCGGGACCGGACCGCCCTCGCTCTCCTGTCCCCGGGGTGCACCGCGGGTGTCCGAGGGCCGCCGATCGGGTGAACGTCCCACGGTCGGCCCCCGCACGTGTGGACACCGACGGCCCGACCGCAGCAGGATCGGTTCCCTGCCGGACCACCGAAAGCCCACAAGCCCGGCACACAAGGAGAATCCAGGCGCGCGGGAGGGTGACGGTGAACCGACGGTCCGACGGTTCGGGCGTTCCCCCGCGTCGGCAGTGGCGGCCGGTGCACACCGGACTGGTCGGCGGGCTGGCGACGCTGGTCGGCCTGGGCACGGCGGCCCAGGAGGTCCCCGACCTGGTAACCGGGGACGGCGGGCTGCTGCTCGCGGTGGTCGGGCTGCTCGGAACCGGAACCGCGGTCACCGCCCAACTGCTCCTGGAACGCCTCGACCAGGCGCCCGGTTCCGAGGAAGCCCCGGCGCTGAGGCGCCGTCTGCCCCCGCCGGTGGACCACTTCACCGGGCACGAGACGCTCATGGCGGAGCTGCTGGAACAGTTCGAGCGCTTCCCCCGCACCGGGGCACGCGGCCTCCTGCGCCGCCCGTTCCGTCGGGTTCCGGGGCGCCGCTCCCGCGGTCCGCTGGTCATCGCGGTCACCGGGGAGGGCGGCACCGGGAAGAGCCAGCTGACCGCCCAGGTCGTGGACCGGGTCGCCGACCGCTTCCCCGACGGCAAGATCGAGTTCGAGCTCTACGGCGGCGCGGACCGTGGCTCCTCGGGGCGTCGGGAGCCGCGCAGACCCGAGGACGTGCTCGCGCAGATGGTCGCCGAACTCGGCGGTCGGCCCCCGGACGGCGCTTCCCTGGACGAACTCTCCGGACTGTGGAAGACCGCTACACAGGACCGCAGGCTGCTCGTCGTCCTCGACAACGCCAAGGACTACACGCAGGTGGAACCGCTGCTTCCCAGCGGTCGGGGATGCGCCGTGCTGATCACCGGCCGCAACGGTTTCCCCGACGCCGAACAGCCCATGCTGCAGCGCGGACTCGCCCCGCTGTCCCGGCGGGAGAGCCTGGAACTGGTCAACCGGCTGGTCGAGGCCTCGGGGCGGAAACTGGCCGCCGCGGACCGGGACGCCCTGCCCGAACTGGTCCGGGCCTGCCACGGGCTGCCCCTGGCCCTCTGCCTGGCGGGGACCCAGATCACCAGGGAGGACGGCCCGGGCGCCGCGGACCTGCTGGACCACATGAAGGGGCTGGACGTCCCCGGCCCCCGGGCCGTCGCACGATCACTCGCCTTCAGCCTGCAGCAGTGCGAACCAGCGGAGCGGCTGCTCCTGAACAGGCTGGCCGCCACCGGGCTGACCACCTTCGCCGCCTGGGCGGCCGCCGCCCTGCTGGACACCTCCGAGGAGGAGGCCAGGCGGATGCTGTTACGGATGAACCACCGCTACCTGGTGACGTACCTGTACAGGACGGGCGGGTTCGACCGCTTCCAGCTGCACGACCGGGTCCGGGACACCCTGCTGACCGCGGGCCCGCACGTCCTGGGCGTCCCGGAGGAGGAACGCGCGGACTGGTCCGCGGAGGCGCTCGCTCCGGCGGTGGAGCGGCTGCTCGGCGCCTTCGAACGTATCGGTGAGGCCGCCGCCCGCCGTGCGGCCCCGCACGAGTGGAACTTCGGCGCCCCGGTGCCCGGCCGGGGCGGGGAGCGCGTGGCGCCCTCTCCGTCCGTGCACGGCCCCGCGGACCCCCTCGCCTGGTTGGAGTCCGAGCGCCGGGGGTTCGAGGTCTGTTTCCGGTGGACCGCGCCCGGAGGGGACGGTCCGCGGTTACCCGCGCACGGGTGGCGGCTGCGGCGGGCCTTCGCGGTCCTGTGCCGGACCGGGCGCACGCACTGGGACGCCGTGCGCGGAGCCACCCGTCAGGCCACCGGCCTGGCCCTGGAGATGGCGGATCCGTTCGCCTACGGGGTGGCCCTGCTCGACCGGGCCGAGGTGGCCAGCGGCCACGGTGACCACGACACCGGCTACGAGCGCGCCCTGACCGCCCTGTACGTGCTGGAGCAACTGGATCCCGCGGTGGACCCGCGCTGGTCGGCGCGGGCGCACCGGGCCATCGGGGTGAACCTGTACCGCCGCGGTGACCTGGACGACGGCCGGGCAGAGATCGAGCGGGCGGCGCGGATCTTCGAGGAGCACGAGGACCGCTGGTGGTGGGCGCGGACGCTGTGCAACCTGGCCGAGGTCGACCGGTTCCAGGGGCACCTGGAGCGCGCCTACACCCTGCTCTCCCGGGCCGAGGAGCTGCTCGTGGGCTCCCGGGACGTACCCGAGCAGTGGGCGAGGGTCCAACTGCAGCGGGGCGAGGTACTGCGGTTGCGCGGATACACGCTGAACGCCTGGTTCGTGCTCGCCGACGGCCTGGAGCAGCTCTCCCAGGCCCCGAAGGAGAACTGGTACCGGGCGCGCTACCTGCGTTCGCTGGGCCAGCTGTCCACCAACGAGCTCAACCGGGAGGCCTGGGCGTGTGAGCTTTTGCTGAGCCCCGGGCGGGAACGGGAGCGCCGTCGGCTGACCGCGCGGGACCCGGAGTGGCCGGAGCGGCAGCGCACCAGGGTGGACGGGCTGTTCGTCGACGGCTCCGCCGGGTACGCGCAGCGGTGTGCCGAACCGGGGCCGGGGCGGGGACCGCTGCGCGGCAGGAGGGCGCTCAGGGACGCCTGGCAGGGCGAACGGCAGCTCGACCGGCTGCGGGAGGCGGAACGGGCGTTCGAGGAGATCGGTGATGAATGGGGGCGGTGGCGTACCTGTCTGGTGCTGGGGCAGGTGTTGCTGGCGCACGACCGCAGCCGGGGCAAGGAGGAGTTCCTGCGGGCCGCCCGGGGGTTCCGGGAGCTGGGTGACAAGTGGTGGCACGCCAGGGCCCACCGGATGGCGGCCGAGTCGTTGCAGCGGGTGGGTCGGCTGACCGAGGCCGAGGAGCTGGCGCGGGTGGCGATCGAGGGGTACCGCGGGTTGCAGCACCGCTCGGGCCAGCTGCGTGCGATGCGGCTGCTGGCCGGGGTCGTGGCCCGCCGCGACCTGTTGGAGGCGTGGCGGATCCTCAACCGGGCCGAGGAGCTGGCACGGGAGGGCGTCCGGCTGGGGATCGTGCCGGAGTCGCTGCTCGTGGAGGTGAAGGACATGCTCCGGGTCGTCGAGCACGGCTCCGACTCGGCGCTGGGCGCGAACCCGGCGGGGCGGTGAGAGCAGGGCCCTGGCGGCACACCCTGACTTTCGACGGGCGACGCGGCGGGGTCGGGCGGGTTAGTTTCCGGGGTATGCGTCCTTCCCGCGTCCCCTGGGGCCGCCTGGCCCCGGCCGCCGTGCTCGTCCTGCTGGCCCCGGCCGTGTTCTGGCCACCGCTGCTCCTGGTCGTGCCCCTGCCCGCCCTGCTCACCGGTCGCCTGTCCGGGGACCCGCGGGCGGCGGGGTGGACCTGGCCGGCGGCGGCCGCCGTGGGGGCGGCGGCCCTGGCACTCGGCGATCAGCCCCTGGGCATGTGGGTCACCTCCGGGATCCTGGCGGTGTTCACCGTACTGCTGCCGTGGCTGGTGGGGTTGTACCTGCGCAGCACCTCCGCGTTGGAGCGGTCGGGGTGGGAGCAGGCCCGGATCCTGGAGCGCGAGAGTGAACTCATGGCCGAACAGGCCCGGATGCGGGAGCGCTCGCGTATCGCCCAGGACCTGCACGACGCCGTGGGGCACGAGCTGAGCCTGCTCGCCCTGGGCGCGGGTGCCCTGGAGATGGCGGAGGACCTCACCGGGGAGCGCCGGGCCCAGGCCGGGCAGCTGCGGGAGGTCGCCGGCCGGGCGGCCGATCAGCTCCTGGACGCGGTCGGAGTCCTGCGCGCCGACTCCGGGGCCGCCCCGCTCGATCCGGCGGGCGACGGTGTCGCCGCGCTGGTGCGGCGTTCGGTCGAGGCGGGCATGGACGTCTCCCTGGAGCGGGAGGGCGAGTTCCGCGAACCCCCCGTGCTGGTGGACCGGGCTCTCCGCCGGGTGGTCCAGGAGGCCCTGACCAACGCCGCGAAGCACGCACCGGAATCGGCGCCGCGGGTGGTCCTGACGGGGTCGCCGAACGCGGTGTCCGTGCGGGTGGCCAACACCGTGGCGGCGGGCGCCCGCTCCCCCGACCGTGCTCCCGGCACCGGAAGCGGGCTCGTGGGCCTGCGCGAACGGGTGCGCCTGGTGGGCGGTGAACTGTCCGCCGGGCCGGAGGGCGACCTGTGGGTGGTGTCGGCCCGGATGCCGGTGCGCGGACCCGGTGCCCGGACGTTCACCGGGCAGGACCACCGGGAGGACCCCGGAACGCGCCGGGCCGAGGGGGCTCCCCGGGTCCACGCGCGCCTGCTCGGATACCGCCGGGACCGCCATCGGGCCCTGTGGGCGATCGGTGTGGTCGTGGGGGTCCCGGCCCTGGCCGCAGCGGCGGGGTACGTGCTGATGCTGATGCTCACGGCACACCAGGCGGCCACCGCCACCCTCGCCCCCGATGTCTTCGAGCGGTTGCGGCCGGAACAGGACCGGGCCGAGGCGGAGGCACTGCTCCCCGAGGAGGAGCTCTACCTGGAGCCCGCCGGGGAGGGCGCCTCTCCCGAAGCCCGGGAGGGACTGGAGTGCCGCTACTACCGGTCCAGCGCCGACCTCTTCGCGGGTGGGCACGACCGGTACCGTCTGTGCTTCGGCCCGGAGAGACTGGTTTCGGCCGAGGTGCTGGTGAGGTGACGGGAGACCGGGCGTGATCAGGGTTCTGCTGGTGGACGACGAGGCGATGGTCCGTGCGGGTGTGCGGGCGATCCTGGCCAACGAGCCGGAGATCGAGGTCGTCGCCGAGGCCTCCGACGGTCGGGAGGGCGTCCGGCTGGCCGGGTCCCACCGCCCCGACGTGGCCCTCGTCGACATCCGGATGCCCGGGATGAACGGTCTGGACGCAGCCGCCGAGATGCGTCGGTCGGCCCCCGGGACCGCCGTGGTCATCCTGACCACCTTCGGCGAGGAGGAGTACGTGGTCCGCGCCCTCGACGGGGGCGCGGACGGGTTCCTCCTCAAGACCGGTGACCCCAGGGAGCTGCTGCTGGGTGTGCGGGCGGTGGCGGAGGGCGGCGCGTTCCTCTCCCCCAGGGTGGCCCGGCGTGTCCTGGACAACCTCGACCACGCCCGTTCGGCCGGCCGTCTGGACGCCCGGGAGCGGTTGGCCGGGCTGACCGACCGTGAGCGCGAGGTACTGGCCCTGCTGGGTGCGGGCCTGTCCAACCAGGAGATCGGCGCACGGCTCTTCCTCGTGGAGGGCACGGTGAAGGGCCACGTCAGCACGATCCTCAAACGCCTGGGGGTGCGCAACCGGGTGGAGGCCGCCGTCCTGGCGTACGAGGCGGGCCTGGTCGGCGAGGACCGGGGGCGGGACGCCTGAGGGGCCGACCGGATACGTCGCCGGTGTGAGCCAGGGCCCCCTCGCCGCAGGTAGGCCCCGGTCAGTCGCCGCTGAGCCCTTCCGCAGGAGCGATCCGGGCGGCACGGCGGGCCGGGAACAGTGTGGCGGCCGCCCCGATCACCAGGGCCGCGACCAGCACCAGCCCCAACCGCCCCCAGGGCACCGCCACCACCAGGGGCGCCGTCCCGCCGACGATCGCGTCCACCCCGACCACTCCGTAGGGCACCCCGGTCAGGACCCCCAGGAGGGCACCGAGCAGGGCGAGCACCACCGCCTCGACCGCCAGCGTGCCCCGGAGCCCACCCCTGGTCAGGCCCAGCGCCCGCAGCAGCGCCAACTCCCTGGTCCGCTCCAGGACCGACAGGCCCAGTGTGTTCGCCACCCCGACGCTGGAGATGACCACGGTGACGAGCAGCATCGCCAAGGCCAGGTTGACCATGATGTCGAGGACCTCGGTGATGTCGGCGCGTTCACTGAGCGCCCCGCTGAGAGCGATGTCCGGGTCGGCCCCGGCGACCAGGCTCATCTGCGCGGCGAGGTCGTCGGTGTCGGCCTCCGGGGCGGCCACGCCCCACACCATGCCGCGTTCCCCGCCCTCGGCCACGGTGTCCAGGACGTCGGCGCGCACCACCGGGTCCGGGGCGCCGGAGACGGTGGCCAGGTGGGACGGGTAGACGGTGAAGGACCACCGGGCACCGTCCACGGTGAGTTCGACGGTCTCCCCCGCCTCGGCCCCGAGCTCCTTCAACTGTGCACCGGAGACCAGCACGACCGGGGTGTTCACAGCCTCCGTCAGCTCTCCGGCGCCCGTCGCGGCGGCCATTTCCGGGGAGACCCCGACCAGGGTGACCTCGTCCAGTCCGGCCACCGTCACCCGTTCGGTGCGGGGTGCCTCGACCAGTTCGAGCCCGTCGACGGCGCGGACCGCGGCCACGGTCTCCGGGGCCACCGACCCCTCGTCCACGCGCGCGCTGACCTCCACCGGGTAGCGGTCGCGCAGGTCGCTGTCGATGGTGGCGCGACCGGTCGCGGCGGCCGTGGTGAGCGCGCAGATCAGGCCGAGCCCCAGGACGAGGGCGAGCGTGGCCGTGGCCGCCCGGCCCGGGTCGCGTCTCAGGTTGGCCCCGGCCAGTTCGGGGACACCGCCCATCCGGCGCAGCAGGGGTTCGACCGCTCCGAGGAGGCGGGCAATCAGGTAGCGCAGGGTCAGAAGCAGGCCGAGCGCGCCGACGGAACCGCCGCCGACCGCCAGGGGCAGGGTCTGCGCCACGACCCCGGCGGCCATGGCGGCCGCCCCGAGCAGCGCGGCCGCGGCACCGAGGACGTGCACCGGGCGCAAACGCACCCCGCCATGGAGGGGCGCCGAGCGCAGGGCCTCGACCGGGGCGGTCACCGCCGCCCGCCGCGCGGGGAACCAGGCGGCGCCCACGGTGGTGGCCACACCCACCAGGAAGGCTCCGAGCAGGGCGACCAACCGGACCTCGGGACCGCCGCCGACCAGTCCGGCCAGGGAAGCTCCCGCGTAGCCGACGCCCACGCCCGCGCACACGCCGATCAGGGAACCGACGGTACCGACGATCAGCGCCTCGGCGACGACCAGGTTCCGTACCTGGGCCCGGTCCGCGCCCACCAGGCGCAGCAGGGCGGTGTCGCGGCGGCGCTGGGAGAGCAGGATCGTGAAGGTGTTGGCGATAACAGCGGAGGCCGCGAGCAGGGCGATGAGCGCGAAGACCAGCAGGATCATGTCGAGCTGTTGTGAGCCTCCCGCGAACCGGTCGGCGGCGAGCCGGGCCTGTTCCTCCGCGGTCATCGGGTGGAGGCCCTCGGGCAGGGCGACCCCGAGGTTCGCGACGGCCTCCGGTGCGGAAACGCCGTCGGCCGTGTCGGCCAGGACGCTGAACGCGCTGTCGCCCTCGAAGTGCGCCTCGGTGGCGTAGAGCGTGTACTGGACACCGGTCAGCGGCTGGAAGCCCGGGTCGGTCGCACCCACCACGGTGGCCCGGGTGCCCTCCCCCTCCCGGGGCAGGATCCGCACGGTGTCGCCCACCGAGATCCCCAGGGCGTCCAGTGTCGCGGTGTCGGCGACGACCTCGTCCGGGGCGGTGGGCCAGACGCCCTCGGCCAGGTCGAACCAGCGCAGTGCGGGGTCGTCGGCGAAGCTGTAGACGTTGGCCTCGCCCCGCCGTTCCCCGGTGGCGAGTCGGACGGTACGCGCGTGGTGGGCGGTGACGGCGCCGATGTCGGGGTGGTCGGCGACCGCGTCGGGCCAGTCCGGACCGGGGTCGGCCGACTCGGGGTCGCGGTCGACGACCACGTCGGCGGCGGCCAGCGGTGCCGCGGCCACGGCGCGCATCCCGGCGTCGGAGGTCGCGGAGAACACGGCGGTCGCGGCCAGGAAGAGCGTGCCCAGGATGATGGCCGTCAGCACGGCGGCCAACCGGGCGGGACGGGTGCGGGTCTGTGCCCAGGCGAGGCTCAGCACCGGCTCTCCGCCCGGGCCACGGCCGCCAGGACCTGCTGGGTCGTGGGGTGTTCGAGGGTGCCGTGCAGGGCGCCGTCGGACATCAGCAGGACGCGGTCGGCGTAGGTCGCGGCGACCGGGCCGTGGGTGACCATGACGATGGTCCGACCGAGTTCGCTGCTGGCCGTGCGCAGGCGTTCGAGCAGTTCACGGCCGTTGGTGACGTCGAGGGACCCGGTGGGCTCGTCGGCGAGGAGCACCGCGGGCCGGGTGAGCAGGGCCCGGGCGAGTGCGACGCGCTGCTGCTGTCCGCCGGACAGTTCCGGGGGCCGGTGCCCCAGCCGGTCGCCGAGCCGCAGGGAGCGCACGACCTCGTCGAGGCGGTCGCGGTCCGGGCACTGTCCGGCGAGCCTGAGCGGGAGCAGGATGTTCTGTTCCGCGGTGAGGGCGGGCAGCAGGTTGAAGGCCTGAAAGACGAAACCGATCCGCTCGGGCCTGAGCCGGGTCAGTCTCCGGTCGTCGAGCCGGGCCAGGTCCTGCCCCTCGACCAGCACGCTCCCCGAGGTGGGGGTGTCCAGCCCGGCCAGCAGGTTCATGAGCGTGGACTTGCCGGAGCCGGAGGGGCCCATGATCGCGGTGAACTCCGCCGGTGCGAAGCCGAGGCTCACCCCGGCCACGGCGGTGACCGCGGTCTCTCCCGCGCCGTACCGCCTGGCCAGGTCGACCGTTCGGAGTGTGCTGCTCCGCTGCCCTGTCGGTGTGTTCATCCGGCCCTCTCCGCCCGCACCGCGTCCCGGCCTCGGCGGCCTCGGCGGTGCCCGCTCCCTCGCGTGTCCTGCTGTGCGTGGACAACGCTAGGAATCGGCGGCCAGGGGTCGACAGTGGCGACCGACGGGGCACCGCCCTGACGAAGGTCAGGGTGCGGTGCGGGTCAGGCTGCGGCGCGGGCCCGCACGGTGGCCGGGACCGGGCGCGGGTCGGTGTACGGGTACGGGCCCGGGATCATCCTCCGCGGAGCGCGTGTCTGAGGACGTCGGCGATCGCGGACTCGGTGAGTTCCTCGTCCCCGAGAAGGATCCGGGCACGACGACCGGATCACCCGCACCCAGGCCGTGGGGGTCGTCCTCACCGTCACCGGGGTCCTCGCCCTCCAGCTCGGCGACTGAACCGGCCGGGAGGGGCGGGGCGAGCAGGAGGACGGTCCCTACTGTTCGGGATACACCGACTGGATGCGCTCGGCGACGTGGCCGAAGCCGGTCCGCTCCAGGATGTCCACCTGTTCGCGGACGAAGGCGGCCCGCTCGGCCTCGTCCTCGACGGAGTCGATGAGCCCGCGCAGGATGGCGACCTGGACGTCCTGCTCCATGGCGTCCGCGCCCTCGCCCGCCTCCTGCTCGGCGGGCCACCAGTAGCTCTCGTAGCCCTCCTCGTCGACCCCGCTCCCGGGCATCGGGATGTCGGGCTCGGGCGGCTCGAGGTCGGACAGCCCGAGCACGTCGGGTTCCTCGTGCCCGGCGTGCTGCGGCCGGGGTCGCGGGGGGAGATCGGTGGACAACGCCCGCCCGGGCTCACCGGACACCGCCGCACGGCCCCGCTCGGCCTCGTGCTCGGCGGTCCAAAGGGCGCGGTCCTTGCGCAGGCAGGCCATGCGGCGGAGGCGTTCGTCGTCCTCGGCGGACAGTTCCAGCCGGACCTCGTCCGCCCACACCTGGATGGTGCCTCCGGCGACGGGGGCCTCCACCGCGAACACCGACCCGAGTTCGCTCTCGGTCACCGAACGGTCCTCGGGATGCACCTCGCACAGGATGTCCCGGGCACGCAGCACGATCGAGTGGACGGCCGGTCCCGCGGGGTTGCGCAGGCTCAGGTCGACGCGGTGGGCCCAGCGCCAGTGGACGAGCGCGGAGAACTCGAACACGTAGTCGTCCAGAGCGCTCGGCAGTTCGGTGCGGCGCGTGCGGACCCCCCGGGTCCCGCTCTCGCCGCGCGGCGCCTCGATGGGTGCGGGCTCATCGCCCCGGTCCGGCCGATCCGAACGGCCCCGGAGGTCCCGCCCCGGAACCCGCACGTCCTCGGCCTTCCCGTCCCCGGCCGGACCCCCACCCGTCACCAGGCCCAGGAGCGCCTCCAGGACGGCGTCCAGCGGGGCGGGGCGTGCCAGGGCCGCACCCAACAACATCAAGGCGAACGGCAACCACAGGATCACCCATGGCCCGAACAGCGGAAACAGCACCGCGGGAACGGTCAACACCACGATGACCGCCACGAGGCGGGTACGGGCGAAGGTGGCCACGGGGGTGTCTCCTAGGTACGGGGGCAGGGGGCTCGCGACAAGGGGTCCTCTGGCAAGTGTGCCCGAGAACCGGCGTGCACGTGCCACCAACGCCGAGTCCGGGGCTCGCCTCCCCCTGCCGGGTCGCCGTTTCCCGCACCGAGCACTCGGATATGACCCCGTTGTCCCGGCCTCCCCGGAATACCGGGAAAGGACCTGGCCGACGAGAACGGCGGAGCAGGACGGCGGCGAAGACGCCGGGGTTCCCCTCCGGAGTGCGAAGAATCGGGAAACACTCGCGAAAGGCCCTGATTTTCCCTTCACGCGACCGGGCCCAGCACACATGATGACCCCATGCGATCACCCCATTCCCCTTCGTCAAGGGCCGTCCTGCCGAACCGGCCGGGTCAGCGCGGACACGGGAACCTCTTCCGCCCCGAGGTCCAGGGGCTGCGCGCCGTCGCCGTACTGCTGGTGCTCGTCTACCACCTGGACCCGGACCTGCTCCCGGGCGGTTACGTGGGTGTCGACGTCTTCTTCGTCATCTCCGGTTTCCTCATCACCTCCCTGCTCCTGCGGGAGGTCCGCGAGCACGGGCGGGTGTCGCTGGCCGGGTTCTACGTCCGGCGGGTACGGCGCCTGCTGCCCGCCGCCACGGTGGTGCTCCTGGCGACGGGGACGACCGCCCTGGCGGTGCTGCCGGTCACCCGGCTGGGTGAGACCGCCTGGCAGTTGTTCGCCTCCGCCGCGTACGTGGAGAACCTCTACCTGGCCGACCAGACGCTGGACTACCTCGCGGCGGAGATCCCGCCCAGCCCCGTGCAGCACTTCTGGTCGCTGTCGGTGGAGGAGCAGTTCTACCTGCTGTGGCCGCTGCTCTTCCTGCTGTGGGCGCTCCTCCTGCGGCGGCGTTCCGGGACCGGGGCCGGGACCTGGGCGCTCACCGCGGTTCTGGCCTCGGTGTTCGCCGCCTCCCTGGTCTGCTCGGTGGTACTGACCGCCGGCGGCTCCCCTGCCGCCTACTTCCTGCCGATCACCCGTGCCTGGGAGCTGGCGGCGGGCGGCCTCCTGGCGGTGTTCCTGTCCGGACGGGGCCTGCCACAACCACTCCGCCTCCCGCTGGGCTGGGCGGGCCTGGCCGCCATCGTGGCCTCCGCCGTGCTCTATGACTCCAGCACCCCCTTCCCCGGGTACACCGCCCTGCTGCCCGTCCTGGGATGTGTCGCGGTGATCGCCGCGGAACGCTCACCCGGCCCGTCGGCCTCGACGCTGCTGAGCACGGCCCCGGCCCGGTTCGTCGGGGACATCTCCTACGCCCTGTACCTGTGGCACTGGCCGCTCGTCGTGTTCGCGCTGGTCCTGCTCGGTCGGGACACCCTGGGGCCGCTCGGTGTCGCCGGTGTGGGGGCCCTGTCGTTCCTGCTGGCCTGGGCGACCAAGCTGTGGGTGGAGGACCCGGTGGCGCGGCACGGCCTGGTGCGCACGGGGCACGGCGCCTCGGCCGTGGCCCTGGCCGGGATCCTGGCGGTGGCCGCGGTCACCGCCGCCTCCCTGGTCCGGGTGGACCGCTTTCAGTCGACCGAGTTCGACCCGGAGGTCCACGTGGGCCCGAAGGCGATCGGCCTACCGCCGTCCCAGGACGAAGAGTGGATGTACCCCTCCCCCGTCGAGGCCGAGGACGACGTCCCCCAGGCCTACGCCGACGGCTGCCACGCGGGGTTCGACCAACGGGCCCCCTCCGAACCGCCGTGCGTCTACGGTCCGGAGGACGCGGCCACCACGGTGGCGCTCACCGGGGACTCGCACAGTACCCAGTGGTTCCCCGCGCTGGCGCAGATCGCCGAGGAGCGGGGGTGGCGGCTCACCGTGTACAACAAGTCGGCCTGCGCGTTCACCGCGGTCCCCGTCAGCAAGGGGGGCGAGCCCTACCCCGAGTGCCAGGAGTGGAACAGGGCGGTGGCCGAGGAGCTCCGGCGGCTGAAGCCGGACCTGCTGGTCACCAGCTCCTCGGCGGCAGGGGTGCCGCACGGCCACGAATCCGGACCGGAGGCGCGGAGCGCCATGGCCGAGGGCATGGTCGAGCAGTGGGAGCGGGTCACCGCCGACGGTGTCCCGGTCCTCGCTATCCGGGACACGCCCCGCACCAGCTCGGACGTGCTGGACTGCCTGGCCTCCTCCACCCGCGACCCCTCCGCCTGCGACCGGCCCGTCTCGAGGGCGCTGGAGCTCGAGGACCCCCAGGAACTGGCGGTCCGGGAGGTCGAAGGGGCCGAGTTGATCGACCTCACCGACCTGATCTGCACCGACGACACCTGCCCCGCGGTGGTCGGCAACGTCGTGGTCTACCGGGACTCGCACCACCTCACCGAGACCTACGCGCGCCTGCTCGCCGACGCCCTCGGCACCCGGATGGACGAGGCCTTGGGCCGGGACTGACCGACAGGTCCGGGGCGGGCCTGGCCCCGACCGCGCAGAACCCCAGCACCGCCGTGCTCAGCCGCCGTTGAGCCAGTCGAGTACGAGTACGGCGATCACGACCGGGACCGTCAGGATCGCGGCGTACATCTCGAGGCGCCTGTCCAGCGGCCGCTCGTGTTTGCGCCACTTGACGAAGGAGTGCTCCGGCGCAGTCCAGTGGTCGGCCAGGGCTACCCGGGCCACCTCTCTCGGGTCCAGTCCGGGGTTGCGGTCGGCCCCGGTGAGGCGTTCGAGGAGCTGGGCCGCCGTGGGGCGCTGCCCGGGTTCGGGGTGGATCGCGGCGCGCACCGGCTCGACCAGGTCCTCGGGCAGGCCCGTGAGGTCGGGGTCGCCCTCGGCCATCCGTCGGAGCACCTCCTGCCGAGTGTCCCCTTCGTAGGGCATCTGGTCGCAGGAGGCGTAGGCGAGCAGCATGCCCCAGGCGAACACGTCGGAGGCGGCCGTCACCGGGTCGTCGGGCCCGACCCGTTCCGGCAGCTGCGGGTCCCGGGTCCACATGAGCGGTTCCTGCGCTCCGGGACCGAGTCCGGTGTCCGCCACCACGGGCCCCTCGGGGCCGAGGAGGACGTTGAAGGGCGAGAGGTCGCCGTGGACGAGCCCGGCCGCGTGGATGTCGGCCAGCGCCTCGGCCGCACCCAGGGCGATGAGGCGTGTCTCCTGGGCGGGCGGGTCACCGTGCTCCACGACTCTGGTGTCGAGGCAGGGGCCCTCCACGTACGGCTGTACGTACCAGGGCTTCTCGGCGTCCAGGTCCGTGTCCGCGACGGGCAGGACGCGGGGGGAGTCGATTCGCCGGGCCTTGGCCAGGCCCTCGCGGAGCGCGTGCAGGTGCCAGGGGGCGAAGGGTTCGATCACCCGGGCGACGTGCCACTGGTGGGAGCGGTCGGAGACCGCGTAGCGGGTGCCGTAGGGGTCGAGGAGTCGGCCCTGGGCCCGGTAGGGGCCGATCTTGCCGGGGTCCTTGATGAGGCGCAGGAGGATCAGGGACTCGGGCCTGTACTTCTTCGCACTCTTGGGGGATGTACTCACGAATGTCCTTTATGTGAGGTTTTGAGCTCTCTGGACCCTACCCCTCCCCCTCCGAACTGCGCGTACACGGGACGGCCGGGCCGAGCAGCGGCGCCCCCGAGTCCCTCCAGGCCTCTGCGGCCCGGCCAGGGTCGGCGCGACCCGGTCAAGGCCGCCCCCACGCCGCTCCCCGCCGTCTCCGACTGATTTGCCCTGCCCCGGGACGGGCGGTGAGCGGCCAAAGGGGGCTGGGCGCGGTCAGTCGGCGGCGTTCACCAGATCGGTCAGTTCGGCCTCGGTAGCCCCGGCACGCAGCTGTACGTCGAAGGTGTAGCCCTCATCGCAGAACACCAGATCAAGATCTGCCGGGGCCAGCTCCCGGAAGGCGATCGCCAACCAGACAGCCTCTTCTTGCCAGACGTCCATGTACAGGCAGGTGCCGTCCTGGTGCAGATACGCCTCACCCGGGCCATGCTCCGTCTCGAACTCCCACAGGAGACTGCGCACTTCGCTGCGATGAGTCGAGTCGATCCCGACCTGCGGCCACCGAGCGGAGATCGCCTCCGTCAACGACTTCCGGTCGACACGCCATCCGCCCGCACCACCCTCGACAAACACCAGGAACGTCATAGCCGGGGTCTACCAGCCACCCCTGACAAGGCGCTGGTCGGCGTCGGCCCGAAGTTGGAATGGTCTCACTACAGGAAAACACGAGGAGGAGAAAGGAGGAACCCAGAAAGACACAATCCAAACCAAGGGAACTGATCCTCCTTTTCTGCCGCGACGGGACCGGGCACCCGTTTCCCTCGCACGACATCCACTCCGAACCCGAGTCGATGTCGGACCAGGGGACGACCTCGAAAATCCACCCGTGGGACAACACTCGCAAACGAACACACATCGGTCGAACCAGACTGACACCCGACACCACCGGACATCACGCCACCAGGACTTTCAGGCAACCATCCGGCAGACAACAGCCGGGACAACGGACACGGAGTGAAAGGGCACAACAATTCACCACAGCCCTCTCCGGAACGAACCCGTCTGCCCGCAAACGGAAAGGCGTTTCGGCACGTTCGGACAACACGCTCCGGAGTATGCTCGTGCAGACCTCACCGGCGGGGCCCATATCCGCCGTTCTCGGCCCGCCCCGTCGGACACCCCAGCCAGAACGGCGAAAGGCCGCCCGATGGAGATCACCGACGAACCGGAGCGTCAGGCCCCCGAGGCCACGACCTTCCCCTCGCCCGACACCGCGCCCGTCCCCGCACCCGAGCCCGGTACCACCGGGGTCCGCCGCCCGATCCCGCGCCCGCGCCGCGGACCGGGGCGCCGCCACCGGGCGCGCGGCTACGTCCGTCACCTCCCCGACGCCAACGAACCGCTTCCCGCTGCCGCCCAGGAGGGGACGGCCGCGAACCGGCCGGAACAGGCGGCGGGGGCCGGCACACGGGGGCGAACCGGTGCGGCGGTGACCGCGATCCGCGCGACCGACAGGAGCGAGCATGGCCTGGGACCAGCGGATCCACAGCCGGGACGAGCGGCGAGCACAGGAGGAACCCCGGCGGAGGGGGGTGCCGACGGGCCGGTCCGGTGAGGACGCACCCGACCGGGACCGTGGCGGCTCCGCCCCGGACACCGCCTGCCAACGGTTCCAGGCGCAGCCCCCGACGGAGGGCGGGGCGGCCGTCGAACCCGCCCCGCCGCAGGAGGTGACCGCCCGGGTGGACGGGCGGCGGGTGGTGGTGACCTGGCGGCCCGGCACCGGCCCGGGCGAACGGGCCTCCTACCGGGTGACGCGGCGGACCGGGCACGGGGCGACCGCGCGGGAGAGGCCGGTGGGCGAGGTTTCGGGCACCCGGGTGGTCGACGAGGAGCTTGCCGTGGGCAGTGAGGCCGTCTACACCGTGGTGGCGGTGAGCGACGGCCCCGGTACGTCCTCGGCCGCGCGGAGCCAGCCGGTGATGATCACACCCGAAGTCGCCGACCTGCGGGTGCGGTCCGACGAGACGTCGGTGACCGGTTCCTGGCGGACGCCGCCGGAGGCGGTCCGGGTGGAGGTGCTGCGGGCGGAGGGCGGCCCGCCCCGGGGAGCGGGCGACGGGGTGCCGATCTCCCACGACGGGACGGTGTTCGTGGACACGGACGTCCTCCCGGACACGGAGTACCACTACCGGGTGCGCGCGGTGTACGTGACCTCGCGGGGCCTGGCCCGGAGCTCGGCGGGACTGGTTCGCCGGGCCGGCCCCGGGCCCGTACCGGCCGCGGTGCGGGACCTGACGGTGGACGCGGTCGGGGCCGGGTTCGTGGCCTCGTGGTCCGCACCGCCCCGGGGCCGGGTGGTGCTGTTCACCTCCGAGCGGCCGCCGCCGTGGCCCCCGGGCCGGTCCGTGCCCGCCGACCGCTGGGCGGAGCTGGGTTCACAGGTCCCGGACGAGGTGTCGACCGGCCCCGACGGCCGGGCCGCAACCGAACTCCACCTGCCCGCGGGCACCGTGTACGTGCTGGCCGCGACCCTGGCGGGCGGTCAGGCAGTGGCGGGCGCCCGGACCCGGGTCGTCGCCGCTCCCCCGGTCACCGGCCTGCGTGCCGAACGGTTCGACACGGTGGTCCGGCTGAGCTGGGACTGGCCCGAGCACACCGCTACGGCGGTGGTGTCCTGGCGGGACGCCCGGAGCTCCCCGAACGGCCTGGACCGGAGCCCTGCCGCTCCGCTGGACGGTGCCGGCGCCGGTTCCGGCACGGTGCGCGGCTCACGGCTGCGGTACGAGGCCGAGGGCGGGTTCGAGGCGCACACGGGCCCCGGGCCGGTCGTGGTGACGGTCCGGACCGCCGTGCCCTCCGAGACCGGCGAGTCGCTCAGCACCCCGGTGAGCGTGCACGTGCCGGGCAGGGCGGTGCTCGACTACCGGGTGGAGACGGTCGGACTGCTGCGTCGGGAGCGGGTGGTGCACCTCAGTTCCCGGGACGCCTGTCACATGCCCGAGGTCGCGGTCGTGTACACGTCGGGCAGGGTGCAGCCGTACTCGGGGGAGCAGGGCCGGGTACTGGCGACGTTCCCGGCCCGGCCCCTGTCCGCGGGCGAGCGGGTGTCGGTGCGGGTCCAGCCGCCCCGGGAGCCCGGACCGGCCTGGCTGATGTGCTTCCCCGCGGACGGGGGCACGGCTGTGAGTCTGCGCCAACCCCCGGTGAGGGAGCTGCGTCTGTGAACCCGTGGGACGGGCCCCGGCTGGTGTGCCCCTACTGCTACTCGGCGTTCCCCGAACGCCGTATCCGCTTCCGCTGCCTGGGCAGACCGGGCCCGTCGGGCGAGATCTGCCCGACCGCCGAGGACCAGGCGCTCCGGAACCACCTGGGGCGACGCGAACGGCTCCCCCCGGTCTTCGAGGCCAACGGCAGGCGCCCCAGGGCGGTGTGCCCCGCCTGTTCCGGGACGACCGACCGCAAGGTGTGCGCGGTGTGCCACGCGCGGATGCCGGTGAACTTCGGACGGATGCGCGGCCGCACGATCGCCCTGGTGGGAGCTCGGGACGCGGGCAAGACCGTGTTCATGACGGTGCTCATCCACGAGCTGAGGAACCGGGTCGGTGACCGGTTCAACGCGTCCGTGGGCGGTTCGGACGACCACACCCGGCACCGTTTCGGCCCCGACTACGAGTCGCCCCTGTACGAGGAGGGCCGGCTGCTCCAGGGGACGCGGCGGGCCGCGGGCGCGGCCCGCGCCCCCCTGCTGTTCCGGTTCACCGGGCGGCGGCGAGGGCTGGCCGGCCCCCGCCCCAGGCACACCCTGCTGTCGTTCTTCGACACGGCCGGGGAGGACCTGAGCGACGAGGAGAGCGTGGAGGCCAACCTGCGCTACCTCAACAACGCGGACGGGGTGATCGTGCTGTTGGACCCGCTCCAGATGGACGGCGCCCGCCGGGCGGCGGCGTCCGGGACCCGGCTGCCCGTCCCGGAGGGCCCGGAGAACCAGCCCGTGCACATGCTGGAGCGCGTCACCGACCTGCTGATGCGCCGGGAGGGCAGACCGAACCGGCTGATCGGGGTGCCCATCGCGGTGTGTCTCACCAAACTCGACGCCCTGCGGGCGGAGATGGACGAGGGGTCGCCGCTGCATCGCCCACAGCCGGGTGCACCGTTCTTCGACGAGTCCGACAGCCAGGACGTGCACGCCCAGATCCAACAGCTCCTCCACCGCTGGGACGGGCCGGGGATCGACCACCACGTGCGCAACCACTACCGCAACGCCCGCTACTTCGGGGTGTCCGCACTGGGCGGTGCCCCCACCGGCGACAACCGGGTCCGGGGCGGGGTGCGACCGTACCGGGTGGCCGACCCGTTCCTGTGGTTGCTCTCGGAGTTCGGGGTCGTCCCGGCCGGAAGTGCGCCCCGGCCCCTGCCCTGACCGCGGTGTCCGTACCCGCGCCCCGCAGCCCGCACGTCCCACACCCCCGCACCGGCCTCACGGAAAGGGCACGGCCGATGGGTTCACCCCAGCTCTACTACACCTCGTGCGAACACGGCCTGTCGGGTTGCTCCGGCTACCAGTTCAACGCGGCGACCCCCGGGGTGGACCCGCGGGTACTGCGCGAGGTGGAGCGTTTCACCGTCTACGAGCCCCCTCGGCCACGGGACGCCGGGGACGCCGACCGGCACCCGGTCAACCTCTGCTACTCCCCCGACCTGGCCGGGTACCCGGTGCTGAGCCGGGTCGTCTCCAGCGGCGAGGACCCCTCCGGCCGGCCGGGGAACTACTTCGCGCACAGCCTGCTGCTGGTCGGGGGCGGCGCGTTCCTGCCCGCCGAGCAGTGGGGGGCGGGCTTTTGGGCGAGCGCCCCGGTCGCGGCCCCGGACCTGCCCGGGATCGTGCTCCCGCCGGGTCCGCTGGACCGGCGGCGGACCGCGCTGTGGCTGCTCGGCCGCCCGGAGCACGTCCTCGCGCGGCTGCTGGCCGCGGTGGACGGGGCGATCGACGGCGGTCCCCCTGTACTGCTGCTCGCCGACGACGAGGCCGCCGCCCACTGGGTGGCCGCCCTGTCCCACCTGCTACCGCCCCGGCGCGCTCGGGCGATGTCGTTCGCGACCTACAGCGGCAACCCCGAGGACTCCCCGGTGCACGTGGTGGCGGTTCCCCCGCACACCGACACCCGGCTGCTCCGGAGCAGGTTCACGGTCTTCGACCCCGAGGGCGGACAGCACACCGGACCAGCCGTGGCGGCGGTCCCGGCCGGGACCGCCGCCACGGAATCCGCCGGAGCACCCCGCCCGGGCGCCGAACCACCCGGGCCCGACACCGCGGCCGTGGTGTCCCTGCTCCTCGCGACGGGGGTGGAGGGCGCACCCGCGCTGTGGTCCGCCGCCCGCCCCTACTCCTCGGGGGCGGAGCGGTCGTTGGCCGACTGGCGGCCGGTGCTCGCCGCGGCCTCCCTCGCCGAGGGATCCGGCTGCGGTACCGGCCCGGACCTGGGCTCGGTACGCGCCTGGCTGCCCGGGGCGGTGTCCTGGCTGGCCCCGGAACGGGCCCGTCTCCTCATCGAGCGACTGTTGGACACCGGCACCGGGCATCTGCGCGACGACGAGCTGGTCCGGTTCCGGAAGGCGGCCCTGGACGCGGGGTCGACGGAGCTCACCGAACGCCTGGAGGAGGAGGCCGTGCACCGGTGCCTGGAGCGGATCGCGACCGGTTCCCCGACGCCCCCGGTGCCACCGGTGCGCTCCGAGCACGTGCGGGAGGCCGCCCGCGACCGTGTCCGCGACCTGCTCGACGGTGCACCCGGCCGGGTACCGCCGCCGGAACGGGCGGTGGAGCTCCTGCGCTGGGCACGGACCGCGGGCACGGTTCCGCACGCACCGGCCCTGGCACGGTACGGGCGCGACACCGTTGCCGCGCACCTGGCCGCCGCCCCGCCGGGCGCCGAACCCGACCCCGTCCTCGCCCGTCTGGTCCACGGGTACGAGGCGCTGCGCGGGGGCGCCGCCGCGGGGCTGACGGCACTGCCGCGGCCGGTGCTGGCGGACCTGGCGGCGGGCCCGACGGGGGCGCTGTTCGCCGAGGACCGGGGCGGTTCGTCCGCCGTGCTGCGCGAGCTTCGGCTGCTCGCCGCCGGTGACGGCGAACCGCTGCACCTGCTGCGCGGGGTGGTGGAGCTGCGGCAGGAGGCCCGCAACTGGGACCCTCCCGGGCCGGCCGCCCACGACCTGGACGAGGAACTGCTGTTCCGGGTGTGGGGGACCGGCCGGCGCCCCGACGCGGTGTCGGCGGTACTCGAGCTGGCCGGTGAGCAGACCCTGGTCTCCCCCGGAGTGGGCCGCTGGATCGCCGGGGCGCTGATGGCCGAACCGCACGAGGACGAGGACGGCGACTGGCAGCGGGCACTGCACGAGCTGGCCCGGCACCGGCTCGGGCGGCAACTCCCGGAGGACGCCCGGAGGCTGGTCGACGGATGGGCCGGAGCTTCGGCGGCGCTGGCCGGCCTGGACCGGCCCGGGGACGCGGAGGGGGCCGCACGGCTTCGGCCGGTCGCGGCGGCCGTCCTGGGGAGCGACGACCGGTTGGTCGCCACGGTCGCGTTGCGGGGGGTGGCCACCCGGTTGTTGCGGTGGCGCCCCGAACACGCCGCGGAGGCGCTGTCCGACTGTGCCGAGGAGGTGTTCGGCGCCTATTGTCGGGCGGCGTACCGGCGGTTGGCCCTGCCGCCGAGGCGGGGGCCTGCGGGCCTGCGGAGACGACCGTCCGAGACGGAGCTGGCCGTGCGCGTGTTCCGGACCGCCCTGGCCCTGGGTGCGGGAGCTCCACCGGACCCGACCGCTCGGGACGCCCGCCTGCTCGGGCAGGTGCTGGGACCGGCGCTGCGCACCTGGTCCCGGCGTGAGACCGGTCGGGCCCGCAGGGCCTTCGGGGACGACAGGAGGGGGCGGGAGTTCGGGGCGTGGGCGCGTTCGGTACGGGACCGGGGCGGGGGCGGCGGTCTGTTCGGGCGTCCCAGGAAGGGGGCTCGCGGAGCTTGAACGGACACTCTCCCCCCTGCTCCGCCTCCGACTTCCTGGTGCCGGGGCTGATCGTCCTCGTGCCCGGGTTCGTCCTGGCGCTGGGCGTCGTCTTCGGAGGGGACCCCGCCAAGGTGCTGGCCTTCCTGCTCAGCATCCTGACCGTTGCGGCGTCCCTTGCCCTGGCCTGCGGTTTCGCCGTCCTCACTCGGGTCTACGTCCGGGCTGTCCAGGGGGTGATCTTTCACGGGGACAACCCGCGTGTGCCCGGACCCGGGCCGGAGGACCCCGCCGAGTTCGGCTATCACGGCGGTCCGGCGTGGTGGGACCTCGCCGAGGTGAGCTCACGGGTCGCGGTCGGTACCGGCCCGTTCGCGGTCCTGCTGTTGCCGCACCTGGCCGTACAGGCCGTACTCGTGCTCACCCACCTGGCCTGGGCCTGGACCGCGGTGGCCGTCCTCCGGCTGGTGGACGGCGGACTGCTGCGGTACCGCAGGATCCGCATGCTGTGTCCGCGCTGCTTCGAGCACATGACCTACCCCTCGCACGAGTGCGACCGCTGCGGACGGGTGCACCGCGACGTACGGCCCGGCCGCCGAGGGCTGCTCCGCCGCCGGTGCCTGTGCGGACGGAGCATGCCGACACTGCTCCTCCTGGGCGCCACCGGGCTGGGCGCGCTGTGCCCGCACTGCGGTCAGGACATGGAGCACCGTCCGGGGGAGGCGCGGGAGCTCCCGGTCGCGCTGTTCGGGGGCACGGGGGCGGGCAAGACCCGGCTCACCCACGGGCTGTACGCGGCTCTGGAGCACGCCGCCGCCGGCCGGCCCGGAGCCCGGGTGGAACCGGCGGGCGAGGACACCCGGCGCCGGTTGGGGGACGGCGCGCCGGCTCTCGCCCCCGGTCGGAGGATGTCCCCGACCCAGCCGGGGCGCCGGGCGCGCGGGCTCGCGCTGCGGGTGACGGCCGGGCCGCGCGCCCTGCTCCTGCAGGTGTACGACGCCGCCGGGGAGTGGTTCGACCGCACCGACCGCACCGAGGAGCTCACCTACCTGGGCCGGACCGGGACGTTCGTACTGGTGGTGGATCCGTTGTCGGTGCCCGCGGTGTGGAACGCGCTCGGCGCCGGGGAGCAGCGGCGCCTGGCCGAGGAGCGTTCGCTCACCCCCGACCCCGAGCGGCCGTACATGCAGGTGCGCGACGAGGTCCAACGGCAGTACCTGACGTCGGGGCGGGGGCTGTGGCGAACCCGGCTGGCGGTCGTGGTCACCCGGGGCGACCTGTTGGCGGGGACGTCCCTCGCGCCCGCCGACGTGCCCGCGGAGCGGTGGGTACGGGAGGTGATGGGGCTGAACAACCTGTTGCGGGCGGCCCGAAGCGACTTCGGCTCGGTGGAGGTGTTCGTGACCGGGGCGGTCGTCGGTCCCGGGGGAGACCCGGACCCCAGTCTCACCACCCTGCTGCGGTGGCTGCTGGCCCCGGAGGCGGAGCCGTTCACCGGTCTCGCGGGCCCCGGCCCCGCACCGCCCCCACTCCCCGGATCCGTTCCGGACGCCGCGCGGGCGGAGTCGATGCGTACGGGGCCGACGCGGACGGGGCAGGACCGGTGACCGGGCCCGGCCCGCGCACCGCGCGCCGGATCACCGCGGTGCTGCTCCACACGGTGACGGCGGTGGTCACGGCCCTGGTCCTGGCGGGCCTGGGCGCGGTGGCGCTGTGGCTGGTCGGGATGGCCTGGGAGGGCCTCGTCGGCATCTGAGCCGCTCGAATTCAGGAGGTCCGGCCGGCGGAGGCGGTGATCACGTCGGCGATGGCCCAGGGGTCGGTCACCGGGATCGGCCGGCCCGTGTACGCCTCGGCGAGGAAGGTCCGGCCCGCCCGGGCTCCCGTCTTCCTGACCGGACTACCGGCCCTGCGGGGCGCTCTGCCCGGGCTGTCCGGGGTGCTGGCCCCGCTGGTCGGCGTGGGTGTGGGACCCGTGCGGGTTGGCCCGGTCGAAGGCTTCCTGGGCCCGGTGCTCGCGCTCCCAGATGACAAAGCGCTCGCTCTCGCCCAGCGCCATGGTGGTCAGCCACACGGCGACGGCGATGTCGTCGACCAGGCCGAAGACCGAGAGGATCAACTCGGGGACGAAGTCGATCGGGGAGACGACGTAGCCGACCAGCACCAGCATCATGAAGAGCTTGCCGCCGCTGAGTTCGTGGTAGCGGCCGCGCAGCTTCGCCCCGATCATGCGCGGAACCGCGCGGGCGCGCTGCCACACGGAGACCCGGCCGTCGGTGTTCTGGATGACCTGCCAAGCGGCCGCGCCGGCCGCGGCCCGGTTTGCCTTGCGCATCGTGTTCGTCTCCTCAGGGGGCATGTGACTTCTCAAGATATGACGCGAAGTCCCCCTGATTCGTTCCCGTTGCCGGGGAGGACAACCCCGAACGAGACGCACGTGCCACCACACCCGACCTCGCCACCGCCGCTCACCCCGCTCCCCGGTCCGTGATGGATGGTGCCGGTGGGGCGCGCGTGGCTCCTTTCACGCCGCCGGGGGCACTTCCACGACGGATTGTCCACAGGGATGGCCGGTGGCCCTGGTGGGGCCCGGCACGGGGAGGCATCCTTGGATGGGCGACACCCTTTCCTTCCGCCTCCCCCGGACCCTCTGCCCCGGAGCGGGTCCGCCCCTTCGGCCCTGAGCCGCCGACCAGCACGACGGTTCGACCCACGAGACAAAAACAAAGGGATAGAAAAGAACTTTTAGTAAAAAAGGTGCAACATCGGGTGGCCACATGCGGCCATCTCCGTCCACTCCCCTACGAGGTACGCCAGATGCGGGCACCGGAATCCGGACCTCCCTGCCAGCATCGGAGGCCTGACGCCGCCGACCGGGCCACGCCGTCCCCCCGGCGGAAACGGAACCGCGCCACAACACCCGTTTCCCAAGGCGGGGAATACCGGACCTCCCGCTCCGCCACACCCATTAGTTACGATGCGTGCGAGTGGCACCTACAGACGCGGGGCGCCTCTGCAGCATCCGAAACCGTCCGAGTGCGTAGATCCGATGGAGCTTTCCCAGTGTCCAATGCCCTACCTCGGTCGGCGACGACCGTAGCCCTGTTGGCGGACATCCCCAGCACGGGCCACGTGGGCGAGGCCGGAGCCCGACGGTTCACCATGCGGGGTGACGGTGTCGGCGCGCGCAGCGCCGCCTTCGTCGCCTTCGCCAGGCAGGAGGTGGGCGCGGGCCGCAAGGTCGTCGCGCTCTACCCGGCCTGGCAGGCCTCGGACGCCCAGCGGGCGGTCAACTTCGCCCGGGGCTCCCTGCGCACCGACCACATCGCCGGGATCGGCGTCGACCTGTCCCCCCTGGCCCTGTCCCTGGTCGCCGACCAACTCGCCTACCTGTCCCCCTACCTGCCACCGGGCGTGGTCGCGGCGCTCTGCGAAGAGCTCCCCAAACACCTGCTGGCCGGAGCCTGGCTGCGTACGGTCTCCGGGCTCTCCACCCTGCCCACGAGCCTGCGCCAGCACATGGGCTCGTACGCGCCCACGGTGTCCTTCCTCGCCTACTGCGCCCCCACCGCACAGGTGGGCCGGCTGCGCCCGGCCGAGGTCGCGGCCGGGCTGCCCTTCCGCCCGGTCCAGCCGGTACAGCTGTTGTACTCCACCCCGGACCCGGGCATCACCGGAGTGTTCGACGAGAACCTGCCCCGGGCCGTGCAGCCCGTGGCCACCCGACTCCTGCCCGCCCAACCCCTCGGCAGCACCTACTGGGGCACCGCCAAATACGTGGAGTTCGTGGCGTTGAGCGCCCACCCGCAGGCCCTCGCCTACGCCGCCGGCTCCATCAGGGCGAGCGCCTGTTCCTGGTGCGGTGAACCCATGTCCGCCAAACCCTGCCCCTTCTGTTCGGCCAACTCGACCACGGGTTCCGCCCAGGCACCCCGCCCGGGCCCCGCCGCGGCCCACGGCGCACACTCCCGACCCCCGAACGGACACCCTGTGCCGGAAGGGAACCCCGTACGGCACCGCGACGGGCGGGCCGGCGTCGCGGCACCGCCCGGGAACCCCGCCGCCCCCGCACCGCCCGAGCACCGCCCCGCCACAGCCGCCGGACCGGCCAACGGGCACGCCCCTCCCCCGGGACACGGACCCCTCGCCCCACCCGAGGGCCCGGCGTTCCCGGGCCGCGCCCCGCAGCCGGACCCGCCACGGACCTACTCCCGCTAGGGCCCCGCCGCTCCGTCCCCGGGCGGACGGCCCACGACGACACTGGAAACGGAAACCACCCCCTATGAACCCCCGTCAGCGACGCGGTGTCCTGCTCATGGTCGTGGCCGCTATCGGCGCCGTCGCCGTGTTCGCCTCCGTCTTCGCCTACCTCAACAGCCAACAGGAACAGATGGGCCGGTTCTCCACCGTCCTGCGTCTGGCCGAACCCGTGGAGGCCTACCAGCCGATCGGCCAGGACTCGGTCGAAAGGGTCGAGGTCCCCGCCGCCTACTTCGACCCGGAGGTCTTCATCACCGACCTGTCCGACGTCGACACCCCCTCCGGCCAGGAGCTGGTGGCCTCCACCCACCTGGAGGCCGGGGCCATCCTGCAGCGCGGCATGGTCGAGCCGCAGCCCACCCTGACCACCGGGGAGCGTGAGATCGCCATCATGGTCAACGCCGAGACCGGGGTGGCGGGCAAGGTGCAGCGCGGTTCGGTCGTGGACATCTACGGCACCTTCCAGGCGCGCGACCACGGTGAGGCCTGCGCGACCCGGGTCATCACCGAGGTGGAGGTCCTCGACATCGGGGAGCTGCGCAGCCAGGAGGAGGAGGGCGGCGGGGTGACCGGCGTGGTCCCGGTGACCTTCCGGCTCGACCCGCAGGCCGCCCTCCAGCTGGCCTACGCCGAGGAGTTCTCCACCAAGCTCCGGTTGGCCCTGGTCAGCGCCGCCGGCGGTGGAGACGCCGGAGAACCCCAGGTGTGCAGTGGTGACTTCGACGAGATCATCGAGGAGATCGCCGACGACCAGGGAACGCAACCATCCGATGGTGAACAGACCGAAGAGCGGCGTACGCCGCAGGGGGAGTAGGTACCGGTGAACTTCCGAGTCCTGGCGGGGATGCCCACATCCGAGACGGAGATGGTGTTCGCCGCGCGTTTCGAGGAACTGGCCGCGGCCGACCTCGTGGCCACCCGGCGCACGGGCACGGACCTGATCAACGGGGCCGGCGAGTACCCCGAGCTCGACGTGGTCCTGGTCCACCAGGACCTGGGCCCCGCACCGGTCCTGGAGACCGTCCGCGACCTGTCGCACCGGCACCCGCAGTTGGCGATCCTGCTCGTCTCCTCCGCCATGGACCAGGAGACGTTCACCGGGGCCATGGAGGCGGGCGCCCGGGGCGTGCTCTCCGCCGACTCCGGGCTGGCCGAGCTGGAGACGCGGATCGCCAAGGCCGCGGAGTGGTCGCGTACCCTCCGGCGCCACCTGGAATCGGCGGCGTTCGACCTGCCGGCCTCGGGGGTGCGCGGCCGGATCGTGACGGTCAGCGGCGCCAAGGGCGGGGTGGGCACCACCACCTGCGCCGTACACCTGGCGATGGCCGCGGCCCGGCGGGACCGGGTGGTGTGCCTGGTCGACCTGGACCTGCAGGCCGGCGACCTGCCCGCCTTCCTCAACCTCCAGCACCGCAGATCCATCGCGGACCTGGTGGACGCCGCCGACGACATCAGCCCCGGCATGCTCTCCGAAACCCTCTACGTGGACCCGCGCGGCCCGCACGTGCTGCTGGCGCCGGAGCACGGTGAACGCGGCGAGGACGTCGACGCACGGGCCACCCGCCGGATCCTGAGCGCCCTGCGCTCGCGGTACGAGATGGTGATCGTGGACTGCGGATCCAACATGAACGAGGCGACCGCGATGGCCGTGGAACTGGCCGACAGCGCGGTGGTCACGGTGACCCCGGACGTCCCCGCGCTGCGCGGCGCGCAGCGGCTGATGGCGATGTGGGAACGGCTGCAGATCCGTTCCCACGAGGACGTGTACTCGCTGGTCACCCGGCACAGCCGCAAGAACGAGATCCAGCCGGACTTCCTGCAGCAGTTGTTGGGGACCAAGGTGCTGCGCACCCCCGTCCCCGCCGCCTATCGGGCGCTGGAACCGGGCGAGAACAACGGCGACCCCACCAAGGTGACCGACGAGGGGCTGCGCAAGGCCTTCGCCCGGCTCGCCTCGGAGCTGGACCTGCTCGCACCGCCGACCGCCGGCGGCAGTGGCAGCAGGATCGGCAACGCCACGGCCTCCGGCGGTCTCCCCCCGGGGCTGGCCGCGCTGGCCTCACGCGCGCCCGGTACGCAGACCGGCCCCTCGACCCGCGACGTGTCCGGCTTCCTCGACGCCTCGGGCCCGCAGCAGGTCAACGGGTACGGGCCCCGGACGGGCACGTCCGACCCCTGGGGGCAAGGGTCACCGGGACCGAGGGGAGGTTTCGGTGGCTGAGGACCGCCGGGGCCCGGGGCGAACGCGGGGTACTCGGGGCCGCCGTGGTTCTCGGCGCTCCGGGCACGACCGTGGCGCGGTCTTCGTGGAGTTCGCCGCGATGGTGCCGTTCATGATGCTGGCGCTGGCCCTGGTCTGGCAGGTGCTGCTGCTCGGCGTCACCGCCATGTACGCCTCCCACGGGGCCGCCGAGGCGGCCCGGCAGGCCGCGGTCACCCCGGACGACCTCGAACGCATCGACGAGGAGGCGCGTAAACGGGTACGGGCGCCCTGGGACGCCGAGGACGTGCTGTCCACCGAGATCGTCGAACGCGACGGCGGGCGCTACGCCCGGGTGAGCCTGGACATGCCGGTGTTCCTGCCCGGCACGTCTGGCCCGTGGCAGATCACCGGTGAGGCGAAGGTCGTCACCGAGGTCACTCCGCGCGGACTGCCCGCCCCGGGGGAGGCGGACCGGTGACCGGACCGTCCACCGCACGCCGGCCCCACCGACGGCTGGTCGGCCGCAGGCCCCGCCGCCTGCTGTTCGGTCGCGTCCCCGACCGGGACCGCGACCGGGGCGGCCCCATCCTGGAGTTCGCCGCGATCCTGCCGATCCTGCTGTTCGCCGTGGTGGTGGCGATCGAGGCCTTCCTGGCCTTCGTGGCTATGGAACGGATCGAGTCGGCGGCCCGGGCCGGGGCCCGGGTGGCCGGAACCGAACAGCTGACGGGCGCCGAGGCGACGGCACGCAGCGCCCTGCCCGACTGGTTGGACGACGCGACCGTCACCAGCGGCACCAACGACAGTGACGGTTACTACGTCGAGGTCTCGCACCCGCTGCCGATCGTGTTCTCGTCGGTGGGGTTCGACCTGGCGCTGACCCGGCGGGTGGACATGCCGAACGTGTGAGGCGGAGCGGGAGCCCCCGCACCACCACGGCACCGCCAAGGGAGGAGACGAGGAACATGGGGCTGAAGGACCGGTTGGAGGAGGACCGCGCCGGCGAGGACCGCGCGGACCGCAGCAGCGTGACGCACTGGCGCCGCCGCCTGCTGAAGGAGATCAACCTGGAGGACCTGACCCGGCTGACCCTGGCCCAGCGCCGGGTCCGGCTGGAGAAGGTCGTCGGGCACATCCTGTCCCGTGAGGGCCCGGTGCTGTCGGACCGCGAGCGTTCGGTGCTGATCCGCAGGGTCGTGGACGAGGCCCTGGGGCTGGGTGTGCTGGAGCCGCTGCTGGCCGATGAGAGCATCACCGAGATCATGGTCAACGGGCCCGACAACGTGTTCGTGGAACGCGGCGGCCGAATGGAGCGCGTCGACGCCGCCTTCAACGGCGAGGAACAGCTCTACCAGACCATCGACCGCATCGTCTCGCTGGTCAACCGGCGGGTGGACGAGTCCTCGCCGATGGTGGACGCCCGCCTGCCCAGCGGCGAACGGGTCAACGTGATCATCCCCCCGCTGTCGCTGTCCGGGCCGGTCCTGACCATCCGGCGCTTCCCCAAGCCCTACCCCATCGAGGACCTGGTCCGGATGGGCAGCCTGGACCAGGCCACCGGCGTGCTGTTGTCGGCGATGGTGCGGGCCCGGTTCAACATCGTGGTGTCGGGCGGTACCGGCACCGGTAAGACGACCTTCCTCAACGCGCTGTCGGCCTTCGTCCCCAGCAGCGAACGGATCGTCACGATCGAGGACTCCGCGGAACTCCAGCTCATGCAGGAGCACGTGGTGCGCCTGGAGTCGCGCCCCGCCAACATCGAGGGGCGGGGGGCGATCGCCATCCGCGACCTGGTGCGCAACGCCCTGCGGATGCGCCCGGACCGCATCATCGTCGGTGAGGTCCGGGGCTCCGAGACCATCGACATGCTCCAGGCGATGAACACCGGCCACGACGGATCCCTGGTGACGGTGCACTCCAACTCCGCGGACGACGCCATCCACCGGTTGCAGACCCTGGCGACCATGGGTGAGGGCCAGATCCCCTACGAGGCGATCCGCGACCAGATCAACAACGCGGTGGACGCCATCGTGCACCTGGGCCGCTGGCCGGACGGCTCACGGCGGATCAACGAGATCGCCGTGGTGTCCTCGCGCAGACGCGAGGAGTTCCGCCTCGACCGGCTGATGGAGTTCGCCGCGCTGCCGATGAACCCCGACCGCGCCGTGCAGGGGCAGTTCCGGCACTACCCGCTGCCGCGCCATGTCGCCGGTCGGATCTACCAGGTGGGCGAGAGCATCCCCTCCTCGTTCGGGGTCGTCGCCGACGAACGAACCCAGGGCCGCCGGTGAGCGCCCGCACCGCGTCCGTCCGGACGACCTCGACCCGAAGGGAGACCGGGTGAACTGGCAGATAGCGGCCATCCTCGGCGGCCTCGCCCTGGTTCTGCTGCTGGTGCTGTGGGCGGTCCGAGAGTTCGTGACCAGTGCCGAGCAACGGCGGATGATCGCCTCCCGCAGCGCCCTGGCGCAGGCGGACTACGCCGCCTCCACCCCCATGGCCAGGCTGGACGCCAAGCTGCACCGCACCCAGTGGGGGGCCCGGCTCAGTCGCAGGCTGGCCCGTTCCGGCACGGACGTACGCCCGGTCACGTTCGTCGCGGCCCTGGTCGCCGGTTCCCTGCTGGCGGTCGTGGTGGTCTGGCAGGTGCTGGCTCCGTTCTTCGGACTGCTGGCCGCCGTCGGGGTGGCGTTCCTGTTCTTCTCCTACCTGCGCCGGGCCGAGGCCAAGCGGCGCGAGGAGTTCACCAACCAACTACCCGATCTGGCCCGGGTCCTGGGCAACGCGACCTCGGCCGGGCTGGCGCTGCCGACCGCGGTGGCGATCGCGGCGGACGAGCTGGACGGTCCGGCCGGTGAGGAGCTCGGTCGGCTGGCGGAGTCGATGAAGCTCGGCGCGACCTTCGAGGAGGCCATCTCCGACCTGCGCGAACGTATGCCCTCCCGGGAGCTCGGTGTACTGCTGTCCACTCTGCTGGTGGCTTCCAGGTCCGGTGGTTCCCTGGTCACCGCGTTGCGCAACATCTCCGCCACCCTGGAGAGCCGCAAGGAGACCCGGCGCGAGGTGCGGACCATCCTCAGCGAGACGACCTCCACCGTGTGGGCCCTCGGGTTCATGTCGGTGGGCGCGCTGTTCCTGATCAACGCGATCCAGCCGGGGATCATGCGCACGATGACCGGCAGCGCGGCCGGTATCGCGGTGCTGTTGGTCGTGGCGGCGCTGTTCACCGTCGGTTTCGTGCTGGTCTCCCGGATCACCAAGTTCAGGTTGTAGCCGCGAACCCTCCCCGCAACCCGCCCTCCGCCCCGAAGGACACCCCCGATGAACCTTCTGCCCCTCGCGGCCGCGCTCGCCTCCGCCCTGGTCGTACTGGTCGGCGTCTACGGCCTGTACCTGACCCTGTCGCAGACGCGGGTCCCGGTGGACGACCCGGTCGAGGCCCCGGTGCGCACCAAGAGCGACGAGACCTTCTTCCTGCACCGGATCACCGAGGCGATCGGGCGCCCCTTCTCCCGTTCGGTACTGGCCTCGCTGAGCACGAAGCAGAAGAAGTCGATCGCCGCCCGAATCGAGGCGGCGGGGCGCCCGGACGGGCTGACCGCCGAACGGTACGTGCAGCGCAAGATCGGCGAGATCACCATCTACGGCACGCTCGCGCTGCTGGTGCTCGTCTCGGACAGCAGCCCGTTCCTGGCCCTGTTCGCGGTGGCGTTCATGGGCCTGACCGACCTGAACCTGTACGTGCAGACCCAGGAGCGCGCCGACCAGGTGCAGACGCAGCTACCGGACTTCCTGGACGTACTCGCGGTCACGGTGAGCGCGGGGATGTCGTTCCGCGCCGCGGTCGGCCGGGTCGCGGCGTCGATGCCGGGCGTGCTGGCGGACGAGTTCACGATCGCGCTCCGCCAGATGGAGCTGGGCATCTCCCGCCGGGAGGCCTTCGACTCCCTGCGCCGCCGCAACCGCAACGATTCGCTGAGCAAGTTCGTCACCGCCATCCAGCAGGCCGAGGAGCTGGGCGCCCCGCTGAGCGACACCCTGGTGAACATCAGCAGGGACATGCGCCGGGCCGACGCCCAGTACATGCGCCGCAAGGCCCAGCAGCTCAACCCGAGGGTGACGATGGTGACCGCGGTGACCCTGCTTCCGGGCCTGCTGATCCTCATCGTCGGTTCGATGTTCCTGGGCACCGAGGTCAATCTCGGCACCATCCTCGGTGGTTAGGGGCGTCCACCGAACGCCCCGGAGGCGTTCGGTGTGCGCTTCGCGGGGTGTGGCCGGGCCCCGGCCACACCCCGCGGCCGCTACTGCGCGGGTCCCGGGGGCGGGAACGGGATCTCGGACAGGGTGGGGATGAGCGCCTCTTCCTCGAACTCCAGGTGGGCTCGGAGTTCCTCGGTCAGCCGGTCCAGTTCCGCCATGAACCGCACGGGGTCCGCCGCCCCCAGGTCGGTGAGCAGACCTTCCAGTTCACCCCGGAGCCGGTCGAGAGCGCGGTGTTCGGCGATCAGCCGCTCCACCGGTTCCCGCAGGTGGGGGAAGCCCTCGGCGAGCTGCGGGAACGCCGTGTCCTCGCTGGTGTGGTGGAAGTGCAGGGACTCGCAGAAGGCCAGGCAGTGCTGGCGGATCTGCAGGTTCAGCCCCACCTGGTGCGCCGCCCCGGCGGACCCCCGTGCGGCCAGGTACAGCTCCGCCTCCCTGCGCACGTGGACCAGCTGGCCGCGCAGCCACGCGTGGATCTGGAACAGCTTGTCCGCCAGGTTTTTGACCTCGGCGGGGCCGGAGACGTCGGAGCGCTGCAGCTCCACCACCGGCAGCCGCCGCTCCACCTGCTCCTGGTACTCGCCGAACCCGGGTTCGCGGCGGACGATCTCCTGGAAGACCCGGTCCCGCTCCTCCCCCTCCACGGGTACGGCGACGGCTTCGTGGCTGTCGTCGCCCGGCATCTCCACGAACGCCATCGGGTGGGCGAGCAGGTTGCGGTACCAGTCGGGGTGCCTGGGTGAGCCGCCCGCGGAACCCACCACGTAGACGCGGCCGTCGATCCGCAGGAAGCCGAGCGGGGTGGTGTACTCCCGGCCCGAACGCGCCCCGGTGGTGGTGAGCAGCAGCAGGTCGCCGCCCTCGAACAGGCCGCCCACGCGGCCGCCGTTGGTGCGGAACTCCTCGACCACCGGCTCGTTCCACGGGCTCACCACCGGTTCGGAGCGCGGGTACGGTGCCGGTGCGGGCGCCCGTTCCCCCTCCTCGGGCCGCGCGCCCCGGCCGGCCCGGCCCCCGCCCGTGGCCGCCACGGCGGCGGTCTCGTCGTCGGGGTTCTCGTTGTTCGGATTGTTCTGGTCGTTCTCCGTCAAGGGACGGTCCTCTCACCGGATTCTGTGGAGGCGGTCGTCCCCGCCGGGCACACCTGTGGCACGGTTCGCCTGCGCGCAGGGCAGGAACACGGCAGAGCGAAAGCGTGTGGTCCGGTGCGCCGGGGCGGAGCGGCACAAGACCGTGCGGCCGGGTGCACCGGGAGTGTGTTCGGGGAGACCGCCGGAATCGTCTGCCTGTGCCGACAGGCGGTCGAACGGCCGGTACACGGGCCGGGGCCGGGCGCACGCCGGACTCCACGGGCCGCTGGGCCCCGCGGTCTCGACGGCCGCACCTCACCAGCGCCGCGAACGGCTCAGCCGCTCAGATTCGGTACGCGAAGTGTGTGCCCACGATTGGCTCCCCGAACATGTCAAGGCGCCTCCATACGATCCGACCGGCCCACTGCTCTTTGGTCGGACGCACGCGACGCACGAGCAATATAGGCAGCTGCCCGGTCGGGGGTCAAGGCGTCCGTGGTCGGGCCGCGGAACGGTCGGCGCCGACCGTTCCGTCAGTTCCCGGCGCCGTCACCTTCGCCGGCCGGGCACTGTGTCATGTCGCTCTCGCCCGGCGCACCGCCCGGCAGGGCGAAGAACTCCGAACCCAGCCGGTCCTGGTCGCGCCACTCCAGAGTGCCGTCCACGTCGTAGCAGTGCCCGCTCACGTCACCGGCCAGCGCGCCCGAGTACGCCGCGGGCCGGTAGGCCACCCCGGCCCGGCCCGGGGCGCCCTGGATCTGCACGGTGACCTCGGCGGAGGGGTTCTCCGGATCCAGCACCGCCAGCGTCGTCCACGGGACGCTGAACTCACTGCCGCTCCCGCCGCGGATCACCTCCCGCTCCGACCCGCCGCTGATCTGCGGGTCGAGCGGCGTGAGTGTCAGGAAGTCCTCCGCGTACACCGGGTGGGAGCCCACGTTCGGGTGGTAGGTGAGTTCCGCCGTGAACTCGACCCCCGAACCGGTGTCCCGTACCCCGGTCATGCACACGCTCACCACCGGGAAGGCCTCCAGGCCCGTGGAGACCAGGCCGAAGTCGACCGTGTCGTGGTCGAGCGGGGAGACGAACGGCCAGGCCTCGGGGTTGGTGTTCGGTTGGCCCTCGGGCCCCGGGGTGAGGAGCGCGGCGTACACGTCCGGGGAGGCCGCTTCGGGGTTGAAGGGGCGCCAGGGCGCGTGCGCCTGCTGGCCTCCCACACGTTCGGCGTCGTCGCAGTCCGGAGCCCCGGGGGCGGCCGCGTCCCCGGGATCCTCGTCGTCCCCTGTGCCGGCCCCGTCCGGGTCCGCCGTGGGCTCCTCGGCGACGACGGTGTCGGCGGGTGACTCCTTCAGGGAATCGAACAGCAGGTAGCCGCCGCCGAGGGCCGCGGCCATGCCGAGTGCGCCCACGCCGAGCCACACACCGAGCCTGCTTCCGCGGCCGGTCGCCTCCCCGTCGTCGGGGTCGATCCCGTCGCCCATCGCGGACAGGTCCTGTTCTCCGGTCTGCGCGGGTCCGAACAGGTAGGCGGCTGCCCCCTGGTCCTGGGCCGTCCCTGTCCTGCCGGAGCTGCTCAGCCCCGGGACGGGCCCGTTCTGACCGACGGAGAGCCGGGCGGGCGGGTGGCCGTAGGCCTCGGCGGCCGATTCCGGACCCCACTCCTCGTTCGCGGCGGCCCCCGAACCGGCACCCGCGGCGGTGCCCTGTCCCCCTGGAGCGTCGGGGGCCTCCCGGTCCCCGGCGCCTCCGGAGCCGGCCCTCGCGCGCTCCTGTTCCAGGGCGAGCGCGGCGTCGGTCCACCGGGCCGGGTCGTGCCAGCTCAGGTCGGGGACCGGCCAGTGCTGTCCGATGAGCGCGCGGAGCTCCTCCGGCCAGGTCTCGGCGGTGGCCTGCTCGTCGATACCGAGCATCAGCAGGCATTCCAGGTACGCGTCCTCCGCGGAGGGGCGCTGGGCCGGATCCGGGGAGAACGCGCGTTCGAGCAGCGGACGCAGCTCCTGCGGGAGCGCTCTCAGGTCAACGCGGGCCTCACGTGCCCGGCGGGCCATCTCCCACAGGATCTGCCCGGGGATCCGCCCCGGGGTGTGCCCGGCCGGGGAGGTCCCGAACGGCGGCTCTCCGGTGGCCGCCAACACCACCAGGCAGGCCCAGCCGTGGACGTCGGAGGCCCGGGACGCGTCCGTGCCCTCGTAGCGTTCGGGGGCCAGCCAGCCCAGGCTCTTGGCGCTCTGCACGGGCGCGGCACCGTCGATCCGCGCCGTGATCCCGAAGTCCAGCACCTTGGGGCCGTCAGCGGAGGCCACCACGTTGCCGGGCCGCATGTCACCGTGCACGGTGCCCGCGGCGTGGATGGCCGCGAGCGCCTCGGCGATCCCGGCTGCCAGCACCAGCAGTGCGTCACCGCTCAGGCGCCCGTGTACCCGCACGTGCTGCTGCAGCCCGAGACCGGGCGCGTACGCGATCGCGGACCACGGGCGCCCCTCGTGGGTGCCGCTGTCCCGCACGCCCACCGCGCACACACCGCCGAACAGGCGCGCGGACACGGCCTCACCGCTCACACCGGATTCGGAGGCCCACTCGGTACCGGCGATCATGAGAGCCGTCGGCTCGTGGTCAGGTGAGACCCCGGCGAAGAGGGTGCCCATGGCATCGGCGCCCAGACGCCCGATCAGCCGGTAGCGGCCCACCTGGAGCGGGTCGCCGTCGGTCAGAGGGGTGACGTTCGGCGGCAGAGCGGGAAGGGAAAAGTCCATTGGGGGCAGCTTTCCACACATCAGGGACGGTTGTGGTGGGCTGTGCCGGGATAGCACATTCGATCCCGTGGTTCTGTGAATCTACCTAATTTGCGGGGCACCCGATGCCGGGATCCCCCTTTTCCGTGTACGCGCGGGACCGATTCACACCGGCTCGCGCCCCTTCGCCCCGAGGCCCTCGTGCCCCGCCCGGGGCACCGGAAGCGCCTGTTCGCCAAGGCCCCGCGCCTTTTGCGCGTCCGGCCCGGAGCGGCTTGCGGAGCGGACTCCGGGGCCGCGCCCGACGGGCACCCTCGGTGAGTCCGTTATGAGAAGGAAAGGAAATCGGTGCAGTCCGCCGCCAACCACCCGCCCCGGCCCGCGCCACCGCCCCTCGCCTGCCGCCGGATCCGTTCCGCGGCCGTCTCCCGCCCCTGCCGCGCCCCGGCCGGAGCGCGGCCCGGGTTCGTGCGCGTACCCGTTCCGAAACCACAAGAACATCCCCGGTCACACCGTCATCGCTGACCGCACTGGCCGCTTCTGGTCACTTCCGCCCCGGATCCGGGCGGGGCCGGCCCGCCGGCCGTCCTACGGCCTGCTCCGCGACGACCGTCCGCACCTGCGGTCATCCCCCACGGTCCGGGGAGCACACCCACCCGTGAAAACACCTTTCCGAGAAAGGGTAAATCCTCGATCAGAACACACAGCGAGCACCGAAGCAAAAAATCAAGGAACCTTCGAAAAAGGCGCTGATAACTTTTTCGGGAAACCTCCGAGACCGCGTCGACAGGAAAGCCATGGCCGACGAACGCCCACGGGGCGCCACCGATCACACCCCCGGGCAGCAGCCGGGATCCCCGTCGGGGCCCCCGCACGAAGCCCCCGCCGCAGCCGCAGCGCCGGGACCCGTGGCCCCACTCTCCGGGGAACCCCGGCCAGCCTTCCCCCAACTCGTCGGTAACATCGCCGGAAAGGCCTTTCCGCTCTATCTCTCCATGGCCGCCACGGTCTTCGGGACCATGGTCACAGCGGGCGTTCTCGGCCATACCGGGACCGCCGTACTCGCCGCCTACGCGATGACCGTCGCCCTGTACAACCCCGCCTCCATGGTGGTCCAGGGCGCGCTGCGCGGTTCCATGCCCTTCGTGGCGGGCAACGCCGAGGATCCGGCCGCGCTCGCCCCCACCGTCCGCAACGCCCTCTGGCCGGCCCTGTGCATCGGCCTCCTCGGCGGCGCCGTCGTGGCCTCGGTCCCGTTGGTCGCCCGTCTGATCGGGGTCCCCGACCAGACGGTGGCGGCCTTCGGCCTCCTCCCGTACCTGATGGCGCTCGCCCTGCTCGCCAACGCCTTCCAGGCCTGTGCGACCACCCTGCTCATCGGCCTGGGGCGCTCCGGACAGGCGATGACGGTGGGCCTGGTCGGCACCGCCCTGTCGGTGGTGCTGGTGCCCGCACTGGTCCTGGTACTGGGGCTGGGCGCCACCGGCGCGGGGCTCGCCGTCCTGCTGACCGCGCTCGCGGTCACGGCCGTGGCCCACACCCTGCTACGGCGCGGAACCGTCCTGGCCGGGCAGAACCTCGGCCCGGGCTCCCCGGACTGGGCGGGGATCTGGCACATCGCCCGGGTCGGCCTGCCCATGGGTTCGACGATGCTCATCAAGTTCGGGGTGCTGGGCCTACTCGCGATGGCGGTGGCCCGGACCGGATCCACCGAGGCCGCCGCCCACCAGGTCATGGTGACCCTGGCGACCTTCGTCTTCCTGCCCGCGACCGCGACCGGCCAGGCCGCGGTCCCGTTCATGGCCCGCGCCGCGCGGGCGGAGCCCCGGAACACCTCCCCGGCTCCCGGCCGCTCCTCCCCCGCAGGGGAGGTGGCCCGCGCAGACGAGGGGTTCGCCGAGGTCAGGCGGACACTGCTCGCCGGGCTGGCCCTGGCGCTGCCGGTCATCGCACTGATCATGCTCCTGATCGGGGCGGCCGTCGGCCCGGCCATCGGGGCCCTGACCCCCGACCCGGAGGTCGTGGCGCTGGTCACCGCGCTGCTCCCGGCCGTGTTCGTGGTCGTCCTCGCCGACGGTGCGCAGGCGATGCCCGGAATGGGTCTGCTCGCGCTCAAGCGCACCACCCCGACCCTGTACGCCTTCGCGGTGTGCTTCGGCCTGCTGGCCCTGGCCGCCTTCCCCGTGGCCGCGGCGGGCGGCCTGACCTGGCTCTGGTGGGCCTACGCGCTGGCCAACCTCGGTCTGGTCCTCGGCCAGGGCGGGAGTTTCCTCCTGCTGACCCGCACCCCGCCCGGCCCCTCCCCCGTGTGAAGCGGCCCCGGACGCCCCCGGCGGTTTCTAGGGATCGTTGCAACACGTGGTCAGTCGGTTCAGGCCGCGAGTAGTTTATGCAAGCGCTCGGCTGGGGTTTCCCAGCCGAGCGTTTTGCGTGGGCGGCCGTTGAGCTCGGCCGCGACCGCCTCAAGGCGCTCCCGGTTGTGGAGGGTCAGGTCGGTGCCCTTGGGGAAGTACTGCCGCAGCAGACCGTTGGTGTTTTCGTTCGAGCCGCGCTGCCAAGGACTGGCCGGGTCGCAGAAGTAGACCGGGACGTCCGTGGCGACCGTGAAGGAGCCGTGGGAGGCCATCTCGCTGCCCTGGTCCCAGGTCAGCGACCGCACCAGATGAGTGGGCAGGCGTTGGACGGTGTCCGCCAGGGCGTCACGGACGTGCTCCGCGCTGCGGCCGTGGGGCAGGTGCACGAGCATCACGTAGCGCGTGGCGCGTTCAACCAGGGTGCCGATGGCCGATGCCCCGTCCTTGCCGATGATCAGGTCGCCCTCCCAGTGACCGGGCACGGCCCGGTCCTCGACCTCCGCGGGGCGCTCGCTGATCATCACCATCGGGGTGGAGAACCGCGGGGTGCGCTGCTGGGCTTGGCGGCGCGGTTTGCGGCGTGCCCGGCCCGATCGCAGCGCCTTGGCCAACTCTCGGCGGAGTTCGCCTCGGCCTTGGACGTAGAGGGCCTGGTAGATCGTCTCGTGGACCACGTGCAGCTCCGGTTGGCCGGGAAAGGCTATCCGCAGAGCCTGACAGATCTGTTCAGGGCTCCACTTCTTGTCGAGGCGGTCCTGGATGAAGTCCCGAAGAAGGGGGGTGTGGCCGATCTTCCCCCTCTTGGGGCGGGGACGGCGGGCCTCGGCCCGGGCCTGGGCCGCGTGCGGGCGGTACTGGCCGTTGACCGGGTGCCGATTGCGGCGGATTTCCCGGCTGATCGTGGAGGGGGCGCGGTCCAGCTCCGCGGCGATCTGCCGGATGGTGGCCTTTTCCCTCAGCCGGTCGGCGATGTGGATCCGGTCGGCTTCATGCAGGTAGCGCGAGGGGCCGGAGGGCTCCACCGTGGTGATCGGTGGAGCCCCGCCGGTCCTTGCGGACGGGGCGCGGCCGTTACGCCATCGCTTCCCGGTCCGATAGTTGATCCCGACGATCCGGCACGCTTCCTGACTACTCACGCCTTGCTGCACGAGCTCAAGGTAGACGCGTCGCTCATCGGTCAGCTTACGGCGACCCCGGTTGACGGATCGGTTCCGGATCTTGAAATCCATCGCACTCCCTAGCAGGAGTGTTGCGACAACCACTAGAACCTAAGCCCCGAGCGCCTGCCCGGAAGTACTGTTGAGACCTCCACACGTGCGAACAGCAGCCCGCGCCCCGAAGCCTCGAACAGGGGAGATCCTTGCGACCCTCCGACCTCGCCCGCGAGCACGGCCTCTCGGCCCAGGCGGTCCGCAACTACGAGCGGGACGGGTTCATCCCGCCCGCCGAACGCACCAGCAGCGGATACCGGGTCTACACCGAGGTGCACGCGGCGGCGCTCCGCGCCTACCTGGCCCTGGTCGCGGCGTTCGGGTACGCGTACGGCGGCCGGATCATGCACGCGATCCACGAGGGGGACCTCGACCACGCCTTCACGGTCATCGACCACGGCCACGCCCAGCTGCTCCGCGACAGACGGACCCTCGACGCCGTACGCGAGGCCGTGGGCCACCTGACCGCGACCGCCCGGGAGCAGGAGCCCGACCCCGGAGCGGAAGGGGGCGCCACCCCGGGCCGTCCCGGGGCCCCCGGCCTGCGCACCATCGGCGAACTCGCGCACCGCCTCGGCGTCACCGCGGCGACCCTGCGCAACTGGGAGGAGGCCGGCATCCTCACCCCCGTGCGGGACCCCGGGACCGGGTACCGCGGTTTCGGCGCGAACGACGTCCGCGACGCCGATCTCGCCCACCTCCTCAGACGCGGGGGCTACCCGCTGGAGCACATCGCCACGGTGGTCCACCAGATCCGCACCGCCGGAGGCACCGACGAACTGGCGGGAGCCCTGGACGGCTGGCAGCGGAAGCTGACCGCGCGGGGACGCGCCATGCTCACCGCGGCCACCCGGCTGGACGCCTATCTGAACACGGTCGGCCCCGCCCCCTACAGGTAGTCGTCCAGCCGCTCGTCGCCGCGCTCGGCCGTGTTCTGCGCGGTGCCCCCGCTCGGGGACCACTCCAGCGTGGCCTCCGGGTCCTCCCCGAGGGTCCCCTCGCCGGAGCGCTCCCCCGCCCCCGCCGACGGGCCCGGTTCCACGCCGCCCGCGGATCCGGCCTCCGTACCGTCCGTCCCGTCCGGGCGGCCCGCGACCGGATGCTCCGCGTCCTCCGGCAGATCGGCCAGCTCCCGGCGCACCCGCCGCACCGACTGTTCGTGGTCGCGGGCCATCAACGCCCCGATCACCCCGAACAGCACCCCGGCCACCCCCAGAACCACCACCAGGGGTGCCAGGCTGTCCCAGTACACGACGCCCGCCAGCACACCGAGTACCACCAGCACCGTGCCCAGGCCGTAGAAGAACCGCACCAGCCTCCCGGGGTCGCGCCGCCCCAACCGTTCCAGTTCGGCCGTGACGCGCTTCCTCTCCCCGGCGATCCGCTCCGCCTCCGGCTGCGCCCTGCGGTACTCGTTCACCTGCTCGACCCGCTCGGCCAGCGCACGGAAGTCGTCCCGGTGGGCATGGAAGGCGACCGCGGCGGGCCAGGGATCGTCGGCGTTGAGCACGGCCCGGTACACCTGGTCGCGTTCGGAACCCTCCGGGATGCTCCTGACCGCCCAAGCCGCCAGCTCGGGCGGCCCCTGGCCCGCCCGGCGGTCGGTGGCCAGTATGTGGACCAGGTCGCCGCGGCCCGGCGGCGGGATCTCGGCGGGGGCGAGTCCGAACCCCTTGCCGAGCTGCTCCAGCCACGCCTCGCACTTGCGCAGGGTGTCGAACATGACCGGGGCCTGGCGGGCGACCCGGGCGAACCGCCCGCAGCCGCGGTCCGTGCCGCAATCGTGGTCGGTCTGGACGCAGTGGTGGCGGCTGAACGGCTCGAGAAGGTTGCCGTGTTCCACGAGGTGGACGAGGCGCTGGTGCGCCCTGTCCCGGTAGGGCCAGGCCCTGCCGTCCCGGGTGCCGAACAGGGCGCCCCAGGACATGTCGAGCCCGTGGAAGAGCGGGGGCAGGGCCGGGTCGAGTTCGGCGATGAGGTTGACGGCCTGCACGTCGGCGCCGCCCCAGTCCTCCGGGAGCTGGGCGACGATCCGGCGGGCCTGCTCACGCTCCTCCGGTAACCAGCGCAGCAGGTCCTGCCGCAACGGCGCGCTCCGTAGGAGGTCGAGTGCCTTCTCCCAGTCGCGCTGGATGCCCCGGGCGAGCGCGGCGACGCTGGAGTAGGACTCCCCACCGAATTCGAAGAGCTCGTCCCGGTCGGGCGGGGCGTGGGTGATGGTCGGGATCGCGGAGATGTCTATCGTGCCGCTTCCCTGGCCGATGCGTGTGCCCATGGCCATGATGTCGAGCCCGGGGCGCCCGCCGATACCGGCCAGCATGTCGGGGGAGTTCCCGCTGTCCGGTTCCTCCACGCCCAGGAGGGTGGCGAGGAGCCGGTCCGAGGTGGGGCGCAATTGGGGGTCCTTGTACAGGCACCAGCGCACGATCGCCGCGAGGTTCTCGGGCAGGCCCTTGAGGTCGGGTTTCTCGAACAGGACCTTGCGCAGGGTCACCGCCAGGTTCTCCCCGGCGAAGGCGTCCTTGCCGGTTCCGGCGAAGGCGATGACCGACCCCCAGGCGAACACGTCGATCGCGGGGGTGACCCGGGTGCCGAGGAACTGTTCGGGTGCCATGTAGCGCGGGGTCCCCAGGAGGGCGCTCGCCGAGACGGGGCTGTTCTCCAGGGCGCGGGCGATCCCGAAGTCGATCACCCGGATGCCGTCGGGGGCGACCATGATGTTGGAGGGGGTGAAGTCGCGGTGGATCACCCCGGAGGCGTGGATGGCGGTGAGCGCGGTGGCGGTGGCGACGGCGATCCGGTAGAGGTCGCCCTCGGAGCGGGGGCCGCCGTCCTCCCCGTCGGCGTGCACGGCCTGCCGGAGGGTCTGCCCCTCCACGTACTCGGTGACCACCCACGGCGGATCCCCGTCGGGGTCGGCGTCCAGCACCCGGGCGATGCAGAACTCCGCGACCCTCTTGCTGTTCTCGACCTCGGCCCTGAACCGGGCCCGGAACGTCGGGTCGTCGGCGTAGTGGTGGTGCAGCACCTTGACCGCGCCGAGTGCACCGCTGCTGTCGCGTCCGAGGTAGACCGTGCCGAACCCGCCCCTGCCGAGTACTTCCAGGAGTTCGTATCCGCCGAGTTCATCGCCGATCTTCACAGGTGATCTCTCCAAGCCGGGGGGAAGCGCAGAGCGTCGTTCGGGTGGTGTGATGCAGGGAAGGCACACATGGTGCCACGAAACACCCGATTTTCGGGGTTTTTGCCCCTCATCCCTTCCCCTGACCGGCCGTTTCACTCAGGTCCGCCGACGTCCGCCCGGAGCCGCTCGGGGCCGCGGCCACCTGCTCCCGCTCCGGAGCACACCTTCCGCACCGCCGGGACCCTTCCGCCCCTGTCTCCCGGATCTCTCGGACAGCGGGCCCGTCGGACAGTGACCCCCATGCGGGACCCGCATATCCCTTGACCCGCGCGGAGGCGGGACGGCACCGGCCGGTCGGGGCCGACGGGGCAGGGGCACGGAGCGGGTCGGGACGGCCGAGTACGGGAGTCGGGCGCACCCCCGAACCCTGAACAGCCGTTCTCCTGCCCCGGAGAACAATTCTCGCCCCCCCCGGGAAAACCACTCAGGAAAGCATTTTCTGTTTTTCCGGCATCCCGCTCCGACCTTCCGAATAGCGTGTCCCGGCACCGCCGCGAGGCGAACCGTCCCGGCCGCTGCGGCCGGCGGACACACCACGACCCGAGCGCCCGCGCACGAACCGGCCCGTCCCCCGGAAACGGCGATCGACTCGCCCCGCGGTGGCCTCGGGGCAGGCACGGGACAGCCCGGCTGGCACCAAGCGATCACTTAAGAGCCCAAACCGCCAACAAAAGGCGATCCACCCCACCCGCTTCGACCAATCCGGGACCATCGGGTCCCAGCACGGTCGGCTCCCCCGGCCCGCCGAACAATCAAGTTGGTAAATTGCCACTGAACGCCTGCGGACCACCGGCGTTCTCAGGCATACTCAGAGCGTCGGCCGGCAGACCGAAGCGGGCTTTGCGCCCGCAGCAGTCGCGACACCGACAAGACGCATACGTCGTTCCGTGCATTCGTCCGTTTTCGGGGTTCGTCGGATGGTTCGCGTTCGCCATCAGCCATGCCCGAGGAGCAGGTGCAGAATGGTTCCGCGAGGCGATATAGTGCGTCTACAGGGTCCCGCTTTCCCACGTTCGTCACACGAGGAGAAGGCGGACCGAAAAGGGAGGATCCTTGCGGAAGTGAATACTTAGGGGGACTTCCGAAAGGATCAACCCGCCCGTGAGCGAGGGCATTGGATTCGGGGGAATTCACGTTCGCCAAGCACGTGGATGTGCCACTCGCCACCAAGGGGTCTCCGAATCCTCCGGTCACCTCCCGGCCGCAAGGCCACCGGAGGGACATCAAGGGGAACGGAGGGTACGGAGACCCCGGTCTCAAAAAAGGGGGGTGGATGTCCCTCGGTCCTGCAACAAGGGGGAACCAGGGCTGGGGGGCATCCTCTGCCGAACCGCAGAACCAGGCCGCCCGAGCGGAGAAAGCCGACCCCGGACCGGGAACTCAACGGGTCCGGGCTTCGTTGCGCCTGCGTGAGTGAAGACATGACGCGTCCTGGCCACTGGAGCCGCCCAGGCCGCGTTCGGTGGCCACGCGCCCTGACCCTAGGGCGCCTGCGGCTCCCGGCAGTTCAGCACCGTCTCCAGCAGCCCGGGGAACCGTCCCTCGACCTCGTGGTCGCGCAACGAGACGTAGCAGCGCGTGCCCTCGGTCCGGTTCTGCACGAGACCGGCGTTGCGCAGGATCTTCAGGTGGTGGCTCAGGGTCGACTGCGCGATCGGCAGTTCGATGTCCTTCCACGCCCGCTCGCCCTCGAAGTCCGCGAGCATGCACACGATCCGCAGCCGGGTGGGTTCGGCGAGCGCGGACAGGACCGTGACCAGATCCACGTCGCCCAGAGCCGGGTGCCCCTGCCCCCTGGACACCCCCTTGGGTGTTCCCCCGGAAACCAAGCCCCCACCTCCACTTCCGCTGCCGTTCGGCCACTGCGGTCACCCGCCCGGAGGCCCGTCGGCCCCTCCACCGGGCTCCCATAACCCGCCTCCGGTGCGCGGACGGGATTTGGTATGCGTCCGGCACCGAGTGTACCGTCAATGTTCGATGATCGTCGATCGTCGAACATTCGAGGTCAGTGGGGGTAACTGAGATGTCGGAAGCAGCTGGAAAGCCTGAGGTGGCGACCGGAGCCGCGCCCGCGGCCGGGCCCGCGCTGTCCGTCCTGGACCACGCCAGCATCGTCGAGGGCTCCACCCCCGGCGAGGCCATCCGCGACGCCCGCGAGCTGGCCCAGAACCTGGAGCGCTGGGGTTACAACCGCTTCTGGCTGTCCGAGCACCACAACATGCGGGCCATCGCCAGCGCCGCCACCTCGGTCTCGCTCGGCTTCATCGCCGAGGGCACGTCCACCATCCGGGTGGGTTCGGGCGGGGTCATGCTCCCGAACCACTCGCCCCTGGTCATCGCTGAGCAGTTCGGCACCCTGGAGTCCCTCTACCCGGGGCGGATCGACCTCGGCCTGGGCCGTGCCCCCGGCACCGACCCGCGCACCATGCGCGCCCTGCGCCGCGACAACAGCTCCTCCTCGACCTTCCCGCAGGACGTCCAGGAGCTCCAGGCGTTCTTCGAGCCCGCCGCTCCCGGCCAGCCGGTGCGCGCGGTCCCCGGCGAGGGCCTGCGGGTGCCGCTGTGGATCCTCGGCTCCAGCCTGTTCGGCGCCCAACTCGCCGCGCACCTGGGACTGCCGTACGCGTTCGCCTCGCACTTCGCGCCGAACGCCCTCTACGACGCCCTGGCCGCCTACCGGGAGGGCTTCACCCCCTCGGAGCAGGCCGCCCAGCCGTACACGATGGCGGGGATCAACGTGTTCGTCGCCGAGACCGACGCCGAGGCGCAGAACCTGTTCACCTCCATGCAGCAGGCCTTCCTGGGCACCCTGCGCAACGCGCGCGGCCTGCTGCAGCCGCCGGTGGAGCGCAGCTCCCTGGACACGGTGTGGCGCCCCGGGGAGAAGGAGCAGCTGGACATGATGCTGCGCTACTCCTTCGTGGGTTCCCCGGAGACCGTGAAGCCGAAGATCGACCAGTTCGTCGCCGACACGGGGGTGGACGAGCTGATGATCTCGTCGATGATCTACGACAAGAAGGCCCGCTTCGCCTCCTACGAGGCGCTGGCCGAGATGTTCGACCTCCAGGCGCCCGCGGGTGGCTGAGGACGGGTCGCGGCCGACAGCGGGCCGCGCAAAGCCCTGACCGGGGGTACTTGGTCAAGGGTGCGGGACCGGGCCAGGCAGGGCCCGGAACCGTTTCCCCCGGTCACCGGGGTGCGGGGCGGGGTCGCGAAGGGCCCCGCCCCGCGCTTTCGTCCGGGCCACCCCGCAGAGGCAAGTCGGCACGGGAATCCGGGATGTCCGGGGCGCACGGGAACTGGTTGACTGATTCCGGCATCACACCCAGCGCCCCTGAACCCAGCGCGCCCCCCGTTCCCGGTCAAGAAGGCAGGCCGTGCCCCTCCCCTCCCCCGACACACCCCCGATGACCCCGTTGGAACCCGCCGACCCGCGGACCGTCCCCCCGTTCGACCTCCGGGGCCGGTTGGGCGCGGGCGGAATGGGCGTCGTCTACGCCGCCCTGTCCCCCGACGACCACTGGGTCGCCGTGAAGGTGATCCGCCCCGAGTTCGCCGCCGACCAGGACTTCCGCCAGCGGTTCACCCGCGAGGTCCAGTTGATGAGCCGGATCCGGGCGCGCTGCATCGCCTCGGTCCTGGCCTACGACACCTCCGCCGAACAGCCCTGGTTCGCGACGGCGTTCCTCCCCGGACCGACCCTGAACGAGCGGGTGCGCTCGGAGGGGGCCCTGCCCGAGACCAAGGCGCGGGTCCTGGCCGCGGGTATGGCAGAGGCCATCGCGGCCATCCACTCGGCCGGGATCGTGCACCGGGACCTGAAGCCGTCCAACGTGATCCTGGCCCCCGACGGGCCGAAGGTGCTCGACTTCGGGATCGCACACGCCCTGGACGGCACCCAGCTGACGAGGACGGGCGGGCTGATGGGCTCCCCCGGCTGGATGAGCCCGGAGCGCTTCCGGGGCGGCGTCGGACCCGGGGCCGACGTGTTCTCGTGGGGCGCGCTGGTGGTCTACGCGGTGACCGGGCGGCCGCCGTTCGGCAGGGGTTCGGCCGAGGAGCTGATGTTCCGGCTGCTGAGCGAGGAGCCGGACCTGAGCGGGGTTCCGGAGGACCTTAGGGAGCTCGTCGCCCGGTCACTGGCCAAGGAACCCGGGGACCGGCCCAGTGCGGCGGAACTGGTCCGGAGTCTGGCGGGGGAGGCCGGCACGGGGCCCGCACCGGCTTCGCCGGACGAGATGGCCACCATGGTCAATACGCTCATCGCCAGGGACTGGACGGGGGCGTCCGTGTCCCCGGCCTCGTCAACCTCTCCGGGCTCCCACACCCCGTCACCCGGTGCCGCACCCGACCAGTCACACACCGCTGTCCCGTCCGGGCCGCACTCCCCGCCCCGGTCGGGCCCACAGGCACCGCCGCCTCCGCAGGACTCCCCCCACCCGCACAGCCCGACCCCGGGTTCTCCTCCCCCGAACTCCCACGTTCCTCCTGCTCCCCTGCCGGATCCTTCCTCCCCGGACTCCCACACCCCCTCGACTCCCCTGCCGAACCCTGCCAAGTCAGGCACCTCACGCCTGCTGCTGGGGCTCATGGCCGCCGCGGCCACCCTGCTCCTCATCGGGGGTGTCACCGGCTGGCTGCTGCTGCGCGACGGCGAAGAGGGGCAGGCGGCCGACGGCGGGGAGGGAGAGGGATCCGAGGTCCTGGAGGGAGCCGCCGAGGACCAGTCCGAGCCGTTCGTCTTCGCGACCTCCGACCGGATCAAAAGCCTCGACCCGGCGCTGGCCACGGACAGCGCCACCTTCCGCTACAGCCGCCAGGTGTTCGAGACCCTGCTACGCCACGACCCCGCCGACGGCCAGATCGTCGGTGGGCTGGCCGAGGACTGGGAGCACTCCGACGACGGCACCGAGTGGACCTTCCATCTGCGTGAGGGCGTGCGGTTCCACGACGGCGACGAACTGGACGCCGCAGCCGTCTGCGCCAACTTCGACCGCTGGTACAACCTCACCGGCATCTACCAGCAGTCCAGGTACACCTACCACTGGCAGTCGGTGTTCGGCGGGTTCGCCGAGAACATCAACGCCGACCTGCCGGAATCCAACTACGTCCTCTGCGAGGCCGCCGACGACCTGACCGCGGTCATCACCGTCGACGAGTACCGACCGGCCCTCCCCGGCGGCTTCACACTCGCCTCCTTCGGCATCATGAGCCCCTCCAGCGTGGCGGAGGTCGCCGACGAGTCGCTCATGGGCCCGCTCGCCGACTACTCCTCGAACCCGGAGATCATGGCCGGGAGCGGACCGTTCCGGATCACCGAATGGAACCACATACAGAAGGTGGTCACCCTGGAGCGGTTCGACGACCACAGGGACAGCTCCCCGGGGATCGACACCGTGGTCATGCGCAGCATCGGCAACGAGGCCGATCGCCGTCAGTCGCTGGAGTCCGGAGAGATCCACGGCTACGAGCTCACGAACCCGAAGGACAGGGCACCGCTGGTGCAGGCCGGTTTCCAGGTGCCCTCCCGAGACCCGTACGACCTCCTCTACCTGGGTTACCAGCAGGAGGCGCACGAGGCCCTCAAGGTTCCGGAGGTCCGTGAGGCCCTGGCGCGGGCCGTCGACCGCCAGCGCATCGTCAACGCGGTCATGCCCTACGGCAGTGAGGTCGCCACCCAGTTCGTGCCCCGGGCCGTCAACGGTTGGTCCCCGGATGTGCGGGCCATCGAACACTCACCGGAAGCGGCCCAGGAGATGCTCGCGGACGCGGGCCACGGGGACCTGACACTCGAGTTCTGCTATCCGGACGACATCACCCGCCCCTACATGTCCGCCCCGAAGGAGATCCAGGGCCTCATCACCCGGGACCTGGAGGCCGTCGGCGTGACGGTGGAGCCGGTCGCCCAGCGGTGGAACGACTACGTCGAGAGTGTCCAGGCCGGAGAGTGTGAGCTGTACCTGCACGGGTGGACCGGTGACTACAACGACACCCACAACTTCATCGGCCCCTACTTCTCCGGGTACACCCCCATGTTCGGGTTCGAGGACGAGGACCTCTTCGGGGCCATGGCCGAGGCTGCGGCCCTCCCGGAGGCGGGCGCGCGTACCGCCGCCCACGAGGACCTGAACGAGCAGATCATGGAGGTGCTGCCGGGCCTGCCGATCGCCAGTTCACCGTCGGTCGTCGTGTTCTCGGGAAACGTGCAAACCCCGACGACGGGCTCACTGCCCGGCCACGAGGACCTCAGCGAGGTGTTCTGGAAGTAGGGCCTGCGGTCGGCCTTCGGTCATACGGGCGGGGCGGGCGGGGAAGGGCTGCCTCCCGGCTCCGCGCTCCGTGAACGGGATGGTCCGCCCGGGTCACTCCAGTGGCAGGACGAAGACCCCCATCCCCCGCACCGTCTGAACGGCTCCATCTACCAGCCCGCTGGCCTTCGTGCCATTGGCACCGGAAGCTCTAGTCGCTCTCATCCGGCGCGACGAACGTTCCGCGTTGGGGAAGGGTCACCACCCAGCCCTCCTCGCGCAGCAGAGCGATGGCTCGGCGGGCGGTCTCCCTCGCGATCCCGTACTCAGCCACCATCGCCGATTCGGAGGGCAACGGGTCACGCGGCTTGAGCTCACCGGCCTTGATCTGTCCGCGAAGCTGGTCGGCCACCTGGATGTACAGGGGCGTGGGATCGAAACGGTCGACATGCATATCTGAGACGTTAAGCATGAGCCATACGCATTGCATATGGCAGACGTCCTAGACGAGCTAGACAAGATAGACGTATGATGTGGCCTTGACCTGAACATGAAGCGGCCCGGCGGTGCTACCAACACCCCGGGCCCGGTCCACCTGGAAAAGGCAGGCAGACATGCATACCCTACTGTCCCTGTTCGCCGTGCTCGCAAGGCTTCTCAGGCCCACACAGGGCACGCACACCAGCCCGTGCGGCTACCTGTGGGAACTGGGAGCCGAAGCCCGACGCAACCGTTCCCGCCGAGTGCGCCGGTACGCCCTACCCGTCAGGCCCGCCGAACCCGCGCTCGCCCAGCCCGAGCCCGTCGAGCCCACTCCCCCGGCACCCGCCCCCTCGGTTCCCGCGCCCAGGCGACCCGTCGAGGACAGCTGTGCCACGGCCCACCCCCAGGCCGAGATCGTGCGCGGCCCCTACCGGGCCTGGGAACGCCACCGGTCCACCCTTCGGGGGCTGGTCGCATGAACCAGCACACCGACAGCCGCTCCGATGCCCTGGCGGACCGGCTCACCCGGTTGCTCAACGACCCCGGCCTGCCTGACGACGCCGTCACCCGGCTGATCTCGGCCGACGCGGTCTTCGGACACCTCGACGGCCTCCTGCGTTCCGGCGACGAACTCCCTCTGCGCTGGGCCACCCGGTTGGGGGGCGGCACGACGGAAGCCCGTGAGGTGACCGACCACTACGACGCCCTGTCCGAAGCCCTCCGGGCAACCGGCGAGAACGTCTCCTGCTGGCGCGCCCTGTGCAGGGCCCGAGACCGCTGGTCCCTGCTGAAAGCCGCCCTGGTCTCCGGCTCCCCGCTGCCCGAGCCCTGGAAACGCTGAGCACCACCAGGAGCACCGAACCCTCCGAGAACACCGTGGCCCGGCCGGGAGTCCCCTCCCTGCCGGGCCACGGCCCCTGACGGGGTTTCTCCAGTCTCCCCGGAGACTTCGGAGAAGGTGGACGTGGCGTCAGAAGAAGGCTGTGCTGGCAGAAGATTCCGTGGTGTCAGAAGAGCACGCGGTCGGCGCAGCAAGCAGGAACACGACGGCGCTGACTAACGGACACGAAGCCCGTGCGGGTCGCGGTCTGAACGCAAGGGCGGGACCGCAGCCACCCCTACCAGCCGACCTCTTCTGTTACGGCCCACACCGAAACCCGCTCCCCTTCGGGGGCACTGAACACAACACTGCGGTCGACGTTCTCACCCTGCTTCGCTGACGAACATATCCAGGGACCGACCAGTTCTGCTTCTCCGATAAAGTGCCGCTCGCGCTGTTCCTCGAGTAATCCACCCCCGGACACGACACGGTAGTTGCCGATGTCTCCGCTCTGGCAGAAGGCTCTGGCCTCCTCTTCGCTGGGCAGGGTGAAGGTGGCGACATACGTCGGAAGCGAATCGACGTCACCGACGGAGAACACCTCGACGGACTCGGCAGAGTCGGGAATCTCGGCTCCGGAGAGCTCCTCGAAGTGGCTCGGATCGGCTTCCGCGGTGGGCTCAGCAGGGGGTTCAGGAACCTCTTCGGTCAGGAAACAGCCAACCAGAAGTACGGCCAGTGCGGGGGCGGCGCCTCGTGGCGTCATCGGCGCTCACCTGACCCCGAACCGCTTGCCAGTCCTTCGTCATGCACACCGCCGACAAAAGGGTTGGTGGCCCCAAGTGCCGGTCACCCTCTCCGTACCAGTCGCACTTCGGGCTCAGGAGAGCCCCATGCTCTTCCCTCCTGGCGATACTCCCGATGGGCCCTGTCGAAGCCCCCAACCTCGTGCGACTGGTTCGGGAGCTCGCTATGCACCATCCGCATAGGGAGCTCGATACGGACCCCCGGCAGGGCTTTCGGCACTTCTCCCTGGGGCCCAGGAGGACCCGAAATCGAAGTTCAAGGCCACTGGGGCAGACAAAGCGGACACCATCGGACTGTTCGACGTTCTTTCTGGAATCCCGGGTGGGTCGTGGGAACTGGGCCAACGGTGGAAGCCCTTCGCTGCCCACCGGTTCAGTCACCGCCCCCGCCGCCCCCGCCGTCTCCACCGGAGCCACCCGAGTCCCCACCTCCCCAGAAATTCCCTCCGCCGCTGTCGCCACCCGAGGAACCGCCGCTGGAAGCCGAACCGGACCCGTCCACCGCGCACAGGTCAGCGATCTCGCAAAGGCTGACCCAGTCGAGTTCGAAGCCCTCGCGCGGCTCCGGGGTCTGTTCCCCGACCCTTCGCGGGCTCTCTTCGAGCACCTGAGCCGAGCCGGTGTGCGTCACGATGCGAACGGCGTCATCGCCGGAACCGTCCCGCCCCCGGTCTCTCGGTGAGGCCTCACGGCCCATCCGGCTGATCCCGAGCACAGCGGTGTAGCGCAGCGCCTCCTCGCGGCCCATCGTCCGCCCCTCGGCAGCGGCGGCCTCGTAGGTGTCCGTCGCCAGCCCGAGGATCCGCTTCCCGGCAACGGTCGCGGTCGAGGCGTTCCGGCCGCCGTGACCCAGGTACAGACCCCGAGCAAAACCGCCCAGCACCGCGAGCACACCGCCCAGCACGGCCAGCGCGACCGTCCACTCATCCTGCTCGTAGGCGTTAGTCAGCACCACCCCAGCAGCGAACAGAACCACACCCGCGTAGGAGAGGACCCGGGAGATCGACCCTCCGTTGTGGAAGTCCGCGAGTGCCTTGGCGAGCCCTTCTGAACGGGCGATCAGGCGCCGATCAGCGAGCTTCTCCCGAACCCGGTCGATGCCCCGACTGGACGTGGCGGTCTGGATGAGCCCGCGCGAAGTCAGGCCGGTCCGGTCCCTGAACGCCTTGACCAGGTCCCGACGGACGGGGTCCTTCTCGGTGACGTAGGCGTTCGAGGGGCCCACGAGCGTGAAGAAACCACTACGGACCTGGCGGCGGATGCGCCCCGAGAGGAACAGGTCCATGAACGCGACCTCCCCGACCCGAGTGGCGCCGGCCACCAGGTAAGCGAGCTCCGCAGGAGTGAGGTCCTCCGGGGTCAGCGGGATTTTCGGTTCGGGGACCGCGACGACCTCTGCCCTGATCGACCGGTTCGCGGTGAACACCCTGAAGAACGGGAAGAAGCCAACGGCCAGGCCGAGCAGCGCCCCCAGGAGGGGGATCAGCAACATGACGTTCAAGTTCGGGGCCTTTCTGTCAGGTCGGCCGGTGGGGCGGGGCCGGGTGGGGTGAGGCGAGTGGGGCAGGCGGGGACTGGGGGGAGCGGATGAAGCTATGAGAGCGGTCGGGAGCGGCAGAGGAACAGCTGGGGAGGCAGGGAGGTGCGCGCGGGGCGGGGACGTTCAGGAAGGGGGGCGGGCTACGGGAAGGCTCGTGTGCGGCTGACCTCTGTGGTGTCCCACAGGAGAAGCGGGGAACATGAGAGCCCCCAGCCTCTGGGCTCTGCGCACCACCTGCCCGGGTCCGCAGGACCTCCGAGACCTCCGAAGCTGCTCAGGCCACACCGAGCGAGTGGTGCCCCTGCTGACCGAGGGCCGGTGTAGGGCTTGGCGCAAGGGGAGAGAATCATGAGACCCGAACAATTCAACACCATGAGCGGGCCAGGCTCTCGGTTGCCCGGACTTTCACGCCCATCCATGACGGTGGTCGAGGACACATGCAATCATGGTGACCCGTTGAACACAGATCGCTACCCCTGGCGGCCGAATCGTGCACACTCACCCCTTGGAAACCAGCTCCTGCCTGGGAAGTCTCCGCTCTTCAGGAGGAGCACCAAGACCTACAGGGACACACAAGTTGCATGGCCACATCCGGCCAAGGCAAGGGGCAACTGACCACGCTGATCCGATAGTGGGGTTTGTGGTCCCAAGGTTCAGCCCCAGGTCACCGATGAAGCCGGGCCCCAGGTCCACCGGTCAACAACCGCGCTGCCGTGGCGAAGAAAACCACCTCCCCCAGGAGCTAACTCCATGAACAGCTTGCACAAGATATGGGTGACCCTCAGCGCCCTGACCCTCCCGCGGCCTGGACACGACAGGGACAAGGGCGCTGGCTTCGTCGAATATGGGGCTCTTATTGTATTCATTGCCCTGATTGCTGGAGTCATCATGACTTCCGGAATAGAAAATCGAATCGTAAATGGAATAACATCTACCATCGATGGAATTTTCAGAGAAGAATAGAGAATGCAGCCCAGAATCCTCGAAGCCTAGCAAAACGCACCCACGATTGAAATAATAAGCATAAAACCAAAAACTCGATAAATCAGGAACCACCGGGAGAGCGGGAAATTTTGGCCCCCAAAATAACATCTCCTCAAAGGAAGGAAAGAAATCAGCTATGGGTGATCTCAGCTTCAGCCATGCTCCTCCTCACCACATCTGGGTGCGTTGTTAATTCTGGAGAAACACCCGAAGGAGACGAAAGAGACCTATCAACAAGGCCTCCGAGCGAGGCAGTCGCCAACCCAGATAAGGAAAATATCGATGTTCTCGCCAGTTCAGTATCTACGGCAACAGAAATCGGATCCGATCTACAGATCGATGTCAACAAGCTAGAGAGGCTCAAGAATGACCTTCTACGCCTCCAAATTAGCATAACCAACAATTCCTCCGAGAGTTTTGATATCGGAGTCGGCCTCGCCAATGGCCTTGAGCGCAACACTGGAAGCGCCATTACCCTCATCGATAATCTGAATCAGAAGCGCTATCTCAGTCAAGAACTAAGCGATGGGAGTTGCTTCTGCGGAACCCTAGAAGGTTCTATCGAAAGCGACACCACAGAGACCCTCTGGGTGATATTTCCAAATGCACCAGAAAACACAGAAATCATGACTGTTACCACCCCTCTCACTTCTCCTTTTTTTGATATACCCATCAGCGACGCGACAGAGTCAGTAGAGAGCACTAACCTTGGCGACCCGAAAATCCTAGACCTCACTCTGATATCCGATAGCCTTGAGGAAGATCAGACCGGGCGAACCGAAATTGGTGATGAAGTCAGCATCATTCTATCCTCAGATGTTCTTTTTGAAACTAACAGTTCCGACCTAAGTGGAGAAGCCCAGGAAATCCTGGCTCAGGTCGCCCAGGAGATCGATGACGCGAGTTCCTCCGTGGTGTCCATCGACGGTTATGCGGACAATACTGGGGGTGACTCCATCAACATCCCGCTCTCCAAGGAACGTGCAGAAAGTGTTGAGTCAGTCCTGAACGACCTAATCAACCGCGAAGGTGTCACGTTCGAAGTGGCAGGACATGGCTCTGCTGACCCCATCGCCGATAACACCACCGAAGAGGGGCGAGAACGAAACCGTCGGGTCAGTGTCACGTTCGAGAAATAGGGGAATAAATGAACAGAAATATTAAGACAGCCGGAATCATCACACTAACACTGGCTCTTCCTTTCACTACAGCTTCGGGCGTTCTGGCTGCCCCAGCCCCGCAGACCGAAAACCTGGAATCGCTCGGAACAGCAGAATCAAATGAATCAATTAGTTCCGGGCTTTCCGCAGAAGCCCACGCTGCCGAGCGGAATGAATCCGGAAACCTTCTATCCGTAACCTGGAGCGTCGAAAACTCCGGAGCCAAAGAGGTCGATTTTGATTGGCCCCAAGGAACTTCCTACATGTACAGCAACAGAATGTCATATTCAGGTGTAACTGTAACTTCCTCCAGCGAGAACAAGAGATATCATCCACTCATGGATAGCAATGGTGACTGCCTTTGCTCAGGAAACAATTCCATCGAAAGTAAGAATTTTTTGCGCCCAGGAGAAAAGGTCGCCTACTGGTCGATGTACTCTGTGCCCGAGGACGTCGATTCCATCGACCTTGAAATCCCCGGGTTCGAACCCATCGAGGACATCCCCATCTCCTGACTCCTGACGCGCCTCAACGCTCCCCCAAGCACACCACCCCAACCACACCCCCACTCCTGGACTCTTCTGGAGGCGGAGTTGACCACCCCCCACCGCCCTGAGCTCGGGGATCCCCGACGGCCCTCGCCGAACCGGCCGCCCAACCGCACTGACGAGCGGGGGCGCCCGCCGCGGACCGCCACCCGCCGAGGTGCCGGCAGCGCCCTGCTCTGGTTGCGGCCGGAATCCGCGAACCAGCGGGACCGCGGAGCGGGGTTCGTGGAGACCGCGGCAGCAGCGATCCTGGCCGCACTGATCATCACCACCGTCTACGCCTCGGAGGTGAGCTCCACCTTCAACGAGGGTGTCCGGCAGATGGTCTGCCTGGTCAACGGCCCCAACTGCGGGGAGGAGACCTGGGTGGACCACGACCGCCCGGAGGAACCAGAGGAGTACGAGTGGGGCACAGGCGACAACGCCAACCTCAGTGACAACAAGAACCTGGGGATGCAGGCGGCCTCCGCCGCCCCGTACAACTGGACCGACCAGGAGTGGACCTGCCTGGACAACCTGTGGTCACAGCAGTCGGCCTGGGACCACAACGTGCTCGACCAGCAGACGGGCGCCCGCGGGATCGTCGGCTTCAACCCGGCCCTGCACGGCGAGATGCCCGCCGGGTTCCGGGACAGCGCGTCGACACAGATCGACTGGGGCCTGGACTACATCCAGCAGACCTACGGCGCCCCCTGCGAAGCCTGGAACTACTGGCAGAGCACCAGGACGTACTAGCCCCCTACTAAGGCGCGCACACCACCCCGATGACGAGGCAGCCGGGTGTCCCTCAGGTCGAGGGCTTTGGCGATCACGGCCATGGAGGCCACCGAGACCGTGGAGAACCCCGCCGCGATGGTGGCCGCCTCCCCCGACCCCTGTACCGGCCGGACCGGTGGACGCGGTCGGTGATGATCAGGCACGGCGCGTAGCCGACCACGAACGAGGCGACGGTGTCGACGGCCGGATCCGCCTCCCCGAACGGTTGGGTGCCAGGGCTCTCGGCCGGTCGGTTCCCGCGCCCCGGAAGCGGACGCGAGGCCTGGTTCGTCAAGCTCTGCGGGCACCCACCACGACTTGAGGGCGGCCCGGTGCTCCGGGCCCGCACGCGGGAGAAGCCCGCCGTCCCGCCTCGCGTGCGTTGACCACCTTCCCCCGCTCCCCATCCGCGCCCCCGCATCCTCCTCCGAAGCCTCCCGATCCGTTCAGGTCGGGTTCCCCGGGGGTTCGGGAGGGAGCGCTTTCATGCATCTCGTACGGGCGGGCCCGGCTCCCCGCACCCGGGCCGGGCGGTCCGTCAAGGGTCTCCTGTCGTCGGAACGGGGACCTTCGGGGCTACGGACCACCAGCATGACCTCCTAGATTGGAGTTATTCCAGAAAAGTGTTTCAATGGGCGCATGCGCCAGCCGGGAACAGGGTCCTCCCCGGGAGGGCTTCGCCATGGGTGCTCCGTCCCCGGAGCGACCGGCCCGGGAGGATGAGGCCGTCTCCCCGGCCGACAGGCCACGGCCCGCCGCAGGCCGGGCGTCCGGCACGGGACCGCGCGGCGGCGGGTCCGGACCCACCGCGGGGCCCGAGCGCCCCCGAGGCCCGAAGCGCCCCCAGGGCCCGCCCACGGCAGGAGGCCCACGCACGACCGGCTCTGAGAGCGCAGCGCCACAGAGATCGAGGACGAGGTAGCAATGTCGCACGACAACACCGATCCGCTGACCACAGCCGCCGGCGCCCCCGTCGCGGACAACCAGAACAGCCTGACGGCCGGACCCCGCGGGCCCATGCTGCTGCAGGACCTGTGGTTCCTCGAGAAGCTCGCGCACTTCGACCGCGAGGTCATCCCCGAGCGCCGTATGCACGCCAAGGGTTCCGGCGCCTTCGGTACCTTCCGGGTCACCAAGGACATCACCCGGTACAGCAAGGCCGCTCTCTTCTCCGAGGTCGGCAAGGAGACCGAGGTCTTCCTCCGCTTCTCCACCGTCGCCGGTGAGCGAGGTGCCGCCGACGCCGAGCGCGACATCCGCGGCTTCGCCCTGCGCTTCTACACCGAGGAGGGCAACTGGGACGTGGTCGGCAACAACACCCCGGTCTTCTTCTTCCGCGACCCGCTGAAGTTCCCCGACCTCAACCGTGCCGTGAAGCGCGACCCGCGCACCAACATGCGCTCGGCGGAGAACAACTGGGACTTCTGGACCAACCTCCCCGAGGCCCTGCACCAGGTCACCATCGTCATGTCGGACCGCGGCATCCCCGCGAGCTACCGGCACATGCACGGCTTCGGCTCGCACACCTTCTCGTTCGTCAACGAGGCCGGTGAGCGGTTCTGGACCAAGTTCCACTTCCGCACCCAGCAGGGCATCAAGAACCTCACCGACCAGGAGGCCGCCGAGGTCATCGCCGGGGACCGCGAGTCCTCCCAGCGCGACCTCTACGAGGCCATCGAGCGCGGCGACTACCCGAAGTGGACGTTCTACGTCCAGATCATGCCCGAGGCGGACGCGGAGCACTACCGCTTCCACCCCTTCGACCTCACCAAGGTCTGGTCGAAGAAGGACTACCCGCTCATCGAGGTCGGCGAGTTCGAGCTCAACCGCAACCCGGAGAACTACCACGCGGACGTCGAGCAGGCCTCCTTCACCCCGGCCAACATCGTGCCGGGCATCGGCATCTCGCCCGACCGCATGCTCCAGGGCCGCCTGTTCTCCTACGGTGACGCCGCCCGCTACCGCCTAGGCGTCAACCACCACCAGATCCCGGTGAACCAGCCGCGCGGCGCCCGGATGGTCAACACCTACCACCGCGACGGTGCGATGCGGGTGGACGGCAACCAGGGCGGTGTCCCCGGTATCGAACCGAACTCCTACGGCCGCTGGAGCGAGCAGCCCCAGTACGCCGAGCCGGCGCTGGCCGTGGGCGCGACCGCCGACCGGTTCGACTACCGCGAGGACGACGACAACTACTTCGAGCAGCCCGGTGACCTGTTCCGCCTGATGAGCCCGGAGCAGCAGCAGGTCCTGTTCGAGAACACCGCCCGGGCGATCGACGGTGCCTCCGAGGCCACCATCGAGCGGCACATCGGGAACTGCACGAAGGCCGACCCGGCCTACGGCGAGGGTGTCCGCAAGGCCATCGAGTCCCACCAGGCGGGCAAGCTCGCCTAGGGTTTCGGCGCCTCCTGCGGGGGTGCCGGGGCAGCTCCGGGTCCGGGCCCCGTGCCCGACCCGGGGCAGCCTCCCCCGAGCCGTGACGCCTTCGCCGTCGAGGGCTGCGGTTAGCGTGGGGGCTTCGGTAGATCCGTGACCCAGGAGGTCCTGACATGACCAGTAGGTTCACCGAACTCGGGATCGACTGTGCCGATCCCGACCGGCTCGCCCGGTTCTGGTGCTCGGCCTTGGACTACGAGGTGCGGGAGCGGGACGAGGAGGACGGGGCCGTCACCATCGGTGCTCCGGCGGGGCCCGGGGCCGAGGCCCCATCGGGCCCGGTGCCGCCGACGTTGACGTTCGCGCGCGTACCCGAGGGCAAAACCGTCAAGAACAGGCTCCACATCGACCTCAGCCCGGCCGACAGGGAGCAGGACGAAGAGGTGCTCCGGCTGCTGGACCTGGGCGCTCGGCGCGCCGACGTCGGCCAGGGCGAGGAGAGCTGGGTCGTGCTCACCGACCCGGAGGGGAACGAGTTCTGCGTCCTCGCGGGCCGCCGCCCCTGATCAGGGACCGCGGGCCGCGTCCAGGACCACAGGCCGCGCCGGAGGCGGAACGCCGCACCGGGCCTGCCGGGCCCCCGGCCGTGGCCTGCGCCGCCCGGATGTGACCATTCTGGCTTTATCGCCCAATACAGGTGAACTCGCCGCAAAACACCAACAGGTGGCGGCAAACCTTTGGACACTCCCGAACAGATCCGGATCTTTAGCGCCATTCCACCCATAGCCTGATCGCTCAAACACCCACATCGCCCCCGGCCAGGGGCGCGGATCGGTGTGGGAGCAACGGGTTCGGCGCCGCGGCGCACAGCGTGCGCGTGACGGCGCCGAGAACACGGGGGCTCGATGAAGATCGCCTATCTGATCAACGACATGTACGGCATCGGTGGAACCGTGCGCACCGTCGCCAACCAGGCGGCGGCGCTGTCCGCACGGCACGAGGTGGAGATCGTCTCGGTGTTCCGACACCGCGCCGACCCCGTCCTCCCCGTCCCCGCCCAGGTCGGCCTGCGTCCGCTCGTCGACATCCGCCAGCAGGACGACCGGGCGACCGGGATCGGCGGACGACCGCTGTACGAGGGATCGGAGCGGGCCGGACTCCCGCCACTGCTCTTCCCTCCGGAGGACGGCCGCGGCAGCACGCACAGCCGCCTCACCGACGACCGTCTGGAGGAGTACCTCGCCACCACCGACGCCGACGTGGTCGTCGGCACCCGCCCAGGGCTCAACGTGGTGATCGCGCGGGCCGCACCCGACAGGATCGTCAAGGTCGGCCAGGAGCACCTCACCTACGAACAGCACTCCGAGGAACTCCGGCGGGTCATGGCCGCCGAGTACCCGAGCCTCGACGCCTTCGTCACCGTCACCGAGGCCGACGCGCGCACCTACGCGGAGCAGATGCCGATGCCGGGGGTGCGGGTGCTGTCCATCCCCAACTCGGTGCCCGCACCGCCCTTCACCGTCAACGGCCACAACACCCGCACGATCGTCTCCGCCGGCAGGCTCGCCCCCAGCAAACGGCACGACCTGCTGGTGCAGGCCTTCTCCATGGTCAGCGACGAGTTCCCGGACTGGACGCTGCGGATCTACGGCCGGGGAAGCCGACGCGGTCCGCTCGGCAGACTCGTGGGTTCGCTGGGACTGCAGGACCGGGTGTGGCTGATGGGCCCGCACCCCAGGGTCGAGGAGGTGTGGGCGCAAGGGGCGTTCGCGGCGGTGACCTCCAGCGAGGAACCGTTCGGGATGACCATCGTGGAGGCCATGCGGTCCGGGTTGCCGGTGGTGAGCACCGACTGTCCGCACGGCCCGGCGTCGATCATCCGGGACCGGGAGGACGGGCTGCTCGTCCCCAACCGGTCCGCACCGGGCATCGCCGAGGGGCTGGCCGAGCTGATGGGCGACGACCAGCTGCGGCGCCGGATGTCGTCGGCGGCGCTCACCGACTCCGAACGCTTCGACCCGGCCAACGTGGTGCTGTTGCACGAGGAGCTGTTCTCCGAGCTCGCGGGGGTCGGCCCGCCGTCCCCGGCAGCACTGACCGTGCCCGCGCCCCGGCCCGAACCGCCCGCGGCCTGCCGGGTGGAGGCCGGCCCGGACGGGACGTCGGTGCTGTCGTTCGGCCCGGCGGCGGAGTCCCCCGGGGCCGGGTCCGCACAGGTTCCCGAACGAGTGGTGCTGGCCAAACCCGGCAGGCGCGTCGAGCTGTTCCCGGACGCCGAGGGCCGCGTGGTGGTGGACGCGTCCCGGGGAGCGGAGGCCGCACCAGCGACGGACGCCGGGGCGCGTACGAGGGCCGGAGCGGGGGCCGCGACGGTGACGGGGCCCGGCCGGGCGTCCGGGAATGGCGCGAGGACCGGGAGGAGCACGGGCCTGGTCACCGGCGAGTGGCAGGTGTTCCGGGTGGACCGGGGTGTGGAGGCCCCGGTGCGGGACGTGGAGATCCACCAGCACGGATACCCGCTGTCGCCCGCCCGCACCAACGGGCTCTGTCTGGTCGTTCCCGCCCGCTCCGCGAAGGGACGCCTGGTCCTGCACGTGCGCCGTTCGGCGCACCACGCGGAGATCGAACACGTGGAGATCGCGGACGGGCTGATCACCGTTCAGGGCCGGGTGCTGGGGCAGCAGAGCCCCGACGCCCGGGCCCGCCTGGTGGTGCGGCTGCGCGCCTCTCCGCAGACCCGCCGTGAGTTCCCGTCGGCGGTCGCGGCCGGCGGCGAGTTCACCGCCGTCATCGATCCCGAGCAGGTGGTGCGCGGGCGGGACGGCGACTCCGAGAAGTGGGAGATGCGGGTGCTGCTGTCCGACGGCAGTGAGTGCACGGTGGGCAGGCACCTGTCCGGGGTCGTCGGGTACAAGCAGATCATCGAGTACGCGTCCCAGCAGGTGAGGCCCGCGCGGGGGGTGGGCACCAGGGTGCGCCCGTACTACACGGTCAACGACAGGCTGGGGCTGCTGACCTCCCCGACGGCCCCGAGCCTGCCGGTCGACCGGGTGCGGGTGCGCCCGGCGGGCCGCCACGGCGGCCGGCTGCACTTCGAGGTGTCCCTGGGTACACCGGTCCCCGAGGGGGTGTCCTTCGCGGTGGAGGTCGTGCGAGGCACCGGGGCGGGTCATCGGTATCCGCTGCAGGCCCTGCCCAACCGTGCCGGCCGCGAGGAGGGACGCCTGGTGGGGATGGTGCCACTGCTCGACCACATCGACTACCGGGGACTGTCCGTGCTGCGGACGTCCTGGCAGTTGAGGTTGAAGGCGGGACCCGCCGGGGCCATGGCGAAACTGGGCGCGAAAGCCGTCCCGGACAGCACGGCCCGCAGGTGGAGCCACGGCGCGTACGTGCGGTCCGCGACCGTCGCACCCCTAGGTTCGGGGGACCTGAAGGTGACCGTGGCCGACGTCCACGTGGTGGAGGCCCTGAACCGCCGGATCCACTGAGGGAGCCGGTGGCAGGACGCCGCCCGGCGGGCGGGGCGGGGGTGCGCTCCGCGCCCCGCCCGCCGCACGGGGCACCCCGGCCCGCCCGGCTCCGAGCGACCCCGGACCCCGCGCCCGGGAACACACCGCTACAGTTCCCCTCATGAACGGGCACACCACCACACACCGGCTGCGCGCCCTCGCGGCGCCGTTGGTCGCGCTGGTCGTGCTCTGCTTCCTCTGCGCCCTCTGCCATCCCGGCACCGTCCTCCCGGAGGCCGGGAAGGCGGGGGCCGCCTCGGTTCAGGGGGCGGAACCGGCGGCTCCGGGCCAGAACGCGGACTCCCCCGACCCCGTCGGGGACCAGGGGTCCGAACACACCTGCCCGGTGCCGGACGAACAGGGACTCCTCACCGCCCACCCCGTGCTCGCGCCGGGCTCCACGCCGGTTCTGTGCGCCCCCGCCGCCCCGAGGGCCGGCCCCTCGGTGCCGAGTCCGGACCAGGCCCCCGCCGCCCCGTACGGCTGCGGGCTGCTCACCCTCCTCTGCGTCCAGCGGGTCTAGAAGCACCGGTGCGCCCCACCGCCGTGGGGTCCGCCACCGTGCCCGAACCCGAAAACACCGGACCGCTGGGATCACCCGTGAGCAAGAACCTGATCATCACCCTCTGTCTCCTCCTCGTCGCCGCCCTCGGAATCGGCCTGCTCGCCTACCTCGACCGGAACGGGGAGAGCACCGCCGCGCAGGACACGGCCGGACCGTCCTCCCCCGCCCCCTCCTCCGAGGAACAGCCCACCGCCCCCGCCGGGGTGCTCGTCCGGGAGGACAGCCGCCACCTCGACCGGGTGGACGGCGCCCGGGTCACCGTGGTGGAGTTCCTCGACTTCGAATGCGAGGCCTGCCGCGCCCAGTTCCCCGTCATGGAACGGGTCCGCGAGGACTACGACGGCCGGATCAACATGGTCATCCGCTACTTCCCGCTCCCCGGACACCTCAACTCCGGGCCCGCCGCGGCGGCCGTCGAGGCCGCCGCCCAACAGGACGCCCTCGAGGACATGTACGCGCGGATGTACCGGACGCAGGGCGAGTGGGGCGAGTCCCGCCAGGACCAGAGCGAGGTGTTCGTGGGCTTCGCCGAGGACCTGGGCCTGGACACGGACGAGTTCGTCGAGACGATGGAGTCCGACCGGACCCGGGAGCGGGTCCAGGCCGACTTCGACGACGGACTCGCGCTGGGCGTGCAGGGCACCCCGACCATCTACGTGAACGGCCGTCTCGCGCCGAGCATGCCGAGCTACGAGGTCCTGTCCGCGATGATCGACGCGGAGCTGGAGCGATGAGCGCCCGCACGGCCCAGCGCGCTCCGGGCCCGAACCCCGGCTCGGATGTGCCCGTCATCAGCCGGGCGCTGCCGTGGGTGTTGGTGGTGGGCGGGCTGGTCGGGCTGCTCTCGGCCACCGCGCTGCTGGTGGAGAAGATCCGCTCCCTGGCCGATCCGGACCACGTGCCCGCGTGCAGCTTCAACCCGGTGCTGTCCTGCGGGACGGTGATGTCGACCCCGCAGGCCGAGGCGTTCGGGATCCCGAACCCGGTCCTCGGGGTGGCCTGCTTCGCCGTGGTGACCACCGTGGGGGCGACGCTGCTCGCCGGCACCGGCCCGGAGCCCGGGTTCCGGCGGTGGTTCTGGCTGGGCCTCCAGGCGGGCTGTGTGTTCGGGGTGGTGTTCGTGCACTGGCTGATCTTCCAGAGCCTGTACCGGATCGGGGCGCTGTGCCCGTACTGCGTGGTGGTGTGGGCGGTGACGATCCCGCTCTTCTGGTACGTCACGCTGCACAACGTCCGGAGCGGGCACCTGCCGACCCCGGCCCTCCTGCGCCGCCCCGTGGGCGTGCTGGCCCGCAACCACACGGTGGTTCTCACGGCGTGGGGGCTGGTGATCGCGGCAGCGGTGGCCCAGGCCTTCTGGAGCTACTGGACGAGCCTGGTGTGACCGACGAGCTTTCCCGGTGCTTCCGGCTCCACCTGGGAGAACGGTGACGGGTTGTCCACAGAGGGCGAGCCCGCCTCTGTACCTGGGGACCGGGGCAGGTTAAGCTGCGCCGGACAGGACTCCGCGCGGCAAGGGGTCGTTCGCACACGGACCCGCCGCGCACGGCTCCCCGCCAACCAGACTGTTCCCCCCGTCCCCCGGGGGGTCGACCCCCCGGACAAGCATGCGACGGACCTCCCCTCATTCGGTACGCGGAAGCCAACTCCAGGGACGCCGCGACGACGGCCAGGCGAACATCCTGCTCCTGTTCGGGATGACCCTGGCCCTGCTCGCGCTCACCGTCCTGTTCGTGCGCGTGGGCGGCGCCAACGACATGCGTTCGCGGGCGCAGACGGCCGCCGACGCCGCCGCGCTGGCCGCGGTGGGCGCCCTCCGGGACCACGCCGCGGCCCAGCTCGCGGACGGTGTCTACCCGATGCCCCGGTTCGACGAGGAGGTCGCGAAGAGCCGCGCCGAGAGGTACGCGCGCAACAACGGGGCCGTGCTCACCGACATCCGGGCCAGCGACAACGTCATGGGGCGTTCCGGCAACATCGTGCGGGTGGAGATCCGCGGCGCACTCTGCCAGAAGGAGTTGACCGAGGACGCTTCGCGGGACTGGAACGACGTGGTGTGCGACGGCGAGGAGGACGATTCCTCCTCCTTCAGCGGCACCGCCTCGGCGATCGCGATCATCGAACTCTCCTCGGAGTGCGGCCGTGACACGGACGGGCTCTCGTGCGACGACCGGGCCGTGGGCGACGCGGGGCAGGCCTCGGGCATGTTCGACGTGCACCTCGTCGACCAGGAGGGGCAGTACCGGTTCGACCCGAACGCCGTGTTCGGCGGCGGGGCGATCGTGGACTGCGGCTCCCTGGGCGGCCTGAAGCCGCCCATGTGCGCCACGCACAAGGTCCTCAACCAGGAGTTCCCCGGCTTCTACCTCAGCGCGGGCGGTTACCGGGACGAGCAAGACAGCGATCACGGCCACGGCGAGGCCGTGGACTACATGATGGCCGATCTGGGTGCGACCCCGACCCCGGCCATGCACGCGACCGCCATCGAGGTGATCGACTTCCTGATCCAGAACCACCAGGAGCTGAAGGTCAAGGGGATCATCTACGACTACCACATCTGGAACCCGCTCAAGGACAGGACGGGGCCGTGGATGCAGGTCCGGCGGCTGGCCGGCGACAGAGGCAGCCCGACCCAGAACCACGTGGACCACATCCACCTGTCGGTCGGGGAGCCGCCCTTCCGGTGACCGGCGCGGCCGCCGGGGGCGGTGGGGCCGCGCCGCCACCGCCCCCTGCGGTCGAGGTGCCCGGGGCCGACCGGGCCCGTCCGGGTTTTCCACAGGTTCTGACGGGGTCTTGTCCGAGGTGTCCCGGAAACCGAACCTGGAGGTATGAAGCCAGAGCACGCGCCCCCTCCCGGCTGTCCCCCGCTCTTCCCGCGGCCCCGCCCCGCCCCCGCAGCCGTGCCCGTCCGCCCGCCGCCCGACCACGACCTCCTCCTGCGCACGCTCCGCCCCGTCCTGGCCCACCTGTCCGCGGAGGCCGTCGCCTTCGGACGCACCGCCGCCTACGGGTGGGGGGGTGGACCTGTACCCACGGGGCACCGCCATCACCCGCAACCGGCTGCACGTGACCGTACCCCCCGGGGTCACGGGTGCCGGCGGAGCCGGGGGCGCCGCGCACCGCGAACGCGTCCCGGCGTCCTCGCGCGCCCTGGTGCGGGGGGTACGGGTGACGTCTCCGGCCCGGACCGCGCTGGACGTGGCGGCAGGCGCCTCCTCCCTGTACACGGCCACCGCCACGCTGGACCGCTTCCTCTCGCTGCGGCTCACCACCGGCCCGGAACTGCACGACGCCCTGCGAATCCACCCCCGGCGCGCACAGAGGCGGCTGGAACGGGCCCTACGACTGTCCGACCCGCGCAGCCAGTCCCCAGCGGAGAGTTGGGCCCGGGTCCTGTTGCACCAGGCGGGCCTGCCACCGGTCCGGCCGCAGTGCCCGGTGCACACCGCCCAGGGCCTGTTCCACGCGGACCTGGGTTGGCCCCCGTACCGGGTCGCGGTGGAGTACGACAGCGCCGAGCACCACTCCGCCCGCCACGAGATGGCCCGTGACCGGCTGCGGTACGCCGCCATGGCGGAGGCGGGATGGCTGGTGGTCCCCATCGGGGTGTACGACCTGTGTGCACATCCCGACAGGTTCCTACGCCGGGTGCCGGCCGCCCTGGCGGACCGCGGTTGGTCGGCACCGCCCGAGCGGACGGCGGACATCCGGCGTGCCGTCCGCCGCTTCGAGCGCAGGCCGCCACGACTGGGGTGAGGGGATGCCGCAGCCGCCGCAACGGGTGTATGACCCGGTTCGTCACTGTCAGCGGAGATTATGTTCGCTCGGTATCCGAACGGAGCGGTGAGTCACCGCGTCGTACTCCGCGTAGGCGGTACCCCCCGAACCCGAACCGCAGAATCGAGGCGCTGTCAGTGTCGACGTCGATGCCGTCCACCGGGCAGGAGCCGGACGACGAGGGTCCCGGCCGGCCCAACTGGCTGCTGAGTCTGCTCGTGGCCCTGGCCTGCCTGGCCGTGGTCGTCAGCGGATGGAGCGTGGCCCGGCTGACGCTGGGCGGTGCCGGACCCGCGGTGGAGGAGGACGACCCGCCCAGGGTGTCGCGGACGTCGGCCGCGGAGATCGACCCCCGGGACGCGGAGGCGTTCCTGGAGTTGGCGGCACGGGAACTGCGTGAGGCACCCTCCTTCCAGATCAGCTACACGCAGAGCACGGACGGGGAGGAGACCGGGCGCGGTTGGGCCCGCCACGAACCCGACGCCGACGCCGCGTTCGAACACTTCTTCAGAACGGCCTCGGGGGTCCGGGTCCACCGGTACGACCTGCCCGGCACCGGGTTGATGATGACCGCGGAGCAGGGCCTTTCCGGGATGACGGTGCTGGATCCGCCCTCGGAAGCGGACCTGCGCCTGTGTTCGGTGGAGTTCGCGCTGGCCACCCTGGACGAGTTGGCGGACTCCGCCGAGGACCTGAAGCTGGTGGGGACGGAGGAGCTCACCCTGCCGTCGGGTACGGAGGGGGTCGTGGCCGGCACACACACCGCCCACCGGTACACGGGGACGTTCCCGGCCCCGGTGGGCGGCTACGAACCGGAGACCGGACGCAACACCCTGACCCGGGTCACCGGGGCCGAGTTCGACCTGTGGGTGGACGAGGACGGGCATCCGCGAAGACTCAGCTTCACCTCACCGGAGGGGATCGGCGGGACCTACGACTACCACGACCTGTCCGACTGAGCCGGTGGGGTGCGGGCCGCCCCTCCGGCCGGCGTCGCCCTCGGCCCGGCACCGTTCCCTCAGTCCGCACCGGCCTCGTTCATGACCAGGTCGGGGACGCTGACGGTGTCGTCGAGCTCGTAGGCGTAGGGCGGGTCGGGCACGCTGCCGCGCAGCTCGGGCTGTTCGGAGTCGACCAGCAGGTTGGCCCGGGTCACCACGTTGCCCGGATCGTCCGGTTCGGTGGACACCGAGACCGGGGTGCCCTCGAAGTAGTTGCCTTCGACCAGCACGTTGGATCCGTGGGCGGACTGGACGCCGTACTCGGGGTTGGCCCGGAAGTAGTTGTTGAACACGTGGACGTGTTCGGCGTTGCGGGCGCGCGGGTGCCGACCGGAGGTGCCGTCGAAGAAGTTGTGGTGCACGGTGACCCGGAGCGCCCCGGGGGCGTCGTCGTCGGCACCGATACCGACCGCGGACTCGGCGTCGCTGAAGTGGTTCCAGGAGAGGGTGACGTGGTCGGCCCCGTCGGTCACCGAAATCAGCGCGCCGTCCCGGCCTCCGGAGAAGGTGGAGCCGTCCACCCACACGTGGTGGGCACCGCCGCGGACCGCGACCACGGTGCCGTCGGAGGTCATGTCCAGATTGGCGAGGATGACGTTGCTGGAACCGTCCACGGACAGTCCGCCACCGGTGAGTTCGGCACCCTCGCCGACCCCGATGAGCGTCTTGTCCGAGGCGATCGGGACGGTGCCGTCGAGGTCGATCTCGCCCTCGACCTCCACCACCAGGGGCTCTTGAGCCGCCAGGTGTTCGGCGAGCTGGTCGGCGTCGGTGGCGGTCACCGTCTCACCCCCGGCTCCTCCGCTCACGCCGGGGTGGAGGGCGGGTTCGGCGTCCGTGCCGCCGGTGTCACCTTCGGTTTCCTCCGCTTCCTCACCTTCCTCCGTGTCCGTTTCCTTCTCCGCCTCCGCGGAGAGTTCGGGGTCCGTCACCGCCATGGGCTGGCCCGCCCAGCCGACCGGGGCTGCGAAGGGCCACTCCCCCTCCGGTCGCGGGGGCGAACCGGCCTCGCCGGTCTCCTCCGGGGGCGGGGCGGCGGCGCCGGCCGCTGCCTCGACGGCTTCCGCGTCCTCCTCCGGACCGGAGCAGGAGGACAGGGCGGCGCACAACAGGACAGCCAGGCACGCGGCGGCGAGAGGGTGGGGTTGCATCTGGAACTTTCCAACGAACGGGGCGGGGGGCGGTGTCGGACTCCACCGATTCTGTCAGGCGGGGAAGGAACACCTGCACCCCAGTCGCGCGTTCGGGGCCGGGAAGCGGGCACGGCGGAGGGCGCCGACCCCCTCGGAAGGGGGCCGACGCCCTCGTTGTCGGAAACGCTCACCGGACCGGGTCAGGGGTGCCGGCGGCTCCGGTCGCACTCACCCGGGGGTGACTACTCCTTGACCCAACCGATGTCCTCGTAGACGTAGTCGGAGGCCACGCCGTACTCACCCCAGTTGCGCAGGTTCTCGTCCATGACCCAGAGGCCGGGACGCTCGAACATGGGGATGGTCAGGACCTCGTCCCAGACCAGGCCGTCGATCTCGTTGGCCAGCTCGGCGTAGCGGTCCGGGTCGGTCTCGGCCTGGAGCTCGCCGAACTTGTCGTTGATCTCAGGCGTGGAGTGGAAGCTGAGGTTGTTGCCCCACTCGGCGTCCTCGCCCTCACCGCTGACCGGGCCACCGTAGTTGCCCTTGCTGTCACCGGCGTAGGGGTTGGAGCCGACGTAGACGAACGTGGCCAGCTGGTAGTTGCCGGGGATGACGTACTCGGAGAACAGGGCGTTGCCGGGCACCTGCTGGACGTCGACCTCGACGCCGATCTCGGCGAGCATCTCGCGGCCGATGTCGGCCTCGTTCTGGGCCAGGGTGAAGTCGTCGGAGGCCACCCAGGTCAGCGTCAGGGTGTCGCCGTCCTCGTTGGTGCGGAACTCCTCGCCCTCGGCCAGGGTCCACCCGGCCTCGTCGAGGAGCTCGGCGGCGCGCTCGGGGTCGTGCCCGCCGAGCTCACCGCTGTTGTCCTCGAAGCCGTGCTGCGTGGAGCGCAGCAGGCGGTTGACCTGGCCGGTGATCGGCCAGTCGATCGGGCCGAGCGCGGCCTCGGCCAGGGTGTCGGTGTTGAGCCCCAGGGCCAGGGCCTCACGGACGCGCACGTCCTCCAGCTGCGGGCTGCCGGCGTTCACCGAGACGAAGCGGTGACCGTGGTTGACGGCGCGGGTGAAGTAGGCACCGTTGCCCTCGCGCTCCTTGAGCAGCTCGTACCCGGCGGCGTCGTAACCGAGGTAGAACCCGTCGATCTCGTCGTTGTCGAACGCGGTCGGCTGGCCGTCGATGGCCATCGCGTCGAAGATGATCCGGTCGAGCTTGGCGGGCTCGCCCCACCAGTCGTCGTCGCGGTTGACGATGATGCGCTGGGTGGTGTCGTCGAACTCCACGTCGCCGAACGGGCCGGCGGTGACCGGGTAGGCCTTGTGGTAGCCCTCCTCGAACTTCTCCTCGTCCTCCATGTACTCCGCCGGGTACAGCGGGGAGAACAGGGAGGGCCACTCGGCGTAGGGCTCGGAGTAGACCAGGGTGAAGGAGTACTCGTCGTCGCCCTCGACGAACTCGTCGACCAGCTCGTAGCCGGTGGTGCCGCCGATCTCGAACTCGCCGTCGCGCTGGCCCGACCAGGTGAGGTACTGGGCCTCGTAGTCGGCCGAGGTGATCGGCTCGCCGTCGGACCACTCGGCGTCCGGGTTCAGTTCGTAGGCGACCTCCAGGCCGTCGTCGCTGACCTGGGCGTCCAGGACGTAGTCGGTGATCACCTCGGGCAGGCCCTCGGCGTCCCAACGGAACGGACGCGGCATGACGGCACCGGCCACACGGCGCACGTTGGCCATGTTGCCCTGGGTGTGCGCCATGTTGTGCTGCTCGTCGTAGTTGGTGAGGGCCCAGACGAAGTCTCCGCCGTCCTCGAGGTCCTCACGGGGAGCGGGGTTGAGGTCCTGGGCGGGCAGCGCCGCCAGCTCCTCCTGGGCCTGCTCGGGGTCGTTCTCCTCGGCGCCACCGCTGCACGCGGTGGCGACCATCACCAGGGCGGCGACGGGGGCGAGGTAGCGCACCTTCCCGATTCGCATGGGGATCTTCCTCTCAGGGGTGAGATGGCCAGCGCGCGGGGTGGCTCTGGCCGTGCCGTGTCGGGCCGCAGTCAGCCGGTCTGCCGTCCCTCCGCGAAGTGGCAGGCAGCTCCCTGGTCGCCACCGTCGGTGGCGAGGATCTGCGGCTCGACCGTCATGCACTGCTCCTGCTCGTGAGCGGAGAGAGTGATGAACTTCTGGCACCTGGTCCGGAACCTGCACCCCGTCGGTGGGTTGGCGGGGCTGGGCAGGTCACCGTCCAAGACAATGTGGGTGCGTGTCCGCTCCTTCTCCGGGTCGGGAATCGGGATGGCGGACAGCAACGCCTGGGTGTAGGGGTGTGCGGGCCGGGTGTAGATCGACTGCGTGTCGCCGATCTCCACGATACGGCCGAGGTACATGACCGCGACGCGGTCGGCGATGTGCCGTACCACGGACAGGTCGTGCGCCACGAACAGGTAGGCGAGGCCGAGCCGGGCCTGGAGTTCCTCCAGGAGGTTGACCACACCCGCCTGGATGGACACGTCCAGAGCGGACACGGGTTCGTCCAACACCAGCAGCTTGGGTTCCAGGGCCAGGGCCCGGGCGATGCCGATGCGCTGGCGCTGGCCGCCGGAGAACTCGGCCGGGAACCGCGTGACGTGCTCGGTGTTGAGGCCGACCAGGTCGATCAGCTCGTACACCCGTCGGCCGACCTCGGCCGCGGACACGCCGTGCGTACGCAGGGGCTCGGCGATGATGTCGAAGACCGGCATACGCGGGTCGAGCGAACTCATCGGGTCCTGGAAGACGATCTGCATGTCCCTGCGCAGGGAGAACCGTGCGGGCCGGTTCAGCCCGGCCACGTTCTGGCCCATGACCTCGACCGTGCCGCGCTGGGGCTTGCTCAGCCCCATGATCTCCATGAGGGTCGAGGACTTGCCGCAGCCGGACTCACCGACCAGAGCGAGGGTCTCCCCCTCCCCGATGTCGAAGTCGACCCCGTCCACGGCGTAGACCGTGCCCACCCGGCGCTTGAACACGGTGCCCTTGGTGAGCGGGTGGTGCTTGATGAGGTCGGTGACCCGCAGCATCTCCGCGCGGTCCTCGCGGCGCAGGGACGCGCCCTCCGGCTCGGGGATGTCGGGGATAGGGTAGATGTCCCGGGCGGTCCACTCGTTGGCGTCGATCTCACCGGAGCGGATGCAGGCCGACCTGTGCGTGTCCGTGTCGTGCGCGCCGTCGGCCTGCGCGGTCCGGGACGCCTCGGGGCCGTCCGCGGCGGGCTCCCGGGATTCGCTCCGGGTCTCCTCCGCGGCGGGCTGCCCACCGATGGGGAGCAGGTCCGGCTCGGCGAGTTCGCACTCGGGCCGCGCGATGGGGCAGCGCGGGGCGAAGGTGCAGCCGGGGGGCAGGTCGGTCAGCGAGGGCGGGTTGCCCTTGATCGGGACCAGGGCGCCCTGGCGCTCCAGGTCCATCCGGGGTACGGCGCCGAGCAGGCCCATCGTGTAGGGCATGCGGCTGCTGTAGTAGATGTCGTCGACGTCGCCGATCTCCACGGGGCGTCCCGCGTACATCACCAGGACCCGGTCCACGAATCCGGCGACGACGCCGAGGTCGTGGGTGATCATGACGATCGCGGCGCCGGTCTCGCGCTGGGCGGTGCGCAACAGCTCGAGGATCTGCGCCTGGATGGTGACGTCCAGGGCCGTGGTCGGCTCGTCGCAGATGATGACGTCCGGGCTGTTGGCCATCGCCATGGCGATCATGACGCGCTGGCGCATACCGCCGGAGAACTCGTGCGGGAAGGAGCGGTAGCGGTCCGCCGGGTTGGGGATGCCGACGAGGTCGAGGAGTTCGACCGCGCGGGCGTGCGCCTTGGCCTTGCCCGCCTTGGGGTCGTGCACCAGGACCGCCTCGGCGAGCTGGTCGCCGACGGTGTACACGGGGGTGAGCCCGGACAGCGGGTCCTGGAAGACCATGGAGATGACCTTGCCGCGCTTCTTGGCCATGGTCCGGTCGTCCAGGCCGAGGATCTCCTCGCCGTGCAGGCGTACGGAGCCGGTGATCTCGGCGTGTTCGGGCAGCAGGCCCATCGCGGCCATCGAGGAGACCGACTTGCCGGAGCCGGACTCACCGACGATGCCCAGGACCTCGCCCCGGCGGACCGCGTAGCTGACGCCGCGCACGGCGCGCACATCGAGGTTGCCGTTCAGGCCGGGGAAGGTGACGTTGAGGTCGTTGACCTCCAGGACGGGGGCGTTGTCCGCGCGTTCGTCGGGCGCGGTGCCGGTGGTCGTCACGGTGTCAGTGCTCATGTGTGTCTCCCCCTAGGACCGGCGCGACTTGGACGACGGGTCGAGGGCGTCGCGCAGCCCGTCCCCGATCATGTTCACGGCCAGCACCATCACGACCAGCAGCAGCGCGGGGAACGCGAACATCCACCAGGCGGTGGTGGCGAACCGCGAGCCGGCGGCGATCACGACGCCGAGGCTGACGTCGGGCGCCTGGACGCCCAGGCCGAAGTAGCTGAGCGCGGTCTCCCCGATGATCGCGGCGCTGACCATGATGGTGGCGTCCGCGATGAGCAGGGAGGACATGTTCGGCAGGATGTGGCGCAGGATGATCTTGTGCGGGGGGACGCCCATGAAGCGGGCGGCGTGGATGTACTCGCGTTCGCGGAGGGAGATCGTCAGGCCGCGGATCATCTTGGACGTGACCATCCAGCTGAACACGGCCAGCAGGAGGACCAGCACGAACCAGCCGCCGTCACCGGAGAAGTGGGTGGACAGGATGGCCAGGATGACGAAGTTGGGCAGGACCAGGGCCAGGTCGGCAACCCACATCAGGCCCTTGTCGAGGAGGCCGCCGAAGTACCCGGCGAAGGAGCCGACGACGGCCGCGACGCCGGTGGTCAGGACGGCGACGAGCAGGCCGATCATCAGCGACTTGCGCAGGCCCGCGGTGGTCTGCGTGAAGATGTCCTGACCGGTGCTGTTGGTGCCCATCCAGTGGTCGGCGGACGGGCCGCCGAGGATGTCGGTGAAGTCGCGCTCGCCGACCCCCCAACCGCTGACCAGCGGGCCGAGGAAGGCGAACAGCGCGAGGAGGGCGAGCAGGACGAGGCCGACGATGACGCGCCGGGTCCCGAGGAGTTGGCGGCCCAGGTCCTTGAGCCGGTTGGGAGCCGGGGGCGCGGTCGGCGCCTTCGTGGGCTCCGCACTCTCTTGGATCGTGCTCATGACGTGGTCTCCAGCAGGGGCGCCGCTGCGATGCGGGACGGAACGTGGCGGGTGGGGGTGCGGGGCGTCTGTGTCACGGTCACACCCGCACCCTCGGGTCGAGCCAGGCGTAGAGGATGTCCGACAGGAAGGACGCCGCCATGATGGTGATCGCCATGAACCAGGAGACGGCGGCGACGACGTGCACGTCCTGACTGAAGATCGAATCGATCATCCAGGCGCCCATGCCGTGCCAGCCGTAGATCTTCTCGGTGAAGGTGGCCCCGGACACCAGGGCGCCGAAGGTGAAGGTGAAGTAGGTGATGGTCGGGATCAGGGCCGTGCGCAGCGCGTGCTTGAACAGGGCCGCTCTGCGGGTGAGCCCCTTGGCCATCGCCGTGCGCACGAAGTCGGCGCCCAACACGTCCAGCATCATGTTCCGCTGGTACCGGGCGAACGCGGCGAACAGTGCGACGGCCAGGACGAAGGTGGGCAGGATCGCGTGGTGGACGCGGTTGAGGAACAACTCCCATGCGCTGCCCTGAAAACCCGCCGAGTACTCACCCGAGTAGGTGAACAGTTGGAAGCCGAGGAGGTCGTTGACGGCGTTCGCGCCGACCTGCACGGAGAGCGCGATCACGACGGTGGGTACCGACAGCACGAAGAACGACGCGGCGGTGGCCGCCTTGTCGAAACCCCGGTACTGGCGTACGGCGGCGTAGGCGCCGATGATGATGCCGATGGCGCTGCCCAAAACGGTGGCGACGGTGATGAGCCGCAGCGTGACCCCGGCCTTCATCCACATCTGGGCGGTGACGTCGCCGCCCTGGATGGTCTGCCCGAAGTCACCGGTGAGGACACCGCTGATCCAGGTGACGTAGCGCTGCGCGATGGGCGTCTGGTCGTTGAGGTTGAGCGCGTCCAGTTGGGAGTTGACCGCCTCGGGGGACGGGGGTGGCTGCATCTGCTCGAAGTACCCGCGTGGATACAGGTTGGTGGCCGCGAGCAGGTAGGCGAAACTCGTCGCGAGAAAGATCAACACGACGTAGTTCAGCAGCCGCCTGGCCAGGAACTTGCCCAAAACTATCTCCGAACCTCACAGCCGAGCCCGGCGCTGGATCTGTTGTGATTCGTCCGCACTGGGGGTGACCTCGGGCGGGCAGGAGGCGCACGCCCCGGTCGGTTAGCCCGGGTAAGCGTTCGCGCTCCGCCAACACCATGAGGATCACTCTCAGTGACTGCCGAAACACACTGACTTCTGGTTCACGTTCAGTGACCGGAATGTCAAGAGTCTGGGGGATCGCTAGACACTTGACGGTAACTGACGCATCAAGAAAGGACAACGGTGGCAATTTGGACAGCAAGTTTTCGCTTAATTGTCAAGCTTTACACTCATGGCTACCACGGCGACACTTTAAGTCACAATAGGCAACTTGACCTGCAAAGACAGAGACTCTGGACCCTCATTACGTAAACGTCGTTTACAAAAAGGCGACACTCCCCCCGAATCCGACCCCTATTCGCAACGGTTCGCAATCCGAGGGAAACAATCACGCCCTCGCCACGGCCACGAGCACCGAGAACGCCTCCCAAGGCATTACGCCGGGTCACAGGCGGGGACGGGCCCCACCATCCGACCCCCGGCACACTCATCACCTTGGGTGAGCAGTGTTAACCACCGCTAACGACAGAAACTGGCGCCGGCTTACGAACCTGGCCGCCTGAACCCCTCTCCACCTGCGAGGACACCAGTGACGTGGCCGACACCGGGGGGCGTCGCCGGGGCAGCAGCGGGGCCGACGAACGGGCCCGGGCCGCACCCCACCACGTCCCCGCCGAGCGGGCCGCGTCACCGGCCGCGGACATCCCCGTCCACGCGAGCGGGCCCACCAGGGCGGTACCGTGGCGCCGCCGCCAGGACACCAGGTGCGGGACCGTCAACACGGCGCCCGCCGCCAGCGCCCAGCCTCCCGGCACCCGCACGCCACCGGACCGGTCCACCCGGGCCACGGCCCCGCCCACGGCCACCGCGGCCACCACCGGCCACCAGACCGTGCGCGCCGCACGCGCCCCGGTCCGCGCCGTGTGCACCAGGTCGGCGACGGCGGGACGCACCGTGTCCGCCAACGGGACAGCGGCTCCGCTCGTCATCGCCCGGGCCGTCATCGCGCCCCCGACCGCGCACACCGCCAGACCCGCCATGGGCCGCCCGGCCAGCACCAGCCCCAGGCCGAGCGCGCCCGGCAGGGACAACTCGGGGCCGACCGCGCACCGCCCGTGGCGACGGGCCAGCGGCCCGGCCGCTGCCCCGGACTCGAAGCGGACGCGCAGGTAGGAGCCGAGGCCGGTCGGCATCGGGACCCGCACCTTCGAACGCGGTTCGTACCGGACCGACCAGCCCTCCTCGGCCAGACGCCACAACATCTCCACCTCCGCGCCCGCGCCCAGGGAGGGATCGAGGTCGGCGGCGCTCCGGCGCACCAGGAGCGCGCGGACCGGGGCCAGCGGGTCGGCCGAGGCGTGTTCGTTGGGCGGGGCGGGGTGGCCGAGACCGCGGCGGGCGTGACCCCAGGGCAGGACCGGTGCGGGGTCAGCGCCCCGGTCCACCGCCTGGGCGTGCAGGGCCGCGGCGGCCATCGCGCCGTTCCCGCAGCGCTGTCGCACCGGAAGGACCCGGGGCAGCACGGCGGCGACACCGGGGTCGGCGAAGTGGCCCAGCGCGACGTCGAGCCAACCCGGCTCCGGTTCGGCTCCGGTCTCCAGCAGGGCGACGATCCCGGCGTCACAGGCTCCGAGCGCCGCCGCGCGGGCTCCGGCCCCGCCGGACGGCCCTTCCACCACCCTCAGACCACGCCGTCGTGCCGCCCGGGCGGTCTCCCCGGTGGCACCGACCACGAGCGGGCGCAGGCCCGGGTGCTGCCGTCCGATCCGGTCCAGGGCTCTTTCCAGTTCGGCGGGTTCGGCCCGGCCGGTGAGAGCGATCTGCACGTCCTCACCCGGGGGCAGGGGCGCGGGACGCGGGTGGGCAAGCCCGGCCCGGACCAGCAGGCGCGCGAGTCGGCGCTCACCACGGTGGCCGGGATCGGCTCCGCTGAGCCAGCGGATGACGGCACTGACGCCTTCAGCGGGCAGGCGAAGGGCCCGGGGAGGAGAACCGCCGACGAGGACGTGGCCCTCGTCGGTGAGCCGGACGGCGCGGTCGATCTCCACGCCGAGGCCCACGGGCAGGGGGTCGGGGGTGGGCGAGGCCATGCCACATACCTTGTCGGGAGACACAGGCCACGCGCAAGACCGAACAAAGCAGCAAAATTCAGATGGCCTTCACCAAATCGTTATTTGCCCCCGGAGGACCCCAGGAACACGCATCCCCGCCGATATCCGTCTCCTGTCAGCCTTCCCGGTCTTACGGATACCCCCTTTACCCAGCTCAGGCAGGGTTACCCTGTGCGAACCAGGTCGGCCGGGTCGCAGGGAGGCACGGAGCGTATGCTGAGCGCAAGTAGGCCCTTCAGTGTCGTAGGGCATGCCCCACACCAGACATGACCACCCTCCACGGGCCGCCCCCAGGCCCCAACACCGTCCAGTGTGAAGCCCAGCGGCTTCTCCCCCACCGTGTGCCGCCACCCTCGTACCGCGCCCCCAGCGATACCGAGCCGTGTCCCTCCCTGCCCCAGGGGGCTTCGCCCCGTGTGTCCACACCGCGCCGTGACCCGTACCGGGCATGGACGCCTCGAGGGCCAGGCGCCAGTTCAGCCCTGCCCTCGAACACACATCCCCTGGGAGTGAACCCACATGTGTGAGACCGCAGCCCCCCGATCCGCGCCCTCGGACCCGCTCCAGACGATCTCGGCCCCCCTCCACCGTCCCCAACGCCCGGCGAGTTCCATGGAAGAGTCCAGTAGCACCTCGTACCGAACCAGCACGGACCCCCGGTCGTCGCGCAGGCGTTTTCCCGGCCTGCCCAGCCAGATCGCCTACGCGCGCAGATTCGTCGCCCGACAGTTGGCGGACTCACCGGAGCTCACCACCGCGACGCTGTTGACCAGCGAACTCGCCACCAACGCCATCACCCACAGCGACTCGGGCCGTGCCACCGGAAAGTTCGAGGTGTGTGTGCACCGCGCGCCCGGGTGGGCGCGGGTGGAGGTCCGGGACCTGGGCAGCACGACGGAGGCGCCCCAGCCACAGCACCGGGACCCCTATGACACGACCGAACACGGCCGTGGCCTGGATCTGGTCGAGGCGCTGGCCGGCAAGTGGGGCACCGAACCACGCCGGGACGGCCGTGGCCGCCAGGTGTGGTTCGAACTCGTGTGGGACGGCGACGGGCCGGACGGGGACGCCAGGCCCGGTTGAGGACCCCACCGGGTCCGAAGCGGAACAGTCCTCCGGGCTCGCGTCCGTGCGTCGCCGTGCCGGGGAGTGCCCCGGCCGCTACTCCTCGGGCGCGGGCGCGGCGGGGGCGGCGTCCTCGGTGGCGGGCAGCCGGTAGCGCTCGTAGAGCTGGCGTGCGTAGTCCTTGGCCTCCTGGGACGGCTCGTCACCGAGCTCGTCACGAACGAGGTCTTCCAGGCTCTTCTTCGAATCATCCATGTGAGGCAGCCTGCCTGGACTGCGCGGATAGCACAAATCGGCACTCCGGTCACACAGCGGAAGGGTGCCGGATGTCCTGTTCTGCAGCTCTTTCCGATGATCCGGCCGGACCCCGCGCCCGGGCGTGTCGCACCCTCGGCGGGCCGGGCCGTGCACCCCGGGCACGGCGTGCGTACCAGGACAACGAAAGGGCGCCCCGCACGGAAGATCGTGCGAGGCGCCCCGGACGGTGCCGACGGACTACCTGTCGGCGTGCTCCCCGGCGGTCTCTCCGGAGGCGTCCTTGGCAGCAGCGTTCCCACCGTGCTTGGCGGGGCTCTCGCCCGCCTCGCCCTCGGCGGTACTGCCGTTGCCCGACGCCTTACCCGACGTCTTGGCCGCAGCCCTGGCCCGACGCCTGGCGCGGCGCCGCTCGTGGCGGGCGGCCGACCTGGCCTCACGCCGCTCCCGGAGCACCTCCACCAGCTGGTAGAGGACCGGGACCAGGATCAGGGTCAGCAGGGTCGAGGTGACCAGGCCGCCGATCACCACGAGGGCGACCGGGGCGGAGATGAACGCTCCGCCGCCCGCGAGGCCCGTGGCCATCGGCAGGAGCGCGGCGATGGTTCCCGCCGCGGTCATCAGGATGGGCCGCAGACGGTGCCTGGCTCCCTCCACGATCGCCTCGCCGAGGTCCATCCCGTTCTGCCGGTTCTGGTTGATCAGGTCCATCAGCACGATGGCGTTGGTGATCACGATGCCGATGAGCATCACCATGCCGATCAGGGCCGCGGCGCCGATCGGGGTGCCGGTCAGCATCAGCAGGCCCAGCGAGCCGGTGGCGGCGAACGGCACCGAGATGAGCAGCATGAGCGGCTGCATCAGGCTCTTGAACGTCGCGACCATGATCAGGTAGCAGATGACGATGGCCGCGAGCATCGCCAGGCCGAGCTGGGCGAAGCCCTCGGTCTGGTCCTGGCTGACGCCGCCGAGGCTGGCAGTGGCGCCCGAGGGCAGGTCGAGGGAGTCCAGGACCCGCATGATCTCGGCGCTGACCGCTCCGAGGTCGGAGGCGGTGGGGTCGGCCGAGACCGTGGTGCTGGTGACACCGTCGATGCGGGTGAGTTCCGGCGGCTGCTGGACCTCGGCGACCTCGGCGACCTCGGACAGCTCGATCTCCTCGCCCGTGGGGGTGCGGATCGGCAGTTCCTCGAGCTCGGCCACGCTCTGCGGCGCGTCCTCCACGATGACGACGACGTCGCGGCGGACGTCATCGATGGTGGCGGTGCCGACGCCCTGGCCGTTGAAGGCCGCTGCGACCGTCTGGCCGACCATGGCCTCGCTCAGACCGAGCTCGGCGGCCTCCTCCCCGTCGACCTGTACCTCCAGCGAGGCCTGAGAGGCGGTGATGCCGCTGTTGACGTCCTCGGCGCCGTCGATCGCGCGCAGCTCCTCCTCGACCATCCCGGCGGCCTCGGCCAGGGTCTCCTGGTCCTCGGCGGTCACCTGGACCTCGATCCCCGAACCGCCCATGCCGCCGGTGGAGTCCAGGCGCGGCTGGTACTCGGTGTCGAGTTCGTCGAAGGTGTCGCGCAGCACGTCGCGGTTGCGGAGCTGATCCGTTTCGGGGTCGGCGGTGATCGTGTAGTCGATCTGGTCCGTACCGCCGCCCATCAACGGGTTGCCGCCGATGTTGACCTGGTAGGTCTCGATCCAGGCCATCCCCTCCAGGGCTTCCTCGACCTTGACGGCCTCGGCGTCCGCGGCCTCCAGGGACATGCCCGGTTCGAGCTCCTGGACGACGGTGTAGGTGTTCTCCTCGGCCTGGCCCAACCAGTCCGTCTCGGAGCCGGCGGCCATGACGGCGGTACCGCCGAAGATCGCCACCGAGGCGGCCAGGGTGAGGACCGTGGCGGTCTTGCGCCTGGTGGTGATCCAGCGGATCACCGGCAGGTAGACACGCTGCAGCGGGGTGCGGATCTCCCGGTCGTGGGCCTCGCGCTCGATCTCCTCGCGGCTGGCGTCGCCGACCTCGGCCGGACGCAGGAACCAGTAGCACAGCACCGGGGTGATGGTCAGGGCCACCACCAGGGATCCGGCCAGGGCCAGGCTGCTGGTCACGGCGAAGGGCATGAAGATCTCGCCGACCATGCCGCCGACGAAGGCCAGGGGCAGGAAGACGGCGATGGTGGCGAAGGACGAGGAGGCCACGGCCGTGGCGACCTCGCGAACGCCGTCCCTGACCGCGCTCAGCCGTTCCTTGCCGTAGTCCATGTGTCTGCGGACGTTCTCCAGCACGACGATGGAGTCGTCCACCACCCGGCCGATCGCGATCGTGATCGCCGCCAGGGTGAGCATGTTCAGGGTGAACCCGAACGCCTGCATGCCGATGAAGGACACCAGGACCGACACCGGGATGGAGACCGCCACCACCAGGGTGGAGCGGATGGACAGCATGAAGACCAGGATCACGATGACCGCGGCGGCCAGACCGTAGGCTCCGGCCTCGAACATGTCCGTGATCGAGTCGTTGATGAAGGGGGCCTGGTCGAAGACGACCGCGAGGTTGATGTCCTCACCCAGCAGGTCGGACTTCCCGTCGATGACGTCCTGGACGCCCTCGGAGATCTCGACGGTGTTGCCGTCGGGGGTCGCCATGATCATCAGGGCGACGCTGGGGTCGCCGTCCAGGCGGGCGATGGAGGAGGACTCCTCGGTCACCATCCCGACCTCGGCGACCTCGGAGATCCGCACCGGCTCGGGCTGCGGGGCGGGAGGGGCGCCGGGCACGGCGGCCGAGGAGTCGACCCCCTGCGAGGGCTGCACCCACACGTCCTCGATCTGCTCGAGGCCGGTGAGCTGGTCGCCGGTGGTGACGCTCAGGGTGCGACCGTCCTCGTCCACGGTGCCGCCGGCCATGAGCAGACCGCTGGACTCCAGTGCGTCGGACAGGTCCTGGGTGGTGACCCCGGCGTCGGCGAGCTCGTCCTCGTCCGGGGTGACCTCGACCCGCTGCTCGGGCACGCCCATCAGGTTGGCCGCGCGGACCCCGGAGACCGACTCCAGTTCGGGGATGAGCACGTTCTCGATGGAGGAGGCCATCGCCTGCTCGTCACCGTTCTCGCTGCTCGCGGCGAGGAGCATCACCGGCATCATGTCCGTGCTCATGGACGTGACGGAGGTGTCGGCGTCCTCGGGGAGCATCCCGGAGACCTGGTCGACGGCGACCTGGACCTCGCGGACCAGGGCATCCTGGTCGCGGCCGTAGTCGAACTCCGCCATGACCTGTGTGGAACCGGTGCTGGTGGTGGACGTGACCGAGTCGACGCCCTCCACCCCCTGCACGGCCTGTTCCAGGGGCTCGGTGACCTGTCCCTCGACCACCTGGGGTGTCGCCCCCTGGTACTGGCCGCTGACCATCACCATCGGGAGGTTCACTTCGGGGAAGAGTTCGCGTTTGGCCGAGACCGCGGCGAGGACACCGAAGAAAAGCACGGCCAGGGTGATGAGGAGGACCAGCGCCCGGTTTCCGAGCGACATGACCGATAGGCGGTTCACTCGTTCGTCCCTTCCGACTGGTGGGCGGGAGCCCCGTTTCGGGGTCGCTCCGCGCAGAGGGCCGTTGTGGCCGGTCTGGACATGAGAGGTGCTCGCTCCTAGCTCGCCGTGTGTGGGACGGCCGGACCGGGATGTGCGGCGCTCGTCGTCGGGCGCGCACTCACTGGCTCGGTCTCGGGGCCGATCCGCGAGGACGTGGGTGGGGTGCGGGGCGCTCATCCGCGCGGCGCGGGGCCCGTTGGCAGGGCTGCGCGTCCGCTGGGCGCACCACTCACCATACGTCGCGTTATATCGGAAGTTGAGCCGCCCCAGGCCGGTTCAGGGATCTCTCAGGGACATGTCAGCCTTCTGTCAGGGTCGCCCCCGACCAAAGTTGGGGACATCTTCCGGAAGTCGGTGTCTCCCCGTTCCGAAGTGGGGCTTCACGCCCCACCAGTCGACCCTCGACCTGTAACGGACGTCACGTGGCCGATTTCGGACATCCCGGAAAAGGACACCCGGAGTGAGCACCGGGCGCAGCGAAGCGCCTCCCCCGGGTGAGCACGCACGCCCCTGGCGACCACCCGGAGACAGCGGTCACGACAGGCGGCCCACTGAAGCGCTTCCGGCCACCCGCGACGGCGCGGCGCGGTGACTCAGACAGCCGAGGCCTGTTCCCCTGGGGCTTCCAGCGGCTCGTGGGGCTGTGCGGTGCCCCAGACGACACGGAGGAGGTCCTCCAGCGCGTGGGCGAGGGAGTCGTCGACGAGTTCGTAGCTGACCTGACGGCCGCGGGCATGGGTCCGCACCAGTCCGCAGTCGCGCAGGCAGGCCAAGTGGTTGGAGACGTTCTGCCTGGTGAGACCGAGCCGATCAGCGAGCCCGGCGGGATAGTCGGGCCCTTCCAGCAGGGCCAGCAGGAGGCGGCACCGGGTGGGATCGGACAGGGCGCGCCCGAGACGCTGGATCGCGGAGAGGCGCTGCTCGGAGGTCAACATGAAAATCATTGTACACCGTTTGCTGTATAGACAGCCCAGGCTGTATAAACAGTGAAGGCTGAACTGTTCGGCCACAAGACCCCGACGGCGTACCGGCAGGGGAACCGAGCACCACCGAAGCACCACGAACCGAGGAGGGGACCATGGGCGCGGGACACGACCACGGACGAGTCACCGCCGGGGCCGCCAACAGCGGAAGACTGGCGGTGGTCCTGGGCCTGATGCTCACGGTCGCCGCGGTGCAGGTCACCGGAGCCGCGTTCAGCGGCAGTCTCGCCCTGCTCGCCGATGCCGGACACACCGTCACCGACTCCTTCGGGGTCGCCCTGGCACTGGCTGCGGTGTGGATCGCGGCACGGCCGGCCACCAGCAAGCGCACCTTCGGCTTCCAACGGGCCGAGATCCTCGCCGCAGCCGTCAACGCGATCGTGCTGTTCGTCCTGTGCGGGTTCATCGTGCTGGAGGCCGTGGACCGCCTCCGCGAACCCGCCGAGGTCTCCGGAGCCGGAATGGTCGCCGTCGCCGCCTTCGGCCTGGTGATGAACGTGGTGGCGCTGCTGGTCCTGCGCTCGGGCGCCAAGGAGAGCCTCAACGTCAAGGGCGCCTACCTGGAGGTCATGAGCGACGCCCTGGCCTCGGTGGGCGTGATCGTGGGCGGCCTGGTGGTGTGGTTCACCGACTGGCAGCAGGCGGACACCCTGGTCTCCCTCGGCATCGCCGCGATCATCGTGCCCCGAGCGTGGTCACTGCTGCGGGAGGCCGTGCACATCCTGCTGGAGGCCACCCCCGAGGGGATGGACCTGAGTGAGGTCCGCACGCACCTGATGGGCCATCCGGCGGTCATCGACGTCCACGACCTGCACGCCTGGACCATCACTTCCGGAGTCCCCGTGATGTCCGCACACGTGGTGGTCGCGGAGGAGGACCTGCGGGACGGCGGGAGGATGCTCGACGAACTGCACGAGTGTCTGACCGGCCACTTCGACGTGGAGCACTCGACCCTTCAACTGGAGCCCCCGGGGCACGCGGACCACGAGGGCGCCAGGCACCCCTGACGCCGCGCCCCGGCCCGGGCCCACCCCCACCACCGCCACGCGCTCCGGCCCGCACCACCGCGCCGGAGCCTCGTCGTCCCAGGCCACCGGATCTGGCAGAATTGCGCAGGTTCGGCAAGACCCCAGCTAGTGACGACAGGTGAGCACGGGATCATGTGGTGGAACTCCACCACACCCAGGGCAACCAGGACCCGGGTGTTCGTGGCAGTACTCGAACGGGTGAGAACCCTGTGGGACCGGCTCCCCATCCCCCGGAGCAGGTTCCGGGGCGCACCGCCCATGCAGAAGTCGCGCACCGCCTGGGGCAAGCCCGCCCGCGCCTTCCTGCTGATGTTCGTCCTGGTCGACCTCCTGGGCACCGGGTTGCTCATGACCCCCGCCGCGACCACCGGTCCGGAGGAGCTGACCCTGGTCGAGGCGACATTCACCTCGACCACCTCGCTCGCCGTGTGCGGGCTCAGCGTGATCTCCATCGGCGGCGACCTCTCCGTCTTCGGGCAACTCGTTGTACTGGCGCTCATCCAAGTGGGCGGGATCGGCATCATGACCCTGGCCTCGCTGCTGGGCGCAGCCCTGGTCCACCGCTTCAGCCTGCGCATGCAGCTCAACGTCCAGGCGGAGAACCGGGCCCAGGCCGTCGGGGACGTACGCAGCATCGTGAGCCGGGTCGTCATCGTGTGCCTGACCATCGAGGCCGTCGTCTTCGCCATCATCACTCCGCGGATGTGGCTGGGCCACGGCCTGAGCCCGGGCGAGGCCCTGTACTCGGGCCTCTTCCACTCCGTCTCCGCCTTCAACAACGCCGGGCTGTCGCTGTACGACGAGAGCCTCACCCGGTTCTCCGGTGACGGGATCATCCTCTTCACGGTGGCGGTGGCGGTCATCCTCGGCGGGATCGGCTTCCCCGTGCTGTTGGAACTGCGCCACCACTGGCGGACCCCCGGCGCCTGGGGCCTGCACACCAAGATCACCATCGTCACCAGCACTCTGCTCTTCGGGGTGACGGCGCTCCTGATCATCATGATGGAGTGGAACAACCCGCGGACCCTGGGCGAACTGCACTGGTGGGCCAAGATCTCCGACGGGTTCTTCCACGGGGTCATGCCGCGAAGCGGTGGCTTCAACGTCACGGACACCGGTGCGATGTACGACTCCACACTGCTGCTCACGATCATGATGATGTTCGTGGGCAACGGCAGCGCGGGAACCGCCGGCGGCATCAAGGTCGCCACCCTCGCCGTGATCTTCCTCGTGGTGTGGTCCGAGGCACGGGCCCACACCAGAGTGCACGTGTTCGGCCGCCGACTCGCCCCCGACGTGATCCGGCAGTCGCTGAGCCTGACCTTCCTGTCCATGACGGTGGTGGCGATAACCACGGTGTTCTTCCTACACACCACACCGTTCACCTTCATGCAGACGCTCTTCGAGGTCGTCTCGGCCGTGGGCGTGGTCGGTCTCTCGACCGGGATCACCCCCGCCCTGGCCCCCTGGGCCCAACTGACGCTCGCGTTCCTCATGATCGCGGGGCGTATCGGCCCCATCACCTTCGTCACCGCGCTGGCCTTCCGCGAGCGCAAGCGCCGTTACGACCTGCCCGAAGCCCGGCCGATGATCGGCTGAGGCCGCTCCACAGACAAGAGGTAGAACCCCGTGCCGCAAAGCAACAAGCTCTCCGACAAACGCATCCTGGTCATCGGGCTCGGCCGGTTCGGCAGCTCGCTGGCCCTGGAGCTGGTCAACCACGACTGGGAGGTCCTCGGGGTGGACTCCAACCCCCGTGTGGTCCAGGTCTTCGGGGAGTCGCTCACGCACACCGTCATCGCCGACTCCACCGACGACGAGGCCCTGAGACAGATCGGCGCCGCCCAGTTCAGCCGGGCCGTGGTCGCCATAGGGACCCACCTGGAGGAGAGCATCCTGACCACCTCGCAGCTGGTCGACCTGGGGGTGAAGGACATCTGGGCCAAGGCCACCAGCCGACGGCACGGCCGCATCCTCGAACAGGTCGGAGCCCACCACGTCGTCCTGCCCGAACACGACATGGGTGAGCGGGTCGCCCACCTGGTGTCGGGGCGCATGCTCGACTACGTGGAGCTGGAGGAGGGGTTCTCCCTCATCAAGACCAAGGCCCCCCAGGCGCTGATCGGCCGCTCCCTCAGGGAGACCAAGGTCAGGCAGCGCTTCGGGATCACGGTGGTGTCGGTGAAACGGGTGGGGGCCTCCTTCACCTACGCCACGGAGGAGACGGTGCTGCACAAGGGCGACGTGATCGTGGTGGCCGGCCGCACGAAGGACGTGGAGCGGTTCGCCGAGAACAGTTGACCGGGGCGGCCGGCCATGACCGAAGGGCGCGGTCCCGGGCGGGCCGGTGTACCCGCAGAGCCGGGGAGGCCGTCAGAGCAGCGGTCGGAGGGGCAACCGGGAGCCGTTCCCCGAGGTGACCGCCCCCATGGACAAATGCGGCAAATTGACAACCGTTTTCATTTTCCCGATGATGGTGTCCATGCGAACTGCCACCGTACGAGCCGCCGCCCTCGGCGCCGCCACACTCATGATCGTCGCCGGGTGCGGAAACGACGGAGGTGGGTCCAGTGACAACGGAACCTCCCCCGCCGACGCCGACCTCACCGTCGTCACCGGTGTCTACCCACTGGAGTGGTTGGCCCAGGAGATCGGCGGGGACGGCGTCGCCGTCGTCCAGCTCACCGAGCCGGGCACCGAACCACACGACCTGGAGCTGACCGGCCGACAGATCGCCGAGGTCAGCGAAGCCGACATCGCCTTCTACGTCGAGGGCCTCCAGCCCGCGGTGGACGAGGCGGTCGAACAGGAGGCCGCCGAGGCCGCGCTCAACGTCGCCGACACCGTCCAGCTCCGCCCCGCCGACGACGGCGCGGGCGAGGAGGACGAGCACGGGCACGAGGAGGACGAGCACGGGCACGGCGAGGAGGAGCACGGGCACGAGGACGAGGCCGAACACGAAGAGGACGGCCACGAGGAGGACGGCCACGACCACGGCGAGTACGACCCGCACTTCTGGCTGGACGTCGAACTCATGACGGAGACCGCCGAGGCCCTCGCCGCCCGGATGGCCGAGGCCCACCCCGAGGGCGCCGACCTCTACGAGGAGGGGGCCGAGCGCGTCAGCACCGAGCTCGCCGCCATCGGCTCGGAGTACGAGGAGAACCTGGCCTCCTGCGAGCACCGTGAGGTGGTCGTGGGGCACACCGCCTTCACCTACCTCACCGACCAGTACGACCTCGAACAGATCGGTGTCAGCGGCGTCGACCCCGACACCGAACCCTCCCCGGCCCAGATCGCCGCGATCGCCGACACCGTCAACGAGCGCGACATCACGACGATCTTCACCGAACCGCTGATGCCCGCCGCCACCGCGGACACCATCGCCGCCGAGACCGGAGCCCGGGTGGAGGTACTCGACCCGCTGGAGGGAGTCACCGACCAGTCGCCCGGCGACGACTACCCGTCGATCATGCGCGGCAACCTCGACACCCTGTCCACCGCACTCGTCTGCGAGTAACCTCCACCCCCGAAAGAAACGTCCGGGGGCGCTTTCACGAGCGCTTTCGACACCCGCGTTCGACCCCGTCGGTACACCGGCGGGGTCTTTTGTCGGCCCGGAACGGCCGGGGCGGCCCCCTGGGAGGAGCCGTGGTACCGGGACCGCCACACGACCGCCCTGAGCTGGGTGGAAAGACCTTCGGGGGTCCTGTGGCCCACATCCTGGTCACATGGCGCTTACATCCTTCGAAACCCAGGGACAAGTGGCGATGGTCACGCTATGCTCGTGAGAGTGACAGTGCCGATGCACGTGCATGTGGCAGTGCATCCGCACGCACGTCCCCTCAGCAAAACACAAGGAGCTAGGCGAAATGACCCCACACAACGGCATCCGTGCGACTGAGCTGACCGAGGTCTCCTGGCAGAAGGCCAAGCGCAGCAACTCGCAGGGGGCCTGCGTCGAGATGGCCCGTCTGACCGACGGTTCGATCGCCGTGCGCAACTCACGTTTCCCCACCGGACCCGCCCTGGTCTACACCCAGGAAGAGATCGACTGCCTCATCCTGGGCGCCAAGGACGGAGACTTCGACAACCTGCTCGGCTGAGACCCCGCAACACTCGGGAGTCGCTCTCCGGGAAAGCGGACCATCCACGGCCTGGCAAGCCTTGTCCGCGCCCTCTCCCAGGCCGCGGGGGGATCAGAACCGGAGGGCTCCGTCCACCGCCGACGGAGCCCTCCACGCCTCCCCGGGCGGTCTTGACCCGGGCCGGGTCGACCAAGCGACCGATCGCGGCCGGATCGACCACACGCGAAAACGGCGTCGGTCGGAACACACGACGCCGCCTCCGAGGTAACGCCACGACCTCGGGTCCTTCTACCGCTCCCGGAGCGCTGGGCACGCCCCCGCCGGGCCGGGGTGCGCTCGGCGACCACACACCCTGCCACGCGCGGCCCCAGCGGAACCGCCACCGCGTTCGGGCCGTCACCGGCCGCCACTCAGGACTCCTCGAGGTCCTTCAGCATGTCCTTGAGCATGGAGACGGTTTCGTCAGGGGTGGCAGCCGAAACGCTGAGCCTGGTCATGGCCTTGGTGTAGGCCTCGACGGTGGCGGGCTTGTCCACGATCTCACCGTCGGTGAGCTGTTCGAGGTAGAGGATGTCGGACAGCTCGAAGTCGGAGTAGCGCAGCAGCGTGAAGGAACCGGCCTCCGCCGCGTGCGCGCCCACCTCGAAGGGGACGATCTGGAGGGTGATGTTCTCGTAGTTCTCGCAGAGGTTGATCAGGTGGCTCAACTGACCGCGCATGATCTCCGCCCCGCGCTCCCTGCCTCCGATGGGGCGGCGCACGGCGGCCTCGTCGAGGATGATCCACATCCTCTTGCCGAGCTCGATGTGCTTCTGTCTCTGCAGTCTGGCCTTGATCCGCTGTTCGGTCACCAGGTCCGTCTCGACGCCGCCACTGATGATCTCGCGGGCGTACTCCTCGGTCTGCAGCAGGCCGGGGACGAACTGGGACTCGTAGATACGGATGTGGTCGGCGGCCTCCTCGAAGCCCACGTAGCGGATGAACCACTTGTGGAGGGCGTCGCCGTACTCCTTCCACCAACCGGGCTGGTTGGATTCGGCCGCGAGTTCCCGGAATTGCTTGAGGAGCTTGCGGTCCGTGACTCCGTACATCTTCAGCAGGTCCTCGATATCCCGGGTCTTGAAACCGACCCGGCCGAGTTCCATGCGGCTGATCTTGGAGGCGGAAGCGCGAATCTTCTCGCCCGCGGCCTCGCGTGTGATGCCGCAGCGCTCTCGGTGCTTCCTCAGCTGGTGTCCGAGGAGCATGCGACGCACGGTGGGGCCACTCCCCTGACGCAATTGAGCGATATCCACGTTCGCCGCCTCTCTGTCATTCTCCGGGCTAGGGTATCGGGTCGCCCGGTCCCCTTTGCCGTGCGCTCAGGACACTACACGTACACGATATAGCCAGTACACCGTTCCGCTCACGGGCCGCCCCCATCCCCCCTGAGGCGCCCGACCCCCTCCGGCACGTGCCGCTCTCCCGAGATCCGACCGCGGCCGGCGCCCGGGAACGGGCCCGGTGTCATCGACTCACACGAATTGCGCCCAAACGAACTTTCCGCCGGACGGTGTGGGAATCACACCCCACTCTCGCGCGAAAGCACTCACCAGGGCAAGCCCTCGACCACCCTCCATGGCGGGATCGGCTTCCCTTCTCCTTGGCAAGTGATCTCCTCCGTCACGAACGGCACAGATGAATTCACTACCGCTACGCATCAGGGAGAGCTGAATACCGGCATCGCCCTGCCTGGTCAAGGCCAGTGGTCCGCCATGGCGCACGGCATTGGTGACCAATTCGGAAACAACCACCGCGACATCACCGGACAAGTACTCCATCTGCCATTCGAGGAGCAGAGCCGCGGAAATCTCACGGGCAGCGCCCACCGCCCCGGGGCGGGACCGGAAGGTCCACGTGACGGCGTCGTGCCGATCACCGCAGACAGGGGTGTTCCAACGGCGTGACCCGTGCGTCAGGACCCTGAGCCACCAAGCACCGGCCGACTCCGCCACCGCCTCCGCACACTCCATGCCCTTCAACTCCTCACTGACGCGCCGCACCGGGCCGCCGACGAATGGCGGAAGGCTCGTGCTTGTGCACGGCCCGAATGCACGTGCATCTCGGTCTTGGTGGTAATCGTAGGCCACGGTCCGCCAAAGTGCAGGCAAACGCGGACACGGGTCCGACGGGTTTGCCGCAGCGCAGGTGAGGGAGTGCGAACCGGGCCGAGGAAGTTTTACCCGAGGGCCCGGGCGGGAACCGGCAACCGCACCCCGGATACGTACCGACCGGTAGGCATGCGGATAGGATTCGCACGCGCCCACCACGTGAATTGATGGAGGTAACACCATGTCCCCAACGCCTCGTGTGGCGATCGTGACCGGCGCGGCCCGCGGTATCGGTGCCGCCACGGCCGAACGGCTGGCCAGTGAGGGTCACGCCGTAGCCGTCGTGGACCTGAAGGAGGCCGACGCCCAGGAGGTCGTGGACCGCATCACAGCCGACGGCGGCAAGGCCGTCGCGGTGGGCTGCGACGTCTCCGACGCCGACCAGGTGACCGCTGCGGTCGACACCGTCGCCGAGCGGCTCGGCCCGCCCGCGATCCTCGTCAACAACGCGGGTGTGCTCCGCGACAACCTCCTGTTCAAGATGTCCCCGGACGACTGGGACACCGTCATGAACGTCCACCTGCGCGGCTCCTTCCTGATGAGCAAGGCCGCCCAGGCGCACATGACCGCCAACAAGTGGGGCCGGATCGTGAACCTGTCCAGCTCCTCCGCGCTGGGCAACCGCGGCCAGGCCAACTACTCGGCCGCCAAGGCCGGCCTGCAGGGCTTCACCAAGACCCTCGCGATCGAACTGGGCAAGTTCGGCGTCACCTGCAACGCGATCGCCCCCGGTTTCATCGAGACCGCGATGACCCGCGCCACCGCCGAGCGGGTGGGCGTCAACTACGACGACATGAAGGCCTTCAAGGCCAAGGAGATCCCGGTGCAGCGGGTCGGCGGGCCCGAGGACATCGCCAACGCCGTGGCCTTCTTCACCGGTGAGGACGCGGGCTTCGTGTCCGGCCAGGTCCTCTACGTCGCCGGAGGTCCGCTGGACTAGCCGGAACCGCGCTTCGAGCAGCACCGGGCGCCCCGCCGGGACCACGGTTCCGGCGGGGCGCCCCCGTGTGTGCCGGACAGACCGCGTGTGTCGGACGGGCAGCTTGTGTCGGACGGGCCGCGGGCGGGCGGGACGCGTGTGCCGGTCGGGCCGCGGGCAAACGGGTCCGGCGCCGGCCGACCTCACCAGCGCCCCTGGCCGGAACCGGCCACGACGCACCTGTCGCAGCCCCGGGGCCTAACGGGTGCGGGGACCGGCGCCCCCGGGTTCGGGTCGGACCTCGATGGCCCCGGCGACCTCGGCAACCGCCTCCTCCACCAGGGCGACCCCGGTGAAGTAGTCGGGGTGATCGTCGGTGAGGACCGCGATCAGGTACTCACGGTCGGGGCCGGTCACGTAGCCGACGCTGTTGACGTTCCACAGACCTCCGTTGGACGCGCGGGGGGTCCAGCCGTTCTTGAGGCCCACGGTGTCCCCGGGGCCGGCCGCGGCGGAGACACCCCAGGCCTGTTCGGGGGCGACCCCCTCCATGAGCCCGCGGGCGTAGGCGCACCCCTCCGCCGAGAGCGGGCCCTGCCCGGTGTACAGGGCGCGGAGCAGGCGGAGCTGGTCGGCGGGGGTGGTCAGCGTGGCCCCCCAGGTCCCGTACCGGTTCGGGTCGGTGTTGGTGAACCCGAGTTTCTCGGCGTGGCGGAGGAACCCGTCGGTGAAACCCATCCGGGCGTAGAGGCCGTCGGTGACCGAGTTGTCGCTGTACCGGATCATCTGCTCGGTCTGGGACCGCTCGTCCCGGGTGAGTTCACGGCCCTCCTCCTCGGTGTGCATCAGGAGCATGGTCAGAACGGTCAGCTTGGCGACGCTCGCCGTGGGGAACTGCTGCTCCGGATTGTGGCTGAAGGTCGTCCCGGTACGCAGGTCCCAGGCCGCGACCCCGAGCCGGACCCCGTGCTCGGCCTCCAGCTCCCCGATCCGCGCGGAGAGCTCGGCCCGCCGTTCCGGAAGCAGAGCCGTGCCGCCCGTCGGTGGGGCGGTCACGGGCACGAGGGGCACCAGCGGCAGCGGGGAGGGGGCGGCCAGCTGGTTGAGGAGTGCCGCGTCGGGGGTCAGGACGACGACGTTCGCGGAGAGCGCTCCGGGGAGGGCGAAGGTCATGAACAGGGCGATGAGGATCGCGGTCAGGCTCGATCGGATCCGTCGTTCGGCGGGGAGGCGCCGGGGCACACGATCACCGGTTCGTCTACACCATGGGGGATGTTGCGCAGATAATTATCCCGGGATATCCACCGAAAAGCACCTGTCCGATACTGAATCGGTACCGAGTCCCGCCGGAGGGACACTCTCCTTCCCGGTGATCTTGCTACCAGGGGCGACTTCGGCGCCGAAGTTGCTTCTGGTAGCAAGATCAGCGCAGGAAACTAAGTGCGGGTGTCCTCGTCGATCCCCCGCGCCACGAGGGCCTCACCGGTGGCGTCGGCCATCCGCAGCAACTGGACGATCACCGGCACCACGAGCAGGTGCGGGCGACCGGAGAGCCCCCGCGCCCGGTAGCCCTCGCGGGCGGCACGCCAGGCGGTGGCGACCATCGGAATGGAGCGGATGGTCAGGGCGAGGACGAGGGCGACCCGGTCCGGGTTGACGCCCACCCGGCGCAGGGGTCGGGCCAGTCGCTCGAACAGGTCGAGCATCTCCCGGACCCGGGTGGTGAGGGTGACGGCGTTGGCGAGCAGGACCAGTGCGGCGAGCTGGGCGCAGAGCCGGGCACCCTCCGTCCAGGCGCCGACGAACAGGGCCTGGAACACCCCGATGGCCAGCAGGAACGGCCACAGGGGCCGCAGCACCCCGAGGGCCCGGCGCGGGTGCAGGCCGACGAGCGGGTACAGGAGCAGACTCGCGGCGAGTACGCCCAGGGCCGCCCACAGGTCGGCGGCGATCAGCAGGGCGGCGCCGATGACCAACAGGGCGAGGAGTTTCGGCCCGGCGGCGATCCGGTGCAGCGGCCCGGTGCCGGGGACGTACAGCCCGATCACGCTCACGAGGCCGCCCCGGTCCCGGGGTCCCCCGGGCCTTCGGCGCCGGGCTCCTCGGGCTCGGCCCCCTCGGACTCTGGGGATTCGCTGTCCATGAGCTTGGTGTAGAAGGCGACCGCGTCGGCGGGGGTGCCATCGAAGGCCACCCGGCCGTCGCTCATCACCAGGACCCGGTCGAAGCCGGTGAGCAGGTCGAGGTCGTGGGTGAAGAGGACGACCTGCTGGTCGAGCCCGGCCAGGGTGCGGTGGACCATGCGGGTGTTGCGCAGGTCGAGCAGGGTGGTGGGCTCGTCGCAGACCAGGATTTCGGGGCCGGTGACCAGGACCGACGCCAGGGCGAGGAGCTGTTTCTGGCCGCCGGAGAGCAGGTGCCCGGGGTGGTCTCGGTGGTCGGCCAGACCGTACCGGTCCAGGGCGGCGTCGACCCGGCGGGCGGTTTCGGTGCGGCCCAGGCGCAGGGCGCGCAGTCCGATCTCCACGTCCTCGGCGACCGTCGGCATGATGATCTGGTTGGCGGCGTCGGAGAAGACGAACCCGACACGGCGCCGGATGTGCTTGGCGTGCCGCCGGGTGTCCCACTCCCCCAGCGACACACGGCCCCGGTCCGGTAGGACGAGCCCGTTGAGGGTGCGGGCGAGCGTGGACTTGCCCGATCCGTTGGCCCCGATCACGCCGATGCGGTGCTCGGCGAGGTCGAGGTCGATGTCGCGCAGGACGGCGCGGCCTTCGTAGGAGTGGGAGACCCCCTCGAGACGGAGCATCAGGCGCTCTTTCCGCCCGTGTCGGCGGTGTCGCCGCCGTCGATGACCGGTCGCCCCGCGGGCGGGAGCGGGTAGGCGCGGAAGACGGCGCCGGCGATGGCCGCGGTGAGGACCGCCTTGACGAGGTCGCCGGGGAGGAAGACCACCATGGACATGGCCGCGGCGAGGACGCCGTCACCGAGGACCACGCCCATCCAGGGGACGCCGATGGCGTAGATGACGACGATGCCGCCGAGGACGTTGACGAGCAGGCCCTGCCAGAAGCGGTACCTGCCCCGGCGGACCATGAGGTCGGTGAGCAGGCCGATGACCAGGGCGGCGAAGATCCAGCTGACGATGAACCCGGCGGAGGGTCCGGCGAGGACCGCGAGTCCGCCACGACCGCCCGCGAAGAGGGGGAGCCCGGCCAGGCCGAGGGCGAGGAAGGTGGCGACGGCGAGGCTGCCGCGCTTCCAGCCGAGGAGGCTGGGGGCGAGCATGATGCCCAGGGTCTGGAGGGTGATCGGCACGGGAAGGCCGGGGACGGGGATGGCGACGGTGACGCTGAGCGCGGCGATGAGCGCGGCGAACACGGCGACGAGGGCGAGGTCGCGCGAGGTAAGGCCCCGATAGCGGACGTGGGCCGTCACTGTGGTGGGCATGCGTGGTTCCCCTCGGGGAGGTCTCGGGAGCAGATCACCGTCCATTGTCCGTTATGCCGGTTCACCGGGGGGGAGGCGGGGCGCACAGAAGAGTCCGGGGCGAAGTTGTAGGGGTTCGACTGAGACCCAGGTCACGGGCACGAACCTCTGGCGGTCGGGGACGGCTCCCCCGAGTACTGGAACCTGGTGCGCGTGGTCGTACCCGGCTTCGAACGCCGCCGCGAGCGGCTCACCTACCCCAAGGGGTCGGGTGTGACCGGGCTGGCCGGGGACCGTCTCGATGCGTGGACTGGACAGGGGCACACGGTCATCTTCGACGCCTCTCGGCGGTAGCGGCCGTACTGGAAGCCCGATTGTCGGCCGTCTCGTCGTCGAAGGACTCCACCCCGCTCAGGTGGCAGCCGATGAGTACGCGCATCACCTTCTTGCGCAACCCGATCCGATGCGACCGTAGCTCGCCACGACGATCTCGCGATGCGTCAGGTCGGTGACGTCGATGGTGAACTGCGAAACGGAGAGGTGGGGGCAGGGCCCACAGAGGTGCCCATGGGGCACCTTGCGTCACTGGCGTCAGGTGTGACGGGCCGCATGTCCGTGGCCTTCCGGCCTGCCACTCACCAGCGTCAAAGGCTTGTGTTCGGGCGTTCCAAGGGCTTCACGCTTGCTCGCGGCCAGGGCGACTACCGGCCGCCACGCACGGCGCCCATCACGTTACCGAGAACACCTCCGTGCGTGGACTGGGCATGGCGCGACCGGGTTGCGGAGCTGGTTCAGGTAGGAAATTCTCCGTACCAGCTGCGCTGGAGGAGATGCTTGGGCAAGTATCCGGACTCGACATCGAAACTGAAGTCCGGGTCCGCCTCAGCGGTGTCGTAGGCCAGACAGGCCAAAGCAAGAAGGTCTACTGGGACGACCCCTTCGATGTCGTTGGCCCGGCCCTCATGGGCTGTGTAGTAGTCACGGTGAAGCGCCAGAGCCTGGGCCAGGGCTTCGTTGAACTTGTCGCTGTCGCGCTCGACCAGACGCAGGAACACGTTCATCGGGGGGAAGATGAGCTTGTCCAGGGTCTCGGTGTCTCCGAAATCCACCCGTTCGGGGGTGGAAAGCTCCATCGCGGCCAGGAGATTATCCCCCAGGCCGGGGCGATTGAGGACGAAATCCTGCAGCGCGGAGATCCAGTAGTAGGTGAAGGGATTGTACTGGGTGCCCTCACTCTCCCCCGCCTCGCGGAGCAGATCGACCGGAATCTCACACAAGTCCCGGTAACGCTGCTGTTCGCGGCAGATGACCGCCAAGAAGAACGCTGTCGTCCAGTTGCTCGCGCTGGTGCAATAATACGGACCGGTACCCGTAGTACGCCGGAGCTTGTGGTGAAACATCACCTCGACGGGATCGCCTTCGGGGGTGGCAGTGACCTTGAATAGAGCATAGTACATCTGCATGTCCGCCACCCATGCTTCCCAGGTCTTCAGCCGTGACACCTGGGGGTCCGCCGCAGTACTGAACAGCGCGTCGAGGTGAAACGATCCCACCATAATATCGACGCCACCGGGATTCCGCTCAAGAATCGAAGAATATTTTTCCCGCTTCTTTTCGCTTGAATCTTCACGCCCCACCTCTGCCCGATGGGAGAGGTCGTGACTGGGAATCGAGTAGGTCAAGACCGCCCCTTGTCAATGTCAAAAAATCTCATGGCATTCCCCCGACAGTCTCCAGATTCTCCTGGATTTCCCCTAGCTTCTACATAGTGCACTTTCCCTTCATTCGCAAGCAGTGCACCCTCGATTTCCAATGCAATATCACCTTCAACCCCTCCTCGTTTGCTCATCTCCTTCAGGATATCATTGAAGTATTCTCGAGTTCCCTGGCTTACGCGCTTGAGATCCTTTCCAACCTTGATCGTGCGCTCACCGAGTTCGGTACCTAGGCTACTCTTGGCCTCGACGACGACAAACCCACCGTCCTTGGTGCGCCAGATCTGGTCAAATTGGTCGTTGCCGTTCTTTGGGGCGTTCTCACTGACCGGAATAGGGTTGGGCTTTTCCGGAGTGCTCTCGGCGAGCTCCGGAAGGACCCCCTTCCAGGTCGTTGTTACGTCGTTCCCCTGAGCATCTTTTACTGTTTTCCCGCTCCTGCCCCTGAGGGGCTCCTCAAAGGAGACCTCCGAGCCGGTGAAATTATCCCGGACAGCTCGTTCCCCGGCTCTCTCTCCGAACATCTCCGTGAGCCTTTTCTTCATTCCGCCCATCGGCCTGCGGTTTTCTCGTGCCGCTTCGAGGGCTTGGCTGGCCGCCTGGCTGGGATTGGCCTTGTGCTCAGCCTTGAGTATCTTCACCACCTTGTTCAGTGGGTTGTAGGCACCAAGGGAGACCTTGCGCAGATTGGCGAACTTGTCGAGCTTCTGCAGGGTTGCTCCCACGACCCCTGCCCGGCTTCCCCTGATCTCTCCCGCAAGATATTTGGGAGGAAGGGGCGGTGGAAGGGAGTCCCTGGCGATCCAGGGATCGTTCGGATCGGCCCGTGTCAGGCTGGGGACAATGCCACTAAGTTAAGCGGCTGGGAACAGCACTGGCTGGGGCGGGTGTTCGTGTTTGACCCCACGATCACACGAGCGATCGAGCCGGTAGTAGTTGTGCCGGGCCCGCTTGACCTTGCGCGGACACGAACGCGGCCGACGCACCAGACCGCGATGCTCGGAGATCTCGGCCAACACCCACCGATACAACTCCCACCGCTGGTCAGGGGAAAAAGCCACCCCACCCCGGGCAGCAGGACGCACCGCCCTGAGCGTGTGGGTGAAGGAGAACCGGTCCGGGTCCTCCTACAGAGCATCGGCGGCCTCACACATCAGTGACCGCACCGCGTAGTGGGCCAACAACAAACCCCACACCTGCGCCTGGACCATGGGCGGGGACTTGGAGGAAAGCACCTGCCCGGGACCGATCATGCGCCGTTTGATCTCGGCCAACGCACTTTCATGCTCCCAACGCTGCCCGTAGGCCAAGGCGATCTGTGTCGCGCTTAGCTCCTGGTGGTCCATCACGTTGGTGATGACGGTGATCAGCTCACCCTCGGGGTTGGCATCAGGCACCGTGTAGTCCACCGCCCGCACCAGGCGTGCCTTGGCCGGGTCGAACCCGTCCCCGGAGCGGGCGGCGTTGGCTTGGGTGTCGGCCACATCCAGTCCGGTCCCGTCCACGGCCATCAGCCGCCAGGGCCCTCTCCGCGCGCCGGGAGTGCTCACGCTGGCCAGGGGCAGGCAGGTGCGCTCGAACAGTTCGGCCAGGGGTTCGGAGCCCAGCCGTGCGCGGGCTTGCGCGATGGCTGAGGTGGAGGGGAACTTCCACGAGCGGGCCCAGGATCCGGTGGCGCGTAGGGATCCGGCGAGCTCGCGCATGAGGGCGTCTGATCCCAGGTGGTGGTGGAGTCCTTACGCGATAGCGAAGCGGACCATGACGCGGACGGGCAGGGAGCGGGAGCGTTGTTCCTTGGTGCCGGTATCGGCCAGGACCTCATCGATCACGTGGCAGGGGTAGCGCAAGGCCAGGATGGCGAGGTCGAGGTGATCGGTGATGTTCCCGGCCGGGCGAGAGGCAGTGTGGTGGCGGGGGTGGGACACAATCCGCAGATTATCGTTCCCGGGCCCCGGGGCTGGTCTGCACTGCTGTGATCAGCGCCAACACCTTAACTTAGTGGCACTGCGGCCAGGGGTCGACAGGTCCGTAGGGGTGGCGGCGAACACCCAGAATGATCATCTTCTTGCTTGGGGACCAAACCGTAAAAGAGCCGCCCTCCAGGCCTTATATGAAATTTCGAACCTTAAGGAAACCATTTTCATTCCAAAAACCTGACAAATGGAATCCTTCATGTCATTCTGGATGACTTTCCCGGAAAATCCCTTGCCACCCAAAATGTCGGACGATTCTTCCATGTGGTCAAAATCGTCGCAGCCTTTCTTTTGAATTAATGTCGCCTTTTCTGTCGTTGGATGGTTGATTTTTCTTTCATTCGGCCTCCATTTAGGCACACAGGTCTCCCTGGTGGATTTCCGATATAAGTTTTTCGATCAACTGACTCACGCCAGACGGAATACCTGCTTGGTACTTTTAATCTTCTCGCCTTGCCTCTTCGAGCTTTTCCCTCAGCCAATCAGGAGTGAACTCCTCACTCCGCGGATACAGGTCAATTTCATCCAAGAAATCCCTTGCCCCCGGAGAAAATGTAAACGGAGGGTAGTCGTCATAGTTGAACCTGGATTTGAATTTTCCTTCGTTCGAGATCATGAGCTCCCACGAGAACCACGTTCCCTGGTTCTCCTTGTACATTCCAGCCCTTAGTTCCATGGTATTTGGGAAAAATTTGCCAGGAACTTCAACCCTGACAACCTCACCGTCTTCTTTTTCCACCTCCGTATTCATGATCCCGTACTCCCCCATGTACATCACAAAAAGCCGTCCATACTTCCAGCCGTCAGGAAGATTCTCCGACAAATCAAAAGCTATGGCGGAGATCGCCTCCTGTTCCTCCATTGGTCCCATGTGGCCTTTTTTTCTGCCGAGCATAATTTCCCTACTTGAGGCGTGGCTTGTTTACGTAGTGGATCGCCTGCTGAGGGACACCATTGATTGTGTACGAGAGACTGACGCCCGTCGGTGGAGCATCGAGCATCGAATCAAGGTTCCCGTTACTTCTTCTGATCTCAAACTCTGGCATACTGGGATCATAGATCTGAGTAACTCTAGCACGAATGTCAGGCGGAGGCGGGTTCAGTTCGTAAGCTTGCTTCCAGAGCTCAACCTGATCCAGGTACTCCTTTTGGGCAACCGGGTCGTTTTTGTAAGCCTTGGCCCGCGCGTGCAGTCGATCAAATTTTCCATCCAGAACATCTCGCATTCCCGATTCATAGTTCCGGTAGGATTTTCCAATCCTCCATTCCTTTGCGGCGTGCTTATTTACTGTATCCAACATGGCAACTTGGTTCAAGCGCTCAGGAATGCCCCCGAACTCGCCAATTCCAACAACATGCCCACCATTCCATGTCACTGATTCAAATTGTGGAGCCTCTGTTCGCCCCGGATAATTTTCAGGATTCTGAGCAAAATCTTCCCTCAGTAGCTTGTTGTAGGCTTCGTAATATTTATTCGCCGCCCTCGTTACCGCTGACTCCTCATTTGAAAATCTTGGAGTCTTTGCCCTGGTGAACCTCCCTTCAGACTCAACATTCCTGCCATGCATGTTTGTTTCGTAGCGATAGCTCGAGTTTCCGGTGTCAATCTTGTACTCTACATTTGGCCTCGGTGACGAAAACTCTGGATGAACCTGAGAAAAGTCTTTCACGGTGATATTAACTCTTCTGATCTCACCCGCACCATCTGTGATGTACTCGCCTCTTGGATTTCCCTCCATGTCGGTGACGTCGTACTTCGTGTTGGGTGATAGCGGCTTCTTGTCTCCGAATCTCTCATTGCGCTCGGGAGAAAAGTCAGCATCCCCCTTCTTTACCGTTTCAGACTTCAGATCATTCTCGGAAAGAACTCGTTTTGCCCCATCATTGATTCCAGGGCCCGGGTATCCTCGATCTGCGACCGTCCAAGTGTCAGTCCACTTGGCCGACAAGGATTCCCTTGGATTAAAGGAAAAACTTCCGGATCCGTTTTGAACGCCATTTGGTGAATGTGAGGCGCCAGTCGGGCTCTGATCTCCAGTCTGGTTTCCACCAGAGTTGGAGCTTCTCCCCTGGTCTCCGGCTTCTACAGGACTTCCTTGGTTATGGTCAGGTGAGTCGTTCCTTGCAGCAGATGGGCCGTTGTTGTCTTGGTTGGACGCGGTGGGGACCTGGTCGCGTGATTGGGGGCCGTCATCGCGGCCGGTGGGGGCCTCAGCGCTGGGGTCGCGTTCTCCTGAGCGGTTGGCGTCGGAGCTTTGACCCTCGCTGTCGTCCACACGCAGATGCTGGTCCTGGGAACCGCGGCTCTGCGCATGCTGGACATCGGCGTCGTGCCGGGGCGCTGTGGTGACCAGCTCCCGAGCACGGGGGTCCGGGTCGTCGAGGAGCTCACTGGCCGTCCAGCGGCTTTCCGGGGACCCCGAAGGACCACGCTGGTCGGTCTTGGCCGCCCGGTCCACGCTCTGGAGTTCGGGGGCGGCCTCCTGGCTCACCCTCGCATCGAACTTCTGGTTCTCCGGGTGGTTGATGATCTGCTCGTACAGAGCCAGATCCCCCACCCGGGCCTCCTCCGGGTCGGCCCCCGCCGAGCTCGGGGAACGCTGATACGAATGGCTGGAATCGCTCTGGCCCGGGCGGGATTGTGAGGGACGGCCACCACCGGGGGAGGTTTCGCTGTCCGCGCCGTGGCTCGCAGCGATCCGGTCCAGACTGGCCCGCACCTCGTTGAGCTGTTCGGGACTGAAGCCGCTGGCGTCGAGGTTGCTCAGGTCGACCGGCACCACCGGGGCACCGTTACCGCCAAAGGCGGGCACCTCCGGGAGCTGCGGCAGGTCCACATCCGGACCGCGGCCGGAACTGCCCATGCCGTCCAGGATGGCCGCGCCGCGCCAGAGCATCAACGGCACACCCACCACCGCGCCCACACCCGTGGCGGTCAGCACCGCACCACCCACGGTCGCCCCGATGTTGAGCAACGCGGTACCGATCACATAACCAGGGCGCTCCCCCCACTCCTCCCAGGGCACCACCGAGTGCGCCAGGTCCTTCCAGGCCTCACCCGCCGAGCCCAACCCCGACCAGCCCAGGGAGTCACTCTCGGCGTCATACATCCCCACCAACGAGGCCGCCGAGGTCAGGTTGTCCCAGTGGTACTCCTTGAGCGAATCCCCCCAGGACTGGTTGAACCACCCCTGTGAGGAATGCGCACCCACCATCGCGCCCACATCCTCGGCCGCGCCCACACCGAAGTCCCACACCGCATCACCCACGTCCTGATACCAGAACGTGTCGGCCCCGGCCGGATCACCCCACGTGGAGGGGATGTCGGTGTTGAGGTTGACCGTGTCGTAGACGAACGCGTTCGGTCCCAGCGGTTTGCCCTGGGCCTCCTCGCCGCTGAGGAAGTCGGTGCGGCCGACGATGCCGATGTTGATCTTGTTGGCGCAGTCACGCTCGGCCTCCTCGAAGGCGGCGATCAGCTTCTCCGCCTCACCGTGCAGCCGATCGTTCTCCTCGACGTTGCTACTCGTCCTGGTGAGCAGATGGTCGGGCTTGTCCCACTCGTCGTCACCCGCGATATCGGCCAGGAAGGCGTTGGCCTCGGTTTTGAGGCTGCGCCAGTCCGCCTGGATCTCGCGGACGGTCTCGGCGAAGGTCTCCAGGGCGCTGGCCACACGTTCGGTGGCCAGCTCGATCACGGCTCCGTTGGAGGTCACCGGGGCCAGGGCCGAGTACAGGTCCTCGGCCTCGGGGGCGCTGTAGCACTCGCTCAGCCCGTCCCAGGCCGAGACGATGTCATCGCCGGTCTGGGAGATGTTCACGCCGCCGGTGCGCAACTTGGCCGCGCGTATCTCCAGCACGTGGGTCATGGTTTCGGGGACCGGGAACAGGCTCGGGTCGATCTTGTTGTCGCCGTCGGTCAGTGAGGGCTGCTCGTCGGTGGGCACGCAAGGGCTCCAAGGGGAGGGAGAGGGCCGTGGGGTCGGCCCGCCGGGGAGGCGAACGGGGACAGCGGTGGATCCGGGGGCTCGAAGCCACAGGCCGGGGTTGCTCAGACGAGGCGGCCCGCGCCAGGTCCGCCCACCGGTCCGGAGGGGGCCGTGGGGTCGGGGACCTCCCCCGCGGTGCTCTGCGCCTCGGCGGCCATCTCCAGATCGCCGTTGACGTAGGCGTTGGTGGCATCACTGGCACCCTCGATGCCACTGGCCGTCTTGGCGACCATCTCGCCCATCACCCCGAAGTAGTGCCCGCAGAACTCACCCAACGCGATACTGACCGGTGTGCTGTGCGCGGCCGACTCACTGCCGGTGATGGCCTCCTGGATGGCGTCCATGTGCCCGAGCAGGCCCTCGCCCCCGCCCTCCTCGCCGATGTAGCCGGCGACCTGGGTCAGCACCGTGCCCACCTGGCCCGGGTCCACACTCCAGCTACCCATCGCCGCCTCCTCGGGGTCGGGGGCCGAAGGCCTCGGGACGGAAGAGCCCGCTCTCCTGCTCGGCGCCGGAGGCGCTCAGGTGCGGCTCCGGCCGGGGGCGGGCTGCCTCGACGGTGTACAGCATCCGGTTCAAGGAGGCGTGCAGCCGGTCGAGGTCGGTCCGGGCCCGGGTGTGCAGCCGCTCACCGGCCGCGGCGATCAGAGCGGCAGGAGAGGGAGGAGACCCCTCCTGGTCCTGTCCGGGATCCGGGTCGGGGGGTGAGTCCCACTCCTGTTCCGGGCTGAACTCGAACTTCACGGGCCTGCTCCTCCGCTCTGGTCCGCACAACGAGATGGCTTTGCGTTCTATGAGTCGCGCCGTGCGTATCCGCAGTTCTGATTCTGTCGGTATTTGTCCCGATGTGTCAGCGTCCAGTCGCGGCGCGGCAGCAGAGCAACAGGAGGACGACAGGAGGGTTTCGGGAGGTCACGCACCCAGCACGGTCACACCGAGCACGGAGAGGGGCGCTGGTCGACACCGGGCATGTGGTGCACTTCACTACGCCGTCGGGGTGCGGCTCCGGGTTCGTCTCCGACGGTCGGGAAAGCACAGGGGAACCGGCGTCCCTACCCGACACCGGGCATGCCTGCCCGGCTCCGCCGCGTCAGCGGAGGAGCCGGGCGGAGTTCTGGTCAGGCCCGGTCGGCCTCGGCTCTGCGGATCCTCTTGATGGGGACCGGGAGCACGCACACCGGCACCGGGACCCCCAGGCGGTGGCCGGTGTCGGCGGGAATCCCGGTGTCCGGGTCGATACGCAGCGACATCAGCTCGTCCCCGTTCTGGGCGGCGGCGACCAGGTGGTCCGGCTCGTCCCGGTGGCCACGCACCACGGTGAAGTGGCGGGGCCAGACGCCCACGGGGGTGTCGGCGAGGTGTTCCAGACGGGCTCCGCCGTCACGGACCGCGAAGGTGGAGACGACGTCGGCCCCCCGATTGGACACGTACAGGCGACCCTCGTAGGTGCTGGTCAGCGGTAGCGCGTCGCCCTCGGCGATCTCGCGCCCCTCGACCTTGAGCCGGTGCAGGGCGATCTCGGCGGGGAAGTTCTTCCCGGCGGCCTCGTCCGCGGTCGCGGTGACCGAGCCCAGGTGTTCCCCGGTACCGGAGACCCCGTCCCAGCGGACGACGTGCACCCGGGAGTCGAGCTCCCCCGCGACGTACACGTGGTCGCCGTTGACGACCGCGTGGCGAGGCCCGGTGCCCGGCGGCAGCGGAACCCCGGGGAAGGAGCCCTCCCGGGGCTCGGGAGCGTCCTCGGCGAGCTGCTCGGGGACGGGGCTGTAGTGGTAGGCGCGCAGTTCGTCGGTGCCCAGGTCCGCGGCGAGCAGGTAGCGGTTGCCGGGTTCGAAGGAGTCGAGGGCGACGGCGGTGCTGTGCGCGTGCGGCCCCTCCTGGCGTTCGGCGACCGGGCCGGTGCCCTGGTGGGCGAGTTCGAGGGTGGCCCCGGTGGGCGCGCCGTCCTCACCGGTGGACACGAGGGTCACCACGCCGTTGGCGTAGTTGGCGACGGCCACCTGGCGGGGTCCGAGGTAGCGGACGTGGCAGGGGGAACCGCCACCGGTCGACACCGAGCCGAGTTCGGTGAGGCGCGCGTCGCCGTGGACCCGGAACGCGGTGAGGCTGCCCTCGGCGCGCTCGTTGACCGCGTACACCGTGGGGGGTTCGGGGCGGTAGGCGAGGAAGGACGGGCCCGGGGTGCGGGCCGCCACCCCGCCGTCGGTCATCGCGCCGGTGCGCGGGTCGAACCAGACCCGGTGGATGCCCCGTCCCTCCCCCTGCGGGTCGGAGTCGGGGGTGTAGGTCCCCACGAGCAGGAGTCGTCGTGGTGTGTCCACCGGATGCCTCGTTTCCTTCGCCTGGGGCGGAGATTTGGTCTATACCACCGGCGGCATGCTACCGCCCTGACCTCCACCGGGAAAAGGATGCGTTCGCCCCTCTCGGGTCCCACACTCATGAGTCACAGAACTACTCATGAGTCACAAAACAGAAACCTCTGCACTGAGTAGTGCATCTGTTACAGTTCCTCCACAACAGCCCGGTACAGGGAGTTCAGGGCCGCCTCCGCCACACCTGCCCCGTTCACAGTGCCCAGGTTCTGCCCCAGAAGGGCGGCGAGGCCGCGAACGGACGGGCTGATCACAGGAGCCCCGCGCGCAAGCGCGTGCGACCCGCAGAAGAACCTCCCGGTGAGGGCCCCGTCGTCCACGGTGCCGGCGGGCGCGCGCCGCGTGCTCACCGCCCGTGGTTCCCCGCTCACCTGAAAACTGGACCCGCCTTGACCCTCCGTTCCATATCCGAAGTGCCGCTCCCCAACCAGGAGACCATCGATCTGGTCCGACAGTCGTGCGTCGACATCCCAGAGGGATCGACACGTCTGGCCAGATCCTTCTACGACAACCTCTTCGCCATGGTTCCCGAGGTGCGGGGCATGTTCTCCGCCGACATCAAACCGCAGCAGCAGCGCATGGCCGACGCCCTCCTGTCCGTGGTCCGCCACCTCGACTCCCCCGACGAGGTCGCGCGGTACCTGCAGCAGTTGGGCCTGCAGCACCGCCGGGAACTGGGCGTGCTCCCCGAGCACTACCCCCACGTCGGGCGCGCCCTGGTCCGCGCCGTCAGCGAGATCTCCCCCACCTGGTCGTCCTCGATGAGTTCGGCATGGGTGCTGGTCTACCAGTGGGTCACCGCCAACATGCTCGCCGGCGCCGAACTCGCCGAGGCCTCCCCCGCCGCGTCCCGGAGGGCGCACTGACGGCCGCCGGAACTCCGTCCCCGCACACCGCACACCGTCGAAAGCCTTCGTTCATGACACAGACCGACCCGAACCGCATGCCCGGAACCGAGGGAGAGCGCCACGTACAGGCGGTCATGGGCACGACCGACCGCGCCGACCGCTTCTACCGTGACCAGATGCTGGACCACCTCAACCCGGTCATGAAGGAGTTCATCGCACGCCAGGAGATGCTGTTCATCGCCACGGCGGACAGTCGGGGCGAGTGCGACTCCAGCTTCAGGGCCGGACCGCCCGGTTTCGTCCACGTCATCGACGACCGCACCCTCGCCTACCCGGAGTACCGCGGCAACGGTGTGTTCGCCAGCGCGGGCAACGTCGTCCAGAACCCGCACATCGGGCTGATGTTCCTCGACTTCCAGCGGGAGCGGATCGGCCTGCACGTCAACGGCCGGGTGAAGATCATGGAGGACGAGCGCCTGCGTCCCCACGTTCCGGGGCTCCCCCTGCCCCGGACACCGGGCCAGCGGGCCCAGATGTGGATGATGGTCCAGGTCGAGGAGGCCTACATCCACTGCCGCAAGCACATCCCCCACCTGCGCAGGGTCGGCGCCGACGAGTCCTGGGGCACGGACGACGCCCTGAGCAAGGGCGGTGACTTCTTCGCCGCCAAACAGGAGAACGAAGCCCGCAGAGGGGCGACCTCCGGCGTCGGGTACCCCTAGAGCGGTCCGCGGGCGGGGACGGTACCGGGACCGCCGTTACCTCCCCGCCTGCTTGACGGCTTCGAGTGCCTTCATGATGCGCTTGTCCGAGACCGGGTACGCCGTGCGCAGCTCCTGGGCGAACAGGCTCACCCGGTACTCCTCCAGCATCCAGCGCAGCTCGACCACGTCCGGGTCCTGGGCGCGGCCCGCGGGGAGCGCGCCCCGGACCTTCGCGACGGCCTGGCGCATCTGTTCGACCTTGGACATGTTGACCTGGTCGCGGCGCGGGTTCTCCGGAAGCTTGTTCAGCCGGTACTCGACACCGCGCAGGTAGCGGTGCACGTCGTCCAGGCGGGACAGGCCCGCGCGGGTGACGAAACCGTCGCCCACCAGGTCACCGAGCTGGCCCTGGACGTCGTTGAGGGACGGCAGGACCGCCAGGGAGGTGGTTCCCTTGACCTTCTTGGACACCTTGCGCCACAGCACCAGGATGCGTGCCGTCCTGTCCAGGATCTCGGCGAGGGTCTCCCCCAGGTCGGCGCGGACCCGGTCGGCGAGCCCGGCGAAGTCCTCGGCGTTCCACACCGGGCCGCCCTCGCGGGTGAGCAGGTGGTCGACGGCCGCGGACTCGGCGTCGGCCAGCATCTTCCTGATCGACCCGTGCGGGTTGTCGGCCAGGGCGAGCTTGTCCGGGTTGTTCAGGCCCTTGCTGACCGCGGTGGCCGGGGACGGGACCGTGAGCAGGAGCAGGCGCCGGGTGCCCGCCCGCATGGCGGCGCGCTGTTCGGGCCGGGTGTCGAAGATGCGGATGGCGACGCTCTCGCCCTCGTCCACCAGGGCCGGGTAGCCCTTGACCTTCGGGCCCAGGGCCTTGCGTTCCAGGGTCTGCTCCAGCGGACCGAAGTCCCAGGAGGTGATGCCCTTCCTCTCCACGCCCTTGGCCTCGGTGGCGATGGCCTCGCGCAGCCGCGGTTTGAGCTTGGCGCGCAGCTGTTCGAGGTCCTTGGACTCGGCGAGGGTGCGTTTGCGGTCGTCCACCGCCCGGAACGTGATGCGCAGGTGGTCGGGGACCCGGTCGAGCTGGAAGTCCTCCGGGCGGATGCGTTCGCCGTGCGCCATCACGGTGAGTTCGGCGGCCAGGGCCCCGGCGAGGGAGCCCTCGTAGGGCGTCAGGCCGCCCCGGGCGCGGGCCGCGTTGTCGGGGACCGGTACGAAGTTGCGGCGCAGCGGCTTGGGCAGCGACCGGATCATCGCGGTGATGAGCTCGTCGCGCAGACCGGGGATCTGCCAGTCGAAACCGGTGTTCTCGATCTGGTTGAGGAACTTCACCGGGATGTGCGCGGTGACGCCGTCGGAGTCGCTGCCCGGCTCGAACTGGTAGGTGAGCGGGAAGACGAACGCGCCCTGGCGCCACACGTCGGGGTAGTCGTCCTCGCTGACCACGTCCACGCCGTCGTTGATGAGTTCCTCGCGGGTGAAGTCGAGAAGCCCGGGCTCGGTGCGGCGGGCCTTCTTCCACCAGGAGTCGAAGTGGGCTGCGGAGACGGCCGAGTCCGCGACACGTCGGTCGTAGAAGTCGAACAGCGTGTTGTCGTCCACGACGATGTCGCGGCGGCGGGCCCGGTGCTCCAGGTCCTCCACTTCGTCGAGGAGCCTGCGGTTGGCGTGGAAGAACTGGTGCCGGGTCTCCCAGTCGCCCTCGACCAGCGCGCGGCGGATGAACAGCTCGCGGGAGAGCTCCGGGTCGATCCGACCGTAGGAGACCTTGCGCTGCACGACGATCGGCACCCCGTACAGGGTGACCCTCTCGAAGGCCATGACGGCGCCGCGTTTGCGCTCCCAGTGCGGTTCGCTGTAGCTGCGCTTGACGATGTCGGCGCCGAGCTCCTCGGCCCACTCCGGTTCGATCCGGGCGACCATGCGACCCCAGAGCTTGGAGGTCTCGACGAGCTCGCCGACCATGACGAAGCGGGGCTGCTTCTTGAACAGCGCGGACCCGGGGAAGATCGCGAACCGCGCGCCGCGGCCGCCCAGGTACTCGTGCTTGTCCGGGTCCTTGAGGCCGACGTGCGAGAGCAGCCCGGCCAGCAGAGACATGTGCACGTCACGCGGGTTGGCGGCCTCCTCGCGCAGCGGCGGGACCTCGATGTCCATGGTGCGCAGGACCTGCTTGAGCTGGCCGTGGATGTCCTGCCACTCGCGCACGCGCAGGTAGTTGAGGAACTCCTCGCGGCACATCCGGCGGAACTGGTTGCCGGACAGCTCCTTCTGTTTGTCGCGCAGATGGTTCCACAGGTTGAGGAACGCCAGGAAGTCCGACTCCTTGTCGGTGAACCGGGCGTGCGCCTGCTGGGCCTGCTGCTGCTTCTCGGTGGGGCGTTCGCGCGGGTCCTGGATGGACAGGGCGGAGGTGATGACCATGACCTCGGCCAGGCAGTCGCGTTTCTCCGCCTCCAGGACCATCCGGCCCAGGCGCGGGTCGACGGGCAGCTGGGCGAGGCGGCGGCCCAGGGGGGTGAGGCGGCGCTGCTTGGATCCCTTCCCGCCGTCGGCGGTGCGGTCCGCGGGCCTGGTGGTCTTGGTCTGCGCCGTTTCGGGCTGGAGGGCGCCGAGTTCGGCGAGGAGGTTGACGCCGTCCTTGATCTGGCGATGGTCGGGGCCGTCCACGAACGGGAAGGCGGCGACGTCGCCCAGGCCCAGTGCGGCCATCTGCAGGATGACCGAGGCGAGGTTGGTGCGCAGGATCTCGGGATCGGTGTACTCGGGGCGGGAGAGGAAGTCCTCCTCGGAGTACAGGCGGATACAGATGCCCTCGGACACACGGCCACAGCGCCCCTTGCGCTGGTTCGCGGAGGCCTGGGAGACCGCCTCGATGGGCAGGCGCTGCACCTTCGTCCGGTGGGAGTACCGGGAGATGCGGGCGGTGCCGGGGTCGATCACGTACTTGATGCCGGGGACCGTGAGCGAGGTCTCGGCGACGTTGGTGGCCAGGACGACGCGGCGGCCGCTGTGCCGGGACCAGACGCGTTTCTGCTCGGCCACGGACAGGCGGGCGTAGAGGGGCAGGATCTCGGTGCCGCGGAGCTTCTTCTTCTCCAGGGCCTCGGCGGTGTCCCTGATCTCGCGTTCGCCGCTGAGGAAGACGAGGATGTCGCCGGGCTCCTCGCGGGAGAGCTCGTCGACGGCGTCCAGGATGGCCTGGGTCTGGTCCTTGTCGGTTCCCGGCCCCGGGTTCTGCCCGCCCGTCAGCCCGCCACCACCCTCAAACGACGGCCTTCGGCCGCGGTTCTTCTCCTCGGGGTCGAGGATGTCGTCCGAGATGGGCCGGTAGCGGACCTCCACCGGGTAGGTGCGCCCGGAGACCTCGACGATGGGGGCGTCGTCGAAGTGGCGGGAGAACCTCTCGGGGTCGATGGTCGCGGAGGTGATGATGATCTTCAGGTCCGGCCGCTTGGGCAGGAGCTGTTTCAGGTAGCCGAGCAGGAAGTCGATGTTGAGGCTGCGCTCGTGCGCCTCGTCGATGATGAGCGTGTCGTACTGGCGCAGCATGCGGTCGTGCTGGATCTCGGCGAGCAGGATGCCGTCGGTCATCAGCTTGACGAGCGTGCTCTCGTTGGAGGAGTCGGTGAAGCGGACCTTGTAGCCGACCGTCTCGCCCAGGGGGGTTCCGATCTCGTCGGCGATGCGCTCGGCGACGGTGCGGGCGGCCAGTCGGCGGGGCTGGGTGTGGCCGACCGTGCCCATGACGCCGCGCCCCAGCTCCAGGCAGATCTTGGGGAGCTGGGTGGTCTTTCCGGAACCGGTCTCACCGGCGACGATGACGACCTGGTTGTCGCGGATCGCCTCGGCGATGTCCTCGCGCCGGGCGCTCACCGGGAGCTCTTCGGGGTAGCTGAGCTCGGGTACGGCTTCGCGACGCAGGCCCACGCGGAGTTCGGCGCGGTCGATGTCCCCGGCGATCTGCGCGGTCACCGAGGCACGGCGGCGCTCGTCACGGATCCTGGCGAGGCCGTCGATACGGCGGCGGAGCCGGTGCCGGTCGGCGGGCATGAGGTCGCGCAACCGGGAACGGAGTTGGTCCGCGGCGGGCGCGGGCGTGGTGGTGCTCATCAGTACTCAAGGTTAGAAGGGCCGACAACCGGTTTTCCCGGCGGGCACGGTTTCGGGTGCTGTTTCGGGCACGGGCGGCCGTGGCCCGGGGCCGCGGGCCCCGGTCACACCGTCGTAGGAACGTCCCGGGTGTGGGGTTTGTTCCGGTTCGGTGGTGTCCCGGCCGCACGGGGCGGTGTCCCCGCGGTGGGATCCGCCACGGGGGACACCGGGTCTCCGTGGGACGTCACAGGCCCCGCTCGGCGAGCCAGTCGTGCAGGGCGCGGCCCACCACGTCGACATGCCCCTCCAACATGGTGAAGTGGTCGCCGGGCACCCGCAGCACGTCGTGCGGCAACTCCCAGGTGAACGGTGGCACCGCCACTCCGTCGCGGTCGTAGGTGGGCTCCTCGGGGCGCAGGACGACGGTGGGGGTCTCGATGGCCCCGGGACGCCAGTCGCGGAACAGCCGCAGGTAGGCGCCCATCGCGGTGAGCCGGACCCCGTCCATGATCCCCAGCATCTCCCCGCGTTCCACGACGTTGGTCTCCAACGTGGGCATGGTCGCCAGGTCGGTGGGGTGGGGTGTGTCCATCAGGGCGGTCGCGCGGGGCGCGTGGCCGCGCTGTTCGAGGCGTTCGACCACGGCGTGGGAGACCCAGCCGCCGGACGAGCGCCCGACGAGGACGAAGGGGCGTCCCGCGGCGCACTCGACGACAGCGTCGGCGAGGACCCCGGTGACCGCGTCGACGCTCTCGGGGAGGGGCTCCCCGTCGGCGAAGCCCGGCTGCGGGATCACGTCGACCTCGCGCAGGCCCCGGACCCCGTTGGCGAACCGCGCGTATTCCTGGACCCCGGAGATCATGAGGACCGAGGGCAGGCAGATGAGTTTGGCCCCGTCACCATCCTTGGACAGGTGGACCGGTACCCGGGGCGCGTGGATGTCGTGCGGCCCGGAGAAGGTGGGTCGGATCCGGGACGCCGCCCAGATCAGGTCCAGCCCCTGGACGATCCTGCCCTGTTCGCAGGTGTCGACGAACAGTTCCACGAGGCCGCCCTCGGCTGAGGTACGCCGACGGGGGCGCTTCTGCGGACCGGTCTCCGTCCCGGTGAGTTCTTCGGCCAGGTGCGCGGCCAGTGCGCGGGGGGTGGGGTGGGCGAACGCCAGACCTGCGGGCAGCCGCAAGCCCGTGGCGGACCCCAGGTGGTTGCGCAGCTCGATGGCGGTGAGGGAGTCGAAACCCATCTCCAGGAAGGGCGTGTCCGCGGTGACCGCGTCGGCGCCGGTCTGGCCCAGGACCTCGGCGGTGCGTGCCGTGATGAGGGACAGCAGAACGCCCTGGCGCTGGTCCGCGGGGGTTCCGGCCAGGGTTCGGCGCAGGTCGTCGGTGGACGGCCCCCCGGTGCCGGCGCGGCGCCGGGGCGGGCGGACCAGTCCGCGCAGCATCGTGGCCACCTCCCCGGTCCGGGACGCCCTGGCCCGGGAGCCCGCGAGGTCCATGGGGACCGGCAGCAGGTGGGGGAGTCCGCCCTCCAGTGCGGCGTCGAACAGGGCCAGTCCGCGGCCGGTGGCGACCGGCCCCGCCATGCCGAGCCGGGCGTAACGGCTGATGTCGGCCTCGCCGAGTTTGGCGGTGTTCTCGCCCCGCTGCTGCCACATGCCCCAGGACAGGGAGGTGGCGGGCAGGCCGTGCGCCCGGCGGTGGTGGGCGAGCATGTCCACGAAGACGTTGGCGGCGCTGTAGTCGGCCTGGCCGGGGCTGCCCAGGGTGCCCGCCGCCGAGGAGAACAGGACGAAGGCCTCCAGGTCGGAGGTGAGTTCGTGCAGGTGCCAGGCCGCGTCGACCTTGGGCCGCAGGACGTGGTCGACCCCCTCCGGGGTGAGCGAGGTCAGCAGGCCGTCGTCCAGGGTGGCGGCCACGTGCACGACGGCCGTGACACGGTGCCGGGCCAGGAGCGCGGCCAACTGGTCGCGGTCGGCGGCGTCGCAGGCCGCCAGGGTGACGGAGGCGCCCCGCCCGGTGAGGGAGGACTCGAGCTCGGCGGCGCCCTTGGCGTCCGGGCCGCTGCGGCTGACCAGGAGCAGGTCCCGGACTCCGTACCGGTCCACGAGGTGGCGGGAGACCTCGCCGCCCAGGGTTCCGGTGGCTCCGGTGACCAGGACCGTCCCGTCACCGAAGGAGACGGGGACGGGGTCGCGGTCGGTACGGGCCAGCCTGGGTTCCAGGGCGGCCCCCTCGCGGATGGCGGTCTGATGCCCGTCGCCGGTCAGGACGGTGACGAGGAGGGGTGTGGTGCGCCCGGGGTCGTCGGTGTCGACTATCGCGAACCTTCCCGGGTGTTCGCGTTCGGCGGCGCGCACGAAACCCCACAGGGGGGCGTGCACGAGGTCGGGCACGTCCTCCTCAGGCCCGGTGGCCACCGCTCCGTGGGTGAGCACGACCAGGCGTGCGGTGTCGACGCGTTCGTCGGCGAGCAGTTGTTGGGCCTGCGTCACCACGTGTCCGAGGACGGTGTGGACGTGCCCGGGTGCGGGTTCGGCGGGGCGGGCCAGATAGGGCAACAGGATCCGGTCGGGCACGGGGGCTCCCGCGTCCAGGGCCCGGCTCAGGGCACCGGCGTCGGCGTATGCGCGCACGGTGTGGCCGGGTGCGGTGAGTGCGGCCCCGGTGTCGAGGATGTCCTCACCGAGCACCGCCCAGACCTGCTGTTCCTCCGCGGGGGCAGGCGCGGCCGCCGCCCACTCCACGTGGAACAGGTCGTCGCTCTCGCCGCGTGCGGCGGGCGTGCTCGCGGGGGCGCGCAGGACCAGGGAGTCGACGGTGGCCACGGCGGCGCCGGCGGTGTCGGCGAGGAGCATCTGGACCTCGTCCGTTCCGGTGGGGCGTACGAGGACCCGGAGCCGGGTGGCTCCGACGGTGTGCAGGGTGACCCCGCTCCAGGAGAAGGGCATGCGGACGCCGTCCCCCGGCATCCAGGGCGCGCAACCGATGGCGTGCTGGGCGGCGTCGGCCAGGGCCGGATGCAGGCCGAAGCGGGCGGCGTCGGCCCGTTGGGGTTCGGGGAGGTCGATCTCCGCGTAGACGTCCTCCCCCACCAGCCAGGCCGCCGCGAGCCCCCGGAAGGCGGGCCCGTAGGTGTACCCGATGTCCCCCATGCGTTCGTAGAGGTCGGCGGTGGGCACCGGAGCGGCCCCGGGCGGAGGCCAGGCCGTCAGGTCCTCTGCGGGCCGGGCGGGTTCGGAGGCCAGGATCCCTCCCGCGTGCTGGATCCAGGGGCGTTCGCCCAGGTCGGGTGCGCCTGGAGCGCTTGCCGCCCGGGCGTGGACGCCGAAGGTCCGGCGTCCCTCCGCGTCGGGGGCGTCGACCGTCACCTGGAGCTGCACCGCGCCCTGTTCGGGCAGGGTCAGGGGTGCCCGGAGCACGAGTTCCTCGACGTGGGGGCTGCCCAGCCGGTCGCCGACGTTCAGTGCCAGTTCGAGGAACGCGGTCCCGGGCAGGAGGACGGTCTCACCCGCGGCGTGGTCGACCAGCCAGGGATGGGCGTCCCGGGAGACCCTGCCGGTGAACAGGGTGGCTCCGGTGTCGGCCAGGGGCAGGGCGGCGCCGAGCAGCGGGTGCTCCTCGGTCTCCAGCCCGGCGGAGGCGACGTCCGCCGCACCGGGCGTTCCGGAGATCCAGAACCTCTGGTGGCGGAACGGGTAGGTGGGCAGGTCCACCGTCCGACGGGGCCGGTCGAACACGGTGTCCCAGTCGGGCCGGGCCCCGCCCGCGTGAGCCTCGGCCAGCGAGGTGACGAAGCGGCCGAGGCCGCCCTCGTCCCTGCGCAGGGTGGGCACGGCGACCGCGCGCGCCGGGCCCTCGGCGCTGGTCTCCTGGACCGGTACGGCGAGGACCGGGTGTGCGCTGGCCTCGACGAACACCGTGTGGCCGTTGGCCAGGAGGGATTCGGTGGCCTTCTGGAACAGCACGGGGCGGCTCAGTCCGGCGTACCAGTAGTCGGCGTCCATCGGCCGGTCCAGCACCGTACCGGTGACGGGTGAGTAGACGGGGACGCTCGGCTTGGTCGGCGTGATGTCGGCCAGCGCCTCGAGCAGGCTCTCCCGGACCGGTTCGGTACGCGGGACGTGCGAGACGACGTTCGCGGAGAACACCCGCGCCCGCACGCCCTCGGCTTCGTAGGCCGCCACGATCCGGTCGATCGCCCCGTGGTCACCGCCGACCACGGTGGTCCCCGGGCTGTTGACCACCGCCACGTGCAGGTCGCCGAACTCTGCCAGGCGTGCGCGGACGGCGTCCTCGCCCTGGGAGAGCACGGCCATCGCACCGTTGCCGACGAGTTCGCCCACGGCCCGGCTGCGCAGGGCGATGACCTTGGCGGAGTCCTCCAGCGACAACGCCCCGGCGACGTACGCGGCGGCCACCTCCCCCTGGGAGTGGCCGACCACCGCGTCGGGACGGATCCCGTACGAGCGCCACAGGGCCGTGAGCCCGATCATGACCGCCCACAGCGCCTGGGGGACGATGTCGACCCGGTCCAGGTCCGGTGCGCCCTCGCGACCGCGCAGGACGTCGGTCAGCGACCAGTCGACGTACGGGGACAGGGCCTTCTCACAGGCAGCGATCCGGTCAGCGAAGACCGGCGAGGAGTCCATCAGGTCGCGGGCCATGGCGGGCCACTGTGAGCCTTGGCCCGGGTAGACGAAGACGGTCCGGCCCTCGGTCGCGCGGCCACGGACGACGCCGGGCTCCTTGGTCCCCTCCGCCAGGGAGCGCAGTCGGCGCAGGAGGGTGTCGCGGTCGGCCCCGACCACGGCCGCGCGGTGCGCGAAGGCGCCACGGGTAGTGGCCAGCGACCAACCGACGTCCACGGGTTCGAGTCCGGGGTCGTCCCCGGCAAGCTCCAGCAAGCGCTCGGCCTGGGCGGTGAGCGCATCCGGTGTGTGCGCGGAGAGCACCCACGGGACCGGCCGCCGGTTCCGGGTCCCGGAGAGGGTGACCGTCGACTCGTCGGCGCCCTCGGCCGGTGCGCCGGGTTCCTCGGGCGGGGCCTGCTCCACGATGAGGTGGGCGTTGGTGCCGCTGGCGCCGAACGAGGACACCCCGGCCCGTCGGGGGCGGCCGGTCTCCGGCCAGGGCCGTGCCTCGGTGAGCAGCTCCACTGATCCGGAGGTCCAGTCCACGTGTGGAGTGGGCTCGTCCACGTGCAGTGTGCGGGGCAGGGTCCCGTTGCGGATGGCCTCGATCATCTTGATCACGCCGGAGACCCCGGCTGCTGCGGCGGTGTGCCCGATGTTGGACTTGAGCGAGCCCAGCCACAGCGGATCGCCGGCACGGTCCCGCCCGTAGGTGGACAGCAGGGCGTGCGCCTCGATGGGGTCGCCCAGTCTGGTGCCGGTGCCGTGCGCCTCGACCGCGTCGACCTCGGCGGCGGTCAGCCGTGCGTCGGCCAGCGCCTGGCGGATCACCCGCTCCTGAGCCGGGCCACTGGGCGCGGTGAGTCCACTGCTGGCGCCGTCCTGGCCGATGGCGCCGCCGCGCAGGACAGCGAGCACCCGGTGGCCGTTGCGCCGGGCGTCGGAGAGGCGTTCGAGGACGAGCATGCCCGCCGCCTCGCCCCAGCCGGTGCCGTCGGCGTCCGCGGAGAACGCCTTGCACCGGCCGTCAGGCGCCAGCGCGCCATGCCCGGAGAAGGACACCCAGGAGGAGGTGTCGGTGAAGACGGTGGCTCCCCCGGCCAGGGCGAGCTCGGTCTCGCCCGCCCGGAGGGAGCGCATGGCCAGGTTCAGCGCGACGAGGGAGGAGGAACAGGCGGTGTCCACCGTCACCGCCGGGCCTTCCAGCCCCAGGGTGTAGGAGAGGCGTCCGGCGGCCACCGCGGGCATGGCACCGAGCATCCGGTATCCGATGAGATCGGCGGACGACTCCTGGACGGGCGGGCCGTAGGTCTGGCCGACCATGCCCACGAACACCCCGGTGGGGGTGGCGCGCAAGGAGGCCGGGGGGACCCCCGCGCGCTCAAGGCCCTCCCAGGCGGTTTCCAGCACCAACCGGTGCTGCGGGTCCATGGCCAGGGCCTCGCGAGGGCTGATTCCGAAGAACGCGGGGTCGAAGTCACCCGCGCCCTCCAGGAAGCTCGCGGAGCGGACGTAGGTGCTCCCCGGTGTGTCGGGGTCCGAAGCGAACAGGCCCGCCAGGTCCCAGTCCCGGTCGGTGGGGAAGCCCCCGAGGGTCTCGCGCCCCTCGGAGAGCAGGTCCCACAGTGCCCCCGGGCTGTCGGCTCCCCCGGGAAAGCGGCAGCCGACACCGACGACGGCGACGGGCTCGTGGGCGCGCTCCTCCAGTTCGTCGATCCGGGAGCGCGCTTGGCGCAGGTCGACGGCCATCTTCTTGACCAGGTCGCGGAACTTGTTCTCGTTGGTCATACTCGTGCCACTTTCCGTGTACGTTCCCGCTCCGGTCAGGAGATCCCGAACTCCTGGTCGATCAGTTCCAGCAACTGGTCGTCGGTCGCCCCGTCCAGGCCCTGGTCCCCCTCACCGGAGCTGGACGCGTTGCCGAGGCGACGCAGCAGCACGCGCAGGCGCTCGCCGACCTCGTCCCGGGTTCTGGCGTCCACCTCGGTGACGGTGAGTGCCCTCTCCAACCGGTCCAGCTCCTCGAGGGCCGGGAGGGGGGCGGTCTCCGGAACCGCGGACAACTGCTCCAGCAGGTGTTCGGCGAGGCCCACGGGGGTGGGGTGGTCCAGAACGACGGTCACGGGCATTGCGAGCCCCGTGAGGGAGTTGAGGCGGTTGCGTAGCCGGACGGCGGCCAGCGAGGTACCCCCGGCGTCGAGGAATCCGCGCCGCAGCTCCACCGACTCGGGCCCGGGGTGGCCGAGTTCCGCGGCGGTCTCACTCCGAACCAGGGAGAGCACGGCGTCCTCGCGTTCGGTGTCCGTGAGTCCTTCGGGCAGCTTCCAGAGCGCGGCCGGAGCGGCCTCCGGTTCGGGTACGGACGTCGGCGCGACGGCGGGCACGACAGGGGACGCGGCGCGGGAACGCCAGTAGCGCTGACGCTGGAAGGGGTAGGTGGGCAGGTCCACCGCGCGGGCCTGGGGGCCGAAGACCTCGGACCAGTCGGGGGCCACACCGTGGGCGTGGGCCTCCGCCAGCGAGGTGAGGAAGCGGTTCATGCCCCCTTCGTCCCGGCGCAGGGTCCCCAGGACCGCGCTCTCCCCCGCACCGGCTGCCTCGGCGGTCTCCTGAAGGGCGATGCTCAGGACCGGATGCGGACCGGCCTCGACGAACAGGTCGTGTCCGCGGTCCAGGAGGGATTCGGTGACGTGTCGGAACCGGACCGGTTCGGCGAGGTTGCGGTACCAGTAGAGGGCGTCGAGTTCGCCTTCCCGCACGGGCTCCCCGGTGAGGGTGGAGTACATGGGTAGGGCGCAGGATCGGGAGGCGACCCCGGACAGCGACGTCAGCAACTTCTCCCGCAGGCGTTCGACGTGCGGCGTGTGCGAGGCGTAGTCGACCGCGATCCTGCGGGATCGCACACCCGCCGCCTCGTACTCCTCGGCCAGACGGTCCAGTGCCCCGGGCTCTCCGGCGACGACGGTGGCGTTGGGGCTGTTGACCACCGCAACGTGGAGCGGTTTGCCGCCGATGTCCCCGAGGACCAGCTCCTCGGGCCGGGCCACCGACAGCATCCCCCCGGTTCCGGACAGTTCCAGCACGGCCCGGCTGCGCAGCGCCACCACCTTCGCGCCGTCCTCCAGGGACAGCGCGCCCGCGACACAGGCCGCGGCGACCTCCCCCTGGGAGTGTCCGACCACGGCCGCGGGGCGCAGGCCATGGGCGATCCACAGGTCGGCCAGGGCGACCATGACCGCCCACAGCACGGGTTGGACGACGTCCACCCGGTCCAGGGAGGCCGCATCGGGCTCACGGCGCAGGACAGCGCCCAACGACCACTCGACGTGTGGTGACAGCGCCTCCTCGCAGGCGGCGATCCGCTCGGCGAAGAGCGGCGACGACCCCAGCAGGTCCACGGCCATGTCGGCCCACTGGCCGCCCTGCCCCGGGAAGACCAGGACGGGCCTACGGTCGGCGGCCGCCCTGCCGAGGAGCACCGCGGGGTCGGGGCGACCCGCGACCAACGCGTCCAACCCGTGGAGGAGGTCCGCGTGCCCCCGCCCCACGATCACGGCGCGGTGTTCGAAGGCGCTGCGTGTGGTCGCCAGCGACCATCCGAGGTCCACCGGATCCGGCACTGGCAGGGTCTGGACCCGTTCGCGCAGACGGGCGGCCTGGTCTGCCAGGGCCGCCCCGTTCCGTGCGGACAGCACCCAGGGCAGGAGACGGCCGACGCGGCCGGTTCCCGGTACGGACTCGGAGCGCTCCCCGCCTCCGGCTGGGGCGTGTGCCCGGCCCGCGTCGAGGAGCCGGGGCACCTCGGGGGCCTGTTCCAGGACCAGGTGCGCGTTGGTACCGCTCATCCCGAACGAGGAGATCCCGGCGCGGCGGGGGCGCTCCGTGTCCGGCCAGGGGCGCGGCCGGTCCAGGAGCCGGACGGTGCCCGGTGACCAGTCGACGTGGCCCGTGGGTTCGTCGGCGTGCAGGGTCCGAGGCATCGTCCCGTGGTTCATCGCCAGCACGAGCTTGATGAGCCCGGCCACCCCCGCCGCGGCCTGGGTGTGACCGATGTTGGACTTGAGCGAGCCCAACCACAGCGGCTGGTCCTGGGCGCGTCCGTGCCCGTAGGCGGCCATGAGCGCCTGCGCCTCGATGGGGTCGCCCAGTCTGGTGCCGGTGCCGTGCGCCTCCACCAGGTCCACGTCGGCCGGGGTGAGCCGGGCATCGGCCAGCGCCTGGCGGATCACCCGCTCCTGAGCCGGGCCGTTGGGTGCGGTCAGGCCGTTGGAGGCACCGTCCTGGTTGACCGCCGTACCGCGGATCACCGCCAGCACGGGGTGCCCGTTGCGGCGGGCGTCGGACAGGCGTTCCAGCAGTACGGCGCCCACGCCCTCGGAGAAACCGGCACCGTCCGCGCCGGCGCCGAACGCCTTGCACCGGCCGTCGGCCGCCAGGCCGCGCAGGTGGGTGAACTCGGTCAGGGTCCCGGGGCCGGACATGACCGTCGTCCCGCCGGCCAGCGCCAGGGAGCACTCACCCGTCCGCAGCGCACGGACAGCGAGGTGCGTGGCCACCAGGGAGGCCGAGCAGGCGGTGTCCACCGTCATTGCGGGGCCGGTGAGCCCCAGGGTGTAGGAAAGGCGCCCGGAGAGGACGCTCGTGGTGTTGCCGGCCATCGCGAACCCGTCTCCGGGGGCGTCCGGAAGCAGCGGCCCGTACTCCTGGGGGATGGCACCGGCGTAGACACCGGTGTCCGAGCCCGCCAACGAGGTCGGCGGGATACCGGCCCGTTCGAAGGTCTCCCAGGCCACCTCCATGAACAGGCGCTGCTGGGGGTCCATCGCCTCGGCCTCGCGAGGTGAGATACCGAAGAAGGCGGGGTCGAAGGCCGCGACGTCGTCGAGGAAGGACCCCTGGTCCGTCGCGGACCGCCTCTCCCCTCCGCCCCGGCCGAGGAGTGCGTCGACGTCCCATCCGCGGTCGTCGGGCAGGGGACCGATGACCTCGGCGCCCTTGTCCAACAGGTCCCAGAGGTCCTGGGGGGTGTCGATGCCGCCGGGGAGCCGACAGCCCATCCCCACGATCGCGATGGGCTCGGCCGACCGATCGACCTGGTGGCGGAGCTGCTCGTTCTTCTTGAGCGCGGACCGCAGGGCCTCGACCAACTGCGCGTTCTGATCGTTACCGGCAACCATCAACCGTCTCCTCCTCAGCCGCGGAATCCTGGCCCTCAGCACCCAGAGCCAGCCTCAGGAGACCGGCCACGTCCATGTCGTCGATACCGCTGGCCCCGTGTCCGTCGTCCCCGGACCCCGTGGATTCGGGGACGGCGGGTGCCTGGGCGGCGGGGCCCGCGGAAGTCAACCGCTCCGCCAGGAACCGGGCGAGGGAGCGCGGGCTGGGGTGGTCGAACACCGCGGTCGCGGGCAGCCCCACCCCCAGGGACCCGGTCAGACGGTTGCGCAGTTCGACGCCGCCCAGGGAGTCCAGGCCCAGTTCCCGGAAGGGTCGGTCGGCCGGGATTCCCCGGCCGTCGCCTTGGCCCAGGACCTCGGCGGTGTGTGTACGCACCTCGGTGAGCAGCCGCCGCTCACGTTCGGGGCCGGGCAGGGCGGCCAGTTCGTCCGCGAGGGCTCCGCCCGGCGCCGGTTCGGCCGGAGCGGTGCGCCCTGCTGGGGTGTGCACGGCGCCCGCCCCCTCCGGTGCTGTCGTCGACGCGACCGCCTCCGGGGCCGCCGGTGCCGGATGCGTCCGGTATTCGGCGACCTCCCGCAGAACCGGCAGTTCGGGGCCTTCGGTCTCGAGCAGCGCGGGGACGAAGGTGCCCCGTTCCAGGTACAGCGCGGCGTCCAGTTTGGTCAGGGCCCGGTCCGGCGGCATCGGTCGCAGGACACCGCCCGCGGTGGCCGCGTCGCGGTCCTCGCCCGGGCCGAGGTCGTCGGGGTCACCCCACAGCCCCCACGCCAGCGCGATCGCGGGCAGGCCCCGCTCCCGCCGGTGGTGGGCGAGCGCGTCGCAGAACACGTTCGCGGCCGCGTGGTGCGCGCGCCCCGGGTCACCCAGGACACCGCCTGCGGAGGTGAAGAGCACGAAGGAGCCCAGCGGCAGTTCAGCGGTGAGCTCGTGCAGGTTCCAGGCTGCGTCCACCTTGCTCCGCAGGACCTCCTCCAGCCGCACCGGGTCCGCCTCGAGGATCCCGGCGCCGTCGACCACATCGACGGCGTGCACGACGGCGCCGAGCGGCCGGTCCAGCCCCTGGATCAGACGTTGCAGCGCGGCCCGGTCGGCGATGTCGCAGCGGTGCACCTCCACCCGGGCCCCGAGGTCGCGCAGTTCCCCGGTGCGCCCGTCCTGGCCGTCGGCGCCCCGGTGTCCGACCAGGGTCAGGTGGCGGACGCCGTAACCACTGACCAGATGTTTGGCCACTCGGTGGCCGAGCGCGTCGGTACCGCCGATGACCAGAACCGTCGCACCCTGGGGAAAGGGCTCGGGAAGGGTCAGCACGGTCTTGCCGACGCTCCCGCCCCGGCGCAGCTCCCCGAACGCCTCCTGGGAGTCCCGGATGTCGTGTTCGTTCACCGGAAGCGACCGGACCGAGCCGGATTCGAACAGCTCCATGATCCGACCGAGCATCTGCCCGATCCGGTCCAGGTCAACGTTGAGCAGGTCGAGAACCGCATAGTTGCGCCCCGGGTACGAGGCAGCCACCTCGGCCTCCGAGCGCACGTCGGCGCCGCCCAGCTCCACGAACCGTCCTCCCGGTCCGGCGCCGTCGGACGGCGCGCGCAACAACCGCAGAGAGGCGTCAACGAACTTGCCCGTGAGCGAGTTCAACACCACGTCCATGCCCCGGCCGTCGTTGGCCACACGCAGGGCGTCCTCGAAGTCCAGCGTTCGGGAGGAGGCGACGTGCTCCTCCGCCAGGCCGAACTCCTCCAGAACCGCCGTTTCGTGCGGGTCCGCCGTGCCGAACACCCGCGCGCCCATGTGCCGGGCGAGCTGCACGGCGGCCAGTCCCACACCTCCGGCGGCGGAGTGCACCAGGACGCTCTCCCCCGGGCGTACCCCGGCCACGTCGACCAGAGCGTGGTAGGCGATCAGATGGGCCACGGGGATCGCGGCCGCCTCCGTGAAACCCCACCCCTCGGGGATCGGCACCAGACCGCGCCCGTCGGCGACGGCGATCGGCCCCAACGCCCCGGGGAACACCCCGGTGACCCGGTCACCGACGTCGAAGACGGAGTCCGGCCCGGTCTCCAGGACCACCCCGGCGCCTTCGATCCCCATACCGGTGTCGGGGGACCCGATCGGGGCCGTGCCACCGCCCAGCGTCCCGCTGTCGGGCGTTCCGTTCCCGGAACGTCCGGCGGCCAGGTCACGGCTGACCGTCCTGTCCCGGTGGTCCACCCCGGCGGCACGCACAGCGATCCGCACCTGCCCAGGGCCGAGTGGGGCGGCGGCGTCGGAGGCCTCCCGCAGGACCAGGTCGTGCAGGGACCCGGGTTCCTTGGTACCCAGCCGCCAGACGGCGGCGGGCGGCACCGGCCGCTGGTCGTCGGCCGCCGGAACCAACCGCGGCACCAGGACGTTGCCGGACCGCAGCGCCAACTGGGGCTCGCCCGAGCGGACCGCGCCGGGCAGGGCCCGGTGGGAGCTCTCGGAACCGTCGGAGTCCACGAGTACCAGGCGCCCCGGGTACTCGCGCTGAACCGAGCGCAGCAGCCCCCACACGGGGGCGGCGGCCAGACCGCTGAGCCGGTCGTCCGGACTGGTCGCCACCGAACGCCAGGTCACCATGGCCAGGCGGGCGTGGGCGAAGCGCTCGTCGTTCAACCAACCGCGCACGGTCGCCACCGCCGAGTCCAGCCCTTCGCGCACCGCAGCGGGCACGGAGTCGTGGTCCGCGTAGACCGCGGGGGCGGGGAGTTCGGCGTAGACCACGTCCGGGACCGGGACATCGGTGTCCAGCGTGTCCACGGAGGGCAGCTCCGAGGGCACGTCCTCCTCGGCCTCCGGTGCGGGGACGGGGTCCCAGCGCAGCCGGTAGAGCTCGGGCTCCTCCCCCGGCGCGGGCGGTAGCGTCCGCCCCTCCACCGGGCGCAGGGACAGTTCGTCGACCTCCAGCACGGGTGTACCGGACCGGTCCAGAGCGGTGATCCGGTAACGGTCAGCCCCCAGGGGCTCCAGACTCACCAACAGCTCGGCGGGTACGGCGCCCCCGCGCACCCGGACCCCGTTCCAGACGGCGGGGACCAGAGGCGGCCCCTCGGAGCACGCGCCGAACAGCAGAGCGGCGTGCAGAGCCGAGTCGAGGAGAGCGGGGTGCACCCCGGTCGGAGTCAGTTCATGGCGCTCCGGCAGCGCGACCCTGGCCAGCAGGGTGTCGCCCATCAGCCACACCTGACGCATGCCGCGGAAGAGCGGGCCGTGTGTGTATCCGCGCCGAACCAGGCGCGCGTAGGCCTCCTCCGGGTCGAAGCCCACCGCCACCGCTTCGGGGGGCGGCCAGTCCGCGGCGCCGGTCCGCCCCACGGTGTCCGGGGCGGGCGCGGACCCGGGTTCCGGAACCGGAGCGTCGTGCGCCTCGTCGGGTGCCAGGGTCCCCGAGGCGTGTTCGGTCCACGTCCCGGACCCCGGCCCGCGCGCGTGCACACTCACCTCACGGACACCCTGCCCGTCGGCTCGGCCCACGGTCACCTGGACCTCGGTGGCCCGGCCCCCACCCGGCAGCACCAGCGGCTCCCCGAGGGCCAACTCGGCGACGGCACCCGCGCCGACCCGGGCCCCCGCATGCAGCGCCATCCCCACCAGCGCGGCCCCGGGCAGCACCGTGCGACCCAGCATCCGGTGGTCCAGTACCCACGGCTGGCGGGTGTCGTCGATTCGTCCGCTGAACACGGTACGGCCGTCGACCAACTCAACACCCCGGTCCGGCAGGGGCTCCGGGTGGGCCCTGGGTGCGGGCGATGGACGCACCCTCGGCTCGTCCGGCCAGAACCGCTCCCGCTGGAACCGGTAGGTGGGCAGGTCCGTGCAGCGCGCGCCGGTGCCCTCGAACAAGGACGCCCAGTCGACGTCCACCCCGGCGGTGAACGCCCTGGCCGCCGCGGTGAGCAGGCGCGCCTGGTCGCCCTCGCCGCGCCGCAGGGTCTCCAACACACGCCCGGGGACCCCCTCTTCGGCCAGTGTTCGCCGGATACCGAAGGACAGCACCGGGTGCGGGCCGACCTCGATGAAGGTGTGCCGCCCGGAGGCCGCCAGCGCCCGGACCGCCGGGGCGAACAGCACCGGGTTGCGCAGACCCGTGTACCAGTACTCGGCGTCCAGGTCCGGGCCGTCCTGGCCCAGCTCGGCGCCGGTCTGCGTGGAGAAGAAGGGGATGCGCGGCCTGCGCCAGCGCACCCGCCCCAGATAGGAGGCGAGCCGGTCGCGTACACGGTCCACGTGCGCCGAGTGGGAGGCGTAGTCCACGTCCACCAGGGACCCGTGCAGCCCCTGGTCCACGCACCTGCGCACCGCCTCTTCCACCGAGCTCGGGCCGCCGGAAACCACCACGGCCCGCGGTCCGTTGACCGCCGCCACGTACAGGTCCGGGATCGCCTCGGCCAGCTCCTCGGCTTCCTCCGGAGAGATCCCCAGCGAGGCCATGGCCCCGCTACCCGTCAGCGCCGTCAGTGCCCGACTGCGCAGTGCGACGATTCGCGCCGTCTCCTCCAGAGTCAGCGCACCGGCCACGCAGGCGGCGGCCAACTCGCCCTGGGAGTGGCCCACCACCGCCGAAGGGCGCACCCCCAGCACCGACCACGCCCGTGCCAGCGACACCATGACCGCCCACAGCACCGGCTGGACGACGTCCACCCGCGCCCCCTCGCCCAGCAGGGGTGGTGCCTGCGGATCGCCGCGCAGCACAGCCGTCAGCGACCAGTCGACATGCGGCTCCAGTGCCCGTTCGCAGGCCCAGATCCGTTGCGCGAACGCCTTGGCCAGCACGCCTTCGCCCGCCAACAGGTCACGGCCCATACCCGCCCACTGGCCGCCCTGGCCCGGGAAGACCAGGACCGGCCCGGGGCCGCCGGTGTCGGGTTCACCGCCCTGTCCGTCGAAGCGGACCGACTCCAACTCCCGCATGTCGTCCCCGCCCGAGGCGAAGACCACCGCGCGGTGGTCGAAGAGGTCCCGTGTGGTGGCCAGGGACAGCCCCACGTCCTGGGCCCTGGTGCCCTTCCGCGAGGACATGTGGGCGTGCAGGGTCGACGCCTGGGCGCGCAGCGCCGCCTCCGAACGGGCCGACAGCACCCACGGGACCGGGTCGAGCACCCGGGTGCCGCCGGTGGACGCGCCGTGCTCGGCCGAAGCCTGTTCGGTCAGCGGCGCCGGGCCAAGAACCAGATGGCAGTTGGTGCCGCCCATCGCGAATGCGGACACCCCGGCGAACGGGGTGTGGCTCGGCCACGGTTCACGGCGGGTCTGTACGGCGAGTCCCCAGGAGTCCAGGTCGATGTCCGGGTGGGGTTCGGCGAAGTTGAGGGAGGGAGGGAGGGTCTGGTGGTCCAGGCTGAGCACCGTCTTGACCAGACCGACGATGCCCGCGGCGCCCTCCAGGTGGCCGATGTTGGTCTTGACCGAACCCACCCTGAGCGGTTCGGTGCGGCCCTGTGCGAACACCGAGCCAAGTGCCCGGGCCTCCACCGGATCGCCCACCGGTGTGCCGGTGCCGTGCAGTTCCACGTAGCCGATCCGGTCCGGACGCTGGCCCGCGTTCTCGTGAGCGGCCCTGATGACCGCCTCCTGCCCCTCCGGAACGGGCCGGGTCAGGAACTCGCCCGTACCTGAGTGGTTGACCGCACCGCCGTGGATCACCGCGAGGACCCGGTCCCCGTCGGCCAGGGCGCGTTTGAGCGGCTTGAGCACCACCACGGCTCCGCCTTCGCCGCGCACGTAACCGTTGGCCCGGGCGTCGAAAGTGTGGCAACGCGCGTCCGGTGAGAGCCCACCGAACCGCGCGACGGCCTCGGTGCTCTCGGGGACGAGGATGAGGCTGATGCCACCGGCGAGCGCCATCTCGGACTCTCCCCGGCGCAGGCTCTCCACGGCCATCTGCACCCCGACCAGGGAGGAGGCCTGCCCGGCGTCCACGGTCAGGCTGGGGCCGCGCAACCCGAGGGCGTGCGAGACCCGGTTGGCGATCATGCTCCGGTGGGTGCCGGTGAGACTGTGCCGGGTGATGGCGTCGGGGCCACCACGATCGTGGAGGAGGGCGTGGTCGGATCCGATGGTGCCGGTGAACACCCCCACCCGAGCACCGCGTAGGGAGCTCGGAGCGGTCCGCGCGTTCTCGACCGCCTCCCAGCTCAGTTCGAGCATCAGCCGCTGGTGGGGGTCCATCGCCAGTGCCTCGCGCGGGGAGATTCCGAAGAAGTCGGCGTCAAAACCGGCCACGTCGTCCAGGTAGCCGCCCCAGCCGGGGCCGCGTTCGGCGGGGGCACCGCCCAACCGCTCCGGCGGCGGCACCACGGCTTCACGCCCTTCGGAGAGCAGGCGCCAGAAGACGTCGGGGCTCTCCGCTCCGGGCAGTCTGCACGAGACCCCGACGACGGCGACGGGTTCCCAGGTCTCTGGGACAGGGGGGCCTTCCGCTCCGCCACTCACGATCGCGCCTCTCACTCTCGACTGCCCTAACCCGGCCTCTCCAGGCGGAGGGTCTCCCGCCCCTGCCAGGGGGCGCCCCGGGTTCCCGTGCATCTGCACAGAACAGCACCGTTTCGGGGAGTGAAAACGGACTCCATATCACACTTGCCCGAAACCAGGCTCCAGGGGACGACAGGAACCATCACACCAAAGACCATTCAGGACTAACAGGCACCAACCCGGAAGAGCGTAACGCTTGCTCATAACCACTGACAATGGAGGGTTCTTTTTCGGACAGTGGATTCGGTCCACGCAACAGCCGTTTCACGAAGGCAGCCCCGAAGCAGCAGCGGGCCCGGCACCCTCAGGAGGTACCGGGCCACACAGCCGTAAACATCAGGGGCCGGTCGGTTCAGTCGCCGTGGCGCGCCTTCACCTCGTCGATGTAGGCCTGCGCAACCTCCCTGTCGAACAGCCAGTTCTTGTAATCGGAGGGGCAGTCCCAGCCCTGAATCCAACGGTCGGCGATCTCCTGGTACTCCGCGGCCGCCATCATGACGTTGGTGACGTGTTCCGGGAGGTCCTGCTCCCACATACTTCCCGCGAACTCGGCCCACATCTGGTTGTCCTGACCGAACTCCCAGAACCGGTCAAATGCCCTGACCAGGAAAGATTCATCGAACTTCTGGTCGCCGTGCTCCAGAATGCTCTCCAGGTACGCCTCCGCACAGCGCGTGGAGTTGTTCCAGCTCTGCCCGACGAAGGGGTCCATGGTGACCACCACGTCGGCCATACCCAGGACCTTCCCTCCCGAGGGAAGGGTGCCCACCGGGTTACGGACCTGGGGAGAGAGATCCTCCACAAGGGTGCTGTGCCCGTCGATCAGCACCGCGTCCTTGGCTCGTTCGAAGAAACCCGGGGCGTGCTTGCGCATCAGGTCCTTCATCCGGCGCAGCTGCTCCTCGGCGCCCGGACGGTCCGGCCAGGCGTCCATCGGCCCGCCCTTCTTGTCCACCATGAGGATGTTGTGGGCCGGCCCCTCCTGGGTGAGGATCGGGATGAAGAGGATGTTGCCGGCCTCCTCGGTGATCGACGCCCACCCGATGTTCTCCGACTCACCGGGATCCGGCCACAGGTCGTAGACGTAGGCCTGGGCGAGGGCGCGGGGCCGGGTCCCGCTGAACCGACTGCTGTCGTAGTCGAAGAGCTGGCCGAGCTCCCCGTGGCCGACCGCGACGATGATCAGCTCGAACATCCTGGAGAAGTAGTCGAGGTCGGTCACCGTGACCCCGTGGATCACGACCTTGCCGCCGCGGTCCTCGAAGAACTCCAGCCAGTCCGCCATCTTGACCCGGCGGTCGACCGAGACCGTGTACCCGTTGCCCGGGTGGGAGCTGCCCTGCAACGCGGTGATGGGATCACCTTGCCGGTACATGAACAGCTTCTGTTCACGGATCTGGGGTGAGAGCGCACTCCAGAAGTCGAGGTCGAACTTGCGCTCGTACTCCAGGGCCGTGGGGAAAGTGAACTGGGAGATCGACGGCTTGGCGGTCCTGATCTCCGGCGAGGACTGCCCCGTGATCACCGTGACGTCGTAGCCATGGGTCAGGAGCCCGTGGGCCAGGTGCAGGCCGGCGTGGCCCGCGCCGACGATAAGGATCTTGCGCATTGTGTCGCTAACTTTCCTGGGGAATCTACGGGGCCGTGGGGAGACCAGGGGGTCCAAGGGCTCCCCACCCGTCAGGCGACGGGCTCGCTCGCTCGGTTGTGCTCGAGCGCGTACCGCAGCAGCGTCTTGAGCACGTCGCCGCCAGACGTCCTGTGCCTGGCGTCGAAATCGATGATCGGGACCTCAGGACTGACCTCCAGGGCCTCGCGGACCTGTTCGGAGGTGTAGTCCAGACGTCCCTCGAACTTGTTGAGCGCCACGATGTAGGGGATGCGCTTGTTCGTCTCGAAGTAGTCGACGGCGTCGAAGGAGTCCGCGAGCCTCCTGCAGTCGACCACGACGACGGCGCCCACGGCGCCCCGGACGAGATCGTCCCACATGAACCAGAACCGGGCCTGGCCCGGTGTGCCGAACATGTACATGACCAGTTCGTCGTCGATGGTGATGCGACCGAAGTCCATCGCGACGGTGGTCGTCGTCTTGTCGGGTGTGACCGAGGTGTCGTCGTGCCCGACACTGGCCTCGGTCATGATCGCTTCAGTCGTGACCGGTGGAATCTCCGACACCGAGCTCACCAAGGTCGTCTTGCCGGCACCGAAGCCGCCGGCGATGACGATCTTGCTCGACATCTTCTTGCGATTCGACCTGCTGTCACTGGAAAAGTCGTTCGAGACCACGAAGAGCCCTCTCCAGAACCTGGTTTTCGGACGGACTGCTGCCGGTGATGGTCGGGTGGATGTACACCAGGTCCTGCTCAGCCAGGTCACTGATCAGGACCTGGGTGACACCCAGGGGGATGTTCAGCTCAGCCGACACCTCGGCGAGAGACCGCGTCTCCCGGCACAGTTTGTAAATACTGATCGACTCCGGCATGAGGGTGCCAGGAGGGTCCTGCCCGGGCTCGGACGTCGAGACCAGGGTCTGCACCATCAGCGGATGCCGTGACCGCGTCCGCCCACCTGTGAAGGTGAACGGGCGAACACGGTTACTCCTTCGCCTGCGGAAGCTCATAGCCGCGGCAACCTCATTCCTGCCGAACCGTTACGGGTCACCGTCGTCAGTTCTGGATGACCTCGCGCAGCTGCGAGCGCAGCTGCGGCGTGAGCACGTGGGCGACGTTGTCCACGAGCTTGGCCATCTGGAAACCGACGATCTTCAGCTCCGTACCGGGTGCGGTGAGCACCGCCATACAGGAACCGTCACTGATGGCCATGATGAAGAGGTGGCCGTGGTTGAAGCGGACGAGCAACTGCTCGCACTCGCCCCGCTGGAACAGGCCGGCCCCGCCGACCGCCAGGCTGTGGAGGCCGCTGGCGATCGCCGCGAGCTGCTCGGCGTGCTCCTCCGGGAAGTCACTCGAGTGGGTCAGGACCAGGCCGTCGGAGGAGACCACCACGGCGTGCTCGACACCGCGCACGTCCCGGACGAACCGGTCGATGAGCCACGAGAAGTTCTCAACGCTGTCGTTCGTGGATTCAGTCATGCTTGTGCTCTACCTGCCTCGGCCGAGTGTCGTTTTCGCTGGGGGTTCTGGGGTGTGGGGGGCCCGCGCCGGGTGCGTGGGCCGCCGTGTCGGAGGTCATTCCTTGTCGCCTTCGAGGTCCTCGCCGTCGAGGGCGGCGCGTTCCCCGTCGAGGAAGTCGCCGAGCTCGTCGCGGATCTGCTCCGCCCGGGCCTCGCCGGTGAGCTTGGGCGGGGTGTCCTCCCGGCCCTTCGGCGGGGGCGGCGGGTTCTCCGAGAGCGCACCGGGGTGAGGCATCATCCGCAGCGGCGACCCGTGCGGGGTGGCACTGCGCCGGGGGAGCCCGGCGGAGGTCACCGACGAGTTCCCGCCGGCGGACGGGGCGGGCTTGGCACCGTTGGAGCCGTTGCCCCCCTTGCCGTTGACGGGCTGCTGCGGGATCGGTCCGGTCGGTGTCACGGGAGCGCTCACGCTGGGAATCGTGGAGGTTCGGGTCTGTCCGGGCTGCCGGGGCGTGGCCACCCGCAGGAGCCCCTTGGGAACGATCGTGTAGGCGCTGACCCCGCGGAAGGAGCGGGACTCCAGGCGGGTCTCCAGACCGTGCTTCTGCGCGATCCGGCTGGCCACGTACAGGCCCATGTGCCGGGGCACCTCGTCGTCCAGGACCGGCTCCCCGTCCAGGCGGCTGTTGAGCTCCGCCAGCTGGGTCTCGGGGATACCCACGCCCTCGTCCTCGACGACGACCATCAGGCGGCCGTCCTCCAGCTCCTGCGCGCTGATCACCACCTGTGAGTGCTCGGGCGAGTTCGCGGTGGCGTTGTCCAACAGCTCGGCCAGGAGGTGGCTGATGTCGTCGGCGGCCAGACCGGTGATGGAGGTCTGCGGGAGCTTGCCCAGGCTGACCCTGGGGTAGTCCTTGATCTCCGAGGTCGCGGCACGGGCGACGTCGAGCAGGGGGACGATCTCGTCGTGGGCGTCGGACTCGCCGCCGTCGTGCCCGGTCAGCACCAGGAAGTTCTCCCCGTTGCGGCGCATACGGGTCGCGAAGTTGTCGATCTGGAAGAGCTTGTCGAGGAGGTCGGGGTCCTGGGCGTCGGTCTCCAGCGCCTCGACCATCTCCAGCAGTGCGTCGACCAGGGACAGGTCACGCATGGCCAGACCGGCGAGTGCCTCGTTGAGGAGGTCGCCGGACGGGTCCTTCGGGGACTCGGCGGCCGTTTCGGCCGCGGTGTCCGCGGTCGGGGCGGTCCGGGACCCGGCCGCGCCGTCCTCGGCGGTCGGCTCCGCGGCCCCGGCCCGGGAGGCGCTCTCCGACTTCGCCTCGGTCCCGTTCCGGTCCGACCCGTCCGCCTGCTGCGCCGGGTCCTCCTCCCGGGTCCGGCCCTGGTCCTCGGCGGCCTCGGGCTCGTCCTCGGACCTGGGGAGCGCCTTGTCCTGGCCGACCTCCCGGGAAGAGGACGGTTCGGTGCGTTCGGCGAACAGCGTGGCGGCCGACTCGGCGCTGACGATCTGCGGCTGCTGCCCGGCGGTGAGCACGATGACGTGCTGCACGGGCTGCCCGTAGGGGTTGAACTGGCCGTAGGGGGCGAACTGGCCCGGGTAGACCACCGGCTGGCCCGGGTAGACGTAGCCGGGCGGCTGGTAGGGCGGCGGGTAGGCGCTCTGGTACGGCAGCGGCTGGGGGTGCGGGTAGGGCGCCGGGTAGGGCGGCGCGGGCTGCGGCGGCGCCGGGTGGTCGGCCCGCGGGTACCCCGGGTGGGGCGCGGGCGGGGCGTGGCCCTCCTGGTACGGCCACTGGTAACCGTGCGGCGGCTGCGGGGCCGCGGGCTGGCCCTGGTGGCCGTACTGTCCCTGGTAACCCTGGTAGCCCTGTTGACCCTGCGGTTCGGGGTAGCCGGGGTGCCCCTGGTAGCCGTAGGGGTCCGGGTGCCCCTGGTAGCCGTTGTGGGGCTGGGGAGCCTGCGGGGCGTTGCCGTATCCGGTGGGCCCGGTGCTGCGAGCCTGCTCCGCCCCCTGGCGGGTGTCGGCCCCCCCGGGGGTGTCGGTCGCGGTGCGCGGCGGCTCGTACGGTGCCTGCGGCCGGTCCTCGTGCCCCTGGCGGGCGTGGTCCCCCTGGGGAGGCGCCCACTGCCGCTGGGGCGCCGCGGGCCACTGGGGTTCGGGCTGCTGGCGGGCGGGCTGCCTGGTCTCGGGCCGCTGGGGTTCGCGGGCCGCGGCCTGCCCCGGTGCGGACCGTTGGCGGGGAGCGGGGTCGGGGGCCGTGGAGGCCGTCGGGGACACAGGGGCCTCGGGCCGCTCTGTGTGCTCTTCGGGTGTGGGGGTGTCGGTCATGGTGTCCGTGGTGGCGAGGATGTGCGGGCTGCGCGGTTCGGGCTCGTGGAGTCCGACGCCGCGCCACTGGCCGACCGGGTTGGCGCCGGTGTCGACATCGTCGACGTCGACGCTCCTGGTCGTGTAGGGGTTGGGAACGCTCACCCGGGGTGTGGGACGGTAACCGTTCTCGGCGGACGCGGAGAAGGGTCCGGTGGGGGGCTCCGTCGCGGATGTCTCCTCGCCGTCCGACGTCCGGTCGGGGTCCTGCGAGTGCGGATGCACGGGCTGATGCACGGGATGTCCTTGCTCGGTCTCCGGTGACGGGGGTTCCTGGGACTTGACCATCCGGGAGATGGCCCGGCGGAACCTTCCTTCACGCCTGGCTCCACGCCCATCCTCCGTCGACATCATCTTGGCCAGGGGGTTGTCATCGCGCTCGTGCGGTGACTGCGCCTGTGCCACAATCTCGTCTCCTCGAATCAGGTGGGCGGATTGGCGGTGGCCCCGCACCACCGCCCTGACCAGGGAGGAAGCCACTCCGGGGCCCCGTCGGGGCACTGGTGCGACCAGGCGTCCCGAACGCCGGGGGAACGCCTCGACCGTTTTCGGGGCAGCGGGAACAGGTGTGGCGGACCTTCACCGTGATCGTCGGAGAGCGCCCGATCCGGCGGACATGTGTCCGTGCTCCACACAATTCCTGTTCTTCCACCGAGAACCGTCGTTCGGTTCGTCAGACTAACAAAGGACGCCCAGCTTGACAGAAGAATCGAAGAAGGACCGGAAAAGCATCGGACGACACCCTTGCGACGTGCGCAAACAGCGAAAAATAAGCCCTTCACCCAGAAGGTGAACAGGGTATTTTGTGGTATTTTGTCTGATTCTTGCCGGGTGTCACCAGAATCACTTCGGCAGCCGCTCCGGCGACACCCGGCGCCCGGAGCCGCCTAGAGGTCGATTCCTACCTGGCCCGGGGCGGCGTTGACCAGGGCCGCCATGTTGCCCGGGGGCTGCTTGTTCTCGTGCAGCAGCTGGTGGGCCTCACCGATCTCGTCGAAGGGCACCGTCCTGGTCACACACGGGTCGAGCCGGCCGTCCTCGACCAGGTCGATGACCATGCGGCACTGCGCGGGCGAGGCGAAGTGCGAACCCTGGAGGCGCTTGAGCCGCATCCACAGGAAACGAAGGTCCACGTCGGCCTGGAAACCCGAGGTGGCCCCGCAGATCACCACCATCCCGGAGTTGTCGCACAGGTAGAGCGAGGTCGGCAGGGTGTCGGCCCCGGTGTGCTCGAAGACGATCCTGGGCGAGCGCCGCTCCCCCAACGCCTCCCAGAACTTCTTCCCGAACGCCCGGGCTCCGCGCATCCAGGCGGCGAAGGCCTGGGGGTCGCTCTCGTCGGGCACCCGGCCCCAGTGGTCGAACTCGGTGCGCAGGATCGTGCCGACCGCGCCGAGTTCACGGCACAGTTCGGCCTTCTCCGGAGTGGAGACCACGGCGACCGGCCTGCCGCCCACCTGACGGGCGAGCTGGATCGCCGAAGTGCCCAGCCCGCCCGCACCGCCCCAGATCAGCACCGGGTCGCCGGGACGCACGACGTTGGGCTCCCAGCCGAAGAGCTGCCGATAGGAGGTGGCGGCGCTGACCAGGAAACCGCCCGCCACGTCCCAGGGCAGCCGCTCCGGCTTGCGGTGGCACTGGACGTCCTGCACCAGGGTGAACTGGCCGAAGGAGCCGTAGTTGTGCTCGTAGCCCCACACCCGCATGCTCTTCGAGGCGATGGGGTCGCCGCCCATCCGGATGTCGTCCGCACCCTCGTCCCACTGTCCGGAGGCGAGGATGACGTGGTCGCCGACCTCGACACCGCGCACGCCCTCACCCACGGCCCAGACCACCCCGGAGCCGTCGGAGCCGCCGATGTGGTAGTCCTCGGTCGCCCCCGCCTTCTCCCGGGCGGCGATCACGTCGGCCGGGTGCCCCTTGGCCGCCCAGACGTTGTTGTAGTTGATGCCCGCGGCCATCGTGTACACGAGGACGTGGCCGGGCCTGAGCTCGGGCACCGGAACGACCTCGCGGGCGAAGGCCTCTCGGGGCGTGCCGTAGCGCTCCCTCCGGATGGTGAAGGCGTGCATCCGCGCGGGCACGTGGCCCAGGGGCGGAACCTCTCCGAGTTCGTACAGGTCCTTGGGCATGGCGCACCAGTCCTTTCGAGGGCCGGGAGCAGGGGGGCGAGGGGGTCGGGGCGGGCGGGGGACGAGCGGATGCGCGTGCCGGTGCACGCGTCGGTACCGATGCCGACGGGCAGGCGGATGCACGTGCGGTCCGGGGCCGGGGGAACGGGCCCGGAAAGCACACGGACTCCGACCGGATCCCCGGGAACGACGAACAGCGCTGTCGCGTCGCTGGGGGACGGACGATCGGGAGACTACATTCCCCGGCCCCGAACGCGCACAAACGGACCGCAGGGGGACGAAGCCGAGCATGCCCGTAATGTCCCGGGCACAGGTGCGGGGCGGGGCCCGAAGGCGCCCGCCCCGCCTCCACCGCCCCTCCCCCGGGTCTCCCCGGCCGTCCGACGGGAGGGACCGCGGCGCCCGTCGGGACGACCGGTCCGGTGGACGCTCCCGGACGTCAGCCCTCGACCGGGGACAGCTCGCCCTGGATCAGCGCGAGGATGATGTGGTTGTCCTGGTACTGCTCGTTCTGCGAGGTGGGGGTGTCGGTGGGGAACTCCTCGACCCGCACCCCCTCGACCGCCGGAGCGAGGTACTTGTAGGTCCAGATCGGGATGCGCGGCAGCAGTTCGTTGAAGACGATCGACATGGTCTTCAACGCCTCCAGCTGCTCCTCCTCGGTCTCGGCCCGCCGGGCGACGTCCACCAGCTCCGCCAGGTCCACCTCGCCCTGGGAGGGGCTCTCCACCCGGAGGTCGAACCCCTGGCCCGGAGAGTCCTCGGTGCCCGCGTTCTCCGTCATGAAGTTCATCTCGAAGGCGCCCCAGTAGTCGGGCTGCTCCGGGTTCCCCCAGTGGCGGACGGCGACCTCGAAGTCACCGGCGCCCCAGATGCCCCACGGGTTGTCCTGGGGAACGTTGCGCGCCACGGTCCTGATACCGAAGTCGTTCCAGGCCTCCTCGACCTGGGTGGCGGTCAGCTCGAAGTCACCCCATCCGGCGACGCCGATGACCTCGAAGCTGGCCTCGTCACCGTTGGGGAGGTACCACTTTCCGCCCTCCTTGGTCCAGCCGGCCTCCTCCAACAGCTCCGCGGCCCTGTCCTGGTCCTGGTCGAAGGTCTCGAAATCCTCGAGCTCCTGCGCGGTGAAGATCTCCTCGGCCTGGCGATCGGCCAGCCCCGCGTAGTGCGTGACCCGGGTGTAGGCCTCGCCCCGGGCCACCTGGCCGATCTGGTCCCCGTCGAGGACGTAGGCGAGCGCCTTGCGCACCCGCACGTCCTGGACCTCCGGCTTGGCCCTGTGGTTGAACATGATGCCGCAGCCGTCGTAACCGGCGTGCTCGATCCAGCGGAAGCCCTCCACGCTCTGGAAGGCCTGCTGGTCGGCGGCGGAGGGCGCCAGGGTGGAGTAGTCGATCTCGCCCTGCTGTACCAGCAGGGCCGACTGGCGGTTGTCACCCTTGTGGATGACGACCTCGTCGAACTTGACCTCGGTGCCCTGGTAGCCGTCCTCGTTGCGCACCAGCGTGATCCGCGCGTCCGACATCTGCGCCTCGTCGAACTGGTACGGGCCGCTGCAGATGATCGAGTCCGGGTTGAACTCGATGAACTCGGCGTTCCACTCGAGGTGCTCGTCGTCGCCCTGACGGACCCCGTCGTTGACCATCTCCAGCGCGCGCTCGCCGAAGCCGTCGTAGGTGGTCTTGGAGACGATGCGGTGCTTGAGGATGCTGCGCTCGATGTTGGGGAACGGGTCCTCGAAGCCCAGCCGGACGCTCAGATCGTCGAGTTTCTCCAGGTCCTGGACCTGGGGGAAGCCGGTGCCCCACGAGGGGGCCTCCAGGACGCGCATCGCGTAGCTGCGGACCATGTCGTCGGCGTCGAGGCTGCTACCGTCGCTCCACCTCAGGTCCGGGCGCAGGGAGACCACGAGGTTGTCGCCGTCCCACTCGTGCCCTTCGAGCAGGAGGTAGTCCCACTCGTGGGTACTCCAGTTGAAGACGGCGCCCGTGCACAGGAACAGGTCCTTGTAGACGGAGTTGAGCAGGAGCGCGCCGTCCTCGACGTGCACGTTGCGGGTCTGGGAGTCCAGGTCGAAGTCGAAGACACCGGTGAACCGCGTGGTCCCGGAGTTCGCGCTGTCGCCGCCGGAGCAGGCGGACAGGACGCCGGCGCCCGCCGCGCCGACGGTACCGAAGCCGACTGCCTTGAGCAGGCGCCGCCTGCTCAGATCCTGCAGGAGGGTGTTGCTCTGGGGGGTGGGGGTCATTCTTGACGCTTCCTTTCCAGAAGGAGGGCGAGCAGGCCGAGAACGAACACGAGCAGGCCGACACCGACGGTGAGGACGCTGATCGTGAACTCGGCCGTCCCTGGGGACGTGAACACGGCCGTGAGGGTGCAGGAGAGGGTGAGGAAGGCTCCGGTGAACAGGCCGAAGCGTCCGATGAGGGGCAACAGGTCGCCTCACCCCCGGGTGAGGACGTGGCAGGCCAGCAGCCGGTCGTGGCTGCGGACCAGCGGGGGGCGCTCGGTGTCACAGCTGCCCTGGACGTAGCTCGGGCAGCGCGGGTGGAAGTCGCAGCCCGGCGGCAGGGCGGTGAGGTCGGGGATGTCGTCGCTGCGCAGCCGCACCCGCTCCCTGGTCCCGGCCAGGTCGGGGTCCGGTTCGCAGACCGCGGAGACGAGTGCCCTGGTGTAGGGGTGCTGGGGGTCGTTGACCACCTGCGGGGTGGGCCCGTGCTCCACGACCCTGCCGAGGTACATCACCGCGATCTCGCCCCGCCAGGCGAAGTACTTGGCAACGGCGAGGTCGTGGGTGATGAACAGGAAGCTCACGCCGAGTTCGTCGCGGAGCCTGCCGAGGGTGTTCAGGAGGCTGACCCGGATGGACACGTCCAGCATCGACGTGGACTCGTCGGCGATGATCACTTCGGGGTTCATCGCCAGGGCCCGGGCCACGGCGACGCGCTGGCGCTGGCCGCCGGACATCTGGTGGGGGTACTTGTCCAGGTAGTCCTCGGCCGGGGTGAGGTCGACGCGCTCCAGCAGTGCGGTGACCGCGCGACGGGCCTCGCGGCGGCCCTTGACCATCCCGTGCCGGCGCAGACCGGCGGAGACCGTGGACAGGACGGTGCGCACCGGGTTCAGGGAGGCGTAGGGGTCCTGGTGGATGTACTGGACCGAGTGCCGGAAGGCGGCCCGCTCCTTGCGGTCCATCTCCGCCACGTCCCTGCCGCGGAACAGCACGGACCCCGACGTGGGGTCGGCCAGCGCGGCCGCCATGCGGGCGGTGGTGGTCTTGCCGCAGCCGGACTCACCGACCAGGCAGAGCACCTGGCCGTGGCGCACCTCCAGGTCGACCCCGGCGACGGCGGGGACGTCGCCGCGGGGGGTGTCGAAGACCTGTCGAACGCCTCTGAGGGCCAGCACCGGAGGTTCGTCGGGGCGGGGCTCGGTGTGGGCGGGGTTGGCGGTCCGGTCAGTCACGGAAGACCCCCTCGGCGTGGAGTTCGGTATCGGTGGAGCGCAGGCAGGCCGCTGCGTGGCTCAGTCCCGCGTCACGGGGTTCGAGTACTTCGAGCTCGGGGCGGGTGACGGTGCAGGCGTCGATGGTGTGGGCGCAGCGGGGGGCGAAGGAGCAGCCGGGCGGTAGGGCGTTGAGGCCGGGAGGGCCGCCGGGAAGGGGCTCGGGCACGTGGAGGTCGCCCGCGACCGGCGGCACGGAATTGATCAGCGCCGACGTGTAGGGGTGCCGGGGACGGTGGAAGATGTCGCGGGTCGTGCCGGTCTCGATGAGCCGCCCCGCGTACATGGTGCCGACCCGGTCGGCGAGTTCGGCGGCGAGGCCGAGGTCGTGGGTGATGAAGACCATCGAGAAACCCAGCTCCTCGCGGAGTTCGGTGAGGCGTTCCACGATGGAGCGCTGGGTGAGGATGTCCAGGGCCGTGGTGGGCTCGTCGAGGATGAGCAGTTGGGGTTCGAGCGCCAGGGCCAGGGCGATGAGGCTGCGCTGGCGCATGCCGCCGGACAACTCGTGCGGGAAGCTGCCGAGTACCCGTGCCGGGTCGAGCCGGACGGTCTCCAACAGTCGGGCGGAGCGTTCGAGGATCTCCCCGCGCGGGCGCCGACCGCCGACCCGTTCGTGGGCGCGGAAGGTGTCGAGGAAGTGGTCCTCGATCCTGAGCACCGGGTTGAAGGCGTTCATGGCGCCCTGGAAGACCATGGCCGCCTCGTTCCAGCGGAAGCGGCGCAGTCTCTCCTTCTCCAGGGTGCGCACGTCGACACGGGTGCCGTCCTTGCGGCGGAAGAGGATCTCGCCCCCGGAGACCACCCCGGTGCGCGGGAGCAGCCGCAGGAGTGCGAGGCCGAGGGTGGTCTTGCCGCATCCGGACTCGCCGACCAGGGCCATGGACTGTCCGGGGTACAGGTCGAAGGAGACGTCGTGGACGGCGGTGACCCGGCTCCTGCGTCCGGTGCGGTAGCCGACGTCGACTCCGCGGACGGACAGCAGGGCCCCGTCGGGGGTGTCCGGGGCGGTGGGGAGGTCGTTCACGGGGCTCACCTGTCCCGGAGTCGTGGGTTGAGGGCCTGTTCCAGGGAGCGGGTCATGGTGACCAGCCCGATCTGGAAGAGCATGATCATCACCATCGGGGCGACGAGGAAGGGGGCGGCCTGCGGCAGGAGGAAGGCGTTGTTGTCCCAGGCCTGCTGGATCATCAGCCCCCAGTTGTCGGCGGTGCTGGGCAGGAGGCCGAGCAGGTACATGCCGACGACCGCGTAGATGGCGTTGGTGATGGCGATGATGAAGTTGATGAAGATGTAGCCCGCCATATTGGGCAGCACCTCGACGAAGAGGATTCGCGCGGTGCCCAGGTCCTGGAGGCGCGCGGCCTCGATGAACTCGCGTTCCTTCAGGGTGAGCACCTGCGCCCGGATCGACCGCATCAGGTAGGGCCAGGTGACCAGGCCGATGATGAAGGAGACGACCAGCGGGGAGGAGGTGCGGTAGAAGGAGGCGATGACCAGCATCAGGACGATGAAGGGGATGGTCATCGTGATGTCGGTCAGTTGGAGCAGGAAGTGGTCGACCCGGCCCCGGACGTAACCGGCGACCGCGCCGAGGACGACGGCGATGGCGACGGTGATGAGGGCGGCCGTGACGCCGACCCAGATGGGTTCGCGGCCGCCCAGGACGAGCTGGGTGAGGGTGTCCTTGCCCTCGTGGTTGGTTCCGAGCCAGTGCTCGGAGCTCATCGGGCCCCAGATCCTGGTGACGTCCGTGGGGTTGTGGGGGTCGACGAACAGGGGGCCCACGAAGGAGAACAGCAGGACGCCGAGGACCAGGCAGAGTCCGACGAACCCGCTCGTGCTGCGGGTGATCCCCTGCCAGATGGAGCCCCAGACGCCCGCGGCGGGCGCGCTTGCTGTGGTGACGGCCATGCGTGCGTCCCCCTACTTCCGGATACGCGGATCGAGCCTGCTGTAGAGCAGGTCCGCGACGAGGTTGGCGATCACCACGCATGAGGTGATGATGATGAGCAGACCCTGCAGGAGGGGGTAGTCGCGGTAGTTGACCGCGTCGAGCAGCAGACCGCCGACCCCCTTGTAGACCAGGACCTGTTCGACGAAGATCGCGCCGCCGACGAGGGTTCCGAAGGAGATGGCGATCTGGGCGACCAGCGGCAGGACGGCGTTGCGGCCGACGTAGGCGGTGGCGATGCGGCCGTCCCGGAGTCCGCGGGCCCGGGCGACGGTCACGTAGTCCTCGCTGAGCACCTCGGTGGTGGAGGCCTTCATGATGAGCATCCAGGTGCCGATGATGGCGAGCACGTAGGTGAGGATCGGCAGGGCCGCGTGGAAGAACGCGTCGCCGACGAACTCGGCGGTGAAGCCGGGTTGGACGCCGGGGCTGAGGGTGCCTCGGAGTTCGATCGGGTTGAACCAGCCCAGGTACATGCCGCCACCGACGACGAGCACCATCGCGATGAGGTAGTTCGGGACGGCGCCCAGGACCGAGGCGAGCACGCTGAGGACGTGGTCGAGCAGCCTGTTGCGGCGGTAGGCCATGACCATGCCGAGGGCGAGGCCCAGGGCGATGGCGGCGAGGGTCCCGACACCGATGCTGAAGAGGGTCCAGGGAAGGTAGGCGCCGATCGCGTCGGTGACGCTGAAACCGGGGCGGTTGATGGTGTCGCCGAGGTCGAGGGTGAGGAGCCCGCGGATGAACTCCCACCACTGTTGGAGGAGGGAGGCGTCGGGGTCGTAGGCCAACGAGTTCGTCGCGATGGCCCGGGCCTCGTCCATCGACATGCCGCCCTGGGTGAGGCGCCCCGCCATTACGTCGATGGGGTCGCCCGGCATCGCGCGGCCCAGGAAGAACGTGGCGTTGGCGACAACGAAGACCACGACGAGGGCCTTGCGGACCTTCACGAAGACGTAGTTGCGCCAGAGCCGGTCCAGGACGGTTCTCGGCTTCCGGGGGGCTGCGGGCCCGGTTTCACCGGTGTCCGGTGGCGGGGCGGCCGCGGTTTCGGTGGCCACGGGGCTCCTTCGAGCAGGGGGTGCGGCGGTGCTGTGGAGACCATCTTTTTATTAGGAAACTTTCCTAATAAAACATCACGGTAGTCCCACCCCTGTGGCGCACACCACCCCCGTGACCAAACGGCGTCTTCTATGCGACCCGATCGGCATCACGAAAAGAACAAAAAATGACAAATGCCCCCATATGACCAAGCAATTCGTGGCCGCATCCGGCCGCATCCGCCCCAGGCGCCCTTGCCGGTCCCGTCACCGGGAGGCGGTACACGCCGCCACGGCACGACGACAGCCCGCGCCATCGGATGGCGCGGGCCGTTCATGTTCCGCGGGTCGTCGGAGGTTGCGGCTCCCTAGAGGCTGGAGCCCTCCAGGGAGCCGGTGGTCTGCTCGTCGAACTGGCCGACGAGGCAGAGGTACTCGCGGTCGCCCGCCGCCCAGCCCTCCTCCATCGGGAAGAGCGTCTGGAGGTTCAGCGCCGACTCCTCGACGGGGATCCCGACGAAGGCCGCGAAGGCCTCGTGGCAGCCCTCGTTGACCAGTGCGACGACCTCGTCCTCGCCCGGGTAGTCGAGCCCGCTGTCCAACGAACCCCCGTGGTAGACCTCGAGGTCGTGCGGCTCCGAGCAGTCGATGATCGGCACGGTGCTGACGGAGTCGTCGTAGCCGACCTCCATCTCGTTCAGGCAGTCCCCCACGACCAACACGTTGACGTCCTGGTCCTCGGGATCGACGGTCGGCTCCGGCGTCTCGGTCGGCTCGGGCTCCGGCGCCCGGGTGGGCTCCGCGGACTCCGTCGGCTCCGGCTCCGCCACCGGGGAGGGTTCGACGCCGTCATTGCTGAAGGCCGGCGGCAGCAGGGGCAGACCGCATGCCGAGAGGGACAGGGCGGCACCGGTGGCCGCAGCCGTCAGGGCGATACGGCCGGGCAGGGGGCGCGCTTCGGACAACATGACTGCTCCATTGGATCGTTGGTCGCACACCGACGCGGAAGAGGGGATCGGCGTCACCTGTCCAGATGCGCCCGGGAAGGAGAAGGTTTCGTCCCGCCCGCGAACCGGCTCCGGCAGGGGTCCGGTTCGCGAACGGGGGGCGGGCCGGGCCATCGGCCACGGGCCCGCCGCCGACCGGGTCAGCGGTTGGAGCCCGCCAGGCTTTCGCTGAGGGTCTCGCCGTCGATCAGGACGTAGCAGAGGATCTCGCGGTCGTCGAAGTGCTCCCAGGTCTGGGAGGTCGGCATGAGGCCACTGACGTAGAGCTCGGACTCCGCGTAGTCCGTGCCGACGAACTCCTCGAAGGCGCTGCCGGTGCAGATCTCCTCCATGGAGGTCTGCAAGGACGTCTCCCCCGGGAAGTCACCCTCGGGGAGGTCCTCGGTGTGGAAGACCTCGGAGTCGTGCGGCTCGCTGCACTCGACCAGCGGGATGTCACTCACCTCCCCCTCGGAGAAGGCGGTCTGGATCTCGCTCTCGTTGAAGCAGTCACCGACCGCGATCTCATGGACGTTGCCGGCCCCGAAGTAGGAGGTGAGCAGGCCGCAGGCGGAAAGAGTGGCGACCGCGCCGACGGCGAGGGCCGTGCGGGAGACGGCGCGGACAGCGGGGGATGTGGGCATGAGGGTGCTCCGGGTTTTCTTTGGTGGGAATCTCGCCGAGAGGATCGGCGGACGTGAAAAGATTTCACCAGAAGATGCGCGATGTCAATCTGGTTTTGAACCATCACTAATAAATCATGAATGAATACACATTGTAATTGAACAAAGTCATAACAACGTGCCTGACCTGGGAAACGCCACCGTTACAGGACCGAACCCCGAACGGGTTCACGCCATCCGGGGCTGACCGGGAAAGCGGCGGGAAAAGGTCCGGGCGAACCGGTTCCGTGGTTTTCCGGCAGCGGAAATCGGGGTGTTCACCCGAGATCATCCCGCGCAGCCACGACATTTGGGGGCGTGTGCTGCCGCACCGGGGGCGTGCGGACCGCGCACCGGCACCACCGGGGACGTCCGACCGGAGGTCGGGGGTGGTGGGACGCGAAAGACCCCGGCCGGTGGACGTGGTGTCCTCCGACCGGGGTCTCGTACTGTGCGCCATCAGGGACTCGAACCCCGGACCCGCTGATTAAGAGTCAGCTGCTCTGACCAACTGAGCTAATGGCGCCCGTCTCCGCCCGGAACCTGCGGTCCTTCGCGGCAACGGAGTTAACTCTACCGGAACTTCGGAGTGCCGGGAGCCATCAGGGGCACGATGTGTGCCAGGACACGGGGCGGCCGGGTGTGCGGACCGGCGGACTGCCGCTCCGGAGTACCTGCGCGCCCCGGGCGGGACCGCCGCACACACGAAAGACCCCGGCCGGTGGACGTGGTGTCCTCCGACCGGGGTCATGTTCTGTGCGTCATCAGGGACTCGAACCCCGGACCCGCTGATTAAGAGTCAGCTGCTCTGACCAACTGAGCTAATGACGCCCGTCTCCGCCCGGAACCTGCGGTCCTTCGCGGCAACGGAGTTAACTCTAGCAGGGCCGAAGGGTGGCCGCGAACAGGTTTCGGGGTCGGCCGGGGTCGGACCCGTCACACCGCGGCTCTCGCCTGAACCCGCACGTCACGCGAGGACTCGGGCGCCTAAAGGAAGGCGATGACCAGGGCGGCGATGATGGCGATGGCCAGAACGACACCGACGCCCGCCAGTGCCAGCGGCAGGATCGGGCGACGCGGGGCCTCCTCGGGCTCGGGGTTTTCGTCGACGAAACGGCGGAAGTGCTGCGTGGTACCCGCCGGGTCCATGTTGGGATCGTTGTTCTGCGTCATGGCTTTGACACTAGCGACTCATCCGACCACTGAGCACCCCCCGAAGCAGATCCGGTGGATCTGCGAACCCTCCGTTGGGACGAACGGGACCCGGATTTTCCGAAAATCCCTCGTTGCCGCCCTTCCCACCGGCCCCACGGACAGGCGGAACTCCCCTCAGGTTGAAAGCCGGCCGTAAGACCGAACCCGAAGACTCGACCCGGGGACGGAGCCCGGCCGGTACTTCCCCGCGGCCGTGCCCGTCCCTGCCACCGCCACCGTCCGGACCGGCCCGGGCGCGCCGTGCGGGTACGCTCCGCCCACCTGCCCGGAGACTTTCTGAGCTGGAAGCACGCCGGCGGGCCGGGGCACTTGCCGTGCGGACCGTCCCTTGAAATCCTTGATTCTCCCGATTTTTCCCGTCAGTGCGTTGACTCTGAACCACGACCGAAAGAAACTTTCCTCCATGGCGCAAACTCCGAAGCCTTCTGGCGACCATTCGAGCCGGGGTGATGCCTCCCGGTCACAGGTCCCCACGACGGTCCTCCGGATCCGGTCGCTGCTTCCCTCGCTGGCCCCCGCCGAGCAACGGGTGGCGCAACGGGTGATCGACGACCCCGAACGGGCGGCGGCCTCCTCGATCACCCAGCTGGCCAAGGACTGCGCGACCTCCGAGGCCACGGTTATCCGGTTCTGCCGCACCATCGACTTCAGCGGCTACCGGGAACTGCGGCTGGCACTGGCCACCGAAGCCGGACAGGCTCGGGGCGCCCGTACCAACACCCCCGAGCTGGCCAGCGACATCAACCCCGACGACACCCTGGTGACCGTCGTCCAGAAGATCGCCTACACCGACGCTCGCGCCGTGGAGGAGACCGGCGCCGCCATGGACGTGGAGGTTCTGCGTGCGGCCATCGACGCCATGTCGAACGCGCGTCGGATCGACGTGTACGGGGTGGGAGCGAGCGCGTTCGTGGGCGCCGACCTCCAGCAGAAGCTGCACCGGATCGGCCTGACGTCGTTCGCCTGGTCGGACGCGCACGTGATGCTGACGAGCGCGGCCCTGTTGGAGGAAGGCGACGTCGCGATCGGTATCTCGCACAGCGGCACCACCATCGACACCGTCCAGGCACTGACCGAGGCGGGCCGCCGGGGCGCGCGGACGGTGGCGATCACCAACTTCCCCCGGTCCCCGATCGGCTTCGCCGACCACGTACTCACCACCGCGGCACGGGAGACCCTGTTCCGCTCGGGGGCCACGGCCTCCCGTCTGGCCCAGCTGACGGTGGTGGACTGCCTCTTCGTGGGGTTGGCGCAGATCCGCTACACGGACAGCCGGACAGCTCTGGAGACCACCTACGAGGCGGTGCGCGGTCTGCGGCTCAGCGACGACCGCAGACGTCGGCGGAGCGAGGCCCCCGCGGCCCGGGGCGGCGGGAACCCGGCAACCCGCACCGACAGCAACGACAGCACCACCGGAAACGACGACTGACCCGCCACCCGCGTCGGTTCCGCGATCCGCTCGTCCGGGCGCGACCCGGTGCGGCCGAACGGAAGGACGAACACGGGTGCGGACCGGACAGGAGAGCGCAGTGCACGGCGGCAGGGAACAGAACCCACAGGACCGGGGACCGGGCGGCCGGGACTCCGAGGGCGGCGAAGCCGTGATCGTGCGAGCGCCCACCGAGGCCCGCAACCCCGACACCTACGACATCGACCTGCTCCCGGCCCTGGACGTCCTCCGGAAGATCAACGCCGCGGACGCCACCGTCGCGGCAGCCGTGGGCGCGGTGCTGCCGGAGTTGGCCCGTGCCGTGGAGCTGGGGGTGGCCGCGTTGGAACAGGGGGCGTCCATCCACTACTTCGGAGCCGGCACCTCGGGGCGGATCGCGGCCCAGGACGCCGCAGAGCTTCCCCCGACCTACGGTGTACCCGCGGAGTGGGTGGTGGCCCACCACGCCGGCGGCGGCGAAGCCCTGGTCCGCGCCGTGGAGGGGATCGAGGACGACTGGGAGTCGGGACGGATCGACGCCGCGGGGGTGGCCCCCGGTTCACTGGCGGTCGGCCTGGCCGCGAGCGGACGGACACCCTACGTGGGCGGCGCTCTGGAGGCTGCCCGGGAGAGGTCGGCCGACACGGTGCTGATCAGCGCGAACCCCGACGCCCCGTTGGCCGCGGTCGCCGACGTGCACGTGGGTGTGTCCACGGGGGCCGAGGTGATCGCCGGTTCGACCCGGATGAAGGCGGGGACCGCGCAGAAGCTGCTGCTGAACGCGTTCTCGACCGCGGTGATGGTGCGCATGGGGCGGACGTACTCGAACCTGATGGTGGGCGTGGACGCCAGCAACGGCAAACTCCGCGGCCGGGTGGTCACCATCCTGGTCGAGGCCACCGGCTCGGAGGAGCAGGCGTGCGCCGAGGCACTGACGGCGGCCGGGGGAGACACCCGGGTGGCGTTGGTTTCGCTGTTGGCCGGCGTGGACGCCACGACCGCGGCGGGGGCGTTGGAGAAGGGCCGGGGCCGGGTTCGTACGGCTCTGACCGAACTGGGGCTGCCCGGCCGACAGGCGCCGGGGTCCTGAGGCCCCGGGACCTGTCGGCGGCCGGTCAGCCGTCCAGGGCCGCCCCGATCAGCCCCAGGGGCGGCGAACCGAGCTCCAGCAGGGCGCGGTGGAAGCGCGGCAGCGAGAAGCCGCTCCCCCACTGCTGCCGTGCGCGTTCACGCAACGCCAGGATCTCCAGCTTCCCCCAGGTGTAGCGACCGTAGGTGGGGTCGAAGGTGGCCCGCTGCGCCTCGGCCACCGCCGCCGGGCCCTGGAGCGGGGTGTCCTCGGCGAAACGCGCCGCGCCCTCCTCCACTCTCATCCGTCCGGTGTGCATGCCGATGGCCACGGACAGCCGGGTGACGCGGATGAGGGCCTCGATCCACACCCCGATCTCGTAGTGGTCGGCGGTCCAGTCGGGGTCGCCGACCCGTTCGGCCGCGTACTCCCCGAACCCCTCCTCCAGGCACATCTCCTCGGCGTAGTGCGCCCAGCCCTCGGCGAAGGTCATGGACTGCAGGGCGCGCCGGACCTGGCTCGGCGCCCGGCGCAGGGCACGGCCGTGCGAATAGTGGCCGGGGGCGACCTCGTGGACGCTCACCGCGGGGAGGGTGGTGTGGCTGAACTGCTCCAGCCACTCCGCGGCCTCCTCCTCCGACAGCTCGGGGGCGGGCGGGGTGATGTAGTAGAACGACGGGGTGTCCCGCTCCCAGGGACCGGACCACGCCATCATCGCGGTGGCCCAGCGCATGGCGGGCGGCGGCACGTCGACCCTGCACTCGCCGTCGCCGTGGGGCGCGAGTCGGCGCTCCTCGGTGAAGTCGACGGCGATCCCGGTCCACCGGCGGGCGGCGTCGAGGACCCCCTCGGTGTCGGGGTGCCGGCGGGTGAGTTCGCGGCTGAACTCCATCGGGTCGCGCCCCGGGGCGAGGCGCCCGGTGGCCTCGGCGAGCCTGGCCCGCAGCCGGTCGCGCTCGGCGTCGGCGCGCGCGGCGAGGTCGGTGAGGTCGACCTCCATGGCCTCCCCGGTCCCCATCAGCAGGCTGAGCGCCTCAGCGCCCAGGCCGGCGTCCTCCGAGCCGTTCTCGACGGCCTCCGCCACATGCGCGACCAGCCTGGCGTGAGCCGTCAGGGCGTCGCGGCGCACGTCGTCGGGGAGGTCGCTCGGGAGGCCTTCGGCGATGCCGCGCACAGCACCGATCAGGGAACGCGCGACGGGTGCGGAGAGCCGGTCCAGCGCGGCGACCGCGTTGTCGGCCAGGGTCGGCCAGAGCTTCAGGTGAGCGATCCGTGCGGCGTCGCGCTCGGCCCTGGGCGCGTACTCGCGCTCGTAGGAGGAGACGTCCATCTCGCCGATGTGGTGGAGCGGGTTCCTCCGGTGCCACTCCAGCTCGCCCAGCTCGAAACGCAGCCCCGCCTCGGCGGCGGACAGGTGTGCCTCGTCGTGCGGGTCGTCCAGGGGTGCGCCGCCCAGGGCCTCCAGGCCGGCGCGCACGCCCTGCGGGGAGAGGTCGGCGGCCCTGCCGTCGTACTCGTGCATCCCCGCGCCCTCCCGCATGGCCCCGGGGGTCAGGTCGGCGATCGCCCGCAGTCGCGGTGGGAGTTCGTCATGGTGGTGTGCAGACATGCGGCGACCCTAACGTTCCCCGTGCCGGCGCACACCCGGGTTCTCCGGCGGTGCGGCCCCACCAAGCGAGCCGCGTCCCCCCACTCCACCGGACGCGTGCCCGGGCTGGCGGACCCCGGCCGGAACCCGATCCGTTCCCGGGGCGTCTCCCCCCTTGTGACGACCTCCGAGAACCCCGCCGCCGAAGAGCCCCGATCCGCCGTTCCCGACCGGGCCCGGGACCCCGCTCCCCCGGCCTGGCGCCGACGGCTCGCCCTGCTGACCGCGGCGTTCACGGTGCTGGCGTGCGTGCCGTTCGTGTGGGTGCTGGTCTCCACCGACAGCCAGCGCCACACCGCGGGTTCGGTGCCCGACCGGCCCGTGGCCATCGTCCTGGGGGCGGGTGTGCGTCCCGACGGTCTGCCCAGCCACCTGTTGGCCCAGCGCCTGGAGCTGGCGGTGGAACTGTACGAGGCGGGCAGCGTCCAGGCGGTTCTGGTGACCGGCGACAACAGCGTCGAGCACTACAACGAGACCGACACCATGGCCGAGTACCTGGTCGACCGGGGCGTACCCGAGGACCGGGTGGTCGGCGACTACGCGGGCTTCTCCACCTGGGACTCGTGTGTCCGGGCCAGGGAGGTGTTCGGGGTGGAGGAGGCCACGGTGCTCACCCAGGACTTCCATCTGCCGCGTGCGGTGCGGTTGTGTCGGGCCGCGGGGATCGACACCGTCGGGGTGGGCGACTCCAGTCTGCGGGAGCGCAGGACCGCCACGGTCTACGGGTGGGCCCGGGAGGTGCCCGCGGCGGTGGCGGCCCTGGGCACGGTCGTGTTCAGGCCCGACCCCACGTTCCTCGGTGACTACGAGAGCGGTGTGGACGAGGCCCTGGCCGGGGCCGCCGAGGAGGCCGCCGGGGCCGAGGGCTCCGGACGCTCCTAGGGGCGTCCCCGACCGCCGTGTTCCTACCCGGCGCGGGGCCGTCCCCGTCGTCAGCGGCCCCCGCCGAACAGGCGGCCGAGGATGCCGGTGGGTGCCTGCTGCTGGGGCTGCTGCCGCTGCGGTGCCGCGACCTCGGTCTCCTCCGCGGCCTCGGGTTCGGGCTCCACACCGACCAGGGCGCAGAACTCCTCCGCGTTGTCCGGCAGTGCCCAGGCGCTGAGGGTCGCGGTGAGCTCCTCGTCCTGCCACGCCGAGGCGGGCAGTTCCGCGATGGCCCACAGGACCTTCAGGGTCTCCTCGTCGTAATCGGCCTGGGCGTGCTCCTCGACCGTGTATCCCCTGGAGCGGGGGCCGAGGACGATCTCCAGGCCGACCCCGGTGACCAGGGCGCGCGACTCTTCCTCGCCCTTGATCAGGCCGGGCAGGATGTCCAGGCGCAGGCGGCGGGCACGGTCTCCGGCGCGGCCCAGCGCCAGGAACCCCAGGACCTGGGGCGAACGGTTGCCGCAGTGCGGCCACGACTCGTTGAACAGACCCTCGTAGCCCATGGAGGTGCCGCCGCCGCGGCCGATCCTGCGCAGCCCTTCACGCGGGGTGTTCTCCCCGTGGATGAGGACCAGGGCCACCGAGGCGGCGAAGGAGTTGTAGAGGTTGCCGCCGGCCATCTGGTGGGCCAGGCCGACGGTGGTGTCGATGTCGGAGGGGTCGGCGACCAGGCCGAGGGCGAACAGTTCGGCGGGCAGCGGCTCACCACTGTCCAACCCCTGGGTCATCACCTCGCGCATCGAGGTGGGGGCCTTGGGCGCGGGGCGCAGGTCCTTGGCGAGCAGCACCTGGGAGGCGCCGGTGATCTCGGCGGAGATGCGCTCGGCGTCGGCGGGCAGGAAGCCCAGCAGGTAGCTGACCCACTCCCCCGCTCGGTCCAGTCCGCCGCGGTTGGCGCCGCCGTGGAGAAGGGTGACCAGGTCGGGGACCCGGGCGAGGACGGCCTCGTAGGTGTCCAGCTCGGCCTGCAGGAGTTCGGCGCCGTCGTCGGCCTCCATCACGGCGAGGCGGTTGCGCATCCGGTGGTGGTGCTGCTCGTCGGGCGCCTCCTCCATCCAGGTGCGGTACTGCGCCCGCACCTTCTCGGCGTCGTTGGAGGTGGCCCAGGCCACTTCGTCACGCCACTGGTCGAGGTCCCGGTGCTGTGGGAAGCGGTCCTCGGCGTGCGCGCTGACCAGCTCCAGCAGGAGGCTGAGGGGACGCCAGCGGTCGACGGGCTGGGTGGCCTCGTCGGTCGCGATGTCGACCAGCCGGTCCACGGCCCTGGGGGCGGCCCGGTGCCCGGGGGCGGGGAAGTGGATGATGTCGTGGAGGTCGGACAGGGCACTGTCGCTGGTCGCGACCTGTTCGAGCAACTCGGGGATGCGCTCGCCGCCCTCGGGCGCCAGGGCGGCCCAGTCCACGTTCTCCGTGTTGTCGTGTGCTTCGTTTCCCGTGGTCGCGTTCATGCGCCCGATTATCCCGGCTCAGGGGTTCTACGCGAATCGACTCCGGGGTCGTGCTTCTCACCGGGCCCCGGGGAATCCTCCGCCGCGTTCCGCCCCGGCTGCCGGGCCCGTTCCGAGGCGGACGGGTGTCGGAGCCGTCCGTTATCGTGCCCGTATGCCCGCTCCCCCTCGTCTTCCGCCACCGGCCGGTCTGCGCATCGTGCGCGGGGACGCCACGAGTCCGCAGGCTCCGGGGCCCAAGATCATCGCCCACGTGTGCAACAACCGGGGCGGCTGGGGCAAGGGCTTCGTCCTGGCGTTGTCCCGCCGCTGGCCCGAACCCGAACGCGACTACCGCGCCTGGCACCGCGAGCGTGCCCGCAACGACTTCGCACTCGGGTCCGTGCGCCTGATCCGGGTAGGACCCGACACATGGGTGGCGAACATGGTCGCCCAGCACGGCACGCGACGCGGCAGCGGCGGCCCGCCCATCCGCTACGAGGCGGTGGCCTCCTGCCTGCGCGCGCTGGCGCCCCGAGCGCTCGAACTCGGTGCCACCGTGCACATGCCCCGGATCGGCTGCGGACTGGCCGGCGGCAGGTGGGACCGCATCCAGCCCCTCGTGGAGCGGGAGCTCATGGCCCGCGGCGTCGGGGTGACGGTCTACGACACCGACTGACCAGAGCGAGGGCGGGGTCGCCGACCATGCCGTCCGCACCTGCGAGCCGCCCCGTCCGCGCCGCTTAGGCGTCCTTGTCGGTGAGTTCCGTGTTCGTGGGTTCGGGGCGCAGGACGGCGTCGCGCAGGGCCTTCGCGGCCGCACCGAGTTCCCGTGCGTAGCCGATGAGGGTGGACCTGCGACGGGAGCCGAGACTGGGGTCGCCCACCCCGACGGCGTCGATCCCGGCGGCCCGGGCCAGGGAGACGGTGCGGGGCAGGTGGAAGGACTGGGTGACCATGGTCGCCGCGCCGATCCCGTAGAGCTCCCGGACCCGTACGCAGGTGTCCCAGGTGCGGTACCCGTGCGGATCGGCGGTCACCAGTTCGGCGGGGACGCCCTGTTCCACGAGGTAGTCGGTCATGGTGTCGGTCTCGCGGCGGGAGACCTCGCGGTTGTCGCCGGAAACCAGGACCCGGTCGACCTTGCCGGCCGCCACCAGCCGAACGGCCAGGTCCAGGCGGCGGGCGAGCAAGGGGGAGGGCCCGTCGGGCCAGGCCGCGGCGCCGAGCACCACGGCGACCGGCCGGTGCGGGACGGTGTCCACGGTGCCGCGACGGCCCGTGCTGGCGAGGTAGGTCCAGGCGAAGGGGCCGAGCCCGAGAGCGCACACCCCAGCGCCGATCGCCGCGATCCACATACCCACTGTCCCGTGACCTCCCGCTCTCCGCGCGGCCCCTGCCGCGCCCCACCATCATGGCGCACGGGGGGTGCCCTCGGTCCGGTCCGTCACGGTCGTCCCGGGGCGCTTACCCGCCCGGCACGGGCCGTCCGCGCGGGGCGGCGGGGTCAGCCGAAGAGGTCGGCCCACCCGCCCTGCTTCTTGTGCCGCACCCGGAGGGTGCCGCCCTGGCTCTTGCCGGTGATGACGAAGTGCGGTGCGTTCGGGCGGCGGATGGAGTCGATGTCGGAGCGCAGGCTGCCGAACCAGGAGGAGTCGACGTCGACCTCGGCGGTGGCGCCCTCGGGCAGGATCAGGTCGGCGCTGCCCCAGGAGGTGTCCAGCCAGACCTCCACGACGGGGGTGGTGAGCTGGGCCTGGCGGAAGTCGAGTTTGGTGTTGTTGAAGCGGGCGTCGACCTCGACCCGGTGGGGGACGGTCCACTCCCCCTTGCGCACGACGGGGTTGCCCTGGGCCTTGAGAACCAGCGGCTGTCCGCCCGCGAGGGGGCCTGCGCCGAAGGCCGGGAGCGTGGCGCCCGCGGCCGGCCGGGCGGTCCCGGGGGTGCTGAGGCCGCCCGCCCCGGCGGGGAGGTCGAACACGATGGGTTCGAGGTCGGCGTAGGTCTTGGCGGCGTAGACCGCGCTGAGGCGCTCGTCCAGTTCGTCGAGGTCCAGACGCCCCTCGCCCGCGGCCTCGCGCAGGATCTCGGCGACCTGGTCGCGCTCGGCGTCCGAGATACGCATGCGGCTCTTGTCGTTGGGGGACACGTGCTCGGCCCGCTCCTTCCACCCGGTTGGTCGCGTCCAACGTTAGAGCATGGTTCGCGCACGCAGGGAGCCGCGAGCCCGGCGGAGCGGCCGGCGGCCGGCGGCGGTTCTGTCACAGCCGTGGGGCAGGATGCGGGAAAGGTCGGCCGGAGTCCCCGCTTTGGACGGTACCGGGACTGGGTACCGCTTCTCTAGGGTGGTTGAGGACTCTGCCGGGGTAGGACGGACCCCGGCAGAGTCCTGAACCACGCGTGCTGCTTCCCCCGGGTGTGTCCACGATCCCGCACCGCACAGCTTCCCGCACAGAGCGTGTCCGCAACCGGCCAGACAGCGATCTCGCGGCACCGCGATCCCGTGTTTTCCCCTCTCTTTTCCACCCCGGGAACCCTCCTTTCCCGTCCCCGGGGGATCCTCCCTGGTTTCGGCCTCCCCGCCCCCTGTCGAGCCGATCCGCCTCCCCACCCGGTCGGAACAGGCTCACACCCACCCGGGGACCGGATTTCGGTCAGCAATATAACCGCCCTTTCGGCCACCACCGCACCCCAAGGAACCGCAGGTCACGGAAAGCCTCCCCCAGCCGCATGGAAAAGCCGCGAAAACAACTCGAACACCCTTGCGTAAAACATCATTTGAGCTGCGCATACACGGAACCGCAAGCGATCCGGGGAGCTGCCGAGAATCGTCCCCCGAGCGGCGTTTGCCCAAATTCCACGGCGAGCATGTCTCAGGTGTGAGCGAAGCCCGAAAACAGGCTTTCCCGTACACGAGGACCACCCGCTCCGAACGTCCGCTCCGACCGTCCAGAAGAGCCGCCACCAGGTCGAAGACCGGAGGAATCCACAACGTGTCCGCCCTCGCGATCGCACCGACGTTTCTCAGCGACTTCACCCGCCTCACACCCGACGTCCAGCTCGACACCCTGGCCGTGATGCGCGCCTACCAAGCGGGTGACCGTCCCGGGTTGGAGTCCGTCGCGGGCGCCGCCGATCCCCGGGTGCGGGTCGTCACCATCGCCCGTGACTGGTCCGGCGTCATCGTCCCCGACCCCGACGCCGCCCCCGGGCCCGATGAGACCGAGGAGACCGGCTCCGACGACCCGCCCTACCGGCTGCTCACCGTACGGCCGCGTGCCGAGGCCCTCCGCTACGCCCGGAGCCTGCGGCCGGAAACCCTGCCCGACGCCCCCACCGGGGCGGACGGCGCCGCCCTCGCCCCGGTCGGCCCACCCGAACTCTCCGGCGCGCTCAACGCCCCCTTCGCCCAGTGGCAGATCACCCTGCACCCGGACCAGCACCAGGTGACCGAAGGCCACTTCAACGGATCGGTCCAGGTCACCGGGGGCCCCGGAACCGGCAAGACCGTGATGGCCCTCCACCGCGCCGCGCACCTGGCCGAACTGGACGCGGCGGCCCACCCCGAGGACGACCGCGAGTCCGTACTGCTCACCACCTACAACCGCGGACTGGCCCAGTCCCTGGCGGAGCGGCTCGACCAACTGCTGCCCGACCCCGGCACGCGCTCCCGGGTGCGGGTGGCCACCATCGACAGCCTCGCGCGCACGGTCGTGCAGTCGCACACCGGTGTGGCACCCCGCATGGCGAGCAGGGACGAACTGGCCCAGCGCTGGCGTGCGGTCGCCCTCGCCGACGGACTGCCCTTCTCCGGGCGCTTCCTGGTCGACGAGTGGGAGCAGGTCATCCTGGCCAAGGGCCTGGAGCTGCTGCCCGACTACATCCGGTGCGAGCGCAGCGGCCGCGTCCAGCACCTGGCACCCGAGCACCGTCGCCAGGTCTGGGAGACGATTCGGCGCTACGCGGGTGCGATGCGGGTGGAGGGCCTGTGGTCCTACCCGCAGCTGGCCGGTGAGGCCGCCCGCCTGCTGGGCCGGTCCGGGCCGCTGTACCGGCACGTGGTGGTGGACGAGGCCCAGGACCTGCATCCGACGCAGTGGCGGATGCTGCGCGCCGCGGTCCCGGAGGGCCCCGACGACCTGTTCATCGTGGGCGACCCGCACCAGCGGGTGTCCGACAACCGGGTGTCCCTGGCCTCGCTCGGCATCAACGTGCGCGGCCGCGGCCACCGTCTGCGGGTCAGCTACCGGGTCACCCAGGAGATCCTGGACTGGAGCATGCCGATCCTGGGCCGCCGGTCCGCCCTGGGGATGGACGACGACGCCGACACCCTGGCCGGGTACCGCTCGCTGCTGCGCGGGCCGGCGCCGGTGGTGCGCGGCTGCGCCAACCGGGCCGAGGAGCTCAACGCGCTGGGCGAGTGGGTCCGGGTGTGGTTGGAGGCCGGGGTGAACCCGAGCGAGATCGCGGTGGCCGGGCGTAACCACTGGGTGGTGCGCGGCATCGCCAAGGAACTGGAGGCCCGCGGGGTGGCGACCACGCCGTTGGAGGGGGCCGGAGCCCTCTCGGCGGTCCGGGTCGGGACGATGCACCAGCTGAAGGGCCAGGAGTTCCGTTGCGTGGCCCTGCTCGGGGTGAGCGAGCACCTGCTCCCGCCCAGGGCCGCGCTCGAGGCGGCCGAAGGCGACCAGGTGGCGTTGGAACACGTCTACCAGCAGGAACGGACACTGCTGTTCGTGGCCTGTACCCGGGCCCGGGACGCACTGTACGTGTCGCACGTGGGCCGGCCCAGCCAGTTGATCTCGGAGTGGTGACCGGGTCCGGGCGCCCGGTCCGGGCGCCCTGAACCGCCCGGCCGCACACCGCAGGACGGGGGCACCGCGTTCACGGTGCCCCCGTCCCCTGCCTGCGTGCTCTCCCCGCGGGTCCGGCGGGGAGGTTCGAGGTGGTCAGGCTCCCCCGCCGTACTGGCCGTCCAGGTCGGGGATGGTCATGGTGTCGGAGGACGCCATCGGGTTGGCCACGTCCACATCGGTGACGTACATGATCGGGAGCAGGAGCGGCGGCGGGAAGTCCGGGGTGAAGGTCAGTGGGATACCGAGGATCCGCACGTGCATTCGGGTCACGTGCATCTCCACGTCACCGGTGAGGTTCATGGTGGGCAGGCCGAGGCTTCGGCGCGCGCCCGCGTCGTCGAACCACAGTTCGCCGTTGCTGACGTCACCGCTGCTCATCGTGAGCCGGAGGTAGCGCCGGGGGCCGTCGGCGGTCGGACACTCGACCACGCCCCCGTACCAGGCTCCGTACATGGTGAGGCTGTCGGCGGTGAGACCGGAGTCCCGGACCGACCCCCGGAAGCAGTCGTAGTCGGAGTCGACCACGACCTCCGGGAGCTCGTCCTCCTCCTCTGCGGCCTGGCACGCCGCGACCGCGTCGAGGAACTCCTCCTCGTCCTCGACGAGGGCGGCGTCTCCGACCCGCAGTTCGCACTCCTCGGGGTTGCCCTCCTCGGGCTCCTCGGCGGCCCCCTCGTCCTCGGTGCCCTCCTCCTCGCCGTCGGCCTCCTCCCCGTCCGGGTCCCCGGAGCCGTCCCCGTCGGAACCGCCCTCGTCGGGGTCGGTCCCATCGGGTTCCTCGGACGCCTCCTCGGAGGGCTCCCCGGAGGGTTCCTCGGAGGGTTCCTCGGACGGCTGTTCCTCGGACTGCTCCCCGTCGTCGGGGAAGAACCAGTCCCAGGGCCAGCCCGCGGCAGGGGCAGGCGCCGAGGCGAGGGTGACGGCCGCGGCGAGCGGCAGGGCGATCGCGGCCAGGGGCCGGTGCCCCCCGCGCGGCTCGGTGACGGTCGCGGCCCGGTGGGACCCGGGGCCGCTGTCCTCGGACGCTTCGGCGCGGGTTTCGGCGCCGTCTCCGGCGAAGGGTTCCTCGTCCTCCGGCTCGGGATCCGCGGGGTCCTCCTCGTGGTTACCGGTGTCCTCGGGGGCCGGTGCGCCCGTCCGGCGACGCCTGCGGGGGCGCCGCCGGACGTGGGGGGCCCACGCGAACATGAGAGCTCCGCCGACGATGCCGAGCAGCATCCCGATGACGAACCCACCGAAGTTGGAGGTCACGAAGGAGACCAGCGCGAGCATGAGCCCGACCAGGCCGAAGAACACGTGCTGTGCGGGCTGGAGCCAGCCCAGCACACCGAGCGTGATCAGCAGGAGGGCGATCAGGGCGCCGGACACCCCGGCGATGCCCGCGTAGATGATCAGGTCGATCGGCAGGATCAGGCTCTGCGCGGCCGGTGCGACCAGCAGCTCGACTCCGGCCGCGATGAGGAGGACGCCGCCCCAGAACGGACGGGTCCGTCGCCAGTCACGGAACCGTCCCCATCCCGAGCGGAGCAGGGTCAGTGGGTGGGCCATGGGATCAGAAGCACTCGTGGTTGCCGGGCTTGACCGCCAGGTTCAGCCCGGTCATCCGGAGCGAACCCGAGCTGACCGCCCACGAGGTCATCTCCATGTCGGAGACGGTGATGGAGTCGGCCTGGAGACCGAAACCGCCCTCGGGCCCCTGCCCGTTCTCCGCCTTGTCCAGGGTGCTGGCGTCACGGCCGATCTCGATGGCGCTGAACTCGGCGTTGCCCTGGAGCTGTTCGATGTCGATGACCATGTTGCTGCCCTCCACCGGGCTTTCGGCACCGGCGTTGATCACCAGGGTGGCCTCACCGATCGGCAGGTCCCACAGCGAGGACAGGCACAGGTTCTCCAACTCGGAGGAGTTGACCGTGGACAGACCGACCGCGCGGGAGGAGCCGTCCACCGAGTTGGCGACGTCGCCGTACTGGCTGAAGCCGCTCCCGGAGAACGAGTCCGCGGACAGCTTGAAGCTGTCCCCGGAGACCGCGAAGGAGGCCGCGAGAAGACCCTGGGTGGTCATCCCGCCGAGAACCGCGGCCGCCACGAAACCGGGGACCGCGACGAGGGCGAACCTGCGCCAGCGTGTTCCGCCACTGCCTTCGTGCTGCTCAGGCGCTTCCTGAGGCACCTCGGGGGCCTCATCGTGGGCCTTGGGCATGTGTACCTCCAGTGTTCCGTCGCGGGAAGGGCGACGAGGGGGAACGAAACTTGCGCCGAAGCACGCCACGCGTGTTACATGGAACACACCTTACTCGGCGGTAGTGACGAACATTACAATATGAATTGTCACATTTCTAGATGGCGCATTCATCGTTGCGGACTCGTATCCGGCGCATTACGGGCATCCGCTCCTGACCTGGAGAGAGACCCCACCCATGTCCCCTGAGCGCACAGAAGCCCCCGCCGCCGACGGAGCCCCAGCAGCAGACGGTTTCGACTACGACGTCCTCGTGGTCGGCTCCGGTTTCGGCGGCTCCGTGAGCGCCCTCCGCCTCACCGAGAAGGGTTACCGCGTCGGCGTCCTGGAAGCGGGCCGACGTTTCACCCCCGAGACCCTGCCGTCATCCTCCTGGGACCTGAAGAACTTCCTCTGGGCCCCGAAGGCCGGCATGTACGGCATCCAGCGCATCCACCTGCTGCGCGACGTGATGATCCTGGCCGGAGCCGGCGTCGGAGGCGGTTCGCTCAACTACGCGAACACGCTCTACCACCCGATGGACGCGTTCTTCCAGGACCCGCAGTGGCAGCACATCACCGACTGGAAGTCGGAGCTGGCACCCTTCTACGACCAGGCCCGGCGCATGCTCGGCGTGCGCACCAACCCCACCCTCACCCCTTCCGACGTCCACCTGAAGGCCGTCGCGGAGGACATGGGAGTCGGTGACACCTTCAAGCTCACCCCGGTCGGTGTGTGCTTCGGTGACGGCGACGACGGCGAGGGCAACAAGGCGGCCCCCGGCGAGTCCGTCGGCGACCCGTACTTCGGCGGAGCGGGTCCCGAACGCAGGGCATGCAAGGAATGCGGCGAATGCATGACCGGCTGCCGGCACGGGGCCAAGAACACCCTCACCGAGAACTACCTGTACTTCGCGGAGCGTGGCGGCGCCGAGGTGCACCCCCTGACCACGGTCGAGCGGCTGCGCGAGCTCCCCGGGGACCGGGGCGGCGGATTCGCGGTCGACACCGTGCGCACCGACGCGCCCCGGCGCCGGGAGAACGCCCGCACGTTCACCGCGCGCCAGGTCGTGGTCGCCGCCGGGACCTACAACACCCAGACCCTGCTGCACCGGATGCGGGACAGCGGGATGCTCCCCCGGCTTTCCGCGAAGCTGGGCACCCTGACCCGGACCAACTCCGAGGCCCTGGTCGGCGCCATGAGCAAGCAGGTACCGCCGCCGGAGGACCTCACCCGCGGCGTGGCCATCACCTCCTCCATCCACCCGAACGAGAACACCCACATCGAACCGGTCCGCTACGGCAAGGGCTCCAACGCGATGGGGCTGCTCACCGCGATCCAGGTACCGGGCGGCGGGAGGGTCCCGCGCTGGCTGCGCTTCCTCGGCCTGGCCGCGCGCCACCCGTACGTGTTCATGCGCAGCCTCTCGAACCGGCGCTGGTCCGAACGGATCATCATCGGCCTGGTGATGCAGTCCCTGGACAACTCCCTGACCACCTCCGTCAGACGCGGCCTGTTCGGCGGGAAGAAGCTCACCTCCCGCCAGGGCCACGGGGAGCCCAACCCCACCTGGATCCCCGAGGGCCAGGAGGCGGCCACCCGGCTCGCCGACCGGATCGACGGATACCCGGGCGGCACGGTCGGCGACATCTTCAACATCCCGATGACCGCGCACTTCCTGGGCGGCTGCCCGATCGGAGACAGCCCCGAGAGCGGTGTGATCGACCCCTACCACCGGTTGTACGGGCACCCCGGGGTGCACGTGGTGGACGGTTCCGCGGTCACCGCGAACCTGGGCGTGAACCCGTCCCTGACCATCACCGCACAGGCCGAGCGGGCGATGTCGATGTGGCCGAACAAGGGCGAGGAGGACACCCGGCCGGAGCAGGGCGCGGAGTACCGGCGCACCGAGCCGGTCTTCCCCAGGGAGCCGGCGGTCCCGGCCGGCGCCTTCGCCGAGCTCCGCTTCACGAAGTCGCTGCCGCTGTCGGTGGTCGACCCCACCGGAGCCGCGGAGGAGTCCGTCGAGCGGCCGGAGGAGTCCGGGGGGAGGTCGGACGGGGCCGCCGCGGAGGAGTCCGGGGCCTGAGGTGGTGCGGAATCCGCGGGACCGACCCGGCGTGCGGGCCCGGACACTGATGCGGTGTCCGGGCCCGCGGCCCGTCCGGGGGTCGAGGTCTGCGGGGAGCGGGGGTCTCGGGGGTCCGAAGGGAGCGGGGGTCAGGTGAGCCGAAGCGTCGGGGCGACTGTCCGGCGGTCCCGGGAGGGCTGGAGGAGGCACGGGGTCCCGGAGTGCTCGGCAGGACTCAGGAGGGCCCGGGGAGGCCCTCCATGTCCCGGCCCGCCTGGTCCTGCGCCTGAAGGTGCTCCATGGCCTCGGCGAAGTGGTCGCCCAGGACGTTGGTGAGGTGGTGGGCCATCTCCTGGGCCAGGACCGCGTCCACGGCCTGCTGGGCCAGGGGGCGCACCCTGCGGATGAGCTCGGCGATCTGGGCGACGTCCTCGCTCTGGATCACGGTCCCGGGGGCGTGTTCGGTGATGATGTGGTCGGCGACCAGCCGGACCATGTGCTCGGAGACGTCACCGATCTTGAGCCGGAGGTTCTCCGCGATGTCCAGGACCGAGTCCACGGTCATGCCGAGCTTGACCAGTTCGACGCCGGCGTGGAAGAGGCGGGGGCTGGGGACCCGGAACCGCAGCCCGTCGCGCTCCAGCACACCGAGGTCCAGAGCCCGCTTTATGGTCTTGGGGGTCACCCCCTTGCCGAACAGTTCCCGCAGGTCCCCGAGGCTGACGTAGTCGGCTATCTCGTCGCTCCAGGCGTCCCCCACGGCGGACTCGAAGCCGAGGATCTCGGAGAGGTCACCGCCGCGTTCCCACACCTGGAACATCTCGCCGATGTTGGCGAAGGTGTAGCCCCGGCGGAGCAGTTGGCCGATCAGCCGCAGACGTGCCAGATGCGCTTCGGAGTAGATGCCCACCCGGCCCTGGCGCCGGGGCGGCGCGAGGAGTCCTCGGTCCTGGTAGACCCGGACGTTGCGCACCGTCGTGTCGGCGAGCCGGGCGAGTTCGTCAATACGGTATTCGGCCATGGAACCAGCCTAGAGACCCTGGAGGGCCGTACTCATCAGTAAATCCGCCCCTCGGCGCCGTTGAACGTTGTCAACAGAGATTGTAACGTTCTAGAAAATCGGAGTGAACGGGGTCACATCACGCGAACCGCCCGTTCGGCGCGCCTCCGGCACGGAACACCCCCTGGAGGGATCCATGTCCGCGGGAAACGTCCGCACACCGAAGCTCACCGACCGCGAGGACATCGCCAAACGCCTGCTGCGCGGCTCCGCCAAGGCCTCCTTCGACCCCCTGGTGGAGATCGACTGGGAGGCTCCCCTCGATGACAAGTGGGGCATGCGCCCGGAGCGGGTGTCCATCTACGGCACCCACCTGTGGGACCGGCTCAGCGAGGACCAGCGCAGGGAACTGTCCCGGCTCGAGATGGCCAGCACCATGGCCACGGGCATCTGGTTCGAGACCATCCTGATGCAGATGCTGGTCCGGCACGTCTACCACAACGACCCCACGACCAACCACGTCCAGTACGCCTACACCGAGATCGCCGACGAGTGCCGCCACACGGTCATGTTCGCGAAGGCGATCGAGAAGCTCGGCTCCAGGGCCTACCGGATCGACCCCGTGGCCCACGTCCTGGGCAACGTCTTCAAGGCCCTCGCCCACGGGCCGCTGATCTTCGCCGGCGCGCTCTTCGTCGAGGAGATCCTCGACCAGCTGCAGCGGGAGATGATCGACGACGAGAGCATCGAGCCGGTCGTGCGCTCCACCTCCCGGATCCACGTGATCGAGGAGGCCCGGCACATCCGCTACGCCCGCGAGGAGTTCCACCGCGACTGGATCGGGCGCGGCAGGCTGGACAAGGCCTACAGCAGGCTCGTCCTCGGCCTGGTCACCTACTACTCGGCCACCCGGCTGGTGCACCGGAAGGTCTACGAGCGAGTCGGCCTCGACCCGCGTGAGGCGCACCGGACGGCCCGGCGCAACCCCCGCTTCATCGACAGCAAGACCGAGCTCTCCCGCAAGGTCGTGAAGACGCTCGACACCGCCGGGGCGATCTCGGGCCTGGGCCGGTACTTCTGGAAGAAGGCCGGACTGCTCGGCCGATAGTGCCCCGATCGTGACCGGGGCGGATTCCGGGGTCGCGCGCCTGTTCGCGCGACCCCGGAGCCGTATCCGAGCACACCCGCCCCGACCTGCGACTGAACCCCCGGAGCGCCGACAACCCCCACCTGGGCCGGGACACGGCATCCGACGCCGCCAGGCACCCCCGAACCTTACTCGCGAGTAAATTTCCGGCTACTACCCATTGCATTGTGACAATGGCCGTTGTAACGTTCCGGCAATGACTGTGGAGGAGATCACATGACGACCCCCTTGCCGCGCCACCTGAGCCGGCTGTCCGGCCAGAACGCCATCGTCACCGGCGCCTCCGGCGCGTTCGGCAGCGCCACCGTGGCGGTCCTCCGCCAGCTCGGCGTCAACGTCGTCGGCATCGACCGCAAGGCCGCCCCCGGTGTCATCGCCTGCGACATCACCGACGACCAGCAGGTGCGCGAAGGGGTCGCCGAGGCGATCGAGCAGCTCGGCGGACACCTGGACCTGCTCGTCCACTACGCCGGGGTCGGCCCGTCCGTGGACATCGGCCACATGCCCGACGCCCACGCCCACCAGGCGCTGGAGGTCAACCTCCTGGGCACCTGGCGGGTCACCGCCGCCGCGATGCCCGCCCTGCTCCAGAGCCGGGGCCGGGTGATCGTCACCGCCTCGCTGCTGGCCAACCTCCAGGTCCCCCTGGCAGGCGCCTACACCGTCTCCAAGCGCGCGGTGACCGCCTACTCGGACGCCCTGCGCGCCGAGTACGGCACCCACGTCGGCGTGACCACGGTCTACCCCGGCTTCGTCGACACCCCCATCCACGAAAGCTCGCGCGCCACCGGCGCCTCGCTGGACGGGGTGGTCCCCGCCGAGACCAAGCGGGACACCGTGATGACCGTGGTCCGCGCCGCGGCCGCCAAACGCCCCCCGCGCGACGTCGCCTGCACGGCCTTCGGAACCGCGGCCCTCCACCTGACCAAGCACTTCCCCGCCACCACCGAACAGATCGTGTCGCTCCAGCTCGGCCTGCTCCTCACGGACGGCGCCTTCGCGGACGCGGAGATCGCCCAGGGGCTCCACGCACGCCACGGTTCCCCGCACGCCAAGACCAGCGCTTCCTGAGGAGGAACAAGAGATGACCGCCGAAGTAGTCGCCAAGCCCAAGGTCACCGACCGCGAGGACATCGCCAAGCGCCTCCTGCGCGGCTCCGCCAAGGCCTCCTACGACCCCCTGGTCGAGATCGACTGGGACGCCCCGGTCGACCCCGACATGTGGGCGATCCGGCCCGAGCGCATCTCGATCTACGGCACCCACCTGTGGGACCAGCTCAGCGAGGACAAACGCAAGGAGCTGTCCCGCCTGGAGGTCGCCAGCGTCGCCACCATCGGCATCTGGTTCGAGACGATCCTGATGCAGATGCTGGTCCGGCACGCCTACCACAACGACCCCACGTCACTGCACGTCCAGTACGCCTACACCGAGATCGCCGACGAGTGCCGCCACACGGTCATGTTCGCGAAGATGGTGCGCAAGCTCGGCTGGGAGACGCACCGGCTCGACCCGGTCACCTTCCACCTCGGCCGCGTCTTCAAGGCGATCGCGCACGGACCGCTGATCTTCGCCGGCGCGCTCTTCGTCGAGGAGGTCCTGGACCAGCTCCAGCGCGAGGCCGTCCCGGACGAGCAGATCCTGCCGCTGGTGCGCGCCGTGGCCCGCATCCACGTGACCGAGGAAGCGCGCCACATGCGCTACGCCCGTGAGGAGTTCCAGCGCGACTGGCCCGAGCGCAGCGCCCTCAACAAGGCCTACAGCCGGATCGTGCTCGGCCTGGTCACCTACTACTCCGCGACCCGCCTGATCAACCCGAAGGTCTACGAGCAGGTCGGACTCGACCCCAAGGAGGCCTACCGGGTCGCCAAGGGCAACACGCACTGGGTCGAGACCAAGACCTGGGCCGCCCGCAAGGTGGTCAACACGCTGGACACCGCCGGGGCGATCTCCGGCCTGGGCCGGTACTTCTGGAAGAAGGCCGGGCTGCTCGGCAGCTAGCCGACTCCCCGAGGGGCACTCCCCCTCCCAAGAACGCCGCCGTCGGAAGGCGAAACGCGCCACGTCTTCCGGCGGTGGTCCCCCAGACGTCGGGAGCTGAGAGCGGACGCGCCACGCGCTCAGCCCCCGACACCCTCCCCCCGGGGGCGAAACGCGCCACGCCCCCGGGGACCATACTTACCGGTCGGTACGCAAGTCTCCACGGCCGAACCGGGACGCACGAAGGGAACAGCATCGTGACCGAAGCAGTGCCGCACTACCGGGTCGCCGTCATCGGCACCGGATTTGCCGGGATCGGTATGGCTGTCCGCCTCAGGCAGGCCGGGCTCAAGGACTTCGTGGTCCTGGAGAGGGCCGACGGCATCGGCGGCACCTGGCGCGACAACTCCTACCCGGGCGCCGCCTGCGACGTTCCCTCGCACCTGTACTCGTTCTCCTTCGCGCTCAACCCCAACTGGAGCCGGACCTTCTCGCCGCAGCCCGAGATCTGGGACTACATGAAGCGGGTCGCCGGCGAAAACGGCGTGGACCAGCACGTCCGCTACAACAGCGACGTCCGGGCCGCGCACTGGGAGCCCGGGAACAACCGCTGGCGGATCGAGACCACCGACGGCACCGTCACCGCGCAGTTCCTGGTCAGCGGCGCCGGCCCCCTCGCCGATCCCACCTACCCCGACATCAAGGGCCTCGACACCTTCGAGGGCAAGCTCTTCCACTCCGCCGCATGGGACCACGACCACGACCTGACCGGCCGCAAGGTCGCCGTGATCGGCACCGGCGCCTCCGCGATCCAGTTCGTACCGAAGATCCAGCCGAAGGTCGGCAGGCTGACGCTGTTCCAGCGCACCGCCCCGTGGGTGATGTTCCGCCACGACCGAGACATCACCAAGGCCGAGAGCTGGCTCTACCGGAACGTCCCCGGCGCGCAGCAGATCGCCCGCAAGAGCATCTACTGGGGCCGCGAGAGCTACATCTTCGGCTTCGCCAAGAACCCCAAGCTGCTCGGGATCGTGGAACGCCTCGGCCGGGCCAACATCAACCGCAGCGTCAAGGACCCCGCCCTGCGCGCCAAGCTCACCCCGAGCTTCCGCGCCGGGTGCAAGCGCATCCTGATGTCCAACGACTACTACCCCGCGCTGGCCCGGCCCAACGTGGACGTGGTCACCGACGGCATCGTCGAGGTCCGGCCGAACTCCGTGGTCACCCGGGGCCCCTCCGGCGAGGAGACCGAGCACGAGGTCGACACGATCATCCTCGGCACCGGCTTCCAGGTCACCGACCCGCCGATCGCGCACCGCCTGTACAACTCCGAGGGCCGCTCGCTCGCCCAGCACTGGGGCAGCAACGTCCAGGCCTTCCGCGGCACCACCGTCAACGGGTTCCCGAACGCGTTCGTACTCGCCGGCCCCAACACCGGCCTGGGCCACACCTCCCAGGTGTTCATGATCGAAGCGCAGATCCGCTACACGATGGAAGCGCTCAAGTACGCGTGCCGGAACCGGCTGGACCGCCTGGAACCCCGCCCCGAAGCCCAGCGCGCCTACAACAGGATGATCGACAAGTCCATGCAGGGAACCGTGTGGGTGACCGGGGGCTGCGACAGCTGGTACCTGAACGAGGAGGGCCGCAACACCACCCTGTGGCCCACCTTCACCTGGAACTACGCCCTGCGCACCCGCTGGTTCGACCCGCACAACTACGACCTGCGCCGTGTCCCGCGGGGCGGCGGAAAGCGCAAGGACGCCGTCCCGGCCTGACGGGACCAGAGAAGGAGAAGCATCATGAGCGGGTTCGACGACGGGGAAGAGGAGTACCGGGGCATGGTGACGGTCCTCCTCTCCGAGGAGTCCTCGGAGGGCTTCGAGGTCCAGGCCCACCTGGCCGGGCACTTCTCACCGCTGACCGGTGACTACCGGTGGAAGGGCCGCCTGTCGGCCGAACCCGGGATCACCAGGGCCTACGAGCGCGGTGTGCGCACCGTCATCGTGCGCACACCCGACGGCCACGAGGGGGTCGGCACACTCGACACCCCCAACCTCTGGGGCGGGCACCCGGTCAACGGGTCGGGCACCCCGCCCTTCGCGGTCCCCCAGATCGACCTCGACGGCTGAGGCCGCCCCGAAGACGTCCCTCCAGTTCACGCGCCGACCTGGAGGGACACCCCCCGCGCCGCGGCGGTCGCACCGACCGCCGCGGCGCTCCCCCGAGTGAGAGGTAACCCCTGATGGCGACACGACACGTGGGCCACGCCCAGGAACTCAAGGTGCGTTCCGCCGACGGCACCCGGTTGCACGTCGAGGTACGCGGACCAGCCGACGGCCCGACGGTGGTCCTCTCCCACTGCTGGGCGACCTCCCTGGCCTCCTGGGGGCCCGTGGTCCGGGAACTGGACCCGAGCCTGCGGGTGGTCCTCTACGACCAGCGCGGGCACGGCCGTACCCAGACCCCCATCACCCGAGCCGGGTACGGCACCGAGAAGCTCGCCGACGACCTGTGCGCGGTCCTGGAGGCGACCGTGCCGGAAGGGCGCAGGGCCCTGGTCGCCGGGCACAGCATGGGCGGTATGACCGTGATGGCCGCGGCTCCACGCGAGACCTTCAAGGAGAAGGTCGGCGCCGTGCTCCTCACCAACACCGGATGCACCGACCTGCCGAGGAAGTCCACCGCCATCCCCCTCCCCGGTGCTCTTGGCACCCTCGGCGCCAGGATCTTCCTGACCGCGCCCCTCCCCCTGGGCCCGCCCAACGCCCTGTCCGCGGAGATCTTCAAGTTCCTGGTCATGGGCAGGAACACGGACAAGGCCAACAAACGCCTGTGCGCCAAGCTCGTCCACGACTGCGGCAGCATCCCCCGCGGCGAGTGGGGCAGGGTCCTCACCGAACTGGAACTGGACGACTCCACCCGTCAGATCTCCGCCCCCACCGTGGTCGTGGGCGGAGACGAGGACAAGCTGACCCCCGCGTGGCACGCCCACCACATCGGGGACCTCGTGCAGAACTGTGAGGAGGTCCGGGTGCTCCCCGGTCTCGGGCACATGGGACCGCTGGAGGCGCCCAAACCCCTCGCCGAACTGATCGACAAGCTCACCTTCACCCACATCGTGTCGGCCTGACCTTCCCGCCCAGGAGGCCGTCCGGGTGACGGCCCCCGCCGCAGTCAACCCCTGGGGTTCTGTCGCGCCTCTCAGGCTCCCGCACACCAGGGGTTGAACGTGCCCCTGCAAGTGACAGCACCCCAGGGGGTAGGGCCCCACCATCCGCCGTAGTAACCCACACGGCCCCGCCCCCCCTGAACCCCTGGGGGTTGGGCGTGCACCTCCAGGTGACGGCACCCCAGGGGGGTTGGCGAGCTACGGGCCTCGCCCTTTTCCAGATCCAGTCGTAGAAAGATCAAGCACGTCCCGCGAGGTGCGTAGCGGCCTCCGAGTACGCCCGACATCAACCCCCACAGGGCTCAGCCGGACGAACACCGGGCCCAGACCACCCCAGGGGGGGTGTCCTGAACCCCCACCACAGACCGTTTGAACCAGCACCCACGCAACCCCCCGCACCACAGCGGGTCTCCCACACTCTTCAACCAACAGCACCACAACGGGTCCTGAACCCCAACCCACCACCCCCAGACACCCTGTCCCGCGCGGAAAACCGCACCCGCACACCCCTCAGCTTTCCCTGACCAGGGTTGGGATCACGTGTTCGGAAACCTCCGAGTGCACCTGGTGCAGGCGGGCCTGGACAGCCCTTCTCAGTTTGGCCAGACACTCGACCAAGGTGATGTCGTCACCGACCAACCCGCCCTTGGCCACCACGGGCGTACCGTCCAGCGGGCCTCCGCTGAGGTGACCGTGGACGGCGAGCGGGACGATCTCACCGCCGACGTCGAAGGCGTGCACATCCAGTTCGTCCAGGAGGCTGGCGACGAGGTCGCCGCCGGTCAGGTACAGACCGCTGGGCAGAGCCTGGGCCCCCACCGTGTCGGCGAGCTCGTTGACCACGTCCGCGACCAGACCCGCGATCCGGCCCGGCAGTTCGGCGCGGGCCTGAGCGGGGAGTTCCCGGACCTGTTCGGCCGTGGTGATCATCCGCAGCACACACAGCTCGGGGAAGCCCGAAGAGGACAGCTGTGTGGTGAGTTCTTCGGCAACCTCATCGGCGTGGTCGCTCTCGGGGTCCGCCAGGGCTACCGCGTCCACGTCCACGAACCGCACGGCGCCGGTACGGGCCACTGTGGCCAGTTGACGGCGGGTGAGCTCGGTGGTGCTGCCCGCGACCGCGAGCAACGGTCCGCGAGAACCAGCCTGGCCGCGCAGGCGCAGGGCGTAGGCGAGCAGGGCGCCTGTGGGTCCCGGGTCGACGGCCACCCAGACGGTGCCGTCGGAGTGGTGTGCCGCCGCTGCGGCCTCGGCTATGTCGGTGAGGTGCTGCTCGCTGCTGGCATCGCAGACCACGATCGGTTCGTCCCCGGCGAGGAGCTCCGCGGTGAGCATCTCCTGGGTGATCTGGCGGACCGGCACATGCCGGACGGCGAGATCGGTCTGGGCTCCGAGGATGTCGGCGACCACGCTGGTGGTCATCGGGAAGAGGGGGTCGACCGCGAGTTCCGTGCGTTCCAGCGGTGTCCCGTTGAGCAGCTGCACACCGTCCTCGGTGATCCGGCCGGAGCCGGGGAAGGCGGGGGTGAACAGCACCCGGACCCGGGTTCCGGTGGGGACCCGGTCGCGGACCGCGTCGTAGGCGGCCTGGATCTCGGCGCCGATGTTGCCGCGCAGGGTGGTGTCGGTGCGTTTGACCACGAGGCCGACCGGCCATACTGCCTCAACCACGTCGGTGACCAGGTCAGCGGCCTGTTCAGCGGGGACGTGCCGGCTGTCCAGGTTGGCGACGACCACGTCGTAGTCACCGGCGACCCGGCTGACGTGCTCGGGAGTCACCGTGGCCACGCGCATCCCGGTACGTGCGAAACGGGCGCCGGTGGCGTTGGCACCGGTGAGATCGTCAGCGACCACGAGGACCTGGGCCACGGCGCTTCTCCTTCGGTGGGGTGGTGGTTTTGGTGCGGCTTGGAGCGTCTTAGGACAGTTTGGTGCGGGGTCGGTGAGCAGGTGAGGCGTAGGTGGGGTTGGGATTGGGAGCGGGGTGGGCGGGCAGGTGGTCCAGGGTGGGTGGGTGTGTGTTGGAGAACCCCCGATCAGCCCTCTTCCAACATAGGCCCAAGGAGAAGGTTCGGGGATGTGGTTCGAGCGGGCTGTGTCTGAGCTTCAAGCCAACCCGCTGTGGTGCGGGGGGTTGCGTGGGTGCTGGTTCAAACGGTCTGTGGTGGGGGTTCAGGACAACCCCCTGGGGTGGCTTGGGCCCGGTGTTCGTCCGGCTGAGCCCTGTGGGGGTTGATGTCGGGCGTACTCGGAGGCCGCTACGCACCTCGCGGGACGTGCTTGATCTTTCTACGTCTGGTTCTGGAAAAGGGCGAGGCCCGTAGCTCGCCAACCCCCTGGATCACTGATGTGTTCCAGAGATGCGTGTCCCCAGCCCTGGCGAAAACCCCCTGTGTCCGGGCGCCGCCCACCGCGCTCCGGCCAACCCCCACCACTGGGGGAGGGCGGGCAAGATGCACGTTTTGTGACCCCCTGGGGTTGAGGGGGTTTGCACCGCCCGCCTGACAACAGCGCAGGGTGGGGGTCCCAAACCCCCTGGGGTGCCGTCACCTGGAAGCGCACGCCCAACCCCCTGGGGTTGAGGGGGTTTGCACCGCCCGCCTGACAACAGCGCAGGGTGGGGGTCCCAAACCCCCTGGGGTGCCGTCACCTGAAAGCGCACGCCCAACCCCCAGGGGTTGAGGGGGTTGGGGTTGTGCCGCTTACTACGGTGCAGGGCTGGGGCTCACGCCCTCTTGGGAGTGGATCGGTTTGCGTTTTGCCAGAGCTGCTCCGGCGGCCAGGACCGCTGCTGTGCTGAGGGTGAGCACGGTGAAGCCCTGGCCCGACAGGGCGGCTGCGAGTTGGGGGCCCAGGCCCGCACCGATGAAGAGGGTGAAGGTGTAGAGGGCAGTGGCCGACCCCCGGGCGGGGCCGGCGTGCAGGCCGATGGCCTGGATGAGAGCGGGCGCCGCCACGGCGACGCATCCGGCCAGGGCCAGCAGGCTCGCCCCTAGGGCGAGGGGGCCCAGGTGGGCGGCCGGACCGGTGGCGGCCACGGCGACGGCGGCACCGATGAGAGCGGCGGGCACTCTGGTTTCGGGCGCGTAGCGGGCCAGGCGGGAGCCCAGGAGAGGGACCGCGAGCATGGCGGGCAGGGCACTGGCGCGCAGGAGCAGTAGGGCTTGGGGGTGGTCCGCGAGCCAGGCGGGACCGGAGAGTTCGAGACCGCTGTAGACGCTGACGAAACCGAGCAGAACGGTGGCGGTGGCTCCGTAGAGCAGGAGGAGTCGGCGGTCACGGAGCAGGGCGAGCATGCCGCCGTTCCCGGAGGTCGGGGAGGGCCGGTCGGAGGCGAGTACGAGACGTAGAACGCTCGCGGCCACGGCCAGGGCTGCCGCGGAGGCGGTGAACACGCCGCGCCAGCCGATGACCTGTTCGAGGGTTTGGGCCGCGAGCTGACCGATGACGGCTGCGGCAAGGAAGGAGCTGGTGAGCCAGGTGATGGCGGCGACCCGGTGTTCGGGGCGGACCCTGGTGGCGATGTAGCTGAACGCGGCGGGTGCGAAGGAGGCTGCCGCCAGGCCCTGGAGGGCTCTGAGGGTCAGCCCCGTGGCGGCCCCGGGTGCCAGGGCCACCACCGCGGTGGTCAGGGCGGTCGCCAGCCCTCCCGCGACGATGACCCGGCGGGGACCGAAGCGGTCGGCGGCGGGGCCGGAGGCGAGGAAACCCGTGGCGTAGGCGATGGCGAAGACCGTCACCGACCAGGCGACGGTGGGTTGGTCAGAACCCCAGCTCCGTGCCATGGGCGCCATGAGCGGGAGAACGGCGTAGAGCTGACCGACGACGAGGACGCCGGTCAGGGAGAGGGCCGTGACGGCGGACCGACTGGTGGCCTGTGTTGTGGACATGGCCCCATCGTTTAAAACCAACTAGTTGGTTGTCAAGATCCTCGATAACCAACCGGTTGGTTATCATCGTGGGATGGACAACACCTCGCGTACCGAGAACACCCGTGCGCTCCTGTTGGCAGCCGCGCGGCACGAGTTCGCCGCGCACGGCATCGCCGGAGCCAGGGTGGATCGCATCGCGGAGCGCGCCGGGGTCAACAAACAGCGGATCTACGCGCACTTCGGCGACAAGGAACAGTTGTTCCGGCACGTGGTCGGGGAGGCGGTCGACGAACTGTCACGGGCCGTGACCCTCACCGACGACAGCGACCCCGCCTCCTACGTCGTCCGGGTCTTCGACTACCACCGCGCCCATCCCGAGGTGCTCCGACTGCTGCTGTGGGAGGCCCTGCACTACGGCGACTCCCCGGTCCCGGGCGAGGAGGAGCGCGCGAAGCTCTACGACGCCAAGGCCGCCGCCCTCGCCGAGGCGGTCGGAGGTTCGGCCTCCGACGCCCGCCACCTGCTCCTCACACTGGTCGGCCTGGCCGCCTGGCCGCAGATCACTCCTCAGCTGACCCGCCTCGTCCTGGGCCGGGACCCCTCCGAGGAGGAGGTCCTGGACCAGCTGCGCGAGCACCTGACCGCGTTCACCAGGAACGCGGTCCCGGAGCGCTGAGGTGCGGTCAGTGCCGCGCCGGCTCCACCACCGACCCGGTTCGGGCGCTGCACCGGGCCGCCTCGATGACCTCCAGGCCGTGAATCACCTCGTGGAGGTCCACCGGCAGCGGTTCGCCCTCACCGACGGCGTCGCGCACCCCGGCGTAGAACTCCGGGTAGGCGCCGCGCTCACTGGGCACCGGCTTGGTCCGGCCGTCGGCCCCGAGCAGGCCCCACTCCGCCTCGGGGACCACACCCCAGTCGGGCGCGTCCGCGCGCTCCCCCGCGGTCAGTCGGGCCTCCTGGCCGTCCAATCCGTGGCTGACGAAGGCCGCCTCGTCCCCGAGCACCCGGAAGCGGGGGCCGTTCTGAGCGCTGAGAGCGCTCATCCACAGGTGGGAGCGCGTGCCGCGGACGTGGTGCAGGGCGAGGAAGACGTCGTCGTCAGCCTGTACGCCCTCGCGCAGGGAGTCGGTCTCGGCATAGACGGAGGCCACCGGGCCGAACAGGTTGACCGCCTGGTCGATGAGGTGCGGACCCAGGTCGTACAGCAGGCCCGCACCGTCTTCCACTCCCCCGATCTCGCGCCAGGTCCCCTTCGGCTCGGGGCGCCACCGCTCGAAACGCGACTCGAAGCGGTGCACCCGTCCCAGGGAGCCCTCCTCGATGAGCTGCCACAGGGTGAGGAAGTCGGCGTCCCAGCGACGGTTCTGGTAGACGGTGAGCACCTGGTCGAGCTCCTCCGCCAGTTCGGTGAGCTCCCGCGCCTGAGCCGAGGTGAGCGCGAACGGCTTGTCCACGACCACCGCCATGCCCGCTTCCATCGCGGCACGGGCCAAGGGCGCGTGGGTGTCGTTGGGGGTGCTGACGACCGCGATCTCGTAACGCCCGGCGTCGGCCCACAGGTCGGCGGCGGTGGGGTACACGGTGACCCCCGGGTACCGTGCCTGCGCGGCCCGCCGGCGTTCGGGCGATCCGGTGACCACGGCGGACAGGCGCAATCCCGGCACAGCGTCGACAAGGGGGGCGTGGAAGACCTCCCCGCCCTTGCCGTAGCCGATCAGGGCGACGTGCAGTTCGGGTCCGTCATGTCCGGGTGTGCCCTGACCAGGGCTGGTGGGTGCGTCAGCCATGCCCCCAATGTACGGCGCACCGCCGGTGGCCGGCTCGGGCTCCGCACCGAGGCCCGAGCCGACATCCCACCTTTCCGATGACAAAACCCCTGTCCACACGGCTCACCTGCAAGATTTCAGATCGTTACGCAAGAATTTGCGCAGGGCATGGACAAAATCCCCGAATACGACTTTCATCGAAGGGCGCATGACCTGAATCACATCCGCAACACCGGCGGGTGTGCGTGCCGAAGGAGTGAACGCCCATGCCCAGTCCGGTCCACCGACGCACTCTGGCCGCGGCCGCCGGAGGCCTGGCCCTCCTGGTTTCCGGGTGCTCCTATCTCAGCGGAGGCGACAGCAGCACCGTCGACACCTCCGACATCGACTGCTCCCCCTACGAACAGTGGGAGGGCACGGGGGGCACCGTCTCCGTCTACGCGTCCATCCGTGACGAGGAGGGCGACCTCCTGGAAGAGTCCTGGGCGGACTTCGCGGCCTGCAGCGGCATCACCGTCCAGTACGAGGGCAGCGGTGAGTTCGAGGCCCAACTACCGGTCCGCCTCGACGGAGGCAACGCGCCCGACCTCGCCTTCATCCCCCAGCCCGGCCTCCTGGAGCGCGCCGCCAACGACGGCCACGCCCTCCCCGTCGCCGACGGCGTGCAGAGCAACGTCGAGTCGGGGTGGAGCGAGGACTGGCAGGGCTACGCCTCCGTGGACGGCGACCTGTACGGCTCCCCGCTCGGCGCCAACATGAAGTCGATGGTCTGGTACTCGCCCGGCTACTTCGCCGAGAACGGCCACGAGGTCCCCGAGACCTGGGACGAGATGATCGAACTCAGCGACGCCATCGCCGCCGACGGCACCAAGCCCTGGTGCGTGGGCTTCGAGTCCGGCGACGCCACCGGCTGGCCCGGCACCGACTGGATCGAGAACGCGCTCCTGCGCACCTCCGGGACGGACGTCTACCACGACTGGATCTCCCACGACATCGCCTTCGACTCCCCCGAGGTCGAGGAGGCCTTCGACCTGGCCGACGAGGTCATCCGGAACGAGGACTACGTCAACGGCACGTTCGGCGGCGTCGACAGCATCGCCGTCACCTCCTTCCAGGAGGCCGGGATGCCCCTCCTCGACGGCGGCTGCGCCATGTACCTGATGGGCTCCTTCTACGGCGCCCAGTTCGAGGACGACGTCGAGATCGGCGAGGACGGCGACGTCTACGGCTTCGTCATGCCCCCGCTGGAGGCCGGCTCCGACATTCCGATCATGGGCGGCGGCGAGTTCGTCGTCTCCTTCGACGACCGCGACGAGGTCGTGGCCATGCACGAGTACCTCTCCTCGGCCGAGTACGCCAACCAGCGCGCCTCCCTGGGCTCCTGGGTCTCCGCCCACCAGGAGCTGGACCAGTCCCTGCTGGCCGACCCCACCGACCAGTTCACCGCCGAGGTCCTCAACGACCCCGACACCGTCTTCCACTTCGACGGGAGCGACGCCATGCCCTCCTCCGTGGGCACCAACGTCTTCTGGAGCGGGATGGTCGACTGGGTGACCGGTGCCGACACCGCAACGGTCCTGGAGAGCGTCGAGTCCGCCTGGCCGTAACCCCGGGTCTGCTCGGGGCCTTTGCCCGACGCCCCTCAACGGGTGTCTGAGGCGCGATCCCGCCCCGGCTCCGGCCCGTGCCCGAAGTTCCCGGCCGCGCGGCGTCAGTGACGCCGCGCGGCCCTCCCCGCCCTCCCCTTCCACCTCTCCAGGCACCACCAAAGGTCTTCCATGGAGTTCTCCTTCCTGAACGAGCTGCCCAAGCTCGTGTGGATGCTCATCGGGATCGTCGCCTTCCTCGGCGTCATCGGCCTGATGCTCGTCCTGCTCGACGCGCCCCGCAGCAAGCGGGACCGGTGGCAGGCGGCCTTCTTCCTCGGCCCGGCCGCGGTCCTCATTCTCGGCGGGCTCGTCTACCCGGTCATCCGCACCACCATCCTGTCCTTCCACGACCGCAACGGCGACGTGTTCGTGGGACTGGCCAACTACCTCTGGATGTTCCAGCGCCCGGAGATCCTCCAGGTCCTGCTCAACACCATGCTGTGGGTACTGTTCGCCCCGGTCATGGCCACGGCGGTCGGCCTGCTGTACGCCGTGCTCATCGACCGCTCCCGGTTCGAGTCCGTGGCCAAGTCGCTGGTGTTCATGCCGATGGCGATCTCGTTCGTCGGCGCGAGCATCATCTGGCGGTTCGTGTACGCCTACCGCCCCGCCGACCAGGAGCAGTACGGGCTGTTCAACCAGATCGTCGTGTGGTTCGGCGGCGAGCCCCGGTTGTGGCTGCTCGAACAACCCCTCAACACGTTCCTGCTGATCCTGGTCCTGATCTGGGTCCAGGCCGGGTTCGCGATGGTGGTCCTGTCCGCGGCCATCAAGGCGATCCCCGCCGAGATCGTGGAGGCCGCGCGCATCGACGGCGCCGGCCCCTGGCAACTGTTCAGCCGCATCACCCTGCCGTCGGTCTGGCCCACCCTCCTGGTCGTGCTCATCACGATCTCGGTGCAGACCCTCAAGATCTTCGACATCGTCCGCACCATGACCGGCGGCAACTACGGCACCAGCGTGATCGCCAACGAGATGTACAGCCAGGCGTTCTCCCAGGGCCAGGTCGGTCAGGGATCGGCCCTGGCCGTGTTCCTGTTCGTCCTGGTCATCCCGTTGGTCGCCTTCCAGATCCGGCGCAACCGCAAGGCCAGGGAGCTGACATGAGCACGAACGACACCCTCCCCGGGGCCGCCGCGCCCGCCGCACGCGAGACGCCCGCCGACCGGGGCGCCGCCGACCGGGTCCGCAAACGGCTCAGCGGCGGCGCGGCCAGCCTCGCGGCGCTGGTCATCGCCGTCGTGTGGACGCTGCCCACCGCCGGGCTGTTCATCTCCTCGTTCCGGCCCGCCGAACAGATCCGTACCACCGGCTGGTGGACGTTCTTCGGCTCCCCCGAGGTGACCCTGGACAACTACCGGGACGTACTCTTCGGCAACGCCAACGACGGCCGTCTGGCAAGCCACTTCGTGAACTCGTTCGTGATCACCCTGCCCTCGACGGTGTTCGTCCTGGGGGTCGCGGCCCTGGCGGCCTACGCTCTGGCCTGGATCGACTTCCGCGGCCGTGACTGGGTGTTCCTCGGGATCTTCGCGCTCCAGATCGTCCCGCTCCAGATGTCCCTGGTCCCGCTGCTGCGTTTCTTCTCCCAGGGTGTGTCGGTCGGCGGCGCCCAGATCCTCCCCGCCTGGGAGCTCTCCGGTGCCATGGCGTTCACCAACGTGTGGGTGGCGCACACCATCTTCGGTCTGCCGCTGGGCATCTTCCTGATGCACAACTTCATCTCGCAGCTACCGAAGTCGCTTTTCGAGGCCGCCCGCGTGGACGGTGCCGGGCACGGGACGATCTTCCGCAAGGTGGTACTTCCGCTGATCGCCCCCGCCCTGGTCTCCCTCGGCATCTTCCAGTTCCTGTGGGTCTGGAACGACCTGCTGGTGGCGCTGATCTTCGCCGGCGGCGACACCGCGACCGCGCCGCTCACCGTCCGGCTGGCCGAACTCGCGGGAACCCGCGGCGAGGCCTGGCACCGGCTCACCGCGGGGGCGTTCGTGTCGATCATCGTCCCGCTGATCGTGTTCTTCCTGCTGCAGCGCTACTTCGTGCGGGGGCTGCTGGCCGGCAGCGTCAAGGGCTGACGGCCCGGTGGGGGCGGCACCGGCGCCGCCCCCACCGTGGCGGGCACCGGAGCACGGGTCAGCCGGCGCGGTACGCGGTCCGCGCGGCCTCCAGAGCGGTGGTCCGGTAGGCAGCTCCGAACAGGCACACGTGCACGAGCAGAGGGTGCAGCTGGTGCAGGGCCACCCGACCCCGCCACCCCGAGGACAGCGGGGCGACCTCGTTGTAGGCGTCGCGGACCCGGTCCAGGTAGGGCAGGCCGAACAGGGCCAGCATCGCCAGGTCCGCCTCGCGGTGGCCGCCGTGCGCGGCGGGATCGATGAGCACCGCGTCGCGTTCACGCCAGAGCACGTTGCCGTTCCACAGGTCCCCGTGGACACGGGCCGGTGGTTCCGGTTCCCCGGCCAGTTCCTCGACCGAGTCGACCACCTTCTCGACGGCACGCGCGTCGGCGGGGGTCAGCGCACCCTGGTCCAGGGCTTGGCGCAGGTAGGGGCGCAGCCGCTGCTCGGCGTAGAAGCGCGGCCAGTTCCGGGACGGGGTGTTGTCCAGGGGAAGCGGACCGATGTAACCGGTCCAGTCCGCACCGAAACCGTCGGCCCCGGTGAGGTGGGTTCCGGCGAGCTGTCTGCCGAGCCGCTCGGCCGCGGCGGGTGTGGGTTCGCGCTGTTCGATCCACGGCAGGACGAGCAGGTGCGAGTCCCACCCCAGGGGCGCGATCGCCGGGGAGCCGAAACACCTCCCGAGCCATTCCAGTCCGCGCGCCTCGGCGACCAGCACCCCCGTGGGCTCGGCCCCGCGCGCCAGGGACTTGACGAACAGCCGGGTACCGTCGGCCAACTCGGCGTAGGACAGGGTCCAGTCGTGGCTGCTCCCGGCCCTGGCGGCCCGCCGGACCTCCCGGCCCAGCAGGGCAGAGACACGTTCGGCGAGGGTCCCGGTCAACGGATCCCGGCGCGGTCGCTCCGGCCCGTCCCCCGGGCCCCCGGGTCCGAAGGACCGCACGATCATCTCCCTGTTCAAGCGGCTAGCCCCGCAGCCGGGATACGAGTTCCCCGGTGAGCCCCTTGGCGGCGGCCTCGACCATGTTCAGGACGGCGGTGAACCCGTCGTCTCCCCCGTAGTAGGGGTCGGGGACCTCCGGGTTGGGGCCGCACCCGGGCGCGAAGGAGCGGAACAGTCGCAGCCGGGAGATGTCGAAGCCGAACTCGGCCCCCCGTTCGTCGACGGCGCGGCGCACCTCGTCCAGGTTGTCCAGGTCCATCGCCAGAACGAGGTCCCTGGTGGCGAGGTCCTCGGGGTCGAACTGGCGGGCGGTGTGGTCGGTCAGGTACCCGTGCACACGCAGTGTGGCGGCGGCACGGGGGTCCATGCCGCCGCCCACGTGCCAGTCGCCCGTGCCGGAGCTGTCGACCTCCACGAGGTCGCTCATTCCGGCGCGTTCGAGGTCTGCGGTGAGCACCTTCGCCGCCATGGGCGATCGGCAGATGTTTCCCAGACACACCACACTGACGCGGTAGGGACCAGCGGGTTCACGCGGTTCCGGCAGGCTCATGCCCTTACCGTAACGAAAAACCGCCGCACCCACCCGGTCCGGCGCGGTGAGTGCGGCCCTCGTCCCCGGATCCGGGTCCCGGATCAGCTCTTGGGGAGCCGAACGACGGTGACGAAGAAGTCGTCGATCTGGCGCACGACCCTGATGAACTGCTCGAAGTCCACGGGCTTGGGCACGTAGGCGTTGGCGTGCAGGCGGTAGCTGCGCAGCACGTCCTCCTCGGCCTCCGAGGTCGTGAGTACCACGACGGGGATGTGCGCGAGGTTGTCATCGCTCTTGACCTCCTCCAGTACCTCCCGGCCGTCCTTACGCGGCAGGTTGAGGTCCAGGAGGATCAGGTGGGGGCGGGGGGCATCAGCGAACTCACCCTCGCGACGCAGGAAGCGGAGCGCCTCGACGCCGTCCGAGACCACGTGCAGCCGGTTCCCCAGCTTGTGTTCCTCGAACGCCTCCTTGGTCATCAGGACGTCACCGGGATCGTCCTCGACCAGCAGCACCTCAATGGGATGCACCAACATGACCTCGCTCAAGCTTTCAGACCCCTATACGGGCCCCGCCCCGCGACCGGGGGGAGCCGTACCGCCAGCACCGCCGGGCCGGGGACGGGGTTCCCCTTCGGGTTCTTGACCCGTGGGAACCCCGGTCTCCGGCTCGTTGCCGCTGGACTCTCGTGTGGCCGTCGGCGTCTCGTCCGCGGGGGCGGACTCGACTGCCTCGGTGCCCTCAACATGGTTATCGGTATCAGCGGTCGATCCGGTTCCCTCCACAGCAACCGGATCTTCCTCCTCCGCCTGGGTGTCGACGGGCAGGGTCCAGCATATGCGGGTTCCGGTCCGGCCGGAGTCCGCGCCCTCGGCGGTTTCGGCCCCTTCGGCGTCCTCTGCGCCCGTGTCCAGCCACATGCGTCCGCCGTGGAACTCGATGATCTTCTTGCACATGGCCAGGCCGATACCGGTACCGGTGTACTTCTCCCTGGTGTGCAGGCGCTGGAAGATGACGAAGATCCGCTCGGCGTACTGCGGTTCGATGCCGATGCCGTTGTCCGTGCAGCAGAACACCCATTCGTCGTCCTGGCGTTCCACGCTGACGTGGACCTTGGGCGCGTCCTCGCCGCGGAACTTGACCGCGTTGCCCACGAGGTTGAAGAAGACCTGGGTGAGCAGGGTGCGGTCGCCCTCGATGGTGGGCAGGACATCGCCGGTGATCTCGGCGTCCGCCTCCTCCAGGCGGGTCTCCAGACTGCTCAGAGCGTCGTCCAGGGCCACGTTCAGGTCGACCGGGGCGAAGTTCTTGGTGCGCCCGACCCGGGAGAAGGCCAGGAGGTCGTTGATGAGGGTCTGCATGCGTTTGGCGCCCTCGACCGCGAAGTCGATGTAGGAGTCCGCGCGCTCGTCCAGCTGGCCGTGGTAGCGGCGCTGGAGCAGCTGGCAGAAGCTCGCCACCTTGCGCAGCGGTTCCTGGAGGTCGTGCGAGGCGACGTAGGCGAACTGCTCCAGTTCCAGGTTGGACCGGCGCAGCTCCTCCGTCTGGTGCTCCAGCAGGCTGGACTGCTCCTGCAGCTTGCGCCGCGCCGAGGCGACCTCGTCCAGGTCGTGCACGATGCGCTCGCGCATGGCGTCCACGTCCTGGCCCAGCTGGACGATCTCCGGTGGTCCCTGCAGGGAGATGCGGTGGGCGTAGTAGCCCTCGGAGACCTGGCGCATGTGCCCGGCCAGGTCCTCCAGGGGGCGCAGCACCCACTGCTGGAGCATCACCCAGAGGAAGACCGACAGGAACACCACGACCAGGCCGACGAGCACCAGGAGGGCCACGACCTGCTGGGTGGCCAGGGTCAGCCCGCTCTGGGCCTCCTGGATCTCGCTCTCGAGGTGGTTGGTGGTGGCGTCGGCGGCCCGGTTGAGCTCCAGGAACAGCACCCGGCCGCGCTGGAGGTCCTCCTGGGTCGGTGTCTGGCCGGTACGGACCTGTTCCAGGACCGGTTCGGCGAACTCCTCGCTCCAGACCTCGCCGGCCGCGATGAGCTCCTCGACCTTGGGCGCGACGTCCTCGTTCTCCTCGGCCAGGGTGGTCAGGGCGCTCCGGTACTCGGCGAGGGACATCCGCTGCTCGACGAAGGGCTGCAGGAACTCGCGGTCGCCGGTGAGGATGTAGCCGCGCAGGGCGTGGTCCTGGCTGAGGTAGGCCGAGCGGGTCTGCTCGACGGTACTCAGCCCCGGCGTGAGCGAGTCGACCTGGCGGGTCAGGGAGTCGCGTGCCTGGAAGGCGGCGAGGGTGATCACCGAGACCGCCAGCACCAGAACGACGGCGACCACCGTCAGCAGGCTGGTGACCCGGCGGCGCAGGCTCCAGGAGTGCCTGCTGGAGTGCACCCGGTTGCGGAGGGAGGCGCTGACGGAGGAGGCCCCTCCGAAGGACCTCCGGGCTCTTTCCCCCTCCCCTGGGACCGGATCCGTTCCGGGCTCGTTGTCCATGGTGCGATGTCCCTCCCCGGGGGAGCTCACTCCGGCTCTCCGTGGTTGACGAGCAGCATCGCCACGTCGTCCTGGAGCGGCCCCCCGTTGCTGCGCTCCGCCTCGTCCACCAGGTGTTCGGGCAGGTTGTTCAGGGCCACGCCCTGGGTGAGCGCCCCGTTCACCATCCGACGCAGACCCGCGACCTCCAGGCGCGCGGGCGGTCCGCCGTCGTAGGCGTCGACCAGGCCGTCGGTGTAGAACAACATGCTCGCGCCCTTGGGCAGCACGATCTCGGCCGCCTCGTCCTGATCTACCGGGAAGACTCCCAGCGGCGGCTGTGGGACGGCCTGGATCTCCTCCGCCACACCGTCGGTGACGACCATGGGGGGCGGATGGCCGAGGACGCGCACCCGGGCCCGGTCACTGCCGGTGTCGAGGCTGGCCATGCACAGCGTCGCGTACATCTCCTCCTGGGCGCGCTCGCTGACCAGGAGGTCCTCCAGGTTGGGCAGGACGCGTTCCTCGGCGACCCCGCTCATGACGAGGGTGCGCCAGGCGATGCGCAGGCTGACGCCGAGAGCGGCCTCGTCCGGGCCGTGGCCGCTGACGTCGCCGATGATGACGTGGGTGGTGCCGTCCTTCTCGACCGCATCGTAGAAGTCGCCGCCGACCAGGGCGCGTTTGCGGCCGGGCCGGTAGTAGGCACGGTGGCTGAGCGGCGAACGGCCGAGCAGGACCTGGGGCAGCAGGCCGCGCTCCAGGCGCATGTTCTCGCGGGCCCGCATCCGCGCCTCGCGCAGCTGGCGGGCGTTCTCGTCGGCGCGGCGCCGCTCCAGGGAGTAGCGCAGGCTCCGGGCCAGCAGGGAACCGTCCACCTGGCCCTTGACCAGGTAGTCCTGGGCGCCCGCGGCGACGGCGGCGATGCCCTCGTGCTCGTCGTCGAGGCCGGTGAGGACCACCACCGCGGCTGAGGGCGCGCTGCCGAGGACCTCGCGTAGCAGGCCCAGGCCGTGCCCGTCGGGGAGGTTGAGGTCGAGCAGGACGCAACCGCGGAAGTCGGTGAGGTGTTCGCGGGCCGCCTCGAGCGTGGAGACCCAGGTGATGCGTGTGGTCAGTGCGGTGTCCGCGAGGAGTTCCTCGGCGAGGAGGGCATCGCCGGGGTCGTCTTCGATCAGCAGGACGTCAACCGATTCGACGGTAGCCTCCACCCGGTCGTCCAGGACGGTGTCGTCACCCGGGGCGGCGCTGCCGTGTGTCGCAGCGCCGTCGGCGGCGTTGGCCGCTTCGTCACCGATCACCGTCACGGGATCGTGCCCTGTTCTCCTGGTATCCACTCATCGCCTCAAGGTTCGTGGGTCCGTGGGGTGCGTTGTCATGCCGGAGGCCCGAGGCGGACACCTCGGGTCTTCCCGGCGGTTCGGACCGCACGACACCCAAACGATAAACGCCCTGGCGACCAGTTGACCAGCGGACGAGACGAGACACACCCAACGCCGGGGGGACACGGCCGCCCCACCTCGCGTGCGCGCAGGCCCGGGCGCGCGGGGCATCCGGATGCGGGCGGCGATCGCGTAGGTGGTCAGAGCATGCAGGTGCGCGTGCAGGAGCGCGTGAACCATGTGACGCAGGGCACTCCAAATGAGCCCTGTATCCCTTTTTATATGACAGAGCGTCGTATCCGCCTTGACAGCGCCGCGCACCTAAATGACATGATGTCATAAAGACCCCGAAGCGAGAGGCGGACAGTGCCGATGAGCACAACGGCCGAGGCCCCCGCAACGGCCTCCCCCACCGTCGGCGAACCGTTCTCCGAACGACTCAGGGCCGCCACCCGGGGCGACCACGCCACCGCCGAGCAGCACGGCTTCACCGAGGCCCTGCTCGCGGGCGAGCTCCCGCGCGCGGGCTACACCGAGATGGTCGCCCAGCACCACTTCGCCTACGTGGCCCTGGAGCGGGTCGGCCGCGCCCTCCGCGAGGACCCCGTCGCAGGCCGCTTCCACTACCCGGAACTGGAGCGCGTCCCCGCCCTGGAGGCCGACCTGGAGCACCTGCTCGGCACCGACTGGCGCGGGCTGGTCTCCCCGACCCCGGCCACCAGGACCTACGTCGCGCGCATCGAACAGATGGCCGACCACCCCGCGGGCTTCGTCGCCCACCACTACACCCGCTACATGGGCGACGTCTCCGGCGGCCAGTTCATCCGCCGGATCGCCGAGAAGGCCTACGGCCTCACCCCCGACGCGGGGGTGGCCTTCTACGTCTTCGACGCCCTGGGCAGCCTCCCGAAGTTCCGTTCCGGGTACCGTGACCGCCTCGACTCCCTGGCCCCGGACGAGGCCACCGCGGAGTTCCTCATCCGGGAGACCCGCCTGGCCTACCAGCTCAACACCGAGGTCCTCGCCGACCTGGGCAGGCAGCACGCCTGACTCGCCTCCGGCCCGCCCCTCACCCCTCCGGCCCCGCTGCGGCCCCGACATGCCAGTCCGGCCGCCGCAGCGTGCCACCATAGGGACATGCCCAAGATCACGGCCCCGACCATCGCCGCCCACCGCGCCCGCACCCGGGACCGCATCATGGACGCCGTGGACGGGCTGATCAGAGCACAGGGGATCGACCGCATCTCCATGACCGACGTGGCCAACGCCGCGGGCATCACCCGCACCGCGCTCTACAACTACTTCCCGGACAAGCCCGCCCTGCTCCTGGCCTTCACCGAACAGGTCAACAGCGCGTTCGTCGAGCGGTACAAGCGCGAACTCCCATCGGGGGTCTCGGCGGCCCGGCGCCTGTCAGCCTTCGTGCGGCTGCAACTGGAGGGCCTCGTCGCCCACCCGCACCCGCCCGCCGCCGAACTGGGCGCCAGCCTGGGACCGGACGCCTACCAGGCCCTGGCCGCGCACGTCGCCCCGATGCAGCGTCTGCTCACCGAGATCATCGAGGAGGGCGTCACGGCCGGGGAGTTCGACCACCTGCCCGCCGAGCGCACCGCCGGTCTCACCCTGTCCATGGTGGGCTCCCAACGACTACCTCTGGTCAACGACGAGATCGACCTCGACGGGACCCACGCGCTGGTCACCCGGTTCGTACTGCGTGCCCTCGGAGTGGCGACCGAAACCGTGGACACCATCCTCCCCTCCACCGCCAGGGGAAACACCGAGAGTTCCTGATGGTTCACCCTCGGTGATAAAGGTCAGGGCCTAACCCGAGCTGGCCAGGAGTGGCCACCCCCGATCTGCATGAACGCGACGGAACCGGGGAACTATCCGCCCTGCCCGGAGCCCCCGCCCGGGCACTTCCACCCGCCCGGATCCGAGTCCCGTTAGGCCCTCCTCCCGTGTCCCTCGTACTGATCGCCGTCGGCGCCGTCCTGGTGTCGATCGCCCTGTTCAACAAGGTCCCCCGCCTCACCGCCGGGCGCCTGCCCGCACCCCGCCCCGGCGGCGGGGTCGCCACCGCCCAGCGTGTCAGCGCACCGCCACGGCTGCGCCTGGCCCCCGCCCGACTCACCGAACAGGGGCGAGCCCTGCTCACCACCGTGGGCGGCAGCGCACTGATCGTGGCGTTCTTCCTCACCCTGTCCGGTCTTTGACGCCCCGGACCGGGTCATCTCTCTGACGGGACCCGGGCCACCGGACCCGGGGTCAGCCCGCGCGGCCCCGGAGACCGCCGCGCCCGCCCGCCATGCGCACCAGCAGGCCACCCGCGACCGTGGCCGCGACCCCTCCGGTCACCGCGGCGGCCGCGGCCACCCGCTCCCACAGCCTGGAGTCACGGTGCGCGGCACTCTCCGCGGCCGCCCGGTCCGCCGCCCCGAAGGCGCCACCGCACAGCGCGGCGTCCAACTCGGCGCCGCGCCAAGACGCCTTCCACTCGTTCAGGGGCTCCAGCCCACCGGGCTCCGGGGTCGTGCGAGGCTTCCAGCGCACCGGGCCGTCCACGGGCTCACCGCCCCGGAGGACCAGGGGCGGCGGCCCCGCGTAACGCAGCTCGCCGGGCGCGTTCGCGATCATCTCCACGAGCAGCCTGGCGCAGGCGCGGGCGTCGCCCAGGGCGGTGTGCTGCCCCGTCGGCCAGGACCCGCTCAGCAGGTGGGTGGCGCGCGGCAGCGAGTAGCGGGGGAGGTCGATCTGGGCGCGCAAGGCCCTCAGCGTGCACAGGCCCGACTGGCCGCGCGGTAGACCGGCGGGAACCAGCTCAGCGGCGAGGAAGCGCTCCTCGAAGTCCAGGTTGTGGCCGACCACCACCGCCCCGGAGAGCAACTGGGCCAGGCGGGGGACGATCTCGGCCACCCGCGGGGCACCGATGACATCTCCCTCACCGATCCCGTGGAACTCCTGTCCGGCCACCGGGCCCCGGGGGTCCACCAGCGTGCTGAACTCGTCCACGAGCTCTCCGTCACCGCGCACCCGCACCACGGCGACCTCGACCAGACGCGCGCCCTCGCGCGGGTCCAGACCGGTCGTCTCGACGTCAAGCACCGCGTACTCCAGGTCCGCCGCACGCGTGCCGACCCTTCTCCGGGTCAGTTCGCCCATCCGCAGCGTTCCCATCGCCAGTCCCACTCCCTTTGTCACGCCGATGCCCCGGCAGGTGTTCCAGCAGGTCGTCCCGGTGCGTCCGGCACCCGCCCACCGTCGGTCCCCGACCTTACTGCCCGCGTCCGACACCGGGCGCACACCCTGGCGCGGCGCCAACGGCATCCCAGAGCGCGGACAGAGCCGCCGGCGACCCCGCGAGCCGCACACCAGCGCACGGGAAGAACCGAGGGTGTGTGTACGTTTTGACGCGTGCCTGCCGTCGGCGGGTGCACACCGCGATTCCCCCACAGCCTCAACGGCGAGGAGAAACCACATGAACCAGGATCCGCTGCCCAGCTACGCTCCCCTGGCGGAAGTCGTCCGTTCCGGAATGCGCGAAGGCGTGCACTACGGCGCGGTCGTCGGGCTCTCGGCCGAAGGTGAGATCGCCTACGCGCGCGGGCCCGTGCACGACGCCATGTTCCCCCGCTCCTCCGCCAAACCCTTCCAGGCCCTGGCCGCGCTGCGCGCCGGCGCCCCGCTGGAGGGGACCTCCCTCGCGATCGCCGCGGGAAGCCACGGGGGCGAGGAGTTCCACGCAGCCGAGACCGAACGGATCCTGGCCTCGGCCGGACTCACCGCCGAAGCCCTCCGTTGCCCGCCCGCCGTCCCCGGCGGTTCCGCCGCCCGTAAGGCCTTCCTCGCCGCGGGCCGCTCCCCCGAGCGCCGGTACATGAACTGTTCCGGCAAGCACGCGGGCATGCTCGCCGCCTGCGTCGCCCAGGGGTGGAGCACCGAGGACTACCTCGACCCCGAGCACCCGCTGCAGGTACTGGTACGCGAAGCGACCGAGGACATGTGCGGCGAGAGGATCGCACACACCGCCGTCGACGGCTGCGGGGCGCCACAGCTCGCGGTCTCCCTGGTCGGCCTCGCCCGAGGCATCCAGGGCATGCGCCTGTCCCCCGAGGGCAGCGCCGAGCGGACCATCATCGAAGCGATGAGCGCCCACCCCGAGTACGTCTCGGGTACCGACCGCATCGACACCGAACTGATGACCCGTATGCCCGGCCTGGTCTCCAAGATCGGCGCCGACGGCGTACTCGTGCTCAACGTGCCCACCGGTGAGACGGTCGCCGTCAAGATCAGCGACGGAGACGCCGAAGAACGCTCACGCGTCCTCGTCGGCCTCACCGCCCTCCAGGCCCTGGGGGTGGACGTCACACCCGTCAAGGAGCACCTGACCACCCCCATCCAGGGCGGCGGCCGGACCGTCGGCGAAGTCCGCGGATTGTAGTGCTTGTTTGGGGGCTGTGTTTGCTTGGGGCCTCCCTGTGTTTGCTTGGGGCCTCCGCTTCGCTTCGGACCGTGTTCGGGCGCCTGAGGGGAGATGTTCTTCATCCTCGTCTGCGCCTGGCTCGTTCCTCGCCGGCGGCTTGACTCGTCTTGCAGAACACTCCCGCGCCCGAACGAAAGAACACCCCCTGGGGTGACGGTGAGCGGGAAGCACTCCCTCTGGGGCTGAGGTGGGAAGGCGGGCACACCCCCTGGGGTGGAGGCGGGCGGGAGGTGTTCCTCCTGGAGTCGAGGTGGAAAGTGCATCCTGGGGGCCAGAGCCCGGGAGACGGAAAGGAAACACGGTGTCGGACACCCTGAACGAGATCGTCATCGCCGGTGCGGGCATGGCCGGGCTGCACGCGGCGGAGGCCCTGCGGGAACACGGCTTCGAGGGGCGTCTGACCCTGGTCGGGGAGGAGCCGCACCGGCCCTACTCACGACCTCCGCTGTCCAAGGAGGTCCTGACCGGGGTCGGGATGGACCCCGCGCACGGCGGCCCGGGATGGCTGGTCGGGCACCGCGCCCTGCGGCTGCGTGAGGACGCCGTGGTCGAGGGCCTGGACCTGGACTTCCGACCGAACACGCGGGCGGTCGGGCTGGACCCGGCAGCCCGGGAGCTGCGCGTGGCCGGACCCGGCGGCGGGGGTTCGCTGAGCTACGACGGGCTGATCGTGGCCACCGGGGCGCGGGCCCGGCGCCCCGGCACCGACCTGGCCGGGGTACACGTCCTGCGCACCCTCGACGACGCCGAGGCGATCCGTGCGGCCTTCGACTCCGGCGGACACCTGGTGGTGGTCGGCGCGGGGTTCGTCGGGGCCGAGGTCGCCGCGAGCGCCCGTGCCGTGGGAATGGAGGTCACCCTGGTGGAGGCCGCTCCCACCCCGCTGACCAGGGTGGTCGACCCGCGTGTCGGGGACGTCCTCACCGACCTGCACCGGGAGAACGGTGTGGACGTGCGTCTGGGCGCGGGGGTGACCGGGTTCGAGGGTGCCGGCCGGGTGGAACGCGTCCGGTTGGCGGACCGTTCCGCGATCGAGGCCTCCCTGGTGGTGGCCGGGGTGGGTGTCCACCTCAACACCGAGTGGCTGCGCGGTTCGGGCGTGGAGCTGTTCGACGACGGCTCGGTGGTGTGCGACGAGTACTCCGCCACCTCGGTGCCGAACGTGTACGCGGTCGGTGACCTGGCCAACTGGCCGCACCCGCGCTACGGCGGCCGGATCCGGCTGGAACACTGGACCAACGCGAGCGAACAGGGCGAGGCGGCCGCCCGCAACCTGCTCGCCGGGACGGGGCGGACGCCCTTCACCCCGGTGCCCTATTTCTGGTCCGACCAGTACAAGAAGAAGGTCCAGCTGCTGGGGCAGGGCGCCCCCGCCGATGAGGTCGCCTTCGTGCACGGGTCACCGCAGGACCGGAAATTCGTCGCGTTCCTGGGGCGCGGGGGGATGCTCACCGGGGTGCTCGGCCTGCGCTCCACCCCGCGCACCATGCGTTACCGCGGCATGTTGGAGAAACCCACCACCTGGGAGGAGGCCATGGCCGCGGCCGGGGCTACCCCGTCACGGTGATGGCTCCCTTGGGGCACATCCGCTCCGCCTGGAGCACCTTCGCGCGGAGCTCCTCGTCCGGCTCCTCGGTGAGGAGGTAGAGGAAGTCGTCGTCCCTGACCTCGAACACCTCCGGGGCCGCGGCCATGCACAGGGCGTTGCTCTCACACTGGTCGTAGTCGACCTCGACTCGCATGCTGCCTTCCTCTCGTCCGCGGGCCGCCGCCCGGCCACGGGCGGCGGCCCTGGGGGGCACGGGTGGCCTCACCCTAGCCACGGATCCCTACTTGGCGAAGCGGTCGGTCGCCTCGATCAGCTGGTGCAGGATGCCGGGCTCGCTGAAGGCGTGCCCCGCGTCGTCGACGACGTGGAACTCCGCCTCCGGCCAGGCCCGGTGCAGATCGTGGGCGGTGCGCATCGGGGTGCACACGTCGTAGCGGCCCTGGACGATCACCCCGGGTATGTGCCGGATCCGTTCGGCACCCTCGATGAGCTGTTCGGGGGTGAGGAAGCCCTTGTTGTGGAAGTAGTGGTTCTCGATCCGGGCGAAGGCCAGCGCGTAGTCCTCGTCCGCGTGGTGTTCGCGCAGTGCGGGGTTGGGCAGCAGCGTGATCGTCGACCCCTCCCACACGCTCCACGCGCGGGCTGCCTCCAGCCGCGTCTTTCGGTCCTGGGACTCCAGGCGGCGGGCGTAGGCGGCGATGAGGTCGTCGCGCTCCCCCTCCGGGATGGGGGCCAGGTAGGACTCCCACAGGTCCGGGAAGAGGTGGGAGGCGCCCTCCTGGTAGAACCAGCGAAGCTCCTGGTCGCGCAGGGTGAAGATGCCGCGGACGACCAGCTCGGTGACGCGCTCGGGGTGCTTCTGCGCGTAGGCGAGGGCCAGGCAGCTGCCCCAGGACCCGCCGAAGACCTGCCAGGCGTCCACGCCGATCATCTCGCGCAGGCGCTCCATGTCCTCGACCAGCGCCCAGGTGGTGTTGGTGGCCAGGTCGACGTCCATACGGCTGGCGTGCGGGGTGGAACGCCCGCAGTTGCGCTGGTCGAACAGGAGGATGCGGTACCTCTCCGGATCGAAGAGCCGACGGTGGTCGGGGGTGCAGCCGCCGCCCGGGCCACCGTGCAGGAACACCACGGGTTTGCCCGCGGGGTTGCCGCACAGCTCCCAGTAGACGCGGTGTCCGTCACCGACGTCGAGCATGCCCGAGTCGTACGGCTCGATGGGCGGGTACAAGGTGCGCAAGGCGTGGGCCCTTTCGTGCTGTTCGTGGCTGGGTCGTGTTCGGGGCCGGACCGGGATCAGAGCCGCCCCAGGAGCTCCGCTTTCTTGGTGCCGAACTCCTCGTCGGTCAACAGCCCCTCGGCGTGGAGGTTCCCGAGCTCCCGGATCTTGGCGAAGATCTCGTCGCCGTCGTCGGCCGCGCCCGCCGTCAGGGCGGCGGGCTCCTCCCCGGGTTCCTGGTCCGCCAGGGCGATGCGGCTGTTGACGGTGGCGGCCATCAGGAGGGTTTCGTCGCTGCCCTTGGGGCCGTGCGAGACCAGGGTGAAGAAGTCGTGTTCGAGGCCGGAGGCCTCGGGGATGGTCGCTCCGCGCAGCACCACGCGGAGGAAACCCTCACCGAAGTCGACCTGCGGGGACCACTGGAGGGACCCGATCTCGGAGAGCGGGAACTCGCGCGACTTCTCCTGTCCCTTGGCGGTGCTCGCCATCCAGCCGTCCCAGTGGAGCCGTACCCGTTCCCCGTCGAAGGAGACGGATCCCTCTCCGGTGCGCGCCTGGAAGGGCGGCCTGACCACCAGCCCCAGGGCGACCTCCGAGAGGTCGAGCGGCGCCCCGCGGACCTCGCGTGCGTAGCGGGCGGACTCGGCGAGCCGGTCGGCGCAGTACTCGGCGACCAGCTCCCGATCATGCGGCCCGGTCAGCACCAGTGGTGTGGCGGGGGCGGCGGTGCCCACGGTCTCCAGATCCGCGTAGGGGTCGGCCCCGTCCACCAGCCGCACCCGGAGCCGCCACCCCTGTTTGCGGTCGCCGGGGTCGAAGTCCACCTCGCGTACGGCGGCCAGCGGAACCGAGCACTGGCCGAGCGCCCTGAACAGGTGCGGCACCTTGCGCCCGGTGCCGAACCCGATGCGCACCCTCTCCTCGTCGAAGCGCCAGATGGCGTGGTGCCCGCGTAGTTCCTCCATGGGGAAACATCCTAGAGGTGCCGGTGCGCGGCGGGCAGGCCCCGGCCGCACCCGGCAAACCCCGGCATCGGCGGGGCGATGGGTCGAGGCGGCCCGTTGCGGGTAGAACCGCAGGGGCACACCCCGCCCCATCCGCTCGCACGGCGGTGGGGGCCCGTGGGCGGCGCGCTCGGCGCGCCGTACCCGAAACGGAGGCCTTCGATGTCGAAAGAGATGTCCGAGGGGGCACGGGAGTTCCGCGCCGCGCGGGACCTGCTCCTGCAGCACCGGGAGGACCAGGAGACCGCGTGCCGGGAGTTCGAGTGGCCCAGACCGGAACGGTTCAACTGGGCACTGGACCACTTCGACCTGGTGGCGGCAACCCGCCCGGACCGGACCGCGCTCTGGCTGGTGGAGGAGGACGGCACCGAGGTCCACCACACCTACCGACAGATGTCGGAGCGGTCCAACCAGGTGGCGAACTGGCTGATCGGCCAGGGTGTGCGCCCCGGGGACCGGATCATGCTGATGCTCGGCAACCAGGTCGAGCTGTGGGAGACCATGCTCGCCGCGATCAAGCTGGGCGCCGTGGTCACCCCGACCGCGACCAACCTGTCCGAGAGCGACCTGGTGGACCGGCTGGACCGGGGCGACGTCGCGCACGTGATCTGCTCCCCCGCCGAGACCGAACGGTTCGAGCACCTGGACGGGCACTGGACGCGGATCTGCGTGGGCTACATGGACGGCTGGCTCAGCTACCCGGACTCCGAGCACGCGGGGCTGGACTTCACTCCGCCGCGGCCCACCGGGCCGGACGACCCGCTGCTGCTGTACTTCACCTCCGGCACGGCCGCTCGCCCCAAACTGGTCACCCACACGCAGCGCTCCTACCCCGTCGGCCACCTGTCCACCATGTACTGGTTGGGCCTGCGCCCCGGCAACGTGCACCTGAACGTCTCCGCCCCCGGCTGGGCCAAGCACGCCTACAGCAGCGTGTTCGCACCGTGGAACGCCGAGGCGACGGTGCTGGTGGTCAACCGGGAGCGGTTCGATCCGACGGCGCTGCTGGACGCGGTGGTGCGGTGCGGGGCGAGCAGCCTGTGCGCGCCACCGACGGTCTGGCGAAGGCTCCTGCAGGTCGGCCCGCAGGCGTGGGAGGTCGGACTGCGTGAGGCGGTGTCCGCGGGGGAGCCGCTCAACCCGGAGATCGTGGACCGGATCCGTGCGGCGTGGGGGATCACGGTACGCGACGGGTTCGGGCAGACCGAGACCACCATGGTCATCGGCAACGGCCCGGGCCAGGAAGTGGTCCCGGGCTCGATGGGACGGCCGCTGCCCGGCTACGGCATCGTCCTGATCGACCAGGAGACCGAGGAGCGTTCGGACTCGGGGCAGATCTGCGTGGACCTGGCCAACGAACCCGTGGGGGCGATGCGAGGGTACTCCGACGACCCCGAGGGAACCCGGGAGGCGACCCGGCGCGGCATGTACCGCACCGGCGACATCGCCACCCGGGATTCGCGCGGTTACATTACCTATATCGGCCGGTCCGACGATGTGTTCAAGGCCTCGGATTACCGCATCTCACCATTTGAGCTGGAAAGTGTTCTGGTCGAGCACGAATACGTGGCCGAGGCGGCGGTCGTCCCCTCACCCGATCCGCTGCGGCTCTCGGTCGCCAAGGCCTACGTGACCCCGGCCGAGGGCGTGCCACCCGACGCCGAGGCCGCCCGTGCCGTCCTGGAGTACGCCCGCGGTCGGCTGTCCCCGTACAAAAGGGTGCGCCGCCTGGAGTTCATCGAACTTCCCAAGACCTCCTCGGGTAAGATCCGACGGGTGCAGCTGCGCCGGGCCGAGGCCGAACGCGGCACGGTCACCGACGGCACGCGCAACCCGCGCGAGTTCTGGGAGGAGGACCTCCCGAAACCGGGGGACTGACCCACCGGCCTCCGCAGTGCCTTCGGAGGAATGGCCACCGCGCATTTTTGTCTCGAATAATGAGACACCTTCTTCGGAAATGCCCTGGTGTGGCCTTTCCCATCCTCCGCCCACCGTCGAAATGCCGACGCGGCCGCACCAGCCGTGTGCGACCGCGCTACGGTTTTGTTGCGAGACGACCAACCCGACGGGACCTAGGGGAGACGATGACGAGCACCAACGACACACGGGTGGCGAGTTACAAGCCACTCATCGCCCCCCGGGACCTGCTCGCGGAACTGCCGATGAGCGCCCAGAGCACGGAGCTCGTGGAGAGTTCGCGCACCGAGGTCAAGCGCGTACTGGACGGTACGGACGACCGCCTCCTGGTCGTCGTCGGCCCCTGCTCGGTGCACGACACGGAGTCGGCCCTGGACTACGCCCGCCGGCTCAAGGAGCTGGTGCCCTCGGTCAGCGACGAACTGTGCGTGGTCATGCGGGTCTACTTCGAGAAGCCCCGCACCACGGTGGGCTGGAAGGGCCTGATCAACGACCCGGGCCTGGACGACACCTACGACGTGCACCGCGGCCTGCGCACCGCCCGCAAGCTACTGCTGGACATCAACGCCATCGGACTGCCCGCGGGCACCGAGTTCCTGGACCCGATCACCCCGCAGTACATCGCCGACGTGGTGTCCTGGGGCGCGATCGGCGCCCGCACCACCGAGAGCCAGGTGCACCGCCAGCTCAGCAGCGGCCTGAGCACCCCGGTCGGTTTCAAGAACGGTACCGACGGCGACGTACAGGTCGCCGTGGACGCCGTGGGCGCCGCGGCCGCCTCGCACACCTTCTTCGGTGTGGACCCCGCGGGAGCGGGTTCGGTCGTGGTCACCGACGGCAACCCGGACTGCCACGTCATCCTGCGCGGCGGCCGCAGCGGCCCCAACCACGACCCCGCTTCGGTCGGTTCGGCCCTGGGCGTCATCGAGGGCGCCGGTCTGCCGCGACGCCTGATGATCGACGCCAGCCACGCCAACAGCGGCAAGGACCACGTCCGCCAGGCGGCCGTGGCCCGGGAGATCGCCGCCCAGGTCGCCGAGGGCGAGAGGGGCGTCGTCGGTGTGATGCTGGAGAGCTTCATCGAGGAGGGCGCGCAGAAGCTCGGCGACCCGGCCGAACTCACCTACGGCCAGTCCATCACGGACAAGTGCATGAGCTGGGAGACCACCGGGGGCGTGCTGGAGAACCTCGCCGAGGCCGTGCGCCAGCGCCGCAAGAACGCCGTCTGACCGGTTCGGGGTCCGGCGCGATCCGCCGGGCCCCGGACAGACCGGACCATGGGAAGCGGGGGGCTACCGCGCGGGAAGGGCCTCCAGCGCCACCAGGAGCTCACGGCCCAACGGTTCGCTCAGGACGGCGTCACCCGCGTCCTCGAGCTCCAGCCGGAGCGCGAACGTGTGCAGGTCGTCCCCGCGTTCGACCCAGCCGACCCACCAGCCCGGCACGGAGTCGACCTCCGCGCCCAGACCGGTCCGACCGAAGAGCTGATGGTCCGGGCCCTCCTCGATCATCAGCAGTTCGCGCATCGCGTGCTGGTGGCCGACGTCCACGGGCAGTGCGGCACGGGCCAGTTCGGCGATGAAGGTGGCCTGCTCCAGCGCGGAGATCTCCAGCGGACCCTCCAGCCAGAAACGGTCCATCCTGTCCTCGTCGCCGACCTGCCGGTTGCCGTAGTCGAACCGGTCCACCCAGGCGGTCATCTGCTCGTGCCCGATCCGGTCGGCGATCTCCCGGTGGACCGGCACGTCGGAGGAGGGCAGGGACTCACGCAGGCTCATCTCCTTCCCTCCCTCGGGGGAGACGACCTCGTCGATGTCGGCCACCTCGCCGGTCTGGAGGGCGATGAGCGTGTTCGGCAGCTTGAAGGTGGAGGCGGGCACGGCCCGCTCCCGGGCGCCCTCCGGGTTCACCACGACCGCGGACCGGTCCTCGGCGTCGAAGAGCACGAACGTCCCGTCCACCCCGGCCTCGGCGAAGACCGCTTCGAGGTCGGCGCGCTCCACGGTCTCCACGTCACCCAGCGCGACGGGTTCACCGGCGCGCCCCTCGGCCCGTTCGGCGGGCTGACCGTCCCCACCACAGGCGGACGCGGCCAGGCTGAGGGCGCAACCCGCCGCACCGGCGGCGAGCCGGACCCGGGTCCGCCCGGACCTGCCGGGAACGTGTTCGGTGTCGGTACGCACTCGTCTCCTCCACAGGGTGTCCGAAGGAACGTCCCCCACCAAGCTAGGGCATGCCCGACGGCCGCGTACCCTGCTTCGCGAGACCCCGAACGAGCCGCCCCGATCGGGCCGTCCCCCGAAGCCACCAGCGGGCCTCCGTCCCACCGTGCCGCCCCCACTGCCGGCCCGCCCGGCGGTGGGGCCGAACCGGTCGGTCAGTCTTGGGCGCCCTGTGACGCCGCTGCTAGGCTGAACGTGTTGCTGACCCCGTACGGGAGAGAGTCCGCGTATCCAGCGTGGGCCGCCGAAGGAGCAATCCTCCCCGATGACAACCTCTCAGGCACAGCGGACCGTACGGGCGAGACCACTCTGGAAAGCAGGGACCTGCTCCCTCGCCGAAGGTGCAAACCACGCCGAGCGCGCGGTGAAGCTCTCAGGCACCCATGACAGAGGGGGAGGATGGCAACGCCTTACGCACGACACGACGCCCATCCTCTCGGGAGTGCCCATGTCAGAGCCCACGCCCGCGCCACGTCTCACGGCGCTGCACAAGACCCACGAAGAGGCCGGGGCCACACTCGTCGACTTCGCCGGGTGGCTGATGCCGCTCCGCTACTCCAGCGAGACCGTCGAGCACAACGCCGTCCGTGAGGCCGCCGGACTGTTCGACCTCTCCCACATGGGCGAGATCCGGCTGACCGGCCCGCAGGCAGCCGAGGCCCTCGACTACGCCCTGGTGGGCTTCCTCTCCAAGGTCAAGGTGGGGCGCGCCCGCTACACCATGATCACCGCCGAGGACGGCGGCGTCCTGGACGACCTCATCGTCTACCGGCTCGGTGAGCAGGAGTACCTGGTCGTGGCGAACGCGGCCAACGTGCCCGTCGTCGCCTCCGCCCTGGCCGAGCGCGCCTCGGACTTCGACGTCGAGGTCGCGGACGAGTCCGCCGCCTATTCCCTCATCGCGGTCCAGGGCCCGCGCGCCGTGGAGATCCTCGCCCCGCTCACCGATGCGAACCTCGACGAGATCCGCTACTACGCCGGGTACGAGCACACCGTGGCCGGGGTCCCGGTCCTGCTCGCCCGCACCGGCTACACCGGCGAGGACGGCTTCGAGATCTTCGTCAAGCCCGCTGACCGGGCGCCCGAGGTCTGGGCCGCGCTGATCGCCCAGGGCTCCGAGCACGGGTTGGTCCCGGCCGGGCTCTCCTCCCGGGACACCCTCCGGATGGAGGCCGGGATGCCGCTCTACGGCCAGGAACTCACCTCCGAACTCACCCCCTTCGACGCCGGGCTCGGCCGTGTGGTCAAGTTCGACAAACCGGGCGACTTCGTCGGCCGCGCCGCACTGGAGGAGGCCTCGCGTACCGCACGGGAGCGCCGCCTGATCGGGCTCGCCGCCCGCGGCCGCCGCCCGCTGCGCAAGGGCCAGGACGTGCTGCGCGACGGGACCGTCGTCGGAGTCACCAGCAGCGGCGCCCCCTCCCCCACTCTGGGCCGCCCCATCGCCATGGCCTACGTGGACGGCGACCTCGACACCTCGACCGGCACGTTCACCGTGGACGTGCGCGGGAGGGGCGAGGAAGTCGACGTGGTCGAGCTGCCGTTCTACAAGCGGCAGTCGTAGGAAGCGGGGGTCCGACGAGGGCCCCCGAGAGCCTGCACGCACCGCACGGCTGGATCCCCACGAGGGACCGGCACGGTCGGGGCGTGGCCGGGCGTAGGCCGGGCCGGGTCGCCGTACGGGCGCACGGCAGACAAATGGAACACCTCCAAGGAGAGTTGAAGTGAGCGTTCCCACGGAGCTGGGTTACACCGCCAAACACGAGTGGATCGTGGTCGAGGACGGGATCGCCACAGTCGGGATCACCTCGTTCGCCGCCGAGTCGCTGGGCGACATCGTCTACGTCGAGGCCCCCGAGGTCGGCACCGAGGTCACCGCGGGTGAGCCCGCGGGCGAGGTGGAGTCCACCAAGTCCGTCAGCGACGTCTACTCGCCCGTGAGCGGAGAGGTCGTGGAGGTCAACGAGTCCCTCGAGGACGCCCCCGAGACGATCAACTCCGCCCCCTTCGAGGGCGGCTGGCTGTTCAGGGTGCGGATCTCCGAGGAGCCCGCGAACCTTCTCTCCGCTGAGGAGTACACCAAGCTGACCGAAGGCGAGAACTAGCATGACCAGCGACAACCTGCTCAACCAGAGCCTGAGCGAGCTGGACCCCGAGGTGTCGGCCGCGGTCGACGCCGAGCTGGGCCGCCAGCGCGACACCCTTGAGATGATCGCCTCGGAGAACTTCGCCCCCCAGGCGGTTCTGGAGGCCCAGGGCACCGTCCTCACCAACAAGTACGCGGAGGGCTACCCCGGCCGCCGCTACTACGGGGGGTGCGAGCACGTCGACGTGGTCGAGCAGCTCGCGATCGACCGCGCCAAGGAGCTGTTCGGCGCCGAGCACGCCAACGTACAGCCGCACTCCGGTGCCCAGGCCAACACCGCCGTGTACTTCGCGCTGCTCAAGCCGGGCGACACCATCCTGGGCCTGGACCTGGCCCACGGCGGCCACCTGACCCACGGCATGCGGATCAACTACTCCGGCAAGATCCTCAACGCCGTGGCGTACCACGTGCGCGACGAGGACGGCACCGTCGACTACGACGAGGTCGCGGCGTTGGCCAAGGAGCACCAGCCGAAGATGATCGTCGCGGGTTGGTCCGCCTACCCGCGCCAGCTCGACTTCGCGAGGTTCCGCCAGATCGCCGACGAGACCGGCGCGCTGCTCATGGTGGACATGGCGCACTTCGCCGGTCTGGTCGCGGCCGGGCTGCACCCCAACCCGGTGCCGTTCGCCGACGTGGTCACCACCACGACGCACAAGACCCTCGGCGGCCCGCGCGGCGGCATGATCCTGGCCAAGGCGGAGCTGGGCAAGAAGATCAACTCCGCGGTCTTCCCCGGCATGCAGGGCGGTCCGCTGGAACACGTGATCGCGGCCAAGGCGGTCTCGTTCAAGGTCGCGGCGAGCGAGGAGTTCGCCGAGCGCCAGCGCCGCACGGTGGCCGGCGCCCGGATCCTCGCCGAGCGGCTCACCCAGCCGGACGCGGCCGAGGCCGGGGTCAAGGTCCTGACCGGCGGCACCGACGTCCACCTGGTCCTGGTCGACCTGGTGGACTCCCAGCTCAACGGGCAGGAGGCCGAGGACCGGCTGCACTCGGTCGGTATCACGGTCAACCGCAACGCGGTTCCCAACGACCCGCGGCCGCCGATGGTGACCTCGGGGCTGCGGATCGGCACCCCGGCCCTGGCCACGCGCGGCTTCGACGAGGGTGACTTCACCGAGGTCGCCGACGTCATCGCCGAAGCGCTCAAGCCGGAGTTCGACGAGGCCGCCCTGCGCGACCGGGTCAGCGCCCTGGCCGCCAAGCGCCCGCTCTACCCGAACCTGTAGCAGTACCCAGCCGTGTGGGTCGCCAACGGCCCACACGGCGCCGCCCCCACGGCCCGACCCCTGTGCTCAACGAGGAGGACAGCATGGCCATCAGCGTCTTCGACCTGTTCAAGGTCGGTATCGGACCATCCAGTTCACACACCGTCGGCCCGATGAAGGCGGCCCGGACCTTCGTGTCCGGACTCCGTTCGGAGGGAGTCGTGGGGCGTGTCCACCACCTGCGCGCGGAACTCTACGGTTCCCTCGCGCTCACCGGTAAGGGGCACGGCAGCGACACGGCCGTGATCCTGGGACTGATGGGGCACACCCCCGAAGGGGTGGACGTGGACGCGGTCCCGGACCTGGTGGAGGGGGTCCGCTCGGAGCGGACCCTGTACCTGGGCGGCCCCGACGGTCCCCCGGTGGCATTCGACCCCTCCGTCGACGTGGACTTCCGCCGCAAGGAGAGCCTGCCCGACCACCCGAACGGGATGCGGTTCGTGGCGCTGGACTCCTACGGGACCGAGGTCGCCGCCAAGGTGTACTACTCGGTGGGCGGCGGTTTCGTCGTGGACGAGCGGGCCGCGGGTGCGGACCGGATCAAGGCCGACGACACCGTGGTCCCGTACCCCTTCGACAGCGCCGAGGAACTGCTGCGCCTGTGCGAGCGGACGGACATGTCGATCAGTGCCCTGATGCTCGCCAACGAGCAGGCGTTCGGCCGCACCCCGGACGAGATCCGCTCCGAGCTGCTGGAGATCTGGACGGCGATGCGCCAGTGCGTGCGCCGCGGGGTCATGACCGAGGGCAGCCTCCCCGGCGGTCTGAAGGTGCCCCGGCGGGCGCACCGCCTGTACCGGCAGCTGGGCGGCAACTGTGACGAGCACGGCCTGCTCGCCCCCACCCACGTGGATCCGGACCCGATGCGCGGCAGTGACTGGATCACGCTGTACGCCCTGGCGGTCAACGAGGAGAACGCCGCGGGCGGGCGCGTGGTGACGGCCCCGACCAACGGCGCGGCGGGGATCGTTCCCGCGGTGCTGCACTACTACCTGCACTTCAGTCCGGGCGCGGGCGACGAGGGAGCGGTCCGGTTCCTGCTGACCGCCGCGGCCATCGGCATCCTGTTCAAGCAGAACGCGTCCATCTCCGGTGCCGAGGTGGGCTGCCAGGGAGAGGTGGGTTCGGCCTCCTCGATGGCGGCCGCCGGCCTGGCCGAGGTGCTGGGCGGGTCCCCCGCACAGGTGGAGAACGCGGCGGAGATCGCCATGGAGCACAACCTGGGTCTGACCTGCGACCCGATCGGCGGTCTGGTCCAGATCCCGTGCATCGAACGCAACGCGCTCGCCTCCGTCAAGGCGATCAGTGCCACCCGGATGGCCCTGCGCGGCGACGGCAGCCACTTCGTGAGCCTGGACAAGGTCATCAAGACGATGCGCGACACCGGCCGCGACATGATGGACAAGTACAAGGAGACGAGCCGCGGCGGTCTCGCCGTCAACGTCATCGAGTGCTGAGGGGCGCGGCCCGGCCGAGGCCCTCCCACCGGGGTCTAAGCGGCCCCGGTCCCGCAGCCCACGGGCCCTCAGCGCGTTCCGGCGGTGAGCCGCGGCCGCTGCTCCCCCGGCTCCCTGGGGCGCAGGCGCCGCTGGTCGAGGACCGCCTCGCGGGGAACCCGGTCGACGACGTAGTCGACCTCGGCCCGCCACAGTCCGTCGGCTCCGCGGCCCGTCCAGCGTTTGAGGAGGCCCTTGTGCCACGTTCCGTGGTCCATGACCCAGCACAGCCGGGTTCCGGGGGGCGCATGGTCCGGGAAGCAGTGGATACACGGCGGCCTGTCGTGCACGATCCGGTCGATGGGGGCGGTGACGGGGTCGTGCAGCTCCAGCCCCAGCCGGAAGGCCTTCTTCCGACCCTCCACCAAGGCTTCACAGTGCGTGTCCCGATGGAAGACCGAGCCGCCGGCCGTAATGACCACCCGTGCCGCCAGTCCGCTCGGAACCGGCTTGCACAGGCCGCACTGGCCGGGGAGGAGATCGTGCAGGCAACGTTCGTCAGCCACCCCGCCATTTTACCGAAACACGTTACAGAAATCGTTTCCCCCGATCGACGCCAGGTCGCTGACCTGGAAACATTCCCTGACTGAAAAGGTTGTCCACAACTGGACACCGGTTTTCGAGACGCGCCACAGACAGAGAACTCGTTCCTGCCGAAAAAGTTCGGGGCGAACAACGAACCCGAGCTCGGCGGAGGTCGCCGTGGAGCACGCCGCGAACCCGACCGGCACCGCCCGCCCCTTGGCCCGCCGGCCGAATCGGGTGCATCCGAGCGGGAATGCTCGAAGGACATTCGGGGTTGTACCGGACGCACGGCCAGTGACCGGGCTTGAGCCTCCCACCCGCTCGCCCATGCTGGTCGTCACCCCGGGTCTGGTGGCTTGAGCTCAGCTCGCCACCAGACTCGCCCCCTTTCTGCACCGACCTACCGGGCCGACGTGTTCGGCGCGGGGGGAGCAGCGCTTCGACCGCGTTGGGGAAGGCGTGCGTCCCGGCCTCAGCACACTGACCCCGGTTGGAGCCGGAACCGGTTCGGTGGCCGCTCCAGCCAGAGGCCCATGGCCACGACCAGGTCGGTTCGGGTGTACGGGTGGAACCGGCAGTGGTTCGAGGAAGGGCCCAGGCGCACGGAGGTGGAACCGGAGCACCCGACGGCCCCGGACGCTACCTGGTGCCCGTCCCGGCCGGATTGCTGCTTCCGGAGCTCACGCTCGCCGGAACATTCGTCACGGTCCCCACGCCTCTGACCACATCCGGCCACCGGATTCGAACCGAGCAGGAACACCCAGGAGGCCTGTTTACGGCTGTGGTAGAACAAGCTTCCGTGAACCCCATTCTCTCCTCCCCCGTACCGCGCTTGTTGGCGCCCCTCGCCGCCCTGATACTGGCGGCCACCGGCTGTGGCCTCGTCGGCGCTTCGTCAGGTGAAGAGGAGACCACGGGCGCCTCGGCCGACGCGCCCGCCGACGAAGACGCCCCCCGGGAAGAGGGCGCCGAGGAGGAACCCCCGGAAACGCCCTCCCTGGCCGACCCCGGCATCCTCACCGCGAACTGCGACGTGGCCGAGGGCTGGGTCGAGTACACCCTTTACTCCTCCGACAACGCCGACGAACTGCTCCAGGTCGGATTCGACATCATGGGCAGCGACCGCGGCGAGTCCGAGGACCTCTCCCACGGCCGCATGGTGGACGCGGGCATCGCACTGGGCTCCTCCTGCCACGAGAGCCAGCGGCCGCCGCTGTTCCCCGAGCGCAACCTCGTCATGGCCACCTTCACCGAGGAGGTGAACGGCAACCAGGTCAGCGGGTTCGGGGTCCTGTCCGCGGACGGCATGTTCACGGCGCTCAGCCCCGAGCAGGAGGTCGACGACTTCGGCACCCCGATCGACTACATCCACCCGGTGGCCGACCCGGAGCGCGACCGGATCATCTTCGTGCAGGACGAGGGCGGGACCGAGCACACCATCCACGCCATGGACCTGGAGAGCGGGGAGATCACCGACCTCGGCGCCACGTGCGCCAGTACGCGGTGCGACCAGCTCACGGTCGTGCCGGGGATCGACGGCGCCGTGCTCTACGGAAACTACTTCAACAGCATGGCGGTGGTCATGGACGGTGCGGGGCTGGTCGGGAGCCTCGAAAGCCGCACCCTGTTCTACTTCGACATCAGTGACCAGGTCGGTTCCGACGTGGTCGACCTGACCCGCGACACCATCTATCCGGACCGCTCCCCCGAGGTCCCCGTGGACAAGCGGTCCGGCTTCCAGGCCCTCGACGACGGCACCCTGCTCTTCGCCGACGACGAGCTGAGCGTCATCGAGTTCACCGCGGACACCCCCGAGACCTACGAGGCGGAGAACGAGGGCGTCCTCCACCACGAGCTGGAGCCGCTGCCCACCGAGCGGACCCTGATCCCCGAGGGCCCCCGGTCCAACTCCGACCCCGTACTGTCGCCCGACGGCTCCGAGGTCATCTTCCGCTCCAAGCCGCAGACCGGTGACTCCAGCTGGTACAGGGTGCCCACGGACGGCTCCAGCGGACCGGAGGAGTTCCCCGGGCTGCCCGCAGACGTCCACAAGATCCTCGCCTGGAGGTAGAACGACCCGAAAAGGCGGGAATGTCCGGCCGTGCTCCCGGCTTGTACCGAGGGCACGGCCGGAGTCCGGGCTCGAGCCTCCCACCCGCTCGCCCGTACCGGCCGTCACCCCGGGTCTGGTGGCTTGAGCCCAGCTCGCCACCAGACTCGCCCCTCCCGGAACGGGATTGCCGCCCCCTCAGGCCAGACTGCGCCTGGGGTTCTTGGCCGGGGCGGTCATCGACATCCGAATGACCGCGGGCACCTGGTCCAGTCCGAGGGAGCCGCGCAGGTTGGCGAGCGCCTCCGAACGCACCCTCTTCCAGACGTGCGCCACGTCCGCGTCGTCCTCAAGGGTGAGCGCCAGGCGCAGGTGCGGTTGGTCGCTGGACTCGGTCAGCCGTGCCCGGGCCTTGCGAACCCCGGGGTAGTCGGCGACCTCCTGTTCCAGAGCCCCACGAGCCACGCTCTCGGACATCTCCACGTTGCCCGCGTCGTCGCGCTCCAGGAAGAGACGGCCCACCGTGTCGTTCATGCCCTGCACCATCAACCACCGCAGGGCGAGGAAACCCGCCACGAAGGCGACCGCCACCACCGCGTACGGAACCCACTGCTGCGCGAGCAGCTCGTTGAGGCGCTCGCCGACCAGCGGTGCGGACGCCAGGTCTCCACCGAAGAGCCCCTGCCCCACCGCCAGTGCGGCCAGGCCCGCCGCCAGAAGCACCGACCCCACGATGACCAGGCCCAGACGGTTGCCCCGGGCCGACCTCCGACTCCTGTCGCGCGCCATCGTCAACCCTCCGCGTATCGAACGTGCGTGGCGATCCGCATGCTGCGCAGCGGGGCCAGCTCCTCCAGTCGGCGCTCCACTGCCGAGGTCACCTCGCCGGGCAGTTCGCGTGAATCACGCATGCCAGTACGTACGTGGACCTTCAACCTGTTGCCGCGCACCGCCACCTGGACCCCGTCGACACCGCTCACGTCCTGGGCCGCGGCGGACACCGCGCGGCGCAGCGCGGGCCGGGTCAGACCGACGACCAGCGCCGGGTCGTCGGTGCGCAGGGCGGTCCACCGGCCCCGGCCGGGCGCCAGTGCCACCACGATCAGAGCCAGCCCGATCAGGGCCAGGATCGCCGAGGCGATCTGCACGGACGGTTCCGACCAGGTGGTGGTCCCCGCGTAGTCGGTCGCCGCACCGACGGGGATCAGCCGCAGTGGGTTCCCCGCGAGGGCGGCGATGACCTCGGCCGCGGCGACCACGGCGACCACCAGGATCACGAGACCGGTGAGCACCGCCGGCCAGGACCTGCGCGGACGGAACGTGTGCACGGCGACCCGCCTGGCGCGGCGGTCCGTCCCCTGGCTCGGACGACCGAGCACCTCTTCCACGGTGGTCATGTCAGCGCACCAACTCCGCGATCTCGATGTCGATGTGGTGGACCTGTTTTCCGGTGATCCACTCGATCCGGCCCTTGACGTGTTCCCGTACCGCTCGGGCGACCTGGAGCGCCGGCCGCGGGTAGCTCACCTCGATACGCAACCGCAGGAGGACCACCTCCCCGCTGACCCGGGCGCGAGCCGCCCTCGAACGTGCGGCCCGCGCCCCGGAGACCTCGCCGACAGCCTTGGCGGCTGCCTTCTCGATGACGTCCCCGGGTATGTCCGTGCGGCCTCCGGGGTCCCGGGGGCGGACGTGCCTGCCGCCCTCCCGGTCCCCCGCGGGCGCGGCATCCCGCTGGCGGGGGACCGTGTCGCTTCGAACCCCGACCACGACCTCACCCCCGTCTACGCCGAACGCCGTGTGAACATCTCGGCGAGATCGATCTCGCCCTCCATCGCCCGGCCCGCGACGAACCCGACGAGGCCGAGGACCAGGACCAGCGCGAAGGCGGGGAATCCGCCGAACGCCGCCGCGAGCCCGAGCACCGTCCCGTAGGACAGTCCAACGATGGGCCACATGGCTACCCCCTCTAATCAGCACGCCCTGTTTGTAGGTCTTGTTCAGCTGGCCGCGCGTGTACCGTCGCCGAGACCGGCGACCACGTCCTCCACCGAGATGTGGACGGCGCGGCCGCCGGCCAGCGGGGCCAGGCCCCGTCGGATCTCCGCCGAGATCTCCGGCAGCGGCCGCCCGTAGCGGACCACCACGCCGATCTCGACGTGGCCGTCGCGTACCGCCACTCCCCGGATCCGGCCCCCCGGCACAGCGGTGCTCAGGGTGCCGAAGGAACCGGAGGACAGTTCGACCACGTCGGGAAAGCCCGCGGTCGACTCCGCGATGGCGCGTGCGGTCTCACCCGGTGTGTCGCCGCCGGCCACGACTAACGGACCCTGGGCTCGGAATCGCCGTCGTCGGCGTCCTCGTCGTCCCCGGGCAGGTGGATGTCGTCCACCTTGATGTTGATCTCGGTGACTTCGAGGCCCGTCATCCGCTCGACCGCGGACGTGACGTTGCGGCGCACGGCGGCGGCGAGGTCCTGGATGGCGGCGCCGTATTCAACGACGAGGTCGATGTCGACGGCGGCCTGCCGCTCCCCGACCTCGACGGCGACGCCCTGTGCCACCGAACCGGAGGAGCTGCCCCGGCTCACGGCGTCACGAACCGCACCGACCATGCGCGCGGTCCCGCCGCCCATGGCGTAGACGCCGCCGATCTCCCGGGCCGCCATACCGGAGATCTTGGCGACGACGCCGTCGGCGATGTGGGTGCTTCCCTGGTCGTTCCTGCCGGCGGCCTCACGCTTGCCGCCGGACTCACGGGCGCTCGGCACCGCGGATTCGGTCTTGATGTCCGACACTGGTCCCCCTACGCAGTGTGCAAACCGTCCTGGACGCGTCTACTTCTTCTTGAAGACGCCCTTGATCTTGTCCTCGGCCTGGTCCTTGAACTCCTCGGCCTTGCCCTTGGCCTTGTCCGCGGCGTCCTTGGCCCCGGACTTGGCCTGGTCGGCCTTTCCCTCGAACTCGGTGCCGCGGTCTCCGGCAGCCTTGCCGACGGCTTCCTTGCCCTTGCCCACGGCGTCATCGAAATGCTTGCCCATTTGTGCCCCCTACTCAGAGCCGCTTCGACTCAGGGTTGTGGACCGAAACCCGGAGCCACCCCGGGACGGGGTAACCGGAGAGGTTTCGACCTCATCACACCATATACGCACTCTATGTAGTCAACAAGGCACTGCATGAGACGAATCGCTGGTCGGAAGGGTCATGGTCTTACCAGACCTGCCCCAAAACCGCACCCGGAACCCCGGCTGGGCAAGAAAAAACCAGGAGCACCCGCAGGTACCCCTGGCCGTCCGAAAATCAAGTTGTCCCGGCCGCGTCGCCGATTCGGGGGCCGACCGCCCAGCCGCGCGGCGGCGCACCGCCTAGCCGAAGATGACCGTCTTGTCCCCGTTGAGCAGCACCCGACGCTGGGCGTGCCAGTTCACCGCGCGCGCCAGAGCCACCGACTCCAGGTCGCGGCCGATCGCGGTGAGCTGGTCAGGGCTGTGCGTGTGGTCGACCCGGGAGACCTCCTGCTCGATGATCGGGCCCTCGTCCAGGTCGGCCGTGACGTAGTGGGCGGTGGCACCGATCAGTTTCACGCCGCGCGAGTGCGCCTGGTGGTAGGGGCGGGCACCCTTGAAGCTCGGCAGGAAGGAGTGATGGATGTTGATGATGCGCCCGGACATCTTGGTGCACAGCTGCTCGGAGAGCACCTGCATGTAGCGGGCCAGCACCACCAGGTCGACGTCGTAGGAGTCGACGAGCTCCAGGATCCGCTCCTCCTGAACCCCCTTGGTCTCCGGGGTGACCGGCAGGTGGTGGAAGTCCACACCGTAGGAGTCGGCGAGGAACTCCAGGTCGGGGTGGTTGGAGACCACCGCGGCGATGTCGATGTCGAGTAGGCCGCTGCGCTGGCGGTAGAGGAGGTCGTTGAGGCAGTGCCCGAACCTGGAGACCATCACGATCATGCGCGGACGCACGTCCGAGGCCTGCAGGGTCCACTCGACGAACGACTCTCCGGGACCGCCGAAGTCCCCGGCCAGTGCGGCGAAGGCGCCGCGCAGAACGTCCTCACCGACCACCCCGGAGCGCCCGGACTCGGCCACGAACTGCATCCGCAGGAAGAAGCGTCCGGTGAAGTGGTCGCCGTACTGCTGGCTCTCGGTGATGTTGCACCCGTGGTCGGCCAACAGGTTGGCCACGGCCGCCACGATGCCCCGGCTGTCGGGGCAGGAAAGGGTCAGGACGTACTCGCGTTCGCTCATGTGTGGCACCACTCCCGGGGTCGACCGGCCGATCAGCCGTGACGCCCCAGGATATCGAGCGTCCGGAGCCCGGGGGACGCTCCCGGGGCGTCCCGTGTCACCCGCGGTTTCCACAGGGGCCACAAAATCGGTCCCTTCGGACAATATGAAAGACATTCATGTTCTGGCATCCTCGAAGGCATGACTAGCCTGCGTGAGAAGTACGAGGCCGCGACGCGCGAAATCCAGGCCCCCTTCGCCATGGTCGACCTGGCCGCCTTCCGCGCCAACGCGGCCGACCTCACCCGCCGCGCCCACGGGCGTCCCGTCCGTGTCGCCAGCAAATCCGTGCGCTCCCGGGAGCTGCTGCGCACGGTGCTCGCGATGCCCGGTTACGCGGGGATCATGGCCTTCACCCTGCCCGAGGCCCTCTGGCTGGCCACCGGGGACCGGGAACCTCTCAGCGACGACATCCTCGTCGCCTACCCCACCGCGGACCGCCCCGCCCTCGCCGAACTCGTCCGCGATCCCGTCGCAGCGCGCACCATCACCCTGATGGTCGACTCCCCCGCCCACCTCGAGCTCATCAGCGCGGCCGTGGCCGAGGCCGGGCGAGGGCCGGACGCCCCGCCCGTCCGGGTGTGCCTGGACATCGACACCAGCTGGCAGCCTCTGGGCCCGGGTACCCGGATCGGCTCCTACCGCTCCCCCGTCCGCACCCCGGCCCAGGCTGCCTCCCTGGCCCGCGCCGTCGTACACCGCCCAGAGCTGGAGCTGGACGGGATCATGGCCTACGAGGGCCAGATCGCCGGGGTGGGCGACGCTCCCCCCGGCAGGCCGCTCTACGGGCGACTGCTGCGCGGCATCCAGCGCCGCTCAGCCCTGGAACTGGCCAAGCGCCGGGCCGCGATCACCCGCGCCGTCCGCGAGGTCGCCGACCTGCGCTTCGTCAACGGAGGCGGCACCGGCAGCCTGCACACCACCGGACGCGAGCGGGCCGTGACCGAACTGGCCGCCGGCTCCGGGCTCTACCAGCCCCACCTGTTCGACCACTACAGCTCCTTCCGCGGCCGCCCCGCAGCCCTGTTCGCGCTGCCCGTGGTCCGCCGCCCCGCGCCCGACGTGGCCACCGTCCTGGGCGGCGGATATCCGGCCTCCGGCCCCGTCGACACGCACCGCCCCCCGGTCCCCCACCTGCCCGAGGGCCTGGCCTACAGCGCCAACGAGGGCGCGGGCGAAGTCCAGACACCGCTGATCGGCGAGGCCGCACGAGGGCTGTCCGTCGGGGACCGGGTGTGGATGCGCCACGCCAAGGCCGGGGAGCTGTGCGAACGCTTCGACACCCTGCACCTGGTCGACTCCGACACCGGGACCTATGAGGGGGCCGTTCCCACCTACCGGGGCGAGGGCCGGACCTTCCTCTGATCCCGCGCCCTCCACCAACGCAACGGGGCCCGCGCGACGTACGCGCGGGCCCCGTCCCGTCAGGGCTGTGCCTGCGGCTACTTCCGCTTGCGGCGGACCGCCCAGGCGACGACGCCGACCGCGAGGACCGCCCCGACACCGGCCGCGAGGATCATCGCCTCGGGGGGCAACTGGCCGCGTGACTGGTAGGTCGTGACCACCTTGTCATCGCCCTTGAGGACGATGCTGCCCTCCTCGGGCTCCACCAGGTGGCTCTCCACCCGCACCGCACCGCCGCCGAGGACGAGCGCCCGAGCCTCGTCGAAGATCCGGGCCCCCCGGTCCTTGGCCTTGGTGAACTGGCGCCGGGCGATGTTCGCCGGGCGGGCCTGTTCGCCGAGCTCGCTCAGGGTCTCGGCAAGCTGCCGCTGCTCACGGTCGATCTCGGCCTGGACCTCGGCTGCGGTCTGGCGCGGTTCGGTGTCGCTTCCCGTCATAGGGGTGCCTTTCTGCCCTAGGGCACGGTTGTCTGAGAGCCCGTGTCCGAGCCGGTGTCCCGGCCCTGCTCCTCCGCGCCGTCGGACGGACCAGAGAATCTCAGCGCGCCGTCGATTCCGTCGACCACACGGAAGAAGTCCCGTGTGGACAACCACAGTTTATAGATGATGGCGATCTCGAAGGCGAGCAGCAAAACGCCCGCAAAGGCCGTGATCCACCCGATTACCGGCGGACCGAAGAGGGCCGCGGCGACGGGGGAGAGCACGAAGACCGCCAGCTGGAACTCGATCCCGCCCACCAGGTGGGTGCGCACCCGCCGGTCGTTGAGGGACCCCCAGAACCGCTGGTACCAGGGGAAACGCGTCCGGAACTCCTGGTGCAGGTCGACCTTGGGCAGTGTCAGGTCCGGCTGTTTGCCCGCTGTGCGCTGGTTACGGGCCTCCCGCTCGTTCTGGCTGCGCAGGATCTGCTCCAACACACCGATGCCGTGTCGCAGCACCGCCTGCTCGCCGCCGTCGCTCATCGTCCGGCCGCCGCGACCGGTCGCGCGGCCGGTGGCGTCGCCCTCGGGTTCGAGCATGGACAGGGTCGCGCGCGCCCGCTCCAGTGCGGCCGCCAGGTGCGAGCGCATCTCACGGCGCACCTTGTACACCTGGAGCGCGTTGAGATAACGCAGCATGTCCAGGAAGACCACGGCCAGCGCCAACCAGAGGAACGCCACGTGCCCGGTCTCCCGGTACTGGCCGCCCATGAGGGCGACCACGCACACCAGGACCCGGAAGCGGTCCGAGACGTAGTCCATCCAGGAACCGAACAGCGACTCCGAACCGGTGAGCCGGGCGAGCTTGCCGTCCGTACAGTCCACGAGGAAGCACAGGTAGTACAGCGCGGCACCGATGAGGAGCAGCTGCCAGTAACCGAACGCGAAGCACACGGCGGCGCCCAGGCCCAGGAAGAGGGCGGCCACGGTCAGTTGGTTGGGGGTGATCGGTGTCCGGTTCGCGATCTGACGCACGATCCGGACCGCGAACGGGTCTACGAGGTAGACCGTCAGCCAGGAGTCTCGTTCCTTGAGCGTACGAGCCCTGACCTCGTCGAGTGTGAATCCAGGCATCGTGGCGAACTACTCCCAAAGCGAAGCGGATGTGTCCCGGTCGGTGGCCGCCGGACACACCGTCGGGCCCCGGGCGACCCGCGCACGCTACGCCATGACCCAGAGGACGGCCAACCTATAGCACATGGTCAACAATAGGTGATGGGACTCCTGGTCACTCCCAAAGCGGATGAACCGAACCGCAATCGCAACCGAAGAGCCCTGTCCGCGGCCACCAGCACCGACGAAGCGGCCAGGCACCCCCCCGGAGCGCACATCTCGTACTGTGAGGCGTGAACGAGCCGGTCCGGCACGCCCGGACCGCCAGAGGCAGAACAGGAAGACACCACGTGAGCGAAACCATCCGTCTGGAGCCCGGCGACCAGGCACCCGACTTCACCCTCAGCGACGCCGACGGCCAACCCGTCTCCCTGAGCAAGGTCCTGGCGGACACCGGCAGGAGCGTCGTCCTGTACTTCTACCCGGCCGCCATGACGCCCGGGTGCACCACCCAGGCCTGCGACTTCCGGGACAACCTCACCGAGTTCGCGGACGCCGGGTTCACCGTACTGGGCGTCTCCCCGGACGAGCCCGAGAAGCTGGCCCGGTTCCGGGAGAAGGAGAGCCTGACCTTCACCCTGCTCGGCGACCCCGAGAAGGAGACCCTGCGCGCCTACGGCGCCTTCGGTGAGAAGAAGAACTACGGCCGTGTCGTCCAGGGCGTCATTCGCTCCACGGTCGTCGTGGGCGCTGACGGCAGGGTCGAGAAGGCCTTCTACAACGTGAAGGCGACCGGCCACGTCGACCGGATCAAGAGGGAACTGGGCGTCTGACCCGGTCCGCCGGTCGTCCGCCCGACCACGGGGCCGGACGACCGGTCCCCTCTCCGATCCCGGTAGAGTGGCCCCGTCGGGGCCGTAGTCCAACTGGCAGGAGACGGCAGCTTTAGGTGCTGTACAGTGCGGGTTCGAATCCCGCCGGCCCCACTCACGAACCTCCGGGAGCGCTCTCGGCCCGAGGCCCCGTCCCAGACGCCGACCCACGCGGTCGGCGGGGGCGAGGCCCGGCCGCACCCCCGCGGTCCGACCCGTGGACTACAGGCCGAACAGAGCCCACACGACCAGCGCCAGCAGCGCGACCACGCCCAGGCCGACACCGGCCGCCACCGTCAGGTGGCTCCGCTCCGAGTGCTTTCCCGACTTGGTCAGGCCCAGCGTCTCCGTGGACTCACGGATGGACAGCATGATCGAGTTCATCGCATCCGGGCTGTGCCGCAGCCGGTCACTGATGGACTCGGCCAGCACGTGGGCACCGGCGCGGAAGTGCTCCCTCGCCGTCTCCGGCTCCTCGTGATCGCTGTCGTCCCCGGTCTCCGCGTCCTCGCCCCCGGCGGCGGCACCCTCCTCGGAGGTGTTCCCGTCGCGCTTCGGGGACCAGGGGGCCAGGGCCGCGATCCTCAGCATCTTGGCGGCGTTCTCCGCGGTGAGCCGTTCGCCGGGCTCGACCCTGAGCATCCCGGCCAGCACCGGGGCGAGCGGACCCGCGTTCGCGGCCTCCTTGGGCTCGTCCAGCTGTTCCTGGCGCAGGATCTTGATGTAGCCCTTGCGGTCGTAGGGCGGGTAGCCCTCGACCGCCGCGTACAGGGTGGCGCCCAGCGACCACAGGTCGGACTCCGGGCCGACCGGGCCGGCCTTGGCCCGCTCCGGCGGAATGTAGGCGGGCGATCCGATGATGCGGCCGGACGCGCTCAGGGCGGACTCACCGTTCCAGGCTGCCAGCCCGAAGTCGGTCAGCACCACCCGTCCGTCCTCGCTGATCATCACGTTGTCCGGCTTGACGTCGCGGTGGACGATGCCCTCACCGTGCGCGACCTTGAGCGCGTCGATCAGCTGGAGCCCGATCTCGGCCACCCGCTGGTAGGGCAGCGGGCCGCCCACCTGGATGATCTCCTCCAGGGTGGAGGCCTCCAGCAACTCCATGACGATCCACGGCCGCTCGTCCTCGTCGACGACGTCCAGGACGGTGACGAGGCTGGGGTGGGTGAGCCGTCCGGCGACACGTGCCTCACGGGTGGTGCGCTGGACGAGCGACTCGCGTTCGGAACGGCTCAGCTCAGAGGGCAGCCGGAGCTCCTTGACCGCGACCTCACGTTTGATGACCAGGTCGGTGGCGCGCCAGACCGTTCCGACACCGCCGCGGGCGATCTCGGAGGTCAGCTGGTAGCGACCCTTCAGCAGCCGACCATCGGCCTCCGACTCAGACACGGAGGACTCTGGACGCGCGGGGTCGAGCGACGTCTGTGGCCGCTGCGTGTGAGGGTTGTCTAGGGAGGACACGGTTATCCACGGGTCCATTCACCGGCCATGGTGGCCTCCTGCGGAGCATTGCGGTCGCTGTCACCACGTAGGTGCACGGATCACTCGTTATACCAGCACGGCGCGGAGGCCGAGCCACTGGTTGCCGGATGGCTGACACATAGGTTCGGTTTCGTTATGTCCGAGGAAAGGCCACACATGCCATGACGAGGGTCTCCCTTGCCAATTCTTGACCTCGGCCGGGTTTCGTGCACGTGCGCCGGCGCGTGCACGAAACCCTCGGACATCAGCTCCAGAGGGACTCCGGAGTCCGCACCTCGACCGGGCCCACCCCGGTCTCGGTGAGCGGACCGCGCAGGCTCCGGGCGTCACCGACCACCACCACGACGGCTTCCTCCGGGCGGAGGTACTCCACGGCGGCGCTGTTCATGTCCTCGGCGGTGAGCTTCTCGTACCCGGCGCGGGTGCGATCCACGTGGTCGTCGGGCAGGTCGTGCACCACCATGTCGACGAGTGCCCCGGCCATGCTCCGAGCGGTCGAGTAGCTGACCGGCAGCCCCACGGTGTTGGATTCGCGGACCGTGGACAGTTCGTCCTCGGTGACGCCCCCGGCGCGCAGCTTGTTCATCTGCTCCAGGGAGGAGGTGACCGAGTGGGCCGTGGTGCCGGCCTCGACCTGGGTGGACATGAAGAACACCCCGCTGTCACGGCGCAGGTCGAAACGGCTCCCGGCACCGTAGGTGTAGCCCAGGCGCTCGCGCAGCTCCATGTTGAGGCGGGAGGTGAACATCCCGCCGAGGACCTCGCTGATGCCCTCGGCGCGCGGCAGGTCCACCTGCGAACGCGAGGGTGCGCGGTGCGCGATGACCAGGGCCGACTGGACCGACCCGGGGCGGTCCACGACGAGTACGCGGGGCAGTTCACCGGGCGGCGGCGCGGGCTCGGTGAGCGCACGCTCCGGCGCGGGGGCGGCGTCGCCGAAGACGGTCCTGCCCAGCTGCTCCAGGTCGACGCCGGCCAGGTCCCCGACGACCACGAGGGTTCCGGCGACCGAGGCGATCGAGTCGGCGTGGAAGCGGGCGACCGTCTCGGGGGTGACGTCGGCCAGTTTGACCGGCCCCCCGGCCAGAGGGGTGGCGTAGCGTCCGGTGAACAGCTGACCGCCCAGGCTGCGCATGGCCAGGGTGGAGGCCGAGGAGGCGTCCAACCAGAAGCGCTCCAGGAGCTGGTCGCGGCGGCGCACGATGTCGTCGGCCTTCAGGGCCGGCCGGCGCACGGCGTCGGCGAACAGGCGGACGGCCTCGCCGAGGCGGTTCGTGGGCGCGTCCAGGCCGGTGATGAAACCGTCCCAGCTCACGCGTGAGATCCACTCCGCGCCGTGGCGCTCCATCGCCGGGGCCAGCGAGCTCTGGCCGTCGGGTCCGTCCTCGAGGACCTCACTGGTGAGGGCGCTGACGCCCATGGCTTCGAGGGGTTCGACGGCACCGCCGAAGGGGTGCACGAGGCGGAGCGAGGCCAGCTGCTGGCCGGGCACGTCGATGGCGACGACCGTGCCGCTGCCGACGCTGATCCGCTGGGGCTTGGGAAAGGTGTAGGAGGCGGGGGCGCCGAGGTCCGGGCGGGTCTGCTGCATGCTCTGCGGCTCTTTCTGCGGCTTGACGGGAACGGAGCGGTTACGCCGGCGCGTCGGCCGCGGCGTCGGCCCCGGCTTGCGCGCTGATCGTCTCGGCGGCGGTCTCGGGCTCGGGGTCGAAGCGGACGACGAGCATGTTGTCGTCGACGAGCAGGCGCTCGGCCGCGGCACGGACCTCCTCGGAGGTGACGTCCGCCCAGCGCCGGGGCCAGGTGTAGGCGAGCTCGGGGTCGCCGAGCAGCTGGGTGCAGTTGCCGATGGCGTCGGCCAGCCCGGAGGGGCTGGCGATGGCGTGCAGGTGCTCGCGCTCCAGGACCGCGCGGGCCCGGTCGAGTTCGGCGTCGGTGACCCCCTCCGCGAGTTTGGCGACCTCCTCGCGGATGGCCTGCTCCAGGAGGTCCCCCTGCACGCCCTCGCGGGCGAGCATGTTCACCAGCAGCAGGCTGTCGGTGTAGCGGAACGGCAGGAGGTCGGCGGAGCCGCCGCCGTCGTCGGCGGCGATGGGCCGGTCCACGACCAGCGAGCGGTACAGGCGGCTGCCCTGGCCCTGGCCGAGGACCGCGGCGGCCAGCTGGGCGACGTCGTGCCCGCGCTCGCCGTAGGCGGGGACGCGGAAGCCGATGAACACCCCCGCCGCCGGAACCGTCTCGGTGACGGAGTCGCGCACCGGGCCGCCCAGCGCGGCGTGCAACGCGGGGTCGGGGGTGTCGGGGACGAGGTCGCGGGCGGGGATGCCACCGAAGTACTTCTCCACCCGGGCGAGGACGTCCTCGGACTCCAGGTCGCTGACGACGGTCAGGACGCAGTTGTCCGGGCCGTAGTGCGCCTTGTGGAAGGACTTGACGTAGTCCAGGTCGGCGGCGTCCAGGTCGGCCATGGAGCCGATCGTGGGGTGGTGGTAGGGGTGGCCCTCGGGGTAGGCCAGGCGCAGGATGCGCTCCAGGGCCGTGCCGTAGGGCTGGTTGTCGTAACGCTGGCGGCGCTCGTTCTTGACGACGTCGCGCTGGTTGTCCAGGACCTCCTGGGTCATGCCCTCGCGCAGGGTGGCCAGGCGGTCCGCCTCCAACCACAGGATGGTGTCCAGGGCGTGCGTGGGGACCGTCTCGAAGTAGTTGGTCCGGTCGGTGGAGGTGGAGGCGTTGATGTCGCCGCCCAGCCGCTCGACCACGTCGAAGTGCTCGCCCTTGGTGACGTTGCCGCTGCCCTGGAACATCAGATGCTCGAACAGGTGCGCGAACCCGGTGCGACCGGGCACCTCGTGGCGGGAACCGACCCCGTACCAGAGGTTGACCGAGGCGACCTGGCCGGTGGAGGCCGGAGCCGTCACCAGACGCAGTCCGTTGTCCAGTGTGTACTGATCGACCCGTCCCGCCGTTCCCATGGTGGTCACCAGCGCATGCACCCCATCAAGTTCCGTTGACTGCTTGACCGGTTACGAGCCTATGGCCTAACCGCACCGTAGGGACACTTGGTTCGGGTAATCCGTCGGGGATTCGGCCGGGCGGGAGCCCCCGTCCGGGCGCCGGGGAGTCCGGGGCACCGCACATCCGGCGCGGGGATCGAACCGCCGGTGGGGAACGAGCGTCGAGCGGGGACGGCGGGGAACCCCGCGGAGGCGCCGAACACGCGCAGGCGCGAGGCGGACGGGTCAGGAGTCGGCGCGGTAGGCGGTGGTGTCCATCGACGCCGCGATCTCGTCGTAGACGGCGCTGTACTGGGCGTCGGCGGACCAGACGTAGAGCAGCACGTCGCTCTGCGGGAGGAACCACATGCGCACCTCGAAGGTGTCCTCGTTGTCGCAGGTCACGCTCCACACCGAGTGGTGGGACTTGAGGCCGTCCGCGTGTTCGAAGACCGCGCCCCGGTCCGTGGTCAGGGTGGCGCCGTCGACCCCGATGTTGCCCGAGGCGGCGGTGTTGAGGCTGCGGCAGCTGTCGGTGTTGTCCGCCCAGCCGTCGTCGGCGTAGAAGGCGTCATCCTTCTTGGGCCAGTTCCGCGGGTGCTTCTCCGCCTGGTGGGGGACCAGTCGGACCGAACCGTAGGCGCAGGCGCTCTGGCCGGGCGGGGTCATGCACAGCTGGCCATCCTCGTTCTGGACCTCCCAGCCCTCGGGGACGTCGACCTTCACCCCGGCGACCTCAGCGCTGTCGAAGCCCTCCGGACCGGGAGGGTCGATCGAGGGCATCATCCCGCTCTCGCCGCGTTCCAACTCGATCTCCCCGGCCGATTCGGCGGAGCAGGCGCTCAGCGCCAACAGGGCCGCCGCCGCGACCGCGGCGACTCGGCCGCCCCCCGCACGGTGCCGCACCTCGTCCGTCGTGCCCGCCATCGAACGTCCCGCCCTTCTCTACGATGCCCGACCACGCGTATGACAGGTCGGAGCACAGACCATAGCGTCCCCGGCGCACCCGCCGCACCGGGGAAGGAGCCGCACTACCCTGGGTCCATGGTGGACCTCGCGAAGATCACTGAGCCCTTGTCCCTCAACCGTTTCGGCCCCCGCTCCCGCGGACCGTTGGTACTGGAGCTGGACCTGACGGAGGGGGTCGCCGACGAGTCGCAGGGCGACCCCCTCAGCCAGCTCATGAACCGACGCAAGCAGCACTACCTCGACGTGCTGGAAGGCATCCGCAGAGGGGCCCGCGACCCGGGGGTGGGCGCCCTCGTCGTGCGGGTGGACTCCCGCTCCCTGAGCCTGGCCCAGGTGCAGGAGCTGCGTGACACGGTCGCGGACTTCCGGGCCGCCGGCAAGCCCGCGGTGGCCTGGGCGGACACCTTCGGCGAGGCCGGGGACGGGAACCTGCCCTACTACCTGGCCACCGCCTTCTCCCGCGTGGTCCTGTCCCCCACCGGGCTGGTGGGGCTGAGCGGCCTCAGGTCGCGCTCCACCTTCTTCAAGGGCGCCCTGGACAAGCTCGACGTGAAGTTCGAGGGCGGGGCCCGCCACGAGTACAAGAACGCGATCAACCCGTACACCCAGACCGGCTACACCGACCCCCACCGCGAGGCCATGGGCCGGATCGTGGAGTCCCTGAACGACCAGATCGTCGAGGCGGTCGCCGAGACCCGCGGGCTCCCCCGGGAGCGGGTCCGCGAACTCGTCGACACCGCCCCGACCCTGGCCGAGGAGGCCCTGGAGGCCGGGCTGGTCGACCGGCTCGCCTACCGGGACGAGGTCTACGCCGAACTGGACCGGGAGGTGCGCGGCAAGGAGGAGGGCTCCCCCGAGCCCGCGCTCCGGTTCGTCACCCGCTACCACCGCAAGCACACCCAGCAGTCCGGACCGAGGCTGGCGGGCGGTGGCGACCACATCGCCCTGGTCTCCGCCAGCGGCGGCATCAACCTGGGCAAGAGCCGCCGGTCCCCGCTGGGCGGCGGCACCGTGATGGGTTCGGACACCGTCTGCGCCGCGTTCCGCGCGGCCCGGAAGGACCCCCGGGTCAGGGCCGTGGTGTTCCGGGTGGACAGCGGCGGCGGCTCGGCCATCGCCTCGGACCTGATCCGACGCGAGAGCCAGCTGACCCGCGAGGCGGGCAAGCCGGTCATCACGACGATGGGCGGCCTGGCCGCGTCGGGCGGCTACTACGTCGCCCTGGGTTCGGACGCGATCGTGGCCCAGCCCGGCACCATCACCGGCTCCATCGGCGTGCTCACCGGCAAGCCGGTCCTGGGCGCGCTCAAGGAGCGGTACGGGATCACCTCGGACTCGGTGAGCCAGGGCGCGCACGCGGGCATGTTCGACACCGACGAGGGCTTCAGCGAGTCCGAGTGGGAGCGGCTCGACAAGCTCCTGGACACCATCTACGACGACTTCGTGGGCAAGGTGGCCGCGGCCCGGGGACGGACCTGGGACGAGATCCACGAGGTCGCCAGGGGGCGGGTCTGGACCGGGGCGGACGCCCGGGAGCGCGGTCTGGTCGACGAACTGGGCGGGGTCGAGACGGCCGTTCGGCTGGCCCGGGAGAAGGTGGGCGCCGGGGCGCTGCCGGTGCGGGTGTTCCCGCGCCCGAACCCGCTGGACCGGCTCCGCCAGCACGAGTCCAGCGAGGACCTGGCCTCCGCCGAGCCGCAGACCGTCCTGAGCGCCTGGGGACCGTTGGAACACCTGGCCGCCCGGCTGGGACTGCCCGCCGCCGGTCCGCTGAGCATCCCGGGGACGTGGGAGATCCGTTGAGTGTCGCGAGCGGCGCCTACCTGGAGGCCATGTCGCTGTTGCCGACCGGGGTGAGCGTGGTGACCATCGCGGACGGCCGCGACGACATCGGGGCGACGGTGAGCGCCTTCGTCTCGGTGTCCGCGAATCCTCCGGTCGTGATGTTGAGCGCGGACAGCCAGGGCTACGTAGCCGAGGTCGTCGAGTGGGTGGGCGCCTTCGCGGTGAGCGTGCTCGCCGACGACCAGCGCGCCCTGGCGGGACGCTTCTCCGCCGAGGGGCGGCCGAGCGCGCGGCTCCTGGTCTCCGGCCAGCCGCACCACCGGGGGGAGCGCACCGGAGCGATCGTCCTCGACGGTGCGCTGGCCGCGCTGGAGTGCTCGGTGCGCCAGAAGGTGGAGGTCGGTGACCACACGGTGTTCTTCGCGGACGTGGTGGGGCTGCCCGAGGTGGGGGCCGACCGGCCCGGCCGCGCGATGGTGCGCTGGGGCGGGCGCTACCACGGGCTCGGCTGAGCGGCCGCGGGGCGGGGCTCGGTGCCCCGCCCCGCGGCCGGCTCCTCCGCGGACCCGGCGGCCGTTCCGGGGTGTCCTCGCACGGTCCGAAACAGGGCCCGGGAGCAGGAACGCTAGGCCAGGCCCTGCTCCTCCAGCCACTCCTGGGCGACGTCGGCGGCGTTCTCGTTCCGGATCACGACGCGCTCGTTGAGCCGGGTGAGCTCCTCCGTGGTGAGGGCCGCGGAGACGGCGTCGAGGGCGGCGCGCGCGGTGTCGTCGACCTGGTCGCTGTTGATGAGCGGGGTGACGTTCTGCGCGCCGAAGAGGTTCTCCGGGTCCTCCAGGACCACGAAGTCCTCCACCGCGATCTGCGGGTCGGTCGTGAACAGGTTGGCGGCCTGGATGTCGTCGTCCAGCAGCGCCTGGGTCAGCAGCGCGACCTCCAGCGAGCGAAACTCCGCGAACTCGACACCGTAGACCGATTCCAGGCCCTCGACGCCCTGGTGGCGGGTCTCGAACTCGGGCGGGCCGCCCAGGACGAGCTCGTCGGCGACGTCGGCCAGGTCGGCGATGGTGGTCAGGTCGTACTCGTCCGCGACCTCCCTGGTGACGGTGACGGAGTCCTTGTTCTCAGCGCTGGAGGAGTCCAGGATCTCCAGCCCCGCGGGCAGGGCCTCCTCGACCAGTGCGTTGGTCTCCTCGGAGTCGGCGGTGGGCGCCTCGTCGTCGAGGTAGACCAGGGTCGCCCCGTTGTACTCGGGGAACACGGAGAGGTTGCCCGACTCGATCTGCGAGTAGTACACCTCGCGGCTGCCGATGTTGAGCTGGTACTCGACGTCGACGCCCTCGGCCGCCATGGCCCGGCCGTAGAGTTCGGCGAGCAGGGAGCTCTCGGGGAAGTCGGCCGAACCGATGACGACCGTGCCCGACCCACCGCCGCCGTCGCCGCCGTCCTCCTCGAAGGGGTCGCTGCCACCGCACGCGCTCAGGAGAACCACCAGTGGAAGCCCGATGAGGGCGAGCTTCTTGTGCATGTCCACAACCTTCTCTCTGGAAAACTTCCTCTGCGGGCGGCACCGACCGCCCCGGTCAGCGCACCGCCGCGGCCTCGGCACGCAGGCCGGGAGCGACGAGGAGCCGTCGCAACCCGGCGAACAGGAGTGTGGTGGCCACGGCGAGCGCCACCACGAGCACGGAGCCGCCCAGCATCATCGTCAGGTCCTGGCGGGCCTGGCCGTCGACGATATAGCGACCCAGTCCGCCCACCCCCACATAGGCGGCGATGGTGGCCGTGGCCACCACCTGGACGGCGGCGGTGCGCATCCCGATGAGGATGAGCGGTGTCGCCACCGGCAGCTCCAGTCCGAACAGGACCTCGCGACCGCGCATGCCCATGCCCAGCGCGGCGTCCCGGAGCCGGGGCTCGACGCCCCGGACGCCCTCGTGGGTGTTGACGAGGATCGGCGGTACGGCCAGCGCCACCAGGGCGGCGACGACGGGGACCAGGCCGATCCCGGCGGCCAGCACGATGAGGAACAGCACACCGATGGTGGGCAGGGCGCGGGCGAAGTTGGCCAGGCTCGCGGTGAGGAAGCCGCCCGCCCCGGTGTGCCCGGTGAACAGGCCGATCGGCACCGCGACGACCGTCGAGATCAACAGCCCCAGCAGCGAGTAGTGGACGTGTTCGCCCAGGCGGGCGGGGATGCCCGAGGGGCCGCTCCACTGTGCGGGGTCGCCGAACCACGCCACGAGTTCGTTCAGGATGTCCATGGCTACCTCTCCCCCGCCGTTCGCTGTTCCGAGGCCGGGGCCGGGGGCACGGCGGCCGTGGGTGTGCCCGTGGCGACGGTCCGTCCGCGGCGCGGCCGTCCGCGTTTCCCGTCCCCCCGCGCCCAGGGTGTGAGCAGGTACTGGGCGAGCACGAGCAGGGCGTCGGTGACGAACGCCAGCAGGACGACCAGCACGATGCCGACGACGATGGGCGCGTCGAACTGGCGGCGGAAGCCCTCGCTGAGGATGAGTTGGCCGAGCCCGCCCAGGCCCACCAGGGAGGCGACGCTGACCATGCTGATAGTGGCCACCGAGGCCACGCGCAGCCCGGCGATGATGACCGGGACCGCGACGGGCGTCTCGACGGTCACCAGGCGCCGGAGCGGGCTGAACCCCATCGCGACCGCCGCCTGGCGTACGTGGTCGGGGACCTGGCGCAGCCCGTCGACCACGTTGGGCAGCAGGATCACCAGGGTGTACAGGGACAGCGGCACGATCGCGGTCCAGTCACTGAACCCGGTGTAGGGCAGGATGAGGAAGAACAGCGCGATCGAGGGGATGGAGTAGAGCACGTTCACGCCGGTGAGCACCGGCGGGTAGAGCGGGCGCCACCGGGCGCACGCCAGGCCCAGCGGTAGCGCGATGACCAGTCCGATGAGGATGGACAGGTAGGACAGGCGCATGTGTTCGAGCACCAGGGGGCGGATGCCGCGGTCGGGTTCGCCCGGGTAACTCCAGTTGGCCGTGCCCCATTCGGTGACGCGGACGACCCACTCCCAGGCCCCGAGGACCCAGTTACCGCCCTCCGCGGCGATCACTCGGCCACCGACCAGAGGGCGGCGCCCAGGTCCTCCTGGGAGACCACCCCGACAACCCTGCCCTCGTCGTCCACGCCGACCGCCCGGCCCGCGGGGGAGAGCACCGCCGCGTCGAGGGCGGCGCGCAGGGAGTCGGTCCCCACGTCGAAGGTGTGGCCGTAGGGTGCGAGTTCCAGCGTGCCCAACGGCACACCGGTGGGTTCGCGGAGCAGCTGCGCGGCGCTGACCCACCCCATGGGCAGCCGGTCCCCGTCCACCACCAGTGCCCACGGCTCGCCGCCATCGCCGACGGTGGTCAGGGCGCGCTCGACCCGGTCCTCGTCGTCGAAGACCACGTCCTCGCGCAGGGAGAGGGCGCTGGCGGGGAAGAACGAGAGCCTGCGCACCCCGCGGTCGTAGCCGATGAAGGACTCGACGAACCCGTCCACCGGCTCGGCGAGCAGGCGTTCGGGGGTGTCGTACTGCGCCAGCTCCCCGCCGGGGCGGAAGACCGCGATCCGGTCGCCCAGGCGGACCGCCTCGTCGATGTCGTGGGTGACGAACACGATGGTCTTGTTCAGTTCCCGCTGGAGCCGGATCAGCTCGTCCTGGAGGCTGGTGCGCACGATCGGGTCGACGGCGCTGAAGGGTTCGTCCATCAGCAGGATCGGCGGGTCCGCGGCCAGGGCGCGGGCGACGCCGACCCGCTGCTGCTGTCCGCCGGAGAGCTGGTGCGGGTAGCGCTTGGCCTGGGCGGGTTCGAGCCCGACCAGTTCCATGAGTTCGGCCGCCCGTGCGCGCGCCCTGCCGCGCCGCCACCCCAGCAGCAGGGGCACCGTGGCGATGTTGTCCAGGACGGTGCGGTGCGGGAAGAGCCCCGCCTGCTGGATGACGTAACCGATGGAGCGGCGGAGCTGGGCGGGGTCCTGCTCACGGATGTCGGCGCCGTCGATGCGTACGGTGCCGCCGGTCGGCTCGACCATGCGGTTGATCATCCGCAGCGAGGTGGTCTTGCCGCTACCGGAGGGCCCGACGAAGACCGTGGTCTTCGCGGTCTCGACGGTGAGGTCCAGGCCGGCGACGGCGACGGTGCCGTCGGGGTAGACCTTGGCGGCGCCCTCGAATGTGATCATCGCGGGGTCGTCTCCGTTCGGGGGCCGGGTGGTGTTGCCGGGGGACGTGCACGGGCTCGCGTCCCCTCCCGCGCCGGGGTGCACGGGAGGAGGTACCGCGCCGTGTGGCGGACCGCGGTCCGGTCCTGCTCCTGGTTGTGCTGGGGAGGGTATCCGGGGCGTGCGCGGTCCGGGCGGGACGACACGCCGAACGAATCGAACGGGAGTATGACCCCGGCCACGGGCGGGCGCCGGGTCCGGTCGTGGGTCCGGTGCCGAACCCGGGGCCCTAGTTCCGGTCGGAGATCCAGTCGGCCAGCTGGTGCAGGTCGTCCACCACCGCGTCGGCCGCCTCGGCGTCGGGGGCCGCGGAGTGGCGGTACCCGTAGATGCCCCGGCGCAGCAGGACGGCACCCATCCCGGCTTTGCGGGCGGGGAGGACGTCGTTGTCGGTGCGGTCGCCGACGTAGAGGATCTGCTCGGCGGTGATTCCGGGGCGGCTCCGGGCGGCCAGTTCCACGACCCGGTCGAAGAAGTCCGGGTGGGGTTTCTGCACGCCCCAGTCGTCGGAGATCCCGATGCCGTCGACGCCCAGCTCCATGGCGGCCAGGGCCGGCCCGGCCTCGGAGGGCTGGTTCCCCGCGATGACCAGGGACAGTCCGGCGGAGCGCATCCTCTCGAAGGCGGGGCGCACGTCGGGATAGAGGTCGCGCTCACCGAAGTGCTCGCGCTCCCCGTGGGGGTCCTCCGCGCGCCAGCGGGCGCTCTCGTTCTCCAGGTCGAAACCGGGAACGAGCAGCCGGAAGCCCTCGGTGAGGGTGCCTCCGGAGGCGATCACGCCGCCGATGGTGCCGAAGAACGCCATGTGCGGGATCCCGAAACGGTCCGCCCAGCGCGCGAAGATACGCGTCTCGTCGATGAGTGTCTCGCCGACGTCGAACACCACAGTACGAATTGCCACGGTTAGGGAGTGTACACAGCGTGTGCGACCACGGAGTGTGCGACCACGGACCCGTCACCCGGGCGGCCGCAGCACCGCGAAGGCGTCGGTGACCTCCAGTTCCCGCGCGCGGAAGCGGAACAATGCCGCGGGTCGCCCGCCCGAACGGCCGGAGGGCACCGAACGGCCGGTCTCCTCGATCTGTCCGCGCCGCAGCAGGACCCGGCGCAGGTTGGTGGCCGCCACGTCGTGTCCGAGGGCGGCCCGGTAGTGGGCCGACAGTTCGGACATGGTGAACTCCGGTGGCGCCAGGGCGAAGCCGACGTTGGTGTAGCTGAGTTTGGAGCGCAGGCGCCGTCGGCCGGAGCGGACGATGGCGGCGTGGTCGAAGGCCATCGGCGGCAGGTCGGCGGCGGGGTGCCACCCGGTGTCGGCGGGGACCACCGGGTCGATGTGCGCGGGCACCAGGCCCAGGTAGGCGGTGGCCAGGGTGCGGCGCTGGGGGTGGCGTCCGGGGTCGCTACGGGTCTCCAACTGTTCCATGTGGCTCAGGTCGCGGACGTCGACCTTCTGGGCGAGCTGTCGGCGGATCGAGGCGCCGAGGCTCTCGTCGGCACCGAGGCGCCCTCCGGGCAGGGCCCACTCCCCCTCACAGGGCGGGAGGGCCCGCCGCCACAGCAGCACGGACAGTTCGCCCTCGCGGATCTGCAGGACGACGGCGAGCACCTCGTGCGCCGAGAGCACCGCTCCCCCTCCCCCGCCGACCCCGGCGGGCGATCCCGCTCCGGCCGCCACAGCCCGTCCGTTTGCTTCCGGTATATCCACCCTGTCCCTTCCGTCCCACGCCATGTTAAGCTTCAGTAGGTTTGTGCCTGATAGACAAAAACTTGATTCCCCGCACCGACCTCCCACGGCACGGCATCCGTACGACGTGCCCACAGCCTCAAGGAAGTAGTAGGACATGGCATCGGTCACCGCGACGGCGGACACCATGACCAGGCAGGAATGGGCCGCTGAGGTCCACCGCCTGGCAGAGGAGCGCGACGCTGTCATCCTCGCGCACAACTACCAGCGCCCGGAAATCCAGGACGTCGCCCACCACACCGGCGACTCCCTGGCCCTGTCCCGCCTGGCCGCGAGCGTCGACGCCGGCACCATCGTCTTCTGCGGTGTGCACTTCATGGCCGAGACCGCCAAGATCCTTGCGCCGGAGAAGACCATCCTGCTGCCCGACCCCAACGCGGGCTGCTCGCTGGCCGACACCATCACCGCCGAGGACGTGCGCGCCTGGAAGGCCGAGCACCCCGGCGCGGTCGTCGTCGCCTACGTCAACACCACCGCGGCGGTCAAGGCGGAGACCGACATCTGCTGCACCTCCTCCAACGCCGCGGACGTCATCCGCTCCATCCCGGAGGACAAGGAGATCCTGTTCCTCCCGGACCAGTTCCTGGGCGCCCACGTCAAGCGGGTCACCGGTCGCGAGAACATCCACATCTGGATGGGCGAGTGCCACGTGCACGCCGGGATCGACGGCCACACCCTGCGCGAACGCGTGGCCTCCGAGCCCGACGCCGAGGTGTACGTCCACCCCGAGTGCGGCTGTGCCACCTCCGCCCTCTACCTCGTCGGCAGCGGCGCGGTCCCCGAGGACCGGGTCAAGGTCCTCTCCACCGGCGGGATGCTGACCGCCGCCGAGAACACCAGTGCCAAGAAGGTGCTCATCGCCACCGAGACCGGCATGCTGCACCAGCTGCGCAACGCCAACTCGACCACGGAGTTCGAGGCGGTCAACTCGCGTGCCGAGTGCCACTACATGAAGATGATCGACGCCGACAAGCTGCTGAACTCGCTCCGTCACGGCACGAGTGAGATCACGGTCGACGCCTCGACCGCCGAGCGCGCCCGCCGCTCCGTGGAGCGGATGGTCGCGATCGGCCAGCCCTCCCGGGGCGGCGAGTAGTCCCTTCGGGGCCGACCGGAGGCGCGCCCCGGCCGGCCCCGAAGGCGCGGAGACGGTAACAGAAGTCTCACCTTCAAGCTACAGCTGAACGATTCACCCACACCAGAGCGCTCCCCTCGCTAGCGTCACCACAGAACGGGGGGAGAATCGTGACCAGAGGTAACGAAACAGACGTAACGGCGACCGAAGCCGTCGAGGAACTCCACGACACCTTCGCGCAGCAGCTGTACCGGTACGCGTGGTCCCTCCTGGGCGACCCCGAACGCCACGGCGGCGGGGACCGCACGGACGAGGACCCGGTCACCGACGCCGTACACGAGGCCCTGGTCGCCGGAATCGGGCTCGAGGCCGAGCTCACCGACCCCGCCGACCGGGGGCCCTGGCTGTACGCCCTCGTCCGGGTCGCCTGCCAGCTCCGCGGCTTCGCGCACACCTGCCCCTACACACGTCTGGCGACCGTGCCCGCGGAGGTCCCGGTCGCCCGGATGTTCTCCCGGCTGCCCGCCAGCCACCGGGAACTGGTCGAGCTCAACCTGCGCCACGCGCTCTCCACCTCGGCGGTGTCCCGAGTCCTGGGCCTGGAGCCGCGGATCTGTGGCGAGCTCTCCCGCTCCGCGATCCGCAGGGCCGCGGAGGGCCTCGACGACCTCTCCGCGACCGCCCCCGAGGAGGAGTCCCCCGGCGCGCTCTGGCGTACCCAGGTACAGCAGGTCTCCTCCGCCCTGTCCCTGCTGCGCCCTCCCGGCGCTCCGCCCGGCCTGCGCTCGCGGGTCGTGCACACGTGCACCGCGCCCGAGGCCGCCCAGGAGCGCGCCCGGATCGCCGCCGCCATGCGTCCGCTCACCGCCGACGGCTACCCGGTCCACCGCTCGCACCCGTCCGGCACCGCCGTGGTCGAGGAGTCCGAGGACTCCGGCGGCGGCACGGTCGAGATCCCGCTCCCCCGGGCCCTGCCCGGCGATCGGGTGACCACCGGCGACCACCCCGTCCGCGACGACGCGCGCTCCCCGCTGCCGGCCCCGGACCACGACCCCCTCAACGAGGTGAGGACGCCCGGGCACCGGCGCTGGCCGCTGCCGGCGATCTCCGGTCTGGCCACGGTCGTGGTGGCGGTCGGACTGTGGTGGTGGGCCAGCTCCGTGGACGGGCCCTCCGCCGTGATCGACACCGGCCCCGCGGCCCAGGGCGCCCGGTCGGGCACGGGACGGGTGGAGGCGTCGTCGACGGCCTCCGACGGCAAGCCGGGAACGGAGCGGAGCACGGCCTCGGCCCCGGGCGCATCGGTTCCGGAGGCTCCCGAGGACCCGGAACGGGGTGCTTCGGAGACAGAGGAGCCCGGACCGCCGCAGGAGTCACCGGGCGAGGAGCGCGACGGAGGCGGAGACGGTGCGCAGGAGAGCCCCGAGGAGGAGCTGACGGGCGTGCCGGTCCCGCCCACGGCCCCGGGGGGCGAGCCGCCCGGAGACGGTGGTCAGGAATCCGGGGACGGAGAGGCCGGCGGAGACGAGCCCGGGGACGGGGACTCCGGCAGCGGGTCGGACGGCCTTCTCGACGGCCTGCTCGGCCTGCTGTTCGGCAGCGGCCGGAGCCAGTAGGGGTCAAAGTCGCGGCTGACGGTCGGCGAAGGACCGCCGACCACCGCGGCCGCGGTCAGAAGGAGGCGAGCAGGCGCTCGGCCGCGACCTGCAGACGGCGTTCGGCGCCGTCGATGTCGCGGCGGCCCTTGAGGATCTCCACCAGCTCGAAGATCCACACGCTGGTGAGCGAACCGACCAGGACGTAACCGGTGCTCTCGCGGTCCACGCCGGTACCGGCCTCGGCGGCCTCCTCGTCGGTGGCGCCAGCCCCCTCGAGGTTGCCGGTGGCCACCCGCCACACCAGGTCGCTGATGCGTACGTCGAGTTCGATCTTGACCTCGGCCATGATCAGGGAGCGCACCAGGGCGTCGGCGAGTTCGGGCTCGCGCATGAGGCCTCGGGTGGCGCGCAACAGGACGTCGACGGCCCGGCCCGAGGCGCTGGCCGCGGTGGGCGGACGGCGGACGATACCGCCCTCGAGGAGATCGAGCTCCTCGGTGACCACGGCGACGACCAGGTCCATCTTGGAGGGGAAGTAGCGGTAGAGCGTACCGAGGGCGACACCGGCGCGTTCGGCGACCGAACGCATCTGCATGGCCTCCACGCCGCCGCGCACGGCCAGGGCGGCCGCTGTCTGGACGATGCGCCGACGACGCTGGGTCTGACTCCGCGTCATCGTTCCGATCGGTGCCTGCACCGCCACTGGATCTCCCGTTCGTCTTCGGTCCGCATGCCGCCGGTGTGCCACGGGCCGGGTGCCAGCTCTACCGGACCGGTACGCCACCCATGACAGACCGGCCCCACGAGAACACGTTATCCAAAGAATTCCCTCTGTCGCAGCGCTTCGAACCCATGATCCTTGCCTCATCACCCGATGTGGCAGAGGCAATACGAGATCTTGGCCCAAGCTTTCAGGGCGCCCGTCAGACCTTTGTAGAATATGTTCTATTTTGTCTGGCCGATATGCCCCGGGCAGCACCGCACCGCTCAGGGCACCCGCCGCCCGAAGGTCTCGGACACCGCTTCCCTAGAATCGAACCAGATTCGGTTTTCAGCGGAGAGGTCGGCCCAGGATGCGTGACGTTCCCCCAGTAGAGGACCTAGGTGAAGGGCTGTGGAGCATCCCCGTCCCGGTCCCCGGCAACCCGATCGGGTTCACCTACGTCTACGCGATCTCCGCCCCGGGCGGACCCGTCCTCGTCGACACCGGCTGGCACCACGACGACTCGTGGGAGGCCCTGGTCAGCGGGCTCAAACAGACCGGACACGGTATCGACGAGGTGCAGGGCGCCGTCCTGACCCACTTCCACGCCGACCACGCCGGACTCACCGGCCGCCTGCGCGAGGCGTCCGACGCCTGGGTCGCCATGCACCCCTCCGACGCCGAGGTCCTGCGGCGCCTCGGTGAGCGCACCGACGACGAACGGAGTGCGTCCGTCATCGAACAGATGGTCCGCGCGGGATTCCCCGAGGAGGACGTCGAAACCTTCCGCTCCTCCCCCGCCGTCTTCCCCTCACCAGCGCTTCCGGACCTCGCACTCGGCGACGGAGAGCGCGCCGACGTCCCCGGACTGGACCTGCGCGCCGTGTGGACCCCCGGCCACACCCCGGGCCACCTGTGCCTCCACCTGGCCGAGCGCGACCTCCTCTTCACCGGCGACCACGTCCTTCCGCGCATCACCCCGCACGTGGGCCAGTTCCCCCTCGACTCCGCCGACGGCGACCCCCTGGGCGACTTCCTGGCCGCCCAGGCCCGGATCGGGCGCATGCCCGGAGCCGACCGCCTCCTGTGCCTTCCCTCACACGAGAGGCGCTTCACCGACCTCCCGGCGCGCACCGAGGAGATCGTCGACCACCACGAGGAGCGCCTGGAGTCCATGGCCCGGCTGCTCACCCGGGGAGCCACGACCCTGTGGGAACTCACGTCGAGCCTGGAGTGGCGCCGCCCCTGGGCCCAGATGCGGATCATGGCCCGGCACATGGCCGCCTCCGAGACCGCGGCGCATCTGCGCCTGCTGGAAGAGCGCGGACTGGTCCGCCGAAAAGGTTCGGCCGAGCTCCCCCGATGGGCCAGCGTCACCCGGGCGCACGGCCCCGAATAGGATCCCCAGTACCTGATCCCGGCGCCGACCCCGAATGAACTCGCGAGTAACATATGGGGGCGCCACACCGTCCCACCGGCGAATCGACCCGCCTCCGGACGGCCTGCGCCACCGGCGCCGGAAACCCGGCGGCACACGGCGGCGACCGGGCACGCGACCCAACGAAGAGGTGGACTCTTGACCCAGTCGGGCACAAGCACGGGACCGACACCACGGCCCTCAGGCGACCGCCCCCTGCGCGTCGCCCTCCTGTCGTACCGGAGCAAACAGCACGTCGGCGGCCAGGGAGTCTACGTCCGCCACCTGTCACGGGAACTCGCCGCGCTCGGCCACCAGGTCACCGTCTTCTCAGGACAGCCCTACCCGGCCCTCGACGAGGGCGTCACCCTGGAGAAGATCCCCTCCCTCGACCTCTACAACGACGCCGACCCCTTCACCACCCCGCCCCTGCGCGAGTGGCGCGACTGGATCGACGTGCTGGAGGTCGCCACCATGTGGACCGCCGGTTTCCCCGAACCCCTCACCTTCTCCCTGCGCGCCAACCGCGAGCTGCGCAACCGCCTGGGCGAGTTCGACGTCGTCCACGACAACCAGACCCTCGGCTGGGGCCTGCTCGGTATCAGGTCCGCCGGGATCCCCCTGGTCACCACCATCCACCACCCGATCAGCGTGGACCGCCGAATCGAGCTCGAGGAGGCCCGTGGCCTCCAGAAACTCTCCAAGCGCCGCTGGTACGGCTTCGTGAGGATGCAGGCCAGGGTGGCCCGCAGACTCGACCCGATCCTGGTCCCCTCCCAGTCCTCCGCGGACGACATCGTCCGCGAGTTCGGCGTCGACCCCGCCACCATGGAGGTCACCCCACTGGGCGTGGACACCCGCTACTTCCACCCCCGTTCCGAGGTGGAGCGCGTTCCCGGCCACATCGTGTGCACCGCCAGCGCCGACAGCCCGCTCAAGGGCGTCAGCATCCTCCTGCGCGCGGCAGCCAAACTCGCCACCGAACGCGACATCACCCTGACCATCGTCAGCAAACCGAAACCGGGCGGCCCCACGGACCAGCTCGTCGACGAACTGAACCTGCGCGAGAAGGTCGAGTTCGTCAGCGGCATCGGTGATCAGGAACTGGGCGAACTCATCTCCAGCGCCCAGGTCGCGGTCGTCCCGTCCTTCTACGAGGGCTTCTCCCTCCCCGCCGTGGAGGCCATGGCCTGCGGCACCCCACTGATCGCCAGCCACGCGGGCGCCCTGCCCGAGGTCGTCGGCACCGACGGCGAGGCCGGACGCCTCATCCCCCCGGGCGACTCCGAACTGCTGGCCGCCGAGCTCGCCTCCCTGTTCGACGACGACACCGAACGCGAGCGGATGGGCGCCGCCGCCTGGCGCCGTGTCCAGGAGCGCTTCACCTGGCGGGCCGTGGCCGAGCTGACCGCCCAGCGCTACGCCTCCACCATCGACTCCGTCGCGGGAACCGGTGCCGGTACCGACGACGGGAACCGACCCGCGCCCGTGCGGGCCCGCGCGAACGGCGCCTGACCCGGCAGGCCGCGCACACCACGACCCGCAGCACCGTCCCTAGGGAGCCTCCACTGATCACCGTCGACTTCAACCTGTTCCCCGTCGGCCCGGGCGACCGCGTTCTCGACCTCGGCTGCGGCGGTGGCCGCCACGCCTTCGAGATCTACCGCCGCGGCGCCGACGTGGTCGCCTTCGACCAGAACGTGAGCGACCTCGCCGAGGTCGAGACCATGTTCGCGGCCATGGCCCAGGAGGGCGAGGCCCCCGAGTCCGCCAGGGCCGAGACCGTCAAGGGCGACGCCCTCGACATGCCCTTCGACGACGACAGCTTCGACCGCGTCGTCGCCGCGGAGATCTTCGAGCACCTGCCGCACGACACCGCCGCCATGAAGGAGCTCCACCGGGTCCTCAAACCCGGGGGGATCGCGGCCGTCACCGTGCCGAGCTTCCTGCCCGAGCGCCTCTGCTGGGCCCTCTCGGAGGAGTACCACACCAACGAGGGCGGCCACATCCGCATCTACACGCGCGCCGAACTGGAGGCCAAGCTCAAGGCCACCGGTTTCGAGATCGGCCCGCACCACCACGCGCACGCCCTGCACGCGCCGTACTGGTGGATCAAGTGCGCGGTGGGCACCGACAACAACGACCACCCGCTGGCCAAGGCCTACCACGAGCTCCTGGTCTGGGACATGCTCCAGGCCCCGAAGGTGACCCGCGTGGCCGAAAGACTCCTCAACCCGGTCATCGGCAAGAGCGTCATCGTGTACGTGCGCAAGCCGCGTGCCGGCGCGGCCTCCTGATGGCGGCCGCGCCGGCGCCCTCCGACCCGGCGGCCCTGCGCCTACCCGGTGTCCTCAGCTCCGAGCAGCTCTACCTGTCCGCGCATTACCTGGCCCGCTCCCAGGAGCCCGGGGGCGCGATCCCGTGGTTCCCCGGCGGTCACACAGACGTGTGGGACCACGTGGAGTGCGCCATGGCCCTGACCGTCACCGGCCTGCTCGTCCCCGAGCACGCCGAGGCGGCCCGCCGCGCCTACCTGTGGCTGGAGGGCAGCCGCCATCCCGACGGCGGCTGGCCCGCCAAGTTCCGTCAGGGCCGGGCCGCGACGGAGCTGCGCGAAGCCAACCACGCCGCCTACCCGGCGGTGGGCCTCTTCCACCACCTGCTCACCACCGGCGACACCGCGTTCGCCGAACGGATGTGGCCGACGGTGGAGAGTGGGCTGGAATTCGTCCTGGCTCTACGCGGCAGCCGGGGGGAGATCCTGTGGGCCCGCTCCGAGGACGGCACTCCGGGCGACCACGCCCTGCTCACCGTGTGCGCGAGCGTGCACCACGCACTGCGCTGCGGTGCGGCCCTGGGGGCCCGTCTGGGCCGGGACCGGCCGGAGTGGTCGGCCGCCGCGGAACGGCTCGGCGTACTCATCAACGAGGACGAGGGACTCTTCGCCGACCGCTCCCGTTTCTCGATGGACTGGTTCTACCCGATCCTCGGCGGCGCGGTGCGGGACGGCGCCGCCAAGGAACGGATCGCCGAACGCTGGGACACCTTCGTCATGCCCGGCCTGGGCGTGCGCTGCGTGAACGACCAGCCGTGGGTGACCGCCGCGGAGTCCGCCGAGCTGGTCATGGCGTTGGCCGCAATGGGCGAGACCGAGGCGGGCGTGCGCATCCTGCGCGACGTGCAGCACCTGCGCGACGCCGACGACGGCGTCTACTGGACCGGTTACCAGTTCGCCGAACAGGTGCGGTGGCCGGTGGAGCGCAGCACCTGGACCTCGGCCGCCGTCATCCTGGCCGTGGACGCGCTCACCCGCACCACCCCCGGCTCCCGGGTGTTCCTGCACGGCTGGGAGCAGGAGCCGGTCGGCGTCTGAGCACCCCCCGCCCCAGGACGACCACGTGAGAGGGCCTCGGTACCGGATCCGGTACCGAGGCCCTCTCACTGCACGGGGAGCAGCGGCCCCGCCGCCGCGGGGGGAGTTACCGCTACTCCTCCTCTTCCCCCCGGCTCGGCGGAGGCTCGGGGATCCCCGGTTCCTCCGTGTCACCCGGGCCTCCGGGCTCACCCGGTGTGACCGGAACATCCGGATCCTCGGTTTCGATCGGGTCGACCGGCTCCTGGGGCTCGGTCGTGTCGACCGGCTCCTGGGGCTGGGTCGTGTCGACCGGCTCCTGCGGTTCCTGCGGTTCCTGGGTCGTCACCTCCGGAGCCCAGTTCTCCGTGTTCCCACCGAATTCGGGGCCGGGGAAGGAAGCCGGTTCGAGGTCCTTCACCGCCTCCTGCATGTAGCGGTTCCAGATCTGCGAGGGCAGACCGGTACTGGAGATGTTCTGCCCGGGGATGGTGAAACTGCGGTTGTTGTCGCTGTACACGCCGACGGACGTCGACAGCTGCGGGGTGTAGCCCACGAACCAGGCCGCGGAGGTCCCGCCGCCCTGCTCGTCCCGAACGGTCCCCGTCTTGCCCGCGGTGGGGTGGTTCGGGTCCCACAGGTTCGCGGTCCTACCGGTTCCGCTGTCGGCCACGCTCTTCAGGGCGTAGGTGAGGTCCGCCGCGACGGAGTCGGAGAAGGCCTGGTTGCTCTCCACCTCCGGCCGCTCGTCCTCGCCTTCCTGGTTGACGATCTCCTTGATGACGTGCGCCTCCATGTGGACGCCGCCGTTGGCGAAGGTCGCGTACCCGCTGGCCTGGTCGACGGGCCGGACGCTGTTGGCGCCCAGGGGCATGACCGGGACGAGCTGGTTGTCCTTGATACTGCCCTTCTTCAGGCCCGCGTCGTAGGCGGTCTCGCGGATCTCCTCGTAGCCCACCCGCTGCGCGAGTTCGATGTATCCGAGGTTGTTGGAGACCTGGGTCGCCTCGGTGAGCGTCATGATGCCGCCCGGTGCGTTGCCCGCGTTCTGGATGGGCGAGCCGTTGATGTTCTGCGGACCGCGCCCGTCCACCCTGGTGTTGAGGCCGATGCCCTGCTTCAGGGCGGTGGCCAGCACGTACGGCTTGAACGCCGACCCGGCCTGTGCGGAGCCGAGGAAGGAGCTGTCGTACTGGTTGTCGTTGTAGTCGTGTCCGCCGAAGAAGGCCAGGACCTCGCCGGTCGCCGGATCGACGGTGCTCAGCCCGATGTTGATCCCCTCGGGCATCTCCTCCTTCGAGACCATTCCCTCGACGGTCTCGTAGGCGGCGTCCATCATGTCCTTGTCGAACGTGGTGACGATTCGGTAGCCCTGCCGGTTGACCATGTCCTCGGTGTAGCCGAGCCGGTCGAGCTCGCTCATGGCCTCCTGGAGCATGTACCCGTGGTAGCCACTGACGTCCCCCGTGATCTTCTCGGGTTCGGGGGCCGGGAACTCCATCTCGTCGGCCTCGTCCTGGCTGATCGCCCCGGTCGTGACCATGCCGTCGACCACGTACTGCCAGCGGCTCTCCATCTCGGGAGTGGTCTCCACGTCCGCCTGACCGAAAGGCGTCGGCTGCTGGATGGCGGCGGCCAGGAAAGCGGCCTCCTCCGCGGTGAGTTCGTCGACGTCCTTGTGGTAGTACGCCTGCGCGGCGGCCTGGACGCCGTAGGACATGCGACCGAAGTAGATGGTGTTGAGGTACTGCTCCATCACCCACTCCTTGTCCTCGCTCTGATCCACCTTGATGGAGATGATGATCTCCTGGATCTTGCGGGACACGGTCTGTTCGCGGGAGACGCCCTCGTAGTAGTTGCGGACCATCTGCTGGGTGACGGTGGAGCCGCCCTGAACCTGTTCACCGGTGATCGTGGACCACACGGCCCGGGTGGTGCCCTTCACCGAGACACCGGGCTCGGTCCAAAACCCCCGGTCCTCGGCGGAGATGACGGCCTCGACGATGTGGTCGCCGCCGGCGACCATCTCGTCGTAACTGATGACGTCCCGGTCGGTGCCCCGGTAGGCGAACTCGGTCTCACCGTCGGCGAAGTAGAAGGTCGACCCCTGCTCGACCGCGTCGGCCTTGGCGGCGTCCGGCACCTCGACGGTGGTGTAGAAGTACGCGAAGGCACCGCAGCCCAGGATGACGATCAGGCCGGTGACCACGAGGAAGGCCCGCAGGAGGCGGAACCACAGCGGCTTCCTGCGCTTCTGTTTCTTCTTTCCGGAGCCGTCGCCGGGCCCCTTCGGCCCGCCGGGGCCGCTCGGTGGACCCTTGGGGCCGCCCGGCCCCTGCGGTCCGCCCGGAGCGCCCGCACCGTGCTCGGCGGGGCCCCCCTGCCGGGGGCCGCCCGCTGCTCCGGAGCCGCCTCCCGGTCCGGGAGACGTGGGGGCGCCGCTCGAGGCCGCGGCCGATGTCGCACCGGCTGCACCTGCCGTACCCGCGGCACCCGCCACAGTCGCCGCTGCAGCACTGTCAGAGGAGTCCTCGGACTCGGTGACGTAGTCGGACAGGCGGCGGGGCTCAGGCCACAGCGCGGCGGTCTCCTTCTCGGCACCGTCCTCGGAACGCTGCTCCGCGGTCCGCGGTGTGTCTTCCCCGTCCTCGGTGTCCTCCTCCGGAGGGGCTCCGGCGAAGGACACCGCGTCCGGAGCGGGCGCGGGCATGGCCTCGGTCCGAACGGACTCGTCCGGCTCCCCGTCCTCCGCATCACCAGCATCGTCGTTTCCGGAGCTCTCGGTTCCGGCGCCCTCGTCCCCGGAACCGCTCTCCGTGCCGGCTGAGGGGACGGCACCGCGGGCAGGCGTGTCGTCGTCACCGGTTCGGAAGGGCTCGGTCTCGGGAACCGACCCCGCCAGGGTCGCGGCCGCGGCCACAGCGTCACCGGTTTCGGGCAGCGCTTCGGTACGGACTTCGTCCGCAGAAGCGCTCTCCTCCCCTGAAACACCCTCCTCCGCCGAGGAGGTGTCCTCGGTGTCAGGGACGCTCTCCCGTTCGGGTTCGGCGGAGTCCTGGATCGGGATCTCCTGCGTCTCGGGCTCGGGCTCGCCTCCGTCCCCGGCATCCTCCTTGTCGGAGTGCTGGTCAACGTCTCCGGGAACCGTCTCGGAGATCGCCTCCCCGTCAGCGTCCTCCTGCGGTGCCCCGTCCTCCGCGTCCTCCTGGGCGCCGGCCACGACCGCGGTCTCCGGAGAACTGCTGTGCTCCGTCTCGCCGGCCGTCTGCTCGCCCTGGGCCCCGGAGCCCTCGGAGCTCAACTCACCAGGCTCGAAGCCCTGTTCGGCGAGGGTTCGTGCCACGCGCTCACGGAAGAAGGTGCCACTCGTCTTGAAAGTTATCGGCCCTGCGATGAACTCCGGTTCGGGCTGCCCGTCGCTCTCGGGATCCGAAACCGGGGTCTCCCCCTCTGATTGATCCTCACCTGTGGTGGGTAGATCATCACCCTGGGGGCTCGCCTGACTGGACAGATCCTCGGTAGAGGTGTCGTTCGTCTCCGGCGTGTTCGAGTCAGGACGCTGTCCATCCGTCCCGCCACTGCCGTGTGTGCTCTCGCTCAGCTCCCCGCCCCCATGGCAAATCACGTCCGGCACCGTGCCGTCCTGATGTTTGACGCGCGAGTGCCCCTGATCGGTTCAGTTCGAGTCAGGACTGAAGCGGTATTTCGGGGAAATCGTCACCATCGCTCAACCCTCACCGACACGATACCCGCACGTAACCGTGTCAAGGTCGAATCCGTAACCACGCAATCTCTTCTTACCGAAGGCTTACCCTCCAGGCGCGTGTAACTTGCCGGATGTTGGATCACTCACTTTCAGCCACCCGGAGTTTTTGCGTGCTGATTCGATGACGGTCCGTACTCTTTTGTCCGCGGCCCGCCCCGGCGACTCGGCTCTACGGCCCGCGGAAAACCACTCCGGAACAGGCCCGGAGGGCGGGTGGCCCCCACGGGCCGGCATCTGCCGGATCAAACTCCGCCGTCTCGGGCGACACACTCCAGAACACGCATGGAACCGACCACCCGGACCTCCTTGAACCTCCCGGAGTCGAGGGCCCGGCAGTAAATGTTGTAGGGCGGACGTCCGCCGTCCTCCGGGTTCGGAAACACGTCGTGGATGACGAGCGCGCCACCGACGGCGATGTGCGGGGTCCAGCCCTCGTAGTCGTTCTGTGCGGCAGTCTCGCTGTGACCTCCGTCGATGAAGAGCATGCCGAGTTCGGTGCCCCAGACCGCAGCGACGTCGACCGAGGCCCCCGCGATCGCGATGACCTCTTCCTCCAGCCCCGCCCCGACGATCGTGTGCCGGAAGTGCGGGAGGGTGTCGAACCTGCCGGTGACCGGGTCGATGAGGGAGGTGTCGTGGTACTCCCAGCCCTCCTGGTGCTCCTCCGAACCCCGGTGGTGGTCGACGGTGATGATCTTCGTCCCGGTGACACGGGCAGCCGCACCGAGGAAGACGGTGGACTTGCCACAATAGGTGCCGATCTCCACCACGGGACCGCGGTCGGCATACTCCAGGGCGGTCTCGTAAAGCGCCAGGCCCTCGTCGGTGGGCATGAAGCCCTTCGCTGCCTCGGCAGCGGCCAACAGCTCGGCAGGGATTGTCTTCGTCATACCGAAATTCTCCCACCAAGGGAGAACACCCTTGCCAGCAACCCCGCTTTTCACATGTTCACAAACCACCACAAAAAAGAAGAGAGAGAAGCCCGCACCAGCGAACCCCTCCCCCTTCTTCTCAAGAAAAACCGTGGCAGCGACCTACTCTCCCACCCCACCACAGGGCAGTACCATCAGCGCAAGGAGACTTAACGACCGGGTTCGGAATGAGACCGAGTGTGACCCTCCTGCTACAACCACCACGGAAACCTAACACCCACAACCACCACTCAACCCCAAAAAAGAGGGAACGATGACCACGAGCAAGCTTCGTGTGAATACAGTGTGCGCGAACATCCAATTATCTGCAGCGGACAAGCCCTCGGCCTATTAGTACCGGTCAGCTCCACCCCTCACAAGGCTTCCACACCCGGCCTATCAACCCTGTCGTCTACAGGGAGCCTTACCCTCTCCAGGAGGCAGGAGACCTCATCTCGAAGCAAGCTTCCCGCTTAGATGCTTTCAGCGGTTATCTCTCCCGAACGTAGCCAACCAGCCATGCCCTTGGCAGGACAACTGGCACACCAGAGGTTCGTCCGTCCCGGTCCTCTCGTACTAGGGACAGCCCTTCTCAAGTCTCCAACGCGCACAGCGGATAGGGACCGAACTGTCTCACGACGTTCTAAACCCAGCTCGCGTGCCGCTTTAATGGGCGAACAGCCCAACCCTTGGGACCAACTCCAGCCCCAGGATGCGACGAGCCGACATCGAGGTGCCAAACCATCCCGTCGATATGGACTCTTGGGGAAGATCAGCCTGTTATCCCCGGGGTACCTTTTAGCCGTTGAGCGACACCGCTTCCACACGCCGGTGCCGGATCACTAGTCCCAGCTTTCGCTCCTGCTCGACACGTCCGTCTCACAGTCAAGCTCCCTTGTGCACTTACACTCAACACCTGATTACCAACCAGGCTGAGGGAACCTTTGGGCGCCTCCGTTACTCTTTGGGAGGCAACCGCCCCAGTTAAACTACCCACCAGACACTGTCCCCGAACCGGATCACGGTCCAAAGTTAGATGCCCGAAACAGTCAGAGTGGTATTTCACCAACGCCTCCACCGCCACTAGCGTGACGACTTCACCGGCTCCCACCTATCCTACACAAACCATCCCAAACACCAATGTCAAGCTATAGTGAAGGTCCCGGGGTCTTTCCGTCCTGCTGCGCGAAACGAGCATCTTTACTCGTAGTGCAATTTCACCGGGCCCATGGTTGAGACAGTGGGGAAGTCGTTACGCCATTCGTGCAGGTCGGAACTTACCCGACAAGGAATTTCGCTACCTTAGGATGGTTATAGTTACCACCGCCGTTTACTGGCGCTTAGATTCCTAGCTTCGCCGGGGCGAACCCCAACTAACCAGTCCTCTTAACGTTCCAGCACCGGGCAGGCGTCAGTCCGTATACAGCGTCTTACGACTTCGCACGGACCTGTGTTTTTAATAAACAGTCGCTTCCCCCCGCTATCTGCGACCCCACCCAGCTCAGGCCGTAAAGACCGTCACCAGACAGGGCTCCCCTTCTCCCAAAGTTACGGGGACAATTTGCCGAGTTCCTTAACCATGGTTCACCCGAACGCCTCGGTATTCTCTACCTGACCACCTGCGTCGGTTTAGGGTACTGGCCACACACGAACTCGCTAGAGGCTTTTCTCGACAGCATGGGATCACTCACTTCACCAAAAACGGCTCGGCATCACGTCTCAGCCTCAACGAGAGGCGGATTTACCTACCCCTCGGCCTACACGCTTACCCCCGGACAACCACCGCCGGGTAGAGCTACCCTCCTGCGTCACCCCATCACTTACCTACTACAAGCTCGGGTCCCAGACCAGATACAAACAATCTCCCGAAGGATTTTGAAAGATCCGGCGTGGTTAGCATCACCTGATTCAGTATTGGACGCTCATGCACGGGTACGGGAATATCAACCCGTTATCCATCGACTACGCCTGTCGGCCTCGCCTTAGGTCCAGACTCACCCTGGGCGGATTAACCTGCCCCAGGAACCCTTAGTCAATCGGCGGCAACGTTTCTCACGTTGCTTTCGCTACTCATGCCTGCATTCTCACTCGCACACCCTCCACCACACGATCACTCGGCAGCTTCACTGGATGCACGACGCTCCCCTACCAACCCAGCCCTCAACGGGCTGAACTTCACAGCTTCGGCGGTGTACTTAAGCCCCGCTACATTATCGGCGCAGAACCACTTGACCAGTGAGCTATTACGCACTCTTTAAAGGATGGCTGCTTCTAAGCCAACCTCCTGGTTGTCTGGGCAACTCCACAACCTTTCCCACTTAGCACACGCTTAGGGGCCTTAGCTGATGATCTGGGCTGTTTCCCTCTCGACTACGAAGCTTATCCCCCGCAGTCTCACTGCCACGCTTCACTTCACCGGCATTCGGAGTTTGTCTGACGTCAGTAACCTTGTCGGGCCCATCAGCCAAACAGTAGCTCTACCTCCAGCAAGAAACACGTGACGCTGCACCTAAATGCATTTCGGGGAGAACCAGCTATCACGGAGTTTGATTGGCCTTTCACCCCTACCCACACCTCATCCCCCAGATTTTCAACTCTGGTGGGTTCGGGCCTCCACGAGGTCTTACCCCCGCTTCACCCTGGACATGGGTAGATCACTCCGCTTCGGGTCCACAGCATGCGACTCAACCGCCCTATTCAGACTCGGTTTCCCTACGGCTACCCCACCCGGGTTAACCTTGCCACACACCATGACTCGCAGGCTCATTCTTCAAAAGGCACGCCATCACCAGGAACAAGTCCCAGCTCTGACGGCTTGACAGCACACGGTTTCAGGTACTATTTCACGACCCCTCACCGGGGCACTTTTCACCTTTCCCTCACGGTACTAGTGCACTATCGGTCATCAGGACGTATTTTGGCTTAGCAGGTGGTCCTGCCAGATTCACACGGAATTTCTCGGGCTCCGCGCTACTCGGGAACACACCAACACCTAGACTCTTCCTTCACCTACGGGACTCTCACCCACTCCGGTACCGCTTCCCAACGGATTCAGCTAGAAGAACCATCAGCGCTCCAGGCCGACAGACCTGGAAAGATGCACCCCACAACCCCGCACACGCAACGACTGCCGTCTATCACACGCATACGGTTTAGCCTCTTCCCCGTTCGCTCACCACTACTAGGAGAATCACTGTTGTTTACTCTTCCTACGGGTACTGAGATGTTTCACTTCCCCGCGTCACCACCAACTACCCTATACATTCAGGTAGCGGCAACCCGACACAACTCGGGCTAGGTTTCCCCATTCGGACACCCGCGGATCAAAGCTCGGTTGACAGCTCCCCGCGGCCTATCGTGGCCTCCCACGTCCTTCATCGGCGCCTGATGCCAAGGCATCCACCGTGTGCCACTATCACTTGGCCACTACAGATAATAAGATGCTCGCGCACACTATTCACAAGTCAAAACACCCACCACAAACCCCGATACCTCAACACCAGCACCAGCTGGGAGTTCTCAGGGGTGGTCCAGGGGAACCAACCAGACCACCCGCCCCCACCCATGGTGAAGGCCGATGGCCACGATTGCTTCCTCAGATACCCAACAGCGCGCCCCCCGGTGCTTCTAGTCACCAGAGGTATGAGTCCGATTCTCTTCAGCCACTCCCGAACACCTGCCGGCCATCAAGACCAGCACGCTCGGGTCCACTTTCGAGTCCGACCAACGATAGGAAAAAGTTGGCCTTCAAAAGACTCCTTAGAAAGGAGGTGATCCAGCCGCACCTTCCGGTACGGCTACCTTGTTACGACTTCGTCCCAATCGCCAGCCCCACCTTCACTCATTCCCTCCCCGAAGGGTTAGGCCACAAGTTTCGGGTGTTGCCGACTTTCATGACGTGACGGGCGGTGTGTACAAGGCCCGGGAACGTATTCACCGCGGCGTTGCTGATCCGCGATTACTAGCGACTCCACCTTCATGGGGTCGAGTTGCAGACCCCAATCCGAACTGAGACCGGCTTTAAGGGATTCGCTCCACCTTACGGTATCGCACGCCCATTGTACCGGCCATTGTAGCATGTTTGCAGCCCAAGACATAAGGGGCATGATGACTTGACGTCGTCCCCACCTTCCTCCGAGTTGACCCCGGCAGTCTCCCATGAGTCCCCACCATTACGTGCTGGCAACATGGAACAAGGGTTGCGCTCGTTGCGGGACTTAACCCAACATCTCACGACACGAGCTGACGACAGCCATGCACCACCTGTCACCCACCAACTAAATGACCCTGTATCTCTACAGGTCCACGGGTGATGTCAAACCTTGGTAAGGTTCTTCGCGTTGCGTCGAATTAAGCAACATGCTCCGCCGCTTGTGCGGGCCCCCGTCAATTCCTTTGAGTTTTAGCCTTGCGGCCGTACTCCCCAGGCGGGGCGCTTAATGCGTTAGCTACGGCGCGGAAACCGTGGAAAGTCCCCACACCTAGCGCCCAACGTTTACGGCATGGACTACCAGGGTATCTAATCCTGTTCGCTCCCCATGCTTTCGCTCCTCAGCGTCAGGTAAGGCCCAGAGACCCGCCTTCGCCACCGGTGTTCCTCCTGATATCTGCGCATTTCACCGCTACACCAGGAATTCCAGTCTCCCCTACCTACCTCTAGCATGCCCGTATCCACTGCAGAACCGGGGTTAAGCCCCGGTCTTTCACAGCAGACGCGACACGCCGCCTACGAGCTCTTTACGCCCAATAATTCCGGACAACGCTCGGACCCTACGTATTACCGCGGCTGCTGGCACGTAGTTAGCCGGTCCTTATTCCCCACCTACCGTCAACCCCGAGAGAACCCGGGGCCTGCGTTGGTGGTAAAAGAGGTTTACAACCCGAAGGCCGTCATCCCCCACGCGGCGTCGCTGCATCAGGCTTTCGCCCATTGTGCAATATTCCCCACTGCTGCCTCCCGCAGGAGTCTGGGCCGTGTCTCAGTCCCAGTGTGGCCGGTCGCCCTCTCAGGCCGGCTACCCGTAATCGCCTTGGTAGGCCTTTACCCCACCAACAAGCTGATAGGCCGCGAGCCCATCCCTGACCGATAAAACTTTCCACACACCACCAGGAGATGGTGTGTCATATCCGGTATTAGACGGCGTTTCCACCGCTTATCCCGGAGTCAGGGGCAGGTTGCTCACGTGTTACTCACCCGTTCGCCGCTCGTGTACCCCGAAGGGCCTTACCGCTCGACTTGCATGTGTTAAGCACGCCGCCAGCGTTCGTCCTGAGCCAGGATCAAACTCTCCATAAAGGTCCTGCAACCCTACCCGGCGACCCGAGGGTCTGCCTGGGACGGGTAAACCTAGAAGAAATCCTGACCAACCAACTCGCGTTGGTTAATCAAAGGAACCCTACGCACCGTGGTGCGTCGGGGCCAAAACAAACATGGCTTAAAGAAAATCAAACACGCGCTGTTGAGTTCTCAAGAAACAATCGCTTTTCCCGTACAAGCTCCGGAACGTGTGTTCCGGTTGCTCTTCCGTGGAAGGCTTTGTCGCGGTCCAGCCGCCGTTGCGGCTTTCTCGCTGTGTTGTGTCTTTACTTTATCAGGTGTTCCGCGCCCCGCCAAATCGGCGGTTTGTGTCTTTCCTGATCGGGGTAAAGCCCGTGTGCTCCGTTTGCCTTTGCGTTTCCGCCGTGTTGGCTTCCACCGGGCTTTTGAAGCGACTCTCCGAAGTTTACATGCCCCGAGCACCGCTCGAACCACCGTGTTTCGAAA